>NZ_CP034225.1:0-4789478 GCF_003864115.1 Kosakonia sp. CCTCC M2018092
ACCAGCCACTGAATTTAGTATGTGGATCCGCCCGTTGCAGGCGGAACTGAGTGACAACACGCTGGCTTTGTATGCGCCAAACCGTTTTGTGCTTGATTGGGTAAGAGACAAATACCTCAATAATATCAACGGCCTGCTTAATGAATTTTGCGGGGCGGACGCGCCACAGCTGCGTTTTGAAGTGGGCGCTCGTCCGGCTAACCAGACATTGAGAGAGCCTGCCACCGTGGCTGCGCCCGCTCAGGCCGCGCAGATCGTGATTCCGCGCGCTGCGCCTGTCGCCCGTTCAGGCTGGGACAACGTGCCCGCCCCGGCGGAACCGACCTACCGCTCAAACGTCAACGTCAAACACACCTTTGATAACTTCGTCGAAGGTAAGTCGAACCAGCTGGCCCGCGCGGCAGCCCGCCAGGTGGCAGATAACCCCGGCGGCGCTTACAACCCGCTCTTTTTATATGGCGGCACGGGTCTCGGTAAAACGCACCTGCTGCACGCGGTGGGTAACGGCATTGTGGCGCGTAAGCCGAATGCCAAAGTGGTGTATATGCACTCCGAACGCTTTGTCCAGGACATGGTAAAAGCCCTGCAAAACAATGCGATCGAAGAGTTTAAACGCTACTACCGCTCCGTTGACGCCCTGCTGATCGATGACATTCAATTCTTCGCCAATAAAGAGCGATCCCAGGAAGAGTTCTTCCACACCTTTAACGCCCTGCTGGAAGGCAATCAGCAGATCATTCTCACCTCGGATCGTTATCCGAAAGAGATCAATGGTGTTGAGGATCGTCTCAAATCTCGCTTCGGCTGGGGCCTGACCGTGGCGATCGAACCGCCGGAGCTGGAAACCCGCGTCGCGATCCTGATGAAAAAGGCCGACGAGAATGATATCCGTCTGCCGGGCGAAGTGGCCTTCTTTATTGCCAAGCGCCTGCGATCCAACGTGCGTGAGCTGGAAGGGGCACTGAACCGTGTCATCGCCAACGCCAACTTTACCGGGCGCGCCATCACCATTGATTTCGTGCGCGAAGCGCTGCGCGATCTGCTGGCGCTGCAGGAGAAGCTGGTCACCATCGACAATATCCAGAAGACGGTGGCGGAGTATTACAAGATTAAGGTGGCAGATCTGCTGTCGAAGCGACGCTCCCGTTCCGTTGCCCGCCCGCGCCAGATGGCGATGGCGCTGGCGAAAGAGCTGACCAACCACAGCCTGCCGGAAATCGGCGATGCCTTTGGCGGCCGTGACCACACCACCGTACTGCATGCCTGCCGTAAGATTGAGCAGTTGCGTGAAGAAAGCCATGATATCAAAGAAGATTTTTCCAATTTAATCCGAACTCTCTCTTCGTGACGCTATGAAATTTACCGTTGAACGTGAACATTTATTAAAGCCGCTGCAACAAGTTAGCGGCCCGCTGGGCGGACGCCCGACGTTGCCTATTCTCGGTAATCTGCTGCTTCAGGTTACCGACGGCGCGCTCTCGCTGACCGGCACCGATCTTGAAATGGAGATGGTTGCCCGCGTGGCGCTTGTCCAGCCCCATGAACAGGGCGCGACAACCGTACCGGCACGTAAATTCTTCGACATCTGTCGCGGCCTGCCGGAAGGGGCGGAAATTGCGATGCAGCTGGAGGGTGAGCGCATGCTAATCCGTTCCGGGCGCAGCCGTTTCTCCCTCTCAACCCTGCCCGCAGCGGATTTCCCTAACCTGGATGACTGGCAAAGCGAAGTGGAGTTCACGCTGCCGCAGGCCACCATGAAGCGCCTGATCGAAGCGACGCAGTTCTCGATGGCGCACCAGGACGTCCGTTACTACTTAAACGGCATGCTGTTTGAAACCGAAGGTGAAGAGCTGCGTACCGTTGCTACCGACGGCCACCGTCTTGCCGTCTGCTCGATGCCGATTGGGCAAACATTGCCGAACCATTCGGTGATCGTGCCGCGTAAAGGCGTAATTGAGCTGATGCGTATGCTCGACGGTGGCGATACGCCGCTGCGCGTGCAGATCGGCAGCAATAACATTCGCGCACACGTCGGCGACTTTATCTTCACGTCGAAGCTGGTTGATGGTCGTTTCCCGGATTATCGCCGCGTATTGCCGAAAAACCCGGACAAAACGCTGGAAGCGGGCTGCGATTCGCTGAAGCAGGCTTTTGCCCGCGCGGCGATCCTCTCTAACGAGAAGTTTCGCGGTGTGCGCCTCTACGTTAGCGAGAACCAGATCAAAATCACCGCCAACAACCCGGAGCAGGAAGAAGCGGAAGAGTTTCTCGATGTCACCTACGGCGGTAGCGAAATGGAGATCGGCTTTAACGTCAGCTACGTGCTTGATGTGCTGAACGCGCTGAAGTGCGAGAACGTGCGCATTCTGCTGACCGATTCCGTTTCCAGCGTGCAGATTGAAGACGCGGCGAGCCAGAGCGCAGCCTATGTCGTTATGCCAATGCGGTTGTAGAAAATAGCGGGCTATCTTTCTGGTTACTCTGGCTTCGGGCAGCGCCCGCAATCTTCACGTACTTCAGTACGCTGCGGTTGCTGCGCGCTGGCCGAAGTCAGGCTAACTGCGACGATACGCCCTGGTAATGAGTGAATCATGTCGCTAACCCGCTTACTGATAAAAGATTTCCGCAATATCGAAAGCGCGGATCTCGCGCTCTCCCCTGGCTTTAACTTTCTGGTGGGCGCTAACGGCAGCGGGAAGACCAGCGTGCTGGAGGCGATCTACACCCTCGGGCATGGCCGTGCGTTTCGCAGCCTGCAAATTGGTCGTGTTATTCGCCATGAGCAGGAGGCGTTTGTCCTGCACGGGCGTTTGCAGGCCGAATCGCGCGAAATCGCCATTGGCCTGACCAAAGATAAGCTCGGCGACAGCAAAGTGCGTATCGACGGCACCGACGGCCATAAAGTGGCAGAGCTGGCGCTGCTGATGCCGATGCAGCTTATTACCCCCGAAGGGTTTACCTTGCTTAACGGCGGCCCGAAATACCGTCGTGCCTTTCTCGACTGGGGATGCTTCCACAACGAAAGCGGCTTTTTTACCGCCTGGAGCAACCTCAAGCGCCTGTTAAAACAGCGCAATGCCGCTTTACGCCAGGTGAGCCATTACGGCCAGCTGCGTCCGTGGGACAAAGAGCTGGTGCCGCTCGCCGAGCAGATCAGCCGCTGGCGCGCGGAGTACAGCGCCGCTATCGCGGAAGATATGGCCGACACCTGCCGGCAGTTCTTACCGGAATTTTCCCTGACCTTCTCTTTCCAGCGCGGCTGGGAGAAAGAGACCGATTATGAAGAGGTGCTGGCGCGCAGTTTTGAGCGCGACCGCATGCTCACTTACACCGCGCACGGCCCGCATAAAGCGGATTTCCGCATTCGTGCGGATGGCGCGCCCGTTGAAGACACCCTTTCGCGCGGACAGTTAAAACTGCTGATGTGCGCGCTGCGCCTGGCGCAGGGGGAGTTTTTAACGCGTGAAAGCGGGCGACGCTGTTTATACCTGATAGATGATTTTGCCTCGGAGCTTGATGACGAAAAGCGCGGGCTGTTAGCCAGCCGGTTAAAAGCCACCCAGTCACAGGTTTTCGTCAGCGCCATCAGCGCTGAACACGTTATGGACATGTCGGACAAAAATTCGAAGATGTTCACCGTGGAAAAGGGTAAAATAGCCGATTAACCCAAGTTGAAATGAGCGAGAAACGTTGATGTCGAATTCTTATGACTCCTCCAGTATCAAAGTCCTCAAAGGGCTGGATGCAGTGCGTAAGCGCCCGGGTATGTATATCGGCGATACGGATGACGGCACCGGTCTGCACCACATGGTATTCGAGGTAGTAGATAACGCTATCGACGAAGCGCTCGCAGGGTACTGTAAAGACATTATCGTCACCATTCACAGCGATAACTCTGTCTCCGTACAGGATGATGGGCGTGGTATTCCGACCGGTATTCACCCGGAAGAGGGCGTTTCTGCCGCGGAAGTGATCATGACCGTACTGCATGCGGGCGGTAAGTTCGACGATAACTCCTATAAAGTCTCCGGCGGTCTGCACGGCGTTGGCGTTTCAGTGGTAAACGCCCTGTCGCAGAAACTGGAGCTGGTTATCCAGCGCGATAACAAAGTTCACCGTCAGATCTACACTCACGGCGTGCCGCAGGCTCCGCTGGAAGTGACGGGCGAAACGGAAAAAACCGGTACCATGGTGCGTTTCTGGCCGAGCTACGAAACCTTCACCAACGTCATTGAATTTGAATATGAAATTCTGGCGAAACGCCTGCGTGAGCTCTCCTTCCTGAACTCCGGCGTGTCGATTCGCCTGCGCGACAAGCGCGACGGCAAAGAAGACCACTTCCACTATGAAGGCGGCATCAGGGCGTTTGTTGAGTATCTCAACAAAAACAAAACGCCGATCCACCCGAATATCTTCTACTTCTCCACCGAAAAAGACGGTATCGGCGTCGAAGTTGCGCTGCAATGGAACGACGGTTTCCAGGAAAATATCTACTGCTTTACCAACAACATTCCGCAGCGCGACGGCGGTACCCACCTTGCAGGCTTCCGCGCGGCGATGACCCGTACGCTGAACGCCTACATGGATAAAGAGGGTTACAGCAAGAAAGCCAAAGTCAGCGCCACCGGTGATGATGCCCGTGAAGGCCTGATTGCGGTGGTGTCGGTAAAAGTGCCGGATCCGAAATTCTCCTCACAGACCAAAGATAAGCTGGTTTCCTCCGAGGTGAAATCGGCGGTGGAACAGCAGATGAACGAACTGCTGGCCGAATACCTGCTGGAAAACCCGGGTGATGCGAAGATCGTCGTCGGCAAAATCATTGATGCTGCGCGTGCCCGTGAAGCGGCGCGTAAAGCGCGTGAAATGACCCGCCGTAAGGGCGCACTGGATCTGGCCGGTCTGCCGGGCAAACTGGCAGATTGCCAGGAGCGTGACCCGGCGCTGTCCGAACTCTACTTAGTGGAAGGGGACTCGGCGGGCGGTTCTGCCAAACAGGGCCGTAACCGTAAGAACCAGGCTATCCTGCCGTTGAAAGGTAAAATCCTCAACGTCGAGAAAGCGCGTTTCGACAAGATGCTCTCTTCCCAGGAAGTGGCGACGCTTATCACCGCGCTCGGCTGCGGCATCGGTCGCGACGAGTACAACCCGGATAAACTGCGCTACCACAGCATCATCATCATGACCGATGCGGACGTCGATGGTTCGCACATCCGTACGCTGCTGTTGACCTTCTTCTACCGTCAGATGCCGGAAATCGTTGAGCGTGGCCACGTCTACATCGCGCAGCCGCCGCTCTACAAAGTGAAGAAAGGCAAGCAGGAGCAGTACATCAAAGACGACGAGGCGATGGATCAGTATCAGATCTCTATCGCACTCGACGGCGCAACGCTGCATACCACTGAAGGCGCGCCTGCGCTGCAGGGTGAAGCGCTGGAGAAAATGGTCTCCGAATACAACGCTGCGCAGAAGATGATTGGCCGCATGGAGCGCCGCTTCCCGCGCGCGCTGCTGAAAGAGCTGGTCTATCAGCCGACGCTGGCGGAAGCGGATCTTGCCGATGAGCGTACTGTTACGCAGTGGGTCTCTCAGCTGATTACCGTGCTGAATGAGAACGAAGCCCACGGCAGCACCTGGAAATATGATGTCCGGGTGAACAGCGAGCTGAGCCAGTTCGAGCCGATTATTCGCGTGCGCACCCACGGCGTGGATACCGATTATCCGCTCGATCACGAGTTTGTGACCGGCGGCGAATACCGTCGTCTCTGCACGCTTGGCGAGAAGCTGCGCGGCCTGATTGAAGAAGATGCCTATATCGAGCGTGGCGAACGCCGCCAGCCGGTGACCAGCTTCGAGCAGGCGCTGGAGTGGCTGGTGAAAGAGTCCCGTCGCGGTCTCTCCATTCAGCGTTATAAAGGCCTCGGCGAGATGAACCCGGATCAGCTGTGGGAAACCACCATGGACCCGGAAAGCCGCCGCATGCTGCGCGTTACCGTGAAAGATGCGATTGCAGCCGATCAGCTCTTCACGACCTTAATGGGCGATGCCGTTGAACCGCGCCGCGCCTTTATCGAAGAGAACGCCCTGAAAGCGGCGAATATCGATATCTAAGGTAATCCTGCATTAAAAGGGGGATCCCGTATCCCCCTTTCTCTCCCCCTTTTCTCCCCGGCGCGCTGCTGTTTTTTGAGCGGAATCGCGTTAGCATGAGGTCAAACACTTCTCATCTGGGGATCTCATGGCTATCAAACTCATTGCAATCGATATGGACGGCACGCTGCTGCTGCCCGACCACACTATCTCTCCTGCGGTAAAAAATGCGATTGCCGCCGCGCGCGAACGCGGCATCAATGTCGTGCTGACCACCGGACGCCCTTACGCTGGCGTACACAGCTATATGAAAGAGCTGCATATGGAGCGGGAAGGTGACTACTGCATTACCTATAACGGCGCGCTGGTGCAGAATGCCAGTGACGGCAGTACCGTGGCGCAAACCACGCTGAGCTATGACGATTACCTCTATCTGGAACAACTCTCACGCGAGGTCGGCTCGCACTTCCACGCGCTGGATCGCAACACGCTCTACACCGCAAACCGTGATATCAGCCCCTATACCGTGCATGAATCTTTTGTCGCCACCATTCCGCTGGTCTTCTGTGAAGCGGAGAAGATGGATCCGCAGACCCAGTTCCTGAAAGTGATGATGATTGATGAGCCGACGATCCTCGACCAGGCGATCGCCCGCATTCCGCAGGAAGTGAAAGAGAAGTACACGGTGCTGAAAAGCGCGCCCTACTTCCTGGAAATCCTGCATAAAAGCGTCACTAAAGGCACCGGCGTTAAAGCCCTTGCCGATGTGTTAAACATCAAACCGGAAGAGATTATGGCGATTGGCGATCAGGAAAATGATATCGCCATGATTGAGTTCGCAGGCGTTGGCGTGGCGATGGAAAACGCTATTCCGTCGGTGAAAGAGGCGGCAGATTTCGTTACCAAAACCAACCTCGAAGATGGCGTTGCGTACGCGATCGAAAAGTTCGCCCTTAATTAAGCCTGTCCCACTCTCCCCGACCCGCGCTCTGCGCGGGTTTTTTTTGCCCTGCGCACCGTTCTGATAACAATTTGCTTACCAATTGTCGTTTTTGTGATCCAAATTGTAGTACAACACAAAGTGATTGTACTACGATTGCGACATCTCTTGCGGGGAAGTCAGCATATTTGTACTTCAATGTTGAGGGAAATTGCGGCAGAGGCGATAAAGTAGTGGCAGAGAAACCGTTGCTAAGGACGCGTTATGACCATGAATAAAACCGACCGCATTATCGTCTCGCTGGGCCGCCAGATTATCAGCGGCAAATATGTCCCCGGCTCGGCATTACCCGCCGAAGCTGAGCTGTGCGAAGAGTTTGAAACCTCGCGCAACATCATCCGCGAGGTCTACCGCGCGCTGATGGCAAAGCGGCTGATTGAAATGAAGCGCTATCGCGGCGCGTTTGTCGCCCCGCGTAACCAGTGGAACTACCTCGACACCGAGGTGCTGCAATGGGTGCTGGAGCATGACTACGACCCGCGCTTAATCAGCGCGATGAGTGAAGTGCGAAACCTGGTGGAACCGGCCATCGCCCGCTGGGCGGCGGAACGCGCCACTTCCAGCGACCTGGCAAATATTGAGTCGGCGCTCAATGACATGATCGCCAATAACCAGGACCGGGACGCCTTTAACGAGGCCGATATCCGCTACCACGAAGCGGTGTTGCAATCGGTGCACAACCCGGTGCTGCAACAGTTGAGTGTGGCAATCAGCTCACTACAACGGGCGGTATTTGAACGGACCTGGATGGGAGATGAGGCGAACATGCCGAAAACCCTGCAGGAACATAAGGCGCTGTTCGATGCGATCCGGCATCAGGACAGCACAGCGGCAGAGCAGGCGGCGCTCACCATGATCGCCAGCTCAACACGAAGGTTGAAGGAAATTACATGACAGCTCGCTACATCGCAATCGACTGGGGATCCACCAACTTACGCGCCTGGCATTTTCAGGATGGCGTTTGCCTGGAGAGCAGGCAGTCTGAGGCGGGTGTGACCCGACTTAATGGCCGATCCCCCGAAGCGGTGTTAGCAGAAGTGACCGAGGGCTGGAGCAGCGAGACCACGCCGGTGGTAATGGCGGGCATGGTCGGCAGCAACGCGGGGTGGAAAATCGCCCCCTATCTGCCCTGCCCGACTTCGCTTGATGGCATTGGCGAGCGCCTGACCCAGGTAAAAGAGCATTTCTGGATCATCCCCGGCCTGTGCGTCTCCAGCGATGACAATCACAACGTGATGCGCGGCGAAGAGACTCAGTTGCTCGGGGCCAGCGAACTTGCCCCCGCCGCGTTGTATGTGATGCCCGGCACCCACTGCAAATGGGTCGAGGCTGATAACCATCAAATCCGTGATTTCCGCACCGTAATGACCGGTGAACTGCATCATCTCCTGCTGCGCCACTCGCTGGTGGGCGCAGGATTGCCGGAGCAAACCGCCAGTGATGAGGCCTTCGACGCAGGCCTGACGCGAGGACTCGCGTCACCTGAGATCCTGCCGCAGCTTTTTGAAGTTCGCGCCGCCCATGTGCTGGGCACCCTTGCGCGCGAACAGGTGAGCGAATTTCTTTCGGGCCTGCTGATTGGCGGTGAAGTGGCGACCATGAACGCCCGCTTCGCCGGTTCGCAGGCAATCACGCTGGTCGCCAGCCCATCCCTCTCCGCCCGCTATCAGCGCGCGTTTCGCGCCGTCGGGCGGGCGGTAAACACGCTGGATGGCGACACGGCATTTCAGGCAGGTATCAGGAGGATTGCCCATGCAGTGGCAAACTAAGCTTCCGCTGATCGCCATTTTACGTGGCATCACCCCGGATGAGGCGCGCGAGCACGTCGCCGCCATTCTCGACGCAGGTTTTGACGCCGTTGAGATCCCGCTCAACTCCCCCGACTGGGAGACCAGCATTGGCGATATCGTAGCGAACTTCGGCGATCGCGCGCTGATCGGCGGCGGTACGGTGCTGAAACCGGAGCAGGTTGATCGGCTGGCGGAGATGGGCTGTAAGCTGATTGTGACGCCGAATACGCAGCCGGAGGTGATCCGCCGCGCGGTCAGCCACGGCATGACCGTCTGCCCGGGCTGCGCGACTGCCAGCGAAGCCTTTACCGCGCTGGAGGCTGGCGCGCAGGCGCTGAAAATTTTCCCCTCCTCCGCCTTTGGCCCCGATTACATCAAAGCGCTGAAAGCAGTTCTGCCAACGGACGTACCGGTGTTTGCCGTCGGCGGCGTAACGCCGGAAAACCTGCACCTGTGGCTACAGGCAGGCTGCGTCGGTGCCGGGCTGGGCAGCGATCTCTATCGCGCCGGGCAGCCGGTAAGCCGCACCATCGAGCAGGCGAAAGCATTTGTTAACGCGTATCAAGAGGCTGTGCAATGAAGATAACCAAACTGACGACTTACCGCTTACCGCCGCGCTGGATGTTCTTAAAAATCGAAACCGATGAAGGCGTGGTCGGCTGGGGCGAGCCGGTGATCGAAGGGCGTGCGCGCACCGTTGAAGCGGCGGTGCACGAGCTGGGAGACTACCTTATCGGCCAGGATCCTTCTCGTATCAACGACTTGTGGCAGGTGATGTACCGTGCAGGTTTCTATCGTGGCGGCCCAATCCTGATGAGCGCCATCGCCGGGATTGACCAGGCGTTGTGGGATATCAAAGGTAAAGTGCTCAACGCGCCGGTGTGGCAGCTGATGGGCGGCCTGGTGCGCGACAAAATCAAGGCCTACAGCTGGGTCGGCGGCGACCGCCCGGCAGAGGTGATTGATGGCATCAAAACCCTGCGCACCATCGGCTTCGACACCTTCAAATTAAACGGCTGCGAAGAGTTAGGCATTATCGATGATTCGCGCAAAGTCGATGCGGCGGTCAATACCGTGGCGCAGATCCGCGAAGCGTTTGGCAACGAGATTGAGTTTGGCCTCGACTTCCACGGTCGCGTCAGCGCGCCGATGGCGAAAGTGCTGATTAAAGAGCTGGAGCCCTATCGCCCGCTGTTTATTGAAGAGCCGGTGCTGGCCGAGCAGGCGGAGTATTACCCGCGCCTGGCCGCGCAAACCCATATTCCGATTGCCGCCGGTGAACGTATGTTCTCGCGCTTCGAATTTAAACGCGTGCTGGAAGCGGGCGGCATTGCGATTTTGCAGCCGGATCTCTCCCACGCGGGCGGCATTACCGAGTGCTACAAAATCGCCGGTATGGCGGAAGCGTACGATGTGGCGCTGGCTCCGCACTGCCCGCTCGGCCCGGTCGCGCTGGCCGCCTGTCTGCATGTCGACTTCGTCTCGCACAATGCGGTGTTCCAGGAGCAGAGTATGGGCATTCACTACAACAAAGGCGCTGAACTGCTCGACTTCGTGAAGAACAAAGAGGACTTCAACATGGAAGGCGGCTTCTTTAAGCCGTTGATGAAACCGGGCCTTGGCGTAGAGATCGACGAAGAGAAAGTGATTGAGCTAAGCAAAAATGCGCCGGACTGGCGTAATCCGGTGTGGCGGCATGCGGACGGCACCGTCGCCGAGTGGTAATGCTCGTCATATTTTGCGCCGCCGGTGCGTTGGCTGCGTTTTCTCACCCCCATCACTTACTTCAGTAAGCTCTGGGGGATTCGAAAACTTGCCGCCTTCCTGCGACACAAACTATTTAGCGCATTCAGAACATCAAAAATAATTTTTTTCCTACACCCTCTGTATTTAACAGGGCATGGTGAGCGGCTTCGCCATGCCCAAAACCCGGAGACAGACAGTTATGGATATTTCTGTAACGACTGCAAAAACAGGGCGTCGCCGCTATTTGACGCTGCTGATGATCTTTATCACGGTGGTCATTTGTTATGTCGACCGCGCCAACCTGGCCGTGGCCTCTGCCCATATTCAGGAGGAGTTCGGTATTACCAAAGCGGAGATGGGCTACGTCTTTTCCGCCTTCGCCTGGCTCTATACCCTCTGCCAGATCCCCGGCGGCTGGTTCCTTGACCGCGTCGGTTCACGTCTCACCTACTTCATCGCCATCTTTGGCTGGTCCGTCGCCACGCTGTTTCAGGGTTTCGCCAGCGGCCTGCTGTCGCTGATTGGCCTGCGTGCGATTACCGGCATTTTCGAAGCGCCCGCTTTCCCAACCAACAACCGCATGGTGACCAGCTGGTTCCCGGAGCAGGAGCGCGCTTCGGCGGTCGGTTTTTATACCTCCGGGCAGTTTGTTGGGCTGGCTTTTCTCACCCCGCTGCTGATCTGGATCCAGGAGCTGCTGAGCTGGCACTGGGTGTTTATCGTCACCGGCGGCATCGGCATTATCTGGTCGCTGATCTGGATTAAGGTCTACCAGCCGCCGCGCCTGACCAAAAACATCAGCCAGGCGGAGCTGGAGTACATCAAAGCGGGCGGCGGCCTGATTGATGGCGACGCGCCGGTGAAAAAAGAGGCGCGCCAGCCGCTGACCAAAGCGGAGTGGAAACTGGTGTTCCACCGCAAGCTGATTGGCGTCTATCTCGGCCAGTTCGCCGTCACCTCAACGCTGTGGTTCTTCCTCACCTGGTTCCCGAACTACCTGACGCAGGAGAAAGGCATCACCGCGCTGAAGGCCGGGTTTATGACCACCGTACCGTTCCTGGCCGCCTTCTTTGGCGTGCTGCTCTCCGGCTGGGTCGCCGATACGCTGGTGAAAAAGGGCTATTCGCTGGGCATCGCGCGTAAAACGCCGATTATCTGCGGTCTGCTTATCTCCACCTGCATTATGGGCGCGAACTATACCAACGATCCCGTGTGGATTATGACGCTGATGGCGCTGGCCTTTTTCGGCAACGGCTTTGCCTCGATCACCTGGTCGCTGGTGTCGTCGCTGGCACCGATGCGCCTGATTGGTCTCACCGGTGGAGTGTTTAACTTTGTCGGCGGGCTGGGCGGCATTACCGTGCCGCTGGTGATTGGCTACCTGGCGCAGGATTACGGCTTTGGCCCGGCGCTGGTCTATATCTCCGCCGTGGCGCTGATTGGCGCGCTCTCCTACATTTTGCTGGTTGGCGATGTGAAGCGAGTAGGCTAACGCCGCGCAATCTTATACCCTGAGGCCTGTTTATGGCTTCAGGGTATTTTCATGAAACAGCTCACCTTCGCCCCGCGTAATCATCAACTGACCAATATCAACACCTGGACGGCGGACAGCCAGTGGCTGGTGTTCGATGTGCGCCCTTCCGGCGCCTCCTTTACCGGCAAAACCATCGAACGCGTCAACGTCCAATCTGGCGACGTTGAGGTGATCTACACCGCAACGGATGGCGCGCATGTCGGCGTGGTGACCGTTCATCCTGAAGCGCAGAAGTATGTGTTTATTCACGGCCCGGAAAACCCGGATGATGCGTGGCAGTACGATTTCCACCATCGGCGCGGCGTGGTAACAGAGCAGGGTCGCACAACCAATCTCGATGCGCTGGATATCACCGCGCCCTACACGCCCGGCGCGTTGCGCGGCGGCTCACACGTACATGTCTTTAGCCCGAACGGGCAGAACATCAGTTTTACCTATAACGATCACGTAATGCATGAACGCGACCCGGCGCTGGATCTGCGCAACGTTGGCGTAGCGGTGCCGTTTGGCCCGGTAACACCGCCCTGCACCCATCCGCGAGAATATGGCGGCAGCCACTGGTGCGTGCTGGTGAGCCGCACGACGCCGACGCCTGCGCCCGGCAGCAATGAGATCAACCGTGCGTATGAAGAGGGCTGGGTCGGCAATCAGCGGCTGGCGTTTATTGGCGATACGCTCTCCGCCAGCGGCGAAAAAGTGCCGGAGCTGTTTATTGTCGATCTTCCTGCTGATGAACAGGGCTGGAAAACTGCGGGCGATGCGCCGCTGGCTGGCACAGAGCAGACGCTGCCCGCGCCGCCAAAAGGCGTACAGCAGCAGCGCCTTACCTTCACCCATCAACGGCGCTATCCGGGGCTGGTTACGACGCCGCGCCACTGGGTGCGCAGCAACCCGCAGGCGAGCAAAATTGCCTTTTTGATGCGTGACGACAACGGCATTGTGCAGCTCTGGTTAATCAGTCCGAATGGCGGCGAGCCGCGGCAGTTAACCCACTGCGAGACGGGGATCCAGTCGGCATTCAACTGGCACCCTTCTGGCGAGGCGCTGGGGTTTGTGCTGGATAACCGCATTGCGCTGTGCGACGCGCTAAGCGGAGAGATAACCTTTTTGACGGCCAATCACGCCAACCCGCCTTCCGGGGATGCGGTGGTCTTCTCACCGGACGGTAAGCAGATAGCCTGGATGGAAGAGGCCGACGGTTTCCGCCAGCTCTGGATGACGCAGACCGGTTACTGAATCAGTGCACCGGCATCGGCGCGGGCGGGATAAGGGAGTTAATCGCCTCGTTTTCCCGCTCGCTCTTTTCGACTCTCGATTTCACCGAGTTATCTCTGCGAAAGAGATCCCAGGGAATCAACAGCGTGTCGAGAAGAGCGGTAAAGGGCATATCCAGCGCCACCAGCGATTTCATGCCGATGCCGGTATCGTCATCGGAAATCATCGACGAACTCGCTTTTGTGCCGGGATAAAGCCCCTCTTTGCCGCCCGTATGCGACATCACGCTGGAACAGCCCGAGACCATCACTCCGCAAACCAGTGCAGAAACTATCAAACGCGTTTTCATCATCGATTAATCATCGTTGTTTTATTGTCTGAATGCTGTCACGGCGTTTATAGCCCTACGCCTGCGAAAACAACAGCATTCGCGCTCCGCTCTGTGGCGGCATTCGCACTTTAACCCTTTGTGCGGCCACCCCCAGTCTATGCCCTGACAGAGAAAGTGCAAAAAAAGTCAAAAATTTGCCCTTGAAAAAATTCGCGACAGCCACATTTTATCACTGTAGCCGCAGAACACGCCGCAAGGGTGTTGGGCTATATGGCATGAAGATCGGTCCATTATGGAAGGTCTTACACACTCGCTGATTTCAGGAGCTTTAACTATGCGTAATTTTGATCTCTCCCCGCTTTATCGTTCAGCTATCGGTTTTGACCGCCTGTTTAACCTGCTGGAAAACAACCCGAACCAGAGCAATAACGGTTACCCTCCGTACAACGTTGAGTTAGTGGATGAAAACCACTACCGCATTGCTATCGCCGTGGCCGGTTTCGCTGAAAGCGAACTGGATATTACCGCCCAGGACAACCTGCTGGTGGTGAAAGGCTCCCACGCTGCTGAACAGAAAGAGCGCTCCTATCTCTACCAGGGCATCGCCGAGCGTAACTTCGAGCGTAAATTCCAGCTGGCAGAAAATATTCAAATCAAAGGCGCCAACCTGGTGAACGGCCTGCTCTATATCGAACTGGAGCGCGTCATCCCGGAAGAGAAAAAACCGCGCCGTATCGAAATTAACTAATTACGTCGGGTCGCTCGCGCGGCCCACTCCCGACATGCTCGCCGACAGGGGGCATATGTGAGCCGAAAGCTCGCAGGTATTCACTCGCTTCTTTGAAGGAGAAACACAATGCGTAACTACGATTTATCCCCGCTTCTGCGTCAGTGGATTGGCTTCGACAAACTGGCAAACGCTCTGCAAACCACCAATGTCGATCAGCAGGCGTTCCCGCCCTACAACATCGAAAAGAGCGACGACAACCACTACCGCATTACCCTTGCGCTGGCCGGCTTCCGCCAGCAAGAGCTGGATATTCAGCTGGAAAATGGTCGGCTGACCATTAAAGGCACGCCGGAAAAACCGGCCAACGAACCGAAATGGCTCCATCAGGGTCTGGTGATCCAGCCCTTTACCCTGAGCTTTACGCTGGCCGATTTTATGGAAGTCTCCGGCGCAACGTTCGTGAACGGCCTGCTGCATATCGATCTGCTGCGCAACGTGCCCGAAAGCGCCGAACCGCAGCGCATTGCCATCAGTTCGCGCCCGGCGTTGAATAGCTAAAATAGCGCATAAAACCGCTAAGCCCTGCTTTCTAAGCAGGGCTTTTTTGTTTCTTTTGCAGGCTGGTATACACTGGAGCCATTGCGGCATTCAGGAGACGGCTATGCTTGGCGAAAAGCTTGAGATTGAAGGACTTAACGGCGTTGGGCGCGCGCAGCTTAGGCTTGAACCTAACCAGCGGATTTATACCTTTATCGGCCCCAACGGCGTCGGTAAAACCAAAATGCTGGAAGCGCTGTTCCAGTTTATGTTTTTTAATAATGAGCTGGTGAAAAAATCCCTCGGACCTACCGAAGAGGTTTTCTTCAAGTTCAAATCCGTAGCCACCAATCGTCCACAGCCTTTTACCGTGCAGCGGGAAAACGATGATTCGCCCTTATGGCGAACCGCGCGCGGTTATTTTCCCTCTTTGACCGCGAATACGTTCCCGGTGGTATTTCTTGGTGCCCAGGCGCGCGGAAAAATAGAGACTCAAACGAGCGTCACGAATACTTCGCTGGGCAACCTTGAGAACCGCAGAAAGTATTACTTCCAGACGCTGACCAGGCAGATGGAGGCGGATTTCGGCTCCATGAATATGTCAGCCAGCATTCAGGAGTGGTTTATTTCTATTGCACGCTCTTCTAACCGCTGGCAAAAAAGTGAAGATAACCGCGAAGTGGAAATTTCGACTGTTATCCGCTTATTGCACGAAATTGATGCGCGAATCGATCCGGAGTTTTTACAGATTAGCGGCGACGATCGGGTGAGCCTGAAAGTTGACGGGCAGGTGAGAGAAATCAGCCAGCTCAGCTCCGGTTTTACCTCCATCCTCAAACTGATTCAGGCGATTGTTTCCGGCTACGGCTATTTCACCAATGAAAGCAATATTCAGAAGGTAAAGGGCGTTGTCTTTATCGATGAAATAGAGAGCCACCTGCACCTCTCCTGGCAGGCGAATATCGTGCCGTTGCTCAAGAAGCTGTTTCCCAATACGACGTTTTACATCACCACGCACTCCTCTGTTGTTCTCGCGCAGCTTAAAGAGGGTGAAGCGTATAACCTCTATCGCGACGGTGATGGCGTTGTGAAGACGAAAAAAATCGCCGCGCCGAATAAAGCCGCGCTGGCCGATATCCTGAAAGATGTATTCAGCGTTGATCTAAACCAGATGAAGCTTGAGAACAGCAGCGCCGACGAGCAGCAGGATGCGAAAGCGAACTTATTACGCTTGCTCAACCAGCAGGAGAAAGAGTAATGACACGGAAAATTTTGCTGGATACCAACCTTCTGATTGCGGCATTTGATAAAAGCGGCAGAACCTCCGCAGAGATGAAAGCCTCCGCAAGAGCGATGCTGGCTGAATTACTGGCTGACGATGAAGTGGCGCTGTTTATTACGCCGTTGATTCGCTATGAAGTGTTGCGTGGCGTTAGCTGGTTAAATAAAGCGGAATTTGATGAACTTCAGGCCACCCTGAATGGTTTTCCCGAACTGGATATTACGCGCGATATCTCTGAGCTGTCGGCCAATTTGTTCCGTTTCGATAGCTGGCAGGCGGCGCAACCCGGTGCCGCAGCGCGTAACCTGGAGAAACGGAAGTTTGACGTGTTTCATTTCAGCAGCGCGCACTGCAATACCCTTGAGCTCTGCTCCAACGATTCCGATATCGGGCGCATCCGTCAGTTACATCAATCCTATGATTTAGCGGCCAGTAACCACTGACAACCCCACTGCCTGATGGCGCTTCGCTTATCAGGCCTATGGCAAGATGCCATCTAAGGCATCGCCGTCACCCGGCAGATAAGGCTCCGCATGCGGAGCCTTTTTTATTTAGGCATGCACGCTCTGCAAAAAGCGCTGGCGCCAGGGTTTCAGCACAAAGAGGGCGAGCAGCGCGCAGAGAATATCCAGCGTGATTGCACAGCCAAACACCAGATTCCAACTGCCGGTCTGTTGATAGAGCAGCGCCGCCAGCGGGCCGCCGAAAATCGAGCCGATCCCCTGCGAGATATAGAGCCAGCCATAGTTTGAGGTGGCATGCTGCGTACCGAAGGTGTCGGTGAGAGTTGCCGGAAAGAGCGAGAAGATTTCGCCCCAGCCGAAAAAGACCACCCCGGAGAGCAACACAAACAGCAGCGGATCGTCTTTGCACAACAGCCACAGCGCCATCGCGCACCCTTCCAGACCGAAGGCGACAAACATCATGTTTTCGCGCCCAATGCGATCCGAGATATAGCCGCACACCGGGCGCGTTAAGCCATTCATAAACCGGTCGATGGTCATCGCCAGCGGCAGCGCCGCCATGCCAAGCACCGTGACGGCGGTAATACCGAAATCGTCGGCGAAAATCGCCATCTGCGAAGTGACCATCAGACCGGAGGTGGACATCATGGTCATCATGACAAACATCAGCCAGAACAGCGGTTTGCGCAGCATCTCTTTTGGCGCGAAGCTCTTCTTGCTCATTTTCAGCGGGCTGCCGACCGGCTGCGCGCTGGCATGCTGCGGCGCGCGCAATCCCTGACTGGCGATAAAACCGATAGCGGCCATCAACAGGCCGAACTGCCACAGCGTGCTCTCCAGCCCTTTGGCGGCCAGCGATTGCGTCACTGGAAAGGTAGTGAGGATCGCGCCCATGCCGTAGCCTGCCGCCACCATCCCTGTGGCAAATCCACGTTTTTCGGGGAACCAGCGCACCATCAAACCGACCACGCCGATATAGACAATGCCGGTGCCGAGGCCGCCGATCACGCCGTAACAGAGATAGAGCCCCGTCAGGCTGCTGATGTTCGCCGTCAGCATCCAGCTTGCGCCGCTCAGCACAGTGCCAATGGCAATCAACCGGCGCGGGCCACACTTATCAATCAGCTTGCCCTGGAAGGGGGAAAAGAAGGTTTGCAGAATAATCAGCAGTGAAAAGGTGAGCTGGATCTCCGCCAGCGGAACGCCCAGCTTGGCCATAAACGGCTTTGCCAGCAGCGCCCAGACATATTGCGGGCTGGAGATGGAGATCATGCACAGTAAGCCCAGCGCCAGTTGCACCCATTTCTTCGACGGGCTCGCCACTACCACGCTGGTTAAGGTTGTATTTGTCATTCTGCCACCCCTGTTGTTAACAAAAGTGGAGTTGTGCATTAACCATGCCATAACCTGCCAACGTGCGAATCCTCAGGAGAGAGTGAGCAGGCGCAGGGTTTAACCTGCGGGTAAATACCTCAGCTATGCGTTAATTGAGAGCAGCATCACATTATATGGTGCGCGGTTCGCCACATTAGAGGGCGCGAAAAGCCCTGCGCTTTGTGCGCCATCGCCCATAAAACGGCCCTCTTCTCTGCGAGAATTAGCCTAATCATCATGGAAAAGGATTGGATCATGAGTGAGATAGCATTGATGGTTAGCATGCTGGCGCTGGTGGCAGTGGTTGGGCTGTGGATCGGCAACATCAAAATACGCGGCATCGGCTTTGGCATTGGCGGTGTGCTGTTTGGCGGGATTATTGTCGGCCACATCGCCGATCGGTTGGGGATTACCTTAAGCGGCCCGATGCTGCTGTTCGTGCAGGAGTTCGGCCTGATCCTCTTCGTCTACACCATTGGCATCCAGGTCGGGCCGGGGTTCTTTGCCTCGCTGCGCGTCTCGGGGCTGCGCCTCAACCTCTTTGCCATATTGATTGTGCTGCTGGGCGGCCTGGTCACGGCGATCCTGCATAAACTCTTCGCCATTCCGCTGCCGGTGGTGCTCGGTATCTTCTCCGGCGCGGTGACCAACACGCCCGCCCTGGGTGCCGGGCAGCAGATCCTGCGTGATTTGGGCCTGCCCGTCGAACAGCTGGATGTGATGGGCACCAGCTATGCGATGGCCTACCCGTTCGGTATCTGCGGCATTCTGCTGAGCATGTGGCTGCTGCGGGTGCTGTTTCGCGTCAATGTGGATGAGGAGGCGCGCAAGCATGACGCCACACTGAATAGCGGTGTCTCGCATATTCGCACCATTAATGTTCGGGTGGAAAACAGCAACCTCAACAATATGGCGATTCAGGATGTGCCGCTGCTCAACAGCGATAAAATCATCTGTTCACGGCTGAAACGGGACGAGCTGCTGATGGTGCCCTCGCCCACCACGGTAATTCAGGCGGGCGATCTGCTGCACCTCGTCGGCCTGCCGCGCGATCTGCATAACGCGCAGGTGGTGATTGGCAAAGAGGTCGAGACCTCTCTCTCGACGCGCGGCACCGATTTGCGCGTTGAGCGGGTGGTGGTGACCAATGAAAAAGTGCTGGGGAAAAAGATCCGCGACCTGCAACTGAAAGAGCGTTATGACGTGGTGATTTCGCGCCTCAATCGCGCCGGGGTGGAACTGGTTGCCAGCTCCGACGCCAGCCTGCAGTTTGGCGATATCCTCAATCTGGTTGGCCGACCGACGGCGATTGAAGCGGTAGCCAGCGAAGTGGGCAACGCGCAGCAAAAATTACAGCAGGTGCAGATGCTGCCGGTGTTTATCGGTATCGGTCTCGGTGTGCTGCTCGGCTCGGTGCCGCTGTTTATTCCCGGCTTTCCGGTGGCTCTAAAGCTTGGGCTGGCGGGCGGGCCGCTGATTATGGCGCTGATCCTCGGGCGTATCGGCACTATCGGCAAGCTCTACTGGTTTATGCCGCCGAGCGCTAACCTGGCGCTGCGCGAGCTTGGCATTGTGCTGTTTCTGGCGGTTGTCGGCTTGAAGTCCGGCGGCGATTTCTTTGCCACCCTGACCCACGGCGAAGGCGTGACGTGGATGTGTTACGGCATCTTTATTACCGCCATTCCGCTGCTGACCGTCGGCGTGCTGGCGCGAATGCTCGGCAATATGAACTACTTAACCCTCTGCGGTATGCTGGCCGGGTCGATGACCGATCCGCCGGCGCTGGCCTTCGCCAATAACCTGCATGCCACCAGCGGCGCGGCGGCGCTCTCCTATGCGACGGTCTATCCGCTGGTGATGTTTTTACGCATTATTACCCCTCAACTCCTGGCGGTGCTATTTTGGGGCATGGGCCAGGCGTTTTAGCCTGGGGAATGGCCTGCTTTATAAGGAGTGTTGATGAAAATCTCCCGCGTCGGCGAAGCGCCCGATTACCGCTTTTCGCTGGCCAACGAGCGCACCTTTCTTGCCTGGATCCGCACCGCGCTGGGCTTTCTCGCCGCGGGCGTCGGCCTCGATCAGCTGGCACCGCAGTTTGCCACGCCGCTGATCCGCGAAACGCTGGCGCTGCTGCTCTGCCTCTTCGCCGGGGCGCTGGCGCTGTATGGCTATCTGCGCTGGTTGCGTAATGAGAAAGCGATGCGGCTGAAAGAGGATTTGCCCTACACCCGCACGCTGCTGCTTATTAGCGTGGCGCTGGCGGCGGTTGCCGTAGTGGTGATGGTGCTGGTGTTCTATGCCGGATAGCCGCAGAGCGCGCCGCGCCGTCGACCCTGGTTTGCAGCCGGAGCGCACCTCGCTCGCCTGGCTGCGCACGCTGTTCGGTTACGGCGCGCTGATGGCGCTGGCGGTAAAGCATAACTGGCAGCAATCGGGCACGCCGTTCTGGATCTCCCTCGCGCTGCTGGCGCTGGTGGCGGGTATTCTCTGGCGTTATACCCATCTGCGGCAGCGAATGGATGTGAACGCCGGTGACTTCGCGCTGCCCGGCAGCGTGCGTGACAAGCTGCTTATCGCCCTTGGCGTCTTCTCCCTCGCCCTGCTGTTCGCCGTTACCCATATTCGCCAGTTATGGCTTCTGCTCTGAGTGCGGGAAAAATTTATTACGCTTTGCCGCTACGCGCGCTGAGCAAAAGCATGCTAAATACATGTAATCACCCCCGATTTTCGCAAGGTCAACCGTGCTAAAGCCACTGATTGCTGTTGTTATGTTGCTGGCGGCAACCGCTGTGTATGCCGCCGATACTCTGCTGACGGCGGCGCGTTACGCGCAGCAGTTGGGCGTTGGCATGGACGTTGACTGGGCGCGCACCGAGCGCGGCATTCGCGAATTTGACCCGTTAGTGGTGCGTGATTTTTACAACGCCGGTATTCGCCATGTTCGTATTCGCGTGGCGGATAATATGACCGAAGCGCGGCTGATCCACCTGCGTAAGCTGGTAGAAGCCTGCGAAGCCTACGGCGTGACGCCGATCATCGCTTATCAGGCCGATGGCTTTAAGGCCGATCCCAACGCCAAAACCGAAGCGCAGCTGGTGGCCTGGTGGACGACGGTCGGGCAATTTTTTGGCACCGATCATCCGACCCTCGGTTTTGATGTGATTTATGAACCTGCCGACAAACTGAACCGCGATCTGCCCGCCTTGAATCGTACTTACGACAATGTCGTGCGCACCCTGCATCAGATTGATGCCCAGCGGATGATCTTCATCGCCCCGCGTTTGCGCGCCGCGCCTGAGGATCTTGCCTCGCTGCGGCTGCCTGCGCACAGCCAGAACTACCTGCTGGCGGAGTGGCATATCTTTCCGTGGGGGCCGCTGAAAACCAACGGCAAATACCCCTGGACCTCCGGTACGGCGGCAGAAAAAGCGGCGATCCGCGCCCGTATCGCTGCGGCGCTGCGCTGGCAGCAAAAAACCGGTCACGCCAGTTGGGTCGGTGGCTGGGCGGTGGGAGAGTCGATAAAAAACGCGCCGACCGCCTCGCAGATGGCCTTCGCCCGCTTTATGGCCTGCGAGCTGAACCGGGCGAAAATCCCGTATGCGATCAACGCCGATACGCAGTTTTATGATGGTGAAGAGGGCGCATGGCGGCCTGCGCCCGCGCCGCTGCTAAAAGAGATGATTGCGCCGACCTGCGAAAAGCCCGACCTGAAGCCGGGCCATCATGAGGTCAAACTGCCTGTTCGTGGTGGCCAGGGCGCGACGCCAGCGGCAGCCAGCACAACACAATCAGCAGCCCGGCCAGCGTCATCAGCATCCCAAGGCTAAACTGGCTGTTTTGCGGCAGCTGCGCAGAGAGCCACGCCAGCCCGCCGGAGCCCATATTTTGCAGGCCGCCAATCAGCGCGCCCGCCGTACCGGCCAGGAAGGGGAACGGCTCCATTGCGCCGCTGGTCGCCAGCGGGAAGAGCATCCCGGCACCGAAGAAGAAGAGCGCGGCGGGCACCACTAAGGTCCAGATAGTCATCACGCCGAGTATGCCGGGGATCCACATCAGGATACCGGCCAGCAGGCAGCTTAACGACGCCTGCCACATCAGCGTAGTGAATCGCTTATTCTGCCGTCCGGCAAACCACGCGCCGAAAAATGCCGCCGGAATAGGCAGGATAAACAGCACGCTCACCATCATACTGTTCAGCCCCAGCACGCCGCCCATCAGCACCCCTGAGCAGGCCTCAAACACCGCAATACCCGCCAGGCCGCCAATCAGCATCAGCAGATAACAGCTAAACGCGCCGTTACCGAGCAGGGTTTTATAGCTGGTGATCAGCCGCGAGCGCGGCGCGTCTACCGGGCGCGTTTCCGGCATCCAGCGCGCCATGCTGTAAGTGACAATCAGGCACAGCACCAGCAAGAAGATGAAGCAGGCGCGCCAGTTCACCAGCGTATTGAGCACGCCGCCAATCAGCGGTGCCAGCAGCGGACTGACCAGAATCCCCATATTTAACAAGCTATTGGCATGCCGAAGCTCGCTACCCGCATAGAGATCGCGCGGCAGGGTGCGCGCCATCACGCCACCGACACCGGTGCCGACGCCCTGTAGGGCGCTGGCGAGGATCAGCACCAGTAAGCTGTTGGTGGTGATAGCGATAAGCGTCGCCAGCATAAAAATGGACATGCCCGCGAGGATCACCGGGCGGCGTCCCACTCTGTCCGCCAGCGGGCCGTAAAAGAGTTGCGAGATGCCATAGGTCAGCAGGTAGGCCGCCATTACGCTCTGTACCGCCCCTTTACTCACCGCCAGATCATGCGCCATATCCGCCATCGCCGGAATATAGATGGTTTGCGCCATCTGGCCGACCGCGACCAGAAGCACCAGCATCAATAACAAATTGACGTTTCTCTGCCTTTTCATATCGATGATTAATTTTCAAAAGTGAAGAATTATAGAATATATGGCTGCAATGCAGCCCAGGTTGTGGAGGAATCTACCACAAGGCGTGAGATGAGCCACCAGGTGACTGAGTAATTGGCAAAGGCTGCCAGGCAGGATTTCTAAACAATTATCGGCAACTTTTGTTGCCAGAATGATCTACGAGAGGCGCAGCAGGATCGCCCCGGCGGCAATACCGCAGGCGGCAACAATGCGCACGCCCGCTACGCGCTCTTTGAGCACAAAGCAGGCTAACAGCGCGCCGAAGAGTATCGATGTTTCACGCAGCGCAGCCACCACCGCCAGCGGCGCCTGCGTCATCGCCCATAGCGCCAGGCCGTAGGAGCCAAGCGTACCGATGCCGCCCGGCAGCCCTGATTTCCAGTTAGCCACCAGATAACGGGAAACGGCGTGGCGGCGCGCCACCATCGCCCACAGCAGCAGGCAGAAACCGTTGAGGAAGAAGGTCCAGAGGGTGTACCCGAGCGCCGTGCCGGAGAGGCGTACGCCGGTGCCATCCACCAGCGTATAGCTGGCGATAAAACAGGCGTTGAGCAGCGCCAGCCAGATCCCGGTGCGCGACTGGCTGCGCCCGTTAAAGGCCATGCCGAGAATCGACAGACAGATCACCGCAATCCCGCTCCACGCCACCGCGCTCAGGGCATCACTGAGAAACAGCACGCTGACTAACGCTACCAGCAGCGGCGCGGTGCCGCGCATCAGCGGGTAGGTCTGGCTCATCTCTGAGACCTGATAGGTTTTAGCGACCAGCACGGTATAAACCACCTGCAGGGCGCAGGAGAGCGCGAGGTAGGGCGCGCTGGCAAGCGCAGGCTGGGGAGAAAAAGGGAGCAATATCAGCGCAATTAGCGCGGCAAATCCGCTCACGGCAATGGCGGAATAGAGCTTATCGCTGCCCGCTTTGACAATGGCGTTCCAGCTGGCATGGAGCAGCGCGGCGAAGAGCAGAATGCAGAAAACCGAAAGCGTCATGGCGACCTGCGCAGGGGAAATGTCACCAAAATGTAACATGACCGGAGCAAGGCGCGCCAGAACGCGAATATTAAAGAGGGGCGGTTGCCCGCCCCCCTTTGGTGCGACTTGAACCTGAGTTAACGAACAAACTTCAGGACTGCTTCAAGTAGTTGCAACAAGGCAACAATGAGTTTCAGGATCAGGATAACCATCTCCGTCTGGCCCATACGCATCTCCTCAGGTAAAGGAGCACCGGCTGACTTACCTTTCCGCTGCCTGTTATCAGCCGTGTTGTTGGCGTAACGCAGTGTGCTCTCAAGGGGTTAAGGCGCTGACGGCACCACCCGTTTCAGCCAGGACTTAGCGCGCCGTAGTTGCGGCCCCCACACAGATGCGCAACATCAGTATATGCGAGTACTGTATTTATACACAGTAATTATTGGTTGTTTTTACGCCATTGAACCATACTTAATGCGGATGATTATGTGTAAAAATTGCACAGCCAGATGATATAGCGTATAGTTCCGCTGTTGACGTAACGCAGTGTGCTTGCGGTCACCAGCCGCAAAAAGCTGCAAAAAAAACCTCGCTCCGGCGGGGTTTTTTGTTTTCATTTCGGCAATAAGAAATGTGATCAATGGCCCACTTTGCTGCCGGTGCGTAAAAAGCAGTTGTCGGCGAATGATTCCTGTGTTTGTATAAATCTCGTTAATGACATAAAAATTGTTCACACAACAACAGGTCCCCCATGAACGCTGCCACTAAACCGATGAACCTACTAAAAACCGCGCACAACGCCGCGGTGGTCGTCGTGCGTGTGGTGGTCGTCGTCGGCAATGCGCCGTAGGGTCCGGAACAACACACGATTCCAAAACCCCGCCGGCGCAAACCGGGCGGGGTTTCTTGTTTTATCCCTCCCGGAAAGTCGGCCCAGAATAAGAAGGACTGGAGCATGGCAAGTTCGGAAAGCACTCCTCAATCCACGCGCTACACCGGCGCGCAGCTGATTGTTCATTTACTCGAGCGTCAGGGCATTACTACCGTTACCGGCATTCCGGGTGGCACCGTGCTGCCGCTGTACGATGCCCTGAGCCAAAGTACGCAGATTCGCCACGTGCTGGCCCGCCACGAACAGGGTGCCGGTTTTATCGCTCAGGGAATGGCGCGCACGCAGGGAAAACCGGCGGTCTGTCTCGCCTGTAGCGGGCCGGGTGCAACCAATCTGGTTACCGCTATCGCCGACGCGCGCCTCGACTCCATCCCGCTGGTCTGCATTACCGGCCAGGTGCCCGCTTCAATGATCGGCACCGACGCGTTTCAGGAAGTGGACACTTACGGCATCTCTATCCCCATCACTAAACACAACTATCTGGTCCGCGACATTGCCGAACTGCCGCAGGTGATCAGCGATGCGTTTCGCATTGCGCAGTCCGGCCGTCCTGGCCCGGTGTGGATAGATATTCCTAAAGATGTGCAGACTGCGGAGATCACCTTAAGCGAGCTGCCGGAACCGGGCGTTAAAGCCCCGGCTCCGGCGTGGAATGCGCATGACGTTCGTGCCGCGGCGGAGATGATCAACGCCGCGCAGCGCCCGGTGCTCTACCTGGGCGGCGGGGTGATCAATGCGCCGCAGCAAATTCGCCTGCTGGCGGAGAAAGCCAGCCTGCCGACTACCATGACGCTGATGGCGCTCGGCATGCTGCCGAAACACCACCCGCTCTCCCTCGGCATGCTTGGCATGCACGGTGCGCGCAGCACCAACTTTATTCTGCAAGAGGCGGATCTGCTGATTGTGCTGGGGGCGCGTTTTGATGACCGGGCGATTGGCAAAACCGAGCAGTTCTGTCCAAATGCGAAGATTATTCATGTCGATATCGACCGCGCCGAGCTGGGGAAAGTGAAGCAGGCGCATGTCGCGATCCAGGGCGATGTCGGCGAAGTATTGGATGTATTGATTCCACAGATTGAGGCGAGCGCGCGCCACGCCTGGCGTAACACCGTCGAGCAGCTGCAAGCGGAGTTTCCCTCCTCCATTGCGCAGAACAGCGATCCCTTAAGCCACTATGGGCTGATTAACGCGGTGGCCGCCTGCGTTGATGATGAGGCGATTATCACTACCGACGTTGGGCAGCATCAGATGTGGACGGCGCAGGCCTATCCGTTCAATCGCCCGCGCCAGTGGCTCACTTCCGGCGGCCTCGGCACCATGGGCTTTGGTCTGCCGACGGCGATCGGCGCGGCGCTGGCGAACCCGGAGCGGAAAGTGATCTGCTTCTCCGGCGACGGCAGCCTGATGATGAATATTCAGGAGATGGCGACGGCGGCGGAGAACAATCTTGATGTCAAAATCATCCTGATGAATAACGAGGCGCTGGGGCTGGTGCATCAGCAGCAGAGCCTGTTCTACAAATCCGGCGTCTTTGCCGCGACCTATCCGGGCATGGTTAACTTTGTGCAGATTGCCGCCGGGTTTGGCCTGCACACCTGCGATTTAAACGCCGCCGCCGATCCGCAGGCCGCGTTGCAGGAGATTATTGACCGCCCAGGACCTGCGCTGGTGCATGTGCGCATCGATCCACAACAGAAAGTCTACCCGATGGTGCCGCCGGGCGCGGCGAATACAGAAATGGTGGGGGAATAAACCATGCAGAGCAGTGATAACGTCATTCTTGAACTCACCGTGCGTAACCATCCGGGCGTAATGACCCACGTCTGCGGGCTCTTTGCCCGGCGGGCATTCAACGTGGAGGGCATTCTCTGTTTACCGCTACAAAACGGCGAGCAGAGCCGCATCTGGCTTCAGGTCGCCAACGATCAGCGTCTTGAGCAGATGATAAGCCAGATCGACAAGCTGGAAGATGTGGTGCAGATCATTCGTCACCAGAGCGATCCCGGCGTGTTCAATAAGCTGGGGCTCTTTTTTGAGTAAGCGCTAAAGCGGCACGCCGCCCGTTAAGGCGGCGCGCTACGCCCTATTTTTTGCGCGGCAGCGGAGTGCTGAGGTAATAGCGCGACTTCTTATTGGTTCTCACGCCGACGACCACAAGTACAACGATGAACAGGATATAACCGATATAAGACATTACTCATCCTCCAGTACGCCAAGCTTGCCCAGTAAATCCACTTGCCACTCGGGTGCCCGCTTCTTATCTCGCTTCGCCAGGAAGCGAACCACTAAAAAGTTGACGTAGCGCGATTCAAAGAACTGCTGCATTTTTTGGTAGTGCTCGTCCGGCCAAAGCTCGATGGCGTAGTTGATCCAGCGGATAAACAGCCAGACATTTTTACGCATACCGCCGCGTTGATTCAGCACGCCAAACGCGTAGAGATAGGCAATATACGCCAGCTTCTCCTCTTCAACACGTGACTCAAGCAGCACCTCCGCACACACTTTTTCCACCGCCAGCCGCTGATGCTCCACATCGCGCGACCAGAAGAGCGCACAGGCATAATCATAATGCGCCAGCGCGTGTCCGCGGCGGGTCGCTTCTTCTAACAGCTTCAGGCGCTCGGGCTGGGACTCTCTTTCGTGCTGCGCTTCCAGAATGCGGCTTTTGCGGAACAGCGCTTCCGGCGAGCGGTTCTGGCAGGCGCGATCAAGCGCTGCGGTCGCCGATTCTGCGGATGGCGTAATCAGCAAATTGGTCGCCGCAACCGGTGCCAGGCCACTGTGGATGTCGCTTAACAGCAGCAGGGCGGGGATCACGTCATGTTCGGCGAGCAGCGTTAAAAACTCCTGCGCCTGCGCTTTCTGCTGGAAGAAGCAGAGACGGTTGAGCAGCACGTTCAGCTTGTCCGGCCCGATGCGATCGTCCGTCTGCTTCAGGCGCGCAAGCCACGGCTCCGCCGGGCCAGGAAGATGCACACCTTCCAGCGTCTGCAAACGCAGATAGGCGCTCAGCAGCAGTTCGGTGTCGTTTTCGCAGCGCGCGCCGGTCAGCGCGATATAGCGCGGGAAGAGCCCCTTCTCATCTTGCAGCGCGTACTCTTTATGGCACAGCACCGACAGCAGCCAGAAGAGTAATGCCCCTTCCTGGGCAAACAGCAGCCGGACTGAGCCGTGGTTGAGCATAAACTCAATGCTTTCATAAATGCGCCGCGCGAAGAGCGGGCTATGGGCGTAGAAGGTGTAATCGTCGTCCAGCAGGAAATGGACGTAGGTATCCAGGCAGGTGAGGTGCAGCGCCGCCTTATCTTCCGGCTCCATCGGCAGGGCCAGCATCTGCTGGAACTCCTCATCGAACGCGCCGATCGCTTTGCCGCTGTGCTTATCGGGCCAGTGCTCCGGGTTGCCGAGCTTATCCAGCCACTTCACGCTGTAGAGTTTGTTGCGCTTAAGCTCCGGCAGCACGGTGCAGTAGTTGCTGGCTAAAAAGTTATCAATGGCGACATGCTCATCATCGCCGTACCAGCGCGGATAGAGGTAATAGATAAACTGCTCGCGCACCGGCATGCTTTGCGGGTCGCACTCCAGCGCGCGGTTGAGCCAGTAAAGCGGCGGCATCTCCGCTTCCTGCTCGTCGGCCACGGGCAGACCGGTGTAAATCGGCTCACTGGAGAGCGGTAAACCACCTTTTTCGCGGGCAAAGGCCAGCGCCGCGTCTGAATAAGCGCTCAGATCAAGCGCTATCGGCTGATGCGGCTCCTCGAACCACGCGGGTTGGTTAAAGTGCCCGCTCGCCGTCAGCAGTAGGTAATAGAGAAAAGGCGTCTGGTTATTCAGGGAGATGGCCTTCGCCGCCCAGTAAAAGAGCAGATCGCTACTGATGCGGGCGCGGCTCCACTGGGTGGCGGTCACCCGGTCAGCGTAGTGGCCGCCGCGCGCGTCGCCGGCGATATTAAGCCAGCGCTGGGCCAGCATCGCACAGGGGTAATGGGCCTGCGGCTGCTGCTGATGCCAGGCGGTCAGCAGCTCGACAATCTTCTCTTCGCTATACAACTGCGGGGTAAAGAGAAAGGTGTACTGGCTGATGATGGGGAAAAACGCATCATCGCGATCCTGCTGCCAGCGCGCCTCGGCGGCCGCATAGTAGCGGGTAAGGGCTTCAAACTCCCCGGCGTGCATCAAATCGCGCAGCTGCTGGCGGACGGAAAAAATCTCATCCAGTGAAATCATGGTGCCTCATAAGGGAGATGTGAGAAAAATGGTGTCCATTGTCACGAAAAAAAACGGCAGGTACAAACCCCTGATTTAGGTGTTTGAGCGCACTTAGCGCTGTTAGTCGACGCCGATTTGCCCGTATGATGAGCCTCTTTTCGCTGCGGGAGAACGTATGATCTGGTTGATGTTGGCCACGCTGGTGGTGGTCTTTGTGATTGGTTTTCGGGTATTAACCTCCGATTCCCGCCGTGCGATCCGCCGTCTTACCGACCGGCTTAATATTCAACCCGTGCCGGTGGAGTCGATGATTGATCAGATGGGCAAAACCGCGGGCAACGAATTTCTGCGCTATTTAGCGCGTCCCGATGAAGCGCACCTGCAAAACGCGGCACAGCTGCTGCTGATCTGGCAGGTGGCGATTGTGGATAGCGGCGAGCAAAATTTTCACTACTGGCACCGGCTGATGCAGAAAGCGCGGCTTGCGGCACCGATCACCGATGCGCAACTACGCCTGGCGCTCGGCTTTCTGCGTGAAATCGATCCGGATAAAGCCGAACTGAGCAATTTTCAGATGCGTTATAACGCGCTCTTCGCGCCGCAAGAGGGCGTCTACTGGCTGCACTGAGGGCGATGCTGAAGAGTTGCCGAATTGTTAATTGCGTCACACTTTATGAATGTTACACTGCGCGACTTTCACGTTTAACAATTAAGCAGGTAATCAATGAGTGAGCAAAGTATGGCGCAATCTTCAGCCGATCCGGTCACGCGGCCGAACTGGTCCGCCGTTTTCGCCGTGGCCTTCTGTGTAGCATGCTTGATCACCGTTGAGTTTCTGCCGGTCAGCCTGCTGACGCCAATGGCGTTGGATCTGGGCGTTTCCGAAGGGCTTGCCGGGCAAACCGTCACCGTGACCGCCTTTGTGGCGATGTTCGCCAGCCTGTTTATTACCAGCATTATTCGCACTACCGACCGCCGCTATGTGGTGTTCGCCTTTGCGCTGCTGCTGACCCTCTCCTGCCTGCTGGTCTCGTTTGCCACCAGCTTTACCCTGCTGTTAGTTGGGCGCGCCTGCCTTGGGCTGGCGCTTGGCGGCTTCTGGGCGATGTCGGCCTCGCTGACCATGCGTTTAGTGCCGATGCGCACGGTGCCGAAAGCGCTGTCGGTCATCTTTGGCGCGGTGTCGATTGCGCTGGTGATTGCCGCGCCGCTGGGCAGTTTTCTCGGCGGGATTATCGGCTGGCGTAACGTCTTTAACGGCGCGGCGCTGATGGGCGTGGCCTGCATTATCTGGGTGTGGATGGCGCTGCCGTCGCTGCCAGGGCAGACCGAGCAGCACCAGAATATGTTTGGCCTGCTGAAACGCCCCGGCGTTGCGGCGGGGATGCTGGCGATTTTCATGGTATTCGCCGGTCAGTTCTCCTTCTTTACCTACATTCGCCCGGTCTATACGACCCTTGCCGGTTTCAGCGTCGATGGGCTGACGCTGGTGCTGCTCAGTTTTGGTATCGCCAGTTTCGTCGGCACCTCGTTCTCGTCGGTGGTGATGAAGCGCTCGGTGAAAATGACGCTGGCTCTTGCGCCGCTGACGCTGGCGATAAGCGCGCTGGTGCTGATTTTGTGGGGCAGCGATAAAGTGGTGGCGGCGGGGATCGCCATTGTCTGGGGGCTGGGCTTCGCCCTGATTCCGGTGGGCTGGTCAACGTGGATCACCCGTACCCTTGCCGATCAGGCAGAAAAAGCCGGTTCGATTCAGGTAGCGGTTATTCAATTGGCGAATACCTGTGGCGCAGCGATTGGCGGCTTCGCCCTCGATCATTACGGCCTGCTCTCGCCGTTGATGCTCTCCGGCGGCCTGATGCTGCTCACCGCGCTGCTGGTGGCGGCAAAAGTGAAGGTCAGAGCCTGAATCTCAAAATGCCGGGTGGCGCTTCGCTTACCCGGCCTACAATTCGCGTAGGCCCGATAAGGCGTAGCCGCCATCGGGCATTATGCCGGGTAGCGCTCTGCTTACCCGGCATACAATTCACGTAGGCCCGATAAGGTGTAGCCGCCATCGGGCAATGTGCCGGGTGGCGCTCTGCTTACCCGGCCTACGATTCGCGTAGGCCCGATAAGGCGTAGCCGCCATCGGGCAATGTGCCGGGTGGCGCTTCGCTTACCCGGCCTACAATTCGCGTAGGCCCGATAAGGCGCAGCCGCCATCGGGCAATATGCCGGGTGGCGCTGCGCTTACCCGGCCTACAATTTGCGTAGGCCCGATAAGGCGCAGCCGCCATCGGACATTATGCCGGGTGGCGCTCTGCTTACCCGGCCTACAATTTGCGTAGGTCCGATAAGGCGTAGCCGCCATCGGACATTATGCCGGGTGGAGCTCTGCTTACCCGGCCTACAATTCGCGTAGGCCCGATAAGGCGCAGCCGCCATCGGGCAATGTGTCGGGTGGCGCTCTGCTTACCCGGCCTACGATTCGCGTAGGCCCGATAAGGTGTAGCCGCCATCGGGCATTATGCCGGGTGGCGCTGCGCTTACCCGGCCTACAATTCGCGTAGGCCCGATAAGGCGTAGCCGCCATCGGGCAATGCGCCGGGTTATGCGGCGCGCACTTTGCGGCGTGAATCCAGCGCGATAAGCAACACCGACGAGACAATCAACAGCGTGCCGAGCCAGTCCGGCAATGTGAAGACCACCCCGAGCAAGGCCACCGAAAGCAGGGCGCTGCTGAGCGGTTCGGCGCAGCTTAAGATGCTCGCTTTCGAGCCGCCAATCATCTGTGCGCCCTTCAAGTAGAGGCTAAAGGTCACCGCCGTACCAATCACCACCAAGTAGAAAAAGGCGATCAACAGCGCGCCATCGATGACAAAATCACTCCCCTGGCCGGCATAGAACGGCGTCAGCATTAACCCCGCCAGCAACATACTCCAGCCGACAATCGGCAGCGTGCCGTAGCGGGCAATCAGCGCCGAAGGGTACGTGGTGTAAAAGGCGGCGGAGAAGGCGGAGATAATCCCCCACACCAGCGCGCCGGAGGAGATGGAGAGCGAGGTGAGATTACCGTGCGTCACCAGCAGGAAGGTGCCGATTAACGAAGTCATGATCGCCGCTGAGACCAGCAGCGTCGGTCGCGCTTTGCGTACCAGCGCAAACCACGCGACGATAATCGTCGGCGAGAGGAATTGCAGCACCGTGGCGGTGGCGGCGTTGGATTTCTCGATGGTCACCAGGAAGCTCAGTTGCACCACCATCGCGCCAAACAGCGAGAAGAAGAGCAGACTCAGCGCATCTTTACGGTTTTTCAGAATGGTAAAAATCTTGTCGCCGTGGACAAACGACAGCGTAAGCAAGATCACGCCGGTAAACAGCAGGCGCGTCATGGTCAACCACTGCGCAGAGATGGCGCTCTTCTCCATAATAAACTGCGCGCATACCCCGGAACTGCCCCACAACACTGCCGCTGCGAGCACGCAGAGCATCCCTTTTTTCGTCGAACTCATCGCTAACCCGTTGATAACTTATTAACAGGTTAAGAAGCATAACACAGGGCCGGGCGGGAACCGGAGGCGGCCTGAGGGGAACCGCCTCCGGGCTGTTACCTTACCACCAGGCTTCCCACATCGCGCCGATGTTGAGCGAGTCGAGGGAGGTATCGTTGGTGCCGTTAACGCGTGCGGTGCGTTTGTTATCCACTTCGCCGCCGGTTACGTAGAAGCGCAGCATCGGGCGGAACTCCGGCCCCATTGCGATAGAGATGTTCTGCGACAGCGTGGCTTTCCAGCCGTGGTTGTCACCGCCATCATCATAATCCACGCGCTGGTAGCCCAGCTCCAGCCAGGTCGAATGCACATCGTTCCACCAGTGCATCGGGCGAACAATCGCGCCATAGTTGCGGCGGTTATCCGTTTTTATGCGGCTGTTGTCGTAATCATGGAAGGCGAGCAGGTAATCCACCTGAGTTTGCTGGGTGAATTTATAGGTCCCTTCAAAGCTGGTGTAGATGGCCTTCAGATCGTCGGTTTTGTTAAAGACGCTGTTGTCCGAGTTATCAGAGTAGCGGGCGATCAGCTTGTTGATGCCGCTATCGTAGGTATGGCTCAGCACCGCGCCGCCCTGCCAGGCGTGCAGGCGCTCGTCGCGATCCACTGCTTTCGAGTCAAAGCCGTAGTTGGCGTAAATCTCCAGATCGAGCGGGCCAACTTTCATGCCGTGCACTTTCGAGGTGACCGCATAGTTGCCTTTATCACCAACGTTAGAGCTGCCGGTACAGGTGATGCGCGACGGGTTGGATTCATCCTCCAGCACTTCCGGGCTACAGGATTCGATGGAGCCAACGGCCGCAACGTCAAACTGCACGCCGCCAATATCGAAGTTTTTCACCCCCGCACCCTGGCCGTCGTGGTTCATCCAGAAGTAGTCGTTGATCCCCTGTTGTGGACGCTGGTGGAAATCACGCCCCGCCCAGAAGTAGGCGTTAGGGTTGGAGGCCAGCAGATTAGTCACGCCAGCGTAGGCTTTTTTCAGGTTAACTTCATCGCCCCAGTGATCGAACATCACGTTGACGTCCCAGATCGCACCGTTATCGCCTTTGAACGCTTTCGAGAGCTGGAATTCGCCGCCGTTGCCTTCGTTGCCAAGACGACCAATCGCCGACGCGCCGTTGTAGGAGCCATCAACGCCGACATATTTCTGATCGCCGGACTGGTAATGCGCGCCATAGCGGGCATAACCGGTAAATTTCACGCCGTAAGGGATCGCCAGATCGGGCGTTTGCGCCGCGCTTTGCGGCTCAACCACCACATCGGCTTTTTTATTCATTGCGGCGTCCATTTTCGCCTGGCGTTCCGCCAGCGCTTTATCCACCGCTTTTGCGACAATGGCGTCAATTTGCTCTTGCGTAAACTCCTGGGCGAGGGCGGAACCAGAGCAAAGTGTAGCCGCAACCGCCAGCGCCACTGGAAGTTTTTTATTTATCTTCATGGTTATCTCAATATAGTAAGTTGTTCTCAGACAATAACCTTCCGCTCCGTTACAGAGGGGAATATTGCCATCATCAAAACAGACTGCTTTATTTTATTAAGTTGGGTACAGACGTATTAAGATTTACCGTAATCAATTCTCCATTCAGTTACGCTGATAAAGCTGAACGATCTCCTCAGATAATTCACGAGCTAATAACGACGTCATTAAATGGTCCTGCGCATGCACCATAATTAAGGTCATCGGCTGGCGGCCTTCGCCGGCATCCTGTTCGATTAATTTGGTTTGCATCTGGTGTGCCTGGCGTGCATAGCCATCGGCCTCTTTCAACAGCAGTTTCGCTTCATCAATGTTGCCTTCGCGCGCGGAGCGCAGGGCTTCAAAGCAGAGGCTGCGCGACTGCCCGGCGTTGACGATAATCTCCATTACCGCCTCTTCAAGTGCGACCATAATTTTCAATCCTGGGTAATAAAACCATTATTCTCAGCGGTGGCAGCAAACCACTCTCCGCTTTTTTTAACGGTGCGTTGTTGGGTGTCGAGATCTAATTGCACAAAACCGTAGCGGTTTTTATAGGCATTACACCACGACCAGTTATCAATAAAGGTCCACATATGGTAGCCAAGACAGTTGCTGCCTTCGCTAATCCCTTTATGCAGCCAGATAAGGTGATCGCGAACGAAATTAATTCGGTAGCTATCGTTTATTTGGCCATTTTCAATAAACCGCTGTTCATTCTCGACGCCCATACCGTTTTCGGAAATAAAACAGCGTGGGTTACCGTAATTAATGCGCAGGTTGGTGAGAATATCGTAAATACCCGGTTCATAAATTTCCCACCCGCGATAAGGGTTCATTTTACGGCCCGGCATATCGTAATAATCAAACAACCACTCCGGCATAAACGGTGAGTCGGGATTGACCGCGCTCTCCCGGCACTTTACCCGCCGCGGCTGGTAATAGTTGATGCCGAGCAGATCGATCTTCCCTTCTGCAATCAGCGCAATATCCTCCGGCTGGCAGGCGGGCAGCTGATTGTGCTCTTTCAGCAGCGCCACCAGGTCAGCGGGATACTCGCCACGCAGTACCGGGTCGAGAAAACTGCGGTTAAACAGTAAGTCAGCGTAGTGCGCCGCCTTCACATCCGCCGGGTGCTGCGAGCGCGGATAAGAGGGCGTCAGGTTGAGCACAATGCCAATCTCACCGGGATGATGCCCGGCACGAAAGGCGCGCACTGCGCTGGCGTGAGCCAGAACCGTGTTGTAGGCCACCGTGGCCGCACGTTTAAAATCGACCACGTTCGGGTAGTGGAAATCGTAAAGATACCCGCCCTCCACCGGCACAATCGGCTCGTTGAAGGTGAACCAGTGATGCACGCGATCGCCGAACAGCTCAAAGCAGATCTGCGCATAGCGGCTGAAGGCGTCGACCACTTCCCGACTCTCCCAGCCGCCCTTCTCCTGCATCACCATCGGCATATCGAAGTGGAACAGGGTAATAAACGGCGTAATGCCCTGCGCCAGCAGTTCGTCAATCACGCTGTTATAAAACTCTACCGCCTGCGGGTTCACCTCGCCGGTGCCGTCCGGAATCAGGCGCGCCCAGCTCAGCGAGGTGCGAAAGCTGTTGTGCTTCAGCTGTTTGAGCAGGGCGATATCCTGCCGCCAGTGGCGGTAGAAGGTCGACGTCTGCTGCGGCCCCACCTGCTGATGAAAACGCCACGGCTGACGGGCAAACCAGGCATCCCACGTGGTGGCGCTTTTACCGCCCTGTTCGCTTTCCCCTTCGGTTTGCAGCGCAGAGCAGGCGCTGCCCCACCAGAAGTTTGCGGGAAATTCATATTTCATTACCGGCTCCTTTTAATTACTGCTGACGGTTTCCGCCATCGGGGCGCTGCTCTGCGCGGCTTTTTCCTCTTCTGCTTTCATCAGCGAGTGCTCATAAGCGCGCAGGAAAGGCAGATACATCAGGGCGGACATCACCATACAGATCAAACACATTACCAGCGGGCTAAAGGCCCAGTTTGCCGCCCATGAAGCACCGATTGGCGCAGGCGTTGTCCATGGCGTCAGGGAAACAACCTGTGCCAGCAGCCCCATTTTGGTGGCGGTCCAGGCGAGCACGGCGTTAATCAGCGGAACGCAGACAAAAGGCACAAACAGCATCGGGTTCATGATGATCGGCGCGCCGAAGAGGATCGGTTCGTTGATGTTAAAGAAGCTCGGCACCACACCCATTTTGCCGATGGTACGCAGATGCGCGACGCGGCTGCGCAGCAGCAGGAAGGCCAGCGGTAACGTGGAACCGACGCCGCCAATCAGCAGGTAGTGATCCCAGAAGCCTTGCAGATAGACGTGCGGTAACGCCGCGCCCGCCGCCAACGCGGCCTGGTTTGCGGAGAGGTTGGCCATCCAGAACGGGTTCATGATGCCGGTGACAATCAGCGAACCGTGGATGCCGGCGAACCAGAAAATCTGGCACAGCAGCACAGAGAGCAGCACCGCGGGCAGCGAGTCGGAGGCAGAAACCAGCGGCTCAAGCAGGTGCATAATCGCCTGCGGCATAATCATGCCGGTTTGCGCTTCGATAAACAGGTTGAGCGGATGTAGCGTGCCGATTATCACCAGCACCGGAATGAGGATCTCAAACGAGCGGGCCACGCCGGTCGGCACCTCTTTCGGCAGACGAATGGTGATCTTGTGCTGCTTCAGCCAGGCATAAACGCGCGACGAATAGATAGAGGTAATCAGCGCCGTAAAGATGCCCTGGCCCGAGAGATACTGCGTTGAGATGGTGCCATCTTTGTAAGGCGCGGCAACCAGCAGAAAGGCCATAAACGCCAGCAGGCCGGTCATTACCGGGTCGAGATTAAACTGGCGACCGAGACTGGCACCAATACCGACCGAGATGAAAAAGGTCATCACCCCCATGCTGAGGTTAAATGGCAACATCAGCTGTTCGCGGTATTCGGTCGAGAAATCAAGCCACGCGCGGGCGAAGCCGACGGTGGTATCCGCCGAAAAGGGCGGGAAGATAAACACCAGCATAAACGAGCCGATGATCATAAACGGCAGCGCGGCGGTAAAGCCGTCGCGGATGGCGATAACGTACTTTTGCTGACCCAGACGACCGGCCAGCGGCGTGATGCTTTGCTCAATCACCGTAATCATGGATTGGTAGAGGGAACTCATAAGAACACCTTTTAATGTGCCGCTTCAATCAGCGACAGAGCATAGTCCAGTACCTCGTCGCCACGTTGCATGCCGTAATCCATCGGGTTGATGGGTTGTACCGGAATGCCCTGGGCGGCGGCCTTTTCTGCCAGTGTTTTTAACATGTATTTAACTTGTGGACCGAGAAGCACGACCTGGTAGCGCGGAAACTGCAGATCAAACTCAGCTACGCCGTACGCGTCGATCTCAACCGGAATATCGCGGGCTTTCGCCGCCTCTTCCATTTTTCTGACCAGCAGACTGGTGGACATACCGGCTGAGCAACACAACATGATCCTGAACATCGTTAACCGTCCTCGAAGTGTAAAAAGTTATTGCGGAGACGATTGGATATCATATGGAAACCGGTTTCCATGAATTCGCCGTAGAAGTGTGATAGCTGTCAATATCTGTAAATAATAAGGCTGAGTTATTGGATTTCGGTCACGAAATTGAGCCGTTTGAACAAGCAAAACGGCGCAAATGGAAAATCGGTTTCCATGAAAAAAAGAAACGGCTATACTCGCGGTGGTTATAGATTAGCCATTGCAGTGTCTGTTTTTTGCGGGCGCATCTTGCGCCTGCCAGGGGAGAAAGATGTCTACAATCAACGATGTATCACGTTTAGCTGGGGTGTCGAAAGCCACAGTCTCACGGGTGTTGAGCGGTTCGCGCGGCGTTAAGGAAGCCAGCCGTCTCGCGGTACTGAAAGCGGTCGACGAGCTGAACTATCGGCCCAATGTTATCGCCCAGTCGCTGCTCAGCCAGTCGACAGGCTGCATCGGAGTGATTTGCGCGCAGGAGAATGTTAACCAGACCACTGGTTATCTTTACGCACTGGAGAAGCATCTCAGCCAGAGCCAGAAGCATCTGCTGCTGCGCTTTGCTAACACCAAAACGGAGGTGATGAGCGCGCTCGACGAGCTCACCTGCGGGCTGTGTGACGATGTACTGATCATTGGCGCCCGTTTTCCGTTATCCATTGACGACGAGAATGTGATTCTTGTGGATTGCGTCGAGTCTGCCGATACCACGCTCAACAGCATTCAGTTCGATCGCGCCTTTGCCGCCGAAACCGCCTGCAACTATCTGACAAGCCAGGGCCGCCGCCAGATCGCGCTTATTCACCCGCATAATGCCGCCGCCGAACAGGTGCTGCACGGTTATAAGCTGGCGCTGGAAAACAATTTCCTGCCTTTTAACCGCAACCTGGTTTTTATGGATGACACCTCATCATCCGTGGCGTTGCAGGTGCTGCTGAACAACGCCACCACGCTTAATTTCAATGCGTTACTGGTTGCCGATGAGCAGGAAGCGCAGCGCGTGATCCCGCAATTGCAGGCGTTTAATAAATCGGTACCGGAAGATATTATGGTCTTCAGCCTCGCCGGCTCGCTGCATCTGCCGGGTATTCCGACTATTCCGGCAATTGAATATTCAATGGATGCGATGGCAGCGCGTATTGTGTCGTGGCTCAATGAAAAAACGCAGAGCGTATTAGGAACATATCGCGTGCGTGGGGATTTAATTATTCCGGACGTAAGAAAACGCTAAATAACCTGGCCTCCGAAAGGAGGCTTTTTATTTTATATCAGATAAGAATACTCTTTTCGGCGGTTAACCTTTCCCAAACTCTCCCTTCGCTATTGAAATGTAATAGAAAATAAACAAACCTATCACACATCGATTTTAAGGGAGCTTAATCGGTATCGAGTCGTACCTGTAAAATCCATTCTTTTAATAAGGAAGGTAGCTATGCGGCACTCGAATATATGTGAGCCCGGGATAAAAATCCTGTTCGCTTTTATTATTATGATGGTCGCCATGCCTGCGGATTCACATATTCAGAAGCCTATATCCGCCGCGATCGTACAGGTGTCAGCGGATTCATTTACTCCCTTTCTTCCCTCTGGTCGCAACATGGCGGCCAGACAGTTCGTCCGCATCGCCGGCGAAAAGCAAAAAAACATCGATCCTGATGGGCTGCGGCAGCGGGGCTATTTCCGCAACCTGGCAGAATGCCCCCTCTCGTGTGATCTGTGTGCATCCTGTTGCACCTGCTTTATGGGGCTTAGCGATAACCGTTCACAACTGACCAGCTACAGCGTGCCGTTTAAGCCAGAAAACCGAGGTTATTCCGGCGATATCGAATGGTTCTCACCCTGCTGCCACACCATGCAAATGGCAGCCTGTTATTGAACTGAGAGTGCGTTTTTTCATATACCCCTGCGTTGATGGTCTGACTTGTACGACTTGTTAGATTTGCCGGTCTGTGGACCGGCTTTTTTTTGGCAGGCCGCCGCAGAGCCAAGGAGAAGAGCCGTGGAAAAGAGAGAGAGCCTCTGGAAAGTCGCTGGCATTACTAATCTCGCCAGCCGCCTCTATTGTCCGCTAGTCTCCCTGACGGATGGCCGTGTATTTCGCACAGTCCGGCTGGAGCTTGATGGGGATCGGTTGAAATATATGACGTTGCGCGAGATAGAGGTGGTGGCAGTCAGCCTGATTAAAAACCATGCTGATGAGAAAACCTGAAACAGGCAGGCGTGCAGAAAGTAAAAAGCATTCGTCTGGGCACTACCTTCAGCGTGAAAATGAAGGCCGGGAATAACCCATAATGCCCAGGCGAATGCGTTCTGGAAGCGCAAAAAATATTATTGAAATATAGCGAGATGTTCGCGCGTCATAAAGCGATGGATTTCACTATCAGACAAAATAACCCGCTCACGGAGGGGTCTCATCATTACCTGATTTACACCCTTCGTGGCAGGGTAAATTACATTTATCAGACTCTGAGTCATAGCAGAAATGGTAAAGCGGGCAGGTTTCGCAAAGCGCTCTCTCATTATTACAACGCGTCTTGTACATATGATTAAGACACTCGTTATCCTGGTTTTTATCCTCGACGCTTAATACACGAATTAACTCGCGTGAAGACATGGTGTGTTCTATTTTTTGCGCCAGTTGTGATTTGTAAGCGTAAATGGTTTTAATCTGTAGGTTCTTTAACTCCGCTATTTTCTGTATCGAGAAACCAGCGATAAGCAGTCGCAGGGTGTTAATCTCATTGGGCGTTGCGCCCAGCAAATAGAGTCGGTGATAGATTTTGTCCTGAATCTCTTTATATAACGTCTGCCTGTCATAGAGCAGATTCATCATTCTTGGTCGCATAATACCCGGGGAGAGGCAGACCGGTGAGCGATCGACACGCATCGCTGTCTCTATATCCGCGCGCGTCATGGTAATCAGTTTCGAATGCGTTATGCAGCGCTTCTCTTCAAAATAAAATTCAGCGACGACTTTGTCATTGAGATGAATTTTCCGTGCCGTAAAAAAAACCGCGCGCAGGCGTGAAGTCGAGGCAACCGCCGCGATAAGTACTACTTTGCGATGCGGTGAGGCATCAATGATTAAGGGGAGTGAGGTATTTTTATGCAGGACCTCTAAAAGCTTTTGCTCATCCTGGTATATTTTTATAACGATATAACTGTTTTTTTCAAAAAAAGCGGTGATGGCCAGGAGCGCAGGCCAGGAATAGCTAAAGACGATGATCTCAGCAGACATACAAAAACTCCCTTTATTTATACCTGCAAATATGAGAGGGATTTCCTTTTAAAGCCCGGTGTAAATCTCCAGACCGAGCCAAATCAAGCTAACGATTAGCATGATTAAATAGATGGTTATTGCCGCAACGGTTCCATCTGCGACCTTCTTTTTCTTAGTGCCCTCTTCGTCTTGCCAGTATTTTTCTTCAGTGCAATTTTCTTTGAACCTATCTTGCTCGTGGTTATTCCGTTCCATAAGGTCCTCGTTTCTTTGACAGTAAAAGGCTCTCGCAAGCTGCCGCCATTTTTCTCTGAGCACAACAAATAGGCTGATGATGATTATCCCCATGGCAGTAGCAAAAAACATCCTGATGCTGTAGCGCATACGCACGGGCGAAATTTGATAAGACTCCTTTTCTATACGGTAAAACGTGTGGTTAATATCTTCTAAATAACATTTGCTGATTTCGTTAATCATACTCTGCTGCTCATTGTTGGCTTGCTGTAGTACCAGCTGAACTGACGTATTCTGTGCACCGGCAAACCAGGAGAGGAGAGAGATTCTAATCTGATTAGGATTAGAGTCGTCAAGATGGATATCTTCCCATTCGCCACGAGCAATAACTTTTTTTAAGTAAATAAGGTAATCATTAAAAAAATCGTCAGCCTCAATCACCACTTCAGCACCATAAAAGTTTTGTATGCAGGCCATCAGTGGATAAAGGGTAAATTTTTCTGCCGAACTGATGGTGAGTGATGTGAGCCATTGTTGAGGGTAATAAAATGTACTCAGTATCGCCAACATAAAACCCACTATACCAGAGCAAATGATGTCGCGGCGGGCGTGATAAAGAGTAATTAATATTCCTGAAGTGTGATTGCTTTTATTACTATTCCCCATGCGGCACTGTTGTGATGCCATTTATTTAACCCTCATTGTTAAATGGTTAAAGCAACCTCCTGGTCTATTAAGTAAGATATTTTTTGTTGCTGCTTTTTTCAAATCGGCAAAAAAAGGGCTAGCGGCAAATAGAGATTTTTATGTGATCTGCGTCACATAAAATTGTGTATTTGCTCCTGGAATAGCGTGATTCAGGCAGTAATAAAGCGATAAGTAAAACCAGGAATTTATTATCTCAACGTAAAAAGCTTTTAGCGATAATAATCTCTCTGTAGATAATTAGCAGGAATTGGGCTTTCGTTAAGAATATTCTTCTGTTTTTTCTTTTTGTCTGAAAATAATAATGCGCTGTTCAATAAATAATCTCAAGCGGGTATTTTTATTTTGCCTGGCTGACTAACCAGCTTGCTAAGCCATTGTCACACTCTCCCACCGGTCGGCCGGGCACCCATACATGCGTTTTAGTCTGTTTTTCTTTATTAGAGGATAATTAGGTAAATCCTTAGCTAAAAAAATCACCAGGTTAGCCATAAGATTGCTAAGGCCAGTTTGCTATAAGCCATACGTTTTCGTTGTTAGACAGGTTGATGAGCGACTCTTATCTTTCGTCATGATTTGTAAATTTCATGCAACGACTTGATGAGGGAGCAATTTTGGCCAGGTTACTGAATCGCTTAACAACAAAGCCCACGCACTTCACCCTTGCGCTGAAAATTGCGTTGCTCAGCGGCATGGTGGCGTTTTCCACCGCCTCTTTCGCCGATGAACCCTTAAAAGAGGGCATCACACCTGCAACGGACGCCAGCCAGATCCCGGCGGCGGCGAAATTACGCAAAGATACCGTTGTGGCGGGCATCTCCGAGCCGCAGGGCATTTTTAACCCCTACTTTTTTGTTAACGGTTGGGATGAGAACGTCACTAACGTCATCTTCTCGCGCCTGATCGACTGGGACAGCCACGGTAAGCTGGTGCCGGGTCTGGCAGAGAGCTGGACCATCAGCCCGGATAATAAGGTCTACACCATCAAGTTGCGCCCCAATTTGACCTTTAGCGACGGTTCACCGCTCACCGCAGAAGATGTGGCGTTCACCTTAACCGTGCTTTATGACCCGAAATATGACGGCGATACCGATATCACGCTGGCGAATATCGCTGGCGGCGCGGAGTACAAAGCCGGTAAAGCGGAGAGCGTCAGCGGCCTGAAAGTGATTGATGCCCACACGCTGCAAGTGACCACCACCCAGCCAGGCGCGACGACGCTGGCAAAAATCGGCGGGCCGGTGCTGTCGAAAGCCTATTACGGTAAAGGGTATCAGCGCGGCAATCTCGACTATTTACGCACGCTGCACGGCAAGCCGCTCGGCAACGGGCCGTATGTCTATGACAAATACATTCCTGGCCAGGAGATCCGTTTCCACGCCAATACCCATTTCTATCGCGGCACACCGCCGACGCCGCGCTTTATCTATCGCGTCACCAACCCGTCGACCAACTTCCAGCTGTTCCAGACCGGCGAGACCGATTACGACGCCTTTACCTCGCGCCCGGATGATATTGAGCAGCTGAAAATGCTGGGCTTCGCCAATATCAATCTCTACGGCTCCAGCGACTACAGCAAAGTGGAGTTCAACGTGCATCGCCCGGCGCTGAAAGATGCGAAAGTGCGCCAGGCGCTGATTTACGGCCTCGATCGCCAGAAACTGATTGATGTGGTCTATCAGGGCTACGGCAAAGTGGCGATTGAACCGATCGCGCCCATCTCCTGGGCCTACAACGCCGATGGCGTAAACCCCTATAAGTACGATCCGGCACAGGCGAAAAAGCTGCTTGATGAAGCAGGCTGGAAACCGGGCCCGGACGGCATCCGCGTAAAAGATGGCAAACGCCTTGAACTGACGCTGCTGGTGAGCAAAAAAGTGCTGAACGATGCGCTGATCCCTATCGCTAAAGAGAACTGGCAACAGATTGGCGTGTTGCTGAAGCCGCAGGTGGTGGACTTTAACGCCCTGATGTCCCAGCGCAAAGCGGGCAACTATGACCTCGCCTCGTTTAGCACCAGCACGCTGAACGATCCCCATGATGGCGTCTGGGATTACTACAGCACGGAATCGAAAGAGTCGGGCTATAACAATCCGCAGGTCGATAAGCTGATTAACGAAGGCAACGCCGAACTGGATGTCGAGAAACGCAAACCGATCTACCACCAGCTCTATAAAGTGCTGGCCGACGATCCGCCGGTGATTCTCCTCGGCTACCGCCAGATTCTATCGGCGAGCAGCGCCCGCGTAACCGGCTTCAAACCGGACATCTATAACGGCCTGACCGGCAGCCTGCCGGATGTCAAAATCGTTAAGTAAGACCTTCACCGCCGCCGGGAATGCCCGGCGGCGGGCATGAGAGCGTTATGGGAAACTTTATCCTCAGGCGGCTGCTGCAAACCGTGCCGATGCTGCTGCTGGCTTCACTGATCATCTTTATGCTGTTCGCCAAAACACCGGGCGACTTTATCGACGGCAATATCACCCTGACCGCCGCCCGCGCCGCGGAACTGAAAGCGATTTACGGCCTCGATCAGCCCCTTTTTACCCGCTATCTGCACTGGCTCGGCCAGCTGCTGCGCGGCGATCTCGGCTTCTCGCTGCAATACCAGATCCCGGTCAGCCAACTGCTGAACCAGTACATCTGGAACTCCTTCCTGCTGGCAAGCGTCGCGCTGGTCTTCTACTGGGGGATCGGCCTCGCGGTTGGCATTGCGTCGGCGCTGAAGCCCAATTCACTGTTTGACCACGTGGTGAGCGTGGTGGTCTTCGCCGCCATGTCCTTTCCGACCTTCTTCCTCTGCCTGCTGCTGATTAAGTGGTTCGCCGTCGATCTGCACTGGCTGCCGGTGGGCGGCATGACCAATACCGGCAGCGATGACAGCGGCTGGGCGTGGGTGATGCAGGTTGCCGCGCATCTGGCGCTGCCGGTGCTGGCGCTGGTGATGTTGCAGGCGGGCAGCCTGACGCGCTACTTCCGCGCCAGCATGCTTGATGTGGTGAAGATGGACTTTATCCGCACCGCGCGCGCCAAAGGGCTGCGTGAGCGCACGGTGATCTTCAAACACGCGCTGCGCAATGCCCTGCTGCCGATTATCACCCTGCTCGGTTTTGAGCTGCCGGGGCTCTTTTCCGGGGCGATCATCACCGAAAAGGTGTTTAACTGGCCGGGTGCCGGGCATATTCATATCGATTCGCTGGCCGCGCGGGATTACCCCGTGCTGATGGGGTTCACCCTCTTCCTGGCGGTATTAACCATTGTCGGCAACCTGATTGCCGATGTGCTTTACGCGTGGGCTGACCCGCGTATCCGGGTGAGGTGATGATGCTGGGTTCACTCTTCTCAACCAACCGCCGTCTGCGCAAAGCAGAGATCCCGGCGCTGGCTCAGGCGACGCCTTCCCCGTGGCGACAGGCGTGGCGCGCGCTGCGTCACAACCGGCTGGCGATGCTCTGCCTGCTGGCGCTGATTGTGATGGCTGTCTGGTGCGTCGTTGGGCCCATCTGGTCGCCGTGGAAAAACGACGCCACCGATGCATTGATGATCAACAAACCCCCTGGTGCTGAGCACTGGCTCGGCACCGATTTCCTTGGGCGCGATGTTTATACTCGTCTGCTGCTGGCCGGGCGTATCTCTTTGATTATTGGCCTGCTGACCATGCTGCTCTCCGTGGCGCTCGGCTACCTGCTTGGCGCGCTGTCGGGCTATGCGGGCGGCTGGACCGATAAAGTGATTATGCGGCTGGCGGATCTGGTCATGACTATTCCGAGCCTGCCGCTGCTGATTGTCGCTGGCGCGATGCTGTCGGAACTCGATTTCCCCGCCGAATCACGTATCTACATGGTGGTAGTGATGCTGAGTCTGCTGGAGTGGCCGAAGCTGGCGCGGCTGGTGCGCGGGCAGATCCTCTCTCTGCGCGAGCGCGATTTTATGCTGGCCACCCAGGTGCTGGGCCTCTCCTCACGCCGCCGCCTGTTTGGTCACCTGTTGCCCAACACGGTGCCGATTCTGGTGGTGATGGCGACGATGGCGGTGGCGAATGCCATTCTGATGGAGTCGGCGCTCAGTTACCTTGGCATGGGCGTGGTACCGCCAACGCCGTCATGGGGCAATATGATGGATGCCGCCAACAGCCTGATCGATTTTCAACGCCGTCCGTGGCTGTGGATGCCGCCAGGGATCGCCATTTTTATCACCGTGATTGCCATTAACGTGCTGGGCGATGGCCTGCGCGATGCGCTCGATCCGAAGATGAAACGGAGCCTGAAATGAGCGAACCGCTGGTCACATTCAACCAACTTTCCGTCTCCTTCGCCGCTGAACAGGGGCGCGTGCGCGCCGTGCAGGAGGTCTCCTTTGCCATTCAGGCCGGGCAGACTATCGGCGTGGTCGGTGAATCCGGCTGCGGAAAAAGCGTCACGGCGATGTCGCTGATGGGCCTGCTGCCACCGCAGGCGGCGCGCATCGACGGCGGGGAGATCCGCTTTCAGGGCGAGGATCTGCTGCGCCTGAAGCCGTCGAAAATGGCCGATCTGCGCGGCAACCAGCTGGCGATGATTTTCCAGGAGCCAATGACCGCCCTCAACCCGGTGCTGACCATCGGTGAGCAGCTGTGCGAGCCGCTGATCCGCCATCGCGGCCTGTCGCCGAAAGCGGCCTGGCAGCGCGCAACGCAATTAATTGCTGAAGTGGGGCTGGCGCGGGCAGAGAGCCTGATGAGCAGCTATCCGCATCAACTCTCCGGCGGCATGCTGCAACGCATCATGATTGCTATGGCACTGAGCTGCCAGCCGAAGCTGTTAATCGCCGATGAGCCGACTACCGCGTTGGATGTCACCGTGCAGGCGCAGATCCTGCGACTGTTGCGCGACCAGGCGCAGGCGCACCATATGGCGCTGATGTTGATCACTCACGATCTGGGGGTGATCGCACAAATGGCGGAACACGTGGTGGTGATGTACGCCGGACGGATTGTCGAGCAGGGGCCAACCGCCGACGTGTTACGTCACCCGCTGCACCCCTATACCAAAGGGCTGATCGCCTCGCGTCCGGTGCCGGGCGAGCGGCGGCGTCGGCTCTACTCGATCCCCGGCCAGGTGCCGGATCTGGCTGAACTGCCGCCGTGGTGCGCCTTTTACGATCGCTGCGAGCGCGCGACCGACGCCTGTCGGCGCGGCATTCCGCCGCTGGTGGGCGACGAGACCCGGCAGGCGGCCTGTATTCACAGTGCGTTAACGGAGCCGCAGGCATGAGCGCAGAGTATGTGATTGAAGTTAACGACCTGAAAAAGTACTTCCCGCTGCGCGACGGGCTGTTTGGTCAGCAAACCGGGCAGGTGCGCGCGGTCGATGGCGTCAGTTTTAACATTCGTCCTGGCACTATTTTTGGCCTGGTCGGCGAATCCGGCAGCGGCAAAACTACCGTCGGGCGCACGCTGCTGGGGCTGTACGATAAGACCGCTGGCAGCGTGAAATATCGCGGCCAGGAGCTGGGCGATCTCGCGCCTAAGGCGCTGCGCGCGTTGCGTCCGAAAATCCAGCTGGTGTTTCAGGATCCCTACAGTTCGCTCAATCCGCGCATCCGCATCGGCGATGCGATTGGTGAAGCGATGCTGGAGCATAAGCTCTGCACCCGCGCGGAGCTGTATGACAAAGTCATTGCGGTGATGAAGATTTGCGGGCTGGCACCGCAGCACTACAACCGCTTTCCCCATGAGTTTTCCGGCGGCCAGCGCCAGCGAATTGGCATTGCACGGGCGCTGATCCTTAACCCTGATTTTATTATTGCCGACGAGCCGATTTCGGCGCTGGATGTCTCCATTCAGGCGCAGATTATCAACCTGTTCGCCGATCTTCGCGACGACTTCGGCGTGACGTTTCTCTTTATCTCCCACGATCTCGGCGTTGTTGAACATCTGTGCGATGACGTGGCGGTGATGTATCTCGGGCAACTGGTAGAAACCGCCAGCCGCGACACGCTCTTCAACCAGCCGCTGCACCCCTATACCCGCGCGTTGCTGGCCGCTGTGCCGACCCTCGATCCGCTGCGCGAACCGGTGGCGGCGGTGCAGGGCGAGATCCCGGATCCTTCGCGACCGCCGCCGGGCTGCCGCTTTTCGTCGCGCTGCCCACACGCCACGGAGATCTGCCGTGAACAGGCGCCTTCGCTGCGTGAAGTGGCTCCCGGGCATCATGTTGCCTGCCACTGGGTGGATAAGATGTAGTGCCGCTTCGCCGTGCTTCCGCAGGCTGTTCTATGCTTATCAGTCCTGTCTGAAATCATGGGGAACACGGTACATGAGAGCACTTACTTATCACGGGTCACATAAAGTCAGCGTCGATAACCATCCCGATCCGATTATCCAGGCGGCGGATGATATTATCCTTCGCGTGACCGCCACGGCGATTTGCGGCTCGGATCTGCACCTTTATCACGGCAAAATCCCCGGTACGCATCACGGTGACATCTTCGGTCATGAGTTTATGGGCGAAGTGGTCGAGACCGGGGCTGGCGTGCATGCGGTCAGCAAGGGCGACCGGGTGGTGATCCCGTTTGTTATCGCCTGCGGCGAATGTTTTTTCTGTAAGCTCCATCAATACTCCGCCTGTTCGGAAACGAACGAAGGCAAAGGTGCGGCGCTAAACCGAAAAGGCATTACTCCGCCGGCGGCGCTGTTTGGCTACAGCGATCTCTATGGCGGTATTCCCGGCGGCCAGGCGGAGTATGTCCGCGTGCCGAAGGCCAACACCGGGCCATTTAAAGTGCCGGATACGCTCTCTGACGAGAAGGTGCTGTTCCTCTCCGATATTCTGCCCACGGCCTGGCAAGCGGTGAAAAACGCCGAAATTAAACAGGGCTCAAGCGTGGCGATTTACGGCGCAGGCCCGGTCGGGCTGCTGTCGGCGGCGTGCGCGCGTCTGGAAGGGGCTGAACAGATTTTCATGATCGATGACAGCGACTACCGGCTCGCCTTCGCCCGCGACCGCTACGGCGTTATTCCTATCAACTTTGATAAGAATGACGATCCGGCGGCGTGGATTATCGAAAACACGCCCGGTCATCGCGGCGTCGATGCGGTGATTGATGCCGTGGGCTTTGAAGCCAAAGGCAGCACCACCGAAACGGTGCTCAGCACCCTGAAAATCGAGGGCAGTAGCGGCAAAGTGCTGCGCCAGGCGATTGCCGCCGTACGGCGCGGCGGGATTGTCAGCGTGCCGGGCGTCTACGCCGGGTTTATTCACGCCTTTATGTTTGGCGATGCCTTCGATAAAGGGCTGACCTTCAAAATGGGGCAGACCCACGTGCACTCTTTCTTGCCAGACCTGCTGCCGCTGATTGAGTCCGGCCATCTCAAACCGGAAGAGATTGTCACGCACCATATGCCGCTCGAAGAGGCCGCCCGCGGCTATGAGATCTTCGATAAGCATGCAGAAGATTGCCGCAAAGTGATCCTCGTTCCGGGGCTTAACGCCGCGAAAGCGACGATCTAACATCCGTTTATGCCTGGTTCGCCGGGCAGACAAGCAAAAAGCCCGGTGAACCGGGCTTTCAGGCATGTTTTAGCTCCTCGAAAAGCTCTGGATGCTTGTCCAGCGCCTTAAAGAGCAAAACTAAAGGTCTTGGCGGGGCAACACGCCCGGTTTCGTACCGGCTAAAGGCGTTTGCGCCGCCGCCAAACATCTCTGCCGCCTGGCGCTGATCGAGATTAAACCGCTTTCGGATGGTGGCAATAAACTGAGGATCAACTTCTTCGGCGTTAACTTTGCGGACAAAAGCTGCAACCTGTTTTGAGTAATGTTCACCGTTCAGACGGTCGAAAATGATCTCTCCACATGCGTCGCAGTAATCGCCTGCAATCGCAGTGAGCGTAGTCACTTTCCCTTTGTAACGGTATTCAATGTTGCGGGTGTCATGTTTGAGTCCCGCAGCGCCGCAAACAGGGCATTTCATTTATCTCTCCTTAAACGACACGATCAGTACATCGTCAGAGACGATTAACTTCAGATAGAGTTTTTGTCTCTTCCAGACTGGTCGGTAAACATCGTGCCACACCGTATGATCGGCATATGCCGTCATGCTTTTAAAAAAATCTTCTGAAGTGAGCGCCAGAATCACCGCGCACATCTCGTCAAATGGCGGTGGATTAAAGCCCAATTCAATCGCTCCCGCGACAGCGCTGGCTGTGGTTCTAACCTTTCCCTCGAGCACCATCCGCTTCACGATATGTAAGCGGACATGGGGAGTTCCTTTCTCCATATTTTTAACCTAAAAGCTAAATTATGCAAATAGGGTAAAAAGCTACCGCATGCAATGTCCTGGTCAAAGCGGGAAAGTAGGGAAATGCGGGTGATGGACGGGTTGGCCTGCAAGAGAATGCAACAAATAAGAAGCCCGGTGAACCGGGCTTCCATTTTTAGATAAAGGTGAAGATCTCGTCGCGCGGCAGGCGCGATTTAGGCAGCGCGGCATTAAAATCCTGCTCGCTGCGTACGCCGAGCGATACCAGCACGACGCTGGTCAGCCCTTTTTCGCGCAGGCCCAGCGCCAGGTCGAGTTCACGCGCGTCAAATCCCTCCATCGGCGTGGCGTCGATGCCGAGCATCGCTGCGCTGAGCAGCAGGCCGCCGAGCGCCAGATAGACCTGCTTCTCCATCCACTGCGGCAGATCGCGCTGCTCATAGCGGTGCAGATCAACATAGGAGCGGCGGCCCTTATCCTGGCCCGCTTTCGCGCCGTCAGCCACAAAGCGGCCATCCTTCTCCTCCTGTGCCAGCACCTTTTGCAGGTGGGCCTCATCGAGATCGCTGCGCATGCAGAGCGCAATCACGTGCGAGGCATCGGCAATTTTCGCTTTGTTATAGATGAAGTTGCTGGTGGCGGATTTCGCCATCGCCGCGCGTCCTTCCTCGCTTGAGGCGACAACAAAGTGCCACGGCTGCGAGTTAACGGAAGAGGGGCTGTTGTGCAGCACGTTAAGCAGGGTGTCGATCTTCTCCTGCGGCACGCGCTGAGCGGGGTCGAAGGCTTTGACGGTATGGCGGGAAATCACGGCTTCATCAAGGGTCATTTTTCTCTCCTGGCGAACATTCAAATAACGCGGGGCGCACCGTCCCGTAGAGTCGCCGAGGATAAACGCTGCGCCAGCGAAGATAAATCGGTGAAAAACGGCAACACTTTCACTCGCAAAGTGAAAATGCGGTTTGCCTGCGCCCGTTTTTCTGGCACAACAGAAGCGCTTGTTATTTGCCGTTCGGAGAGATGATGATTCGGCTGGAAGATGTCACGCTGTTTGTTCGCTCGGCGCTGCTGGGCAGTTTTTCTAACGCCGCGCGCGAAGCCGGGCTGCTTCCCGGCCAGGTCAGCGCAGCGGTGCACCGGCTGGAGCGCGATCTCGATAAGCGCCTGTTTGTGCGCTCGACCCGCAGCCTGCGCTTAACCGCCGAAGGCGAAAAGTACCTCCCCTTCGCCCAGGAGATGCTGGAAGTGGTGCGCGCCGGATCAGAGAGCCTGCACAGCGGCGATAACGAACCGCAGGGCGAGCTGCGCATGGCGGTGCCATCCGATCTGGGACGCAACGTGCTGCTGCCGATCATCACCCGTTTTTGCGCCCAGTACCCGAAGGTCTCTCTGCGCCTCTCCCTTTCCGATCAGCTTAGCGATGTGTTTCGCGATCCGGTGGATGTCGCTATCCGCTACGGCGTGCTGGATAACAGCAGCTATGTGGCGCTGCCAATTGCCGAAGATAACCGCCGGGTGCTGGCCGCGTCGCCTGCTTATCTGGCGCAGCATGGCAAGCCGCAAACCCTTGATGAGGTGGTTAACCATCACTGTCTGCTCTTCACCATGAACAACCAAGTGTATGACAAATGGAGCTTTCCGGAAAATGGCCTGCGCCGACAGCTGATCGTCAAAAGCCGGATGTTGTGCGACGACGCGGATGTCGCCCGCCGCTGGGCGGTGGAGGGGATGGGCATTGTCTATAAATCGTGGATCGACGTTAGCGCCGATGTACTGGCCGGGCGGCTGGAGGTGTTGCTGCCGCAGCATCCCGGCGAGGCCGCGCCGCTTAACCTTATCTGCCCGCATCGCAAACAGTTCTCCCCGGCGATTCGCCATCTGCACGCGGTTTTACGGGAAACGTTACGACCAATCACCGCACAGCTGCGCAGCCTGGCAGCGGAAAAACCGCACGGATAACCAAAAGCGATCGCCATTACACGCCAGGCTTAAAGTTTGACCTTCACAGGAGGAAGTGGCGATGGCATTACGTTCATTAGGCACCACGGGGTTACAGATCCCGGCATTAGTTTTTGGCGGCAATGTGTTCGGCTGGACCGTCGATGAGCAGCAGAGCTTCAGTTTGCTGGACGCGTTACTGGAAAAGGGCTTTACGGCGATCGATACGGCAGACGTTTACTCTGCCTGGGCACCGGGCAATAAGGGTGGCGAATCGGAAACCATTATTGGTAAGTGGCTGGCAGCGCACCCTGGTCATCGCGACAAGATCACCCTGTTTACTAAAGTGGGCGCCGATATGGGCGAGCCCGGCAAAAAAGGACTCTCGGCACGCTGGATTGAGCAGGCGGTTGATGACTCGCTCCGTCGTCTGCAAACGGACTATATCGACCTCTACTTCTCCCACTGGCCGGATAGCGAAACGCCCTACGATGAAACGTTAGGCGCTTATGAAAAGCTGTTGAAAGCAGGGAAAATCCGCGCGATTGGCGCGTCCAACCTCGACGCCCAACAGCTGGCAGAATCGCTGAAAGTGGCGGATGAGAAAGGGCTGCCGCGCTACCAGGTGCTGCAACCGGAATATAACCTCTACGATCGCGAGAGCTTCGAAGGCGCGTTGCAGGATTTAACGGTGCGGGAAAATATTGGCGTGGTGACCTACTACAGCCTCGCTTCCGGCTTCCTGTCGGGCAAATATCGCAGCGAAAGCGATCTTAACCAGAGCCAGCGCGGACAGGGCATCGCCAAATACCTGAATCCGCGCGGCTTCGCCATTCTCGACGCACTTGATAAGGTGGCGGCGGATCATAATGTGAAACCCGCCGAAGTGGCGCTCGCCTGGCTTATTAACCAACCGGGCGTCACCGCGCCGATTGCCAGCGCGACCAAAACTGCGCACGTCGAGAGCTTCGCTACCGCCGTGGCGCTGAACCTCTCTACCGATGAGATCGCCGCACTGAATAAAGCCGGCGCGTAAACCACTAAATGCCCGGGTTTTAGCTCGGGCTTCGCCGCTTCTTTGTTTTATGAGCATTCCCTAAAAAAAAGCAAATCATGTGCGATAAGATGTCAGGCAAAAATAGCTAATGGATAAAAGAAATGAAAAGGACTGCTCATCATCATTCCCCTCAACCTAGGGTTTTTAGCTTGACACATTCTGTTGGCGAATGTGGTTCAAACGATCCTTACGATGTGGAACTACTTCAAGGCAAAATTAAAAAAGCAGGTTATACGCAAGCTACAGGCCGTACGATTAACGAGAACGGCTCCTGCACTCCGGACACCTTGGAGGCTATTCGATGGTTCCAGGCATTAATCAACATGCCTGCAACGGGTTTAGTATATCCAACTGACATGTGGTTTATTGAGGCTTTAGAAAATGCAACCTCACTTCACTGGCGTGTAAAACATGTTGGTGGGGTTTTAACCGTTCAGGAAGGACAATTAACATTTGATTATGAGGGGGTTGACTATATTACCGCTGCCGCCCCCTTTCGACAGCCAGCTCGTATGCCATGGTTTTCACGCATATTACATCATCCATCACAAGATTCAGGTGTTACACTCGGGCGCGGTTTTGATATGAAAAAACGTACCGCCGGAAGCATTCTATACATACTCAGAAAAGCAGGTGTAGAAGAGTATAAAGCGCAAATTTGTGCTAAAGCAGCCTACTTACAAGGTAGAGAGGCTGATGTTTTTATTTCCGTTTACGGCCCTCTGGTTGGTGAAATTACACATCAACAACAGGTTCGTCTTTTTGATATTTCGTATCGAGAGAAGAAGGATTATGCCAAGGGAGTTTATGATCGAACTGCTACAAAGATATCAAATGCACTTTCTTGGGATGAAATTGACATAAAAATCAGGGATGTATTTGTAGATACTATCTTTCAGGGAAATCAAACTGCCCGAGTTCTGGTGAAAATTATGGCTGAGCGCGGTTCGAAGCAAGATGTTATTAATTACCTTAAAACTGATTTATATCAGTCAAGAGATCCACAACGTTTGTCGCTAAGGTTGAATTACTTAAGATGAAAATTAACGTATTCTTTGTCGCTCTATTCATTTTTGCAAATGGCGCATTTGCGGCATCTAAAACATCTTTTGAGCAAAAAAGCATTTCCCACTGCATCGAAAAATATGGCGAAAACGATGATGAGTGTTTAGAGGATGTAAACGATACCTCTGAGGCTGCGCTGAATAAGGCTTATGAAGCGAAGCTGAAAGAGATCGCCTCTTTTGACTACACGCGCTGGTGGCGAGGCTCTCAGGAGCAGAAAGAGCGTATGCTGGCAACCTATAAGCAGAATCAGAAAGAGTGGCTTCAGTACAGAAACAATTACTGCGAACTGGTGAGTACGCAAGCGATGGGCACCCATGTATTTGGTGAAGCTATGTTAGGTTGCGTTCTCAATATGAATACGTTGCGTATTGATCAGATTAATAAAATCCGGCTTTAAGCCCGCCATACCTCGATGCTTATCCGGCCCACAAACCCTGTAGGCCGGATAAGGCGCAAGCCGCCATCCGGCATCGCCCTTTATTGCGGGGAGTTGACCCGCCAGGCCATTGCGGCGCTGGCGACGGCGAACAGCGCCATGATCCAGGCCATTGTCCACGGCGTGCCGTCGCGAAACGCGGCCAGCAGCAGGGAAGAGATAATGCCGCTGCCATATTGCAGGGAGCCAATCAGCGCCGAGGCCGAGCCGGCAAAGGCCGGGACGGTATCCAGCGCGGCGGCGGTCGAGGCGGCGGCGATAATGCCGTTCATCGAAAAGAAGACAAACACCGTAATCAGCACCGCAACCAGGCCACCGAATTGCAGCTTCACCAGCAGCGCCAGCACAACGCCTGCGAGGGCGGCCAGCGTGACGGCGATCTTCAGCAGCTTATCGAGCGGATGGCGCTGCACCAGCCGTCGGTTAACGGCGCTCATCCCCATCAGGCCAACAATATTGAGCGCAAACAGCCAGCCAAAATACTGCGGCGCGACATCGTAATAGCCGATATAGACGAACGGCGAGCCGGTGACAAAGGCGTAAGCAGAGACATAGAAAAAGGTGACGCACAGCGTGTAACGCATAAACGCGCGATTGCGCAGCAGCGTGAAGTAGTTGCGAAATACGCCCGCCAGCGAAGCGTGAATCCGCTTTTCTGCGGGCAGGGTTTCCGGCAGCGCGAAGAGCGAGACAAACATCAGCGCGCCAATCACCACCAGCACCCAGAAAGCCGCATGCCAGGTGGTGAACTTAATAATCTGCCCGCCCGCCAGCGGCCCAATAATTGGGGCGATCGCCATAATAATGGTCAGGGTGGAGAGCATCTGCGCCGCGCGGGTGCGCACAAAGAGGTCGCGGATCATCGCCCGCGCCAGCATCGGCCCGGTACAGGCACCGAATGCCTGAAACACGCGCCAGAACACCATCTGATGGATCTCCGTCGATAACGCACACCCCGCTGAGCCGATGATAAACAGCACCATACCGATAAATAGCGGCTTGCGGCGTCCGATGGCATCGCTCACCGGCCCCCACACCAGTTGCGCCAGCGCGAAGCCCATCAGAAAGCCAGTGATGGTCAGTTCAACATCGCCTTGCAACTCGCGCGCCATCAGCGGCATCGCGGGCAGGTAGATATCCGTCGACAGAGAGGTGAAGGCCATCAGCGCGCTGAGGATCGCGAGAAACAGCGGCCCGTGTAGCTTGGTTTGCATAAGATCCTGATTAAGTCACGAAGAGGGGTGCCGACAGCGCGGCGCGTTAACTTAAGCAGGGCGACACAAAGCGTAACGCCATTAAATCGCACCGCAACGCGCCCTGTTTTTCCGACCTGCAGAGCGCGAAATGTGGTTTATTCTTGAGAGTCTGCTGACGCTTTTTGTGAGGCAAACAACGAACCTGTCGGCGGATTAAACCGTATGATGCCGGGTTGCCACACTAAAAAAATGCCTAATGAGGGAACAAGAATGGACTTCACAGGATTAAGCGCCTTTGCGCTGACGCCGCTTCTCGATGACCGCCTGGATGAGGCGGCCTATATCAGCATTATTGAAAAACTGCGCGCCGCAGGCGTCGATTCCATCGGCGCGCTCGGCTCTACGGGATGTTATCCCTACTTTAGCCGCAGCGAGCGCGCGAGCGTCCTGCGTCTGGCAACGGAGTACTCCGGCGCGGTGCCGGTGATCGCCGGGATTGGCGCACTGCGCACGCGGGATGTGCTCTGGCTGGCGGAGGATGCGCAGAAAGCGGGCGTCAGCGCCGTGCTGCTGGCCCCGGTCTCCTATCATCCGTTAACGGAAGATGAAGTCTTCGATCTGTTTGCCACCGTCACCCGCGAACTGTCGGTACCGCTCTGCATCTATAACAACCCTAACGCCACGCACTTTAACTTCAGCGACGAGCTGCTTGCCCGTATCGCCCAGTTGCCGAATATTGGTTCGATCAAAATCCCGCCACTTGCCGCAGAGCTTGCCTCAGAGCGGGTGAGTGCGCTGCGCGCGCAAATCCCGGCGGATATCAGGCTGGGCATCAGCGGCGATGGCACGGCGGTTGAAGCGCTGAATGCCGGGTGTAGCGTCTGGTATTCGGTGTTCGGCGGGCTCTTCCCGCAGGCGGCACTGGCGATTTCCCGCGCGGCGATGGCGGGTGATATCGCACAGGCGCGCCAGCATACCGCCGCGCTCCAGCCGCTGTGGGATCTGTTTAAACGCTATGGCGGCAGCCTGCGCGTTATCGCCACTGCCGCAGAGCTGCTCGGCGTGGTGAAAGCGCCGTGTTTACCCGCGCCTTTGCAGACGCTGCAAGGCGACGCACGGCGCGAGGTTGCCCAGGTTATTGAGCAGTTGCGATTAACAGCGTGAGAGGATTGCCGGATGGCGGCTGCGCCTTATCCGGCCTACAAAAACGGCGAAGCGCCTACGCTAACGATTTAGCCGCTTCGCGACAAACCGTGAGATCGCCGGGCCGGTAATCAGCACCACAATAAAGCGTCCGGTCTGCATCGCCATCACAAAGGCGATATCGACATGGCTTGATGAGGCGATAATCGCCACCGTATCGGCCCCGCCGGGGCTGGTGGCGAGATAAGCGGTGAGCGGATCAATGCCGGCAAATTTCACCAGCAGGAAGGCGAAACCGCAGCAGATCGTCACCAGCGTCAATACCGACAGCAGCACGCGGGGCAGGGCGCGGGCGGCGTAGCGCACAATCTCGCGCGTAAAGCGCAGGCCAATACTCCAGCCGATAAGCGCGTAAGAGAGCGCCAGCAGCCACGGTGGCAGCTCAAGCGTCAGTAAGCCGCTATCCTCGACGATAATCCCCAGCGCGAGCGTAATCAGTAATGGCCCGGAGGGCATCTTCACGCGTCTGGCAATCAGAAAGCCAACGGCAATCAGCATTAACGTCGCGATAAATGGCCATATGCTCAGCGGGCCAAACAGCGTAAAGGTTGCCACCGCATGCTCGGCGCTCTCCGCCCCCATGCCGAGGCGGGTGACCAGCACCGCGACCAGCGCCACCACCATCACCCGCAGATACTGCATAAATGCCACGAGGCGCACATCGGCACCAAAACTTTCCGCCATGAGTGTCATCGCCGCCGCCGCACCGGGCGATGAACCCCAGATAGCGGTCGAGCCGGGAAAAACCTGCAGTTTCGCCATTATCCAGCCGAGAATGGCGCTGGCGAAAATTACGGAGAAAATACAGACCACAAACAGCGGCCAGTCGGCGGCGATACGACCAAATACCGACGGCGGAATCGCGTGCGCAATCATCGCGCCCACCACCGCCTGCGCGGCGCTAAACCCCTGTTTATTAATGGTGACCGGACGATTGTTGATCGCGAGAAAAATGCCCGCGAACATCGGGCCAAGCAGCAGGGCGGCGGGAAGATGGAGCCACTCCATCACCACCACCAGCAACAATGAGAGGGTAATAAGTTGCAACCAGTTACGCCATATGGGCGTTAACGTGGTCATTAACGGCAATCCTTTTGTGTCGCGGCAATATGAATAAATAGGCTGGATGACATACGCTTCCCGCAATCAATAAATTGAAGAGCAAATCAGATTATTGGAATGTAAGCGCTCTCTCTGTGGACTGCAAACCTGAGACTCTTTTTAAATAAAAAGGGTGTAAATCAAACATTATTTACACCCTGCGTCACTAATGCCGGAAAAATAAAGAGATCTTTTATTGCTGTAATTCCTGCCCTACTACCTCGTCCCGTGCCGCCATAATGCAATCCAGCACGTGCTTCATCAGCTCCGGCGTCAGGTGCATGTTCATAATGTAGATTTTCAGTGCGAACACTTTGGCATCAGGATCGGCCGCATCGCGGTTGTACTCTGTGACGCAGAATCCGGTGGTAAAGCTCATATAGGGCGTATGCATATCGTTAATTTGCTTGCCCTCACGGAACCACGCATAGAGTTTATTACCAATATCCAGCGTTAACTGATTATGCGCCGACAGCTGTGGTTTATACGCGGGATCGGTCAGTTCACGTTGATACTGCTCCTGCGCATCCACTCCTTGCGGATAGATGCGCAGCAGGGTGACCATGCCATTGTCCTGCGGATTGACGCATACCGTAGACGGCTCTGCTTGCAGCAGATTACGCATTACAAGATGATTTTCCAGGATCGAGCCCAGGCACGCCTGGAAGCCCTCATAACCAAAGTATTTCATCGTCGCCCAGCCCGCGACCGCGCCGGTTGCCGCGCGCGAGACTTCAAGCGTGTAGTGGTAAGGATTGTAATCCGTACGCGACTGCAGATAAGCCGAGCCCGGACGCTGCAACAGCGCTTCAAACTCGCCGGCATCGCGGTAAGCAAAGAAGCTGCTGGTGTAAGGCGAAAAGCCCGCTTTATGGAAATCAATGCCGATAGCGTCCGCGTATTTCATCTTCTCAAGTTCACGCGCGTTGCTCTTCATCATCGGCAGTAGCGCTTCGGTGAACTGCAGCGGGTTAGCGGCAAAGTCATATTTCTGGAAGGCCAGCCATGACCAGCTGGTCACTGCATCGCAGTAGAGCAGCGCCTTGCCATATGGCGCAGCGTTGCGATAGCGATCCAGTAAGCGGCGCACGTCCGCCACCGGATCGAAGGCGTTAGCGTCGGTTGTCCCCATCGTACAGACCACTGACGCAACCGGGATATTTTGCATCCGCAGCGCGATCAGCACCGCTTCCAGATCTTTTAGATCCATGGCGTTAGTCTTCGGATCGGTTTTGATGCAGATAATGTTATCCGTCCCGAGACCGGTCCAGTCTGTGCTGTTCAGCATGGTGAAGTGCGCCTGCTGAGAACAGAGGACTTTCGCATTGGTGCGCACGCCTTCGCGTCTGGAGTCAGGCAGAACGCGCGACAGGGCATATTTGAGATGATAGGTCCAGCAGCCGGAGCCGCCGTAGGTATAAAGACCGCCAGCCCGCTGCGCATCCCAGCCAATTAAATTTGCTAACATCCCACCGCTTTCCAGCTCAGCGCGTTGAACGTTCCAGGAGTACTCCCCCGACACAATATTGGGGGAGAATACCTGTGCGATCATGCCTGCAATAACCGATGCTGTATTGCCCTGAGGGATGGTATTACACATCGCTAATGGATGGCCCCAGTTCGGCATGCCGTGAAAAAGCGATGCCGTCTCGTTAATAACATCCTCGCACTGGCGTAAATTATCGGCCATTTCAGCAACTCTGACGCTTTTATAATCAACGTCAAGCTCGCCGCTATTACCTAACCACGCTGGGCCATTATTTTCCGGCCGCAATCTGTTTATATATTCTGAAATACGCGTAATGTTTTCAGAAAGAGCGTCATGGTTATCAGAAAATGCTGAAGGAAACAATGAGTTTGCTAATTCCTGATATTTCTTTGCTCTTCTTGGTTGATTTTTATTAATAGTATTCATCACAATCCTTTGCGCGTGGAGTGGTATTAAACGAGCGGTTTTTGCGGTTCTCTTAAAATAGGGTAAAGCTCAGGAAAACCGTCAATGCAGAGTTTGAAATCTGCGGGTTTAAAGCCAAGCCGCCCGGCAAGACGCTGTACACGCGCAGCTGTACATTCGGCATAGCAAGGTACGCCTGCTTGATCCTGTAAATGGATTAACCGGTACATCAACGCGTTAATAACGTCCATGCCGCGATCCTGGCCAGGAATAGCAAGCACGAAAATATAGAAATGTGGATTTTTTGGATGATAAGCACTCAGTTTGTGCATTAAATAGGCCATAGTAGCGTAATCGGCGCTATATTCATCCCGTAACTGTTTGAACAGGATCTCATCGGTAATATTTTCTGAGTCATAATGAAAATACATTAATGCACCGACATTATTTTCATCAATAATAACGCCGCCTTTACGTAGCGCGACTTCGGCATAGATCCTGAAGAAGCTGCGCAGCGCCTCCCTTCGTCTTTCCGGCGCTGGAAAGGCAGATTCAATAAGCACATCATCATAAAATGCTTCGGCAAGCAGATCGCATATCAGCTCAATATCAGAAAAGGTAGCATCCCTTACATTCATTATTTTTCCTCGATTAGTTGGATTGATATAAATGTTCTATTAATGCGTCGTTATTAATTGCAGGGGTTGTATGGCGAAAAAAGATATCATGATTAATAAATGTGAGGGAAGCGAAACATCCGAAAATAAAATGACAGATCGCATGTTGCTAAAGAGGAGAATAATTATTGTAGAGATGTTGTTTTATTTACATAAAAGCTATTGGCTCTTTTATTAAACAAATAAAATTAAGTCATGTTGAGTGATGCGTTTATCGATTTTTTGCTTTCTGCTTCTTTTAAATAACGCTGTAGCCTGGTAGATCGACAATATTCAGCAAGCGCTTTTCATCCGCTATTTTTAACCAATCTTGCCTGCGTCGTGTAAAACCTCCCGATGGTTAAATCGCAGAAATTGATCCAGCTTATTTTGCCAGTCGCGGAGGAATATATACTTACAACAGCGAGCCTGATCTTCATCAAATTCCAGCCACATATTTAATATACGGTTGAGTTCTCCAGCTTCATGTTGGCTGAGGAGATATTTGGCGCCTGCTCGCTGATCGTCAGCGGCCAGCGCATATGGAGCGCTTAATTGATTTAAGGCGCGCGCAGGCTGCTAATAGCGTGGTGTAAATCAGAAGTGATGTTTAAAGATTTGCCAGACAGAGACTTAATTTTGGCGGAAGATCACAGGAGTGCGATTTGTTGCTTATTGTTATGATTTTAAAGGCTTTTTTTATATCCTGCTTTTGTTTTATACACATTCTTATACACGTCAGTTTATGCCTTAAAAGGATTTTTTTGTCATAGAAACTTTTGTTGTCTAGAGACATAGTTAATTTAGAATAACAATAGATATTGATGTCCGGTTTATAGGTTGAAGAAAAATATATGGTAATGTGTAGATGAAAATGCATTAATTCTACAGTTTATCTAATAAACTGTTGTTAGTAAGTCCAAATAAAACTCCGAGCATTTCAATTATCACGATGAAACTATACCAAAGCATGAGCCAAGTGAAAATGCAAATATAAAATCCATTAAAAAATACTATTTGGAAAATACCAGTAGCAAGTGTTAGCACTAATATAATCAAAGGATAAGCTAAATCTGAACTAAGAACCAATACGCTACCGGATTTCATTTCCTCACTTTGGGAATAAGCTGTTTGAAATTCTTTAACTACTGATTTATCTAGCGCAAATATTAATGCATAGACGCCGATACCAAAGCCAATCAGCGATGGAAAAATAGATGTAATTATTGTACCCGGTGAATTAATTGCATATGATCCGATATGTGCTGCTAGTTCTGCCGCCTCAAGAGATTTAGCAAGAGCGCCTAAGTAGGTTAAAATAGTTAAGGCACATACAAGAATAAATTTGATGAAGAATTTTCTTACCCATAACTTTAAAGGAGCAAATCGCTTTCCTGAATTAGCGTCACCATTGTATACATAACTATTAGTAATTAATAGCAACGTCCCTATTACAGGGATGGATCTGAAAAACTTATACATTCTCATTTTCCTGTAATTTCTCATCTTTATTTTTTAAATAATTTCTGATTTTTACCGAGCAACTCACTAGAAATGTTCTGTCGGTTTGATCGGATCTATTATGTCTTAAGTTAAGGAATAAAGGCGAGTTTTCAGAATCGTAATTCATCATTTTAGTTTCTCTGGAATTAGGTAGCTTTACTTTATACCTCATTTTTATTTTACCGTGTGTTTGAGCAAATTTAATGATTTTTTTAACAAAGGGCGGAATGTTAAGCATATAACCATCATCACTTGAGCCATTTATTTTTAGTTTCTGCATTTTACTTTGCTTCATTTCTTCTAAAATATTTTCTGCGTCATCGCCGTTGGGGGCGTAAAGATCTATATCAACGGATTTATATGCTATTGCTTCTAGAAAAACTTCGTCAAGGGCACTAGGGAGCGATAGCATATTAATTGTGAGTGTATGGTCAGGAAACTCTTTTAAGGCAATATCCCGAAGGAAATATTCCAAAATCTCCGTCAACTTTTGATAGTTTTTTGATGGCGCTGCATTTTGATCAATGGCCAATATGTGGTTTTTAGCGTCAAAGACGAAAGGTATTTTCTTTTTCCCGGATACTGCAGAGCGCTGTTTGCTTCTTTCAAATAATAATCTATCAGTTAATAACTCTGTCACATCATCGGTTTCGTTGTACTTGATGAAATTACCATTTATACCGCCTCGTTCGCTGTAAAATTCGTATGGGCCTATGTATGATGCTTTGCCTAACTTATAATGATAACCTAGATGGTTTTTTGATTTTATTTCTCTTATATTCTTTTCTTTTAATACCATAAAAAGCTTTTTATACCCACTTATTCCAACTTCATTGGAAGAAATCGTTGGCAGAAGTTGAACATTATAAAAAATAAAGCTTGCCATATAAAGATTCCTTTCGTTCTATATTTAGTAGAATATTTGTTCATTTTTCATTCTTAGTCAAGAAGCTTGTTGCGATTGTTAAATCTAGTTATTTTTACGCTTTCCTTTAAAAAATAAATTTTTCAGTGGGTTGTAAGGTATTGATGATTTTTTAAGTCAGGATTGTTCCTTAGATCATGCGATAAAGGTACTTGTAAACTCATCATCGCTCATAGTGCTGTACGATTGGCACATGGGGGTTTGACTTAACGGATAGGGTGCTTTAACTAACCCAGCGACTCCAACAAAAACTTTTTTTGGGCTTTACTGTTCACACTGTTCACCCTCCTCTTTTACCCTTTACTTTCAGTAGCTTGAGTGGTGAACAGAAGGTGAAGGGTGAACAGTGCACTGTTCACTACCGGGAATGTCAGATAAAAAAAGACCGGCGGCTGCCGGTCTGGTGAGGTTATGTCGCTGCGGGCTCGTCGCACTTCGGCAGCCAGTCGCTGTTACTGTCTTCCCGGAGGGTGAGATTGGTCTGCGTCCCGTGTTTTGTGTGCCGCTTTTCGTAGTTTATGCCGTACTCTTTCAGCATCATCGGCAGCCCTGTTCCGAACATTTTCAGGCTCAGCACATGCTTAAACCCGTTCGCCTCCATATACACCAGGTAGGCATGATAGAGATAGCTGCGGGGCTGACGCGGCACGATGTTGGCGTTGCCCATGAACATCCCGTTAGTCTGCGGCAGCGCCTCCAGATAGCCGCAGAAATCAAAGGCCGGATCGGCATCGCGTTTGATGCTCAGCGCCTCGTCAGAGTTCTGCTGCGACTGGAGCAGCGTGCGGGCGCTCATGGGGTCGCTGAACCGCTGCATAAGCTGGCGCACAATGACCGCCAGCTCGCGGGCGATTTTGTCCTTCAGGTGCGGGTCGCGCTCTGCCGGGGCTATCTGCTCCGGGAAGTGGATAATCACCCGGCGACGGGACACGCCGCCGCTGCGGTCGGTGAAGCGCATCGGGTTGTTGTTCACGGCAAGAATCACCGCCGGAATATGCGTGGAATACGCATCCCGGTATTTCGGGTCAACCGACACGGCATCGCCCCCGGTGATGGCCTTGAGTCCCGCCCCGTCCCCGCTCCACTTCTCCTGGTCAGGCAGGCGGATGAGCGAGAAGCCAATCAGGGCTGCGCGTTCACGCGGTGATTCCAGTGTCTCGATGGTCGCCGACGTGGCGTTGTCCTCGCCTGCGAGCATGGTCGCAATCTCGGCCAGAATGCTTTTCCCGCTTCCGCCTGGCCCGGTCACTTCGAGGAAGAGCTGCCAGTCATAGCGGTTCGCCAGCACCATAAACAGCGCGGCCAGTATCACATCGCGTTTGTCAGCACTGCCACCGGCGGCGCGGTCGAGCCACTGCCAGAAATGCGGGGCATGCGATGCCAGCGTTTCGCCCGCCACCGGCGGGGTGAAATCCACATCACACAGGGTACGCAGCCAGTGCGATTTGCTGTGCGGGGTGAACGTGCCGGTTTTCGTGTCCAGCACCCCGTTACGGAAACCAATCAGACGACGGGCGGGCGCATTCTGCTGCGGGATAATCAGTTTCAGGGTCTCCACCACCGAGGCGATACGTCCCGACGAGAAGGGGGCGCGCAGGCGCTGGAACAGCCCGGCCACGTCGCGGGCAAAGTCTGAAGGCGGTATGACCTTCCAGATACCGTTTTCATACCGGGACAGGAGCTGGCCGTTCGCATCCACCGCCAGCGCCTCGCCGTAGTGCTCATGGACGCGCATGGCCTTCTCACTGGTGCTCATGGCGGTAAATTCCGCCTCGCTCATGGTGTCGAACGGACTTGCAACCGGCGGGCGGATGGCGTCGTAAACTGCCCGGCGCGTGGCATCCTCCCCGTTCAGGGTAAAGGCATCATTCCAGTCCCCGAACACCGGCGGCAGGGCAACCACCCCGTTGCAGGCGTCTGCGGCCGCTGCGGCTTTTGTCTGGCCGTCACCGCTCAGGTCACGGTCAGCCGCGAGGATAATCTGGCAGGCCGGGTGCTGACGGCGGGCAAGGCTCGCCAGAGAAAGGAGGTTCACGGAGGACAGCGACACCATCACGGTCTCGCCGGTCAGGTGATGCACGGTCAGCGCCGTGGCATACCCCTCCGCTATCCACAGGCGTTTTCCGGCCTGTTTCTGGCCTTCGATGATGTGGCATGCGCCTTTCACCGCCCCGCCTTTCAGGGTGCGTTTGTCCCCGTCAGCGTTAATGAGCTGGACGTTAACCAGTGCCCCGGTGTCGTCATGCAGGGGGACAACCACATCCCCGGCGCGGTAGCTCACGCCCCCGGTTTTGTGCGTGGTGGCGAGGGTCAGGCATTCGCGGCCAGCCAGCCCCTTGCGGGTCAGGTAGGCGTTACCGGTGACCGGGCGGGCAGAGGCCACGAGCTCAGCCGCTACTGCGGCCGCCGCTTTTCGCCCGGCGTCCGTTCCGGTGTCTGCGGTCGCGGTGGCTGCCGGGGCAACCGGCGGCAGGGTGCCGGTCACGGCATTCACTTTTCCGGCGGCCTCGGACGGGGTTACGCCGAACACCTTTTCAACCAGTTTCAGCCCGTCACCCGCGCCACACTGGTTACAGAACCACGTTCCGCGCCCCTCTTTATCGTCAAAGCGGAAGCGGTCAGAGCCGCCACAGACGGGGCAGGCCTGATGCCGGTTTCTGATGACCGGGACGCCCAGCGCCGGGAGAATGCGCGGCCAGTGGCCGCACGCCATGTTAACGGTGTCCGTTACGTTCATTTTCATTGGTGTGTTCCTCAGTGCAGGACAGGCACGCTGATATGGCGGGCGCAGAGTTCATCCATCACGGCCAGACCGAGAAAGGACAGCGACGGGGCGGCTTTCAGGGGACCGGCATCCATTAAATCTTCCAGCAGGGCACAGGCAATCAGGCGGCCTTTTTCCTCGCCGTGCTGGCGCAGGTAGAAGCCCTCCAGCTCGGCGGCAATGGCCGATTCCAGCGCATCGAGGGTGAGGTGCGGGTAACGGTGCTGACGGTGGCACACGGTCAGCCAGGCACAGGCCACGGCGCGGCGGTAAAGCGCGGCGCGCAGCACGGGTGTTAGCGGGGTTTTCATGCGCTGACCTCCTCTGTGAGCCAGCGCTGCATGCAGCGCTCCACCACGCCGTCGAGCTGGGTGGTCATCAGGTAAATCACGGAGGAGAGCTGCGCCTGGTGCGCCGGTTCGCGGCTGACCGTCACGCTGTCATTTAACAGCGTCATGGCATTCACGAACTGGCCGACGTTACGCAGGTGCTCCAGGCACGCAAGCTCATCACGGGTGAGCGTCAGGGTCAGGTCTTTCACGCGCACACCTCCGCCACCGGCAGACGCCCGGCAAACGCGAGAATGTAATCCCGGACAAGGGAGCGGCGTGCAGCGCGCTCGTCACCGGCAACGGTGCGGAGCATACAGATACGGGGTGTGCGGTCAGCGCGGCGAACAGCAGCGAAGACATAGACAAACTGCGGGTGTGACAGGGTGAGGTGGGTAGCCATGGTGGCAGCCTCCATTGAGTAGCGGTTATTGCCACCACCGGAGTTCCTACGCTCATGGGTGGTAGCCCGGACGGGGGTAGGAATACCGGCCTCAATGGATACCGGCCAGCCCGAAGGCTGCCCCGCCCGGGCCACCATTATCTGTATGAAACCATGGTGTGTGCATAAACACCACAGCCCGATAAATGGGTGTGCCTGAGCCACGACATAAAAAAAGACGCCTGGCGCGTCTGTTGTCGCCATTGAGTAACTCGGGTTCCTACGCCCGGCTGCCGATTTTGCGGCAGCGCGAAAACTATACCCGGGAACGGCCAGAAGAAGCAAGCCAGGAAAAGGCGGTTTTTGCACGGCGAACATCATCATGCGTCACAGCCCCGGTTACGGTCGGCGATGCGGGCAGCCATCCAGGCGGTGATTTCGGTGTGCAGCCAGGCGACATTTTTGCCGCCCAGGGAGACCTGCTGCGGAAAGGCATTCCGGCTGATGAGATCGTAAACGGTGGAGCGCGACAGACCGCAGAGGTGCATCACTTCGGGCAGGCGCAGAAAGCGCTCCTGAGCGGGCTCAGTCCCCGGCATTAGCGGGGCGGCAGGGACAGAAATCGGGGAAGAAAAAGCGGTGTGCATCGGGCTACCTCATAAAGTCCGTGTGGTGCCGGTCATGTCTTTCCGGCGTCAGGTAGCGCTCTATTTTGTGAATATTTTCAGTCAGGGCAACAAGTGATTTTTCACGTTTCAGGCGGGCGAATGGCTGATTTTTATACGGTGGCAATGTTCTCGCACATCCTGAACATGGTCTGGCACATTCTGGCATACCCGGATATAACCAGAATGAATTTAATATTAACAAATTATAACAATTTTATCTGAAAGCGGGCCAGGCAGCATTTCAGGCCGGTGAACAGTGGTGAACAGTGGGTGAACAGTCAGACCCTCAACTGTTCACCCCTTAACTTACTGTATTACTTACTTTTTATCTTTCTGGTGAACAGTGTGAAGAGTTAAATACAGAAAAACAAACAGGGAGAGGGGTTTTCCTGCGACCTCTTTCTGGCGAGCCGGTTTTTTCAGCGGTTTTCTGTACCATCCCGGCCACAACAGCAACAGCTCGTGATGTTGTGCAGGCCACGGCAGAATGCCCTCACACTGAAAAGAGAGAGCCCGCCATGAAAACTGAAATTATCACCGCCCTGATGAAAACCGTTGCCAGCACCCGGCCTGCCCCTGACCGCGCACTTATTGAGAATGTCGTGGCGGTCGCCAGTGAAAAGGCTGCGCAGAAAAATGCCGCCGCCGTAAGTGAGGCGCTCACCCGCTTTACAGAGGCGAAAGCCGCCCACACCGGCAGCATGATGGCGCTGAACGACATCGGCGCAGCCATCATCCGCAGCGAAAAAGAACGGCAGACTGCCCTTGAGGAAAGCGCGGAGGCTGACAAAAGCTGGCGTACCCGCCTGCGCAGCCTGGGTGGTGCCATGACCCCGGAACTGAAAGCCGAACACGGCCGCCGCATGGCCGGGCGCGAGCTGGCAGAGGAGTTCACCGGCCTGATTGCCGAGCTGGAGACAGACAAATCCCGTGCCATGCTTGAGGCGTGTGCGACCGGCAGACAGTATGTCGATGAACACAGGGCTGCCCTTACCGTCTGCGCACAGGCGGCCTGGTCAGAAGCGATGAACACCATCAGCCCGGCGCTGGTACGCGCTTACTGTCTGCGCCTGCGCGAACTGGAGCTGAACGGTGAGTCACGTCCGGGGCGTGTGCTGGGTGAGGAGCTGCAACAGCATGTTGCCCTCCAGGCACAGTTCTATACCTTCGACATGGACAGTGAGCCGGTTATCTCTCAGCTCGGCCTGCACCGCCCGCCGCTGACCGGCGTAGACATGACCCTCTATAAAAGCCCTGTTAAACGTAATCAGCTTGCCGCAACGCTGGCAGAGAAAAACAAGGCGCAGGGCTGATGTTCCACTGCCCGTACTGCAGACAGCCCGCGCACACCCGTACCAGCCGGTATGTGTCGGAGAACCTCAAGCAGCGCTACCACCAGCGCACCAGTCTTGAATGCTCGGCCACGTTCCGCACCTCCGAGACGCTCGACGGGGTGATACGTCAGCCGGCCATGCCGGAAAACGCCGTGGCGCTTTTAACCGCAGGAGAGAGACCATGACAGGAAACACCCTGACGCAGGCCGCAGAGACCTGCAAGCAACACCGTGCCGTGTGGCTGAGCCGCCGGGAAACGCCCTGCGCCCCGGAAGAAACCCGGCAGGCCGCAAGACAGTACATCCGTGCCCATGAGACCGTCCAGGCACTCAGTATCCGCCACCGGCTTGATGACTTCATGCATCAGCACGGCGCAGAGCTGGCCGCCATTCTTGCCCCGGAGCTGATACATATCCGCAGCCTCCCGGCGCACCTGCAACACCGGGCGCTCGACCGGGCAACGCATCATCTGCGCGACGCCCTCGCATCCTGGCTGGCCGCCGGTAACGGGATTAACCCTGACGGCTGCGCGGTGCTGAATGCCGTCGGAATCAGGCCCGATAAAGCGTCGCGCACGGACAGCCAGCAGCCATAATTCTCCGAAAAATGCGCACCGGTAATCCCCTGCCGGGCGCATCCTCCCGCCCTGAAAAATCCCCAAAAAAAACCGTTAATTATTTAAAAAATACCCTGCATGCATATGCTGCATTTAACTGCATTTATTTCTGCCTCCGCCTCATGCCCGCCCGCGCCAGTCCCGGCGCGGTCTGAGCCCGGTCATGCACCTGCATGTAAACCGGCCCGTGAAGCGGGCAGGCGAGGAGGGGAAAGCACTGCGCGCCAGCGGTGATGCGTAATAAAAAAATTATCGCCTGCGCCATAGTCGCTGTTAATTCGTCGCTAGTAGGCTGTGGTCATGTGCGTGTATAGGGAAAGCATCACACGCAGATGAACAGGTTTAAATCTTTTTAATGGACACCTGAAGCCAGTGGTTAGCATACTAATGCTCTAGAGTGACTACATGCTTTTGATAAAAAAACTATACTTTTAAAAATTATATGTCTGGGGGGGTAGAGGATGTTTAATTTATTAATTACAAGTGATGAAGAGGGTTGGGCAACGGGACGGTATGTGATGAGCCGAAGCAGAGCAATCGTCGAGTATACAGCTCCCGAGATTATTGAACGTTACAAAGATTTAAATCAGAAGAATATAGATGAACTTAAAAAGTTCCCCTGTCTATTTGTTGTGGAGGCGGAGCCAGTTCCTTCATTGATTGGTTATATTACAGACATAAGATTACGAGCGAAGGAATGTGTCATAGAATTTAGAATTGATAATAGTTTTCCACCTTTACCGCCAGGGGCTATTAATTCAATTCGAACAGACATTGATCTTGGTGAGTGGGAGTTGTCAAGAACGCATTGGGCTGTAAAAGATGAGCCATTATTTGAGATACTTTTGGAAAATAAATTTATAACAAAGGAAAATATAAATTCATCTTATTTCTTTCGAGTCTATGATAGTTTTGATGATCCGCTTGCTAATAAAAATGAAATATCCAGATATAATCATAAGCAAGTATTTATAGTTCATGGTCATGACGAAATAACACGACTTCAGGTCGAGGATTTCTTAAGATCTCTAAATATTGAACCAATAGTTTTAAGCCAACAACCAAGCTCAGGGAAAACAATTATAGAAAAAATAGAGCATTACTCAAATGTTGGTTTTGGGGTGGTTTTATATACCGAGTGTGATGTTGGAGCTAAAAAAGGCTCGCTCGTTTATAAATACAGAGCTAGGCAAAATGTTATATTTGAACATGGTTTTTTGATTGGGAAACTAACAAGAAATAGAGTCGCTGCTCTAGTAAAAGGCAATATTGAAACTCCAAATGATATCAGCGGAGTAGTGTATATTAATATAGATGAGAGTGAACGATGGAAAAATGAACTTACACAGGAGATGAGAGTTGTGGGATATAATGTTTGAATCGGAATTAGCTGTATTGAAATAGCATGGAACTGTACTCGCTTGAAGCATGGTATCTCCTAGCGAGTACAGATGGAACTATTGTGATGGGGTCCAGGTAAATTGTGCTGGTGAATCTGAGGTTCGGTGTGCGTTGACTATCTCATCAGCATTCGTATATAGCCCAGCTTGGATTTTGTCTTTTTCTACCTGCAGTTTTTGATTAAGAAAATCGTGTTTTATTTTAAATTCTGAGAAAACTTCAGACCATGTTCTAACATAGACTTCATACTCTCCTTTATAAACCAAGCCATAATCACCTTTCCCTTTATAAGCCTCCATCATATGCTCAATATATCCTGTGCTATCATATTTATTTCCAATTAAATAAAACTTCCATGTCATGTTGCTTGCATTGAATAGGCTTTCATTTCTTATGACTTGATAATACTCATATACTTGGTCTACTTCCTTTTTTCCTAGTCTAATATTTACAGGGTGTTTAAGCTCAACGACAATATGCTCTATCTTGTTTTCGTTCATTCTTTGACGAACCATAAATAGGTCCATTTCTTTTTGCTCAGAAACGTGCCCTACTTTATGTTTTCTAATTTTTTCTCCCCGTAATATATATGCATGTCGCCTAACCGCCTCATTAAAATCGGGTTCCTCGGCAGTTACTAGTTGATATTGCTCTCCTAACAACCAGTAATTTTTTTCCATCATTTTCTGCAAGTGTGGAACTTCACCAGCATACATCTCTGGGTCATATACTAGCTTTTCAAATTCGACCACGGCTTTATATCTATCAGTTAATAGTTCGATGGTCTTTAAAATTGAAGATAGTTGCGTTACCTTCAATTGTTCAGCGAAACGGTCTTTTTCCTCTGATGAAAGAGATATAACACTATCAACTATATTGAAAAAGCTTTCGACCTCACCACCATCAATTATCAAGGACAGCATGCGAACCAGGATTTTTTGCTGAGGTTTATTTAGATCTTTAAAAAATCTTGGTTCTATTTTATAGAGTTCCTGTATGGCTTCACGTAAGTCATCGGCTTTCATTTTTTCCCATTTGTTATTGTAGTTAAAGGTGGGAAATATTCCTCTTTCTTCATATTTATCGACAAGTTCTTTAGCATATTCAACTAAAAAAGGTTTGCGTTTTGTTCTTAAAAAGGAATTAAGTTCGTTAATTAATTTTTTATAAATTTCTGAACCAGTGCTGTTTGAATAGAGATCATCTTGGTCGTTGTTGGAAATGAATTCATTAAAATATGAGCTTTTAACGTAAATACTGTGATAAAATGAGTCTGACTTGTTATTTAACTGCGTTGTTTCTGAATGGCAGAAATTACCATTTTCATTAGAAAAATAAAATCTTGATGATTGCGTGTTTAATTTACTTACCCATCTAACATATTGTATATTAAAAGAATATTCTTCAATTATGATTTCGAATGTCTCTTGGTCTTTGATCATGTTTTCTGGGTTGATTGCATGGCCACCAATTTTTAATGAGTAGCCAGATTCTCTGAATAAATATAAGAACCATGAAAATTCTTTTTCTACATATGGAGTTAGGGTATTTTTTATATATGTATCTGACAGTTCAATGATATTGGTAAAAACAACATTTGTACCAGAGTATTTTGAGCTAGATAATGAGCCATCTATCTTGGAAAAGTTGTCTAAACTATCGGAGTTAATAGTTATTGAATAGTCATATAACAGATTATCATTGTTTAAATAAGTAGTGTCCCAAGTAGCCTTATTTGCAAACTTAAAAAATGTAAGTCTGCCTAATCCATTTTTTCCATGAACCAAATTAATATGCTTCAAATCTGTACCATTTCTTTTCTCAGAAGAGAGAAATGGTTTAAATCTTATGTCCAATTCTTGTTCGGATATACCTGTGCCATTATCCTTTATAGATAAGTAATCAAGAGTACCAAAATCATTACTTGACCACTTTATTTCAACCTCATCGGCTTTGGCATCGAATCCATTCCAAATATATTCAGCGATGGCGCTAAAAGGCTTAATAGATTTTAATCTGTTTTTAATACCTCTGTCATTTACAATTACTCTTTCTTTTGACATTTTATTTTTCCCTAAACTTAGTGATGTTATCAGCATACCATGTGAGCATTTTTTTTCTTTGAGGTAGATACAATGCATGATTGTATCTACCTCTAATACTATTCTTATCAACATGAGCAAGCTGCATCTCTATCCATGCTGTGTTAAACCCATGTTCATGTAGAATAGTAGACATGGTATGCCTAAAACCATGACCTGTAGCACGTCCTTTGTATCCCATTAACTCAATCACTTGGGTAACACTCTCTTTGCTTATAGGGTTGTTACGGTTATTTCGTCCAATGAAAATATACGGATAACGTCCGGTAATTGGATATAGCTGTTTAAAGAGTTCCACTACTTGCGGTGAGAGAGGTACAATATGAGGCCTACGCATTTTCATTCGTTCCGCTGGAATCTCCCATGTCTCTTTGTCGAGATCAACTTCCTCCCACGTAGCAAAACGCATTTCTTGCGTCCTTACGCCTGTGAGCATCAAAATTTTTGTCGCGTTTTTAGTAATGATGCTTCCAGTGTACGCCTCTAAATCCTGAACAAAATGAGGTAGTTCTTCTGCTGATAGGAACGGGTGATGTCTTTGCTTGGGAACTGCCAACGCGATAGCCAAATCAGGTGCAGGATTGTATTCAGCACGCCCTGTTATGATGGCATAGCGAAACACCTCTCCACACCTCTGTCGCACCTTTCTAGTTTTCTCTAAAGCCCCACGTTTTTCAATGCGTCGCAGCACTTCAAGCAACTCTAGTGGCTTAATCTCACCTATAGGTCGTTTACCAATGAAAGGGAAAACATCCTGCTCAAATGTTTTGATGATTTCCTCTCGATAAGCAACCGTCCAACGATCGGCTTTAGTTGAATGCCACTCACGGCTTACTGATTCGAAAGAGTTTTCTATTGATAGCTTTTGAGCGAGTTTTAATGCTTTGCGTTCCTCTACCGGGTCAATGCCATTAACAACTTGCTTACGGGCGGTATCACGCTTTTCGCGCGCTTCTGCAAGGCTTACTAAATCGTAGCTACCAAATGACATTAACCGTGCTTTCCCGGCAAAGCGGAAACGGAAACGCCAGCCCTTCGAGCCATCGGGCTTGATAAGCAATGACAGGCCTTGCCCGTCATTCAATGTGTAGGGTTTGTCTTGAGGCTTTGCTCGTTTGATTTGTATGTCTGTCAGTGCCATGTGTATAAGTCAAAATTGTGTAAAAAAAATCTATACACATCACTATACATATTTTTCATGGATTCAGGGAGAAGTTGTCGGACTGCCACGGATGAGTAATTTGATAGTTCTATTGAAAACAAAGGTTTTTTTAGACGATTACGGATGGGTGTGGAGCAACTTTGGCGGAAGATCACAGGAGTCGAACCTGCCCGGGACCGCTGGCGGCCCCAACTGGATTTGAAGTCCAGCCACCTCACCGGAGATGACGATCTTCCGCGCCTGCATTGCTACATGGAGGCGGGGCGCATTATACCTACTTTCAGTGATTTACCACATCCCTCACCGTAATTTTTCACGTTCTGCTTTCCCTTTCTCTGACCGTTTAAGATAAATCTCTATCTTTTCCATTGGTTAGCTTTTTTCATACGTTAAGGAATCGCGATCACAGAAAAGAATAAACGTAATTTAATAACCAGAAATCGCAATTTCCGCCCGTAAAGCGATCGATTAAAACCCTTAACACCGTAATCGGCATGGTTTTGCTGCGTTAAGGAAACAAAAATGGACAGTCAGGCTATTTCTGTAAAAGAAAAGATTGGCTACGGGATGGGCGATGCCGCCAGCCACATCATCTTTGATAACGTCATGCTCTACATGATGTTCTTCTATACCGATATCTTCGGCATTCCCGCCGGGTTTGTCGGCACCATGTTCCTGCTGGCGCGTGCGCTGGACGCCGTTTCCGATCCCTGCATGGGGCTGCTCGCCGACCGTACGCGCAGCCGCTGGGGCAAATTCCGGCCATGGATTATCTTTGGCGCGCTCCCTTTCGGTATCGTCTGCGTGCTCGCTTACAGCACGCCGGATCTCAGTCTTAACGGCAAGATGCTCTATGCCGCTGTCACCTATACGTTACTCACCCTGCTTTATACCGTCGTCAATATTCCCTACTGCGCGCTGGGTGGGGTCATCACCAACGATCCGCAGCAGCGCATCTCTCTGCAATCCTGGCGCTTCGTGCTGGCTACCGCAGGCGGCATGCTTTCTACGGTATTAATGATGCCGCTGGTGAAGCTGATTGGCGGAGGGGATAAGGTTGTCGGTTTCCAGGGCGGGATCGCCGTGCTTTCGGTGATTGCGTTTATGATGCTGGCATTCTGCTTTTTCACCACCAAAGAGCGCATCCAGGCCCCGCCAGCCACCACTTCCATGCGTGAAGATCTGCGCGATATCTGGCAAAACGATCAGTGGCGCATTGTGGGGATGCTGACCATTCTGAACATTCTTGCGGTGTGCGTGCGCGGTGGCGCGATGATGTATTACGTCACGTGGATTATGGGCGATGCCGCAATCTTTACCGCTTTTCTCACGACCTACTGCGTCGGCAACCTGATTGGCAGTGCGCTGGCGAAACCGCTCACCGACTGGAAGTGCAAAGTCACCATCTTCTGGTGGACCAACGCCGCGCTCACCCTGCTCAGCATTGCCATGTTCTTTATTCCCCTCCAGGCCAGCTTCACCATGTTCGCCTTTATCTTTGTTATTGGCGTGCTGCACCAGCTGGTCACCCCGATCCAGTGGGTGATGATGTCCGACACCGTCGATTACGGCGAATGGTGCAACGGCAAGCGTCTGACCGGCATCAGCTTTGCGGGCATGCTGTTTGTGCTGAAGCTCGGCCTCGCGCTTGGCGGAGCGCTGATTGGCTGGGCGCTGGCGGGCAGCGGCTATGAGGCCGCCGCATCGCGACAGAACGGTATGACACTCACCATCATCGTCTCGCTATTCACGCTGGTGCCGGCAGCCTGCTATCTGTTCAGCGCGATTATCGCCAGGCGCTACTACACCCTGATAACCCCCCTGCTGAAGTCGATTGTGGCGCAGCTGGCGCGCGGCGAACACCGTAGCCAGAAGCGGTTCGGCAATATCTCACCCCGGGAAGAGTTACTGTAAGGAGCAACGCATGAAGATCAGTGATGGCAACTGGCTTATCCAGCCCGGCCTGACATTAATCAATCCGATTCAGGTATTTGATGTTGACCAGCAGGGGAGTGAGATGGTGGTGTATGCCGCCCCGCGCGACGTGCGCGAGCGCACCTGGCAACTGGATACGCCGCTCTTTACGCTGCGCTTCTTCTCGCCGCAGGAGGGCATTATCGGGGTGCGTATCGCGCACTTTGAGGGCGGCACAGAGAAAGGTCCGCATTTCCCGCTCAACATTGCGCAAGATGTGGCGGTCGCGATAGATAACACGCAGACGTATGCCGAGCTACGCAGCGGCGCGCTGGCCGTTCGGGTGACGAAAGGCGAAGCGTGGGCCATTGATTTTCTGCGCAACGGCGAGCGCATCACCGGCAGCCAGCTTAAAAACAGCGGCTACGTGCAGGATGGTAACAGCGGGCGCAATTACGTTTTCGAACGGCTGGATCTGGGCGTCGGTGAAACGGTTTATGGCCTGGGCGAGCGCTTCACGGCGCTGGTGCGGAACGGACAATCTGTGGAAACCTGGAACCGCGATGGCGGCACCAGCACCGAACAAGCCTATAAAAACATTCCTTTCTATCTCACCAACCGGGGCTACGGCGTGCTGGTCAATCATCCGCAGGCGGTGGAGTTTGAAATCGGTTCGGAGAAAGTCTCCAAAGTGCAGTTCAGCGTTGAGGGGGAGTCGCTTGAGTACTTCGTCATTGACGGCCCGACACCGCAAGCGGTGCTAAACCGATATACCCGCTTCACCGGCCGCCCTGCGCTACCACCGGCGTGGTCGTTCGGCCTGTGGCTCACCACCTCTTTTACCACCAACTACGACGAAGCGACCGTAAACAGCTTTATCGACGGCATGGCTGAGCGCCAGCTGCCGCTGCATGTTTTTCACTTCGACTGCTTCTGGATGAAGGCCTTCCAGTGGTGCGATTTTGAGTGGGACCCGGTGACCTTCCCGGATCCGGCAGGGATGATCAAACGCCTGAAGGAGCGTGGGCTAAAAATCTGCGTCTGGATAAACCCCTACATTGGACAAAAATCCCCGCTGTTCCGCGAACTGAAAGAGAAGGGCTATCTGCTGAAACGCGCGGACGGCTCGATATGGCAGTGGGATAAATGGCAGCCGGGGCTGGCGATTTATGACTTCACCAACCCGCAAGCCTGCCAGTGGTATGCCGATAAGCTCAACGCGCTGGTGGCCATGGGCGTCGACTGTTTTAAAACCGATTTCGGCGAGCGCATCCCAACGGATGTGGTGTGGCACAACGGTGCCTGCCCGCAAAAAATGCATAACCACTACGCCTATATTTACAACGAGCTGGTGTGGAACGTGCTGAAAGATAAGGTGGGTGAGCAAGAGGCGGTGCTGTTTGCCCGCTCGGCCTCCGTCGGCGCGCAACAGTTTCCGGTGCACTGGGGCGGGGACTGCTATGCCACCTATGAATCGATGGCGGAAAGCCTGCGCGGCGGGTTATCCATTGGTCTTTCCGGCTTTGGCTTCTGGAGCCACGATATCGGTGGCTTCGAGAATACCGCGCCTGCGCATATCTATAAGCGCTGGTGTGCGTTCGGCTTACTCTCCAGCCACAGCCGCCTGCATGGCAGCAAATCCTATCGGGTGCCGTGGGCTTACGATGATGAGTCCTGCGATGTGGTGCGCTTCTTCACGCAGCTGAAATGCCGCCTGATGCCCTATCTCTACCGGCAGGCGGTAGCAGCAAGCGAATGTGGTGTGCCGATGATGCGCGCAATGATGCTGGCTTTCCCGGACGATCCGGCCTGCGATTACCTTGACCGCCAGTATATGCTCGGCGACGCCCTGCTGGTCGCGCCGGTGTTCAGCGAAGCGGGCGAGGTGCAGTTTTACCTACCGGAAGGGCGCTGGACGCACCTGTGGCATAACGACCTCCTCGAAGGTAACCGTTGGCACAAACAGCGACACGGCTTTATGAGCCTGCCGGTCTACGTTCGCGACAATACGCTGCTGGCGCTGGGCGATAACGATCGGCGACCCGATTACGCCTGGCATCAGGGCACTGCGTTCCAGCTCTTCCAACTCGACGATGGGCGCGAAGCCGTGTGTGAGGTGCCGGATAGCAGCGGCGAGAGCATTTTTCGCGTATCCGCCAAACGTGAAAGCGGCGTGATCACCGTGCGTGCTGATGGCGAAGGCAAAAACTGGACGCTGTGCCTGCGCAATATTATGCAGATAACCCATCTGCAGGGGGCGACGGCGAGCAAGAGTGAAACCGGTTTGGTCATTACCCCGCATGGCACCGAAGTTTCTATCACCCTCTAAACGCAGATTGCCCGGTGGCGCTAACGCTTACCGGGCCTACAAAGGGAAAGTCAACGTAGGCCGGATAAGCGCAGCGCCATCCGGCAAAGGCGCAGGAGCTTGCCCGGTGGCGCTAACGCTTACCGGGCCTACAAGGGGAAGGTCAAACGTAGGCCGGATAAGCGCAGCGCCATCCGGCAATGGTGCAGGAGCTTGCCCGGTGGCGCTAACGCTTACCGGGCCTATAAAGGGAAGGTCAAACGTAGGCCGGATAAGCGCAGCGCCATCCGGCAATGGTGCAGGAGCTGCCCGGTGGCGCTAACACTTACCGGACCTACAAAGGGAAGGTGAAACGTAGGCCGGATAAGCGTAGCGCCATCCGGCAATGGTGCAGGAGCTGCCCGGTGACGCTAACGCTTACCGGGCCTACAAAGGGAAAGTCAAAAGTAGGCCGGATAAGCGCAGCGCCATCCGGCACGGGGTTACGGAGTTGCCTGCGACGGCGCTGCGGCTGGCGCAACGGCACTCGCGCTGCTCACCGTACCGCCGTGCATGCTCTGTTTAATCTGCTGTTTTTGCGCGTTGACCGCCTGTAACTCGCCGTTGACGGAGGGCTTTAACGGCGCTTCGGCGCGCACCTGGCCGCTGGCGGTTAACTGCAAATTGCCTTCGCCATCAATCGGCAATGCGGGCCAGCCCCACGCCTGCAATACATTGACCGGCACGCCGCGCCCGCTGAGGCTGACATTGACACTGCGGTCCGGGGTTTGCGCAACCACCGCTCTCGCTTCCAGCAGCCCCTGACCGGTAAAGGCACTAAGCTCGGTGATATTGACCGTGTTGCTATTGGCATTGAGCGCCAGCGACGGGCGGCGGACATCGACGCGGTTAAAGGTGCCTGCGGCGGCGTTCAGCTTCGCATTTCCGCTCCAGATCCCCCATTTGCGCTCGCGCACCAGCTGCAAATTGTTGCCATAGCCATCCAGCGCGGTGAGCTGCCACGGAAACGTCGGATCGATATCAATCACCAGGTTGCGGCTGGCGCTGAATTTTTTCAGCACCAGGCTGTTCAGCCATGGGGGTAGATCGTCCATCCACAGCTGTTTCCAGTTTGCCGGCAGCGTGTATTCCAGCCCGGCAAACGCCGCATCATCCAACACTAGCGCCTTACCTGTGCGGTACCAGTTACCGGAGGTGCGCACCATGCCGTTTTCCCAGCGGGAGGTGAACTGCTGCAGCGCGATGCCCTGCGGGGAGAAGCTGGCATTAAGAATCGGGTCGAAGAAGTGCAGCGAACCGTAGATAAACTCGCTGGCATTCATCGACAGTTTGCCCTCTTCGCTCTCCCAGTCGCCCTTCCTGAAGGTCAGGTTGCGCAGGCTAAGATCGAGGTCAGTCACCGCCCACTCTGGCCCCTGCAAGGTGGCGTCGGTCACTTCCACACGGCCGATTTTCAGCGAAGGCAGGGTGGTGAGCGGGGCAAAGAAATCCTGCAGTGACTTATCGCTTTGCAGACGAATATCGTTAAGACGCAGATTATTCACTACCCAACTGCCATCGGCGCTGCGCTTTGCATCACCCGTGAGCGAGCCGCGCGCCATATCGGCACCGATAGTGGTTAAGGTCACCACATCCTTATCGATACTGCCCTGAATCAGCACGTTACTGGCGGGAACGCCATTTAACGTCAGCGAACCGGCGCTCATCTGCAACTGCGTTTTACTGCCGATCACATTACCTGCGGCTGGCTGCCAGGGTGAAATACCGCCGGTAACGCGCTGGGCACTTAACTCCCAGCCAGTTGCCGGGCTGTTAAAAGCCATGTTGCGCAGTTGCAGGCGATCGGCCTGGAAAGGCAGCGGTGCGGCGGTTGGGGAGAGGTTAAGCGTACCGTCCTGTAACAGAATGGTGTCGGCATGCAGCGGGTCGGTGAGTTGTCGGCTGCTGAGGCCAATATCGACCATTTTTGCCACCAGCGTTGCTGGCTGACCTTTGCGGCCGAAGCTGACGCCTTTTAATACCAGATGAGAAGGGGAAGAGAAGCGGTGGTCAACAGCGTCGAATGTGAGGCGATAATCGCTGTTATCGCTGATCCACCGACTCGCTTGCGTCGCGCCCCAGCGGGTTTGCAGCAGGAAGTAGGCCGCCAGCAGCAGCACCAACAGGATAATAGCGACCGCTAACAGCAGCTTCCCAAGAAATTTCATCATCTTCCTCCCTCACGTGACCGTAAGGGAGTTATGCACGAATTGCGCGCGATGCTCAAGGGAGGAATGATGAAAGGAAATTGCTGCGGCAACAGAAGATACTCAGTTGCCGCGCGAGGCAATTTACTCTTTTTCCGGGGGGAAGATGAGGTTCAGGACGATAGCGGTGATCCCGCCTGCCGCGATACCGGAGGAGAGCAGATTTTTCAGCCAGTCCGGCGCAAATTGCAGGATCTGCGGCTGCTGCGACACGCCTAAACCCACCGCCAGCGACAGCGCGATAATCAGGATCGCGCGGCGGTTGAGCGGTTCGCGGGAGACAATGCGCACGCCGGAGGCGGCGATAGTACCGAACATCACCAGCGTGGCTCCGCCGAGTACCGGCTCCGGTAACTGCTGCACAAACGCGCTCACCGCCGGGAAGAGGCCGAGCACCATCAGCATCACCGCGATAAAGAAGCCGATATAGCGGCTGGCGACGCCGGTTAGCTGGATCACCCCATTGTTCTGACCAAAGCAGGAGTTGGGAAAGGTATTGAACACCGCAGAGACAAAGGAGTTAAGACCATTCGCCAGTACGCCGCCCTTCAGTCGCTTCATGTAGAGCGGGCCGGAAACAGGCTGTTCAGAGACGTCGGAAGTGGCGGTGATATCGCCGATGGTCTCCAGGGAGGTGATCATAAAGACCAGCATCAGCGGCAGTAACAGGCTCCAGTCGATGCTCAGGCCGTAATAGAGCGGCGTCGGCACCATAAAGGTACTCTCCGGCGCGTTGTATTCCGGCAGCATGCCCATAAACATCGCCAGCACATAGCCCACCGCCATTGCGATCACCAGTGAGGCAATGCGCAGATAGGGGTTACGCTGGCGGTTAAGCAGGATAATCAGCCCGAGCACCACGCCTGCCAGCAGCAGGTTTTTTGGCGCGCCGAAGGTGTGATTGCCCATTGCCGCGAAGCCGCCGCCGACGGAGGTCAGGCCAACCTGAATCAGCGACAGACCGATAATCATCACCACCACACCGGAAACCAGCGGGGTGATAATGCGGCGCGCCAGAGGCAAAATACGCGAGATAACCATTTCTGTGCAGCTTGCCAGCATCAAGGTGCCAAACAGCGCTGCCATCATCGTCGGCACATCGGCACCGCCGGTTTTCAGCGCCGTGCCGCCCATAATCAGCGGTGCCACAAAGTTAAAACTGGTGCCCTGAATTGAGAGCAGCCCGGAGCCGACCGGACCCCAGGCTTTAATTTGAATCAGCGACGCGACGCCGGAAGCGAAGAGCGACATGCTGAGAATATGTTGAGTGTCCTGAGCCGGTAAACCCAGCGCCTGGCAGATCAGCAGCGCGGGCGTGATCACGCCAACAAACATCGCCAGCAGGTGTTGCAGCGCCGCAAACAGTGTTTGTGGCAGCGGGGGACGATCTTCAAGGCGGTAGATCAATTCGCTGGGTTGAGTCTGCGCAACCGGTTGCGCCTTTTCCGACTCGATGGTGTTTACGGACATCTCAAGCTATCCCCTGATGGAAAAGCGCTGATTTTATCGGACTGAATGGTAAAAGCAAACGGTTGCTTAGGATAGAAGCATACTTTTCTAAGGGAGGTTGATCTCGCACCAACAGGTTCTAAAAATCAGGCGTTGGAGTAGCGTTCCGTTTCCGGCATCCAGCGGTCAATCAGCGCTTCTGCCAGTTGTGGATAACGTTCGTGAATGTGGCGCGCAACGCGCTGCACTTCGGGGATCATTGCCTGGTCGCGCAGCAGATCGGCGACTTTGAATTCGGCGTTGCCGGTCTGGCGGGTACCCAGCAGTTCGCCCGGGCCGCGGATCTCGAGATCTTTTTGCGCAATCACAAAGCCGTCGTTGCTGTCGCGCAGCACCTGCAGGCGCTTTTGCGCGGTTTTCGACAGCGGGGATTTGTAGAGCAGCACACAGTGTGAGGCCACTGCGCCACGTCCGACGCGCCCGCGCAGCTGGTGGAGTTGCGCAAGACCGAGACGTTCGGGGTTTTCAATAATCATCAGGCTGGAGTTCGGCACATCCACGCCAACTTCAATCACCGTGGTGGCGACCAGCAGATGCAACTCGCCCTGTTTAAAGGCCTGCATCACTGCCTGTTTCTCTGTCGGCTTCATGCGGCCATGCACCAGCCCAACGTTCAGCTCCGGCAGGGCCAGCTTTAACTCTTCCCAGGTCGCTTCTGCGGCCTGGGCTTCCAGCAGATCCGACTCTTCAATCAGCGTGCAGACCCAGTAGGCCTGGCGACCTTCACCGGTGCAGGCGCTGCGGACGCGATCGATAATCTCGCTGCGACGTGTATCGGGAATGGCGACCGTGGTCACCGGCGTACGGCCCGGTGGCAGTTCATCAATCACCGAGGTATCGAGATCGGCATAGGCCGTCATCGCCAGCGTTCGCGGGATCGGCGTGGCGGTCATAATCAATTGATGGGGGTGAAAGCCCTGCTGCTGCCCCTTTTCCCACAGCGCCAGCCGCTGGTGGACGCCAAAGCGGTGTTGCTCATCAATAATCACCAGCGCCAGGCCGTTAAACTGCACCTGCTCCTGGAAAATGGCATGGGTGCCAACGATCATCTGTACCTGACCGCTGGCAATCGCCTCTTGCTGCGCCAGGCGGGCTTTGCCTTTCTGCTTGCCCGCCAGCCAGCCGACTTCGATACCGAGCGGCGCAAACCAGGCGCGGAAATTGTTGGCGTGCTGCTCTGCCAGCAGTTCGGTGGGCGCCATCATCGCCACCTGTTTACCATTAGCGATCGCGCGTAGAGCCGCGAGCGCGGCCACCAGCGTTTTACCGGAGCCGACGTCGCCCTGGACCAGGCGCATCATCGGCATATCCAGCGCCATGTCGCGTTCAATTTCTGCCACCACCCGCGCCTGAGCGCCGGTTGGTTTAAAGGGCAGGGAGGCGAGCAGCTGCTCTTTTAACGTATCGTTAGCGGCGAGCGACTGCGCATGGTAACGCTGCGCACCGGCGCGCAGCGCCAGCATGCTCAGGTTATGGGCCAGTAGCTCTTCGAGAATTAGTCGGCGCTGGGCGGGATGCTGCCCGCTCTCCAGTTCGCTTAATTGCAGCGATGGCGGCGGGCGATGCAGCGTATGCAGCGCCTCCGGCAGGCTCATCAGACCCTGCGCCAGTTCGGGCGGCAGCAGTTCGCTGATGGCACAGGTTGCCAGCAACTCCAGTGCCTGATCGGTTAATTTGCGCAGCGTGGCCTGCTTAACGCCTTCGGTTGTCGGGTAGACCGGCGTTAACGTTTCCTGAAGCTCCGGCGTGCTGAGGTCGCCCTGCACCTTGTACTCCGGGTGGATCATCTCCGCGCCATACTTTCCGCGTTTCGCTTCGCCATAAGCCAGCACGCGGCGGCCAACCGCAAGGCTGTTTTTCATCGCCGCGTTGAAGTTGAAAAAGCGCATGGTCAGCATGCCGGAGCCGTCGCTTATCTGGCAGGTCATCATCCGGCGACCGCCGAACGTGACGTTACAGTTCAGCACTTCGCCCTCCACCGTGGCGTAAATGCCCGGCAGCAGGTCAGCAATGGGGTAGAGTTGAGTGCGATCTTCGTAACGCAGGGGAAGGTGTAACAGCAGATCCTGAACGGTATGCAGGCCAATTTTCGCCAGCTTGCTGCTCTGCGCCGCGCCAACGCCGGTCAATGAACTCAGTGGCACCGCATCGAGCAGCTTCCCTTTCATCGGTTACCTCGAAGCCTGCATGGTAGCCCACCACGTCGGGTCGGCTTCAATCTGCCCCTCATTATTCACATGAGGATAAGGCAGGCCTTTTTGTTTCGCGACCCGCGCGAGCACCGGGTAGCCGCCTTCGAACAGCAGGCGCTGCTGCTCGGCGTCCGGCAACATGCTGTTTTCACGCTTATACATACCGGCGTTTTGCCGCTGGCGCTGCGCTTCGTAGAGAATGAGCGCCGAGGCTACGGAGACATTGAGCGACTGCACCATGCCCGTCATCGGAATGATGATATCCCGATCCGCGAGATCCAGCGCTTGCTGAGTGATCCCGGTTTTCTCCTGCCCCATCAAAATACAGGTCGGGCGGGTATAGTCGATTTCACGGAAGTCGACGGCTTTGTCCGACAGATGGGTAGCCAGGATCTGCATGCCGCGCTGCTTGAGCACGCCGACGGCATCTTCAATGGTTCGGTGAGTTTTAACATCCACCCAGCTGTTGCTGCCCGCGGCGGAAGAGGCCATGGTGCGCATGCGGTTCCCCGGCCAGACAGCGTGCACTTCATGCACGCCGACGGCATCCGCAGTACGGATAATGGCAGAGACGTTATGAGGTTTATGGACCTGCTCCATGCAGACCGTCAGATCCGGCTGACGCCTGGCGAGCATCTCGCGGATTCGCGCATAACGCTGAGCATTCATACAATCAGTTTCGGTTACGGGTGACTTTAATCACATCCGGCATCACGCGGATTTTACGCATGATATTCGCCAGATGAACGCGATCGCGCGCCGTCAGGCGGATGAACGCGCTATAAACGCGGCCATCTTTCTCTTCCGTATTCAGGCTCTGAATATTGGAAGTGGCGGTGTTAATGGCCGCCGTCAGGTTCGCCAGCGCGCCCTGGTGGTTAAACATATCCACCTTGATCTCGGTGATAAACTCCTGCGCTGTCTCTTTATCCCACTCCACGGCCATAAACTTCTCTGGCTCTTTCTGGTAGCCACGAATATTACGGCAGGACTCATGGTGGATAACCAGCCCTTTACCGGGGCTGACGTGGGCGACAATCGGGTCGCCGGGGATCGGGCGGCAGCATTTGGCGAAGGTGATCAGCACGCCGTCTGCGCCTTTGATCGGCAGGTGCGCGGTATTTGCGCCAGTCGGTGCGGCGGTGCCCGGCGTGGCTTCCCCTTGCTGCAGATTTTTCGCCACCACAACGCTCATCGCGTTGCCAAGGCCGATTTCCGCCAGCAGATCGTCAAGCGATGCCAGCCGCATACGCTCCAGCTCGCGCTGAATATGCTCCTGCGGAATTTCCGCCAGCTTGCGGCTTCCGCCCAGCGCGTGATTCAGCAGACGGCGGCCGAGGCTTACGGAGTCGTCGCGCTTGAGGTTCTTCAGCATCTGGCGGATCTTCGCGCGCGCTTTCGAGCTGACGACAAAGTTCAGCCAGGCGGCATTCGGGCGGGCGCCCGGCGCGGTGATAATCTCCACCGTCTGGCCGCTGGAGAGCGACTGTGACAGCGGGTAGGGCTGACGATCGACGCGCGCGCCAACGCAGGCGTGACCGATATCCGTGTGCACCGCATAGGCGAAATCCACCGGCGTGGCGCCAGCAGGCAGTTCGACAATGCGGCCTTCGGGGGTGAAAACATAAATCTCATCGGGGAAGAGATCAGATTTAACGCTTTCGATAAATTCGAACGAGCTACCGGCGCTCTGTTGCAGCTCCAGCAGGCTCTGCATCCAGCGCTGGGCGCGGATTTGCGCGGTAGTGCTGCTTTCGCCGTGCTCTTTATAAGCCCAGTGCGCGGCAACCCCCATTTCCGCCATTTGATCCATATCTTCAGTACGGATCTGCACCTCGACCGGTACGCCGTGCGGGCCAATCATTGAGGTATGGAGGGATTGATAGCCGTTCGCCTTGGGGATGGCGATGTAGTCCTTTACGCGGCCAGGACGCGGCTTGTAGAGGCTATGCATCTGACCGAGTACGCGATAGCAGGTATCGAGATCGTGAACAATGACGCGGAAGGCGTAAATATCCATGATCGAGTGAAAACGCTGCTCTTTCAGCACCATCTTGCAGTAGATGGAGTAAAGGTGCTTTTCCCGCCCGCTGACGCGGCAGGGAATACCCGCTTCCTGTAAACGCCCTTCGATTTCCGAGAGGATTTTTTGAATCATCTCTTTGCGGTTGCCACGCGCGGCTTTTACCACTTCTTTGATCACGCGATAGCGGTTCGGGTAGAGCGCCTCAAAGCCCAGCTCTTCCAGCTCGGTTTTGATGTGATGGATACCTAAACGGTGCGCCAGCGGACTGTAGATTTCGAGGGTTTCACGGGCGATGCGGCGACGCTTGTCCGGGCGAAGAGAGCCCAGCGTGCGCATGTTGTGGGTGCGGTCGGCAAGCTTGATAAGGATGACGCGGATATCCTGCACCATCGCCATGATCATCTTGCGAAAGTTTTCCGCCTGCGCCTCTTTTTTATCCTGGAATTTGAGCTTATCCAGCTTGGAGACACCCTCCACCAGCTCGGCAACGCTTTTGCCAAAGAGCTGCTCCATATCCTGGTAGGTGGCGGGGGTATCTTCAATCACGTCATGCAGCAGCGCGGCCATCAGCGTTTCGTAGTCGAGTTTCATCTCGGCCAGAATACAGGCCACCGCTACCGGGTGCGTGATATAAGGTTCACCGCTTGAACGTGTCTGACCCTCGTGAGCGTCACGTGCAACGAGATACGCCTGCCTGAGACGTTTGATCTGGTCTTCAGGCAGATAGTTTTGAATCAGCTGATTCAGGCTTTCAAACAGATACAAGGGTGACCTGCAGGTTAATTAACGACGACCTTCAGCAATGGCGGTAACAGCCTGCAGTTCTGCGGCTTCCTGCTCTTGCTGTTCCTGGCGCTCACGGACATCAAGGATCTGGTTGTTAATCAGACCTTCTTCGATTTCGCGCAGCGCGATAACGGTGGTTTTATCGTTTTCTTCCGGTACTAACGGATCTTTACCGCCAACCTGCATCTGACGAGCGCGACGCGCGGCGACCAGCACCAGGTCAAAACGGTTACCAACTTTCTCTACAGCGTCCTGAACAGTTACGCGTGCCATACTTAAAATGCTCCACAGGTGAAGAAATGACTGGGCATGATACTGAAACCAGGCTCAGTCTGCCAATAGTTTGCTGATTAAAGCGTCATGTCGCTGCTTTTGGCGGCTCATGCGCAGACGTTCAGCGCGAATAATGGTTTTCAGATCGCCCAGGGCGGTATCGAAATCATCATTCACAATCAGGTAATCATACTCGGCGTAATGGCTCATTTCGGCAACCGCCTGGGCCATACGTTTCGCGATCACCTCTTCGCTATCCTGGCCGCGGCCACGCAGGCGGCGATCCAGCTCCAGCTTCGACGGCGGCAGAATAAAGATGCTGCGCGCCTGCGGCATGCGGGTACGAATTTGCTGCGCGCCCTGCCAGTCGATATCAAGAAACACATCGACGCCCGTTGAGAGCACTTGCTCAATCGTCGCGCGCGAGGTGCCGTAATAGTTGCCGAACACTTCGGCATGCTCAAGAAACGCATCCTCACTAATCATCGCTTTGAACTCATCGTGATTAACGAAGAAGTAGTGTTCACCGTGCACTTCACCCGGGCGCGGTGCGCGAGTGGTGTGCGAAACAGAAACTTGCGTGTCGTATAACGGTTGGGTTTTCAGCAAAGCCTGGATGAGGCTTGATTTACCCGCGCCGCTAGGGGCGGAAACAATATAGAGCGTGCCTTGAGCCATGAGAGTCTTTTGTATGTGAATGCGATAGGAACTTACATACGTGCCTATTATACACATCGCCGCTACGTGACGTAGCTTTTGTCACCCGTTTTCCCATCAATGATTCGATTTTGCGTACTGCTTTCCTGATTTTTATGCACGTTTTCATCGCCATGTAAGTTTCCCGGAAGCCCGCTCGCATCCTGCTCTTTTCCCGCTCGAAAGCGCTCAACCGCAGCGCTATAACCACTCCGCAATCACAAGGGAGAAGGGATGATGTGGAGAAGAGTTGGGGTCACCATTTTTCTACTGCTATGGAGTGCGTTCAGCTTCGCGGCTTGTCCGGTCTGGTCGCCCTCACGGGCGCAGGAGGAGGTAAAGCGCCTGAAACAGCAGCTCAGCAGATGGAACGACGATTACTGGTCCAGAGGCGCAAGCGAGGTGAGCGATGATGTTTACGATCGGATGAGCGCGCGCCTGGCGAACTGGCAGCGCTGTTTCAACATAACGTCCGCAGACATTGCGCCTGCTTTACCGGGCGGCAATCTTAATCATCCGGTTGCCCATACCGGGGTGCGCAAGCTGGCGGATAAATGGGCACTGCAGCAGTGGATGAGGGGAAAGCAGGAGCTTTGGGTACAGCCAAAAGTGGATGGCGTTGCCGTCACGCTGGTCTATCGCAACGGCAGGCTGGCACAGGCTATCAGCCGGGGTAATGGCCTTGCGGGCGAGGAGTGGACAGCAAAGGCGCAGGCCATTCCTGCGATCCCGAAAACCGTTACCGGTGCACTGGCGAATAGCGTCTTGCAGGGTGAGCTCTATTTACGCCGCAAGGGACATATCCAAAAACAGGCCGGGGGGCTTAATGCCCGAGCAAAAGTCGCCGGTGCGATGATGCGGCACGACAACCCGGAGTTGCTTAATGACCTCGCTTTCTTTGTCTGGGCCTGGCCCGATGGCCCTGCCACTTTAGCGCAGCGGTTGGTGGCACTAAAAAAGGCGGGCTTTGAAGAGGCGCACTACTACAGCGCGCCGGTTAACAGCGTGCAGGACGTAGAGCGTCTGCGCCAACACTGGTTCACTTCGCCGCTGCCTTTCGTCACGGATGGCGTGGTGGTGCGCACCAGTGCGGAGCCTGCGGGCAAAGAGTGGTTGCCTGGTCAAAGTAACTGGGTGGTAGCCTGGAAGTATGAGCCGGTAGAAGAGGTGGCAGCGGTGCAGGATATTCAGTTTGCCATCGGGCGGACCGGGAAAATTTCCGTTGTCGCGCTGCTGGAGCCGGTAAAACTGGGTGATAAGCGTGTGCAGCGCGTGAATATTGGGTCCATCCAGCGCTGGCAGGCGTTAGATATCGCACCGGGCGACCATATTGCCGTCACCCTCGCCGGACAGGGGATCCCTCGCGTGGAGCGCGTGGTCTGGCGCAACCTTGTTCGAAAGCTGCCCACGCCGCCGGAGGCTCGCTTTACGCCGCTGAGTTGCTTTTATGCCACGCCGGATTGCCAGCAACAGTTTATTGCCCGCCTCTCCTGGCTCAGTTCCGACAAGGCGCTGGAGATAGCCGGATTGAGCGAGAGCGGCTGGCGGACTCTGCATCAGGCTCACCATTTTGAGCATCTTTTCTCCTGGCTGGCGCTGACAAAAGAGCAGTTGCAGGCCACACCCGGTATGTCGCCCGCGCGCGGGCTGCAACTGTGGCACCGTTTTTCCTTAACGCGGGAGAGACCTTTAAGCCGCTGGCTTCACGCGCTCGGTACGCCGTTGCCACAATCGGCGATCAATGCCGCGGGCGATGTTTCATGGCGGCAGATGCGAAGCCGGGATGAGCTGGCCTGGCAACAACTACCCGCCATCGGCGCACAGAAAGCGCGTCAGGTTGTCGCTTTTATCCGCGAGCCGGCGGTTGAGCAGCTCACGGCGTGGCTGGCGAAGCAGGGCGTAAAGGCCTTTCAGTGAGCATTATGCTTGTAGTGAAACACCGGCAGGCCCAGTTTCCAGCGAATCGCCAGCAGGCGGCTGGTAAAGCCAAACAGCAGGGTGGTAATCACCACGATGTCATGGTTGGTGACGACATGGCTTAGCGCGATATAGAACACGGCGGCAGCAAATGCGATCCCGGCATAGAGTTCTTTCTGAAACACGAGAGGGATGCGCTTACAGAACATATCGCGCAGCACGCCGCCAAAAACGCCGGTGATGACGGCCGCAATCACGGCGATGATGGGGCCTTCGCCCATATCGAGGGCGATTTGCGCCCCGATAATGGAAAATACCACCAGGCCGAGTGCGTCGAGCACCAGAAACAGGCGGCGCAGATGGGGCATCACCGGGGCAAAGATTGTTGTCAGTACCGCTGCGACAGCAACAATGATCACATACTCCGGGTGCTTCACCCAGCCAAGCGGGTAGTGGCCAAGCAGGATATCGCGCACCGAACCGCCGCCGAGTGCGGTCGCAGTGGCAATAATAATGACGCCAAAGGTGTCCATACGACGTCGCCCTGCCGCCAGCGCGCCGGTCATGGCTTCGGCAGTGATGCCGATTAGATAGAGAATGTGTAACAGCATGCCGCCCCCTTAAACTCAGTGCGGGCAGGGTAATGATTAAGCCGGAAGAGGGCGATTGAGATTTTCTAAGGAGAGGCGTTTCGGATTAGATTGGCTAATGTCTTTGATAACAAGATTTTATCTTTATGCCATTGATTTTATTTAACTTAACTTGAATTCATCTGCAGTGTGCGCCAAGGTTACAAGCCTGTTATCAATAAATAATATGCAGGTGGCAGAGTGCAGAAAAAGGCCCTGGCGGGCCTTTTGATAGGAAGAGAAGTTTATTCGATATTCTGAATCTGCTCGCGCATCTGCTCAATAAGCACTTTCAATTCAATAGCCGAGTTGGTCACTTCCGCATTGATTGATTTAGAGGCCAGCGTGTTCGACTCGCGGTTGAACTCCTGCATCATAAAGTCGAGGCGGCGACCCACAGCTTCCTTCTTCTTCAGGATGTTGTAGGTCTCTTTAACATGCGCTTCGAGCCTGTCCAGCTCTTCGGCAACGTCGATTCGCTGCGCCATCATCACCAGCTCTTGCTCGAGGCGGTTGTTTTCCAGCTGCACCTGCGCCTCTTCCAGCTTGCTGACCAGGCGCTCACGCTGCCATTGCAGGATTTGCGGCATATGGGCGCGCACATTGTTGACTTCGGTGCTGACGCCTTGCAGACGCTGCTCGATCAGCGCTTTCAGCGCCTGGCCTTCGGTTTCACGGGCGACGATAAAGTCGTCCAGCGCGCCATCCAGCGTGGCGAGGATTTCAGCGGTAATCGCATCGAGATCCTGCTCCTGAGCCGCCATCACGCCAGGCCAGCGCAGAATATCGACCGGGTTAATTTCACCTTCGTCGCTCTGCATTTTTACCCAGTTAGCGGCGGTGACCAGCTGCTTAGCCAGTTTTTCATTCAGAATCAGCTCGCCCTGCGCGCTGGCGTCCGGCTCAAAGCGTAAGGTGCATTCCACTTTACCGCGGGTCAGACGGGTACGCAGACGCTCGCGGACAACCGGTTCAAGGCTGCGGAATTGTTCCGGCAGGCGGAAGTAAGTTTCCAGATAACGCTGGTTAACCGAGCGCAGTTCCCAGGAGGCGGAGCCCCATGCACCCTTGATTTCACGCCGGGCGTAGGCGGTCATACTGCGGATCATAGTCGTTCCCGTTTTGAAGGAGAGATGCGGGGGATTATAGCTTTGGTGGCCTTATCAGGATAGGAATAACCAGGGTTAGCCAGTATAATGCGCAGCCACATTCGTAACAGCCGGAGAAATCATCATGCGTCCAGCAGGCCGAAGCGCCACTCAAGTGCGCCCCGTCACCCTGACCCGTAACTACACAAAACACGCAGAAGGTTCCGTGCTGGTGGAATTTGGCGACACCAAAGTGCTCTGCACCGCCTCCATCGACGAAGGTGTTCCACGCTTCCTCAAAGGCCAGGGCCAGGGGTGGATCACTGCCGAATATGGCATGTTGCCGCGCTCGACCCACACCCGTAACGCCCGTGAAGCGGCGAAGGGCAAGCAGGGCGGACGTACCATGGAGATCCAGCGCCTGATCGCGCGTGCACTGCGCGCGGCGGTCGATCTGAAAGCGCTTGGCGAATTTACTATCACCCTCGATTGCGATGTTCTGCAGGCCGATGGCGGTACCCGTACCGCGTCGATCACTGGTGCTTGCGTGGCGCTGGCCGATGCGCTGAACAAGCTCATTGCCGCAGGCAAGCTGAAGACCAACCCGATGAAAGGCATGGTCGCGGCCGTTTCAGTGGGCATCGTCAATGGCGAAGCGGTATGCGATCTGGAATATGTTGAAGACTCAGCGGCTGAGACCGACATGAACGTCGTGATGACTGAAGATGGCCGCATGATCGAAGTGCAGGGCACCGCAGAGGGCGAGCCCTTCACCCACGAGGAACTGCTCGCAATGCTGGCGCTAGCCCGAGGGGGCATTGAGTCCATTGTCGCGGCGCAAAAAGCGGCATTAGAAAATTGATTTTGAGGGCGACGATGAGTCGCCCTTTTTTTTGCGCAACATCCGGCCTTCAAGCCTGTTGTCTGCGCAACGCACTTTGCTAAATTTTTAAATCATCAAAACAGGAAGAGGAGCGGATCCATGAAAGCGTACCAGCGTCAGTTTATTGAATTTGCGCTTAACAAACAGGTACTGAAGTTCGGCGAGTTCACGCTGAAATCCGGGCGCAAAAGCCCCTATTTCTTTAATGCCGGGCTGTTTAATACCGGGCGCGATCTGGCGCTGTTAGGCCGTTTTTACGCTGAAGCGTTAATGGATTCCGGGATTGATTTCGATCTGCTGTTCGGCCCGGCCTATAAAGGCATTCCGATTGCGACTACCACTGCGGTAGCGCTGGCAGAGCATCACGAGCGCGATGTGCCTTACTGCTTTAACCGTAAAGAAGCCAAAGATCATGGCGAAGGCGGTAACCTGGTCGGCAGTGCGCTGCAGGGCCGTGTGATGCTGGTGGATGATGTGATCACCGCCGGGACGGCGATCCGCGAGTCGATGGAGATTATTCAGGCTAACGGCGCGACCCTTGCTGGCGTGCTGATCTCGCTCGACCGTCAGGAGCGTGGCCGCGCAGAGATCTCTGCAATTCAGGAAGTTGAGCGTGATTATGGCTGCAAGGTGATTTCCATCATTACGCTGAATGACCTGGTGGATTATCTGGAAGAGAAACCGGAGTTGGCCGATCTGGTCGCCTCCGTGCGTGCGTATCGCGAAGAGTACGGCGTCTGAGTAGCTACCCGGCAGCAGGCCTGCCGGGTTTCGCCTTACAGAAGCTGTGCGCCCTGCGTGTTGACATACAGGGCGTAAATCGAGCTGCTGGCTGCCATAAAAAGCCGGTTTCGCTGCTCACCGCCGAAGCAGAGATTGGCGCAGCGCTCGGGCAGATGAATCATACCAATCGCTTTGCCCTGCGGGTTAAACACCCGGACACCATCCAGCTCGTCGCTGCCCATCCCCCAGCCGCACCATAAATTGCCGTCAACATCGCAGGCGATACCGTCCGCGGTGCCGTTGCCACAATCAATATGTACCCGCTTATTTTGTAACTGCCCGTCGACAATGTCCCACGCTAGTATTAAACGATTAGGCCTAGCGCGACTCTCCACTACATAGAGGATTTTTTCGTCCGGCGAGAAGCAGATGCCATTCGGCCCGCGCACATCGCTCAGCACCACTTCCAGCTTGCGGGTCTGCGGATCGAGACGATAAACATTCTGCGGCAGCTGCGGCTCGGCTTTATGCCCTTCATAAAAACCGGCAATGCCAAATGGCGGGTCGGTAAACCAGATTGAACCATCTGATTTGACCGCGATATCGTTCGGCGAGTTGAGCGGCTTACCGTCGAAGCTATCCGCCAGCACTGTGATGGTGCCATCGTACTCCGTGCGCGTAATGCGCCGCGTATCGTGCTCACAGCTGATTAGCCTCCCCTGGCGATCGCGGGCATGACCGTTGGCGTTATTCGCCGGTTTGCGAAAAACCGCGGTCTCGCCGGTCTGCTCATCCCAGCGCATCACCGCATTATTGGGAATGTCGCTCCAGAGCAGCATGCGCATATCACCAAACCATACCGGCCCTTCCGCCCAGCGACAGCCGGTGGCGATTTGCTCCACTTTCGCGCTGGAGACCATATATCCGCGAAAAGCGTCATCAAGCGCGACCACGCGCGGATCCGGGTAGCGCGGCGCAGGTGTCCAGGCAGCGAAGCTCTTTTGACTCAGTAACAGGGAAGCGGTAGCGATACCGCTCAGCTTTAACAGTTCCCGACGAGATGTTGCCATCCGGTCTCTCCTTCTTGCTTTTGTAGGGTATCGAAGCGGTAATTTGTTTCAGGAATAACCAGGTGCCTGAAGGAGCGTAGAGAATCGGGAAAGGTGCCACATCTGGCATTTTTACGAATTACGTTGGGCTTTTACACAGAATGGCGGGAAATGCGAATGCAGCCACAGAGGCTGCATAAGGTGATTACTGTAATTGCAGAAGTAACAGCGGCCAGCGCGCGTCAAAATCTTCGGTTGGGCTATATTTGAACTCGCTGCGCACATAGCGCGACAGCATCCCTTCACAGAAGGCCAGCAACTGGCTTGCCAGCAGCGTTTCGTCGGTCGTATACCCTTCACCTTCACGCATTTTGCGTTCGCGCAGCACCTGGCGCAGCTGCGCTTCGATACGCTCAAACAGCTGGTTAATACGCCCTTGCAGGCGATCCTGCTCAAACATCAGCGCATGGCCGGTCATGATGCGAGTCAGGCCTGGGTTACGTTCGCCGAAGCCCAGAATCAGTAAGACAATCAGACGCAAACGCGCAGTCGTGTCTTTTTCATCTTTTAAAATCAGGTTGATGCGGGTAATCAGGCTATCTTCGATAAACTCGATCAGGCTATCGAACATGCGTGTTTTGCTGGGAAAGTGACGATACAGCGCGGCTTCAGAGACGCCGACCGATGCCGCCAGTTTCGCCGTGGTAATACGTTGGCTTCCATCGCTGGATTCCAGCATTAACGCCAGAGATTGAAGTATTTCCTCACGGCGATTCTTTTTCGCAGTCTGTTTTTCTGCCATGTTCTAAAAAACCCCAGAAAATAATCACTTGTCAGGCGAGCAACCACACAACGGCCGCAAATGCCTGGCATTTGCGGTCATCTTATCGCGTTAGAGTGTTGTGTAATGCGTTAAATAGCGCGGATTATTGACGCCCGGAGTGGCCAAAGCCGCCTTCGCCACGCACGGTGGCATCGAACTCTTCCACCAGGTTAAATTCAGCCTGCACCACCGGTACAAAGACCATCTGCGCGATACGCTCGCCAGGCACAATGGTGAAGCTCTCTTTCCCGCGGTTCCAGACGGAGACCATCAGCTGCCCCTGGTAATCGGAATCAATCAGCCCCACCAGGTTGCCCAGTACCACGCCATGTTTATGACCGAGGCCCGAGCGCGGCAGAATCACGGCTGCAAGTGTTGAGTCGGCAATGTGAATCGCCAGACCGGTTGGCAGCAGCGTGGTGTCGCCTGGCGCCAGCTCTACGGCGTCATCCAGACAGGCGCGCAGGTCAAGACCGGCGGAGCCGGAGGTGGCATAGGTCGGCAGCGGGAACTGCTCACCCACGCGCGGGTCCAGAATCTTAACGTCGATTTTTTTCATCATAACGGGTAACAATCTCGTCCAGTAATAGGTGTCCCAGCAGCGCTTTGCGCTCCAGCGGCAAGCGCTTATCGCCATCTTGCCAGAACAGATGTAATGCGTTGTTGTCGCTATTAAAGCCTTGATTAGATTGCGAAACATCGTTGGCGCAAATCAGGTCGAGGTTTTTGCGGGCGCGTTTCTGCCGGGCGTATTCTTCCACATTATTCGTTTCCGCGGCAAACCCAACAACATAAGGTCGATGGCTGGTGAGTGCCGCAACGCCGGCGACGATATCGGGGTTTTTCACCATTTTTATTGTGATTTCATCGCCTTGCTTTTTAATTTTCTCAGGGGCGACCTCGCTGGCGCGATAATCCGCGACCGCCGCGCAGCCGATAAAAATATGCTGCTGCTGGGCGCGCTGCTGTACCGCCGCTTCCATCTCAAGGGCGGTGGTGACATCCAGACGCTGAACAAAGGCGGGCGTAGGCAGCGACACCGGGCCTGAAACCAGCGTCACGTTCGCGCCGCGCTTCGCGGCCGCTTCAGCAATGGCGAAGCCCATTTTGCCGGAGCTGAGATTGGTGATGTAGCGCACCGGATCCAGCGGTTCGCGGGTCGGGCCGGCGGTAATCATAATGTTCAGATGTTGCAAATCCTTGACCGGGGAAAAGTGAGCCGCGGCCATATCAACAATAGTCAGCGGATCGAGCATGCGGCCCGGGCCGACATCACCGCACGCCTGGCTACCGCTGTCTGGCCCCCACAACAGCAGGCCGCGCGAAGCCAGCACCTGTAAATTGTGTTGGGTGGCGGCGTTACGGTACATCTGCTGATTCATCGCCGGGACAACCGCAACCGGAGATGGGGTGGCTAGGCAGATGGTTGAGACCAGATCGTTCGCCATGCCCACCGCGACGCGGGCGATTAAATCAGCGGTGGCGGGTGCCAGAATCACCAAATCGGCCCATTTACCCAACTCGATATGCCCCATTGCCGCTTCCGCAGCGGGGTCGAGCAGGCTGTCAGAGACCGGGTAACCGGAAACGGCTTGCAGACTTAGCGGTGTGATAAAGGCTTTGGCGGCCTCGGTCAGCGCCACGCGGACTTCCGCGCCGCGATCGCGCAAGCGGCGCACCAGCTCAGGCGCTTTATAGGCCGCGATACCGCCGCTTACGCCGAGGACAATTTTTTTACCCGCCAGAGTTGTCATGATTCTTTCCCGTTGGATTCGCCAGAGGGTGGGGATTTTATCACAATCCTGATGTCGTCGTGCCTATGCCCGTAAACCACTTTGCGAGGCGTTACGCAATGTTGAAAAGTGCCATTCGATGAGCATTCCAGGATGTGGCAGCATGAGTTCCTGACAGGGAGGTGTGGATATGGCGATTGTGTTAATTCCTCAAAAGCCGCGTGAAAAGATGATGCAGTTGGGCGTTGAGTCCCTTACGGACGTTGAGTTACTGGCGCTGTTTTTACGCACCGGCGCGTGCGGGAAAAGCGTACTTACCGTTGCGCGCGAGATGTTAAACCACTTTAGCTCGCTCCACTCTCTGCTCTGTGCTGACTATGATGAGTTCCGGTTTATCTCGGGCATTGGCGTCGCCAAATATGCGCAGCTCAGGGGCATCGGTGAACTGGCGAGACGCTCCTACAACGCGCGTATTGCCGAGGAGAGCTCTCTGCTCAGCCCGGACATGGTGCGGGAGTTTTTACAGAGCCAGCTGGCGAACGAAGAGCGGGAGGTCTTTATGGTGATCCTGCTTGATAACCGCAATCGCATCATCAAACATGCCCGGCTATTTTCCGGCACGATTAACCATGTTGAGGTGCATCCGCGAGAAATTTTGCGCGAAGCGATAAAATTCAATGCGGTCGGCGTGATCCTCGCGCATAATCACCCCTCGGGTAATGCTGAGCCCAGCAGAGCAGATAAGGCCATCACCGAACGAGTGATAAAATGCTGCCAACTCATGGACATTCGCGTTCTTGATCATCTGGTCATTGGTCGCGGCGAGTGCGTTTCTTTTGCGGAACGCGGTTGGATTTAGACCACTTTGCGCGATCCATCGGGATCTTTGTCTGTTCGGGACTTGAGCACACCGCCGAGTCAGCGTATACTACGCCACCTTTGAGAATCTCGGGTTTGGCATTTGGGCCTGGCAATCGAGAGTTCACATAGAACTGCGATGACCGGGCTGTAAAGCCTGACGAGGCGCCAATACCCCATACGAAGCTCGAGCTAATTTGATTTTTGGAGAATAGACATGTCCCGAGTCTGCCAAGTTACTGGCAAGCGTCCGGTGACCGGTAATAACCGTTCCCACGCACTGAACGCGACTAAACGCCGTTTCCTGCCGAACCTGCACTCTCACCGTTTTTGGGTTGAGAGCGAAAAGCGTTTTGTCACCCTGCGTGTATCTGCTAAAGGTATGCGTGTAATTGATAAGAAAGGCATCGATACAGTTCTGTCTGAACTGCGTGCCCGTGGCGAAAAGTACTAAGTACTTAAAGGATATAAATCATGGCTAAAGGTATTCGTGAGAAAATCAAGCTGGTTTCTTCCGCTGGTACTGGTCACTTCTACACCACCACGAAGAACAAACGTACTAAGCCGGAAAAACTGGAACTGAAAAAGTTCGATCCAGTTGTCCGTCAGCACGTGCTGTACAAAGAAGCTAAAATTAAATAATTTTAGTTTTCTTGAACAAAAACCCCGCACTGTCGGGGTTTTTGCATTTCTGATAGCCCGCAAAAAGCCGGAGACGAGATGCCTGAATTACCAGAAGTTGAAACCAGCCGCAGAGGCATTGAGCCGCACCTGGTCGGTGAGACCATCCTGCATGCGGTGGTGCGTAACGGCCGCTTACGCTGGCCTGTTTCCGATGAGATCCACAGCCTGAGCGATAAACCGGTGCTCAGCGTGCAGCGACGCGCTAAATACCTGCTGCTCGAACTGCCGGATGGCTGGATCATCATTCACCTCGGTATGTCCGGCAGTCTGCGCATTCTTCCCCATGAGCTTCCCGCACAAAAACATGACCATGTCGATCTGGTGATGAGCAACGGCAAAGTGCTGCGTTACACCGATCCGCGTCGTTTCGGGGCCTGGCTGTGGACCAAAGAGCTGGAAGGGCATAACGTGCTGGCGCATCTCGGCCCGGAGCCGCTGAGCGACGCCTTTAATGCCGACTATCTGCGGGAGAAGTGCGCGAAGAAGAAAACGGCGATCAAACCCTGGCTGATGGATAACAAGCTGGTGGTGGGCGTCGGGAATATTTATGCCAGCGAATCGCTGTTTGCCGCCGGGATCCATCCCGATCGGCTCGCTTCATCCCTCTCGCAGCAGGAGTATGAACTGCTGGTACGCGTGATCAAAGCGGTGCTGTTACGCTCCATTGAGCAGGGCGGGACGACGCTGAAAGACTTTCTGCAAAGCGATGGCAAACCAGGTTATTTCGCGCAGGAGTTGCAGGTTTACGGGCGAGAAGGACAGCCGTGCCGCATCTGCGGTGCGCCAATCGTGGCGGCAAAACATGCGCAGCGCTCGACGTTCTACTGCCGTCAGTGCCAGAAATAGGTGTGGAGTAAAGCCGGATAAACTATCCGGCATAGAAGCTTACTTCAGCTTATCAAGCAGCGCCTGGTGAACCGGCTGCGGCAGGAAATGCGCGACGTCGCCCTGATGGCGCGCCACCTCTTTGACCAGCGAAGAGGAGATAAACGACCACTCTTTCGACGGCATTAAATAGACGCTTTCCAGATCCGGCATCAGATGCCGGTTCATATGCGCCAGCTGCATCTCATACTCAAAATCCGCCACCGCGCGCAGACCGCGGATCAAAATCGTGGCCTGCTGGTCACGCGCGAAGTTAGCCATCAGATCGCTAAAGCCCACTACCGTGACATTTTGCAGATGCGCCGTTGCCTGCTTCGCCAGCGCAACGCGCTCATCAAGGCTGAACATCGGCTTTTTGCTTGGGCTGGCGGCAATCGCCAGTATCAGCTCATCAAACATCGCGGCGGCACGGGTCACAATATCGATATGCCCGTTAGTGATGGGATCAAACGTACCAGGGTAGATCGCCCGCTTTTGCATAATCAACCTTATTGCGCTTTAGGTGGCAGATAGGGTTCCAGCAGTTGCAACAGAAGCTGCAGAGCGCCCTGGTTCTGGTAGAGCACTTCCACTGCGTGGCGACCGTAAAAACTCCGGTAATCTTCATCGGTCAACAAAGAGGTGATCTCTTTGATGAGCGCATCCACGTCGTTCACGGTGATCAACCCATCAGCCTGCGTCAACCGCGCGCAGATATCTTTGAAGTTGAACGTATGCGGCCCCATCAATACCGGAATCGCATGCGCGGCGGCTTCAAGAGGGTTATGCCCGCCTCTCTCTACCAGCGACCCGCCGACAAAGGCCAAATCGGCAATGCCGTAAAGCAGCATCAACTCGCCCATCGTGTCGCCAACCACCACCTGCGTGCTGGCAGAGGGGATCTCGCCGGAAGAGCGCGTGATGAAACTCAAACCCGCCTCCCGCACCATATTCACGGCGTCAGGGAAGCGTTCAGGATGACGTGGAACCAGAATCAAGAGTAAATCAGGAAACTGTTTTAGCAAGGCCTGATGCGCGAGCAGCATGATGCTCTCTTCGCCTTCATGGGTGCTGGTAGCAATCCACACCGGGCGATGAGGTGCCCACTGACGACGCAGCGCGACAGCGCGGGAGGCAAGCTGCGGTGTGACAGAGATATCAAACTTCAGGCTACCGGTTACGGTAAGCTGATTGCGTTTGGCGCCAAGTGCGATAAAACGGTCGCCATCTTCGCTGTTTTGCGCGGCAATCAGCGTAATTTTACGCAGCAGCTTCTGAATAAATTTACCCAGCTTCGCATAGCCAGCGGCGGAGCGCGCCGAGAGGCGGGCGTTGGCAATCACCAGCGGAATGTTTCGTTTATGCAGCGCGCTAATCAGGTTGGGCCACAGCTCGGTTTCCATAATCAACACCAGCTTGGGGTCGACCTTATCAAGGAAACGGTTTAGCGCGCCGGGCAGATCGTAAGGCAGATAGACATGCTGAACGTCGCCGCCAAATGCGGACATAACGCGCTCAGAGCCAGTTGGCGTCATGGTGGTAACGGTAATCGGCAAATCGGGATAGCGGTGACGTAAGGCGCGCACCAGCGGAATCGCCGCCAGAGTTTCGCCGACCGAGACGGAGTGCAGCATGATGCCGCCTGCTTTCAACGGCTTATTGTAGAAGCCATAGCGCTCGCCCCAGCGTTTGCGGTAAGCCGGAGCTTTTGCACCACGCACCCACAACCGCACCCAAATCAGCGGCTGAATGATGTACAGCAGTGTGGTGTAGAGCAATTGGAGCATAGTATGTTGCAGGCTTAGGAATGTGCTGGGGATTTTATGTATTTAGTACCGGCATTGCTATTACTTTTGCTGAAATCGGTCAAATTCACCTCTTATCACGTCATTAGTATCAATCTTATGAATTTTTTTTCATTTTTATATAATTTATTGAATGTTTCAGAACGTACCCATTATCACCATGCAGCATTGTTATGTTTTTATCATATTGATTTTTATGGTCATTATAAGGGCTTTGTTGAAAAGTGCTTCGAGTCGGATTGGTGATAAAGAAGTGGTACAATAAAAGATCTATAAGTGCGCAATATCAGTGTTCAGGTAGCTGTCGAGCCTGGGGCGGTAGCGTGCCTGTAATTTTTCACGGACATCACATCAAGAAGAGCCGATTGTGGAAAAGCCATTTCACCGAATTCTGGTTATTAAAATGCGTTTTCATGGAGACATGCTGCTGACTACGCCGGTCGTCAGTACGTTAAAACGCAACTATCCTGATGCGCGCATTGATATGCTGCTTTACAAAGACACAATGCCAATCCTATCCGAAAACCCGGAGATTCATGCTCTTTATGGCATGAGCAATAAAGGGGCGTCATCAAAGGAAAAGATACAGAATTTCTTCTCTCTTGTGAGCCAATTACGCAAGAATAATTATGATCTTATCGTCAACCTGACGGATCAGCATATCGTGGCGCCGCTGGTACGTTGTCTGCCAGCAAAAGTGAAAATTTCACAGGATTACGCCCATCGTCAGTCCGCTTTCTGGAAAAAGAGTTTTACCCATCTCGCACCGTTTGCCGGTGAGCACGCGGTAGAACGTAACTTATCGACCCTTGCTCCGCTGGGCATCACTGACTTCTGTCGTGAAACCACCATGAGCTACGCGCCTGAACACTGGGAGCGTATGCGCAGCGCACTGAATGAAGCAGGCGTTGGTGAACACTATGTTGTCGTGCAGCCGACTGCCCGACAGCTATTTAAATGCTGGGACAATGAAAAATTCTCGCAGGTGATTGATGCCCTGCAAGCCCGGGGCTATGACGTTGTGCTGACCTCCGGTCCAGGCGCGGACGATCTCGCCTGCGTTGAGGAGATTGCCCGCGGATGCGCGCGCAGGCCCGTCACCGCTCTGGCAGGTAAAACACGTTTTCCTGAACTGGGCGCTTTAATTGCCCACGCTGCGCTGTTTATCGGCGTGGATTCCGCGCCAGGTCATATCGCCGCCGCGGTGAAAACGCCGATTATCTGTCTCTTTGGCGCGACCGACCACGTTTTCTGGCGCCCGTGGAGCGACAACATTATTCAGTTCTGGGCCGGCAATTATCAGCCGATGCCTGCGCGCAGCCAGCTGGACAGAAACAAGAAATATCTCTCCGTCATTCCGGCAGAAGATGTCATCGCAGCAACGGAGAAAATGTTGCCCTCTTTAGAAGGCGTCTCCTGATGATTGTCGCTTTCTGTTTATACAAATACTTTCCCTTCGGCGGTCTGCAGCGCGACTTTATGCGTATTGCGCAAACCGTTGCCGGGCGCGGGCATCATGTCAGGGTTTATGTCCAGTCCTGGGAAGGCGATGTGCCAGCCGGGTTTGAGCTGATCCGCGTCCCGGTCACCTCGCGCACTAACCACGGTCGCAACGCCGAATATCACGCCTGGGTAGTGGCGCATCTGGCGCAGCATCGCGCCGATCGCGTGGTCGGCTTTAATAAAATGCCGGGCCTTGATGTCTATTATGCGGCCGATGTTTGTTACGCCGAAAAAGTGGCCCAGGAGAAAGGCTTTTTTTATCGCCTGACGGCTCGCTATCGCCACTATGCCGCGTTTGAGAAAGCGACCTTTGAACAAGGGAAAGCGACGCAGCTGCTGATGCTGACGGATAAGCAGATCGGTGATTTTCAACGGCACTACCATACAGAAAGCGACAGGTTTCACATTCTGCCGCCGGGGATCTATCCGGATCGTAAATATAGCCAGCAGATCGCCAATGCCCGCCAGATCTTCCGTGAAAAAAATGGCATCGCGGACGATCGGTTCTGGCTGTTACAGGTCGGATCCGATTTCAGCAGGAAAGGCGTTGATCGAACGCTTGCCGCTGTTGCCGCGCTGCCAGAAGCATTAAGAAAGAAAACGACGCTGTTTGTGGTCGGCCAGGACAAGCCGGGGCGCTTTGCCGCCCAGGCGGCGAAGGCAGGTATCAAAGAGAATGTGCACTTCTTTTCAGGGCGCAGCGACGTGGCTGAACTGATGGCGGGTGCCGATCTGCTGATGCATCCGGCTTACCAGGAAGCGGCGGGCATTGTGCTGCTCGAAGCGATAACAGCTGGCCTGCCGGTGATTGTCAGCGCCGTTTGTGGATATGCGCACTATATTTCCCGCGCGCAGTGCGGCGTGGTGATTGACGAACCATGGTCTCAGGCCGCGTTAAACGAGGCGCTACAGCATGCGCTGCAAGAGCCAGCCTTGCGCGAAGCGTGGGCGGAGCGGGCGCGCCACTTCGCGGACACAGAAGATCTTTATAGCCTGCCGGAGAGAGCGGCGGACATCATTACGGGTGAAGTGAATGGTTGAATTGAAAGAGCCGCTGGCGACACTCTGGCGGGGTAAAGATGCGTTTACTGAAGTTGAAAAGCTACAGGGAGAGGTGTTTCGCCAGCTCGAAACGCGCCGCACCCTGCGTTTTGAACTTGCCGGTAAAAGCTATTTCCTGAAATGGCATCAGGGCACGGCGTTTAAAGAGGTAGTGAAAAACCTGCTTTCGCTGCGCCTGCCGGTGCTGGGTGCCGATCGCGAGTGGAAAGCCATTCATCGCCTGCATGATGCGGGTGTTGATACCATGCACGGCGTTGGGTTCGGCGAAAAGGGTGCTAACCCTATCAATAAAACCTCCTTTATTATCACTGAAGATCTAACGCCAACCATTAGTCTGGAAGATTATTGCGCCGACTGGCTGAAGACGCCGCCGGAACCGCGCGTCAAACGGATGATTATTCGACGCGTCGCAACCATGGTGCGCAAGATGCATCAGGCTGGTGTAAACCATCGTGACTGCTATATCTGCCATTTTCTGCTTCATCTGCCGTTTGACGGCGATGAGCAGCATCTGAAAATCTCGGTGATCGATCTTCATCGTGCGCAAATGCGCGCGCATGTGCCGACGCGCTGGCGCGATAAGGATCTGATTGGGCTCTACTTCTCTTCACTCAATATTGGTCTTACCCAGCGGGATATCTGGCGTTTTCTTACGGTTTACTTTGCCGCGTCGCCGCGAAAGATTGTTCAGCAAGAAGCGGGATTGTTAGCGCAAGCGCAGGCCCGGGCTGAAAAGATCCGCGAAAGAACGGAACGTAAGTCTCTCTAAAATGAGAAGTGGTCACTCAATGAAAATTGCATTTGTTGGCGAAGCGGTATCGGGTTTTGGTGGCATGGAAACGGTCATCAAAGCTGTCATTCATTCGTTTCAGCAAGACGCCTTTGCACAGTGTGAGATGTTCTTTTTTTGCCGTAACGACAAAATGGATAAAGGATGGCTGGCAGGGATTAACGCCGCTTACTCCTTCTCGAACAGTAAACTCAGCTTCCTCAGGCGCGCGATACATATCCGTAATTTCAAGCGCTGGGTAGATGAGCATAAGCCCGACCTCGTTATCTGTATTGATACACCTTCCTGCTTTCTGGCAAGCAGAGCGCGGCGTAAAAGCAAACATCGTTTTACCGTTTTGTCCTGGCCGCATTTCTCGCTGGATCACAAAAAGCACGGCGATGCTGTAGCCTGGGCTGATTATCACCTCGCGATAAGCAGCGGCATCAAAACGCAGATGGAGGCGCGGCACATTGCGCCAGAGATGATCCACGTCATCTATAACCCGGTTGAACCGCAGGCTGATACGATCCCCGCCCCGAATGCGGACGAGACCACGACCTTCTTATATGTCGGCAGGATGAAGTTTGAAGGGCAGAAACGGGTTAAAGATCTGCTTGATGGGCTCGCGCAGGTCAAGGGCGACTGGCATCTGCATGCAATTGGTGACGGCTCGGATTTTGAAAAGTGCAAGGCCTACGCGCGCAAGCTCAATATCGACCGCAATATCACCTGGCATGGCTGGCAGGCTCAGCCCTGGGTGGTGGTCAGGGACAAGATAAAAAAAGTCTCCGCATTGCTGCTGACCTCATCTTTTGAAGGCTTCGGCATGGTGCTGCTGGAGGCGATGGCGTGGGGCGTTCCCTGTATCAGTGCAAACTGTGTGGCCGGCCCGGAAGATATTATTCGCCAGGGCGTGAATGGTTACCTTTACCCGCCGGGCGAAATGGCTGAGTTTGTGACATTGCTACAGCAGGTTGTTGATCGTCGTACCTCGTTCCAGCCGGATACGATTAAGCAGTCAATCAACAGGTTTTACAGCGAAACATATAATCGAAATATGCGAGAGGCGATTCGCTCTGTCCTCGCTGCACTGACAACGAGCATTAAATGAGCCAAACTTATTTTGATGAGAAAGAAGTGATTCTTTCGATAAAGGATTATAACTATTTATCTGATGCTGGCATCAGTACGTTTAATATCGCCTACGGCATCGATAAAAATTTTCTTTATGGATGTGGGATCTCGATAGCGTCAATTCTTTTAAATAATAAAGATAAGCGTTTATCCTTCCATGTCTTTACAGATTATATAACCGAAGAGGATAACAAAAAATTCTCTTCGCTCGCAGAGCAGTACCAGTCACGAATCACGGTTTATCTGGTGAACTGCGATAAATTAAAATCGCTGCCCAGCACCAAAAACTGGACCTATGCGACCTATTTCCGCTTCATTATTGCTGACTACTTTACGGAAAAAGCCGACCGCGTGCTCTATCTTGATGCGGATATTGCCTGTCAGGGTAACGTCCAGGAGCTGATTGATCTTGAGTTCAAGGATCATGAGATCGCCGCGGTTGTTGCTGAAGGTGATATCACCTGGTGGCAAAAGCGGGCGGTGAGCCTGGACTCGCCAGGATTAGTTAACGGTTATTTTAATGCGGGCTTTTTGCTGATTAATATCCCGTGCTGGACAGCGAATGATATCTCGCGGAATGCGATTGAAATGTTACGCGATCCGATTGTCGCCAGCAAAATTACGCATCTCGATCAAGATGTATTGAATATGCTGCTGGTGGATAAAGCGAAGTTTATTGATAAAAAATTTAATACTCAGTACAGCATTAATTATGAATTGAAAACCGGCGTATTAAATCCGGTAAACGAAAATACGGTATTTATTCATTATATTGGGCCAACGAAACCTTGGCACGATTGGTCGGACTATCCTGTTTCACAGGGCTTTCTGCGGGCTAAAAGAGAGTCACCGTGGAAAAATGATCGCTTACTGAAGCCAACCAATGCAAATCAGTATCGATATTGTGCCAAGCATATGCTGCATCAGAAGAAGTTCGTTAAAGGGTTGATTAGTTATTTGTTCTATTTTCAAAAGAAAATCGCAAACTAAAAAAATACATAGGTGATGCAGTGGACTCATTTCCAGGTATTAAAATTTCTGAATTCGAAGTTTTTGATCATAGCAAAGAGAAAACAACCAACGCTCTAAACATCGCCTATGGAATTGATCGCAACTATCTTGATTGGGTGGGCGTATCAATAACGTCGATTGTAATCAATAACAGCATCAGCATTAATTACCATATCATTTCAGATGAGTATGATGACTGTTTCCTGAAGCGAATAGCGGTTCTGGCTGAGAAGTATGCAATCAAAATCAGCTTATACTTGATTAATGCTGAATGCCTGAGCGATCTTCCGAGCACCAAAATATGGTCACGTGCCATGTATTTCAGGTTGTTCGCCTTTGAATACTTCAGCAATAGCTTCGATAAGTTGCTCTATCTCGATGCTGACGTCTTTTGTAAAGGTAAGCTTGACGAGCTGGCTGGGTGTAATCTTGAAAACGTTGCCGCCGCGGTGGTCAGGGATGTTGATTCGATGCAAAGTAAAGCCATCGAAAGATTAAAAGACCCTGACATCCGCAACAATTATTTCAACTCTGGCGTGGTGTTTGCCAATCTTAAAGAGTGGGTAAAAAACGATCTCACTAATCGTGCATTCTCCATTCTGCTTGATAAAAATAATTGTGGCATACAATTTAAGTATCCGGATCAGGATGTGCTTAATGTATTACTAAAAGATAAAGTCCATTTTCTGCCGGGAAAATTTAATACAATTTACACCATTAAGAGTGAGTTAAAAGATAGCACTCACCAGAATTTCAAGAATATTATTTCGGATGAAACAGTATTAATACATTATACAGGTGCAACAAAGCCCTGGCATAAATGGGCGACGTATCCGTCCACCATTTACTATCAAACAGCGTTAGCTGCGTCACCATGGAAAGATCAACCGCCGCGTGACGCAAGAACATTTATTGAGTTTAAGAAGAGATACAAACATCTTCTGGTGCAACATAAATATATGGCAGGTATCAAAGCAGGTTTCTTATATCTTCTGAGAAAATATTCTTTACATTCAAAATAAAATAATAGCTGGTTTAATTTATGAGTGACAAATATCAAGTTGGGGGTTATGTTGTTTTCACCAAAACAGGGGTTGAAAAATACCTGAAAATCTTTAAAGATTTCATGGATTATAATCTCGATGTGATAAAAGTTTTTCGTAGTATTGATGACACAAAAGTTGTGTTAATCAATACGGAATATGGTAAGTACATTTTAAAAGTCTTCGCACCTAAGCAGAAAAAAACAGAGCGTTTTCTCAAGTCTATTTTCAAGGGCGATTACTATGAAGCCTTGTTTCATCAGACTGAACGCATCAGGAAAAATGGCGCCGGTGCAATCAATGATTTTTACCTGCTGGCGGCTAAAAAGACATTTCGCTTTGCCCACTCCTATATTATGTTAATTGAATATATTGATGGTATTGAGTTAGCAGACTTTACCTCTATTGATGATGAACTTAAACAAAAAATAAAATTATCGATAGATGAGTTGCATAAAAATGGTATGGTCTCAGGCGATCCGCATAAAGGCAATTTTATCATTCAAGGCGGTGAGGTTCGCATCATCGATTTGTCAGGTAAATCGCCATCCCGGATACGAAAAGCCAAAGACCGCATCGACCTGGAGCGACATTACGGTATTGTTAATAGCGTGAAGGATCTCGGCTACTACCAGTTTGTTTATAAGAAAAAAATACGTAATTTTATTCGTAGGGTTAAAGGCAAACCGGTTCGCTGAAAAAGTATAAAAATTTTCAAGTTTGGCCCACATTATTAAAGATAAGCATATTGTTAGTCTGAAACAGTAATATGTATTAATCCCAACAGGTTTATTATGAAAAATATTAAATATATTACACATGCATGTGTTGAACGGTTGAAAAGACACAAGTCTTCAGATGACATTGTTATCTTTCTGTCTGGGCCTACGTCAAAGAAGACACCTCTGTCGATTCTTCGAACTCGTGATGTGATCGCGGTCAACGGGTCAGCCGCTTATTTAATCGAGAACGATATTACTCCGTTAATTTACGTTTTAACGGACGCCCGCTTTTTGCTGCAGCGACGCGATGATTTTTATCACTTCAGCCGCAGCAGCCGTTTTACCATCGTTAACGCAGATGTGTACGAGGCGGCATCGGAAGAGGATAAACATTATCTGCGCGAAAATTGCCTGGTCCTGCGCGCCTTCTATAAACGGGAAAAAGGTGGGGCGGTGAAAAAGGTAAAATTTCTGATGAAAAGCCGCCTGCATAAAAATTTACTCATCAATATCCCATGGTCAAAGAAAGGGCGTCTGGTCGGCTTCAGTAAAGATATCGCTTTGGGCTACTGCTCATGCCATACGGTGGCTTACACCGCGATTCAAATTGCGTATTCGTTGCAGTACAGTGCAATTATTTGCTCAGGCCTCGATCTGACGAATACCTGCCGTCGCTTTTATGAAGAGATCAGCAATCCTATGCCCTCTGAATTAAGTAAAGATCTGCCGAAGATTTTACCTTTCTTTATCTTTATGCGGGCTAACATTCCAGATATAAATATCTATAATCTTTCGGATGATACCGCAATTAGTTACGACATCATTCCTTTCATTCAACCCGATGAACTTGAAAATAATCATTATAAAAACAGTCGCGAGTTGCATGAAAAAATTGATTTCGAACGCAAAGCAAATACCTTTGCTAACTAGTGACAGACACCTTTTTGGTAAGAAAAATGCGCCTTGGAACTTTCCACAAGAAGAAAAAGCATTTAATCAATAAAATTAAAATCAATTTCCTCTCTGTGTTGCTTAAAAACAGAAGGGGAGCTGATATTGATGGCAAAAGCATCAAGAGCTGCTTGTTAATTCATGACAACAGCAAGATTGGCGACCTGATTGTTCTCAGTGCGCTTTACAGAATACTGGCCAAAAAAGGTATCACGTTATCGATACTCTCCTGCGGCACGGGGCACGCTTTTCTTAAAGCGCACCCGCATATCGAGCAGCTGTTCATAAAAAAATCAAACAGCCTGACGGAAACGCTTAAACTTCGCCGCCAGTTACGAGAGCGGCAGTTCGATGTTGTTCTCGATCCCTTTGAAACGTTTCCCTGCTTTGGTCACGCGCTGCTGCTCTCGGGCTTCCGGGATTCGTACGTGCTGGGATTTGATAAATGGTACCAGCGCTACTATTCGCGCTACAACCCTCATGATGAGCAGTTGAATGAGCATATGTCTTCGCGCACGAACGTCATTGTGCGACAGCTTTTCGGCAGCGATGCAGACGATGATTATCGTTACGATATCGCTATTCCAGCCGAGGTCGAGGATGCGGTGAGTGCGTTGGTGGGATCGTCTGATGTTGTTGTTATCAATCCACTGGGCGCCAAGAAGATTTGTCGCCTTACATCTGAACAGATGTTGCTTATCCACAGTTGGTTTACACAGCATCATCCTGGCCTGAGAATTATCTATACTGGCCATCCGGATGACTTACCGACCATCCCTGTAAGCAATATTGAAACGCTGCCCTATCCTGATTTTATCTATACCGTAGCCTTAACGAAGCTCAGCAAATACGTTGTCTCCGTCGATACCGCACTGGTGCATATCGCTTCAGCCTTTAACCGGCCAATGCTGGCGCTCTATCCTCAGGCACGCACCGTCGAGTATCCGTCGCCGCTGATTTGGGCACCAAATAACGAGTGCGCGCAGCAAATTATCTCTCCCACGCATTTCGTTTCTGATATCGATGAACGCACGTTAGTTCACGGGCTGGAAAACCTAATGTCCGGCAGGATGAACGCAACGCAATAAAATGGCCACACGCGGTGGCCATTGATTCATCATGCTATTGCGTGCTGCGAATCTTATTGAAGAGTAAAAGCAGCGTCAGACCGCAGATAATGATAATCGGCACGCTTCTCGCCCAGATAAGCACATCGCTTAACCCGGTGCCAATGATTGCGAGGGTAAAAGCAAATAGCCCTAGCGAACGATAGTACCAGGCAGAAAACATCAGCGCGACATAAAAACAGAGAACAGATATTACGCCGACAATACCTTTCAGTGAGGCATTTTCGATAATTTCGTTATGCAGATGGACGTTGATATATATCATCGCAGCACCTAGCGTCTTATTTTTTACGCTCAGGCTTTCAATCTCCTGCGAACGTTCTTCTGCTGAGCGCCATTTCAATGGCGCTTCCTTAAAGAGCGTCATACCGGATTCGTACATCGCAAATCGCGCACCGAGAGAGGTATCACCATTACCTTGCTGGTATAGGTTTATATCATTAATGGCGGCATCGTACCGGCTGGCAATTGACTGGCTAAACACGAGACCAAGAACAATCATCAGTGCTAAGAAACCACATATTCCCAGAAAAAGTTTTTTCGGATTCTTAAGGTAATAAGTGATGATCGTTATGCAGCAGATAACCGGGAAAATCAAAATGGATGAGCGGGTCTGCGTCATCACCAGAGCAGCAAAAACCATCACCGTATTCAGCACGAATAATAGCGGATGACTTTTAGGGGTATACAGAATGGATACCGCGCTGATCAACCCAACCAGCATGATGGAGTAAGCGGCACCCGTTGACGTGCCGATACCAAAATCAATCCTGTCCATGCCGACAGAGAATTTCTGAAACAGCGCGTAGCCCAGAATAATAAAAGAGACTGAGTAGAGAAGATAAAGGAGCACGCTGCTCTTGTACTTAATTTTTGTCGTGGCGGCCAGCAATACGATAAAGAAACCAAAAATAAAGACCCGCACGGTATTGATGTAGTTATGGTACGTCGCCTGAAAGGGCGAGTTACTAACTTTAAAAAGCTTGTACCAGATAAGATCGATAATGCCAATAAACAGAATGGAAGCGGGCAATGCGAAAATCTTCCAGTTTATATTTGACGACCTTCCTTTAATGATTAGCGTTAATATCGCAAGGATCCCGCAGATATTAAACAGCTTCATGCTCAAGTTATTATTTATCATCGCGACGACCAGCGTAGCGGCGCTAATAATAAACGTACCATACTCCATAAAAAAGGCGGCTTTCTCACTTCGCCCCTTCCAGGTTTGCGCATTCATAGAGACTGGCATTTACTTTCCTTTATGCTAAACAGGCTATCTCATTAAAAACGTTATCTGCGCTGAGATGGGCTAAATTGCCATCACTTGCGCGGCATATATGCTGGTTTTTGCCATACCCGCCAATAAGCCCGGGATCGGTTGGGCCATATAACGTGATATTTGGTCGATCCAGTGCCGCCGTCAAATGACTGAGGCCCGTATCCACCGATACCACGAACTTCGCGCCAGCAAGTGTCTGCGCGACCTTCTCAAGAGTCATCTTCGGCAACACTTCAACGTAATCAAACCCTTCCGCTAACCGCTTCGCACGCGCCTCTTCATGCGCGGCTCCCCAGGGGAGCTTTATCTGCAAGCCGCTGCCGTTAAGCAGGCCAATCAATGTGCGCCAGTGGCTCTCCGGCCAGTGTTTATCATCGCGCGTGGTGGCATGTAAAAAGACGGCATAGGAGGAGGCTGGTGCAGCGCGGGAAGTAAAATGCTGCGCAATGGCGTAGTCGCCCTGCGCCTGCGGTTTGGCGTAGCCCAGACTCTTCGCAAAGAGTTCGCGCGTCCGTTCAACCGCGTGTTGCTGCTTCGCAATGGCGTGGCGGCGATTATAGAACAGGCTCGCCAGCGGCTCGCGCGCGGAGTGCCAGTCCATCCCATGTTTCACGCCATGCGCCAGCCGGGTGACCAGCGCGGCGCTCTTCACCAGCCCCTGCGCGTCAATGATGGCGTCATACTGCCTCTCCTTCACCGCGTTGCGAAACGCCTGGCGCTCTGCCGTAACAGGCGCGGAAAACCACGCTTTGCGCCAGCGGCGGATCGCCACCGGGATAACGCGATCGACCGCTGCATGCCAGGAAGGAATTTGCGCAAACCCCTCTTCCACCACCCAATCAAAACGAATGCCTGGAATGGCCTGCGCGGCATCGGTCAGCGCAGGCAGCGTGTGCAGCACATCGCCCATTGACGAGGTTTTTACAATCAAGACCCGCATCGCTTATCCTTCTGCTGCCAGCAACAAACCATTCAACTCATCCAGCACGCGCTGCGGCGTAATGTCGATCAGGCTCTGGTGATACCCTTCCGCGGCATCGCCTTTGCGCACCTTGTGGTAGCCAGAGATTAAGCGGATCACGCGCGCTTTGTGTGAGAGCGGCGGCGTGAAATCAGGGCTGCTTGGGCCATAGAGCGCAACCAGCGGGCGATCGAGCGCGGCGGCAACGTGCATCAAGCCTGAATCATTACTTACCACCGCTTTACAGGCGGCAATCAGCACTACGGCCTGCTCCAGCTGCGTTTCTCCCGCCAGGTTGCGGCACCACGCCTGTTGCTCAACGCTCAGCGCGGCCAAAATCTGATTACCCGCGTCGTGATCTTTTGCCGAGCCGAACAGCAGCACCTGATAGCCTTCATCAATCAGCTGTTTCGCCAGCTCAGCATAGTGATAGTGCGGCCAGCGCTTCGCCGGGCCAAACTCTGCCCCGGGACAAAAACCGATCATCGGGCGCTCAGACGCGAGGTCGAAGGTGGCGCAAACCTGTAGCTTCTCACTCTCATTGACCTGCAACTGCGGCCATAACAGCGGCTGCGGCAGATCTTTCGCCGAGTGCATTACGCCTTTGTCATACGCCAGCGCAACATAGCGCTCGACCATCAGCGGCCAGGCTTGCTTATCCAGCACGCGCGCATCGTTAAGCACGCCATAGCGCATCTCGCCGCGCCAGCCGGTACGGTGCGGAATGCCGGCAAAGAAGGGAACCAGCGCAGATTTAAAGGAGTTAGGCAGCACGTAGGCGCGATCGTAACGCCGTTCGCGCAGGCTGTGTCCCAGCTTACGGCGCGCGCCAATCTCCAGCGCGCCGTGGCCGAGCGGCATCGGGATCGCCTCGTTAACTTCCGGCATGCGCGATAAAAGCGGACGGCACCACGCGGGTGCCATCACATCGATTATCGCCTGGGGAAAGCGCGCCTTCAGCGTGCGGTAGAGACTTTGCGACATCATCATGTCGCCTACCCAGGAGGGTCCAATGACCAGAATTTTCATACTTACGCGTCGCGGTTCAGCCAGGCCATATATTCACTCACGCCTTCAGCCACGGTTTTAAACGGCTTGTCGTAGCCCGCCGCGCGCAGATTGGTGAGATCGGCCTGCGTAAACGCCTGATAGCGGCCTTTCAGCTTGTCCGGGAACGGGATGTACTCAATGCTGCCTTTTTTATGGAAAGCGAGCGTGGCATCCGCTACGGCCTGGAAGGACTCCGCGCGGCCGGTGCCGAGGTTAAAGATGCCGGAGACACCATTTTCCCAGAACCAGAGATTGACCGCCGCCACATCGCCAACGTAGACGAAATCGCGTTTAAAGTTGTCGCTGCCTTCGAACAGTTTCGGGCTCTCGCCGTTGTTCAGCTGCGTATTGAGATGGAAAGCGACGCTCGCCATGCTGCCTTTGTGCCCTTCGCGCGGGCCGTAGACGTTGAAATAGCGGAAGCCGACAATCGGTGAGTTCGCTTCCGGCAGAATGCTGCGCACATACTCGTCGAACAGCATTTTCGAGTAGCCGTAGACGTTAAGCGGCTTTTCATATTCGCGCGATTCAATAAAGTCAGAAGTGCGGCCGCCGTAAGTGGCTGCGGATGAGGCGTACAGGAAGGGGATTTCGCGCTCCAGGCAGTAGTGCAGCAGCTCTTTGGAGTACTGATAGTTGTTCTCCATCATGTACTTGCCATCCCACTCGGTGGTAGAGGAGCACGCACCTTCATGGAATACCGCTTCAATCTCGCCGAACTCTTCGCCAGACATAATCTGGATCAGAAAATCCTCTTTATCCATATAGTCGGCGATATGCAAGTCGACCAGATTGACAAACTTAGTGCCGTCTTTCAGGTTGTCCACCACCAGGATATCGGTGATGCCTTTGTCATTCAGGGCTTTAACGATATTGCTGCCGATAAAACCCGCGCCGCCAGTGACGATGATCATAACTGTACCTTTGCAAAATGAAGCGTTGAGACAATCTCAGACACGAATAACTTTATCATACCATCACATTGCTGCCCCTTCAGCCATTCCCCGGGAAAGGGGAGGGCTATGCGTGATTTATGCTGCAAAACGGATAAGCAGTGAAGCGTCATCTCGTATCAACGTATAGCTTTGGGTAATATGTGCCGAAATTTGCCCAGTCTGGAGAATTGCGATGCGTGGGGATTTTTATCAACAGTTAACGAACGATCTGCAAACCGCACGTGCGGAAGGGTTGTTCAAAGAGGAACGCATTATCACGTCAGCGCAGCAGGCTGATATCACCGTGGCGAATGGTAGCCACGTCATCAACTTCTGCGCCAACAACTACCTTGGCCTCGCCAACCACCCGGAGCTGATTGCCGCCGCGAAAGCCGGTATGGATAGCCACGGTTTCGGCATGGCCTCGGTGCGCTTTATCTGCGGCACGCAGGATAGCCACAAAGTACTGGAGAAGAAGCTGGCCGACTTCCTCGGCATGGAAGACTCCATTCTTTACTCCTCCTGCTTCGATGCGAACGGCGGGCTGTTTGAGACGCTGCTCGGCGCGGAAGACGCCATCATTTCTGATGCCCTCAACCACGCGTCGATCATTGACGGCGTGCGTCTGTGTAAAGCGAAGCGCTACCGTTACGCCAACAATGACATGCAGGAACTGGAAGCGCGCCTGCAAGAAGCGCGTGCAGCAGGTGCCCGCCACGTGCTGATCGCCACCGACGGCGTCTTCTCAATGGATGGCGTGATCGCCAACCTGCAAGGGGTCTGCGACCTGGCAGATAAATATGATGCGCTGGTGATGGTTGATGATTCCCACGCAGTCGGTTTTGTCGGTGCCAACGGCCGCGGAACCCACGAATATTGTGACGTGATGGGTCGGGTCGACATCATTACCGGAACGCTTGGCAAAGCGCTCGGCGGCGCATCAGGCGGTTATACCGCTGCGCGTAAAGAGGTAGTTGAGTGGCTGCGTCAGCGTTCGCGCCCTTATCTCTTCTCCAACTCGCTGGCGCCTGCGATTGTCAGCGCATCGATCAAAGTACTGGAGATGCTGGAGTCCGGCGGCGAACTGCGTGACCGTCTGTGGGCCAATGCCCGCCTGTTCCGCGAACAGATGAGCGCCGCGGGCTTTACGCTGGCGGGTGCCGATCATGCCATTATCCCGGTGATGCTGGGCGATGCCGTGGTGGCGCAAAACTTTGCCCGTGAGCTGCAAAAAGAGGGCATTTACGTCACGGGCTTCTTCTTCCCGGTGGTGCCGAAAGGCCAGGCGCGTATTCGTACACAGATGTCGGCGGCCCATACGCCTGAACAAATTGAACGCGCGGTAGCAGCCTTTACCCGCATTGGTAAACAACTGGGTGTGATCTGAGGACGTGAAATGAAAGCGTTATCCAAACTGAAAGCGCAAGAGGGCATCTGGATGACCGATGTGCCGGAACCGGAAGTTGGGCACAACGATCTGCTGATTAAAATCCGCAAAACCGCGATTTGCGGCACCGATGTGCACATCTACAACTGGGATGAGTGGTCGCAAAAAACCATTCCGGTACCGATGGTGGTCGGTCATGAGTACGTGGGTGAAGTAGTTGGCATCGGCCAGGAAGTTAAAGGCTTCAAAATCGGCGATCGCGTCTCCGGCGAAGGGCATATCACCTGCGGACACTGCCGTAACTGCCGCGCGGGCCGCACCCATTTATGCCGTAATACCGTCGGCGTAGGCGTCAATCGCCCGGGCTGTTTTGCGGAATATCTGGTGATCCCGGCCTTCAACGCCTTCAAAATCCCGGACAATATCCCTGACGAGCTGGCATCGATTTTCGACCCGTTCGGTAACGCAGTCCATACGGCGCTCTCCTTCGATCTGGTGGGGGAAGATGTGCTGGTCTCTGGCGCAGGTCCTATCGGCATTATGGCGGCTGCGGTCGCCAAACACGTTGGCGCGCGCCATGTCGTGATCACCGATGTGAACGAATACCGTCTTGAGCTGGCACGCAAAATGGGCGTCACGCGCGCGGTAAACGTCGCTAAAGAGAATCTCACTGAGGTGATGGCGGAGCTGGGGATGACGGAAGGGTTCGACGTGGGTCTGGAGATGTCCGGCGCGCCTGCGGCGTTCCGTACCATGCTCGATACCATGAACCACGGCGGACGCATTGCCATGCTCGGTATTCCGCCTTCGGAGATGTCGATCGACTGGAACAAAGTCATCTTCAAAGGGCTGTTTATCAAAGGGATTTATGGCCGTGAGATGTTCGAAACCTGGTATAAAATGGCCGCGCTGATCCAGTCCGGTCTCGACCTCTCACCGATCATTACCCACCGCTTCGGGATTGATGAATTCCAGCAGGGATTTGACGCGATGCGTTCGGGTCAGTCCGGCAAAGTTGTGCTGAGCTGGGATTAAAAGAGTAAGGGCCAGATAATGGCCCTTTTTTCTGCGATAAATCTCAAAACACATTTATTAAATGTAAACTTTTGTCAGTGTCATAAATTCTTCGCAATTCCGCAATACTCTTATTACGCCCTTTAACTCCCCAGGCTACTCTGAATAATCTTAGTTCGCATCGGCGATGAAACTTAATCGTAACCGCTGTGTCTGAGAATTTACCTAATCAATCTGCCAGACCTTAATTTTTTCTTAATTAAAACAATTTAAAAATAGTCACTGTAATGACAATGAATCAGGTAATTAATGATGAATAGCCCTGGTAAGCTTAGCGTTATTATCCCCCTCTACAATGCGGGCGATGACTTTGTACCTTGCATGGAATCCCTGTTAGCGCAAACCTGGACGGCGCTTGAAATCATCATCGTTAATGATGGTTCGACCGATAATTCTGCTGAAATAGCAGAGCGTTATGCAAAGAAGTACCCGCATATCCAGCTTATTCACCAGTGTAATGCCGGTGCCTCGGTAGCGCGTAATCGTGGCTTAACGTATGCCACAGGTGAATACGTCGCGTTCGTCGATGCCGATGATATTGTCTATCCGCAAATGTATGAAACACTGATGAAAATGGCGCTGGAGGACGATCTGGACGTCGCGCAGTGTAACTCGGACTGGTGCGATCGGCAGAACGGCAGTACCTGGCAATCCATTCCGCTGGATCGTATTCGCTCCACCGGCGTGCTTAGCGGGCCTGACTGGTTAAGAATGGCGCTGGCAAGCCGCCGCTGGACGCACGTGGTGTGGATGGGTGTTTATCGCCACGATGTGATTAAGCAAAATCGTATTGAATTTATTCCCGGGCTGCATCACCAGGATATTATCTGGAGCACCGAATTTATGTATAACGCCAAACGCGTGCGTTATACCGAACAATCGTTATATAAATATTTTCTCCATGGCTGTTCGGTCAGCCGCTTAAAGCGCCAGGGATTAAAAAACCTCGCCTATCAGCGTCATTACATGAAAATTACGCGCCTGCTGGAGAAATTGAATCGCGATTACGCTGACCGCATTACGATATATCCCGAATTCCATCAACAAATTACTTATGAAGCACTCCGCGTGTGCCACGCCGTGCGAAAAGAGCCGGATGAAATAATCCGCAAACGCATGATTGCTGAAATATATGCATCAGGAATGTTTAAACGGATGGTGAATAATGTCCGCAGCCCTAAACTCGCTTATCAGGCGCTGCTGTGGTCACTTCGTTTGTATAAATGGCGGGACAAGACGACATCTCACCATCGTCTTGCCCGTAAAGCGGTGAAAATCTACTAACGCTACTTATTTCCGGCCCCAGCCCTGCCACTGGTGCTGGAAGTACTGTACCAGCGTACTTTCGCTGATGCTCTCTCCCACCACGCTAAAGAAGCGGCTGGCATTCACCGGCTCTGGCTTCTGCTTCGCTTTACACACCTTCGCAACGCGGAACGGATTACGTGGCGGCTGCGGCTGTGCGTCAGGTTTGGCAGGCGTTGAGTTGTCGACCTGGGGCTCATGAAGCAGATCGCTCGGTCGCACCAGCGTAATGTCAGAGGGTAAGTTTGCCAGCGCCTGCTGCAATACGCGTACGGTCGCGGGGTGTGGGTGTCCAATAGCGATAGCCGAGCCGTTACGGCGCGCCAGCGCGACGGCACGATCGAACTGGCGGCGAATATCGCCCTCATTCTGCGTATCGTCGAGGAACACTTTGCGCTTAATCACTTTTACCCCGGTGCCGGAGGCTGCGCGCATCGACTGGCTATTGCCAATGGTCATGCTGTCGAGGAAGTAGAGGTTGTAGCGCTCCAGCGCCTGCATCACTTTCTGCATGCCAAACAAGCTGGAGGTCATGGCGCTGCCCATATGGTTATTCAACCCGACAGCATAGGGCACCTTATTCACGGCATCACTGATGATGCGCTCAATCTCTGCGCTGCTCATCTCCGGGCGCAGGGTATCTTTTTCCAGCGGCTGTTTGCTGAGCGGTGCCATCGGCAGATGGATCAACACTTCGTGTCCGCTATTGTGCGCTTTGGTCGCCATGTCGCGGGCGTGCGTAGCATTGGGCAGCACCGCGACGGAGACCGCCTGCGGCATGGCCAGCACCTGGTTTTCTGTCTGGGGACGGTAGCCAAAATCGTCGATAACGATGGCCAGTTTGCCGGCAAACACCGGCGAGGAGAGCGCCAGCACGCTGGCAAGAGTAATCACGATGCGGCGAAGTTGAAGCAAACCTATCTTCCCAACCACGGCTGTGGATTGACCGCCTGGCCCTGACGGCGAATTTCAAAATAGAGTGAAGGCCGGCCCTGACCACCACTGCTCCCGACGAGAGCTATCGGCTGGCCTGCGCGCACCTGCGCACCGACGCTGACGAGGGCGCTTTGGTTATAACCATAAAGGCTCATATCGCCTTTGCCGTGCTCTACGACAACCACCAGGCCATAGCCCTGTAGCCAGTCGGCGAGGATCACGCGCCCGTCGGCGATGGCTTTGACTTCGCTGCCTTCAGACGCACCGATAACAATCCCTTTCCACCGTAGCTCACCCTGCAACTGTTCGCCATAACGATGAAGTAACGGACCGCGAACCGGCCATATCGCGCGGCCTGCCGGCGAGCCTAAGCCGCCGGTGCGGGACATCAGTGAGCGTTCGCTCTCGGTTGGCTTATAGGTAGTGCCTTTGCGGCTGGCCTCGTTCTGCCGCTCACGCACCGCCTGCGCTTCACGGGCTTCGCGCTCGGCGCGGGCTTTCGCTGCTGCTTCCGCGCGGGCAAGGCGATCGCGCAGACGTGATTCGTTAGCGCGCATCTCGCTAAGCTGCTGCTGACCTTCCTGAATCGAGGATTCAAGCCCGGCAAGGGTCTTTTTACGTTCGTTTCGCGCCTGCTCCAGCTTCGCCTGCTGCGCTTTCTGCTCATAAAGCAGGGTTTGCTGCTGGCTCTGCTTCTCTTCCAGTTCGGCCTTTTGCGAGGTGACCTCTTCACGCGTCTGTTTGAGCTGTGCGATGGTCTCCTGGCGCGCCTGGTTGAGATAACCGAAGTAAGCCTGCAAACGCTGGCCGCGCTGGCTCTCTTCACCGCTCAACAGAAGCTGGATACCGCTGTGCTCGCCCTGGCGAAACGCGGCATCGAGCTGCGCGGCAAGATTGCGCTCCTGCGACGCGCGCTGACGCTCCAGTTTGGCGATGGAGGCGTTCATCTCATCAATCTGTTTATTGAGTTCTGAGAGTGTGCTTTCGGTTTCGTGCAGCTGGCGGGCAGCGGCGGAGATGGCCTCCTCCTGCGCCTTCAGCTGCGCAAGCAGGCCTGCGCGCTGCTGCTGCTGTTGGCGAACCGCGCGCTCTTTGGCGGCGATATCGGCCTGGATAGATTTGAGCTGATCGCGGTCATCCGCGTGGGCGGGAACGGCGCACAGCAAAACGCCAGCGCTGAGTGCGCTGGCGCAGAGCAGAGGTCGGAGCCCGACCCATGTAATTGAAAAAATCGCCTTTCCCCTCATGGGGAGCGATTATTCCACGATGAACAGCGGCTTACCAGTCATCTCTTGCGGGATTTCCTCGCCCATCAGCGACAGCATGGTCGGCGCGATGTCGGAAAGTTTGCCACCGGAGAGCGCTTTCACTGTTTTCTCACCCACATAAATAAGCGGAACCGGCAGATTGGTGTGCGCCGTATGTGCCTGACCGGTTGAGGGATCGCGCATCTGCTCGGCGTTGCCGTGGTCGGCGGTGATCAGCAACTGCCCGCCAACAGACTCAACGGCGCGGGTGACCTGCGCAATGCAGTTATCCAGCGCTTCCACGGCGGCGACAGCCGCATCAAACACACCGGTATGGCCAACCATATCGCCATTCGGGTAGTTACAGATGATGGTGTCATATTTGCCGCTGGTAATGGCGGCGACCAGTTTTTCCGTCAGTTCGGCGGAACTCATCTCCGGTTGCAAATCGTAAGTAGCAACTTTTGGTGAGTTAATCAGAATGCGGTCTTCGCCCGGGAACGGCTCTTCAACGCCACCGTTAAAGAAGAAGGTGACATGGGCATACTTCTCCGTTTCGGAGATACGCAGCTGGGTACGATTTTTCTTCGCCATCCACTCACCAAGGGTGTTGGCAAGAGAGGTCGGCGGGTACGCCACGGCAGTTTTGATGTCGGCGGCGTATTCGGTCAGCATCACAAAATCGAGATTGACCACTTTTTTACGCGCGAAGCCGTCAAAATCGGCGTTAACAAAGGCACGGGTGATTTCACGGGCGCGGTCGGCGCGGAAGTTCATGAAAATCAGCGCGTCGCCATCTTCCATTGCCGCATCGGGCTGACCGGCGGCGCGAATGACCGTCGCTTTCACAAACTCGTCGTTTTCGTCGCGGGCGTAAGCGGCTTGCAGCCCGGCAACGGCGCTGTCGAAGGTGAACTCGCCTTTGCCCTGGGTCATCAGGTCGTACGCCTGCTCGACGCGATCCCAGCGGTTGTCGCGATCCATGGCGAAGTAACGACCAATAATTGACGCCACGCGGCCTTTACCGAGGGCGGCGAATTTCTCTTCAAATTTTTTCAGCGAGGATTCAGCGCTGCGCGGCGGCGTATCGCGGCCATCAAGGAAGGCGTGCAGGTAGATTTTCTCTGCGCCGCGTTCGGCGGCCAGTTCGACCATCGCCATAATGTGATCTTCATGGCTGTGCACGCCGCCTGCGGAGAGCAGACCCATAATGTGCACCGCTTTGCCGGCGCTAACTGCCTTATCCACCGCGCCGCGCAGCACCGGGTTAGTAAAGAAGGTGCGCTCTTTAATTTCAACGTCCAGGCGAGTTAAGTCCTGGTAGACAATACGCCCGGCACCGAGGTTGACGTGGCCCACCTCGGAGTTGCCCATCTGGCGATCCGGCAGACCGACTTCCAGGCCGGAAGCATCAATCAACGTGTGCGGACGGTTGGCCCACAGGCTATCCATCACCGGGGTTTTAGCGTTGAAAATGGCGTTATCTTGCTGATCTTCGCGATAGCCGTAGCCATCGAGAATCACCAGTACCATAGGTTTTTTTGAAACCGACATTGCGACAACCTCATGCTCTGAAGATAAAAATTTGCGTAATTTTACTACAGCTGAATCGATCAAATAGCCGCAGAAGATCAAAGAAAGGGGTCACCTGAGGGGGTGTTTTACATCGCTTTGTTTATTTTTTCGTAACACGCCGCAGAAAATGCAATCCATCGCGCTCGCTGGCTGTATTTGCCCAACTGCGCAGGTATACTCCTTGCTGGTTTTTAATCACTTAGTCGGGAGCTGTTACCCCAGATGCAAGAAATTATGCAATTTATTGGACGCAACCCGATACTCTGTATCGGCTGGCTTGCGTTGTTCGCCGCGGTGTTATACACGACCTTCAAAGGCGTCGCGTCGAAAGTGAAAGTGATTTCCCGTGGCGAAGCCACGCGCCTCATCAACAAAGAAGATGCGGTGGTTGTGGACTTACGTCAGCGCGATGATTTCCGTAAAGGTCATATCGCCGGCGCGGTGAATTTGCTGCCAGGCGAGATCAAAGCCAATAATGTAGGTGAGCTTGAAAAACGTAAAAGCACGCCGATTATTGTTGTAGACGGTACCGGCCTGCAGGCGCAGACCCCGGCAAACGAGCTGGTAAAAGCCGGTTTCGAGAAAGTCTTTGTGCTCAAAGACGGTGTCTCCGGCTGGGTCGGCGAAAATCTGCCGTTAGTACGCGGTAAATAAGTTACCCGGTGGGCTTCGGCTCACGGGGTAAAACCAGGAGAAGAGATATGGCCAATATTGAGATCTACACCAAAGCAACCTGCCCGTTTTGCCACCGCGCAAAAGCGCTGCTGAGCAGCAAAGGCGTTGATTTTGCCGAGCTGCCGATCGACGGCGACATGGTAAAACGTGAAGAGATGATTCAACGTAGTGGCCGTACCACGGTTCCGCAGATCTTTATTGATGCACAGCATATCGGCGGCTGCGACGATTTATTTGCGCTGGATGCGCGTGGCGGATTGGATCCGCTGTTAGGTTAATGCTTTCTAAGCACTACAACACTTAAGGGTTACTTATTCATGTCTGAGCTAAACAACAACGAAATGACTTTCCAGATTCAGCGTATCTACACGAAAGATATCTCTTTCGAAGCGCCGAATGCGCCGCACATCTTTCAGAAAGAGTGGCAGCCGGAAGTCAAACTGGACCTCGACACCGCGTCAACGCAGCTGGCGGATGGCGTGTATGAAGTGGTTCTGCGCGTAACCGTAACCGCCTCACTGGGCGAAGAGACCGGCTTCCTGTGCGAAGTACAGCAGGGCGGCATCTTCTCTATCGACGGTATCGAAGGCACCCAGATGGCGCACTGCCTGGGCGCATACTGCCCGAACATCCTGTTCCCGTATGCCCGTGAATGCATCACCAGCCTGGTTTCCCGCGGTACATTCCCACAGCTGAACCTTGCACCGGTCAACTTTGATGCGCTGTTCATGAACTACCTGCAACAGCAGACTGGCGAAGGTGCCGAACAACATCAGGATGCCTGATGAACGCACTTAATGCTGCAATGACTGTGATCGGTGCCGGCTCTTACGGCACCGCTCTTGCCATCACGCTGGCAAGAAATGGCCACCAGGTTGTGCTCTGGGGCCATGACCCAAAACATATCGCGACGCTGCAACGCGACCGTTGCAACGTGGCGTTCCTGCCCGATGTGCCTTTCCCCGACACCCTTGAGCTTGAGAGCGACCTTGCCCGCGCGCTGGCCGCCAGCCGCGACATTCTGGTCGTTGTGCCAAGCCACGTCTTTGGCGAGGTGCTGGCGCAGATCAAACCGCTGATGCGCAGCGATGCGCGCATTGTCTGGGCGACAAAAGGGCTGGAGGCGGAAACCGGGCGTCTGTTACAGGACGTGGCGCGTGAAGTCTTAGGCTCCTCTATTCCGCTGGCGGTGATCTCAGGTCCTACGTTCGCCAAAGAGCTGGCGGCGGGAATGCCGACGGCAATCTCTTTAGCCTCCACCGACCCGCAGTTTGCCGACGATCTTCAGCAACTGCTGCACTGCGGCAAAAGCCTGCGCGTCTACAGCAACCCGGACTTTATTGGCGTGCAGCTTGGCGGCGCGGTGAAGAACGTGATTGCGATTGGCGCGGGCATGTCCGATGGCATCGGCTTCGGCGCGAATGCGCGCACGGCGCTCATCACGCGCGGTCTGACGGAGATGTCGCGGCTTGGCGCGGCGCTGGGTGCCGATCCTGCTACCTTTATGGGCATGGCGGGGCTGGGCGATCTGGTGCTGACCTGTACCGACAATCAGTCGCGTAACCGCCGTTTTGGCATGATGCTCGGTCAGGGCATGGATGTCGAAGGCGCGCAGGAGAAGATAGGCCAGGTGGTTGAGGGCTATCGCAATACCAAAGAAGTGCGCGCGCTGGCGCACCGGTTTGGCGTCGAAATGCCAATAACCGAGGAAATTTATCAGGTATTGTATTGCGGAAAAAATGCGCGCGAGGCAGCATTAACGCTGTTGGGCCGCGCCCGCAAGGATGAGCAATAAGCGGCTAATCGCAGGGATTCTCATCACTATCACGTCAAGGCTGGCTGAGTCCGGCCTTGCTTTTATTTCGTCTGGAGTAAGCAATGCCGTGTGAAGAACTGGATCTGGTCTGGAAAAATATCAAAGCCGAAGCGCGTGCGCTGGCGGACTGTGAACCGATGCTGGCCAGTTTTTATCACGCAACCTTACTCAAGCATGAAAACCTCGGCAGTGCCCTGAGCTATATGCTGGCGAACAAGCTGGCGTCGCCGATTATGCCCGCCATCGCCATCCGCGAAGTGGTGGAAGAGGCCTACGCCGCAGATCCGGAGATGATCGCCTCCGCCGCCTGCGATATTCAGGCCGTGCGCACCCGCGACCCGGCGGTAGATAAATACTCAACGCCGCTGCTCTACCTGAAAGGGTTCCACGCCCTGCAGGCGCACCGTATTGGTCACTGGCTGTGGACGCAGGGCCGCCAGGCGCTGGCGATTTTCCTGCAAAACCAGGTCTCAGTGAGCTTCCAGGTCGATATTCACCCGGCAGCGACCATCGGGCGCGGCATCATGCTCGACCACGCCACCGGCATTGTGGTGGGTGAAACGGCGGTTATCGAAGATGACGTGTCGATTCTGCAGTCGGTTACCCTCGGCGGGACCGGCAAAACCAGCGGCGATCGCCATCCGAAGATCCGTGAAGGGGTGATGATTGGCGCGGGGGCGAAGATCCTCGGCAATATCGAAGTGGGGCGCGGCGCGAAAATCGGTGCCGGCTCCGTGGTGTTGCAGCCCGTTCCGCCGCACACCACCGCCGCAGGCGTTCCGGCGCGCATTGTCGGCAAGCCAGAGAGCGATAAGCCGGCGATGGATATGGATCAGCATTTTAATGGAGCCAATCATGGCTTTGAATACGGAGATGGTATTTGAAAAATGCCGGATGGCGCTGCGCTTATCCGGCCTACGGGTAGAGCAGGAAGATATTTGTAGGCCGGATAAGGCGTAGCCGCCATCCGGCAATTCCAACCAACTACCTCATCAGCTGCGCAATACCGCGCCGGGATATCCGAGCTGGCGCCAGGCTTCATACACCACTACCGACACCGCATTGGAAAGGTTCATGCTGCGGCTGTCCGGCATCATCGGAATACGGATCTTCTGCTCCGGCGGCAGCGCGTCAAGAATGGTGGCGGGCAGGCCGCGGGTTTCCGGGCCAAACATTAAATAATCCCCATCGGCAAACGACACGGCGCTGTGCGCGGGCGTCCCTTTGGTGGTCAGCGCAAACAGGCGCTGAGGCTGAGCGGCGGCCATAAAGGCGTCGTAATCAGCGTGGCGCTGCACGGCGGTGAATTCGTGGTAATCCAGCCCTGCGCGGCGCAGGCGCTTATCGTCCCAGGTAAAGCCCATCGGCTCAATGATATGCAGACGAAAGCCGGTGTTAGCGCACAGGCGGATAATGTTCCCGGTATTGGGCGGGATCTCAGGTTCAAATAAGACAATGTTCAGCATGCAGCCCCCTTAATAGCGGGGGCAGGATAGCACTCTCCCCAGGGCGGGGAGAGCATTTTTTACTACGCCGCATCGCCGTGGGACAGCGGTGCCAGCGCCGCCGGGATCTCGCTCTGCGCCTGCACCAGCGACTCTTTACTGATTTCGCGAATCGATTTCGCGCCGGTCAGCGTCATCGCCACGCGCATCTCTTTTTCAATCAGATCCAGCAGGTTAGCCACACCTTGTCGGCCATGTGTTGCCAGCGCATAGAGATAGGCGCGGCCAAGCAGCACGGTGTCTGCGCCGAGCGCAATCATTCGCACCACATCAAGGCCGTTACGAATCCCGCTATCCGCAAGAATGGCAATATCGCCCTTCACCGCATCGGCAATCGCTGGCAGCGCGCGCGCCGAGGAGAGCACGCCATCAAGCTGGCGACCGCCGTGGTTAGAGACGACAATCCCATCCGCGCCAAAGCGCACCGCGTCGCGGGCATCTTCCGGATCGAGGATCCCTTTGATCACCATCGGGCCATCCCAGAATTCACGGATCCACTCCAGGTCTTTCCAGGAGATGGAGGGATCGAAGTTGTTCGCCAGCCAGCCAATATAATCCTCCAGCCCGGTAGGTTTACCGAGGTAAGAAGAGATATTGCCCAGATCGTGAGGACGACCATTGACGCCAACATCCCACGCCCACTGCGGATGCATTACCGACTGCCAGTAGCGGCGCAGTGCGGCATTCGGCCCGCTCATCCCGGAGTGCGCATCGCGATAACGCGCGCCGGGCGTCGGCATATCGACGGTAAAGACCAGCGTGGAACAGCCCGCTGCCTTTGCCCGCTCCAGCGCGTTGCGCATAAAGCCGCGATCGCGCAGCACGTAAAGCTGGAACCACATCGGGCGCTTAATGGTTGGTGCCACCTCTTCAATCGGGCAGACGGAGACGGTCGACAGGGTGAAGGGGATGCCTTTGGCATCTGCTGCGCCTGCGGCCTGCACTTCGCCGCGCCGGGCATACATGCCGCACAGCCCGACCGGTGCCAGCGCGACCGGCATTGAGAGCTTTTCATTGAACAACGTGGTCTCAAGGCTGAGGTCGGACATATTCTTCAGCACCCGCTGGCGGAGCGCGACCTGCGATAAATCCTCAACGTTGCGGCGCAGGGTATATTCTGCGTAAGCGCCACCGTCGATATAGTGAAACAGGAACGGCGGCAGAATGCGTTTTGCCGCGGCGCGATAGTCGCTGGCTGCGGAAATAATCATGCTTTTTTCTCCCTTAAATGAATCAGTTGCTCGTCGGGCAGGCGGGTGATGCGCGCCTGGCGGGCCCGGTCCTCGTCAAACTGGCGAATTGTGGTGTGGACGAAAGCGAGGTGCGCCATCATCGCCTGGCGCGCGCCCTCGGCATCGCCCGCAAGAATGGCGTTCATTACCGTGCGGTGTTGCTCCGTAAGCCGGGCGAAAACCGGCGGAACAAGGTACATGCGCTGGCGGCTCTGCTTGACCGAGGATTGCAGTAGGTCGAAGAAACCGCGCATGGTTTGCAGCAGCACCACATTGTGCGAGGCTTCGGCGATCGCCAGATGGAAACGCACATCCGCCTGCGAGGCGAGATCCGGATCATCGGATTGCGAGGCCTCAAAGCAGAGCACGATTTTCTCTTGATCGGCGTCGGTCGCGCGCATCGCCGCATGCCAGGCGGTGCTGGCCTCGATGGCGTGGCGGGCTTCGAGAATATCAAAGCTGTAATCGGGGTCGTCATTGAGCAGCGTTTTCAGCGGCTGGACGATGTTCTGCTCCGACCAGGCCTCATGCTGCCAGCGCACAAAGGTTCCACCCCCGCGGCGGCTTAACAGCACGCCTTCGCTGACCAGCATTGCCAGGGCTTCGCGTAAGGAGTTGCGCGACACGCCAAGCTGCACGGCAAGCTGGCGCTCGGCGGGCAACTTCATGCCCGCTTCCAGCTGTTGTTCTGCAATTAACGCCCGTACGCGGTCAGCGACCTCGTCAGCCAGGCGTCTGGGTAATAGGTTCATGGGATCATCCAGGTCAGTACATAAGCCTGCAAGGTGGTGATCACGCCGACCATACAGGTGAATATCAGGCTGTGTTTGACGGTAAAGCGGAAGAGATCGGACTCTTTGCCCACCAGCCCGACCGCCGCACAGGCGATAGCGATGGATTGCGGTGAGATCATCTTGCCGGTCACGCCGCCGGTGGTGTTAGCCGCCACCATCAGCACATCCGAGACGCCAATCTGCTGCGCAGCCGTGGCTTGCAGCGCGGCAAACAGCGCGTTTGATGAGGTGTCGGAGCCGGTTAAAAAGACCCCCAGCCAACCGAGGAACGGCGAGAAAAAGGTAAACGCACTGCCGGTGTGCGCCAGCGCTAATGCCAGCGTTGACGACAGGCCGGAGTAGTTAGAGATAAAGGCGAAGGCCAGCACCATACCGATAGAGTAGATGGGCAGCGCCAGCTCTTTCAGCGTACCGGCAAAGGTGGTGATGGCATCCTTCGGTTTCATCTTCAGCCACACAATCGAGAGGATTGCCGCAAAGAGAATGGCGGTGCCGGTGGCAGAGAACCAGTCAAACTTATAGACCGCCGCATACGGCGTGGCGGCGTTCACCACCGGCGGCATGCGCGCCACCAGCTTATCAAGGTGCGGCACGGAGATATTAAACACCCAGTCGTAGAGCGCGCCGCCCGGCGCAAAGAGCGCTTTGAAGGGTGGAACGCTCCACAGCGTCACGGTCGCCGTCAGGAACAGGAACGGTGACCAGGCGCGCAGGATCTGCCCGGCGCTGTATTTCGTGCGGGAGAGATCGAGATCGACCTGCGAGGCGCCCATATCGCCAAAGCGGAAAATGCGCACTGGCTTCCAGCGCTTCAGGAACAGCGTCAGGCAGACCAGCGATACCAGCGAGGAGATGATATCCGGCAGCTCCGGGCCGATAAAGTTAGAGCTGAGATACTGCGCAATGGCAAACGACCCCCCGGCAACCATCACCGCAGGCCAGGTCTCTTTCACCCCGCGCCAGCCATCCATAATCGCCATGATCCAGAAGAGCACAATAATGGTCAGGAACGGGAGCTGGCGGCCCACCATCTGGCCGATTTCGAAGCTGTCCAGCCCGGTCACCTGGCCAGCAACCAGAATCGGAATCCCCATCGCACCGAAGGCCACCGGCGCGGTATTCACAATCAGGCACAACCCGGCGGCATAGAGCGGGTTAAAGCCCAGCCCCACCAGCAGGGCGGCGGTGATCGCCACCGGCGCGCCAAAGCCAGCGGCCCCTTCCAGAAACGCGCCAAACGAGAAGCCGACAATCAGCATCTGCAAACGCTGGTCTGGCGTAATGGAGAGAATCGACGAGCGAATAATGTCGAACTGGCCGGTTTTGACGGAGATCTTATAGACAAAGACGGCAGCGATAATGATCCACGCAATGGGCCACAGGCCATAGAAAAAGCCGTACACCACCGACGCCAGCGCGCGATCCACCGGCATTTTGTAGAACAGCAGCGCAACGGCAAGAGCGATGGCGACGGTCCAGCTTGCCGCAACGTAGCCTTTCAGCTTCAGTTTTATCAGCGCGAAAAAGAAGAACAGGATCGGAAGCGATGCGATGAGGCTGGAAAGCCAGAGATTGCCAGCCGGGTCATAGTTCTGTTGCCAGAGCGTCATGCAGGTCTCCTGAGAACCACAGCAAAACCGCGAGCGATAAGTCTCTGCTTAGCTCTGTCTCACAGGTTTTGTAAAAGTGGTCCTGCCAGTGGGGTTGTGTAGGGTTTGTGATAACGAATGGTTATCCAAATGTTGCGGCGTGGCAATCAGGCTGTGAAGGCATTTAGTGGAACTGTGAAGCGCGGAGAAAAAGCAGAGGTAATTGGTAGGGCCAATTAAGGCCGCCCGCGCGCTCAAGGGAGGCGGGGCGGAGAGAAGCTATCAGAACTCGGTGTTGGCGAAACCGGTCATCGCGTCGAGGCCCATTTCACGGCCCAGCGCCGTCATCGGGTGAACCACGACAATCCCGCGCACGCTTTTTTTCAGCTTGCCGAGGTCAGCCTGCTCTTTCTTGGTAATCGGGCGGCTGAAACGCATTTGCGTCAGCTTCTGCGCCTCTTTACTCAGCTTCTGGCTGTACTGGTCGCGCAGACGGGCGATTTCAGTCTCCAGCGTGGTTTTCTCTTTTTCCAGTTCGGCATACTTCTCAGCCGCGTCAACCAGAGAGAGCTCCGCCTGCTGGTGGCGGATCGCGTCGAGACGGTCGCTCAGACGCTTAATTTCGTTTTTTTCGACTTCTTTCATGATAGGCATTTTCTTCAGGAACAAAGTGCAAGGATACAACACTTCAGGAGGGGATTACTTCTGGAATGCTTTTTTTAAGCTGATCCGTGAGATCAGCTCGGTAAGCGAAAGCACCATGGTGGAGCGCACCACCTGCTGATAACGCTGTTTTTGCATGGCGAAAAAATCTGCATCGCTGGTATCGAACACAGGCTGAGGCGGCAGGGCGGCGACGCAGTGCAGCTCGCCAAACGGCCCGAGGATCTCATCATCGGTGAAGGCGTACTCCGTGCCATCATGATTCAGCTCTTCGCGCAGCGCCATCAGCAGCTCGGCGTCTTCATACTCGGCCCGCGAGATAACCCCGAGGCCGTAAATCAGCTTCAAACGCACAGACAAATTGCCCAGCGGACCGTCGCCGTCCAGCAGCGGCTCGACGGCATATTTCACCGCGTAGTCATCTTTGCGAAACACCTGTAGCACGAGGATATTGATCGCTTCATTGAGTAACTCAACGGCGGCAATCAAAAAACTGCGCACGGTTTTTCCCGCATTCAGACGCTCGAGTACACGGTTTTCGAAAGCCTGGGTGTGTTCCATTATTGCCTGCATATCTGACAACTTCGTTAGCTGGCGCGGGATCTCCCGCGCCAATATCGGCATCATGCCTGGGTTTGATAAGCGTTAACGGCTTCGTGTACCACCGGGCTGTCGGCGTCGAGGCCGGAAACCTGTGCCAGTGCCGCCTGCGGCCCTTTCTCAGCAATAAGCTGAGCCAGCTCCTGCGCCTGCGGATCCTCTTCGCTGCGATAGTGCATCGCGGCGGCGATCCCTTGCACCAGGTTGGCGTGCGGCAGGTTGTACTCCAGCGTGCCGAGCAGCGGTTTAATCAGACGGTCGCCCGCGCTCAGTTTACGCAGCGGTTGACGCCCTACGCGCTCGACATCGTCTTTCAGATAGGGGTTCTCAAAACGACCCAGGATTTTCTGAATATAGGCTGCGTGCTTGTCAGCATCGAAGCCATAACGCTTGATCAGCACCGCGCCGCTCTCTTCCATCGCGCCTTTCACCACGGCACGAATTTTCTCATCAAGGATCGCGTCGCGAATGGTTTGATGGCCGGTCTGTTTTCCAAGGTAGGCGGTTATAGCATGCCCGGTATTCAGCGTGAAGAGCTTACGCTCAACAAAGGCCATCAAATTGTCGGTCAGCTCCATGCCCGGAATGGTCGGCAGCGCGCCTTTGAACTGGGTTTTATCGACAATCCACTCGCTGAAGGTCTCGACGGTCACTTCCAGCGGATCGTTGTTGGCAGACGCGGAAGGGGGAACAATGCGGTCGACGGCAGAGTCGACGAAGCCGACATGCGCCTCAACCCAGGCTTTATCCTCCTCCGCCAGCTGGGCGAAAACGTGCCCTTTCAACTGGCTGGTGCCGCGCACCATATTTTCACAGGCGATAATGTTCAGCGGCGTATCAATGCCCTGCGCCTTACGTTTTACCAGCCCTTTGGCAACCGCCGGGGCGATACGCTCCAGCACTACCGGGCCAACGGCGGTAGTAACTAAATCGACCTGCGCAATCAGATCGACAACTTCATCGCCGATGCTGCTCACCGCATTGACGCCAGAGACGGTATCCACCTGCTCTTGTTCACCGACTACGTGAACCTGATAGCTATGACGGGCGTTGAGGGCGTCCAGAACCACCTGATTAACATCGGCGAACGTCAGTTCAATCCCCGCGTCGGCCAACAGCTTGCCGATAAAGCCACGTCCGATATTACCTGCGCCAAAATGTAATGCTTTCATAGAATGACCCTTTATCAATGTTTTTACCCGAGAGGGCTGGGGTGAGGAACGTCAGCGGGTTCTCCTCACCCAAGCCCTCTCCTCCGAAGAGGAGAGAACGTGGAGCGGATTACTGGTTCAGCAATGCCAGCACTTCCTCAACGCTTGTGGTGTGCGTGAGACGTTCGACAATCGTCTCATCATCCAGCGCAGTGGTCAGGCTGGTAATCACCTGAATGTGCTCGTTATTACGTGCGGCAATACCGATCACCAGATGCGCAATCTCATCCTCTTCTTCACCGAAGCGCACGCCCTGCGGATACTGGCAGAAGACCACGCCGGTTTTCAGGACGCGATCTTTCGCTTCCACCGTGCCGTGCGGAACCGCAATAGACTGGCCCAGATAGGTCGGCGTCAGTTTTTCACGTTCCAGCATCGCGTCAATATATTCTGGCTGTACATAGCCGCCTTTGACCAGTTGCTCACCGGCAAAGCGAATCGCCTCTTCTTTCTGCGTGGCGCTACAGCCAAGGAAGATATTCTCCGCGCCCAGCTTAAACAGATGGCTGTTGGAGGTATCAAAGCTGTCCTGCAGGCTGCTGTTAACCTTCGCTTCGTTAGTCGTGTGGCGTTGAGCTGCCACCAGACGCTCGGTCAGGCCGGTGTAAAGGCCGCTGTCGAGGAAGTTGGTCAGCGAGATATGCTGCGCTTGCGGTGCCTGGCGCATGGCGCGTTCGGTCAGGTCGCGGTGCGTAATCACCAGATCGACATCGGACGGCAGGCTGTTAATCGCACTATTGGTAACAGAGATGTTGGTCAGGCCCGCATCCTGCACTTTCTTACGCAGCACGCCTGCGCCCATGGCGCTGGAACCCATCCCGGCATCACATGCGACGATGATTTTGCGCACGTGGCTCAGATCGTTAGTGACATCTTTTGTCCCCTGCGCAGTAGCAGCGCCTTTGGACTCAGCTTTCATATCCTGCATACGGCGGGTTGCCGCTTCGATATCGTCCTCGTCCTCTTTCACTTTGCTGGTTTTCAGCAGGATTGCCGCGATAACGAAGGAGATAATCATGGCTGCGAAAATCGCCGCGAGGTTAGCGAAGTAAGCGCCTTTTGGCGTCATCGCCAGTACCGCGAGAATAGAGCCCGGAGAAGCCGGAGAGACCAGGCCGCCGTTCAGCACGCTCAGGGTAAAGACGCCGGTCATACCGCCGAGGATCACCGCAATCAGCAGACGCGGGTTCATCAGCACGTACGGGAAGTAAATCTCATGGATCCCGCCGAGGAAGTGGATAATCGCCGCGCCGCCCGCAGACTGCTTCGCGCTACCGCGACCGAAGAACATATACGCCAGCAGGATACCCATACCCGGGCCCGGGTTTGCTTCAATCAGGAAGAAGATGGACTTGCCGATCTCATGGGACTGCTGAATACCCAGCGGCGAGAAGATACCGTGGTTGATGGCGTTGTTAAGGAAGAGGATTTTCGCCGGCTCAACGAAGATAGAGGCCAGCGGCAGCATGTCGTGAACCACCATAAAGTTCACGCCTGCGGCGAGCGCTTTAGAGAGTACTTCCACCGCCGGGCCAATCGCCATGAACGCCAGAATGGCGAGGATCATCCCGATGATGCCAGCGGAGAAGTTGTTCACCAGCATTTCGAAACCGGACTTGATCTTACCGTCGACGGCCGCGTCAAATTTCTTGATGCAGAAGCCGCCCAGCGGGCCTGCAATCATCGCGCCGAGGAACATCGGCATATCCGCGCCCACGATCACGCCCATGGTGGTGATAGCACCCACCACGCCGCCGCGATCGCCACCCACCAGACGACCACCGGTAAAACCGATTAGCAGCGGCAGCAGGTAGGTAATCATCGGGCCGACGAGTTTCGCCAGCGTCTCGTTAGGTAACCATCCTGTCGGTATAAACAGCGCGGTGATAATCCCCCACGCGATAAAGGCGCCGATATTCGGCATCACCATATTGCTCAGGAAACGACCAAAGCTTTGCACCTTGATCTTGATATCGGATGACATAGAACACCCCTTCTTATGTTTGCTAGCGCACAGGCCGGAAGCCCGAGGTTTATTGTTAATGTGGCGGCAGAGGTAGCCGGACCTGAATTGTCTGTGATGCGGAATCTGGCACCGAATCGTTAACCTGTCCAGATGACACACTTTTATGTGATCTTGATCACGCTTAGGCCGGGGGTTATCCACCATTAACAGTGATTTTCGTCACAAAAAATGAGTGTAAAAAAAGAACAGCGCGCAGAATTTGTGCGGCATTGGGCATTAAATGTGAGTTGCGTCACATTTGTTTGCCGAAGGTTTGTTATTAATTTGTGACATAAGTCACAAGATATTTTCCTCGGAAAATTCCGAACGTGATCGACCGCAAAGTGTGCCTTTTCATCAGCCCAAAGATGTAACTCCCTTTCATCATCCAGGCGGTAATGATGCTGGAGTAAGAAATTGACACGGTGATGAAAGCAACGCGCGCCTTTTATGCTTTAAGAGAGGCTCTTTGTTTCAGTAAGAGGTTCCTGGTTTTCGCGGCCTGACACTCCAGCACGGGTTAAAAGGACTATTTTATTAATGCCGGGCGATGTAAAGAGGTTCGCTGTACAACCCCCGCACGTGACGTACACTCTTTTTTATCCCTGCGGCAAATTTCAAAAGGACACGGCAATGAAACTGATCGGCAGCTATACCAGCCCGTTTGTACGCAAAATCTCCGTCATACTGCTGGAAAAAGGCATCACCTTTGAATTTATCAATGAGCAGCCCTACAGCGCCGAGAGCGGCGTCGGTCACTACAATCCGCTCGGCAAAGTACCGGCGCTGGTCACCGATGAGGGAGAAGTGTGGTACGACTCGCCGATCATTGCGCAATACATTGACCTGCTGGGTGCAGAGCCGCCGATGCTGCCGGACGATGCTAAGGCGGCGCTGAAAATCCGCCAGCTGGAAGCGCTGGCCGACGGCATTATGGATGCCGCGCTGGTCTCGGTGCGTGAATTAGCCCGCCCGGTAGAGCAGCAGTCGCAGGCGGAGCTACTGCGCCAGCGGGAAAAAGTCTCTCGCGGTCTGGATGCGCTGGAGAAGTGTCTGCAAGAGGGCGAACTCGGCGTCGACACGCTTAATCTTGCAACCATCGCGATTGCCTGCGCCATCAGCTACCTCAACTTCCGCCGCGTCTCGCCGGGCTGGAACGTCAATCGCCCGCTGCTGGTGAAGCTGGTGGAAAATCTCTTCCAGCGTGAAAGCTTTGCCCGTACGGAACCGCCCAAGGCATGATCCGGGTTATGCCCGCCTGAGAAAATCGCTGTACAATCCCCCTCACGTCAACACCCCTGACGGGAGGGGTAACTCCACAGCCGGGCCTTTTCATGACAACTCTTTACAGCCAGATTCCCTCGATCGATCGCCTGTTACGTGATGAGGCGTTCGCATCGCTGTTAACCACGTATGGCCATAGCCGCGTTACGCAAACCCTGCGTCAGTTGCAGGATGAGGCGCGCGCAGCGATCCGCGACGCCCAGCGCTTGCCTGCGTGGTGTGAAAACTGGGCGCAGGCCGCGTTACAGCACCTGGAGCAGGAAAACAGTGGCGCACTGCGTTCGGTGTTTAATCTCAGCGGCACGGTGCTGCATACCAATCTCGGGCGCGCGGTGCAGTCGCAGGCGGCCATTGATGCGGTGACCACGGCGATGGGCTCGGCGGTAACGCTGGAGTACGATCTCGACGGTGCCGGACGCGGTCATCGCGATCGCGCCATTGCGGCGCTGCTCTGCCAGTTAACCGGCGCGGAAGATGCCTGCATCGTCAACAATAATGCCGCGGCGGTGCTGCTGATGCTGGCGGCAACGTCATCCGGTGGCGAAGTGGTGGTATCGCGCGGCGAGCTGGTGGAGATTGGCGGCGCGTTTCGTATTCCCGATGTGATGCGTCAGGCGGGCTGCATTCTGCATGAAGTGGGCACCACCAACCGCACCCACGCCAAAGATTACCGCCAGGCGATCGGCGCCAACACCGCGTCGCTGATGAAAGTCCACACCAGTAACTACCATATTGCAGGCTTTACCAAAGCGGTGGAGGAAGCCGAGCTGGTGGAACTGGCGCAGGAAGCCGATCTGCCGGTAATTGTCGATCTCGGCAGCGGTTCGCTGGTCGATTTAAGCCTCTACGGTTTACCGAAAGAGCCGATGCCGCAGGCGCTGATTGCCGCGGGCGTTAGCCTGGTGAGCTTCTCCGGCGATAAGCTGCTCGGCGGGCCGCAGGCAGGGATTATCGTTGGTAAAAAAGCGTTGATTGAACAGCTTCAGCACCACCCGCTGAAACGCGCGCTACGGGCGGATAAAATGACCCTCGCGGCGCTGGAAGCGACGTTGCGCCTCTATCTGCACCCGGAAAAACTGACGCAAAACCTGCCGACGCTGCGCTATCTCACCCGCCCAGAGGCGGAGATCCGCGACCAGGCCCAGCGCTTATGCGACGCGCTTACCGCCCGCTACAGCGAGTTTGCGCTGCGCGTCGAGCCCTGTCTGTCGCAAATTGGCAGCGGATCGCTGCCCGTCGAGCGGCTGCCGGGCGCGGCGCTAACCTTTACCCCGCATGACGGTAGCGGCCGTCGGCTGGAGGCACTGGCAAGCGAGTGGCGCGCGCTGCCGCAGCCGGTGATTGGCCGTATCTATGAGGGCCGTCTGTGGCTCGATTGCCGCTGTCTTGATGATGAATCCCGCTTGCTGGAGATATTGCTGAAATGATTATTGCCACTGCCGGGCATGTCGACCACGGCAAAACCACCCTGATCGAAGCCATTACCGGCGTCAACGCTGACCGCCTGCCGGAAGAGAAGCGGCGCGGCATGACTATCGATCTGGGCTACGCCTACTGGCCGCAGCCGGATGGTCGCGTGCCGGGCTTTATTGATGTGCCGGGGCATGAAAAATTCCTCAGTAATATGCTTGCGGGCGTCGGCGGTATCGATCACGCGCTGCTGGTGGTGGCCTGCGACGATGGCGTGATGGCGCAGACCCGTGAACACCTGGCCATTTTGCAACTGACCGGCAACCCGGCGCTCACCGTCGCGCTCACTAAAGCCGATCGCGTCGATGACACGCGCATCGCCGAGGTGCGCGAAGAGGTGGAGAAGACCTTACGGGCGTTTGGCTACCCGCAGGCGACGCTGTTTGTCACCGCTGCTGCCGAAATGCGCGGCATTGATGCGCTGCGCGCGCACCTGTTGCAGCTGCCGGAGCGGGCGCATCCGGAGCATCAGCGCTTCCGGCTGGCGCTGGATCGCGCCTTTACGGTGAAAGGGGCAGGGCTGGTCGTCACCGGCACGGCGCTCTCCGGCGATGTCCGTATCGGCGATACGCTGTGGCTCACCGGCATTAATAAGCCGATGCGCGTGCGCGGTCTGCATGCGCAGAATCAACCCGTTGAACATGCTCACGCCGGGCAGCGCATTGCACTGAATATTGCCGGTGATGCGGAAAAAGAGGCGCTCAGTCGCGGCGACTGGCTGCTGTCGCAACAGCCGCCTGCGCCAACGGAGCGGGCGATCGTTGCCCTCCATAGCCATACGCCGCTCACCCAGTGGCAGCCGCTGCATATCCATCACGCCGCCAGCCATGTCACCGGGCGCGTGTCGCTGCTGGAGGATGGCTTAGCCGAACTGGTGCTGGATACGCCGCTGTGGCTGGCAGATAACGACCGGCTGGTGCTGCGCGATATCTCCGCGCGCGCTACGCTTGCGGGCGCTCGTGTGGTGACGCTGAACTCGCCGCGGCGCGGCAAGCGCAAAGCGGATTACCTGGCGTGGATCGCCGACCTTGCGCGTGCTGAAGATGATGCGCAGGCGCTCAGCGCGCACCTGTCGCGCGGCGCGGTGGATCTCACTGCCTTCGGCTGGGCGCGCCAGCTCAGCGCCAGCGGCCTGAATCTGCTGCTGGAAAATCCCTGTTTTATTCGTGCCGGTAATAACCTGCTCGATGCGCCGATAGCCGCCCGCTGGCAGCGCAAGCTGCTGGAGACGCTGGCGACCTACCATCAACAGCACCATGACGAACCCGGCCCTGGCCGCGAGCGTTTGCGCCGCATGGCGCTGCCGATGGAGGATGAAGCGCTGGTCTTAACGCTGATTGAGCGTATGCGCGAGAGCGGCGATATCCAGAGCCATCACGGCTGGCTGCATCTGCCGGAGCATAAAGCCGGTTTTAACGAGGAACAGGCGCAGCTGTGGCAGAAAGCCGCACCGCTCTTCGGCGATGAGCCCTGGTGGGTGCGTGATTTGGCGCGTGAAACGGGGGTTGATGAGCAGGTGATGCGCGGCGTATTGCGCCAGGCGGCGCAGCAGGGGCTGATCACCGCCATCGTCAAAGACCGCTACTACCGCAACGATCGCATTGTCACCTTCGCCAGCATGATCCGCGATCTCGATCAGGGGCGCGGCTCCACCAGCGCGGCGGATTTTCGCGACCAGCTTAATGTCGGGCGCAAGCTGGCGATTCAGATCCTCGAATACTTCGATCGCATTGGTTTTACCCGCCGCCGTGGCAACGACCATATTCTGCGCGACAAGGCGCTCTTTATTAACGAGAAGGGGTAAGGCGCTTCGCGCGGGGATAAATGTGCCGATCTGCCGGGTGCGATCAAAGCGCGCAGGCGGTTTTTTCTGGCACTCTCGCTCTTTTCAGCCTCAGGCGGGAGGACGCGTGAACCGATTTATCATCGCCGATGCGGCAAAATGTATCGGCTGCCGCACCTGCGAAGTGGCCTGCGCGGTGTCGCACCAGCAGGATCAGGATTGCTCGGGCCTTAACCCCGCCCGTTTCTCTTCACGCATTCGCGTGGTCAAAACCGGCGATTTCTCCACGGCAGTTACCTGTCATCACTGTGAAGAGGCGCCCTGTGCCAGAGCCTGCCCGGTCGGTGCCATTTACCGCGCGCAGGGCGCAGTGCTGGTGGAGCAATCGCGCTGTATCGGCTGCAAAAGCTGCATGATCGCCTGCCCGTTCGGCGCAATGGAGGTAACTTCAGCGCCGTTACAGGCGCTGAAGTGCGATCTCTGTCAGCACCGCGACGGCGGGCCTGCCTGCGTTGAGGCCTGCCCGACGAGTGCGCTAAGTTGTGTCGATCCGGCGCGGTTACGCGAAGCGCGGCTAAAAAGCCTGCCCGCGTAAACCGCTGTCAGGCGCTGTGCTCCTGCCAGGCGCGCTCCACCTCTTCGGCGAGGATTTTAACGCCCGCTTCGATAAGCTCTGGCTCCGGCACATAGTTCATGCGCATGCATTGATGGGTGTGCGGCCACGGCTTATCGAGGCCGGGGAAGAAGTAGTCTCCCGGCACCATCAACACGCCGCGTTTTTTCAGGCGCTGGTACAAAAGCTCAGTGCTGATCGGCAGATCTTTAAACCACAGCCAGAGGAAAATCGCCCCTTCCGGTTTGTGGATCAGGCAGCGCTCCGGCGGCAGATAACGGCGCAGCGTGGCGATGGTCTCCTGCACGCGCTGGTAGTAAAACGGCTTAATCACCTCGTTTGAGAGGCGCAGCAGGTCATTGCGCTTAATCATCTCGCACATCATCGCCGGGCCAATGCCGCCCGGTGAGAGGCTGATAATGCCGTTCATATTGCGAATGGCAGAGATCACTTTGTCATTGGCGATAATGATGCCGCAGCGGCTGCCCGGCAGGCCCAGCTTCGACAGGCTCATGCAGAGAATGATATTCGGGTTCCACAGCGGGCGCGCTTCGCTGAAGATAATGCCGGGGAAGGGGACACCGTAGGCGTTATCAATCACCAGCGGGATATTGTGCTGATTGGCCAGCACGTCCAGCTTCATCAGCTCCTCATCGGTGATGACGTTACCGGTCGGGTTGGTCGGGCGCGAGACGCAGATCATCCCCGTCTCTTCACCGATATGCAGGTGTTCGAAATCGACGTGGTACTTAAACTGCCCTTCCGGCAGCAGCTCAATATTGGGTCGCGTAGAGACGAAGAGATCCTCTTCCAGCCCGGCGTCGGCGTAGCCGATATACTCGGGCGCCAGCGGGAAGAGCACTTTGCGCGTGCTGCCGTCGGCGCGGCGGCCAGCAAAGAGGTTAAACAAGTAGAAAAACGCGCTCTGGCTGCCGTTTGTCAGTGCAATGTTCTGCGGTTCGATATCCCAACCTAACTCTTCACGCAGCATCGCGGCCAGCGCCGTCAGAAGCTCGGTTTTACCCTGCGGACCATCGTAATTACACAGGGCATCCGTGGCGCTGCCGCTCTCCAGCATCTGTGAAAGTAGCTGCTGGAAGTAGTCGGTCATCGCCGGGATTTTTGCCGGGTTGCCACCGCCGAGCATGATAGCGCCAGGGGTGCGTAAACCGTCGTTAAGATCCTCCATCAGACGCGTAATGCCTGAATGTCGGGTAAATTTGTCGCCGAAAAGTGAAAATGTCATCGCTACTGCTCTGTCGGGCTGCGGGTGAAAGTGGCTAACCATAACGCTCTCACCCGCGAGGTGCAAATCTCCCTTCGTCGCAGTTTATCGACGTTTACTCTCAACAAACGTGCTTTATCAGCACAATCTTCTGGTATTAATTCTGCTGCGCCCGCCCGGCCCAGACCACCATCACTTTATCCTCGCCCTGGGTGCGCACAAAGCCGTAACCCTGCGGCAACGTAAGCGATGTTTGCTTGCCGCTACCCAGCGCCGGATGGCGCGCGCGGAACTGCCCGAGCGTCTGCCAGTGGCGCAGGCTGGCGGCGGCTTTACCATCAAGATCCTGCCAGTTCATCTCCGATCGCGTGCCCTGTAGCGGATCCGAACCCGTCGGGCCAAAGGGGCGATCGGATTCGTCGCCATAGAAGATCTGCACCGCACCGGGGGCCAGCAGCAGCAACTCTGCCGACTGCGCACCGCCTTCGCGGAACAGGCGGGTATCATGGGAAGAGAGATAGCTCAGCACATTAAAGCTTTGCAGCTTCTCCGCCATCTCTTGCCAGACGCTGTCCATATTCGCCAGGCAACTGGCGGCATCTGCGGCCTGCTGCTGGTAGTCGAAGTTGATCATCGCATCGAAACCATGCTGATAGTAAGCGCTCTGCATCACGCCGTGCCCCCAGGATTCGCCGGTCATCCAGAAGGGCGCATCGTCGATTTTCTTCTGCGGATTGGCCTGTTTCCACTCTGCCAGCGCCGCCGTAGCCTGGGTTTTCAACTGCTGCCAGGCCTCCAGCTCAACGTGTTTGGCGGTATCAACGCGGAAACCATCAATGCCGTAGTCGCGCACCCACTTGCTCAGCCAGTGGGTCAGGTAGTCGCGCGGCGTGTAACCGGCAATCTCGCGCGCGGCGGTATCCGGTTTATGGCGATAAAAGAGTGGCAGCCCGGAAGGCTCTTTCGATTCGGTTTTCAGATCCGGCAGGAAGGCCAGCGACATCGTCAAATCGTCGAAACCGGGGTTGTCGTAATCGCCAATATCGGTGCGGATCCACTTTTTGCCCCACCAGTTTTGCCAGGCGGTTTTATCGCTGAAGTTGATGTAATCATTGAAGCTGTGCCAGGTTTGCCCGGCGGCGGGTTTCCAGTCTGTCCAGTGCTCGCCGAGGATTTTTTTGCGCTCCTCCTCTTTCAGGTAGAGCGCGCCGAACTGGTAGGTCTGCATATCCGCAAGCGTTGCGTAACCGGCATGGTTCATCACCACATCAAACAGCACGCGGATGCCGCGGCGGTGCGCTTCATCAACCAGCGTGCGCAGATCGTTTTCATCGCCCATATTGGCGTCGAGGCGCGTCCAGTCGAGCGTGTAGTAACCGTGGTAGGCATAGTGGGGGAAATCCCCTTTGGTGCCGCCGCCGACCCAGCCGTGGATCTGCTCCAGCGGTGAGCTGATCCACAGGGCGTTTACGCCGAGCTGCTGCAAATAGTCGAGCTTGCTGGTCAGCCCCTTCAGGTCACCGCCGTGGAAGGTGCCAATCTCCTGCATGCCATCTTTGTGCCGCCCGTAACTGTTGTCATTGGCGGGATCGCCGTTGACATAGCGGTCGGTCAGCACGAAGTAGACCGTGGCGTTATGCCACTGAAACGGTGCCGCGCCGCGCGTCTGCGCTGGCTCAAGCAGCAGCAGCCCGTTGCTCTCTTTCGCTGGCAGCAGCGTGATTTTGCCCTCGCGCACCGTTGCAGTTTGCTGGCTGTAGAAATCCCGCACTTCGCTGCCTTCCGGGAAGGTGTCGCCAACCGGAATGGTCAGCGGTTTATCGCTGCGCACCGGGCACTGGCGCGCCACCACCGCTTGCTTCTCTGCCGGGGCTTTTACGCTGATTAACAGCGTCGGCGTGCCGGAGCGGGTATCAAGCTGCAACTGATAGTCGCCGTCGCGGAAGATACGCCACTGCGGCGCGCTGGCGCTGCACGGCACAAGCGACAGCATCTGATTGAGCTTGATGGCACCGGCAGGCTGCCAGCACGCGTCGCCTTGCTGCACGGTAACGGGCATCTCACCCTTTTTCAGCGTTGCCTGGCTGCGCCAGACGCCGGTGCCGTCGTCAGTTAACGCGGGAAAACCGGCCGCCGTCCAGTCGGCGCAGGCGACGCCAGGCAGTAACAGCAGAAGTAAGGCAGCGTGTTTCATCAATAAGCCCCGTGATAGCGATTTTCCCTAGTGTGCCCGTCTGCTGGCACGGGTGACTCCTCCCGATCGCCGGTTCGCCAGGGAGGAGAGCGAGGGTTGAGAAAATACGTAAAACGTGCGGTTTTCAATATTGCGATAATCACCGCAATTTTAAGAACTTGTGCGTTTTATATGCAGTTTACTGATGACATAGTTTCAGAATTGGATTATTTCTGTACGTGCCCGATAAGGTTAATTTTGGTATGATTTGCGATTCAGCCCGCAAAATCGTGCATAAAAGAAGGCGTTGGAATGCTTATATCCGACCAGGAGACCTAATGATATCGATACCCATGCGACGAAGTGGGGCGACGATACTCATGTTTTTCACCTTGATGTTTTCAGGTGGAGTGCTGGCAAAAACGCACACAGAAACAGCGAGTCACAAAGCCCACGTCACTAAGGCAAGCGTAAAAAAACAGGCAAGCAGTAAGAAAGAGTATTCTCGCAATAGTGTAAAAAGCCGTTCACTTCCTGATTTGCGAAAATACCCTTCCGGGACACCACGAAAGAGAGCGTTTCTCCGGACCGTAATGCCTTACATCACCAGCAAAAACGCTGCGATCACCGCGGAGCGTAACTGGCTGCTCAGAAAACAGTACGACAGCCAGTGGTCGCCCTCTGAGCGCACGCGTATGAAGGATATTGCCAAACGCTACAAGGTGAGCTGGTCCGGGAATACGCGCCGTATTCCGTGGAACACGCTGCTGGAGCGCGTTGACATTATTCCGGACAGCATGGTCGCCACCATGGCCGCAGCAGAGAGCGGCTGGGGCACCTCTAAGCTGGCGCGCAGTAACAACAACCTGTTCGGCATGAAGTGCGCGAAAGGCGCCTGTAAAAGCGGCTCGGGCAGAGTGAAAGGTTACTCGCAGTTTGGCTCGGTGCAGGAGTCGGTCGACGCTTACGTCACCAACCTGAACACGCACGCGGCCTATGCTTCATTCCGTAAATCCCGTGCGCAGCTGCGTAAAGCGGATCAGGAAGTGACGGCGACGGCGATGATCCACAAGCTGAAGGGCTACTCCACCCGCGGCGCGAGCTACAACAACTATCTGTTTGCCATGTATCAGGACAATCAGCAGTTAATTGCCGCCCACATGTAACCCCGCTTGCTGAAACGCCTTCCACCCGGAAGGCGTTTTTCTTTATGCCTAAATGAGGATTTCGCTGTAGCGGTCGCGATAATCCTTCGGCGTGCTGTCGTAGGCCTTGCGAAACACCGAGTAGAAGTACTGCAATGACGGATAGCCGCACATCTGCGAAATCTCATTGATAGAGAGCGAGGTGGAGATCAGCAGGCTGCGCGCCTTCTCCAGCTTCTCGGCGTGGATCACCGCGTGAATGGTTTCGCCCACCTCCTCTTTGAAGCGCTTCTCCAGATTGGAGCGCGAAATACCGACCGCATCCAGCACCTGATCGACCTTAATGCCTTTGCAGGCGTGGTTGCGGATGTAGTGCATCGCCTGAATCACCGCCGGATCGTTGAGCGAGCGGTAATCCGTTGAACGGCGGGCAACCACCCGCATCGGTGGCACCAGCAGGCGCTGCAACGGCATCGCTTCGTTATCCAGCAGCCGGTGCAGCAGCTTTGCGGCCTGGTAGCCCATCTGCCGCGTGCCCTGCGCTACCGAAGAGAGCGCGACGCGGGAGAGGTAGCGGGTCAGCTCTTCGTTATCGATGCCGATCACGCACAGCTTCTCCGGCACCGGGATATGCAGATGGTCGCAGACCTGCAAAACATGGCGCGCCCGCGCGTCGGTAACGGCAATAATCCCCGTTTGCGGCGGCAGCGTTTGCAGCCAGTCGGCAAGGCGATTTTGCGCATGTTGCCAGTTTTCCGGCGCGGTAGTCAGCCCCTGATAGACCACACCGCGATACTTCTCCTGCGCTACCAGCTGGCAGAAGGCGTATTCCCGCTCGGCGGCCCAGCGCTTACCGCTTGAGGCGGGCAGGCCGTAAAAGGCGAAGCGATGCACCCCTTTCTCTTTCAGGTGCAGAAAGGCGCTCTCGACCAGCGCGTGGTTGTCGGTGGCGATATAGTGCACCGGCGGGTAGTGCTCCGGCGTGTGATAAGAGCCGCCGACGCCGACAATCGGCACATCGACATCCGCCAGCAGCCGCTCAATCTCCCGGTCATCGTAGTCGGCGATCACGCCGTCGCCGAGCCACTCTTTAATGTTCTCAATACGGGCGCGGAAATCCTCCTCGATAAAGATATCCCACTCCGATTGCGACGCCTGAAGATACTCCCCAACGCCTTCGACCACCTGACGGTCGTAGGCTTTATTCGCGTTAAATAACAGCGTGATGCGATGGCGCTTTTCAAACATAGTGGTTCGCTTCCTGACTATTCATCAGTTCTGATTACCATATTCAACACACTGCCGGACAAAAATAATCCGGCAGTGTGATCGCGCCTCTGTTCGCCTGGCTCAGGCACGACGTTTGGTGGCGGAGTCCATCCACACCGCCAGCAGTAAAATGGCTCCCTTGACGATGTACTGCCAGAAGGTGGGCACATCCATCATGCTCATGCCGTTATCCAGCGAGGCCATAATAAACGCCCCCATTACCGCGCCCGCCACGCTGCCGATGCCGCCCGCGAGGCTGGTGCCGCCAATCACGCAGGCGGCAATCGCATCCAGCTCGGCAATGTTCCCGGCCGACGGCGAACCGGCACCGAGACGCGAGCTGAGGATAAGCCCGGCAATCGCCACCATCAGGCCGTTAATCGCAAAGACCGCCAGCTTGGTGCGCTCAACGTTAATACCGGAGAGCCGCGCCGCTTCAAGGTTGCCGCCGATGGCGTAAATGCGGCGGCCAAAAGCGGTGCGCGTCGCCATAAACAGCCCGGCCAGCAGCAGAAAGACCAGCAGCAGCACCGGCGTCGGCACGCCGCGGTAATCATTCAGCAGCCAGATGGCACCGAGCACAATCACCGCGATCAGCGCCTGACGGCCAACCGCATGGCCGGAAGAGGAGGTGGCTAAGCCGAGCGACTGGCGGCGCATGCGACCGCGCCACTGCCAGAGCACAAAGGCGACCAGCCCGAGCGCGCCAACGCCGAAGCCCACGCCGTCCGGCAGATAGCTCTGGCCGATTTGCGACATCGCCGCGCTGGTGGGTGAAACGGTGGTGCCGTTGGTAATGCCGATTAACACGCCGCGAAACGCCAGCATCCCGGCGAGGGTGACGATAAACGACGGCACTTTACGATAGGCCACCCACCAGCCGTTCCACGCGCCGAGCAGCAGGCCAAGCAGCAGCGTCACCACCACGGTGAGCGGCAGCGGCCAGCCGAGCCAGACGTCGAAAATAGCCGCCGCACCACCCAGCAGGCCCATCATCGAGCCTACCGAGAGGTCAATCTCCGCCGAGATAATGACAAACACCATCCCCACCGCGAGGATGCCGGTGATGGCGGTCTGGCGCAGCAGGTTAGAGATATTGCGCGCGCTCAGATAGGCACCGTCGGTCATGCCGGTGAAAAAGAGCATGATCACAACGATGGCCGCAAGCATCACAAACACCTGCAGGTTGAGTGATTTCAGCCCGGAGAAGGGGCCCGGCGACGCGGTGGATAACTGACTTTCAGACGGGTTGCTTTTCGACATGATGTTCGCTCCTCAGCGCCGCTTCCATAACCTGCTCCTGGGTCAAATGACGGTTGATAAGATCGGCTTTCAGCTTCCCTTCGTGCATCACCAGCACGCGGTCGCTCAGGCCCAGCACTTCGGGCAGCTCGGAGGAGATCACAATCACCGCGATCCCCTGCTGCACCAGTTGGTTAATCAGTTTGTAGATTTCATATTTCGCGCCGATATCGATGCCGCGCGTCGGCTCATCGAGGATCAAAATGCGCGGGTTGAGCAGCAGGCAGCGGGCGAGAATCGCTTTCTGCTGGTTGCCGCCGCTCAGCCGACCAATCGCCAGCTCCGGCGACGAGGTTTTCACCTTCAGCCGCTGGATTGACTGCAAAATGCACGCCTGCTCGGCGGCGTCATCGAGGCTGCTCAGGCTGCCGGTAAACTGGTTTAGTGCCGCCAGGGTGATGTTTTTGCCCACCGCCATCACCGGCACAATGCCGTCGCGCTTGCGATCCTCCGGCACCATAGCGATGCCGTGGCCAATCGCCTGCTGGCAGTTACGGATCTCAACTTCCTTGCCATCCAGAAAGATTTTTCCCTCCCAGCGACCCGGCCAGACACCAAACAGACACTGCACGGCTTCGGTGCGCCCGGCGCCGACCAGCCCGGCAATGCCGAGGATCTCGCCGCGCTTGAGGCTAAAGGAGACGTCGTTGACGCGTTTGATATGACGGTTAACCGGATGCCAGGCGGTGAGGTGCTCGACGCGCAGGATCTCCTCGCCGTGGGTGTGCGGTTCATTGGGGTAGAGCGCCGTCAGCTCGCGGCCGACCATCATGGTGATAATGTCATCTTCACTCATCCCCGCCGCATCGCGGGTGCCGATGTGCTTCCCGTCGCGGATAACGCAGATAACGTCGGAGATCGCTTTCACTTCATTAAGCTTATGGGAGATGTAAACGCAGGCGATATCGTGGTTGCGCAGGTCGCGGATGATATCGAGCAGCACCGCCGTCTCCTGCTCGGTCAGCGAGGCGGTCGGCTCATCTAAAATCAGCAACCGCACCTGTTTGTTCAGCGCTTTGGCGATCTCCACCAGCTGCTGCTGGCCTAAGCCTAAGTCACCGACGCGGGTATCGGGGGAGATGGCGAGGCTCACCTGTTTGAGCAGCTTCTCGCAGCGCAGGGTCATCTGATCGTAATCCATCACGCCGTGGCGGGTGATCTCCGCGCCAAGGAAGATGTTCTCCAGCACCGTGAGATGCTTCACCAGCGCCAGTTCCTGGTGAATGATGGCGATCCCTTTGCGCTCGGTGTCGCGGATATGGCTCGCTTGCAGAAGCTCCCCGGAAAAGTAGATTTCGCCTTCATAGCTGCCGGTCGGGTAGATGCCGCACAGCACTTTCATCAGGGTCGATTTACCCGAGCCGTTTTCGCCGCACAGGGAGAGCACTTCGCCCGCGTTAAGTTGCAGGCTGACGTTATCAATCGCCTTCACGACGCCGAAGGCTTTGGTGATGTTCTTCATTTCGAGTAAGTAAGGCATGGCTGCTCCACGTCGATCGCTTATCAGACAGCGCCTGAAGTGAGGGCGGCGGCGCGCCTGATTCTGAACTCAGGCGCGCCGTCGTTTTCAGAGCTGATTCTTCTGGTGGAAGCCGTCTTTGATCACCGTGGCGTCAATATTCTCCTTGGTGACTTCAATCGGCGTCAGCAGGCGGGCAGGCACATCTTTCAGGCCATTATTGAGCGAGGCATCGGCCTTCGGCTGCTTACCGTTGCCAAGCTCGACGGCGATCTCCGCCGCGGTGTTGGCAAGCTGGGTGATAGGTTTATAGACGGTCATTGTCTGGCTGCCGTTCATCAGGCGTTTGACCCCAGCGAGATCCGCATCCTGGCCGGAGATGGCAACTTTGCCCGCCAGCCCTTGCGCGCTTAATGCCTGAATAGCGCCGCCAGCGGTTGCGTCATTTGAGGCAACCACGGCATCGATTTTATTGTTGTTGGCGGTCAGCGCGTTCTCCATTATTTTCAGCGCATTTTCCGGCAGCCAGCCATCGACCCACTGGTCGCCGACAATTTTAATTTTGCCGCTGTCGATATAGGGCTTTAATACCTTCATCTGCCCGGCGCGGAACAGCTTGGCGTTATTATCCACCGGTGAGCCGCCCATTAAGAAATAATTACCCTGCGGCACCTTATTGACCAGGCTTTGCGCCTGTAATTCCCCGACTTTTTCATTGTCGAAGGAGATATAGAAGTCGATATCCGCATTATTAATCATGCGGTCATAGGCCAGAACTTTAATTCCTTCCTGTTTGGCTTCTTTCACAACGTTACTTAATACCTGACCGTTGTAGGGAATAATAACCAGCACGTCGACGCCGCGGTTGATCATATTTTCAATTTGCGACATCTGGGTCTCTTCATTACCGTTCGCCGACTGGACAAAGACATCGGCGCCGAGGGATTCGGCTTTCTTCACAAAAATGTCGCGATCTTTTTGCCAGCGTTCAAGACGCAGATCGTCAATCGCCATGCCGATTTTTATCGTTTTGGCATGGCTGAACGTGCTGGCAAGCAGCAGGGTAGCGCAGAGTGTAAGGCAGAGATTCTTTATCTTCATAATAGGAATACCTTTCGTAGGGTGGTGTGCGAGATAAAAGAAACGTGCACTGCTTAGAACGAGCAAATTCTTAACGCAGAATGGAATAGTGGCAATTACAGATTTTAATAGGCGGGTTACGTTTTTTGGTTTATTTGCTGATTTATGACCCCGATCTTATTTTAAAAAAAATAAAACTGGCGTTGCATAAAAAACAGGAAAGCACCTCGCAGCAACTTTTGCGGTTATTTTGCGAGCCAGCGCACGTTTGCGTATTCTCTCAATGGCAGTGTGAAATAACGTAATTGAGCAAGGCGCAGAGAGAATCCAGTATTAACTCAGATATGTTCACTCGCCAATGGAGCTCATTATGCACGCTTATTTTGACCAGCTGGATCGGGTTCGTTTTGAAGGTTCAAAGAGTACGAATCCGCTCGCGTTTCGTCACTACAACCCGGATGAGCTGGTGCTCGGTAAACGCATGGAAGATCACCTGCGTTTCGCCGCCTGCTACTGGCACACCTTCTGCTGGAACGGCGCGGATATGTTTGGCGTCGGCTCCTTCGATCGCCCCTGGCAGCAGCCGGGCGAGGCAATGGCGCTGGCAAAACGCAAAGCCGATGTCGCCTTCGAATTTTTCCATAAGCTCAATGTGCCCTACTACTGCTTCCATGATGTCGATGTCTCCCCGGAAGGCGCCTCGCTGAAAGAGTACCTGAGCAACTTTGCCGAAATGGTTGATGTGCTCGGAGAAAAACAGCAGCAGAGCGGCGTCAAGCTGCTGTGGGGCACGGCAAACTGCTTCACCAACCCACGTTACGGCGCGGGCGCAGCCACCAACCCGGATCCGGAAGTCTTCAGCTGGGCGGCAACCCAGGTGGTAAGCGCGATGAACGCCACCCATAAACTCGGCGGCGAAAACTACGTGCTGTGGGGCGGACGCGAAGGCTACGAAACCCTGCTCAACACCGACCTGCGCCAGGAGCGCGAGCAGATTGGCCGCTTTATGAACATGGTGGTTGAGCATAAGCACAAAATCGGTTTCCGCGGCACGCTGCTGATTGAGCCAAAACCGCAGGAGCCGACCAAGCACCAGTATGACTACGACGCCGCGACGGTCTATGGCTTCCTGAAACAGTTCGGGCTGGAGAAAGAGATCAAGCTCAATATCGAAGCCAACCACGCCACCCTCGCGGGCCACTCCTTCCACCATGAAATCGCCACCGCCATTGCGCTGGGGCTGTTTGGCTCCGTCGACGCTAACCGCGGCGATCCGCAGCTCGGCTGGGATACCGACCAGTTCCCGAACAGCGTCGAAGAGAATGCGCTGGTGATGTATGAAATTATCAAAGCGGGCGGCTTCACCACCGGCGGCCTCAACTTTGACGCCAAAGTGCGTCGCCAGAGCACCGATAAATACGATCTTTTCTACGGCCATATCGGCGCGATGGACACCATGGCGTTGGCGCTGAAAATCGCCGCCCGCATGGTCGAAGAGGGTGAACTTGATAAACGCGTCGCCAAACGTTACGCGGGCTGGAATGGTGAGCTGGGCCAGCAAATTTTGCAGGGGCAGCTTAGCCTTGCGGAACTTGCGAAGTACGCTGAAGAGCAGAACCTGGCACCGCGTCACCAGAGCGGTCACCAGGAGCAACTGGAGAACCTGGTCAACGCGTATCTCTTCGATAAGTAACCGGCTTCTGCGCGGCACACTCAACAAGGAGTAGTCACTATGTATATCGGGATCGATCTCGGTACCTCGGGCGTGAAGGCGATTCTGCTCGGTGAGCAGGGCGAGGTGCTGGCCTCCCATACGGAGAAACTCAGCGTCTCTCGCCCACACCCGCTATGGTCGGAGCAGGATCCCGAAAGCTGGTGGCAGGCGACGGATCGCGCCATCCAGGCGCTCGGCGCGGCGCATTCGTTGCAGCAGGTGAAGGCCATCGGCCTTGCCGGGCAGATGCACGGCGCGACGCTGCTGGACAGTGAAAACCGCGTTCTGCGCCCGGCGATCCTCTGGAACGATGGTCGCTGTGGTGAGGAGTGCGGGCTGCTGGAGGCGCGGGTCGCTAACGCCCGTGCGATCACCGGTAACCTGATGATGCCGGGCTTTACCGCGCCGAAGCTGCTGTGGGTGCAGCGGCATGAACCAGAGATCTTCGCAAAGGTGGCGAAGGTGCTGCTGCCGAAAGATTATCTGCGGCTGAAGATGTCCGGCGTCTTTGCCAGCGATATGTCCGATGCCGCAGGCACCATGTGGCTCGATGTGGCGAAGCGCGACTGGAGCGATGAGATGCTCGCCGCCTGCTCGCTGTCGCGCAGCCATATGCCAGCGCTGTTTGAAGGTAGTGAGATCACCGGCGAACTGCTGCCGGAAGTTGCCCGGCGCTGGGCGATGCCGGTAGTGCCGGTTGTTGCAGGCGGCGGCGACAACGCCGCTGGCGCGGTCGGCGTTGGCATGGCGGATGCGGGGCAGGCGATGCTCTCGCTCGGCACATCCGGCGTCTACTTTGCCGTCAGCGAAGGGTTTCTCAGCAAGCCGGAAAGCGCGGTGCACAGCTTCTGCCATGCGCTGCCGGGGCGCTGGCACCTGATGTCGGTGATGCTGAGCGCGGCTTCCTGTCTGGACTGGGCGGCGAAACTGACCGGCATGGAGTCGGTGCAGGCACTGATTAGCGCCGCGCAGCAGGCCGACAAGAACGCGGGCGATATCTGGTTTCTGCCCTATCTCTCCGGCGAGCGCACGCCGCACAACAACCCGCAGGCAAAAGGCGTCTTCTTTGGTCTGACTCATCAGCATGGTCCGGCAGAGCTGGCGCGCGCGGTGCTGGAAGGGGTGGGGTATGCGCTGGCAGACGGGATGGATGTGGTGCACGCCTGCGGTGTGACGCCGCAAAGTATTACCCTTATCGGCGGCGGCGCGCGCAGCGACTGGTGGCGGCAGATGCTGGCGGATATCAGCGGCTTGCAGCTCGATTACCGCACCGGCGGGGATGTTGGCCCGGCGCTGGGTGCGGCGCGGCTGGCGCAAATCGCCGTTAACCCCGGCGTACCGCTGGCAACGCTGTTGCCACAGCTTCCTGTTGAGCAGCAGCATCAGCCGGACGCGCAGCGTCACGCGCACTATGCCGCGAAGCGCGACACCTTCCGCCGCATCTATCAGCAGCTGTTACCGCTGATGTCATAACCTTTCCGGCCCACTTGCAACGGTGGGCCGTAATCACCCTGATGTTGTCCTTTTTTGGTCTTAGCAGCAGCGTAATCCCTTGCCAGAATAGCGTTAACCCCACTGAGCAAGGAGTCCTGAAATGACCCGTACCGCCCTGATTAACATCGACACCCAGCAATCCTTTTTCCACCGTGACTTCTGGCAGGATAACGACTTTCCCGCTTTCCAGCAGGCGATGTTGACGCTGATTGCCGGTTGCCAGGCGCGCGGCATTCCGCTGGTGGATATTTTTCACGTCGCCGACAGCGGCCCCTTCTCGCTGGAGAGCGGCTTTGTGAAAACGATGCCCTTTTTGCAGCACCAGGCGGATGTCACCTTCCATAAGCATGTCCACAACGCCTTTACCGATACTGGCCTCGATCGCTGGCTGCGTCAGCGCGATATCAATCATCTGATCATTTGTGGTATTCGTACGGAGCAGTGCTGTGAAACCACCGCCAGGGTGGCATCGGATCTGGGCTATCGCGTGACCTTTGTCAGCGAAGCGACGCTCACCTTCCCGATGACGCACAATGGCGTGACGCTGGAAAGCCACACGCTGCGCCACCGTACGGAAACCGTGCTCGTCGGGCGCTTTGCCGCCATTAAAACCGTCCAGGAGACGCTGGAACAATAAATGTGTGATGTCTGGTTTGTGATGCTGCCCGGCGTGCTGGCGCTCGATATGGCCGGTCCTGCGGAGACCTTTGCGCAGGCGCAGGAGACCTTTCGCCTGCACTACATCGGCCCGCAAGCGGAGGTGGCAACCTCCCTTGGCTTAACGATGGGCAACATCGCGCCGCTGCCGGAGACGTTACCGGAGGGGAGCCTGCTGGTGCTGCCCGGCGTCAGCGATTCGTCGCAGTTATTTGATACGCCGCAGGCAACGCAGGTGCGCAACTGGCTGATGCGCCTGCAACCGCTGCTCCATCTCCGGGCGATTACGCTGATGTGCGTCTGCTCCGGCGCGATGCTGGCGGCGAAAGCCGGGCTGTTAAACGGGGTGCAGTGCACGACGCATCACAATGTGATTGCCCGCTTGCAGGCGCTCGAACCGGCGGCGCTGGTCAAAGAGAACCGGATTTTTATTGAGGATCGCGGCATCTGGACCAGCGCGGGCATCACCTCTGGCATCGATCTCGCCCTGCATATTATCAACCGCTTATGCGGGCCAGCGCGTGCGCTGGCGGTGGCGCGCGAAATGGTGGTCTGGTTTCGCCGCTCCGGCGACGATCCGCAGCTTTCACCGTGGCTGCGCTATCGCAACCATCTCCATCCAGCGGTACACCGGGCGCAGGATGCGCTGACCGCCGAGCCGCAAAAAGCCTGGCAACTGGCGGAGATTGCCGCGCAGGCACACGTCAGCGCCCGGCATCTCACCCGTCTTTTTCAGCAGCATCTGGGGATCAGCGTACGCGACTATCTGGAGCAGCTGCGGCTGGTGATTGCCGAGCAGGCGCTGTTACAGGGCCAGGGTGCGGAGCAGGCGGCGCTGGCCGCTGGTTTCTCCTCCCCGCGCCAGCTGCACCGGGCGCGGGCGCGAATTGCTAGCTGACAAACCGCCGTCGGTCGATGCGCTGCACCAGCATGGAGAGCGCCAGGCTCGCCGCCAGCGCCGCGCTGAAGACCCACAGAATGTCGAGCAGCGGCCAGTTTTGCACCTCAACGCCGCGCGTACGCAGCGCATGAATAATCAGCGCGTGAAAACCATAAATACCGAGTGAGTGGCGCGAAATCAGCGCCAGCCCCGGCAGAGTGCGGCTGTTAAGCGTGTTTTTTACCAGCGTAAACAGCGCGATGGCGCAGAGAAAGACCATCGGGCCGCAGTAGAGATACCAGGTATCGGCGAAGTTGCCGCGCCATCTCAGCTCATGCAGCGTACCGCGTGAAATCGCCACCACCGCCAGCACCACTACCGCGGCGCTCAGCCAGTTCAGCGCCCGTTTTTGCGTCTCCATCATGCCGATGGCGCGCCCGAGAATGGCGTAGAGCACGTAGTAAAAGGTATCGCCGTTGATATAGAGATTGATCGGCAGCCACTCAACGCCATCGCTTTTCAGCGTCACCAGATTGGGGTTAGCGATGATGCCAATCACCGCAATCAGCGCCAGCAGCATCTTGCCGCTCAGGGCTTTGACCTGAATCAGGGGCGAGAGCAGGTAGATAACGATGACGGCGAAGAAGAACCACAGGTGATAAAAAATCGGCTTTTGCAGGACGTTCTTCAACGACAAATCGCTGTTAATCGAAGTAAACAGCATGATGTAGAGCAGGGCGATGAGGCTATAAAACAGCAGGCAGAGTCCGATACGCAAAAAGTGGCGCGGCTGGGCGCTGCGTTCGCCATAAAAGAGGTAGCCTGAAATCATAAAAAAGAGGGGAACGCTGACGCGCGAGGCGGAGTTAAGCAGGTTGGCAACATTCCAGTCGAAGCTGGTGACGGCGGCCGGATTAGTAATGTACCAGGTCGTGGTGTGGATCATGACCACCATTAAACAGGCTATCCCGCGTAAATTATCTATCCAGTGAATTTTTGACGGCATCACTTCCTCAATTTCTTATTGTCGACAAATATCCTGAGACTGGTAATTTACCTGCGTATCTCTTTGGATAATTCTGAGTTTTCCCACGCGTGGTTGTGCACGAAGCGCAGTGCTGCACAATGGCGTTTTTGGCCGTTCACCCCTATCAGCCCGCAAGGAAATGCGTAAGAAAATGATGAAGTTTACTCTGCCGATGCTGATGTTGCTGCTGACAAGTTGCAGTGCGCCCGAGAAAATGCCGGAGCAGAAAGCGCAAACGGCGCGGCCTGGCCCGACGCGCTCCCTCGATATGGAGCAGCTCTGCCGGCAAAACGCTGCGCACCGCTACAACACCGGGGCGGAAAAAGTGAACGTTACCGGTTTCGAACAGTATCAGGGCAGTTACGAGATGCGTGGCGTTACGCCGCGTCATGAAGCGTTTGTCTGCTCTTTTGACGCTGAAGGGCAGTTTTTGCATCTTTCGATGCGTTAAGCCCCATAATACGCGCCAATGCCGCCGCTATTTCCCAATTTTCCGTAAACAACCCCGTTTCGTACTGTATATCTTGCAGTCAGCGGGTATACTGGTCGCTTCCTTTAAATCCACACGTATCCAGCACGAAATAATATGCAAAAGTTTGATACCAGGACCTTTCAGGGTCTGATCCTGACCTTACAGGATTATTGGGCTCGTCAGGGCTGCACCATCGTTCAACCTCTGGACATGGAAGTGGGTGCCGGTACTTCGCACCCAATGACCAGCCTGCGCGCGCTGGGCCCGGAGCCGATGGCAACCGCCTACGTTCAGCCTTCCCGTCGCCCGACCGATGGTCGCTACGGCGAAAACCCGAACCGCTTACAGCACTACTACCAGTTCCAGGTGGTGATTAAACCCTCTCCGGACAATATTCAGGAACTGTACCTCGGGTCACTGAAAGAGCTGGGTATGGACCCGACCATTCACGATATTCGTTTCGTGGAAGATAACTGGGAGAACCCGACGCTGGGTGCCTGGGGACTTGGTTGGGAAGTGTGGCTTAACGGCATGGAAGTGACGCAGTTCACCTACTTCCAGCAGGTTGGCGGCCTTGAGTGCAAGCCGATCACCGGCGAGATCACCTACGGTCTGGAACGTCTGGCGATGTACATTCAGGGCGTAGACAGCGTCTACGATCTGGTCTGGAGCGACGGCCCGCTGGGTAAAACCACTTACGGCGACGTGTTCCATCAAAACGAAGTGGAGCAGTCCACTTACAACTTCGAATACGCCGATGTCGACTTCCTCTTCACCTGCTTCGAGCAGTATGAGAAAGAGGCTCAGCAGCTGCTGGCGCTGGAAAACCCGCTGCCGCTGCCGGCTTACGAACGCATTCTGAAAGCCGCCCACAGCTTCAACCTGCTTGATGCGCGTAAAGCCATCTCCGTCACCGAACGCCAGCGCTACATTCTGCGCATCCGTACGTTGACCAAAGCAGTCGCTGAAGCCTATTACGCTTCCCGTGAAGCCCTTGGCTTCCCGATGTGCAACAGAAATAAATAAGAGGCGGCCATGTCAGAGAAAACATTCCTGGTGGAAATCGGCACCGAAGAGCTGCCACCAAAAGCCCTGCGCAGCCTGGCTGAGTCCTTCGCTGCCAACTTTACCGCGGAGCTGGATGCGGCAGGCGTTGCCCACGGCGACGTTAAATGGTTCGCCGCGCCGCGCCGTCTGGCGCTGAAAGTGGCAAATCTTGCCGCCGCGCAGCCGGATCGCGAAGTTGAAAAACGCGGCCCGGCCATCGCTCAGGCGTTCGACGCCGAAGGCAAACCGAGCAAAGCGGCTGAGGGCTGGGCGCGCGGCTGCGGTATCACCGTCGATCAGGCCGAGCGTCTGACCACCGACAAAGGCGAATGGCTGCTCTATCGCGCCCATGTGAAAGGCGAAAGCATCGAAGCGCTGCTGCCGAACATGATCGCCACCTCGCTGAGCAAACTGCCGATCCCGAAACTGATGCGCTGGGGCGCGTCGGACGTGCACTTTGTGCGTCCGGTTCACACCGTTACCCTGCTGCTGGGCGATCAGCTGGTTCCGGCAACGATCCTTGGCATTCAGTCCGATCGCGTCATTCGCGGCCACCGCTTTATGGGCGAGCCGGAGTTCACCATCGACAACGCCGATCAGTATCCGCAGATCCTGCTGGAGCGCGGCAAAGTGATGGCGGATTACGCCGAGCGTAAAGCCAAAATCAAAGCGGACGCCGAAGATGCGGCGCGTAAGATTGGCGGTACTGCCGATCTGAGCGACAGCCTGCTGGAAGAGGTTACCTCTCTGGTTGAGTGGCCGGTGGTGCTGACCGCGAAGTTCGAAGAGAAATTCCTCGCGGTTCCGGCAGAAGCGCTGGTCTACACCATGAAAGGTGACCAGAAGTACTTCCCGGTGTATGGCAACGACGGCAAACTGCTGCCAAATTTCATCTTCGTCGCCAATATCGAGTCGAAAGATCCGCAACAGATTATCTCCGGTAATGAAAAAGTGGTGCGCCCGCGTCTGGCGGATGCCGAGTTCTTCTTCAATACCGACCGTAAAAAACGCCTGGAAGATCACCTGCCGCGTCTGCAAACCGTGCTGTTCCAGCAGCAGCTCGGCACGCTGCGCGACAAGACCGATCGTATTCAGGCGCTGGCGGGCTGGATTGCCGGTCAGATTGGCGCAGATGTGAACCACGCCACGCGCGCGGGCCTGCTCTCCAAGTGCGATCTGATGACCAACATGGTGTTTGAGTTTACCGACACCCAGGGCGTGATGGGCATGCACTATGCGCGTCACGACGGCGAAGCGGAAGACGTTGCCGTTGCGCTGAACGAGCAGTATCAGCCGCGCTTTGCCGGTGACGAGCTGCCATCTAACCCGGTGGCTTGCGCCGTGGCGATTGCCGATAAGATGGATACCCTCGCGGGGATCTTCGGTATCGGCCAGCATCCGAAAGGCGATAAAGACCCGTTCGCGCTGCGCCGTGCCGCGCTGGGCGTGCTGCGTATTATCGTCGAGAAGAACCTGGCGCTGGATCTGCAAACCCTGACCGAAGAAGCGGTGCGTCTCTACGGCGATAAGCTGACGAACGCCAAAGTGGTCGACGATGTGATCGACTTTATGCTGGGCCGCTTCCGCGCCTGGTATCAGGACGAAGGTTACAGCGTTGATACCATTCAGGCGGTGCTGGCGCGCCGTCCGACCAAACCGGCCGATTTCGACGCGCGTATGAAGGCGGTTTCCCACTTCCGTACGCTGGAGGAAGCGGCGGCGCTGGCGGCAGCCAACAAGCGCGTCTCCAACATCCTGGCGAAATCTGACGAAACGCTGAATGAGAACGTGCAGGCGGCGGTGCTGAAAGAGGCCGCAGAGATTAAGCTGGCGGGCAACGTGGTGGTTCTGCGCGATACCCTGCAGCCGTTCTTTGCCGAAGGGCGCTATCAGGAAGCGTTGATCGAGCTGGCGCAGCTGCGCGAGCCGGTGGATGAGTTCTTTGAGAACGTGATGGTGAACGCCGAAGATAAAGAGGTGCGCATCAACCGCCTGACGCTGCTGGCGAAACTGCGCGAACTCTTCCTGCAGGTTGCGGATATCTCGCTGCTGCAGTAATCGTTCAGTCGATAAAAAACCCGCTACGGCGGGTTTTTTCATGCCCAGATGTTGCCGGGAGTTGGTTTTGCCGGATGGCGGCTACGCCTTATCCGGCCTACGATTTAGCGCGGCTAATGTCCCTTGTAGGCCGGATAAGCGAAGCGCCATCCGGCAAAGCAGACGGTTCGGCACTACCATCCGGCAATACCGCCCAACTCAGCGGCGTGGCGCGTGGGTGAATCGACGAAAGGCGGTGCTGACGCGAACGGTGTTGCGCCCGGCGCGTTTCGCCTCGTAGAGCGCATTATCCGCGCTCTGGATCAGCTGCCCATATTCGGTATGGTTCTGCTGACACAGGCTGGCGACGCCGATACTGACGCTGACGCAGCCATCCGGGGAACTGGCGTGGGGAAGCTCCAGGCGCTGCACGCTGGTGCGCAGCTTCTCTGCCAGCTCCACCGCCGCTGCCGAGCGCGTTTCCGGCAACAGGGCGCAAAACTCCTCGCCGCCGTAACGAAACAGGATCTCATTCGGGTTGCAGAGCACGCCGCGCATCGCCGCTGCGATCTGTTGCAGGCACTCATCGCCGTGCTGGTGACCATAGCTGTCGTTGTAGGACTTGAAATAGTCCACATCGATCAGCAGCAGCGACAGCGGTTTGTTATTACGCTTGCTGGCGCGCCACTCGCGCTCAATGCAGAGATCGAAATAGCGGCGGTTGCCGACGCCCGTCAGGCCATCCGACAGGGATTGCGACAACAATTCATGGGCCTGATCGCGCAGCAGCGACTCACGGCGGACTGCCGCAGTGACATCGACGATCTGAATCAGGCAGTAACGCTCGGCATCGCCGAGTGGAACAATGGTCACCGCCTGGCTCAGACGGGCGGTTGGTCGCGCCGGTTCCGCATAGAGCGGAAAAGGCGAGCGGTGTAGCGATTGTGAAAGCAGGGAAGATAAATTGTGACCAATGGCCTGACGGATCGCATCGCCAACGCGGTGATAGGTCAGGTCCGGGAAGACGGAAAAAAAGTCTTCGCCAACGGTGTCGCTGGCCGCCCGCCCGGTATGCGTCTCTAACCACGCATTCCACAGCGCGATACGGTACTGCGCATCCACAAGGATGACACCGAGGCTGAGGGCTGAAAACGCATCCAATAACAACTTATCTTTCATGATTAATGCATTCCGCTGGGAACACTACCGGATTCTAAACGGCTGATATAAAGCCGAACCTGCTCGCGTAAGTCGCACAGAGCGGACATATCGAGGATAAACGCGAGATAGCCCTGGATCTGCTGGCGCTCAAGCGCAAAATCAATGCGCAGCATCATCACCAGCGGATCGTTCTCATCTTTTTCCGGGTTGAGGATCTCTTCGCTGCTGCCAACCCGCACCACCGGCAGCGACCCTTGTAGCTCTTTCTGGAACATATTTGCCAGCGTACCGACGCAGGCGTTGAGCACGATATTGCCAATCTCGCTCATCGCTTCGCGCTCCATCTCGCCCAGTTCGTGCGCCGGGATCAGATCGCCAACCATCATGCGGACGATTTCAAAACTGGCGGCTTCCGGGAACATCAAAATCGCTTCGGTGGCGTAGGCGCCTTCGTAATGCTGGCTAATGCCGAACAGCGATACGCCAGCACCCATTTCGTCGGCCGCTTTCGAGCGCGGCGTAAAGCGGATGGTCGGCACCGACATGCGTACCTCTTCGTTGACGATGTTGCTCATCGCCGCCGCCGCGTGACCGACACCGATGTTGAAGATCTCCATCAGGCTGTCCGCTTCAATCTCGCTGATATCGGGCAACTCGGTCATGGCTGGCTCTCCAGGCTCTTCAACATGGCGTGCAGCTGCGGCTCTTTCAGCGGTTTCGGCAGAAAGCCGAGGCCCATCTCTTCGGCGGCAGCCTGCACGGAGTTCTGCACGTTAGCGGTGAGCAGCACGATGTGGGTCTGCGGATGGGTCTGACGCAGGCGTGACGCCGCTTCAATACCGCCAATTCCGGGCATATTCACATCAAGCAGAATTAAATAGGGAGTGTTCGCCGCGGCGTGGGCAATCGCCTCTTCGCCCGTACCGGCCTCATCAATGCTCCAGTCGCTGTGCAAGTTAAGAACATACTGGCGGGAAATCATGCGTGACAGGCGGCTGTCATCGACAATCAGAATATATCTGGACATCATTCATTCTCATTTTAGGATTCAGGGCCTGAAACCAGAACAATGCTTTACTTCCGGACCTCCTCCCTGAGCAGTGCTGAACGATATGCCACCGTTATGCGTTTGGGGTAACGCGCGGTTTTATCGTCTCCTTTCTGAAATGGCGATCCTGGATTGCACGCATGGCCTGCTACTTTCAGTTAAGTCACCTTATTCATCGGCAATATTGCGCAAACAATTAGCCCTCAATTTTGCGCGCCGCGACGTAAAGATGAAAATTTGACCTTGAACCTGGCCTGGCTCTCTGGCTATCCTGTGCCGCGACGAACTTCTCGTCTCACTGGAGCGCACCTGGAAAATGAACAAACACGACTGATGAATCCACTACCTTGTTAAACGCTCGCGCGTTGGCAAGGCCGTTTACGATCTCATTCAGGAGTGCTTATGGCTCATTGTGCGCAGTCACCCGCCTTTATTTTGCATCAGGTCACCTGTCAGTTTGCGACGGGCGAGACCCTTTTCGGCCCGCTGAATTTAACCCTCGACGCCTCGCTGTGCGGGCTGGTCGGGCGTAACGGCGTCGGCAAAACCCAACTTTTACGCCTGCTTGCCGGGCAAAGTCAGCCCGCGTTCGGGCATATCGAATCCGCAGTGCGCTGGGCGTATGTCGCGCAGCAACACACTCTCTCTTCGCAGGCTACCCTTACGCAGCTGCTCGGCTATGGCGAGATCTTCGCTGCCCTGGAGCGCGTGTTGCAGGGGCGCTATCAGGAGGGCGATCTGGAGTTACTCGACGGTCAGTGGGATCTGCCTGAGCGGCTTGCGGCCGCCTTTCAGCACGCTAATCTGCCGCCGTTCGCGCCGGACAAACCGGCTGTCGCACTGAGCGGCGGCGAGCGCGTTCGGGCGCTGCTCTGTGGCGCGTTTATGACCGGCGCGGATTACCTGTTAATGGATGAACCGACTAATCACCTCGATAGCGAAGGGCGCGCATGGTTTAGCGACCAGCTCCGGCAGCATAAAGGCGGTGCCCTGATCGCCACTCACGACAGGCAACTGCTCGGTGAGATGTCGCGCATTGTTGAACTGACACCCGCCGGGCTTCGCAGCTACGGCGGCAATTACGCTGATTATGAGCAGCAGCGCGAGGCGCAGCAGCAGGCCGCCCGCGCGATGCTGGATCATGCCGCCGTTGAGCGTCGGCGCGCACGCAGCCGGATGCAGAAGGAGCACGACGCCAGCCTGCGGCGTTCGGCGAAGACGCTGCGCACCGTCGATACGCTCAACATCGCTTCTTTTGAACGGGTGAAATATAAAAACCTCGCCAAAGAGCGACCGGCGAGCTGGCGCAAGCAGCATCAGCAGCAAAACGAGGCGCTTAACGCGGCGGTCACCGAGGCGCGTGAGCGGGTCGAGGAGGAGATGCCGGTGCTGTTTACGCTGCCCGGCAGCCAGGTGCCGCCGGGCAAACAGGTGCTGGTGCTCGACGAAGTGGTGCTGCCGCACGTCGTGCTTCCTCCCCTGAGCCTGCGCATCGACGGCCCGCTGCGCGTTGCCATTCGTGGGCCAAATGGCTGCGGCAAGTCGACGCTGTTAAAGGCGATCCTCGGCGAGCTATTGCCGCTGGCAGGCGAATGTCACCGTTCGGTCACCTGCGCGTGGTTGGATCAGCATCTCTCCCGGTTCGATCTCTCGTTATCGGTGCTGGAACACCTTCAGCGGGGTGATTCATTGCTGGAGGAGGGCGTGCTGCGCAGCCGCCTGGCGCAGTTACAGCTGGGCGCGGAGAAGGTGATGTTGCCGCTGGCAGCCCTGAGCGGCGGCGAGCGGTTGAAGGCGGCGCTCGCCTGCGTGCTCTGGCAGCGTGATGCCACGCAGCTGTTACTGCTCGACGAGCCGACCAACCATCTCGATCTTGCCTCCACCCGTGCGATTGAAGCGGCGCTGGCGGATTTTCCCGGCGCGATGCTGGTGGTTTCACACGATGAGGCGTTTCTTGCCGGGCTTGGGTTGACGCACAGCCTGACGTGGCACGCCAGCGGATGGTGCTGGCAGCAAGCGTGAGCGGGCAACCAATTCTCGTAGTCAATCCTGCTCTAAACTTGAGTGATGAAAATAAACGCGATACGGTTGCCTGCTGTTAATAAGAAGTAACATAAGTGAAAGCGATAGATATGCTCACGCTGTTTAGCCCCGGCTGGACAGCTTCTGCTACGCCACCGCCACAAGGAAACGATGATGAATCTGCCTGGAATGAACCCCGAAAGAAATCTGCCGGGGTATGAATTTGCCCGTATGACCGGTGCAGGAGCGAGTGATTTTGATTTTAAAGCCCTCGGCGCCGCAATGGATTGTACCCGTGAATTTGCCGACGCAGGCATCATCTATGCCGATGGCCCGGAGCGTTACCTGGTGCGTCCGAGTAAACGCCACCCCAACGGGCAGAGCGGCATCGTCACTCACGTTATCGTCACTAAAGCCGCCGCCCAGCCGACCAACTCCAGCAACGGTAAAGCGCTGACGGAAGCGGTCTCTGCAACGTCAATGGGCACCGAGATCGCCTCGACGGTGCTCTCCTGCGGCGCGATGCTTATCACCGCGGGCGTGATGGCCGCCGGTACCGTCGCAACACCGCTCACCGCGGGCGGCAGCACCGTGCTGGTGGCGATTGGCTATGCGGGCACGGCGGCGACCGGTTTGCAGTGCCTTAACGGTATCTATCGCGTGTACGATCTGGTGGAGAACGGCGGTGAAAATGTCGCCTGGCTGGATTCCCAGGAGTGGTATGTCGCCACTTCAACCTCGCTGGATCTTGTCTCGCTGGCGAGCGCCGGTGGTGCGCTGAAAGAGGCGCTGGCAACCTGGAAAGCGATGAAGTCGGTCTCTTCGCTGAAAGCGACGCAGTGGCTGAAAGAGTATCCGCGCCAGGATCGCGCCCGTCTGACGGAGCTGATTATTCGCGCGCAGAACCCCGGTATCAGCAATAAAGGCATCAAGGCCGCCATCCGCGCGGGTCTCTATCCGAAACGCTTCCCCGTCGAGCCGGTACAGGTTGAGCTGACCCGCCAGCTGGGCCAGGTGGTGACCAGCGCGGCGGCACTGGCAGGCAGCGCGGTGAGTGGCGTTATTGCCGCACCGGGCAACGTGCCGCGCACCGGGCGCTATATCGTCGGCACCATTCAGTCGCTGGCGGTGATCTGATGTCGTTGTTGAGCTGGCTGACGGGATCGGTGTTCTACGATTTATGGCAGCACGGGCGTGAAATCGAGCCGCTGATTGCGCGCAAAGATGAACGCGTCTTGTCGCGCTCCACGCCCGAGCTGGAGCGCCATTTTGACAAAACCGCCGCCGAGCAGCCGCGCCAGAATGGCTTTCCGGTGGCGTTTGTGATCCTGCTGCTGCTGGTGGCGTTTGCGCTCAATTTGCTTTCTCTGCTGCGACTCTTGCCGGGGCTGACGCCGCCGCTGCACGCACTCGCCTTTTTTGCCCCTGCGCTGGTGGTGCTGGCGACAACCCTCAGCAGCATGTTTATGCTGGCGCGTGGATTTAGCGCCGGGCTTGCCGGTTTTGCGTATCTCTTTAGCGGCTTGCTGCTGGTCACCGTGGCGCAGTTGGTGATTAATCTGCTGACGGGCGGCGGCGCGGCGATACCGTTGCTAATTGCGCTGGCGGCATTAGTCGGGTGTCGGCGGTTGCTGAATGGCGAAGGGTTTGTGGTGTTTGCGCTCTACTGTCGAACAGCGCGTCTGACAAGAGTGGCGAGGACGTTGCGGTTGAAGTCTCGTTAAGGCGGGAAAAACATAAACCCCCGGCGTGGCGGGGGCTCTGACCGTTGCAGCTTAGTCAATAAGCTGCTTGCTGAGCATCGGATTCGAATGAATCAGACGCATCAGTTTCATCTCGGTGGCGGTGGGTGTTATACGTTGTGATTCCCACTCATGCACCATTGAGACCGAGACTCCCATCGCACGAGCGAAGTCATCAATCTTCAGACCGGTTCCACGTCGCAATTGTTCAAAGTCACTAAAGGAATTCGGCTTCTTGCTCAGGGTTCCCGTCTGCGCAACATCTTTCTTAAATACGATCTGTTCGAGACTGCTCATCAGTTCAAACATCGGGTCTTTGTACTCCATTGAGCACTCCTCATAAAATCACACAGCGGATATCGTGATACAGCCTGATAAGAGTAGTCGGAAAAAAACCTGGCGTATGATTTCGCCAGTGATTATTTACGTTGTAAGCGGGGTAGATGTGCTCAAAATGCACCTTCTGCCGCTTAAGTTTTGTTTAATTGATTGATTAATAAGAGAGCGATTTTGCTCGGTATAAATTTGTAAATCGTCAGCAAAAATTTGGATTAAGAATAATCCGACCGCGATCACGGAAAATATCGTGCCAAAACGGATCCGCACGCTTTTGTGTGTAATGAAGGGGTATCTTGCGAGGCTGACCTGGACTATCCTTGTAGGCCGTTGGGCACGCGTGTGCCGAGAAGCGGTTTTATGGGTGAAAGGAGTAATAAAATGGCGACAGGACAGTCCTGCTCTCGCTGGTTTGCGTCTCTTGCGGCGCTATTAATGGTGGTAAGCCTGAGTGGGTGTTTTGATAAAGAAGGCGATCAACGTAAAGCGTTTATCGATTTCCTGCAGAATACGGCAATGCGCAGCAGCGAACGTCTGCCAGCGCTGACGGCGGATCAGAAAAAACAGTTCGGCCCGTTTGTCTCTGATTATGCGGTTATCTATGGCTATTCCCAGCAGGTGAACCAGGCGATGGATTCCGGTCTGCGCCCGGTCGTTGATAGCGTTAATGCCATCCGCGTTCCGCAGGATTATATGACGCAGCGCGAGCCGCTTCGCCAGGCCAACGGTTCTCTCGGCGTGCTGAGCCAGCAGTTGCAGAACGCTAAAATGCAGGCCGATGCTTCTCATGCCGCGCTCAAGCAGGCAGACGATCTGAAACCGGTCTATGACCAGGTTTACACCAAAGTGGTGACCAACCCGGCTAACGCGCTGCAACCGCTGATCCCGGCGGCGCAGGTCTTCACCCAGCAGCTGGTGCAGGTGGGCGACTTTATCGCGCAGCAGGGCACGCAGGTGAGCTTTACGGCGAACGGCATTCAGTTCCCGACCTCCGAGCAGGCCAGCCAGTACAACGCGCTGATTGGGCCGCTGGCGGCGCAGCATCAGGCCTTTACCCAGGCCTGGACGGCAACCGTCTCTGCAACCCAGCAGTAAGCGGATGCAGGCATAAAAAAAGAGGCGACCTTGTCGCCTCTTTTTTATTGCTGAATGGAGATTAGCGGACGACCTGCGGGTTAACGCAGTTCTGCTCCACCTTGCCATTGAGCGCATCAATCAGGTTATCGACCGCGCAGGCCGCCATGTTGTAGCGCGTCTCATGGGTCGCAGAGCCGATATGCGGCAGCGCCACAACGTTGGGCAGCGACAGCAGCGGTGAATCCGCCGGCAGCGGCTCCTGCTCAAACACATCCAACCCGGCGGCGTGGATTTCGCCGTTTTGCAGCGCCTCAATCAGCGCCGCTTCATCCACTACCGGACCGCGCCCGGCATTAATAAAGATGGCGGATTTTTTCATCATCGCGAACTGCGCTTTGCCGATCAGATGCTGCGTCTCTTCAGTGAGCGGCAGTACGACACAGACAAAATCGGACTCCTGCAACACCGTTTCCAGATCGCAGTGGCGCGCCTGAAAGCGCTCTTCCGCTTCGGCATGCTGGCGGCGGGCGTGGTAAAGGATCGGCATCCCGAAGCCGCAGTGTGCGCGCTGCGCCAGTGCCAGGCCAATGCGCCCCATACCGACAATGCCCATCGTTTTATGGTGTACATCACTGCCGAACCAGTCCGGCCCAATGCTTTTGGTCCACTCGCCCGCTTTAACGCGCTCAGCCACATCCACCACCCGGCGGGCGCTGCTCAGCACCAGCGCCATAATGGTGTCGGCGACGGTTTCGGTCAGCACGGTTGGGGTGTGCATCAGGGCAATCTTGCGCGCGTTCAGCGCATCCACATCAAAGTTGTCATAGCCTACCGAGATGGTCGAGGTAGCACGCAGCTGCGGCATCTTCTCCAGCAGCGCGCTATCCACTGTCTGGCTGGAGCCTAACAGCCCCTGCGCGTTGGCAAACGCCTCGGCGTGTTGCTGCACCGTTTCTGGTTTCAGGTTAGCAACCTGGGTTACGGTAAAGTGCGTCTCCAGTCGTGCGAGCAGATCATCGGGCAAGGCTTTGTACAGGATGATAGATGGCTTCATGCGGTTCTCCCTTGTGACGGTGCGCCTGCCGGAATCTGCTTATTGTTAGCAGGCTTAACAATTAAAGTAAGCCATACAGAGGCGAAAAGCGCCACCCCCATAAATATGTACGAAGCGGACGGGCTGCCGGTCGCGCCGTTAAGGTAGCCGACAAACCACGAGCCGCAGAACGAGCCGAGCGCGCCCATGCTGTTGATTAGCGCCATTGCGCCACCCGCGACGTTGCGCGGCAGCATCTCCGGGATAATCGCGAAGAAGGGGCCATACGGCGCGTACATTGCCGCCCCGGCAATCACCAGCAGGGTGTAGGAGATCCAGAAGTGGTTCGCGCCCACTGCCCACGAGCCGATAAAGGCGAACGCGCCAATCAGCAGCAGCGGCCAGACAAAGAGTTTGCGGTTTTGCAGCTTATCGGAGGCCCACGAGGCGAGGATCATCGCAATGGTCGCCGCCAGGTAAGGTACGGAAGAGAGCCAGCCCACTTCCACCATGCCGAGGTTGTCGCCGCCGCTGCGGATAATGGATGGCAGCCACAGCACAAAGCCATACACGCCGATGCTCCAGGCGAAATATTGCAGGCAGAGCAGCACCACATTGCGCGAGCGGAAGGCTTCGCTGTAGTTACGAACCGCTTTAATGCCCTGCTGCTCTTTATCAAGCTGTGTTTGCAGCGCGCGCTTCTCATCTTCGCTCAGCCACTTCGCTTCGGTCGGTTTATCTTTTACCAGCACCCACCAGCAAAAGGCCCAGATCACCGCTGGCACGCCTTCGATGATAAACATCTCACGCCAGCCGAAGGACTGGATCAGGTAGCCGGAGACCACCGACATCCACAGCACCGTGACCGGGTTACCGAGGATTAAAAAGGTGTTCGCCCGCGAACGCTCCGATTTGGTAAACCAGTTACTGATGTAAATCAGCATCGCTGGCATTACCGCCGCTTCGACCACGCCGAGGATAAAGCGGATGGCGGCCAGCATCGGGATATTGCTCACCACGCCGGTTAGAGATGCGCAGGCACCCCACAAAATCAGGCAGATAAAGATTAGCTTGCGCACGCTGCGCCGTTCGGCGTAGACCGCGCCGGGGATCTGGAAGAAGAAGTAGCCGAGGAAGAAGAGCGCGCCCAGCAGCGAAGAGACGCCTTTGGTGATGCCGAGATCGTCGTTAATCCCGGCCGCGGAGGCGAAGCTGAAGTTCGCGCGATCGAGGTAGGCCAGACTGTAGGTGATAAACACAATCGGCATGATATAGAGCCAGCGTTTGGCTGAGTTGGTGGCGTTGCTCATAAGGTTGCCTCTATGGTTGAGGTTATTTTCCACCTGTCATGTAGGGTACAGGCGGTTTGAGTATCGGCGAAACGGGCGCTTACAGCGCGCCAAGCTCCGCGCGGGTTGGCAATCCTTCGCTGTCGCCGGGCACCTGAATCGCCCGCGCACCGATGGCATTGCCCCGGCGCACCGCATCGTGCAGCGTTTTTCCTTCCAGCAGGGCGCTGATCACCCCGACGGCAAAACCATCGCCTGCGCCAACGGTATCGACGACGTTCTCGACAATAACCGGCGCAACCGCCCCCTGTTCTCCCTCGGCGGTTTTAAACCACGCGCCGTCAGGGCCGGTTTTGATAATTACCGCCTTCACGCCGCGTTGCAGATAGAAATCAGCAATCCCTTCCGGCGTCTGCCGACCGGTGAGAATGACGCCCTCTTTCAGCCCCGGCAGCACCCAGTCCGCCTGGAAGGCGAGCGCGTTGAGCTTTTCGACCATCTCCGCTTCACTTTTCCACAGCACCGGGCGCAGGTTGGGATCAAACGACAGGGTTTTGCCCTGCGATTTCATCGCCTTCGCCGCATGCTCCAGCAGGGCGTAAGAGGTGGTGGAGATCGCCGCCGCCACGCCGCTCATGTGCAGATGGCGCGCATCGCTGAACAGCGCGGCGTTAAAATCCTCCGGCGAAAGATGGCTGGCAGCGGAGCCTTTGCGGAAGTACTCCACAATGGGATCGGTTCCATCATCGCATTTCGATTTCAGCTGAAAGCCGGTCGGGTAGCGGGTATCCAGCGTCACGCCGGAGGTATCAATCCCCTCTTTGCGCAGCGTGTTGAGGATAAAGCGGCCAAAGCTGTCATCGCCGACGCGGCTGACCCAGCTCACTTTCAACCCCAGACGCGCAAGGCCGGTAGCGACATTTAACTCGGCACCGGCCGCACGTTTAATAAAGTGCCCGGCCTCGGCGAGATCGCCGGTTTCGGTGGCGACAAACATCGCCATCGCTTCGCCAAGGGTGATGACATCCAGCGCGTTATGCATGGCTGAACTCCTTACGCAGCAGAGAGACATAGTGGCGGGTGACGGCGGTCAAATCGTCGCCTTCAAGCGGGAATTCGATGCCGCGCGGTACATCGCCAGGCAGTGCGTCGAGCAGCGCCAGCCAGCGCGGGTTTTCGGCATTCGGTGGTGTTGCACAGTGCTTATCGCCTGCGCGCTCAACGGCTTTGACATGCACATAGCTCACGGCGGGCGCGAGCTGGCGCACGGCCTCTTCCGGCTCATCGCCAACCCACAGCCAGTTGCCGGTATCAAAAGTGAGCGTGACGGGGAGGTGCGCAGTGTGGCAGGCGGCTTTAAAGCGCAGCATCGGTGCGAGCTTGCCGCACTCGGTTTGATCATTTTCCACTACCAGCGGCACATCGCTTGTCGCCAGCCAGCCGCGCAGGGTCTCCAGCACGGCGTTATCTTTGAAATGACCCAGCGAGACTTTCAGCCACAGCGCTTTCAGCGTGCGGGCTTCGTCCAGCAGGGCGGGCAGGCGCGGGTTTAAGCTGCCATCTTGCAGGCAGAGCGGCTCCGGCGCGGAGTAACAGACCAGCAGGTTGTGCATATCAATGGCGAAGGCCAGCGACGGCAGGTGAGACAGCTCCTCGTCGTTGAGCAGTTCGCGGCGGATCTCCACGCCGTCGGCACCCGCATTGGCAATGATCGGCAGCGTGCCGACCTGGCCGCCCAGCGCCGCCACCTGGTCATGACCATAGGCGGCGGTAACAACAATAATTTTTCTTTCCATCTTCCGGTTCCCCGATAACGGCAGGGTGATTAGCTTCCATTAACGCTAGATGGAACCGGTTCCAAAGAAAAGTTCACTGTGTCGAATTTATGATCGGCATCACGAAGGGGAAAATTAACGCGACGTAGAGCCGCGCACGATCAGTTCGCCGGAGAAAACCCGCTCGTGCACCGTATCGCTGTGGCCCTCAATGCGGCGCACGACCTGCTCGACAGCGGCAAAACCGATCTGCCAGGTGGGCTGTTTGAGGGTGGTAATGCCGACGCCCGCCAGCTCTGCCCACTCCAGCTCATCAAAGCCGAGCAGGCCGATATCGCTGCCCCAGTTCAGGCCAATACGCTTTAGCGAGCGCGCCACCTGAAGAGTTAACGCACCGTTGGCAGAGATCACCGCTTTGCGCATGCCGCGATGGCGGGCGTGGAACTGGCGCAGGGTGTTATCCAACTGCGCCGCTTCGTGCAGCACCACTTCCGCATCTTCCGCCACCACGCCAGGGTAGCGGGCAAGGGTGGAGTGAAAAGCGTTTAGCCTTTCGCGGCGAGTGTTGACGGTGCCCAGCGGTTCGCTGAGGAACAGCAGGGCTTCAAAACCCTGCTCGATAAGGTGTTCAGTGGCGGTGGTGGCGGCCTGGGTGTTATCCAGCCCGACGACATCGCAGGCGAAATCAGGGATTTTGCGGTCAATCAGCACCATCGGCAGGGAGGATTGTTGCAGGCGGTTTAGCCCCTCTTCGCGCATGCCCACGGCGTTCACCACAATCCCCTCCACCTGGTAGCTGCGCAGCAGGTCAAGGTAGTGCAGCTCCTGATCGACTTCGTTATTGGTATTACAGACCAGCGGCGTAAACCCCTTTTCGCGGCAAGCAGCTTCGATGCCGCTCAGCACATGCACGGAGTAGGGATTGGTGATATCGGCAATAATCAGCCCGATAAGCCGGGTGCGCCCGCGCTTAAGACCGCGCGCCATCAGGCTTGGGCGGTAATCGAGTGCGGCGATGGCCTGCTCAATGCGCGCCAGAAGGGCAGCGGAAAGCAGATGTTTTTCACCGTTGAGATAGCGTGAAATACTGGTTTTGCCGGTGTTGGCCGCTTTCGCCACATCGCTGATGGTTGGGCGCGTCGTTTTCGCCATTGTTGCTTCCCTCGCCGTAACTGGTTGCCCTCACCTTAGCGCGAAATCGCGGGCAATCAAGCACTAACCTGCGCTTATCACCCGGCGCGCGGCGGTAATGACGTTTAATTCTTTGCCAAACGCGCTTCGCCGTGGATGATAGAGCGCAAACAACACATCCGACACCACCTGCAAGCTATTCAGGAGCGCGCTTTGGCAAACTCTGCTATCAAAACAGTTCTTACGGCGGCCCACTGGGGCCCGATGCTGGTCGACACCGATGGTGAAAAGGTGCTCGCCTCACGCGGCGCGCTGCCGACGCCATTCCCCAACTCGCTGCAAAGCGTGGTGCAGGAGCAGGTGCACAGCGAAACGCGCGTACGCTACCCGATGGTGCGCAAAGGCTTTCTCGCTTCGCCCGACAGCCCGCAGGGCGTGCGCGGGCAGGATGAGTTTGTGCGTGTCAGCTGGGATCAGGCGCTGGATCTGATCCATCAGCAGCACAAACGTATTCGTGACAGCTATGGCCCGTCGTCAATCTTTGCGGGTTCCTACGGCTGGCGCTCCAACGGCGTGCTGCACAAAGCCGCCACGCTGTTACAGCGCTATATGAGCCTCGCGGGCGGCTATACCGGCCATCTCGGGGATTACTCCACCGGCGCCGCGCAGGCGATCATGCCGCACGTGGTTGGCGGCAACGAAGTTTACCAGCAGCAGACCAGCTGGCCGCTGATCCTCGAACACAGCGACGTGGTGGTGCTGTGGAGCGCCAACCCGCTAAACACCCTGAAGATCGCCTGGAACGCCTCGGATGAGCAGGGCATTCCTTACTTTGACGCGCTGCGCAACAGCGGCAAGCGGGTGATCTGTATCGATCCGATGCGATCGGAGACCGTCGATTTCCTCGGCGATCGCGCCGAGTGGATCGCGCCGCATATGGGCACCGACGTGGCGCTGATGCTCGGCATCGCCCACACGCTGGTGGAGAACGGCTGGCAGGATAATGATTTTCTCTCCCGTTGCACCGTGGGCTACGAGATTTTTGCTGCCTACCTCACTGGCGAAAGCGATGGCGTGGCGAAAACGGCGGAGTGGGCGGCAGGCATCTGCGGCATTGAAGCGGCTAAAATCCGCGAACTGGCAAAAGTTTTCCATGAAAACACCACCATGCTGATGGCAGGCTGGGGGATGCAGCGCCAGCAGTTTGGCGAGCAAAAACACTGGATGCTGGTGACGCTGGCGGCGATGCTTGGGCAGATCGGTACGCCGGGCGGCGGGTTTGGCCTCTCTTATCACTTTGCCAACGGTGGCAACCCGACACGCCGCGCGGCGGTGCTTGCTTCAATGCAGGGGCTGGTCAAAGGCGGCACCGACGCAGTACATAAATTCCCCGTCGCGCGCATCGTTGAAGCGCTGGAAAATCCCGGCGCGCCTTACCAGCACAACGGCATCAACGGGCACTTCCCGGATATCCGCTTTGTCTGGTGGGCGGGCGGCGCAAACTTTACCCATCATCAGGATACCAATCGCCTGATCCGCGCCTGGCTGAAGCCGGAACTGGTGGTGATCTCCGAGTGTTTCTGGACGGCAGCGGCGAAACACGCCGATATCGTGCTGCCAGCGACTACCTCGTTTGAACGTAACGACCTGACGATGACCGGCGATTACAGCAACCAGCACCTGGTGCCGATGCAGCGCGTGGTGCCGCCGCAGTTTGAGGCGCGCGATGACTTTGAAGTGTTTGCGGACTTAAGCGAGCGCTGGGAAGCGGGCGGGCGCAAGCGCTTTACCGAAGGGAAGAGCGATCTGCAGTGGCTGGAGACCTTCTACACCATCGCTGGCGAACGCGGGGCGAGCCAGCAGGTGACGCTGCCGCCGTTCGCTGAGTTCTGGCAGGCGAACCAGCTGATTGAGATGCCACAGAGCGAGCAGAACGCGCGCTTCGTGCGTTACGCCGATTTCCGTCGCGATCCGCAGGCGCACCCGCTGAAAACGCCGAGCGGGAAAATCGAAATCTACTCTGAGCGCATTGAAAGCTTTGGCTATGCCGACTGCCCGCCGCATCCGACATGGCTGGAGCCGGATGAGTGGCATGGCAATGCCGAACCGGAGCAGTTGCAGGTACTCTCTGCGCATCCGGCGCACCGCCTGCACAGCCAGCTCAACTTTACCCGTCTGCGCGAAGAGTATGCGGTGGCCGGGCGCGAGCCAATTACGCTCCATCCGCTCGATGCGCAGGCGCGCGGTATTGCGCCGGGCGATGTGGTACGGGTGTGGAACCAGCGCGGGCAGGTGCTGGCGGGCGCGGTGGTGAGCAGCGGCATTAAGCCTGGCGTGATCTGCATTCATGAAGGGGCATGGCCGGATCTTGAACCAACGGCGGACGGGCTGTGTAAAAACGGCGCGGTGAACGTGCTGACCAAAGATCTGCCCAGCTCGCGGCTGGGCAATGGCTGCGCGGGAAATACGGCGCTGGCGTGGGTTGAGAAGTATCGCGGCCCGGCGCTTACGCTGACGGCGTTTGATCCGCCTGCCAGCTCATGATCCACGTTGGATGACCGGTCTCCTCCTGCCATGCGCTTTCGGTAATGGTAAAGCCCTGCGCATGGTAGAAGTTCACCGCCCGCTCATTCTGCTGGTAAACCTCAAGGCTTAAGCGGGGAAAGTGCTGTTTAACATGGTTAATCAGCGCTTTCCCGAACCCCTTGCTAAACGCCTGCGGGCGCACAAACAGCGCGCCGATAAATTGCTCATCCATTACGCTGACAAAGCCCTGCAACTCCCCCTCCTGCTCAACCACCCAGGTTTTCGCCGACGGAAGATAGGCGTCGCGCACCAGCGCTTCGCTCTCCTGCCAGTAGCTGGCCTGAATAAAGGGGTGGGCGAGGGTGGTGCTCTCCAGCCACAGCGCCAGCAGCGGGGTTAAATCTTCACTGTTCCATGCGCGAATCATGCTTTTCTCCCGGGTAACAGATGCAGCCGACGACGTGGTCATTAACCAGACCGCAGGCCTGCATAAAGGCATAACAGATAGTTGAACCAACAAATTTGAAGCCGCGTTTTTTTAGCGCTTTTGATAAGGCGTCGGAAACGGGCGTTGAGGTGGGGATTTCGGCGAGCAGTGAAGCGTGCGCGATCTGTGGCTGGTTATCGACGAACCCCCAGATAAAATCTGAAAATGACTCGCCGTTTTCTTCCATCGCCAGGTAGGCGCGGGCATTGCCAATAATCGCTTCAATCTTGCCGCGATGGCGAATAATCCCGGCATTTTGCAGCAAGCTGTCGACATCTTGCCGCGTCATGGCAGCGACGCGCTGCGTGTCAAAGTTATGGAAGGCGTGACGGTAATTCTCCCGCTTTTTCAACACGGTAATCCACGACAGGCCCGCCTGCTGCCCTTCGAGGCAGATCATCTCGAACAGCTTTTTGCCCTCTCTTTGCGGCACGCCCCACTCATTATCGTGATAATCAAGATAGAGCGGGTCCTGCGTAACCCAACCACAACGCTGCATATCCATACTCCGTTTGTGAAGGAAAAATAAACGTCGGCCTGCCTTGACGTAAACTCCAGAAAGACAATATTTATTACAGGGCCTTTGCCCGTTCTAACAACGATAACAATTACGCCGAGTTCGGCTCTTCTCTGGAGTCGTAAAATAATGAAAACAACCCGCAGTGGCCTGATGATGTCGCTGCTGCCTGCCTGTCTGCTTTTTTCCCAGACGGCGGCGGCGTGGCAGCAAGAGTATGTCGGTGCTGATGACACCGATGGACGCTATCGCTGGGATAGCGAACGGCAACCCCGTTATAACGATATTCTTGAAGAGCGCATTCGTTCGACGCAAAACTCGCCGGGGCTGGCGATTAACCTCCCCGATACGTCGCCGCTCGATACGATTAGCACCATGAGCCTTGGCTGGAATATTCCGCTCTCAAGTAAAGTCACTACCGGCCCGGTGGCGGTGTGGCACTACGATGGCTCAACGACTTCAATGTATAACGAATTCGGCGACAGTGCGACCAACGTGCAGTACAGCGATCCGCTGTGGCACGCCAGCGTCAGTTCGCTGGGCTGGCGCGTTGATAGCCGCTTTGGCGATCTGCGTCCGTGGGCGCAAATCAGCGTTAACCAGCAGTTTGGCGAAAACGTCTGGAAGAGCCAGTCGGGTCTCTATCGCCTTACCGCCGCCAACCAGTATGGTAACTGGATGGATGTGACGCTGGGTGCCGATATGCTGCTCAACCCGCATCTCGCCGCCTACGCTTCAATGTCGCAATCGGAAAACGAGACCTGGGGGCAAAACTACCTCTACAGCATGGGGGTCAGCGCCCGTTTTTAGCTCGATTAAAACAATCTTTTTACACTCGTGAAACAATAGCGGCGCGATTTATATTGATAGTATGTACTAACTCACACTTAGTATTCGCCACAGTGATATTTCGCGCGGTCATTCATTCCCGCTCAGCGGCATTTCATTCCTCTCTCGCTGCATTTCATGCCTTTTTTACCCAAGCATGAAATGCGCTTCGTTATGGTTGTCGGCAGTGAATTCCTTTTTATTCTTCTGCGGGACAACTGCCATGAATAGTTCCTTTGCTCAACATACTCGCTGGCTGACGCTGGTCGGCACCATCATCACGCAGTTTGCGTTAGGGTCGGTTTATACCTGGAGTTTGTTCAATAGTTCGCTGGCGGAAAAACTGGGCGAGCCGGTAAGCCAGGTCGCTTTCTCTTTTGGCCTGCTGAGCCTTGGCCTCGCGCTCTCCTCCTCGGTAGCCGGTAAACTGCAGGAGCGTTTTGGCGTGAAGCGCGTCACCATCGCCTCCGGCCTGCTGCTCGGGCTCGGCTTCTTCCTTACCGCTCATGCGACTAATTTGATGATGCTGTGGCTCAGCGCGGGTGTGCTGGTTGGCCTGGCAGATGGCGCGGGCTACCTGTTAACCCTCTCTAACTGCGTGAAGTGGTTCCCGGAGCGCAAAGGGCTGATCTCCGCCTTCTCTATCGGTTCTTACGGCCTTGGCAGCCTCGGTTTTAAATTTATCGACAGCCATCTGCTGGCGACCGTCGGCCTGGAAAGCACATTTATGATCTGGGGCGCGATTACGCTGGTGATGATTGTCTTCGGTGCGATGCTGATGACCGATGCGCCGCTGCAGAAAGTCTCCACTGTTAACGGCGTAGTGGAAAATGACTTCACGCTGGCGCAGTCAATGCGTAAACCGCAGTACTGGATGCTGGCGGTAATGTTCCTGACCGCCTGCATGAGCGGCCTGTATGTGATTGGCGTGGCGAAAGATATTGCGCAGGGGATGGTGCATCTGGATATTGCCACTGCTGCTAATGCGGTAACGGTGATTGCGATTGCCAACCTCAGCGGCCGCCTGGTGCTGGGTATCCTCTCTGACAAGATTGCCCGCATCCGCGTGATTACCATTGGTCAGGTGATTTCATTAGTCGGCATGGCCGCACTGCTCTTCGCACCGCTGAACGCCGTGAGCTTCTTTGCCGCTATCGCCTGCGTTGCCTTCAACTTCGGCGGCACCATCACGGTCTTCCCGTCGCTGGTGAGTGAGTTCTTCGGCCTCAACAACCTGGCGAAAAACTATGGCGTGATTTACCTCGGTTTCGGTATCGGCAGCATCTGCGGCTCGATTATCGCCTCACTGTTCGGCGGCTTTTATGTCACCTTCTGTGTCATCTTCGCCCTGCTGATCCTCTCGCTGGCACTCTCCACAACCATCCGCCAGCCGCAGCGCGAGGTCTACCAGCAAGCGCACGCGTAATAATGAACTGGCTACACCTTTGCAGGCCGCGGCAATCGTCGCGGCCTTGTTGTTTTCTGAATTTCTCACGCCATCAACGATTATTGCGAGCGATCGCAATGCTCACTTTCACGGCCCGCTATGATTTCGCCCTGCCATCCGTTACGTAAAGGGGTGGGGTTATATATGTACAGGTACTTGTACGTGAGCTATAGTGTCTCGTGTAACAGCACCTGGGAGATGAATATGCAACATGTTAACTACACTGACGCCCGCCAGAACCTGGCTTCGCTGATGCAGCAGGCAAATGACGAGCTGGCACCGATCCTTGTCACCCGCAAAGGGGCTAAAAGCGTGGTGGTTATCGATGCCGAGGAGTTTGCCTCTATGCAAGAGACGCTTCATCTGTTCAGCAACCCGGTCAACGCTGCGCATATTGAGCGCAGCATCCAACAGGCGGAAAGCGGCGACCTACAGGAATATAAATTTGAATGACGCCCAGGATAACGCCGGAAGCACAAGCTGATATAGATTTCTGGAAGCAGAACGACCCTAAGGTAAAGCAGAAAATTGATACCCTCGTCAGGGATGCGCTTGAGCACCCTTTCCAGGGGCTCGGAAAGCCGGAGGCGCTCAAGCACCATAAGCCGCTCTGGTCGCGCCGCATCACCAAAGAGCATCGTCTCGTTTACTACATAAAAGATGACTCGCTGATTATCGTTTCTTGCCGCTACCACTACGTAAATCTTTAATGCCTGGCCTCGCTTTCGCGAGGCTTTTCTCCCTCTGCGCCGCACACTTTCCGCAAAGCGACTATCCTTATTAATCAGGTTCATCCAACAGAAGGAGTCACAAATGTCTTTAGAGAAAGTGGTTTACCGTGCTAAAGCGAAAGCAACCGGGGGACGCGATGGCCGTGCAACCTCCTCTGATGGGGTGCTGGATGTCAAACTGGGCGTGCCGAAAGAGATGGGCGGCCCTGGCGGTGAAGTGACCAACCCGGAACAGCTTTTCGCAGCGGGCTACTCGGCCTGTTTCCTTGGCGCGCTAAAACACGTTGCGGCGACCGAGAAGAAGAAAGTGCCGCAGGAGGCTTACATTGAAGGTCAGGTAGGTATTGGGCCGTTGCCGACCGGTTTTGGTATCGAAGCGCAGCTGGATATCCACCTGCCGGGCATGGATCACAAAGAAGCGGAGGAGCTGGTGCAAAAGGCGCATATTGTTTGCCCTTACTCCAATGCCACCCGCGGTAACATTGATGTAAAACTCAATGTAATTACCTCCTGATAACCTATCGCGGTTAACATTTTTTGTCATCGGCCATCTATTTTTTGTAAATATATGGCCGAATCTCATCTCTCATTGACACTTTTCTCTGCCGCTATGGTCTACTTAGCGCGCTTCAGAAGTTTCACGTATTAACTTCCTTCGCAATTGTTTAGCCTGACGCGTGAATGACTCTCGCTTTCAGGAGCTTTTTCCTCTTTTTTGAGCTGCTTGCATGAACTATATCAAAACGATAACCCAGCAGAAGTTGAGCTTCCTGCTTGCGTTGTATATCGGCCTGTTTATGAATAGCGCTGTGTTTTACCGTCGGTTCGATGGTTACGCGCACGCATTCACCCCGCTAAAAGGGCTCTCCGCTGCCGTTGAGCTGGTCGCGACCGTGCTGGTCACCTTCTTCTTGCTACGTGTCCTGTCGCTGTTTGGCCGACGCGTCTGGCGTATTCTGACTTCGCTGATTGTGGTCTTCTCGGCCGCCGCCAGCTACTACATGACTTTCCTTAACGTGGTGATTGGCTACGGCATTATCGCCTCGGTGATGACCACGGATATTGACCTCTCCAAAGAGGTGGTGGGCTGGCAGCTGTTCGTCTGGATCGTGGCGGTGAGCGCGCTCCCTCTGCTCTTTATCTGGCACAACCGCTGCCGCGATACCTTGCTGCGCCAGCTACGTCAGCCTGGCGCGCGCATCCGCAGCGCAGGGCTGGTGGTGTTAGCCGGGCTGCTGGTGTGGGGGCCGATTCGCCTGATGGATGTGCAGCAGAAGCAGACCGAGCGCGCTTCGGGCGTTGACCTGCCAAGCTACGGCGGCGTGGTTGCTAACTCCTATCTGCCCTCCAACTGGCTCTCTGCGCTGGGGCTTTATGCCTGGGCGCGCGTCGATGAGTCTTCAGACAACAGTTCATTGATGAACCCGGCGACGAAGTTTACCTACGTCGCGCCGAAGAATATTGATGATACCTGGGTGGTGTTTATCATCGGCGAGACCACGCGCTGGGACCATATGGGCATGCTCGGCTATGAACGCAACACGACGCCGAAGCTGGCGCAGGAGAAGAACCTCGTCGCCTTCCGCGGTTACTCGTGCGATACCGCGACGAAGCTTTCGCTGCGCTGTATGTTTGTGCGCGAAGGCGGCGCGGAGACCAACCCGCAGCGTACGCTGAAAGAGCAGAATATTTTCGCGGTGCTTAAGCAGCTTGGCTTCTCCAGCGATCTCTACGCTATGCAGAGCGAAATGTGGTTCTACAGCAACACCATGGCGGACAATATCGCCTACCGCGAGCAGATTGGTGCCGAGCCGCGCAACCGTGGCAAGCACGTTGATGACATGCTGCTGGTCGACGAGATGGACCGCTCGCTGGCGGATAACGCCAACGGTAAGCATATGATTATTCTCCACACCAAAGGGTCACACTTTAACTACACCCAGCGTTACCCGCGCAGCTTCGCGCAGTGGAAACCGGAGTGTATGGGCGTGGATCGCAAGTGCAGTAAAGAGGAGATGATTAACTCCTTTGATAACTCGGTGACCTATGTCGATCACTTTATTGATAGCGTGATCGATAAGATGCGCGACCGCAAAGCGATTGTCTTCTACGCAGCGGATCACGGCGAGTCGATCAACGAGCAGGAGCACCTGCACGGCACGCCGCGCCATATGGCACCGCCGGAGCAGTTCCGCGTGCCGATGATGGTGTGGATGTCTGATAAATACCTTGAAGACCCGCAGAAGGCGCAGATGCTGGCGCAGCTTAAGCAGCAGGCGGCCTATAAAACGCCGCGCCGCCACGTTGAGCTGTACGACACCATAATGGGTTGCCTCGGTTATACCTCACCAGACGGTGGCATTAACGAGAATAACAACTGGTGCCGTCTACCGGCGCAGGCCGCGAAGTAACGGCGCTGCTGGCTTTCTCGCCAGTCAGTTAGCTTTTTTCGATTAAAGGATTGACGGGGCATGTCGGCGGCAGTAAGATGCGCCCCGCATTCGGTGATTGGCGCAGCCTGGTAGCGCACTTCGTTCGGGACGAAGGGGTCGGAGGTTCGAATCCTCTATCACCGACCAAATTTAGAAAAACCCAACCGCAAGGTTGGGTTTTTTGCTTTCTGCGTCCGCAAGTTTTGGATCCGCACAATTGCCTGATGGCGGCTTCGCCTTATCAGGCCTACGCGATCCAGCAAATTTTCGGTCCCGGCTCCAGCGTGCCCGTAGGCCGGATAAGCGTTTACGCGCCATCCGGCAAACCATCGATTCCGCAGCCAATGCATCCGGCAAAAACCAAAACCCGCTGAAATTCCTCTTATCCCTGCTTCCCGCTGCCTGACGGCTATTTTTTGCGATATTCCATCGTATTTATTTATATATCTAACGATCTTTTTTCGCGTTGCTTATGGATAAAGTCAGCATTTTGCGCTGTGCGTTTTAACGTTCGCGGGATATACCGCTCAGATAATCATCATTGTGATAGAAATTTTTCATAATCTGCATGAATGTTAATCACTGGGTAATGGCACTTTATAAGGGGAATATTCTGCTTCCGCGCCACTAGCATAAATTTCCCTGCTGAATATGGCGGCTTGAACTTTTTTTTAACTTTGTTTGCCGATTCTCACCGTCGTTGTAAATCCCGGTTACCTGTATTGACGTTTTGACATTCTGTTGACAGATTGTAGGGCATGAGGGGCATTTCATGGAGAATCTGTACTGCAACTCAGTCAACCTTGTGAAAGGAATCCCCATCTCTCATAACGCCTGCGGGCACAACCGACCAGACCGGGTAAAAAACTAAAAAAGGCCTGTCGGACATACCCACTGCATGGGTAACAACACATATCACATTGGAGCAGAATCAATGAGTATTTCCTTGAAGAAGTCAGGGATGCTGAAGCTCGGTCTTAGCCTGGTGGCCATGACCGTCGCGGCAAGCGTGCAGGCTAAAACCCTGGTTTATTGTTCTGAAGGTTCGCCCGAAGGCTTTAACCCACAGCTTTTCACCTCTGGTACCACTTACGATGCCAGCTCTGTGCCAATTTATAACCGTCTGGTTGAGTTCAAAACCGGCACCACGGAAGTAATTCCGGGGCTGGCGGAGAAGTGGGACATCAGCGAAGACGGCAAAACCTACACTTTCCACCTGCGTAAAGGCGTGAAGTGGCAGGACAACAAAGAGTTCAAACCGACGCGTGAATTCAACGCCGATGACGTGGTGTTCTCTTTCGATCGCCAGAAAAACGCCCAGAACCCGTACCATAAAATCTCTGGCGGCAGCTACGAATACTTCGAAGGCATGGGTCTGCCGGATCTGATTAGCGAAGTGAAAAAAGTCGACGATCACACCGTGCAATTCGTGCTGACGCGCCCGGAATCGCCGTTCCTCGCTGACCTGGCAATGGACTTCGCCTCCATCCTCTCCAAAGAGTACGCGGACAACATGCTGAAAGCCGGTACGCCGGACAAAGTTGACCTCAACCCAATCGGTACCGGTCCGTTCCAGCTGCTGCAATACCAGAAAGACTCGCGCATTCTCTACAAAGCGTTTGAAGGCTTCTGGGGCACCAAGCCGAAGATCGATCGCCTGGTCTTCTCCATCACGCCGGATGCTTCCGTGCGTTACGCCAAGCTGCAGAAAAACGAATGTCAGGTGATGCCGTACCCGAACCCGGCTGACATCGCGCGCATGAAACAGGACAAAAACATTAACCTGATGGAGCAGGCTGGCCTGAACGTCGGTTACATGTCCTTCAACACCGAGAAAAAACCGTTTGATGATGTGAAAGTGCGCCAGGCGCTGACCTACGCGGTAAACAAAGAAGCGATCATCAAAGCGGTCTATCAGGGCGCGGGCGTTGCGGCGAAAAACCTGATTCCGCCGACCATGTGGGGCTATAACGACGACGTTAAAGACTACACCTACGATCCGGAGAAGGCGAAGCAACTGCTGAAAGAAGCCGGTCATGAGAAGGGCTTCACCGTTGAGCTGTGGGCTATGCCAGTACAGCGTCCGTACAACCCGAACGCGCGCCGTATGGCTGAGATGATTCAGTCTGACTGGGCGAAAGTGGGCGTACAGGCCAAAATCGTCACCTACGAGTGGGGCGAATACCTCAAGCGTGCGAAAGCGGGCGAGCACCAGGCCGTTATGATGGGCTGGACCGGCGACAACGGGGATCCGGATAACTTCTTCGCCACCCTGTTCAGCTGCGCAGCAGCGAAAGATGGCTCCAACTACTCTCGCTGGTGCTACAAGCCGTTTGAAGATCTGATTCAGCCGGCGCGCGCCACTGACGATCACAACAAGCGTATTGAGCTCTACAAACAAGCGCAGGTAGTGATGCATGACCAGGCTCCGGCGCTGATCGTCGCGCACTCCACCGTCTATGAGCCAGTGCGTAAAGAGGTGAAAGGCTATGTGGTTGATCCATTAGGCAAACACCACTTCGAAAACGTCTCTGTCGAATAATAAGTAAAATGCCTGATCTCCCCCTCTTCGCTGGGAGAGGGGGAGAGGTCTGTTCCCTCTTGTAATAAGAGTGGAAATACATTTGTGAGCAATACAGACGTGCCGTCGCCAGGCGTCGCGTCACTACTGAGAATCCGGGTTATGTTGCAGTTCATCCTCCGACGTCTGGGGTTAGTTATCCCGACGTTTATCGGTATCACCCTTCTCACCTTTGCCTTTGTTCATATGATCCCCGGCGATCCGGTGATGATCATGGCGGGTGAGCGTGGTATCTCCCCTGAGCGTCACGCTCAGTTGCTGGCCGAGCTCGGTCTCGACAAGCCGCTGTGGGAACAGTATGTCCACTACGTGTGGGGCGTATTGCACGGCGATTTAGGTCTCTCATTGAAGAGCCGTCTTCCGGTGTGGGACGAATTCGTGCCGCGCTTTAAAGCCACGCTGGAGCTGGGCGTCTGCGCGATGATCTTCGCCGTTGCCGTCGGCATTCCGGTGGGCGTACTCGCTGCGGTCAAACGCGGCTCCATCTTCGATCACACCGCCGTGAGCATTGCGCTGACCGGCTACTCCATGCCGATCTTCTGGTGGGGCATGATGCTGATTATGCTGGTCTCGGTGCAGCTAAACCTGACGCCGGTCTCCGGGCGCGTCAGCGATATGGTGTTCCTTGATGACACCAACCCGCTCACTGGCTTTATGCTGATCGACACCGCCATCTGGGGCGAAGAGGGCAACTTTATCGATGCCGTCGCGCACATGATCCTGCCGGCCGTGGTGCTCGGCACTATTCCGCTGGCGGTGATTGTGCGTATGACGCGCTCCTCGATGCTGGAAGTGCTGGGCGAAGACTATATCCGCACCGCGCGCGCCAAAGGGCTGACCCGTATGCGGGTGATTATCGTCCACGCGCTGCGCAACGCGATGCTGCCGGTGGTAACGGTCATCGGTCTGCAAGTCGGCACCATGCTGGCGGGCGCGATCCTGACCGAAACCATCTTCTCCTGGCCGGGCCTTGGCCGCTGGCTGATTGATGCACTGCAACGCCGCGACTATCCGGTGGTGCAGGGCGGGGTGCTGCTGGTCGCGACGATGATTATCCTCGTCAACCTGCTGGTCGACCTGCTGTACGGCGTGGTGAACCCGCGTATTCGGCATAAGAAGTAAGGGGCCATCATGTCACAAGTTACTGAAAATAAAGTTGTCTCTGCACCGGTGCCGATGACGCCGCTGCAGGAGTTCTGGCACTACTTCAAACGCAACAAAGGCGCGGTTGTCGGCCTGGCCTACGTCGTGGTGATGTTGATTATCGCCATCTTCGCCAACTTCATCGCGCCGCATAACCCGGCGGATCAGTTCCGCGATGCGCTGCTGGCACCGCCGGTCTGGCAGGATGGCGGCACCTGGACGCATATCCTCGGCACCGACGATGTGGGCCGCGACACGCTGTCGCGTCTGATGTTCGGCGCGCGCCTCTCGCTGCTGGTTGGCTGCCTGGTGGTGGCGCTGTCGCTGGTTGCCGGGATTATCCTCGGCCTGGTGGCGGGCTACTTTGGCGGGCTTATCGACAACATCATCATGCGCGTCGTCGATATCATGCTGGCACTGCCGAGCCTGCTGCTGGCGCTGGTGCTGGTGGCGATCTTCGGCCCGTCGATCGTTAACGCCTCGCTGGCATTAACCTTTGTCGCCCTGCCGCACTATGTGCGCCTGACGCGCGCCGCCGTGCTGGTGGAAGTGAACCGCGACTATGTGACCGCTTCCCGCGTGGCGGGAGCAGGCGCGATGCGTCAAATGTTCGTCAATATCTTCCCGAACTGCCTTGCGCCGCTGATCGTTCAGGCATCGCTCGGCTTCTCTAACGCCATTCTCGATATGGCCGCCCTTGGCTTCCTCGGCATGGGTGCGCAGCCGCCAACACCGGAGTGGGGCACCATGCTCTCCGACGTGTTGCAGTTCGCACAGAGTGCCTGGTGGGTCGTGACCTTCCCGGGTCTGGCGATCCTGCTGACGGTGCTGGCATTTAACCTGATGGGTGACGGACTGCGTGATGCGCTCGACCCCAAACTGAAGCAGTAAGAGGTTCGAGATGGCGTTATTAAATGTAGATAAATTATCGGTGCACTTCGGCGACGTTGGTGCCGAGTTCCGCGCCGTAGACCGCATTAGCTACAGCGTAAACCAGGGCGAAGTGATCGGCATCGTTGGCGAATCCGGCTCCGGTAAATCGGTCAGCTCGCTGGCGATCATGGGGCTGATTGATTTCCCCGGCCGCGTAATGGCAGAGAAGCTGGAGTTTAACGGTCAGGATTTAAAACGGATTTCCGAGAAAGAGCGCCGCAGCCTGGTCGGCTCGGAAGTGGCGATGATTTTCCAGGATCCGATGACCAGCCTTAACCCCTGCTACACCGTCGGTTTCCAGATTATGGAAGCGATCAAAGTGCATCAGGGCGGCAATAAGAAAACCCGCCGCCAGCGGGCGATCGACCTGCTCAACCAGGTCGGCATTCCCGACCCGGCTTCGCGGCTGGATGTTTACCCGCACCAGCTTTCGGGCGGTATGAGCCAGCGCGTGATGATCGCGATGGCGATTGCCTGCCAGCCGAAGCTGCTGATTGCTGATGAACCGACCACTGCGCTCGACGTTACCATTCAGGCGCAGATCATCGAACTGCTGCTGGAGTTGCAGCAGCAAAAGAACATGGCGCTGATCCTGATTACGCACGATCTGGCGCTGGTGGCGGAAGCGGCGCACAAAATCATCGTGATGTATGCAGGCCAGGTGGTGGAAGCGGGCGAATCGCGGGATATCTTCCGCGCGCCGCGTCACCCTTACACCCAGGCGCTGCTGCGCGCGCTGCCGGAGTTTGCCCAGGACAAAGCGCGTCTGGCGTCGCTGCCGGGCGTAGTACCGGGGAAATATGACCGCCCGAGCGGCTGTCTGCTCAACCCGCGCTGCCCCTATGCAACGGACAAATGCCGCGTCGATGAGCCGGATCTGAACACCGTCGACGGCGGCCGCCAGTCCAAATGTCACTACCCACTCGATGATGCCGGGAGGCCGAATTATGAGTACGCATGAGGCCACTTCGCAGCAGCCGCTGTTGCAGGCGATCGACCTGAAAAAACACTACCCGGTGAAGAAGGGCTTTTTTGCCCCGGAGCGCCTGGTTAAAGCGCTGGACGGCGTCTCGTTTTCGCTGGAGCGCGGCAAAACCCTGGCGGTGGTCGGCGAGTCCGGCTGCGGCAAATCAACGCTTGGCCGCCTGCTGACGATGATTGAAACGCCGACCGGCGGCGAGCTCTACTACCAGGGTCAGGATCTGCTTAAGCACGATCCGCAGGCGCAGAAGCTGCGTCGGCAGAAAATCCAGATCGTCTTTCAGAACCCCTATGGCTCGCTGAACCCGCGTAAAAAAGTGGGGCAGATCCTCGAAGAGCCGCTGTTGATTAACAGCTCGCTCAGCAGAGAGGCGCGCCGCGAGAAAGCGCTGGCGATGATGGCGAAAGTGGGGCTGAAAACCGAGCACTACGACCGCTACCCGCATATGTTCTCCGGCGGTCAGCGTCAGCGTATTGCTATTGCCCGTGGCCTGATGCTCGACCCGGACGTGGTAATCGCCGATGAACCGGTTTCGGCGCTCGACGTCTCCGTGCGTGCGCAGGTGCTGAACCTGATGATGGATCTGCAGCAGGATTTGGGGCTCTCCTACGTCTTTATCTCGCACGATCTGTCGGTGGTGGAGCACATTGCTGATGAGGTGATGGTGATGTATCTCGGCCGCTGCGTGGAGAAGGGCAGCAAAGAGCAGATCTTTGCCAACCCGCGCCATCCTTACACTCAGGCGCTGCTCTCCGCGACCCCGCGGCTTAATCCGGACGATCGCCGCGAGCGCATCAAGCTCACCGGCGAGCTGCCAAGCCCGCTCAACCCGCCGCCGGGCTGTGCCTTTAATGCCCGTTGTAGCCGTCGCTTCGGCCCCTGCACGCAGTTGCAGCCGCAGTTGAAGGATTACAACGGTCAGCTGGTGGCCTGTTTTGCGGTGGATAAGGATGAGAATCGCGAGATCCCGCAGGTGTAGGTTGCTCCGTAGGCCGGATAAGGCGAAGCCGCCATCCGGCAATAGGCCTGGTATGTGGCATTGGTGGAAGGGTTCCGTTCACCATGGGGACGGGATCCTCATAAATCATCTGTGCGGTGAACGGGACAAGGGAAGCGGCCGCGCTCCCCTTGTCAATCCCCGCGGCCCCGCAAGGAAATCGGTGCTGCGCACTGCGCTCACCTCCCGCGCGCCTGACTGCGGCCGGCTCGACTCGACCTGCTCGCCCGTTCCGGGACTCGCTCCCTGTCTCGGTTCGCCTCTGTCCGCCATCCATGGCGTCCAGACCTTGTCATTCCCGCTTCGGTTCGCCGATTTCAGCGGGGACACAACCCCTCGCTGTAAGACCGAGATTAAATCAAATGAATGTGTCGCTTTAGGCTCGTTTTTGTAGGCCGGATAAGGCGCAGCCGCCATCCGGCAATCGATGTCGCTGAAACATTGCCGGATGGCGCGTACCGCTTATCCGGCCTACGCCGTTTCAGCGACTTCTTCTATGTAGGCCGGATAAGGCGCAGCCGCCATCCGGCAATCAATGCCGGGGGATGTGATACGGGTTGTCGCGGTTTTGTAGGCCGGATAAGGCGTAGCCGCCATCCGGCAATCGGTGCCGCGGAGAAAATGCCTGATGGCGCTTCGCTTATCAGGCCTACGCGGTTTCAGAGGCTCTTCGTGCTGCATTATTCTGTTTATGCTCTTTTCTCGCCAATAAGCGCTGTTTAAATAATCTGATTTACCTTTGGTATTGGTATAAATATCGCTCGTCTATTTATTGTCAGCGATTAACGCTGTCGTCCCTCTTCGTGCCTAAAAAAAAAGATGCAAACAGCAGCATTGTTTATATATTTAGTGCCAGTTAAAGCGCGAATTAGCATCACTAAAATTACTAGCGCAACCGCAGGCCGCAGGTCATCGCCGTTTCATTCACCTGTACCCTCATAAAAAGCACCGCCAATAAAAACATTCATCACCCTACGCGTGGCAGAAGAGCCTCTCCTGGTGGTGGGGAGTACTCGTTTATTGCGTAAATCACGGATTCAACCATGAAGCATTATGATGATTTGCAGAGATTCAGGGAGAAGAGCGGCAAACAGCATCACGCCTTCAAAGACCTCTCTACCCAGTCCCTTGCCGCTGACCAGGGCAACTGGGCAATCCTCAACCAGCTGGCACCCGCCGATGATAATGCCGGGCTGGCGCTGGGCGGGCATGTCGCCTCTTCTGTTCCACAACCTGTTGATAGCGAGCGCTTCGTCTCTGAGGCGCAAATAAGCGCCCCGCCAGTCCCGAATGCCAGCCAACCCGAGCGCTCTCCCGCGCAGCGTTCAGCCGCACCGCCACCGCGTGACGCCAGCATTCAATACGACCAACTGTTTGCCGCGAAACCCTCGCAGACCAAACCGCGCAGCCAGAAAAACCAGCCTCTACAACCGTTGCTAGAAAGGATTGCCGCATGCCGCTGATTTGTGTCTGCTCGCCGAAAGGCGGGACAGGGAAAACGACCCTCGCGGCGAACCTCGCCTATGCGCTGGCCCGCAACGGTAGCAAAGTGCTGGCGCTCGATTTCGACGTGCAAAACAGCCTGCGCCTGCACTTCGGCGTGCCGCTCTCTGACACGCGCGGCTACGTCGCCCGCGCTGCGGATGCCTCCGACTGGAGCCAGTTTGTCCTCACCGCTGGCGGCAATATTTTTGTCCTGCCCTATGGCGACGCCACCGACGCGCAGCGCCGCGACTTTGAAGAGCGCCTCACCCATGACGAACACTTCCTCACCCGCGGGCTGAACACGCTGCTTAACTATCCGGGGCTGATTATTGTCGCCGACTTCCCGACAGGCCCTTCGGCGGCGTTAACCGCCCTGTCGCGCCATGCCGATCTGCACCTGATTCCACTGCTGGCGGACAGCGCCTCGCTCTCACTGCTGCCGCAGATTGAAAACCACCGCCTCACCGGAGAAGCGCTGAATCATAAAGCGGGCCACTTTGTGGTGCTCAACCAGAGCGATAACCGCCGCCAAATCAGCCGCGATGTCACCGCGTTTATGGAGCAGCGCCTCGGCAACCAGTTACTCGGCGTGTTGCACCGCGACGAAAGCGTGGTGGAAGCCAACGCTTCACAGCAGTCGGTGTTCGACTTCAGCCCGGCCTCCGCTGCGGCATTTGATATTGAGCTTATCGCCAAACGCGCCGCTGGCATGCTGGGCATCAACATCGGCGACGGCACGCTGCACAGCTCGCCGCGCATGTCGGGGCTTTAAGCGTCAGGACAACTATGAAAAAAATCCTCTCTCTCCTGCTGGCGCTGGTTATGCTGCCTCTCGCCCTGCTGGTGATCATCACGCCGATGGATAGCCAGAAGCAGTACATTTTCGGCCTTATCAGCATCGGCGCGCTGTTTATCGCCGGTACGATCAGTAAAAAGCGCAGCGTCTCGCTGGTGATGGTGGCGATGTCGGTGCTGCTCTCCACTCGCTACATGTACTTTCGTCTGACCCAGACGCTGCACTTCAACTCAGAAATTGAAACGCTGCTCGGTATGGGGCTGTTCCTGGCTGAAGTCTATGTCTGGGTGATGCTGCTGCTCAGCTACCTGCAAACCGCCTGGCCGCTGAAGCGCGACATTGTGCCGCTGCCGGATGACACCAGCCTGTGGCCGACGGTCGATGTCTATATCCCCTCCTACAACGAGCCGCTGGAGGTGGTGCGCGACACGGTGCTGGCGGCGCAGTGCCTCGACTACCCGCGCGATAAACTTAAGATCTACCTGCTCGACGATGGTAAACGCAGCGAGTTCGCGGTATTTGCCGCCGATGTCGGCGTCGGCTACATCACGCGTAATGACAATGCCCATGCGAAAGCGGGCAACCTCAACCATGCGATGAAGCTGACCCACGGCGAGTTAATTTGTGTTTTTGACTGCGACCACGTGGCGACGCGCATCTTTTTACAGGCCACCGTCGGTGGTTTTCTGCAAGACCCTAAGCTGGCGCTGGTGCAGACGCCGCACTACTTCTACTCGCCGGATCCGTTCGAGCGCAATCTTTCCGTCGGGCGCAATATTCCCAACGAAGGGGCGCTCTTCTACGGCCCGATCCAGCAGGGGAATGACAACTGGAACGCCACCTTCTTCTGCGGCTCCTGCGCCGTGATTCGCCGCAGCGCGCTCGATCAGATTGGCGGCTTTGCGGTCGAAACCGTGACCGAAGATGCCCACACCGCGCTCAAGTTGCAGCGTCTTGGCTGGGGCTCGGCGTTTATTGATATCCCGCTGGCGGCGGGTCTGGCGACGGAGCGGCTGGTGCTGCATGTTATTCAGCGTACCCGCTGGGCGCGCGGCATGACGCAGATCTTCCGTCTCGACAACCCATTGCTCGGGCGCGGGCTGACCCTGCAACAGCGGCTCTGCTACCTGAGCGCGATGCTCTATTACCAGTTTGCCCTGCCGCGCATCGCCTTCTTAACCGCGCCGCTCGCCTACTTACTCTTTAACCTCAACATCATTCACTCCTCGGCGAGCCTGATTTTCGCCTATGCGCTGCCGCACCTCTTTCTCGCGGTGTATGTTAACTCGCGGCTGAATGGGCGCTTTCGCTACAGCTTCTGGGGCGAGATTTACGACCTGGTGCTCGCCTTCCACATTGTGCTGCCGACGGCGGTCACCATGCTGTTTCCGAAACGCGGCAAATTCAACGTTACCGACAAAGGCGGGCTGCTCAACGTCGGCTATTTCGACTTCAGCGTTGTGCGTCCGCACCTGATTATCGCCCTGCTGCTTGGCGCAGGGGTGATTGCCGGGATTGTCCGCGCCTGCGCCCACGACTACTTCGGCGTCGATCCGCGCGTCATTGCCCTCAACGTCGGCTGGGGGTTATACAGCCTTATCTTCCTGCTGGCGGCGATTGCGGTAGCACGCGAAACGCGGCAAACCCGTAAAACCATCCGCATCGAGGTCGAAATCCCGGTGCTGATCCACTACGCCAGCGGCATTGTCTCCCGCAGCCAGACGGCGGATCTGTCGATGGGCGGCTGCCGCATCGTCGCCCCGGACGATCGACACTTAAAGGATGAGATCGAGGAGATCGAACTGCTACTTCACTCCGGGGCGATTGCCCTGCCGGTACAGACCGTCGCCAGCGATGAGAACGCCATCCGCTTGATGTTCAATGATATTCCGCTGGCGCGCCGCCGCGAGCTGGTGCGCGTGGTGCTGGCGCGTGCCGATGCGTGGATCCACCCGCCGAAGCCGCAGGACAACCCGTTCCGCTCGATGTTGACCATTGTGCGCTGCGTCTTTGACCTCTTCTGGCTCACCTGGCGTTCGCGGCGTGAAAACCGCCGTCTGCGCGCCGAAAAAGTGCAGGAGGAGAGCCGGGTATGAAACGTCTCACCTTACTTACCCTGCTGGCGAGCGCGCTGGCTGTCGCGCCGCTGCACAGCGAGCCGACGGCCGTTGACGCGCTGCTGCCTGCGGTTTCCGCCTTTGCCCCCTCGCGCGTCGAGAGCGTGTCGTTAGCGCAGATGGGCCAACCGCAGGGCCTGACGCTCAGCGGCGGCCAGTTCCAGGGCGGCGTCGATTTCACGCTGCCGATCGATCAGGTAGTCACTAACGCACGGCTGGCGCTGAACCTGAAAATCTCCCCGGCGCTGGCGGCGGCGAACGCCACGCTGCAACTGATGTTGAACGGGCAACCGCTCGGCACCGTGCCGCTGAGCGCTGTCGAAGGCGATACTGCCCGCTACCAGCTTGATGTCCCGGCGGCGCTGATGGTCTCCAGCAATAACCTCAGCTTCAAAATCAACGGCGGTGATGCCGCGCAGTGCCAGCGCGATGCCGACACCAAAAGGTATGTGACCATTCTGCCGGACTCGCGCTTTGAGCTGGAGGGACAGCAGCTCGATATTGGGGCCGATCTCAGCCACTTCCCGCGCCCCTTTTTCGACAGCATGCAGATGACACCTGCCGCCATCGCCATCGCTTTTTCCGCAAAACTCAGCCCTGACGCGCTTAGCGCCGGGGCACTGATCGCCTCATGGTTAGGCATTCAGGCCGATTATCGCGGCGTCGCCTTTGCCGCGTACCACGACCGGCTGCCAGAGAAGAACGGCATTCTGATTGGTCACCCGGGCGAGCAGATCGGCGGCCTGACGCTGCCGCAGAGCCAGAAGCCGCTGCTGAAGATCATCGATAACCCGGCTAACCCGGTCTATAAGCTGCTGCTGGTGGTGGGCAAAGATGATGAAGCGCTACGGGCGGCGGCCTGGCGGCTGACACGCGGCGAGTTCAATGCGCAAACGGCTGCCACAGAAGTCGCGGCGCAGACGCTGCCGCTGAGCCAGCCCTATGATGCGCCGCGCTGGATCGCCACCGATCGTCCGGTGATGCTCTCCGAGCTGATCCGCAAGGATCAAAGCCTGACCGCTACCGGCATCTGGCACCCGTCGTTACAGGTTGCGTTTCGCGCCGCGCCGGATCTCTTTTTGTGGGACGGCGAGACCATTCCGCTGCATATCGGTTACCGCTTCCCGACCGAAAGCTGGATCGATGAAGAGCGCTCGTGGCTGAGCATGACGCTTAACAACACCTTCCTGCACAACCTGCCGGTAAACAAGCAGGGCGCGCTGGAGAAGCTGTGGCACAAGCTCGGTGGCGATGCCCGCCAGGAGCAGTTTGATATGCCGCTTGAGCCCTACATGATTTATGGCGATAACCAGCTCTCCCTCTACTTCAATATCGTGCCGAAGGCGGATGCGCCGTGCAGCACCTTGCTGAATAACAACATCAAGAGCCGCATCGACGAGCATTCGTGGATCGATCTCAGCCATACGCGCCACTTCGCGCTGCTGCCCAATCTCTCCTACTTTGTCGGCGCGTCATTCCCCTTTACCCGGCTGGCGGACTACGCCGAAACGGTGCTGATGCTGCCGCCCGCGCCGAGCGAAACGCAACTGGCGACACTGCTGGATATGGCGGCGCGCGCCGGTAACGCCACCGGCACGGCACTAACCCACAACCGCGTGCTGCTCGGCATGCCCTCCGGCGACAAGGCGCGTGAAGTGCTGGAAAACCGCGATGTACTGGCGATAAGCGGCATGGATCAGCATGCATTTAACCGCGCGCTGCTCGTTGACTCGCCCTTTACCGCCCATGACAGCACGCTCGGCGTGCGTAAACCCAGCGCGTGGCAGAAGGCGCAGCGCTGGATGATGGGCGACTGGGCCGCCGACGGGCTGGAGGCGGATCGCTACTTCTCCTCCAACGAAGCGTGGCGCGGTTTTGTCAGCTTCCGTTCGCCGTGGAGCAGCAAACGGCTGGTGGTGCTGGCGCTCGGCAGCAGTGACGCCCAGCTGGCGCAGCTGCATGACGATCTCTCCTCGGCGACCATCAACGCCGGGATTCGCGGCGATGCGGCAATCATCACCGATGAGAACGGCGTGCGCAGTTTCCGCGTCGGCGAGCAGTTCCCGAGCGGCGAGATGCCGCCGCAGATGATGATTATCTGGTACGCCAACCAGCACTCGGCGCTGCTGGCGCTGCTCGGCCTGCTGTTGGGCGCGCTGGTGGGCGGGCTGCTCTACCGCACCCTGAAACAGCGCGAGCGTAAACGACTCAACCCGGAGAAGCAGAAATGAAAAAGGTCACCGCGTTATTTTGCCTCTCCGGCGCGCTCAGCTTCGCGGCGCTCGGCCAGGCGCAGGCTGCGTCTAACCCGGCGGCATTAAAGGCGCTGTTCGATCAGGCCCACTACTGGCATGAAAAATCCCACGACGATCTGGCAACGGCGTCGCTGCAAAAGGTGTTGATGGTCGACGCTAACAACACGCAGGCGCTCTACTTACTGGCGCTGTGGGCGCAGCAAAATGGCGATCTGAAAAGCGCTGCACAGTGGCGCGCGCGGCTGGTGCAAACCGCGCCGGCCGATGGCAGCCTGCAGGCACTCGATAACGCCAACGCGCTGGCGCAGGTGCCGCAGGGGCAGCTAACCCTCGCGCGGCAGCAGGCGCGCAGCGGCAATATTCCGGCGGCGCTGGAGACCTGGCACGGCCTGTTTAACGGCGATACGCCGCCGCAGAGCCTGGCGCCAGAGTATTACCTCACCATGGCGAGCGACAAAAGCCTCTACCCACAGGCGCTGGCGCAGCTGCGCGCGCTGGTTGAGCAACATCCGCAAGATAACGCCGCGCGTATCGCGCTCGGCAAACTGCTCACCTGGCAGGAGGCGACGCGCCGTGAGGGGATGCTGGCGCTGGAGCCAATGGCGAGCGGCAGCAAAGAGGCCGACGAAGGGCTGCGCCAGGCGCTGTTGTGGCTTGCGCCGCAGGCAGGCGATGAGCGTTTCTACGACACCTGGTTGCAGCGTCATCCGGACGACAGCGAAATGCAGGCGTGGTATCGCAAAAGCATCGGCGGGCGGGCGAAGGGCGCAGGCTTTGAGGCGCTGAACAGCGGCGACAGCAGCGCGGCGAAGCGCCAGTTTGCCCAGGTGCTGCAAACCAACCCGCAGGATGCCGACGCGCTGGCGGGCATGGGTTATATCGCCCAGCGCAACGGTGATTACCAGGCGGCGGCGCAGTATCTGAGCCGGGCGGCAAGCCAGGGCGGCGACGCGTCTGACGAGCGGCGCGCGCAGGCGGAAGATGCCGCCTTTTATGGTCAGCTGGCTCAGGCGCAGCAGGCGCTGAAAGAGGGGAATCTCAGCCAGGCGCTGGCGATCTCCGCGCCGCTGGCAGAGCAAAACGGCGATCGCGGCACGGCGGCGAAGCTGTTCCGCGCTGATGTCCTGCGCCAGAACAAAGATTACCCGCAGGCGGAGCAGGCGCTGCGCGGCGTGCTGAATAGCGAGCCGCAAAACGCCCCGGCGCGGGAGAACCTCTACTACGTGTTGCGTGAACAGAACAAAACCGCCGAGGCGCAAACTATTCTGCGCACCTTGCCCGCCGCGCTACAGGCGAAGCTGCAACCGCGCACGGTAAGCGGCACGCCTGGCGATCCGCTGCGCCGCGAAGCGCAACAGCTGGCGGCAAGCGGCAACCGTGAGCAGGCGATTGCCGTGCTGCGCCAGGGCGTGGCGCGTTTACCGGATGATGGCTGGCTGCGTCTCGATCTGGCGCGTCTGCTGGTGCAGGCCGGGCAGGAAAATGAGGCGGCGAATGTGATGCTGCCCGCGCAGCGTCAGGGGGCAGGGGCCAGCGCGCTCTATGCCGCCGCGCTGTTTGCCAGTGAGCAGGGCGGCTGGCAGCAGGCCAGCGCCTTGCTGGGGCGTATTTCGCCTGCCAGCCAGACGGCGCAGATGCGCGATCTGGCGCAGCGGGCCAACTACAACTTACAGATGGTCACCGCCGAGCGTTACCTGGCGCAGGGCAATATGACCGCTGCCGCCAACACCCTGAAAGCGCTGGCGCAAACGTCGCCCGCCAGCCCCGTCGATGCCGGAAAACTGGCGCGTATGCTGGCGCGCAGCGGCGATCTCACCTCGGCGGTCGCCCTGGTGCGCAGCAATATGCGCCAGGGCGTGCAGGGCAACGCCGGGGATTATGCCGATCAGATTGCCGTGCTCAACCAGGCGGGACTCAACGCCGAAGCGCAGACATTTGTTGAAAGCCCCGAGATGCAGGCGCGCAGCACGCCAGCGCAGCTTGCCGGGGTACGCAACGGCTATGTCATCAACGAGGCCGACAGGCTGCGCGAGCAGGGGAACTACGCTGCGGCGTACGACACGCTGATCCGCGCATTGCAAAACGACCCGCAGAACACCGATTTGATGTTCGCCATGGGGCGCCTGTATCAGTCCGGCAAGATGAACAAAGAGGCGGGCGTGCTCTATGACTACCTGATGACCCGCGACAGCGACGATCAGGCGGCGCGCGTCGGCGCGATTGATGTCGCGCTGGCAGAGAACAACGTCGGGAAAGCGCAAACCCTCGCCAGCGGCCTGCGCAGCGACAATTCGCCGGATCGCCTGCTATTGCTGGCGCGGCTGGAGGAGGCGAAGGGCAACCACCAGCAGGCGATGACCTATTTACGCAGCGCGCGCGGCAAGCTGGTCGGGCTGGAGGAGAGCAACGGCACCGGCACGCCAACCCTCGGCGGCGTGCTGCTGGCGGATAACCCCTTCACCACCACCAGTAAAACGCCGTCGCCTTACGGGCAAGCGATGCCGTGGCAGGTGGCGCAGACGGCGCGCGAGCCGGGCAGCCAACTGCCGGGTACCGCACGAACCGATCTGCCGATCGAGACGACGCAAAGCCGCACCCTGCGCCAGGTGGACGAGATGATGCAGCAGATGAACGAGAAAACCGGCATGTGGTTGCAAGGCGGGGTGGCGATCCGCGGGCGCGATGGCGAGACGGGCACCAGCAAGCTGACGGAGGCAAAAGCGCCGCTTACCTGGTCCAGCTCGCCGTTTGGCGAGTCGCGCTTTGAGTTGACCGCCACGCCGGTTTCCCTCAGTTCCGGCAGCGCATCGGGCGATGCCTGGCGGCGCTACGGCAGTAACCCACTGGCGGATGCGGCGACCAATCTGGCGACTTCCATTAAAACGGCGAACAGTTCAACCGCTACCGACGGCAGCGATAAGTTCACCGATCTGGCCCGCTACGCCGACGCCGGGAAACTATCGCCCTTTACCGCAGAGGGCTTCGACAACCTCAACTCGCTGCTCGGTTCGAGCCGTTTACAGAGCCTGAGCGAGTCGACCTACAAGAAAAATTATAACGATCCGATCCGCGCCTCGACCGATGCGCAGAACGGCAACGGTGTTGAGCTGAACATGGCGCTGAGCGGCGAGGGCTACAAGCTCGATATCGGCACCACGCCGCTGGGGGAAGATCTCAGCACGCTGGTGGGCGGCGTGAAGTGGTCGCCGAAGCTGACCAACTACCTGACGCTGATCCTCACCGGCGAGCGCCGCGCGGTGACCGACAGCCTGCTCTCCTACGTCGGCTTGCAGGATAAGTTCTCCGGCGAACGCTGGGGTCGGGTGACCAAAAACGGCGGCAGCGCGCAGCTGAGCTACGATGATGGCGATGCCGGGTTCTATGTTGGCGGCGGTGGCTACAGCTATCTCGGCGAAAACGTCGCCAGCAACAGCAGCCTTAACGCTAACGCCGGGGTCTATCTACGCCCGTGGCATGATGATTTCCGCCAGCTACAAACCGGGCTGAGCATTAGCTGGATGGATTACGCGAAAAACCTCAGCTACTTCACCTTCGGCCAGGGGGGTTACTTCAGCCCGCAGAACTACGTCAGCGTCTCGCTGCCGGTCGACTTCACGCAGAAGATCGATAACTGGAGAGTGCGCCTTGGCGGGGCGGTGGGGTATCAATCCTACACCCAGGATAAGAGCGACTACTTCCCGACCTCTCCGCAGGCGCAGGGGATGCTGGAGCAGCTGGCGGCGCTCGGCTTTATCAAAGAGGCGCAGTATCGTGGCTCGTCGCAAAACGGCATCGGCTACAACTTCCGCGCCGGGCTGGATTACAACGTGAACAAAAATATGTCGGTGGGCGGCAACGTCGGGTACGACACCTTCGGCAGTTATAACGAAAGCACCGCAGGCCTCTGGCTGCGGTATATGTTGGGAGATAAATAATGACCACCAACTTGACCCCTGAACTGGCTTGGCATCAGCAACAGCAGACGCCGCCGGGCTGGTTTGATCTGCTTAGCGTGATGGTCGATGGCATGGTGAGAAACGTCGGCGAAGCGCAGAGCCTGCCGTTTTTGCGCCAGATGGGCGAGACGCTGGCCGTGCAGATGCCGCTTATGGCATCAACTACCGTTGGTGAGCTGGAAGCGGCGATCAACGCGAGGCTTGCCGCCTTCAACTGGGGCGTAATTGATATTGAGGCCAGCGACAGCGGCATGACTTTTCGCCACCGCGCGCTGCCCGTCGCCCGCGATGAGGCGCAGCAGACGCGCTGGTGTCACGCCTTTTGCGCCGTGCTTGAAGGGCTTTATGGCCGCTGGATGCAGGATCAGGGCGGCGATGCGCGCCTCGTGTTTAGCCGGGAAGCGCTCTATTCTGTCTCGGATGTTCTCTTTCGCTACGCCAACCCAGAGTGAGACTCGCTATGTTTAAACCCCTGTTTGCCGCGATGGTGATGTTAACCAGCCTGCTCTTTTCCACCGTGTCGCAGGCCGCGACCGCCTGGGAGAGCTATAAAGCGCGCTTTTTAATGCCCGACGGGCGGATTGTCGATACCGGCAATAACAACGTCTCCCACACCGAAGGGCAGGGTTTCGCCATGCTGATGGCGGTCGGCAATAACGATAAAGCGGCGTTCGACAGCATGTGGCGCTGGACGCACACCACGCTGCAAAACAAGCAAAACGGCCTCTTTTACTGGCGCTATAACCCGGTGGAGGCCGATCCGATTGCCGATAAAAACGATGCCACCGACGGCGATATCCTTATCGCCTGGGCGCTGCTGAAGGCGGGCGAGCGCTGGAATCTGCCCGCCTATACCGCTGCCTCGGACGCCATTACCCAGGCGGTGTTGAAACATACTGTGATTAATTTTGCTGGCTATCATGTGATGCTGCCGGGGGCGAAAGGCTTTAATCTCAATAGCCGCGTGACGCTGAACCCCTCCTACTTTATCTTCCCGGCGTGGCAGGATTTCGCCAACCGCAGCCACCGGGTTATCTGGCAGCAGCTGATTGATGACGGGCAAAAAATGGTGGGTAAGATGGCCTTCGGCAAACCGCGCCTGCCGACCGACTGGGTATCGCTCTCGGCGGACGGTACTTTTAGCCCGGCAACGGAGTGGCCGCCGCGCATGAGTTACGACGCCATTCGCGTACCGCTCTACATCGCCTGGCACAATCCGCAGAGCGCGTTGTTGACGCCGTGGCGCAGCTGGTGGCAGGGGTTTGAGCGCAGCAAAACACCGGCGTGGGTCAATGTGACCAACAACGAGAATGCGCCTTACAACATGAACGAGGGGTTGCTGGCGGTGCGGGATTTAACTCTTGGCGAACCGACGGGGGAGCCGCAGATCACCGCCCAGGATGATTATTATTCCGCCAGCCTGAAGATGCTGGTCTGGCTGGCGCAGCAGCGTTAACAAGTGCGGTCTGATGCCGGGTGGCGGCTATGCCTTACCCGGCCTACGGAGTGTGCGGTCTGGGTGCCGGGTGGCGGCTTTGCCTTACCCGGCCTACGGGGTGTGCGGTATGGATGGGCGGTGCCTTACCGGGCCTGCGAATACCACCGGAGCGGTTTTCGTAGGCCTGATAAGCGCAGCGCCATCAGGCAAGAGCGTTACTGCGGATAGGGCACCCAGTCGCCGCCATTAAGCCGCACGTACGGCTTGTTCTGGTACTGGATCACCACCGCATTGGCGTTCTCCGATACCGGCGCGGTTTGCGGCAGGTTGCCAATCAACTTATCCCAGTCGACGCTATCCTGGGTGAAGATTTTGCCATCCAGCACGCGGGTAACAATCTCCGACACTGCCAGGAAGCTGCTCGGCTGGTTAATCACCAGCGGCGCGCCCTGATGCGGCGCTTTCATGCCGAAGAACTTAATCGCCGTCGGCACGTTGGTAATCGACGGGCTTGGAATATCGCGCAGGCCGGAAACCTGCATCTTATCCCCCTGCAACGCTGCGCCGTGCTCCGGCACCAGCACTACCATCACTTTGCGCCCGGACTTATCCAGCTGCGTGAAGAAGGCATCCAGCTCATCAAACAGCTTCTGCGCGCGCAGTTTGTAATCCGCCGTTTTGCGATCGCCCGGATAGTGGTTGCCATCGTGCAGCGGCAGCAGGTTATAGAAGGTGGCGGTCGGTTTGCCCTGCTTGAAGCTGTCTGACTCCATCCAGCGGTTAAGCACCGCGGTATCGTCAAAAATCGGCGAGCCGTCAAAGGAGAGCAGCGTCGGCGGCAGCCCCGCCTGGTTCATCAGCGGTGCCTGCATACCGCCATTGTCACGCACCTCTTTCAGGAAGCCGCCAAACTCGCCGTTATGATCCATCATCAGCTGTTGGGTAAAGCCGAGTTTCGACAAATTATCAAAGAGATAACACTGGTTATTCGCCTGCTGATAGAGATTCTTGTGCGACGGCTGACCGCAGCTGGCGCGCAGCAGGCGAATCGCTGCCGGGCCGCTGTAGGCCGTGGCTGAGTTAAAGTTTTTAAACTCAATATCGAAGTGTGACCAGAGCGGGTGCGACGCCAGACCGGCGGCTTCAATATCGGCCCACGACAGGGAGCAGATATTAATAAACAGCAGATCGAACGGCTGCGCATCGGCAGGAAGCTGCGTCGGGAAAGGGGTTTGACGCTTCTCTTCCGCCGCATAGAAGCTGGCGAGCCATGCGTTGAGGTTTTCCGAGGTTGGCGGTGCCGTTTGCGCCGGAATATCGCCGACTACCGGCGTATTGCCCGCAGCCGCAACCGTTGCTGCCTGCGAACCGCCGGTGGTGGTAACCGTGGTAGTCGGCTGGCCGCCGGGCCACAGATTAAAGGCCGGGCCGGTTAAGGTCAGCACGTTCAGCCAGATCATGATCGCCACCACAAACACCGTGACGCGTATCCACTGCGACAAAAAGAGCCACGCCACCAGCAGCACAAACACTGCGCCAATCATCTGCCAGTTGATAAAGCGCGTCACCAGGTCGAGCAGATAATCGGCGCTAAAGCCCGCCACCTGCGTGCCCTGGCTCATCATGCTTTCAAGCCCCGGCAGCCAGGTGTCGTGCCAGAAGAGCGCAAAACCAAGCGGGATCGCCACCCAGTGGCGCAGGCGATGCAGGCTCAGGCGCGGCAGCGGCACCAGCAGAAACGCCATAAATACCAGGTTCAGCATCGGGTGGAAGTTAAGATAGCCTGCCCACAGCAGGCCAAACTTCACCAGGAAGTAGAAGTTCCAGCCGGAAAGGCCGCGCCAGTATTGCCACAGCGGCGACGGAGCAGAAGAGGGGATCGTATTATTTGTCATGTTTACGGTCTGCCTTGGCGTGCGGATCCCTGCGTAAAACGCCAATCGGTTTTACATAGCGGGGTTTAGTAAAAGTTAAACGGAGCGCGGTACGCAACGGGCGCTGCCAGTGGCGCGCAAGGTAGCCCAGCGGAAAGAAGATCAGCGCGCAAAGCACGATAAGCTGAATAATATCGCTGATTGACATCATGAGGAGGGCTCCGTCACATCGCTTAATAACCGGTGCGGTTGGGGAATACGACGCCAGCTGGTGCCATCGTGTTCGGCATTAATCAACTTCTTCTCCTGACGGGTAGCGGGCAGCGGCTTCGAGGCGCGCTCCGGCGGCAGGGCGCGCATCTGCACCACTTCAGCGGCAATCTGGTTATCTTCGAACCACACCATGCGGTTTGAGAAGATATCGCCCGTCGGCAGCGGGAAGATATGGTTCAGCGCGGTATCGAGATCGTTAACCCGGCAGAAGGATAAGAAGAGCACCAGCCGGTTATCGCTCATGCTGACGATATCGCCGACGCGGTTTGGCCGACAGAGCGTTAGCGCCTGCTCAACGCGAATGCCCGGCACCGGGCGCAGCGCCACCAGCACCCCTTTGCCATCCGGCGGTAGCAGCGTGTTGTTGACCATATTGCTCACCGCATCGCAAAACACCTCCCACGGCTGGAAGCCGCGCAGCTTCAGCGGCTGCGTCATCGACAGCAGAGTAGAGATATCTTCCGGCACCAGCCGCGTAAACTGCTGACCCTGCACGCTCTCAATCAGCGTTAAGCAGCGCGACAGCGGGGCGTTCCACGGGATCACCATATTCGCGCCGCAGCCGAGCAGCAGGCGCTCATCGGTGGCACGCAGGCTGGCGATGGTTTCACGTACGATAATTTTGAGGTTGTTACCGCGCTGGCGGCGCAGGGTGTGGATCTGGCGCGCAAGGCCGTCGATTTGGCTATTCTGCGCGAGAACAAAAATCAGCGTCGCTGCCTGGCTGGCGCGCGCCTCTTCAAATAGTGCCTCGTTGGTGGCGAACAGGTTCCAGTGTTCAGAGAGCGGCGGCGCGCCCTCCAGCACGGCGACATTACTTAAAACCCGTTTTTCATCGCTGCGCGGCTGAACCGAAGCCTCTTCCTGTTTGGCTAACTGCCACTGGCCTTCAACTTCGGTGAGCAGTAATTGCTGACGGGCGCTGATCCCTTTTTCATTACACCACCACGCTACATCATATAGCGGGATACCATTCTGATAGCGCAGGCTCGCCAGACCAAAAAGCGAGCGATATTCACTCATCAGAATCGAGGATTGCTTGTCATTGTTGCTGCCGGGGTTAATTACTACCAGGGTGCAATTATTATATTTCGCCCAGGCTTGAGTTTTTTCTAACCATTTGCGTAATTTAGGAGCAGGAATATTCTGCCAGGCATTATTCGCACAGAGCAGGAACACTAAATATTTGTCCGGGTCAATAGAGCTGAGTAAATCGCGGGTGAAAAAGTATAAACTATTTTCCTCTTTTGGCATGGAAAAGAGCTCGACTTTTTCAGGACCGTGATTTTTATCTAATTTAATGACATTTCGCAGGTCGTGACCCATGCCCGCTACCGCGACTTTCGCCGCTTTATCCTGCGCAGCAAGGGTTTGGTTGAGCAGGCTCAGGGCGTCCTGCTCACGGTCGGTATTTAACCACCAGACCCCGCCCACAGGCATGTGACGCAATTCGTCCCATAATGATTGGATGCCGATAGAAAATATGGGGTTCACGGTGTCCCTCTTGCAGCGAATTTATCTGTAACTCAGTTTACTAGCGAAAGCCGAGAAATAAACCTAACATTGAAATTAAAGAACATCAGATTTAGCATGTAAACGCACTTTCTTGGGCACGATGCCTTGTGTCTTCTTACATCATTTTATATGCAACTGGGATCGGGCCAACATGAAAAAAAATGAACCCGTTACGCAATCTGACCCGACTCTGGGTTACACATTCCAGAACGATTTTTTGGTGCTTAGCCGGGTATTTTCCCTGCCTGAAATCGACTATGCCGATATTTCCCAGCGCGAACAACTGGCCGCCGCGATTAAACGCTGGCCGCTGCTGGCTGAATTAGCCCGTCAACAATAAAGGACCCGTGGATGACCATCTTGGGACTACAGGGGATCCGTGGTGGCGTGGGGACGACCTCGATCACCGCGGCTCTGGCCTGGTCACTGCAACTCTTAGGTGAGTCGGTGCTGGTAATTGATGCCTGCCCGGATAACCTTCTGCGCCTCTCATTTAATGTCGAGTATGAGGATCCAACCGGCTGGGCGCGGTCGCTGCTTGACGGCAACGAGTGGCGCGATGCTGGCATGCGCTACACCACGCAGCTCGATCTGCTGCCGTTTGGCCGCCTGGCAGCCAACGAGTGGGAGAATGCCGCGCAGCTTGACGCCGTGGCCGCCCAGTTGACCTCCGCCCTGAAAGAATTAAAAACGCAGCAGCACTATCAATGGGTGCTGATTGACCTGCCGCACGGCGTATCCCCGCTGGCGCGGCACTTTATCGATCTCTGCGACAATCTCTTCACCATTATCAAACCCGATACCAATTGCCACGTGCGCCTGCACCAGCAGCCGCTGCCCACCGGCGCGCATCTGTTAATTAACGATCTGCGCATTGGCAGCCAGTTGCAGGACGATCTCTGGCAGGTGTGGCTGCAAAGCCAGCCGCGCATGATGCCGATGGTGATCCACCGCGATGAGGCGATGGCAGAGTGCCTGGCTTCGAAGCAGCCGCTCGGCGAGTACCGCAGCGATGCGCTGGCGGCCGAGGAGATCCTGACGCTTGCCAACTGGTGTCTGCTCCATTTCGCGCCTGCTGCACAGGGGAGTGAGGCATGATTCGCCTTGCCACCTGGCTGCTTATTCCGCCAGTGGGCGCGCGGTTGAACGCGCGCTATCAGCATTATCGCGACCACGGCGCACCGCGCTTTAGCGCCGCGTTGGGCTGTTTCTGGGCGATCCTCGCCTGGATGTTTATCCCGCTGGAGCACCCGCGCTGGCAGCAGCTGCGCGCGCAGCAGAACCACTGGTTTCCGCATATCGATCCCGACCGTCCGCGCCCGCTCGACCCGGCACGCTACCTGATTCAGACCCTGTGGTTGATGGTGACGCTGCCGCTGGGGGCGCCAAGATCGCCGCGTCGCCAGCACTTTGCCCGTCTTCGCGTGCTGCGCGGGCGCTGGCACCATTTCCTTGAAACGCTGCCGGAGCGCATGACGCAGCGCACGGGGCATCTCGACAATAAAAAAGAGCTGGGGCACATCAACCCGAAAGTGCGGCGCATTATTCTTGGCACCGTGGTGGTCTTCTCGTTCCTGCTCGCCATTGTTTGTATTACCCAGCCCTTTAACCCGCTGTCGCAATTCGTCTTTTTGATTCTGCTGTGGGGCGTGGCGCTGCTGGTGCGACGCATTCCGGGGCGCTTCTCGGTGCTGATGCTGGTGGTGCTCTCCCTGACGGTCTCCTGCCGCTATATCTGGTGGCGCTACACCTCGACCCTCAACTGGGATGATCCGGTCAGCCTGGTGTGCGGCCTGGTGCTGCTGTTTGCTGAAACCTATGCGTGGATTGTGCTGGTGCTCGGCTACTTCCAGGTGATCTGGCCCCTTAACCGCCAGCCGGTACCGCTGCCGAAAGATATGTCGCTCTGGCCGTCGGTCGATATTTTTGTCCCGACCTACAACGAAGATCTTAACGTGGTGAAAAACACCATTTACGCCTCGCTGGGTATCGACTGGCCAAAAGATAAGCTTAAGGTCTGGATTCTGGATGATGGTGGGCGCGAAGAGTTTCGCCAGTTCGCCAAACAGGTCGGCGTCGAGTACATCGCCCGCACCAGCCATGAGCACGCGAAAGCGGGCAACATCAACAACGCCCTGAAGTATGCGAAAGGGGAGTTTGTGTCGATTTTCGACTGCGACCACGTGCCGACGCGCTCCTTCCTGCAGATGACGATGGGCTGGTTCCTGAAAGAGAAGAAGCTGGCGATGATGCAGACACCGCACCACTTCTTCTCGCCGGATCCGTTTGAACGTAACCTCGGGCGTTTTCGTAAAACGCCAAACGAAGGCACGCTCTTTTACGGCCTGGTGCAGGATGGCAACGATATGTGGGATGCCACCTTCTTCTGCGGCTCCTGTGCGGTGATCCGCCGCGGGCCGCTGGACCAGATTGGCGGCATTGCGGTTGAGACGGTAACGGAAGATGCGCACACCTCGCTGCGCCTGCACCGCCTCGGCAATACCTCTGCTTATATGCGTATTCCGCAAGCGGCGGGGCTGGCGACCGAGAGCCTCTCGGCGCATATCGGCCAGCGTATCCGCTGGGCGCGCGGCATGGTGCAGATTTTCCGACTCGATAATCCATTGATGGGCAAAGGGCTGAAGTTTGCCCAGCGGCTCTGCTACGTCAACGCCATGTTCCACTTCCTGTCGGGCATTCCGCGGCTTATCTTCCTGACCGCGCCGTTAGCGTTCCTGCTGCTGCATGCCTACATCATCTATGCTCCGGCGATCATGATCGCGCTCTTCGTAATGCCGCATATGGTGCACGCCAGCCTGACCAACTCGAAAATCCAGGGCAAGTTCCGCCACTCCTTCTGGAGTGAGATCTACGAAACGGTGCTGGCGTGGTATATCGCACCGCCAACGCTGGTGGCGCTGATTAACCCGCACAAAGGGAAGTTCAACGTTACCGCCAAAGGCGGGCTGGTCGAAGAGGAGTATGTCGACTGGGTGATCTCGCGCCCCTATATCTTCCTCGTGCTGCTCAACCTGCTCGGCGTGGCGGTCGGCATCTGGCGTTACTTCTACGGCCCGGAAAACGAGATACTGACCGTTTTCGTCAGTATCGCGTGGGTGTTCTATAACATGGTGATCCTCGGCGGCGCGGTGGCGGTGTCGGTGGAGAGCAAACAGGTACGCCGCGCACACCGCGTGGAGATGACCATGCCCGCGGCGATTGCCCGTGAAGATGGGCACCTCTTCTCCTGTACCGTGCAGGACTTCTCTGACGGTGGGCTGGGCATCAAGATCAACGGCCAGGCGCAGGTGCTGGAAGGGCAGAAGGTGAGTCTGCTGCTTAAACGCGGCCAGCAGGAGTACGCCTTCCCCGCGACCGTAGCGCGCGTCAACGGCAATGAAGTGGGTCTGCAACTGCTGCCGCTGACCACCAAACAGCATATCGATTTTGTGCAGTGTACCTTCGCCCGCGCCGATACCTGGGCGCTGTGGCAGGACAGCTTCCCGGAGGATAAACCTCTGGAGAGCCTGCTGGATATTTTAAAACTGGGTTTCCGCGGCTACCGCCATCTCGCGGAATTTGCTCCATCGTCCGTCAAAGTGATTTTCCGCTCGCTCACCGCGCTGGTGTCCTGGGTGGTGTCATTTATTCCGCGCCGCCCGGAACGGAATGTGGCCGTGCAGCAACCGATGACGTGATTGGCTTAACAATGATGAATACGCGATGAAAAGAAAATTATCCTGGATGTGTGCAGTGGCAGTGGGGATGAGCACGCTGGCCCCGATGATGACCCACGCAGCGCCTGCGCAACCCGCGCCGAGCGTGCCCGCCGTCGCGCCAGCGACTCAACCGGTGGTCACGCCTGCGCCGGGAGAGACCGAGAGCGTTACGCCAACCATGCCGACCGAAGGCCAGACCGTTATTGGCCAGGTGATGCCGGGCGTGCAGGGGGCGAATGCGCCCGTGGTGGCCGCCAATGCGCCGTCGCGCGATGTGAAACTCACCTTCGCCGAGATCGCGCCGCCGCCGGGCAGCATGGTGCTGCGCGGTATCAACCCGAATGGCGGGATTGAGTTCGGCACGCGCAGCGATGAAGTGGTCTCGAATGCGGTGCTCAACCTTGAGTACACGCCGTCGCCGTCACTGTTACCGGTGCAGTCGCAGCTGAAGGTCTACCTGAATGATGAACTGATGGGCGTGCTGCCGGTGACCAAAGAGCAACTGGGTAAGAAAACCCAGGCGCAGATGCCGATCAACCCGCTGTTTATCACCGACTTTAACCGCGTGCGGCTGGAGTTTGTCGGCCACTATCGCGACGTGTGTGAAAACCCGGCCAGCTCAACCCTGTGGCTCGATATCGGGCGCAGCAGTTCGCTGGATCTCACCTACCAGAAGCTGTCGGTGAAAAACGATCTCTCCCACTTCCCGATCCCGTTCTACGACCCGCGCGATAACCGCCCGCTGACGCTGCCGGTGGTTTTCGCCAGCGCGCCGGATATCGCGCAGCAGCAGGCGGCGGCGATTGTCGCTTCGTGGTTCGGTTCACGCACCGGCTGGCGCGGGCAGACCTTCCCGGTCTCCTATAACGCGCTGCCGGAGAGCAACGCCATTATCTTTGCCACCAACGATAAGCGTCCTGATTTCCTTAAAGATTTGCCGCCAGCGAAGGGGCCGACCATCTCAATGGTTAACCACCCGAACAACCCTTACCTGAAGCTGCTGGTGATCAGCGGGCGTGACGATAAGGATCTGCTGCAGGCGGCGAAAGGCATTGCCCAGGGCAATGTGCTGTTCCGCGGCGAGAGCGTGACGGTGGATGAGGTGAAACCGCTGCTGGCGCGCCAGCCTTACGATGCGCCAAACTGGGTGCGCACCGACCGCGCGGTGACCTTTGGCGAGCTGAAAGGCTATGAAGAGCAGTTGCAGGCGACCGGCCTTCAGCCGTCGTCCATCAACCTGTCGCTGAACCTGCCGCCGGATCTCTATCTGCTGCGCAGCACCGGCATCGACATGAACCTCAACTATCGCTATACCGCCCCGCCGACCAAAGATGGCTCGCGGATGGATATCAGCCTGAATAACCAGTTCCTGCAATACTTCAACCTGACCGGCACCCAGGAGAGCAACAACCTGCTGCTGCGTCTGCCGGTGCTGCAAGGGCTGCTCGACAGCAAAACGGATGTCTCCATTCCGGCGCTGAAACTCGGCGCGGTGAACCAGCTGCGCTTCGATTTCCAGTATATGAACCCGATGCCGGGCGGCACGATTGATAACTGCGTCACTTTCCAGCAGGTGCCGAACCGCGTGGTGATTGGCGATGACTCCACCATCGACTTCTCGAAGTATTACCACTTCCTCGCGATGCCGGATCTGCGTGCCTTTGCCAATGCGGGCTTCCCGTTCAGCCGCATGGCGGATCTGTCGCAAACCATCGTTGTGACGCCGCCGCAGCCGACGCCGGCACAGGTCTCCACGCTGCTTGACTCGTTGGGCACGGTAGGCGCGCAGACCGGTTTCCCGGCAATTAACGTGCAGTTAACCAGCGATGGCAACCAGATCAAGGATAAAGACGCCGATATCATGATTATCGGTGCCATTCCGCCTGAGCTGAAAGATGATAAGCATATCGATCTGCTGGTGAATGCCGCGCAGAGCTGGGTAAAAACCCCGCTGCGCCAGACGGCGTTCCCGTCGATTGTGCCGGATGCCGCTGACCGCCAGGCCGATGCGCAAACCGGTGTGACCTCTGATGGGCCGATGGCGGCGATTATCGGCTTCCAGTCGCCCTATCACGAACAGCGCAGCGTGGTAGCGCTGCTCGCCGATAGCCCGCGCGGTTATGAGTTGCTGAATGGTGCGATTAATGACAGCGGCAAGCGCGCGGCAATCTACGGCTCGGTGACGGTGATCCGTGAATCGGGGGTAAATGGCCTGCGCGTTGGCGATATCTACTATGTCGGTCATCTGCCGTGGTTTGAGCGCATCTGGTACGCGCTGGCGAACCATCCGGTGCTGCTGGCGGTGCTGGCTGCGGTTTGCGTGGTGTTGATGGCGTGGGTGCTGTGGCGTCTGCTGCGTATCATCAGCCGCCGCCGTCTTGACCCTTCCGATCATGAGTAAACAGTAATGAAAAGCGTACGCTGGGTGGTGATGGCGATGCTGGTAATGGCGGCGGTGAATGTTCGCGCCGCCTGTAGCTGGCCGGCCTGGGACCACTTTAAACAGGCCTATATCAGCGACGGCGGGCGAGTTATCGACCCGAGCGATTCGCGCAAAATCACCACCTCGGAAGGGCAGAGTTATGCGCTCTTCTTCGCGCTGGCGGCGAACGATCGCGCCATGTTCGATAAAGTTTTGCGCTGGACCGAAGATAACCTTGCTGAAGGCTCGCTTGATAAGCAGCTTCCCGCCTGGCTGTGGGGCAAGAAGGCTGATAACGGCTGGGAAGTGCTCGACACCAATTCTGCGTCTGATGCCGATATCTGGATCGCCTGGTCGCTGCTGGAGGCGGGCAGGCTGTGGAAAGAGGATCGCTACAGCCAGTTGGGCAAATCCCTGCTGACGCGGATTGCGAAAGAGGAAGTGGTGACGGTGCCGGGGCTGGGTTCCATGCTGCTGCCGGGCAAGGTCAGCTTTGCTGAACCGACAACGTGGCGCTTTAATCCGAGCTATCTCCCGCCGCAGCTGGCGAGCTACTTCACCCGCTTTGGCGCGCCGTGGTCGACGCTGCGTGAAACCAACCTGCGCCTGCTGCTGGAGACCGCGCCGAAAGGCTTCTCGCCGGACTGGGTGCGCTATGAGAAGGGTAAAGGGTGGCAGTTGCAGCCGGGTAAAACGCTGGTCAGCAGCTACGATGCTATTCGCGTTTATCTCTGGGTCGGGATGATGAATGATGCCGATCCGCAGAAAGCGCGCCTGCTCAACAAACTGAAGCCGATGGCGACCGCGACGATAAAAAATGGCGTGGTGCCGGAGAAGGTGGATGTTGCCAGCGGGCAGATCCGCGGCGATGGCCCGGTCGGTTTTTCCGCCTCGATGCTCCCTTTCTTGCAGGATCGTGACGCGCAGGCCATGCAGCGCCAGCGCGTTGCTGACCACTATCCCGGCGACGATGCCTACTTCAGCGCGGTACTGACGCTGTTCGGCCAGGGCTGGGATCAACACCGTTTTCGCTTCACCCCTCGCGGTGAGTTACAACCTGACTGGGGCCCGGAATGCACAAGTTCGCCGTAACTTTTCTTTGTGTTTCAATCGGCCTCTCGCTGGCACCTGCCGCCGGGGCGGCCGAGCCAACCAGCGCGCAGCAGCAGTTGCTGTCGCAGGTGCGTCTGGGTGAAAGCGCCCGCCGCGAGGATCTGGTGCGCCAGTCGCTCTACCGCCTTGAACTGATCGACCCCGATAACCCTGAGGTGGTGGCGGCGCGCATGCGCTATCTGCTGCGTCAGGGCGACAGTGCCGGTGCGCAAAAGCAGCTCGACCGTTTAAAGCAGCTGGCACCGGACTCCAGCGCCTATAAAGCGTCGGTGACGACGATGGCGCTCTCCTCGGCTGAAGGCCGCCAGGCGCTGCAACAGGCGCGTTTACAGGCCACCACCGGCCACACGCAAGAGGCGATTGCCGCCTATGACGCGCTGTTTAAAGGCAACCCGCCGGAGGGCGATATTGCCGCTGAGTACTGGCTGCTGGTGGCAAAAGTGCCTGCGCGCCACAACGAGGCGGTAAGCCGGTTGCAGGCGCTGAACAGCCGTAACCCCGGCAATGCGCAGTTGCAGGGCGGTCTGGCGCAGATGCTGTTTGCCGACGGGCGCGATGCCGAGGGCTACGCGCTGCTGGAGGAGATGGCGAAATCGAACGCCGGGCGCGACACCGCAGCCGGGCTCTGGTATCAGCAGATCCAGCGTATGCCGGTCAGCGATGCCAGCGTGAAAGCGCTACAACATTTTCTGACTCTCTTCTCCGCTGGCGACACGGTTGATAACGCCCGTTCCCTGCTGGCGGCGCAGCAAAAACAGCTGGCTGACCCGGCGTTTCGTGCCCGTGCCACCGGCCTTGCGGCAGTGGATGCCGGGCAGGGGGCGAAAGCGATTGGTGAGCTGCAACAGGCGGTTAATGCTAACAGTGCCGACAGCGAAGCCGTTGGCGCGCTGGGCCAGGCTTATTCACAAAGCGGCGATCGCGCCCGCGCGGTGGCGCAGTTTGAAAAAGCGATCGCTATGGACCCGAACAGTGGGAGCCGCAGCAAGTGGGAGAGTCTGCTGCAAACTAACCGCTACTGGCTGCTGATCCAGCAGGGCGATGCGGCGTTAAAAGCCAATAATCCGGCGCAGGCCGAGCGTTACTACCAGCAGGCAAGGGCGACGGATAACAGCGACAGCTATGCGGTGCTCGGCCTCGGTGACGCGGCGGCGGCGCGCAAAGATAGCGCGGCGGCAGAGAGCTTCTACCGCCAGGCGCTGCGCATGGACAGCGAAAACACCAATGCCGTGCGCGGGCTGGCCAATATTTACCGCGCCGAGTCGGCGGAAAAAGCCGAAAGCTTTATCCGCTCCCTTAACGCCAGCCAGCGGCGCAGCATCGACGATATTGAACGCGGCCTGAATAATGACCGCTTAGCACAGCAGGCCGAAGCGCTGGAGAGCAAAGGCGAGTGGGCGCAGGCCGCCGCGCTGCAACGCCAGCGGCTGGCGCTCGATCCGGGCAGCGTCTGGATCACCTACCGGCTGGCGAGCGATCTGCGCCAGGCCGGGCAGGCGAGCGAAGCGGACAACCTGATGCGGCAACTGGCGACGCAGAAAGCGGGCGATGCGGAGCAGGTTTACGCCTACGGGCTCTATCTCTCCGGCACCGAGCGTTCGCAGGCGGCGCTGGATCATCTCAACACGCTGCCGAAGGCGCAGTGGAACAGCAATATTCAGGAGCTGGCCGACCGGCTGCAAAGCAACCAACTGCTGGATCGGGCGAACCGTCTGCGCGACAGTGGCCACGAAGATGAGGCTATCGCTCTATTAACCCAGCAACCGGCGAGCACGCGGCTCGATTTAACCCTTGCCGACTGGGCGCAGCAGCGCGGCGATGCCAGCGAGGCGCAGGATTACTATCAGCGCGTGCTCAAGCGCGAACCGGCTAATGAAGAGGCGCTGCTTGGGCTGGCTGAACTCTATGCCTATAGCGGCAATCCGCTGGCGGCGCGAGCGCAGCTGGCAAAACTGCCTGCCGCCTCAGCGAGCGGCGAGCCGCCCTCGATCAACACCCAGCGTCGGCTGGCGCTGGTAGAGAACCAGCTTGGTGACAGCGCCAGCGCAAAACGCATTTTCAGCGCCATTGTGCCGCAGGCCAAAGCACAGCCGCCGTCGATGGAGAGCGCGCTGGTGCTGCGCGATGCCGCACGGTTTGAGGCGCAGAACGACGCGCCACAGCAGGCGCTGGAGCACTATAAAGAGGCGATGGTCGCCGCAGGCATCACGCCGCAGCGCCCTGCCGATAACGACGCCTTTACGCGCCTGACGCGCAACGATGAGCGCGATGACTGGCTGAAGCGCGGCGTGCGCAGCGATGCGGCGGATCTCTATCGCCAGCAGGATCTCAACGTCACGCTGCAACATGAGTACTCCGGCTCCAGCGGCACCGGCGGTTATTCCGATTTGAAAGGCCACACCACCATGTTGCAGGCGGATATGCCGCTGGCGGACGGGCGGCTGTTGCTGCGCGCCGACATGGTGAATATGGATGTTGGCACCTTCAGTCAGAACGCCGATGGCTCCTATGATCCGAACTTTGGTACCTGTGGAGATATTGATTGCGTAAGCGGTAACCGCCATCAATCCGATCGCGGCGTCAGTATTGGCGCAGGCTGGCGTAACGAACGCTGGGGGATGGATATCGGCACCACGCCGATGGGCTTTAACGTTGTTGATGTGGTCGGCGGCGTGAGTTACAGCGGGGATGCCGGGCCGCTCGGTTACACCGTTGATCTGCACCGTCGTGCTATCTCCAGTTCGCTGCTGGCCTTTGGCGGGCAGAAAGATCCCAACACCGGGAAAACCTGGGGCGGCGTGCGTGCCAACGGCGCGACGCTGAGCCTCAGTTACGATAAGGGTGAAGCCAACGGCGTCTGGGCAAGCCTCGGCGCGGATACGTTGCAGGGGAAAAACGTCGACGATAACTGGCGCGTGCGCTGGATGACCGGCTACTACTACAAGCTGATTAACGAAAACAATCGGCGCGTTACCGTCGGCCTGAACAACATGATCTGGCACTACGACAAAGACCTGAGCAACTACACGCTGGGCCAGGGCGGTTACTACAGCCCGCAGGAGTACCTCTCCTTTGCGGTGCCGGTGTTGTGGCGTCAACGCACGGAGAACTGGTCGTGGGAGCTGGGCGGTTCCGCGTCGTGGTCCCATTCGCGTAACAAAACCATGCCGCGCTATCCGCGGGCTGGCCTGCTTCCGGCTGATTTCCGCGACCAGTTGCGCGGTGTGCAGGAGACGGGAAGTCACAGTAACGGCTTTGGTTATACGGCGCGCGCGCTGGTCGAACGGCGGGTGACCAACAACTGGTTTGTCGGCGCGGGCATTGATATTCAGCAGGCGAAAGATTACACCCCGAGCCACGGGATGATTTATGTGCGCTACTCCGGCGCGGGCTGGCAGGGCGACATGGATATGCCGCTACAACCGCTGGTACCGCAGGCCGACTGGTAAAAATAGACTATTCCTGGCGGGAGATTGCCGCGCATTGGCTGCATTGCGCGGCGATTAACCTCCTAAGATTCAACGTGTTATTACCTCTTTTTGCGCCACTCGCGGGCCAATGAGAATCTGTGTAGCCCCTTATCTTAATCGCCCTGCGATAGAGTATACTCTGGCGGCAGAGTCATCCTGACCCATCCTCTGCGCCGATTGTTTCTCTGGAGAGTGATTTTGCGTGTTAGCCGTTCTTTAACCATCAAACAAATGGCCATGGTTGCTGTTGTCTCCATGTTCTTTGTGCTTATTTTTTGCGTTATTTTGCTGTTCCATTTTCTGCAGCAGAATCGCTATAACACGGCTACGCAATTGGAAAGCATCGCCCGCTCGGTGCGCGAACCCCTCTCGGCGGCAATTTTAAAGGCGGATATTCCTGAAGCCGAAGCGATCATCAAACAGATTAAACCCGCCGGGGTGGTAAGCCGCGCCGACGTGATGCTGCCCAACCAGTTCCAGGCGCTGCGCATGCGCTTTATTCCCGAGCGCCCGGTGCCGGTGACCATTACCCGCATGTTTGAGCTGCCGATCCAGATTTCACTGCCCATCTACTCGCTGGAGCGCCCGGTCAATCCGCAGCCGCTGGCCTACCTTGTGCTACAGGCAGACTCTTACCGCGTCTATAAGTTTGTGATCAGTACCCTGTCGACGTTAGTAACGGCTTACTTACTGCTGACGTTAATGCTGACGGTGGCGCTCACCTGGTGCATCAACCGGCTGGTGATGCACCCGCTGCGTAAAATCGCCCGCGAGCTGGATGAGATCCCGCCGCAGGCGCTCCCCGGCCACCAGCTGCCGCTGCCGCGCCATCATAAGGATGATGAAATCGGCCGCATTGTGCGCAGCTATAACCGCAACCAGCAGCAGCTACAGCATCAGCAGGAGGAGAGCCATGCGCAAACGGTGCGCTTCCCGGTCTCCGATCTGCCGAATAAAGCTGTCCTGCTGGCGCTGCTTGAGCAGGCCGTGACCGCTGATGCGCACGCGGCGCTACTGGTTATCTCCAGCGACACCCTGCGCGACACCGCCGGGGTGCTGCATGAAGAGCAGCGTGAAGTGCTGCTGCTGACGCTGGTGGAGAAGCTTAAATCAGTGCTGTCGCCGGGAATGATGCTGGCGCAGCTTAATATCAGTGATTTCGCCCTCTTCGCGCCCGCTGTTCAGCAGCCCTGGCAGGCGATGAAATTAAGTAAGCAAGTGCTCACTGTTATTAACGAGCGGGTACCGCTGAAGGGGATTCAGCTGCGCCCGCACGCCAATCTTGGGGTGGCGATGACGGGCAGAACGCACTCGGCGCAGGTGCTTATGCAGCAGGCCACTTCCGCGCTTGCCGCCGCCCAGCGAAATGGCAAAAACCAGATCCACTTCTTCGACGCGCAGCAGCGTGAAGCGGCTCATAACTGGCTGTCGCAGGAAGCTGACATTCTCTCTGCTCTTGAGCAGCAGCGTTTTGCGCTCTGGCTGCAACCGCTGCGCGCGCAGCCGGATAGCGAAGTGGTCAGCGCCCGTGCGCTGCTGCGTTTACGTAAGTCTGATGATAACGAAATCGCAGACGCAGAACTGTTCGCGCAGATCGAGGCCTGCGGGCTGACGGGAAAAGTATGTGACTGGATGCTGGAAGAGGCGTGTCACCTGCTGGCCGACTGGCAGTCGCGAGGCATTACGCTGCCGCTGGCGGTTGCGCTTCCTGCTGAGGCACTGTTGCAGCAGGCGAATGTTGCCGGTGTTGCTGAGCGGCTGCGCCACTACGATCTTCCACCTCAGAGTTTGCGTCTCGATATCTGCGAACGTCAGCTCTTTTCCGCTAAGGATGAGGTGGTATCGCCAGATGCCTTTGAGAAGCGCTATCTGGCCGCTGCGGGCGTTGATTAAAATAGTTACTTTGTTACGAGATTGTGCGAGTCAGCTCAAAGTTTTTAACATTCTTGTTTCAGAAACGCCGTAAGCACATTTCTGTCATTCAGGACGGGTGTTATTTTTAATCCGCAGGCTAACCGAAAACCCTATAAAGCCTGAGGTTAATCTCAAGGACACCTTATGAAAACCTCCCTGTTTAAAAGTCTCTACTTTCAGGTCCTGACAGCGATCGCTATCGGTATTTTGCTTGGCCATTACTACCCTGAACTCGGCGCACAGATGAAACCCCTTGGTGATGGCTTCGTGAAGCTCATCAAGATGATCATCGCGCCGGTTATCTTCTGTACCGTTGTTACCGGTATTGCCGGTATGGAGAGCATGAAAGCGGTCGGGCGTACCGGCGCGGTGGCACTGCTCTACTTTGAAATTGTCAGTACGCTGGCGCTGATCATCGGCCTGATTATCGTCAACGTTGTGCAACCCGGTGCGGGAATGAACGTCGATCCCTCCACCCTCGATGCGAAGGCGGTGGCGGTCTACGCCGAACAGGCGCAGTCGCAGGGGATTGTGGCGTTTATTATGGATGTCATCCCGGCGAGCGTGATTGGCGCTTTCGCCAGCGGTAACATTCTGCAAGTGCTGCTCTTCGCCGTGCTGTTTGGTTTTGCTCTGCATCGCCTGGGCCACAAAGGCCAGCTGATTTTTAACGTCATCGAAAGCTTCTCGCAGGTGATTTTCGGCATCATCAACATGATCATGCGCCTGGCGCCCATCGGTGCGTTCGGGGCGATGGCCTTTACCATCGGCAAATATGGCGTCGGGTCACTGGTGCAACTGGGCCAGCTGATCATCTGCTTCTACGCCACCTGTATTCTGTTTGTGGTGATTGTGCTTGGCTCCATCGCCCGCGTCACCGGCTTCAACATCTTCAAATTCATCCGCTATATCCGTGAAGAACTGCTGATTGTGCTGGGGACCTCCTCCTCGGAATCGGCGCTGCCGCGCATGCTGGAGAAGATGGAGCGCCTGGGCTGCCGCAAATCGGTGGTGGGTCTGGTGATCCCGACCGGCTACTCCTTTAACCTGGATGGCACCTCTATCTACCTGACGATGGCGGCGGTGTTTATCGCCCAGGCGACCAACAGCCATATGGATATTTTCCATCAGATCACTCTGCTGGTGGTGCTGCTGCTCTCCTCCAAAGGGGCGGCCGGGGTTACAGGTAGCGGCTTTATCGTGCTGGCGGCGACGCTCTCTGCGGTTGGCCACCTGCCGGTTGCGGGCCTGGCGCTGATTCTTGGCATTGACCGCTTTATGTCCGAAGCGCGTGCGCTGACCAACCTGGTCGGTAACGGCGTGGCGACCATTGTGGTGGCGAAATGGGTTAAAGAGCTGGATGAAAAACAGCTTAACGATACGCTTAATAATCGAACCAGCGCCGCAAAAACGTCAGAAATCTCTTCATAATTTCAAGACTTACGCCCGTAGTCCTTGTCTGACTACGGGCAGCTAAGCATAATTACCCTCTTGCTTCCGTCACAATTCACGCTGAATTTTCGGGATTCTTCACTTCGCGCTGTGACGTTTTGCGTTTCCTGCGGTCTAAAAGCGGAGTGTTTTATGTCTGTCCATTGACCTATGGGCGGCATACTTTTTAACCAGGAATGTTGATTAGGGGTTCTCATGCAGGGCACAAAAATTCGATTGTTAACAGGCGGGTTGCTGATGTTGGCAGCGGCCGGTTATGTGCAGGCAGAGGCGCTCCAGCCCGATCCGGCATGGCAACAAGGCAAGCTGGCGAATGGTTTCCAGTGGCAGGTTCTCTCCACTCCGCAGCGCCCCAGCGATCGTATTGAAATCCGACTCTCGATTGATACCGGCTCGCTCACCGAAAATGCGCAGCAGAGCGGTTTCAGTCACGTTATTCCCCGCGTTGCCTTAACCCATAGCGGCCGCCTCGAACCGGCGCAGGTGCGATCTCTCTGGCAACAGGGTATTGACCCGAAACGCCCGCTGCCGCCGGCGCTGGTCTCCTACGAATACACGCTCTATAACCTCAGCCTGCCGAATAACCGCAGCGATCTGCTGAAAGAGGCGATGGTCTACCTGGCCGATGCCGCCGGGAAACTCACCGTTACCCCAGAGACGGTAAACTACGCGCTGAGCAGCAATGATATGGTCGCGACCTGGCCTGCCGACACCAAAGAGAGCTGGTGGCGCTACCGCCTGAAAGGGTCGCCGCTATTGAGCCACGATCCGGCGGCCGAAGTGAAAGCGCCGGTTGATGCCGCGCAGCTAAAAGATTTCTACGAAAAATGGTACACGCCGGATGCGATGACGCTGATTGTGGTCGGCAACGTCGACAGCCGCGCAGTCGCCGAGCAGATCACCAAAACCTTTGGCGAGCTGAAAGGCAAACGCCAGACGCCGACCCCGGTCGCGACGCTTTCGCCACTGCCGCATCAGCCGGTGAGCCTGGTGAGCGAGGCGGTGACCCAGGATCGCCTGTCGATCATGTGGGAGTCGGCCTGGCAGCCGATCCGCGAATCGGCGGAGCTGGAGCGCTATTGGCGCGCAGATTTAGCCCGTGAAGCGCTCTTCTGGCACGTTCAGCAGAGCCTCAACAAGAACAATGCCAAAGATCTGAGCCTCGGCTTCGACTGCCGCGTGCTGTTCCAGCGTGCGCAGTGCGCTATTAACGTCGATTCGCCAAACGACAAGCTGAACGCCAATACCGGCGTGATTGCGCGTGAACTGGCGAAAGTGCGGGAAAAAGGGTTGCCGGAAGAGGAGCTGAAGGCGCTGATTGCGCAGAAGTCCCTCGAACTGCAAAAGCTGTTTGCCACTTATGCGCGCGCCGATACCGATATTCTTATCAGCCAGCGGATGCGCTCCCTGCAAAACCAGGTGGTGGATATCGCGCCGGAGCAGTACCAGAAACTGCGCCAGCGTTTTCTCGACAACCTGACGCCGCAGATGCTGAACCAGGATCTGCATCAGCAGCTGTCGCAGGAGATGACGCTGGTATTGATGCAGCCGAAAGGCGAGCCGGAGCATAACATGCAGGATCTGCAGGCAACGTGGGACGAGGTGATGAAACCGCAGACCACCACACCTGCCGCCGCCAGCGAGGATGTGCGCCCGGATGTGTCGGATATCCCGCCGCAGCAGTAAGTAAAAAAAAGCCCTCGTTGTTTAGCGAGGGCTTTTTACTATTACTCCGGCATTGCCTCGCGCGGGATAATCGCGCCGCGATACTGGATAACGGTGCTGGCGGTAAGATGTCCGCGTTTCGCCGCTTCAGAAGCGTCGCCGCCGGTCAGGCGCACGGCAAGGTAACCGGCGCTGAAAGAGTCGCCCGCTGCCGTGGTATCGATCACTTTCTCTTTCGGCAGCTTCACCGCCGGGATCTCAATCACCGCTTCGTCGGCAATTGCTACCAGGCAGGAGTCCGCGCCGCGCTTGATTACCACTTCGCTGACGCCCGCTTGCTGGGTGCGCTCAATTACCGTTTCCACCGGCTGCTCGCCCCAGAGCAGATCTTCATCATCCAGCGTCAGGAAGGCGATATCGGTGCAGGCGAGCATCTGCTGATAGACCTCGCGGGTCTCCTCTTTGCTCGCCCACAGGCGCGGGCGGTAGTTGTTATCGAAAATCACTTTGCCGCCGTTGGCGCGGCACTCTTTCAGCAGTGACAGGAGCTTCGCCCGGCTGCCGGGGCTTAAAATCGCCAGGCTAATGCCGCTCAGGTAGAGGTAGTCGAAGGTCGCCAGTTTTTCGCAAATTTCCGCCGACTGCTCGCTCTCCAGCCAGAATTTCGCCGCCGCTTCGTTACGCCAGTAGTAGAAGGTGCGCTCGCCGCTGCTGTCGGTTTCGATGTAGTAGAGACCCGGCAGACGGTTCTCCATACGCTGCGTCAGGCTGGTATCAACCGCTTCCTGCTGCCAGGCGTCGAGCATCTGCTGGCTGAAGTTGTCGGTACCGAGCGCGGTAACGTAGTGCACCGCCAGCGCCGACGGATTGACCTGACGGGCGATATAAACAGAGGTGTTCAGCGTGTCGCCACCAAAGCCACGGTTAACTTCTGCGCCTTTTTGTGACAGCTCAATCATGCATTCGCCGATGACGGCAATTTTCCTGGACATAGTCGTAACCTGAATCAGATAAATTATCGCTAGTGTGCGATGGGGCTGTTTTGTGGTCAACTATATTAAAACAACGTTCCACTATTTTTTTGAGCTAAGACGTATTACCTGCAATTAGCACGCTACGCTTTTTCCCTTTTGCCGGGCAACCCGAGGTAAAGTTCTCAGCGCACCCGCCGATAACCTTTTGACGAGTTCTTCCAGGTCATCCCCATCGACAGGACAGCAGAAATGACGTTACAGCAGGTCAACACGCCGCCAGACATTCCCCACATGAATGTCGAAAGCTTGCACGAGCACCGCTACTGGCTGCAGTGCGAGCGCGCGTATACTTACCAGCCCATCTATAAAACCGATGGTCGTCTGATGGCGATTGAAGTACTGACCGTTGTAACCCACCCCTCGCAGCCGGAAAAACGTATCGCGCCCGATCGCTACTTCTCAGAAGTGCCGGTGCGCCAGCGTATTGATGTAGTGCATGAACAGCTTGCGCTACTGGCGAAACAGCGAGATTTCTTTGCGCAGCACGGCGTGCTGGCGTCGGTAAATGTCGATGGCCCAACGCTGCTGGCGATGCGGCAGTATGGTGACATCATGGCGCTGGTCGATTCGCTGCCGTGGATCCGCTTCGAACTGGTGGAGCATATCCGCTTACCGCAGGACTCGTCGTTTGCTTCCATCTGTGAAATTGGCCCGCTGTGGCTGGATGATTTTGGTACCGGCATGGCCAACTTCTCCGCGCTGAGCGAAGTGCGTTATGACTACATCAAAGTCGCGCGCGAGCTCTTTATGATGCTGCGCAAAACGCCGGAAGGGCAGAATCTTTTCACCCTGCTGCTGCAACTGATGAACCACTACTGCCAGGGCGTGATTGTCGAAGGCGTCGAAACGCTGGAGGAGTGGCGCGATGTGCAAAACTCACCCGCCTTTGCCGCGCAGGGCTATTTCCTCTCGCGTCCGGTTCCGCTGGCCAATCTTGAGAACGTAATACTCGATCTTTAACCGCTGCCCTTTCCGCCAGGTCTACTATCTTTATGAGAGGTAAGGCTTTAAAGGAAAAGGCATAACAATGACAAGAACGAGCAAAATACTGACTGCGGTGGTGTCGACGCTGCTGTTGGTGATTGTGGTGGCCATCGTCATCATTGCGACATTTGACTGGAACCGGCTTAAACCCACCATCAATGAAAAAGTCTCCACTGAGCTGAATCGCCCCTTTGCGATCCGCGGGGATCTCGGCGTTAACTGGGCGCGGCAAAAAGAGGAAGCGGGCTGGCGCAGTTGGATCCCGTGGCCGCATATTCACGCCGAAGATATTATTCTCGGCAACCCGCCGGGGATCGATGAGATCACCATGGTGCATCTGCCACGCGTAGACGCGACAATTTCGCCGTTAGCGCTGTTTACCAAAACCGTTTACCTGCCGTGGATCAAGCTGCAACAGCCCGATGCGCGGCTGATTCGCCGCTCGGAAAAGCTCAACAACTGGACCTTTACTCTCGCGGCGGATGAGAACGCCAACGCCAAACCCTCCTCCTGGTCATTCCGTCTCGATAACATCCTGTTTGATAAAGGGCGAATCGTCATTGATGACGCAGTGAGCCGCGCCGATATGACCATTCAGGTCGATCCGCTGGGCAAACCGCTGCCGTTCAGCGAAGTGACCGGTAAAAAGGATGACAATAACAAAGCGGGCGATTATGTCTTTGGCCTGAAGGCGAAAGGGCGCTACAACGACCAGCCGCTGAGCGGCGAGGGTAAAATTGGCGGCATGCTGTCGCTGCGCAGCGAAACGACGCCGTTCCCGGTGCAGGCGGATTTCCGCTCCGGTAACACCCGCGTGGCGTTTGTCGGCACGGTGAAAGATCCGATGAATATGGGCGGCGTCGATCTGAAGCTGAAGTTTGGCGGTGATTCGCTGGGCGATCTCTATGAACTGACCGGCGTGCTGCTGCCCGATACGCCGCCGTTTGAGACGGATGGTCGTCTGGTGGCGAAACTCAACGATAAGAAGGGCGCGGTCTACGACTATCGCAACTTCAACGGCCATATCGGCGAGAGTGATATTCACGGCACGCTGACCTATACCAATGGCAAACCGCGTCCGAAACTGGAGGGCGATGTCGAGTCGCGCCAGTTGCGTCTGGCGGATCTCGGGCCGCTGATTGGCGTCGATTCTGGTAAAGGGGCCGAGCAGTCGAAAAAATCGGAGCAGAAAAAGGGCGAGAAACCGGTGCAACCTGCCGACAAAGTGCTGCCTTACGACCGTTTTGAAACGGATAAGTGGAACGTGATGGATGCCGACGTGCGCTTTAAAGGCCGCCGCATTGAGCACGGCTCCTCGCTGCCGATTAGCGATCTTACTACCCATATCCTGCTGAAAAACGCCGACCTGCGCCTGCAACCGCTGAAGTTTGGCCTCGCGGGCGGCATTATCTCCTCGAACATTCATCTCGAAGGAGATAAAAAACCGATGCACGGCAGCGCTACCATTCAGGCGCGTAAACTGAAGCTAAAACAGCTGATGCCCGATGTTGAACTGATGCAGAAAACCCTCGGTGAGATGAATGGCGATGCGGAATTCCGCGGCGTCGGCAACTCGGTAGCGGCCCTGCTCGGCACCAGCAACGGTAACCTGAAACTGCTGATGAACGACGGGCTGATAAGCCGCAACCTGATGGAGATTGTCGGCCTCAACGTCGGCAACTATGTGGTCGGCCAGCTGTTTGGCGATGATGAAGTGCGCGTCAACTGCGCGGCGGCTAACCTCGATCTGGTTAACGGCGTTGCCCGACCGCAGATCTTCGCCTTCGATACGGAAAACGCGCTGATTAACATTACCGGCACCGCCAGCATGGCTTCGGAACAGCTCGACCTGACCATCAACCCGGAGAGCAAAGGGGTGCGCATCGTGACGCTGCGTTCACCGCTCTATGTGCGCGGCAGCTTTAAAAACCCGCAGGCCGGTGTGAAACCGGGCCCGCTGATTGCCCGTGGCGCAGTAGCGGCGGCGCTGGCAACGCTGGTGACGCCAGCCGCCGCGCTGCTGGCGCTTATCTCCCCGTCGGAAGGCGAAGAGAACCAGTGCCAGGCGATTTTGTCACAGATGAAACGCTAAAGGGAAAACCCCTCTCTGGCGACAGAGAGGGGAATCATCAGAGGGATTGATGCCTGGTTTCGTGGGTCAGCAGCAGGGCGATAAGGGTTAACCCTGCCATTGCCGCCAGGTAGAAGCCGACATACATCAGGCCGTAGTTCGCCTGCAACCAGGTGGCGATATAAGGCGCTACCGAAGCACCCAGAATCGACGAGACGTTATAGGAGAACGAGGCACCGGTATAGCGCACTTCCGTCGGGAACAGCTCCGGCAGTAGCGCGCCCATCGGACCAAAGGTCAAACCCATCAGGCTCAGGCCAATCAGCAGATAAGTCATCACCAGCGCCGGGCTACCGGAACCCAGCAGCGGCGGGAAGACGAACAGCGCGAAGAGAATGATAAGCGTAGTGATGACAATCATGCTCTTACGACGCCCATACGCATCCGCCAGCAGACCGGCAATCGGCACCATCACGCCAAAACCAATTACCGCCATCATCAGCATCCACAACACTTCATTGCGCGGCATGCCTAAGCCCTGCGGCGAGGTGCTGAAGGTCATCGAATAAACGGTCATGATATAGAACAGCGTATAGGTCGCCAGCATGATAAAGGTGCCCAGCACCGTCACGCGCACATGTTTTGTCAGCAGCGTGCCAAGCGGGATCTTCACCTGCTTCTTGGCGGCGGCCACTTTGGCGAAGACCGGGGTTTCATGCAGCGAGACGCGAACATAGAGACCAATCAGCACCAGCACGGCGGAGAAGATAAACGGCACGCGCCAGCCCCACTGCATAAACTGCTCATCGGTCAGCAGCCACGAGAGCAGCAGGAAAGTGCCGTTGGCAAAGAAGAAGCCGATAGGCGCGCCCAGCTGTGGGAAGGAGCCATACAGCGCGCGTTTACGCGGCGGCGCGTTCTCGGTCGCCAGCAGCGCTGCGCCGCCCCACTCGCCGCCCAGACCTAAGCCCTGACCAAAACGGGCCAGCGCCAGCAGCAGCGGTGCCAGCACGCCAATGGTTTCATAACCCGGCAGCAGGCCGATGGCGACAGTAGAAATACCCATGGTCAGCAGCGAAGCGACGAGGGTGACTTTGCGCCCGACGCGATCGCCGAAGTGGCCGAAAACGGCGGAGCCGATAGGACGGGCGATAAAGGCGATGGCGAAAGTTGCCAGTGATTGCAGCGTGGCTGCGGTGGTGTCGCCCTGGGGAAAGAAGATATGCGGGAAAACGATAACCGCGGCGGTGGCGTAAATATAGAAATCGAAGAACTCAATGGCGGTGCCAATCAGCGAGGCGACGACGACTTTTTTGCGCGAGTTTACCGGGGGATTTTCCTGCTCGTTGTCAAAGGTTGTAGCTGTAGCTTGCATAATGTTTTCTTATTTTTAGGCGAACGAACGAGCATATTAGCCACAGCAAAAGCGTTATTTCAATCTGTAACAAATCCGGCGGGCGGGCAAAAAAGCGGCAAAAAGCGAATAATTTTCAGACCTGTGATTTCACATCTATGAAATGCTTCACACATTTTAGAAGTTAGTGGATAAAACTGGTTTTCGGTTAAATAAAAGTTACGGACTGGATTTTCATGCTGGAATTATGGATCGGGCTGATATTTTCATTCTATCTATCAGCCCGATAGCTTATTTAGCGGTGCGACGACGGCGACCTTCCGGCATTAATGGGTCATCTTTATACTGCGCGGTGGCAATCCACGCCGCGCAGAAAAGCGTCAGGCGGGCGAAGAAGTAGAAGAAGGCCATCAGACCCAGCACTGAGCCAAATGCCGCGCCGGAGGGGGATTTCACCAGCGACGGCAGGGTCCAGGTCATAACGATCTTGATTACTTCAAAGCCAATGGCGGCGATAAACGTACCGCGGATCAGCGCGCGCTTACGCGGACGATGGCGCGGCAGTCGCCAGAAGATCCAGAAGAAGAGCAGGTAGTTGGCGAGCACCGAAATCATCAGGCCAATCAGCCCCCACGCCGGCTTCAGCCAGTCGATGTAATCAAGGTGCAGCGTAGTGATGATCAGCTCCTGCGCTGCCCCGGCCACCGAGGTGATGGAGAGGGTGATGACCAGCGCCACCAGCAGGCCAATCAGCGAGATAAAGTCGCGGAAGTACTTTACCCAAATCTTCTCTTCATCCTGCGCGTTACGCTCCCAGACATCGCGCGACTGGGCGCGAATCGCTTCCCGCAGGTTGCCCATCCAGTTCACGCCGGAGTAGAGCGCGATAGCAAAGCCGACAATCCCGACGGTCGTGCGCTGCTCCACGGCGATATTGAGCGTATTTTTCAGCGTCGAGGCCATGGTCGGGTCGCTGACGCTTTGCAGGATCTTATTAAAGATGTCCTGCAACAGCGTCGGATGCGAGGCGAGGATAAACCCGGCGGTAGCAAACGAGACCATCATGATGGGGATCATCGACAGAAAGGAGAAGTAGGTGATCGCTGCACCAAACTGGTTGCCCATCCGGTCGTTAAAGCGCTCTGCGGCGCGAATAAGGTGCGCCACCAACGGTTTACGCTGGATCTTCTTTGCCGTATCGGTCACGGCGGCAATCGCACCGCCATCTTTATCAGAGGTCTCTTTTTCCGGCTTTTCCGGGGTTTCTGCCATCTTCCTGACAGGCTCATACTCAAGGTCTTGCGTGGGACGTTTTTCGACATCTTCCGTTTTCATCAGGTTTTATTTCCTTCTCCTGAATGTGTGGTATGCAGAATTATAGTCGCTACTGGTCGACATAATCCTTCAGCACGGTTGAGAGCCACTCCATAAACAGATGTACGCGTCGCGAAAGGTTGCGCCGGTGCGGGTAGATCAGCGAAACCGGCATCGGTTCGGCGCGATATTGCGGCAAGATCTCCACCAGCTTTCCGTTACGTAACGCCTCGCGCACGCCGACGCGCGGCACCTGAATAATGCCCAGCCCCGCCACGCAGGCGGCGTGATAGGTTTCGGTGCTGTTAACGGTGAGAATACCGCCGGTTTTCACCCAGCGCGTCTGCTTATCCAGCCACACTTCAAAGCCCTGCGGGCGCGCACCGAGGTTGACGGCGTAATGCACCAGCGCGTGGGAGGCGAGATCCTCCAGCGACTCCGGGTAGCCAAAACGCGCCAGGTAATCGGGGCTGGCGCAGTTGATCATCGATAGCCTGCCAAGCTGGCGGGCTATCAGGCCGGAATCCTTCAGCGTGCCGACGCGCACCACGCAATCAAATCCTTCGCGGATCACATCCACCAGCCGATCGCTGCTGCTTAGCTCCAGCTCAATGCCGGGATAGTGCTGCAAAAAATCGGGCAGCCGCGGAATCACTAAATTTTTCGCCACCGCGACCGGCATATCCACCCGCAAACGCCCGCTGATACTTGAGGGATCGTGCAGGAACATCCCGTCCAGCTCCTCAATATTCGCCAACAGATCTTTCGCCCGCTCGTAATAGACCATGCCATCCTGCGTCAGCTGCACGCGGCGCGTGGTGCGGTGCAACAACTGCGTGCCAAGCTCCGTTTCCAGCGCCTGAATCTGGCGCGACACGCTTCCTTTCGGTAACCCCATCGACTCCGCCGCGTTAGAGAAGCTTGAAAGCTCCGCGACGCGGACAAAAAGCTGCATTGCGTAAATTTTATCCATCACTGTGCACTATTGTTGTTATTTATGAAACAGTAAAGCGTAATTTAGCACCTTTATTGTTTTCCGTGCAGCCAATAAGCTTTTTGTTGTGCAGGTTATCAACAAAGAGGAGCTATATATGACACAACCTATCGCAATCGTAACGGGTGGCAGCCGCGGGCTGGGTAAAAACGCGGTATTGAAGCTGGCGGCAAACGGAATTGGCATCATCCTGACTTACAACACCAACCAGGCTGAAGCGCAAAAAGTTGTGGAAGAGATTGAGCTAAAAGGCGGTAAGGCGACAGCATTAGCGTTGAATGTCGGCGATATCAGCCAATTTGATGATTTTGTCTCTCAGGTGCAGGAGCGGCTGCAAACTGTATGGCAGCGCGATAACATTGACTATTTAGTGAACAATGCCGGAACCGGCATTCAGGCCGCTTTTGCCGAGACGCGTGAAGCGCAGTTTGACGAGATGGTCAACATCCACTTTAAAGGCCCCTTTTTCCTGACGCAGAAACTGCTACCGCTGATCAAAAACGGCGGGCGCATTCTGAATGTCTCTACCGGGCTAACGCGCTTTTGCCAGCCGGGACGCGCCAGCTATGCGGCGGTGAAAGGGGCAATGGAGGTGCTGACCCGCTACCAGGCAAAAGAGCTGGGCGAGCGCGGTATTGCGGTAAATATCATCGCGCCGGGGGCGATTGCGACCGATTTTAGCGGCGGCGTGGTGCGGGACAACGAGCAGGTTCATCACTATATTGCCTCGCAGACGGCGCTCGGGCGGGTGGGGCAGCCGGATGACATTGGCGATGCGATTGCTGCCCTGCTCAGCGATAAGCTGGCGTGGATGACGGCGCAGCGGGTGGAAGTTTCAGGCGGGATGTTCCTGTAATGCGCATAACGCCCGGCAGCGTAAAGGCTACCGGGCGGCCACTTACTCCACCTGGAAGTGCGTGACTTTAACGCGCGCGGGCTTCTGTTTTTTATCCAGCGAGCCGCTGATCCCTACTAAATCATCCGGAGAGAAGGATTTACCTTCAAACACCGCCATCGGGATTTGCACCTGGATATGGTCCGTTTTATCGCGGAACTGATAGAGATCGTTCCCCTCTTTCTTCAACAGATTGCCGCGCATCGAAACTGAAGCACCGTCATGCAGGCTCTTCGCCTGTTTAACGGTCATGCTGCGCGCATCTTCAATGCCCCGGTAACCGTCATCCATTTTATGTGGCGGCGGCGGGGCTTTATCCGCTTTCAGGCCGGGTGCCTCATCTGCAAATGCTGACATCGAAAAGAGAGCTGCTAAGCAGGCGGAAAGCACGATTTTTTTCATAACTTCTCCTGATTGTTACCAGTACACGACTTTAAGCCTGGCAGAGAGCGGGCAACTGTACAGGCGATTTATCTGTTTTCCTGGTCTTATAAAAAAAGCGGCCGCGGGTAAAAAATAAATATCGTGAATATTTGGGGCTGTTTTTATTATTCTGAAACAGGTATCACTGATAATCAGCCGCCGCTGAGCTATCTTTTAGCGACTAATAATTAAAGAAAAAATTACCCGCTGACCGGTTCAGCGCAATATGTCTTAAGTTGTACTTAAGGGAAAATAATGACAACTCCTGCCCCTGTTAATACAGGTGAACAGTTTGAAAAATGCATCGCTATTATTCGCCAGGCTTCTGTCGAAATTTTGCTGCTGCTCAATGTGCATTTTGATGAAGGAAAAGATCCGCGCTGGTTTCTGGAACAGCTTGATGTTGCGCGCCTCAGTTTGGGTGGCTGGGGGGCGGTGGCGAAAAGACTCAAACTTAACGATGCGGAGTTAACGCAATTCACGTTGCAGCTTCGTCACCTGCAACAACTGGTGCCGCGCTATGAAAACGGCCAGAGCGTCACGGAAAACCAGCTTATTGCCGCGCTGCGCTTTATCGCCGCGCTGGAGAACCTGCGTAAAAAACAGAAGCTGCTGACCTACAGCACCGCGCTCGGCCCGAACGATCCGCTTTCGCAACAGAGCGGGCTGCAACACCTGCGCGCGATGGAGATGATGATGAAAGGGCTGGTGATGCAGGCGTGGCCCGATGCGGAGCGTCTGCGCAATCACCTGAAAACCCAGTTTGGTGCCGATCGCGTGCGCCGCTGGCTGCGCCTCGGCGACCGCAATGATGTGTTAAGCGGCATGCTTTTTAGCGAGCTGGCGCTGCTGCTAGTGGATAAAAAAGAGTACGGTCAGCGCTACGCCAGCCTGTTTAACGATGCGTCCGGTCTGAGCCTGTTTGTCGAACCGCGTAAAACCCTGCAAACCCTGTTAGATGATGTGCGCGAAATCCGCGCCAGCGTCATCGCCGGCAATGCGCTGAGTTCTAACCAGTTAGCGATGCTCGAGGGCTACTATCCGCAGATCGCCGGGCCAGTACAGCGTGCCTTTGATGAGGGACGCGGCAAAATTAACCCCGCGGCGTTACTGAAAGAGGCGGCAGGTGAGCTGGATGCCTACTGGGAGCAGGCGCGCAAAAAGGATCGCGCTGCGGGCGGCGATACACAGCCGATTCGCGACAGTATTGATAAACCGGCGACCCGCCAGGTGCGCAGCCGCGAAGAGCGCGAACAGATGGTTTCTGGCGTGCTGTGGGGCGCAGTGGGCGTCGTGGCTTTGGTGATTGCGATTGGCGCTTTCTGGCTCTTTATGGGCGGCGTCTCCGCGCCGGTGGCGCGTCAGACTAATATTACGGTGCCCATTGCTGAGGAGCGTCAGAAACCGTCGGCGAAAGAGGAGCTCAGCTCAATGGGGCTACCGCGGGATGAGAACAACTTCCGCTCGGCTATCGACCGCAACGATACCCGCGTGGTGTCGCTCTTCCTGCGTACCGGCATGAACTGGAAACTCTCCTGGACCGAACATGCGGTGATTTCGGACTATAACGATGTCCTCGATCTGCTGCTGCGCTACCGCTTGCAGATGGATGAGAAGCGCCCGTGCCGACGTTTTATTACCACCCTGACTCATGAGATGGTGGCGAATAATAAGCCGCTCACCTCCATCACCAAAAATTACCTGCAGGCGTTTTGCACCACCAAACCGGTGGTCGATCGCCAGCGTTATGAGATGGAGCAGGCGCAGTTGCGTTATGACGCCAGTCCGAGCGATGAGAACCGTAAATGGGCAGAGACACACACCGCCATTTATAACGCCATTGATTGAGTAAAGGCTGGAAGGTTTGTGTAACCCCGTAGGCCGCCATCAGGCAGGGTTTGCCGATGGCGCTGGCGCTTATCCGGCCTACAGGTTAGCAGAGAGCGGTTTTGTAGGCCTGATAAGGCGTGAGCCGCCATCAGGCATGGTTTGCCGGATGGCGCTGGCGCTTATCCGGCCTACGGAGTGTGCAGCGTATCACTCTTGCGGTTTTTCTTCCGGCTCGTCCACTTTTGGCTCGCCGTAAAGACCAATCAACCGGCGTACTACGCCGTTGGTCCAGCCGAAACCATCCTGCAACGGATACTCACCGCCGCCACCTTCGCGCGGCGTGCTGCTGGCGATGTGGTACTTCTCAATCAGCTTATGGTGCTGCTGATAGAAAACATTTACCGTCTTCAGCCAGCTGCGGGCAATCTGGTCGCCCAGCTCATCGTTGCCGTAGAGCTTAAAGCCCTGAATCGCCATCCACTGCAACGGTGCCCAGCCGTTGGGTTTATCCCACTGCTCGGCGGTTTCATACTCCGTTGTCAGAATGCCGCCCGGCGTCAACAGACGGTTGGTAACCGCCTCCGCCAGCCGTTCAGCCTGCTCGTGCGTTGCCATGCCGACATAGAGCGGCACAATGCTCGCAGCCGAGAAGAGCGCCATCTCTTCACGACGCCAGTCGTAGTCGCGGAAGCAGCCGCTTTCGTCATCCCACAGATAGCGGTTGATGGCCGCACGGCGGTCGCTCGCTTTCTGGCGGAACAGCGCTTCACGCTCGCGGTCGCCTTTCAGCCCGGAGATGTTGGCAATGGCGCTCTCGAGCTTGAACATAAAGGCGTTCAGATCGATCGGGATGAACTGCGTGGTGCGGATGCTCGCCAGGCGGTGCGCATCGCGCAGCCAGCGGGAGGAGTAGTCCCAGCCGGAGGCCGCGCCAGCGCGCAGATCGCGATACACCTCGTTCGGCGGACGGCCGGAGTGACGCGCAGTTTCGACGTCTTCAATCCACGATTCATCACGCGGCGTATCGCGGTCATCCCAGTAACGGTTAAGCAGCGAGCCGTCCGGCATACGCACCACGTGGCGGTAAGCCTGGTTCAGCACCAGCGACTCCGCGCCATCCATCCAGAAGTCATACTCCATCAGCAGATGGTCAAGGTAGCGCCGCGCGCCGCGCACACCATCCTCCTCAAACAGTTCGACCATCAGCGCAAACACCGGCGGCTGGGAACGGCTTAAGTAGTAGGTGCGGTTGCCGTTAGGGATATGTCCGTAACGCTCAATCATCCACGCGAAGTTATCGGCCATACAGCGCAGCAGGTCGTCGCGCCCGCTCTCTGCCAGCCCCAGCATGGTGAAGTAGGAGTCCCAGTAGTAGGTCTCACGGAAACGCCCGCCTGGCACAATGTAGGATTGCGGCAGCGCCAGCAGTGAAGACCACGGAATATGGTCTCGCGGCTCACGGGTGAGGATCGGCCACAGCTGGTCGATATGCTCTTTCAGCGAGTTCTCCGGGTTGGAGACATACTCTTTGGCGTAGTTTTCCGGCATCCAGAAGTGCGCCTTCACGAACTGGCGTAAGTTGAATTCCGGTTTACGTTTAATTTTGCGATAGCGAATCAGGATATCGAGCGGATCCATCTTCGGCGCACAGTCAGGGAAAGTCTTGCTGTCGGCGAAGATGCGGGAGGACTGCACGTGCTCAAACAGTTCCAGATAACGATCGGCAGGCGTGAGCGCATCAGATGCGGGCATCCCCTCAATCATCTCCGGTTCCGGTTCCGCCTCGATCATTTCATCCAGTTTTAACTCGCACGGATCGGTGTCGTAGGTTTCGTCTTCGAATACCCATTCCATTAATTCTGCGCTTTGTAGTTTCTGGTTGAACATAGTGACGTTGGCCTCCGGATGTCGTCGTAAAAAACTACGGGTGTTGCCCGGCTATCTATAAAGCTTAGACATTCGCTTCGATCTCTGGTGATCAAAGTGTGCGGATGATCACGTTTTAAAATCGGCCTTACAGCAGCTAAAAATCCACAACTGGCTGATAAAGCACGAATAAGTCACTTATTCCTGTGCTTTAAGTAGCGGTAAATTTCGGAGCATTCGTTTTGCAACGATTTATGAATAAACCCGGTATTACGCAGTTGACCACCGCAGAACAGGGTCGTTCATTTTATCGCTGGGGAAAGAAATCAGAATACGCTCTTATTACGTTAGAGCAATGTCGGCATACCCGCCATACGGCGCGAGAGAAAGAGTGAAAACTCCCGGCGACAGAGGCCGCCGGGAAGGGGATTAGCGGGGGATTTGCTGCGTGATGCAGTGGATGTTACCGCCGCCAAGCAGGATCTCGCGAGCCGGCACGCCGGTGATAATGAAATCCGGAAACATCTCAGTAAACAGTGCCTGCGCCGCGCCATCGGTCGCCGGGTCCAGCAGCGGGAAAATGATCTGCTGGTTGCTGACCAGATAGTTGACGTAGGAACCCGCCAGGCGGTTGCCTTCGTGACGCTCAATCGCCGTGCCTTTCTCGACGTCGCACGTCTCTTCCGCGCTGGCGTAAAGCGGCTGCGGAGAGGGCACTTTCCACACTTTCAGGCGACGACCCTGCGCATCTTCCACGCTTTGCAGCACTTCAAGCGCTGCCATGGAGCGGGCGTACTGCGGATCGTTTTCATCATCGGTCCAGTGCAGGGCAACTTCGCCCGGGCGCACAAAGCAACACATGTTATCGATATGACCGTCGGTCTCATCGTTAAACACGCCGTCCGGCAGCCAGATGATCTGCGCTACGCCAAGGTAGTCACGCAACTGCTGTTCGATCTGCGCTTTGCTCAGGTTTGGGTTGCGGTTGGCGTTAAGCAGACACTCCGCGGTGGTCAGCAGGGTCCCTTCGCCATCAACGTGAATCGAGCCGCCTTCCAGCACCAGGTCCGTGTGGTAGCACGGCATCTGGTGGTAGTTTGCTACCTGTTCTGCCACTAACTGATCGCGATCCCAGCTGGCGTAGAGACCGCCGTTAAGGCCGCCCCATGCGTTAAATGTCCAGCTAATACCGCGTTTTTCGCCCGCAGCATTGGTCACGACCGTCGGGCCGGTATCGCGCATCCAGGCATCGTCGCTCTCCATCTCCACCAGCGTGACGTCGGCGGGCATCGCTGCCTGCGCTTTCGCCATTTCCGCTGCCGGCACGCCCATAATGACCGGCGTGGTACGGGAGATCGCTTTTGCCACCGCAGAGAAAGCCTGCTGCGCGGGCGCGGCGTCGGCACGCCAGTTATCCGTGCGGTAGGGCCAAATCATCCACACGGCCTGATGTGGCGCCCACTCGGCGGGCATGCTAAATCCGTCTTTTACCGGCATGGTCAGCTGTGACATTACTTGCTCCTTACGCTGCCATCGGAGGTTGCCAGCGCGGTGTACATGTTCGGACGACGGTCGCGGAACAGGCCCCAGGAGGCGCGCTGTGCGGCAATAGCATCGAGATCGAATGTGTGAACCAGCACGGCTTCGCTGGTTTTGTTTGCCTGCTCAACCAGCGCACCGGTCTGATCGGCAATGAAAGAGGAGCCGTAGAAGGTCATTTCCAGGCCTTCAATATATTTGCTGGCTTCGGTACCGATACGGTTAGAGGCGATCACCGGCACAACGTTCGCGGCAGCGTGGCCCTGCTGGACGCGGGTCCAGTGCGGCTGGCTGTCGATATCCGGGTAAGCCGGTTCTGAACCGATAGCGGTCGGGTAGAAAATCAGTTCCGCGCCCTGCAGAGCCAGGCAGCGAGCGGTTTCCGGGAACCACTGATCCCAGCAGATGCCGACGCCGATTTTCGCATAGCGGGTGTTCCACACTTTGAAGCCGGTATCACCCGGGATGAAGAACTGTTTTTCCTGGTACGCCGGGCCGTTCGGGATGTGCGTTTTACGGTAGGTGTCGAGCACGCTGCCGTCGGCATCAATCATTACCAGCGAGTTGTAGTAGGCATTGTTGCTCTTCTCGAACAGGCTCAGCGGCAGCACCACTTCCAGCTCTTTTGCCAGGGCAGAGAAATGTTTGATAAGCGGGCTGTTGTCCACTTCCTGCGCCAGCGCATAGTGCTCCGGGCTCTGATCGATGCAGAAGTAAGGCGCGGCGAACAGCTCCTGAATCAGGATCACCTGCGCGCCCTGGCGGTGAGCTTCACGTACCAGACGCTCGGCGTTCTGTACGTTTTTCTCCAGATCCCAGGTGCAGGCCATTTGGGTGGCGGCGACAGTTACATTTCTCATAAACATCTCCCGTAGGTCTCGGTTCGGTTAGTGCAAAATTTCAGCACTTATTGTGGCGCAAACTATAGCAACGATCTGCGTTATGAATAAAATGTATTGTTATCATGAAAACATGAACAGGATGCATAATTGTGGTCGATCTGAATTTGCTGCGCCTTATCCCGATTCTGGCGAAAGAGAGAAACGTCACCCGCGCGGCGCAGAAGGCGAATTTATCCCAGTCGGCCTTTAGCCACGCGCTCAACCGCCTGCGTGAACAGCTTAAGGATGAGATGTTTATTCGCACCCATAGCGGCATGGAGCCGACGCCCTATGCGGCGCGGATGATCCCGGTGATTGAGAGCGCGCTGAGCAAGCTCGATACCGCCACGCGCGGGCCAAGCCACTTCGATCCGGCGCGTGATGCGCACACCTTCTATATCGGTGCGGTCGACTACTTCGAATTTATGTTTATGCCGGTGCTCACCGCGCGCTTTAAAACTATCGCGCCGAATGTGCGGCTCTCGGTGGATATCCTTTCGGAGACGATCAAGGTCGAACGTGTGGAGAACGGGCAGCTGGATGCATTTATCGGCGTCGAAAATGTGCAGCACATTCCGCACTATTTTAATAAGCACCAGCTTATCTCCGATCACTTTGTCGCCATCGCCTCGCTTGAGCGCAGCGATCTGCCGGAACAGCTGACGATGCGCCATCTGGTCAGCGAGGCGCAAATTCACCTGCCTGCCGTCAGCTCCGGCGCAGACCATATCGACAACTGGCTCTTATCGCAGCACCTCTACCGCCCGCTGGCAACGGTAGTGCAAAGCTACGCCGTCGGCGGCCGTGTGGCCGTGGCATCGGGGTATTTAATGTGCGTCCCGTTTCGTATCGCCCAGGAGCTGGCAAAGATGTTGCCGCTGCGCATCATGACGCTGCCGGAAGGCGCGCCGTCGTACGATTTACTGCTGCTCTCGCACCGCCTCTATGACTACCAACCCGCCGTGCAGTGGCTGATCGACGAATTAAAAACGGTGCGGATATAGCGGGCGTTTTAAGGTTTCTACAATCAGAAACACGCTGATCTATAAGTAAAAGAGTGCGAGCGGGAGAGGATCTAAATTCACAAGGAGCGTTATCATTGCTTTCGGGTGAATTTTCCCCAACTATACCGCATCGCCCTGAGAGCCGGAGTTCACGATTGTGAAGATAGCTAAAATTACCCTTAACAACTTCCGCTGTTTTGAAAATATGGAAGTTAAATTTCATCCTCGTTTGACGATTCTTATCGCGCGTAACGGGGCAGGGAAATCAACGTTATTAGACGCAATTGCACTAGGGTTAGGTCCTTTTCTGACGCGTTTGCCTGGGGTGAGTGGCCTCAGTTTCAAGAAAACAGATTTTCGCATCAAGCCTGATGGTAAGCAGCCTGCTTACATGCGTATTAAATGCGAAAGTTTCTCTGGCGTGGTGTGGGACAGAACAGAAAAGCGCGATAAATCCAAAAAAACGCTCAATGCCATTCCGCCCGCCGTCGGTTTAAAAGCCCTCAACGAACATGTTGATACGTTTATCAATGCGCACAATGAGGGCGAACACTATACGTTGCCGGTTTTCATCTATTACGGCACCGGACGTGGTGTTTTTGATGTTCCCATGCGCAAGCGTGACTTTAAAAGCACATTTACCCGGTTCGAAGCGCTCGATGGCGCGCTTGAAAGCAGAACCAACTTCCGCCGTTTTGTGCAATATTTTTACGGCCTCGAAGAGAGAGAAAGCCGTCTGCAAAGAGAGCAGCGCTCCTTTGATATCGAACTGCCGGAATTGTCAGCAATAAGGCTTGCGATCAAACGTCTAATGCCGCAGTTCAGTAATATCCGTTCTGTTGAACCTGCGGGGATCATGGTTGACTGGGAAAAGCAGTATGTTGCGCATGATTCCGATGCCGATAGCCAAATTAAACTCACGCCATTACCTGAAAGCGGCAAGATAAAAAAATCGGAAATACATCAATTAAAGATCGAACAGCTTAGTGATGGATACCGCACCACCCTTGCGATGGTGATGGATATTGCCGGCAGGCTGGCAGAGGCAAATCCATTTTCATCAGACCCGCTGGCCTGTGAAGGGATCATCCTGATTGATGAGGTTGATCTGCACCTTCATCCTGAATGGCAGCGTGAGTTTATGCCGCGGCTGGTGGATGTTTTCCCCAACCTTCAGTTCATTGTCTCCACGCACTCGCCGTTTATTCTGCAATCCGTCAAAGAGGGCGAGTTGATCGACCTCGACCAGTTCAACGTGAACCACACTCCCGACCTCGGCAAAGAGATGAGCGTTGAAGATATCGCGCAGGAGTGGATGGGCATGGACAATGTGCAGCGTAGCGCACTGTTTAACAGGCAAGTTGAGGCAGCGAGACGTTATTACGCCCTATTAAATAGCGGTAAGTCTGAGGGCGATCCTCAAGTCGCAGCGTTATCAGAGGAATTAGATCGGCTGGAGACCTATTTTGGGGATAACCCGGTCTATGTGGCTTTATTACGGGCTGAACGCAGAAAAAGAGTGAAGGAGGCGAAATAATGAGGCCTGTTAAACGCCCGGCATATACCGGCCCGGCGGTGACACATTATCAAGCTTATTTGCAGCCATTGATTGAGGCTTTCGGCACTTACTGCTCATATTGTGAACGGCTGGATAAATTCGATGTGGAGCATGTGGCGCCAAAATCACTTAACCCTGCGCTGGCAACCACGTGGAGCAATATGCTGCTGGGTTGCCCGCGCTGTAACCGTGATTTCAAAAGAAGCAATAATAACAGCCGGTTGAATTATGTCTGGCCTGACACGCATAACACCTACAAGTTACTGAAATACTGGCCTGATGGTCGCGTACAGCCCGCTTCAGGTCTTGATGAAGATATACATAAATATGTAGTGAATACCATCAACCTCGTGTGCCTGGATGATTCCGCGCAACCACAAAATCATTTAAACCTTGCCCGCCGGGCGGCCTTTAATGTTGCAGAGATATTTCTTGCCCATTACGAAAACAAAACCATGTCTATTGATGATGTGCTGACGGGAGCGACGCAGGGACACTGGTCAGTGTGGTTCACTGTATTTCAGGCACACCCGCAGGTGCTCGCGGCGCTGGAAGCGTTGCATCCGAATACCGCTATTCATCGCCCCTAATTGCGGTAAGTTCTTCGCATCTGGATAACAAAATGAAAAATTATCTCAAATGCAGCCTGGTTGCTCTTATGCCTCTACTTAGCGGCTGCCCGATGGGCGACCGTGTCGATCAGCGCTATAAGCCCGCAGAAACCGCCCCGGTGATGGTAAAAAACGCTCAGGTCTGTTTCACCATTAAAGACGCTGAAGATTATCAGCCCGCCTTTATTTCAATCGCGCCGCGCACCACCCCTTATAAAGAGCGTTGGTATCAACAAGCGCCGCGGTTAGCGGTAAAAGAGGGCGAAATGTGTATTCCACCCAGCCTCTATAAATTCCCTGACAGCGGGCAATTCCTTGCGACGTTTGTGCTCTCCTCGAAAGCCAAAGCGCAGACCACGGCGTTTAATACGCGTCGCTTTAACGTTGCCTTCGCGATTGACGCAGGCCATGCGAAACCTATCGCCGTTAACGACAGCGAGTTTTGACGCGTTTCATTAAACGGTCGCTGCTTTCCCGCTCGTGCCGCGCCAGGCATTCGGCATCTGCTGCGCGAGCCACTCGGCTTGCGGGCCGGGTGCTGCGCTGGCCTGCTGCACAAAGAACCCTTGCGCCTCTTCGCGTAGCGAGTCCGGTGAGTGAGTCGGCGACTGCATCACCACCAGCACACCCTGTCGATCCGCGCAGTAGTACCACTGGCACTGAGCCACATACCCGAGGCTGCGCTCGACACGCATCTGGTGGAAGAAGAGCGGCTGATAGCGCTGGATAAGCGCCTGCAGCTCTTCAATATCCTCTTCAACCGGCAGGAACAGCAGCAGCGCGTTGTCCTCCTCATGCGTATCCAGCATGAAGTGTTTCCCGGTCGCGATAAGCGGCGGCGCATCGGTTTCGGTCTCAACAGGAAAGAGAAAGGCGCTTAACAGGTGGGAGAGCGCCTGATGCAGCGCCTCGTCGCCGCCCGTCAGATGGGCTTGCCAGACCTGTTGAGTTGGCTGTGCGACAGAAGTTATCAGCTCGCGCGGCAGCTGCGCCAGCAAGCGGCGCACGGCGCTGCCCTGCATCTCGCGGGCGGTCTCCTGCGCCAGCGCAAGGCGCGCCTGCTCCCCGGCGTTAGCATCCTCGCGGTGTAAAATCTGGTTAATTTCCGCCAGCAGGGACTGCATCAGCAGCGCCTCTCCGCAGAGGTGAAGCTGCCAGATCCCCTGTTCACGCTGCACGGTCAACACCCCACCCTGGCGAGCCGCCCATGCACTGAGTGGGCGCAGGCGCGAGGCCAGCCAACAGCCGGTTTCATCGCTAAATGCCGTGGCGGGCTGTGGTCGCAGCCGCAGTGAAGCGTCGCCCTCTGCCGGTTGCCACGCCAGCGGCGCAGTGGCTGAAGGGAGCGCAGGCGCATGCAGCGGCGCAGGTGTCGGGAAGGGGGTAAAAGAGACCGGCTCATCAGTTGCCGCTTGCGGGACGAAAGGAGCCAGCGTCAGGGTAAAGCCCTGGCTCTCAACGGTTTCTCCGCTCACCTCAGGCGAGGCCCATAACCGGCTGACGTGCGCCGGAGTAAGGGCTGCCAGCAAGGCAGGCCAGCCGTCGGGATCGGGCGGCAGCAGGCCAATGGCGCGCGCGCGCAGCGCTTCAAGCGGCGCGAGCTGCATAAAAGCGTGCTGCGTAAAGCGGCAGAGCGCCTGACACTGCGCCTCGCTCAGGGCGCTGACGGCATCAAGCCAGCGGAAGAAGAGGAACTCAACCTGCGCGGCGCTGACGCTCTCATCGCGCAGCGTAAAGGTGAGCCGCAGCCAGAGGGTTTCGCTATTCAGACAATCGGCCTGCAGGTTGATGGCCGTTACCAGGTTGCGCTGGCGCCAGGTCTCCATCAGCCCGCCCGCGGTTTCGTCCAGCAGCAGGGTTTCCAGCAGACGCAGCGCGCCGCTGACGGCGGCGGGAGGGGTAAAGCTCAGCACCAGCATGGTTTCGCGCGGCTGATGCAGCGCGCAATCTCCCCGTTCGAGGATAAGCGGCATTACCGCATCGGACTCTCTGGCGGAGGGGGGCGGCGCGGCGCTACAGCGCGCCAGCGCTTCAAGATTCTCCAGCGTCTGCGGCCCCTGTAAAAAGAGGCGCAGATTCCCGGCGTGGTAGTGCTGCTGATGAAAAGCCTGCAAGGCCTGCTGAAGCGGGGCGGCTTCGTCGCCAAAACTTGCGTGATTGCCGATGCGAAAACGCGCCAGTTGACCATCGCCATCCAGCATTTTTAGCAGAGCGGCTTCACGGCGTTTTTCAGCATCGTGCTGCAACAGGCGATACTCTGCGTCGATCACCGAAGCTTCTGCGAGGATCTCGCTCTCATTAAGCTGCGGCGTCACCAGCATATCGGTGAGACGTAACAGCCCCGGCTCCAGCAGATCGGCAGGCACTTCAAAAAAGTAGGCTGTCTGCGCCAGGCGGGTTGAGGCATTAAGCCGCCCGCCCTGCGACGGTACCCAGCTGATTAGGCGCTGCGCCTGCGGAAAACCGAGGCTGCCGCGAAACAGCATATGCTCCAGCAGATGCGCCAGCCCCGGCCAGGCCTGCGGCTCTTGCAGGCTGCCGGCGTCGACGCACCACAGCGCTGCCGCCTGGCGCGCGTCGGGTTGATGCACCAGTGTGACGTGCAAACCATTGTCGAGGTGGAGCTGTCGGGTCTGCATGGTTAGCCTTTGACGATCAGTTGCGAGTTAACGCGGTTGCGAAAACGCAGTTCATGCACGCCGATGCGGCTATGGTTGGCCTCTTCGCGTGCCGCGAGAATGGTGCCGTGATGCGGCGATTTGCTGCATACCGGGTCGGCATTCGCCGCGTCGCCGGTCAGCATATAGGCCTGGCAGCGGCAGCCGCCAAAGTCCTGCTCCTTCTCCGGGCAGGAGCGGCATGGCTCCGGCATCCAGTCGTTGCCGCGATAGCGGTTAAAGCCGAAGGAGTCATACCAGATGTGCTCCAGCGAGTGCTCCAGCACCGAGGGGAATTTCACCGGCAGCTGGCGCGCGCTGTGGCACGGCAGCGCGGTGCCTTCCGGGGTCACGCTTAAGAAGATCGCTCCCCAGCCGCCCATGCAGCCCTTCGGGCGCTCTTCATAGTAGTCCGGGGTGACAAACAGTAAGTTGGTCAGGTTGCCGCTTTCCGCCATCTTCGCCCGGTAGTCGCTGACCACCGCTTCGGCGCGGGTAATCTGCTCGCGGCTCGGCAGCAGCCCTTCACGGTTAAGCTGTGCCCAGCCGTAAAACTGACAGGTCGCCAGCTCAACGTCATCGGCTTCCAGCTGTAACGCCAGCGCGATAATCCGGTCAATCTGGTCGATATTGTGCCGGTGCAAGACGAAGTTCAGCACCATCGGGTAGCCGAGCGCTTTGACCGCTTTCGCCATCGCCAGCTTCTGATGAAAGGCTTTCTCATTGCCCGCCAGCGCGGCATTCAGTTCAGGATCGCTCGCCTGGAAGCTGATCTGGATATGATCCAGCCCGGCATCGGCAAAAGTGTGCAGCTTCTTCTCGCTCAGGCCAATGCCGGAGGTGATCAGATTGGTGTAGAACCCCATCCCGCGCGCGGCGGCAATCAGCTCCGGCAAATCTTTGCGCAGCAGCGGTTCACCGCCGGAAAAGCCAAGCTGTACGCTGCCCATCGCCCGCGCCTGGCGAAACACCTCAATCCACTGTGCCGTGGTTAACTCCTGCTCCTGGGTCGAGAAATCGAGCGGGTTGGAGCAGTAGGGGCACTGTAGCGGGCAGCGATAGGTCAGCTCCGCCAGCAGCCAGAGCGGCGGATTGACGCTTTTGGCGGCCTCACTCACGGCAAATCACCCACTTCTGTGCATAGGCCTGCGCCAGGAAATCGAGCACGTCGGCAGCAAGCTCTTCGGCCTCGGGAAAACGCGCCTCCAGCGTGGCGATAATCTCGCCCACGCTTTTAATTCCATCCACTTCTGAGAGGATCGCCGTGGCGCTATCGTTCAGCTTCGCCATCCCTTCCGGGTAGAGGATCACATGGCAATCCTGCGCGGCTTCCCACTGTAAACGGTAGCCACGGCGAAAGGCGGGAATGTGATGTGCCTGAATGTGCATTACACCAGTCTCCTTGTGTGCCACACCGCGTCTGCGGTGACGGTGTGATAGGGTGCGCGATGAAGGCTGTAAGCCATGGTCATCGCATCAAGCATGCTCCAGAGGATGTCGAGTTTAAATTGCAGGATGTCGAGCATCCGCTGCTGCTTCTCAGCGGTGTCGCACCACTCCAGCGCCAGCGATAAACCGTGCTCGACATCGCGTCGCGCCTGGCCGAGACGGCTACGGAAGTAGTCATACCCCTGCGGTTCAATCCACGTGTAGTGCTGCGGCCAGCTGTCGAGGCGCGACTGGTGGATCTGCGGCGCGAAGAGTTCGGTCAGCGAACTGCAAGCCGCCTCTTGCCAGCAGGCGCGGCGGGCAAAGTTAACGTAAGCATCCACCGCAAAACGCACGCCCGGCAGCACCCGCTCTTCTGAGAGCAGGCTTTCGCGGGTTAACCCCACCGCTTCGCCAAGACGCAGCCAGGCTTCGATGCCGCCTTCGCTTTCCCCTTCGCCATCGTGATCGAGAATGCGTTGCACCCACTGGCGGCGCACATCCGGATGCGGGCAGTTGGCCATGATCGCCGCGTCTTTCAGCGGAATGCTGGTCTGGTAGTAAAAGCGGTTCGCGACCCAGCCCTGGATCTGCTCCCGCGTGGCTTCACCGTTATGCATCGCGATGTGATAAGGGTGATGAATATGATAGTACTGACCCTTCGCCCGTAATGCGGCCTCAAACTCCTCGGGCGTCAGGCATATTGCTTCACTCATGAAACCTCTTATAGCGCGATAACCATCCCGTCCCAGCTCACTTCAATCCCCTGTTGCTCAAGGCTTTTTCGTTCCGGGGAGGCTTCATTCAGGATCGGGTTGGTATTGTTAATATGAATTAAAATCTTGCGACGGGCGGGCAGCGTCGCGAGCAAAGATGCAAGACCCTGCTCTTCGGCTAACGCCAGGTGACCCATCGCTTTGCCGCTGTGGCCGCCAACGCCGCTGGCGCTCAGCTCGTTATCACGCCACAGCGTGCCGTCGATCAGCAGGCAGTCGGCGCGCTGCAACCACGGCATAATCGTCTCATCCGGCTCGCCGAGACCCGGTGCGTAAAGCAGGCTCTGCCCGCTGTTGCTGTCTTCAATAAACAGCGCCACGTTGTGCCCGGGTAGCGGGCGATCGCGGTAGGGCGAGTAGGGCGGTGCATTGCTCAGCAGCGGGATAGCGGTAAAGTGCAGCTGCGGGCAAACCGCCACCTGGAAGCGCGTCAGCGGCTCAACAGGGTGATGTTGCAGCCCGCCGTTCCAGTGGCTGAGCATCGGGAAGACGGGAAAGCCGGTGCTGAGATCATCATGCACTTCCGGCGTGCACCACACCTGATGTGGGCAGCCTTCACGCAGGCTTAGCAGCCCCGCGCTGTGATCAATCTGGCTGTCGGTCAGGATAATCGCGCCAATGGCGGTACCGCGCAGCTTTTCGGGTCTGTTCAGCGCAGGCGTGGCGCGTAATTGCTGGCTGATATCGGGCGAGGCGTTGCACAACACCCAGTTTTTGCCGTCATCGCTTATCGCAATCGACGATTGCGTGCGCGCTGAGGTTTGCATTGTGCCGTTACGCACTCCCGCGCAGTTCGGGCAGTTGCAGTTCCATTGGGGAAAGCCGCCGCCCGCTGCGGAACCTAAAACAGTAATCAGCATCTGTGTAAACCGGTAAGCAAAAAAGAGGAAGCCCGCAGCAAGGCGGGCGGGCGCGTTTAGCGGTTGGAAATATAGAGAGTGACTTCCAGACCTAAGCGCAGATCCACGAACGTTGGTTTAGTCCACATAGCGTAACTCCTTGGGATGAGAGGAGGTAACCCGCGTGATTCAGTTACCCCAGGTCATATTCAGAACTCGCAGCCAGTTGCGCCAGGCAAGTTTCTCTGCCAGCGGCTGGCTGATGCCAGACGATGTCAGCAGGGCCATGAGTCGCGGTAGCCCCGTGACATCGCCCAACTCTTCCGGCAGGTCGATGCCGTCAAAGTCGGAGCCGAATGCTACACGATCCTCACCAAGTTTAGTAAGCAGATAGTCGATGTGTTGGAAAATTTTGTGTAAAGGAGTGCGGGCGTCGCGCTTGCCATCTTCACGCAGGAATGCCGTGCCGAAGTTGACGCCCACCAGGCCGTCGCTGGCGGCAATCGCCTCCAGCTGAGCATCGGTGAGATTGCGCGGCTGTGGGCAGAGGGCGTGGGCATTGGAGTGGCTGGCGACCAGCGGCGCATTGCTGAGGGAGGCGGTGTCCCAGAACGCCCGTTCATTCATATGCGAGAGGTCGATCAAAATTCGCCGTTGGTTGCAGGCGCGGATAAGCCGTTTGCCCGCCTCGCTCAGGCCCGGCCCGGTATCCGGCGAGCCGGGAAAGCGGCCATTTACCCCTTCGCCAAAGGCGTTGGGCAGGTTCCAGAACGGCCCAATACTGCGCACGCCGCGTGCGACCAGCGCATCAAGCGGCTCTAACTCTGCGTTAAGCGCGTCGGCGCCTTCAATATGCAGCACCAGCGCAATGGTGCCATCTTGCAGGCACTGCGCAATCTCCTGCGCGCTGTGGCAGACGCGCATTCTGCCCTCTGAGGCGTCGACCATGCGATAGAAGAGATCGATCTGCTGGTGGGTGATCCGGAGCGGATCGTGCAGCGCCTGCGCTTCAGCGGGCGTGATGCCGCGCATCTCTGCGATATAACGAGCGGGCGGCACAAAGACGGCGAACAGCCCGCCGGCAAAACCGGCGCGCTGCATACGGGGAAAATCGAGATGGCCGCCGTTAAGGCCGCTGAAAACCTGTTCGACAGAGGTGTCTGGCTGCTCTATCCACAACCGCAGCAGCAGATCGTTATGACCATCAAACACCGGGAGTTGCGCTGCCATCTTTAAACCTTGTGTAAAAGCAAAACTGGCCGCGGGGGCCAGTTTGCGTGGAGCATTAACGCATGGTGACGAACTCTTCCGCCGCCGTCGGGTGGATGGCGACAGTGTTGTCGAAGTCCTTCTTGGTCGCCCCCATCTTCAGCGCTACGGCGAAGCCCTGCAACATCTCATCCATCCCGGAGCCGATGCCGTGAATACCGACAATCTTCTCCTCCGGCCCGACGCAGACCAGCTTCATGCGGCACGGCTGGCGGTGAGAGGTGACGGCGGTATACATCGCGGTAAAGGAGGATTTATAGACCTTCACCTGGTCGTCGCCATACTGCTCGCGCGCCTGCGGTTCGGTTAAACCAACGGTGCCGATTGGCGGGTGGCTGAAGACCACTGTCGGAATATTGCTGTAGTCCAGATGCTCGTCCGGCTTGTTGTTAAACAGGCGCTCAGAGAGGCGGCGGCCAGCGGCCACGGCCACCGGCGTCAGCTCAACCGCGCCGGTGTTATCGCCCACCGCGTAGATGCCGGGAACGCTGGTGTTCTGGAACTTATCCACTTCGATATAGCCCTTGTCGTTGGTTTTCACACCAGTCGCGGCAAGGTTGAAGTTATCGGTTTCCGGTTCGCGGCCAATCGCCCAAATCAGGCAGTCGACGGTCTGCGAACGGCCATCTTCCAGCGTGATCGTCAGGCTACCGTCGCCGTTTTTCACAACCGCAGTTGGCACGGCGTGGGTGTGCAGATTCGGGCCTTCTGCCGCCATCACTTCCACCAGCGTCTCGGTGATCATCGGATCGAAACTGCGCAGCGGCGCGTGTTTACGCACAAAGAGGTGCGTTTCCGCGCCGAGGCCGTTGATCACGCCCGCCAGTTCAACGGCGATATAGCCTGCGCCTACCACCGCCACGCGTTTCGGCAGCGCGGGCAGGGCGAAGAAACCGTCGGAATCGATGCCATATTCCGCGCCGGGAATCGACGGGTGGCTCGGGCGACCGCCGGTGGCGATCAGGATATGGTCAGCGGTGATCGTCTCGCCGTTCACTTCCACGGTTTTGGCATCGACAAAGCGTGCAAAGCCGCGGATCACATCCACGTTATTTTTGCCCAGCACGTTGTCATAAGAGGTGTGAATACGGTCAATGTAGGCGCTGCGGCTGGCGACCAGCTTGCCCCAGTCGAAGTGATTCACCGTGGTGTCGAAACCGTAATCCGGGCCGTAGAGATGGATCGCTTCGGCGATCTGCGCCGCATGCCACATCACCTTTTTCGGCACGCAGCCGACGTTAACGCAGGTGCCGCCCAGCTCTTTAGCTTCGATCAGCGCGCATTTTTGACCATACATGGCGGCACGGTTGATCGAGGCGATTCCGCCGCTGCCGCCACCGATGGCGAGGTAGTCATAATGTTTGCTCATGGTCGTTTCCTTAATCCTGAACGAAGTCGACAGTCGTGGCGCGATTGTAACGCGCCGGGCGTAATGCGCCACCGATGGCTGCGATTACTCGGGTACTACCTGGTTTATCAGCGTATGGCCTGTACCGGCCGGGACCAGTTTTTTGTGCAGCCACGGCAGCACGCTGTTCATTTGTGCTTCCAGTTTCCACGGCGGGTTAATCACGATCATGCCGGAGGCGGTCATGCCGCGCTGGTCGCTGTCCGGGCGCACGCCCAGCTCGATTTGCAGGATGTTGCGAATGCCGGTCGCTTCCAGATCGCGCAGCATGCGTTTGATCTGCTGGCGCATCACTACCGGATACCAGAGAGCGAAAACGCCGGTGGCAAAACGTTTGTGGCCTTCGCTGATGCCGCTCACTACCGCCTGGTAGTCGGTTTTGATCTCATATGGCGGGTCGATCAGAATCAGACCGCGGCGAGAGACCGGCGGCAGTTTGGCTTTTAATTGCTGATAGCCGTCGGCGCGCGCCACGCGAGTGCGTTCGTCTTTCTGGAACTCCTGGCGCAGCAGCGGGAAGTCGCTCGGGTGCAGCTCGGTCAGCATCAGGCTATCCTGCTCGCGCAGCAGCTGGCGGGCAATCAGCGGTGAGCCTGGGTAGTAACGCAGCTGCTCGCCACGGTTAAAGTGACGCACCACATTCATATAGGGTTCCAGCTCGGCGGGCAGATCGTCCTGCTGCCAGATGCGCGCAATCCCTTCCATATATTCACCGGTGCGCTCCGCATGCTCGCCGGAGAGCTGATAACGCCCCGCGCCTGCGTGGGTATCGAGATAGAGAAACGGTTTCTCTTTTTCTTTCAGCGCTTCGATGATCAGGCTCTGAACGGTGTGTTTGAGGACGTCGGCGTGGTTGCCCGCGTGGAAGCTGTGGCGATAACTGAGCATAGCGTTGGAGATTCCAGAAATTAAACGAGATTTCGCACAGTCTATCGCAGATCGCGGCGGATTACCGCTCAACCCTCCGCTTATTGCAGCGATACCCGGCTTAAGCGCACCCTCCGGCATTGAAATCTCCAGAAGTTAGCCCCATGCTAATCAAACACCCTTTTCAACAGGACTGCGCATATGACCAACCCCCTTTTGACGCCTTTCGAGTTACCGCCGTTTTCCCAAATTCGTCCTGAACACGTTGTCCCTGCGGTAACGAAAGCGCTGGACGACTGCCGAAACGCGGTTGAGAGCGTTGTCGCGCAGGGTGGCCCCTACACCTGGGCCAATCTTTGCCAGCCGCTGGCGGAAGTCGATGACCGCCTGGGTCGTCTCTTTTCTCCCGTCAGCCACCTGAATTCCGTGAAAAACAGCCCGGAACTGCGTGAAGCTTACGAACAGACCCTGCCGCTGCTCTCTGAGTACAGCACCTGGGTCGGCCAGCATGAAGGGCTCTATAACGCCTATCGCGATCTGCGCGATGGCGACCACTACGCTGAACTGAGCGTTGCCGAGAAAAAATCGGTCGATAACGCCCTGCGCGACTTCAAACTGTCGGGTATTGGCCTGCCGAAAGAGACGCAGAAACGCTATGGCGAAATCGCCGCGCGCCTCTCTGAACTGGGCAACCTCTACAGCAACAATGTGCTCGACGCCACCATGGGCTGGAGCAAGCTGGTTACCGACGAATCTGAACTCTCCGGTATGCCGGAAAGCGCCTTAGCGGCGGCGAAAGCGCAGGCGGAAGCCAAAGAGCAAGAGGGCTATCTGTTAACCCTCGATATTCCGAGCTACCTGCCGGTGATGACCTACTGCGACAACCAGGCGCTGCGCGAAGAGATGTACCGCGCGTACAGCACCCGCGCCTCCGATCAGGGGCCGAACGCTGGCAAATGGGATAACAGCCCGGTGATGGCAGAGATCCTCGCCCTGCGTCACGAACTTGCGCAACTGCTCGGCTTTGAGAGCTACGCGGATAAATCCCTGGCGACCAAAATGGCGGAAAACCCGGCGCAGGTGCTGGAGTTCTTAACCGATCTGGCGAAACGCGCGCGTCCGCAGGGCGAAAAAGAGCTGGCACAGCTGCGTGCTTTTGCGAAAGCGGAGTTTGGCGTTGACGATCTGCAACCGTGGGATATCGCCTACTACAGCGAAAAACAGAAGCAACATCTCTACAGCATTAGCGATGAGCAACTGCGCCCGTACTTCCCGGAAAACCGCGCCGTTAACGGCCTGTTCGAAGTGGTTAAACGCATTTACGGCATTACTGCTAAAGAGCGTACCGATGTTGATGTCTGGCACCCGGAAGTGCGCTTCTTCGAACTGTATGACGAAAACAACGAGCTGCGCGGCAGCTTCTACCTCGATCTCTATGCCCGCGAGCACAAACGCGGCGGGGCGTGGATGGATGATTGCGTCGGCCAGATGCGCCGCGCCGACGGCACGCTGCAAAAACCGGTCGCCTATCTCACCTGTAACTTCAACCGCCCGGTGAGCGGCAAACCGGCGCTCTTTACCCATGATGAAGTGATCACCCTGTTCCATGAGTTTGGTCATGGCCTGCACCATATGCTGACGCGGGTTGAAACCGCAGGCGTTGCGGGCATCAGCGGTGTGCCATGGGATGCGGTTGAGCTGCCGAGCCAGTTTATGGAGAACTGGTGCTGGGAGCCGGAAGCGCTGGCGTTTATCTCCGGTCACTTTGAGACCGGCGAGCCGCTGCCACAGGAGCTGCTGGATAAAATGCTGGCGGCGAAAAACTACCAGGCGGCGATGTTTATCCTGCGCCAGCTGGAGTTCGGCCTGTTCGACTTCCGTCTGCATGCGGAATTTAACCCGCAAGAGGGGGCGAAAATCCTCGAAACTCTGGCCGAGATCAAACGCCAGGTGGCGGTGATGCCTGGGCCGTCGTGGGGTCGTTTCCCGCACGCCTTCAGCCACATCTTCGCCGGCGGTTACGCCGCGGGTTACTACAGCTATCTGTGGGCCGATGTGCTGGCAGCCGACGCCTACTCCCGCTTCGAGGAAGAGGGGATTTTCAACCGTGAAACCGGGCAGTCGTTCCTCGATAACATCCTGACGCGCGGCGGTTCAGAAGAGCCGATGGAGCTGTTCAAACGCTTCCGTGGTCGCGAGCCGCAGATTGACGCGATGCTTGAGCATTATGGTATCGAAGGCTAACACTTGAAGATCTGCTTAGTGGATGAAACAGGCACCGGAGACGGTGCCTTATCCGATCTTATCGCCCGCTTTGGGCTGGAGCCGGATGATGACAACCTGATGGCGCTGGTTCGCACGCCAACCCATCTTGAACTGCGTAAACGCGATGAACCGAAACTCGGCGGTATCTTTGTCGATTTTGTCGCGGGCGCGATGGCACATCGGCGCAAGTTTGGCGGCGGTCGCGGGGAAGCGGTGGCGAAAGCGGTCGGCATCAAAGGCAGCTATCTGCCGGAAGTGGTGGATGCCACTGCCGGGCTCGGGCGCGACGCCTTTGTGCTCGCCTCCGTCGGTTGCCGGGTTCGCATGCTGGAGCGCAACCCGGTGGTTGCCGCTCTGCTGGAGGATGGTCTGCAGCGCGGCTACGCAGATGCGGAAGTCGGCCCGTGGCTGCGCGACCGGTTAACGCTGATCCACGCTTCAAGCCTTTCCGGGCTGGCAGATATCACGCCGCGCCCACAGGTGGTTTATCTCGATCCGATGTTTCCGCATAAGCAGAAGAGCGCGCTGGTGAAAAAAGAGATGCGGGTCTTTCAGTCGCTGGTTGGCCCGGATCTTGATGCCGATGGCTTACTGGAGCCTGCGCGTCAGTTAGCGATTAAACGCGTGGTGGTTAAACGGCCCGACTATGCGCCGCCGCTGGCAGGCGTCGCTACGCAATCTGCGGTGGTGACCAAAAGCCACCGTTTCGATATCTACCCCGGCTCCGGGGAATAAAAAAGCCCGGTGGCGTTGCGCGCACCGGGCGGTATTCAGGCTACTGACGAAAGGTCAACGAAGGATTATTCGTCCTCTTCATCGCGCAGCGGGACAATCAGCATATCCACATGAACGGTGTTAATCAGCTGGCGCGCAGAGGACATCAGTTTGCTCCAGAAGTCCTGATGATGGCCGCACACCACCAAATCCATATCATATTTTTTGATCGCATCGACCAGCACCTGGCCCAGATCGCCGCTGCCGCTGAGGGTTTCGGTAATCGGATAGCCTGCGTTGGTGGAGAGCTCCGTCAGCGCCTGGTGCGTTTCGTCGGAGATGCGCTTTTGCATATCGCCGAGGTTAACGTCGATAAGGCCGGTGTAGAGATCGGAGTAGTTCACATCGACATGAATCAGAGAAATTTTTGCGTTGTAAGGGCGCGCCATAGAGACGGCTTTATCAACCAGCAGCTTGCTTTCAGGGGAGAGATCGACGGCGATAAGGATGTGTTTGTAAGCCATAATGTTACTCCTTCCATAAGTTGTCGATGGCCATCCGGGTGAAACCCTGATGGGGTTGCGCTGCGCTCGCATCCTGCGTTGTACGTGAGCGTGGCGCCCGACTTTTCAGGTCGCATTCAAAATGATTCCTACCTTATAACGCTCTAACAGCACCGTCAATCAACCTGGATCACGATTCACTTACGTAATATTTACAGCGAGATGCAGGGATCTGCGTTCGCTTGTGGCAAAAAAAGAGCGCTATCTCCTACACTATTAAGAAACCGTACGGAAGAGAGAGACGGTGTCCCGAAGTTGTCCTGTTTCTTTGCGCGAGGTCAACTACGGAACATCGCCTTCGTTGTGGTCCGTCCGGAGCCTTGGTTACACTCTTTGTTGTCTACCTTAGTGGGGTTTTCAGGAGCGTGAGCGCTGGAGTGAAACTCTGAGGGCTCTCGCCGGGGAGGGGATATGGTGATCAGCACTGTTGCGCTGTTTTGGGCTTTGTGTGTGGTGTGTGTGGTGAACATGGCGCGTTATTACTCATCGCTGCGCGCCCTGTTGGTGGTACTTCGCGGGTGTGATCCCTTGCTGTATCAATATGTCGATGGTGGAGGGTTTTTTACCGCCCACGGTCAGCCGAGCAAGCAGATGCGGCTGGTGTGGTACATCTACGCTCAACGTTACCGCGATCACCATGACGATGAGTTTATCCGCCGCTGCGAGCGGGTGCGTCACCTGTTTATTTTGACCAGTTCGTTATGCGGGCTGGTGGTGCTGAGCCTGATTGGGCTGATGATTTGGCACTGAGCGCTGTTTTGATAACTGCCTGATGGCGCTACGCTTATCAGGCCTACGGGTTACCGGGTTAGGGTTTCGGCGTAGGCCGGATAAGGCGCGAGCCGCCATCCGGCAATGTGCACGGTTTCGGCCACTGCCTGATGGCGCTGCGCTTATCAGGCCTACGGGTGACCGGGCTGAGCTTTCGCGTAGGCCGGATAAGGCGCGAGCCGCCATCCGGCAATGCGCACGGTTTCAGCAAATGCCTGATGGCGTTACGCTTATCAGGCCTACGGGTTACCGGGTTAGGGTTTCGGCGTCAGCCGCCATCCGGCAATGTGCACGATTTCAACAACTGCCTGATGGCGCTTCGCTTATCAGGCCTACGGGTTAGGGGTTCGGCGTAGGCCGGATAGGGTGTCAGCCGCCATCCGGCAATGTGCATGATTTCAACAACTGCCTGATGGGGTTACGCTTATCAGGCCTACGGGTTACCGGGTTAGGGTTTCGGCGTAGGCCGGATAAGGCGTCAGCCGCCATCCGGCAATAAGCATGGTTCCGGCAATAAAAAAACGGGTCAGTTTCCTGACCCGTTTTTTCGTCTCTCTGAAGCTTACGTTAAATCAGCTTCAGCGCAATCCAGTACAGACCGCCGGAGAGGATAATCGACGCCGGCAGCGTGAAGATCCAGGCCATCAGAATGTTGGTCACGGTTTTACGCTGCAGACCGCCGCCGTCGACAATCATCGTACCGGCTACGGACGATGAGAGCACGTGGGTGGTCGAGACCGGCATACCGGTATAGCTTGCCAGACCAATCGACACCGCTGCGGTCATCTGCGCGGACATCCCTTGAGCGTAGGTCATGCCTTTCTTACCGATCTTCTCGCCGATGGTGGTGGCAACACGACGCCAGCCAATCATCGTCCCCAGACCCAGCGCCAGCGCGACCGCCATGATGATCCAGATTGGCGCGTACTCAATGGTGCTGAGCATATCGCCTTTCAGTTTCTTCAGCAGACGCTGATCGTCGGCACCGATCTCCGGCTGCTTCGCCACTTTATCCGTGATATCGGAGAGGCAGAGCATAATCCGGCGCAGCTGTCCGCGCTGTTCCAGCGGGATCTGATCGTAGTTTTCAATCCCGGTGAGCATCGCTTTCGCACGGTCCAGTGCAGTGATAGCGTGGCCCGCGTGGCAATGAAACTCGCCAGGCTTAGTGGCTACTTCTTCCGGCGTTGGGATCAGCGGATCGACACCGGTCGCTTTTTGCAGCAGCGCCGGATGTTGCTGGAAGTAGGTTTCCACGTTATTGACGGCATCCCGCGTACGGGTGATGTCGTAACCGGAGGCGTTCATATTGACCACGAAGCCCGCCGGAGCAACGCCGATCAGCACCAGCATAATCAGGCCGATACCTTTCTGACCGTCGTTTGCGCCATGAGAGAAGCTGACGCCGATAGCAGAGAGGATCAGTGCGATACGCGTCCAGAAAGGCGGCTTTTTCTTGCCGTCGATCTTCTCACGTTCCGCAGGCGTCATATGGATACGCGCACGTTTCTTGGTGCTGCTCCAGTAGCGGCGCAGCAGGAACACCAGCCCACCGGCAAATACCAGGCCGACGATCGGTGAAACGATCAGCGAACCAAAGATATTCAGCACTTTCGGGATGTTCAGCGCGTCGACCACCGAGGTGCCGGTCATCAGTGCATTGGTTAAACCAATACCGATAATTGCGCCAATCAGGGTGTGAGAACTGGAAGCAGGCAGGCCCAGATACCAGGTGCCAAGGTTCCAGATAATGGCAGCCAGCAGCATGGAAAAGACCATCGCCAGGCCGTGTGCGGAGCTAACATTCAGCAACAGATCGGTTGGCAACATATGCACAATGGCATACGCAACGCTTAACCCGCCCAGCAAAACGCCGAAGAAGTTAAACACTGCCGCCATCACAACCGCCAGCTGAGAACGCATAGCGCGTGTATAAATCACGGTTGCAACGGCATTCGCTGTGTCGTGGAAGCCGTTAATGGCCTCGTAAAACAGAACAAAAACCAGTGCAAGCACGAGGAGTAGCCCGGTATGGAGATCCAGGCCGGCAAACAAATGTACCATAGGTCGTTAAGCCATTTTGGGGACACGAACGCCGCGCATTATCAGGGACATTGGCGGTATGGGCAAAGTGAAATATCGACTTTTTTTGACATCATCGCTTACATTCCGCTGAATTTCTAAAATTATCTTATAAATTTCAATGGTATGTTTCTTTTCTCACCACGCCGCGCTGGTGTGACCAGCCTGAACTCTTTACAATTCGCGACCAGGTAAGAGAGAGGGTGAAGATGTGGAAAGCTTTGATGCCATTATAGTCGGTGCTGGCGCGGCGGGGATGTTTTGTGCGGCGCTGGCGGGGCAAGCGGGTCGGCGCGTGCTGCTGCTGGATAACGGCAAAAAGCCGGGGCGTAAGATCCTGATGTCCGGCGGCGGGCGCTGCAACTTCACCAATCTTTATGTCGAACCGGCGGCTTACTTAAGCCAGAACCCCCATTTTTGTAAATCTGCCCTCGCGCGCTACACCCAGTGGGATTTTATCGATCTGGTGGGTAAACACGGCATCGCCTGGCATGAAAAGACGCTCGGCCAGCTCTTTTGCGACGACTCCGCGCAGCAGATTGTCGATCTGCTGGTGGCGGAGTGCGAGAAGGGCAATGTCACCCAGCGCCTGCGCACGGAAATCCTCTCCGTCGAGCGTGATGACAACGGCTACACCTTACAGCTGAACGGCGGCACGGTGCAGGCGGCGAAACTGGTGATCGCCTCCGGCGGGCTGTCGATGCCGGGGCTGGGCGCTTCGCCTTTTGGCTACAAAATAGCCGAGCAGTTTGGGCTGAAGGTGCTGCCGACCCGCGCCGGTCTGGTGCCCTTTACTCTGCACAAACCTTTACTCGAGCAGATGCAGACCCTCTCCGGCGTCTCTGTACCCTCTGTTATCACCGCTGAAAACGGCACGGTATTTCGCGAAAACCTGCTCTTTACCCATCGCGGCCTGTCGGGGCCTGCGGTGCTGCAAATCTCCAGCTACTGGCTGCCGGGCGAGTTCGTCACTATTAACTTAGTGCCGGAGTGCGATCTGGCAGAGTTTCTGAATCAGCAGCGCGACGCGCACCCCAATCAGAGCCTGAAAAACACCCTCGGCATGCAGTTGCCAAAACGGCTGGTGGAGTGTTTACAGCAGCTTGGGCAGATCCCCGATGTGACGCTGAAGCAGCTCAATAGCCGTGACCAGGAGAAGCTGGTTGAGACCCTGACCGCGTGGCGCGTCCAGCCCAACGGCACCGAAGGCTACCGCACCGCAGAGGTAACGCTCGGCGGCGTGGATACCCATGAACTCTCGTCGCGCACGATGGAAGCGCGAAACGTGCCGGGGCTCTATTTTATTGGCGAAGTGATGGATGTGACCGGCTGGCTGGGGGGCTACAACTTCCAGTGGGCATGGTCCAGCGCCTGGGCCTGCGCACAGGCACTGGCGGAGCAAGAGGCATAAGCATTTTTCGATCGCGCACGGTTTACCGCCAGCAACGTTCATTTTTCAGGCAATAAATTGCGAGAGCCCTCGCGAAACCGCAATGTGAGCATTTGACTCTGCGGCTGCGCACTCACACAATCCTTTTCACTTAAAGCAAATTACGCTGAAGGCCATTGATTTAAGCCTCTTTATTTTTGCGGGGTGTTTATTAACTCGCTAAAAACAGACGCTTTTTTTGGTAGGTTTGCTATGGATTAGGATAATTCCTGGCACTTATTTCGCCGAAAAATCAGACAATAGAGGCCTTTTCGCTTTCAGAAAGGGTGCGGTAGCTTTCTATCAAGCCCGCCACGTTAAACCGATGAACGCGCCTGGAGTGGTGCGTTTTATGTCAGGATCCGCTTTATGAGCAATCGCATCACTGTTCAGTTACCTGCCGAGGGGCTGCTCTTCTGGAAAATTTCTGGTCGTGAAGCCCTGTCCGAAGCATTCTCCTTTACCCTGCAATTGCTCGGTACTGACGCGCGCATGGATCGCAGCCAGCTGCTCGGTAAACCGGTCACCGTCACCCTGCCAACCCAGGGCTTGTCCGGCAGCCGCTACCTTAACGGTAAAATCACCCGCGTCGCCGTAAGCGCCGTCGAGCTGAGCGGTACGCGTTATGCCGTTTACCAACTTACCGTAGAGTCGGATCTCTGGCCGATGAAGCGCGACCGCAACCTGCGTATTTTCCAGGGACAGACGGTGCCGCAAATCGTGAAAACCCTGCTGGGCGAATACCAGGTCAATATTGAAGATAAGCTGACAGGCAGCTACCGCACGTGGGAGTACTGCGTGCAGTACCAGGAGAGCAGCTTCGATTTCATCAGCCGTCTGATGGAGCTGGAAGGCATCGCCTACCATTTCAGGCATGAAGCGGACAAACACACGCTGGTGCTGACCGACGCGGCCACCCAGCATCAGCCCTTTAGCGGCTATGAATTTATTCCCTATCACCAGACGCCATCGGGCGGCAGTACCGATGAAGAGGGGATCAGCCAGTGGGCGCTGGAAGATAGCGTGACGCCAGGGATTTACAGCCTGGACGATTATGATTTCCGCAAACCGAACGCCTGGCTTTTCCAGGCGCGGCAAAACCCGAACTCTCCGTCGCCCGGCGCTATTGATGTCTACGACTGGCCGGGCCGCTTCGTCGAGCATGGGCACGGTGAATTCTACGCTCGCATTCGCCAGGAGCGCTGGCAGGTTGAGCATCAGCAAATAGAAGGCACCGCAACGGCAATCGGAATTGCGCCGGGCTGCACTTTCCAGCTGACTAACGCCGCGTTCTTTAATGACAATGGCGAATATCTTGTTACCGCCGCCCACTACAATTTTGAAGAGAACCGCTACGCCAGCGGTGCCGACAGCCAGACGGTGCACCGCATCGACTTCAGCGTTATTCCCTCCTCGGTGGTGTTTCGCCCGCCGCAGCACACTCCCTGGCCGCGCACTTACGGCCCGCAGACCGCGCGCGTCGTTGGCCCGCAGGGAGAGAGCATCTGGACGGATAAATATGGCCGCATAAAAGTGAAGTTCCACTGGGATCGGCTGGCGAAAGGCGATGACACCAGCTCCTGCTGGGTGCGCGTCTCCAGCGCCTGGGCTGGTCAGGGCTATGGCGGCGTACAGATCCCGCGCGTCGGCGACGAAGTCGTCATCGACTTTATCAACGGCGACCCGGACCGCCCGATAGTCACCGGCCGCGTATACAACGAAGCGAGCATGCCGCCCTGGGCGCTGCCTGCCGCCGCAACGCAGATGGGCTTCCTCAGCCGCTCGAAAGATGGCTCGGTAGATAACGCCAATGCCCTGCGCTTTGAAGATAAAGCGGGCGAAGAGCAGGTGTGGATCCAGGCCGAGCGTAACCTCGATACCCATGTGAAAAACGATGAGACGCGCAGCGTTGGCGGCTCACAGACCGTCAACATCACGCGTGATCACAGCGGCAAAGTGGCCGGAACCCACTTCCAGGCGACGCAGCTATCCCACGACGAGGTGATCGGCGGCGATTTTACGCAGAAGGTTCAGGGCAATCTGACACTTGCCTCTGGCTCAAGCATCAAACTCGTTACCGGACAATCAGCCCTGATACTGGGGGCCAACGGCACGGTCACACTGCAGTGCAATGATTTTAAAATCGACGCGCTGGGCAGTGGGCAGATTAATACCAAAGGATTGCTGGATTTGAACTTATCAACACCGCAAAAACATGACGATGTTGCCCCCACCATCGACCAAATCCAGGCCGCGGTTACAAAAGCATTTGATCAAGGGAAAGATAAATAATGGCGACCGCACAGTTTGTTATTTCGGAAGGCATCCTCAACCTGCCGGAAGCATGCCAGGATCGCAGCATTAACGTGCTGCGCTTTAATGAGAGCAACGCGACGCTGGTGATCACCCGTGCGTGGGACATCAAGGCAGGCGAGGAAGAGGCGTTTATCAGCCAGCAGCTGGCGAAAGTGAAGCGCAGCATGAAGAAGGTAGTAATGGGCGAAGTGGGAGATAGCCAGGTGGCGAACCAGCCTGCCCGTGAAGTTTCACTGCGCTTTGAAAACCAGGGCGTGCTGGTGCATGAGAAACTGGCCATCACCCGCGTGGATGACCATCTGCTGGTGCTGACGTTCAGCCGTACCGCGCCCTTTGACGCACCTGCTGATGCATTCTGGGCGTCGATCAAATCGGGCTTACAGTTAGGGGCGTAACGATGACGGATTACATCGCGGCCCGTATTGATGACCCACTGATTCACAGTTCAGCGCTGGCAGATTTTGTTGGCGCTGTCGTTGAAGGGGCGATTATCGCCGGGATCATTGCTGCATCTGGTTTTATCGGCCCTGTGCTTTGCGCAGTGGCGATTGGCGCACTAGTCTTCAGCGGCGAGCTGCAAGAAATCGGCGATGCCGCCGGGAGGCTGGTCGACAGCCTGATAGATCCTGGGCCCCCCGACGCGCATATCTTCACCGGCTCTGAGAACGTACATATCAAGGGCAAAAAAGCCGCACGTGCCGCCGGAACCGTGGATCGTGATTATCTTCTCGCGCCTCCTGCTCCTGAAGAGAGCATCGACTGGGCGGCTGTTGGCGTGCTGGCGCTGGCCACTGCGGCTGAGGCGGCAAAGCTCGCCCTGGTACCTGGCGCCATGGCAATGGCGATTGCCGAACGCGCCAAAGGTCTCACCCTTGATGATATGAAAAAGTGGGGCTCAAACCTGTGGGAATCTCTTTCGCAGCCACTGGTAGAGAGCGCCGATCCCCATGCGACCCCGATGCCACTCGATACCGTTGACTGCAAAAAAGGCCATGCGGTCACCAGCAGTAACTTTATCGCCCAGGGTTCCAAAAGCGTCCTAATCAATAATCAGCCCGCAGCGCGCAATGGTGAGAAAAGCACCTGCGAAGCGGAAATCAAAGTCAGTGAAAATCCCCGTGTACGCATCGGCGGCGACACGATCACCGTTCGCGATATCCGTAGTGGCAAAAACCAGCTGGCCTACTTGCTGGGCGCGATTGTCGGCTCGCTGGGGGTCGCTGAACTGCCCAATCTGGCAAGAATGCTCTGCCGACGCATGCTAACCCGCAGCGTGCTGAAAAATATCGTCTGCGCTTTTGGCAGCGCGGTGGTTTCAGATACGATTTCCTCCGTTCTTGTCTCCGCGGCGAGCACCGCTTTCCCGGTCAATATTGCCAGCGGCGCAAAGATCCTCGCCAAAGAGGAGGATCTCGACTTTGTGCTGCCGGATCGTATGCCGCTCTACTGGCAGCGTATCTACAACAGCCGCAACCGCGCCTCCGGCATGTTCGGTCCTGGCTGGATGATGCCGTTTGAGACGCGTCTTTACCGTCTGGCGGACAATCAAATCATTTTCAAAGACATGAGCGGGCGCGAGCTGGGGCTCGGTGAAGTGCTCAGCGGCGATATGATCTCCTATCCGGACGAGGGGCTCAGGCTCTTCTCCAGCCCGAACGGCGCGATCGCGATCCAGACCGGCGAAGGCGATCATCAGGTTTATGAACCGGATCCCACCCGCCCGGGCGAGTGGCGGATGCACCGCATCTACGACCGCCATGAAAACGCCCACTACTTCAGCTGGAACGAACAGGGCCAGCTGGCGCGTATCTCCAGTGACAACGAAGCGCTGGATGTCGAACTTGAGTACGACGCCCATAGCGGGCGGTTACGCGCGGTTTACCAGATTGTTGACGGCGCACGCCAGCTGCTGGTGAGCTATCGCTACAACGACCAGGCGCAACTGATTGCGGTCATTGATGCCGATGATGTGGTAACCCGCCAGTTTGGCTGGGATCGCGCCAGCGATATGCTGGCCTGGCACAGCTTCTCTACCGGCCTGAAAGTGCATTACCAGTGGCAGCCGACGGCAGATGCCGAACACTGGCGCGTGAAGGCGTACCAGGTTCACGACGAGCAGGGCACGGTGCTGGAAAACTGGCGTATCGACGCCGATGAGAGCAAACGCTACGCCCGCGTCAGCAATGATGAAGGCGTGGTCAGCGAACACTACTGGGATGAGATCTACCGCATCACAGCGTACACCGATGTGCACGGCGGTAAGTGGCAGTTCAACTGGGCGGGACAGTCCGAACAGCTGCTGTCAGCCGTTCAGCCTGACGGCGGGCGCTGGGAGTATGCCTGGGACGATCGCGGCAATATGACGCTGGAGCGCGACCCGCTCGAACGCGCAACGCTGAAAACCTGGCATCCGCTGTATGACTTCCCGTTAAAAGAGGTGCTGCCGGACGGCGGCGTCTGGCAGTACGAATACAACCTGGCAGGCGATGTGGTGGCGCTGACCGATCCGGAAGGCGGCGTGACGTGCTTTGAGTGGAACGATCAGGGCGACTTAATCCGCCGCATTGATGCGCTGGAGAACAGCCACCGTTTCTGGTGGGATGCGCTGGGCCAGCTGATCCGCGAGGAGGATTGCTCCGGTAACCAGAGCCAGAATCAGTATGATGGTGCCGGGCGCCTTATCCGCAGCACCGACCCGCTCGGCAATACGGACCGCTACGTCTGGAGCCCCGCCGGTCGCCTGCGGACCTATATTCGTGCCGACGGGCGCGAGACGCAGTTCAGCTACACCAAATCCGGCCTGCTCTGCGGACAGAGCGTCGATGGCGTCAGCACGCGCTGGGTAAAACTCAATGCGCGCGGCCAGGTAACGGAAGCCACCGACCCGGCAGGGCATGTCACCCGTTTCCGCTTCAACCGGGCGGGGCGTCTGGTGACGCTGACCAACGCCAACAACCAGGAGTGGCGTTTCGACTACACCCCGACCGGGCTGCTGACCTGTCAGCAGGATTACGCCGGGCGGCAGACGGAGTATCACTACAACGCCGCGCAGCAGGTGGCTTCGCTTGTACGCCACCCGGAGCGCGGCAGCGATCTGCCGGCGCAGGTGCTGAATTACGAATATGACGCCCTCGGGCGCATGACGGCGCGGGAAACCCCGGAGCACCGCACCGAGTACCGTTATAGCGCGCTGGCCACTGAAATCCGCCGTTATGCCTACACCGAGTGGCGTCAGGCTGCGGTGGAGATGCGTGAACCGGCGCACAGCGAAGCCATCATCCTCGCACGTAACAAGCTTGGCGACCTGGTCCGCGAGGAGAACCATTCCGGCGTTTATCAGCATGAATACGATGCCTTAAGCAACCTCAGCGCCACCACCTTCCCGGACGGGCGGGAGCTGAAGTTCCTGCGCTACGGCACCGGGCACCTGCTGGAGATGCAGCTCTCCCTGAGCGGCAAAACGCTGCCGGTCACTGGCTACCAGCGTGACCGCCTGCACCGGGAGACGCACCGCACGATGGGCGCGCTGGAGCTGGAGACGCACTACGACATGGCCGGGCGCATCACGCACCGGCGCTGCACCGACAACCTGCGCGACCGTCTGGTCTCGGAGCGCCGCTACCAGTGGGACCGCGCGGACCAGATAATCCGCCGCATGTACACCGACGGCGCACCCTCCACTCCGGCAGAGAAGTACCGCCAGTCCCTGTGGGGCTACGACGCGGCCGGGCGCATGACGCAGAGCCTGCAGCCGGAAGGGGAAGAGCGTTTCTGGTATGACGCCGCGGATAACCGCACCACGCCGGAACTGCAGCCGGTGTGGAACAACCTGCTGAAACGTCTGGACGGCGTGAACAGGGAGTACGACGGTTTCGGGCGCATGACCGTGCGCCACGACACGCACCGGAGAGTGACGCAGCGTTTCAGCTATGACGACGATCACCGCATCAGCCGGGTGGAAATAGACGGCGACGCGGAGTTTACAAAAGCAGAATATCGCTACGACGCCCTGGGCCGCCGCACGGAGAAACAGGTGTGGCGACGCCATGCCCGCAAACCGGAACGCACGCAGTACGCCTGGTCCGGCCTGCAGATGGTGGGCGAAACCAGCGACAGTCACCCGGACGCGGTGGTGCAGTATATCTACACCGAAAACAGCTATGAACCGCTGGCGCGCGTCGACAGCCACGGTGAGCATGCGGACGTCTTCTGGTACCACACGGAACTGAACGGCCTGCCGGACAGCGTGACCGACAGCAGCGGCGACACCGTCTGGCGTGGGGCTTCCACCGCCTGGGGCCGCAGCCTGCGCGAGAGCACACCGGTAAACTGGGACATCCCGCAGAACCTGCGCTTCCAGGGCCAGTACCTGGACCGCGAAACGGGCCTGCACTACAACACCTTCCGCTACTACGACCCGGCGGGCGGGTGTTACACCCAGATGGACCCGATAGGGCTGCTGGGCGGGCTGAATACCTATACCTATGTCGTTGACCCGCTGGGTTGGGTGGATCCGTTGGGGTTAGTTGGTTGTTCTACTACTCTTGGTAAAAATATGATGGAGGGGATGGGGTTGCCACGTTCAACCTCGTGGAAAGGATACCAGGCTCACCATATCATTCCTAAAGAATTGGCTAATCACCCTGCGCTTAAGAGAATCAATTATTATATTGATGACAGCGTAAACGGAATCTTTTTAAGGAAAAAAGATTCACAGATAAGTGCTATGGCCCGGCATCAAGGAAACCATGATGGCTATACTAAAGCAGTTAAGTCTGCATTAGATAAAATAGACTTAAGTCAATCTAATAAAGCAATTTCAGCACAGGTTGCTGAAATACAGGATATTGCACGTACCGGTTTGAAAAATGGTTACCCGCTTAGGCCGTTAGATATGGATACAGCTGGTGGGGCAATCGGTAATTCTAAAGTTAACGACGTATGGGCCAAAATTTTCAGTAAAGGAGGGTGGTAATGAATACAAATTATGTATTTGAACCGATAGATTTTATTTTTACAAATTCTTTTTTTAAAGGTTTATCTGCAGAAGATGTTAAAAATTATGTAATTACAGATTCTTTGAGTGACGCCTATGAATTTGCTTTTGAGCAGAATCTATCCTCACCATATAAAGTCTGGAAGGATGTTATTGAAAATTATAGAAAAGATTTAAGGGTTCATGATGATTTTGATGATGCGGAAGAGGTTGTTAATGAATATTTAGCAAACCTACAAACCCAACATGCTGGTATTTTATTGGAATACAGGAAGAAAAAAGTAAAAAAAATCAACACCGATTATGATGATTTTTTATTTTCTGATGCTCGCGAAGATGCTTTTTTTGTTCTCTCCACAGTGGCAATAAATAGATTCTTAGATAATCCTCTACGCAATAGTCTTCTTGAGGAAATATTTGATTGCTATAAAAAAGGCGGCTGGCCTTGTGGTCTCAAAGGCCATGACCTAATCGTATTTGATCCCAGTGCTTTAAAGAAATAAGTATTCTAACAGCCCCGTCGGACCCTGCCATTCTGCATTCGTACCGACGGGCGCGAAACACGGTTTGCCTACACTGAGTGGCGTCAGGCCGCGGTGGAGATGCGCGAGCCGGCGCACAGCGAAACCATCATCCTGGCGCGTAACAAGCTTGGCGATTTGGTCCGCGAGGAGAACCACTCCGGCGTTTATCAGCATGAATACGATGCCTTAAGCAACCTCAGCGCCACCACCTTCCCGGACGGGCGGGAACTGAAGTTCCTGCGCTACGGCACCGGGCACCTGCTGGAGATGCAGCTCTCCCTGAGCGGCAAAACGCTGCCGGTCACTGGCTACCAGCGTGACCGCCTGCACCGGGAGACGCACCGCACGATGGGCTCGCTGGAGCTGGAGACGCACTACGACATGGCCGGGCGCATGACGCAGAGCCTGCAGCCGGTGTGGAACAACCTGCTGAAACGCCTGGACGGCGTGAGCCGTGAGTACGACGGTTTCGGGCGCATGACCGTGCGCCACGACACGCACCGGAGAGTGACGCAGCGCTTCAGCTATGATGACGAACACCGCATCAGCCAGGTCACTATTGAGGGCGACGCGGAATACACCCGGGCCGAATACCGCTACGACGCCCTGGGCCGCCGCACGGAGAAACAGGTGTGGCGACGCCATGCCCGGAAACCGGAATGCACACAGTACGCCTGGTCCGGCCTGCAGATGGTGGGTGAAACCCGCGACAGCCACCCGGACGCGGCGGTGCAGTATATCTACACCGAAAACAGCTATGAGCCGCTGGCGCGTATCGACAGCCACGGTGAGCACGCGGACATCTTCTGGTACCACACCGAAATCAACGGCCTGCCGGACAGCGTGACCGACAGCAGCGGCGACACCGTCTGGCGCGGCGCTTCCTCCGCCTGGGGCCGCAGCCTGCGCGAGAGCACACCGGTAAACTGGGACATCCCGCAGAACCTGCGCTTCCAGGGCCAGTACCTGGACCGCGAAACGGGCCTGCACTACAACACCTTCCGCTACTACGATCCCGCGGGCGGGTGTTACACGCAGATGGATCCGATAGGGCTGCTGGGCGGGCTTAACACGTATACGTATGTGGTTGATCCGCTGGCGTGGGTGGATCCGTTGGGTTTACAGCGGCTTTGCGCTTTTGGAAATAGAGGCGGGCCAAAAGGGATCCGAGAAAAAGATCTTGCTCCCAACAAGCAAGGATTGCTCCCATCCCAAGAAGGTATGAAGAGACCACAGGGCAAGTCTGTAACAAGAACACCAAAAGAGTCGGGTTTACAAGGCCACTACCATATTTTACCCGAGGAAGTAAAAATGCCTGATGGATTGGGTATTAAACATGATGGAAGGGACATGCCTGGAGGGTATATGTCACCGGGACATAGCACAATATATCCTACTAAAGATATGACTGTAGACGAATTTAACGATTTGTTTAACTCATTGCCATGGGAATATGGAGGTAAAATATGAGTAATTTTATTGATGACTTCTTCGAGGCTGAGGATGAATTAAATGAAAACACTAGGTTTCTTATCGATAAATCACACCAAAATGGCCTCACTTGGCCAATGTATGAAAAACATGAAAAAGCTTTAAATAAGTATTTCTACAAAGTAAAAAAGATAATTTCTAGCCATGATTTTGATTTCTACACATTGTTGAGATCAAAGGATGCTGAAGTTAGGATGGTAGCTATTAAATTGATTAAAGATGGTTTGTTAGATGTTTCATCTTCAGTAATGAAGGAGTTGTTCATGATTTCTATAGCAGGAAATGATGAAGAGAAACTCTTGGCTTTCAGTTTGATTTCATTACGAAACTGGTTGGAGGATTATGAGGAAATTATTCAAAATCTTTTGAGTGAATTATATAATGAACCTATGGATTATTACTTATTTGAGTCCATTGCTAATTTTTTGTTTATTTTAAAAGATAAAAACATGTTCATTAAACATGTGCAAATGGGCTTAGCAAATAATGATGAAGATATCCTTGAGTTAGCAAATGAATATATGGAAAAGCTTTAGTTTTTTGTGCTGTTAGATTAGTCATGATTATTTATACCTAAACGGGAATCGTTACATCTCTAATCAGGCGTTTTCATAAATTTTGCAATTGGATGAACAATAGCGTTTCTGGTATGACGCCGCGGACAACCGCACCACGCCGGAACTGCAGCCGGTGTGGAACAACCTGCTGAAACGCCTGGACGGCGTGAGCCGTGAGTACGACGGTTTCGGACGCATGACCGTGCGCCACGACACGCACCGGAGAGTGACGCAGCGCTTCAGCTATGACGACGAGCACCGCATCAGCCGGGTGGAAATCGACGGCGATGCGGAGTTCACAAAAGCAGAATACCGCTACGACGCCCTGGGCCGCCGCACGGAGAAACAGGTGTGGCGCCGTCATGCCCGTAAACCGGAGCGCACGCAGTACGCCTGGTCCGGCCTGCAGATGGTGGGCGAAACCAGCGACAGTCACCCGGACGCGGCGGTGCAGTATATCTACACCGAAAACAGCTATGAACCGCTGGCGCGCGTCGACAGCCACGGTGATCACGCAGACATCTTCTGGTATCAAACGGAACTGAATGGCCTGCCGGACAGCGTGACCGACAGCAACGGCGACACCGTCTGGCGCGGCGCTTCCACCGCCTGGGGCCGCAGCCTGCGGGAAAGTACACCGGTCGAGTGGGACACCCCGCAGAACCTGCGCTTCCAGGGCCAGTACCTGGACCGCGAAACGGGCCTGCACTACAACACCTTCCGCTACTACGACCCGGCGGGCGGGTGTTACACCCAGATGGACCCGATTGGTCTGGCGGGCGGTCTGAACACGTATACCTATGTGGTTGATCCGCTGGGGTGGGTGGATCCGTTGGGACTCTTGCCTTGCGCGAAAAAAATCCATGCACTGAGAACTGGTGGGAAAAATACTATTGTCGAAGTTAGGACAAAAGCGGAAGCGGATGAGTTGTTACACGCTGCATTTCCCGGTTATCAGAAGGTTAAGGGAGTTGGGCCGCAAGATGCCATTGGTGTGCGAAAGAAAAGAAAAATGGATCGTTTTAAAGAGGGCGGTGCTTACCATAAAGATTATGCAATTGATCCTAATACGGGAAGAGTAAGAGGCCATGCACCTAGTGATGATCATGGCACATATCCCCACATAAACATTAAACGTACAGACGGTGTTAAAGTCGTAATTAATATTACAGGTGGTTTATGAGTAATGATAAAAACTTAATTGAAAAAATCGAGAAAGGGCAGCAAGTAGGACAGCGATTTTCATTTTCACACAATGGAAAGATATTCTGGTCTTCAGTTGGAATTCAAAAGTGGGAAGGGAAATATAAGGTTTTTGTAGATGAGATCCTAGATGAAAATATGGATGCGGAAGACTATGAACGAGAAGAGATAATTGCTTTCGAATCTATTGAGGCTGCTTTTGAATTCATACAAAACAGCACTCAGGCAGATCTCAAAAAACTAGCACCATGTAAAGGTCAAAAAATATTCAATCCACGATTTAATTAAATAATTAAGAATTGCTTTAGTATATTTTACTGGACTGTAATTTAAAAGAATTTAGAGAATATAAGATAAATAGGTTTGAGCGCCACACCGAGAAACAGGTGTGGCGACGCCATGCCCGGAAACCGGAACGCACGCAGTACGCCTGGTCCGGCCTGCAGATGGTGGGCGAAACCAGCGACAGTCACCCGGACGCGGCGGTGCAGTATATCTATACCGAAAACAGCTATGAACCGCTGGCGCGCGTCGACAGCCACGGTGAGCACGCGGACATATTCTGGTACCACACGGAACTGAACGGCCTGCCGGACAGCGTGACCGACAGCAGCGGCGACACCGTCTGGCGTGGGGCTTCCACCGCCTGGGGCCGCAGCCTGCGTGAAAGCACACCGGTAACCTGGGACACCCCGCAGAACCTGCGCTTCCAGGGCCAGTACCTGGACCGTGAAACGGGCCTGCACTACAACACCTTCCGCTATTACGACCCGGCTGGCGGGTGCTATACGCAGATGGACCCGATTGGTCTGGCGGGCGGGCTTAACACCTATACCTATGTGGTTGACCCGTTAGTTTATGTTGATGTCCTTGGGTTGAGCTGTACTGTAATCAAGGCAAAAAGTAGGACTGACGCGTTAAGAAAAGCTCGGCAGCATGCTCAGGTTCCCAGAATCAGTCGTGGGGGGGAAAATATTGCTATGGATGATTTGAACTCAACCAGCCGAGGGACTAAGTGGAATGTTATGAAGAAGGATAAAGCTCAATCTTTGGGGCGGCGCAATCCTAACGGAAAGAATTACTGGTTTGAACATCCGGATGGTCATCCTGATGCAGGAAAACCTGGGGTCCCGGAGCATCATTCCAGCGGACATATACATGCAACAGATCCTAAAGGTAATGAGGTTGTTTTTACATGGTAAATAAAAAATTAGAAAGGTTGATGAAATTTCCTGTTTCAAACTGGATAGCTGATGTTAATAAGCTCGCGGGCAAGATACCCTCTTGCGCATATTGTATTTGTTATCAATTTGGTTTAAATGAAGATAACTATGGGCCTTATGGCTTTAGCACTTCTTCATCAGAGGGCTTACTGAGAATTCTTTTTCCTGAACCCTTCTTCTATGACAAAGATAATTTGGAACTTAAGCAAACTTCAAATTTTGGCAAATCTGGTATTTATTTTTATGGCGAAACTGCAAAGGAAATTAATAGTGAGTTAAAGGAATATAAAAAAGCATCCCTTAAAAAAAGACTCTTAGTTAATAAAGGGCAGGGCGCTGATTTCTCTATTAAAGCTCCAGCTATTGTTGGTCTATATGAAGATAATAAAGTTTGCGAGGCGGTTCTAACTTCTTTTATACAAAGAAAATATTCTTTTTTCTTTAGTTGCTTTTTAACTCCAATGGCAGGGCAAACTTTCATTTTTTTTGAAAGTGATATATGGGAAAAGGCACGTTCCTATTGCGAAGTAAATGGGGTTCAGATTTTTGAAGCGAATTCAGTTGATGAACTCAGTTCATGGTAAACTTCGATAAATTGAGTGGTTTTTTTAATTGAATGAGTACGTCTTGTCCGGCCTGCAGAAATTGGGCAAAACCAGCGATATTCACCCGGACGCCGCGGTGCAGTATATCCACACCGAAAACAGCTATGAACCGCTGGCGCGGGTCGACAGCCACGGTGAGCATGCGGAAACTTTCTGATATCACACAGCCAAAATCGCAGAATAAATATGGAAAAAATCAACAATAGCTATATCTCGATGATTTGGCAGGCACTTTCTGAAGATCCAAATATGGATGCTTCCCTTGTTGGTTTAAACTTATCCAATGAAAAAAGCTTATCATTAGCCCTCCGGGAGTTAATAAATCCGTTTTATGATAACTTCCCTTGTTTTATAAAAGGCAGATGCAAAAATAGTCTTGCATATGCGATTAATTTCTATGATGAAAAAATGCTTTCGCGTCTTTATGAGTCTGCCATTCCGCTTTTTGACCCGCCTAACAACATGAGTATGAAACAGCTTTATATAACCGTTTGGGAATGTCTCTTTCCGGGGGAGAGTTGTTTGATAAACAATCCAGAGGAATACGTAGAAATCCCCTTTAATGAGTTATACAAAAAATAGCATAATTTAGGTGTGGCTTAAACATAGCTCTGTCTTTCTTATCTCCCCAGTTATGCCCTAAAATCATCAGAGTATTGCTCTTGATGTTTAGTTTGTCCTGAATTTATCAATAACATCCAGGAGGCAGTAAATTGAAATTATTAAAAGAAAATGAAGAGATCTCTTTGTCAGGAGATGAGGCCATTAAAATATTAACAGATGTTGAATATATTCTTATTTCATTGCGAGATATCGCCAGGCATTATTACGATAACGTCGATGGTAAGATTACATCTGAGAATAGACCTTCCTATTGTGAAGAAACCACAAGATTTATAGATGAAAATGAGATTACTAAAAAATTAGCAAATATAAGAAGAGTGATTAGCGAGAAATTTAACCTTAAGCCAGGCGATGATGAGATGGATGATATTGAAAGAGAATTAGAAAATATTCGTTATTGGAAGCCGCGTTCGGAGTAGAGTATTGATAAATTGGAGTTTTGTTAGAGTTATTTATCGGCGCTGCTTTTTTATGAATAGTAATACTATATTGGATTTTTATCGTGGTCATTAAAAAGAGCACTCTTAAAGATGGTTTTATTTTTATAAATGACGATAACCCAGGTGAGTCCGTTATAGTTAATTTCTATACTTTTGTTAGCCTTGTCAAAGGCATAATGATCGCTTATGGTAACAAATCAGAAGACGAGGCCGAATCTATAATTAATAACGCACCTATGCTAACCGCGCCACCCCAAAATTATCTGGAAGCTTGCTTGCTGGGGCACGAGGAAGAATATTATTGGGCTATGGTTATTTCGCATGTTGATCGATATTTTGAAAAAGGGTTTAGTTATGCTGCGCCTGATAGCTACGATGAGTGGGAAAGTAAATATATAAATGATAACAATCTCAAAACTAATGCGCTGATATTTAAAGATGAATCTTGACTACAGGGATTACGATGAGGATTTCATACTGGCAAATAAATGTATACGGGCGCTGGAGAAAATACAGGACCAAAATGCTATTGAGAAAATGGAATCATCAGCCAGCGCTGATAATGAATTAATCCGTCAATATGCCCAAAAACACTTAAACTGAGTTCGGCGCTAAAGCAGAGTAAGCTTATTGGATTGGTTGATCTTTAAGGCGTGAAGGCGCGCTATCCGCAACAAGTCGCGCTTCTTAAGACCTTACTTATCTCTTCTGGCAGACCAAATTGACAACCACACCTCGCCACGCTAGTTTTCCCGAAAGCCCTCGACCTGTTAAACCATGATTGATTTTAACGCCGATATTATTAGCTTCACCTCGCTTGCCAATATCTGTCTCGGGCATTCCGTGGATATTTACCTTGAGGAGATGCTTACCCGCTTTACTGTCGAGACGAAAGAGTACCCCTCTTCATCGCCATTGGGCGGCGATATGCACGGCTATTTTCTTGATGACCACACGGTATCGATCTTTACCGATGCGAACGACATCATCGTCTCCGTCGTCTGTAACCAGAACTATCACGGGAGATATCAGAACAGGCTCTATTCCGGTATCACCATGGAGCGGCTTACGCTTCTTAGCAAAAGCGTCCTGCTGATTAACGGCGCCCTGATTGTTGATGGTGATTACGGGCTCGCTTTTTCTCTCCCTTCGCCTTATGACGAAATTGCCGATCATCTCCAGCACATCCCCGGCGATCTGCAAATTTTTGAGATTGTCGTCAGCGACCACTCTTCCTGGGCACCACAAGCTTCACGTATAGGACGTAAAAAAAAATGAATAACAGCCTCGCGTTCAAAGCCTCCATCATCTGACTTTCCCCGAACGTTACACGCGCTTTCTCGCCGCACTGCCGCTGAGAGTATCGACCAGCTGCTCGCCTGAGCATTTTGCCTTTGATTTTCCTCACAAAGCCCTTTCCAGTACTGCCCGCCCGCGCATCACACAAAAATTTAATTTAAAGCCGGTATAACTTTTGCGCACATTCTTCCGATATATCCGTCATGCGCCCCGCGCCACGCCATATCGGAGAAGTTATGTCAGTCAAAAGAAACACCGGGAAAAAGCTCAAAGCCAGGACGCTGATGTTGATATCCATCTTTGTCACGATAACCGCCGGTTTTCTTGTGACCATTGGCCTGCTGATATGGCAAGCGATGGCGCAACAGGAGGCGTTGGCGAAGAAACATCTGCAACAGATCGCTCAAACCGAAACCCTGCAAGTGAGCCAGCAGCTTGATTCCGCGCTGGTTGCTGCGCGCGATGTCGGTAACAGCGCCTGGTCACTGCGTGAAGCGGGCCTTGCGGATCGCAAAGGCCTGGATCAGCTCCTGCGTGACTACCTGCATGCGCACAGCGATTTCCTCTCAATGTCGCTGGCGTTTGAACCCAACGCTTTCGACGGCAAAGATGCCGAATTTGCCGGCAAACCGGAGCAGGATCCTGCCGGGCGCTACGCCCGTTATGTTGATCGTGATTCGGCAGGCAACCCGTCTCTGCACAACCTGCTCGATTACGAAACGCCGGGCAGTGGCAACTATTATGTGTTGCCGCGCCAGCGCCAAAAAGAGGTGATCATCGAGCCCTATATCTACCCCTACAACGGGGTCGATGTGATGCTTACCTCCATCGCCGCGCCGATTATGCGCAACGGTAAATTCCAGGGTTCGGTCACGTCCGACTTCTCACTGGCGACGTTGCAAAAACGGATTAGTGCCATTAAACCGTGGGACGGCGTCGGCTATGCCGTGCTGCTGTCGGCGGAGAATAACGTCGTCTCCAGCACGGATAAAGCGGCCATCGGCAAGCCCTACAAGGGCAGCATTACGGGCAGCGAGGTGGTGCGTTTTAACGATCCGCAGCTCGGCGAACCAGCATTCATCACCTGGCGCACCATTGCGGTCGGTAACAGCGGCACGCCGTGGAAGCTGGCGATTATCACCCCGGTCAGCGTGGTGATGGCGGAAGCCTGGCACTTCCTGATGAACGCGATTGTGATGATGGTGCTGAGCATTATTATCGTCAGCCTGGTGGTGGCGCTGGTCTTTACCCGCAAAGTCGCGCGCCCGGTGGGCGGTGAGCCATCCGAAGCGGCGGAGATCGCTCTCTCGGTTGCACAGGGCGATCTCAGCAGCATCATCCCCGTGCAGAGGGGCGACAGTAGCAGCATCTTCTACGCGCTGCACGCCATGCAGGGGCAGTTGCACCGCATTGTCAGCACCATTACCGATGCCAGTAACTCGGTGCGTGCGGGCAGTAGCGAAATTGCCGCCGGTAACCTCGATCTCGCTTCACGCACCGAAGAGCAGGCGGCGGCGATTGTGCAAACCGCGGCGAGCATGGAGCAGATTGCCGTCACGGTGAAAAATAACGCCGACAACGCCCACAAAGCGACGCGTCTTACCGAGCAGGCGACGGACATTGCCGGGCAGGGCGAAGCGCTGGTCGACGAAGTGGTCGATGTCATCAATAAAATCGACGAAAGCGCGCAGAAGATCGGCGATATCAACAGCATCATCGACGGTATCGCTTTCCAGACCAATATCCTCGCGCTGAACGCCGCCGTGGAAGCGGCGCGCGCCGGTGAGCAGGGTCGTGGCTTTGCGGTGGTTGCGGGTGAAGTGCGCAGCCTGGCGCAGCGCAGCGCCAATGCGGCGAAAGAGATCTCAACGCTGATTGATGAGTCGACCGGGCGCGTCAGCAAAGGCGTAGCGCTGGTGAATGAAACCGGCGCGATGATGAAGCAGATCATCGAGGCGGTGACCAATGTTCACCTGGTGATCAACGAAATCGTGCAGGCGCTGGATGAGCAGACCAAGGGCATCAACCAGGTCAGCGTGGCGGTAAACCAGATGGATAGCGCCACCCAGCAGAATGCCTCGCTGGTGCAGCAGATCTCCGCCGCGGCCATGTCGCTGGAGGAGCAGGCGAAATCTCTGGAAGAGACGCTGGCCTTCTTCACCGCGCGTCAGGTGTAATGCAAAGGCCCGCCTGGAGCGGGCCTTTCTCTTTAATGCGTCACTTTGCCAGATCGTCGAGCAGCGCCCGGTGAAACGTCGCCGGGTCCTGCATCTGCGGCGCATGGCCTAAGCCATCAAACTCCACCAGCCGGGCATTGGGGATCAGTTCCGCGGCCTCTTTGCCCAAGACCTTGTAGTTGCCGACTGCCTTTTTCACCTCCGGCGGCGCATCATCGCTGCCGGGCGCGGTTGTATCGCCGGTGCCGATAAACAGCGTAGTGGGCACGCGTAAATCCTTGAACTCATAGAACACCGGCTGGGTGTAGATCATGTCGTAGATCAGCGCCGAGTTCCACGCCACGCGCGTCTTGCCCGGCCCGTTGTTTAACCCCGCCAGCATCTCAACCCATTTATTGTATTCCGGCTTCCATTCACCCATGTAATAGGTCTTCTGCTCGTAGGCTTTAATGCTCTGCGCGGTGGTTTTCAGCTCGCGCTGATACCACGCGTCCACGCTGCGATAGGGCACGCCCTTCGCCTTCCAGTCCTCAAGGCCAATCGGGTTAACCATCACCAGCTTTTTCGTCTCTTGCGGGTACATCAGCGCATAGCGCGTCGCCAGCATGCCGCCGGTAGAGTGGCCGATAATCACCGCTTTTTTCACTCCCAGCTTCGCCAGCAGCTGATGGGTATTCTCCGCCAGTTGCTGGAAGCTGTACTGGTAATTGGCCGGTTTAGTGGAGGTGCAGAAGCCAATCTGGTCGGGGGCAATCACCCGGTAACCGGCCTCATGCAGCGCGGTAATGGTGCTCTCCCAGGTGGCGGCGCAAAAGTTTTTGCCGTGCAGCAATACCACGGTTTCGCCGTTCGGTTTATCGGCGGAGATATCCATATACCCCATGCTTAAAGGCTGGCGCTGGGACTGAAACTCAAAGTGCATCAGCGGCCACGGGTAGGTGAAACCTTCAAGCTGACCACCATATTCTGCGGACTGCGCCGCACCGGTGAAGAGCAACGCGAGCAGTAGCGCGCGGCGGGGAAAACGTCGCATACAACCTCCTGGCTCGTTTAAACGATATCGTCCACCACGCCGCCATCGACGCGCAGTGCCGCGCCGGAGGTTGCCGACGCCTGCGTTGAGCAGACATAAACCACCATATTCGCCACCTCTTCAACGGTGGCGGCGCGCTGGATAACGGATGAGGGGCGATTCGCCATCACAAACTCTTTCGCCAGCGTCTCCAGAGACTTACCGGTTCTCTCCATCTCTTCCTGCATCATGCCGGCGAAACCGTCGGACATCGTCGGCCCCGGTAATACGCTGTTAACCGTGACGCCGCTACCGGCAACAAACTTCGCCAGCCCGCGCGCCAGCGACAGCTGTGCCGTTTTGGTCACGCCGTAGTGGATCATATCGGCCGGAATATTCAGGGCGGACTCGGAGGAGATAAACACCACGCGGCCCCAGCCTTTATCGACCATCGCGGGCAGTAGCGCGCGTGCCAGCCGCACGCCGGACATCACGTTGGTCTGCCAGTAATTCTCCCAGGTCTCGTCATCGGTGGCGTAGAAATCTTGCGGGCCATAAATACCGGCGTTATTAACCAGGATATCAACGTCAGAGGCGGCTTTAAGCAGGGAAGCCACGCCTTCCGCCGAGCCAAGATCGGCAACGGCGGTACGCACGCGAGCGCCGCTCACTTGCTGGGTTAACGCCGCTTTGGCCTTGTTGACCGACTCGTCGCTGCGCCCGTTGAGGATCACCTCTGCGCCGCTCTGCGCCAGCCCGGTCGCAATCGCGAAACCAATCCCGCCCGTCGAGGCGGTAACCAGCGCTACTTTTCCGCTCAGATCAATCTTCATCATTCGCTCCTTGTCACGTGGATTTGGCAAATAAATAAGCCTGGCACATGTGGCGCGGTGCGGGCGAAAAAGCATCAGCTGTGACTATGGGGTTCCTGCGCCAGAGACTGTAAATGACCGTGGCGCACGCCGCGCTGGGCGATCACCTCATCGGCGAAGCGCTCAATCTCGCCGCGTTTGCCTTTTAGTACGGCGATCTCAAGGCAGTCGTCATGGCTGATGTGCACGTGCAGCGTAGCCACTGAGAGATCGTGGTGGTGATGCTGGGTGGCGATCAGGCGGCTTGCCAGTTCGCGCTTCTCATGTTCATACACGTAGGTCAGCACACCGAAGCCCGGTTTATCCTGATCGGCTGGAGCCTCCTGCGCCAGCGCGCCGCGCAGCAGATCGCGCGCGGCTTCTGAGCGGTTGTGGTAGCCGCGCCGCTGGCTCAGCGCGTCCAGGGCGGCGAGCAGATCGTCATCGAGCGTTAGGGTAACGCGTTGCATAGCGGGTTCCTCGGGCGGAGTGAAGGGAGGGCGGGTAACACCGCCTGTTGTAGCGCCCGGCCCGCAAGGGAGCTAAAGCGCAGCGGCGCACTGACGGTGACGTTTTCGACTATCTGCCCGGCCTCCATCACCAGCACCCGCTGGCAGAAGCGCTCCACCAGGCGCAGATCGTGGGTGATAAACAGGCACGCCGCGCCGGAGCGCTGTTGCAGGCGTTGCAGCAGGGCGATGATGCCGCTTTGCACCACGCGATCGAGGCTGGAGACCGCTTCATCCAGAATCAGCAACCCCGGCGCGACCGCCAGCGCCCGGGCGAGGCAGACACGTTGCAACTGCCCGCCGCTCAGCTGCATAGGGCGCTTCTCCAGTAGATCTGGCTCCAGCTCGACATCTGCCAGCAACTGCGTGATGCGCTGGAGCTGCTGCGCTTTGCTGAGCTTTGCCAGGTGGCGCAGCGGTTCACGCACGATGTCGCGCACTGTCATGCGCGGGTTAACCGCGCTAATCGGATCCTGAAACACCATCTGCACATCGCGGCGAAAATCGCGGCGCGCGGCACGATCAAGCGTCGAAAGTGGCGTTCCACGCCAGCAGACGTGGCCTTGCTCTGGCGCTTCCAGCCCGACCAGCAGACGCGCCAGCGTGCTCTTGCCGCAGCCGCTACGCCCGAGCAGGGCGACGGTTTCACCCTGCTTCAGGGTCAGGGAGATATTGCTCAGCACCTGTTGGTGGCGGTAAGCGTGCGAGAGTTGGTTAACGGTAAGAATCGTCATTGCGCAAGCTCCATGCCGTAGAGCGCCAGGTGCGCGCTCACTAACTGGCGGGTCAGCGGGTGCTGCGGCGCGTGAAAAATAGCCCCGACCGCGCCGCGCTCGATGATGCGCCCGTTATCCATCACCGCTACCTCGTCAGCGAGGCGCGCCACCACGCCCATATCGTGCGTCACCAGCAGCATGCCCGGCTGGCGCTGCTGCATCAGGGAATCGAGCAGGTCGAGGATATTGGCCTGGGCGATGGCGTCGAGATCGGTGGTCGGCTCATCGGCGATAAGAAAGGGCGCATCGGCCAGCAGCGCCAGCGCAATCATCACCCGTTGCAGCATGCCGCCGCTCATCTCAAAGGCGTGAAGGGCGAGAACCCGGCGCGCATCGCGCAGGCCGACCTGCTCCAGCGCGGCGATAGCGTGCGCTTCACTGAACGGTTTGCCCAGCGCCAGGCAGCTCTCCCGCGCGTGGTCAGCCATGGTTCGCAGCGGGTTAAAGGCGCTGCGTGGGTTTTGCATCACCGTTGCCACCGTCACGCCGCGCAGCGCCTGGGGGGAAACCGGCTGGCCGTCGATCAGCACCGCGCCCGCCGTTTGTCGAACGCCTGCGGGCAGCACGCCAAGCGCTGCCGCGCAGGTGAGGGATTTACCGCTGCCGCTGGCACCGACCAGCGCCAGCGCCTGGCCGCGCCGTAGGGTAAGAGAGAGATCGTCAACCAGCGGTTGTGCTGCCGAAAGAGAGAGGTTTTGCAAACTCAATTGTGTGGGCATCAGTGGGCATGCTCCGTGACCAGATGCGGATCGAGATGGTCGCGCAGCGCGTCGCCCACCAGGTTGAAGGCCATGACGCTCAGAAACAGCGCCAGCCCCGGCCACAGCATTTGCAGCGGCTGCGTCCAGATAAACTGCCGCGCGTCATTGATCATCACGCCCCACTCCGGCGTCGGCGCGCTGACCCCGAGGCCGAGAAAGGACATCCCGGCGACATGCAGCATCATATGGCCGATATCCAAAGTCGCCAGCACCAGCAGCGACGGCACAATCGCGCCCGCGAGGTGGTCGCGAAAAAGATGCAGATAACCCGCTCCGCTGAGCCGCGCTGCCAGCACATATTCACGGCTGCGCAGCGATAGCACCAGGCTGCGCACCATGCGCGCATACCATGCCCAGTGGGAGAGGGCGATGGCGATAATCACATTGGTCAGGCCGGTGCCGAGCACGCCCACCATAAAAAACGACAGGATCGAGGTGGGAAAGGTCATAAAGAGATCGGCGATACGCATGATGAACTGGTCAACGCGCCCGCCAAGCAGCCCGGCGCAGCCACCGGCGCCCAGCCCGAGGACCAGTACCAGCAGCAGGCAGCAGAGCACTGACCCGAGCGACACGCGGGTGGCGGCCAGCAGCCGGGAGAAGATATCGCGCCCGAGGTGATCCGTGCCGAGCCAGTGCTGGCTATCGGGCGGCAGCAGCCGCGCAGGCAGGTCGATAGCCTGCGGATCGAAGGGCAGCCACCACTGGCAGCTCAGGGCGATGATAAACAGCAGCGCCAGTATCAGCAGGGCGAGGCGCACCGGCCAGCGCGCGGTGTGGAGAAAGTGCATCAGCGCGCTCCTTCATGATGACGCACGCGCGGATCGAGCGCGGCGCTCAGCAGATCCACTGCCAGGTTGCAGAGGGCAAAAACCATCACCATCACCAGCGTAAAGCACTGGATCACCGGGTAGTCGCGGTTGAAGATCGCCGAGACAGCGTAGCGGCCAATACCAGGCCAGGCGAAGATGCTCTCAATAATCATCGTGCCGCCAATCAGCTCGCCAATATGCATCCCCAGCGCGGTGATCACCGGCAGCGACGCGTTGCGTAAAATATGCCGCCGCTCGGTCTGCTTCTCGCTTAGCCCGCGCAACCGCGCCCAGGTGACGTGGCGCTGCCCGGCGGCTTCCAGCAGGCTGGCACGCAGCAGACGCGCATTGATAGCCAGCGACATCAGTGCGATGGAGACGGCGGGCAGAATCAGGTGCTGCCAGCCGCCGTAACCGAGCGCGGGCAGCCAGTGCAGATGCACGGAAAAGAGCATCACCAGCAGAAACGCGAGCCAGAAGTTGGGCATTGAGACGCCAAGAAACGCCACCGCGCGGACAACAAAATCGGGCCATTTATCACGGTGTCGCGCCGCCCAGATACCGAGCGGCAGCGAGGTCAGCAGGATCAGCATCAGCGCCACCCCCGCCAGCTGCAAGGTGGCGGGCAGAAAGCGCAGCACATCCTCCAGCACCGGGCGCTGGGTGGCATAGGAGAGGCCAAAATCAAGATGCAGCGCGCGCCATAACCAGTGGGCGTACTGATCGGCTAACGGCTGATCCAGCCCGAGCGCCACGCGCGTGGCGGCAATCATCTCCGGCGTCGGCGGCAGGTTCGACAAGCGCAGGTAATCGAGCGCCGGGTCGCCCGTGCCGAGGCGCAGCAGCAGGAAAATGACCACCGAGGCGGCAAGGATCATCGGGATCAGTATCAGCAGGCGCTTTAACACGTAGCGGCTCATTGCGCGCTGCCCGGTTTGATCTGATCAAACGGGATCTCAGCGGCAACGGGCGCGAACGGGATCTCTCCAAGCTCCGGCTTCGCCACCACCATCGTCGACACATAGCTGATGGGCAGATAGACGGCATTGTTATGCAAGCGGGTGAGAATATCGCGGTAGAGCGCCTGCCGAGTGGCTTCATCGCGGGCGGTAAGTACTTCGCCAATTTCTTTGTCGATTAGCGGCTTGTCGGGCAACCCGTGCTGGGCCTGGTAATCGGCGTGCGAGGGTACACGCATCGAACTGATAAACGCGTGGGGATCGTAGGGTGCGCCCCAGCTGCGGTTGAAGATCATGCCGAAACGGCCGTCGCGCTGGCGGGCGTAGATGCTGCTCTCCTCTTCACCGACCAGCGCGATATCCACGCCCACCTGGCGCAGATTGGCCTGAATGATTTCCGCCATCGATTTGCTCAGCGCGTCGGTGCCGGTAAAGGCCAGCTCAATATGCAGCGGCTGGCCCGCTTTTTCGCGAATGGTTTTCCCGGCGGGCAATAACCAGCCCGCTTTTTCCAGCAGTGCATTAGCACGGGCGGGATCGTACTGGCGCGCTTTAAGGCCAATATTGGCGTAGGGCACGCCCGGAGCGAAAAGTGTATCGGCGACCTGCTGCGTACCGTACAGTGCGCCATTAATAAGGGTTTTTTTATCCACCGCGTAGTTCAGCGCTTCGCGTACTGCCAGCTCGTTGGTCGGCGCACGGGCGGAGTTGAGCGCCAGCATCACCGTTTCCACTGGCGCAGAGAGTTGGGTGCGCCACTGCGGGTTCTGGCGATAGCGGGCGAAGGTATCGAGCGTCAGCAGCCCTTCGTTGCCGTAGAGCAGGTCAATCTCGCCGGTTTCAAACGCCACGGCGCGGCTGGTGGCATCGGGGATCACCTTAATCACCACTTTCGCCAGCGCCGGTTTCGCGCCCCAGTAGCGCTCGTTGCGCACCATCACGTCATATTGATTCAGGGGTGACTCCTGCAAGACCCACGGCCCGGTGCCGATGGGGGCGACAATGCCGTTCAGGGTTTCATGGTTTTTAAACTGCGACGGGGCGATAAAGCGAAACGGGCGGGGCAGGGCAAGCTCTTGCAAGAAGGGGTAATAGGCACTTTTGAGCGTGATTTGTAACTGATTGGGGCTTAACGCTTTCACCTCGCTTATCTGGTTCACCAACTCCAGCCAGGCGTGGCGCGAGCGGTTATCCAGCACCGCGCGGAAGTTCTCCGCTGCCGCTTCGGCGTTAAAGGGTTCACCGTTGGAGAAGGTCACGCCGTCGCGCAGGGTGAAGACCCAGGTTTTACCATCGTCCGAATGGTGCCAGCCTGTCGCCAGCCACGGCCGCACCGTGCCGTCGGCCTGGTATTTCACCAGCGGTTCATAGACCATGCTCTGCGCGAACATCTGGTTCGGGGTGTAGAGGTGAGGGTTGAGCGGGCCGACATTCACCGGCCAGGCGGTGGTGAGAGTATCCGATGCCGCGAAAAGGGCAAACGATGCGCAGAGCAGCAGCAGAGCGCCAGCATAACGGTAGAAAAACACGTAAGCGTCCTGACGAAACGTCATTGGCGGGAAAGTATGACGATTTTAATTATTCATCATACGAATGAGATGTTCTGGATCAAATGGCGGGCGGTTGGGCGGGATTAATTTTCAGTGGGTGGAAGTGCGAATTGCCGGATGGCGGCTGCGCCTTATCCGGCCTACGGGTACGGGGCCTGTTTGTCGGCATGATGGCTCATTGTGCCTTAAACAACTGCAACAGCATCTCTACCTGCTCATCAAGCGGGGCGAGATCCTTTTTGACGATCAGATGCAGCGGCGTGGCGCGGCGTGCGCCGTGGTTGAGCGGCAACGCTTTCAACTGCCCGCTCGCCAGCAGCGGGGCAATACGCTCCTGCGGCAGCCAGCCGTAACCGACCTGATACTGCACCGCTTCGATGGCGGCATCAATGGTGGAAAAGGTCCACGCCTCCTGCGCAACCGGCGTCTGCCGGGCGTCGCTTTCGGCGATACGGATCTGCGGCCAGGCGGCAAGCATTGCTTCGCTCACCTGCTGCGCCGCGCTAAGAGGGTGATCGCGATGCGCCACGCAAACAAAATCGATATTCATCAGCCACTCGCCGCGCCCGGTCATATCCTGGCGGCGGGTCAGCACCATCACATCGGCCTGCGCGTAGCTCGGCGCATCGTCCGGGGCAGTCTCCAGCACTTCAGTCAGGCGCACCTGGGTTTGCGGATAGCAGTGCTGGAACTGGCGCAGGATGGCGAACAGCCGCGCGCGCGGAAAGATGCTATCGACCACCAGATCCAGCCGGGTGCGCATGCCATTTCGCAGCGTGGCGGCGCGGGTCTCTACCCACTCAAACGCTTTCAGCAGCGGCTTCACCTGGCTGAGCAGCAGTTCGCCCGCAGGCGTCAGCACCGCTCGTCGCCCCTCCGGTACCAGCAGCGCAACGCCGAGACGCTCCTGCAACAGCGCCAGGTTATAGCTGACCGAAGACTGGCTGCGGTGCGTCTCTTCCGCCGCTCTGGCAAAGCTGCCCAGTTCGACCACTTTTTGCAGCAGTGACCATTGTTCCAGCGTGCTCTTATGCATAACTCATCTAATTTTTGAATGAATTTGATGCAAATATAGCGTTATTCATTGGTTTTTTGCAGAGGTACGATCTCCTCAACAACAAGAGGAGATGAGATATGAGCAGCTTTGATAAACATGATTTGAGTGGCTTTGTCGGTAAACATCTGGTCTACACCTACGATAATGGCTGGAACTACGAGCTGTATGTGAAAAATGCCAACACTATCGATTACCGCATTCACAGCGGGATCGTGGCCAACCGTTGGGTGAAAGATCAGCGGGTCTATATCGTTCGCGTCGGTGAGAGCATCTATAAAATTTCCTGGACTGAGCCGACCGGCACCGACGTCAGCCTGATTGCCAATCTCGGCGATCGCCTGTTCCACGGCACCATCTTCTTCCCGCGCTGGGTCATCAACAATCCGGAGAAAACCGTCTGCTTCCAGAACGATCATATTGCGCTGATGGAATCCCTGCGCGAGGCAGGCCCGGCTTACCCGACGGAAGTCATTGATGAGTTTGCCACCATCACTTTTGTGCGCGACTGCGGCGAAAATAATGAGCAGGTGATTGCCTGCCCGGCCAGTGAATTACCGGCTAATTTCCCGCGAAACTTGTCAGAATAGTTTCACATTTATGTCGCTATTAACGGTGTGGCTAATGAAATAATTGTTTGCAGAAAAATAAGACTATTTTTGCTTTGTTGTCATTCCGTTTAAATAATTAAGATAACGCTCGTTCACTGCTTGAACGGGCGTTTTTTATTGCACTTTTTTGACAGTAATCACAGTATCAGAAACCTGCTGTATTATATATCGCTATGTTTTTAAAGGTTTTTATATTTTTATCTGAAGGTTAATTTCTTAATCTTGTCCTAATCTTTTGTTGCTACCCTCACCATTATCACTTTTTCGGTAAAAAGCACTGAAATCGTAGGTTCATTCTATTTTCATTTAAGTTTTGTGCGCCATTTTATTCCCATTACATGTTTCACTGTGGCAGGTTTCTAATATGCCGTTGATGCCAGGAAAAAATGATGAGTGAATTTTTACCCTTTTCACGCCCATCGATGGGAGAGGATGAACTCGCCGCCATTCAGCAGGTGCTGGCGTCGGGCTGGATCACCACCGGGCCGAAGAATCAGGCACTTGAAGCGGCATTTTGCACACTGACCGGCAACCAGCACGCTATTGCCGTCAGTTCTGCAACAGCGGGGATGCACGTCACGTTAATGGCGCTGGGTATCGGCGCGGGCGATGAAGTGATTACTCCCTCAATGACCTGGGTCTCTACCCTCAACATGATCGTGCTGCTCGGCGCGACGCCGGTGATGATCGATGTCGATCGCGACACGCTGATGGTGACGCCTGAGGCGATCGAAGCGGCGATCACACCGCGCACCAAAGCGATTGTGCCGGTGCACTACGCGGGCGCGCCGGTGGATATCGACGCCATTCACGCCCTCGGTGAAAAGTACGGCATTCCAGTGATTGAAGATGCCGCGCATGCGGCGGGCACTTACTACAAAGGCCACCACGTCGGCGCACGTGGTTGCGCGATCTTCTCCTTCCACGCCATCAAAAATATGACCTGCGCTGAAGGCGGGCTGGTGGTAACCGATGACGAAGCGCTGGCAAACCGCATTCGCAGCCTGAAGTTTCATGGTCTCGGCGTCGATGCCTATGACCGCCAGACCCACGGCCGCGCGCCGCAGGCCGAGGTGATTTCGCCGGGCTTTAAATACAACCTCGCGGATATTAACGCCGCTATTGCGCTGGTACAGCTCGACAAACTGCCGGCCGCCAACGCCCGCCGTCAGGAAATTGCCCAACGCTATCTGAATGAACTGGCAGCGACGCCATTTCAGCCGCTGGCGCTGCCGTCGTGGCCGCATCAGCACGCCTGGCATCTGTTTATTATTCGCGTCGACGAGCAGCGCTGCGGCCTCTCCCGCGATGCACTGATGGAGCGGCTAAAAGCGCAGGGTATCGGCACCGGCCTCCATTTTCGTGCGGCGCATACCCAGAAGTACTACCGCGAAAACTTCCCGACCGAACTTCCCAACACGGAGTGGAACAGCGCGCGTATCTGTTCCCTGCCGCTCTTTCCGGATATGACCCATGACGACACAACCCGCGTCATTGACGCGCTTAAACAGATCGCAGGCTGCTGATATGTTCACCCTCCCGCTTATCGAAAAAGTCTCGGTGGTGATCCCGGTTTATAACGAACAGGAGAGCCTGCCGGAGCTGATCCGCCGCACCACCACCAGCTGCGCGCAAATCGGTATCGATTACGAAATCCTGCTGGTGGATGACGGCAGCAGCGATGACTCCGCGCGTATGCTGACCGACGCGGCCGAGCAGCCCGACAGCCATATCGTCGCGGTGCTGCTCAACCGCAACTACGGCCAGCACTCAGCGATCATGGCCGGTTTCAGCCATGTTACCGGCGATCTGGTGATTACCCTGGATGCGGATCTGCAAAACCCGCCGGAGGAGATCCCACGTCTGGTGGCAAAAGCCAACGAAGGGTATGACGTAGTGGGCACCGTGCGGCAAAACCGCCAGGACAGCCTGTTTCGCAAGCTGGCGTCGCGCGGCGTTAACCACCTGATCCAGCGCGCCACCGGGAAAGCGATGGGCGACTACGGCTGCATGCTGCGTGCCTATCGCCGCCATATCGTTGACGCGATGCTGCGCTGCCATGAGCGCAGCACGTTTATCCCGATCCTCGCCAACACCTTTGCCCGCCGGGCGGTTGAGATCCCGGTGCAGCACGCCGAGCGTGAATTTGGCGACTCGAAATACAGCTTTATGCGCCTGATTAACCTGATGTACGACCTGGTGACCTGCCTGACCACCACGCCGCTGCGTCTGCTCAGCGTGTTTGGCAGCGCCATTGCCCTGTTTGGCTTTTCGCTGTCACTGCTGCTGGTCATTCTGCGGCTGGCGTTTGGCGCGCAGTGGGCGGGGGAAGGGGTGTTCACGCTCTTCGCCATTCTCTTCACTTTTATCGGCGCACAGTTTATCGGCATGGGCCTGCTTGGGGAGTATATCGGGCGCATCTACAACGATGTGCGCGCCCGTCCCCGCTACTTTATTCAACGCGTTGTCCGCCAGGATCATGATGTTTCGCAAGAGGAAAAGAACCAATGAAAGCCGTTGTTTTTGCTTATCACGATATGGGATGCGTCGGTGTGCAGGCGTTACTGGATGCCGGGTTTGATATCGCCGCGATTTTCACCCATGCCGACAACGCACAGGAAAACGCCTTTTTCGGCTCGGTGGCGCGCCTTGCCGCCGAGCGCGGTATCCCGGTTTATGCCCCGGATGATGTTAACCATCCGCTGTGGGTCGACCGTATTACCGAGATGAAGCCGGAGGTCATTTTCTCGTTCTACTATCGTAACCTGCTCGGCGAAGCGATTTTGAACAGCGCGCGGATTGGCGCGTTTAACCTGCATGGTTCACTGCTGCCCGCCTATCGTGGACGCGCGCCGCTGAACTGGGTGCTGGTGAATGGCGAAACGCAAACCGGCGTCACGCTGCACCGAATGGTCTCCCGCGCGGATGCCGGGGCGATCATCGCCCAGCAAGCGGTTGAGATTGCCGACGCCGATGACGCACTGTCGCTGCACCGTAAACTGACCGAGAGCGCAAAACATCTGCTGGAAGGGATTTTACCGACGCTGAAAAGCGGCACCTTCAGCGAAACCGCGCAGGATGAGAGCAAGGCGAGCTATGTTGGCCGCCGCACGCCAGAAGATGGGCGGCTGGAGTGGGAAAAACCGGCGAAAACTCTGCACAACCTGGTGCGCGCGGTGAGCGATCCGTGGCCGGGCGCGTTCAGCTTTGTCGGCACGCACAAATTTATCGTCTGGAAATCCCGCGTGCGCAGCGACGTTGCGCCCGCACGAGCGGGAACCGTTATCTCCGTCGCGCCGCTGATTATCGCCTGCGGCGAGGGGGCGCTGGAGGTGATGACCGGCCAGACGGAGAAAGGCGTTTATATGCAGGGCGCACAACTGGCGCAGTCGCTGGGACTGGTAGCCGGGGCGCTGTTGAGCAGCAAACCGGTAGTGGCGGTAAAACGCCGCACTCGCGTGCTGATCCTCGGGGTAAACGGCTTTATCGGCAACCACCTGACGGAGCGCCTGCTGCGCGACGATAACTACGAGATTTACGGCCTCGACATCGGCTCCGACGCCATCGGACGTTTCCTCGACTGCCCGCGTTTTCACTTTGTCGAAGGCGATATCAGCATCCATTCCGAATGGATTGAGTACCACATTAAAAAATGCGACGTGGTGCTGCCGCTGGTGGCGATAGCCACGCCGATTGAGTACACCCGCAACCCGCTGCGCGTTTTTGAGCTCGATTTTGAAGAGAACCTGAAGATCATCCGCGACTGCGTGAAGTACAACAAACGCATCATCTTCCCGTCGACCTCGGAAGTGTACGGCATGTGCACCGACAAAGTGTTTGATGAGGATAACTCGAACCTGGTGGTCGGGCCGGTAAGCAAACAGCGCTGGATCTACTCGGTGTCGAAACAGCTTCTCGACCGTGTGATTTGGGCATACGGCGAGAAAGAGGGGCTGCGTTTTACGCTCTTCCGTCCGTTTAACTGGATGGGCCCGCGTCTGGATAACCTCAATGCCGCGCGCATCGGCAGCTCCCGCGCCATCACTCAGCTGATCCTCAACCTGGTGGAAGGCTCGCCGATCAAGCTGGTTGAAGGCGGAAAACAGAAGCGCTGCTTTACTGATATCAGCGACGGCATCGAAGCGCTGTTCCGCATTATTGAAAACCGCGACGGGCGCTGCGACGGCGAGATTATCAATATCGGCAACCCGGATAACGAAGCCAGTATTAAGGAGCTTGCCGAGATGCTGCTGGAGAGCTTTGAGCAGCATCCGCTGCGCCACCGCTTCCCGCCTTTTGCCGGTTTCCGTGACGTTGAGAGCAGTAGCTATTACGGTAAAGGCTACCAGGATGTTGAGCACCGCAAACCGAGCATTCGCAACGCCAAACGCTGCCTGCATTGGGAGCCGACGGTGGCGATGCGCCAGACCGTTGATGAAACGCTCGACTTCTTCCTGCGTACGGTCGAACTGACGGATGAGCAATAAGCATGAAAAAAATCGGCTTACGTATTGATGTCGATACCTTTCGCGGCACGCAGCAAGGCATGCCGCGTCTGCTACAGCTGCTGGAGAAGCACCAGATCCAGGCGAGCGTCTTTTTTAGCGTCGGCCCGGACAATATGGGGCGGCATATCTGGCGTCTGCTGAAGCCGAAATTTTTCTGGAAGATGCTGCGCTCGCGCGCGGCGTCGCTGTATGGCTGGGATATTCTGCTGGCGGGTACCGCCTGGCCGGGGCGCATTATTGGCGATGCCAACGCAGAGATCATTCGCCAGACGGCGCGCATGCATGAAGTGGGGCTGCACGCCTGGGATCACCACGCCTGGCAAAGCTGGAGCGGCGTCTGGGATCAGGCGCGGCTGGAAACGGAGATTGCACGCGGCCTTTCGGCGCTGGAGCGGATTATCGGCCAGCCGGTTACCTGCTCGGCGGCGGCGGGCTGGCGCGCAGATCAGCGGGTGGTGAAGGCGAAAGCGGTTTTCCCGTTCCGCTATAACAGCGACTGTCGCGGTAGCCAGCCCTTCCGCCCGCAATTGACAGAGACAACCTACGCCGCGCCGCAAATCCCCGTTTCGCTACCCACCTGGGATGAGGTGGTCGGCTCCTCGGTGAGCGCCGAGGGCTTCAACCGCTTTATCCTCGATCGCATGCATCGCGCCCACGGCACGCCGGTTTACACCATCCATGCTGAAGTGGAAGGGATTATCGGTGCCGATGCGTTTGATCAGCTGCTGACGCTGGCGGCGCAGGAGGAAATTACATTTTGCCCGCTGGGGCAGTTACTACCGGACGATGTCACGACACTGCCGCCCGGCAAAGTGGTACGCGGCGAAGTGGTTGGCCGCGAAGGGTGGCTGGGATGCCAAAAACTGTTGAGTGCACAACGATGAAACCTGTTCACTATGGTTTAGCGCTGCTGGCGCTGTTTGCCCTTTATTACCTTGCGCCGCTGGAGTACCGCCTGCTCTGGCAACCGGACGAGACCCGCTATGCGGAGATCAGCCGCGAGATGTTGCAAAGCGGCGACTGGATGGTGCCCCATTTCCTCGGGCTGCGCTATTTTGAAAAACCGATCGCCGGGTACTGGGTCAACACCCTCGCGCAGTGGGTATTTGGTCACAACAACTTCGCGGTACGCTTTGGCGCGGTCTTCTCCACCACCGTTTCCGCTCTTCTGGTTGGCGCGTTAGCGTGGAAGATGTGGCGTGACAAAGCGACGGCGCTGCTCTCCGGCGTGATCTACCTGACCGTGCTGCTGGTGTACGGCGTCGGTACCTATGCCGTGCTGGATCCGATGATCGCCTTGTGGATGACGCTGGCGATGTTCAGCTTCTGGCTGGCGGCGCAGGCCACCAGCCGACGCGGGAAAGCGGGTGGCTATCTGCTGCTCGGTATCGCCTGCGGCATGGGGGTAATGACCAAAGGGTTCCTGGCGCTGGCGCTGCCGGTTATCGGCGTGTTGCCGTGGGTGATTGCGCAGCGGCGCTGGAAAGAGGTGCTGATTTGGGGCTGGCTGGCAGTGCTGGCGTGCGTACTGACGGTGCTGCCGTGGGGGCTGACCATTGCGGCGCGCGAGCCTGATTTCTGGCGCTACTTCTTCTGGGTGGAGCATATTCAGCGCTTTGCCCAGGATGACGCGCAGCATAAAGCGCCGTTCTGGTACTACATTCCCTGTTTGCTTGCCGGTTCGCTGCCGTGGCTTGGGCTGCTGCCCGGTGCGCTGAAAACCGGCTGGCGGGCGCGCAGTGACGCCTTTTACCTGCTCGGCTGGGTGGTGATGCCGCTGATCTTCTTCAGTATCGCCCAGGGAAAACTGCTGACCTATATTCTGCCCTGCTTTGCGCCGCTGGCGATATTGATGGCGCGTTACGCGCGCACCGCCGCGAGCGTAAAAGTGCTGCGTATCAATGCCGGAATCAATATCGCTTTCGGGCTCACTGGCGCGATCGCCGCGCTGGTGGTGTCGCCGTGGGGGATGTTGAAGCATCCCGTCTGGCTGCCGATCGAAGATTATAAAGCGGCGCTCGCCGCCTTTATCTTCCTGATGTGGGCGCTGGTCGGGCTGTTTACCTTCAAGGCGAGTGCTGAGCGTTGGTTCTTCGCCGCGCTTTCGCCACTGACGCTGGCGCTGCTGGTGGGGTTTGCCATTCCGGATAAAGTGATGGATTCCAAACAGCCGCAGTTCCTGATCGCCTGCATTGATGACGCGCTGGCGGAGAGCCGCTACGTGCTGTCGGATAATCCCGGCGTTGCCTCCGGGCTCGCCTGGGAGCTGAAGCGTAGCGATATTCTGCTGTTCGGTTCGCGCGGCGAGCTGGCTTATGGCCTGGATTATCCCGATGCGAAAGGGCGTTTTGTCGCCGAGCGTGATTTTACCGACTGGCTGGCCGGGCATCGCCAGCAGGGGATTGTTTCGCTGGTGCTTCATCAGTCGCAGGCCGATGAGTTTATGCGTCTGCCCATTCCGAAACCGGATAACGTCTATCAGCAGGGGCGGATGGTGTTATTGCAGTACTTTCCGCAATGAGTAGCTGGATCTGGCTCGGTGCGGCCAGCCTGTTGAGCTGCCTGGGGCAGCTGTGCCAGAAGCAGGCGACGCGCCCGGCGAGCGGGGCATCGCGCGGCAGGCACGTTGGCCTGTGGCTGGCGCTGGCACTGCTGGCACTGGGTGCGGGGATGGTGCTGTGGCTGCTGGTGTTGCAGCGCATTCCGGTCGGCGTCGCCTACCCGATGCTGAGCCTCAATTTTGTCTGGGTGACGCTGGCGGCGAGGGCGATCTGGCATGAGCGCATTACGTTGCGCCATGCCTGCGGTCTGGCGTTGATTATTGCCGGTGTGGCGCTACTCGGGAGTTCATTATGAAGGGGTTACCCTGGGCGCTTCTTAGCGTGCTGCTGGTGAGCGGAGCGCAACTGTTACTGCGTGATGGCATGCTGTCGCTGCCGCCGTTGACCGAGCTGCGCGCCTTTTTGCTGGCGCTGCTGCATGGGCACGCTGGCACGCTGGCGCTGCTGTTGGGATTAATGGGCTACGTGGCGTCGATGGGCTGTTGGTATCTGGCCCTGCACCGGATGGCGCTGAGTAAAGCCTATGCCCTGCTCAGCCTGAGTTACATTCTGGTGTGGGCCGCCGCCATCTGGCTACCTGGCTGGCATGAACCCTTCACGCTGCGCGGTGCGTTTGGCGTGGCGCTGATTGTGGCGGGCGTGCTGGTTATCTTCCTGCCCGCCCGCAATAGAGCTTAACCCGGTAATCGCGATTTCGGTCGGCCTGGGCCAAGCATGATCGCCAGCTTGCTGCCGCCGGAGGTGGTCTCCATCCAGATTTTGCACACGCTGGTAAGCGGCACCGAGAGCAGCATTCCCACCGGGCCGAGCAGCCATCCCCAGATTAATAATGAGAGGAACACCACCAGCGTCGACATGCCGAGGCGGTGGCCCATCATGCGCGGCTCAAGGATGTTGCCAATCAGCATGTGTACAACAAGGAAGAGGGCACCGACTAACAGGCACTCGTAGGTGCCGTTGAACAGCAGGGCCTGGATCATCGGCGGAATGGCGGAGATCACTGACCCGATATTTGGCACGTAGTTCAGCAGGAAGGCGAGCACGCCCCACATCAGCGCAAACTGCACATCCAGCGCCACCAGCCCGACCCAGACAATCAGCCCGGTCCAGACGCTGAGCAGCGTTTTCAGCGCCAGGTAGTGCGACACCCCTTTCAGTGCGCGGTGCAGGCCAGCAATGTGAATCTGCGGATTATTCAGGGCGAAGCGCATTTTGTACGGCACGTGGCGCACTTCAAACAGCATAAACACCACCGTCATCACCAGCAGCACGACGCTTGCCATCGCATTCGATAACTGTGTCGCCATGGTAGTGGCGAAAGACATCATGCGGTCCGAGTCCATGCGTTGCAGCATGCGCTCCGGGGAGAGATGCAGATGCAGGAACGGCAGCGCGTCCTGAAGCTGCAAAAACTTGCGTGTCAGCTCGCGGTTGTACTTCGGCAGCAGGGTCATAAAGTCGTTCATCGACGCGGCAAGCACGGCGAATAACGCGGTCAGGAAGACCAGCATCACCAGCACGACAATGGCAATGGCCGCCGGGCGCTTGATGCCGCGGCGTAGAAACCAGGTCACTAGCGGGTTAAGAACAATGGCGAAGAAGAGCGCCAGCAGGAGTTGGACAATAATATCGGCTGCGGCGTGGATACCGGCGAGAATGACCACCAGTGACGCCAGTTTGAGAAGAATGTGGAGGCCCGCCCGGTCTGGCTGAGGTTGCATCATGATTAATTCCTTTTTTTCTTATTGCCAGTAAGTGTAGTGCGCCGCGCCACCTTCGCCTGACAGAGATAATCTTAAAGTCGTGCTGCTTTCTACCTTGTGTCGTGGTAATAGTGAAATCCTGTTGTAAAAAATCTGAGTAAATCCTGATGCCTGAACACCGCGCTGAACCGGCGCTAAGCGGATTGCGCCTCAATCTGCGGATTTTGTCCGTCGTGATTTTTAACTTCGCCAGCTATCTCACCATTGGTCTCCCGCTGGCGGTGTTGCCCGGGTTTGTCCATGACGTGATGGGCTACAGCGCCTTCTGGGCGGGGCTGGTGATAAGTCTTCAGTACTTCGCCACGCTGCTCAGCCGCCCGCACGCCGGGCGCTATGCCGATCTGCTGGGGCCAAAAAAAGTGGTGATTTTCGGCCTCTGCGGCGCGTTTCTCAGCGGGCTGTGCTATCTGCTGGCGGAAATGCAGTCTGGCGTGATGAGCCTGGTGCTGCTCTGCCTTGGGCGGGTGATTTTAGGCATCGGTCAGAGCTTTGCCGGCACCGGCGCGACGCTGTGGGGCGTTGGCGTGGTCGGTAATGTTCATATTGGACGCGTGATCTCGTGGAATGGTATTGCTACTTACGGGGCGATGGCGCTTGGCGCACCGCTCGGCGTGCTCTGCTATCACTATGGCGGCCTGCACGGGCTGGCGCTGACGATTATGGCCGTCGCGCTGTTGGCGGTGCTGCTTGCGCTACCGCGCGCGGCGGTGAAAGCCAGCAAAGGCAAACCGCTGCCGTTTCGCGCCGTGCTCGGACGTGTCTGGCTCTACGGGATGGCGCTGGCGCTCGGTTCGGCCGGTTTTGGCGTCATCGCCACCTTTATTACCCTCTATTACGATGCCAGAGGCTGGGATGGGGCGGCGTTCGCTCTGACGCTCTTTAGCGTGGCGTTTGTTGGCGCACGGCTGCTGTTTCCCAATGGTATCAACCGCTTTGGCGGGCTTAACGTGGCGCTAATCTGCTTTGCGGTGGAGACCTGCGGGCTGCTGCTGGTGGGCCTGGCGGTCGATCCGTGGATGGTGAAACTGGGCGTTTTCCTGACCGGGGCCGGTTTCTCGCTGGTCTTCCCGGCGCTGGGCGTGGTGGCGGTAAAAGCGGTGCCGCAGCACAATCAGGGCTCGGCGCTGGCGACCTATACGGTGTTTATGGATCTCTCGTTAGGCGTGACTGGCCCGCTGGCAGGGCTGCTGATGGCCTGGGCGGGCGTCTCATCTATTTATCTTGCTGCCGCCGGGCTGGTGGCGGTTGCGCTACTGTTGGCGTGGCGGTTAAAGCAGAGAGTGCCCGATAGCGCGTAAACGCTTATCCGACCGGGCATAAAAAAAGGGAACCCGCAGGTTCCCTTTCTCTTTTCGATTGTTGCGGCGTTATTTCACCACGATGGTGTTGATAATGTTCTCGGCAGCGGTCTGCGCCTGCTGCTGATTTTCCGCCGGCAGCGTCACCTGAAGGGTAACCAGGTGGTTATCAATTTTCCCCAGCACCACGGAGGACCATGCGGTCTGGCCTTTGGCGGAGATCACGCTGTCGAGCTGTTGCAGGGTCTGCCCTTTCAGCTCAATCGAACGGTTGGTCACAACCTGCAACTGCGGGTCGCGGCTGCGCTGCTGATCTTCCAGACGTTTCGCCAGCACGCTCAGATCTTCCTGCGTGTTGTCGCCAACGATCACGATCACCGCTTTCTGGCCGGTGGCGTCAGAGTAGACGTGCATGTTGTTGGATTGCGTGCCCAGCTTGCCGCTCTGATCGGTCATATCCGCAGGCAGCGAGAAGCTGAGTTTACCGTCGAGCAGGGTCACCGGCTGGCCGGAGGCGTTACTCTCTGCGGCGGCACCCTGTGCGGGCTTCTTGCTGTCGCTGTTATCACAGGCAGCCAGCCCCATCACCAGCAGGCCAATACCGACATATTTCACCAGATTGCGCATTGACTTCATCCTTTCAATAAACAGCCATAATGGCTTGTTGTTCCATATTATCACAACTGATAAGTCGTACCTTTAACCCGCCTGTAATGCCGAGATTTCAGATTTGTCTGCCAGTCTTTTCAGCAACATATTCAACAGCACACCATACATCGGCAGGAAGAAGGCGATGCTGATAAGCACCTTGAAGCTGTAATCCACCAGCGCGATTTCGGTCCAGTGCTGTGCCATAAAGGGATCCGGGCTGCGCCAGAAGGCGATAAAGAAGAAGGCCACCGTATCGCTGGCGTTACCAAAAATGGTCGAGGCCGTTGGCGCAAGCCACCAGCGGCGGCTCTGGCGCAGGCGGTTAAAGACGTGCACATCAAGGATCTGCCCCAGCGCATAGGCCATAAAGCTGGCGGCGGCGATACGCGCGACAAACAGGTTAAAGTGGGCGAGCGCGCCGAAACCTTGCCAACTGCCCATATAAAACAGCGACGAGATAACGTAAGAGGCAAGCAGGGCGGGCACCATCACGGCAAAAATAATCCGTCGTGCCAGAGGCGCGCCGAAAATGCGTACGGTGAGATCCGTTGCCAGGAAGATAAACGGAAAACTGAATGCGCCCCAGGTGGTGTGGAAGCCGAAAATGGCGACCGGGAGCTGCACCAGGTAGTTACTGGAGATAATCACCAGCAGGTGGAAAAGCGATAGCCAGACCAGCGCCTTCATGCGCTGTGCGTTGGAAAAGTGCGTCATATTGTGACCTTTTTGGTAAATGGGGTGAGGGAACCCAGTTCAATTTATGCTCTGCCAGGCAGAAGCCGCCGCATGATACTGCAATCATCGCGCGATGCAACGGCTAATTTTAACGCAATCGTTAACCTCCCTTGCGCCCTGAAAATGGCAGCGTAAACTAGGGCGGTTTTTTCACTTGTGAGATGAAGATGAGCGATCCGTTTTCTACCGCCGACCACACTCTTGATGCCCTTGGCCTGCGCTGCCCGGAGCCTGTAATGATGGTGCGCAAAACCGTGCGTAACATGCAGGTTGGCGAAACTGTACTGATTATCGCCGACGATCCGGCAACCACCCGCGATATTCCCGGCTTCTGCCGTTTTATGGAACATGAGCTGGTTGCCGACCAGACCGAAACGCTGCCCTACCGCTATTTAGTGCGTAAAAGCCACTAATCTTTGCGACGTAACAGGCGCAGCGCGTTGGCTGTCACCAGCACCGTTGCGCCGGTATCCGCCAGCACCGCCAGCCATAATCCGGTGATCCCCAAAAGCGTGGTGACCAGGAAGATCCCCTTCAGCCCGAGCGCAATGGCGATGTTCTGACGAATATTGCGATGCGTGGCGCGCGCCAGACGGATCATCTGCCCAAGGCCGGAGAGCCGGTTATGGGTTAACGCCGCATCGGCGCTCTCCAGCGCGACATCGGTGCCGCTGCCCATCGCAATGCCGAGGGTTGCCGCTTTCATCGCCGGAGCATCGTTGATGCCGTCGCCGACCATCGCCAGCGGGGCCTCTTCATTCAGCGCGCGCACGGCGCTGACTTTATCCTCCGGCAGCAGCCCGGCGCGAAACTCCAGCCCTAACTCACCGGCAATCGCTGCCGCTGCCCGTGGATTGTCGCCGGTGAGGATCACCCCCGTGATGCCAAGGGCATGCAGCTCCGCCACCGCGGCTTTTGCATCGTCGCGCAGGGTGTCCTGTAGCGCCAGCGTGCCGATAATGGTGTTATCGCGCAGAACCACTACTACCGTTTGCCCCCGCGCTTCCTGCTGCTCAATCTGCTTGCGCTCTGCGTTGTTTAGCAGGCCCGCTGGCACCTTTTCCGGTGCGCAGATGTGAATGTTATGCGCGCCGATGCGCGCTTCAATGCCTTTCCCGGCCAGCGCCCGTTGCCCGTCGGCCTGCGGAATAGCGATGCCACGACGCTGCGCCTCCTGCACAATCGCCAGCGCCAGCGGGTGCGTCGAGCCCTGCTCCACCCCGGCGCTGAGCGCCAGCAGCTCCTGCTCCTCTGTAGCCGAAAATGCCTGAATGGCGACCAGTTGCGGTTTGCCGAGAGTCAGGGTGCCGGTCTTATCAAACGCTACCTGACGCAGGGTGCCGAGCTGCTCCAGCGCCGCGCCGCCTTTGATCAGCGCCCCGCGACGTGCGGCGGCTGCCAGCCCGGAGGTAATGGCCGCAGGCGTGGAGATCACCAGCGCGCAGGGGCAGCCAATCAGCAGCAGCGCCAGCCCTTTATAGACCCACTCCAGCCACGGAGCGGAAAAGAGCAGGGGGGGAACCACCGCTACCAGCAGCGCCACGGCCATAATTGTCGGCGTATAAATACGGCTGAAGCGATCGATAAAGCGCTCAATGGGCGCGCGGCGCTCTTCCGCCTCCTCAATCAGTTTCAGGATGCGGTCGATGGCGCTTTCGCCCGCTTTTGACACGACTTCGAGGGTAATCAGCCGATCGACGCTGGTAGCACCTGCGGGCACGCTTTCGCCCGCGCTGCGCTCGACGGGCAGTGACTCGCCGGTTAAGGCACTCTCATCAAAACTGGCGAAGGGGGAGATAAGGTGGCCATCTGCCGGTAAACGCCCGCCCGCCGGGACTTCAATAGTATCGCCGGGTTGCAGCTGGCTGGCTGGGATGGTTTCACGCACGCCGTTACGCACGCGAATGGCGCTGTCGGGTTTTAACGCCATCAGTGCGCTTACGCCTCTGCGCGCGCGGCTGGCGGCCCAGCCTTCAAGCCGTTCGCCAATTAAAAACAGCAGCAGTACCATCGCCGCTTCGGCGGTCGCGCCGATAAACAGCGCGCCAATCGCCGCCACGCTCATTAAGGTTTCGATGGCGAACCAACTGCCGCTTCTTATCAGGCGCAAGGCCTGACGGGCAATTGGCCATAAGCCGACCAGCGTGGTAAGCACAAAGGCCGCCTGGCCGAAGGGGTGATTGAACTGCTCCAGCCCCCAGCTTAGAGCCATCATCACGATGAGCAGGAGCAGCGGCAGGTTTTCGCGCAGAGGTGAAGATGCAGGCGCGGGAGCACTGTTTTCGCTGCGAAGCTGGTAGCCCGCGTTTTGAACGGCTTTTTCGACGCGCTCGCGCACATCACTCTGTGCAATGACAATCAGCTTTTCGGTGGCAAAAGCGACCTGCACCTGGGTGATGCCCTCGACCTGGCGCACCGCATTTTCCACCTTACGGGCGCAGGCGGCACAATCCATGCCGCTCACCTGCCAGCTAAAGCGATCGCCTGCGGCGGTTATTTCCGGCGCGGAACGGCTTTCACAGCTTGTATCGCCGCAGCAGGGGGCATTGCTTTCAGCAACGGGGCGCAGTTTGAGCGCGGCAAAGTGAGGCGTTTTCTTGAGTTCGGGAGCAGCCATCGCATCCTCCGGTGAATGATAATTTTCTCATTAACCGGAGGATACACTCTGGAGTCGACTCCAGAGTCAAGCGCTTTAGATATAGAGCGAACGGACGATCAGGAAGTGACCGGCAAAATAGCAGGCGGAGGAGATGGCGTTATCCGCGCTAAAGCGTTTACGGTAGTGGCTGCCGAGCCAGACAATATTGCCGATAAGCAGCAGCGATGCGCCGATAAACGCCGACAGCGCCTGGCTGGTCGGACGGAAGAACCACAGCTCACCGGCCAGCCATACCATTACCAGCGTCATGGCGACAAAAGTGGATACGGCCATGCGCAACTCTTCGAGACGCGTCCAGATCACCGCCAGCAGCAGGGCACCAATCACCAGCAGCACCAGCGGCAGCGGCCAGAAGAAGGTCAGCGTCATCTGGCTGGCGAAGTAGATGGTATAGAGCAGATGGGCCAGGAAGAAAGCGCCGATGGCGTAAAGTAACTTTTGGCGCGGCAGCAGCGTCAGAGCATCGCCCACCAGCGAGGCGCACAGACCCGCCAGCACCAGATAGCTGATGGCATCGAACATGGGCGCTTGCCAGGCGAGCAGAAGTAACAGCAGAAGGGTTACGGGTTTGAACACCCAGCGTTGCCACACCGGGCCACGATAGGAAGCGTCGACGTACAACCAGCCGGAAAAGCAGACAGCAATAAATGACCACAGCATAATTAAGTCCCTGTAACTGTTATTGTTGCGTAAAACTCTCCCCTCAAGTGTAGTGGCGTAAAAAGGGGGATGACAATGCGAACTTCCCCCAATGTCCTGCAATTCCGCTTAATCTGACAGAGTTATCTCTTTGCTTTCAGCTTCTTCTGCCAGACCAGCAGTTCAAAGACGCCGAAAAGAAAAATGCGCAGCTGCTCCAGTTTGGTCATCTGCGGCCCCTCTTTCGGCAGCGCGGTCTTCATCATCGTCGCCTGCAAAGCATGCATAAAGAAAGTAAAAACTAGCGCGACGTTGACGAAAATATTCAACGGGCGCGGAAAGGGGTGGATCAGGTTGAAAATCAGAAAGGCCCAGATGCAGAGCATCATCAGACGGCCCAGATTAATCAGCAACGGCATGCTTCTCTCCTTGTGCTTCGCGGTGATACAAACGGTAAGCCACCTGGCCCGCGACTTTTTCCCGGTGTAAATGCCAGTGCGCAGGCACTGACGGTAAGCCATTTTCCACTTCGCTCTCGATATAAATGAGTGCGTCATCCGCCAGCCAGCCGTTGTTCTCCAGCAAACGCACGGTGTCATCCAGCATCCCTTTGCGGAACGGTGGATCGATAAACACTATGGTGTGCGGTGTGCCCGCTGCGGCTAAAAAGTTCAGCGTGTTGCTGTTAACGACTTTCGCGTTAGTGGCTTTAAGCGTAGCGAGATTTTGCTGGAGCTGCTGGGCGACGCTGCCCTCCATCTCGACCAGCGTCGCGCTGGCGGCGTAGCGGGAGAGCGCTTCCAGCCCGAGCGCACCGCTGCCGGCGAAGCAGTCGAGACAGCGGGCGTCAACCATTGACGGTGCCAGCCAGTTAAAAAGGGTTTCGCGCACGCGATCGGTGGTCGGGCGCAGGCCTGGGCTGTCGGGAACCGGTAATTTACGGCCCCGCCACTGCCCGCCAATAATACGAATTTGTCCGCTGGCGGCACGGTTGGGTTTCTTCATGGTCTTCGCTTTGCTCATCATTTCGGCCTGCTATTCTAGCGGGCGGATGAATTGCGTTAAACCCTAATCCTCAGGCCGTGATGAGAGATAAGGAAAGTGTTAGACTATCCGACTAATTCACCAATGATTTCAGTCCTGGTCGAGCAGACAGGCTGCGCTATAGAATCAACAGCGAGGAGTGTAGTCGCCAATGGCAAATGAAAAGAAACGTGGCTTTTTTTCCTGGCTGGGCTTTGGGCAGAAAGAGCGTGCCGATGAGGCGCAAGCAGAAGAGCAGAAAACAGCGGAACAACCGGTAGAAGAGACACCGGTTGCCGAGCCTGCCGCCGACAGTGAAAAGTTCGCCGAAGAGGTTGTCGAAGTTAGCGAGCAGCTTGCGCATGAAGAGGCACCGCAGCCGGTTGCTGAAGAGCGCGTTGTAGCAGAACCGGTTGCCGAAGAACAGGTTATAGAAGAAGCGGCTGTTGAAGAGCCTGTCGAAGAGATTATCGAAGCCGCACCTGTTGCCGCCGTTGAGCATGAAGCGCTGCCGCTGCCGGAAGAGCTTAGCGAACAGAGCATTGACGCTGAAGAGTGGCAGGCCGAAGCCGAGCCGCTGGTTACGGCGGACGTTGAAGTTGACGAGCCAGAAGTTGAAGAGATAGAAGACGAGACGCTGCCGAGCGACGAAGAGCTGGACGCGCTGGCGGCTGAAGCGGCGGAAGAAGCGGTGGTGGTCGTGCCGGTCGACGAGCAGGTTCAGGAGCAGGAGAAGCCAACCAAAGAGGGTTTCTTCGCGCGATTGAAGCGCAGCCTTCTGAAAACAAAAGAGAATCTCGGTTCCGGATTTATCAGTCTGTTCCGCGGCAAAAAAATCGATGATGATCTCTTCGAAGAGCTGGAAGAGCAGCTGTTGATTGCCGATGTTGGCGTTGAGACCACGCGGAAAATCATCACCAACCTGACGGAAGGGGCCAGCCGCAAGCAGTTACGCGACGCGGAAGCGCTGTATGGCCTGCTGAAAGAGGAGATGAGCGAGATCCTCGCGAAGGTGGACGAGCCGCTGAATGTCGAAGGCAAAACGCCGTTCGTTATTCTGATGGTCGGCGTTAACGGCGTCGGTAAAACCACCACCATCGGCAAGCTGGCGCGCCAGTTTGAGCAGCAGGGTAAATCGGTGATGCTGGCGGCGGGCGATACCTTCCGCGCAGCGGCCGTTGAGCAGTTGCAGGTGTGGGGCCAGCGCAACGATATTCCGGTGATTGCCCAGCATACCGGCGCAGATTCCGCTTCGGTTATCTTTGATGCTATTCAGGCTGCGAAGGCGCGTAATGTCGATGTGCTGATTGCGGATACCGCCGGCCGTCTGCAGAATAAATCGCACCTGATGGAAGAGCTGAAAAAGATTGTGCGCGTGATGAAGAAGCTTGATGAAAACGCGCCGCACGAAGTGATGCTCACGATTGATGCCAGCACCGGGCAGAATGCGGTAAGCCAGGCCAAACTGTTCCACGAAGCGGTCGGTTTAACCGGCATCACACTGACCAAGCTTGACGGCACCGCGAAAGGCGGGGTGATCTTCTCGGTTGCGGATCAGTTCGGTATCCCAATCCGCTATATCGGTGTTGGCGAACGTATTGAAGATTTGCGTCCGTTTAATGCGGGCGATTTTATTGAGGCGCTTTTTGCCCGAGAGGATTAACAATGATTCGCTTTGAACATGTCAGCAAAGCCTATCTCGGTGGGAGACAAGCGCTGCAGGGGGTAACTTTTCACCTGCAGCAGGGCGAGATGGCGTTTCTGACCGGGCACTCCGGCGCGGGGAAAAGTACCCTGCTGAAGCTGATCTGTGGGATTGAACGGCCAAGCGCCGGGAAAATCTTTTTCAGCGGTCACGATATTTCCCGGCTGAAAAGCCGCGAAGTGCCGTTTTTGCGCCGCCAGATCGGCATGATTTTCCAGGATCACCATCTGCTGATGGATCGCACGGTGTTTGATAACGTCGCGATCCCGCTGATTATCGCCGGTGCCAGCGGGGATGATATTCGCCGTCGCGTATCGGCGGCGCTGGATAAAGTCGGGCTGCTCGACAAAGCGAAAAGCTTCCCGATCCAGCTCTCCGGCGGTGAACAGCAGCGTGTGGGCATCGCCCGCGCGGTGGTGAATAAACCTGCCGTCTTGCTGGCGGATGAACCGACCGGGAACCTGGATGAAGCCCTGTCTGAAGGGATTTTACGTCTGTTTGAAGAGTTTAACCGCGTTGGGGTGACGGTACTGATGGCGACGCACGACATGGGGCTAATTTCCCGGCGTTCGTACCGCATGCTGAGCCTGAGCGACGGCCATTTGCATGGAGGCCTGGCGGGTGAATAAGCGCGACGCAATCAATCATATTCGGCAATTCGGCAGCAAGCTCGACCGTTTTCGCAAATCCTCCTCAGCGGCGGGCGAAGGGAGCCGCAGCGCACCGAGGCGCAGCAAACCGGCCTCCCGGCCGCCTTCGCGTAAAACCAATGTCTTCAACGAGCAGATGCGCTACGCCTGGCACGGTGCGCTGCAGGATCTGAAGAGTAAACCGCTGGCAACGTTCCTGACGGTGATGGTGATTGCCATCTCGCTGACGCTGCCGAGCGTCTGCTATATGGTCTACAAAAACGTCAGCCATGCGGCGTCGCAGTACTACCCTTCGCCGCAGATCACCGTCTACTTCGATAAATCGCTGGATGATAACGCCGCGCAGCAGGTGGTCGGGCAGCTTCAGTCCGAACCGGGCGTTGAAAAGGTGAACTATCTCTCCCGCGAAGATGCGCTCGGCGAGTTTCGTAACTGGTCCGGTTTTGGCGGCGCATTAGATATGCTGGAAGAGAACCCGCTGCCGGCAGTGGCGGTAGTGGTGCCGAAAATTGATTTCCAGAGCACCGAGGCGCTGAACACGCTGCGCGATCGCATTACGCGCGTGCAGGGCATCGACGAAGTGCGCATGGACGATAGCTGGTTTGCACGTCTGTCGGCGCTGACCGGGCTGGTTGGGCGCGTTTCGGCGATGATTGGCGTGTTGATGATCGCCGCTGTCTTCCTGGTGATCGGCAACAGCGTGCGTCTTAGCATCTTTGCCCGTCGCGACACTATTAATGTGCAAAAGTTGATTGGCGCAACCGATGGATTTATTCTGCGTCCGTTCCTTTATGGCGGCGCGCTTCTTGGCTTCTCCGGCGCGTTTTTATCGCTCATTTTGTCTGAAATTTTGGTGATGCGACTCTCGTCGGCGGTGACGGATGTGGCGAAGGTCTTCGGCACGCAGTTTGAGTTAAGTGGCTTATCTTTCGATGAATGTTTGCTGCTATTGCTGGTCTGTTCGATGATTGGCTGGATTGCCGCCTGGCTGGCGACGGTGCAACATTTACGTCACTTTACTCCGGACTAACGATTCTCTGGTATACTCCTCCCCTGCAATGACGAATACCGTTGCAGGGAGAGCGTATCCAACTGTCTTGCTGTTCCCCGCTTCGGCTGTTCATCCGGATGTCACAATTTGTGCGTAATTTATTCACACGCCTACAAGGAACTTGTGGATAAAATCACTGTCTGATAAAAAAGTGAATGCTATTCTCGTTGCTCAAAAATGCTGGCATGTTTGTTGCCTGATGGGGACAGACCGCCGCCAGTTGATAGTGAATTGAGAGGATTTGAATGACCAAAGAAATGCAAACTTTAGCTTTAGCCCCTGTTGGCAACCTGGAATCTTACGTCCGGGCCGCTAACGCATGGCCGATGTTGACGGCCGATGAAGAGCGGGCGCTGGCTGAAAAGCTGCATTACCAGGGCGATCTGGAAGCAGCGAAAAAGCTGATCCTGTCTCACCTGCGCTTTGTTGTTCATATTGCTCGTAATTACTCGGGCTATGGTCTGCCGCAGGCGGATCTGATCCAGGAAGGAAATATCGGCCTGATGAAAGCGGTACGCCGCTTCAACCCTGAAGTCGGTGTGCGTCTGGTCTCTTTCGCCGTGCACTGGATCAAAGCTGAGATCCACGAGTATGTGCTGCGCAACTGGCGTATCGTGAAAGTCGCGACCACCAAAGCACAGCGTAAGCTGTTCTTTAACCTGCGCAAGGCCAAACAGCGTCTCGGCTGGTTTAACCAGGACGAAGTCGAAATGGTCGCCCGCGAACTGGGTGTGACCAGCAAAGACGTGCGTGAAATGGAGTCGCGTATGGCGGCCCAGGACATGACGTTTGATATGTCTTCCGATGACGATGCGCAGGACGGCCAGCCGATGGCACCGGTGCTCTACTTACAGGACAAAACATCTAACTTTGCTGATGGCATTGAAGATGATAACTGGGAAGAGCAGGCAGCCAACAAGCTGACCGATGCGATGCAGGGTCTCGACGAACGTAGTCAGCAGATCATCCGCGCCCGCTGGCTGGACGAAGATAACAAGTCCACGCTGCAGGAGCTGGCCGACCGTTACGGGGTTTCCGCCGAACGCGTTCGACAGCTTGAAAAGAACGCGATGAAAAAACTGCGCGCCGCTATCGAAGCGTAAGCGCCAGCCGCAAACAGACCGGGTCAGCGAAAGCTCACCCGGTTTTTTATTATCTGAATTTCCTCTCACTCCCGGTGCTGGTTAAAACGTCGTCTTAACGAAGGCGCTATATACTTACTCTGTGGGTTGGCACAGAGAGGGGTAAAAGGTGAAGAATAGTGAATTACATCAGCGGCGTGTAGACGCGACGCCGCGCGGGGTTGGCGTGATGTGCGGCTTCTACGCCGAGAAAGCAGAAAACGCCACGCTGTGGGATGTGGAAGGCAACGAGGTGATTGATTTTGCCGCCGGGATCGCGGTGTTAAACACCGGTCATCGACATCCGAAAGTAATGGCGGCAGTCGAAAAACAGCTCCAGGCCTTCACGCACACCGCGTATCAAATTGTTCCTTACGAAAGCTATATCGCGCTTGCCGAGCGCATCAACGCGCGCGTCCCCATTGATGGCCCGGCGAAAACCGCCTTCTTCTCTACCGGTGCCGAAGCGGTTGAAAACGCGGTGAAAATCGCCCGCGCTTACACTAAACGTCCGGGCATTATCGCCTTTGGCGGCGGCTTCCACGGACGCACCTTTATGACCATGGCGCTGACGGGAAAAGTTGCGCCTTACAAAATCGGCTTCGGGCCGTTTCCCGGTTCGGTTTATCACGCCCACTATCCAAATGAGCTGCACGGCATCAGCACTGAACAGGCGCTGCAAAGCCTGACGCATCTCTTCAAAGCCGATATCGCCCCCGATCAGGTTGCCGCGATCCTGTTAGAGCCGGTGCAGGGCGAAGGGGGCTTTAATATCGCTCCGCCAGAGTTTATGCAGGCGCTGCGTACGCTGTGCGACAGCCACGGCATTCTGCTGATCATTGACGAGGTGCAGAGCGGTTTTGCCCGTACCGGCAAACTCTTTGCCAGCGAGCATTACGCCATCAAACCCGATCTCATCACTATGGCGAAAAGCCTGGCGGGTGGTTTACCGCTCTCGGCGGTCGCCGGGCGTGCCGAGGTAATGGATGCCCCTGCGCCTGGCGGCCTGGGCGGAACCTATGCCGGTAATCCGCTGGCGGTGGCGGCAGCGCATGCGGTGCTTGATGTGATTGAAGAGGAGAAGCTGTGTGAACGCGCGAACCAGCTGGGCAAAGATCTGGTCGAAGTGCTGACCCATGCGAAAGCGCGCTGCCCGCATATTGCCGATATCCGTGCACAGGGCTCGATGGTGGCGGTCGAATTTCAGAACCCGCAAACCGGTGCGCCATCACCGGAATTTACTAAACAGGTGCAGGATAAAGCGCTTCAGGCCGGGTTGCTGCTGCTGAGCTGCGGCGTCTATGGCAACGTTATCCGCTTCCTCTATCCGCTGACCATTCCTGATGAGCAGTTCCGAAAAGCGCTGGATATTATCCAGCGGTCGCTGACGCGTTAATTATTCAGCCGCCTTATGGGCGGCTTTGTCACGTTCTCGCATCGCTCTGCCGCATAACCTGCAAAATTGCTATTCCTTATTCCATAAAATGGGGTATGTTTTAGCAGAGTATGCTGCTTACAGGGCACTATTCTGCACAATAACAAATATCATATTCTTTGCTTAGGGTAATAAGCGAAGCAATATTCCAGATAACAACATCACAACAATTGCAAAAACCATAACAATGGGGAAACTCAGGATGAAAATGAAGGGCAAAGCGTTACTGGCAGGATGTATTGCGTTAGCAATGAGCAACGTGGCATTCGCCAAAGATATCAAAGTTGCCGTTGTCGGTGCGATGTCCGGTCCGGTTGCGCAGTATGGCGATCAGGAATTTACCGGTGCTGAGCAGGCTGTTGCCGATATCAACGCAAAAGGTGGCGTCAAAGGCGACAAACTGGTCGTGGTGAAATATGACGATGCCTGCGACCCGAAACAAGCGGTAGCGGTAGCCAACAAAGTGGTTAACGACGGCATCAAATATGTTATCGGCCACCTCTGCTCCTCTTCCACTCAGCCCGCGTCCGACATTTATGAAGACGAAGGCATCCTGATGATCACGCCTGCGGCCACTGCCCCTGAGCTGACCGCGCGCGGTTACAAACTGACGCTGCGTACTACCGGCCTCGACTCTGACCAGGGCCCGACCGCGGCGAAATACATTCTCGATAAGGTGAAGCCGAAGCGCATCGCCATCATTCATGATAAGCAGCAGTATGGCGAAGGTCTGGCGCGCGCCGTGCAGGATGGCCTGAAAAAAGGCAATGCCAACGTGGTCTTCTTTGACGGCATCACCGCCGGTGAAAAAGATTTCTCCACGCTGGTTGCGCGTCTGAAGAAAGAGAATATCGACTTTGTTTACTACGGCGGTTATCACCCGGAGATGGGCCAGATCCTGCGCCAGGCGCGTGCGGCCGGTCTGAAAACCCAGTTTATGGGACCGGAAGGCGTGGCGAACGTGTCACTCTCTAACATTGCCGGTGAGTCTGCCGAAGGGATGTTAGTCACCAAGCCGAAGAACTACGATCAGGTACCGGCGAACAAACCGATTGTGGATGCCATCAAAGGCAAGAAACAGGATCCGAGCGGCGCGTTTGTCTGGACCACCTACGCCGCGCTGCAGTCGCTGGCTGCGGGCCTGAACCAGTCTGACGATCCGGCTGAAATCGCCACCTACCTGAAAGGTCACTCCGTTGAAACCGTGATGGGGCCGCTGACGTGGGATGAGAAGGGCGATCTGAAGGGCTTTGAGTTCGGCGTCTTTACCTGGCATGCGAACGGTACCGCGACCGACGCGAAGTGATGAATACCTGATAGTCGCCTTTCGCGCCGCAGGTGCGTTGGCTGCATTCGCCCCGGTCGCTTACGCCTGTAAGCTTCCGGGGATTAACGACTTCCTGCGATGCGAAACTCCGCTCAGGCATGGCTCACGCTGCCCGCTATTTTTAGTGCTTTTCCCAGCCATCTGGCTGCGCGGTAAAGCCGAGCGCTTGTGCAAAAGCGGCCATCACGGCGCGATCTTCAACGCCGATATCTGCGATCCACCAACTGCTCATCGCCGGGTTATCGCGGATCACCTCTTCCACCAGGTATTGCCCGACGCCGCGACGGCGAGTGACATCCCGTACACGCAGCGAATCCAGCACGCCTTCGGTGCCGCGCAACGTCACCCGCACGGCGGCCAGCAGGCGGTCATTAAACCGCGCGGCGTAAATGCGGTGCGTATCGTCAATATCCAGAGAGGCGGGGGCGTATTCCGGCCAGATTTTCGCTAAATCAATATGATCCTGCTCGCTGAAACTGGTCAGCCGGATAATGGTTAATTTCATCTACCGTTTGTCCAAAACGTGAAACAGGGAGTGAGTGTAAACAATTTCACCCGCCGGGGCTGGAGACTTTTTTATATTTAATACAACAGGTGAATAGTTTTAGCGCAGCGACTGGCATAGCCGGAAACGTCAGAGATCGAAAAAGAGACAGGATTTTAACCTGAGTGATGGCGCTTTTTGCCGCGTATGCTGCCGTTATTTTATGCTGGAAGCCGGGTTTTTAGATGTTTATCTCGCGCTGAATACAGAATATTATCTCTGCTTAATCGCCTGAAAAATAGAGTATTTAGTATGGTTTATGCCAGAAAACCACGCTAAGCCATTAAAGGCGCTGGTAAAAATAGCATTGTGCATTAAAAGTACAGAATGCTTTTTAACCACATAAAAACAAAATTTTCACACAACATCACGAACGGGGTAGCAGGCATGAAATGGCACGCGAAAACATTTGTCGCGGGAATGATTGAAAGCCGGTCATGGCAACGCGGTCTTGTTTAAAGGTATTACCGTCAGGGAAGTAGTTTTTTCTGCGCTTAACGCTCATCTAAAAAAAGAAAATATCGTCTTTGTCTACTACGGTGGTTATTAACCGGATAGTGGAGAGATGCTGCGCCGGGCGCGCTGAAACAAGCCGCTGACCTGATTAACGCGTTAAAAGCCAACGGGGCTAAAACCGAAACAGGGCCGCCGAACTGGGATGAAAAAGGCGATCTGAAGGGATTTGAGTTGAGTGTCTTCTAACGACACGCCGATGGTTCGTCCTGTGTGGCGAAGTCACAGTCATCCCTCTCTTTGGACGAAAATCTTGAGAGATTTAAGAAGGTTAAGTTATGTCTGAGCAGTTTCTCTATTTCTTGCAGCAGATGTTCAACGGCGTCACGCTGGGCAGCACTTACGCCCTGATCGCCATTGGCTACACCATGGTGTACGGCATTATCGGCATGATTAACTTCGCCCATGGCGAGGTCTACATGATCGGCAGCTACGTCTCCTTTATGATTATCGCCGCGCTGATGATGATGGGCATCGACTCAAGCTGGCTGCTGGTCGGGGCCGGTTTCGTCGGCGCGATTATTATCGCCAGTGCCTACGGCTGGAGCATCGAGCGCGTCGCTTACCGCCCGGTGCGCAGCTCCAAGCGTCTGATTGCGCTTATCTCCGCCATCGGCATGTCCATCTTCCTGCAAAACTACGTCAGCCTGACGGAAGGCTCACGCGACGTAGCGTTGCCAAGCCTGTTCAACGGCCAGTGGACTATCGGCAGCAGTGAAAACTTTGCCGCCTCCATCACTACAATGCAGCTGGTTATCTGGATCGTCACCTTTGTCGCCATGCTTGCGCTGACGCTCTTTATCCGCTATTCGCGCATGGGACGCGCCTGCCGCGCCTGTGCTGAAGACCTGAAAATGGCGAGCCTGCTCGGCATCAACACCGATCGGGTTATCGCGCTGACCTTTGTGATTGGCGCGGCGATGGCGGCGGTGGCTGGCGTGCTGCTCGGCCAGTTCTATGGCGTGATCAACCCCTATATCGGCTTTATGGCGGGTATGAAGGCATTTACCGCTGCGGTGCTGGGCGGTATCGGCAGTATTCCTGGCGCGATGATTGGGGGGCTGATCCTCGGTGTGGCGGAAGCGCTCTCTTCAGCCTACCTGAGCACAGAGTATAAAGATGTGGTCTCCTTCGCGCTGCTGATTGGCGTCCTGCTGGTGATGCCGACCGGTATCCTCGGTCGCCCGGAGGTAGAGAAAGTATGAAACCGATGCATTTTGCGATGGCGCTGCTCTCTGCCGCCATGTTCTTCATTCTTGCAGGCGTCTTTATGGGCGTACAGCTGGAGCTGAATGGCACCAAACTGGTGGTCGATAACGCGGCGGATATCCGCTGGCAGTGGATCTTTATCGGCACCGCGGTGGTCTTTTTCTTCCAGTTACTGCGCCCTGTTTTCCAGAAGAGCCTGAAAGGCGTTTCCGGGCCGAAATTTGTTCTGCCCGCTATCGATGGATCTACCGCTAAGCAGAAGCTGTTCCTGCTGGCGCTGTTGGTGATTGCCGTGGTGTGGCCGTTTATGGTGTCGCGCGGCACCATCGATATCGCCACCATGACGATGATCTACATCATCCTTGGTCTTGGGCTGAACGTGGTGGTTGGCCTTTCCGGCCTGCTGGTGCTGGGTTATGGCGGTTTTTATGCTATCGGTGCCTACACCTTTGCGCTGCTGAACCACTATTACGGGCTTGGCTTCTGGACCTGCCTGCCGCTGGCGGGGCTGGTCTCTGCCGCTGCCGGTTTCCTGCTCGGCTTCCCGGTGCTGCGCCTGCGCGGCGACTACCTGGCGATTGTGACGCTGGGCTTCGGTGAGATTGTGCGCATTCTGCTGCTTAATAACACCGAAGTGACCGGCGGGCCAAACGGCATCAGCCAGATCCCGAAACCGACGCTGTTTGGCCTTGAGTTCAGCCGCACAGCGCGCGAAGGGGGCTGGGATACCTTCAGCAACTTCTTCAATGTGAAATACGATCCGAGCGACCGCGTGGTGTTCCTCTATCTGGTGGCGCTGCTGCTGGTGGTGCTGACGCTGTTCGTTATCAACCGCCTGCTGCGGATGCCGCTGGGCCGTGCCTGGGAAGCACTGCGTGAAGATGAGATTGCCTGCCGCTCGCTGGGACTCAACCCGACGCGCATCAAGCTGACGGCATTTACCATCAGCGCCGCGTTCGCCGGTTTTGCTGGCACGCTGTTTGCCGCGCGCCAGGGCTTTGTCAGCCCGGAGTCATTCACCTTTGCCGAATCGGCCTTTGTACTGGCGATTGTCGTACTGGGCGGGATGGGCTCGCAGTTCGCGGTGATCCTCGCCGCTATTCTACTGGTGGTCTCGCGCGAACTGATGCGTGATTTCAATGAGTACAGCATGTTAATGCTGGGTGGTTTGATGGTGCTGATGATGATCTGGCGTCCACAGGGCTTGCTGCCGATGACGCGGCCGCAGCTGAAACTGAAAAACGGCCAGGCAAAAGGAGAGCAGGCATGAGTCAGCCACTGTTATCGGTAAATGGCCTGATGATGCGCTTCGGCGGTTTGCTGGCGGTCAACAACGTCTCGCTGGAGCTGCGACCGCAGGAGATTGTCTCGCTGATTGGCCCGAACGGTGCGGGGAAAACCACCGTCTTCAACTGCCTGACCGGGTTTTATAAACCCACCGGCGGCACCATCATGCTGCGGGACCAGCATCTCGAAGGGCTGCCGGGCCAGCAAATCGCGCGTATGGGCGTGGTGCGTACCTTCCAGCATGTGCGTCTGTTCCGTGAGATGACGGTGATTGAGAACTTACTGGTGGCGCAGCATCAGCAGTTAAAAACCGGGCTCTTCTCTGGCCTGTTGAAGACGCCCGCATTTCGCCGCACGCAGAGCGAAGCGCTCGATCGCGCCGCGACCTGGCTTGAGAGGATCGGTTTGTTAGCCCACGCCAACCGGCAGGCCAGCAACCTGGCCTACGGCGATCAGCGCCGTCTGGAGATTATCCGCTGCATGGTGACGCAGCCGGAGATCCTGATGCTGGATGAACCAGCGGCAGGGTTAAACCCGAAAGAGACCAAAGAGCTGGATGAGCTGATCGTCGAGCTGCGTAACCATCACAACACCACAATCCTGCTGATTGAGCATGATATGAAGCTGGTGATGGGCATTTCCGACCGGATTTATGTCGTCAACCAGGGAACACCGCTGGCCAACGGAACGCCGGAAGAGATTCGTAATAACCCGGACGTGATCCGCGCTTATCTGGGTGAGGCATAAGATGGAAAACGCAATGTTATCTTTCGACAAAGTTAGCGCTCACTACGGCAAAATCCAGGCGCTGCACGAGGTCAGTCTGCATATTAATCAGGGGGAAATTGTGACCCTGATTGGTGCCAACGGCGCGGGGAAAACCACTTTGCTCGGCACGCTGTGCGGCGATCCGCGCGCTACCAGTGGCCGCGTGGTATTCGACGGCAAAGATATTACCGACTGGCAAACGGCGAAGATTATGCGCGAAGCGGTGGCGATCGTGCCGGAAGGCCGCCGCGTGTTTTCGCGTATGACCGTGGAAGAGAACCTGGCAATGGGCGGCTTTTTCGCCCACCGCGATCAATACCAGACGCGTATTAAATGGGTGTATGAACTCTTCCCGCGCCTGCATGAACGCCGCATACAGCGCGCCGGTACCATGTCCGGTGGTGAACAGCAGATGCTGGCGATAGGCCGCGCGCTGATGAGCCAGCCGCGCCTGCTACTGCTGGATGAGCCGTCCCTCGGGCTGGCACCGATTATCATCCAACAGATCTTCGACACCATTGAGCAGTTGCGTAAAGAGGGAATGACTATCTTCCTCGTGGAGCAAAACGCTAACCAGGCGCTGAAGCTCGCCGATCGCGGCTATGTGCTGGAGAACGGGCATGTGGTGCTCGAAGATACCGGCGATGCGCTACTGGCGAATGAAGCGGTGAGAAGTGCTTACCTTGGCGGCTAACACGTTGAAATAAAAACATAAAAACCGGCCTCGCAAGGGCCGGTTTTTTTCTGAAAAATGCACTTTAGCCATACGCAGCGAGAGGGTTCGCAACAGGATGCGGGCGGCGCTTGAGGCTTTTTGCCTCATGGCTGTGCTTCAGGAAGTTATGCAGAAATGGTGTGAGGCAGAAAGATGAAAGCCCCGAGTCAATTTTTCAATTAACCCGAGGCTACACCGACGCCCAAACAACGTCAGCGTAGCCTCTTACCTGCTGAAAGGCAAGGAAGTGAAGCTGCGCAAATAAGGGGCTTCCTGGTTCGCCGGGAAGCCCTTTTTTATTAGCGAAAACAGTAACATCAGCGATCGGGTTTAAATCTGAAAAATATATTTCAGCCATGAAGTATGGCGTGTGGCCGGGATATTATGCGGGCGGCGCTTGAGGCTTTTTGCCTCATGGCTGTGCTTTAAGACGTTATGCAGAAATGATGTGAGGCAGAAAGATGAAAGCCCCGAGTCAATTTTTCAATTAACCCGAGGCTACACCGACGCCTAAGCAACGTCAGCGTAGCCTCTTACCTGCTGAAAGGCAAGGAGTTATAGGCGATGAAAATCCCGCAAACTTTTATCTGCTGCGTGTTTATTCTCTGCTTCACGCTGCTGATATTCACCTATCTGACCCGCAAATCCCTGTGCGAGCTTCGCTACCGGGATAAGGAGAGAGAGGTGGCGGCTTTGATGGCTTACGAATCCGGTAAGTAGCGACCTGGGGCAGGGAGCAATCCCTGCCTTTCAGGTGCGATGATGTTGTTGCAGCGTTGCCTTCGAGCGCCGCTTAAAGGGCTTCCTGGTTCGCCGGGAAGCCCTTTGTCTGAACCGCCATTTTTCCTTCATCTTTCTATCACTTGCGTGACATCTCCCTGACGCCTGGTTGTCATTTTTTTGTAATTAAAAAGTTATTTTTCTGTCATTCGAGCGTGTCATGTTACCTCGCGAGCACAAAACGCGTGATATCGCGCATCCCGTATAACAAGAGAGAGCACAATGACGACGTTACGACATACAGCTTTGGGTCTGGCGCTGGGATTTGTTTTTGCTGGCAATGCCATGGCCGTAACCACTATCCCGTTCTGGCACTCCATGGAGGGCGAGTTAGGCAAAGAGGTCGACTCCCTGGCGCAACGTTTTAATGATACCCATCCCGACTACAAAATCGTGCCGGTCTATAAAGGCAACTACGAGCAGAACCTGAGCGCGGGCATTGCCGCCTTCCGCACCGGTAATGCGCCAGCGCTATTGCAGGTTTACGAAGTGGGCACCGCGACGATGATGGCCTCCAAAGCGATCAAGCCGGTTTACGAGGTCTTTAAAGATGCGGGCATCACCTTTGACGAAAGCCAGTTTGTGCCGACCGTTGCGGGTTACTACACCGATTCAAAAACCGGGCATCTGCTCTCTCAACCCTTTAACAGCTCCACACCGGTGCTTTATTACAATAAAGATGCCTTCAAAAAAGCGGGCCTGAACCCGGATCAGCCACCGAAAACCTGGCAGGATCTGGCGGCCTACACCGCGAAGCTAAAAGCGGCGGGCATGAAGTGCGGTTACGCCAGCGGCTGGCAGGGTTGGATCCAGATTGAGAACTTTAGCGCCTGGCACGGTCTGCCGGTCGCTACTAAAAACAACGGTTTTGACGGTACCGATGCGGTGCTGGAGTTCAATAAGCCGGAGCAGGTGAAACATATCGCCATGCTGGAAGAGCTGAACAAGAAAGGCGAATTCAGCTACTTTGGCCGTAAAGATGAATCCACCGAGAAGTTCTACAACGGCGATTGCGCCATCACCACCGCCTCATCCGGTTCGCTGGCGGATATTCGTCACTATGCGAAATTTAACTACGGTGTCGGCATGATGCCTTACGACGCCGATGTGAAAGGCGCGCCGCAAAACGCCATTATCGGCGGTGCCAGCCTGTGGGTAATGAAGGGCAAAGATGACGCGACCTACAAAGGCGTGGCGCAGTTCCTCGACTTCCTGACTAAGCCGGAAATCGCTGCCGAGTGGCATCAGAAAACCGGTTATCTGCCTGTCACCAAGGCCGCGTACGATCTGACGCGCCAGCAGGGTTTCTATGACAAAAACCCGGGGGCGGATATCGCCACGCGCCAGATGCTGAACAAGCCGCCGTTGGCCTTCACCAAAGGGCTGCGTCTGGGCAATATGCCGCAGATCCGTACCGTGCTTGATGAAGAGCTGGAGAGCGTGTGGACCGGTAAGAAGACCCCGCAACAGGCGCTGGACTCAGCGGTTGAGCGCGGTAACCAGTTGCTGCGCCGCTTCCAGCAGTCGACCAAGTCTTAATGAGTTAAAGGCCGGATAAGCGCAGCGCTTGTCCGGCCTGTAAATCGGTCCATGTATCGCGTCGCCGCCCTCCGGCATATTTAAAAAGAGCCTTGCTATGTCCTCATCCCGTCCGGTGTTTCGTTCACGCTGGCTACCCTATCTGCTCGTCGCGCCGCAGTTGGCGATCACGGTGATTTTCTTTCTCTGGCCTGCGGGCGAAGCGCTGTGGTACTCCGTGCAGAGCGTCGATCCCTTTGGTCTCTCCAGCCAGTTTGTCGGGCTGGATAACTTTACCGCGCTGTTTCATGACAGCTACTACCTCGACGCCTTCTGGACGACGATCCGCTTTAGCGCGATGGTCACCTTTAGCGGTCTGCTGGTTTCGCTGTTCTTTGCCGCGCTGGTGGATAACGTGGTGCGCGGTAGCCGTATCTACCAGACGTTGATGCTGCTGCCCTATGCCGTGGCACCAGCCGTTGCCGCCGTATTGTGGATCTTTCTTTTCAATCCCGGACGCGGATTGATTACGCACTTCCTTGAGCAGTTCGGGTATCACTGGAACCATGCGCAGAACAGCGGTCAGGCGATGTTTTTAGTGGTGTTCGCCTCGGTGTGGAAGCAGATTAGCTACAACTTCCTCTTCTTCTTCGCCGCGTTGCAGTCTATTCCCCGCTCGCTGGTGGAAGCCGCCGCCATTGATGGCGCGGGACCCATTCGCCGTTTCTTCAAACTTTCGCTGCCGTTGATAGCACCAGTCAGCTTCTTCCTGTTGGTGGTCAACCTGGTCTATGCCTTCTTCGATACGTTCCCGGTTATCGATGCGGCGACTGCCGGCGGCCCGGTACAGGCGACCACTACGCTGATTTATAAGATCTATCGCGAAGGGTTTGTCGGCCTGGATCTCTCTTCCTCTGCGGCGCAGTCGGTGATCCTGATGGTGCTGGTGATTGTGCTGACGGTGGTGCAGTTCCGCTATGTCGAAAGTAAGGTGCGCTACCAATGATTGAGAATCGCCCAGGGCTGACACTGTTCAGCCATATCATGCTTATCGCAGGCGTTGCGGTGGTGCTCTTCCCGCTCTACGTCGCGTTTGTCACCGCCACGCTTGATATCAACGCGGTGTACGACACACCGATGACGCTTATTCCCGGCGGCCATCTTTGGGAGAACCTGCGCGCGATTTGGGTTAACGGCGTCGGCTCCAATAGCGCGCCATTCTGGCTGATGCTGACCAACAGCTTCATCATGGCACTGGTGATAACCGTAGGGAAAATTGCCGTTTCTATCCTTTCGGCCTTCGCTATCGTCTGGTTCCGTTTTCCGCTGCGAAATCTCTTCTTCTGGATGATTTTCAGTACCTTGATGCTGCCGGTAGAGGTACGCATCTTCCCGACGGTGGAAGTGATCGCCAACCTCAAGATGCTCGACAGCTACACCGGCCTGACCTTGCCACTGATGGCCTCTGCCACTGCGACTTTTCTCTTCCGCCAGTTCTTTATGACGTTGCCGGATGAACTCATAGAAGCCGCGCGCATTGATGGCGCTTCGCCGATGCGCTTTTTCCGCGACATTGTGCTGCCGCTGTCGCGCACCAATCTTGCGGCGCTGTTCGTCATCACCTTTATCTACGGCTGGAATCAGTACTTATGGCCGTTGTTGATTATCAACGACGTCAACCTTGGCACCGCCGTGGCGGGCGTTAAAGGGATGATGTCGAGCGGCGAGGGCACGACGCAGTGGAACCAGGTGATGGCCGCGATGCTGCTGACGCTGATCCCCCCGGTTGTTATCGTTTTAACCATGCAGCGCGCCTTTGTGCGCGGTCTGGTCGACAGTGAGAAATAAGATGTCATCTCTAAAATTACAGGCAGTGACAAAAAGTTGGGACGGCGGCAAAACTCAGGTGATTGAGCCGCTGACGCTGGATGTGGCCGACGGTGAATTTATTGTCATGGTTGGCCCGTCGGGCTGCGGAAAGTCGACGCTGCTGCGCATGGTTGCCGGGCTGGAGCGCGTCTCCGGCGGCGATATCTGGATTGACCGCCAGCGCGTCACGGAGAAAGAGCCAAAAGATCGCGGTATCGCGATGGTGTTCCAGAACTATGCCCTCTATCCGCACATGAGCGTGGAAGAGAACATGGCCTGGGGGCTGAAAATCCGCGGCATGGGCAAGGCGCATATTGCCGGACGCGTGTCGGAAGCGGCGCGTATTCTGGAGCTTGAAGGCCTGCTGAAACGCCGCCCGCGCGAGCTTTCAGGCGGTCAGCGCCAGCGCGTGGCGATGGGCCGCGCCATTGTGCGCGATCCGGCGGTTTTTCTGTTTGATGAACCGCTCTCCAACCTTGATGCCAAGCTGCGCGTGCAGATGCGCCTTGAGTTGCAGCAGTTGCATCGCCGCCTCAACACCACTTCGCTCTATGTGACTCACGATCAGGTGGAAGCGATGACGCTGGCGCAGCGTGTGATGGTGATGAACAAAGGCGTTGCTGAGCAGATCGGTACGCCGGTTGAGGTGTATGAAAAGCCCGCCAGCCGCTTTGTCGCGAGCTTCATTGGCAGCCCGGCAATGAATTTACTCGATGGGCACATCAGCCAGACCGGCACTCACTTTGAGCTGGCTAGCGGCATGGCATTGCCGATTAACTGGAACTATCGCGGTTATGCCGGACGGAAAATGACGCTGGGTATCCGCCCGGAACATATTGCGCTAAGCTCACAAGCCGCAGGCGGCGTACCGCTGGTGATGGATACGCTGGAGATGCTCGGCGCGGATAATCTGGCCCATGGCCGCTGGGGTGAGCAGAAACTGGTGGCGCGTCTGTCGCATCAGGAGCGCCCGGCACCCGGCAGCACGCTGTGGCTGCATCTGGCGGAACATCACCTGCACTTATTCGATGGTGAAACAGGACAACGCGTATGAATAACTGGCCCTATCCCCGCATCGTCGCCCATCGCGGCGGTGGAAAACTGGCTCCGGAAAACACCCTGGCAGCGATCGATGTCGGCGCCAGATATGGCCATACAATGATCGAATTTGACGCCAAATTATCAAAAGATGGGCAGATCTTTCTGCTGCATGATGACAACCTGGAGCGTACCAGCAATGGCTGGGGCGTGGCGGGCGAGCTGGCGTGGAGCGATCTGCTGAAAGTCGATGCCGGGAGCTGGTACAGCGGCGAATTTAAAGGCGAGCCGCTGCCGCTGTTGTCGGAGGTGGCGCAGCGCTGCCAGCAGCATGGCATGATGGCGAATATTGAAATCAAACCGACGACCGGAACCGGCCCGCTGACGGGCAAAATCATCGCACTTGCTGCCCGCGAGCTGTGGTCAGAGATGACTCCGCCGCTGCTCTCCTCGTTTGAGATCGATGCGCTGGAAGCGGCGCAACAGGCTGCGCCGGAACTGCCGCGCGGTCTGCTGCTGGATGCCTGGCGCGATGACTGGCAGGAAGTGACCGATCGCCTGGCCTGCACCTCTATTCATCTCAATCATAAACTGCTTGATGAAGCGCGCGTTCGCATGCTGCGCGACGCCGGGCTGCGTATTCTGGTTTACACGGTGAATCAGCCGGCGCGCGCGGCGGAGTTGCTGGCGTGGGGCGTCGATTGCATCTGTACGGACAATATCGAAACTATCGGGCCCCACTTTGGCGCTTAAGGCGTAGTGGTTTGCGGCGTGCTGTGCAGCATGCCGCCACTTTGCGTTTGGGTCTGCGGCAGCATATGCGGCTGCTGTAGGGTCGAATCGCTGGCGCTGTTTTGCGGATGAAGCATCCCGCCGCCGTTGCCGCTTTCCTGGCTTAGCATTTCGCCCCCGTTACTGCTGCTCTGGTTCAACGCTCCTGCGTTGTTACTACTCTGTTGGCTGAGCATCCCGCCACCGCTACTGCTGCCCTGGCTTAACATCCCGCCGTTGCTGTTGGGGAGCACTTGCTGGTGGGCGGGGTCGAGCTCCCCCGGCTGAGCCTGCCTTATTCGCTGTGAATTATCGTTCATCTGCATTTGCAGGTTCTGCTGCTGCTGGCGGCTCTGCGTCTGCTGCTGCTGTTTCAGTAACCCTTGCTGCTGCTGTTGCTGGTTGAGCATTTGCGTCTGCATACGCTGCTGGCTTGGCACGACATACCCCGGTTGATTCGGGTTATTTGTCGGGTTAAGTGGCTGTGCGAAAGCGGTAAAAGGCAGCAGGGCTGCCACAATCACAAGGCGTTTCATTCTCATCTCCTCCCGTTGAGGCCTGCCCCTAAGTTTAGTCGCATTCCTGCATGACCATGATTTTTTGCGCATTGTGAACCAGACTTAAGCGGGAACTGTAGCCCTTCTTTGTGGAGAACGACGATGATCAAACAGCAGTTTGCGCGTTGGGCGGCAATCGCCGCGCTGACGGCGGGAGCATGTTTCAGTGTCGGCGCTGCGCCGCCGCCTGCTCAGGCACCCGCGCCAGCCCCCGTTTCGTATGGGGTAGAAGCCGATGTCTTTCATCCGGTTGTGGCCCATCAGGGGATGGTGGCCTCGGTGGATGAGGCCGCGACCCGTGTGGGTGTGGAGATCCTCAAAGAGGGCGGTAATGCGGTCGATGCGGCGGTCGCGGTCGGTTATGCGCTGGCGGTAACCCATCCGCAGGCGGGCAACCTCGGCGGTGGCGGGTTTATGATGATCCGCACCAAAGAGGGCAAGGTCACGGCGATCGATTTCCGCGAAATGGCACCCGCAGCCGCCACGCGCGATATGTTTCTTGATGAGCAGGGCAACCCGGACAGTAAAAAATCCCTGACCTCCCATCTCGCTTCCGGCACGCCCGGCACGGTCGCTGGTTTCTCGCTGGCGCTGGAGAAGTACGGCTCGCTGCCGCTGAAAAAGGTGGTTCAGCCTGCCATCAAACTGGCGAAGCAGGGCTTCACGGTTAACGATGCGCTGGCGGACGATCTCAAAACCTACGGCAGTGAAGTGCTGCCGAACCACGACACCAGCAAGGCGATCTTCTGGAAAGAGGGCCAGCCGCTGAAGAAGGGCGACAAGCTGGTTCAAACGAATCTCGCGAAGAGTCTTGAGCTGATTGCTGAAAAGGGGCCGGATGGTTTCTATAAAGGCACAACGGCAGAGCAGATCGCCCAGGAGATGAGCAAAAACGGCGGGCTGATCACCAAAGAGGATCTGGCGAACTATAAAGCCGTTGAGCGTACGCCGGTGAGCGGCGACTACCGCGGTTATCAGGTCTACTCCATGCCGCCGCCTTCCTCTGGCGGGATCCATATCATTCAGATCCTCAACATTCTGGAAAATTTCGATCTGGCAAAATTTGGCTTTGGCAGCGCCGATGCCATGCAGGTGATGGCGGAAGCGGAAAAATATGCCTATGCCGACCGCTCTGAATATCTCGGTGACCCCGATTTTGTGAAAGTGCCGTGGCAGGCGCTGACCAGCAAAGCGTACGCCAAATCGATTGCTGAACAGATTGATGTCAATAAAGCGCGCCCCTCCAGCCAGATCCGCCCTGGCAAGCTGGAACCTTACGAGAGCAACCAGACCACACACTTCTCAGTGGTGGATAAAGAGGGGAATGCCGTTGCGGTAACCTACACGCTGAACACCGTGTTTGGCAGCGGTATTGTTGCCGGTAATACCGGCATTCTGATGAACAACCAGATGGATGATTTCTCAGCCAAACCGGGCGTACCAAATGTTTATGGCCTGGTAGGCGGCGATGCGAATGCTATCGGGCCGGGCAAGCGTCCGCTCTCCTCCATGTCGCCGACCATTGTGTTGAAAGATGGCAAAACCTGGCTGGTCACCGGTAGCCCGGGCGGTAGCCGGATTATTACTACCGTGCTGCAAATGGTAGTGAACACCATCGATTATGGAATGAACGTTGCCGAAGCGACCAATGCGCCGCGCTTCCATCATCAATGGTTGCCGGACGAACTGCGCGTGGAGAAGGGCTTCAGCCCTGACACCCTGAAACTGCTGGAGCAGAAGGGGCAGAAAGTTGCCGTGAAAGCGTCGATGGGCAGTACGCAGAGCATTATGGTTGGGCCGGATGGCACGCTGTATGGTGCGTCCGATCCGCGTTCGGTAGATGATTTAACCGCAGGATATTAAAGCAATTTCCCTCTCCCGCCCGGGAGAGGGATCGTTTTAGCCCTTCATGCGCGCCATATAGTACGAATCGACATACTCGCCGTTACGCAGCGCGTGGCGTTTCGCCGTGCCTTCCACTTCAAAACCAAACTTACGGTAGACCGCCAGCGCGGGTGCGTTATCGGCATACACCGACAGCTCAATGCGGTCGATGCGCAGCCAGTTATCGCACAGGTGCACCATCTCGTTGATTAACGCGCTGGCGACGCCGCGGTTTTGAAACTGAGGCGCAACCATAATGCCAAAGCTGGCGACGTGGCTGCGACGCGGGTTCTGCTCGACCATTAAACCAAGATGGCCCGCTACTCGCTCATCAAGCGTGGCAATCAGATCCCGGCGGCCCGGCTGCGGCGTCAGGCGTTTATGCCAGTGATCGGAAGAGGGATGAGGTAGCTGGAGTAGGTTTTGATACACCTCGGGCTGCGCGTAAATCTGTCGTAACGGTTCGACATCGTGCATTTCAGCGTGGCGTATCACTATCTCGCTCATCCTGCTTCTCCTGTTGGTTGGGTTAGCTTTCACATTCCGGTCTTTCAGGCGAAGCGTCAACTGCCATTTTTTGCCACAGGGGGTAGACAAGTGCGAATGATAATGATTATTATTGCCATGCGTTCAGGGAAACCGTACGGTAATCCTGAAAGCACGACATTGCTCACATTGCTTCCAGTATTTCTTAGCCAGCCGGGTGCTGGCTTTTTTTTATCTGCTATTCACCGACGCGCTTCTTCTCTTTCTCAACGCTGAGTTTTGCTACTGGCGCGGTGAGTTTCGCCTGGCCTGAGAAGGTGCCGCCTTTCTTGATGGTCAATGCGCTGTAGGTCAGCGTGCCGTTGATGTTGCCATTCTCTTCGATATTCAGCGTTTCACTGCTGCACTCGCCGTTCACCGTGCCATCAATAAACAGCTCGCGACAGGAGAGGTTTCCTTCCACCACGCCGTTGCGCATGATGCGGATAATATTGTCTTTCGCTTCGATATTGCCGGTAAGGGTGCCGTAAATATGCACTTGCCCGTTCGAGGTAATATTACCGACAAAGTTGGTGCCGCTGGCGACAACCGTATTCTGCTTCTCATCGCGCAGCGTCTCTTTTTCGTTAATCAGTGAGGCTGCAATCGGTTGTAGCGGAGGCGTTTTTGGGGTTTTCTCTTTACCAAACATAGCGTTAACCTGATGTTGTACAAAGTGTAAGAAGAAGCCGAGAAGCGTTAGCGATGCCGCAACCTGTGCCCAGAGCCGTGCGTCAACGCACCAGCTCCCCAGCGCGAAGGCCCAAAAAGCAAGAGCGAGATTTAAATACCAGTAGTGCTTATCCATGCTGTATTGCGCGCAACTCCCTGCGTGGTGGGTGCTTCTGACTCATGAAAGGGGCAAACGGATATTGCCGCGTGTTTTATGCGCGAATTAGGGGAGGCGATCAAGAGCGCGGAAGAAAAATCGGAATTTATAAATGGCTTAAAAATATAACAATAATCGATAAATAGAAGCTTCTGGTTTTAGCTCTCGCCGCGCCTGGTCTAAGGTAAAGAGAGATATTCTGCAAAGGACGACACGATGACTCTACATTGCGCATTTATTGGATTTGGTAAAAGCACCACCCGTTATCACCTGCCTTATGTTCTCAACCGTAAAGCCAGCTGGCACGTGGCGCACATCTTCCGCCGCCATCCGAAGCCAGAGGAGCAACATCCCGATTATCAGCACATCCACTTCACCAGCGATCTGGACGAAGTGCTTAACGATCCGCAGGTCAAACTGGTGATCGTCTGCACCCATGCCGATAGCCATTTTGACTATGCGAAACGCGCGCTGGAAGCGGGTAAAAACGTGCTGGTCGAGAAGCCTTTCACGCCGACCATGGCTGAAGCGATCACGCTATTTGAGCTGGCGAAAAGCAAAGGGCTGACGGTGACGCCGTATCAGAATCGCCGTTTCGACTCCTGCTTCCTCACCACCAAAAAGGTGATTGAGAGCGGCAAACTGGGTGAAATTGTCGAGATCGAAAGCCATTTTGACTACTACCGCCCACAAGCGGAAAGCAAGCCGGGTCTGCCGCAGGATGGCTCGTTTTACGGCCTCGGCGTGCACACCATGGATCAGATTATCTCGCTGTTTGGCCGCCCGGATCACGCCGCGTATGATATTCGCAGCCTGCGCAACAAAGCCAACCCTGACGATACGTTCGAAGCGCAGCTCTTCTATGGCGATCTGAAAGCGATTGTGAAAACCAGCCACCTGGTGAAAATCGATTACCCGAAATTTATCGTCCATGGCCGTAAAGGCTCGTTCGTTAAATATGGCGTCGATCAGCAGGAGACCAGCCTGAAAGCCAATATCATGCCGGGCGATGCGGGCTTTGCCGCAGATGACAGCGTGGGCATTCTGGAGTACGTCAACGAGGCGGGCGAAACGGTGCGTGAAGAGATTGCGCCTGAGCCAGGCGACTACGGGCGCGTCTACGATGCGCTCTATGAAACGCTGACAAACGGCGCGGAAAATTACGTCAAGGAAACTGACGTTCTTACCAACCTCGAGCTGCTGGAACGCGCGTTTGAGCAGGCATCACCTGCCACGATAACCCTCGCCAAATAAGGGAATAGGGCTCCTCTGCGCTTGTTCACTTTTTTTGAACAGAGGAGTCAATTTTCACCCTCTATGATTGAGCAATGATTGCGTCCACACTTACTCCATCGAAAACAGACGGGGTAAACAAGATGATCTTCTTACGCAAAGCAAATGACCGCGGACACGCTAACCATGGCTGGCTGGACTCCTGGCACACCTTCTCGTTTGCTAACTATTACGATCCGAACTTCATGGGTTTTTCAGCGCTGCGCGTGATTAACGATGATGTTATCGATGCGGGGCAGGGTTTCGGTACCCATCCGCATAAAGACATGGAAATCCTGACTTATGTGCTGGAAGGCGCGGTAGAGCATCAGGACAGCATGGGTAACAAAGAGCAGGTTCCGGCGGGCGAATTCCAGATCATGAGCGCCGGTACCGGGGTGCGTCACTCTGAGTACAACCCGAGCAAAACCGATCGTCTGCGCCTGTACCAAATCTGGATCATCCCGGAAACTAACGGTATTGAGCCGCGCTACGAGCAGCGCCGCTTTGACGCCACGCAGGGCAAACAGTTGGTGCTTTCGCCGGATGCGCGCGACGGTTCGCTGAAAGTGCATCAGGATATGGAGCTTTACCGCTGGGCGCTGCTGAAAGATGAGCAGTCTGTACATCAGATCGCCGCCGAGCGCCGCGTCTGGATCCAGGTGGTAAAAGGTGAAGTCACCATCAATGGCACCAAAGCGACCACCAGCGATGGTCTTGCGATCTGGGATGAGCAGGCAATCTCGGTGCATGCCGACAGCGACAGCGAAATCCTGCTCTTCGATCTGCCGCCGGTGTGATGTGGCGTAAATAAATCGCGCAATCCTGGGGTTTTTGACCGCAGGATTGCGCATTGTCCGTGATAAACTGCGCACCCCTCTCTTTTGCGTAAATTATCAGGGCGATGAAAAAGAAAAGACCCGTACTACAGGATGTGGCCGATCGCGTAGGCGTGACCAAAATGACGGTCAGCCGTTTTTTGCGTAACCCGGAACAGGTTTCCATCGCTTTACGCGGCAAAATTGCCGCCGCCCTTGATGAACTGGGTTATATCCCCAACCGCGCGCCCGATATTCTCTCCAACGCCACCAGCCGCGCCATTGGCGTGCTTCTCCCCTCTCTGACAAACCAGGTCTTCGCTGAAGTGCTTCGCGGCATTGAAAGCGTCACCGACGCGCACGGTTATCAAACCATGCTGGCGCACTACGGCTACAAAGCGGAAATGGAGGAGGAGCGGCTGGAGTCGATGCTCTCCTGGAACATTGACGGCTTAGTTCTTACCGAACGCACCCACACGCCGCGCACGCTGAAGATGATCGAAGTGGCGGGCATCCCTGTTGTGGAATTGATGGACAGCAAATCTCCCTGCCTCGATATCGCCGTCGGCTTTGATAACTTTGAGGCCGCCCGGCAGATCACCGCCGCCATTCTTGCGCGCGGCCATCGTCGCGTTGCCTATCTTGGTGCACGTCTGGATGAACGTACTATCATCAAACAGAAGGGGTACGAGCAGGCGATGCTGGATGCGGGGCTGACGCCGTACAGTGTGATGGTGGAACAATCCTCCTCTTATACCGCCGGCATTGAGTTAATGCGTCAGGCACGCCGCGAGTATCCGCAGCTTGATGGGATTTTCTGTACTAATGATGACCTTGCCGTTGGTGCCGCGTTTGAGTGCCAGCGTCTGGGGCTGAAGATCCCACAAGATATGGCGATTGCCGGGTTCCACGGGCATGACATTGGTCAGGTGATGGAGCCGCGTCTGGCAAGCGTGCTGACGCCGCGTGAACGTATGGGGCGCATCGGTGCGGAACGGCTGCTGGCGCGTATCCGTGGTGAAGCAGTTACGCCAAAGATGTTAGATTTAGGTTTCACTTTGTCACCGGGTGGATCTATTTAGTCTGACAAATTTGAAGTAGCTCACACTTATTTATCTCTGACCGCTGTGGATATTGCTTCTCTGGGATCGCGGCAGGACAATGTTACCGATAACAGTTACCCGTAACAATCACTCTTGCACCCGTGGGGGCTACCCTTTGAGCACAACAAACCTTGATCACCATGTTTTCGTTCTGATGGGCGTTTCAGGCAGCGGCAAATCAGCGGTTGCCAGCGAAGTCGCGTATCAGCTTAAAGCCGCATTTCTCGACGGCGACTTTCTCCATCCGCGGAGCAACATCAACAAGATGGCCTCCGGCGAGCCGCTGAATGACGACGACCGTAAACCGTGGTTGCAGGCACTGAACGATGCCGCCTTCGCCATGCAGCGCACCAACAAAGTGTCACTGATCGTCTGCTCGGCGCTGAAAAAGCACTACCGCGACCAGCTGCGCGCCGGTAATCCTAACCTCTCCTTTATCTACCTGAAGGGCGAATTCGATGTTATCGAAAGCCGCCTGAAAGCGCGTAAAGGCCACTTCTTCAAAACGCAGATGCTGGTCACCCAGTTCGAAACGCTGCAGGAGCCGGGCGAAGATGAACGCGATGTGCTGGTGGTGAACATTGACCAACCGCTTGATGGCGTGGTCGCCAGCACCATTGAAGTGATAACCAAAGGCCATGAGCAGTGAGTACATTAACGCTGGTATTAACCGCCGTCGGTTCTGTTTTACTGCTGCTGTTTTTAGTGATGAAAGCGCGAATGCACGCTTTCGTTGCGCTGATGGTGGTCTCGATTGGTGCCGGGCTCTTCTCCGGCATGCCGCTGACAAAAATCGCGCAAACCATGGAAAAAGGGATGGGCGGTACGCTCGGGTTCCTCGCCATTGTGGTAGCACTCGGCGCGATGTTCGGCAAAATTCTGCATGAGACCGGCGCGGTGGATCAAATCGCCGTCAAAATGCTTAACTCCTTCGGACACAGCCGCGCGCACTATGCGATTGGCCTCGCCGGGCTGATTTGCGCCCTGCCGCTCTTCTTTGAAGTGGCGATTGTCCTGCTGATTAGCGTCGCCTTCTCGATGGCGCGCCACACCGGCACTAACCTGGTCAAACTGGTTATCCCGTTGTTCGCAGGCGTTGCGGCAGCGGCGGCATTTCTGCTACCGGGGCCTGCGCCCATGCTGCTTGCCTCGCAGATGCATGCTGACTTTGGCTGGATGATCTTGATTGGCCTCTGCGCTGCGATCCCGGGCATGCTGGTCGCCGGGCCACTGTGGGGCAACTTTATTAGCCGCCACGTTGAGCTGCATATTCCGGACGATGTCAGCGAGCCGCACCTCGGCGAAGGCAAAATGCCGTCGTTTGGCTTCAGCCTCGCGCTGATCCTGCTGCCGCTGGTGCTGGTGGGGATGAAAACCATCGCTGCGCGTTTCGTAGCGCAAGACAGCACGCTCTATCAATGGCTGGAGTTTATCGGTCACCCCTTCACCGCCATTCTGGTTGCCTGTCTGGTAGCGATTTATGGTCTGGCAGTGCGTCAGGGAATGGCAAAAGATCGCGTAATGGAGATTTGCGGCCAGGCGCTACAGCCGGCGGGTATTATTCTGCTGGTGATTGGTGCGGGCGGCGTCTTCAAACAGGTGCTGGTCGACTCCGGCGTTGGCCCGGCGCTCGGTGAAGCGTTAACCGGCATGGGCTTACCTATCGCCCTGACCTGCTTTGTGCTGGCGGCGGCGGTGCGTATTATCCAGGGTTCCGCGACGGTCGCCTGTCTGACCGCGGTTGGTCTGGTGATGCCGGTCATTGAACAGCTGCACTTCAACGGCGCGCAGATGGCGGCACTCTCCATCTGTATCGCGGGCGGTTCGATTGTGGTGAGCCATGTGAATGATGCTGGTTTCTGGCTCTATGGCCGCTTTACCGGCGCGACAGAAGCGCAAACCCTGAAGACCTGGACAATGATGGAAACCATCCTCGGCACCACCGGTGCGATTATCGGGATGATCGCCTTTACGCTGCTGAGCTAAAGGCAAAAGAAAACCCGGTGGTTTCAGGCCACCGGGTTTTTATCTTAACGCTTAAGAAGCTAAAGAGAGTTCCGCTTTGTTATTGCGCGTCAGCCACTGAGCCACACGCGCCTGCTCCTCTTCACTCAGCCACATGCCAAGTTTCGTACGACGCCAGATAGCATCGTCGAGGCGACGCACCCACTCATGCTCCACCAGGTAACGCAGTTCGGCTTCATACAGTTCATGACCGAAGTGCTCGCCCATACCCTCAAGGCTGGTGATACCGGACAGAATCAGTTCACTGTTGCTGCCATATGTACGGGCATAGTGGCGCGCCAGCGATTCGCTGATGAACGGATACTTACGGCGCAGTTTCGCTGCATAATCCTCACGATCGCCGTTGATATCGCCGCCGGGCAGCACACACTCTTTGGTCCACGCCGGGCCAATACCTTTGTAGTACGGTGTCAGTTTTTCCAGCGCATGTTCCGCCAGCTTGCGGTAGGTAGTGAGTTTCCCGCCGAAGACCGACAGCAGCGGCGCCTGGCCGTTTTCGTCATGAATATCGAGCGTGTAATCACGGGTGATTGCCTGCGGTGAATCGGATTCGTCATCGCAGAGCGGGCGCACGCCGGAGTAGGTCCAGGCAATATCCTCACGCGTCAGCTGTTTCTTAAAGTGATCGTTGTAGACATTGAGCAGGTAATTGATCTCGTCTTCGTCGATCTTCACGTTTTTCGGGTCGCCGTGATACTCAACGTCGGTAGTACCGATAATGGAGAACTCATCCATCCACGGAATGACAAAGACAATACGTTTATCTTCGTTTTGCAGGATGTAGGCCTGCTTCTGCGCATGGGCACGCGGCACCACGATGTGGCTGCCCTTAATCAGGCGAATGCCGTATGGCGAAGGCAATTTCATGCCGTCATCGAAGAACTCTTTCACCCACGGGCCGGTGGCATTCACCAGACCGCGCGCTTTCCAGCTAAATTTTTCGCCGGTATCGATATCTTCCGCTTCTACCACCCACAGGCCATTTTCACGGCGCGCGCTGGTAGCGCGGGTGCGGGTCATCACTTTCCCGCCTTTACGCTCAACCATCTGCGCGTTTGCCAGCACCATGCGCGCATCATCGACCCAGCAGTCGGAATATTCGAATCCGCGCACGATTTCCGGTTTCAGTACCGATTCTGAGCCAAATCGCAACCCTTTCGACGCCGGCAGGCTGGTGCGTTTACCGAGGTGATCGTACATAAACAGACCAATACGAATCATCCACGCCGGACGCAGGTGAGGGCGGTGCGGCAGGCGAAAACGCATCGGGAAAGCGATATGCGGTGCCATTTTCAGCAGCACTTCGCGTTCGGCGAGCGCTTCGCTCACCAGGCGGAATTCGTAGTGTTCAAGGTAGCGCAGGCCACCGTGAATCAATTTAGAGCTGTTGCTGGATGTCGCGCAGGCGAGATCCTGAGCCTCAAGCATGAGCACGGATAAACCACGCCCTGCGGCGTCAACCGCGATACCGGCACCGTTAATGCCCCCGCCTATCACAATCAGATCTTTGGTTTCCATGCTATCCTCACGCACTTTCGTAAAAGCTCAAAAATGTTCGATATCGCTCATAATAGCAAAGGAACGCGCTTTTGGTAACATCAAAAAAACAATTTAGAGTGATATGCATAACATAATGGCGCATCACCGGGGTCACGACGTACACTTGTCGCAGCCTAGCCATAATTCGTGTCAATAAAGAGAACGCCATGGATCAGTTTGAATGTATTAATGTCGAAGAGACCCACCAGAAATTGCAGCAGCAGCAGGCCGTGCTGGTCGATATCCGCGATCCGCAGAGTTTCGCGATGGGCCATACGCCGGGCGCGTTTCACCTCACTAACGACACGCTGGGCGCGTTTATGCGCGACAACGATTTCGACACGCCAGTGATGGTGATGTGCTATCACGGCAACAGCAGTAAAGGTGCCGCGCAATATCTGTTGCAGCAGGGCTTTGAAGAGGTCTACAGCGTCGACGGTGGTTTCGATGCATGGCATCGCCACTTCCCGGCAGAAGTCGAGCACGGCACGCTTTAGGCGAAGCGCGACTCTCCGCTATACTGTCTCTCTTTGTATGGACTAAGCGACGCCCGTCATGTTGATGATTACCTCTTTTGCTAACCCCCGCGTCGCCCAGGCGTTTGTCGACTATATGCAGACTCAGGGCGTTATCCTGACGATCCAGCACCATGAGCAGACTGACATCTGGCTGGCGGACGAAAGCCAGGCCGAACGCGTGCGCACAGAACTGGCGCGCTTTCTGGAAAACCCTGCCGATCCGCGCTATCTGGCGGCAAGCTGGCAATCCGGCCAGACCGACAGCGGTTTGCACTACCGCCGTTTCCCTCTTTCAGCCGCCCTGCGCGAGCGCGGCGGACCGCTGACTATCGCCATCTCCGTGCTCTGCATTATCGTCTTCCTGCTGATGAACGTGATGGGCGATGAAGTGGTGATGGCGTGGCTCGCCTGGCCCTGGGATGAGAGCCTGCGCTTTGAAGCCTGGCGCTATTTCACTCACGCGATCATGCACTTTTCGCTGCTGCACATCCTCTTTAACCTCTTCTGGTGGTGGTATCTTGGCGGCGCGGTGGAGAAGCGGCTCGGCAGCGGTAAGCTGGTAGTGATTACGCTGATTAGCGCGCTGTTAAGCGGCTTTGTGCAGCACCAGCTTACCGGCCCCTGGTTCGGCGGTCTCTCCGGCGTGGTCTATGCGCTGATCGGTTATGTCTGGCTGCGCGGCGTGCGCGATCCGGAACCGAAGGTAGCGCTGCCGAACGGCCTATTTATCTTTACGGTGTTACTGATGGTGGCGGAATGGTTCGGCTTAACCGGCTTCGCCATTGCCAGCGGCGCGCATACGGCAGGGATAGTGATTGGCCTGGCGATGGCGCTGGTGGACTCGCAGAATGTGCGAAAACGAACATAATTATCCAGGGACACATGATGAAACAGACACAGCGTCACGACGCGATTATCGAGCTGGTTAAACAACAGGGATATGTCAGCACCGAAGAGCTGGTTGAACAGTTCTCCGTCAGCCCGCAGACAATTCGCCGCGATCTGAACGATCTGGCCGATCAGAACAAAATCTTGCGTCACCACGGCGGTGCGGCGCTGCCTTCCAGCTCGGAAAACACCTCGTGGCACGACCGGAAAACGACGCTGGCGGCGGAAAAAGAGCGTATTGCCCGCCGCGTGGCCGAGCAGATCCCCAACGGCGCGACGCTGTTTATCGATATCGGCACCACGCCGGAAGCGGTCGCCCATGCGCTGCTCGACCACAGCGAACTGCGGGTTGTCACCAACAACCTTAACGTCGCTAATACCTTGATGAAAAAGTCAGATTTCCGCGTCATTCTGGCGGGCGGCGAACTGCGCAGCCGCGACGGCGGTATTGTCGGCGAAGCGACTCTCGATTTTATCTCCCAGTTCCGCCTCGATTTCGGCATCCTGGGTATCAGCGGCATCGATGCAGACGGCTCGCTGCTGGAGTTTGACTACCATGAAGTGCGCACCAAGCGCGCGATCATTGAGAACTCGCGCCATGTGATGCTGGTGGTGGATCACTCGAAGTTTGGCCGCAATGCGATGGTCAATATGGGCAGTATCAGCCTTGTCGATGCGGTCTACACCGATGTGATGCCGCCCGCAGGCGTGATGCAGGTGATCAGCCACAACAATGTGCAGCTGGAACTCTGCTAGCCGTTATACCCCATAACCCATAATTTTCAGCAGCCGCTGGGCGTGCTGCACCGCATCCTGACGGTGGGCAACGCCCAGCTTCTGATAGAGGTTGCGGATATGGGTTTTGATGGTCGTCGCGGCGACAGCCAGTTCACCGGCGATCTGCTCATTGCTGTACCCCGAATAGATAAGCCCCAGCACCTGCCACTCGCGCTGCGTCAGCGGGCTGGTGCGGATCAGCTCCGGCACTTCCGGGTGTGTCAGTAAGCGCTCGACAAAGCTCTCATCAAAGTGGGCGAACTTATGCCGGTGATGCTGGTTGATTTCGCGCAGAATGCGCTGGGCGCGGTGCTGATCTAACTCCGGCAGCGTGTTGAGCTGAATGAGCTGGCGCAGCTGCTGCGCCATCGGTTCACCCTCAATCACAAAGTGGCTGATAAACCCGGTGCGGTTGGCGAGTTGTAGCGCTTCAAGCAGCACGCGCTGGGCATCGTTTTTGCGCCCGGCGTGCCAGTAAAGCTGGTTGAGCAGCAGCAGGTTGCGGTTGATATCGCTCATCAGGCGCAGGCTGCGCGCGTTTTCGTTTAACTCCTCCAGCACCATCTCCGCCGGGTCAAAATCCCCCAGCAGGATCTGCGCGCGGGCAATGTTGCGCCACTGGCTTTGCAGGAAGTGGTTATTGGCAAAGGCCGGTTTTGGCGTCTGGCGCAGCCACTGCGCGGCGGCGTTTTTGTCCCCGGTCATTTGCCAGTAGATCATCCGCACTTTATCGGCGTTCGACACCCAGTCGCTGTGGTACTGACCGTTGCCGAGCAGGTTCTCCAGCCGGTGCAGGTGGCTGCGGGCGTTATCCAGATCGCCACGTGCCAGCGAGACCTGCACAATCAGCGCCAGGCACTGCAACTGCTGCTGCGGTTGCAGCGCAGAGAGCACCTCCATCCCCTGACGCGCGGCGGCTTCCGCTTCGTCGAGCCGCGCCCACGCCCACAGAAGCTGGGCGCGGATGCGGAGTAAAAACTCATGCATCGGCAGCTGTTCAAGGTGCTGCTCGCGGATAAGGGCGAAGGCTTTCTCCTGCATCTCCCACGCTGCCTGCAAAAAGCCCTGCGCGAAGAGGATTTCGCTCTGCTGGATCAGGCTCCACAGCGCGTAGTGCCAGACATCGTGACGGCGCGCCATCTGCTCGGTTTGCTGCATCACCGCCAGTGAATTGGCCAGCTCGCCTTTGCAGTGCAGCACTTCGCCATGTACCGACGTGGCGACAATCCGGCTGTAGTAGTTAGCCAGTGGCAGTTCGTCGAGCGCCACCATTGCCAGCCGCTCTGCTTCCACCGGATCGCCATCGTTAATCGCCACCTGGGCGCGCAGGGCGTTGAAATCGCCGTGCAGCGAGGCATCCATCTGGGTCGTCATCTCCTGCTCGGCGCGTGCCAGCAGGGTGTTCACTTCGCTATACCGGTGCTGACTTTGCATCAGCCACGCCTGCAGCAGCACCAGCCGCGGGTTCTCCAGCAGGCTCTCCCACGGCAGGGCTTTCAGCGACTCCTCCAGCAGGCTCAGCTCGCTGTGGTTAAACAACCCCCACGCGTGATTGAGCAGAATATCGCGCAGCATCACGCCGTCGCCCGCTGCCAGCGCGTGGTGGATCGCTTCGCTCGGGAAGCCTTGCGCCATCCAGCTCTCTGCTGCTGCGCGGTGAATATTGGGTAGCTCCGTCGCCAGCTCCCACTGGCAGCGCTGGCGCAGGAAATTGCCGAACAGTGGGTGGTAGCTAAACCACTCGCCGGAATCATCCATGCGCTGTAAAAAAAGCCCCTGACGCTCAATCTCCTCCAGCCGCATCTGCCCGTTCTCCTCGCCGGTGACGCGCACAATCAGCGCATCGTTCATCGAGCGCAGCAGGGCACTTTTCAGCAGGAACTGGCGGGTGGCGGGATCGACATTATCCAGCACCTCATCGACCAGATAATCGGAGAGGTGGCTGGCGTTAATGCCCGCCAGGCGGCGCGCGGAGTGGTGTGGCGCGCTGTGGTTTTGCCGGGCGGAGAGGGCGATCAGTTGCAGCGCCGTGGCCCAGCCGGCGACATCATCACACAGCCTGCTGCTCTCAGCCGCTTCGATCGGCGCATTCAGGCGGCAGTCAAAAAACTGCTTCGCCTCCTGGTGGGTAAAGGCCAGCTGTTGGCTGCCCACTTCAAGCAGCTGTTCGCGCACGCGCAGGTTGGCAATCCCCAGCTGCGGCAGGTTACGCGAGAGCACAATCAGGGTCAGGTTTTCCGGCTGATGGCGCAGGAAGAAGCGCATCGCATCGTGGATCACCGGGTTGGTAATCAGATGGTAATCATCAATCACCAGGTAGAGCGGGCGCTGCCATTCGGTCAGTTCGACAAACAGCTGGGAGAAGAGTGAAGGCAGGCTGGCGTACTGGCGTTTTTGCGCCATCACTTCGCTGCTGACGCAATGACCGCCGGTGGCCTGCTGCACCGCGGCGATAAAGTAGCTGGCGAAGCGCTCCTGCTGATTATCCCCCTCATCGAGCGAGAACCAGCCGACGTCGCTTTTCCCCGCCGCCCATTGCGAGACGAGGGTGGTCTTGCCGTAGCCCGCAGGGCTGGTTACCAGCGCAAGCCGATAATTGTTGGCGCCGGAAAGTTTCGCCAGCAGACGTTCGCGCACCACCGTATGGTCGAGACGAACCGGGCGACTTAATTTGGACGGAATCAACATAGTTATCACTTCACTGTGAGGGAGAACTGAGATGCGATTTTTTTTGTGCTTCGTAATTAATCTCAATAAGTTCGGACAGATGAGGAAATATTGCAAGTTATGTCCGGATCTGACGATTGTGAATTTGCACTATGTCACAGTTCTATTTTAGTAACGAATAAATCGACCCCAGACGCAGCGGGCGGCCGGGCGAAAGCGGGCAAATTTTCCGCAGAAAAAATCGGTCATATTAATAGGTCGCGTAAAAGCAACGCGCAATTAGCGAAACGGTAACGTCGGCGCGTATAAAATATTATTTCGCCGCGTGCTCTGCGCGCGTAAAACAATTTATTACCGAAACGGCATTTCATTATCGGCTCACCGTAGGATAAAAATTTTAGGTGGCGGCGATCACATTTTTTCGCTCATCCCCGCTACTCCTCCCTGTCTAATCCCCGCCAGGATGAGGAAGTGCTACCCGTAGATCTGCACACTAGCGCTAATGTCGATTATCTTCACACAGGACCCGGATTTTTATGACAAAGCCAACGTTTGATAAAGCGCAATTTGAAGCGGCCCTGACGCGCCAGTGGCAGCGTTTTGGGGTTCACTCTGCAACGGAAATGACAACTCGCCAGTGGTGGCATGCCGTAAGCGGCGCGCTGGCGGAACTGTTGGCAGCGCAACCAGCGCCAAAAGCGGCGAAGGAACAGCGCCACGTTAACTACATCTCAATGGAGTTTTTAATTGGTCGCCTGACGGGCAACAACCTGCTGAACCTCGGCTGGTATGAGGCGGTCGGCGAAGTATTGCAGGCGCACGATATCCAACTGACCGATCTGCTGGAAGAGGAGATCGATCCGGCGCTTGGCAACGGTGGTCTGGGGCGTCTGGCGGCCTGCTTCCTCGACTCGATGGCGACCGTCGGCCAGCCTGCCACCGGTTATGGTCTCAACTATCAGTACGGGCTGTTTCGCCAGTCCTTTGTCGACGGCCAGCAGCATGAAGCGCCGGATGACTGGCATCGCCGCAGCTACCCGTGGTTCCGCCACAACGAACAGCTGGATGTGCAGGTCAACATTGGCGGCAAAGTGAGTAAAGAGGGGCAGTGGCAACCGGCCTTTACCCTCGTGGGCGAAGCCTGGGATCTGCCGGTGATTGGCTACCGCAACGGCATTACCCAGCCGCTGCGCCTGTGGCAGGCCACCCACGCGCATCCGTTTAACCTCACCAAATTCAACGACGGCGATTTCCTGCGCGCGGAGCAAACGGGTATCGACGCTGAAAAGCTGACCAAAGTGCTCTACCCGAACGACAACCATCAGGCCGGTAAGAAGCTGCGTCTGATGCAGCAATATTTCCAGTGCGCCTGCTCGGTGGCAGATATTCTGCGCCGTCATCACCTGGCCGGACGCAAGCTGGCGCAACTGCCGGATTACGAAGTGATCCAGTTGAACGATACCCACCCGACCATCGCCATTCCTGAACTGCTGCGCGTACTGCTTGATGAGCATCAGCTGAACTGGGATGACGCCTGGGCGATCACCAGCCGTACTTTTGCTTACACCAACCATACGCTGATGCCGGAAGCGCTCGAGCGCTGGGATGAGTCGCTGGTGAAAGCGCTGCTGCCGCGCCATATGCAGATCATCAAACGCATCAACGAGCGTTTTAAAGCACAGGTTGAGCAGACCTGGCCGGGCAATAAAGCGGTGTGGGCAAAACTGGCGGTGGTGCATGACAAGCAGGTGCGCATGGCCAACCTCTGCGTAGTCGGCGGCTTTGCCGTTAACGGCGTGGCCGCGCTGCACTCGGACCTGGTGGTGAAAGATCTCTTCCCGGAATACCACCAGCTGTGGCCGGGCAAATTCCATAACGTCACCAATGGCATCACGCCGCGCCGCTGGATCAAACAGTGCAACCCGCTGCTGGCCGCGCTGCTCGATAAGACGCTGAAAAAAGAGTGGGCCAACGATCTCGATCAATTAATCAATCTTGAGAAGTACGCCGACGATGCGGCATTTCGCCAGCACTATCGCGACATTAAGCGGCAAAATAAAGTGCGGCTAGCGGAATTTGTCAAAGCGCGCACCGGGATTGTGATCAACCCTGAAGCGATTTTCGATATTCAGATCAAGCGTTTGCATGAGTACAAACGCCAGCATCTTGGCCTGCTGCATATCATTGCGCTCTATAAGGAGATTCGCGAAAACCCGCAGGCGAACCGCGTGCCGCGCGTCTTCCTGTTTGGTGCAAAAGCGGCGCCGGGTTACTACCTGGCGAAGAATATCATCTACGCTATCAACAAAGTGGCAGACGTAATTAACAACGATGCGTCGATTGGCGACCAGCTGAAAGTGGTGTTCCTGCCGGATTATTGCGTCTCGGCGGCGGAAAAATTGATCCCGGCGGCGGATGTCTCCGAGCAGATCTCAACCGCGGGCAAAGAGGCTTCCGGCACCGGCAACATGAAGCTGGCGCTCAACGGTGCATTAACGGTCGGCACACTGGATGGCGCTAACGTTGAAATCGCTGAGCAGGTGGGCGAAGAGAATATCTTTATCTTCGGTAACACCGTTGAGCAGGTGAAGGCGTTAAAAGCGAAAGGTTACGACCCGGTCAAGTGGCGTAAAAAAGATAAGCTGCTGGATGCGGTGCTGAAAGAGCTGGAGAGCGGGAAATATAGCGGCGGCGACAAGCATGCCTTCGACCAGATGCTGCACAGCATCGGCAAACAGGGCGGCGATCCCTACCTGGTGATGGCGGATTTCGCCGCCTATGTCGAGGCGCAAAAGCAGGTTGATGTGCTCTATCGCGACCAGGAGGCCTGGACGCGTGCGGCGATCCTCAATACCGCGCGCTGCGGCATGTTTAGCTCTGACCGCTCGATCCGCGATTACCAGATCCGCATCTGGCAGGCAAAACGTTAAGGAAGCGCAATGCAGAGTAAACGTCTGGAACAGGCCGCGCTGACGGCAGGAATCAGCCCAAATTACATCAATGCGCACGGTAAACCGCAGTCCATCAGTGCGCAGACCAAACAGCGGTTACTGGATGCAATGCACCCTGTCCCGGCGACGGTAAATGCTGCGCCTGTGCCAGCGGTACAGGTGTTTATTCACGGTAAAAAGAAGCGGCTGGTGGTCTCCGGCAAGGGGCAATATCAGTGGCAACTGACGACCGAAGCGGGAAAAACCTACCAGGGCGAGGTAAGCGGCGGTGACGATCTGCCGCTCCCAGGCGGCCTGGCGCTGGGCTACCACGCTCTGACACTGACGCAGAAAAAGCAGCAGTGGGCGTGCCGGGTGATTATCGCGCCCGCCCGCTGTTATGAGCCGCAGGCGCTGCGTGACGGTAAAAAATTGTGGGGTGCCTGCGTGCAGCTCTACACGCTGCGCTCCGAAAACAACTGGGGGATCGGCGATTTCGGCGATCTGAAACAGATGCTCACAGGCGTCGGCGAGCGCGGCGGCGCGTTTATCGGGCTCAACCCGATTCATGCCCTCTATCCCGCTTACCCTGAGAGCGCCAGCCCTTACAGCCCGTCCTCTCGCCGCTGGCTGAACATTATCTATATCGACGTTAACGCGGTAGAGGATTTTGCCCAGAGCAAAGCGGCGCAGGCGTGGTGGAAAAAAGCCGCCACCCAGAAGGCGCTGCGCGCTGCCCGCGAGAGCGAGTGGGTCGACTATTCGGCGGTCACTGCGCTCAAGCTGACGGCACTGCGCATGGCGTGGCAAGGTTTCAGCCAGCGTGGCGAGGGGGATGAGCAGTTCGCCGCCTTCCGCGCATTCGTTGAGCAGGAGGGCGACAGCCTCTACTGGCAGGCGGCGTTCGATGCGCTGCACGCGTTCCAGGTGCAGGAAGATCCGCTGCGCTGGGGCTGGCCAGCCTGGCCGCAGGGCTATCAATCCATCGACAGCCCGGAAGTTAAAGCCTTTTGCCAGCAGCATGCCGATGAGGTCAATTTCTACCTCTGGTTACAGTGGCTGGCATTTACGCAGTTCGCCGAGTGCTGGCAAACCAGCCAGGGTTACCAGATGCCGATTGGCCTCTATCGCGACCTCGCGGTTGGCGTGGCGGAAGGCGGCGCAGAGACCTGGTGCGACCGTGAGCTTTACTGCCTGAAAGCTTCCGTTGGCGCACCGCCGGATATTCTCGGGCCGCTGGGGCAAAACTGGGGCTTACCGCCGATGGATCCGCACGTCATGCAGGCGCGCGGCTATGCGCCGTTTGTCGATCTGCTGCGCGCGAATATGAAAAATTGCGGCGCGCTGCGTATCGATCATGTGATGTCGATGCTGCGCCTGTGGTGGATCCCCTACGGTGAAACGGCGGATCAGGGGGCCTATGTTCACTATCCGGTTGACGATCTGCTGGCGATCCTCGCCCTTGAGAGTCACCGTCACCAGTGCATGGTGATTGGCGAAGATCTCGGTACTGTTCCGCAGGAGATCGTCGGCAAGCTACGGCGCAGCGGCGTTTACTCCTACAAAGTGCTCTATTTCGAAAACGACGATAAGGTGTTCCATGCTCCCGAAGCGTGGCCGGCGCAGTCAATGGCGGTTGCCACCACTCACGATCTGCCGACCCTGCGCGGCTACTGGGAGAGCGGCGATTTAACCCTCGGCAAAACGTTGGGCCTCTATCCGGATGAGGAGCTGCTGAGCGGTTTATATGACGATCGTGAGCAGGCCAAACAGGGGCTGCTAACGGCGCTGCATCAGCATGGCTGCTTGCCGCAGCGCGCGGGCAAAAAAGCGTTACGCATGCCGATGTCGTCGATCCTCAGTCGCGCTTTGCAACGCTATATTGCGGACAGCAACAGCGCTCTGCTGGGGCTGCAACCGGAGGATTGGCTGGATATGTCGTCGCCGGTTAACGTGCCCGGTACCAGCGATCAGTATCAAAACTGGCGGCGCAAGCTTGCGGTTTCGCTGGAGGAGATGTTTGCCGATGAGACGGTAAACAGGCTGATTAAGGATCTCGATCGTCGCCGTAAGGCCGCCGGAAAACGGTAATAAAAATGCCCGGTCGCGTAATGCGCTCGGGCATGTTGCCGGATGGCGGCTGCGCCTTATCCGGCCTACGCCGTTTCAGTAACACCAGGCCTGTAGGCCGGATAAGCGAAGCGCCATCCGGCACGTGGTTTCAGCCACACCGAATCATATTCGTAGGCCGGATAAGCGAAGCGCCATCCGGCATATGGTTTCAGCCACACCGAATCATATTCGTAGGCCGGATAAGCGAATCGCCATCCGGCATATGGTTTCAGCAGCACCGAATCACCTTCGTAGGCCGGATAAGCGAAGCGCCATCCGGCAATCCCTGCCTCAGACCACCATTCCCAACAGCAAGCAACCCACCAGGCCACATACCGAAATAATGGTTTCCAGCGCGGACCACGAACGCATGGTTTCACCGATGGTGAGGTTAAAATACTCCTTAAACAGCCAGAAACCCGGATCGTTAACGTGCGAGAAGATCACGCTTCCGGAGCCAACGGCAATCACCATCAACTCCGGGCTGACGCCGGTTGTAGCGATCAGCGGCGCTGCAATACCACCTGCGGTAATCGCCGCGACGGTTGCGGAACCGAGCGCAATACGCAGCACGGCGGCAATCGACCAGGCCATAAACAGCGGAGAGAGGTTGGTGGCATGCATCATTGAGGCGATGTACTTATCCACGCCGCTGTCGACCAGCACCTGCTTAAACGCGCCGCCGCCGCCAATGATCAGCAGCATCATGGCGATGATTTTGATCGAGCTGGTCAGCGTGTCGTTGATATCGTCCATCGAACGGCCGCGATTGAGGCCAAAGGTGAAGACCGCAATCAGCACCGCAATCATTGTCGCCATCACCGGATCGCCGAAGAACTCAGCGTAGGGCAGCAGCGCGTGGCCTTTCGGCAGCACCATCTCCGCTACGGCACGCAGCGCCATCAGGATCACCGGTACCAGCGAGGTCCAGACGCTGACGCCGAAGCCCGGCATCTCTTCTTCGCTAAAGGTTTTTGAGTTGTAGAGCCCTTCCGGGATCGGTTTATCGATGTTTTTCAGGAAACGAGCGTAAACCGGGCCAGCGAGGATCACTGTCGGAATGCCGAGCAGCGTACCGTAGAGCAGGGTTTTACCCATATCAGCATGGAAAATGGTGGCAATAGCGGTTGGACCCGGGTGCGGCGGCAGGAAGCCGTGCGTCACGGAAAGGGCCGCGGCCATCGGCACGCCGACATAGAGCAGGGGAATGCGCGCAGAAGCCGCGACGGTAAAGACCAGCGGCAGCAGCAGCACGAAACCCACTTCATAGAAGAGGGCGAAACCGACGGTAAAACCGGTTAACACGATCGCCCACTGGATATGTTTGCGACCAAACTTTTCAATCAGCGTGGTGGCAATACGCTGCGCACCGCCGCAGTCCGCCAGCAACTTACCCAGCATGGCACCAAAGCCCATGATCAGCGCAAGACTGCCCAGCGTTCCGCCAACACCGGCTTTGATCGACTTAATCACCGCATCCAGCGGCATGCCCTGCATCATCCCCACCGCAAGCGCGACGAGGATCAGAGCGATAAACCCGTTCATTTTGAAACGGATCATGAGTAACAGTAGGAGAGCAACACCGATAGCAACGATGACTAATGGCATGATTTACCTGGCCTTTAATTTGTTATGGGTAACGTCAGTGTTTTCGGGCAGCCGCTTTCAAAAGGTGAAATCGCGCTGCGGCACCGTTTCGGCTTACATCCATTGCTGAAAATTGTAGTCGGATGTTTTTTATCTTGTCGGTGCCGGTCGGGATGATACGGGTAACATCCCGATAAAGAGAATCACCCGGCGGATCAAAATGTAAGAAGTGAGAGCTTCGTCATACTAACGGCTGAGCAAAAGCAGGGGGGTATTTGCCGGATGGCGGCTGCGCCTTATCCGGCCTACGGGACGGAGGAAAAGGCTCATGAGATGGAGCTGTTGGATTGCCCGATAGAGATTGAACCGTCAGGGCTTACATAAAGGAGTAGGCCCGGTAAGCGAAGCGCCACCGGGCAATATACTCAAAGCGCAGAGAGGCTTAGTAGTAAGAGTGCTCGCCGCGCTGGTGCTCGGTGAGGTCGCGCACGCCGGCGAGTTCCGGGAACTCGTTCAGCAGCTGCTTCTCAATGCCTTCTTTCAGCGTTACGTCAACCATGGAGCACCCGTTACAGCCGCCGCCGAATTGCAGAATGGCGTAGCCTTCATCGGTGATCTCCATCAGCGTAACGCGACCGCCGTGGCCTGCGAGCTGTGGGTTGATCTGCGATTGCAGTAAATACTCCACGCGCTCCATCAGCGGGGCGTCATCGGAGACTTTACGCATTTTGGCGTTCGGAGCTTTCAGCGTCAGCTGAGAACCCAACTGGTCGGTGACAAAATCGATTTCCGCATCTTCCAGATACGGCGCGCTCAGCTCATCGACATAGGCAACCAGTTGTTCAAATTTCAGTGCGGTATCGGTGGCTTCGACCGCATCCGGCGGACAGTATGAGACACCACACTCTGCGTTTGGCGTGCCTGGGTTGATCACAAATACGCGGATTTGTGTCCCTTCTTCCTGATTCGCCAGCAGTTTGACAAAGTGCGCTTGGGCAGCGTCGGAAATACGGATCATAGCAATGGCCTAATAGTTGACTATTTTACTCGGTTATAATACGCCCATCATCGAGGGTCTACAAGGTTCGACACAGGCACCAGACCTGAACAGTGGCTGCGCCGCTGCGTAAAAGCAGCTGGCTGATCTCTGCGACCGTGCTGCCGGTGGTGACGACATCATCCACAATAACGATATGGAGACCCGCCACCGGCAATTCAAGACGGAAGGCGTTTTTCACGTTCCTTTTACGTAGCCGTGCCGCCAGCTGATGCTGAACCGGCGTCGCCCGCTGTCGCCTGAGCGCCGCGCGCGGGTAAGGGCAGCGCAGCCAGCGCGAAAGGCTTCTGCACAGCAGATCGCTCTGATTGAACCCTCTTCGCCACTGTCGACGACCGTGCAGCGGCACGCTCACCAGCATATCCGGCGGCGGCAGAGCGTTGATGCGCCGCGCACTGTGGACCGCCAGCAGCAGCAGGCGCGCCAGCGCGGGGGCCATCTCCGGGCGCGGATGGAATTTAAACTGATGCACCAGCAGGCTGAGCGGCGGCGCATAACGGCTGACGGCAATCAGCCGCTGCCAGGGCGGCGCACGGCGTAAACAGCGCCCGCAGGGAAGGCGTTCACAGGCGGCGGATAAACCGCACAAAGGGCAAACTTTTTCTCGCCTTTGCAGGCTTCGCGTACAGCGCGAACAGACCCCCCAGTGGCTGAGCATTAATGGCATCAGGCATAGCCAGCACAATCCCGGCACTGTTAGCATGTGGCACCTCCTTGTGTGAAAGAAGAGAACGATAACTGATGAGTGACATCTGGTGGCAAACCAAAGGCGAAGGAGATGCGCATCTTGTGCTGCTGCACGGCTGGGGGCTGAATGCACAAGTATGGGATTGCATTACGGCGGAACTCAGCTCGCATTTTACGCTGCACCTGGTCGATCTTCCGGGGTATGGCCGCAGCCGCGGTTTTGGCGCGCAGACCCTGGCGCAGATGGCACAGTGCGTTTTAGCGCAGGCGCCGGAAAAAGCGATGTGGCTCGGCTGGAGCCTCGGCGGTCTGGTGGCAAGCCAGATTGCGCTGCAGGCACCGGAACGGGTAAGCGCGCTGGTTACCGTCGCCTCCTCGCCCTGTTTCAGCGCGCGTGACGCGTGGCCGGGAATTAAACCTGAAGTGCTGGCCGGTTTTCAGCACCAGCTTAGCGAGGATTTTCAGCGCACGGTTGAGCGCTTTCTGGCGTTGCAAACCATGGGCAGCGATACCGCGCGTCAGGATGCGCGCCTGCTGAAAAGCGCCGTTTTATCGCTGGATATGCCGTCGACGGAGGTGCTGAACGGCGGGCTGGAGATTTTGAAGACGGTCGATCTGCGAGAGGAATTACAGAACCTGTCGCTGCCGTTTTTGCGCCTCTATGGTCATCTTGATGGATTAGTGCCGCGTAAGATTGTGCCGCTGCTGGATGAGATGTGGCCCGCAAGCGAGTCATTTATCTTCCCGAAAGCGGCCCATGCGCCGTTTGTGTCGCACCCTCAAGCCTTTTGCGAGGCGCTGCTGGCGCTGAAAGCGAAGTTGTAGAAAGGAAAAGCGCTTTGCCAGCCGGGCAAAGCGCTACAGGTTTACACCTCTTTGAGCTGTCCGTTCTGGCGAACGACAGGGATCGGCAGCCAGGCGCGGATACAGAGCCCGCCGCGCTCGCTGGTGCCCAACTCCAGCAGCCCGTTATGGTTATCAACAATACGCTGGACAATCGCCAGGCCTAAACCGGTGCCGCTGGTGCTACGGGCGCTGTCGCCGCGCACAAACGGCTGGAAAAGGTGCTCGCGCTGCTCCGGCTTAATGCCCGGACCATCATCTTCCACCTGGAACCAGGCGCGGTTCAGCTCCGTGCCGCTGCTGACTTTGATCCAGCCATTGCCGTAGCGCGCTGCGTTGACCACCATATTGGCGACCGCGCGTTTAATCGATAGCGGATGCATGCGCACGATGATTTCACCCTCTTGCAGACCGGTGTCGATTTCACGTTCGTAGCCGCTCTCCGCCGCAATCACTTCCCCGAGCACGGCGTTAAGATCCGCCGCTTCCATCGGCATCTCCTGGCCGGTGCGCAGGTAGTCGATAAACTGCTCGATAATCGCGTTGCACTCTTCGATATCTTTGTTGATGGATTCAGCCAGATAGCCATCCTCTTCACCCATCATCTCGGTTGCCAGGCGGATACGCGTTAACGGCGTGCGCAGATCGTGGCTGACGCCCGCCATCAGCAGCGTACGGTCATCCGCCAGCTGTTTGACGCCCGCTGCCATCTGGTTAAAGGCGCGGGTCACCGAGCGCACCTCCGATGCGCCATACTCCCGCAGCGGCGGCGGGATCTGCCCTTTCCCCACTTTCAGGGCGGCATGTTCAAGGTCAACAAGAGGTCGGTTCTGAATACGGATAAAGAGCCACGCGCCGCCGATAGCCAACAGCATAATCGCCAGCGTATAGCGAAAGAGCGGGGAGAAATCGCCCTGATGAATTTCCGTGAGCGGTACGCGCACCCAAATATTGGGCGACAGCCAGGTTTTCAGCCACACCACCGGCGAGCTTTTGTTCACCTCAACGCGGACTTCAGTCGGGCCGCCGAGCTGCTGCGCCATCTGCTGGCTCAGAAACTCATAGTGCTGCGCCCAACGCAGGCCGGCATCTTCCGCCGCCTCGTTGGAGTAGAGAGAAATGCCTAATTCGCGATAGATCTCGCGGCGAAATGCCGGGGGCACCACCAGCTGCGTGCCATCCTCCAGCTGCAGTTTATCGGTCATCAGCATACGAACTTCGTAAGCGAGAACCTTATTGAACTGCTGAAGGCTTGGCAAAATGGCGAAATTCAGTACCACCAGGTACGTCGTCACCAGGCTGACGAACAGCAAAGTGACGATGAGCAGCAGCGTGCGGGCAAAGGAACTTCGCGGCGAGAAACGCACTCGCATCATGCTTTAGCGCCGTCCGGCACAAATACGTAGCCCAGACCCCAGACGGTCTGAATATAACGCGGATGCGCCGGATCCTCTTCCACCATGCGGCGCAGGCGGGAGATCTGCACGTCGATGGAGCGCTCCATCGCCGAGTATTCACGACCGCGCGCCAGGTTCATCAGCTTATCGCGCGACAGCGGCTCGCGCGGATGGCTGACCAGCGCTTTCAGCACCGCAAACTCACCGCTGGTTAGCGGCATCGGCTCATCTTCGCGGAACATTTCACGGGTGCCGAGGTTCAGTTTGAACTTACCAAAGGCGATAACTGCTTCTTCCTGAGAGGGGGCACCCGGCAGCTCATTGGCCTGGCGACGCAGCACCGCACGGATACGCGCCAGCAGCTCACGCGGGTTGAAGGGTTTGGGAATATAGTCGTCGGCACCGATCTCCAGCCCGACAATGCGGTCAACCTCTTCGCCTTTTGCCGTCACCATAATGATCGGCATCGGGTTGCTCTGGCTGCGCAGACGGCGGCAGATAGAGAGACCATCTTCGCCCGGCAGCATCAGATCCAGCACCATCAGATGGAAGGATTCGCGGGTTAACAAACGATCCATTTGTTCCGCGTTAGCCACGCTACGAACCTGGAAGCCCTGCTCAGTAAGGTAACGCTCGAGCAATGCGCGCAGACGCATATCGTCATCCACGACCAGAATCTTATAATTCTCTTGCATTGTTTTTACTCCCAAAGGTTCCGACAATAATGTTTCCGTATTCTAAAAAAGTGCGCGTTAACGACCAGCGAAATCTGGTATACATTCTAGTCGAAATTGTTACAAAGCATATTTAACAGCAGCTTATATGCATATTGCATCACATAAAGCATGATTAATCCGCACCTTACCGCGTTCCGTTTGTAAAGTGCAGCGAAGACATTAATAAGGCCCATCAATGAAAACGCCCCTGATTACCCGTGAAGGTTACGACAAACTGAAGCAGGAACTCGATTTTCTCTGGCGTCAGGAGCGCCCGGAAGTGACAAAAAAGGTCACCTGGGCGGCAAGCCTCGGCGACCGCAGTGAAAACGCTGATTATCAATACAACAAAAAACGCCTGCGCGAAATCGATCGTCGCGTGCGCTACCTGACAAAATGCCTCGAAAATTTAAAAATCGTCGATTATTCGCCGCAACAGGAAGGAAAGGTCTTTTTTGGTGCCTGGGTGGAGATTGAAAACGACGATGGCGACACCCTGCGTTTTCGCATTGTCGGCTACGACGAAATTTTCGGCCGCAAAGATTACATCTCTATCGATTCACCGATGGCCCGCGCGCTGCTGAAAAAAGAGGTCGGCGATGTGGCGGTGGTGCAGACACCGGGCGGTGAAGCGACCTGGTACGTCAACGAGATCGTCTATGTGAAATAAGTGCCCGGATGAGTCTGAGAGCGCCCGCCGACGGCTGGCATTTTGCTGTGTCAGTCCGTATAACTGTCCCCTGATTTTTTGTTCAGAAGATGATGAAAGACATGATGAATGATTCGCTCTGCCGCATTATTGCGGGTGAACTTAAGGCACGAACCGAACAGGTGGAATCCGCCGTTCGCCTGCTTGATGAAGGCAACACTGTCCCGTTTATCGCGCGTTACCGTAAAGAGGTGACCGGCGGTCTGGACGATACGCAGCTGCGTCAACTTGAAACCCGTCTCGGCTACCTGCGCGAGCTTGAAGAGCGCCGCCAGGCGATCCTGAAATCGATCGGCGAGCAGGGCAAACTGAGCGATGAGCTGGCGCAGGCGATTAACGGCACCCTGAGCAAAACTGAACTCGAAGATCTCTATCTTCCCTACAAACCGAAACGCCGCACGCGCGGGCAGATCGCTATTGAAGCCGGTCTCGAGCCGCTGGCGGATTCGCTGTGGAACGATCCGTCGCAGGATCCTGAAGCGCTGGCTGCCACCTTTGTGGATGCCGACAAAGGCGTTGCCGACAGCAAAGCGGCTCTCGACGGCGCGCGTTACATCCTGATGGAGCGCTTCGCGGAAGATGCAGCGCTGCTGGCGAAAGTGCGTAACTACTTGTGGAAAAACGCCCATCTCGTCTCAACGGTTGTTGCCGGGAAAGAGGAGGAGGGAGCCAAGTTCCGCGACTATTTCGATCATCATGAACCGCTCTCCACCGTCCCTTCTCACCGCGCGCTGGCGATGTTCCGCGGGCGTAACGAAGGCATTCTGCAACTTTCGCTGAACGCCGATCCGCAGTTCGATGAGCCGCCAAAAGAGAGCCATGGCGAGCAGATTATTATCGACCACCTTGGCCTGCGCCTGAATAACGCTCCGGCGGACAGCTGGCGTAAAGGCGTAGTGAGCTGGACCTGGCGCATCAAAGTGCTGATGCATCTGGAAACCGAGCTGATGGGCACGGTGCGTGAGCGTGCGGAAGATGAGGCGATCAACGTTTTCGCCCGCAACCTGCACGATCTGCTGATGGCGGCACCGGCTGGCCTGCGCGCTACCATGGGGCTCGATCCCGGTTTGCGTACCGGCGTGAAAGTGGCGGTAGTCGATGCCACCGGCAAACTGGTCGCTACCGACACCATCTACCCACACACCGGGCAGGCGGCAAAAGCGGCGGTGGCCGTGGCGGCGCTGTGCGAAAAGCATAACGTTGAGCTGGTGGCGATTGGTAACGGCACCGCCTCACGCGAAACCGAGCGCTTCTTCCTCGATGTGCAGAAACAGTTCCCGAAAGTGACGGCGCAGAAGGTGATAGTCAGCGAAGCGGGGGCGTCGGTTTACTCCGCCTCTGAGCTGGCGGCGCTGGAGTTCCCGGATCTGGATGTCTCCCTGCGCGGCGCGGTGTCGATTGCCCGTCGCTTACAGGATCCGCTGGCTGAGCTGGTGAAGATCGATCCGAAATCTATCGGCGTCGGCCAGTATCAGCATGACGTCAGCCAGAGCCAGCTGGCGCGTAAACTCGATGCGGTGGTGGAAGATTGCGTGAACGCCGTCGGTGTCGATCTCAATACCGCCTCCGTGCCGCTGCTGACGCGCGTGGCCGGGTTAACCCGCATGATGGCGCAGAACATTGTTGCCTGGCGCGATGAAAACGGTCAGTTCCAGAACCGCCAGCAGCTGTTGAAAGTGAGCCGCCTCGGGCCGAAAGCCTTTGAGCAGTGCGCGGGCTTTTTGCGTATCAACCACGGCGATAACCCGCTTGATGCCTCTACCGTTCACCCGGAAACCTACCCGGTGGTGGAGCGCATTCTGGCAGCGACTGAGCAATCTCTGCGCGATCTGATGGGCAATAGCACCGAGCTGCGCAAGCTGAAAGCGTCCGAGTTTACCGATGAGCAGTTCGGCGTGCCGACGGTGACCGACATCATCAAAGAGCTGGAGAAGCCGGGCCGCGATCCGCGTCCGGAGTTCAAAACCGCGACCTTTGCAGAAGGCGTTGAAACCCTTAACGATCTCCAGCCGGGTATGGTGCTGGAAGGTGCGGTGACAAACGTCACCAACTTCGGCGCGTTCGTTGATATCGGCGTCCATCAGGATGGGCTGGTGCATATCTCTTCGCTGGCGGATAAATTCGTTGAAGATCCGCACACGGTAGTGAAAGCGGGCGATATCGTGAAGGTGAAAGTGCTGGAAGTGGATCTGCCACGCAAGCGTATCGCGCTGACTATGCGTCTCAATGAACAGCCGGGCGAAAGCGCGCCGCGCCGCGGTGGCAATGGCAATGAGCGTGATAACGGCAACCGCAACGCCGCCCGTCCGGCGAAAGCGCCGCGCGGTCGCGACACGCAGCCAGCCGGCAACAGCGCGATGATGGATGCGCTGGCAGCGGCGATGGGTAAGAAACGCTAATAGAAAAGCCCTCTTCTCCCGAAGAGGGCTTTTTTTCTCCCGCCCGTTATTTTGCCCGTTGCGCTTAGGGTTTTATTTTTCGCTGAATAAAATAGTGAGGAAATTTAAGCTATTCCGTGCGCCATTAGCGGGTGAGCTAATATTGATGACATTTATTATATTTCGATGTGTTATTAAACTCGATTGCCAAATATAAATTTATTCTTATTATTCCCACTCTCTATTTGCTATTTACTCCTGAAAATTCCGATATAGCAAATATTGCGCTACATCAAAAAGAGCGTAACTTTTTAATTATCCTCGCCGGAAGCGCACGCTTTGGATTGCTGATAGAAACCATTCTCATTATCATCGCACCCACAGGCTCACTCCTCCTCTCTTTGATGACCAAACGTACGTCTCAACGACGCATGAGTGATATTGACTCGCAGAAAAGATAAGTAGGCTCTATGCAATTCTCTCCTGATAGCGCGTGGAAAATTCTCGGTTTCTCACCAGAAATAAGCCCGGCATGGCGGCAGAAACTTTTATCCCTCGGCATGTTGCCCGGCTCCTCTTTTAATGTTGTTCGCGTTGCCCCTTTGGGCGATCCGGTGCATATCGAAACGCGCCGCGTTAATTTAGTGTTAAGAAAAAAAGATCTCGCCTTTCTTAAATTAGAAGTGGTTTCACGTTAATCGCAACGTTTTCGCGGGGTGCGAAATAAAATGAAAAAAATGACCATTGGCTTAATTGGCAACCCCAATTCAGGCAAGACGACATTATTCAATCAGTTAACCGGTGCCCGCCAGCGCGTCGGCAACTGGGCCGGGGTCACCGTTGAACGCAAAGAGGGGCTCTTTACCACTACCGACCACCAGGTCACGCTGGTTGATCTGCCCGGCACTTACTCGCTAACCACCATCTCCGCGCAAACCTCTCTCGATGAGCAGATTGCCTGCCACTACATTCTGAACGGCGATGCCGATCTGCTGATAAACGTAGTGGATGCCTCCAACCTCGAGCGTAACCTCTACCTGACGTTACAGCTGCTGGAGCTTGGCGTGCCGTGCATTATTGCCCTCAACATGCTGGATATCGCCGAAAAGCAGAAGTTGCGCATTGATATCGATGCGCTCGCCAGCCGCCTTGGCTGCCCGGTGATCCCGCTGGTCTCCACGCGCGGTCGCGGGATTGAGGCGCTGAAACTCGCCATCGATCGCCACCGTGCTAATGACAATGTCGAACTGGTGCATTACGCGCTGCCGCTGGCGCGCGAGGCGGATACGCTGGCCGGGCAGATGCGCGACGCGCTTCCCTGGCAGCAGCGCCGCTGGATGGGGCTGCAAATGCTGGAAGGGGATATCTATAGCCGCGCTAACGCCGATATTTCCGACACTCAGCTCAGCGCCGCGCTCTCCCGCTTGCAGGCGGAGATGGACGATCCGGCGCTGCATATCGCCGATGCGCGTTACCAGGCCATCGCCGCGATTTGCGATACCGTCAGCAATACGTTGACCGCCGAGCCAAGCCGTTTCACCGCCGCCGTCGACCGCATCATTCTCAACCGCTTTCTCGGCTTGCCGATCTTCCTGTTTGTCATGTACCTGATGTTCCTCTTCGCCATCAATATTGGCGGGGCGTTCTCACCCATTTTTGATGCCGGTTCGGTGGCGATCTTTATCCACGGCATTCAGTGGCTCGGCTATACGCTGCACTTTCCGGAGTGGCTAACGGTCTTTCTCGCGCAGGGGCTGGGCGGCGGTGTGAATACCGTGCTGCCGCTGGTGCCGCAACTGGGGATGATGTACCTGTTTATGTCCTTTCTTGAGGACTCCGGTTATATGGCGCGCGCCGCGTTTGTGATGGACCGCCTGATGCAGTCGCTCGGTCTGCCGGGCAAATCCTTTGTACCGCTGATTGTCGGCTTCGGTTGTAACGTGCCGTCGGTGATGGGCGCGCGTACGCTTGATGCGCCGCGTGAACGGCTGATTACCATCATGATGGCGCCGTTTATGTCCTGCGGCGCGCGGCTGGCGATTTTTGCCGTCTTTGCCGCCGCCTTTTTCGGCCAGCAGGGTGCGGTGGCGGTCTTCTCGCTCTATCTGCTGGGCGTGGTGATGGCAATCCTCACCGGGCTGATGCTGAAATACACGCTGCTGCGCGGTGAAGCGTCGCCGTTTGTGATGGAGCTGCCGGTCTACCATGTTCCGCATCTGAAAAGCCTGCTGCTGCAAACCTGGCAGCGGCTGAAAGGCTTTGTTATCCGCGCCGGGAAAGTGATCATCATCGTCAGCATTTTCCTCAGCGCGATGAACAGCTTCTCGCTGAATGGCCGCACGGTGCACAACATCAACGACTCGGCGCTGGCCTCCATCAGCCGCATCTTTACCCCGCTGTTAGAGCCGATTGGCGTGCAGGGCGATCACTGGCAAGCGACGGTCGGGCTGGTTACCGGCGCGATGGCAAAAGAGGTGGTGGTCGGCACGCTCAACACGCTCTACACCGCGGACAATATTGCGCAGGAGGCTTTTAATCCGGCGACATTCAGCCTGAGCGATGAACTGATCGCCGCGCTGGAAGAGACCGGCAGTTCCATCAAAGAGACCTTCAGCCTGAGCGTGCTTGCTAACCCGATCGAAGCCAGCAAGGGCGACGGCGAAATGGCGACCGGCACCATGGGGGTGATGAGCCAGAAGTTCGGCAGCGCGGCTGCGGCCTACAGCTACCTGATTTTTGTCCTGCTCTATGTACCATGCATTACCGCAATGGGCGCGATTGCCCGCGAAGCCAGCCGCGGCTGGATGGGCTTCTCGGTGCTGTGGGGGCTGAATATTGCCTACTCGCTCTCCACGCTCTTTTATCAAACCGTCACCTTCCATCAGCATCCGCTCTACAGCCTGACCTGCATCCTGGCGGTAGTGGTGTTTAACGTGCTGGTGATTAGCGTATTGCGCCGGGCGCGCAGCCGCGTGAATGTTAATCTGTTGGCTACGCGCAGAACGGTGGCCAGCTGCTGCGACAGCCCGGCAAGCGACTGTCATTAAGGAGAAGCGTAATGGCATCGCTTATTGAGGTACGCGATCTGCTGGCGTTGCAGGGGCGGATGGAGGCAAGCCAGCTCAGCCTCGCCCTGCACACGCCCAAAGCGTTGATCGACGCCATGCTGGCGCGGCTGGAAGCCATGGGGCGCGCGGTGCGTGTTGAAGAGGAGGCGAGTGGTTGTCTGACCGGCAGTTGCAAAGCGTGCCCGGAAGGCAAATCTGCCTGCTCGCGTGAGTGGTGGATGCTGCGCTAACCGATTCATCGCCATAAAAAAACCCGCCAACCGGCGGGTTTTGTCTCTCTTGCGTAAGCGGATTACAGTTTCGGCCCGGCGCTGACCAGCGCGGCACCCGCAGGCGTATCGGTATACTTCTCGAAGTTCTCGATAAAGAGTTTCGCCAGCTGCGTGGCTTTCTCCTGCCACTGCTCTGGCGACGCGTAAGTTCCGCGCGGATCGAGAATACGGCTCTCAACGCCCGGCAGTGAGGTCGGGATCGCCAGGTCAAACATCGGCAGGGTAAAGGTTTCGGCATCGTCCAGCGAACCATTAAGAATGGCGTCGATGATCGCGCGCGTATCCTTAATGGAGATACGTTTGCCGGTGCCGTTCCAGCCGGTATTCACCAGGTAAGCCTGCGCCCCGGAAGCCTGCATGCGTTTTACCAGCACTTCGGCATACTGCGTCGGGTGCAGCGACAGGAAGGCTGCGCCGAAGCAGGCGGAGAAGGTTGGCGTCGGCTCGGTGACACCGCGCTCGGTGCCGGCGAGTTTAGCGGTAAAGCCGGAGAGGAAGTGATACTGCGTCTGGCTGGCAGTCAGGCGCGATACCGGTGGCAGCACACCGAACGCATCCGCCGTCAGGAAGATCACTTTGGTGGCGTGACCCGCTTTCGAGACCGGTTTAACAATATTCTGGATATGGTAAATCGGGTAGGAGACGCGGGTGTTCTCGGTTTTCGACGCATCGTCAAAGTCGATGCTGCCATCGGCGCGTACGCTGACGTTTTCCAGCAGCGCATCGCGGCGAATAGCATGGAAAATATCGGGCTCCGCCTCTTCAGAGAGACGAATGGTTTTCGCGTAGCAGCCGCCTTCAAAGTTGAAGACGCCGTCGTCGTCCCAGCCGTGCTCATCATCGCCAATCAGACGGCGCTTCGGATCGGTGGAGAGGGTAGTTTTACCGGTGCCGGAGAGGCCAAAGAAGACGGCAACATCGCCTTTCTCGCCAACGTTTGCCGAGCAGTGCATCGAGGCAATGCCCTGCAGCGGCAGCAGGTAGTTCATGATTGAGAACATCCCTTTCTTCATCTCACCGCCGTACCACGTCCCGCCAATCAGCTGGATACGTTCGGTCAGGTTGAAGGCAACAAAGTTCTCTGAGTTGAGGCCCTGCTCTTTCCACTGCGGGTTGGTGCACTTCGCGCCGTTCATCACGATAAAGTCCGGCGTGAACTCTGCCAGCTCTTCGTCGCTCGGGCGAATAAACATGTTTTTGACGAAATGTGCCTGCCAGGCCACTTCTGTAATAAAGCGCACCGCGAGGCGGGTGTCCGGGTTGGCGCCGCAGAAGGCGTCGACAATAAAGAGACGCTTGCCGGAGAGCTGTTCGGTGACGAGGCCTTTCAGATGCTGCCACACTTCCGGCGAGAGCGGTTTGTTGTCGTTCTTGCCTTTGCCTTTATCAGACCACCAGACGGTGTCGCGCGTGGTGTCATCGCGAACAATGTACTTATCCTTCGGCGAGCGGCCGGTAAAGATGCCGGTATCGACGGCAACCGCGCCTGAGGTGGTCAATACGCCGCGCTCATACCCTTCCAGGTCCGGACGAAGTTCCTCTTGATACAGCGTTTCGTAATCGGGGTTGTAAACGACATCCTGAACATCGTTGATTCCATAAGCCTTGAGATCTTGCGGGGTTAAACTCTTAACACGCATGTCACTGCTCCTTAGCCAAAATGTACTGCCTGAAAGTGTAGGGGTGATTCTTTGCCGCAACCGGGACGAGGTTCATAGATTTACCTGGCTCAAAGCCCAGTCTGACGAAAACGCTGTGATTGAGGTCACTTAACGGCACGGATTATGCCAAAATTTATTACATTCATCGGGGAAATGTTCTTAAAACGGCGCGGGACGGCATTTTTAACCTTTGCTTTGTGACTGTAATCGCTTTCATGAAAGAGAATTACGTAACACTTACAGGCAGGATTTTAACGGAAACGTGATCGGCGAGACAAAAACGCCGCCCGGAGGCGGCGATTAATAACTGCTATCAATGAACCTGGGGGTCAGCAGGGGAGGCGTTATTGCGGATCTCCGCAATATCCATCGCATTGAAGAGGTAGTGGTTGCCGCAATAATCGCAGTGCATATCGATTTCGCCCTCTTCGGCGAGGATGCTGTCCACTTCTTCATCCGGCAGGGTTTTCAGCGCGCCAGCGCAACGCTCGCGCGAGCAGGTGCACTTAAACTCAACATCCTGCGGATCGTAAAGGGTGACCTCTTCTTCATGATAGAGACGCCACAGCACTTCATTCGCCGGCAGGGTAAAGAGCTCTTCCGCTTTGACGGTTTCCGTCAGCACGGCCAGGTGCTCAAAGTCTTCCGCCTGGGTATCCTGCGCGGGCAGCACCTGTAACAGCATACCGCCTGCCGCTGGCTGGCCTTCGACATCACCGGTGCGGATAAACAAGCGCGTCGGCAGCTGTTCAGAGCGCTGGAAGTAATCCTCCAGGCATTCGGCCAGCGTTTCGCCTTCAAGGCCAACCACGCCCTGGTAGCGCTCGCCCTCTTCCGGCGTAATGGTAATCACCAGATAACCGTTACCCACCAGCGTTTTCAGGCTTGCATCGTCCGCGATCTCGCCCTGTACGCGCGCGACGCCGCGCATCTGCTGACGGTTGTTGCCGTTGATCACCGCAAGGCTCATCGGGCCATCGCCCTGCACCTGCACGGTAATATCACCGGCAAACTTCAGCGTTGCGGTCAGCAGGCTGGTGGCGACCAGCAACTCGCCGAGCAGGTTCTTCACCGGCAGGGGATAGTTGTGGTTTTCCAGCACCTCTTTCCAGGTGTTGGAGACGGTTACCAGCTCGCCGCGCACGGCATAGTTTTCAAAAAGGTAGCGGTGTAATTGGTCTTGATTGGCCATGTTTTTCTCTCTTGCGGGTGCGCGTTACTCGCTGCCACCGGATTTAAATTTCATCAGATCGCGGCGCTCCTTCTTATCCGGGCGGCGATCGGGGTGCGGCATGGTCAGCGCATTGAGCTTGCGGGCCTGGGCCATTTTTTCGCGTTTCTCAATGCTCTCTGCCGTCTCTTCATACAGTTCAACGGCTTCGCTTGCCGGACGGCGCTGATCGGTAATCCTTTTTACGATCACGGTTCGCTCATCATTGCCCTGACGCAGGGTCAGGGTAGCGTTCAGCTCGACGATTTTACTCGGCTTGCTGCGTTGCCCGTTGTAGTGCACCTTTCCGCCGTCGATCATCTCGCGGGCAAAGGCGCGGGTTTTATAAAAACGCGCTGCCCAGAGCCATTTATCCAGGCGGACCTCTTGCGCAGGCTGCTGTTTCATTACATCTCCTTTAGAAGCGAGGGAAGTAAGCGGCGGTAGTCGTTCATGGCCGGATGGCGCAAATAGCGCTTATCCGCCAACCCGGAGTCTGGATTGGCGACGCCGAGACAGTAGCGAATACCAAATGTCGCGGCGGCATCGAGAATCGGCTCGCTGTCATCAATGAACAGCGTCCGCGCGGGATCAAGGCCGGTATGAGTGGCGACAGCCTGCCACAAGCGCTGATCCTCTTTCGGATAACCAAATGTATGGGTGGAAAGTAATAAATCAAGGTGCGCCGCCAGACCCGTGTGTTCAAGCTTAACCGCCAGGTTATGCGGGTGCGCGTTGGTCAGCAAAATGCGGCGCTTGCCGCTTTCTTTCAACGCTTCAAGAAACGGAACCGTATCTTCACGCAGTACGGCGCGCGCCCCTTGTTGGGTAGTCATGGCGCAAATATCCAGCCCAAGCCGTTCGCTCCAGTAGTCCAGACAGTACCAGTTTAGCGTATGCTGCACGTCGTGATAGGCCTGGCTGATGGCGCTTTGCGCCTCTTGCGGCGTTAAACCCGTTTTCTCACCGTAGGTTTGTGGCACCAGCTGTTGCCAGAAATAGTTATCGAAGGCGAGATCGAGCAGCGTGCCGTCCATGTCCAGCAGAACGGTATCAACGTCCTGCCAGGCAATATCAATGTGCATGAGAAGGGCTCCAGCCAGAGAAAAATCTGCGCGAAAGGTTAACACAGCTCGCGCAGCAGATCGTTATCAGCCGAGGCTATCTTCGCTGGGGATGAGGCGGGGGTTCAGGCAGCTTTCGTAGTACTGCTGGATCTCTTCAATACGCGTGCGGTTACGCTGGTAGCGGCGCAGTGCCAGCACGCCATTGTAGATGCTGGATATGAGCATTGCTGCCAGCAGCAGGGTTGTCGCGGCATAGCGCCACAAACCGGCGGCATCCGGCATGCGGTGCAGGCTGATATGTTTGGTGCCGTTGGCATCGGTCACAAGGCTGGTGATGATCCCCTCAGCGTGGAACGGCGTCTGCATCAGCATCTGCGCCAGGCGCTGGAACTCGGCCCACTGCTCCTGCGCCGGGTAGTCGTAGAGCGCCATCGGCGGCCACGGCTGATCGACCAGTTCATTACCCTCTTCGCTAACAATCAAAAAGCCGCCCGGTGCCGGGCTGTTCAGCGCCTGCGCCGCGCGTGTGGTTTCACGCATAATAAACGGCGCGGTTGAAGTGGTGACCAGGTTGTCGAGGGACTCTGCGCTCACCGGGCGCAGCAGAACGTTCACCCCGGTAAGCTTACCTTCGCTGGCGCGTTTGGTCAGCGTCTCCCAATCCTTGCTGTTGCCGAGGTTTACCAGCGCATTCTTCAGGCGCAGACACTCATCTTCAGCCGAGCAGAGCTCCTGTGTTTTCAGCACGATATCAGCGAAATCATCCAGCAGAACCATGCCGGATTTTTGAATGGCGGAGCGTAACACCGGGCTGACGCGGGAATCCTCTTCCGTGGTCGGATGCAGCTGCTGGCTGACTGCCTGCGCCAGCGCGGTGGCTTTGGTCACAATATCCGATTCCGGCAACGGCAGGGGAGGGGCGTTATTCCAGATAATCTGCGAGCAGTCGAACGGCGTGAACGGCGACGTCTGGCGCGAGGCCCAGTTGCTCTGCGTGTGGATGTTACACATCCCGGTACCGCTGATGCGCAGCGTATCGCCAATGCGCAGCCCAGCGGCTTCAAGCTGATTGACGCTGCTGGCTTCAACGGTCTGCGCGCCTTTGATCCATGAAACGGTGAATTTGATCGGCATATCCAGCGGCACCCAGATGAGCAGCATTGCCAGCACCACCAGCGAGCCGAGCGCGATCACCGCGCTGCGCACCCAGTGCTGAAGCGGGAAATTTTTTACCTCGTCATGCAGTGACAAAAAGCGCCCCTGACGCACGACGTGACGATCAAGATAGATATCGATATCGGTTTGCTGGCCCAGATCGCGGGTGATAAAGGGCTGCCAGTGTTTTGGATAAATCAGATCGATAATACCGAGCGAGATGTTGTTCATCTGCTCCTGATTATTTTCACCGAACAGCCCCCAGCGCTTTGGCGTCCCGCGCAGACAGTGGATTTCTCGCAGCGTGTTTTTTGCTGGCGGCGCATAAAGCCCCCATAGCCCGGCCGCCAGCAGCAACACGCCGCCGCCCGCCATCCACGGAACAAAGACTTCCGGCGACGCGAGGCAGAAGAAGAACATCAGGAATGAGGCGCAGATCAGCAGCGCTTCGCGCATGCCATCCGGGCGGTTCAGCGTATGTTCATAGGGGCTTTCGCGGCGAATATTGAGCAGCTCAATCTGCTCACTCTCTTCACCGCGGATCGCCGAATGGGTTGAGCCAATATGCTGCAGTTCGCTGCCGCGCTCTTCATACATATATTCGCTAAGCGTGTGCCCATTAAGAGCAATCACCAGCGGCATGGAGTCGGTGCGAATCAGCTCAACATTATTCTCATCATTAATATATTGCTCCCATGATGGCGGGAGATGGACCTCGACGGAGTCCAGGTAGTAGCGCCATTTATTCGGCGCGTCGGTTGTGATGCCGTAGCGCGTGATGGGATGAGCGACAAACAGCACCGTATTACTGTGTGCTGTAAGTTTAATTGGGACAGGAGCGGCAGTCGCACCAGTCGGGCCAGGGGTATTTTGGGTACGGGAAAGCGATTCCAGGTAGCGTTCGACGGCGTCGCGCTCTTCTGGAGTCAATTTGCGAGCCGTCGCGCCGGAGAATGCCGGTAAATAAGGCAGTCGGTATCGACGTTGCGACCTGTACCTGTAAATCCATCCGGCGAGGAATGCGCAGGCCAGCATAGCAGCTAAAAAAATCAAAATGGTGCTCATGCTTTCCCCATCTTACTTTTTCAAACAGGTGTAGTCAGTTGCACCCTTCCCGTAAATATCTAATGTGGTTGGCCGCGATAAGCAAGAAATTAACTTGAGTATTTTTAAGCGCATACCATCGTTGGGAAGAATAGCAAAAGCACCCTGGCGGGAATATCAGCAAATTCTTAGTTTTATTTCAAGCTATTGACTTTTTAGTGAAAATGCGAATTGATTTCAGATAGGTTGCAAGAATGTAAATAAGCGGCAAAGGAGATTGCCCAGGGCGTGCGTAGTGTCGCACAATAACGAAAGTTTCTCTGCAAAGACCGATAATAATGAGCAAATCATTGCAAAAACCCACCATTCTCAACGTCGAAACCGTGGCTTCGTCACGACTTTTTAACGTCGAAAGCGTGGATCTGGAATTTAGCAACGGTGTGCGTCGGGTCTATGAACGCATGCGTCCCTCTAATCGTGAAGCGGTGATGATTGTGCCGATCATCGACGATCACCTGATTCTGATCCGCGAATATGCGGTCGGCACAGAATCCTACGAGCTGGGCTTCTCCAAAGGCCTGATCGACGAGGGTGAAAATATATATGAAGCGGCCAACCGCGAGCTAAAGGAAGAGGTTGGATTTGGCGCGAACGAGCTCACTTTTCTGAAGAAACTGAGCATGGCGCCCTCCTACTTCTCCAGCAAAATGAATATCCTGGTGGCGGAAAATCTCTATCCTGAATCCCTCCCGGGCGATGAGCCTGAGCCGCTGCCGCAGGTGCGCTGGCCGTTAAAGCATTTAATGGACCTGCTTGAAGACCCCGACTTCCATGAAGCCCGCAATGTCAGCGCGCTCTTCTTAGTGCGTGAGTGGCTCAAAGGGCAGGGGCGGCTTTAACCGCAGCAATCAATAAAAGAAAAGGGCGCGAAAGCGCCCTTTTTACATCTCTGTCCAGCGGCTGCGTTAAAACAGCTCGTGCGTCTCGCCATTATCGATAAGCGTGGTGCCCGCTTCATGAACCGCCTGCTGAGTCGGCTGTGTTCCTTCGATAAAGTACTCCTGACGGCTGCTACCGCCGTTGGCTAACTGCCCGGTACTGCGGTCAATATTGACCGTCACCACGCCCGGCGGCGGCGTAAGCGGATCTTCCGGAACGCCTTCCAGCACGGCTTTCATATAAGCATCCCATGCCGGCTGCGCACTCTTCGCGCCGCCTTCATAGCCGGAGATCTGATCCTTAATCGCGCCGGAAGCACTGGTGCGGCCGAGGTTGCGGCGGTGATCGTCAAAACCAATCCACACCGATGTCACCACGCCCGGACCATAACCTGAGAACCAGGCATCTTTCGAGCTGTTGGTGGTGCCGGTTTTGCCGCCGATATCATTGCGCTTTAGATCGCGACCCGCGCGCCAGCCGGTACCTTGCCAGCCCGGTTCACCGAAGACGTTACTGTTCAGCGCGCTCTTGATCAGGAAGGAGAGCGGCGTACTGATGACGTGCGGCGCATACTCTTCCGCGCCGGTGCGTTCAACCAGCGCCTGGTTTGCCTGCTCCAGCTGCGGCATCGGGACGGCAGGGTTTTGCTGCTCCTGCGAGGTCGCGACGTTCTCCATATCCTTGTTTTCCAGCACGTTCGACTTCGGCGTTTCGCCGTAAATCACCGGAATATCGCAACTGGCGCAGGCGACTTTCGGACGCGCTTCAAACAGCTTATCACCCTGAACATTCTCGATTTTGCTGATGAAATAGGGATCAACCAGGAAGCCGCCGTTGGCCATCACCGCATAACCGCGAGCCACCTGCAGCGGAGTAAAGGAGGCAGAGCCGAGCGCTAAAGATTCGGTATGCACAATGTTCTGCGCCGGGAAACCAAAACGCTGCAGATACTCCGCCGCGTAATCAACGCCCATCGCACGCATCGCGCGTACCATCACCACGTTTTTCGATTGCCCCAGACCCTGGCGCAGACGGATCGGCCCGGCATACTCATCCGGCGAGTTCTTCGGCCGCCAGTCGGAGCCCGCACCCGCATCCCAGCGCGAAATCGGCGCATCGTTAAGGATGCTCGCCAGCGTCAGGCCTTTATCCATCGCAGCGGTATAAAGGAACGGTTTGATGTTCGAACCCACCTGGCGCAGCGCTTGTGTGGCGCGGTTGAACTTGCTCTGGTTGAAATCGAAACCACCCACCAGCGCCATTACTGCGCCGTTATGCGGGTTGATCGACACAAGCGCTGAGTTGACGTCCGGCACCTGTCCCAGCCACCAGCTGTCGCCAACCTGGCGAACCCAAATCTGCTGACCCACCTGAACGGCATCGGTCACTTTGCGCGGCGTCGGGCCCTGTTGCGTATCCGAGCGGTAAGGGCGCGCCCAGCGCACACCTTCCATCTTCAGCGAGACCGTTGAACCGTCCGCCAGCATTGCGGTCGCTTCCTGCGGGTTTGCACTGGTAACAACGGCAGGCGAGAGCGGTCCGTAAGTTGGCAGCGCTTTCAGAGAGTCCGTGATCTTTTTACTCTCCCACGCCGCTTCGCCCACTTTCCACAACACGTTCGACGGCCCGCGATAGCCGTGACGCATGTCGTAATCCATCACGTTATTACGTACCGCATCCTGCGCGGCCTGCTGCACTTTACGTGTGACGGTGGTGTAAACGCGGTAACCATCTTCGTAGGCTTTATCACCGTAGCGGCTCACCATCTCCTGGCGCACCATCTCAGAGAGATAAGGGGCAGAGAAGGCGATTTCCGGCGCATGGTAATTGGCATCGATAGCTTCGCTACGGGCTTCATCAGCCTGCTGCTCGCTGATATACCCTTCGCTCTGCATACGCGCCAGCACTACGTTACGTCGCGCGGTAGCACGTTCGAGAGAGTAGAGCGGGTTAAAGGTAGAGGGTGCTTTCGGCAGCCCGGCAATCACTGCGATTTCGCTTAAGGTGAGCTGGTCAACGCTTTTACCAAAGTAGACCTGCGCCGCCGCACCCACGCCGTAAGCGCGGTAGCCGAGATAAATTTTATTGAGGTAGAGCTCGAGAATTTCGTCTTTGCTCAGCAGCTGCTCAATGCGGATCGCCAGGAACACCTCTTTGATTTTACGCATCATCGTGCGTTCCGGGCTTAAGAAGAAGTTACGCGCCAGCTGCTGCGTAATGGTACTTGCGCCCTGAGAGGCGTGGCCGGAGAAGAGCGCCACGCTGGCCGCACGGAAGATCCCGACCGGGTCGACGCCGTGATGCTCATAAAAGCGGCTGTCTTCCGTAGCGATAAAGGCTTTCACCATTACCGGCGGAATGTGATCCAGCGTCAACGGGATACGGCGCTTTTCACCGTACTGCGCGATCAGCTCGCCGTCGGCGCTATAGACCTGCATTGGAATCTGCAGCCGGACATCCTTCAGCGTGGCGACGTCAGGTAACTGCGGCTCAATATATTTGTACAGACCGTAAATCGAGCCTGCTCCCAACAGAATGCAAAAGACTGCAAGGATGAATAAATACTTTACGAACTTCACTGGAGATTTCCCATTTAGAGTCACTTGGGCAGTTTATAAACAACCGCGCGGTAGTATAAAGGCAAGCCTTGAGCATTGATATAGCGTCCGCCAGCGAGACGATAAGGAGATCGTAATTTATGACATTCAGGCATTGGCAAATTGGTGTGCATATTCAACAGGATGGCGTCTTTATCGTGGCGCTTTCCGCCGGGCGTTACGGGCGGGCGCTGCGCCGCTGGTGGCACCTTCCGCTGCCCAGTGGCGCGGTGGTTCAGGGGCGGATTAAGGCACCGGAGCAGTTGCTTGATGCTCTGCGCCCCTGGCGTCATGCTTTGCCGCAGCGCCACTGCGCGCGTATCGCTTTTCCTGCCGGACAAACCCTACAGCGAAGATTGCCGCGCCCGGCGGTGACGCTGCGTGAACCTGCGCTGACCAGCTGGGTTTCACAGGCGATGGCGCGCGAGCTGGAGATGGCGCAAAGCGATCTCTGCTTCGACTTCACTGAGGATGAGCCCGTCAGAAGCTACGGCGTGACCGCGGCGCAGAACCGGGATATCGCCGCGCTGCTGGAGATCGCGCAGCAGCTTTCACTCCATCTCTCCTCCATCACGCCCGATGCCTGTGCCCTTCAGCCGCTGCTGCCCTCGTTAGCGGCACCGGCGCGCTGTCTTGCCTGGTGCGATGAGCGCCAGTGGCTCTGGGCGACCAAAGAGAGCTGGGGGCGGCGAGCACGTGAAGAGGCGCAAGATGTCACGGAGCTTGGCGCACTGCTCGCGCTTCCCCCGGATGAAATTATCCAATGTGGCGAAGGCGCGGGTGAGTTTGACTGCTGGGGCGCAGTGCCGTCGCGCCAGCCGCCGCTACCGGATGCAAGCCAGCGCTATGCCGTTGCGTTGGGGCTGGCGATCGCCAGGGGGTACTAATGCGCCCTATGGTCAATTTTATGCCGTGGCGGCAGCTGCAGCGGCGGCGCTGTTTGCGCTTCTGGATGGCGATAGCGGCGTTAAGCGTGGTGAGCCTGTCGTTGGGCTGTACGCTGTGGCATGCGCAGCGCGCTCAGGCCGGGCGTAGCGGTACACTCTGGCTCGCGGCGGATAGGGCACTGCTGGCGGCGCTGCATGCACAAGAAGAGCCGCTCCGTCTGCGGCAACAGCTGTGGCAGCAGGCGCAGGAGAAAGCACGTCGGCGGCAGATAACAACCGCCTGGCGGCAAACGCTGCTCACCCTTGCGGCTGCGCTACCGGAAAACGCCTGGCTGACAGAGCTGCGCTGGCGGCAGAACCAGCTTGAAATCCACGGGCTGGCGCGCGCCGTCAGCGCGCTGCGCGAGTTCGAGCCGCGGCTGCAAAAGGTGGCGGGGTTTCATCTTCTGCCGATGGGAAGCGCCTCGCGCGATGGGCAGGGGCTGTGGCAATTCACCTATCAGCTGAGCCGGGAGCAGGTCGATGGCGCTAAACCCTGACGTGTGGCTCGCACTTTCGCCCCGTATGCGGGCGATCTGCTGGCTGGCCGTAACGCTTAGCGGCGTGCTGCTTATTGGGTGGTTCGCCATCCGACCGCTCAATCAGGCGCAACGCCTTACGCTCCGCCAGCAGAGCGTGCTCCAGCCGGAATTACAGGCCGAGTGGCGAAAGCTCCGCGCGCTGGCGCCGCCTGAAGAGCAAAACGGTCCCACAGAGGTACGCCGTTTTAGCCCGCTCGACTTTCACGGCCAGTCGCGGCAACTGTTGCGCTGGCAGCCGATGCAGGGCGGCGGTGAACTGGTGCTGGAAAGCCGCTGGCCGCAGGCCGTGGAGACCTTTTCACTGCTGGCGGAGCGCGGTATGCAGATCCCGGCATTTTCCCTCTCCGCCAGCGAAAACGGGCTGCGTTTTACACTGCAACTGGAGCATGACGATGATGGTTAAACGCCTGCTTTTTACCTTTGGGATCGTCACTGTGCTGTGCGGTATGCGCGATCCTTTTCAGCCCCCACCGGATCGCTGCCAGATTGGGCAACTCCGCGCCTGGCAGCTGTACGGTGTTATTGAAAGCGGGCAGCGGCTGGCCATCATCCGCGATGCGGCGGGGCGCTGGCACCGGGTGCGCGTGGGCGACACGCTGTCACCCGGCTGGCGTGTTATCGCCATCGAAACAGATGAGACAGAGATAGCAACAGGGAAGGCGTGCGCCCCCTCAACATGGCGCTGGAAACGAAAAGGAACTCAGGATGAGAAAATGGATAGCGAGCGTCGTGCTCTTTAGTCTGCCGCTGGCCTTTGTCAGAGCTACGCCTCTGGTGACGATGAGCGTTGACGAGGTGCCGGTCGCGCAGGTGCTGCAGGCGCTGGCGACGCTGGAAAAACAGAATATTGTTATCCCGCCGGAGGTGAGCGGTGTCGTCTCTCTTAGCCTGACGGAAGTACCCTGGTTACAGGCGATGCAGACCGTCGCGGCCAGCGCAGGGTTAACTCTGAACCAACAGGGCGCTATCTGGCAGGTGCATACCGCATCGTGGCAGCAGCAGAAGCAGGCGGAGCGCGAGGCGGAGCAGGCGCGGCGTAAAAAGAGTGCACCAACGCTGACGCGCGGCATTGTGTTACGCCACGCGAATGCCGCCGAGCTGGCAAAAGCCGCAGAGAAGCTTATCAGTGCCCAGGGGAGCATCACCGTCGATGCGCGCCTTAACCGCTTACTGGTACGTGATAATAAAGAGAGCCTCGCCGCGCTGGAAAAGTGGGTCGCGCAGATGGATCTGCCCGTTGAGCAGGTCGAACTGGCGGCCTGGATCGTCACTATTAATGAAAAAAGCCTGCGCGAGCTTGGCGTGAAGTGGGGGCTCGGGCAAGAGCCAGCGGCCATGCGCGGGCAGGTGAGTACTCTGGCGGCAGATCACAGCGTCGCCAGCGCCACGACGCGCATCGGCTTTAATATCGGCAGCATCAATGCGCGTCTTCTCGAGCTTGAGCTTTCCGCGCTGGAACAAAAGCAGCAACTGGAGATTATCGCCAGCCCGCGCCTGCTGGCCTCACATTTGCAGCCCGCAAGCATCAAGCAGGGGAGTGAAATTCCTTACCAGGTGGCAAATGGGGAGAGCGGCAATACGGCGGTTGAGTTTAAAGAAGCGGTGCTGGGCATGGAAGTGACCCCAACGGTGCTGCCCGATGGGCGGGTACGCCTGAAGTTACGCATTAGCCAGAATATGCCCGGCCAGGTACTGCAACAGGCCGGAGGCGAAGCGCTGGCGATTGATAAGCAGGAGATTGAAACCGTGGTAGAGGTGAAAAGCGGCGAAACGCTGGCATTGGGTGGTATCTTCTCGCAAAAGAAGCGTAACGGCAGAGCCCAGGTTCCGGGTCTTGGCGCTATTCCCGGCTTTGGTCGTCTGTTTCGTCAGGAGGCAAAAGAGGGAGATCGCCGCGAACTGGTGGTCTTTATTACCCCCAGGCTGGCAGCGGTACATTAAATCTGCCGTAACGCCCCTTTTTCGCCGTAACTTGGCCCAGGTGTTTGACGTGGGAGATGATTTAGCTTACAAGGAGTACCGATTTGAGTGTCAGCGGTCTCCGTATAATAAAGGGCGGTAAGAGGGATAACGTGTTTATTCAGTTGCCAAACAAGCCGGAGTACTGAGATAATTTTCGATCTGACTCTCGCACTATCGCATATGAGGTTTCAGTTCATGTCCTGCTACGCCGTACGTTTGCGAAGCGGGTTTATCATCAACGAATAGTCTTAGTAGTACCGAAAAAATGGCAGAGAAACGCAATATCTTTCTGGTTGGGCCTATGGGTGCCGGCAAAAGCACTATTGGGCGTCAGTTAGCTCAACAACTCAATATGGAATTTTACGATTCTGATCAAGAGATTGAGAAACGAACCGGAGCTGATGTGGGCTGGGTCTTCGATGTTGAAGGTGAAGAAGGTTTCCGCGATCGCGAGGAAAAGATCATCAATGAGCTGACGGAGAAGCAGGGCATCGTTCTGGCGACCGGCGGCGGCTCTGTGAAATCCCGCGAAACCCGTAATCGTCTCTCCGCCCGCGGTGTAGTGGTGTATCTGGAAACCACTATCGAGAAGCAACTGGCACGTACTCAACGTGATAAAAAACGTCCCCTGCTGCAGGTGGACGCGCCGCCGCGTGAAGTGTTGGAAGCGCTGGCCGACGAACGCAATCCGCTCTATGAAGAGATTGCCGACGTGACCATTCGTACTGACGATCAGAGCGCGAAAGTGGTGGCGAACCAGATTATTCATATGCTGGAAAGCAACTAAATCAGGCTTAATAGACGGCCTGTAGGTTTAAGCAACTAAGGTGGATGTCGCGTCATGGAGAGGATCACCGTTACTCTCGGGGAACGTAGTTACCCTATCACCATCGCGGCTGGTTTGTTTAACGACCCAGCTTCCTTCGCGCCCCTGAAGTCTGGTGATCAGGTTATGCTGGTCACCAACGAAACCCTGGCACCGCTCTACCTTGATAAGGTGCGTAGCGTGCTGGAACAGGCCGGCGTTAATGTCGATAGCGTGATCCTGCCTGACGGCGAGCAGTACAAAAGCCTGGCGGTGATGGACACGGTGTTCACCGCACTGTTGCAAAAACCTCATGGGCGCGATACCACACTGGTCGCGCTCGGCGGCGGCGTAATCGGCGATTTGACCGGTTTTGCTGCGGCCAGCTATCAGCGCGGCGTGCGCTTTATCCAGGTGCCGACCACGCTCCTTTCTCAGGTTGACTCCTCCGTTGGCGGTAAAACGGCGGTAAACCACCCCCTTGGCAAAAACATGATTGGCGCGTTCTATCAGCCCGCGTCCGTTGTGGTCGATCTCGACTGCCTGGCAACCCTACCTGCCCGTGAACTCTCCTCCGGTCTTGCGGAAGTGATCAAATACGGCATTATTCTCGACGGCGCGTTCTTTAGCTGGCTGGAAGAGAATATGGACGCTCTGCTGCGCCTTGATGGCGCGGCGCTGGCTTACTGTATCCGTCGCTGCTGCGAACTGAAAGCGGATGTCGTTGCCGCCGATGAGCGCGAAAACGGCTTACGTGCTTTACTCAATCTTGGACATACTTTCGGCCATGCGATTGAGGCGGAGATGGGCTACGGTAACTGGCTTCACGGCGAAGCCGTCGCTGCCGGAATGGTGATGGCGGCACACGCGTCAGAACGCCTCGGGCAGTTTAGCGCAGCAGATACGCAGCGCATCAAAGCGTTGTTAAAACGCGCCGGTTTACCCGTTGAGGGTCCGCGTGAAATGGCGGCGCAGGCTTACCTGCCGCACATGATGCGCGATAAAAAAGTGTTAGCGGGAGAGCTGCGTTTAGTGCTTCCGCTGGCCATAGGGAAGAGTGAAGTTCGCGGCGGAGTGTCGCACGACGTAGTACTTAGCGCTATTGCTGATTGCCAGCAGGCGTAACGATAAGAAAGGTCTGTTCACGCGCTGCGTGGCGTTTAACTTCGGGCGATATGCATCAGTGGCATACGCCTTTGTGTGGGGTGTTAAATGGATGAATTCAAACCAGAAGACGAGCTGAAACCCGATCCCAGCGATCGTCGTACTGGTCGTTCTCGTCAATCTTCCGAGCGTGTCGATGAGCCGCAGATCAACTTTGATGAGGTTGATGTTGATGCCGACGATCGCCGTCCTGCGCGTTCGCGCCGGGTGCGTGATGAGCGCGAAGAGGAGAGCTATCAAGAAGATGAAGCCGCTCTGGACGAGGAGCCGCAGGAGCGTCGCCCGCGTAAGCGTAAGAAAGCCGCTGCCGCTGCGAAGCCAGCGTCCCGCCAGTATGTGATGATGGGCGTCGGTATTCTGGTGTTACTGCTGCTGATTATTGGCATCGGCTCTGCGCTGAAATCCCCCGCGCCTGCAAACAACGAACAAAACACGTCGGGCGAGAAAAATATCGATCTCGGCGCGACGAACAACACTGCCGGTAACAGCGGCAACGCCGCCGATCAGGCAAATGGCGCACAGCCCGCACCGGGCGCGTCGCCGTCTCAGGCACAGAACGCAGGCAGCGCACCGGCTCAGCAGGATGTGACGCTGCCGCCGATCTCCTCGACGCCGTCGCAAGGCCAGCCATCCGCTACGCCGGAAGGGCAAAATCGTGTAGAAGTGCAGGGCGATCTTAACAGCGCACTGTCGCAACCGCAGGGCCAGACACAGCTTGATAGCGCGGCCAGTTCGACGCTGCCGACCGAACCAGCAACGGTTGCACCGATTCATAACGGCAATGGCAACAGCAATTCCAACGCCGCGCGTAATCAGCAGCAGCCAGCGTCCGGTGAAAGCCGGACTACGGCACCGCGTAACGAACGCAAGCAGATGGTGATTGAGCCGAAGCCAGCCGCCAAAACGCCGGTAGCGAAAAGCGAGCCGAAAGCGGAATCCCGCCCGGTTGCTCAACCGCCGAAGCGCACGGAAAGCACCGCTTCTGCGCCAGTGAAAGCGCCTGCGACAACGTCGACAGCAGCACCGTCAACGTCAACGGCCGCATCCACACCGGCTCAGCCGAAAACCACGGCTCCGGCGGCGAGCGCAAGCAGCGCACCTGCTGCCAGCGGCACGGCTTCTACCGGCAATGTCGGTGCGCTGAAGTCGGCTCCGGGTAACCACTACACCCTGCAGCTGAGCAGTTCATCGAACTACAACAACCTCAATGCGTGGGCGAAGAAAGAGAACCTGAAAAACTTCGTGGTCTACCAGACAACGCGTAACGGTCAGCCGTGGTATGTGCTGGTGAGCGGCGTCTATGCCTCGAAAGATGATGCTAAACGCGCCGTTTCCGCGCTGCCAGCGGATGTGCAGGCGAAAAACCCGTGGGCGAAGCCGCTGCATCAGGTTCAGGCCGATCTGAAGTAATGTGTAAAGCGCAGGATGCTGTCGGAGCTTTCTCCACAGCCGGAGAGAGTGTAAGTAATCAGTCAGCATGAAAAAGAATCGCGCTTTTCTAAAATGGGCAGGGGGGAAATACCCCCTGCTCGACGATATCGGTAGGCACTTGCCCAAGGGAGAGTGCCTCATCGAGCCTTTCGTTGGCGCGGGCTCGGTGTTTCTCAACACCTCCTACTCCCGCTATATCCTTGCAGATATCAACAGCGACTTAATCAGCCTCTATAACATCGTTAAAGAGCGCCCTGATGAGTATGTTCACCACGCGCGCGCGCTGTTTGTGCCCGCGGTGAACCAGTCCGAAGTCTATTACCAGCTGCGTCAGGAGTTTAACCAGTGCCAGGAGCCGTTCCGGCGCGCGCTGCTGTTTTTATACCTTAACCGGCATGGCTACAATGGTCTGTGTCGTTACAACCTGCGCGGGGAGTTTAACGTGCCGTTCGGGCGCTATAAAAAGCCCTACTTCCCGGAAGCGGAGTTGTACCACTTTGCAGAAAAAGCGCAGAATGCCTTCTTTTACTGCGAATCTTACGCCGAGAGTATGGCGCGCGCGGATGCGAACTCGGTGGTCTATTGCGATCCGCCCTATGCGCCGCTCTCTGCGACAGCCAACTTTACGGCGTACCATACCAATAGCTTTACCCTTGAGCAGCAGGCTCATCTTGCCGCGATTGCGGAGAGCCTGGTGCAGAACCGAATCCCGGTATTGATTTCCAACCATGACACGCTGCTGACGCGTGAATGGTACAGTCAGGCGAAATTGCACGTGGTGAAAGTGCGACGCAGTATCAGCAGTAATGGCGGGACGCGTAAAAAAGTGGATGAGCTACTGGCGCTCTATCGCCCGGCTCCCGCGCCTCGCTAACCCTGCGTTCACCGCGCCGCCGCCTGCCGAAACCTACTTTCTCAAGGAGATGCGGATGAAACAGTATTTAATTGCCCCTTCGATTCTGTCGGCTGACTTTGCTCGCCTGGGCGAAGACACCGCCAGCGTACTGGCCGCGGGCGGCGACGTTGTCCATTTCGACGTGATGGACAACCACTACGTACCGAACCTGACCATCGGCCCGATGGTGCTGAAAGCGCTGCGCAACTACGGCATCACCGCGCCTATCGATGTGCACCTGATGGTGAAACCGGTCGACCGCCTGGTGCCGGACTTCGCCGAAGCCGGGGCAAGCATTATCACCTTTCATCCTGAAGCTTCTGAACATATCGACCGCACGCTACAACTGATCAAAGAGCACGGCTGCAAAGCGGGGCTGGTATTTAACCCGGCGACGCCGCTCAGCTATCTCGATCATGTTATGGACAAGCTGGATGTGATCCTGCTGATGTCCGTTAACCCCGGTTTTGGTGGTCAATCCTTCATTCCCCATACGCTCGACAAGCTGCGCGAAGTGCGTCGTCGCATCGACGCGTCCGGCCTTGATATCCGTCTCGAAGTGGATGGCGGCGTGAAAGCGAGCAATATCGGCGAGATCGCGGCAGCCGGCGCAGATATGTTTGTGGCGGGCTCGGCGATCTTCAATCAGCCGGATTACAAACAGGTTATTGATGAAATGCGTAGCGAACTGGCGAAGGTAAGTCATGGATAAATTGCAGTCGATTCGGGGTGTCGCGTTCGATCTCGACGGCACATTAGTGGACAGCGCGCCGGGGCTAACGGCCGCCGTAGATAGCGCGCTGTATGCCCTTGAGCTGCCGCAGGCTGGCGAAGCGCGCGTGATTACCTGGATTGGTAACGGTGCCGATGTATTGATGGAGCGCGCCTTCAACTGGGCTCGCCAGGAGCGTGCTATTCAGCGCGCCTCGCAGGGCAAGCCCGATATTGATACCGGCGATGTGCCGCAGGCCGAGCAGATCGCTATGCTGCGTAAGCTCTTCAATCGCTACTACGAAGAGACCGTGGAGGAGGGCAGTTTCCTGTTCCCGGACGTGGCGCAAACTCTCGCGGCGCTGCACGAAAAAGGGCTGCCGCTGGCGCTGGTGACCAACAAGCCGACGCCGTTTGTCGCGCCGCTGCTGGACGCGCTGGAGATCGCCCACTACTTCACTTTTGTTGTCGGTGGCGATGATGTAGTGAATAAGAAGCCGCACCCGGAGCCGCTGCTGCTGGTGTGCGACAAGCTATCGATTCAGCCCCATGAGTTACTCTTCGTTGGCGATTCCCGCAACGATATCCGCGCCGCGCAGGCGGCAGGCAGCGTCTCCGTTGGCCTGACCTACGGCTATAACTATGGTGAAGCGATTACCCTAAGCGAGCCGGACTACGTCTTCGACCGCTTTAACGATTTACTGCCCGCGCTCGGGCTCCCGCTCAGTGAACATCAGGAAATGAAAAATGACTAAGCCCATCGTTTTTAGTGGCGCACAGCCCTCAGGTGAATTGACCATTGGCAACTACATGGGTGCGCTGCGTCAGTGGGTGAACATGCAGGACGACTATCACTGTATCTACTGCATCGTTGACCTGCATGCCATTACCGCGCGTCAGGATCCGGAGAAGCTGCGCAAAGCGACGCTGGATACGCTGGCGCTCTACCTGGCGTGCGGCATTGACCCGCAGAAAAGCACGATCTTTGTGCAGTCCCACGTTCCTGAGCATGCCCAGCTGGGTTGGGCGCTGAACTGCTACACCTACTTCGGCGAGCTGAGCCGTATGACGCAGTTCAAAGATAAATCCGCACGCTATTCAGAAAACATCAACGCCGGCCTGTTTGACTACCCGGTGCTGATGGCGGCAGACATTCTGCTTTACCAGACCAACCAGGTGCCGGTCGGCGAAGACCAGAAGCAGCATCTGGAGCTGAGCCGCGATATCGCCCAGCGCTTCAACGCCATTTATGGCGATGTGTTTAAAGTGCCTGAGCCGTTTATTCCGAAGTCCGGTGCGCGCGTGATGTCGCTGCTGGAGCCGACGAAAAAGATGTCCAAGTCGGACGATAACCGCAACAACGTGATTGGCCTGCTGGAAGATCCGAAGTCGGTGGTGAAGAAGATCAAACGCGCCGTGACTGACTCCGACGAGCCGCCGGTGGTGCGTTACGATGTGGCGAACAAAGCGGGCGTCTCTAACCTGCTCGATATCCTCTCCGCCGTGAACGGCCAGAGCATCGCCGAGCTGGAGCAGCACTTTGAAGGCAAGATGTATGGCCATTTGAAGGGCGAAGTGGCGGACGCGGTTTCCGGCATGCTGACAGAGTTGCAGGAGCGTTACCATCGCTATCGTAATGATGAAGCTTTCCTGCAGCAGATCATGCGCGAAGGTGCGGAAAAAGCGAGCGCGCACGCTTCAGAAACCCTGAAGAAGGTGTACGAAGCGATTGGTTTTGTCGCGAAGCCGTAAGCGGAATAAGCTCGGTTTTGTAGGCCTGATAAGCGCAGCGCCATCAGGCATTGTGCCGGGCGCTGATTGCCGGATGGCGGCATAAATGCCTTATCCGGCCTACGTTTAGCGCGTTTTGTAGGCCTGATAAGCGCAGCGTCATCAGGCATTATGCCGGGCGTTGATTGCCGGATGGCGGCATAAATGCCTTATCCGGCCTACGGATTAGCATGGTTTTGTAGGCCTGATAAGCGCAGCGCCATCAGGCATTATGCCGGGCGTTGATTGCCGGATGGCGGCATAACGCCTTATCCGGCCTACGTTTAGCGCGTTTTGTAGGCCTGATAAGCGCAGCGCCATCAGGCATTGTCTCTTAAAACCACTTCAACTTATCGCGTAACGCGACAACCCTGCCGACGATAATCAACGACGGGCTTTTCACCTGCTGCGCCAGCTCGCCAAGCTGCGACAACGCGCCGCTCACCACCCGCTGCTGCACCGATGTGCCATTTTCCACCAGCGCTACCGGCATATCCGCCTGCATACCGTGCGCGATCAACTGCTCCTGAATCGCCGCCGCCTGATTCAATCCCATATAGAACACCAGCGTCTGCTTCTCTGCCGCCAGGTTAGCCCAGTCCAGCTCGCCGCCGGTTTTCAGGTGGCCCGTGACCAGCCGCACGCTCTGAGCGTAATCCCGGTGAGTCAACGGAATGCCCGAGTAAGCCGAACAGCCGGAAGCCGCTGTAATCCCTGGCACAACCGAGAAGGGAATGCCCGCATGGCAGAGCGTTTCCAGCTCTTCGCCGCCGCGCCCAAAAATAAAGGGATCGCCGCCTTTTAACCGCACCACGCGCTTCCCGCTTTGCGCCTCGCGCAGCAGGATCTGATTGATCTCCTCCTGCGGCACGCAGTGATAGCCCGCACGTTTACCGACAAACACGCGGTCGGCGTCGCGGCGCACCAGATTCATGATCTCATCGGAGACCAGACGGTCATACACCACCACATCCGCCTGCTGGATTTGCTGTAAGCCTTTCAGCGTCAACAGCCCGGCATCGCCAGGCCCCGCGCCCACCAGCACCACTTCACCGCGGTTATCCAGCGGCTCGTTCAGCATCTGCTCGGTGATGCTCTCCACGGCGGTCATATTTTGATTGGCCAGCGATTGTGCCAGCCGATCGTTAACGAACAGCTTTTCCCAGAAACGACGGCGCTCGCTCATGGTGGCGAAATGGCGCTTCACGCGGCTGCGCAGTTGCCCGGCAAACTTCGCCACGTGCCCAAGATGTTGCGGCAGCAGTGACTCCAGCTTCTCGCGCAGCAAACGCGCCAGCACCGGCGATGTGCCGCCGGAGGAGATCGCCACCATCAGCGGCGAACGGTCGATGATCGACGGCATGATAAAGCTCGCTTCTTTCGGCGCATCAACCACATTGCAGAAGATGCGGCGAGCTTCTGCCGCGTCGCTGACCCGCTGGTTCACCGCGTCGTTATCTGTGGCGGCAATCGCCAGCCAGCACTCATCCAGCAGCGTTTCGCTAAACTCGCCTTCGACCAGCGTCAGCATGCCTTCGGCGGCCCAGGCGGTAAATTGAGGAATAAAGGAGAGGGCATTGACGGTGAGCTGCGCGCCCGCATCCAACAACAGACGCGCTTTGCGCTCCGCGACGTCGCCGCCGCCGACCAGCAGACAGGCGCGTCCCCGTAATTGACAGAAAATTGGCAGGTGATCCACGACATTACCCCGGAATTGTAGTTATAGGCTGAAGCGGGCGCCGCGCGGCGAGAACCGCGGGCGCTGAGCATGAGCCGTAGCATAACAGCAAGCTGTCGCTACGGCCGTTGAGAGGGCAGGGGATTATGCTTTGATCTGCACCTCACCATCCTTCACTCGTGCTTCAAAATGGGCAACTGAACGGCTTTCATCTTCCATGCAGAGGCCATCGCGTAGACGGAAGCGCTGTTTTTTTAACGGACTGGCAACCCACAGTTCGCCCTGATGTTCGGCGATAATGCCGCGAGAGAGCACGCTCGACTGAAAAAAGGGATCGATATTGCTGATGGCGTAAACCTGGTCATCGTGACGCGGGCGGAAAATTGCCACCTGCTCACCATTGACCAGCGCGCAGACGCCGGTTGCCGGGACGATATCATCGATATTGCAAACGCTGTTCCACTGGCTCATGCGTTCTCCTCCACTAACATCACCGGAATACGTTCATAGGGTGTCGCCGGGCGATGCTGAGCGCGCTCCGGAACCACCTGCACGTTCGGGTCGCGGCGATCGCTGTTGATAAAGTGTTTGAAGCGCGTTTGCGCCGCCGGGTTGTTGACGGTTTCCGTCCACTCGCAAATCACCGCTTCGCGCAGGCGGGTCATCTCTGCTTCCAGCTGTGCATCAAAGCCCAGTTTGTCGTCGATGATAACGCTGCGCAGATAGTTGATGCCGCCTTCCATCCCCTCAAGCCACGAGGCGGTACGGGTCAGTTTGTCGGCAGTGCGAATGTAGAACATCATAAAGCGGTCGAGGTAACGCAGCAGGGTCTCGCGATCGAGGTCCGCCGCCAGCAGATCCGCATGGCGCGGTTTCATGCCGCCGTTACCGCACACATAGAGGTTCCAGCCTTTTTCCGTGGCGATGATCCCCACGTCTTTCCCCTGCGCTTCCGCACATTCACGGGTACAGCCGGAGACGCCGAACTTCATTTTGTGCGGAGTACGGATGCCTTTGTAACGGTTTTCCAGCTCGACGCCGAACCCGACGCTATCGCCGACGCCATAGCGGCACCAGGTCGAGCCGACGCAGGTTTTCGCCATACGCAGCGCTTTGGCGTAGGCGTGACCGGTTTCGAACCCGGCATTGATTAACTGACGCCAGATTTCCGGCAGATCGTCTTTTTGCGCGCCGAACAGGCCGATACGCTGCGAGCCGGTAATTTTGGTATAGAGATTGAACTCCCGCGCGATGCGGCCCACTTCCATCAGCCCTTCCGGCGTGATTTCACCGCCTGCAGAGCGCGGAATAACGGAGTAGGTGCCATCTTTCTGGATATTGGCGAGGAAGTTGTCGTTGGTATCCTGCAACGGCGTGTGCTGCGGTTTCAGGATGTACTCGTTCCAGCAGGAGGCAAGCAGCGAGCCAACGGTCGGTTTACACACTTCACAGCCGTAGCCGGTCCCGTATTTCGCCAGCAGTTCGTCGAAGGTTTTAATCCCTTCCACCTGGATGAGGTGGAACAGCTCCTGGCGGGAGTAGGCAAAATGTTCACACAGGTTATTGGTGATTTCGATACCCTGTTTCGCCAGCTCGGCGTTCAGCACCTGCGTAACCAGCGGAATACAGCCGCCGCAGCCGGTTCCGGCTTTGGTTTCCGCTTTCAGTGCGGCCACGGTGTGGCAGCCTTTATTGATAGCGGTAATCAGGTCGCCTTTGGTGACGTCGAAGCAGGAGCAGATTTGCGCGCTGTCCGGCAACTTATCGACGCCAATTGAAGGTTTACCGCCGCTGGCATGCGCCGGCAGGATCAGCGCGTCGGGGTTTTCCGGCAGTTCGATGGCGTTGAGCACCAGTTGCAGCAGGTTGCCGTAATCGCTGGTGTCGCCAACCAGTACGGCGCCGAGCAGAGTTTTGTTATCCGGGCTGACAATCAGGCGTTTATAGACTTCTTTGCTTTCGTCGAGGTAGACATAGCTGCGAGCGCCCGGTGTGCGGCCGTGTGCATCGCCGATACCGCCGACATCCACGCCGAGCAGTTTCAGCTTGGCGCTAAGATCTGCGCCTTCAAAGGCGTTTTGTGTGCCGAGAATATGGTCAACCGTCACCTGCGCCATTTTGTAGCCTGGCGCGACCAGACCATAAACGCGGTTGTTCCAGCTGGCGCACTCGCCGATAGCATAAATATTGGGATCGGAGGTCTGGCAGCAGTCGTTGATCATGATGCCGCCGCGCGGGGCAACTTCAAGCCCGCACTGGGTCGCCAGTTTATCGCGTGGACGGATGCCGGTCGAGAATACGATAAAGTCCACTTCCAGCTCGCTGCCGTCGGCGAAGCGCATGGTTTTGCGCGCCTCAACGCCCTCCTGCACGATCTCTTTGGTGTTTTTGCTGGTGTGCACGCGCACGCCCATGCTTTCGATTTTACGTCTTAACTGCTCGCCACCCATCTGATCGAGCTGTTCTGCCATCAGCATCGGGGCGAATTCGATAACGTGGGTTTCGACGCCTAAGTTTTTCAGCGCGCCTGCGGCTTCCAGACCCAGCAGGCCGCCGCCAACCACCGCGCCACGGCGGCTACGACGCGCGCATGACTCAATGGCATTCAAATCTTCAATGGTGCGATAAACAAAACAGTCCTGGGTTTCAGACCCTTTGATCGGCGGGATCCACGGGTAGGAGCCGGTGGCCATGATCAGCTTATCGTAATAGACCGTGCGGCCCGCGCTGGAGTGGATCACTTTTTCCTGGCGGTTGATGGTGATGGCGCGTTCGCCGACCAGCACTTTGACGCCATGTTTTTCGTAGAAGCCTTCGCGTACCAGCGACAGCTCTTCGGCTGTATGGTGGGAGAAATAGGATGACAGGTGGACGCGGTCGTAGGCTTTACGCGGCTCTTCACAGAATACGGTAATGTCGAACTGGCTGGCGTCGGCTTTGTCGAGAAGGTCCTCGATAAAGCGGTGGCCGACCATGCCGTTACCGATGATAGCGAGTTTGACTTTGCTCATTTTTGCCTCGATTTCTTTTTTACTACCTCCTACCTTAACGATTCAGCTTGCACGGTTATTGATGTATATCAATTACACCTTAGCCTACTCCCTAATGAGTATATTGCTGATTTTTCATGGTTTTTATAAGTATTGGATATCATTCATATTTATATGTTGAGGAATTTCTATACTGAAAGTGACGTTTTTTAGCACGAGGTTAGCTACGACATATCTGAGGGAGAAAGAGGAGGTAATGCGATGTCAGCAACACCACTATGGTTAGTGCAGAATGTGCACTTACCCGATCGCGAAGGAGTCTGGCAAATTGCCATTGAGAATGGGCGATTTGGCGAGATTACGCCGATGGGCGACGCCCAGAGCGAGACACTTGATGTGCTTGATGCCGGTGGCGGTTTAGCGCTGCCGCCGTTCGTCGAACCGCATATTCACCTGGACACCACGCAAACGGCTGGCGATCCCCGCTGGAACGAGTCCGGTACGCTGTTCGAAGGGATAGAGTGCTGGGCCGAACGTAAAGCGCAGCTCTGCCATCAGGACGTGAAAAAGCGCGCCTGGCAGACGTTGAAATGGCAAATGGCCAACGGTGTGCAGCATGTGCGCACCCACGTTGATGTTTCCGATCCGCTATTAACGGCGCTGAAAGCGATGCTGGAGGTCAAAGAGGAGGTCGCGCCGTGGATCGATCTACAAATTGTCGCCTTTCCACAGGAGGGCATTCTCTCCTACCCGAACGGTGCGGCGCTGTTAGAAAAAGCGCTTCAGCTGGGTGCCGATGTGGTCGGTGCGATTCCGCATTTTGAGTACACGCGTGAATATGGCATTGAATCACTCAATATTGCTTTCGACCTGGCGCGTGAGTATGAGCGCCCGCTGGATATCCACTGCGATGAGATTGATGATGAGCAGTCGCGCTTTGTTGAGACCGTCGCCGCGCTGGCGCTAGAAATGGAGATGGGCTCGCGCGTCACCGCCAGCCACACCACCGCCATGCACTCCTACAATGGCGCGTATACATCCCGTCTTTTCCGCCTGCTGCAACGTTCCGGCATCAATTTCGTGGCCAACCCGCTGGTCAATATTCATCTTCAAGGGCGGTTTGATGACTACCCGAAACGGCGGGGCGTGACGCGGGTGAAAGAGTTGATGGCGGCAGGGATGAATGTCTGTTTCGGTCACGATGATGTGTTCGATCCCTGGTATCCGCTTGGCACCGGCAATATGTTGCAGGTGCTGCATATGGGTCTGCATGTTTGTCAGCTGATGGGCTATTCGCAGATTGAGCAGGGGCTGCAACTCATCACTCATAACAGCGCGAAAACGCTGGGATTAAAAGAGTATAGCATTGCGCCAGGTCTGCCTGCCAATATGATCATTTTGCCGGTTGAAAATGGCTTTGAAGCGGTGCGTTGCCAGTCTCCGGTGCGCTGGTCAATTCGTCACGGACGCATTATTGCCAGTACGCAACCTGCGCAGAGCTGGGTACGGATGGAGGAGGGATGCGAAGAGGTGCATTTTAATCGGATGCCGCAAGCGTAGCGGCGTGCCAGGCCGTTAAGACGCACGAATTTGGCGGTCTGGCGTTACATCTGTTACCAAATACGTAAAATTAAGTAAAAGGCTGGCCTGCTGGCTGACTGCTCTTTAGAATCAAGCCACTCGCTTTCGTTACTGCACTTCGTTAAGGAAACCTTATGGTTAAATCGACTCTGGCGGCTATGGCGGCTCTGCTCGCCCTTTCTGCTCTCTCTCCTGCTGCGCTGGCCGCAAAAGGCGACCCGCATGTTCTGCTCACTACCTCCGCCGGTAATATCGAACTGGAGCTGAACAATCAGAAAGCCCCTGTGTCGGTGAAAAACTTCCTTGATTACGTGAATAACGGTTTTTATAACAACACCACTTTCCATCGCGTTATTCCTGGTTTTATGGTTCAGGGCGGCGGCTTTAACGAGCAGATGCAGCAGAAACAGCCTAACCCGCCTATCAAGAACGAAGCGGATAACGGCCTGCGCAACACGCGCGGTACCATTGCTATGGCGCGGACTGCGGATAAAGACAGCGCGACCAGCCAGTTCTTTATCAACGTTGCGGATAACGCTTTCCTGGATCATGGCCAGCGTGACTTTGGCTACGCGGTATTTGGCAAAGTGGTAAAAGGCATGGACGTTGCCGATAAGATCTCCCAGGTACCGACGCACGATGTTGGCCCGTATCAGAATGTCCCGTCAAAACCGGTTGTTATCCTCTCCGCGAAAGTGCTGCCATAAGTTTCCTCCACACGGGCTTTGCGGCCCGTGTTTTACCGCTTCCCTGCGTAACCCGAAATTACTGCTTATAATTTTTTGGGCATGTACATCATTTGGGTATGTATATCGCTTAACTGGGAGGCGCTATGCCGAAAAAACTCACCGACAGGCAAAAATCCCGACTCTGGGAGCAGCAGCGCAACATCAATTTTCAGGCCAGCCGTCGGCTGGAGGGCGTTGATAGCGAGCTTGTTACGCTGAATGCGGAAGAGGCCACTTTACGTCTTGAAGAGCTGCGGAGGCAAAATGAGCGATAAATTCGGCGACGGGCGCGACCCGTATCTTTTCCCGGGCCTGAAAGTGATGCGCAATCGCCTCGGCATTCGCAATGCTAAGGGGCTGGAGAAGGAGGCGTATCAGTTCACCGCGCTGCGTGCTGCAACCCTGGAACTGGGGCCGATTGCCCGCGGGCTGCCGCATCTTTGCGCCATTCACCGCCATCTTTACCAGGATGTGTTCGACTGGGCCGGGCAGATCCGCGAAGTCGATATCTACGAGGGCGATACCCGCTTCTGCCACTTCGAGTATATCGAGAAAGAGGGCAATACCCTGATGCAGCAGCTCGAAGATGAGGAGTGGCTCGTCGGGCTTGAAAAAGAGGAGTTTATCGCACGCCTGGCGCATTACTACTGCGAAATTAACGTCCTGCACCCGTTCCGCCTGGGTAATGGTATTGCGCAGCGTATCTTCTTCGAACAGCTGGCGCTGCATGCGGGCTTCTCGCTCGACTGGCGAGATATCGATCCCGACGACTGGCGCAACGCCAACCAGGCGGGTGCGATGGGCGATCTTGAACCGTTAACTGCAATTTTCAGCCAGGTGGTGAGCGAGGCGCGCGAGGGCGAGTAAACCGAAGGTCTTGCTCCAGTCAGAGCAAGACCTTAAGCCCATGTTTCTGCACTACAGAGAGTAACTTGAGAGAGACACCACTTGGTCGCTTCATACCGTTTTCCCACTTTTGTATCGTGGAAACGCTGGTGTTGAGATAGCGGGCAAAGACCGACTGACTAACGTTAAATCGTTCACGTAGCCCTTTGATCTCTTCAGGTTTAAGAGCATCAACGGGGCTCAGGCAACGCTCATCAAAGTTACGCATTGTTTCCTGAGTCATCGCCCCAGCATCAAACAAACCCTTTGCCGCGCTATGGATTGCCTCAAAAGCGAGGCTTTTACTTTTTCGTGTCGATGTCATGAGTAATCTCAACCAACTCTCTGTTACTGATTAGCACCAAAAGGACGCTTTCGGAAAGGCCAGCGTAATGTTTTGCCAGCTCACGAAACGCGGCTAACTCACCGTCATCAATATTTGCCATATCCTGCTTTGCATAGATAAAGGTGTAAAACGCATGTGCGCCGCCTTTCGTCAGGATAATGGCACGATCGCGGTTTTGATTTAGCCGTTTCTTGTAGACCCCTCCGCCTAAATTATCCGCCTGGCCCTGCATCAACTCATCGATTGCCTGACGTAATTCGCTGTCGCGGATGCCCATTTTTTTGGCCGCTTTGGCAAACCATTTGGTTTTAAAAATCCGTTTAAAAGATACCATTACTTCCGTCCACACTGTAGCACTAAGTGCAATGGTATTCCTTTGTATGTGGAAAGGAAGATTTCCGCAAACCCGTTTTTTATCTTTGCGAAGTACCGTATAGTTTCGCGCAAACTGCATGAAACGCGGCACATCCATTGGTTGAATTCACATGATCCTGCTTATCGACAATTACGACTCCTTTACCTGGAACCTCTACCAATATTTTTGTGAGCTGGGCGCACACGTAGAGGTGAGGCGTAACGATGAGCTGACGCTGGCGGAGATTGAGATGCTAGCGCCGCAGAAAATTGTTATTTCGCCAGGCCCTTGCACGCCGGATGAGTCGGGCATTTCGCTTGAGGTTATTGCGCACTACTCGGGCAAGCTGCCGATCCTCGGCGTTTGCCTCGGCCATCAGGCGATTGCCCAGGCATTTGGTGCCACCATTGTGCGCGCGGCGAAGGTGATGCACGGCAAAACTTCCCCTATTACGCACTCTGGCAGCGGCGTGTTTAGCGGCTTAAATAATCCGTTAACTGTTACGCGTTATCACTCTTTGGTCATCGATCCGCCTACCTTACCTGACTGCTTCGAGGTCACTGCCCGGAGTGAAAACGGTGAGATTATGGGCATTCGCCATAAGGCGTGGGATCTGGAAGGGGTGCAGTTCCACCCGGAAAGTATTCTCAGTGAGCAGGGCCATCAATTGCTGGAAAACTTCCTCACGCGGTGATTTGTGGTTGCCATCTAGTGATTTTTTATGCATATTTCGTGATTATATTTTCACTATGAATGCAACATAACACGGGATGGGCAACCTATGGCAACTCAGCAAGACGCGGTGACACGTGCAAACTTCGATGACGTTATTCTGCCAATTTACGCACCGGCCGAGTTTATCCCGGTAAAGGGAAAGGGCAGCCGCGTCTGGGATCAGCAGGGTAAAGAGTACGTTGATTTTGCTGGCGGCATTGCGGTAACTGCTTTAGGCCACTGCCATCCGGCACTGGTGGAGACGCTGAAAGCGCAGGGCGAGACGCTCTGGCACCTGAGTAACGTCTTCACTAACGAGCCGGCGCTGCGTCTGGCGCGCAAGCTGGTAGATGCCACCTTTGCCGAGCGCGTCGTGTTTATGAACTCCGGTACCGAAGCCAACGAGACCGCCTTTAAGCTGGCGCGTTTTTATGCAACCACGCGCCACAGCCCGCACAAAACCAAAATCATCGCTTTCCACCACGCTTTTCACGGGCGTTCCCTCTTTACCGTGACCGTCGGCGGTCAGCCGAAATACTCCGACGGCTTTGGCCCGAAACCGGCCGATATCGTGCATGTTCCTTTTAACGATCTGCACGCGGTTAAAGCGGTGATGGACGATCACACCTGCGCCGTGGTGGTAGAGCCGATTCAGGGCGAAGGCGGAGTTACCGCCGCAACCCCTGAGTTCCTCAAAGGCCTGCGTGAACTGTGCGATGCGCACAACGCACTGCTAGTGTTTGATGAGGTGCAGTGCGGCATGGGGCGCAGCGGTGAATTGTTCGCTTACATGCACTACGGCGTGACGCCGGACATTCTGACCAGTGCTAAAGCTCTTGGCGGCGGTTTCCCGGTCAGCGCCATGTTGACGACCCATGAAATCGCCAGCGTCTTCCACGCCGGTTCCCACGGATCCACCTACGGCGGCAACCCGCTGGCCTGCGCGGTGGCCGGTACCGCATTCGATATCATCAACACCCCTGAAGTGCTGAATGGCGTCAGTGCCAAACGTCAGCACTTTGTTGGGCATCTGCAAAAAATTAATGAGCAGTACGACCTGTTCAGCGATATTCGCGGTATGGGCCTGTTGATTGGTGCCGAGCTGAAACCGCAATACAAAGGCCGTGCACGCGATTTCCTGCATGCGGCTGCCGCAGCGGGCGTGATGGTGCTGAATGCCGGTCCGGATGTGATGCGTTTCGCGCCGTCGCTGATTATCGAGGAGCAGGATATTGATGAAGGGATGCAGCGCTTTGCGCAGGCCGTCGCAAGCGTGGTTAACGCGTAAGGCGTCGGCGTAGCCAGATGCCGTGATGCGGGCGCTGACGCCATGCCACCGACGAGATGGTGTGCATGGTGCTCAGATGCCCGATAATGCGCTGCAGATGCTGCTCCAGCGTGCTCATTGGGCCGTGGGTCAGCGTCTCAGGTCCTTCCATAACATTCACATCCCCGGACTCTCCCGGCCCGTCATACTCCAGCCGCTGCTGACAACGTTGCAGCGCAATTTCACATGACTCGAGATAGCGCTGCGCCAGATCCGGCGTCAGCATGGTGTGCTCGCGCGCTAGCGTCGTCATGGCGTTGATATGTTCGACAATAAACTGGCTATGCGTCACCCACAGTTTCATATCGCTCAGATAGCGGCTGTTAAAGCCGGGCTCCTGCATCGCCTGGTTGAGGGAGTTGAACAGGGCGTTGTGCGCCTGGTTAACCTGCATGCGCTGCCAGGCCAGCGGCGTTGCTTCCGGGTTGTTGCTGAGGATCAGGCGAATCGCATCCTGATAGGCCTCCAGCGCATCGTGCGCATTCTGGCGCAGCAGGCCGCTCTGCCACTGCGGCCACAGCCACACCATCCCGCCAAAGGCAATCAGGCAGCCAATCAGCGTATCGACCAGCCGGGCGAGAATAAACTGGTCGCCGTTAAGCGTCAGGATTTGCAAGGTATAGACCGCCGTAATCGTGAAACCGACCGTCGCCCAGCCGTAACTTTTGCGGATAATCAGATAGCTACTCAAGGTGATCATCAGCATCGCGGCGAGGGTAAAACCGAGCGGCACATGAAAGTGCAGCGTCATACCCGCCACCACCAGCCCCGCCAGCGTACCGGCGGCACGGTTAACAATGCGTACGCGGGTCGCGCCATAACCGTTCTGCGTCACCACCATCACCGTCATCATGATCCAGTAAGGTTTCGGCAGATTTAATGCGCTGCCCATCAGGCTGGCGATGCTGAGCATCACGCTGATACGCGCCGCATTGCGCAGGGCGGTCGATTTCAGCGACAGATAGCTTTTTAGCGCCGGGATCAGCGGCAGGCGCTCCTGCTTATCCTCCATCAAATCGCGAATGTAGAGCGGGCGCTGGGTGCGCAGCACGCGGGCGATGCGGCTGAAGTGCCAGGCGCAAAACTGCCCGACCGGATTATCAGGGTGCTGGCGGGCAATTTTTTCCAGCGCACCAACCTGCTTCTCCATGGTGAATCGGGTCGGGTAGCGGTGATAGAGGATGTCATCCGCCAGCACGCGCAGGCGAGCCGCGACGGTTTGCGCATTCCAGCGAATCACCTGCTCGGCGTGGGTGCGCTCGACCAGCTTCTGCACCTTTTCCGGCTGATGCAGGCTGACAGAGATATGCTCCTGCAGATCCAACGCGACTTGAAAGACGCGCAGCAGGCGCTTGTAATCGTTGTTCTGATTGGCCGCCAGCATATGCAACTGCTGGTAACACTGGCTAATCAGATCTACCGCTTTCTGCTGGCGGTCGAGCAGCGGCGGCAGCGCGGTTTCCGGATCGATGTGTTGGGTTAACAGGCTATATTTCGCTTCGCAATAGTCCGCCAGCTGCCGGTAGAGCAAACTAAGGGATTCGCGCAGCGGCTGTTCGCGCCACAGCCAGAACCAAAACCAGTTAAACAACCCGTACCACAAGGTGCCGAGTGTGTAGATCAGCAGCGGCTCCCACACCGGCATGTTCCCGGCGAGGCTGAGAGTAAAAATGGCGGCAATGAGAGACGCGGGAAGTAAACGGCCATGCAGCGCGCTGATTTCACCCGTCACGCCCAGCAGCAGCGTTAGCACCGTCATGATCACCGGTAGCGGAAGATTTTCCGCCAGCAGAAGTTGTACCGCCAGGCTACAGCCGGCAAACAGCGAGCCGCCGATAATCAGGCGTTTAAAGAAGCGTTTATGCGGGGTATCGAGGCCAGCAATGTTGCAGCAGGCGGGAACCAGCGAGAAGAGAAGACCCTGTTGCAGATGGCCGAGCAGCAGCCCAACCGCCACAGGCAGGCATAACACCAGCGTTTGTCGCAGTGCGTAGTTGATTTCGGGGTGATAAATCAGCCTGCGCCACATGGGAAAACAAAAATGGCGCACCGCATGAGCGATGCGCCATTTCGCAGATTAACGCGTACCGTAGACGACGATAGTTTTACCGTGGGCGGAGATCAGGTTTTGATCTTCGAGCATTTTCAGAATGCGGCCAACCGTTTCGCGGGAGCAACCGACGATCTGACCGATCTCCTGACGGGTAATTTTAATTTGCATACCGTCCGGGTGGGTCATGGCGTCCGGCTGTTTTGCCAGGTTCAGCAGAGTCTGTGCAATGCGGCCGGTCACGTCGAGGAACGCCAGGTTACCGACTTTCTCCGAGGTCACCTGCAGGCGACGCGCCATCTGCGAGGAGAGGCGCATCAGAATATCCGGATTCACCTGGATAAGCTGACGGAATTTTTTGTAGGAGATCTCCGCCACTTCACAGGCGGTCTTGGCGCGAACCCAGGCGCTGCGCTCCTGACCTTCTTCAAACAGGCCCAGTTCACCAATAAAATCGCCCTGGTTGAGGTAAGAGAGGATCATCTCTTTACCCTCTTCATCCTTGATGAGCACTGCCACTGAGCCTTTAACGATGTAATACAGCGTTTCCGCTTTTTCACCCTGGTGAATCAGCGTGCTCTTCGACGGGTACTTATGAATATGGCAATGAGACAAGAACCATTCGAGAGTCGGGTCTGTTTGCGGTTTGCCAAGCACCATGCGCGATTATCCTCTGTTATAAGCTGGCTCCAGAAACGGCGTGAATCATTCAGCTTCTGGGGTTGCAATCAAAGCTTCCCAAATCCCGGGAAGTGGACCGTCAGCGACATCTGCGGTCTCTAATGTATGATATCCCTTGCGTACATTCGTAACGTCAATGTTTCTCTGTAGCATGTAGACTGTTTTAGCATAGCTTTTGGCGCCTGTCTCCTGGTGTCTCGCTTCAGCATGACGCAGGTCGCCTTCCGTTGCGCGTTTTGTTATGTACGCGTAATCTGTGAAAAAATTTGCCATACCGGAGTGATGAACATGCAGGCACGAGTGAAATGGGTTGAAGGGTTAACGTTCCTTGGTGAGTCCGCTTCCGGCCACCAAATCCTGATGGATGGCAACTCCGGGGACAAAGCTCCCAGCCCGATGGAGATGGTCTTAATGGCCGCTGGCGGTTGCAGCGCTATCGACGTGGTGTCGATCCTGCAAAAAGGGCGTCACGACGTGACCGACTGCGAAGTGAAGCTGACCTCCGAGCGCCGGGAAGAAGCGCCGCGCTACTTTACCCATATCAACCTGCACTTCATCGTCACCGGCAAAGCGCTGAAAGAGGCTGCCGTCTCCCGCGCGGTCGATCTCTCAGCTGAGAAGTACTGCTCCGTGGCGCTGATGCTGGAAAAAGCCGTCAAGATTACCCACTCCTTTGAGGTGGTCGAAGCCTGATAAGCCCGCCCGGCGGCGCTTCCCGCCGGGTTATTTAATCTTTTTGCCTTCCATCAGCCGCTGCACCAGCGGCGTCATAATCAGCTCCATCGCCAGCCCCATTTTGCCGCCCGGCACCACCAGCGTATCCATATGCGAGATAAACGATCCCTGTAACATCGCCAGCAGCCACGGATAATCGATCCCCTCCAGATTGCGGAAATGGATGACGACAAAGCTCTCATCCAGAGAAGGAATGCCTTTGGCGGCGAAGGGATTGGAAGTGTCGACGGTGGGAACGCGCTGGAAGTTGAGATGGGTGCGGGAAAACTGCGGCGTGATGTAGTTGATGTAATCTTCCATTGAGCGCACCACCGAATCCATCACCGCTTCACGGGAGTGGCCGCGCTCGCTGGTATCGCGGATCATCTTCTGGATCCACTCGAGGTTAACGATCGGTACTACCCCCACCAGCAGATCAACATGGCGCGCCACATCATGCTGCGGCGTCACCACTCCGCCGTGCAGCCCTTCGTAGAACAACACATCGGTCGGTTCCGGCAGCGGCTGCCAGGGGGTAAAGGTTCCCGGCACCTGATTCCACGGCACGGCTTCATCATAGGTGTGGAGATATTTTCGCGCCTGGCCCTGGCCGCTCTGGCCATACTCGCTGAAGGTCTGCTCCAGCAGGCCGAAGTCATTCGCTTCCGGGCCAAAATAGCTGATATGCCGCCCGAGATCGCGGGCTTTACGGATCGCCATATCCATTTCCGGACGGGTATAACGATGAAAGCTGTCGCCTTCCACTTCCGCCGCATGCATGTTGAGCTGGGCGAAAATCTTACGGAAGGCGAGGCTGGTGGTGGTGGTTCCCGCGCCGCTGGAACCAGTGACGGCGATGACCGGATGTTTGGCGGACATAGCAACTCCCTGAAGAAAAGCTGTTGTTCAGTATCAAGGCCGCCCGGCGTCCGGTTATTCGTGGAACTGCCCGCGCGGCATAATATTCACCGTTTCGTGCAGTTCTGACCACACCAGCACGGCCTCGCCGCGCTGCAATTGCCGTTTTACGTCGGCGACCTTTTGTTCAAGCGAACGCTCATGTTCACCATAATCGGTACCTTCGCGCAAGACAAAGCTCTCAATCAGATTGTCGAGCGTGTCGGCGTCGAGTTCTTGCCACGGAATAATCATGATGCTCCCAGATAAGCGGATAACCAGTCCGGAATGCGCGTTTCAAGCCACATCTCCGGGCGACGCAGCGTGCCGCCGACAAAGCCGACGTGCCCGCCATGTTCCGTCAATTGATACTCAATATTAGCGGGTAATTGCGCAAGATCGGGGATGACGTGATGATCCATAAACGGATCATCCTTGGCGTGAATGATAAGCGTCGGTTTACGAATCTGCGGCAGCAGCGGCATGGCGCTACAGCGGCGATAGTAATCAAGCGCATCGTCAAAGCCGTGGATTTTCGAGGTAATCAGATCATCAAAATCGCGGATGCGCCGCATTTTACGCAGCACTTCCATAGTCGTCGGCAACGAGCCGGGATAGGCGCGCAGTTTCCGCGCGGCATTCGCCTTCAGCAGGTTGAGCAAATAACGCTGATAGACGCGCGTGAAGCCCTTATCCATATGATAGCTGCACGCTTCCAGCACCAGCGGGGCCGAGACAATCACCGCCGCATCGATCGGCAGATCGTCGTCCGCTTTCGCCAGCAGGCAACCGAGCATATTCCCGCCGAGCGAATATCCCACCGCGGCTGTCGGCGCCTCGCCAAGCTCCTGACGCAGCCAGGTGAGAAACCAGGTGCCATCTTCGGTTTCACCGGAGTGATAGATGCGGTTCAGGCGATTCGGAATCCCACTACAGCCGCGAAAATGCATCACCACGCCCAGCCAGCCGCGCTGTTTCGCCGCATTAATCAGGCCGTGCGCATAGGGGCTGTGCAGGCTGCCTTCCAGGCCATGAAACACCACCAGCCGCGGTTTATGTCGCGCCTGGTTCGGCTCTTCGCTCCACGCAAGATCGACAAAATCCCCGTCCGGCAGTTCAAGGCGCTGCCACCAGGGTTCAAACGCGACGCGACGGCGAATAAGACGCGGCAGCATGGTCTGAAGATGTGGGTTGCTTGCGCCACGCATCGGTTGGAAGGTGGAGGCAACGCGTTGATCTGCATCGAGAAGTGCAGGTGTAATTTCTGCCATTTCATCAAAATAGGTAGGTAAATAGGCGGTTATTATACTTGCTAATAATTGGCCTGTTTAATACTTTGCTGCTGTTGTACCGTATTGACCCACTAAGGCAGCGGCAAAAAGACGTATTACAACCCACGCTGACACTGCGCCTGCCTGCTATTTCACCTTCAAGGACACTTATTATGACGGACATTACCTCGTCTGGCCTGACGGCAGCGCAGCCATTAAATGATTTGCCGCAGACGGATAATTTAACCCCCGAGCAGCAGACGCAAGTCCAGGCGATTGTTAAAGAGATCGATATTTACGATCCGGCCTATTCGCTCGGTTTTGGTGCGCAAACCATGCAAACGATGTCTCAATTCTCTGACTCATTAATGCAGCAAGTGCGGGCAAAAGATGCGGGCATCATCGGTTCTCAACTGACCGATCTCCTGCAAAAAATTAAGCAGGTCGATATCAGCGCCTTTGAGCAAAAGCCGGGTTTTCTGGCTTCGCTGCCGCTTGTGGGATCACTCTTTAACCGCATTGAGCGCACCATGCTGGAGTACAAAACGCTTTCGGCTCAGGTAGAGGATATTACGCAGAAGCTGAATGACGCGATGGTCGATCTGCTGCGTAATATCTCGACGCTGGAGATTATGTTTGAGCGCAACCGCGATGTTTTCCAGCAAATTACCCTGCACGTTATCGCCGGTAAGCAACGACTGGAGCAGATAAAACAGGAAGAGTTGCCCGCGCTGCAAGCACAGGCGGCCTCCGATCCGATGATTGCTCAGCGCGTGCGCGACCTGCTCGACGGTATTTCGCGTTTTGAGCGTCGCCTGCATGACTTGATGCTGTCGCGCACCATTGCTATGCAGAGCGCGCCGCAAATTCGCTTGATGCAGAGCAACAGCCAGTCGCTGGCGGAAAAGATCCAGAGCAGCATTCTCTCCACCATTCCGGTGTGGAAAAATCAGATTGCCTTATCGCTCTCTTTGCAGACTCAGCGCCAGGCCGCGAAGCTGCAAAAAGATGTTGCTGATACCACTAACGACCTGCTGCGCCGCAACGCCGAGATGCTGCAGACCGGGACGATTGAGACCGCCCGCGAAGTCGAGCGCTCGGTTGTGGATATCGAGACGCTGCGCGAGGTGCAGTCACGCCTGCTTAACACCATCGAAGAGTCCGTGAAGATCGCAGCCGATGCGCGCCAGCGCCGTCAGGAAGTGGAAAAAGAGCTCGGCACGATGGAAACCGATCTCCGCGCGCGCCTGGCCGCTATCGCCAGCGGTAATCAGGCTCAGGCCTGAGTCAGGGAATAGAGAATGGGCAATAAAATTACCGACACGCTGGATAAAATCTACAGCAACCGCCTGAACCGGGTGACGATACAGATCGTCCTCTGTTTCCTGGGATTCATTTACGGGAGCCTGAAGGCGAAAGAGGTGATCAGCCAGTCTGACATTCCTGTGCTATTACAGCTTTTGGCATGGTTCAGTTTTGTTTTGCTGGCTCGCACGCTCTTTTATGACCGCATTGCGTTGGGAATCGGCGCTTTTGCTGGCTTTATCTGGCTGATGTTTAATGATGCGGCAACAATGCCGTTCGGTGCGGGAACGGCAGCGATGTTGGTGCACGCTTACCGAAGCCGGTACTCGCTGGGACGCATTCATGTCTGGTATCTGTTTGTATGGCTATTTGCGGCAACGGCGTACGCCAACGTCAATGAAGCCTTTTCAACGGTATTGGGCTTGTTGTTCTGGTTTATCCTGATCGGCGGCATAGTGTTTCGCAAAATACACCTCAAGCGCCAGGCGCGCGAAGCACACGAACTTGAGCTGCACATTGCGCATATGGAAAAGCTTAAGCAAGCCAGCCAAAACCCCGTTGAGGAGCCATCAGCGCTTGAGCAGCAAGTCTATAATCTGCAAAACAAGTACGCTTTACCCGATGCGCTGGATAATCATCTGACGGGCATCGCCACGCTGGCAGATAAGATCCTGCAGTGCATGATGACCGATCCCAGAGACGTTGGGCCGGGGAGACGTTTCCTCGAGCGCTATTTGCCGCTTGTGGAAAAGATTGCCGCCAGGGGGCAGATACTTTCCGACCAACTCAGTGACGAGGCGCAACGGCAAAAGGCGATAACAGAGCTGGCAGTTGTGCTTGAACGCGTTGAGCGCGCGTTTAAGCAGCAGCATCAGGCTCTGCTGGAGAATGACTCCCTTGATTTCGAAGCGGAGTTACTTACCCTGGACAAGTTACTGAAAACGGATGGTTTCGGTAAATAGTGCGCTCAGCACCCGTTGTTCAGCGGGTGCTGTTTTAGCTGTCAGCCAGCAGGTTGCGCGAAAAGAGGTGGATATCGACATCCGCTTTACGTCGCCACAATCGCGCTTTTCGCGCCCCGGTCGCCACGCTCTCCCCGGTCTCTTCAAACATGCCGGAGGCTTCAAAACGGCGGATCAGGCTTTTGCGCTGGATCGGCTGGCCGAGAATTATCTCCGTCGCTTCCTGCAGCTGGCTCTGGGTAAAGGTCTCAGGCAAACAGTAAACGGGCAGTAACGAATACATCGTTTTCTGCCGCAGGCGGCGCAGCGCAGCGTGGATTATTTCGCCGTGATCGAAAGCCAGTTCGCGCTCATCAAGTTCGGCAACGGGTACCCATTTGGCATCGCTGACGCTTGTGATATGCGGCGCGCAGGCGACCCACGAGATAAGCGCATACCACGCAACGGTCAGACTCCAGCCGCGCGGATCGCGCTGTGGGCCGGAGAAAGTATCCAGCTGTTCAAGCCACGAGGGCGAGACGCCGGTTTTTTCCGTCAGCTTGCGCAGCGCCGTGGCCCGGGTAGAGCTATCCTGCGCCATATCAATAAAGCCGCCGGGCAATCCCCAGCGCCCTTGTTGCGGCTGGCTGGCGCGCTCAACCAACAGCACGCAGAGCGTCTGCTGATGCAGACTAAACAGCACGCTATCGACCGTCACCAGCGGCGAGGGAAAACGACTCGGATCGTAAGAATCCAGATATTCTGCTTCGCTGATCATCACTGACTCACCTCATTTCACACGCAGCAAGTTTATCAGCCTACCCTGGTGCGGCAAGCGAACTTTTATTTTATGTATTTTCAGTATCTTATATATTCAGTATAAAAATAATCCAGACAGGGGCTTGCTTAATAGTGTCTTATGGACAATATTAAATGTGTCCAAGGGACATTAACTAATGCAGGTGAGGTGAATGATGGCGAGCAGAATCGAACTCTTTATCGATAATCAAAACGTTGAAATCGAAAACGGCGTATTTCCCGATGGTGCAGTGTGGCTGAAAGTGACGGGCGAACTGCCTGCTTTCGCCCAGCTGATGCGCATCCGTGTCGCCGCCATGCGCGATATGAATGATTTTATGCTGCTGGCGCAGCTGGTAGACGCGGTACGCCACGTTACTGATGTTGCGGTTAGCCATCTGCAGCTCGCCTGGCTGCCGTGGGCACGTCAGGATCGCCATATGGTGGCGGGCGACAGCTTCGCGCTGAAAGTCTTCGCTAACCAGCTCAACACCCTGAACTTCGACAAAATCTTTATTCTCGATCCCCACAGCGATGCCGCCGCAGCCGCCATCAATAACTGCGTCGCCATTCCTCAGGAAACCTGTCTGTTGCAGAGCGAGACGCTGCGCCGCGCCATTGCGCAGGGCGAACTGATGCTGGTAGCACCGGATGCGGGTGCGCTGAAAAAAATTCACAACGTGGCGAAAGCCACCGGCGCGAAAAATTACGCCATTCTCACCAAAGAGCGCGATGTTGCCAGCGGCAATCTGACCGGCTTTGCGCTGGTGGCCGGCGAGGTGGCGGGGAAAGATCTGCTGATCGTCGACGACCTCTGCGATGCGGGCGGCACCTTTATCGGCTCGGCGCAGGTTCTGCGTGAAGCAGGTGCGCGCAGCGTCAGCTTGTATGTTACGCACGGTATCTTCTCGAAAGGCGTTGAAAACCTGCTGAATAACGGGATCGACGCTATCTACACCACCACTTCGTTTACTTCGCCGACGCTGGCTTCACCGCGCGTTGAACTGATCGATATCGCCACGTTATTTCGCGCTTAAGGGGACCACACCATGAAACTGAATCCGATTCTCGCCATCGACGGCTATAAAGTGTCGCACCGAGTACAGTATCCGCAGGGCACGACAAAGGTTTACTCCAACTTCACGCCGCGCAGCGACCGCTTTTTCCAGTCGCCGGTGGCCGACGGCAAGCTGGTCTTCTTTGGCCTGCAGGGCTTTCTGAAGTGGTTTATGGTCGATCTCTTTAACGATGCCTTCTTTGCCCGCCCGGAAGAGGAAGTGGTGAATGAGTACAAAGAGGTGATGGACAGCTATCTCGGCAAAGATAGCGTGGCGGTCGATCATATCCGTGACCTGCACCGTTTAGGCTACCTGCCGCTGCACATCAAATCGCTGGATGAGGGGAGCAAAGTGCCGATGAAGGTGCCGGTGCTGACCATCACCAACACCCGTGAGGAGTTCTTCTGGCTGGTGAACTACCTGGAAACAGTGCTCTCCGCCGAGTTGTGGAAAGCCTCGACCAACGCCACCATCGCGCACCACTACCGCAAAATTTGTGAGCAGTGGGCAGCGAAAACCTGTAGCGATCTCTCGCACCTGGATTTCCAGTGCCACGATTTCTCATTCCGCGGCATGGCCGGTCTGCACGATACCGCGCAGGCGGGCGCGGGTCACCTGCTGAGCTTTAAAGGCACCGACAGCATCCCTTCGCTGCTCTATGCCCGCGATTTCTACACCGGGGGCGAGGAGTACTTTATCGGCGCCAGCATTCCGGCGACCGAGCACAGCGTGATGTGTATGGGCGAGCATGAGCATGAAATTGAGACTTTCCGCCGCTTGATTGCTGATATCTATCCGCAGGGCTTTGTCTCTATCGTCTCCGATACCTGGGATTACTGGCGCGTGATTACTGAATACACCCGCGAGCTGAAGTCGTTGATTCTGGGGCGTGAAGGACGCGTTGTTTTCCGCCCGGACAGCGGTGACCCGGTTGAAATCCTCTGCGGCACCGGCGCGGATGACGACACGCGCGCCGATCGCAGCCCGGAGGAGAAAGGTTCAGTCGAAGTGCTGTGGGAGATTTTCGGCGGCACGATTAACGAGAAGGGTTACAAGGTGCTGGATCCGCATGTCGGCCTGATTTATGGCGACTCAATTACGCTGGCGCGCGCCAATCAAATTCTCGCGCGGCTGGAAGCCAAAGGTTTCGCCAGCTCCAACGTGGTATTCGGCGTCGGCTCTTTTACCTACCAGTACAACACCCGTGACACCTTCGGCTTTGCGATGAAGGCGACATGGGGGGCGGTGAATGGCGAAGGGCGGATGATCTTTAAAGAGCCGAAAACGGATAACGGCCTGAAACGCTCAGCGCGCGGTCTGTTACGGGTTGAGCGCGATGCGCAGGGTGAACTGCAACTGCACGATGAGCAAAGCTGGGAGCAGGAGCAGGGTGGTGAGCTGAAAACCCGTTTCCTCGACGGCAAGCTGTATGACACCGAGCACTTTGAGACCATTCGCCAGCGCCTGGCTAACCAGCGTTAAACCCTGAATGGCGGTACGGCTGTACCGCCATCAACTTTACCGCTTACGGCGAAGGGTGTTACTCCGCTGTAAGCATCGCCTCCAGTTGCTCCTGCGCTTCGAGCCACGCCATTTCACACTCTTCAAGACCCGCTTTCGCCGACGCCTGCTGTTGCAGACAGGTGGTCAACTCCGCTTTACGGCTCTGATCGTACAGACCGCTGTCGCTAAGCTTCTCTTCCGCGTTGGCCAGTTGCGCATTGAACTTCTCCATCTCTTTTTCCAGACGGGCAATCTCTTTACGCAGCGGCTGCGTTTGCGTGCGCAGCTCCGCTTCACGACGCTTCTGATCTTTACGCGCCTGAGCGCTGTTGGCGTTCTCTTTTGCCGCGTCCGTCGGCTGGCTCTCCTGCTTTTGCACGTCGCTCAGCCACTGCTGGTAATCATCCAGATCGCCGTCGAACGGCTCCACTTTGCCATCGTGCACCAGGTAGAGATCGTCGGTGGTGGAGCGCAACAGGTGACGGTCGTGCGATACCACCACCAGCGCGCCTTCAAACTCAATCAGCGCGTCGGTCAGTGCCTGGCGCATATCGAGATCGAGGTGGTTGGTCGGTTCATCAAGCAGCAGCAGGTTCGGGCGCTGCCAGACGATTAACGCCAGCACCAGCCGCGCTTTTTCGCCGCCGGAGAAGCGCTCTGTTGCTTCGGTGACCTTATCGCCCTGGAAGCCGAAGCCGCCCAGGTAATCACGCAGCTTCTGCTCCAGCTCTTGCGGGGCCAGGCGGGCCAGATGCTGTAATGGTGATTCGTCGGCGCGTAAAAACTCCAGCTGATGCTGGGCGAAGTAACCAAGTTTGATCCCCTTTGCCAGGCCGATTTCGCCGCTCTGCGCCGCCAGCTCGCCCGCCAGCAGTTTAATCAGCGTCGATTTACCGGCACCGTTACGTCCCAGCAGACCGATGCGCGAGCCGGGCACCAGGTTGAGTTTGATGGCGTTCAGAATGGTGCGATCGCCATAGCCAGCGCTCACCTTCTCCATCTTCAGGATCGGGTTGGGCAGGCTTTCCGGCGCGCGGAAGCTGAAGTGGAACGGGTTATCAACATGCGCGGGGGCAATCAGCTCCATACGCTCCAGCATCTTGATGCGGCTTTGTGCCTGCTTCGCTTTACTCGCTTTCGCTTTAAAGCGATCGATAAAGCTTTGCAGATGGGCAACGCGCTGCTGCTGGCCTTCATAGGTGGCCTGTTGCTGCGCAAGGCGCGTGGCGCGCTGGCGCTCAAACGAGCTGTAGTTGCCGGTGTATTCAAACATTGATTGCTGCTCAATGTGCAGGATCTTATCAACTACCGGATCGAGAAAATCGCGGTCGTGCGAGATAAGGATCAGCGTGCCCGGATAGTTCTTCAGCCACTTCTCCAGCCAGATAACGGCATCGAGATCGAGGTGGTTAGTCGGTTCATCAAGCAGCAGTAAATCGGAGCGGCAAATCAGCGCCTGCGCGAGGTTTAAACGCATGCGCCAGCCGCCGGAGAAGGCGCTGACCGGGCGGTCGAGCTGCTCGTTAGAGAAGCCTAAACCGTGCAGCAGGCTGGCGGCGCGGGAGCGCACCGTCCAGGCATCGATAGCGTCGAGCTTGCCGTGAACCGTGGCGATGGCATTGCCGTCATTGCGTTCGTTGGCAGCATTAAGCGCCGCTTCCAGTTGGCGATATTCGCGATCGCCGTCTATCACATAATCTATCGCCGCTTCGTCCAGCGCCGGTGTTTCCTGGTTGACCCACGCCAGCTGCCAGGTGCTGGGGAAAGTGGCACTGCCGCCATCAGCGCTTATCTCGTTTTTCAACAGCGCGAGCAGGGTCGATTTGCCGCAGCCGTTTTTACCCACCAGGCCCACTTTCTGGCCCGGATTGATGGTGGCTGTGGCGTTGTCCAACAGGACACGCACGCCGCGACGAATTTGTAACGAGGAGAAAACAATCATAAGACGCCGTATGTTCAGACTATGTTAATTTGTCTTTATGGTAATGTAAGGCCACGGCGAAATGCCGCACCGGGGCCGCAATGTTAGCCCAAAATGAAGACGATAGACAAAAGCATTCTGGCCACGCCGCAGGGCGCTGGTTTGCAGAGAAGAGAGAATTTAGACCCGGGAGGGGAGTGATGTCGCAGACAGCAAAAGTGTTGCTGATCTATGCCCATCCGGAATCACAGGACTCGGTGGCGAACCGGGTTTTGCTTAAGCCGGCCACGCAACTGGAGAATGTAACGGTGCACGATCTTTACGCCCGTTACCCCGATTTTTTTATTGATATTCCCTATGAACAGGCGTTATTGCGCGAGCATGACGTTATCGTTTTTCAACATCCCCTTTATACCTACAGTTGTCCGGCACTGCTGAAAGAGTGGCTTGATCGTGTATTGAGCCGCGGCTTTGCCAGCGGAGCAGGCGGGAATGAACTGGCGGGAAAGTACTGGCGTAGCGTGATCACCACCGGTGAGCCGGAGGCGGCTTATCGTCATGATGGTCTCAACCGCTACTCTCTCAACGATGTTTTACGTCCCTTTGAGTTGACTGCCGCGATGTGTCGCATGCACTGGCTCAGCCCAATTATCATCTACTGGGCACGTCGGCAGACGCCGCAGGAGCTGGCGCACCACGCCAAAGCCTACGGTGACTGGCTGGCTTCGCCGCTGCCGCCGGGAGGCCGTTAATGGAAGGTTCCGCACTTTTACTGGCTGGCGTCCTGTTCCTCTTCGCAGCCGTGGTCGCTGTGCCGCTGGCCGCGCGTTTAGGGATAGGCGCCGTGCTCGGCTACCTGTTAGCGGGTATTGCCATCGGCCCATGGGGACTCGGGTTTATCAGCGATGTTGATGAGATCCTCCACTTCTCAGAGCTGGGCGTGGTGTTCCTGATGTTCATCATTGGGCTCGAACTTAACCCCTCGAAATTGTGGGAGCTGCGTCGCTCTATTTTTGGTGTCGGTGCGGCGCAGGTGCTGTTAAGTGCGGCGATCCTCGCAGGCCTGTTAATGCTGACGCAATTCTCCTGGCAGGCGGCGTTAATTGGCGGTATTGGTCTTGCAATGTCATCCACCGCGATGGCGCTGCAACTGATGCGCGACAAAGGGATGAACCGCAGCGAGTCCGGCCAACTCGGTTTTTCGGTGCTGCTGTTCCAGGATCTGGCGGTGATCCCGGCGCTCGCGCTGGTACCGCTGCTGGCGGGCAATGGCGATGATCATCTCGACTGGATGAAGGTGGGCATGAAGGTGCTGGCCTTTGCCGGGATGCTGATTGGCGGGCGTTACCTGCTGCGCCCGGTGTTTCGTTTTATCGCCGCTTCCGGGGTGCGCGAGGTCTTTACCGCCGCGACTTTGCTGCTGGTGCTTGGGTCGGCGCTGTTTATGGATGCCCTCGGCCTGTCGATGGCGCTCGGCACCTTTATTGCTGGCATTCTGCTGGCAGAGAGTGAATATCGCCACGAGCTTGAGATTGCCATTGAGCCGTTTAAAGGGCTGCTGCTGGGGCTGTTCTTTATTTCGGTCGGCATGGCGCTGAATCTCGGTGTGCTCTATACCCATCTATTGTGGGTGGTAATGAGCGTTGCGGTGCTGGTGGCTGTAAAATCGCTGGTGCTGTACGGGCTGGCGCGCATTTATGGTTTGCGTAGCTCAGAGCGGATGCAGTTTGCCGGGGTGTTGAGCCAGGGCGGCGAGTTCGCTTTTGTGCTCTTTTCCACCGCCTCATCGCAGCGGCTGTTTAAAGACGATCAGATGGCTCTGCTGCTGGTGACCGTCACGCTGTCGATGATGACCACGCCGCTGCTGATGCGCGCTATTGATAAGCTGCTCTCCCGGCGTTTCAACAAGCCGGAGGATGAAGATGAAGCGCCGTGGGTTGATGATGACAAGCCGCAGGTGATTGTCGTTGGCTTTGGTCGCTTCGGACAGGTGATTGGCCGCCTGCTGATGGCGAACGAAATGCGCATCACCGTGCTGGAGCGCGATATCAGCGCCGTGAATCTGATGCGTAAATATGGCTACAAAGTCTATTACGGTGATGCGACGCAGCTGGAGCTATTGCGTTCGGCAGGGGCGGAGGCCGCACAATCGATCGTCATTACCTGTAACGATCCGGTCGATACCATGAAGCTGGTGGAACTTTGCCAGCAGCACTTTCCCCATCTGGCGATTCTGGCGCGGGCGCGGGGACGTGTCGAAGCGCATGAACTGTTGCAGGCGGGCGTGACGCAGTTCTCGCGCGAAACCTTCTCCAGTGCGCTGGAGCTAGGGCGTAAGGCGCTAATTTCGCTGGGTATGCATCCGCATCAGGCGCAGCGAGCGCAGTTGCACTTCAGGCGGCTCGATATGCGCATGCTGCGTGAGCTGATGCCGGTGCATACCGATACGGTACAAATTTCCCGCGTACGTGAAGCGCGCCGCGAACTGGAAGAGATTTTCCAGCGTGAAATGCAGCAAGAGCGGCGTCAGCTCGACGGCTGGGATGAGTTTGAATAAGGGGAGTCGAATGGCTGTTCGTAAACGTTTTATCGCTGGCGCAACCTGTCCGTCGTGCCAGGCGAAAGACTCAATGGCGATGTGGCGCGAAAATAACGTCGACATTGTTGAGTGTGTTAAGTGCGGGCATCAGATGCGCGAAGCGGATAAAGAAGCGCGCGATCATGTTCGCAAAGATGAGCAAGTTATCGGGATTTTTCATCCGGACTAGCGATATCAGGCAGGATTTTTTAAGCTTAAGGGTACACGGGTGCAGAATTCCGTTACAATCTGCGCCAGTAATTTTCCCACGCTCAGGAGATATCATGAAAGTAGCAAAAGACCTGGTGGTCAGCCTGGCCTATCAGGTACGTACAGAAGACGGTGTATTGGTTGATGAGTCTCCGGTGAGTGCACCGCTGGACTACCTGCACGGTCACGGCTCCCTGATCTCCGGTCTGGAAAACGCGCTGGACGGTCATGAAGTCGGCGACAAATTCGATGTGGCTGTTGGCGCGAACGACGCTTACGGTCAGTATGACGAGAACCTGGTGCAGCGCGTACCGAAAGACGTCTTCATGGGCGTTGACGAACTGCAGGTTGGCATGCGCTTCCTGGCGGAAACTGACCAGGGCCCGGTACCGGTTGAGATCACCGAAGTGGAAGATGACCACGTAGTGGTTGATGGCAACCACATGCTGGCGGGTCAGAACCTGAAGTTCAACGTCGAAGTTGTCGCGATTCGCGAAGCAACTGAAGAAGAGCTGGCGCACGGTCACGTTCATGGCCCGCACGGTCACGATCATGACCACGACCACGGTCACGACGGTTGCTGCGGCGGCCATGGCCACGATCACGACCATGGTCACGACCACGGCGGGAAAGGTGGTTGCGGTAACGGCGGTTGCGGCTGCCACTAATCATATCCGTCGTCTTTCGCGCCGCAGGTGCGTTGGCTAAAGGATAGATAAGCCCGGTAAGCGTAAGCCCACCGGGCACAAAAAGCGGGGAGACCCGCTTTTTTTACGTCTTAATAATGGGGCGGGGGTGTCTCTTCCGACGGGGACGCCAGATGTGAAGGCTGGCTGGCTTTCACTTTCTCCACCAGCAAACGCAGATGTTCGCGCAGCTTCGCCATTTCCAGCTCATGAGCCACCACCGTCTGGTTTAGCTCTTCAATGGTCATCTCCTGAAAAGCCAGTCGACTCTCCAGTTCAGCCAGTCGCGCTTCTATCGATAACTCTTGCATCATTTCACCTCCGGGTAACATCCGGGTCGATTGGGGTAATCGGGCGGATTTTACTTAACTTTGCGCGAAGGTACAGCCTTCAGGCAGAAACTTATTTAAACAAAAATAGTCACAGATAGGGTGAATTCGGGCAGAGTCCTTATGTTGATTTCCGCCGCAACACTTTATAGTACGCTTCTTACTTTATGTTTAACCCTGGGGCGAGATGCCCCGGTCCCTGGAGAAATGGATGAAATCACTGTTTAAAGTCACGCTGCTGGCGACCACCATGGCTGTAGCCCTTCATGCACCGCTCACCTTAGCTGCAGATGCCGCAACCAAAGATACTGCTGCAACTGACAGCAAATCGGCATTCAAAAACGACGACCAGAAATCAGCTTACGCGCTGGGCGCGTCCCTGGGCCGTTACATGGAAAACTCCCTGAAAGAGCAGGAAAAGCTGGGCATCAAACTGGATAAAGACCAGCTGATTGCAGGTGTTCAGGACGCCTTTGCTGATAAGAGCAAGCTGAGTGACCAGGAGATTGAGCAGACCCTGCAGGCGTTCGAAACGCGTGTGAAAACTGCCGCTCAGGATCGCATGGAAAAAGACGCGACTGAAAACGAAACCAAAGGCAAAGCCTTCCGTGACGCTTTTGCGAAAGAGAAAGGCGTGAAAACCTCCAGCACCGGTCTGCTCTACAAAGTAGAGAAAGCGGGTACCGGCGATGCGCCGAAAGACAGCGACACCGTAGTTGTAAACTACAAAGGTACGCTGATTGATGGTAAAGAGTTCGATAACTCTTACACTCGTGGCGAACCGCTCTCCTTCCGTCTTGATGGCGTAATTCCGGGCTGGACCGAAGGCCTGAAAAACATCAAGAAAGGCGGCAAAATCAAGCTGGTGATCCCGCCGGCGCTGGCTTACGGCAAAACGGGCGTACCGGGTATTCCGGCTAACTCCACCTTGGTGTTCGACGTTGAGCTGCTGGATATCAAACCGGCACCGAAAGCGGACGCCGCAGCGCCTGAAGCGGCTCCAGCCGCGGGCGATAAAGCGGATGATGCGAAAGACGCCCCCGCTGCGAAGAAGTAAAAGTGTGAAACGCGCCGCCTCAGAGCGGCGTTTTTTTTTGCATCGGGGATATAATTCTGGAAAGCATAACCTACGATGTATTAATTTATATCCCCCTGCAAATACTGAGCCTGCCCTGAAAACTTAACGACAGGCTCCTGAAAAGGAGTGTTTTTTTTCATGTCCAGGTCGCTATTAACCAACGAAACCAGTGAGCTTGACCTCCTGGATCAACGTCCTTTCGATCAGACCGACTTCGATATCCTTAAATCCTACGAAGCGGTAGTGGACGGGTTAGCGATGCTCATTGGTTCGCACTGCGAAATCGTGTTGCACTCCTTACAGGATCTCAAATGCTCTGCCATCCGCATCGCTAACGGCGAGCACACCGGGCGTAAAATCGGCTCGCCGATTACCGATCTGGCGCTGCGTATGCTGCACGATATGACCGGTGCCGACAGTAGCGTGTCGAAGTGCTACTTCACCCGCGCGAAAAGCGGCGTGCTGATGAAGTCGGTGACGATTGCTATCCGCAATCGCGATCACCGGGTGATTGGCCTGCTCTGTATCAACATGAATCTGGATGTTCCTTTCTCGCAGATCATGAGCACCTTTGTTCCGCCGGAAACGCCGGATGTTGGCTCTTCGGTTAACTTCGCCTCGTCTGTTGAAGACCTGGTGATGCAAACCCTCGAGTTCACCATTGAAGAGGTGAACGCCGACCGCAACGTCTCTAACAACGCAAAAAATCGCCAGATCGTCCTTAACCTCTACGAGAAGGGCATCTTTGATATCAAAGACGCCATTAACCAGGTGGCTGACCGCCTGAATATCTCCAAGCACACGGTCTACCTCTACATTCGCCAGTTCAAAAGTGGCGATTTCTCGGGGCAAGGTCATTAATGCGTTTTGCGCTGATGGTCACCGGCCCTGCCTATGGCACGCAGCAGGCAAGCAGCGCGTATCAGTTCGCGCTGGCGCTGCTGGAGGCGGGGCATACGCTCGTGAGCGTCTTTTTCTACCGGGAAGGGGTGAGTAACGCGAATGCGTTGACTGCGCCCGCCAGCGACGAGTTTGATCTTGTGCGCGCCTGGCAGCGTATGCATGCTGAGCAGCAGGTTGAGTTGCACATCTGCGTGGCGGCGGCGCTGCGCCGTGGCGTGGTTGATGAGAGTGAAGCCGCGCGGCTGGAATTAACGGGCGCTAATCTGCAGGCGGGGTTTTCACTTACCGGTCTGGGCGCACTGGCGGAAGCGGCGCTGACCTGCGACAGAGTGGTGCAGTTCTGATGAAGCGAATCGCCTTTGTTTTCTCCTCCGCCTCGCACGGCTCCTCCGCCGGGCGCGAAGGGCTGGACGCGGTACTGGCTACCTCTGCGTTAACAGAAGAGATAGGCCTCTTTTTTATCGGCGACGGTGTGATGCAACTACTGGCTAATCAGCAGCCCGGCAAAATTCTGGCGCGCGACTATATTGCGACCTTTAAAGTGTTGCCGCTGTACGATATTGAAGACGTTTGGCTCTGCGCCGCTTCCCTGCGTGAACGAGGCCTGGACGAGGAGGCTGCGTTTGTCATACCTGCTCAGCGTCTGGAGCCGGACGCACTGCGCGAGCAGCTCGAGCAGTACACCGTCGTGCTCAATTTTTGAGGCCTTTATGCTGCTGACTCTATCCCGCTCACCCTGGCAGTGCGATATGACGGCGCTGCTGCGCCTCCTGCGCCCCGGTGACGATCTGCTACTGCTTTCGGACGGGGTGCTTGCTGCTCTTAACGGTTCGCCGTTCGTTGAATTACTGCTTAATGCCCCCATAACTCTGCATGTACTGAAAGACGATGTTGACGCGCGTGGTCTCGCTGCTCAAATTTCGAGCAGCGCCGTCAGCGTTAGCTATACTGATTTCGTTAGCCTGGCGGTGAAAAACGCCGTTCAGCTGAATTGGTAATGCAGGGATCGCTGTATATTTCTTGACACCTTTTAAGCACAGCCATAAAATTCTGCGTCCTCATATTATATGAGGCCGTTTTATTACGTGTTTACGAAGCAAAAGCTAAAACCAGGAGCTATTTAATGGCAACAGTTAACCAGCTGGTACGCAAACCACGCTCCCGCAAAGTTGCAAAAAGCAACGTGCCGGCGCTGGAAGCATGCCCGCAAAAACGTGGCGTATGTACTCGTGTATATACCACCACTCCTAAAAAACCGAACTCCGCACTGCGTAAAGTTTGCCGTGTTCGTTTAACCAACGGTTTCGAAGTGACTTCCTACATCGGTGGTGAAGGTCACAACCTGCAGGAGCACTCCGTGATCCTGATCCGTGGCGGTCGTGTTAAAGACCTTCCGGGTGTTCGTTACCATACCGTTCGTGGCGCGCTTGACTGCTCTGGTGTTAAAGACCGTAAGCAATCTCGCTCCAAGTACGGCGTGAAACGTCCTAAGGCTTAATGGTTCTCCGTTAAGTAAGGCCAAACTGTTTTAACTTAATGTCACACTAAACTCTTAGAGTTTTGGACAATCCTGAATTAACAACGGAGTATTTCCATGCCACGTCGTCGTGTTATTGGTCAGCGTAAAATTCTGCCGGATCCTAAGTTCGGATCAGAACTGCTGGCTAAATTTGTAAATATCCTGATGGTAGACGGTAAAAAATCTACTGCAGAAGCAATCGTATACAGCGCGCTGGAGACCCTGGCTCAGCGCTCTGGTAAAAATGAACTGGAAGCTTTCGAAGTAGCTCTCGAAAACGTGCGCCCGACTGTCGAAGTTAAGTCCCGCCGCGTTGGTGGTTCTACTTATCAGGTTCCGGTTGAAGTTCGTCCGGTTCGTCGTAATGCCCTGGCAATGCGTTGGATCGTTGAAGCTGCTCGTAAACGCGGTGATAAATCCATGGCTCTGCGCCTGGCGAACGAACTTTCCGATGCTGCAGACAACAAAGGTACTGCAGTTAAGAAACGTGAAGACGTTCACCGTATGGCCGAAGCCAACAAGGCGTTCGCACACTACCGTTGGTAATCCCTTCGGAGTTCTAGTCAACTGGCGGGCGCTTCAAGTAAGTCGCCCGCCGTTTGGCAACTTAATTCTGAACGCCTAAAAGACACAAACGAGGAATCAAATGGCTCGTACAACACCCATCGCACGCTACCGCAACATTGGTATCAGTGCGCACATCGACGCCGGTAAAACCACCACTACCGAACGTATTCTGTTCTACACCGGTGTAAACCACAAAATCGGTGAAGTTCACGACGGCGCCGCAACCATGGACTGGATGGAGCAGGAGCAGGAGCGTGGTATCACCATCACCTCTGCAGCGACTACTGCATTCTGGTCTGGTATGGCGAAGCAGTATGAACCGCATCGCGTAAACATCATCGACACCCCGGGGCACGTTGACTTCACCATCGAAGTAGAACGTTCCATGCGTGTACTGGATGGTGCGGTAATGGTTTACTGTGCCGTTGGTGGTGTTCAGCCACAGTCTGAAACCGTATGGCGTCAGGCTAACAAATATAAAGTTCCGCGCATCGCGTTCGTTAACAAAATGGACCGCATGGGCGCTAACTTCCTGAAAGTTGTTGATCAGATCAAAACCCGTCTGGGCGCGAACCCGGTTCCGCTGCAGCTGGCAATTGGCGCTGAAGAAGGTTTCACCGGTGTTGTTGACCTGGTGAAAATGAAAGCGATCAACTGGAACGATGCTGACCAGGGCGTTACCTTCGTTTACGAAGATATCCCGGCTGAGATGCAGGACCTGGCTGACGAATGGCACCAGAACCTGATCGAATCTGCGGCGGAAGCTTCAGAAGAGCTGATGGAGAAATACCTGGGTGGTGAAGACCTGACTGAAGAAGAGATCAAAACTGCTCTTCGTCAGCGCGTTCTGAACAACGAAATCATCCTGGTAACCTGTGGTTCTGCGTTTAAGAACAAAGGCGTTCAGGCGATGCTGGATGCGGTAATTGATTACCTGCCGTCCCCGACTGACGTTCCTGCGATCAACGGTATGCTGGACGATGGTAAGGATACCCCGGCTGAGCGTCACGCAAGCGACGAAGAGCCGTTCTCTGCACTGGCGTTCAAAATCGCAACCGACCCGTTCGTTGGTAACCTGACCTTCTTCCGCGTTTACTCCGGTGTGGTTAACTCTGGTGACACCGTACTGAACTCCGTGAAATCTGCACGTGAGCGTTTCGGTCGTATCGTTCAGATGCACGCTAACAAACGTGAAGAGATCAAAGAAGTTCGCGCGGGCGATATCGCTGCAGCGATCGGTCTGAAAGACGTGATCACCGGTGACACCCTGTGTGATCCGGATAACCCGATCATTCTGGAACGTATGGAATTCCCGGAGCCGGTAATCTCCATCGCTGTAGAACCGAAAACCAAAGCTGACCAGGAAAAAATGGGTCTGGCTCTGGGCCGTCTGGCTAAAGAAGACCCGTCTTTCCGCGTATGGACTGACGAAGAATCTAACCAGACCATCATCGCTGGTATGGGCGAACTGCACCTCGACATCATCGTTGACCGTATGAAGCGTGAGTTCAACGTTGAAGCTAACGTGGGTAAACCTCAGGTTGCTTACCGCGAAGCGATTCGCGCGAAAGTTACCGATATCGAAGGTAAACACGCTAAGCAGTCTGGTGGTCGCGGTCAGTACGGTCATGTTGTTATCGACATGTACCCGCTGGAGCCGGGCTCTAACCCGAAAGGTTACGAGTTCATCAACGACATCAAAGGTGGTGTAATTCCTGGCGAATACATCCCGGCCGTTGATAAAGGCATCCAGGAGCAGCTGAAGTCTGGTCCGCTGGCTGGTTACCCGGTAGTTGATCTGGGCGTGCGTCTGCACTTCGGTTCTTACCACGACGTTGACTCCTCTGAACTGGCGTTTAAACTGGCTGCGTCTATTGCCTTTAAAGATGGCTTTAAGAAAGCGAAACCAGTTCTGCTTGAGCCGATCATGAAGGTTGAAGTAGAGACTCCGGAAGAGAATACCGGTGACGTTATCGGTGACTTGAGCCGTCGTCGCGGCATGCTGCGCGGTCAGGAATCTGAAGTTACTGGCGTTAAGATCCACGCTGAAGTTCCGCTGTCTGAAATGTTCGGATATGCAACTCAGCTGCGTTCTCTGACCAAAGGTCGTGCATCATACACCATGGAATTCCTGAAGTATGATGATGCGCCGAACAACGTTGCTCAGGCCGTAATTGAAGCCCGTGGTAAATAAGCCGCAGGGTTAAAACCAAAGTCCCGTGCTCTCTCCATTGAGGGAGAGCACTATAGTAAGGAATAAAGCCGTGTCTAAAGAAAAATTTGAACGTACAAAACCGCACGTCAACGTCGGCACAATCGGCCACGTTGACCATGGTAAAACTACTCTGACCGCTGCAATCACTACCGTACTGGCTAAGACCTACGGCGGTGCTGCTCGCGCATTCGACCAGATCGATAACGCGCCGGAAGAAAAAGCTCGTGGTATCACCATCAACACCTCTCACGTTGAATATGACACCCCGACTCGCCACTACGCGCACGTAGACTGCCCGGGCCACGCCGACTATGTTAAAAACATGATCACCGGTGCTGCGCAGATGGACGGCGCGATCCTGGTTGTTGCTGCGACTGACGGCCCGATGCCGCAGACCCGTGAGCACATCCTGCTGGGTCGTCAGGTAGGCGTTCCGTTCATCATCGTGTTCCTGAACAAATGTGACATGGTCGATGACGAAGAGCTGCTGGAACTGGTTGAGATGGAAGTGCGTGAGCTGCTGTCTCAGTACGACTTCCCGGGCGACGACACCCCGATCGTTCGCGGTTCCGCGCTGAAAGCGCTGGAAGGCGAAGCTGAGTGGGAAGAGAAAATCATCGAGCTGGCTGGCTACCTGGATTCCTACATCCCGGAACCAGAGCGCGCGATTGACAAGCCGTTCCTGCTGCCGATCGAAGACGTATTCTCCATCTCCGGTCGTGGTACCGTTGTTACCGGTCGTGTAGAGCGCGGTATCATCAAAGTTGGTGAAGAAGTTGAAATCGTTGGTATCAAAGACACCGCGAAATCTACCTGTACCGGCGTTGAAATGTTCCGCAAACTGCTGGACGAAGGCCGTGCTGGTGAGAACGTTGGCGTTCTGCTGCGTGGTATCAAACGTGAAGAAATCGAACGTGGTCAGGTACTGGCTAAGCCGGGTTCCATCAAGCCGCACACCAAATTCGAATCTGAAGTGTACATCCTGTCCAAAGATGAAGGCGGCCGTCACACTCCGTTCTTCAAAGGCTACCGTCCGCAGTTCTACTTCCGTACAACTGACGTGACTGGCACCATCGAACTGCCGGAAGGCGTTGAGATGGTAATGCCGGGCGACAACATCAAAATGGTTGTTACCCTGATTCACCCGATCGCGATGGACGATGGTCTGCGTTTCGCAATCCGTGAAGGCGGCCGTACCGTTGGCGCGGGCGTTGTAGCAAAAGTTCTGAGCTAATTCGTTAGCTTTGAATTTGAAAAGAGGGCACTTCGGTGCCCTTTTTGCTGCCTGCTAATTAGCCATTCTGCCATTACAGCTGTTCACACTTTTCTGCAAATCCCCTTATAGTTGTCCTGTTGTAATCATAACCATTCTCATTTACACTTTGCGCATTAAGTGAACGGGAGTGATCCATGTACGTTTGTTTGTGTAACGGTGTAAGTGATAAAAAAATTCGCCAGGCTGTGCGCCAGTTTCACCCTCAATCATTTCAGCAGCTCCGCAAGTTTGTTCCGGTAGGGAATCAGTGTGGTAAATGCATTCGTGCTGCTCGCGAGATCATGCAGGATGAGTTGACCCAGATGCCGGAATACAAAGAGATTGCCTGAGGCTCTATCTTTTTTTTGACATCCCTGTAGCCCCATCTACGCTTCAATGAGTGGAAGCGGAGGGACTACATAATGAAAGGTGATGTTAAAATCATAAATTATCTCAATAAATTATTGGGAAATGAGCTTGTCGCAATCAATCAGTACTTTCTCCATGCGAGAATGTTCAAGAACTGGGGGCTGACCCGCCTCAATGACGTCGAATACCATGAATCCATCGATGAAATGAAACACGCTGATTTGTATATCGAGCGTATTCTGTTTCTCGAAGGGATCCCGAATTTGCAGGATCTGGGCAAACTCGGCATTGGTGAAGACGTTGAAGAGATGCTGCAATCAGACCTGCGTCTGGAGCTTGAAGGCGCGAGAGATCTGCGTGAAGCAATCGCCTATGCTGACAGCATCCATGACTATGTCAGCCGCGATATGATGATCAAAATTCTTGCTGACGAAGAGCACCACATTGACTGGCTGGAAACAGAGCTGGATCTGATCGCTAAACTTGGTATGCAGAATTATCTTCAGTCGCAGATTAAAGTCGAAGGCTAAAACCGTATTAGCGTGGGGTAACCCACCACGAAACCCGCTGCCGCGAGGAAAGGTCCAAACGGCAGCGGGTTTTTTATTACCTGCAATTTGCGGTAGCGGCAAAGAGTGAAAGCCACTGCGCAGCAGGCAAAAAGCGTGGCATAAAATACAAGAGCAGGAAGAGTCGGCCAGCCGTGCCACGCGCCGAGCGCGGCAAGATACTTCACATCGCCATAGCCCAATCCTTCATGGCCCCGTAATAATCGATATCCCCAGTAAACAGCAGTAAAACTGCTATAACCCGCCATTGCCCCGATGACGGCATCCGCCAGGAAGTCAGGGCGTGATAAACAGTGCCAGAGTAAGCCCGTCCAGAGTAGAGGGCAGGTGTAGCGGTCCGGCAGCAGCCCCGAGCGCAGGTCACACCTGACGAGCAGAAGATTTAATACGACATAGAGAATGAGAAAAAACATGGCGTCCCTGCCTTAAGCTTTACCAATCCGCTGGCAAGAGTGCGTCATACTCATAAACAAGGAAAGGGGAGGGTGACCAGAGTGCGAGCCGCTTTCCAGACATTTTATGAGCGACATAAAAAGCGGCTTACTCTTTGCGAGCCGGCACGCATCGTTGTTTAATTTCTAAACTGCACTTGCGTCCACGCCAGATTTACGTATAATGCGCGGGCTTGTCGTAATTGACGGCTGGTTCGATCTGAACCATAGCGACGAAGTTTGCCGCTAACAATGCTCCCAATCGGGGGGCTACGTAAGAACGATTACACTCCCCCATCAATCGTAATGGGTGTGAGGAGTAATTATTTTCGTCTATAAATAATTGGAGCTCTGGTCTCATGCAGAACCAAAGAATCCGTATCCGCTTGAAAGCGTTTGATCATCGTCTGATCGATCAATCAACCGCCGAAATCGTCGAAACTGCGAAGCGCACTGGTGCGCAAGTACGTGGTCCGATCCCGCTGCCGACCCGCAAAGAGCGCTTTACCGTTCTGATCTCTCCGCACGTTAACAAAGATGCGCGCGATCAGTACGAAATCCGCACTCATAAGCGTCTGGTTGACATCGTTGAGCCAACCGAGAAAACCGTTGATGCTCTGATGCGTCTGGATCTGGCTGCCGGTGTAGACGTGCAGATCAGCCTGGGTTGATCAGGTCATCGAGCGATTGAGAGGTTGAAACAATGATTGGTTTAGTCGGTAAAAAAGTGGGCATGACCCGCATCTTCACTGAAGATGGCGTTTCTATCCCAGTAACCGTAATCGAAGTTGAAGCAAACCGCGTTACTCAGGTTAAAGATCTGGCTAACGACGGCTACCGCGCTATCCAGGTTACCACCGGTGCTAAAAAAGCTAACCGCGTAACCAAGCCGGAAGCGGGTCACTTCGCTAAAGCTGGCGTAGAAGCTGGCCGTGGTCTGTGGGAATTCCGTCTGGCTGACGGTGAAGAGTTCTCCGTAGGTCAGGACATTAGCGTTGAGCTGTTTGCTGAAGTTAAAAAAGTTGACGTAACTGGCACCTCTAAAGGTAAAGGTTTCGCAGGTACCGTTAAGCGCTGGAACTTCCGTACCCAGGACGCTACTCACGGTAACTCCCTGTCCCACCGCGTTCCGGGTTCTATCGGTCAGAACCAGACTCCGGGCAAAGTGTTCAAGGGCAAGAAAATGGCAGGTCAGCTGGGTAATGAGCGCGTAACCGTTCAGAGCCTGGACGTAGTACGTGTTGACGCTGAGCGCAACCTGCTGCTGGTTAAAGGTGCTGTCCCGGGTGCAACCGGTAGCGACCTGATCGTTAAACCAGCTGTGAAGGCGTGAGGAGATAGCAATGGAATTAGTATTGAAAGACGCGCAGAGCGCGCTGACTGTTTCCGAAACTACCTTCGGTCGTGACTTCAACGAAGCGCTGGTACACCAAGTTGTTGTTGCTTATGCAGCTGGTGCTCGTCAGGGTACTCGTGCTCAGAAGACCCGTGCTGAAGTAACTGGTTCCGGTAAAAAACCGTGGCGCCAGAAAGGCACCGGCCGTGCGCGTTCAGGTTCTGTTAAGAGCCCGATCTGGCGTTCTGGTGGCGTGACCTTCGCTGCACGTCCGCAGGACCACAGTCAAAAAGTTAACAAAAAGATGTACCGCGGCGCGCTGAAAAGCATCCTGTCCGAACTGGTACGTCAGGATCGTCTGATCGTTGTCGAGCAGTTCTCTCTGGAAGCGCCGAAAACCAAGCTGCTTGCTCAGAAACTGAAAGACATGGCTCTGGAAGATGTGCTGATCATCACCGGTGAGCTGGACGAGAACCTGTTCCTGGCCGCACGTAACCTGCACAAGGTTGACGTACGCGATGCGACTGGTATCGACCCGGTTAGCCTGATCGCCTTCGACAAAGTCGTAATGACTGCTGATGCTGTTAAGCAAGTTGAGGAGATGCTGGCATGATTCGTGAAGAACGTCTGCTGAAGGTGCTGCGCGCACCGCACGTTTCTGAAAAAGCGTCTACTGCGATGGAAAAAACCAACACCATCGTTCTCAAAGTTGCAAAAGACGCGACCAAAGCAGAAATCAAAGCTGCTGTGCAGAAACTGTTTGAAGTCGAAGTCGAAGTCGTTAACACCCTGGTAGTTAAAGGGAAAGTTAAACGTCACGGACAGCGTATCGGTCGTCGTAGCGACTGGAAAAAAGCTTACGTCACCCTTAAAGAAGGCCAGAATCTGGACTTCGTTGGCGGCGCTGAGTAAGTCGGAGGAGTAATACAATGGCAGTTGTTAAATGTAAACCGACATCTCCGGGTCGTCGCCACGTAGTTAAAGTGGTTAACCCTGAGCTGCACAAGGGCAAACCTTTTGCTCCGTTGCTGGAAAAAAACAGCAAATCCGGTGGTCGTAACAACAATGGCCGTATCACCACTCGTCATATCGGTGGTGGCCACAAGCAGGCTTACCGTATTGTTGACTTTAAACGCAACAAAGATGGTATCCCGGCAGTTGTTGAACGTCTTGAGTACGATCCGAACCGTTCCGCGAACATCGCGCTGGTTCTGTACAAAGACGGTGAGCGCCGTTACATCCTGGCCCCGAAAGGCCTGAAAGCTGGCGACCAGATTCAGTCTGGCGTTGATGCTGCAATCAAAGCAGGCAACACCCTGCCGATGCGCAATATCCCGGTTGGTTCTACCGTTCATAACGTAGAAATGAAACCAGGTAAAGGCGGTCAGCTGGCACGTTCCGCTGGTACTTACGTTCAGATCGTTGCTCGCGATGGTGCTTATGTCACCCTGCGTCTGCGCTCTGGTGAAATGCGTAAAGTAGAAGCAGACTGCCGCGCGACTCTGGGCGAAGTTGGCAATGCTGAGCATATGCTGCGCGTTCTGGGTAAAGCAGGTGCTGCACGCTGGCGTGGTGTTCGTCCTACCGTTCGCGGTACTGCGATGAACCCGGTCGACCACCCACACGGTGGTGGTGAAGGTCGTAACTTTGGTAAGCACCCGGTAACTCCGTGGGGCGTTCAGACCAAAGGTAAGAAGACCCGCAGCAACAAGCGTACTGATAAATTCATCGTACGTCGCCGTAGCAAATAATTTTAGAGGATAAGCCATGCCACGTTCTCTCAAGAAAGGTCCTTTTATTGACCTGCACTTGCTGAAGAAGGTAGAGAAAGCGGTGGAAAGCGGAGACAAGAAGCCCCTGCGCACTTGGTCCCGTCGTTCAACGATCTTTCCTAACATGATCGGTTTGACCATCGCTGTCCATAATGGTCGTCAGCACGTTCCGGTATTTGTTTCCGATGAAATGGTCGGTCACAAACTGGGTGAATTCGCACCGACTCGTACTTATCGCGGCCACGCTGCTGATAAAAAAGCGAAGAAGAAATAAGGTAGGAGGAAGAGATGGAAACTTTAGCTCAACATCGCCATGCTCGTTCTTCTGCTCAGAAGGTTCGCCTTGTTGCTGACCTGATTCGCGGTAAGAAAGTGTCGCAGGCTCTGGATATTCTGACCTACACCAACAAGAAAGCGGCTGTACTGGTCAAGAAGGTTCTGGAATCTGCCATTGCTAACGCTGAACACAACGATGGCGCTGACATTGACGATCTGAAAGTTGCGAAAATTTTCGTAGACGAAGGCCCGAGCATGAAGCGCATTATGCCGCGTGCAAAAGGTCGTGCAGATCGCATCCTGAAGCGCACCAGCCACATCACTGTGGTTGTGTCCGATCGCTGAGACTCTGGAGACTAGCAATGGGTCAGAAAGTACATCCTAATGGTATTCGCCTGGGTATTGTAAAACCATGGAACTCTACCTGGTTTGCGAACACCAAAGAATTCGCTGACAACCTGGACAGCGATTTTAAAGTACGTCAGTACCTGACTAAGGAACTGGCTAAAGCGTCTGTATCTCGTATCGTTATCGAGCGTCCGGCTAAAAGCATCCGTGTGACTATTCACACTGCTCGCCCGGGTATCGTTATCGGTAAGAAAGGTGAAGACGTTGAGAAACTGCGCAAGGTCGTAGCGGATATCGCTGGCGTTCCTGCTCAGATCAATATCGCCGAAGTTCGTAAGCCTGAACTGGACGCAAAACTGGTTGCTGACAGCATCACTTCTCAGCTGGAACGTCGTGTTATGTTCCGTCGTGCTATGAAGCGTGCTGTACAGAACGCCATGCGTCTGGGCGCTAAAGGTATCAAAGTTGAAGTTAGTGGCCGTCTGGGTGGCGCTGAGATCGCACGTACCGAATGGTACCGTGAAGGTCGCGTTCCGCTGCACACACTGCGCGCTGACATTGACTACAACACCTCCGAAGCGCACACCACTTACGGTGTAATCGGCGTTAAAGTGTGGATCTTCAAAGGTGAGATCCTTGGTGGTATGGCTGCAGTTGAACAACCGGAAAAACCGGCTGCTCAACCTAAAAAGCAGCAGCGTAAAGGCCGTAAATAAGGAGCGTCGCTGATGTTACAACCAAAGCGTACAAAATTCCGTAAAGTGCACAAAGGCCGCAACCGTGGTCTCGCGCAGGGCACGGATGTGAGCTTCGGCACTTACGGTCTGAAAGCTGTTGGCCGTGGTCGTCTGACCGCTCGTCAAATCGAAGCAGCACGTCGTGCTATGACTCGTGCTGTTAAGCGTCAGGGTAAGATCTGGATCCGTGTATTCCCGGACAAGCCGATCACCGAGAAGCCGCTGGAAGTTCGTATGGGTAAAGGTAAAGGTAACGTGGAGTATTGGGTTGCCTTGATTCAGCCGGGTAAAGTCCTGTACGAAATGGACGGTGTTCCGGAAGAGCTGGCCCGTGAAGCCTTCGAGCTGGCAGCAGCAAAACTGCCGATTAAAACCACCTTTGTAACTAAGACGGTGATGTAATGAAAGCAAAAGAGCTGCGTGAAAAGAGCGTTGAAGAGCTGAACACCGAGCTGCTTAACCTGCTGCGCGAGCAGTTCAACCTGCGTATGCAGGCTGCGAGTGGCCAGCTGCAACAGACTCACCTGTTGAAGCAAGTGCGTCGTGATGTCGCACGCGTTAAGACTTTACTGACTGAGAAGGCGGGTGCGTAATGACCGATAAAATCCGTACTCTGCAAGGTCGTGTTGTTAGCGACAAAATGGAGAAATCCATTGTTGTAGCTATCGAACGTTTTGTGAAACACCCGATCTACGGTAAATTCATCAAACGTACGACCAAACTGCACGTACACGACGAGAACAACGAATGCGGTACCGGCGACGTGGTTGAAATCCGCGAATGCCGTCCGCTGTCCAAGACTAAGTCCTGGACGCTGGTTCGCGTTGTAGAGAAAGCGATTCTGTAATAGAGTACGCGTTCTCTAACGAATAAACGGCTCAGAAATGAGCCGTTTATTTTTTCTACCCATATCACAGAAGCGGTGTTATAATGCCGCGCCCTCGATATGGGGCTTTTTATCGACCCTGATTTTGGGGTCTTCAGTAGTAGTTGACATTAGCGGAGCACTAAAATGATCCAAGAACAGACTATGCTGAACGTCGCCGACAACTCCGGTGCACGTCGCGTAATGTGTATCAAGGTTCTGGGTGGCTCGCACCGTCGCTACGCAGGCGTAGGCGACATCATCAAGATCACCATCAAGGAAGCAATTCCGCGTGGTAAGGTCAAAAAAGGTGATGTGCTGAAGGCGGTAGTGGTGCGCACCAAGAAGGGTGTTCGTCGCCCGGACGGTTCTGTCATTCGCTTCGATGGTAATGCATGCGTTATTTTAAACAATAACAGCGAGCAACCTATCGGTACGCGTATTTTTGGGCCGGTAACTCGTGAACTTCGTTCTGAGAAGTTCATGAAAATTATCTCTCTGGCACCAGAAGTACTTTAAGGAGCGAGTCATGGCAGCGAAAATCCGTCGTGATGACGAAGTTATCGTGTTAACCGGTAAAGATAAAGGTAAACGCGGTAAAGTAAAAAATGTTCTGTCTTCCGGCAAGATCATTGTTGAAGGTATCAACCTGGTTAAGAAACATCAGAAGCCGGTTCCGGCCCTGAACCAACCAGGTGGCATCGTTGAAAAAGAAGCTGCAATTCAGGTTTCTAACGTTGCACTCTTCAATGCGGCAACCGGCAAGGCTGACCGTGTAGGCTTTAGATTCGAAGACGGCAAAAAAGTCCGTTTCTTTAAATCTAACAGCGAAACTATCAAGTAATTTGGAGTAGTACGATGGCGAAACTGCATGATTACTACAAAGACGAAGTAGTTAACAAACTCATGACTGAGTTTAGCTACAATTCTGTCATGCAAGTCCCTCGGGTCGAGAAGATCACCCTGAACATGGGTGTTGGTGAAGCGATCGCTGACAAGAAACTGCTGGATAACGCAGCAGCTGACCTGGCAGCAATCTCCGGTCAAAAACCGTTGATCACCAAAGCGCGCAAATCAGTTGCGGGCTTCAAAATCCGTCAGGGCTATCCGATCGGCTGTAAAGTGACTCTGCGTGGCGAACGCATGTGGGAGTTCTTTGAGCGCCTGATCACTATTGCTGTACCTCGTATCCGTGACTTCCGCGGCCTGTCCGCTAAGTCTTTCGACGGTCGTGGTAACTACAGCATGGGTGTCCGTGAGCAGATCATCTTCCCAGAAATCGACTATGACAAAGTCGACCGCGTGCGTGGTTTGGATATTACCATTACCACTACTGCGAAATCTGACGAAGAAGGCCGTGCTCTGCTGGCTGCCTTTGACTTCCCGTTCCGCAAGTAAGGTAGGGTTACTTCATGGCTAAGCAATCAATGAAAGCACGCGAAGTTAAACGCGTAGCTTTAGCTGAAAAATACTTCGCGAAACGCGCTGAACTGAAAGCGATCATTTCTGATGTGAACGCTTCCGACGAAGATCGTTGGAACGCTGTTCTCAAGCTGCAGAGTCTGCCGCGTGATTCCAGCCCGTCTCGTCAGCGTAACCGCTGCCGCCAAACTGGTCGTCCGCATGGTTTCCTGCGGAAGTTCGGGTTGAGCCGTATTAAGGTCCGTGAATCCGCAATGCGCGGTGAAATCCCGGGTCTGAAAAAGGCTAGCTGGTAATTGTCACCAATTGAATCACGGGAGTAAAGACAGATGAGCATGCAAGATCCGATCGCGGATATGCTGACCCGTATCCGTAACGGTCAGACCGCGAACAAAGCTGCGGTCACCATGCCTTCCTCCAGGCTGAAAGTGGCAATTGCCAACGTGCTGAAGGAAGAAGGTTTTATTGAAGATTTCAAAATTGAAGGCGACACCAAGCCGGAACTGGAAGTGACTCTTAAGTACTTCCAGGGAAAAGCTGTGGTAGAAAGCATTCAGCGTATCAGCCGTCCAGGTCTGCGCATCTATAAAAGAAAAGATGAGCTGCCGAAAGTTATGGGTGGTCTTGGTATCGCAGTTGTTTCTACCTCTAAAGGTGTTATGACTGATCGTGCAGCGCGCCAGGCTGGTCTTGGTGGCGAAATTATCTGCTACGTAGCCTAATCGGAGGAAAGAATGTCTCGTGTTGCTAAAGCACCGGTCGTCATTCCTGCCGGCGTTGATGTAAAAATCAACGGTCAGGTTATCACGATCAAAGGTAAAAACGGCGAGCTGACTCGTACCCTGAACGATGCTGTTGAAGTTAACCAGGCAGACAATGCCCTGACCTTCGGTCCGCGTGATGGTTACGTGGATGGTTGGGCTCAGGCTGGTACCGCGCGTGCCCTGCTGAACTCAATGGTTATCGGTGTTACCGAAGGCTTCACTAAGAAGCTGCAGCTGGTTGGTGTAGGTTATCGTGCAGCGGTTAAAGGTAGTGTTGTAAACCTGTCTCTGGGTTTCTCACATCCTGTTGACCATCAGCTGCCGGCGGGTATCACTGCTGAATGTCCGACTCAAACTGAAATCGTGCTGAAAGGTGCTGATAAGCAGGTGATCGGTCAGGTTGCAGCTGATCTGCGCGCCTACCGTCGTCCTGAGCCTTATAAAGGCAAGGGTGTTCGTTACGCCGACGAAGTCGTGCGTACCAAAGAGGCTAAGAAGAAGTAAGGTAACACTATGGATAAGAAATCTGCTCGTATCCGTCGTGCGACCCGCGCACGCCGCAAGCTCAAAGAGCTTGGTGCGACCCGCCTGGTGGTACATCGTACCCCGCGTCATATTTACGCCCAGGTAATCGCATCGAATGGTTCTGAAGTTCTGGTAGCTGCTTCTACTGTAGAAAAAGCTATCTCTGAACAACTGAAGTACACCGGTAACAAAGACGCCGCTGCAGCTGTAGGTAAAGCTGTTGCTGAACGCGCTCTGGAAAAAGGCATTAAAGATGTGTCCTTTGACCGTTCCGGGTTCCAATATCATGGTCGCGTCCAGGCACTGGCAGATGCTGCTCGTGAAGCTGGCCTTCAGTTCTAAGGTAGAGGTGTAAGATGGCTCACATCGAAAAACAGGCTGGCGAACTGCAGGAAAAGCTGATCGCGGTTAACCGCGTATCTAAAACCGTTAAAGGTGGTCGTATTTTCTCCTTCACAGCTCTGACTGTTGTTGGCGATGGTAACGGTCGCGTTGGTTTTGGTTACGGTAAAGCGCGTGAAGTTCCAGCAGCGATCCAGAAAGCGATGGAAAAAGCCCGTCGCAATATGATTAACGTCGCGCTGAACCACGGCACCCTGCAGCACCCGGTTAAGGGTACTCACACGGGTTCTCGTGTCTTCATGCAGCCGGCTTCCGAAGGTACCGGTATCATCGCCGGTGGTGCAATGCGCGCCGTTCTGGAAGTCGCTGGAGTTCATAACGTTCTGGCTAAAGCATATGGTTCCACCAACCCGATTAACGTGGTTCGTGCAACTATTGATGGCCTGGAAAATATGAAGTCTCCAGAAATGGTCGCTGCCAAGCGTGGTAAATCCGTTGAAGAAATTCTGGGGTAATTGACCATGGCAAAGACTATTAAAATCACTCAAACCCGCAGTGCAATCGGTCGTCTGCCGAAACACAAGGCAACGCTGCTTGGCCTGGGTCTGCGTCGTATTGGGCACACTGTAGAACGCGAGGATACTCCTGCGGTTCGCGGTATGGTCAACGCGGTTTCCTTCATGGTTAAAGTTGAGGAGTAAGAGATGCGTTTAAATACTCTGTCTCCGGCCGAAGGCTCCAAAAAGGCGGGTAAACGCCTGGGTCGTGGTATCGGTTCTGGCCTCGGTAAAACCGGTGGTCGTGGTCACAAAGGTCAGAACTCTCGTTCTGGCGGTGGCGTACGTCGCGGTTTCGAGGGTGGTCAGATGCCTCTGTACCGTCGTCTGCCGAAATTCGGTTTCACTTCACGTAAAGCAATGATCACGGCAGAAGTTCGTCTGTCCGATCTGGCTAAAGTAGAAGGCGACGTAGTTGACCTGAACACGCTGAAAGCGGCTAACATTATCGGCATCCAGATCGAGTTCGCGAAAGTGATCCTGTCTGGTGAAGTATCTCGCCCGGTAACTGTTCGTGGCCTGCGTGTGACTAAAGGCGCTCGTGCTGCTATCGAAGCTGCTGGCGGTAAAATTGAGGAATAAGTAGCAGATGGCTAAGCAACCGGGATTAGATTTTCAAAGTGCCAAAGGTGGAATTGGCGAACTGAAACGCAGACTGCTGTTTGTTATCGGTGCGTTGATTGTGTTCCGTATTGGCTCTTTTATTCCGATCCCTGGTATTGATGCCGCTGTACTTGCCAAACTGCTTGAGCAACAGCGTGGCACCATCATTGAAATGTTTAACATGTTCTCTGGTGGTGCTCTCAGCCGTGCTTCTATCTTTGCACTGGGTATCATGCCGTATATCTCGGCATCTATTATTATCCAGCTGCTGACGGTCGTTCATCCGGCCCTGGCAGAGTTGAAGAAAGAAGGGGAGTCTGGCCGTCGTAAGATTAGCCAGTACACCCGTTACGGCACTCTGGTGTTGGCAATATTTCAGTCAATCGGTATTGCTACCGGTTTACCGAATATGCCTGGTATGCAGGGCCTGGTAATGAATCCAGGCTTTGCATTCTACTTCACCGCTGTTGTGAGTCTGGTCACAGGGACTATGTTCCTGATGTGGCTCGGCGAACAGATTACTGAACGTGGTATCGGCAACGGTATCTCGATCATTATCTTCGCCGGCATCGTGGCGGGTTTACCGCCAGCCATTGCCCATACTATTGAGCAAGCGCGTCAAGGCGACCTGCACTTCCTCCTGTTGCTGTTGGTTGCAGTATTAGTATTCGCAGTGACGTTCTTTGTTGTCTTCGTTGAGCGTGGTCAACGCCGCATTGTGGTGAACTACGCGAAGCGTCAGCAAGGTCGTCGTGTCTATGCTGCTCAGAGCACACATTTACCGCTGAAAGTGAATATGGCGGGGGTAATCCCGGCAATCTTCGCTTCCAGTATTATTCTGTTCCCGGCGACCATCGCGTCATGGTTCGGGGGCGGTACTGGTTGGAACTGGCTGACAACAATTTCGCTGTATTTGCAGCCTGGGCAACCGCTTTATGTGTTACTCTATGCGTCTGCAATCATCTTCTTCTGTTTCTTTTACACGGCGTTGGTTTTCAACCCGCGTGAAACAGCGGATAACCTGAAGAAGTCCGGTGCATTTGTACCAGGAATTCGTCCGGGAGAACAAACGGCGAAGTATATCGATAAAGTAATGACCCGCCTGACTTTGGTTGGTGCGCTTTATATTACTTTTATCTGCCTGATCCCGGAGTTCATGCGTGATGCGATGAAAGTACCGTTCTACTTCGGTGGGACCTCACTGCTTATCGTTGTTGTCGTGATTATGGACTTTATGGCTCAAGTGCAAACTCTGATGATGTCCAGTCAGTATGAGTCTGCATTGAAGAAGGCGAACCTGAAAGGCTACGGTCGATAAAGGTCGCTCGAGAAGTTACGGAGAGTAAAAATGAAAGTTCGTGCTTCCGTCAAGAAATTATGCCGTAACTGCAAAATCGTTAAGCGTGATGGCGTCATCCGCGTGATTTGCAGTGCCGAGCCGAAGCATAAACAGCGCCAAGGCTGATTATTTCGCATATTTTTCTTGCAAAGTTGGGTTGAGCTGGCTAGATTAGCCAGCCAATCTTTTGTATGTCTGTACGTTTCCATTTGAGTATCCTGAAAACGGGCTTTTCAGCATGGGGCGTGCAAATCAAATTATAGGAGTGCATAGTGGCCCGTATAGCAGGCATTAACATTCCTGATCAAAAACATGCCGTGATCGCATTAACTTCGATCTATGGCGTCGGCAAAACCCGCTCTCAAGCCATTCTGGCTGCTGCGGGCATCGCTGAGAATGTTAAGATCAGTGAGCTGTCTGAAGAACAAATCGACACGCTGCGTGACGAAGTTGCCAAATTTGTCGTTGAAGGTGATCTGCGCCGTGAAGTTAGCATGAGCATCAAGCGCCTGATGGATCTTGGTTGCTACCGCGGTTTGCGTCATCGTCGTGGTCTCCCGGTTCGCGGTCAGCGTACCAAGACCAACGCACGTACCCGTAAGGGTCCGCGCAAACCGATCAAGAAATAATCGGGGTGATTGAATAATGGCAAAGGCACCAATTCGTGCACGTAAACGTGTAAGAAAACAAGTCTCTGACGGCGTGGCTCATATCCATGCTTCTTTCAACAACACCATCGTTACTATTACTGATCGTCAGGGTAACGCACTGGGTTGGGCAACAGCCGGTGGTTCCGGTTTCCGTGGTTCTCGCAAATCCACTCCGTTCGCAGCTCAGGTTGCAGCAGAGCGTTGCGCTGAAGCCGTAAAAGAATACGGTATCAAGAATCTGGAAGTTATGGTTAAGGGACCGGGTCCGGGTCGCGAATCTACTATTCGTGCTCTGAACGCCGCTGGTTTCCGCATCACTAATATTACTGATGTGACTCCGATCCCTCACAACGGTTGTCGTCCGCCGAAAAAACGTCGCGTATAACGCTCGTTTTCTAGGATTGTTGGAGAAAGAAAATGGCAAGATATTTGGGTCCTAAGCTCAAGCTGAGCCGTCGTGAGGGCACAGACCTGTTCCTTAAGTCTGGCGTTCGCGCGATCGATACCAAGTGTAAAATTGAACAAGCTCCTGGCCAGCACGGTGCGCGTAAACCGCGTCTGTCTGACTATGGTGTGCAGTTGCGTGAAAAGCAAAAAGTTCGCCGTATCTACGGTGTGCTGGAGCGTCAGTTCCGTAACTATTACAAAGAAGCAGCACGTCTGAAAGGCAACACCGGTGAAAACCTGTTGGCTCTGCTGGAAGGTCGTCTGGACAACGTTGTATACCGTATGGGCTTCGGCGCCACTCGTGCAGAAGCACGTCAGCTGGTTAGCCATAAAGCAATCATGGTAAACGGTCGTGTTGTTAACATCGCTTCTTATCAGGTTAGTCCGAATGACGTTGTTAGCATTCGTGAGAAAGCGAAAAAGCAGTCTCGCGTGAAAGCCGCTCTGGAGCTGGCTGAGCAGCGTGAAAAGCCAACCTGGCTGGAAGTTGATGCTGGCAAGATGGAAGGCACGTTCAAGCGTAAGCCGGAGCGTTCTGATCTGTCTGCGGACATTAACGAACACCTGATCGTCGAGCTTTACTCCAAGTAAAGCTTAGTACCAAAGAGAGGACACAATGCAGGGTTCTGTGACAGAGTTTCTAAAACCGCGCCTGGTAGATATCGAGCAAGTGAGTTCGACGCACGCCAAGGTGACCCTTGAGCCTTTAGAGCGTGGCTTTGGCCATACTCTGGGTAACGCACTGCGCCGTATTCTGCTCTCATCGATGCCGGGTTGCGCGGTGACTGAGGTTGAGATTGATGGTGTACTTCATGAGTACAGCACCAAAGAAGGCGTTCAGGAAGATATCCTTGAAATCCTGCTCAACCTGAAAGGGCTGGCGGTGAGAGTTCAGGGTAAAGATGAAGTTATTCTTACTCTGAGTAAATCTGGCATTGGCCCTGTGACCGCAGCCGACATTACCCACGACGGTGATGTCGAAATCGTCAAGCCGCAGCATGTGATCTGCCACCTGACCGATGAAAACGCATCTATCAATATGCGTATCAAAGTTCAGCGCGGTCGTGGTTACGTGCCGGCGTCTGCCCGAATTCATTCGGAAGAAGATGAGCGCCCGATCGGCCGTCTGCTGGTTGATGCGTGCTACAGCCCTGTAGAGCGAATTGCCTACAATGTTGAAGCAGCACGTGTGGAACAGCGTACCGACCTGGACAAGCTGGTCATCGAAATGGAAACCAACGGCACAATCGATCCTGAAGAGGCGATTCGTCGTGCGGCAACCATTCTGGCAGAACAACTTGAAGCTTTCGTTGATTTACGTGATGTACGTCAGCCGGAAGTTAAAGAAGAGAAACCAGAGTTCGATCCGATTCTGCTGCGCCCTGTTGACGATCTGGAATTGACTGTCCGCTCTGCTAACTGCCTTAAGGCAGAAGCTATCCACTATATCGGTGATCTGGTACAGCGTACCGAGGTTGAGTTGCTGAAAACGCCGAACCTGGGTAAAAAATCTCTTACCGAGATTAAAGACGTGCTGGCCTCACGTGGTCTGTCTCTGGGCATGCGCCTGGAAAACTGGCCGCCGGCAAGCATTGCTGACGAGTAACCGGATCACAGGTTAAGGTTTTACTGAGAAGGATAAGGTCATGCGCCATCGTAAGAGTGGTCGTCAACTGAACCGCAACAGCAGCCATCGCCAGGCCATGTTCCGTAACATGGCAGGCTCTCTGGTTCGTCATGAGATCATCAAGACGACCCTGCCGAAAGCGAAAGAGCTGCGTCGCGTAGTTGAGCCGCTGATTACACTTGCTAAGACTGACAGCGTTGCTAATCGTCGTCTGGCATTCGCCCGCACTCGTGATAACGAGATCGTGGCAAAACTGTTTAACGAACTGGGCCCGCGTTTCGCGAGCCGTGCCGGTGGTTACACTCGTATTCTTAAGTGTGGCTTCCGTGCAGGTGACAACGCTCCGATGGCTTACATCGAGCTGGTTGATCGCGCTGAATCGAAAGCAGAAGCTGCTGCAGAGTAATCTGTAGTAACGTAAAAAAACCCGCCTCGGCGGGTTTTTTTATTTCTACTCTCTCCCCACCCTTCTAAACTAAGCCTGTTCTTAAGTTCAACCCCGGAGGCCATTATGTGGTTACTTGATCAGTGGGCAGAACGGCATATCATTGATGCCCAGCAAAAAGGTGAATTCGATAATCTTGCTGGTAGCGGTGAGCGGCTCACCCTTGATGACGATTCTCATGTTCCTCAGGATCTACGTGCAGGCTATCGATTATTAAAGAATGCCGGTTATCTTCCGCCAGAACTCGAAATGCGCAAAGAGGCGGTCGAACTTGTCGATCTGCTTAGCAGTGTTGAACACGATCCCCATCAGCGGCATGAACTTAACCGTCGCCTCGCCTTACTGGAACTTAAGCTGCGCCAGGCTGGCGTGAGTACTGATTTTCTTCATGGTGAGTACGCGGCCAAACTACAGCATAAAGTTAATCCGGAGTGATCATGTATCGTATTGGTGAAATTGCAAAGTTGGCCGACGTTACGCCGGACACCATTCGTTATTACGAAAAGCAGCAGATGATGGATCATGGAGGGCGCACCGAAGGTGGTTTTCGCCTTTATACCGATCACGATCTCAAACGCCTTAAGTTTATCCGCCATGCTCGTCAGCTCGGTTTTACTCTCGAGTCGATCCGCGAGCTGTTATCGATCCGCGTCGATCCTGAGCATCATACCTGTCAGGAATCGAAGAGCATCGTCCAGGCGCGGCTAAGTGAAGTTGAAGCACGCATCGAAGAGATGCAGGCCATGCGGCGCTCGCTGCAGAAACTGAATGACGCCTGTTGCGGTACTGCCCACAGCAGCGTCTATTGTTCAATTCTTGAAGCACTTGAGCAGGGACCAGCTAACAATACAACCAATACCCGGAGTTGATCTTGTTCATCGCGAGGTCTACACTTCGGCCGTTTTACTACACAATCTGGAGAAATATATGAGTCGCTATCAGCACGCTAAAGGGCAGATAAACGATAACGCCATTGAGGCACTTCTGCATGACCCGCTTTTTCGTCAGCGAGTTGAAAAGAATAAAAAAGGGAAAGGAAGTTATCTGCGGAAAAATAAACATGCAAAACGAGGTTTTCAGGAGGCCAGTGGCAAGCAAGCGAATCGCTTATTTACCACTGGCCTTCTTACTTTTAAACGCGGCTGTTTTGTTCTTTCAGCAGGTCGCGAATTTCACTGAGTAACACTTCTTCTTTGCTCGGAGCCGGCGGCGCTTTCGGCTCTTCAGCCTGTTTACGTTTCAGCTTGTTGATCACTTTGATTGCCAGGAAGATCGCAAAAGCGACAATGATGAAGTCAAACACGTTCTGAATAAATACGCCGTAATGCATCACAACGGCAGGCACATCACCCTGTGCTTCACGCAGGGTCAGCGCGAACTGTTTAAAGTCGATACCGCCAATCAACAATCCCAGCGGTGGCATAATGATATCGGCCACCAGTGAAGAGACGATTTTGCCGAAAGCCGCACCGATAATTACACCGACTGCCAAATCGACAACATTCCCACGCATCGCGAATTCGCGAAACTCTTTTAACATACTCATAATCTTCTCCATGTGCTTTGCGTCACACTAAGTCTAACAACATACCTAACAATTTCCATTTAGGTAAATAAAATAACGAGCCCTGTTAGTCCCTTACAATACAGTGGAAATAAGAAGGGCGCTTAAATAAGCGCCCTGAAGGATTACAGGAAGAAGGGACTGGGCTGGAAGAGTCGCTCGACATCGGTGATGTATTTTTTGTCGGTCAAAAACATAATCACGTGGTCGCCTTGCTCAATGCGCAAATTATCATTAGCGATCATGACATCATCTCCACGAACTACCGCGCCGATGATCGTACCCGGCGGCAATTTGATCTCATCGATCACACGACCCACCACGCGTGATGTCGTTTCATCGCCGTGCGCAACCGCTTCGATCGCTTCGGCAACGCCGCGACGCAGAGAAGAAACGCCAACGATATCCGCTTTTCGCACATGGCTTAGTAAGGCAGAAATAGTTGCCTGCTGCGGAGAGATGGCGATATCGATAACACTGCCCTGGACCAGGTCAACATAGGCGCGACGCTGGATCAGCACCATCACCTTTTTTGCGCCCATCCGTTTGGCCAGCATCGCTGACATAATGTTGGCTTCATCATCGTTCGTGACGGCGATAAAGAGATCCACTTGATCAATGTGCTCTTCAGCCAGCAACTCTTGATCCGAGGCATCGCCATAAAAAACGATCGTATTTTGCAATTTCTCGGCAAGTTCCGCAGCCCGCTGCTGATCGCGCTCGATCAGTTTGACGCTGTAATCCTTTTCAAGCTGATGCGCCAGTCCGGCACCGATATTCCCGCCACCGACCAGCATGATCCGTTTATAGGGTTTCTCCAGCCTTTGCAACTCGCTCATTACCGCGCGAATATGCTGTGACGCGGCAATGAAGAAGACTTCGTCACCAGCCTCAACAATGGTAGAGCCCTGCGGACGAATAGGCCGGTCATGACGAAAAATTGCAGCGACTCGGGTATCGATGTGCGGCATATGCTCGCGCATAGTGGAGAGCGCATTCCCAACCAGCGGCCCGCCGTAATAGGCTTTTACGACCGCGAGGCTTACTTTGCCTTCAGCAAAATTGACAACCTGCAGCGCGCCCGGGTATTCAATCAGGCGATAGATGCTGTCGATAACCAGCTGTTCTGGCGCAATCAGATGATCGATAGGCACGGCTTCGGAATGAAATAATTTATCCGCATCCCGAACATAGTCCGGGGAGCGGATACGTGCGATGCGATTTGGCGTGTTAAACAGAGAAAACGCCACCTGGCAGGCAACCATATTGGTCTCATCGGAGCTTGTGACCGCAACCAGCATATCTGCATCATCTGCACCCGCTTCGCGTAGCACGCGCGGGTGCGAACCGTGGCCCTGCACAACGCGTAGATCGAACTTGTCCTGTAGGTTATGCAGGCGATCGCCATTGGTATCGACAACAGTGATGTCGTTATTTTCACCGACCAGGTTTTCGGCCAGCGTGCCGCCGACCTGTCCCGCACCCAGAATAATTATCTTCATCTGCTGTGACCCGTTGTCTCTCTCACTGTTTGATTAGCTTAGCGTAAAAGAAGCCGTCGCCCTCTTCGGCACCTGGCAGCTTCTGCAGGCCTGGCTCCTCCGGTGTTCCGGTTTCGCTCAGCTGCGCATCCGGGGTTCGCTTCAGGAACGCTGCGACCTGATAGCTATTCTCTTGCGGTAAAATCGAGCAGGTTGCGTAAACCAACGTACCGCCACTTTTCAAATGAGGCCAGATAGCATCAAGGATTTCTGCTTGTAGCTGTGCCAGCTCGGAGATATCACGATCGCGACGCAGCCATTTAATATCAGGATGGCGTCGAATAACGCCCGTGGCTGAACAGGGCGCATCAAGCAAAATACGATCAAACTGTTCATCGCCGCACCACTGCGCAGGGAAGCGCCCATCACCCTGTTTCACCTCGGCTTTCATGCCGAGACGTTTCAGGTTGTCATAGACTCGTGACAAACGTTGTTCGTCGACATCAACTGCTAATACGCTAGCCTGTGGTGCCGCCTCAAGGATGTGGGTGGTTTTACCGCCCGGCGCGGCGCACAGATCGAGAATACGCTCGCCATTCTGCGGTGCAAGGAAGGTAATGCAACCCTGTGCCGCTGCGTCCTGAACCGTTACCCAGCCTTCACTGAACCCCGGCAGAGACATTACCGGTGCTGCATTTGCCAGGCGTACTGCGTCCGGGTAATCGGTGTGAGTGAAACCCTGCTGCCCGCTCTCTTCAAGCAGTGCCAGCCAGCCATCACGCGTATGATGCTGGCGATTAACGCGTAGCCACATCGGCGGGCGCTGATTACTGGCTTCAATAATCTCTGACCACTGCTGCGGATAGGCTTGTTTCACACGCTTTAACAACCATGCCGGGAAAAGGTAACGATTTTCGCTGTTGGCGAACTCCGCCAGTAGCTCTTCCTGCTGGCGCTGAAACTGACGCAGCACGCCGTTAATCAACCCTTTCAGCTGCGGGCGTTTAATGACCACTGCGCCTTCAACGGTTTCTGCCAGCGCCGCATGAGCCGGAATGCGCGTATGCAACAGCTGGTATAACCCAACCATAATGAGATAGTGCACCGTCCGCTGCTTACCTGTCATTGGCCGTGACATCAGCTTATTAATAAGCCAGTCAAGCTGCGGCATGACGCGCAGCACGCCGAAGCAGAGCTCCTGCAGCAGCGCCTTATCTTTATCGGTCACTTTCTGTTGTAACGGCGGCAGGATATTACTGAGCGATTGCCCTTGTTCAATAACCTGTTCAACTGCCTGCGCAGCCATGCTGCGTAAATTCATCTGTTTTTTCATAACCACAAAAATAAAAATGCCCGGCAGAACCGGGCTTAAATATGAGATCAGGCCAGACGGTTGCCTGGCACAAACCATTCCCGCCGCGAATTCAGCAGATCCTGCGCGCTCATCGCTTTTTTACCTGCGGGCTGCAGCGATTCAAGATTAAGTATGCCTTCTGCGGTTGCGACCTGAATCCCGGATTTCGATGCTTCAACAATCGTGCCGGGCTCAGCCTGCGTAGAAGAGGGAAGCGCAGAGGCTTTCCATACTTTGATCGGCTGCTCATCAATCACAAACCAGCTCATCGGCCACGGATTGAATGCGCGAATGCAGCGTTCAAGTTGCTCTGCGCTCAACGACCAGTCCATACGCGCCTCGTCTTTGCTGAGCTTCTCTGCATAGGTGACCAGCTCTTCATCCTGAACTTGCGGCTGGGCTGTGCCTTGGGCCAGCTGCTGCAGGGTCTCAATAAGACCCTGCGGACCCAGCGCCGCCAGCTTATCGTAGAGCGTGGCGCTGGTATCTTCAGATGTTATCGGGCAGGCCAGTTTATAAAGCATGTCGCCCGTATCAAGACCCACATCCATCTGCATGATGGTGACGCCCGTTTGTGTGTCGCCGGCCCATAATGCACGCTGAATCGGCGCCGCACCGCGCCAGCGCGGTAGCAAGGAACCATGCACGTTGATGCAGCCAAGACGCGGCATATCGAGCACGGCTTTAGGCAAAATTAGCCCATAGGCGACGACGACCATTACATCAGCATTCAAGTCGGCGACCAGTTGTTGGTTTTCCTGCTGCCGTAAGGAGGCCGGTTGAAACACGGGCAAGCCTTTCTCTTCCGCCAGCACTTTCACCGGGCTGGGCATCAGTTTTTTACCCCGGCCAGCAGGGCGATCGGGTTGGGTAAAGACCCCTACGATCTCGTGTTCAGAAGAGAGCAGCGCGTCAAGATGACGCGCTGCAAAATCAGGAGTGCCGGCAAAAATAATACGTAGAGAATCTGACACGTTTATCCTTTTCTGCCCGCCTTAAGCGCGGCCGTTCATACGATCCAGTTTTTCGACTTTCTGACGAATACGCTGGCGTTTCAGCGGAGACAGATAATCGATAAAGAGTTTACCGACCAGATGATCCATTTCATGCTGAATACAAATGGCCAGCAGACCATCAGCTTCAAGTTCAAACGAATTGCCATTACGATCCAGCGCGCGGATTTTCACTTTTTCCGCTCGCGGAACAAGGGCGCGTTGTTCCGGAATAGAGAGGCAACCCTCTTCAATACCTGTTTCGCCGCTCTTTTCCAGCAATTCCGGGTTGATCAACACCAGTTGCTCATCGCGATTTTCTGACACATCAATCACGATAATTCGCTGATGAATATCAACCTGCGTCGCCGCGAGACCAATGCCCTCTTCGGCGTACATCGTTTCGAACATATCATCAACGATACGTTGAATATCCGCATTCACTTCTTTTACCGGATCGGCGACTTTGCGAAGCCGCTCGTCCGGAATATGTAACACATGCAAAACTGCCATAAATATCCAGAGTTGTGTTCAGGAGTTGTAAAGAATATGCCCTCTATTCTAGACAAATCCCCTGGCGATTGACAGCATCAGTGACCGATCGCAAGGATTGCCGATACGGCTTATGGCAGGGGAGAGGGAATGACATCCACGGAAATTTGGCTACGTCTGATACAGGTTGGCGACCTCTCTGGCGACAAGTGGCTGAGCATCGCGCAGCAGCTGGAGATAAGCGATGCTGTGACGGCTGCCGAGCTGCAGCTTTTAGGTTTGACGGTTGCGCAGACGCGCCGCTTTTTTTCCCTTTCAGCACGGGAACTCGATCGCTGCCTAAACTGGCTGGTGGACCCTCAACATCACATGATCGTGGCCAGCGATGCGGCTTATCCCGAACCGCTGCGCGCCATTGCTGATTACCCGGGCGCGCTGTTTGTTAAAGGCGATATTGCGGTTTTGAAATCCCAGCAATTAGCCGTCGTAGGTAGTCGCGCGCACTCCTGGTATGGCGAACGTTGGGGACGTCTCTTTTGCGAATCGCTTGCGCGTGCAGGCTTAACGATTACCAGCGGAATGGCGCTGGGAATTGATAGCGTCGCCCATCGCGCCGCAATAAGTGTTGAAGGGAAAAGCATTGGCGTGCTGGGTAATGGGCTTTTTAGCCTTTATCCGCGCAGACACACTGCCCTTGCTTCCCAGTTGCTGGAGCAGGGCGGGGCGCTGGTCTCCGAGTTTCCGCTATCGGCGACCCCGAAGCCGGGTCATTTTCCCCGTCGTAACCGGATTATCAGTGGTCTTAGCCGGGCAGTATTTGTGATCGAGGCCGCATTACGCAGCGGTTCTTTAGTAACGGCCCGGCTCGCGCTTGAGCAAGGGAGAGACGTTTTTGCATTACCGGGGGCCGTTGGTAGCCCTGGCAGCGAGGGGCCGCATTGGCTATTAAAGCAGGGCGCGACGCCTGTTACATCGGCTGAAGAGATCCTCGAACATTTGCAATATGGGCTAAATTGGGTGGCGGAAACGCACGAAAATGCAATTTATCCTGCAGAAGGCGAAAAGGCGGCATTGCCATTTCCTGAGCTCCTGGCTAACGTAGGAGATGAGGTAACACCTGTTGACGTCGTCGCTGAACGTGCCGGCCAACCTGTGCCAGTGGCAGCTGCTCAATTGCTTGAACTGGAGTTAGCAGGATGGATCGCAGCTGTACCCGGCGGCTATGTCCGATTGAGGAGGGCAAGCCATGTTCGACGTACTAATGTACTTGTTTGAGACTTACATCCATAACGAAGCTGAATTGCGTGTGGATCAGGACAAACTGGAACGGGATCTTACCGACGCCGGATTTGATCGTGAGGATATCTACAACGCGCTTATGTGGCTGGAAAAGCTGGCTGATTATCAGGAAGGCCTCGCCGAACCGATGCAGCTTGCTTCTGATCCACTCTCCTTACGCATCTATACCGCAGAAGAGAGTGAAAGGCTGGATGCCAGTTGCCGGGGATTCCTGTTATTCCTGGAGCAGATTCAGGTGCTAAACCTCGAAACACGGGAAATGGTGATTGAGCGTGCGCTGGCGCTGGATAACGCAGAGTTCGAGCTGGAAGATCTTAAATGGGTCATCCTGATGGTGCTCTTCAATATTCCAGGGTGTGAAAACGCCTACCAGCAAATGGAAGAATTACTCTTTGAAGTGAATGAAGGTATGCTGCATTAACTGTTTTTGCAGCTTCAAGAGTTGTTATGACCAAATCAGCACTATTTACTGTGCGTAATAATGAGCCCTGCCCACAATGCGGGGCTGAACTTGTCATTCGCTCCGGGAAACACGGTCCGTTTCTCGGATGCTCTCATTATCCGGAGTGCGATTATGTACGTCCCCTGAAAAGTCAGGCAGACGGCCATATCGTTAAAGTTCTGGATGGTCAATTGTGCCCGCTTTGTGGTGCCGAGCTGGTGCTACGGCAAGGGCGCTTCGGTATGTTTATCGGATGCAGTCAGTATCCGGCCTGCGAACACACCGAACTGATCGATAAGCCTGATGAAACGGCTATTAGTTGTCCGCAATGCCAGAGCGGACATCTTGTCCAGCGGCGGTCGCGTTACGGCAAAACCTTCTACTCCTGCGATCGTTATCCTGATTGCCAGTTCGTCATCAATTCCAGACCGGTAGCGGGTGAGTGCCCGGAATGTCACTACCCGTTGCTGACAGAGAAGAAAACCGCGCAGGGCGTTAAATGTTTCTGTGCCAATAAACAATGTGGAAAGCTGCTCCCAGCGGAATAAACTCGTGAAGAATAACCTGCCAAAAGATCCCATCGCCACCATGGTGGAGATCCTGAAAAAAGAAGAAGTCATCGCTTATCCCACAGAAGCCGTTTTCGGCGTTGGTTGCGATCCGGACAGTGAAATCGCCGCGCATCGCCTGCTTAAACTCAAGCAGCGGCCTGTCGAAAAAGGGTTGATACTGATTGCCGCTAATTTTGCGCAACTTAAACCCTATATTGATGACAGCATGCTTTCTGATACCCAACGTCAGGCAATTTTTGCCTGCTGGCCAGGTCCGGTGACATTTGTGTTTCCCGCAAAACCAACCACGCCGCGATGGCTAACTGGACGTTTTGATTCTCTTGCTGTGCGCGTCACCGACCATCCGCTGGTGGTTGAATTGTGCGAGGCTTACGGCAAACCTCTGGTATCAACGAGTGCCAACTTATCCGGTCTGCCGCCGTGCAGAACAGCCCAGGAAGTTGTCGCTCAATTCGGACCAGATTTCCCGGTCGTCGATGTGCCGACTGGCGGCCGGCAGAATCCCTCCGAAATCCGTGATGCACTCACCGGTGAACTCTTCCGACAGGGGTAATAGCATGGAACCGTACGTCGTTTTTGGTAATCCTGTCGCGCACAGCAAGTCGCCGCTCATTCATCAACAGTTCGCCAGCCAGCTGCAAATCGATCACCCTTATGGGAAAGCACTCGCCCCTGTTGATGATTTTGTTAATACGCTAAATGCTTTTTTTGATAATGGAGGCAAGGGGGCGAATGTCACCGTACCTTTTAAAGAAGAGGCTTTTGCGCGTGCGGATGAGTTGACGGAACGCGCTGCGCTGGCTGGGGCAGTTAACACCCTTAAACGACTCGATGATGGGCGCTTGCTCGGTGATAACACCGATGGCATCGGGCTCTTAAGCGATCTGCAACGCCTGGCATTTATCCGCCCCGGTTCGCGTGTTCTGCTGGTGGGCGCGGGTGGCGCGGCGCGCGGCGTGATCTTGCCCCTGCTATCACTCGATTGTGCTTTAACTATCACTAACCGTACCTGGTCTCGCGCACAAACCTTAGCTGAGCTCTTTGCTCATACCGGCAGCGTACAGGCGGCGGAGATGGCGTCGCTTGCAGAGCGAGAATTTGATCTCATCATTAATGCGACTTCAAGCGGGATGGGGGGCGATATTCCAGCGCTACCGCAAGCAATAATTCGCCCGCAGACTTACTGCTACGACATGTTTTATCAGAAAGGCAGCACACCGTTCCTGGCCTGGTGCGAAAAGCATGGCGCCGTGAACCGCGCAGACGGCCTCGGAATGCTGGTGGGGCAAGCGGCGCACGCTCTGTTTTTGTGGCATGGCGTATTGCCAGAAGTTGAACCTGTTATCGCAATGCTTAAACAGGAGCTGGCGAAATGAATCAGGCAATCCTGTTTCCCGATCATGAAGAGTGGCATGATTCCACTCAGGCGATTGTTTTTCCCGCGCTGGTTAACGGCATGCAGATGATGTGTGCAATAAAGGGTTCAGTGCTGGCGCAGCGTTTCGGTGGCAATACGCCAGAAGATTACCTTTCGCTTTTTCGCCAGCATCGCTGGGATCTGGAAGAGGAGGCGGAGCAGTGCATCCGCCAACAAGAGGAAGACGATCAGGGAGTAATTTGGCTCTCCTGAGTAAGATACTCATCCTTCCATTTCACATAGTTATTTGCCGAGTACCTTAACCCTTCGATTTCAGCCTCCGTCAGGGGGCGAATCTGTTTTACCGGGCTGCCCAGATAAAGGTATCCGCTCTGCAGACGCTTATTCTGTGGAACCAGGCTGCCTGCGCCAATCATGACCTCATCTTCAATCACGGCACCATCCAGCACAATAGATCCCATCCCGACCAGTACGCGATGACCGATGGTGCAGCCATGTAGCATCACTTTATGGCCGACAGTTACATCTTCTCCTATAAGCAGTGGATTACCTTCAGGGTTGTAAGAAGACTTATGCGTAACGTGCAGAACGCTACCGTCCTGAATATTTGTGCGTGCGCCAATCTCTACATAATTGACGTCACCCCGAATCACTACCAGCGGCCAAATGCCGACATCCTCTGCCATTCTTACATCGCCAACGACGACGCTGGTGGGATCAACCATGACGCGTTGACCAATAGTTGGGAAAAGATCCTTATAAGGACGCAGTACAGTAGACATAACACCTCACTTCAATCGGGCCAGAGCTATCACTTTGATCGCGGGATCCGCCTTCTGCAACTGTTTTATGGTGCATAAACTGTGCAGATCGCATGAGATCTCAGCGAAAAGGGCGAAAAAACAGCAGTCGGAAAAAAAGATCGCAAAAAGACTTGTGCTAAAAAATGGGATCCCTATAATGCGCCTCCGTTGACACGACAACGTGAATCACTTCACCAGATAGTCGCTTCAACGGAAGAGAAAAAATCCTGAAATTCAGGGTTGACTCTGAAAGAGGAAAGCGTAATATACGCCACCTCGCGACAGAGCGCTGAAGCGCGTCGCAACTGCTCTTTAACAATTTATCAGACAATCTGTGTGGGCACTCAGGTGACATGGATTCTTGATGTCTTCGGACACTAAATGAATACCAAGTCTCACGGGTGAACACGTAATTCATTACGGTTTAATTCGATGAGCATCAAACTTTAAATTGAAGAGTTTGATCATGGCTCAGATTGAACGCTGGCGGCAGGCCTAACACATGCAAGTCGAACGGTAACAGGAAGCAGCTTGCTGCTTTGCTGACGAGTGGCGGACGGGTGAGTAATGTCTGGGAAACTGCCTGATGGAGGGGGATAACTACTGGAAACGGTAGCTAATACCGCATAATGTCGCAAGACCAAAGAGGGGGACCTTCGGGCCTCTTGCCATCAGATGTGCCCAGATGGGATTAGCTAGTAGGTGGGGTAACGGCTCACCTAGGCGACGATCCCTAGCTGGTCTGAGAGGATGACCAGCCACACTGGAACTGAGACACGGTCCAGACTCCTACGGGAGGCAGCAGTGGGGAATATTGCACAATGGGCGCAAGCCTGATGCAGCCATGCCGCGTGTATGAAGAAGGCCTTCGGGTTGTAAAGTACTTTCAGCGGGGAGGAAGGCGATGCGGTTAATAACCGCGTCGATTGACGTTACCCGCAGAAGAAGCACCGGCTAACTCCGTGCCAGCAGCCGCGGTAATACGGAGGGTGCAAGCGTTAATCGGAATTACTGGGCGTAAAGCGCACGCAGGCGGTCTGTCAAGTCGGATGTGAAATCCCCGGGCTCAACCTGGGAACTGCATCCGAAACTGGCAGGCTTGAGTCTCGTAGAGGGGGGTAGAATTCCAGGTGTAGCGGTGAAATGCGTAGAGATCTGGAGGAATACCGGTGGCGAAGGCGGCCCCCTGGACGAAGACTGACGCTCAGGTGCGAAAGCGTGGGGAGCAAACAGGATTAGATACCCTGGTAGTCCACGCCGTAAACGATGTCGACTTGGAGGTTGTGCCCTTGAGGCGTGGCTTCCGGAGCTAACGCGTTAAGTCGACCGCCTGGGGAGTACGGCCGCAAGGTTAAAACTCAAATGAATTGACGGGGGCCCGCACAAGCGGTGGAGCATGTGGTTTAATTCGATGCAACGCGAAGAACCTTACCTGGTCTTGACATCCACAGAACTTTCCAGAGATGGATTGGTGCCTTCGGGAACTGTGAGACAGGTGCTGCATGGCTGTCGTCAGCTCGTGTTGTGAAATGTTGGGTTAAGTCCCGCAACGAGCGCAACCCTTATCCTTTGTTGCCAGCGGTCCGGCCGGGAACTCAAAGGAGACTGCCAGTGATAAACTGGAGGAAGGTGGGGATGACGTCAAGTCATCATGGCCCTTACGACCAGGGCTACACACGTGCTACAATGGCGCATACAAAGAGAAGCAATCTCGCGAGAGCTAGCGGACCTCATAAAGTGCGTCGTAGTCCGGATTGGAGTCTGCAACTCGACTCCATGAAGTCGGAATCGCTAGTAATCGTGAATCAGAATGTCACGGTGAATACGTTCCCGGGCCTTGTACACACCGCCCGTCACACCATGGGAGTGGGTTGCAAAAGAAGTAGGTAGCTTAACCTTCGGGAGGGCGCTTACCACTTTGTGATTCATGACTGGGGTGAAGTCGTAACAAGGTAACCGTAGGGGAACCTGCGGTTGGATCACCTCCTTACCTTAAAGAACCAATCCCTGCAGTGTCCACACAGATTGTCTGATGAAAAGTAAATAGCAAGGCGTCTTGCGAGTGAGACTTTGTGTCCCCTTCGTCTAGAGGCCCAGGACACCGCCCTTTCACGGCGGTAACAGGGGTTCGAATCCCCTAGGGGACGCCACTTGCTGGTTTGTGAGTGAAAGTCACCTGCCGATGTATCTCAAACCTGATTCCTGTGTGAACAGTGAGTCATGTCTGAGATATTTGCTCTTTAAAAATCTGGATCAAGCTGAAAATTGAAACACAGAACAATGCGAATTGTTCCGTGAGTCTCTCAAATTTTCGCAACTGATGATGTTTTACGAAACATCTTCGGGTTGTGAGGTTAAGCGACTAAGCGTACACGGTGGATGCCCTGGCAGTCAGAGGCGATGAAGGACGTGCTAATCTGCGAAAAGCGCCGGTAAGGTGATATGAACCGTTACAGCCGGCGATGTCCGAATGGGGAAACCCAGTGCAATCCGTTGCACTATCGTTAACTGAATACATAGGTTAACGAGGCGAACCGGGGGAACTGAAACATCTAAGTACCCCGAGGAAAAGAAATCAACCGAGATTCCCCCAGTAGCGGCGAGCGAACGGGGAACAGCCCAGAGCCTGAATCAGCCTGAGTGTTAGTGGAAGCGTCTGGAAAGTCGCGCGATACAGGGTGACAGCCCCGTACACAAAAACACACAGGTTGTGAGCTCGATGAGTAGGGCGGGACACGTGGTATCCTGTCTGAATATGGGGGGACCATCCTCCAAGGCTAAATACTCCTGACTGACCGATAGTGAACCAGTACCGTGAGGGAAAGGCGAAAAGAACCCCGGCGAGGGGAGTGAAACAGAACCTGAAACCGTGTACGTACAAGCAGTGGGAGCCTCTTTTATGGGGTGACTGCGTACCTTTTGTATAATGGGTCAGCGACTTATATTCTGTAGCAAGGTTAACCGTATAGGGGAGCCGCAGGGAAACCGAGTCTTAACTGGGCGTTAAGTTGCAGGGTATAGACCCGAAACCCGGTGATCTAGCCATGGGCAGGTTGAAGGTTGGGTAACACTAACTGGAGGACCGAACCGACTAATGTTGAAAAATTAGCGGATGACCTGTGGCTGGGGGTGAAAGGCCAATCAAACCGGGAGATAGCTGGTTCTCCCCGAAAGCTATTTAGGTAGCGCCTCGTGAATTCATCTCCGGGGGTAGAGCACTGTTTCGGCTAGGGGGCCATCCCGGCTTACCAACCCGATGCAAACTACGAATACCGGAGAATGTTATCACGGGAGACACACGGCGGGTGCTAACGTCCGTCGTGAAGAGGGAAACAACCCAGACCGCCAGCTAAGGTCCCAAAGTCATGGTTAAGTGGGAAACGATGTGGGAAGGCCCAGACAGCCAGGATGTTGGCTTAGAAGCAGCCATCATTTAAAGAAAGCGTAATAGCTCACTGGTCGAGTCGGCCTGCGCGGAAGATGTAACGGGGCTAAACCATGCACCGAAGCTGCGGCAGCGACACTATGTGTTGTTGGGTAGGGGAGCGTTCTGTAAGCCGTTGAAGGTGTGCTGTGAGGCATGCTGGAGGTATCAGAAGTGCGAATGCTGACATAAGTAACGATAAAGCGGGTGAAAAGCCCGCTCGCCGGAAGACCAAGGGTTCCTGTCCAACGTTAATCGGGGCAGGGTGAGTCGACCCCTAAGGCGAGGCCGAAAGGCGTAGTCGATGGGAAACAGGTTAATATTCCTGTACTTGGTGTTACTGCGAAGGGGGGACGGAGAAGGCTATGTCGGCCGGGCGACGGTTGTCCCGGTTTAAGCGTGTAGGTGTGTGTTCCAGGTAAATCCGGTTCACTTTAACACTGAGGCGTGATGACGAGGCACTACGGTGCTGAAGTGACAAATGCCCTGCTTCCAGGAAAAGCCTCTAAGCATCAGGTAACACGAAATCGTACCCCAAACCGACACAGGTGGTCAGGTAGAGAATACCAAGGCGCTTGAGAGAACTCGGGTGAAGGAACTAGGCAAAATGGTGCCGTAACTTCGGGAGAAGGCACGCTGGTGCGTAGGTGAAGCGACTTGCTCGCGGAGCTGAAACCAGTCGAAGATACCAGCTGGCTGCAACTGTTTATTAAAAACACAGCACTGTGCAAACACGAAAGTGGACGTATACGGTGTGACGCCTGCCCGGTGCCGGAAGGTTAATTGATGGGGTCAACCGCAAGGTGAAGCTCTTGATCGAAGCCCCGGTAAACGGCGGCCGTAACTATAACGGTCCTAAGGTAGCGAAATTCCTTGTCGGGTAAGTTCCGACCTGCACGAATGGCGTAATGATGGCCAGGCTGTCTCCACCCGAGACTCAGTGAAATTGAACTCGCTGTGAAGATGCAGTGTACCCGCGGCAAGACGGAAAGACCCCGTGAACCTTTACTATAGCTTGACACTGAACATTGAGCCTTGATGTGTAGGATAGGTGGGAGGCTTTGAAGCGTGGACGCCAGTCTGCGTGGAGCCAACCTTGAAATACCACCCTTTAATGTTTGATGTTCTAACGTGGACCCGTAATCCGGGTTGCGGACAGTGTCTGGTGGGTAGTTTGACTGGGGCGGTCTCCTCCTAAAGCGTAACGGAGGAGCACGAAGGTCAGCTAATCCTGGTCGGACATCAGGAGGTTAGTGCAATGGCATAAGCTGGCTTGACTGCGAGCGTGACGGCGCGAGCAGGTGCGAAAGCAGGTCATAGTGATCCGGTGGTTCTGAATGGAAGGGCCATCGCTCAACGGATAAAAGGTACTCCGGGGATAACAGGCTGATACCGCCCAAGAGTTCATATCGACGGCGGTGTTTGGCACCTCGATGTCGGCTCATCACATCCTGGGGCTGAAGTAGGTCCCAAGGGTATGGCTGTTCGCCATTTAAAGTGGTACGCGAGCTGGGTTTAGAACGTCGTGAGACAGTTCGGTCCCTATCTGCCGTGGGCGCTGGAGAATTGAGGGGGGCTGCTCCTAGTACGAGAGGACCGGAGTGGACGCATCACTGGTGTTCGGGTTGTCATGCCAATGGCACTGCCCGGTAGCTAAATGCGGAAGAGATAAGTGCTGAAAGCATCTAAGCACGAAACTTGCCCCGAGATGAGTTCTCCCTGAGACCTTGAGTCTCCTGAAGGAACGTTGAAGACGACGACGTTGATAGGCCGGGTGTGTAAGCGCAGCGATGCGTTGAGCTAACCGGTACTAATGAACCGTGAGGCTTAACCTTACAACGCCGAAGATGTTTTGGCGGATGAGAGACAGATTTTCAGCTGATACAGATTAAGCCGTCCGGCGAAAGCGGGATGGCAACAGAATTTGCCTGGCGGCACTAGCGCGGTGGTCCCACCTGACCCCATGCCGAACTCAGAAGTGAAACGCCGTAGCGCCGATGGTAGTGTGGGGTCTCCCCATGCGAGAGTAGGGAACTGCCAGGCATCAAATTTAGTGTGCTGATATGGCTCAGTTGGTAGAGCGCACCCTTGGTAAGGGTGAGGTCCCCAGTTCGACTCTGGGTATCAGCACCAGTTATAACGGTTTAAAAGTTCGGCACTAAGAAAAGAATTTGCCTGGCGGCACTAGCGCGGTGGTCCCACCTGACCCCATGCCGAACTCAGAAGTGAAACGCCGTAGCGCCGATGGTAGTGTGGGGTCTCCCCATGCGAGAGTAGGGAACTGCCAGGCATCAAATAAAGCAGAAGGCCTCGTCGAAAGACGGGGCCTTTTGTCATTCTGGATCCAGCTAAACCCGACGATAAAAAAGGCCACCCATTGGGTAGCCTTAACAGGAAGCATGCGGCAATCAGTGAATAACCTGCGATAAAAACGCCCGGGTACGCTCTGACTTTGGCTGTGCAAAGAACTCATCGGGCGCTGCCTGCTCTACGATCTCACCGCGATCCATAAAGATCACCCGGTCCGCCACGGTGCGGGCAAAGCCCATCTCATGGGTTACGCACAGCATCGTCATACCCGACTGCGCAAGCCCAATCATGGTATCAAGTACCTCCTTCACCATTTCCGGATCCAGCGCCGAGGTGGGCTCATCGAAAAGCATAATTTTCGGCTTCATACAGAGCGAGCGCGCAATCGCTACGCGCTGCTGCTGCCCGCCCGAAATCTGTCCCGGGAACTTATGCGCATGCTCGGCAATACGTACCCGCTCCAGATAGTGCATCGCCAGCGCTTCCGCCTCTTTCTTCGGCATCTTGCGCACCCAAATTGGTGCCAGCGTACAGTTCTGCAAAACCGTCAGATGAGGGAAGAGATTGAAGTGCTGGAAAACCATCCCCACTTCCTGGCGGATCTTTTCGATATTGCGAATATCCTCATTCAGCTCAATACCGTCCACCACAATACGCCCCTGCTGATGTTCTTCCAGGTGGTTGATACAGCGAATGGTGGTCGACTTTCCTGATCCCGACGGGCCACAAAGTACAATCCTTTCCCCCTGCTTCACATGCAAATTAATATCTTTCAAAACATGGAATTGCCCATACCACTTATTCACATTTTCGAGCGTGATCATCGCGTCGCCAGACTGCATTGTTGTATTACTCATCATCATCCTCAGTGCGGTGTACGCCCGGTGTTAAAGCGCTTCTCCAGATGCTGGCTATAGCGCGACATGCTGAAACAGAAAACCCAATAGACTAACGCAGCAAACACATACCCTTCCGTCGACATCCCAAGCCAGGCGGGATCGACCGTCGCCTGCTGCACGCTGCTAAAGAGATCAAACAGGCCGATGATGATCACAAGACTGGTATCTTTAAACAGCGCAATAATGGTGTTCACCAAGCCTGGGATCACCAGCTTTAACGCCTGCGGCAGGATCACCAGCCCCTGCGTCTTCCAGTAGCCCAGCGCCAGCGACTCGGCCGCTTCGTATTGGCCTTTCGGCAGGGCCTGAAAACCGCCGCGAACCACTTCCGCCACATAAGCAGACTGGAACAGGATCACCCCGACCAGCGCGCGGATCAGCTTATCGATGGTGGTGCCTTCAGACATAAACAGCGGCAGCATCACTGATGACATAAACAGCACCGTAATCAGCGGTACGCCGCGCCAGAACTCAATAAACATCACCGACAATATCCGCACTACCGGCATCGTTGAGCGTCGACCCAGCGCCAGCAAAATACCCAGCGGCAGAGCGCCGGCAATACCGACCGAGGCGATAATCAGCGTTAGCGTCAGGCCGCCCCACTGGCGGGTCTCAACGCGCTCCAGCCCGAAAAAGCCGCCAAACATCAGCCACCACACAACCAGCGGATAGAGCACCGCCCAGCAGGCAATGTAGCGCCCGCGTCGCGGCATCCCTTTCCAGAACATCGGTACGATAGAGAGCAGGCCAACAATCAGCGCCAGGTTGATTCGCCAGCGCTGGTCGTGTGGGTAGAGCCCATACATAAACTGGCCGAAGCGTTGATGAATAAAGACCCAGCAGGCGCCCGCTTTGGTGCAGTCCGCGCGAGTCGAGCCGACCCAGTTCGCCTGAAACAGCGCCCACTGCAGCAGCGGCGGGATAAGCTCCCACATCATCCACAGGCAAAAGAGCGTCAGCAGCGAGTTTGACCAGCTTGAAAAGAGATTTTTACGCACCCACAACAGCATGCCGTTATTTCCCGATGGCAGCGGGCGCGTGGAGGGCGACACAATAGCTTTTGTCATCATTGATCCTCAGCGCTCAATCAGGGCAATACGGCGGTTATAGATATTCATCAGCAGCGAAATGGAGAGGCTAATGAGCAGATAGACCGACATGGTAATGGCGATGGTTTCAATGGCCTGGCCGGTCTGATTCAGCACCGTACCGGCAAACAGCGACACCATATCGGGGTAGCCGATCGCCGCCGCCAGCGATGAGTTTTTCGCAATATTGAGATACTGGCTGGTCAGCGGTGGAATGATCACCCGTAGCGCCTGGGGAATAATCACCTGCCGTAGCGTCACGGGATTAGGCAGGCCAAGGGAACGCGCCGCCTCTTGCTGCCCGTGCGGAACAGACTGGATCCCGGCGCGAATAATCTCAGCGATAAAGGCTGAGGTATAAACCGAGAGCGCGATAGTCAGCGCCGCCAGCTCCGGGATCAGCACCATGCCGCCGCGAAAGTTAAAGCCGCGCAGCTGCGGCACTTCCCAATGCAGCGCCGCACCGAACAGCGCATGCGTCATCAGCGGCAGCACAATAATCAGCCCCAGCGCAGTCGGCCAGGTTCGCCGCAGCTGGCCGGTCTTGATCTGGTGCGCTTTATTAAAGCGAAACAGTCCAACGGTAATGGCCGCCGCCAGCACCAGCGCGCCGATAAAGGCAAGCATCCCTTCGCCCACTTGTGGTGAAGGGATATAGAGGCCACGGTTGCTGAGAAAGACCAGCTCCATGGCATTTACCGCCTGGCGCGGGCCGGGCAGATTGCGCAGCACCGCAAAGTACCAGAAGAAGATCTGCAACAGCGGGGGAATATTGCGAAATGTCTCGATATAGATCGTCGACAGCTTTCGCAGCAGCCAGTTTTCAGACAGCCTTGCAAGACCAAGGAAAAAGCCGAGCAGCGAGGCGAAGACAATACAGAGCGCCGAGACCAGCAACGTATTCAGTAAACCGACCAGGAACACCCGTCCGTAGGTGTCGCCCTGTTCATAATCAATCAGATGCTGAACAATGCCAAAACCGGCCGCGCGGTCAAGGAAGGCGAAGCCGGAGGTAATACCCCGGTTGTTGAGGTTAGTCACCGCGTTATGGAGCAGATAGAGGGCAACAACAACCACGACGATAATCGCCATTATTTGAAACAGCCAGGCGCGAACCGCAGGGTTTGAAAGGGAGAGCGCGCCTTTCACGGTTGGGCGGCGATGGGGCATAGAGAAAACCTCAGTAACCATAATTCTGGACTGGGCGTCACCGCAGAGTAACGCCCGTTACGGCAGCAGCGGATTAACGCACCGGTGGAGCGTACTGAATCCCGCCGTTATTCCAGAGGTTATTCTGGCCACGTTTGATTTTCAGCGGGCTTTCAGAACCGACGTTACGTTCGAAGACTTCGGAGTAGTTACCGACCTTCTTAATAATGTTGTAAGCCCACTTGTTATCGAGTTTAAGATCTTTGCCGAAGTCGCCCTCTTTGCCTAGCAGGTGCGCCATATCCGGCGTTGCAGGGTTAGCCACTTTCTCATCGACGTTCTTCGAGGTAATGCCCATCTCTTCGGCATTCAGCATGGCGAAGAGCGTCCAGCGCACGATGGCGAACCAGTCATCGTCACCGCGGCGTACCACCGGGCCGAGCGGCTCTTTAGAGATCACTTCCGGCAAGACGATCCACTCTGCCGGGTTGCTCAGCTTGATACGCAGCGCATAGAGCTGAGACTGATCGGAAGCCAGCGTATCGCAGCGGCCGGATTCCAGCGCCTTCGCCGACTCGTCAGAGCGGTCAAACGTCACCGGGGTGTAGCTCATTTTGTTGGACTTAAAGTAATCCGCCACGTTCAGCTCGGTATCAGTCCCGGCCTGAATACAAACGGTTGCGCCATCAAGCTCTTTAGCGCTCTTCAGGCCCGCTTTGTTATGGGTCAGGAAGCCGATGCCGTCATAGTAGGTCACGCCGGTAAACGAAAGCCCCATACCGCCATCACGTGAAGAGGTCCAGGTGGTATTGCGCGAGAGCATATCCACTTCGCCAGATTGCAGCGCGGTAAAGCGCTCTTTCGCCGTCAGCGGGGTATATTTCACTTTGCTGTCATCGCCGAAAAGGGCGGCGGCAACGCCACGGCAGATATCCACGTCGATACCGGTGAATTTCCCGTTTGCATCCGCATAAGAGAAACCGGGTAAACCATCACTGATCCCGCACTGAACAAACCCTTTCTTTTTAACAGCATCAAGCGTTGTACCTGCATGCGCCTGGCTGGCGACAGCAAACAGCACGCCGGCAGCGGCCAGGCTGGCGATCATCATCTTTTTCATAATGCATCCTGTGTGGCGAAAATTATCGTTATATGGGGCGTCCGGGTAACCCCTGAACCTGTCTGTGGCGAAGGCCGCAGTGGATATAGCAAAGGTGATGCCAGGTTGGTTTATGCAGGGTATTTAAGGAATCAAACAGGTTTCAGGATGAGTGTAGACAGGAATGTGGAGAAGCAATGCCCCGTGCTGGTGCAAAAATAGAACGCACTCCACAAAATGGAGCAAAACAGCGCCGTTAATTCGCTATTTCTGCCAGACAAGTTTCGCAGGTGAATATAAGCATTAAATACGATGGGGTTGATTTGTGAATGTAATCACGTAAGACAAACAACAGCGTCGCAATGACATTATGAAATATAAAAAAGTGATGCTTATAAGGGGAATCGATGCACGTTTTCGATAGCAAAAGCGGTGAAATAAAAAATTGCTGCACCGTTATAAAGCAAAAGCGCGGAAAACCGCGCTTAAGAGAACTATTTGGTGAGGGCTACGATACCGAGCGTTAAGCCAGCAAGGGCTGCCGCGCCGCCGGCGATAGCGCCTGCTGTTTCCCAGTTATCCTGCGTGGTGCCTTTCACACAGGTGTTGGTATGCACCAGGCGGCCCTGATCGTCATAGACCGGTACGCAAGGTGAGTCGTGTGCACAGCCCGCGAGGAAGGTTGCCAGCAGGGCGACGGAGATCATTTTTTTCATTGTAATTACCTCTATTTAACCGCGACTCTTGATATCAACAGTCGCAATATCTGGTCAGAATCTATGGCTTGATTTTATCATTCAGTAAAACAGATTCACCGGGGCAATAATGTCCGGATATGTACTTTGTAAACTTGATGAAGTTAAAAAGGGTATTTAAGCGAAATCGTGCAGAAATTATGGAGACGAGATAAATAAAAGTGGGATTCAGAAAAAAGGAAGATAAAAGCAGGCGTTTAAAAGCGTAAATAGCGCGTAAGGGCATGAGAATAATCTAATTTCTCACTGACGTAAAATAAAAGCGTCCGCAGACGCCTTTATTTAATCATTAAATTCACGTCACCGTTTCAGTGGGGGCGAGGCTCTTCCCTTGTGCGGTAATCGTTTCTGCACTGACCGGTTTACCTAAGAGATAGCCCTGCAATGTATTGCAGCCCAGCTCGGTGAGAAATGCCTGCTGTTCTTCCGTCTCGACGCCCTCTGCCACCACTTTGAGGTTCAGCGTTCTGGCTAACGCGACGATCGCGGAAACAATCGTGGCATCTTCACCCTCCTGGCCCAGTTCGCGGACAAACGCGCGATCGATCTTCAACTCGCACGCTGGCAGACGCTTAAGATAAAGCAGGCTCGAATAACCGGTCCCGAAGTCATCAATCGATGCTTTCACGCCTGCGTCACTCAACTCGGTTAGCACCCGCACGCTCTCATCGGGGTTACTCATCGCCGTCGTTTCAGTCACTTCCAGAATTAACTGCTCAGGCGGAACATTATGTCTGCTCAGCGTGCCCAGAATCGTTTGTACCAGCGCGCTATGCTCAAACTGTAACGTCGAAAGGTTAACGGCTATTGTCCACTCCGTGTGCCCCTGCTCGCGCCATTCGCTGAGCTGGCGGCAAGCCTCATCGATCACCCAGTCACCGAGCGGGACAATCAGGCCAGTTTTCTCCGCCAGCGGCAAAAAGAGATCCGGGCTCAACACACCCTGCTGAGGATGTTGCCAGCGCAACAGCGCTTCAAAACCGACAACTGGCCCGGAGGGAGCCTGGAATTTGGGTTGGTAAACGAGACGGAACTCCTTACGCTCCAGCGCCATCCACAAATCATTCAGCAGCTGTAGCTGGGTTTGCGCCAGCCGGTTCATTGAGGGCTGGAAGAAGTGATAGCCGTTACGGCCCATATGCTTGGTGTGATACATCGCCGCATCGGCGTTGAACATCAACTCGCGTTCATTTTTGCCATCGTCAGGGTAGAGGGCGATACCGATACTCAGTGTCACCATCACATCATAGGGATCAAGAGTAAAAGGGCGATCGACGGCGCGGATAAGCGAACTGGCGATCGTGGCGGCATCGTCCGGTGCGGCAATCTCAGCCAGTAGCACGAATTCATCGCCGCCAATGCGCGCCAGCGTATATTGCCCCTGCAGTTGTTGAGTAAGCCGCTCGGTTACCGCCACCAGTAACTTATCGCCGACATCATGTCCCCATGCGTCGTTAACTGTTTTAAAGCCGTCGAGATCCATAAACATTAACGCAAACGCGCTCTCTTCACGGCGCGCTTTATTGATCGCCTGCTCGATGCGATCTTCCAGCAGAACGCGGTTTGGCAGACGCGTTAAGGTGTCGTGCAGTGCCAGCCTCGCCAGCTCGCGGTTTGCCGCCGCAAGCGATGTGGCCAGCAGCGACGTGCGCGCCTGTAAACGAGCATCAAACATCGAAACCAGTAAGGTAATGCCGAGCACGGAAAAGGCCATCATGCTGACCAGCACGGCAAGCCAGTTGTTATTGAAGCCGTGATGCACCATTGCAATGTGATGATGCTGGAAGGGGATCTGCGCCGCCATCATCCCGGTGTAGTGCATGCCGGTGATAGCCAGCCCCATTAAGATAGCTGCGCCAAAGCGCATAAGCGCAACCTGTGCCGCTTCGTGGCGCAGGCGGAAGGTGAGCCATAACGCAGCGAAAGAGGCCGCCAGGGCAATCAGTATAGAGAGGGCGATCCACCCTTTATGCCAGACAATCGGCGGTGAAACCTGTAGCGCCGCCATACCGGTGTAATGCATCGCGGCAATGCCAAGCCCCATTACGACAGAGCCAGGAATAAGCCGGCGCAGGTGCAGCTGTGGCGCGCTAACCAGCCACAGCGCAAACAGCGAGGATCCAATGGCGATCGCCATTGATAGACCGGTGAGAACAGGCTCGTAGCGCATGTTCATCGACATATTCATCGCCAGCATGCCGATAAAGTGCATCGCCCAGATGCCGATGCCCATCGCCACGCCGCCGCCGCTCAGCCATACCCAGGATGAGGCACCGCTGCTGGTGGAGACGCGTCCGGCCATGTTCAGGGCGGTATAAGAGGCCAGAATGGCTACAACAAACGAAACAACAACAAGGATATAGTCGTATTGGCTAACCAGCATGATGTCATCAACTCATTCACTAAGGGCGTTACGTATTGCTACGGTCGTAGAGGCGAAAAGGGCTGAGACATTATCACTGTCCGGGAAGGACTCAAATCGATTTAAATCCCTGCGTTAATCAAGGCGATCGCTGCATTTTTACCAAATATCGCAGCAAGCAATCACTTAGAGAGAATCGCAGTGAACCAGTTTGAGTGGATTGACGGAATTCATATTGCGGCATTTATTAATGTCAGTGGTCAGATACTCGATCCACTGCATGATTAAGCCATCCAGCGCAAAGATCGAGAGAGCGAAAACCAGCAGCCACCCATATTTGCGAATCATTCCGTCTCTCCCTTTTTTGCAACCATTTGCGGAAAATATACACGATTTTGCGCTGAGGTAATGCCGATGAAAGCGCGCTTTTTAGCGTCATTTCAGGCAATAAAAAAGGCGCTTACCCATGCCGGTCAGCGCCTTTTTATCAATACCACTCACTGACGAATCAGTTCATGCCGTATTTTTTCAGTTTTTTACGCAGCGTACCGCGGTTGATGCCCATCATCAGCGCCGCGCGGGTCTGATTACCACGGGTGTATTGCATCACCATGTCCAACAGTGGCTGTTCTACTTCAGCCAGTACCAGCTCATAGAGGTCATTAACATCCTGACCGTTCAGTTGAGCAAAATAGTTCTTCAGTGCCTGTTTTACCGAGTCACGGAGCGGTTTTTGGGTTACCTGATCCTGAGAGTTAACGGTAGAAACGGTCAGTACGTCAGAATTTACGCGTTGTTCGAACATAGTTCTGTCAGCTCTTTATTTCTGTTTACGCAAAATTTTCGAAGTATGCCTCCAACGCCTCCAGCTGTTCGCTGGCATTCTCAATGGCGTTGAATGTGCGCCGAAACTGGTCATTCGGGGCGTGCTCCTGGAGATACCAGGAGACGTGTTTACGTGCAATTCGGTAACCTTTTGCCTGACCGTAAAAGTCATGCAGTTCCCGAACATGCGCGCAAAGCAAGCGCTTAACCTCTGCCAGTGGCAGCGGAGCCAGCAGCTCCCCAGTGTCCAGATAGTGCTGGATTTCCCGAAAGATCCAGGGTCTTCCCTGAGCTGCGCGGCCTATCATCAGGGCATCCGCCCCCGTATAGTCGAGCACAGCTCTGGCTTTAAGCGGGTCAGTAATGTCGCCATTCGCGATAATCGGAATGGAAACTTTCTGCTTAACTGCCCGAATCGTGTCGTACTCAGCTTCTCCATTGAACAAACAGGCGCGGGTGCGTCCATGAATGGTCAGAGCCTGAATGCCACACTCTTCAGCCAGTTGGGCAATCTCTACGCAGTTACGGTGCTCAGGGGCCCAGCCTGTGCGAATCTTCAGGGTTACAGGAACATCCACTGCGCCAACCACCGCGGTGAGGATCGATTTCACCAAATCCGGGTGCTGCAACAGGGCGGAACCTGCAAGCTTACGATTCACCTTTTTAGCCGGACAGCCCATATTGATATCAATAATTTGAGCGCCACTTTCCACGTTAATACGTGCGGCTTGGGCCATCTCTTCCGGGTCGCTGCCCGCAATTTGCACGGTGCGAATACCGGGCTCATCAATGTGCACCATCCGCAGTCGTGATTTGTCGCTTTCCCAAACCTGCGGGTTAGACGACATCATCTCGGATACGGTTAAACCGGCTCCCATCTCGTAGCACAGCGTCCGGAAAGGTCTGTCAGTAATGCCAGCCATGGGCGCTGCGATCAGGCGATTTCTAAGCTGGTGGTGTCCGATGCGCATGAGTTAAGAAATGACCATACTGTGACTGCAAGGCGGCGTATATTACGCATTTTTTGCACGAGATGAAAGGCCAAACTTTGAGCAATCCACTGTTGTAGATCAAGGAATAGCCAGTCCTGGAGAGGCAAACGGGCATTAAATCATAATTTTCATTGGGTTATGGCAAAGCTAAAATTTTTAGCTCACCGATAAATTCACGAGATTTATCGTTTTTAATGGGGCAATAAGCAGCATAACTGCTGATTTTTAAGCCAAAAAAAAGCGGATTTTGCGAACCCGCTCTCATTTTTATGCTGGTATTTACAGTCTGTTACTCGACGACCAGCCGGCCATACAGCTGTTGTGTTGGGCGGTTATTAGCGTGCCCGAGCGCAGCTTTGAACTGGGCAAGCTGCTCGGAAGAGAGTGTCAGCGGCTGTTTCATTACCAGCCAGGTGACCCCTTCTGAACAGGGCGGCGTGGTCAGCGATCCGCTAAAGCGCCAGTAGGTCTTATCACGCGGCAGCAGCGCCGCCATATCAATGTGCTGCGCCGTTAGCGCCGTTGAGCCACCGCGAGTGGGGAGATGCTGCGATAGCGCCGCCAGCTCACGATTTGCCGCCCCCGTTTCAAATAGCACCGCGACAACGGTGATATCGCCTTTCGCCGAGGTATGAACCAGATGCATCTCCAGCGGAGCATGTTTGCCATGCAGGGTATGCTCACTGGGGGCGTGGAAGTGGAATTGCTGGAGGTGCGAGACAACTCCCGCCAGCTCCATGGTATTGAGGTTATCGATAAAGTTGGCTTGCAGAGTATGGCCATTGTTTATCAGCAGCGCGGGGCTTTCACGGTAGTGGCTGCTAAGCGGTGAAAGGCGAGCAGTGACGATATTATCAATATCAATTGGCGACTGGTTTTTACCACTCTGGCAGGTCTGAAACTCCTGACTTAATTCACCCCAGTGTTCCGGCGACGTTGCGCCTTCATAACTCCAGTGAGCGGACCACGCCAGTAAGGGAAACAGGCTTGCCACAGCAAAGGCTGTTTTTGCTATACGAAGTGACATAGTATTCATCCGATGAATGTTTATAAATCAATGATTTACCATCCGTTAATACAGCGGCGGCTCATTATAAACTTCACGGGAAATAAATCACTACAAATGGCAGGGGAATAAAAAGCGTGGCCGGGAGGCCACGCTGTGGGGACTATTTTTTCTGGCCGGTGATGCGGCACCACTCCTCTTTTTCAACCACCGGATCGAGGTTGAACAGGTTGGTATAAGCTTCACAAACGCTCTCTGCCTGGCTGGCAAGAATGCCCGACAGCCCCAGCAGCCCGCCCGCAACGGGCAGAACGCTAATCAGCGGTGCCAGCTCGCGCAGCGGGCCGGCGAGGATATTCGCGACCACCACGTCGGCTTTCATCTCTGCGGGCTGATCGTTCGGCAGATAGAGTTCAAGGCGGTCTGACACGCCATTGCGCTCGGCATTATCGCGGCTCGCCTGGATCGCCTGCGGATCGATATCGATCCCGATCGCTTTCGCCGCACCCAGCTTCAGGGCAGCGATCGCCAGAATGCCGGAGCCGCAGCCAAAATCGATCACCGTTTTACCGTTAAGATCGAGGCCGTCGAGCCACTGCAGGCAGAGCGACGTTGTCGGATGGGTGCCGGTGCCGAATGCCAGGCCGGGATCGAGCATCACGTTGACGGCGGTTTCATCCGGCACATCGCGCCAGCTCGGGCAGATCCACAGCCGCTCGCCAAAGCGCATTGGGTGGAAGTTATCCATCCACTCGCGCTCCCAGTCTTTATCTTCCAGCTGCTCAATTTTATGCGCGAAGCCTTCGCCCAGCAGCGGATGAGAGGCGAGTTGGGCAACCACCTCTGCCATCTCTGTTTCAGCATCGAACAGGCCGATCACATCGGTATCGCCCCACAGGCGGGTCTCGCCCGGCAGCGGCTCAAACACGGGCGTGTCGTGCGTATCCTGGAAGGTAATGGAGACTGCGCCTGCTTCCATCAGAGCGTCGCTCAGATCTTCAGCATGCGCGCCGGTGGTGTTCAGTTTCAGTTGGATCCATGGCATGGCGTTACTCTTTATTGATTAGCAGAAAGGGAAGCAGCCTGCGGCACCGGGCGACCAAAACGGTTGCCGACCACAAAGGCTAACAAACTTAGCAGCAGCGAGGGCACGATCGGATGAAAGCCCAGGTACTGAATATTCAGGGTGGCGAGCACGGCATACAGCACGCCGCCGACAATCATGGCGCTAAGCGCGCCTGCGGCATTTGCGCGCTCCCAGTAAAGCCCCAGCACCAGCGGCCACAGGAAAACGGCTTCAAGACCGCCGAACGCCAGCAGATTCAGCCAGATGATCATCTCCGGCGGACGCCACGCTGCCAGCATCATCAGCACGCCGAGAATGAGCGTGGTTGCCGTCGAAATACGCTTCAGGCGCGGCTCATGACGAATTTTAGTCGGCTGGGCGCTGAGCCACAGATCTTTAATAATGGTGGCCGAAGCCTGTAACAGATGGGCGTTGACGTTAGACATGATCGCCGCCATCGGCGCGGCGAGAAACAGCCCGGCCGCCCACGGTGGCAGCACTTCCACCATTAAGGTTGGGATCACCTGGTCCGGCACCGACAGATGCGGCAGCACCGCCCGGCCTAGCGCGCCAGCCAGGTGCATACCGAGCATCAACAGTGCAATCACAATGGTGCCGATAATAATGCCGCGATGCACCGATTTACTGTCTTTATAAGAGATGCATCGCACGGCGGTGTGCGGCAGGCCAATTACACCAAAGCAGACCAGCACCCAGAAGGAGGTCATAAAGGCCGGGGTGAGGATGTCGCTTGCGCCGTGCGGGCTGACCAGTTTCGGGTCGATCTGCCGCAGAGTATCCACCGCATGATGCAGGCCGCCCGCCGCGTGGATCACGCCCGCCAGCAGGACAAGCGTGCCGATCAGCATCACCATTCCCTGCATGGTGTCGTTCAGTACGCTTGCACGAAAACCGCCAAACGCGGTGTAGAGCGCAATAGTGATGCCGAAAATCAGCAGGCCCGATTCATACTTGATACCGGCTGCGGTCTCCAGCAGCCGCGCGCCGCCGATAAACTGCACCGCAATCGCCCCGACAAAGGCCACCAGTAAACTGATGCTGGCGAGCCACACCACCGCCCGGCTCTGGTAGCGGGCCATCAACATATCGTTGAGGGTAATGGCGTTATAGCGGCGGGCAAGAATGGCGAATTTTTTGCCGAGGATACCGAGCGACAGCCAGATGGTTGGGACCTGGATCATCGCCAGCAGCACCCAGCCGAGACCGAATTTATAGGCAGCGCCCGGGCCGCCGATAAAGGAGCTGGCGCTGACGTAGGTCGCCGTCAGGGTCATCGCCAGCACAAACCCGCCCATCGAGCGGCTCCCGAGGAAATACTCGCTCAGGAAGGTGCCGCTGCTGCGCTGACGCATGGCATAGAAGGAGAGGCCGAAAACGATGAACAGGTAGATCACCAGCACGGCAATAATTTCAGTTTGCATCCTTATCCTCCAGCGGGATATCACGGAAGATAAAACGCACCATCGCCCAGCAGAGCAGCACAAACACCAGCGGCGTTAACAGGCAGGCCATCTCAAACCAGTGGGGTAAACCGGTGATGCCCTGCGCTGAATCCGGTAGGTAAGCACACACTAACCAGGCAGCAAGATAGAGAAGGGTCAGCCACAGCGCCCAGCGGGCCTCAATGTGTGCCTGAACAAAACGGTTATCCATTTTATTCCCTTGTGGATGAAGAAAGCGGGGATTGTACCTTAAGGAAAAGATGAGGGGAGAGAAAAAGAAAAAAGGCCGGAAGAACCGGCCTTTTGCGCGTAATCGCGATTATTTTTCCTGCAGACCGAGTTTCTTCTCCAGGTAGTGGATGTTGGTTCCACCGTGCTGGAAGTTCTCATCGGTCATAATGCGCATCTGCAGATCGACGTTAGTTTTAATCCCGTCGATGATCAGCTCCTGCAGCGCATTCTTCATACGTGCAATTGCCACATCACGGCTCTCGCCGTAGCAGATCAGCTTGCCGATCATGGAATCGTAATACGGCGGTACGGTATAACCGGCGTAGATATGCGATTCCCAGCGCACGCCAAAACCACCTGGCGCATGGAAGCGTGTGATTTTGCCCGGGCTCGGCAGGAAGGTGTTGGGATCTTCGGCGTTAATACGGCATTCAACCGCATGACCTTTGATCACTACTTCTTCCTGAGTGATGGAGAGCGGCTGACCGGCAGCGATACGCAGCTGCTCTTTAATCAGGTCAACGCCGGTGATCATTTCGGTTACCGGGTGCTCTACCTGAATACGGGTGTTCATCTCAATAAAGTAGAACTCGCCGTTCTCAAACAGGAACTCGAAGGTACCCGCGCCGCGATAGCCGATATCAACACAGGCTTTCGCACAACGCTCACCGATGTAGCGGCGCAGTTCCGGCGTGATGCCCGGAGCCGGTGCCTCTTCAACCACTTTCTGGTGGCGACGCTGCATGGAGCAGTCACGCTCGGCCAGATAGATCGCATTACCCTGACCATCTGCCAGCACCTGGATCTCGACGTGGCGAGGATTTTCCAGGTACTTCTCCATGTAGACCATGTCGTTGTTGAACGCTGCTTTTGCTTCCGCGCGCGTCATGGCAATGGACTGCGCCAGGTCGGCGTCTTTGCGCACTACGCGCATACCGCGACCGCCGCCGCCGCCGGAGGCTTTGATGATAACCGGGTAGCCGATGCGTTTTGCATGGGCACGGTTAGCGTCAACGTCGTCGCCCAGCGGGCCGTCAGAACCCGGTACGCAAGGTACGCCCGCTTTCTTCATCGCGTTGATCGCGGACACTTTATCGCCCATCAGGCGAATGGTGTCGGCTTTCGGGCCGATAAAGATAAAGCCGGAGCGCTCAACCTGCTCAGCGAAGTTGGCGTTCTCAGAGAGGAAACCATAACCCGGGTGAATCGCCACAGCGCCAGTGATTTCGGCCGCAGAGATGATCGCCGGGATATTCAGGTAACTTTTAACGGACGGTGCCGGACCGATACAGACCGTTTCGTCCGCCAGTAATACGTGTTTTAAATCGCGATCCGCCGTGGAGTGCACAGCGACGGTCTTAATGCCCAGCTCTTTACAGGCACGAAGGATTCGCAGTGCGATCTCGCCGCGGTTGGCGATAACAATTTTATCCAGCATGTGCGCCTCGTTACTCGATGACGACCAGCGGCTCGTCAAATTCAACCGGTTGGCCACTCTCGACCAGAATGGCTTTCACCACGCCTGATTTATCGGCTTCGATCTGGTTCATCATTTTCATCGCTTCAACGATGCAGAGGGTGTCGCCCACGTTAACTTTCTGGCCGATTTCGATAAAGGCTTTCGCATCCGGGCTCGGGGTGCGATAGAAGGTTCCGACCATCGGGGAACGTACGATGTGACCACTGATTTCTGCTGCGGCTGCCGGTGCTTCTACTGCGGCTGTCGTAGCGACAGCGTTCGCCAGGGCAGGCTGTTGTTGCATCATCGGCGCGGCGTAAGCCTGCTGCATCATCGGGAAACTTGCGGCAGGTGCGCTGCGGCTGATGCGCACAGACTCTTCGCCTTCGGAGATTTCCAGTTCGGAGATGCCTGATTCTTCAACCAGCTCGATCAGTTTTTTAATCTTACGAATATCCATGAGTGGGTTCCGTACTCTTGTTTAGTGTGATTGTGACAGGCGTTTTACCGCCGTCTGTAAAGCGTATGAATAACCGTCCGCACCAAGCCCGCAGATAACGCCAACGGCAATATCCGAGAGATAGGAGTGGTGACGGAACGGCTCCCGCGCATGTACATTGCTGAGGTGAATCTCGATAAACGGGATATCCACCGCCAGCAACGCATCACGGATAGCAACACTGGTGTGCGTAAACGCGGCCGGATTAATCAGGATGAAGTCAGTTACGTCTTTAGCCTGATGAATACGGTCGATGATTGCGTACTCCGCGTTTGACTGAAAATGTGCCAGTTCCACGTTAAGTGACGCGCTTTCTGTTCTCAAAGAATTAACAATCTCCTCAAGCGTCAGCGTGCCGTACTTCTCCGGCTCTCGCGTACCGAGCATATTCAGGTTCGGCCCGTTCAAAACCAATACATGGAACTTATCAGCCATTATGCTGCTATCTCCTGCGATTCTTCGGCAAAAAACAAAATATACCTTCGATTCGCGCTTGTCACCTTTTCGGAGCTTAAAAAAGTCCGATAAACGAACCAAAGTCGCACATTATAACCATTTCGTTGCTTTTGGCAGCTAAATACTGGTCTTATCTGAGAAGATTCTAATTCATGTTGCGGGAACGCGTCGCGAAAGGCGCTTTTTCTGCGGGGAACCGCGCAAAAACGGTGGCTAACGCCACCATTGGCGGAATTTTTTGTAACGCAACGCTAACAAGACCAGCGCGGCAGCCGCGTAGAGAACCGGCTGTGGGGAGAGGATCTTCACCGACCAGAGGTAATGAATCGGTGCGAGGATCGCCACCAGATAGACGAAGTTGTGCAAAGTTTGCCAGCGTCTGCCCAATTTACGCTGCGCCCACTGCGTCGACGTCGCAGCCAGCGCCAGCAAGATCAGCCAACTGATTGCACCCAGGGTTAAATAAGGGCGCGTGACCAACTCTTGTCCGAGCAAAGCCAGGTTATTAATGCCCAGTTCCAGCAGCGTATAGCTGACCAGATGTAAGCTGGCCCACGCAAAGCACCACAGCCCAAGCAGCCGACGCGTACGGATCAGCAGTGGCTGCTTACCGTAGCGCGTAAGCGGAGTAATTAGCAGGCTGGCAAGCAGAAACTTCAGCGCCATTCTGCCGGTGAAATGTTGAATATCTTTTGCCGGATCGGCGCTGAAGTAGCCCTGGTTCGCCGCCCAGAAGAGCCAGAGGAGCGGCAGGAAACCAGCAAGATGTAGCGCAACTTTAAGCCAGGTGATCTGTTTTGCCGTTAACCGCACTTAGAAGTTCTCCCGCAAATCGAGACCGCGATAGAGGGAAGCGACCTCTTCACCGTAGCCGTTAAACAGCAGCGTCGGCTGGCGTTTAACGTCCAGCGCACCGCCCGAACCGATAAAACGCTCCGTCGCCTGCGACCAGCGCGGGTGATCGACATGCGGGTTCACATTGGCATAGAAGCCATACTCATTTGGCGCGGAGAGGTTCCACGTCGTAGGCGGGCGCTGGCTGGTGAGCTTGATGCTGACAATAGACTTAATGCCTTTAAAGCCATATTTCCACGGCACGGTGAGGCGGATCGGCGCTCCGTTCTGCGGCGGCAGCGCTTTGCCATAGACCCCAACGGTGAGGAGCGTAAGCGGATGCATCGCTTCATCTATACGCAACCCCTCTACATAGGGGTAGGCCAGCCCGCCGCCAATAAAGCGATCCTTCTGGCCCGGCATCTCATCGGGCGCATAACGTGTTTCAAAAGCGACATACTTCGCTTTGCTGGTCGGCTCCACCAGCGCCAGCAGTTTATGCAGCGGAAAACCAATCCACGGCACCACCATCGACCAGGCTTCGACGCAGCGCATGCGATAAATACGCTCCTCCAGCGGAAAGCGCGAAGTCAGCGCCGCATGATCGAGCGTCAGCGGTTTCGCCACTTCGCCATCAATGGTCAATGTCCAGGGATCGGTCTTCATGCTGCCAGCATTGGCAGCAGGATCGGCTTTATCCAGCCCGAACTCATAAAAGTTGTTGTAACCGGTAACCTTCTCTTCCGGCGTCAACGGCAGCTTACTTTGCCATTCGGCAGGCTGGGTGAATGTCAGCGGTTTACCGGCCGGCGCTTTTGGGCGGTCATTGCCTTTAAACCAGTCCAGAAGATCGGCGTGTGCCACTGAAGGAAGTGTGGCGGCCGTTGCACCGATGCCGAGCATCTTTAATACCTGGCGGCGCTGCATAAAAAACACGGATTCAGCGGTGACATCTGCTTCGGTCAATTTTTTCTTCATTTACATCCTCTGACGGTGTCGCGGCTGGCGTAGGGAAAGCTACGTTAACGCGAAGAAGAGTAAGTTAGCAATTAGTGGAAATTGCGTGTTAAAGACATTCTTTAAGCTTATTGATGATTGGAAAAAAATTTCTGAAGACTATACTCGCTGGGTGAAACGGTGTGCCATTTTCAGGCTTCACCGCACTGCGCGCGCGTGTCGCGGCGAAGCTCAAAAGTTAGTGCTTACTATACAGACCTTCTTCAGGCGATATCGTTCTGTTCTTTACACGCGCGGAGTTAAATCAGGGATGCGATTAACGACGAAATTTAGTGCTTTTGTAACACTTCTTACCGGGCTGGCGATTTTCGTCACGCTCATCGGCTGCTCACTCAGCTTTTATAACGCGATACAGGATAAAGTCGCCAATCGCGTGCAGGCCGTCGCTACCGTTATCGACACCCGCCTGATCTCCACTCCGTTTCCACGCCTTTCCACGCAGCTTGATGAGATGATGGTGCCGGTAGATATCACCTCGATTGCCATCAAGCAGGGCCGCCATATCCTTTTAAGCCACACGCGCAAAGGGAGTTATCGCCCGGCGGGCAGTAACTCCGCCATGCGCGAGATTGAGATGCCGTCGATGAAGATCCCCGGCGTGACCTTTACGCTGGTCTATCAGGATCCGATGGCCAACTACTTCCGCTCGATGATGACCACCGCGCCGCTGACGGTGGCGATTGGTTTTATGATTGTCATTATCTTCCTCGCGGTGCGCTGGCTACGGCGGCAACTCTCCGGCCAGGAGCTGCTGGAACTGCGGGCGACGCGCATCCTTAATGGCGAGCGCGGCGCGCAGGTGCGCGGCAGCATCTATGAGTGGCCATCGCGCACCAGCAGCGCGCTGGACGTGCTGTTAACAGATATTCAGTTTGCCAGCGATCAACGCAGCCGCATGGATACGCTGATCCGCTCTTACGCTGCGCAGGACACGCGCACCGGCCTCAATAACCGCCTCTTTTTTGATAATCAACTGGCAACACTATTAGAAGATCAGGAAAAGGTCGGTTCGCACGGCGTGGTGATGATGATCCGCTTGCCCGATTTTGACCTGCTGCGCGACAGCGACGGGCTTGCCTCTGCCGCCGAAGAGTATCTCTTTACCCTTATTAATTTGCTCTCCACCTTTATTATGCGTTATCCCGGCGCGCTGCTGGCGCGCTACCACCGCAGTGATTTTGCGGTACTGCTTCCGCACCGCACATTAAAAGAGGCGGAGAGCATTGCCGGGCAGATCCTGAAAGCGGTGGATGGCCTGCCGCCGACCAAGATGCTGACCCGCGAAGACATTATGCATATCGGCATTTGCAGCTGGCGCGGCGGGCAGTCGACCCGGCAGGTGATGGAGCACGCGGAGGCGGCGGCGCGCAACGCGGTGCTGCAGGGCACCAACAGCTGGTCAGTCTATGACGACTCGCTACCCGAGCAGGGGCGTGGCAATGTGCGCTGGCGCACGCTGATTGAGCAGATGCTGAATCGCGGTGGGCCGCGCGTCTACCAGAAACCGGCGGTTAACCGCGACGGGCAAGTGCATCACCGGGAGCTGATGTGCCGCATTTTCGACGGCGAACAGGAGGTGATCGCCGAAGAGTATATGCAGATGGTGCTGCAATTTGGCCTGTCAGAGGAGTATGACCGGCTGCAGATCACGCGCTTAATGCCGTTCCTCGGCTACTGGCCTGAAGAGAACCTCGCCATTGAGGTCACCGTCGAGTCGCTGATCCGCCCGCGCTTCCAGCGCTGGCTGCGCGATACCTTGATGCAATGCGAAAAATCGCAACGTAAACGGATTATTTTTGAACTTGCAGAGGCCGATGTGTGTCAACACATCAGCCGATTGCAGTCGGTCGTGCGATTGATCAATGGATTAGGCGCGCGCGTGGCGGTGGTTCAGGCGGGTCTGACGTTGGTCAGCACCAGTTGGATCAAAGCCCTGGATGTTGAGTTACTGAAGCTGCATCCGGGGTTGGTCAGGAACATTGAGAAGCGCACCGAAAACCAGCTGCTGGTACAGAGCCTTGTTGAAGCGTGTAAAGGCACACGAACCCGCGTCTTTGCGACCGGCGTTCGCACGCGCGGCGAATGGCAGATGCTGGTGGAGCGAGGCGTGGCGGGCGGACAGGGCGATTTCTTCGCGGCGTCCCAGCCGCTCGACACCAATGTGAAAAAATATTCACAAAGATACTCGGTTTGAACTGCTGTTTGAGTCGTTTTCACGTAGAATAACGCGCGCTGCCGTGGTCGGGGGGCGTGCGAGCCTGCCCGCCAGATTGTTGCAGTAAAAATGCCGGTTTGACCTTTGCCAGCTTGCAGGCGCAACGTGCCGGAACGACGGTTTTTTTACGCTTCCGGACAGAGTCATGTCGTTTTGCAACAAAGGAAACAAACTGCACTAATTTTCACCGTAGCTGAGACTTCTTGTGCCTTGTCGCTGCTGCGTGTGGTTGGTAAAGTAAGCGGATTTTTCTTTCCGCCCCAGCTTTCAGGATTATCCCTTAGTATGTTGAAAAAATTTCGTGGCATGTTTTCCAATGACCTGTCCATTGACCTGGGTACCGCGAATACCCTGATTTATGTAAAAGGACAAGGCATCGTACTGAATGAGCCTTCCGTAGTGGCCATTCGCCAGGATCGTGCCGGTTCACCGAAAAGCGTGGCCGCAGTCGGTCATGAAGCGAAGCAGATGCTTGGCCGTACGCCGGGCAATATCGCTGCAATCCGCCCGATGAAAGATGGCGTAATCGCGGACTTCTTCGTGACCGAAAAGATGCTGCAGCACTTTATCAAACAGGTACACAGCAACAGCTTTATGCGCCCAAGCCCGCGCGTACTGGTCTGTGTGCCGGTTGGCGCAACGCAGGTTGAGCGCCGCGCGATTCGTGAATCCGCGCAGGGCGCTGGCGCCCGTGAAGTCTTCCTGATTGAAGAGCCGATGGCCGCCGCGATTGGCGCGGGTCTGCCGGTTTCCGAAGCGACCGGTTCTATGGTCGTCGATATCGGTGGTGGTACCACCGAAGTCGCCGTTATCTCCTTAAACGGCGTGGTTTACTCCTCCTCTGTCCGCATCGGCGGCGACCGCTTCGACGAAGCAATCATTAATTATGTGCGCCGCAACTACGGCTCGCTGATTGGTGAAGCCACCGCAGAACGTATCAAACACGAAATCGGCTCTGCCTACCCGGGCGACGAAGTGCGCGAAATCGAAGTGCGCGGTCGTAACCTGGCAGAAGGTGTACCGCGCGGTTTCACCCTGAACTCCAACGAAATCCTTGAAGCCCTGCAGGAGCCGCTGACCGGCATCGTTAGCGCTGTCATGGTCGCGCTGGAGCAGTGCCCGCCGGAGCTGGCATCCGATATCTCCGAGCGCGGTATGGTTCTGACCGGCGGCGGCGCGCTGCTGCGCAACCTCGACCGTCTGCTGATGGAAGAGACGGGTATTCCTGTGGTAGTGGCAGAAGATCCCCTGACTTGCGTAGCGCGTGGCGGCGGCAAGGCGCTGGAAATGATCGATATGCACGGCGGCGACTTGTTCAGCGAAGAGTAATCCGCGTCAGATACGGGGCCTCGCGCTCCGTATCTGTCTGGCCTGAGAATACGCAAAGCCTATGAAGCCAATTTTTAGCCGTGGCCCGTCACTGCAGATTCGCCTGTTCCTGGCGGTTTTGGTGGCGCTTGGAGTCATCATTGCCGACAGCCGCCTCGGTACGTTCAGCCAGATCCGGACGTACATGGATACGGCCGTCAGCCCTTTCTATTTTATTTCCAATGGTCCCCGCGAATTATTAGACAGCGTGTCGCAAACGCTGGCCTCGCGCGATCAGCTCGAACTCGAAAACCGCGCGCTGCGCCAGGAGCTGCTGCTGAAAAACAGCGAGCTGCTGATGTTAGGGCAGTACAAGCAGGAGAACGCGCGTCTGCGCGAACTGCTCGGCTCGCCGCTGCGTCAGGATGAGCAAAAAATGGTCACCCAGGTGATCTCAACGGTTAACGATCCCTACAGCGATCAGGTGGTTATCGATAAAGGCAGCGTCAACGGCGTTTACGAAGGCCAGCCGGTGATCAGCGATAAAGGCGTTGTCGGCCAGGTGATTGCGGTCGCTAAGATGACCAGCCGCGTGCTGCTGATTTGCGATGCGACTCATGCGTTGCCGATCCAGGTGCTGCGTAACGATATCCGCGTCATTGCCGCCGGTAATGGCTGTACTGACGATCTGCAGCTGGAACATCTGCCGGCGAATACCGATATTCGCGTGGGTGATGTGCTGGTGACTTCCGGTCTCGGCGGACGTTTCCCGGAAGGCTACCCGGTTGCGGTGGTCTCCTCGGTGAAACTCGATACTCAGCGTGCGTACACGGTGATTCAGGCGCGTCCAACCGCCGGTCTGCAACGTTTACGTTACCTGCTGCTGCTCTGGGGCTCCGATCGCAACGGTGCCAACCCGCGCACGCCGGAAGATGTTCACCGCGTGGCGAACGAGCGTCTGCTGCAGATGATGCCGCAGGTCTTGCCCTCTCCGGATACCATGGGGCCGCCTGCACCGATGCCTGCGCCGGCGACCGGCTTAACCCAGCCGATGCCGCAACAATCGTCGGGAGGGCAGTAGTGGCAAGTTATCGTAGCCAGGGGCGCTGGGTCATCTGGCTCTCGTTTTTCATTGCGCTATTGCTTCAAATCATGCCCTGGCCGGATGACATCATCGTCTACCGGCCAAACTGGGTGCTTTTGATTCTGCTCTACTGGATCCTCGCTTTACCGCACCGCGTAAATGTCGGTACGGGTTTCGCGATGGGTGCCATACTGGATCTCATTAGCGGATCCACCCTCGGCGTACGGGCGCTCTCCCTGAGCATCGTCGCCTATCTGGTCGCACTGAAATTTCAGTTATTCCGTAATCTGGCGCTCTGGCAACAGGCGCTGGTAGTAATGTTATTGTCGCTGGCAACAGAAGTGGTCGTCTTCTGGGCCGAATTTTTGGTGATCAACGTCTCGTTCAAACCAGAAATTTTCTGGAGCAGCCTGGTCAATGGCGTGCTCTGGCCGTGGATCTTCCTGCTTATGCGTAAGATCCGTCAGCAGTTTGCGGTGCAATAAAGGTTGATATGACAGCTATCTGGCTTGCTTCTGGTTCTCCCCGCCGTCAGGAATTACTGACGCAGCTTGGGGTGTCGTTTGAGCGTGTTGTTCCGGGTATTGAGGAGCAGCGGCAGGCCGGCGAGAGCGCCAGGCAGTACGTAGCGCGGCTGGCGCGGGAAAAAGCGCAGGCGGGCGTGGCGATGGTATCGCGCGATCTGCCGGTGCTGGGCGCCGACACTATTGTCATATTAAATGGGGAAGTGCTTGAAAAACCGCAGGACTCCTCGCATGCTGCCACTATGCTGCGTCAACTCTCCGGGCAGACTCACCAGGTGATGACCGCCGTCGCTATCGCGGACCGTGAGCAGGTGCTGGAGTGTCTGGTGGAAACCGAAGTGACCTTCAGAGCGTTATCAGAAAAGGATATTGCCGACTATGTAGCGAGCGGGGAACCGCTGGATAAAGCCGGTGCGTATGGTATTCAGGGGCTGGGCGGCTGCTTTGTCAGGAAAATTAACGGGAGCTATCACGCTGTCGTTGGCTTGCCGCTGGTGGAAACCTTTGAATTGCTGAGCAATTTCAACGCAGTGCGTGAAGGAAGAGATAATCATGACGGCTGAATTACTGGTCAACGTTACACCATCGGAAACGCGTGTTGCCTATATTGACGGCGGCATTCTGCAGGAAATTCACATTGAGCGCGAAGCACGGCGCGGGATAGTAGGCAATATCTACAAAGGTCGGGTCAGCCGGGTGCTACCGGGTATGCAGGCGGCTTTTGTAGATATTGGTCTGGAAAAGGCGGCGTTTCTACACGCCTCCGACATTATGCCGCATACCGAATGCGTTGCCGGTGAAGAGCAGAAGAACTTTACCGTGCGCGACATCTCCGAGCTGGTGCGCCAGGGCCAGGACCTGATGGTGCAGGTGGTGAAAGATCCCCTCGGCACCAAAGGCGCGCGTCTCACCACCGACATCACTTTACCCTCCCGTTACCTGGTCTTTATGCCGGGCGCTGCGCACGTTGGCGTCTCTCAGCGTATTGAGAGCGAAGCCGAGCGCGATCGCCTGAAGAAGGTGGTGGCGAGCTACTGCGATGAGCAGGGTGGATTTATCATTCGCACCGCGGCGGAAGGTGTTTGCGAAGAGGATCTCGCCTCTGACGCGGCCTATCTGAAGCGCGTCTGGACGAAGGTAATGGAGCGCAAAAAGCGCCAGCAGACGCGCTATAAACTCTATGGCGAGCTGGCGTTAGCCCAGCGCGTCCTGCGCGATTTCGCCGATGCCCATCTCGATCGCATTCGCGTTGACTCGCGCCTGACTTTTGAAGCGCTGCTGGAGTTTACCGCAGAGTACATCCCCGAGATGACCAGCAAACTTGAGCACTACAGCGGCCGCCAGCCAATCTTCGATCTCTTTGATGTCGAGAACGAAATCCAGCGCGCGCTGGAGCGCAAAGTTGAGCTGAAATCGGGCGGCTACCTGATCATCGATCAAACCGAAGCGATGACCACCGTCGATATTAATACCGGCGCGTTTGTCGGCCATCGCAACCTCGACGACACCATCTTCAATACCAACATCGAGGCCACCCAGGCCATTGCCCGCCAGCTGCGCCTGCGCAATCTCGGCGGCATTATCATCATCGACTTTATCGATATGAATAATGAGGATCACCGCCGCCGCGTGCTGCACTCGCTGGAGCAGGCGCTGAGCAAAGACCGGGTGAAAACCAGCATCAACGGTTTTTCCCAGCTTGGCCTGGTGGAGATGACCCGCAAACGCACCCGCGAAAGCGTTGAACATGTGCTGTGCAATGAGTGTCCGACCTGTCACGGGCGCGGCACGGTAAAGTCAGTCGAAACGGTGTGCTATGAAATCATGCGCGAAATCGTGCGCGTGCATCACGCCTACGACTCCGATCGCTTCCTGGTCTACGCCTCTCCGGCCGTGGCGGAAGCGCTGAAGAGCGAAGAGTCTCATGCGCTGGCGGAGGTAGAGATCTTCGTCGGTAAGCAGGTCAAAGTACAAATCGAGCCGCTCTATAATCAGGAGCAGTTTGACGTAGTCATGATGTAATTCGCGGCCATGCTGCGAAACAAGCGGGTCTGATGGGTTTGACAAGGAGAGAGGCGTGAGGCGACTGCCGGGGATATTACTGCTTACAGGCGCGACGCTGATCGTTATCGCGGCGCTGCTGGTAAGTGGGCTGCGCCTTGTGTTACCCCACATTAATGAGTGGCGCGAGCCAATCCTGGCGCGCATCTCTGCTGAAACCGGCCTTCCGCTTAAGGCCAGCGAGTTTCAGGCGCGCTGGCAAACTTTCGGCCCGGAGCTGGAGGTGCGCGATATTCAGGCCACGTTGAAAGATGGCGGCAGCGCTGAGGTTAAGCGCGTTACGCTGGCGCTCGACGTCTGGCAGAGCCTGCTGCACCTGCGCTGGCAGTTTCGCGATCTCACCTTTTACCAACTCGCGGTTAACAGCAACACCCCCCTTGAGAGCAGCGAAGAGGGCAATACCCTCGGCAAAGATCGCATCAGCGATCTCTTTCTGCGCCAGTTCGATCACTTCGATCTACGCGACAGCCGCGTCAGCTTTTTAACGCCTTCAGGCCAACGCGCCGAACTGGCGATCCCGCAGCTCACCTGGCTTAACGGCGACGATCGTCACCGTGCCGAAGGGCAGGTGAGCCTCACCAGCCTCACCGGGCAGCATGGCGTGATGCAGGTGCGCATGGATCTGCGCGATGACAACGGCCTGCTAAATAACGGCCGCGTCTGGCTACAGGCCGATGATATCGACGTCAAACCGTGGCTCAGCCAGTGGATGCAGGATAAGGTCGCGCTCACCTCGGCCCGCTTTAGCCTCGAAGGGTGGATGACGCTCAACAAGGGCGAAATTGAAAGCGGCGATGTGTGGCTGAAAAAAGGCGGTGCCAGCTGGCTGGGGAATAACACCACCCATCGCATGACCGTCGACAACCTCACCACCCATATCAGCCGTCAGAAAGCGGGCTGGCAGTTTGACGTGCCGGTGACGCGCATTGCGATTGATGACAAACCCTGGCCGCAGGGCGCGCTCAGCTTCGCCTGGGTACCGGCGCAGGAAGCGAAAGAGGCGAGCGATGAGCTACGCGTTCGCGCCAGCAACCTTGAACTGAACAGCCTCGACGGGCTGATGCCGATTGCGCAGAAGATCTCCCCGGCGATGTATGACATCTGGAACACCCTGCAACCGGCGGGCAAACTCGAGCGGCTGGCGGTCGATATTCCGCTAAAAACGCCGGAAAAGAGCCGTTTCCAGGCGCGCTGGCAGGATCTCAGCTGGCATCAGTGGAAGCTACTGCCCGGCATGGAGCACTTCGCCGGTACCCTTGAAGGGAGCGTTGAAAACGGGCGCCTAACCGCCGATATTTCGCAGGCGAAAATGCCGTATGAGACGGTGTTTCGCGCGCCGCTGGAGATCGAAAAGGGGCTGGCCACGCTCAACTGGCAGAAGAACGAGCAGGGCTTCCAGCTGGACGGGCGCAATATTGATGTGCAGGCCACCGGGCTGCATGCGCGCGGGGATTTCCGTTACCTGCAACCGGAAGGCAAAGAGCCGTGGCTCAGCATCCTGGCGGGGATTAACGTTTCCGACGCCGGGCAAGCCTGGCGTTACTTCCCGGAAAACCTGATGGGCAAAGCGCTGGTGGATTATCTCAGCGGCGCAATTAAAGGCGGGCAGACGGAAAACGCCACGCTGGTCTACGCTGGCAACCCGAGCCTTTTCCCCTATAAGCACAATGAAGGGCAGTTTGAAGTGTTGGTGCCGCTGCGCAATGCCACCTTTGCTTTCCAGCCGGACTGGCCTGCGCTGCAAAACCTCGACATTAGCCTCGACTTCCTTAATGACGGTTTATGGATGAAGAGCGACAAGGTGATGCTCGGCGGCGTGACCGCCAGCAACCTGGCCGCCGCGATCCCGGATTACATCAAAGAGAAGCTGATCATTGATGCCGATATCAATGGGCCCGGCAAAGCGGTTGGCCCCTATTTTAAAGAAACGCCGCTGCATGACTCGCTCGGCAGCGCGCTGGATGAACTGCAAATTGACGGCGATGTGAGCGCTCGCTTACATCTCGATATTCCGCTGGACGGTGAGATGACGCTGGCCAAAGGCGAAGTCGCGTTGAAGAACAATTCGCTGTTTATCAAGCCCATCAGCAGCACGCTGAAAAACCTCAACGGCAAATTCAGCTTTGAGAATGGCAACCTGAAGAGCGAGCCGCTAACCGCTACCTGGTTTAACCAGCCGTTGAACGTCGATTTCACGACTACCGAGGGCGCTAAAGCCTACGAGGTGGCGGTGAATCTCAACGGCAACTGGCAGCCATCGCGTACCGGCGTACTGCCGGAGCAGCTTAACGATGCGCTGCGCGGAAATGTGACGTGGAAAGGGGATGTTGGCGTGACGCTCCCTTACCGCGGCGAAGCGAGCTATAAGGTCAACCTGGCAGGCGATCTCGGCAATATCGCCAGCACCTTACCGCCGCCGCTTGATAAGCGGGCAGGCCATGCGCTGCCGGTGAAGGTGAAAGTGGATGGCAACCTGCACAGCTTTGAACTGACCGGCAATGCAGGCGCGAATAACCACTTCAACAGCCGCTGGCTGCTCGGCAACAAGCTGGCGCTCGATCGCGGCATCTGGACCTCGGAGAGTAAAACCACGCCGCCGCTGCCGGAGCAGAGCGGGCTGGAGCTTAATCTGCCACCGCTGGATGGCGCGCAGTGGCTGGCGCTGTTTAATCAGGGCGCAGCAAGCCATGTCAGCAGCAGCGCTTCGCTGCCGTCGCGCATCACGCTGCGCACGCCCGCCCTGACGCTCGGCGGGCAGCAGTGGAATAACATGAGCATCGTCTCGCAGCCGCAGTTTGCCGGCACCACTATTGACGCGCAGGGCCGCGAGCTTAACGCAACGCTGAAGATCAATAAAAACGCGCCGTGGCAGGCCGATATTCGTTATCTCTACTACAACCCGGCGAGCGCCGCGAAGACGAAAGATATCACTTCGCCAACCACACTTTTCAGCGAGCAGCAGCGCATTGATTTCAGCGGCTGGCCCGATCTGCAACTGCGCTGTAAAGAGTGTTGGCTGTGGGGGCAGAAATATGGCCGTATCGAGGGTGATTTTGCCATTAAAGGCGATACGCTGACGCTGGCAAATGGGCTGGTCGATAGCGGTGTGGCGCGCCTGACCGCCGACGGCGAGTGGGTCAACCGCGCGGGCGGCGAGCGCACTTCTATTAAGGGCATTCTGCGCGGCGACAAGCTCGATTCGGCGATGGGCTTCTTCGGGGTGCCGACGCCGGTGCGCGACGCACCGTTCAACGTCAATTACGATCTGCACTGGCGCAGCGCGCCGTGGCAGCCGCAGGAGGCATCGCTCAACGGCATTCTGCGCACGCGCCTCGGCAAAGGCAAAATCGACGATATCAGCACCGGTCATGCCGGGCAGATCCTGCGCCTGTTCAGCGTCGACTCGCTGCTGCGCAAGCTGCGCTTTGATTTCAGCGACACCTTTAGTAATGAGGGCTTCTGGTTTGACTCCATTCGCAGCACGGCGTGGATCAAAGATGGTGTGCTGCACACCGATGACACGCTGGTCGACGGGCTGGAAGCGGATATTGCGATGAAAGGCTCGGTGGATCTGGTGCGCCGCCAGCTCGATGTTGAAGCGGTGGTGGCACCCGAAATCTCCGCGACCGTTGGCGTGGCGGCGGCGTTTGCCGTTAACCCGATTGTCGGCGCGGCGGTGTTTGCGGCCAGTAAAGTGCTGGGTCCGCTGTGGAATAAAGTCTCCATTTTGCGCTACCGCATTACCGGTCCGGTAGACCAGCCGCAGATCAACGAAGTGATGCGCCAGCCGCGCACCGACAAAAAGCAATGATTTGACGGCATCGGCGAATTGCCTCAAGCTCCTTGTATCGCACTTTTTATTGCCCGATGTGGCGGCAACGACGAGAAAACATGATGAGTCTTAATCTGGTGAGTGAACAACTGCTGGCAGCGAATGGCCTGAATCATCAGGATCTGTTTGCCATTCTCGGTCAACTGACCGCGCGTCGTCTTGACTACGGCGACCTCTATTTCCAGTCGAGCTATCACGAATCCTGGGTTTTAGAAGACCGCATCATCAAAGATGGTTCGTACAATATTGACCAGGGCGTAGGCGTGCGCGCAATCAGCGGCGAGAAAACCGGTTTTGCTTACGCAGACCAGATCAGCCTGCTGGCATTAGAGCAGAGCGCGCAGGCCGCGCGCACCATCGTCCGCGAAGAGGGCGACGGTAAAGTTAAAACCCTCGGCGCGATCGAGCATCAGAGCCTCTATACCAGCATCGATCCGCTGCAAAGCATGAGCCGCGAAGAGAAGCTCGATATCCTGCGCCGCGTCGATAAAGCGGCGCGCGCTGCCGACAAGCGCGTGCAGGAAGTGACCGCCAGTCTGACCGGCGTCTATGAACTGATTCTGGTGGCGGCGACGGACGGCACGCTGGCGGCCGATGTTCGCCCACTGGTGCGTCTCTCTGTCAGCGTACAGGTTGAAGATGACGGTAAACGCGAGCGCGGTGCCAGCGGTGGCGGCGGTCGTTTCGGTTATGACTGGTTCCTGCAAGAGGTGGATGGCGAAGTTCGTGCCGATGCCTGGGCGCACGAAGCGGTGCGTATGGCGCTGGTCAATCTCTCTGCCGTTGCTGCGCCTGCGGGCACGCTGCCGGTGGTACTGGGCGCGGGCTGGCCGGGCGTGCTGCTGCACGAAGCAGTTGGTCACGGTCTTGAAGGGGACTTCAACCGTCGCGGCACTTCGGTGTTCAGCGGCCAGATGGGGCAGCTGGTTGCCTCCGAGCTTTGCACCGTGGTTGATGACGGCACCATCGCCGATCGCCGTGGTTCAGTTGCCATTGACGATGAAGGGACGCCGGGCCAGTACAATACGCTGATCGAAAACGGCGTGCTGAAAGGCTATATGCAGGACAAGATGAACGCGCGCCTGATGGGCGTGAAGCCGACCGGTAACGGGCGTCGTGAGTCATATGCCCATCTGCCGATGCCGCGCATGACCAACACCTATATGCTGGCGGGCAAATCGACGCCGCAGGAGATTATCGAATCCGTGGAGTACGGCATCTATGCGCCGAACTTCGGCGGCGGCCAGGTGGATATCACCTCCGGCAAGTTCGTCTTCTCCACCTCCGAGGCCTACCTGATTGAAAAAGGCAAGGTGACCAAAGCGGTTAAAGGCGCGACCCTGATTGGCTCCGGCATCGAAGCGATGCAGCAGATCTCCATGGTCGGCAACGATCTGAAGCTTGATAACGGCGTTGGCGTCTGCGGCAAAGAGGGGCAGAGCCTGCCGGTTGGCGTGGGTCAACCGACGCTGAAGGTCGACAACCTGACCGTTGGCGGCACGGCCTAAGTTTTACCGTTCACCCTCTTTCGCGCAAAGAGGGTGAATGCTTTCACACCCTGCGCCCCTGCATGCTCTGGTAGACCTTCGCCACCTCAATAAAGTAATCCGTCAAATAGTTGATACAGACCTGCACTTTCAGCGGCAGCTTATCTTTCTGCGTGTAGAGCGCGTAAACCGGGCGCGGATCCGACTGGTAGCGCGGGAGCAGGATCTCAAGCTGGCCGCTGTTGATCTCATCGATCACCCACATTAGCGGCACGTAGGCGATGCCCGCGCCGGCGGTTAGCCAGCGGGTTAATGTCATCGGATCGTTGGTGACAAACCGCCCCTGCGGGATCAGGCGCGTGGCGATCCCTTCCGGGGCCACCAGTTCAAACTCGTTATCCGGGCGCACGCTGTACTCCAGCCACGAGTGGTTAACCATATCGGCCGGTTTTTCCGGCGTGCCGTACTGGGCGAGATAGTTTTTGGCCGCGCAGACCACCATCGGCATGGTGCCGAGGCGGCGGGAGAAGAGGCTGGAATCCTGCAACGCGCCCACGCGGATCACCACATCCAGACCGTCGGCGATAAGATCTGGCGCGGGGATGCCCGTTACCAGATTAACCGACAGCCCCGGGTGCTCTTTCAGCATCTCGGCGGTCATTTTTGCCAGCACATTTTGCGCCATGGTTGAAGAGCTACCGATGCGCAGCGTGCCGATGGGCGTATTGTTAAAGGCGTAGAGCTGCTCGTGCACATCCTGCACTTCATGGAGCATCCTGCGACAGCCCTGATAGTAGATCTTTCCCGCTTCGGTCAGTCCAATGCTGCGCGTGCTGCGGTTCAGCAGCTTAACCTGTAGCTCATCCTCCAGCTTCGCCACGGTCTGGCTGATGGACGAAACGCTCATCTGCAACTGACGTGCAGCGGCGGTAAAGGAGCCCAGTTCCACCACTTTGGCGAACACCGACATGCGTTTTAAACGTTCCATTATTCACTCTGACTTAAAAGTGATTTAGATCACATAATATAGATAACAGCATAACAGTTACGCTAATATACTATCTATCCATAATATTCACGTCACTCTCGCCTGGCTCTCCTTGCCCTTTCCTGCGGTGGCGTACGAACGATTTATCACCTGCAAGCGTAAAAAAACCAAGGTCAACATGAGTCTGTTTCCCGTCATCGTGGTGTTCGGTTTGTCGTTCCCACCGATTTTTTTCGAGCTGATTTTGTCGCTGGCGATTTTCTGGCTGGTGCGTCGGATGCTGATCCCGACCGGGATCTACGATTTTGTCTGGCATCCTGCGCTGTTTAACACCGCGCTCTATTGCTGCCTGTTTTACCTGCTGTCGCGTTTATTTGTTTGAGGTAGAAGTGAAAACACTAACAAGAAATATCACCCGTACCGCGATCACCGTGGCGCTTGTTATCCTGGCGTTTATCGCCATTTTCCGCGCCTGGGTTTACTACACCGAATCTCCCTGGACGCGCGATGCGCGCTTCACCGCCGACGTGGTAGCCATCGCCCCGGATGTCACTGGGCTTGTCACCAGCGTCGATGTTCACGATAACCAGCTGGTCAAACAGGGCCAGGTACTCTTCACCATCGACCAGCCGCGCTACCAAAAAGCGCTCGAGCAGGATGAAGCCGATGTCGCCTATTACCAGGCTTTAGTCAATGAGAAGCGACGCGAAGCTGGCCGCCGTAACCAGTTAGGCATTCAGGCGATGTCGCGCGAAGAGATTGATCAGGCGAATAACACCCTGCAAACCGAACTGCATCAGTTGGCGAAAGCACAGGCGACGCGCGACCTGGCGAAGCTCGATCTGGAGCGCACCACTATTCGTGCGCCGGCCGATGGCTGGGTCACCAACCTCAACGTTTACGCCGGTGAGTTCATCACCCGCGGCTCCACCGCCGTAGCACTGGTGAAACAGAACAGCTTCTATGTGTTGGCCTATATGGAAGAGACCAAGCTTGAGGGCGTGCGCGCCGGTTACCGCGCCGAGATCACACCGTTAGGCAGCAACCAGGTGCTGAAGGGCACCGTCGACAGCGTCGCCGCCGGGGTGACCAACTCCAGCAGCACCAATGACAGCAAAGGGATGGCGACCGTTGACTCCAACCTTGAATGGGTTCGCCTGGCGCAGCGCGTGCCGGTGCGCATCCGTCTGGATAAACAGCAGGGCAACCTGTGGCCAGCTGGCACCACCGCAACCGTGGTGGTCACCGGCAAAACCGATCGCGACGCCAGCCAGGACTCGCTGTTCCGTAAAATCGCCCACCGTCTGCGTGAGCTGGGGTAATCGCTATGGGGCTGTTCTCTATCGCCAGCCAGCATCTGCGCTTTGCCTGCAAGCTGGCCGGCGCGGTGGTATTGGCGCTGTTTGTCGGCTTTCACTTCCAGCTTGAAACGCCGCGCTGGGCGGTGCTGACCGCGGCGATTGTTGCCGCCGGTCCCGCGTTTGCGGCAGGCGGCGAGCCTTATTCCGGGGCGATCCGCTACCGGGGTATGTTGCGAATCGCCGGAACCTTTATTGGCTGTATCGCCGGGCTGACCATCATCATTATGCTGATCCGCACGCCGTTGCTGATGCTGCTGGTGAGCTGCATCTGGGCGGGTTTTTGTACCTGGGTCTCCTCGCTGATACGCGTTGAGAACTCCTACGCCTGGGGGCTGGCGGGCTACACGGCGCTGATCATTGTTATTACCATTGAGCCTAACCCGCTGCTGGCACCGCAATATGCCGTGGAGCGCTGTAGTGAGATCGTGGTGGGGATTTTGTGCGCGATTGTCGCCGATCTGCTCTTCTCGCCGCGCTCGGTGAAGCAGGTGATCGACCAGGAGCTCGACAGCCTGCTGGTGGCGCACTATCAGTTGATGCAGCTCTGCATCAAGCATGGCGACAGCGAAGAGGTCGATGCCGCCTGGGCGGCACTGGTTCGCCGCACCGCCGGACTGGATGGTATGCGCAGCAACCTGAAGATCGAATCCTCCCGCTGGGGGCTGGCAAACCGCCGTCTGAAGGTGATCAATACGCTGTCGCTGACGCTGATTACCCAGGCGTGCGAAACCTACCTGATTCAGAACACGCGCCCGGATCTGATCACCGATACCTTTCGCGAGCTGTTCGACGAGCCGGTCGAAACGGTGCAGGACGTGCACCGGCAGTTAAAACGCATGCGCCGGGTGATTATCTGGACCGGCGAGCGCGACACGCCGGTGACGCTCTACAGCTGGGTGGGGGCGGCGACGCGCTACCTGCTGCTGAAGCGCGGCGTGATTGGCAATACCAAAATCAGCGCCATCGAAGAGGAGGTGCTGCGGGGCGAAGCGGTGGTGAAAGCGGAGTCCGCCGAGCGCCACCACGCGATGATTAACTTCTGGCGTACCACGCTCTCCTGCGCCCTCGGTACGCTCTTCTGGCTGTGGACCGGCTGGACCTCTGGCAGCGGGGCGATGGTGATGATCGCCGTTGTCACCTCGCTGGCGATGCGGCTGCCCAACCCGATTATGGTGGCGAAAGATTTCGTCTACGGCATGCTGTGGGCGCTACCGATAGGCGCACTCTACTTCCTGGTGATCCTGCCCGCCACCCAGCAAAGCATGCTGCTGCTCTGTATCAGCCTTGCGGTACTGGCCTTTTTTATTGGTATCGAAGTGCAGAAACGGCGGCTGGGATCGATGGCGACGCTGGCGGGCACCATCAATATTCTGGTGCTGGATAACCCGATGACCTTTAAGTTCAGCTTCTTCCTCGACAGCGCGCTCGGGCAGCTGGTGGGGGTGGTGCTGGCGATAACGGTGATCCTGCTGGTGCGCGATAACTCGCAGGCGCGCACCGGACGCGTGCTGCTTAACCAGTTTGTCTCAGCGGCGGTCTCGGCGATGACCACCAACACCGCCCGGCGTAAAGAGAACCATCTTCCGGCGCTCTATCAACAGCTCTTCCTGCTGCTGAATAAGTTTCCCGGCGATGTGGCGAAGTTCCGCCTGGCGTTAACGCTGATCATTGCCCACCAGCGGCTGCGCGATGCGCCGGTACCGATTAATGACGATCTCTCGGCGTTCCACCGGCAGTTGCGCCGCACGGCATCTGAGGTGATCGCTGCCGGATCCGATACCAAACGGCGTCGCTACTTTACCCAGTTGCTTGAAGAGCTGGCGGTCTATCAGCAGAAACTGCGCGAGTGGAATGCCTCGCCGCAGGTGACGGAGCCGGTCGAGCGGTTAACCGGCATGCTACATAAGTATCAACACGCGCTAACCAGCAATTAATGACAAAGCCGACGCCCTAAGCGTCGGTTTTTTTATGACTATACTTCACAGGAGAATCAACACACCGCAGATCAGGAGAACTCATGAGCACGCAGGCATTGCAGGAGAGTGCGCTTTTTCAGACCGGTTATCTGGTCGATGGCGTCTGGAAAACCCTGGAGACCACCTTTGAGGTTCTGAACCCGGCCAGCGGCGAGGTAATCGCGCGCGTGGCGAAAGCGGGGAAAAAAGAGACCGAAGAGGCGATTGCCGCCGCGGCGCGCGCCTTTCCCGCGTGGCGGGCAAAAACCGCCAAAGAGCGCTCAACCATTCTCTATCGCTGGTATGAACTGATTATCGAGAACAAAAGCTGGCTGGGGCGCTTGATGACCAGCGAGCAGGGTAAACCGTTGAAAGAGGCGGAGGGCGAAGTCGAGTACGCCGCCAGCTTTATTCAGTGGTTTGCCGAGCAGGCCAAACGCGCCAACGGCGAGATCATTCCGCCGGTTAAGCCGGGATCGCGCATTCTGGCGACCCGTGAACCTGTCGGCGTGGTGGCGGCGATTACGCCGTGGAATTTCCCGATGGCGATGCTGACCCGCAAGCTCGGCCCGGCGCTGGCCGCAGGCTGCACCGGGGTGATCAAGCCCGCCAACAATACGCCGCTGAGCGCCTTTGCGCTGTTAACGCTGGCGAAAAAAGCGGGCGTTCCGGATGGCGTGCTGAACGCGGTCGCCGGGACAACCTCTGAGATCAGCGATGCCATTATGGCAAGCCCGGAGGTGCGCAAAATCTCCTTCACTGGCTCAACGGCGGTGGGCAAAACGCTGGTGCGCAATGCAGCCGAGACGATGAAAAAGGTCTCAATGGAGCTGGGTGGCAACGCGCCCTATATCGTCTTTGACGATGCGGATATTGAAGCCGCAGTGCAGGGCGCGGTGGCGAACAAGTTCCGCAACGCAGGCCAGGTGTGCGTTAGCGTCAACCGCTTCTATATCCAGGAAGGTGTCTATGAGGCGTTTACCCGCAAGCTGAGCGAGGCGGTTAAGGCGCTGAAAGTGGGCAATGGCATGGATGAGGGCGTGGTCGTCGGCCCGCTGATTGAGTCCTCCGCCGTCGATAAGGTGCGCGAGCATGTTGAAGATGCGGTGGCGAAAGGCGCGAAAGTGCTGACCGGCGGCGAACCCCACGCGCTGGGCGGTAACTTCTGGCAGCCGACGGTGCTCGGTGACTGTAGCGATGGCATGAAACTGGCGCAGGAAGAGACCTTCGGCCCGCTTGCCGCCTGCTTCCGCTTCACCAGCGAAGAGGAGGTGATCAAACGCGCCAACGCCACACCGTTTGGGCTGGCGGCCTACTTCTATACGCAAAACCTGCAACGCGTGTTCCGCGTTTCGCAGGCGCTGGAGAGCGGCATGATCGGCGTGAACGAGTGCGCGGTGTCGACCGAAGTCGCGCCCTTTGGCGGCGTGAAGGAGTCGGGGTTAGGCCGCGAAGGCTCCGTGCTGGGGTTAGACGAGTTTATGGAAGTGAAAACGCTACATTTAGGCGGCTTATAAACAGTGGAACGGCAGATGATGGAGAGCATGAAAACCTACACTTTCGATTTCAAAGAGATCGCCGATCAGCGCGCCTTCTACCGCGACTTTTGTCGCCAGTTCGCGCTTGAAGAGGAGAAGGTGCACGATCTTGATTCGCTGTGGGATGCGGTAATGGGGGAAGCGTTACCGCTGCCGCTGGAGATTGCTTTTATCCATCTGCCGGAGAAGAAGCGCCGCCGTTTCGGGGCGCTGATCCTGCTGTTTGATGAAGCGGAAGAGGAGCTGGAGGGTGCGCTGCATTTTAATGTGCGCTAGCCGTTCTCTATTTTCAGAATATATAAATATCGCGCTGTGCTAGAGTTAATTCGCGACGGGCAAAGAGCCTGTCGCGATAAATATAATAAGTAGGGGCTTATTACTATATTTTCAATGTAGAGCAATATTTTCTTCTATTACTAAACCAAAGGATGGTTGGTATGAAAAAAATATATTCGCTTGAAGTCACACTATCACTCTGTTTATCACTCTTTTTCCCTTCCTGCACACTGCATGCGAAAGCGCGCATTGTTCCACGCTCCGTGGCGAATGCCGATATTCCTTATCAGACCTATCGTGATTTCGCGACCAATAAGGGGGCTTTTTATCCGGGTGCCCGGGATGTGCCCATTTATAATAAATATGGTCAGACGGTTGGCCTGTTAAATCAGGCGCCGATGCCCGATTTCAGTAGCGTAAATAACACCACGGGTATCGCTACACTTATTCACCCGCAATATGCAACTACGGTGCATCATAATCCCACGTCATATCTCAGAAACCTGCAATTTGGTCATCATCCTTATCAGCTGGCAGACAGAGAGAGTATTCGGCTAAAGGACTTTAGCGTTATTCGCTTAAATAAAGTGGTGACGGAGGTGGCGCCCGCCGCGATAGCCCCCTTGAACATGCCGCTCAAAACCCTGCATGACGAGGCGCGTTTTCGTCTCTTTTACCGTATGGGCTCCGGCAGACAAAAAGTGAGTGATGCCGCGGGAAAGCGGAGCGATATTCAGGGGGCGTATCGTTTTCTCACCGGCGGAACTATCGGGCAGCCGCGGATTAACCTTTATCAACTGTTGGTGATCAACTCCGGCGATGTTTTTGACCCTAAAAATGGTCCGCTGGCGAGCCATGGCGCACTGGGCGATAGCGGTTCTCCGCTCTACGCGTGGGACAGGCTGAACAACCAATGGATCGTGGTCGGTTCATTAAGCATGCTCTATCTGGGTCCTCTTGAGCAGACCGCGTACACCTTTGTTGACCCGCAATTCATTCAGCAGACAAGGGATAAATATGCCAGCGCGGCGATAGAAAACAGGCAATACAATGCGCTGTTTATCTGGCGATACAATCCCGCCACCGGCGCGGGCACGTTAACCCAGGGGAGAAACACTTATGCCATGCAGGGCAAGGGCACAGAGAGCACCCGCAGCGGTAACGATCTGATTTTTCGCGGCACGGACGCAGTGTTGATGTTGCAGGATAGCGTCGATCAGGGGGCGGGAAGCTTAACCTTCTATGGCAACGCCAGCGTCTCGCCGATGCAGGCGCAGACGTGGACCGGCGGTGGCGTCAATATCGCTTCCGGCGCGACAGTAAAATGGCTGGTGAACGGCACCGAGGGCGATAACCTGCATAAGGTGGGTAAAGGGACGCTCAACATTAACGCGGTGGGCGTCAATCCGGGCGGGTTAAATGTCGGAGACGGAACCGTGGTGCTTGCCCAGCGTCCCGATGCACAGGGCAGGGTGAGGGCATGCAGCATGCTGCGCATCGTCAGCGGCAGGCCGTTAGTGGTGCTTCGCGATGGTCAGCAGGTCGATCCCGATTCGATTACGTGGGGCTTTCGCGGCGGCAGGCTGGACGTTAACGGCAATGCGCTCACTTTCCACCAGCTTAATGCTGAAGATTACGGCGCCGCGCTGATTAACCGGGCAGCAAAGCGGGCCGATATCAATTTACGCTATCAGCGCGCTATCGACACCATTCCCATCTACGAGTGGTCCTACTCGCGAACCGGGCGGGTCGGTGAGCTGTATGGGTATCGCAATTCCAATACCGGCACTAATGATTACTTCATTCTCAAAACGCCTGACTATGACTGGTTCCCGGTCAATCAGCACAGCAATGAACACTGGGAGTTTGTCGGTCACGATCATCAGCAGGCGATCCGCACCCGGTATGAGCGCCTGAAAGATGAGGACTATATCTATCACGGCCAGCTGCGGGGAAATCTTAACTTCACTAACCGTGTCGCACCCGGAACGCGGGGCGCGCTGATTCTGGATGGCGCAGTCGACATAGCCGGTGATTTTACGCAGCAGTATGGTCGGCTGGTATTCCAGGGGCATCCTGTTATCCATGCCTATAACACGCCGGAGATTGTTGAAAAACTGCGTTCGCTGAGGGATTTCTCGCTGCGCAGCGAGCCGGTCTCGTTTACGCAGCCGGACTGGGAGCGCCGCATCTTTCACGTTAATCGTTTAGTACTTGATTATGCCTCGTTCGACCTTGCCAGAAATGCGTCGCTGACCGGCAATATTGAGGCCAGAGGCTCGGCTATCACGCTGGGTAGCTCTACACCCTATATCGATATCAATGATGGCAATGGCGTGGTGAACGTACCGCGCCGGGGCAGCTCAACGGGAGCGCTTGATGAGGAGCTTAGCCACTTCTGGGGGCACATTAATCTCTCTGCCCACTCGACACTCGCCATTCGGGAGAAATTTACCGGCACGGTTTACGGGCAGGATAGCCAGGTGAAGGTTTCATCGCGGGATGCCACGTTTGATGGATTCAGCCAGTTTAGCCAGACCCCGCTCACCCTTGAGGAGAATGCGCGGCTGACCGCAACGGGCGGCTGGGGCAGTGACGCTACGGTGACCGTTGGCCCTTCCGCCTCGCTACTGCTGGCGGCCAATCCTGTTGCGGCGGGGCGCGTTACCCCTACGCTCTATGCGCTCAAGAGCAGTGCGACGTATGAGCTTAATGATGAAAGCACGCTTAACGTGGCCCCCTTCGCTTCTCTGTGGGGGCATATTCACGCCGTGGGTGAGGCGTTCATTCGCTTTGGTGAGAGTGATGTGCCGCGGCTTGTTCAGGGGCTTACGCCCGGGCAGAAGGGGAGCGTGGCCAGGCTCTTCGGTTTTCAGAGCAGCTGGTTTGGTTCACTCTCTGCGCCGCGCGCGCGCTTAAGCCTGAACGCGACGCGCTGGCGGCTACGCCGTGATTCTGAGGTCGGCAAACTCTCTGCTTCGCGCTCGCTGGTGGGGCTTTCCACAGGTCGATCCCGCTTTAATACCTTAAAAATTGGTGAGTTAGAGGCCAATGAAACGGGGTTCGCCCTGCGTACGGATCTGCAAAGCAGCGATAAAATCGTCATTAGCCAGCGTGCGGGGGGGCGCAATAACGTTCTGTTTCTTGATGTGCTCAAGCTCTCCCGACGCCTCCAGGGGCTGCATCTTCCGTTGATTACCGCCCCGCGCGGCACGCCCGCTTCGCTCATTACGGCGGCAAAAGCGGTGCGGGGGTTTAGCAAACTTGAGCCGATTATCAAACGGCAAGAGGATGCGCTAAATACACAGTGGGTCCTGACCGGTTTCCGGAAGACGCCCGATCCCGCCGCCATTGCCAAAGCCAGACGCTTTTTTGCCATGAGTTATAAACGCTTCATTACGGAAGTGAATAGCCTGAATAAACGCGCCGTGCAGTTGCGGGAGAAGGGCGGGCCTGCGGGAGCGTGGGCATTCACGCAGCGCCATAACGGCACCGGCAAAGGGAGCGTAGGTCACCACGACGCCATGACCTGGTCGGGTATCGACAGAAAAAGCGCCTTGCCCGGTGCCGATCTTTTTTCTGGCCTCTATATGAGTTATGCCACTCAGCAGTTGAGCGGCGAAAGCGTGCAGGGAAGCAGCCGCGATTTCGGCGCAGGCTACTACGCCATGTTGTTGAGCAAGTCCGGTGTCTATCTCGATGCCGCCGTGAAATATGTTCACTCATTCAACCACGACTGGCTGGCGTTCAGTGGTCTTAACGCGCGCGATTACCGCACCAACAGTTGGTTAGGCGGCGTTGAAGCGGGTTATCACTATCCGTTGATCCGGCATGCCTATATTGAACCGCAGGCGGGGGTTGTGCTGGGCAAGCTCTCCGGTGCTACGTTTCACTGGCACGATCGCGGCCTTCCTCTCACCCTGCATCGCCAGAGCGCAATCCCGTGGGTGGGGCGTGCAGGGATCGTGGCGGGTGCGCACTTCTGCGAAGATGATCGGGCGATTACGCTGCGGGCAGGGTGGCATTATGAGACTGAACTGCGGCCAGATGGCGATATCATCCTTCATGACGACGCAGGCAATATGCGGGTTAAGGCCGGGCGTGACGGGCGCATACACTACCATGCCAGTATTGATGGGCAGGTGAGCGATAACCTCCACATGGAGCTTGATGTCGCGCACTCAAGGTTTGGCAACATGGATGCGGAGCAGGCTGTCAACGCGCAGGTGCACTACTACTTCTGATAAAAAAAAGCCCCTGCCAGGGGAGGCAGGGGCAAGTCGTCGGACAGACGACGAGGGTTTATTTGTACAGTTCAGCCGTCACGTGGGTATGAGAACCGGTGCGGGCTTCAATAATGCGGTAGCTGCTTGCGCCAGCCTGGTCGGCTTTCGCAGAGAGTTCCTGACGGATATCCATCGGTACACCGGCAATCTGTGAAACAGAGACGGTACCTACGGATTGCAGGTTGCTGGCCTGATCGCTGTTAACCAGCGTTGCGGCACCTGCGCCGAACGAGATCAGGGAAGCAAGGCCAAGGGATGCGATAATCAGATTGCGTTTCATACTGTTTTCTCCTGAAGAGAGACTCAACGGCGAGAAGGGTTAAACGTCTTTTCTTATGCCTGGTGCCGTTGAGCGATTAATTCATAGGGTTTGGGGTAAAACTTATTTGTAGAGTTCTGCCGTCGCGTGCCAGCGGTCACCGCTGTGCGCTTCAATGATGCGGTAGGAGGATGCACCCTGCTCTTCCGCTTTTTTGCTCAGCTGCGCGTTCATGTCCATCGGTGAAGAGGCGATGGCACCGACGGAGACGGTACCCAGAGACTGGCGGTCTTGCGCCTGGTCTGCATTGATCATGTCAGCGGCAAAGGCGCCGAATGAGAGTGCTGAGAGGATACCCATAGTTGCGATAGATGATTTGATATTCATAATGCTTACCTCGTCGTATTCTTTTCTTTGAATTTTTCCAGGGGCTCGTTTTGTGACCCCCATCACGAAATCAAGTATACACTAATCACGCGAATAATTAATACCAAGCTAATTATAACTACGCCGAATACATATAACGCATGGCGGTTTTTATAACCTGTCGGCATAAAAATTTTGCTTAAGGCGAAGAATTAGTTAACGAGGATTAATAAAATCAGCGAGATAGATTGCTTTGATTTTTTGTGCGGTGCTATCGGCTGCGGCAGGGTAATGAAACGAAAAATCGCACTATTTGTTAAATGAAATGAGGTGGAAAGTCGCCTGGAAGGGGAAAAACGCCGAACATTCCCCCTCAGCGGGAACCGAGGGGAATGCGCGGTTACAGCTCTTGTTCGAAGAGGACGAGGATCGCTTCGTAGAGATCTTTAACGGTAAAGCCGCGGGCTGGGGTGGTGAAGATGGTGTCGTCACCGGCAATGGTGCCGAGGATCCCTTCCGCTTTACCCAGCGAGTCGAGCAGACGCGCAATCAGCTGTGCGGCACCCGGGCTGGTGTGGATGACCACCACCGCGTCGTTGTAGTCGATGTCCAGCACGAGATTCTTTAGCGGGCTGGAGGTCGTCGGCACGCCCATCTCGATCGGCAGGCAGTAGACCATCTCCATCTTCGCGTTACGCGTGCGCACCGCGCCGAACTTGGTCAGCATGCGTGAGACTTTAGACTGGTTGATATTGTCGAAGCCCTCTTCTTGTAAGGCCTGGACAATTTCACCCTGGGAACTGAATTTCTCTTCTTTTAAAAGCGCTTTAAACGCCTTCACTAATTCTTCTTGTTTAGCCGAGCTTCGCATAAGTCACCCGTAATATGGCTGTGAAAATAACATTATTATGCATATTAATGAATTTTTATGCAAACATTGTGCAGATAAATATGCTGAAAAGTTATGGGGAAGGGCGCGAAGTTTAGCAAATTCTTTCGTTAAGGACATCAGCATGTGGCTTACGTCGCAAATAAGAGTAAAAAGTAAATTAAATGTTATAAATATGATGTTATTTTGGTGAATTCTACAGCTATATTATAAACTCGTTAAGTTAGTTGCTTAGCTTGCCGATCTGACGGTCGTATTTAACCCTTTTATAAAATCGCTACAGTGGGCTGTGCCGCGTTATTTTGGCGCACTTATTGTCATAATTAGCAGGGTGAATTAAGGTCGCCGCAGCGGAGTAACAATATATTTAGCTAACCATAATAAGGAGTTTAGGATGAAAGTCGCAGTCCTCGGCGCGGCCGGCGGTATCGGCCAGGCGCTTGCCCTACTACTGAAAACACAACTGCCTTCAGGTTCAGAACTCTCCCTCTACGACATCGCACCTGTCACTCCCGGTGTCGCTGTAGACCTCAGCCATATCCCGACCGATGTAAACATTAAAGGCTTCTCCGGTGAAGATGCGACGCCAGCGCTGGAAGGTGCCGACGTGGTGCTGATCTCCGCAGGGGTTGCGCGTAAGCCGGGTATGGATCGCTCCGACCTGTTTAACGTGAATGCCGGTATCGTGAAAAACCTGGTGGCGCAGGTGGCAAAAACCGCGCCGAAAGCCTGTATCGGTATCATTACCAACCCGGTCAACACCACCGTCGCGATTGCGGCTGAAGTGCTGAAAAAAGCGGGTGTCTATGACAAGAACAAACTGTTTGGCGTGACCACGCTGGACATCATTCGCTCCAATACTTTTGTTGCTGAGCTGAAAGGTAAAAAACCTGCCGAGATCGAAGTGCCGGTAATTGGCGGGCACTCTGGCGTGACGATCCTGCCGCTGCTGTCGCAGATCCCGGGCGTGACCTTCAGTGAGCAGGAAGTTGCCGACCTGACCAAACGTATTCAGAACGCGGGCACCGAAGTGGTGGAAGCGAAGGCGGGTGGCGGTTCTGCAACCCTCTCCATGGGCCAGGCGGCTGCACGCTTTGGTCTGTCGCTGGTTCGCGCCTTGCAGGGCGAGAGCGGCATCGTTGAGTGCGCCTATGTTGAAGGCGATGGCGAACATGCGCGTTTCTTCTCACAGCCGCTGCTGCTGGGCAAAAACGGCGTAGAAGAGCGCAAGGCGATTGGCCAGCTCAGCGCGTTTGAACAGCAGTCGCTGGAAGGCATGCTGGATACGCTGAAAAAAGATATCGAACTTGGTGTCGACTTCGTCAACCGCTAAGCGCGGCTGAAATGAGAAACCGGAGCCTGTGCTCCGGTTTTTTTATGGCCGTCAGTTGGTGGCCGGGTACTCCTGAATCGTGACGTGCAGCGTCAGCTTTTTGTCGTCGCGCATCACTTCAACCGGAATCTCTGAGCCAGGGCGGATCTCTGCTACCTGGTCCATGGTCTCCAGCGCGGATACCGCCGGTTTGCCGTTCACCGAGGTGATCACGTCATTGACCTGAATACCTGCGCGCGCCGCCGGGCCGTCTGGCGATACTTCATTAACCACAATGCCCTGAATCGGATCGATACCGGTGCCCTGAGCGTGCAGCGGGGCAATCTCGCGCCCGCCGATACCGATATAGCCACGGATCACCCGCCCGTCGCGGATAAGCTTATCCATAATCTTGGTGGCCAGCTGGAACGGAATGGCGAAACCAATCCCCTCCGGCGTCTCGCCGTCGTTACTCTTATCAAACGACAGGGTATTGATACCCATTAACTCGCCCAGCGAATTGACCAGCGCGCCGCCGGAGTTGCCGTGGTTAATGGAGGCATCGGTTTGCAGGAAGTTTTGTCGACCGCTGGGATTAAGGCCGATACGCCCGGTGGCGCTGATAATCCCCTGGGTGATGGTCTGCCCGAGGTTATAGGGGTTGCCGATCGCCAGCACCACATCGCCAATATGCGGCGTACGCTTGGCATTGATCGGGATCACCGGCAGCCCGGAGTTAGCGTTCACCTTCAGCACCGCCAGATCTGTCAGGCTATCTGAGCCAACCAGTAAGGCTTCAAAGACGCGTCCATCCTGCAGGGCAACGATAATCTGGTCCGCATCGTTGATCACATGCTTGTTGGTGATGATATAGCCGCGCTGATCCATGATAACGCCGGAGCCGAGGGTGCGGATTTCGAGGCGATCGTGCGTGGAGCTGTTCAGGCTACGGTTATAGACGTTGACCACTGCGGGCGCGGCGCGGCGCACGGCTGAATTATAGGACGCAGGCGTCTCATCGGCGCTGTCTAACTGATGCGTCGCGAGCGGGTTATTCTGACGTAGCGACGGCATGGCGGCGATAATCAGGCCACCGACGACAACACCGATTGCAATCGAACGTAAAAGCTTCACATACATGATGGGATAGTCGTTAAAAGAAGGACCGCAGCAGCATACCATGAGTTATCCGGACATCACACGCAGCGGTGATGCCCGGACGAGGAAAGGGTTAACGCAGCAGCAGATAGATGCTGTCGTTACCCCGCACAATGTGCAGCGCCATTATCGACGGTTTGGTCTCCAGCACTTTGCGCATCTCGGCGATGGACTGCACGCGCGTGCGGTTAACGCCGATGATCACATCATCTTTATGCAGACCCGCCTGCGCCGCCGAGCTGCCTTTCTCAACTTCACCGACCCGGATGCCTTTGGTGCCATCCTTCAACTGCCCGTCGCTCAACTCTGCGCCCTGCAATGCCGGGGAAATCAGCTCTGCGCTGGCGGAAGCGGAGGTGCTCTTATCCAGCGTCACTTCAACGTCGAGCGGTTTACCGTCGCGCAGCAGCCCAAGCTTCACTTTCGCGCCCGGTTCAGTCGTGGCGATGCGCGAGCGCAGCTCCGCGAAGCTGTTCAGGGCTTTACCATTAAGGCTGACAATCACATCCCCGGATTTAATTCCCGCTTTTGCCGAGCCGGAGTTGGGCAGCACTTCGCTGACAAACGCCCCGCGCTGCACATTCAGGTTAAAGGCTTTGGCGATATCCGCGCTCATCTCCGTGCCCTTAATACCGAGCAGGCCGCGCTTAATCTCACCAAACTGAATTAGCTGGTGGGAGAGGGTTTGCGCCATATTGCTGGGAATAGCAAAGCCGATGCCGACGCTGCCGCCGCCGGGGGCGAGAATGGCGGTATTAATGCCGATCAGCTCACCGTTGAGATTGAGCAGCGCGCCGCCGGAGTTGCCGCGGTTAATCGAAGCATCGGTCTGGATAAAATTCTCCAGCCCTTCGAGGTTAAGTCCGCTGCGACCGAGCGCTGAGACAATCCCGGACGTTGCGGTCTGCCCGAGGCCAAACGGGTTGCCGACCGCGACGACAAAATCACCGACGCGCAGCTTATCGGAGTCGGCAATGGCGATTTGCGTCAGGTTACTGGGGTTTTGCAGCTGTATTAGCGCGATGTCGCTCTGGTCATCGCCGCCGATCAGTTTGGCGTCGAATTCACGGCCATCATTAAGCTGCACGCTGATTTTTTGCGCCTGGTTGATGACGTGATTATTGGTCAGGACGTAGCCCTTGGCGGCATCAATAATTACCCCGGAACCCAGCCCTTCAAACGGCTGCGGCTGTTGCGGCTGGTCAGGCGCCTCATCACCGAAGAATTTTTTTAGCTCTTCCGGCACCTTCTGGCCCTGTACCGCCGTGCCTTCAACCTGCACGCTGACCACGGCGGGAAGCACTTTCTCTAGAACCGGCGCAAGACTGGGTAACGTCCCCTGGCCAGGCACCTGTGACGGCATCGCCGCCGTTGCCAACGGTGCCGAGAGAGATAAGCCGACACTTAACGCGATTGCACTCAACAGCTGGGTTTGTTTCTTCATCGATGCTGGCTCTCAGTAACCTGAAGTGGAAGGATAGATGCCCAAAACAGAGTGATGTTATTGAAATTTCAACCGGGTAACAATGCGAAGAATGACTAAATAATAGCTGGAATGGGGAAGTTGCGACGGGCGCGGGGGACGCGCCCGTATAAATAAGGAGGGTGAGAAGCCTTATTTGCGATTGGCGCGACCGCGCAGCAGGCCCGATGCGCCTTCAGAGTAGTCACGCGGGATCTGTACCGGGGCCTGATCGTTGTTCGCTTCAGACTCTGACAGACGGTTGCGGAACGGATTCTCTTCCGCGGACATTTCCGGCAGCAGGCTGGAGGAGCTCTTCGCCATATGTTGATAGAGCTGACGATAGTCGTCCGCCATGTTGTCGAGGAGTTCAGCGCTGCGGGCAAAGTGGCTCACCAGCTCTTCGCGGTACTCTTCCAGTTCTGCTTTGTTTTTTTCCAGTTCATACTGCAAGGCCTGCTGTTGACGCAATTTCCGGTTTCCGAAACGCATGCCCACGGCACCAATAATAATGCCGACAACTAACCCAATTAGCGCGTATTCCCAGGTCATGACTTCTCCCATTGTTGTTCGATTCCGTAGGGGGTGGGCTGCAAGCTTCTTGCCTGCGCCGGAGAGTGCCACTATAACCGCTAAAGGTGCAGAAGTGGAATCCTGACGCTGCATCGCGTAGTGTAGAGCGGCTTTTTTTTCGTCAACCCTGTGGGGGCGGATCGATTTTCAAGGAACAACAATAACACCATGCAAAGCCTTTCCCCGACATCGCGATATCTTACTGCCCTGAAAGAGGGTAGCCATCAGCCGGACGATGTGCAAAAAGAAGCTGTCACCCGACTGGATACGATCTATCAACAGTTGATTGCCGAACAGGAGCCCACGCAGCAGAGCGGAGGTCTGATGGCGAAATTCAGCAAGCTGCTGGGCAAACGCGACACTACGTCGCGCGAGCCGGTACGCGGCCTCTATATGTGGGGCGGCGTCGGTCGAGGCAAAACCTGGCTGATGGATCTCTTCTACCACAGCCTGCCGGGCGAGCGTAAACAGCGTCTGCACTTTCACCGCTTTATGCTGCGTGTGCATGAAGAGTTAACCACGCTGCAAGGACAGAGCGATCCGCTGGAGATTGTCGCCGACCGTTTTAAGGCGCAAACCGACGTGCTCTGTTTTGACGAATTTTTCGTTTCTGATATCACCGATGCGATGCTGCTTGGCGGATTAATGAAGGCACTTTTCGCGCGCGGCATCACGCTGGTGGCGACATCGAACATTCCCCCGGACGAGCTCTATCGCAATGGCTTACAGCGCGCCCGTTTTCTGCCCGCCATTGAGGCGATCAAACAGTTTTGCGATGTAATGAATGTCGACGCCGGCATCGATTACCGCTTACGCACGCTGACCCAGGCCCATCTGTGGCTGTCACCGCTTGGTGAAGAGACCGCGCAGCAAATGGATAAACTGTGGCTGGCGCTGGCGGGCGCACCGCGCAGCCATGCGCCGGAGCTGGAGATTAACCACCGGCCGCTGGCGACGCTTGGCGTGGAGAATCAAACCTTAGCCGTCTCCTTCGCCACATTATGTGTTGATGCGCGCAGCCAGCATGATTACATCGCGCTGTCGCGCCTTTTCCACACCGTGATGCTGTTTGAGGTGCCGGTGATGACGAAGCTGATGGAGAACGAAGCGCGCCGCTTTATTGCGCTGGTGGATGAATTTTATGAGCGCCACGTGAAGCTGGTGGTGAGTGCCGCCGCGCCCATGCATGAGATTTATCAGGGCGAGCGGGTGAAGTTTGAGTTTCAGCGCTGTTTATCGCGCCTGCAGGAGATGCAGAGCGAGGAGTATCTGAAACGCGAGCATATGCCGTGATCCTTTTTTCATTGCCATCTGGCGCAGAAATCCAACAGCAAAAGACGAAAAGGGGTCGATCTTTGACCCCGACTTCTCTATAATCCTGCGACCCCACGTTACGGGAAAGTTTTTTTTCCCCAAAACTTTCTATGCGCCGGCATAGGCTATTCGAAGGGGTAGGTTTGCCGGACTTTGTCGTGTGAACCTCAACTGACAAACGTTTGGGTGTTCACCAACGTGAAACTAATTATTTGGGTAAGCTTTTAATGAAAACTTTTACAGCTAAACCAGAAACCGTAAAACGCGACTGGTATGTTGTTGACGCGACCGGTAAAACTCTGGGTCGTCTGGCTACCGAACTGGCTCGTCGCCTGCGCGGTAAGCACAAAGCGGAATACACTCCGCACGTTGATACTGGTGATTACATCATCGTTCTGAACGCTGAGAAAGTTGCTGTAACCGGCAACAAGCGTGAAGACAAAGTGTATTACCACCACACTGGCCACATCGGTGGTATCAAACAAGCGACCTTTGAAGAGATGATTGCCCGCCGTCCTGAGCGTGTGATTGAAATCGCGGTTAAAGGCATGCTGCCAAAAGGCCCGCTGGGTCGTGCTATGTACCGTAAACTGAAAGTTTACGCTGGCAACGAGCACAACCACGCGGCACAGCAACCGCAAGTTCTTGACATCTAATCGGGATTATAGGCAATGGCTGAAAATCAATACTACGGCACTGGTCGCCGCAAAAGCTCCGCCGCTCGCGTGTTTATCAAACCGGGCAACGGTAAAATCGTAATCAACCAGCGTTCGCTGGAACAGTACTTTGGTCGTGAAACTGCCCGCATGGTAGTTCGTCAGCCGCTGGAACTGGTCGACATGGTTGAGAAATTGGACCTGTACATCACCGTTAAAGGTGGTGGTATCTCCGGTCAGGCTGGTGCGATCCGTCACGGTATCACCCGCGCTCTGATGGAGTACGACGAGTCCCTGCGCGCTGAACTGCGTAAAGCTGGCTTCGTTACTCGTGACGCTCGTCAGGTTGAACGTAAGAAAGTCGGTCTGCGTAAAGCACGTCGTCGTCCGCAGTTCTCCAAACGTTAATTGTCTTCTGCTTCGGCAGAACGATTGGCGAAAAACCCGGTGCAAGCCGGGTTTTTTTATGGATAAAAATTGTATTATCCACAGCAATCAGTCGCTTATCTCCTCTTTTTCAGCATTTCCGGAATCCCCTCACCACAAAGCGCGCAAAATCTGGTAAACTATCATCCAATTTTCTGCCCAAATGGCTGGGATTGTTCGTTTTTTGTTTGTTTTTTGAACAAGAGAGACAGTACGCGCGGGTAGCTAACTAACATCTGACCGGTCGAGTTAGTCCGGTAGCAGTATTTCTGAATATACCTGGAGGTTTTCATGGCTGTCGCTGCCAACAAACGTTCGGTAATGACGCTGTTTTCTGGTCCTGTGGACATCTATAGTCATCAGGTCCGCATCGTGCTGGCCGAGAAGGGTGTCAGCTTTGAAATTGAGCACGTGGAAAAGGATAATCCTCCTCAGGATCTGATTGACCTCAACCCGAGTCAAAGCGTACCGACACTTGTAGATCGTGAACTCACCCTGTGGGAATCACGCATCATTATGGAATATCTGGACGAGCGTTTTCCGCACCCGCCATTAATGCCGGTTTATCCGGTGGCGCGCGGTGAAAGCCGTCTCTACATGCACCGCATCGAGAAAGACTGGTACTCGCTGATGAACGTCATCGAGAACAACAGCGGTGCGCAGGCCGATGCCGCCCGTAAACAGCTGCGTGAAGAGCTGCTGGCGATTGGCCCGCTGTTTACCCAGAAGCCTTACTTCCTGAATGACGAATTCAGCCTGGTTGACTGCTACCTCGCGCCGCTGCTGTGGCGTCTGCCGGTACTGGGCATCGAGCTGAGCGGCACAGGCGCGAAAGAGCTGAAAGGGTACATGACCCGCGTCTTCGAACGTGATTCATTCCTTGCCTCTCTGACAGAAGCCGAGCGCGAAATGCGCCTTGGTCGGGGTTAATCATGGATTTGTCGCAACTGTCTCCACGCCGCCCGTATTTGCTACGGGCCTTTTACGAATGGCTGCTGGATAACCAGCTGACGCCGCATCTGGTTGTTGATGTGACGTTGCCGGGCGTACGCGTGCCGATGGAGTATGCGCGTGACGGCCAGATCGTGTTAAACATCGCACCGCGTGCGGTGGGCAACCTGGAGCTGGGCAACGACGAAGTGCGCTTCAACGCGCGTTTCGGCGGTGTGCCGCGCCAGGTGGAAGTGCCGATGGCTGCCGTACTGGCCGTCTATGCCCGTGAAAACGGTGCCGGCACCATGTTTGAGCCAGAAACCGCCTACGACGAAGAGCTCGTTAGTCTCAACGATGATGGTGAGATGCCCGAGCAGGAGAACGAGACGGTGATGTCGGTTATCGACGGTGATAAACCCGATCATGCAGTGGATCAGGATAACGATCCGGACGACGATCCGCCGCCGCGCGGTGGGCGTCCATCACTGCGTGTGGTGAAATAACCTGAGAAAAGCAGAACCCCGGTTCTGCTTTTTTATTGCCCGCAGAATATGAAAAAGGAGGCCGCAGCCTCCTTTTTTTATCGTCGTCGCAAGATCACACTTCGAGATAGTTGAGGATGCCGTCTGCGGCTTTACGCCCTTCGGCAATCGCTGTCACCACCAGGTCGGAACCGCGAACGATATCGCCACCGGCGAAGATTTTCGGGTTGCTGGTCTGGAACGCGTTATCGCTCCCTTCCGGGGCAATCACGCGGCCCTGCGAATCGAGCTCAACGCTGTGCTTCGCCAGCCACTCCATGCTGTGCGGGCGGAAACCAAACGCCATTACCACCGCATCAGCCGGAACAACGTGCTCGGAGCCAGCAACGATCTCGGCGCGGCGACGGCCTTTCTCATCCGGTGCGCCCATTTCGGTGCGCGCCATCTTCACGCCGCTCACTTTACCGTTGGCATTCACTTCAATCCCCAGCGGCTGCACGTTGAACTGGAACTCAACGCCCTCTTCACGCGCGTTTTTCACTTCGCGACGTGAGCCAGGCATGTTCTCTTCGTCACGACGATAGGCGCAGATTACGTGAGTTGCACCCTGGCGCACCGAGGTACGCACGCAGTCCATCGCGGTATCGCCCCCGCCCAGCACTACGACGCGTTTGCCTTCCATACTGATATAGGGTTCTGACGGCGTTTCGCCATAGCCCATGATCTGCTTGGTGTTAGCAATCAGGAACGGCAGCGCATCAAACACGCCCTGCGCATCTTCATTCTCGAGACCGCCACGCATCGACTGATAGGTGCCGACGCCCAGGAACACGGCATCGTACTCTTTCAGCAGATCGTCAATCTGCACATCGCGACCCACTTCGGTGTTGAGCTGGAACTCAATACCCATGCCGGTAAAGATCTCACGGCGACGCGTCATCACCTCTTTTTCCAGCTTGAAGGCCGGAATACCAAAGGTCAGCAGGCCGCCAATCTCCGGATGACGGTCATAGACCACCGCTTTCACGCCGTTACGGGTCAGCACATCGGCACACGCCAGACCAGCCGGACCCGCGCCGATAATCGCTACGCGTTTGTCGGTCTGCTTCACGCCGGTCAAATCGGGACGCCAGCCCATCTCGAAGGCTTTATCGTTGATATAGCGCTCGATATTGCCAATAGTCACCGCGCCAAACTCATCGTTCAGCGTACAGGAACCTTCACACAGGCGATCCTGCGGGCAGACGCGCCCGCACACTTCCGGCAGCGTATTGGTCTGGTGCGACAGCTCTGCCGCCTCAAAAATACGCCCCTCATTTGCCAGCTTCAGCCAGTTCGGAATGTAGTTATGAACCGGGCACTTCCACTCGCAGTAGGGGTTGCCGCAGGCGAGACAGCGGTCAGCCTGCGCTTTCGCTTGCCCTTCCGAGAAGGGCTCGTAGATCTCGACAAAGGCAATCTTACGCAGCTTCAGCGGTTTCTTTGCCGGATCGACGCGCTGTAAGTCGATAAATTGGTAAACGTTCTGACTCATCTCAATTCCTTACTGCGCCTGCACGCGCAACTCTGCCGCGCTACGACTACGGTGACCCAACAGCGCTTTCACATCGCTGGACTTCGGCTTAACCAGGGCAAATTTGGCGGCAAATGTCGGCCAGTTGGCCAGCATCTCTTCACCGCGCTGCGAGCCGGTGTGCTGTACATGCTCGGTAATCAACCCGCGCAGATGCTCTTCGTGGATCGCCAGATCGTCGACGCTCAGCACTTCTACCAGCTCCGGGTTCACGCGCTTGCGGAACTCGCCATCTTCATCCAGCACGTAGGCGAAGCCGCCGGTCATGCCTGCGCCAAAGTTGACGCCAGTTTTACCGAGTACGCAGACGATACCGCCCGTCATATATTCACAGCCGTTGTCGCCAATGCCTTCAACCACGGTGATTGCACCGGAGTTACGCACGGCGAAACGCTCGCCCGCGCGGCCTGCGGCGTACAGACGACCGCCGGTTGCGCCATACAGACAGGTGTTACCGATAATGCTCGCTTCGTGGCTACGGAACGCCGAACCGACCGGCGGACGTACCGCCAGCAGCCCGCCCGCCATGCCTTTACCGACATAGTCGTTGGCATCGCCGGTGAGGTAAAGCTCAACGCCGCCCGCGTTCCAGACGCCGAAGCTCTGGCCTGCGGTACCGCTGAAGTAAGCCTTAATCGGATCCGATGCCAGGCCCTGATCGCCATGGGTCTGGGCGATATAACCCGAGAGCAGCGCGCCCACGGAGCGGTCAGTGTTGCGGATATCAAACCAGAAGGTTTTGCTCTGGCGCTCATCAACAAACGGTTTCGCCTGCTGCAACAGCTGGGCATTGAGCACGCCATTGTCGAACGGCGGGTTGCTCTCGGTGCAGTAGAGCGCTTTACCGGCGTGCGGTTCAGCGGTCTCCAGCAGTTTGGAGAGATCCAGCTTCTGCTGACGCGCGGTAAAGCCATCAAGCTCTTTCAGTAGATCGGTGCGGCCAATCAGATCCACCAGGCGTTTCACGCCTAACTGCGCCATCAGCTCGCGGGTTTCACGGGCGATAAATTCAAAGTAGTTGGTCACTTTGAACGGCAGGCCGTGGTAGTGATTCTTACGCAGCTTCTCATCCTGGGTTGCAACACCGGTCGCGCAGTTGTTGAGGTGACAAATACGCAGGTATTTACAGCCCAGCGCCACCATCGGGCCGGTACCGAAGCCGAAGCTCTCTGCACCCAGAATCGCCGCTTTGATAATGTCCTGGCCGGTTTTCAGGCCGCCATCGACCTGCAAGCGAATCTTATGACGCAGACCGTTCGCCACCAGCGCTTGCTGAGTTTCCACCAGGCCAAGCTCCCACGGGCAGCCCGCATATTTTACGGAGGAGAGCGGGCTTGCGCCGGTACCGCCGTCGTAACCGGCAATGGTGATCAGATCGGCATAGGCTTTCGCCACGCCGGTCGCGATGGTGCCAACACCCGGTTCGGAGACCAGTTTGACGGAGATCAGCGCCTTCGGGTTGACCTGTTTCAGGTCGAAAATCAGCTGCGCCAGATCTTCGATCGAGTAGATATCGTGGTGCGGCGGCGGCGAAATCAGCGTCACGCCCGGGACGGAGTAACGCAATTTGGCGATGTACGGGGTCACTTTATCCCCCGGCAACTGACCGCCTTCGCCCGGCTTCGCGCCCTGCGCCACTTTGATCTGGATAACATCGGCGTTCACCAGGTAGGCCGGGGTTACGCCAAAGCGACCGGAAGCGACCTGTTTGATGCGCGACACTTTGTTGGTGCCGTAGCGCGCCGGATCTTCGCCGCCTTCGCCGGAGTTGGAGAAGCCGCCGAGGCTGTTCATCGCTTCCGCCAGCGCTTCGTGTGCTTCCGGGCTGAGCGCGCCGATAGACATCGCCGCCGTATCGAAGCGTTTAAACAGCTCTGTCGCCGGTTCAACGTCGTTAAGGCTTACCGCGTCACTGCCTGGCATGATGGCCAGCAGGTCGCGCAGCGTTGCCGCCGGGCGCTCGTTAACCAGCTTTGCGTACTGCTGATAATCGCTGTAGTCGCCGCTCTCAACCGCTTTTTGCAGCGTGCGCACCACGTCCGGGTTGTAAGCGTGGTATTCGCCGCCGTGAACGTACTTCAGCAAGCCGCCTTGCTCCAGCGGTTTGCGCGCCAGCCAGGCACGTTTGGAGAGGTTCAACAGATCCTGCTGGAAGTCCGGGAAGCTGGCACCGCCGATACGGCTGACCACGCCCTGGAAGCAGAGCTCGGTGACATCATCGTGCAGGCCAACCGCTTCAAACAGTTTTGAGCAGCGGTAAGAGGCGATAGTCGAGATGCCCATTTTGGACATGATCTTGTACAGCCCTTTGTTGATGCCGTTGCGGTAGTTCAGCATCACCGTGCGGTAATTCTTCTCAATCGCTTTGCTGTCGATAAGTTTCGCCAGCGTCTCATACGCCAGGTAGGGGTAGATCGCCGTCGCGCCGAAGCCCAGCAGCACCGCAAAGTGGTGCGGATCGCGGGCGCTGGCGGTTTCAACAATGATGTTGGCGTCACAGCGCAGGTTCTTATCCACCAGGCGCGCCTGAATCGCACCAACTGCCATTGGCGCCGGAACCGGCAGGCGGTTTTTGGCAATATTGCGATCGGAGAGTACCAGCAGAACGGTGCCTGCTTGCACCATCGCTTCCGCTTTGTCGCACAGCGCTTTAATAGTCTCTTCCAGCGTCGTTGCCGTGGCGTCGAAGGTGATATCGAGCGTATCCGCGCGATAGTGCTCCTCGGTCATGGTGGTGAGCTGTTTGAAATCGGAGTAGAGCAGAATCGGCGATTTGAAGCTCAGGCGGTGCGCCTGGCCTTCCGCTTCGCAGAAGACGTTCATTTCACGGCCGATGCTGGTCGCCAGCGACATCACATGCGCTTCGCGCAGCGGATCGATAGGCGGGTTGGTCACCTGCGCAAACTGCTGACGGAAGTAGTCATAAATGATGCGCGGCTGGCTGGAGAGCACGGCGAACGGCGTATCATCGCCCATCGAGCCGACCGCTTCCTGGCCGTTTTCGCCCAGCACGCGGATCACCGAGTCCAGCTCTTCAAAGCTGTAGTTAAACTGTTTCTGGTAGCTGGTGAGCAGATCGTCATCCATCTCGCGGATGCCGACTTCGTCGTCGGAGAGATCTTCAAACGGCACCAGGCGGCGGACGTTTTTCTCCATCCACTCTTTATACGGGTGGCGGCTTTTCAGATCGTCATCGGTCTCGGCGGAGTGCAGAATGCGCCCGCCGCGGGTATCGATAACCATCAGCTCGCCCGGCCCAACGCGGCCTTTCTCGACTACTTCATCCGGCTGGTAATCCCAGATGCCCACTTCAGAAGCGCAGGTGATGAGCTTATCTTTGGTGATGACGTAGCGCGCCGGACGCAGACCGTTACGGTCGAGGTTACAGGCGGCAAAGCGCCCATCGGACATGACGATGCCCGCCGGGCCGTCCCATGGCTCCATATGCATGGAGTTAAAGTCGAAGAAGCTGCGCAGATCCGGATCCATCTCCGGGTTATTCTGCCAGGCTGGCGGCACCAGTAAGCGCATGGCGCGCACGATATCCATCCCGCCCGCTAACAGCAGTTCCAGCATGTTATCCATCGAGCTGGAGTCAGAGCCGGTTTCGTTCACGAACGGCGCGGCATCATGCAGATCGGGGATCAGCGGCGTCTGGAATTTGTAGGTACGCGCGCGCGCCCACTGGCGGTTACCGGTAATGGTGTTGATTTCACCGTTGTGCGCCAGGTAGCGGAAAGGCTGCGCCAGCGGCCAGCGCGGCACGGTGTTGGTGGAGAAGCGCTGGTGGAAGAGGCAGATGGCCGATTCCAGACGCAGATCCGCCAGGTCTAAATAGAAGCGCGGCAGATCCGCCGGCATACAGAGACCTTTATAGATGTTAACGAGGTTAGAGAGGCTACAGACGTAGAACTCTTTATCCTCCTGTAAACGCTTTTCAATGCGGCGGCGGGCAATAAAGAGACGGCGCTCCATATCGCGCGGACGCCAGCCGGCCGGGGCGTTAACGAAAACTTGCTCAATACGAGGCAGTGAGGAGAGGGCAATTTCACCGAGTACGCCTTCGTTGGTCGGCACATCGCGCCAGCCAACGAGCGAGAGAGTCTCACGCTGAAGTTCTTCTTCTACAACACGACGCGATGCAGCGGCTTTTTCCGGATCCTGATTGAGGAACAGCATGCCGACGGCGTAGTTTTTAGCTAAGCGCCAGCCGCGCTCTTCGGCGACGATGCGGAAGAAACGGTCAGGTTTTTGCAACAGCAGGCCGCAACCGTCGCCGGTTTTACCATCGGCAAGGATCGCGCCGCGGTGCTGCATGCGGGCCAGTGCGTGAATAGCGGTACGCACTACCTTGTGGCTAGGTTCGCCTTCTATGTGGGCGATCAGGCCGAAACCACAGTTATCTCTCTCAAGAGATTTATCGTACAACATATCAGTGAACCTCCCCAGGCTCTGCGAGAGCCCTCCCGATCGTTACGCACAGGCGCAGAAAGAGCATGGCGACGGGGCAATGGCCTCGTATGTCGCCCTCTTCATTTCCTTTTCGCATCGATTCACAAGTGTTGAGGACTTGCTTAAGAGGGAATCTCAATTACTGCATAAATATGATGAGCAGACTGCTCATCCAGAAAGCTTCCAGCGGATTTCCAACTTATCGGGAATCCGCACACAGGTCAAATGCCGAGCTTATTTATCCAAAAATGTGCTAACACGCATTCATCTAATTGATTTAAAAGGATGTTTAATCAGTTTTACATTCAGTTATGGCAGCATAATGCAGGGGGAGAGTGTGATCTGACTCACTATAGTAATGCGCTGTTTCCGCTCTTCTGTTCTGACCTGACTTTTATTAGCAGATTATTATCCTGCTTGTGTGGCTAGCGCCGCATAATCCCACTGTTTTTAAGGTAGAGACCTATTTCTGCAAATTTACCTTTCAGCATAAGGAAAAGTAATCGCGCGGAGGATGAATGAAATAGCGGTTATGTTGACTGATTATGCAATGGATAAAGCCTTCCCGGGCGATTGATCCAGGTCATCGCCGATGAAAGCTAATAGTGGCAGGCTACGCCCTTTGATTTGGGCGGCCTTTCAGATTATGCAGTTACAGAAATTAGTCAATATGTTTGGTGGGGATCTTGCCCGGCGCTACGGCGAAAAAGTTCATAAGCTGACCCTGCATGGCGGCTTTAGCTGCCCAAACCGCGATGGCACGCTGGGCCGCGGCGGCTGCACTTTCTGTAACGTTGCCTCGTTTGCCGATGAGGCGCAGCAGTATCGTTCAATTGCGTTGCAGCTTGCCGAACAGGCGCAGCGCGTTAACCGCGCCCGGCGCTATCTCGCCTATTTTCAGGCCTATACCAGTACCTGGGCGGAAGTGCAGGTGCTGCGCGAGATGTACCAGCAGGCGCTGAGTCAGGCCAATATGGTTGGGTTGTGCGTCGGAACGCGTCCCGACTGCGTGCCGGATGCGGTGCTGGATCTGCTGTGCGAATACCGCCAGCAGGGCTTTGAAGTATGGCTGGAGCTGGGGCTACAAACCGCGCACTATAAAACCCTGCACCGCATCAATCGCGGCCACGATTTCGCCTGTTACCAACATACCGCGCGGCTCGCCCGGGAGCGCGGCCTGAAGGTCTGTACCCATCTGATTGCTGGCCTGCCGGGCGAGCGGTTGCCGGATTGCATGGCGACGCTTGAGCGCGTGGTCGAAACCGGCGTCGACGGCATCAAGCTGCACCCACTGCATATTGTGAAAGGAAGCATTATGGCAAAGGCCTGGGAAGCGGGGCGTCTGAACGCCATCGGGCTTGAAGAGTACACCGTCATTGCTGGCGAGATGATCCGCCACACGCCGCCAGAGGTAATCTACCACCGCGTTTCTGCAAGCGCCCGTCGTCCCACTCTGCTGGCGCCGCTGTGGTGCGAAAATCGCTGGACCGGCATGGTCGAACTCAACACCTACCTTAATGCACACGGCGGCCAGGGTTCGGCGCTCGGTCGCTGCTGGACGCCGCCCGCCTGAACCTGGGTCAACCACACATTATTGCCGCATTTTTCGCACAAGCTTCAACGCCTTGCTCAGAATTGAGTATTATTGAGCGGACTTGTTTAAGGAAAACGCTATGAAGCAAATCCGTTTACTGGCGCAATATTACGTCGACCTGATGATGAAGCTGGGTCTGGTGCGCTTTTCCATGCTGTTGGCGCTGGCGCTGGTGGTGCTGGCCATCGTGGTGCAAATGGCGGTCACGATGGTGTTGCAGGGGCAGGTTGAGCGTATTGACGTGATCCGCTCTATCTTCTTTGGTCTGTTGATCACCCCCTGGGCGGTCTACTTCTTATCGGTAGTGGTTGAGCAACTTGAGGAGTCACGCCAGCGCTTATCGCGGCTGGTGGAGAAGCTGGAAGAGATGCGCGAGCGCGATCTTAAGCTCAACGTGAAGCTTAAAGACAACATCATGCAGCTTAACCAGGAGATCAGCGATCGCGAAAAAGCCGAGGCGGAACGACAGGCAACCTTTGAGCGGCTGAAGATTGAGATGCAGGAGCGTGAGCAGACGCAGATCCAGCTCGAACAGCAATCCTCTTTCCTGCGCTCTTTCCTTGATGCTTCCCCCGATCTGGTCTTCTATCGCAATGAAGATAAAGAGTTTTCTGGCTGCAACCGCGCTATGGAGCTGCTCACCGGCAAAAGCGAAAAGCAGCTGATTCACCTCAAGCCGCAGGATGTCTACTCGCCGGAAGCGGCGCAAAAAGTGATTGAGACCGACGAGAAAGTGTTTCGTCACAACGTCTCGCTCACCTATGAGCAGTGGCTGGATTATCCCGACGGGCGCAAAGCCTGCTTCGAAATCCGCAAAGTTCCCTATTATGACCGCGTTGGTAAACGCCACGGGCTGATGGGCTTCGGGCGCGATATTACCGAGCGTAAGCGCTATCAGGATGCGCTGGAGCGCGCCAGCCGCGACAAGACTACCTTTATCTCTACCATCAGCCACGAACTGCGCACGCCGCTTAATGGCATTGTCGGTTTAAGCCGCATTTTGCTGGATACCGATCTTGCGCCGGAACAGGAGAAGTACCTCAAAACCATCCATGTCTCTGCGGTGACGCTGGGCAATATCTTCAACGATATTATCGACATGGATAAGATGGAGCGGCGCAAAGTACAACTCGATAACCAGCCGCTCGACTTCACCAGTTTCCTGGCGGATCTGGAGAACCTCTCCGGGCTGCAGGCGCATCAAAAAGGGCTGCGTTTCGAACTCGAGCCGACGCTGCCGCTGCCGCACCAGGTCATCACCGACGGCACCCGTTTGCGGCAGATCCTCTGGAACCTTATCAGCAACGCCGTGAAATTTACCCGCGAAGGGCAGGTGACGGTGCGCGTGCGCTACGATGAAGGTGAGATTCTGCATTTTGAAGTCCAGGACTCCGGGATCGGTATTCCGCGCGATGAGCAGGACAAAATCTTCGCCATGTATTACCAGGTAAAAGATAGCCACGGCGGCAAACCGGCCACCGGCACCGGCATCGGGCTTGCGGTTTCACGCCGTCTGGCGAAAAGCATGGGCGGCGATATTACCGTCAGCAGCCAGCCTGGCAACGGCTCGCTCTTTACATTGACCGTTCATGCTCCTGCGGTGGCGGAAGAGGTTGACGACGCCTTCGAAGAGGATGAGATGCCCTTACCGGCGCTGCATGTGCTGCTGGTAGAAGATATTGAACTCAACGTGATTGTCGCGCGCTCGGTGCTGGAGAAACTCGGCAACAGCGTCGATGTGGCGATGACCGGCGGTGCCGCGCTGGAGATGTTCGCCCCGGGCGAATATGACCTGGTACTGCTTGATATTCAGTTGCCGGATATGACCGGGCTGGATATCTCGCGCGCGCTGACCAGCCGCTATTCGCGCGAAGAACTGCCGCCGCTGGTGGCGCTGACCGCAAACGTGCTGAAAGATAAGCAGGAGTATCTGGATGCCGGCATGGATGATGTCTTAAGCAAACCGCTGGCGGTGCCAGCATTAACGGCGATGATCAAGAAGTTTTGGGACGCCGGAGATGAGGAGGAGGAACAGGTGGCAACGATAGACAACGAAAAAGCGCAAACTCTGCTGGATACCGCCATGCTTGAGCAGTATCTCGAGCTGGTTGGGCCGAAGCTGATTACCGATGGGCTGGCGGTGTTTGAGAAGATGATGCCAGGCTACCTGAGCGTGCTGGAGTCGAACCTCACCGCGCGCGACCAGAAAGGGATTGTCGAAGAGGGGCACAAAATTAAGGGCGCTGCCGGATCCGTCGGCCTGCGCCATCTGCAGCAGTTAGGCCAGCAGATCCAGTCCCCGGATCTTCCCGCCTGGTGGGATAATGTCGGCGAATGGGTGGAAGAGATGAAGCAGGAGTGGCGCAATGATGTCGCCGTGCTCAAAGCCTGGGTGGCAGACGCTGCAAAAAAATGACCCCGGATTAACCGGGGTGCGCGAATACTGCGCCAACACCAGGGAAACCGTGGCTGCGCCGTAATTTTTGGTTTTAATTGCAAGGGCGCAGTCTATTAAAATTCGACCACACGCACATAAGATAGCAAATCTTAAATGATTTGTTACAGCAATCAGTGAAATGTGTGAAGCAAGGCTCCCTTATCAAAATTTTTAGTTATTGACCGCAATTCGCAGAAAGGATGTTTGGCATGAAAAGAGTCGGCGTTGTTCTTAGTGGGTCTGGCGTGTATGACGGTTCCGAGATCCACGAAGCGGTAATTACCCTGCTGGCGCTTGCCCGCAACGGCGCAGAGGCCGTCTGTTTTGCGCCCGATAAAGCGCAGAGTGATGTCATCAATCACCTCACCGGCGAAAGCATGGCGGAAAGTCGTAACGTGCTGGTGGAAGCCGCCCGCATTACCCGTGGCAAGATCGCGCCGCTGGCGCAGGCATCGGTAAACGATCTGGATGCGCTGATTGTCCCCGGCGGCTTTGGCGCGGCGAAAAACCTCAGCAGCTTTGCCAGCCTCGGCGGCGACTGCGCGGTGGATAACGATCTGAAAACCCTCGCGCTGGCGATGCACGAGGCTGGAAAACCGCTCGGTTTTATGTGCATTGCACCGGCGATGCTGCCGAAAATTTTCGACTTCCCGCTGCGTCTCACTATTGGAACCGATGTCGATACCGCCGAAATTTTGGAAGAGATGGGCGCGGAGCACGTGCCGTGTCCGGTGGACGATATTGTTGTCGATGAAGAGAACAAAGTGGTGACCACACCGGCGTATATGCTGGCGGAAGATATTGCCCAGGCGGCAACAGGAATTGAGAAACTGGTGACGCGCGTGCTGGTATTGTGCGAATGAAGCGAGGCGGACGCGGTACGCTGAAGACCGCGCTGAAACGTCTTCTTCTGCGTGTTCTGTTAGTGCTGGTGGCCTTCTGGGGCGGCGGTATTCTACTGTTCAGCTTTATGCCGGTGCCGTTTTCCGCAGTGATGGTCGAGCGGCAACTGAGTGCGTGGCTGAGCGGGGACTTTAGCTATGTCGCCCACTCCGACTGGGTCAGCATGGATGAGATCTCGCCGTGGATGGCACTGGCGGTGGTTGCCGCTGAAGATCAGCGCTTTCCCGATCACTGGGGATTAGATGTGGAGGCGATCGAAAAAGCGCTTTCGCATAATGAAAAGCATGAGAACCGCATTCGCGGCGCTTCGACCCTGTCGCAACAGACGGTGAAAAACCTCTTTTTGTGGGACGGTAAAAGCTGGCTGCGAAAGGGGCTGGAAGCGGGGCTGACGGTGACGACGGAAGCGGTGTGGACGAAACGGCGCATCCTGACGGTCTACCTGAATATTGCGGAGTTTGGCGATGGCATATTTGGTGTGGAAGAGGCGTCGCAGCGCTATTTTCATAAACCCGCGAGCCGGCTGACGATGTCGGAAGCCGCGCTGCTGGCGGCGGTGCTGCCGAACCCGATTCGTTATAAGGCGGCAGCGCCTTCAGGCTATGTGCGTAACCGTCAGGCGTGGATCATGCGCCAGATGCAGCAGCTCGGTGGCGAAGGCTTTTTGCAGAGTAACAACCTGCACTGATTACTCTTCGTCGAACCCGGCGATAAACAGCGCCACCACCGCGGCCAGCGCTTCCTCTTCCTGGGGGCCGCTGGCTTCGACTTCAATCTGTCGGCCTTTGGCGGAATCCAGCATCAGCAGAGCGATCACGCTGCTGGCTTCCGCTTCGGTTCCCTCTTCGTTACGCAGCAGCACTTCCGCGTCAAAGCCCTGTACCAGTTCAAACAGTTTCATCGCCGGGCGCGCGTGCATGCCCAGCTTATTGGTGATCTCAACGGTTTGTTTTACGGTCATGTTTTGCGTTTTTCCAGCGTACGGTGACGGGACTGCACGTTTTTGCCGCGCGAGCGGAAGTAGTCCGCCAGCTGTTCGGCGATATAGACAGAGCGATGTTTACCCCCGGTACAACCGATGGCCACCGTCAGGTAGCTACGGTTATTGGTCTCCAGCATCGGCAACCACAACTCGAGGTAACTGCGCGTCTGATAGATAAAGTTATGCACTTCGGTGTGCCTGTCGAGGAATGCAGCGACGGGCTTATCGAGGCCGGTCATCGGACGCAGTTTCGGATCCCAGTGCGGGTTCGGCAGGAAGCGCACGTCAAAGACGTAATCAGCATCGATTGGAATGCCGTGCTTGAAGCCGAAGGATTCGAAGACCATGGTCAGCTCGCGCTCGCGTTTGCCTAAAAGGCGCGTGCGCAGCATCTCTGCCAGCTCATGCACCGACATCTCTGAGGTATCAACAATCAGATCGGCACGCGAACGCAGCGGCTCAAGCAGATTGCTCTCTTCATCGATGGCGCTCTCCAGTGACAGGTTTTTGCTTGAGAGCGGGTGCAGGCGGCGCGTGTCGCTGTAGCGGCGAATCAGGGTGTTGCGATCCGCATCTAAAAAGAGCAGCTGCGGCGAAAACGCCTCCGGCAGATTGCTCATCGCCTGCTCAAAGATCTCCGGCGACTCCGGCATATTGCGCACATCGATACTGACGGCGGCAGAGATCTGGCGATCGGCGAGGGTTTGCGCCAGTTCCGGCAACAGCACAACCGGCAGGTTATCAACACAGTAGAAACCCATATCTTCCAGTGCGCGTAGCGCCACGGATTTCCCTGAACCCGAACGACCACTGACGATCATCAGGACCATGGGTCATTTCTCCTCAGAACGACTGACAAGTAGAGTCTTACCCGGTTACGCATCGCCGCGCTCGCCTTCTGTCTGCGTGATGATCTCATACAGCTCTTCATCACTCTGCGCGCCGCGCAGGCGTCGACAAATGGTTTTATCCGCCAGCCGTTTGGCGACCAGCGAAAGGGTGTGCAGATGCGTTTTGGTCTGATCTGCCGGCACCAGCAGGGCAAAGAGCAGATCGACGGGTTGATTATCGATAGCGTCGAAGGCAATAGGCGTTTCGAGTTGCACAAACACGCCGACGGCGCGCAGTGTATCTTCCTCGAGCTTGCCGTGAGGAATGGCGATACCGTTACCAATACCGGTACTGCCCATCTTTTCACGTGTAAGAACCGCCTCGAAGACCACCTGCGGCGGCAGACCTAACTGTTTCGCCGCCAGCTCGCTGATAATTTCCAGCGCGCGTTTTTTACTCTGGCAGTGAACGCCGCTACGGGTGCATTCCTGGTTAAGTACTGTGCTCAGTTGAAGAGCCGAATCGTTATTCATCATAATTTCACCTAAGCGACGCCGGAGCCAGCACCCAACCGGGTTGCGGTCGGGTGCAACGCGCCAGACGGACGCCCGGACAATTAGTGTTGTTTCAGTTTATCTTTATGCTTCGTGAGCTGCCGCGCCAGTTTATCAATTAAACCGTCAATAGCAGCATACATATCTTGTCCTTCCGCACTGGCATGCAGCTCGCCTCCATTCACATGCAGCGTGGCATCTGAAATGTGCGTCACCTTTTCCACTTTCAACACAACATAAACCTGATTAATCCTGTCGAAATAGTGCTCCAGCTTGGCAAATTTGCTGTTTACAAACTCGCGCAGGGCATCGGTAATCTCAACGTTTTGTCCGGTGATGTTTAGCTGCATAGTGTCTTCCTTATCGGTTGGGTCACACCAGCTGTTTACGCTGGTTAGACGGCGGAATGGATAAAGATTCTCGATACTTCGCAACGGTTCGCCGCGCGACCATGATTCCCTGATTGGAAAGCAGCGTCGTCAGCTTACTGTCGCTCAGCGGTTTTGCAGGGTTTTCCGCGGCGATCAACTTCTTCACCAGTGCGCGAATAGCCGTGGAGGAGGCTTCGCCGCCGCCTTCGGTATTCACATGGCTGGAGAAGAAATACTTCAGTTCAAAAATGCCGCGAGGACTGTGCAGGTACTTCTGGGTGGTCACACGAGAGATGGTCGACTCGTGCATCTCGACGGCCTGGGCGATATCCGCCAGCACCATCGGTTTCATAAATTCTTCGCCCTGCTCAAAGAACGCCTGCTGCTGCTCGACGATGCAGCGGCTGACGCGCAGCAGCGTGTCGTTGCGGCTCTCCAGGCTTTTGATCAACCACTTCGCTTCCTGCAAATTACTGCGAATGAACTGCGTATCGGCGTCGTTACGCCCGCCGCTGCCCATCGCTGCATACTGCTGGTTGATCTTAAGACGCGGAATGCTGTCGGCGTTAAGCTCCACCGTCCAGCGCCCGGTGTGCTTGCGCACCAGCACATCGGGGATCACATACTCCGGCTCGCTGGTCTGGATCGACTGACCGGGGCGCGGATCGAGGGACTGGATCAGATTCACCGCCTCTTTCAGCACATCCTCTTTCAGACGCGTCACGCGCATCAACGAGCGGAAGTCGTGATTGGCCAGCAGATCGAGATGATCGCAGATAATCAGCCGGGCCTCTTCGCACCACGGCGTCGCTTTCGCGAACTGGGAGAGCTGAACCAGCAGGCAGTCGCGCAGATCGCGCGCGGCAACGCCAACGGGATCGAAACGCTGAACGCGCTTTAGCACCGCTTCCACTTCATCCATGCCGATCTCGTCGTTCCCCATGCTCTCGAGGATCTCCTCCAGCGTCACGGTGAGATAGCCGGTTTCGTCCACGGCATCAACGATCGACGTCGCAATGGCGCGATCCGTATCGGAGAAGGGCGTCAGCTCAACCTGCCACATCAGGTAATCCTGTAGCGACTGTGTGGTTTCGCCCTGGTAGATCGGCAGTTCATCATCAATGTAATCGTTACTGCTGCCTGACGGGGTGCCTGCGGTGTAGATCTCATCCCAGCTGGCATCGAGCGGCAGTTCGTCGGGCATCTCTTTCTGTTCAAGCGCATCCGCGGTGTCCAGGCCATCTTTTTCCTGAACCTGTTCGCTATCCACTTCTTCGTGAAGATCGGTTTGTTCCAGCAGTGGGTTGCTCTCCAGCGCCTGCTGAAGTTCCTGCTGAAGTTCCAACGTGGACAACTGCAAAAGGCGAATGGCCTGTTGCAGTTGCGGCGTCATGGCTAGCTGTTGGCTAAGCCGTAGTTGCAAACCTTGCTTCATATTCAGAGCAGCACTCTCCGACAAAAAATGTCAATAAACCTTACCCTATCAGAGTCTGAAGTCTTCCCCAAGATATACGCGCTTAACATGTTCGTCTTCAAGGATTTGCTGCGGCGTGCCGTGGGCGATGAGATGTCCCTGGCTGACAATATAGGCGCGCTCACACACGGCTAGCGTTTCGCGCACGTTGTGGTCGGTAATCAGCACCCCAAGCCCGCTGTCGCGCAGATGCTCGATAATGCGTTTGATGTCGATAACCGAGATCGGGTCAACGCCCGCAAAGGGTTCATCGAGCAGGATAAATTTCGGGTTTGCCGCCAGCGCGCGGGCAATCTCGACGCGGCGACGTTCACCGCCGGAGAGCGCCTGACCCATGCTGTCGCGCAGGTGATCGATGTGGAACTCTTCCATCAGCTCATTGGCGCGGTCTTCACGCTGTTCCGCGGTGAGATCGTCACGAATTTGCAGCACTGCCATCAGGTTGTCGTAGACGCTGAGGCGGCGGAAGATGGAAGCTTCCTGCGGCAGATAGCCGATGCCGCGGCGCGCGCGCGCATGCAGCGGCAGCAGGCTGATATCTTCATCATCAATAATGATGTTGCCGGCATCGCGCGCGACAATCCCGACCACCATATAGAAGGTGGTGGTTTTCCCTGCGCCGTTAGGGCCAAGCAAGCCGACGATTTCACCGGAATTAACGGTCAGACTGACGTCTTCGACCACGCGACGGCCTTTATAAGCCTTGGCGAGATTCTTTGCAGTTAATGTTGCCATAACGGATTAGTTACTCTTCTTTTGCGCCGGGGCCGGGGCGGATTTATTGCTCTTGTCCTGCAACTGCGACGGTACCAGCACGGTTGTTACGCGCTTGCCTTTGTCGCTGAACGCTTGCATCTTCTGCTCTTTCACCAGGTAGGTGATTTTGTCGCCAGCAATATTGCTGTCTAACTGCTCGAGATAGGCGTTACCGGTCAGGATGACGAAATCTTTTTCCAGTTCGTAGTGCATCTGCGAGGCGTGGCCTTTCACCGGCTTGCCGTTGTCCTGCATCTGGTAGAAGGTGGCCGGATTACCGTAACCGTCGATAATCTCTCTGCCCTGCTGGCCGCCCGGGCGGGTGACCACGACCTTATCGGCGTTGATCTTAATGGTCCCCTGCGTCACGACGACATTGCCGGTGAAGGTGACAACATTCCCCTGCATATCCAGCGACTGCTGATCGGAGTCGATGTGAATCGGTTGTTCGGTATCCCCGGTCACAGCGAGCGCCGGAAGCGCGGCAGCGAAGAGCGTACCCGCCAGGAGAAGATTAAGGCTGCGTTTGTTTGTTTTGAATTTCATAGGAGCTTCTAACCTTTTCAATCAGCTCGGCGTTTTTGCTGCGTAAATTGCCGCGCATTTTCAGGCCGGTGGAATTAAATGTTGTTCCGTATAACGTAACCTGATCGTCTGAGAAAACATCCTGGGTGACCAGGTTGATCCGGGCGTTATCCGTGGTGATTTTGCGTAATTGTGCGTCCGCAGTCAGTGCGTTAACTTCGACATGTCCATAGAGGTAAAGCATTTTGTCGTCGGTGAGCTTTGCTTTATCCGACTTGATAGACCAGGTCGGTATTTTGTTCTCATCGAAGGTGGTTAACACGGGTTTGGCAAACCAACTGATGCTATCGGCGGAGTAGTACTCCACATTTTGCGCGATCAGGCGATAGTTCAGCGCGCCTTCCGGACTGTAAACGACAGTATCCGTATGTTGGCTTTTATAAGTCGGATCTGAACTGTTTGCGGCGCTCTGTTCCGGCGCATCCTGAGTGGTGAAGTTAATACCAATCAGAACCAGTGCGACCAGCGCCAGCAGAATAATGACCCAACGTCTGGTTTTACTCATATTGATTGCCCTTTGGCTTCATCCAGCTTGCCCTGTGCCAGCAGCAGTAAGTCACACACTTCACGCACCGCGCCGCGACCGCCGTTAATCCGCGTCACGTAATCGGCGCGCGCGCTGAGCAGCGGGTGCGCATCGGCAACGGCAACGCTCAGGCCAATCTCCGCCATTACCGGCCAGTCGATCAAATCGTCGCCGATATAGGCAACCTGATCGGCGGTCAAATCGAGGCGGGCAAGCAGTTCCCGGTAGGCGATCATTTTGTCGGATTGCCCCTGGTAGAGATGCGTGATGCCCAGCGTCTCACAGCGATCTTCTACCAGTTTAGCGTTACGCCCGGTAATGATCGCCATCTCAATACCGGAGGTGAGGGCGCTGCGAATGCCGTAACCGTCACGGACATTGAACGCTTTTAGCTCTTCGCCATTATTGCCCATATAGATGAGCCCGTCGGACAGCACGCCATCCACATCGAGGATCAGCAGGCGAATCTTCGCGGCTTTCTCCATGACTTGCGTGCTTACCGGCCCATAGCAGGTGGCAAGCGACGCGCCAGCATTACTCATTCTTGTGTCCTTCTTTACACCACGCCCGCGCGCAGTAAGTCATGCATATGTAACACACCCAGTAACTGCTCACCATCGGCAACCAGTACGCAGGTAATGTGACGGGATTGCATCAGGTTCAGGGCATCGACCGCCAGCGTATTGGGACGTACGCGCACGCCGCCTGGCGTCATCACATCGGTGATGCCGAGGCTGCGCACATCGGCACCCATATCAAACACCCGACGCAGGTCACCATCGGTAAAGATACCTTCGATCTTCATCAGATCGTCGCAGATCACCGTCATACCTAAATTCTTCCGCGTGATCTCCAGTAACGCATCACGCAGGCTGGCCTCTTTGCTGACGTGCGGGATCTCATCCCCGGTGTGCATGATGTCATTCACACGCAGCAGCAGTTTACGGCCCAGCGCGCCGCCCGGATGGGAGAGGGCAAAATCTTCAGCGGTAAAGCCGCGCGCTTTCAGCAGCGCCACCGCCAGCGCATCGCCCATTACCAGCGCTGCGGTGGTGCTGGAGGTTGGTGCCAGGCCCAGCGGGCAGGCCTCTTTCGGCACTTTTACGCATAAATGAATATCCGCCGCGCGCGCCATGCTGCTCTCAGGGCGGCTGGTCATGCAAATCAGCGCGACCTTGAGGCGCTTCAGCACCGGGATCAGTGCGAGGATCTCGTTGGACTCACCGGAGTTCGACAGCGCAATCACGACATCCTGCGGGCTGACCATACCCAAATCGCCGTGCGCGGCTTCACCGGGATGGACGAAAAACGCGGGCGTGCCGGTACTGGCAAAGGTCGCCGCCATTTTCCGGCCGATATGGCCCGATTTGCCCATGCCCATCACCACGACTTTGCCAGCACAATAAGCGATGCTTTCGCATGCGCGGGTGAAATCTTCATTAATGTACTGATCCAGCTGTGCGAGGCCTTCACGTTCAATCGCCAGAACTTCTTTGCCGGCTTGTTGAAAGTCAAAACCCGGCTGCAAATCTATTTGCGACATAGTGCGTATCCGATTATCCCGTCAAAAGCGGCGACAGCCAGTAGAGCATCGCCAGCCATATGATAAATCCACCGAACAACAGCCCCCCGATGCCACGACCGATCTGCTTGCGTCGCCAGCAGATAAGCGCGAAAAGGGCGCTGACCAGCACCATTACCCCGTAGTCGCGTGTGAACGCCATCGGGTTAAAGCTGCCTGGCGCAATCAGTGCCGGCAAGCCAAGCACGATCGCGATATTAAAAATGTTGGAGCCGATAAGGTTGCCGATGGCGATATCGTCTTCCCCTTTGCGCGCGCCGGCGATGGCGGTGGCAAGCTCAGGAAGGCCGGTACCGATGGCGATAACCGTCAGGCCGATAGTCAGTTCGCTAATGGCGAAGAAGTTCGCCACCACGGTGGCGTTATCCACCACCATGCGCGTCGCCATCGGCATGATAATCAGCGCCACGCCCAGCCAGAGGCAGGCAACTGACACACTTCCTTCTCGCGGCAGCTCGGCCAGCTGCTCGCGCGTCAGGCTATCATTACCCTGGCGTTCGGCCAGACGGGCGATTTTAACAATGAACACCAGCCATAGCACGGCTAATAACAGTAAAAAGATGCCGTCTACGGGCGTAAGCTGCCCATCATACAGCACGACGCCCGCCAGCAGGCTAGCTACTAAGGTTAACGGCAATTCACGGCGCAGAATATCGGAATGCACGGTAAAAGGGTGTAACAGCGCAGCAACGCCAAGGATCAGCAGGATATTGGTGATGTTCGATCCGATGGCGGTGCCGATAGCGAGATCAAGCTGGCCATGCAGCGAGGCGGCAACAGAGGTGATGATTTCCGGTAGCGAGGTGCCAATACTGACCACCGTCATACCAATAATTAATGGCGGAATACCGAGAGCGCGGCAAAGAATGGAGGCGGCAAACACCAGACGATCGGCACTGTAGACCACAAGAAGTAAACCAATTATCAATAGCGCCGTCGCTAAGAGCATCTAACGTCCTTTCTTCAGGTATAATTTCGCCGTTTCACAGGCTGCTATACCGGGTTAAAACCGGAACTTACGCGTAGCGTAATGATTCCTAATTTTGACTTTATGCGGCTCAAAAGTAAAACAAATGCCAGCTTTCGCTAACCTGGGCGGGTAATATTCTGTAAAAATGCTGGGTTCGTGATGATATCAAGCGTAATGCTTGCGGCCCACAGGGTGATAAGGAAGAGGAAATGAGCCAGACAGTGGCGAATTTGGTCGATGTTCGTGGCGTCAGCTTCTCCCGAGGCAGCCGCCCGATCTTCGACAATATTTCACTGACCGTGCCGCGCGGGAAGATTACCGCCATTATGGGGCCGTCAGGGATCGGTAAAACCACCTTACTGCGCCTGATTGGCGGGCAGATCCCGCCCGATAGCGGCGAAATCTTATTTGATGGCGAAAACGTGCCGGCCATGTCGCGTTCACGCCTCTTCACGGTGCGCAAAAGAATGAGCATGCTCTTTCAGTCCGGCGCGCTCTTCACCGATATGAATGTGTTCGATAACGTCGCCTATCCGCTGCGCGAACATACCACTTTGCCACCGGCGCTGTTGCACAGCACGGTGATGATGAAGCTCGAAGCGGTCGGGCTGCGCGGTGCGGCAAAATTGATGCCCTCCGAACTCTCTGGCGGTATGGCGCGGCGTGCAGCGCTGGCGCGTGCGATCGCGCTGGAGCCGGATCTGATCATGTTTGATGAGCCCTTCGTCGGCCAGGATCCCATTACCATGGGGGTGCTGGTAAAGCTTATCTCTGAGCTGAACAACGCGCTGGGCGTCACTTGTATCGTTGTATCCCATGATGTGCCGGAGGTGTTGAGCATCGCGGATTACGCCTATATTGTGGCGGACCGGAAAATTGTCGCCCACGGCAGCGCGCAGGGGTTGCAGGAGAATAGCGATCCTCGCGTCCGTCAGTTCCTTGATGGCATTGCCGACGGGCCGGTTCCGTTCCGCTATCCTGCTGGTGATTACCAGCGCGATCTTTTAGAAACAGGGAGTTAATACACTCATGCTGTTAAATGCACTGGCTGCGCTTGGCCATCGTGGGATCAAAACGATCGCGACGTTCGGGCGTGCCGGGTTAATGCTGTTCAACGCCCTGGTTGGCAAGCCGGAGTTTCGCAAACACGCGCCGCTGCTGATCCGCCAGCTCTATAACGTCGGTGTGCTGTCGATGGTTATTATCCTCGTCTCCGGCGTCTTTATCGGCATGGTGCTGGGGCTGCAGGGCTATCTTGTGCTGACCACCTACAGCGCGGAGACGAGCCTCGGCATGCTGGTGGCGCTCTCGCTGCTGCGTGAGTTAGGCCCGGTTGTTGCCGCGCTGCTGTTTGCCGGACGCGCAGGCTCGGCGCTCACCGCAGAGATTGGCTTGATGCGCGCCACCGAGCAGCTCTCCAGCCTCGAGATGATGGCGGTCGATCCTTTACGTCGGGTTATTTCGCCGCGTTTCTGGGCCGGCGTCATCTCTTTGCCGCTGCTGACGGTTATGTTTGTCGCGGTTGGTATCTGGGGCGGCTCGCTGGTGGGCGTTAACTGGAAAGGGATCGACAGCGGCTTCTTCTGGACTGCGATGCAGAACGCCGTCGACCTGCGAATGGATCTGGTTAACTGTCTGATTAAAAGCGTGGTCTTTGCTATCACCGTGACCTGGATTGCGCTGTTTAACGGTTACGATGCGATCCCGACTTCGGCCGGGATCAGCCGCGCGACAACACGCACCGTTGTGCACTCCTCGCTGGCCGTTCTCGGTCTGGATTTTGTGCTCACCGCATTGATGTTTGGGAATTGAGTTCATGCAAACGAAAAAAAGTGAAATTTGGGTCGGCCTGTTTCTTCTGCTGGCGTTACTGGCGGGGCTCTTTATCTGCCTGAAAGCGGCAGATGTCGCCTCGATGCGTACAGAACCGACGTACCGCGTTTATGCCACCTTTGACAATATCGGCGGCCTGAAAGCCAATTCGCCGGTGCGTATCGGCGGGGTAGTGATTGGGCGCGTATCGGATATCTCTCTCGACCCGAAAACTTACCTGCCGCGCGTGACGCTGGATATCGAAGAGCGTTACAACCAGATCCCGGATACCAGTTCGCTGGCGATCCGCACATCTGGCCTGCTGGGCGAACAATATCTGGCGTTGAACGTCGGGTTTGACGATCCCGAGATGGGAACATCTATGCTTAAGGAAGGCAGCACGATTCAGGACACCAAGTCCGCGATGGTGCTGGAAGATCTCATTGGTCAGTTCCTTTACAACAGTAAAGGCGGCGACAATAAGAATTCAGGCGATGCGGCGGCGCAAAATGAAGGGAATACTCAACCTGCGCCGTCTGCGGATCAGACGCATTAACGAGGAGAAGTGACGCAATGTTTAAACGTCTCATGATGGTTGCTCTGCTGGTCGTTGCACCGTTGAGCTCGGCTTTGGCTGTTGATCAAAGCAACCCGTACACCGCAATGCAGGGGGCGGCGAAGCAGACTTTCGATCGCCTTAAAAATGAACAACCGAAAATCCGTGCAAACCCGGATTACCTGCGCGAGGTGGTCGATCAGGAGCTGCTGCCCTACGTTCAGGTAAAATATGCCGGCGCGCTGGTGCTGGGCCGTTACTACAAAGAAGCGACCCCTGCGCAGCGTGATGCCTACTTCAAGGCGTTCCGTGAATATCTGAAGCAGGCATACGGTCAGGCGCTGGCGCTCTATCACGGCCAGACTTACCAGATTGCCCCGGAACAGCCGCTGGGCGATGCCACCATCGTGCCGATCCGCGTAACCATCGTCGATCCGAACGGTCGTCCGCCGGTACGCCTGGATTTCCAGTGGCGTAAAAATAGCCAGACCGGGAACTGGCAGGCTTATGACATGATCGCCGAAGGCGTAAGCATGATCACCACCAAGCAGAATGAGTGGAGCGATCTGCTGCGTACCAAAGGCATCGATGGCCTGACCGCTGAGCTGCAATCTATCTCCCGCCAGAAAATTACCCTGGACGAGAAGAAACAATGACCCAGCAGCTAAGCTGGTCTCGTGACGGCGAACGCCTGGCGCTGCTGGGCGAGCTGGATCAGGACTTGTTAAATCCTTTATGGGACGCGCGCGCAGAGGCGATGAAAGGGGTAACCATCATCGATCTGCAGGGCGTAACACGGGTTGATACCGCGGGCGTCGCGCTGCTGGTTCATCTGGTTGAGCTGGGTAAAAAGCAGGGTGCGGAGGTAACGCTGCTGGGCGTAAGTGAGAATGTGAGCACTCTCGCGGCGCTTTATAACTTGCCGCAAAGTGCCTTGCCACGCTAATTTTTTCAATACGTTACTATTTAAAGCCCCGTCCAGAGAGTGGATGGGGCTTTTTGCTTATTTAAGACCGTCGCACTTTCCTCTAAGATGTGTGACTGTTTTCACTTTTAGATGATATTTACGCCCATGGAAAATCATGAAATCCAGACCGTGCTGATGGAAGCACTCTCTCTCCAGGAAGCCCACGTCACTGGCGATGGCAGCCACTTTCAGGTTGTCGCTGTGGGTGAAGTTTTTGACGGCATGAGCCGGGTCAAGAAGCAGCAAACCATTTATGGCCCGCTGATGGAGTACATTGCGGATAACCGCATTCATGCCCTGTCGATCAAAGCGTATACGCCGCAAGAATGGGCGCGCGATCGCAAACTTAACGGCTTTTGAGCGCAGGCGGTATGATCCGCCGCGCGTGTGAATTCTTAACAGAGATCAGATAAATGGATAAGTTTCGTGTACAGGGGCCAACGCGTCTCCAGGGCGAAGTGACAATTTCAGGTGCCAAAAACGCCGCACTGCCGATTCTTTTCGCCGCGCTGCTGGCCGAAGAGCCGGTCGAAATCCGCAACGTGCCGAAACTGAAAGATATCGACACGACCATCAAGCTGCTGAGCCAGCTGGGCACCAAAATTGAGCGTAATGGCTCGGTGTGGATCGATGCCAGCAAGGTGAACGTCTTCTGTGCGCCTTACGACCTGGTGAAAACCATGCGCGCCTCGATTTGGGCGCTGGGTCCGCTGGTTGCCCGTTTCGGCCAGGGTCAGGTTTCACTCCCGGGCGGTTGCGCGATTGGCGCGCGTCCGGTCGATCTGCATATCACCGGCCTTGAGCAGCTGGGCGCGGAGATTAAGCTGGAAGAGGGCTACGTTAAAGCCTCTGTCGACGGTCGCCTGAAGGGCGCGCACATTGTGATGGACAAAGTGAGCGTTGGCGCGACGGTGACAATTATGTCCGCCGCGACGCTGGCTGAAGGCACCACCATTATCGAAAACGCCGCGCGCGAGCCGGAAATTGTCGATACCGCCAACTTCCTCAATACGCTCGGTGCCAAAATTACCGGCATGGGCACTGACCGCATTACCATCGAGGGCGTAGAGCGCCTTGGCGGCGGCGTTTATCGCGTGTTGCCGGACCGTATCGAAACCGGGACCTTCCTGGTGGCAGCCGCCATCTCTGGTGGAAAAATTGTTTGCCGCAACGCCCAGCCGGATACGCTGGATGCCGTGCTGGCTAAACTGCGTGACGCGGGTGCGGATATTGAACTGGGCGAAGACTGGATTAGCCTCGATATGCACGGTAAACGTCCGAAAGCCGTTAACGTGCGCACCGCGCCGCATCCGGGCTTCCCGACAGATATGCAGGCGCAGTTCACGCTGCTGAACCTGGTGGCCGAGGGTACCGGTGTGATCACCGAAACCATCTTCGAGAACCGCTTCATGCACATCCCTGAGCTGATTCGTATGGGCGCTCATGCAGAGATTGAGAGCAACACCGCGATTTGCCACGGCGTAGAGAAGCTCTCCGGCGCGCAGGTGATGGCGACCGATTTGCGTGCATCGGCGAGCCTCGTGCTGGCAGGCTGTATTGCGGAAGGGACGACTTATGTCGATCGCATTTACCACATCGATCGTGGTTATGAGCGTATTGAAGATAAGCTCAGCGCGCTGGGCGCGAAGATTGAGCGTGTGAAGGGCGAATAACCTTTATGCCGTTAATAAAGGGAGCGAAAGCTCCCTTTTTTTATCTGCAAAATTTTCACGCTTCACTGCGTTTTTTCCTGATGAACTTCGTTTTATCAAGAAACGCGTGCGTGATGGGATCGTGGTAACGCGAGGGCCATATAACCCAGGGATCGGTATCCAGCGCCCGGGCAATAATCAACTCACCCTTCGGCCAGGGCCGGGTCAGTGCATTGGCGAGGGTGGATGAACTCAAGCCATTTTTTCGAGATTCAGCCGCCAGCGACGTCCCCTTCTTTCGCAGCCCGGCAATGATATCGGCTTGATGCCAGTCGGTATATTTCGTTTCCATAACATCTCCCTGATGAGAATCGGTTTCAACCATCGTTCGCCAACAACGCAGATTACTATACGCACATGGGAATATTTGTTCTAAAAAGTTCAGGGAGGTTGTTGTGTTTTCAGATTATGCCAAGGCTTGCGCCGCAAGGATTCGGCACCTCAAAATAGATGTTATTAGAGCTTATTGGAACTTTCCCGCGATAAATCGCGGGAAACAGAGAGTTTAACGATCGCGCTGAACGGCGATGTGGGCGAGGGCAATGAGGGCGTCGCGCCACTCAGAGTGAGGGAGAACCTGCAGCGCGGCGATGGCTTTATCCGCCTCTTCTTCGGCACGACGGCGCGTCCACTCCAGCGACCCGCACTGCGCCATTGCTTCCAGAACCGGTTCCAGAAGATGACGTCCGCTTCCCTGTTCAATTGCTTCGCGGATCATCTGTGCCTGCTCAGGCGTACCGTTATGCATCGCATGCAGCAGCGGCAGCGTCGGCTTGCCTTCGTTAAGATCATCGCCAGTATTTTTACCCAGCGTTTCACCATCCGCGCTGTAATCGAGCAGATCGTCAATCAGCTGGAAGGCGGTGCCCAGGTAGCGGCCATAATCCTGCAGCCCCTTCTCCTGTGCCTCCGAACAGCCCGCCAGTAAACCGGAACACTGGGCAGCCGCTTCGAACAGGCGCGCGGTTTTGCTGTAAATCACGCGCATGTAGTTCTCTTCGGTAATGTTCGGGTCATTGACGTTCATCAATTGCAGCACTTCGCCTTCTGCAATCACGTTTACCGCTTCTGACATCACCTCCAGCACCTTCAGCGAGCCGAGGCTGGTCATCATCTGGAATGCACGGGTATAGATAAAATCCCCGACCAGGACGCTGGCGGCATTACCAAATGCGGCGTTCGCCGTTGCCTTGCCGCGGCGCATATCTGATTCATCCACAACGTCGTCGTGGAGGAGGGTTGCTGTGTGGATAAATTCGATTAATGCAGCGATGGTGACATGCGCGTTGCCTTCATAGCCAACTGCGCGCGCCGCCAGTACAGCGATCATCGGACGTATGCGTTTGCCGCCGCCGCTTACGATGTAATAACCCAACTGGTTGATTAATTTCACATCCGAGTTGAGTTGTTGCAGAATCGTCGCGTTCACACCCGCCATATCTTGCGCGGTTAACTCATTGATTTTTTCTAAATTCATCGCAAAAGCCGGGCTTTCAGTCCTGTTTACCACATATCAAAAGTGGGATAACAAAGGGTTACGGGTTTGAATAGTATTGTCGATTGTACTGAAAAAACGCGCCAGATAAACGTTACCTTACACGTTGTGTTTTTTTTCTGCGAGGAGTGACGATCACACTTGTCAACGGCTCGCAATTTGCGTAATATTCGCGCCCTATTGTGAATATTTATAGCGCCCTCTGAATTAATCAGGATAGGTGCGCGGAAGCGGAGTTTTATATGTACGCGGTTTTCCAAAGTGGTGGTAAACAACACCGAGTAAGCGAAGGTCAGACCGTTCGCCTGGAAAAGCTGGACATCGCAACTGGCGAATCTGTTGAATTCGCTGAAGTTCTGATGATCGCAAACGGTGAAGAAGTCAAAATCGGCGTTCCTTTCGTTGATGGCGGCGTAATCAAAGCTGAAGTTGTTGCTCATGGTCGTGGCGAGAAAGTTAAAATCGTTAAGTTTCGTCGTCGTAAACACTACCGTAAGCAGCAGGGCCATCGTCAGTGGTTCACTGATGTGAAAATTACTGGCATCAGCGCCTAAGACCTGAGGAGAGATTTAAATGGCACATAAAAAGGCTGGCGGCTCAACTCGTAACGGTCGCGATTCAGAAGCTAAACGTCTGGGCGTAAAACGCTTCGGCGGTGAAGCAGTTCTGGCAGGTAGCATCATCGTTCGTCAACGTGGTACTAAATTCCACGCTGGTTCCAACGTAGGTTGCGGCCGTGACCACACTCTGTTCGCTTTGACTGACGGTAAAGTTAAGTTCGAAGTTAAAGGCCCGAAAAACCGTAAATTCATCAGCATCGTTGCTGAATAAGTTTTTCGCGTCCCGGTAACGGAAGAAAGCCCCGCAACACGTTGCGGGGCTTTTTACATTAGAAGCCCGGCAAAATTCGGGCAGGGAAGAAGTATGAAACAGCAGGCGGGCATCGGTATTCTCCTGGCGCTGACAACAGCGATGTGCTGGGGAGCGTTGCCGATTGCAATGAAGCAGGTGCTGGAAGTGATGGAGCCGCCGACGGTGGTCTTTTATCGCTTTTTAATGGCGGGTATTGGTCTTGGCCTAATCCTGACCTGGAAACGAAAACTGCCGCCGCTGCGTATTTTCCGCAAGCCTCGCTGGCTGCTGCTGCTGGCAATCGCCACCGGCGGGTTGTTTGGCAACTTCATATTGTTCAGCTCTTCTCTGCAGTATGTCAGCCCGACCGCATCGCAGGTGATTGGCCAGCTCTCGCCCGTCGGTATGATGGTCGCCAGCGTCTTTATCCTGAAAGAGAAGATGCGTATCACGCAGGTGATTGGCGCGCTGATGCTGATAAGCGGTCTGGTGATGTTTTTCAACACCAGCCTGATTGAGATCTTCACCCGGCTGACGGATTACACCTGGGGCGTTATTTTCGGCGTCGGTGCGGCGACGGTGTGGGTAAGCTACGGCGTGGCGCAAAAAGTTCTTCTGCGTCGTCTGGCCTCCCAGCAGATCCTCTTTTTGCTGTACACTTTATGTACGCTTGCGCTGCTGCCACTGGCGAAACCCGCCGTGGTGCTCCAGTTGAGCGACTGGCAACTGGCCTGTCTGGTTTTTTGCGGGCTCAACACGCTGGTTGGCTACGGCGCGCTGGCAGAAGCAATGGCGCGCTGGCAGGCGGCGCAGGTAAGCGCGTTAATTACCTTAACGCCGCTGTTTACACTGTTTTTCTCAGATTTGTTATCAATGGCCTGGCCCGATGTTTTCGCCAGACCGATGTTAAACCTTGTCGGTTATCTCGGTGCGTTTGTCGTGGTTGCGGGCGCGATGTTTTCCGCTATTGGCCATCGTCTTTTGGGACGCAGGCGTAGTCGTGAAGTGGTCGTCACTGTGCCCCGCTCAGGCGAATGAGTTACGGAGAGTAAAATGAAGTTTGTAGATGAAGCTACGATTCTGGTCGTAGCGGGTGATGGCGGTAACGGCTGCGTAAGCTTCCGCCGCGAAAAGTATATCCCGAAAGGCGGCCCTGATGGCGGCGACGGTGGCGACGGCGGTGATGTCTGGCTGGAAGCGGACGAAAACCTTAATACCCTGATCGACTACCGCTTTGAAAAATCTTTCCGCGCAGAACGTGGGCAGAACGGCCAGAGCCGTGATTGCACCGGTAAACGCGGAAAAGATATTACGGTTAAAGTACCGGTTGGTACGCGCGTGATCGACCAGGGCACTGGCGAAACTATGGGCGATATGACCAAACATGGTCAGCGCCTGATGGTCGCGAAAGGCGGCTGGCACGGTCTCGGCAACACCCGTTTTAAATCCTCGGTAAACCGTACTCCACGTCAGAAAACGATGGGTACGCCAGGCGATAAGCGCGATCTGCAGCTGGAGCTAATGCTGCTGGCAGATGTCGGGATGCTGGGGATGCCGAATGCCGGTAAATCCACCTTTATCCGCGCGGTTTCCGCAGCGAAACCAAAAGTGGCGGATTATCCGTTTACCACGCTGGTTCCGAGCCTGGGCGTTGTTCGTATGGACAATGAGAAGAGCTTCGTGGTTGCCGATATTCCTGGGCTGATTGAGGGCGCGGCTGATGGCGCTGGCCTCGGTATCCGCTTCCTGAAACACCTTGAGCGCTGCCGCGTGCTGCTGCACCTCATCGACCTCGATCCGATCGACGGTTCCGATCCGGCAGAAAACGCCCGTATCATCGTTGGCGAGCTGGAAAAATACAGCGAGAAGCTGGCTGCCAAGCCGCGCTGGCTGGTATTTAACAAGATCGACCTGATGGATAAAGACGAAGCAGAAGCGAAAGCGAAAGCGATTGCCGAAGCGCTGGGCTGGGAAGATAAGTTCTACCTGATCTCTGCTGCCAGCCAGCAGGGCGTTAAAGACCTGTGCTGGGACGTGATGACCTTCATCATCGAAAACCCGATTGCGCAGGCGCAGGAAGAGCAGCAGCCGGAGAAAGTCGAGTTCATGTGGGATGATTATCATCGCCAGCAACTCGAAGAAGCCGAAGCGACTGAAGAAGATGACGAAGAGTGGGATGACGACTGGGACGAAGACGACGAAGAGGGCGTCGAGTTCATCTACAAACGTTAATCTCTGCTTCCTCCCCGCTCAGGCGGGGAGAAGAGATAAAAAAAATGCCGGGTCAGCATGATGCTTCCCGGCATTTTTTATTAGTTGTTCTGATAGATATCTTTGTAGAGACGGCTTTCGAAACGCACCAGCGGAATACGGCGATTGCGCTGATCGGCGGGTTCAACCGCATACCCCGAGAGATACTGCACAAACGCCATTCGCTGACCGCTGGCGGTGGTGATAAAGCCTGCCAGGTTGTAGACGCCTTGTAGCGAGCCTGTTTTGGCCGATACCTTACCGTCGACGCCCGCTTCGTGCAGCCCTGCCCGGTATTGCAGCGAGCCATCATAGCCCGCCAGCGGCAGCATCGAGATGAAGTTAAGCTCGGTATCATGCTGAGCAATATATTGCAGCACTTGCATCATGGTCGCCGGTGCCAGCAGATTATGGCGCGACAGACCGGAACCATCCGCAATGATGGTATTACCCAGATCGACCCCGGCCTGCTGGCGCAGGATCTGCCTCACCGCATCCGAACCCGCTCGCCAGGTGCCCGGCACGCCAAAGCGCGCATGGCCAATCATGCGAAAGACGGTATCCGCAATCATGTTGTCCGACTTCTTCAGCATGATCTTCAGCAGATCGTGTAGCGGAGCGGATTGTTTACTGGCGATAACGGTACCGGGCTGATTAACCTGCGTCTGGCGCAGCAGCGTGCCGGTATAGGTAATGCCCGCCTGGGTCAGCTCCTGCTTGAGAATAGCGCCTGCATAGCTGGCACCATCCTGTATGGCGAAGGCGAGCGGCAACGGATCGGCGCGCTGAGGCAAACAGCCTGTTAACGTGAACCGGTTGAGATCGCCCGGCACAACATCCAGTTCGCAATATTGTGCTTCCGACGACCCGCGCGCCAGGGTGCGTACCTGGCTGAACATGTTCACCGGATAGTAAGAGGCGACACGTATATAGGCCAAATCACCGGCGTTTTGCGCGCTATACAGCGAAATGGAGAAACAGTTGCGATCGATGATGGCGGCGGCGGGCGGCGCACTAAAGCACTGCGTCATATCGTTCCACGGCCAGCCCGGCGCTTTGTCATGACTGGCGAAGATCGAGGTATCGATGAGCACGTTGCCATCGATTTTTTGCACGCCTGACTTTTTAAGCGTTGCGACCATATTGCGAATATCCTGACGTTTTAGCGTCGGATCGCCGCCAAATCGTGCAATTAAGTCGCCTTTAAGCGTACCGCCATCGACAGAACCTTTGCTTTCCAGCGTGGTTGTAAAGCGAAAGTCCGGCCCCAGTTGTAAGAGTGCAGCCAGCGCGGTGATCACTTTTTGCGTACTCGCTGGCAACGCCATCTGTTTGGCGTGGTAATCAATTTCGGGAGCCTCGGCGCCGACCTTCTGCACCATCAACGCCAGGTTGGCACCATCCGGAAGCTGGTTGATGTACTCGTTGACATTCGCGGCCTGAACATTCAGGGCTATACTGGTGGACAATCCGATGATAAAGCTGGGAAATCGCATAATCTCGCGCTAACAAGCTGGAAACAGGCCGACATACTACGGCGCATCGAACCGGAAAGTAAACGATGACCCACGGTGAACTTCCGGTTAAAATACGTATCAAATTGAAAAATTGCGCTGACCTGGGGCTTTGTCTCCGGGTCAGTTTTCTTTTGCTCCTGCCCGGCTGTTTACGCCTGAATGCGGGGAGGTAACGCTGACGGGGTGGGGGACTACTCCTAACAGGAATGTTTAAGAGGTATAACAAATGCAAGCTATTCCGATGACCCTACGTGGTGCAGAAAAACTGCGCGAAGAGCTGGAGTTTTTAAAAACCGTTCGTCGCCCTGAAATCATCGCCGCTATTGCGGACGCCCGCGAACATGGCGATCTCAAAGAGAACGCTGAATACCACGCGGCGCGTGAGCAGCAGGGCTTTTGTGAAGGCCGCATTAAAGATATCGAAGCGAAACTGTCGAATGCGCAGGTTATCGATATCTCCAAAATGCCGAAAAATGGCCGCGTCATTTTCGGTTCCACGGTGACCGTGCTGAACCTGGATAACGACGAAGAGCAAACCTACCGCATCGTTGGCGATGACGAAGCCGACTTTAAGCAGAATCTTATCTCGGTGAACTCGCCTATCGCACGCGGCCTGGTGGGGAAAGAGCAGGATGATGTGGTTGTCATTCGCACCCCTGGCGGCGAAGTGGAGTACGAAATCATCAAGGTGGAATATCTTTGATTGCAGCGTCAGCGTTAATTGTTGACGGATTGTAAAGATAAGAAAAAGGCCGCATTGCGGCCTTTTATGAACTCCTGGAGCGTGGCATTTTGCTCATCTGCTGGCGGAAACCCCTCGTTTTACACTGATTTTGTGTTCAACTCAGGATATCCTTTAGCGCGGCAGCGAAATTTTACGCTCTGCGGTCGGGCGATAAAGCACCAGCGTTTTACCGATGACCTGGACATTACAGGCACCGGTTTCGCGAACGATAGCTTCCACGATCAAGGTCTTAGTTTCTCTCTCTTCAGAGGCGATCTTCACCTTGATAAGTTCATGGTGCTCAAGCGCTTGTTCGATCTCGGCCAGTACCCCTTCGGTCAAACCATTGTTGCCAAGCATAACTACCGGCTTGAGCGGATGTGCCAGACCTTTCAGGTGCTGTTTTTGTTTAGTACTCAGATTCATCGTATATTTTGCTTACGTTGGGATTGAAAACGGGTCATTCTACCGCCATCTCCTCTGTATCGCCAAATTGCGCGTCGAAATTTCTCGGTGACGCCGATGAAACCGGATGGAAAGTTAAATGACAGGTAAAAAGCGTTCTGCCAGTTCAAGCCGCTGGCTTCAGGAACACTTTAGCGATAAATATGTTCTTCAGGCGCAGAAAAAAGGGTTACGTTCCCGTGCCTGGTTTAAACTTGATGAAATACAGCAAAGTGACAAGATTTTTAAACCGGGGATGACCGTGGTTGACCTGGGTGCTGCACCCGGTGGATGGTCGCAATATGCGGTCACACAGATTGGTGGGAACGGGCGCATTATCGCGTGCGATCTTTTACCGATGGATCCAATCGTCGGCGTAGACTTCCTTCAGGGCGATTTTCGTGATGAATTAGTTCTGAAAGCGTTACTGGAACGTGTTGGTGACAGTAAAGTTCAGGTTGTCATGTCAGATATGGCTCCTAATATGAGCGGAACGCCAGCGGTGGATATTCCCCGCTCTATGTATCTGGTAGAGCTGGCGCTGGAGATGTGCCGCGATGTGTTAGCGCCAGGCGGTAATTTTTTAGTGAAAGTGTTCCAGGGCGAAGGTTTCGATGAGTACCTTACGGAAATTCGCTCCCTGTTTACGAAGGTTAAAGTGCGTAAACCGGACTCTTCGCGTGCTCGTTCGCGTGAAGTGTATATTGTAGCGACCGGGCGAAAATGATACCCCGTTGATTTCGGCCTTCGGTTTGAATGAAACGGGATATGTTGTATCCTGCCGCTGTTTTTAACACAGTTGTAATATGAGGTTAATCCCTTGAGTGACATGGCGAAAAACCTAATACTCTGGCTGGTCATTGCCGTCGTGCTGATGTCAGTATTCCAGAGCTTTGGGCCCAGCGAGTCAAATGGCCGTAAGGTGGATTACTCTACCTTCCTGCAAGAGGTCAACCAGGACCAGGTTCGCGAAGCGCGTATCAACGGACGTGAGATCAACGTTACCAAGAAAGATAGTAACCGTTACACGACTTACATCCCGGTCGAAGATCCTAAACTGCTCGACAACCTGGTGACCAAAAACGTCAAGGTTGTGGGTGAACCACCTGAAGAACCGAGCCTGCTCGGTAACATCTTCATCTCCTGGTTCCCGATGCTGTTGCTGATTGGGGTATGGATTTTCTTCATGCGCCAGATGCAGGGCGGCGGTGGCAAAGGCGCCATGTCGTTCGGTAAGAGCAAAGCGCGCATGCTGACTGAAGATCAGATCAAAACCACTTTTGCCGACGTCGCGGGCTGCGATGAAGCGAAAGAGGAAGTGGGCGAGCTGGTTGAATATCTGCGTGAGCCGAGCCGTTTCCAGAAATTGGGCGGTAAAATCCCGAAAGGCGTCCTGATGGTCGGCCCTCCGGGTACCGGTAAAACGCTGCTGGCGAAAGCGATCGCCGGCGAAGCGAAAGTGCCGTTCTTCACGATTTCCGGTTCTGACTTTGTTGAAATGTTTGTCGGCGTGGGCGCATCCCGCGTACGCGACATGTTTGAACAAGCCAAGAAAGCCGCACCGTGCATCATCTTTATCGATGAGATTGACGCCGTAGGCCGTCAGCGTGGCGCAGGTTTAGGCGGTGGTCACGATGAACGTGAGCAGACGCTGAACCAGATGCTGGTTGAGATGGATGGTTTTGAAGGCAATGAAGGCATTATCGTTATTGCTGCAACCAACCGTCCGGACGTACTGGACCCGGCGCTGCTGCGTCCAGGTCGTTTCGACCGTCAGGTTGTCGTAGGGCTGCCGGATGTTCGCGGTCGCGAGCAGATCCTGAAGGTCCATATGCGCCGTGTACCGCTGTCGCCGGATATTGACGCTGCGATCATCGCGCGCGGTACCCCGGGCTTCTCCGGTGCGGATCTGGCCAACCTGGTCAACGAAGCTGCGCTGTTTGCTGCGCGCGGTAACAAACGCGTTGTCTCGATGGTTGAGTTCGAAAAAGCGAAAGACAAAATCATGATGGGTGCGGAACGTCGCTCCATGGTGATGACGGAAGCGCAGAAAGAGTCCACCGCGTATCACGAAGCGGGCCATGCGATTATTGGTCGTCTGGTGCCGGAACACGATCCGGTACATAAAGTGACGATTATTCCGCGCGGTCGTGCGCTGGGCGTAACCTTCTTCCTGCCGGAAGGGGATGCGATTAGCGCCAGCCGTCAGAAGCTGGAGAGCCAGATCTCTACGCTCTACGGCGGTCGTCTCGCAGAAGAGATCATCTACGGTGTTGAGCATGTTTCTACCGGTGCGTCGAACGACATTAAAGTCGCGACTAACCTGGCGCGTAACATGGTGACGCAGTGGGGCTTCTCGGACAAACTGGGTCCGCTGCTCTACGCCGAAGAAGAGGGCGAAGTGTTCCTCGGACGTTCCGTCGCGAAAGCGAAACATATGTCTGATGAAACTGCGCGTATTATCGACCAGGAAGTGAAGGCGCTGATTGAACGTAACTATAATCGTGCGCGTCAGATCCTGAACGAGAACATGGATATTCTCCATGCGATGAAAGATGCTCTGATGAAATATGAGACCATCGACGCACCGCAGATTGATGACCTGATGTCTCGTCGTGATGTACGTCCGCCAGCGGGCTGGGAAGATCCAGGCGCGAATAACTCTGACAATAACGGTACCCCGCGCGCGCCGCGTCCGGTTGATGAACCGCGTACGCCGAACCCGGGCAACACCATGTCAGAGCAGTTTGGCGACAAATAAGCTTTCTGCAGTTGATGAACTGTCTGTAATGAAACCCTGGGGCCTGCTCCGGGGTTTTTCTTTTTTGTTCAACCGTAATACCTTCAGGGACTTCAGTCATGAAACTTCATGCCCAGGGCTCCACACTTGAGCTGTCTCATCCCCACGTGATGGGGATCCTCAACGTCACGCCGGACTCCTTTTCTGATGGCGGCAGCCACAACACGCTGATTGAGGCGGTCAAACATGCCAACCTGATGATTAACGCAGGGGCGACCATCGTGGATATCGGTGGTGAATCTACGCGACCCGGTGCCGCGGAAGTGAGCGTTGAAGAGGAACTGGCGCGCGTTATCCCGGTTGTGGAAGCGATAGCGCAGCGCTTTGAAGTGTGGATCTCGGTTGATACCTCAAAGCCTGAAGTGATCCGTGAAGCGGCGCGGGCGGGCGCGCACATCATCAATGATATTCGCTCTTTGACGGAGCCTGGCGCGCTTGAAGCGGCGGCACAAACCGGATTGCCTGTCTGCCTGATGCATATGCAGGGTCAACCGAAGACGATGCAGGAAGCGCCAAAGTATGATGACGTCTTTGCTGACGTAAACCGCTTTTTTGTGGAGAATATTGCGCGTTGCGAACGTGCGGGGATCGCAAAAGAAAAATTGTTGCTCGACCCTGGGTTCGGTTTCGGTAAGAATCTCTCCCACAATTATGCGCTGCTTGCCCGGTTAGGCGAGTTTCACCACTTCGGCTTACCGTTGTTGGTAGGAATGTCGCGTAAGTCGATGATCGGCCAGTTATTAAATGTCGGGCCCGCAGAGCGGTTAAGCGGCAGCCTGGCATGTGCAGTGATTGCTGCGATGCAGGGTGCGCAGATCATTCGTGTCCATGACGTAAAAGAAACGGTAGAAGCTATGCGGGTGGTGGAAGCCACACTGTCAGCGAAGGAAAATAAACGCTATGAGTAATCGTAAATATTTTGGCACTGATGGCATTCGTGGCCGTGTTGGCGACGCACCTATCACCCCTGATTTCGTCCTCAAGCTGGGCTGGGCTGCGGGCAAGGTGCTGGCGCGTCACGGCTCACGTAAAATTATTATCGGTAAAGATACCCGTATCTCGGGTTATATGCTGGAATCCGCACTGGAAGCGGGGCTCGCCGCCGCCGGTCTCTCTGCTTCCTTTACCGGTCCGATGCCGACACCTGCCGTGGCTTACCTGACCCGAACCTTCCGTGCGGAAGCGGGTATCGTTATTTCTGCCTCCCATAACCCGTTCTATGACAACGGGATCAAGTTCTTTTCCATCGACGGCACTAAGCTGCCGGACGCGGTTGAAGAGGCGATTGAAGCGGAGATGGAGAAAGAGCTGACCTGCGTTGACTCTGCCGAATTAGGTAAAGCGAGCCGTATCGTCGATGCCGCTGGCCGTTATATTGAGTTCTGCAAAGCGACCTTCCCGAATGAGCTAAGCCTCAACAGCCTGAAGATTGTGGTGGATTGTGCCAATGGCGCGACATACCACATTGCCCCAAATGTCTTCCGCGAGCTGGGTGCAAAAGTCATTGCGATTGGCTGCGATCCGGATGGCGTCAACATCAATGAAAAATGTGGTGCGACGGATGTGCAAGCGCTGCAAGAGCGTGTGCTGGCAGAACAAGCGGATCTGGGTATCGCCTTTGATGGCGACGGCGATCGCGTGATCATGGTTGACCATGAAGGTAACAAAGTCGATGGCGACCAGATTATGTATATCATCGCGCGTGAAGGCCTGCGTCAGGGGCAGCTGCGCGGCGGTGCTGTCGGTACGCTGATGAGCAACATGGGCCTCGAGCTGGCGCTTAAGCAACTGGGCATTCCCTTTGCGCGCGCGAAAGTGGGCGACCGTTACGTGCTGGAAAAAATGCAGGAGAAAGGGTGGCGCATCGGTGCGGAAAACTCAGGCCATGTGATCCTGCTGGATAAAACCACCACTGGCGACGGAATTGTTGCCGGGTTGCAGGTTGTCGCGGCGATGGTGCGTAACCATATGACGCTGCACGACCTTTGCAGCGGCATGAAAATGTTCCCGCAGGTTCTGGTGAATGTCCGCTTTACCGCTGGTAATGGCGATCCGCTGGAAGATGAGAATGTTAAAACCGTGATGGCAGAGGTTGAAGCGACGCTGGGGAACCGTGGCCGCGTGCTGTTGCGTAAGTCTGGCACTGAGCCATTGATCCGCGTGATGGTTGAAGGCGAGGATGAAGCGCAGGTTACCGCGCTGGCTAATCGCATTGCCGATGCCGTTAAAGCGGTTTAACGATTCGGTAAGTGGCTAAAAAGGCAGCTTTTGCTGCCTCTTTCTTCGCCATAATGCACGCTTTTGCTGTTTTTTTCCACACTTGATAAAAAGCGTCGAAATTGCCCTTGCGCAGGTCAGTCGCTTTAGTTAGTATTCACACCCGCTTCAGTGGGAAAGCATGAAACATCCCGCGTTATTGGTTTGAAGCATTGGCTGCGGCAACCCCGCAAGGAACAGGTTGATTATGTACGAAGCTCTTTTAGTAGTTTTCCTTATTGTGGCTCTGGCTCTTGTAGCTCTGATTATGCTGCAGCAAGGTAAAGGCGCTGACATGGGAGCCTCCTTTGGCGCTGGCGCGTCCGGTACGCTGTTCGGTTCAAGTGGTTCTGGTAACTTCATGACTCGTGCAACTGCTGTGCTGGCAACACTGTTCTTTATTATTAGCCTTGTGCTGGGCAACATTAACAGCAATAAAACCAATAAGGGAAGCGAGTGGGAAAACCTGAGCGCACCGGCGAAGAGTGAACAGACTCAGCCAGCAGCGCCGGCGAAGCCGACCAGCGATATCCCGCAGTAAGTTGTGAAGAAGTAAGTCGTGCCGAGGTGGTGGAATTGGTAGACACGCTACCTTGAGGTGGTAGTGCCCAATAGGGCTTACGGGTTCAAGTCCCGTCCTCGGTACCAATATTCCGAAAGAAAGACATCGAAAGATGTCTTTTTTTTCGTCTGTCGTTTGTATACCCGACGTTTGTGGCAGTTCAACCGGCAATAAAAAGCGCCCGCAGGCGCTTTTTGCATTTCAGTGGCGGCGATTATTTCTTATCGCTGTGCTCCAGGTTTTCAACCTGCGGCAGGCCATTCCCTGCGGTGGTGGAGATCAGGCCAGTCTGTACATAGTTGAACAGCTTGGCGCGAGTATCGGTGATGTCAAGGTTACGCATCGTCAGCTGACCAATACGATCGTCCGGAGAGAATACCGAGTCGCCTTTCTCCATCGTCAGACGCTCTGCCTGGTAGGTCAGATTGTCGGAAACCGTATTCAGAATTGAGTAGTCATTCCCGCGACGCAGCTCGAGCGTCACTTCGCCAGTAATGGCACTTGCCACCCAACGTTGCAGCGCATCACGCAGCATCAGCGCTTGCGGATCGAACCAGCGACCCTGATAGAGCAGGCGTCCAAGCTGACGACCGTGCGCATGATACTGCTCAATGGTGTCTTCGTTATGAATGCCGGTCAGCAGACGTTCGTAAGCGATATGCAGCAGCGCCATCCCCGGGGCTTCATAGATACCGCGGCTTTTCGCTTCAATGATACGGTTTTCGATCTGATCGCTCATGCCCAGACCGTGACGGCCACCAATACGGTTGGCTTCCATCATCAGTTCGACATCGTCGCTGAAGGTTTTGCCGTTCAGCGCGACAGGATGGCCCTGTTCAAAACGTACGGTAACTTCCTCGGCCGGGATCTTCACACTCTCATCCCAGAACTTCACGCCCATAATCGGGTTAACGATTTTGACGCTGGAGTTGAGGAATTCGAGGTCCTTCGCTTCGTGGGTGGCACCCAGCATATTGGAGTCCGTCGAGTAGGCTTTTTCGGCCGACATTTTGTAGTCGAAGCCCGATGCGGTCATGAATTCGGACATTTCCTGACGACCGCCCAGCTCGTCGATAAAGTCAGTATCGAGCCACGGTTTGTAGATCTTCAGCTCGGCATTGGTCAGCAGGCCGTAACGATAGAAACGTTCGATATCGTTGCCTTTATAGGTGCTGCCGTCACCCCAGATGTTGACGCCATCCTCTTTCATTGCCGCAACCAGCATGGTGCCGGTTACCGCACGACCGAGTGGGGTGGTATTGAAATAGGTCAAGCCGCCGGTGGTGTTGTGGAACGCACCGCACTGAATAGCCGCGATGCCTTCAGCGACCAGCTGTTTACGACAATCGATCAGGCGAGCATTTTCCGCACCGTACTCTTTCGCGCGACGCGGGATCGCCTCATAGTCATCCTCGTCAGGCTGGCCCAGGTTAGCAGTATATGCATAGGGAACTGCGCCTTTCTGACGCATCCACAGCAGCGCTGCGCTGGTGTCCAGACCGCCTGAAAAAGCAATACCAATACGTTGACCTGCGGGAAGATGCTTGAGAATCGTTGTCATAAAAAAATCCCTGCTTGATAGACTGATGGTGAGAGACTTAACAGCCACGCCACGCTATTTACACCACTCATTCTTACTTCTTTAGTGAATGGTTATGCAAAATAAATGAGTTTTCATTTAATCATCTTTTGGCGCGCACCGGAAGAGAGAAGCGCAATTTTCATTGTATAACTGAAAGAAAAAGCGGCATCTGTGCATAAAAACTCTCTTAATAATATGCAACAGCGGCGGAGCACGTGATGCTATAGAAGAGCGGTTGACACAACGCGATGTTTTTCAATATACTGCAAGCCGGTTTTACGTCCCGTCTTCGGTACCAAATCCCAGCATTATTTGCAAGTTGACGCTCAATCGAGTAAAATTTGCCACGTTTCAGGCGCGGGGTGGAGCAGCCTGGTAGCTCGTCGGGCTCATAACCCGAAGGTCGTCGGTTCAAATCCGGCCCCCGCAACCACTTTCCCTTAGTGTTCTTTTTCAAATATACTGTGAAGACTTAACGCCTTCTTTAGCGGGATTTGAAAAGAGTTCTTCCGGAAGGTTATCCAGGCCGCAGTTGCGGCTATAGGGTTCAGTTATTTAAAGCCCCGATTTATCGGGGTTTTTTGTTATCTGAGTACGAAATAACTGGGCTATATGCCCTTTTTTTATGTCTTGGGGGTGGACTTGTCCACATTAGAGCAAAAATTAACAGAGATGATTACGGCGCCGGTTGAAGCACTGGGCTACGAACTGGTCGGTATCGAATTTGTGCGTGGTCGCACATCTACGCTGCGCATCTATATTGATAGTGAAGATGGCATCAATGTTGATGATTGCGCTGATGTCAGCCACCAGGTCAGTGCGGTACTGGATGTCGAAGATCCCATTACCGTAGCGTATAACCTGGAAGTTTCCTCACCAGGTCTTGAGCGACCTTTGTTTACGGCTGAGCACTACGCGCGCTTTAAGGGCGACGAAGTTTCGCTGGTGCTGCGGATGGCGGTGCAGAACCGTCGTAAGTGGCAGGGCATCATTAAAGATGTCGATGGCGAAATGATCACCGTTACGGTCGAAGGTAAAGATGAAGTGTTCGCCTTGAGCAATATTCAAAAAGCGAACCTGGTCCCCCACTTTTAACAGTCTGGATTGAGGTGAAAGGCCCCCAATGAACAAAGAAATTTTGGCTGTTGTTGAAGCTGTTTCTAACGAAAAGTCGCTTCCGCGTGAAAAAATCTTTGAAGCGCTGGAAAGTGCTCTGGCTACAGCAACCAAGAAAAAATATGAGCAAGAGATTGATGTGCGTGTAAGCATCGATCGTAAAAGCGGTGATTTCGACACATTCCGTCGCTGGCTGATCGTAGAAGAAGTGACGCAGCCGACGCGTGAAATCACTCTCGAAGCGGCACGTTACGAAGATGAGAGCCTGAACCTCGACGATTACGTTGAAGATCAGATTGAATCCGTGACGTTTGACCGTATCACCACCCAAACCGCGAAGCAGGTTATCGTACAGAAAGTACGTGAAGCAGAGCGCGCAATGGTTGTCGATCAGTTCCGCGAACACGAAGGTGAAATCATCACCGGCGTGGTGAAAAAAGTGAACCGCGACAACATCACGCTGGATCTGGGTAACAACGCTGAAGCCGTGATCCTGCGCGAAGATATGCTGCCGCGTGAAAACTTCCGTCCGGGCGACCGCATTCGCGGCGTGCTGTACGCAGTGCGCCCTGAAGCGCGCGGCGCGCAGCTGTTCGTTACGCGTTCCAAGCCGGAAATGCTGATCGAACTGTTCCGCATTGAAGTGCCAGAAATCGGCGAAGAAGTTATCGAGATTAAAGCCGCAGCCCGCGATCCGGGTTCTCGCGCCAAAATTGCGGTGAAAACCAACGACAAGCGTATCGACCCGGTTGGGGCATGCGTTGGTATGCGTGGTGCCCGCGTTCAGGCCGTTTCTACCGAACTCGGCGGCGAACGTATCGATATCGTACTGTGGGACGACAACCCGGCCCAGTTCGTTATCAACGCGATGGCACCGGCTGATGTTGCTTCTATCGTGGTGGATGAAGATAAGCACACCATGGATATCGCTGTTGAAGCGGGCAACCTGGCGCAGGCGATTGGCCGTAACGGTCAGAACGTGCGTCTCGCGTCTCAGCTGAGCGGCTGGGAACTCAACGTTATGACCGTTGAAGATCTGCAGTCCAAGCATCAGGCTGAGGCTCACGCAGCGATTGATACCTTCACCCGTTATCTGGACATTGACGAAGATTTCGCCACTGTTCTGGTCGAAGAAGGTTTCTCAACGCTGGAAGAACTGGCCTATGTGCCAATCAAAGAGCTGCTGGAAATCGATGGCCTGGATGAAGACACCGTCGAAGCGCTGCGTGATCGTGCGAAAAGCGCACTGACTACTCTGGCGCTGGCGCAGGAAGAAAGCCTGGGGAATAAAGAACCGGCTGAAGACCTGCTGAACCTGGACGGTCTGGATCGTGCACTGGCTTTCAAACTGGCTGCTCGTGGTGTTTGTACGCTGGAAGACCTCGCCGAGCAAGGTGTGGATGACCTGAGCGATATCGAAGGGTTAACTGCCGACAAAGCCGGTGAGCTCATCATGGCCGCGCGTAATATTTGCTGGTTTGGTGACGAAGCGTAATAAACTGTAGCAGGAAGGAACAGCATGACAGATGTAACCGTAAAAACGCTGGCCGCTGAGATTCAAACCTCTGTGGACCGCCTGGTACAGCAATTTGCTGATGCAGGGATCCGCAAGTCTGCTGATGATTCAGTGACGGCGCAGGAAAAACAGACGCTGTTAGCGCATCTGAACCGTGAACACGGTTCTGCGCCTGATAAGCTGACGTTGCAGCGCAAAACGCGCAGCACATTAAATATTCAGGGCACCGGTGGGAAAAGTAAATCGGTGCAGATCGAAGTCCGTAAAAAGCGCACCTTTGTAAAACGCGATCCACAAGAGGCTGAACGTCTCGCTGCGGAAGAAGAGGCGATGCGTGAAGCGGAGGAGAAGGCCCGTCGTGAAGCAGAGGAAGCCGCTGAGCGAGAAGCCGAGGAAAAAGCCAAGCGTGAAGCCGAAGTGCGTCTGAAACGTGAAGCTGAAGAAAAAGCTAAACGCGAAAATGCCGAAAGCACGAAACGCGAAGCTGCGGAAAATAGCAAAGTGAGCAACCATCAAACTGACGAAGTGACCAGGGCAGCCCAGACGGAAAAAGCCCGTCGTGAATCCGAAGCGCAGGAACTTAAGCGTAAAGCGGAAGAAGAGGCTCGTCGTAAACTGGAAGAAAATGCACGTCGCGTAGCGGAAGAAGCCCGTCGAATGGCAGAACAGAACGAAGCAACCTGGACGGCAACGCCAGGCGAAGAAGAAGAGACGACCGGCGATTATCACGTCACCACCTCCCAGCATGCACGTCAGGCTGAAGATGATAACGATCGTGAAGTCGAAGGTGGCCGCGGCCGTACCCGTACCGCTAAAGCCCCGCGTCCGAAGAAAGGCAACAAGCACTCTGAAAGCAAAGCTGACCGTGAAGAAGCGCGTGCCGCGGTTCGCGGTGGTAAAGGCGGCCGTCAGCGTAAAGGCTCTGCACTGCAGCAGGGCTTCAATAAACCGGCCCAGGCCGTTAACCGTGACGTTGTGATCGGTGAAACCCTGACCGTCGGCGAGCTGGCAAACAAAATGGCAGTTAAAGGCTCTCAGGTCATCAAAGCGATGATGAAACTGGGCGCGATGGCAACCATCAACCAGGTCATCGACCAGGAAACCGCACAGCTGGTTGCGGAAGAGATGGGCCACAAAGTTATCCTGCGTCGTGAAAACGAGCTGGAAGAAGCGGTAATGAGCGACCGTGACACGGGTGCTGCGGCTGAACCGCGCGCGCCGGTCGTGACCATCATGGGTCACGTTGACCACGGTAAAACCTCGCTGCTGGACTACATTCGTTCAACGAAAGTGGCCTCCGGCGAAGCAGGTGGCATTACTCAGCACATCGGTGCTTACCACGTTGAAACCGACAACGGTATGATCACCTTCCTGGATACCCCAGGCCACGCCGCGTTTACCGCAATGCGTGCCCGTGGTGCTCAGGCAACGGATATCGTTGTTCTGGTTGTTGCAGCAGACGATGGCGTGATGCCGCAGACTATCGAAGCTATTCAGCACGCGAAAGCGGCGAAAGTGCCGGTTGTTGTTGCGGTGAACAAAATCGATAAGCCGGAAGCCGATCCGGATCGCGTTAAAAACGAACTCTCTCAGTACGGGATCATTCCGGAAGAGTGGGGCGGCGAAAGCCAGTTCGTTCACGTATCCGCGAAAGCCGGTACCGGTATCGACGACCTGCTGGATGCCATCCTGCTGCAGGCCGAAGTTCTCGAACTGCACGCTGTCCGTAACGGCATGGCGAGCGGTGTTGTTATCGAATCCTTCCTCGATAAAGGTCGTGGTCCGGTAGCTTCCGTGCTGGTACGTGAAGGTACGCTGCATAAAGGCGACATCGTACTGTGCGGCTTCGAATATGGCCGTGTGCGTGCGATGCGTGACGAGCTGGGTCGCGAAGTGACCGAAGCGGGTCCGTCCATTCCGGTGGAAATCCTCGGTCTCTCCGGCGTTCCGGCGGCGGGTGACGAAGCCACCGTGGTACGTGATGAGAAGAAAGCGCGTGAAGTTGCGCTCTATCGTCAGGGCAAATTCCGCGAAGTTAAACTGGCTCGCCAGCAGAAATCTAAGCTGGAGAACATGTTTGCCAACATGACCGAAGGCGAAGTGCACGAAGTGAACATCGTGCTGAAAGCTGACGTTCAGGGCTCCGTGGAAGCGATCTCCGACTCGCTGCTGAAACTTTCTACTGAAGAAGTGAAAGTGAAGATTGTTGGTTCTGGCGTAGGTGGTATCACCGAAACCGACGCCACGCTCGCAGCTGCGTCCAACGCTATCCTGGTTGGCTTCAACGTTCGTGCCGATGCCTCTGCGCGTCGAGTGATCGAAGCGGAAGGTCTGGATCTGCGCTACTACTCCGTCATCTATAACCTGATCGACGAAGTGAAAGCGGCGATGAGCGGTATGCTCTCACCTGAGCTGAAACAGCAGATCATCGGTCTGGCTGAAGTGCGCGATGTGTTCAAATCGCCGAAATTCGGCGCGGTCGCTGGCTGTATGGTTACCGAAGGCGTCGTCAAACGTCACAACCCGATCCGCGTCCTGCGCGACAACGTGGTTATCTATGAAGGCGAGCTGGAATCCCTGCGCCGCTTCAAAGATGACGTTAACGAAGTCCGTAACGGCATGGAGTGTGGTATCGGCGTTAAGAACTACAATGACGTACGTACCGGCGATATGATCGAAGTCTTCGAAATTATCGAAATTAAGCGCTCTATCGAATAATCGACGCATTAGCGCAACGTAGGCCGGGAGCGAAGCGCCACCCGGCAAGAGATATCTAAAGGGGCTACGGCCCCTTTTTAGTCTGGAGAAGTAATATGGCGAAAGAATTTGGTCGCCCGCAGCGCGTCGCTCAGGAGTTGCAAAAAGAGATTGCCACTATCCTGCAGCGTGAAATCAAAGATCCGCGCCTGGGCATGATGACCACCGTATCCGGTGTCGAAGTCTCCCGCGATCTGGCGTATGCCAAAGTGTTCGTGACCTTCCTGAATGACAAAGATGAAGAGTCGATCAAAGCGGGCATTAAAGCCCTGCACGACGCTTCCGGTTTTATCCGCTCCCTGCTGGGGAAAGCGATGCGTCTGCGTATCGTGCCGGAACTGACATTCTTCTACGACAACTCGCTGGTTGAAGGGATGCGTATGTCAAACCTGGTCACCAGCGTGGTGAAGCACGATGATGAACGTCGTGTGAACCCGGACGACAGCAAGGAGGACTGATGAGTCGTCCTCGTCGTCGCGGTCGCGACGTGCATGGCGTACTGCTGCTGGATAAGCAGCAGGGCGCATCAAGCAATGATGTCCTGCAGAAAGTAAAGCGCCTTTATAACGCCAACCGTGCGGGTCATACCGGCGCGCTGGATCCGCTGGCAACCGGCATGCTGCCGATTTGCCTTGGTGAGGCGACGAAATTTTCCCAGTATCTGCTCGATTCCGATAAGCGTTACCGGGTAATTGCCCGCCTTGGCCAACGCACCGATACGTCGGATGCCGATGGCCAGGTCGTGGAAGAGCGCCCGGTGACCTTTACGGCCACAGAGCTGGCGAGTGCGCTGGAGAGCTTTCGCGGTAACACGCAGCAAATTCCTTCGATGTACTCGGCCCTGAAGTATCAGGGCAAGAAGCTTTACGAGTATGCGCGTCAGGGCATTGAAGTGCCGCGTGAAGCGCGCCCCATCACCGTGTATGAACTACTGTTTATTCGTCATGAAGGTGATGAGCTCGAGCTGGAAATCCACTGCTCCAAAGGGACTTACATTCGCACCATTATTGACGATCTGGGCGAGAAGCTGGGCTGCGGCGCGCACGTAATCTATTTGCGTCGTCTGGCGGTCAGCCGTTACCCGATTGAGCGGATGGTTACCCTTGAACAGTTGCAGGAGTTAGTCCAGCAGGCCGAGCAGCAGGAGGTTCCTGCGGCAGAGCTGCTCGATCCGCTGTTGATGCCGATGGATAGCCCGGCGTCCGACTTCCCTGTTGTAAACATTCCCACCGTGGTTGCTGCCTATTTCAAAAACGGCCAACCGGTGCGCGCTTCCACTACGCCGGCCGAAGGGCTTGTCCGCGTGACGGAAGGCGAAGAGGGTAAGTTTATCGGCATGGGCGAAATTGATGATCAGGGGCGAGTTGCGCCGCGTCGTCTGGTTGTTGAGTATCCTGCTGACTGACGGGCTTACCTTGCGGGAATGCCCGACTACGAGTAGAATATTGCCGCTTAACGCCGGGCTATGTATTTAACATACCCGGCGTTAAACCTGGGGGAGCTGAATTAGAGATCGGCACCCTGTCATTCTTATATCACTGGAGTTGAAAATGTCTCTAAGCGTTGAAGCTAAAGCAAAAATCGTTTCCGAGTTTGGTCGTGGTTCTAACGACAGCGGTTCTACCGAAGTTCAGGTTGCACTGCTGACTGCTCAGATTAACCACCTGCAGGGTCACTTTGCAGAGCACAAAAAAGATCACCACAGCCGTCGTGGTCTGCTGCGTATGGTTTCTCAGCGTCGTAAACTGCTCGACTACCTGAAACGTAAAGACGTTGCACGCTACACCGCGCTGATCGAGCGTCTGGGTCTGCGTCGCTAAGTCTGGCGAGTTTCAAGAAGGGGCCTTTACGGCCCCTTTTTTCAACCAGGCGGCAGCAATTGGCACTAAACTGATGTATTGTTGCCAGGTATGATCTTCATTGCAGAGGTTCGCGCGGCTAATGAGAGGCTTTATCCGCAATGGGCGGGTTAAGGTTGTCATTAGTCGCGAGGATGCAAGAAGGTCCGGTTTAATTATCAGCACGCCCTGGGTGTGCTGATGTTCATTAAGAAAGGATAGAATTTTGCTGAATCCGATCATTCGTAAATTCCAATATGGTCAACACACCGTCACGCTGGAAACCGGCATGATGGCCCGTCAGGCAACCGCTGCCGTGATGGTAAGCATGGACGACACCGCGGTATTCGTTACCGTTGTTGGCCAGAAAAAAGCAAAACCAGGTCAGGACTTCTTCCCGCTGACCGTTAACTACCAGGAGCGTACCTACGCTGCCGGTAAAATCCCGGGTGGCTTCTTCCGTCGTGAAGGCCGTCCGAGCGAAGGCGAAACCCTGATCGCGCGTCTGATTGACCGCCCGGTTCGCCCGCTGTTCCCGGAAGGTTTCGTCAACGAAGTCCAGGTTATCGCCACCGTAGTTTCCGTTAACCCGCAGGTTAACCCGGATATCGTAGCGATGATTGGTGCTTCTGCTGCACTGTCTCTCTCTGGTATTCCGTTCAATGGCCCGATCGGCGCCGCGCGCGTTGGTTACATCAACGACCAGTATGTGCTGAACCCGACCCAGGAAGAGCTGAAATCCAGCAAGCTGGATCTGGTTGTGGCCGGTACCGAAGCCGCTGTGCTGATGGTTGAATCCGAAGCAGAACTGCTGAGCGAAGATCAGATGCTGGGCGCGGTGGTTTATGGCCACGAGCAGCAGCAGATTGTTATTCAGAACATCAACGATCTGGTGAAAGAAGCGGGTAAACCGCGCTGGGACTGGCAGCCGGAAGCGGTCAACGAAGCGCTGAACGCGCGCGTTGCAGCGCTGGCAGAATCCCGTCTGAGCGATGCTTACCGCATCACCGACAAACAGGAGCGTTACGCTCAGGTTGACGTGATCAAATCTGAAACCATCGCGACGCTGGTTGCAGAAGATGAGACCCTGGACGCTAACGAGCTGGGCGAAATCCTGCACGCTATCGAGAAAAACGTTGTTCGTAGCCGCGTACTGGCAGGCGAACCGCGTATCGATGGCCGCGAAAAAGATATGATCCGTGGTCTGGACGTTCGTACCGGCGTTCTGCCGCGTACTCACGGCTCCGCGCTCTTTACCCGTGGCGAAACGCAGGCGCTGGTAACAGCAACCCTGGGTACCGCACGCGACGCGCAGAACATCGACGAACTGATGGGCGAGCGCACTGACAGCTTCCTGTTCCACTACAACTTCCCTCCGTACTCCGTAGGTGAGACCGGTATGGTCGGTTCGCCGAAGCGTCGTGAAATTGGTCACGGTCGTCTGGCGAAACGCGGCGTGCTGGCTGTTATGCCCGAAGCTGATAAATTCCCGTACACCGTGCGTGTGGTTTCTGAAATCACCGAATCCAACGGTTCCTCTTCCATGGCTTCCGTGTGCGGCGCATCGCTGGCACTGATGGATGCAGGCGTACCGGTGAAAGCCGCTGTTGCCGGTATCGCAATGGGCCTGGTGAAAGAGGGCGAAAACTTTGTCGTTCTGTCTGACATTCTGGGCGATGAAGATCACCTGGGCGACATGGACTTTAAAGTGGCCGGTTCCCGCGACGGTATCTCTGCGCTGCAGATGGATATCAAAATCGAAGGCATCACCAAAGAGATCATGCAGGTTGCGCTGAACCAGGCGAAAGGTGCACGTCTGCATATCCTCGGTGTAATGGAGCAGGCGATTAACGCGCCGCGTGGCGATATCTCTGAGTTCGCGCCGCGTATCCACACCATCAAGATCAACCCGGACAAGATCAAAGACGTTATCGGTAAAGGCGGCTCTGTTATCCGTGCCCTGACCGAAGAGACCGGCACAACCATCGAAATCGAAGATGACGGTACCGTGAAAATCGCGGCAACCGACGGCGACAAAGCGAAATTCGCGATTCGTCGTATCGAAGAGATCACCGCTGAAATCGAAGTGGGCCGTATCTACAACGGTAAAGTCACCCGTATCGTCGACTTTGGTGCGTTTGTTGCCATCGGTGGCGGTAAAGAGGGCCTGGTACACATTTCTCAGATCGCCGATAAGCGCGTAGAGAAAGTGACCGACTACCTGCAGATGGGTCAGGAAGTACCGGTGAAAGTTCTGGAAGTTGACCGCCAGGGCCGTATTCGTCTAAGCATTAAAGAAGCAACTGAACAAACTCAGCCTGCTGAAGCGTCAGAAGCGCCGCAAGCAGAACTGGGCGAGTAAGGTTTGCCTTTGCCCTCCGCGTAGGCGGAGGGCTTATTCTCAGGCAGGACGCCATGTTTGCAGCCGGGGGACAGGACGTTCATCCAATTGTTGTCTTCGGGAGTAGGAAATGAAGCCTTTTTTGCGCTGGTGTTTCGTTGCGACAGCTCTAACGCTGGCAGGATGCAGCAACTCTGCCTGGCGTAAGAGCGAAGTCCTCGCGGTGCCATTGCAACCGACTTTGCAGCAAGAAGTGATTCTGGCACGCATGGAACAAATTCTTGCCAGTCGGGCTTTATCCGATGATGAACGCGCACAGCTTTTATATGAGCGCGGAGTATTGTATGATAGTCTCGGTTTGAGGGCGTTGGCGCGGAATGATTTTTCACAAGCGCTGGCCATCCGACCCGATATGCCTGAAGTATTCAATTACTTAGGCATTTATTTAACGCAGGCAGGCAATTTTGATGCTGCCTATGAAGCGTTTGATTCTGTACTTGAGCTTGATCCAACTTACAACTACGCGCACTTAAACCGCGGCATCGCTCTGCACTATGGCGGTCGTGATAAGTTAGCGCAAGATGATCTGCTGGCGTTTTATCAAGACGATCCTAATGATCCTTTCCGTAGCCTGTGGCTTTACATCGTTGAGCGGAAGCTCGATGAGCACAAGGCGAAAGAAGCACTGAAACAGCGCTTCGAAAAATCGGACAAGGAGCAATGGGGATGGAATATTGTCGAGTTCTACCTCGGTGACATTAGCGAATCTGAGCTAATGGATCGCCTGAAGGCGGACGCAACGGATAACACCTCGCTCGCTGAGCATCTCAGTGAAACCAACTTCTATTTAGGTAAGTACTACCTAAGTCTGGGGGATAAGGACAGCGCTACGGCACTGTTCAAATTAGCGGTTGCTAACAACGTCCACAACTTCGTTGAGCACCGTTATGCATTGTTGGAATTATCGCTCTTGGGCCAGGAGCACGACGACCTGGCAGAATCGGACCAGCAATAGCTGACGACATAAACATCAGCCCGTAATCTTTTTTGATTGCCATCACCTTAACTGGTGAGGGCGTTGTTGTTCGTCAATACACCTACTTTGAGCCGGTTCACACTTTTCAATGAAAATTGCCAAATATTTTCACGATGAGTTATGTAGACTGGCCGCCAATGACATAGAGGCACTTGTACTACATGGCTGAATTCGAAACCACTTTTGCAGATCTGGGCCTGAAGGCTCCTATCCTTGAAGCCCTTAACGATCTCGGTTACGAAAAACCATCTCCGATCCAGGCTGAGTGCATTCCGCACCTGCTGAACGGTCGTGACGTGCTGGGCATGGCCCAGACTGGTAGCGGGAAAACCGCAGCGTTTTCTCTTCCGCTGCTCCATAACATCGATCCGGACCTGCGTGCGCCGCAGATCCTCGTGCTTGCTCCGACCCGCGAACTGGCGGTTCAGGTAGCTGAAGCGATGACCGATTTCTCTAAACACATGCATGGCGTGAACGTGGTTGCTCTTTACGGCGGCCAGCGTTATGACGTGCAATTACGCGCCCTGCGTCAGGGCCCGCAGATCGTTGTCGGTACGCCGGGACGCCTGCTGGATCACCTGAAACGCGGCACCCTGGACCTCTCCAAACTGAGCGGTCTGGTGCTGGATGAAGCCGACGAAATGCTGCGCATGGGCTTTATCGAAGACGTAGAAACTATCATGGCGCAGATCCCGGAAGGTCACCAGACCGCTCTGTTCTCCGCCACCATGCCGGAAGCGATCCGTCGCATTACCCGCCGCTTTATGAAAGAGCCGCAGGAAGTGCGCATTCAGTCCAGCGTGACAACTCGCCCGGACATCAGCCAGAGCTACTGGTCTGTGTACGGCATGCGTAAAAACGAAGCGCTGGTTCGCTTCCTTGAAGCAGAAGATTTTGATGCTGCGATCATCTTCGTGCGCACCAAAAACGCGACCCTGGAAGTGGCTGAAGCGCTGGAGCGCAACGGTTACAACAGCGCCGCGCTGAACGGTGACATGAACCAGGCCCTGCGTGAGCAGACTCTGGAGCGTCTGAAAGATGGTCGTCTGGACATCCTGATTGCAACCGACGTTGCGGCCCGTGGCCTGGACGTTGAGCGTATCAGCCTGGTTGTTAACTATGACATCCCGATGGACTCCGAGTCTTACGTTCACCGTATCGGCCGTACCGGTCGTGCGGGTCGTGCTGGCCGCGCCCTGCTGTTCGTTGAGAACCGCGAGCGTCGTCTGCTGCGCAACATCGAACGTACGATGAAGCTGACCATTCCGGAAGTAGAGCTGCCGAACGCAGAACTGCTGGGCACTCGCCGTCTGGAAAAATTCGCCGCGAAAGTACAGCAGCAGCTGGAAAGCAGCGATCTGGACCAGTACCGCGCGCTGCTGGCGAAAATCCAGCCCTCTTCTGAAGAAGAGATGGATATCGAAACGCTGGCTGCCGCACTGCTGAAAATGGCACAGGGCGAACGTCCGCTGATCCTGCCGCCGGATGCACCGATGCGTCCTAAGCGTGAGTTCCGCGAGCGTGATGAGCGTTTCGAACGCCGTGGCGATCGTAACGACCGCAATGACCGTGGTCCGCGTACCGAACGTGCCGGTGAAGACCGTCCGCGTCGTGAGCGTCGCGATGTTGGTGATATGGAACTGTACCGTATTGAAGTGGGCCGTGATGACGGTGTTGAAGTTCGTCATATTGTTGGCGCAATCGCCAACGAAGGCGACATCAGCAGCCGCTACATCGGCAACATCAAGCTGTTCGGTTCTCACTCCACCATCGAGCTGCCGAAAGGCATGCCGGGCGAGGTTCTGCAGCACTTTACCCGCACGCGTATTCTCAACAAACCGATGAATATGCAGCTGCTGGGCGATGCACAGCCGCGTGAGCGCAGCGAACGCCGTCCTGGCGGCGGTGAGCGTCGTAGCTTCGGCGGCGGCGAGCGTCGTGAAGGTGGTCGCGGTCCGCGTCGTGATGGTGCAGCACCTGCCGGTGCAGGCCGTTTCAGCGGTGAGCGTCGTGAAAATCGCGGCCCGCGCCGCGAAGAAGGTACTACCCGTCGTCGTGACGCGTAAACCTTACGCTTCAAACGTAAAGTAATAGATACAGCCCCGATCGAAAAGATTGGGGCTTTTTTTATCCGCAATGTACTCCTGTACTGGTACAATGCATCGGCTTTACTTTCGGCATAGCGCCATTACAGGAGAACGTTTCAGATGTCGACACTGACAACCACCCAGGCTTCCCCTTCGCTGTTCGGCGGAGTGGTGATTATCGGCGGCACAATTATTGGCGCAGGCATGTTTTCCCTGCCGGTGGTGATGTCCGGCGCGTGGTTCTTCTGGTCACTTCTGGCACTGGTCTTTACCTGGTTCTGCATGCTGCACTCAGGCCTGATGATCCTGGAAGCCAACCTCAACTACCGCAGCGGCGCGAGCTTCGACACCATTACCAAAGATCTGCTGGGCAAAGGGTGGAACCTGATTAACGGCCTCTCCATCGCCTTTGTGCTCTATATCCTGACCTACGCCTACATCTCGGCGAGCGGCTCGATTCTGCACCACACTTTTGCTGAAATGTCGCTGGATGTGCCGCCGCGCCTGGCAGGGCTGGGGTTTGCGTTGCTGGTGGCGTTTATCGTCTGGCTCTCAACCCACGCAGTCAGCCGCATGACGGCGATTGTGCTGGGCGCCAAAGTGATCACCTTCTTCCTCACCTTCGGCAGCCTGCTCGGGCATGTGCAGCCGGCAACACTGTTTAATGTTGCGCAGAGCGATGCCTCTTACACGCCCTACCTGCTGATGACACTGCCGTTCTGTCTCGCCTCTTTTGGCTACCACGGCAACGTGCCGAGCCTGATGAAGTATTACGGCAAGGATCCGCGCGTGATTACCCGCTGCCTGGTCTACGGCACGCTGCTGGCGCTTGGGCTGTATGTGATTTGGTTACTGGTGACGATGGGGAATATTGCCCGTCCGGCGTTTATCGATATCGCGGCAAAAGGCGGCAATATCGATGTGCTGGTGCAGGCATTGAGCGGGGTGCTGAACAGCCGTAGCCTCGATCTGCTGCTGGTGATTTTCTCTAATTTTGCCGTTGCCAGCTCTTTCCTCGGCGTGACGCTGGGGCTGTTTGATTACCTGGCAGATCTCTTTAAATTCGATGATGCGCCGCTGGGGCGTTTCAAAACCGCATTGCTGACATTCCTGCCGCCAATTGTTGGTGGTCTGCTGTGGCCGAACGGCTTTTTATACGCCATTGGTTATGCGGGGTTAGCCGCCACCATCTGGGCGGCGATTGTGCCAGCGCTGCTGGCGAATGCTTCACGTAAACGCTTCGGCAGCCCGGCGTTTCGCGTCTGGGGCGGTAAGCCGATGATTGTTCTGATCCTGCTTTTCGGCGCAGGCAACGCGGTAGTGCATCTGTTATCAAGCTTTGATCTGCTGCCGGTCTATCACTAATCAAACCCGGCCTGCACAATTATGTAGGCCGGATAAGCGTCAGCGCCATCCGGCATAAACACCGCACGATCCCCGCAGGCCGGATAAGCGCCAGCGCCATCCGGCACAAGGTCCGCACGATCCCGTAGGCCGGATAAGCATCAGCGCCATCCGGCATAAAGACCGCACGATCCCCGTAGGCCGGATAAGCGTCAGCGCCATCCGGCATAAAAGCCGGGCAACGCCCTAACCGAACAACGCCTCTTTCACCTGCATCGCCAGCTCAAACGAATGCAACCGCGCCTGGTGATCGAAAATCTGCCCGTTAACCATAATCTCATCTGCCTCGGTTTCCCGCAGGATCGACTCAAGACCGTGGCGCACTTTCGCTTTATCACCTACCAGCGACATGCTCAGCGCCTGCTGCACGCCATACTTTTCAGACGGCGACCAGAAGTGATCCATATTCTCAATCGGCGGCGGCAACTGGCTCGTCTCACCGCGGCGCAGCTTCACAAACGCCTGCTGCATCGAGGTAAAGAGATACTCCGCATCGCGGTTGCTGTCGGCGGCAACAATATTGATACACACCATCGCATAAGGTTTTTCCAGCCGCGCCGAGGGCTTGAACTGGGTGCGATAGAGATGCAGCGCCTGGAACAGCATATCCGGCGCAAAGTGTGAGGCGAAGGCAAACGGCAGGCCAAGCTGGGCGGCAAGCTGCGCACTGTAAAGGCTGGAGCCTAACAGCCACACCGGGATCTTCTCGCCATAGCCCGGCACCGGGCGCACGTGCGGGTTCGGATCGTTGGCGTCAAACCAGTCGACCAGCTCCTTCACATCGCGGGGGAAATTATCAACATCGCCGCTCATATGGCGGCGCAGCGCCATCATAGTGCGCTGATCGCTGCCCGGCGCGCGGCCAAGCCCGAGATCGATGCGCCCAGGGTAGAGGGTATTTAGCGTACCGAACTGCTCGGCAATCACCAGCGGAGCGTGGTTCGGCAGCATCACGCCGCCAGAGCCGAGCCGCAGGGTTTGCGTATTCGCTGCCAGGTAACCGATCAACACCGACGTCGCCGCGCTGGCGATCCCGGTCATATTGTGGTGCTCCGCCAGCCAGAAGCGATCGTAACCGCGCTTCTCCGCCAGCTTCGCCAGATCGAGGGAATGGGTAAACGCGTCACGCGCGCTTGAGTTTTGTGGAATCGGCGCTAAATCCAGCACCGAAAACGCAACGGTTTTCTCAGACATAAACACTCACTTTGCTACAGCATCGTCATCAGATTGAAGGTCTTCTTCCAGCCTGGCGCAAGGAGCCGCGTCAGGCCAGAAAAGCTGCAACTTTCATACTGCATGAACGGGCGACGATTGCTGTTAACAAAGTGAGCCTTTTACGCCTCGAGCATCAGCCCCGGCAGCCTGCGCCAGTAACCATTGCAGTCGCTATTGGACGCCAGCGGCAGCGGCGCGCTGCCGGTTTCATTCGCTTTAAACGCCTCCAGCATGGTGAAGGTTTCACTCCCCATCGGCGAGAGCCGTACCATATCGACAAGCCCCTGCATCGAGGTCAGCTCATTACCGAGGTTGTAGACATAACCGCTCATGGTCTGAATGCCGTTGAGCACGAAAACCTGCTGATCCTCCTGGGAACGCATGCTGCGCCCGGTCGGGTATTTAATGCAGCAGGTTTCGCACTCATCTTTTGCCCGATTCTCCGAGCGCGCGGTAAAGCAGCGGGCAGAGTAGGCGAGAGGCAGATGGCCGTAGCTCAGCACTTCAACTTCGAATTGGTGGCGAATACCCAGCGTGTCGCACTGATCGAGCAGGTTCACCAGCCAGTCGCGGGAGAGCTCCACCGGCATGCACCAGCGCACCATCCCCTGTTTCAGCAGTAAACGCAGGGTAACGGCGTTATAGCAGTTGAGGGCATGCCCGGCGACAAACGGCAGCTTGCGCTCGGCGCACAGATTCACCACCCCGAGATCGCTCGCCTCCAGCAGAAACTCGCCGTTATCGACATAGCGCTTCAGTTCGTTGAGCTCCGATGAGGCCTGCACCAGCGCCAGCGTCGAAATCACCACCTGTTTGCCGCTGTCGGCCAGCGCTTTCGCCATCGCCAGCCAGTCACCGACTTTGGTGGCGCGGCGTTTACTGCACACTGCTTCGCCGAGATAGACCACATCAGCGCGGCTGTTTGCCGCCTGCTGATAAAACTCCTCAAGCGTCTCTTTTGACCAGTAGTAAAGCACCGGCCCTAATGAATATTTCATGGTTTACCTACTGCCATTTACGGTGATACGCGCCAAGGGTGGTCTGGGTGCCTTCTGACATGGCACCGAGTGTCTCCATCCACGCCGGCTGCGGCACAAAATCCTGCGGTGAAGCGATGCAGCGGTCGATCGCCTGTCGCCACACTTTTGCCACCTGGCTGACATACGCCGGGCTGCGCTGGCGTCCCTCAATCTTCACCGAAGCGATATTCGCGGCCAGCAGATCCGGCAGCAGCTCAAGCGTATTAAGGCTGGTCGGCTCCTCCAGTGCGTGGTAGCGCTCGCCATCCACCCGATAGCGCCCTTTGCATAGCGTCGGGTAACCGGCGTTTTCCCCCTCCTGATAGCGATCGATCAGCACATCGTTGAGGCGTGATTCCAGCCCCTGCGGCGTCTGCTGCCAGCGCACAAAGCGCGCCGGAGAGCAGGCACCGACGGTATTCGGCGACTCGCCGGTCAGGTAAGAGGAGAGGTAACAGCGCCCTTCGGCCATGATGCAGAGGCTGCCGAAGGCAAACACCTCCAGCGGCACCGGCGTTACGCGGGCAAGCTGTTTGACCTGATGAATGGAGAGCACGCGCGGCAGCACCACGCGGGCGACATCAAAGTGACGGTGATAGAAGCGGATTGCCTCTTCGTTGGTCGCCGAGGCCTGTACGGAGACGTGACGCTCGATGTGCGGATAGCGCGCGGCGGCATACTCCAGCATGGCGAGGTCGGCCAGAATCAGCGCATCGGCACCAATCTGCGCCGCCATATCCACCGCGCGCTCCCAGCGCTGATAGCCATCCGGGTGCGCAAAGGTGTTGATAGCAATATGCAGCTTGCGGCGGTGCTGGTGGACGAAACTGACTGCTTCCTGCAGCTTCTTCTCGGTAAAGTTGAGTCCGGCAAAATGGCGGGCGTTCGTGTCATCTTTCAGGCCGATATACACCGCATCGGCACCGTCTTCGATGGCCGCTTTCAGTGCCGGTAGGTTCCCGGCAGGGCAGAGCAACTCCATAGTCTTTCCTGCAATCTGGGGCGCAGTGGCCCGGGCGTACCCCGAAGGGTCACTGAATTGTTAATGAACTGGGATTCTAGTTAACCTGTCAGCGACAATTTTTGATTTGAGGCAGTTAAATGCGCATTGATGACGGCAATAATCGTTGCCCATTTATTCCGTAATTGTTGATGTGCGCCGCTATGCACACGGCTGATTGTGGCAAAATAGCGCGCATTATCACTTCAGGGAGTCATCGTCGTGTTGGAAAAATTGCGCTCACAGCTTGTTCATCTTGGCCCGTCACTGCTTGCTTTTCCGGTAAAGCTGACGCCTTTTGTGCTTAAACGTCAGGTACTTGAGCAGGTGCTGCGCTGGCAATTCCAACAGGCGCTGGCGGAAGGTGAGCTTGAGTTTCTCGAAGGACGCTGGTTAAGTATTCAGGTACGTGATATTGGCCTGACGTGGTATACCTCTGTTGAGGATGGGCAGATGATCGTACGTGAGTCTGCCGACGCGGATGTCAGCTTTAGCGCCGATGCCAGCGATTTACTGATGATTGCCGCGCGAAAACAGGATCCGGATACGCTTTTCTTCCAGCGTCGCCTGCTTATTGAAGGGGACACGGAACTGGGGCTGTATGTTAAAAACCTGATGGACGCCATTGAGCTGGAGCAGATGCCAAAACCCCTGCGGGTGATGCTGCTACAGCTGGCGGATTTTGTTGAGGCGGGCCTGAAAACGCCGCCTGCAACGACACAACCTTCTGTAGGTGAGCCATGCTGATTAGAGTTGAAATTCCCATTGATGCACCCGGTATTGATGCCCTGCTGCGCCGCAGTTTTAACGGCGAGGCTGAAGCGTCACTGGTGCACGATCTGCGTGAAGACGGGTTGATCACGCTGGGATGCGTTGCCACGGACGATGAAGGGCAGGTAGTGGGCTATGTGGCATTTAGCCCGGTCGCTGTCGCAGGTGAAGAGTTACAGTGGGTCGCCCTCGCGCCGCTGGCGGTGGATGAAGCCTACCGCGGTCAGGGCATCGCCCGCCAGCTCGTCTATGAAGGGCTGGATTCCCTCAATGAATTTGGCTACGCCGCTGCGGTGACGCTCGGCGACCCTGATTTCTACCAGCGTTTGGGCTTTGAGCGCGCCTCGCAGTACGATTTACGCTGCGCCTGGTCGCAAAGCGAAGCCGCATTCCTGGTACATCGCCTTGCTGACGACGCCTTCAATGGCGTCAGTGGTCTGGTGGAATACAGCGATCACTTCAATCGCTTTTAACCGCTGACGTCAGCAGCGTTTCCCGCAGCGCCTCGAAGATGCCCTCTCCGGCAACGAGGCGCTCTTTCTGGTGCTTGGTCAACTGCTTAATGCGGTACTCGAGGCGTAGCGCCAGCGAACGCTCACCAACCTGCGCCGAAAAGACCAGTTCCAGCGCGCCCTTACCGCGCAACGCTTTCGCCCCCTTTCCCGTTTGATGCTGCGTAAAACGCCGCGCGACATCGGTGGTAATACCGGTGTAGAGCAGGTTGTCGCGCGTGCGGATGAGGTAGAGAAACCAGGGCGTCATGGCAATCTTCGCTGTGTTAAGGTGGGCGAAAAAATAGCATGAGAAGGAGAAAAAATGGAGTCCCTTGCGGCGATTAACCGCTGGCTGGCAAAGCAGCATGTCGTGACCTGGTGCGTGGCGAAGGAGGGCGAACTCTGGTGCGCCAACGCCTTTTATATCTACGATCCGCAGGCTGTCGCCTTCTATGTGCTGAGCGAAGATAAAACGCGCCATTCGCAGATGACAGGATCACACGCTCTGGTGGCGGGTACGGTTAATGGGCAGCCGAAAAGCGTTGCCTTGATTCGCGGCGTACAGTTTTCCGGTGAGATAAAACGGCTGGAAGAGGCGGAAAGCGCGGTGCTGCGCGAACGCTACAACCGACGCTTTCCGATAGCCCGCGCATTGTCAGCCCCGATGTGGAAGATTCGCCTTCGCGAAATCAAATTCACCGACAACACGCTGGGGTTTGGTAAAAAGTTTCACTGGTTACGCGACTCAGGCACCGAGTAGACGCAGCGCTTCGCGGTTAAATGCCGGTAAGTCATCAGGCGTACGGCTGGTGACCAGCTGATCTTTATCGATTACCACTTCCTGGTCGAAGAACTCGGCACCGGCGTTTTTCACATCAATCACAATCGGTTTTACCGCCGTCAGTTTGCGGCCGCGAATGACGTCGGCACTAATCAGCAGCTGTGGGCCGTGGCAGATGGCGAATACCGGTTTACCGGAGTCAACAAACTCGCGGGTAAAGGTGACAAAGCGATCGTCGCCGCGCAGGGAGTCAGGAGAGTGACCGCCAGGTAACAGCAGGGCGTCAAATTCATCCGGGCTTACGTCATCAATGGCTTTATCGATCTTAACTTTTGCCTCGCCCTGTTTGCCGGTGACGGTTTTTCCGGCCTCTTTCTCAATCGTCACAACCTCATGTCCGGCCTTGCGATACGCTTCTGCCGGAGAGGTGAATTCTGAATCTTCAAACTCGTCGGTGATCAAGACCGCTATTTTCTTGCTCATACTTCCTCCGTTGTTTTGGCTTCAGAAAGGGAGTTATCCATACTGTAACTCACCAGTAACCGTAAGCCTGGTTCACGAGGCTGACATTGCAAGGCAGATTCGTCTGTAAAGGAGAAGGGATGGAGCGGGTATTAATCACCGGCGCGACCGGTTTAGTAGGCGGGCATCTGTTGCGGTTGCTGATGGCGGAACCAGGCGTCAGCACCATCTATGCGCCCACGCGTCGCCCACTGCAAAGTGCCGAAGGCGTCATTAATCCGCATGATCCGCAGCTCAGCGATGCGCTGGCGCAGGTCACCGAACCGGTTGATACGGTCTTCTGCTGCCTCGGCACCACGCGGCGCGAAGCGGGCAGCAAAGAGGCGTTTGTGCTGGCCGACTTTACACTGGTGGTGGATACGGCATTAACCGGCCAAAGGCTCGGAGCCAGACAGATGCTGGTGGTGAGCTCGATGGGCGCTAATGCACATTCGCCCTTTTTCTATAACCGGGTGAAAGGGGAGATGGAGGCGGCGCTTATCGCTCAACAGTGGCCATCGTTGACGCTGGCGCGTCCGTCGATGCTGCTCGGCGAACGCGAGAAAAAGCGCGCTAACGAATCGCTGCTGGCACCGCTTTTCCGCCTGCTCCCGGGCAACTGGAAGTCGATTGCCGCACAGGATGTCGCCCGCGCGCTGCTGGCCGCGGCCCATTCTGGCGACAATCGCGGCGTTGAGATTATCGAATCGGCACAGCTGCGGGCGATGGCAGCGCAGAGCCCGTTTGCAAAATAGCAATTCAGGCGTACTATGCCGGGGCTAAAAACTACACTATCCCCGGGGCATGTTATGGCTGGTCAGTCTTCACCTCATGCGGCGACACCGATCCAATGGTGGAAACCCGCACTGTTCTTTCTTGTTGTTATCGTTGGTCTCTGGTTCGTGAAATGGCAGCCATACTACGGCAAAGCCTTCACTGCCGCTGAGACGCACAGCATTGGTAAATCGATTCTCTCCCAGGCTGATGCCAGCCCGCTTAAGGCGGCGCTGGATTACGCCATGGTCTATTTCCTCGCCGTCTGGAAAGCCGCCGTGCTTGGCGTGCTGCTTGGCTCGCTGATTCAGGTGCTGATCCCGCGTGACTGGCTGCTGCGCACGCTCGGACAGCAGCGCTTTCGCGGCACGCTGCTCGGCACACTCTTCTCTTTACCGGGCATGATGTGCTCCTGCTGTGCGGCGCCCGTCGCGGCCGGTATGCGTCGCCAGCGGGTTTCGATGGGCGGCGCGCTCGCCTTCTGGATGGGCAACCCGCTGCTTAACCCCGCAACGCTGGTATTTATGGGCTTTGTGCTCGGCTGGCACTTCGCCGCCATTCGCCTGGTGGCAGGGCTGGTGACGGTGCTTGGCGTCGCCATGATCGTGCAGACCGTGGTTAAAGAGAGCCCACAGCAGGCGGAAGCCGTCGATATTACGCTGCCGGAGCCGCAGGGCAGCTTTATGTCACGCTGGGGCAGAGCGCTGTGGCAGCTCTTCTGGAGCACCATCCCGGTCTATATTCTTGCCGTGCTGGTACTTGGCGCAGCGCGCGTCTGGCTCTTCCCCCATGCCGATGGCGCGGTGGATAACACGGTATTGTGGGTGGTGGCAATGGCGATTGCCGGCTGTCTGTTTGTCATTCCAACGGCGGCAGAGATCCCGATTGTGCAGACCATGATGCTGGCGGGAATGGGCATGGCGCCTGCGCTGGCGCTGTTGATTACGCTGCCGGCGGTAAGCCTGCCATCGCTGGTGATGCTGCGTAAATCCTTCCCGGCAAAAGCCCTGTGGCTGACCGCCGCGCTGGTGGCGGTGTGCGGAATGCTGACCGGATTTGTCGCGCTGATGTAACGCGTGAAGTGAAAGAAAAAAGCCCGGTATCAACCGGGCTTTTTCATTATTTGAGCAGGGTAAAGGCGGTGGTGACGTGCTTGACGCCGCTGACGCGGCTGGCGATATCCGCCGCGGCCTGGCCTTCACGCGCGGTGACCAGACCCATCAGGAACACTTCGCCATTCTCGGTGGTGACTTTCACGTTAGAGGATTTCACCTGGTCGCTGCCAAGCAACTGCGAGCGCACTTTGGTGGTGATCCAGGTATCGGACGAGGCCGTTCCCAGACCAATCGGCTGACCCGGACGGATCTCGTTAAAGACTTCCGTTGCGCCTTCAACGCCGATAGCAATCTGTTTCGCCCGTGAGGAGAGTTCAGTGTTCGGCGCCTGGCCGGTTAACAGCACTTTCCCCTGATAGGCAGTGACGTTAACACGCGCCTCTTTCTTCAACTGCTGATCTTTAGACAGCGCGCTGTTGACGCGCAGTTCCAGGGTGCCGTCATCCACCTGGGTGCCCACGGTGCGGGGATCCGTCGCGGCTTTGGTGCCGACGGCGGCAGACCCGACCACCACTGCGCCAACGCAACCCTGTAGCAGCAGTGCGGAAATAAGGACTGCGAGGGGCGTAAATGCCTTCATGTGTACTCCTTAATCATCCTGGTGAGGAAAAAGCGTGTTATCAATCAAATCGCACAAGCAATTCACCGTCAGCATGTGCATCTCCTGGATACGCGCGCTGCGGTGAGAAGGAATACGAATTTCCACATCCTGCGGGCCCAGCAGCCCGGCCAGCTCGCCGCCGTCATAACCGGTCAGCGCGATGATCGACATATCGCGCGTCACCGCCGCTTCCACGGCTTTCACGATATCGCGGCTGTTACCCCGGGTGGAGATCGCCAGCAAAATGTCGCCGTTGTGACCCAGGGCGCGCACCTGCTTGGCATAAATCTCGTCATGCAGACGGTCATTCGCTATCGCGGTTAAGACCACATTATCGGTATTAAGTGCAATGGCAGGTAAACTGGGACGCTCTGTTTCAAAGCGGTTGATCATGCTGGCAGCAAAATGCTGTGCGTTGGCGGCGGAGGTGCCGTTGCCACAACAGAGGATTTTGTTGCCGTTGAGCAGGGAGTGCACCATTGTCATGGCTGCGCGGGAAATCGCATCGGGCAGCGCTTCCGCAGCTGCAATTTGAGTTTGAATGCTTTCCGTAAAGCAGACTTTAATTCGTTCGAGCACGGTAATCCCTATGATTGAGCAATTATGCGTGGCCGCCAAAGGCGTTCTGTAGCCACTCAACGTCATTTCCGGTGAAGGCTACCACATCAAACCGGCAATCCACAGTATCAAAACTCCCATTGTGCCGGGCAAGCCACAAATGGGCGGTATGCAGCAATTTACGCTGCTTGGCGAGGGTTACGCTGCTTGCCGCGCCGCCAAAACGCGCCGAGGCGCGGTAGCGCACCTCGACAAAGACGGTGGTGCTACCGTGGCGCATAATCAGGTCGATTTCGCCGCCGCGCTCGCGCACGTTGGCGGCGATAAAACGCAATCCCTTGCTCTTCAGAAAACGGCGCGCCTGCATCTCCCAGGCATCGCCGCTCTGTTTGCGGGTTAGTTTGCCGGGACGATCTGCCCCTGCTGGTATTTGAGCCATGACAACTTCCTGTTGATCACGCAATCCTGGGTGGCGGTGAGGTCGCCGGTGTTGCCGTTCAGCTCAAAGCCCGGCACCTGACGCATTTGCGAGAAGTTATTCGCCAGCGACCAGGCATCCGCGCCCATCGCGTAGAGACGCGCCAGTGAATAGTCGTTATTCACACTGCGCAGCGCTTGCTGCATCAGGGAAGGATTGCCACCCGCGAGCATCGGGATCTCATTGTATTGCAGCCCTTCCATCTCAAGACGGAAGTCCGGCCCTGCGCCGCCCTGCGCGCTGCGCGAGCTGGCGTAGAGCATCACACCACTCTGGCTGCCGGTGCGCAGGGTGATCATCGGTTTGATCAGCGCAATTTCATCCTGCGTCGCCAGAATATAGACCGCATCGACTTTGCCGCCGCCGCTAATCTGCGCATCGCTCGGTGGTGCCGGAATATTGAGGCCGCCAATGGTCACGCCCTGCTGCTGCGGCAGGCTGGCGGAGACCGGACTGCCGGTCATTGAGATGCCGGAGCGGCCATTCAGCCCCATACGCAGCTCAGCGGTGGAACCAAATTTCTGCGCCAGCACAACGCCGCCGCCGATTTTCTGCCACTCGTCAGCAAATGCGGTGCTGACGCGATCGCCCAGCGCGCTGCGCGGGATCAGCAGCAACGGTGCCTGGCGGCCCTGATCGTGAATATGGCGCGCCGCGTCGCGGGCTTCATCTTCCGGCGACAGAGCGAAGTAGCAGATATTCGGCCGGTTCTCGACCTGCTCCGGCTGGTTAAGCGCCAGCACATTGAGGGTGGTATGGCTGCGCATCAGCTCTTCAACGTGGTTTTTCAACAGCGGGCCAACGACGATGCTTGCGCCATCCTGCTGAACCTGGTTGAGGATCTGATCCATCGGCTGCGCGCTGGTGTCGTAGATTTTCAGCTCCGCGCCCGCGTTAGATTGGGCGGTAACGGCGACGGGCTGAGATGGCGTGGTTTGTGGTGCTGTCACCGCAGGCGTTTGCTGCGCATTCGCAGCCGGTTGCTCCGTATTCGCTGCAGGCTGCTGCGCATTCCCGGCAGGCTGTGCTTCGCTGGCAGGAGCACTCTGCGCCGCGCTATCCGGTGCCTGTACCGGCTGGGCATTCGGTGCGGCGACGTTCTGCTGCGCATCGCCACTGGTCAGATCGGCAACATTTGCCTGTGAAGGGCTTACCACGTCAGAGGTGGCGGCCTGCGCCACCTGCTGCGGGACAGCCGGGCCGGAGACCGGCGAAGCGCCGTTTTTCGCCGCTGCAAAACCCTGCTGGATGGCGCGACCAAACACCGCCGCCTGGCCGTTTAACGGCAGCAGCAGGGCGATTTTACTGGTCGACGCCGGTTTGAAATTTTGCAGGTTGGAGAGCTGAGTCGGCAGCATTTTCGCCGCCGGGTTCTGCGGGTAGCGGGTCTGCCAGTCGCTGATACCGGCTTTCAGCATTTTGGCATCGTTGCGGTTGTCGAACCACATCCGTTGCAGATCGAGCCAGCCCTGTAGGGTCACTTCATCGGCGTTGATCACCAGCGCTCTGGCCTGATCCTGGGTCATGGAGGAGAGCGCCTGCCAGGTGGCATCGATATTTTTCTGCTGCTCTTCCGGTGTTGTCAGCAGCGGCTGGCGGGCGATTAGGGCGCGCAGCAGCGTCAGAGAGGGTTTACCCTGCGCGGCGGCAATGGCGATCTGCCAGTAACGCGCCTGCTGGTTCTTCTCAAGCTCAGCGGGATCAATCTTATCAAGCAGCGCCTGCGCACCGGCTACATCACGCTGCGCCAGCTTCATTTCGGCGGCGAGCAGCGCGTACTCTTTACGCTGCGTATCGTTCAGATCCTGCGGCAGCTGACCAAACAGCTCGTTGGCGTGCTGGGTTTTGCCCTCTTTGAGCAGTGCACGAATGGCGAGTAATTGCCAGTTGGTCTTGCTATCATCTGTGCTTTGCTGCATCTGATGCAGGTAGTAGGCAGAATCAGCCTGCGCTGAGCCCTGCATATGCGAGGTGCTCTGGTCTGTTGACTGTGTGCCGCAGCCCGCGAACAGCAGGGCGGCCAGCACCACAGGCAGGCAGCGCGTGGCTTTCGAACGAAGAAATTTTGACGGTAGCATACTGTATCCAGTGATATTTTTTACGCAGTGCTCAATATTAAATCGGCAATACGGATGAAACAATGAAACAACACGAATCGGCGGAGAATTCTCAAGGTCAGCTTTACATTGTACCTACTCCCATCGGGAATTTGGCTGATATTACCCAACGCGCATTAACCGTGTTGCAAGACGTTGATTTGATTGCCGCTGAGGATACCCGCCACACCGGTTTACTGCTGCAACATTTCGCCATCAATGCGCGGATGTTTGCCCTTCACGACCATAATGAGCAGCAAAAAGCGCAAATGCTGGTGGCGAAGCTGAAAGAGGGGCAGAACATTGCCCTCGTCTCGGATGCGGGCACGCCGCTGATTAACGATCCTGGCTATCACCTGGTGCGTACCTGCCGCGAAGCTGGCATTCGCGTTGTGCCGCTGCCCGGCCCCTGCGCGGCGATTGCCGCTCTCAGTGCGGCAGGGCTGCCCTCCGATCGTTTCTGCTACGAAGGCTTTCTCCCGGCGAAATCAAAAGGCCGCCGCGATGCGCTCAAAGCGATTGAGGCCGAGCCGCGCACGCTGATCTTCTACGAATCGACCCATCGCCTGCTGGAGAGCCTGGAGGATATGGTCGCGGTTTGGGGCCCGTCCCGTTACGTGGTGCTGGCGCGCGAGCTGACCAAAACCTGGGAAAGCATTCAGGGCGCGCCGGTCGGCGAGCTGCTGGCGTGGGTGAAAGAGGATGAGAACCGCCGCAAAGGCGAGATGGTGCTGATCGTCGAAGGCCATAAAGCGCAGGAGGACGCGTTGCCCGCCGATGCGCTGCGAACGCTGGCGCTGCTGCAAGCCGAACTGCCGCTGAAAAAAGCCGCCGCGCTGGCCGCAGAAATCCACGGCGTAAAGAAAAACGCCCTCTATAAATACGCGCTGGATAACCAGGGGTAACACCGATGAGCCGCTATGTGCCTCCCTTTACCATCACCGCCGCGATCCTCAACCAGGTCGTTGAGATGGCGGAGTTGATAGAGGGGCTTAATTCTTCATTTACCTTGTCGGATAACCTGTCGGAAGAGATGTCGTAACAAATATCCTCCTTTAGCGAGGCGGAGCGCTACCTGCAATCGATACAGCAAAAGGGAAAGCTGCTGCGTGTCGGTGCGAAGAAAGGGGCCACTGGTAGGTAAAATGGCAGCGGCCCGCTAACCAAGGCAGCAGGGCATTAAACCACCCGAAGATCCTTACCCAGTTTTCTCAGTGCCGCTTTCTCTTTCTCACCAATCCCTTCGTCGGTGATCACGCAGTCGATCTTCTCCATCGGCAGCACCTGATTAAAGCCGCGGCGGTTAAATTTGCTGGCGTCCACCACTGCCACAACCTTATGCGCCGCCGCTGCCATTACGCTGCTGATGGAGTAGCCTTCATTAAAGGTGGTGATGCCATGGGTCGGATCGATGCCATCTGCACCAACAAACATAATATCGGCGCTGATACCCTGCAGCGATCGCTCTGCAATCGTGCCGTGCATTGAGTGGGTTTTATGCCGCAAGGTGCCGCCACACACCACCAGCGTGATGTCCTTATTTTCCGACAGAGCAAACGCGGCGGGGAGGTTATTAGTGATGACGGTGATATTGCTTTTTTTCGCCAGCGCTTCGGCAATCAGCATGGTGGTGCTGCCGCTGTCGAGGATAATCGTCATCCCTTCATCGATCATCGCCGCGGCTGACTGAGCGATACGCTTCTTCGGGTCGCTCGCCAGTTTGTAGCGATCTTCCAGCACCACTTCCTGATTTTCGCTGTCGAGCATATAACTGCCCGGCTTCGCTGCGCCGCCGTGAAAGCGCGTCACCAGACCTTTCTCTTCCAGCAGCCGCAGATCGGCGCGGATAGTGACTTCTGAAATACCAAAGCTGTTGGAGAGGTCAATGACCAGCACACTTCCTTGCGCATTCACCAGATCGACGATCTTATTCCTTCGTTCAAATGAGTTCATGTTGATTTGCCTGCGAATTAACTCTCCGTAGTGTAATCGAAGGTTTGTGAAACGTGAACGTTAACTTTCGAAAGGAAATGTGAGCCAGCGCAGGTTGCTGGCTCTGTCGCTTAATCAAGGCGCAGCAGGATTTTTCCCTGCATTGGTTTGCCATTCAGCGCCTGCACCGCGCGCGCGTAGCTTTCGGGGCCACCGCGATGGGCGATCAGCGGCTCAAGGGCGAGGCGTTTTTCCGTCAGCAAACGCGCCGCGGTATGCCACTCCTCCCCAGGCCAGGGGCCGGAGTAGTTCATCCAACTGCCGATAAGCGTCAGCTCTTTACGCAAAATCAGCCCAAATACCGTAGCAGTAAGCGTGAGTTCGTCATGCAGCGTCCCTACCAGCGCCACCTGCGCACGCGGTCCGGCGATTTCGATAGCCAGCGAGACCGTTTGTGGTGTGCCAGCCGTTTCCAGCACAAGCTGGTCGAAGCTCTCTGCTTCCAGCCCGGCGAGGATGTCAGCCGCGCTCTGCTCGCGGCTGTTAAAGGTGCGGGTGGCACCAAGTGCAGTGGCCAGCGCTAATTTGTCAGGGTTGATATCAATGGCGGTGACGCTTTTCGCCCCTAAGGCTCGTGCGCACTGCATTGCCAGCAGCCCGATAGTGCCAGCCCCGACGATCACCACGTTTTTATCTTTGCAGCCCTCGGCGAGGTGAAATGCGTGCAGGCCAACGGTTATCGGTTCAATAAACGCCCCATCTTCAATGGGCAGATCCACAGGTAAGCGAACCAGGTTGGGGCGCTTAACCACAATGTATTCGGCATTGCCGCCGTCGCAGCGCGACCCGATAAACTGGTAGCGTTTGCACAGCGAGTAGTACTCACGGCGGCAGGCAGGGCAGTCAAAGCAGGGCAGCAACGGTACGCAGGCCACGGCGTCGCCAGCGTGCAGATCGGTAACCGCCGGGCCGCAGGCTTCGACATAACCGCTGAACTCATGCCCAAGGGTAATAGGGTAAAAATGCGCGCCGTTAGCGAAGATGCGCGGAATATCCGAGCCGCACAGGCCGGAGCTGACTACTCTCACCTTCACCTCATCCTCATGCTGCAACTGGGGTTCAGGGCGATCTTCAACGCAGACGTTGCCCTCAGCATGAATAACCACTGATTTCATAACAATCTCCAGGATGTAACAGGGGAGCGAACGCTCCCCAACGATCACGATGCGGGCTGGCTTTCCGGCGTAGCAGCCGCTTTCTCTGCCGCTTTAAAGTGGCGCGCTCTGCGCCAGGTAAGCAGGACACCGGTCAGGTAAATCGCGGCGATAACCATGAAACCGACCAGATTTTGCCAGGTAAAGAGCTGAATGAGCAGCCAGGTGACCGGGGAACCACCCTGGTCCATTGAGGCTACCATCCCGCCCGCTTTCAGTGCGCCCGCGTTGGCGGCCAACTGCGTATGCAGACCGATGGTTTGTGTGGCGATCCACAGGGTCATGCTCATAATAATCACCCCGGAGATCAGCGTGCGGAACAGGTTGCCCTGATGCACCGCAACCGCCATCGCCACAAAGAAACCAATGGTCGCCAGGTCACCGAATGGCAGCACCTGGTTACCCGGCACCAGTACCGCGATCAGAATGCTCAGCGGGATAAAGATCAGGCTGGCGGAGACCACTGAGGTATGGCCCAGCAGCAGCGCCGGATCGAGACCGATCAAAAATTCCTGAGTGCCAAACTTTGCCTGCAGACGTTTACGCGCCTGTTTCGCAATCGGCGTCAGGCCATCCATAATCGGTTTGATTACCCGCGGCATTAGCAGCATAACGGCCGCAGTTTTGACCGCCAGTTGCAGTACACCTTTCAGGTCATAACCAGCCAGCAGCCCAATTACAATCCCCATCACAAAACCGACGGTGACCGGTTCGCCGAATGGCCCGAAGCGTTTCTGAATATCGTCGGCGCTGAAATGAATACGCCTCAGGCCGGGGATTTTGTCGATGAGGGTGTCCACCAGCACGGCAACCGGCCCCAGATAGGCAGAGGTGCCATGAGGAATGGCGATGCCTTCGAGGCCAAAGAAGTCACGCGTATCTTTGGCAAACCAGTCGCCCAGTTTATAGACGAACGCCGCGTGCGCCGCCACGCCGAGGATGCCAATCCAGTAAGAGCCGGTAGCGAGATGCAGCAGCGCGCCGGTAAAGGTCATGTGCCAGATATTCCAGATATCGACGTTGACCACCCGCGTCATGCGCGTTACCAGCATGATGATATTCACGGCGATGGCGACAGGGATGGCAACCAGCGCAATTTGCGATGCCCATGTCATCGGTGACGATCCCGGCCAGCCAACATCAATGACCTGGAGGTTGATCTGGAAGTGCTCCGCCATGGCTTTCGCCGCCGGGCCGATGGAGTCGAGCATCAGGCCGATCACCAGGCCAATGCCGACAAAGCCGATGCCAATATGCAGACCCGATTTAAAGCAGTCCCCGAGTTTCATCCCCAGCAGCTTAGAGAAAATAATGATCACCACCGGCAGCATCACGGTAGGACCTAAGTCGAGGATATAACGCATTATTTCGCTAAACATAGCGTTACCCCACGAGAATGGTCAGGATTTTTTGCTGTAGCGCCTCAATGCCGACTCCCGAAACGAAGGGCATACCGTGCACAACAGGAATATCACCGAAGGCGCGATCCACTTTCGCGGTGGTGCAGATCAGATCCGCCCCGTCCATATAGGTTTCGATCTCATTTACCCGACACTGCACAAGATCGAGCTCGATGTGGTGCGTATCGCATAGCTCTTTGATCTCTTCTGCCGCCATGGTGGAGGTGGCGACCGCACCGCCGCAGGCGACAATCACTTTACGTTTCATAGGGTACTCCTTTTATTATCAGTATGTTATTAAGCCTGACTGCATGTTTCAGGCTCCAGGATCGTCTCCCGAAAACATCTCGCCAGATCGTCATCCGCAGCGTTCAGCAGCGCGTCCAGCGTGTTCGGGTTTTGTAGCTCACTAAACAGTTTTCTCAGTAGCGTCAGCTGCGCCGCCGGGTTTTCAACAATCAGAGCAATAATCAGCGAGACGGCAACTTCGCCATCATCGTCTGCCTGCTGAAAATAAACCGGTTTTTGCGGACGAATCAGATAGAGCGCCGGCGAGAGGGCGTGGCTCGCCTCGCAGTGGGGGATAGCGATCGCATGACGCTCCAGCGCAATACCGGTTGGGTAGCTTTCTTCGCGCGCCAGCAGCGCGGCGGGGTAGCTTTGCTGAACGACGCCTTTTGCCAGCATCTCCTCGCCAATATGTGCCAGCAGCTGCTGGCGCGAGGCAAAATCCACTCCGGTTCGGACAAACAGTTGGCTCATACACTCTCCGCTTAACAGGCAGTTTCAGGGGCGCATCCGTAGCGATAGGCACGCAATACGTCCTGTATTTTGTCAATAATCAGGCTGCGTGGCGTTGTGACTATCTCGTTTAGCGACGCGCGTTCCAGTTGTAGAGGCATAAACTGGCTAATCAGCCCCAGCGGCAGCCTGACGGTGTCGAGATTCGCGAGCAATTTTTCCACCGCCTGGCGGATGCGCGGGTGGGGCCAGTAGTAGCGGATGCGGTCAGAGAGGCTGAAGTGGATATCGACCATCGCCTGGCTCCAGGTGGGGTGGTAATACTTCTTCCAGTAGTCCGGCTCGTTGAGCATCACTTCGTCAATCACCTCCAGCACCCGGCTACGGCTCTCCGGAGCAATCAGCTCATTTTCCATCTGCGCGAGGGCGAAAATCGCTTCGCGCATGGCAAAGGTCAGCGCCGGGCCAACTTTCAGGATGGCGAAATGATCGCGTACCAGCGCGCGATAGGCGTGGCGGGACTGGTAATCCGTTGAGTGGGCTTCATAGACCATCGGCGTCTGACGGATCCAGCCGGAAAGCGCTTCGGCGGCCTGAGGCTGGTAATGAATCACCTGCGTATGATCGAACTCCACCCCGGGCTGAACCACGATGGCGATAATCCGCTTCATCGCCGCTTCAAGCCCCAGCGCTTCGAAGGCGACACGGTGAGTTTCCAGCGTGCGCGCGGCATCTTCTACATGGGTAACGTGCACCGTGTTGATGCTGCTGGCCTCGCCGCCCGGCACCGGTACTTCCGTGCCGATGACATAGGTCAGCGCTGTTTTCTGCGCCTCGCTTGCCGTCTGCTCCGCCGCCAGACAGAGACGCGCGGCACGCTCCGCCACCACCTGCGGATCCAGCGGAACGGGATCGTCCGCGCAGGACATTGAGGCATCGAGGTGGATCTTGCTAAACCCGGCGGCAACGTAAGCTTCGATCAGCGCGATCGCTTTCTCCATCGCCGCGTCGGCATGTTCGTTCTGCCAGCAGTTAGGCCCGAGGTGATCGCCGCCGAGGATCAGCCGCTCCAGCGGGAAGCCGACCTCGTGGGCGATGGCATAGACAAAGTCGCGGAAATCGGCCGGCTGCATACCGGTATAGCCGCCAAATTGGTTAACCTGGTTGGATGTCGCTTCGATCAGCACGCTGTTACCGGTATGCAAATCGAAGCGCAGCGCGGCTTCAATCACTAACGGATGGGCCGAGCAGACGGAACAGATGCCAAGGTGCTCTCCCGCTTTATGGCGGGCAATAATCTCTTTCACGGGATTCTCCGGTTAAATGGGTGGGCTTACAGCTTTCCTTCGCAGCCGCAATCGTGGATGACTTTGCGTACCACATCCTTCATGGCGGCTTTGGCCGGTACCATGTAGTGGCGCGGATCGCTGGCATTCGGGTTTGAGAGCAGGTACGCCTTAAGCGCGTCGGAAAAGGCGATTTTGAGTTCGGTGGCGACGTTGACCTTGCAGACGCCAAGGCCGATAGCGCGGCGAATATCGGCTTCAGGCAGGCCGGAAGCGCCGTGTAACACCAGCGGAACTTCGACGGCCTGGCGAATCTCCGCCAGCCTGTCAAAATCGAGTTTCGGCTCCTCACTGTAGAGGCCGTGTGCGGTACCGATCGCCACCGCAAGCGAGTCGATGCCGCTCTTTTCGATAAAATCCTGCGCCTGCTGTGGATTGGTAAAGCGTGTGTCTTTGGCGTCGACGATCAGATCGTCCTCCTGACCACCAAGACGACCCAATTCCGCCTCGACGCTGACGTCATAGCGGTGGCAGTAGTCGGTAACGGCTTTGACCACTGCCACATTTTCCGCGTAGGGGAGGTGCGAGCCGTCGATCATCACCGAGCGCACCCCGGCGTGTACTTTGCGCTCGATATCGGCAAGCTCTTCATGGTGATCGAGGTGGATCGCCAGCGGTTGGTTGTAGGTTTTTGCCAGATCGGCGGCGATGGCAACAATATTGCCGATCCCGGCGTAGCTAAAGGTCCCTGGTGTACCCGCTACAATCAGCGGTGAGCGCAACTCGGCGGCGGTCTCAACGACAACCTGAAGCGTTTCGAGGTTGTGGATATTAAAGGCAGGCACCGCGTAGCCCTCGCGCTGCGCCTTAGTGAGCATGGTTTTTGTTGAAATGATAAACATCCTGCCTCCGAACCCTTTCGTTTATTTTCTTCGAAAGAAGATATAGTCTTTCGGAATGCTTTTTTGTGATTTGAATCGTAAAAGCGAAACTTTCGAAAGGGAGGGAAAGAGAATGAAAGGAAGAGGGGCAAAAAAAAGCATGGCCGGAGCCATGCTAAGGGTGAGGTTTATACATCTTCTTGCGGGGATCAGGTCACCGGTGCCGGGTTAAACACCGCCAGCTGGTTGTGCAATCCCCATTGATCGGAAAAGGTTTTTTTGCGCCCGCTGGCGACATCGAGAATAAAGTGGAACAGCTTCCAGCCCACCTCTTCAATGCTCTCTTCACCGGTGGCGATAGTGCCCGCGTTAATATCCATCAAGTCATACCAGCGGTTTGCCAGCTCGGTACGGGTCGCCATTTTGATCACCGGTACCGCCATCAACCCATAGGGCGTGCCGCGACCGGTGGTAAAGACCTGCACGGTAATGCCGGAGGCGACCTGCTGGGTGCCGCAGACGAAATCGCTGGCCGGTGTGGCGGCGTAGATCAGGCCGCGTTTGGTCGGGCGCTGGCCGGGGGAGAGCACCTCGGAAATGGCGCTCTTGCCTGATTTGGCAATCGAGCCCAGCGCTTTTTCCACCACGTTAGCCAGCCCGCCTTTTTTGTTGCCGGGCGACGGGTTAGCGCTGCGGTCGGTTTTGCCAAGATCGAGGTAATTATCGTACCAGGCCATCTCTTCCAGCAGGCGTTTGCCCACCTCTTCGTTAATCGCGCGCGGGGTGAGCAGGTGGATAGCGTCGCGCACTTCCGTCACTTCCGAGAACATCACCGTGCCGCCGCAGCGGATCAGCAGATCGGAAGCAAAGCCCACCGCCGGGTTAGCGGTCACACCGGAGAAGGCGTCGCTGCCGCCGCATTGCATTCCAACCACCAGTTCCGAAGCCGGGCAGGTTTCGCGTTTGCGCTGGTTGAGTTTTATCAGATGCCGCTCGGCGACCTGCAGAATGTCATCCACCATTGAGCGGAAGCCCACGTGATGCTCATCCTGCAAACGCACAATGCTGGCACCGTCAGCCGGGATTGCCTGCACATCATCCGTTCCCTGTAGCAGCCGTTCCGGCTGTAATTTTTCACAGCCGAGGCCAATCACCATCACTTCGCCGCCGAAGTTCGGGTTAAGGGAGATGTTGTGGATAGTGCGAATTGGGATCACCGCCGCCGGGGCATTAATCGCCACGCCGCAGCCGTAAAGGTGATTGAGGCCAACCACGCCGTCGACATTGGGGTATTTTGGCAGCAGATCGCGTTCGATCAGCTTCACCACATAATCCACCACCCCGGCAACGCAGTGCACGCTGGTGGTTAAGCCGAGCAGATTTTTCGTGCCGACGCTGCCATCCGCATTGCGGTAGCCTTCGAAGGTGTACCCTTCCAGTGGCGGCAAGGGCTCGGGCACTTTGGTCGCCAGCGGCAGGGTGTTGAGCGGAGGGGCCGTCGGCAACTCAACGAGGGATTCATCGATCCAGCTGCCGCGCGGGATCGGGCGCACGGCATAGCCGATCACTTCGCCATAGCGCACGATCTCGCCGTGATGAGGAATATCGACCAGCGCGACTTTATGCCCCTGCGGAATATGTTCAATCAGTTCCAGACCATCCGGGAAGCGGGTACCGGCTTTTAAGCCGTTGTCGTTAACGATAATCGCGACATTATCGGTGTCGTGAACCTTAATATAAAATGCGCCAGGCATTTGCTCTCTTATTTCAATGTCGGACATTATTAATTTATCTCCCGCTCACTGTACGCTGCATCACTCACAATAGAGAAACCAGTTATTTACTCTGGAATTAATATCAGCAAGAAAAGTCTTGTTTACTGGAAATAAGAATGTCAGGTGTTCAACTATTAAAATGTGATGCATATCACTTATTAACGCCGGGCCGCATGCTGCGCGGCGGCATAATGCAAGAAGTGTGCATCAGCGCCCAGCTTTATGGGCATATGCTCAAAATAATCTTTCATGATAGTTAAAAAATTGAGCAAGGTTACAATGTGTGCTCTCCCGGCGCTGTTTATACTGAGGGCTAATTAAATCTCTGTATCTGTTATCTGAATTAACTCTACGTCGTTAAATATCATCAGATAAACCACCCAAATAAATATATTTAAAAGTTAGCGGTGTCCGAGGAAATTAAAATGGCTATTGAACAAACCGTCGAAGCAAAACGGGCGATTCCTACCCGTTATTTAATTCTGCTGATTATATTTATTGTCACCGCAGTTAACTACGCTGACCGTGCCACGCTCTCTATTGCCGGAACTGATGTCGCCAAAGAGCTGCAACTCGATTCCGTCTCAATGGGTTACATCTTCTCCGCCTTCGGCTGGGCCTACCTGCTGATGCAGATCCCCGGCGGCTGGCTGCTCGACCGCTTCGGCTCCAAACGCGTCTACACTTACAGCCTCTTTTTCTGGTCGCTCTTCACTTTCTTGCAGGGTTTTGTCGATGTATTCCCGCTCGCCTGGGCCGGGGTGTCGATGTTTATCATGCGCTTTATGCTCGGCTTCTCTGAAGCGCCCTCCTTCCCGGCGAATGCGCGCATCGTTGCGGCCTGGTTTCCGGCAAAGGAGCGCGGTACCGCCTCGGCGCTCTTTAACTCAGCGCAATACTTCTCGCTGGCGCTCTTCTCGCCGCTGCTCGGCTGGCTGACCTACGCCTGGGGCTGGGAGCACGTCTTTACCGTCATGGGCGGGATCGGTTTTGTATTGACCTTCGCGTGGGTGAAATTTGTGCACAACCCAACCGACCATCCGCGTATGACCCGCGAAGAGCTGGATTACATTGCGGCGAACGGTGCGGTGGTTGATATGGACCACAAAAAAGCGGGCGACGATAAAAAAGCCGGGCCGAAGCTGGATTACATCAAGCAGTTGTTGAGCAACCGCATGATGCTGGGCATCTTCTTTGGGCAGTACTTCCTCAACACCATCACCTGGTTCTTTCTCACCTGGTTTCCCATCTACCTGGTGCAGGAGAAGGGGATGTCGATCCTCAAAGTGGGCTTTGTGGCCTCCATTCCGGCGCTGTGCGGCTTTGTCGGCGGCGTGCTGGGCGGTCTCTTCTCCGATTACCTGATTAAACGTGGCTCATCCCTGACCGTGGCGCGTAAAGTGCCTATCGTGATGGGGATGCTGCTCGCTTCCAGCATTATCCTCTGTAACTACACCGACAACACCGTGCTGGTGGTCGCGCTGATGGCGCTGGCCTTCTTCGGCAAAGGTTTTGGGGCGCTCGGCTGGCCGGTGATTTCCGACGTCGCGCCAAAAGAGATTGTCGGCCTGTGCGGCGGCGTGTTTAACGTCTTTGGTAATGTGGCCTCTATCGCGACGCCGCTGGTTATTGGCTACATGGTAAAAGAGTTGCACTCCTTCAACGGCGCGCTGGTGTTCGTCGGCTGTTCCGCCCTGATGATGATGGTCTGTTACCTGTTTGTCGTCGGCGACATCAAACGTATGGAACTGAAGAAATAAGCACCAACACATTTAAGGTACAAAAGATGACTAACGATATCTTCCCTAACAAATTCAAGGCCGCGCTGGCCGCGCAGCAGGTTCAGATTGGCTGCTGGTCTGCGCTGGGTAGCCATATCAGCACGGAAGTGCTCGGGCTTGCGGGTTTCGACTGGCTGCTGCTCGACGGCGAACACGCGCCCAATGATGTGCTCACTTTTGTACCGCAGCTGATGGCGCTCAAAGGCAGCGTCAGCGCGCCGGTTGTACGCGTGCCGACCAACGATGCGGTGATCATTAAGCGCCTGCTTGATATCGGTTTCTATAACTTCCTGATTCCCTTCGTCGAGAGTGAAGAGGATGCGCTGCTGGCCGTAGCGGCGACCCGCTATCCGCCGGAAGGCATTCGCGGCGTCTCCGTATCGCACCGCGCCAATATGTTCGGCACCGTGCCGGATTACTTCCGCCAGTCCAACGCCAATATCTCGATTCTGGTGCAGATAGAGAGCCAGGCGGGCGTCGATAACCTCGACGCGATCCTCTCGACCGACGGCGTGGACGGCGTGTTTGTCGGGCCAAGTGACCTGGCGGCGACGCTCGGTTACCTCGGCAATGCCGCGCACCCGGAAGTGCAACGCACCATTCAACACATTTTCGCCCGCGCGAAGGCGCACAACAAACCGAGCGGCATCCTGGCACCGGTTGAGGCTGACGCGCGTCGTTACCTGGAGTGGGGCGCGACGGTGGTTGCCGTCGGCAGCGATCTGGGCGTATTCCGTGCGGCGACGCAGCGACTCGCCGACGCCTTTAAAAAATAACCTCACCACCTGAAAGAGAGAGACGCAATTATGACGATGAAAGTCGGTTTCATTGGCCTCGGCATCATGGGTAAACCCATGAGTAAAAACCTCATCAAAGCCGGTTACTCACTGGTGGTCGTCGACCGCAACAGTGATGCGGTGGGCGAGCTTGTTGCCGCCGGTGCCGAAACCGCGAGCAATGCCAAAGCCATCGCCGAGCAGTGTGATGTGATCATCACCATGCTGCCGAACTCGCCGCATGTGAAAGAGGTGGCGCTGGGTGAAGGCGGCATTATTGAAGGGGCGAGAGCGGGCACGGTGCTGATCGATATGAGCTCCATTGCGCCGCTGGCAAGCCGTGAAATCAGCGAAGCACTGAAAGCGAAAGGTGTGGAGATGCTGGATGCGCCGGTCAGCGGCGGCGAACCCAAAGCGATCGACGGCACGCTCTCTGTGATGGTTGGCGGCGATAAAGCGGTGTTTGATAAGCACTACGACCTGATGAAAGCGATGGCAGGATCGGTGGTGCATACCGGTGATATCGGTGCGGGGAACGTCACCAAGCTGGCAAACCAGGTGATTGTCGCGCTTAACATTGCCGCGATGTCGGAAGCCTTAACCCTGGCGACGAAAGCGGGCGTTAACCCGGATCTGGTCTTCCAGGCGATTCGCGGCGGTCTTGCGGGCAGCACCGTGCTGGAGGCGAAAGCGCCGATGGTGATGGATCGCAACTTTAAACCGGGTTTCCGAATCGATCTGCATATTAAAGATCTGGCGAATGCGCTGGATACCTCGCACGGCGTGGGTGCACAGCTGCCGCTGACCGCCGCGGTGATGGAGATGATGCAGGCCTTGCGTGCAGACGGCATGGGCACCTCCGATCACAGCGCGCTGGCGTGCTACTACGAGAAACTGGCGAAAGTCGAAGTCACTCGTTAATCAGAAAGGGCGCAGGCGCGCCCTTGCTTCTCTTGATCTCCACCTTTTCAGGCTACCTCTGGCCTGCAGGGTGACGTGCGCGGCTTGACCAGGCTCACCACTATGAAAATCGTAATCGCCCCAGACTCTTATAAAGAAAGCCTCTCTGCGACGCAGGTCGCGCAGGCAATAGAAAAAGGATTTCGGGAGATCTTTCCCGATGCGCACTATGTCTCTGTTCCGGTCGCGGATGGCGGTGAAGGTACCGTTGAGGCGATGATCGCCGCCACGCAGGGCGCTTTGCACACCGCCCGCGTGACCGGCCCGCTGGGCGAGCCGGTTGAAGCCTGCTGGGGAAGCTCGGGCGATGGCGCGACCGCTTTTATTGAGATGGCGGCGGCAAGCGGGCTGGCACTGGTCGCGCCCGAATTACGTAATCCGTTAATTACCACGTCGCGCGGCACCGGAGAGCTTATTTTGCAGGCGCTGGATAAGGGGGCGAGCAACATTATCATCGGCATTGGCGGCAGCGCGACCAATGATGGCGGAGCCGGTATGGTGCAGGCACTGGGCGCGCGTCTTATGGATGCTAACGGCAAAGAGATTGGTCACGGCGGCGGAAGCCTGATCGGCCTTAATCAAATCGATCTCTCCGGCCTCGATCCGCGCTTGCAGGATTGTACGATCCGCGTGGCCTGCGATGTGACCAACCCGCTCACCGGCGAGAGCGGCGCGTCGCGTATTTTCGGCCCGCAAAAAGGGGCGACGGAAGCGATGATCGTCGAGCTGGATCGCAGCCTGGATCACTTCGCCGCGGTGATCAAAAAAGATCTGCATATCGATGTGAAGCGTGTTCCGGGATCGGGCGCGGCGGGCGGTATGGGCGCGGCGCTGATGGCGTTTCTCGGCGCGGAGCTGCGCAGCGGCATTGAGATTGTTACCCAGGCGCTCAATCTGGAGGAGCATATTCACGACTGCACGCTGGTAGTGACGGGCGAAGGGCGCATCGACAGCCAGAGCATTCACGGCAAAGTGCCGGTGGGTGTGGCGCAGGTAGCGAAAAAATACCATAAGCCGGTGATTGGTATCGCCGGTAGTTTGACCAGCGATGTCGGCGTGGTGCATCAGTACGGTATCGACGCGGTGTTCAGTGTGTTGACCACTATCGGCACGCTGGAGGAGGCGTTTCGCGGCGCGTTTGACAACATTTACCGCGCCTCACGAAATATCGCGGCGACCCTGGCGGTGGGAATGTCGACGGAAGGGTGACACGCGGGCGCAAACCCTCTATACTGCGCGCCGAAGCTGACCAGACAGTCGCCGCTTCGTCGTCGTCCTCTTCGGGGGAGACGGGCGGAGGGGAGGAAAGTCCGGGCTCCATAGGGCAGGGTGCCAGGTAACGCCTGGGAGGCGCAAGCCTACGACCAGTGCAACAGAGAGCAAACCGCCGATGGCCCGCGCAAGCGGGATCAGGTAAGGGTGAAAGGGTGCGGTAAGAGCGCACCGCGCGTCTGGCAACAGTTCGCGGCACGGTAAACTCCACCCGGAGCAAGGCCAAATAGGGGTTCACAAGGTACGGCCCGTACTGAACCCGGGTAGGCTGCTTGAGCCAGTGAGCGATTGCTGGCCTAGATGAATGACTGTCCACGACAGAACCCGGCTTATCGGTCAGTTTCACCTCTTAAAAAACCCCGCCTCGGCGGGGTTTTTGCTTTTCCTGGCCAACAACAACAGCTGACCCCGGCATTTACGTAGGCCGGATAAGGCGCGAGCCGCTATCCGGCGATGGATGCAAATGCCTGATGGCGCTGCGCTTATCAGGCCTACCACGACAGCTGAACCCGGCATTTGTGTAGGCCGGATAAGGCGCGAGCCGCCATCCGGCAATGGATGCAAATGCCTGATGGCGCTGCGCTTATCAGGCCTACAACGACTGCTCCCGGCATTCGCGTAGGCCGGATAAGGCGTAAGCCGCCATCCGGCATTGGGTGCAACCGCCTGATGGCGCTGCGCTTATCAGGCCTACAACGACCGCTCCCGGCATTCGCGTAGGCCGGATAAGGCGTAAGCCGCCATCCGGCGGTGGGTGCAATGCCTGATGGCGCTGCGCTTATCAGGCCTACCACGACAGCTCCCGACACTTGCGTAGGCCGGATAAGGCGCGAGCCGCCATCCGGCAATGGATGCAAATGCCTGATGGCGCTGCGCTTATCAGGCCTACCACGACAGCTCCCGGCATTCGCGTAGGCCGGATAAGGCGCGAGCCGCCATCCGGCGGTGGATGCAATGCCTGATGGCGCTGCGCTTATCAGGCCTACAAATTGCGCTTATCGGGCCTACGAACGGCTTCGACGCTGGGTTTTTTTACGCTCTCTAAGCCGATTCTGTCTAATTCATAAACAATTAATCGATCATCCTGGCGGCGAAACGCGTTAACCTGTCTGGCACATGTCTATTTTTTCGCCATGGGAGGCGTTGCTGTTATGGAACAAAAATCGATTTTGATTCTCCAGATGGGGAACGCTCCACAGACCATGCGCGACGCGCACGGCGATGTGCCGCTCTGGTTTTGCCAACTGCTGGGATGCGAACTTGATGATGTCGAGGTGATCCGCGTTTTCGAAGGCGAAGCGCTGCCGGCACCGGATCCGCGCCGGGCGGCGATCATCACCGGATCCTGGGCGATGGTTACGGACAGATTGCCCTGGAGCGAGCAGACCGCCGCGTGGATCCGCGAGGCGATGGCGGTGGAAATGCCGCTGTTTGGCGTCTGTTATGGTCATCAACTGATGGCCTGGGCGCTGGGCGGCGATGTGCAGTATCACAAAGAGGGTCGTGAAGCGGGAACCAAAACCGTTTATCTCAATGCCGCCGCGGCTCACGATCCGCTGCTTACGCATCTTGAAGAGAGCTTTCCCGCGCACCTGACTCATCGACAGACGGTTACCCGTTTACCCATTGGCGCTACGGTTTTGGGCGCATCGGTGCACGATCCGCATCAGATCGTGCGTTACGGGCCGAATGCGTTTTCGGTGCAGTTTCACCCCGAAATGCGACCGGAGATCGCCACCGATCTGCTACGGCTTAACCGTCCCCATATCGAAAAAGAGGGGGGCGATACCGACAGCTTGATCGCAGGCGTCATACCCGCGCCGGGGGCAGCAGAGATTTTACGGCGGTTTATGCAGGAGGCGTTCAGGGAGGAGAGGGCGCTTTCACTGCGCGCGGCCTCATAAAGGCAGGAACAGAACCCCGGCGTGCGCCGGGGCTGGCAATCAGGCGGCTTCTTCTTCCTCAGCAAGACGGACAACGGCTTCTTCGACGATCACTTCCAGTTCCGTCAGCATCTCTTCAAACCCGAACGCCTGGTTTGCGGCGGCGGAACTCTCCTGGCTCGTGGTGACACGATCGAACGAACTGTACATAGTGCGGATACTCATTTACTCACCTGATAAAAAATGTTCATTACACCGGTAAATCAACCAACAGCGCGCGAAGGGGCGTGTCGGCGACCAGCGTGATAGTGGCTTCATCACGAATGAAAGCGCCGTCACCGCAGGTGAGGGCCTCTTGCTCTTTGTGATGGGTGACGGCATGCACCGTCCCGTGAATGGACTGCAGATAGGCTCGCGGTCCGTGTAATTCGATTTTCAGCTCTTCGCCTTTATTCAGCGAAATATGGTGCAGCCAGACCTGCTGGCGCAGTTGCAGGCTACCTTTGTCGCCATCCGGCGAAGCCAGCAACTGGCAGGCATCATCAGCAAGGGTCAGCTTCTGCACCGGCGCGTTTTCCCGCTCCGGGCAGGCATCCAGCCATAGCTGCATGCGCGTAAGCGACTTGTCTTTACTCAGATTGTGCTCACTGTAACTGATGCCAGGCTGGGTTGCGATAAGCAGCGCTTCACCCGCTTTTGCCTGCACATGATGACCTTCGCTGTCGCGGTACTCCGCTTCACCTTCCAGAATCAGGTTCAGAATATCCACTTTCGGGTAGGCGCGCGGCTGAAAAGAAGCCCCTGGTGCGAGCACTTCCTGGTTCAACACGCGCAGTGACGCATAACCCAGCAGTTTGGGATCAAAGTAGTGTCCAAAGGAGAAGGTGTAGCGGGCTTTAAGCCAGCCGAAGTCAGCTTGTCCGCACTGTTTTGCCGTTCGGGTAGTAATCATTATTCTTGACCTCTCTTTACTTAAAACAATGTTAAAGGGATGGACGCTGCATTGTTAGCCAGATATTCTGCCCGGTATGTTCAAATTTCCTGAATGAGAACACCTATGGCCAAAGAAAGGGCACTGACGCTGGAAGCACTGCGCGTGATGGATGCGATTGACCGCCGCGGTAGCTTTGCCGCCGCTGCGGATGAACTGGGGCGTGTCCCCTCCGCGCTCAGCTACACCATGCAAAAACTTGAAGAAGAACTGGATGTGGTGCTGTTTGACCGCTCCGGCCACCGTACTAAATTCACTAATGTCGGGCGTATGCTGCTGGAGCGCGGGCGCGTTCTGCTGGAAGCGGCTGATAAGTTGACGACCGATGCCGAAGCGCTGGCACGCGGCTGGGAAACCCATTTAACGCTGGTAACGGAAGCGCTGGTGCCAACGGTAGAGCTCTTTCCGCTGGTGGAGAGGCTGGCGGCGAAAGCCACTACTCAGCTATCGATTATCACCGAAGTGCTGGCAGGTGCCTGGGAGCGGCTCGAGCAGGGGCGGGCGGATATTGTTATCGCGCCGGATATGCACTTTCGCTCTTCGTCGGAGATCAACTCCCGCAAGCTCTATACCGTGATGAACGTCTATGTCGCCGCGCCCGAGCACCCGATTCATCAGGAGCCGGAGCCGCTCTCTGAGATCACACGCGTGAAGTATCGCGGCGTGGCGGTGGCAGATACCGCCCGCGAACGCCCGGTGCTTACGGTTCAGTTGCTGGATAAACAGCCGAGGCTGACGGTCAGTACAATTGAAGATAAACGCCAGGCGCTACTCGCCGGGCTGGGCGTCGCCACCATGCCCTATCCGTTAGTTGAGCGTGATATTGCCGAGGGCCGCCTGCGCGTAGTCAGCCCGGAGTACAGCGGCCAGGTGGATATTATTATGGCCTGGCGCCGCGACAGTATGGGCGAGGGCAAAGCCTGGTGTCTGCGCGAGATCCCCAAGCTTTTTGCCGGTAAATAACGCTACGCGCCGCGCTCGGTCGCATGCACGGTTTGCGGGAAGGGCTGCGGTTCCGGGCCGAACTCATTCTCCTGCGGCGTGCCGCGCTGGCTATAAAACGCGAGCAGCACCAGCGAGCCAAACAGCGGAATAATCATCAGCAGCAGCCAGCGCCAGCTGCGGTTGGTGTCATGCAGGCGGCGCACCTGTACCGCCAGCGTCGGCACCAGCATCAGCAGGGCATAAACAAGGCTTAAGATGTGGTGCCAACCCACGATACGATCAATCACATTCAGCACGCCGAACAGGATGATGTTAACGAGTGTGAACATCCAGAATTCGCGGCGATGGGCGCGTCCGTGGAAAGTGGCGTAATTACGAAGTACCCAGAAATACCAGTCCATTTTTACCTCGGTCAACGGTCAATCCGTTGTTTTAACAACGATAACAGTAAGAATAGACGGCAAATTTACAAAGGGATAAGTCGGGCGGGGAATTATTTGGGCGCGATGTGACGCGCCCGAAAGTTCAGGAAAAACGGCTGTCACGACCGTGCGGTTCATCAAGATCCTGCCATGGGCCGATGGAGATAATCCCCGTCGGGTTCAGCGTCTTATGGCTGCGATAGTAGTGATTGCGGATATGCGCGAAATCAACCGTCTCGGCGATGCCCGGCATCTGGTAGATGTCGCGCAGGAAGCCATGCAGGTTGAGGTAATCACTGATGCGGCGCTTATCGCATTTAAAGTGCGTCACATAGACCGGATCGAAGCGCACCAGCGTTGTCCATAAACGGATATCCGCTTCGGTCAGGCGATCGCCCGTCAAATAGCGGTGCCGTCCGAGGATCTGCTCCAGGCGCTCCAGCGCGCTAAACACACCGGTTACCGCTTCATCATAGGCCTGCTGGCTGGTGGCGAAACCGGCTTTATAAACGCCGTTATTCACATTGTCGTAGATCCAGCCATTCAGCTCGTCAATCTTCTCGCGCAGTTCAGGCGGGTAGTAATCCCCGGCTTTAGCACCCAGCCCGTCGAATGCGGTATTGAACATGCGAATAATATCCGCCGATTCATTGCTGACGATGGTGTGATTCTTCTTATCCCATACCACAGGCACCGTTACGCGCCCTGTGTAGTGCGGATCGGCATGCAGGTAGAGCTGGTAGAGAAACTCATGCTGATAGAGCGCGTCACCCGTGGCAGCGGGAAAATCATCGCCAAAGGTCCAGCCATTTTCCAGCATCAGCGGATGCACGACCGAAACCGGTAAAAACGGCTCCAGGCTTTTCAGCTTACGCAGGATCAGCGTGCGGTGTGCCCAGGGGCAGGCGAGCGAAACATAGAGATGGTAGCGATCTTTTTCAGCGGCAAAACCGCCTTCGCCAGAGGGGCCGGCAGCGCCATCGGCGGTCAGCCAGTTGCGAAACGCCGATTCTGAACGTTTAAAGCGCCCGCCGGTGGATTTGGTGTCATACCAGGTGTCGTGCCAGACGCCGTCAATCAGTTGTCCCATTGCTGCTTCTCCTTCTGATAGCAAAAGCGAGGAGTAAACTCCTCGCTTTGGTGTATTCAGTCAGTATAGAGCGCTTACCACTTTTTATTCAGTACGCGGTCAATGCTGAACGCGCCAGGACCGGTGATGCCCAGCAGCAGGTAGCCGCCAGCGATGGTCAGGTTTTTCATGAACATAATGGAGTTCGCGCCTTCCGCAAAGTTGTTGTGGAAGATAAACGCCGTCAGCAGCGTAAAGCCAGCGGTGAACAGCGCGGTAGTACGGGTGAGGAAGCCGAACAGAATGGCCAGACCGCCGCCAAACTCAAGCAGGATGGTCAGCGGCAAAAAGAAGCCCGGTACGCCCATCGATTCCATATATTGCTGAGTGCCTGCATAGCCGGTGATTTTGCCCCAGCCTGCAACGATAAACAGGATCGGCATCAGAATACGAGCAACCAGGAAACCAACATCTTCTAATTTTTTCATCTTTCTCTCCAGGAACCGCATAGGCGCTATGCAGTAAAAATTGTGTAAGAAACGGCGTGTGCCGCGGGCTTGCAGTTGATGGAGAGGATAGTAATCGCGGAGTGAAAATATTGTTAGCTAGGAAAACTGTCGAAATCTTTCAAAAAAATTGCCTAAGCACAAAAGCAAACGGGCGATCCCAGGATCGCCCGTGTTAGCAAGCAAGTGACGCTTTAGCGCTGCGCATTAACGGTGGATTTCACCAGCCGCCACATGCTCCAGGCGCCGAAACCGCGTCTGGCCCAGCGCACCAGCATATTGGGGTGGCGAACAGTCCAGATAGCCATTGCGCTACTGCCTACCAGCGCCCATGAGCGCAGGCTTAACAGCGTGTTCCAGCCGCGATCGTAAGCGCCGGTGGCTTCAAGCCAGTCCCGACGCCCGGCGGTAAGATCCAGACGTTGCTGCTGGATCATGCTGAGCAATTGCGCTTTACGCTTCAGACGTTCGGCTTTGCTGCTCACGATTTATCGTCCTCCAGCAAGGCGCGATCGTTCGACAACTCCTGACGCGTGTGACGCAGCAGTGTCGAGGCCCGCGCTTTACGCAGTGTCGAAATGCCGCCTATCAGCGCCAGCACCAGTAACACTACGGTGGTTGCAATCATCACATTCAAGCGATATTGCGGATCGACGGCCCAAATAATTAGCACCATCAGACTCATCAGGCCAAATGCAGCGAAAAGCATGGTCAGCCCCACCATCAGGAGCAGCTGGAATAAGTTGGCTTTCTCTTCTTCAAGCTCAACAACCGCCAGCCGCAGGCGGGTCTCAACCATTTCAACCAGAATGGTCAGCATACGCTGACCAATCCCGAGCGCGCTTTTGCCAGGCCCTTGCGCGTATCGTGAATCCGCCATATCAGCGACGCGACATCAGAACGCCTAACACCACGCCGATTGCGGCGCCGATGCCAACGCTGGCCCACGGATTGTCACGCACGTACTCATCGGTACGGGCAGCGGCTTCGCGGGTCTGGCGAGCAATAACATCGCCGGTATCGCCCAGGCGGTCGCGGCTGTTACGCAGCGCTTTTTCCGCTTTGGTACGCAGCTTGCTCAGCTCTTCTTTCGATTTTTCACCAGAATTACCCAGCACTTCTTCCAGGGTGTCCGCCAGCGATTTCAACTCAGCGCGCAGATGGTCAGCATTATCTTTCGACATAATTCTCTCCAGGTAAGTGTGTGGTCATTTCCATTTAATCAGTAGTCACGCCCTTCAAGAGATTTCAGCTCCTGCTGAGCCTCTTTCAGCTTGTGCTCCCGCTTGTGTATCTTGTCCGCATCGCCTTTCTCTTTCGCTTCGCTCAGGTCACGACGGCGCTCGGCAATCTCTTCTTTCTGTTCAGCGATTTTCTTCTGATGCGCAGCGCGCAGCTTCTCATCAGAACAGTTGGCGCGAACTTCACGCAGGGCTTTATTCAACCCGTCAATACGGCTCTGATTGTTATGCTTTTCGGCATAGCTGATTTCGCGTTGGATCTCATGCTCCTTTTCCTGACACGGGGAAGCAGCATGGGAAAGAGCGCTAACGGAAAAAAGAGCCAGCGCCATAGCGATGCGGTTTTTCATAATCGATAACCTTCCGTTGTTAGCTGGCGAAACAGGGTACGCCAGCATCCAGTTACGTAATGTGAACCCTGGTCCCGTTACTCAAGCATAGTTAAGTAACGGCTAAACACCAAAGTTAGTGAAAAGATTCAGAATCCTGGAGAGATTATCCGAATCGATGCGTGCTGTTGCGCAGGCGGTTAAGCCACGCAGAAGTTTGGGTGTCGGCGTCATCCTGAGCGGCAATGACATACCCCTGGGGGAGAGTGCGATCCAGCACGGCCTTGGCGGCCGCGCTCTGCTCGCTGGAGTCGAATTTAATCAGCAGGGTGTCATCCTGCGGGGTAATGCTTTTAAAGTGAATACCGTTGGCGTCAAGGTGATGCCAGATGGAGAAGCCATCCGGCACGGTAATGTTTTGCGTCAGCGGGCGGATCGCAAGCGTCGACTCGCGATTTTGCACCGCCGTCCAGGCGAGAAACAGCACGCAAAAGAGCGCCGCCGCAGTGAGGCTTGTAAATACCCAGCGCAGAAAAGGCGCACGCAGTTCCATTGTCTTTTAACTCCGATTGCTATGTTTTTTCTTCCACAACACCACCAGCGAGCCAACCAGGCCAATCACCAGCAGCACCACCGGAAGCAGCATCAAACAGGACATCAGCGCATCTTCATACTTTTTAAACACCGGCGTGATGCCCAACAGGTAACCCAGCGTTGTCAGGATCAGCACCCACAGCAGGCCGCTCATCCAGTTGAAAAATTGAAAACGCGTATTGCTCAGACCAGAGAGTCCGGCAATAGTTGGCAGCAATGTGCGAACAAATGCGATAAAGCGCCCAACTAACAGCGCCGACAGCCCATGTTTATGGAACAGATGGTGCGCGCGCTGGTGATAGTGGGCCGGAAGATGAGAGAGCCATTTCTGCACCAGCCGCGTGTTGCCAAGCCAGCGCCCCTGAATGTAGCTCAGCCAGCAGCCGGTACTTGCGGCAACGGTCAGCAGCAGCAGGGTTTGCGGATAGCCCAGCGCACCTTTGGCAATCAATACGCCAACCAGCACCAGCAGGCTATCACCGGGCAGAAACGCCGCCGGCAGCAAACCGTTTTCCAGAAATAAAATGACAAATAAAACGAAATAGAGCATGCCGATCATGCCAGGCTGCGACAGCGTCTCAAAATCCTGGCTCCAAAGGGCGTGAAGTAACTGGCTTAAAAGTTCCATTCGGTGTTCCTGGTACATCGGTTTACGTCACGTCTGCTACGTACGAAACAGCACGGCGATACGTTCTCATACATTATGGTCGCTCGTGGCACATCCGGTGCAGGGGTCATCCTGGTGAGGCGCTGTGAGCAAGCGCTGACTCACACAGAAGCGAAATGCATCCAATTGTAACAAAGGCTGAGGTAATGCGTCAGTCAGAAAAGCGCTCAGAAGTGATTTTGCCGGGGGAAGGCGGAAAGAGGCGAGGGTATTTACACACGCTGACACTCTATACTTTTCACTTACCCAAAATTCTTACAGGCGCGATGTAAGTGTGCGCCTGCAGAGGATTTTTTATTTCGTGCCGTTAGCGGCCGCATCGAGATGAACCACCGGGTTGTCGGCGAAGAGATAGCGGTCGGCGTTGAACTCAAAGTCGTCGCTGGTTTCGTTAAACAGCATCTGTTTGGTGTTTTCAAGATGCTGCCACATCGCCAGTTTCGCGCCGTGGGGATCTTTACGGATCAGCGCTTTCAGAATCTGGTCATGATCGTCGCACCAGTTATCAACGGTGCGCAGATCGATATGGTCGTGCAGTTTCTTCCAGTAGGGGTTGTGCACGCGCTGCGTCCACATCTTTTCAACGATAGCGGCCAGGGCCGTATTCTGCGTTGCCAGCGCCACCTGTACGTGGAACTGCAAATCCCATTCGGAGTCGCGAAAGCACTTCTCTTTGCGGGCTTTATCCTGAATCTCCATCAGCTTCATGATGTCCTGCTTCGTTACCTGTGTAGCAGCGAACTCCGCAATATTGCTCTCAATCAGCTGGCGCGCCTGCAGCAGCTCAAAAGGACCGTAGCTGGCGAACTCAAGATTCTCATCCGGCGCTTGTGTATGGCGCGCCTGGTTGCAGATGACATGAATGCCGGAGCCTTTACGCACTTCGACATACCCTTCCACCTCAAGCATGATGATCGCTTCACGCACCACGGTCCGGCTGACGCTCTTCTCATCGGCGATAAAGCGTTCGGCGGGCAGCTTCTCTCCCACAAGATAAACGCCTTGCTCAATCCGGCTTTTAAGCTCGGCGGCAAGTTGTTGGTAGAGACGTCGTGGTTCGGAGATTTCCATACAGGCTCCAGAGGAGAGGGCAATAATAGGATTTGTTATACCACTTTTAGCGCCTTCTCACCATTGTCAATAACGAAAAAGCCGCCCTCAGGCGGCTTTAAATAGTTTTAAAAAAGCGGGCTAACTCTGTGCGGCGGGCGAGCCGACAGCCTGCTCTTTTGCTACCTCTTCGGCAGATTTGTTTTTCAGCACCGTCCAGATGAGCACTGCACCCATCAGGTCAAACAGCGCCAGTACAGCGAATAGCGGGCTAAAGCCGATGGTATCCGCCAGCGCACCCACTACCAGGGCGAACATGGTGCTTGCCATCCACGCCGCCATCCCGGTCAGGCCGTTGGCAGTTGCCACTTCGTTACGACCAAAGACGTCGGAAGAGAGCGTAATCAGCGCGCCGGAGAGAGACTGGTGCGCAAAGCCGCCGATACAGAGCAGGCCAATCGCCACATACGGGCTGGTGAAGAGACCAATCATGCCTGGGCCAATCATCAGCAGCGCGCCCATGGTGACCACCATTTTACGCGAGACAATCAGGTTCACGCCGAAGATGCGCTGGAACAGCGGCGGCAGATAACCGCCCACGATACAACCGAGATCCGCGAACAGCATCGGCATCCAGGCGAACATCGCAATCTCTTTCAGGTTAAAACCATACACTTTGAACATGAACAGCGGGATCCAGGCGTTAAAGGTACCCCATGCTGGCTCAGCCAGAAAACGCGGCAGCGCGATACCCCAGAACTGGCGGGTGCCCAGGATCTGGCGAACAGACATTTTCTTGCCGTTGTTAGTCTGATGCTGTGCTTCCTGGCCGCCGATGATGTATTCACGCTCCTCTTCGCTCAATTTTTTCTGATCGCGCGGGTGCTTATAGAAGATGAGCCAGGCCATCGCCCAGATAAAGCTCAGTACGCCGGAGATAATGAACGCCATCTCCCAGCTGTGCATAACGATCGCCCATACCACCAGCGGTGGTGCAATCATCGCACCAATTGACGAACCGACGTTGAAGTAGCCGACGGCGATGGAGCGCTCTTTTGCCGGGAACCATTCAGAAGCCGCTTTCAGGCCCGCCGGGATCATCGCTGCTTCAGCTGCGCCCACCGCGCCGCGCGCCAGTGCCAGACCGCCCCAGCTGCCAGCCAGTGCGGTCGCGCCGCAGAAGATGGCCCAGGTAATTGCGAAGAAGGCGTAACCAATTTTGGTGCCGAGAACGTCGAGGACGTAGCCTGCAACCGGCTGCATGATGGTGTAGGCCGCGGAATAGGCCGCGATGATATACGAATATTGCTGAGTCGAAATGTGCAACTCTTCCATCAACGTGGGAGCGGCTGCCGCTATGGTGTTACGTGTCAGGTAGCCAAGCACGGTGCCGACCGTCACCAGCGCTATCATGTACCAACGTAATCCTTTGATTTTACGCATGTAAACCTCATCGTTATGTTATTACCGCTTGCGCGGACACCCTTCGCTCGCATCGGAGGGTGGAAACGGGAGGGCGTAACCGGAAAGAGGTTCCGCTACGGCCCAAGCCTGCCATCAGTAAACGTTCTGTTTGTAAGTCGGCGTCCGTACCGTTAATTCCGATTAACGTTTTATCGGGAATGCATTCCGTCGGGTTATCAATTCGACGGCAGCAAGATAACTTGTCATACAACTTGAAAAGGTGAGTGACATCACAAAAGCGTTTTTCTTTGTGTGGTCTTTAATTCAGGCGTGGAGAGCCAGATTTGGCGCGGCCTGGCCGGGGATTTAACGAATTAGCGTGTCAGTTTTTGTCTGCTTTTATTGATCCAACTCACGAAAATACCTTCGGTCTATAGAAATTGGTGTGATAACTTTGACAGCATTAAGGTAGACATCAGACGCACTCGTTGAGAGGAAGACGATAATGACCCCGTTTATGACCGAAGATTTCCTGCTAGATACCGAATTTGCCCGCCGTCTGTACCACGACTACGCCAAAGACCAGCCGATTTTTGACTACCACTGCCACCTGCCGCCGCAGCAGATCGCGGAAGATTACCGTTTCAAAAACTTGTATGACATCTGGTTGAAAGGTGACCACTACAAGTGGCGTGCGATGCGCACTAACGGCGTGCCGGAGCGTCTCTGTACCGGCGATGCGTCGGATCGTGAGAAGTTTGACGCCTGGGCGGCGACCGTACCGCACACTATCGGCAACCCGTTATACCACTGGACACATCTTGAGCTGCGCCGCCCGTTTGGTATTACAGGTAAGCTGCTGTCACCCGCGACGGCTGATGAGATCTGGGAGCGCGGTAACGCACTGCTGGCGCAGGATAGCTTCTCCGCGCGCGGCATCATGCAGCAGATGAACGTCAAAATGGTCGGCACCACCGATGACCCGATTGACTCTCTGGAGCACCACGCGGCGATCGCCAAAGAGACGAATTTCAGCACCAAAGTGCTGCCGAGCTGGCGTCCGGATAAAGCCTTCAATATTGAGCAGGCGACCTTTAACGACTATATGGCGAAACTGGGTGAAGTCTCTGATACCGAGATCCGCCGCTTTACCGATTTGCAAACCGCGCTAACCAAACGCCTCGATCACTTTGCCGCGCACGGCTGTAAAGTCTCTGACCACGCGCTGGACGTGGTGCTGTTTGCTGAAGCCTCTGAAGCAGAGCTCGACGCTATTCTTGCGCGTCGCCTGGCGGGTGAAACCCTGAGCGAAAAAGAGGTGGCGCAGTTTAAAACCGCGGTGCTGGTGTGGCTCGGCGCGGAGTATGCCCGTCGCGAATGGGTGCAGCAGTACCATATCGGCGCGCTGCGTAATAACAACCAGCGTCAGTTCAAACTGCTCGGCCCGGATGTCGGCTTCGACTCTATTAACGACCGTCCGCTGGCGGAAGAGCTCTCTAAACTGCTGAGCAAGCAGAATGAAGATAACCTGCTGCCGAAAACCATCCTTTACTGCCTGAACCCGCGCGATAACGAAGTGCTGGGTACGATGATTGGCAACTTCCAGGGCGAAGGCATGCCGGGCAAAATGCAGTTCGGCTCCGGCTGGTGGTTTAACGATCAGAAAGATGGCATGGAGCGTCAGATGACCCAGCTTGCGCAGCTTGGCCTGCTGAGCCGCTTTGTCGGCATGCTGACCGACAGCCGCAGCTTCCTCTCTTATACCCGTCATGAATATTTCCGCCGCATCCTCTGCCAGATGATTGGCCGCTGGGTGGAAGCGGGCGAAGCCCCGGCTGACATTCAACTGCTGGGTGAAATGGTGAAAAACATCTGCTTTAACAATGCGCGTGATTACTTCGCGATTGAACTGAACTAGGGCCGTTTGAGGTTGATATGCAATACATCAAGATCCATTCGCTGGATAACGTCGCAGTAGCGCTGGCCGATCTTGCCGAAGGCGCGGAAGTCATTATCGACAACCAGACCGTACAGCTGCGCCAGGCCGTATCGCGCGGGCATAAGTTTGCGCTGCACGCCATTAAGCAGGGCGAAAATATTGTCAAATATGGTCTGCCGATTGGTCATGCGACGTCAGATATCGCGTCGGGCGAGTATATCCATTCCCACAATGCGCGGACGAACCTCAGCGATCTGGACGAGTATAGCTATCAACCTGATTTTCAGGATGAGGGCAGCCAGGCGGGCGATCGTGACGTGCAGATCTACCGCCGGGCGAATGGGGAAGTGGGGATCCGTAATGAGTTATGGATCCTGCCGACGGTCGGCTGCGTCAATGGCATCGCCCGTCAGATCCAGAACCGCTTCCTGAAAGAGACCCACGACGCCGAAGATATCGACGGCGTTTACCTCTTCAGCCACACCTACGGCTGTTCACAACTGGGCGATGACCACATCAACACGCGCACCATGCTGCAAAATATGGTGCGTCATCCAAATGCGGGCGCGGTGCTGGTGATTGGCCTTGGGTGTGAAAACAACCAGGTTGACGCTTTCCGCCAGACGCTGGGTGAATTTGATGCTGACCGCGTCCACTTCATGGTCTGCCAACACCAGGATGACGAAGTGGAAGCGGGGCTTGAGCATCTGCACGCGCTCTATGAGGCGATGCGTAACGATAAGCGCGAGCCGGGTAAACTGAGCGAGCTGAAGTTTGGCCTCGAGTGTGGCGGCTCTGACGGGCTTTCCGGTATTACCGCCAACCCGATGCTGGGCCGTTTCTCTGATTATGTGATTGGCAACGGCGGCACCACGGTGCTGACCGAAGTGCCGGAGATGTTCGGCGCTGAGCGCATTCTGATGAGCCATTGCCGCGACGAAAGTACCTTTGAGAAGACCGTGACCATGGTTAACGACTTCAAACAGTACTTTATCGCCCACAATCAGCCGATCTATGAGAACCCGTCGCCGGGCAACAAAGCGGGCGGCATCACTACGCTTGAAGAGAAGTCGCTGGGCTGCACGCAGAAAGCGGGTGCCAGTCAGGTGGTTGACGTACTGCGCTACGGCGAGCGTCTGCAAACCCACGGACTCAATTTGCTGAGCGCGCCGGGCAACGATGCAGTGGCAACCAGCGCGTTAGCCGGTGCCGGCTGCCATATGGTGCTGTTCAGCACCGGTCGCGGGACGCCCTACGGCGGTTTTGTGCCGACGGTGAAAATTGCCACCAACAGTGAGCTGGCAGCCAAAAAGAGACACTGGATCGATTTTGATGCAGGTCAGTTGATCCACGGCAAAGCAATGCCGCAGCTATTGGAGGAGTTTGTTGATGTGATTGTAGAGATCGCCAACGGCAAGCAGACCTGCAATGAGAAAAATGATTTCCGTGAGTTAGCCATCTTCAAAAGTGGTGTAACTTTATAAATCGCACTGAGGTGCAGTAAGCAAAGCGGCGCTACCCTGACAGCGCCGCTTTTTTTTGGCTTCTCCGCTGGTCAGCTACGCAGCGCGTTCTTTACCAGCCGCTCATCTTCCGCCTGACACACCGCAGCGGTAAACAGCACATCGGTTGAGGAGTTGAGTGCGGTTTCGCAGGAGTCCTGCAACACGCCGATGATAAAGCCGACCGCCACCACCTGCATGGCAACATCATTAGAGATACCAAACATGTTGCAGGCCAGCGGGATGAGTAGCAGCGAGCCGCCCGCCACGCCGGATGCGCCGCAGGCACAGAGCGAAGCCACCACGCTTAGCAGCAGTGCCGTCGGCAGATCGACAGTAATGCCCAGCGTATGCACCGCCGCCAGCGCCAGCACGGTAATGGTGATCGCCGCGCCCGCCATATTAATCGTCGCCCCAAGCGGAATGGAGACCGAGTAGGTGTCGCGATCGAGATTGAGCTTTTCACACAGCGTCATATTGACCGGGATATTCGCCGCCGAGCTGCGGGTGAAAAAGGCCGTTACGCCGCTTTCGCGCAGGCAGGTAAAGACCAGCGGGTAGGGGTTGCGGCGGATCTTCCAGTAGACCAGCAGCGGGTTAATGACCAGTGCGACAAACGCCATGCAGCCCACCAGCACCACCAGCAGTTGCGCATAGCCTAACAGCGCACCGAAACCAGAGGTGGCAAGGGTCGAGGAGACGAGACCGAAAATGCCAATCGGCGCAAAGCGGATCACGATCCGCACCATAAAGGTGACGGCACCCGACATATCCTGCACCATCTTTTTCGTCGTCTCGCTGCTGTGACGCAGGGCAAAACCCAGCCCGACGGCCCACACCAGAATGCCGATATAGTTGGCATTCATGATTGCTGTTACCGGGTTGGCGATCATGCTGGTCAGCAAGCCGCGCAGCACCTCGACAATGCCGGAAGGTGGCGTTACATCGCTGGCACCTGGGACTAACTGCAAAGTGGAGGGGAAGAGGAAACTTGCCAGCACGGCAGTAAGCGCAGCGGTAAACGTACCTAATAAATAGAGCACCAGTACCGGACGAAGGTGAGTGCGCTGGCCCTGCTGATGCCCGGCAATGGACGCCATCACCAGCATCAGTACCAGCACCGGCGCAACGGCTTTTAAGGCGCTGACAAATAGCGTACCGAAAATACCGGTAGCGATAGCGGCGGGCGTCGAGATCCACGCAAGTAAAATCCCCAGAACGAGGCCAAGAAGAATCTGTTTCACCAGGCTGCCATCAACGAAACGTTGCAGCAACCCTGACGAGCGGTGCGTTGTCATGCCATTTTCCTTTCGTGTTGTGGAATCACATCCCGCTGCTCTTTTAAACAGAGCTTTGTCAGGATGTAACAATTGTTTGCTGAAAGGAGTATATGAACTCTGCGGCAACAGGGAAGAGCGGGAAGCGTACTTTTACGCGCTGGCGCGGCTTTTTTTATTAGTGATGTTAGCGTTTTGTGACAAAGGCGACAGGGCGCGATGAATCGCCGCTCGCCGGGGTGGCAGAGCGGCGATTTACGGCTTACGCGCGGTTTTTCTTGTCGTTCTGGTAGTTAACCCAGCTATTAATCAGCAGCGTCAGCACCAGAATACCGCCCACCACGCCAAGGGAGATGGCGATCGGGATATGGAAGAAATCGACAATCAGCATCTTGATACCGATAAATACCAGGATCACCGACAGGCCATATTTGAGCATTGAGAAGCGCTCCGCCACGCCCGCCAGCAGGAAGTACATCGCGCGCAGCCCAAGAATGGCAAACAGGTTAGAGGTCAGGACGATAAAGGGATCGGTAGTAACGGCGAAGATTGCCGGAATGCTGTCGACGGCGAAAATCACATCGCTCAGCTCCACCAGGATCAGCACCAGCAGCAGCGGCGTGGCATACAGCAGACCGTTTTTGCGCACAAAGAAGTGCTCACTTTCGATGCTGTCGGTCATACGCAGATGGCTACGCAGCCAGCGCACCACCGGTTTATCGCCAATGCCCTTCTCATCCTCTTTCGCCAGCGCCATCTTCACGCCGGTAAAGAGCAGGAAAGCACCGAAAACGTAGAGCAGCCATGAGAACTGGGTAATCAGCCAGCTACCGGCGAAGATCATGATGGTACGCAGCACGATCGCCCCGAGCACGCCGTAGATCAGTACCCGGCGTTGCAGTGCCGCAGGGACGGCAAAGTAGCTGAACAGCATCAGCCAGACGAAGACGTTATCCACCGCCAGGGCTTTTTCAATCAGATAACCGGTTAAGAACGCCAGCGCCTGGGTATCTGCGACCGCGCGCCCTTCGGTTTGCGTCAGATACCACCAGAAGGCGGCATTAAACAGCAGCGACAGGCTAACCCACACTACTGACCAAACGGCCGCCTGCTTTATGGTCATCGTATGCGCGCCGCGACGCCCCTGAAGCAGAAGGTCGATCGCCAGCATAACCACCACGGCAACGGCGAAAACGCCCCATAACATCGGTGTGCCAACACTATTCATCACCAGATCCTCACGCAAACAAAAACGGCCAACGTCAGAAGACGTTAGCCGCTTGCCTGGTGCAGGGGGATCTCGCCTTCCGGCAAGGTCTCACTTACGTCGATAACGACGCCCGGCGACCGGGTGCTTAACGCACCGTAATGACGACCCACCGGCGAAGAAGTTACTCCCCTTTGCTGGTAACAAATTATGTCAACATATTGAGCTGGTCAATGTGTCGCCAGCGCTTCTTACGAAGCTTTACGCAGGGAGTTGGGTGCTGAGATCATCTGCCGGGAAGACGACACCGGTCTGGCGGCGGATCTCCGTTAGCAGTTTTGCCGTAATACGGCTGATCGCAAGCCCCGGATGATTGACCTCATTCTCCTCCACCAGCCGCGCGAAGGTCTCGGCTTCATACAGCATGGTGTTGATATGCTGCGGCTGCGTCAGCTCCTGCGCTTTGCCGCCACGCGGGATAAAGGAGAGCTTCTGGCATTCGGAAATCTTTTCAATCACCAGCGAACCCGCTTCGCCCTGAATTTCACTCGCCAGCACCGAATCACTCACTTTCGAGTGTTGCAGCGTGACGCTGAAATCGCCGTAATTCATCACCACCACGCCGTGCGCGTCGACGCCGCTTGAAAGCAGGCTCGCGGAAGCCTGCACGCTGTGCGGTTCGCCCCACAGCGCCACTGCTGAGGCGAGGCAGTAAAAGCCGATATCCATAATCGACCCGTTAGAGAACGCAGGGTTGAAGGTGTTGGGGTTTTCGCCGTCGAGAAAACGCTGATAGCGCGACGAGTACTGGCAGTAGTTAATAAAGGCTTTGCGCAGCTTGCCCGCTTTCGCCAGCGACTGTTTCAGCGCCAGGAAGTTCGGCAGGCTGGCGGTTTTGAAGGCTTCAAACAGCACCACCTGATTTTCACGGGCGCAGGCGATGGCGGCTTCCACTTCACGCAGGTTTGAGGCCAGCGGTTTTTCGCAGATCACATGCTTTTTATGGCTGAGAAACAGCTGCGTCTGCGCAAAGTGGAGGGAGTTGGGGCTGGCAATATAGACCGCGTCAATCGCATCGCTCTGCGCCATCTCCTCAAGTGAGGTAAAGAGATGCTCGACAGGGTAGTCGGTGGCGAAGGTTTGCGCCTGTTCAAGGCTGCGGGAATAGACGGCGGTGAGTCTGTATTTGCCCGTTTCATGGGCGGCATCGACAAACTGGCGCGAGATCCAGTTCGTCCCTATGACAGCGAAACGTATCATAAAGGCGCTACTTCTCCGTTAAAGGGTTCCGCTGTCACTCTATCACGTCAACATGACAAAACCAGTGCGCTGGCGCGCATGCTTAGCGCAAGGCGAGATGAGTCAACCACAGCCTGGTATCGAACTCGAGCTGGTGGTACTGCGGCTCCATATGACAGCAGAGCTGGTAAAAGGCTTTGTTGTGCTCTTTCTCGCGCAGGTGCGCCAGTTCGTGTACCACAATCATGCGCAGAAACGCTTCCGGCGCATCGCGGAAAACGGTGGCGACGCGGATCTCCGCTTTCGCTTTCAGCTTGCCGCCCTGCACGCGGGAAATGGCGGTATGCAGGCCAAGGGCATTATTGAGCACGTGTATTTTGCTGTCATACATCACTTTATTGACCGGCGCGGCGTTACGCAGAAACTGGTTTTTCATCTCTTGCGTGTAGTGATAGAGCGCTTTATCGGTGGTGACGCCGTGGCTGTCGGGGTAGCGTTTTGCCAGCACCTCGCCCAGACGGTTCTGCTCAATCAGCGTATGTACCTGCGCCAGCAGGGATTCAGGATAGCCCTGAAGATAGGTGAGGGTCTTCATGGTGAAATGTGTTTACATCCTTACGTAATTGAGCGATAAAACGCGCGAATTTTAGCATTGCGGAGGGTCGATGAGCCAGGTTGAGTTAAACGGACAGTCATTCACTTTAGACAGATTCCCTGTCGGCGTGGAAGAGGCGTCGCTACAGGCGTGGGATGCAGCGGATGAATATCTTCTGCAACAGGTGGATGCAGTCGATGGCCCGGTTCTGATCTTTAATGACAGCTTCGGCGCGCTGGCCTGCGCGCTGGCGGCCCATCATCCGGTGTCGATTAACGACTCCTATATTGCCGAGCTGGCAACGCAGCACAACCTGCGTATTAACGATCTCGATGAAGAGGCGGTCACTTTTCAGGATTGCCTCAGCCCGCTGCCGGCCAATCCGGCTTTAGTGCTGATCAAAATACCGAAACAGCTGGCGCTGCTTGAGCAGCAGCTGCGCGCTCTGCGTGACGTGGTTACGCCGCAGACGCGAATTATCGCCGGCGCGAAAACCCGCGATATTCACAATTCAACGATGGCGTTGTTTGAAAAGATCCTCGGCCCGACCACCACGACGCTGGCATGGCGCAAAGCGCGCCTGATCAACTGCACCTTTAACGCTCCTGCGCCTGTTGAAACCTCGCTGCTGGCAAGCTGGACGCTGGACGGTACGCCCTGGACCATTCACAACCACGCGAATGTTTTTTCCCGCAGCGGGCTGGATATTGGCGCACGCTTTTTCCTGCAACACCTGCCGGAAAATGTAGAAGGCGAGATGGTCGATCTCGGCTGCGGCAATGGCGTGATTGGCCTGCAACTGCTGGCGAATAACCCGCAGGCGCAGGTGCTGTTTGTTGATGAGTCGGCCATGGCGGTCGCCTCTTCGCGTCTCAACGTGGAGAGCAACCTGCCAGAGGATGTGGAGCGCTGCGAGTTTATGATTAATAACGCGCTCTCCGGCATCGAGCCGGATCGCTTTGCGGCGGTGCTCTGTAACCCGCCGTTCCATCAGCAGAGCGCCATCACCGATCATATTGCCTGGCAGATGTTTAACGATGCGCGCCGCTGCCTGAAGTATGGCGGTGAATTACGTATTGTCGGCAATCGTCATCTCGACTATTTCCGCAAGCTGAAACGCGTGTTCGGCAACTGCGAAACCGTGGCCACCAACAATAAATTCGTGATCCTCAAATCGGTTAAAGTGCGCAAAAAGCGCTAACCGACCGCGCCATAAGCCCTTTGCCGGATGGTGGCTCACGCCTTATCCGGCCTACAACTTCTCAAACACGTAGGCCTGATAAGCGCAGCGCCATAAGCCCTTTGCCGGATGGCGGCTCACGCCTTATCCGGCCTACAACATCTCAAACCCCGTAGGCCTGATAAGCGCAGCGCCATCAGGCATTTTGCCGGATGGCGGCTCGCGCCTTATCCGGCCTACAACATCTCAAACTCCGTATGCCTGATAAGCGCAGCGCCATCAGGCATTTTGCCGGATGGCGGCTTACGCCTTATCCGGCCTACAACCTCTCAAACACGTAGGCCTGATAAGCGCAGCGCCACCAGGCGCTTTGCCGGATGGCGGCTCGCGCCTTATCCGGCCTACAACGTCTCAAACTCCACAGGCCTGATAAGCGCAGCACCATCAGGCATTTTTGTTAAATGGTTAACGCCAGCTGGGTGCCCTGGGCTATCGCCCGGCGGGCATCCAGCTCCATCGCCACATCGCAGCCGCCAATCAAATGCACCGGTTTACCGGCTTCGCGCAGCGGTTCGGCCAGCTCGCGTCGCGGCTCCTGGCCTGCACAAATCACCACATTATCCACCGCCAGCACCTGCGGCTCGCCGCCGACCAGAATATGTAAACCCTCATCGTCGATCTTCTGGTAACTCACCGCCGGGATCATCTTCACCCCGCGCGACAGCAGCGTGGCGCGGTGGATCCAGCCGGTGGTTTTCCCCAGCCCGTCGCCCGGCTTGCTGGCTTTGCGTTGCAGCATCACAATCTGCCGTGGGCTTTTCGGCAACTGCGGCCCTTCCGGGCGCAGGCCGCCGACCTCATTCAGGCTGGTATCAATGCCCCACTCAACGCAGAATTCAGCGATATTCTGGCTGGTTGACTCGCCCGGCTGGCTTAAATAGACCGCGGTATCAAAGCCGATCCCGCCGCAGCCGACGATCGCCACGCGCTCGCCGACCGGCGCTTTATCGCGCAGCACCTCAAGATAGTTCAGCACTTTCGGATGATCGATGCCGTCAATAAGCGGCATGCGCGGCTCGATGCCGCAGGCGAGGATCACCTCATCAAACAGCGTCAGCATGCCGGGATCGACGCGCTGATTGAGGCAGAGCGCGACACCGGTTTTGTCGATCATCCGCCGGTAGTAACGCAAGGTTTCATAAAACTCCTCTTTACCGGGGATCTGCTTGGCGACGTTAAACTGCCCGCCGATCTCTGCCTGCGCATCAAACAGCGTTACGCTATGCCCGCGCGCGGCGGCATTCACCGCAAAAGCCAGCCCGGCAGGGCCTGCGCCAACCACCGCGAGGTTTTTCTTCTGCTCTGCCGGGTAGATCGGCATCAGCGTTTCATGGCAGGCGCGCGGGTTGACCAGGCAGGAAGTCACTTTGCCGTAGAAGATCTGATCCAGACACGCCTGGTTGCAGCCAATGCAGGTGTTGATCTCCTCTTCCCGGCCGCTCTGCGCTTTGCTTAGCAGCTCCGCATCAGCGAGGAAAGGGCGCGCCATTGACACCATATCCGCATCGTCACGGGCCAGGATCGCTTCGGCCACCTGTGGATCGTTAATGCGGTTGGTGGTGATCAGCGGGACATTGACTTTGCCTTTCAGCTTACGCGTCACCCAGCTAAACGCCCCGCGTGGCACCGGTGTGGCAATGGTTGGGATCCGCGCTTCGTGCCAGCCGATCCCGGTATTGATAAGCGTGACGCCTGCCGCTTCAACGGCCTGCGCCAGCGCGATGGTCTCATCCAGCGTGCCGCCGCCCTCCACCAGATCGAGCATCGACAGGCGATAGATCAGGATGAAGTTCTCCCCGACGCGCTCGCGGATCGCCCGCACCACCTCGAGTGGAAAACGCATCCGACGCGCGTAATCACCGCCCCATTCATCTTCCCGCTGGTTGGTACGCGCGGCGAGAAACTGGTTAATCAGATAACCTTCCGAACCCATCACCTCGACACCGTCGTAACCAGCCTGTTGTGCCAGATGGGCGCAGCGGGCGAAATCCTCAATCAGGCTAAGAATTTCATCATGGCTCAGTTCGTGAGGTTTGAAGCGATTGATCGGCGCCTGAATGGCGGAAGGGGCGACCAGGTTGGGCTGAAAACTGTAGCGCCCGGTGTGCAGGATCTGCAGCGCAATTTTACCCCCCTCCTGATGCACCGCGTCGGTAATGTGCCGATGGTGCGGCAGCTGGCTGATGTCGTTCAGCACCGCGGCACCCTCCATTGTCACGCCGGAGTGGGCGGGCGAGATGCCGCCCGTGACAATCAGCGCCACGCCATGACGAGCGCGCTCGGCGTAGAAGGCCGCCAGCCGCTCTGCGCCGTCCGGGCGCTCCTCCAGACCGGTGTGCATCGACCCCATCAGCACACGGTTTTTAAGCTGGGTAAAACCCAGATCCAGCGGGGCGAACAGCGACGGGTAGTGGCTCATGCTCTCTTCCAATGTAAAATTATTGTTATGTGGTCGGATGAGTTCTACTTTAGCCGCCGCGGCAACAGAAGGGAAAAGCGGGAGCGAATGATTGTGATGGAATTCAAAAAAGTGCGGGGAGAGGAAATGCCGGATGGCGGTTACGCCTTATCCGGCCTACGGGGAGTGCTGTTTATAGGCCCGATAAGCAAAGCGCCATCGGGCAAAATGCCGGATGGCGGCCACGGGTGGGGGGTGTTTGTAGTTTGTAGGCCCGATAAGCGAAGCGCCATCGGGCAGGGGTTACACCGGCTCCACCGAGACGCGCAGCGCGGACAATGCCTCGCCTGCGGCGCGCAGCACCTGCTCGCACTGCTCAACGGTGAGCGTAAGCGGCGGCTCGATACGAATGGTTTTCGCATTATTGAGCGTACCGGCCACCAGCACGCGCTGGCGGAACATCTCGCTGGCAAAGTTGTACCCCGTCTCGTTATTGACAAACTCAAGCGCCATTAGCATGCCGCGCCCGCGCACATCCTGTACCAGATCGGGATAATGACGCGCCAGCGCACGGAAGCCATCCAGCAGCATGTCGCCTTTCTGCTCCGCCTGCGCTGGCAGGTTCTCTTCCAGCAGCACATTGATGGTCGCCAGTGCCGCCGCACAGGCCAGCGGATTGCCGCCAAAGGTGGTGGTGTGCAGAAACGGGTTATCAAACAGTACCGAGAAGACCTCTTCGGTGGCGATGGTCGCGCCAATCGGCATCACGCCGCCGCCAAGGGCTTTGGCTAGACACATAATGTCCGGCTGCACGTTTTCATGCTCGCAGGCGAACATCTTGCCGGTGCGCCCCATACCGGTTTGCACTTCATCAAAAATAAGCAGCGCGCCAAACTCATCACACAGCTTACGCACCGCAGGCAGATAGCCCGGCGGAGGCAGGATCACGCCGCCTTCACCCTGAATCGGCTCGAGGATCACCGCCGCAACTTCATCCCCGGTTTTCTGCCCTTCGCAGAGCGCCGTACGCATGGCATCGATATCGCCAAACGGCACATGGTGGAAGCCCGGTAACAGCGGCATAAAGGGTTTACGGAAGGTCGACTTCGCCGTCGCCGAGAGCGAACCAAGGGATTTACCGTGGAACGCGCCGCTGGTGGCGATAAAGGAGAATTTCCCGCGCGGAGATTGATACGCTTTCGCCAGTTTCAGTGCCGCTTCGACGGACTCCGTGCCGCTGTTGCTAAAGAAGCTGTATTTGAGTTTGCCGGGCGCGAGCGCCGCCAGCGTTTTTGCCAGCATCGCCCGTAGCGGGTCGAGAAGCTCCTGGCTGTGCAGAGGTTGTTTGGCGAGTTGGTTCTGTACGGCGGAAACGACAACTGGATTACGGTGCCCCACATTGAAAATACCAAATCCACCCAGGCAATCTAAAAACTCCACTCCCTGGGTGTCGACAAGCGTATTCAGACTGCCTGCTTGCCACTCTACGGCTCCGTAATCCCCGCCGGCAGTTACAGATTTGCGATACTCTAAAAACCCCGGGTTAACATGCTCTTTAAAGTAATCCACCACCTCTCGGTTTAAAGCTTTCATCTCCTCATGATCAAGCGTTCGCTTCTCAATGAGATTCAGGGCGTGAGCGCTGCACGCTAAAGCGGATGCGCTGGAAGGTAACCTGTTCAAAATAAGCTCCAGGAGTCGCGTATCACATGATACTGATTAAAGTATTGCAGGGATTACGCCACTTCGGCGGTGGGCAGAGAAATCGGGATAAACGCCAGGTGAAAGCCAAATCGTGCAAGATTTAATCATGCCGCCTGGGCAAAAAATAGGTTACAGCATTGTTAAAAGAGGCGTCGCAAGAGAGCGAAAAAGCCCTTTGCGCCAAAAAAGTGCGTCGAGTGCATGAAAATGGGGCATAACAGGTAAGCTTAACGAAGTGTTTTCAAGCTGAAACTATTAAAATCAATATCTTAACAAACCTATCAAAATCAGGGTTTTCTGCCGATTTGCGATCTAAATCAAATTTAACAACTAAAGATAAATTCATTATCGCCGAAATAACATTCGCAATAATTTTTTCACGGCAATATAACCTGCACAGGACGCAACCATGTCTTCTCCTCTTTATGTCAGCCAGCGCAACTTTCCGCTGGACGATGACGCCACGCTGATGTCCACCACTGATACGCAGAGCTACATCACTCACGCTAACGATGCGTTTATTCATGCCAGCGGTTATCACCTCAATGAGTTAAACGGCCAACCGCACAATGTTGTGCGCCATCCCGATATGCCGAAAGCGGCATTTGCCGATATGTGGTTCACCCTGAAACAGGGCGAACCGTGGAGCGGTATTGTGAAAAACCGCCGTAAAAATGGCGATCACTACTGGGTGCGAGCGAATGCCATTCCGATGGTGCGTAACGGCGAAGTGACCGGCTATATGTCGATTCGCACCCGCGCAACGGAGCAGGAGATCGCGGCAGTCGAGCCGCTCTACAGCGCATTAAATGAAGGAAGCAGCAAAAAGCGTCTGCATAAAGGCCTGGTGCTCGGTAAAGGCGTACTCGGGAAAGTGGCCACGCTGCCGCTGCGCTGGCGCGCGCGTAGCGTCATGACGCTGCTGTGGGTGGCGCAGCTAGCGGCGCTGTGGTTTACCGGCGCGCATCCCGTGTCGATGCTGGTCAGTACGCTGGTAATGGTGCTGGGCGCGCTGGCGTTTGAGTGGCAGATTGTTCGTCCGGTCGAGAATGTGGCAAAGCAGGCGCTAAGTGTGGCAACAGGCGATCGTAATAGCGTCGATTTCCTCAACCGCAGCGATGAAGTAGGGCTGATCCTGCGTTCTGTCGGACAACTGGGGCTGATGTGCCGCTGGCTGATTAATGATGTCTCTGGCCAGGTTAGCAGTGTGCTTAACGGCAGCGAAACGCTGGCGAAGGGCAACGATGATTTGAATGAGCGTACGCGCCAGACGGTGGTTAACGTGCAGCAGACCGTGGCGACAATGGGCCAGATGGCCGCGTCGGTACAGAGCAATTCGGAAACGGCGTCTGCGGCAGACAAGCTCTCCAGCTCCGCCAGCAACGCCGCCGCTCACGGTGGTAAAGCGATGGAAACGGTGGTGAAAACCATGGATGAGATTGCCGACAGCACGCAGCGTATCGGCTCCATCACCGCGCTGATTAACGATATCGCTTTCCAGACCAACATTCTGGCGCTGAACGCCGCAGTTGAAGCCGCACGGGCAGGGGAGCAGGGCAAAGGCTTCGCGGTGGTTGCCGGGGAAGTTCGTCACCTGGCCAGCCGCAGCGCGAACGCAGCGAATGATATCCGTAAACTGATTGATGCCAGTGCCAGCAAAGTGCAGTCCGGCTCCGACCAGGTTCATGCAGCGGGCCGCACGATGGATGATATTGTGGCTCAGGTAAAAGATGTCACCGCCTTGATTGCCCAGATTAGCCAGTCTACATCTGAGCAGGCGACGGGGCTTGCGGATCTGACGCGCGCCGTGGCGGAGCTGGATGCGATTACGCAGAAAAACGCCGGGCTGGTTGAACAGAGCGCGGAGGTGTCGTCAATGGTGAAACAGCGCGCAGGTCGGCTGCAGGACGCGGTTTCCGTATTGCATTAAGAGATATTTAATTAAAAAAACCGCCGCCTCTGCTGGCGGTTTTTTTATTTTTGCTAATGCATCTTCATGTTAATAATTTATTCTTAATTGTTACTTTTTTATTAAATGATATTTTGTTAGCGCCGGACTCAATAAAGTAGTTAGCTTGAAATTTAATTTCCAATTAACTCTAGTTAACTCCCATTAATATATCCATGAAATAATAAGAAAACGAAACAAATAACGATCAATGGAGCTAAATTGATAGCTCCTGGCTATCCAGCGGTCAATTAATTTAATAAAAAAACGATCAAACTCATAAAGTTAGCATTTACGTTACCGATAACGTCTGGTGGCGACAGGGTTTCCATTCGCGCCGGGGACTTAAGCGTGCCTTCTGAATTAGGGTTCAAAGCTTTTGTCAGCAAGACATTCAAATCCACGGAGAAGATATGTTTTTACATGATGTAAAAATCGGTACGAAATTATTTCTGGCATTCGGATTCTTTATTGTATTGATGGTGGTGAGTTCCTGTTTCTCGCTTTTTAGCCTTAATCGTGCCAACAACGGTATGCAAGAAATTGTGCATGAGGATTATCCCACGACCGTTAAAGCAAACCAGCTGATTGATAATTTCCAGACGTTCGTCAGTACGCAACAATTAATGCTGTTAGATACGGATGGCAAATGGTCGGCTGATTCTCAGAAAGAACTGGCAGCCATCAGCGCGCGTATTACGACTTTACTGGCAGATTTATCGAAGAACCTGCGCGACGAGCAGTCGCAGCAAATCCTTGCTGATATTCGCACCGTGCGCCAGCAGTACCTCGACTCCCGTTTTCGTATCCTTGATGCGGTAAAACGCAACGATCGCCCGGCCGCTATTCAGGAGATGATGACCAATACCATCACTGTCCAGAAGGCCTATAAAGCGAAAGTGCAGGAACTGATCGCCATCCAGGATCAGCAGATGCGTGACGCGGGTCAGCAGGTGCAGAACGACTTTGGCTCTAACCGCCTGCTATTGATTGCGCTGGCGGCGATCAGTATTGCCCTCGGAAGCCTGATTGGCGTGGTGATCGCGCGGATGATCACTCGTCCGCTTCGCGAAGCAGTGACTTTTGCTGAAGCGATTGCCGACGGTGACTTAACCCGTTCGATTGACTCGCGTCATCGCGATGAAACCGGGACGCTGTTGCGCGCGCTGATGGAGATGAAAAACCGCCTGGTAGATATTGTGCATCAGGTGCAGAACGGTTCTGAAAATATCTCCAGCGCGGCGGCGCAGATTGTTGCTGGTAATCAGGATCTGGCGGCACGCACGGAAGAGCAGGCGAGTTCCGTTGAGCAGACCGCGGCCTCCATGGAGCAGATCACCGCAACCGTGAAGAACACCGCCGATCACACCTCTGAAGCCACCACGCTGTCGGCCGATGCCGCGACGGTGGTGAAAAGCAATGGCGAGATGATGATGCAGGTCACCGAGAAGATGCGGGTGATCAACGATACCTCTAACCGCATGTCCGATATCATCAACCTGATTGATGCGATTGCCTTCCAGACCAACATTCTGGCGTTGAACGCCGCGGTGGAAGCGGCACGTGCCGGTGAGCATGGCCGTGGTTTTGCCGTGGTGGCGGGGGAAGTGCGTCAACTGGCGCAGAAAAGCGCCTCATCGGCGAATGATATTCGCCATCTGATCGAGAGCTCAGCCAGCCAGACCCGTGAAGGGATGGCGCTGGTGGAGAAAGCCAGCGCGCTGATTAACGGTATGGTGACCAACGTCGAAGAGATGGATGTGATCCTGCGTGAAATCGGCCAGGCGAGCCGCGAACAGACCGACGGCATTTCGCAGATCAACAGTGCCATCGGCCTGATTGACTCCACTACCCAGCAAAACTCAAGCCTGGTGGAAGAGTCCGTCGCGGCGGCGGCGGCACTGAACGACCAGGCGCTGCATCTGCGCGAACTGGTGAAGGTATTCCGCCTGCGTGAAGCGCCAATGCCGGCTTAATCCAGCTGGGATATCTCCAGCGCCGCGCGGTCGATAATGCCAATTATCTGTTTAAGCTGCGCGGCGCTGAGCGCTTGCTGATTCACGCGCAGATCGAGCACGGCTTTAAAGTTCGCCAGTGCCCGTTTCATCTGCGGATCTCTGCGCAACTGATAGCCGACATTCCGTGCTTTAACCCGCTCCAGAATCTGCGCCAGCTGCTGCTGGCTCTCATCCAGCCACTGCTGACCGTGGCGCGTTATCGCAATCACCCTGCGCCCATTCTCCTCATCGCTGATAGTAATCAACTGCTGATCGCGCAATAGATCGAGAGTCGGGTAGATCACGCCGGGGCTGGGCGTGTAGTTTCCCTCGGTCAACGTTTCGATGGCTTTAATAAGCTCATACCCGTGGCTGGCGCTGTCGCGCAGCAGATGCAGTACCACCAGGCGTAACTCCCCGTGGCCGAAAAAGCGCTGCCGACGGCCGCCTTGATGTGGGTGATCGTGACTCTCCTGTGGATGGCGCATCTTACTCTCCGTCTTGATCAGATATATCTAATATATATCTAAACTCTATCTGTTAACAGGCCGGTTTAATGTATTATTTTTATCTCGTTGATAATTATTATTTTAAATAGTGGTTTTGTAATCGCGTGCTCTTAGTTGTCGCTATATCTTAAAAAGATCTTGCTTTCGCTATAAACAACAATCATTATCATTTGCACAAAGTTTAGATATATCGATTTCACATTCAGTAGGGCCGATTATGACCACAACTCCTTCACGCTATCCGCAGCGCGTGCGCAATGAGCTGCGTTTTCGCCAGTTAACCGTTTTGCGCGTTGAGCGCGCAAGCGAGGGCTTCCAGCGCATTGTGCTCGGCGGCGAGCAACTTGATGGCTTTAGCTCACGCGGTTTCGACGATCACACTAAAGTCTTCTTCCCGCAGGAGGGCGCTCCCTTTGTTCCGCCAGAGGTAACAGATGAGGGCATTAACTGGGGCGACGGGCCGCGTCCGCTGTCGCGTGACTATACGCCGCTCTATGATGCCAGCCGCCATGAGCTGACCCTCGATTTTTATATTCACGACGGGGGTGTGGCGAGCAGTTGGGCGCTTCATGCCCAGGCCGGAGATCTGCTGACTATCGGAGGGCCGCGCGGTTCGCTGGTGGTGCCGGAAGATTACGCCTGGCAACTCTATGTATGCGATGAGTCCGGTATGCCGGCACTGCGCCGTCGGCTGGAGGCGATAAGCCAGCTGGCGCTGCGCCCGCAGGTGACGGCGCTGGTAACCCTCGACAATGCCGATTATCAGGATTACCTCGCGCACCTGAAAGGCTTTGATATTGAGTATGTGATTGGACATAACCCGCAGGTGGTTGCGCAGAAACTGGCAGCGCTAACGGTGCCGGATGAGGACTATTTTATCTGGCTGACCGGGGAGGGGGAGGTGGTGAAATCCCTGAAGGCGCAGTTTGAAACGGACGCTATCGATCAGCAGTGCGTTCGCGCGCAGGCTTACTGGCATAAAAAGTAATTGCGGCCCGGCAGAGCGCCGGGCGCATATCAGGCAACTTCGTCGTATTCGGCTTCGTTAACCTGCTGTTCAAGGGATTCACGGATCTCTGCCAACGCTTTCTCCTGCTGACGGAAATAGGTTTCCCGATCGCCGAGGGAAGAGACCAGCTGCCAGGTCTCCTCTTTATCCAGCGTCATTAACTCTTCAATCAGCGTGGCGATGTGCTGCTTCACTTCCACAATGCGCTGACGCAGACGCTGCACGTCATTCAGCCTGTCGCTGGCCATCAGCGGCTCCAGCCCTTTTTGCAGGCGGCTGAGCATGGAGCGAATTGCGCTCAGATCGCCGCGCTGACGGGCCTGATTGAGCTGCACCATCATGCTGTTGGCATCGTTTTTCATCTCGCTGTCGACCAGATCGGGGTGACAGAGTTTACTCGCCTGCCGCCAGAGGCGCTTCAGCTCATGGCGCTCCTCTTCCGACATCTTCTGCTCGAAGCTGAAGCGTTTTTCCGCGTCGTGCTGTTGCTCCTGATAGCTTTCGTACTCCTGACGCGCTTCGTCGCGCGCCTGGCGCGTCGGCTCCTCTTCACGGGTCAGACCGCGCTCCAGCTCCTGTGCTTCTGCCAGCAGGGAGGCGATTAGCTCGCTTTGCTGCTGGAGATGTTTACGCGCTTCAGCCGCCTGCATCGAGTGCGGTGGCATACTCTGCCAGCGCTGCGTGAGCGTCACCAGCACATTCACCGCCTGCGAAAGGTATTTCTGGCAGCGCAGATAATCAGCCTCACGGCGACGTGCTTCCGCTTCCTGGCGACGCACCGCGGCCTCGGCCAGCATTTTACGCAGGCGCAGGATCTGCGACATCAGTGGCCCGAGACGGGTTAAGTAGAGATCGTTAAATTCATCCAGTTGCTGAATGCGCGCGTTGCGCTTGTCGATAAGTTCGCGAAGCTGCTCCTCCAGCGCTTTAAGTTCCAGCTTACTGGCGGAAACCTGTGGATCTTGCCAACTGACGACCGAGCGCTGGCTCTGTAGCCACGAGGTAATGGCGCGCATCGCATCGCTGTAGTTCTTCTCTTCGAGCGCGTGAACAATAAACGCTAACTCCGGTTCGGTCACTTCCGTTTTCAGCAACGGAAGTTGGCTGAGGATGATGCTGTCATCCTCCAGTTCAATGGCGTATTTGATGATTTCAAGCCGTTTTATGGGTTTGTTCATGGCGTTTCGTCAAAGCGCTTAATGAGTCTGTTAAGGGGAGTCGTTATTCATCAAATCTGGACCACGAAGGCGAAAGTCGCAATAGCCCGGCCTCATATTACATGGGCATATTTCAATGCGTTAGTCTTTCTATGAAAATTGCGCTTATGGCGGTGTTATTCGGTGAAATGAGGGCGAAAACGCCCCTAAGGGGCCAGGTAAATGGCTCTGAAAATGTCGCAACGCATCTGTCTGGATAAGGCGTAACCACGTCCAGTAGGTTTAAGGAGGCTTACGCCTCTCTCAGCACCTGAACCGTCTCTTTTTTGGTGTAGTAGACATTATTATCAGGAATATCTTTATTCACGAATGTCATCGCACCGATTTTTACGTTATCGCCGATACGGATATCATCAGATATGATGCAGCAATTAGCACCCAGAACGACATCGTCGCCAATTTTGATTCTGTAATCTTCATCTTTTCTTCCCGGGGTTTTGATACCGATTGTGGTATTTTGCCGGATCAGGAAATTCTTACCGATATCGCAATATAACGAAACTACAATGCCATTATAATGAGCGACGAAGAGCCCAGGCTGAATTTTTGCACCAAGGCCAATTTCAGTATTATATTTCTTCATTAATCTACGATTAAGGAAGTGTGCAATTTTCTTGCATCTTTTTCCTTTTTTATCATTAAGATAGGATGCAATCCGCCACCAGAAAAGAAAACGGCGCTTTGGCTGGCGCCATGCATGTCGCAAGGCTCTTCCCCATGAGAATTTTTTATCTTTTCCGCCAATGACTTCTACTCGTAAGCACTCTTTTAAAAATTCCATATTTACCTGGTTGTTCATAATAAATATATCAAATAAGTTTTTAGAACTATTCAAAGATTTTTTATTATTTTTTATAAATCAATGCCGGTAGTACTTCACAGCACGCATCTACGTTTTCATTTTTAATTTGCTGCGAAATTTTTGATGCAAAAAATTGAGATAAGGAATGACTTATCAAGAATGTTGTTATTAATTTTGCTGTGAAATTTTACTCGGATTATTCCTAATGTCAATAAAGATGTGACAAAGTGTGACTGGAATTTGCGTGCTGTTTAGGCTCAGTTTATCTGGTAGGTTCAGTAGATTAAGGGGCAAAGAGAGCCTCGTCACCTACTAAACTTTGTCTTCAGGAATGACCATGCCAGTGAATTCTCACTGGCAGAAGTGTACTCAGGGTGTGTCATTAATGGTGTCGTGGCGCTGATCCAGGCCGGTCGTGCCTAACTTCCCTGCTGCGATCGTTTGGGGGTGCACACTGGCGTGATCTTATTTTTATATACCATGTCACTGGGGATGCTCTGAAGCACCAGCGAATGTGCACCGATGGTCACATTGTCGCCAATGGTGATCTTCCCGCCCAGAATCGACGAATTGCAGCCAATATCCACGTTATTGCCAATCTGAATCATCGCATCGGCGCTGTCGGTCCGCAGACCAATGGTGATGCCTTGCTTAAGGTCGGCATAGTCGCCGATGACGCAATTATCCGTAATCACAATCCCATTCAGATGAGCAATGTTTAAGCCCTTGCCAATCCGGCAGGAGAGGGAGATATCGACGCTGTGACGGTACTTGAGCCGGTTCTCAATCCGACGCGCCATACGCTTTTTGAACTTGCTGTTTTGTGCATACAGGTATGACGCGATGCGCCACCAGAACAGAAAGTGCTTCTTGGGGTTGCGCCTTGTGCGCAGTAGCGCTTTTCGCCATGAAAACGGTTTGTCATGCCCGATGATTTCAAGGCGGATGCACTCTTTGAGTTCTGTATAAGACGTCATCGCAATCTTCCCGTGCAAAACGGTGATTCTAGGCGATAACTTTTTGAAAACATACCTAAACAATAAATATCTGATGACGCATTGCAGAGCTATGTTTTGCTGGCTATCCAGTAACGCGAGGTGGCTTCCTGATTACCAGAAGCGCAAGCGATGCGGTGGCTTCATATCGTTGGCCAAACAGCCCTGACCGCAACAAACTACAAATTCCTGCCGCCATTTTGCTGCCGTTTGCCAACAAGGCAACAAATAAGCCACTTCGTTAAAAGTGGCTTATTTATATGATTTTAAAGCTAAAATTTGGTGGCCCCTGTTGGGTTTGAACCAACGACCAAGCGATTATGAGTCGCCTGCTCTAACCACTGAGCTAAGGGGCCGTGGCGGTGAATTATAGAGTAACTTACCCTCGCAATCCAGCAGGAATCGCCCGGCTGATGTTTTTATAAACAGCGCATTTTCAATCTCTTATACTTAAGTTTATCGTTTCTAATCGGGAGTAAAGCATGATCCACGATATTCTGGCGCCGGGGCTGCGCGTCGTGTTTTGTGGCATTAATCCGGGGAAGTCTTCTGCCCATACGGGGTTTCATTTTGCGCATCCGGGAAATCGCTTCTGGAAAGTGATTCACCAGGCCGGCTTTACCGACCAGCAGTTGCGCCCGGAGGATGAGCACCATTTGCTGGATACGCGCTGCGGCATCACCATGCTGGTGCAGCGTCCGACCGTGCAGGCGACAGAAGTCGGACTGCATGAGCTGCGCTCCGGCGGCAGGGAGCTGGTACATAAAATAGAGGAGTATCAGCCCGCCGCGCTGGCAGTGCTTGGCAAACAGGCTTTTGAGCAAGCCTTTAGCGTCCGCGGTGCGAAGTGGGGTAAGCAGGAGATGACCATTGGTGTGACGCAAATTTGGGTGCTGCCCAATCCCAGCGGCCTGAACCGCGCTTCGTTAGAGAAACTGGTTGAAGCCTATCGCGAGCTGGATGAGGCGCTGGCGTCGCGCGGGTTGTAAATAACAGGCAAAAAAAAGCTCCCGTCGGGGAGCTTTTTTGTCTGGCGTGACGATTAATCGTCGAGGAAGCTACGCAGCACTTCAGAGCGGCTCGGGTGGCGCAGTTTGCGCAGCGCCTTCGCTTCGATCTGACGGATACGTTCGCGGGTAACGTCGAACTGTTTACCCACTTCTTCCAGCGTATGGTCGGTATTCATGTCGATACCGAAACGCATGCGCAGCACCTTCGCTTCACGAGCGGTAAGGCCAGCCAGCACATCGTGCGTTGCAGCGCGCAGGCTCTCGGTGGTTGCAGAGTCCAGCGGCAGCTCGAGGGTGGTATCCTCGATAAAATCACCCAGATGCGAATCTTCATCATCGCCAATCGGCGTTTCCATGGAGATTGGCTCTTTGGCAATTTTCAGCACTTTGCGGATCTTATCTTCCGGCATCAGCATACGCTCAGCCAGCTCTTCCGGCGTCGGCTCGCGGCCCATCTCTTGCAGCATCTGGCGAGAGATACGGTTGAGCTTGTTGATCGTCTCAATCATATGCACCGGAATACGGATGGTGCGCGCCTGATCCGCGATAGAGCGGGTGATCGCCTGACGGATCCACCAGGTTGCATAGGTAGAGAACTTGTAACCACGGCGATATTCGAACTTATCAACCGCTTTCATCAGGCCGATGTTCCCTTCCTGAATCAGATCGAGGAACTGCAGACCACGGTTGGTATATTTCTTGGCGATAGAGATAACCAGACGCAAGTTCGCTTCCACCATCTCTTTCTTCGCACGACGCGCTTTCGCTTCGCCGATAGACATACGACGGTTAATATCTTTAACCTGCTCAATCGTCAGGCCGGTCTCTTCTTCAATCTGCTGCAGCTTCATCAGGCCGCGTTGCACTTCTTCAGTCACATCTTTCAGCTTCTCAGACCACGGTTTGTTCATGGCCAGCGCGGCGTTGAACCAGGTTTCGCTGGTTTCATTACCGGTGAAGAGAGTGATGAAGTTTTTCTTCGGCATTTTGCACTGTTCAACGCACAGCTTCATGATGATGCGTTCCTGGGTACGTACGCGATCCATCATCACGCGCATGCTGTTTACCAGGTAGTCGAACTGCTTCGGCACCAGACGGAACTGCTTGAAGACTTCAGACAGCTTGAGGATCTCTTCCTGCGCGGCAGCGTGGCTGCGTCCTTTTGCTTTGATAGTGTCGCGAGTCAGCTCGTACTGCGTGCGCAGTTCAGCGAATTTCTCACGCGCCAGCTCAGGGTCGATGCTGTTGTCATCGTCGCTGTCGTCATCGCTGTCGTCTTCTTCTTCATCTTCATCGTCGTCCATCTCTTCGCTGGAGAGCTCAGAGCCGACGTGGGTCGCCGTTGGCGCCATATCTTCTTCGGCGTTCGGATCGACGAAACCGGTGATCAGATCGGAGAGACGAGCCTGCTCTGCTTCAACACGGTCGTACTGTTCCAGCAGGTAGGTGATAGCTTCCGGATACTCGGCAACGGAGCACTGAACCTGGTTAATCCCGTCTTCAATACGTTTGGCGATGTCGATTTCGCCTTCACGGGTCAGCAGTTCAACGGTGCCCATTTCGCGCATATACATGCGCACCGGGTCGGTAGTTCGTCCGATTTCAGACTCTACGCTGGACAGAACCTGTGCAGCGGCTTCTTCAGCATCTTCGTCTGTGTTGTTGGAGTTTTCAGCCAGCAACAGATCATCAGCATCCGGCGCTTCTTCCATCACCTGGATGCCCATGTCGTTGATCATTTGGATGATGTCTTCGATCTGATCGGAGTCGACGATATCTTCCGGCAGATGGTCATTGACCTCGGCATAGGTCAGATAGCCTTGCTCCTTACCACGGGTAACAAGAAGCTTCAGCTGTGACTGCGGGTTTTGCTCCATAAGACGGTATCCACACTTAAATTCATGAGGTTGGTGTCGGTTAGCGAAATAAACCGCCAACATTTAACGCGAGGGTGTATTTATATTTTTGCCGCTGGCCCTCGTCGCGGCTGTCGGGATCAACCCGAACGATTATCGGCACTTAAGCCGTTGAATTTATTTTTTAGCCAGCTCCTGGTTCAACTGCCAGAGCTCCCGGCGTTCTTCGCTGCTTAGACCGTGCGTGCGATCGCGAGCTATCAACTCTTCTTGTCGCCGTTCAAGCATCGAATCAAACATATGATTGAGCGCGTCGGTAAAGGTTTTTTCAGCGATGTCCTTATCTGCTATATCGTCCCACATTGACAGTTTTTCAAGGGTTGCGGCCTCATTCGTGCCGCGATAATGTTCCAATAACTGCCCAGTTGTCAGACCAGGTTGAGACAAACAAGTGTTGACCAGTTCTGCAAATAAGCCAAGTCCGGGCAGTCTGGATTGATCAAGACCGGCCAGCGAAGGCACTTTTGGTGCAAGCTCCGGATTCTGGATCAACAACCCTATCAGTATACGCATGGTTGTGCGTTTTAGCTGAGGAGCAGGGCGCGCCGCCGCGCTCTCCACCTGCTTCGGCATTAATCGATCGAGCTGTGCATCGTCGAATATGCCGATCTTGTTGCCGAGAATCTGGCGTAACTGAATGCGTAGCGTTTCGCCCGGCACCTGGTTGATCAACGGCAGCGCCAGCGCGGCAAGCTGCGTTGTTCCATCCGGCGTGGTGAGATCCGCCTTCGGCAACAGGCTGTTAAACAGAAACGTGGAGAGAGGCTGAGCCTGCTCCATCCGCGCTTCGAACGCCTCTTTGCCCTCTTTACGCACCAGCGTATCCGGATCTTCGCCATCCGGCAGAAACATAAAACGCAGCTGACGCCCGTCGCTCATATAGGGCAGCGCGGTTTCCAGCGCCCGCCATGCGGCTTCGCGGCCAGCACGGTCACCGTCGTAACAGCAGATGACGTTTTTGGTCACCCGGAACAGCAACTGAATATGATCCGCCGTCGTGGAAGTGCCAAGCGATGCAACGGCGTAGTTAATGCCATATTGCGCCAGCGCCACCACGTCCATGTAACCTTCGACCACTAACAGCCGCTGCGGTTCATCCTTATCCTGCTGCGCTTCATAGAGGCCATATAGCTGGCGGCCCTTATGAAAAATGTCCGTTTCCGGGGAGTTCAGATACTTGGGCGTATCGTTGCCCAGCACGCGTCCACCAAAACCAATCACCCGGCCGCGCTTGTCGCGAATCGGAAACATCACCCGCTCGCGGAAGCGATCGTAACTGCGTCCTTGATCGTTTGTGACCAGCATGCCTGCATCGATCAGCGACTTGCGGTTTTCGCTATTGTTGCCGAAACGCTTTAAAACGTTGTCCCAACCGGGCGGCGCGTAACCAATAGCGAATCGCGTAATGACTTCACTGCTCAAACCACGCCTGGAGAGGTACTGACGAGCAGGCTCTGCGGCGGATTGGGTCAGCGACTGCTGATAAAAAGCATTCAGCCCGTCCATCAACTGATAGAGTGTTTGCCGTTGATGGCGCTCTATCAGGCTCGGTCCGCTGCCTGCTTCGAACGGCACTTCGAGGTTGTGCATTGCCGCCAGCTCTTCGACGCTTTCGACGAACTCGAGCTTGTCGTAGTTCATTAAAAAGTCGAGGGCGTTGCCGTGCGCGCCACAACCAAAGCAGTGGTAAAACTGTTTTTCACCGTTCACGGTGAAAGAGGGGGTTTTCTCGTTATGGAATGGACAGCACGCGTGGTAGTTCTTGCCCTGCTTTTTTAGCTTTACGCGCGCGTCGATAAGATCGACGATGTCGGTACGCGCCAGCAGGTCATTGATAAAAACACGTGGGATTCGTCCAGCCATAGGCCCCGTTTTGATCTTATATAGTTTTCGTTATGCTCATCAGCGGTAAGTTGCTGAAAAGGCGAAAATTATATCAGGTTATAAACGAAAATAAGCCGCGCATTCCTTTCGGAAGCACGGCCTTACAACTACAACTCGGTCTAACACAGAGGGCGCTCGCCCTCAGTAATTAGTACAGACGAGTACGGCGTGCGTTTTCGCGAGCCAGTTTCTTCGCGTGACGTTTCACAGCGGATGCTTTAGCGCGTTTACGTTCGGTAGTCGGTTTTTCATAGAACTCACGACGACGAACTTCCGCCAGAACACCTGCTTTTTCGCAGGAACGCTTGAAGCGACGCAGAGCTACGTCGAACGGCTCGTTTTCACGTACTTTAATTACCGGCATGTGCCTCTCACCTTTGATTAAATCGGTTTGCCGCTGGCGTTCACGCCAGCTTATTTCAAAATGGTGCGGAATTTTACTGCAACTGGTGCTGCTTTGTAAAGCACCGCCGCCCTTTTTGAAAGGGGACTTTTGTAAGGGTGAGGAGTATACACGAACTCAGCTGCACAAGTGAGCAAAGTTTTACATCGCCCCGCATTCGCCCTACACTGCGCGCTATTGCAAAGAGGTAAACAGAGCCATGCGCGTACTGGGTATTGAAACATCCTGCGATGAAACCGGCATCGCTATCTATGACGACCAGAAGGGTCTTCTCGCTAACCAACTCTACAGTCAGGTAAAACTGCACGCCGATTACGGTGGCGTGGTGCCGGAGCTTGCTTCCCGCGACCACGTGCGTAAAACCGTGCCGCTAATTCAGGCTGCTATAAAAGAGGCTGGATTAACCGCCAAAGAGATTGATGCAGTGGCCTATACCGCGGGTCCAGGCCTTGTCGGCGCGCTGCTGGTCGGTGCGACCATTGGGCGTTCGCTGGCCTTCGCCTGGGATGTTCCGGCGATTGCCGTGCACCATATGGAAGGGCACCTGCTGGCACCGATGCTGGAAGAGAACCCGCCAGCGTTTCCGTTTGTCGCGCTGCTGGTTTCCGGCGGTCACACGCAGCTGATTAGCGTGACCGGTATCGGTCATTATGAACTGCTTGGTGAGTCTATTGATGATGCTGCCGGCGAAGCGTTCGACAAAACGGCCAAACTGCTGGGGCTTGATTACCCGGGCGGGCCGATGCTGTCGAAGATGGCGGCGCAAGGAACAGAGGGGCGCTTTGTCTTCCCGCGTCCAATGACCGATCGACCAGGGCTCGATTTCAGCTTCTCCGGCCTGAAGACCTTTGCCGCTAACACCATTCGTAACAGTGGCAATGACGATCAGACCCGGGCAGATATCGCGCGCGCCTTTGAGGATGCGGTGGTCGATACACTGATGATTAAGTGCAAGCGTGCGCTGGATCAAACCGGTTTTACCCGGCTGGTGATGGCGGGCGGCGTCAGCGCTAACCGTACGCTGCGTGCGAAACTGGGGCAGATGATGGAAAAACGTCGCGGGGAAGTGTTCTATGCGCGCCCGGAATTCTGTACCGATAACGGGGCGATGATTGCTTATGCTGGCATGGTGCGCCTGAAAGCGGGTCATGATGTCGGGCTTGGCGTAACAGTGCGTCCGCGCTGGCCGCTGGCGGAACTTCCCGCCGCGTAAATGAGTGTTGCCCGGTGTTACACGCGCCGGGCAAATCTACGCTTTATCCTGCCGCTTTTTTCTCTTCAGCTTCGTCCAGATTTTGCTCTCCTGATGCCGCCACAAACGCTGAATATTGTCATGATGACGCAGCAAAATAAGACATGAGAGCATCGCCACCGGAAAGGTGAACTGCGGTTTAAACCACCAGACATAGAACGGCGCAATCAGCGCGCTGACAATCGCGCCCAGCGACGAGTAGCCGCTTAACAGCACCGTCAGCAGCCAGGTTCCCGCCATTACGCCCGTTAAATCCCAGCCAATCGGCGCAATCGCGCCAAACGCGGTGGCCACGCCTTTACCGCCTTTAAATTTAAAGAATACCGGCCAGATATGGCCCAGACAGGCGGCGATAGCGATAAGACCCAGCCAGAAGGGCGTAACGCCAAGCGCATAGGCGCCCCAGACCGGCAGCATGCCTTTTAAAACATCAAAAATCAGTACCGCTGCGGCTGCGCCCTTGCCGCCAATACGTAATACGTTGGTAGCACCGGGATTACCGGAGCCACTCTCTCGCGGGTCAGGGAAACCTGCAAGGCGGCAGACAAGGATGGCGCTGGAGATTGAGCCACAAAGGTACGCAAGGAAAATCATCCCAGGCGCGATTGCACTCATAACGCTGTTCCGTTTTGAAAATGTCGTTTTATTCTCTGCATCCGTGGATAATACGCATAAATTACGCAAAGTGGTATCCGGGTTTTGTGCAAATTCTGAAAGATAACCACTCAATAAGCGGCCTGGCGGCATGGCCCAGGCGCAAGTAAGCAGGCGGAGAAAAATGGACATTGTATTTATCGAACAGCTTTCTGTGATCACCACCATTGGTGTTTACGACTGGGAACAGACCATTGAACAGCAGTTGGTGTTCGATATCGAAATGGCGTGGGATAACCGCCAGGCGGCAAAAAGTGATGATGTTGAGGATTGCCTGAGTTATGCAGACATTGCCGAGACCGTCGTCGGGCATGTCGAAGGCGCGCGTTTTGCGCTGGTCGAACGCGTCGCGGAAGAGGTGGCAGAGTTGCTGCTTGCGCGTTTTAACTCCCCCTGGGTGCGTATCAAGCTGAGCAAACCTGGCGCAGTGGCGCGGGCAAAAAATGTGGGCGTGATCATCGAGCGTGGCCTAAATCCGAAAAAAAGTTTTTAAATTCATCATCGTTAAACCAAACGCTAGTATTCAGGTCATAGATACGGCTTTTCGCGGCTTCTCCACTGGATGAGCCGTTTTTTATATCTTTTTAGGGGTTTATTTGATGAGCGATATGCACTCCCTGCTGGTGGCGGCCATTCTTGGTGTCGTTGAGGGGCTTACCGAGTTTCTTCCCGTCTCCAGTACGGGGCACATGATTATCGTCGGGCATCTGTTGGGCTTTGAAGGCGATACCGCAAAAACATTCGAAGTGGTGATTCAGCTCGGCTCGATTCTCGCCGTGGTTGTGATGTTCTGGCGACGCCTCTTCGGTCTTATTGGCATCCATTTCGGCAAGCCGCCGCGCCATGAAGGCACTGGCAGTGGGCGTTTATCGCTGATCCATATTCTGCTTGGCATGATCCCGGCGGTGGTGATTGGTCTGGTGTTCCACGATGCGATCAAAACGCTATTCAACCCGAAAAATGTCGCCTATGCCTTAGTGGTTGGTGGCGTGCTGCTGATCGCCGCCGAGCTGCTGAAGCCAAAAGTGCCGCGCGCGCAGGGCGTGGATGATATGACCTACCGTCAGGCGTTTTTGATTGGCTGCTTCCAGTGTCTGGCACTGTGGCCGGGCTTCTCCCGCTCTGGTGCGACCATCTCCGGCGGTATGCTGGTAGGCGTCAGCCGTTACGCGGCGTCTGAGTTCTCGTTCCTGCTGGCGGTGCCGATGATGATGGGCGCGACGGTGCTGGATCTCTATAAGAGCATCGGTTTTCTCACCACTGGCGATATCCCGATGTTCGCCGTCGGTTTTGTGACGGCGTTTATCGTCGCGCTGATCGCTATTAAAACCTTCCTGGAGCTGATTAAACACATCTCCTTTATTCCGTTCGCGATCTACCGCTTTATCGTTGCCGCAGCGGTCTACGTGGTCTTCTTCTAAGCGTTAATGCCCTCAGGCTTCGGGCTGAGGGCAGTGCTCTGCTTTCCACTGCGCAACCGCCGCAATACGTCGGCGGGTCAACTCTTCACGCACTCCCGCACCGGTAAAACCTGCCTCAATCACCGCTTTTGTCGGTACCGCGCGCGCCACTTCCCAGGCCGCACGCAGCAAGCGCCCCTGCGAGTAATCAATGGCTTCAAAGCCGGTACGCCCGCGCACATCCGCTTCGCTGGTCAGCGCGATTTGCTCGACCCGCTGCGGTTTGCGCCAGGCATCAATGGAGTCGAACAGCTTGACGATGGTTTTCGGCTGCAAAACAGGGAAGGTGTGGATCAGATCGTGGTACTCGGCCACAAGCTTCGCTAAATCGCGCAGTTCATTCGGCACGCGCAGGCGCTGGCACAACCCCTCAACCAGCCGGACACCCGCCGGGCCGTGGCCGTGATGGCGCGGCCAGAGCGCAGGTGGAGTCAGCCCTTTGCCGAGATCGTGGCACAGCGTGGCGAAACGCACGTCCACTTCCGGGCTGAGCATCGCCGCCATTGAAACGGTCATTAGCGTGTGAATACCAGTATCAATTTCCGGGTGCCATTTCGCCGGGGCCGGAACGCCAAACAGCGCATCGATCTCCGGGAAGAGCACCTTCAGCGCGCCGCAGTCGCGCAGCACCTGAAAGTAAACCTGGGGATTACGGGTGCGCAGCGCGCTCTCCGTCTCTTTCCATACTCGCTCAGGTGTCAGGTGCGCCAGCTCGCCCGCTTCGGTCATGTCGCGCATCAGCGTCATGGTTTCATCGGCAATACGGAAGCTGAGATGGGCATAACGGGCGGCGAAACGCGCCACGCGCAGCACGCGGAGCGGATCTTCATTAAACGCGGGGGAGACGTGGCGCAAAATGCGCTGACGCAGATCCTGCTGACCGTTAAACGGGTCGATAATCGTGCCGTTTTCATCCTGCGCCAGCGCGTTAACCGTTAAATCACGGCGCAGCAGATCCTGCTCAAGGGTGACATCGGGGGCGGCATAGCAGGTAAAACCGGTATAGCCGGAGCCAGACTTACGCTCGGTGCGGGCCAGGGCGTACTCTTCGCGGCTTTGCGGATGGAGGAACACAGGAAAATCGCGGCCTACCTGCTGGTAGCCCGCGTCGAGCATCTCTTGCGGCGTGGCGCCGACCACTACCCAATCTCTGTCTTTGACCGGCAGACCCAACAATGTATCGCGTACTGCACCACCGACCAGATAACTCTTCACGCCGCCACTCTCCTCTACACAATTGTCGTCAGATAATACGTAAGTGTAGAGAAGATGGCGAATCTGCTTAGTTCATCCAGCGATCTTTGCGTTTACGCGTCGGGATCATGTGCGGCAGCAACAGGCCGAGCAGCAGGCCCGCGCCCAGCACGCCACCGCCATACATAAACCACTGCATAATGATGGTGCGCTGCTTGTCATCCAGTTGCAGGTTAGCGGCGTTGACCTTCTTCTGCGCGACGATCAGCTCATTTTTGAGCTTCTGGTTCTCATCTTTCAGACCGTTAATCACCCCGTCGCTGCGCGCCACTTTCTGCTGCATCTCTGCGGTACGCTGGTTCCAGGTGTTGTCGATATTGGTCAGTTTATCGGTCAACGTTTTCACCTGGTTTTCCAGTTCCGGCACGCGGGTGCGCAGGCTGGGCTGGGTGTTAAGCTGTTTAAGCGGGATCCAGGCAGTACGGCCGCTGCTGTCACGCACCTGGCCATACTCATTATTTTGTTGCAGCAGGGCGACCTCTTCACCGGCGTTTACCGTGCCAACAAGGCGGTAATTATCGCCGGGGCCGCTGCGGACCCAGGTGCTCAATTCGTCCGAAACATACCGCTTCTCTTCAGCGTGGGTGCCGACAGAGACGCTAAGCGCGAAAAGGGTTATTCCAATCAGGCGTAAATTTGGCATCAGGCAATCATTATTTTCTTTGAATGTGAATGGTAAACAGTGGCGACAGTCTGACGACACCCGGCAGGTACCATCAATCGGAATCTTCCAGATCAAACTGCGCACTGATGCGAACATTTGCACCCGCCAGATTGCGCATTGCATGGCAATTTGGCAAAAAATACTATCTACTGACAAACCGAGGGCGCGTTAGTTCGCCAAAAATTTTCACTGATGTGACATAACCATAAGTGCAAGGCCATGGCTCAGGAAATCGAATTAAAGTTTATCGTGAAGAACGACTGCGTGGAAACGCTTCGTCACCATCTTCATACGCTGACCGACGAACATATCGCGTCCAGCCAGTTACTCAACATCTATTACGAAACGCCTGACAACTGGCTACGCAGCCATGATATGGGTCTGCGTATTCGCGGTGTGAACGGCCAATATGAGATGACGATGAAAATCGCCGGTCGCGTCATTGGCGGTTTACATCAGCGCCCGGAATACAATATTCCCCTCGATAAGGCCGAACTTGACCTTTCGCGCTTTCCCGCCGAAGTGTGGCCAGAAGGCGGCCTGCCGGACGATCTGCAATCGCGCGCGCAGCCGCTGTTCAGCACCGATTTTTACCGCGAAAAGTGGCTGGTCAACGTCGGCGACAGCCGCATTGAGATTGGCCTCGATTTAGGCGAAGTGAAAGCGGGTGAGTTCGCCGAGCCGATTTGCGAGCTGGAGCTGGAACTGCTGAGCGGCGATGCGGCGGATATTCTCAAGCTGTCACGCCAGCTGGCCACGCTCTCCTGCCTGCGTCAGGGCAGCCTGAGCAAAGCCGCGCGCGGGTACCATCTCGCGCAGGGCAATGCGCCGCGCGAGCTTCGCCCGACCCCCTTTTTGCAGCCCGCGCCGAAAGCAACCGTCGAACAGGCGTTTGCCAGCGCGCTGGAACTGGCCCTCTCCCAGTGGCAGTACCATGAAGAGCTGTGGGTGCGCGGTAACGACGCCGCACGGCCTGAAGTGCTGCGCGCGATCGCGCTGCTGCGTCACACCTTCACGCTGTTTGGCGGTATTGTGCCGCGTAAAGCGAGCGCTCACTTACGTGACCTGCTGACCCAGGCGGAAGCGACTCTGACCTCCGCAGTCTCCGCTGAAACGGCGGTGTGGGATGTGCCGTCGGCGATGGCGAAACTGCTGTTAACGGAGTGGCTGGTGACTCAGGGGTGGCGCGCGTTTCTTGATGAAAAAGCGCAGGCGAAATTTGCCGACTCCTTCAAGCGCTTCGCCGATATCCACCTCTCGCGCACCGCTTCTGAACTGAAAAAGACCTTTGCTCACCACCTTGGCGACAGCTATCGCGATCAGCTGCCGCGCCTGGCGCGTGATATCGACAGCACGCTGCTGCTGGCAGGTTACTACGACCGGGCGCTGGCAAACGCGTGGCTGGAGAACTGGCAGGGGCTCTACCACGCTATTGAAACGCGTCAGAAAATCGAAATTGAGCATTTCCGTAATACCGCCATTAACGAGGAGCCATTCTGGCTACACAGCGGGAAACGCTAACGTAAGGACGTTTTGAATGCAGCACGCATCCCTCTTATCGCAACAGTGGCAAACGGTGCTTTCCCGCTTGCCGGAGGCGCTCACCGCCCGGCCGCTTAGCGCGCAGGCGCAGTCAGTGCTTACGTTCAGTGATTTCGTCGAGCAGAGCCTGGCCGCTTATCCCGAGTGGCTGGCAGAGCTTGAGAGCGCGCCGCCCACGGCTGATGAGTGGCAGCACTATGCGACGTGGCTGGATGCGCTGCTGCAAAACGTCACCGATGAAGCGTCGCTAATGCGCGCGCTGCGGCAGTTTCGCCGCCGCATCATGGTGCGTATCGCCTGGGCGCAGGCGCTGCGACTCATCAGCGATGAAGCGGTGCTGCAACAGTTAAGCGTTTTGGCGGAAACCGTGATCGTCGCCGCGCGAGAGTGGCTCTACAGCGCCTGCTGCCGCGAATGGGGAACGCCGTGTAATGCGCAGGGTGTTCCGCAGCCGATGCTGGTGCTCGGCATGGGCAAGCTTGGCGGCGGCGAGCTGAACTTCTCTTCCGATATCGATCTGATCTTCGCCTGGCCGGAAAATGGCGTGACACAGGGCGGCAGACGCGAGCTCGATAACGCCCAGTTTTTCACCCGTCTTGGGCAGCGGCTAATCAAAGTGCTGGATCAGCCGACGCAGGATGGGTTTGTCTACCGTGTCGACATGCGCCTGCGCCCGTTCGGTGAGAGCGGCCCGCTGGTGCTGAGCTTTGCCGCGCTGGAGGATTATTACCAGGAGCAGGGGCGCGACTGGGAGCGCTACGCGATGGTAAAAGCGCGGATCATGGGCGATGACGAGGGCGAGCATGCCAGCGAACTGCGCGCCATGCTGCGCCCGTTTGTCTTCCGCCGCTATATCGACTTCAGCGTGATCCAGTCCCTGCGCAATATGAAAGGGATGATTGCCCGCGAAGTGCGCCGCCGGGGTTTGAAGGACAACATCAAACTTGGCGCGGGCGGCATTCGCGAAATCGAATTTATCGTGCAGGTGTTCCAGCTGATTCGCGGCGGGCGTGAACCGGCGCTGCAATCCCGCTCGCTGCTGCCGACCTTAGCGGCTATCGATCGGTTGCATCTGCTGCCGGAGGGCGATGCGGAGAAACTACGCGCTGCCTATCTCTGGCTGCGGCGGCTGGAAAACCTGCTGCAAAGTATTAATGACGAACAGACGCAGACGCTGCCGGGCGATGAGCTGAACCGTGCGCGTCTTGCCTGGGGCATGGGCGTGGAGAGCTGGGATGCGCTGAGCAGCCAGCTTGAGGCGCATATGGCCGCCGTGCGGCGCATCTTTAATGAGCTGATTGGCGATGATGACGCGGAGTCCGCCGACGAGGCGCTCTCTGAGCAGTGGCGCGAACTGTGGCAGGACGCGTTGCAGGAGGAGGACAGCACGCCGGGGATTGCGCATTTAAGCGATGAGGATCGCCGCCGCGTGGTGGCACTGATCGCCGATTTCCGCCACGAGCTTGATAAGCGCCCCATCGGACAGCGCGGCCGCCAGGTGCTCGATCACCTGATGCCGCACCTGTTGAGCGATGTCTGCTCGCGCGCGGATGCGCCGGTGCCGTTATCGCGCCTGACGCCGCTGCTTACCGGTATCGTGACCCGCACCACCTATCTTGAGTTATTAAGCGAATTTCCCGGCGCGCTGAAACATCTTATTTCACTGTGTGCCGCTTCACCGATGGTGGCGAGCCAACTGGCACGCTACCCCATCCTGCTCGATGAACTGCTCGATCCCGCCACGCTCTACCAACCGACGGCGATGAACGCCTATCGCGATGAGCTGCGCCAGTATCTGCTGCGCGTGCTGGAAGAGGATGAAGAGCAGCAACTGGAAGCGCTGCGCCAGTTTAAACAGGCACAGCTGCTGCGCGTTGCGGCGGCGGATATCGCTGGCACGCTGCCGGTGATGAAAGTGAGCGATCACTTAACCTGGCTGGCAGAGGCGATTATCGATGCCGTGGTTCAGCAAGCCTGGGGGCAGATGGTGAAGCGCTACGGCCAGCCTGCGCATCTGCACGATCGCGAAGGGCGCGGCTTTGCCGTGGTTGGCTACGGTAAGCTGGGCGGCTGGGAACTGGGCTACAGTTCCGATCTCGATCTGGTCTTTTTGCATGACTGCCCAATGGATGTGATGACCGACGGCGAGCGTGAAATCGATGGCCGCCAGTTCTATCTGCGGCTGGCGCAGCGCATTATGCATCTCTTCAGCACGCGCACCTCTTCCGGCATCCTTTATGAAGTGGATGCGCGCCTGCGCCCCTCCGGCGCGGCAGGCATGTTAGTCACTACCGCCGAGGCCTTCGCCGATTACCAGAAAAACGAAGCCTGGACCTGGGAACATCAGGCACTGGCCCGCGCGCGAGTGGTCTACGGCGACCCGCAGCTGACCGTGCAGTTTGACGCGATTCGCCGCGATATCCTGCTGACGCCGCGCGAGGGCACGACGCTGCAAACCGAAGTGCGCGAGATGCGCGAGAAGATGCGCGCCCATCTTGGCAATAAGCAGAAAGATCGCTTTGACCTGAAAACTGATGAGGGCGGCATTACCGACATCGAGTTTATCGCGCAATATCTGGTGCTGCGTTACGCCCACGATAAGCCGAAGCTGACGCGCTGGTCAGACAATGTGCGCATTCTGGAAGGGCTGGCGCAGAACGGCATTATGGAGGAGCAGGAGGCGCTGGCGCTGACCCATGCTTACACCACGCTGCGCGATGAGCTGCATCACCTGGCGCTGCAGGAGCTGCCGGGAAATGTGCCGCTCTCCTGCTTTGTCGCGGAACGAGAGCTGATTAAAACCAGCTGGGTGAAGTGGCTGGTGGAACCGTGCGCCCAGGCGTAAGTGTGCTATCATCGCGCGCAAATTTTGTATCTCTCAGGAGACAGGAATGAAAGTTACGCTGCCAGAGTTTAAACAAGCCGGTGTGATGGTGGTGGGCGATGTGATGCTGGATCGTTACTGGTACGGTCCAACCAGCCGCATCTCCCCGGAAGCGCCGGTGCCGGTGGTCAAAGTTGACACCATTGAAGAGCGTCCGGGCGGCGCGGCGAACGTGGCGATGAACATTGCCTCGCTGGGCGCATCCGCGCGCCTGGTCGGCCTGACCGGCATTGATGATGCGGCGCGCGCGCTGAGCAAGGCGCTGGCGGACGTTAACGTCAATTGCGACTTTGTTTCTGTTCCGACTCACCCGACCATCACCAAGCTGCGCGTGCTGTCACGCAACCAGCAGCTGATCCGCCTCGATTTTGAAGAGGGGTTTGATGGCGTCGATCCGCAGCCAATGCATGAGCGCATCAACCAGGCGCTGGGCTCGATTGGCGCGCTGGTGCTCTCCGATTACGCCAAAGGCGCGCTTAACAGCGTTCAGCAGATGATTGCGCTGGCGCGTAAAGCCGGTGTACCGGTGCTGATCGATCCGAAAGGGACCGATTTTGAGCGCTATCGCGGCGCAACGCTGCTGACGCCGAATCTCTCCGAGTTCGAAGCGGTGGCGGGCAAATGTAAGAGTGAGGAGGAGATCGTTGAGCGCGGCATGAAAGTGATCGCCGATTACGATCTCTCAGCGCTGCTGGTGACCCGCTCCGAGCAGGGGATGACTCTGCTGCAGCCGGACAAAGCGCCGCTGCATATGCCGACTCAGGCGCAGGAAGTCTATGACGTGACGGGCGCAGGCGACACGGTGATTGGCGTGCTGGCGGCAACGCTTGCGGCGGGTAACTCGCTGGAAGAGGCCTGTTTCTTTGCCAACGCTGCCGCCGGTGTGGTGGTTGGTAAACTCGGCACCTCAACGGTATCCCCGATTGAACTGGAAAATGCCGTGCGCGGTCGTGCGGAAACCGGCTTCGGTGTGATGAGCGAAGAGGAGCTGAAAGTGGCCGTTGCCGCCGCGCGTAAACGCGGTGAAAAAGTGGTGATGACCAATGGCGTCTTCGACATTCTCCACGCCGGGCATGTCTCTTACCTGGCGAACGCGCGCAAGCTCGGCGACCGCCTGATTGTTGCGGTCAACAGCGATGCTTCGACCAAACGCCTGAAAGGCGAGACGCGTCCGGTCAACCCGCTTGAGCAGCGCATGATTGTGCTGAGCGCGCTGGAAGCCGTGGACTGGGTGGTGTCATTTGAAGAGGATACGCCGCAGCGTCTGATTGCTGGCGTTCTGCCAGATAAGCTGGTGAAAGGCGGGGATTACAAGCCGGATCAAATCGCTGGTAGCGAAGAGGTATGGGCGAACGGCGGTGAAGTGCTGGTGCTCAACTTCGAAGATGGTTGCTCAACCACCAATATCATCAAAAAGATCCAGAAAAACAGCCAGTAAACGGCGGTTAACTCGGTAAAGCAGAACGGGCCTTGCGGCCCGTTTTTTATTACGGCGTATCGTCCACGGGCGGGATCGCCGGTGCCGGTTTTATCTCCGTTACCTCAGAAGCCACAACTGGCGCGGAAGCCGGTTGCGCGCTGGCAGCGGAGGAGCCGCGGTTTTCCAGATCGTTCAGACGCTGCTCCAGCAGCGCCAGCTTTTCGCGGGTGCGCAGCAGAACCTGCGTCTGCACATCGAACTCTTCCCGGCTGACCAAATCAAGGCGGGTTAACTGCCCCTGCAAGGCCTGGCGAATCTTCTTCTCAACGTCTTCGCCAAGCTCACGGATCCCTTTCGGCATGGATTCGTGAACCTGTCGTGCAATCTGTTCAATTTTCTTCGGATCAATCATTTTCGGTTCCCTGCTCGGATGGGCTCAGCTAATTATTGTAGTGTGATAACCGCAGGTGATAAACCAGAATTGTTTGAAGCTTATGCATTGCCCGCCGTTATCATTGGCGTTATAGTTATCGCGCTTATTCTCAGGGCGGGGCGAAATTCCCCACCGGCGGTAAATCAGCGTACGCTGAAAGCCCGCGAGCGCTTCAGACTTCGGTTTGAAGGTCAGCAGATCCGGTGTAATTCCGGGGCCGACGGTTAAAGTCCGGATGGGAGAGAGTAACGATTCTGCCGGGCAAAGGTGCCCGCTCGCGTTATTTTTGGTCGTTTAATGACACTCCTAAGACTGCCCTGATTCTGGTAACCATAATCTTATTGAGGTCTTTTACCATGAATCAGACGCTACTTTCCTCTTTTGGCACCGCTTTCGATCGCGTTGAACTGGCGCTTGCCGCCCTGCGCGAAGGGCGTGGTGTGATGGTTCTCGATGATGAGAGCCGTGAGAACGAAGGCGACATGATTTTCGCCGCCGAAACCATGACCGTTGAGCAGATGGCGCTCACCATTCGTCACGGTAGCGGCATTGTTTGTCTCTGCCTGACCGACGAGCGTCGTAAACAGCTCGACCTGCCGATGATGGTAGAGAACAACACCAGCGCCTTCGGCACCGGTTTTACCGTCACCATCGAAGCAGCACACGGCGTGACCACCGGCGTTTCCGCCGCTGACCGCCTGACCACCGTGCGCGCTGCGATTGCTGACGATGCCAAACCGTCCGATCTGCACCGTCCCGGCCACGTCTTCCCGCTGCGCGCGCAAAAGGGCGGTGTACTGACCCGCGGTGGCCACACCGAAGCGACCATCGATTTAGTGTCGCTGGCGGGCTTTAAACCGGCCGGCGTGCTGTGCGAATTAACCAATGATGATGGCTCGATGGCGCGCGCGCCGGAGTGCATCGCCTTTGCGAAGCAGCACAATATGGCTGTCGTAACGATTGAAGACCTGGTGGCTTACCGCCAGGATCTGGAGCGCAAAGCCAGCTAACGGCGAGCGTTCAGCAGAGAAAATCCGATGCCAGCGGCGTCGGATTTTTTTTTGCCTGCGCCAGGTCAAAGTTTGGTGTGCTTACAGGCGTTGCGCATTGCTATTAACCCTTCCTACTTATAAAGTGGTAGTCGCTGCGGCACGAACACGCCGAAGCTAACCTATTATTTTTGCGAAGGTTTATTTGCGGAGGCGCCGTGTTTATTTCCTGGTATTGGTTACTGTTCGTCGTGGTGCTGGTGGTTGGTTATGTTCACACCCTACGACGCCGTTATAGGGCCTGCCGCCACGAGCGCGACGCCGTTTACGAGGGCTATCAGCGCGCGCAGGCGGAGCTGAAAAGATTTCAGCGCGCGGGGCAGACCAAATAACGCAGCCGTTAACCGCCGAAGCCCAGCGCCTGCAGGGCGACCAGGCTTAAGCCCATCACCGACATGCCGCACAGCACACCGTAGCTTGGGTTGTTGTTGGGATCGATCTCCTTTGCCAGCGGCATTAACTCATCCACCGACAGCGCGACCATAATCCCGGCGACCGCCGCCATAATCGCCGCCATCACCACCGGCGAGACCAGGCTGCCAAGAATCAGCCACGCCAGCACGCCGCCCAGAATCTCTGCTAAACCGGAAATACCGGCCCACATCACCGCGCTGCGTTTCGAGCCGGTCGCCGCGTAAACCGGGCCTGCGACCGCCAGTCCTTCAGGAATATTGTGTAAAGCCACGGCAAAAGCGATGCCAAAGCCCAGCTCCAGATCGTTGCTGGCGGTGACATAAGTGGCGATCCCCTCCGGGAAGTTGTGCAGGCTGATACCGAGCGTCAGCAGAATAGCGGTTCGGCGAATGCCGCGCGGCAACGCTTCCTGCGAGCCCTGCATTAAATCTTGCGCATGGGCATGGGGCAGCAGGCGGTCCAGCGCAAAGTAGCCGAGCAGGCCAACAACAAACATGCCGTAACCGAGCATCGGCGGCATACTTTCGGTTGCCAGCGCGGCGGGAAGCATCTCCATTAACGAGATAAGCAGCATAATCCCGGCGGCAAAGCCGAGTGAAAACGCCAGTACGCGGTTGGAAGGTTTCTGGCCGATAACGCCCAGAATGGCGCCAATAAACGTGGCGGCGCCCGCCAGGATGGTCAGAATCAACGGGACTGACATACATCGCTCCTTTATGATAATCATTCTCATTAATGTAAGTTTTCGCCTGCGGAAAAGCGAGGCAGCCACGGCACTTTTACCTATTCCTTACATTCAAAATTACTGACGATCTTCATCATGCTTATCTGAGTTCATCCCCCTGAGAAAAAGCGTAACCTGCTTTCATCATATTGGCATCTTCTGTAAGGATATCCTCATGTCTGCACCTCGTATGCCCGCGCTGTTTCTTGGGCATGGCAATCCAATGAATGCGCTGCAGGATAACGTCTATACCCGCGCCTGGGGAAAACTGGGCGATACGCTGCCGCGTCCGAAAGCGATCGTGGCGATCTCCGCGCACTGGTTTACGCGCGGCACTGGCGTAACGGCGATGGAGGCACCGCAAACGATCCATGATTTCGGCGGTTTCCCGCAGGCGCTGCACGACGTGCATTACCCCGCGCCCGGTTCGCCCGCGCTGGCAGAGAGGCTGGTGGATCTGCTCTCACCGCTGCCGGTGACGCTCGATCATGAAGCCTGGGGCTTCGATCATGGCTCCTGGGGCGTGCTGATCAAGATGTACCCCAATGCGGATATTCCGATGGTGCAGCTCAGTATCGACAGCACCAAACCGGCGGCGTGGCATATGGAGATGGGGCGCAAACTTGCCGCGCTGCGCGATGAAGGGGTGATGATTGTCGCCAGCGGTAACGTGGTGCACAACCTGCGCACGGCGCGCTGGCACGGTGACACCACGCCCTTTGCATGGGCAGTCGGCTTCAACGATTTTGTGAAGCAGAACCTGACGTGGCAGGGGCCGGTCGAGCAGCATCCGCTGGTCAACTATCTCGACCATGAAAGCGGTTCGCTCGCCAATCCGACGCCGGAACACTTCCTGCCGCTGCTCTATGTGCTTGGCGCATGGGATGGCAGCGAGCCGCTGTCGATCCCCGTCGAGGGGATGGAGATGGCTTCCATCAGCATGCTGTCGGTGCAGGTGGGGTAAAAACGATGGCGCGCAATGCGCCATTTTTTTGTGCCCTAATCGCGGAAACCGGAGAAAGATCGCAAAAAAACGCCTCTGAACCGGGGTTTTTATGAAAATAAAAAGATCTGTTCTGCAAAAATGAAACGCCGTGCTGAATTTGGTGTTTTTTTGTGAACCCCATCGTCGCGCAAATTCTCACCAGTAACTACTCTTCTGATTGTCCTGTTCTCATACCCATAACTACTCTCGACTCCCAGCCACGTGCTTTCTGCTCGCGGCAGTTTTTTTTGTGCCAAAAATCAAACCTCTGGAGATCCGGCAATATGAACTCTGCACAACGTTTTCTGACTCTTTCGATCGGTTCCGCTCTGCTCTTTATGTCGCATACCGCCCTTGCACAAACGTTTCGCGCCGCCGATGTTCACCCGGCGGATTACCCCAATGTCGTGGCGGTAAAACATATGGGGGAGAAATTAAGTAAAGCTACCGATGGCCGGCTGGAAATTAAAACCTTTCCCGGCGGCGTATTAGGTGATGAGAAACAGGTGATTGAGCAGGCGCAAATCGGCGCGATCGATATTATTCGCGTCTCGATGACGCCGGTGGCGGCGATATTGCCGGAGATTAACGTTTTCACACTGCCCTATATCTTTCGCGATGAGGATCATATGCACAAAGTGCTCGACGGCATGATTGGCCAGGAGATTGGCAACCGGCTCTCTGCGAGCAGCAAATCGCGGCTGATTTTCCTCGGCTGGATGGATGCCGGCACGCGCAATCTCATCACCAAAGCGCCGGTCACGAAAGCGGAAGATTTGAAGGGGATGAAAATCCGCGTGCAGGGCAGCCCGATTGCGCTTGATACCCTGAAAGCGATGGGGGCGAACTCGGTGGCGATGGGGGTGAGCGAAGTCTTCAGTGGCATGCAGACCGGGGTGATTGATGGCACGGAGAACAACCCGCCGACCTTTGTGGCGCACAACTATTTACCGGTAGTGAAGAACTATACCTGGAGCAAACACTTCATTATTCCCGAGCTGTTTCTCTTCTCAAAAGCCAAGTGGGACAAGCTGAAAAAAGAGGATCAGGAGCTGATCCTGAAGCTGGCGAAAGAGGCGCAGGTGGAGCAGCGCGAGCTGTGGAAAGCCTATAACGAGAAGTCGCTGCAGGCGATGAAAGCGGGCGGGGTGCAGTTCCACGATATCGACACCAAAGCTTTCTACGATGCCACGCAGTCGGTACGCGATAAGTACGGTAATGCGCACCAGGATCTGATTAAGCGTATTCAGGACGTGCAGTAAGCTGGCCGGGCAGGTTCGCCTGCCCGTTTGCGACTTCTACCGGGAAAACCGTTATGGCAGAACGCTATTCGTTGTTAATGGATATTCTCTATCGCCTCTCGATGTGGGTGGCCGGTATTGCACTGTTAGTGATGGTCGTGATTATCCCCATAGGGATTTTCGCCCGCTATGTGTTGAACAGCGCACTCTCCTGGCCGGAGCCGGTGGCGATCATCTGCATGGTGACCTTTACCTTTATCGGCGCTGCCGTGAGCTACCGCGCCGGATCGCATATCGCCGTCACGATGATGACCGACCGCTTAAGCGAACCACTGCGTAAGATCTGTTTCCTGCTGGCGGATCTGATGCTGATGGCTATCAGCCTCTTTATCTTCTGGTACAGCGCGACGCTGTGCGCCGAATTGTGGGAGCAGCCGGTGGCAGAGTTCCCGCTCTTTACTGCCGGAGAGAGCTATTTACCGCTGCCGATAGGCTCTGCGATCACCCTTCTGTTTATTGTCGAGAAGATGCTTTTTGGCGCGCAGTACCACCGTCCGGTGGTGATGCTCGGCTCGTCGAGCTGACTCCGGTAAGGAACCTTTATGGATGCATTTATTCTGGTCTTTACGCTCGCCATTATGCTGGCGATTGGCGTGCCGGTCGCCTATGCGGTCGGCATTAGCGCGGTACTCGGCGCGTGGTATATCGATATTCCGCTGGAAGCGGTGATGATCCAGCTGACCAACGGCGTGAATAAATTCTCACTGCTGGCGATCCCGTTCTTTATCTTGGCCGGGGCGATTATGGCGGAGGGCGGCATTGCCCGCAGGCTGGTCAACTTTGCCTATATCTTTGTCGGCTTTATCCGCGGCGGCTTGTCGCTGGTGAATATCGTCGCTTCGACCTTTTTCGGTGCCATTTCGGGATCGTCGGTGGCAGATACCGCCTCGATTGGCTCGGTGATGATCCCGGAAATGGATAAAAAGGGTTACCCGCGCGATTTCGCTGCCGCCGTTACCGCCAGCGGATCGGTGCAGGCGATCCTCACACCACCCAGCCACAACTCGGTGATCTACTCGCTGGCGACGGGGGGAACCGTCTCCATCGCGGCGCTGTTTATCGCCGGGATTTTGCCAGGCCTGCTGCTCAGCTTTACCCTGATGGTGATGTGCGTGGTCTTTGCCCACAAGCGCGGCTATCCGAAAGGGGAGCGCGTGCCGTTTCGCCAGGCGTTAAAGATCTTTGCCGATACGCTGTGGGGGCTGATGACCGTGGTGATCATCATGGGCGGCATTCTCTCCGGCATCTTTACTGCCACCGAATCGGCGGCGATCGCCTGTCTGTGGGCCTTTTTCGTCACCATGTTTATCTATCGTGACTACAAATGGTCCGAGCTGCCGAAGCTGATGTACCGCACGGTGAAAACCGTCACTATCGTGATGATCCTGATTGGCTTCGCCTCGGCCTTCGGTGCGGTGATGACCTATATGCAGCTGCCGGGCCGCATCACTGAGGCGTTTACCCAGCTCTCTGACAACAAGTATGTGATTCTGATGTGCATTAACATCATGTTGTTACTGCTCGGCACGCTGATGGATATGGCACCGCTGATCCTGATCCTGACGCCGGTACTGCTGCCGGTGACCAATGCGCTGGGCATCGATCCGGTGCACTTCGGTATGATCATGCTGGTCAATCTGGGGATTGGGTTGATTACGCCGCCGGTGGGATCGGTGCTGTTTGTCGCCAGCGCGGTGAGTAAACAGAAAATCGAGCAGGTGGTGAAGGCGATGCTGCCTTTCTACGCCATTCTGTTCGTGGTGCTGTTGCTGGTGACCTATATTCCGGCCATCTCACTCTTCCTGCCGAAGCTGTTTGGCGTGATGTAAGCTGAGCCTGTGAGAATAAAAAACCCGGCGCTGATGGCCGGGTTTTTACTTATTCGACAAAGATATGCGGGTAGAAGCGGGAGAGATCCTGGGTGATCAGCGCCCGATCTTCGCGGATGCCGATGCCGGCAGGCTGATCGTTGATAAGCCAGCTGCCAATCAGCGTATAGCTGTCGCCAAACTTCGGCAGCGGGTAGAATTCCTGCACGATCATCCCCTCTTCGCCGTACGGGCCCTCCACCGACTCGACGGTTTTGCCGTTCTCAACGATCGAGACATTGGCACCTTCACGGGAGAAGATCGGCTTCACCACATACTTCTCCATCGGCGGATGATCTTCATCGGCAAACCAGGCTGGCAGCAGATTCGGGTGATCCGGGAACATCTGCCACAGCATCGGCAGCAAGGCCTTGTTGGAGATAATGCTCTTCCAGGCCGGCTCCAGCCAGCGCACACCGGCATCTTCCAGCTTGGTGGAGAACATTTCGCGCAGCATGTATTCCCACGGATAGAGCTTGAAGAGGTTGCCGATCACCTGATCCTGCAGATCGGAAAACTGTCCCTTTTCACCCAGGCCAATATCTTCGATATAGAGAAACTCGGAGGCCAGCTCCGCTTCGGCCGCGCAATCCTGGAGATACTGCACGGTACCGCGATCCTCTACCGTGTCGCGACAGCAGGTGAAGTGCAGCAGCTGGAAGCCGTGCTGCTCGCGCAGTTCTGCAAAGCGCGCGATAAGCTTCTCCTGCAGGCTGTTGAACTGATCGCTGCCCTGCGGCAGGTTGCCAGCGTTGAGCTGATCTTCGAGCCAGATCCACTGAAAGAAGGCCGCTTCGTACAGCGAGGTCGGCGTGTCGGCATTGTTTTCCAGCAGCTTAGGCTCACCGACGCCATCCCAGGCGAGATCGAGACGTGAATAGAGCGAAGGTTGACGCGTGGCCCACGACTGGCGCACAAAGCCCCAGGTGTGTTTTGGAATGCGGAATTTGGTCATCAGCTCATCGCTGGCAACGACCTTCTCTACCACCTGCAGGCACATCTGGTGCAGCTCGGCGGTGACATCCTCCAGCTTCTCAACCTGGGCAAGCGTCAGTTTGTAGTAGGCATCTTCACACCAGTAGGGCTCGCCATACATGGTGTGAAAATTAAAGCCGTACTCCGTCGCTTTCTCGCGCCAGTCCGGGCGCTCGCTAATGCTGATTCTTTCCATCGACGTCAGCCACCCATTGAACGGCTGGAGGTGCCGGACGCGCTGCTGCGCTGCATGGTGTTCTGTTTAGCGACAGATTCACCAAAGCCGCCGCGGGTTACGGTGGTAGTGGTCGCTGGTTTCGGTGCTAACGCGGTTTTGGGCACCGTTGCGGTACGGCCCGGCTGCGCTGCGCCGTAACCTTTACCGGAGGCGTCGGTGTACTGACCGTAAGCCGGGCTTGCCGGGTTACGCGAACTGAAGAGCGGCTGCTGAGCAAAGCCCGCGCCGCCGCCCATTAAGCGGCCCATCATGTAACCGGCCATCAGCGGCATCCAGAAGCTGCCGCTGGACTGGTTCTGCGCCTGGTTTTCTGTGCCCGCAGCACCCACGCCTGCCTGAGCGGGCGCCTGCTGGCACTGGCCTTCGCCAAACTCCGCTACGCAATCTTCGCGCGACGCGTATTTCGGCGCGGTACGTTCGGCTTCTTTTAAAGCATTGTTGTACGCGGCTTTACACTCCGCGCTTTTACCCGGATTCGCCGAGGAGCAGTCATCGGCGTTCTGGTACATGGAAACTGTTTCGTCATTTTGTTCACAGGCTGCCAGCATAAACACGGCGGAGACCGCCAGCGCGACAGGTGTTAAATGACGTGCGCTCCAGCTTTTGCGGAACATCGCATGATTAATAGTTTTTGTCCGTTTCATTGTTATCTTCCTGTGGACCCAAAGGCATGAATAAACGATCAGGATAGAGGATGGGGGAGCGAAGTTAAAGCGAGGCGGGAAGGCCTTTACGTTGCCTTACGTAAAAACGGGGGCTGTGTGCCCCCGTGATGTATAGCAGATGTTTAACGCGTCAGGCCGGTACGTGCGGCGGCGGGTTGTGCATCCGCGCCGAAGTTCTCAACTTTAGCCTGCTGCTGCGGGTTCTCCGGTGCCACGCTCTCTGGCGCAGTAGAGATGGATTTGCCCAGCGCACCGTTAAGCGCCACCAGATCCTGCTCGTTCAGCGTACCGAGCGCCTGCTTAATATTAAGCTGGTTAATCAGGTAGTTATAACGAGCGCTTGAGAGCTGCTGCTTCGCGTTGTAGAGCGTAGTGGTGGCATCCAGCACGTCAACAATGGTGCGTGTACCGACCGAGTAGCCCGCTTCCATCGCATCAAGAGAGCTCTGCGCAGAGACCACCGCCTGTTTGTAGGCGTTGATGCTGCTGATGGAGGCGTTGACGTTATTAAAGGAGGAGCGAACGTTCTGCACCACGCTGCGGTGCGCGCTCTCCAGCTGCTCGCTGGCACCAACGAAGTTATACTGCGCCTGTTTGACCTGCGAGTTTACCTGGCCACCCTGATAGAGCGGCAGGGAGAAGCTCAGGCCGACTTTATTCTGACCGACGTCGGAGTCGCTGAACTGCGAGTTGTTACGCGTTCTGGAACCGCTGTAGGAGGAGTTCGACACGCCGGTCGAGGCAGTTAAACCGAGGGTCGGCAAATGACCATCCTGCGCCTGGCGAATCTGCTCGCGCGCCAGATCCTGGCTCAAACGCGCCTGCAACAGCGTCAGGTTACGTTTTTCCGCCTCTTTCAGCAGGTTGTTCACCGGCTGCGGTTTGTCGGTCTTAAAGCTCTGGACGTTCAGCGACGCCAGCTCCGGATAGTAGTTACCGGTCACCTGGCGCAGTGTCTCCACTGCGTTATCCAGCGCGTTACGCGCGGAAACTTCGTTCGCCAGCACGGTGTCATACTGTGAGCGGGCGTTCTGCACATCGGTGATGGCCACCAGGCCAACGTTAAAACGCTGGGTGGTTTGATCTAACTGGCGATAGATAGATTGCTTCTGCGCTTCGGTGTAGGAGAGCGTATCGATGGCGCTCAGCACGTTGAAGTAGGCAGTTGCGGTGTTTAGCATCAGCGTCTGCTGGTCGGTCTGCCAGGTGACATCCTGAATCCCGGCTGTTTTTTCCTGTAAAGTCAGCGCGCGCCATTTCGACATATCAAAAATGGTCTGCGTTAATTGCAGTGAACCGCTGGTTACGCTGGAATCGACGCCCTGGCTATCGCGGAAACCGTTGGTATAGGTGTAGTCTGCCCCCAAACCAAGCTGAGGCAGTAACGGGCTACGCGCTTCATTGATCTTTTCGAAGGCGGCATCGCGGTCGGCGGCGGATTTACGCAGATCCGGGTTGCTTAAACGCGCCTGCTGATAAACCTGTAACAGGTTTTCTGCCTGGCTCATCGCACTGAAACCGGTCAGGCTCAGGCCGATAAAGAGGGGGAGCAATTTCTTCATTTGCATTCCTTGTTGTGAAGCAGTACTAGCGCTGATCTAAATTGGAAAAATAATCGCAGATTCTACCAGAAGTACGCACCGCGAAAGCTTGGCGTAACGTGCCATCGGCATAAATTTGCATCAATCTAACACATAGCGCTTGAAACACGCGTAAAACAGGCTTGAAAATCCACCGATTTATCATCACTTCATATGAGATGCCGCCAATGAATAAGCCAGACTCATCCATCGTCACTTTCACAAAAAATGATGTAGAAATTATTGCACGGGAAACACTCTACACCGGTTTTTTTTCGCTCGTTCGCTATCGTTTTCGCCATCGTCTTTTTAATGGCGGAATGAGCGGCGAAGTGCAGCGTGAAATTTTTGAACGCGGTCACGCCGCAGTCTTGCTACCCTATGACCCTGTGCGCGACGAAGTTGTGCTGATCGAACAGATTCGCATTGCAGCATTTGATACCAGCGACACGCCGTGGCTGCTGGAGATGGTTGCCGGCATGATCGAAGTGGGCGAGTCGGACGAAGAGGTCGCACGGCGTGAAGCGGATGAAGAGGCCGGTTTAGCGGTCGGACGCGTGAAAAGGATGCTGAGCTACCTGGCAAGCCCGGGCGGTACCAGCGAGCGCACTGCCGTATTGGTTGGTGAAGTGGATGCCACACAGGCCTCAGGTATTCATGGTCTGGTGGATGAAAACGAAGATATTCGTGTTCATGTGGTGAGCCGGGAACAGGCTTACCAGTGGGTAGAAGAGGGGACAATTGACAACGCAGCGTCTGTCATCGCCTTGCAATGGCTGCAGCTGCATTATGAGAGCTTAAAAAACGAGTGGAAAAAATGAAGCGTTACACACCTGACTTCCCGGAAATGATGCGCCTGTGCGAAACCAATTTCGCCCAGCTGCGCCGCCTGCTACCGCGTAATGACGAGGCGGGTGAAGCGGTAAGTTATCAGGTGACCAATGCGCAGTACCGATTAACGATTGTTGAATCCACCCGCTACACTACGCTTGTGGAGATCGAACAGACCGCGCCTGCCGTCAGCTACTGGAGCCTGCCCTCAATGACAGTGCGCCTGTATCACGATGCGATGGTGGCCGAAGTGTGTTCGAGCCAGCAGATCTTTCGATTTAAAGCGCGGTATGATTACCCCAATAAAAAGTTGCATCAACGCGACGAAAAGCATCAAATTAACCAGTTTCTGGCCGACTGGCTGCGTTACTGTTTAGCACATGGAGCAATGGCGATTCCGGTTTGTTAGCGTCGTGAAACCTAAGGACACCATTTGGAAAGCCTGTTAAACCTCTCTCTGGGGAGTGAGTCCAGAGTCAGGGTATTACAAATAACCGATTCTCACCTGTTCGCCAAAAAGCATGAAACGCTGTTAGGGGTTAATACCTGGGAAAGCTATCAGGCGGTACTGAACGCAATCCGGGCTCAGCAGCGTGCGTGCGATCTGATCGTCGCCACCGGCGATTTGGCGCAGGATCATACCGCTGCGGCTTATCAGCACTTTGCTGAAGGTATCGCAAGCTTCGACGCACCCTGCGTCTGGCTGCCGGGCAATCACGATTTTCAACCTGCCATGTACAGCGCGCTGCAGGATGCGGGCATCTCCTCCGCGAAACGTGTTTTTGTCGGTGAGCAGTGGCAAATCCTGCTGCTCGACAGCCAGGTGTTCGGCGTTCCGCACGGTGAACTAAGCGAATTTCAGCTCGACTGGCTGGAGAAAAAACTCGCCGACAGCCCGCAGCGCCACACGTTACTGCTTCTGCACCACCATCCGCTGCCGTCCGGCTGCAGCTGGCTCGATCAGCACAGCCTGCGCAACGCCGCGGAGCTGGATAACGTGCTGCAACGCTTTCCTAAAGTGCGCACACTGCTGTGCGGCCATATCCACCAGGAACTCGATCTCGACTGGAATGGCCGCCGCCTGCTGGCGACGCCGTCGACCTGCGTGCAGTTTAAGCCGCACTGCGCCAGCTTCACGCTGGATACCATCGCGCCAGGCTGGCGCTGGCTGGATCTCTACCCTGACGGAACGCTGTACACCGAAGTGTGCCGCCTGGCGGGGAGTGAATTCAGGCCCGATACCGCTTCAGAAGGCTATTGATGTCAACGCTTCTTTATCTCCATGGTTTCAACAGTTCGCCCAGCTCTGGCAAAGCGACGCAGCTGGCGCAATGGGTCGCTCAGCATCATCCTCATATTGAAATGGTGGTGCCGCAGCTGCCGCCCTATCCGGCCGAAGCCGCAGAGATGCTGGAGTCGCTGGTGCTCGCACGGGGTGGAAAAACGCTCGGTATTGTCGGCTCTTCGCTCGGCGGTTATCTGGCGACCTGGCTCTCGCAATGCTTTATGTTACCGGCAGTGGTGGTCAATCCGGCTGTACGGCCGTTTGAATTGCTGGCGGATTATCTCGGCCCTAACGAGAACCCCTACACAGGGCAGCAATATGTGCTAGAGTCTCGCCATATTTACGAGCTCAAAGTGATGCAAGTTGACCCGCTTGAGGCACCGGATCTGATCTGGCTGCTGCAACAAACCGGGGACGAAGTGCTCGATTACCGCCAGGCGGTGGCCTATTACGATGCCTGCCGCCAGACAGTTGAAGAGGGCGGAAATCACGCCTTCACGGGCTTTGAGAAACATTTCACACAGATTATCGATTTCCTTGGGCTTGAATAAGCCGCCGGAAACGATGCGATCACTATCTACGAATACACCATGACGCAATCCTATAACGCTGATGCCATAGAGGTACTCACCGGGCTTGAGCCGGTTCGCCGCCGTCCGGGGATGTATACCGATACCACGCGCCCTAACCATCTGGGCCAGGAAGTTATTGATAACAGCGTGGATGAAGCGCTGGCGGGCCACGCGAAGCGCGTGGAGGTCATTCTTCACGCCGATCAGTCGCTGGAAGTTATCGACGACGGGCGCGGCATGCCGGTGGATATCCACCCGGAAGAGGGCGTTCCTGCCGTCGAACTGATCCTCTGCCGCCTGCACGCAGGCGGTAAATTCTCCAACAAAAACTACCAGTTCTCGGGCGGCCTGCACGGCGTCGGCATTTCGGTGGTTAACGCCCTGTCACGCCGTGTGGAAGTAACCGTCAAACGCGACGGCCAGGTCTACAGCATCGCTTTTGAGAATGGCGACAAGGTGCAGGATCTGAAAGTGATCGGCACCTGCGGTAAGCGTAATACCGGCACCAGCGTGCACTTCTGGCCCGATGAATCCTTCTTCGACAGCCCGCGCTTCTCCGTCTCCCGCCTGATGCATCTGCTGAAAGCGAAAGCGGTGCTCTGCCCGGGCGTTGAGATTGTCTTTAAAGATAATGTGAATAACGCCGAGCAGCGCTGGTGCTATCAGGATGGTCTGAACGACTACCTGAGCGAAGCGGTCAACGGCCTGCCAACGCTGCCGGAAAAACCGTTTATCGGCAACTTCTCTGCCGAAACGGAAGCGGTGGACTGGGCGCTGCTCTGGCTGCCGGAAGGCGGCGAGCTGCTGACCGAAAGCTACGTTAACCTGATCCCGACCATGCAGGGCGGTACCCACGTTAATGGCCTGCGCCAGGGCCTGCTTGATGCGATGCGCGAATTCTGCGAATACCGCAATATCCTGCCGCGCGGCGTGAAGCTCTCGGCGGAAGATATCTGGGATCGCTGCGCTTACGTGCTGTCGGTAAAAATGCAGGATCCGCAGTTTGCCGGGCAGACCAAAGAGCGTCTCTCCTCCCGCCAGTGCGCGGCGTTCGTCTCCGGCGTGGTGAAAGATGCCTTCAGCCTGTGGCTGAACCAGAATATTCAGACGGCGGAAATGCTGGCCGAGTTGGCGATCTCCAGCGCCCAGCGCCGCATGCGCGCCGCCAAAAAAGTGGTGCGTAAAAAGCTCACCAGCGGCCCGGCGCTGCCCGGCAAGCTGGCGGATTGCACCGCGCAGGATCTCTCGCGTACCGAACTCTTCCTGGTGGAAGGGGACTCCGCGGGCGGATCGGCGAAGCAGGCGCGCGATCGCGAGTTTCAGGCGATCATGCCGCTGAAGGGCAAGATCCTTAACACCTGGGAGGTCTCCTCCGATGAAGTGCTGGCCTCGCAGGAGGTGCATGATATTTCGGTGGCGATCGGTATCGATCCGGACAGCGAAGATCTCAGCCAGCTGCGCTACGGCAAGATCTGTATTCTGGCGGATGCGGATTCCGACGGGCTGCACATCGCCACGCTGCTCTGCGCGCTGTTTGTGAAGCATTTCCGTACGCTTGTGAAAAATGGTCACGTCTACGTTGCGCTGCCGCCGCTCTACCGTATCGATCTCGGCAAAGAGGTCTATTACGCGTTAACGGAAGAGGAAAAGACCGGCGTGCTGGAGCAGCTGAAACGCAAAAAGGGCAAACCGAACGTACAGCGCTTTAAAGGGCTGGGCGAGATGAACCCGATGCAGCTGCGTGAAACCACGCTCGATCCGAATACCCGCCGCCTGGTGCAGCTGGTTATCAGCGATGAAGATGATAAGCAGACCGATGCCATGATGGATATGTTGCTGGCCAAGAAGCGCTCGGAAGATCGACGCAACTGGCTGCAAGAGAAGGGCGATACGGCGGAAATCGAAGCCTAAACCCGTCATGCCCGGTGGCGCTCCGCTTACCGGGCCTGTCAACTCTTCGGGTTTTATGTAGGCCGGATAAGGCGCAAGCCGCCATCCGGCATGTTGTACCCAACCTGGCCCGGCAATCAGCTATAACTCTTCGGGTTTTATGTAGGCCGGATAAGGCGCAAGCCGCCATCCGGCATGTTGTGCCCAACCTGGCCCGGCAATCAGCTATAACCTTTCGGGTTTTATGTAGGCCGGATAAGGCGTAAGCCGCCATCCGGCACGCTGTGCATCTTACCTGAAGCGTGTGGCTGTATAGATCTCATCGTTCTCGCGTTTGCCCACACCGATCACCGTCACGGTGATGATCTCATCCTCGACCTTATAGACCAGCCGGTATCCCGCGCCGCGTAGCTTAATTTTGTACTGATCCTTACGCCCGTGGAGCTGTGCTGCAGGGACGCGTGGGTTTTCGAGGCGCTCCTGAAGCTTCTTTTTGAACTGCTCGCGAACGGTGCTTCCCAGCTTCTTCCACTCCTTTAATGCCGATACGTTGAACGCCAGCTTATAGGTCATCCAGCTTGACCTCGATGGTGGGTTCATCAGCACGCTCGTCCGCAATGCGCCCCAGCTCTTCGTCTTCGAGCATCTCCATCAGGCGTGCATAGAGCGCGGGCGGAACGCAGTAGAACGCGGGTTCATTGCGATTAAGAATGGCAACCGGCGCGCCTTCCCCGGCATTAAATGTCCCCATCGGGTCACGTTTCAGTTCGGTGATGCTGGCTGCGGTGGTCGTCAGAATCTGGAATGGCATAGTCGTTCTCCTGTCAAAGAGAGGCCATTATGGTGCATTAAAAAGTGCTTTTAAAGGTGCTTTTTAAGGGCGTGTTCGTTGCGATGATTCTTCCTGTACTGCAACGGCGTTTCGCCGATGCCGCGTTTAAACGCGCTAATAAAGTAGGTCACATCGGAAAACCCGACATCAAGGGCGATCTCGCGGATGCTGAGCGGCGTGTGAAGCAGAGAGTCGCACGCTTTGCGCAGACGCAGGGTGTTTAAATATTGATGGATCGGCTCCCCGGTCTCGTAATGAAAGCGGCGCGAGACATAACTGCGCGACTTACCAAGATCCCCGGCGAGCCGTTGCAGGCTAAACTTCTGCCGGTAATTCTCCTGCAGCCAGAACATCACCGGCGTGGCGATCCCGCTCTGCTCTTCCGGTAATTTTTCAATATCCTCCGGCAACATACTTAACAGATTCAGCAGCAAGCAGGCGACCTGCTCGACATTCAGGCTGCGGTTCTCCGCCAGCTTCCCATAACAGCTAAACAGATGGTCGATATGGGGATGGATATCGGCCGCGTCCATCACCACCGCCGCGCCGCCGCGTAAGGAGAGGCGCTGTAAACGCTGGTGATTATGCGGAAAATCGCGCAGGTGTTTGAGCACCACATGGTGATCGACATGGATAATGGTGCGGCGATAACAATCCTGCGCCTGCTCATCCACCATTACCCGGTGCAGGGTAAAGGGCGGGAAGAAAAAGAGCCTGCCGGGCCGCATGGTGTAGTGGCGATTATCAACAATCACCACGCCAAAGCCCTCTTCGACGTAGAGCACTTCCAGGCACTGATGCCAGTGGTGGTAACGCACGGTATTGGCGTAAAGGCGGCTAAACGACACGATCGCGTCGTTGAGGGTAATCAGTTCCAGCCGCTCTGCCTGCAAGCCTGAAGTCATGGTGCAACCAATCTCAATTTTTACTTCCCTGTAGCCATTTATAAACCACGGTTTTAAATTTTCTCAATAACGGGTTCAGAGAAGTTACGGCGGTGTGACAGAGGTAACATTTCCCCGCGCTGTTCATTAACTATTCTTCTGCCACACATCAGGGGAGGAAAGGTTATGCAGGCGGCGCACGAGAAAAAATCAAATCCATTGTCATCCCGCGACGAGGTAGCCAGCGCGCTGACTACCATGCTCGACGCGCTGGATAAACAGTTTCCGGCCGGTGCATCACAATTCTCCCTCGGTGCTACCAGCGCCCACTACAGCGATGAGATTGCTGAAATGGAGGGGCTCTCCCGCGCGCTGTGGGGGCTGTTCCCGCTGATGGCAGGCGGCGATACGGAAACATTCAGCGAGAAATATCTGGCAGCGATCAAGCGCGGCACCGATCCGCAGGATAGCGGCTACTGGGGCGATACCGTGGCATACGATCAGCGGCTGGTGGAGATGGCGGCCTACGGTCTCGGGCTGGCACTGCTGGGTAATAAATTCACGCTCAACTTCAGTGCGCAGGAAACCGAAAACCTCTACCGCTGGCTTAACCAGATCACCGAAGCGGAGATGCCCGACAGCAACTGGAACTTCTTTGCCATCATGGTGCAGTTGGGGTTTAAACGCGCCGGTTTGCCGTGGGATGCGCAGGCGATTGAACGCCGCTTCGCAATGATGGATGCCTACTATCTTGGCGACGGCTGGTACTCCGACGGCCCCAGTCGGCCAAAAGATTATTACATCTCGATGGCGTTTCATTTTTACGGCCTGATCTACGCCACGCTGAACGGCGAAGAGGATGCGCCGCGCGCGGCAACCATTCGCGAGCGCGCCAGCCTGTTTGCTGAGGACTTTATCTATATGTCAGCGGCAGAAGGGGAGTCAGTGCCGTTTGGCCGCAGCCTCACCTACCGTTTTGCGATGGTCGCCTTCTGGAGCGCCGTCGCCTTTGCCGAACTGCCGGTCTTTACGCCGGGCGTGGTAAAAGGCGTGATCCTGCGCCATCTGCGCTGGTGGCTTAAACAGCCCATCTTCGATCGCGACGGCATTCTGACGCTCGGTTTTGCCTACCCGAACCTGGCGATGTGTGAGGATTACAACTCACCCGGCTCGCCCTACTGGGCGCTGAAGGTCTTCTTGATCCTCGCGCTGCCCGCCTCTCACCCCTTCTGGTGCGCCGAAGAGCAGCCTTTACCGCGGCTCGACGCGCAGCGCGTGGTTGCCCCTGCCGGGCAGCTTATCGTGCACAGCGAAGAGTCAAAGCATGTCTGGATGCTGACCGCCGGACAGCTGGAGCTAAACAACTACGTCAATACCGAAGCGAAATACACCAAATTTGCCTACTCCAGCCGCTTTGGTTTCACCATTGAGCGCGGGCGCTACGGCATCAAGCATGCCGCCTGCGACTCAATGCTGCTGCTGAGCGAAGGGGATAACTACTTTCGCGGCCGCCGCGAGTGCGACGAAGTGGTGATAAGCGAGCAGGCGATCTTCTCCCGCTGGTCGCCGTGGCATGACGTGCAGATCGCCACCTGGCTCATCCCCTGCGGCGAGTGGCATCTGCGTGTCCACCGCATCGATACCGCCCGCGCGCTGACCAGCGTAGAAGGGGGCTTTGCGGTGCTGAAAGCGCCCCATCGCGCTGAGCAGGGCGGCAGCCTGGTGGTCGCTGAAAATGGCGTCAGCGGCATTTTCAACCTGCTTGCTGATGTTCCCCGCGAGGCGGACAGCGTCATCACACCGCCCAACAGCAGCATCATGTTTTCGCCCTGCGCCTCCATTCCGGTGCTGCGCACAGAGATTCCCGCAGGCCAGCAGTGGCTGGCGTGTGCCGTGCAGGCGGCAACCTGCGAACTGGCATTTAACCCGCTCTTACCGGAACTGCTTATCAATAATAACGCGCTGGTGATCCATCAACCGGGGCAGAAAAACCGTATCGAGATTGCACTTTGATGCCCGGCGCTGGCCGGGAAATAACGCTGAACCCTACATGCTTTCGTCGAGGATAGTATGGAAAAAATCACCATAAATAATAAAACTGAATATTACAAAATCAGCACCTTTATCTTTCTCTACTTTTTTACCTGGTCGGCGAGCATTGGTTTGCTGGCGATCTGGCTGGGGCAAAAAGCCAATTTAAGCGGGACGGTGATCGGCACGGTCTTTGCCGTTAACGGTATCTTCTCCGTTATTCTGAAACCGATTTATGGCTATATCCTGGATAAAATCGGCATGAGCAAATATCTGCTCTATTTTGTCGTGCTGATGTCGGCCTTAATGGCACCGTTTTTTATCTATGTCTATCAGCCGCTGTTAATGTCCAACACCCTGGTCGGGATTATTGTTGGCGCTATCTATTTAAGCTTTGCGTGGTATGCAGGCGTGGCGGCGTGCGAATCCTATACCGACCGTTACAGCCGCTTAAACGGTATGGAGTTTGGGCAGATCCGCATGTGGGGATCGCTGGGCTGGGCGGTGGCTTCCTCTTTCTCCGGCCTGCTGTTTAACCTCTCGCCAGCCTACAACTTCATCATGGGTTCCGTGGCGTCGCTGATTATGCTGGCGGTGCTGCTGAGCCTGAAAGTGAATGTCCACTCCGCTCACGCTGGCGAAGTGCTGACCAAGGAGAAGATCGCCCCTGCCGATGTCTACGCGCTGCTGCGCAACCGCAAATTCTGGGCCTTCTGCCTCTATGTCGCCGGTGTCGCGTGGATGATGTTTATCGCCGAACAGCAGTTCTCGCGCTACTTCGTTACCTTCTTTGATGATGTGCATGAAGGCAATGCGGTGTTTGGTTATCTGGGCACGGTGCAGTCGGGCATGGAATTTGTCATGTATATGGTCATCCCGCTGTTTGTGAACTTTATTGGCGCCAAGCGCGGGTTATTAATTGTCGGCCTGATTGTCGGCGCGCGGTTAATTATCTCCGGGCTGTGCGAATCGCATCTGCTTATTTCGATCCTTAAACCGCTCTACGGTCTCGAAATCTGTTTGCTGCTGGTGTCGGTATTTAAATATATCGCCGAGCATTTCGATAAACGCGTTAATGCCACCATGTATCTGCTGGGCTACCAGGCGATGCTCTACGTCGGCAATGTGGTGGTCTCGTCGCCCGCCGGGATTTTGTATGACCGCATCGGCTTTGAACACACCTACATCATCATGGGCGCGATTGCGCTGACCTTTACCTTTATCTCCCTGTTTACCCTGTCCGCCTGCCAGAGCAAATGGCGGCAAGCCCGCACGCTGGATGCGAAAACCGCAGGGTAATGGCTATCTGATTATCGACCAGAGAAGGAACCGAACAATGTTAAGTAAAATCAACGAGGAAACGTTACGCCCATGCCCGGCTGCGCCCGATGTGCAGACCTTTAAAGATGAGCTGGACTCTGCGCGTAGCCACACCCTTGAGCTGATTCGCCGTCATTTAACCGAGTTCGGCGAGCAGTTCCCGGCAGAGACCTGCATCGACGGCTTTTACCCGCTCACCGGCAACGTTGAGTGGACCACCAGCTTCTGGACCGGGCAGCTGTGGCTGGCGTGGGAGATGAGCGGCGACGAGGCGTTTCGCGCGCTGGCCGAGCGCCACGTGCGCTCCTTTGGTCTGCGTATTGCCGGACGTGAAGACACCAACACGCACGATCTCGGCTTTTTATACACGCTCTCCTGCGTGGCGGCCTGGCGCTTAACCGGCAACCGTGACGCGCGCGGCTTTGCGCTACTGGCGGCCGAAGCGCTGCTGGAGCGCTTTCATGAAAAAGCGCAGATCATCCAGGCGTGGGGCGATCTTACCGATCCCGCCCAGGCCGGGCGGATGATCATCGACTGCAATATGAACCTGCCGCTGCTCTACTGGGCGACGGAGCAAACCGGCGACCGGCGCTTTGCCGACGCCGCCGAAGCCCACGTGGGCCAGGCGGCGAAGTACCTTATCCGCGAAGATGCCTCCACCTTTCACACCTACTATATGGATGTGCAGACCGGCGCGCCGCGTTATGGCAACACCCAGCAGGGCTACGCCGATGATTCCTGCTGGTCGCGCGGCCAGGCGTGGGGCATTTACGGCTTCCTGCTGAGCTATATCTACACCGGCGATAAAGAGATGGTGGCGCTGTCAAAACGGCTGGCGAACTACTTCCTCAACCGCCTGCCGGAAGATGCGGTCTGCCACTGGGATCTGGCGCTGGTTGGCACCGACGCGCTGCGCGACTCCTCATCAGCGGCAATTGCGGTCTGCGGCTTGCTGGAGCTGGTTAAGCAGTTGCCGGTAACCGATCCGGATCGCGCCCATTACCAGCAGTGGGCGATGCGCATTATGTCATCGCTGAGCAAGCACTATCTGGCGGGCAAGCAGGAGGCGACCAACGGTCTGCTCAAGCACTCGGTCTACCATCTGTCGAGCAATAAAGGGGTGGATGAGTGTGCAAGCTGGGGGGATTACTTCTATGTCGAAGCGCTGGCGCGTTTCTCGCTGAGCTGGAAGTTGTACTGGTAAACAAAGGGCCGGCAAGCGCCGGCCTGAGTATTCTCCCCCCGCCTGGCGGTGAGGGGAAGGCTGTTACAGACCCGATTCGAGAATACGGATATGGGTCTCGAGGACATCGCCTTTTACTGCTTCGCTCCACGCTTTCATGTGGGGCGTTTGCAGGTGCGCTTCAAGATGCGCCACGCTTTCCCAACGCTCAACCATCGTGATGGAATCCGGCGCGGTCGTCTGGAAGCTGACGCCAGCGGCGTGGTCGATCAGCGGCTCATAGCCGTGGCAGCCTGCTTCTTGCAGCACAACCGGTACAATTTTCGCGAACTCATCAAGCACGGCCTGGCGATGGTGCTGCCCCGGGCGCGTGCGGATCTCTGCTACTACTGTCAACATGGTTTACTCCTTTTAAGTCCAGCTACAGTTAAGCAAAAATCTCCGCCAGATGCTTGCGATATTCTGCAATATAACGCGGGACGTCCGGCATTTTGATCACGTCATTGGCGATAAATGTCGGCAATGCGTCCATGCCGAGGAACTGGTTCGCTTTATGGAACGGCAGGTAAACACCGTCAACGCCGACGCCGTGGAAGAACTGCTCTTTATCGGTAAAGGCGTCGATTGGCGCATTCCAGGTGAGCGACAGCATGTAGGTTTTGCCCTGGATTAACCCGCCGGAGCCATACTTTTTCGCCGCGTCGGAGCGGGTACGGCCATCGCTGGCATAGAGTGAACCGTGGCCTTCGGTAAAGACATCATCCATATACTTCTTCACCGTCCACGGCGCGCCCATCCACCAGCCCGGCATCTGCCAGATCACCGTGTCGGCCCACAGGAAGTTCTCCACTTCCGCTTTAACGTCGTACTCACCGTCGGTACGCACGGTTTTCACTTCGTGCCCGGCATCGCGCAGGAAGCTGGCCGCAACGTCGGTCAGGGTATCGTTCAGTTCGCCATTGGAGTGGGCGAATTTCTTCGCACCGTTGATGATCAGAATATTGCTCATTTTTTGTTCCCGGATAAATACGTTTGTCGGCGATTCTATCCGCATCAACGGGGCGATTAAATTGGCAATAATGGCAAAGACTTTTGCGCAATAAGCAATAATCCCGCTACCAGCGCAGAGTAACGATAAAACCGCCCTCCGGATGATTAGCAAAGGTGGCCTGCATCTGATGCAGAGCGGCAATACGCTGCACAATCGATAACCCCAGCCCGCTGCCGGTCTCACTCTGTCCCGGCGGGCGATAGAAGCGCTCGCCAATCCGCCCCAGCGCCTCGTCGCTGACGCCCGGGCCATTATCCCGCACGCTCAGGCTATCGGCTTCAAGGGTGATATCCACCACGCTGCCCGGCGGGCTGTAGCGGATGGCGTTATCCAGCAGGTTACGTATTAACAGGCTAAGCAGCAGCGGCTGGCCCTGGCGGCGCACGCCGTGGGCATTCAGATGCAGGCGGATATCCATTCCCGCCTGCTGCGCGTTGTGGTAGGTCTCCATCACCGCCGATTGCAGCAGCGCATCCAGCTCCAGCGTCTCAACATCCTCCATATGCTCCAGCGAATCGAGGCGCGAAAGGGTTAGCAACTGATCGACCAGCCGGGTCGCACGATCGATCCCGAGATGTAACTGGCTTAGCGCTCTGGCGCGCGCGGTGGGATCGTCATCAGAGAGCTGTGCGACTTCCGTTTGCACTTTCAGCGCCGCCAGCGGGCTGCGCAGCTCATGGGCGGCGTCGGAGGTAAAGCGCCGCTCGCGCAGCATCATGGTATGCGTGCGGGCAAAGAGTTGGTTGAGGGCATCCAGCAGCGGGCGCACTTCGCCGGGCACGCCGCGGGTCTCCAGCGCATCGGCGCGATCCGGGGCGCGTGAACGCAGCGCCAGCGCAACCTTGTTTAATGGCCGCAGCTCAAGGGTCAGCAGGGCGATTAACAGCAGCAGCATTAACGGCAGCGCCACCAGCCACGGCGTTAGCTGTGAGGTGATGATCTCCAGCGCCATCTCCTGGCGATACTCCCACTCCTGGCCGACCACAATGCGGTACTCACCGCCGGGCGCGGTCAGCCACAAAAAGCGCCACTTATCGTCATCATCGCGCAGTTGCCCATCATCAAAGCCATCGCGATGCCAGTTGTAGGGGATATCGCGCCCGTTATCGCCATCGTGCAGCAGCAGTTTGCCGTCGGTGGAGTAGATGGCGAAGGCCAGCACGTCATCATCAAGATGGCCATGCTTAATCTTCTTTTTAGTGACTTGCGGCGCGGCGCTTTGCAACTGGTCGAGCTTCATTACGCTCAGGCGTTTGGCAAACAGCATCTGCTGGGTATCAAACAGCTTGTCGAGTTTATCGCGCGTCTGCTGCCAGGCAACGATGCTGGCGCAGAGCCATGCCGCCAGCGAGAGCAGCAAAAAGAGCAGCGTCAGACGTAGCCGCAGGCTATGGGGAAACGTAAATTTCATGCCTCTCCTAAGGTGTAGCCGATGCCGTGAACGGTGCGGATAAAGTCGCTGCCGAGCTTGCGGCGCAGATGGTGCACATGCACCTCCACCGCGTTGCTGGAGACATCCCCATCCCAGCTGTAGAGCTTCTCTTCAATCGCTTTTCGCGGCAGCACGCGCCCAACGTTGCGCAGCAGTAGCTCCAGCAGGGCGAACTCTTTCGGTTTCAGCACCAGCGTCTCGTTATTGAAGGTTGCGACCAGGCTTACCGGGTCGAGGGTGACCTGGCCGTGGCGCAGAAGGCTTTGCGCCTGGCCGTGGGTGCGGCGAATCAGCGCCTCCAGCCGGGCGGCCACCTCCACCAGCGCAAAGGGTTTGCAGAGATAGTCATCAGCGCCGAGCCGCAGCCCTTCGACCCGCTGCTCGATGGCGTCGCGGGCGGTGAGGATCAGCACCGGCTCGCCGCGCTTCTGCTCGCGCCAGTCGCGCAGGATGGTCAGCCCATCAAGGCCCGGCAGCGTTAAGTCGAGGATCACCGCGTCATAAGGGGCGGCAAACAGCGCCGCTTTGCCGAGCTTGCCGTCGGTAAACCAGTCAACGGTGAAGCCTTTTTTGCCAAGGCCAGCCTTCAGACCGTCGCCAATCAGCGCATCATCTTCTATCAGCAGAATTCGCATACTCTCTCCGTGTACTCAGGCTTGCAGGCAGTTAACCCGCTCGCAGCGGGCGTTGTACAGCGAAAAATAATCTTTTTACGCCTTAAGAAGTTGTTAAGAAGTGGCTGGCTTAATGGAGCCTTACCAACAAAAAGGGAGAGATAAGATGAAAAAGTTTGCTGCTATCACCGCTGTTCTCGCACTCTGCGCCGCGCCAGCATTTGCTGCTAATCAGGGCGGTTTTACCGGCCCGGGTGCGGCACAACAACAAACCACCACCCAGCAGGGCGGCGGCTTTACCGGGCCAAACGGCAGTAAAGCGACCGTTGAGAGCGCAAAATCCCTGCGCGATGATGCCTGGGTTACGCTTAGCGGGAACATCGTTGAGCGCATCTCGGATGATACTTACTCCTTCAAAGATGCCACCGGCACCATCAATGTCGATATTGACCAGAAACGCTGGAAAGGGCTGAGTGTCGGACCGCAGGATAAGGTCGAAATCCAGGGTGAAGTGGACAAAGACTGGAACTCCGTTGAGATCGACGTAAAAGAGATCCGCAAAGTCGGTCAGTAAGCGCTGACCGCTCGTGAAAAAATCGCGCATCGCTATGACTCCTCGCCGCAGATAGGGTAGTATCTGCGGCAATATTGCCGCCGAAAAGGTGGGCGCATACGTTGAGGAATCACGATTAATGAGCGATATGGCAGAGCGCCTTGCGCTGCATGAATTTACGGAAAACGCATACCTGAACTACTCCATGTACGTCATCATGGATCGTGCGTTGCCGTTTATCGGTGATGGCCTGAAACCCGTTCAGCGTCGCATCGTCTACGCAATGTCTGAACTGGGGCTGAGCGCCAGCGCGAAGTTCAAGAAATCCGCCCGTACCGTGGGCGACGTTCTGGGTAAATACCACCCGCACGGCGACAGCGCCTGCTATGAAGCGATGGTGCTGATGGCGCAGCCCTTCTCCTATCGCTACCCGCTGGTCGACGGCCAGGGGAACTGGGGGGCACCGGACGATCCGAAATCCTTCGCCGCCATGCGTTATACCGAATCCCGCCTGTCGAAATATGCCGAGCTGCTGCTGAGCGAGCTGGGGCAGGGCACCGTTGAGTGGGTGCCGAACTTCGACGGTACGTTGCAGGAGCCGAAAATGCTGCCTGCCCGCCTGCCGAACATTTTGCTGAACGGCACCACCGGGATTGCAGTCGGTATGGCGACGGACATTCCGCCGCACAACCTGCGCGAAGTCGCCAACGCGGCGATGGCGCTGATTGACCAGCCAAAAACCACCCTCGATGAGCTGCTGGATATTGTCCAGGGGCCGGACTACCCGACCGAAGCAGAGATCATCACCTCGCGTGCTGAAATCCGCAAAATCTACCAGAACGGTCGCGGCTCCGTGCGTATGCGCGCGGTGTGGAAAAAAGAGGATGGCGCCGTGGTGATCACCGCGCTGCCGCACCAGGTTTCCGGCGCGCGCGTGCTGGAGCAGATCGCCAGCCAGATGCGCAATAAAAAATTGCCGATGGTCGACGACCTGCGCGATGAGTCGGACCACGAAAACCCGACCCGTCTGGTGGTGGTGCCGCGCTCCAACCGCGTCGATATGGATCAGGTGATGAACCACCTCTTCGCCACCACCGATCTGGAGAAGAGCTACCGCATCAACCTCAATATGATTGGCCTCGATGGTCGCCCGGCGGTGAAAAATCTGCTGGAGATCCTCACCGAATGGCTGACCTTCCGCCGCGATACGGTGCGCCGCCGCCTTAATCACCGCCTGGAGAAAGTGCTCAAGCGCCTGCATATCCTTGAAGGTTTGCTGGTGGCGTTCCTCAATATCGACGAAGTGATTGAGATTATCCGCGGCGAAGATGAGCCGAAGCCGGTGCTGATGTCGCGTTTCGGCATCAGTGAAACCCAGGCGGAAGCCATTCTTGAGTTAAAACTGCGCCACCTTGCCAAACTGGAAGAGATGAAGATCCGCGGCGAGCAGAGCGAGCTGGAAAAAGAGCGCGATCAGCTGCAAGCCATCCTCGCATCCGAGCGCAAGATGAACACCCTGCTGAAAAAAGAGCTGCAGGCCGATGCCACCGCTTTCGGCGACGATCGCCGCTCACCGCTGCACGAGCGCGAAGAGGCCAAAGCGATGAGCGAGCACGATATGCTGCCGTCAGAGCCGGTGACTATCGTGCTGTCGCAGATGGGCTGGGTGCGCAGCGCCAAAGGGCATGATATTGACGCGCAGGGTCTGAGCTACAAAGCGGGCGACAGCTGGAAAGCGTCGGCGAAGGGCAAGAGCAACCAGCCGGTGGTGTTTATCGATACCACCGGGCGCAGCTATGCCGTCGACCCGATTTCGCTGCCGTCGGCGCGCGGGCAGGGCGAGCCGATCACCGGCAAGCTGACGCTGCCGCCGGGCGCGACGGTTGAGCATATGATGATGAGCAATGAAGATCAGAAGCTGCTGATGGCCTCCGATGCCGGTTATGGTTTCGTCTGTACCTTCAATGACTTAATTGCCCGTAACCGTGCCGGTAAAGCGCTGATCAACCTGCCGGAGAACGCGCGCGTGATGGCACCGATTGCCATCGAGCACGACGACGATATGCTGCTGGCGATCACCGCCGCCGGGCGCATGCTGATGTTCCCGGTCAGCGATCTGCCGCAGCTTTCCAAAGGCAAAGGCAACAAGATCATCGGCATTCCGTCCGCCGATGCGGCGAAAGGCAGCGACGCGCTGGCGCATCTCTACCTGCTGCCGCCGCAAAGCACGCTGACGCTCCACGTCGGCAAACGCAAGATCAAACTGCGTCCGGAAGAGCTGCAAAAAGTGCATGGCGAGCGCGGACGTCGCGGTACGCTGATGCGCGGTTTGCAGAAAATTGACCGCGTAGAGATCGACTCGCCGACCCGTCCGGGTGCGGGCGATAGCGAAGAGTAATCTTCATCATCCTCTCCCCGCCGTGCGCGGGGAGATATTTCTCAGAAATTTCCCGTAAAGACGTTGTTTATTCGCAGATTGCGATTAACAATACGTTCTTTTTAAAGGCCGCATAACACAAGCCCGAACCGCATCGCGGTCAGCGAGGCGCAGCCAGCATCAGCGGATTTACGCTGGCGTGTATATAATGCTCAGGGTATGGGCTTCAGAGGTCGCTATGTTATTTATTTTTCGTGTCATCATCATCGTTATCTACTCCATTCTGGTCTCGTTATTCGGCTCGATTTACTGCCTGTTCAGTCCAAGAAACCCAAAACATGTCGCCACCTTCGGCCATCTTTTTGGTCGCCTTGCGCCAGTGTGCGGGCTGAAAGTGGAAAGACGCCTGCCGCCGGGCGCGGATAAGTTCGGCAACGCTATCTATATTGCTAACCACCAGAACAACTACGATATGGTTACCGCCTCCAGCATCGTGCTGCCGCCGACGGTTACCGTGGGTAAAAAGAGCCTGCTGTGGATCCCGTTTTTTGGTCAACTCTACTGGCTGACCGGCAACCTGCTGATTGACCGTGATAACCGCGCCAAAGCGCACGGCACCATCGCGCAGGTGGTGAAGCAGATCCAGAAACGCAACATCTCGGTGTGGATGTTCCCGGAAGGAACCCGCAGCCGCGGTCGCGGCCTGCTGCCGTTTAAAACCGGCGCGTTCCACGCCGCGATTGCCGCCGGGGTGCCGATTATTCCGGTCTGCGTCTCCACTACCTCGAATAAAGTGAATCTTAACCGCCTGAAGAATGGGCTGGTGATTGTCGAAATGCTGCCGCCGGTGGATGTTACGCAGTTCGGTAAAGATCAGGTTCGCCAGTTAGCGACCCACTGCCGCGAACTGATGGCGGCAAAAATCGAAGAGCTCGATAAAGAAGTGGCAGAACGCGAAGCCGCCGGTCGGGTATAAACGTCAGTTGTGAGCAAACCCGGAGGCGCACACCCTCTGGCGTATTAAGTCAGTATTACTCGGAGCAAATATGTCACTCAGTCGGCGTCAGTTTCTTCAGGCTTCCGGCCTTGCGCTATGTACCAGCGCAGTGCCGCTGAGGGCGAATGCTGCCGGGCAGCAACCGCCGTTGCCCGTTCCGCCGCTGCTGGAATCGCGGCGCGGACAGCCGCTTTTTATGACGCTCCAGCGCGCGCACTGGTCCTTTGTTAAAGGCACCCGCGCGCCGGTTTCCGGCATCAACGGTCGCTATCTCGGGCCAACCATCCGCGTGTGGAATGGCGATGACGTAAAGCTGATTTACAGCAACCGGCTGACGGAAAACGTTGCGATGACCGTAAGCGGCCTGCAGGTGCCAGGCCCGCTGATGGGCGGCGCAGCGCGCATGATGAGCGCCAGCAATGACTGGGCACCGGTGCTGCCGATTCGCCAGAGCGCCGCGACATTGTGGTACCACGCCAACACGCCGAACCGCACCGCTGAGCAGGTCTATAGCGGGCTGGCGGGGATGTGGCTGGTGGAAGATGAGATCAGCAAAGCGCTGCCGATCCCCAACCACTACGGCGTGGATGACTTTCCGGTCATCATTCAGGATAAGCGGCTGGATAACTTCGGTACGCCGGAGTACAGCGAGCCGGGCAGCGGCGGCTTTGTCGGCGATACCCTGATGGTCAACGGCGCGCAAAGCCCGTTTGTCGAAGTCTCCCGCGGCTGGGTACGCCTGCGTCTGCTTAATGCCTCCAACTCCCGACGCTATCTGTTGCAGATGAGCGATGGCCGGGCGCTACATGTTATCGCGGGCGATCAGGGCTTCCTGCCTACGCCAGTGTCGGTCAAACAGCTCTCGCTGGCGCCCGGTGAGCGGCGCGAAGTGCTGGTCGATATGACCAACGGCGATGAAGTCTCGATTACCTGCGGCGAAGCGGCGGGGATCATGGATCGGCTGCGCGGCCTGTTTGAGCCGTCGAGCATTCTTATCTCTACGCTGGTGCTAACGTTGCGTCCTACCGGCCTGCTGCCGCTGGTGACGGATACGCTGCCGATGCGCCTGCTGCCTGCGGATCTGATGGCCGGTTCGCCGTCGCGCAGCCGGGATATGACGCTTGGCAGCGATCCGGGTATCAATGGCCAGCTGTGGGACCCGCAGCGCATTGATGTGACCGCCCAGCAGGGCACCTGGGAGCGCTGGACGGTGCGCGCAGAGATGCCGCAGTCGTTCCATATTGAAGGCGCAATGTTTATGCTGCGCAGCGTCAACGGCGCGCTGCCGTTCCCGGAAGATCGCGGCTGGAAAGATACCGTCTGGATCGACGGCCAGGTGGAACTGCTGGTGTGGTTTGGTCAACCTTCGTGGCCGCACTTCCCGTTCCAGTTCCAGAGCCAGACGCTGGAGATGGCCGATCGCGGCTCGGTCGGCCAGCTGCTGGTCAACCCCGCGCCGTAATTTCCTCCAACCCGGCGGCGCTCTGCCTGCCGGGTGCTGAAAAAACCTCCTTCTATTCCCACACAAAGAGGGCGTATAATCGCCGCCCTTTGACTCCCTTTTTATCTTTTCTGGAAGCACGATGAGCGCACTCTCCCTGATCCAGCCGGATCGCGATCTTTTCTCCTGGCCGCAGTACTGGGCGGCCTGCTTCGGCCCCGCGCCTTTTCTGCCGATGTCGCGCGAAGAGATGGATGAACTCGGCTGGGACAGCTGCGACATCATCCTCGTCACCGGCGACGCCTATGTCGATCACCCGAGCTTCGGCATGGCGATCTGCGGCAGGATGCTGGAAGCGCAGGGCTTTCGCGTTGGCATCATCGCCCAGCCGGACTGGAGCAGCAAAGCGGACTTTATGCGCCTCGGCAAACCGAACCTCTTTTTCGGTGTTACCGCCGGCAATATGGATTCGATGATCAACCGCTACACCGCCGATCGTAAGCTGCGCCACGACGATGCTTATACGCCGGATAACGTGGCCGGTAAGCGCCCGGATCGCGCGACGCTGGTTTATACCCAGCGTTGCAAAGAGGCGTGGAGAGAGGTGCCGGTGATCCTCGGCGGGATCGAGGCCAGCCTGCGCCGTACCGCCCATTATGATTACTGGTCTGATACCGTGCGCCGCTCGGTGTTGGTCGATTCGAAGGCGGATATGCTGATGTTCGGCAACGGCGAGCGCCCGCTGGTGGAAGTCGCGCACCGCCTTGCCGCCGGTGAGCCGATCGGTGAGATCCGCGATGTGCGCAATACGGCGATCATGGTGAAAGAGGCGCTGCCGGGCTGGAGCGGGGTGGACTCCACCCGCCTCGACACGCCGGGGAAGATCGATCCGATCCCCCATCCTTATGGCGAGGATCTGCCTTGCGCCGATAATAAACCCGTTGAGCCGCAGGCCGCGAAACGCGTGACCGTGCAGCCGCCGCGCCCGAAGCCGTGGGAAAAGACCTACGTGCTGCTCCCCTCCTACGAGAAGGTGAAAGCGGACAAAGTGCTCTATGCTCATGCGTCACGCATTCTGCATCATGAAACCAACCCCGGCTGCGCCCGCGCGCTGCTGCAAAAGCATGGCGATCGCTATATCTGGATCAATCCACCAGCCATTCCGCTCTCCACCGAAGAGATGGACAGCGTCTTTGCGCTGCCTTACCAGCGCGTGCCGCATCCGGCCTATGGCGAGAGCCGTATTCCGGCCTACGACATGATCCGCTTCTCGATTAACATCATGCGCGGCTGTTTTGGCGGCTGCTCCTTCTGCTCCATCACCGAGCATGAAGGGCGCATTATTCAGAGCCGCTCTGAGGATTCGATCATCAATGAGATCGAAGCGATTCGCGACACGGTACCCGGTTTTACCGGAGTGATCTCCGATCTGGGCGGGCCGACGGCCAATATGTATATGCTGCGCTGCACCTCGCCGCGCGCCGAGCAGACCTGCCGACGCCTCTCCTGTGTCTATCCGGAGATCTGCCCGCATATGGACACCAACCATCAGCCGACCATCGATCTCTACCGGCGCGCCCGCGATCTGCGCGGCATCAAGAAGATCCTGATCGCTTCCGGCGTACGGTACGATCTGGCGGTGGAAGACCCGCGCTATGTCAAAGAGCTGGCGACGCACCACGTTGGCGGTTATTTGAATATAGCGCCGGAACATACTGAAGAGGGGCCGCTGTCGAAGATGATGAAGCCGGGCATGGGCAGCTATGACCGCTTTAAGCAGCTTTTCGACACCTACTCGAAGCAGGCGGGCAAAGAGCAGTATCTGATCCCCTACTTTATCTCTGCGCACCCCGGCACGCGTGATGAGGATATGGTGAACCTGGCGCTGTGGCTGAAGCGCCACCGTTTTCGTCTCGATCAGGTGCAGAACTTCTACCCATCGCCGCTGGCGAACTCGACAACGATGTATTACACCGGCAAAAACCCGCTGTCGAAGATCGATTACAAGAGTGAAGAGGTGGTGGTGCCAAGAGGGGAGAAGCAGCGCCGCCTGCATAAAGCGCTGCTGCGCTACCACGATCCGGCCAACTGGCCGCTACTGCGCCAGGCGCTGGAGGCGATGGGGAAAAAGCACCTGATTGGTTCCCGACGCGAGTGCCTGGTACCAGCGCCAACGGTGGAAGAGATTCGCGAAGCGCGTCGCCAGAGCCGCAGCGCGCGACCGGCATTAACCAAACATACGCCGATGGCGCAGCAGAGGAAAAAAGCGACGCGCTAAGGTGGGCCGGATGACCTGGTAGGCCGGATAAGCGCCAGCGCCATCCGGCAAGGCATGGCACTGGCATTATGCCGGATGGCGGCTTCGCCTTATCCGGCCTACTTAATTACCGGCCTACACTCTTTTAACCGCCGAACTGATCCGGGTCCGGGCCCAGGCGTTTGCCCTCATCCAGTTTGGCGATTTCGCTCAGTCGCCGATGGCGCAGCAGAGGAAAAAAGCGACGCGATAAGGTGGGCCGGGTGACCTTGTAGGCCGGAGCCAGCGCCATCCGGCGAGGCATGGCGCTGGCATTATGCCGGATGGCGGCTTCGCCTTATCCGGCCTACTTAATTACCGGTCTACACTCTTTTAACCGCCGAACTGATCCGGGTCCGGACCCAGGCGTTTGCCCTCATCCAGTTTGGCGATTTCGCTCAGTTCATCTTTATCGAGGCGGAAATCCCAGACGTCGAAGTTCTCAACGATGCGCGCAGGGGTGACCGATTTCGGGATCACCACCAGGCCGCTGTCGAGATGCCAGCGAATAACGATCTGCGCCGGAGTTTTGCCATATTTATCCGCCAGATCGCGAATGATTTTCTGATCGAAAACGCCTTCACCACCCTGTGCCAGCGGGCTCCAGGACTCAGTCTGGATCTTGTGCGTCGCATTCCAGGCATGCAGCTGGCGCTGTTGCAGCAGCGGATGGAGTTCAATCTGGTTAATCACCGGAATGACGCTGGTTTCATCAATGAGCTTTTGCAGGTGGTGGGTCTGGAAGTTACAGACGCCGATACTCTTGATCAGCCCCTGCTGTTGCAGTTCGATCATCCCTTTCCAGGCCTCGACATAGTGATCGATTGCCGGAACCGGCCAGTGCATCAGATAGAGATCGACATAATCGAGCTGAAGCTTCTCCAGGCTCTCTTTAAATGCCTCGGCGGGACGTTTCTGATCGTCATTCCACAGCTTGGTGGTGATGAACAACTCTTCACGCGGCACACCCGCGCTGGCTAAGGCTTTACCAACACCCTCTTCGTTCTTGTAAGCCGCGGCGGTATCGATAGAGCGATAACCCACTTCCAGTGCTTTATGGATGGCGGTAACCACTTCCTCGTTGCTCGCTTTCCACACGCCAAGACCCAGTTGCGGCATCAGATTGCCGTCAGCGAGTTTAATCACCGTTGGATGTGTCATGCATTTCTCCTTTCGCTAGGCTTACCGGGACAGGCCCGGTAAGCTGGTTTGCATTAAGTGTGGTCGAAAAACCCAAAAACGAAAGCCGGGGTGGAGAAGCGCTTAGCGCGCGGCTTCGTAGATGCGGCGGCTCACATCCAGCGTAATATCCTGATGCTCGCCCAGCGCCGTCATGCCGTGCTCTTCCAGTTTAGCCAACAGCGCCGGAATGGAACTGCCGTCGAGGCCGTAGCCGGAAAGACGCGTTGGTACACCCATACGCTCGAAGAAGTCGCGCGTGGCGGTAATTGCCGCGTCAATGCGCTCATCGTCGCTGCCTTCGGTGATATTCCACACGCGTGCGGCGTACTGCAGCAGTTTTTCACGTTTGGTGTCGCGCTTCTCATTCCACAGCGCAGGCAGTACGACTGCCAGCGTTTGTGCGTGATCCAACCCGTGCATCGCCGTCAACTCATGGCCCAGCATGTGGGTGGCCCAATCCTGCGGTACGCCCGCGCCAATCAGGCCGTTCAGCGCCTGAGTTGCCGCCCACATGACATTGGCGCGCACGTTGTAATTCTCCGGTTCCTGCAACGCTTTCGGGCCATCTTCAACCAGCGTCAGCAGAATGCCTTCGGCGAAGCGATCCTGAATTTTGGCATCCACCGGATAAGTGACGTACTGCTCTACAGTATGGACAAAGGCGTCAACAACGCCATTCGCCACCTGACGCGGGGGCAGGGTGTAGGTGTAAACCGGATCGAGCACCGCGAAGACCGGCTGCACGAACCGGGAGTGGAACGCCTGCTTATCGCCGGTCGCTTTACGGGAAACCACCGCACCGGCGTTGGATTCAGAACCGGTGGCTGGCAGCGTCAGCACGGAACCCATCGGAATGGCGCTTTTGATCTCGCTACCGCGGGTTTGCAGAATGTGCCATGGATCGATGCCCTCAGCGTAGTGGGCAGCGGCAGCGATAAATTTGGTGCCATCCAGCACTGAACCGCCGCCGACCGCCAGCAGGAAGGTGATCTGCTCATCGCGCACCACCTGCACCGCTTTCATCAGCGTTTCGTAGGTCGGGTTCGGTTCGATACCGCTGAACTCGCGCACATCCATTCCGTCCAGCGCGCTGTAAACCTGGTCAAGCACGCCGTTTTTCTTCACGCTGCCGCCGCCGTAGGTGATCAGCACGCGGGCGTTGTCAGGGATTTGCGCGCGCAGTTCGGTAATCGCGCCTTTGCCAAACAGAATGTTCGTTGGGGTATGCAGATTAAAGTTATTCATTGCTCGTTCCCTTCTTATGAGGTGAAAAATCTGAGGGGGCAGGCCGCCCGATGCCGATCATTGTGGGCGCGCGGGTGCACAGGCTCAATGCACATTCCTGCCGATGTCTTGCCTGTTTCTCTATCAGGCTGGAGAAATGTCACAAAAGTTTGCACACTAGAGCCGTTGAAACTGGCCGCCGGAGTGGCAAACCATGAACCGTGAAGCGATCTGCCTGCATCTGACTGAAAAAGTTAAGAGATTGAAAAATAATGAAAATATACTGAGCGCGCTGCTGCCGGATATCCGTCTGCTCTATGGTACGCAGCCCGGCACCCGGACGCCGGTGATGTATCAGCCGGGGATCGTGTTTCTCTTTTCCGGCCATAAAATCGGGTATATCAACGAGCGCGTCTTTCGCTATGACACCAACGAATATCTGCTGTTAACGGTGCCGCTGCCCTTCGAGTGTGAAACCTTTGCCACGCCGGAGGTGCCGCTGGCGGGCATTCGCCTCAATGTCGACATCCTGCAATTGCAGGAGCTGCTGATGGATATCGGTGAAGATGAGCATTTTCGCCCGGAGAACGCCGCCAGCGGTATTAACTCTGCGGTGTTATCGGAGGAGATCCTCTGTGCGGCGGAGCGCCTGCTGGATGTGATGGAGCGGCCGCTGGACGCGCGCATTCTGGGTAAACAGATTATCCGCGAGATGCTCTACCACGTGCTGACCGGCCCGCGCGGCGGTGCGCTGCTGGCGCTGGTGAGCCGTCAGACCCACTTCAGCCTGATTAGCCGCGTCTTAAAGCGCATTGAGAGCCAGTACACCGAAAACCTCAGCGTCGACCAGTTAGCGGCGGAAGCGAACATGAGCGTCTCGGCGTTTCACCATAACTTCAAATCGGTGACCAGCACCTCGCCGCTGCAATATCTGAAAACCTACCGGCTGCATAAAGCGCGGATGCTGATGGTGCACGATGGCATGAAAGCGAGCGCGGCGGCGATGCGTGTCGGCTATGAGAGCCCGTCACAGTTTAGCCGCGAATTTAAGCGTTATTTCGGCGTGACGCCGGGAGAGGATTTGGCGCGCATTCGCACCATGCAGGGGGCATAAAACTGGCCCTCTTCATGGAAGAGGGCGGTGGCTCAGGCGTTGCTGAACTTCTTCTTTAGCACGACGGTGACGGCACCAATCAGGCCGACCACCAGCAGGAACAGCGGCAGCACCATTAAAAAGGTCATCACCTGATCTTCGTGGCGCTTCACAAATGGGATCATGCTAATCGCGTAGCCGAGCGAGATCACCACGCCGACCCACAGCAGCGCGCTCAGCCAGTTAAAGAGCTGAAAGCGGCGGTTCGACAAGCCGGAGATACCGGCCATCGTCGGCAACAGGGTGCGGATAAAGGCCAGAAAACGCCCGGCCAGCAGCGCCAGCAGGCCGTGACGGTCAAACATGCAGGTGGCGCGCTCGTGATACTTCACCGGCAGCTGTGACAGCCAGCTTTTGACGACACGCGTATTGCCCAGCCAGCGACCCTGAACATAGCTCAGCCAGCAGCCAAGGCTGGCGGCTGAGGTGAGGATCAGCAGCGTTGAGACAAAGTCCATGCAGCCGCGCGCAATCAGCGCCCCGGCGAGCAGCAGTAAGCTGTCGCCCGGTAAAAATGAGGCAGGAAGCAGGCCGTTCTCTAAAAAGAGCGTGGCAAACATCACGAGATAGACAACGCCGACAACGTGCGGATCGGCCAGCGCAGCAAAGTCGTGATGCCAGAGCGCAGCAATAATATCTTGAATAACAGCCATGGGCTTTCCTGTGGAACCGCGTAGAGGAGGCTATTGTACTCCACTTCGCCAAAAAGACCTCGATCCGGGGCGCAACAAAGGGAGAATATTCTTACTTTTTGCCCCGTTAATCATGGTTTACACGATGCGCTGAAAGCCTGCCACTAAATCACCGATAAGATCATCAACGTTTTCTAAACCAATGTGCAATCGGATCAGCGTGCCGTCGAAGTCGACACGGCCTTCCGGGCGAATAGCGGCGATGTGCTCAGGCTGGTTGGCGAGGATCAGCGATTCAAATCCGCCCCATGAATAGGCCATGCTGAAGAGCGAGAAGTTATCGAGGTAGTTCGCCAACTCTGCATCGTTTAAACGCTTGTTGAGCACAAAGGAGAAAAGGCCGCTGCTGCCGCTGAAATCCCGCTTCCAGTACTCATGCCCTTTACTGCCCGGCAACGCCGGATGATTGACCTGCGCCACCTGCGGATGCGCCGCCAGCCACTCGGCGATCTTCAGGCTGCTTTCGTGATGCTGGCGTAAACGCACCCCCAGCGTGCGCAGGCCGCGGCTGGTCATATAGGCGGTATCCGCATCCAGCATCTGCCCCATCAAATAGGCGTTTTCCCGCAACTGCTCCCAACAGCGGGCGTTTGCCACGGCGGTGCCAACCATCGCATCGGAGTGACCAATCAGGTATTTAGTGCCCGCCTGAATCGAGATATCGATATCAAACTCCAGCGCCTTAAACAGCACGCCCGCCGCCCAGGTGTTGTCGATCATAATGATGGCCTCCGGCGCGACGCTGCGCACCGCCTGCACGATGGCGGGAACGTCATGCACTTCCATGGTGATGGAGCCGGGCGATTCGAGGAACACCACTCTGGTATTGGGTTGCACCAGCTGCACGATGCTTGAGCCAATCATTGGATCAAACCAACTGGTGGTAACGCCCAGTTTAGCGAGGATTTTGGTGCTGAAATCTTGCGTCGGTTCGTAGGCGGTATTGGTCATCAATACATGATCGCCCTGTTCGACAAAGGCCAGGATGGTGTTTGCCACCGCCGCCGCGCCGCAGGGGAAGAGCGCACAACCGGCACCCCCTTCCAGTTCACACATCGCCTCTTGCAGCGAGAAGTGGGTTAGCGTCCCGCGCCGTCCATAAAATAGCTCGCCGTTGGCGCGGTTGCGCGTGGCGTGCTTTTTCGCTTCCACCGTTTCGAACACCAGGGAAGAGGCGCGCTGAATCACCGTATTCACCGAACCCTGAGTATACTTTTTGCTCCGCCCGGCGTTTACCAGCGCGGTATCAAGATGTTTCGCCGTCATGTCTGCTCAACCTGTTTTTATACGTCTGGATGTCCAGACTACCATGATTGCGAAATGATGCATCAGAGGCGGTGAATTTTTCTATAAAACCAGCAGACGCGCCGGTTTACTGCGTCAACGCAAGGAAATAGCCGGTTGTGTTGTGCACTATGTAAATACTAATGAGAACTACTATCAATTCGACGACTTTTTGCTATTATGGCGCAGTGTTTTTTGTGATTTGCGTCCCGGAGAAACAGAGTGGGTAATAATTTGATGCAGACGGATCTTTCCGTATGGGGTATGTATCAGCACGCCGATATCGTGGTGAAAATCGTGATGATCGGTCTGATTCTGGCGTCAGTCGTCACCTGGGCGCTTTTCTTCAGTAAAAGCGTTGAGATCCTCGGGCAAAAGCGCCGTCTCAAGCGTGAACAGCAGCAGTTGGCCGATGCCTGCTCGCTGGATCAGGCTACTGAGATTGCCTCGACCTTCCACGCCCGCAGCCTGAGCGCGATGCTGATTAACGAAGCGCAGAACGAGCTGGAACTCTCCGCAGGCAGCGAAGATAACGAAGGCATTAAAGAGCGCACCGGTTTCCGCCTTGAGCGTCGCGTAGCGGCAACGGGCCGTCATATGGGCCGCGGCAATGGTTTCCTCGCCACTATCGGCGCGATTTCGCCTTTTATTGGTCTGTTTGGTACCGTTTGGGGCATTATGAACAGCTTTATCGGCATCGCGCAGACGCAAACCACTAACCTCGCGGTTGTTGCGCCGGGCATCGCCGAAGCGCTGCTGGCAACGGCTATCGGCCTGGTCGCCGCTATCCCGGCGGTCGTTATCTACAACATCTTTGCGCGCATGATCGGTAACTATAAAGCCAACCTCGGCGATGTTGCCGCGCAGGTGCTGCTGCTGCAAAGCCGCGATCTGGATCTGGCCGCCAGCAACGCGCAGCCGGTTCGTACCACCCAGAAATTACGCGTAGGTTGATTGGCTATGGCAATGCGTCTTAATGAAAACCTCGACGATAACGGCGAAATGCACGAAATTAACGTCACGCCGTTTATTGACGTGATGCTGGTGCTGCTGATTATCTTTATGGTGGCCGCGCCGCTTGCTACCGTTGACGTTAAGGTCAATCTGCCTGCCTCTTCCAGCCAGCCGCAGCCGCGCCCGGAAAAACCGATTTATCTCTCCGTGAAGGCGGATAACAGCATGTTTATCGGCAACGATCCGGTGACGGAAGAGACGATGATCAACCAGCTGAATGCGGTGACCGAAGGCAAAAAAGATACCACCATCTTCTTCCGTGCTGATAAGACCGTCGATTACGAGACGATGATGAAAGTGATGGACAGCCTGCACCAGGCGGGCTATCTGAAGATCGGTCTGGTAGGGGAAGAGGTCGCGAAAGCGAAGTAACCCGCGAACGAGATAAAAAAAAGCTGGCCGGAGCCAGCTTTTTTTATGCCTGCTTAACTCAGGTGCTCGCCACCTGTCACGCCATGCACCTCAGCGGTGACATAGCTCGACTCCTGGCTTGCGAGATAGACATAAACAGGTGCCAGCTCGGCTGGCTGACCGGCGCGTTTAAGCGGCGTCTGCTGGCCGAACTCCGGCAGTTTCTCCTGCGGCTGACCGCCGGAAATCTGCAGCGCGGTCCAGATTGGCCCTGGCGCGACACTGTTCACGCGAATGCCTTTCTCAGCGACCTGTTTCGCCAGCCCACGGGTGTAGTTGAGAATAGCCGCTTTGGTCGAGGCGTAATCAAGCAGGTGCGTGCTTGGCTGATAAGCCTGAATCGACGAGGTAGTAATAATGCTGCCCCCGCGCGGCATCAGCGGAATCGCCTCCTGGGTGATCCAGAAGAGCGCGAAAACGTTGACCTTATAGGTATAGATAAACTGCTCGCTGCTGAGGTCTGCAATATCCTCAATCGCGGTTTGCGTACCCGCCACCAGCGTCAGCACATCCAGGCCGCCAAGCTGCTCTTTCGCTGTGTGCGGCAAGGAACGGGCAAAGGCTTCATCGCTCAAATCGCCCGGGATCAGCACGGCTTTGCGCCCGGCTGCTTCAATCTGCTCTTTCACCTGCTGCGCATCTTCCTCTTCGGCAGGAAGATAGTTGATAGCGACATCCGCGCCTTCGCGGGCATAGGCGATCGCTGCTGCGCGACCAATACCGGAGTCGCCGCCGGTCACTAACGCTTTACGACCTTTCAGCCGCCCGCTGCCGACATAGCTCTTCTCACCGCAATCGGGAACCGGTTCCATTTTCGCCTGCACGCCGGGGAAGGGCTGCTTCTGCTTAGGATATTCACCGGTGTAGTACTGGGTGGTCGGATCCTGGATTTTTGTCTGGTCAGTTGCCATTAAGTATCCTCCATATCGGTTGCTTAGACCTTAAGGATAGAAGTTCACGCTGACTTCGCAGACAAATTCAGGATTTTCTTGATCCGGTGGGGTGGCTTCCCTTGCTGGTCACTTTGGCAGGCTTTTCACTCACCGCCACCTTCTGCACCGTCGAGGTGCGGTATACGCCCTCGCTCAGTTTGCGGCTCCAGCGCAGTGTTGCGCTTTCGCGGCTGACCAGGTGCTGATAGTTAGCCTCCAGCCGGCCCATGATCTTTTCGCGCAGCTCAGGGTGCTGTTCGATAATGGCGGAAATCGCTGCGCCGTAAATCTCCTCTTTCACCTGTAAGGGGTAGATTTCACGGCGGTTTTGCCACTTCAAACGCACCAGTGCGGCAGGGATAGAGACTAAATCCTGGGCAATGCGTTGAATCGTCTCGTTTTTACTCTGCACCAGTGCATCGATATTTTGCTTTAAGATAAATTCGTCGCTTTTGCTTTCGCTGTAATTGATATAGACGTTATTATTTTCAATTTCAGCCACGTTATTCATCCCCAAGTTTATAAAAGATTGGCGCATCTTTTTCGCGGGTAATCAGATTAAGCCAAATCTCATTACCAGCGTCGTTAATAGTTTGCGTCTTATCGGAAATTATTTTGCTCAGAGTCTGAGCATCAATCTCACCTTCGGCTTGCAAATCATTAAGTAAACGCGCAAAGGTTTCAATTTTCACGACGCGGAATAAGCGCTCTTTAATATGGCGATCGTGCTCTTCGAGCAGCATATTACGTGATTGGCCGCTGCGGCTGGCGTTGGCTAATATATTTTGCGCATGCTCAGAAAGTGGGCCAATATCCTGAGGAAAATCAGGCTCTTTTCCCTCTGGTGCTGCCCCGGTTTCAACGGCAGAAAGATGAAAGCGCGCCGGGACAAGGTTCTCGGGAAGCATTTCTATTATCCTTTACTATTTAACAGGGGAGAGAATATTAAGGGGCGAGGTTCGTTGACAATATCATGAGGCAATTTTAAAATCAAAAAAAAGGAGTCTGCCGATGGACAGTATTTTGTATTCTGTTATTACTTTATTGCTGCTAACGGGCGGCGTTTTATTATTGATGCATGAGTACAATAAAAAGACTCCCCTTAGTGAAATTAATGAGCAAGCACCGCAGTTAACGCCGCTGTCAAAAGAAGAGGGCGAAGATCATTTTTCGACGTTAATGAACGCGATTACCCCGGAGTGGTACTGGCGCGTTAACCATGAATATATCGATTTTTTGCAAGCGACGATTAAGCGCATGAAGATGGCGGAGATAAATAACACGCCGGGTTTATTTGAAGCGCAACGCCGTTGCAGCGATCTCAATTCCGCGGTGTATAAGTATTACGACAACATTAAAAAACGCTGCGTCAATGGCGAAAAAGTCTCACCGAGCGATCTGGATGTGCTCAACCTGCGCCAGTGTTTCCATGAGTTCAGCACCGAAGCTTATCCGGCGCTGGTGGTGCTGATTTGGCCGGAAAACCAGCGTCCGTGGGTTGACCCCGCCGAGGTGTAGTTTAGTCCGTTGGAGTGTTGCAAAAGGCTGACGGTGTCAGGCTATACTGAGCGCCGGTTTAGCTATCTGACGAGACACTACGGAACATGGAACGCTTTCTGGAAAACGCAATGTACGCTTCGCGCTGGTTGCTCGCCCCGGTCTACTTTGGCCTCTCTCTTGCTCTCCTGGCGCTGGCCATCAAATTCTTCCAGGAGATTATTCACGTTATCCCTAACATCTTCTCGCTGGCAGAAGCGGATCTGATCCTCACGCTGCTCTCGCTGGTGGATATGACGCTGGTCGGCGGTCTGCTGGTGATGGTGATGTTCTCCGGCTATGAAAATTTTGTTTCGCAGCTGGATATCGGCCCGCACAAAGAGAAGCTGAGCTGGTTGGGGAAAATGGATGCCACATCGTTAAAAAACAAAGTGGCGGCGTCGATTGTCGCCATTTCGTCAATTCACCTGCTACGCGTCTTTATGGATGCGAAGAATGTCCCGGATAACAAGCTGATGTGGTACGTGATTATCCACCTGACGTTTGTGCTCTCCGCCTTTGTGATGGGCTATCTGGATCGTCTTACCCGCGGCAAACACTGATTTTTGGTGGGACTTGTGCCGGTTCACTGTAGGCCGGATAAGCGCAGCGCCCTCCGGCAAACTGCGCCCTCCGGCACGTCACTTTTATTTATCTGACGACGCCTGCCACAGATTCAGCTCCCCGTCAGCCACATGCTTATCAATTTGCGCCAGTTCATCGGCGCTGAAGCTCAGGTTGTTTAGCGCCTGCACATTCTCCTCCAGCTGCTCCGGGCGGCTGGCTCCAATCAAGACCGATGTCACACGGCTATCTTTTAACAGCCAGCTTAACGCCATCTGCGCCATCGACTGCCCACGGCGTTCGGCCATCTCATTAAGCAGACGCAGGCTGGCGAGATTGCTTTCGGTGAGCATCTTCTCCGTCAGGCCACGCACCTTGTTGCCTTCACGCTGCATGCGCGACCCTTCGGGAATACCGTTGAGATATTTGCCTGTCAGCAATCCCTGCGCCAGCGGCGTAAAGGCGATACAGCCGACGCCGTTCTCCTCAAGCGCGTCTAAAAGCCCGGTGTTATCGACCCAGCGATTGAGGATGTTGTAGGAGGGTTGATGGATAAGCAGCGGCACTTTCCACTCGCGCAGTAGCGCGGCCATATGCTGCGTACGCTCTGTCGAATAGGAGGAGATGCCGACGTAGAGCGCTTTGCCGCTCTGCACCGCCTGCGCCAGCGCGGCGGCAGTCTCCTCCATCGGTGTCCTCTCATCGACGCGGTGTGAGTAGAAGATATCGACATAGTCGACGCCAAGACGCTTCAGGCTCTGATCGAGGCTGGCGAGCAGATATTTGCGCGAGCCGCCGGAGCCATACGGGCCAGGCCACATATCGTAGCCCGCTTTGGTGGAGATAATCAGTTCATCGCGGTAGGGGGCAAAATCGTCGCGCAGCAGGCGACCAAAATTCTCCTCCGCGCTGCCGGCGGGCGGACCATAGTTATTGGCTAAATCGAAGTGGGTTATTCCCAGATCGAATGCTTTACGCAGCAGCGCGCGCTGCGCATCGAGTGCATTGACGTGACCAAAACTGTGCCATAAACCGAGCGACAGGGCGGGCAGTTGCAGACCGCTCTTGCCGCAGTAACGATACTGCATCTGTTCATAACGCTGAGGGTTGGCGAAGCCGGGCATGATCTCTCCTCTCGTATCTGGCGGTGCCTGATGGTTTTGAAACAACGTTTCTATCTTACGTGCGATCGCCGGGCAGCAAAAGAGCCGCTGAGTAGAAGCCAAACAGAGGTAACAAATAATGTTGCGTCTGCATTTTAAATCCCCGCTTAATTCTCTTCCTGCATGGCTTAAATCTGCGAAAATTCCTGGGAAGCATTGATAAAAAACCGTGGAATATAAGAAAAAGCGATGGCACCCGGCGTAACAAAAATGCACGCAGCAGCACGTTAGTGAGTTCGCGCTACGGCAGGGCGCATGGCTGTTGGGTTGGTGCGCCGTAAGCGGGCTGGAAATCGTTGCGGGAAAAATTATAAAACCTGGTGATAAATTATTTTTTATTAATATTTAAATTTTTATTGCTGGTGCCAGAAATAAATTAAATTTCGCCCTTGATATTAAATTATGGCCGCTTAAAGGCCGCTATTAAATTATGGTGATTCATATTGCCAGGTTGGCTTTGCTATTTTCGCACCAACACAACAAAGGATTAATGGAGATGATCTTATTGTTATTTTTAAGCGTTAAATATCATGGGGTTAACGTTTTTGAGAGGGGATGGGTGTTGCGCAACGGAATGTTAGCAGAATAACCATTTCTCTGGTCACTACATTCGCGATAGCCATAAAAAAATCACCGCTAATTTTTTACATAAATATTTTAAACCGACCATACAACTTCCCAAACGCGTGCCGATAAAAGTGATAACTCTCGCCCACAGGCGAGGGGCTACCTTCACCGCAAGGATTAAAATTATGAATATGCTTCGTAACTTCACTATACGCGCTGTGTTGCTGGTGATCCTCGGGATCTTCAGCGTGCTGTGGTCTGGCGTCGGTCTGTATAGCGTTTCTTCTTTGTCAAAAGTTGCCGACGGTAATGAAATCGACCGCCAGCTGGTGACGCAAATGACGCTTCTGAGCCAGGGCAACGATCAATACTTTCGCTTTGTGACGCGCCTCAGCCGCGTGATGGAAGCCAAAGCGGCGGGGGGAACGCCGGACATGGCGCCCGCGCAACAGGCACTGGATAACATGGCAAAACGCCTTGCCGACTTCAAGGCCGTTTCGCCAGGGCCGATGGATCCGAAAGTCTCTGAAGAGGTGATCGCTGGCTGGCAGGCGTTGCTGGAGCAGGGCGTTAACCCGCAGATGCAGCTGGCGCAGCAGGGCTCGCCGGAAGCTTATCGCGCGCAGGCCAATAATGTTACGCCTGGTTTGAGCCGCAATTTTGGCGTGGCGACCGAGAGTTTCAACAAAGCCGCTGGCGTGATGCTGGATGAAACCCGCGTGATGGTCGATCACCAGACCAGCACCACCCGCGCGGCGATCATTATCGCGATTGTGCTGGGCCTGCTGATCCTGCTGTTTACGGATCGCTACCTGGTGACCATGCTGGTCAAACCGCTGACCCGTATTCGCGAGCACTTCAAACTGATGGCGCAGGGCGATCTCAGCCAGCCGCTGGAAGATATGGGGCGTAACTGCGTCGGCCAGGTGATCCCGCTGCTGTTAGCAATGCAGGATAGCCTGCGCGAAGCGGTAAGCAGCATCCGCCACGGCAGCGAAAATATCTGGCGCGGCGCAACGGAGATCTCCACCGGCAATAATGACCTCTCATCGCGTACCGAAGAGCAGGCCGCCGCGCTGGAAGAGACCGCCGCCAGCATGGAGGAGTTGACCGCCACGGTGAAACTGAACGCCGACAACGCCAGCCAGGCGAGCGAGCTGGCGGAAGTTGCTTCTGCCACCGCCAGCAAAGGCGGTGCGCTGGTGAAAGAGGTGATCAACACGATGGACGGTATCTCCGGCAGTTCGAAGAAGATTGCCGAAATCACTACCGTCATTAACAGCATCGCTTTCCAGACCAATATTCTCGCCCTTAACGCGGCGGTAGAAGCGGCGCGTGCCGGTGAGCAGGGCCGTGGTTTTGCGGTGGTGGCTGGCGAAGTACGTAACCTCGCCAGCCGCAGCGCGGGCGCGGCAAAAGAGATTGAAACCCTGATCGCCGACTCCGTCTCGCGCGTTGAGAAAGGGGCACAGCTGGTCAACGACACCGGCACCACGATGGAAGGCATTCTGCGCGCCGTGCGTGAAGTGACCACCATTATGAAAGAGATTGCCGCCGCCTCTGCCGAGCAGAGCAAAGGGATCTCGCAGGTGGGCGTTGCCATCACGCAGATGGATAACGTTACCCAGCAGAACGCCTCGTTGGTTGAGCAGGTGTCGGCTGCCGCCGCTGCGCTGGAGCGTCAGACCGAAGAGCTGCAACGTTCTGTGCAGAAGTTCCGCCTGACCGGTGAAGAGGAGCATAAACCCACCGCAGCCAAACTGGTGAAACCTGACATGAGCCGTGGCAGTGCCCGCAAACCCGGCGCATCGTCCGATGAGTGGGTCGCGTTCTGATTCTGCAAACGTGCGCCTCAGGGATGGGGCGCGTCGGTGATCATCTGCGTTACCAGTGAAAGGTTGCCGATGCTGGCTTCGCTGGCCCGGTAAAATTTACTTTTATCAATCAGTAACAGCGACTGCTGCGCCCGGCGCAGCAGTGCCGCTTTAAACGCCGCGTTATGCCGTGTGGAATCCCACATCTCACCGTTGCCATCAATCCCCTCGCAGGAAAAGATAAAGAGATCGATCTCCAGCGATTTAAGCAGGCTGGCGAGCGCCGGATTGACGTAGCAGCGCTCACCGCGCGCCAGCCGACCGCCGGAGCAGATAAGCTCGCTATGCTGGCGTCGGGCCATCACTTCGCACACCGGCAAACTGTTGGTAAACACCGTCAGCGGAATATCCGGCAACTGCCGCGCCAGGTGAAAGCAGGTTGAGCTGGCATCCAGCGCCAGCGTCATCCCGGCTTCCACCCAGTTGAGCGCATGACGGGCGATATCGGCTTTATCCGCATAGTGGCTTTTTAAGCGGGCGCGAAAGGGTTCGCTGCCGTCCGCCAGCGTTCTGGCGCGACCATGCCGACGAATGATTTTGCCCTGCATTTGCAGAGCGTTGAGATCGCGGCGAATGGTCTCCACGCTGACGGCAAGCTCAGCGGCGAGCGCGGCAGTGGTGATTGACTGCTGGCTCTTCAGAAGCTGCACAATCGCCTGCTGGCGCGCCGTCTTGATCATTTCCTTATGCGCCGCGTTTATCTTCGGTTTGCGTATCGAAATCGCTGGCGTCGTGGCGCTCATGCAGCTGCTCATTCGCCGGGCCGAAGGTGCGGTTAACCATGCGGCCGCGCTTCACTGCCGGGCGTTCAGCGATCGCTTTCGCCCAGCGCTGGACGTTTTTGTAGCTGCCCGCATCAAGGAACTCCGCCGCATCGTAGACATTGCCCAGCACCACGTTGCCGTACCACGGCCAGATCGCCATATCGGCAATGGTGTACTCATCGCCCGCGACAAATTGATGTTCCGCCAGCTGTTTATCCAGCACGTCGAGCTGGCGCTTGGCTTCCATGGTGAAGCGGTTGATGGCGTATTCAATCTTCACCGGCGCATAGCTGTAGAAGTGCCCGAAGCCGCCGCCGAGGAACGGCGCGGAGCCTTGCAGCCAGAAGAGCCAGTTCAGCGTTTCGGTGCGCGCGGCGAGATCGCGCGGCAGGAAGTGACCAAATTTTTCTGCCAGATAGAGCAGGATATTGCCCGATTCAAACACGCGGGTCGGTGGGGTGGTGCTGTGGTCGCGCAGCGCCGGGATTTTCGAGTTCGGGTTGACGTCGACGAAACCGCTGGAGAATTGATCCCCTTCACCGATACGGATCAGCCACGCGTCATACTCCGCTTCAGAGACGCCTTTCGCCAGCAACTCTTCCAGCATAATCGTCACTTTCTGGCCGTTCGGCGTACCGAGGGAGTAGAGCTGCAACGGATGTTTGCCCGTCGGCAGCGCTTTTTCATGGGTGGCACCGGAAACCGGGCGGTTGATATTGGCAAACGCGCCGCCGCCGGATTGATCCCACGTCCACACCTTCGGGAGTTGATAGTTGTCTGACATAGCGTTTCCCTCTCTGTGATGTTTGATGTTGTCGGGCTACATGCCTTGCAGTGTAGCAGTCGCCTTTGGCGAGGATACAACACATTCCGGGAGGAAAAGAGTGGCCATTGTTGTGGTTATCGGCCGCGCTATCTTTCGCTGGTTGCCGACAAAAGTTTTATTTAAATGCACTGACTTAAAATGGATTCATTATTATTCCGTCTCTTTAAGTAAAATTCTTATTGTATTAAATAAGTCTTTTCTTATTTTTAAAAATTCTATAATTAAGCTACTGTTACTATTATTTCTTATTAATTTGTTTTCTCAGGCTGACGATAAACGTTATAGGGATATTCTTTTCGACTCATCCCGGAAGAGTCATCAGCTCATTATCTGTTAACTACACGCGGAGAGAATTATGCAGGAAATTCAGGCTATTCAGGCAAGCCCTCCGCTTGCCAACACACACGAACACGCCACCCATAAAGCGGCGATGACCACCTCTACAGAGAACGTCAAAGAGGCTCACACCTATCAGGATGAGAGCATAAAAGTGACCCTTTCCAGTAAAGCGGAGAGCCATAAAGAGAGCAAAGAGGTAAAAGCCGAAGAGCCGGTACGCCAAAAGAAAAAGGTGGAAAATCAAGAAATTGATTATGCGCTCGAGATGTCCGGAATTCCGCAATTTGGCGGTCGACTGGTAAGCGTAGTGAAATATCCCGATGGGCGAACCGAAATGATTGATGCCTTTACCGGGAGAAAAGTAACGCAGGAGCAGTTAGCGCGTGCCCAGGAGCTTGAGGCACTCAACAAAACGGCTCAGCAGAGCAAAATAAAACAGGCGCAACAGATTGCACCCGGCGAATCTACCCCGACGGATATGCAATAACGCTTCGCCGTTTTAATTAATATATTTTATATTCTCAGTGAGTTAATTAAGAAATAACTCAAAAACAATTACTCTATTTGGCTTAAGGTAAGGCAAGCAAGATTGATTATAAGCAGGCATTCGGCTGAGAATTACTGCCGCCTGTGTACCAGGCGGCAGTAGATATCAGAAGAGAACTGAATAATTTACGCCAAATGTCCGACCACGTCCTTTGTAGGTATATAACCCCGGCGCGCCATAGGTTGGGCTATATAATCCCGGCGCACGCTGACCCCAGGCGGTGGTGTACTCCTCATCCAGCAAGTTTTCCACGCTGAAGCTCACTTTGCCCACCGGCAGGGCGTAACTGCCAAGCATATCAACCGTGTTATAGCCATCGATGCGCTTACCGGCGGCGTCGGAGAGGTCGAAGCTTTGCGTGCTCTGCAAACGCAGCGTCCAGTCGCCCGGCGCCCAGTTGATCCACGCGCTCACTTTCGACGGGCTGGCGCTGTCAACGGTCAGTTTCTCCCACTTCCCGCTGACCCGCGTCTCGGATTTGATGGCGTTAAAGTTAGCCCCGGTGCTCCACTCGCTGTCGGTAAAGAAGTAATCCACCTGGCCTTCGACGCCATAAATGCGGCGCTTATCATCATCAATATTGATAGTCATATCGCTTTTATTGATGTTGATGGTTTTATCGGAGAGAGAGTAGTAGCCCGCAATTTGCGTACGCAGGTTATCGCCGGTGTAGCGCCAGCCCAGTTCGTAGGCGTTAACTTTTACGCCATCCAGCTTCGAATCGTTCACATTGACGCTGTTCAGCAGGCGGTAGTGACCATCGACCAACTGATAGGTACCGGCACCGTAATATTTTGCCAGGTCGGGGATCTCAAAGCCCTGCGAGAAGTTGAACCACAGCTGCTGACGGTCGGTCAGGTGGCCGAGGATACCAGCGTTAAACAGAAGATTGTTGTAATCCGTTTTCCCGCCCGGCACGGCGTCTGCCGAGGTAGCTCTGCCGTTGGCAATCGCCTGCTGCTGCGTGTAACCGACAAAATCGTCGACGCGGTTTTCGGTGTACTGGTAACGCACGCCGCCGCTCAGGGTGATGGCGTCAATGTCATAGCTACTTTGCAGGAACGGCGCGATATTGGTGATGCTGTAGCCCGGATAGCGCTCAACCTTGAAGGCTTTATCCAACTGCATCCCGCCACTGGCGGCGGCGCTGTTCAGATTGAAAAACTGCTGATTGGCGTCGAACGCTTCATGTTCTGCATCGATCCCCCAGGTCAGCGTCAGGGCATCAACCGGTTTGCTGTTGATGGTCAGCTTGCCGCCATAAAAGTCGGTCTTCTGCTGCGAAGCGCCGATGCTGCTGACCCGTCCGTTAGAGAGGGTCGGGAAGGGGTAAAACGCCAGGCTCTCGTCGCGGTAGTAGATCTGCGCCACCACATCCTGGCCCCAGAAATCGGTGTTCGAGTATTGCAGATTGATCAGGTGGCGCTCGGTGCCCGGAATCCGGTCGGCATCCAGATTGCCTTTGTTGTAGGCGGTAGCGGAGCCGGTGACTGCCGAGAAGTTTTCGCCTAAGAAGAGGCCATGTTTGCCGTCAGACTCGCTTTTATAGTACTGAGTGGTGAGTTGCAGTTGCTGGTGCTCATCGATATTGAGCGTGCCGGTGCCCATCACGTCCAGCCGGTCAGAGTATTGCAGGCCGGTCTGGGTGTTATCGATGATCACCTCATCGCCTTTGCCGTCATACCAGCCGCCGTAGCGCTGATAAGCAACCGACAGTCGACCGGAGGCCTTATCATTCCCGCCGCTGACCGAAGCCGCAACATTGTCGTCGTGATCGTTATGGCTGTTAAAGCCGCTTTTGGTGCCGGTCTGGAACTCCACTTCCGTCTCCGGCTGCCCCTTTTTGGTAACGATATTGATCAGGCCGCCGGTGCTGCCGCCGCCATAGAGCGAGGTCGCGCCGGAGATAATCTCAATGCGCGCGATATTAAAGGGATCGATCGAATCAAGCTGGCGGCTGTCGGTGCGCGATGAGTTGAGGCGCACGCCGTCAACCATCACCATCATTGAGCGCCCGCGCATATTCATGCCGTAGTTGGTGCGCCCCTGGCTGCTGACATCCATCCCCGGAATAAGCTGTGCCAGCACCTCTTTTAACTCTTTACCACCCTGAACCTGCTGTTCAATTTCAGCCTGCTCAATGACCCAGGTGGTTTGCGCCATATCGGCGACGCTGTGATTAGCGCGGCTGGCGGCCACCACCAGCGTCTCCTCTTTTGCGTCTTGTGCTGCGGCCTGCGCGGATAACATCATCAACAAACAGGGGTTAATAGCCCAAAGGTAACGATTTTTCATTCTTATAACGTTCCTGATTATGCAGGTGAAGACGACCTTGACCGGTCGCGGTAAACACCGCTCTCAAGTTGAGAGTAATTATCAAGATGATATGAATTATCGTTACCATGTAAACAGCTTGTGTAAAAAAAATATTCCTAAGTTTGTGATTTAGCTACCAATTTTAAGAGGTTGTTTCTTGTGAAAATTAATGAAGGGCGAGAAAAGACCGGCGCGAGCGGTAATGTCGCGCGGTATTATGTGTTCTCTAAGATTTAATTACAGGAGTAAACGCGGGGCAGAAAAGGGTATTTTCAGGTTTATCAGCGCCTGTTTTTGTTATTTTTTTCTTTAAAATCCGCAATCGCCTGGTTGATGTTTTCCGTGGCGAAGGTGTCAACTTTTTCTCCGTCCAAAAAGACTTCGTAATGTCCGGAAACATATTTAAAGGTGTACATCTTATCCTGGTAGCGAAGACGCTTTTCCTTTACTGATAAGCCCCTGATGCGCATAGCGACGCGGGCCATTGTGTCTATCTTTTTATTTTTCATGATTATTTTACTTACCGTTGCAGGTTGAGTCCGCGTTCAAATATTGAAACCACGTCGGGCGATGGTAATTTTTTACCCACTCAAAAGAAAGCAAAGGTTGCCAGAAAAGCACACCTGAGGCCAGTTAAAATATCTTCTTCTGATTTAAGGTCTTTTTAGCCAATTAATCAACCTGCTGCCATATATAACTGCATTAAGAAACAACCTATCCGCACAGGAATAAATTCTCTTTTTTATCGTGATAATAGTTTTGATTCTCGTTTAAGCAATGCGGTCGATAAGTTTGAGTTTGATCTCAAAACAGCGTTTTAAAATGCGCAATAGCTTTTTACTGACCTATGCTGGTGTAAAAAAATAACAGCATTACAGCCCGTTAAGCCGACTCTCCTTACTGACTTTGGACAGAGGCCGCTATTTGCCAGTAGCAGATCCCGATTCAACCGGCGCGCAGCGCTGGCAAAGCGTCATATCTGGCAGATCTGCGCCCTGCTGCATGAGCTGCCGTGTCCAAAAACCAAGGAGAGAACAATGAAAACCCTGCACTGCTCCGCACTGCTGCTGGTCTGCCTGAGCGCCAGCGCGCAGGCGGCCGAGTGGAACGCCGTGGTATCGCCCACACCGAAGTCTGGTGAATTTTCCACGATCGGCCAGGCGCTGGACGCCGCACCGCAGAGCGGCACGCCGTGGCGCATTCTGATTAAAGAGGGGCGCTGGCAAGAGCGGCTGGTGATTGAGAAGCCCGTCACGCTGATCGGGGAGTCGACGGCGGGCACGGTGATTGAGGCCAATACTCCCGCAGGTGCGCTCGATGAGCAGGGGCAGAAGCTCGGCACCGGGCGCACCAGCACGGTAGAGATCCGCGCCAGCGGCGTAACGCTGGAGAACCTCACCATTCGCAATACTTTTGATTTTCCTGCCAACGCCGCGCTGCCGGAAGGCGATGCGCAGAAGCTGAAAGATACCCAGGCGGTGGCGCTGATGGTGGCGGAAGGGGCAGACAGAGCGCGCTTTCGTCATATTCGCCTTGAGGGTTATCAGGATACTTTTTACAGCAAGCAGGGCAGCCGCAGCTACTTCACCGACTGCGCCATCAGCGGCCACGTCGATTTTATCTTCGGCCCCGGCATCGCAGTGTTCGATCGCTGCGAAATCATTGCCCGCAACCGTGATGACACCGCGCCGCCGTACGGTTATCTCACCGCGCCTGCCACCCAGGCCGGGGAGCGGTTTGGCCTGTTTATTATCAACAGTAAGTTGAGCAAAGAGCCGGGCGTGCCGGCGAAAAGCTTTGCGCTGGGCCGCCCGTGGCACCCGACCACCCAGTTTAGCGACGGGCGCTATGCCGATCCCAACGCCATTGGCCTGGCGGCGATTATCAATAGCGAGATTGATGACCATATCTACGGCTGGGACAAGATGTCCGGCAAAGATAAGAACGGGGACAAAATTTGGTTTTACCCGCAGGACAGCCGTTTTTATGAGGCCAGTAACCGTGGGCCAGGCGCCGGGCAGGGCGGTGAGCGCTATCAGCTCAGCGAGGCGGACGCCGCGCAGTATAACGTGGCGGCGATCTTCGACGGCTGGGAGAGCACCCTTCTGCAATAAGCGACGTTGCCCCCGTTTCGGGGGCTTTTATTTAGCCTTGCCGAATAAAAAATTTCATTTGCTAATGATGATTTCTTATCGCGTTTTTGTTTTTTATAAAAATTATCCTTTCGGAGTATAAAAAGTAGCACGAAATAGGTTTGTGGAGATTTTTCTCATCAACTTTAAATAACATTTATAAAAAATAGTCGATATTTTTTATAACAGGTATATGCTATGCAATATATGCTTTTCCCCCTCCCGGCGACAACAGTTGCTGAGATAAAAAGAGGACGAAATATGCAACGCATTGCCATACCCGCGAATTATGTCCACACCCGCACCACCCCTTTCTGGACGAAAGAAACAGCACCGGCCTCCATCTGGAAACGCCATCTTGACGCCGGTACGCGTCAGGGCGTCTACCCGCGTTTAAGCGTGCAGCGCGGCGCGATCCGCTATTACGGTTATGCCGATGAGACCAGCCCGCAGCCGGTGGAAACCCTGACCATTCACGCCGGTGAGTTCGGCGTCTTCCCGCCTGAAAAATGGCACAACATTGAGGCGCTCAGTGACGATACGGTGTTCAGCGTCGATTTCTATGTTGATCCCAAAATTCTGATTGAAGGTTGAGGTAGCAATTATGGATACAGAAAACAGAGGTTATTCACTCTCCGTTTCCCATCGGGAAAGCGGTAAAGCTGAGCAGAAAGTTTATTTAAAGCCGATGTCGCTCTATCTTCCTGATATTGCGAACCAGGCCGTTTCTGAACTGGTCTCGAAATTAAATCTGCCTGCTGATAATGGCGGGGAATATACGCTGACCGTCACCAATAATAATAATGGCGTCTCGGTCGATAAAGATTTTACCCGCCTCAGCGAGCTGACCGATCCCCTTATTGCCGCTGATGCGGTAAAAGATCTGATTAATATCGTCCGCGGCTACGAATCGGATGAAGAGACCAACGTGTGCGGCTGGTAACCGGAGGCTAACGATGACGCAGCTTATTCCACTCCATTTTCGCCATACCCGCTCGACGCCCTTCTGGACGAAAGAGACGGTGCCGCAGGCGCTTCTGACGCACCATAACACCAAAAAAGGGGTTTATGGCCGCCTGTCGGTGATGCAGGGCGCGGTGAAATACCTCGGTTTTGCCAGCGAGCATGACACCACTCCTGAGCGGGAAGTGGTGATCGAAGCGGGGCAGTTTGGCATCAGCCCGCCGGAGTACTGGCACCGGGTTGAACTGTTGACCGATGACACTTACTTCAACCTCGATTTTTTCGCCGATCCTGATGCCGCGCTTGATGGCAAAGGCATCGGTCAGGTGGTCAATACCCACCGCCGTTAACCGCTTAGCGCCCAATCCCCTCGGGCGCTTAAAAGTGATCGATAAACCGCCTGACCGCCGGTGAGCGCTCGAACTTGCGCCACGCCAGCGCCACATCGGTTTTCAATGTGTTTCCCGCCACCGAATGAAACGTCACCATCGGATGCCCAAAGCAGGCCATCGACTGCGGAATGATGGCAAAGCCAAAACCGGCCGCCACCATGCTCAAAGATGAAGAGAACTGCGAGGCCTGATGGGCGTTATCCATCTCCACACCGGCACGCAGGCAGGCGTTGTAGATCAGCTCATACAGCCCCGGCGACACCGCTTGCGGAAAGATAATCAGCGGCGTGTTCTGCAATTCGCTGAGCGCGATATCCGCCTTCGCCGACAGCGGATGCGTGCGGTGCAGCGCAATTAGCATCGGCTCCTCGTCCACCAGCTTCAGGCTAAAGGTTTTGCTGCTTTCGCAGGGCAGACGCACGAACGCCACGTCAATCAGCCCCTCATCCAGGCCGTGGATCAGCGTCGCCATATTGTCCTCTTTCTGATAGAGCGCCACCTTCGGGTAGTCACGCTGAAACTGGCGCAGCACCGAGAAGAAGTGGGTATGGAAAGCGTTGGAGCTGGTCACGCCAAGGTTGAGCTTGCCATTAATCCCCCGGGCGATGCCCTTCGCTTTTTCCAGCGCCGCATCGCTCATGGCGAGGATATGGCAGGCGTCTTCATAGAAGGCCTCGCCAGCCTCGGTGAGCGTGACGCCGCGCGTCAGGCGATGGAACAGCGGGGTGCCCACTTCCTGCTCAAGGCGACGGATCTGTTGGCTTAATGGCGGCTGCGACATACCGAGCATTTCGGCTGCGCGCGTGAAGTGTTGCGTCTGGGCAACGGCGACAAAATAACGTAAATAACGAAGTTCCATATCTAAAACATCTTAAACCCTCATGTTTTCTATATTGGAATCCCCCGCTGAAACGAGTCAATATTTAATCAGCTTTTCTAATCGTCTCTACAGTGGGGGAAAAGATGATGGGTAACGCAACTGATTGTTCTTGCGAAGGAAATCTACGAAACACAATTCGTGCTTTTTCTGAAAGCAAGCCAAACGGCGTGATATATCAAACATCGCTAATGAGTGCGCTACTTAGCGGAGTTTATGAAGGAAATACCACGATTAAGGATCTACTTAATCATGGTGATTTTGGTCTGGGTACATTTAATGAGCTTGATGGCGAATTAATTGCCTTCAATAGCGAAGTGTACCAATTACGTTCCGATGGCAGTGCCCGCGCCGCGAAGCCGGAGCAGAAAACCCCCTTTGCGGTGATGACCTGGTTTAAACCGCAATACCGGCACGTGTTTGAGGAGCCCATTAGCCGCCAGGCGCTGCATGAGGTGATTGATCGGCAGATCCCGTCCGACAACCTCTTTTGCGCTCTGCGCATCGACGGCCATTTTCGCCATGCGCACACCCGCACCGTGCCGCGCCAGACGCCGCCCTATCGCGCCATGACCGATGTGCTCGACGATCAGCCGGTCTTCCGTTTTAACGGCCGCGACGGCGTGCTGGTCGGTTTCCGCACCCCGCAGCATATGCAGGGGATCAATGTGGCGGGCTACCACGAACATTTTATTACCGACGATCGCCACGGTGGCGGTCATCTCCTCGACTACCAGTTGGATCACGGCACGCTGACCTTTGGTGAAATCCATCAATTGATGATCGATCTCCCTGCCGATGAAGCCTTCCTGAAAGCGGATCTGCACCCGGATAACCTGGACGCCGCCATCCGTTCGGTTGAGAACTAAGTGATGTAAAGGAGTAGTGTATGAGCAACGAACGCCATACCCAGATGTGGGCCCACGGTGCCGACATGGTGGTGGGGCAACTGGAAGCGCAGGGTGTCAAACATGTCTTCGGCATCCCTGGCGCGAAAATCGATAAAGTGTTTGATTCTCTTCTCGATTCCTCGATTGAACTTATTCCGGTACGCCACGAAGCGAACGCCGCGTTTATGGCGGCAGCGGTCGGGCGTATCACTGGCAAAGCTGGCGTAGCGCTGGTGACCTCGGGTCCTGGCTGCTCCAACCTGATCACCGGCATGGCGACTGCTAACAGCGAAGGCGATCCGGTGGTTGCCCTCGGCGGGGCGGTGAAACGCGCCGATAAAGCCAAGCTGGTTCACCAGAGCATGGACACAGTCGCCATGTTCCAGCCGGTGACCAAATATTCTGTTGAGATCTCCTCTCCGGATGCCATCTCCGAAGTGGTTTCGAACGCCTTCCGCGCCGCCGAACAGGGCCGCCCGGGAAGCGCGTTTGTCAGCATTCCGCAGGATATCTCTGACCAGCCTGCCAGCGGCAATATTCTGCCCTCTAACGCCGTGCCACAGCTCGGTTCCGCGCCCGACAAAATGATTGATGAGGTAGCGAAGCTGATTGCCGGGGCGAAAAACCCCATCTTCCTGCTCGGCCTGATGGCCAGTCGGGAAGAGAATATCGCCGCGCTGCATCATCTGCTGGAGAAAACCCATATTCCGGTGACCAGCACCTACCAGGCGGCGGGCGCGGTTAATCAGGAGCACTTTACCCGCTTTGCCGGACGCGTAGGCCTGTTCAATAACCAGGCGGGTGACCGACTGCTGCACCTGGCGGATCTGGTTATCTGTATCGGCTACAGCCCGGTGGAGTATGAGCCGGCAATGTGGAACACCGGCGATGCGAAGCTGGTACATATTGATGTGCTGCCCGCGTATGAAGAGCGCAACTACTCGCCGAGCGTTGAGTTGATTGGCGATATCGCCAGCACGCTCGATAAGCTGGCACACAAGATTGCCGAACCGCTGGTGCTCTCGCCGCGCGCGTCGGAGATCCTGATCGACCGTCGCAACCAGCGTGAACTGCTCAGCCGTAAAGGCGCGCAGCTTAATCAGTTTGCCATTCACCCGCTGCGCATTGTCCGCGCGATGCAGGATATCGTGAATAACGACGTCACCCTGACGGTGGATATGGGCAGCTTCCATATCTGGATTGCCCGCTATCTCTATAGCTTCCGCGCGCGCCAGGTGATGATCTCCAACGGTCAGCAGACAATGGGCGTTGCCCTGCCGTGGGCGATTGGCGCATGGCTGGTCAATCCGGGGCGCAAAGTGGTCTCCGTCTCCGGCGACGGCGGTTTTTTACAATCCAGTATGGAGCTGGAAACCGCTGTGCGTCTGGGCGCCAATATCCTGCACATCATCTGGGTGGATAACGCCTACAACATGGTGGCGATTCAGGAAGAGAAAAAATATCAGCGCCTCTCCGGGGTCAACTTCGGCCCCGTCGACTTTAAAGCCTATGCCGAATCTTTCGGCGCGAAAGGGTTTGCCGTCGAAAGCACCGCCGCGCTTGAGCCGACGCTGCGTGCAGCGATGGACACACAAGGCCCGGCGGTGGTCGCCATTCCGGTCGACTACAGCGATAACCCGCTGTTGATGGGCCAGCTGCACCTCAGCCAGATTCTGTAAAAACTAAGGAGTCGTTATGAAAAAAGTCGCATTTGTTACCGGTGCCGGTCAGGGTATTGGCCGCGCAATCGCCCTGCGTCTGGCAAAAGATGGTTTTGCCATTGCCGTTGCCGACTATAACAGCGAGACCGCAAAAGCGGTGGCCGAGGAGATCAACGCCAGCAACGGCAGCGCGATTGCCGTCACCGTCGACGTTTCCAACCGCGAGCAGGTGTTTGCCGCCGTTGAAGAGACGCGCAAAAAACTGAACGGCTTTGACGTGATCGTCAACAACGCCGGGGTTGCGCCCTCCACGCCGATTGAGTCCATCACCGAAGAGGTGATCGATAAGGTCTATAACATCAACGTCAAAGGCGTGATTTGGGGCATGCAGGCGGCGATTCAGGCCTTCAAAGCGGAAAAACACGGCGGCAAAATCATCAACGCCTGTTCGCAGGCTGGTCACGTCGGCAACCCGGAACTGGCGGTCTACAGCTCAAGTAAATTCGCAGTCCGCGGCTTAACCCAGACCGCCGCACGCGATCTGGCTCCGCTGGGCATTACCGTTAACGGCTTCTGCCCGGGGATTGTCAAAACCCCAATGTGGGCCGAGATTGACCGTCAGGTCTCTGAAGCAGCGGGTAAACCGATCGGTTACGGCACCGAAGAGTTTGCGAAACGCATTACGCTTGGTCGCCTGTCAGAGCCGGAAGATGTCGCCGCGTGCGTCTCCTATCTCGCAGGCCCGGATTCTGACTATATGACCGGGCAATCGCTGCTGATTGATGGCGGTATGGTCTTTAACTAAGTTTTACGGCTCGGACATGGCCTTGCCTCTGCCTTCGCGCAGGGGCTTTTTTTTGCCCGCGCCTTTTGCGTTTTTCGGTAAACGAGCGAAGAAATTGTCGTTTTGGTTGCTCAGCAAAGTGCGTTTTACTGACAGCATCAACCCTCTGCTGGAGAACGTGCTGATGAAACAACGGCTGCAACAATGGCTTTCACGCCTCGCCCCACCGCTGAGTGTGCCGGTAGAGGAGGGGGAGTTTGATTCCGGGCGACATGTCGCGCTGCTGATCCCCTTTGGCCTGCTCTACGGTCTCGACTACCACCCCTCAATGTGGATTTACGATGAAAAGTGAGCGCTTCCACCTCGTTATGCGCTACAGCTACTGGAATGAACTGTGCGCGCTAACATGCCGCCCGTCTGCAAGCCAGCGGGCTTTCTCCGTTTCTTCAATGATGAACATATAAGCCCCGCTTTTTCTGCATTGTTCGCTGCTCATGCACCTCAGGCGCAATAAACTTAGCGCTGCCTCGCATTTTTTTACTTTTTAATCCCTTCTACGCCTTATTTTGCGCGGCTTATGGCGAAGCTCACAATTTCATCACCTCATCTTGTATGGTAGTAGACTTGAAATCGTTAGCAGAGATAACGTGGATGCTGTGAAGCATGCGTCACCACCTGGCTGTGCGAAAAAGCGGCCAGCGTTTAACGCGATAATCCTTAAATGGGGTTTATATGTCTCTGAAAACTAAAAACAGTAAGCAAAATGCGGGAGGCGATGATGAGTCGTAAACAGCGTAAAGTCACGATTCCTGTCAGCATTGGCTACGGCATGACGGACATTATGGGCGGCGGCGCCTTTACGGTCATCGGTGCCTGGCTGCTCTTCTACTACACCACGTTTGTCGGCCTCTCTCCGCTGGAAGCCGCCTCAATTGTCGCCATTGCCCGCATTGTCGACGCCATCGTCAGCCTTTTTATGGGCAGCTTTACCGACCATTTCTATAAAAACGCGTTAGGCAAAAAGTTTGGCCGTCGCCGCTTCTTTCTGTTGATCGGCGCGCCGCTGATGCTGGTCTATATCCTGCTCTGGCTCAACGGCATGAACTTCTGGTTCTATCTCGCCGTCTACCTCGCCTTTGAAATCATCGCTGCAATGGTGCTGATCCCCTGGGAGACGCTGCCATCAGAGATGACGAAAGATTTTAACGATCGCACTAAGCTCTCGACCTGCCGCATGTTTCTTTCCGCGTCCGGCACCTTTCTCGCCACCTTTATTCCGGGCTTGCTGATCGGCTGGCTGGGCGAGAAGAATGCCGATGCGTATCTCATCAACGGTATTGTCTTCGCGGTGCTGTTTATGGTCTGCGTCTTTATCTCCTGGCGCGTCACCTGGGAGCGAGAATTAACACCCGAAATGCTGGTCGAGATGGAGAAAGCAGCGCAGACGCGCAGCATGGCGCAGACGCTCTCCGGCATTGGCGCGCTGTTTAAAGATTATGCCTCTACGCTCAAGATCCGCGCCTTTCGTAAACATTTGGCAATCTACCTCTTCTCCTTTACCGCGAAAGATGTCTACAACACGGTGTTCGTTTTCTTCTGCGTTTACTGCCTGAATGTCTCGTCGTCGCTAGCGGGCACGCTGCTGTCGATGAGCATTGTCGGCCTGCCGGTAACGCTGGCGGCAGGGGTGGCGATCATCAAATTTGGCCCTTCGCGCCTCTACGTTTTCGCCTATAGCCTGATGATGATCTGCCTGGCGGGCTTCTTCCTGGTCTATCAATTCCCCACCGAGCACAAAGTGCTGATGCTGGTGATCCTCGCCGGGGTCTATCAGGTAGGGCGCTGCGTGCTGGAGTTCACGCCGTGGAACGTCTTCCCGTTTATTCCGGATATCGACGAGATGGTGACGCGCCAGCGCCGTGAAGGGCTGTTCGCCGCGGTAATGACCTTCTCACGCAAAACCACGGTCGCCATCGCCACCTTTGCGGTGGGGCTGCTGCTGCAAAGCGGCGGTTTCGTCAAAGGCAGCCAGGTGCAGCCGCAGGAAGCGATAAATACCATCGTGATGCTGCTATTTGTCGGCACCGTTGGCCTGCTGCTGGTGGCGCTATGGCAGGCGTTGACCTTCCATCTGAATAAGCGCACGCACCGCATCTTTGTCGAAGAGCTCGATCGCCTGAAGGCGGGCGGCCTGAAACAGAGCGTGACGCCACAAGCGCGCCATATCGTTGAGGATCTCACCGGCCACGCTTATGACTCCCTGTGGAGCGACGTGCCGCAACCCGCCTTAAAATCTGCTACACCCACCTCCTCGCTGAGCTAACGTTACTGCTCATAAAGGCCATGCTCGCCAGCGTGGCCTTTTTTATTTTCCGTTCCCGATGAAATTAAATAGTTTAATCCTAAAAGCACTAAGGGAAGAATATTATTGTTTCGCCTCCTATAACGAATAGTTAATAACTTCTTAATATTATTAGAGAGCGATCACATCAGGCGCTTTTTTTAAATGAAACTGCAAAGGTGTGGATTTATATTGAATCGACACACGCTGCTATTTAATTTTTTACAGAGTTTTCTTGTTAATAACGTAATTAGGTGTGTCGATCTTTCCACTTTCAGATAATTATTCCCAGGGAGTCTCCATGAATAATATTAATAATGGTTCGCTATTTTCACGAATGATGTTATGGGTAAATGAACGCTTTCCTTTAGCCAATACGCCGCTCTTTTTTATTCTTTGGTTTTTATCCTTTTCGGTCGCAATGCCCGCGCAAAAGAGTATTAGCCCGGCAAAAATTGCCCTCGGTTGCCTGCTTTCACTCTCCTTTTTTCTGCTGCTGCGCGTGCTCGATGAACATAAAGATTATGCCGATGACTGCCTGCACCATCCGCAGAGAGTATTGCAGCAGGGAATTATCAGCCTGATGCACCTGAAGGTCCTCGGCGCGCTCTGCCTGCTGATCCAGCTTGGCGGCATCGCTCTGTTCGCAGAGGGCAGGCCGCAGATATGGCTAAGCTGGGGGCTGCTGCTCTGCTGGACATTGCTGATGACGAAAGAGTTTTTTGTTGCCGAATGGCTTAAACGCCACTTCTCGATCTATGCGCTCTCCCACACGCTGGTAATGCCGTTTGTTATCGGCTGGCTGGCTACCCTGGCCTCACCCGCGGCGACGTTTAACCGGCCGGTTATTTTGCTGATGCTGCTCGCCTTCTTATGCGGTTTAAGTTTTGAAATTACGCGTAAATGTAAAGGACCGGATGAGGATCGCGAAGAGGTTACCACCTGGTCGCAATTATATGGTCGCCCCCTGTCGGTATTGATGATTATCGGTCTGCTTATATCGATGGCCATCGTGCAATATTTTCTTATTTTGTGCAAAACCGGCGCGGTATCTGTCTGGTTTTATGCAGTAAGTGCTTTTATTAATTTCTTTACGGTAAGCCAGTTGCTGATTTTTCTGATTAATGCCAATCAGCAGAACAGAAAAAGAAATGAAGCCATGGTTGGCATGGCAATGCTGACAGGATATTTGCTGTGTATCGTTGAAATATATTTGTAGCCCAGGGAAGGGAATAATGATGATGGAATCGTTAATTACGGCCACAATTGTCGATATACGCCCGGCCGAGTTTACACTCTTATTTGAAAGCGAAGAGCGCTGTAATGCCTTTATCACCGATCCGCAGCGCGCGTTATCTCTTTACGATCGGGCGGTTCAGCTCCCGGCGCTAAAACTCCTGCATAAAGAGCGCCAGCAGAGCGGGCAGTGGCTGGCGACATTAACCTGCCGCTCGGCGCAGGAGAATAAACAGTGCTACTGGCAGCTCAAGCTCTGCCACCCGCGCGAGGAAAGGGGGGAAAGCGCCGCCACCTTACCCCGCCGCCATCTCTACGACTGGAGTGAAAAGGCGCGGCAAAAGAGGCTGGCCTGGCTGCGTCAGCATACGGGTCACGACTTCAACCAGATCTCTGCCACCCGCCTGCAGGCGGAAAAGCTGCAAAGTCATCTTGAGGGGTTTATCGGCTCGGTTGAAGTTCCCGTCGGCATTGCCGGGCCGCTGCTGATTAACGGCTGGCGCGCGAAGGGGATCTTTTACGCGCCGCTGGCGACCAGCGAAGGGGCGCTTGTCGCCTCCGTTTCACGCGGTGCCAGCGCCATTACCCACAGCGGCGGGGCGACGGCGCGCGTCATCGGCCAGCGGATGAAGCGCTCGCCACGCTTCGAATTTCTCTCGGTGCGCGACGCGCTCGCGTTTTGCGCCTGGGCTGAGGACTATTTCACCGACATCAGCGACATTGTGCGCCAGCATTCGCGTTTCGCGCGTCTCATCAGCCTGACGCCACGCGTCATCGGCAATGCCGTGCATCTGACCTTCACCTATCACACCGCCGATGCCGCCGGGCAGAATATGACTACCACCTGCACCTGGCAGGCCTGCCGCTGGATCCTCGCGCAGCTTCCGCTGGCGTTAACACCCCAGCGCTACATTCTTGAAAGCAACCTCTCCAGCGATAAGAAAAGCTCGTGGAGCAGCTTTGCGCAGGGCAGGGGAACCCAGGTTATCGCCGAGGCAACGCTCACTGCCGCCGCCTGCCGCAGCCGTTTGCGCATTGAGCCTGCGAAGCTGGTCGAGGCGTTTCAGGGCTTTTGTGAAGGCTCCGTCGCCGCTGGCATGACCGGGGTGAATATCAATACCGCCAACGTCATCGCGGCGATGTTTACCGCACTCGGTCAGGACATCGCCTGCAGCCATGAATCTTCCCTCTCGCAGCTGCAAATGCGCCTGACCCCAGAGGGTGGCGTCTATTGCAGCATGACGCTTCCGGCGCTGGTGATTGGCACCGTCGGCGGCGGGACCGCGCTTCCCGATCAGGCCGAGTGCCTGCAAATGCTGGGCTGTCAGGGAACCAACGGCAGCGAAAGGCTGGCGGAGATCATCGCCTCATTTTGTCTGGCGCTCGATATCTCAACCCTCAGCGCGCTGGCGAGCGACGAATTTGCCAAATCCCATGAGCTGCTCGGCCGAAAGCAGCGTAACGCACCGCCGGGCAGGACAGGAGACGATCCGCTGCGCCACTGCTTTCAGCACGCCCGTTATACCGCCGCATGGGGCGAGCGACCGCCCCAGCGCGTCAGTGCGATGCAATGGCAGGGAAACAAGGACAGTATTTTAACGGCGCTCAGTTCCCATAGCGCGACGCTGCCCGTCGGCCTGTTTGCCTACCGTCTTCAGCGTGAAGATGGTACGCAGGTGGCGGCGCTGCTGAAGCACAAGCCGCCAACCAATGCGATCACCCAACTGCTGCACTCGCTGGCGGCAGGCTGCGCGCCCGAGCTTGTCGAACTGCTTGAGCGCCTGCTGCCTGTCAGCGAGTTCAGCCATGCGCGCGAAAGGGAGATGGCGCTCATCACGCAAAGCGATCCCGCCTTTACCCGCCATGTGCCGACGCTCTACGGCACTTACGAAGATGGCAAACAGAGCGTCATCATTGAGGAGTTGCTTGGGGAGGAAGTGCTGCTTAACAGCCTGTCAAAGGGCGTGCGCTGGCAGCCGCCGCAGATCGATGCCGCATTGCAGGGCATCGCCGATATCCACGCGATCTGGTATCGCCGCCATGATGCCTTGCAGGCCACCTTTCGCCATATCAACTCTCCCTCTGCCGACACCATCAACAGCATGGTGCCGCTCTGGCAGGCCATTGCTGCCTTCAGCCATCGCACCGCGCCACAGCTTTTCACCACGCCGCTGCTGCACCAATGGCTGGACTGCGCCGAGAACAGCGCGGCGCAGTGGCGCGAGCTGGCGACGCTGCCGAGAACGCTGGTGCATAACGACTTTAGCCCACGCAATATCGCGCTGCGCCGGGAGGATTCACGGCTCTGCTGCTGGGACTGGGAGCTGGCGACGCTGCATGTTCCGCAGCGCGATCTGGCTGAGCTATTAACGTGGACGCTCGATGAGCGCGCCACGCTGCAAACGCTGTTACATCACGTGGAGTTTCACCGCAGCCAGCTGGCGAAGCGGCTGGGCACCGCTATCGATGCCGGGGAGTGGTATCGCGGTTTCTGCCTCGCCCTGCGCGACTTCGGCCTGCGCCGATTGTCGTTTTACCTGATGCTTCATCACGTCAAGCCCCGGCCCTGGTTCCCCGCCATTTTGCGCACCTGGGATCATCTGGTCGGGCTTAGCCAACAACGGATCTAAAAGGAGTTACCGTGAACTATCTCTACTCTGCCGCAGATGCGGTTACCCTCGATGAGCAGCAACTGGGCGGCAAAGCAGCCAACCTGTTGTGGCTCACTTCCCACGGCTATCCGGTACCGAACTGGTGGGTGATCCCCGCCAGCGCAATGGATGAGATGCTGCGCTGCGATGCAAAAGCCGCGCAGTTGATGGCGCAACTCTCACCCTTGATGCCCGCAGATCAGATTGAAACCCTTGCCGGGAAAATCAGCGCGCGCCTCGCCCGCCTTACGCTGCCGGAACCGCTGATGCAGGCGCTCGAAGCCCTTAGCGACGAGAAGCTTTGGGCGGTGCGATCCTCCTGCAGCGACGAGGACGCCCGCCAGGCCTCATTCGCCGGGCAGATGGACAGCTTTCTGTTTCAGCGCGGCCTGCAGCAACTGGTTGATGCAGTAAAAGGGGTGATGATGTCGACATGGAGCGCGCGCGCCATGGCCTATCGCCTGCGCCAGGGGCTGGCGTTAAGCGCAATCCACTGTTCGGTCATTATTCAGGAGATGGTCGAAGGCGAGGCGTCAGGCGTCCTGTTTACCGCGCACCCGGTCAGCGGTTCGCGCCGGACGATGCTTATCTCCGCCGCCTGGGGTTGCGGGGAGGGCATTGTCTCCGGGCAGTGCAACACCGACGAGTTTAGCGTTCCGCTAGAGGGCAATGGCTTCACACAGTCCCTCAGCCAGAAAACCAACGCCGTAGTTTTTGACCGCAAGCGCGGCACCGGCACCCGGGAGGTGGAGCTTGAGGCCGACCAGGCGGCGGCACCCGCACTGACGGCGGCGCAGATCCTCGCCCTGCGTGATATGGGCGCCGCCATCGCCCGTGCGCTGCGCGCGCCGCAGGATATTGAGTGGACGCTTAAAGATAATCATCTCTACCTGCTGCAAACCCGCCCCATCACCCATCTGCCGAAAGATAGCGGCTGCGCGAGCGAGACGCTGATCTGTGACAACGCCAATATTCAGGAGTCTTACTGCGGGGTGACGACGCCGCTCACCTTCTCCTTTGCCCGCGCCGCTTACGCCACGGTGTATGAGCAAACCCTGCAACTGGTGGGCTGCCCTGCCAGCGAGCGCGACCAGCGCCGGGACATCACTGACAATATGCTCAGCCTGGTGCGCGGGCGGGTCTATTACAACATCCAGAACTGGTATCGCGCCCTGCTGCTGCTGCCCTCGTTCAGGATGAATAAGAGTGATATGGAAGCGATGATGGGGCTGGAGGAGCCGGTTGACACCATCAAGGATAAGCAGCTTTCGACGCGTGAAAAGGTCGCCGCGCTGCCAGCAATGCTAAAAATGGGCGCGCGGCTCGCCTGGGCGCTCTTCTCCCTGCAACCCCGTATCCGCGAATTTTTGCGAAACTACTCCCTCGTGCACGCCTTCGTCGATCGCGATAATCTCCACACCCTCTCCCCGGCGGAGCTTATCGGTCGGCTCAAATACCTTGATCAACACCTGCTGACGCGCTGGACCGCGCCGATTGTGAATGACTTTTACGTTGCCCGTTACAACGGCAAAGTGCAGGCGGTGCTGCGCGAACTCTGGCCCGATGAGCATCAGCAAATGAGCGGCGATCTGCTGGCGGACGAGGGGCAACTTATCAGCACGGAGCCGACCCGGCATCTGCAGGCGCTGAGCCAGTATGCCCGCCAACGCCCACAGCTGGCGGCGCTGATTCTGAGCGATACCAGCGCCCATCTGCTTATCCGTCTGCAAGCGCTGGATGGGCATTTCTACCAGCAGTGTCTCGACTACATCGAACGCTACGGCGATCGCACCATTGGCGAGCTGAAGCTGGAGACCATCACGCTACGCCAGGATCCCCGTTTTCTGTTTAACGTGCTGCGTAACTACCTGAACGCCGAAACCGTGAAAGAGAAGCCGACGGATACGCTGCGGGCCGAAGCGGAAGAGAGGGTCTTCTCCCGGTTGCAGCAAACGCGCGGCAAGCGCGCGCTGACACGTTTTAAACGCGATCTCGGCAGGCTGAAACGTGCGATCCACCACCGCGAAACGATGCGCTTCACCCGCACGAAAATGTTCGCCCTCTACCGCGACATCTATCTCCAGCTGGGGCACCAACTGGCGCTGGAAGGCGTGCTGGAGAGCGACAGGGATATCTTCTGGCTGACCCGGGAGGAGATCTACCAGGGACTGGAGGGAACGGCAGTGCAGACGGGCTTAACCACGCTTATCGCGCAGCGGCGCGCCGAATATGCGGGCTACCAGGAGGAAGAGGAGCCGGCGAACCGCCTCTCTCTTACCCAGACGCTGTACCAGCAGCAGACGCTGCACGCTGCGCAGCAGCCGACGGCGGATATGGCACACCTGCAAGGCACCGGCTGTTACCCCGGTACGGTAGAAGCGCCGGTGAGCCTGGTACTCTCGCCGGAGAAAGCAGCCAACCTGGCCGGCACCATCCTCTGTACCGTGCGCACCGATCCAGGCTGGGCACCGCTCTTTCCCGGCCTGAGCGGATTGATTGTTGAGCGCGGATCGACGCTGTCGCACTCCGCCATTGTCGCCCGCGAGATGGGCATTCCGGCTATTGTTGGCGTCCCCGGCGTGACCCGCCAGCTTCAGCAGGGCGAGGTGATCCGCATGGATGGCGCGAGCGGGCAGATTATGCGCGGCACAGAGAGAGCGGGAGTGGAAAATGAACCGACCGTTGATTGAACAGGAGTGGCAGGCAGGCGATACGCTGGATAAGGGCTTTCTGGCGATTGCACCCCACATCTATGCCCATGATCCTTTCTGGCCCGGCGAAGATGAGGCCGTGATGACGCGTCAGTTCAGCGCCGCCAACCCCTTTATGCAGCAGGGACGCGTCTGGACCGGCTACATCCGCGACTGCGCGCGCTTAGCGGGCTTCGCCACCCTCAACGCCGCCGGGGAAACGGTGGTGAACTTTGGTTTCTGGGAAACCATCAATAACCGCATTCCCAACCATCGCCTGTTTCGCGCCCTGATGCGCTGGGCGAAAGCGCAGGGCGCATCGCGGCTTATCGGCCCGATTAATTTCAGCACCTTAGGCAAATTTCGCCTGCGGCTCGACACCCCGACCAGCGCGCCGTTTGCCGGTGAGCCCTATAACCCGCCCTGGTATCAACACCTGCTTGGACAGATGGGGTTTCAGCCGCTGGCGAGCTACTTCTCAATGTTTGATGAGGCTGACGTGGTGCGCCAGCTATCCCTTCCCGCAGAGGATATCGGGCGCTGGCGCACCGCTGATTTTTCCCTTCAGCCGCTGACCCCTACACTCTGGCAGACGCACCGGCATGAGCTTTATGCGCTCATCACCCGACACTTTGCGAACAATATCGGCTGGACGGCAGGGAGCGAGGCGCTCTTCGACTGGCACTTTAACGCCAATACGCTGCAACCCTATTGTCAGGCACCCGGCTCCTGTCTCGCCTTCAGCCCGCAGGGCGATGTTGCCGGGCTGCTGTTTACGCTGGCGGATAAGCGCCAGCGGACCGGGATCTTCAAAACCATCATGATTGTGCCGCGCTACCGCCGCTCTCTGCTCTACGCCACGCTGTTGCGCCGCTTTCTCTTCAGTTTCGATACCCAGTGGACGCGCCTCGGCGCGGCGCTGCTCAACTGGAAAGGGCCGACAACCGCCACCGCGCTGCGCGCCTGTTGCAGCCCGAATAAGGTTTTTCACCACTATGGACTCTACTACAGGGATGTGCGCCATGAACTTCTGTGACAATTTGCTGCAACAGCCTCCTTCGCTGCCCGCGCTCAGCGCCGGGCATGAAACTCTCACCTATGCCCAGCTTGTTTCCCGCGCGGCGGTGTATCAACGCAGGCTGGAGCGCAGCGGCTTGCATGCGGGCCAGCGCGTACTGCTGATGATGAGCCCGGGGATGGAGTTTTACCTGCTGCTCTACGCGATGCTGGGGATCGGGCTGATTCCGGTGCTGGTACAGAGAGATATGCTGCGCCAGCAGTTGCGCAGCTGCCTGAAACAGGCGCGTCTGAACGCGATGATCGTGGCGCAGAACGCCGGGAAGGGCTGGTATCTGCTGCCGGAGCTGTGGATGATTCGCCGCTTCACGATCGATACGCCGCGGCTCTTTACCGCCCCTTTAGCGCAGGCGGAGGGCGTTAACACCGCTTTTCGCGTAGAAAATCTTGATGATGAGGCGACCGCGCTGCTGACCTTCACCAGCGGTTCGACGGGCACACCAAAAGGCGTGGTGCGCTCCCACCACTCGCTGCTGGCGCAGTGTCAGGCGATGAGCCACTTCTTTGCGCACCGCCAGCAGCGGGATGTGACCTCCTTTCCGATCCTGACGCTGTTCAGCCATTTTCATGCGGGCTGCTGCTATCTGCTGCCCGGTTTTGATGCGCAGGGCCGCCTGCCGGTGCAGATGATTGCCGGGGCGATTAACGCTCAACAGATAACGCGCCTGAGCGTCTCGCCCGCCTGGCTAAGAGAGCTTGTCGCCTATGCCGAACTCCAGCAGTGCAGCTTTCCGGCGGTAAGGGAGGTGATTATTGGCGGCGCGCCTGTTACCCGGTCGCTGTTGCTTGCTGCCCGCAGCTATTTCCCAAAAGCCGCCTGCGCGGTCAACTATGGCGCGTCAGAGGCCGATCCCATCAGCAATGTTGACGTCGACGAGCTTCTCGAAGCCTGGGATCGGCACCCTGGCTATCTTGTCGGGCGAGTGGGGCCGCAAACCGCGATTATGATCGCGCGCGAGCGGGTTCCTCAGCCTGCGGGGGAGGAGGGGGAGATTCTGGTCTGCGGGCCGCAGGTGCTGACCGGCTATCTCAATAACCCGCAGGCCGATCAGCGCACGAAAATCCGCGATTCGGAGGGGCGCATCTGGCACCGCACCGGAGACAGCGGTTTTCTCGACGCGCAGCAGCGTCTCTGGTTAACGGGCAGGATCGCCGACCAGCTGCGCACGCCGTCGGGCTTAACGCTCTTGCCCTATCCCGTGGAAAAGCAGCTTAATGGCCTGCAGGGGATCGCTGCCAGTGCGGTGGTGCAGGGGCCGCAGGGGGAGATTTGCGTGGTGCTGCAACAGGCGGCGCAGTGCCGCACCGCAGCACCATTGCTGGCAACCCTCTTTCCCGACGAGACGGTCCGCTTCTGGCTCTGTGCGAAGCTGCCCGTCGATGCGCGCCACCACAGCCGGATCGACCGCGCGCGGCTGCGTTGCCTGGTCGCACAGCGAAAACTGAAAGCGTTTTTTCCGGAGGTGCAAGGATGAACTACCCCTTTATCTGCCGTCTGTCGCTGCCGGATTACCTGACGCTGACGGGCATGGTTACCGCCCTCGGCGGGATCTGTGCCGCGTTATCCGGCGCTGTCTGGCTCAGCATCAGCCTGCTTTATCTCGCGATGCTGGCCGATGCGCTGGATGGCAAACTGGCGCGCTGGCTCGGCTGTGAACGCCCCTTTGGTCGCTATCTTGACGGCTTTTGCGATCTGCTGCTCTACCTGGTGGCACCCGCGCTGATTTTTTATCTCAGCGGCTATCGCGGCGGCAGCGCCTTTTTTCTTGCCCTGATGGTGGTGTGCGGCGCGCTTCGCCTCTCCCGATTTAACGAAAGCGGCAATATCACCCACAATGCCGCACTTGCTTATCTGGGCATGCCGGTCTTCTGGAGCCTGTTTATCCTTAGCGGCTGGGCGCTGCTGGCGCTCGTTTTGCCGCCCCGGCTCTGCGCCTGGCTGCTGAGCGTGGCTTTAACGCTGTTTAGCCTGGCGATGCTCCTCGACCGCCCCTTCCTGAAGTTCTCCTCACTGATGACGCTGGTTACGCTCTGCCTTAGCGGCGCGGCGCTGTTCGGCGCGCTGCATCTCGGAGGCGCGCATGGATAGCTCCTCCCTGTGGGCGCTCTGGCAACTGCTGCTGCCGGTGTTTATTGCCGGCTGCGTGCATATGGCGGTGGTGACCTGCAACGCGCTGCCCGGGCTTGCGGTGCCGCTCAATGCGCGTCTGTTTGGTGGCAACAAGACCTGGCGCGGCATGGTGGTGGTGCCGCTTATCAGCATGCTGGTGGCATCGCTCTGTCTGGCAAATGAGATGGCGAACCCGTGGCTGCTGGGCGCGGCGACGGGGCTGGGGTATATGCTGGGTGAGTTGCCAAATTCGGCGCTGAAAAGGGCGCTTGGGGTTGCGCCGGGCACGCTGCCCGCGCGCGGCCGGTGGCTGTTTCTCTTTCTCGACCAGGCGGACTCCGGCATCGGTGTGGCGCTGACATGTGGCTGGCTGCTGGCGCTGGATGCGCGCCAGGTTCTGCTTCTGCTGGCGCTCTTTATTCTCAGCGTGCCGGCCATCAAGTTAACGCTCTTTTCACTCGGCCTTAAAAAGAGCCGCTTCTGATGCAGAGATAAAAAAAACCGCCCAGCAGGCGGTTTTTTATTCCACGGAAACTTACTTCTCTTGGGCTATCCAGTCGCGGATCAGCGGCCCGGCATGCTGTAACGCCTGTGGGCTGAACATACCGTCATGGCTACAGGGCAGGGTGTGGGTAGCGATTCTCCCCTCGACAAAGGGTGCCCACAGCTGCGCATCGAAATCCTCTTCGCCGTCGCGGCGCGTGGCCGCGCGCAGGAAGAGGATATCCCCCTGAAAGCGCGACGGTGTGAACGTGGCCAGCAGGCGCGGTGCCTCGCGAAACTCCGCAAGGATACGCTCAAACACCACCGGCTCCATCACCGCCAGCGGATGCTCCTGCGCCACTAAACGGCAGCGCAGCGCCTCGACGGTGAGCTCGCTCTCCTCGGGCACGCTGCCGGTTAAGGCTTCAAAGAGCGCTGAAAGGCTCTCGCTGTCCTGCCGCTCCCTTTCGCGATAGCGCTCGCCGAGCGGGTAGCCATCAAGCAGGATCAGGGCGCTGACAACCTCCCCGGCCTGCTGCAACAGGGTGGCGATTTCATGGGCCAGATGGCAGCCAAACGACCAGCCGAGCAGGGCATAAGGGCCGTGTGGCTGCACCTTTATCATCTCCGCGAGATAACTTTTTGCCAGTGCGTTAACCGAGGATAACGACTCCCCGCTGCTCAACCGGCGCGCCTGCAGGCCAAACAGCGGCTGCGCGTCGCCAAGCCAGGGAATAAGCCCGGCGTAGGACCAGCTCAACCCGCCGCCGGGCGGCAGGCAGAAGAGGGGCGTTTTCTCCCCGCGCGGTTGCAGAGGCAGCATCACATCCAGCACATTGCTGCGGTGGTTGCTCTCCAGTCGCTGCGCCAGCAGCGCTACCGTCGGGTACTCAAACAGATCGCGCAGCGTCAGTTTCACCTGCCACGTTTTGTCGATAGCGTTAATCAGCCGTGCCGCCAGTAACGAGTGGCCGCCAAGGGCAAAAAAGCCGCTGTCGACGGTAATGGTTTCCAGATTGAGCAGTTCGCAAAAACGTTCAGCCAGCCAGCTTTCCCGCTCGTTTTGCGGTGCGCGCCCCGGCTCAATATGGAAATCGGGCTTCGGCAACCCGGCGAGTGCCAGCTTACCGTTGGCGTTAAGCGGCAGCGCCGCCAGCGGCACAATTGCCGCAGGCACCATAAAGTCCGGCAGCCGCTCGCGCGCGAACTGTTGCAGCGCCGCGCTGAGATCCGCCTCCTGCGCGGAGGGCACGATATAGGCGACAAGCTGCTTATTGCCGCTGCGATCCTCAAGTGCCACCACCGCCGCTTGCTGAACCGCAGCGTGCTGTTTCAACACCATCTCCACTTCGCCGGGTTCAATGCGGAAACCGCGAATTTTCACCTGCTGATCGCGGCGGCTGACAAAACAGAGCGCGCCATCGCGCCGCCATTTGACGATATCGCCGGTGCGGTACATCCGGCTTCCCGCGGGACCAAAGGGATCGGCGACAAAGTGTGCTGCGCTCAGCGTCGGGTGGTTGATATAGCCGCGCGCCACTCCGCGCCCGGCGATATACAGCTCCGCCGCTACGCCCGGCGGCACCGGCTGAAGATGGCTATCAAGCACGTAGAGGCGGGTGTTATCGAACGCTCTGCCAATCGGCACATCAAGATAGGGCGCATCGGCCTGAGTGATGGGGTAGTCCGTCGCATAGGTGGTGATCTCCGTCGGGCCATAAATATTCAGCAGTTCGAGATGCGGCCAGCGCTCGCGCACGGCCTGAACCGCGCTGGCGGAGATCTTCTCCCCGCCGGTATAAACGCGGCGTAAGCCTGCGAGACAGTCGCTCGCCTCCTCGGCGATCAGGCGGAACAGCCCGGAGGTTAAAAAGGCGGTTGTAACCTCACCCGCAACAATCGTGTCGGCAAGCAGGGGCAGATCCAGCGTCTCGCCGGGAACGATCACAGCATGGTGACCATTGAGCAGCGTCCCCCAAAGCTCCCAGGTGGAAGCGTCAAAGGCATAGGCCGAGTGCAGCAGAATGCGCTGGCCGCTCTCCGCTTGCCAGCGGCGGTCGCGGGCCAACGCCAGCACGTTATCCTGGGTGGTAGCAATGCCTTTCGGTTTGCCGGTCGAGCCGGAGGTAAACATCACATAGGCAAGATGGTGCGGCGTTACCGTTGTTGCAACCTCCGCCGCCGTGGCGTGGGTTGCCGAGTCATCGACGATAAGCCGCGCTATGCCCGGCGGCAGCGCAGCCTGGCTATGGCTCTCATCCAAAAGCACGATGCGCAGATCCAGCTCATCAATACAATGTTGCCAGCGTTCAGCGGGATCGCTTGCCCGCAGCGGCACATAGAAACCGCCCGCTTTTACCACCGCGAGCAGGGCAATCACCAGCGAAAGGGAGCGTGTCATCAACACCGCCACGCCCTGCCCGGTGTGCAGGCCCTGTTGTTGCAGACGCCGGGCGAGAGCGTTAGCGCAGGCATCCAGCTGCTGGTAGCTCAGTTGCTCGTTCCCGCAACTGGCGGCGATACGCTGCGGCGTGGCGGCGACCTGGCGGGCAAACTGTGCGGCGAGGGTAACCGGCGGCACATCGCAACGGGTTTCATTCCACTCCTCGAGCATCTCGTTACGCTGCTGGTCGCTGAGCAGCGGCAGCGTCATCACCGCGCTATCTGGCGCCTCAACCATGCCCTGCAACAGGTGAATAAAGTAGTCCGCCAGCGCAGCGATGGTCTGCCCATCAAAGCGATCGACCGGGTAGTCAATTTGCACCTCCAGCGCGCTAACGTCGCCGCGCTCGTCGTGGACCTGCTCAACGTTGAAGGTCAAGTCGAACTTGGTGGTCACCAGCCCGACCGGCTGCGGCAAAAGCGTCAGATCCGCGAACTCAGGCGGCGTGGCGTCATTATTTTGCAGCACCATCATCACCTGGAAGAGCGGATGCCTGCCGCTGACGCGCTCGGGGTTAAGGCTTTTCACCACCCAGTCAAAGGGAACCTCCTGGTTAACCCAGGCGGAGAGCATAAATTCGCGCACCTGGGCCAGCGCCTCCGCCACCGTAGGGTTCGCTGCCAGATCAACGCGCAGGACCAGGGTATTGACGAAGAAGCCGACCAGATCCCGCATCGCCTCATCTGAACGCCCGGCAATGGCGGTGCCGAGCGTAATATCCTCCCCGGCCCCCATTCTGCCAAAGAGGATCGCGGCGGCGGTTTGCAGCACCATAAAGGGTGTCGCCCCCTCATGGCGCGCCAGCTGGGTAATCTGCTGATAGAGCTTCTCATCAATGCGTAACCTGACCTGCTCGCCAACATAACTGGTTGCGGCCGTCGGATGACGATCGGCGGGCAGCGTCATCGCTTCCGGCACGCCGGAGAGGGCTTCACGCCAGAATGCGAGTTGCTGTGCGGCGGTTTCGCTCTGGCTCTCAATGTCGCCCAGCCTCTCGCGTTGCCAGAGGGCGTAATCGGCATACTGCACCGGCAGCGGCGTCCACTCGGGGGCTTGCATGGCGCAGCGCGCGGTGTAGGCGCAGGCGAGATCGCGAAACAGCGGTGCCAGCGAGCCGCCATCGCAGGCGATATGGTGGATAACCAGCAGCAGCACATGCTCCCGGGTTTGTGTGAGATGGAACAGGCTGGCGCGCAGCGGGATCTCGCAGGCCAGATCAAACGGGTAGACGGCGGCGCGATTAAGGGCGTCGGTCAGCGACGAGGTGGCGATATCGCTCACCTCGAACGGCACCTCGAGCGCATCGGCGGCGAGGATCTCCTGCCAGGGCTGCCCCTGATGGAGCGGGTAGCGCGTGCGCAGGATCTCATGGCGCGCAACCACATCCCGCACGGCTTCACGCAGCGCGGTGTCGTTCAGCGCTCCCTGCAAACGGATGGCGAGCGGCATGTTATAGGCCGCATGGTTGTTATCGAGGTTTTTCAAAAGCCACATGCGCTGCTGGGCAAAAGAGAGCGGCAGCCTGGCGCTGCGCGGCTGTGGGCAGAGAGGTTCTGCAGGCCGGTTTCCCTGTTTCGCCAGTTGCCCGGCAAGCTGCGCGACCGTTGGATAGTCAAACAGCGTGCGGATCGGCACCTCAACCTCCAGCGCGCGGGTGATACGGCTCACCAGACGCATCGCCAGCAGCGAATGGCCGCCGAGGGCAAAGAAGTCGTCATCAATGCCGGGGGCGTCTGACTGCAACACTTCGGCAAACAGCCCCAGCAGAATCTCCTCCTGCAGGGTGCGCGGCGCGCGTCGTTCGCCTCTGTTTACCAGGTCGGGGCGCGGCAGGGCGCGCTTATCCAGCTTGCCGTTGAGGGTCAGCGGGAACTGTTCGATCTGCATAATCGCCGTCGGCACCATATACCCCGGCAGTTTTGCCGCGGCCAGGCTGCGCAGCGCGGTAATATCGAGCGACGCATGCGAGTCGGCGGTGACGTAAGCCACCAGCTGCGGCTGAGTGTCGGCATCAAGCAGCACCACTTCTGCATGGGTAACCTGCGGCGCGCTTCGCAGAACGGCGGCAATTTCGCCCAGCTCAATACGAAAACCGCGCAGTTTCACCTGCTGATCCGCGCGCCCCAGGTAGTGCAGGTCTCCCTCTGCGCTCCTGATGGCGATATCGCCGGAGCGATACATGCGAGAGCCCGGCGCACCCCAGGGATCGGCAACAAAGCGTTGGCTGGAGAGTTCGACCCGGTTCAGATAGCCGCGCGCCAGCCCGGCACCGCTGATATACATTTCGCCCTCAACGCCCGGCGGCACCGGACGCAGCGCATCATCCAGCAGATGGATATGCAGATCGGGGATCGCGATGCCAATAAGGCTGCCCGTGGCCTCGCGCGCCCGCGCCGCGGTTAACGGCTGATAGCTCACATGCACGGTAGTTTCCGTGATGCCGTACATATTGATAAGTTCCGGCGCACTTTCCGGGTGGCGCTGATACCAGCGCTCAAGTTGGCTGAGATCCAGCGCTTCGCCGCCGAATATCACCTTGCGCAGCGCCAGCGGCAGTTCGTTGTGCCCGAGGGCGCGCTCGGCTTCAATCAGCTGATAAAAAGCCGACGGCGTCTGGTTGAGGATGGTCACTTTTTTATCGCTTAACAGCCGCAAAAAGGCCTGCGGATCGCGGCTGACCATAAACGGCACCACCACCAGCTCGCCACCATAGAGCAATGCGCCCCATATTTCCCAGACCGAGAAGTCGAACGAGCAGGAGTGAAACAGCGTCCAGATATCGTGGCGCGAGAAGTTAAACCACGCCTCTGTTGCGGCGAAAAGACGCAGCACATTGCTGTGCGGGATCATCACCCCCTTCGGGTTGCCGGTGGAGCCGGAGGTGTAAATGATATAGGCGAGATTGTGCGCGTGCACCGGGCGTAGCCGCTCGCTTGGCTTAAGATCCACGCCGCTCTGTTGCGCCAGCCGCTGCTGGCTTTCGGCGCTATCAAGGAGCAGCAGCTGCGATCCGTCAAACAACTCCGCGTACTCCTGCATTGATACGATCAGCGCTGGCCTGGCGTCGGAAAGAATATAGGCCAGCCGCTCCGGTGGGTTATGCACATCCAGCGGCAGCCAGGCCGCGCCTGCTTTCAGCACCGCAAGAATAGCCACCAGCGTCTCGAAAGTGCGCGGCAGCGCCAGCGCCACAATATCTTCACTGCCGATGCCGCAGTTCACCAGATGACGGGCAAGTTGATTGGCCCGCTGGTTCAGCTCGGCGTAGCGCAGCACGTTATCGCCAAGCGAGAGGGCAATGGCATCCGGATATTGCGCGGCACGTTGTTCAAACACCTCATGCAGCGTGGTTTGCGTGCGCTCATCGAACGATGTCGGCACGGGAAGCAGCGCCTGCGCCTCCTGCGGCAGTAACAGCGAAGCATGGCCGATAAGGCTCTCAGGGCGGTCGATCATTGTGTAAAGCAGATGCAGGAAACGGTCTGCCAGCCTTTCAACCTCTTCATCAGGAAAAATATCGGCCAGCGCGCTAAAGCGCAGCGCGAGCGATTCGCCGGGGACGGCGATAAGCCCCAGCGGATAGTGAGAGGCATCGCCGCCGCGGTGCGAGTCGAGTGAAACCGTTAATTTTTCGCTCATTTCGGCGCTTGCGCTGTGCGGATAGTTCTCAAATACCATCAGCGTATCAAACAGCGCCTCGCCACCGGCGTCAGCCTGAATGGTGGTGAGATCGAGATACTGGCTGTCAAGCAGGCGCGTCTGCTCTGCCTGTAGCCGTTGCAGCAGCGTGGCGAAACTCTCCTCCATGCGCCAGCTGAGGCGAAGCGGCAGCGTATTGATCAGTAACCCGACCATCCTTTCGACGCCGCTAAGCTCCGCCGGTCTGCCGGAAACGGTAATGCCGAATACAACGTCGCAGCGCCCGGTAAGCGCGCCAAGCAGTATGCCCCAGGCACACTGCAACAGCGTATTGACCGTCACGCCAAGCTCGCGGGCGCAGCGGTTAAGCTGCCGGGTACGGTCGGCATCCACCGTTCTGTGGAGCAGGTGCGGCTGCAAATTGTCGGTGGTGCGCCCTTTGGCGAGATGGGTGGGCGCTTCCAGGCCGCGCAATGCTTCGCGCCAGGCATCGCGCATCTTCTCGGTGTCACGCCCGGCAAGCCAATACAAATAGTCGCGATAGGGCACGGCTGGCGGCAGCGGCTCCGCGAGGTATAAACGAAACAGCTCATCCAGCAGAACCGGAATCGACCAGCCATCCAGCAACAGGTGGTGATTGGTAAAGATCAGCTTATGCTGCGTCGGCGAGCACTTCACCAGGGTAAAGCGCAGCAGCGGCGGCGTGTCGTCGGCGAAGCGGGTGTTGTAGTCCGTTTCCAGCAGCGCACCATAAGCCGACGCCTGCTGAGGCGTGGACAGGATACTTAAATCCACCTCCTGCCAGGGGAGCGGCAGGCCGGAGAGGATCAGCTGAACCGGCGTGTCGACCTCTTCATACTCAAACCCGGCGCAGAGATGGGGATGGCGCGCCAGCAACTGCCCGATGGCCTGTTTGAGCCTGGCGACATCCAGCTCCCCCTCAAGCTGATAAACCTGCTGCACCTGATAGGCATCGCTGCCGCGCGTATCAAGCAGCATATGGAACAGCAGACCTTTCTGTAACGGGGATAACGGCAGTATCTCTTTAATATCCATACTCATTTTTTCTTCTTCCATTTTGCCTGAAGTTTTGACAGCCCCGCTTGTTGCAGCGCGACCAGGGGCACATCTGAAGGGGTGAAACCGCCGATAGCGTCGACTTGCGTAAGCTGCGACAGCGCTTTCAGCCAGCTAAACCACCCGGTAGCCAGGCGGCTGACCCGATCTTCAGCGTAAAGCTCAGTAGCCCAGCTCCAGTTCGCCACCAGCACCGGGCCGTTTGCCCGTGCTTCCACCACGGCATTGAGTGAGAGAGCATGAGGCAGCGCGAAGCTGTGGTGCGCGCGGGTATCAAGCTGGTGGGCTTCAGCCGCAAGCTGCCAGTCGCGCGCCTCTTCGACGCTGAGGCGGCCCAGATAGTTAAAGCCGATTTGCGGCTGTGGCAGCGCGGCAAGCTGCGGGCGCGTTTGCGGGTTGAGGTAGCGCAGCAGGCCATAACCGAGCCCGTTGCCCGGCACCTGGCGCAGCTGCTCTTTAACGTTCTTCAGCGCGCTACCGAGCGAGTGGGGATTGGTTAACTGCGCGCGACCCGGAGCAAGACGCACCGGATAGAGCGTGGTAAACCAGCCCACGGTGTGCGACAGCGCGGTGCCCGCTAACTCTTCGCGCCCGTGTCCTTCAACATCCAGCAGCACATCCGTTTGCCCATCCTCGCGCCATGCCGTGATGGCCAGCGCAAAGGCGCAGAGCAGCACATCGTTGATACCGGCGTGAAAACGCGCTGGCAGAGTGGCCAGCAGAGGCTGGGTAAATTCGCTGCCAAGCTCCATCTGCAAAGAGGCGCTGGTGGCGAGTGTGTCGCGCGCGCCTGCCAGAGGCCGTGCGGTTAACAGAGTGTCCGGCTGGCTGAGCACGCCCTGCCAGTGCGCCAACTCATCGCCACGGCGTTGCGCCTCCTGCTCAAGGCGCAGCGCCCAGGCGCGAAAGGAGATGCCCGCGTCCGTCAGCCGTGCGTTTTTCCCCGTAGCGCGGGCGCGCCAGAGGGCGAGCAGATCCGAAGCGAGTATCCGCCAGGAGACGCCATCCACCACCAGGTGATGTAACACCAGCATCAGCTGACCCGGTTCTCCACACGCGGCGCGGAACCAGACGGCCTGCACCATCTTGCCGCGTGCAGGATCGAGCCGCTGTTTCGCCCGGCGACACGCCTCCTGAATCTGCTGCTGCCGCTGCTCAGGTGAGAGGGATTGATGATCGATAATCTCCAGCATCTCACTCTCGTCTTCAGCGGGCGGCACAGAGAGATGGATCTCGCCGCTGGCCTCGCGGCGGGCGGTTAAGCGCAGCGCATCGTGGTGCCGGAACAGTTCGGCGAGTATCTCGCGCAGGGCCTGGGCATCCAGTTCTGCGGGCGTTTGCAGCAGCGTCGCCTGGCAGAAAGCGTTGATATCGCCGGGGTTCTCCATCAGCCAGTGCATAATCGGCGTCGCGGGCAGATCGCCGATGGCGGCAATCTGCGGGGCGGTATCCTGCTCTGCAACGGCGGTCATAATGCCAGCCAGCCCGGCGACCGATTTATGCTCAAACACATCGCGCGGGGTGAAAAGCCAGCCCGCCTGACGGGCGCGCGCCACCAGCTGTATTGCCGTGATGCTGTCGCCGCCCAGCTCAAAGAAGCTCGTCGTGCGGTCGACCTCCGCCAGGTTGAGCAGCTCGGCGAACAGCGTGCTGAGCAACTGCTCCTGCGCGTTACTTGGTGGGGTGTGCTGCGCGCGGGCAAACTGCGGTGCAGGCAGCGCCCGGCGGTCGACTTTGCCGTTTGGCGTGACCGGTATGGCCGGTAACAGGACAACGGCCACCGGCACCATATAGTCCGGCAGAAAGTCGCGTAAAAAGTCGCGGATCTCCCCGCCCTGCGCCTGCTCATCGCGGGCGACGGCGTAAGCCACCAGCTGGCGCAGACCGGGCTTATCCTCGCGGACAATCACCGTCGCCTGCGTAATCTGCGGGTGTTTTCGCAGCTGTGACTCAATCTCGCCCAGCTCAATACGAAAGCCGCGGATTTTGACCTGGTGATCGACGCGCCCGGCGAACATCAGCTCGCCCTCACGGCTCCAGCTTGCCATATCGCCGGTGCGGTACATCCGGCTGCCCGGCGCGCCAAAGGGGTTGGCGACGAAGCGTTCGGCCGTTAAATCGGGCCGTTTCAGGTAGCCACGCGCCAGGCTTTCACCGGCAATATAGAGCTCGCCTTTTACCCCCGGCGGAACGGGTTGCAGATGCGCGTCCAGCACATAAGCCTGCATATTGAAAATCGGCCTGCCAATCGGCGGCTGGCGATCGGCCTGCAATGGCTGGCTGATGGTGGCGCATACGGTCGATTCGCTTGGTCCATAGGCGTTAATCATCCGCCGCCCGGCGCCCCAGAAGGCAATCAGTTCCGGCGGGCAGGCCTCGCCAGCAACGATGAGGGTTGCCAGTTCGGGCAGCGGTTCGCGCGGCATCACCGCCAGCCCAACCGGCGGCAACGTGGCGTGTGTTACCGCGCGATCGCGCATCAGGGTATAGAGCGGTTTGCCGGGCGTCAGCGCCTCTTTTTCCGCCACAACCAGCGCCGCGCCGCTCAGCAGCGCCATGCTGATATCCCAGAACGAGGCGTCGAAGCTCGGCGAGGCGAACTGCAATATACGGCTTTGCGGCGTGACGTGCAGGCGCTCAACCATGCTGGCGACCAGATGACCAATCCCGCGATGGGTGACGACGACCCCTTTTGGCGTGCCGGTGGAGCCGGAGGTGTAGATGAGGTAGGCGGCGTTATCGCACTGGAGCCTGCGCGGCAGCGTAATCTCTTCGGCGCTGTGGTCGGCAAGCTGCCCGCGCAGGGCTGGGTGGTCAAGGCGCAGCGCGGCATACTCCGGTGCCAGCCGGTCGGCGAATGCCGCCTGGCTTATCACCAGCCCCGGCTGTGCGTGGCTTAACATATACTCCACCCGCTCGGGAGGGTAATCAGGATCGAGAGGCAAATAGGCGGCACCCGTTTTCATCGTGGCAATGATGGTCACGATCAGCGCAACGGATCGCGGCAGCGCGATGGCGACAATTTGCTCTGCGCCAATGCCCCGCGCCAGCATCAGATTCGCCAGGCGGTTTGCCCGCCGATCCAGCTGCGCGTAGGTCAACGTCACCTCGTCGGCAATCAGCGCCGTTGCCTGCGGCGTGGCGCGCACGATAGCTTCAAACTGTTCAGCAAAGGTCGCGGCGGGCACGTCGCGCCCGGTGTTGTTCCACGCCTGCATGATTTCATGCCGCTCAGCGTCGCTGAAGATCGGCAGTTTGCTCACGCGACGCGAGGCATCGGCCGCGATGCCCGCCAGCAGGTGGGTGAAGTAGCCCGCCATGCGCCCGACGGTCGCCTCGTCAAATAGATCCACGGCGTACTCCACCATGCCGCGCAGCCCCTCCGGCGTCTCTTCGAGGTTAAAGGTGAGATCGAATTTCGCCACCGGTAACGACGGCGTGCCGACAACGGTTTCCAGCTTGTCGAACAGCGCGTCACTGCGCGCGACGTTTTGCAGCACCAGCATCACCTGGAAGAGCGGATGCCGCGCCAGCGAACGGGCAGGATTTAACGCCTCGACCAGGCTCTCGAACGGGATATCCTGGTGCTCCCAGGCCGCCAGCGCGCGCTCGCGAACGCGCTCAAGCAGCGTTATGAAGGTCGGATCGCCGCTGAGATCGGTCCGCATCACCAGGGTATTGATAAAAAAGCCGACCAGCGGTTCGAGCGCCTCATCGCTACGCCCCTCGATCGCCGTGCCGAGCGGGATATCATCGCCCGCGCCGCAGCGGCAAAGCAGCACCGCCAGCGCGGCCTGTAACACCATAAACAGGCTGGCGTTATGCTGGCGTGCCAGCGCCCCTAATGCTGCGGTTGTCGGGGCATCAATGGCGAAGTGGCACTGTTTCCCCACATAGCTGGCGCGCAGCGGACGCGGCCGGTCAGTGGGCAACTGAAGCTCGTCGGGCAGGTCATGCAGCGTATTGCGCCACCAGGCCAGCTGGCGGTTAAAGAGGCTGTTGCTCTCCTCCGGCGCGCCGAGCAGCGCCTGTTGCCACAGCGTGTAATCGGCATATTGCACCGCAAGCGGTGTCCAGGCGGGTACCCGATCCTGCGTGCGGGCGTTATAAGCCTCTGCCAGATCGCGCAGCAGCGGGGCAATCGAGCCGCCATCGCTGGCGATATGGTGCATCAGGATAAGCAACAGATGGTGGTCGTCATCCACCTTAAACAGCCAGGCGCGACAGGGATCTTCCTGCGCCAGATCGAAGGTGTATTGTGCCGCGGTCTGCACGGCGTGGGACAGATCGTAGGCAGAAACCGTGAGCAGAGTCAGCGGGCAGCAGGCCATCGAGGTCGGGGTGATCCTCTGGCAAACCGTCCCATCGTCAAGCTGATGAAAGCGCGTGCGCAGGCTTTCATGGCGCAGCACGATATCGTCGAGCGCCGTCATCAGAGCGGAAACGACGATATCTCCCCGTAAGGTGAGCGTGACGGGCATGTTATAGGTGAATTTACCCTGCTCAATGCGGTCGATCATCCACAGGCGGCGCTGCGGTGAAGAGAGCGGCAGAAGCGGTGGCCGCTCGCCCTGGCACAGGCGCGGTCGCGTCGGCTGGCTGCTCTGCAACCGCCCGGCAAACAGCGCTACCGTCGGTGCTTCAAACAGGTCGCGGATCGCCGGATTGAGGTTGAGCGCCCGGCGAATTTTGCTCACCAGGCGGGAGGCCATCAGCGAGTGACCGCCGAGGGCAAAGAAGTCATCGTCAATGCCCACCTCCGGCACGCCTAATACCGCGGCGAAGAGCGTACAGAGGGTGCGCTCAAGATCATTGCGCGGCGCACGGTGCGCGGTGCTGGCAAAGTGCGGCGCGGGCAGGGCGCGCTGATCGACTTTGCCATTCGCCGTCAGAGGGAAGTGCTCAAGCGGGATGATCATCGCTGGCACCATAAAGTCCGGCAGTTGCGCGCCCAGCGCCTGGCGCAGCGCATCGGCATCGCAGCTTTCGCCAGGTTTTGCCGTTACCCACGCAATAAGCTGCCTGCTTCCCGGGCTGCTCTCCCGGGTGCTCACCAGCGCCTGAGCCACCGTTGCCTGCTTCTGCAAAGCCGCTTCCACTTCAGCCAGCTCAATGCGGAAGCCACGAATTTTGACCTGCTGATCGCCACGGTTCAGGTACTCCAGCACGCCATCCTCGCGCCAGCGCACCTGGTCGCCGGAGCGGTACATACGCGCGCCGTGGGCGGAGAAGGGGTTAGCAACAAAATGCGCCGCGGTCAGGCAGGAGTTGCGGTGATATCCGCGCGCCAGCCCAATCCCGGCAATATAGAGCTCACCGGGCATGCCGACCGGCACCGGGTTGAGGTAAGCATCAAGGACATAAAGCTGCATATTGTCGAGCGGCGTGCCGACAGGTACCGACACCCCCTCCGGGATCTGCGCCATGGGCCATGTGGTGGCGAAGGTGGTGGTTTCCGTCGGCCCGTAGCCGTTCATCATCACAAGCGTAGGGTTGCGCGTCATCACCTCGCGAATCGCGTGTGTGGAGAGCACATCGCCGCCCGCAATCAGTAAACGTACGCCCTTCATCGCCTCAGGATGCACCTCCGCCATCAGGTGAAACAGCCCGGCGGTGAGCCACAGCGCGGTGATCTTTTCATCGATAATGCTCTGCGCCAGCGTATCGATATCCAGCTCGCCCGGCGGCGCGACGATAACGCTCCCGCCGCACAGCAACGGCACCCACAGCTCATAAGTTGAGGCATCAAAGGCTGACGGAGAGTGCAGCAGCACGCGCTTGTGATCCTCTGCCCGCCAGCGGCGATCCAGCGCCAGCGCCGCCACGCTCTGCTGTTCGACCGCAATCCCTTTTGGCTTCCCGGTTGAGCCGGAGGTGAACATGATATAGGCGAGGCTGCCGGGCGCGGAGAGAAGCGGCGGGTTGCTTAGCGGCCAGTCGCCCTCAGGCTCCTCACTGATAAGCACGACGTTGTCGACCGTGGGCAGCGGCAGGGTGGCATCGGCCAGCAGTAGCGTTGCGCCAGCCTCGTTCACGATCAACTGCTGGCGCTCCAGCGGATCGGTAATGCGCAGCGGCAGGTAAGCACCGCCAGCCTTGATGACGGCGAGTACGGCAATAACTTCGTTAATCGAGTGCTGCATCAGTAGGCCCGCGCAGAACGGCGCGCCCTCGGTTTGCGCCATCAGGCGGTGCGCAAGCCGGTTTGCTGCCTCATTGAGGTGGCGATAGCTCAGCGTTTTCTCGCCCTCTTTCACCGCGATGGCGTCGGGCGAACGCTCTACCTGCGTTTCAAACAGCCCGGCCAGCGACAGCGGCGGCAAGGTAACCTCCGTTGCGTTCCAGCGCTTAAGCAGGGTTTCACGCTGTGCGGCGCTTAACAGCGGGATCTGCGCAAGGTGCGCTTCAGGGCGCTGCGCAATAGCTTCAATAACCCGGATTAACTGTTCAGCAAAGCCCGCAACCGTGGAGCCCTCATAGAGGGCGGTGGCATATTCAATATGCCCGCTCAGACGCTGCTGCGCGTCATCCACATCAAAATGAAACAGCAGATCGAATTTGGCGGTGGTGGTCGGAAGCTGACGCTGCGTCACCGCCACCTGCGGGAAGGTGACCGCCTGTGGCCACGGCGTATCAACTACCATCATCACCTGAAAGAGCGGGTGGCGGGCTAAGGTACGGTCGGGAGCCAGCGCCTCGACGATCTGCTCAAAAGGGAGATCCTGATGCTGGTTGGCTTCCAGCACCGCCGATTTCGCCTGGGCAACGATAGCGTTTAGCGTCGGGTTGCCTCCCATATCCGTTCGCAGCACCGCCGTGTTGGCGAAATAACCGATCAGCGGCAGCAGGGCGGCGTCGCTGCGGGCAAAGAGCGGCGTGCCGATCACGATATCGTCGCCCGCGCCTAGACGGTGCAGCAGCGTTGCCAGCGCCGCATGAAGCAGCATAAACAGGCTGACGCCCATCTCATCGCCCCGTTTTTTCAGGCGCGATAACAGCTCACTGGGCAGCGCGAAGTCGACGCGATCGCCGCGGTAATCCGCCTGCGCGGGGCGAGGCCGATCGGCGGGCAGCGTCACCTCTTCCGGCACGTCCGCCAGCTGTTGACGCCAGTAATCCAGCTGCTGGCTATGGCGCGCGTTAGCGCCGGGCGCTTCGCTCAGCAACGCGCGCTGCCAGAGTGCATAATCGGCGTACTGGACGGTCAGCGGCGGCAGCTGCGGGCGTTGCCCTGCGGCACGCGCCTGCCAGCAAAGACGCAAATCCTCCAGCAGCGGCAGCAGGGAGCCGCCGTCCCCTGCGGTATGGTGAATAAGCAGCAGCAGAACATGTTGCTCCTCTGCCAGCTGATAAAGCCAGGCTTTGACCGGCAGTTCGCTATCCAGCGCAAAGAGATGCTGGCACTCCATTACCAGCTGCTCTTCAAGACGCTCGGGCGAGATGGCGAGAGTCGGCAGTGCAAAATCGACGTCGTGGGCAGGGATGATCTGCTGGCAGGGCATCTCTTCCTGCTGTGTTAACAGGGTGCGCAGGCTCTCATGGCGGGCGATAACGTCAGAGAGCGCCTGCTCCAGCACCGCCGCATCCAGCGGGCCGCTCAGGGTCAGCGCCAGCGGCATATTGTAGGCGCTGCTGGGGGCGATTTGCTGCTGCAACCACAAGCGCTGCTGGGCAAACGACATCGGTAGCTGCGCCGGGCGTGGTTGCGCGACCAGCGCAGGGCGTACTGCCTGGCCGTGCGTCATGGCTATCTGCTCGCTCAGTCCGGCAACGGTCGGGGCATCAAACAGGGTTTTCAGCGACAGCTCCACGCCGAAGCGCTGGCGCAGGCGGCTCAGTAATTGCAGCGCTAACAGCGAGTGCCCGCCGAGGCTAAAAAAGTTGTCATCAATACCGGGCGGATCGATAGCCAGGCACTCGGCAAACAGCTGGCACAGCTCCCGCTGCTGCGCCGTGGCTGGCGGTACCGGGGCGAGAGAGGTAAAGGTTGGTTGCGGCAGCGCCCGGCGGTCGATTTTGCCATTCGCCGTCAGGGGGAAATGCGCCAGCACCACTACCAACGCGGGCACCATATAGTCAGGCAGTTTTTGCGCGGATGCCGCACGCAGCGCTTCCGGCGTACAGGCTGCATCATCGTGCGCCACCACGTATGCCACCAGCCGTTTCTGCCCGCTCTCTTTCTCCTCATGGGCGACGACCAGCGCCTGTTTTACCTCGGGGAGGGCGTTAAGCGCGTTTTCAATCTCCCCGAGTTCAATGCGATAACCGCGGATCTTGACCTGATTGTCCACCCGTCCAAGGAAAACGACCGTCTGCTCTTCACTCCAGCAGGCCATATCGCCGGTGCGATACATCCGTTTACCCTCCTCATCAAAGGGGCTGGCAACAAAGCGCTCGCTGGTTAAATCTGCGCGGTTGAGGTAGCCGAGCGCCAGCCCGTCACCGGCGATATAGAGTTCGCCAGGCTGCCCAACCGGCACCGGTTTCAGGGCGGCATCAAGAATATGGATGCGGGTATTAAAGAGCGGTTTACCGATAACCGATGGCGAGGGTTGCGCGGCGGACAGCTCGCTCAGGGTCGACCAGATGGTGGTTTCGGTGGGGCCATAAAGCTGAATGACGCGCTCAGAGAGGGCGATCATATGCTCTGCGAGCGGTGTGGGTAGCGCATCGCCGCCGACCAGCGCCGTCAGGCCAGCGAGCGAATCGGGTTGATAGGCCACTAACCCATGCCACAGCGCGGGGGTGCCCTGCATATGCGTGATCTGATTTTCAGCGATCGCCTGCGCCAGCAGACGCGGGTCACGCGCGCACTCCCGTGAGGCGATGATGACCGACGCGCCGGTTATTAGCGGCAATAAAAGCTCCAGCGCGGCGATATCAAAACTGAGGGTGGTCACGGCTAACAGCCGATGCTGCGCCGTCAGCTGCACCGTGTGCTGCATGGCGGTGAGGAAGTTGGTTAACGCGCCGTGGGAGACCAGTACCCCTTTTGGCGCACCGGTGGAGCCGGAGGTAAAGAGCACATACGCCGGTTGCTGCGGCTGCGGCAACGTGGTTGGGTTATCGTCATTCTGTGCGGCAATGGCCGCGAGCGCCGCGTCACTGTCGATCTGCTGCTGGCGGTAACCCGGAATTACTCCCGCGGTTTGCGTTGAGGAGAGGATCAGTTTTGGTTGGGCGGTGGCGAGAATATGTTGCAGGCGCGCCGCAGGGTGATCGGCATCAAGCGGCAGATAAACGGCCTGCGCCTTGGCGACCGCCAGCATGGCAATCACCATATCCACCGTGCGCGGCAGGAGTAGCGCGACGCTGTCGCCAGGACGCACGCCCTGATCCTGTAAATAGTGGCTAAGCCGGTTCGCCTGGCGATTAAGCTGGCTGTAGCTCAGTTGAGTGTGGCGATCGTCAAGCGCAGGCGCGTGCGGCGTGCTTCTGGCCTGGCGTTCAAACAGCGCGGCAAAGGAGAGGGGCGGCACGGGCACGCAGGTATCATTAGCGCGGGCAAAAAGCTGCTCCTCTTCTGCACTCAGCAGCGAGGGTGCGCCAATCGCGGCATGCGGATGGGCGATTAAGGCGCTAAACAGCGCCAGCATGCGCTGGTGATGAACGGATAAGCTCTCCGGGCTGTAGAGGGCGCTATTGGCATCAAAGCCGACGACCAGCGTGTGTTCGTCGCCGTAACCAAAGAAGAAGATCGCCAGATCGTCAACCGGCCCGTTGCTGGTATTCACCGGGAAGGTTTTCGCGCCGTTGAACGCCAGATCGTCGCCAAATAACTCGACGTTGATGGTGGTGTGGTAGAGCGGGCGGTCGAGTTTTAGATCGCGGGTCAACGCTTCCTGGGGATACTGCTGGTGGCGTAACGCGGACATCATCTCTTTTGCGACCAGGCTCAGCACATCATCAAGGGTCAGCGCAGGTGAAAGCGGCAGGCGCATCGGCATGATGTTGGACATCATCGCGGGCGTGGTGCGCTGCACACGGCCGACGCGCGCCGCCATCGGTAGCCCAATCACTACCTCCTGCTGGCCCGTCATGCGGTAGAGGTAAACAGCGGCTAACGCCGTAAGCAGCTGCGGGAGCGTGCAGCCTGCGGCTTCGGCATGGCGATTCAGGGCTTGATGCAGCGCTAAATCGATATTGTTGCGCTGGCGGATGATCGGCGCATCCGGCGCGCTGCGGCCAGCAAGGCTTGTTGGCGCTGGCGTATCCTGAAAGCGCGCCATCCAGTATTCGCGATCGCGGGTGAAGCGGTTTGAGTTTCTGTAGGCGGTATCTTCGGCAAGCAAGTCGCGAAAGTTGCCGAACGGCGTGGGCGCGACGGGTTTATCCAGCACCAGCGCATTGTAGATATCGACCGTGCGACGAAGGATCAGCGAAGCGCCAAAACCGTCAAGCAGGATGTGGTGGCAGCAGTGGTAATAGAGATATTTTTCCGGGCTGAGCTTGATGAGAAAAAAGGTAAATGCGTTTCCTTCTGTCAGGGAGAAGTGTTGATTTGTCTGCTCGCTCATAAAGGCCAGTGCGGCTTCCCAGGCATCCGGGCGCGCACTGAAATCGTAAAAGGCAGCATCATAATTATCGATGGCGGGCAGTTGCTGCTTTACCGTGTTGTCTGTTTGATAAAACCGGCCGTGCATGGTTTCGGCTTCAGCGATCATTTTCCTGACCGCCGCTTTAAATAATATTGGGCTTACTTCGCCATCAATAATCAAATATTCACTAATGGTATTGTTTCCCGGATTCAGGGCGACTTCATTCGCTAACCACATTCCCATTTGTGCGGATGTTAAAGCGACGTACTCCTTGTCTATTAGCGCGGACATAAGCAGAACCTCAATATTAGAAAGCGGCAGGGGATAAGAGTAATTGGCACAACTACATGTTTTGCAGGCTTTTTGGCTTAATGTCGTGCCAGTTCTCCTCAATATAGTGCAGGCACTCAGCCCGGCTTGCTGGCCCAAATACTGGCTCCCAGCCATCCGGCACCGGAATAAACTCGGGCCATAATGAGTGTTGGTTTTCCTGATTCACTAACACGATGAATATAAGGTTCTCATTTTCGAAGGGGTTGCTCATCTATTTTTCCTTTTCATAGGGAGAGGCTTTTTTTTCTATAGAAAACTCTCTTTTAAAGCAATCGAGATAGTTTTGCTTTTGCGTTTTTAAGAATTTGAACGCCCGAAATAAACGGCGTAAAAATATTTTTATCTATGCGCAATTATAAGTGGTGGGGTATTTGAAGTTGCTGGTGAATATTATTTTGTTAGTTGATATGTAATTGCCGTGAATTAATAGCAGTTAAAAAAGAAGAAATAAGAGAGGCAAGGCGTGGTGTAAAAAAGGTTATTGCCAGCCTCACGTGATTTAACAGCATGCTGGCAAAATCATGGTTATCGCTGCTGATCCCTCAGGCAATAAGCGTGATGAGATGATCCTCTGCGAGGGAGTAGTAACCCGTCAGCCGACTCCCCGTCGTTCTCTCCGCCGCCAGGGTTTGCGTCAGTTCAAGGGTGATGCGCTGCGTCGTTGTATCAATTTCGCAAACCCGTGCGGCATCAAAGTCAAAAAAACGCCGCACTTCGGGGTAGAGGGCTTTAAACAGGCTCTCTTTGGCGGAGAAAGCGATCAGTAGCGCACTCTCATAAGGAAGCGGGCAGCCTGCGAGCAGCGCTTGCTCCTGCGCTGAGGTGAACATATCAACGGTTTCACGCATGGCTTCGGGTGCCAGCATTTCAATATCCACGCCTGGCGTCAGGCCTGCGCCGCTGGGTGCGATAACGGCTATCGCCCGGTCATGGGTATGGGAAAGGCTGCCGCACCAGCCCGCAGGCCAGATGGGCGCACGATCCGCCGCCGAGCCAACGCTGGCGTCGCAGCCGTGGTGCGCAAGCAGCAGCTTTGCACCGTAGCGCGCCGCCAGATACTCCGCCCGGCGCTTCACGCCCGCCGCATGCAGGCGCGGGGGAAACGGGATCGCGTAGTGGGTAAACAGCTCGTCCTGCCAGGCGTGGCGATCAAAACAGAGCTGGCAGTAGGCGAGCCCCGGAATAGCCGCTATCGTGCCCATCTCAAGATGAGGGATAAAAGGCGGCAGTGCGTGATGGGTCAATGGAGTTAACATGTCGCTCACTATCAACAGGTAAAAAAAACCGCCATGACGGCGGTTTTATCAACATAACGATCGATCCGCTCAGTGGCTCTCAAGCCAGCGCTGAATCACCGGGCCGATGGTTTTCAACGCCTCCGGGCTGAACATACCATTATGGGTGCTCGGCACAGGGTGGACGATGATATTGCCATCAACATGGTTTGCCCAGAGCAGAGGATCGAAATCCTCGTCATCCGCATTGCGCTGCGTCGCTTTGAAGAAGAGCATATCACCGCGATAGCACGCCGGCGTCGAGGCGGCCAGCAGCAGCGGCGCGTCGCGAAGCTCGGCAAAGATGCGCTCGAAAATCACCGGCTCCATGTCCGCGAGAGGGTGTTCCATCGCCTGCAACTCACGCCGTAACCCCTCAACGGAGAGCAACGCCTGGTCATCCGGAACGGCACCCACCAGCGCTTCGAACAGCACCTTCAGCCCCTCTTCGTCGCTCATTATCGTCTCGAGATAATGCTCCCCGAGCGGATAGCCATCCACCAGCACCAGCGTGCTGACCTCATGCCCCTCTTTCTGTAACAGCGTGGCGACCTCATGGGCCAGATGGCAGCCAAAAGACCAGCCGAGGAGAGCATAAGGGCCTTCTGGCTGGACTTTGTAGATCTCCGCCAGATAGGTTTTCGCCAGTACCTCTACCGAGGCCGCTGGTTCGCCGGTGCTGATCCTGCTTGCTTGCAGACCGTAGATCGGCTGACGATCGCCGAGGTAGCCAATAAGCCCGGAGTAGGACCAGCTCAGGCCGCCGCCGGGAGGCAGACAGAACAGCGCGGCTTTATCGCCCAGCGGTTGCAGCGGCAGCATCATATCCAGCATGTTGCTGTGACGGTTGCTCTCCAGCCGCTGCGCCAGCATCGCGACCGTCGGCGATTCAAACAGATCGCGGATGGTCAGCTTCACTTGCAGTTCGCGGTCAATCTGCGTAATCAGGCGCGCCGCCAGCAGGGAGTGGCCACCCATGGCAAAGAAGCTGCTGTCGATGCTGACGTTCTCAACCTTGAGCAGCGTACTGAATTTCTCCGCCAGCCAGATCTCCCGCTTGCTTTGCGGTTGCCGCCCGGCCTCGGTGCTGAAATCCGGCTTCGGCAGCGACTTAATCGCCAGTTTACCGTTGGCATTGAGCGGCAGCGCCTCCAGCAGCACTACCGCCGCAGGCACCATAAAGTCCGGCAGACGTTCACGGGCAAACTGTTGCAGAGCCTCAGGTAGCGTCTCTTGCGGATCGCTCGCCACCACATAGGCGACCAGCTGTTTATGGCCCGCCGCATCTTCAAGCGGAATAACGGCCACCTGCTGCACGGCCTCATGCTGTTTCAGCACGATCTCGATTTCGCCTGGCTCAATCCTGAAGCCGCGAATTTTCACCTGCTGATCGCCGCGGCTGACAAAGCTGATTGCGCCATCGCGGCGGCGTTTGACCCTGTCCCCGGTGCGGTACATACGGCTTCCCGCCGGGCCATAAGGATCGGCGACAAAGTGCGCCGCGCTGAGGCCCGGATGGTTCACATAGCCGCGCGCCAGCCCGCGCCCGGCGATGTAAAGCTCGCCTGCAACGCCCTCCGGCTGCGGTTGTAAGTGCTCATCCAGCACATATAAACGGGTGTTATCCAACGCATAGCCGATCGGCACATCTACATAGGGCGCATCTGCCTGCGTAATCGGGTAATCCGTGGCGTAAGTCGTCGTCTCTGTCGGGCCGTAGATGTTCATCAGCTCGAGATCCGGCAAGTGCTCGCGCACTGACTGTACCGCGCTTGCGGAGATCTTCTCGCCGCCGGTATAGACCTTGCTGACCCCCGCCAGGCACTGCCACGCCTCTTCGGCAATCAGGCGGAACAGCCCGGAGGTTAAAAACAGCGCCGTCACGTTGCGATCGGTAATCGTTGAGGTGATCACCGGCAGATCCAGCGCTTCTCCCGGCACAATCACCGCCTGGTGGCCGTTAAGCAGCGCCGCCCAGATCTCATAGGTTGAGGCATCAAAGGCATACGGAGAGTGCAGCAGGATGCGCTGATGATGCTCCCCCTGCCAGCGGCGATCGCGCGCCAGCGCAACGACGTTATCCTGGGTAACGGCAATCCCTTTCGGTTGACCGGTGGAGCCGGAGGTAAACATCACATAAGCGATATGGTCAGGATTAAGCGGCGTCGAGATGGTCGGCGCTTCTTCCTGCGTATGCGCATTGTTGACCGTCAGCACCGCAATCCCTTCCGGCAGCGGCGTCGCGCTATGCTGCTCATCCACAACCGCGATGCGCACATCCAGCGTATGGGTAATATGCTGCCAGCGCTCAAATGGATCGCTGGTGCGCAGCGGCACATAGAAGCCGCCCGCTTTCACCACCGCGAGCACGCCAATCACCAGTGAGAGGGAGCGCTCAAACAGTAACGCCACGCCCTGTTCCGCTTTCACCCCATGCTGTTGCAGGCTATGGGCTAAGGCATTGGCGCGCGCATCCAGCTCCTGATAGGTAAGCTGCTCGTCGCCACAGCTGATGGCGATGTGGTGCGGCGTTTTCGCCACCTGGCAGGCAAACTCCTGCGCTAACGTTGCCGGCGGCAGATCCACAAAGGTGTCATTGCCGACATGAATAAGCGCGTCGCGCTGTTCGTTACTCAGTAACGGCAGGTTTTTCACTGGCCGATCCGGCGCGTCGACCGCCGCCTGCAATAGCTGCACAAAGTAACCGGCCAGCGCGGTGACGGTTGAGCGATCAAACAGCTCCACAGGGAAGTCAATTTGCGCATCAAGCGCGCAGACTTCGCCATTTTCGCCGCTAATTTCATCAAAGTTGAATAACAGATCAAACTTGGTTGTCACCAGACCGACCGGCTGGTGGGCGGCCTGCACATCCACCAGTTGCGGCGGTGTATTGGCGTTGTTTTGCAGCACCATCATCACCTGGAAGAGGGGATGTCTGGCAGAGGAGCGCCCCGGATTCAACGCTTTGACTACCCAGTCGAACGGTACATCCTGGTTGACGTAGGCAGAGAGCATATAGTCGCGAACGCTGGCAAGCGCGGCGCGGAAGCTGGGGTTTGCCGCCAGATCGACGCGCAGCACCAGCGTATTGACGAAGAAGCCCACCAGATCGCCGATGGCTTCATCTGAGCGTCCCGCTGCGGCAGTACCAAGCGTAATATCGTCGCCTGCACCCATGCGGCTAAAGAGGATAGCGGCGGTCGCTTGCAGCAGCATAAAGGGCGTTACTCCTTCCTGTTGCGTCAGGGTTTTGATCCGCTGATAGAGCGCCTCGTCGATCCGGAAATGAACCCGCTCGCCCATATAGCTCGGTGAAGCCGGGTGCGGACGGTCGACGGGCAGCAGCATCTCTTCCGGCGCGTCCGCCAGCGCGCTGCGCCAGAAGTCGATCTGCTGCGCGCAGAGCGGCGTGTTCTCCTCGATTTCGCCGAGCAGGCTGCGCTGCCACAGCGCATAGTCGGCATACTGCACCGCAAGCGACGTCCACGTCGGTACCTGCTGCTGGCAGCGTGCGTTGTAAGCGCAGGAGATATCGTGGAACAGCGGTGCCAGCGAGCCGCCATCGCAGGCGATATGGTGAATGACAATCAGCAACACCTGTTCATGCATCTGCGGCAAACGGAACAGCGTACAGCGCAGCGGAATTTCCCTAGCCAGGTCAAAGGCATAGGTTGATGCCTCATCCAGCGCGCTGGCGAGCGCTTCTTCAGTCACCGACTTCACCGCCAGCGTCATTTCGACCGAATCAGCGGCGAGAATATGCTGGTAAGGCTGCTCCTGATGGAGCGGATAGAGGGTGCGTAACACTTCATGACGCGCCACCACATCACGCAGCGCCTGGCCCAGCGCCTCTTCGTTCAGCGGCCCGCTGAAGCGCACGGCGAGCGGCATGTTATAGGCCGCGTGGTTATCGTCTAGGTTCTTCAACAGCCACATGCGCTGCTGGGCAAAGGAGAGCGGCAAATACTCGCCGCGCGGTTGCGGGGTCAGCGCCACTTTCGGGGCGATCTCCGCCTGCGCCAGCTGGCTGGCGAGCTGTGCCACGGTGGGGTAATCAAACAGCGTGCGGATAGGCACATTTTTGCCCAGCTCGCTGCTGATGCGGCTTATCAGGCGCATCGCTAACAGCGAATGACCGCCGAGCATAAAGAAGTTGTCATCAATGCCCGGCGCTTCCAGCTGCAACACCTCGGCGAAGAGGCCCGCTAACATCTCCTCCTGCGCATTACGCGGCTGACGCCGGGTTGCGCTCTGCATCATGCTGGGTTTCGGCAAGGCGCGTTTATCCAGCTTGCCATTGATGGTCAGTGGGAATTTCTCCATCTGCACAATGGCGGCAGGTACCATATATTCCGGCAGTTTATCCGCCGCATGATGGCGCAGCGCCGCCATGTCGACAGGGCTATTTCCGTCACTGATGATATAGGCCACCAGCTGCGGGTTGCCGGGGTTATCGTTTTGCAGGATCACTTCGGCCTGGGTCACCTGCGGATAGCTCGCCAGCGCGGCGGCAATCTCGCCCAGCTCGATGCGGAACCCGCGCAGTTTCACCTGCTGATCGGCGCGGCCTAAATAGTTCAGCTCGCCTTTGCGGGTGCGGATCGCCACATCGCCGGAGCGGTACATGCGCGTGCCTGGCTCGCCATACGGGTCGGCAACAAAGCGTTCGCTGCTTAGCGCCACGCGGTTCAGGTAGCCGCGTGCCAGGCCTGCGCCACTGATATACATCTCGCCCTCCACGCCCACCGGAACAGGTTGCAGCGCATCGTCTAACAGATGGATATGCAGATCGGGGATCGCCACACCAATCAGGCTACCGGAGGCGTTGCGCGCCCCCTCCGCCGTCAGCGGCTGATAGCTCACATGAACGGTGGTTTCGGTGATGCCGTACATGTTGATCAGCTCTGGTGCTGCGTCGTCATGGCGTTGATACCAGCGCTCAAGCTGGCTCAGATCGAGCGCTTCACCGCCAAACACCACTTTGCGCAGTGTTAATGGACAGCTTGCTGGCGCAACCGCGTTTTCCGCTTCAATCAGCTGATAGAAGGCGGATGGCGTCTGGTTGAGGATGGTGACCCGTTTGTCGCTCAGCAGTTGTAAAAAGGCCTGCGGATCGCGGCTAACGATAAATGGCACTACCACCAGTTCGCCACCGTAGAGCAGCGGGCCCCAGATCTCCCAGACGGAGAAGTCGAAGGAGCAGGAGTGGAACAGCGTCCAGATGTCGGTGCGGGCAAAGTTAAACCAGCCCTCCGTGGCGGCAAAGAGGCGCAGCACATTGCTGTGGTGGATCATCACCCCTTTCGGTTTACCGGTGGAGCCGGAGGTGTAGATGATGTACGCCAGGCTCTCCGGCGTGACGGGGCGCAGGCGCTCGTCGTCACTGAGATCGTCGGCGCTCAGCCCGGCAAGCTGCTGCTGGCACTGCGACGTATCGAGCAGCAGTTCGGGCAGCGTGGTGCTCAGCGTACCGGCATACTCCGCGAGGGTGATAATCAGCGCCGGTCTGGCGTCATCAACAATGTAGGCCAGACGATCCGCCGGGTTATGCACATCCAGCGGCAGGTAGGCGGCGCCCGCTTTGACGATGGCGAGCAGCGCCACCAGCGTCTCCATGGTGCGCGGCAGCGCCAGCGCGACGCTATCTTCCGTGCCGATACCGCGGCTTACCAGATAGCGTGCCAGCTGGTTGGCGCGCTGGTTCAGCTCGCCGTAGCTCAGCGTCTCATCGCCGAGGCTCAGCGCCGTCGCCTGCGGTGTTTCACGCACCCGCTGTTCGAAAACCTCGTGCAGCGTGGCGTTAGCCCACTGGTTAAAAGAGGTGCAGGCCGGTACAGCGGCCTGGCACTCCTCCGCCAGCAGCAGCGGAACGCTGCCAACGCGCCGTTGCGGCTCTGCCATCACGGCTTTCAGTACCAGCACGAAACGCGCGGCCAGCGCTTCGGCGGTGGCATCGTCAAACAGATCGGTGGCGTATTCGAGAATGCCGTTAAGCGCTGTCGGCGTCTCTTCGATATTAAAGGTCAGATCGAACTTCGCCACCGGCAGCAGCGGTGTGGCAGCCCGGGTTTGCAGGTTGTCAAAGCGCGCTTCGCTGTAGGCCATATTTTGCAGCACCAGCATCACCTGGAAGAGAGGGTGACGCGCCAGTGAACGCTCAGGGTTTAGTGCCTCGACCAGGTTATCAAAGGGGAGGTCCTGGTGCTCGTAGGCTTGCAGCGCATAGTCGCGAACCCTCTCCAGCAGGGCGCTGAAGGTGAGGTTGTCGTCAATGGTGGCGCGCATTACCAGCGTGTTGATAAAGAAGCCAACCAGCGGTTCGAGCGCCTCATCGCTGCGCCCGGCAATGGCGGTTCCAACAGGAATGTCGTCGCCTGCGCCCATGCGGTGCAGCAGCACGGCCAGCGCTGCCTGCAACACCATAAACAGGCTGGCGTTGTGCGCTTTTGCCACCTCCAGCAGGCGCGCGTGCAGCCCTTCATCGATGGTAAAGCGACACTGCTTGCCTCGGTAGCTTGCGCGCGCCGGGCGTGGACGGTCGAGTGGCAGCTTCAGCTCGTCGGGAAGATCGGCGAGCGTGTTGCGCCACCAGGCGAGCTGGCGGCCCGCCAGAGTGTCGTCGTCGTTGATCTCGCCCAGCCAGTCGTTCTGCCACAACGCATAATCGCCGTAATTCACCGCAAGCGGCGCAAAGGCCGGAGCCTGGCCCTGCGCGCGGGCGTTATAGGCCGCAGCCAGATCCTGGAGTAGCGGAGAGAGCGAACTGCCATCGCTGGCGATATGGTGCATTAAAAACAGCAGCAGATGGCGCTCTTCATTGACGGTAAAGAGCCACGCGCGGCAGGGATCTTCCCCGGCTAAATCGAAGGTATATTGCGCGGCGCTCAGCATCCGGCTTTGCAGTTCGTCAGACGCAACGTGTTCGGTTATCAGAGTGCAGGCTGCCTCCTCATCCCCGGTAACGTGCTGATAAACGCTGCCGTCGGGCTGCTGCAAAAAGCGCGTGCGCAGCGTTTCATGGCGCAGCTTCACATCGTTCAATGCCGCAGCCAGCGCCGCGATGTTTACCGCGCCCGTAAGCTCCAGCGTCAGCGGCATATTGTAGGTGGCGGTTTGCCCTTCGATACGATCGATCATCCACAGCCGACGCTGCGCGGCGGAAAGCGGCAGATGGGCCGGTTTTTCACGCGCCCGGAGGAGCAAACGCGCAGGCGCTGCGCTGCGTAAACGCTCGGCAAACTGCGCCACCGTCGGCGCTTCAAAGAGATCGCGGATCGCAGGATCGACACGCATTTCGCGGCGCACCTTGCTGATCAGACGCGAAGCCAGCAGCGAGTGGCCGCCGAGGGCAAAGAAGTTGTCGTCAATGCCGATGTCGTCCAGGCCGAGCACCTCGGCGAAGAGTGCGCAGAGCGTGCTCTCGCGCTCATTGCGCGCGCTGCGACGCTGCGCGGCGGTGAAGAGCGGCGCGGGCAGGGCGCGCATATCCACTTTGCCGTTGGCGTTTAGCGGGAAGGTCTCCAGCGGGATAATCATTGCTGGCACCATAAAGTCCGGCAACTGCGCGCTCAGCGCCGTGCGCAGTTGTTCCGCATCGAAGTCCACCGCTTTGCGCGGGATAACATAAGCGACAATCTGCTTATTGCCTGCGTTTGGCTCGACGATGCAGGCCAGCGCCTGCGCCACGGCAGGCTGCTGTTGCAGCGCGGTTTCCACTTCCGCCAGCTCAATACGGAAGCCGCGAATTTTCACCTGCTGATCGCCGCGGCTGAGGTATTCGATCACGCCATCTTCACGCCAGCGCGCCCAGTCCCCGGAGCGGTACATGCGCTCGCCGGGCTGCGCAAACGGATTAGCGACAAAGTGCGTTGCCGTGAGCACCGGCTGGTTCTGATACCCGCGGGCCAGGCCGAGACCGGCAATATACAACTCGCCGGGAACGCCGACCGGCACCGGATTGAGATAACCATCCAGCACGTAGGTCTGCATGTTATCGATGGGCGCGCCGATGGGCACCGTCATCTCCGTCGGGATGCCCGGCATCAGGTGCGTGGTGGCAAAAGTCGTGGTTTCCGTCGGGCCGTAGCCATTCATCATCTTCAGTTCAGGGCACTGCGTCATGACCTTTCTGATCGCCGCCACCGGCAGCACATCACCCCCGGCAATCAGCAGGCGCACCGCTTTCAGCGCGCTGGCATGCTCCTCGGCCATCAGGCGGAACAGACCGGCGGTGAGCCACAGCGCGGTCACGTTTTCCGCCATGACGATCTGCGCCAGCGCATCGATATCCAGCTCACCGGCCGGAGCGACAATCAGCTGACCGCCGCACAGCAGAGGCACCCACAATTCATAAGTGGAGGCATCAAAGGCTGACGGGGAGTGCAGCAAGACGCGCTGATGATCCTCCGGCGACCAGCGGCGATCAAGGGCAAGGGCCGCCACGCTCTGCTGGTTGACGGCAATTCCCTTCGGTTTCCCGGTCGAGCCGGAGGTGTACATGATGTAAGCGAGGCTTTGCGCCGCACCCGCCAATGCAGGGTTGGTCTCTGTTCCCGCCTGCTGCGCGTCGTCCGCCGGGTGAATGATATGCGCGGCATCCGGAAGTGGCAGCCCCGCGTCGGCGATAAGCAGCGTGGCACCTGCGTCATCCAGCATCATCTGCTGGCGCTCAAGGGGATCGCGCGGGCGCAGCGGCAGGTAAGCGCCGCCCGCTTTGATCACCGCAAGCGTGGCAATGACTTCATCAATGGAGTGCTGCATCAGCAGCCCGGCGCAGAAGGTGTTCCCGCCGTTCAGCGCAATCAGCCGGTGCGCCAGACGGTTCGCCGCCTGGTTTAGCTGGCTGTAGGTCACCGTTTTGCTGCCTTGCTTAACGGCAATGGCATCCGGCGTGCGCAGCACCTGCTGTTCAAACAGCGCGGCTAAACGCACTTCAGGCAGCGTGACACGGGTGTTATTCCAGCCGCTAAGCAGCGTTTCGCGCTGGGCAGAGGTTAATAGCGGCAGCTCACCAACGCGGGTAGTCGGCGCGCTCACCAGTGTCTCAATCACGTGGACTAAGCGTTCAGCAACGCCCTCGATGGTGCGCGCGTTATAGAGATCGGTAGCGTATTCGATATGCCCGCTTACGCGCCCGTGCTGCTCATCAATGTTGAAATTAAACAGCAGATCAAATTTCGCGCTGCTGCTGGGCAGCTCCAGCTGTTCAAGCTGTAACCCTTCGAAGCTGACAGCCTGCGGCCACGGCGTATCGACTGCCAGCATCACCTGGAACAGCGGATGTTTTGCCAGCGAGCGGTCTGGTGCCAGGGCTTCGACAAGGCGTTCGAAAGGAATATCCTGGTGCTCATTGGCTTCCAGCACTGCGCTGCGCGCCAGCTCAATAAGCGTGCGTAATTCCGGGTTGCCGGACGCCCGGGTGCGCAGCACCGCGGTATTCGCAAAGTAACCAATCATCGGCAGCTGTGCGATATCGGTACGGCCATAGATCGGCGTACCGATCGCAATGTCGTCGCCCGCGCCCATGCGGTGCAGCAATGCCACCAGGCCTGCGTGCAGCAGCATAAACAGGCTGGCCCCCGTTTGCGCGCTCAACGCCGCAAGCCTGGTAAACACCCCATCCGGCAGCGTAAAGGCGACGCGATCGCCCGCAGAGGTGGCGCGCGCCGGACGCGGGCGATCGCCTGCCAGCGTAATCTCCTCCGCCAGCCCCTGCAGTTGATTGCACCAGTAGGCCATTTGCCGGGTGAAGAGGGCGTTCTCATCCTGCTCTTCACTGAGCAGCGCGCGTTGCCAGAGGGCGTAATCTGCATACTGCACGGCAAGCGGTGCAAGATCGGGAGCGTGACCCGCCAGGCGTGCCTGCCAGCAGAGGCTCAGATCCTGCAACAGCGGGAAGAGGGAGCCGCCATCGCCTGCGGTGTGGTGGATCACCAGCAGCAGAACATGCTGCTCGGGTGCGAGCTGATAGAGCCAGCCTTTGATCGGCAGTTCGCGATCGAGGGCGAAAACATGCGCGCTATGCTGCATCAGTTGTGCGGTCAGATCGTCTGGCGCAATGGTTTGTTGTTGCAGGGTAAATGCCGCCTCTTCCGGCGTCATCACCTGTTGGCAAGGGGTATCGTCCTGCTGGGTTAAGCGCGTACGCAGGCTTTCATGGCGGGCGATAACATCCGCCAGCGCCTGGGTCAGCATTGCGGCATCCAGTTTGCCGTTAAGCCTGATGGCGAGCGGCATATTGTAAGCGCTGCCCGGCGCGATCTGCTCCTGTAGCCACAGGCGCTGCTGGGCAAACGACATTGGCAGAATGGCGGGGCGCGGTTGTGCCACCAGCGCAGGGCGCACGGTAGCGCCGCGTCCGGCCTCAATCAGCACGCTCAGCTCCGCCACGGTGGGCGCATCGAAGATCGCCTTCAGCGAGATCTCACTCTTGAACTCTTCGCGGATGCGGCTCAGTAGTTTTAGCGCCAGCAGTGAATGGCCGCCAAGGCTGAAGAAGTTGTCATCGATTCCCGGTAACGCGCTGTCCAGGCACTCGGCAAAGAGCTGACACAGTTTTTCCTGCTGCGGTGTGGAAGGGAGCACGCGGGCGGGCGCGGTGAAGGCTGGTACGGGCAGCGCGCGGCGGTCAATTTTGCCATTCGCCGTGAGGGGGAACTGCTCCAGCACCATCATTACTGACGGCACCATATAATCCGGCAGTTGTTTGCCTAAGTCGGCGCGCAGCGTTTCCGGCGAACAGTGCGCGCCGTCGTGCGGCACCACGTAGGCCACCAGCCGTTTTTGCCCGGAGGCTTTTTCATCATGCGCGAGCACCAGCGCCTGCTTGATCGCCTTTGATCGAAGCAGCGCATTTTCGATATCGCCAAGCTCAATGCGGTAGCCGCGGATCTTCACCTGGTTGTCCGCGCGCCCGAGGAAGCCGATCTGCATATCGTGCTCCCAGAAGGCGATATCCCCGGTGCGGTACATGCGCGAACCCTCAGGGCCAAACGGGTTAGCGACAAAGCGCTCGCTGGTGAGATCGGCGCGTTTCAGGTAGCCAAACGCCAGGCCGTCCCCGGCGATGTAGAGCTCGCCTGGCTGGCCCACCGGCACTGGTTGCAGCGCGCTGTCGAGGATATAAACCTGGGTGTTGTTGATCGGCAGACCGATGATCGAAGGAGCCACGCGATCGGCGGTCAGCTCGCGGAGGGTTGACCAGATCGTCGTTTCCGTTGGCCCGTAAACCTGAATCACTCTCGATGCCAGCGCCACCATCTGTTCGGCCAGATTGGCCGCCAGCGCGTCGCCGCCCACCAGCGCGGTGAGACCTGCCAGCGCCTGCGGTTGATAGCTGACCAGGCCCTGCCACAACGCTGGCGTACCCTGCAAATGGGTGATGTTCCAGCGATTAATCTCGTTTGCCAGCAGGTGCGGGTCACGCGCCGCTTCGCGAGAAGCAATCACCACCGCTGCACCGTTGAGCAGCGGCAGGAAAAGCTCCAGCGCGGCAATATCAAACCCGACCGTGGTGACGGCCATTAAACGATGCTCCGCCGAGAGCTGAACATGTTCCTGCATCGCCACCATAAAATTGGTCAAAGCGTGATGGGGGATCAGCACCCCTTTCGGCGCACCGGTCGAGCCGGAGGTGAAGAGCACATACGCCGCCTGCTGCCGCTGGGCGGGCGATGCGACAGGGTCTGTTTCTGGCTGCGAAATAATACCGGCAATAATGTCGTTATCATCAATTTGATATTGCGGGAGTTGTGCAACCAGAGCCGACGTTTCGGCGGTGGTTAACAGGCAGGTCGGCGCGGCGGTGGCGAGAATATGTTTTATCCGCTCACCGGGGTGATCGGGATCTAACGGCATATAGACCGCACCGGCTTTCATAATCGCCAGCATGGCGATCACCAGGTTATCCGTGCGCGGCAGCAGCAGCCCGACAATGTCGCCCGGCCGTACCCCCTGCTGGCGCAGATAGTGGCTCATCTGGTTGACCAGACTATTGAGCTGGGCATAGCTCAGCACGCTCTCCTCGTAAAAGATGGCCGGGGCATCGGGTGTGAGGTGAACCTGTTTTTCAAAGCACTCCGCCAGCGTAAAGGAGGGCGTCGGCGCGGCGGTTTTATCATTCAGCAGGGCAATCTGCTGGTACTCACTGGCGCTCAGTAAAGCGGGAACGCCGATCGCCATCTCAGGGTTAGCAATCAGTTCACTGAATAGCGCCGTCATTCTTTCATAATGGGCAAGCAGCTCCTGTTCGCTATAGAGCGCGCTGTTGGCATCGAAGCCAAGCACCATTGTGCGTTCATTGCCGTAGCCAAAGAAGAAGATGCTTAAGTCTTCCACCGGGCCGTTGGAGAGATTAACGGATAAGGTTTTCGCCCCTGTCAGCGCCAGGTTTTCGCCGAAGAGTTCAACGTTAATTGCCGTGTTGAACAGCGGGCGCGTGACGTTAAGCTCGCGGAGCAGATCTTCATGGCGGTATTGCTGATGGCGCAACGAGGAGATCATCTCTTTCATCGCCTGCGCCATCACGTCGTTGAGGGTAAGCGCCGGTGATAAGTTTAAGCGCAGCGGCATGATATTCGACATTAAGCCAGGAATGCTGCGCTGTACTCGCCCAACGCGTGCCGCCATCGGAAAGCCAATCACTAAATCTTCATTACCGCTAATGCGGTAGAGGTAGATCGCACTCAGGGCGGTGAGCAGCTGCGGCAGCGTAAAGCCGGAGTCGCTGGCCCGCTGCATGATGGCGTCGTGGAAGGGTTTTTCCAGCGAGATGCGCTGGCGAATAAGCTGGTTGCAGGGGGCGGCGCGCCCGGCGAGGCTCACCGGTTCTGGCAGATCGCTAAAGCGCGATACCCAGTATTCCCTGTCGCGCGCAAAACGCTTTGAGTGGCGATACTCGATATCATCTGCCATCAATGTTTTAAAACTGCCTAAAGGGGAGGGGGAGACCGGCTCGCCAGCGATTAAACAGTTGTAGATCTCGATGGTGCGGCTGAGCAGCATCGCGGCACCAAAACCATCGGAAATAATGTGATGGCTGCACTGATAATAGAGATGTTTGTTTTCGGCGATCTTAATCAGGTAAAAGGTAAACAGATATTTTTCGGAGAGCGAGTATGCTCTGTTTGTCTGTGCCGTCATATATTCAATGGCGGTTGCCCACGGGTCGTCCATCATACTGAAATCACAAAAGCCTGTTTCATAATCATTAACAGGCGTCAATGATTGCCTGACAACGTTATTTACATAAAAAAAACGGCCATGTATGGCATCAGTTTCAGCAATCATTGTTTTTATAGCGTCTTTAAATAGTGATGGATCAATTGTGCCATCAATAATTAAATACTCACTAATATTATTATTTGCTTGATTCAGTGCGACTTCATTCGCTAACCACATGCCCATCTGAGCCGACGTTAAAGCGAAATATTCCATGTCTTCTGGTGCGGACATATAAAACCTCAATATTAAAGCGAAATAGGATAACGAGTGGGCAACAAGGGATTATAGATTTTGTAAACTTTTCGGCTTGATATCCTTCCAGTTTTCCTCAATGTACTGAACGCACTCCTTGCGGCTGGTGGGCCCGCACACCACTTCCCAGCCATCGGGGACAACCATAAATTCCGGCCATAAAGAGTGCTGATTCTCTGCGTTTACTAATACTAAAAAAGTAATGTTTTCATTTTCGAATGGATTGCTCATTTACTTGCCCCTGTAATAATAAAAACGAGGGTAATATTTATAGAATAAAAATCTTTAAGGCAATCTGTAATAGAAGGCTGTAAAAGGGAGAACTCCTTGTTGTGATCTATCTCACGTTTTATCGTGAATTAATAATAGCGTGAATAAATAAGAATTTTATTCCCGCGTTAAGGTTTAAATACTATAGATAAAATAAATGACATTTCCCTTTTTTGAATAATATTATTTTTTAAAATGCACTCATAGGTATTAATTAATATGAAACGTGGTGTGTGGTTAATAATCGAACGAACTTTGATGAAGAGTCCGGTCGTAGAAAAGCAAAAACCCAGCCATAGGCTGGGTTCTCTGAATAAGTGGTGCCCGGACCCGGACTAACGCCGCAGGCGTTGAACAGCGCGCTTGTCGCGCTGGCCCCGAAGGGGTGAGCCGCTTGCGGCGAATAATCGAACCAAGGACACGGGGATTTTCAATCCCTTTAAAACTGAATCGCCACGGGTTTAACAGAGACCTCAGAGTCATATAAGATGACCTAAAGAGAGGTGCCCATGAGCGGTAAGCGTTATCCTGAAGAGTTTAAAATTGAAGCTGTCAGACAGGTTGTTGATCGTGGTCATTCTGTTTCCAGTGTTGCAACACGTCTCGATATCACCACTCACAGTCTTTACGCCTGGATAAAGAAGTACGGTCCGGATTCTTCCACTCATAATGAACAGTCAGATGCTCAGGACGAGATCCGCCGTCTTCAGAAAGAGTTGAAGCGGGTTACGGACGAACGGGACATATTAAAAAAAGCCGCGGCGTACTTCGCAAAGCTGTCCGACTGAGGTACGCCTTTGTCCGCGACAACAGCCGTTGCTGGCCTGTTCGTTTGCTCTGTCGGGTTCTGGATGTCCATGTGAGTGGATTTTATTTCTGGCTTCAGCAGCCACATTCACAGCGTCACCAGACAGAGCAGATGCTGACCGGGCAGATCACACAGTTCTGGCTTGAGTCTGGCTGCGTCTATGGTTATCGCAAGATCTATCTCGATCTGCGTGATACCGGACAGCAGTGCGGAGTGAACCGGGGCTGGCGGCTGATGAAGCGTGCCGGAATAAAAGCTCAGGTTGGGTACCGTAGCCCACGGGCACGTATAGGCGAAGCCAGCATCGTAACACCCAACAGGCTCCAGCGGCAGTTCAATCCGGACTCACCGGATGAGCATTGGGTGACGGACATAACCTACATCCGAACCCACGAAGGCTGGCTGTATCTGGTTGTGGTGGTTGACCTGTTCTCCCGAAAAGTTATCGGCTGGTCAATGCAACCCGCATGACAAAAGAGATTGTCCTGAACGCATTACTTATGGCGGTGTGGAGGCGTAATCCTCAAAAGCAGGTACTGGTTAACTCTGATCAGGGAGTCAGTACAAGAGCCATGAGTGGCAGGCGTTCCTGAAATCACACGGTCTGGAAGACAGCATAAGTCGTCGCGGTAACTGCCACGACAACGCGGTTGCGGAAAGCTTTTTCCAGCTACTGAAACGTGAACGGATTAAGAAAAGGATCTACGGAACGAGAGACGAAGCTAGAAGCGATATTTTTGATTATATCGAAATGTTTTATAACAGTAAGCATCGGCATGGCTCGAGCGAGCAGATGCCACCGGCTGAATATGAAAACCTATATTATCAACGGCTCAGAAGTGTCTAGATTATCAGTGGCGATTGAGGTGTTACGATCTGCTTCTGGTCTTAGGAGAAAAGTACCGTTTCGCGAGTGGTGTTCACAGTAATAATATATGTTTCAGGTGGGGATAATTACATGCAGGTTTAACATTCTGCATTTGCATTTATCTCATTGATCACTTGTATAAATGTAAGGATTAGGTAACATCCTGATATAATCAAAATGATCAGGACTGCGCCCTGAGGGCGGTAGCGTTGCTTAATCCCTCACTCGCAAAAATCTATTAAGTTAATTTTCGCTATAAGGACAATTATTTTGAGCCTGAATAATGCCCATGAAGGATACGACTATCAAGATTTACTAACAAGTTACTTTATTTTAAAGGAGGTTTTAGATGGAAACTGGAATAGCATTTTTTCCATCGACATGAAAAATACCTCTGATAATGTGCCAGACAGATTTGATGATTTGGTTATCGTTAATGGCTCAAGAATACAGCGAAAGCAAATAAAATATAGTAATGATTCCATCTCTAAGGTCTTAGAAAAAGCTGACTTGGCAAATGATAATGGCTATGGCTTGGCTATTTATAAATTATTTGAAACATGGATTGATCTCAGAACTGCGGAAACAGAGTTTCGGCTATGTTTAGCATGGGATGAACCGGTGTCAGACGATATTACACGGGTATTAACCCAGCAAAAAGATAATTCATCGTTTGAGAACTATCCAACAAAGGTGTTCAAAATTAATCTTGATAAACTATGGGAGGAAAGTTCTGAAAACTTTAATAGATGGGATAGCTTTAAAAAATATACAAAAGAGAATGATCTCGAAAGAAATATTTTCAACCAATTCTGTAGTGAATTGTTAATAGAAGTAAATCTACCTAAGGCAAGTTTGAAATTTGATAAACCCGGTGGATTGGAACGAATATTAATCGAGCAAGCAGAAAGAATTGGAATCGGTCAGTATCCAAATGATGATATCTATATCAATGATTTTTTAGTTAGACTTGCAAAGTTAGTAGGTTCTTATAGAAGTGGAACTCGTGAAGTTTCGGCTAGATATATTTTTAATGAGCTAAGGGTAAGAACGAATTTCGGTAAAATAGATCAAAGGTTTGAGATAAATCCAAATAAAAATATTGTTTTTGAGCAGGCTAATGATGAGCTTCTTATAAAAACAATTGAAAACAAAAGAAGTATATTACTCGGGGAGCCCGGCTCTGGGAAATCATGGTTGTTGACAAACTTCATTGATTATCTTGATGAGAAAAATATTAAATCAATTAGGCATTATTGCTTTACTAGTACAAATGACGATTTTAATGAAAAGAGAGTGTTGTCGGATGTTTTCTTCGGAAATTTGATAGCTGATATTATCGAGCTGTTCCCCAAATTACAGTCTAAAAAGTCGAAACTGCTTGCATCTAACCTTGATGAGTTAAATTTGTTACTCTCAAGTATCGATGAAGCTTTGGTGATCATTATCGATGGCTTAGATCACATAGAAAGAGTTATCAATATATCATCTTCGTTATCGAAAGATAGAACTAGAATAATAGACTTTATCTCAAAGATTGATATGCATCCAAATATTTCAATTTTGATTGGATCTCAACCGGTCAATGAAATTTGTTCTTTGATAGACAATCAAGATTACCAACCTATAGAACTACCAAAATGGGATATAACAGCAATTAAATTTTTAATGGATAAGTATAATGTTGACGATATCAAGATAAATAATGTGCATTTGTCTTCATTGATAAATAGAAAAAGTCAAGGTAATCCGTTGTATGCGACTTATATACTCAAAGTAATTAATGGTCAACAGGTTTTTTCGGAAGAAATTATAAATATATTGCCTGCATACGATCACAATCTAAAAGGTTACTATGAATATCTTTCAAGTCAGTTAGTTAATAATTTAACGGCTGATATATTGGGGTGTTTGGAGTTTTCTACTACTAAGACAGAATTGGAAAACATTCTCATTTTCAGCCATTATCTAGAAAAAGATCTTGAGATATTGTCCCCCGTTATCTCTACAAACAGTTCTAGAGGAGGTATTAAGTTATATCATGATAGTTTTAGACGATATATAATAGAGCGTCTATCATCTTCAGGTCATAAAAAAATCAACTACCAGATAGGAACTTGGCTAAAAAATCAGGGGTTTTATCAAAATGCTAAATCTTATAGATATCTAATTAGTTATCTAATAAAAGCTGAAGACTATAAGGAAGCATTAAACATCGCTGATAACAATTTTCTAATTAACAGTCTTTATCAAGGTCATTCTGAAGCAGCTATAAAAAATAATTATAGGGGGTTTCTGCATATCGCTAATGCTTTACAAAAATGGGATTTGTTCATTTATCTCAGTGAGTTAAATCGTACTATATTAGCTACAAATTCAGAGGATTTGCATAGCCAGTTTCTTCAGAATTTCGAAATTTATTTTGAAACTGTTTGTCTAATATATGGTACGGAGAAAGCAAATTCTCTATTGTTTTTTGATGATGATAAAAATTTTAGTGATGAAATTACTGCTAAAGCTTTTGTTATTCTACAGAAAAATGGATATTCACCAAGATGGGATGAAGTAAATGATTTATTCCAAGGGGAGATTAGAAAGGAGCACATGAGATATTATGTTTATAGTCGAATTCTGCTTTCTACTGATCTAGAAAAGTTATTCGTATCTATAGCGGAACATGAAAATAAAAGTTTATTCAATGAAGTTGTGTTTGCTTTAATTGAAAATGATAAGATAGATACTATTTTAACTATGTTTAATGCAATTAAAAAGAACACTCATGAAATAGCTGAAAGAATTAATAGTATATTTGAAAGTTACAATGTAGAACAGCGGGTAAAATTCATTAAAAAACCAGTAGCTAAAAACACAATTTTACCGCTTTTAGCAATTGATTTTGTAGATGGTTATATTAATTGTGATAAGATAAGTTTTTTTTACGATACAGTTTGTCAGTACGCTGAAAAAGATATAAACATTTTAGTGGATTTCGAGGAATCAATACCACAATTGAATTTCTTCTATAATTGGATTAAATTTTTTATTAGAAATTTTATCATAGAACATACTATTCTGGATGAAAAGAAAGAAAATGCATTTGTTGAAAATATAGTTTTTTTATCAGGTGATGTTGAACGATATAAAGGTAAACCTAGAGCTATAGATTTTATATATGACAATTCACCTTTAATAGATCATACTTTAAAATTTGCACTTAAATATATAATCTCAAAAAGTTCATGGGAGTTGGTTATAAAAAGTATAATTTCAATCCCATGCTCTTCTTTATCGATTGTTGAGAACTGTTTTCTTAATGAGGAAAATATTGAATACATTATTAATGCGTATTCTGATTTTGAGAAATCTGATAAATTAGATTATAGTGAATATGCAGATTATTGTTTTAAGAAGGCTATATTACTGGCTAAATCTAACAAGCTGGACTTAGCCAAAGAAGAATTAAAAAAAGCCATGGAATATATTACTACTTATACTTATCGTAAAGACACAACACTTTCCGAATTAATAGCACCCTTAAGTTCAATAAATAGTATAGACATAGAGTTTGCTAAAGAACATGTTAAGAAACTGAAATATCTAAGTGATGCTGTCATGAAGCATACAGAAGATGGCAAAGGCATAAGGTGGTTAGCCATAGAATGGTTCAGTGAACTTCTGCATATAGATAGCCTTTTGGCGAAAAAATACCTTGCATATGAATTAATTAACTACCCATATTTTTGGAAGTTGGACTATATGTTAATTAATTTATTGAAGAATAGTAATAATATTAATCCAATCTTGGTTGCATTTTTGTATCGATTATCTCCAACCAATAATAGAGTTGAATATGTAAATGGGTATATGGATGTAATTTTATCATTGGGACATATTGATAAGGATTTAGCTAAGTCATTTTTTATCAATCTGTTAAGTAGAGATTTAAATGATAGTGATAATAAAATTGAACCTAACTCATTGATTAAGTTACGAGATATTATGAGGGAGTTCGGTTTGACTCCCGTTAATATTGAAGGTAAACCTCAGGATAATGTGAGCCATAAATTAGATAAAACTCAGACTCTCTCAATGATTTTGTCTGAGAACCTTTGTGTTAAAAACTCTGTCATTGGTTTCTCCATAGCTGATTTATGTGGTTATTATGTTAAAAAGGAATGTTTATCAGTTAGGGATTTCAATGCTATATATTTTTATCTTTGCGAATTTGATAGTGCTCAATGTATTGATGAGGTTCTAGTCCCAATGATAAGAAAACAATATCCTGGTGATAGCAGTACTCGTTATGAGTATTTTTACTGTTTGATCATGCAGTTGGTCCTAGATACAGATATTAAAGTAAGTCTTCTTGTCAATAATTTCCTTTACTCCAAGGACGGTTGGTTTGCTATGTTTACTCATAAAGAATCACTAAAAAAAGCAGTGGAGATTGATAATGAAAAAGCACTGGTATTTTTAGCTAAAGAGCTGGCACATATTTTCTCAAATATTGGCTATATGTCTAACTCTACAGCTAATCTTATTATTGCTTTCGAGCATTCAGGAATAGATAAAAATATTGTCTTGGATATGTATAGTCGCGGGTTTAAATTCATTGAGAATAGATTGCCAGACAATAATGATTTTCGATGGGATGATATCGAAAACTTTTTGATGTTTGAGATGAGTCATGATGAATTAGCTGTTGTACTAATATTAGCAAAAACTAAAAACAACGATTCAGAAATTCAAAGAGAAGTTCTTTTTGCTATTAATTATCTATTAACCTACAGAGAGGGGTTATTAGTAAAACCGCTAAGATGGTTTTTTATAAACATTGACAAATTCAATGAGCTAACTGTTAGTGGCTTGCTGGAAATGCTTATAATTGAAAAGAATGAATGCAGCGCACTACTTTCAAATATTCAGAATGAATTGAAGGAAGCCATGAGAGTAGATAGTTTGTATATTAAAAATTTACTTATTGAGCTTGTTAAGGAGGCTATATAATGGATGAGCAACTCTTTCGACTCGTTAGATCTAATAAATTCATTGACTATGTTGAGCAAATTGGTGTTGAAACTGATTTGATTACTAATATTTTTAATGTTGAATTTGATAATGAAATTTTCTCTCTTTTTATAAATAATTCTGAAGGGCTACTGTCTCCTAATATATGTGTAGAAGAAACACTTTTTAAAGTGCTATGCAGATATTTAAATGATAATGCACCTGATGGTTTTAGCTTCGAAAATGATGGGCGACTTGATGTTAAGACAATAATATCTCATTCCAATTCATTGATTCAAAGACCGAAGATCCCTACGCCAGTTGAGACTCTACAGGGGTTTAAAGAGCCTCATTATGAGAGTGGCTTTGTTAGGATTGCAAGATTTGAAAAACAATTAAGCTTAAGAGAATATGGGAAGCAACCACAAACAACAGTGCTATTCGAAGGGCTACTACCTGATGCAATTGATATAAATCCCCTCCCTTCTAAACTATCATCATACCATATCTGGAACGGAAGTTTTTATAATGGCATTCCATTTGTACAGGGAATATGTGGTAGGATTAATTCTTTAGAACCATCACATGTATTATGGTTGAATAGTGAATTGTTAGAGCTCCTTAGGCTAAGGCTTGATAGCTATAAAAATGGACTAAGAGCTATTAATGAGCATGGTGAGGTTATTTTGGAATATAGACAGTGGAAAGATAAACTGATCGGAAACGGTTCATACTTTGTTGGCACATGTTGTAATATCGCAAAGCTTGAAGGTAGTGATTTGATTATGAGGGCCGATTTTTATAAAAAGTTAGAACTTTTAATACCTAATTTAACATTTAAGTCTTACATTCTCAATTAATAATATACACACCGATTTATATGATATTCATCTCAGTTTGACAGGCTTAAAACAATAGCCGAATGAGCGAGCGGTTTTATATTCTATGAATATATAATATTTTACAAAGGATTAACAATCAGATTTATCGTGTAAATTAATCCTTATTAGTGATATTACTACATACATAAAGTACATAATGCCGTGGAGGTCGGGTAATTCTGATAATGTTAAGAAATGAAAGGGAAAGAAGTGTATGCCTCTGCCGGGTGGGCTAGTGAAGACCCCATGCTACTAGTGGAGGACGTATGTTGTTAGATTTCCCCGTTAGGGGAAGGGGGGTTACCCACCATATACCCTGTGTCAAAATCCTATGGAAGACCAGTAGATTGAAGCTTAATGTCAATTCCCCCTCTTCCGCTTTTGCATCATTATTAACAACTAAAAATGAGAGAAGCTGTAATTGACCGTAGAAAGACCGTAGCATGGAAGCAAGAGGTAGGTTTGCTAGAGGGAGTGGATACCTTTAATAACAAAGGACATTTGCGAAAAAGGCGTGAAATCTAGCAAACAATTAACGTGCCGCAACGACCAGAAATCTACCGTAGCCAAAAAAGGAAAAAGCCCCGCTTTTCAGCGAGGCCTTATGAATAGTGGTGCCCGGACTCGGAATCGAACCAAGGACACGGGGATTTTCAATCCCCTGCTCTACCGACTGAGCTATCCGGGCAACGGGGCGCATTAAACCTGATTCACTGCGCTCCGTCAACGAAATTTCTTCATTTCGTCACAGAGTGCACAATCTATCACCACTTTCTGCCCATTGCACGCGCACTCAGGCAAAAAAGGCCGTCCAGAGGGCGGAGAGCGGCATCGCCAGCACCAGCGCCGGCAGCATATTCGCCACGGCAAACATCTTTATCCCGCAGATGCGCAGCCCGGTCGCCAGCAGCAGAATTCCACCGACGGCGGTAAAATCGCCCATCATCGCCGGGGTAGTGAGCGGCAGAATAAGCGTCGCGCAGGTGGCGAGCGTCAGCTGAATAATCAGCATTGGAACCGAGATGATCGCCACGGCGAAACCGAGGGAAGTGGCGAAAATTAGCGCGGTAAAGAAATCGAGAAACGCTTTAGCAATCAGAATGCTGGGATCGCCGGTCATCCCTTCGCGCATGGCGCCGAAAATCCCGGTCCCGCTGGCGCAAAAAAGAATAATGATCGCCACCAGGCTCTGAATAAACGACTCATGGGCGCTGGACGCTGACTCAACCGCTTTGCGCTTCTGCGCCAGCTTGCGCAGGGCGTTAACGCCGCCGCCAATGCCACGCTCCACATAACAGAGCTCGCCGATAAGTGTGCCGAGCAGTGTCGCCAGCACCATCACCGGCAGGTTGACGCATTTGACCACCAGTAAAATGCCGATGCCCAGCGAAGCGAGGCCAAAAATGGAGGGCATTGATGAGCGCACGCGCTCCGGTAAACGGTGGCTCATCAGCGCACCGAGCGTGCCGCCGATCAGCACGGCAGCCGCGTTAATAAAAGGACCTGTCAGCACGTTCACACTCCTGAAGTGCCATAAAAATGAATAAGAAGGCGCATACCATAGCATTTTTATGCGCGGCGAAGTGCCACCCAGGTTGCGCCTGCGGGTTAAAAATGACATGATTGCGCGAATTTTCATCCATCTGACGGGGCCGCCTGATGCTGTACATTTCAGCTGCTGACACTGCGTTTCACGCCCGTGCCCAGGCCGCTCGCCCCCGCTTATCGTCACTCTTTCTCACCATGCGGTGAGGGTAGCGCACGCTCACCGCAGGACAACAGTAAGATCAGCGGTTTTCTGCTTTTACTGATGTCTGGCGTCCGGAGCTGATCCCAGCCAGACATTTTCGTTGGGCGAAGCCACCGCTTCGTCCGGGGCTTTTTACTCCCCTGAAACGGGTATTCGTGCTTATGAACTCACTGAAAATTGCCGTCAGCCGCGAGCTGCTCTCCACACTCTCAACCCACCGCGAGGTGATCTCCCTTGAGAGTACCGATTTCACGGATGTGGCGGCAGTCGTCATGACGGTAGCGGAGAGCCGCAGCGGCATTCTCGCGCTGCTCAAACGCACTGGTTTTAATCTGCCGGTCTTTCTCTTCTCCCGCGAACCGGTTACCGCGCCCGAAGGCGTGACCGCGGTGATTAGCGGGCGCGATCAGGAGTGGCTGGAGCTGGAAGCCGCCGCCTGTGATTATGAAGCGACGCTGCTGCCGCCGTTCTTCGATACGCTGCGTCAATATGTTGAGATGAAGAACAGCACCTTCGCCTGTCCAGGCCACCAGCACGGCGCATTTTTCAAAAAGCACCCGGCAGGCCGCCAGTTTTATGACTTTTTCGGTGAGAACGTCTTTCGCGCCGATATGTGCAACGCCGACGTGAAACTTGGCGATTTGCTGATCCACGAAGGCTCCGCCAAGCACGCGCAGAAATTTGCCGCCAAAGTGTTTAACGCTGACAAAACCTACTTTGTGCTTAACGGCACCTCCGCTGCTAATAAAGTGGTGACCAATGCGTTGCTGACGCGCGGCGATCTGGTGCTCTTCGATCGTAATAACCATAAATCCAACCACCACGGCGCGCTGATTCAGGCCGGAGCGACGCCGGTCTATCTGGAAGCGGCGCGCAACCCGTTTGGCTTTATTGGCGGCATTGACGATCACTGTTTTGATGAAGCCTACCTGCGCACCTTAATCAGCGATGTCGCGCCCGATAAGGCCAAACAGCCGCGTCCGTTCCGCCTGGCGGTGATCCAGCTTGGCACCTACGACGGTACGATCTACAACGCCCGCCAGGTGATCGATAAGATCGGCCACCTGTGCGATTACATCCTGTTTGACTCGGCGTGGGTCGGTTACGAGCAGTTTATCCCGATGATGGCCGACTGCTCGCCGCTGCTGCTCGATCTGAATGAAAACGATCCGGGGATCTTTGTCACCCAGTCGGTGCATAAACAGCAGGCGGGCTTCTCGCAAACCTCGCAGATCCACAAAAAAGATAACCACCTGCGCGGCCAGGCGCGCTTCTGCCCGCACAAGCGGCTGAATAACGCCTTTATGCTGCACGCCTCCACCAGCCCGTTTTACCCGCTGTTTGCCGCGCTGGATATCAACGCCAAAATTCACCAGGGCGAGAGCGGGCGCAGGCTGTGGGCGGAGTGCGTCGAGCTGGGCATTGAGGCGCGCAAAGCGATCATCGCCAACTGCAAAATGATCCAGCCGTTTGTGCCGCCGGTGATCGGCGGTCGCCCGTGGCAGGATCATCCGACCGAGCTTATCGCCCGCAAGCGGCGCTTCTTCAGCTTTGAGCCGGGCGACAAGTGGCACGGTTTTGCCGGCTACGCCCAGGATCAATACTTTGTCGATCCCTGCAAGCTGCTGCTGACCACGCCGGGCATTGATGCGGAAACGGGTGAATACACCGATTTCGGCATTCCGGCGACCATTCTGGCGCACTATCTGCGTGAAAACGGCATTGTGCCGGAGAAGTGCGATCTCAACTCGATCCTCTTCCTGCTGACGCCTGCCGAAAGCGCGGAGAAGATGGCGCAGCTGGTGGCGATGATCGCCCAGTTTGAGCAGCATATTGAAGATGACACGCCGCTGGCTGACGTGCTGCCGACCATCTTTAACAAGTACCCGGTGCGCTATCGCGATTACACCCTGCGCGAGCTGTGCCAGGAGATGCACGATCTCTACGTCAGCTTTGACGTTAAAGATCTGCAAAAAGCGATGTTCCGCAAAGAGAGCTTCCCGGCGGTAGCGATGAATCCGCAGGATGCCAATAGCGAATTTATTCGCGGCAACGTCGAGCTGGTGCGCATCAGCGAGGCGGAAGGGCGCATTGCGGCAGAGGGCGCGTTGCCCTATCCGCCGGGCGTGCTCTGCGTGGTGCCGGGTGAAGTGTGGGGTGGAGCGGTGCAGCGCTACTTCCTCGCGCTGGAGGAGGGGGTTAACCTGCTGCCCGGCTTTTCGCCGGAGCTACAGGGCGTCTACTCGGAAACCGATGCCGATGGCATCAAGCGCCTCTATGGTTACGTGCTGAAGTAATCACCGCGCCGCCTGGGATGCGTCTCAGGCGGCCGCGCGGCGGTAAATGCGCCGCGGGTGACCAATCTTGCCATACTGCATCTCCACCGCCAGAAAGCCCGCTTCGACACAGTGTTCAAGGTAGCGGCGGGTGGTGGTTTTGCTCAGCCCCGTTTCGCTTACCACCTCATCAACGGAAAAACAGCGCGCCTCGTCGTCGGCGAACAGCTTCTGCACCAGCGCCAGCGTGCTCTCTTCAATCCCTTTGCTGCCGTTATCCTGGCGGTAATTTTTCGACTGCAACTGATAGAGGGTGTCGACGTTCTGCTGGTCGACAATCTTCCACACCCGCTGCTGCTCGGTGAACTGCACAAAGCGCTCCAGCGACTGGCTTAAGCGCTTCCACGACACCGGTTTGAGAATGTAGTCGAAAGCGCCATTGCGGATCGCCTGGCTACAGGTGTCCATATCGCTGGCGGCGGTGATAAAGATCACCGAACAGTTGGCGTTGATAATCTCGGGGTCGCTAATCAGCGTGATGCCTTTGCCATCCGGCAGGTAGTTATCCAGCAGGATGAGCTGCGGCTGTCGCTGGCTAAGCAGGGTTTTCGCTTCCGCCAGCGATGACGCCATCCCCACCAGCCGCAGGCGCGGATGTTTACTCACCAGTTCAGCGTTGAGTTGCGCCAGCGTCTCTTCATCTTCGACGATCAGCACGTCTATCGGTTCATGTTGCATACATCTCATCCACGGTGGCGACGGGGCGCTGCGCGCTGCCCGTTTCAGGTATAAACAGAGAAAAGATCGTACCGCGCGGGGCGTTGGCCGAGACCTCGATCGAGCCGCCCGCCTGGGTGACATAGCTGGCGATCAGATAGAGGCCAATGCCGTGATCGCCGCGGCGTTTGGTGGTCACCCCGCGCTCAAAAATGCGATCGGCAATCGCCGGATCGATCCCAATCCCGCGATCCGCCACTTCAATGATCAGCTCCCGCTCGTTGAGCAGGATCAGCACATCGACCGGATCGTGCGGCAGGGTGGCGCGCTGGGTTGCTTCAATGGCGTTATCCAGCAGGTTGCCGATGATGGAGATCAGCTCCGCTTCCGCCAGCCCGCGGCATGGGCGATCCATGCGGCTTAAGGGATCGAAGTTTAGCTCCACGCCCTTCTCCCGCGCGCGCGCCGCTTTGCCCAGCAGCAGACCGCAAATGGTCGGCGAGGTAAAACGCGAAGAGATAAAGTCCAGCAGCTCCTGAGCATGTTCCGACTGCGCCTGAATATAGTTCACCGCTTCGTCGTAACGCTCCATATGCAGCAGGCCGGAGAGCGTGGTCATGCGGTTAAGCTGCTCGTGGCGCATAATGCGCAGGTTGTCGGCATAGCGCTTCACCTGGCTTAACTGCGCGCTCAGGCTGTCGATCTCATTGCGATCGCGAAAGGTGATCACCCACCCTTGTAAGCTATCTTCGAGCATAATGCGCACCCGGCTGGCGATCACCGTCAGGTGGTTGAAGCGGCAAATCTCATCATGGGTGTCGCTCTCCAGCATCGTCCCGGCGGCAAAAAAGGGCACCGGCGCAATCACATCGCTAATCGCATGGCCCCGCAGGGCGCGGGTCGGCTGGCTCAGCCCGAGCAGCTTACGCGCCGCCTGGTTGATCACTTCAATGCGTGACTCGCTATCAATGGCAATCACCCCTTCGTAGATCGACTCCATCATCGCCTTCTGCTGGCGCACCAGCAGGCCAATTTCGCGCGGCTCAAGGGAGAAGATCTGCTTTTTAATGCTGCGGGTAAAAAACCAGGAGAAGACAAACAGCGCGACGAGCAGCAGCACGGCGGCAATAAAAATATTAATCACTTTGCCGAGGGTGATGGCATCCAGATAGCTGGTCAGATACCCAACCGAGACAATGCCAATCACCCGGCCATTATCATCAAAAATCGGCGCTTAACTGCGTAGCGAAATGCCCAGCCCGCCTTTGCGAATAGTGGTGGTGCTTTTGCCCTGTAATACTTCCGCGTTATCGCCGCCGACCAGCGTTTTTCCCACCACATCTTCATGTACGGAGTGAAATAGGTGCAGGCCTTTATTATCCCCAATCACAATAAAGCTGGCGTCACTGTGGGAAACCACTTTATGCATAAACTGATTAATAGCGGGAATATTCTTATCGGCAACGGAACGCCGTAAATTCGGAATAATCGCGATCTCTTCCGCCTGTATTTTCGCGCGTGCGCTCATCTCCTGATAGAGCTGGCGGCCGACGTCCTTGTAATAATAAACGCCCAGCAGGACGAACAGGCCGGAGAAGAAAAGCACCAGCGAGATAAACAGCTTGATTTGAAAGGAGACTTTCATAACGACACGCGCAGCAATAAGGAAAGGCTCAATGTATCACTTTTCCCACTATGCGTGAGCAGTTTGCGGGAAACTTGTGATCCCTTACACAGCGCATGTTGCTGTTGAAAAACAAGCCGTTACAACCTCCTGTTACGATTTGTTATTAAGTTGTATTTCCTTTTAAAAAAACCATAAAAACCACGGCAATAAATAAGAGCCGGCTCACGCAAAATAGAAGAAACCATAAAAACCATAGGTGCCTTAAAAACTCTGGTTTTATTATGCTTGCCCTCACATAAAGTGCGTATTTAGCCCACTACGCTGTAAGCACAAAATAACGAAGGGGCTTAATTATGAGCACAACTGACGATTCATTCTCTGTACCCGGAAAGTCGCGAACGCTTGATAAGACATCACTTAAAGATAAGTGGTGGCACATTATGGATAGCTGGAAAGTCGGGATTATTCCGCTGCCGCTGTTTCTGCTGGCGGGCGCATTAATTGCCGTCGACTGTCTTGGCGGTAAATTGCCGAGCGATATCGTAGTCATGGTCGCTACGCTGGCCTTCTTTGGCTTCGCCTGCGGCGAGTTTGGTAAGCGGCTGCCGATTGTCGGCAAGCTGGGCGCGGCGGCGATTTGCGCCACCTTTATCCCCTCGGCAATGGTCTATTACGGCCTGCTGCCGGATGTGGTGGTCGAGTCCACCACCAAGTTCTACAAATCGACCAACATTCTCTATCTCTACATCTGCTGCATTATTGTTGGCAGCATTATGAGCATGAATCGCACCACGCTGATTCAGGGCTTTTTGCGTATCTTCTTCCCGATGCTGTGCGGTGAAATCGTCGGCATGCTGGTCGGCATGGGTGTTGGCATGGCGCTTGGCATGGAGCCGTTCCAGATCTTCTTCTTTATCATTCTGCCGATCATGGCGGGCGGCGTGGGCGAAGGCGCGATCCCGCTGTCAATTGGTTACGCCACGCTGCTGCATATGGATCAGGGCGTTGCGCTGGGGCGCGTGCTGCCGATGGTGATGCTCGGCGGGCTGACGGCGATCATTATCTCCGGCTGCCTCAACCAGCTTGGTAAACGCTTCCCGCACCTGACCGGCGAAGGCCAACTGATGCCAAACCGCAGTAACGGCGACGAACCGGCCTCTGCCACTCCGGCATTCTCCGGTAAAACCGATGTCACGACTATTGCCGCAGGCGCGCTGCTGGCGGTGCTGCTCTATATGATCGGTATGCTCGGCCACAAACTGATTGGTCTGCCTGCGCCGGTTGGCATGCTGTTTGTCGCGGTGCTGATTAAGCTCGCTCACGGCGTCTCGCCGCGTCTGCTGGAAGGCTCGCAGGTGGTCTACAAATTCTTCCAGACCTCAGTCACCTACCCGATCCTCTTCGCCGTTGGCGTGGCTATTACGCCGTGGGAAGAGCTGGTTCACGCTTTCACCATCAATAACCTGCTGGTGATTGTCAGCACCGTCTCCGCGCTGGTCGCGACCGGCTTCTTCGTCGGTAAAAAGATCGGCATGCACCCGATTGATGTTGCCATCGTCTCCTGCTGCCAGAGCGGGCAGGGCGGCACTGGCGACGTCGCCATTCTTACCGCAGGTAACCGTATGAGCCTGATGCCGTTCGCACAGATCGCTACCCGCATCGGTGGAGCAATTAACGTCTCCATCTCGCTGCTGGTGCTCGGCAACTTCCTCGTCTGATTCAGGAATTACAGGAACTGATATGAAACTCGCAAGCTTTGTTCACCAGGGTATCCGCAGCTACGGCATCGTCAGCGCGGAAGGCGTCGTCAACCTCGGCCAGCGCCTGGGTGACCGCTACGCCGATTTAAAAGCGCTGCTCGCCGCCGCCGATGGGCTGGCGCAGGCCGTGCGCTACAGCGAAGAAGCCGCCGATCTGCGTTTTGATGAGATCGCCTTTCTGCCGGTGATTGATAACCCAGGCAAAATCCTCTGTGTCGGGATGAACTACGCCGAAAAACGTAAAGAGTTCGACCAGCACAACCCGGCGCCGACGCTGTTTGTGCGCTTTGCCGATTCACAAACCGGCCATAACGCGCCGGTGGTGAAACCGCGCCACTCCAGCGAGTTCGATTACGAAGGCGAACTGGCGGTGATTATCGGTAAAGGCGGGGAGAATATCGCCCGCGAAACGGCCTTAAGCCATGTGGCAGGTTATAGCTGCTATATGGATGGCTCAGCGCGAGACTGGCAGCACAGCTGGTTTACCGCCGGGAAAAACTGGCGCCAGACCGGGGCATTTGGCCCGTGGATGACCACCGCCGATGAGATCCCCGACCCGCACACACTCGCCATCCGCACCTGGCTCAATGGCCGCATGGTGCAGGATGACACCACCGCCAGCATGATCCACAAAGTCGCTGAGCTTATTGAATACATCAGCACCTTCACCAGCCTGACGCCGGGCGATGTGATCATCACTGGCTCACCGGGCGGCGTGGGTAAAAAGCGCACGCCACCGCTGTTTATGAAGGCGGGCGATCGCATCGAAGTGGAGATCGAGAAGATCGGGCATCTCAGCAATGTGATCGTGGAAGCGCCGGAGCAGGCGCTGGCGGCAGCGCACTAAGGACGAAGGCCAACAGATGCACACACGACCCTCCATCGACTTCCGCATTGCGGAAGTCAACGGTAACACGCCAAGGCTTGAGCGCATCCGCTCGCTATTAGCCGACAGCGGATTAGGCATGGACAGCGACATCACGACCTTCGTTGAAGCCTGGTCGGGAGAGCAACTGGTGGGGTGTGCAGGCCTTGCCGCGAACGTCATCAAATGCGTGGCGGTCGATGCGCAGCTTCGCGGCGAAAACCTCAGCGCCCGGCTGCTGGCGGAAGTGGAGAACCTGGCGCTGGCGCGCGGCCACTTCCACCTCTTTCTCTGCACGCGCCCCTGCAACCGGGAGCGCTTTCAGCACAGCGGTTTCTGGCCCATCGTCCAGAGCGGCAATAACGCGGTGCTGATGGAGAACACACCGTCGGGCATTGAGCGCTACTGCCGCTCGCTGCGGGCAAAGCGGCTGGCGGGTAAGCGCACTGGTGCCATCGTGATGAATGCCAACCCCTTTACCCTCGGCCACCGCCATCTGGTAGAGCAGGCGGCAAAAGCCTGCGATGCCCTGCATCTGTTTGTGGTGCGTGAAGATGCCTCGTTCTTCCCCTTCGCCGCGCGGCTGAAGATGGTGAAAGCGGGCGTAGCGCACCTGGCAAACGTTACGGTGCATGAGGGCTCGCAGTACATCATCTCCCGCGCCACCTTTCCGGCCTACTTCCTGAAAGAGACCGGCAAAGTGCAGCAGGCGTGGAGCGAAATCGACCTGCTGATCTTTCGCAACCACATCGCCCCGGCGCTTGGCATTACCCACCGCTTTATCGGCAGCGAACCCTTTTGCGCGGTGACCCGCCAGTACAACAACACCATGCACCAGATGCTGGCGGGCGCGGTTGAGGTGGTGGAGATCCCACGCATTAAAGCCGCGGGCACGGCAATTTCGGCGTCCGAAGTGCGCCGTTTATTAAAAACACACCAGTTTTCCCGCATTCGGGAAATCGTACCGAATACCACTTTCGCGCATCTTGAAGCCCATTACGGCGTGGAAGTCGCTTAAAAAATCAGGACTGATAACTATGAAAATTGTACGGGAGGCGCTGGCGGGAACCCTCGAATCCAGCGACCTGATGGTGAAAATCGCCCCTACCGACGGTGAGCTGGAGGTGGTGGTGCGCAGCGAAGTGATCAAGCAGTTTGGCGATCAGATCCGCCGCGTGGTGAATGAGACACTGCGCGCGATGGAGATCCGCCAGGGCTTAATCATTATTGAAGATAAAGGCGCGCTGGATTGCGTGATCCGCGCCCGTCTGCAAAGCGCCGTGTTGCGCGCCGCAGAAGAGAAGGAGATCGCGTGGGGGACACTGCTGTGAAAAAACTTCGTCGTAGCATGCTGTTTCTGCCGGGCGCTAACGCCGCTATGCTCTCCACCGCTTTTATCTACCGCCCCGATTCAATCATGTTTGACCTCGAAGATGCGGTTGCCCTGCGCGAGAAAGATACCGCTCGCCTGCTGGTCTTTCATGCTCTGCAACATCCGATGTATCAGGATATTGAAACCGTGGTACGCATCAACCCGCTGAATACCCCGTTTGGCCTGCCGGATCTCGAAGCGGTCGTGCGCGCGGGCGTTGATGTGGTGCGCCTGCCGAAAACCGACAGCCCGGAGGATATCTATGAACTCGAGCGCCACCTGGAGCGCATCGAGCTTGCCTGCGGGCGGGAAGTGGGATCGACCCGCGTGATGGCGGCGATTGAGTCGGCAATTGGCGTGATTAACGCCGTGGCGATTGCCCGCAGTTCGCAGCGGCTGATCGGCATTGCGCTGGCGGCCTTCGATTACGTGATGGATATGCAGACCGAGCGCGGCGACGGCACCGAACTCTTCTATGCCCGCTGTGCGGTGCTGCACGCCGCCCGCGCTGCCGGTATCGACGCCTTCGACGTGGTGTGGTCAGACGTCAATGATGAAGCCGGGTTCCTGCGCGAAGTGGAGCTGGTGCGCAAGATGGGCTTTAACGGCAAATCGCTGATTAACCCGCGCCAGATCGACCTGCTGCATAACGCCTATGCGCCGACGCAGCAGGAGGTCGATCACGCCAAAGTTGTGATTGAAGCGGCAGAGGAGGGGGAGCGTAACGGCCTTGGCGTCGTCTCCCTGAATGGCAAAATGATCGACGCCCCCATTATTAACCATGCGCAGATGGTGCTGGAACGCGCGGCGGCGTCCGGCGTGCGTCGTTAAGGAGAAAACCATGAACCACCAAACTGAGCTGCTTCACGTCAACTTTCCCCATCTGCGTGAATTAAAACCCTTTGATACCGCCCACAGCGCCACACCGTGGCTGGCGGATGACGACGCCAGGCTAAACCGTAAACTCTGCGCCTCGCTGGAAGAGGCGATTAGGCGCAGCGGCCTGCGCGATGGGATGACCATCTCTTTCCACCACGCCTTTCGCGAAGGCGACCGGGTGATCAACACCGTGGTGGCAACCCTTGCGCGCCTTGGCTTCAAAAACCTGACGCTCGCCTCCAGTTCGCTGATGACCTGTAACGATGAGCTGATTGAGCATATTCAGAGCGGCGTGATCGGCAAAATTTACACCTCCGGCATGCGCGGCAAGCTGGCGGATGCCATCTCCCACGGGCTGATGGCAGAGCCGGTGCAGATCCACTCCCACGGCGGGCGGGTAAAACTGTTGCAGGATGGCGAGCTGAAGATCGATGTCGCCTTTCTCGGCGTGCCGTGCAGCGATGCCTTCGGTAACGCCAACGGTACGCAGGGGAAATCCTGCTGCGGCTCGCTCGGCTACGCGATGGTTGACGCCGAATTTGCCGATAAAGTGGTGCTGCTGACCGAAGAAGTGGTGCCGTTTCCCAATATGCCCGCCAGTCTGAGTCAGGATCGGGTGGATCTGATTGTCCAGGTGGAGAGCGTGGGCGATCCGGCGAAAATCAGCGTCGGCGCCGCGCGTGTTACCAGCAATCCACGCGAGTTGATGATTGCCCGCTATGCGGCGGATGTGATTGAGCACTCCGGTTACTTCCGCGACGGCTTCTCGATGCAGACCGGCTCCGGTGCGGCATCGACCGCGGCGACCCGCTTTATGGCCGAGAAGATGGAGCGCCACGGCGTCAAAGCCCGTTTCGCCCTCGGCGGCATTACCGGCAGCCTGGTCGAACTGCATGAGAAGGGGCTGATTGAGAAGCTGCTGGATACCCAGTGCTTTGACGGTGAAGCAGCGGCTTCGCTGCGCCGTAATCCCAATCATGTGGAGATCTCGACCAACGTTTACGCCAACCCCGGCGGTAAAGCAGCAAGCTGCGACCAGCTGGATGTGGTGATCCTCAGCGCGCTGGAGATCGATATCGACTTTAACGTCAACGTGATTACCGGTTCGGACGGCGTAATGCGCGGTGCCTCCGGCGGCCACTGCGATGTGGCAGCGGCGGCAAATCTGACCATTGTGGTTGCTCCACTGCTGCGCAGCCGCATTCCGACAGTGGTGAAGCGCGTGACCACTCGCCTGACGCCGGGGGAGAGTATTGATGTGCTGGTCACCGACCACGGCATTGCGGTCAACCCGGCGCGCCCGGAAGTCCGCGAACGTTTAGTGGCGGCAGGGCTGAAAGTGGTCGATATCGAGACGCTCTATCAGCGGGCGATCTCCCTTACCGGCGAGCCAAAACCGATCGCCTTTACCGACAGGATTGTCGGAGTGATCCGCTATCGCGACGGCAGCGTGATTGACGTTGTGCGCCAGGTAAAAGAGGAGGAGCTATGACCACGATGACTCCCGAGCGTACCGGTGTCAGCCTTGAGGCGCTGCTGGCGGCGAAAGAGAAGCGCGCCGCGCGCCAGGCTGAGTGGCTTCGCCACTATCAACAACCGATTATCTCCCTGACGCTGGTTACCCCGGGCGCGGTGAAAGATACGATGCGCTATCGCAACACTATGGGCGTGGCGTTACAAGCCTGCGACCAGATGCTGTGGCAGCGCGGCTGGCAGATGCTCGACCGCCAGGTGTTGTGGCTGCCGACCGGGGCAGAAGCGATGTGGTGCGTGGCTCATCCGGCGGCGGAGCTGAAAGCACAATGCATTGAGCTGGAGCAGACCCATCCGCTCGGCAGGCTGTGGGATTTTGATATTTTCTGCCCGCAAAACGGCCAGGTTGGCCGCCATTCACTGGATCGCAGCACCCGCCGCTGTCTGGTGTGCGATGAACCGGCGCACAGCTGCGCCCGCTCCCGCCGTCATCCGCTGGATGAGGTCGTGAGCCGCGTTGAGGGGCTGATTAATGGCTGGTTTACCCGCGACTAAACCTGCCGTGGCGTTTGTGCCTGCGCTGGCGGCGCGGGCGCTGCGGCAGGAGCTGGATCTCACCCCGAAGCCGGGGCTGGTGGACAGGGCAAACAGCGGCGCGCACCGCGATATGGATTACGCGCTGTTTCTCGCCAGTATCGACGCCATTACGCCGTGGTTTGCCCGCTTCGAGCAGGCGGGTTTTGATCATGCCCATAAACCGGCGGCGGCGCAGTTACGGCTGATTAGACCGATGGGGATTGCTTGTGAGCAGGCGATGTTTGCCGCCACTGATGGGGTGAACACCCATAAAGGCGGCATCTTCTCACTCGGGTTGCTGTCGTTTGCCGCCGGGCGGCTACGGGAGCGGGATTGGCAACTGAGCGCGGATGCGCTTTGTGATGAGGTGAGCGCTATTTGCCGCGGGCTGGTGGCGCGCGAGCTTGCCGGGCGGGCGCAGGCGATCACGGCCGGGGAAAAGCAGTTTCGCGACTATGGCCTGACCGGCGCGCGCGGCGAGGCGGAGCAGGGGTTTATTACCGTGCGCCGTGCGGTATTGCCCTTCTGGCAGCAGGAGCAGGGGGAGCGCCGTTTGCACAACGCGCTGCTCAGGCTGATGGCGGTTAACCGCGACAGCAATTTGGTGTCACGCGGTGGCCTGGCGGGGCTACGTTATGTGCAGGATTATGCGCAGCAGCTATTAGCCACCGGATGGGAGAGGGATGATTTACGCCAGATGGACCAGGCGTTGATTGCGCGACATTTAAGCCCCGGCGGCAGCGCCGATCTGCTGGCAGTGGCGTATGTGCTGGCGATGCTCCCGTAACCGAAGCTGTTTCGTAGGCCGGATAAGGCAACGCCGCCATCCGGCGATGGGTGCAAATGCCTGATGGCGGTGTTACGTAGGCCGGATAAGGCAACGCCGCCATCCGGCAATGGGTGCAAATGCCGGATAGCGCTGCGCTTATCAGGCCCGCAAAATGAGACCCATAAAAAACCCGGCGCTCAGGCCGGGTTTTTTGTTTACGCTTTCTGCGTCACGCCAGATGGCTCGCGCACGTGTTTGTATTTAAACAACATCACGAAGGCAACGGCCAGCACCAGCGAGTAACCGGCGAAGATCAGCCACACGGTTTTCCAGTCGGTAAGACCGGCGGTGGTGTACATCTCCACCACTTTGCCGCTCACCATCCCGCCGAGGATACAGCCGAAGCCGTTGGTCATCATCAGCAGCATACCCTGCGCGCTGGCGCGGATTTCCGGGCTAACCTCTTTCTCAACAAACACCGAGCCGGAGATGTTGAAGAAGTCGAAGGCGCAACCATACACGATCATCGACAGCACCAGCAGCACGGTGCCGAACGGCATCGGGTCGCCATAAGCGAACAGACCAAAGCGCAGCACCCAGGCGAGGATACTGATCATCATCACGTTCTTAATGCCGTAACGGCTGAGGAAGAACGGAATGGCGAGGATAAAGACGGTTTCTGAAATCTGCGAAATCGACATCATTACCGACGCATGGGTAACGATAAAGCTGTTAGCGAACAGCGGGTTCGAATCGAAGCTGTGCAGGAAGGTGTTGCCGAACATATTGGTGATCTGCAACTCCGCGCCCAGCAGCATGGAGAAGATAAAGAAGATCGCCATACGTTTGTTTTTATACAGCGCAAAGGCGTTCAGGCCGAGCATCTCCACCCAGGTCTGCTTCTGCTTGCTGTTAGCCACCGGAATGTGCGGCAGCGTCAGCGCAATCACGCTCAGCAGCAGCGACAGTGCGGCACCAATGTAGAGCTGCATATGGCTTAACTCAAAGCCGGAGAAGCTCACTGCCCACATGGCGAGGATAAAGCCGATGGTGCCCCAGATACGAATCGGCGGGAAATCGGTGACGATATCGTGCCCGGCGGATTTAAGACGGAAATAGGAGATGGAGTTCACCAGGCTCAGCGTCGGCATATAGGCCAGCGAGTTGAGCAGAATAATGGCAAACATCGCGCCCGGCGTGGTGACGCCTGCGGCGATAAACAGCGTGATCGCACCGACCAGATGACAGAGGGCATAAACCCATTTCGCGCTGAGCCACTTATCGGCGACGATGCCTAAAAGCGTTGGCATAAACAGCGAGGCGATACCGAGGGAGCTGTAGACCGCGCCGACTTCCGCGCCCTGGAATTTCAGGGTCACGATCATGTAAGAGCCAAGTGTCGTCAGCCAACTGCCCCACAGGCAGAACTGCAGAAAGATGATTACTTTCAGCTGCAGCTTAAGATTCATGCTAATTTCCTCGCAAAGGAGACGGTTGTCGTTGTAATGGGCAGATATACTGCGAATTTCGGCGGCACTTTATCACTTTGCGGCGGCATTGTTTGTTACGTACGACAGAAAAATGCAATCTTCGTCTGATTGCATTCTTATTAAGTGATCTTGATCACGCTTTTACGCAACCGATTGCGAGAGCCAGAAGGCGGGCTTATGCCCTTTTACCTGCAAAGGTAAAAAGGCATAAACCACACGGGGCGTTAATTACGACGGTAGGTTTTCTGCGCGGCGTTCACTTTGTAGAGATAGCGGCGTGACTCAGCAGAAGGGTGACGGGTAGTAAGGGTTTCATACACGTCGCCCGGTGACATGGTGTTGATAATATTCGCCGCCTGCACTTTATCCGCCGAGAAGACGCGCAGCACGCTGCCCGCGCCGCCGTTATAGGCGGTGATCACCGCATAGCGCCGTGAGGTCGGGTTGCTGATACCGCCAAGATAGATATTGTTCAGCATCGCCAGATAAGCGGTGCCGGTATCAATATTGCTCTGCGGATCGAAGAGATAGCTGCGGTCCGGCGTGCCGGATTTACCCTGCGCGCGGAAGACATCTTTCCCGGCGCTGTGCTGTACCACCTGCATCAAACCGAGCGCATCGGAGCGGCTCACCGCATAGGGGTTGAAGGAGGATTCCGTCTGCATAATTGCCAGAATCAACGACTCTTCGACGCCATACTTATGCGACGCTTTGCGCACCATGCCCATATATTTATGCGCACGTTTATCGAGGTGGTTCGGCACCAGGTTAATGGTGATGCTGGAGATCACACGGATGCCGCTGGTGCGGGTTTTCAGCCGCGTTTGCAGCAGATAGTCGGCATATTTTTCCGCACGCCACTGCCAGCGAATCGCTTCGCCGTTGTTGTCCAGCACCTGGCCATAGAGGAAGGGCTGCTTAGAGATGGTAATGTCGTCGGTGTCGGAGTAGAGATCGATAGAGCCGGGATCGTCGCCCATCAGCAGCGTTTTAACGATCGCCGCGCGCAGGTGCGCCGCCGGATCGGTCGCCGAGATGGTCTCAACCGTAATCGTCCCTTCATCAAAGTTGATGTGGCTTCGCGTCTGGTACTGATCGGTATACTTAACGTAATCCTTTGGGCCTGCGATCAGTACTTCGTTAAAGCCCCATAAATTCTCAATATTGTGGGCGAACTGGCCCATCAAAATGTCAAAACCGTTGGTGTCTTTGATCCAGGCTTCGTTGTAGTCTTCGCCGGATTTATTAGAGCTGGAACAAGAGATCAGCAACGGCGCGATCATCGCTAGCGCTAAAAATTTTTTCATCATTCCGGATGCAGTTGTGTTTGATTACAGCGCCTGAGACGCTCGCGAACCGGCAATGCCTTCCCTGGATTTATGGCACTGCCGGCGGGTTTAAACCACGACGCCTATTTTTTTTCTTGTGGCGTGTAGCCTTCAATGTGCACGTCTTTGCCTTCAAACAGGAAATTGACCATCTCCTCTTCCAGCAATTTACGGTGCTCGACGTTCATCATGTTGAGTTTCTTCTCATTGATCAGCATCGTCTGCTTCTGCTGCCACTGCTTCCAGGCCTCTTTCGAGATCTCGTTATAGATGCGTTTACCCAGGTCGCCCGGATAGAGCTGGAAGTCTTGCCCTTCCGCTTCGCGTTGCAGGAAGGTACAAAAAATGGTTCTGCTCATAATCATTCCTCTTTTTGCGCGCCGTTAAGATGCCGCTTCGGCGCGTAATTGCTGTATCAGGCGTTCCACCGGAGCCGCCAGACCGACGGATGGCGGTTGCGCTAAGTTATACCAAAGACCTGCGCCTTCATCCATGCACGCGGCAAAGGAGGACACAGGAAGCCACATCGGCACAATATCGAGGTGGAAATGGCTAAAAGTGTGGCGGAACGCGACAAGTTGGCTGAGAGTATCCGCGCTAATCCCTCTTTGCGCCAGCCAGTCGCGCAGCGCCGCTTCATTGCCAAACTGCGGGAAGCAGAAGAGGCCGCCCCACAGGCCGCTCGGCGGGCGCTGTTCAAGATAGACCGCGCCCTCATGCTCCATCAGCAGCAGATAACCGGTGCGCTCGGGCAGGATCTGCTTCGGCTTTTTACCCGGATAGCTGCTCCAGCTGTGCGTGGCGTAAGCGATACAGCCGCTTTGCAGCGGACAGAGTTCACACTTCGGTTTTGAGCGGGTGCAGACCATGGCACCCAGATCCATCATCGCCTGGTTAAAGCGCTCGACGCCTTTCGCCGGTGTTACCTGTTCGCTTATCTCCCACAGCCGTTTCTCCACCTCTTTCTTACCCGGCCAGCCGGCCACCGCATAACAGCGGGCCAGCACGCGCTTCACGTTGCCATCGAGAATCGGAAAGTGTTTACCGAGGGATAAAGAGAGGATCGCGCCCGCCGTCGAACGACCAACGCCTGGCAGCGCGGCAACTTCTTCGAAGGTTTCAGGAAAACGGCCATTGTGCTGCGTGGCGATCTGCTGCGCGGCTTTATGCAGATTGCGCGCGCGGGCGTAGTAACCGAGCCCGGTCCACAGATGCAGCACTTCATCCAGCGGCGCGCGGGCTAAATCGGTCACCGTCGGGAAGCGCGCCATAAAGCGCTCGAAATAGGGGATTACCGTTGCGACCTGGGTTTGTTGCAACATCACTTCTGACAGCCATACTTTGTAGGGCGTCTTTTCAATTTGCCAGGGCAGGGTTTTCCGCCCGAATTTGTCGTACCAGTCCAGAACCTGGGCTGAGAATTGAGACGCTTGCATGGTCACCAGAATCGCTTTATCAGGGGCGAAGATTGCAGCACAGCGGCGATGCACTGTAAACCGGAACTTTCCGGTGCTTGCATCATGCCATGAACTTTGGATAATGCCCGTTTCCTGAACACTCTCACGAGCAGAAAACTTTATGAATAACGACGTCATTTCACCGGAATTTGATGAAAATGGCCGCCCGCTGCGCCGCATTCGTAGCTTTGTCCGTCGCCAGGGGCGTCTGACGAAGGGTCAGCAGCACGCGCTGGACAATTACTGGCCGGTGATGGGCGTTGAGTTTACCGAACAGCCGCTCAATTTTACCGCACTGTTTGGTCGTAGCGCGCCGGTAACGCTGGAGATCGGTTTCGGCATGGGCGCTTCGCTGGTCGAAATGGCGAAAACCCGCCCGGAGCAGGATTTCCTCGGCATTGAAGTGCATTCGCCTGGCGTCGGTGCCTGCCTCTCTTCCGCTCACGAAGAGGGCGTCGAGAATCTGCGCGTAATGTGTCACGACGCGGTAGAAGTGCTGCACACCATGATCCCGGATAACTCCTTAAACATGGTGCAACTCTTTTTCCCGGACCCGTGGCATAAAGCGCGTCATAATAAGCGCCGTATTGTGCAGGTACCCTTTGCCGAGCTGGTGAAGAGCAAGCTCAAGCTGGGCGGCGTGTTCCACATGGCGACCGACTGGGAAGCCTATGCAGAACACATGCTGGAGGTGATGACCTCTATCGACGGGTATAAAAACCTGTCAGCCAGCAACAACTATGTGCCGCGCCCGGAATCGCGCCCGGTAACGAAATTTGAACAGCGTGGCCATCGTCTTGGTCACGGTGTATGGGACTTAATGTTCGAGAGGGTGAAATAATGGCAAAGAACCGCAGCCGTCGCTTGCGTAAAAAGATGCATATCGACGAATTCCAGGAAGTGGGTTTCTCCGTCGCGTGGCGTTTCCCGGAAGGCACTACCGAAGAGCAGATCGACAGCACCGTTGATAACTTCATCAAGCAGGTGATTGCGCCAAATAAACTGGCGTTTGATGGCAGCGGCTATCTGGCGTGGGAAGGGTTAATCTGCCTGCAAGAGATTGGCAAATGCACCGAAGAGCATCAGGCCCTTGTGCGTAAGTGGCTGGAGGAGCAGAAGCTCGAAGCGGTACGCACCAGCGAACTTTTCGACGTCTGGTGGGACTAAACAAACATAAGGGCCAGCATCTGCTGGCCCATTTTGTCTCTACAGGAGTTTATACCATGCGTAAATCGCTGCTGGCGGCAACGCTCACTCTTACAGCTTTCGCGGCGCAGGCAGATTATCAGTGCAGCGTCACGCCGCGTGACGATGTGATTATCAGCCCGCAAACCGTGCAGGTGAAGGGCGAAAACGGCAATCTGGTGATCACGCCAGAGGGCAATGTGATGTTTAACGGCAAGCAGCCGTCCCTTAGCGCTGCCCAGCGCGAGCAGGCGAAAGATTACCAGGCTGAGTTACGCAGCGCCCTGCCGTGGATCGATAACGGCGCGCTGACTCGCGTAGAGAAAAACCGCATTGCGCTGGATAAGATCATCGTCAAAGAGGTGGGGGAGAGCAGCAGCATGCGTAACCGCCTCACCAAACTCGACGCGCAGCTTAAAGAGCAGATGAATCGCATTATCGAGCATCGCAGTGACGGCCTGACGTTCCACTACAAGGCGATTGAACAGGTTCGCGCCGACGGTCAGCAGTTAGTCAACCAGGCGATGGGCGGCATTCTGCAGGACAGCATTAACGAAATGGGCGCGAAAGCGGTGATGAAGAGCGGCGGCAATCCGTTGCAGAATGTGCTCGGCAATCTCGGCGGCTTACAAACCTCTATCCAGAATGAATGGAAAAATCAGGAAGCTGACTTCCAGCAGTTTGGCAAAGATGTCTGTCAGCGCGTGGTTTCGCTCGAAGAGAGCCGCAAAGCGTTAACCTCCTCCCTGAAGTAACTTTTCACGGCGGCTTTTTTCTGCATTCACAAAAAAGTCGCCGTTTCGCGAAATATATTCTTAGTTGTTTAACTTCTGTTTATTTTTATCTCTCGCGCTACTCCTTGCGCAATATTCTAATTACGCTGATGTTTTATACACGCCGCCGCTGCTAATAAATGGTTTAAGATAAAAGCAACTACTAATGCTCTCTTTTTACCTACCATATCTTGGGGTTTTACTTAAGATATAAATCTTTTTCGTGAACAGCGTACCATTTTCATACTTTCAGAATGTTCTTGTTGATGCTAATATCGCCGCCTCAATTACGGATATCTCTCCTGCATAAGTAATCTATGTCATCAATAAACTTACAGCCGCGAAGCGACGCTTCGTTTTATGAAGACTCTGCTCTTAACCTTAAAAAGAATGAGGTTGATCTGCTTTATCTCTTCAGCCTTTTATGGCGAGGCAAAAAATTCATTATTGCGACCGTGATACTTTTCGCCGTCTGTGGCTTCTTTATTAGCGCGTTATTGCCGCAAAAATGGACCAGCCAGGCCGAGATTACGCCGGCGGAAAAGATCCAGTGGGCTGAACTGCAGCGAGCGTTAATGACCCTGCAAGTGCTTGATGTGAAGAGCTCCGTTTCGCCGGACGATGTCTATAACCTCTTCCTGAAGAAATTTGCTTCACAGTCGTTGAAAGAGGAGTTCCTGGCGACTTCTCCGCTGGTGCTGAGCCAACTTGAGCAGAGCAATCTCGATCAGTATGATTTGCGGCGCGCACTGGCGCTGGTGGCTGGCAATCTCAAAATTACCAATAATGATAAATCGGGAAGCCTTACAGATACGCCGTATGCCTCATGGTCGCTCAGTTTCACCGCGCCAAAGGCCGTTGAAGCGCAGCAGGTGCTGACAGATTACATCAACTTCATTACCGCCAAAGTAGTGAGCGAAACGCTTGAAACCTTGCGTAACGATATTGAGCTGAAGAAAAACGTCGAAAAAAATGTGCTGGAGATGGATCGCGCCCGCATTGCCAACGCTCACGAGGCAAAATTAAAGCGTCTGAATTACTCGCTTGAAGTGGCGAATGCTGCCGGCATCAAACGTCCGGTCTACAGCAATGGCCAGGCGGTACAGGATGATCCGGACTTCTCTATTGCGCTGGGTGCTGACGGTATCTCTGAAAAATTGCGCATTGAGCAGTCGATGAAAGATTTTACCGAGCTGAATGCAGACTTCCGTAACCGTGAGTATCATCTGGCGCAGCTTGAGAAAGTGAATATTAAAGATGTGGAGTTCTCTCCTTTTAAATATCAACTTTCGCCGTCGTTCCCGATGAAAAAAGATGGGCCGGGTAAAGCCATTGTTATCGCACTGGCGATCATTCTTGGCGGTATTATCTCCTCTGGTATCGTCTTATTGCGCCACGGGATGCAGCAGCGGAAATTTCTGTAAACTTGATCTGTAAATAATCACATCACTAAAATAATTAAGGGGAAATAATATTTCCCCTTAATTTTATCTCTCACTTCATGTTACTCATTAAGAAACAACTCAAGCAATGAATTGAGGAACAGCTTACCGTGCTCGGTAATCTGCCAGTGCGTTGTGCTCTCGGTCAGATAATTGAGCGCCAGTGCCTGCTCAATTTGCGGACGAATGATCTTTTCATCCAGCCCGGTATATGCGGAAAACTCTGCCCGCGGTGCTGCCTCCAGCAGGCGGAAACGGTTCATAAAGAACTCGAACGGCTTATCCTGCTCTTCAACATCATGCTGCTTATCAAGGTAATTTCCCTGCATATAGCCGCGTGGATGACGCGTTTTCGCCGTACGCAAAATGCGCCCATCCGCGAAGGTCACTTTGCCGTGCGCGCCGCAACCGATACCGAGATAGTCGCCAAAGCGCCAGTAGTTCAGGTTGTGCTGGCACTGATAGCCCGGTTTGGCATAGGCCGAGGTTTCATACTGCTGATAACCGGCGGCCGTCAGGATCTGATGTCCTTGCTCGAAGATATCCCACAGCGCGTCATCATCCGGCAGCACCGGCGGGCGCGAGCTGAAGAGCGTATTGGGTTCGATAGTAAGCTGATACCACGACAGATGCGGCGGGTTTAAGGCGATGGCCTGGCGCAGGTCGTCGAGCGCTTCGTCAACGGATTGATCCGGCAAGCCGTGCATTAAATCGAGGTTGAAGCTGCGCAGCCCCAGCCCGCTTGCCAGATGTGCGGCACGTTTAGCTTCTTCAGGGCCGTGAATACGCCCGAGGCGCTGCAACTTGGTTTCGCTGAAACTCTGCACGCCAATCGAAATACGGTTAACGCCGGCGCGCTGGTAGTCGGCGAAGCGGTCAGCCTCTACGGTGCCGGGGTTCGCCTCCATGGTAATTTCCGCATCGCTCGCCAGCGGCAGACGCGCGCGAACGCCGTCAAGCAGGGTCTGCATCGCCGGGCCGGAGAGCAGGCTTGGCGTACCGCCGCCGATAAAAATGGTCTTTATTTCCCGTCCCTGGGCGTATGCGGCATCACGATCCAGATCAGCAAGCAGATGCTGGACATAGTCGTCGTGCGGCACTTCACCCTTCAGCGCGTGGGAGTTGAAGTCGCAGTAGGGGCACTTCTGCACGCACCAGGGAATGTGGATATAGAGACTCAGAGGCGGCAAATCAGCCATTACGCATTGCTTCCAGTAACAGGGTTAACGCCTGACCGCGATGGGAGAGGGCACGCTTCTCGTCGCGCGTCAGCTCCGCGGCAGTTTTGCCTTCGGAGGGGACGAAAAAGATAGGATCGTAACCAAAGCCGCCGCTGCCCGCAGGCGCGTGGGCTATAACGCCAGGCCAGCTACCGTGGCACACCAGCGGTGTCGGATCGTCGGCGTGGCGCATATAGACCAGTACACAGTGGAACTGCGCCTGGCGCTCGCCGTCCGGCACGTTTTGCAGCGCGTCGAGCAGCTTTTCCAGGTTCTGTTGATCGCTGGCTTCAAGGCCAGCGTAGCGTGCGGAGTAGATCCCCGGCGCGCCGCCCAGCGCATCGACTGCCAGCCCCGAATCATCGGCAATGGCGGGTAAGCCGGTCACTTTTGCCGCATGACGGGCTTTCAGAATGGCATTTTCAATGAAGGTCAGCCCGGTCTCTTCAACGGATTCGACGCCCAGCTCGGTTTGTGCGACCACATCGAGGCCGAAATCATTGAGCAGCGAGGCAAGCTCGCGCACTTTACCGGCATTGCCGGTGGCGAGGACAACTTTTTGCATAGCGGATCCTAATTTATCAGCGCCGCGACTTCCGTCGGGATCTGTTGCGGATGAACGATTTTAATCTGTTTATGGCGGCCCAGTTCGCCCTTTTCGATCAGCACCTGGCTTTTCGCGACGCGGAACTGTTTAGCGAGAAATTTCACCAGGTGCGCATTGGCCTGGCCATCCACTGGCGGGGCGGTGATGGCGACTTTTACTTCGTCGCCATGCAAACCGATAATCGCGTCGCGGCTGGCTTTCGGCTGAATATAAAGCCGTAAAACCAGCCCGTCCTGAGAGGATACAACGGCACTCATAGTGCCATCCACAGCCCCGGCAGCAGCATATCACCGGTGGATTGCAACAGTTCGGCAATCCCCATATTGAGCACATAGAGCAGCAGCACGAGGATCATCGGCGAGAAGTCGATGCCGCCCATTGCTGGCAGCAGGTTGCGGATCGGGCGCAGCAGCGGCTCGGTTAGCTGAACCAGTGCATACTCAGCCGGGCTACGGCCCTGGCTGACCCAACTCATGATTGCCATCACCAGTAGCACCCAGAAAATCATCAGGCCAATGGTTTTGACCAGAATCAGCAGGGCAGATATCCAGATAATCGGCTGCAAGGTGACCACCATAAACAGCACAATCGCCTTGATAAAACTCAGCACAAAAGCGACCAGCAGCGAGGCGCTGTCGAGCGGCCCCATCGCCGGGATAATGCGGCGCAGCGGCCCGACAATCGGCTGGGTGGCTTTAACGACAAATTGCGAAAAAGGGTTATAAAAATCACAGCGTGCCCACTGCATCCAGACGCGCAACAGCAGAACCATGGTGTAGAGTTCAAGCACTGTTGAGAGCAGGAAAGTCAACGTCTTCATGGCGTTCCTCAGTTTCTCTTACTTTTTTGTGTAATCGCGCGCACCAAAAATGGCGGTACCAATGCGCACCATCGTACTGCCCGCCGCGATGGCTGCGGACATATCATCCGTCATGCCCAACGACAGGGTATCGACCGTTGAATAGCGCGTTTTAAGCGCCTCAAATGCTACAGCCATTTGCCGTGCCACGGCAAACTGCCGTTCGTACTCCGCTTCCGGTGCCGGGATCGCCATCAACCCGCGCAGGCAGATGCCCGGCAGTTCAGCGAGTTGCGCGGCAAGCTCATCCAGTTCGCTCAGGGCGATACCGGACTTGCTCTGCTCATCGCTGATGTTGATTTGGATAAGAACATTAAGCGGCGCGCGCGTTGCCGGGCGCTGCTCGCTAAGGCGGCTGGCGATGCGCAGACGGTCGACAGTGTGGCACCAGTCGAAGTGCTCCGCTACCAGACGGCTTTTGTTGGACTGCAACGGGCCGATAAAGTGCCACTCCAGCCCGCTGATGCCCGCCTGCTGGAAGTGCTGGATCTTCTCCACTCCCTCCTGCACATAGTTTTCGCCAAACGCACGTTGTCCGGCATCGATCGCTTCTGCGACGTCGCTCGCAGGCTTGGTTTTACTCACTGCAAGTAACGTAACTTCTTCTGAAGCCCGGCCGCAGCGTGCCGCCGCGGCGGAGATTTTGTCCCGGACCTGTGCCAGGTTATGCGCGATATCGTTCATGATTCCAGGATGGCGTAATGGATATAGAAGAAATAGTGGCGCTTAGTGTAAAGCATAATGTCTCGGATCTACACCTGTGCAGTGGTTCTCCACCGCGCTGGCGACAGCACGGGCAGCTTACCGCTGCGCCTTTTGAGCCGCCCGACATCATCGCACTGCTCAGCGGGCAGCTTACCTCCCTGCAACAGCAGCAGTGGCGCGAAACGAGACAGGTGGATTTTGCGCTCACCACAGCTGGCGGCAGGCGACTGCGCGCAGGCGCGTTTGCCCGCCACGGCGGCATATCATTAGCGCTGCGCCTGTTGCCACAGCGCTGCCCGCAGCTTAGCGATATCTCTGCTCCGGCGGCGCTGACTGAACTGCTGGCGCGGGAGAACGGTCTGATCCTCGTCACCGGCGCGACCGGTAGCGGTAAATCGACAACCCTTGCGGCGATGGTGCAACACCTCAATCAACAGGCCGGGGGGCATATTGTGACGCTGGAAGATCCCATTGAGTTCGTGCACCAGAGCGGCAACAGCCTGATCCAGCAGCGCGAGATAGGTCAACACTGCGCCTCGTTTGCCGACGGGCTGCGTGCAGCGCTGCGCCAGGATCCGGATGTGATCCTGCTTGGCGAGTTGCGCGATAGCGAGACGATCCGCCTGGCCCTGACCGCCGCCGAAACCGGGCATCTGGTGCTGGCGACCCTGCACACGCGCGGCGCGGCGCAGGCCGTCGAGCGGCTGGTGGACAGCTTTCCGGCACAAGAAAAGGAGCCGGTGCGCAGCCAGCTGGCGGGCAGCTTGCAGGCGGTGCTGGCGCAGAGGCTGGAGGCGGATAAGCAGGGCGGGCGCGTGGCGCTGTTTGAGTTGCTGATTAACACCCCGGCGGTGGCGAACCTTATTCGCGAAGGCAAAACCCATCAGCTGCCCGGCGTGATGCAAACCGGGCAGCAGCAGGGGATGCAGACCTTCGCGCAGAGCCAGCAGCAGCGGGTGCGCGAAGGGCGACTTTAGTGAAGATGCAGCGCGTAAACTGCGGGCAGCGCGCCTGCGGTGGCGAGGATCTCCAGCCTGACGCTGCTCGCCGTGATGGGGCGGGTGAAACGGTGCTGGCAGACGGAGTGGTGATTATCATCAACCTCTGCCAGCAGCCACTCGTCAGCCCACAGGCGATAGTGCGTAATACAGTGGGGCGTGACGGCAAGCGGGTGTCCCATCTGCACGGACTCCATGGCGTTATCGAAATCGTTGTCCTGCACCAGCGTCAACTGGCTAATCGCCTGCGGGCTCTCCCAGCGCCAGACGATCTCCGGCGCGGCGTCATCCATCGCCGGGGACCAGGCGTTGATCTGCTGCTCGGGGCGCAGGCGGCCGTTGAGCACATTCTGCATGCTCCAGCCGGCAATCGGCGGATCGCAGCGCAGGGCGGGCATGATCTGCGCAGGGTGGCGGCGAGGCAGCCAGAAGTCGAATTCGTCGACGCCGTAATCACCATCGGCGACCTGGCGGGTGTGTTTGGCAACGCGCGCATTAAGGCTGTTAAACACCGTCATGATGCCCGGCAGACGCGCATCGGTAAGCGCGATCTCAACCTCTTCATGGGCGGCGAAGGCGAGGAAAACATACTGGTTGCGTTCGCTCTGCCACTGGAAGGTGACGGTCTGCTCGCCTTCGCCAGCCACGTTCAGCACCTGCTCCTCAAAGTGGCAATCGGGGGTGAAGTTACCGGCCCGCACGCTGCCGAGCAGGGAGACCGTCAGCTCCGTCGGCCGCTTTGCCCGCAGCCGCAGGGTGATGGAGGGCACGGTATGGCCCGCCGGAACAGGCAGCAGCAGGGCCATCCTCTCCGCCAGCGGATGCCAGTTGCCGTTGTGCGCGAGCGCCGTCAGGCTGTACTCGCTGCTGGCCGTGACGCTGGCACCTGCCGCCGGGTCGTTGAGCCACTGGCGCGGGATATAGCAGCCGTTAAGCTGCAACTGCTGTTGCAGCGCGCCGATATGCTCACGCTGCGCAAGGGTCTGTGGCGTAAGACTGCGCGCATGGCACAGCGCGGCGGCGCGGCCCACCACCTCGCCGAGCAGGCCGCAGGTGCACATCACGCGGGCGCTGCCGAAGGCGACGTGGGATGCGGAGATAATCCGTCCGGTCAGCAGCAGGTTATCCAGCGAGCGGCTGTAGAGGCTGCGAAACGGGATGGTGTAGGTGCCTTTGCTGTGAAACTGACGGCAGCCGTCATGGGTGCTGTAGACGCCGTCCGCCGGATGCAGATCGATCGACCAGCCGCCATAGCCCACGGCGTCATAGTGGTCGCGCTGCTCGATGATATCCTGCTGGCTCAGCAGATGGTCGCCCACGAAGCGGCGGCTTTCGCGCTTGCCGGGGATCGCGCCGACCCACTCGATGGTCATCTTTTCCGCTTCCGGGAAGTTGCCGGAGTTTTTGATGTGATCCCACACGCCCCAGACGATCTTCCACAGCTCCCATTTAATCTCTTCGCTCTCATGCACGGTATCAAGACGTCCGCCCCATTCAAGCCACCAGAGATCGCAGCCGTTAAGGGTGGAGGTGAGGCGTTTGTAACGTGGGATGGCGGTAATATCTTTCAGTGCGAAAGAGGGGGGAACAAAGTTAACCGGCCCGTCAGTCTGTTTGGTGTAGAAGTAGATGGAGTGGCCGAGCTTGTGGCCGAAGTTGTCGCCGGGTGCCATTTTCTCCCCGAGCTCCTCTGCTTCTTCTGCGCCCTCACGATATTCGGCACCCGCCAGATATCCGAGCACACCGTCGCCGGTGGCATCACAAAACTGTGCGGCGCTGACGGTATAAAAGGTCTCATTGATCGGGTTGAAGGCTTTCACTTGAGTGATGGTCTGCGCCTCTTTTTCCACCTCAAACACGGCGGTATTAAGCAGCAGTGTCAGCCCCGGCTGGCTTCTGGCAAGGTCGAGCAGCACCAGGTCAAACATCACCGGATTGCCCTCTTTATTGCGCCAGAGGTTCTCCTCCATGATCTCGCCCATAATGCCGCCTTCGCGCGCCCAGCGGTTGTTGTTGCCCATATGCGATGTCGCGCCGTTTGCCCACAGGCGCACTTCGCTGGAAGCGTTGCCGCCGAGCACCGGTCTGTCCTGAATCAGCACCACCTCTAAACCGTCGCGCGCTGCTGCCAGCGCGGCGCACAGCCCTGCCAGCCCGCCGCCCGCGACGACCAGATCGGCATGCAGTTGCCGGGTCGGAAAAGCTCTGGCATCGGTGTGAGGAAAGATTTTCATTATCTTGTTTCCTTTTTGACTGACGGTAGAATCGTTTTTTCCAGCCAACTGAAAAGCGAACCCTGCAATGTCTTCTCAACCGAACCAAAGTCTGATTGATGGCATTCGCTGCCTGCAGTACCTCGTCTCCAGCGATCGCGCCATTGGCTGTCGTGAGCTGTCGCGTCTGATGGGCATTAACACCACCCGCGTAAACCGGTTATTGATGACCATGGCTTCCATCGGCCTGACCATGCAGGATGCGCAGCGTCGCTACCTTCCCGGCCCCGGCATTCATGCGCTGGCGGCGCAGGCCATTCGCGGTTCGGCGCTCTTCTCCCACGCGCTGCCGCTGCTTGAACGCTACGCCCCGAAAGATATCGTCGTGGCGATGGGCGTGCTGTGGGAGGATCAGGTGATCTACATCTACCACTCTGAACCCGGCAGCCAGGTGAGCCAGGCGCTGGCCGGTTTCCATATGCTGCCTGCCTGGCAGTCGGTCATTGGCATGTCGCTGCTGGCGGCAGAGAGCGACGAGGCGCTGCAACAGCGCTTTACGCCGGAGCAGTGGCAGCAGCTTGGTCCGCATGTTGCCCAGCAGCGCGCGCAGGGGCACGTGGTGTGGCATCACGACGACGGTGAAGTGTCGATGGCGAAACCCCTTGGCGCCCACTCCGCCGCCCTCGCGTTTGCCGGTCTGTGGCAGGTTGACGATGCGGTTGTTGAGACGCGCTTAGACGCCCTGCACGAACTGGCTCAGCGCTTAACCGAGAAACCCTGATAGCCTTTATGTTTCTTTTATAGAAACATTGGTGAGAATGCAAAAAGCCTGGCTGTAAAGTGTGAGAAAGATCGGCAGAAAGCCGCGAGGCGATCGCGGCTAAGAGAAAAGAGAGGGGAGAACGGGCAGGGTTACGGGTGCAGCTCGAAGTAGCTTTCGAGAATAATCACCGCCGACGCTGAGTCGACGCTGCCTTTATCAAGGGCGCGAAATCCGCCGCGTTCAAACAGCCCGGAACGCGCTTCAACGGTGCTTAACCGTTCATCATGCAGGATCACTTTCGCGCCAAAACGGCCGTGGATTTTATTGGCAAAGTTGCGGGCGCGGGCGGTGAGTAGCTGCTCGGTGCCATCCATATTAAGCGGCAACCCAACCACCACCGCTTCCGGCTGCCACTCTTTGAGCAGGTTTTCGATCCGTTTCCACTCCGGCGTGCCGTCCTGCGCTTTCAGCGCCGTCAGCGCGCGCGCCGTCCCGGTAATGCGCTGCCCGATGGCAACGCCAATGCTTTTGGTGCCAAAATCAAACGCCAGCAGTGTACCGCTCATCAGGCATGCCCCGCGACGCCCGGCATGGTCGAAATATCGATGCCGATAAGCTTTGCCGCTTCGCGCCAGCGATCTGCGATGGGCGTTTTGAACAGGATATTGAGATCCGCCGGCGCGGTAAGCCACGCGTTATCAAGGATCTCCTCCTCGAGCTGCCCCTTATCCCACGACGAGTAGCCCAGCGCGACCATCACCTCAGCAGGCTGTTCGCCGGTGCCGAGCGTCTCCAGCACATCACGCGAGGTGGTGACCACGGTGTTGTCCGAGACGCGAATGCTGGAGGCAAAACCGCCTGGCGGGGTGTGCAGGATAAAGCCGCGATCTTCCGCCAGCGGGCCGCCAAGCAGCACCGGTTTATCAAGACGGATCGCCGGGTCGCGATCGACGGCCTCGATTTTCAGTTTTTCAAGCACGCCCTCTACCGTCAGGTTTTCCAGCGGCTTATTGATGATAAGCCCCATCGCCCCTTCCTCGCTGTGCTCGCAGATATAGACAACGGAGCGCCGGAAGAGGGGATCCTGGAGAGCAGGCATGGCAATAAGAAAGTGATGCTGTAAATTCATTGTCAGAGGTTCTGTTCCTGGTTCAAAAAAGCGACAACGTAGTATGGGGGGAAAGCAGGGTGCTGTCACGAGATAAAGCGGGAAGGGCGCGGGCTCTCGCTCGCACCCTGTGTGGCACTTATTTAGCCAGACGTTTTTCGATAGCGTCCATCAGCATACCGGTGATGGAGACCGGGAATTCGGCTTCGATTTCACGGATGCAGGTCGGGCTGGTGACGTTAATTTCGGTCAGGCGATCGCCGATGATATCGAGGCCGACGAAGATAAGCCCTTTGGCTTTCAGCACCGGCGCGACTTTACGCGCAATCTCCCAATCGCTCTCGGTCAGCGGACGCGGTTCGCCGCGACCACCGGCCGCCAGGTTGCCACGGGTTTCTCCGCCCTGCGGCACGCGCGCCAGGCAGTAAGGCACCGGTTCGCCATCGACTACCAGCACACGTTTGTCGCCCTCTTTAATGGCTGGCAGGTAGTTCTGCGCCATGCAGTAGCGAGTGCCCAGTTCGGTCAGAGTTTCGGTGATTACTGAGAGGTTCGGATCGCCCTCTTTGACGCGGAAAATCGAGGTGCCGCCCATGCCGTCCAGCGGCTTAAGGATAATGTCGGTGTGTTTTTGCCAGAAGGCTTTCAGCCGCGCTTTATCGCGGGTGACCAGCGTTTCCGGCGTTAGATCCGGGAACCAGGCGGTGAAGAGTTTTTCGTTACAGTCGCGCAGGCTCTGCGGTTTGTTAACAATCAGCGTGCCTTGCTCTTCCGCGCGTTCAAGGATATAGGTCGCGTAGATATACTCGGTATCGAACGGCGGATCTTTACGCATCAGTACGGTGTCGAGATCCGCCAGCGCGATATCCTGCTCGCTGCCAAATTCATACCATTTGTCGTAGTTCTGCTCGACGGAGAGGGTACGCGTGCGGGCGCGGGCTTCACCGTTAATCAGATAGAGATCGGCCATCTCCATATAGTGCAGCTCGTAGCCGCGGCGCTGTGCTTCCAGCAGCATGGCGAAGCTGGAGTCTTTCTTGATGTTAATGTCCGCGATGGGATCCATCACGATGCCGAGCTTAATCATTCTGCTTCTCCTTTCAACCCAGGTCGCCGAAGCGAACCTGAAGCGCGGTGATGGCGGTAAGCGCCGTTGTCTCGGTGCGTAGCACGCGGGGACCTAACAAAATATCCGTAAACTGGTAGCGCGCGGTCATGGCGATCTCATCGGCGGATAGACCGCCTTCCGGGCCAATCAGCAGACGCACGCGCTCGACGGGCAGGGGCAATGTGTTAATACTCTGGCTGGCGCGCGGATGGAGGTTGAGCTTCAGACCGCTCTCCTCTTCAGCGCACCAGGCTTCGAGATCCATGGCCGGGCGAATCTCCGGAACACGGTTGCGCCCGCACTGTTCACAGGCGGCAATGGCGATCTTTTGCCACTGCAGCAGCTTCTTGTTCAGGCGTTCGGCGTCCAGTTTAACGCCGCAGCGCTCAGAAAAAAGTGGCGTAATGAGGCTTACACCCAGCTCGATCGATTTCTGGATGGTGAATTCCATCTTTTCACCGCGCGACATCACCTGGCCCAGGTGGATATGCAGCGGCGATTCACGGTCGTCCACTTCGCCGCGCAGCACGCTGACGCGCACGCTTTTTTTATCGGCATGGGTGATTTCTGCCTCGAAAACCTGGTTGGAGCCATCGAAAAGCTGCACTGCCTGGCCCGGGCCCATACGCAGCACGCGGCCGACGTGGTTGGCGGCATCCTCGCTAAGGGCAATTTCACTGCCCGGCTGAATACATTCTGGGTGATGGATGCGGGGAATGCGCATGTTTTAGATCCGTTCAGATTACCGCCCCGCACGGCAGGGCGGATGTTAACAATGGCGCTAGTGTAGGTTAGCTCTTTCGCGCCATGCAAGCGCGCTGCACATACGGGTTATGGTTGCCCTGAATGGCCGCGATACGCTCATCGCGCGTGCACTCCCACGCAGTGACCGGATAGAGCTTATCCCACGCGGTGAAAAGCTGGGTTTGCTGGCGTGAGAGCGGTAGCTGGTATTGATCGCGCATATAGAAGTAGGTGCGGGCAATCGAACCGCGTGCGCGCGCCGGTGGTTCAGCCAGCTTCGCTTTGAAATCGACCTTCATCCCGCACTGGCCATACTGCCCTTCACCGCCGTTCCACTGGCTGTACATGAAGTTGCCGCGATCGCCATTCACCTCGCCCACGGCGGGTTGCAGGTTATGCATATCGCTCTCAATCTTGCGGTAGCCCGGATCTTTGGCGCACTGTTTGCGCCCGCCATCTTGCCAGCACTGACGCAGGTGGCCAAACTGCCAGGCGGGCATCACATGCTCCCACTCGATGCGGCTGGCGCGGTTCTCGTTTTTTCGCACTTTATAGCCGCAGGAGGCGAGATCGACGACCCCTTTTTTGCCCTGCCAGTTGATTTTACAGCCGCAGTAAAAATCACCCGGCGCGTCAGCATTCACTTTCACACCGGCCGCTTTAGCCTGGGAAAAGTTGTTGATACCGTTGGCGGCCAGGGCAGGCACTGCCAGCAACGTGAAGAGAAAAGGTATAAAACGGAACATAGCGAACTCCCTGTCAAAACGAGCTCGCAACGTAGCGGAAGGTGCTTCCTGATGCAATCAGTTAGCGCATAAAACTTCTTAATGGATTCAGTTAGCCGCTTCAGCCATTAACGGCTCGCCGCAGCGCACGCAGCGGTAGATCGCCTCGCCGCGCACTACCCGATTATGGCGACGCAGGGTCAGCTGATGCTGCTGGCATTTACAGCGGTAGGGGAAGGTGTTGCGCCGCACCGATTCCAGCTCAAACTGATGCGTTCGTCGCGCAGGTACGCCGAGCACGCTCTCCATCATCCACTTCCACTCTTTGCCGTGCGGCGCAACGCGCCCGAACTCTTTCCACACCAGCAGGTGCGCCAGCTCATGCGGAACCACTTCATCAATAAAAGCTTGCTGGTTTTCCAGCAGCAGCACGGGGTTGAGGCGAATTTCGTAGTCGGCAAGCCACGCCGTACCGGCGGCAGTGCCGCGCTGTTGATAAACCAGTTTCGGTTCGGGGTAGTCACGCTCAAGCTTCTGGTTAGCGAGGGCGAGTTTATCCCGCAGGCTACGCATAACAGCTTGCTGGAGGGCGATGGGGAGGCGGGGTGTTTTCATAACTGCAGAGAATAGGATGGGCGGGGCGGGAGTGCAATAAGCAAAAAAGGCTTCCTCCGCAGAGGAAGCCTGAAGGGTGTTAATCAGTCACGGGAACCAATTTCACGCAGCGGACGGCCACGCATCAGGTTGCGCTCGATATGCTCCAGCGAAACGTGTTTGGTTTCCGGCACCAGCCACAGGGTGAGGATAATGAACAGCACGTTAAGACCGCCGTACACCCAGAAGGTGTTGGCATTGCCCAGCGTGTTTAGCATCGTCAGGAAGGTCGCGCCGACAATCATGTTGGCGATCCAGTTAGTGGCGGTAGAGAGGGTGATACCAAAATCGCGGCCTTTCAGCGGCTGGATTTCGGAGCAGAGTACCCAAATCAGCGGACCGGCGCTCATGGCGAAGCCGACGATAAACATCAGCAGCATGGCGACAGCGAAGTACTGCGCAGACGGCGAATGGATGCCCATATGCAGCATCGTACCGAGAATACCCATACCGGCGGCCATTACCATAAAGCCCAGCACCAGCGTCGGCTTACGGCCCCAGCGGTCCACCAGACCGATAGCGATAAAGGTCGCCAGCACGTTGGTCAGACCGACGATTACCGTTCCCCACATCTGTTCGGTGGTGTTGGTGTAACCCGCCAGTTCAAAGATTTTCGGCGCGTAATACATGATGACGTTCATGCCGGTGAACTGTTGCATGATTTGCAGCAGCACGCCGAGGAAGACCGCGCGGCGGAAGTTGCTGTTCTCTTTAAACAGCGCCCAGCCGGTCTGCTTCACTTTCAGGCTTTCGCGGATCTCATCCAGTTCGTTTTTCGCTTCGGCGCTGGTATCGCGCAGGCGCAGCAGCACTCGTTCAGCATCGTTAAAGCGGCGTTTCGCGGCGAACCAGCGCGGGCTGTCCGGCAGGAAGAAGACGCCAATCAGCAGCAGCACCGCCGGAATGATGATCACGCCCAGCATCCAGCGCCATGCGCCGCTGTAGCTGAACGCGGTGTCGGAAAGGTACGCGCCGAGAATACCGATGGTGATCATCAACTGATACATCGAAATCATACTGCCGCGGATTTTTTCCGGGGCGATCTCAGAGAGGTAGAGCGGAGCGGTATAAGAGGCGATACCAACCGCCAGGCCGAGCAGCACGCGTGAAACGATCAGGAACTCGACGTTCGGTGCAGCGGCAGAGCAGAGAGAGCCGATAACAAACAGCACGGCACCGATCATCAGGCTCTTTTTACGCCCGAGACGCCAGGAGAGCCAGCCGCTGCCGACTGCGCCGACGGCAGCACCAAACATCATTGAACTCACCACCCACTCCTGAGTGTGCGAGCTGATTTGAAAATCTTCCGTGATGAAGGGCAGTGCGCCCGCAATCACGCCAATATCCAGGCCAAAAAGTAATCCTGCCAGTGCTGCGAGGAAGCAGACAAAAAAGGTCATGGCCTTGTTGGAATGCTTCTGTTTCTTATTGTCAGGCATTATGCCCTCCATTCATGTTATGAATTTTATCGTGATAAAAGTTAGGTCACTCATAAGCGAAAAGTCGTGATATGCATCACATGAGTGTAATCGGTTACATTTCGGGCAGGCCACGAATGTAAATAAAAGTGTTGAGGATTATAGGATTCTTGACAATGAATGGTTAATTGCAGGCCGTTATTTCAGACTAAACCGAAGCGTAATGTAACAATTATGACGCGTGACCATTTCAGCCGGTGAGGGAAGGGGAGGATTTCGTTGAGCGCCTGATGTAATCGCTTTCAAATGAAATAGTTACGGGCAGAGTGAGTATAGCTGCACAAATGGGGTGTGGTGGTCGCAAAGCGCATCAAAATGAAAAAGGCCAGCGCGAGGCTGGCCTTTATAGCGGTGCGGTCAGTGGATTATTTCAGACCGGCAGCATCGCGCAGCAGCGCGGCTTTGTCGGTTTTTTCCCACGGGAAAGATTCGCGACCGAAGTGACCGTATGCAGCAGTCTCTTTGTAGATCGGGTGCAGCAGATCCAGCATCTGAATCAGGCCGTACGGACGCAGGTCGAAGAACTCACGCACCAGCAGCGTTAACTGCTCGGTGGAGACCTTCTCAGTGCCGAAGGTTTCAACCATGATTGAAGTCGGCTCTGCCACGCCAATGGCGTAGGAGACCTGGATTTCACAGCGGTCGGCAAGGCCAGCAGCAACGATGTTTTTCGCTACATAACGCGCCGCGTACGCTGCGGAACGGTCAACTTTCGATGGATCTTTACCGGAGAATGCGCCGCCGCCGTGACGGGCCATGCCGCCGTAGGTATCAACGATGATTTTACGGCCGGTCAGACCACAGTCGCCCATCGGGCCGCCGATAACAAAACGGCCGGTCGGGTTGATAAAGAATTTGGTAGAGGCGTTCAGCCACTCGGTCGGCAGGATCGGCTTGATGATCTCTTCCATCACCGCTTCCTGCAGCGATTTCTGGTCGATATCTTCTGAGTGCTGGGTAGAGAGCACTACAGCATCAATGCCGACAATTTTGCCATCGTCGTACTGGAAAGTGACCTGGCTCTTCGCATCCGGACGCAGCCACGGCAGGGTGCCGTTTTTGCGCACTTCTGCCTGGCGTTCAACCAGACGGTGAGCGTAGGTGATCGGGGCTGGCATCAGCACGTCGGTTTCGTTGGTCGCATAGCCAAACATCAGGCCCTGGTCGCCCGCACCCTGCTCCAGCGGATCGGCACGGTCAACGCCCTGGTTGATATCCGGGGACTGCTTACCGATTGCGCTCAGTACGGCGCAAGAGTTGGCGTCAAAGCCCATGTCAGAGTGAACATAGCCGATATCACGCACGGTATTACGGGTGATCTCTTCGATATCCACCCATGCGCTGGTGGTGATTTCGCCACCGACCAGCACCATGCCGGTTTTCACGTACGTTTCACAAGCGACGCGCGCTTTAGGGTCCTGCTCGAGGATTGCATCCAGCACAGCGTCGGAAATTTGGTCAGCGATTTTGTCAGGATGCCCTTCAGAGACGGACTCGGACGTAAAAAGGTGTTTTGCCATAATAAATTTTCACCTGGTGTAATTCGGTTAGATCGAATTCTGTGTTCGGCTCTCTTCGCGGTGGCTACGCAAAGATGACACAAGAAGTCTGAGTGTTAATCGGTCTGGACGGATTAACATCTGGACGGCTATTTTAGGTTACTTATTCATCCCATTGCCAGCGTTTTTTGATGTATTCCATAACCTGAGGTCTATAGTGACGGAAAATTTTCCCGGCAAAGGGCTAATAACAGCTTTTTTATTTTGCTTTTTCACCCGGTTATCGGTATAAAACGCCGCGCGCGGCTCATCAAAAAAGCGCACGGCATCGCTGCTGTGTCGCCACTTCCAGCCGGGTTAAGCAGTGTATTTAATGGCTTTGGCTTGTCGCGGGTCGTCATGGCTTGCGTGGAGGTGATACGAAATAATGAACCGTCGTTTTCTGAATATTCTGCCGCGTCGTTCTGACGTGCATGCACTTCCCGTCATTCGCATCTCTAATCTGCAAACCAGCCGATGTTATCCCCATTTCGGCGCTTCTCAGGACTCCAGGGCCGGTAAGGCATTGTGATAACTGAACAAGGGCTCTCCTGAGCATCAGGAGTTTTCTCGTGGTTTCGCCGGGCTGTCATACTCGGGTCCGGACAGATGTTTTACTATCATATGAACCAGAAACCGGTCGCGCAGTCGGTGCTTTGGCATGTTATGCCGAAAATCATGGCTGTTTATGGGTTGTTATCGCTATGTGTCACTGCGATAGTAGTCAACTATTTCATCCTCGTGTCGCTTCGCATTGCCAATGAGCAGCGTGACGTTCACAGGGTATACACTTTGCTTAAGTGAGGTTCGCAATGTCTGACGACATCTCTTCAGTTTCGCCTTCGTCAGCAGGCGAACACGGTGCACTACGTTCCATGCAGGAGGTAGCGATGAGCTCCCAGGAAGCCAGCAAGATGCTACGGACTTACAATATTGCCTGGTGGGGCAATAACTACTACGACGTCAATGAGCTGGGCCACATCAGCGTGTGCCCCGATCCGGATGTCCCCGAGGCGCGTGTCGATCTGGCACAGCTGGTGAAAGCGCGTGAAGCGCAGGGCCAGCGTTTACCGGCGCTCTTCTGCTTCCCGCAGATCCTGCAACACCGTTTGCGCTCGATTAACGCCGCCTTCAAACGCGCGCGTGAATCCTATGGCTATAACGGCGACTACTTCCTGGTTTACCCGATCAAGGTTAACCAGCACCGTCGCGTCATCGAATCCCTGATCCACTCCGGCGAACCGCTGGGGCTGGAAGCGGGTTCCAAAGCGGAACTGATGGCGGTACTCGCCCATGCGGGCATGACCCGTTCGGTGATCGTCTGTAACGGCTATAAAGACCGTGAATACATCCGCCTGGCGCTGATTGGCGAGAAGATGGGCCACAAGGTCTATCTGGTAATCGAGAAGATGAGCGAAATCGCCATCGTGCTGGAAGAAGCCGAGCGCCTGAATGTAATCCCGCGCCTTGGCGTGCGTGCGCGTCTGGCATCGCAAGGCTCAGGCAAATGGCAATCCTCCGGCGGTGAAAAGTCGAAGTTTGGCCTGGCGGCAACGCAGGTACTGCAACTGGTTGAGATCCTGCGTGAGCGCGGTCGTCTGGACAGCATTCAGCTGCTGCACTTCCACCTCGGTTCGCAGATGGCCAATATTCGCGATATCGCCACCGGCGTGCGCGAATCAGCCCGTTTCTACGTTGAGCTGCACAAGCTGGGCGTGAATATTCAGTGCTTCGACGTCGGCGGCGGCCTGGGTGTCGATTATGAAGGCACCCGTTCGCAATCCGACTGCTCCGTTAACTACGGCCTGAACGAGTATGCGAACAACATTATCTGGGCGATTGGCGATGCCTGTGAAGAGCACGGTTTGCCGCACCCGACGGTGATCACCGAATCGGGACGCGCGGTCACCGCGCACCATACGGTGCTGGTCTCCAATATCATTGGCGTTGAGCGCAACGAATACACCCCGGCCATTCCGCCGGCGGAAGATGCGCCGCGCGCGCTGCAAAGCATGTGGGAAACCTGGCAGGAGATGCACGAGCCTGGGACGCGCCGTTCGCTGCGCGAGTGGCTGCATGACAGCCAGATGGATCTGCACGATATTCACGTTGGTTACTCTTCCGGCACCTTTAGCCTGCAAGAGCGCGCGTGGGCAGAGCAGCTCTACCTGAACATGTGCCATGAAGTGCAGAAGCAGCTCGATCCGAGCAACCGCGCGCACCGTCCGATTATCGACGAACTGCAGGAGCGTATGGCGGACAAGATGTACGTCAACTTCTCCCTGTTCCAGTCGATGCCGGATGCGTGGGGTATCGATCAGCTCTTCCCGGTTCTGCCGCTGGAAGGGTTAAACCATGCGCCGGAGCGCCGTGCGGTGCTGCTGGATATTACCTGTGACTCCGATGGTGCTATCGATCACTATGTCGATGGCGACGGCATTGCCACAACGATGCCGATGCCGGAGTACGATCCGGAGAACCCGCCGATGCTGGGCTTCTTTATGGTCGGCGCCTATCAGGAGATCCTCGGCAACATGCACAACCTGTTCGGCGATACCGAAGCGGTTGACGTGTTTGTCTTCCCGGATGGCAGCGTGGAAGTGGAGCTTTCTGATGAAGGCGATACCGTGGCCGATATGCTTGAGTACGTGCAGCTCGATCCGGGCAAGCTGTTAACCCAGTTCCGCGATCAGGTTAAAGAGACCGGGCTGGACGATGCGCTGCAGCAGCAGTTCCTCGAAGAGTTTGAAGCGGGTCTCTACGGCTATACCTATCTGGAAGATGAGTAACCTCATCGCACGGCGTGAGCCGCAATGAAATCAATCCCCTCCCGGCCAGGCCCGGAGGGGATTTTTTATTGGCGCTGACGGCGTAATAAAAAGGAGGCCAGCGCCTCCTTTATTCATTACTTGATGCCGTCTGCGGCCATACGATCGCGAATATGCTGAGCACGGGCTGCTGAGGCCGGGTGATCGTCAAACATTGAGCTTTGACGGCCCTGGTCCATCTTCGCCAGTTTTTCGAAGCTGGTGGCTAAACCAACCGGGTTGATGCCGCGCTTACGCAGCAGGTCGTAAGAGTAGTCATCCGCTTCCGACTCCTGACGCTGGGAGAACTGTGAATTGACCAGTTTTTCCCCGAGTGCGCCAAGCTGCGACTGGGACAGGCTACCGACCACGCCGCCCGCCGAGGCTGCCGCTGCGCGCACCGCATTGGTACCGAGCGCGACCTGCATCCCTTTCTTCACGTGGCCGAGCGCAACGTGGCCCATTTCGTGGCCAACTACCGCTTCGACTTCATTGTCGGTCATCATATCCATCAGGCCGCTGTAAACGCGGATACAGCCATTCGCCATGGCAAAGGCGTTAACGTCTTTAGTGACATACACCTTGTAGTTCACCGGCTGGCCGTTGATGTTGTCGCCAAGGGCGGCGGCAATTTTGTTCACACGTTGGCTGTATTCGCTGCTTGCTGGTGCGATGGTCGCTTTACTGTCCATCTGCTTACAGGCGTCGTCGCTGAGGGCGATAACTTGCGTATCGCTCAGGGTGTAAGCCTGAAAAGCCTCCGCACCGGAGCTGAGAAAACCGTTTGAATCCATGTTCTGACAACCGGCAAGCAGGGTTGTCATTCCCAGAGCAAGGAGGGCTGGGCGAATTTTCATTTATTATCTTCCGCAATGGTTGAGTCGTTTTTTGCTCCGCCGTTCTTCTACACGAGAGGGCGGTGAGCGCCAGTATAAAGAAGAGAGTGTTGGACGGGCGAGGAGATTGCGCAACTTGCGAGCGGCTTCCAGAGATTTCTGAAGCGCAAAAGGATGCTCCATGTACATGATTACCCGCTTGGGTTACATTGTTGGCACTTTTTTCCGGCGTAGCCCAAAACGCGCTGTCGTCAAGTCGTTACGGGATTAGCCCTTAACAGTCCGATCTGGAGTCAAAATGTCCTCACGTAAAGAGCTTGCCAATGCTATTCGTGCGCTGAGCATGGACGCGGTACAGAAAGCCAAATCCGGTCACCCGGGAGCCCCAATGGGCATGGCAGACATCGCCGAAGTGTTATGGCGTGATTTCCTGAACCATAACCCGACGAATCCTGCATGGGCTGACCGCGACCGCTTTGTGCTGTCCAACGGTCACGGCTCGATGCTGATCTATAGCCTGCTGCACCTCACCGGCTACGATCTGCCGATTACCGAACTGCAGAACTTCCGCCAGCTGCACTCCAAAACTCCGGGTCACCCGGAAGTGGGTTACACCGCTGGCGTTGAAACCACCACCGGCCCGCTGGGGCAGGGGATTGCAAACGCAGTCGGTATGGCGATTGCCGAGAAGACGCTGGCCGCGCAGTTCAACCGTCCGGGTCATGACATTGTTGACCACTTCACCTACGCCTTTATGGGCGACGGCTGCATGATGGAAGGCATCTCCCACGAAGCCTGCTCGCTGGCCGGTACGCTGAAGCTGGGTAAACTGGTTGCGTTCTATGACGACAACGGCATCTCTATCGATGGCCACGTTGAAGGCTGGTTCACCGACGATACCGCGAAACGCTTTGAAGCCTACGGCTGGCACGTTGTTCGCGGCGTAGACGGCCACGACGCCGATGCCATCAAACGCGCTGTTGAAGAAGCACGCAGCGTCACCGACAAACCGTCGCTGCTGATGTGCAAAACCATTATCGGTTTCGGCTCGCCGAACAAAGCCGGTACCCACGACTCCCACGGCGCGCCGCTGGGTGACGCGGAAGTGGCACTGACCCGCGAACAGCTGGGCTGGAAACACGCTCCGTTTGAGATCCCGTCTGAGATTTATGCGCAGTGGGATGCGAAAGAAGTGGGTCAGGCGAAAGAGTCTGCGTGGAACGAGAAGTTCGCCGCTTACGCGAAAGCGTTCCCGGAGCTGGCTGCCGAGTTCACTCGTCGTATGAAAGGCGAGATGCCGGAAGATTTCGCGGCGAAAGCCAACGAATTCATTGCCAAACTGCAGGCGAACCCGGCGAAAATCGCCAGCCGTAAAGCTTCCCAAAACGCTATCGAAGCGTTTGGCCCGCTGCTGCCGGAGTTCCTTGGTGGTTCCGCTGACCTCGCGCCTTCCAACCTGACCCTGTGGTCCGGCTCGAAAGCGATCAATGAAGATGCCGCAGGTAACTACATTCACTACGGCGTGCGCGAGTTCGGTATGACCGCGATTGCCAACGGTATCTCTCTGCATGGCGGTTTCGTGCCGTACACCTCCACCTTCCTGATGTTCGTCGAGTATGCGCGTAACGCGGTACGTATGGCGGCGCTGATGAAGCAGCGTCAGGTGCTGGTTTACACCCACGACTCTATTGGTCTGGGTGAAGATGGCCCGACGCACCAGCCGGTTGAGCAGGTTGCTTCTCTGCGCCTGACCCCGAACGTCAGCACCTGGCGTCCGTGTGACCAGGTTGAGTCTGCGGTTGCGTGGAAATATGGCGTTGAGCGTCACGACGGCCCGACGGCGCTGATCCTCTCTCGCCAGAACCTGGCGCAGCAGGATCGTACCGAGCAGCAGCTGGCGGATATCGCTCGCGGCGGTTACGTGCTGAAAGATTGTGACGGTCAGCCGCAGCTGATCTTCATCGCCACTGGTTCTGAAGTGGAGCTGGCCGTTGCTGCGTGGGAACGTCTGACAGCTGAAGGCGTGAAAGCGCGCGTGGTCTCCATGCCGTCTACCGACACCTTCGACAAGCAGGATGCTGCTTACCGTGAATCGGTGCTGCCGAAAGCGGTCAGCGCACGCGTGGCGGTGGAAGCCGGTATCGCCGACTTCTGGTGCAAATACACCGGCCTGAACGGCGCGGTTGTTGGCATGACCACCTTCGGTGAGTCTGCGCCAGCAGAGCTGCTGTTCGAAGAGTTTGGCTTCACCGTGGATAACGTGGTCGCCAAAGCGAAAGAGCTGCTGTAATCCCTGTTACCCGGTAGCGTTTCGCTTACCGGGTCTGCACTATTCCGTGCCGGAGCTGGCATCATCGCCCTCCGGCACGTCTACGTTATGCCCCCACCATACTCTCCTTTTTTTACTGAACGCTCTTAAAGCACCCTTGATCTATGTGTAAAAAATATACTGGATATCTATCCAGTAAGTTGTATACTATTTCCTCACCTTAACTGATGTGAGTTTGAGTAAGGAGTGAACATGCTGATCTCTGGTGAACATCTTAATTCGCAGGCTGCCGCATCGACCATCAGCAGCCGCGAAATCGCGAAGCTGACGGGCGTAACTCATGCCGAAGTCAAACGGATGGTTAAAAGCCTGGAAACTGCGCAACGTCTTTCCCAGCCGGTAAGTGCCAATGCTTACGAGCGCGAGGGCGAAATGCGGCAGGAGTTTTTGCTCAATAAGCGCGACTCACTGTTGACGGTTTCACGCCTTTCTCCGGCTTTTACCGCCGAAATGCTCGATCGCTGGCAGGAGCGCGAAAAAACCGTCGGCCTGCCGGACTTTACCAATCCTGCTGCGGCAGCACGCGCCTGGGCGGAGCAGTATGAAAAACGCCAGCGTGCGGAAGCGCAGCTTGCCATTACCGCGCCTAAAGCGGAGTTTTTCGACCAGTATGTGCGGGTTGAAGAGTCGCTCGGTTTCCGCCAGCTGTGCAAAATGCTGCGTGTGAAAGAGCCGCAGTTCCGCCGCTTTTTGCTGGAGCGCAATATCATGCAGCGGGTTAACGGCGCGCTGATGCCGCCGCAGTATCATATCGATGCGGGTTACTTCACCGTGCATGGCGGCGTGGGCGAAAACAGCCACAGCTGGTCGCAGGCGCGCTTCACCGCGAAGGGCGTCAAATGGGTGGCCGATCTGTGGGCGAAAGAACTCTCTTCGCAGCCGGTTGAGATGCCGCGCGCGGATCGCACCGAACCGCAGGTGCCTGAGCGCAGCTGGTTTTAAGCCGCGTTTAGCGTACGGTGTTTTATCGCAGAAGTGGGGGAGTGAAACGGGTTCAGAGTAGCCCTCATCAGCCCGATCGATTTAATGGTTCACAACACACTCTCTCGTCTGATAAACCAGCATGGACGCTTTTCTCTCCCCCTGGTTCGCTTTTCTGGCCCTCAGCTAAACCCTGCCTTTTCCCGTCAATTATTCCAGCAAAAATGTGATGCAAGTCAGATTACTGGCGAATTCGTCTGGACAATCATTCCTTTTATTCCAGCTTTCGCTTATTCTAGCTGAAGCGTTTCAGTCGGCTAAATGTTCGACAAATAAGCAAACAGACGCAGTTCAGGCAGGCGAGGATTCCCCTCTGGTGGCGACTGGATTACTCTGTCATCCACTTCAGGCGGGCTGGCCTTGCAGGAGAGTTATGAGCCTACGCATAGCGATTAACGGTTTCGGTCGCATCGGGCGCAACGTGGTTCGGGCACTATACGAATCAGGGCGTCGCGCCGAGATCACCGTGGTGGCAATCAATGAACTGGCGGATGCCGCGGGGATCGCGCATCTGCTGAAGTACGACACCAGCCACGGGCGGTTTGCCTGGGACGTGCGCCAGGAGCGGGAGCAGCTATTTATTGGCGACGATGCGATTCGCCTCCTGCACGAAAGCGAGATTTCAGCGCTGCCGTGGCGCGAACTGGGCGTTGATATCGTGCTTGATTGCACCGGCGTTTATGGCAGCCGTGAAGATGGCGAAGCCTACCTGGCGGCAGGCGCGAAAAAAGTGCTCTTCTCTCACCCCGGCAGCAGCGATCTCGACGCAACCATCGTCTTTGGCGTGAACCATATGACGCTGCGTCCGGAAGATCACCTTGTCTCCAACGCCTCCTGCACCACGAACTGTATTATTCCGGTGATCAAACTGCTCGACGAGGCTTACGGCATTGAGTGGGGAACGGTAACGACGATCCACTCGGCGATGCACGATCAGCAGGTGATTGATGCTTATCATGCCGATCTGCGCCGTACACGCGCAGCCAGCCAGTCAATCATCCCGGTCGATACCAAACTGGCGGCGGGCATCTCGCGCATTTTCCCGCAGTTTAATGACAAATTCGAAGCGATTGCGGTGCGTGTACCGACCATTAACGTCACCGCTATTGATTTAAGCGTAACGGTGAAAAAGCCGGTAAAAGCGAGTGAAGTCAACCAGTTGCTGCAAAAAGCAGCGCAGGGAACATTTCATGGTATAGTTGACTATACGGAATTACCGTTGGTCTCAATTGATTTTAATCACGATCCGCACAGCGCCATTGTCGATGGCACGCAAACCCGGGTCAGTGGTTCGCACCTGATTAAAACCCTTGTGTGGTGCGACAACGAATGGGGCTTTGCTAACCGTATGCTCGACACAACGTTAGCAATAGCTGCAGTGAGTTTCAGGTAAGGCACGCGAGTGTCTACAAAACTTAAGAATCATCGAGAGGATTCACCATGTCTGTAATTAAGATGACCGATCTGGATCTGGCTGGTAAACGCGTTCTAATCCGTGCGGATTTGAACGTACCGGTTAAAGAAGGGAAAGTGACCAGCGATGCGCGTATCCGTGCTTCTCTGCCGACCATCGAACTGGCGCTGAAACAGGGTGCTAAAGTGATGGTAACGTCTCACCTGGGTCGCCCGACCGAAGGTGAATACAACGAAGAATTCTCTCTGCTTCCGGTAGTTAACTATCTGAAAGACAAACTCTCCAACCCGGTTCGCCTGGCAAAAGATTACCTGGACGGCGTAGAAATCGCTGCCGGTGAGCTGGTCGTGCTGGAAAACGTACGCTTCAACAAAGGCGAGAAGAAAGACGACGAAACGCTGGCGAAGAAATATGCCGCGCTGTGCGACGTCTTTGTGATGGACGCCTTTGGTACTGCGCACCGCGCGCAGGCTTCTACTCACGGTGTCGGTAAATTTGCTGATGTCGCGTGCGCAGGTCCGCTGCTGGCAGAAGAGCTGGACGCGCTGGGTAAAGCGCTGAAAGAGCCGGCTCGCCCGATGGTAGCTATCGTTGGTGGTTCTAAAGTCTCTACCAAACTGACCGTGCTGGACTCCCTGTCCAAAATCGCTGACCAGCTGATCGTTGGCGGCGGTATTGCTAACACCTTCGTTGCGGCCCAGGGTCATAACGTTGGTAAATCCCTGTACGAAGCGGATCTGGTTGATGAAGCCAAACGTCTGCTGAGCACCTGCGATATCCCGGTTCCGACCGATGTGCGCGTGGCAACCGAATTCTCCGAAACCGCTAACGCGACGCTGAAATCCGTTAATGACATCAAAGATGATGAGCAAATTCTGGATTTGGGCGACGTTTCCGCACAGAAACTGGCTGAAATCCTGAAAAACGCCAAAACTATTCTGTGGAATGGTCCGGTTGGCGTCTTTGAGTTCCCGAACTTCCGTAAGGGTACTGAAATCGTGGCGAACGCCATCGCTGACAGCGACGCGTTCTCCATCGCAGGCGGCGGCGACACGCTGGCTGCTATCGATCTGTTCGGTATCGCTGACAAGATCTCCTACATCTCCACTGGCGGCGGTGCATTCCTCGAATTCGTGGAAGGCAAAGTTCTGCCGGCAGTAGCCATGCTCGAAGAGCGCGCTAAGCAGTAAGATCAGCAGGGCGGGGTAACCCGCCTTAATTTCAGCGCGCTAAAAGGCACGCATTTTTCCAGGCCAAAGATACAGGACTACGTAACATGTCTAAAATTTTTGATTTCGTAAAACCTGGCGTGATCACCGGTGATGACGTTCAGAAAGTGTTCCAGGTAGCTAAAGAAAACAACTTCGCTCTGCCGGCAGTTAACTGCGTGGGCACTGACTCCATCAACGCCGTTCTGGAAGCCGCTGCGAAAGTTCGCGCACCGGTTATCGTACAGTTCTCCAACGGCGGCGCTGCGTTCATCGCGGGCAAAGGCGTGAAGACTGACGTTCCTCAGGGCGCGGCTATTCTGGGTGCTATCTCTGGCGCGCATCACGTTCACCAGATGGCAGAACACTACGGTGTGCCGGTTATTCTGCACACTGACCACTGCGCGAAAAAACTGCTGCCGTGGATCGACGGCCTGCTGGACGCCGGTGAAAAACACTTCGCTGCGACCGGCAAACCGCTGTTCTCTTCTCACATGATCGACCTGTCTGAAGAGTCTCTGGAAGAGAACATCGAGATCTGCTCCAAGTACCTGGAGCGCATGTCCAAAATGGGCATGACCCTCGAGATCGAACTGGGCTGCACCGGCGGTGAAGAAGATGGCGTCGACAACAGCCATATGGACGCATCTGCTCTCTACACCCAGCCGGAAGACGTGGACTACGCTTACACCAAGCTGAACGCCATCAGCCCGCGTTTCACCATCGCGGCTTCTTTCGGTAACGTTCACGGCGTTTACAAGCCGGGTAACGTTAAACTGACCCCGACTATCCTGCGCGACTCTCAGGAGTATGTTTCCAAGAAACATAACCTGCCGCACAACAGCCTGAACTTCGTGTTCCACGGAGGTTCCGGCTCTTCTGCTCAGGAAATCAAAGACTCCGTAAGCTACGGCGTTATCAAAATGAACATCGATACCGACACCCAATGGGCAACCTGGGAAGGTATTCTGAAGTACTACAAAGATAACGAAGGCTACCTGCAGAGCCAGCTGGGCAACCCGAAAGGCGAAGACCAGCCGAACAAGAAATACTACGATCCGCGCGTATGGCTGCGTGCAGCGCAGACCAGCATGGTGACGCGTCTGGAGCAGGCATTTAAAGAGCTGAACGCAGTAGACGTTCTGTAATTTACGCCGCTCTTTTCCGAAAAGGCCCGCACTTTGCGGGCCTTTTTTATTGCGAATTCAATAAGCTGCTATTCGCCTGCAAATGTTAACTATTTGGCGAAAGCGCCTCTTTTTGTTTACCCTTTAGGGGGCTGTCCTTTTGGCAAGGGGCGTTTTTTCCGTTTTGGAACAATAGAAGGAAGCACAATATGGAAGATCTTCACGTTGTCGATAGCATCAACAACGCGGGCTCCTGGCTGGTAAATAACCAGGCGCTGCTGTTGAGCTATGCCGTTAATATCGTGGCGGCGATCGCCATCATCATCGTCGGTATGATTGTGGCGCGTATAATCTCCAACGCCGTCAACCGGGTGATGCGTGCAAGACACATTGATGCCACCGTTGCGGACTTCCTCTCCGCGCTGGTGCGCTACGGTATTATCGCGTTTACCCTGATTGCTGCGCTGGGGCGCGTCGGTGTACAAACGGCGTCGGTGATCGCGGTGCTCGGTGCCGCTGGCCTGGCTATTGGTCTGGCACTGCAAGGTTCGCTCTCCAACCTTGCGGCAGGCGTGCTGCTAGTGACCTTCCGTCCGTTCCGCTCTGGCGAGTATGTCGATCTGGGCGGCGTTGCCGGGACGGTACTGCAGGTGCAGATTTTCTCGACCACCCTGCGTACGATTGATGGGCGAATTATCGTTGTCCCGAACGGCAAAATCATCGCCGGGAATATCATCAACTTCTCCCGTGAACCGGCGCGTCGTAATGAGCTAATCATCGGCGTGGCGTATGATTCTGATATCGATCATGTTAAGCGAGTGCTAAATGAGATCATCCAGGCCGATGAGCGCATCCTGAAAGATCGCGATATCACCGTGCGTCTGAATGAGCTGGGCGCATCATCGATTAACTTTGTGATTCGTGTCTGGACCAAGAGCGCCGATCTACAAACCGTCTACTGGGATCTGCTTGAGACCATCAAGCGCCGTTTCGATGAGGAAGGGATCAGCTTCCCGTTCCCGCAAATGGATGTAAATTTAAAACAGGTTAAAGAACAACCCGTCGAGTAAGCACAAGGCCGACACTGTCGGCCTTTTTTATATCTGCCATTATTAGCCCGGTTAATGGCAGATTAAAATTATCAATTTCACCTAATAATCCCAGCGCGTTATAGTCAGCTTCCTGCAATAAACCGGATGGGAATTTGACGTGTTATCTTATTATTTACAAGGGCTTATGTTGGGTGCTGCTCTGATTTTGCCGCTGGGGCCGCAAAATGCGTTCGTCCTGAACCAGGGGATCCGACGACAGTATCACCTCATGACGGCGCTACTCTGCACTCTGAGCGATGTTGCGCTGATTTGCGCTGGCGTCTTTGGCGGCAGTGCGTTACTGATGCAGTCGCCGTGGCTGCTGGCGCTGGTTACCTGGGGCGGGGTACTTTTTCTATTGTGGTACGGCTTTGGCGCGCTGAAAACCGCCTTTGCCCGTGATATCGATCTGGAAAATGCGCAAGCGCTTCGCCAGGGGCGTGGGCAGATCATCGCCACCATGCTGGCCGTTACGTGGCTCAATCCCCATGTTTATCTCGACACCTTTGTGGTGCTCGGCAGCCTTGGCGGGCAACTGGCGGAGATGCCGAAACGTTGGTTTGCCCTCGGCACCATCAGCGCCTCTTTTCTCTGGTTCTTCAGCCTTGCGCTGCTGGCTGCCTGGCTTGCCCCGCGTTTGCGCACCGCCACGGCGCAGCGGGTTATCAATATTCTGGTCGGCCTGGTAATGTGGTTTATCGCGCTGAAACTGGCGGCGGAAGGTGTGAACCATTTGCAAGGATTATTCAGTTAAGGTAAGTCCGATGGACAATCAGGCGTAAGTGGCTAAGCTTGCTGCCAGGCGCCCGTGCACGGGACGTAATTGAGTAACATGGAGGAGTACCTGTGAAACGTAAAGTGATAGCCCTGGCGGCAATGGTAGGTTTCAGCGCAATGGCGGTACAGGCCAGTGAATTGCCGGATGGCCCGCACATTGTCACAACGGGTACGGCAAGCGTGGATGCGACCCCCGATATCGCCACCCTGGCGATTGAAGTAAACGTCGCCGCGAAAGATGCGGCCTCAGCCAAGAAGCAGGCGGACGATCGCGTTGCGCAATACCTGAGCTTCCTTGAGCAAAACGGCATCGCCCGTAAAGATATTAACTCAGCGAACTTACGCACCCAGCCCGATTACGACTACCAGAATGGCAAAAGCATTCTGAAAGGTTATCGCGCTGTGCGCACCGTGGAAGTGACGCTGCGCGAGCTGGACAAGCTGAACTCGCTGCTTGATGGCGCGCTGAAAGCGGGTCTCAACGAAATCCGCTCCGTCTCCCTGGGCGTTGCGCAATCGGAATCCTTCAAGGATAAAGCCCGTAAAGCGGCGATTGATGACGCGACGCGACAGGCGCAGCAGCTGGCTGCCGGTTTCAATGCCAAACTCGGCCCGGTCTACAGCGTTCGTTACCATGTCTCTAACTATCAGCCGAGCCCGATGGTACGCATGATGAAGGCCGATGCACCAGCGGAGTCTGCGGCGCAGGAGACCTACGAACAGCCAACCATCCAGTTTGACGATCAGGTGGATGTGGTCTTCCAGATTGAGCCTAATCAGGCGCAACAACAGCAGCAGCAACCGCAGTCCACGCCAGCCGCGAAGTAACGCTGGCCTCCCTCTCCTCGTTCGGGGAGAGGGTCTCTCTTAATCCTGTCGCAGTACCCGATGACCGAACGCCAGCAGCGCGTCGGTAACGTTGCGCATCATCCGGCTTTCCGGCGCAAAGCGGTGCCAGTAGAGCATACGACGTTGCAGCAAGCCCGGCGTCAGGTCGATAAGCTCGCCGCTCGCCAGCTCTTTCTCGATTTGCAGATGTGGGATCATGCAGCAGGTGGTTCCCTGGCGCGCCAGCTGCACAAAGGCTTCCGATGAGTTAACGATATGGCAGGGGACGCTGCCGGGCGGCAGATCAAAATATTGCTGCAAAAAGGCCTGATGCATATCGTCGAGATGATCAAACGCCACCGCGGGCGCTTTCAGCAGCGCGGAACGCGTTACGCCGTTGGGGAAGTAGCGTTCGGCAAACTCTTTTGAGCCAACAAAAAGGTAATCGAGCGCACCCAGTTTATCCACCAGACAGCTTGGCAGCGCCTGAGGCTGGATACTCACCGCGCCTACTACTTCACCGCGACGCAGACGCTCCTGGGTGCGGGTTTCATCTTCCACCTGCAAATTGAGGCGAATCGGGGAGTCGACTAAAACCGGTGCCAGCGCGGGCAGCAGCCAGGTTGCCAGGCTGTCGGCGTTGACCGCCAGCGACAGCAGCAGCGGTGTAGAGCCGGTTTGCTCGTCACCCAGCCACTCTTCTTCCAGTAGCTCAACCTGGCGCAGCAGCGCCAGCAGTTTTTGCCCCTGCTCGGTGGGGCGCGGCGGTACGGTACGCACCAGCAGTGGCTGCCCGAACATGTTCTCCAGTTGCTTGATACGCTGTGACACGGCGGATTGAGTAATACAGAGCTTTTGCGCAGCACGCTCAAACCCACGCTCACGAATAACTGCATCAAGTGCCTGTAGTGTTCTGTAATCCGGACGTTTCATTGCTCGGGCAATCTCCTGAAAAATAGTCTTTCGCACTATGACATAAATTTCCCGTCGTGGCAGACGAAAATGGTTGTCGCGTATTGTGACACAGGTCACAGGGACTTTTCGGCAGAGCCTATCTATAATGCGCCTGAAATTTCACACCACAGGCGAACGACCATGACGCAGGATGAACTCAAAAAAGCAGTGGGCTGGGCAGCACTTCACTATGTTGAACCCGGCACCATTGTCGGCGTAGGCACCGGCTCCACCGCGGCACACTTTATTGACGCGCTGGGTACCATGAAAGGGCAGATTGAGGGCGCGGTTTCGAGCTCGGATGCTTCCACCGAGAAGCTGAAAAGCTTAGGCATCACCGTTTTCGATCTTAACGCGGTCGATCGCCTGGGGATCTACGTCGACGGCGCGGATGAGATCAACGACCAGATGCAGATGATCAAAGGCGGCGGCGCGGCGCTGACCCGTGAGAAGATCATCGCTTCAGTGGCGGATAAGTTTATCTGTATCGCGGATGCCTCCAAGCAGGTGCCGATCCTCGGCAAATTCCCGCTGCCGGTTGAAGTGATCCCGATGGCGCGCAGCGCGGTCGCGCGGACGCTGGTCAAGCTGGGCGGCCGCCCGGAGTATCGTCAGAATGTGGTGACGGATAACGGCAACGTCATCCTCGATGTCTATGGTCTGGAAATTCTCGATCCCATCGCGATGGAGAACACCATCAACAATATTCCCGGTGTGGTCACGGTGGGTTTATTCGCGAATCGTGGGGCTGACGTGGCGCTGATTGGCACCCCGGATGGCGTCAAAACCATCGTGAAATGATCTGACCGGGGGACTGCTGTCTCCCGGTAAAAATCTGACATCGTTAAATTCGGTGATATCTGTCACGTTTTTCCCCTTCATCTCGCATCCCTGCCGCGAGCTTCTGCTTTTCCAGCATTTTTCTCTGCCATTTCCCGCTGGATGACATTTCTTCAGAGCGGCGACGCAAACGTTCATATTGCCGCGATAGTTTTTTTTGATATGTTGGCTAACGCGGTTTTCCTCCGCACAACATCACAGTCAGACATAAAACAGGGTCGGGTAAATGGCAAAGGTATCACTGGAGAAAGACAAGATTAAATTTCTGCTCGTCGAAGGGGTGCACCAGAAAGCGGTCGAAAGCCTCCGTGCGGCGGGTTATAACAACATCGAATTTCACAAGGGCGCACTGGACAGCGAGCAGTTGAAAGAGTCCATCCGCGACGCCCACTTCATTGGCCTGCGATCCCGTACTCAACTGACTGAAGATGTCATCGCCGCGGCGGAAAAGCTGGTCGCTATCGGCTGTTTCTGCATCGGCACCAACCAGGTGAACCTGGAAGCAGCGGCCAAACGCGGTGTGCCAGTCTTTAACGCCCCCTTCTCCAACACCCGTTCCGTGGCGGAGTTAGTGATCGGCGAACTGCTGCTGCTGATGCGCGGCATTCCGGAAGCGAACGCCAAAGCGCACCGCGGTATCTGGAACAAGCTGGCGGTTGGTTCCTATGAAGCGCGCGGCAAAAAGCTCGGCATCATTGGCTACGGCCACATTGGTACGCAGCTCGGTATTCTCGCTGAATCACTGGGGATGCACGTCTTCTTCTACGATATCGAGAACAAACTGCCGCTCGGCAACGCCACGCAGGTGCAGCATCTCTCCGATCTGCTGAACATGAGCGACGTGGTCAGCCTGCACGTGCCGGAAAACGCCTCAACGAAGAATATGATTGGCGAAGAGGAGCTGGCGCTGATGAAGCCGGGCGCACTGCTGATCAACGCCGCACGCGGCACGGTGGTTGATATCCCGGCGCTGTGCGATGCCCTGAAGCGTAAGCACCTGGCGGGCGCAGCGATTGATGTCTTCCCGACCGAACCGGCGACCAACAGCGATCCGTTCGACTCACCGCTCTGCGAGTTTGATAACGTTATCCTGACGCCGCACATCGGCGGTTCCACTCAGGAAGCGCAGGAGAACATCGGCCTTGAAGTTGCCGGTAAGCTGATTAAGTACTCTGATAACGGCTCCACGCTTTCGGCAGTAAACTTCCCGGAAGTCTCTCTGCCGCTGCACGGTGGTCGTCGTCTGCTGCATATCCATGAAAACCGCCCTGGCGTACTGACGGCGCTTAACCAGATTTTCGCCAGCCAGAACATCAACATCGCGGCACAGTATCTGCAAACTACGCCGCATATGGGCTATGTTGTCGTCGATATCGAAGCGGAAGAAGAGGTTGCGCAGACTGCGCTACAGAGCATGAAAGCGATTCCGGGCACCATTCGTTCCCGTCTGCTGTTCTAAGTTGCGTTACGTGTTCCTCTCCCGTCCGGGAGGGGAACAACCTACCACTCCCACACCGTTGATGGTGTGATCACCGCAGGCAGCGGAATATCCCACTCCTCCACCGGCAGCTTCTCTACGCGCTGGCAATCATGGGCATAACCAACTGGCTGCACGCCATACGCGCGCCAGTTTTGCAGCGTTCTGTCATAGAAACCACCGCCCATACCTAGGCGCTGCCCCTGTGCATCAAAGGCGACTAACGGCGTGATCAGCACGTCGAGTTGGCTCAGTGGAAGCACATCACGCACGTCCAGCTTCGGCTCCTGAATTTTCAGACGATTGGTCACCAGTTCGCTGTGCGGATGGTAGTGCAAAAAGAGCAGATTACCGGGACTGAAGGGGTGTAATACGGGAAGGTAAACGCGTTTGCCGCTTCGCCAGAGCTGTTCGATCAGCGGTTGTGTATCGAGTTCGCCGTCAAAGGAGAGAAACAGGGCAACGGTGTGTGCCATCACAACAGGTGGCCAGGCCATCATTCGCAGTGCGGCTTGTTCAGCAAAATGGCGCTGCTGGGCGCTGGTGATTTCTCGTCGGCGTTGACGAATCTGTTTGCGTATTGCTTGTCGTGACGGAAGTGAATCGGGCAGTTGCGTCATGGTCGTTGTTGGTAGAAGAGGGGAATCTCCGAGATGCCGCCGCAGGCTGTAACCCTTGAACCCTTGGTTCAAGGTGAATGTGTCGTCATGATTTTAAGGCTTCTCGGACGGACCGAGCATGCTCACCAACCATGGATCGCCACACTCTGTTGGTATGAAATATCGGCTCAGGGGACTGGCCCGCTTGCAAACATCTCAGAGAATTTTTTAACTTCACTGTCAATCTACCATAGTTGACCTTGAAGTATTATTCAAACTTCGGTCCCGGTCTTTCCGTTATGCGACCTTGATCAAGTAAAGCCTGTTCAATGGTCTGCTGTAACATCTTAATACGCTGCTCCATGCTGGAAGCGTAATCACGGGTTTTTGCCTTTTCCTGAGCAAGCTCGTAGCTGATATTCAGCGCGGCGATAAACACCAACTGCTCAGTATTTGTGACTCTAGTGCGAACCTTCAGATCTTGCAACCGCTGATTCAGATCTTCCGCAGCCTGATTCAGCGCATCTATCTGCTCAGGCGGGCAGTTCACGCGGAGTGAACGGCCAAAAATTTGGATATCGACGGGTTGTGCAGACATGCCACCTTCCTGCTGTTTGACTGCGCTCTGCCTTCGCATTCGAGCCCTGGGCTGCGAAGGGGCGACACTATAAGCGACCCTGGTCCGTACTTTCAACTATTTTACGTCTATACCTTAAGTAATCCGCGTACATGCAATGGCATGTAACGTGAACCATCACGGGTATATCACCAGGGTCCAAAGTGGTAGCATACCATGAATAATTCCCCCAACGACGACGAATGCGCATGTCTATACAGAACGAAATACCTGGTTACAAGGAAGTAGGCCAGTTACTCAACCAACAAGGCGTGGGATTGCATCCTGCTGAAATGCATGGGCTGATCGCGGGGATGCTCTGCGGCGGCAACAAAGACACCTCATGGCAGCCGCTGCTGCATGATTTAACCAACGAAGGGCTGGCCTTCGGCCACGAGTTGGCCCAGGCGCTGCGTGCAATGCATGCCGCCACCAGCGATTCTCTGGAAGATGATGGCTTTCTCTTTCAGCTCTACCTGCCGGAAGGCGACGACGTTAGCGTCTTCGACCGCGCCGATGCGCTGGCAGGCTGGGTGAATCACTTCCTGCTGGGTCTTGGCGTCTCGCAGCCGAAGCTCGACAAAGTGACCGGCGAAACCGGCGAAGCGATTGACGACCTGCGCAACATCGCGCAGCTGGGCTACGACGAAGACGAAGATCAGGAAGAGCTGGAGATGTCTCTGGAAGAGATTATCGAGTATGTCCGCGTTGCGGCGCTGCTCTGCCACGATACCTTCACGCGCCAGCAGCCGACCGCACCGGAAGTGCGCAAGCCCACACTACACTAATTAGTTTTTACATGGAGGAGGTGTCATGACACAGCTTGAGTTTCTCCGTCGTCGCCAGGCTTTACTGGCGCAGATGGTTCCGGGTAGCGCGGCGTTGATCTTTGCCGCGCCGGAAGCGACCCGCAGCGCAGACAGTGAATACCCCTATCGCCAGAGCAGCGATTTCTGGTATTTCACCGGTTTTAACGAGCCGGAAGCGGTGCTGGTGCTGATCAAAAGCGATGACACCCACAACCACAGCGTGCTGTTCAACCGCGTACGCGACAAAACCGCTGAAATCTGGTTTGGTCGCCGTCTCGGCCAGGAAGCCGCGCCGGAGAAGCTCGGCGTCGATCGCGCGCTGGCGTTCCCGGAGATCGACGAGCATCTCTATCAGCTGCTCAACGGCCTCGATGCGGTCTACCACGCGCAGGGCGAATACGCTTACGCGGACACCATCCTCTTTGCCGCGCTCGACAAGTTGCGCAAAGGCTCGCGCCAGAATCTGAAAGCGCCCGCCACGCTGACCGACTGGCGGCCCATCGTGCATGAGATGCGCCTGTTTAAATCCGCTGAAGAGATTGAAGTGCTGCGCCGCGCGGGCGAGATTTCCGCGCTGGCCCATACCCGCGCGATGCAGGTGTGCCGCCCGGGCATGTTTGAGTATCAGCTTGAAGGCGAAATTCAGCATGAGTTCAACCGCCACGGCGCGCGCTTTCCCTCCTACAACACCATTGTGGGCGCGGGCGAAAACGGCTGCATCCTGCATTACACCGAGAACGAAAGCGAAATGCGCGCGGGCGATCTGGTGCTGATTGACGCGGGCTGCGAATACAAAGGCTATGCCGGCGATATCACCCGCACCTTCCCGGTCAGCGGCAAATTCACCCCGGCACAGCGCGAGATTTACGACATCGTGCTCGCCTCGCTGGAACGCGCTCTTGAGCTGTTCCGCCCTGGCACCTCGATTCAGGAAGTGACCGGCGAAGTGGTGCGCATCATGGTGAGCGGGCTGGTGAAGCTCGGCATTTTGCAGGGCGACGTTGATGAGCTGGTTGCGAAAAGCGCTCACCGCGCCTTCTTTATGCATGGCTTAAGCCACTGGCTGGGGCTGGATGTGCATGATGTCGGTGTTTACGGCCAGGATCGCTCCCGCGAGCTGGCGCCAGGCATGGTGCTTACCGTCGAGCCGGGGCTCTACATCGCACCGGACGCCGATGTACCGGAGCAGTATCGCGGTATCGGTATTCGCATCGAAGATGACATTGTCATCACCGACAACGGCAATGAGAACCTCACCGCCAGCGTGGTCAAAAAAGCCGATGAGATTGAAGCCCTGATGGCGAAGGCGCGCGCATGAGCGTGATCATCGTTGGCGGCGGCATGGCTGGCGCAACCCTTGCGCTGGCGATTTCACATCTGACGCAGGGCAAGCTTGCCGTTCATCTGGTGGAAGCCAACGCGCCCGGCGCGCAGGATCACCCCGGTTTTGACGCGCGTGCTATCGCGCTGGCGGCAGGCACCTGCCAGCAGCTGGCGCATATCGGCGTCTGGCAGGCGCTCGCCTCCTGCGCAACGCCCATCTCAACCGTACACGTCAGCGATCGCGGCCATGCCGGTTTCGTCACGCTGACGGCGGAAGAGTACCGGCTTGATGCATTAGGCCATGTGGTTGAGCTGCATGATGTCGGGCAGCGGCTCTTTAAGCGGCTGCAAAACGCGCCGGGCGTTACGCTTCACTGCCCGGATCGCGTCGATCGCTTTACCCGCAGCCAGGAGCAGGTGACGGTGACGCTGCAAAGCGGCAAGCAACTCACCGGCGAACTGCTGGTGGCGGCAGACGGTTCGCGCTCATCGATTGCCGGGCAACTCAATATCGACTGGCAGCAGTCGCCTTATGACCAGGCGGCGGTGATTGCCAATGTCACCACCTCCATTGCCCATGAGGGGCGCGCGTTTGAGCGCTTTACTGAACATGGCCCGCTGGCGATGCTGCCAATGTCGCAGGGGCGCTCGTCGCTGGTGTGGTGTCACCCGCGTGAAAAACAGCAGCAGGTGGCGAGCTGGTCAGACGAACAGTTTTGCGATGAGTTGCAAAAAGCATTCGGCTGGCGTCTTGGCCGCATCCTGCATGCCGGAAAGCGCAGCGTCTACCCGCTGGCGCTCTCCACTGCCAGCTCATCCGTCTCCCATCGCGCCGTACTGGTGGGGAATGCCGCGCAGACGCTGCATCCCATTGCCGGGCAGGGCTTCAACCTTGGCATGCGCGATGTGATGACGCTGGCGGAAACCCTTTCGCAGGCCTTTATCGAACAAACTGATGTAGGAAGCTATCCGCTTTTGCTGCGTTATAACCAGCGTCGGCAGGCAGATAAAGCTGCCACCATCGGCGTGACGGATGGGCTGGTGCATCTCTTCGCCAACCGCTGGGCGCCGCTGGTCGTTGGGCGCAACCTCGGGTTGATGGCGATGGAACTATTTACCCCGGCGCGTGATGCGCTGGCGCAACGAACCCTCGGTTGGGTCGCCCGTTAAGGAGCTAAGAGTGCAGAGTGTTGATGTTGCGATTGTCGGCGGCGGCATGGTGGGTCTGGCATTAGCCTGCGGCCTGCAAGGGAGCGGGCTGCGCGTGGCGGTGCTGGAACAAACGGTTCCGGAGCCGCAGGCTGCGGATGCCCCTCCGGCGCTACGCGTCTCGGCGATTAACGCCGCCAGTGAAAAATTGCTGACCCATCTCGGCGTCTGGTCAAACATCGTTGCCGGGCCGGTCGGCTGCTATCACGGCATGGAAGTGTGGGAGAAAGATAGCTTCGGGCGCATCTCCTTTGACGATCTGAGCATGGGTTACAGCCATCTTGGCTACATCATTGAGAACACGCGCATTCACCAGGCGCTGTGGGATCAGGCGCAGCAGTGCAAAGATGTCACACTGATTGCGCCAGCGGAGTTGCAGCAGGTCGCCTGGGGGGAGAACGAAGCGTTCCTGACCCTGAAAGAGGGCACCATGCTGACAGCGCGCCTGGTGGTGGGGGCTGACGGCGCTAATTCGTGGCTGCGCAACCGCGCGGACATTCCGCTTACCTACTGGGATTATCACCATCACGCGCTGGTGGCGACGATCCGCACCGCCGAGCCGCACCAGGCTGTCGCGCGCCAGGTTTTCCATAATGATGGCATCCTTGCGTTTCTGCCGCTGAACGATCCGCATCTTTGCTCGATCGTCTGGTCGCTGTCGCCAGAGCAGGCGAAGGCGATGCAGGAGACCAGCCCTGAGGCGTTCAACCAGGCGCTGACCATGGCCTTCGATAACCGCCTCGGTCTGTGCGAACTGGAGAGCGAACGCCACACTTACCCGTTAACCGGGCGTTATGCGCGGCAGTTTGCCGGGCATCGGTTAGCGCTGGTGGGTGATGCGGCGCACACCATCCATCCTTTAGCTGGGCAGGGCGTTAACCTTGGCTTTATGGATGTCGCCGAGCTGATTGCTGAGCTGCGTCGTTTGAGCCGCGACGGCAAAGATATTGGTCAGCACCTCTACCTGCGCCGCTACGAGCGCAGCCGTAAACATAGCGCCGCGATGATGCTGGCGAGCATGCAGGGTTTTCGCGAACTGTTTGCCGGTTCGAATCCGGCGAAAAAGCTGCTGCGTGATATCGGCCTGAAACTGGCTGATACCCTCCCCGGTGTTAAACCGCAGTTATTGCGTCAGGCTTTAGGGCTGAACGATCTGCCGGAGTGGTTACGTTAACTGCGTCACACTTTCCCTTCCCGGCCCCGGGAAGGGAAGCTCTCCTCTCATTTGAAATATTCTAATTTCACCCCCATTCTCAGATTAGTTTTTCTCATGTCGTTAATTTTGGTTCACGCGCTTTTTTGCTTTTAACCGGCAGTAAATGCTAATTACCAGCCCGGTAAGCGCGCATAACTGACCTTTTATTCTCGGTTTGTGGGGATTTTTCACTATATTCCACTGCGGTTATCTCAGAGCGTTTTGGTCATAAGCTAATGTGATGACCGGTTTTTCCTTATGGTTAAGCGCACCTTTCGGTGATAAGTTCAGGCCAAAGAGAACGTTTGCGTCACCGCCTGTAACAGGGCATCAACACGCTTTTTTGCCGCCGGAAAGGCGTTGCGAAAAACGTGATAGCTCAGCGTATTCGATGAGGAAAAGATGGCTCAGCAGACCCCTTTATTTGAACAACATACTCAATGCGGCGCCCGCATGGTCGACTTCCACGGCTGGATGATGCCCCTGCATTACGGCTCGCAGCTTGATGAGCACCACGCAGTGCGCTCCGACGCCGGCATGTTTGATGTTTCACACATGACCATCGTTGACCTGAAAGGCAGCCGGACCCGCGAATTTCTGCGTTATCTGCTGGCAAACGATGTAGCGAAGTTAACTAAGCCCGGCAAAGCGCTCTACAGCGGTATGCTTAATGCCTCGGGCGGCGTGATTGATGATTTGATCGTCTACTACTTCACCGAAGATTTCTTCCGCCTCGTTGTTAACTCCGCCACCCGCGAAAAAGACCTCTCCTGGATTTCCCAACACGCCGAACCTTATAGCATCGACATCACCGTGCGCGACGATCTCTCGCTGATCGCGGTACAGGGCCCGCATGCGCAGGAGAAAGCCGCCAGCCTGTTTACCGACGCGCAGCGCGAAGCGGTCTCTGGCATGAAACCCTTCTTCGGCGTGGAAGCGGGCGATCTCTTTATTGCCACCACCGGTTACACCGGTGAAGCCGGGTATGAAATTGCCCTGCCGAATGAAAAAGCCGCCGACTTCTGGCAAGGCCTGCTGAATGCGGGCGTAAAACCCTGCGGGCTCGGCGCGCGCGATACGCTGCGCCTGGAAGCGGGCATGAACCTCTACGGCCAGGAGATGGATGAAGGCGTCTCGCCGCTGGCAGCCAACATGGGCTGGACCATCGCCTGGGAGCCGCAGGATCGCGACTTTATTGGACGTGATGCCCTTGAGCAGCAGCGCGAAAAAGGCACCGAGCAGTTGGTTGGCCTGGTGATGACCGAAAAAGGCGTACTGCGTAATGAACTGCCGGTGCACTTTACCGATGCGCAGGGCAATGTGCAGAAAGGGGTGATCACCAGCGGCACCTTCTCGCCGACCCTTGGCTACAGCATTGCGCTGGCCCGCGTTCCGGCAGGGATCGGCGAGACCGCCGTGGTGCAGATCCGCAACCGCGAAATGCCGGTCAAAGTCACCAAACCTGTTTTTGTGCGCGCCGGTAAAGCGGTCGCGTAACGTTATTTTTCTGGAGAGAAAACAATGAGCAATGTACCAGGCGATCTGAAATACAGCAAAGAACACGAGTGGCTGCGTAAAGAAGCGGATGGCAGCTATACCGTTGGTATCACCGAGCATGCGCAAGAGCTGCTGGGCGATATGGTGTTTGTTGACCTGCCGGACGTCGGCACCACCGTCAGCGCTGGCGACGACTGCGCCGTGGCGGAGTCGGTAAAAGCGGCATCTGATATTTATGCGCCGATTGGCGGTGAAATCGTTGCGGTCAACGACAGCCTGAATGATTCGCCGGAGCTGGTAAACAGCGCGCCGTATGGCGAAGGCTGGATCTTCAAAATCAAGGCCAACGATGAGGCGGAAGTCGAAGCGCTGTTAGACGCAACCGGCTATAGCGCGCTGTTAGAAGACGAATAATGGTGTGCCGGATGGCGCGACGCGTCTCCGGCCAGCATCGATGTCTATCAACAGGCCGGTGAAGCGTCGCGCTTCCCGGCAAGCCAGTCCTTCGTTTTATCTATTACCGCACGTTTCAGGAACCCTCGCTCATGACTCAGACTTTAAGCCAGCTTGAACATCACGCCGCGTTTATCGGCAGGCATATTGGCCCGGACACCACGCAACAGCAGGAGATGCTGAACAGCGTCGGCGCAGAATCGCTCGACGCGCTGATCGGGCAGATCGTGCCGAAAGATATTCAGCTCGCCGCACCGCCGCAGGTGGGGGAGTCCACCACCGAATATGCCGCGCTCGCTGAACTGAAAACCCTGGCCCGCCGTAACAAGCGCTTTAAGTCTTACATTGGCATGGGTTACACCGCCGTGCAGCTACCACCGGTGATCCTGCGTAACATGCTGGAGAACCCGGGCTGGTACACCGCTTACACACCTTACCAGCCGGAAGTGTCGCAGGGGCGTCTTGAATCCCTGCTCAATTTCCAGCAGGTCACGCTCGATCTGACCGGCCTCGATATCGCCTCCGCTTCGCTGCTGGATGAAGCGACCGCCGCCGCTGAAGCGATGGCGATGGCAAAACGCGTCAGCAAACTGAAAGGCGCGAACCGCTTCTTCGTCGCAGCTGATGTCCACCCGCAAACGCTGGATGTGGTGCGCACCCGTGCCGAAACCTTCGGCTTTGAGGTGATTGTCGATGAGGCAGAGAAAGCCCTCGATCACCAGGATCTCTTTGGCGTGCTGTTGCAACAGGTGGGCACCACCGGCGAAGTGCACAACTACAGCGCGCTGATTGCCGAGTTAAAATCGCGCAAAATCGTGGTCAGCGTTGCCGCCGATCTGATGGCGCTGGTGCACCTGACCGCGCCGGGCAAACAGGGCGCCGACATTGTTTTCGGCTCCGCGCAGCGCTTCGGCGTGCCGATGGGCTACGGCGGCCCGCATGCCGCCTTCTTTGCCGCGAAAGATGAATTCAAACGCTCCATGCCGGGGCGCATTATCGGCGTCTCCAAAGACGCGGCCGGTAACACGGCGCTGCGCATGGCGATGCAGACCCGCGAGCAGCATATTCGCCGCGAAAAAGCCAACTCCAATATTTGTACTTCGCAGGTGCTGCTGGCCAATATTGCCAGCCTCTATGCGGTATTCCATGGCCCTGAAGGGCTGAAACGTATTGCCGGGCGCATCCATCGCCTGACCGATATTCTCGCCGCTGGCCTGCAGCGCGGCGGCCTGAAACTGCGCCACGCGCACTACTTCGACACGCTCTGCGTTGAAGTCGCGGATAAAGCCGCAGTGTTGGCGCGTGCGGAAGCCCATGAAATCAACCTGCGCAGCGACATTCTCAACGCTGTCGGCATTATGCTGGATGAAACCACCACCCGCGACGATGTGCTGGCGCTGTTCAGCGTTCTGCTCGGCGACGCACATGGCCTTGAGATCGACGCGCTGGATAAAGAGGTTGCCCTCGACAGCCGCTCTCTGCCGGCTGAAATGGTGCGCGACGATGCAATCCTCAGCCACCCGGTGTTCAATCGCTACCACAGCGAAACTGAGATGATGCGCTATATGCACTCGCTGGAGCGCAAAGATTTGGCGCTCAACCAGGCGATGATCCCGCTCGGTTCCTGCACCATGAAGCTCAACGCCGCGGCAGAGATGATCCCGATCACCTGGCCGGAATTTGCGGAACTGCACCCGTTCTGCCCGCCGGAGCAGGCGGAAGGTTATCACCAGATGATCGCGCAGCTCTCCGACTGGCTGGTGAAACTGACCGGTTACGATGCGCTCTGTATGCAGCCGAACTCCGGCGCGCAGGGCGAATACGCTGGTCTGCTGGCGATCCGCCACTATCACGAAAGCCGCAATGAAGGGCATCGCGATATCTGCCTGATCCCAAGCTCTGCCCACGGCACCAACCCGGCTTCGGCGCAGATGGCGGGTATGCAGGTAGTGGTCGTGGCCTGCGATAAGAATGGCAATATTGATCTGGCTGATCTGCGCGCGAAAGCGGAGCAGGCGGGCGAAAACCTCTCCTGCATTATGGTGACCTACCCGTCAACGCACGGCGTCTATGAAGAGACGATCCGCGAAGTGTGCGAAGTGGTGCATCAGTTTGGTGGTCAGGTTTACCTCGATGGCGCGAACATGAACGCGCAGGTTGGCATTACCTCTCCGGGCTTTATTGGTGCCGATGTGTCGCACCTCAACCTGCATAAAACCTTCTGTATCCCGCACGGCGGCGGTGGCCCGGGCATGGGGCCGATTGGTGTGAAAGCGCATCTGGCACCGTTTGTTCCGGGTCACAGCGTAGTGCAAATTGAAGGCATGCTGACGCGCCAGGGCGCGGTTTCCGCTGCACCGTTTGGCAGCGCGTCGATCCTGCCGATCAGCTGGATGTATATCCGCATGATGGGTGCCGAGGGGCTGAAAAAGGCGAGCCAGGTGGCGATCCTCAACGCCAACTATATCGCCAGCCGCCTGAAAGAGGCCTTCCCGGTGCTCTACACCGGCCGTGATGGACGCGTGGCGCATGAGTGCATTCTCGATATTCGCCCGCTGAAAGAGGAGACCGGCATCAGCGAGCTAGATATCGCCAAGCGCCTGATTGACTACGGTTTCCACGCACCGACCATGTCCTTCCCGGTTGCCGGTACGCTGATGGTTGAACCGACAGAGTCTGAAAGCAAAGCCGAACTGGATCGCTTTATCGACGCGATGCTGGCGATCCGCGCTGAGATTGAGCGCGTGAAACAGGGCGAGTGGACGCTGGAAGATAACCCGCTGGTCAATGCGCCGCACGTCCAGCATGAGCTGGTGAGTGAGTGGAACCACGCCTACAGCCGCGAGCTGGCAGTCTTCCCGGCGGGCGCGGTAAATAAATACTGGCCGACCGTGAAACGACTGGATGATGTTTATGGCGACCGGAATCTCTTCTGCTCCTGCGTGCCGATGAGCGAATATCAATAATCGCTTGATTCCACTATCTTTTAAGGGCGCTTCGGCGCCCTTTCTATTTGGGAGAAGATCATGGCAATTGCCTTAGTAAGCGGCGCAAGCCGGGGAATTGGTCGAGCCACCGCGCTGTTACTGGCGCAAGAGGGCTATACCGTCGCAGTGAATTATCATCGTCAGCGTGACGCCGCTGATGAGGTGGTAACAGCGATCCTTGCGCTGGGCGGCAAAGCGTTTGTAGTGCAGGCGGATATCAGTGATGAAAGTCAGGTTGAAGCGATGTTTGCGCGCATTGACGAAGAGGGGCTGCAGCTGACCGCGCTGGTTAATAATGCCGGGATTCTGTTTCAGCAGAGCCGGGTGGAAGCGCTGAGCGCGGCGCGCATCAACCAGGTGCTGGCGACGAATGTGACGGGCTATTTCCTCTGCTGTCGTGAAGCGGTAAAGCGCATGTCGACGCAGCATGGCGGGCAGGGCGGCGCGATTGTGAATGTCTCGTCAGCCGCGGCACGGCTTGGCTCACCGGGGGAGTATGTTGATTATGCGGCGTCAAAAGGAGCGGTAGATAGTTTAACCACCGGCCTGTCGCTGGAGGTGGCGGCAAGCGGCATCCGCGTCAACGGCGTGCGTCCAGGGTTTATTTATACGGAGATGCATGCCAGCGGCGGCGAACCGGGACGCGTCGATCGCGTCAGCAGCGCCATTCCGATGCAGCGCGGCGGGCAGCCGGAAGAGGTGGCGCAGGCGATTGCCTGGCTGTTAAGCGATAAAGCCTCCTATGTGACAGGAAGCTTTATCGATCTGGCCGGGGGAAAGTAGCGTTTTTTATGCCTGATGGCGCTTCGCTTATCAGGCCTACAAATCGAATGCAGCGCAACGCCCAAACGTGGTGCAAATCTGTCGTAGGCCGGATAAGGCGCAGCCGCCATCCGGCAACGCCAAACGTGATGCAATCCGTCCCAGGCCGGATAAGGCGTAGCCGCCATCCGGCAACGCCTCAATAGATCACACGTTCTCGCCGTTGCTGGCGATCACTTCCTTGTACCAGTTAAAGCTCTTCTTGCGTGAGCGCGACATATCGCCGGTGCCGTCGTCGTGCTTGTTCACGTAGATAAAGCCGTAGCGCTTGCTGTACTGGCCGGTGGTGAAGGAGACGCAGTCAATGCAGCCCCACGGGGTGTAACCCATTAGATCGACGCCATCATAGGTGACGGCTTCGACCATCTCTTTCACATGCGCGCGCAGATAATCGATGCGGTAATCATCGTTAATGCTGCCATCCTCTTCGACTTTGTCGTAGGCGCCGAAGCCGTTTTCAACGATAAACAGCGGTTTCTGGTAGCGCTCATACAGCTCGCAAAGGGCGTAGCGCAGGCCAACCGGGTCAATCTGCCAGCCCCAGTCGGAGGCTTTCACGTGCGGGTTCGGCACGCTGCCCTGGAAACCGGAGAGCGCATCGCCCGAGCCGCCTTCGGCTTTCACCGCGTTGGTCATGTAGTAGCTGAAGCCCAGGTAGTCGCAGCACCCTTCGCGCAGGATCGCTTCATCCCCGGCTTCCATTTTGATGTTAAAGCCGCGACGCTCCCACTCGTTAAGCACATAGGAGGGGTAGTAACCGCGCAGCTGAACATCGGTAAAGACATAACGCTCGCGCATTGATTCCTGCGCGTACATCACATCTTCAGGCTTACAGGAGAAGGGATAGAGCGGCACCATCGCCAGCATGCAGCCGATCTGCATCGACGGGTTGATGCGGTGACCAATCTTCACCGCCATCGCGCTGGCGACAAACTGGTGATGCAGCACCTGGTACATCGTCTCTTCCGGATTTTCGTGCTCGGTATAGACCACGCCGGAGCAGCAGTAGCCGAACAGCGGCGCGCGCCAGTTGCGCTGGTTGTTGATCTCGTTGAAGGTCATCCAGTATTTGACCTTGTTTTTGTAACGCTCAAACACTACTTCGGCGAAACGCACAAAGAAATCAACCACTTTACGGTTGGTCCAGCCGCCGTACTCCTGCACCAGGTGCAGCGGCATCTCAAAGTGGGAGAGGGTAATCACCGGCTCGATGTTGTACTTCAGCAGCTCATCAAACACATCGTCGTAGAATTTCAGACCCTCTTCATTGGGCTGCAACTCATCGCCCTGCGGGAAGATGCGGGTCCAGGCAATTGAAGTTCGGAAACATTTGAAGCCCATCTCGGCAAAGAGTTTGATGTCCTCTTTGTAATGACCATGAAAATCAACGGCCTCATGGTTCGGGTAGTATTTTCCCGCTTCCACTTGCGACGTGATTTCACGCGGGACGCCGTGTGCACCGCCGGTCAGTACGTCGCAGATGCTCGGGCCTTTGCCGCCTTTGTTCCAGCCGCCTTCTACCTGATGCGCGGCAACGGCGCCGCCCCACAAGAAATCTTTCGGTAAGGTCAATTTTTTCATCGTTGCTCTTCTCGTCATATTGGCTGCCAACGAGTCTAGCAAAGGGGAAATGAATGTCACGATATAACAAATTGCCGCTGCGGTAATTTGTTACACCGAAAAAACACCCTGTTTTTTTATGCTATTTTCTTCGCCAGTTTACGCCCCAGCGACTCGAGAATATAAACCACCGGAATTTGCGTCGTAATATCGTACCCGCCGGAAATACGCATTTGCGGCACGTGCCAGGAGATATTGTAATCCGCGAGTTTCGCCAGACGCGAATGTTCGTGACTGGTAATCGAGAGGACTTTGCAGTGATGCAGGCTGAACTGGCTGGCAAAACGCAGGATCTCCTCGGTTTCTCCAGAGACAGAGAGCACAATTGCCAGCGCATTTTTCGCCATATCGTTGGTCACCGGGAAATAGGGATCGTCGATATGGTTACTGAATTTGCCAATATTTGAGAAAAATCGTGCGCCATATTTCGCCAGTGCCCCTGAGGTGCCTGCTCCGACGAAGATAATGCGCTCGGAGGATAATATTATCTCGACGGTGCTATCGAGTAATTTATCGAATTCGTCGTTATTAACGCTTTTAAAAAAGCTGATTACTTCGCTGGCACCGAAATTAGCCTGCGGCGGCTCGTTCTGTTCCAGATACAATTTAAAGCGCACGCGAAACTCGGAATACCCCTCGCAGTTAAGCTTGCGGCAAAAGCGCAGCACCGTGGTGGTCGAGACGCCCGCCGCGTCGGCCAGCTCGCGGATCGTCATATACATCACTTTGTCGCGGTTTTTGACCACAAAGTTGTAGACCATCATCTCCAGGGTGTTGAGGCTGGCGATGGCAGAGTGGGTAAACATCGTCACGGCGGTGTCCTTTGCTGCTGATAATGTAGCCAGCCCTCGTCGGGCCTGCCTGCAAATGTGTCTCATGCTGCCACAACTGCGGCTCGCGCGCCCCGACTTTTAGCCGAACCTCAGGCAGTTACACATTCATATGCGAAATATTTTAGCGTACAGGTGTGCACTGGAATTATTCTCAGTTACTCTAGTAGCGCAACGTTTTTGAGTTCTCCTGGAGTTACCTATGGTCAAAAAACCATTAATCGCACAGGGATATACACTGGCAGAGGAGATTGCCAACAGCATCAGTCACGGTATCGGGCTGGTGTTCGGGATTGTCGGGCTAGTGCTGCTGCTGGGACAGGCAGCCGACACCCATGCCAGTACGCTTGCCATCACCAGTTATGCGCTTTATGGCGGCAGCATGATCCTGCTGTTTCTGGCCTCAACGCTCTACCACGCCGTTCCGCATCCCCGCGCCAAAATATGGCTGAAGAAATTTGACCACTGCGCTATCTATCTGCTGATTGCGGGTACCTACACGCCGTTCCTGCTGGTCGGCCTGGATTCACCGCTGGCACGCGGGCTGATGGTGGTTATCTGGGGCCTCGCGCTGCTGGGCATCCTGTTTAAGCTGACGATCGCGCACCGCTTTAAGGTGCTGTCACTGGTCACCTATCTGGCGATGGGTTGGCTCTCGCTGGTGGTGATTTACCAGCTTGCCACGCGTCTTTCACCGGGCGGCGTCACGCTGCTTGCCGTGGGCGGCCTGATCTACTCGCTTGGCGTCATTTTTTACGTCTGTAAACGTATTCCCTACAACCATGCCATCTGGCACGGCTTTGTCCTTGGCGGGAGCGTCTGCCACTTCCTCGCGATCTATCTTTACGTCGGCCAGATTTAAACCCTGCGTGGTGGCCGGGCGGGCAGATGCCTTGCCCGGCTCAGAACCGCTTACTCTTCGAGCGAGTAGGGCAGCGGCTCAATGCTCAACGTATTAGCATCCTCGCGCACGCGGAACACGCTGTCCGGCTCCATGTCATTATTCATCACCACCTGAACAATCACGCGCCCGTCATCCAGCTGTGCGGCAGCCAGTACGGTGCCGGTGCGACGCCAGTTGTCGCCCATCTTACGCTCGAGATCTTCTCCCGCTTCCGGAACGCGGCTGGCGGTTCCTGCCAGATACCACAGCGCGCGTTTATTGGCTCCGCGGAATTTTGCTCGCGCCACCATCTCCTGGCCGGTATAGCACCCTTTCTTAAAGCTGATGCCGCCCAGCGCCTGCAGGTTGGTCGCCTGCGGAATAAACTGCGCGACATTCGCTTCATCAATGACCGGCAGACCCGCTTCGATATTCAACGCCAGCCACTGCTGGCTGTTATTGAACTGGGCTTCGCCGCGCAGCTTCTCGGTGACCATTTCGGCCGTGGCGGCATCGGTCACTAACAGGAAGCGTTCAGCGGGATGAGCAAACCACAGCAGCGTGGTTTCACCCTCCTGCACGACCTGACTTTCGCTCTCCGGCAGGGTGGAGAAGAGATTCGCCAGCGCGGCCCGCGCCTGGAAACCGGCTACACCAAGCAGAACGCGCTCGTCGTCCGCCGCGATAGTCACTTTGGAGAAGACGGCATATTTTTTCAGCTCGCGCAGCTGGGTTTCACGCACGCTGCGGCGCAACAGCCACGCGAACCCCTCTTTATCGTGGAACAACCGCATATTGCTCCACATTTTGCCTTTAGAATCACAGTGCGCCGCCAGCAGATGCTGATTGGCCGCCAGTGTCGAGACATCTGCCGTCACCTGGCCCTGCAGATACTTCTCGCTATCGGCCCCGGTAATGGTTGCCAGCGCCCAGTCATCGAGCGTCATAAGCGTCAGCGGCAGACGTGAAGAGGCGGTCGGCTGGCGCGGAGGAAAAGGAGTAAAAGCCATATTAATGTCCTGATTAGCTTAACGCTGTGTTGGGTGTTAATGGTAAAAGAGCCGGTGTCCATTGCAAGCGATAAAGCATGCGATTTGTGCCATTGTGATGGCATTGCGAGATATTACGCAGCGGAATGAAATCGTTGCAGAGAAGTGGAATTATTCTGGAAGCCGGCTCGAGCAGCGAAATATTCCGCAAAAGATATATTAAAAACACGTTACAATGTGCCCCATCATGCCGAACAGGGAGATACACATGGATATTACTAACAAGGCCCGTATTCACTGGGCTTGCCGTCGCGGAATGCGCGAACTCGATATTTCCATCATGCCTTTTTTCGAACATGAGTACGATTCGCTAAGCGATGATGACAAACGTCTCTTTGTCCGCCTGCTAGAAAATGACGATCCCGATTTATTTAACTGGCTTATGAACCACGGCAAGCCACAGGATGCGGAGTTGCAAAGAATGGTGCAGTTAATCCAGACACGGAATCGGGATCGTGGTCCTGTGGCAATCTGAGTTACGCGTCTCCTGGCGCGCACAGTGGCTCTCCTTACTGCTCCACGGATTCGTAGCCGCCCTCATCTTGCTGATGCCCTGGCCGCTGAGCTACACGCCTGTATGGCTGCTGCTGCTTTCGCTGGTGGTGTTTGACTCCGTACGGAGCCAACGGCGCATCAACGCCTGTCATGGCGAGATTAAGCTGCTGATGGATTCGCGCCTGCGCTGGCAGGGTGAGGAGTGGGATATTGTCGGTACGCCCTGGATGCTGCGTAGCGGAATGATGCTGCGATTGCGTCGCGAGGAAGATGGGCGTCGCCAGCATCTCTGGCTGGCGGCAGACAGTATGGATGCGCAGGAGTGGCGCGATCTGCGCCGGATGATTTTACAAAAACCGGCGCAGGGGCTGCACTAAAGGCAACGTCGCAGAGGTCAGGCGAAGCGCTCTGCCATCTCCGTCAGGATCTGCTCGCACCACGCTTCGAGGCGCGCGTCGCTCAGGTCATACTGGTTGGTCTCATCCAGCGCCAGGCCGACAAATAGCTGCCCGTCGGCAATAATCGGTTTGTTGCTGGTAAACTCGTAGCCTTCGGTCGGCCAGTAACCGACGAAGTTGACGCCTTTCGGTGCCAGCTTGTCATGCAGCATGCCCAGTGCGTCGAGGAACCATTCGCCGTAGCCGAGCTGGTCGCCCATGCCGTAGAGCGCCACAATTTTGCCATCAAGGTTGAGCGTGTCGAGCATCTCCCAGACGGCCTCCCAGTCTTCCTGCAGTTCGCCAAAATCCCAGGTCGGAATGCCGAGGATCAGCGCATCATACTGCTCCATCAGGGTGGGAGCATCGTCTTTCAGATTGTGTAGCGTGACCAGTTCCGGCCCGATAATGTCGCGAATCTTCTCCGCCGCCATTTCGGTGTAGCAGGTGCTGGAACCATAAAACAGACCAATATTCATAACGTAAACATCTCGGTTCTTGATGTGTCTTTGCACGCAGTGTACCAGAATCAGGTCTCAATCAGGCATAATGCAGCGATTGAGAGAAGGAGAGGGCGGATGGAAGAAGATCTCGCACGTATCGAACAATTTCTTGATGCGCTCTGGCTGGAGAACAACCTGGCGGAAAACACTCTCAGCGCCTATCGTCGCGATCTGAAGGGTGTTGTGGAGTGGCTTCATCATCGGGGCAGCAGCCTGGAGCGCGCGCAGAGCGACGAGTTGCAGGCACTGCTCGCCGAACGCGTCGAAGGGGGCTATAAAGCCACCAGTTCGGCGCGTCTGCTGAGCGCCGTGCGGCGTTTTTTTCAGTATCTCTATCGCGAAAAGCTGCGCCAGGATGACCCGAGCGCCCAGCTGGCCTCTCCTAAGTTGCCGCAGCGCCTGCCGAAAGACTTAAGCGAAACGCAGGTTGGCCGGTTGTTACAGGCACCGGTGGTTGACCAACCGCTGGAGTTACGCGATAAAGCCATGCTTGAGGTGTTGTATGCGACCGGCCTTCGCGTGACGGAACTGGTAGGGCTGACGATGAGCGATATCAGCCTGCGCCAGGGCGTGCTGCGGGTTATCGGTAAAGGCAACAAAGAGCGTCTGGTGCCGCTGGGCGAAGAGGCGATCTACTGGGTTGAGCACTATCTTGAATATGGGCGTCCGTGGCTGCTTAACGGTGCTTCGATTGATGTGCTGTTCCCGAGCCAGCGTGGGCAACAGATGACGCGCCAGACTTTCTGGCATCGCATCAAGCACTATGCGGTGCTTGCAGGGATCGACAGCGAAAAGCTCTCGCCCCACGTCCTGCGTCATGCTTTTGCCACGCATTTGCTCAACCACGGCGCGGATCTGCGCGTGGTGCAGATGCTGCTGGGGCATCAGGATCTCTCGACAACGCAAATTTATACGCATGTCGCCACCGAGCGGCTGCGCAAGCTTCATCAACAGCACCACCCGCGGGCGTGAGTGCTGACAATCTAAGGATCTGTTATGAAAAAAGGTTTAATCATGTTCACCCTGCTGGCTGCGTTCACCGGCGCGGCCCATGCCGATGATGCGTCGATCAAGCAGTCGCTGGCGAAGCTGGGTGTACAGAGTTCCGACATCATGCCCGCTCCCGTTGCCGGAATGAAAGCCGTGATGACCAACAGCGGCGTGCTCTATGTCACCGAAGATGGCAAACATATTATTCAGGGGCCGATGTATGACGTCAGCGGCGCGCAGCCGGTCAACGTCACCAGCAAAATGCTGCTGCCGCATCTTAACGCGCTGGAAAAAGAGATGATTGTCTACAAAGCGCCGCAAGAGAAGCATGTCATCACCGTCTTTACCGATATCACCTGCGGCTACTGCCAGAAGCTGCACAGTGAAATGGCCGACTACAACGCACTGGGTATTACCGTGCGTTACCTTGCCTTCCCGCGCCAGGGCGTGCCGAGCGATGTAGAAAAAGAGATGAAGGCGATTTGGTGCGCGAAAGATCCGAAGAAAGCCTTTGATGATGCAATGGCAGGCAAAGGTGTTAAGCCTGCCAGCTGCGATATCAGCATCGCTAACCACTACGCGCTGGGCGTGCAGTTTGGCGTAAACGGTACGCCAGCCATTGTGCTGAACGATGGCTACGTTGTGCCGGGCTACCAGGCACCCGCCGAGATGAAAGCCTTCCTCGACCAGCACCAGAAAGCGACGGGCGGTAAGTAATCCCCGTGAAAGCTGAGATACAACTTCGCCGCCGTGAGGTGGATGACGCGGCAGTGCTGGCGGATTCACTCCCGCCGCTGCTGCGTCGCTTATATGCCAGCCGCGGCGTGAAGAGCGACCGCGATCTGGAACGCAGCGTAAAAGGGATGCTTCCCTGGCAGCAGCTGACCGGCATCGATGATGCGGTTACGCACCTCTACAACGCCATGCGCGAAGGGCTGCGCATTATCGTGGTCGGGGATTTTGACGCCGACGGCGCAACCAGCACCGCGTTAAGCGTGCTGGCGCTGCGCTCGTTGGGCTGTGACAACGTCAGCTACCTGGTGCCGAACCGCTTTGATGATGGCTACGGCCTCAGCCCGGAAGTGGTCGATCAGGCCCACGCCCGCGGTGCGCAGCTGATCCTGACCGTAGATAACGGCATCTCCTCCCATGCGGGCGTAGCGCGTGCCCATGAATTGGGTATCCCGGTTGTGGTCACCGATCACCATCTGCCCGGCGACACGCTGCCCGAGGCTGAGGCGATTGTGAACCCCAACCTGCGCGACTGCGACTTCCCGTCGAAATCACTGGCAGGCGTTGGCGTTGCCTTCTATCTGATGCTGGCGTTGCGTGCCTTTCTGCGCGACAACGGCTGGTTTGAGGCGCGCGGCATTGCGATGCCAAACCTGGCTGAACTGCTCGATTTGGTGGCGCTGGGCACGGTGGCGGACGTCGTACCGCTGGATGCCAATAACCGTATTTTGACCTGGCAGGGGTTGAGCCGTATCCGCGCCGGCCGCTGTCGCCCGGGTATTAAAGCGCTGCTGGAGATTGCCAACCGCGAGGCGCACAAGCTGGCGGCAAGCGATCTCGGTTTCGCACTCGGCCCGCGCCTCAATGCTGCCGGGCGTCTGGATGATATGTCCGTCGGCGTGGCGCTGCTGCTGTGCGACAACCTCGGCGAAGCGCGGCAGCTGGCAAGCGATCTCGACGCGCTCAACCAGACGCGCAAAGAGATTGAGCAGGGCATGCAGGCGGAAGCGCTGACGCTGTGCGAGCAGCTTGAGCGCAGCAGTGAGACGCTGCCCGGCGGGCTGGCGATGTACCATCCCGAGTGGCATCAGGGCGTGGTCGGCATTCTGGCGTCGCGCATTAAAGAGCGCTTCCATCGCCCGGTGATCGCCTTTGCGCCCGCTGGTGAAGGCGTGCTGAAAGGCTCCGGGCGCTCGATTCAGGGGCTGCATATGCGCGATGCGCTGGAGCGGCTCGACACGCTCTACCCCGGCATGATGCTGAAGTTCGGCGGCCACGCGATGGCGGCCGGATTAACGCTTGAAGAGGCCAATTTTGACGCCTTCCAGCAGCGCTTTGGCGATCTGGTCACCGAGTGGCTCGACCCGGCGCTGTTGCAGGGGGAGATTCTCTCCGACGGGCCGCTTAGCGCCCAGGAGATGACGCTTGAAGTGGCAGAGATGCTGCGCGAGGCGGGCCCGTGGGGGCAGATGTTCCCGGAACCGATGTTTGACGGCGAGTTTCGCCTGTTGCAGCAGCGGCTGGTGGGCGAGCGTCATTTAAAAGTGATGCTGGAGCCGGTTGGCGGCGGTCCGCTGCTCGACGGGATCGCCTTTAACGTTGATACCGCCATCTGGCCGGACAACGGCGTGCGGCAGGTGAAAATCGCTTATAAACTCGATGTTAACGAGTTTCGCGGCAACCGTAGCGTGCAGCTGATCATCGAAAACCTCTGGCCACTTTAGCGCCACTATTCGCTACAAATAAGGGCATAGATCCGGTAGAATCTCGCCCTTATCACCGCTTTTTGACAAGTCCAATAAAAGAAAACAGACCATGTTTGAAATTAATCCGGTAAAAAATCGTATTCAGGACCTCACGGAGCGCTCCGACGTTCTTAGGGGGTATCTTTGACTATGACGCCAAGAAAGAGCGTCTGGAAGAAGTAAACGCCGAGCTGGAACAGCCGGACGTATGGAATGAGCCAGAGCGCGCACAGGCGCTCGGCAAAGAGCGCTCCTCGCTCGAAGCTATCGTTGAGACGCTGGATCAGATGCGCCAGGGGCTGGAAGATGTCGCGGGCCTGCTGGAACTGGCCGTTGAAGCCGACGATGAAGAGACCTTCAACGAGGCCGTCGCCGAGCTGGACGGGCTGGAAGAGAAGCTGGCGCAGCTTGAGTTCCGCCGCATGTTCTCCGGCGAGTACGACAGCGCCGACTGCTACCTCGATATTCAGGCCGGCTCCGGCGGTACCGAAGCGCAGGACTGGGCCAGCATGCTGACGCGCATGTATCTGCGCTGGGCCGAAGCGCGCGGCTTCAAAACCGAAATCATCGAAGAGTCCGAAGGTGAAGTGGCGGGGATCAAATCCGTTACCATCAAGATCATCGGTGATTATGCCTACGGCTGGCTGCGTACCGAAACCGGCGTGCACCGTCTGGTGCGTAAAAGCCCGTTCGACTCCGGCGGCCGTCGCCACACCTCGTTCAGTTCCGCGTTTGTCTACCCGGAAGTGGATGACGATATCGATATCGAAATCAACCCGGCTGACCTGCGCATCGACGTTTACCGTGCCTCCGGCGCGGGCGGTCAGCACGTTAACCGTACTGAATCCGCGGTGCGTATTACCCACATTCCGACCGGGTTGGTCACGCAGTGCCAGAATGACCGCTCTCAGCATAAAAACAAAGACCAGGCCATGAAGCAGATGAAAGCAAAGCTTTATGAGCTGGAGATGCAGAAGAAAAATGCCGAGAAGCAGGCGATGGAAGATACCAAGTCCGACATCGGCTGGGGCAGCCAGATCCGTTCTTATGTCCTGGATGACTCCCGCATCAAAGATCTGCGCACCGGGGTTGAAACCCGCAACACGCAGGCGGTGCTGGACGGCAGCCTGGATCAATTTATTGAAGCAAGTTTGAAAGCAGGGCTATGAGGAACCAACATGTCTGAACAACAAGCACAGGGCGCTGACGCGGCAGTCGATCTTAATAATGAACTGAAAACCCGCCGTGAGAAGCTGGCGCTGTTGCGCGAGCAGGGCGTTCCGTTCCCGAACGACTTCCGTCGTGACCAGACCTCTGACAAGCTGCACGCCGAATTCGACGGCAAAGAGAATGAAGAGCTGGAAGCGCTCGGCATCGAAGTTGCCGTTGCGGGTCGTATGATGACGCGCCGCATTATGGGCAAAGCCTCCTTTGTCACGTTGCAGGATGTGGGCGGTCGTATTCAGCTCTATGTTTCCCGCGACGATCTGGCGGAAGGCATCTACAACGAGCAGTTCAAAAAGTGGGATCTCGGCGATATCCTCGGCGCGCGCGGCAAGCTGTTCAAGACCAAGACCGGCGAGCTGTCGATCCACTGCACCGAGCTGCGTCTGCTGACCAAAGCCCTGCGCCCGTTGCCGGACAAGTTCCACGGCCTGCAGGATCAGGAAGCGCGCTATCGTCAGCGCTACCTCGACCTGATCGCTAACGAAGAGTCGCGCAACACCTTCAAAATTCGCTCCCGCATCATGGCCGGAATTCGCCAGTTCATGGTCAACCGCGACTTTATGGAAGTGGAAACGCCGATGATGCAGGTGATCCCGGGCGGTGCCTCCGCGCGTCCGTTTATCACCCATCACAACGCGCTCGATCTCGACATGTACCTGCGTATCGCGCCGGAGCTCTATCTCAAGCGTCTGGTGGTCGGCGGCTTCGATCGCGTGTTCGAAATCAACCGTAACTTCCGTAATGAAGGCATCTCCGTACGCCATAACCCAGAGTTCACCATGATGGAGCTCTATATGGCGTATGCGGATTACAAAGATCTGATCGAGCTGACCGAATCCCTGTTCCGCACGCTGGCGCAGGATATTCTCGGCACCACCGAAGTGCCTTACGGCGAGCAGGTGTTCGACTTCGGCAAGCCGTTTGAGAAGCTGACCATGCGCGAAGCGATCAAAAAGTACCATCCGGAAACCGAGATGGGCGATCTGGATAACTTCGACAGCGCGAAAGCGATTGCTGAAAGCATCGGTATCAAGGTTGAGAAGAGCTGGGGTCTGGGCCGTATTGTGACCGAGATCTTTGAAGAAGTGGCGGAAGCGCACCTGATTCAGCCGACCTTCATCACCGAATACCCGGCAGAGGTCTCTCCGCTGGCGCGCCGTAACGACGACAACCCGGAAATCACCGACCGCTTCGAGTTCTTTATCGGCGGCCGTGAAATCGGTAACGGCTTTAGCGAGCTGAACGATGCTGAAGATCAGGCCAAGCGTTTCGCCGACCAGGTGGCAGCGAAAGACGCGGGCGATGACGAAGCGATGTTCTATGACGAAGACTATGTCACCGCGCTGGAGCATGGTCTGCCGCCGACGGCGGGTCTGGGTATCGGTATCGACCGTATGGTGATGCTGTTTACCAACAGCCACACCATCCGCGACGTGATCCTCTTCCCGGCGATGCGTCCGGTTAAATAACCGCTAATTGCCAGAAGCCCCGACGTTCACGCGCCGGGGCTTTTTTATTGCCCGGTGAAAGGGTTGGCATCCCACGTATGGCTGCTATGATATGTCGCCCGTTAATTTATTCGAGGAATGGTTTTGCGCGCAGGACGCCTGATGAGAAACCCATTTTGCATGGTCATATGCCTGGCATTTTCGCTGCTGCTGGCGGGCTGTGCGGGGAATAATTCAACCGGAAGCTACGCAGGCGCGACCTACACGGTCAAGCGCGGCGATACCCTGTACCGCATTTCGCGCATCACCGGTACCAGCGTAAAAGAGCTGGCGAGTATGAACGGCATTTCGCCGCCCTACACCATCGAAGTGGGGCAGCGTCTGAAGGTGAAAGGGGCGTCGAAAAGCTCCTCCTCCTCCGGCAAGCTGGCGAAAGCGCGGCCTTCTTCGTCGGTACCGCAAGCCTCCTGGCCGCCCGTAGGGCAGCGCTGCTGGCGCTGGCCGACCAGCGGGAAAGTGATCCTTACCTATTCCAACTCTGATGGCGGTAATAAAGGTATTGATATCGCCGGGTCGCGCGGGCAGCCGATCTACGCCGCCGGTGCCGGGAAAGTGGTCTATGTCGGCAGCCAGCTGCGCGGCTATGGCAACCTGATCATGATTAAGCACAGCGAAGATTACATCACCGCCTATGCGCACAATGAGACGCTGCTGGTGAATAACGGCCAGAGCGTGAAGTCCGGGCAGAAGATTGCCACCATGGGCAGCAGCGATGCCGACTCCGTGCGTCTGCACTTCCAGCTGCGTTATCGCGCGACGGCCATCGATCCGCTGCGCTATTTACCGCCGCAGGGCAGCGCACCGAAGTGTTAATCTGCGCGCTAACAGGCGAGAAATTAACCTGTTAGCGCATCGGTGGGTTGTCAGACGCAATGTAAGGTCTATAATGCCTGAGCACTTCGAAAGCGGGCGTAGTTCAATGGTAGAACGAGAGCTTCCCAAGCTCTATACGAGGGTTCGATTCCCTTCGCCCGCTCCAGCATTTCCTCTCTCTTCATTTCCCTGCTTTCTGCATCGCATCCTTCACGTTTATACAATGACGCTTATCGCGGTGAGATTTTTATTGCCGTTACAGCGGGGGGGGAAAGCGAAGCGTCGCGGCATCAGCACCGCCAGGCAGCACATCGCCCGACAGCACTGATTCCGGAAAGCGATTAATGGTGGGTTGTGTCCTGACCGCCGAAGATATTGGCACGGCTGCTGGAAGAGCTACCGTCACTGTTTCTCGTATCCTGACCGTCGAAGATATTGGCACGACTGCTGGAAGAGCTACCATCGCTATTTTGCGTGTCCTGGCCGTCAAAGATATTGGCGCGGCTGCTGGAAGAGCTACCGTCACTATTTTTCGTATCCTGGCCGCCAAAGATATTGGCTCTGCTGCTTGAGGTTCTTCCGTCACTGTATTTCGTGTCCTGCCCGCCGAAAATGTTGGAGCGGCTGCTGGATGTGGTGCCATCGTCATAACGGCAATCCTCTCCACCAAAAATATTGGACCGGCAGCTATCCGCCATCGCGCTATTCAGCGAGCCAGCAAACAGAAAAAAACCTAAAAATAGTGCCCTGGTATTCATAGCGTCTCTCTTAAAAGTGATGTTATCGGCGGATACAGAAAATCTGAATCCACACGAATTATGCCTGACACCGCGCGGGTGTCATCCCCAGGCTCTGGTAGTTATCGTAGCCCTTCCACACTTTCCGGCGACAGCGTCATCACCGTTTTCAGGCTCGTTTCAATGCTGCTCACAATCGCTTCTCGCGGGCCAGCGCGCCACGCATCGCTGGCGTAAAAGGCCTCCAGCACCGCAGCCATACTCTCCGGGCTGTCAAAAGCGCGAATCAGACAGTAGCAATCAGGGTCGTGCAGTGAGTTGCCAAACCTCACAACATCAATGCCGTGGCGCTGATGCAGGGGAACGCTGATCTCCTGCATGATGGCGTGAAACGCCGCGCCGCTTCCCTGACGCAGGGTGTATTGCAGTATCTCGACGGTTTTCATTTGCTTCATCTCCATTGCGCGCCGCTATGCCTGTATCACTTTCCACGCCAGCACGATGAAATAGATCGCGCTGGCGATCTGCATAAGGCGAAAAACTCTTCTGACATGGCGCCACTGGTAGCGCTCGCGGGCGTTAGCCTCTGCAATATCAGGGGGAAGGTGCGTTGTTTTTTTCTTTTTGATAAATATTTGCGCCACCGATGTGGCAAGAAGAACGACAGCAATCACTTTGAGAAATAGTGGGTTATCCATACTTAGCCGCCTCTGCCGACGATACGTCCCAACAGACTAACTGAAAGACGGTACATTCACTATGGATATATTTCACGGCAACCACAGCAGTGCTGCTTATAAGATCCTGTCTCACATTGCATTCGCATAACTATTCCCTGCAAGGCATAACTATTCATTCCAGGTATGGATTACTGCCTCATCCCGATGTTAACTTATGCTTCTGAATATGGAGGGAGCGATGCTGGATATTACGCATTTTGGGCTATTTGCCCTGTCAGTTTTTCTGTTGTCGGTAACACCGGGGCCGGATATGGCTTATGTTATCGGGCAAAGCGTGGCTAACGGGCGTCGTGCCGGGGTGATCTCCGCGGCGGGCGTGGCGTTGGGCAGTTGTACGCATGCCGTGGCGAGCGCCATCGGGCTAACGGCGCTGATCACCGCCTCACCGCTGATGTTCACCGTGATTAAATACCTCGGCGCTGCCTACCTGCTCTACCTCGGCAGTAAGATGATCCTCGGCACATTCGCCAAACCGCGCGATGAGGGCGAGGAAAGTGCGTCCATCAAAGCGAAAGTGACCACCCGCACGCTGCTCTCGCGTGGGTTTATCACCACGCTCACCAACCCGAAGGTGCTGCTCTTCTTTATCTCATTCTTCCCGCAGTTCGTGGTGGCGGATGGCGATCAGCATGCTGCCTCATTTCTGATTCTTGGCTTCGCGTACGCGCTGATCGCCTTCCTGACCGATATCACTTTCGCCCTGCTGGCGGGCAGCGCGGCGGGCGCGGTTTCGCAAAACCGAGGGCTGCAAAAGCTGCTCGACCGCATTGTCGGCACCACGTTTATTGCATTGGGGATCCGCCTGGCGCTCACGAAGCGCTAAGCGAGGTTAAGCATAAAGAGGCAGTCAGATAACGGTTTCGATCTGCTTAAGCCAGTCGGGCAAATAACAGCGATACCAGTGCTGAAAACGCGGAAAATCCGCTTTCTGTCGCTGGTGAAGGAGCGTGATGACTTCGCTGACAATCCACGCTTTCGCTAAGGCAATATCACGTGCGAGATCGTTTTCTGACCGCGGATTAAAGCGGCAGTAACGCGCCGCGAGGCGTTGATACTCTTCAGGCGTGCCCATGCCCTTTATCAGCGGCGCTAAATCAATCGCCGGGTGGCCGGTGCTGAACCGCTCCCAGTCAAACAGCACAAACTCACCGTTCTCGCGCTGCCCCCAGTTGCCGGCGTTACTGTCGCCGGAAATCAGGCCCGCTTCAGCAAACAGCCTGTCGCTGTCGCGCTGGCAGCGGCGCAGCGCTCTGGTGGCTGCTTCCGGCAAAGCGAGCAGGTGCAGGCTCAGCTCCAGCTGCGCGTCGGGCCAGCGATGGGTGTGGTAGTGCCAGTTTCTGTCCGGCGCAAAGCGGTGTAAGCGCGCCAGCATCGACACGATGGCGTCGCACGTAACATTTTGCTGGCTAACAGGGGAGGGAATCGCTTCGAGGGTGAGGGCGCGCGAACTGGCATTGGCTGCCAGCAGAGCTGGGGTAAGGATTTCCGCGCGCTTTAGCTCAGGCGCAACCTGATGGTAGAAGGCGTACTCGACCTTGCTGACCGGCGCTTTCTCAATCACCGTTATTCCGGCAGCATTAACCCTTTTCACCACCCGCGCGGCACCCATTTGCGCCAGATTCTCTGCTGTCATCGATGCTCCACGGTAAGGATATTGCGATAACGGGCAGAGTAAAGGTTATGACCGCACCTGTCACGGTGCGGCCGTCACTGCTTCCACGCGCGCGTTTTTACCGACCACTTTGCCCTGCTGGTCTTCAATCCAGTAAGCGATTTTGACTTCGCCGGGCGCGGTGGGGGTTACCGAAAGCTCTTTCACCATCTGGCCGGAATCTGCTTCGAGGGTCAGCGGCAGCTCACCGCTCTCCAGGCTGCTGTCGTTTTGCGTGATGCGCCACTTTAGCGTGCACTTTTCGCAGGCCGACCAGCTGTCGTTAATTGCCCACAGCCGCAGGATATTCGCTTTATTGGTCTGCCAGTTTGCCGTGACCGGCTCGATAGAGGGCAGCAGCGGTTGATAGGCAGTTTGCAGCGCGTAATAGCCCGCTTTCGGCTGACGCAGATAGTCAACGACGCCCCAGTTGATCGACGGCCAGGTCTCGACAAACATAAAGTGGAACAGGGCGGTAACCGGTTGATAACGCTGGCGGCGATAGCTCTCTGCCGCCATTGCCACCAGCTCCGCCTGGTAACGCTGGGTATTGTCGATGGTCTGCTGAATATTCTCGCCGCGCGGCACTTTGGCAAAACCAAAGGTCTGGAACGGCTGGAAGTTGTGGTACTTCCAGCGATCCCAGCCGGGATCCTTCGCATCGGTACTCTTAGGCCACATCTCGCTGGCGGGAATAATGGTTTTGAGGGTGGAGAGGCGCGGCAGCGCCTGCGCGCCAAACTCGGTGATGATGCCGGTTTTCGCCGGAGCCAGCACATCGCGCATGGTGCCGAAGTACCACCCCTGCCAGTAGTGCTCCTCCACGGCGGAGTAGCGGTGCACAATGCGCGAGGTGTCCTCGGCCAGCGCGTCCGCCACTTTCTGCGTCAGCTCGCGGTTAAGATCTTTATTCCAGTCTTTAAAGCGCTTCTCCATCCACGGCGAGTTCCACGGCGGCTCGTTGTGCCCACCCCAGGCCACAATCGCCGGGGAGTTGCCGAACTGCGCCACCATCTCCCGCGTCTGGCGGGCGGCGTTATCGGCAAACTCGCTGCTGTTGTTATAGCCCCACTGCAACGGCACATCCTGCCAGATCATCAGCCCCATCTCATCGGCGACGTCATACAGCGCGCGCCCGGCGACATGACCATGCACGCGTATCGCATTGGCGTTCATCCCCATTACCAGTTCGAAGTCCTGGCGATACCTGGCGCGCGTCATGGTGCCGAGCCACGGCGAGCCGATATAGTTGCTGCCCTTCACAAACAGGCGTTTATCGTTGATGCGCCAGCCTTTGTTATCCGGCGCTTCCTCCATTTTGCGCAGGCCGGTGCGCGTGACGGCGGTATCCATCACCCCTTGCCGATCGATCAGCGAGGCGCGAACGCGGTAGAGGTTGGGTTTACCGTGACCGACCGGCCACCAGAGCCTGGCGGCCTCCATTGGTAGCGTCACCGTCAGCAGCTTGCTGTCGCCTGTCTCAAGTGTGACCGGGAACTCCTGACGGTAGTCGCGGCCATAAAAATTATCCGGCTTCGCCGCCAGGCGCAGCGTCACCGGCCCGGCCTGTTTCGCCCGGTAGCGGATCTCGGCACGCAGCATCGGCTTCGCCAGCCCCTCCTGCCACAGCGGGCGCAGGATAATCTCATCGATGGCCGCCCCGCGGCTAAGGTGCAGCCGGACCGGTGCCCAGATACCGCCGGAGTTGGCATCCTGCCCCTGCGCCGACCAGGCACCGCCAGGGCGGGTGTCATGCTGGTTCAGCACCCCTTTGACCATCGTTTTATGCAGCGGCCAGATAGTTTTGGGATCTTCGAACGGGCTATCGACGCGCACCGTTAGCTGGTTATGGCGGCGTAGCGCCTGGCTGACATCCACCGGAAAGCGCTGATAGTAGCCCTCATGATGCGCCAGCCGCTTGCCGTTCAGCGTCACGTCGGCCAGGTAGTCGACGCCGTCAAACACCAGCGTCGCCAGCGTATCGGCAGACTGCTCAGGCAGGGTAAAGCTGTGCCGGTACCAGAGCGCGCCCTGGTGATCCAGCCCGTCGCTGTACCAGTTAGCGGGCACGCGCAGGGTGCGCCAGTCGGCGCTGGAGGCGCTGACGCCATCGAAAGCGGGATCGTTGGCATCGTGCACGCGCCACTCTCCGGCAAGGGACCAGGTGACGGGCAGCGCAGCGGCGAAAGCCTGGGTTGAGAGTAAGAGCGACAGCAGCAGCGCGTTACGCATCATGGTTTGCCTCCCGGCGTTGCAGCCACGCCTCAACGCGTACAAATTCCTCGCGAAGCGTCGTGTGCAGGTTATCCAGTGCCTGTTGATCGAGGCCGATCGCCTGGCTCTCAAGCTGTTGCAGCAGTTGGCTCAGACGGGTGAAATCAAGGGCGATCGCCTCACCGCGCAGTTTATGCGCCGCGCGCCGCAGTCCGTCGCGATCGTTGGTGTGGATGGCATCGGCAATCGCGGCCTGCATTGTCCCTACGCTTTCGCTAAACAGGGCCAGCAGCTCGTTAACCAGTTCAGCATCGTCGGCGCACTGGGCGAGCAGGGCGCTCTGCGTGGGCAACCCTTCATCGTCCTGTTGCGTAATGCGGGTCAGTTCATCGTGCAGCGCCTGCTGGCTTACCGGCTTGGCGATATAGCCATCAAAGCCCATTGCCAGGCAGCGCTCTTTATCACCCTGCATGGCGTGCGCGGTCATGGCGATCACCGGCTGGTGGCTGAGCGTGTGCATCCGTTCCTCTTCGCGCAGCAGGCGGATCGCCGTTTCGCCATCCATGCCGGGCATTTGCAGATCCATCAGGATCAGATCCCAGCCCCCTTCATGCCAGCGATCGAGCGCCGCGCGCCCGTCATCGACCACCTCGGCGTGATGGCCGAGCCGCTCCAGCAGACGCAGCGCCAGTTTCTGGTTCACCAGATTATCTTCCGCCAGCAGAATACGCAGCGCGCTGGCTGCCATTTGCGGTGCGGCAGGCTGTTCGGCGGGAGCGGGCTCCGGCAGGCGACCCGGTGCCAGCACGCTGGCGATCGCCTGGTTTAGCTCGCTTTGCGCCACCGGTTTATGCAGGTAGTGGGCGATGCCGATGCGTTTAAGCATCCGCGCATCGAAGTGGCGGTTCATGGAACTGAGCATAATGATGCGGCTCTGGCTCGCCTGCGGCAGCACCGAAAGCTCCAGCGCCAGCGAAATGCCATCCATCTCCGGCATCTGCGCATCAAGCAGGATCAGCGGAAAGGGTTCGCTCTCTGCCGTCAGGCGCAGCGCCTGGTGGGCGTTATCGACGCAGTGCGGCACAAGCCCCATCTGCGTCAGCATCGTCTCCAGCAGGCGCAGGTTGGTGCTGTTATCATCCACCACCAGCACCCGCTCGCCGCTAAAACGCGTCATCTGCATTGCCGCCAGTGCGGCAGGCTGGCTCACCAGCGTTAAGCTGAACGCGAACTCGCTGCCCACGCCCGGTTCACTGGCTACAGCCAGTTCGCCGCCCATCATCTTCACCAGCCGCGCGGAGATAGTCAGCCCCAGCCCGGTGCCGCCATAGCGACGGGTAGTGGAACTGTCTGCCTGGCTGAAGGCTTCGAAGATCGCCTGCTGCTTCTCGGCGGGAATGCCGATGCCGCTGTCGCGCACCGCAAACCGCCAGCTACCAGATTCCTCGCCCGGCGAGATGGCGAGCACTACTTCACCCTGATGGGTAAATTTCAGCGCGTTGCCGAGCAGATTGGTGAGGATCTGCCGCAGCCGGGGGCCATCGATGGAGACGACCTCCGGCACGGCGGGATCGATATCGACCAGCAGTTCAATGCCTTTTTCGCTGGCGGCGGGCATATGCGGGCGGATCAGCGCCTGGATAAAGGGGCGGATCTCCAGCGGCTCCTCATCGAGAATAATTTTCCCCGCCTCGATTTTCGAAAAGTCGAGGATGTCATTGATGATATGCAGCAGCGACTGTGCCGAACTCATCACCAGCGAGAGGTACTCCCGCTGCTCGCTGCTGAGCTGCGTGTCGAGGCAGAGTTGCGTCATGCCGAGGATGCCGTTCATCGGCGTGCGTATTTCATGGCTCATATTCGCCAGAAAGGCGCTCTTCGCCTCGTTGGCATCACGCGCCACCTTTGCCGCCTCAATCGCCAGCAGCTCCGCCTCTTTACGGCGGGTGATATCCTGCAACGTGCCGACCACCCGCTCCGCGTCGCCCTGCATGGTCAGCGTTACCACCTGGCCGGAGAGCAGCATCCAGCGCCACTCCTCGCTCTGATGGCGAACGCGGATTTCACACTCAAACACCGGAACGTGGTGGCGGGTTGAACCCTGCATCGCCTGGCGCAGGCGGGCGCGATCCTCCTCATGCACCAGATTGAGCAGAAAGCGCGCCGGATGATGCCACTGGCTGCGCGGAAGGCCAATCATCGTCAGCAGCGTGTCGTTGACCTGCAAATTGTCGGCCGAGATCTGCCAGTCCCAGATGCCGATATGAATAGAGTCGGCGGTGAGCAGAAAATCATCATGTAGCTGCTGGCGCGAGCGCTGGGCTTCATCCAGCTGTGTGATGTCGCTGTGCAGGCTGACGATGCTGCCATCCTCCAGCCGCTGGTGGTGAACAAACAGGCGGCGCTGCCCCGCCTGGCGCACTTCGCGGTGGTTATCCTGGCGGCAGTTGCGAATGATCGCCTCGCGCAGCGTCTGGCGGCGGCTCGGGTCGGTGTTATAGGCCGCGTCGATAAACTTCTCTGCCAGGCTTTGCAGCGTCGCCCCCGTCTTTAGCCCACCGGTCAGTGCCGGATAAAACGCCTCTACCTGCGCATTCCACGCCAGCAGCCGCTCGTGGCGATCGTAGATCAGCACCGCCGCGGGCAGGGCGTTGAGGTCAAAATGGCAGGCTGTTGTCATGATGCCTCCCCGGCCTGGTAGTGCAGTTCCGCCTGTCGGCGCAGGTACTCCAGCCCCGGCGCAATCGCCATTGCCCACGCGGTCAGCGTCTCTTCATCGCACTGCGGGTCGCGCTGGCGCACGGTGATTAACATCGCTTCACGCCAGAGGGCAAAAAAACGCGGCGGCAAGCGCAGGCCGTCGGTGTTCTGTTCGCGCGCCAGCCGCTCGAGGAAATCGGGCACAAACAGCGCGCCGTCGACCGCCAGCATGGCAAAGAAGCTCTTATAAACCAGCTGTTGCCCCTCTTCACTCCCGAAGCGGGCGAAGTGCTGCTCCGTCTCCGGCGACATGTGCATAAAGGTGGTGTAGAAGGCGTTAAAGAAGGCGCGCTTCTCATCATCGGGGAAGACGCGGCTCAGACTCGCTTCAAAGAGATCGCGGTAGAATTTCATGGCGCGGCCCTCGGGGTGCGTTCACCCGGCAGGCAGAGGCCGGGTTTGTTAAATTCATCTGTCGTGCGGCGCACGAAATAGCTCTCATCATCGATTAAACCGTCGCGAAAGAGCGGCCCGCCGTTGGCTTTGTAGAGCAGCGCCTCCAGCACCATCGCGTTGGTGGAGAGCGTCACCATTTTGTTGATATCACCCGTCGCCTCAACGCGCCCTTCAAACCAGCCGCGTTCGGGGTCGTTAAGATGTTCCGTCACCGCCATCAGGGCGTTGGTGTAGGCGGTGTCCCACAACACCCACAGGGCAAACACCGCTTTGGTCGTTACCTGCGACAGCCGCGGGTAATATTTTCCGTCATCGCCGAGGGTGTTCCATGCATAGCCATTGCCCCAGACGCTATCCTCCACGTGCCACGGTGCCTGCGCGAGGGTGAAGTCAGCGCGGGCGGTGAGGGTCTTCTCTTTTTCCCAGCGCGTTTTCTGCGTCAGCCAGACGCCCTGCGCCCGATCGCGCAGCAGGGTTTGCACCTCATCGCTCAATCCCGGCGGCTGCCAGCCAAACTCCAGCCCCGGCAGCATCGCTGGCACCGTCGAGAGGATCGACGGCTGCCAGGTGGTGCGCGGATCGCGGGCATCCACCGGCAGGCTGCGCTGGTAGATGATGACGTTTTTCGACGGCGGCGTGAGCGCTTTCCCGGCGGGGAAACCCCACAGGCGGAAGGCGCTGGCGGCATATTCGCTCTCGCCGAGGCGCAGCTCTTCGCGCACCACCGGCTGGCCGTTTTGCAGCGAGGCGGACCACAGCTCGCCTTCGCTATCCATGACCGGGCAGAAGTTCCAGCGCAGGATCACTTTGTCGAGGTACTCGCGGTACTGCGGCGCGCGCTCGGCGGTGAGGCGCAGCGCCAGCATCAGCCGCGCCATATCTTTCGCCGACCAGCCGCTCTTCACCGGCTTGCCGCTAAAATCAACGATGGTCGCCGTCTGGCTGGAGTAGAGCCTGCCCGGCGTTCGGGTATCGGTGAGCATCAGCCGGTTGAGGGTGCCGAGCAGGCGGGTGAGGCGCGCGTCAAACTCCTTATCGTCAACCAGATCGAGATCTTTTGCCGCCAGCAGGGCGATAAGCGTGTCGCCCATCTGCCACAGCGTAACGCGCGGCTGTTTGTCGCTGCCGTTGACCAGCCCGGTTTGCGGTTGGGTGTTATTAACGAAGTAGCGCCAGGCAATAGTGGCCCACTCGCGCTCCTGCTGCGTCAGGCTGCTGACGCGCGCGGTGGTGTTCCACGCCCCTTTCGTCAGCCAGCGCCAGCCTGCGCCGCCCTCGCTAAATAGCGCAAAGGCGGCGGCGAGCAGCAGCAGAAGGATCGCCAGCCAGCGAACTACGGTTTTAGACATTGCGCAGTCACCGGCGGCAGCTTCACAGGCTCATCCGCGTTACAGGAGGCACACTGGCACGCCTGGCAGGCAGGTTTTGTGCGCTGGGTGGTGCCGGTCTGCTGACACCAGTTTTTCACCGACGGCGTGCTTTCAAGGAACGGTCGGTTGCGGCGGGCGTTATTCTCCTCAAACAGATCGACCAGCTTCTTCTCCCACAGCGACGGGGCGAAGTTGCGGTTTTTCGGGTTATCGGTGTTGAATTGCAGCAGCTTACCCTCTTTTTTGAACAGCAGCGCCTCAAGCATGATGCCGTTGTTGTTGGCGGTGAACTCTTTGATCGGGCCGTCGCCATTCTCATACAGCCCTTCGTAATACCCTTTGCCCTCTTCGTTGGCGTTCTCGATGGCGCTCATCAGGCGATCGGTGTAGGGAGAATCCCACAGCACCCACATGCCGAGCGCCGCTTTCAGGGAGACGGCGGCAGCGCTGGGCATAAACTGCCCTTTATCGGTAATGGTGTTCCAGTCATAACCGTCGGTGTAGACCGTGTCGTAGACGAAGTAGGGGGCTTTATCGAGCTGGTGCTCGGAGCGGGCGGTGAGCACGCCGGTAATGGTGTAGCGGTTCTCCTGCGCCTGGTAGACGCGGTCGGCGAAGTTTTTCATCCACGGATGGGAGTAGTTGCGCGGGCTGTTGTTGCGATCGTTCGGGTTATCAAAGCCGAACTCAAGGCCGTAGAGCAGATAGGATTCAGTCACCACATAGTTGTGCTGCGAGGTGGCACGCGGATCGCGCGTGTCGTACGGCACCAGCACGCAGTAAATTTCCGCCAGCTCATAAGGCTGCGGTCGGCTCGCCTGGCAGGTGTTGAAGCCCCAGAGCTGGAAACCGGCGGCGCCATACTCCTCATACCCGAGGCGCCCCTCCTGCACATACTTCGGCTGGCCGTTTTCGAGGTAAGCACCGTAGAGGGTGCCGCACGGGTCAACAGCATGGCTGAAATCCCAGCCCAGCACGATGTTATCGATACTGTTGCCATACTCCGGGTAGCGCTCTTTGATCACCTTCAGCCAGATCAGCATGCGGCCGATATCCAGCGCCGAGAAGCCAATCTCGCCGGGTTTGTTGGTGTAGTTCACCTTCTGCGCGGTGAGGGTGTTGTAGGCTTTGTTGGGCAGTTCATTGCGAAACAGATCCAGCTTGTTGATGGTGGCGAGGATCTTCAGCATCCGCCGGTCAAACTCCGCTTTATCGATAATTCCCAGTTCGCGCGCTGCCGTTAGCGCAGCAAGGTAGGAGGCGCTGTCCCACATAGTGGTGGAGGGGTATTTATTTACCGCGTTAACCAGCCCGGTGGTGGGCTGGTAGTTGGCGACAAAATATTGCCAGGCGTTTCTCGCCATCGTCATCTCTTGCGCCGTCAGCTTGCCGCTGCGCGGTGCGTAGTCCGATGCCGGAAGATCGCCGGCGCGCGCCTGGCTCAGCGTCATCCAGAGCGCCATTAGCCCTGCCAACAGGGGAAAAAAGAGAAGTGCTTTCAGCTTCATGGCGTAGCTCCTGCTGACGAAGGGGAACGGGGCGCGGGATTAAAACAGGCCAGGCACAGCATCTGGCCGTGGGCGATATAGGCCAGGCTCTCCAGCACGATGGCATTGGTGTCGGCATCAATCACACTGTTCACGCTGTTATTGAGGTTATGCCCGCGCTGCCACCCTTTGCCCGGCACTTGCAGCACCTGCGCTTGCTGGCGCAGGGCCTCGCTCCAGCTGTTGCGAAACAGGGCATACCAGGCGAAGGCCGAGCGGGTGGAGGTGATTGCCGTCAGCTCCGGCGGTGCATCGCGCAGCGCCTCGTTGTCGATAGGCTGGCGGTTGGGCAGGTCATTGATAAAGTCCGGCGCGGGTTCGGCATAGTCGGTGCTGATGGGCGGTTTGCGTACCCGCAGGCTGTGGCGGCGCTGCTGGATCTGCATGATGCGAAAGGCGATTTCGGCGCTCTGCGCATCGAAGCCCAGCTCGAGGCCGGTCAACAGATAGGGGAGGCTAATCAGCGAAGGCTGGCGACCCCACGGCGTACGCAACCCCTCATCGGGCACCATAATGCCGTCGATATCGATCATCTGCTGCCCTTCCGGCGGATTGGTCACCGCCAGCCCGGCGGCGCTGTCGATCAGCCGCAGCGTATGGCTGGCATAAAGTCGATAGCCAAAGCTGTTGCGCGGCTCATCGCTCGCCAGCGCCCAGTGATGCAGCGGCGCGGCGGCCTGCGTTGCGCCGCTGGTGACGATAAGCGCACCCACCTGCCAGCGGTTAAAGAGATCGCGCACCGCCTCCGCGTGCTGCGGCGAGCGCCAGAGCAGGGTTTGCAGCGCCACCAGCAGGCGACCCATGCCGATGGCGGAGCTTTCCGGCTTGCCAAGAATTTTCAAAGTGTCGGAGTGATAGTAGGCCGCCGGCACGCCCTGCGGCGTAAGCGGCAGCCCGCCGAGAGTTGCCAGCGCATTGCTGATGCGCGCATCGCTTTCTGCTTCGCTGAGGATGTGCAACTGCTGCGCGGCGATCACCGCCAGCAGATAACTTCCCGCGCTCCATAAGCTGAACCACGCCTGCCCATCCTGCGCATTCGGCAACCCGTTGGGTTGCGTATTGTTGACGTAATATTGCCAGGCCACGCGTGCCCAGATCGCCTCCTCAAAGGTGAGCGCGCGCGAGGTGGGCAGCGGCGGGAAATCTTTGCTCAGCGCCATGCCACCGCTGCTCTCAACGCGGGTCGGCATCTGTTTTTCCACCCACACCACTATGGCGAAGCCGAGCAGAAAACCGAGCAGGATAGTGATGTAACTGCGTGCAGAAAGCAGTGCGTCGCGCGTTCTCATGTTCGCGCCTCCTCTTCGTCCGGCGTCCAGATGGCGGCGAGGATCAGCGGCAACATCGCAGCAATGTTGACGGCACCCCAAAAGATATTGATAACGTAGCCGGAAGGATCATCCACCTGGCCGCGCGCCACCTGAATGCCGCCCCAAATCAGCCCGGTCAGGGTGAGCAACACGATGGCGATTTGCGGCTTCACCAGGTAGAGAAAGCGCCCGGTCTGGCGCTCCTTCGGCGTAACGTGAAACTTGATCTGCTCGCCGCGCAGCACCGTATTCAGCGCCCGCAGGTTCATCGAGAAGAAGGAGAGGTAGGACGCGCGCCCATCCCAGGCGGAGATGCCCCATGTGCCAAACATAAATGCCAGCTCCGAGAGGATAAAAAAGGGCAGGAAGTGGAGATAAAAGGGCGTCGACCAGGCCGACACCGGCGGAATGCCGGTGAAGAGGTAGATAATCGGCGAAATCAGGAAAATGGCGTTCCAGACGCAGGCCATATAGGACCAGAAGGTGGTGGCGTACATCAGGGTTTGCGGCAGCGAGAGCTTAAAGCGGCGGCGGCTGAAGATGTTGTCGTGAAACAGAATATCCAGCGATCCGGCGGCATACTTAAAGCGCTGGATCATCCACGTCAACATATCCTGCGGCGATAACATTTTTGATTCGACACGCGGGTGCATTACCGAGCGCCAGTTTCGCGCCGCATCGCCATGAAGCAGGATCGAGGTGTAGATATCTTCCGAGACGTGGAATTTATAGGGCGTCAGTTCGGTATCGAAGGCGACATGGGGACGCATCGCGTCCTGGAGCGCCTCGCGGGTGGCGGGATCGCGGATATCGCGCGTATGGCGGTCGATCTCCTCCTCCACCGTCCAGACATAGCTGCGCAGCGCCGCCTGCATCACCGCTTCGCGCCGGTGCACCGACGCCGCGCCGCAGCAGAAGGCGGCGTTGGCCCAGTTACGGCGGCGCAGGATCACATCGTAAAACATGCGCGGATCGTTAAAGAAGGGGTCGCGGCCCATCGTTACCGGGCCGACAATTTTCTGCGCCAGCCAGCCAAAGGCGTAGCCCACCTTGCCGGTTTTTCGCTCCAGCCAGCGGGAGAGGTTCTCCCCGGCTGGCAGGTCGTAAAACCACTGCGGCGTCTGCACCCACGCCACGTCCGGGTTGCGGAAGTAGCCGAGGGTATGGGCGAGCAGGGTCGGGAAGACGCGGGTGTCGGCATCACAAATCACCAGAAAATCGCCGTCGGTCTGCTCGAGACCGTTACGCAGGTTACCCGCTTTGTAGCCAATGTTGGTCTGCCGGGTAATGTAATTGACCCCCTCTTCGTCACAGACGGCTTTCATCTCCGGGCGTCGCCCGTCATCCAGCACGTGCACGCGGTAATCGAGGGGAAAGGGGTACGCCATTTTCATCGCATCGCGGATAGAGAGCCTGACCAGCTCAACATCTTCTGAGTAAGTAGCGATAAAGAGGTCCACTTTCACCGGGCGCGGTTCGACCGCTTCATCTGCGCCCAGGCAGTCATTGATCTCCTGCGGCGGCGGCGCTTGCGGCGGATCCTCCTCCTTCCACAGGTTGATGGTAAATAACACCGTGCCGATCCACGCCAGCGTTTCCGCTAATACCAGCGGAATGGCATACCACAGGGCATCCATATTCAGCGACGCCGTCCAGCGCCAGTAGATATAATTCGCACCCAGAATCAGCGCCGCAACCGCTAATATCTGCCAGGTAATCATCGCCCAGCGCGGCGTTTTCAGCGGCTCGGGCGGTTTGCGATCTTCAAATCGGGAAAAGTAGAAGCCCATAGCGGTTGTTATCTTTATTCCGTGATAATAAGAAATCAGATAATACCCAGGCGGACCTGTTTCGCGGCCTGGCGTAATAACTTCCCGGTAAAACAAAAAGTAATGTAAGTGTAGATGGCTGATTAAAAGTTTCCAGCAAAGCGCAGCGCGGAATAATTCGTTGCAGTTAATTTAATATCAATTTGAATGATTTTACCGGTGCGCTTTTCACTTCGCTAACATTGCCAGTCTCGTTTATTTAAGCTATCTAAATAATTTCCCTGTTGTTTTATTGCCGCACTTAACAGGTTACTTTTATGAGCCAGATGGCACCCGCGCTAACGCAAAAAGATAACGTAGAATCAACGGCATGGCGCTATTCTGTTGCCGGTAGCCGCGATTTGCGTATCGATTTAATGCGCGGTACTGCGCTGGTGATGATGGTGGTGGCGCATACGGAAGTGATGTCGATATTTAATATATTTTCGTGGGAGCGTTTTGGCTTAACGACCGGTGCAGAAGGTTTTGTTATTCTCTCTGGGTTTATGCTGGGAATGCTTAATCGGGCGCGGTTGCAAAAGGCGGCGCTATTAACGATTTGCTGGGGATTATATCTGCGAGCGTGGAAAATATATCGCGTTAATATCATCATCATATTGTCGATGCTGCTGCTCGGTTTTTTGCCTTTTATAAATGTGTTCGAAGTGACCCACTTTACAGACCGATTTTCCGGAACATCATGGTCGCTTTATCCGGTGACGCCGCAAATAAAAGAGACATGGTTTAACATCGTGCTCTATTTGCAAATCGGGCCGCACCAGACGCAAATCCTTGGCCTCTATATTTTCCTGCTGCTATTAAGCCCGCTCTTTTTGGCGCTGCTTAAACAGGGCAGGGTGTGGTGGTTATTAAGTCTTTCGCTACTAGTGTATGGCTGCTGGCAGCGCTGGCCGGTGCGGGTGACGGTGTCCGAGTTTGAGTTCGCCTTTCCGCTGCTCGCCTGGCAATTCATTTTTGTCCTCGGTATGAGCTGCGGCTGGTACAAAGCCGAGCTGCTCTCGCTGGCGCGCACGCCGCCGGGCAAAGTGGTGATTGTGGCGCTGGTGATCGTTGCGCTGATTTTGGGCTTCGTTGCCCAGAACCACACCAACCCCTTTATGCCGCCGGAACTGCTGATGCATGTGATTCCTCCTGCCGATTTCAACGCGTTTTACCACACCTGGGCGGCGAAAAATGGTCTTGGTCCGGTGCGGGTGCTGAATGATATCAGCCTGATGGTGACGGTCTATCTGCTGTTGACCTGGTGCTGGCGACCCATCTATCGCCTGACCGGCTGGTTTCTTATCCCGCTCGGTCAGCACTCGCTGTATGTCTTTATTCTGCATGTCTATGTGGTGCTGGCGGTGAGCCAGTTCGTCACCTTCGATCTCTGGCGGCAGGCATGGATCGTCAACACGCTGGTACATGCGGCGGCGCTCGGCGTGCTGTGGCTGCTGGCGAAATATAATGTCGGCGCGCGCTGGATACCTAACTGAGGAAAGGCGGAATGCGGGAGAGATATTTACTGGCCTGCGCGCTACTCGCCGCCTTACCGGCAGCGAATGCGGCGCAAAAGAGTGAAGCGGAGAGCGAGTCGTTGCGCGACAGCAACGGCGATCCGGTGCAGGTCGGCGTCTTTACCAGCCGCTGGGGGCGTCTTTTTTCCGGTAACAACAAACCCTTTTCCGGCGCGCTCAGCTTTGGTACTGGCCTGAAAGAGCAGTGGGTAACGATCCCGAACAGTTCCAGCAGCGCCGGGCAGAAAAGAAAAGTGAATCAGACCGTTAACCTGAGCCTGCAATACTCGCCCTACAGCTTCTGGTTTGCCAATATCACCACCCGCGTGCCGGTGACGGACACCAGCCGCTACACCACCGATTTTCGCTACAGCTTTGGCTATGACGACTGGCATGCCAACACCGTCAGCCTGGTCTACAGCAACTATGGCGATAACCACTTCTGGACGTCGGGCAGCAAGCGCAAAACCTATTTCGAACAGGGGGCGGTGACGCTGGCCTATAAATTCTCACTGCCGAAACCCGTTGAAAATAAGCTGCTGATTAACAAAGGCGATTCACTGATTTGCCAGGTCGGCTATAGCTGGGTGCCGCGTTACTACGATTTGAAAAGTAACGATATTGAGCAGAACAAAAACGTGGTGCTTGGCGGCTGCGGTTACACCTTTAAACAGCACTTCTTTGTGCGCGCTACCGCCTTCTGGTTCCCGGATCGCAGCCAGCAACAGCCGTGGAACGGCGATTACAGCTACAGCTTTGGTTATGCAGGCTACACGCCCGGCTCCTTCTCGTTGCAGTACGCCAACTTCGCCGGCACGCGCTACCCCGGCCACAAGAGCGGCAATGGCAAATTCCGCGAAGGGACCGTCAGCCTGATCTGGTTTTTACCGTTATAAGGAGCCGCCGTGGCCCAACAGCATGTGCTTGTGGTGGAGGATTCGCCCATTTATCGCCGCCTGCTCTCACGCATGCTGGCGCAGTGGGGCTATGTGGTCAGCGAAGCGGAAAACGGCGTCAGCGCGCTGGAGATACTGGCGAATTCGCCGGTCAGCATGGTGATAAGCGACTGGGAGATGCCGGAGATGGATGGCTTAACCCTGTGTCGCGAAATCCGCGAGCGGCAGTTTGGCCACTATATCTATCTGATTTTGCTCACCGCACGGGAAAACCCCGGCGATCTGGCGCAGGGGTTTGATGCAGGCGCAGATGACTTTCTCAGCAAGCCGGTGGAGCAGAGCGAGCTGCGCGCGCGGCTGCATGCCGGTTCGCGCATTCTGGCGCTGGAGGCGACGCTCGCGGCACGCAATGCGCGGCTCAGCGAGGCGCTCCAGCAGATTGAGCAGGATCTGCAAGCCGCGGCGCGCATTCAGCACTCGATTCTGCCCGCCCATCAGCTGCGCTATCACGACTACTTTTCCGACTGGCTGTTTCTGCCCTCCGCGTGGGTCTCTGGCGATGTGTTTAATCTCTTTCAGTTAGACGATCATTTGGGGTTTTACTGTGTTGATGTCTCAGGCCACGGCGTCGGTGCGGCGATGATGTCCCTCGCGGTGGCACGGCAGTTTTTACAGGGGCGCGTGGTGGAGCGTTTTCTCTTTTCTGCTGACGGTAGTGTGGCCTCGCCCGCCGACGTGGTGAGCATGCTTAACAGCCGCTTTTGCAGCGAAGAGGCGGAGATCATGAGCTATTTCACGATGATCTACGGCGTTATCCATTTGCCGAGCGGCAAAGGCAGGCTCTGCCAGGCCGGTCATCCGACGCCGTTTATCGTCTCAACCGCGGGCGAGGTCACGCCGATTGGCAGCGGCGGCGCACCGGTTGGGCTGATGCCCGATCTCAACTGGGATGATGTCGATTTTGAGCTGCGCCCCGGCGAGCGGCTCTGCCTCTTTAGCGACGGTATAACTGAATGTGAAAACCCCACAGGCGAGCAGTTTGGCCCGCAACGCTTGCAGCAGTGGCTGCAACAGCATGTTAACGAGGCTATCGGCGCGCTTCTGCCGCAGTTCGGCCAGCACTTAACCGGCTGGCGCAACGGCGAGCAGATGGCAGATGATGTTTCCCTGTTAATTATTGAGCGTAATGGAGAGAAGTGATGAATATCGATAGCGAACATCAGCCGCAGGTGACGATCCTGACACCCGCGATTCGACGGCTGGATGCCTCCGTTTCCGCGGCTTTTAAAGAGGCGATCGCCCGCGAGATGGGTGATGAGCCGCGCGCGCTGATTGTCGATTTCAGCAAGGTGGACTTTATTGACAGCAGCGGCCTCGGCACGCTGGTTTCATTAATGAAGATGATGAACGGCAAAGGCGAAATGGTGCTCTGCGCCCTCAACCCCGGTATTAAAAATATGTTTACTCTGACGCGCATGGACCGCATTTTTCGCATCAGCGCGGACAGAGCCGCCGCCCTGCAACTGCTCGGGCTGTGAATTATGGCTCGCGAGATAACCTTTCCCGCCTCGCTCACTGCGCTCTCGCCGCTTGCTGAGTGGCTTAATGCGCAGATGGCCGCGTTGCCGGTGGATGAGGGCTGGCGCTTCGCCCTCGATTTGGCGGTGTGCGAAGTGGCGACCAATATTATTCGCCATAGCCTGCATGAGCAGGCCGCAGCCACTTTTAGCATTGCGTTTGCCGTCGGCGCGCAGGAGGTGCAACTGACGTTTCGCGATAACGGCGAGCGGTTTCCCGCTGAACGCTTACTGGCGGTACAGCAGGAAAATGGCCTTGAGATGGAGCCGGATCTGGAGAGCGGGCGCGGGCTGAAGCTGATCCTGCTCAGCGTTGACAGCTTTACCGTACAGCGCCAGGCCGACGTTAATATCGCCACGCTGTGCAAAAAATGGGGAGTTGAAGAGGCGAGCGGCTAACTCGTATGCTCGGGGCTCGGGTTAAGCGCTAACGGGAGCCAAGCATGCGCATTGATGAGACAAGCCAAAACGGGCCAGCGCTGCATATTCTCTGCGGCAAAATCGCTTCCGGTAAATCGACCCTGGCTGCAACGCTTACGCAAACGCCGGGCAGCGTGGTGCTCAGCGAAGATAGCTGGCTGGCACTGCTGTTTAAAGAGTCGATGCAGAGCGTAGAAGATTATGTGCACTACTCCGCAGTGCTTAAGCGAGCAATTAAGCCCCACGTCATCGCCCTGTTACAGGCCAGGGTAAATGTGATCCTCGATTTTCCCGCCAATACCGTCGCCAGCCGCCAGTGGATGATGTCGATGATTCAGGAGTCCGGCGCGCAGCATGTGCTGCACTATCTCGTGGTAAGCGATGAGACGTGCAAGGCGCGCCTGCGCCAGCGCAATGCGGCGGGCGAGCACGATTTCGCCGCTACCGACGCGCAGTTTGAGCTGATTACCCGCTACTTTGTGCCGCCCGTCGATGAAGAGGGCTTTAATGTGCGCCGCTATGAAGAAGGGCACCGGTAAACACCGGTGCCGTTGGTCAGGGTCAGTGCCGTTTTTCCAGCGCTTCCCATAAGCCGTGCAGATAGGTGACGCCGAGCGCGCGGTCGTAGAGGCCATAGCCCGGACGCCCGGTTTCGCCCCAGATAAAGCGGCCGTGATCCGGGCGGATATAGCCATCAAAGCCGTTGTCATGCAGGGCTTTCATCACCTCATACATATCGAGCGAGCCGTAGCGCGAAAGGTGCGCCGATTCATAGAAATCCTTATCCTGAATCAGCTTGATATTGCGCACGTGGGCGAAGTGGATGCGCCTGCGGCGGGTAAACTCGGCGAGAATTTCGTAGACGTTATTATCCGGATCCTCGGCGATGGAGCCGGTACATAAGGTGATGCCGTTGGCCTCGGAGTTAACGGCATTACAGATCCAGTCGAGATCGTCGCGGTTTTTCACAATGCGCGGCAGGCCAAAGATAGAGTAGGGCGGATCGTCCGGATGAATCGCCATTTTGATGCCGACCTCTTCGCAGACCGGGATCACGCGCTCAAGAAAATAGACCAGGTTCTGGCGCAGTTTGTTCTCGTCGACATCTTTATATTTGGCAAACAGCTCCTGCACTTTCGCCAGCCGTTCTGGCTCCCAGCCCGGCAGCGCGAAACCGTTGGAGTTCTCCAGCACCTCTTTCACCACTTCATCCAGCGTCTTATCGATGCCTTTCTTCTCGAACGCCATGGTTATGGAACCGTCCGGCAGGACATAGTTCATCTCGGTCTTCATCCAGTCGAACACCGGCATAAAGTTGTAGCAGATGACTTTGATGCCGATCTCCGCTAAATGGCGGATGGTTTGCTGGTAGTTGGCGATAAAGCGATCGCGGCTCGGCAGGCCGATTTTGATGTCATCGTGAATGTTGACGCTCTCAATCACCTCCATTTTTAACCCGGCCTGCTGAACCTGATCGGCCAGCGCGCGCACTTTATCCTGCGGCCACACTTCACCGACCGGCACGTCATACAGTGCGCCTACAACGCCTTCAACGCCTGGAACCTGGCGAATATGCGCCAGAGGAATTTTATCTTCGACTGGCCCAAACCAGCGCATCGTCATTTGCATGCTTGTTACCACCTTTATCAGTCCATAACTTTAACTGCCATACTAGTATTGATATTAGCGCGTGACCCGGCATCTTTTTGCGATCCTCTTCACACAACGCATTTTCGCGTTACGCTGCTTATCTAACGTTTACGTAATGCTGACAAAAGTTTCTAAATTAAGCCTTGCGCCCTGAGCCATAACCGTGCGTTAATGACTCGTCGGTTTGATAAATCATTATCTCCAGCCAGTAGTCCACTAAAGTCTCTCTCATCTCTAAGTACCTCGATAGTTACTTCTTTTTGGGTCTCTTTACACGCTGATAAATAATGCCTCAGACCATTGCCGCCTAAATAGGCCTATAAGACAAAAGGGTAACAAACATGTCTAATAAAATGACTGGTATCGTAAAATGGTTCAACGCTGAGAAAGGCTTTGGCTTCATCACTCCTAAAGATGGCAGCAAAGATGTATTCGTACACTTCTCTGCAATCCAGAGCGATAACTACCGCACTCTTGATGAAAATCAGGAAGTTGAATTCACCATTGAAAATGGTGCGAAAGGCCCGGCCGCTGCTAACGTAGTGCCGCGCTAAGGACGATTTTATTACGAACCATATCCATTTCCGCTGCCCGTGCTGTCACGGGTCGCAATACAGAGTTTCCAGTTTTGACGTGACTGAGAAAAATCCGGCCGGTGCCAAATGTATTTTTTGCAAATCAGCAATGATGACATTTGATAATATCGCCGCGATTATGCAGTCAAACCACGTTACGATGGAATTCCGTAAATAATAAAAAGGCCAGTTTACTGGCCTTTTTTTATGCCTGTTATTCACTCTCCAACTAACATAATCATTTTTACCGAACGGTTACTGGTTAATTGCCAGGTCATCTGCCGGTAGTGCAGCTCTCCGCGCTGTGCATGCATAAACACCCGCTCGCCGCCTTCGCGCACCACTACCTGCTGACGCGACCAGAAAGTGCGAAACAGCTCGCTCTCACTACGCAAACTCTCAACAAAACTATTCAGGGCCTGGTCGTGCGGATAGTGCATCGCATCGGCGCGCAGCTCCGCCACAATGCGGCTGGCGCGCTGCTCCCAGTCGGCCACCAGCGTGCGCGCCAGCGGATCACGGAACATAAAACTCATCATATTCGGCTGCGGATCGCTATCCAGCCAGCCGCTGAAAAGCGCTTCGGCTGCCTTATTCCACGCCAGCATCGTCCAGGTTAAATCGAGCAGATAGCAGGGGCATGCCATCTGCTGCACCGAGGCCAGCACCTCTTTTTCCACCGTCACCACGTGCTCTTCCTGCGGATCGTTTTGTCGCGCCAGATGGAAGAGGTAATTTCGTTCGGTTGGCTTCATTCTTAATACGTTGGCGATATTCGACAGGGTTTGCGGCGAGACAACGATATCGCGTCCCTGCTCAATCCAGGTATACCAGGTCGTGCTGATGCCGCTAAGCTGCGCTACTTCTTCCCGCCGTAACCCGCGCGTGCGCCGCCGCCCCTGCGCGGGCAGGCCAATATCCGCAGGCAGGGTGTTTTCCCGCTGGGATCGTAAGAAGTCGCCCAGCGCTTTTGGCCCGGCAAAGAGGGTGTTTTCCATGGGTGGTACCTGCTAATACCAGTATAAGTAGCCATATTGTACCCCTATAAAAAGGGTCGTACAGTCGCAACTGAGCCGGTTTGTCGTCACCCATCACTAAAAGGAAAAAGAGCATGGCCGTAAATCATTATCAGTTAACGCAGCAGCAGTTCGGCGATCGGGCGCAGGCCTATTTAAGCAGCCAGGTACATTCGCAGGGGGAGGATTTAGTGCGTCTGGCGCAGTGGCTGGGTGAAAACCCGGCGGCCTCAGTGCTCGATTTAGGCTGTGGCGCAGGGCATGCCAGTTTTGTTGCCGCAGGCGTGGTGCGCGATGTCACCGCGTATGACTTATCAGAGAAGATGCTGGCCGTTGTGCGCCAGGCCGCCAGCGATCGCCAGTTAAGCAACCTGCGCACCGTACACGGCGCGGCAGAAGCACTGCCCTTTGCCGAAGGCGAATTTGATGTGGTGATAAGCCGCTACTCGGCGCACCACTGGCACGATGTGCCGCAGGCGTTACGTGAAGTGCAACGCGTGCTGAAACCCGGCGGCAAATTTATCCTGATGGATATTACCTCGCCGGGCCGTCCGGTGCTGGATATCTGGCTGCAAACCATCGAAGTGCTGCGCGATCCCTCCCACGTGCGCAACTACTCGCCGGGGGAGTGGTTGCAGATGACGCAGCAGAGCGGCCTGCTGGTGGATAAACTCATCACCGGCCGGCTGGCGCTGGAGTACACCTCCTGGGTTGAGCGTATGCAAACCCCGGAGGTGCTGCGCGCGGCGATCCGCTACCTGCAACAGACCACCTCGGATGAGGTGAAAAGCCATTTCGCACTCGACGAGCAGGGCAGTTTCACCTCCGACACCCTGATGTTTCAGGCGCAAAACATTAACGCGGGATAATCTTTTCCTGCTTCAGGCGGTCAAACAGCGCAAAGAAGGAGTCCGGCGTTGAGCGGTAGCCGGTAAAGCCTGCTTTGCGGCTTTTGCTCATATCCGTGAAGGCTTCCATCGGGCGACCGAGGTCGGCATCCGTGTGCCACCAGGAGGCCAGCTTGTTGATATCCGCTTCGCGAAGCTGATACTTCTGCGCGATCTCCGTCCAGGCGGCCTGCGCCTCCTGCATGCGGTTTTCCAGCGGCATCATGCTTGCCGGGTAGGCCGCCGCTTCAATGCCGAAATAGGCTGCCAGCTTCGGCCACAGCCAGTTCCAGCGGAAGACATCGCCATTCACCGCGTTGAAATCTTCGTTCGCCGCCTGCTCGCTCTGTGCCGCCCAGCTAAGCTGCTCGGCCAGTAAACCGGCATCGGTAACATCCGCCAGCCCGTTCCACTGCTCGGGTGAGCCGGGGAAGATAAACGGCCAGCCTTTTTCACGGCACAGCGTGGCGTAGACCGCCAGCGTCTGGCCCATATTCATCGCATTGCCGAGGGCATAGCCGATGATGGTGTGCGGGCGATGGACGCTCCAGCGGTAGCCATACTTTTCTGCTCCGGCAAAGAGTTCATCTTCCTGCGCGTAATAGAAGTTCTCCACCGGCTGGCGACCCTGCTCCTCGCGGAACGGCGTGACCGGCACCGCACCTTTGCCGTAGGCTTCGAAGGGGCCAAGGTAGTGTTTCAGGCCGGTCACCAGCGCCACATGGCTGCCGTTAAGCCGCTCGCCGAGCGCCTCAATCACGTTTTTCACGATGGCGCCGTTAACGCGGATATTGGCCTGCTCATTCTCCTGGCGCGACCAGACGCTGAAGAAGAGCGCATCAACCTGCACCTCTTTTAGCGCCTCGTTAACCGCCGCCGCATCTGTCAGATCGGCAGTCAGGCTTTCGCACCCGTCCGGAATAGCGCCGCGGCCACGCGACAGGCCGCTGACCTGCCACCCTTCGCCTTTAAGTTGTTCTGCCAATGCGCGACCAATCACGCCACTAATACCGACTATCAATGCACGTTTTTGCATAGGGGGCTCCTTTTCTTTTTCAGCTTTAAAGCCTAATAGAGAATTTAATTCTTATCTCTGCTATTAATTCACATCATTCATAACCTCAATTCAGTAATGCCATGAGCGATCAACGCCTGAAAGATATCGTCCCCTTTGTCGCCAGCGTCGAAGAGGGGAGTTTTGCCGCCGCCGCAGAGCGTCTGCATCTGACCGGCTCGGCAATCAGCAAAAGTATCAGCCGGCTGGAAGCGCGCCTGGGCTCGCGTTTGCTGGAGCGCACCACCCGCCGCCTGACATTGACCGATGCCGGGCAGGCCTATTTTCAGACCTGCATTCGCATCCTTGAGGAGCTGGCGGAAGCTGAATCGGTGCTGGCAGCGCACCGCTCGATCCCTTCCGGCCGCCTGCGGCTTGCGGTGCCGACCACCTACGGGCGGCTCGGCGTGATGCCCGCGCTGATCCCCTTTTGCCAGCAGCACCCGGAGATTGATCTCAGCATCACCTTCTCTGACCGCTTTGTGGATCTCTTTGATGAGGGGATTGATGTGGCGGTGCGCATTGGCCAGGGTGGCGACTTACCGGTGTCGATTGGTCACCGGCAGCTTGGGCGGGAAAAGATGGTCTTTTGCGCTTCGCCTGACTATCTGCGCCGGGAAGGCACGCCGCAAAACGAGGCGCAGCTGCTTCGCCACCGGGCGATCCTCTATGAACGCGTCGATGGCAGCAGCAAACCCTGGTTATTGCTGACGGAAGATGGGCACCCGGAGTGGCGCAACGTGCCTTACCGCATGACGCTGGGCGATGTGGATGCGCAGCGCCACGCGCTCTGCGCAGGTCTTGGCGTCGGGCAGATGCCTACCTGGCTGGTGCATCAGCAGTTAGCGCGCGGCGAGCTGGTCATCCTGCTGCCACACCAGCAGCCGGATGGGTTGCCGCTCAGCCTGGTGTGGCCGCGGCGTAAACAGCTGCTGCCAAAGGTCGATGCGCTGCTCAGCGCGCTCGAACAATTAGTTATCGCGCCGCCGCTTGCCCTTGACCCATGACAAGGCGGAGGAGGGCGCTCTCTTTTTATAATCAGCGCCGTTTCCCTTCTCACTGGTGTGGATCTATGGCTTACCAACTCAACCTCAACTGGCCGGAATTTCTTGAGAAGTACTGGCAGAAGCAACCTGTGGTGCTGAAAGGCGCATTTACCAATTTTGTCGACCCGATTTCGCCCGATGAACTGGCAGGCCTGGCGATGGAGCCGGAGATCGACAGCCGCATTGTCAGCCACGTCAACGGCCAGTGGCAGGCGTGGAACGGCCCCTTCGAGACCTTCGATCATTTAGGCGAGCGCGACTGGTCCCTGCTGGCACAGGCGGTTAACCACTGGCATGCTCCCTCCGCCGAGCTGGTGGAGCCGTTTCGCGTGCTGCCCGCCTGGCGCTTTGATGATCTGATGATCTCCTACTCCGTGCCGGGCGGCGGTGTTGGCCCGCATATCGACCAGTATGACGTCTTTATTATTCAGGGGATGGGCAGCCGCCGCTGGCGCGTGGGCGATAAGCTGCCGATGCGCCAGTTCTGCCCGCATCCGGCGCTGCTGCATGTCGATCCTTTCCAGCCGATCATTGATGAAGATCTTGCCCCGGGCGATATCCTCTACATCCCACCCGGTTTCCCGCACGATGGCTTTACGCATGAGACTGCTTTCAACTACTCGATTGGTTTTCGTGGGCCGAATGGCCGCGATCTGATCAGCAGCTTTGCGGATTACGCACTGGAAAACGATCTTGGCGGCGAGCACTACAGCGATCCGGATCTCACCTGCCGTGAACATACTGGCCGGGTGGAGGAGTACGAGCTGGAGCGTGTGCGCAGTATGATGATCTCGATGATCAACGATCCCGAGCACTTCAACCGCTGGTTTGGCAGCTTTATTACCACGCCGCGCCATGAACTGGATGTGGCACCGGAGCCGGATGATTACCCGGTCGATGAGGTGATCGGCGCACTGAAGGAGGGGCAGAGGTTAACGCGTCTCAGCGGGCTGCGCGCCCTGCGCGTTGGTGATCGTTTCTTTATCAATAGCGAATGTCTGGAGACCGCCGAGCCGCAAGCCGCCGATGCATTGTGTCGTTACACCACCATTGGCGTGCAGGAGTTGGGCAGCGCGCTGGATAACCCGGCCTTTGCCGACGAGCTGACCTGGCTGGTCAATCAGGGTTACTGGTATTTCGAAGATTAATCATGCAGTTACGCGTAGGCCGGATAAGCGCAGCGCCATCCGGCAATTTGCCATTGTGCAGGTGCCGGATGGCGGCTTACAGCCTTATCCGGCCTACATTCCAGGCTGGCGGATAAGCACATTTCATTCGGTTAGGCGTAGGCCGGATAAGCGCAGCGCCATCCGGCATTTTGCCCGTGTGCAGGTGCCGGATGGCGGCTTACAGCCTTATCCGGCCTACGTTCCAGACAGTTACGCGTAGGTCAGATAAGCACATTTCACGCAGTTACGCGTAGGCCGGATAAGCGCAGCGCCATCCGGCATTTTGCCCGTGTGCAGGTGCCGGATGGCGGCTTACAGCCTTATCCGGCCTACATTCCAGGCTGCGGGATAAGCGCATTTCAGGCAGTTACGCGTAGGCCGGATAAGCGTAGCGCCATCCGGCATTTTGCCGTTGTGCAGGTGCCGGATGGCGGTTTTCAGCCTTATCCGGCCTACACTTATCTGGCGACGATAAAACGCTTCTCATCGTCGATAAACGTCTTCTCTTCCGCAGGCGCGAGGATGGCACCAAAATTCATCTCAGCGCGTAACGTCCAGCTCTCGGGAATATTCCACGTTGCGCGCACATCGGCATCAATCAACAGGTGATAATGCTGCAAATTCGCGCCAATCTTTTTCTCCGCCAGCGCCAGCCACACCGCGTATTGCGCAATGCCGCTACTCTGCTCTGACCAAACGGGAAAATGCTCGGCATAGGCAATGTACTGGCGCTGCAGGTGGCTCACCTCCTCCTGATCCTCAAAAAAGAGCACCGTGCCGGCCGCCGCGCTGAAGCCATCGAGTTTATCGGCGGTGGCGTGAAAACTCTCCGCCGGGATCACATTGCGCATCTGCGCGCGCACCAGTTCCCAGAAGCGTTCATGCTCATGATCAAGCAGGATCAGCGCGCGTGAAGTTTGCGAATGAAACGCCGAAGGTGCCTGGCGGATCGCCTCCTTGATCGTGGCGATCGCCTCTTCGTGCGATACCGGCAGATCTTTCCCCAGCGCGTAGATCGAGCGCCGCGCCTTCGCCAGCGCGAGGAACATCTCCACGGGCGGAACGAGGGTCTGTACGTTGAATACCGTTTCCAGCAACGCTTGCGGCGCTACGGCGGGCGGAACCACCTCTGTACGGGCGATAGTCGATTTCAATATTTGCTGAAACGGATCCATAAACAGCGCTCCTGTTATGAGCAGTAACGGTGAAAGTAGCAAAGTTATCTGAACACACGCCGATAAGATTCCATTCAGCAAACAGATGAAAGAAAGCGCGGTATTTAACGCCGCCTTGCGCGCGCGTGCTCAGCGAAAAGGTTAACGGAGTCATTTGCCGTCAGCTATTATTATCCGTCGCGGCGAACGGAGCCGTTTGCCCGGCAAAAAAGCCGCCTCTGACGCTTTTTTTTACGCAAATCTGTGGCGAACCATCTTCTCTTTCATCCTGCATTTGTGCAGTGTAGAGCGATGGCAAGTATTTATGAAGTCAATGATTCACCCCTTCATCACCTTCTCCAGCTGTTATTGAGCGCATAGTGGGTCATGCGGAAACAATGAAATGAATAATGATAAAAAAGAGCACGATCACAGGGATGAAGAGATCAGGCATCTGTTTGAATTATTGAATAATAATTCGGACTGGGTCTGGGAAGTGGATGCACAAGGGCGTTACACCTGGTCGTCGGACGTGGTGACGGATCTGCTGGGTGTTTCCCCGGAAGAGGTGATTGGCAAAACGCCTTTCGATTTTATGCCGCCAGGCGAAGCCGAGCGCGTCGCCGGGGCATTTGGTGCCATCGTGGCGGAAAAGCGCGCCTTTTCCGGGCTGGTCAACCGCAACCAGCGCGCCGATGGCGGCATTGTGGTGCTGGAGACCAGCGGCGTTCCGCTTTTTGATGAGCAGGGCGAGCTGCGCGGTTATCGCGGCATCGACAGAAATATCTCCAACCTTGGCGAACGCGTACTGCAACTGGAGACCATTTACGACACCACCGCCGTAGCGCTCTGCATGATCGACAGCCGCGGGCATCTGGTGATGTTCAATAAAGCGATGGCGAAACTGCTCGGCGACAGCGCGCCAAAAGATACCCATTGCCACTTTCAGCAACTGATGCCGGAGTTCTGGCCCTTCTTCGTTGCCGATTTTGCCTTAGCAAAAGCGGGCGGCGTCCCGCCGTCGCGCGAGCTGAGCTGGCATGAGCGCAGTTACGATATCCAGGCAGTACCGGTGCGCGACGCGATGGACATTGTGGTCGGATTATCGGTTACCTGGGTCGATATCACCGAGCGTCGCCTGGCGGAGCAGAAGCTGGCGAACGCCAATAAGGTGTTGCAGCAGTATGCCCAGCACGATCACCTGACCGGGCTGTTTAACCGCCGCTATATGGATGAGCGCCTGTTGCAGGAGATTAACCGCGCGTTGCAGGAGGGGTTCCCGCTCTCGGTCTGCCTGGCGGATATCGACTATTTCAAATACTACAACGACTCGCAGGGCCACCAGGCGGGGGATGACTGCCTGCGGCTGGTCGCCACTACGCTGACCTCGGCGCGGCTGCGCAGCAACAATAATGTCAGCCGCTACGGCGGGGAGGAGTTTTTAATTATCCTGCCCGGCACCAGCCTGGCACAGGCGATGCGCGTCGCCGAAGGGGTGCGACATGATATCAGCGCCCTCAGGCGTCCGCACGCCGCCAGCCCGACCGGCTTTTTGACCATCAGCATCGGCGTCGCGACCCTGCAAAGCGATCTCCTGCCTCTTGATGAAAAACCGCTGCATATGATTGCCAGCGGGTTAATTCACCGGGCGGATACTGCGCTCTACGCCGCGAAAAAGCAGGGCCGCAACCAGGTGGTCTCTGCCAGAGATATGCCTGCCACATCGCAGGGCGCCTGACGGCGCTCTGTTACGACAGAGCCTGTTGCCAGTCGGCAATCAGATCCGCTTCATCCTCAATCCCCACCGACAGGCGAATCAGCTGTGGGGTAATGCCGTTTGCCAGCCGCTGTTCCAGTGGAATGGAGGCGTGAGTCATGCTGAAAGGCTGGCTCACCAGGCTCTCTACGCCGCCCAGGCTCTCTGCCAGCGTAAACAGCTTCAGCTTCTGGATGATCTGCGTCGCGCGCGGATCATCCCCTTTCACCACCACCGAGATCATGCCGCCCGGCAGCGCCATCTGCTTGCGCGCCAGCTGATAGTGCGGGTGCGACTCCAGCCACGGGAACCAGACCTTTTCAACCTGTGGATGCTGCTCCAGCCAGCGGGCCAGCGCCAGCGCGTTACTGCTGTGGCGCTCAACGCGCAGGGACAAAGTGCGGATACCGCGCAGGGTCAGGAAACTGCTGAAGGGATCGAGCACGCCGCCGACTGCGTTTTGCAAATAGCCCAGCTTCTCGGCAAGCGCCGGGTTATCGCCCACCACCGCGAGGCCTGCGACCACATCGGAGTGCCCGTTAAGGTATTTAGTGGCTGAGTGCACCACAATGTCGAAGCCCAGTTCCAGCGGGCGATGGATCACCGGCGAGGCAAAGGTGTTATCCGCCACGCTCAGTACGTTATGGCGTCTGGCGATCTCCGCAACCTGTTGCAGATCGACCAGCTTCAGCAGCGGGTTGGTCGGCGTCTCGACCCAAATCATCCGCGTTTGTGGGCGGATTGCCGCTTCCAGCCCGGCCAGATCGTCCGGTTTTACCCAGCTCACCTCAAGCCCGGCGCTGCGCCGACGCACGTTTTCGATCAGGCGATAAGTGCCGCCATAAACATCATCAATCGCCACGATATGGCTGCCGCTATCCAGCAGCTCCAGCACCGTTGAGATCGCCGCCAGCCCGGAAGCAAAAGCGTAGCCGCGCGTTCCGCCCTCCAGCTCGGCAATCGCCGTTTCCAGCGTGTGGCGGGTGGGGTTGCCGCTGCGCGAATACTCATAGCCAGTGTGCTGCCCCGGCGCCGGTTGCGCGAAGGTGGAGGTGGCGTAAATTGGCGGCATCACCGCGCCGTGTTGGTCGTGAAAAACGCCGCTGTGGACGCTCTGCGTAGCCATTAATTTCATCTCGTGTTCCTTATTGTTCCAGTCGATTACGCCAGGTTGTTAAGACATCGCTGCGGGTTATCAGGCCGACAAAGCGGCCGTTATCGGTGATCACCACCACCAGACCGCGATCGAAAATGTCACGCATGGCGCTTTCCGGGGCGTGTTTATCCAGCACTTCCAGATTGCGGGTCATCGCCGCCTTCACCGGCAGGGCGAAACGCTCGCTGTCGCCCTGCACATGGCTTATCAGATCCCACTCATCAACCAGCCCGACAAGCTGGCCATTTTCCAGCACCGGGAGCTGCGAAATGTCATACAGCCGCATGCGCGCGAGCACCGTTGCAAGGCTGTCGTCGGGCGAGGCGGTCACCGTTGCGCCTTCATCATGGCGAAGCGCAATAAAGTCCGTCAGATCGCCCTGCGACGGGCGCGTCAGCAAACCCTGCTGACGCATCCAGTCATCGTTAAACATTTTTGAGAGGTATTTATTGCCGCTGTCGCAGGCAAAGGTGACCACCCGCTTCGGCGAGCTTTGTGCCTGGCAGTAGCGCAGCGCCGCGCTCAGCAGCGTGCCGGTAGAAGAACCCGCGAGAATGCCTTCCTGTTGCAGCAGCAGGCGCGCGGTGGCAAAGGCCTCTTTATCGCTAATGCGAAACGCCTGACGCACACCGTCGAGCTGCGCCAGCGGCGGGATAAAGTCTTCGCCGATCCCCTCAACCAGCCACGCGCCGGGTTCGCCGTAGCGCCCCGTTTCCACCTGGTCGGCGAGGATCGAGCCTGCCGGATCGGCGAGCACAAATTCGGTGTCGGGAGAGTGTTCGGCAAACCATGCCTGCAACCCGCCGAGCGTCCCGCCAGAGCCGACACCCACCACAATGGCATCGATCTTCCCCTCCAACTGCGCGAAGAGTTCCGGCGCGGTAGAGGTGGCATGCGCCAGCGGGTTAGCAGCGTTATTAAACTGGTCGATATAGAACGCGCCCGGGGTCTCGTCGGCGAGACGGCGCGCATAATCCTGGTAATAGGCCGGATGGCCTTTGTTCACATCGGAGCGGGTGATCACCACCTTCGCCCCCAGCGCGCGCAGGTGGAAAATCTTCTCGCGGCTCATTTTGTCGGGCACCACCAGCACCAGCGAGTAGCCCTTCTGCGCGGCGATCAGCGCCAGCCCAAGGCCGGTATTGCCCGCCGTGGCTTCGATAATGGTTCCGCCCGGTTTCAGCACGCCTTGCCGCTCGGCTTCGTTGATCATCGATAGCGCGACGCGGTCTTTTATCGAGCCGCCGGGGTTCTGGTTTTCCAGTTTTAAAAACAGTTCGCACGGCCCGGTCGGTAATTTGTGCAGTTGCAGCAGCGGTGTATTACCAATTAATTCAGTTACTGAATGAAAAAGTGACATAACCCATTTGCTCGCTAATCAGGGAAGTGAGCGGATGATAGGTCTCTCTTTTTGCGCGTTTAAAGAATCTTTGTTTGGTATTTAGAACGAATGGAAATATAAAGCACTGTTTAGCCATCGGGGCGGCAAGCCGTGCAGTCGTCTGGATGGATGTATCGCTAAAACGGCGCTTTTTAAATGCTTTTTCTCCCTTTTTCTTCACTATTTCGCCGCTGTTATGCATTTTTCGGCAATCTTATGCTGAATAAATTCTTAGTTTGCGACGCCGCGTTATAACGCTTTTAGCGCTTTCTGCTATATCTAATGTCTATTTGGTTATTTGTATTATAACGCTGGCTGATTATTATCATCTGGACATCCATACTGCTAAACCGCCAAACGGAAAATACCAACGCATGATCGTCCTCAGGAATATCTCCAAGATCTTCGACCAGGGAAAGGCATCGATTACCGCCGTCGACAACGTCAATCTGACGGTTGAGCAGGGGCAAATTTATGGAATTATCGGCTACAGCGGTGCGGGCAAAAGTACGCTGATCCGCTTACTGAACGGGCTGGAAAAACCAACCAACGGCAGCGTGGTGATTAACGGCCAGGATATTGCCGCCGCGCGTGGCGAAGCCCTGCGCCAGGCACGCCTGAAGATCAGCATGGTCTTTCAGCACTTCAACCTTTTATGGTCGCGCACGGTAAGCGAGAACATCGCCTTTTCCATGCAGATCGCTGGTGCACCGAAGAAAGCGATCAACGCGCGCGTTGCCGAGTTGATTGAGTTAGTGGGGCTGAAAGGGCGCGAAAACGCCTATCCGTCGCAGCTGAGCGGCGGGCAGAAGCAGCGTGTCGGCATTGCCCGCGCGCTGGCTAACAACCCCGATGTATTGCTCTGCGATGAAGCCACCTCGGCGCTCGACCCGCAAACCACCGATCAGATCCTTGACCTGCTGCTTGATATCAATCGCCGCTTTAAGCTGACGATTGTGCTGATCACCCATGAAATGCACGTGGTGCGCAAGATTTGCGACCGCGTCGCGGTGATGGAAGAGGGCAGAGTGGTGGAAGAGGGCGATGTGCTGCAGGTCTTTACCCATCCGCAGCAGCCGATCACCAAACAGTTTGTGCGCCAGGTGAGCCAGTATAAAGAAGAGGAAACCTTCAACCCGGATCTGAACAGCGATCTCGACGGCACGGTGATTAAGCTCACCTTTACCGGCCACAGCACCCATCAGCCGATTGTCGGCGAACTGACGCTGCGCTACGGCCTGCCGTTTAACATTCTGCACGGCAAGATGTCGCAAACCGCGCATGGCGTATTTGGGCAATTATGGGTGCACGTGGTGGCAACTCCGGAACAACTGAACAACATTCTTACCGATCTCGGCAAGAGCAACATTGAGAGCGAGGTCGTGACCCATGGCTGAATCACTTTTTCCGCACCTGAAATGGGAGCAACTCTGGGCGGCAACGCAGGAGACGCTCTATATGACGGCGCTCTCGGGCGCGGCAACCTTCGTGCTGGGCATTCTGCTTGGGCTGGCGCTGTTTCTCACCGCGCGCGGCGGGCTGTTCCAGAACCGTGCGCTCTACAGCGTCATTTCTATTCTGGTAAACGTCTTCCGCTCGATTCCGTTCATCATTTTGATTGTGCTGTTGATCCCCTTTACCAAGGCGATTGTCGGCTCGATTCTTGGTGCTAACGCGGCGCTACCGGCGCTGATTGTCGGCGCGGCACCGTTCTACGCGCGGCTGGTGGAGATTGCGCTGCGTGAAGTGGATAAAGGGGTCATTGAGGCGACGCGCTCAATGGGCGCGCGTCTCGGTACCTTAGTCTTTCGGGTGCTGCTTCCCGAATCATCGCCCGCGCTGGTCTCCGGTATTACCGTGACGCTGATTGCGCTGGTGAGCTACAGCGCCATGGCCGGGGTGATCGGCGCAGGTGGCCTGGGCAATCTTGCTTATCTGGAAGGATTCCAGCGGAACCATAACGACGTCACGCTGGTGGCGACGGTGACCATTCTTATCATCGTCTTCATCATCCAGTTCTGCGGCGACGTGATTACCTCTCTGTTAGATAAACGATAACTATTGGAAACCAACAACATGAAAAAGACACTGACACTGATTGCCGCAGCCACCCTCAGCGTGCTGAGTTTCTCCTCCTGGGCCGATACGCTGACCGTTGGCGCGTCTAACGTACCGCACGCGGAGATCCTTGAGCAGGCGAAGCCGATTCTGGCGAAGCAGGGCATCGATCTGGAGATCAAACCGTTCCAGGATTACATCCTGCCGAACACCGCGCTGGCGGGCCGTGAAATCGATGCCAACTACTTCCAGCACATTCCGTATCTGAACAGCGTGCTGAAAGATCACGCTGGCGACAAAACCTATGATTTCGTTAGCGCCGGTGCGATTCATATTGAGCCGATTGGTATCTATTCCAAAAAATACAAGTCGCTGAAGGATCTGCCGGAAGGCGGAAAAATCATCATGCGTGACGCGGTCTCTGAAGAGGGGCGTATTCTCTCTATCTTTGAAAAAGAGGGCGTCATCAAGCTGAAGCCGGGCATCGATAAAGTGACGGCGCGCATTGACGATATCGTTGAGAACCCGAAAAAACTGAAGTTCCTGCCGAACGTTGAAGCGGCGCTGCTGCCGCAGATGTACAACAACGATGAAGGCGACGCGGTGGTGATCAACGCCAACTACGCGATTGATGCCGGTCTCGACCCGGTTCACGATCCGATTGCCGTCGAGAGCGGTGAAAATAACCCGTATGCCAACATCATTACCGTGCATCGCGGCGACGAGAAGAAGAAAGATATCGTGGCGCTGGTGAACGTGCTGCACTCGAAAGAGATCCAGGATTGGATCCGCACCAAATACAAAGGCGCGGTTATTCCGGTAAACAACTAATCTCCCTGATGCGCGGTCGCCCTGGCCGCGCATCTCTGCCTCCTCGATCGCCCCGTACAATTCCCTGTGATTAATCTCACCAATTTTAAACATCCCTGATAAACCTTTTTAACAATGCTCTACTATTGCCCGGTTCAGCCATCGTGGGGGTAGAGATGAAAGATGTGGTGATTGTCGGCGCTGTGCGCACGCCAATCGGCTGTTTTCAGGGGGCGCTGTCGCGTCACTCTGCCGTTGAGCTGGGCAGCGCGGTGGTGCAGGCGTTACTGACGCGCAGCGGCGTGCAGCCGCAGGATATCGATGAAGTGATTCTGGGCCAGGTGTTGACCGCCGGGGCCGGGCAGAATCCGGCTCGTCAGTCGGCGATCAAGGGCGGGCTGCCGAATACGGTTTCTGCGATCACCATCAACGATGTGTGCGGCTCCGGGCTGAAAGCGCTGCATCTCGCCTCGCAGGCGATCCAGTGCGGCGAAGCCGACGTGGTGATTGCCGGTGGCCAGGAGAACATGAGCCGCGCGCCGCATGTGTTAACCGATAGCCGCACCGGCGCGCAGCTTGGCAACAGCCAGGTTATCGACAGCCTGGTGCATGATGGGCTGTGGGATGCATTCAATGATTACCATATGGGCGTCACGGCAGAGAACCTGGCGCGGGAATATGGCATCAGCCGCGAGCGCCAGGATGAGTGGGCGCTCAGTTCGCAACATAAAGCGCGGATGGCTATCGACTCTGGCCGTTTTCGCGACGAGATCGTCCCTGTGCAGACGCAGAGCGCCGACGGCAAGCGTGTGCTGGTCGATACCGATGAGCAGCCGCGCACCGATGCCAGTGCTGAAGCGCTGGCACAGCTCAGCCCGGCTTTTGAAACCAGCGGCTCGGTGACGGCCGGTAACGCCTCGCCGATTAACGATGGCGCGGCGGCGGTGCTGATGATGAGCGCGGAACGCGCAGAGGCGCTTAACTTACCAGTACTGGCACGCATTCGCGCCTTTGCAAGCGTGGGCGTTGATCCGGCGCTGATGGGCATTGCGCCGGTTTACGCCATGCGGCGTTGCCTTGAGCGCGCGGGCTGGCAGCTGGATGATGTCGACCTGATCGAAGCCAACGAAGCTTATGCCGCGCAGGCGCTGTCGGTGGGCAAAATCCTTGAGTGGGATGAGAAGCGCGTCAACGTTAACGGCGGCGCGATTGCGCTCGGTCATCCGATTGGGGCTTCCGGCTGCCGCATTTTGGTGTCGCTGGTGCATGAGATGCAAAAGCGCAAGGCGCGCAAAGGGCTGGCAACACTCTGTATTGGCGGTGGACAGGGCGTCGCGCTGGCGATCGAGCGTGACTAATCCTGGTTGCTGATAATAACGTCCTCGCCCTGAGGGCGTTATTATTTGTGATCCCTCTCGCAGCTTCCGTTTCAATAAAAATAAAACCTTCTCTTTCCTTCCTTAAGAATCAAAGTAATCGCTAAAAATAGCATTATCCCCTGCGTGACCATTTTATTTTCAACTGATAAGCCTGCTTATTAATTTTATGTGCATTGTCTCGCCGCCCTCTGTGCGCTATTTAATTGGGTTTATGTAAATCCCGATAATAAGCCTGTGGTGTGATCTTAAACGCTTTTTTTACCCCTAAAGAGCAACTTTTATTGATGCTCGTCACGTGCTTTTACTTCGCTATTTTCTAGAGAAATATTTACGATCCAGATCACTAAAATAAAGTTACTATAAAAATAAAATGCAATTCCATAAAAATGAAACGTAATTTTAATTGTTGAGGTTGCTCATGTTTAAGAAAACTCTGGCCCTTGCTACTCTCCTTGGCGCATCCTTCGCTTCGTACGCTGTTACCGTCGATCTGCGCCATGAATACATTGATAGCGGCTCCAACGCCGATCGCGTAGCCGTGTCGCATCGCTTTGATAATGGCCTGGGTTTTGGCGTTGAAGCGAAATGGAAATCGGGTGGCGATGATGCTGATAAGCCGTTAACGGAGATTGTCGGCAACGGTCATGAAGAGTCGATCAACTGGCGCTGGGCTGCCACCAAGAATATTGCGTTAACGCCAGGTTTTAATATTGAAAGTAAGGATACCTTCTCGATCTATAAACCCTATATTCATGCGCAATACAGCTTTGATAACGGCGTCTATATTGCCGGCCGTTACCGTTATGAATATACCCGTAACCCGGATTCCAACGTTGTCGATAACAAAGTCAATAAATTCGATGCATGGGTGGGCTGGGCAATGGGCGACTTCCGCACCGAGCTGAACTACGTATATGCCAAGAGCACCGAAGATGTGGTGCGTGAAAATAATAAAAACTACTCCAACGAATATAATGCCAAGCTGGCGTACAAACTTGATAAAAACTGGTCACCGTATGTCGAAGTCGGCAATGTGGGCGTGAAAAATACCGACGAACGCCAGACCCGTTTCCGTTTGGGTGTCGCTTACTCTTTCTGAGTCTCTGAATATTTTCAAACACCCGGTGCCTGGCGCCGGGTTTTTTTATGCCCGTCATTCTTCGCGCCGCTCGTGACTTACGCGTTACGGGATCAGTGCCGGAGAATGGAATCATGTAGGCCGGATAAGGCATCGCCGCCATCCGGCATGATTACCGCAGAGTTTATTGCCGGATGGCGCTTACGCTTATCCGGCCTACGGGATCAGTGCCGGAGAACGGAATCATGCAGGCCGGATAAGGCATCGCCGCCATCCGGCATGATTACCGCAGAGTTTATTGCCGGATGGCGCTCACGCTTATCCGGCCTACGGGATCAGTGCCGGAGAAAAGCGCGCAAAAAAAGGCCCTCCATTGGAGGGCAAGGCCAGTTACAGAAACACTCACTCAAATTCAGGGTTGCAGCAGGGTGCGCTGCTCGGGCAGTTTGGCGATATAGAGCGCCGGTTTGCCGTCTTTATCGGAACTGAACAGCACTGCGCTGTCATCCGGGGTAAACGATGGATGCGGATGCGTGACCTGGCGGCTGTTGGCAAAGGTCGCCCAGGAGGTGTCATGGCGTGCGACGCGGTAATACCCTTTCTGCGCCACGTCGAACACATAGAGATAGGGGTCGTTATCAATGGTGTAGCCGCCGGTATCTTTCACATCGACCGGCGTGCCGGAGCCGTCACCGACCAGCAGCGTACCGTCAAAGTTGCTCATCAAATGCGAGCAGGCTGGCATCGGCATAATCTCTTCATTCACGCCGCTCTCTGGATAAAAGCGAGAGATAGAGCGCCCCTGTTCGCCTTTCAGGTAAGAGACATAGACCAGCGCCGAGCCGTTCGGCACCCAAAACTCATGGGTGCAACTCTCACCTTCGGCATGATCCTTAACTTTGCGCACGTTGCTGCCATCTTCATTCACCAGCCACATCCGCGCATCGACCAGATCGTGCGGGCCTTCATGGCAAAACGCCACGGTGTTGTCATCAAACGGGCGGTAGATCGGGTGACCGAGCCAGATCTTCTCTTCATGAATCACCTTGCTTTCGCCAGTCTGGAGATCAACGCGCAGCAGGCGGCAGTGTGGCCCTTTATGGAAGAAGTCATGGAACAGCTGCCAGTCGTTAAGCGGCGTCCAGTCGCTGGCGGCAATCTCAATCCCCACCAGCTTGGTGCAGTCGCTGTTGGCGACCCAGGTACCGTAACCCACCCAATCTTCGGGGACGCGGTAGATCTCGCGCTCAGCCAGCGTGTGCAGGTTAACTTCGCGCAAGGTGCGATCGTTTTTTACGTAGTAGAGCGCACTGTCGTCCGGGGAGAGAAAGCCGCCAAAGGTGTTATCGCCCGCGCCTTCGGTTAACTGCACCGCTTCGGCATTTTCAATATCCAGCAGATAGTAGTTCCAGTTGCCGTCAAACTCGCCGGCAAACAGCAGGTGGCTGCCATCGTTAAAGAAGCACTTTTGATAGAAGTAGTTGCGGTGACACGTCACCTCCGGAGGGGTTAAGCGGGTCACTTCCGCGCCGGTATCCGGATCGCGGCTCACTGCATAGTTGAGTTTTACCCGCATGCCTTTCGCCATTTTTCTCTCCTGTAGAGGGGCCGGCCGCCATGTTGCGTCCCCGCATGACCCCGTATCTGCTTAAGTTTAAAAATAGGATTTCAATTTATCAAAACGTCGTTTCAATATTTGTGATTGCGGGCGCAATTTATAAGAAAATTATTACGAAGGGCATAAAAGCGATTGTGATATCACAGGCGTGAATAATGGGCTTTGATTTTAAACGAGAAATTTTGCTGTGACTGTCAAATTGCAAAGATTGATTTAACTAATTGATTATTAGCAACTAATTAGCATAGGCCGGAATGCTTCTAAGCCCCGCAGCGCTTGTCAACGCTCAACAATCGTGATCCTACTTCCAGAACGGAAAATAACTAACATAAAAATTGAAACGTTGTTTTATATAAGATTGAAAACGTGTTTTAGCCGGGATAAGATGCAGCAAAAGTTGAAACGGAACACTGTTTCTCTGTTTCGTCTCAGGCCATTTTGCTGAACATTGATGTCGGAGGTAAGTGTGGAAGTCAGACAAAGCATCCACAGCGCGCACGCTAAAACGCTGGATACCCAGGGGCTGCGCAACGAGTTTTTAATCGAAAAAGTGTTCGTCGATGATGAATACACCATGGTTTACAGCCACATCGATCGCATCATCGTCGGCGGTATCAAGCCGGTGGCGAAAAGCGTGTCGGTTGGCGGTGAAGTGGGTAAACAGCTGGGCGTCACCTATTTCCTCGAACGCCGCGAGCTGGGCGTAATCAATATCGGCGGTGCGGGCACCATTACCGTTGATGGCGAGATCTATGAAATCGGCCATCGTGATGCGCTCTATGTCGGCAAAGGCGCGAAAGAGGTGGTGTTCGCCAGCGTTGACGCAGCGAAACCGGCGAAGTTTTACTACAACTGCGCCCCGGCTCATACCACCTATCCAACCAAAAAAGTGACGCCTGCGGAGGTTTCCCCCGTCACCCTCGGCGATCCGTTAACCAGCAACCGCCGCACCATCAATAAGTACTTTGTGCCGGACGTGCTGGAGACCTGCCAGTTAAGCATGGGGCTGACCGAGCTTGCGCCAGGCAACCTGTGGAACACCATGCCGTGCCACACCCACGAACGCCGCATGGAAGTCTATTTCTACTTCAATATGGAAGAGGACGCCTGCGTATTCCATATGATGGGCCAGCCGCAGGAGACGCGTCATATCGTGATGCAGAACGAACAAGCGGTGATTTCACCAAGCTGGTCAATCCATTCAGGTGTCGGTACGCGCGCGTACACCTTCATCTGGGGGATGGTGGGCGAAAACCAGGTCTTTGATGATATGGACCACGTCGCCGTAAAAGATCTGCGCTAATTGCGGGCAGCAAACACACTGCCTGTCCGTGACAGGCGCTGATAGATTAAGGAACTCACATGATTCTGGATGCATTTTCTCTTCAAGGTAAAGTTGCGGTAGTGAGCGGTTGCGATACTGGTCTGGGGCAGGGCATGGCGCTGGGCCTTGCGGAAGCAGGCTGCGACATCGTCGGCATCAACATTGTTGAACCGACTGAAACCATCGAGCGCGTCACCGCGCTGGGCCGCCGTTTTCTGAGCCTGACCGCCGATCTGCGTAAGATCGATGGCATTCCGGCCCTGCTTGAGCGCGCGGTCGCCGAGTTCGGCAAAATCGATATCCTGGTGAATAACGCCGGTCTGATCCGCCGCGAAGATGCGATCAACTTCAGCGAGCAGGACTGGGATGACGTGATGAACCTGAACATCAAGAGCGTTTTCTTTATGTCCCAGGCGGCGGCGAAACACTTTATCGCCCAGGGCAACGGCGGCAAAATCATCAATATCGCCTCGATGCTCTCCTTCCAGGGCGGCATCCGGGTGCCTTCTTACACCGCCTCTAAGAGCGGCGTGATGGGCGTTACCCGCCTGCTGGCGAACGAGTGGGCGAAGCACAACATCAACGTTAACGCGATTGCGCCGGGTTATATGGCGACCAACAACACCCAGCAGCTGCGCGCCGACGAACAGCGCAGCGCCGAGATCCTCGATCGCATCCCGGCTGGCCGCTGGGGTCTGCCGAGCGATCTGATGGGGCCGGTGGTGTTCCTCTCCTCTAAAGCCTCTGATTACATCAATGGCTACACCATCGCCGTTGATGGTGGCTGGCTGGCGCGTTAATTCCCGCCTGTAAAAAAGAAACCTGCTGCGGCAGGTTTTTTTATATCTGCATATTGTTTGTCCATACGCAACAAATTGAAATATCCATATCATTTACTCTTAATTATTTCACTAACGCTAAAATATGCTTAAAAATAAGCTAATTAAAAATAGTTTAGCGCTTAAACACTATTTTCAAAATTGTAAACTCCATCACAAAACAGTAGCTGACAGCTATTTTATCCATATCTTCGCGTTTTCCTCACTGACGCTTTTCCCGTCGCTGCCTTACTTTCATATAACGTCTTATTCTGTGCAGGCAGGAAATAATAATGGCTTTTCTCAGTAATGATTCTGTCGCTTTACCCCGTGCGCTGCGTGATACCCGACGCATGAATATGTTTGTCTCTGTTTCCGCCGCGGTCGCCGGGCTGCTGTTTGGCCTTGATATCGGCGTGATTGCCGGCGCGCTGCCGTTTATTACCGATCACTTCACCTTAAGCAACCGGCTGCAGGAGTGGGTGGTGAGCAGCATGATGCTCGGCGCGGCGATTGGCGCGCTGTTTAACGGCTGGCTCTCGTTCCGCCTCGGCCGTAAATACAGCCTGATGGTCGGGGCGATTCTTTTTGTGGCCGGTTCGCTCGGCTCGGCGTTTGCCACCAGCGTCGAAGTGCTGCTCATCTCCCGCGTGCTGCTTGGCGTCGCGGTCGGTATTGCTTCCTACACCGCGCCGCTCTATCTCTCTGAGATGGCGAGCGAAAACGTGCGCGGCAAAATGATCAGCATGTATCAGCTAATGGTGACGCTGGGGATTGTGCTGGCGTTTCTCTCCGATACCGCGTTCAGCTACAGCGGCAACTGGCGGGCGATGCTTGGCGTGCTGGCGCTACCCGCGGTGCTGTTGATTATCCTGGTGATCTTTTTACCCAACAGCCCGCGCTGGCTGGCGCAGAAAGGGCGCCATATTGAAGCGGAAGAGGTGTTGCGCATGCTGCGCGATACCTCGGAAAAAGCGCGTGAAGAGCTGAATGAAATCCGCGAAAGCCTGAAGTTGAAGCAGGGCGGCTTTCAGCTGTTCAAGAACAACCGCAACGTGCGCCGCGCGGTCTTTCTCGGCATGCTGCTGCAGGCGATGCAGCAGTTCACCGGCATGAATATCATCATGTATTACGCACCACGCATCTTTAAGATGGCCGGTTTTACCACCACGGAAGAGCAGATGATCGCCACGCTGGTGGTCGGCCTGACCTTTATGTTTGCGACCTTTATCGCCGTCTTTACGGTCGATAAAGCCGGGCGTAAACCGGCGCTGAAAATCGGCTTTAGCGTGATGGCGATTGGTACGCTGATCCTCGGTTACTGCCTGATGCAGTTTGATAACGGCACGGCGTCCAGCGGTCTTTCGTGGGTGTCGGTCGGGATGACCATGCTCTGTATCGCCGGATATGCAATGAGCGCCGCGCCGGTGGTGTGGATTTTGTGCTCTGAGATCCAGCCGCTGAAATGCCGCGATTTTGGTATCACCTGTTCGACAACCACCAACTGGGTGTCGAACATGATTATCGGCGCGACCTTCCTGACGCTGCTGGATGCGATTGGCGCGGCGGGCACTTTCTGGCTCTACACCGCTCTGAACCTGTCGTTTGTGGGTGTCACCTTCTGGCTGGTGCCGGAGACGAAAAACGTCACGCTTGAGCATATTGAGCGTCGTTTGTTGTCCGGGGAGAAGTTGCGCAATATCGGCGTGTGAGGAATTGCCGGATGGCGCGCAAGCGCTTATCCGGCCGACAAAAGCTAATGAAACTGCATTCACAGGCCCGGTAAGCGTAGCGCCAGCGGGCATTTTTTGCCGGATGGCGCGCAAGCGCTTATCCGGCCTACAAAACCTAATGAAACTGCATTCCCAGGCCCGGTAAGCGCAGCGCCACCGGGCATTTTTTGCCGGATGGCGCGTAAACGCTTATCCGGCCTACAAAATCTCACAGCTTCGACTTTTTACTTGGTTAACGCATGGCGCGCTTGAGGATACGCTCGGCCTGGCGCTGGAAGTCCGTCGCGGTCTCTTCAACGGTTTTCTGACCATAATCGATGTACTGAATCGCGGTACCAAACTGCGCCACAATCTGCGGATCGTCAAAATATGGCGACACCGAGAGCTTCGCCGGCAGCGACTGCGCCAGACGCAGGCCCGCGACCGCCGGATCCTCCTCTTTGATAACCCCGCTGGCGGTCAGCGTCTCGACCGCCACTTTGCTCAGCGGTACACCGCGCTCAAGACCCAGCGTCTGCACACCCTCTTTGCTGTTGAGCAGGAAGTTAATCACCTGCGCCGCCTCTTTCGGATGTTTGGTCGACTTACCAATCGACAGCATCTGCGCCGGTTTAAAGAACAGCCCCGCATCGGTGGCGCCCGGCAGCATCGGGTAGTCGCCCAATACCAGTTTGGCCGGTGGCTTCAGGTTGTCGGAGTATTTGGTGATGGTGGAGTTCCACATATAGGTGCCGCCCCATTCGCCCTCGATCCACGGCTTCATCTCATACATGTTGCTCTTACCGAACGAGGCATAGTATTTCGAATCCGGCATCACGTGGCTGTCGACCAGCTTTTTGTACATCTGGAAGAACTCAACCCACTGCTCTTTGCTGTAGCTGAATTTTTTCGTCTTTTCGTCAACGGCCGGAATGTTGTACTTCTGCACCATATAAGAGTTGAGCAGCGCCAGCGTATCCTGGTGCTCCAGCACGACCGGGTAGTACTGTTTGCCCAGCTTGCTCTCAAAGGTTTTGCCCGCCGCCATCAGCTCATCCCAGGTTTTCGGGAAGCTGACGCCCGCTTTTTTCCACTGCTCGTCATTGAAGTAGAAGACGCGCGCGGTTACCGAGATAGGAATGCCGTTTAACTTGCCGTTAATAGTGGTGGTTTGCAGCTCTTTAGCGTCGAACTGGCTAAGATCGATAATATCTTTCACCTGGTTCAGGTCGTAAAAACCCTCGCCGTTTTTCGAGAAGATCGGCAGCCAGTTCCAGTTGGTCTGCATGACGTCCGGCTCGGTGCCGCCAGCGATCTGCGTGGTCAGACGGGAGAGGTGCCCGTCCCAGCCGGTGTATTCGGACTTCACGGTAATATCGGGATGCTGTTTATGGAACTCTTCCAGCGCTTTTAAGGTGACCTGGTGACGACCGTTGCCGCCCCACCAGGACATACGCAAATCAACATTGTCAGCGGCGGTGGCGGGTACAGCGCACATGCCCAGGGTTGCGGAGATAGCTGCGCCGATTAGCACTTTTTTCATTTTTATACTCCAGTTTATGTAGGTCACGCTGAGGCCGCCTGAGGCGGCCCGCATGTTTTTAGCTATAGAGAGATGTTCTGTTCCGTTTTCGCGTCAAAGATGTGGCACTTATTCATGTCGAACTTAAAGTACACCTTCCGGTGCAGCCCCTTAGCAATCAACGGCCTGGCTTCATCAGAGGGAATGCGGGCGGTCAGCTCATAGTCGGCGACTTTCAGGTAGACGAAGAACTCATGACCCATGTTCTCGACGCGCACCAGATCGCCCGCGCCGCAGTCGTCGCTGAAAGGTTCATCGGAGACGGAGACAAACTCCGGACGCACGCCAAAGAAGACCTCTTTGTCGGCATAAGCCGCGACTCTCTCCTGCTGATGAGTGTTAAGCGCCAGCGTCTCCTGGCCGACGGTAATGTGCAGGGAACCCTCTTTCTGCACGATTTTCGCCGGTTTGATGTTCATCTCCGGCGCGCCAATAAAGCCCGCGACGAACATGTTTTTCGGAAAGTGATAGAGGTTATCCGGCGTATCGACCTGCATGATATGGCCGAGCTTCATCACGCAGATGCGGTCGCCCATGGTCATCGCTTCGGTCTGATCGTGGGTCACATACACGGTGGTCGCCGGTTTACCGGAGCTTTTTAACTGCTTATGCAGATCCGAAATGCGGATGCGCATCGAAGCGCGCAGCTTGGCATCAAGGTTGGATAGCGGTTCGTCAAACAGGAAGACATCCGGTTTTTTAACAATCGCACGGCCAACGGCCACGCGCTGCGCCTGGCCGCCGGAGAGCTGGCGCGGCAGACGATCCATTAACTCTTCCAGTTCGAGGATTTTCGCCGCTTCATCTACCTGGCGTGCGATCTCATCTTTCGGCATTTTGCTCAGCTTCAGGCCGAAGGCGAGGTTTTCGCGCACGGTCATATGCGGGTAGAGCGCATAGTTCTGGAACACCATGGCGATGCCGCGCGACTTCGGCGCGAGGTTGTTAACAATCTTCTCGCCGATGCGCACTTCGCCGCCGCTGATGGTCTCAAGCCCCGCCAGCATGCGCAGAGTGGTCGATTTGGCGCAGCCGGAGGGACCAACAATCACCATAAATTCACCGTCGGCGATTTTCAGGTCGATACCATGTACCGCTTTGAAGCCGTTTGAGTAGACCTTTTCCAGTTTGTTGAAAATTACTTCAGCCATGATACTTCCCTCTTAACCTTTGATTCCGCTGCTGGTGACGCCCTGTACGAAGTAGCGCTGTGCCAGGAAGAAGACAATGATGGACGGCAGAATGGAGATACTCGCCATTGCCAGAATTTCGTTCCACGGTGCGCCTTCGGTCACGTCGATAGACATTTTCAGCGCCAGCGCGATGGGGTATTTATCCACGCTGTAGACGTAGATCAGCGGCCCGATAAAGTCGTTCATCGACCACATAAACTGGAACAGCGCCACGGAGATAATCGCCGGTTTCAGGATTGGCACCACCACGTACCACAGCACCTGCCAAGAGTTACAGCCATCAATCTGCGCCGCTTCTTCCATATCGCGCGGTACGCCGCGTAAGAACTGAATCAACATAAAGACGAAGAAGCCCTGCGTGGCGAAGGCCAGCGGCAGGTAGAGCGGCATATAGCTGTTGAGCATGCCCATTTCACGGAACATCAGGTATTGCGGGATCAGCAGCACGGTGCTCGGCAGCAGCATGGTGGCGATCAGCGTGCCGAACCAGAAGTTCTTCCACGGGATCTCAAAGCGCGCAAAACCGTACGCCACCACCGTCGACGAGATGATCGTCAGGATCACTTTCGGGATCACATACTTAAAGGTGTTAAGCATGTAATGGCCGAAGGTGTATTCGGTGCCGGTTTTCCAGCCGTTGATAAAACCGTCCCAGGTGGCGTGGTTCGGCCACAGCCCGAGAGTGGTGAAAATCTCATGGTTCGGTTTGAACGACGCCGAGAACATCCACGCCAGCGGGTAGAGCATCAGCAGGCCGACAAGCAGCAGGATCGTGTAGCGGATCCAGGCGCTGATTTTCTCGCGGCGCAGGGTGCGCGCCACTTCACGTTCAGCCTCTTTCATGCCCGGCGTAAGGTGTTGAACATCAGCCATTTTTGCCTCCCTTATCGGCAGAGTAGAAGACCCAATACTTCGAGGACTTAAAGGCGACAGAGGCAAAGACCGCCACCACCAGGAAGAGCACCCAGGCCAGCGCTGCGCCGTAACCCATATCGAAATATTTGAACGCGGTGTCGTAGATGTAGAGCGAGAAGAGATAGGTGTAGTAGGTCGGGCCGCCGCCGGTAATCACGTACGGGCCGGTAAATTCCTGGAACGCCTGCGTGGTCTGCATGATGAAGTTGAAGAAGATCACCGGCGTAATCAGCGGCACGGTCACTTTCGTAAACATCTGCCATTTGCTGGCACCGTCGATCATCGCCGCTTCATACTGCGACTGCGGAACGTTTTGCAGCGCCGCCAGGAAGATCACCATCGCCGAGCCGAACTGCCAGACGCGCAGCAGCGTGACAGACATCAGCGCCAGCGACGGCTCGCCGAGCCAGTTAACAGGATCAAGGCCAAAGACGCCGATAAAGCTGTTTAACAAGCCATCGATGGCAAACAGCGCGCGCCACAACACCGCGATAGCAACCGAGCTGCCGAGAATTGACGGGATGTAGTAAGCGGTGCGGAAAAAGCCGATGCCGCGCAATTTAAAATTGAGCACAAAGGCGATGCCCAGCGCAAAGGCCAGCTTCAGCGGAATGGTTAAAAAGACATAAGCAAACGTCACGCCCATCGATTTCCAGAAGAGGGTATCTTCAGTAAACATGTAGCGGTAGTTTTCGATGCCATTAAATACCGGTGGGCTCATCAGATCATACTCAGTAAAACTGAGAAAGAAGGATGAGATGAACGGGAAAGCGGTAAAGACAATCAACCCTATTATGTAAGGTGATATCCAGGCCAATCCCAGTAGTCTGTTTTCATTCATAGATACCTACCTGGCGAGCAATGTGTAATTCGGATTCGGAGAGCCGCCGCCCTTTCACGCAATAAAGGGTGCGTTAGATCACAATATTTAATGAAATCAAAGCGTTTTGAATCTGTAACTGCCGGAAATTGTTGGCATTATTCCGGGTTTTAAAATCCTCTGAACTTGCGTTCTTGAATTGTAAAACATCGTTTTAAAATATTTTATTGTGTTTAAAGGTGCCGTCATTCGTTAAATTGCTGAAATGTGATCGAAGTCGAAACGATGTTTCAATAAAGTGATTTAGCAGTCATTTCCAGGTAAAAAACGCGGACTTTTCAGTAAATAAAAAGCGGGTATTTCGACAAGCGAAGGGGCAGGGAAAAATATCGCGCGGTGAAATCATTCAATATTTAAACCATTATCCGGCGAAGGATTATGTTGTCGCGCAGAAATAAAAACGCCTCCACGGCGGGAGGCGCTTTTCACAGCTCAAAGAGTCAGGATTGCAGAAAATCTTCGCGAATCGGCGTGAAGGTATCGAGCAGAGTGCCCGGCTTCAGACAGACGCAGCCGTGCATAATGTGCGGTTGCTTGTAAAGTGTATCGCCTGCGGTGACGATATGTTTCTCATCACCGATGGTAAATTCGAACTCCCCGGATAAAACATAGGTGAGCTGCTCATGAGGGTGGTTATGCATCGGGCCGATAGCGCCCTGTTCGAACATAACTTCAACCGCCATCATTTTGCCGCCATGGGCGAGAATACGGCGCGTAACGCCGTTGCCCAGGTCGTCAAGTTGCGTGTCTTTATGAAAGATAAACATCGGGCTGTCCTGTAGTCGGTAAGAGATAGTGAAACAATGTTTTAAATAATTTATCTCACGGTGGCGGAAAAATAAACGCCGGGCCGGAGAAGTTGAAAGTCGATCACAACTTTGCATGATTGCGCGAGAACGAGACGGAGAAAGGCGATGAAAACAATTGGACTGCTGGGCGGCATGAGCTGGGAATCAACCATTCCCTACTATCGGCTGATTAACGAGGGCGTTAAAGCACGCCTGGGCGGCTTGCACTCCGCAAGCCTGCTGCTGCATAGCCTCGATTTTCACGAGATTGAAACCTGCCAGGCCACGGCGCAGTGGCACAAAGCCGGAGATATCCTCGGCCAGGCGGCCGCGGGTCTTGAGCAGGCGGGGGCGCAGGCGATTGTGCTCTGTACCAACACCATGCACAAAGTGGCGGGGCAAATTGAGGAGCGCTGCCAGATCCCTTTCCTGCACATTGCCGATGCCACCGGCCACGCCATTGAAAATGCCGGGCTGCGCAATGTCGCGCTGCTGGGCACGCGCTACACCATGGAGCAGGATTTCTATCGCGGTCGGCTGGAGAAGCAGTTCGCCATCAGAACCACGGTGCCCGGCCCGGAAGATCGCCAGCGTATCAATGAGATCATCTTTGATGAGCTCTGCCTTGGCACATTTAGCGATGAATCGCGCTACTACTTTATGAATGTGATCAAACAGCTGGCGAGCGAAGGGGCAGAAGGGGTGATTTTCGGCTGTACCGAAATCGGCCTGCTGCTGCCTGAAACCCACAGCCCGATTAAGGTGTTCGACACGGCCGCGCTGCATGCTGCTGCCGCGGTCGATTTTATGCTCTCTTAATCCTCGCCGAGCATGGCGGCCAGCGGCGCGGTAATACGCGGCATGGCCGCCTTAAGATGTTCGGCAAAGGTATCAACCAGCGCGGAAGCGGGGCGGTGCAACGGGCGCACCAGACTGATGGTAAAGGGCACGTCGATGCTGAAACGCCGCACCGCCACGCCGCTGGTGGCATAGTCGAGGGCGGTCAGCGGGTTCACTACGGAAATGCCGACCCCGGCGCGCACCATCGCACAGACCGACGCCGCGCTGTGGGTTTCCAGCACCATGCGGCGCTTCACCTGGTGCTCATTAAACAGGGCATCAAGTAGCTGACGATAGCTGTCGGTACGCGACAAACTGATGTAATTCTCCCCCTGAAAATCCGCCGGTGTCAGCACCCTTTTCTGCGCCAGCGGATGATCCTCTGGCATCACGCACACTTCATTACAGGTCAGCAGCGGCGTGCGCTCGGTGCCTGCGGGCGTCGAGAGCGTTTCGGTCAGGCCTAAATCGTGGCGCTGCGCCGAGAGCCACTCCTCCAGCAGCGGCGACTCCTGCGGCACAATATTAAGGCTGACATCCGGGTAGCGGGCGAGAAACGGTTGCAACAGCAGCGGTAAGAAGGATTGCGAAAAGACCGGCAGGCAGGCGACCGATAGCTCGCCCTGGCGAAACTCGCGCAGGCTCTCCGCCGCGCTGACAATCCTGTCCAGCCCGTACCAGGATCGCTGCACCTCTTCAAACAGCCGTAACCCCTGCACCGTGGCGTGCAGCCGCCCGCGCGAGCGCTCAAACAGCGTCAGACCCAGCACCTTTTCGAAGCGCGCCAACTCCCGGCTGACGGTCGGCTGCGAAGTGTGCAGCATGGCCGCGGCTTCGGTCAGGTTGCCGGTGGTCATCACGGCATGAAAAATTTCGATATGGCGCAGGTTAACAGCGGGCATGAGGTGATCCAGTTGCAGAAGGTTATCCATATCATTTTTGCATAGCCTCGCGATAAAACGATATTTTTTATTCGCTTCAACCTGTGGCGTAATCATAAAAAAGATTGCTGACGGAGTTGTTATGCCACGCTCGCTACACCAGACAGAAACCGACCTCAACGCCGCTAACCTGCTGCAACTGCCTGCGGAATTTGGCTGCCCGGTATGGGTTTACGATGCGCAAATCATTCGCGCGCAGATCGCCAAACTGCGCGACTTTGACGTCATCCGTTTTGCCCAGAAGGCCTGCTCTAACATTCATATTCTGCGCCTGATGCGTGAGCAGGGCGTGAAGGTGGATTCGGTATCGCTGGGCGAAATCGAGCGTGCGCTGGCGGCGGGTTACGATCCGAAAACGCACCCGGACGATATTGTCTTTACCGCCGATGTGCTGGATGAGGCGACTATCGCCCGCGTCAGCGAACTGGGCATTGCGGTCAACGCCGGTTCAGTAGATATGCTCGAGCAGCTCGGCGCTGTTTCACCAGGCCACCGCGTCTGGCTGCGCGTTAACCCCGGTTTTGGTCACGGTCACAGCCAGAAAACCAACACCGGCGGTGAGAACAGCAAACATGGCATCTGGTATAGCGATATGGGCGCGGCGCTGGAGGTGATGCAGCGTTACGGCCTGCAACTGGCGGGCATCCACATGCACATCGGCTCCGGCGTTGATTATGCTCACCTCGAGCAGGTGTGTGGCGCGATGGTGCAGCAGGTGATCGACTTCGGTCAGGATCTGCCAGCTATCTCCGCCGGTGGTGGCCTGTCGATCCCCTATCACGAAGGCGAAGAGCCGGTTGATACCGCGCACTACTATGGCCTGTGGAACGCCGCGCGGGAGAAAATCGCGCAGCATCTCGGCCATGCGGTGAAACTGGAGATCGAGCCGGGGCGCTTCCTGGTGGCGGAGTCGGGCGTGCTGATCTCTCAGGTGCGCAGCGTAAAAACCATGGGTAGCCGCCACTTTGTGCTGATCGACGCCGGGTTTAACGATCTGATGCGCCCGGCGATGTACGGCAGCTATCACCACATTACGGCGCTGGCCGCCGACGGGCGCGATCTGCGCGACGCGGCGCGCATCGACACCGTGGTTGCCGGTCCGTTGTGCGAATCGGGCGATGTCTTTACCCAGCAAGAGGGCGGCAAAGTGGAAACGCGCCCGCTGCCGGCGGTGAAAGCGGGGGACTATTTAGTCCTGCATGATACCGGCGCGTATGGCGCGTCGATGTCCTCAAACTACAACAGCCGCCCGCTGCTGCCGGAAGTGCTGTTTGATAACGGCGTGGCGCGCCTGATCCGCCGTCGCCAGACCATTGAAGAGCTGATCGGCCTCGAGCAGTTCTGAACCTGATTAACGATCCCGCCTGTAGATAGCGGGATCGCCCCTCCTTTTTCCCGTAAATCCCTGCAATCCGTAAGGTGGTATGCCAAATGCGCGCTGTGCCGCATTTTTGGAATACCAGATAGGGAGGTGCGAGGCGCATCACAGAACTTTTCGTCGGGCGTGACTATTTTTGGTATGCCAAATGGGACGACAGCGGTATCCCTGCATCGATAAAAAAGCTCCTTTACTGAGGTGTTAACTCATGGCCCTACAAGAAAAGCTCATCGATTCGCTGGGGAGTTTCGCGACGAAATTCAACAGCTATCGCTACATCATGGCCATCAAGGCCTCGTTTATTACCCTGATGCCGGTGATCATTGTCGGCGCCTTCTCTGTGCTGATCTCCAACATGGTGCTGGATCCGAAAAACGGGCTTGCCAGCTTCCAGTCGCTCTCCTTTCTGGCGGCGCTCAAGCCAATTACCAGCGCCATCAACTACGCCACGCTTAACTTCCTCAATATCGGTGCGGTGTTCTTAATCGGTATCGAGCTGGGACGTATCAACGGTATCCGCACGCTCTTTCCTGGCCTGCTGGCGGTGATCTGCTTTATCTGCGTGACGCCGACCACCGTTGAAATGCTGGTCGACGGCCAGATGCATGTGGTGAAAGATGTGCTGCTGCGCCAGTTCTCTGATACCCGCAGCCTGTTCCTCGGCATGTTTATCGCCATTTTGTCGGTGGAGATCTACTGCTGGCTGGAGACGCGCGAAGGGCTGAAGATCAAGATGCCGGACACCGTGCCGCCCAACGTCTCCGCCTCATTCTCCGCGCTGATCCCGGCGATCATCACCACTACCGCGATCGCCACCTTCGGCTTTATTTTCCACCAGCTGACCGGCATGTATCTCTATGACGCCGTTTATCAAGTCGTGCAGCAGCCGCTGGAGCGGGTGGTGCAGAGCCTGCCGGGAATTCTGTTACTGATGTTTGTCGCCCAGCTCTTCTGGGTGATTGGTATTCACGGTAACCAGATGATCAAACCGATCCGCGAACCGCTGCTGCTGGGGGCGATCACCGTCAATATGAGCGCCTTTGAGCAGGGCAAAGAGGTGCCGAACATCATCACCATGCCGTTCTGGGATGTCTATATGAGCATCGGCGGATCGGGGCTGACCATCGGCCTGCTGGTGGCGGTGATGATCGCTACCAAGCGCAAGGAGATGAAGGAGATCGCCAAGCTGTCGATAGGCCCTGGGATCTTCAACATTAACGAGCCGGTGATTTTCGGTATGCCGATCATGCTCAACCCGATCCTCGCGATCCCCTTTATCATCACGCCGCTGGTAACCGGCTCGATTGGCTACTTCGCTACTGCCAGCGGTTTTGCCGGTAAAGCAGTGGTGATGGTGCCGTGGACCACGCCGCCGCTGATCAACGCCTGGCTTTCCACCGCCGGATCGATGGGGGCGGTGATCACGCAGCTTATCTGCATCCTGACCGCCATCATCATCTATCTGCCGTTTGTGAAGATTGCCTCACGCCGCGCTGAGCAGGCGCAGCTGCAAGCGGAAGCCACCTCTTCAACGCCGAAAGTGTGAGGACGTTATGAGCACCAAAACCGTCACCATCCCGCCTGACTTTATCCTCGGTGCCGCTGCATCGGCATGGCAAACGGAAGGGTGGAAGGACAAACGCGAGGGCCAGGATTCGTGGCCCGATCTCTGGTACAAAAACGATCGTCACGTCTGGCACCAGGGCTACGGCCCGGCGGTGGCGACCAACTTCTACCAGCGCTTTCGCGAAGATGTGCAGCTAATGAAGCAGGCGGGCTTAACCCACTACCGCACCTCCATCAACTGGTCGCGTTTTCTCACCGATTATGAAAATGGCGTGGTGGATGAGCGCTACGCCGCTTACTACGACGAGCTGTTTGCTGAGATGGCGCGTCACGGCATTGCGCCGATGATCTGCCTTGAGCACTATGAACTGCCCGGTTATCTGCTGGAAACCTACGGCGGCTGGGCGTCGAAAAAAGTGGTCGAACTCTACCTGCTGTATGTCGAAAAGGTGTTTGCGCGCTATCACCAGAAGGTGACGCGCTGGTTCACCTTTAATGAGCCGATTGTGGTGCAGACCCGCGTCTACCTTGATGCGCTGCGCTGGCCTTATGAGCAGAACACCTCGACCTGGATGCAGTGGAACCACCATAAAAACCTCGCCACCGCGAAAGTGGTGAAGCTGTTTCGCGAGAAGGGGTATAAGGGCAGCGTCGGCTGCATTCTCAACCCGGAAGTGACCTATCCGCGATCGCGCGCGCCGCACGATCTGCTGGCGGCGGAGCGTTACGATCTCTTCTACAACCGGGTATTTCTCGACCCGATGGTCAAGGGGCACTACCCGGCGGAGCTGCTGGCGCTGCTGGAGAAACATGGGGTGAAGTGGGAGTACAGCGACGAGGATCTGGCGACTATTCGTGATAACACCGTCGATGAGCTGGGGATTAACCTCTACTATCCGCACCGCGTCAAAGCCCCGTCCCGCGCCTGGCACCCGGAAACGCCTTTCCACCCGGCTTACTATTACGAGCCGTTTGAGCTGCCGGGGCGCAAGATGAACACCTCGCGCGGCTGGGAGATCCTGCCGGAGATCGTTTTTGATATGGCGATGCGCCTTAAAAATGAGTACGGCAATATTCCGTGGTTCGTGGCGGAGAGCGGCATGGGCATTGAGAACGAAGGGCAGTTTCGCAATGCGCAGGGCACCATTGAGGATGATTACCGCATCGACTTTATCGCCGCGCATCTCTACCAGGCGCTGCGCGCGAGGGAAGCGGGGTCAAACTGCCGGGGCTACATGCTGTGGGCGTTTACCGATAATGTCTCGCCGATGAATGCCTTCAAAAACCGCTATGGGCTGGTGGAGATTGACCTGCAACACAACCGCGACCGCAGGCCGAAAAAGTCCCTTGGCTGGTTTCGCCAGCTCAGGGATGAGCGTCAGTTGACCCTGACCCTTGATGATGAAGTAAGATAGCGCAACGACTGATAAGTGCAGGTGATATCGTGGAGAAGGCCGTCGTCCCGCCGGAGAAAAAACAGTACCAGGAGATTGGCGACGATCTGCGTGAGCAGATCATCGAGGGTCACTATCCCGTTGGCTCGCGCTTGCCGCCGGAGCGCAATATTGCCGAGAAGTATGGCGTCAGCCGTACCATCGTGCGCGAAGCCTTGCTGATGCTCGAGTTGCAGGGCACGGTAGATATCCGCCAGGGCTCCGGCGTCTATGTGATGCGCATTCCTCAGGCTCATGAAAACGAAGAGGAGCGCTTTTTAAGCAGCGATGTCGGCCCGTTTGAGATCCTCCAGGCGCGCCAGCTGCTGGAGAGCAATATCGCCGCCTTTGCCGCCAAAATGGCGACGCGGGCGGATATCGATAATCTTCGGCGCATCCTCGAGCAGGAGCAGCGCGCCATCGCCCTCAACGACACGTCGCAGGACAACAGCAAAATGTTCCACCTGGTGCTGGCGGGCGCGTCGCAAAACCAGATGCTGCTGGCAACGGTCGAGAGCATCTGGCACCACATGGACAGCAGCCCGCTGTGGCAGCAGTTCAACGTGCATATCGCCAGCCGCGCCTACCGCCTGAAGTGGCTCGGCGACCGGCAAACCCTGCTGGCCGCGCTGCGCCGCCGTGATGTGATGGGGGCCTGGCAGGCGATGTGGCAGCATCTCGAAAACGTTAAAAAGAGCCTGCTGGAGCTGTCGAACGAAGACGCGCCGGATTTTGACGGCTATCTGTTTGAGTCAGTACCTATTTTTCAGGGGAAGTTGATGTGACGATTCTGCCGCTTTATGAGGCACCGCAGCATGCGGAGCAGGTGACCGATTGGCTGTGGCAGGAGTTTGGCGACTCGCTGTCGCGGGAGTTTTTCGCCAGCATCATTGAGCACAGCCAGACGCCGGGGCAGCTGCCGCTGACTTATGTGCTGGTAGAGGGCGATGAACTGCTGGGCACCGTCGGCCTGTGGCGCTGCGATTTGATCAGCCGCCAGGATCTTTACCCATGGCTTGCAGCGCTCTATGTAAAAGAGAGTGCGCGCGGCCAGGGGCTGGCCGGGCAGTTACAGCGGCATGTTATGCAGCAGGCAAAAGCGATGGGCTTTGATCAGCTGCACCTCTACGCCGCCTTCCGCGATTATTATGAGCGCTTCGGCTGGGCGTATATCGGGGATGGTCTTGATTACCCCAATACCAGCGTGCACCTGTATCGCATTGCGCTTTGAGTTCTTAGCCGCTGAAACCGTGTAGGCCGGATAAGCGTTAGCGCCATCCGGCATTGTTTCCGCGGCATCGATTGCCGGATGGCGGCTGCGCCTTATCCGGCCTACATAATATGAGCTACTGAAACCGAGTAGGCCGGATAAGCGACAGCGCCATCCGGCAATGGGGTTTGCATGTGGCTTTGGTGGAATGGTTCCGTTCACCAGGCGCTGGGGAGTTTCATTAATCTCTTATGCGGTGAACGGGACAAGGGAAGCGGCCGCGCTCCCCTTGTCAATCCCCGCGGCCCCGCGAGGAAATCGGTGCTGCGCACTGCGCTCACCTCCCGCGTGCCTGACTGCGGTCGGCTCGACTCGACTTACTCGTTCCATTCTGGAACGAGTCCATGTCTCGGTTCGCCTCTGTCCGCCATCCATGGCGTCCAGACCTTGTCATTCACGCTTCGGTTCGCCGATTTCAGCGGGGACACAACCCCGTCGCTGTCATATTGCAGATCAAAGCCACACCGGTGTTGCTGTAGGCGCGGTTTTTGTAGGCCGGATAAGGCGCAGCCGCCATCCGGCAATGGTGCCGCGGTGATAATGCCGGATGGCGCTACGCTTATCCGGCCTACGTGGTTCCGGCGGTTTCAGCTGCTTCGCTGCGATCAACTCTCCGGCGGCGCAATCACCGAATGACGGCGCACCAGCGTTGGATTAAAGAGATGGGTGATCTCCGGCAGCGGGCGGTTTTCCGCCAGCGCCAGCGCCAGCTCGGCGGCCTGGGTCGCCATCGTCACGATCGGGTAACGCACGGTGGTCAGCCGTGGGCGCACATAGCGCGACACCAGCACATCATCGAAGCCAATCAGCGAAATCTCGCGCGGCACATCAATCCCGTTATCGTTCAGCACGCCCATGGCACCGGCGGCCATCGAGTCGTTGTAACAGGCCACGGCGGTAAAGTTGCGTCCGCGTCCGAGCAGCTCGGTCATCGCCTGCTCGCCGCCGCTCTCGTCCGGCTCGGCAAAGGTCACCAGCCTGTCGTTGCACGGCAGACCATTCTCTTTCAGCGCATCGTAATAGCCCTGCAAGCGGTCGTCGGCGTCGGAGATCTCATGGTTGGAGCAGAGATAGCCAATGCGCGTATGGCCCTGCTGAATAAGATGGCGCGTCGCCAGCCAGGCACCGTAGCGGTCGTCGAGCGCCACACAGCGCTGTTCGAAGCCCGGCAGAATGCGGTTAATCAGCACCATACCGGGGATCTGCTTCATCAGCGAGGCCAGCTCTTCGTCCGGCACCACTTTCGCGTGCACCACCAGCGCGGCGCAGCGGTGGCGAATCAGTTGCTCAATCGCTTTACGCTCTTTCTCTTCTACGTGGTAGCCGTTACCAATCAGCAGAAAGTTGCCGGTGGCGGAGGCGACCTGCTCAACGGCTTTCACCATCGCGCCGAAAAAGGGATCCGATACATCGCTCACCACCAGCCCCACCGACTCGGTCGATTGCTGCGCCAGCGCGCGGGCGTTGGCGTTCGGGTGATAGTTGAGCGAATCCATCGCGCTCTCTACCGCCTGGCGCGAGTTTTCACTGGCTTTCGGTGAACTGTTGATCACGCGCGACACCGTCGCAACCGAGACCCCGGCCAGCCGCGCAACGTCTTTAATCGTCGCCATTCTCTACCTTCCTGGGTAAGCGTTTACACTGCAGTTAGTGTTACGGAAAAGGGGCGTCTGTTCAAGGCGGCGCGTCTACCACTCTTTGCAAACGTGAGCCAGCGCGGCGCGCACCGTGAAAACGTTACATGCGCGGCGTTGCAAATTCACACACTGAGAACCTTTACTTACACTTTGCGAAAGCCTGTTTCGATTGACCGCTGGTTGTCGGCGGCCCGACCGTGCGACTCTGTTCATCCCAGAGGTATTGATAGGTGAGCGCAACCCTACGTTGCATACTCGACTTACACCGACCTGCGCAGATGCGCAGGTTTTTTTTATCCTGTCGTGTAACAGTAATCGCTAATCGACACACCTCGTTTCACTTCGGCTCATTCTCTTGCTTTTTCCCGCTGGTAGCGCACCCTGGCGCGGGTGACAATCGACGTCCCAGAGGTATTGATTGGTGATTTATTCAGTACGCTTTTCGTACTTATTGATTGCACCAACCTGCGCGGACGCGCAGGTTTTTTTTTGCCTGCGTTTTATCCCTCCGCACTTCTCATGTAATCTGCCAGACTCTGAATCACATGCCTCAATGACTGGCAAAAGGAGTTGAAATGCTACTGGGCTTTCTTCGCGGCCTGTTTCGCGTCTTGTTCCGTGTACAGCTGACCGGTGATACCGCGCCTTTAAACGGCGACCGGGTATTAATCACCCCCAATCATGTCTCATTTATTGATGGCATTTTACTGGCGCTGTTCCTTCCCGGGCGTCCGGTCTTTGCGGTCTACACCTCGATTAGCGAGCAGTGGTATATGCGCTGGGTCAGCAAAATCATCGATTTTGTCCCGCTCGACCCGACCAGGCCCATGTCAGTTAAGCATCTGGTTCGTCTGATTGGCGAAGGCCGCCCGGTAGTGATCTTCCCGGAAGGGCGCATCTCCGTTTCCGGCTCGTTAATGAAGATTTATGAAGGGGCCGGTTTTGTCGCCGCGAAATCCGGTGCGACGGTGATCCCGCTGCGCATTGACGGCGCGGAGCTGACCTTCTTCAGCCGCCTGAAAGGGCTGGTTAAACAGCGCCTCTTCCCGCGCATTACCCTGCATATTCTGCCGCCGACGCAGCTGCCGATGCCGGATGCGCCGCGCGCGCGCGACCGCCGCAAGATTGCCGGCGAAATGCTGCACCAGATTATGATGGAAGCACGCATGGCGGTGCGCCCGCGCGAAACGCTGTTCGAAGCGTTGCTCAGCGCCCAGTACCGTTACGGTGCCAGCAAGCCCTGCGTGGAAGATATCAACTTTAAGCCGGACAGCTACCGCAAGCTGCTGACCAAAACCCTCTTTGTGGCGCGCATCCTCGATAAATACAGCGCGCAGGGCGAGAAAATCGGTCTGATGCTGCCGAACGCCGCCATCAGCGCGGCGGTGATCTTTGGTGCCATCGCCCGCGGGCGCATTCCGGCGATGATGAACTACACCGCCGGGGTCAAAGGGATGAGCAGCGCGATTACCGCCGCGCAAATCAAAACCATCTTCACCTCCCGCACCTTTATGGATAAGGGCAAGCTGTGGCATCTGCCGGAGCAACTTACTCAGGTGCGCTGGGTCTATCTCGAAGATCTGAAAGGCGAAGTCACCTTTGAAGATAAGCTGTGGATTTTCCGCCATCTGCTAATGCCGCACCGCGCGCAGGTGGAGCAGAAACCGGAAGATCCGGCGCTGGTCCTCTTTACCTCCGGCTCCGAGGGCAACCCGAAAGGGGTGGTGCACAGCCATAAGAGCCTGCTGGCGAACGTCGAGCAGATCCGCACCATTGCCGATTTCACCGCCAATGACCGCTTTATGTCGGCGCTGCCGCTTTTCCACTCCTTCGGCCTGACGGTTGGCCTGCTGACGCCGCTGTTTACCGGCGCGCAGGTCTTCCTCTATCCGAGCCCGCTGCATTACCGCATTGTGCCGGAGCTGGTCTATGACCGTAACTGCACGGTGCTGTTCGGCACGTCGACCTTCCTTGGTCACTACGCTCGCTTTGCCAACCCGTATGATTTTTACCGCCTGCGCTACGTGGTCGCCGGGGCGGAGAAATTGCAGGAGAGCACCCGCCAGATCTGGCAGGACAAGTTTGGCCTGCGCATCCTTGAAGGCTACGGCGTGACCGAATGCGCGCCGGTGGTCTCCATCAACGTACCGATGGCGGCGAAACCGGGCACGGTCGGGCGCATCCTGCCGGGCATGGACGCGCGCTTAATGGCGGTGCCGGGCATTGAAGAGGGTGGACGCCTGCAATTGAAAGGGCCAAACATCATGACCGGCTATCTGCGGGTGGAAAACCCCGGCGTGCTGGAGGCACCGATGGCGGAAAATATTAACGGCGAGATGGAGCCGGGCTGGTATGACACCGGCGATATCGTGCGCTTCGACGAGCAGGGCTTTGTGCAGATCCAGGGCCGCGCAAAACGCTTCGCCAAGATCGCAGGCGAGATGATTTCGCTGGAGATGGTGGAGCAATTGGCGCAGGCCGTTTCGCCGGAGAAAATGCACGCCACCGTGGTGAAAAGCGACGCCAGCAAAGGCGAGGCGCTGGTGATGTTCACCACTGATAGCGAACTGACGCGCGACAAGCTGCAACAGCAGGCGCGTGCGCAGGGCGTACCGGAGCTGGCTGTCCCGCGTGATATCCGTTTCCTGAAACAGCTGCCGGTGCTTGGCAGCGGCAAGCCCGATTTCGTGACCCTGAAAGGAGTGGTGGATGAGGCAGAAACCGAACACGCATGAGTCAGTGAGCGCTAACTCTCCGCTTTTGTCGCGAGGAATGATGGCGGTGATTGCCGCCCAGTTTCTCTCGGCATTTGGCGACAACGCACTGCTCTTTGCCACGCTGGCGCTGCTGAAAGCGGAGTTTTACCCCGACTGGAGCCAGCCCGTTCTGCAAATGGTGTTTGTGGGCGCTTACATTCTTTTCGCACCGTTTGTCGGCCAGATAGCCGACAGCTTTGCCAAAGGGCGCGTGATGATGGTTGCCAACGCCCTGAAACTGCTGGGCGCGGCGAGCATCTGTGTGGGGGTTAACCCGTTTGTCGGCTACCTGCTGGTGGGCATTGGCGCAGCGGCCTACTCCCCGGCGAAGTATGGCATTCTCGGCGAGATCACCACCGGCGATAAGCTGGTGAAGGCGAATGGCCTGATGGAGTCGTCGACCATTGCCGCAATCCTGATTGGCTCGGTAGCGGGCGGTGTGCTGGCCGACTGGCATGTGCTGGCGGCGGTCGGCGTCTGTGCGCTGGTCTACGCCGGGGCGGTCGTAGCTAACCTGCTGATCCCGAAACTGCCTGCGGCGCGCCCCGGGCGCTCCTGGCGCTTTGCGCCGATGACCGCCAGCTTCTTCAGCGCCTGTAAAAGCCTGTGGCAGAACGGGGAAACCCGCTTCTCGCTGGTGGGTACCAGCCTCTTCTGGGGCGCGGGCGTGACGCTGCGTTTCCTGTTGGTGCTATGGGTGCCGGTGGCGCTCGGCCTGACGGATAACGCCACGCCAACCTACCTCAACGCGATGGTTGCCGTCGGCATTGTGGTGGGTGCCGGGCTGGCAGCGAAGCTGGTGACGCTGGAGAAAGTCTCCCGCTGCATGCCGGCCGGGGTGCTGATTGGTATCGCGGTGGTGATCTTCTCGCTCCAGCACGCTCTGCTGCCTGCTTATGGCGTGCTGATGCTGATTGGCGTGCTCGGTGGTTTCTTCGTGGTGCCGCTCAACGCGCTGTTGCAGGCGATTGGCAAGGAGTCCGTCGGTGCGGGTAACGCCATTGCCGTGCAGAACCTCGGTGAAAACACCGCCATGCTGCTGATGCTGGGGCTTTACTCACTGGCAATCAAAGTGGGCGTGCCGGTGGTGGGCACCGGTATCGGGTTTGGGGTGCTGTTTGCGCTGGCGATTGCGGCGCTGTGGATCTGGCAGCGCCGCCGGTAAGTTTTACGGAGCGGGGTAGGTGTAGACCTGATGCACCGCCTCGATCTCCGCGATCACCTCATCGCTCAAATCAAGATGCAGGCTTTCAACGTTGGTTTTCAGTTGCTCCATCGTCGTCGCGCCCAGCAGGGTGCTGGCGACGAAGGGCTGACGGCGAACGAAGGCCAGCGCCATCTGCGCCGGATCGAGATTGTGCCGTTTCGCAATATCGACATAGGCCGCTACCGCTTTTTGTGAGTGCTCGCTGCTGTAACGGGTAAAACGGCTGAACAGCGTGTTGCGCGCGCCGGCCGGTTTCGCCCCGTTCAGGTATTTGCCAGTCAGCGTACCAAAGGCCAGGCAGGAGTAGGCCAGCAGTTCAACGCCCTCATACTGGCTCACTTCCGCCAGACCCACCTCGAAGCTGCGGTTCAGCAAGCTGTAGGGGTTCTGGATCGTCACAATGCGCGGCAGTTCGTGCTTCTCCGCCAGTTGCAGATAGCGCATCACGCCAAACGCCGTTTCGTTAGAGACGCCAATATAGCGGATTTTACCGGCGCGCTGGCACTCAGTAAGTGCTTCCAGCGTTTCCAGTAAGGTGATGACCGGCGCGCTCTCAACCCAGCTGTAGCCCAGCTTGCCAAAGCAGTTGGTCTGGCGCTGCGGCCAGTGAACCTGGTAGAGATCGAGATAATCGGTTTGCAGGCGCTTGAGGCTCTCATCGAGCGCGGCGCGGATATTTTTGCGATCGAGTGCCTGGTTTGGGCGGATGCCGCTATCGCTGTTGCGGCTCGGGCCGCTCACTTTCGAGGCGATAACCAGTTTTTCGCGGTTGTTGCGCTTCGCCAGCCAGTTGCCGACGTAGGTTTCCGTCAGACCCTGGGTTTCCGGGCGCGGAGGGACGGGGTACATCTCTGCGACATCAATCAGGTTAATGCCCTGGCTGACCGCGTAATCAAGCTGTGCATGGGCGTCGGCTTCGCTGTTTTGTTCACCAAACGTCATTGTGCCCAGCCCGAGGGTGCTTATTTCAAGCGAACTGTGGGGGATACGGTGATAGTGCATAGCCGGCTTCCTTAAACAAACATGCCACGTCAGTTGAGCTGACAAAGGAATATAACCATGGCAGAGGGGAAGCAAAAGGGAAAGGAAAAAATGGATTAAAGGCCAGCAGGTTACTGACCTTTATAGGGAATTTTTAACGCTCAATAATCTGGGATACGTCATCGCGGTTAATCTGCATTTTGTTGCCCTGCTGATCGTGATAGCTCACCAGCCCGGTGTCATCATCAATCTGCGGCTTACCGTCCGTCAGAATCATTCTGCCGTCTTTGGTCGACATCACATAATCGCTGCTGCAACCGCTGACGGCGCATGCCAGCCCGACCGCGGAAATAATCACTGCCCACTTCTTCATCGTTCGTGTCCTCTCGGCTTTTCCTCACAGAAGTGTAGTAATAACGTGCCCTTATGCGATGAAAAAGCGGGATTATCTGAAAATTATTGCTGAGAGGGCGCAAACCGCCGATTACACCGCTATAAGACGAGGGCGTTTCGTTAAGCGCAGGCGCGCGCTGTTGCGCAGCGAAACGCGGTGGTTTAGCGGCTAAAACAGACTAGGTCGATAACGCAAAATGGCGCGCAAGCAGCGCACGGGTAAAGTTCTTTTTCAGGTAAAAACCGCGCGGCAGGGTGAGAATCGGCTCGCCGTGCTCGCCGATGGCTTCGGTTAACGCTTTGCTGTTGGCCGCTTTCGGGCGCAGTTGCAGTACTTCGCCATGACGGGCGGTAATGCGCGTGACCTGGCCGAGCACGATCAGATCCATTAACTCTTCCCAGTCCTGGCGCAACTGCTCCTCCTCATCGGCGTCCGGGCTCCAGAGCAGCGGCGATCCTACCCGACGCTCAGCAAGGGGAATGGTGCGCGATCCTTCGACAGGTACCCACAGGACGCGCTTGAGCTTATGGCGGACATGGCTGGTTTCCCACACCACGCCCGTGTTGCCGGTCAGCGGTGCCACGCAGACAAAGGTGGTTTCCAGTGGACCGCCCAGCGGATCTATCGGGATGGTTTTCAGCTCCACGCCCAGCGCCGCAAAATCCTGCTCCGGCTTACTGCCTGCGCTCGCTCCCAGCCAGCGCTCCAGCAGCACGCCGATCCACCCTTTATCGCGCTTCAGATCGCGCGGCGTCGGCATTCCGGCCAGTTCAGCCAGCTCGCCTAACGTATAGCCTGCCAGCCGCTGCGCCTGCGCCAGCAGCTGCGCTTCGGTTTCGGGGGGAGAGGTAAGAGGGGTGATTACACACATGCTAAAACCTTTTGGTTAAAAAATAGACAGCAGTTTTCCACCGCACTGCGGAAGTTTATCGTGTTCAGGGAAAAAAGAGCAATGCAATGATTTATAAGAGAATTTATCAGCGCGCTTCGCGTGTTGCGCAACAGGCCGCGAGGTTTTCCAAATCTGGTCACTGACAATGAACAGGATCTTACACCCTGTTATCCACAGAAAAGTGGGATAAGTGGGAATAACCACGACTACTGTTTCCATTTACAGCCTTGACGCGGGAGCAAAATCGAATTTTTGCACAAAATGTGCCTAAGTTAGTGGCATAATCTGTGGATAAATTCGGCTCTGCTCGATCTTTCATCAACGCCAGGATCCTAAGCGTGACGATCATCACAAAACGGCGCAGGGCCAGGGTGTTTGATGCACTAAACCAATGAATTACGAAGAGTAATTTTTTGCGCATCTTAAACCATTATTCAGACTACTCTGGGTTTTCCCTGGGTAATTCCATACTTCTTCACAACTCTATCCACAGAAAAGGTGAATAAAACCCCTGGGCGTGACGCAGGTCTGTTTATAAGTGTGATGATAACTGTGAGTTATTCAATTGTTATTCGTTTATCTCCCTGTCATAGAGTGGTTTACCGTTTTCCGGGAGTGTGAAACAATCGCTTTATTCAGGTTTATTTTGAGGTAGTCCGGTGATTGATGACGATGGCTACCGCCCAAATGTGGGAATCGTAATCTGTAATCGACAGGGTCAGGTCATGTGGGCCAAACGCTTCGGACAGCACTCATGGCAGTTTCCCCAGGGGGGAATCAATCCTGGAGAATCTCCGGAGCAGGCCATGTACCGGGAGCTGTTCGAGGAAGTGGGCTTAAGTCGTAAAGATGTTCGTATCCTTGCTTCTACCCGTAACTGGTTGCGTTACAAGTTACCGAAACGTTTGGTGCGTTGGGACACAAAGCCGGTTTGCATCGGCCAGAAACAGAAATGGTTTCTTTTGCAGTTGATGAGCAACGACAGCGATATCAATATGCAAACCAGCAGTACACCCGAGTTTGATGGCTGGCGTTGGGTGAGCTACTGGTATCCTGTTCGCCAGGTTGTGTCGTTTAAACGCGACGTCTACCGGCGGGTGATGAAAGAGTTTGCAGCCGCTGTGCTGGCGCTTCAGGAGACTCCTGTGAAGCCGCAAAGCGCGCCTGCCTGGCGACGGAAACGAGGTTAAGCCACCCACATTATGCTCACCCGACTGCGAGAGATTGTTGAGAAAGTTGCCAGCGCGCCACGTCTTAACGAAGCGCTGGAGATACTGGTTACCGACGTTTGTCTGGCGATGGAAACCGAAGTATGTTCGGTCTATCTCGCAGATCACGACAGGCGCTGTTTCTATCTTATGGCGACGCGCGGTTTGAAAAAGCCGCGCGGCCGCACTGTTACGCTCGCATTCGATCAAGGTATCGTCGGCCTGGTAGGCAGGCTGGCGGAGCCTATCAACCTTGCCGACGCGCAAAAGCACCCCAGCTTTAAATTTATCCCCTCGGTGAAAGAGGAGCGTTTTCGCGCCTTTCTCGGCGTGCCGATTATTCAGCGCCGCCAGCTGCTTGGCGTGCTGGTGGTGCAGCAGCGCGAAATTCGCCAGTACGACGAGAGCGAAGAGTCCTTCCTTGTTACCCTCGCCACCCAGATGGCGGGTATTCTTTCCCAGTCTCAGCTAACCGCCCTGTTCGGCCAGTATCGTCAGACGCGTATTCGTGCGCTGCCTGCCTCGTCCGGCGTGGCGATTGCTGAAGGGTGGATGGACCAAACGCTGCCGTTGATGGAGCAGGTTTACCCGGCTTCAACGCTGGATACTTCCCTTGAGCGGGAGAGGTTAACCACCGCGCTGGAAGAGGCGGCGAATGAGTTTCGTCGCTACAGCAAACGCTTCTCCGCTGGCGCGCAAAAAGAGACGGCGGCGATCTTTGATCTCTATTCACACCTGCTCTCCGATGCACGTCTTCGCCGCGAACTGTTTGAAGAGGTCGATCGCGGCGTGGTCGCCGAATGGGCGGTAAAAACCGTTATTGAGAGCTTTGCCGCGCAGTTTGCCGCCCTCAGTGATGGCTATCTGAAAGAGCGCGCGGGCGATCTGCGCGCCCTCGGCCAGCGCCTGCTGTTCCATCTCGATGACAATATTCAGGGGCCGAATAGCTGGCCTGAACGCTTCGTGCTGGTGGCAGACGAACTCTCTGCAACGACGCTTGCCGAGTTGCCCCATGACAGGCTGGCGGGCGTGGTGGTGCGCGATGGTGCCTCCAACTCCCATGCCGCGATTATGGTGCGCGCGCTGGGCATCCCTACGGTTATGGGGGCCGATATTCAGCCTTCGGCGCTGCATCGGCGGACGCTGATCGTCGATGGTTATCGCGGCGAGCTGCTGGTGGATCCTGAACCGGTACTGCTGCAGGAGTACCAGCGTCTTATCACGGAAGAGAATGAGTTAAGCCGTCTTGCCGAAGATGACGTTAACCTCGAAGCCCGCTTAAGCAGCGGCGAGCGGGTTAAAGTGATGCTCAACGCCGGGTTAAGCCCTGCCCACGAAGAGAAGCTGGGCAAGCGAATCGACGGCATTGGGCTCTACCGCACCGAAATTCCCTTTATGTTGCAAAGCGGTTTTCCCTCCGAAGAGGAGCAGGTGGCGCAGTATCAGGGCATGTTGCAGATGTTCAACGACAAGCCGGTGACGCTGCGTACGCTGGATGTTGGCGCCGATAAGCAGCTTCCCTATATGCCGATCAGCGAAGAGAACCCTTGCCTTGGCTGGCGCGGCATTCGTATTACCCTCGATCAGCCGGAGATCTTCCTGATCCAGGTGCGCGCAATGCTGCGGGCAAACGCCGCGACCGGCAACCTCAGCATCCTGCTGCCGATGATCACCAGCATTGATGAGGTCGATGAGGCGCGCAGGCTGATAGAGCGTGCCGGGCGGGAAGTGGAAGAGATGATCGGTTATGCCATCCCGAAGCCGCGCATCGGCGTGATGCTGGAAGTGCCCTCGATGGTGTTTATGCTGTCGCACCTGGTTAACCGCGTCGATTTTATCTCTGTCGGCACCAATGACTTAACCCAGTACATTCTTGCTGTCGATCGTAACAATACCCGCGTGGCGAACATGTACGACAGCCTGCACCCGGCGGTGCTGCGCGCGCTGGCGATGATTTCAGGCGAGGCTGAACGGCTGGGCATCGATCTCTGTTTATGTGGCGAAATGGCCGGCGATCCGATGTGCGTCGCGCTGCTGATTGGTATGGGCTACCGGCATCTTTCCATGAATGGTCGCTCGGTGGCGCGTATTAAATATTTGCTGCGCCGCATTGATTGCGAAGAGGTTCAGGCGCTGGCACAGCGTGCGCTGGAGTCCCAACTGACAACCGAAGTGCGCCACCAGATTGCCGCTTTTATGGAGCGACGCGGCCTCGGCGGGCTGATCCGCGGCGGGATTTAAGCGACGGTTCATTATGCCCACAGAGCCGGTCTTTCGGCTCTGCGGGCAATATGCCTGATGGCGGCTTCGCCTTATCAGGCCTACCAGGGCAGACCTGTGTTATCGAACGGATAAAAATTGTTTTGTAGGCCGGATAAGCGCAGCGCCATCCGGCAGAGATTACGCCCCGGGCTTTGCCGTTCGTAGGCCGGATAAGCGCAGCGCCATCCGGCAGAGATTACGCCCCGGGCTTTGCCGTTCGTAGGTCGGATAAGTGCAGCGCCATCCGGCAGAGGTTACGCATCTGGCTTGGCCGTTCGTAGGCCGGATAAGCGCCAGCGCCATCCGGCAGAAATTACGCATCTGGCTTGGCCGTTCGTAGGCCGGGTAAGCGCAGCGCCATCCGGCAGAGGTTACGCATCTGGCTTTGCCGTTCGTAGGCCGGATAAGCGCAGCGCCATCCGGCAGAAGTTACGCCCCGGGCTTTGCCTTTCGTAGGCCGGATAAGCGCCAGCGCCATCCGGCAAGGGTTCTGCGCAGAATCTCCGGCCTGTGCCGTTTCGTTTATACATAACTTTTACAACATAGCGGCAACCTGCCTGGTGTGCCTTATGCTATGATTCGCAGCTTTGGAGCGGCCGCCAGGCGCGACCGCGTCGGTGTACCGCTGTCCACTTTCGGCGGAATAACAACAAGTTGTGGTGACAGATGAACAGTGGCTATCTGCATTTTCCGGATTTTGATCCGGTGATTTTCTCCATCGGACCCGTATCCCTGCACTGGTACGGTCTGATGTATCTGGTCGGTTTTGTTTTCGCTATGTGGCTGGCAACTCGCCGGGCTAACCGCCCGAATAGCGGCTGGACCAAAAATGAAGTTGAAAACCTGCTCTACGCAGGCTTCCTCGGGGTGTTCCTCGGTGGTCGTCTCGGCTACGTGCTGTTCTATAATTTCCCGCTCTTCCTCGACGATCCGCTCTATCTCTTCCGTGTATGGGACGGCGGTATGTCCTTCCACGGCGGCTTAATCGGCGTGATCGTGGTGATGATCATCTTTGCTAAACGCACCAAACGAAGTTTCTTCCAGGTCGCCGACTTTATCGCGCCGCTGATCCCGTTTGGCCTCGGCGCGGGTCGCCTGGGTAACTTCATTAACGGCGAGCTCTGGGGCCGTGTCGATCCCTCCTTCAAATACACCATGCTATTCCCCGGCTCGCGTGCGGAAGATATGGCGCTGCTGCCTTCTCATCCGGAGTGGCAATCGATTTTTGATACCTACGGCGTTCTGCCGCGCCACATGTCCCAGCTCTATGAACTGGCGCTGGAAGGCGTGGTGCTGTTTATCATTCTTAACCTCTTTATCCGTAAACCTCGCCCGACCGGCGCGGTCTCCGGCCTGTTCCTGATTGGCTACGGCGCGTTCCGTATCATCGTTGAGTTCTTCCGCCAGCCCGACGCCCAGTTTACCGGCGAGTGGGTGCAGTACATCAGTATGGGGCAGATCCTCTCCATTCCAATGATTATTGCAGGTGCCATCATGATGATCTGGGCGTACCGCCATCGTTCGCCGCAACACGTTTCCTGAGGAACCATGAAACAGTATTTAGAGTTGATGCAAAAGGTGCTTAACGAAGGCACCCCGAAAAATGACCGCACCGGGACAGGCACGCTGTCTATTTTTGGCCATCAGATGCGTTTTAATCTGCAGGACGGCTTCCCGCTGGTGACCACCAAGCGCTGCCATTTGCGTTCAATTATTCATGAGCTGCTATGGTTCCTGCAGGGCGATACCAACATTGCCTACCTGCGTGAGAACAAGGTCTCTATCTGGGACGAATGGGCCGATGAAAATGGCGATCTGGGCCCGGTCTACGGCAAACAGTGGCGCGCATGGCCGACGCCGGACGGCCGCCATATCGATCAGATTTCAACGGTCATTGAGCAGCTGAAAAACGATCCTGACTCGCGCCGCATTATCGTCTCGGCGTGGAACGTCGGCGAACTGGACAAAATGGCGCTGGCTCCGTGCCACGCTTTTTTCCAGTTCTATGTGGCAGATGGCAAGCTCTCTTGCCAGCTCTACCAACGTTCGTGCGATGTCTTCCTCGGCCTGCCGTTCAATATCGCCAGCTACGCGTTGCTGGTGCATATGATGGCGCAGCAGTGTGATCTTGAGCCGGGTGACTTTGTCTGGACCGGCGGCGACACGCACCTCTACAGCAACCACTTAGAACAGACGCGCTTGCAACTGACCCGCGAGCCGCGCGCGTTGCCGAAGCTGGTTATCAAACGTAAACCCGCTTCACTGTTTGATTACCGTTTCGAAGACTTCGAGATCGAAGGCTACGATCCGCACCCTGCGATCAAAGCGCCGGTCGCTATCTGACCTCGCTCAGCCTGACACAACCGGCGCGTTAACGTGCCGGTTTTTTTTGCCTGCAAATCGTTTTTTCGGCACAGCTTCCAGGCTTTATGTAACCCGCTGCAATCCTCTTTTTTCCTTGCGTAACGCCTCGTAAACCTGCCTTTTCTCCCTCGACGAATAACGTCCCCGGCGACAGACTGCCGCCATGAAAAAAGAAGATGGCTTTACCTTGATTGAAACCCTTGTTGCCGTGGCGCTGATTGTCATCCTCAGCGCAGCGGGGATCTCCGGCTGGCAGAGCTGGCAAGCACAGCAGCGGCTGTGGCAAACCGCCCTGCAGGCGCGCCATTTCCTTGAGCGCTTGCGGGAAGAGGCCAACTGGCATAACCAGTCGCAAGTTATTTACAGCGTGCAGGAAGGGGATCAGTGGTGCTTGCTTAACGCACCGGCGGCGCGTTGCTCAGCGCAGCAGTCTTTAATGATGCGTCCGGCCTGGCCGGACGTCGCACTGGCTGATGTCACACCGTCGCTCGGCTTTTATGGTTTACGCAACAGCGCCTGGCCCGGGCATATCCGCCTGCGCAGCAGCGCCGGTGAGTGGCGGGTGGTAGTTTCCGCATGGGGAAGGATCAGAATGTGTCAGCCTGGGGGAGGGAGTGTATGTTAAACGGTCAGCGTGGTTTCTCCTTGCTGGAGACGCTGCTGGCGATGGCCATCGGTAGCGTCCTGCTGCTTGCTTCCGCCCGCTTTCTGCCCGGGCTACAAATTGCCCTTATGCAGCACACCCGGCTGCAGACCATCGAGGATGACCTCTGGCAGCGGCTGCGTGCAGTCGGCAAGCACCTCCAGCGCGCGGGTTACTGCAATGGGAGTTGCAATGGTCAGCCGCTTTTTATCAGCGCCAAAGGGGAGTGCGTTATTGCACAGTGGGATGCCAATAGCAACGGTCGCTGGGAGGGCGCACCCAGTAATGACGCTGAACAAACGGCCTTTCGCCTGCAAAACGGCGCGCTCGAAACGCTACGCGGCGCGACCTCATGCAGCGGGCGAGGGTGGGAAAAAGTCACCGATCCGGCGCAGATGCACGTCGAGCGCTTTAGCGTGACCCAGCGCCAGACGGCAGGCTTTGCGCCACAGCTTACCATTCTGCTTGCCGCCAGCCTGCCGGGTGCCGCTGAGAAAAGGGTAAGCGGCGAGCTAACCGTCACCGGGTATAACCTGTGAATCGGCAGCGCGGCGTATCCTCCCTGGCGCTGGTGCTTCTGTTGCTGCTGCTGGGCAGCCTGATGCTCAACGGTCTTAATCAGCAGCTAACCAGCCATATCTGGCGGGTCAATCGTGAAGGGCAGGGGATACGCAGCAGCGCAGCGGTCTCATCGGTGATGGAGGCGGCGCGGCACAGGCAATGGCCGTCAGAGCCTGCGTTGCAGTGTCTGCCACCTGCCGCAGAGCATGTGCGAAGCTGCCTGCGTATTTTTGCTGATGGCTCTGCCTTGCTGATCGCCGCCAGCGCAGAGGCCGCATTATGGCGGCTTGGGCGCGTAGAGGGTGAGACGGTTCGTTTCTTGCCCCACGGCTGGAGCGATTTCTGCCCCATTAAGGAGAGTGCATTATGTCAACTTCCCTGAACCGGGAGCGGGGTTTTAGCCTGACGGAAGTCCTGCTGGCGATGGTGCTGATGGTGATGGTGGTCACTGCCCTTGGCGGGTATCATCGCGCGCTGTCCGCCGGGTTTTCAGCCACCAGCCAGTGGCGACAGCTCTGGCGCTATGCATGGCAGCAGGCTCAACCTCACGCGACGCCGCTCCCTGAGGGCTGGCAGGTTTCACGGGGGCAGACAACAACGGAAGGATGTGTCAGCATCAACGTCACCGTTATCTCGCCGCTGGGCAGGCAGGGGAAAATGACGCAACTTTTTTGCCCAAATAGTCAGTAGCCAGGAGCAAGTATGTTAAGGGTTTATCACTCCAATCGTCTGGATGTGCTTGAAGCACTGATGGAGTTTATCGTTGAGCATGACCGGCTCGACGATCCCTTTGCGCCGGAAGTGATCATGGTGCAAAGCACCGGTATGGCGCAGTGGCTGCAGATGACCCTGGCGCAAAAATTTGGCATCGCCGCCAATATCACCTTTCCGCTGCCCGCCAGCTTTATCTGGGAGATGTTCGTTACCGTCCTGGAGGATATCCCCAAAGAGAGCGCCTTCAACAAACAGAGTATGAGCTGGAAGCTGATGTCGCTGCTGCCTGCACTGCTGGAGCATGAGGACTTTGCCATGCTGCATCACTATCTCCACGATGATGATGACAAGCGCAAACTGTTCCAGCTCTCCTCACGCGTGGCGGATCTTTACGATCAGTACCTGGTTTATCGCCCGGAGTGGCTGACGCGCTGGGAGGCGGGAGAAAGGGTCGATGGGCTGGACGACGCGCAGCGCTGGCAGGCACCGCTCTGGCGCGCGCTGGTTGAACATACGCGCGAGTTAGGCCAGCCCCACTGGCACCGCGCCAACCTGTATCAGCGCTTTATCTCCCGGCTTGAATCGGCGAAAGAGCCGCCTGCCGGGTTGCCTGCCCGCGTCTTTATCTGCGGCATCTCCGCGCTGCCGCCCGTCTACCTGCAAGCCCTGCAGGCGCTGGGCAAACATATTGATGTGCATCTGCTGTTTACTAACCCCTGTCGCTACTACTGGGGCGATATCAAAGATCCGGCGTTTCTCGCAAGGCTGGTCACGCGCCGCCGCCGCCATCACCGGGATGACCGCCAGTTTCCTCTTTTCCGCGATACGCAAAGCGCGGAAGGTCTGTTCAATGGCGAAGGCGAGCAGGATGTGGGTAACCCACTGCTGGCCTCCTGGGGCAAGCTCGGGCGTGACAACATCTTTCTGCTGGCGGGGATGGAGCGTTATGAAGAGCTGGATGCCTTTGTCGACATCACCCCGGGCTCGCTGCTGCAAAACCTGAAGTACGACATCCTTGAGCTGCAAAACAGCGCGGTAGCTGGCGTCACGGCAGAAGAGTTCGCGCGCAGTGATAAAAAGCGCCTGCTCGATCCAGAGGATCGCAGCGTTACGGTGCATATCTGCCACAGCCCGCAGCGGGAAGTGGAAGTGCTGCACGATCGTCTGCTGGCGATGTTGGAGGAGGATCCTGAACTGACGCCGCGCGATATCGTGGTGATGGTGGCAGATATCGACAGCTACAGCCCCTATATTCAGGCGGTCTTTGGCAGCGCCAGCGGTGAGCGCTACATTCCCTATGCGGTATCGGACCGCCGCGCACGTCAGGCTCATCCCGCGCTGCAAGCCTTTATCAGCCTGTTATCCCTGCCGGACAGCCGCTTCGTCTCGGAAGATGTGCTGGCCCTGCTGGATGTACCTGTGCTGGCGGCCCGCTTCAACATTACCGAAGAGGGGCTGCGCTACCTGCGCCTGTGGGTAAATGAGTCCGGCATTCGTTGGGGGATGGATGATGACAACGTCCGCGAACTCGAACTGCCGCCAACCGGGCAGCACACCTGGCAGTTTGGCCTGACGCGTATGCTGCTCGGCTACGCCATGGAGAGCCACCGGGGCGAGTGGCAGTCAATTCTTCCTTATGACGAGTCGAGCGGGCTGATTGCGGAACTGGTCGGCCACCTGGCCTCGCTGCTGATGCAACTCAATATCTGGCGTCGGGGTCTTGCCGAAGAGCGTCCGCTGGAGGAGTGGCTACCGGTCTGCCGGGAGATGCTTAATGACTTCTTCCTGCCCGATCAGGAGACCGAAGCCGCACTGGCGCTGATTGAGCAGCAGTGGCAGGCGATCATCGCCCAGGGCGTTGGCGCGAGCTATGGCGAAGCGGTCCCGCTCTCGCTGCTGCGTGATGAACTGGCTCAGCGTCTCGATCAGGAGCGCATTAGCCAGCGCTTCCTCGCTGGCCCCGTCAATATCTGTACGCTGATGCCGATGCGCTCGATCCCATTCAAAGTGGTCTGCCTGCTGGGGATGAACGACGGGATCTATCCGCGTACGCTTCCTCCGCTCGGCTTTGATCTGATGAGCCAGAAACCGCAGCGCGGCGATCGCAGCCGCCGTGATGATGACCGCTATCTCTTCCTGGAAGCGCTCATCTCCGCCCAGCAGCAGCTCTATATCAGCTATATAGGCCGTTCGATCCAGGATAACAAAGAGCGTTTCCCTTCGGTGCTGGTGCAGGAGCTGGTGGACTATATCGGCCAGAGCCACCATCTGCCGGGTGACGAGGCGCTCAACTGCGACGAAAGCGAGCGGCGGGTGAAGGCACATATCACCCATCTGCATACCCGCATGCCGTTCGATCCGGCTAACTATACGGTGGATGAGTGGCAGAGCTATGCCCGCGACTGGCTGCCCGCCGCCAGCCTGCAGGGCGAAGAGCATCTGCCTTTTATCCAGACGCTGGAGACGCCAACGCTTGAGACGCTGGCCTTTGACCAGCTTCAGCGCTTCTGGGCCCACCCGGTGCGCGCCTTCTTCCAGATGCGTCTGCGGGTCAATTTCCGCCCTGAAGAGAGCGATATTCCTGACGCCGAGCCCTTTATTCTTGATGGCCTCGATCGCTACCAGCTTAACGACGAGTTATTGAATGCGCTGGTTGAAGAGCAGGACGCGGAAAAACTGTTTCGCCGCTATCGGGCTGCGGGTGTGCTGCCATACGGGGCGTTTGGTGAAATTGTCTGGGAGACGCAGTGCAAAGAGATGCAGGCGCTGGCCAGCCGCGTTATTGAGCATCGCCAGCCGGCAGACAGTCTCGAAATTGACCTGCATTGCGCGGGCGTTCACCTCACCGGATGGCTGGCCCATGTGCAGCCGGACGGGCTGCTGCGCTGGCGTCCATCGCAGCTGAAGGTCTCCCAGGGGCTGCAACTTTGGCTGGAACATCTTGTCTACTGTGCCAGTGGCGGAACGGGAGAGAGCCGTCTCTTTGTACGTAAAGATGGCCAGTGGCGCTTCCCGGCGCTGCCGCCTGAAGAGGCGTTGCGCTACCTGGCGTTGATGATCGAAGGCTACCGCGAAGGGATGGCGAAACCCTTGCTACTGCTACCGGAAAGCGGCGGCGCGTGGATAAAAGCCTGTTATGACGCGGCAAATGATGCCATGGTAAAGGACGACGAGACGTTGCAAAAAGCGCAGAGCAAATTTTTGCAGGCCTATGAAGGCAACATGGTGGTCAGCGGAGAAGGTGCCGATGTCTGGTATCAGCGTCTGTGGCGAACCCTGGAGCCGGAGTACTTCGCGGAGATTACCGCGCAGGCGCAGCGTTTCCTGTTACCGCTTTATCGACACAATCAGCCCGCCTGACGGTATAAAAATTGCGCAGAGGGGAGCCATCCCTTATTAAGCGCGACGGTCACGGACTGATATAACACGCGTGCTGGCGCTGTCAGCACACATTTACCTGCTGTCCCGGTGATTATCGGGGGAGCAGGAAAAGTTAATGATGAGGTTCGTGAATGCCCCGCAGCACCTGGTTATCTATCTTCGTTCTGTTTTTTGCCCTGTGGGCGCCACTCAGCCAGGCTGAGACCGGCTGGCAGCCTGTTAAAGAGACTATCCGTAAGAGCGACAAAGATACGCGGCAGTATCAGGCGATCCGCCTTGATAACGGCATGGTCGTGCTGCTGGTCTCGGATGCGCAGGCGGTCAAATCCCTTTCCGCGCTGGTTGTCCCGGTCGGCTCGCTCGAAGATCCCGATAGCCATCCAGGCCTTGCTCACTATCTTGAGCATATGACGCTGATGGGGTCGAAAAAGTATCCGCAGCCAGACAGCCTCGCTGAATACCTCAAAATGCACGGCGGTAGCCACAACGCCAGCACAGCACCTTATCGCACCGCTTACTATATGGAAGTGGAGAACGACGCGCTGGACGGCGCCGTGGATCGTTTAGCGGATGCCATCGCCGAGCCGCTGCTGGCAAAGAAGTACGCCGAGCGGGAGCGTAACGCGGTCAACGCGGAGCTGACCATGGCGCGTACCCGTGACGGCATGCGCATGGCGCAGGTGAGTGCGGAGACCATTAACCCCGCTCACCCCGGCGCGCGCTTCTCCGGCGGCAACCTTGAAACCCTCAGCGATAAACCGGGCAGCCCGGTGCATGACGCGCTGCTGGCGTTTCGCGATAAGTTCTACTCGGCCAACCTGATGAAAGCGGTGATTTACAGCAATCGCCCGCTTAACGAGCTGGCGACGCTCGCGGTGCAGACCTATGGCCGGGTTCCCAACAAAAATATCACCCGGCCTGAGATCACCGTGCCGGTGGTAACGGACGCGCAAAAAGGCATCATTATTCACTACGTGCCGGAAGTGCCGAACAAGGTGCTGCGCGTTGAGTTTCGTATTGATAACAACACCGCGGCCTTTCGCAGCAAAACCGACGAGCTGATTACCTATCTGATTGGCAACCGCAGCCCGGGCACGCTCTCGGACTGGCTGCAAAGCCAAGGGCTGGTTGAGGGGATTCGCGGCGATTCCGACCCGGTAGTCAACGGTAACAGCGGTGTACTGGCTATCTCCGCCACCCTGACGGATAAAGGGCTGGCGAACCGCGATCGGGTTGTCGCCGCCATCTTCAGCTATCTGCAACTGCTGCGCGAAAAGGGAATCGATAAACGCTATTTCGACGAGCTGGCGCACATTCTCGATCTCGATTTCCGCTACCCGTCGATCACCCGCGATATGGATTACGTTGAGTGGCTTGCCGACACGATGATCCGCGTGCCGGTTGCTCACACCCTCGATTCCGTCAATATTGCTGACCAGTTTGACGCTAAAGCGGTGCAGGCGCGTCTTGATGAGATGACGCCGCAAAACGCGCGTATCTGGTATATCAGCCCCGATGAGCCGCACAACAAAAAAGCCTACTTTGTTGATGCCCCTTACCAAGTGGAGAAAATTACGCCTGAGCGCTTTGCCGCCTGGCAAAAGGATGAAGCAGGGATCGATCTCAAATTCCCGGAGCTTAACCCCTACATTCCGGATGACTTCTCGCTAATTACCCCGGCGAAAAAATACACGCACCCGGAACTGATTGTTGATGAACCGGCGCTGCGCGTGGTTTATATGCCGAGCCGCTACTTCGCCAATGAGCCGCGTGCGGATGTCAGCGTGGTGCTGCGTAATCCGCAGGCGATGGACAGCGCGAAAAATCAGGTGATGTTTGCCTTAAATGATTACCTGGCAGGGCTGGCGCTCGATCAACTCAGTAACCAGGCCGCGGTCGGCGGCATCGGTTTCTCCACCAATGCCAATAACGGTTTGATGCTGAATGCCAACGGCTACACGCAGCGCCTGCCGCAGCTCTTCAGCGCCTTGCTGGAGGGGTATTTCAGCTATACGCCCACCGAGGAGCAGCTGACGCAGGCGAAATCCTGGTACAGCCGGATGATGGCCTCGGCGGAGAAGGGTAAAGCGTTTGACCAGGCGATTATGCCGGTGCAGATGATCTCGCAGGTACCCTATTTCCCGCGCGAAGCGCGCCGTGCGCTGCTGCCGTCGATCACCGTGCAGGACATTCTCCATTATCGTGATGCGCTGAAGCACAACGCCCGCCCGGAGTTCCTGGTGGTGGGTAACCTGAGCGAACAGCAGGCGAAAGATCTGGCCCGCAACGTGCAAAAACAGCTTGGCACCAGCGGTAACGAATGGTGCCGTAACAAAGACGTGCTGGTGGATAAAAAGCAGAACGCCATGTTTGAGAAAGCGGGCAACAGCACCGATTCCGCGCTGGCTGCCGTCTTTGTGCCGACCGGCTTCGATGAGTACAGCAGCTCGGCGTACAGCGCGATGCTCGGGCAGATTGTGCAGCCGTGGTTCTACAACCAGCTGCGTACCGAAGAGCAGCTCGGTTATGCCGTCTTTGCTTTCCCCATCAATGTTGGCCGCCAGTGGGGAATGGGCTTCCTGTTGCAGAGCAATGAGAAGCAGCCCGCCTGGCTCTGGGAGCGCTATAAAGCCTTCTTCCCGACCGCTGAAGCGCGCCTGCGCGCGATGAAGCCGGAGGAGTTTGCGCAGATCCAGCAGGGTGTCATTGCGCAAATGCTGCAAGCGCCGCAGACATTAGGCGAGGAGGCTTCCAAATTGAGCAAAGATTTCGATCGCGGCAATATGCGCTTCGATTCACGTGATAAAGTAGTGGCCCAAATAAAAGCGCTGACGCCGCAAAAACTTGCGGACTTCTTCCATCAGGCGGTGGTTGAGCCGCAAGGTATGGCGATACTGTCACAGATCTCCGGAAGCCAGAGCGGAAAAGCCGATTACGCCCGGCCTGACGGCTGGAAGGTGTGGAAGGACGCCAGCGCTTTGCAGCAATCCTTACCTTTGATGAGCGAGAAAAATGAGTGAAACGACCGCTGAGACCCTTGATCCCCTGCGCCTGCCGCTTACCGGCGAGCGCCTGATTGAAGCCTCGGCGGGCACCGGTAAAACCTTCACCATCGCCGCGCTCTATCTGCGGCTGTTACTCGGGCTTGGCGGCAATGCCGCCTTTCCCCGCCCGCTCAACGTCGAAGAGCTGCTGGTGGTCACCTTCACCGAAGCGGCGACAGAAGAGCTGCGCGGGCGTATTCGCAGCAACATCCACGAGCTACGCATCGCCTGCCTGCGCGAAAGCAGCGAAAACCCGCTCTACGCCAGCCTGCTGGCAGAAATTGAAGATAAACAGCAGGCCGCCCACTGGCTGATGCTGGCGGAGCGGCAGATGGATGAAGCCGCGGTCTTTACCATCCACGGTTTTTGCCAGCGCATGCTCAGCCTCAACGCCTTCGAATCCGGCATGCTGTTTGAACTGAAACTGCTGGAAGATGAAACCCTGCTGCGCTACCAGGCCTGCGCTGACTTCTGGCGTCGCCACTGCTACCCGTTGCCGCGCGACATTGCGCAGGTGATCCACGATTTATGGAAGGGGCCGCAGGATCTGCTCAGGTCCATCGACCGCTATTTGCAGGGCGAAGCCCCGCAGATCAAATCACCGCCGCCGGAGGAGGAGACCCTCGCGTCGCGCCATGCGCAGATTGTCTCGCAGATCGATGCGGTGAAACGTCAGTGGCTCGACTCCGTGAATGAGCTGGAGCCGCTGCTGGAAAACTCCGGCATTGACCGGCGCAAGTTCAACCGCGGCAACCAGGGCAAGTGGATTGAGAAGATCTCCGCCTGGGCGCAGGAGGAGACCAGCACCTATCTGCTGCCGGACGCGCTGGAGAAGTTCTCGCAGGCGTTTCTTGCCCAGCGCACCAAAGCGGGCGGCGTGGTGCCGGAGCATCCGCTGTTTGTCGCCATCGAAACGCTTCTGGCGCAGCCGTTGACTCTGAGCGATCTGGTGCTGACCCGCGCGATGCGCGAAATCCGCGACGCGGTCGCAAAAGAGAAGCGCCGCCGCGGCGAGCTCGGTTTTGACGACATGCTCAGCCGGCTCGATCACGCGCTGCAAAGCCCGAACGGCGAGGCGCTGGCTGCGGCTATCCGCACCCGTTTTCCGGTGGCGATGATCGATGAATTTCAGGATACCGACCCGCAGCAGTACCGCATCTTTAGCCGTATCTGGCTGAATCAGCCCGAGTGTGGCCTGCTGTTGATTGGCGATCCCAAACAGGCGATCTACGCTTTTCGCGGCGCTGATATCTTCACCTATATGAAAGCGCGCGACGAAGTGAGCGCCCGCTACACCCTCGACACCAACTGGCGCTCGTCGCCGGGGATGATCGCCAGCGTCAACCGGCTCTTTAGCCAGATGGACGACGCGTTTATGTTCCGCCAGATCCCCTTCCTGCCGGTGAAAGCGGCTGCGCGAAACAGCGGGCTGCGCTTTGCGGTAAAAGGGGAAACCCAGCCGTCGATGAAGCTGTGGCTGATGGACGGCGAAGGCGTGGGCGTGGGTGATTACCAGAGCTTTATGGCCCAGCTCTGCGCGATGCAGATCCGCGACTGGCTTAGCGCCGGGCAGAGAGGCGATGCGCTGCTCTACGAAGGGGAGAAAGCGCGGCCGGTAAAAGCCTCGGATATCACTGTGCTGGTGCGCAGCCGCCATGAAGCATCGCTTATCCGCGATGCGCTGACGCTGCTCGGCATTCCCTCTGTCTACCTCTCCAACCGCGACAGCGTGTTTGAAACGCCGGAAGCGCAGGAGCTGCTCTGGTTGCTGCATGCGGTGCTGACGCCGGAGCGTGAAAACACGCTGCGCAGCGCGCTGGCAACCTCGATGCTCGGGCTGACGGCACGCGATATCGACGCGCTCAATCTTGATGAAGATGCCTGGGATCGGGTGGTTGAAGAGTTCTCTCACTACCGCGAGCTGTGGCAAAAGCGCGGCGTAATGGCGATGCTGCGCACGCTGATGAGTGCGCGTAACGTGGCGGAAAACCTGCTCGCCACGCCCGGCGGAGAGCGTCGTTTAACCGATATTCTGCATGTCAGCGAACTGTTGCAGGAAGCGGGCACGCAGCTTGAAAGTGAGCACGCACTTACCCGCTGGCTGACGCAGCATATCGCCGAGCCGAACACCAGCGCCGCCAGCGAGCAGATGCGTCTGGAGAGCGATAAGCACCTGGTGCAGATTGTCACCATCCACAAATCGAAAGGCCTTGAGTATCCGCTGGTCTGGCTGCCATTTATCGCCAACTTCCGCGTACAGGACCAGGGTTTTTACCACGATCGCGCCTCGTTCAACGCGGTGCTCGATCTCAGCCATGCCGAAGAGAGCATTGAGCTGGCGGAAGCGGAGCGGCTGGCGGAGGATTTACGCCTGCTCTATGTGGCACTGACCCGTTCGGTGTGGCACTGCAGCCTTGGCATTGCGCCTCTGTTTCGCCGTCGTGGCGAGAAGAGCGGGCCCACCGATTTCCACCTCAGCGCGTTGGGTCGTCTGATCCAGAAGGGCGAGGCGCTGGACGCCGCCGGGCTGCGTCAGGCGCTGGCAGAGATCTGCAATGAAGAGATTGTGCTGGCGACGCCGCCCACGCCGGACACTGAGCGCTGGGAGTTACCGCAGCCGCAGCCCCCCGCGCTCAGCGTGCGCGAAGTGATGCGCCGGGTCGCCGATGACTGGCGCGTGACCAGTTACTCCGGCTTGCAGCAGCGCGGTCATGGCCTTGCTCAGGATCTGCTCCCGCGTCTGGATGTCGACGCCGCAGGCGAGCGCGAGGTGCAGACACAGCCGATGCTAACGCCGCACGAGTTTCCGCGCGGCGCGGCACCTGGTACCTTTTTGCACAGTCTGTTTGAAGATATTGATTTCACCCAGCCGGTATCACCGGAGTGGGTGGCGGAAAAGCTGCTGGTGGCAGGATATGAAGAGCACTGGCAGCCGGTGCTGAGCAACTGGCTGGAGACGGTGCTGCACGCGCCGCTCACCGCAGCCGGGGTCTCTCTTAGCCAACTGACGGCTAAAGATAAACAGGTTGAGATGGAGTTTTATCTGCCCATCAGCGCCACGCTGAGCGCAGAGGCGCTCGATGGGCTGATCCGCCGCTACGATCCGCTATCGGCCGGATGCGCGCCGCTCGATTTTCGCGACGTGCGCGGGATGCTAAAGGGCTTTATCGACCTGGTGTTTCGCCATCAGGGGCGCTACTACCTGCTCGATTACAAATCCAACTGGCTCGGCGAAAACGCGCAGGCCTATACGCAAGAGGCGATGGCGGCGGCCATGCAGTCCCATCGCTACGATTTGCAGTACCAGCTCTATACCCTGGCGCTGCACCGCTATTTACGCCACCGCATCGCCGATTACGACTATGAGCGCCATTTCGGCGGTGTGATCTACCTCTTTTTACGCGGCGTGGAGGCGCAGCAACCGGAGCAGGGGATTTTCACCACCCGCCCGGAGGCGCAGCAACCGGAGCAGGGGATTTTCACCACCCGCCCGGAGGCAGCGCTGATCGCCCGCATGGATACCCTGTTTGCAGGTGAAGTACCGGAGATGACGCCATGAATGTGCAGGCTTTACTGCAAGAAGCGATGGAGCAGAAGCTGCTGCGTCCGCTGGACGTGCAGTTTGCCCTGACGGTGGCTGGCATGGAAGAGCCCGCCCTGCTGCTGGCCGCCGCGCTGCTGAGCCGCGATGCCGGAGAGGGGCACGTCTGTCTGCCGCTCTCGCGCCTGACGCCCGAGGTGTTCGGCGCTGATTCGCCGCTCGCCCGCCAGCTGTTTGAAATGGCCGGCCCGCCCGACGACTGGCAGGCGCTGCTGCTTGCCTCGCCAGCGGTTGGCGACGGCAGCGGCGCGACGCCGATTATTCTGCATGACGCACGCCTCTACCTGAACCGTATGTGGTGGAACGAGCGGCGCGTTGCGGAGTTCTTTGCCGCCCAGGAAAGCGTTGATGAGGCGGATGAAGCCCGGCTTTCAGAGGCGCTGGCCTCACTCTTTCCGCCAGACAATGAAGCCGATGTGAACTGGCAAAAAGTCGCCGCCGCCGTGGCACTCACCCGGCGAATTTCGGTGATCTCCGGCGGGCCGGGAACCGGTAAAACCACTACCGTGGCGAAGCTGCTGGCGGCGCTGGTACAAACGCTCAATGGTAGCCGCTGCCGTATCTGCCTGGCTGCGCCCACCGGTAAAGCCGCCGCGCGGTTAACCGAATCCCTCGGCAACGCGCTGCGCCAGCTTCCCCTTGATGAGGCGCAAAAAGCGCTGCTGCCGGATGAGGCCAGCACGCTGCACAGGCTGCTCGGTGCGCAGCCGGGAAGCCAGCGCATGCGCCATCACGCCCTCAACCCGCTGCATCTGGACGTGCTGGTGGTGGATGAGGCGTCAATGATTGACCTGCCGATGATGTCGCGGCTGATTGACGCTTTGCCGCCGCGGGCGCGGGTGATCTTCCTCGGCGATCGCGATCAGCTGGCCTCCGTTGAGGCGGGTGCGGTGCTGGGGGATATCTGCGCCTGGGTAAACGCCGGGTACAGCGCGACGCGCGCGGCGCAGCTCTCACGGTTAACCGGCGCGGAAGTGCCCGCAGGTGAAGGTGAGGCAGCAACCGCGCTGCGTGACAGCCTCTGCCTGCTGCAAAAAAGTTACCGCTTCGGCAGCCACTCCGGCATCGGGCAACTGGCCGCCGCGGTTAACCGGGGTGATAAGCGCGCCACGCAGGCGGTCTTCAGCCAGGGCTTTGAGGATATCGAGCGGAAATCGCTTAACAGCGCCGAGGCGTATCAGGAGATGATTGACGACGCGCTGGCGGGGTATGGGCACTATCTCTCACTGGTGCAGGGCAACGCCGAGCCGGAAGCGATTATCGCCGCCTTCGGCGAGTACCAGTTGCTCTGCGCGCTGCGCGAAGGGCCGTTTGGCGTCAGCGGGCTGAATGAGCGGCTCGAGCTGGCGCTGGTGCGTCAGCGTAAAATTACCCGCCAGCCCTTCTCGCGCTGGTATCACGGCAGGCCGGTGATGATTTCGCGCAACGACTCCGCGCTGGGGCTGTTCAATGGTGATATCGGTATTGCGCTGGATCAGGGGCAGGGGATGCGCGTCTGGTTCCCGTTGCCGGGCGGTAAGATCAAGTCGGTGCAGCCGAGCCGTTTGCCGGAGCATGAAACCGCCTGGGCAATGACGGTACATAAATCACAGGGTTCGGAGTTCGATCACGCCGCGCTGATCCTGCCTGCGCAAAACGTGCCGGTGGTGACGCGCGAGCTGGTTTACACCGCGATTACTCGCGCACGTAAACGGCTCTCGCTCTATGCCGATGAGCGCGTGCTGGGGCAGGCGATTGCTACCCGCACCGAGCGGCGCAGCGGACTTGAAGCGCTGTTCAGCGCCCTGAAATAAAACGCCCCGCATAGGGCGGGGCGTGAATCAGGTCAGATCGGCCATCAGCACTTTTGAGCGCCGCTGGTAGTTGTACATCTGCTTTTTGGTTTCAGGCAGCGAGTCGATATCCACCGGCGTAAAGCCGCGCTCCTGGAACCAGTGAATGCTGCGGGTGGTGAGCACAAACAGCTTGCTGAGTCCCATCTGCCGCGCCTGCAACGCAATACGCTCCAGCAGCGCTTCGCCGCGTGACGAGCTACGATAATCAGGATGCACGGCCACGCAGGCCATCTCGCCAATCTTCTCTTCCGGGAAGGGATAGAGCGCCGCGCAGGCGATAGTCAGGTTGTCGCGCTCAATGATCGTGAACTTATCGATCTCCATCTCCAGCTGCTCGCGGGAGCGGCGCACCAGGATGCCCTGCTGTTCCAGCGGGCGGATCAGTTCCAGAATGCCGCCGATATCGTTAATGGTGGCGCGGCGGATCTGCTCGGCGCTCTCCATCACAATCTGCGTACCAATACCGTCGCGGGAGAAAAGCTCCTGCAACAGCGAGCCATCTTCCTGATAGCTGATTAAGTGGCTGCGACGCACGCCGCTGCGGCATGCTTTTACCGCGCCGCGCAGGAAACGCACGGTGCCGGAGTGGTAGTCGCCGCGCTGCTCCAGCTCTTCGACACGCGCCTGCGCGTCGTTAGGGAACAGTTCTGAAACAATCTCACCTTCATCATTCATCACACCCTGCGACGAGCAAAAGCCGATCATCTTCTCCGCTTTCAGCTTGATCGCCAGCTGGGTGGCAATCTCTTCGGAGGTGAGGTTAAAGCTCTCTCCGGTGACGGAAACCGCAACCGGCCCCATCAGCACAATCGCGCCGCTGTCGAGCTGGCGGTGGATCGCCTCTTCATCAATACGGCGAATGCGGCCGCTGTGGCAGTAGTCAACGCCGTCATCAACGCCCAGCGGCTGCGAAATAATAAAGTTACCGCTGACCACATTGATATGCGCGCCCTGTAACGGCGTATTGTTGAGGCTCATCGACAGCCGCGCAGTGATATCCAGCTGCAAAAGCCCTGCGGCCTGTTTCACCAGTTCAAGGGTTTTGGCGTCGGTAACGCGGGTGTGTTTGTGGTAGATCGGTTCGTGGTGATGTTCAGCAAGGTTGGCGTCGATTTGCGGGCGCGCGCCATAGACTACCACTAGCCTGATCCCGAGGCTATGCAGCAGGCCGATGTCGTTGACAATGCTGGAGAAGTTTTCATGCTCGATGGCTTCACCCCCGAGCATAATGACGAATGTCTTTCCCCGATGGGCGTTGATATAGGGAACGGAATGGCGAAATCCCTGCACCAGTTCGGTTCTGCGCTCTTTGACCACGGCCTGTCCTCACTGCATGATTATTCGTAAAAAGTGTATTTTTATTCTTTTATTGCCTTCGCTGCAAGCACAAATTTTCTTAACCCAGGATTCTCCCGTCTTTGTGAAGCATAGCGCCAGACATATGTTTACCCTTTAAAAGATGACAGTTTATGCATCATTCGCTAAAGTTTTCCGTCAATTCTGACGTTAAGCATTATTTAAACAAATTGCTCGGGAGAAGCATGTCGGGAAGTCATTCAGCGCTGAGCCGCCGCAAATTATTACAGGGTGCGGGGGCGATGTGGTTATTAAGCGTGAGCCAGGTTGGCCTGGCCGCCGTCAGTCAGGTGGTCGCCGTGCGCGTCTGGCCTGCGTCGAGCTATACCCGTGTGACGGTGGAATCGAACCGCGTGGTGAAGTACAAACAGTTCGCCTTGAGCAACCCCGACCGCCTGGTGGTGGATCTGCAAGGCGTTCACCTCAACTCCGTGCTTAAGGGCATGGGAACGCAGATTCGCAGTGACGATCCCTTTATCAAATCAGCCCGCGTGGGTCAGTTCGATCCGCAGACGGTGCGCATGGTGTTTGAACTTAAGCAGAATGTGAAACCCCAACTCTTTGCGCTGGCGCCGGTCGCAGGCTTCAAAGAGCGTCTGGTGATGGATCTCTATCCGGCGAATGCGCAGGATGTGCAGGATCCGCTGCTGGCGCTGCTTGAAGAGTACAACCAGGGCGATCTTGATAAGCAGGTGCCGCCCGCGCAGAGCGGCCCGCAGCCGGGCAAAGCCGGGCGCGACAGGCCAATTGTGATCATGCTCGATCCCGGTCATGGCGGCGAAGATCCGGGGGCGACGGGGAAATATAAAACCCGTGAGAAGGATGTGGTGCTGCAAATCGCTCGCCGTCTGCATGCGCTCATCGAGAAAGAGGGCAATATGAAGTCCTATATGACCCGCAACGAGGATGTCTTTATTCCGCTGAAGGTGCGGGTGGCGAAAGCGCAGAAGCAGCGCGCCGACCTCTTTGTCTCGATTCACGCCGATGCCTTTAGCAGCCGCCAGCCGCACGGTTCGTCCGTTTTCGCGCTGTCGACCAAAGGGGCGACCAGTACGGCGGCGAAATATCTGGCGGATACGCAGAACGCGGCGGACTTGATTGGTGGCGTAAGCAAAAGCGGTGACCGCTATCTCGATCACACCATGTTCGATATGGTGCAGTCGCTGACCATCAACGACAGCCTGAAGTTTGGCAAAGCGGTGCTTAATAAGCTGGGGCGCGTCAATAACCTGCACAAGAACAGCGTCGAGCAGGCGGGATTTGCGGTGCTGAAAGCGCCGGATATCCCGTCGATTCTGGTTGAGACGGCGTTTATCAGTAACGTGGAAGAGGAGCGTAAGCTCAAGACCGCAAAATTCCAGCAGGAAGTCGCAGAGTCGATTCTGGCAGGGATTAAAGCCTACTTCGCGGATGGCGCGACGCTGGCGAGAAGGGGATAACAGAATGGCGCCGAAGGGCGCCATTTTTTTGTCTTGTTTGCTGCGCGGTTTTACAAACGCCAGAAACAAAAAAACACCCGTTAAGGTGTTTATTGTGTTGGTTGCGGGGGCCGGATTTGAACCGACGACCTTCGGGTTATGAGCCCGACGAGCTACCAGGCTGCTCCACCCCGCGTCCGTCTGTTTACACTTCCATCATGTAAACTTTTTCTTTCTTCCACATTTTAATTGGTTGCGGGAGCCGGATTTGAACCGACGACCTTCGGGTTATGAGCCCGACGAGCTACCAGGCTGCTCCATCCCGCGTCCGTGGAAGCGCACTATACGCCGTAGACGATTTGATGCAACCTTTTTTTGCGACATTTGTCGATTTAAGGACTTTATGTTTAAAAACAACACAATGTGCTTAAGATTTAAACAAAACTGATATCGGAATGTTCGTGTGCATTTCATTAGCCACAGTGGTTTGTTATCTTCATCCGGCTTGGGGTTAACCAAAAGATGAGAAACAATGAAAGCACGTTGGGCTAGGTTCGTACTCACAGGCGCGATGGTGGCACTTCTCGCGTCCTGCTCTTCTAAACCGACCGATCGCGGTCAACAGTATAAAGACGGAAAATTCTCTCAGCCTTTTTCCCTCGTTAATCAGCCTGACGCCGTGGGCGCACCAATTAATGCCGGAGACTTCTCCGAGCAGGTGAGCCAGATCAGAAGCTCTGCGCCGCGCCTTTATGGCAACCAGAGCAGCGTCTATAACGCCATTGAAGCCTGGCTGCGCGCCGGGGGCGATACCCGCTCGCTGCGCCAGTACGGCATTGACGCCTGGCAGATGGAAGGCACAGACAACTACGGCAACGTGCAGTTTACCGGCTACTACACGCCGGTGGTGCAGGCGCGCCACACCCGCCAGGGCGAGTTCCAGTATCCTATCTACCGCATGCCGTCTAAACGCGGCCGCCTGCCTTCGCGCGCGGAGATCTACGCCGGGGCGCTCAGCGAGAACTATGTGCTGGCCTACAGCAACTCGCTGATGGACAACTTCATTATGGATGTGCAGGGCAGCGGCTATATCGATTTCGGTGACGGCAGCCCGCTCAACTTCTTTAGCTACGCCGGTAAAAATGGTCACGCCTATCGCAGCATCGGCAAAGTGCTGATCGATCGCGGTGAAGTGAAGCGCGAAGATATGTCGATGCAGGCGATTCGCGAATGGGGCGAGAAGCACAGTGAAGCGGAAGTGCGCGCGCTGCTGGAGGAGAACGCCTCCTTTGTCTTCTTTAAACCGCAATCCTGGGCTCCGGTAAAAGGCGCCAGCTCCGTGCCGCTGATTGGCCGCGCGTCGGTCGCCTCTGATAAAACCGTGATCCCACCGGGCACGACGCTGCTGGCAGAAGTGCCGCAGCTGGACAGTAAAGGCAAATTCAACGGCCAGTATGAGCTGCGCCTGATGGTGGCGCTGGATGTTGGCGGGGCAATTAAAGGCCAGCACTTCGACATCTATCAGGGTATCGGCGCAGAAGCCGGGCATCGCGCTGGCTGGTATAACCACTATGGCCGCGTCTGGATCCTGAAGAACGCGCCGGGCGCGGGTCTGACGGGCAACGTCTTTAGCGGCTAAACGAATGTGGTAAACTCTTCACCCCTTCCGGTCCCGGAGGGGGTTCTCTGTTTCAGCTTGAGGTTTCATATGTCAGCAGTAATCAGCGACGCCTGGCGCCAGCGCTTTGGCGGGACGGCGCGTTTGTATGGTGAAAAAGCGTTGCAGTGGTTTGCCGATGCGCATATCTGCGTGGTCGGCATCGGTGGCGTTGGTTCGTGGGTCGCCGAAGCGCTGGCGCGCACCGGAATTGGCGCCATCACGCTGATTGATATGGATGATGTCTGCGTCACCAACACCAACCGGCAGATCCATGCCCTGCGCGACACCGTCGGCGAGGCGAAAGCGGAAGTGATGGCCGCGCGCATTCGCGACATCAACCCGGAGTGCCGCGTCACGGTGATCGATGATTTCGTTACCGCCGATAACGTCGCGCAGCTGATGAGCACCTCGTTCAGCTATGTGATTGACGCCATTGATAGCGTGCGGCCAAAAGCGGCGCTGATCGCCTATTGCCGACGCAATAAGATCCCGCTGGTGACCACCGGCGGCGCGGGCGGACAGATCGATCCGACGCAGATCCAGGTGAGCGATCTGGCGAAAACCATTCAGGATCCGCTGGCGGCGAAGCTGCGTGAGCGGCTGAAGAGCGATTTCGGCGTGGTGAAAAACAGCAAAGGCAAACTCGGCATCGACTGCGTCTTTTCAACTGAAGCGCTGGTCTACCCGCAGGCGGATGGCTCGGTGTGTGCGATGAAAAGCAGTGCGGAAGGGCCAAAACGGATGGATTGCGCCGCCGGGTTTGGTGCAGCAACGATGGTGACCGCCACCTTTGGCTTTGTCGCGGTCTCCCATGCGTTAAAAAAACTGATGGCGAAAGCAGAGCGTCAGGCCAGCGCCTGACGAGCCTGCTCCTGCACGGCGGCGGCCAGCGCCGCCAGCCCCTGGCTGCGCGAGGCGCTCAACTGATTGCGCAGCCCCAACTCATCAAACAGCGCCAGCGGATCGTTCTCTATAAGTGACTGCGGGCGTTTGCCCTCCACCGCCGTCAGCAAGACCGCTAACAAACCGCGCACGATGCGCCCTTCGCTGTCGCCAAAGAAGTGTAGCGTGCCATCGGGCAGACGCGTTGAGCCGAGCCAGACGCGGTTTTCGCAGCCGGGGATCTCCTGCGCCTGCGCTTTTATCTCGTCCGTTGCGGCAGGCAACTGCTTGCCGAGCATAATCAGCTGGCGGTACTTCTCTTCCCACGAGCTGAGCGCGCCAAAGGTCTGGCGCAGTGTCTCTTCAGTGACCACGGTGCCGAACGGATGTCCGGCGAATGCAGGGCTTGTCATCAATCCACCAATAGTTCCAGAGCACGGTCGACGGCGCTGACCAGCGCATCGACATCCTGTTGAGTATTATAGGGCGCAAATGAGGCGCGTAGCGTGCCGTTGACGCCAAGCGCGGCGAGCAGCGGCTGGGCACAGTGCTGGCCCGCGCGCAGAGCGATGCCGTAACCCGCCAGCAGCGTCACCATATCGCTGTGATGCACGCCGTCAAACGTGAAGGCCAGCAGGCTGGAGTCCTGGCAGCGGAATGAGCGGAAACCGGGGCGCAGTGCCAGCTGCTCTTCCGCCAGCGTTGCCAGCCCGCGGCTGTAGCGTTCCGCCTGCGCAATATCAATTCCGTTCAGCCACTCCAGCGCGGCGCTTAAGCCAATCACCCCCGCCACGTTAGGGGTGCCCGCTTCGAGCTTGTAAGGCACCGGCTGCGTGGTGAAACCGCCAAAGGTCACTTCGCTGATCATCTTGCCGCCGCCGAGCCACGGCGTCATCGCCTCCAGCAGTTCCGCTTTGCCATAGAGCGCGCCAATGCCGTTCGGACCATAGAGTTTATGACCGGAGAAGGCGTAAAAATCGATATCGAGCTGCTGTACGTCGGCGGGAAAATGGACCACGCCCTGCGCGCCATCAACCATCACCACCATGCCAGTCTGATGGGCAAGCGTAATGGCGCGGGCCAGATCCGGGCAGCCGCCGGTGACGTTGGACATCTGTCCCAGCGCCAGGATGCGGCTGCGGGGGGTGATAAGGGCAGGAAGCTGGTTAAGATCCGGCAGGCGATCGTCCGCCAGCGGCAGTTTCACCACCTTTGCGCCGGTCTGCTCCGCAACCATCAGCCACGGCACCAGGTTGGCGTGGTGCTCCGCCTCGCTGACAATGATCTCATCGCCAGCTTTTAAGCGCGGGCGGGCATAGCACTGGGCAACCATGTTGATCGCTTCCGTGGTGCCACGCGTCCAGACAATATTTTTGCCGGAAGGCGCGTTAATCAGCGTGGCGACCTGGTCACGTGCGGCTTCGTAGCGGGCGGTGAGCTGCTGCGCTTCGGCAAACTGGCTGCGGTGAACATTGCCAGCGCTCAGGCTGTAGAACTGCTGCGTGGCGTCAATTACCGTCTGTGGTTTCAGCGCGGTCGCGGCGCTGTCGAGGTAGACACCCGCGTCGGCCAGCGCCGGAAACTGGGCGCGAAACTGCGAAGGATTAAATGCGTTCATACTTATCCTCATCTGTAGGCCGACGATGGTCGCGCACTTTTTTTCTGTGGGCAAGGGGATTGATAACCATCGGAATTATCTGTTTGTACTGGCGGATCCGCATAAGCAGGTTATGCTGATAAGTGTAAGTAACGTGTTTGAGACTCTTCCTGTAAGAGTATTTCACAGCATTAATTGCCAGAATAAATCAAGGAGAAGAAGATGAAGAAGACTGCCGCAATTATTTCTGCTTGTACTTTAGCTTTCGCCCTGAGCGCCTGTTCCAGCCCGAACTACGCGTTGCACACCAACGATGGCCGTACAATCATTTCCGAAGGCAAGCCGAAAACTGACGACCAGACAGGTATGATTTCCTACAAAGACGCCAACGGTAATGAGCAGCAGATCAACCGTTCTGACGTGAAAGAGATGGTTGCTCTGGAGAAATAATCCAGAACGCCAGGCAAAAAAAAGCACCGCAATTTGCGGTGCTACATTAATCACTATGGACAGACAGGGTAAATGTACAGGAAGTGAAAAAGGGGTAGCGTCGCTACCGGGGTCTGAAATGCAGACCTAATTGCAAACACAACAACACAACATCACAACCGTAAGCCAAAAGCCCTTCAGAATCTCAATTCCAAAACACTTTTCGTTCCGGCTTCAGGAAGTGGCGCCACTATAGGTATTTGCTGGTGCAACCTCAACGGACAATTTATAATGGCTCAGATAAAAAAAACTAATAGGTTAACTGCTGTTTCCTGTTTGTTAAATTCAGTTTACATCTAAGCCTGATAAACCATGTCCAAGCGATTACCACCTCTTAATGCATTACGTGTTTTTGATGCCGCTGCCCGCCATTTAAGTTTTACCCGCGCGGCCGATGAGCTATTTGTGACGCAGGCCGCAGTAAGTCACCAAATCAAGTCTCTCGAGGATTTTCTCGGCCTGAAACTCTTTCGACGCCGCAACCGTTCGCTGTTGTTAACGGAGGAGGGGCAGAGTTATTTTCAGGATATCAAAGAGATATTTTCCCAGCTCAATGAAGCCACCCGCAAATTGCAGGCGCGCAGCGCCAAGGGCGCGCTGACCGTCAGCTTGCTGCCCAGTTTCGCCATTCAGTGGCTGGTGCCGAGACTCTCCAGCTTTAACTCAGCTTATCCGGGAATCGACGTGCGCATCCAGGCGGTCGACCGCGAAGAGGACAAGCTCGCCGACGATGTTGACGTGGCGATCTTCTACGGTCGCGGCAACTGGCCGGGCCTGCGCGTGGAAAAACTTTATGCCGAATATCTTCTCCCGGTCTGCTCGCCGCTGCTGCTGACCGGCGAGAAGGCGTTAAAGACGCCGGACGATCTGGCGCGCCATACCCTTTTACATGACGCCTCGCGCCGCGACTGGCAAACCTATACCCGTCAGCTGGGCGTTAACCTCAATGTTCAGCAGGGGCCGATCTTCAGCCACAGCTCAATGGTGTTACAGGCGGCGATCCACGGCCAGGGCGTGGCGCTGGCGAACAATGTGATGGCGCAATCGGAGATCGAAGCGGGCCGTCTGGTCTGCCCGTTTAACGATGTGCTGGTGAGTAAAAATGCTTTTTATCTGGTTTGTCATGACAGCCAGGCAGAACTGGGTAAAATAGCGGCCTTTCGTCAGTGGATCCTGGCCAAAGCGGCAAGCGAGCAGGAAAAATTCCGTTTCCGCTACGAACAATAATTCGCGCGCGCAGGGCGCGTATGACTCTTGGGGAAGTAACATGACCAGCCGTTTTATGCTGATTTTTGCCGCCGTAAGCGGTTTTATCTTTGTCGCGTTGGGCGCGTTTGGCGCGCACGTGTTGAGCAAGTCACTCGGCGTCACCGAGATGAGCTGGATCCAGACCGGCCTTGAGTATCAGGCGTTCCACACCTTAGCGGTGTTCGGTCTTGCGGTAGCGATGCAGCGCCGCATCAGCATCTGGTTTTACTGGAGCAGCGTGTTCCTGGCGCTTGGCACCGTGCTGTTCAGCGGTAGCCTCTATTGCCTCGCGCTCTCCCATTTACGCCTGTGGGCGTTTGTTACCCCGGTCGGCGGCGTCTGCTTCTTAATCGGCTGGGCATTAATGTTAATTGGCGCAATTCGTCTGAAACGTAGGGGCGTTGTTCATGAATAAAGTGGTATTGCTGTGCCGCCCGGGTTTTGAGAAAGAGTGCGCAGCCGAAATTACCGATAAAGCCGGACGCCAGAACGTGTTCGGTTTTGCCCGCGTGAAAGAGAACGCGGGCTATGTCATTTTTGAGTGCTATCAGCAGGAAGATGCCGACAAACTGGCGCGCGAGCTGCCGTTCAGCTCGCTGATTTTTGCCCGCCAGATGTTTGTTGTCGGGGAACTGCTGCGCGACCTGCCGCCGGACGATCGCATTACGCCGATCGTTGGCATGTTGCAGGGCGTGGTGGAGAAGGGCGGCGATCTGCGCGTTGAAGTGGCAGATACCAACGAAAGCAAAGAGCTGATGAAGTTCTGCCGCAAGTTCACCGTGCCGCTGCGCGGTGCGCTGCGTGAAGCGGGCATTCTGGCGCGCAGCGACTCGGCGAGCCGCCCGGTGGTGCATATCTTCTTTATTGCGCCGGGCTGCTGCTACACCGGGTACTCCTACTCATACAACAACTCACCTTTCTATATGGGCATTCCGCGCCTGAAGTTCCCGTCCGATGCGCCGAGCCGCTCGACGCTGAAGCTGGAAGAGGCGTTTCACGTCTTTATTCCTGCCGATGAGTGGGATGAGCGTCTGGCAAACGGCATGTATGCCGTTGATCTTGGGGCCTGCCCCGGCGGCTGGACCTACCAACTGGTGAAGCGCAACATGTGGGTCTCGTCCGTGGATAACGGTCCGATGGCGCAGAGCCTGATGGACACCGGCCAGGTGACCTGGCTGCGCGAAGATGGTTTCCGTTATCGCCCGACGCGCAGCAACATCTCCTGGATGGTGTGCGATATGGTTGAAAAACCGGCAAAAGTGGCGGCGCTGATGGCGCAGTGGTTAACAGAAGGGTGGTGTCGTGAAACCATCTTTAACCTCAAGCTGCCGATGAAAAAGCGCTATGAAGAGGTCTCCAACAATCTCGCCTATATTCAGCAGCAGCTGGATGAGCACGGCATCGCCGCGCAGATCCAGGCGCGTCAGCTCTATCACGATCGTGAAGAGGTGACGGTTCATATTCGCAGAATGTGGGCGGCAGTGGGTGGACGCAGGGACGAGCGTTAATCCTTCTAAACGGAGCGGTGCTCAAAACTTCGCGTACTGTCTGTTGCGCACTGCCCCTGTTCAGATAGCCTGCAATTAAAACCTGCAGGCTTATTTTTTATTTCCCGCCCTGGCTAGCTCTTTAACCAACGGCAGCATAATCCGCATCACATCGCGGCTGCGGTGTTCAATTCGCCCCGGCAGCGCCTTATCGATATAGATCTGGTTATCAAGCCGCGCGCGGTGATAGCTCACGCCATCCGGAAACGCCTTCGACTTTGCCCTTTGCTGAGTGCCATCTTTATTGCCCAGAGACCAGTTGGCGGCTTCCACCGACAGCACCGGGATCATCGCGTTATCAAACACCTGCGCGTCATGGCAGCAGGCGCTGCGCTTCTCCGTACTCGCCGGGGCGCTTAACGCCTGAATGCCGTGCGAGCGGGCAATCGCCAGCGCACGGTCGCGCGTCAGTTTCCGCACCGAGGCCGGGGTATTTTTGCCGCTGGTAAAATAGAGTTTGTCGCCAACGATCAGGTTATTGAGGTTAATCACCAGCAGGGTGTTTTTGCGCTCTTTCTCGCTCATGCGATCGAGAAAGCTCTCTGCGCCAAGCTGGCCCTCCTCTTCGCCGCTGGTGGCGACAAAGCGCACGGTGTACTCCGTCGGCGTCGTTTTCAGCGCCTGCGCCAGTTCAAGCATCACGCCAAGCGCGGCAGCATTGTCATCAATGCCCTGCAACGTTAAACCGCCGAGGTTGTTATCAACATCGGCATCGCTTTGCGGCGCGTAGGTATCAAGATGCGCCATCACGATAATCTGCTGCGGCACGCGCCCTTCATGGGCGGCGATCACCGAACTGCCGGTCACATTCTGCCAGCTCTGCTGATTATCTTTGGTGCTGTAGCGGTAGCGGGTTTTGAACTTACGGATATCGCTCTGATAACCCATCTGGGAAAACTGCTGCTGGAGATAGTCCGCGCTGAGCATTTCGGCCGGCGTGCCGGTCATGCGGCCGGGAAAGAGGCTGGCAATATGCCGCGCCTGTTCATTTGCCATGTCACCGGGTTGGGAAGAGCGGGCAGCAACCGGAAGGATAAAGCATACGCCGAGCGCCAGGGCAGCGGTACGGAGGCGCAATGCGGAAAACATAGTGAGTCCTTTATGCAGCAAGATTTTAAACGGGCTTAGTATGAAACTGTGACGGAGTTTGCACAATTTCATTTGTCGTTAACCATGCGAAAAATCTCACCTTAAGCACTTTTTGGTATGAGCTTTCCCAGCTCTTTATTCTTTTGCGGAACTACTCATTCCAATTCGTAATTTCATTCGTTCTAACGCGCCCCCTATAGTCCCCCTATTGCTGGCTGTGAGTGAGTTACAACGTTGTGGATTACCTGCCTCTGTTTGCTGCTGTAAAAGACCGCCCTGTTTTAGTGATTGGCGGCGGTGAAATTGCCGCGCGCAAAATCACCTTTTTGCGCCGTGCGGGCGCGCACGTACAGATAGTGGCCAGACGACTCGATCCGCAACTGCAACAGCTTGCCGATGAGCAGGCCGTTCACTGGGTAGCGACGGAGTTTGACGAGTCGCAGCTTGATGCAGTGTTTCTGGTGATTGCGGCAACTAACGATGCAGCCCTTAACCGCCGGGTCTTTGACGCCGCCAACGCGCGCCATCGGCTGGTTAACGTGGTGGACGATCAGCCGCTCTGCTCCTTTATTTTCCCCTCTATTGTTGACCGTTCGCCGCTGATCGTCGCCATCTCCTCCGGCGGCAATGCACCGGTGCTGGCGCGTCTGCTGCGTGAAAAGATTGAGGCGCTGCTGCCGGGGAATCTCGGGCGGATGGCAGCCGTGGCCGGGCGCTGGCGCACGCGCATTAAAGCGTTTCGCCGCACCACGGACGATCGCCGTCGCTTCTGGGAGAGCGCTTTTCGCGGGCGTTTTGCCAGCCTGATGGCGGCAGGCGACGAGCCTGCGGCAGAGCGGGCGCTGGAAGCGGAGTTACAGCAGCCGGGGTCGGCCAGCGGCGAGATTATCCTCGTCGGTGCCGGGCCGGGCGATGCGGGCTTGCTGACCCTGCGCGGTTTGCAGGTGATCCAGCAGGCCGATGTGGTCTTTTACGACCATCTGGTGAGCGATGCGGTGCTGGAGTTAACCCGCCGCGACGCGGAGAAGATCTGCGTTGGTAAACGGGCGGGCGTGCATGCCGTGCCGCAGCACGAAACCAATCGCATGCTTGTAGAAGCGGCGCAGGAGGGGAAAACCGTCGTGCGCCTGAAAGGTGGCGATCCCTTTATCTTTGGTCGCGGCGGCGAAGAGCTACAGGCGGCGGCTGAAGCGGGCATCCCGTTCCAGGTGGTGCCGGGCGTGACTGCGGCATCCGGCGCGACGGCGTATGCCGGTATCCCGCTGACGCACCGGGATTTCGCCCAGAGCGTCACCTTCGTGACCGGGCACTACAAAGCCGACAGCGCGCCGTTCGACTGGTCGCAGCTGGCGCAAAGCCGCCAGACGCTGGCGATCTATATGGGCACCATGAAAGCGGCCGAGATCAGCGCACAACTGATTGCCCACGGCCGTGAGCGCACCACGCCGGTGGCGGTGATCTCCCGCGGCACGCGCGCCGATCAACAGATTACTACCGGCACATTAGAACAACTTGAGGAACTGGCTACAGGCGCGCCGATGCCCGCCCTGTTAGTGGTGGGTGAAGTGGTTGCGCTTCATCGCGAACTGGCCTGGTTCCAGCAAACGACAGCTACGGCGGCGTTTGACGCTTCCGTGATTAATCTGGCTTAAGGAAGGGATATGGACGAAAAACGACTCACTCACCTGCGACAACTGGAGGCGGAAAGCATCCATATCATTCGCGAAGTGGCCGCCGAGTTTGCCAATCCGGTGATGATGTACTCCATCGGCAAAGACTCCAGCGTGATGCTGCACCTGGCGCGTAAAGCCTTCTATCCGGGCACGCTGCCGTTCCCACTGCTGCATGTCGATACCGGCTGGAAATTCCGCGAGATGTATGAATTCCGCGACCGTACCGCCAAAGCCTACGGCTGCGAGCTGCTGGTGCATAAAAACCCGGAAGGGGTGGCGATGGGTATCAACCCGTTCGTGCATGGCAGCGCGAAACACACTGACATTATGAAAACCGAAGGGCTCAAGCAGGCGTTGAACAAGTATGGTTTTGACGCCGCATTTGGCGGCGCGCGCCGTGACGAAGAGAAGTCGCGCGCTAAAGAGCGAATCTACTCCTTCCGCGACCGTTTTCACCGCTGGGACCCGAAAAACCAGCGTCCGGAGCTGTGGCATAACTACAACGGCCAGATCAACAAAGGCGAAAGCATCCGCGTTTTCCCGCTCTCCAACTGGACCGAGCTCGATATCTGGCAGTACATCTTCCTGGAAAATATTGAGATCGTGCCGCTCTATCTGGCCGCCGAGCGACCGGTACTGGAGCGCGACGGCATGCTGATGATGATCGACGATGACCGTATCGATCTGCAGCCGGGCGAAGTGATTGAAAAACGCATGGTGCGTTTCCGTACCCTCGGTTGCTGGCCGCTGACCGGCGCGGTGGAGTCCCACGCGCAGACGCTGCCGGAGATCATCGAAGAGATGCTGATCTCGACCACCAGCGAGCGTCAGGGGCGCGTGATCGACCGCGATCAGGCCGGCTCGATGGAGCTGAAAAAACGCCAGGGTTATTTCTAAGGAGCCGCCATGAACACCACTATTGCACAACAAATTGCGGATGAAGGCGGCGTTGAAGCGTACCTGCATGCCCAGCAACACAAAAGCCTGCTGCGTTTTCTTACCTGCGGCAGCGTCGATGACGGCAAGAGCACGCTGATCGGCCGTCTGCTGCACGACACTCGCCAGATCTACGAAGATCAACTCTCAACGCTGCACAATGACAGCAAACGCCACGGCACCCAAGGCGAGAAACTCGATCTTGCGCTGCTGGTGGATGGCCTGCAGGCCGAGCGCGAGCAGGGCATTACCATTGACGTGGCGTATCGTTACTTCTCCACCGAGAAGCGCAAATTTATTATTGCCGACACGCCGGGGCATGAGCAGTACACCCGCAATATGGCGACCGGTGCTTCCACCTGCGATCTGGCGATCCTGCTGATCGATGCGCGCAAAGGCGTGCTGGATCAGACCCGCCGCCACAGCTTTATCTCCACGCTGCTTGGCATCAAACACCTGGTGGTGGCGGTGAACAAGATGGATCTGGTGGAGTTTAGCGAAGCGACTTTCGATTCTATTCGCCAGGATTACCTCACTTTTGCCGAACAGTTGCCGGGCGATCTCGATATTCGCTTTGTGCCGCTCTCGGCGCTGGAGGGCGACAACGTTGCCAGCCAGAGCGACAAGATGGCGTGGTACAGCGGCCCGACGCTGCTGGAGATGCTCGAAACCGTTGAAATCAAGCGTGTGGTGGAGAGCCAGCCGATGCGCTTCCCGGTGCAGTATGTTAACCGCCCGAACCTCGATTTCCGCGGCTTCTCCGGCACGCTGGCCTCCGGCGTGGTCAAGGTCGGGCAGCGCATCAAAGTGCTGCCGTCGGGCGTGGAGTCAACCATCGCACGTATCGTCACCTTTGATGGCGATCTGCAGGAAGCGGGCGCGGGCGAAGCGATTACCCTCGTCCTGAAAGATGAGATTGATATCAGCCGCGGCGATCTGATCCTCGACGCACAGGAAACACTGCCGTCGGTGCAGCGCGCCTCGCTCGATGTGGTGTGGATGGCGGAGCAGCCGTTGCAGGCGGGACAAAGTTTTGAGGTCAAAGTGGCGGGCAAGAAAACCCGCGCGCGCATCGACAACGTTCAGTACCAGGTCGATATCAACAACCTGACCCAGCGTGAGGTGGAAAGCCTGCCGCTGAACGGTATCGGGCTGGTTGACGTCACCTTTGATGAGCCGCTGACCCTCGATCCTTATCAGCAGAACCCGGTGACCGGCGGGATGATCTTTATCGATCGCCTGAGCAACGTCACCGTTGGCGCGGGCATGGTGCGTGAAGTGCACACCGATGCGCAGGTTGTACCATCGGAATTCAGCGCTTTTGAACTGGAGTTGAACCAGCTGGTGCGTAAGCACTTCCCGCACTGGGGCGCGCGCGATCTGCTGGGAGGCAAATAATGGCGCAGCATGACGAAAACGTCGTCTGGCATGCCCATCCGGTAACGCCGCAGCAGCGCGAACAGCTCCACGGCCATCGTGGGGTTGTGCTCTGGTTTACCGGGCTTTCCGGCTCCGGTAAATCGACCGTGGCGGGGGCGCTGGAAGAGGCGCTGCACCGCGCGGGCGTCAGCACCTATCTGCTTGATGGCGATAACGTGCGCCACGGTCTGTGCAGCGATTTAGGCTTTAGCGATGCGGATCGTAAAGAGAATATTCGCCGGGTCGGCGAAGTGGCGAAGCTGATGGTGGAGTCGGGGCTGGTGGTGTTGACCGCCTTTATTTCGCCCCATCGCGCCGAGCGGCAGATGGTGCGTGAACGCCTCGGCGAGGGGCGTTTCATTGAGGTGTTTGTCGATACGCCACTGGCGATTTGCGAAGCACGCGATCCGAAGGGGTTATACAAGAAAGCCCGCGCCGGAGAGCTGCGTAATTTCACCGGCATTGATTCGGTGTATGAAGCGCCAGAAGCGCCGGAAGTGCACCTCGATGGCGAACAATTGGTAACAAATTTGGTCAGCCAATTATTAGACCTGCTGCGGCAGGGAGATATTATCAGATCCTGAGACGGTACTGGCGATACACCCACTCTTCAGGCTTTAGCGAGTTTGCTTTTCGCGCCGTCTGAACAGGTGTGTATCGCGTTTACCGGTCGTGCAGGCAACAGGATCAGATATGCGTAACAGTCACAACATTACCCTCCCGCGGTCATCGTCTCTTTCCCCGACCGCCGACGAACCCACATGGTCGCTTCCGGGTGCCATTGTGGGCTTTGTCGCATGGCTGCTGGCGCTGGCAATCCCTTTTCTTTTATACGGCTCCAATACGCTCTTTTTTCTCCTCTATACCTGGCCCTTTTTTCTCGCCCTGATGCCGGTCTCGGTAGTGGTGGGAATTGCCCTGCATTCGCTGCTTGATGGGCGCTTGCGTTACAGTTGTGTGGCGACGCTGCTCAGCGTGGCGGCGATGTTCGGCCTCCTTTTCCTCTGGCTGGTGGGCTAAGGCGCGCCATACTTCAAGGTGTAACGCCTGTTAAGGCAATGTGTCCGGGTTCGGATTGCTCAACATTTATGATAAAGTCTGGCGCTTGCGCGGTATCACCCGGCCCCGAAGTGGAGTCTGACGAAAAGTTATGGGATGATGATGCCGTTTTTCAGGGGGCAGGATGGGTAAATTAACGCTGCTTTTGCTGGCTTTGCTGGTCTGGCTGCAATACTCGCTGTGGTTCGGCAAAAATGGTCTGCACGACTACGGCCGCGTCAGCGAAGATGTGGCGGCACAGCAGGCGACAAACGCAAAACTAAAAGCGCGCAACGATCAGCTGTTTGCCGAAATTGACGATCTCAATGGCGGCCAGGAAGCGATCGAGGAGCGTGCTCGCAATGAGCTGACCATGACGAAACCGGGCGAAACCTTCTATCGTCTGGTGCCGGACGCGTCAAAGCGCGCTGCGGGCTCAGCGCAGAACACACAAAACACGCAGAATACGCAAACTAGACCATAAACAGTCCCGGGTTAACGAATGGCAACACTCATTCCGGACGTCTGTGCCGTGGTGCCGGCCGCCGGATTCGGCCGCCGCATGCAAACGGAATGTCCAAAGCAGTATCTCTCCATCGGCGATAAAACCATCCTTGAGCACGCGGTCGCCGCGCTGCTCGCCCACCCGTTCGTCAGCCGGGTGATTATTGCCGTCAGCGCGGGCGATGAACGCTTCGCGCAGCTTCCTCTGGCCAATCATCCGCAGATTACGGTGGTAAACGGCGGCGCGGAACGTGCCGACTCGGTGCTGGCAGGGCTGAAAGCCGCTGCCGGTGCGCAGTGGGTGCTGGTGCATGACGCTGCGCGCCCCTGCCTGCACCAGGACGATCTCAACCGCTTGCTCGCCCTGCGTGAGACCAGCCGGGTAGGGGGGATCCTCGCCGCGCCGGTGCGCGACACCATGAAACGCGCCGAGCCGGGCAAAACCGCTATCGCACACACCGTTGAGCGTAACGATCTCTGGCACGCTCTGACGCCGCAGTTTTTCCCGCTGGCGTTACTCCATGACTGCTTAACCCGCGCGTTAGATGAAGGCGCCACCATCACCGATGAAGCCTCGGCGCTGGAGTATTGCGGCTATCACCCCGAGCTGGTCGCCGGGCGTGCGGATAATATTAAAGTGACCCGACCCGAAGATTTACGACTCGCAGAATTTTATCTGACCCATGCAGACCTTCAGGAGAAAGCATAATGCGCATTGGACACGGTTTTGACGTACACGCCTTTGGCGGCGCTGGCCCGATTATTATTGGCGGCGTGCGCATTCCCTATGAACAGGGGCTGCTGGCGCACTCCGACGGCGATGTCGCCCTGCATGCGTTAACCGATGCGCTGCTCGGTGCGGCGGCGCTGGGGGATATTGGTAAACTCTTTCCGGACACCGATCCCGCTTTTAAAGGCGCGGACAGCCGCGAGCTGCTGCGCGAAGCCTGGCGACGCATTCAGGCCAAAGGCTACACGCTTGGCAACGTGGATGTGACCATCATTGCGCAGGCACCGAAGATGTTGCCGCATATTCCGCAGATGCGCGTCTTTATCGCCGAAGATCTCGGTTGCCATATGGATGACGTCAACGTCAAAGCCACCACCACAGAGAAGCTCGGTTTCACCGGGCGCGGTGAAGGCATTGCTTGTGAAGCGGTGGCGCTGTTAGTGAAGGCGGCGAAATGACGGAATTTGATAATCTCACCTTCCTGCACGGCAAGCCTGGCGGCAGTGGCATCCTGAAAGCCAGCCCGGAAGATTTCGTTGTTGTGGAGGATCTGGGCTTCGAGCCAGACGGCGAAGGTGAGCATATTCTGGTACGAATTCTGAAAAATGGCTGCAATACGCGTTTTGTTGCTGACGCTTTAGCGAAATTCCTTAAAATTCATGTGCGTGAAGTGAGCTTCGCCGGTCAGAAAGATAAGCATGCCGTTACGGAACAGTGGCTTTGTGCCCGCGTACCGGGTAATGGTATGCCGGATCTCAGCCAGTTCACGCTCGAAGGCTGCAAAGTGCTGGAGTATGCCCGCCATAAACGCAAACTGCGTCTCGGCGCGCTGAAAGGCAACGCCTTTACGCTGGTGCTGCGGGAAATAAGCAGCCGTGCAGAGGTTGAATCGCGCTTGAAGGCCATCGCTGAACAGGGCGTGCCCAACTATTTTGGCGCACAGCGTTTTGGCATCGGCGGCAGTAATCTGCAGGGCGCACTGCGCTGGGCGCAAAGCGACGCGCCGGTTCGCGATCGTAACAAACGCAGTTTTTGGTTGTCCGCCGCGCGCAGCGCGTTGTTTAATCAGGTGGTCAGCGAGCGGCTGAAGAAACCAGGCTTCAATCAAGTTGTTGTCGGCGATGCGCTACAATTAGCGGGTCGCGGCAGCTGGTTCGTGGCGACCAATGAGGAGCGCGACGAGTTACAGGCGCGTGTCGATGCGAAAGCACTGATGATCACCGCGCCGCTGCCGGGTCGCGGCGAGTGGGGAACACAAGACGCGGCGCTGGAGTTTGAGCAGCAAGCGATTGCTGATGCGCCAGAGTTACAGACGCTGCTGGTGAGAGAAAAAGTGGACGCTGCGCGCCGTGCGATGTTGCTCTATCCGCAGGCGCTCAGCTGGAACTGGTGGGATGACGCCACCGTCGAGGTACGTTTCTGGCTACCGGCGGGGAGTTTTGCCACCAGTGTGGTCAGGGAACTTATCAACACATCGGGTGATTATGCGAATATTGCTGAGTAACGATGACGGGATCCACGCGCCGGGTATCCAGACGCTGGCCCGTGCTCTTAGGGAGTTTGCCGACGTTCAGGTCGTGGCTCCCGATCGTAACCGCAGCGGTGCGTCTAATTCGCTGACGCTCGAATCTTCGCTTCGTACTTTTAGCTTCGATAACGGCGACATCGCCGTGCAGATGGGCACGCCGACGGACTGCGTCTTTCTCGGCGTGAACGCATTAATGCGCCCGCGCCCGGATGTGGTGGTTTCAGGCATCAACGCCGGGCCAAACCTCGGCGATGATGTGATCTACTCCGGCACCGTTGCTGCCGCGATGGAGGGCCGCCACCTCGGCTTTCCGGCGTTAGCCGTCTCGCTCAATGGTCATACTCACTATGAAACCGCCGCTGCGGTCACCTGCGCCATTTTGCGTGGGCTGAGCCGCGAGCCGCTGCGCACCGGGCGGATTTTGAATATCAACGTCCCGGATCTGCCGCTGAGTGAGATCAAAGGCATTCGCGTGACGCGCTGCGGCAGCCGCCATCCTGCTGACCAGGTGATCCCGCAGCAGGATCCACGCGGCAACACCCTTTACTGGATCGGCCCACCGGGGGAGAAGTGCGATGCCGGTCCCGATACCGACTTCGCCGCCGTTGATGAGGGGTATGTTTCCGTTACGCCGCTGCACGTGGATTTGACTGCCTACAGCGCGCAGGAGGTAGTATCAGGTTGGTTGGATCGCGCCGGGGTGAATACGCAATGGTAAGCAAACGCATCCAGGATCTTCTCAATCAGTTACGCGCGCAGGGCATCAAAGATGAACAGGTGCTTGAGGCGCTGTCGCGGGTGCCGCGCGAAAAATTTATCGACGAGGCGTTTGAACACAAAGCGTGGGAAAACGTCGCCCTGCCGATTGGTCAGGGGCAAACCATCTCCCAACCCTATATGGTCGCGCGCATGACCGAGCTGCTCGAGCTGACGCCCGATTCGCGCGTGCTGGAGATTGGCACCGGTTCCGGTTACCAGACGGCGATCCTCGCCCATCTGGTGCACCATGTCTGCTCCGTTGAACGGATTAAAGGGCTGCAATGGCAGGCGCGCCGCCGCCTCAAGCAGCTCGATCTGCACAATGTCTCCACGCGTCACGGTGATGGCTGGCAAGGATGGCAAGCACGCGCGCCATTTGACGCTATTATTGTGACAGCCGCTCCGCCTGAAATTCCCGCCGCGCTGATGTCGCAGCTGGATGACGGCGGCATTCTCGTTTTGCCCGTGGGCGACGAACTCCAGCAGTTGAAGCGGGTTCGTCGGCGGGGAAGCGAATTCATTATTGATACCGTTGAAGCCGTGCGCTTTGTTCCGCTTGTACGCGGTGAACTGGCCTGAGTTACAGATTTATCCTGGGTATTTCGGGCCATAACAGCGTATTGTGGGCAAATTTGCCGTCGACCTTCGCGGTTATCTTTAAGTCATTGGTAATTTACATAATATTGGGGGAAAAATGAGCGCGGGAAGCCCGAAATTCACCGTACGCCGTGTCGCGGCATTGTCACTGGTTTCGCTTTGGCTGGCAGGGTGTTCAAATTCCAACAATACTCCGGCACCGGTCAGCTCCGTAGGCGGAAGCGCCAGCGGCAGCGACAACTCAGGTATGCTCATTACGCCGCCGCCTGCCATGAGCACTAACGCACAGCAGCCGCAAATGCAGCAAGTTCAACCGGTACAGCCTGTTCAACCCGTGCAACCAGTGCAGCCAGTGCAGTCTCAACCTGTCCATGCGCAGCCGGTACAGACGGTAGATGGTCACATTGTCTATAACCGCAAGTACGGCAATATCCCGAAAGGGAGCTACACTGGCGGCAGCACCTATACCGTAAAACGCGGCGATACCCTCTTCTATATTGCCTGGATTACCGGCAACGATTTCCGTGACCTTGCACAGCGCAACAACGTGGCTGCGCCGTATGGTTTGAACGTCGGGCAGACGTTGCAGGTAGGAAATGCATCTGGTACACCTATCACAGGCGGAAATGCAATAACGCAGGCTGATGCATCGGAACAAGGAATAGTCTCAAAAACTGCGCAAAATTCAACCGCGGTGGTTGCTTCGAAACCGACAATTACGTATTCTGAGACTTCAGGTGAACAAAGTGCTAATAAAATGTTGCCGAACAACAAGCCTGCGACACCTGTCACAGCGCCTGTTACGGCACCTTCCGTTAGTACAACAACCGAACCGACTGTCAGCAGTACAACAACCAGCTCGCCAATTTCAACCTGGCGCTGGCCAACTGAAGGCAACGTTATCGACAACTTCTCTGCCACCGAGGGTGGTAACAAGGGTGTCGATATCGCAGGCAGTAAAGGACAGGCTATCATCGCGACCGCAGATGGACGCGTAGTATATGCCGGTAACGCACTGCGCGGTTACGGTAATCTTATCATCATAAAACACAACGATGATTACCTGAGTGCCTACGCCCATAACGACACAATGCTGGTCCGGGAACAACAAGAAGTGAAGGCGGGGCAAAAAATAGCGACTATGGGTAGCACCGGAACCAGCTCTACACGCTTGCATTTTGAAATTCGTTACAAGGGGAAATCCGTAAACCCGCTGCGTTATTTGCCGCAGCGATAAATCGGTGCAAAGCAGGTGAGGTCATTCTCACTTATTCCGTTGCAGTGAGCGCTGATGCCGCTGCAGCGGAGGTAAATGAGAATGCGTCAGGTGTTTTGCCCAGGGATCACGGGTAGGAGCCACTTTATGAGTCAGAATACGCTGAAAGTTCATGATCTAAATGAAGACGCGGAATTTGATGAGAACGGAACAGAGGCTTTTGACGAAAAAGTCTTGGTAGAAGAGGAACCCAGTGATAATGACCTGGCTGAAGAAGAGCTGTTATCGCAGGGTGCTACACAGCGTGTTTTAGACGCGACTCAGCTTTATCTTGGGGAAATTGGGTACTCCCCGCTTTTGACGGCCGAAGAAGAAGTTTATTTTGCACGCCGTGCATTACGAGGTGATGTTGCCTCCCGCCGTCGCATGATCGAGAGTAACCTGCGTCTGGTGGTGAAGATTGCCCGTCGATACAGCAATCGTGGTCTGGCTCTGCTGGATCTGATTGAAGAGGGCAACCTGGGGCTGATCCGCGCCGTTGAAAAATTTGACCCAGAACGTGGGTTCCGTTTCTCAACTTACGCGACCTGGTGGATTCGTCAGACCATCGAGCGGGCTATCATGAACCAAACCCGCACCATTCGTCTGCCGATTCACATCGTCAAAGAGCTGAACGTTTATCTGCGTACCGCGCGTGAGTTGTCCCATAAACTGGACCACGAACCGAGCGCAGAAGAGATTGCTGAACAGTTAGATAAACCTGTTGATGATGTCAGCCGTATGCTGCGTCTCAACGAGCGCATTACCTCAGTTGATACGCCGCTGGGCGGTGATTCTGAAAAAGCGCTGCTGGACATCCTGGCCGATGAAAAAGACAACGGTCCGGAAGACACCACGCAAGACGATGATATGAAACAGAGCATCGTCAAATGGCTGTTCGAACTGAACGCCAAACAGCGTGAAGTGCTGGCACGTCGTTTCGGTCTGCTGGGTTATGAGGCTGCGACACTCGAAGATGTAGGCCGTGAAATTGGTCTCACTCGTGAACGTGTTCGCCAGATTCAGGTTGAAGGTCTGCGTCGTTTGCGCGAAATCCTGCAAACGCAAGGGCTGAATATCGAAGCGCTGTTCCGCGAATAAACACCCTTTCTCGTCAAAAAGGCCGGTCGTAAGACTGGCCTTTTTTCTTTTCTGCTACCCGGCAAGCGCCGTTTCATGCAGGTGCCGCCACATAAGCTTCCCGGCATCTTTCTTAAACACTACCGTTGACCAGCGCTGATGTGCTGCCTGATCGGGTAACTGTTGCGTCTCGCGATAGCGCAGCACCGCGCCGCTTTCCCACTCTGCCAGTAATTCCATATCCTCAACGCGGATGCTAAGCCCCTTGCGAGCCGCGCGCTGCGCCTGGAAAAAATTGACCAGCTCAGGCTTATCAAGCGTTGCTCCGCCTGGGGTAACCATGGTGAACGCGTCACAAAAGCGCGCCATCAGCGCCGCGCAGTCGCCTTCGCCACGGCCCAGCCACGCTTCAATGGCGATGTGGGCATCAATAATCTCCGTCATATAAATATTCATGATTGCTCCTGTTTTAGCTGTTGCAGGGTGTATTGGTTATCAAGGCGCAGCGCGCCCAAAAGCGGGAAAAGCGTAATTATCGCGGCGAGGATAAATGTCCCGCGATAGGCGGCGAGGCTCGGCAGAACCTGTTGCAGCAGACCGAGAACAAATGCCAGCAGCGTGGCACCGATAAAAAAGCTCAACTGGCGGTTAAGATTCCACAGCGCGCTGGCATCCGGCATCGCCTGATTGCTGATGGTAAGAAAAGCGCAGCTCTGCGCGGTGCTGCTGCACAGGCTTCCTCCCGCGCCCATCAGCGCGAAGCTGACGATAAGCACTGCCAGCGGCGTTGACGGGGTAACAAGCAGCAGCATCACTATCCCCACTGCCTGCAACAGAGCGCCGATCATCACCAGCGGGCGCGGGCCGAGGCGATTGAAATAGCGGCCGGTCATGGAAATCGCCAGTGCGGAGGCAAGCGACCACGGCACCATTAACGCGCCGGTCACCGCAGGTGTGAGCCCCATCATGCGCTGCAAATAGAACATCCCCACCACGCTGACGCCAATAAACATCCCCGGCACGCAGAGATAAATAAGCATGGCGAAGCGCAGCAGTGAATTCTTCAGCAATGAGAGATCGAGCAGCCGGCGCGAAACGGCGGGCTTTGCCTCCTCTTTCAGCCAGCACCCGGCCAGCAGCAGCGTCAGCAGCGCCAGCGGTAGCGTGACGAAGAAGATCCAGCGCCAGCCGAGCAGTTCCACCAGCAGACCACCGACCGCGGGAGAACAGGCGGGGGCGAGCAAGGCCACCAGCATCACCGCAGAGGAGATTTTCGCCCGTTCATGAGGTTTGAACTGCTGCCAGGCAAGTGCTTGCCCGACCGGGATTAGCAACCCGCCGCCGAGCCCCTGCACCACGCGCCAGGTAATCAGGCTGCCCAGTGAGCCGGCAAAACCCGCCGCCAGCCCCGCCGCGCTGAAGAGTAACAGCGACAGCATAAAGAGACGCCGCGCACCGATAAAGCGCGTGAGCAGGGCGCTGAAGAGGATCGCCACCGTCAACCCGGCGATATAGCCATTGCTGACCCACGCCAGCGCGGAGACCGACGCATGCAGGCTCTCTGACATCGCCGGGAACGCGACGCTGGCGATAAACATATTGATCAAGTCGAGAAAAAAGCCCAGCAGATAGACCACCGCGACCTTGTTGCGATACCTCATTTTTCCTCCTTCTGTGCGGAGCGCTACTGTAGCCGCTGGCCGAAAGGGGATAAACGGCGCGGGTGGCGATATACTGTCAAACCTGTTTTGACAATCACGAGAGAAGCGATGCTCAATTTGCAACGCGTCGCCATGTTTATCGCCGTCGTTGACACCGGCAGCTTTACCGCCGCGGCCTCAACGCTCGGGCAGACCAAGGCGGTGATCAGTTTTAATATCCGCCAGCTTGAGGATTCGCTGGGCGTGGCGCTGCTGCTGCGCTCCACCCGCCGCTTAACGCTCACTGAGGCGGGGAGCCTCTTTTACCAGCGCGGCGTGGCGCTGTTACGGGATGCCGAAAATTTGCAGGATGAGGTGCAGGCAAACCATATTGGACTCAGCGGCGAACTGCGCATTACTACCACGCCGGAGTATGGCGCGCAGGTGGTGATCCCAGCGCTGGCAGCTTTCAGCGAGCATCACCCGGCGCTGCGCATTCGCCATGTCTCTTCGTCCCATCACGCGGATCTGATTAGCGAGCGTTTCGATGTCGCTATTCGCCTCGGCACGCTGGCGGACTCCCGCTATCATGCGGCGCTGATTTCACGCTTCGACATTCTTCCTGTCGCCGCGCCGCAGTGGCTCAGCCAGCACCCGATAACGACGCTACACGCCCTGGCGCACGCGCCGTGGATTATTCATGAGCGGCTCGCTTCCCCGCTGCGCTGGCAGGTCAATGATGCGGTGGGCAGCAGTGAAACGCTGGAGATAAAGCAGCCCGCGCGTATCTTCGCTGACAGCGCGCAGGCCCTGATGTCGTTTGCTCTTGCCGGCTGTGGCGTGGCGCTGCTGCCAGCATGGCTGGTGCAAAACGCGCTGGCTGAAGGGCGGCTGGTGCATCTGTTGCCGGAGTGGCGGTTTGCGCCGCAGGGCGTTTACGCGGTGTATGCCGATACGCAGCATCTCTCTGCCAAAGTGCGCGCGCTGGTCGATTTTTTGCGCCAGTGGGTGGCGCAGGAGGAGGTTGCCGGATGACATTAGCGCCATCCGGCAGCGTTTGTTAGACGAGGTTTTTTAAGCGGTAGATCCACTCCAGCGCCTGGCGTGGTGTCAGGCTGTCCGGATCGAGATTCTCCAGCGCTTCCACCGCCGGGTTGGTCTCTTCCGCCGGAGCAAGCAGCGACATCTGCGTGCCATCAATCTGTGTGCCTGCGGCACTCGGAGAGAGACTCTCCAGCTCGCGCAGCTTGCCGCGCGCGCGCTTGATCACCTCTTTCGGCACGCCCGCCAGCGCCGCGACCGCAAGGCCGTAACTCTTGCTCGCCGCGCCATCCTGCACGCTGTGCATAAAGGCGATAGTATCGCCATGCTCAATCGCGTCGAGGTGCACGTTCGCCACGCCCTCCATCTTCTCTGGTAACTGCGTCAGCTCAAAGTAGTGGGTGGCAAACAGCGTCAACGCTTTGATCTTATTCGCCAGATTCTCCGCACAGGCCCACGCCAGCGACAGGCCGTCATAGGTCGAGGTGCCGCGGCCAATTTCATCCATCAGCACCAGGCTGTTCTCGGTGGCGTTATGCAGGATGTTGGCGGTTTCGGTCATCTCAACCATAAAGGTCGACCGCCCGCTCGCCAGATCGTCCGCCGCGCCAACGCGGGTGAAGATGCGGTCAATCGGGCCAATCTCCACCTTCTGCGCCGGGACATAGCTGCCGATATAGGCCAGCAGGGTAATCAGCGCGGTCTGGCGCATATAAGTACTTTTACCGCCCATATTGGGGCCGGTGATAATCAGCATCCGGCGCTGCGGCGAGAGGTTCAGCGGGTTGGCGATAAACGGCTCTTTCAGCACCTGCTCCACCACCGGGTGACGCCCTTCGCTAATGCGGATGCCCGGCTTATCGCTAAAGGTCGGGCAGCAGTAGTTCAGGGTGTCGGCACGCTCGGCGAGGTTGATCAGCACATCCAGCTCCGCCAGCGCGGCGGCGCTCTGTTGCAGATCGCCGAGGTGCGGCATCAGCAGATCGAACAGCTCTTCATAGAGCTGTTTTTCCAGCGCCAGCGCTTTGCCCTTCGAGGTGAGGACTTTGTCTTCATACTCTTTCAGTTCAGGGATGATGTAGCGCTCGGCGTTTTTCAGCGTCTGGCGGCGCACATAGTGGATCGGTGCCAGGTGGCTCTGCCCACGGCTGATCTGAATAAAGTAGCCATGCACCGCGTTATAGCCCACTTTCAGGGTATCGAGGCCAAGACGTTCGCGCTCGCGGATCTCCAGCCGGTCGAGATAATCCGTCGCGCCATCGGCGAGGCTGCGCCACTCATCCAGTTCAGCATGGTAGCCGGGGGCAATGACGCCGCCGTCGCGTACCAGAACCGGTGGGGCTTCAATAATGGCGCGCTCAAGCAGTTCGCGCAGTTCGCTGAACTCGCCCATTTTCTCACGCAGCGCCTGCACCGGCGCGCAGTCGACGTCAGCCAGCTGCGTGCGTAGCTCCGGCAGTTGCTGGAAGGCGTAACGCATACGCGCCAGGTCGCGCGGGCGGGCGGTACGCAGCGCCAGACGTGCCAGAATACGCTCCAGATCGCCCACCTGACGCAACACCGGTTGCAGCTCGGTGGCGCGATCTTGCAGCGCGCTGATGGTTTGCTGACGCTCGGTAAGCACTTTCGTGTCGCGCACTGGCATGTGCAGCCAGCGTTTAAGCATGCGGCTGCCCATCGGCGTGACGGTGCGGTCAAGCACCGAAGCCAGCGTGCTTTCAAGCCCGCCTGCGAGGTTCTGGGTGATCTCCAGATTACGGCGCGTCGCGGCATCCATAATAATGGTGTCCTGCTGACGCTCCATAGTGATAGAGCGGATGTGGGGCAGGGCAGTACGTTGCGTATCTTTGACATACTGCAACAGGCAGCCAGCGGCGCACAGGCCGCGCGCGGCGTTCTCAACGCCGAAGCCAACCAAATCACGGGTGCCAAACTGCATATTGAGCTGCTGGCGGGCGGTGTCGATTTCGAACTCCCACAGCGGGCGGCGGCGCAAACCGCGGCGGCCTTCAATCAGCGCGGTTTCCGCAAAATCTTCCGCATAGAGCAGTTCGGCAGGGTTGGTGCGTTGCAATTCAGCGGCCATGGTTTCGCGGTCGGCGGGTTCACTGAGGCGAAAACGCCCGGAGCTGATATCCAGCGTGGCGTAGCCAAAGCCTTTGCTGTCCTGCCAGATGGCAGCCAGCAGGTTATCCTGGCGCTCCTGCAGCAGCGCTTCATCGCTGATGGTGCCGGGCGTGACGATGCGTACAACCTTGCGCTCAACCGGTCCTTTACTTGTAGCCGGATCGCCAATCTGCTCGCAAATCGCTACCGATTCGCCGAGGCTCACCAGTTTTGCCAGGTAGTTCTCCACCGCATGATGCGGCACGCCCGCCATCGGGATCGGCTCCCCGGCGGAGGCACCGCGTTTGGTCAGGGAGATATCCATCAGCTGCGACGCGCGTTTCGCGTCATCGTAAAAGAGCTCATAGAAGTCGCCCATACGATAGAAAAGCAGAATGTCCGGATGCTGCGCTTTCAGCTTCAGATACTGCTGCATCATTGGGGTGTGGGCGTCGAAATTCTCTAGTGTACTCATCAGTGTATGATGTCCATTTGCTTAAATTTTAATGAGTTAGTGATGTTAGTTATTATCATCAAGTATCACGTTATCTCATTTCGGCTGATGAAATGCTGCGTTTTAAAGCAGGTTAATGGCTAATTTACCGGCCTGTCCATGACAGGGCTGCGAGCATGATAACGAACTCTTTTTGGCAGTAAAACAAAAGAGAGGGCTGCTTTGCTTTAACGCGATAGAAATGATGAGAAAGAGGTTGAAGTTCGCCCGGCGCGTCAGTTTTGTATCGCAAGATACAGGAGAAAGAGCATCGGCTCTATTGCTTATAACTTGCTGAAAAATAAAGGTTAAAGATCGGATTCTTTAAGAAAAATCCTAATCTAAGCGTAGCGCGAAACCTGCATTTGCATAACTTTACATTAAGCGCAGAATGGCACTAATAAATCTTCTGAGTGTTAACGTATGGCATATATCGCAAGCACGCCTTCAGCGTATGTCGGTAAGTCTGTTGGCAATGGTCAGTGTGTGGCGTACACGCAAAAAGCGGCAAATATGCCGCGTACCGTTGCATGGAAACGGGGCGCATTAGTAAAGGGTAATACCGCGATCGCACCTGGTACGGCGATTGCTACCTTTGATGCAAATGGTCGTTATGGTAACCATACAGACGGAAGCTCCCACGCAGCGATTTACCTGGGCCAGGATGCCTCCGGGATACAGGTTCTGGACCAGTGGATGACCTACAAAAAATTGCCCAGCGGTGAACGAGTGGCGACGCCGCATTATGTCAGCAAACGCACCATCCGTTTTCATAAGGCACCTCGCGCGGAAAACAACGGAGATAACTACTATGTTGTGGAGTAAGACGCTATTACTGAGCGCAGGCCTGTTCTTATCCGCGAGTGGCGTTCACGCAACGTCAACAATCTGCCCGTCATATCCAACGGCGCAGGATAAAACCCATGCCTTAAGTGATGCCAGCCTGTTCGTCGGGCCACCGAAAGAGTTAGTGGAGCTGATGCCGGATAGCGATCAGGAGACGGTGTGGACATTACCCGATTATCAGGATGAAGCTAAAGAGCATAAAACATCGCTCTATTTTATATGCCACTACAAGAATACGAAGCAGACCGTGGAGTTGATTGTTGCGGCTACCGCCAAAAAATGCTCTGTGGGTTATGACAAGCACAGCAAGGTTATTGCGAAGTGCGAATAAATACCTCATCTAAGCTGATAGTAATTACCCATAAAGATGAGCGTCAATGCAGTATTTATTAACAGCGAAAGGATGTTTGATTTCTTAGCGATTGGCTCTGTCTTCATTTTTTATCAGCTGCTAAGAATGGTTCTTTTTAATATTAATGATCGTTATGAAATAATTTATTGATGATGGGTGATTAATAGCTGAGATAAGCGTCTTTTCTTTTACGATCGGGCATAAAAATATTAGTTATAAAAGATGAAAAGCGTAATAAATTATTTACGCTTTTATCTTTGCTGGCCCAAAAAAGATAATTCAACGCTTTACAATGTGGTTGGTATGTGATTTTCATTGTCTTTTTTCAAGAGCTTACGAGTTTAGCGCAAACGAAAGCACTCTTTCTGTCATCAATTTTAACTAACACCGATTATTAGCGTTAAAAAATATGAAGAAGCGGGTTTATGGTTAGAAATAGTGTTTCATAATTAAAATATCCATAGGTGTTGACTATTGAATGGCATCTTTAGACAGTTTTTAACGATCAATTTCTAAACTCTCTTCCCTGTGCGCCGATATAACTTTTTGCCGTTCTTTCATTCGAATGGTATATCCGCACACTTACTAAGGGAAGAATATGAGAAATGATTCGCACGCAGTTAAAACAACGGGCATGAGTATCAGAAATAAAATCATGATCTCTTTTGGCGTATTGTTGTTATTACTTGCTTTAATTTCCGGTAATGCGCTTTATCGTCTCAGCGAAGCGAAAGGGAATATTACAGAAATTGTTACTGAGGTTTATCCAACAACCGCGCTGGCAAACGATCTGATTCGTCAGGTTAATAACACCAGTGCTTTACTGCTTAACGCGCTGCTTGAAAAAGATCCAATAAATAAAAGAAACATGGTTAGTGAGCTTACGGAGCAGTCCCGTAAAATAAGTGCGTTATATACCGAGTTGAGCAAAGCAGCGGACGATGAACAATCACAAGCGATGCTAGAGCAAATTAAACAAGCGCGTGCCACGTATATTCAATCGCGTAGCAAAGTCATTGAAATCATTGAATCAAATCCCGATGCGGCCATTGATGAGTACAATGCCAGAACGCGTGATTACACGACGCAATATATCAGCAAAATTAGCGAGTTTATTAAGCTGCAACGCAATGAGATGCAGGGTTCCTATGACGATTTTCTGACTGACTACAGCCAGAGTAAACTCACCATGTTAATCATCTCGCTTATCAGCCTTGCCTTTGGCATAACCACCGCCATGGTGATGGCAAAGAATATTGTTAACCCAATTCGCCAGGTCGTGGATGCCGCTCAGCGCATTGCCAGCGGCGATCTTGGTCATGAGATCAATGTCATTTCTAAAGATGAGACCGGGCTGCTAACCAGCGCCATTATCAATATGCAGGAGGAACTGAAAAAGATCGTCGCGGAGATCCGTTCAGGTGCGGAGAACATCGCCACAGGCGCTTCGCAGATCATGGCCGGGACGCGCGATCTCTCTGCGCGTACTGAGGAGCAGGCCAGTTCAGTTGAGCAGACGGCGGCCTCGATGGAGCAGATTTCATCGACGGTTAAAAACACGGGCGACAATACCGCTAACGCCTCGCAGCTCTCTGAAAGGGCAAGCCATGCCGCTAAAGATAATGGCAGGCTGATGACCTCGCTCACCGAGGAGATCCACAACATCAGCAGTTCAGCCGATAAGATGTCAGACATCATCAACCTGATTGACTCGATTGCCTTCCAGACCAATATCCTCGCGCTTAATGCCGCTGTCGAAGCGGCGCGCGCAGGCGAACATGGCAAGGGATTCGCCGTCGTGGCGCAGGAAGTGCGCAACCTCGCGCAAAAAACGGCGAACTCATCAAAAGATATCCGCACGCTGATAGAGAACTCGACGCAGCAGAGTAACCGCGGGCTGGAGATGGTGCGTCAGGTGAACGGTAAGATGGATGAAATGGTGTTGAACGTTGATAACGTTTCGGAAATTTTAAAAGAGATTGAGCGCGCAAGCCTCGAGCAGAGCGACGGCGTCCAGCAAATTAACATTGCTATCGGGCAGATTGATACCACCACTCAGCAAAACGCCTCGCTGGTTGAAGAGTCCGTTGCTGCCTCAGAAATGCTCAATGAGCAGGCGCGAGTAATGAAAGATCTGGTCAGCGTTTTCAAACTGGAGCGCACGGCCAGTTGAGTCAGCGGCGATCGTGATGCCAGCGAGTTTCACTCTCTTACACTTAAAAACATTTAATAGTTACTCTGTAAAACTTATAGAAACTGAATGATGTATGGTCTCTTTTTGACCGTGATGTGTATTTGCCGTTCCCTCCCCAAGGAGCGGCTTTTTTTTGCCTGGTCTTCCCCTTATCTTGTCGACCGCTGTGCTTGCCCGACATAACCCAAGTGTATATAAACCCTGATAAACTTAATGTTCATGTATGCCTACAACTGCACAAGGATCTGTATGAGCTACATCGATGGCTTTGATCACGAAATAATCGGCACCCTTGGCTATCTGCCGATCTACCACCCGCTGGAAACCATTGAGGGCGACGGCGGCTGGGGAGCGTATGACTTCAGTGCCACACCGCAAAACCTGGTGTTGGGCGGGGGGAGTGGCGAGCATCCGGGGCTGGTGGTGCATCACTTGCCGATGCTTGCCGCGCGCTTCTTATTAGATAGCCTGACCGAGGCGCAAGCGGAGACCTTAAGCAGCGACGAGAGCGAATATGTCGACGAGCTCTATTACGCTGGCGAAACGCTGGAGTTCTGCGGCTGGCGCATCGGTCACTATGCGCGACTCCAGACGATGGCGCAAAGCCCGGCGCTGAACAATCCCGTCAGCGAAGAGGGGGAAGTTGAAGAGTGGCTTGAGCGTTCCCTTGGCGAACTGGTGTGGTTTTCGCTGCCGGAACTGAACCCAGAGCATCAACGGCTGGCGGCCATATTTCAGCGTTTCGATATCTTTCCTTCAATGCGCAACGTCGCGGTCGATCCGCCGGGCTATCCGGCCTGCGGCGGCAGGATTGTCGTTAACGGCGCGCTGAGCTGGGGGCACCAACGCTGGCGTTCACGCTAGCCGCCGCAGGCGGTTGACTATTTTGTGCAGCAGTGGTGCAGGGCGGCAATATCCGCAGGCGTAGTGCGACAGCAGCCGCCAATCAGTTTTGCGCCAGAGGCCAGCCACGCGGGCAGATGCCCGGCCAGCGTGTCGCAGGCAGCACCATGCGCATGCCAGCTTTTGCTTACCGCGTCGTAGGTTTCGCCCGAATTAGGGTAGACCACCAACGGCAGCGCGCTCAGGCTGTGCAGATGCTCCAGCGCATCATTGGTGTTAGCAAGTGCGATGCAGTTAATGCCAAGTGCAACAATCTGCGGCGTCGCTTCCACCACTTTCACCACTTCCGCAAGCGGGGTGCCGTCGCTTAAATGGTGCGCGTCACGCAGGGTAAAAGAGAACCACGCCCGCGCGTCAGGCCAGGCCTGCAACAGCGCGGCGAGGGCTTTTATCTCAGCAAATGAGGGAAGCGTTTCACAGGCCAGTAGATCGGCACCCGCCGCTAACAGCGCCTCGATGCGCGGGCGATGAAAATCAGTAAACTCCTCAGCGGTGCGCTGATAATCGCCGCGATACTCCGACCCATCCGCCAGATAAGCGCCATACGGCCCCACGGAACCTGCCACCAGTAGCGGCCCGGCCTGCGGGTTTTCCGCCAGCGCGGCATCCCGTGCCGCCTGCGCCAGCTCAACGCTTCTGCCGATCAGCGCTCGCGACTGCGCCTCATCCAGACCGCGTGCGGCAAAGCCGAGTGGCGTCGCCTGGTAGCTGGCGGTAATCGCTATCTGCGCACCGGCGCGAAAATAGTCGAGATGCACATCGCGGATCAGTTCCGGCGCGTCCATCAGCACTTTCGCAGACCAGAGATTATCCGCAAGGTTACAGCCGCGCGCTTCAAGCTCCGTTGCCATCGCGCCATCGAGCACAATAAAGGGCTGCTTCTCGAGCAGCGCGGTCAGGGGATTAGGGCGCGACATGTTCACTCTCCTTCGCTTTTTCATGATGGGTCAGCCAGTAAGCACCATAGCACAGGGCCACAAACGGCAGCCCGCAGTAGAGCGCAATGCGCTGATCGGGATCGAACGCCAGGCCGACACACGCCAGCAGGCAGAGCAGAAAACCGGCGATCGGCACCAGCGGATACCACGGCGCGCGGTAGTGCAGATCCGCAAGGGACTTGCCGGACTGCAAATGGCGGCGGCGAAAGACAAAGTGCGCCGCGCAGATGCTGAGCCACACGGCAACCACGGCAAAACCGGAAATCGCCGACAGCGCGACAAACACCGTATCCGGCGCGATAACGCTTGAAAGCAGCGCCAGCACTCCACCCAGCATAGAGACGGAGAGCGCCGTCAGCGGCACGCCGTTTTTCGTCACGCGCATAAAGCAGCGCGGCAGCGTCTTCTCATTCGAGAGCGACCACAGCATGCGCCCGGACGCATAGAGTCCCGAGTTAGCCGCCGAGAGGATCGCCGTCAGGATGACAAAGTTAAAAATATCGGCGGCATAAGGAATGCCAATCTTCTCAAACACCACCACGAAGGGGCTCTTCTCCACGCCTGCCTGCTGCATCGGGATCAGCGCCGCCAGCACAAACACGGTGCCGATAAAAAAGAGGATTAAACGCACGATAGTGGCGCGAATAGCGACCGGGATCACCTGCTGCGGGTTCTGCGTCTCACCTGCGGCAATACCAATCAGCTCGGTGCCGGAGAAGGCAAAGTTCACCGCCACCATGGTCATCAAAATCGGCAGGCCGCCGTGCGGGAACCACCCTTCGGCGGTGATGTTGGCAAGACCGGGAGCGGCGGAGCCATCCTGCATCGGGATAAAGCCAAAGATCGCCGCGCCGCCAAGCAGGATAAAGGCAATGATGGTGATCACTTTTACCAGCGAGAACCAGAACTCGCCCTCGGCGAAAAAGCGCGTTGAAACCACGTTAAGGGCGAAAATCGCCACGCAGAAGATGACGCACCATATCCAGACCGGAACATGCGGGAACCAGTACTGCATGCAGAACCCGGCGGCGGTAAAGCTTGAGCCCAACGCCACGGTCCAGGTAAGCCAGTAGAGCCAGGCGACGGTATAGCCGGTTGCCGGGCCGAGATAGCGCGCGGCATAAACATGAAACGCGCCGGTCACCGGCATTGCTACGGAGAGTTCGCCGAGACACTGCATCACCAGCCAGACCACCAGCGCGCCAATCAGATAGGCCAGCAGCGTGCCGGCCGCGCCGGTAGTGGAGATGATATAGCCGGTATTAAAGAACAACCCGGTACCAATCACGCCGCCCAGCGACAGCATAATTAAGTGGCGGGTCTTCATGGTGCGCTTAAGCTGCCCCTGCGCCTGATCCTGCTGATTTTGCATACAACCCTCTAAACGTATGGACGTCTAAACATCTGCGTTCAGGGTTTATAACGTGATTGTTAATAAAAAGCCAGTCTCGCAGCGGGCAGGGGCGGTTAACTGCGCACTCTCTGGCCGGGGTTAGCTAAAAAAGTAGACCACGCTCCAGAAGAGCAGAGAGGTGAGCATATGGACTTTCATCACCCGCAGCCAGTCGATGCGCTGGCCAGTGGCATCCGTAAAGCGGAACCACTTCAGATGGGGCAGATGGGTTGCCAGCGTTTTAGCTAATAACAGCCAAATAATTATCGACAGCGTGTTTATGCACAGCAAGGTCAGATAGTGCAGCGCTAATTGCCCCAGATTAATTGAGTAGAGCAATTGGGTATTTATCTGCTGATAAAGCCAGAACTGCGCGGAGGAGATCCAGGAGAAGATATGCGGAACAGGCAGCGGGGCCGAAAGATTATTAATAAACGCATACCACCAGGAGGCCAGCATATTGAAAAGATAAAAAATAAACTCATACAGCAGAAATAATTTCAGCGCACGCGCGGCAGAGCCTGGCCATAATTTCGGCGCACCGCGCGTAAGAAAGGCTTTAGCGGCAAAAAAGAGCAGTGCGAAAAGCGAAAAAGCGGCAATTAATACAATCATGACTACACTTACCGCCGCCGGGCCTGCTGCTGCGGCATGGGGGTTTTGCGCCGCTAATCTGCGGTTAGCCTCGTCGCGCTCAAACTCATTGAGATGGCTGTTACCGTTGTAATCGTAGTACACGATTAATCCTTATATAAGTGATAGAAAAAGCAAGGCGCACATCCTGGCTGCTTAACCGGGGGAAGTAAACAACCGCAATGAATACCCACTGAAAATGGGTGGCATAAGAATCAACTTACAGGGGAGTTGATAGGCTTATAATAAACGAGGGTTATATTCCTGGCCGTGCGGGAATAACCCCTGCCGTTAAATACCTGTTGAAAAAAAGACCTGAAATTAATTAATCGCTATCTGCTTCACTCGTAAACTATTTTGTGCGGGATACTTTTATCTATTGCAGTGATTAGTGAAGCTTTAGCGCAAATTGACGATAACGTCTTAGCGTCACCCTCAATCATGCAGGGGCGCAATTATCTTTATTTAACGAGTTCTGATCGCGAACGGATCTGCTTTTAGCCCTCCTTTAACAATCTCTGCAAGCGCATTTTCAGGCGCAAATTTTTATTTTAAGGAAAACAGTACTATGGCTTTCGTAAGATCACTGTATCGCGGTTTGTTGGGTTCCCGTCTGGCGGGTGGCTCTCAACCTGCTAACGGCATTTTCGACTGCCGGGATTTGCCGACCTCCCTTTCGGCTGCGGGTCTTAGCGCACGCTCATCCGGCATTTTATTGACCTTCGTTCCGCCCGAAGCGGATTTCCACCGGGTCAGCCAGGCGTGGCAGCGTTTCACTTCTGCCGATCTGACGGTGATTACCCTCTCATCAAACGGCGCACTGAGCGCCAGCGGTCGCCAGACAACCTACTGCGCGGGCGACGGGCAGGAGGGGAGTTTCCTGCTGCTGCCGGATAGCCTTATCGCCGAGCACGAGACGCACATTGTCGATCTCCATCTGCACGACACCCAGACTGCTTCGCAGCGTATTAGCGCCATTCAGCGCGAATTAAACACTATTAAACCGCGCATGGCGCTCTCCGCTGAGCGCACTTTCGCGATGATTTACTGCGACGGGCTCTCCGCCTCGGAAGGTTTCTTCATGCAGGCCTGGTATAACAGCGGACTCTTTCCGTGCCTGGCGATTGGCGGCTCCGCAGGCGGACGCGCAACCTTTGACGGCACGTGGATTGGCGTTGGCGACCGCGTCTTACAAGGCAAAGCGGTTGTCGTTTTCTGTCGCATGGCAGAAGGCAAATCCTTCTCGCCCTTCAAGAGCCAGAACTTCACCCCGCTGGATCAGAGTTGGTTGATTGCCGACGCCGACCCGATTGCCCGCACGGTAACATCGGTCTTTGACCGCCAGGGGCAGCAGAAGGCCTTTACCGAGGCGCTGGCCGAACATCTGAAATGCAAAGAGTCGCAGCTGAGCGAGCGCCTGAAAGGGCTGACCTTCGGCGTGAAAGTGGGCGACGAGTACTTTATCCGCTCGGTGGCGAAAATCGAGCACGGCATGGTGCACTTCTTCTGCGATCTGGAGTTTGGCGACCGGCTGTTCCTGATGCAGGAGACCGACTTTAAACAGGCGACGCTGCGCGACTGGCAAACCTTTATCACCGGCAAAGGCAAGCCTGCCGCCATCATGATGAATGACTGTATTTTGCGGCGTATGGGCAACAGCGACCAGCTGCACGATGCCCACTTCTTTAAAGGCATTCCGGCGGCGGGCTTCTCCAGCTTTGGCGAAATCCTCGGCGTGCCAATTAACCAGACCCTCTCCGCGCTGGTGTTCTTTAACCATGACGTGAAAGCGATGACCCAGTTTCCGGTGGAGTACGCCGGGTATGCCGCGCACTATGCCCAGCGCGCACTGCGCCGTTGGGAAGCGCTGAACAGCATCCAGACCCGCGTGCTGGATCGCGTGGTGAGTTATCAGCAGGAGCTGGCGCCGATTGTGCAGGCGTTGCCGGCGCTGGAAGCCGCCACCCAGAGCCAGAGCGAAGCGCTGGTGATGGCAGAAAGCAGCATTCGCGGCATCAGCGATATCGCCACCGAAAGCCAGCGGGCGCAGGGGCGTCTTGGCGAAGGGCTGGATTCGCTGGAGCAGATCTCCAACGGCATCGGCGTGATCACCCACGGCATCAGTAACATCGCCTTCCAGACCAACATCCTTGCGCTCAACGCGGCGGTAGAAGCGGCGCGCGCGGGCGATGCGGGGCGCGGTTTTGCGGTGGTAGCAGGGGAAGTTCGCCGCCTGGCGCACTCCTCAAAAGAGCAGGCGGAAGCGACGGCGAGCAATATCAGCGACGCGGTCAACACCATCTCCCATATCCGTGAAGTCGCCAGCAATACGGTGGAGACCGCAACCGATATGGCGGAGCGCAGCATTCTTGCTGCTAATACCATCGCCGAGATGAGCCAGCAGACGCGCCAGGAGCGGGAAAACATTGCTAAACAGCTGAGCAACCTGCGCACCCTGACCGCCGGGATGGATGCGATGCAGGAAGCGGTTGCCCAGTTGAAAGTGCTGCAAACCCTCTCGACGGGTCGTTAAGGCGTTGAGTTGCAGACCTCCGGCGGCGCAGGCCGTCTGGGGTCAGCTTAAATCATGCAATGCTTTGCCGAGCGGGCGGGTGATGCGAAGCTGTTCGAAGCGCACATCCAGCCCCTCTCGTTCCGGCGAGCAGCACATGACACCAACAAAGCGCTGGCCGCTGTCCTGCCACGGAAACAGCCGCAGCAGCGGCCACGTTTTACCGTCGGGGGAGTATTGCAGGCGTAATGCCTGCTTCTCAAGGGTCGCGCGCATCCAGAACTCACGCGCATCGCCGGGGAAAACGCCGGTTGACCAGTCAGATTGCCCCTGCGTTACCACACAGCCAATAGCGGGCGCGCCATCGTTATACTCAATGCCGCTTTTCACCCACTGCGTTTCCGATGCTTCAATAAAAACCCCTGCCTGATCGTAGAGCTGTTCAAACGCCGCCGCGATCTTCACTTCAAGGGTAAACTCCCCCTCCAGCATAAAACCAAAGGCATGGCCTGAGTGGCGCTCAAAGCCGTACCAGGTTTTGACCCAAAAATCGGTGTTCGCCCCGGTGCGCATTAGCAACTGCTCATCGGTCTGCGAAACGTGGGCCGGTTTATTGATCCACAAACCTTTTTCTGACGTGAAGCTCTCAATCGGTGTCACAGGCAACCTCATCAATGTTTACAGGAAAACCGCGGCCACTCTGCCACGCTTTTGCAGCGATTGCCGCGCGATGCTTAACGTTTCGCTTTGCGCGCCAGTCTTTTACTGCGCACCGTTAACAGCGGCGTCACCGAAATGCCGTGGAGCAGCACGCTCAGCGTCACGATGGTGATGGCAATATGGGCGACGAGATTAGCGTCTGCCCCCTGCAAGCCGTGGACATAGGCATAGGCAATATAGTTGAGGCTGCCGATACCGCGGATACCCAGCCAGCCAAGGCTCGCGCGGTGAAACCATGTCGTGCCGGAGCGCAGGGTGACGATAAAGACCGACAGCGGGCGGATCACCAGAAACAGCACAAAGGCCAGCCCGAGCGCGTGCGCATCCCAGTGATGCGAGAGGGTGACGCCAAGGACAATCACCAGCAGCGCCGCCAGCAATCGCTCAACGGTATCGCCAAAAGAGAGGGCATCGCCAATCACCAGCCCGACGGATTTAATCGGGTTCTGCTCCTCCAGAGCATGGCGCAGGTGCGGGTTAACCTGCATCTCTGCTGGCACATCCTCCTCCTCTTCGGGATCGCCGTGGCGCTTCTGCACGCTCACTTCGGCGCTGCGCAGACCAATCCCGGCAGCAAAGGCGGCGAGAAAACCGGAGGCATCGACGGACTGGGCCAGCGCAAAGCTCAGGCAGATCAGCGCCAGAGCGATAAAGTCGCTCGGTGCGACCTCGCCCTGTTTATGGCGTGAACGGGTAGCGATAAGGCCAATTAAGCGCCCCATAAAGAAGCCAATCAGCAGCCCGCCGACCAGTGCCCACAGCAGATCGATGCTCAGCCAGTGCAGCAGCTCCTCGCCGGACGGTATGCCACCGGCTTTGTACCAGATTAGCGCCAGCATCAGGAAGGGGAGCGCGGTGCCGTCGTTAAGCCCCGCCTCGCTGGAGAGCGCAATGCGCAACTGGTCATCATCGCGCGCGTCGTTGATCGCCACCAGGCTTGCCAGCACCGGATCGGTGGGGGCGAGGATCGCGCCAAGCGCCAGCGAGAGCGGCCAGGCCAGATCGAGCAGATAGTGGGCGGCGACCATAATCCCGCCGATGGTCAAAAGCATAGCGGGCAGCGCCAGCTTAATGCCCATCTTCCAGTAGGGGGAGGTGAGCGGCAGGCGGATTTTCAGGCCGGTAATAAACAGCGAGGCCGCCATCGCGATTTCGCTCACGCGGCGAATAAGCTCGGCATTCGCTTCAATATCGATATTAAGAACGCCCATCTCCCACGGGCCGCAGATAATGCCAACCACCAGATACAAACCAAACACCGGGATCGGCACGCGGCTTATCCAGCCGTAGGATAATGACATCAACAGTAACAGGCCGCCGGTTGCGGCCATCCACATCAAATAACTCATACTCCTCCACATCAGGCCGCAAGCTAAACATTGCACCCCAAAAGGTATAGTTGCTGAAAAAGGTCTGCACCAGGCCAGACGGCGCGAATAGTGCAAGGGTTGAGCATTAGCTACGCTTAAAAAAAACGGGCGTAACGGGGGTGATAAATGAGCAAGAAGATCATGCAGGAGTATCTTGTGCTGGGCGGTAAACACCACGGCGAGGTGTGGCGTGGCGTCTACCCGGCGATGGGGCTTAATCTCTCGAAGCATGATGAGCGCTTCGGGCAGTTCTTTGACCGAAGCGGGCAGAAGAAGGTCGAGCTATCGCGTAAAGAGCAGTACTTCATTACCGAATGGCTATCGCCCGAAGGGCACACCTATCTGCTGGCAACCGCCGAAGATCTGACGGAGTTCAATATTGAAGAGGAGATAGGCCGGATCGCGCCACCGCTCCGGCCTCTGGACAGCGCTATCGAAGACTGGGCTTAGCCGGGCTCGTGCGCTGCCTGCGTTTTCAGGCGTTTCGCCGCGCGCTGCTTGCGTAACTTATCAATCAGCTTATGCGCTTCTGCGCGGGTGGCGACCGCAGGCGATGAGCCGCTCAGCGGTTTACGCGCCGTTTCGCGCAGCGTCAGCACGGTCAGCGCGCCAATCAGCCCGGCGCCCATCATGTAGTAAGCGGGCATCATCACATTGTGGGTGGTATCAACCAGCCAGGCGGTGACCAGCGGCGTGGTGCCGCCAAACAGCGAAACCGAGAGGTTAAAGCCAATCGCCAGCGCGCTGTAGCGAATATCGGTGATAAACAGCGCTGGCAGCGTGGCTGGCATGGTGCCGCTAAAGCAGGTGTGCAGCACGCCCAGAATCACCAGCCCGCCGAAGACCGCCCACATATTTCCAGAGCCAATCAGCATAAAACTCGGGATCGCCAGCAGCACCAGCCCCAGCGCGCCGAAAGCGATCACCGGACGACGGCCGAGACGGTCGGTCCAGTGTCCCCACGCCAGCGTCAGCGGCATCATCACAAACATGATCACCATTACCAGCAGCAGGCCGGTCAGCTCGCTCATGCCCAGCACGCTGGTCAGGTAGCTCGGCATATACGACGTGAGCATATAGTTCGAGACGTTAAACACCAGCACCAGGCCAATGCATTGCAGCATCTGTTTGCGGTATTTGTGCAGCATCTGCAACAGAGTTAGTGTCGGTTTGCTGTGCTCCAGCGCATCCTGCTTATCCATATGCTCTTTAAAGGCCGGGGTCTCTTCCAGCTTCAGGCGGATATAGAGGCCAAACAGGCCGAGCGGCGCGGCGAGGAAGAAGGGAATACGCCAGCCCCAGCTGTGCATCGCCTCGGTTGGCAGCACGGCAATCATAATCGTCACCAGGCTGGCACCCATCAAATAGCCGCCGAGGGTGCCGAACTCGAGGAAGCTGCCCATAAATCCACGGCGCTTATCGGTGGAGTACTCGGCGATAAAGGTGGCTGCGCCGCCATACTCACCGCCGGTCGAGAAGCCCTGAACCAGGCGCGCCACCAGCAGCAGGATCGGTGCGGCAATACCGATGCTGTCGTAATCGGGGATCAGGCCGATACAGAAAGTACCAATCGACATCATGATCATCGTCAGGGCGAGGATCTTCTGGCGGCCAAAGCGGTCACCGAGCGGGCCGAAGACCATACCGCCAATCGGACGGACCAGGAAGGCAGCGGCGAAGGTGCCGAAAGAGGCAATCAGCTGTGCGGTGCTGCTGGCACCGGGAAAGAAGACCTGGCCGATAATCACTGCCAGATAGCTGTAAACGCCGAAGTCGAACCACTCCATCGTGTTGCCCAGTGCGGCGGCACCGACGGCGCGTTTCAGCAGTTTATTGTCGATGACCGTGATGTCTTCGACGGTCAGTTCACTGGCCGTTGCGGCCGAATTCGTCTGGTGCGGTAAAGTCGTTCCGTTGCTCATAAACTCCCCATGAGTGCTGGTGGTGCGACCTTATAGCTTTCGCAGCCGTAGTGCTCAAATGGAGGGAAATGAAAGCTATAAGATGCAAGAAAAAGCAGATTGCCGACGTTTGCGGCAGGGGCACACCATAATTAAAATTTATGGATGAGGCAAATTTTTGGCGAAATTCGCTACTTTTATACTGAAAAGCTGAATATTAACGTGCCGTGAGTAAAAGTAGCGGAACAAGCTAATCCCTTAGCCTCTGTTCACTCCGTGGACTTCAGTTTGTTGATGCCCATCGCCATCACCTGCGAGGGGTGGAACAGCGATAAACTCTCCACCTGCGACAGCAGCAGCACCTTGCGGAAATCGAGCGCCGACATTGGCTCCGAGGCGAGATCGATATTATGGTCGTCATACCAGGCGCTGTAGTTATGCTCGACCCGCAGATCCAGCGTCTCATGGTTGCGGTAGCCGCTCAGCATCGGGATGAGCACAATGTTGTTAGCATCGCCGACATCAAAGGTGGCGGTATGGATCATGCCGATGTAGATACGCTGAGATTTCAGGGTGATCCATGCCAGATCGCCGCGCTCCATGCACTGGTAGATCAACCCTTCAATGCCGTTAGCGCGCGAGAGGTGTTTATACAACTCGCGGCGGCCAGGGATATCGAGGCGTGCGCTGCTGGACCAGTTCGAATGCCACAGGCAAAACAGCACCGCAAAGGAGAGCATAATCACTACCGGTGCCTGGATGCCGAGGAAGGTCCAGTTCATAAACGTCATATGCAGATGGTGCTCTTCCGGGCCAAACGTGGCGGGAAAAGTATTCATCACCGCCGAAGTGGCGAGCAGGCAGAGCCACACGACGGCGGTGGCGATAATCCCCTGCAGGACGAAGACGCAGCCGTAGAGCGCCACCAGAAAGTAGACGTCCCAGCCGAAGCTGCGTTTAAATTTAAAGCGTGTCGAGAGGTCGTGCGAGGTGTACCAGTAGCCGCAAACCATCAAAACCATGAATATCGCTGTACCCATCCCTAAGCCCTCTTCAATGCATCAACGTGCTCTCTAAAATCTTCCTGTACCCTTTTGCAGTGGATATTCACCGAGGCGTTGCCGTCAGCATCGACCACAATGCGCTCACCATCTTCAATCGAATCCTGGATTTCACTGTGACTCATCACCTGTAACAGCTTGTCAGGGCTGGCAAATAAAGAACGAAGTAATTTTCTCATTAATAAACCTCCGCAGAGAGTATAGAAACCATTTCATGAATGTGTGAAATTTCCGAGAAAATTCTGTGCGAGAGAGATCTAAAATTGAATTTATCTTTATAGACATGTTGAAACATCCTGAATGACTATTACCCGCTCAATAATAGTTGTTAAGGAGGCGTTTTTCGGGTTATTTCCCTTGTTTGTCAATAATCTTATCTTTCTGTATTTGTTAACTTTCTTATATTTCACACATTCAGGGTAAGACGCGCAAATTAAATTAAAGGGAATCTTTATTCAGCGCGTTTATATATTAATAAATGGACTGATTATTATGAATAAATCATTACTCGCACTGCTAATTACAGCAGCCTGTGCCCACGCCTCTGCACAAAAATTAACGGTTGAGGAGCGACTGAGCCAACTGGAAATGGCATTACAACGCAATATGACGGAGCTGGCGCAGGCAAAAGCGGAGCTGGAACAGGTCAGAGCAAGGGACGATAGTGGGGCAAAATCGACCGCACAGCCGCAGGCCGACGCGGCAGAAAAATCCCCTTATACGCTGAAAGAGATCAGCGAGTTCGTTAAAGAGGATATCGGTTTTGCCTGGCACGGCTATCTGCGTTCTGGCTGGGGTGCGGCCGGTAACGGCTCGCCAAAAGAGTACGCCATCGGCTCGCTGGGGCGTTTTGGCAATGAGTACTCATCATGGTTCGATTTAACCTTCTCGCAGCGGGTCTATGAGGAAGGGGGAAAGTCGGCGCATGCCGTTGTGCAGTTAGATGGCAACGTCGGCGCGCAGTACGGCACCGCGTGGTTCGACAAACACTCTGAAAATCTCCTGCAATTCTCCGATATCTACCTCACGGCGCGCGGTTTCCTGCCCTTTGCGCCGGAAGCGGATCTCTGGGTCGGTAAACACAACCTGCCGAAGTATGAAATTCAGATGCTGGACTGGAAAAGCCACCAGACTGACAGCGGTGCCGGGATCGGCATGGAAAACTGGGCGCTCGGCGCGGGCAAGTTCAATGTTGCGCTGGTGCGCCAGGATCTTGACGCCCATGCGGTGAATTACCCTGCCAGCCACAACACCCTTCAGGTCAACACCCACACTGTCGATCTTCGCTATAACGCCCTGCCGCTGTGGGATCGCGCCACGCTGGAGCTGTTTGGCCGCTACTCGCTGGCAAATAAATCTGCCACCTACCGGGCGGGTGAAAAAGCGGGGCAGTACTACAGCATTAAAGATGCGTGGTTAGCGGGCGCGATCCTGCGACAGAGCTTTAGCGCGGGCGGGTTTGAGGAGTTCACGCTGCAGGCGGCGGATAACGCGCTGGCGAGCGGCTTTGCGCTTATCTCCAACTCGGGAGCAACCTACGGCTACCGTGATAACTATTATGGTGAACACACCTACGGGCACGCGGTACGCGCCATCTCGCAGGGCGAATTTTACCCCTCATCGCAGATCGTGCTGGCGCACGCGCTGGTCTACGCCGCCGGGCAGGATATCTACAGTTATGACACCGGCGCGCATACGGATTTTCGCAGCTACCGGGCGGTGATGCGCCCGGCGTGGATCTGGGATAAACATAACCAGACGGGCGTCGAGCTGGCGTGGTTTAAACAAACCAACCGCCAGCAGGACGAGGATTACCGTGAAAAGGGGGTTAAAACCACGCTCTATCACGCGCTGAAAGTGGATACCAGCCTGCTAACGTCGCGACCGGAGCTGCGTTTTTACGCCAGCTGGATCCGCGCGCTGGAGAACGGCATCAGCCAGTTCCGCTTCGGTGACGAGCGGCGGGAGCAGTTCACCGTCGGCGCCCAGGCTGAGGTGTGGTGGTAAGTCACCAATGCGGCACAGAAATGCGCCGCACTATTGCTGCCAAACGCCCCCGGTATCAAGCTTGCTGATCTCTGATGCGCGCAAGGGTAGCGGCGAAGTTCGGCAGCCACTTCTCATGGGCCAGCAACATCTCGCGCGCCAGCACCTCGGCGTCACCATCGGAGTGCACCAGCGGGCTGAGGTTAAGCGCCAAAAGCACATCGTTAAACTTGCCGCTCAGGGCTGCCCGGCTGGCGGCGATCTCAAAGCCTTTGATGGTGTGGATTAGCCCCAGCACCTTGTCATCAAAGTGGGTGACGCGCGGATGCGGCGTTGCTCCTTCGCGTCCAATCAGGCAGGTCATCTCAACCGCCCACTCCGGCGGAATATTGTCGATATGGCCGTGATGGGGAATATTCACATAGTGCTCGGTCTGCTTATCGTTATAGATGGCGTTAATCACTTCGCAGGCCGCATCTGAGTACCAGGCACCGCCGCGCTGCTCCAGCGCCTGCGGTTTCACATCAAGGTTGGGATCTTTATAGAGCTCAAACAGCCCTTTTTCGATCTGCTGTACCACCTGCGCCCGCGCGCCGCCTTTGTAATATTCGCCAAGCTCAATCGCCAGCATCTCTTTCTGCTTAAAGTAGTAGAGCAGGTAGGAGCAGGGCAGCAGGTTGAGGGCGCGAATCAACCCTTCGCTAAACGGCAGCTCGAAGATGTTTTTCACCGACGATGGCTGCAACTTTCCGCTGGCGACGCCGTCGAGCAGCTCCGCGAAGCGCGACACGCCGTTCACCTGTACATCGCTGAGAAACACCATATGGTTGAGGCCGAAAAGGTCGAGCGCGATCTCATCACTCGCCTCCAGCGCCAGCACATCGCGGACAAACATCTTCATGCCGACAGGAATATTGCAGACCCCGATAAATTTCCTGAAGTCGGTATGGCGACAGACCGCTTCGGTCACCATGCCCGCCGGGTTGGTAAAGTTAATCACCCAGGCGTTCGGGCAGATCTCCTCCACGTCGCGCAGAATATCGAAAATGACCGGAATGGTGCGCAGCCCTTTAAACAAGCCGCCTGCGCCGTTGGTCTCCTGACCAAGATAGCCGTGGCTTAAGGGAATGCGCTCATCCAGCTCGCGCGCTTTCAGCTGGCCAACGCGCAGCTGGGTGGTTACAAAATCCGCGTCCTGTAGCGCCTCGCGGCGATCCAGCGTTTGGTACACCTTCAGCGGAATGCCCGCTTTTGCCACCATCCGCTGGCAGAGCCGGAAAATAATCTCCTGCTTCTCTCTTCCCTCCTCGACGTCAACCAGCCACCACTCCGTAATCGGCAGTTCGTGGTAGCGCTTGATAAACCCCTCGAGGAGTTCCGGCGTGTAGCTGCTACCCCCGCCGATAGTGACGACTTTCAGTTTCGGATTCATGCTCTCTCCTGTGGAGGGTCGCGCCAGCGGGCGTTACTGCGTGATTTCCGTCAACCGCTTGCGATAACTGTTGGGTGTAAAGGACGTCATTTTTTTGAATGTTTTAATAAACAGGCTTGGGCTGCTGTAGCCCGACTCCCAGGCGATATCGGCCACCGAGTAGTTGGTCATCTCGAGCTGCTTTTTCGCAAAGTCGATGCGGATCTCATTGATGATCTGCATCGGCGTTTTGTCGTAAAAGCGCCGGGTCGCGCGGGTAAGGTACTCCTGCGATTTGCAGGACAACCGCACCATATTCTCCAGCGCATTGTCGCTGAACTGGCGCTTATCGTGCATCGCTTCAACGGTGCTTCTCAGCCAGTGCGGAATATCCTCCATCACCTGCTCTTCGCGGTAGTGGCGCAGGCGATTGAGCACATAAAAGGTGACGGTTTCGATAAACTCATCCAGCCCGTTCTCGCGAAAATTGAGCGAGGCAATCACTGTTTCAACATAGGTCAAAAATGCGCTGTGCGTACGGTAAGGTTGCGAGGCAACAAAGCAGAATGGCAGCAGCGATTGATAGTACTGCTCGAAAAATTTGCGGCTGATCCCCACATTAAGGATCCGCGCGGCACCGTACTCATACACGCTCTGGTGGTGTGAACCGAGCGGGATAAAGACAAAGTCGCCGCGTTCCAGCAGCACGCGTTTACCGTTAATGACCTGGTAGTAACGCCCGGTCAGAACAAGGGTAAATTCATAATAATCATGCTGGTGCAGCCCGCTGGCGCTCTCCGATTTGTTGAAGATAAACACATGGAAAGGCTTTCCCTTAAAGAGCTGCTGTTCGTGGACGGTTTTGATCTCCTGTGTGCCGATCATTGGCGTTGGCTGCATCGTTCACTCCTTACGACTTGCTCGTACATGTCAAAATTTCAGCGCGTTGGCGATCGCTTTGCGCGCTTTCCTGCTTAATGAACGCTGCCTTTTTTTCTGGCGCGAACGCTCTTTATCTGCGTCCAGAGCTCCTGAAATGCTTCAATAATGACCGAAGCGGCAGGATACCTGCCTCATCATTAACGGTAAGCAAACAGGCTCGCCTGCAATATTGAAAGAGTAATATGCTTCTTTACCCTCAACGCGCGCGGCAATTATTCCCATTTTTGCCAAAAGGGCGTCAGTACATCTTCACAGGAGCCGTAAATTTGCGTTTAGTACTTTTTTCCTGAGATAAAACAAGTATACGGGAGCGTATCGGCGGGAGGTATTCTGCAATCTGCCACAATTATCTCTGGTTGACCGATTGCTATGCTCTTCTTCACAATTTCGGTAATTTTTTAGCGAGTCCGGAGAGGGCGCACGCTCCTCTCCGGCAAAAAATGTCCCTCAGGCAGCAGCAAAAATAGCTTTGCCGATCTCACGCGCTTTTTGCAGGCAAGCCTGTGGCGAACCGAGATCGGGCTGCATCAGCGTGGCGTTGGTTAACACCGGCGCGCCGCAATAGTCAAAAATACCGTGCGGGATTTGCGTGTTCCAGGATTGCGCATAGCCATGTTTTTCAAACGTTTTAGTGTCTGCGCCTCCTGTCGCCACCAAATGCACTGGCAGATGCCCCAGCTTCTTAATCACTTTGCCGGTGCCGCTATCTTCGTAGGCCCAGCCGTTGGCAAAGACGCGATCAATCCAGCCCTTTAACTGCGCGGGCATCGTCCACCAGTAGATAGGAAACACCAGTATTAAGGCGTCGGCTTTCTCAATCCGCGCCTGTTCAGCCTGCACATCGGCGGGCAGCGGGGCGGTCTTCATAAAGGCGTTGTAATCGGCGGCGGTGAAAGAGGGGTTAAACCCCTCGCGCGCCAGATCGGCGATCTCGACGCTGTGCTGCGCGTTTTCTTCGCGGATCCCTTCTGCTACCGCGTGCGCCAGGCCGTGGGTTAATGAGGTGTCGAGCGGGTGAGAGACTACGATCAGTGCATGCATGTTCTTCTCCTCGGTTGCCATTACGGATTAATCACCGTAGGCTTATATACTATCGGTAACCTACTATTAGTAAGTTACTAACGGTATATAAGCTTGTCAAGGAGGCAAATTATGGCCGATACGCGTGTACGCCAGCGGCTCTCGCGGGAAGAGCGCTACGCACAGCTGGTTGGGGTGGCGTGGCAGATCATTCATGAGTTGGGTACCGAAGCGCTGACGCTTGGCTATTTAGCCGAACGCGCGGGCGTCACTAAACCGGTGGTCTATGACCACTTCACCAGCCGCTCCGGGCTGCTGGCGGCGCTCTATCGCGAGTACGATCAGCGCCAGAACCGCAAACTGGAGGCGCTGCTGGAGCAGACCGCGGCGGAACTCCAGCCGCGCGCGGAAGTGGTCGCGAAAGCCTATATCGAATGCGTGCTGTTTCAGGGGCGCGAGATGCCGAGCCTGCTGGCGGCGCTGGCAGGAACGCCGGAGCTGGAGAAGATCCGCCGCGAATACGCGGTGGATTTCACCGGCACGTGCCGCACGCTGTTTGCGCCGTTTTGTGGTGCGCCTCTGCGCGACGCCGCGTTATGGGCGATGCTCGGCGCTGCCGAAGGGCTCTCCTGGGCGGCAGTGCAGGATGCGATTAGCGAACAGCAGGCGAAAGAGGAGCTGGAACGGGTGATTATTACCATGGTGCGCGCGACGTTGAGCGACGAGAGTGCATAAAACGCTCACCCGGGGTGCCATCACGACATATTAAGTTGTATTATGAATGCATCTTAATTATTGGTGATAAAGATGTCTGGACCACGCATCCTGCGGGAAAAATTGACCATCCGGAAGATGATTGCCCTCTATCAGCGCGCCTGCCCGGATGCGGTGAGCAGCACGGCACACTACGCGGATCTCTACGCCTACGCGGAGAAGCGGCTTGATAAGTGCGTCTTTGGCGAGGCGAAACCGGCCTGCAAGCAGTGCCCGGTGCACTGTTATCAGCCCGCAAAACGCGAAGAGATGAAGCAGGTAATGCGCTGGGCGGGGCCACGCATGCTGTGGCGGCATCCGATATTGACGGTGCGCCATTTGATCGACGATAAACGCCCGGTACCGGAGCTGCCGGAAAAGTATCGGCGCAAATAGCAAGTAGGCCGGATAAGCGTTTACGCGCCATCCGGCATTATCTCCGCGGCACCCTTGCCGGATGGCGGCTGCGCCTTATCCGGCCTACCAAAACGAGCCTTCAGCGACATCGTTGCGACATTTATCTGCAATATGACAGCAATGGGGTTGCCTCTGTCCGCCATCCATGGCGTCCAGACCTTGTCATTCACGCTTTGGTTCGCCGATTTCAGCGGGGACACAACCCCCTCGCTGTGAGATTTGATGTAAAGGGAAAATCTGTGTTGCTGAAGGAATGCCTGATGGCGGCTGCGCCTTATCAGGCCTACGAAACTCATGTTGCTGAAACGGAGTAGGCCGGATAAGCGTGTAACGCGCCATCCGGCAATTGTGCCGCGGAGATAATGCCTGATGGCGGCTGCGCCTTATCAGGCCTACAAAACCCTGTTTCTGAAACGGCGTAGGCCGGATAAGCGCAAGCGCCATCCGGCATTGGCGTTCAAAAAGGTTGCCGGATGGCACCTGAACCTTATCCACCCGACAAATCATCCTTATCAATCCCCAACCGTTTCATACGTGAGAGCAGCGTCGTGCGCTTCAGCCCCAACCGTTGCGCGGCGCCTTTTGGCCCGGCGACCACGCCGTTGGTCTCCTTTAACACGCGCACAATCAGCTGATACTCATCCTCCCCGTCGCGCGGCGACTCGGCGGGCGGCGTCGCGGGCATGGGCGGCATGGCGATCTCCGCCATCGAAAGCTGCAAGACATTGCCGCGCGTCAGCAGCACCGCGCGCTCAATCATATTCTCCAGCTCACGCACATTCCCCGGCCACTCCATCGCGCTCAGCACTCGCAGGGTTTCCGCCGGAATACTGTCGATATTGCGCCCCATCTTGCGGGCGATTTTGAAGGTGAAGGCTTTCACCAGCAGCGGAATATCCTCCGGGCGCTCGCGCAGCGACGGAAGCTGGATAGGAAACACATTCAGGCGGTAGTAAAGATCGCTGCGAAACTCGCGATCGGCGACCATCTTCTTCAGATCGCGATTGGTGGCGGCGATCAACCGCACATCGGTACGGATCAGTTTGTTACTGCCGAGCCGCTCAAACTCCTGCTCCTGCAACACGCGCAGCAGCTTCGGTTGCAGCTCGAGCGGCATATCGCCCACCTCATCAAGAAACAGCGAACTCTTATCCGCCAGCTCAAAGCGACCGATGCGCTGGGCGCTGGCGCCGGTAAACGCACCGCGCTCATGACCAAAAAGATCGCTCTCCATAAGCCCGGCCGGCATCGCCGCGCAGTTCATCTTCACCATCCGGCGGCTGTTGCGCTCGCTCAGGTTGTGGATAGCGCGGGCAATCAGCTCCTTGCCGGTGCCGGTTTCGCCGAGGATCAGCACCGTGCTGTTACTGCGCGCCACCATCTCCACCTGTTTCAGCACCCGCGACATCGCCTCGCTGCGGCCAATGATCTCGCCAAACTCGCTGTCGACCTTATTAAGCTGCTCGGTCAGCGCGAGGTTCTCATCCACCAGCCGCTCCTTCAGGCGATGGATCTCCTGGTAGGCCAGCGCGTTATCCACCGCAATGGCGATACGCTCGGCAATCTGACGAAGCAGCTTGAGGTTCGCCTGGGTAAAGACCTCTTTCTGGCACTGCGCCAGCTTCAGCACGCCGAGCAGGTTTTTGCCCGACATTAATGGCAACAGGCAGAGCGTCTGGATCTGGTTGCCCCAGGTCTCAAACAGCATCCGCTCATAGGGGGCAAGCTTGTCGCGCTCGTGCAGATTGAGCAGCAGCATCTCTTTACTCATAAACACGCGCTCCGTCAGCGTGCCCGCCTCGTCCGCCTCCTGGGTTTCGTGCGTCGGGTTGGCCTCATCAAGGTAGTGCGTGGAGTAGATAGTCAGCTTGCCTTTGCGGCTGCCGCGCAGCACCAGGCTGATGGCGTCAATGCCGAAGTAGTAGTGGATCTCTTTGGCGACTTCGCTCACCAGCTCATCCATATGCAGCCGCGAGAGCACAGCGTTAGTGATGGCGACCAGAATGCGGTAATCGTTGCGCTCCTGGCTGAGCAGGGCATAGTCCGGCGTGCGCCGGTCGCGGGTCTGCAACTGTTCAGCCACCACCGCAACTAACTGCGTCAGCGTATTGAGGCGATCCAGCTCGCGCTCGCTCCAGGGCTGGTCGTCATAGCGGAAGAACTCGCAGCCGCCGAAAATCTGCCCCTCTGCCGCCAGCGGCAGCAGCGCGTAGTGGGCGAAGGGTGGGTAGAGCCCGCTTGCGGCAAGGGCGGGCCAGGTCTCGTTAAACAGCTCCGCCGTACAGTGCAGCGCCTGCGGGTGCGAGAGAATATGCCGCACCGGCCCGCTCGCCAGCAGCGTCTGATCGCCATACTCCGCGCCCTTTTCCGGTGTCTGTACACTGTAGCGGCTCGCCCGGTGGCTATCTGCATGCCACAGCACAATCGCCGCGCCCTGCGCCAGCCCCGCCTGTCGTGCCAGTTGCGCCAGCGTTTCGCTGAGCGCCGCCACGTTCGGCTGCTGTAATAAAATCCGCGTGATATCGAAAAGCCCTTGCTGTCCGAGATCGCTCATCGGTGTATACGACATTTTGCTCATCCAGAAACACACCAACTGGTGTGAAAAATAACAACTAGCAGATCCGCGGTAACGGCTCCGCATGGGGGAGATCTAACAGGCGTTTTACGCCGTAAAGCCCGGCTAATCGCACGCCCTGTTGTTCGACGACTTCACCAATCATCGCCGCATCTTTACCTGAAGGGTGGGCGCGTAAGCGGCTGAGCGCCAGTTCGGCGCTGTCGCGCGCGACGGCGATCACCAGTTTGCCTTCATTGGCGAAGTTAAGCGCATCCAGCCCCAGCAGTTCACAGACGCCGCGCACCGCCGGGTTAATCGGCAATTTGCTCTCTTGTAATTCAATGCCATACCCGCAGGCGGCGGCAAACTCGTGCACCACCGCGTTGACGCCGCCGCGCGTCGCGTCGCGCAGGGCTTTGACGCCGGGCAGATCGCGCAGCGTTTCAATTAACGGCGTCAACACCGCGCAGTCGCTGCTTAACTCACCGTCCAGCCCCAGCCCTTCACGCAGGTTAAGGATGGTCGCGCCGTGGTCGCCCAGCGTGCCGCTCGCCAGCAGCACATCGCCCGGCTGTAACGAGGCCGCCGCCCAGTGAATAGTGGCGGGGATCGCGCCTATACCGGCGGTATTAATAAATAGTTTATCCGCCGCGCCGCGCTGCACCACTTTGGTATCGCCGGTGACAATGGCGATCCCGGCGTTGCGGGCAGTCGCCGCCATGCTCTCCACCACCTGTTTTAGGATTGCCATCGACAGCCCCTCTTCGAGGATAAAGCCGCATGAGAGGTAGCGCGGGATCGCACCGCTGACCGCCACATCATTGGCGGTACCGCAGACGGCGAGCTTGCCAATATCGCCGCCGGGGAAAATCAGCGGGTCAATCACATAACTGTCGGTCGAGAAGGCAAGCCGGTCACCGCCCGCCGCCAGCGCCGTGAGATCGAGGCGCGCCTGATCCTCCTGCTCCGCCAGCCAGGGGTTGGCGAAGGCCTGCATAAAAAGTTCGCCGATTAGCTGCTGCATCGCCTGGCCGCCGCTGCCGTGCGCCATCTGAACCTCATTCATACTTCACACTCCTGAGCACGATAGTGATACCAGGCGGCGCAGGCTCCTTCGGAGGAGACCATCAGCGCGCCAAAGGCGCTTTGTGGATTACAGGTGTTGCCAAACAGCGGGCAGTGGTGCGGTTTGCAGCGCCCGGTCAGCACGTCGCCGCAGCGGGCGCGCGGGTCGTCATACACCTGCTGCACCGCCGGCTGGAAATGGGCTTCGGCGTCAAAACGCTGATAGGGAGCAGTCAGATGCACGCCCGATTCGCCAATCATCCCCAGCCCGCGCCACTCGCTGTCGCCGCGCACGGTGAACACCTCGGCAATCGCCTCTTGCGCACGCCGGTTGCCCTCATCCGGCACTACGCGGCGGTACTGGTTCTCCACCTCGCTTCGCGCCGCAACTTTCTGCTCGACCAGCATCAGCACGCCCTGTAACAGGTCGAGCGGTTCAAAACCGGCGACCACCAGCGGGCGCTGAAACTCATCGGCGATAAAGGTATAGGCGTCGGTACCAATCACCATGCTGACGTGGCCGGGCGCGAGAAAGGCGTCGATGCCGTTATCGGGCTGCTCAAGCAGGCTGCGCAGGGTCGGGATCAGCGTGATGTGCTGGCAGAAGAACCAGAAGTTGTTGATATCGCGCGCTTTCGCCTGCTGTAACGTGATAGCGGTAGCGGGCATGGTGGTTTCGAAGCCGAGGCCAAAAAAGACCACTTTACGCTGAGGGTTTTTCTCCGCCAGCGCCAGCGCATCGAGCGGCGAGTAGACGATGCGCACATCCGCGCCGCGCGCTTTCGCTTGCAGCAGGGAGCCGTTTTTACCCGGCACGCGAATCGCGTCGCCAAAGGTGCAGAAGATCACCTCCGGGTGGCTGGCAATCTCCACGCAGGTGTCGATGCGTCCCATCGGCAGGACGCAGACCGGGCAGCCGGGGCCGTGGATAAACTCAATGTTCTCCGGCAGCAGCTGGTCGAGGCCAAATTTGAAAATGGCGTGGGTGTGGCCGCCGCACACCTCCATAATGCGCAGCGGTCGCGCGGCGGTGTAAGCCAGTGCGTTAGCGCGTTCACGCAGGCGGGCGATAAGCTGCATCACCTGCTCCGGGGCGCGGTACTCATCGACAAAGCGCATTATCCCTCCTCGCCGTAGAGCAGCGCGCCGACATCCGGCTCAACGTCAAACATGTTTTGCAGCGCCACCAGCGTTTCGCGCGCTTCCGCTTCGTTGATGATGCTCATGGCAAAGCCGACGTGCACCAGCACCCACTGGCCGATACGCGAGCGACCTTGCTCATCTTCACTGCCAACCAGCGTTAAATCGACATTACGCTGGATGCCGCTGACATCGACTTTCGCTTGCAGGCCGTCAATGGCGCAGATTTGCCCCGGAACGCCTATGCACATCGTTGCGCCTCCAGCCACTCAAGCCACGCGTCCATGCCTTCGCCTTTGGTGGCGGAAACCAGCAGGATCTCAATCTCCGGGTTCACCTCCCGGGCGTAGGCAATGCACTGCTCAACATCGAAGTTGAGGTAGGGGAGCAGATCGACTTTGTTGAGCAGCATCAACGAGGCGGCGGCGAACATATGCGGATATTTGAGCGGCTTATCTTCCCCTTCGGTTACGGAGAGCACCGCCACTTTATGCCGTTCGCCGAGATCGAAACTCGCCGGGCAGACCAGATTGCCGACGTTCTCAATAAACAGGATGCCCTGCTCAGCCAGCGGGAGACGCGGCGCGGCATCGGCAATCATCTGCGCGTCGAGGTGGCAGCCTTTGCCGGTATTAACCTGAATCGCCGGGGTGCCGGTGGCGCGGATGCGCGCGGCGTCGTTAACGGTTTGCTGATCGCCCTCAATCACCGCGCAGGGGAGGCGGTTTTTCAGGCGCAGCAGGGTTTCCGTGAGCAGGGTGGTTTTGCCGGAGCCGGGGCTGGAGACCAGGTTCAGCACCAGCTGCTGGCGGGCCGCGAAGCGCGCGCGGTTGCGGGCGGCGATGCGGTTGTTCTTATCCAGCACGTCGATCTCAACTTCCAGCATCCGCCGCTGGCTGATGCCCGGCGCGTGGGTTCCCGCTGCGCCGTGTCCATAATGCAGGTCGCCTTCGTCAAGCTGAGTCGGGCTGAATGCATCGGTTTTGACCCCGGTAATGGTCAGCGCCGGGCGCGTCGCCGGAGCGAAGGGGGCGCTGCGAAAGGCGGAGTGGGGGTTATGTTCATCGCCTTCTATATAGCGGTTTCCATCCTGACAACCACATGTCGTACACATTGCTTACTCCTCAATTTCCAGTCGCTGAATTTGCATACCGTCGTCGGCGACGATCTGCAACTGGTCGCTGTGGCATTGTGGACAGCGGCGTACACGCTGACTGAGTAACGTCACATACTGCTGGCAGGACTCACACCAGCACTCGGCCTGTTGTTGTTCGATATGCAGTCTACAACCTTCCGCCAGGCTGCCGCGGCAGACCAGATCAAAACAAAACGTTAAAGCGTCCGTTTCGACGCAAGAAAATGCGCCCACCTTCAGCCAGACGCCGGTGACCTTGCGTGCGCCATTCGCCGCCGCCTGTTGTTCAATCACCTCCAGTGCGCGCTGGCACAACGTGATTTCATGCATAACGCCTCCTTATCATTTCCCCTGCTAATGCAATAACAGTGCCACTCCCGGTTTAGTCAGGGTGACGATGACGACAATGACGAGATGACACGTCGAAACTCGCTCCTCTTTTTATAAAAGCATTGAAAATCAATTATTTGAAAACTGGCATGGATGATGCTTATCAGCAGTTGTTTCAATTAAGCGGGTAAGCTGAGATGACGATTTGGGAAATTAGCGAAAAGGCGGATTACATCGCCGGACGGCACCACCGTCTGCAAGAGGCGTGGCGCAGTTACTGCAATACGCTGGTTCAGGGCATTACGCTCGCCAAAGCGCGTTTGCACCACACCATCGGCTGTGCGCCGGAGCAGCAGCTCTGCTTCGTACTGTTCGATCACTTCACGGTTTATATCACCCTGAGCGGCGGTTTTAACGGCCATACCATTGAGTACGCGATTGCCAATAAAGGCAGTGAAGAGAAGCGTTTAATCGCCGAAGCGCGACTCACCAGCGACGGGAAAATTGATGGTCTGTTTGAGGTCCGCGATCGCGAAAAGGTGCTTGAGCACTACCTCGGCAAACTCGCCGCCGTCTACGACAACCTCTATGCCGCAATGGAAGCCGATACGCCGGTCAACCTCACCACACTTGCCCGCGACGGGCACTCGCCGGTGCTGGAGTGTCGACGGGTGTCGAGATGACACCGAAAGCGACATGTTTCGTCAAAAATGACTGCCCCTAAGCGGGCGACTCACCTGAGGATCGACTGGTGAACCGTTTTGTAATTGCCGACCCGGCGCTCTGTATTGGCTGCCACACCTGCGAGGCGGCCTGCGCCGAGACGCACCGCGCGTATGGTTTGCAGGCGATGCCGCGCCTGCGCGTCATGCGCAGCCAACATGAATCCGCGCCGCAGCAGTGCCACCACTGTGAAGATGCGCCCTGCGCCGGGGTCTGCCCGGTGAACGCCATCAACCGCGTGGATGGCGCGGTGCAGCTCAATGAGAGCCTCTGCGTTAGCTGCAAGCTCTGCGCGATTGCCTGTCCGTTCGGCGCTATTGAGTTTTCCGGCAGCCGTCCGCTGGATATTCCGGCCAACGTCAACACGCCAAAAGCGCCCGCCGCGCCGCCGATGCCTGCGAAAGTGAGCTCGCTGCTCGACTGGGTGCCGGGCGTGCGCGCTATCGCCGTGAAGTGCGACCTCTGCTACTTCGACGCCGACGGCCCGGCCTGCGTGCGCATGTGCCCGACCAAGGCGCTGCACCTGGTCAGCCCGCACGACATCAATCGCGCCAGCCGCCGCAAACGCGAGCAGACTCTTAATAGCGATTACGGCGATCTGGCGCAGTTTGCGCAGAATAACGGGAGTGCAAAATGACGCTTTTCTCTTTGCTGAGCGGCGCGGTCGTCACACTGAGCTGTGCGGCACTGCTGGCGGGCCTGCTGAGTGCGTTCAAAGCAGTGAGCGGCTTCTTCGCCGGTCTTGGCGGTGCGGCTGGCTGCCTGCTGGCGACGGCGGCCGGTGCTGGCGCACTGCTCGATGGGCAAACCGTGAGCGGTATTGTACCGCTCATCAACCTTCATCTGTTGCTCACGCCGCTGAGCGCCGTCTGGCTGCTGACGCTTGGCGTCTGCGGCTTCTTTATCAGCCTCTATAACCTGGCGTGGCACCGCCATCAGGCGGTAAAAGCCAATGGGCTTTTGATTAACCTCCTGCTGGCGGCGGCGATCTGCGCGGTGAGCGCAGCTAACTTCGGCGCGCTGGTGGTGATGGCGGAGATCATGGCGCTCTGCGCGGTGTTCCTCACCGGGTGCAGCGCCTCCGGCAAACTCTGGTTCGCCCTCGGGCGTCTCGGCACGCTGTTGCTGGCGCTGCTCTGCTGGCTGCTGTGGCAGCGCTACCAGACCCTCGATTTCAGCGTGTTGAGCCTGCACCCGCTGAGCGGCGGCACCTGGCTGCTCGGCGTGATCGGTTTTGGCCTGCTGGCGGGGATTATCCCGCTGCACGCCTGGGTGCCGCAGGCCCATGCCAACGCCCCGGCTCCGGCGGCGGCGCTCTTCTCCGCCGTGGTGATGAAAGTCGGGCTGTTCGGCATCCTGACACTCTCTTTACTTGGCGGGCAACCGCCGCTGTGGTGGGGCGTGCTGCTGCTGGCATTTGGTCTGCTGACCGCGTTTGTCGGCGGGCTGTATGCGCTGATGGAGCACAACATTCAGCGGCTGCTGGCTTACCACACGCTGGAGAACATCGGCATTATCCTGCTCGGCCTTGGCGCGGGCATCACCGGGCTTGCGCTGCGCCAGCCTGCGCTGGTGGCGCTCGGGCTGGTCGGCGGTCTCTATCATCTTTTCAACCACAGCCTGTTTAAAAGCACGCTCTTTCTCGGCGCGGGCGCGCTCTGGTTTGCTACCGGTTTTCGCGATATCGAAAAACTGGGCGGCCTCGGTAAACGCATGCCGCTTATCTCGCTGGCGATGCTGGTCGGCCTGATGGCGATGGCAGCGCTGCCGCCGCTCAACGGTTTCGCCGGTGAGTGGGTGATCTACCAGGCCTTCTTCCGCTTAAGCGCCAGCGGCAATTTTCTCCTGCAAGTGATGGGGCCGCTGCTGGCGGTTGGGCTGGCGATCACCGGCGCGCTGGCGGTGATGTGCATGGCGAAAGTCTATGGCGTCACCTTCCTTGGCGCACCGCGCAGCGCGCAGGCAGAAAATCCGCGCCCGTTGCCGTGGCTGATGAGTGTAAGCGTAGCGGCGTTGGCAATCTGCTGTGTGATTGGCGGTATTGCCGCGCCGTGGCTGCTGCCGCGCCTGTTCAGTGCCGTGCCGCTGCCGCTTGAAACGGCAAACACCGTGGTATCGCAACCGATGATTGCCCTGCTGCTGATTGCCGCGACGCTGCTGCCGCTGGTGCTCTTACTGCTGCTGAAGGGCGACCGTCTGCCGTCGCGCAGCAGGGGGGCGGCGTGGGTGTGTGGGTACGACCATGAAGCGTCGATGGTCATCACCGCCCACGGTTTTGCGATGCCGGTTAAAGCGGCCTTCGCGCCGATACTCGCGCTGCGCAAATGGCTGGAGCCAACGCTGTCGCTGCCCGTCTGGCGGGGCGACGCCGCGCCGCTGCTGTTTCGTCGCCTGGCGCTGATTGAGCTGGCGGTGCTGGTAGTTGTGGTGATTTCCCGAGGAGCCTGAAGATGAGTTTTCTGTTTGCTGTTGTACAGGCGCTGGTGCTGTTCGCACTTGCGCCGCTGCTTTCCGGCATCAGCCGCGTGGCGCGTGCGCGTCTGCATAACCGGCGCGGGCCGGGAGTGCTGCAGGAGTATCGCGATCTCTTCAAACTGCTTGGGCGGCAGAGCGTCGCCCCGGCGGCTTCCGGCTGGGTCTTTCGCCTGACGCCGCTGGTGATGGTTGGCGTAATGCTGACGATTGCCACCGCGCTGCCGGTGGTAACGGTGGCCTCACCGCTGCCGCTGCTCGGCGATCTGATCACCCTTATCTACCTCTTCGCCATTGCCCGCTTCTTCTTCGCTATCGCCGGGCTGGATACCGGTAGCCCCTTCACCGGGCTGGGTGCCAGCCGCGAAGCGATGCTCGGCGTGCTGGTGGAGCCGATCCTGCTGTTGGGCTTGTGGGTCGCGGCGCTGGTCGCCGGATCAACCCATATCACCCACATTACTGACACCGTTTATCACTGGCCGCTGCACGCCAGCCTGCCGCTCTTTCTTGCGCTCTGCGCCTGCGCTTTCGCCACCTTTATTGAGATGGGCAAGCTGCCGTTCGATCTGGCGGAAGCGGAGCAGGAGTTGCAGGAGGGGCCGCTCTCTGAGTACAGCGGTAGCGGCTTCGCCATCCTCAAGTGGGGCATCAGCCTGAAACAGCTGGTGGTGCTGCAACTGTTTGTCGGCGTCTTTTTACCCTGGGGGCAGATGACCGCCTTCAGCATTGGCGGTCTGCTGCTGGCGCTGGTTGTCGCGCTGCTGAAACTGCTGCTCGGCGTGCTGGTCATCGCCCTGTTTGAAAACAGCATGGCGCGCCTGCGTTTTGTTGCCGCCTCGCGCGTCACCTGGGCCGGTTTCGGCGTCGCCTTCCTGGCCTTTGTCTCCTTGCTGGCGACCTATTAAGAGAGTTCATCTATGTCTGAAGAAAAGATCGGCCAACACTACCTTGCCGCGCTGCATGAGAAGTTCCCCGGCGTGGTGCTGGACAGCGCATGGCAGACGAAGGATCAGCTGACCCTGACCATCAAAATCAACTATCTGCCGGAAGTGGTCGAGTTCCTCTACTACCAGCAGGGCGGCTGGCTGTCGGTGCTGTTTGGCAACGATGAGCGCAAGCTCAACGGCCACTTCGCCGTTTACTACGTGCTGTCGATGGAGCAGGGCGTCAAGTGCTGGATCACCGTGCGCGTCGAAGTGGATGCCCTGAAACCGGAGTACCCCTCCGTCACGCCGCGCGTGCCGGCGGCAGTATGGGGCGAGCGCGAAGTGCGCGATATGTATGGCCTAATCCCGGTAGGCCTGCCCGATGAGCGCCGTCTGGTGCTGCCCGACGACTGGCCGGATGAACTCTATCCGCTGCGTAAAGACAGCATGGATTACCGCCAGCGCCCCGCGCCAACCACCGATGCGGAAACCTACGAGTTCATCAACGAACTGGGCGATAAGAAGAACAATGTGGTGCCGATTGGCCCGCTGCACGTCACCTCAGACGAACCGGGCCATTTCCGCCTGTTCGTCGATGGTGAGAACATTATCGACGCCGATTACCGCATGTTTTATGTCCACCGCGGCATGGAAAAACTGGCGGAGACCCGCATGGGTTACAACGAGGTGACCTTCCTGTCGGATCGCGTCTGCGGCATCTGCGGCTTCGCCCACAGCACCGCCTACACCACCTCGGTGGAGAACGCGATGGGCATTGTGGTGCCGGAGCGTGCGCAGATGATCCGCGCCATTTTGCTTGAGGTCGAGCGCCTGCACTCCAACCTGCTCAACCTCGGCCTGGCCTGCCACTTTGTCGGCTTTGACTCCGGCTTTATGCAGTTCTTCCGCGTGCGTGAAACCTCAATGAAGATGGCGGAAATTCTCACCGGGGCGCGTAAAACCTACGGCCTGAACCTGATTGGCGGCATCCGCCGCGACATGCTGAAGGATGAGATGATCCAGACCCGCCAGCTGGCGCAGCAGATGCGCCGCGATGTGCAGGAGCTGGTCGATATGCTGTTAAGCACGCCGAACATTGAGCAGCGCACGGTCGGCATTGGCCGCCTTGATCCGCAAATCGCCCGCGACTTCAGTAATGTTGGCCCGATGGTGCGCGCCAGCGGCCACGCTCGCGACACCCGCGCCGATCACCCGTTTGTCGGTTACGGCCTGCTGCCAATGACCGTTCATACCGAGCAGGGCTGCGATGTCATTTCGCGCCTGAAAGTGCGCATCAACGAAGTTTTTACCGCCCTGAACATGATTGATTTCGGGCTCGATAACCTGCCCGGCGGCCCGCTGATGGTCGAGGGCTTTACCTATATTCCGCACCGCTTTGCTCTTGGCTTTTCCGAAGCGCCGCGCGGGGATGATATCCACTGGAGCATGACCGGCGACAACCAGAAACTCTACCGCTGGCGCTGCCGCGCGGCGACCTACGCCAACTGGCCGACCCTGCGCTATATGCTGCGCGGCAATACCGTCTCTGACGCGCCGCTGATTATCGGTAGCCTCGATCCTTGTTACTCCTGCACCGACCGCATGACGGTGGTGGATGTTCGCAAGAAAAAGAGCCAGGTGGTGCCCTACAAAGAGCTGGAGCGCTACAGCATTGAGCGTAAGCACTCGCCGCTGAAATAGAAGGAGCGTTGCAAGCCATGTTTACCTTTATCAAAAAAGTGATCAAAACCGGCGCGCCGATAAGCAGTTATCCGCTGTCGCCGATGCCGGTTGATAAAAATTTTCGCGGCAAGCCGCAGCACAACCCGCAGCAGTGCATCGGCTGCGCGGCGTGCGTCAATGCGTGCCCCTCTAATGCCCTGACGGTAGAGACCGATCTCGCCACCGGCGAGCAGGCCTGGCAGTTTAATCTTGGGCGCTGCATCTTCTGCGCCCGCTGCGAAGAGGTCTGCCCGACGGCGGCGATTACCCTGTCGCAGGAGTATGAGCTGGCGGTGTGGAACAAGGCTGACTTTCTGCAACAGTCGCGCTTTGAGCTGTGCCAGTGCCGCGAATGCGCGCGTCCCTTTGCCGTACAAAAAGAGATCGATTACGCCATCGCGCTGCTGGCGCATAACGGCGACACCCGCGCTGAAGCGCACCGCGCCAGCTTTGAAACCTGCCCGGCCTGTAAACGCCAGCAGTGTCTGGTGCCAACCGACCGGATTGAATTGACCCGCCATATGAAAGAGGCCAGCTAATGAGCCAGCTTATTGGACCGCGCGACGCAGAGGGCATTCCGCTGCCGATGACGGTGGAGGAGTCCATCGCCAGCATGAAAGCCTCGCTGCTGAAGAAGATCAAACGCTCAGCCTACGTCTACCGCGTGGATTGCGGCGGCTGCAACGGTTGTGAGATTGAGATTTTCGCCACCCTTTCGCCGCTGTTCGATGCCGAACGCTTCGGTATCAAGGTAGTGCCGTCGCCACGTCACGCCGATATTTTGCTCTTTACCGGTGCGGTCACCCGCGCGATGCGCTCCCCGGCGTTACGCGCCTGGCAATCGGCACCGGATCCGAAGATCTGCATCTCCTACGGTGCTTGCGGCAATAGCGGCGGGATCTTCCACGATCTCTACTGCGTCTGGGGCGGAACGGACAAGATCGTGCCGGTCGATGTCTATATTCCCGGCTGCCCGCCGACGCCTGCCGCCACGCTGTATGGCTTTGCGATGGCGCTCGGGCTGCTGGAGCAGAAGATTCACGCTCGTCTGCCCGGCGAGCAGGACGATCAACCGGCAGAGATCCTCCACCCCGAGATGGTGCAGCCACTGCGGGTCAAAGTGGATCGCACCGCGCGTCGGCTGGCGGGTTACCGCTATGGCCGCCAGATTGCCGATGACTACCTGCGCCTGCGCACCCTCGGCGAACATGAAGTGATGAACTGGCTGGCGCAGGAGAACGATCCGCGCCTGACGGAGATTGTCAGCCACCTTAACCAGGTGGTGCAGGAGGCGAAAATCTGATGGGGGAAACGGTGGTTTTTAGCCAGCTGCGGCGCAAATTTATCGATGAAAACGAGGCGACGCCGCCGCAGGCGCAGCAGGTGGTCTACTACAGTCTGGCTATTGGCCACCATCTTGGGGTGATCGACTGTCTGGAGGCGGCGCTCACCTGCTCGTGGGACGACTATCTGGCGTGGATTGCCACCCTCGAAGCGGGCAGCGAGGCGCGGCGGAAAATGGAAGGGGTGCCGCGCTATGGCGAAATCGTCATCGACAGTACGCATGTGATGCTGCTGGCGAACGCGTTTGACCGCGCGCTGGCGCAGCAAAGTGAAACGCAGCAGGCGTGGAGCCGCGAGTTACTGTCGATGCTGCATGATATTTACCAGGAGAGCGCCATCTATCTGATGGTCAGGAGGTTACGTGACTGACGTTTTACTCTGTGTCGGCAACAGCATGATGGGCGATGATGGCGCAGGCCCGCTGCTGGCGGAGATGTGCGCCGCGAAACCTGCCGGAGAGTGGCGGGTAATTGATGGCGGTAGCGCGCCGGAGAATGATGTTGCCGCGATCCGTGATTTGCGCCCGGCGCGGTTGCTGCTGGTCGACGCTACCGATATGGGGCTTAACCCCGGCGAGATCCGCGTGGTTAACCCGGACGACATCGCCGAGATGTTTATGATGACCACCCACAATATGCCGCTCAACTACCTGATCGATCAGCTGAAAGAGGATATTGGCGAGGTGATTTTTCTTGGCATTCAGCCTGATATCGTCGGCTTTTACTACCCGATGACGCCGCCGGTGAAGGCGGCGGTAGAGACGATCTATCAGCGGCTTGAGGGCTGGCAAGGGCAGGGCGGCTTCGCCACCCTTTAACGGCGACGTTTCTCTGCGTACATCACTTTGCCGCTCTCCTCCAGCATGTCGCGCAGGGTGGTGTACTTCTCATCCTGCTCAATCACGCCGTGAGAGTAGTTGATGTGGTAGTTTTTGCAGCCGCTCACCTCCAGCGCGTCCATTCGCGTTTGCAGGTCAAACAGGAAGGCATCGACATCGTGCTCGGCGCTGTTGCTGAGCAGCACGGCAAACTCCCCGCCGCCCATGCGCGCGGCGATATCCTGCTCCTGCAGGCATTTCGTCAGCGTGCTGGCGAAGGTTTTCACCACCGCATCCCCCTCTTTACTGCCCAGCACTTCATTGATCGACTTCAGGTTGTCGATGCTGAAATAGAGCAGGCTGAAGGGGGTGCTGTGCTCTTTCGACAAGGCGAAGCGCTTCTCGCCGGAGCGGTAAAAGCCGCGGCTGTTCGGCATGCCGGTCAGGGCATCGGTCATCGCCATACTGAGGATTAAAAACTCATCTTCGACGATGGCGGCGAAATCGAGCAGGGTGTTGATCTCCGCGCTGGAGAAGGGGCGCGGGTAGGTATCAATGATGCAGATGGTACCGGCAATGGCGCCATCCGGCAGACGTACCGGGCAACCGGCGTAGAAACGCACCCACGGCTCGCCGGTGACAAAGGGGTTATCGGCAAAGCGCGTATCCATCTGGGTGTCTTTCACAATAAAGACGCCCTCTTCGAGAATGGCATGGGCGCAGAAAGAGAGGTTACGCGGGGTTTCATGGGTATCGATGCCGCCGCGAGAGAGCAGCCACTGGCGATCGCGATCGAGCAGGCTAATCACCGCAATCGGCACATCGAAGGTAGTTTTCGCCATGCGGGTTAAGCGGTCGAAGCGTTCGTCATCTTTTTTATCAAGCAAATCCATCATGTATAAAGAGTGCAGACGCTCTTTTTCGTTGACTGGCATAGCTGGAAAAATCATATGACATCCTCGATAGGGCCCGTTTTCTAAAGTGTAGACATTTCTTGTAACGATTGCGTTATATATCCGTGGCTTGAGGATGGCTTCTACCCTTCGCACAAAAGGTGCATTGCCGCCTTCAGACGCGCCGCCTACAATCGACTGACTTAACACACAGGAGCAATGCTATGTCTGAACTTTCGCTGACTTATCGTCTGGGCGACAACGAAGTGGGTCGTCTGGGTTATGGTGCAATGCAGCTCGCAGGCCCTGGCGTGTTTGGCCCGCCGGCCGACGAAGCGCGCGCGTTGCAGGTACTGCGCGATGCGGTGGCCGCCGGGGTGAATCATATTGATACCAGTGATTTTTACGGCCCGCACGTCACCAATAAATTGATTAAGCAGGCGCTGCATCCCTACCCGGATAACCTGACGATTGTCACCAAAGTCGGCGCGCGCCGCGATGAGAAGGCCAACTGGCTGCCCGCTTTTAGTGATGAAGAGCTGACCCGCGCGGTGGAAGACAACCTGCGCAATCTCGGGCTTGATGTGCTGGATGTGGTGAACCTGCGCGCGATGTTCAGTGCCCACGGCCCGGCGGAAGGGTCGCTGGAGGCGCCGCTGGAGACCTTAATTAAGCTGAAAGATCGCGGCTTGATTCGCCATATTGGCCTCAGCAACGTGACGGCGAAGCAGGTGGCGGACGCGCAGAAGATGACGCCCATCGTCTGCGTGCAGAATCTCTATAACGTGGCGAACCGCCAGGATGACGTGCTGATTGATAGTCTGAATGAGCAGGGCATCGCCTTTGTGCCGTTCTTCCCGCTTGGTGGTTTTTCACCGCTGCAATCGAGCGAGCTGAATGCGGTAGCGGCGGAGCTTGATGCCACGCCAATGCAGGTGGCGCTGGCGTGGTTGTTACAGCGTTCACCCAATATTTTGCTGATCCCTGGCACCTCCTCTCCGCAGCATCTGCAGGAGAACCTCGCCAGCGCCAGGCTGGTATTGCCGCGCGAGGCGCTGGAAACATTAAACAGCATCGGCGCGTAGCAAACGATTCGGTATTTGCCGGCGTGATAAGTATTTGTAGGCCTGATAAGCGTAGCGCCATCAGGCATTAATCGGCGGTATTGCCGGATGGCGGCTCCCGCTTTATCCGGCCTACAAAGCTATCAAACGATTCGGTCTGCGTAGACCTGATAAGCGCAGCGCCATCAGGCGTTAATCTGTGGTATTGCCGGATGGCGGCTCCCGCCTTATCCGGCCTACAAAGCTATCAACCGGTTCGGTCTGCGTAGGCCTGATAAGCGTAGCGCCATCAGGCATTAATCTGTGGTATTGCCGGATGGCGGCTCTCGCCTTATCCGGCCTACAAAGCTTTCAAACGATTCGGTCAGCGTAGGCCTGATAAGCGCAGCGCCATCAGGCATTAATCGGTGGTATTGCCGGATGGCGGCTCCCGCCTTATCCGGCCTACAAAGCTTTCAAACGATTCGGCTTGCGTAGGCCTGATAAGCGCAGCGCCATCAGGCATTAATCGGCGGTATTGCCGGATGGCGGCTCTCGCCTTATCCGGCCTACAAAGCTATCAACCGGTTCGGTTTACGTAGGCCTGATAAGCGTAGCGCCATCAGGCGTTAATCTGCTGCATTGCCGGATGGCGGCTCCCGCCTTATCCGGCCTACAAAGCTATCAACCGGTTCGGTCTGCGTAGGCCTGATAAGCGCAGCGCCATCAGGCGTTAATCTGCTGCATTGCCGGATGGCGGCTTTGCCTTATCCGGCCTACAAAGCTTTCAAACGATTCGGCTTGCGTAGGCCTGATAAGCGTAGCGCCATCAGGCATTAGTCGGCGGCATTGCCGGATGGCGGCTCCCGCCTTATCCGGCCTACAAAGCTATCAACCGGTTCGGTCTGCGTAGGCCTGATAAGCGTAGCGCCATCAGGCATTAATCGGCGGTATTGCCGGATGGCGGCTTTGCCTTATCCGGCCTACAAAATCAGGCATTACCCAACCTTAACCACCGACTCGCGGCACACCAACTCGCCCTGATGGGCGCGCGGCGGTGTCTCGTCCGGCAACAAGAGGATCGCCACCGCGTGGCGGATCATCTCATCCATCGGCACATGCAGGGTGGTGAGCGCCGGATTGTAATATTTGCCAATTACCGAATCATCGAACCCGGCAAGGGAAACATCCTGCGGCAGGCGCAGCCCGGCTTCCTGACACGCTTTTGCCACGCCAATCGCCATATCGTCATTCCCCGCCAGCACGCAGCTGAACGGCACATTGCGCGCCAGCAACTCGCGCCCGGCCTCATAACCGCTGTCGGTGCTCCAGCTTCCGCGCACCAGCAGCTGCGGGTCCGGCTCGATTCCGGCGTTGCGCAGCGCCTGGTGATACCCCGCCAGGCGGCTGTCGCCGGTGGGCGAACCCTCGGAACCGGCGACGAAGGCAATACGCGTATGCCCCTGCGCCAGCAGATAGGCCACCATCCTTTCACTGCTCTGCCGGTGGTCAACAAATACGCACTGGCTGCGGTTGCGGGTCAGCTCGCGGTTAATCACCACAATCGGCGTCTCGCTGGTATCAATAATCTTGTCCAGCTCGTTGACCGTCAGGTATTTCGGGTAGATAAGGATCGCTTCACAGCGCAGCGACAGCAGCAGGTCGATAGCGTCGCGCTCCTCTTGCGCGCTGTGTTTTCCATCCGCCAGCACTAGCTGACGACCATGCATTTCGCTGTCTGTCGCCGCGTGGTAAATCATGCTGGAGAAGAACGGGCCGTTATAGAGCCCGTTAGTGATCACCAGACCGACGGAGTTGGTTTTGTTATTGGCAAGGTTGCGCGCCAGTTGGTTAGGCTTGTAACCCGTTTCGTCGATCGCCTGCATAATGCGGGCTTTAACCTCTTCGCGGACAAAGACTTTGCCGTTTAGCGCGCGCGATACCGTCGCTTTGGAGACGCCTGCCAGCCGTGCGACATCCAGTATCGTTACCATTCTTCATCCTCGCTCGTGTTATCTCTCTTGTCAGGCCAGCGACATCAGCGGCGCTCCCGCCGTGACGGCACCTTGTGACTGATGGTGAGTAAGCGTGAACTCATCGCTGTTCACCACCAGCACCGGCGTTGTTAAATCATACCCGGCCTGCTCAATTTTCGCCTTATCGAATGCCAGCAGAGGCGTACCTGCGGTGACCCGGTCGCCCTCTTTCACCAGCGGCGTAAAGTATTGCCCCTGTAAATTAACGGTATTCAGGCCAACATGGATCAGTAATTCTGCGCCATTGTCACAGATCAGGCCGATAGCGTGATGGGAGTCAATTAATGTCGCGACCTGCGCATCGCACGGCGCAACCACTTTTCCCTCGGCGGGGACAATCGCGATGCCATCGCCCAGCACTTTGCCGGCAAACGCTTCATCTTTCACGCTCTCCAGCGCAATCACTTCGCCTTTGATGGGGCTGAGCATTTGCAGTGTGCCAACGGTAACCGTCGCTGGTTTCTGCTCTGCGGGCGTCTCTTCAACCGGATCGTCAAAGCCAACAAACTGCACCATCACCACGGTCAGCACAATCGCCGTCCCAGCACCGGCCAGTTCGCCAATAAAGGACATTGGCGCATCGGGGCTGATGGCGTTCACCAGCGTAAAGAGGCCCGGCAGCGCGGCATAAGCATAATAGAGGCTGCCAAACAGGCTGGCGACAACTGCGCCGATGGCACCGCCAATACAACCGCAGATAAAGGGCTTTTTAAAGCGCAGCGTGACGCCGTAAATCGCCGGTTCGGTAATACCAAAAATGGCGGTCACGCCCGCCGACAGCGAGGTGGCTTTCAGCTGTTTGTTACGGCTTTTGATAAACACGCCAAAGACCGCCGCCATCTGACCAATCACCGCAATAGTCTGGTAGGCCTGGAAGGAGTCATACCCCTGGGTGTCGAAGTTGGCCATGATCACCGGCGTAATACCCCAGTGAACGCCAAAAATCACAATCACCTGCCAGACGCCGCCAATAATCGCGGCCGCCAGCGCCGGAGCGGCATGGAACAGGGCGTTGTAGCCATTTGCCACGCCAATCGCCGCCCAGCTGGTCAGCGGCCCAATCACAATCAGCGTCAGCGGCACAATCACCACAAAGCAGATCAGCGGCGTAAAGAGCGGGCTTATCACCTCCGGCAGCCATTTTTCCACCCGGCGCTCAAACCACGACAGCGCCCAGACGAGGAACAGCGGCGGCAGCACCGACGAGGTATAAACTGTTTCCGCCAGCGGGAAGAAGAGGAACTTCACTTCGTTCCCGGCGGCGATTTTGCCCGCCAGCGCCGTCCACTCGGGGTTGATCAGCGCACAGCAGCAGAGCACGGCGATAAACGGGTTGCACTTAAAGTGGCGTGCAGCGGTGATGGCAATAAACACCGGCAGGAAGGCAAACGGCGTCCAGGACATAAAGTTGAGCACCGCAAAGGTGCCGGTGGATTTGATATCCGCATCCGCAAGGCCGAGCAGGATCAACAAACCCTGCAAAATCCCGGCGGCGGCAAGAATATAGACGATCGGGGCAAATACCGCCGACATGGTGGCGATCACCGCATCGAGCCAGCGCGTTTTGGGTGGCGGCGCGTCATCCCCGCGCTCTTTTACCATGCCGCTCAGGGCGTTAAAAACATCGGCGACGTGGGTACCAATCACCACCTGGAACTGACCGCCGCTCTCAACGACCGCAATCACGCCGGGCAAACTCTGCACGTTATTTTTTGCCGTGGCGGGCGTTTCATTGAGGACAAGGCGCAGTCGTGTGGCGCAGCGGGAGAAGTTGCTGATGTTCTCTTCACCGCCGACCTCCCGCAGGATATCGCTCGCTAACTTATTGTAATCCCTGATAACGGCCATTTTTATTTACCTTTTATTATCGGAAACTGAGTAGGTGTAACTGGGTGAAACCGGTTTCATGCTAGCCTGGTGACGCTCTGCCGCAACCGGTTTCATGGAAAAGTGCGAACTGAATCACTCCTAAAAAAGAGGGGGTACGGCGACATTTCGTTGCCGGGCGAAGCATCGCGTCGCGCGCTGCATAACACTGGCGAGACGGAACAGTGGAGGGAGTGACCTATGATCGCAGTGTTATTTGAAGCCGATATTGCGCCTGGCGAGCAGCCGCGCTATCTGCAGCTTGCCGCAGAGTTGAAGCCGCAACTGGCGGAGATTGACGGCTTTATCACCATTGAGCGCTTTCAGAGCCTGAGCACGGAGGGGAAGATTTTGTCCCTCTCCTGGTGGCGCGATGAGGCAGCGGTGATCGCCTGGAAGCAAAACGTCCTGCACCAGGCCGCGCAGGCAGAAGGGCAGCGCACGATCTTTTCGTTCTACCGCATTCGCGTCGCGCAGGTGCTTCGCGACTACACCTCGACTGACAGGAGAGCCTGATATGTACGATCTTCACGTTGTGCTGGATAACGCGCCCGGTGCGCTGGCGGCGCTTGGCGAAACGCTGGGGCGCAATGGCGTCGGTCTTGAAGGCGGCGGGGTGTTTACCGTGAACGCGCAGTGCCATGCTCATTTTCTGGTGGAAGAGGGGGAGCGCGCAGGGCAGGTGCTGAAAGCCGCAGGCTTTACGCTGCAAAGTGTGAGAAAGCCGCTTATCCGCAAGCTTAAGCAGGAGAGGCCGGGCGAGTTGGGTGCAATTGCGCGCGCGCTGGCAAAAGCCGGGATCAACATTGAGGTGCAGTACAGCGATCACGATAATCGCTTGATCCTGCTCACCGATAATGATCCACTGGCGCAAGAGGTGACACAACATTGGGACGTATCGAAAGTATGAGTTTACCTGCCGACAATTCACCGCCTGCGCTGGAGAGCGCCCTTGCCGCTATCGCCAGCGCCATGGCGGAACCGTCGCGTGCGCGGATGCTCTGCGCGCTGATGGATGGGCGGGCGTGGACCGCAACGGAACTCTGCGCGGTGGTCGATATCGCCGCCTCGACAGCCAGCGCGCACTTAACCAAACTGCTAAACAGCGGGCTGCTGGTCTGCGTCTCGCAGGGTCGGCATCGCTACTACCGGCTGGCGGGCAGCGATGTCGCCGGGCTGCTGGAGAATATGATGGGTGTCTCGATGCGCGGTGCCAAAGTGCCCGTCACCCGCACGCCGCAAGCGCTTCGCCGGGCGCGTACCTGTTACGATCACCTTGCCGGTGAGATCGCCGTTGGCATTTACAGCGTGATGCAGCGAGATGGGTGGATCACCGACGCGGGCGATGCGGTCACCGAAACCGGCAGGCGTGAGCTTGCGAAACTCGGCGTAGCGCTCGACCCGCACACCCGGCGTAAACCTTGCAGCGCCTGCCTCGACTGGAGCGAGCGCCGCTTTCATCTCGGCGGCGATGCCGGTGCTGCGCTGCTTATCGTCTTCGAACAACGCGGCTGGCTGCAGCGCACGCCGGGCTACCGCGAAGTGACGATTACCGAAGAGGGAAGAAGCGCACTGTTTAGGGTGTTTGGTGTGCAAGGATGAGAAGAAAATTGCCGACGCAGAGTTCAGCAAGCATATGCGAAATAAGGAGTTATTATGGCAACCTTAGACGAACTATTAGCGAAACGAAGTCCTGAAAGTCTGGCGCGCATTGAAGAGCGGGTTGATGAGTTACGACGCAGCATTGTGTTAAGCCAGCTTCGTGAAGAGTTGAACATTTCCCAGACGGAGCTTGCCAGTCTGATGGGGGTGAAGCAGCCAACGCTTGCCAAAATAGAGCAGCCGGGCAACGATCCGCGTCTCTCAACCCTTAAACGCTATGTTGCGGCGCTGGGCGGCGAGTTAACCATTGATATTACGTTGCCCACCGGTAAACGGGTGGCTTTTCAGATTTGAGGCTGCCGCGCTATACCGCGTATGGCTTTCCGGTGGATGGTTGCAACATATCCAGCCACCAACCCCTGTGCTGGCCCCAGCTTTAACGGTCTCGATCGCCACCATTCGCGCCCAAAGTCGTGACCTTTGTAGGCCGGATAAGGCGTCAGCCGCCATCCGGCATTGCAGCCGTTTACTGCCTGATGGCGCTGCGCTTATCAGGCCTACGCAACCCAAATCGTCTGTAGGCCGGATAAGGCATATCTATCTCTTTGTTGTGAAAAGCGATGTGCTGTAAGGTTATGTCTCGTTTTAAAGCAAGGAGAGCTCAATGCGTATCAGTGGTGTGACAACATTACTCGTAATCCTTTTTCTCAGCGCACCCGCGATAGCGGAGCCCAAACAGCAAGCCTCTGAACTGGTGAAAAAGTACACGCTGGCAGAGGATGCGGATAAAACTGCCGTGTTAGAGGATTTCGACAAGCTCGCGCGCAAAAATCCTGAAAATGTGAATGTTATTCGCAGTTATACCAGCCTGCTTTCTTCCAGAGGCGACTATCAGAAATCGCTCACTTACCTTGAGCCTGTTAACAGAGCTAACGCTAATCCATCATTATTGCTGCAAGAGTGCATGCTCAAAGAGCGTCTGGGTAAAAAAGATGATGCGTGCTATCAACGTGTAATCAGCGAATCGGAAAGTAATCATATTGAAAATATGGATTATCTGATGGCGCTGTTTTTTACCAACAACGATAAATTTCCGACGGTTAAGCAGCGTTTGTTAACAAAAAATCCGGCGCTAAGTGATGATTTCAATATCTTCTCGCAGGATAAACGCAGTGTACTGATGGTGATTTACCCGTAAGAGAATAAATATGAGCCCAGTCACTGGGCTCAAAAATTAGTTATCGCTAAATATTTCTGTATTACCGTTATTATCCCGAACGGCAAAGCCTACAGAGAATATGCGTGAAGAGGGGATTATCGATTTCTCTCTTTTTTCGTCTGAGTCGAGGTAGACGGTGAAGTTATAGGAGTGCCCTTTTTCAAACTTATAGCCATAAGTCGGCATGCAACTGTCAGAGGTTGCCGCTATATCGTTGATATCATATTTTTCAAGCGCATTTTGCGGATTCCCGACTTCTGAGATTTTGACAATCGCCACTTTTTCATCGCCTTCGGGTTGAACAAGAACACAAACATTATTCGCGACGGTAACAGCCTTAGCCCGTAGCTGCGGAGGCTGTGGATTCTGATGGCAGGCTGCAAGCGATAATACTAACAGGCTTACTAACACCATTTTTTTCATCGGCTATTACCTTTGGTTTAAAAAGTGTGAAAGAACATATTCGTATTCTGGCAGGACAGTCTTATTTGTTACACCCCTGAAATTGATAAGGCGTACGTTTTTAATCCATCTGGAATACCCTAGTTTTCGAAGCAACCAATAATCAGCAATGATGGATGCTTGCTGTTCCATCGTGTAGTGATGGAGCAACCTCTTACCATCAAGGCGGTACGTGTAATCAGCAACTCCGCTAAAAAGGCCGCTCAACCTTACCCACATACCTTTCTGGTGCTGCCAGACATGAGCCATTTCATGTATGAAAGTATGCTGAGATTCATCATTTCCTCGCGAGAAGTCGGATAAATAACTCTCTTTTCGAAACCACAGCTCTCCATTGGGGGCCATTGCATAAGCAGGATCTTGTAATCCGAATGGAAAGTAACTGTCACAATGTACTTTTACGTCGTTATAAGAAATTGAATTGCCATATATAGAGCGTGCCAGCACAACTTCCCCACATGTTAACGCTCTTTCAAAGCCTTCCCTGGTTTCCATCTTTATACTCTCGGTTGTTACAAATTGCTGAAATAATCGCATTTTTTATGCGGGTATAGTCAGAGTCAAAATCTCAAAGTATTCGATGAAAAAGTCGCAAAATTAAAAAAGCTCCTGCCTTTACAGAATCACGCACCGTCACCTTCTTCCCGAAAACACCAACATCTTTAACAGCCCCCGAACGCCGCCCGTCGTCTTCGTAGGCCGGATAAGGCGCAGCCGCCATCCGGCAAGAAACCGCGCCCGCTCAGGGTAAAAATGGTCGTCCGATTTTCGGTTGTGCGTCTATGGCTCTAAACGTCAGACTCGGCTCAACAACATCACCGGAGACGACCATGACGTTCAACGACCTTCATCAACAACCTTACCCTTTACTGTTAGCTAACGTCTGGGATGCGAGCAGTGCCCAGACGGCGGAGCAGGCGGGCTATGCGGCATTAGGCACTTCAAGCGCCGCTATCGCCGTACAGTTCGGCTATGCCGATGGCGAAGCAATGCCCTTCGCACACCTGCTCTTTATAGTCGAGCGCATTCGCGCTGTAAGCGACTTACCATTAAGCGTCGATCTGGAAGCGGGTTATGGCCGCTCTGCCGAAGAGATTGCGCAAAATATCCAGCAGTTAATCGCACTGGGCGTGGTCGGTATCAATCTGGAAGATAGCCAGGTGGTCAACGGTATACGATCTTTGGTTGATCCCCTACTTTTCGCGCGTCAGTTGCAAACCCTCGTCAGCCTGCTGCCCGCGGGTTTCTTTTTCAATATCCGTACCGATACCTTTCTGCTTGGGGTAGATGATGCCCTGCAGGAAACGCTGCGGCGCGGCGAACTCTATGCAGGCCACGGTGGCAATGGGTTGTTTGTGCCGGGGGTAAAACAGGACACGGATATCATCACTATTGCCGGACAGGTTGCGCTGCCGCTCAATGTGATGGCCGTACCAGGGCTGGCTGATATTACTGAACTCTCACGCTGGGGAGTACGGCGGATATCAACAGGAAATTTCCTGCATCAAGCGATACAGACCCGGCTAAAAACGTTACTCTCAGGCATTCAGCGGAAGCAGGTTTTTGAGGAGATTTTCTGCGATGAAAATCAGTGATCCTGTTCAATGCGCGAACTGGTATCAGGCGCTGCTCGACCGCGCCTCGGAGTACACGGGCGTGTTCTTCGTCGGTGTGAAAACCACCGGTGTGTTCTGCATCTCTGTCTGCCGGGCGCGTAAGCCGAAACGGGAAAATGTTGAGTTTTATAGCGATATGAAATCGGCTCTGGATGCGGGTTTCCGGCCGTGCAAAGTGTGCCGACCAACAGAAAATGCCTGCTCTGCGCCAGACTTTATTCAGCAGGCGGTTACGCTGGTGCGTAATAACCTGAAATCCCGCATCAGTGATACGCAACTGCGTGAGCGTAATATCAGCCCGGAGCGTGTCAGGCGCTGGTTTTTACAACACCACGGCATGACGTTTCAGGCCTTTCAGCGGATGATGCGCGTTAACGTTGCGTTGCAGGAGCTTAAAGGTGGTCGCAGCGCCACCGATGTGGCTTTCGACAGTGGGTATGAATCACTGAGCGGGTTCGGTTACACCTATAAAAAACTCACCGGTGCCGCGCCGAGCAAAGGGCGGCAGACCATCATCATCCACCGCTTCACGACGCCGCTGGGCCCAATGTTTGTCTGCGCTACCGCGCGCGGGGTTTGCCTGCTTGAGTTTGTCGACAGACGTATGCTTGAAACCGAGTTCAGCGATCTGCAACGGTTGCTTAACGCCCGCATTCTCGCCGGAGAGAATGAGCATACGCGGCAGGCCGAAAAGGAGATAAGCGACTATTTTGCGGGTCATCGCCGCCATTTTGATATGGCATTAGATCTGCCGGGCAGCGCCTTTCAGCGCCTCGTCTGGCAAGGTTTGCAGGATGTGCCGTATGGTCAAACGACGCACTATCAATGCCTTGCGGAGCGTATCGCTAAACCGCTGGCGGTGAGGGCGGTCGCTGCGGCGAATGGTGCCAACCGGGTGGCAATCGTGATCCCATGCCACCGTATTATCGGTAAAAATGGCACCATGACCGGCTATGGCGGCGGCATTGCCCGCAAAAAGTGGTTAATTGAGCATGAGGCGCGCCATGCGCTTAGCCTGGCCGGATAGCGCAAACCGCATCAACCTCTCACGAATGCTCCGTTATTGCCTGCGCGGCGCAGATCAGCGCCAGATGGCTCAACCCCTGTGGCAGGTTGCCGCTCCATTTTCCGGTGCGCACGTCGAACATCTCGTTAAAGGTTTCGACGTTGCCTTTATCGCAGATGCACTCGAGGATCTCCTCCATCGCGGTTTTCGCGCACTCGATCTCGCCCATTGCCGCCCAGGCTTCCGCCAGCCAGAACGAACAGGCCACGAAGGTGTTCTCCTCCTCCTGCACGCCGCTGTAGCGGTAGGTCATGGCGCAGCCGTCGCCCAACTCTTCGCGGATGGCGCGGTAGGTGGATAACATGCGCTGCGGATTAACGCTGTTGCCATAGCGGTGCACCAGCGCCAGCGACGCGTCGAGGCGATCCTCGCTTTGCGGGTAAAAGAGGTAGGCCTGCTTGCTCTCGGACCAGCAGTGCTCCTCAACCCAGTCGCGAATGCGGTCGCGCTCGCGCTCCCAGCGCCCCACCCAGGTCGGCTCAATATGCTTCTCGCGCGCCATCTCCACCGCGCGGTCGAGCGCCAGCCAGCAGGCCATTTTGGAGTGGGTATAGTGCTGGTGCTCGGGCAGTTCCCAGATGCCGCAATCCTTTTGCCGCCAGTGATCGGCGCAGCAGTTCGCCAGTTCGCCCAGTAAACGTGACGTACGCAGATCCAGCACATGCCCGGCGTTAACAAACAGCTGCGCCGTCGCCAGCATGTCGCCATACATACTCAGCTGGAGCTGATCGCGGGCGTTATTGCCGACGCGCACCGGGCGCGAATCTTTATAGCCACGCAGCGGCGGATAGGTCTCGGCGGGCACCGCTTCGCCCTCGAGCGTATAGCAAGCGTGGAGGCGCACACCGTGGCGAATAATCGTTTTTGATAACCAGGAGAAGGCGGCTTTGCACTCCTCCAGCGCGCCGAGAAAGGCGAAGGCTTTGATAATCAGGCAGGCATCGCGCACCCAGGCATAGCGATAGTCATAATTTTTCTCTTTGCCGACCCCTTCCGGGATCGACGTCGTTGCCGCTGCGGCAAGGGCACCGGTCGGCGAGTACCAGAGAAACTTCAGCGCCAGCGCCGAGCGCCCGACATGATCCTCATACGCCCCGCGGTAGCTGAGGCTTTTTGACCAGTCGACCCATGCGGTGTGGCTGGTCTCGATCCGCTCATCAATCGTTGCGAGATCCGGCACCGCCAGCGGCTCCTTCTCCGTCACCAGCAGCGCCACCAGCGTGCGGCTCTCGGGCGATGTGGTAAAGGTGCCGTGGATCTGCTCATCATCAACATCGACGATCGCCACATCCTCACTGGTGCGCAGCATCGCCATCAGATCGGCAATATGGTAGACGTTGCCGTGAGCGGTCTCATTAAGCCACGGCGAGCAGGTTTCCGCCCGCGTGCCAAAGCGCAGGGAGAGCTTCATTTTCACCTCTCCCTCAAGGCCTTCAACGCGCCGCGCCAGTTCGCTCCACGGCAGGCGGCCCGCCAGCGTGCTGTTAATCGATTCGGTGATTAGCACTTTACCGCTGTCGGTGGTGAAGGTGGTTTCCAGCACGTTGCTGTCATCGCGATAGCGCCGCGTCACGCTGTAGGGCGCATCCGGCTCAAGCTGAAAAAATCCGCCGATATCGGGGTCGAGCAAGCGGTCAAACAGCGGGGCCGAATCGAGATTGGGCGCGCACCACCAGTCAATCGAGCCATCCGGCGCAATCAGCGCCACGGAGCGGCCTTCGCCGATAGCCGCATAATCGCCCGCCTCGACAAAGCCATTTTCCCGCACGGGAGAGGTGTATTGCGCGTTCTTCACGGTCTGTTATGTCCTGTTGAGAGGAGGGGAGAAGCGGACGTGGCCGCCGGGCGGCGACCACGAGATGCAGGATTGTGGCAATCCTTACAACGTACCGGTACCCCCGTCGGAGCACCATACCTGGCCTGAGCTATAGCTGCTTTCCGGCGACGCCATCGTGACGTACAGCGGCGCAATCTCAACCGGCTGACCCGGGCGTTTCAGCGGTGCGCTGGCACCAAACTGCTGCACTTTCTCCTGCGGCTGACCGCCACTTGATTGCAGCGGTGTCCAGTAAGGACCCGGTGCGACGGCATTGACGCGAATCCCTTTCTCGCCCAGCTGCTGCGCCAGGGATTTGGTAAAGGCGACAATCGAGGCTTTGGTCTGGGCGTAATCAAGCAGGATCGGGCTTGGCTGATAGGCCTGTACCGAAGAAGTGTTGATGATGCTCGCCCCTTCCGGCAGGTGTTTCACCGCCGCTTTGGTGATCCAGAACATCGCATAGACGTTGGTCTTAAAGGTGGCGTCGAAATCTTCCGTCGACAGGGTGAGGATCGATTCGTTGAACTGCTGGCGACCGGCGTTGTTCACCAGAATATCCAGCCCGCCAAGGCCTTTAACGGCATCCTCTACCAGCTGCTGGCAGAAGGCTTCAGAGCGGATATCGCCCGGAATGGCAATCGCTTTGCGGCCTTCTGCTTCAATCAGTTTGATCACTTCTGCCGCATCGGACTCCTCTTCCGGCAGATAGTTAATCGCCACGTCGGCCCCTTCACGGGCATAAGCGATGGCGACAGCGCGACCAATACCAGAGTCACCCCCGGTGATCAGCGCTTTACGTCCGGTCAAACGGCCAGAACCGCGATAGCTGGTTTCGCCATGATCCGGCACCGGGATCATCTTGCTGGCAAGGCCAGGCGGCGTTTGCGGTTGCTCGGCAAAAGGAGGGGTCGGGTAGTGCGGCGCTAAAGGTCGTTTAGTGTTTTGCTCTGCCATGCTTGCTCCTTAAACGTTATGTAGACACGTGTTTAAGCCTGGCATAGATGTGAGCATTGTCACGTTACGGGCAGGAAAACCAGGAATAGGTGAAATAAAACGGCAGCGAAAAGCGGTGTTTTCGCTGCCGTCAGGATCAGTCGAGATCCGCGCCGTTGCTGGCGATCACCTTCTTATACCACCAGAAGGATTTCTTGCGGCTGCGCGCCAGTGTGCCGTTGCCCTGGTCGTCGCGGTCGACATAGACAAAGCCGTAGCGTTTGCTCATCTCGCCGGTGGAGGCCGCCACCAGATCGATGCAGCCCCAACTGGTGTAACCCATCACCGGAATGCCATCTTCAATCGCCTCGCCCATCGCGCGGATATGCTCGCGCAGGTAGCTGATGCGGTAATCGTCATGGATCTCGCCGTTGGCATCGACCTCATCTTTCGCCCCTAATCCGTTCTCCACTAAAAAGAGCGGCTTCTGATAGCGGTCATACATCATGTTCATGGTGATGCGCAGGCCAAGGGGATCGATGCCCCAGCCCCATTCGCTCACCTCAACATGCGGGTTGCGCAGGGATTTGACGATATTCGCCGCGCTGGTGTTGGCCGCGTTCATCTCCGCCGAGGCGCAGCGCGAAGCGTAGTAGCTGAAGGAGACAAAATCGACGGTGTTTTTCAGGATCTCGTCATCGCCTGCTTCTTTAACAATCTGCACCCCTTTCTCGCGGAATACGCGGGCGGAGTAGGCCGGGTAGCTGCCGCGCGCCTGCACATCGATAAAGAAGAGGTTTTCGCGATCCTTCTCCAGCGCCGTCCAGACATCGGCCGGTTTGCAGGAGTAGGGGTAGAAGTTACCGCCCGCCAGCATGCAGCCCACCTGGTTTTGCGGGTTCACCTCATGGGCGATTTTGGTCGCCAGCGCGCTGGCAATCAGCTCATGGTGCGCGGCCTGGTACTTCACCTGATCCTGGTTTTCACCCTCTTCGAACACCAGCCCGGCACCGGAGAAGGGGCTGTGCAGCATAATGTTGATTTCGTTGAAGGTGAGCCAGTACTTCACCAGCCCGTCGAAGGCTTCAAAACAGGTGCGCGCATAGCGGGTGAAAAACTCCACCATTTTGCGGTTGCGCCAGGAGCCATACTCCGTCACCAGGTGCATCGGCACATCGAAGTGACACAGCGTCACCAGCGGTTCGATATTGTACTTTTTGCACTCTTCAAACACCGCGCGATAGAAGGCGATCCCCTCTTCATTCGGCGTTAATTCGTCGCCTTTCGGGTAGAGACGGCTCCAGGCAATCGAGGTGCGGAACACCGTAAAGCCCATCTCCGCCATCAGAGCGATATCCTCTTTGTAGCGATGGTAAAAATCGATCGCCTCATGGCTGGGATAGTACTCATCGTCGCGCAGGGCAAAACGCTTCTCCTGCCCCAGTTTCACCGCCAGGCGGTTCGCGCCGTGCGGGATCATATCGACGGTGGTCAGCCCTTTGCCGCCCTCCAGATATCCCCCTTCCGACTGGTTGGCGGCCAGTGCGCCGCCCCATAAAAATCCTTGCGGAAAAACAGCCATGCGTTACCTCGCTCTATTAATCAGGCTTGTGCTTCTTTTACCGTTACCGGCTGCGCCGTCGGTGCGTTTTTCTCCGCTTCGACCGGAATATCCTCAAAGCCGAGCAGCAGCGTCAGCACAAACGACAGCACCACCGCCAGCGCCATCACGCCAAACACCCAGACAATAGTCATCGGGTTTGCCGGATCGAAGAACTGCACGCTGGTAAATAACCCCGGTGCCGCCATCGAGTGGCTGGCAAGCCCGGCGATACCGGCGACCGCGCCGCAGATAAAGCCGCTGATGAGGCTGGCAATAAGCGGGCGTTTCAGGCGAATCGCCACGCCATAAAGCGCCGGTTCGGAAATCCCGGCGAGGATCGCCGAGGCCGCCGCCGCCATCGCCGTCTGGCGCAGCTCCGGGTTTTTCGTTTTCCACGCCACCGCCAGCGACGAGCCGCCAAGGGAGAGGTTCGCGCCGATTTCCGACGGCATTACCATTCCCTCTTTGCCCGTTTCGGCAATGGTCTGAATGATAGTGGGCGTAAAGACGCGGTGCATACCGGTCATTACCAGCAGCGGCCACAGCGCGCCCATAATGGCAACGGAGAGCCAGCCGAGATAGCCGTGAATGGTGTAAACCAGCGCGGAGATGGCGCTACCGATCCAAATGCCGAGCGGGCCAATCAGCACAATCGCCAGCGGCGCGGCAATCAGCACGATCAGCATCGGCTTGAGGAAGTTTTTCGTCACCGCCGGGGTGATGCGATCGACCCAACGTTCAATGTAGGAGAGGCACCAGGTCATCACCAGCGCCGGGATCACCGTGTAGGTATATTTCACCGCGGTCACCGGGATCAGCGCAAACTCGACGTGCTCGCCCTGCGCCGCTTTCGCCATCAGTTCAATAAAGCTCGGGTGCACCAGCACACCGGCAATGGCGATCGCCAGCGACATATTGGTTTTAAATTTTACCGCCGCCGAGGCAGCCACCATCAGCGGCAGGAAGAAGAAGGCCCCGTCGCCAATCACCGTCAGGATGGTCAGGGTGGAGGAGCCTTTTGGCAGCGCGCCGGACATCTCCAGCACCATCGCCAGCAGTTTGACCATCGAGCCGCCGATAATCGCCGGGATCAGCGGCGACATGGTGCCGATCAGCGCATCGAGAATACCCGCGCCGATGCGGCGCAAGGTGAGTTTTTGTTTGGTCTGCGTCTCGACGGGCTGCATATCCTGCGGCAGCAGGCTGACCACTTCACGAAACGCCTGCGAAACCGTGTTACCGATAATCACCTGGCACTGGTTGTCGTTGCGTACCACGCCCATCACGCCGCTGATGCTTTTCAGAGTGGCGCTGTCGATGCGCGTTTCATCTTTCACCACGAAGCGCAGGCGCGTCATGCAGTGCGTTACGGCGGCAATGTTATCGACACCGCCCAGCGCATCTACCACCGAGTGGGCAAGCGCCGCATAGTTCTTAGCCATTGTTTTTTATCCTGTTTAATCAATAGGGTAATGACTTATCGCACGCCCAGGCGGCGATGAAACATGAAATAGGTAACCGGTTCCACAAAATCATGATGAGTTTATGTGAGGGAAACAAGACCTAAAAATAAGCACTTTTTCAAAGCGTGATGAAGATCACCGGATAATCACAAACGCGCGCTTTTTGCCGGATGGTTAACTGTTTCAATACGCCTCGTGGCTGAAGTACACTTCGCCACAGGACATTTGCAGGAGCAGGACAGATGGCGACAATGCAGGAGGTGGCGAAGCGGGCAGGGGTGTCGAAAGCCACGGTTTCACGCGTATTGACGGGTAAAGGCTATGTCAGCGAAGAGACAAAAAGCCGCGTCTTTCAGGCGATTAGCGAGAGCGGCTACCGGCCAAACTTACTGGCGCGCAGCCTTGCCAGCAGCACTACCCAGACGCTGGGATTAGTGGTTACCAACACCCTTTACCACGGCGTCTATTTCAGCGAACTGCTCTCCCATGCGGCGCGCATGACCGAAGACAGAGGGCGTCAGCTGCTGCTGGCAGATGGCAAACACAGCGCCGAAGAGGAGCGTCAGGCGATCCAGTACCTGCTCGATCTGCGCTGCGACGCCGTCATCATCTACCCGCGTTTTCTCAGCGTCGACGAGCTGGATGCGATTATCGACAGCCACCCTCAGCCAATTGTGGTGCTCAACCGCCGCCTGCGAAAAAACCTCAGCCACTGCGTCTTTTGCGATCAGCACGCCGCCAGCCAGCAGGCGATCTCCGCGCTGATTGCGCGCGGCCATCGCGATATTGCGCTGATCACCGGCTCGCTCGATTCACCCACCGGTATTGAGCGTTTATCCGGCTATAAAGACGCGCTGCAACAGCAGGGCATTGCGGTGCGTAATGAATTGATTGTCGAAGGGAAATGGACACCGCAAAGCGGAGCAAGCGGCGTGCGTGAACTGCTGGATCGCAAGGTCTCTTTCAGCGCGCTGGTGGCGAGCAACGACGACATGGCGGTAGGTGCCATCAAGCAGTTGCATGACAGCGGCATTGCCATACCCGGCCAGGTTTCGGTAGTGGGCTTTGATGATATCGCCATGGCACCCTTCACCGTGCCGGCGCTCTCCAGCGTCAAAATCCCGGTTACCGGCATGATCAAAGAGACCATCAATCGCCTGATATTTATGCTCGATGGCGGCGACTTTACCCTGCAATCCACCTTTCCCGGCGAGTTGATCCTGCGCGACTCCATCACCAGCGGCCCCTGCGCCTGAGGTGTCAGCTGTCATCGACACTTCTGTCGATGACAGCGCTGCGCTTTTACTAACATCATTAAATTCAGCCACTTAAAAAGTGGCACGCTTTATGAATACTTCAGCGGGACAAGGCTCTTAGCTGGAGAAAATGATGAACCGATTTATTATGGCCGACGCCGCAAAATGCATTGGCTGCCGCACTTGTGAGGTGGCCTGCGTGGTCTCCCATCAGGCGGATCGCGACTGCGCGGCGCTCACCCCGGAAACCTTCCTGCCGCGTATTCACGTGGTGAAAGGCGTCAATGTGTCGACGGCAACCATGTGTCGTCAGTGCGAAGACGCACCCTGTGCCAATGTCTGCCCGAACGGCGCCATCCGCCGCGATGAAGGTTTTGTGCATGTGATGCAGGAGCGCTGCATCGGCTGCAAAACCTGCGTGGTGGCCTGCCCCTATGGCGCGATGGAAGTGGTTGTGCGTCCGGTTATTCGCCACAGCGGCGCGGGCCTCACTGTGCGGGCGGAAAAGGCGGAAGCCAACAAGTGCGATCTCTGCCACCACAGCGAGAGCGGCCCGGCCTGCATCCAGGCCTGCCCGACCAAGGCGCTGGTCTGTATCGATCGTAATGTGCTGGAGCAGATGAGCGCGGATAAACGGCGTCGCGCCGCGCTCGACAGCTCCCTCTCCATTACCTTCTAACCCCTTTACTTTCACTTTTAACAGGTCTGTTACTGATGAAGAAGATCACAAGTGTTTGCCCATACTGCGGCGCGGGCTGCAAACTGAAACTGGTTGTTGATGACGGAAAAATCATCCGCGCGGAAGCCGCCGACGGCCATACCAACCAGAATGAACTCTGTCTGAAAGGCTACTACGGCTGGGATTTCCTTAACGACACCAAACTGCTCACCCCGCGCCTGACGCAACCGATGATCCGCTATCAGAAAGGGGGCAAGCTCACCCCGGTCAGCTGGGATGAGGCGATCCGCTACACCGCTAAGCGCCTTAGCGAAATCAAAGCCCAGTTCGGCCCCCGCGCCATTATGACCACCGGTTCATCACGCGGGACGGGGAACGAAACCAACTATGTGATGCAAAAATTCGCCCGCGGCGTGCTCAACACCAACAATGTCGACTGCTGCGCCCGCGTCTGCCACGGCCCCTCTGTTGCCGGGTTGCAGGAGACCCTCGGCAACGGCGCGATGAGTAACTCCATCAGTGATATTGAAAACTCCCGCTGCCTGCTGATTTTTGGCTACAACTGCGCCGATTCACACCCGATCGTGGCGCGAAGAGTGATTAAAGCGCGGCAAAATGGCGCAAAAATTATCGTCTGTGACCCGCGTCGGATCGAGACCGCGCGCATTGCCGACCAGCATCTGCAACTGAAAAACGGCTGCAATATGGCGCTGGTTAACGCCTTTGGCTATGTGCTGCTCGAGGAGGAGCTGTATGACAAAGATTATGTCGCCAGCTTTACCACCGGGCTGGATGCCTACCGTGAAACGGTAAAAGAGTACGCGCCGGAAGCGGTGGAACACCTTACCGGCGTGCCGGCAAAACAGGTACGCCAGGCGATGCGCACCTTTGCCGCCGCGCCCTCCGCCACCATTATGTGGGGCATGGGCGTGACGCAGTTTGGTCAGGCGGTCGATGTGGTGAAAGGGTTATCGAGCCTTGCGCTGCTCACCGGCAACCTCGGCCGCGAGCATGTCGGCGTCGGCCCGGTGCGCGGGCAAAACAATGTGCAGGGTGCCTGCGATATGGGCGTCATCCCCAACCAGTTCCCCGGTTATCAGGATGTGGTTGACCCACAGGTGCGGGCGAAATTCGCCGCTGCCTGGGGAATCGATCCGGCGGTGATGGATGACCAGGTGGGCGTGCGCATTACCGAAGTGCCGCACCTGGCGCTGGAGGGGAAAGTGAAAGCCTACTACATCATGGGCGAGGATCCGCTCCAGACCGAAGCGGACCTGGGCCTGGTGCGTAAAGGCTTTGAGGCCCTCGACTTTATCGTGGTGCAGGACATCTTTATGACCAAAACCGCCGAGCAGGCGGACGTGCTGCTGCCCTCCACCTCGTGGGGTGAACATGGCGGCGTCTTCACCTGTGCCGACCGCGGTTTCCAGCGTTTCGAAAAAGCGATTGAGCCGACCTATAACGTCAAACGTGACTGGGAAATTATCAGCCTGATCGCCACCGAGATGGGCTACCCGATGCACTACGACAACAATCAGCAGATCTGGGACGAGCTACGCGAACTCTGCCCGCTCTTTTACGGCGTCACCTACGAGAAGATGGGCGATATGGGCCATGTTCAGTGGCCCTGCCCGACGCTCGATCACCCCGGCACGCCTTACCTTTACCACGACAACAAGTTTGATACGCCGGATGGCAAGGGCCACCTTTTCGCCGCACCGTGGCGCGCGCCCGCCGAGCGCCCGGACAGCGAATTCCCGCTGGTGCTCTGTACCGTGCGCGAAGTGGGGCACTACTCCTGCCGTTCAATGACCGGCAACTGCGCGGCGCTGCAAACCCTCGCCGATGAGCCGGGCTTTGTGCAGATCAACCCGCTGGATGCCGATGCGCTGGGGATCCGCGACCATCAACTGGTGTGGGTAGAGTCGCGTCGCGGGAAGGTGATCACCCGCGCGGATGTCAGCGAACGCATCAACCAGGGCAGCGTCTATATGACTTACCAGTGGTGGATCGGTGCCTGTAACGAGCTGACGCAGGATAATCTCGACCCGATATCGAAAACGCCGGAGACCAAATATTGCGCGGTACGGGTGAGTGCGATCAACGATCAGCCTTGGGCCGAAGCGTACACTCAGCGCACCTATCAACAGATGAAGACGCGCCTGCGCGATGCGGCGCTGCAATGATGATATGAGCCAAAGCCCTGGGGTTTGCTTACGCGTTTATGGAAAAGTGCAGGGGGTGGGCTTCCGCCCCTTTGTCTGGCAGCTGGCGCAGCAACTGGCGCTGAATGGCGATGTCTGTAACGACGCGCAGGGGGTAGAGATACGCCTCGTTGGCGATGCGCAGGCTTTTCTCTCCCTGCTGCGCCAGCGCTGCCCGCCGCTGGCGCGTATCGATCGCGTTGAGCAGCACCCCTTTCACTGGCCTGTTTTACCGCAGGCCTTCACCATCCGCGACAGCGCGGGCGGGGCAATGGATACGCAGATTGTCCCCGATGCCGCAACCTGTCCTGATTGCCTGGCCGAGATGTTCAACCCCGCCGGGCGCCGTTACCGCTACCCCTTTATCAACTGCACCCACTGCGGGCCGCGCTTCACCATTATCAACGCTATGCCCTATGACCGACCGTTAACGGTGATGGCGGCGTTTCCCCTCTGCCCGGAGTGCGAAGCGGAGTATCGCAATCCGCTGGACAGGCGTTTTCACGCCCAGCCGGTGGCCTGCGCGGAATGTGGGCCGCAGCTGAGCTGGCATGATGCGAGCTACCGGGCAGCGGGCGAAGAGGCGTTGCAGATGGCGGTGGCGCTGATCAAAAGCGGCGGCGTGGTGGCGGTGAAAGGCATCGGCGGCTTCCATCTGGTCTGCGATGCGGGCAACGAAGCCGCCGTGCTCTATCTGCGCGCGCGAAAACAGCGTCCGACCAAACCGCTGGCGGTGATGCTGGCGTCAAGCGACGGGCTCTCCCCTGAAGCGCAGCGCCTGCTGGCTACGCCTGCGGCACCGATTGTGCTGGTGGAGAGCGCAAGCGTCAGCGGCCTGTGCGAGGCCATTGCGCCAGGGCTTGATGAGACTGGTGTGATGCTGCCTTCAAACCCGGTGCAGCATCTGCTGGCGCAGGCGTTGCAGCGCCCGCTGGTGATGACCTCCGGCAACCTCAGCGGCAAACCGCCCGCGCTCACCAACGCTGCCGCGCAGGCCGAGCTGGCGTCGATAGTCGACGGTTTCCTGCTGCATAATCGCGACATTGTGCAGCGCATGGATGACTCCGTAGTGCGGGCGAGCGGTGAGATGCTGCGGCGCGCCAGGGGCTATGTGCCCGATGCGCTGCCGCTGCCGCCGGGCTTTCACGATATTCCGCCGCTGCTCTGCCTCGGCGCGCAGATGAAAAATACCTTCTGCCTGCTGCGCGGCGAAAGCGCCGTGCCGGGGCAACATTTTGGCGATTTAACCGATGAGGGCGTCGAGGCGCAGTGGCAAAACGCCCTGCGCCTGATGCAGCAGATCTACGATTTCACGCCGCAGCAGGTGGTGGTGGACGCGCACCCGGCCTATCGCACTCGCGCATGGGCGGATCGCGCCGGGTTGCCGGTTCATACCGTGCTGCATCATCACGCCCACGCCGCCGCCTGTCTTGGCGAGCATGGCTGGCCGCTCGACGGCGGGGATGTGATTGCCATCACCCTGGATGGTATCGGTATGGGTGAGGGCGGTGCGCTGTGGGGCGGGGAGTGTTTGCGGGTCAACTACCGCGACTGCGAGCACCTCGGCGGCCTGCCGTCGGTGGCGCTGCCGGGGGGCGATCTCGCGGCGCGTCAGCCGTGGCGCAACTTGCTGGCGCAGATGCTGGCCTTTGTTGAAAGATGGCAGGATTACCCGGAAACGGCGCTTATCCAACAGCAGAACTGGCCAGTGCTGGAGCGAGCAATTGCGCGCGGCATCAACGCACCGCTGGCCTCATCCTGCGGGCGGCTTTTTGATGCGCTGGCCTGCGCGCTCGGCTGCGCGCCCGAGCAGCTTAGCTATGAAGGGGAGGCCGCCTGCCAGCTGGAAGCGCTGGCGGCAAAAGCGGAAAACGTTGAGCACCCGGTGAAGATGCCGCTTTGCGGGAACCGGCTCGATCTGGCGACCTTCTGGCAGACGTGGCTGGGCTGGCAGGCGGCACCGCCCGCACGGGTGTGGGCGTTTCACGATGCGCTGGCGTGCGGCTTTGCCCGGCTTGCGCGCGAGCAGGCCCGCAAATACGGCATTACAACGCTGGTGTTCAGCGGCGGCGTGCTGCATAACCGCCTGCTGAAAGCCCGCTTACAGCACTACCTGGCCGATTTTACGCTGCTTTTTCCCCACCAGCTTCCGGCCGGGGATGGCGGCATCGCCTTCGGGCAGGGGCTGGTGGCGGCCGCGCGGGCTATTGCCCCAGCGCCTTCAGCAGCGCAAAGGCCTCTTTCATACGATCTTCACTGACCACAAACGCGCGCAGCTTATCGGCGTCGTCGATCCCTTTCGCTACCATGCCTGCGGCATCGGTAGCGATGTGCCAGCGCAGGTCGGCGCGCGAGGTTTCACCTGCCAGATGCAGCGGCATCAGCGGCGTTTTCACCTTCACCAGCATCGGCGGCAGCGTCAGTTGCGACGGGCTGCCGGTCAGGTTTTTCGCCAGCGTCATGGCGCTGAGCTGGATCGGTTGCAGGAAGGGCAGCACCTGACCATTAATTTCGGCGCAGTCGCCCAGCGCGAAGATATGCGGATGGCTGGTTTGCAGGGTGGCGTCGACGACAATTCCGCGGCGGGTCTCCAGCCCGGCGGCCTGCGCCAGCGCGGTGTGAGGCAGCAGGCCGGTGGCGGCAACCACCACATCGGCATCGACAATGCGCTCATCATCCAGCCGCGCCCGCACGCCGCTCTCCTGAGCCTCAAGCCGCGCCAGTCTGGATGCGAGCAGCAGGCGCACCCCGCTTGCCGTCAGGCAGTGTTGCAGGCGAGCGCTCACCTCCGGCGGCATCAGCGCCGGGAGGATGCTGGCGGCGTTATCCAGCAGGGTGACGGTTTTGCCCGCGCGCTGAAAATCCATTGCTAACTCACAGCCAATCAGCCCGGCACCGACAATCAGCACCCGCTTCGCGGCGTGCAGTTGCTCTTCGCTGGCGTGGTACTCCTGCAAACTGTTGAGGGTCAGCATCAGTTCGCGCCCCGGCAACGGCGGCACAAAGGTTTTCGCCCCGGTTGCCAGCACTAACTTATCGTACGGCCAGCTTCTGTCGGCGCTTTTAACCACCTGCGCGTGGGGATCGATGGCGGTGACAAAGGTGTAGGGGAAAAGGCGCACGTTAAACTGCTCGGCGAAGTCGCCCGCCGTCTGGCGGATCAGATCTTCGGCGCGCTGCGCCTGGCTTATCACATGGCTTAGCTCCGGCTTGCTGTACTCTTCCATGCCGTCGGCGGCAATCAGCGTCAGCGGCACCTGGCTGTCCAGCTTGCGGATATTTTTCACCAGCGTGCGGGCGGCGAAGCCCGAGCCGATAATCACAATCCCGGCGCTCATTTTGCCTCCACTGCCAGTTCGTCAAACACCTCTTTGCCAAGGGAGCACTCCGGGCAGAGGAAGGAGTCCGGCACTTCAGACCACGGCGTACCCGGCGCGACATCCTGCATCGGCTCGCCTGTTTGCGGGTCATAAACCCACTGGCAGACGCTGCACTGCATACGCGGGCCGAGATCGGTGGCTGATTCTGCACAGCCACAGGCAGCTTCTTGCGCGGCGGGCTGGCTGAGCGGTTCCGGCAACGGAGCGAGCGCCCACTGGCGGGCGATATCGCGCCCGTGCTGGCGGCAGATCTCCAGCGCGTCGACATCCGGCCGCCATTTCGCTTTCAGGCTGAGGGACATCTCAAACCCGGCATCCTGCAAACGCGTCGAGAGGCGATCAACCGCACCGCCGCTCCAGCCGTGGGAGCCGAAGGCGCTGGCGCGCTTATTGCGAAAACGCAGGCCGGTGATCTCCTCCACCAGCCCGGCGATCTTCGGCATCATCACGTTGTTCATCGTCGATGTGCCGACCAGCACCCCTTTGGAGCGGAAAACATTGGTGAGCACATCGTTTTTATCGCTGCGCGCGACGTTAAAGATTTTCACCGCCACGCGCGGGTCGACTTCATTAATCCCCTGGGCGATGGCGTCGGCCATCATGCGGGTGTTGTTCGACATGGTGTCGTAGAAAATGGTGATGCGATCTTCCTGATAATCCGCCGCCCATTTCAGGTACAACTCAACAATCTGCGTCGGGTTATCGCGCCACACCACGCCGTGGGAGGTGGCAATCATCTCCACCGGCAGATTAAAGCCGAGGATTTCGGTAATTTTCGGCGTTACCAGTCGGCTAAAGGGGGTGAGGATATTGGCGTAGTAGCGCTGGCACTGCTCAAACAGTTCGGCCTGATCCACCTCATCATTGAACAGATGTTCGTCGCAGTAGTGCTGGCCGAAGGCGTCATTGCTGAACAGCACCGCATCGCCGGTCAGGTAGGTCATCATGCTGTCGGGCCAGTGCAGCATTGGCGTTTCGACAAAGATCAGCTGTTTGCCGTTGCCGATATCCAGCGTATCGCCGGTTTTCACCACATGGAAATTCCATTCAGGGTGGTGATGGTGGCCGTTAATCGAGTCGATAGCGTTATGGGTACAGTAGATTGGCGTATCGGGGATATGCGACATCAGCTCCGTCAGCGCGCCCGCGTGATCCTCTTCAGCGTGGTTAATGACGATGTAGTCGATCATCGCCAGATCGATTTCCCCGCGCAGGTTCTGCACGAACTCGCGGCTGAATTTGTGATCGACGGTGTCGATCAGCACGTTTTTGCCCTCGCGGATCAGGTAGCTGTTATAGCTGCTGCCCTTCAGGGTTTTGTATTCGGTGCCGTGAAAATCACGAACTTCCCAGTCGCGTTGTCCAACCCAGTGAATGTTGTTTTTTACATGAATCGCCATGATCGTAGTCCTGTGCAGTTTCTCAATGTGATACATGGCTATATCAAGAGGCGTGCCAGTTTTTTATCATTTTGATATTGTTATATTTTTTAAAATCCATTCAAAATCATAATGTCATTATGACTATGATAAATACAGTCAATGTGACACTATGCATTGTCAAAAAGACAGTGGGGTCAGAATGAGTTTTTCACTGAATGTGCTGGCGGGTATCGCCATTGAGCTGCAAAGCGGGATCGGCCACGCGGATCGTTTCCAGCGGCTGATTACCACCCTGCGCCAGGTGCTGGCGTGCGACGCCTCGGCGCTGCTGCGCTACGAGGCACGGCAGTTTATTCCGCTGGCGATCGACGGCCTGGCGCAGGATGTGCTCGGGCGGCGCTTTACCCTTGAAGGCCACCCGCGGCTGGAAGCGATTGCCCGCGCTGGCGATGTGGTGCGCTTTCCCGCCGACAGCGATCTGCCCGATCCCTACGATGGCCTGATCCCCGGCCAGGAGAAACTCAAGGTACACGCCTGCGTCGGCCTGCCGCTGTTTGCCGGGCAAAACCTGATTGGCGCGCTGACGCTTGATGGCATGTCGCCGGATCAGTTTGACGCTTTCAGCGACGAGGAGCTGCGGCTGGTTGCCGCGCTGGCGGCAGGCGCGCTCAATAACGCATTGCTGATTGAGGAGCTGGAGCGGCAGAACATGCTGCCCGGTGCGCCTGCGGCATTTGAGCAGGTCGCGCGCAGCGAGATGATTGGCCTGTCGCCAGGGATGGTGCAGCTGAAAAAAGAGATCGCCATCGTAGCACCTTCGGATCTCAACGTGCTGATTGGCGGCGAAACCGGCACCGGTAAAGAGCTGGTGGCGAAAGCCATCCATGAAGCCTCGCCGCGCGCCGACAAGCCGCTGGTGTATCTCAACTGTGCCGCGCTGCCGGAGAGCGTTGCCGAGAGCGAACTCTTCGGTCATGTGAAAGGGGCCTTTACCGGAGCCATCAGCAACCGCAGCGGCAAGTTCGAAATGGCCGATAACGGCACGCTGTTTCTTGATGAGATTGGCGAACTTTCGCTGTCGCTACAGGCGAAGTTGCTGCGCGTGTTGCAGTATGGCGATATTCAGCGCGTCGGCGATGACCGCAGCCAGCGTGTTGATGTGCGGGTGCTGGCTGCTACCAACCGCGATCTGCGTGAAGAGGTGGTGGCCGGACGGTTTCGTGCCGACCTCTATCATCGCCTGAGCGTCTTTCCGTTACAGGTGCCGCCGCTGCGCGAGCGGGGCGAGGATGTAGTGCTGCTGGCGGGCTATTTTTGCGAGCAGTGCCGCCTGCGTTTTGGTCTCGGGCGCGTGGCGCTAAGCCCCGCTGCGCGCGGGCATTTGCAACGTTACGGCTGGCCGGGAAACGTGCGCGAGCTGGAGCATGCTATCCACCGGGCGGTGGTGCTGGCGCGCGGCACCCAGCATGCCGGGGATATCGTGCTGGAAGCGCATCACTTTGCCCTGAGCGATGAGCCTGCACCCCCGGCAAAGCCGGTAAGCTTGCCGTTAAGCGGGCAAAACCTGCGCGAAGCGACGGAGGCGTTCCAGCGCACACTTATCTCCCGCGCCCTTGAGGAGAGTGGCGGCAAGTGGGCCGCCTGCGCCAGAGCGCTGGAGATGGACGTCGCCAACCTGCACCGGCTGGCGAAGCGTCTTGGGCTGAAGGCCTAGAGAATACCGGCCTGGTAAAAGTCCTGCAGGTTGATGGCACCGACCAGTTCACCTGCATCATCCACCACCGGTGCGGCGGCGATTTTGCGCTGCATCAGGCGCTCCTTGGCATCCACCGCGCGGCTGCTGGCTTCAAGGGTAATGCCGCCCGGCGTCATCGCCTCGCTGACCGCTGCGGTTAAGGCACCGCCCGCCACCAGCCAGCGGCGCAGGTCGCCATCGGTAAACACCCCGTGCACGTGGCGCTCGCCGTCGCAGACCGCCACCAGGCCCAGGCCGGTGCGGCTCAGCTCCAGCATCGCGTCCATCACGCTGCTGGTCAGCGTTACCTGCGGCACCTGGTCCGCTTTGCGCATCAGATGATGCACTTTGTTCAGCAGACGTGCGCCCAGCGCACCCGCCGGATGCGAGCGGGCAAAATCCTCTTCGTCAAAGCCGCGCGCCTGCATCACCGCAATCGCCAGCGCATCGCCCATCATCAGCGTGTTGACGGTGCTGGAGGTGGGGGCGAGGTGCATCGGGCAGGCTTCGCGCTCAACGGCGATATCCAGCACCGCGTGGGCGGCAAGCGCCAGCGGCGAACGTGGTTTCCCGGTCATCGCCAGCAGCGTGACGGCTTTCTCGTCGAGACGCGGCAGGATCAGATCCAGCTCTTTTGCCGAGCCGGAGTAGGAGATAAACAGCATCACGTCGCGGCTCTCGATCATGCCGAGATCGCCGTGTAGCGCCTCTGCCGGGTGAACAAAAAAAGCCGGTGTGCCGGTGCTGGCGAAGGTGGCAGCAATCTTCTTGCCGATATGCCCGGACTTACCGATCCCGGAGACAATCACTTTGCCTTTGCAGTTCAGCACCGTTTCAGCGGCGCGGACGAAATCGTCGCCGAGGCGCTCCGGCAGGCGGCTTGCTTCCTGAAGCTCCAGCAGCAGCGCCTGGCGGGCGGCGTTAATAAAAGAGTCACGCATTTTCTTCTCCGGCAATAATCACATCGATTCCTTTCTCTTCCAGCGCGGCGCGAACGTCCGGCGGGATCCCGGCGTCGGTAATCAGCTTATCGACACTCTCAAGGCTACAGACAATATTGGGGCTTTTACGGCCAAACTTGGAGGAGTCCGCCATCAGGATCACCTCGCGGGCGGCGTTGCACATCGCTTTGCTGACGGTGAAAACCTCATTAAAGGTGGTCACCCCGGCGTTGAGATCGATGCCGTCGGTGCCCATAAACAGCTTGTCGAAGCTGAACTGTTCAAAGGCGTTCTCCGCCAGCTGGCCGTGGAAGGAGGCGGATTTTTTGCGGAAGGTGCCGCCGGGCATCAGGATGGTCTGTTCGTTATCCAGCTCTGAAAGGGCGTTGACGATATGCAGGCTGTTGGTCATCACGGTGATGTTATTGAAGTGGCTGAGCAGCGGCACCATTTGCAGCACCGTGCTGCCCGCGTCGAGGATAATCGAGTCGCCGTCGTGGATGTAGCCAACGGCTGCTTCGGCAATCAGACCCTTTTGCACGGTGTTGATCAACGTTTTGTGATCGATGGGCGGATCGGCCTCGTCTTTATTAAGCACCACCCCGCCGTAGGTGCGGATCACCGCCCCGGACTGCTCCAGCGCGACCAGATCTTTGCGGATGGTCGTCCCGGTGGTATCAAAGTGGTGTGCCAGCTCTTCAACAGAACACTTTCCCTGCTTCTGAAGATGCTCAAGAATTGCCGCCTGACGCTGACGTGGTTTCATAGGCGAAGATATCCTGCGTTACGTTGCGAAATGATAATTTCGCAAGCTATTAGCGTTCACAACGAAATTATCCATGTTTCATTTTAAGCGCCAATGATAGAGCATTCTGACAGCCAGGATCATGGGGAAAGATCACATCGGGCTCTAATTCCTCTCTTTTTACGCCGATTAAGCGCTCGATTTTGCTCGGGCGGGCAAAAACCGTGAGCCCGCGCATCAGCAGCGTGTCGCTGACGCGATCGTGTTGATCGAAGGCCACCGCCAGCACCACGCGCGGTTTGAAGCGCCCGCCCGAGCGCCCAACGCCAACGCGCCCGCGCTGGCAGAGCGCGTCAAAGGCTTTGTTAAACTGGCGGATTTGCCAGCCGCCAAGCGCCAGCTGGCTGAGCCAGGCGATAACGGCGAGAGTGATAAGGGATGAAACCATCGGTGTCTCCTTTATAAATCGCTGAACCCTTAGGCCTGATAAGCGCAGCGCCATCAGGCATTGGTGCGGCGGTTTGCCGGATGGCGGCTGACGCCTTATCCGGCCTACGAAAGCTCAGGCCCACATAAACCGCTGAACCCGTAGGCCTGATAAGCGCAGCGCCATCAGGCATTTGTGCGGCGGTTTGCCGGATGGCGGCTGGCGCCTTATCCGGCCTACGAAACCCAGGCCTGCATAAATCGCTGAACCTGTAGGCCTGATAAGCGCAGCGCCATCAGGCATTGGTGCGGCGATTTGCCGGATGGCGGCTAACGCCTTATCCGGCCTACAAAAAACAGTCCTGCATAAACCGCTGAACCCGTAGGCCTGATAAGCGCAGCGCCATCAGGCATTGGTGCGGCGGTTTGCCGGATGGCGGCTGACGCCTTATCCGGCCTACAAAAACCAGGCCTGCATAAATCGCTGAACCCGTAGGCCTGATAAGCGCAGCGCCATCAGGCATTGGTGCGGCGGTTTGCCGGATGGCGGCTGGCGCCTTATCCGGCCTACAAAACTCAGGCCTGCATAACTCGCTGAACCCGTAGGCCTGATAAGCGCAGCGCCATCAGGCATTGGTGCGGCGGTTTGCCGGATGGCGGCTGACGCCTTATCCGGCCTACAAAAACCAGGCCTGCATAAACCGCTGAACTTGTAGGCCTGATAAGCGCATCGCCATCAGGCATTTGTGCGGCGATTTGCCGGATGGCGGCTGGCGCCTTATCCGGCCTACAAAACTCAGGCCTGCATAACTCGCTGAACCCGTAGGCCTGATAAGCGCAGCGCCATCAGGCATTGGTGCGGCGGTTTGCCGGATGGCGGCTGACGCCTTATCCGGCCTACGAAACCACAGCGCCATCAGGCGTTGGGCGGAATCAGAACATCACCTGACCGCCGGTAACGTTGATTGACTGGCCGGTACAGTAGGAGGCTTTCGGGCTGGCGTAGAACATCAGCACGTTCAGCACATCCTGATAATCGCAGCCGCGCTTCAGCGGCACTTTATCAACGTAATGTTGCTCCACTTCCTCTGCCGGAATGCCAAGCTTGCTGGCGTATTGCGGGATCAGCGACTGGAACATCGGTGATTTCAGCAGGTTGCCGAGCATCAATGAGTGCACGGTAATGCCATACTCCGCCAGATCCAGCGCCAGGGATTGCGTCAGCCCTACGCCGCCGAACTTCGCCGCGCTGTAGCCGGAGTTGTGCTTGCTGCCCACTTTGCCCGACTTGGAGTTGATCTGGATAATGCGCCCCTGAATGCCATCGCGGATCATCAATTTGGCAAACTCGCGGGCACAAAGGAAATAGCCCACCAGGTTGACTTGCAATGAGCGGTCAAAATCCCCCAGCGCAAAGTCGCTGATAAACGCCGCTTTGGCGATCCCGGCGCTATAGACCAGCAGATCGGCGCGGCCAAAAATCTCATCAACGCCGCGCGCCAGCGCCAGCACGCTCTGCTCGCTGGTGGCGTCGGCACCAAAGCCATAGGCCATCCCTTCGCCATACTCGCTGTTAATTTCATGTGCGACCGTCGCCGCTTTATCACTCTGAATATCGACAACCGCCACGCGGTAGCCTTCTGCGGCAAGCCCACGGCTGAGGAACGCCCCAAGGGTCTGTCCTCCACCAATGACAACGGCAACCTGTTTCATACTCTTCTCCTTAGACCTTAAGCGACAAATTTTAAAATGCAGCCCGGCGCGACAGCGTCCGGTACCGGACCGGCGACGTGCACCGTGCCCGGAAACTCCGCCTGCGTCTGTCCATCGAAACGCAGGGTGATATGACCCAGCTCACGCAAATTCTGCTCGGCGACCTCGCCGACGGCGGTGACGGGGTAGTGCTTTTCACCGAGCGTAAACTGTGCGCCCGGCAGCAGTGCGCCGCAGAGCGGGCCGTGGTTATGGATAAAACAGAACTCGGCGACATCGGCAGGTGCGCCCTCGCGGAAGGTGATCAGCATGTTGTCGCTGAGCGCCTCCGGTGCGCTTTCGCCAATTGCGGTTATGGTGGTTTGATAGATAACGGTCATGCATCACCCCTTATTGATAGATAAAACCGGAGACAAACCAGGCGATCAGCACCGTTGGCGCACCGGTTAAAAAGCGGCTCACCAGCACGGAAGGGACGCCGACGCGTACCGTCTCCTGGCGGGCTTCTGCCAGCGACAGGCCAACGGGAATAAAGTCGCAGGCGGCCTGGGCGTTAATGGCGAACAGTGCCGGCAGCGCAAGGTGCGGAGGGATGTGCCCCTGGCCTATCTGCACGCCAATCAGCACGCCGATAACCTGAGCGATAACCGCGCCCGGACCAAGAAAGGGCGAGAGCAGCGGGAAGGAGCAAATCAGCGCCAGCGTCACCAGCCCGAGCGGATGGCTGGCCAGCGGCGCAAGGCCGTGAGCGATCCAGTCGCCCAGCCCGGAAGCCATGATGATGCCGATCAGCGCCGAGACGAAGGCCATAAACGGCAGGATGGTTTTCAGCACCGTATCAATGGTGTCGCGACCGGCCTGGAACAGCACCGCCACCGCCGAACCCATACCCATGCCGACTTTCGCCAGCAGGCCGTCGCTCTGTTCGGTGATCTTTTTCGTGGTGTCGTAATCCCGCGGCTGGGGCGCTCTGGCAGCCGGAGCGTCACCTTGCAGCCGGATGTTCTCCTCTTTCACGCCAGAGACATAGATATCCTCGAGGATATATTGCGCCAGCGGCCCCGACTTGCCCGTCGCATGAATATTGACGGTCGGAATGCGGCGTTTGGGGTAGATGCCGCAGCGCAGGGTGCCGCCGCAGTCAATCACCGCTACACCGATCTCCTCCTCAGGCGGTTCGCCCTCTTTAAAGCCGTCCACCGCCTGCCAGCCGGTCAGCTGTGCCAGTTTGTCGACGATTGCCGGGCGCGTGCCCGCGGTGATATAGACGATCTTCTTCTCGCTGCTGGCATCGATCTCCAGCGGGCCGCCCCAGCCGCCGGCACCTTTTTCAATAATGATTCGACTCATGATTTCGCTCCGGCGAGGTGAACCTCTTGTGCAAGCTGAATGCCCATTTTTCGCTCAAAAATGCGGGTAGTGAGATCGGTGACCCAGCCACGGAAGAAGTTGGTCACCAGGCCTACCAGCAGGTAGCTCACCGCCAGCGGACCGAGAGGTAAACCGAGCGTGGTGAGGCCGCTGGCGATACCGAGGTAGACAAACAGCTCGCCGGGGTTGATATGCGGGAAGAGGCCGTTCATTGAGTGGCAGCTGTAGGAAGCGGCGGCGTAGTAGCTCGGTTTGTATCGCTCCGGCATAAAGCGCCCGAGGCTTAACGTCATCGGGTTACAGAACACAAATGTGCCGATGCAGGGCAGCAGTAAGTAGCGGGCGAGCGGATTGCCCGCGCAGCGCTGGGCAAGTTTTTCAATGCGGTGTTGGCCAATAAAATTAATCAGCGCGTTCATGATTACCAGCAGGCTTATCAGCAGCGGCAAAATACCGGTCACCATGCCGGTAAAGACCTCACCGCCTTTCTGAAACAGCCCGATGAACCATTCGGCACCATGCGTGATGGTTTCCATTGTTCTCTCCTGTAGGGGGTTTTTGTTATGTCACCGGGCGCTATCATAATCATGATGAAAGGTCTTAATGTGTTATTTAGATCTCACTATGAAAGAAAAAATGATCATTTTGAAAGTTTTTGCGAGGTGCTTCGGTTTTAAATGAATGAAAAGGGGAGGGGATACAGAGGAAATGCGATCCTCTACGCAGGTGATGCCGCGCTTCCTTGTCGGCGGGGAAATGCTTTACCATACTTGCCCCCTGGCTGAATTCGTTTAAGTGGATATCCCATGTTGAAGCGTTGTTACGCGGCGTTATTGCCCGCGTTTGTTGTGCTCTGTGCCTGTAGCAGTAAACCCCCGCTCGCTGAAGCTCCCCAGACCGTGTCGCCCGCGCCATCCGGCGGCTTTCTGCTTAAACCGCAGCATGAGGTGGTGATGAGCGGCGGCGACTTTGCCAATAACCCGGCGGCAGAGCGCTTTATTGATGCGATGGTGAGCAAGCATGGATTCGATCGTCAGCAACTGCATGAGATCCTCTCGCAGGCGAAACGTCTTGATTACGTGTTGCGCCTGATGGACAAACAGGCACCGACGACCGCGGGCCCAACCGGGCCGAACGGGGCGTGGCTGCGCTACCGCAAGCAGTTCATCACGCCAGATAACGTGCAAAACGGTGTCGCCTTCTGGAACCAGTATCAGGATGCCCTCGACCGCGCCTGGCGTGTCTATGGTGTGCCGCCGGAAATTATCGTCGGCATTATTGGCGTGGAAACGCGCTGGGGCCGCGTGATGGGCAAAACCCGCATTCTCGACGGGCTGGCGACGCTGGCCTTCGACTACCCGCGGCGCGCAGACTATTTCGCCAGTGAGCTGGAGACCTTCCTGCTGATGGCGCGCGATGAGAGCGACGATCCGCTGGAGCTGAAAGGCTCTTTCGCCGGTGCGATGGGTTACGGTCAGTTTATGCCGTCCTCCTATAAGCAGTATGCGGTGGACTTCAACGGCGACGGCCATATCAACCTGTGGGATCCGGTGGATGCGATTGGCAGTGTGGCTAACTACTTCAAACAGCATGGCTGGGTGAAGGGCGATCAGGTTGCGGTGCCGGCTAACGGCCAGGCACCGGGGCTGGAGAATGGCTTCAAAACCAACTACAGCCTCGGACAGCTGGCGGCGGCGGGTCTGACACCGCAGCAGCCGCTGGGCGATCATCAGCAGGCGAGCCTGCTGCGCCTCGATGTCGGCACCGGGTATGAGTACTGGTACGGTTTGCCGAACTTCTACACCATCACCCGCTACAACCACAGCACCCACTACGCGATGGCGGTCTGGCAGCTCGGCCAGGCAGTGGCGCTGGCGCGTATCCAGTAATATTGCTTTCCCCTCCTGCGGGAGGGGATTGAAACATTTCGACGCACTCCCGTTACGCTCCGCGATTTACATCATTATCACTACAGCTTATTGTTACGTTATAACATATGAGGTGTGTGAATGATTCCCGTAACCCTTTTCTCCCTTTCCGCTGCGAGCCGCCTGCTGCTGGCGGCAGGGCTGTTGCTGCTGCTTTGGTTACTGACTGAGTGGGCGGTTGCGCTGCCATGATTGAACTGGACCATCTGGTGGCGGGCTATGACCGCCTGGCGATCACCCCGGCGCTGTGCGGCACGCTGGCGCGCGGCAGCATGACGGCGATTGTTGGTGCCAACGGCTGCGGCAAATCGACACTACTGAAAACGCTGGCGGGATTTTTACCCCCGGTCAGCGGCGTACTGCGCTGGCAAGGCGCGCGGCCAACCATCGGCTGGCTGGCGCAGCGCCACGCGCTGGAGGCGCAATTTCCCTTGACGGTGCAGGAGGTGGTGAGCATGGGCTGCTGGCCGCGCATCTCGCTGTTTGCTGGCCTGAACCGCGATGCGCGCAAACGCGTGGCGCAGGGGCTGGAGCGTGTCGGGCTTGCGGAGATGGCTGGCGAGACCATCGACACCCTCTCTGGCGGGCAGTTTCAGCGCATGCTGTTTGCCCGCATCTGGGTGCAGAACGCGCCGCTGGTGATGCTCGACGAACCCTTTACCGGCATCGATGAAGCGACGTCGCAACTGCTGATGGAGCAGATGGTGGATATGCACCGCGCCGGGCAGACGCTGCTGGCGGTGCTGCACGACAGCGCGCGGGTTACGCGTTACTTTCCGCAGACGCTGCGGCTGGATGAGAAGCGCGCGCAGTGGGGGGCGACGCTGAGCCTTAAGGAGAACTGCGCATGATCTGGCATCTCTTTTTCCAGCCCTTTATCGAATACGGGTTTATGCGCCGTGCGCTGGTGGTCTGCCTCGCGCTCTCTGTCAGCACCACGGCGCTGGGGATCTTTCTGCTGCTGCGGCGCATGAGTCTGATGGGCGATGCGTTATCTCACGCCATCCTGCCTGGCGTCGCGGTCGGCTACCTGCTGAGCGGTATGTCGCTGCTGGCGATGAGTATCGGCGGGTTTATTGCCGGAATTGCCGTGGCGCTGGTTGCGGGGTGGGTGAGCCGCCGGACGCCGCTGAAAGAGGATGCCAGCTTTGCCGGTTTCTACCTTGGCTCGCTGGCGCTCGGTGTGACGCTGGTGTCGCTGCGCGGATCGAATGTCGATCTGCTGCACCTGCTGTTCGGCTCAATCCTTGCGGTGGATCGCGACGCGGCGCTGTTTGTCGCAGGGGTTTCCAGCCTGACGCTGATTACCCTTGCCGTCTGTTATCGCGGATTAGTGAGTGAGGCGTTCGACAGCGCCTTTTTACAGGTCAACGCACCGCGCTTGCCGGGCGTGCTGCACGGGCTGTTTCTGGCGCTGCTGGTGCTTAACCTGGTGGCCGGTTTTCAGGTGCTCGGCACGCTGATGGCGGTGGGGGTGATGATGCTGCCCGCCGTCGCGGCGCGCTGCTGGGCACGAACCTTACCGCGCCTGTTACTGCTGGCTGCGGCGTTGGCGCACTCTGCGCCTGGCTCGGCTTAAGCCTGTCGTGGCTGGCGGGTTTGCCTGCCGGCCCGGCGATCGTGCTGACTGCCAGCCTTATCTTCTTTTTATCCATCTTATTCGGCACGCGCAGCGGGCTGGCAAACAGCCTGCGCGCGCTTTTTACATAAAGGGGAAAATAATGAAACGTACAGGAGTGATTCTGGCGCTGGCGCTCGGTCTGATGGCGCAGAGCGCGGTCGCAAAAACCATCAACGTGGTGACCAGCTTTTCGATATTGGGCGATATCACCCGCCAGGTGGGCGGAGATCATGTAAAGGTGACCTCGCTGGTGGGGCCGGATGGCGATCCGCACACCTTTGAGCCTTCGGCAAAAGATAGCGCACTGCTTAATAATGCGGATGTGGTGGTGGTCAACGGGCTTGGGCTGGAGGGTTGGCTCGACAGGTTAGTAAAGGCCTCCGGTTTTAAAGGCCAACTGGTGATCGCCTCTGACGGTGTGCAAACCCATACGCTGGAGGAGGATGGCGCGACGGTTACCGATCCTCACGCGTGGAACAGCGCCGCGAATGGCGCCCTCTATGCACAAAATATTCTCAAGGCGCTGGTGAAAGCCGACCCGGCGGATGAAGCGGCGCTCAACGCCTCTGGCCAGCGTTACATTGAGCAGTTGAAAGAGATGGATAGCTGGGCGAAAGAGCGCTTCAGCGCCATTCCGCAGGCGAAACGCAAAGTGCTCACCAGCCATGACGCCTTCGGCTACTTTGCCCGCGCTTATGGCGTTGAGTTTATGGCACCGCAGGGGCTTTCATCGGAAAGCGAGGCCAATGCATCGCAGGTGGCGGCGCTTATCAAACAGATTAAAGCCGATGGCGTGAAGGTGTGGTTTATGGAGAACCAGCTCGACCCGCGTCTGGTAAAACAGATCGCGAATGCTACCGGCGCGCAGCCGGGCGGCGAGCTCTACCCGGAAGCGCTGAGCGCGAAAGGGGGCGTGGCGGATACCTATCAGAAAGCCTTTCGCCACAACGTAGAAACCATCGCCAATAGCATGAAGTAAATTCTGCACGGATAGCCTGTAAACTACCCGGTGACGCGACGGCTCACCGGGCTTCTCCTCACCACGTCCCCGCTATATCACACTGCTTTTTTCGGAAGTCGCCTCGTAAAATTGCCATCCCATCCCCATATTTGACGGGAAAGTGCTATCTTTCACGCCACGGTTTAATGGAGGCATGGGAGCCATCATGACGGACAGTGAATTAATGCAGCTCAGCGAGCGCATCGGGCTTGCGCTAAAGGCGCGCGGCGCGACGCTGACCACCGCTGAATCCTGCACCGGCGGTTGGGTTGCGAAAGTAATTACCGATATTGCAGGCAGCTCCGCCTGGTTTGAACGCGGGTTTGTGACCTACAGTAATGAAGCGAAAGCGCAAATGATCGGCGTGAAAAGCGAGACGCTGGATGCGCACGGCGCTGTCAGCGAGCCGGTGGTAGTCGAGATGGCGATTGGTGCCCTGAAAGCCGCACGCGCCGACTATGCGATTTCGATTAGCGGCATCGCCGGGCCGGATGGCGGCAGCGAAAGCAAGCCTGTCGGCACCGTCTGGTTTGGGCTTGCCTGCGTTAACGGAGAAGGGATTACGCGGCGCGAATGCTTCCAGGGAGACCGTGAATCGGTGCGTCGTCAGGCGACCACCTATGCACTTACGACCCTCTGGCAACATTTTCTACAAAAGGCTTGATACTGTATGACTATACAGTATAATTGCCGCAACAAATCAGTTATTCACCACGGGGCGTAACGCGCTTCACTCTGCATGACAGGAGTAATAATGGCTATCGACGAAAACAAACAAAAGGCGCTTGCAGCTGCACTGGGTCAGATCGAAAAGCAATTCGGTAAAGGCTCCATCATGCGTCTGGGTGAAGACCGCTCCATGGATGTAGAGACTATCTCTACCGGCTCACTCTCCCTCGACATCGCGCTGGGCGCGGGCGGTCTGCCAATGGGCCGTATCGTCGAAATTTACGGGCCTGAGTCGTCCGGTAAAACCACGCTCACTTTGCAGGTTATCGCTGCCGCGCAGCGCGAAGGTAAAACCTGTGCGTTTATCGATGCGGAGCACGCGCTGGATCCGGTGTATGCCCGCAAGCTCGGCGTTGATATCGATAACCTGCTCTGCTCCCAGCCGGATACCGGCGAGCAGGCGCTGGAAATCTGTGACGCGCTGGCGCGCTCCGGTGCGGTTGACGTGCTGGTGGTCGACTCCGTTGCGGCACTGACGCCGAAAGCGGAAATCGAAGGCGAAATCGGTGACTCTCACATGGGCCTCGCGGCACGTATGATGAGCCAGGCGATGCGTAAGCTGGCCGGTAACCTGAAGCAGTCCAACACGCTGCTTATCTTCATCAACCAGATCCGTATGAAGATCGGTGTGATGTTCGGTAACCCGGAAACCACCACCGGCGGTAACGCGCTGAAGTTCTACGCTTCCGTTCGTCTCGACATCCGCCGTATCGGCGCGGTGAAAGAGGGCGATGTGGTTGTCGGCAGCGAAACCCGCGTGAAGGTTGTGAAAAACAAAATCGCGGCACCGTTTAAACAGGCTGAGTTCCAGATCCTCTACGGCGAAGGCATTAACTTCTATGGCGAGCTGGTCGACCTGGGCGTGAAAGAGAAGCTGATTGAAAAAGCGGGCGCCTGGTACAGCTACAACGGCGACAAGATTGGTCAGGGTAAAGCGAACGCGACCTCCTGGCTGAAAGAGAACCCGGCTGCTGCGAAAGAGATCGAGAAGAAGCTGCGCGAAATTCTGCTCAGCAATCAGACTGCGACGCCAGAGTTCACCGTTGACGACAAAGACGCGGGCGTTGAAGAAACTAACGAAGATTTCTGATAACGTTATCCGTAATCAAGGGCTGCTGATGCAGCCCTTTTTGTTTTTATGGTGACAGGATTTTATGATGTCCGATAACTCCTCTTCTGATAACACCTCCCGCCGCAGCGCTATGGCGCGCTTACGCGATCGCGCTATGCGCATTCTGGCGATGCGCGACCACAGCGAACTTGAGTTTCGCCGCAAGCTCGCCGCACCCATCATGACGAAGAAGGGCCCCGAAGCGGTCGACGCGACGCCGGAAGAGATCGATCAGGTTGTGGCGTGGTGCATAGAGCACAGCTTTCTCGACGACAGCCGTTTTGTCCGCCAGTTTATCGCTAGCCGCGCGCGCAAAGGGTATGGCCCGGTGCGTATTCGCCAGGAGCTGAACCAGAAAGGCATCGCCCGGGAGACCAGCGAAAGCGCCATGCGCGAATGCGAGGTTGACTGGGTAAGCAGCGCCCGCGATCAGGCGCAGCGCAAATATGGCGAGCCGTTGCCCACTGAATTTGCTGCAAAAGTGAAAGTGCAACGCTTTCTGCTCTATCGCGGCTTTATGCAAGAAGATATTCAGGAAATATGGCGAAATTTTGCCGACTGAGCGCATACGGGATTTTACTTCCCACTAAAGAAAACTTATCTTATTCCCACTTTTTCCAGTAGCGGATGCGTCTGCCATGCGATGGCGATGGTCCGCTGCCACATTTCGTTAGCTTGATTTCAGGATAATTATGAGCAAGAGCACCGCTGAGATCCGTCAGGCGTTTCTCGATTTTTTCCATAGCAAGGGACACCAGGTAGTTGCCAGCAGCTCCCTGGTACCGAATAACGACCCGACTCTGCTGTTTACCAACGCCGGGATGAACCAGTTCAAGGACGTTTTCCTTGGGCTCGACAAACGTAATTATTCCCGCGCAACCACGTCGCAGCGCTGCGTGCGTGCAGGTGGTAAACACAACGACCTGGAAAACGTCGGCTACACCGCACGTCATCACACCTTCTTTGAAATGCTGGGCAACTTCAGCTTCGGCGACTACTTCAAACATGATGCTATTCAATACGCGTGGGAACTGCTGACCAGCGAAAACTGGTTCAACCTGCCGAAAGAGCGTCTGTGGGTGACGGTGTACGAAACCGACGATGAAGCGTACGAAATTTGGGAAAAAGAGGTCGGTATCCCGCGCGAACGTATTATTCGTATCGGTGATAACAAAGGCGCAGCGTATGCGTCTGACAACTTCTGGCAGATGGGCGACACCGGTCCGTGTGGCCCCTGCACCGAGATCTTCTACGATCACGGCGACCACATCTGGGGGGGCCCGCCGGGCAGCCCGGAAGAGGATGGCGATCGCTATATCGAGATCTGGAACATCGTCTTTATGCAGTTCAACCGCCAGGCCGATGGCACCATGGAGCCGCTGCCGAAGCCGTCCGTAGACACCGGTATGGGCCTGGAGCGTATTACAGCCGTGCTGCAGCACGTGAACTCCAACTATGAAATCGATCTGTTCGCGAAGCTGATCCAGCAGGTTGCGAAAGTGACCGGCGCAACGGATCTGAGCAACAAATCTCTGCGCGTTATCGCTGACCATATCCGCTCTTGCGCCTTCCTGATTGCAGACGGTGTGATCCCATCGAATGAGAACCGCGGCTACGTGCTGCGTCGCATCATTCGCCGCGCGATTCGTCACGGCAACATGCTCGGCGCGAAGGATACCTTCTTCTATAAACTGGTTGGCCCGCTGATTGAAGTGATGGGTTCCGCCGGGGAAGAGCTGCAGCGCCAGCAGGCGCAGGTTGAGCAGGTTCTGAAAACCGAAGAAGAGCAGTTTGCACGTACGCTGGAGCGCGGTCTGGCGCTGCTGGATGAAGAGCTCTCCAAACTGCAGGGCGACACGCTGGATGGCGAAACCGCCTTCCGCCTGTACGACACCTACGGTTTCCCGGTCGATCTGACCGCGGACGTCTGCCGCGAGCGCAATCTGAAAGTCGATGAAGCGGGCTTCGAAGCGGCAATGGAAGAGCAGCGCCGTCGCGCACGCGAGTCCAGCGGCTTTGGCGCAGACTACAACGCGATGATCCGCGTTGATAGCGCAACAGAATTTAAAGGTTACGACCAGCTTGAGCTGAACGGTAAAGTGACCGCACTGTTTGTCGATGGCAAACCGGTTGAGTCGATTGCTGCCGGCCAGGAAGCGGTTGTCGTGCTTGACGAAACCCCGTTCTATGCGGAATCAGGCGGCCAGGTTGGCGATAAGGGCGAACTGAAAGGCAACGGCTTTACGTTCACCGTCCAGGATACGCAGAAGTATGGCCAGGCGATTGGTCATGTCGGCAAGCTGAACAGCGGCTCGCTGAAAGTGGGCGACGGCGTGAAAGCGGAAGTTGATGAAGCGCGTCGCGCCCGTATTCGCCTGAACCACTCTGCCACCCACCTGATGCACGCCGCGCTGCGTAGCGTACTTGGTACGCATGTGGCGCAGAAAGGGTCGCTGGTGAATGACAAAGCGCTGCGTTTTGACTTCTCCCATTTCGAAGCCATGAAGCCGGCGGAAATCCGCGCGGTGGAAGATATGGTGAATGCGCAAATTCGCCGCAACCTGCCGATCGAAACCAACATCATGGATCTCGAAGCGGCAAAAGCGAACGGCGCAATGGCGTTGTTTGGCGAGAAGTATGAAGATCGCGTCCGCGTGCTGCAGATGGGGGATTTCTCCACCGAGCTTTGCGGCGGTACGCACGCTTCGCGCACCGGTGATATTGGTCTGTTCCGCATTGTGTCTGAATCCGGCACCGCGGCGGGCGTGCGTCGTATCGAAGCCGTTACCGGCGAAGCGGCGGTTGCCAGCCTGCATGCGCAGAACGATCAGCTACAGGATATTGCTCAGTTGCTGAAAGGCGACAGCCAGAATCTCGGCGACAAAGTGCGTTCAGTGATTGAACGTACGCGTCAGCTGGAAAAAGAGTTGCAGCAGCTTAAAGCACAGGCGGCAGCGCAAGAGAGCGCAAACCTCTCCGGTAACGCAATGGAGATCAACGGCGTTAAGCTGCTGGTGAGCGAGCTGGAAGGTGTCGAGCCGAAGATGCTGCGTACCATGGTGGACGACCTGAAGAACCAACTCGGCGCTTCGGTTATCGTTCTTGCCACTGTTGTTGAAGGTAAAGTTTCTCTCATCGCGGGCGTCTCTAAGGATGTGACTGACCGCGTCAAAGCAGGGGAACTGGTAGGAATGGTCGCCCAACAGGTTGGGGGCAAAGGCGGTGGACGTCCGGACATGGCGCAAGCCGGTGGTACCGATGCGGCCGCGCTGCCTGCTGCTCTCGCCAGTGTTAAAGATTGGGTAAGCGCTAAACTGTCATAATTACAAAGCGAACGCACAAGCCATAACCTCGAGGTTATGGCTTTGTTGCCACTACGCTATTGATAACGAGAAAGTCAGGTTGAAGTTGTGTATATCGGCTAAACTTACGTCTACAGAATGTAATGCCATGGCTGCTTGCATGTTATGAGTTTGTCATCGCTTATGTTTTGGCGTTGTATGACGGATAATGCCGGGATACAGAGAGACCCGACTCTTTTAATCTTTCAAGGAGCAAAGAATGCTGATTCTGACTCGTCGAGTTGGTGAAACCCTCATGATTGGGGATGAGGTCACTGTGACTGTATTAGGGGTTAAGGGTAACCAGGTGCGCATTGGCGTAAACGCCCCCAAAGAAGTATCGGTCCATCGTGAAGAGATCTACCAGCGTATCCAGGCTGAAAAATCCCAGCAGTCCAATTTCTGATGCCATTATGCGTCTCGCGGTTGTTCGGCGAGACGCAACCCTCCCGTCGATTCTCCCGCTTCTCTGTCTCATTTTTATTGCAGATTTCCTGCATCTGATACTTTCTCGCGCCATTTTTGTTTATCACACATCTGTAATGTCATGCCTGCGGGGCAGTGAATTTTTGCTGATAAAACATCCTTTTTGCCCTTTTTAGCGTCTAATTGCCTGCGAAGTGTGCAAACGATTCAGGGCTGGGAAAAATTGTTTGACTTATAAGTCCCAGAAAGTAATATGTGCGCCACGCAGCGACGATGAGCTCTTAACGAACTCTTCGAAGCACTCGTAAGAGGCGTGTGGTGAGGTGGCCGAGAGGCTGAAGGCGCTCCCCTGCTAAGGGAGTATGCGGTCAAAAGCTGCATCCGGGGTTCGAATCCCCGCCTCACCGCCATTTTGCATCCGTAGCTCAGCTGGATAGAGTACTCGGCTACGAACCGAGCGGTCGGAGGTTCGAATCCTCCCGGATGCACCATCTTGCTCAGTGTGGCGAGGTAATGCGACACTGAATCAGCGTTGTAAAGCAAGTTTTCCCGATGCATCCGTAGCTCAGCTGGATAGAGTACTCGGCTACGAACCGAGCGGTCGGAGGTTCGAATCCTCCCGGATGCACCATCTTGCTCAGTGTGATTGTGATAAACACGACACTGAATCTGCGTTGTAAATAAAGTTTTCCCGATGCATCCGTAGCTCAGCTGGATAGAGTACTCGGCTACGAACCGAGCGGTCGGAGGTTCGAATCCTCCCGGATGCACCATATTGCTCAGTGTGGCGAGGTAATGCGACACTGAATCAGCGTTGTAAAGCAAGTTTTCCCGATGCATCCGTAGCTCAGCTGGATAGAGTACTCGGCTACGAACCGAGCGGTCGGAGGTTCGAATCCTCCCGGATGCACCATCTTGCTCAGTGTGAATGCGACACTGAATCTGCGTTGTAAATAAAGTTTTCCCGATGCATCCGTAGCTCAGCTGGATAGAGTACTCGGCTACGAACCGAGCGGTCGGAGGTTCGAATCCTCCCGGATGCACCATATTCTGCGCAATACCAGTAAGTCTGTTTTCTCAGGGGTAGCGGGTCTAACCGCAAGCACCAGGGAGGATAGCGTTGCGTCAGCAACGACCCGAAGGGCGAGGCGAAGCCGAGTCATCCTGCCGGATGCACCATTCTCTGCGAGATAACAGCAACTCTGTTTTCTTTCCCTCAACACCGCTTATCCTAAACTCTCTTCACACCTTCCTTACATACTTCCAAAATCATCATCCCCACAACTCCCCCACTTTCGACGAAATTCTGCCCAAAATCATATTCCCTGAAGCTAATCTCGCGCTGGATGCGACAAAAAGCCTTGTTTACGTTAAAGTAAATGCTAGTTATCCGGTTTGTGAGAACATGATGTACGCACGTTACGCTGGTTTGATTTTTGATATGGATGGCACCATCCTGGATACTGAACCAACCCACCGCAAAGCCTGGCATGAGGTGCTGGGGCGTTACGGCATGCATTTTGACGAACAGGCTATGGTCGCGCTGAACGGCTCGCCAACCTGGCGTATCGCCGAAGCCGTTATCAAAGAAAACCAGGCCGATCTTGATCCCCACTTACTCGCTCAAGAGAAAACCGCAGCCGTGAAAGCGATGCTGCTCGATTGCGTGCGCCCGTTACCGCTTATTGAGGTGGTCAAAGCGTGGCACGGGCGTCGCCCGATGTCGGTTGGCTCTGGGAGTGAAAGCGCTGTTGCTGAAGCGCTGCTGGCCCATCTTGGCCTGCGACACTATTTTGATGCGGTGATTGCCGCCGATCATGTTCAGCACCATAAGCCCGCACCGGATACCTTTTTACTCTGCGCCGAACGTATGGGCGTGGAGCCGTCGCAGTGCGTGGTATTTGAAGATGCCGATTTCGGCCTGCAGGCGGCGCGCGCGGCCGGTATGGACGCTGTGGATGTCCGCGTATTGTGAGCGATGCGCTGTCGCTCCTTTCACTGTTCGCCAGCAGTTTCCTCAGCGCCACGATCTTACCGGGCAACTCGGAGGTGGTGCTGGTCGCAATGCTGTTGGCGAAGGTCAGCCAGCCCTGGTGGCTTGTCGTAATAGCAACAATGGGTAATAGCCTTGGAGGGCTGACTAACGTTATTCTTGGGCGCTTCTTCCCGCAGCGTAAAGCATCGCGCTGGCAGGAGAGGGCGACCGGCTGGCTCAAGCGTTACGGCGCCGCGGCGCTGTTATTGAGCTGGATGCCTGTTATAGGCGATTTGCTGTGCATACTTGCGGGATGGCTACGCCTTTCGTGGGGGCCAGTGCTCTTTTTTTTATGCCTTGGCAAAGCGTTACGCTATGTGGCTCTCGCCCTCGTAACGCTTCAGGGTATGACGTGGTGGCACTAATTGGATTGCGTGAGTGACCTTTCATCGTCAACCATTACAATTATGCTTAATAAAACGATTATTACAGGCGGGAGGTCAATTTGATCCCGGACGTATCACAGGCGTTGTCCTGGCTGGAAAAACATCCTCAGGCGCTCAAAGGCATCCAGCGTGGTCTTGAGCGCGAAACCCTGCGCGTTAACGCGGATGGGTCTTTGGCGACAACCGGTCACGCGGCAGCGCTTGGCTCTGCATTAACTCATAAATGGATTACGACGGATTTTGCCGAAGCGCTGCTGGAGTTTATCACCCCGGTTGAGGGTGATATTGACCGCATGCTGACTATCATGCGCGACATCCATCGCTATACCGCCCGCCAGATCGGCGATGAGCGCCTCTGGCCGCTGAGCATGCCCTGCTATATCAAAGAGGGGCAGGAGATTGAGCTGGCGCAGTACGGCACCTCAAATATCGGCCGCCTGAAAACCCTCTACCGCGAAGGGCTGAAAAACCGCTATGGCGCGCTGATGCAAACCATCTCCGGCGTGCACTATAACTTCTCTCTGCCGATGGCGTTCTGGCAGGCGAAAAGCGGCAGCACCGATAAAGAAGCGGTCTCGGAGGGCTATTTCCGCCTGATCCGCAACTACTATCGCTTCGGCTGGGTCATCCCTTATCTTTTCGGTGCCTCACCGGCGATCTGCTCCTCTTTCCTGCAGGGCAAAGAGACCTCGCTGCCCTTCGAGAAGATGCACAACGGCATGCTCTATCTGCCTTATGCCACGTCGCTGCGCTTAAGCGATCTGGGCTATACCAATAAGTCGCAGAACAGCCTCAATATTACCTTCAACAACCTTCACGATTACGTGGTAGCGCTGAAACGCGCGATCAAAACGCCGTCGGAAGAGTACGCGAAGATCGGTTTGCAGAAAGAGGGCAAGTATCTGCAAATCAACACCAACATCCTGCAGATTGAAAATGAGCTTTACGCGCCGATTCGCCCGAAACGCGTAACCCGCAGCGGCGAAACGCCGTCGGATGCGCTGCTGCGCGGCGGCATTGAATATATCGAAGTGCGCTCGCTGGATATCAACCCGTTCACCGCGATTGGCGTTGATGAAGAGCAGGTGCGTTTCCTCGATCTCTTTATGGTCTGGTGTGTGCTGGCGGATGCGCCGGAGATGAGCAGCGATGAACTGCTCTGTACGCGCACTAACTGGAACCGGGTGATCCTTGAAGGCCGTAAGCCAGGCCTGACGCTCGGAATAGGCTGTGAAACCGCGCAATACCCGCTCGCCGATGTCGGACGCGATCTGTTTAACGACCTGAAACGGGTGGCGCAAACGCTGGATGGCGTGTACGGTGGCAATGAGTATGAAGCGGTATGCGATCGGCTGGTCGCCAGCTTTGACGATCCTGAGCTGACTTTCTCGGCGCGTATTCTGCGTTCGATGATTGATGAAGGCATGGGTGGCACAGGTAAAGCGCTGAGCGAGCAGTACCGTTCGCAGCTGCGTGAAGAGCCGCTGGAAATTCTGCATGAAGAGGATTTTATTGCTGAATGCCACGCTTCGCTGGCGCGCCAGGCGGAAATTGAAGCCGGGGATAAGGAATCGTTTGAAGCGCTGCTTGCGCGTCACGCGTAGTAGAAAAGAAAAAGGCCACATCGCTGTGGCCGAAATTTCATCTCTTGAAGAACAGGGATGATGATAACAAATGCGCGTCTTTCATATATTCAGACTCGCACGCCAACAAAGAGTTCAGTTTATTTTAAAAAAAATCACTATCGGAGGTGACTAAATGCCGTTACTGGATAGCTTCACTGTCGATCATACCCGTATGGAAGCGCCTGCAGTCCGTGTTGCTAAAACTATGAACACGCCGCACGGCGACGCCATCACCGTATTCGACCTGCGTTTTTGCATTCCTAATCAAGAAGTTATGCCGGAAAAAGGGATCCACACGCTGGAGCACCTCTTTGCTGGCTTTATGCGTAACCACCTCAACGGTGATGGCGTAGAAATTATCGATATTTCGCCGATGGGTTGCCGCACCGGTTTCTACATGAGCCTGATCGGTACGCCGGATGAGCAGCGTGTCGCTGATGCCTGGAAAGCGGCGATGGCTGACGTGCTGAAAGTGAAAGAGCAGAACCAGATCCCTGAGCTGAACGTTTACCAGTGCGGTACATACCAGATGCACTCGCTGGAAGAGGCGCAGGAGATCGCGCGTCACATTCTCGATCGCGATGTTCGCGTCAACAGCAATGATGACCTGGCTCTGCCGAAAGAGAAGTTGCAGGAACTGCATATTTAGTTCGCCATGCCGCTTTCTGGTTAACAGGAAGCGGCACTATTATTTGTCCGCATATTTATAAGAAAGTTTTTATACATTATATCTATTTAATTCTCTTAATTATCACCTGCACTTAATATATAAATAATATCCTTGCCGCCGCCGCGCCTTCTTATTGTTATTTCAATCTTGCCATGATAGTTTGCACCGCACGTCGCTATTAGGCGAACGTGTACCTTCTGTATTTATTTTCTGCATCTATTTCAGTGAAAAGAATGCCTGAATGACGAGGATATTATGCGGCGCTCACCCATCTCTTACTTATGTCTCTCTTTTTGTCTCTCACTCACATTAACCGGCTGTGTTAAATCAAAGGCACCCGCGCTGGTGCAGGACGCGCCGCAGAAGCAGGAGACGCAGCAGTGCTATGAACTGCTTACCGCCCTGCAGGGGCTCGACAAAACGGCATTTGAAACCTACAAACAGCAGTTCACCACCCTTAATCAAAGCTATGAAGTCTACAAAAAAAACCAGCCGATTATTGATAACAACTCGGCGGAAATAATGAAGACGGAAATTGATAACAAAATTGAAGTTGTTTGTTCGCGCGTACGCAGCGCGGTATTCGTTAACATGTCCCGGCGCGCAAATGCACTGAAACAGTTATGAGAAAATTATTATATTCGTCAGCTGTATTGCTATCAGCTATTTCATCCTCAGGGGTTCGTGCCGATCCGGCTGCATTACTTGAGCAGTTAAATAAAGAGAAGATTATCGCCGTTACTCCTCAATCGCCGTTTATTAACGATCGCTTTTCGGCGCAGCCGAGCGCGACGCCTGCACCACCCGTGGAGGTGCAAAGTAAGGCGAGTGAGAGTGCGGCCAAGCGTGAGGAAGTCGCGCGGCTGAAGCGTAAGCTTGCATTAGCGCAACGCCAGATCGCCGCGCTGAAGAAAAAGCAGCGGGCTACGACGATTGTGCTGCCCGCTAAGCAGGATGCGGTGGCAAAAGAGAGTGCGTCCTTAAGGCAGCAGTTGCAGACGCATATTCAGCAACTTGCCGAAACGAAGCAGAAGCTTGCCGATGAGAGCGACGCGCTCAAACATCTGCGTGATGAGAAAAGCCAGCTGGAAGTACAGCTCAAGACCAGCCAACAGCAACTGGCGCAGACGAACCAGAAGCACGCCGATGACACACAAGCGCTGCAGGCGTTTCGCACAGCAAACAGCGAACTTCAGCAGCAGGTGAAAACCCATCAGCAGCAGCTGGAAGCGCTGGAAAAGCAGGGCCAGCAGCACACCGCCGTTGCACCGGCGCAAAACGCTGAGCAGGTGAAGCAACTCACCCAGGCCAAAGAGGAGATGAGCGGCAAGCTTGATCTCGCCACAAAGCAGGTCAGCGACCAGGCCGCGCGTATCGCCACGCTGGAGGCGCAGCTTAAGCAGCGCACAGAGGAGAAAGCGCAGGCTGAGCAGAAGAGTGCTGCGCCGTTAGCGCCGCCAAAAGCGCAGAGCCACTATCTGCTGACAGAGAACAAATCCTCCGCCGCGAAGATGAACTACGCCTGGGGCGCCTGGTTTGCGGCGAAAGCGCAGCAGGAGAGCGTCACGCTGACCCACTCCGGGCAAAAATATCTGCCAGAGGCGTTTTTACAGGGCTTTCAGGATAAGTTCGCCGGCAGCCTGCAAATGAAGAGCGACGATATCGAAAACGTGCTGCAAAGCCTGAATAAAAAGATGGGCGATGCGCAGAAAAACGAGCTGGCGCAGAACAAGAAGCAGGCACAAAAGCTGCTGGCCGAGGCGGCAAAGCTGAAAGGCGCTGAGCGCACCGCCAATGGCATCATCTATCTGGTGGAGAAAAAAGGGCAGGGCGTTGCGCTGCTTTCCGGGGATGTGATCCGCTTTCGGGTTGATGAGAAACTGAGCTCCGGCAAGGTGCTGTCGCGCGGCGCGGTACACAGCGGGCGGATTAGCGAGTTGCCGCCGCTGATGCGCACAGGGATTGAAAAAGTGGTGGTCGGGGGGCGGATTCGAATCTATACCCCCGCCGAGCTGGCATATGGCGAACAGGGGATCCCGGGCATGGTGCCACCGGGTGTCGCGTCGATCATGACGCTTGAGATCCTCGGTATCGTGAAATAATAAAAACGCCTCCCTGCGGAGGCGTTTTTATTTGGCGTTAATGCGCGCCGCCGCTGCTGCCTGCACCAAACGGGGGTTTGGCAAACCAGACCAGGCCAAGCAGGATCAGGAACACCCCCGCCGAGACCCAGAAAATTTCGTTTGCCGAGATTATCAGCCCCTGGTTGGTGATCTGCTGGGCAATCCAGCCTGATGACTGCTGCTGCGACATCCCCATTCCCTGCAGCTGGTTATACATCTCCTGCGCGTTCGGGTTGTAGGGGTTAACGGACTCCGTCAGCTGCGCATGGTGCATCGATTCACGGTTAGTCCACAGTGTGGTGGTGATGGATGTCCCGATCGAGCCTGCAAGCGTTCGCGTAAAGTTCGACAAACTGGAGGCCGCGGCCAGGCGCTCCGGCGGCAACCCGGAGAGGGTAATCGTCGTCAGCGGCATAAAGAAGCAGGCCACGGCGAAGCCCTGAATAAACTGCGGCCACGCTGATGCGCCAAAATCCATTCCCGGCTCAAATGTATAAGCGCGCCAGTAGAAGCACACCGCATACATAATAAAGCTGAAGGTCACCAGCCGGCGCATATCCAGCTTATGCGCAAAGCGGCCAATAATCGGCGACAGCAGCACCGGGATCACCCCGACCGGCGCGGACGCCAGCCCAGCCCAGGTTGCGGTATAGCCATATACCTCCTGCAACAGCTGCGGCAGCAAGACAATCGCGCCGAAGTAGAGCATATAGGCAAGGCTGATACACAAGCAGCCGATGGTGAAGTTCCGCGACTTAAACAGCGAGAGATCGACAATCGGGTTATCGTCAGTAAGCTCCCACACCACGAGGAAGCTCAGGGAGATCACCGCGACAATCGTCAGCACAATAATCTCTGTCGAGTTGAACCAGTCCAGCTCTTTCCCCTGGTCGAGCATCACCTGCAGGCTACCGATACCCACCACCAGCAATGCCAGGCCTACGCCATCAATACGCCGCTGCTCGGTACGCGTCTCGCGCCCACGCAGGCTTTGCAGAGTCAGCAAGACCACCAGCGCGCCAATCGGCACGTTGATAAAGAAGATCCAGCCCCAGTGGTAGTTATCGCTGATATAGCCGCCGAGGATCGGCCCGCAAATCGGCGCGACAATCACCGTCATTGACCAGAGCGCCAGCGCGATAGAGCGCTTCGCCGGTGGGTAGTTACTCAGCAACAGGCTCTGCGACAGCGGGATCAGCGGCCCGGCAACAATCCCCTGGATAACGCGGAAAAAGATCAGCATCCCAAGGCTGTTGGAGACGCCGCACGCCCACGAAGCGATGGCAAACGCCACCGTTGACCAGAGAAAGAGCCGCACTTCGCCGAAGCGTTTCGCCAGCCAGCCGGTAATCGGAATTGAGATGGCGTTCGCCACCCCGAAGGAGGTGATCACCCAGGTCCCCTGGCTCAGCGAGGAGCCAAGGTTACCGGCGATCGTCGGGATAGCCACGTTGGCGATGGTGGAATCCAGCACCTGCATGAAGGTCGCGAGTGAAAGTGCAATGGTCATAATGACCAGTTGCGCGCCTTCCAGCGGTTTCTGTTGCATGGCACTCATATAAGATTACCCGGCGTTGGCTTTCACGATGTTATTGATAAGCGTGTTGACCGGCTCAAGATTGATCTCCCGCGCGTTACTCTCATACGCTGGCGTGGTGCGCGCCTGCTTCGCCAGCACAGCGCCATCGCGCGCGGAGGTATCGACTTTCACCGTCGTTGAAAGGCCGATACGCAGCGGGTGATCTGCCAGCTGTTGGGCATCAAGCTCAACACGCACCGGCAGTCGCTGAACCACTTTGATCCAGTTCCCGGTCGCGTTCTGCGCCGGCAGCAGGGAGAAGGCGCTGCCGGTACCCATATCGAGACCGACCACTTTGCCTTTGTACTCAACCTCATCGCCATAAAAATCGCTGATGATGGTCGCGGTCTGGCCAATACGCATATGCGCAAGCTGCGTCTCTTTAAAGTTGGCATCCACCCAGAGATTGGTCGCCGGAACCACGGCCATCAACGGAGTGGTGACAGAAATCTGCGCGCCAGGCTGCACCGCGCGGCGGGAGACATAGCCGGTAAGCGGGCTGACAATTTTCGTGCGTTGCAGCGCCAGCCAGCTATTACGGACTTCAGTAGCCGCCTGCTTCACCGCGGGCTGCTCTTCAAGGGGCGTGTCCAGCACGATCGCCTGGTTGGCGTTATATTGCTGAACCGCGACATCCAGTGCGGCCTGCGCGCTGGCTACCGCATCACGGGCGTGCTGCAACTCTTCGCGGCCAATCAGATTCGCGCTGCCAAGCGGCACGCGGCGGTTAAGATCGCTCTGCGCCTGGGCAAGGGCAGTCTTTTTCAGCTCAACGCTCGCCTGCAGTTGTTTGCTGTTGATGATCGACTGGCGGGTCTGGCGCACGCTGGTGGCCAGTTGGGTCTGCGCTTTTTCAAACGCCTGGCGAGCATCGGTTTCATCAAGCGTCACCAGCACATCGCCTTTCTGCACAAAATCGGTGTTGTCGGCCCAGACTTTCGTCACGCTGCCGGAGACCTGCGACATGATCTGTACCTGGTTCCCTGCCACATACGCATCGTCCGTCTCTTCAAAATGACGCAGGACTAAAAACCAATAAATTCCGTATGCCACGGCAATAACAACAAAGAGCAAGGTCAGTAACAGCAGCAATCCTTTACGTTTGCCGCGCTTTTTGACCGGTTGCTGCGGGGTCTGGCTCTCCGCATTTGCGCTCATGATTCTCTCCACGATCTTATTTTTAGTTATGTCGGCGTGTACCGACCTTTCGTCAGAAAGGCCAGCTTAGCTGGCCCTTCACATTGCTCATCCTGGAAACTAAAGCTGCTTATCGCGTTAGCGCAGCGCCTCGAGGACCACGTCCTCTTCATCCATCTGGTCGAGACGCGACAGAAGCTTACGGGTGATCTGCTCGAGCTGATCTTTCTCAGCGTTGGTCAGGGTTGACCAGAGTTGATGCAGGCAGTTGTGCTGCGGTGGCAGAACCTGACGCAGGAACTCGTGTCCTTTGTCGGTCAGTTGCAAATGCAGACAGCGGCGATCGTTGTCGCTTTCGCGGCGCTCAATCCAGCCGCGCTTCTCCAGCTCATCGGCGATACGGGTAGCGTTGGTGCGGGACGAGCCCAGCGCGCTGCTCAACTCCGACGGCTGAATGCTGTGATTTTCCTGCGACTCCAGGGTAATCAGCGCCATAAACAGTGTCTCGTTAATGCCCTGCGCTTTCAGCATCTTATTGCGGTTTTCCAGCAGCTTGCCCTGCATATGCATACAGAGGCGGGTCAATAAAATCTCCTGAAACGGGAAATCTTCATAGCGGCTGGCGCGAAACTTAAGCATTTGTTCGATGGGCGTAAACGAACTATCCATTTGGGTATAACCTCATTAATTGCAGTCGATATAGTAACGACGGTGACAAATAAAGTAAATGTATTATTTGTGCTAATAAATTTGCTCTATCTATGCATGTGGCAGAAATTTCCAGGCGACACCGGACAGCAGTGCGCTCACTAGCGTGAAGAAGACAGGGCGGTGACGATGCCAGAGGTGGCGACCGGCGAAGCGGGCGTATAAAACGAAGGAAAATGCCACGGCGGGGTGGCTAACAATAGAGGACAGGCGGTTTGTGATGCCTTCCGTGTGCGATGCCACCTTTTCAGGCCCGGCGGTGTAATTCAATGAACGATCCATATCCATAAAGTTTGTTATATATCACCCACGTTAATATAACCGGGATAAACAAGTCCTATAACCTTAGCAGAGTGAAGGACGTGTTAACACCCCGGTTTGGCACCGAATTGCCTAAACGTGAGCGGTTGCTTAGCTCTGCGCCTCCGTATGGCGATATCCTCGCCACCACACCAGCACGTTAAGCAAGGCGAGGATAGCGCCCGCAGCGCAGACGCCAGCCCACCCCGCATGCTGCCATGCCGTGGCCGAAATCAGCGACCCTGCGGCACCGCCGATAAAGTAGCTAGTCATATAGCCTGCGGTCAGGCGGTTACGCGCTTCCGGGTTAACGCGATAGATAATCGTCTGGTTAGTGATATGCACCGCCTGCACCGCGAGATCGAGCACGATGATGCCGATAACCAGCGCCACCACCGAGTTGTGACCCCACCAGGTGGCGAGCCACGACAGCAGCAGAAGCAGCAGACCGCCAGTGGTGGTGAGATTGCCTTTGCCGCGATCCGCAAGCCCGCCCGCCTGACGCGCGCCTAATGCACCGGCGGCGCCTACCAGGCCAAACAGGCCGATCATCGCATCAGAGAAGTGAAACGGCGGCGCGGCGAGCAGAAAGGCCATTGAAGTCCACAAGACGCTAAAGTTGGCAAAGCTCAGACAACCAAGCAGCGCGCGGGTGCGCAGCAGTTTATTACTGGCGAAAAGGGTGAAGACGGAGCCGAGCAGCTGCGGATAGTTAAGGTGCGTTTCCGACTTGAGCTTCGGCAGGCCGCGCCAGAGCGCCAGCGCCATCAGCACCATCAATACGCTGGCGACCCAGTAAACGGTGCGCCAGCCGCCGAGGCTTGCCAGCAGCCCGGCAACGGTGCGCGCAAGTAAAATCCCCAGCAGCAGGCCGCTCATAATCGTGCCGACCACTCGCCCACGGCTCTCGGGTGTCGCAAGCGTAGCGGCCAGCGGCACAAGCAGTTGCGCGACTACCGAGAAGAGGCCGGTAAGTGCGGTACCCAGAATCATCAGGCCGAGCGATGGGCTACTGGCGGTAATCAGCATCCCGCCCGCTGAGAGTAGCGTCATCACCACAATTAATGCGCGCCGCTCAAACATATCGCCAAGCGGCACTAGCAGCAGCAGCCCGGCGGCGTAGCCAAGCTGCGCGGCGGTGACGATAAACCCGGCCTGGCTTGCGGTGATCGAAAAGGCGTTAGCGATGGTATCCAGCAGCGGCTGCGGGTAGTAGTTGCTGGCAACGGCGAGTCCGGTTGCCACCGACATCAGCGCAATCAGCGCCGGGCTAAGTCCGTGGTGAGTTTTTGTCATAGGTATCAACTATCAATGAGGTTTTTTGTCAGAAATCCATGATAGACAATTGCCCGGCGGCGCGTGTTGTTATCTGTGCACCCTGAGTGGATAAACGAACGCGCCACCGAGCGATAACCCGATGGCGCGTGAGAAGATCAAAGAGTCAGTGCATTACTTCTGCGCGGCGAGCGCCTCTTTTACCCAGCCATCAAACTGCTGCTGATGGGCTTTGATCCAGCCATCCACGTGGCCCTGCACATCTGCTTCGGAGGCTTTACCGGCGTGCATCATCGCGTTCTGGGCGTTGATATCCGCCAGCGGCAGTTTCATCACTGCAAACAGCTTCGCCGCCGCCGGGTTTTTCTCCGCCCAGGCTTTATTGGCAACAATATGCATGGTGTTCACCGGGAAGCCGTAGTTCATGCCGTTCGGCAGTTTGGTATCGATATTTTTCTGCTCGCCCGGCAGGGAGGAGAACGGCACCTGCAACCAGACCACATCTTTACCTGGTTTCAGCACATCGCTCACCCAGTACGGCGTCCAGGTGTAGTAGAGGATCGGTTTCCCCTCTTTAAAGCGGGTGATGGTGTCCGCCATCATCGCCGAGTAGTTACCGTGGTTGACCGTAACGGTGTTCTCCAGGCCATAGGCTTTGTGCTGGTGGTTAATCACCGTTTCACATCCCCAGCCCGGCGAGCAGCCCATCATATCGGCTTTACCGTCCCCGTTGCCGTCGAACAGTTTGGCGATTTTCGGATCTTTTAACTGCTCGATATTGGTGATGTGATACTTATCGGCGGTTTTTTTGTCGATCAAATAACCCTGCGCTGCGCCGGTTACATAGGTGCCTTCACGGTAAAACTTTTTATCGCCCCCGGCGGCGGCATACATATCATCATGCAGCGGCTGCCAGTTTACGGCGGTAAACGTGACATCGCCTGCCGCCATTGAGGTGTAGCCAACGTTGTAATCCACCTCATCCGGTTTTTCGACCGTATAGCCGAGCTTTTCAAGGCCGCGGCTGACCAGCAGGGTCTGGAACGCCTCTTCGGCGATGGTGCTCTGAAACGGTTTAACGGTAATCCCTTTTCCCGGCAGGTCGGCGGCAAAAGCGCTGGTGGAGAGAAGGGTGGTAAACGCTGTGGCAAAAAGTACGCTATGTCGCATCGTTATTCCTTATTTTTCAGGTGTGATGTTGTTGCCCGGCCGGTGCGCCGGGCAGCAAAATTATTTGGCGAAGGGGCGGGTCAGCAGGCCGAGCGGGCCGGTCTGATACCAGCGGCGGTTACCGCGGCTGCGCGAGTCTCGACCCACGGCCTGAGTCAGGCGGTCAAGAATAATTGCGAGGATCACAATCCCGACGCCGCCGACGCTGGCAAGGCCCATATCAAGGCGACCAATACCGCGCAGCACCATCTGCCCCAGCCCGCCGACGGCGATCATCGAAGCGATCACTACCATCGACAGCGCCAGCATCAGGGTCTGGTTGATGCCCGCCATAATGGTTGGCATCGCCAGCGGGAGCTGAACTTTGAACAGCATCTGACGCGGGCTGGCACCAAAGGATCGCGAGGCTTCAATCAGATCCGCCGGCACCTGGTTAATGCCGAGGATCGTCAGGCGCACCACCGGCGGCAGAGCAAAGATAATCGTCACCACCACGCCCGGCACGTTACCGATGCCGAACAGCATCACAATCGGCACCAGGTAGACAAACGCCGGAGTGGTCTGCATCGCATCCAGCAGCGGGCGAACGATCTTCGCCGCCCGTGGGCTGCGCGCCAGCCAGATCCCCATCGGCAAGCCGATCACCACGCAGAACAGCAGCGCGGTGAGCACCAGAGCCAGCGTAATCATCGCCTGCGACCAGGCACCAATTGCGCCGATGGCAATCAGCGATACCAGCGTCGCAATGCCCATTCCGGCGCTGCTCATCTGCCAGGCAATCAGCGAGAAGAGAATAATCGCCACCGGCGACGGCATGCCGAGCAGCAATTGTTGAAAGCCGCTGAGAATGTAATCCACCGGCACACGAATGCCCTGGAAGAGCGGGCGGAAGTGGAGCACCACCCAGTCGATCGCCTGTGTCACCCAGCTATCGAGCGGGATTAGGGTTTTATGGAACGGATCCATAATGTTGAAGTGTTCCGGCGCGGGTGCCGGGGCGCTGTTAAGCCAGTCAGCGCTGCCGCTATCGGCGGGTGCTGGTGCACCACCGCCCCACGCATCTGCCGACTGCGCGGCGTTGTCCGTTGCCGGTGCGCTCTGCCACGGATTGTTTTGATCAGCCATTGTTTGCCCCCTCGCGATCTAAAGCCTGCAGCAGCATTCGTTTCGAAATGATGCCCACGTACTGTTGCTCTTCACCCACCACCGGCACCGCGCAGGGCGCCTGGCCGACGTGGGAGAGCAGTTCGCTGAGCGGCGTGTCTGCCTCCACCGCAAGCGGGGAGTCAATCAACGCCGCCTCGATTCCTTGCGCGGCGGCCAGCGCCGCTTTGAGGGAGTCGATGGAGACAATGCCGACAAACTTATTGCCGCGCTCAATGACATAGCCATATTCGCGGTCCTCATCCTGCAACACTTTCAGCGCCGAGCGCGGGCCGAAACCGGGCGTTTTACGGATCAGACCCACGGGAGTACGGCGCGCAATATCCTTCGCGCTGAACACCTGGCTAATATCGACGCCGCGGAAGAAGGTGCGCACATAATCATTGGCCGGATTATTTAAAATCTCATCCGGCGTGCCGACCTGCACCACTTCACCGTTTTGCATAATCGCAATCCGGTCGCCAATGCGCATCGCTTCATCAAGATCGTGGGAAATAAAGACAATGGTGCGCTGATGTTTCGCCTGCAGCTTTACCAGCTCATCCTGCATCTCGGTACGAATTAAGGGATCGAGCGCGGAGAAGGCCTCATCCATTAATAAGATATCGGGATTGATGGCTAATGCGCGGGCTAATCCAACGCGCTGCCGCATACCGCCGGAGAGTTCATCCGGATAGCCGTGGGCGTAATTTTCCAGCCCCACCTGGCGCAGTGCATCAAGCGCTTTTTCCTGGCGCTCCTGCGCGGGCGTGCCGGCTAATTCCATACCAAATGCGGTATTATCCAGCACCGTCATATGGGGCATTAGCGCGAATGACTGGAAGACCATCGCAATCTTTTTTCTGCGCACTTCGCGCAGTTCGGCATCGGATATTTTGGCAATATCGACGCCGTCTATCAGCACCTGCCCGCGGGTGGGTTCAATCAGGCGATTGAGAAGGCGTACCATAGTGGATTTACCCGAGCCGGATAACCCCATGATGACGAATATCTCGCCTTCTTCAATGGCCAGACTGGCGTCTTTCACGCCAAGCGACAGACCCGTTTTTTCCAGTATTTCTTCTTTCGAAAGTCCTTTTTCTATATATTTGAAAGCTCTCTGCGGATGCTCGCCAAATACTTTATAGAGATTCTTAACTTCTAATTTAATTGCCATGCAATAATAGAGTTCCTGTTATTTATTATTTCGATACGCTACCCAATGAATATATTTGACTGGTCATACCCTACCACACTCTCCATCTGAGACAACCCTTCTGTGCCGCGCTTTACAGAATTTCCATGCAGTCAAATGGCATTATTTCCCATGATATAAGGGCTGGCGTGGGTAATCATTTTTTCGAATTGCACAGAAAAATTAGCCTGAATGGAGATGATTTTGCGGAATATGAACAAACCATGACAGTGCAGACCGCCATAGTTATTTTGCTAAGAATCAGCTTAGATGCGGCGGAATAAATAGTGGTGAATTAAAAAACGGGGGGATATTCTCCTCCCGCAGCGCGAGAGGAGAGAATATTTAAAAGTTCCAGTCTTCGTCTTCCGTTTCGACGGCTTTACCCATCACATACGACGAGCCGGAGCCGGAGAAAAAGTCGTGGTTTTCGTCGGCATTGGGCGACAGCGCCGACAATATCGCCGGGTTGACGTCCGCCATCTCCGGCGGGAAGAGCGCCTCATACCCGAGGTTCATCAGCGCCTTGTTCGCGTTGTAACAGAGAAATGCTTTCACCTCTTCGGCCCAGCCGCTGTCGGCATAGAGATCGTCGGTGTAAGCAAGCTCGTTATCGTAGAGCTCCATCAGCAGATCGAGGGCGAAAGCTTTCAGCGACTCGCGCTCGGCCTCGCTCACTTTCTCTAACCCTTTCTGATACTTATAACCGATGTAGTAACCGTGCACCGCTTCATCGCGGATGATGAGACGAATCAGGTCGGCGGTGTTGGTCAGCTTACCGCGGCTTGACCAGTACATCGGCAGCCAGAAGCCGGAGTAGAAGAGAAACGACTCCAGAAAGACGCTGGCGATCTTCTTCTTCAGCGGATCGTCAGCGCGGTAATGGCCCAGCACAATCTGCGCTTTGCGTTGCAGGGCGCTGTTCTCTTCGCTCCAGGCGTACGCGGCATCGACATCGCGCGTCTGGCAGAGCGTTGAAAATATGGAGCTGTACGAGCGGGCGTGCACCGCCTCCATAAAGCTGATGTTGGAGAGCACCGCCTCTTCATGGGGCGTGGCGGCATCCGGCATCAACGCCGGTGCGCCGACGGTGTTCTGAATGGTGTCGAGTAGCGTCAGCCCGGTAAACACGCGGATCGTCAGCTGCTGCTCGGCCGGGCTTAAGCTCTGCCAGGCCGGAATATCGTTCGACAGCGGTACTTTTTCCGGCAGCCAAAAGTTGCTGGTCAGCCGGTTCCACACTTCGAGGTCTTTATCATCCTGGATTTTGTTCCAGTTCACCGCGCTGACGCGGGAGAGTGGGTTCATCGTGTTTTCCTCATAGCGCACAGGAGACGCAGCCCTGGATTTCGGTACCTTCCAGCGCAAGCTGGCGCAGGCGGATGTAGTAGAGCGTCTTAATGCCCTTTTTCCAGGCGTAAATTTGCGCCCGGTTGATGTCGCGCGTGGTGGCGGTATCTTTGAAAAAGAGCGTCAGTGACAGGCCCTGATCGACATGGCGCGTCGCTTCGGCGTAGGTATCAATGATCTTCTCCGGCCCAATCTCATAGGCATCTTCATACAGGGCCAGGTTCTCATTGGTCATAAACGGGGCAGGGTAGTAAACGCGCCCGGTTTTGCCCTCTTTACGGATCTCAATCTTCGACACAATCGGGTGAATACTCGATGTCGCATGGTTGATATAGGAGATCGACCCGGTCGGCGGCACCGCCTGCAAATTCTGGTTATAGATGCCGTAACGCATCACCTCTTCGCGTAGTTGTTGCCACATCTCGCGCGTCGGGATGGTGATATTGGCGCGGGCAAACAGCGCGCGCACTTTATCGGTTTTCGGCTGCCAGTCGCCTTCAAGATAGCGGTCAAAGTACTCACCGCTGGCGTAGCGAGAGGCGGGGAAACCGGCAAAGGTCTGGCCGCGCTCGCGGGCGAGCATCATCGAGGTATTCAACGCATGCCAGGTGATGGTGTAGAAGTAGAAGTTGGTGAAATCGAGTCCTTCCGGGCTGCCGTAGGCAATGCCTTCGCGCGCCAGGTAGCCGTGCAGGTTCATCTGCCCCAGCCCAATCGCATGGGAGGCGGCGTTGCCCGCTTCTACCGACGGCACCGAGCGGATATGGCTCATATCGGAGACGGCGGTTAAACCGCGGATCGCCGTCTCAACGGTACGGCCGAAATCGGGCGAATCCATGGTGTGGGCAATGTTCAGCGAGCCGAGATTACAGGAGATATCATGCCCGGTTTCGGCGTAATCGAGGTTGTCATCAAAGGTTGAGGCGCTGTTAACCTGCAAAATCTCCGAGCAGAGGTTGCTCATATTGATGCGCCCGGCAATCGGGTTGGCGCGGTTAACCGTATCTTCAAACATGATGTAAGGGTAGCCGGACTCAAACTGGATCTCCGCTAGCGTCTGGAAGAAGTCGCGCGCATTAATCCAGCTTTTGCGCACCCGCTCGTCGGCAACCAGCTGGCCGTAGTTTTCGCTGATCGCCATATCGCCAAACGGCTTGCCATACAGACGTTCCACATCGTAGGGGGAGAAGAGCGCCATCTGCGCGTTCTCTTTTGCCAGCTGGAAGGTGATATCCGGGATCACCACGCCTAATGACAGAGTTTTGATGCGGATCTTCTCATCGGCGTTTTCGCGCTTGGTATCCAGAAAACGCAGAATATCGGGATGATGTGCATGCAGATAGACCGCCCCCGCGCCCTGGCGTGCGCCAAGCTGATTGGCATAGGAAAAGGCATCTTCCAGCATCTTCATCACCGGGATCACGCCGGAAGACTGGTTTTCAATGCGTTTGATCGGCGCACCTGCTTCGCGCAGATTCGAGAGCAAAAAGGCCACGCCGCCGCCGCGTTTGGAGAGTTGCAGGGCGGAGTTCACCGCGCGGCCAATTGATTCCATATTGTCTTCAATACGCAGCAGGAAACAGGAGACCAGTTCGCCGCGCTGCTTTTTACCGCAGTTGAGGAAGGTCGGCGTAGCGGGCTGGAAGCGGGCAGAGAGGATCTCCTCCACCAACTCCTGCGCCAGCGCGGTGTCGCCCTGCGCCAGCGTTAAGGCCACCATGCAGGCGCGATCTTCAAAATCCTCCAGATAGCGTTTGCCATCAAAGGTTTTCAGCGTGTAGCTGGTGTAGAACTTCCAGGCGCCGAGGAAGGTCTGGAAGCGGAAACCGCGCGCCTTCGCTTTCGCCAGCAGATCGATGACAAACGCCCGCTCATAGCGCGCGAGCACGCTCTCATCGTAATAATTTTCCGCCACCAGCCAGCTAAGGCGCTCATCCTGGCTCGCAAAGTGAACGCTGTTGGGGCGAACGTGGTGCGCCATAAACGCCTCCACCGCCTGGTGGTCTTTTTCAAACTGAATGCGGCCATTGCGATCGTAAAGATTGAGCATGGCATTCAGGGCATGGAAATCGGGCGTGCTCTGCATCACGCGCGCTGCGGTTGTCGTTGCCAAAATTCGCTTACTCCTGTTCGCACGTTGATGATGTCCTGCGCAGTCCCCATCAATTCAAACCGATAGAGATAGGGCACCGCGCACTTCTGCGCGATCACATCGCCCGCGCGGCAAAATGCATCGCCAAAGCTGCGATTGCCGGCGGCGATCACGCCGCGAATCAACGCCCGATTATGCGGATCGTTCAAAAAGCGGATCACCTGGCGCGGCACAGCGCCTGCCGTGCCGCCGCCGCCATAGCTGGGAACCACCAAAATATAGGGTTCGTCTACCTGAATGCGCTCACGCTCGTTAAGTGGAATGCGCACCGCCGGCAGCCCAAGACGCTCAATAAAGCGATGGGTGTTTTCCGAGCTGCTGGAGAAGTAGACGAGCGTGCTCATGCGGCTGCGCTGAGACGATTAATCATATCCGGGCGGAAGCCGGACCACTTTGTCTCGCCTGCAACCACCACCGGCAGCTGGCGAAAACCCATCGCGCGCAGCTGGTCTGCGGCATCCGGTACGTGATCAATGTTCACCATCTCAAACTCAAAACCGCGGCTCTCCATCGCCCGTTTTGTGGCGTGGCACTGAACACAATCATCTCGAGTGTAAATAGTAATGCGCATGATTTGTATTTCCGTTAAAAGTAATAGAGCGGCGCGATAAGTCGCGTCAGTTAGTGTATGGAGTACAAGAAGAGATACTAGATGTAGTTATAAATTTTATCAACCATACAATATATGGGAAAAAGACACAGGCCGTGCCCAGGGAAGTGGCTGAATGGGTAAGGGCGAAATGTCGCCGCGTATTGTAAAGCGGGGTGGAAAAAGGACAAAGAAAAACCCCTGCCATCCGGCAGGATGGGCAGAGGTTTCAGATTATTTGTATAAATTAACGACGGAAGCTGAGCAGCGCACCGACAAAAATACCGACGGCAGCAGCAGCGCCTACGCTGCACCACGGACGGTCTTTCACAAAGCTATCGGCACAGCCAACGGCGTCACGTGCTGCTTGTTGCACACGGTTGCGACCATGCATGCGGGCGCGAGTCTCTTTCAGCAGCGCCTGCGCTTTACGGCGCGCAGATTCGCCTTCCTCTTTCGCGTCGCTGCCCCAGGATTTAAGCAACTCTTCCAGGCTATCAGCTAACTGGTTGACATCATTATTGATATCTTCAACACCTTCATCTACTTCACGGCGTGTGGGTCTGTTTAACATAGTAGCCTCCCTTTTTTTGGTGTGCTTTTAAGCGTAGACCATAATTTTACAGGCCAAACGGCAAACGCCCTTTTACGCGCAGTTTGTGGAATTTTCTGAGTCACTGACCATGCTCAGTACTGTAAGGTTGCGAAGCAGTTGAGAGATGATGAGGAAAATCTATGTATTTACGACCCGATGAAGTGGCGCGCGTGCTGGAGAATGTCGGCTTTACGATGGATGTGGCGACCAACAAAGCGTACGGTTATCGCCGTGGCGAAAACTATGTTTATGTTAACCGTGAAGCTCGTATGGGCCGCACGGCGCTGATTATCCATCCAACCCTGAAAGAGCGCAGTTCATCGCTGGCCGATCCCGCATCGGACATTAAGTTGTGCGATCACTACCACAATTTCCCGCTCTACCTGGGCGGTCATGAACAGGATCATTACGGCATTCCGCATGGTTTCAGTTCGCGTATGGCGCTTGAGCGCTTCCTGACTGGCCTGTTCGGCGAACAGCACTAATCGAGAGCTGCCATCAGGCTTTCGCCTGGTGGTAATGACTCACCCGGAAGAGACGGCGGCAGTAGTCGAGGAAATAGCCGTACACCGCACCCATCAACATCGATATCACGATATTTGAACTGACCGCCGCCATAATCTGCTGCCAGTCCGCCCCTACCGACCACAAAATCGCCACATACACCGGCGACTGAAAAGTGACATACGCCAGCACATCCGCCAGATTTTTCATCCAGCCTGCGGGGCTTATGCGGCGCGCATAGTGCATAAAGAGATCGCGATAGAAGCCATAAGGCCAGGCAATAATAATGTTAACCGGGATCGCTACCAGACGAGAGGAAAGGGACTGCTCAAAGCTCATTCCGGAGAGGAATATTTCAATCACCATGTTCACTACTGAACAGTAGACCACCATCGCGAAAGTGTCCGCAGCGGCGTGGCGCAGGCGAGACTGCGAAGAGAACATGATGAAGCTCCTTGAAAATGATGGCGCAATGAAGATGCTTAGCGTTTTAAAACGGACTTATTTACGCGCATAGCGTATCTGTCTGATTTAAAAGTCACAACTAGCTATTAATTTTTATTTTTGACTGCCGCCTGGATAAAGTGCTCTGCAACTGCTGCAATTTTATGCATTGCCCTATTATTGTTGGAGCAGTGTATGAAAGCTTTAATTTTCATTGTGTTACATGTTTTCATTGCAGGGCGTAGCGGTCAACGCAGCGCGCTATGCTTTGGCGAAGAGTGAAAAGCGTTGAGGCAGTATGTTTTATGCTAATAAGGCGTTTATAGCAGCATAAGATGCGGTCTGGAAGGAGAGGGGTTTTACGCATCAGGAGAGGAGATTTATGCAGGTACGCGGCGGGCGAGCCCACCGCAATAACTCAGCAGACGCCAAAGTCACCCTCTTCTTTATAGAGCGCGACATCTTCGGCTTTAAGCGTCAGCTTATCCGCCTGTTCGTCGTGAGTGGGCACCACAATAAGCTGGTCCTCATGCACTTCGAGCACTTTGAGTTTTGGTCCGCCAATGCGCGGTTGAACGATATCGCCTACAGAAAACATGCGTCTCTCCTTTGTAACGAGGTTGTAAAAGTAAACATAGACTGAACGACGAGCGTGGTACAGCGTAAAAGAGGGTAAACCTCTTGATGGCAGACTGGCACACTGGCATGTAGCGGCTACGCTTAAACAGATTGTGTAAATTATCAATCACCTGGAATTTACTTTGCACAGGAGGCTCTATGGGCTTTTGGCGTATTGTCATTACGATTCTTCTTCCGCCGCTGGGCGTGCTGCTCGGGAAAGGCTTAGGCCTGGCGTTTCTTCTTAACATTCTGCTCACGCTGCTGGGTTATATCCCGGGCCTGATCCACGCCTTCTGGGTGCAATCCCGCGACTGATTCCACCGGGGCGGTTCTCCGCCCCATGCCGATCGAGTGCACATTTTTTCGCCAAAACCTTAAAGAGAATAGTGATGACGTCGATAAATATCACGTTAGCAATCACTCTAAGGAAGCGAAATGAGCATTCAGGAAGTTGGTGCCACTGCGGCATCGCAGTCGCAATACGAAGTGCGTGCGTCAAAAACGATGACGTTTGGTGGCAAAGAGATTGTCACCGAGAGTTCAATCTCTCTCTCCATCTCTGAAGAAGCGCTGGCGCGCGGAGCAGAGAGCCAGCCAAAACCCACCAAAGAGCAGAGCGAAAAGGTCGCCCGCGAGATGGCTACCCTTCGCAATAGCGATATGGCCTCGTATGCACGCGGACCGAGCCTTGCCAGCGCCTTCTATGGCGACCCGGCGACCGCCAACGACGCGGTAAGCTTTATCGACTTTTTTCAGCACTCCACCATCAATGCCGATGACATGGCTACAGCGCTGCACCAGGCGTTGACCTCGCCGCAAGGCAGCGGTGATGAGACCACCCTCGGCATGGATGTCGCGATGACCCAGGCGAAACTCAATTATGTGGTGGATAAGTTTGTCTCTGCGGATTACCAGCAGCAGGCACGCGATTTCGTCGCCGGGTTTGTGGCAAAGAAAGGCGAGCAGGCGGATCAGACTAACCGCGAGGTGCTGACCCAGTCGGCGGCGCTGGCGCAAAGCATGGGCGACACCGCTCAGGCGAAACAGAGCCAGCAGGCGATCGAACAGCTCGATGCCGGAACCCACTCCTCACAGACGGACCGCAAGGCGATGCTGGCGATCACCGCCAATGCTGGCGACAGTAAGAGCTGGTTTGCGCAGATGAATCAGCGGGTGGAAAACAGCGGTTCGCTGCCGTTTATCACCGCGCTTGAGAAAAACCACATCGGCGCATTACAGCAGCAGTGGTCGCAGTTCACCACCCTGCTGAAACCGGCGGGCGACGAAAGCCAGCGCGCTTAATACCCGACGGTAAAGGTGCGGCCTGTCTGCACGCCGTGAACACTGCGTCGATAGGCCAGCGCAGCGCGCGCGGCAGGCACACTTTCAAACCCCGGGAAGAAGGCGCCATATTTTTCAACGGATTCGCTCAGCACCGTCGGGCTGACGACGTTAATGCGTAAGCCGCGCGGTAGCTCACACGCCGCTGCACGCACAAACCCTTCCAGTGCTGCATTGACCGCGGTAGCGTTCACCCCCTGCGCAATGGGTTCACTGCCGATAATGCCGCTGGTCAACGTGATCGAGCCGCCATCATTGAGATAGTGCTGACCTATAAGCGACAGCCGAACCTGCCCCAGTAGTTTGTCGTTAAGGCCGGAAGCAAAATCCTCTGCGCGCATCGCCGTTAGCGGGCCGAAAAAGAGTGAGCCGGTGGTGGCGATAATCGCGTCAACGCGTCCGGTCTGCGCAAACAGCGCCTCGACACTCTCATCACGCGTTAAATCGACCTGTAGATCGCCATGCGTTAACCCGACGCTTATCACCTCGTTATCTTGACCCAGCTCGGCCACCACTGCGCGGCCAAGGGTGCCGGTAGCACCTATTACGATAATCTTCATTTCAACTCTCCTTCAGTGTGCGGAGTGGTCATTTTTTCGCTAATCATTGATAAGATAAATGCTCTTAATGTTTATTCATTCCTAACTAATGGTTTGCACTATGGATAAGCTGCGCAGCATGGCGGTGTTTGTCGCCGTGGTAGAGGCGGGGTCCTTTACCCAGGCCGCCGCCAGGCTGGAGATCTCGGCGGTGATGGTCGGGAAATACATTGCTCAACTCGAAAACAGCCTGGCGACACGGCTGCTGGCGCGCAACACCCGACGCCAGAGCCTGACGGATGCCGGTCGCGTCTTCTATGAGGAGGCGCGGCGGGTGCTGGAGCAGGTGCATATTGCCGAAACCTCGGTCGAGCGGCTGCGCGCAGCACCTGCCGGTACGCTGCGCGTCAGCGCCTCAACTACCTTTGGCGGCTGCGTTATCGCGCCCATTACTGCCACTTTTCTCACGGCGTGGCCGCAGGTGCGGGTCGATCTCGATTTGAGTAATCGCAGCGTTGATCTGCTGGAGGAGGGGTTCGATCTGGCGATCCGTATCGGCGCGGTGAACAGTGAGGATGTGGTGGTAAAACCGCTCTGCCTCTACCGGATGGTGATCTGCGCCGCGCCTGCTTATCTGGCGCGTTATGGCGAGCCATCCTCACCGGAGGCACTGCGCGATCATCGCTGTCTGTCGAACGGAGTGTGGAACCGGCGCAATGAGTGGAAACTGCCGGGCGAAGCGGGAGAGATGAGCTGGCAGCGCGATCCGGTACTGCGCTGTAATGACGGGCAGGGGTTACGGATGGCGGCGATTGCCGGAGCGGGGCTGCTGTTGCAGCCTGAAATCCTGGTGCGCGAGGAGCTGGCAAACGGCACGCTGGTGCGCATCATGCAGCCCTTCACGCCCAGGCCGCGGCCGGTGAATCTGGTTTATCGCCAGGACAGCCGACCGCTCCCGAAATTGACGCGGTATATCGAACACTTACATCACGAGATTACGCAATGGGTGGCAGCGTAACCCGCGCGACAGCTTCATCGCGCGGGATGGCTGTCAGAAGGTTTCCCAGTTGCCGTCACCGCTGCCGGTGCTGGCGGTAGCCACCGGACGCAGCGGCGCGGCGCTCGGTTTACCCGGTTTGGCGTTCAGCAGCGCGCTGTGCCCGTTGACGCGAAACACAGCAACGGCCTGACGCAGCTGCTCGGCCTGCTCTTCAAGTGCGGCGGACGCGGCGGCGGACTCCTGCACCAGCGAGGCGTTCTGCTGCGTCACGCTATCCATCTGCGACACGGCCAGGCTCACCTGCTCAATACCTTTGCTCTGCTCATCGGATGCCGAAGCGATCTCGCCCATAATATCCGTCACGCGGGTAACGGCATTGACGATCTCTTTCATCGTATCGCCCGCTTCCGCCACCAGCGTGGTGCCTGAGTTGACGCGGTTTACGGAGTTTTCAATCAGCGTTTTGATCTCTTTTGCCGCCTGCGCGCTGCGGCTTGCCAGCGTGCGCACTTCGCCTGCGACCACGGCGAAGCCACGGCCCTGTTCGCCCGCGCGCGCCGCTTCCACGGCGGCGTTCAGTGCCAGGATATTGGTCTGGAAGGCAATGCCATCAATCACGCTAGTAATATGGGCGATCTGCTGGGAACTATCAGAGATCTCGCTCATCGTGCGCACCACATTGCTCACTACCTGGCCGCCGCGCGCCGCGGTGTCAGACGCGGTTTTTGCCAGCTGCGACGCCTGACGGGCGTTATCGGTGTTCTGTTTCACCGTTGCAGTCAGCTGCTCCATGCTGGCAGCGGTCTCTTCCAGCGACGCCGCCTGCTGCTCGGTGCGCGAGGAGAGATCGTTATTGCCGGTCGAAATTTCGCTGGCCCCGGTATAGATCGAATCTGAACTGTTGCGCACCGCGCTGACGGTTTTCACCAGCGAAGATTGCATCTCATGCAGACCGGCCGCCAGCTGGCTCATCTCGTTACGTCCTTGCGCCGCAATGGACTGTGTCAAATCGCCACCGGCAATGGCGCGAATATGGTTCATCACGCTGTGCAGCGGGCGTAACAGCAGGTGTTGCAGACCGAGCCAGATCATCACCATCACCGCAATCACCACCAGCAGAATCACCCCCAGCGTCCACTGCATGCTGGTAAAGCTGTGCTGGTTTTGCTGCGCGGCTGCCTGCAAGAAGGTGTTGTTTTCGGTACGCCACTTGGCGTAGCTGGCATCCATATCATCCTGCGCCTGCTGCGCATCCAGGTTGCCATAGGCTTCATAATTGTTGGCGCGCAGGAAGGCGATCGACTGCTGCAACACATCGTGCATCTTAGTGATCTTTTGCGCGACGTCGTCCGCCAGTACGCTATCCTGCCCGGCGACGCGCGGTGTGCTTTTATAGTTATTGAAATAGGTTTCAGATTTCTGCAGGGAATCGGTTGCGGTGTTGAGCAACTTTTCGATGCTGGCAAGAGAAGCCGGATCGCGCTGGTTTTTCAGAAAGCGAATCGCCACGCGGGTGACGGTAACGCGGGTTTTGATCAGCGTATTCACGCTGTCGCCAAGGTTTTCTTGCTGCGCATTCAGCACGCCGGTGTTCTGGAAATTCACCCGGTCGTTATTGACCGCCGAGTAAAAAAGACCCCCGGTGACCAGTTGAAGAAGGCAAAATACCGAAAGGGCGATAATAATGCCGGTGATAACACGTATGTTTTTGAGCATGGCCATAGTCCGTAAGAGAGTCGGGATTGCTCAAGAATTATCGACCTGGCCTGGCTTAACTTTACGATCGCTTATCAAACACTTCACTCAGGCCGAGTGAAGTGTATTCTGCGTCACAGATTGCTCTTCTCTTTGCGCCGTTTCACCGCCAGATCGATGCGCGGCGCCAGCAGTTTTGCCACCGCGGCAAAGACCGGCACCACCACAGAGTTGCCGAACTGGCGGTACGCCTGGGTGTCGGAAACGGGGATGCGAAACGGCTTCTCGCCCACTTTCTCAAAGCCCATTAGCCGGGCGCATTCGCGCGGCGTCAGGCGACGCGGGCGGCGCGCCTGGTTTTCAGCATGGGTAAAGTCCGCCTCGCCCAGCGCTTTATCCCAGCCGCGATCGATAAGAATTTCCGAACCATCTTTGTGATAGCGCGCCGACAGCGTGCGCGCCACGCTGGCGGCATTAGCCGGATCGACCAGCCCGAAACCGAAACCGTTGCCTTTGGCGGCGTGCTTCTTCGCATAGCGATAGAGGTAATCCCACAGCTTAGGCGAGAGCACATATTTGCTGTCGACGGTCGGCTCCAGCAGTTCGCCAAAGGTCGGGCGCTGCTGCGGATAGAGGCGGTCGATATCGCGCAGCGTAAAACCGTCGGCGAGATCGAGGTCGCGGCGAAAACCGACCAGCACAATGCGCTCGCGGTGCTGCGGCAGAAAGTGTTTGCCGTCGATAATCTTCGGATCGTTCTTGCCCGAGGCCTCCGCGTCGGCGACGTCATAGCCCAGCTCATCAAGCGTATTCATGATCACGCTGAAGGTTTTGCCTTTGTCGTGGCTCTTGAGGTTTTTCACGTTCTCCAGCACGAAAATCGCCGGGCGGCGGGCTTTGATAATCCGCGCGACGTCGAAAAAGAGCGTTCCCTGCGCTTCGCACTCAAAGCCATGCGCCCGCCCGAGGGCGTTCTTCTTACTGACGCCCGCAAGGCTAAAGGGCTGGCAGGGGAAACCGGCTAATAACACATCGTGTTCAGGAATATGCTGCGCGATATGGGCGTAAGCCTGCGCTTCAGAGATGGCGGGATTGCCGCTCAGCGTCACTTCGCGGATATCCTGATTAAAGGTGTGCGTGGCGCTGTCGTTATACCAGTTGGCTTTATAGGTGCGCACCGCGTTTTTGTTCCACTCGCTGGTAAAGACGCACTGCCCGCCAATCGCCTCAAAGCCGCTGCGGATGCCGCCGATACCGGCAAAGAGATCGATAAAGCGAAAACGGTAATCGGGATGGTGCGCGGGCGGGGAGGGCAACAGCTCGCGCAGCAGCTTCTCTTCGGTGGCGGTAAGGGTTTTCGCCGCGCCTTTGCCATTAACCCAGCGGTTGAGCGCTTCGCGGCTCCACTCCGATTTGCCCGCTTTTTTTAACTGCTCAGCCACATACTTTTGACCATAGATGTCGAGTACCTGGTTGAGCAGGGCACGATCCCGCGCCTGTTGCTGCAAAGCCTCTGCCTGCGCCAGCTCTTCCTGCGCGAGTGAATCAAATTCCGCCATGGCGTCTCCTTGGGTTTAGGCCGGGAAATATATCACTCATTTGACCCGGAGGAGAAATGCCGCACATCAGGATCGGTTCCACGGCATCTTCGCCAGCAGCAGCGCCATGCCGCACCAGCCGCTTAATCCGGCAAACAGCAGGCCTGCGCCGACAAAGCCTGATAGCAGAAAGAAGGCCGGATTGAGCAGGTAGCCGAGCACCACGCCAAGTAGCACCAGGCTGCCCGCAACGATCTGCACCTGCTGCATCAGCGGGCGCGGCTGACGTTTATCCTGCACCGTCGGCAAGCCCGCGCGCTTCCAGTTCGCCAGCCCACCCTCCAGCAACAGCACCTGCGCAGGCGCGACAGCCTGCATCAACGCCTCAACGTTTTTCTGGGTACGCATTCCTGACTGGCAGTGGAAAATCACCGTTTGCGCGGGTTTTTCACTGCTCAATCGTTTACCGGCCAGCAGATCGTCCAGCGGCAGAGAGAGGGCATCGGGCAGATGTTCGCGGCGAAACTCATCCGGCTGGCGAATATCAATCAACGGCACGCCCTGCTGCTGTTGTATCCGTGCATCGTGCGGGGAAATGGATGTGTAGGACATATTCAGACCTCCGGGCAGTAGATGCCCTTAAGTGTGTTGACGATATGATTCACGGCGGGATCTTTGATGAAGTAGGTGATGCGCTGCGCCTGGCGCACGCTCTCAATCAGCCCCTCATCTTTCATGCGCGTCAGGTGCTGCGAGGTGGCCGACGGGCTAAGGCCGGTCAGTGCCGAGAGTTCGCCCGCATGGGTGCCGGGCGCATCGCAGAGCATGCACAAAATCAGCAACCGGCGCGGGTGGCTCATCGCTTTCAGCAGCGCAGCGGCCTGCTCTGCCTGGTTCTGTAACTGGGTAATGTTTGAGGGTGGCATGGTATTTTAGATTTTTCTAAATTTAGGAAAATCTAAAATACAAATGGAAAAGAAGCAAGCGCAACGTGCTCCCGTTGCGCTTATACGCTAAGCCGATTCTTATCTGAGTGGCGCGGTCATATCGCGCCAGGGGGATGCGTTAAGGATGACGCCAGCGCAGCGTGGCGGGCAGAATGCGCTGCGGCGTGGTCGGTTCGTTGCCGTCCACCAGTTGCGTGATGATATCGAAGCAGTCCTGCGCCAGGCGCGGAATGTTCTGCTCGACGGTATCGATGGGCAGCGAGAGCGAGTCGTAGAGATAGTGATCGTCGAAGCTGGCGATATGGATATCGCTTTCCATCAGGTGATGCTGGCTCATATAGCGCAACACCCCTTCCAGCAGGCCGCAGGCGGCGGTAAACAGCGCTTTGGGCGGGCGGCCGAGGCGCGCGCAAAGGGCGGCGAACATCTCATACCCGCTGCTCGGGTGATAATTGCCGTGAATGATCCACTCCGGGCGCGGGGTGACACCGGCGCGCTCAAGCCCCTGCATAAAGCCTGCAAGACGATCTTTGGTCGGCGATAAGCGCGGCTGGCCGCCAAGAAAATAGATCTCGTCCGGGTTGGCGCGCGCCAGGCGCTCGACCAGCTCGGCAGTGGGTGTGAGTGAATCGGTGATTACCAGCGGCAGCTGGGTGTCGCTGATATGGCGGTCAAACAGCACCACCGGCAGCTGTTCGCTCAGTTTTACGTAGTCGGCATCGTTCAACATGCTGGAGGCGACAATCAGGCCATCGACCTGGCGCGACACCAGGTTGTTTACCACTACGGTCTCCTGGCTGGCGTTTTCATCGGTGCAGGAGATAAGCAGTTGCAGGCCCGCTTCGCGACAGAGATTTTCCAGTTCGTGAGAGAAGACGGCGAAACCATAGTTAATGATTTCCGGCACCACCAGCCCCAGCGTATGGCTGCGGTTTTCGCGCAGCAAGCGCGCGTAAATACTGGGCTGATAGTGGTGCTGCTGGGCAATCGCCTGCACGCGCTCGCGCGTCTCCTGGGCGACGCGCAGCTCTTTGCCGCGGCCGTTAAGCACCAGGCTGGCGGTGGCTTTTGACACCCCCGCCAGCGCGGCAATATCACTGATGGTAACGCGTTTAGGTTTTCTCACGGTTTTGCATCGCTTAAGGAAACAAGCGCTTATTCTACCATGCAAGCTCGTAACGACCAGTAGCGCGCCCGCACTTCTGCGTCACCCGTAAGCGTTAAGCGCGCAGGCTGCTGCGGGAAGTAGCGGCTGTTCATCACCCCTTCGCCATCATTGATAAAGATCTCCACGCTTGAGCGGTCACAGAGGATCTGCAACTTGTGCGCCGCGCCTTGCCAGTAGCGGTAGTGCCACTCGCCGCTCTCAAAGCTTCTGCGCGCGAGGCGCAGTTCACTCTGGCTCCACTCAAGGATCAACGTGTCGGCGAAATTCAACGTGAGATCGCCTGCGCTCTCGACAATCAGCTCCAGCGACGCGGCATCCAGCGCGGGCAGCGCGTCGGCCTCGCCGTTGAAAGTGTGCTGCTCGCCGCGCAGCGCCTGAAGCTCAACGACCGGCTGTTGATAAAGCTTACCGTTGCGCGAGGTTAATTCGCGCAGGCAGGTCATCTGGTGGATCCAGCCGTTTTCGACGGTGGGCTGGCGCATCTCTTCCCCGTCCGGCACGCCCATCCAGCCAACCAGTAAACGGCGGCCATCTTCGCTCTGCGTGGTTTGCGGCGCGTAGAACTCAAACCCGGCGTCCAGCTCGTGAAACTCGCCGTGACGGAACTGCGCGTTGTCGTAATCCAGCTCGCCGCTGAGATAGGCGCTCGGGTGGGTGTTGAGCCAGCGCTTCTCGTCACGCGTAATCCCTTGCGGGCAGCAGATAAGATAGGTGCTGTCGCCAAGCGCGAAGAGATCCGGGCACTCCCACATATAGCCCGCGTCGCCCAGCCCGTTAAGGCCGCTGCCGGCGATCTCACCGAGGTTCTGCCAGTTCCACAGGTTTTCCGAGCGCAGTAGCAGCACTTTGCCCTGCAAATTGAGATCCTGCGCGCCAAGCACCATGTACCAGAAGTCGCCGTGTCGCCACACCTTCGGGTCGCGCACATGGCCGGTGTAGCCGTTTGGCAGCGGGATCGCCGGGCCGAGTTTATCGAAGCCGCCTGCACTGTTCTGCACCGCCAGACACTGCCAGGCGGTGCGCGTGCCGTCGTCAAACTTGACGTTGCCGGTGTAGCAGAGCGTCAGCACGCCGTCGTTATCCACGGCGCTACCGGAGTAGCAGCCGCTGCGGTCATACTCTTCATCCGGCATCAGCGCAATCGGCTCATGCTGCCAGTGGAGTAAATCCTCTGAGCTCCAGTGCCCCCAGCACTTGTGGTTGTGCTGGCAGCCCAGCGCGTTCCATTGATAAAACAGATGGTAACGCCCGCCCAGCTGGATAAATCCATTGGGATCGTTGAGCAGCCCGGTGACCGGCGCCAGGTGCCAGCCCGGGTAGAAGGGGTCGCTCAGCGCTTTCGGCTGGCCTTTCATCACCGCCTGTAAAATGGCGGGCAGCAGAGAGTCAGATGCCATTATTCCGCGTCCGTTTTGTATTTCAGCAAGAAGGAGAGAATGAAGGCGACGCTAAATGCGATAGCCATACCGATAATATAGTTAAGCAGCGAGCTGGCCTGCACAATCGCCAGACCCGGCAGCCCGGTGAGGCCTACCGCCGTCATATAGACATGCATCGACACCACCCACGCGCCGCCGACCGCACCGCCAATCAACCCGGCGATAAACGGCTTCATAAAGCGCAGGTTGATACCAAAAATCGCCGCTTCGGTAATGCCTAGCATCGCCGAGAAGGCGGACGGCAGAGTAATCGCTTTGATCTTCGCGTCTTTGGTTTTAAACCACACCGCCAGACACGCACCGCCCTGTGCAAAGTTAGCCATCGCCCAGATCGGCAGCAGGAAGTTGACGCCAATCGACGGGTTACCGAGCAGCCCGGCTTCAATGGCATGGAAGCTGTGATGCACACCGGTAATCACAATCACCGAGTAGAGCCCGCCAAACAGCAGCCCCGCCAGCCAGCCCGCGTGAGCAATCAGCGTACTAAGCACAAACGAGATACCGTCGCCCAGCGCGCGACCCGCCGGGCCGATAATCAGCATGGCGATAAAGCCGGAGATAATCACCGTCAGGAACGGGGTGAGGATCAGATCCAGCGCGTCCGGGATCACCCGGCGCAGCTGTTTTTCCAGCATGCTCATAAACCACACCGCCAGCAGCACCGGGAAGACCGTTCCCTGGTAGCCGATCATCGCCACTTCGATGCCGAAGAAGTTCATGGTGTGGAAGCCTGCCGCCACGCCCCAGGCGTTGGTCAGCGCCGGGTGGGTAAGGATGCCGCCGAGCGTTGCGCCGAGATAGGGGTTGCCGCCAAACTCGCGCGCGGCGGTAAAGCCAATCAGGATCGGCAGAATGATAAACGCCGCCGAGCTGAACATGTCGAGCATGATATAGAGCGCGTTATCCGGGTTGACCCAGCCGTAGGTTTTCACCATCCCCAGCAGGCCCATCAGCAGGCCCGACGCAACAATCGCCGGAATGATCGGCACGAAGATGTTCGACAGCAAACGGGCGATGCGCTGGAACGGGTTCAGTTTGCGCGCAGCGATATCCGCCGCTTCCGATTTGCTCGACTCGCTAATCCCCGCCTCGGTAATAAACGCGGCGTAGACTTTGTTCACCACCCCGGTGCCGAAGATGACTTGTAACTGCCCGGCGTTACGAAAACAGCCTTTCACACCGTCGACTTTGCCAATCGCGGCGGTGTCCGCTTTCGCGTCGTCCACCAGCACCAGCCGCAGGCGCGTCGCACAGTGCGCGGCGCTGGCGATATTCTCTTTGCCGCCGAGCAAGGGGAGCAGCGAGCGGGAAATTTGTGCAAAATCCATAACAACCTCTGTCTTGTTTTTAGGCTTTCAGACTACGCAAACGGCCCCCGCAGGGGCCGCGCTATCAGAACCAGGTTTCCATCTGTACGCCGAAGTTCCACTCGCCGCCGGCCTTGAAGCCCGCGCTGCCGAAGGCGTCATCCCCGGCGTAGTTATCCAGCCGGTGATCCCAGTCCATCCAGGTAGCAAACAGGCGGATTTCCGGGCGTTTCAGGAACTCGCCGACATCGCCCGCTTTCAGCGTTGGCGCAACGGTCAGTTTGTAGAAGCTGCCGCTCACGTTATTGCGGCCGTTGTACCCTTCCGGGCGCAGATCCATGTACTGATACGTCCCTTCATACTGCATTTCAAAGTTTTCCGTCAGCCCCTGAATCAGGCGCACGTTGGCGGTCGCCCACTGGTAGCTGTCGCCTTTGACGTAACGATCTTTACTGCTCTGCGCCAGCACCGCCGGGGCAATGTGCCAGCCGCCGCCGAGCGGCGTAATGCCGTAGCTCGCCAGGCGCCAGGTGTCGGCCTGCGACAGCAGCGCGCCGTCGGAGCCGATGGCTTTCACTTCCGCACCGAGGCCGTGACCGTAAAGCAGCGCGGTTTTTGCTGAACCTTCACGCAGGCCGTAGAAGCTGTCGTTGTGCAGGCCGAGCAGGGCGTGGACGCCGTTATCCGCCGCGTCGCTCTTCACTTTATTACCTTCCAGATCGAGGCGGTCGTCATTATCCTTCGCGCGCATGCCGCTGACCATCAGCTGCACCGGGCCGTAGTAGTTGTTCAGGGAGAGGATGTAGTTCTGCGCGGTGTTTTCGCTGTTTTCGATATCGCCAAAGGTGCGGCCATAGAGGGAGAGGTTGCTGCGCGCCTCGTCGCTCCACTTCATGTCGTACACCCCGGCACCGGTCCCGGCGAGGAACACCACATCGGAGTCGATCCAGTGGATATCGAAGTTATCGCGGTCGAAGCGTTTCCCCGCCCAGACGGTGGAGTCTTTAAATGCGCCGGTAAAGCTCGGCAGATGGCCGATCTCCGTAAAGGCCTGGCGCAGGTTGAGATCGCTACTGGAGGCGGTCCAGTCGTTATAGGTGCGCTGGCCGTCGGCAAGCATCACTTTAAAGCGGGTGGTCGCGCCGTTGGCGAGGGTCTGTTTATGTTCGAGGTTCATCTCGACATAGGTATCCGGTTCGTTACCCAGACGACCCACATGGCCGCCGGTCTCACCGGCTGGCGTTACGGTCGGGCCGCCCTGGGTTTTGCTCGCCGAATCGCTCATCAGCAGGCCGGAGCGGGCATAGCCGTGGAACTCAAAGCCGCCTTCATCGCTGGCTTTCTGCTCCAGTTTGGCGGTGCGCTGCTCAACTTGCGTGGTGGTAGTGTCGGTTTTTTGCTGTGCGGCCGCTAACTGCTGGGCCTGTTTTTCCGCAGCCTGCGCGCGGCTTTCGGCGGCATTAGCGCGCTGTTCAGCGGCCTGTAAACGCTGCTCCAGCGCGGCAAGACGTGCTTCAATGCTGCTCATGCTCGGGTCGGCGGCCTGTGCCGCTCCCGCGCTGAGAATAAGACCAAGGGTTATGGCGAGCGTGCTTTTTTTCATCATTTTGCATCCCTAAGGAAGAGCCATCATCACAGAGTTATTTTTGCTAAACCGGTTTAGGTGACGAATCATAATCGCGCATAATTTCAGGACGCAATGAAATTAGCTAAACCGGTTTAGTGAATGTGAGACGGCTCGCAAAACGAGACGTTAGGCCGCGCGCGTCAGGCAAGTTGCTCCTCAAGCTGGTGGCGCCAGGGCAGGGCGGTCATCGCCCCTTTGGCGGTGGTTGCCAGCGCACCGCAGATTTGCGCGCTCGCCAGCCGCGCGGCTAACTGCGGTTCGCTATCGGGCAGGCCGTGCTGCGCCAGCCCCCACAGCAGACCGGCGACAAAGGCATCGCCCGCGCCGGTGGTATCGACGCTGATTACCGGCAGCGTCGGGTAGTGGTAGCACTTGCCGTTCAGGCAGGCTTTCACCCCGGCTTTGCCCTGAGTGACCAGCAGCAGGGTGATGCCATACCGCGCCGCCAGCTCAGGCAGGCTCACCTCGTCAGCGGGCGCGTCGGCGATAAATGCCAGCTCCTCTTCCGAGAGTTTCACCACATCTGCCAGCACCAGCGCGCGCTCAATGCAGTGGCGAAGCTGGGCGCTGTCGGCCCATAAATCGTGGCGAATGTTGGGGTCGAAGCTGACAAACCCGCCCGCGCTGCGCACCCGCTCCATCGCGCTGAAAGTGGTGGAGCGCGAAGGCTCAGCCGCCAGCGCTATCGAGCAGCAGTGCAGCCATTCGCCGCGGGCAAACGGCGGCAGATCCGTTTCTGCAAGGAACAGGTCGGCGCTCGGGCGTACCATAAAGGTAAATGAGCGCTCACCCTCTTCATCCAGCGCCACCACCACGGTTGAAGTGCGGTGCTGTGCATCGGCACGCATATAAGCAGTGTCGACCTGCTCTTTCGCCAGCGTCTGGCGCATAAAGTGACCGAAGGGATCGTCGCCGACGCGACCGATAAAACCGCTATTCCCCTGTAAGCGCGCAATGCCGACCGCAACATTGGCCGGTGCGCCGCCGGGGCACTGCATCAGGCAGGCATCGCCCTGCGGCAATAGATCCACCACGGCGTCACCCAGACACCAGACTCGAGCTGACATGATTTTCTCCCGATAATGAGTACCGCTAAACATTAACTAAACCGGTTTAGCTGTTCAACACTGTTGGTGGGTTTATTGCGTTTTAGGGAGGTAGCGTCTCTTCTGATTGAAAGAGACAAGGCTGTGATGGTTTAAAAAAGCAAACAAACCCGGGGCTTTTAATACGTCCTGAAGAGTGGAAAAATGCGCTATCCGGGAAAAATTGCGGCCATCAGGACGAAAAATGACGCTAAAACCCCTTTACGAGATGCTGAGCAGCATAGCTGTGATAGTGGTGCTGTGGCTGATATACAAAGTATTCGCCTGGGTTCGGAAGCTTTTTATTGAGGTTCATGTAAGTAAAAACGGCATTGCTGCCAACGCCGATATCGTTGCGTTTAATCGCACTAACAGGATGGATCGCGCCTCGGTCTGGTGCGAAATAGCGGTCCGGTTTACCACGCGCGAAGGGCGTGTTGTACAAGCCACTATCACTGTGCCGCTGGCGTTTAAGGATGCGACGCGGCTGGCCGCCGGGACTGGCACGACGATAAAATATGACCCGCATAAACCCGAACATATTGTGCTGTACGATCGCCCCCTTATCCTCGGCGATTAATTTGTTAAAAAGCGTAAACAACTCTTACCTCTTTGCCCCGCCATTTTTCATCCTGAACAAAACGCCGTTCTGAATAAAATGCCGCTAACTCTCGGTAAAATAACGGCGTAATTGGCTTAAATCCCTTCAATGTCACAAAACCCGCAAAAAAGACCCCATCGCGTTGCATCGGGTGGGTAAGGCGCTATATGTTAAATTTGTGTTTACAAAATGATAAATAGGGGTTTGTTCATGGAGATGAAAAAAAGCGTACTGGCGGGCGTAGTAGCGGCTCTCTTTTCCTCTGCCGCTCTCGCAGCTGTCCCTGCGGGCTACCCGGCGGATTATCAGAAAATCGTCGATGCCGGCACCAAAGAGGGCAAAGTGGTGGTCTATTCAACGACCGACACCAAAGCCGCTGGCCCGCTGATCAAAGGGTTTGAAGCGCAATATCCCGGTATCAAAGTTGAATATAACGATATGAACAGCACCGAGCTGTATAACCGTTATCTTAGCGAGCAGGCCTCCGGTGGCGGCAGCGGCGACGTAGTGTGGAGTTCGTCGATGGACACCGCGCTGAAGCTGGCAACCGAATATGCCGATGAGTACGCCTCCCCTGAACAGAGCAAACTGCCGAAATGGGCGGTATGGAAAAATAAAGCCTATGGCACCACCTACGAGCCGGTGGTCTTTATCTATAACAAACGCCTGATCCCGCAGGGCGACGTCCCGGATTCCCACACTGCGCTGGCGAAGCTGATTGCCAGCCAGACCGATAAATTCAAGAGCAAAGTGACCACCTACGATATCGAAAAATCGGGGCTCGGCTTTATGCTCGCCGTTGAAGACAGCAAGCACGACAAAGAGTATTTCACCCATCTTGCGGATATCGCCAAAGGCGGCCTGACGGTGCAATCCTCCACCGGCACCATGATGGAGCGCGTCTCCTCCGGTGAAAACCTGGTCGGCTACAACATCCTCGGCTCCTATGCCGAAGCGCGTGCGAAAGCGGATAAATCCTTAGGCGTCTCCTACCCGAAAGATTATGTGCTGGTGCTGTCGCGCGTCTCCTTTATCAGTGCCGAAGCGGAGCACAGCAACGCGGCGAAATTGTGGTTTGACTATGTACTGTCGGAAAAAGGGCAGAGCATTCTGGCAAGCCAGGCGGATATCCCCTCCCTGCGTAACGATATCGAAGGCAGTAATGATATCGACGGCATGACCAAACTGCTCGGCGATGCGCTGAAACCGATCCCGGTTGATGAGTCGCTGCTTGAGTATCTGGAGCCGAAAAAGCGTCTCGAATTTATTAAACAGTGGCGCACCGCCGCCGGGAAATAGAGGCGTTGCCGGTTGTGTGCGGCGCTGTTCGCACACAACCCTTTCACTCTCATCTTCTGACCACAGGGATTTTCTATGAATATCGTGCGCAGAAAATGGCAAGGGTTACCGCGCGGCGTAACGGTCCTGATTACCGCCCTGGTGATCTACGTTCCGTTATTATTTATTGTCGTACAGAGTTTTCTTTCAGCGCCTTTCTTCTCCCGCAGTAAGGAGCTGAGCCTCGAATCCTTCGCCTTTATCTTCACCGACCCCGATTTTTACCTTGCCTTAAAGTCCGGCTTTATTCTCGCCTTTGGGCTGGTGTTTATTGCCATTCCGCTCGGCGGCATTCTCGCCTTCTTGATGGTGCGTACTGACCTGCCGGGGCGGCGCTTTATTGAGCCGCTGATCCTGGTGCCCATTTTCGTCTCGCCGATGGTGCTTGGCTTTGGCTATGTTGTCTCTGCCGGGCCGGTGGGCTTTTTGTCACAGTGGGCGCAACAGCTACTGGGGTTTGTGCCGTGGAACATCTACTCGATGTTCAGCATTGTGGTGATCGCCGGGCTAACGCACGTCCCGCACGCCTATCTTTATATCTCGTCGGCGCTGCGCAGCGTTGGCTCAGATGTCGAGGAGGCCGCGCGCACGGTGGGGGCCTCGCCTTTACAGGTGATGACCTCCGTCAGCCTGCCGATGGTGCGCCCGTCGATCCTTTACGCCTGCGTACTGCTCTTTTTCCTCGGGCTGGAGGTGTTCGGCCTGATGCTGGTGCTCGGCGATCCCGAAGGCAACATGGTGCTGGCGACCTATCTCTATAAATTGACCAACAAGCTCGGCACGCCCTCTTACCACCTGATGGCCGCCGTGGCGGTGGTGCTGATCTGTATCACCATTCCGCTGGTAATGCTGCAACGCCGCTTAATGCGCACCGCCAACCGCTTTGTCACCATGAAAGGCAAAGCGTCGCAGGCGCGCGCGCTGCCGCTGGGAAAATGGCGCTGGGTGGCAGGTGCAGTAGTGGTGGCGTGGCTGACGGTAACGATCGGTGTGCCGCTGCTGGGCGTGGTGCTGCGCGCCTTTATTTCCCACTGGGGGGTTGGCGTGCCGCTGTGGGATAACGTCTCGCTGGAGACCTTCCGCAATATTTGGCAGCAGCCGAACTTGCTGCGGGCGATTGTCAACTCGATGGCGATTGGCGTCTTCGGCGGCGCGCTGGCGGTGATCTGCTATCTGTTTGTCGGCATCGCGATGCACCGCAAACAGGATAACGTCACCCGCTTCCTCGACTACAGCGTGCTGGTGCCGCGCGCGGTGCCGGGTCTGCTCGCCGGTCTGGCCTTTTTGTGGGTCTTCCTCTTCTTACCGATGTGGCTCGATCAATCCCTGAAAAACGGCTGGCTGTCGGGGCTGCCGGTCTCTGAGTGGCTGCGTGACAACCTGATTGTCTGGCTGCGTTCGCTGCGCAACACCATCTTCAGCGTCTGGCTGGCCTACACCGTAGTGTGGATGGCTTATGGCCTGCGCCTTATCTCTTCAACCCTGCTGCAAGTGGGGCCGGAGCTGGAAGAGGCGGCGCGCAGCACCGGCGCGACACCGGGGCAGGTAACCCGCCATGTGACGGTGCCGCTGTCACGCTATGGCCTGATCGGCTCCTGGCTGCTGATGTTTTTGATCTTTGAGCGCGAATACTCCACCGGGGTGTATCTGCTCTCGCCCGGCACGGAAACCATCGGCTCGATGCTGGTGTCGCTGTGGGCGGCGGGCGCTATCGATATTGTCGCGGCCCTCTCGTTTATCAATATTTTGCTGGTGGTCATCGGTCTTGGTGTGGCCCTGCGTTTTGGAGTGAAATTACATGATTGAGCTAACGGTAGAGAATTTACACCTGACCTACGGCGACAACCCGGTGTTAAAGGGCGTGTCGATGGATCTCAAACGTGGCGAAGTGGTCTCCCTGCTTGGCCCCTCCGGCAGCGGGAAAACCACGCTACTGCGCGCCGTCGCCGGGCTGGAGAAGCCCACCCAGGGCCGTATCACCATTGGCAAAAATGTGGTTTACGATGGCACACCGCGCAGCGAAGTGCCGGCGGAAGAACGCAATCTTGGGCTGGTGTTCCAGTCCTACGCCCTGTGGCCGCACAAAACCGTGTTTGAGAATGTCGCCTACCCGCTGAAGCTGCGCAAAATCGCCGCTCACGAGATTAGCCAGCGGGTGCAGAGTGTGCTCGATCAGCTTGGCCTCGGCGCACTCGGCCAGCGCCACCCGCATCAGCTTTCGGGCGGTCAGCAGCAGCGCGTCGCCATTGGCCGCGCGCTGGTCTATAACCCGCCCGTGATCCTGCTCGATGAACCGCTCTCCAACCTCGACGCCAAGCTGCGCGAAGAGGCGCGCGTCTTCCTGCGCGAGTTGATCGTCAAGCTTGGGCTATCGGCGCTGATGGTGACCCACGATCAGAATGAGGCGATGGCGATTTCCGACCGCATTTTGCTGCTCAACAATGGGGTGATTGAGCAGCAGGGCACGCCGCAGGAGATGTACAGCAAGCCCTCAACGCTGTTTACCGCCGAGTTTATGGGCAGCAACAACCGCTTGCATGGCAAAGTGACAGAAGTTTCCAACGGCCGGGCGCGCATTGAAGGGGCGCAGTGGGCACTGTGGGGCGTGGCCGGGCCAGGCGTTAGCGCAGGGCAGGAGGCGACGGCGGTGATCCGCGTGGAGAGCCTGCGGCTGACCGAGACGCCGCAGGATAACTCGCTGGATCTGCCGATGCTCACCAGCATGTACCTGGGCGACCGCTGGGAGTATCTCTTCCGCACGCCGGTTGATGACTATGTGGTGCGCGTCTACGGCACGCAGTCGCGCGCGGCGCAAAACTACCGCGTGGTGCTGCCTGCCGATCAGCTGTGGATCTTCCCGAAAAAGTGACCGCTACGGCAGCGAAACCCAGCGGTAACCGAGCACTACGGTGAGCAGCACAATGGTGCTCACCGCGGCGATATGCATCAGCAGATCCGCCGCGCTGATGTGCGTCGGGTGGCAGAGCGAGAGCAGGGTCAGCGCCATACAGGCGACCCCTGCGCCCGCCGCGCCAAGGCTGCGGGCGGGAAAGAGCGTGCGGGTGCGGCGCAGGTAACCAACAACTATTGCCGCCATCGGCACGCTCACCGCCAGCATAAAGAGGTAGCAGTTTGGCCCCTCAACCATGCCGCTCGCCGGAACGCGATGCAGATGGAGATTCAAAAAGGTTGTCGCCAGCCAGACGCCAACCAGCGGCGCAAACCAGCCCCAGCCGAGCGGACGCTGCCCGGCAATACTGAGCAGAAAGGCGTTGCGGATTGCCAGCGTGCCGGTGGCGAAGGTCAGCAGCAGTTGCAGCATCGCCCACGGCGCACCGGCGTGCGACCAGTCGGTCTGCGCTCTGTGCAGCATCAGGCTTACCGCCACGCCACACGGCAGCGCCACGGCAAGCCAGCTTGCCACCCGCCAGCCGCTGCGCCAGGGCCGTTTTACCGGCTCTGCCGAACGGCCAAGTTTCTCAATTAACCACTCATGATCGGCCATGAAGGGCTCCTAACCGACGAAGATTATTCAGGGCGCGATGCAGCAGCGATTTGACGGCGGAGACCGTCAGGTTGTGCCGTGTCGCGGTTTCAGCAAGGCTCATTTCGCGCAGGTGAAAATGCTCAATCACCTCGCGCTGGCGTGCGGGTAGCTGGGCGAGCAGCGCCGTTAGCTCCTCTTCATGCAGGGTGGGCTGAGCAGCGGCGACCGGCTCTTGCAGCAGTTCGTCCGCCACTTCCCGCTGTTGATGGCGGCCGCGCTTTCGCAGCGCATCCACCGTGCGGGCATGGGCAATCGCCATCAGCCACGGCAAAAAGGGCGCGGCGGGATCGTAGGTGTGGCGCACCCGGTGCAGGGTCAGCAGCACATCCTGAATCACATCCTCGACCAGCTCGTCATCGGCAATCTGCTTACGCGCAAGCGTGCGGACAACCGGCACCAGCGCTTTAAGCAGCCGGGTATAGGCCTGGCTGTCGCCCGCCTGCGCCTGGGCCATCAGATGCGGCCACTCTTCCCGCGCTGCCTCCGCTTTATCCATCATCCGCCTTAGGTTTTTTTGCCGCTCGCCGCATTCAGGGCGTTGACCACAATTGTCGGCGTTAACACCTGCGGCAGGATGGTCGGCGCGCCGCCATCCGCCGGGTAGACGACATAGAGCGGCAGGCTGCCCTGGCCCAGCTCATTGAGCGCGTCATCAATATCGGCGTTAAATTTCGTCGAGTCCGCCACCATGTAGAGGGTGCCGCTCTTCGCCAGCGCCGTTTTGACCGCCTGGGTTGAGAGCGAAGTCTTCTCATTCACCTGGCAGGTGATGCACCAGGAGGCGGTGAAGTTGACGAAAATCGCTTTTCCGTGGCCGCGATTATCCGCCACTTTTTGCGGCGACCAGCTGGTCTCCTCCACCTGCGACGAGGCCAGCGCCGCGCCGCTGTTCACCACCGACGGCAGCGGCGCAATGGCAGCGATAATCAGCAGTGCGGTGGCGGCGAACAGCCCTTTATGGCCGCGCCCGGCGAAGCGGCGCTGCTGCGCCATGCCATAGAGCCAGGCGGCGAAGCTCATTACCACCGAAGCGGCAATGATTGCCGCCAGCGCCGTGTTGCCCGCCTGCTGCGCCAGCACCCACACCAGCCAGCCGAAGGCACCAAACATCGGAAAGGCCAGCCCGCGTTTCAGGGTGTTCATCCACGCGCCGGGTCGCGGCAGCCATTTTCCGAGAGCGGGGAAGAGCGAAATCAGGCTAAAGGGTGCGGCAAAACCGAGCGCGAGGACGAAGAAGATCGCCAGCGCGACAGCGGGCGGCTGCACCAGCGCATAGCCAATGGCACCCGCCATAAACGGCGCGGCGCAGGGCGTTGCGACAATAATTGAGAGCGCGCCGGTCAGCGCCGCGCGGATAAACGCCCCGCGTTCGATATGGATCTCCCCGGCCCGCTGCGCGGAGAGGCCCACTTCAAACACGCCGAGCAGGTTAAGCGCCGCCGCCAGCACAATCAGCGCCAGTGCGGCGATAACCAGCGGCGATTGCAGCTGAAAGCCCCAGCCGACGGCGCTGCCACCAGCGCGCAGCGCAAGCAGGATCCCGGCGAGGATCAGCATGGTCGCCACCGTACCGAGTAAAAAGCCCAGCCCTTCGCGGCGCGTCTGCCCTTGATCCCCGGTATGGCGCAGCAGACCCAGCGCTTTCAGCGAGATAATCGGAAACACGCAGGGCATAAAGTTGAGAATAATGCCGCCTGCGAAGGCGGCGAGCATGGCGGTTAACATAGTGATTCTCTGCCGGAAAAAGGGTTAGTTACGAATGGTTTTTCGCATACTGTTTCACCGCGTCCATCGTTTTCTGGATATGCGTTTCCGGGTTTCTGTCAGTGTAGCTCAGCAGGATCTTGCCGTCCGGCGCGATTACGTAAGAGGTGCGATCGGAGAGGGTTTTGCCCTTCATCTCCATCAGCGTGTCGTACTGCGCCGCCACTTTCGCGCCCGGGTCGGCAGCAACGGTAAATTTATCGCGGCACTCCTCTTTGGAGAAGGCATCCACCTGATCGGTGTTACCGGCGGTGACGCCAATTACCGTTGCGCCAAGCTTTTTAAAATCATCCGTCGCTTCGGCAAAGGCGTGGGCTTCAATGGTGCACCCTTTACTGAATGCCGCCGGGAAGAAGTAGAGCACCACCGGCCCTTTTTGCAGCGCTTGCTTGAGTGAGAACGTGAGCGGTTTTCCCGCCAGCGCGCCCTGTAACTGGAAATCAGGTGCCTGCGAACCGGTCGGCAGCGCCGCCTGGGCGCTGGCAACATTCAGCAGGGCTGCGGCAGAGAGGCTCAAAAAGAGTTTTTTCATCGGGGTCATCATGCGCTCCAGGTCAACGTTAAGTATGCGTTCATCTACAGTTCGCTGGCGCAGAGGAAAAGGTTTCGCGGGCAGCGAAAAAAAAGTGAAAAATCTCATATGGCCGCGCGGCGGGCGGGCAGAATCATAAGATTTATCTAATATGCTATATTCACTACTGCACTCTCCATCGTATCGAACCCCCTGTCGTCAGCTGTTTATCATGGTGAATAACCAATGGTTTATTACTCCGCTATTGAGAAGGGTAGCCTGCTGCGCCGTTATAACCGGCTGCTGGCAAAATACAGTACGCACCGGCATGAGTTATCCCTGGCGCAAATCGCCGACACTTTAGCCTGCACGGCACGCTACGCGCGCTCCCTGCTGCAAGAGATGCAGGAGGAGGGGTGGCTTATCTGGCGTTCCAGACCGGGGCGCGGCGCGCTCGGCGTGTTGCAGTGCCAGATGAGCGTAGCGGCGCTGGAGAATATGCTTGGCAGCAATACCCCTGCGGCAGAGGCGAAAAGCGTGCCGGTAAATCAGGGAGTCTGTTACTCCAGCGATGGCTTTCACTACCACATCTCTTTCTATCGCCCGCTACAGGCACCCGTGCCCTCTATTCATACCGATCGCGCCGGGCGGCATATTCTACAGATGGTACATGCCGGGCTGACGCGCCATCTGCCGGAGCAGGCTGAGCCGGTTCCCTGTCTCGCGCACACTATTCGCGTTAGTGAAGATGGGTTGAGCTGGCACTTTATGCTGCGCCGCGGGCTGGTGTGGCACAACGGCGAGCCGCTCAAGCCTGCGCAGCTTCAGACCACGCTTCAGCGTTATGCGGGCGGGCCTGGCTTGCCCCACGTGACGGATGTCATCGTGCAGGATTATGTGTTGATCATGCACCTTAATCAGCCGGACGCGATGCTGCTCTATCGGCTGGCAAGCCCGGTTTATGCCCTGTCGCACCCGGAAAATGGCGTGGTGGGCCTCGGGCCTTTTCGGCTTGGTAGCCATTCCGATGCGCAGATGATCCTCACCCGCGCGCCCGGCTGGCATGGTGAAATGCCGCAGGCGAGCGAGATCGTCTACAACACGCCGCTGGCCGCCACACCTTCGCCTGCGCTGGTGCGCCTCGATACGCCCCGCTCACAATTAACCCCGGAACCGATGGTGACTCGTGAAAGCAGTGATGCGTTTTACTATGTCACCTTTAATCAACGGCGCGGCCGCTTGAACCTGGCGCAGCAGGCGGTGATCCGCCAGATTGCGCACTCCCTCGCCCGCGCGCTGATGGAGCGGGAAGAGACGCTGGTACCGCTACCGGAGTGGTTAAAGCCACTAAAAGAGGCACCCGCCCAGGCGCTGCTGCCCGCCACGCTCAACATCACCTACTTTCGATCTACCGAGATGAAAAAGCTGGTGGATGAACTGGTAAAAAGCCTGCGCTATCGCGGCTGTACGGTAAACACCAACCCAATCAGCGTTTCACACTGGTTACTGCCCAACCAGCGCTGGGAAGAGGAGGATCTCTGTCTCGGCTTTCTGCGCTTCGACCAGCATGAAACCTTCAGCCTGGAGGAGCGCTATCGCCACAGCGAGATGTGGACCTGGTTTTGGGGGCACTCTCAGTGGCTGCGCGGCGTGCAACTGCTCGATCGCATCAATGCCGGGCCCGCGGAGCGTCATGGCGCGCGTATCCGGCGGATGATGCGCTTTCTCAAAACCCACTATCTTGTGGTGCCGCTGTTTGCCCAGCTTTATCGCCTGACCACCCCCGTCTGCATCAAAAATATTGCGTGTTACGCGCAGGCCTGGCCCGATTACAGCCGTATCTGGACTGATGAGCGGGAAGAGGAGGGGGGAACAACCCTTAATAAAGAGGTCGAGGGCGAATAATTCGGCAATATATTCGGTTACGGATAGCGCGCAGGAGAAATAAGCGGAGCGGTAGAGCAAAACATCTATTTAGCGAAGCGCTACGCTTACGTTTATTTACATTACAAACTCTGCGGCACAGTTTTTTACCAGTCTCATGCTGGCTTAACGCCATTGCTAATAAATATCCTCATCTCTTTTTATTTTAATTTACTGAAAAATAAGCAAAAAAAAGCCACCCGAAGGTGGCTATCGAAAAGAGTGGTTATACATCACATATGACAGCTCACTACTGCTAATAAATGTCAGTAATAGAGTTTGGTCACCGACCTTCCCGGCATAAGGCAACTGGAAAAATGGGCCTTTTCGAGAGGGAATTTTCACAGAGCCATCATTCAGTATTACCGGTAAAACGTCATGATGCAGTGCGTGGATGTATTTTCGCGATTTCACTCTATGGCGTAAACAGGCTTTTTTTGTTTTGTTTCGTCAAATTTATAGAACGAGTTTTTCGACGCTTTTCACCAGGGAAAGTGTGGCAATTAATCCTCTGCAACAGCGTAGCAGTACAGTTTTTTTAACCGGAAAAAAGGGATCAAAATCAGCGCTTTTGTTTTTTCCTGCGCAGAGGGGCGTTTTAGCGGTAGATTTTTCAGACACATTTAGAAACATTTGATCTGCGAAAGTAGCGAAAAGCGTTGACTGGCGCGGGATGGCGTAAAAAAGAGGTTGCAATTTGCGGCGGCAGAGGGTGAACAAAAAGCGTGCAGTGGAAAATGCTGGCTCATGAGAGCCGGGAATGAAACCGTGCGCTGTTTATTCCCGGTGTTGGCAAAGCGGCGAGCGGCTGGAAGCCGTTGCGAGGGCGGTGTACAGAGCGCTATACCGAGATGCGATAGACATTACCGGAACCATCATTGCTGTGATTGCCGCTCTGCCCATAGAGTTGCGTCGTTGACGTCGCCCGGCTAACGATCTGCTTAACATCGTTAACCTTCTTCATATGCATCTCCAGCAGCTGATAATTCTTCTGGTTCAGCTCGCTCGATTTTTTCACAACTAAGGTAATGCCTCTCCACAGCGCCGCCAGCTGCGGTTTATGAGTATAAGGTGAAGCGATATTCTGCTGGTGCTCCTCCTGCTTGCGCTGCTCATCATAAAAGTTGATGGCGGCAAGCAGGCGGCTTTTATTATCAGAGATAATTTGCAGCGAAATCGGGTTGATCTGCGCCCGGCTTAGCTGCCCATTCTCTTCCACCAGCGTGCTCTCCAGCTCTTCCAGCAGGCCGGTGAGTTTTTTCAATATTACGGATAAATTTTCCATCTCTACTATTCGTCAGGGTTATGAGAACTGAAAGATGTCGCGAACCAGCGCGCTGGCAATCTTGTCACTATCCAGCGTTAACTCGCCCGCCTCCATCTTCGCTTTAACTTCAGCAACACGTGCGGTGTCGATATCACGGCTACTGTCAGCTTTAACTTGCTGCATCAATTGGCTCAGCTTGACCTGGGTACCGTTTGCCCGATCGTCAGATGTCGCCGTTGTGCCCATGTCTTCATACTTTGCGCGCGGCTCGCCCTGCTGTTGTGCGGTGGTCGCCTGGATTGCGCGTGCTTGACTAGTGCGTTCAATGTTCATAAGTGTCCTGGTGATATCTTTTATGTGTGGCCCGTAATAAAGATATCGGCCCGGACAAAATAAAACTGAAATCAGTTATCGATGTTGATGCTGACTGTGCCTTCTGAAACCGCCGTTGCGGCCACCACGCGACCACTGCGCGTCTGTAACCGTACCCGTTCGTTTTGCGCCGCATTGTTCAGCGCCTTGCCTTTGGCATGAATCAAAAAACCGTCGCCGGGGGCGACAACCTCCACCTCCTGATTGGCCACCACCAGCCAGCGCTGGCGCAGCTGATTTTCCGTCAGCGGCTGGCCGGGGTGCAGGGTGCGCGTCGGCGTGCGGCCCACGATCTTACTGGCATCTAACAACAGCCCGGCAGGCAGCTTATCCAGCTCGCCGCTGAGCGGCTGAATATCACCCGGGCCAATGGTTTTCCCCGGTTTAAGCAGGCGGGCCGCAATCCAGTAGCGCCCGCTGGCGCTCACATTAATCTGAATAAAGTGCTGTTTCCTGTCGCATTTAGCGATCACGCTACGGTTACCCGTTAAACGCACCGGATGGCCGGAAAGACGCAAATCAGGCTTTTTACAAAGGGCGGCAATTTTTTTGGCCGGGGTAAGGATGCGAATGCGCAGCTGCGGCACGTTTTCCTCTGCTCCTTGATGATTGGCTGCCAGCAGTCTGGCAATGCGCGACGCAAGCTCGCCTTCGGGCGCACTCGCTGCCCGGGTGGGAAGCGTGACGGCGCAGCAGAGTAGCAGCAGGCAAAGCGGCCTTAATAGCGTGTGCAGCATTTATAACAACCTTATAAATAAATAGAGGAAGACGGATATTACGATTACTTTAATTGTAATTCAGGTCGGTAATTTGTTTATCGGATAAATGCGCGCATTTCTGTTTGTATATCGCCAATTTGCTGTTTCAGAGTATGTATAAAAACCCTGTTTGGAAATCGATACGTGTAATGAAGTATTTAAATGCGCTTATTTCTGTCGGATGTTTAAGGTATAGATTTATTAGGTTGTCTCTTAGACTATGCTCCGTAATCAATTAGCGAAGCAGGCGAGTCATTTCATGTTTGATAAACTTGATAATGAATTGCGTTTCCAGCAGCAGGCATTAAGTCTGATGTCGCGGCGGCAGGATATTTTAGCCTCCAATATCGCGAATGCCGACACGCCGGGCTACCAGGCGCGAGACATTGATTTTTCAAAAGAGTTGAAAAACGCGATGGCGCAGGAGACGCGAAATAATCATCCATTAACATTAGCTCTAACATCCGGGAAACATATTCCCGGCGTTGTGCCAAAAGCCAACGATCAACAATTACTTTACCGGATTCCGGATCAGCCAAGCGCAGATGGTAATACTGTCGATATGGATCGTGAGCGCGTTAATTTTGCAGATAACAATGTTAAGTATCAGTCGAGCTTAACCATTCTCGGCGCTCAAATTAAAGGCTTAATGAGCGTCATTAACCAGGGTTAATAACTTTCATGTCGCTGTTTAGTATTTTCGATATTTCCGGGTCGGCGATGACCGCCCAGTCAAAACGACTTAACGTCAGCGCCAGTAATATGGCAAATGCTGACAGTGTGGCCGGGCCGGATGGCAAACCCTATCGCGCCCGTCAGGTTATTTTCAATGTCGATAACGCTGCCGGTCAGGAGATTGGCGGCGTGAAAGTCAGCGGCGTGACGGAGTCCGAAGCGCCCGATCGTCTGGTGTATGAACCGGCTAATCCGCTGGCGGATGAGCAAGGCTATGTGCATATGCCGAACGTCGATGTGGTGGGTGAAATGGTCAACACCATTTCGGCATCCCGCAGCTATCAGGCCAACGTCGAAGTAATGAACTCGGCGAAGAGCCTGATGCTGAAAACCCTGACGCTGGGTCAGTAAGGATAAAACGATGGCTGTTTCACCGGTAATGACGAACAGCGCCGCGACGACGAAAAGTACCTCATCCGCGGCGACGACGAAAAGTACCTCGTCCACGACGACGACCTCCAGCTCCGGCAATGTCGGCACAGGCTCCAGCGCCAATGAACTGCTGGACAGCTTTATGACGCTGCTGGTCGCGCAGATGCAGAACCAGGATCCGACCGACCCGATTGACAACAACCAGCTGACCGCTCAGCTGGCGCAGTTCAACACGGCGGCGGGCGTGGAACAACTCAACACCACCATGAACAGCATGGGCACGCTGGTTGCCAGTATGCAGCAGATGAACTCCGCTGACTGGGTCGGCCGCGACATCATGATCGCTGGTGACCCGAAAGTCTCTACGGCGGACAACGGCAACCAGAAAGTGGGGCTTTCGCTGGATAGCGACGCGGATGAAGTCACCGTCACGCTCACCGATGCGGCCGGTAATGCCTACAACGCGAAGCTGAAGAATGTGGAGGCGGGCGTGCATGAGTACACGCTGGATGATTTTGAAGATTTCCAGCCGAGCGACCCGCGTACCCAGGCGGACACCAGCTTTACGGTGTCGTTTACCGCCACCAATGCCGACGGCAGCGCGCCAGCGATTACCGCGCTGAAGCCGGCGAAAGTGCAGAGCGTCTCCTTCACCAGTTCAGGCGCCGTGCTGCAACTGGGCGTCGATGGCACCGCGTCGCTCAGCGAAGTTTACCTTATTGAATAATTTTTCATTCAGAGTTGCGCGCTACGCGCACAGGACGTTTAGCAAATGAGTTTCTCTCAAGGTCTTAGTGGATTAAACGCCTCATCGCAGGCGTTAGATGTAGTTGGTAACAACATCGCCAACTCGCAGACGGTCGGTTTTAAATCCGGCTCCGTGGCGTTCGCCGACGTCTTCGCCGGCTCGCAGGTCGGGATGGGCGTACAGGTTGCCGGTGTAAACCAGAACTTCAGCGATGGCGTGCTCGGCGCGGGCAGCAGTGCGCTGGATATGGGTATCCAGGGCAACGGTTTCTTCCGCATGGTGACAGAAGCGGGGCGTGTTTTTTACAGCCGCAATGGTCAGTTCCAGACCGATGAAAGCGGTTATGTGGTCAACAACCAGGGCATGCGCCTGACCGGTTATATGGCCACCGGCACGCCGCCGGCGATCCAGCAGGGCGCACCGGTTGGCGCGATCCAGATCCCGACCGGGCAGATGCCAGCGCGCGCTTCTGACGCGGGTTCGATCTCCGGTAACCTCGACTCCGGTAACGACGTTGTCTCCGTGACCCCGTTCGATCCAACGGATGGCGACTCGTACACCTACTCCACGCAGGTCAACGCTTACGACAGCCTCGGTAACGAGCACGCGATTAACGTCTACTACGTGAAAACGGCGGATAACCAGTGGACGGCTTACTCGGTGGACTCCACCTCACCGGGTGCCACCAGCTCCGTCAACCTGACGTTTGATACCTCCGGCAAGCTGACCACCAACCCGGCTGAGCTGACCGTCGACGGCGCGGCTTACCAGGGCGGCGCGGCGCTCAACTTTAACCTCGATCTCTCTGGTCTGAGCCAGCAGGCATCTGAAAACACCATGGACAGCCCGAGCACCACCGGTTATCCGCCGGGACTGATGAACGGCTACACCGTGGGTGATAACGGCCAGATCATCGCCTCCTACAGCAACGGCGAAAGCCAGCTGCTGGGCCAGGTGGTGCTGAGCAACTTCACCAACCCCGGCGGTCTGGAGTCGGCAGGCAACAACTGCTGGACCGAGACGCCGGAATCCGGGCAGCCGGTCATTGGTATTGCCGACACCGGCAACCTCGGTTCGCTGCGCGGCAACATGCTGGAAGCCTCCAACGTGGATCTGAGTAAAGAGATGGTGAACATGATCGTTTACCAGCGTAACTACCAGTCCAACTCGCAAACCATCAAAACCCAGTCTGAGCTGTTACAGACGCTGGTTAACCTGGGTTAATGGCTGATGGATCGCGCGATATATACCGCAATGGGTGCCGCTAACGCGGCCCTTAACCGCCAGGCGGTGACCTCAAACAACCTGGCGAACGCGTCGACCAACGGGTTCCGGGCGCAGATCGCCGCGTATCGCGCGATCCCGGTGCACGGCCCGTCGCTGGAGACGCGCACCATGGTGACGGAGTCAACGCCGTGGAGCGACAACACCATGGGGGCGATGCAGGCCACCGGGCGCAACCTCGACGTGGCGATGCCGCAAAACGGCTGGCTGGCGGTGCAACTGCCCGACGGCAGTGAAGGCTACACCAAAGATGGCAACATCGAAGTGGACGCCGACGGCCAGCTGCGGGTACACGGCATGCCGCTGATTGGCGATGGCGGCCCGATTGCCGTTCCGCCGCAGGCAGAACTGACACTCGCCGCCGACGGCACCATTACCGCGCTGGGTGCGGGCGATGAGCCTTCTGCGCTGGCGCAGGTTGGCCGCCTGAAGATGGTCAATGCCACGCCTGGCGTGCTGAAACATGGCGACGACGGTCTGTTTCACGTCGCCGATCCGGCCGCTGCCGCCGTGCTGCCCGCCGATGCCGATCTGCGTCTGATGCCCGGCATGCTGGAGGGGAGCAACGTCAGCCCGGTGAAATCGATGGTGGAGATGATCGCCACCTCACGCGGCTTTGACATGAACATGAAAGTTATCACCACCGTCGATGACAACGAACAGAAAGCCAACCAGTTACTGAGCGCCAGTTAGGCCGCGGTAAGGAGAAATACAGCATGATTCGCTCTTTATGGATTGCGAAAACCGGCCTCGAAGCCCAGCAAACCAATATGGATGTGATTTCCAACAACCTGGCGAACGTCAGCACCAACGGCTTTAAACGCCAGCGTGCAGTGTTTGAGGATCTGATCTATCAGACCCTGCGCCAGCCGGGCGCGCAGTCGTCCGAGCAGACCACCATCCCGTCCGGTTTACAGCTAGGTACCGGTGTGCGTCCGGTGGCGACCGAGCGTATTCACAGCCAGGGCAGCCTGACGCAGACCAATAACAGCAAGGATGTCGCCATTGAAGGCGGCGGCTTCTTCCAGGTGCTGCTGCCGGACGGCACCACCGCCTATACCCGCGATGGCTCTTTCCAGTTCGACCAGAACGGTCAGCTGGTGACCTCCAGCGGTTATCAGGTTCAGCCAGCTATCACCATCCCGCAGGATGCGCAGAGCCTGACCATCGGCAACGACGGTACGGTAAGCGTCACGGTGCCTGGCCAGACCGCGCCGCAGCAGGTGGGACAGCTGACGCTGAGTTCGTTTATCAACGACTCCGGCCTTGAAAGTATTGGTGAAAACCTCTATCGCGAAACGCAATCGTCGGGTGCGCCGAATGAATCCACGCCGGGTCTCAACGGCGCGGGCACCCTCAAGCAGGGCTATGTCGAAACCTCCAACGTTAACGTGGCGGAAGAGCTGGTCAACATGATCCAGACCCAGCGCGCCTACGAAATTAACAGTAAGGCGGTCTCGGCCTCTGACCAGATGCTGCAACGATTGTCACAACTTTGAACCCTGGCCGCGGGCACGCTCGCGGCTGCATTACCTGTAGTGAATATGATGACTAATCTCCCTTGCTCTGAAACCACGCTGGGCCGTATGGCCTCAACGCTCCTGTTAATGACTCTGTTGACCGGCTGCGCCTACATTCCACAAAAACCACTGGTAGGGGGGGAAACCTCTGCCGCGCCTACGCCGGTTGCTGCCGCATCGGTTAACGGCGCAATTTTTCAGTCAGGGCAGGCGATGAATTATGGTTATCAACCGATGTTTGAGGACCGCCGTCCGCGCAATGTCGGTGACACGCTGACCATTGCGTTGCAGGAGAACGTCAGCGCCAGCAAAAGCTCCTCCGCCACCGCCTCGCGCGATGGCTCGACCGATGTGGGCATGAGCACCGTACCGGGCTTCCTCTCCGGGCTGGTGGGCGGCGGCAAAGCGGATGCCTCACTCAGCGGCACTAACGACTTCGCCGGTAAAGGCGGAGCGGCAGCGAAAAATACCTTTAGCGGCACCATCACCGTGACGGTGAAACAGGTGCTGGAAAACGGCAACCTGGCCGTGGTCGGGGAAAAACAGATCGCCATTAATCAGGGAACGGAGTTCATCCGCTTCTCCGGCATCGTGAACCCGCGCACCATCAGCGCCAGCAACACCGTTGTATCCACCCAGGTGGCAGATGCGCGCATTGAATATGTCGGTAACGGCTATATCAACGAAGCGCAGCAGATGGGCTGGTTGCAACGCCTGTTCCTTAACCTTTCTCCTTTTTGATTGATGATGAAAATGTTTTCCTTTACGCGTTACCTGGCGCTCCTCTGCTGTCTGTCGGCGCTTGTCGCCGGGCAGGCCAGCGCCGAGCGGATCCGGGATCTCACCTCGATTCAGGGCGTTCGTGGCAACTCCCTGATGGGCTACGGCCTGGTGGTCGGTCTGGATGGCACCGGCGATCAGACCATGCAGACGCCGTTTACCACCCAGAGCCTCAACAATATGCTCTCGCAGCTCGGCATTACCGTGCCTGCGGGGGTCAATATGCAACTTAAAAACGTCGCCGCGGTGATGGTGACGGCAGAGCTGCCGCCCTTTGCCCATGCCGGGGAGAAGATCGATGTGGTGGTCTCCTCCATGGGCAACGCCAAAAGTTTGCGCGGCGGTACGCTGTTGATGACGCCGCTGAAAGGCGCGGATAGCCAGATCTACGCCCTGGCGCAGGGTAACCTGCTGGTCTCCGGCGCAGGCGCGCAGGCGGGCGGCAACCGCGTGCAGGTAAATCAGCTAAACGGCGCACGCATCAGCGGCGGCGCAACGGTGGAGCGCGAGGTGCCCTCTAACTTTGCCGGGCAGAGCACGCTGAAACTGGTGCTGAACCAGGATGATTTCACCGTTGCCCAGCAGATCAGCGATGCCATTAACCGTCGCTATGGCGGCGCGGCCGTGGCGGTAGATGCCCGTACCGTGAGCCTGCGTGCCCCGGCCGACAGCGCGGCGCGCGTGCGCTTCCTCTCTGCGGTGCAGGATCTGCCGCTGCGGGTCGATGCCGGTGATGCGCGCATCATTATCAACTCGCGTACCGGCTCTGTGGTGATGAATGGTCATGTCTCTCTCGACTCTTGCGCCGTCGCGCAGGGAGATTTAACCGTCGAAGTAGCGCAAAACGAGCAGGTCAATCAGCCTAATGCGCCGCTGGCAGGCGGGCAGACGGTGGTGACGCAAAATACGCAGCTCTCGGTGCGTGAACAGAACGGTTCTCTGCAACGTGTGCAGACCAGCACAGATCTCAACAATGTCGTCCGCGCTCTGAATGGCCTTGGCGCAACGCCGAACGATTTGATGGCGATTCTGCAATCGATGAAAAGCGCAGGCTGTCTGCATGCCCGTCTGGAGATCAACTGATGATTGGCCCATCCGTGCCGCAAGACGCGGCGTTTGATGCCCACAGCCTCGATAAGTTAAAGCTGGCGGCGCGCAATGATTCGCCGCAGGCGCTCAAAGCCGTCGCTAAACAGATGGAGGGCCTGTTCGTGCAGATGATGCTGAAAAGCATGCGCCAGGCCAGTTTTAAAGATGGGCTGTTCAATACCCAGCAGTCGGAGATGTTCACCTCGCTCTATGACCAGCAGATTTCGCAGAACATCGCCGACAAAGGCAGGATGGGCTTCGCCGATCTGATGGTCAAACAGCTGAGCGGCAAAAGCGATGCGGTGGCGGAAACGACCACCGCGACGCGCGAAGTTCCCCTTAATATCAGCCCGGCACGCTTTATTGGCGTGCCGCTGCGTCTGCAACCGGCCGATCCTGAGCAGGCGCAGGCCAATAATGAACAGGCAGCGCTGCCGGAAGTGCCCGCTATCCCCGGCGGCGGTTTTATTTCCCGCATGATGGCACCGGCTATGGCGGTGGCGCGTTTAAGCGGCATTCCCCATCAATTAATTATTGCCCAGGCGGCGCTCGAGTCCGGCTGGGGTAAACGGGAAATACTCACCGAGGATGGCAAGCCGAGCCATAACTTATTTGGCGTAAAAGCCACCGCAGAATGGCAGGGTAAAACGACCGAAATAACCACCACCGAATATGAAAACGGCGTGGCGCAAAAAATAAAGGATAAATTTAAAGTGTATTCCTCTTATGCCGAAGCGCTGGAAGATTATACGTCGTTAATTAGTCGTAATCCTCGTTATAAAAATGTTGTGAAATCGGAAACGCCGGAAATAGCGGCAAAAGCGTTGCAGACCGCCGGATATGCAACGGATCCGGCCTATGCGAAAAAATTGATCAATATCATTCAGCAGGTGCGAAATAAGGTGAGTGAAGCGACAGAGGCATATTCCTCGGATTTTTCCTCATTATTTTAGGCTGCGGGCTTTAGCGAAATTTTACAGGGCCGATAAATATAGAGAGCACTACTTTTATCGGGGGCTTCTTATCTCCTCCTCCTCTGGTAAGGATCGATACCAATGAATTTAATCAATCTGGCCCAGTCCGGGCTTAACGCCGCGCAGAACGCGTTAAATGTGGTGGGTAATAACTTGTCAAATGCCACAACAACAGGCTACAGCCGCCAGAATATTATTCTCGGCGAGGCGGGCGGTAAATCCACAAGCTATGGCTTCTTCGGCTATGGCGTAAAAGTGGGCGATGTACAGCGCGCTTACGATGGTTTTATGACCAACCAGGTGCGTGGCGCGACCACCGAATTTTATACCCTCAATAGTCGCTATCAGCAGGTCAGCCAGGTTGATGACATGCTTGGCGACAGCACCAACAATATCTCCGTCACCATGGATAGCTTATTTGAAGCTATGGAATCGGTCAGTAAAGACCCGGTCGATCCGGCTGCGCGTCAAAGTGTGCTGGCCGAGTTGAACGCGCTGGCGAACCAGTATCGCAGTAACAGCAAAACGTTAAACGGCCTTGAGCAGAGCACCAACACGCAGATTAGCCAGAGCGTTGACGATATCAACTCCTATACCAAGCAACTGGCGACCCTCAATAAACAGATTGAGAAAGTGCACGGCCAGACCGGCGGTATGCCTGCCGACTTGCTGGATCAGCGTGACCAGTTACTCAGCCAGCTCAGCGAAAAGATCGGCATTAAAGTGACGGAAAACAGCGATACCGGTGCGGTCAGCGTCTCGATGCAAAACGGCATGGCGCTGGTGAGCGGCGGCAAATCCTACGAGTTACAGGCCAGCGCTTCGGCAAGCGATCCGAATACCACCGTGGTGGCGTACGTTGACGCTTCCGGCAATGCCTTACCGCTGGATGAAGAGAAGACCACCGGTGAACTGGGCGGGCTGTTCAAATTCCGTAACGAAGATCTGGTCTCCGCGCGCGATCAGCTTAACCAGCTGGCGCTGCAAATGGCGAACAAATTCAACGAAGTTAACGCCCAGGGTTACGATCTTGAAGGCAATGCCGGCGGCGATCTCTTCAACATTGCCGATCCGCTGGCGGTGGGCAACATCAATAACACCGGCACCGGTTCGCTGGATGTTAACTTCACGGACATTCCGTCGGTGAAATCTGAAGATTACGAACTGGTCTATAACGGACCGGGCAGCACCGACTGGACCATCACTACCAGCGATGGCCGCAGCATCACGCCAACTATCGGCAGCAACGGCGAACTGGAGTTTGAAGGCATCTCCATCACGCCAGGCGGCACACCGCAGCCGGGCGACAGCTTCACCCTCAACCCGACCGACGGCGCGGCGGATAACCTGACCGTGGCGATCACCGACGGCGATCAGATCGCGGCGGCGAAATCTGCCGATCCGGACGATCAGAGCGATAACGAAAACATCCTCGATCTGATTGCGATTAAAGATGAAGAGGTGGTCGATGGTAAGACGCTCTCCGGCGCCTACGCCAGCCTGGTCAGCTCCGTTGGCTCCTCCGTCAGCGCGCTGAAAGCGGATATGTCGACTGCGGCGAATGTCTACGACGAGTGGGCGTTGCAGCAGCAGTCCGTTTCCGGGGTGGATATTACGGAAGAGTACGTCAACTTGCAGATGTTCTCTCAGTACTACCAGGCGAACGCGCAGGTGCTGCAAACCGCGAATACGCTGTTCGACACCATTTTAAATATCCGTTAATCGCGCCCGGGTAACCGGGTTGCTTAACCTTTGATCGGGAAATAACGATGCGTCTTAGCACAAGTTATATTTTTCAAAACCGCATAGACAGCCTGGGCGACGCGATGACGGGTTACAACGACCTGGCAACCCGCCTCTCTGCTGGCCAGACGCTGCTGAAGCCCTCTGACGATCCGACCGGCGCGTCGCAGTCTGTCACCTTACAAACGGCGCTGTCGCGCATGAGCCAGTACGACACCGCGCGCACCTACGCACAGGATGCGCTGGGCCAGGAAGATAACACCCTGGACTCTATCGGCAACTTGCTGACAGAGAACCTGACGCAGAAAGTGATTGCCGGTGGTAACGGTGCCTACTCTGACGAAGATCGCGCTGCGCTGGCGGAAGAGTTACAGGGCATCCGCGATAACCTGCTGGATCTGGCGAACACTAAAAACAGCGACGGTCGCTATATTTTTGCCGGGTACAAAACCGGCAGCGCGCCGTTCCAGGCCGATGGCACCTATGTCGGCGGCGATACCGCTATGACCCAGGTGGTCTCTGACAGCACTGAAATGCAGGTTGGCCATACCGGTGATGATGTCTTTCTGAGCGGTACGCCGGACGATCTGTTTAAAGCCCTCGACAACGCGATTGCGCAGCTGAAACAGCCGATCACCAGCGATGCGGACAGGGATGCGCTACAGGCTGTGCTGGATGATTCCAATGTCAGCATTAAGAAAAATATCGATAATCTCGGCAAGGTTCGTGCCACCGTCGGTACCAATATGCAGCAGATTGAATCACTGGGATTCAGCGCTGAGGCACAAAGCATCAATGTGCAGAGCCGCCTGCAGGAAACCTTAGGTTCGGACTGGGACTCGATGATTACCCTGTTATCCCAGTCGAAGATGTCGGAATTTGCGCTTAATTCCTCCATGACGGTATTTCAGTCGATGCAGCAGCTCTCAATTTTTAAAGTAATGGGCTGATGCCCGCCGCTGGTTTTTAATGCCATAAGCTTTAATGGAAATGTTATTAGACGCTTATTCGTGAATGCATTCTTCCTGCGCGGAGGGTGCATTTTATTCCCTATTATTCAGGTTCAGTTATGTTTAAAGATTTAAAAATATCCACAGGAATAAACCTCCTGCTTGGTCTGTTAATTGTTTGTATTATCGCGGTATCAAGTTATGCATTGACCAGTTCAAGATCCTCATCTGTAAATTTTGATGATGCCGTACTGACCAATACCAATATCGATACCTTAAATAGCGCTATTCTTGGCCTCACTAACGCGATGGCGCAGGTGAATGCCAGTATGCTGGCGACGATGATTAACCAGCCGGTCAATCAGGGCGATATCGACAGCGCGAAAAAGATGTTTACCTTAGCGGAAAAGGATATGGATAAATTTATGTCCACTCCGTTTAAAACCCAGGAGGAAGAGGCGATAGCGGCAAAAATCCAAAAGCGCTTTGAAAGCGTACTGGCATTTTCGCTGAAGAAAATAAACTACATCAATAATCCTACCAGCTATACCAATGATGTGGTCGATGAGGCCAAACAGCGCATCGCATTAAAAGAGCTGGCGGATGAGTACCTCGCCTTTGCCGAAGAGCTGGTTCACGGTTTCGGCGAGACGGCGCATTCTGATACGCAGCGTATGACGATGTTCTCCATGTTTGCCCTTATTCTCGCCATCGTCTGTGCCGTGGTTTCACGCATCTGGCTTAAGCGCACCGTATTCAGCCGTCTGGATCAGGCGATTACCGCCTTCCAGTCTATTGCTTCCGGTAACCTGAGCACCCGTATTGAGGCCGGTGCGCAGAATGAGATTGGCAAAATGCTCACCGAAGTAGAAGGGATGCGCCAGTCGCTGACCGACACCGTCTACGGTATTCGCAACGGCGTGAAGCATATCTACACCAACGCCCAGGAGATTGCGACCAGCAACAACGATCTCTCTTCGCGTACCGAGCAGCAAGCCTCTGCACTGCAAGAAACCGCCGCCAGCATGGAACAGCTGAAAATCACCGTTCGTCAGAACGCCGACAACGCCCATAGCGCACAACAACTGGCGGAAAGCGCCAGCGTCAGCGCGCAGAAGGGCGGTGAAGTGATGCACAACCTTGACAAGATCATGGTGGAAATTACGGCGAACTCGCGTCAAATTGCCGACATCAACAGTGTTATCGACAGCATTGCCAATCAGACCAACATCCTGGCGCTGAACGCCGCGGTTGAAGCGGCGCGTGCGGGCGAGCAGGGTCGCGGTTTTGCGGTGGTCGCTGGTGAAGTACGTAACCTGGCGAAACGCAGCGCCGACGCGGCGAAAGAGATCCGCCAGCTGATCAACACCTGTGTTGCCAATATGAATACCGGCTCCCAGGAAGTGGAACTGGCCGGTGCGTCAATGCAGGAGATTGTGAAATCCGTCGTGCAGGTGACCGACATTATGGCGGAGATCACTTCAGCATCGGACGAGCAGAGCACCGGTATTAACCAGATTGCTCAGGCGGTAAATGAGATGGATCTGGTGACCCAGCAGAATGCCCAGATGGTAGAGAACGCGGCGAAAACCGCTACCAGCGTTGAGCAGCATGCCAGCAGTCTCGATCAGATCGTGGCGCAGTTTGTGGTTAATGAGCATCACGTTTCCGCCAGCGCGCGTGAACAGCATGGTATAGAAACAGTGCGTCCTGTTATTTCCGCTACGCGAAAAGATTTCGTTCCTGTTAAAAAATCCGAAGGGGATTGGGAAACGTTTTAATTTCACCAGGATCGTGCGGTAAATAAAGTCGCAATATGTTCAACTTTACGGTTTCTTATCAGGCTATTTGATTTGGCGATAATCAATAATAATTTAATTCTATTATTATCATCCCGGAAATTGTAATAGTGAATGGCTTATACAGTCCCGAAGGGACAATTCAAAAAGAGCAGCTGTGGGCTAAATATGGTTATTTAGTCCGCTATGAAGCACTGAAAATGCAATCAAGATTATCGGCCAGTGTGGAAATTGACGATCTTATTCAGGCCGGTGCCATTGCTCTTCTTGATGCAATCGATCAATTTGACCCGAAAAAAGGGGTCAAACTTAGCGTCTATATTGCCCAGCGTCTGCGTTGGGCATTTATGGATGAACTGCGTGAGCATGATTGGGTTCCGCGACGCGTGCGCCGTAAAACCCGCGAAGTCTCCTCCGCGATTATGCGCGTTGAACAACGTTCCGGCGGCGCGGCCTCGGAATCCGAGGTTGCCGCTGAACTTGGTATGACGCTGCAGGAGTATCAGCAGATCCTCTCCGACACCAACACCAGCATGCTCTGTTCGCTGGATGAGTTGCAGGAGTTGCTGGCCGATGGCGTCGAGCTGGCGGAGCTTGAGCAGGATCACCTTGATCCCCTCAACGATGCCATGCTGGGCGATTTAACCCGGCAGATCAGCAATGAGATCCGCGAGCTGCCGGAGCGCGAACAGATGTTACTTAATCTCTATTATCAACAAGAGCTGAATATGAAGGAGGTGGGATCGCTACTGGGCATTACCGAAACTCGCGTCAGCCAATTACATAGCCAGACGATTAAACGTTTGCGTGCGCGGCTGGAAGGTCGGGGCTGGGAATCATAAGGCTATAAGTAATATCTCATGCCGCTATAAATTAATCCTCGATGAATGACGCTGCCTGATTTTTTAATTTTATTTATTTTTATTGTTACTCATTGGTTACGAATTACAGGACGGTAACTGCGTTATTGGTTACAAAATACAAGGGGCAGTTGAAGTGAACGTAACGAATTTTGATGAGCCGATGCAGTGTATTCGGGATATGAATCTATCCTACCTGCTTTTGGCGCAGCGTTTGATTCTTGAAGACCGGCTTGCCGCTAAGTTTCGGCTTGGACTGAGTGAAGCCACAATCGATATTATTAAGGGACTGACCTTTCCTCAATTAATCAAGCTCGCATCTACCGGGCAACTTATTTGCCAGCTGCGAATTGATAATGAAACGGTTATTGAGTGTTTAACCAGGGATTCCCGTATTGATGCTTTGCAGAGTATCCATACCGGAATCATCCTATCCACTGATTTGCTTAATTCTCTTTCCGGGGAAGAGCCGTCGACAACCTGAAAGCGGAGTTTATGATGTGTGAAAAAAGCATAATGTCGGAAATCAGGGATGCGCAGATTGCCATGGAATTGATCTCCTTTGGCGCAAGGATGCAGGTTCTGGAAAGCGAAACGAGCTTAAGCCGCAGGCGTTTATTAAAGCTTTATAAAGAGCTTAAAGGTTGTTCGCCGCCGAAAGGCATGTTGCCGTTTTCCACAGACTGGTATATGGCGTGGGAGCAGAATATTCATTCGTCAATGTTTTATAACATCTACTGTTATTTGCAAAAGACGGAATCGGGCCGCCCTGTCGAAATTATGCTTAAAGGCTACCGTCTCTATTTAGAAAATATCCTGAACGGTGCCGCGCAAAAGCCGGTGTTAGGTTTAACCCGCGCCTGGACGCTGCTGCGTTTTATTGACTGCGGCATGATCAAACATATCGAGTGTTGCACCTGCGGCGGGCGTTTTATTACCGCGCCAGAAAGTACCCAGGGCGTCTTTACCTGCAGTTTATGTTTCCCGCCCTCACGGGCAATTAAACGCGCAGGCCCCGAGCGAACGCTCATTACCCCCCGGCTATAACCGGATTGGGCATGCGCTGCGCGCACTATTCAGCGTGGCTGGTTGTTTTTTTCAATGATTAAGGAGTTGCAGTGTTAGTCATTATTGGCTATGTCGTCGTCCTCGCTACCGTATTTGGCGGGTTTGTGCTGAGCGGCGGTAACCTCATGTCACTATTTCAGCCGACCGAGCTGTTAATTATCGGCGGTGCCGGAGTAGGGGCTTTTATCGTCGGTAATAATGGCAAGGCGATCCGCGCTACCCTTAAAGCCCTCCCTTCGCTGTTTAAAGGCTCGCATTTCAGCAAATCACTCTATCTGGATCTGCTCGGCATGCTCTATCTGCTGCTGGCGAAAAGCCGCCAGAGCGGGCTGGTCGCGCTGGAAAATGATATTGAGGATCCGCAAAACAGCCCGATCTTCTCCGCCTATCCGCGCCTGCTGGCCGATGCCGACATCATGAACTTTATTGTCGATTACCTGCGCCTGATGGTCAGCGGCAACATGAACGCCTTTGAAATCGAGGCGTTGATGGATGAAGAGATCGAGACCTGCGAGCACGAGCATGAAGTGCCGGCGCACAGCCTGAACGCCGTCGGCGATGGCCTTCCGGCATTTGGTATTGTCGCAGCGGTCATGGGCGTGGTGAACGCGCTGGCGGCGGCGGATCGTCCGGCAGCAGAGCTTGGCGCGCTGATTGCGCACGCCATGGTCGGTACTTTCCTCGGTATTCTGCTCGCCTACGGCATGGTACTGCCGCTGGCAACCCTGCTGCGCCAGCGCAGCGCTGAACACCTGAAGATGATGGAGTGCATCAAAACCACGCTGCTCTCCAGCATCAACGGTTATGCGCCGCAAATCGCCGTTGAGTTTGGGCGTAAAACGCTCTTCTCGACCGAGCGCCCAAGTTTCGCCGAGCTGGAAGATCACGTGCGGGAAGTCCGCTCCTCTTCCTCTTCTTCCTCCGCCGCCTCCTCGTCTGCGAGTGACGCAGCATGAGAAAGAAGCCCGTAGAGACCATCGTCGTTCGCAAAACCATCAAAAAAGGGCATGGTTCGCACGGCGGCTCGTGGAAGATCGCCTATGCGGACTTTATGACCGCGATGATGGCCTTCTTCCTCGTGATGTGGCTGCTCTCCTCCTCAAGCCCCGAACAGCGCCAGCAGATTGCTGACTACTTCAAGGTGCCGCTGAAGAACACGCTGGCGCACGGCACCAAGGCGAGCCTGAGTGACAGTGTTGTTCCCGGCGGCGGCGATGATGCGATGAAGCAGGATGGCGAGGTGTTTAAGCGAACGCTGCAAAAACTCGATCAGAAAAAGAGCGAGGCTAATCTCAAGCGGGCGCGCGAAAAGCTGGAGAACCTGATTGAGGTCGATCCGCGGCTTAATAACTTCACTTCAAACCTGCGGCTCTCCCTGACCGATGACGGGCTGCTATTGCAGATCACCGACAGCGCCGACCGGCCGATGTTTAAGGTCGGTCGCCCGACGCCGGAAAACTACATGGTCAATATTCTGCAGGCGCTGGTGCCGGTGCTTAACGATATGCCCAACCGCATCATTTTGACCGGCCATACGGACTCACTCCCTTACGCCAACGGCGAACAGGGTTACAGCAACTGGGAGCTCTCTTCCGATCGCGCCAACGCCTCGCGCCGCATTCTCTCTGGTGCGGGCCTTGCCAGTAAAAAATTCATCCGGGTGATCGGTACGGCGGACACCATGATGCAGGCCGGCTCCGATGCCGCCGATCCCATTAACCGCCGCATCAGCATCCTGGTATTAAGCCAGCAGAAAGAGAAACAGATCATGCAAGAAGATGTGCTTTTACGCGACACGCTGGTCAGCCCTGCACCGCAGACGACCAGCGGCAAAGGCACGCCAGAGCCCGCCACGAAGCGCGCTCCTGAGGAGATCAAATAATGGATATAAGCGATTTTTATCAGGCCTTTTTCGACGAGGCGGATGAGCTGATGGCGGATATGGAGAAGTATCTGCTTGAGTTGGATCTCGAGGCTCCGGACAGGGAAGTACTTAACGCCATTTTCCGTGCCGCCCACTCCATCAAAGGTGGGGCGGGTACTTTCGGTTTTACCGTCTTACAACAGACCATGCATATTCTCGAAAACCTGCTGGACGATGTACGGAGCGGTAAATTGCAGATCAACGACCCGATCCGCGATCTGTTTCTGGAGAGCAAAGACATTATGCAGGACCAACTGGACGCCTATAAAGCTTCCGCTGAGCCCGATCAGGAGGCGTTCCGCTACATCTGTGAAGCGCTGCGCCAGATTGCCCTCGACAGCGCCGAACCGACTACGTTGCCTGCTGAAGTCGCCGCGCCTGTAGTCGTCGAGCCTGTAGCAACCCCCGTCGCCGCGCCGAAGCCGGAGGGCGAGCGTCTACGTATTATCCTCAGCAGTATTAAAGAGGAGGATCAGCAGCCGCTGATTGACGAGCTGGGCAACTTAGGCCAGGTCAGCGCGTTGCAGACCGATAAAACCGGTTTGCAACTGACGCTGGCGACGACTGCCACGCCGGACGATATCCTTGCGGTGCTCTGTTTTATCCTCGAACCCGAGCAGATTGCGATCTCTCCCGCCCCCGAGGAAGAGCCCCCGGTTCCCGCCACTGATACCACCGCGCCTGCGCAAAACACTACAGCTCCGGCGGTGCGCGCCGCGCGCCCGAAACCGCAGCAGGCGGAGGCGAGCAGCATTCGCGTGGCGGTTGAGAAAGTGGATCAGATAATCAACCAGGTTGGTGAACTGATCATCACCCAGGCAATGCTTTCCCAGCTCTCTGGCGTGCTCGACTCCTCCACCCATGACATCCTGATTACTACCATCGCTCAGCTGGAGCGCAACGCCCGCGATCTGCAGGAGTCGGTGATGTCGATTCGCATGATGCCGATGGATTATGTTTTCAGCCGCTTCCCACGGCTGGTGCACGATCTCGCCGGCAAGCTCAATAAAGAAGTAGAGCTGACGCTGGTCGGCGGATCCGCCGAGCTGGATAAGCGATTGATCGAACAGATCGTCGACCCCTTAACGCATCTGGTGCGCAACAGCCTCGATCACGGCATTGAGCCGGTCGAAGTACGTCGCGCCAACGGTAAAGCGGATAAAGGCAACCTCGTCCTCTCTGCCGAACATCACGGCGGCAACATTATTATTGAAGTGACCGATGATGGTGCCGGGCTGAATCGCGAGAAGATCCTCGCTCGCGCGCAGTAGCAGGGGATGGCGATCAGCGACAACATGAGCGATGAAGATGTCTGGATGCTGATTTTTGCGCCGGGCTTCTCCACCGCCGAAAAGGTGACCGATGTCTCCGGGCGCGGCGTCGGGATGGATGTGGTACGGCGTAACATTCAGGAGATGGGCGGCCATGTGACGATCCACTCCGAGCAGGGACGCGGCTCCAAGATCCGCATCATTCTGCCGCTGACGCTGGCGATCCTCGACGGCATGTCGGTGCGCGTTGGCTCTGAGATCTACGTTCTGCCGCTCGGCAGCATGATGGAGTCCCTGATGCTCTCCGAAAATACCCTGCACCGCATGACCGGCGGCGAACGCATGCTGCAGGTGCGCGAAGAGTATCTGCCGCTGGTTGAGCTCGGCAAACTGTTCGGTATTCACGATGACGATTACGACTTCAGCGAGGGGATCGCCGTGATTGTGCAGAGCGCCGGTAGCCGCTATGCGTTGCTGGTCGATCAGCTGATTGGTCAACACCAGGTAGTGGTGAAAAACCTCGAACAGAACTATCGCAAAATCCCCGGTATTTCGGCGGCGACAATCCTTGGTGACGGCAGCGTGGCGCTCATTCTGGATGTGGCCGTGTTAACAACATTGGCGAAAAACGCAAAACCTCACTGACAGCAAGCCTGAAGGGCGTTTTTGAAAAGGTTATAAGATGAACGTATCTGACTCAGACAAACAGTTATCGGGCGACAACGGCGGGAATGAGTTCCTGGTGTTTACCCTGGGCAATGAAGAGTACGGGATTGAGATCCTGAAGGTGCAGGAGATCCGCGGCTACGATCGCGTGACGCGGATCGCCAATACGCCTGATTTTATTGCCGGCGTCACCAACCTGCGCGGCGTGATCGTGCCGATCGTCGATCTTCGCGTTAAGTTTATCCTCGGATCGGCGGAGTTTGATCAAAATACCGTGGTGATTGTGCTAAGCCTCGACAGCGGCCGTGTGGTGGGGATTGTGGTGGATGGCGTCTCTGACGTGCTGGCGCTGAACGCGGCGCAGATTAAGCCTGCGCCGGAGTATACCGTCACGCTTTCCACGCAGTATCTGCTTGGTCTCGGCTCGCTCAATGAGCGGATGCTGATTCTGGTGGATATTGAGAAGCTGCTGAACAGCGAAGAGATGGAGTTGATTGAGCGCGTGACCGAGAACGCGTTTTAACGCTCCTCGCTCAGGCATTGGCGCAAAGCCCCTCCCGGCAACGGGAGGGGCTTTTTTGTTGCCTGTTTACCGTAGGCCGGATAAGGCGGAGCCGCCATCCGGCATTATCACCGCAGCCCCGATTGCCGGATGGCGCTTGCGCTTATCCGGCCTACGCCGTTTCAGAAATAGGGTTGTTGTAGGCCTGATAAGGCGAAGCCGCCATCAGGCATTCCTTCAGCAATACAGATTTTCCCTTTACATCAAATCTCACAGCGAGGGGGTTGTGTCTCCGCTGAAATCGGCGAACCGGAGCGTGAATGACAAGGTCTGGACGCCATGGATGGCGGACAGAGGCGAACCGAGACAGGATGTCGAGTCGAGCCGGCCGTAGTCAGGCACGCGGGAGGTGAGCGCAGTGCGCAGCACCGATTTCCTTGCGGGGCCGCGGGGATTGATAAGGGGAGCGCGGCCGCTTCCCTTATCCCGTTCACCGCACCGGTGAGAAAAACATTCCGCCGAACGTCTGGTGAACGGAACCCTTCCACCAATGCAACATGCACATCGCCGGATGGCGCGTACCGCTTATCCGGCCTACGGTTCGGAGCATTTTTGTAGGCCGGATAAGGCGCAGCCGCCATCCGGCAATCAATGCCCGCACCAATGCGATCCAACAAAACGCAGGCATAAAAAAACCGCCCGGTGAGGGGCGGTTGAAGGATAAGGCAGGAAAACCTGCCTTAAGGGGCAGAGATTAGCCCAGCAGAGACAGCACGTTCTGCGGAACCTGGTTAGCCTGTGCCAGCACGGTGGTGCCTGCAGACTGCAGAATGTTCGCGCGGCTCATTTCAGATACTTCAGACGCGAAGTCAGCATCCAGAATACGAGAGCGGGATTCAGACAGGTTGTTAACGGTGTTGTTCAGGTTGCTGATAACAGACGCGAAACGGTTCTGTACCGCACCCAGACCGGAACGCATTTCATCAACCTGCGCCAGTGCTTCGTCGATTTTGGTCAGCGGATCGGAAGTTGCCGGAGTAGTAGAAACAGCTTTACCGGTATCCGTTGCAGTCCAGGTAGTGGTATCAATAGTTGCTTCAGTCAGGTTGCCGGCACCGTCGTCAACATAGTAGTTACCTTGACCATCTTCCATTAACGTACCGGTGATACCGGTCATGTTAATAGCCTGGTCTTTCATCATATCTTCACCCACAACGCTGGTCGGTGTGCCCACTGCAGAGGCGGTGTCGTCGGTAGCTGAGTTGAAGCTGATCTCACCAGTAGACGCATCTTCTGTTACTTTGTGCAATTTAGCGCCAACCTGCGCGTAGACGTCACCGTTATCGTCAACCACGATATCGTCAACGGCGGTAGCAGTACCCGCGGTATCAGTAAAATTAGCAACATCGTAATCGAAACCACTGTCAACTTTCACTGTACCGGTGCTTGCAGTCAGAGTAGTAGGGTCGATGCCGTTAGCTACGCTGAAGCCGTCCATACCCAGAGTAGAAGAGTCCATCTGGTTCAGTTCGATATCGATAGTCTGACCATCGTTAGAACCAACCTGGATAGAGAGCTTCTGATCTTTGCTCAGTACTTTCACGCCGTTGAACTCGGTCTGTTCAGAGATACGGTTGATCTCGTCCAGACGCGCGTCGATTTCGTCCTGGATGGACTGACGGTCAGAATCGGAGTTGGTGCCGTTCTGCGCCTGTACGGACAGACGACGGATGTTCTGCAGGTTGTCGTTGATTTCGTTCAGCGCGCCTTCAGTGGTCTGTGCAATGGAGATACCATCGTTGGCGTTACGGGAAGCCTGAGTCAGACCGTTGATGTTGGCGGTGAAACGGTTAGAGATCGCCTGACCTGCTGCATCGTCTTTCGCGCTATTAATACGCAGACCAGAAGAGAGACGTTCAATTGCAGTACCCAGAGAGTCCTGAGATTTGTTCAGGTTGTTCTGAGCGACGAGGCTAAGGGCGTTAGTATTAATAACCTGGGACATGAGAGTTCCTTATACACAATTTACTATACAGAGTATGGTTATGCGTCATTTCGTTCGCATACTAAATAAATCGGCCTTTTAAAAAATGACTAAAGTTTTTCACCACAAAAAGTTTTTTCTCAGTCCTCCATTTTTTGATTAAACCCGCCGTTTTAATGCGATTTTGTCTTTTATTTGTGCGATTTTTGGTTTTATTTTGCGAATTGGTGCCGGGATTGGTGTTATATCGATTGTTTGGTTGCGGATGATTAAATCAATAAACCCTCAGGTGACTCTTCCTATATAAAGAAGGAAAGCGAGGGACAGGGTTATTAAGCAAATTGAAGCCATTTGTGCTGTCATTTTGAGGAAATGAATTTACTCTTTTTAAAAACCCTTTTGTTTATCCCGCAATGCGGGAAGTAAGGGCGTTGGCTATATTTTTGTGGTCTTATAGGTAACGGTAAAAAATTCATCTTTTATTTTCCTGCGCCGATAGCTTAATAGAGAACCACCGCAAAACGAGATTTCCGACAGGAGAAAAAATGGGTATTTCATCACTAGGCGTCGGTACCGGCGGGATTGATACGGCTTCGATGCTGGAGCAGATTCAGGCGGCCGAGCAGACCCGGCTGACGCCTTATTCCAACCTTAAGAGCAAATATGAGTCGCAGATTTCCGACTGGGGCAAAATCTCCAGCCTGATGTCGACGCTGCAAAAAAGCATCACCACCATGAGCGGTGATGCCTTTAATAAATTAAACGTCAGCAGCAACGAAGCGTTCACCGCCACGGCAACCAGCAGCGCGCAAGCCGACAGTCATTCAGTGACCATCTCCCAGTTAGCTGCCGCGCACAAGCTAAAAACCCAGGCGCAAGCCAGCGCCGATACCGCGCTTGGCACCAGTAACACCGGCGGTACCCGCACCATCACCATCACCCAGAACGACGGCAAAACCATGGAAGTCGAGCTGGAAGATGATGAAACGTCGCTGAACCAGATTGCGAAAGCGATCAATAAAGAGAAGGGCAACGTCACCGCCTCGGTACAGCGTACCGATGATGGTTACCAGTTAGTGCTGAGCTCGAAAACCACCGGTTCCGATGGCGAAATGTCGGTAAAAGTGGATGGCGACAGCGCGCTGGCGGGCGTGCTTGATACCTCTAACGGCGGTCAGCATATTGACGATCAGGGCCAGGTGGTTAATGACCCGGGCCAGAGCGACAATATGATTTCGGTCTCCGACGCCAAAGATGCCAAACTGCGCGTCGACGGCTCGGACTACACCCGTTCCAGCAACAACATCACCGACATCATTGATGGCGTCACGCTGAACCTGAAAACCGTGTCGGAAAATGGTGAAGCTGAGCAGTTAACGCTGACCAATGATACCTCGGCGATCAAAACCAGCCTGCAAGACTTCGTCAGTAAATACAACGCGTTGCTCAAGCAAACCACCTCTTCCAGTAAGTATGTCGCGGCAGATACCTCCGATCTGGGCGATGAAGAAGTGGCGACCGAAAACTCCGACAACGGTTCGCTGATGGGCGACTCCACGCTGCGTGGGTTGGTGAGCGAGCTGCGCTCGACCGTCAATGGTGTGTATGGCGATGCGGGCGCAACTTACGGTTCACTGGCAGATTTGGGCATTACTATCGATGCCGCTACCGGCCAGATGACACTGGATGAAGATACGCTGGACGAAGCGATTGCCGATAACCCGGAAGAGATTGCCACCATGTTCACCGGACGCAGCGATAGCGAAGGTATGGCCACGTCGCTCGGCAAAATCATGACCGATTACCTGGGTGATTCGAAAACCGACACCGACGGCATCATCGAAGGGGCGACCGAGAGCCTGGAAGATCAGACTGAAATCGTGCAGGCACAGATCGACAAAACCCAGAAGCTGATTGATGCGCAGGTGGAAGTTTACCGCGTGCAGTTCCAGAACCTCGACTCCCTGATGTCGAACCTCAACAGCATGAGCTCGCAGCTCACCTCGCTGCTCTCCACACTCTAATTTTTATTTATAGCAGGCCGTTATCGGCCTGCTTTGAGGAGCTTTTTATGTATGCATCACAAGGCGCCAACGCCTACGCCCGGATTTCGCTGCAAAGCAAACTCGCCGGCGCAACGCCGCACCAGTTAATTACTATGCTGTTTGACGGCGCGCACAGCGCTATCCTGCAGGCCGCCATTCACTTTGAAAATGGCAATGTCGCCCAGCGCGGCAAAATGATTTCGAAAGCGATCAATATTATTGATAACGGCCTGCGCGCCGCGCTCGATCATGAAACCGGAAAAGGTATCGCCGCAGACCTGGAGCAGATGTATGAATATATGTCGCGCACGCTGCTTGAGGCCAATCTGCATAACAATCCCGAGCCGTTAAAACATATTGATGGTTTATTAATGAAGCTGGCGGCGACCTGGAAAGAGATTGAACCGGCACAGAAAAGGGTGCGCTATGGCTGAAATAATCCCTCATTACTACCGCGAGCTGTATGAGATGAATCTGGCGATTCTGGAAATGGCGAGAGAAGCGCGCTGGGATGATTTTATCGAAGTTGCCTCGCGTTACGTCATTAAGAAGCAGGATATTTTAAATAACAGTACGGATACCCTTTCGGCCAGTGAAAAAGAGGCGCTGAAAGGTCTGCTACAACAGTTGCTCGATAATGAAGCTGAAATCACCCGCAATTTACGGGCGCGTCTTGATACGTTAAAGCAGAACTTATCCTCTATACATCGTGGTGCCCGGTGCAGCCAACTTTATACCCTTCATCAAGCCCCTTCATTACATTGAGTTTATAAAAAAGGCTGTAGGTTCATTCTCAACCTGGAGCCTTTTTAATTACCTCAACGATAATTCACGGTTAATTGATTACGCAGCACAGTAAGCGGCGGCTGAAGTTGACCGGCACGGTTCACAGAATAGATAAAACGAAACTCTCCGCTGGCCGGAAATGGTATCGCTACGCGTTGTGTACCCGCAAGGGCGGGTAATATGACGCAGCGTTCGATGCGGCAGAGCTTAATCTCTAATCCCGTTGGGGGAGGGGTGAGCAGAGTAATGCGCCAGGAGAAGTGCGTGACTCGCGCAGAAGGGGGGAGGGGGCCAGGGGCATGCAACGGGCGGCCGCGCAGGATCTCTTTACCGAGGCTGACGCTGCCGCCCATGCCTGCGGCGCTCCAGGCGCCTTGTGGCGGTTGAGCCGCTGCCGGCAACGCCAGCAGCAGGCTTATCAGCAGGGCGCGTTTCATGCACTGGTGCCAATCACGGCGGTCATCTGCACCGTTTTGTTGTTGCTGATCTCCATCGTCGACAGCACGGCAAGCTGCGGGAAGGCGCGGCGCAGGAAGCGCGACACCATGGTGCGCAGCGCCGGGTTGACCAGCACCACCGGCGAGACGCCGAGGGACTGCTGTTCTGTAATGGCGCGATCGGCCTGGCGCATCAGGTTTTCCGCGATGCCTGGCTCAATGGCGCTGCCGCTTTGCAGTGACTGAATCAGCAATCTCTCCAGCGCGCTGTCAAGGCCAATCACTTTGATATCGTCATCATTGCGGAACCACTGGGCGGTGATCGCGCGGCCCAGACGTACGCGCACCTGCGAGGTGAGCTCATCCGGATCGCTCTGCACCGGCGCATACTCCGCCAGCGTATCGATAATGGTGCGCATATCGCGGATCGACACACGCTCAGAGAGCAGGTTCTGCAACACTTTGTGGAACAGCGTTACGGAGATGACGCCCGGGATCAAATCTTCCACCAGCTTCGGCATCTCTTTGGTGATGCGATCGAGCAACTGCTGCGTCTCCTGGCGGCTGAACAGCTCTTCGGTGTGCAGCGTGATGAGATGGTTCAGGTGGGTGGCGATCACCGAGCTGGGATCAACCACCGTAAAGCCCTGGATCTGCGCCTGTTCACGCAACACTTCATCGATCCAGCAGGCGGGCAGACCAAACGCCGGATCAACGCACGGTGTACCCGGCAGCGTCCCTTCTGCATAGCCGGGGTTGATCGCCATCCAGCGATCGGACTCAATATCGCCGCTGCCAATCTCCACGCCCTTCAGCAGAATGCGGTAATGGCCGGGCGCCAGATCGAGGTTATCGCGAATATGGATCGGCGGCGGCAGAAAGCCCATCTCTTGCGCGAACTTCTTGCGGATACCGCGCACGCGCACCAGCAGCTGACCATCCTGGGTGCTGTCGACCAGCGGGATCAGGCGGTAGCCCACTTCGAGGCCGAGTACATCCTCCATCTCGACATCCTCCCACGAGGCTTCGGCAGAGGCGTGATCGTTGGCGGCCTGCGCGCTGGCGCTGTCTTTATCATCGGCAACACCGCGCCGGGCGGCGGCGGGCTGTTTCATTTGGCGACCGCGCATCCACCAGGCGAGCCCCAGCAGAATGGCGGTAAACATCAGGAAAACAAAGTTCGGCATGCCTGGGATCAGCCCCAGCAGGCCGATAACGCCAGCAGAAAGCACCATCACTCGCGGGTTGTTGAACAGCTGGCTGACCATCTGCTCGCCGATATCTTCATCATTGGAGACGCGGGTGACGATCACACCGGCGGCTGTCGAGATAATCAGCGCCGGGATCTGCGCTACCAGGCCGTCACCGATGGTCAGCAGAGTGTAAGTTTCACCCGCTTCGGCGACGCTCAGGCCGTGCTGAAGCACGCCGATGGTCAGCCCGCCGATAACGTTAATCGCCATAATCAGCAGCCCGGCGATAGCATCCCCGCGCACGAACTTACTCGCACCGTCCATCGAGCCGTAGAAGTCGGACTCCTGGGTCACTTCGCTGCGGCGACGTTTGGCCTCGGCTTCGCCGATAAGCCCGGCGTTGAGGTCGGCGTCAATCGCCATCTGTTTGCCGGGCATGCCGTCGAGCACAAAGCGCGCGCCCACTTCGGCGATACGCCCGGCACCTTTGGTGATGACCATAAAGTTGATGATGATGAGGATGGCGAACACCACGATACCAATCGCGAAGTTGCCGCCCACCAGGAAGTGGCCGAAGGCCTCAACCACCCGGCCCGCGGCGGCGGCACCGGTGTGGCCCTCCATCAAAATAATACGCGTTGAGGCGATGTTAAGTGCCAGTCGCAACAGGGTTGAGAAGAGCAGCACCGTCGGGAAGGCGGAAAACTCGAGGGTCTTCTGCGTAAACATCGCCACCAGCAAGATCATCAACGACAGGACGATATTGAAGGTGAAGAGCGTATCGAGCAAAAAGGCGGGCAGCGGCAGCACCATCATTGCCAGAATCAGCATGATCAGCACCGGACCGGCCATAATTTGCCATTCGGTTTCTTTAAACGCCGGTAAGCGTAGTTTGCTGGCGAGATTAGCCATCAGTCTTTACTCTCAGTTGCGAAATCCATCGACGCAGGAACCGGAAGGTTCCCGGGTTTTTTCGGCGGAATGCCGCCGCTACTGCGCCAGCGTCGCAGGCCGTAAACCCAGGCCAGAACTTCCGCGACGGCGCTATAAAGCTCACCCGGGATCTGCTCGCCAATATCACAGTGGCGGTAGAGCGCACGGGCAAGCGGGGGCGCTTCGAGCATCGGCACGCGGTGTTGCGCGCCCAGCTCACGTATTTTTAAGGCGATATCGCCGGCACCTTTCGCCACCACCGTCGGCGCACTCATGCCGCCCTCTTTATAGGAGAGCGCCACCGAGTAGTGCGTCGGGTTGTTAACGATGACATCCGCTGTTGGGATATCGGCCATCATCCGGCTGCGAGCCGCCGCGCGCTGCATCTGCTTGATGCGGCTCTTGATATGCGGATCGCCCTCTTGTTGTTTAAACTCATCGCGGATCTCCTGGCGGCTCATGCGCAGCTTTTTCAGGTGACTCGTGATTTGGTAGAAGACGTCATAGCCCACTACCGGCAGCAGGAAAAAGATCACCATCAGCAGGCAGTCAAGCACCATGCTCATGGCGTGGGCGACCGCCATCGGCAGCGCTTCGTTAACCAGCTGAATGAAATGCGCTTTGTTGTTGTAGAGGTAGAGCGCGAAGGCGCACGCTACCAGCGCCACCCTCAGGCTACCTTTGAGCATTTCCGACATCACCTGCGCGGAGAAGAGCCGTTTCAGCCCCTGCAGCAGCGACAACCGCTTGAGATCGACCTTTAGCGATTTGCCGCTTAAATTGACCCCGCCCAGCAGCATCGGCGCGGCAATCCCGGTGACGAAGAGACCGAATAAGATGGGCAGCAGCGCACTGCCCATCATCTCCAGTAAAAAACGCGCCTGATGGAACATCGACTGCGGATCCATCACCGGCAACCGGTTGAGCACCAGCCCGCTTTGCAGCAGCTGCATCATGTTGTGGGCAAACTGATTGCCGCCGGAGAGCATCAGCGCCCAGCCGGCCAGCAGCATCAGTAATGAACTCAGCTCTTTCGAGCGTGGGATCTGCCCCTCTTCACGCGCCTTCTGTTTTCGGTGGGGTGTGGGTTCTTCGGTTTTTTCTACGTCGCTCTCTTCTGCCATGATCTGCTCTGTGCACGGGCCGCGCCCGCTGCTTTAGAAGCCCAGCGAATCAAGCAGGTCATCGACCTGATCTTGCGTCGCCATTACTCCGGCTTTGTTGCTGTCGACCTGCGGACCGTTGACCAGCGTCACCTCGTCCTCTTCTTCGATCTTCTCCTGCGGCAGTTCTGGCACGTACGCCAGCAGCACCTGGATAAGCTCGGTCTCGACCGTCTCAATCAGCGACATCATGCGACGAATCACCTGGCCGGTAAGATCCTGGAAATCCTGCGCCATCATGATCTCCATCAGGTGCTCATCGCTTTTGCGTGCTGCCTGCGGTGCCTGTGTCAGGTAGTCACGGGTCGCGGTGACTAATTCCCGGGCATCGGCGAGTTCCACGGGCGCGGCGAACCAGGCATCCCAACGTGCCGCCAGCTGTTCGCCGTTATTAACGATTGCCTCCTGCAGCGGGCGCGCCTCTTCGACGCTGGTCAGTACGCGCTCGGCGGCCTGTGCGGTTTTTCCGACCACATAGTTCAACCGTTCACGGGTATCCGGGATGGCATCGGCCGCTTCGACAATGGTGCGATCGAGTCCTAAGTCGACCAGGCTGTCGCGCAGCAGTCGCGCCAGTTGCCCGACGCGCGAGAAGATGCCTTTGAAATCCTCTTCAGGTTGCGTATGTTCCGCCGTCATGAGTTACCAGCCGATCTTTTCAAAAATTTTGTTCAGCTTCTCTTCAAGCGTTGCCGCGGTGAACGGTTTCACCACGTAGCCGCTGGCACCGGCCTGCGCGGCGGCGATGATGTTCTCTTTCTTCGCTTCGGCAGTGACCATCAGCACCGGCATGGTTTTCAAATTCACATCGCTGCGAATCTCTGTCAGCAGCTGTAAGCCGTCCATGTTCGGCATGTTCCAGTCGCTGATCACAAAGTCGAAGGCGTCAGCGCGCAGCTTGTTCAGCGCATCCAGACCATCTTCCGCCTCTTCAACGCGGTTAAAGCCCAAATCTTTCAAAAGGTTGCGCACAATGCGTCGCATGGTGGCGAAGTCATCGACAACTAAAAAACGTAAGTTCTTGTCGGCCATCTCTATTTCCTAAACTCAGTAAGTGGAACGGGTAGTGGGGTGGTGGTTAAATTCTGCGAGCCTGATCGGCCGTGTGGTTCAAAATGTGCTGGCTGATATGGTCCAGATCGACCGTTTCACAGGCGGCGCCAAGGGCAATCGCTTCGCGCGGCATACCAAAGACCACGCAGCTCCGTTCGCTCTGGGCAATGGTCCATGCACCAGCTTCACGCATCGCCAGCAGGCCGGCGGCACCGTCGCTGCCCATGCCGGTTAAAATCGCCCCGATTGCGTTTTTCCCCGCGCAGCGCGCGACGGAGTGAAAGAGCGCATCCACCGACGGGCGATGGCGGTTGATCGGCGAGTCATCACTCAATTTGATGTGATAGTTCGCTCCGCTGCGCGTCAGCTCCATATGGAATCCGCCCGGCGCGATGTAAACATGGCCGGGCAGAACGCGGTCACCCTCTTCAGCCTCCTGCACCGACATCTGACAAAGATGGTTGAGCCGGTTGGCGAACGAGCGGGTGAAGCCGCCCGGCATATGCTGAGCAATCACGATCCCGGGGCTGGTGGCGGGCATCGGCACCAGCAGCTGGCGCAGCGCCTCGGTGCCGCCGGTCGATGAACCAATAGCAATAATCTTTTCGCTGCCAATCAGCGGGCCGTGAACAATCCGTCGCGGCTGAGGCTTACCATCGCGGCGGGCAACGCGCGCTTTCGCCGCCATACGGATTTTGTCGACAATCATCTCGCTGTAGTGCGCCATGCCGTCCTGCAAACCGGTTTCCGGCTTGGTAATAAAATCAACCGCCCCCAGCTCCAGCGCGCTGAGGGTAATGTCCGAGCCCTTGTTGGTCAGCGATGAAAGCATCACCACCGGCATCGGGCGCAGACGCATCAGGCGCTCAAGAAAATCGAGGCCATCCATGCGCGGCATTTCAACATCCAGCGTCAGCACGTCCGGGTTGTGCTGCTTGATCAGGTCGCGGGCGATGATGGGATCGAGTGCGGTCGCTACCATTTCCATATCCGGTTGTTCATTGACGATGCGCGTCATGATTTTGCGAATCAGCGACGAGTCATCAATGCAGAGCACCTTAATCTTTTTCATCCTTCTCACTCCGCGAGGCGATAGACGGACTGTCCGAGCAAACGAAATGGACTGTTCATGTTTTGAAAATGTTCAGAGTGACCCACGAACAGCAGCCCGCCAGGCTTGAGCATTTTCGCAAAGCGCTGAAGCAGCTTCTCCTGGGTGTTCTGGTCGAAATAGATCATCACGTTGCGGCAAAAAATCGCATCGAAAGGGGCGGGAATATCCCACTGGCTTTCAATCAGGTTGAGCTGGCGAAACTGCACCGTATTGCGCAGTTCGCTTCTGATTTTCACCATATTTGCCTGCGCGCCCGTACCGCGTAAAAACCAGCTTTTTTTCTGCTGCTCGCTCAGGTTGTGGATATCCGCCAGGCGGTAAACGCCCTGAACCGCTCTTTGCAGCACGTCGGTGTCGATATCGGTTGCCAGCACGCGCGGGCCGGTAATACTGCGGCCCAGCGCCGCTTCAAGCGTCATGGCGATCGACCACGGCTCTTCGCCGGTTGAGGCTGCCGCGCACCAGACGCTGTACATCCCCGACCGCGACTGGGCATGTTTCGCCAGCGTCGGAAAGTGGTACGCCTCGCGAAAAAAGGAGGTCAAATTGGTGGTCAGGGCGTTAATAAACTCCTGCCACTCGCGGCTGGTCGGGTTGTTCACCAGCAGCGCAATGTAGTCGTCGAATCTGCGCAGATTCAGCTCGCGCAGGCGGCGGGAGAGGCGGTTAAACACCATGTCTTTTTTTTGCGGCGTTAACACAATGCCCGCGCGCTGGTAAATCAGCGCGCTGATTTTTTCTAATTCATGGCCGGTCAACGTGCCCGGAGTAGGCGCTGCGCCATCGGCAGATGAAAATCTATTTTTCTGGCTCTTTGTCATAAGTGTTGGCTTAAACCCACAGGTTTTTTAAACGCACATGGCTGGTGACGCTAAAATGAATCACCGGCGATATGCCGGCTATTTTATTAACAGCTATAAAACAGCCGGACTTATTCAGCCGTGAAAAATAGCAGCACTATTTTCGCGTTAATCGAGAATAAGATATTGCGTAGGCGTTATACCGGCATGCTCATTATTTCCTGGTAGGCGCTGACGAGTTTATTTCGCACCTGCACGCCCAGGTTTAAAGCCACCGACGATTTTTGAATGGAGACCATCACATCATTCAGGCCGATCCCCTCGGCACCGGTGAGATAAGCCTGTGACTGTTGCTTAGCAAATGTCTGCATTCCGCTAATATTGTTAATGCTGTTAAGCAAAATATTAGAAAATTGTGAACTGTTTTCTGTTTTGCGCGTTGCGTTAAACGGGTTTAACGCGCTGATATCTGAGACTTGTCTGGCCTGCGACTGAATCTGATCCAATACGCCGCCTAATGTATTCATCGACATGAAAATGACCTTATTAGTTATTGGCCGCAAGCTTACCATGTGGTCTGAAAAACGACATAACGTGAATAGCTGACACAAATTTCACCTTATTACCACTTAGAAAAACGGGCTTTCTGTAGATAATACGCATCCGGGAATTTTCCTGAGAAATAGATTTGCTTTTATTAATTGCATACCAGATGAGCCGAGCCGTAATTGTTTTTACTTTTAATTCCGGCATTCACTTTTACAGGACATTGGCATGACTGCCACAATCACCGGTAGTAAAAAGAAAGGCATTGTCGATGTAAAGGCAGTGCTCGAGAATATTCGGGCTAACCCCCGCATCCTCTTTTTTGTCGCGGCTGCGGCCGCTATTTCTATAGTTATTGCGCTGATGTTCTGGGCGAAAGAACCAGACTACCGCGTGCTCTATAGCAATATCAGCGAGGAGGATGGCGGCGCGGTTGTCACCCAACTTAAACAGATGCAGGTGCCGTACCGTTTTGCTGAGCATGACGGCTCCATCGAAATCCCTGCTGAACAGATCTACGAAGTGCGCCTCAAACTGGCGCAGCAAGGGTTGCCGAAGGGCGGCTCGGTAGGTTTTGAACTGCTGGACCAGGAGAAGTTTGGTATCAGCCAGTTCAACGAGCAGGTCAATTTCCAGCGCGCACTGGAGGGCGAGCTGTCACGCACCATCGAAACCTTAGGTCCGGTGCGCTCGGCGCGCGTCCACCTGGCGATGCCGAAGCCGTCGCTCTTTTTGCAGGATCGCAAAGAGCCTTCCGCTTCGGTGACGCTGAACCTGATTAACGGCAGAACGCTCGATTCAGGGCAGGTGAGTGCCATTACTTTTATGATCTCCAGCGCTGTGCCGGGGCTGAGCGCCGATCGGGTGACGATTGTCGATCAGAGCGGCCACATGATGTCGCAGAACGGCGCGCAGGCCACCCAGACCACGCAGCTGCAATATGTGCGCAAGATGGAGGCCGATTATCAGCGCCGTATTCAGGCGATCCTCGCGCCGATTGTCGGCACGCAGAACGTCAGAACCCAGGTGACCGCGCAGGTTGACTTCACCCAGCATGAGCAGACGGCGGAGCAGTATCAGCCGAATGCCCGCCCGGAAAATATGGCGATTCGTAGCCGTCAGAGCAGCAACAACGAGCAGGGTGGCAAGAACGCAGTCGGCGGCGTGCCGGGCGCGTTAAGCAACCAGCCGCCGGCTCCGGTCTCCACGCCGATTGAGGATCCTGCGGCACAGCAGGCCAACAGGCAGGGCGGCGCGAATGGCAATAACGCGGCACCCGCAGCGGCACCCGCGCCCACCCTGGCGCCTTATAACAAGCAGAGTGAAGAGACCACCAACTACGAGGTGGATAAGACGCTGACCCACATTAAGCGCAACACCGGCGTGCTTGAGCGCCTCTCCGTTGCGGTGGTGGTGAACTATAAGCAGGGCAAAGATGGCAAGCCGGTCGCGCTCAACAAGGCGCAGCTGGATCAGATCAATGCGCTGGTTAAAGAGGTGATGGGCTTCTCCGACAAACGCGGCGATACGCTCAATGTTGTCAACACCATCTTTACTGACCAGGAAGAGGAAGCGCCTGTTCCGCTGTGGAAACAGCCGGAATTTATCAAGCTGATGCTCTCCGCCGCGCGCTATCTGTTTGTGGCGCTGATCGCCTGGATCCTGTGGCGCAAGGCGGTACAACCCTTCTGGATCCGCCATCAGGAGATGCTGATCCAGCGCCTGGAGATGGAGAAAGAGGTGCGCCAGGCGGAGCTGGATGAGCAGGTGCGTAAACGCCAGAGCGCGGAAACCGCCAAAGCGCAGCAGCGCGTCGAAACCGAACAACAGGCGCAGCATCTGCGTGAAATGGCTGACCAGGAGCCGCAGGTCATCGCGCTGGTGATTCGCCAATGGTTAAATAAGGAGCAGAAGTCGTCATGATCGCCGCCGAGAAAAGCGCCATAGTCATGCTGACGCTCGGTGACGAGCGTGCAGCCGAAGTCTTTAAGCACCTGAATACCCACGAAGTGACCATGATCAGTAGCGCCATGGTCTCGATGGGCACCTACACCCACGATCAGCTGGCTATGGTGATGAAGGAGTTCCGCCGTGATTCCGGCGAATTTGCGGTGCTGGATGTCAACACCAACGAATACCTGCGCAGCGTGCTGGTGAAAGCGCTGGGCGAAGAGCGCGCTAACACTCTGCTCGAAGATCTGCTTGAGGCCAATGATGAGCGTAACGGTATCGAAACGCTCAACTTTATGGAGCCGCAGATGGTCTTCGATCTCATCCGTGATGAGCATCCGCAGATTATCGCCACCATCCTTGTTCACCTGAAACGCAGCCAGGCCGCCGATCTGCTGGCGAAATTTGACGAGCGTGAACGCAACGACATTCTGCTGCGTATCGCCACCTTCGGCGGCGTGCAGCCGGTGGCGCTGCAGGAGCTGACGGAAGTGCTCAACAACCTGCTGCATGGTCAGAATATCAAGCGCAACAAGATGGGCGGCGTGCGTCCGGCGGCGGAGATCCTCAACCTGATGAAATCTCACCAGGAAGATGCGGCCATCGAAGCGGTACGCGAATACGACCAGGAGCTGGCGCAGAAAATTATCGACGAGATGTTCCTCTTCGAGAACCTGGTCGAGATGGAAGATCGCAGCATTCAGCGCATCTTGCAGGATATCGACAACGAATCGCTGATCGTCGCGCTGAAAGGCGTGGACGACGCGCTGCGCGACAAGTTCTTCCGCAATATGTCCAAACGTCAGGCCGACATTATGCGTGACGATCTGAACTCCCGTGGCCCTGTGCGTATGTCGCAGGTCGAAAACGAACAGAAAGCGATCCTGCTGGTGGTACGTCGTCTGGCGGAGACCGGCGAGATTGTGATTGGTGGAGGCGACGATGCCTACGTCTAAGACCCAGTGGCACGCCTGGCGGCCTGAAAACCTGCTCGACGACGCGTTAAGCAGCGAGCCCGATCTGCGCGCCGCCGTGCCGGCCAGCGATCCGGCGAGTGAAGCGGCACTGCAAATGGAACTCTCCCGCCTGCGCAAGCAGGCGGAGCAGAAGGGGTTTGCTCAGGGCCAGACGCGCGGCGTGGAAGAGGGGACAAAGCTCGGTTATGCGAAGGGCTTTGAAGAGGGGCGCGAAGAGGGCATCGAGAAAGGGATAGCCGAGTACCGCCAGTTACAGCAAGCGCAGGCGCAGGAGTTCGCGCAACTGGTTGATAACGTCAAAATTACCCTTGATAGCCTCGACAGCGTGATGCCCGCGCGGCTGGTGCAGGTGGCGCTGATGGCGGCGCGCAGCCTGCTCGGCGAAAGCGTGGTGTCAACCACCACCAACGCCTGGCTGCTGACCCGCATTCAACAACTGTTGCAGGAAGATACCAAACAGCTGGGACAGGTGAAGCTGTGGATCAGCCCGGAAGCCTCGGCTTCGGTTCAGGAGCAACTGGGCGAAGTGCTGCATTCACGCGGCTGGGAGTTGTGCACCGATGCGCAGATGCTGCCGGGCGGCTGCCGCCTCACCACCGACGGCGGCGAGCTTGATGCCACCACCGAAACCCGCTGGAACGAACTCTGCACCCTGAGCCGCGAGGACTTCTCCCTATGACCGCGCGGCTAAAGACATGGCTTGATGGCGTGGATCTGCGCGAGAAGCGCATCGCCGCGCTGCCGCTGTTTCGCCGCTACGGCCGCCTGACCCGCGCCACCGGTCTGGTGATGGAAGCCGTCGGTCTGAAGCTGCCCATCGGCACGCTCTGCATTGTCGAGCGTGAAAGTGATGAGGGGATCCAGCGGGTCGAGAGCGAAGTGGTCGGCTTTAACGGCGAGATCCTCTATCTGATGCCCCTCGAGAACGTCGAGGGCGTGTTGCCGGGCGCGCGCGTTTACGCGCTGGGTAACAACACCAAAGGCAAACTGCTACCGCTGGGGCCGGAGCTGCTGGGACGCGTGCTTGATGCCAGCGCCCGTCCGCTCGACGGCCTGCCGCCGCCGAACACCAGCGATCGCGGGCCGCTCTTTACGCCGCCCTTCAACCCTTTGCAGCGCGATCCGATTAAAAACGTGCTTGATGTCGGTGTGCGCGCCATTAACGGCCTGCTCACCGTCGGGCGTGGGCAGCGTATGGGCCTGTTTGCCGGTTCCGGCGTCGGCAAAAGCGTGCTGCTGGGGATGATGGCGCGCTTTACCAAAGCGGATGTGATTGTCGTCGGCCTGATTGGCGAGCGCGGCCGCGAAGTGAAAGATTTTATCGAAAACATTCTTGGCAAAGAGGGGCTTAAACGCTCGGTAGTGATCGCCGCCCCGGCCGATGTTTCACCGATTCTGCGTATGCAGGGCGCGGTTTACGCCACGCGCCTGGCAGAGGATTTCCGCGATCGCGGCCTCAACGTACTGCTGATTATGGACTCCCTCACCCGCTATGCGATGGCGCAGCGTGAAATCGCGCTGGCGATTGGCGAGCCGCCCGCCACCAAAGGCTACCCGCCCTCGGTGTTTGCCAAACTCCCCGCGCTGGTGGAGCGCGCCGGGAACGGCATCAAGGGCGGCGGTTCGATTACCGCCTTCTATACCGTGTTGACGGAAGGGGACGATCAGCAGGATCCGATCGCCGACTCGGCGCGCGCGATCCTCGACGGTCACGTGGTGCTCTCCCGTCGCCTGGCCGAGTCGGGCCACTATCCGGCGATCGATATCGAAGCCTCCATCAGCCGTGCGATGACCGAGCTGATTGACCCGGTGCACTACAAAAAGGTGCAGCGCTTTAAGCAGATGCTCTCTTCGTATCAGCGCAACCGCGATCTGGTGAGCGTGGGAGCCTATGCCGCTGGCAGCGATCCGCTGCTCGATCAGGCGATTACCCTCTATCCGAAAATGGAGGCGTATCTGCACCAGGGTATTCATGAGTCCTGCGAATATGACGACTCGTATAGCGGGCTGTCGGCGCTCTTTCCACAGGGCAATAACACGTAATGTAAAGGTGAAATGATGGCGAGCCAAAACCCGATGGATGTCCTGCGCGAGTTGGCAGAGAAGAAACTGAATGACACCACGACCCGCCTCGGTTCGGCGCGCCAGTCCCACCTTAACGAAACCGCACGACTCGATCAGCTCAAGACCTATGCGCAAGAGTATCGCGAGCAGATGCAGTCGACGATTGTTGATCGAGGCGTATCCATTATGGCCCTACAGGCGCACCAGCACTTTTTAACCTCGCTGGATGGCGTCGTGGCGCAACAAGTCAGGAGAGTATCTGCCAGTCAGTACACGGTGGATAACGTGCAGGAAGCATGGAGAAAAGATAAGCAGCGGCTGAATGCTTTCGAAGCACTGAAAAACCGTGCCGACGCACAGCGATTGTTAAAAGAGAACCGACTGGAACAGAAGATGATGGATGAGTTCGCCCGTCGCGCCAGTCAAAGGAACAAATAAGATGATTATCCGACATTCACTCCCGGCCTCGCCCGTTGACGCGGGACGTCAGACGGCTTCCGCGTCCTCCGCGCAGGAAGAGGGGCACTTCGCTGGCGAACTGAAAAAGCAGCTCTCATCAGGAGAGACACAGGAAGCCCGGCAGAACGGCGCGCCGCAGGATAAAGCGAAAAAGCCAGCCGATAAAAAAGTACAACTCGCGGACGTCATGCCTGCGACACCGGCTCAACCTGCCGACCTGCTTACCCAGGCGGCGACTAACCTGGCGACGCCGCTTGATGCCACCGCGGCGGATGTGCTACTGGCGCAGGGCGTGCAGACGGCACAGGCCGATCTGGCGGCACTGCCGCAGGTGAGTGCCGATCCGACGCTGGCTGCCGCCGTGCCGGCAAGCCCGCTTCTCGCCGCTGCGCTGCCGGTTGAGCCGCAGGCTGGCGATCCGCTGACCCAGGTGAATTTCACCGCCGTGCTGGATGAGCAAAAGCCGACGCAGGATCTGCCTGCTGGCGTTAAGCCGCAGCCGTCACGGCCCGAGGCGCAACCCGCGATGCCAGTAACGGAGAGTGCCGTTGAGGGTAAAGCGCAATCGTTAACCCCTGCGGACAGCAGCGCCCAGGCGACTTCACCAGCGGCGGCCCCTCTCAGCGAGAGCCTGACGCAGGCGCTGCATAACTTAAAAGGCGCAGAGCCAGTTGCCACACCGCATATCGTGGCCCAGGCCGCGCCAGTGACGGCAACCGCCCCGGCAACCGCTATTTCCACCTCAACCGTCGCTACCGCCACGTTGCAGGCGGAAGTCGGCACCCCGGCATGGCAGCAATCTTTAGGTCAGCAGATTGCCGTCTTTAGCCGTAACGGCGTGCATCACGCCGAGCTGCGTCTGCATCCGGAAGAGCTGGGCGCGTTGCAGGTGAGCCTGCGGGTAAATAACGATCAGGCGCAGGTGCATTTTGTCTCCGAGAGCCACCACGTTCGCGCGGCGCTGGAGTCGGCAATGCCGAACCTGCGCACCATGCTTGAGGAGTCCGGCATCTCGCTCGGACAGAGCAGCGTGGGCGCAGATACCTCCTCTTCAGCGGGGGATGCCCACTCCGGTCATGCATCTGGACAAGGAAAGTCTGAGAGCGGGGAGGGCGATCTGACTATTTCTTCTGAGGAAGAGAGCCCGGTCGTTACGCGTGTAATGCATTATTCGCGCGGAATCAACACCTTCGCTTAATTGCCGGGCATGAACTGGCAAGGTGCTGACACTAATTTCAGTTTTTCAATGAATTGTCCTGGATGGGTGCTGTATTAAAATAACGGCATTCCATCAGGTCATTCGCCAGTCGCGTGATTGTTGATTTAATTTTACTACAGAGTTATCCATCAAATGCCGAAGAGAAAAAATGCAGCGCAAGGCGGAAAAAAAAGTCCGTTGTTAATTTTAATCGTCCTGTTTGTTATCCTGGGTGTCTGCGCAATTGGCGCTTATGCCTATGTGGAGATCAGTAAATTAAAAAATCAGGTCACTCATATTAATAGTGGCAAGCCATCTGCCGCACCGGCAGTGGAAGCGACTCCGGTTTATATGGATCTCGACACCTTTACCGTCAGTCTGAAACCCGATGCCCATGACAGCGACCGTATTCTTTATATCGGCCTGACGTTGAAAGTTGCCAGTGCTGAAACGAAAGCGCTGCTGGAAAAACATTTGCCGGAAATTCGTAGCCATTTACTGGTGCTCTTTTCTCAACAAACTGCGGCTGAATTAACCGGCGATCAGGCAAAATCGCTGCTCGCGGCAAAAACCAAAGATGCGGTTAATGCATCACTCCCAGGCCAGCATAAACCGATGGTAACAAACGTCCTGTTTAATGCATTTATCTTACGGTAATCAGAATGTCGGACAGTATTTTATCCCAGGATGAGATCGACAATCTTCTGAATGGCGGTCCCAGCAGCAGTCAAAATAGTGCGCCGGCCGCCCCCGCATCACCAGAAGATAATATTAAGCCTTACGATCCGAATACGCAGCGTCGTGTTGTCCGTGAACGTTTATATTCGTTAGAGATTATTAACGAACGCTTTGCGCGCCAGTTTCGCATCGGCTTATTTAATATTTTGCGTCGTAGCCCGGATGTCACCGCAGGGAACATTAAGATTCAGCCGTACCATGAGTTTGCGCGTAATCTGCCGGTGATGACCAGCCTGAACCTGATGAACATGAATCCGCTACGCGGTACGGCGCTCTTCGTCTTCTCGCCGAATCTGGTCTTTACGGCAGTGGATAACCTGTTTGGCGGGGATGGCCGTTTCCCGACTAAAGCGGATGGGCGCGAATTTACCCCAACCGAGCAGCGCATTATTCAGCGCATGTTAGCGATGGCGCGCGAGGCCTATGACTATGCGTGGACCTCAATTTTCAAAATTAAAACTGAGTTTGTGCGTTCTGAATTACAGGTGAAATTTACCAATATCACCTCATCACCGAACGATATTGTGGTGACGACGCCTTTTCAGATTGATATTGGCTCGCACAGCGGTGAGTTACAGATCTGTATGCCGTTTAGCATTATTGAGCCGATTCGCGAATTGTTGACCAATCCGCCGCTGGAAAACTCGCAGCATGAAAATAATCAGTGGCGCAGTTCATTAGCATCGCAAATGCGCGATACCGAACTGGAGTTGGTGGTGAAATTTGCAGAGATCTCCACCCGTCTCTCAAGAATTATGAAGCTGAAACCGGATGACATCATTCCGCTGGATAAACCCGAACAGCTGGGTGGATTTGTTAATGATGTGCCGGTAATGACCGGTAAATATGGCAGCGCAAATAATCAGTATGCCATCCAGGTTGATGCATTACAGAATTCAACATTGTTAGGTTTCAAGAAGGAGTAATTGTCGTATGAGCGATATGGAACATGATTCGGGCTCAAATAAGTCTTCGCTCGGCGACATCTGGGGCGACGCAATGAGTGAACAGTTGTCCAGTGAAAACAGTGCCGAGGTGCATTCCCAGGCGGAAGATGTAATGGTGAGTTTATCTGAAGATTTAAATCTGGTGCTCGATATCCCGGTGAAAATGACCGTGGAATTAGGCCGCACCAAAATGACGATCAAAGAGTTATTGCGATTAAGCCCAGGCTCCATTGTTTCTCTGGATGGCCTCGCGGGCGAACCGCTCGATATTTTGATCAATGGTTATTTAATCGCGCAGGGCGAAGTGGTGGTGGTTTCCGATAAATTCGGCATCCGTATTACCGACATTATTACCCCGTCTGAGCGCATGCATCGTTTGAGCAGATAATGAATACGCAGTCGCTTAATGCTGTTCAGCCCGTCTCCGCAGCGCCAGCAATGGCGCCTGTTGGCACCGGCAATATTATCGGCGCACTGGCGCTGGTGATCCTGTTAATGGCGGCTATCGCCTGGATCGCCCGCCGCACTGGCGTCGCTACGCGAATGGTAAAGGGACATAACATTCTTTGTGTAAAACACACCCAGTCAATCGGTGCGCGTGAGCGCCTGGTGGTGGTCGAAGTGGACGACAAATGGCTGCTGCTGGGCGTGACGCAGGACAATATCACTAACCTGATGACGATGGAGAAACGGGCCGACGTTGAAGAGATCAAAGCGGCGTCCTTCCTCCCGACTTTCCAGAGCGCGTTGGTGAACTGTATTGCCCGGCGCAAAGGTGAGAGCAAATAAGATGAAACGTAACGCTCGCCTGCTAATGCCCCTGTGCGGCCTTTGCCTGGCGCTCGCCGGATGGCTGCTCCCGGCCCAGATGGCGCTGGCGGCTAATAATGACATTCTGCTCTCGCACTCCGCGAACGGCGAGAGCTGGTCGCTGCCGGTCCAGACCCTGGTGCTGCTGACATCGCTCACCTTTTTGCCCGCCATCCTGCTGATGATGACCGGCTTTACCCGCATCGTTATTGTGCTGGGACTGCTGCGCAGCGCGCTCGGTACCGCAAGCACGCCGCCCAACCAGGTGCTGCTCGGGTTGGCGCTGTTTCTCACCTTCTTCGTGATGTCGCCGGTGTTTAACCGGGTCTATGACGAAGCCTGGGTGCCGCTGTCGCAGGACAAGATCTCTATGGAAGTCGCCATTGAGAAGGGCTCGCAGCCGCTGCGCGCCTTCATGCTGAAGCAGACCCGTGAAGGGGATCTGGCGCTCTTCTCCCGCATTGCGAACGCCGGCGATTTTGCTAACGCCGACGCGGTGCCGATGAGCATCCTGGTGCCTGCGTTCGTCACCAGCGAGCTGAAAACCGGCTTCCAGATTGGCTTCACCCTGTTTATTCCGTTTCTCATCATTGACCTGGTGGTCGCCAGCATTCTGATGGCGCTGGGGATGATGATGGTGCCGCCGGCGACGATTTCGCTGCCCTTTAAGCTGATGCTGTTTGTGCTGGTCGATGGCTGGCAGCTGATTATTGGTTCCCTCGCGCAGAGCTTCTTTTAGCAAGAGAGTAAAAAATGACACCTGAAAGTGTAATGTCGCTGGGGTTCCAGGCCACCAAAGTGGGGCTGATGATCGCCACCCCGCTGCTGTTAGCCGCGCTGGCGGCTGGGCTGCTGGTCAGCATTTTGCAGGCCTCGACGCAGATCAACGAAATGACCCTGTCGTTTATTCCCAAGATCCTGACGCTGGTAGTGGTGCTTATCGCCTGCGGCCCGTGGATGTTAACCACGCTGGTTGACTACATGCGCGGGCTCTTTACCAGCTTGCCGTACCTTATTCGCTAACTATGTTTACGCTCTCGCTGGTTCACCTCTATGACAACGTAAACCAGTACTTCTGGCCCTGTCTGCGCATGCTGGCGCTATTCGGCGCCGCGCCGATTTTCAGCGAAAAGCCGCTTAGCGCCCGCTTTAAAGTAGCGCTGGCGCTGTTAACCGCTTTTCTTATTGCGCCACAACTGCCCGCCAGCAACATTGCTATCGCTTCGCTGGATGGCTTCTGGGCCTGCTGCCAGCAGCTGATTATCGGCATCGCCATTGGCCTTTCCGTGCAGCTGATTTTTGTCGCCGTGCGCCACGCGGGCGAGATTATTGGTATGCAGATGGGGCTCTCCTTTGCCATGGTTTACGATCCTTCCGGCGGCCCGAGTATGCCGGTGGTCGCACGCCTGTTAAACCTCTTTGTCACGCTGCTGTTTCTCACTTTTGACGGCCATCTCTATATGCTGGAAGTGCTGGCCAACAGTTTCATCGCGTTTCCGATCAACGCCGCACCGCTGGGTGCAAACGGCTTTATGGCGATGGTCAGCGCCGGAGAGATGATCTTCCGTTACGGCATGATGCTCGGCCTGCCGGTCATCACCCTACTGCTGTGCCTCAACCTGACCATGGGGCTGCTCAACCGCCTGTCGCCGCAGCTCTCCATCTTCGTCATTGGTTTTCCGATTTCGTTAACCGTCGGCATGGTTGCCATGTCGCTGGTGATGTTCACGCTGGCTCCCTTCTTCGAAAATATGATGGGCGGCATTTTTGACCGCCTGTTCGTGATCCTTACGGGGTTCAGATAGCCATGAAGGGATGCCGCATTTTTCCGCGCTATTTTTCACTTTTCGTCACCGGAAGTGACGTTTGCCAGGGAAGGGGTTATGAGCCTGAAATCCTCCGTCAGTACCGCTAATGTTTTGATTTACAGCGAAGATCACTTTTCCGCGATGGGGCTGATCACGCTGATAAAGCTCTATCGCCCCAATTTACGCGTCAGCTATATCAGTAGCCTTGAGGAGGCGAGCCGGGCGACGGGGAGTAAGCTGCGCATTCTGGTGGCGGTAGCCACCCAGGCCACCAATCTGATGTCGTTGATGCAGACCACCCACTTTTTGCGTGAGCTGAAAGAGGAGTTGCCCTGCCTGCTGCTGTGCGAGGATTTCGACCCGGTACTGCCCGCGCTGCTGCCGGATATGCTGCGACTCAGCCTGAATGCACCGATCCGCACGGTATTTGAGTCGATTACCGGCCTGATGTCGAAAAAGCGCGCGAAGCAGCAGGATCTCTCGGTGCTGCCGCTGCTTACCCACCGCCAGCGCGAAGTGTTATGCCTGCTGGCGTCAGGCTCCAGCGCGCAGGAGGTCTCCTCCACGCTCGGCATCAGCCTGAAAACCGCCTACGTTCACCGGCGCGATATTCTCACGCGCCTTAATATCGGCCCGAATTACTACCGCGGCGTCTTTACTGGCCGTCTGACGTAATCTCCCAGGTTCAGAAACAGGAAAGCCCCGGCGGGTCGCACGCTGGCTGACCCGTCGGGGCTTTCATTGATAACCCGCGGATGCGGTGCCCGTTGCCGGGCGCGCCGCTTATTGCAGGGTTGTCATGGTGCCGGCAGCAAAGTCGAGCTGCGGGCTTCTTTTCATCGCCCTTGAAGGCGGTACACAAAGACTACAGGTAAAACCGTTAAACATATGCTCTGGCGTGCTGACAAAATTGCCGCCGCAGCAGTCGCACTGGGTCTGCTTCAGCATGCCGCCATCCATAAAGCGCAGCAGCGTCCATGCGCGGGTCAGCCCCAGCACCGGCTCCTCATCCTCCTGCGCCAGACCGTGCTCCAGATAGATACGGTAGGCTTTAATCATCAGCTCGACAGAGCGGCCTTTTTCCGCTCTCTGCAAATAGCGGTAGATATTGTAGAAAATTGACGAGTGAATATTCTGCTCCCACGACATATACCAGTCAGCGGAGAACGGCAGCATGCCCTTCGGCGGCGAATCGCCTTTTAACTCTTTATAGAGTTTTAACAGACGACGGCGGCTTAAACTGGTTTCACTCTCCAGAACCTGCATCCTCGCGCCGAAATTAATTAACTCCATCGCGATTTGCGCGTCTTTAATTTCGGACATGATGCTTTTTTCGTGCAGCATTATCTCGCTCATTACGCTGCCTCGTCGCCGTTATTATCAACCGTGTTGAGCAGGTTGCTCGACAGAATAATCCCGGTGTGCAGACGTTGCAGCGCATCGATACGGGACTCTTTTGTCAGGCAGTTAATCACCACATCATCATCAATACGCAGGCGGCTGATCAGTTGCCCGGTAGAGGCGAGTTTAATCAGTTGCGGCAGTGATAAGTGGCTTAGTGTCTCCAGCGTGGCATCGTTCAGGCCAAGGCGGAAACCGGCAGCAATCTTATCTTCACGGATCAAACGCTGAGCCAGTAATAAATAGGAGAGGTTCAGATCCTGAATAGACTGCATCTGTTCTTCAAAATTGTGTTCGTTCATAAGTTGCTCCCGTAACACCACACCGGATGCGGAATTACTATTATTTAACAATAAATATGCGAGCAACCACTTTATTTCGATAAGAATAAACTAACTAATAAATGAAACTATACACTCTTATTGTGCAGGCGATGTTTTTTATTCCTGCATCTGTTTGTCTTTAAGTTGTTCCTTAAGACGGAAATAAGATTACACATTTGACTTAATTCAAACAATCGCCTAAATGCGGAAAAAAGAGGATCATTGCATTTCCGGTTTTATTGTTTCTGGTTGATCTCTTTAATTTCAATATGTTGCATTAACATTGCCTGTGCATTTACTTTAATTACATAATCGAAGCCGTTGAAATGAAAAAGATTCTCCTTTTCAGAAAGTTGTTATCTTATTGAATTATCTGATCTACAGAAAATATATTATGTAACCGCGTCTTTGTATTTGATGGGGCAATAAGTCATGTGGTAACGCATTAAATAAACACCTTATGTGGGGTTTTTACCGATGCAGACAACGTTTTTCCCGGTAAAGCGAGGATACTCTCTCACCCGGCGGTAATGACAATTCACGTTTGTTAACCAGGAGCGTCAGGAATGCGTGCAGCGATCGCGTTAGCCATGTTGTTATCCGGATCTTTGCCCGCCTGGGCGGATAATTCCCCTGCGGCGGAAAACCAGCAGATTGCGGGCCTGATCCGCACGCCGCTGATGCTGCCGGTGACGCTTGAGAATGGTCAGCCTGCGCTGCTGGAGGCGTTTGTTACCCGTCCGGCGAACAATTCCCCTGCGCCAGTAGCCCTCATTACCAACGGCACGGCGGACACCGCCAGCTTTGACCGCTTTGTGATGAACCCCAATCGCTATGCCTCGACGGCGATAGCTTTCGCCCGCCACGGCTATGCGGCGGTGGTTGTGCTGCGCCAGGGGTATGGGCAGTCGAGCGGGGCGGCGGAGTATGCGGGCGGCTCGTGCGCGCAGCCGCATCATCAACTGGCGGGTGAGCGTGACCGCGACACTTTGCTGGCGGCGCTGAAGGCTATTCGTCAGCAGCCGTGGGCGTCGAAGCAGGCGCTGCTGGTGGGGATGTCCTCCGGCGGCTTTGCCATGCTGGCGACCGGCGCGGCCAACCCGCCCGGCGTACAGGCGATAATTAACTTTGACGGTGGACGCGGCGCGCTGGATGGCAAATCTTTCTGCGACCAGCCCGGTTTGCTGAAGGCGCTTACTGATTACGGTAAGAGAACCACGATTCCGTCGCTGTGGCTCTACGCCGCCAACGACCGCGCGTTTCCGCCAGCGGCGGCGAAAGCAATGTTCAGCGTTTATCAGAAGGACGGTGCGCCCGCGAAGTTCGTCGCGATGCCAGCCTTTGGTGAGAATGGCCATACCTTTATGGACTCCGCCCCGGAAGCGTTCTGGTGGAAGCCGGTCGCAAACTTCTTACAGCAGCAGGCGCTGCCCTATCAACCCATTGCCGAAATGCCGCAGACTCAACTTCCTGTGCCGTCGGTACTGAATGACGCAGGGCGCAAGGCGTTTCAGAAATATGCTGCATCACAACGTTATGAAAAGGCGTTCGCCATTGACGCGCAGGGAGACTGGGGCGTTTCTTACTGGGCGAGAACGCGCGATGAGGCGGCTGAAAGCGCGCTCGGCTACTGCGCAAAGCAGCAGGAAGCTGGCAAGGCGGGATGCCACCTCTACACTATTAATAATGAGGTTGTACCTGAACAGACCGTGCAACGTTAGTGAAAATCAGGAGGAACGATGAGACCACCGATGACCGATGACGAAATCACGTTACTGAAAGCGGACCTCGATAAGCTGGGGGAGAGCCAGCTGGTGGGGATTGAGGCCTATGAGGCGCTGCATCTGTTGGAGATCCGCAGGATGACGGCGAAGCTGGAGCACATTAAGCGGCTGCTGGGGAGCGAAGAGAACGAAGTGTAACGCCGGGCGGGTTCCCTTAAGTTTTGCGAGAAGGGTTCCAGTTTCGAAACGACGCGCTACTATAAAGCGGTTTTTCCTTGCCGATTGTAGGGTTTTCTTTTTATTGTTTGGGCGCGCCTGCCACAGCAGGCGTCGGGATTAGCCTCCTGGAAACCCTCATCGGCAACAGAGCAGTTATGTTGTGCGCTCGGTTACATCTCAATGGTGGGCCGGGCAGGGGCGTCGCGAGACGCGCCGGTTTCCGATGGGCCGGTAAGGCTAACCCTGTCTGGCTCCGCCACCCATGAGATTAGCCTCTCAGATGGCGGAAATAATGACTGCCATTGGAGAATGTCTTATGTCTAAAACCCTTACGAAAACCCAGCGCCACTGTATTGTCGGCTACCGCCCGAACCGTGGCGACACCAGCACACCCGCTCTGCAACTGAAAGGTAAATGGCTGCGCGAAGCAGGCTTTGAAACCGGCGTGCATGTCACGGTGCAGATATCGAAAGGCTGCATTGTGCTGATTCCCGATAATGACACCGTGCATGAACTGCGTGTGCAACTGGAACAGGCCAGGGCGGTAATTGATTGTGTAAGGGAAGGGGTGAGGGGTGTTTAGAGTTGAGGGTTATTTGTTTAATGGTTTTGAAGGCTTAATTGACGGTAGCCTGCTAACTCGAAACCAGTCAAAAGGGGCGGTAAGCGCCCCTGAGTAGATTCTGATTTATGCCCTAACAGATGGTATGAGATTAATTGCGCAGGCTTTCATCATATACATCGATTTTGCTGTAATTAGGATCTTTGCGGTAATAGACGATGGGGACTTCTTTAGCAACTTGATCTTTAATAAGATCCAATGTGTTAATAGTTAAGCTTTGCTTTTCCTTGGTATATATTTTATTTTCGGCCATAAAGGAATAACTTATTGCAATATCTACTTTTCCCATATCATTAGGTCTTCCGGGGAGGTAGCTACCAATTTTAGCTTTAGTGTAGACCGGATCTTTCTTGATCGTACTGTGCAAAATATAACCTTTTATGATGAATAAAATAATAAAGCCGAGTATAACGCAAGGCCCTATCATTGCGATGATTCCTGAAAAGCTGGACATTAAACCCTCCTTGTAAGAATAACTTGTAAATCTTTGACCAAGCATAATAACTGAGGCTAGTGATTTCTAGAAGAGTTGCAACACGGGAAAAAGAATGTCCACAATCAACAACCTGTTTAACTGCTTCAATTTTAAGCTTTTAAGGATAACACTTACTGCTCATGTGCATCTCATTTTAAGCCATCTTAGATCTCTCTAAGGTATCCGTTAAACCTGCAGCTATTCACACCTCAAAAACAATAAAGCTTTATGAGGTACCTAAAAGGTTCGGATTTAATTAGTTCTCTTCGGACTTCGCGGGTTAAATTGAGGGCTCAAAAAAGCCCGCAAGGCTTGCGCCGTGCGGGCTTTTAGGACTTCATCGGATGACTATAGTAATCACCGATGGAGAATTTTGGTGGGCTGGCGGAGTCTGAATAGATATCTTAAGTGTTTAAATATCAATGTTTTTACGTATTCAACTTTCAGTTATGTACCTAAACGTGTACCAATTAGGAAGGGTTATAGCGATCTTGACTCTCTAAAATCGTCGCCTGTTTTTACTCTTGAACATTTCTCGGCATTTACATCGTCAGGAGAAAAGTTTTTTGTGTTCTACTATTCATTCTGTTCACTAAGTGATTTTTTGTTTTATTTTCATTGCGTTAGCCTGTGAATGCTTGATGAACAGTGAACACTTTACTGTTCACCGCTACAGAACCGTTATAGTCTGCTATGAGCGAGGAACGGACTTCCAACGCTGACTGCTCTTAAGAATTATGGCTACGAATTTTGCAATTCAGCGAAGTTTTCACGTAAGAGATAGTTATTACATTCTTGCGTGATAATAGAGCCCATAAAGTAGAAGGATACAGTGACTAGTATAAACGTGGGTTGATCTATATGTTTAACTTGATAATTCGAGGAGAAATGGAAAATGAAGTTTTTTTGTATTATTAGCAACTCATTTCCCATAAAGTTCAATAAAACCTCTACAACTCATTGAATTCGCAAACTGGCATGACAGATAGACCGGTTTTTTTTAAAAGATGTTTCCTGATAGTTGATGACTTACTTTTCATTATATTTACTCTATTAGAACCATTGACGTTTTTCTTTGTTGGATCATAGAAATCCATATCTTCTGTGATGAATTTCACCTCATGGTTTGCATCTGTCAAACTTACCGCGGTTCTTATATACCATTTGTCCCCAGAAGAGGGGAAGCCTTTAGTTCTCAGAGCTTTCAAAATTGCCTCTTGATTATTAGTAGGTATATTGATTATATTCCCTGCCTCTATGCTATATATGAGCCATGCATTAAACCATTCAGGGCAAACTACTTTTCTCCACTCGGTTTCAATTTGCGCACCTTCATCCAGATAAATTATTTTATCATCTGCATCAAATAATTCTATTGTTGAACCAGTTAAACTGGTTCTCTCCACTGTTAACTCAAGTACAGACTCCTGATAGAATCCTTTAAATACATTTGCATCTATAACAAGATTCATTTTTCTTCATTCCGTAATGTTTGAGATGTCTGATTATATCGAGCCTTAGCTAATGCTTTAGCCTCTTCAAGTCGTTGCGGGAAAAAACCTTCAGGCCAAGGCTGGGTAAAGTTACCTAAAGCATCTAATTCAAGTTTTATGAGTGATTTTTTATCGTCAATAAAGTGAGAGTAATAAATAACAATATCTTTTTCAGATAATAATCCAGATGCAATGTACTGCTGAAGGCGAACAATTAGATGCTCACTATGTGTCTCGGCAATAATAGTTTTTTTATCTTTGTACATATCAAGGAAGAAACTTGCAAGCTCCGCTTGAGCTTTAGGGTGTAAATGTATTTCAGGCTCTTCAACGATTAATGCGCTGCCTTCATTCATATTATAACCAGCAGTTAAGACCGGGATGATCTGGCTATTTCCATAACCTACATCTGCATAGTTTTCATATTCTCTTGTAACAGGGTGTTGTATTTTTATTTCATAATGACGGTCAGATAGATGGTTTATTTTTAAATCGGATGCAATTCCTGCCTTATTCAGCCAGTCAGATACCTTTGATATAAGATTTTTGGCTTTCTTACCACCTTTAATCTCATCCATTGCAAGTATGTTAGCCGAGTTTTCACCTGCGACACCAACTTTAGAATGTCTTTCGCCAGAATATAAATAGCTTCGAGATGGAGCAGAACGCATAGCACCCAAATATTCTATGCCAATTAAATCTTTGTGCAAAATGTCACAAATAAAGTTTAATACTCTTGTTGTATTCATTGTTTCTTCGTCAATCAATTCCTTTAGCTTATTGTTGTTATTTAACTCATGAGACAGGAATAGGTTTCTTGGCAAAAAGTTGAAAACCCTCATATTTTTTGATATAGAAGATCGCAATTCAGCTGGTATAACCACATTATTCAACGTGTTAATAATGTAGTTTTCACTATCGTCGGATCTAGTAATAGTAATTACATTTTTACCACTACATTCAATGTTTATTTCTCTCAAAACAATTTCACGGAGTTTAGACCTATACTTGTACTTAAAAGTGAATAAAATTTCAGAGTTATAATCCAAGCCGGATCTTCTAAAGTAACTTAAATAAAAGTTGGAGTTTGTGTTTTTAAATGTGCTTATTTTTATTTCAATGCCACGTCTTGTGATGTTTCCAAAGGTAATGTCTTTGTAAGTTCCAAAATCCCCAAGATAACCATTGAGAAGTAGTGGGATATTATTATCATAACTCTGAAGTGTCTGTGAAAGTATTCTCGGGATAGCTAAGGCTGAAGATTTTCCAGAGTTGTTTGGGCCGACAATTAAAGTTATAGGCCTAATGTCCATATCTATATATTCGAATGCTTTGAAATTCTTCGAAGAGATGTTGCTAATCATTTATTTTCCTTTTCTATAAACAGAAAAATATCACTTTAAAGTAACCCTCAGTAAAGTGAAATTCATATAGTTTCTGACTGTAGGTATGTTTTTGTAAGTACAATATTTATACGAAAAATCTTAAAAAGCAATGGTCTTCTCTATAAAGTTAGCTATCCCCGTTTCTGGTACTGAGCGGCCTGATAACTTTTGACGTTAAAAAGCCTCTTCTGGGGAAGCTGTTCACTCTGGCCGTAGCGCAGGCCAAAAAAGACCGGCATTAGCCGGTCAGAGTAGTTTATTTCGCGGTAGGCTCGTCGCACTTCGGCATCCAGTTGCTGTTGCTTTCCTCTTTCAGCGTGAGGTTAGTCTGCATGCCCTGATTCGTCCTGCGCTTGTCATAATTCAGGCCGTATTCTTTGAGCATGGCTGACAACCCCTTGCCGAACCTGGTGAGGCTCCGCGTGTTTTTATACCCGTGCGCCTCCATGTAGACCAGATAGGCATGATACAGATAAACACGAGGCTGACGTGGCACGATGTTAGCATTTCCCATATACATTCCGTCTGCATCCGGCAGCGCTTTCAGATACCCGCAAAAATCAAACGCTGGATCGGCATCGCGCTTGATGCTGAGTGCCTCGCCGGAGTTCTGCTGAGACTGAAGCAGTGTGCGGGCGGTCATCGGATCGCTGAACCGCTGCATAAGCTGGCGCACAATAACCGCCAGCTCGCGGGCGATTTTGTCTTTCAGGTGCGGGTCGCGCTCCGCCGGGGCTATCTGCTCCGGGAAGTGGATAATCACCCGGCGACGGGACACGCCCCCGCTGCGGTCGGTGAAGTGCATCGGGTTATTGTTCACCGCCAGAATCACCGCCGGAATGTGCGTGGAATACGCATCCCGGTATTTCGGGTCAACCGACACGGCATCGCCCCCGGTGATGGCCTTGAGTCCTGCCCCGTCCCCGCTCCATTTCTCCTGGTCAGGCAGGCGGATGAGTGAGAAGCCTATCAGCGCTACGCGCTCGGGTGGCGATTCCAGCGTCTCGATGGTCGCCGACGTGGCGTTGTCCTCGCCTGCGAGCATGGTCGCAATCTCGGCCAGAATACTCTTTCCGCTTCCTCCTGGCCCCGTCACTTCGAGAAAGAGCTGCAAGTCATAGCGGTTCGCCAGCACCATAAACAGCGCGGCCAGTATCACATCGCGTTTGCCAGCACTGCCCCCGGCGGCGCGGTCGAGCCACTTCCAGAAATGCGGGGCATGGGATGCCAGCGTTTCGCCCGCCACCGGCGGGGTGAAATCCAAGTCGCACAGGGTACGCAGCCAGCGCGATTTGCTGTGCGGGCTGAACGTGCCGGTTTTCGTGTCCAGCACGCCGTTACGGAAGCCAATCAGACGGCGCGCAGGTGCCTCCTGCTGCGGGATAATCAGTTTCAGAGTCTCCACCACCGACGCGATACGCCCTGAGGAGAACGGGGCGCGCAGGCGCCGGAAAAGCCCGGCCACGTCGCGGGCAAAGTCTGAGGGCGGTATGACCTTCCAGATACCGTTTTCATACCGGGACAGGAGCTGGCCGGCATTCTTGCCCCGGAGCTGATACATATCCGCAGACTCCCGGCGCACCTGCAACACTGGGCGCTCGACCGGGCAACCCACCACTTGCGAGAAGCCCTCGCCTCCTTGCTGGCCGCCGGTAACGGGATTAATCATGAGGGCTGCGCGGTGCTGAATGCCGTCGGCATCAGACCTGATAAAGCGTCGCGCACGGACAGCCAGCAGCGATAATTCCCCGAAAAATGCTCCCCGGGAATCCCCTGCCGGGCGCACCTCTTCGCCCCTGAAAAATAGCCGAAAAATCCATAAATAATTAAAAAAATACCCTGCATGCATACGCTGCATTTAACTGCATTTATTTCTGCGCTCACCTCGTGCCCGCCCGCGCCAGTCCCGGCGCGGCCTGAGCCCGGTCATGCACCTGCATGTAAAGCGGCACGTGAAGCGGGCAGGCGAGGAGGGGAAAGCACTGCGCGCTGAGACAGTAACTAATTATTTTATACTTATGTTCTCTGCGTCCAATTAGAAAATAGAAACGAGAAGCTTTGCTTCATGTTTGGCGCTTCTCTTAAAGTGTAAATGCTCAGCTGAAAAGTTTTTTATAAGTATTCTTTTAAATAGATCATTGCGTTGTTAGAGTTTTATGATATTTAATGACCAAATTCGCGGGACTAAAGGAAGCGATACTGCATTGGCGAATTCAATGAACATTAAGTGTATCGTTTCCTATGCAAGGCTTACTTGGGCTGTTTCTTCTTCATAAACTATTCAATGTATCTGCGAATTTGACTTATGTTAGATGGCATCAGGGCTTACTAAAGCATTTTCATAATCCATTTATACGAAAACCTCATAGCAAGGGCTGTTATATACGAGGTTATTAAGCGTAAATAAATATTGCCATTTTCCATGATATATGGTGTACAACAAATTCATAGGGTTATCCAAGATACTGTCTAAATAACCATGTTTTAATTATGGGAAAACAATGGTTAATTAGATTGCTTGTTGTTTATAAACTTTCTTGTTAGGGGATTTTATGAAACTTTCTGCGATCTATATCAAAAATTTTAAAGGTATTAGCGAGGAAATAAAGATTTTAATAGATAATGTCGTTGTTTTGATAGGCAAAAACAATAGCTGTAAGTCGACAATATTAGATGCATATGAAGCTTATTGCACCTTGGGTTCCGGAAGTCGTAGTTTGGATGATTTTCACAATAGAGATGAATCGCTTTCTATAGAAATCACTGGTTTATTTACTGAAGTGAATGAAGATGATGTTAGGCAGATTGGGCAAGAATGGTTTCATGAGGAGCTTGATGGATTTAAAAAGTGTTCAAAATTTAAAATAATTTGGGAAAATGCCGAGAATGATGGAAAAAAATATAGTTTTAGTAACCAGACTAATGATTGGAAAGACGGAGGCGCTGGAGGATGGAATTCAATTCTTTCTAGTAGACTACCAACCCCAATCAGAATAAATCCAAATGATTCCCATGTTGCTTTGGAAGCTATAGTAAAAGATTTAATCGCAAGCAATGCCGTTGAGAAACTTAAAAGTGATAAATCAAAAGCGGCAGGTATAATATCTGAGATTCAAACTCTAGCAAAGGAAATTGAGTCAGATCTACTAGATAGTATTCAAGATATAAGTTCAGGTATTGAAGAAAACGTTGATTCTATGTTTAAGGGCGTAAAGGTTAGATTTGAGACAGGTGTGGGTAAGTTTGAGCCTGAGAAGGCCATAAAAGAAGGTAGCCGCTTTATTTTTGATACAAATGGTTGTAGCTCTCCTCTTTCTCACCAAGGTTCAGGTGTACAGCGAGCGTTTTTATGGGCTGCTATTAAGACTTTATGTAGCAAAGGTCTTCTTAAGAAAGGAAGGAAACCTATAAGTAATGAAAAAGCAAAAGTTTTATTGGTAGATGAACCAGAAATAAATATGCACCCATCTGTAGTTAGGTCTGTGCGTGATGCTATTTATACTCTGGCAGATATAGCTGGATGGCAAGTCATTTGTACCACGCATTCCCCTCTTTTTATAGATCTCACTCGTTCTCACACCACACTTATAAAAGTAACTAACGTTCAAAATAACTTAAAATACTACCAAACCGAAAAAAATAAGTTTACTCAAGATGAGAAAGAAAATTTAAAAACATTAAATAGATGCTGTCCAACTGTTAACGAATTTTTCTTCTATGATAGTTCGATATTAGTAGAAGGGGATACGGAATTTTTAGCCTATAACCATATCTTATATAATTCTGGCAAAGAGCATGAGTATTGCGTTATAAATTGCAGAGGAAAAGCGAATATACCTACATTCATAAAAATATTAAATCAATTTGGAAGTAAAGCAATTGCAATACACGATTTAGATCAGAAACTCTTAGAAGGGAATCGAGTAAATGCCATGTGGACAATAAATAAAAGGATTCGAGATGCAGCAGATCTCTCTGAGGGCAATGTTATTACTGTTGCACATCTTCCAGACTTTGAAGGACACTATTTAAAAGAAAAGCCTAAAAAAGATAAGCCGTATAATATTTTCTGTCATTTAGCTTCAGAAGACTTTGAATCCAATGATAAATACTTGTCTTTAAGAAGTAGCTTGAGTGATATTGAAAACGGCACTCATCTTGGTTTGTACATAAGTTGTGATGATATTGATGCTTGGGAAGGGGTTGAGTTTAATTAACCCCTTTTATAAAAATTAATTATGAAAGGTAGATGAAGTCGCCCCACCATTGCATCAACTCTTTTCGTTGTTCAAGGTAGAGAGAGCGGTTGTAAGCTCTCCTTACCTCATTTTTATCAGTATGAGACAAGGCCGCTTCTATAATATCAGCATTAAGACCCGCTTCATTCATCGCTGTACTTGCTATAGAGCGTAATCCATGTGCAACTAGCCTACCTCCGAAACCAATACGTTTTAAAGCGGCATTATCTGTCTGACTATTCATTGGCTTTTTTGGATCATTTCTACTTGGAAAAATATGTTCCCTGTGCCCACTGATTGGCTTCATCATCTCTAAAATATTTAACGCATGTGGTGACAATGGGACAAGATGTTCTCGCTTTGCCTTTAAATCGATCTCTGCCCATCTTGCCCCAGAAGGGCGTATGAGCGTGAGAAGTTGCCATTCAATCAAACACCGTGTCGTTATAGATAAATTTGATATAAATAACGAGCGCATTAATTTTGGCAATTCTTCTGGACGCAATGTTGGCATGTTTTGCTTTCTAGGCTTCTCAAACGCCATACCGATGCCTGACGCAGGGTTAGCATCAATTAAACCTGTGTTAACAGCATAGATCATTATTTCGTTAATATGCTGCACCAGTCGGCGAACGGATTCAAGTGCGCCACGCGCTTTAATCGGCTCAAGCGCTTCTATTAATGTTCGCGCTTTGATTTGCTGAACGGGGATCGAGCCAATAGAAGGGAAAATATCTTTCTCTAAGGAGCGCCAGATATCCTTTGCGTAATCCGTTGTAACGCTTTTGCGTTTAATAACAAACCAGTTTGTAGCTACGTTAGAGAAAATACTGTCAACCGCAATCTTCTGCCGTTCTGTTTCCTGTTCAGCCTGCATTTGTGGATCAATTCCTCGCGCTAATAATGAAAGGTATTGCGCGCGCAAACTTCTTGCTTCTGCCAAAGTGATGGCAGGAAATGCTCCAAGACCTATCATGGTGCGCTGTTTTGTTGCTGGACGCTGGTAGCGGAATCGCCAGAGCTTTTTGCCGTTAGTCTTTACTATAAGGAAAAGCCCGTCACCATCATGAAGAGTCACATCTTTATCAGTCGCTTTAGCGCGTGATACCTCGGTGTTAGTCAGTGGGCACGTTGTCCTTGCCATAGTGGTCGCTCATGCACAAATTGGTATACGATTTTAAGTATGCATCCTACCGTATACCTAAACGTATACCAATAATCACCGGATTTATCCGGATAAACTCGGACGATTACAGACACAAAAAAGCCCGCCAGGCTTGCGCCGTGCGGGCTTTCAGGACTTCAGCGGACAATTCTGGTATCGCCGCGAAAGAATTTTGGTGGAGCTGGCGGGAGTTGAACCCGCGTCCGAAATTCCTACATCCTCGGTACTACATGCTTAGTCCGTCTTTACATTCGCCGGCCAGCTGCGGAAGGACACGCCACTGACAGACTAGCCTGATTAGTTTTAGCACTTCAACCCCAGGCAGGGCATCCGCGCGATCTCTTTTGGGTTTGACCTCTCTTGATCCCCGTCCTAAGAGCGGAGGCTAGGGAGAGAGGGCTCTAAGCAGGTTATTAAGCTGCTAAAGCGTAGTTTTCGTCGTTTGCGACTATTTTTTTGCGGCTTTTTACGAGGCCAACCGCCCCTCGGCATGCACCTTGGGTTTCGCGAATCCCGTCGAATCCAGAATCAGCCCCAAAAGTGTGAGAAGGAGTATAGCAAACTTTCACCGCGACATGCCAGTCCATATCCGCAACGTTTTTACTTTCAACCATTTGCCTGTTTTTTGAACACCTGGGTAAGCGGGTTAGTTATATAGAAAAACAATTATTTCAGACGTAAATAAATAAGAGGTGATACAGGGATAATATAAATTAGCTTTTTCTAATATATTATACATTGTAAATTTCTTTACATTTCAACCCTGATTATTTCATTTTCAATTAATTCACTTATACCCGAAATGCAATCCCCGTTAACATTCTGAAATATACCCCTGAAATATATTCTGTATCCCACTGAAATGTTATCAATTTGTGATTTAAAACTTTGCCTAATTACAATTTGTTGTTTATATCTTTCTTAATGTAAAAATTTATTAAATGATGATGGATTAACATAATAAATGAAAAACAACGACTTAGATATTTTTCATCTCGTATGTCCCCCATCCGCTTCTTGTCAATCCTGGTGACTGGTAAACCGTAATCCTGCGCAAAAACAGATGCCCGCAGGCGCTCTAATATTGCTTTCGCATCCGAGGTGAAAATATGGCCCCGCAAAATAGTCTTCCTGGTTCCGTCGATGTAATAAACCAAAAAACTGGCGATGTTGTTGCGCAATATGCCAAAGGCAGCGACAGGGTAGTGAATTTAACTGACACGAGTATTGTGCGCGTTAATGCGTCGCAGGAGTCGGTGAATTTCTTCGAGCGTGAAGGGAACGACCTGATCGTCCATATGAAAGATGGCTCCACGGTGCGTTACAACAGCTTCTTTACCGTGGATGGCGAGGGCCTGCACAGCGAGATGGTGTTTGAGGATGAACTCGGCACACACCAGGCCGCCTTCCCCTATGCGGCAGCCGCGGGACCGGCCACTGCGGAGACCATTGTTCCGGCATTCAGCGATGTAGCGCTGGGATCGCTGGTGGGCACCAGCGGTCTGTCGGCCCTCGCGGTGCTAGGCGGTGTGGCGGCGGTTGGCGCTGCTGTGGGCGTGGCGGCTGCAGCGAGCAGTAGCGGTGGCGGTAGCAATAACAACAATGGCGGCGGCGATAACGGCAGTGGCGGTGGCGACACCGGCGGAGGCAATAACGGCGGTGGAGACAATGGCGGCGGTGAAACGCCTGTTACCCCAACCCTCAGGATCAACGCCATTGCCTCCGATAACATCATTAACCTCGCCGAATCTGGCGAACCACAGCTGCTCAGTGGTGTAACGGAAGCGGTGAATGCAGGCAGTACCGTCACTATCAGCGCCAATGGTCAGACCTGGACCACCACAGTTGAAGAGGATGGCAGCTGGAACGTCTTACTCATGCCTGAAGATATCAGCGCCTTTGGGCAGGGCTTCCATGTTCTGAGATTTGCTCTGTTCTCATTCTCGGGTGCGGTTGCCACGGCAGATTCAGAAATCATGATCAGTACCACGCCGCCGGTGCTTGAGCTTACTCCCTTCACACCGGGCGATATCCTCGATCAGGATCAGCACGTTGCGGATAAAATCGTCCGCGGCTATGTCGGTGCAGAGGATGCTGGCAGCACCATTTTTGTCACCCTCAACGATCGCACCTACACGGCGATTGCCAACGCTGAAGGGCAGTGGGAGCTGGTTATTCCCGCGGCAGACATGGCACTGCTGGAAGACAGACAGAGTTATACCCTTCTGTACCGTGCGGTGGATATTGCCGGTAACGTCTCCGAAGAGACGCGCGCCTTCAGCACTAACTTCAACACCCCGGATATCACCATCAATCCGGTTGCCACCGATAACATCATTAACAGCGCCGAAATCCTTATCACGCAGGTGCTCTCCGGCCAGACCTACAACATCCCGCCGGGCCAGCTGGTGACCATTACTCTCAACGGCAAATCTTACTATGCCGAAGTGATGGGGGACGGCAGTTGGAAAACCTCAATACCTTCGGGCGATCTTGGTTTATTGCCGCAGGGTGACAGCGCACTGACCGTCAGCGTTAACGATGCGGATGGTAATGCGATCGTCAGATCGGTTCCGATTAACGTCGACACCACTCTCACCGGTGTCGCCATCGCTATTCTCTCTACCGACGACTATCTCAACGCCAGCGAAGCGGAAAACCCGCTTGAGGTGCGTGGCGTTACCACCGTCTTTGGTGAAGGCGTGACGATTTATGTCACCGTCAACGGTATCAACTACACGGTGACCAGCATTGATGCCTCCGGGCGCTGGAGCGTCACCATCCCGTCGGAAGATTTGCTGCGCCTTGAAGATGGGGCAAATGTCATCACCGCCACGGTGGTGCTGAATGACGAAAGCGCACAAGACTCGCGCACGCTGAATGTGCAGGTTCACCGCCTGCCTGACCCGGTAATGGATGCGCCGTTTGGCGACGGTTATCTCAATGCGGCAGAGAAAGGCATCGATCAGGTGCTGAGCGGCAACACCGGCGTGACCAGCATCGGGCAGCGCGTCACCGTGCAGGTGGCGGGCAAAACCTACCAGGCAACGGTCGATAACGACGGCACCTGGAAAGTGACTATTTCAGCCGGCGATCTACAAACCATCCCGGATGGCCTGGTCACTGTGACGGTTAACGCCAGCGATGCGGCCGGAAATACGACGCCGCTCACCGAGACGGCCATTGTCGATACCCAGTTCCCGGCGCTGAGCCTGCTGCCGCTGACCAACGACGGCAAACTGAATGGCGCAGAGCTGGGCCAGGAGCAGATTTTAAGCGGCGTTAGCGGCGTCAGCGAGCAGGGGCAGACCGTCGTTATCACTCTGAATGGCAAAACCTACACCACGGTCGTGGGCAGCGACGGTAACTGGCAGCTTCCTTTGCCTGCCGCCGATCTGAGCGCACTGCAAACCGGTAGCTACCCATTGACCGTTACGCTGACCGATGCTGCTGGCAACAGCACCACTGTTACGCAGCCGCTCGCGGTAAAAACCGGCGGCGTGGAAATCGGCGTGCAGGCGCTGACGGACGGCAACTCCCTTGATGCGGCTGAAATCAAAGTCGACCAGATCCTGCGCGGCACCTCCAATGCGGAGGAGGGAAGTGTGGTTACCGTGATCCTGAACGGCGTGCGCTATGAAGGGGTTACGGATATTCAGGGTAACTGGCAGGTGACGCTCCCGGCCGTTGAACTGCAAAAGCTGGGCGATGGCGGGCAAACTCTGACCGTCAGCGTGACGGACGGTTTCGGGCAGAGCAGTACCATTGAGTCGCCCTTCAGTGTCGATACCACCAGCGATGCGGTGGCGATCAATATTATCGCCAGCGATGACTACCTCAACGCCAGTGAAGCGGCTGATGGCTTAACCATCCGGGGTAACAGCGCAGGGCTGCCTGCGGGCACGGTCGTTACCGTCACGCTGAACGGTGTGAACTATGCGGCAACGATCCAGACTGATGGTAGCTGGCAAACGGCGGTCGATCCGGCGGCATTGCAGGCGCTGGCGGATGGCACCCAGACCGTGACGGCAACGGTCTCCACCAGCGGCGGCACGCTGATTGATAGCCATGACTTCACGGTGGCGATCAATACCCTGCCGAACGTCACGGTCGATCCGGCGTTTGTCGATAACGTGGTGAATATCGCGGAAGCGGCCCAGAGCCAGACGCTGACCGGGAGTACCAATATTAGCGGCGCCGGTCAGACGGTGGTCGCAACCCTCAATGGTCAGCGCTTCAGCGGCATGGTGAACCTCGATGGCAGCTGGTCAATCACTCTGCCGCAGGGTGCGATGGATCTTTTAGCTGAGGGGCCGGGCAGCCTGTCGGTGGTCGCCACCGACGTGGCGGGCAACAGCGCCAGCAGCATCGTCAATTTCACGGTCGATAAAACCCCGCCGAGCTTAAGCGTAACGCCGATTAACGGCACCGATGTGCTCAACGGCAACAATATCGCCAATGGCGTAACGCTCTCCGGCACCACCTCTGGCGATGCGGCTTCGGTGGTTATCACCCTTAACGGCAAAAGCTACCCGGCAACCATTACCAATGGTAGCTGGAGCGTCAATCTTGATAACGCTGCGCTGGGCGGTCTGGCGAACGGTGCAACTTCGTGGATCGTTACCGCAACTGACAATGCTGGCAACGTCACCACCGCGATCCGCACGGTCAGTGTCGATACCACCGCCCCTAACGTGGTGATGGATCCGGTTGCCCGCGACAACATTATTGATTTGGCTGAGCAGAACGCTGGCTTTAGCCTGAGCGGGCGCACCGTACCGGCCGAGCCAGGTGCCACGGTCGCCGTCACGCTGAACGGGCAAACCCTGACCGGCGTGGTTGGCGGGGATGGTTTCTGGACCATCCCGGTTGCCCCTTCGGTCATCAACAGCCTGACCAACGGCACCTACCCCATTTCAGTGACGGTGACGGACAGCGCGGGCAACGCGTCACAGCCCGTCTCCAGCACCTTCACCGTCGATACCACCGCCAGCGCGATTGCTATTAACCCGGTCGATGGCGATAACCGCGTCAGCGCCGCCGACATTGCTGATGGCCTGACCATCAGCGGCACCTCGGTGCGTATCCCGGAAGGGAACACCATTACCGTAACCCTGAACGGCGTGCAGTACACCGCCACCGTAACGGCGGGAGGCTCCTGGCAGCTGACGGTGCCGAATGCGGATGCCGCCGCGATTGCCGATGGCACCGTTACGCTGACGGTTACCGGAGTGGATGAGAACAACGCGGTTGTCTCGAACGAACTGCCGTTTACCCTGATCACCCACGTGCTGCCGCAGCCGGTGGTGAATGCGCCGTTCGGCGATGGCGTGGTTAATGCCCAGGAAGCGGCCGCGGGCGGCAATCTGGCGGGCAATACCGGCATCGCTGGCGCAGGCCAGAGCGTGACCATTAGTATTGATAACGGCGCGCCGCTTACTGCCCTGGTGGATGCGAACGGCAACTGGACGCTGCCGCTAACGCCTGCGCAACTCGGTGCTCTCACCCAGGGCAGCCATACCGTGACGGTAACCGCCACCGATGCGGCGGGTAACACCGTCAGCAGCAGTGCGCCGATGACTGTCGATACGGTATTGCCAACTTTCACTATCGACGACGTCACCACCGATAACATTATTAACAGCGCAGAAGCCGCTGGCGCGGTCACCATCACAGGTACCGGCGTCTATGATGCGCAGTCGGCGCAAACCGTTATCGTGCTGGTCAACGGGCAGAACTATGACGCCATTATCCAGCCGGACGGCACCTGGAGCGTGGTGCTTCCTGCCGGTGCGCTGACAGGCGTGCCGGATGGTCCGGTCGCGGTGCGCGTTACCGTTACCGATGCCGCGGGTAACAGCAGCACGCAAACCGACACCTTTACGCTAGACGCCTCTCCCGCCAATGCGCCACAGGTGCAGATCGATAAAGTCGCCGGGGATGATTTTATCAACCGCGCGGAAGCGAACGGGCAGAGCGGGGTAACCATCTCCGGCACGTCACAGAATGTCGAAGCAGGCCAGACGCTGACGGTAACCTTAAACGGCAAAAATTATCCGGCGACGATTAACGGCGACGGTCGCTGGTCGGTAACGGTACCGTCAGGTGACCTGGCGCAGGTGCCGGATGGCCGTCAGGCTATCTCGGTTACGGTGAACGATGTGGCGGGCAACAGCACCATCTCCAGCCATAACGTCACTTTCGCCGCACAGCCAGCCTCGCAGCCGACCATTACCCTTAATCCGGTGGCGCAAGATGAGGTGATTAACGCCCTCGAGCATGGTCAGCCGCTTAACATCAGCGGGTCGTCAACCTCGCTGGCAACAGGGACGGTAATCACCGTTCTGTTTAACGATAAAACCTATACCGGCAGCGTTAACAGCAGCGGTAACTGGACCATTACCGTGCCGCAGGCCGATATGCAGGCGCTGCAGGAGACGGCAAACGGCACGCCATATGTCGTCTCGGCGTCGGCGGTCGATGCCGCGCTGAACCCGGCGAGCGCCAGCAGCAGTGTGACGGTCGATCTCAGTGCGCCGACGCTGGCGGTGGATGTCGCGAATTCGTTCCTCAGCGATGGCAATATCAACATCGCCGACGCGGCAGTCGATCAGACGGTTCGCGGCACCGGTACCCCTGGCGAGACGGTGACGCTTACCCTTAACGGCACTACGCTCTCGGCGCTGGTCAATGAGCAGGGCGCATGGAGCATGGTGATCCCGGCGGGGAGTTTGCAGGCGTTGCCGCAGGGCCCGTCACAAATCACCTTCGTCACCACCGATGCCGCAGGCAATAGCAACCCGCGTATTGTCGACATAAACGTTAAAACCGTCGATGGCCCGACGTTGGCACTCGATCCTATGTTCGGCAATAACATTGTCAGCATCAGTGAAGCCGCCAGCGAGAGCACGCTCAGCGGCAGTGCCAGCGGTCTTGCCAACGGCACGCCGGTTGTGGTGACCATCAATGGCAAAGAGTATATCGGTGAGGTCAATGATGGTGCCTGGTCGGCGGTGATCCCGCAGGGTTCGCTGGACACCAGCGGTCAGTACACCGTGGCGGTCACCGGGGTGGATGCGTTTGGGAACCCGGCGACGGTCAACGGCAACCTTGATGTGGTGCTGACACGGCCAACGGCCACTATTACCGAACCGCTGTTTGGTGATGACAATATTCTCGGCCAGGCGGAAGCCAACGCCGGTGTGCAACTGACTGGTTCCACCGGCCAGGTCGGCCCAGGGCAGTCAGTAAGCATCATCCTTGATAACGCTGAGGAGTTTACCGGCGCCGTCGATAACAACGGTAACTGGCTCGTCTCCCTGACACCGGAGCAGCTGATTGCCATCACCGACGGGACGCACAATGTGCAGATCTCAGTCACCGATCGCGCGGGTAACACGGCGGTTTCTGATCCGGTAAGCGTTGAGATCCGCACCGATCCGCTGCCTGAGCCGCAACTGGCACCGCTCTTTACCGACGGCATTCTCAGCGCCACCGAGGCCGCGGGTTCACAAACCCTGAGTGGGCAGCTTAACCTCGATCCGTTGCGCGTGGCCTCGGTCACCGTCAGCATCAACAACGGTACGCCGCTGGCGGCGACGGTAAATGCGGACGGCACCTGGACTCTGAATGTCGACAGCGCCACGTTGCAGGCGCTGCCGGATGGCGTGCTGCCTGTCACCGTCACGGTGACCGATACGGCAGATAACCAGGCGACCGGGCAGGGCAGCTTTGAAGCGATTATCAATGCGCTGCCGCAGGCCAACTATGTGACGCCGTTCGGTGATTTCACCATTAATAGCGCTGAAACCAAGAGCGATCAGCTGATCACCGGTAACACCGGGGTGACTGGCACCGGGCAAACCGTGTCGGTGGTGCTGGGCACGAAAACCTACACGGGCACGGTCAATGAGAATGGCGACTGGACGGTAACGGTTCCGCAGCTCGATTTAGCGGCGCTGAGTGATAACGACTCGCTGGCGTTTAGCGTCACGGTGCGCGATCGCGCGGGCAACACTGCCACCACCGATGCGCAGCAAACCCCGGACGTGGCGGTGCACACCACGGTGCCTGCGCCGACGGTCACTAATCCGTTCGGCGATGGCATTGTCAATATTAGCGAAGCGGCAAGTGAGGTGACGCTAACGGGTCTCACCGGCGCTACCGGGCCGAACCAGTATGTGACGGTGAAGATCGACGTTGATGGCGTTACCTATACCGCCAACGTCGATGCCAGCGGTAACTGGTCTGTGGTGCTCCCGGCCGGTACGCTGCAATCCCTCGCGCCGGGCGCGCATCAGATCGCGATCTACGCCGAAGATCAGTATGGCAACAGCAACACCAGCACCGTTGATTACCAGGTGGCGCTGACGCCGCCGTCGGTGACCATCACCGCGCCGGTCTTTGCTGATGGCTATGTCAGCGCGGCTGAAGCGGCTGCGGGTACCACGCTGAGCGGCACCTTCTCCACCTCATACCCTGCTAACGCGCAGGTCAAAGTGACCATCGGCGATCAAACCTTTAACGCTACGGTGAACGGCAACCAGTGGACGCTGGCGATGGATGCTAACGACTGGAGCAGCATTACCGCGCGCGGTCAGCAGAGCGTCACCGTCAGCGTGACGGATGGCGCGCAAAACGTCGGAACTGCCAGCATCACCACTACGCTGCTGCTCGATCCGCCGACGGTCAGCGTAACCGCGCCGTTTGCGGGCGATAACCTGCTCGACTTTGCTGAAAGCCAGACCAGCCAGGCGATCGGCGGCACCTCAACCGGCTTAGCCACCGGCGATACGGTGCGCGTCACCTTTGCGGGCGGAAATGTCTTTGAAACGACCGTGCAGGCAGACGGCAGCTGGGAGCTGGTATTAACGCCAGGCGATCTGGCGCAGCTTCAGGCCGGGGCCATTACCGTTGAGGGGATTGATAAAGCGGGCAACGTCGGCACGGCGAATAACGGCGGCACGCTAAGTATTAATCTCACGCCACCAACCTACTCAGTGAATATGGATCTGGTCGCTGGCGACAACTACGTCAACGCCAACGAATTCAGCAGCGGTACGCTGCAACTCTCCGGGCGCGCCTTTAACCTCAACGGCACTACCGTGACCATCCTGAATGGGCAAACGACGCTCGGCACGGCGACGGTCAACGCCGACGGCAGCTGGACGCTGGATGTGCCGCGCGCCTCTCTGCCGGACGGCAACTACACCCTGACGGTGCAGAGCGATAGCCAACCCGGCGTGTCGGCCTCACAGGCGGTAGTCGTTGATACCATCGCGCCGACGCTGGCGATCGCCCAATTCACCAGCAATGACGTGATCAACAGCAGCGAAAAAGCGGTGGCGCAGACCATCAGCGGCACCTCAGATGCCAACGGCAGCCAGGTCACCGTTACGCTGAATGGCAAAACCTACACCGCGCTGGTGGCTAACGGCGCATGGTCGGTCGACGTGCCGCCATCAGATATGGCGGCGCTGGAAGATGGCAGCTACACCATTACCGCCACCCTGAGCGATGCGGCGGGCAACGCGAAGGACGTTTCGCAGAACTTCACCGTTGATGCCTCTTCGCCGCTGCTGGCGGTGGATGCGCTCGGCGTTCCGGCGGTGCTGAACAGCGTTAACGCCGTCTCCGGCGTGGTGGTGCAGGGGCAGGGCGAGCCGGGCAACAGCGTGACGATTCAGCTTGGGCCATTAAGCTGGACCGGCACGGTCGATCAGCAGGGCAACTGGAGCCACACCTTCCCGCAGCTCGATCTCACTACCCTGACCGACGGGCCGCAGGTAGTGACCATCTCCTCAACGGATGCGGCGGGCAACACCTCCAGCAACAACCTCTCCCTCAACGTTGCGCTGAACAAAGGCCTCGGCGTGGCCATCGACCAGGTGTTCAATGACGGGATCCTTAACGTTGCGGAATCGCTGGTCACACAGCTGCTCACCGGTAAGGTGAGTGGCGATTATCGCGGCGCGAAAGTCTCGCTGACGGTGATTGGTACCGACTTCACCATTAACGACCTGGCGGTAGCGCCGGATGGATCCTACAGCTTCTCTCTGCCGCCTTCTCTCTGGCAGGGGCTGATTACCGATACCCTGCAACTGCAAGTTAGTGTCGTCGATGCCAATGGCAATACCCGGTATGAAACCGTGGATGTCGGGCTGGCGCTGACCGATCTGCCGGTAGTTAACGATGTGGTGATCGCGGGCGATAACGTGATTAACCTTGTCGAAAGCACAGTGGCGCAGACCCTTTCCGGCACGGTGAGCAATGCCGCCAATGTCACAAGCGTAGTGGTGAACTTCGGTGGCCGGGCGATTAATGCTACCGTGGATGCGCTGGGTAACTGGAGCGCCGCGCTTCCCGCTGAACTGCTGAGCACACTTCCGGACGGCACGGCGACCGCCAACGTGACGGTGACTGATAAGTTCGGCAACGTCATCAAGAGCGATGCCAGCTTTAACGTCGTCAGCCATAACCTGCCCGCTATCTCTCTCGATCCGCTGTTTGGCGATGGCGTGCTGAGCATTCCTGAACTCGCCAGTGGCCTGCTGAGCGGCACGGCGACTAACCTTGCCGGACGCGAACTGACCATCAAAATTGGTGATGCCACCGCCTTCACCACCAATGTCGATAATAGCGGACGCTGGTCGGTGAACCTGCCGGATGCGGTGAAAGCCGCGCTGCAAGGGCTGGGCAGCGGTACGCAAACCGTCACCATTACCGCTACCGATCAATATGGCAACCAGGCGTCGCAGAGTGCGGGCCTGAAGGTCAATCTGGTGGCGCCGGTACTCAACAGCGTGACGCTGTTTGGTGATGGGTTGCTGAACGTGGCCGATTCGCTGGTCAACCAGACCATTAGCGGGGTCGCCAGCAGTGTGCCGGTCGGCAGCACCGTGCAGGTGGCGATTGGCGCGAAGGTCTTTAATGGCGTTGTGAATGCCAACGGAACCTTCTCTATTGCCCTGACGCCGACGGATCTGGCCGGGCTGGCGGATGGCACCTTTACACCTTCAATTACTCTGCTCACGCCGGATGGTAACAGTTCCACCACGGCCGGTAGCCAGGTGATTATTGGCGTGAAAAATGTGCCGACGGTGGCGATCACCTCACTGTTTGGCAACGATGGTTTCCTCAACCAGAGTGAAGCGCTGGCGGCGCAGACTATCTCCGGCACCGTTACCGGCCTGAGTTCCGGGCAGGTGACGGTGAATGTCGGCGGCACAACGTATCAGGTGCCGGTCACCGACGGGCGCTGGTCGCTGGCACTCTCTGCCGGTGCGCTGGCTTCAATCGCCGATGGCACCCTGAGCGTGACGGCAACGGTAACCGATGCGGTGGGTAACACCGCGACCGGCAGCCAGCTGGTGAACGCCATTGTGCAGGCGGTGCCTTCAATCGGTATCAACACGCTGTTTGGCAACGGCACGCTGGATCTTAACGATCTTCTCTCCAATCCGATCCTCTCCGGTACCAGCAGCAACCTGGCAGCGGGCACGCAGATCACCGTTAAAGTCGGGCTGCTCTCCTACACCACCACCGTCGGTGCCAATGGCCAGTGGCAGCTGGCGATCCCGGCGGTGTCACTGCAAAACCTGCAGGATGGCAACAACGCGCTGCAGGTCTCTGCCAGCGCGACGGATGCGGCGGGCAATATCGCCAATGTGGTGCAGAGCGCCAGCGTGGCGATCCAGGCCCTGCCGACGGTGGCGATCACCTCGCTGTTTGGTGATGGCGCCCTGAGCCTTGCGGACATCACCACCGCGCAGGTGATCTCCGGCACCAGCCAGAACGCTGTTGGTTCGCAGCTGACGGTCACGGTTGGCGGTAAAAACTACCTCACCACCGTGGCATCGAACGGCAGCTGGAGCGTAACGGTACCGAAGGTCGATCTCAGCGCACTGGCGGACGGCACCCAGGCGGTGAGCGTTGCGGTGACTAACGCCGCTGGCAAAGTGGCGAACATCACCAGCCCGCTGGATGTGATTACCCATAATCTGCCGACGATCTCTCTCTCCTCGCTCTTCGGTAACGATGGCTATCTGAACATCAGTGAAGCGGCGAACGGCCAGGTCATTGGCGGCAAAATTGGCGGGGTGGTCAGCGGCTCGAAAGTGGTGGTGACCGTTGGCGGTACGGCAATCAACGCCACCGTCGATGCGAACGGCAACTGGACGGCGACGGTAAACAAAACCCTGTTGCAGGGGCTGAGCAGCGGCGCGACAAAAGTGGGCATTTCGGTCACCGACCGGGTGGGCAACACCACCGCGACGGAAGCCGATGTGCAGGTGAAACTGACTCAGCCGACGCTCAGCACTAACCCGATTACCAACCTGACCAGTGTCCTCGGCAACGTCCTGCTAGGGTTGGTAGGGTCGGCAAAACTGACGATCAGCGGTGCGTCAACTAATCTCAATCAAGGGGCGATTGTTCACGTTAATTTACTCAACCTCGCCATGGCGACGGCGATTGTTGGCGCGGACGGCAAGTGGTCGACGCAGCTTGATGTCGGCCTCGATCTGGCGAAAATCCTCTCGCTCAATACGGTGGTGAACCTCTACACCGCGGATATGGCGGGTAACCTGGCCTACCTCAACGTCGGCCTTAACGGCAGCAACCCGACCACCACACCACCAGCGGGCACCAGTGCATCGCTGATGGCGGAAGCCAATACCTTCTCGCTGTTGGCAGCGAGTGCGGCTGAAGAGTCGGATTCTACCAGCAGTGACAGCCTGAATACGCAGCATACGGCCACGGTGGAAACGGCGCGCCAGCCAGAGACAGAGACGGCGGCTGCCGCTACGGCAAGCGACGAGGTCTACACCATTGGCGGGCTGAGTATCGATCTTGCCGATGGCACCAGTGAGAGCGGCGAAAGTGTGGAGGGGAGCAGCGGCAACGACACCATTCACCTCTCTTCCCTCGGCTTTGTGCAGATCGATGGCGGCGCGGGGATCGATACGCTGGTGCTTGACGGTGCCAACCTGCTGCTGAACCTGATCGAACTGGGGAGCAAAGTCAGCAATATCGAGGTTATCGATCTCGGTAAATCGGGCAGCAACAGCGTCACGCTGGATGTTAACGAGGCGCTGAGCATCACCGACAAACCGGAAGATGATCTGCTGATCAAAGGTAGCATCGGGGATGAGATTAACCTCAAGCATGGCGTCAGCGATACCTGGGCTATCAGCGGGCAGCGCGATGTGGATGGCATTCAGTTCGACGTTTATCACAACAGTTCGCAGGCCAATACCCTCAGCGATGTGCTGATCCAGCATGGCCTGCACGTCAATATGGTCTGACGTTCTGCCGCCTCAGGGATGAGGCGTATTAAGGAAGAGGTCACACGGGCACATCAGGGGTGGATGAATGAAAAGAGCGGTAGGGTTGTTGTTGTTAGTTATGCCCGTTACGAGTTTATTAGCAGCACCCGGCGAAGAGCAGGATTTTCGCTGGCAGAGGGCGCCGAGCGAACAGCGCGCGGCACAGCTTACGATCAAAGACGCGATTTTGCGCGCCTTTGCCCGTAATCCAAAAATCGCCCAGGCGGCCGCACAGATCCGCGTGGGCAAAGCCAATTTAACCGAAGCGGAGAGCGCCTGGTTCCCGCAGCTCTCTTTGCAGGGCAACCTTGGGCGCTCGCACCGCACCGACTCCTCCGGCGCGTTAAATAACAACGGTTCCGGCGGCGTCACCTTACGCCAGTTGCTCTACGATTTTGGCAAAACCGGCGGCAGCATCGATGAGCAGCACAATCTCTCTGATGCCTGGCGCTACGATCTCTACAGCACGCTCAATGAGGTAGGGATGCAGACCCTGCAAGCCTATTTGCAGGTTAAGCGCTACCAGGCGCTGGCTGAGGCGGCGCGCAACAATATCCACTCGCTGGAGAGCGTGCTGGAGATGGCGACGCTGCGCTCCGAAGCGGGATTAAGCTCGGCCTCCGATGGCCTGCAGGCGCAGTCGCGCATCGCCGGGGTGAAGGCCTCGCTTGCGCAATATGAGGCGCAGATGCGCTCCGCCCAGGCGGCGCTCAGCGTGCTGACCGGCGTGGTGGCCGATAACCTGCCCGACCTGCCTGAAGATCTCCTCAAACAAAATATCACCCTCGATGCGCTGCCCTATGAGCGCAACAACACCGTGCGTAGCGCGCAGGCAAAACAGCAGGCGGCCGAGCAGCGTATTCGCCAGGCGCAGGCGCAGCACTGGCCGACGCTTTCGGTGCAGGCGGGGCGCACCCGTTATCAGAACGATCAAAGCAGCTACTGGGATGACCAGGTGCAATTGGTGGTTGATGCGCCGCTCTATCAGGGCGGGGCGGTGAGCGCCCGCGTCGATGCCGCGCAAGGCGATCGCGCCAATGCGCAGGCGGCGGTGGAGGCCAGCAAGCTGGATGTTAACCAGCGGGCGGCCACGGCGTGGGCCGATTTGACCGGCGCGCAGCTGCGCCAGCAGGCGGGCGAGGCGCAGGCCAACAGCGCCGGGCGCGCTCGCGGCGTCTACCGTGATGAGTATCGGCTGAGCAAGCGCAGCCTGAACGATCTGCTCAGCATTGAACAGGATGTCTTCCAGGCCGATACCGCGTCGATAACTGCGCGCTATGACGCGTGGGACGCCGCCGTGCGCTATGCCGCTGCGGCAGACAACCTGCTCGATATGCTGGGGGTTGAACGTAGTCGTACCGTGGGCGATGACCTGCCCGCGCTGTAAGCGCACAACACAGGAGTGGTAATGCAAGAGCCGGATACCGAAAGCTGGATTAATGTGATGGTGCGTGCGGCAGGACGCTTTGGTCTGCCCGCCGATGCGCCCGCGGTGCGTCAACAGATGCGCTGGTTTGAAGCGCTGCCGCTCAGCGCAAAGCTTGAGCGCCTGAGCGGATTAATGGGGTTGCAGGTGCGCAGTGTGCCGCTTGCCCGCATGCGCTGGAATGCGCAAAACCTGCCGGTGATTGTGCAACTGGAGAGCGGTGAGCTGCTGCTGCTTGAGTCGCTGGATGCCGACGGGCTGGCAACCTACTGGCTCGATAACGGCGGCGATCTGGTGCGCGAAGAGCCGCTGGAAACGCTGCTCACCCGCGTGAAGCCTGAGGTGGTGATGCTGGGCATCGCCGCGCGCGGGCGCGATTCGCGTATTGATGATTTTACCCGCCCGTGGGAGGCGCACTGGTTCTGGAAGCACTTTCGCCACAGCGGACGCAAGCTGGCGGAGATCGCCCTCGCCTCGGTGGTGGGTAACGTGCTGGCGCTGGCAGGCATTCTTTTCTCGATGCAGGTTTATGACCGGGTGATTCCGGCCCAGTCTCTGCCGACGCTGTGGGTGCTCTTTTTCGGCGTCCTGCTGGCGGCGGCGCTGGAGTTCTTTATCCGTCTCGCGCGTACCCACGTCTCTGACATTATGGGCAAACATATCGACCTCAATGTCTCGTCGCTCTTTTTCGCTCGCGCGATGGCGATCAAAAACGATGCGCGGCCCAAATCGACCGGATCGTTTATCTCCCAGTTGCGCGAGCTTGATCAGGTGCGCGAACTGCTTACCTCCACCACCGTCGGTGCGGCGATGGATATCCCGTTTGTGCTGCTGTTTCTCGGCATTATGGCGCTGGTCGGCGGCCCGCTGGTGATCATCCCGCTGATTGCCATTCCGCTGATTATCATCCCCGGGCTGCTGGTGCAGTGGCCGATGGCGAAGCTGGCGAAAGCGGGGATGCGTGAGAGCGCAATTCGCAACGCGGTGCTGGTGGAGTCCATCGAAGGGGTGGAGGACATTAAAGCGTTACAGGCGGAGCCCTACTTCCAGCGGCAGTGGGAAAACACCCACGCCGTGGGAGCCAATGTTGGTATGAAGCAGCGCGTATGGGGCGCACGGCTGAGCGGCTGGGCTTCGACAGTGCAGCAGATCACCTATGCCGGGATGCTGGTGTTTGGCTGCTTTCTGGTGATCGACGGCGACATTACTACCGGGACGCTGGTGGCCTGTAGTCTGCTCTCCTCGCGTACTATTGCGCCGCTGATGCAGCTCACCATGGTCTTCTCCCGCTGGCAGCATGCTAAATCGGCGATGAGCGGCCTCAACGATCTGCTGAAAAAGCCGCTCGATAAAGAGGCAGACAAGAAGATGGCGCACTGCCCGGTGCTGGCCGGCCACTTTCAGTTGCAGCAGATGCAGTACAGCTATGACGAAGAGAAGGGCGATCTGGCGCTCAACATTAATGAACTGGAGATCAAACCGGGCGAGCGGGTGGCGATCCTCGGCAAAACCGGCGCCGGGAAATCGACGCTGCTGAAACTGCTCGCCGGGCAGGCGCAGGCCAGCAAAGGGAAAGTGATTATTGATGGCGTTGATATGGCGCATATCGATCCGACCGATGTGCGCCGCCAGGTGGGTTATCTGTCGCAGGATTCGCGCCTCTTTTTCGGCACGCTGCGCCAGAACCTGATGCTCGGGCATCCGCATGCTACCGAGGCGGAGTTGATTCAGGCGCTACGCATCAGCGGGGCGATCAACCTTGTGCAGCAGGATGCCGCCAGCCTCGATCGGCTGATTAATGAGGGCGGACGCGGGCTTTCCGGCGGGCAGCGGCAGATGGTGCTGCTGAGCCGTTTGATTGTGCGCAATCCGCAAATTGTGCTGCTGGATGAACCAACGGCCTCGATGGATGAGCAACTGGAAGCGTGGGTGATCCGCCAGCTACAACAGTGGCTCACCGGGCGCACGCTGGTGCTGGTAACCCATCGCCCGGCGCTGCTCAACTTAGTGGATCGGATTGTGGTGATGGAGAACGGCAAAGTGGTGGCCGATGGGCCGCGCGATACGCTGCTGAAACAGGCGGCGCGCAACAGTAACGTGGCGTCCATCGTCTGAGGAGCGGGAAATGAGTCAACTCTCAATGCAGGATGAGCTGGCGCGGCAGGGGCGCTTCTACTCGTCGGTGATCTGGCTGACGCTGATTGGCCTGCTGGTGTTTATCGCCTGGGCGACCTTTGCCATTCTTGATGAAGTGACGGTCGGCACCGGCAAGATAACCCCCTCGACCCATGCGCAGGTGATTGAAAGCCTTGATGGCGGGATTGTCAGCGCCCTGATGGTAAAAGAGGGGGATATCGTTGAGCGTGGGCAGATGCTGGCGCGACTCGATCCGACCCGTTTTCAGTCTAACTATGGTGAGGCAGCGGCGCGGGTGCGGGCACTGCGCGCCTCCAGCGAGCGTCTGCGCTCGGAGCTGACCGGCGAGCCGCTGCGTTTTAGCGCCGAGTCGATGCGCGAGCCGGATCTGGTCGCCCGCGAACGGCAGCTGTATGAGTCGCGGCGGCGCAACCTCAACGAGACGGTGGCGAATCTGCAAAAAACGCATCAGCTGGTGATGTCGGAGCTGCGCATGACGCAGCCGCTGGTGGCGAAAGGGGCGGCGAGCGATGTCGAAGTGATCCGCCTGCAACGCCAGGCGACGGAGCTGAAGGGCAAAATCGACGAGGCGCGTAACCAGTTTGCTGTTCGCGCCCGCGAAGAGCAGGTGAAAAACAATGCCGATCTTGATGCGCAGTTGCAGGTGATGGCGGGTAAAGCGGATCAGCTGGATCGCGCGGTGCTTAACTCTCCGGTGCGTGGGATCGTGAAAGATGTGCAGATCAACACCGTGGGCGGGGTGGTGCAACCGGGCGGCAAGCTGATGGAGATTGTGCCGCTGGAAGATCAGCTGCTGGTGGAGACGCGCATTAACCCACGCGATATCGCCTATATTCGCCCCGGTTTACCGGCCACGGTCAAAGTAACGGCCTATGACTCTTCTATCTATGGCGATTTGAAAGGCACTGTCGAAGTAGTCTCGCCGGATACGTTGCAGGATGAAGTGCGCCGCGATCAGTTTTACTACCGTGTTTATGTTCGCACGCAGAGCGCGGAGCTGAAGAACCGCAGCGGCAAGAGTTTTCCTATTCTGCCGGGGATGATCGCCAACGTGGAGATTAAAACCGGGCAAAAATCGGTGATGGATTATCTGATTAAACCGTTGAATAAACTTAACGAGGCGCTGCGGGAGCGGTAGGGCGAAGAGTTGATGCCCTCTCCCGGGGTGAGAGGGCAGCGCGGGCGAGCACTTAGCGGCCCGCGTTTTTCATGATGCGTGCTTTATCGAGCTGCCATTCGCGCTCTTTCACATCGGTACGTTTGTCGTGCTGTTTCTTACCTTTCGCCACGCCGATCTTCACTTTGCACCAGGCGTTCTTCCAGTAGAGGGAGAGCGCAACCACGGTATAACCTTCGCGGTTGATGCGGCCGTAGAGTGAATCCAGCTCGCGCTGGTTCAGCAGCAGTTTGCGCGTGCGCGTCGGGTCACAGACATAGTGGCTGGAGGCGACGGTCAGCGGCGTGAAGTTAGCGCCAAAGAGATAGGCTTCGCCATCTTTAAGGATCACGTAGCTGTCACCAATGTTGGCTTTACCGGCACGTAAGGATTTTACTTCCCAGCCCTGCAGTGAAAGCCCAGCCTCAAACTCCTCTTCAATGAAGTATTCATGGCGGGCGCGCTTGTTCAGCGCAATGGTGGCTGAACCTGGTTTATATGCTTTTTTCTTCGTCATAGTATCGTGGAGCCATCCGGTAATCTGATATCTGAAACTGACCTCATTGCGTCCTGTGAGGCTGAACGGGTTATCTTAGCATGAGTTAGGGCAACGCGTTTTCCTTTCAACCGGGGGAGATGTTATTATTTAACGATTGTGTGAATGCGGAAAACCTTATGCCTCAGATTAGCCGTACTGCGCTGGTGCCCTATAGCGCGGAGCAGATGTATCAGTTAGTGAACGATGTGGACGCCTACCCGCAGTTTCTGCCGGGGTGTACTGGCAGCCGAATTCTCGACTCCGGCCCGACGGAGATGACGGCGGCCGTGGACGTATCGAAAGCGGGGATCAGCAAGACCTTTACCACGCGCAACACGCTGGAAGCTAACAAAAGCATTTTGATGCACCTGGTGGATGGCCCGTTTAAGTCGCTGAGCGGCGGCTGGACCTTTTCCCCGCTCAGCTCGAATGCCTGCCGGGTGGAGTTTCAGCTCAACTTCGAATTTACCAATAAGCTGATTGAGCTGGCTTTCGGCCGCATCTTTAAAGAGCTGGCAGCGAACATGGTGCAGGCGTTTACCCATCGCGCGAAAGAGGTTTATCGTGCCGGGTAAAATCGCTGTTGAAGTGGCCTACGCATTGCCTGAAAAGCAGTATCTGCTGCGGGTGAAGGTGGAAGTGGGCGCGACCGTCGAAGAGGCGATTCGCGCATCCGGGCTGCTGGAGCTGCGCGAAGATATCGACTTAAAGGTGAACAAGGTTGGTATCTACAGCCGGACGGTGAAGCTGCACGACACTGTAAATGATGGCGACCGCGTGGAGATCTACCGCCCGCTGATTGCCGATCCGAAAGAGCTGCGTCGCCAGCGCGCTGAAAAAGCGGCGAACGAGAAAGCGGCAAACAAGTCGTAACTCCTTTGCCTGGCGCGAGATACAAAAAAGGTGCTCACTGAGCACCTTTTTCTTTTGCTGGCGGTTAAACCGGCTGGCGTTTACCGCTTTTTTCAAACTTAGCGCTGATTGGTCAGTGCCGGTTTGTTGTCGATATTGGTTAACACGCCGTTGCTGTTGAAGGTCAGAGTCAGCGTCTGCTGAGTCACATCTTCATGGCCTGGCTGCTGACGGAAGATATAGAACCAGGTGTTGGTGCCAAACGGATCGCTCATCATCGGGGTTCCCAGTGCATACGCAACCTGCTGTTGCGTCATGCCCACACGGATTTTGGCAACGTCGGTGGGCGTCAGGTAGTTCCCCTGGTTGATATCCGGACGGTAAACCACGCGTTCCAGAGTGGAGCAACCAGCGGTCAACATCAGAAGAACCGCTGCGGCAGCAGTCAGCATTTTACAGCGCATAGTGATTTGATTCCTTTTCGGGCCCGAACAGTACGTGGCTCATATGTAATATGCCGATAATAATAGACCTTTCGCCAGTTTAAAACCTTTGTGGCCGGGTCTGTTGTCGTTTTGTCGAGAAGTCAGACCGTCATATTACCGAAAAGTTTACGCTGCCAGCAGCTCTTTGGCATTCGCCAGCGCGTTACGCGTCACTTCGCTACCGCCCAGCAGACGGGCCAGCTCCTGCAGGCGCGCACGTTTATCCAGCGGCTGCATATGGGTTTCCGTCATTGCGCCATCGGTCTCTTTGCTGACATAGAAGTGGTGATGCCCACAGCCGGCCACCTGCGGCAGGTGCGTTACGCACATAACCTGCGTCGATTCGCCGAGCTGGCGCAGCATTTTACCGACAACGGCGGCAGTCGGGCCGCTGATGCCCACGTCCACTTCATCGAAGATCAGCGCCGGGGTTTCCATCTTACGGGCGGTAATCACCTGAATCGCCAGCGCGATACGTGACAGCTCACCGCCGGAGGCCACTTTAGCAATCGCCTGGAGCGGCTGGCCAGGGTTGGTGGTCACGCGGGACTCAATACGATCCGCGCCGTCCGCCGTCAGCGTATGGTCATTGAACGCCACATCAATCTCAAACACGCCGTGCGGCATGGAGAGTAAGTGCATACTTTCGGTGATCAGCTGGCTGAGCTCCTGCGCATACTTCACGCGCTGCGCATGCAGCTGCTGCGCGCTCTCCAGCGCCAGCTGGTGGTGATGGCTAACGGCCAGCGCCAGCGTCTCCTGCGAATCCGCCTGATCTTCAAGCAGCTGCTGCTCATCCAGCAGAGACTGGTGGAACTGTGGCAGCTCTTCCGGTGCGATATGGTGCTTGCGCGCCAGCGAGATCTGGCGGGAGATACGCTGCTCCAGCTCGTAAAGGCGGTTCGGATCGAGGTCTAAACGGTCGCAGTAGTGGCGTAATTCGTCGCTGGCTTCGCTGATCTGGATCGCGGCCTCTTCCAGCATCTCCAGCACGCCGGAGAGACGCGTATCCATCCCGGTCAGCTCTGTAAGCAGCTGGCGGGCGCTGTAGAGCTGGCTCTGCAGGTTAACGTCTTCGCCATCGGCAAGCACATTCAGCGCATGCTGGCTGGTGGAGAGTAGCTGTCCGCTGTTAGCGAGACGTTTGTACTCTTCATCAATCTGTTCGAATTCGCCCGGCTGCGGGTTGAACTCATTAAGCTCTTTCAACTGGTAGTGCAGCAGCTCGGCGCGCGCGGCGCGCTCCTGGCTCTGCTGCTGGTGCTGTGCCAGTTCACGACAGCTCTGATGCCAGGCGCGGTAGCGCTCCGCCATTTGCTGAGTGAGCACATACTCACCGGCATAGCCATCAAGCAGGGTTTTCTGGTGTTCGGATTTAATCAGCAGCTGATGCGCATGCTGACCGTGGATCTGGATAAGCAGCTGACCCAGTTCGCGCAGCTGGGAAAGGGGAACGGCAGTACCGTTAATGAAGCCGCGGGAGCGGCCATCGCTGCTGATGACGCGGCGAAGTAAACACTCACGTCCATCTTCAAGCTGATTCTCTTCGAGCCAGCGCTGCGCGGCAGGGGTATCTTTCAGGGCAAAGCGAGCGCAGAGATCGGCGCGCTGTGCGCCGGCGCGTACCATGTCAGCTTCAGCTCGACCGCCAAGGCAGAGCCCGAGCGCGTCAATCGCGATGGATTTACCTGCGCCGGTTTCGCCGGTAATAGCCGTCATCCCGCTATTAAAATCGATCTCAAGCTCACGAACGATAGCAAAATTACTGATGGTGAGTTGTGCCAACATGGTTGCTTTCCTGTATGAAAAACCATAACTGTGTTTTCGTACAGTATAAACTGGAATTATATACAGTAAAGCCCCGCAGCCTCTTTTCAGAACAATTTTTTTGACCAGCCAAGCTTTGAGCTTAACGTATTGAAATAGCTGTAATCTTTCGGGTGAATCAGATTCAGATGATAGTCACAACGGCGGATGAGCACATCTTCACCCTCCTGAATCGGTAGCGCGATCTGGCTGTCACAGCTCACTTCAAGGTCGCTACGGCGATGGGAAAAACGCAGACGAATGGTGCTGCTGCTGTTAATCACCAGCGGACGTGCAGAGAGGGTATGCGGAAACATCGGCACCAGCGTAATAGCGTCCAGCGAAGGGGTGAGGATCGGGCCGCCCGCCGAGAGTGAGTAGGCCGTGGAGCCGGTTGGCGTGGAGATAATCAGGCCATCCGAGCGCTGGGAGAAGGCAAAAACTTCATCTATATAGACTTCAAACTCAATCATGTGCGCCACTTTGCCAGGGTGCAGCACCACTTCATTAATGGCGGTGCTGATACGCTTCTGGCAATCCTGCTGGCACACCTGCACTTCCAGCAAAAACCGTTTCTCGGCGATGTAGTGTCCCTCAAGTACATCGGCCAGTTGCTGCTGCGCATTATCGGGATCGAGATCGGTCAGAAAACCCAGGTTGCCGCGGTTGATGCCAATGACTTTGATGTCGTAACGCGCCAGCGTGCGCGCCGCGCCAAGCATATTGCCATCGCCGCCAACCACCACCGCCAGATCCGCCTGCTGCCCAATGTCCGCCAGCGTACCGGTTCTCACATTCGCGAGTTTCAGCTCATGGGCAATACGCTGTTCAACCATCACGTCATAGCCTTTGGCATGCAGCCAGCGGTAGAGCATTTCATGTGTTGTGAGCGCGGTAGGGTGGCGCGGGTGCCCGACAATACCAATACACTTGAAATGTTGGGTCATTTTCTGCGGGTCCTTGTGGCGAATGAATGATGACAATCTGACTTGTTCCCTTGAATCCAGGAAACGGATCCCCATAATAATGCAGGTTAGCGAGATGATTGCAAAAAAACGCGGAGAAATTCATGAGTAGTGAAGAACAGAAAACGCCTGACGGGCAGTCCCCGGAAGAAATTATCAAGGAACAGCACGACGACGTTGAGGCGGTAGTTGAGCCTGACGAAGCGGCTGAGCAGGTGGATCCGCGCGATGAGAAAATTGCGAATCTGGAAGCGCAGTTAGCAGCAGCGGAAACCCGCGAGCGTGAGACGGTGCTGCGTATCAAAGCGGAGATGGAAAACCTGCGTCGCCGTACCGAACTGGATATCGAGAAAGCGCACAAATTCGCGCTGGAGAAGTTCATTAATGAACTGCTGCCGGTTATCGATAGTCTGGATCGCGCGCTGGAAGTGGCTGACAAAGAGAACGCCGAGATGGCGCCGATGGTCGAAGGTATCGAACTGACCCTGAAAAACATGCTGGATGTAGTGAAGAAATTTGGTGTTGAGGTGATTGCCGACACCAACGTTCCGCTGGATCCAAATGTGCATCAGGCGATTGCGATGGTCGAGTCGGAAGAGGTCAGCGCCGGCAACGTGCTGGGTGTGATGCAGAAAGGGTTCACCCTGAATGGTCGCACTATTCGCGCCGCGATGGTCACCGTCGCCAAAGCGAAAGCATAAAACTAAAACCCTCTCATCATGAGAGGGTTTTTTTTACTCTGTAACGCTCTCCCGCAGCGCTTTAACCGGGATCACTTTCACCTGTTTAATCATGTTTTCCTGCACATCGAGAATATCGATATCGTACTGCTCAATGCGCACGCGCGTCCCTGCTGCCGGGATCTCTTCTAACTCTTCAAGCACCATGCCGTTGATGGTTCGCGCTTCATCTTCCGGTAAGCGCCAGTTAAAGGCTTTGTTCAGCTCGCGCACGCTGGCGCTGCCGTCAATAATCACCGAACCGTCATTCTGCGGCGTCGCTTCATCCGCCAGCGCAGGCGACATGGAGGTGGTGAAATCCCCGACAATCTCTTCAAGAATATCTTCGACCGTCACCAGCCCCTGAATATCGCCATACTCATCCACCACCAGGCCGACTTTCTTCTTATTACGCTGAAACTTCACCAGCTGAACGCTGAGCGGCGTCCCTTCCGGCACATAGTAAATTTCATCGGCGGCGCGCAGCATCACCTCTTTGGTGAACTCGTTTTTCTCGGTCATCAGGCGATAGGCTTCACGCACGCGCAGCATACTGATGGTGTCATCCAGCGAGTCGCGGTAAAGCACGATGCGGCCGTGCGGCGAGTGGGTCAGCTGGCGCACAATCGATTTCCAGTCATCATTGATATCGATACCGACGATCTCATTGCGCGGCACCATGATGTCGTCGACGTTGACCTTCTCCAGATCGAGAATCGACAGCAGCATATCCTGATTGCGGCGGGAAATTTTCGAGCGCGACTCATGAACGATGGTGCGCAGCTCCTCTTTACTGAGCGCACCGCTGACCACCACATCGGCTTTAATGCCAATCATACGCATCAAAATACGCGTCACGCCGTTCAGCAGCCACACCAGCGGCAGCATGATAATTTGCAGCGGGCCAAGCAGCAGGCTGCTGGGAAAGGCGACCTTTTCCGGGTAGAGCGCAGCGATGGTTTTTGGCAGCACTTCGGCAAAAACCAGCACGATAAAGGTCAGCACACCGGTGGCGATGGCAACACCGGCATTGCCGTACAGGCGCATGCCGACAATGGTCGCCAGCGACGAGGCGAGAATGTTGACCAGGTTGTTGCCGATCAGCACCAGGCTAATCAGGCGATCCGGCTTACGCAGCAGCTTTTCGACGCGTTTGGCCGCACGGTTGCCCTGCTTGGCCATATGGCGCAGGCGATAGCGGTTGAGGGTCATCATTCCGGTTTCTGAACCGGAGAAATAGGCTGAAACCACGACCATGATGATAAGCGTAATAATCAGCGTCGTGGTGGAGATGTGTTCCAGGGGGAACTCCTTTGCTTTAACTTACGAAATGTTGCAGGACGCGGCTGCCAAAATAGGCGAGCGTTAAAATACCGGCTCCTGCGACGTTGAACCAGACGACGCGGCGACCGCGCCAGCCTTCATGATAGTGGCCCCACAGCAGGACAATATAGACAAACCAGGCGATGATCGAGAGCACCGCTTTGTCGATATTTTCCATGCTGAACAGGTTCTGCATGTAGAACAGGCCGGTGCAGAGCGTGAGCGTCAGCAGCACTACGCCGACCTGGGTGATATGAAACATCTTGCGTTCAATCACCAGCAGCGGCGGCATTTCATTACTGAAAGCCAGCTTTTTATTCTTCAGCTGGTAATCGATCCACGCCAGCTGGAGCGCATACATGGCCGCAATAATTAAGGTGGCATAGGCGAACAGCGAAAGACCGATATGCACCATCATGCCGGGCGTGGTTTCCAGATGGGTGATGAACTCATTCGGCATGAAAATGGCGAAAGCGAGATTGATTAACGCAAACGTATAGACAATCGGCAGCAGCAGCCAGCCGCGGTTTTTCGAGGCGACAATCGTCATCACCGTACAGATCATTAAGCTGACCAGTGAACCGACGTTGAGCAGGCTGAGGTTTTGACCACCATCGTCGGGGAAGATGCGCTCTTTCAGCGCGAAGCCGTGGAATATAAGCGCAAGCACCGCTGAAAAGATGGCCATTTTGCGCCAGCCGCTGTTTTTTTGTAACAAGCTGGGAACAATCAGCGCGATGCTGGTTGAGTAGGCAACAAGAGCGATCAGGGCAAAAACGGGCATAGGCGTGTCGACAGTTGACTAAGAGAGAAAGAGAAGCAGTATAACGTTACGTGACCCAGCCTCCAACAGTTCCATCACATACAGCCGCGATGTCTTCATGCTATACTGCGGCGAATTTCTGTTATGCGTCGCGCTGGCGGCCAATCGTATCACCTCAGGCGAGAGACAATGTTTGATAATTTAACCGATCGTTTGTCGCGCTCACTGCGCAATATCAGTGGCCGTGGACGCCTCACTGAAGACAACATCAAAGAGACCCTGCGCGAAGTGCGCATGGCGCTGCTGGAAGCTGACGTTGCGCTGCCGGTAGTGCGTGACTTTATCAACCGCGTGAAAGAGAAAGCGGTAGGCCACGAAGTCAACAAGAGTCTGACCCCGGGCCAGGAGTTCGTCAAAATCGTGCGCAACGAACTGGTTGCCGCGATGGGCGAAGAGAACCAGAGCCTCAACCTGGCGGCGCAGCCGCCGGCGGTAGTGCTGATGGCGGGCCTGCAGGGGGCGGGTAAAACCACCAGCGTTGGTAAGCTCGGTAAGTTCCTGCGCGAGAAGCACAAGAAGAAAGTGATGGTCGTCTCCGCGGACGTTTACCGCCCGGCGGCGATCAAACAGCTGGAGACGCTGGCGCAGCAGGTCGAGGTCGATTTCTTCCCCTCTGACGTCGCGCAAAAGCCGGTCGACATCGTTAACGCGGCGCTGAAAGAGGCGAAGCTGAAGTTTTATGACGTGCTGCTGGTGGATACCGCCGGTCGTCTGCACGTTGATGAAGCGATGATGGAGGAGATCAAACAGGTTCACGCGGCGATTAAGCCCGTTGAGACGCTGTTTGTTGTCGACGCCATGACTGGTCAGGATGCCGCCAACACGGCAAAAGCCTTTAATGAAGCGCTGCCGTTGACCGGTGTCGTGCTGACTAAAGTGGACGGCGATGCCCGCGGCGGTGCGGCGCTCTCTATCCGCCATATCACCGGTAAGCCGATCAAATTCCTCGGCGTCGGTGAGAAAACCGAAGCGCTGGAGCCGTTCCACCCGGATCGTATCGCGTCGCGTATTCTCGGCATGGGCGATGTGCTGTCGCTGATCGAAGATATCGAAAGCAAAGTTGACCGCGCGCAGGCTGAGAAGCTGGCGAACAAGCTGAAAAAAGGCGACGGCTTCGATCTGACCGACTTCCTTGAGCAGCTGCGCCAGATGAAAAACATGGGCGGTATGGCGAGCCTGATGGGCAAGCTGCCGGGCATGGGCCAGATCCCGGATAACGTTAAAGCGCAGATGGATGACAAAGTGCTGGTGCGTATGGAAGCGATCATCAACTCGATGACTTTCAAAGAGCGCGCCAACCCGGACATCATCAAAGGCTCGCGCAAACGCCGCATTGCCGCAGGCTGCGGTATGCAGGTACAGGATGTAAACCGTCTTCTTAAACAGTTCGACGACATGCAGCGCATGATGAAGAAGATGAAGAAGGGCGGTATGGCGAAGATGATGCGTGGCATGAAAGGGATGATGCCGCCAGGTTTCCCAGGCCGCTAAAACAAGGGTATAAGGCTATCTTGTTTGCCATTTTGGCCCTGGAGTGTGCTCGAAATGCTCATGTACTACGTGCACGCTCCGCTTTCTGTGCGCACGCCGGAACCAAACTGGCTGCACCGACATACGCCTTATTTCCCTTGTTTGCTTTATCTTGATTGCAATTCCCCCCAAAATCAGTAAAATTTTCGGGCTTTTAATATGACACTAGGCTCCGTTCCTCGATGGGGCCGGGTGTTTTATTCACACAAGAGGATGTTATGGTAACTATTCGTTTAGCTCGTCACGGCGCTAAAAAGCGTCCGTTCTACCAGGTTGTTGTTACTGACAGCCGTAATGCACGCAACGGTCGCTTCATTGAGCGCGTTGGTTTCTTCAACCCGATCGCGTCTGATAAAGAAGAAGGCACTCGCCTGGATCTGGATCGCATCGCTCATTGGGTTGGCCAGGGCGCTACCGTTTCCGATCGCGTTTCCGCGCTGATCAAAGAAGCAAAGAAAGCAGCTTAATCTGTCACGGTGGTCATGATGAGCAAGCAACAAACCGCATCGGCCCCTGCTGAGCCAATTATTGTTGGCAAACTGGGATCTTCTTACGGAATTCGTGGTTGGCTCAGAGTGTTTTCCTCCACCGAAGACGCCGAAAGCATTTTTGACTATCAGCCCTGGTTTATCCAGAAGGCGGGTCAGTGGCAGAGCATTGAGCTGGAAAGCTGGCGCTACCACAATCAGGATATCGTCATCAAGCTGAAAGGCGTTGACGATCGCGATGCCGCGAATCTTCTGACGAATTGCGAAATTCTCGTTGATTCCGCGCAGTTGCCGCAACTGGAAGAGGGTGACTACTACTGGAAAGACCTTATGGGTTGCCAGGTAGTGACTACTGAAGGTTACAGCCTCGGTAAAGTCATCGATATGATGGAAACCGGGTCGAATGACGTTCTCGTCATCAAGGCAAACCTGAAAGATGCGTTCGGTATCAAGGAGCGGTTGGTTCCGTTCCTCGATGGGCAGGTTATCAAGAAAGTCGATCTCGCTACTCAAACCATTGAAGTAGATTGGGATCCTGGTTTTTAAACCTCCGGATATACGGTAAAAGACGGCGCTATGTGGATTGGCATAATTAGCCTGTTTCCTGAAATGTTCCGCGCGATTACCGACTACGGGGTAACTGGCCGGGCAGTAAAAAAAGGCCTGCTGAGCATTGAGAGCTGGAGTCCACGTGACTTCGCTCATGACCGGCACCGTACCGTGGACGAACGTCCTTACGGCGGCGGACCGGGAATGCTAATGATGGTGAATCCTTTACGGGACGCCATTCACGCAGCGAAAGCCGCGGCGGGCGAAGGCGCGAAGGTGATTTATCTTTCGCCTCAGGGACGCAAGCTGGATCAAGCGGGCGTGAGCGAACTGGCTACCAATCAGAAACTGATTCTGGTGTGCGGTCGCTACGAAGGGATAGATGAGCGGGTAATCCAGACCGAGATTGACGAAGAGTGGTCTATTGGTGATTACGTGCTCAGTGGCGGTGAGCTGCCAGCAATGACGCTGATTGACTCGGTTTCCCGGTTTATTCCGGGGGTACTGGGCCACGAAGCTTCAGCAACGGAAGACTCCTTTGCTGATGGATTGCTGGACTGTCCGCACTATACTCGTCCTGAAGTGTTAGAAGGGATGGAAGTACCGGCGGTTTTGCTGTCGGGAAATCATGCCGAGATACGTCGCTGGCGTCTGAAGCAGTCGCTGGGCCGCACCTGGCTTAGAAGACCTGAACTTCTGGAAAACCTGGCTCTGACTGAAGAGCAAGCAAGGTTGCTGGCGGAGTTCAAAAGCGAACACGCACAACAGCAGCAACAGAAACATGATGGGATGGCTTAAGCCCTCCAAATATCAGTTTACCCAGGATAAGAGATTAAATTATGAGCAACATCATTAAGCAAATTGAACAAGAGCAGATGAAGCAGGACGTACCTTCCTTCCGTCCGGGTGATACCGTGGAAGTGAAAGTATGGGTTGTTGAAGGTTCCAAAAAACGTCTGCAGGCATTCGAGGGCGTGGTTATCGCTATTCGTAACCGCGGTCTGCACTCTGCATTCACTGTTCGCAAAATTTCCAACGGCGAAGGCGTTGAGCGTGTCTTCCAGACTCACTCTCCGGTAGTTGACAGCATTGCTGTTAAACGTCGTGGTGCTGTACGTAAAGCTAAACTGTACTACCTGCGTGAGCGCACCGGTAAGTCTGCTCGTATTAAAGAGCGTCTTAACTAAGATAGCGCACGCGCTACATCCAAAGCGTGTTATAGAACAAGGGGTTAGCGTAATGCTAACCCCTTTTTTATTGCCGATGGCGGCACAGTGGCGGCAGGAAAACAGGCGATCTACAGGCATAAAAAAAGCCTGCGGATGCAGGCTTAATGAGGTGGCGACGTTAGCGCAGGCTGGCAGGCGAAGCGGTGGGCGCTAGCGCAGGCCGGACAATATAGCGTGCCAGCGATTCATGGGTGACAAATGTACAACCACACTCAACGTTCTGACACTGGTGATAACGCTCTTTGGTTTCGGTACTGAGGTAGCGGCTGGAGCGCGCATGCGCCGCCTGCTGGCATACCGGGCAATGCATCATAGTGGGATCTCCTTCGTGTTTATGCCAGTTATGATAACCCTTAAGCTTGCAAATGCAAGTTATAAGTTGTTTTTGCCCTTTTACACGATTTCAACTGTGGTGTTCTGGATGTTAACCTCCAGTTCCACTTTGCTGATAAAACCCTGAGTGTTCATGGTATGGGTCACTTTTTTGATCACCCAGAACGTATCGTCGATCGCTTTTTTAAAGCCAGTAACGATGACCGGCATTTCGGGCCGCAGATCTGCCCGACCGAACGCAAGCGTAAGGGAAAATTGTGCGCCATAACGCTGAATAGCACTCCATTCTGCCTGAGCCGCCCGTATTGCCTCTTCTTTGTTTGCGAAAGTCGTTGTAAGAACCAGAACATTATCGTCCGCACCGGCCGTGTAGCTTGTCGACTCTGTTTTCTCTTTTGAGGCTGTGGCGCTGCTGACCGCCTGCGGATGGGAAATGGGCGTGACCTTCTGTTGCGCTGATTTTCTCTGCAATTGAACCGTGTTCTGGTTTTTGGGCGTGGCGGTATCTTGCCAGTAAGCCGTGACGCCAGAGTAGTTGATGCGATCGGCAACCGAGAAATCATGGCTGTCGCCATCGCTACGGGCTATTGTGGCGGAGGGCATCGTTTTGCCCCCCACCATGCACATACCCGGAACGATGAAGAATAATTTCCCCGATTTGACGGCGATCTCTGCACCGTTACGCCGCGCCAGGCGCGTCAGAAAATCTGCGTCGGACTCTTTCGACTGATCGATATGCGCAATCTTAATTTCCGACAGCGCAGGTGGCAGGCTGGTCTCCAGCTTATTACGCTTCGCAATCTCCTCAACGATGGCACCGAGCGTCGTATCATGCCAGGAGCCAGACTTTTGGCTGTTCAGGCTACCGCGAAAATCCGCGCTTTTGGCGGTAACGCTAACCTGATCCGGCGCCCCTTTATGGCTGACCTGGTCGACGATAAAGGTGCCCATTTCAGTCAGCGCAGCACCCTGCCAGCCGATGGCCAGCGTAATAATAGTGCTCCGCTCCGGCATCTCGATTTGCCCGTCAGCATCATCGAGCGTCAGCGTCAGCATATCGGCTTCAAATCCCCGGTTATCGGTGACTATCAGAGATATCAGCCGGGACTGAATATTGCCCGTAATATCCTTTTCCCCGAGTTTTAGCGAAAATGCCGGCGTTCGTACCCGTGCTAAGCCGTTTGTGAATGCATTAAGCATCAGAACCTCTCCAGCATGTCGGTCGCCAGCTGCTTACCCTGGTCATAAATGTCGCCAAACATCGCTTTCAGCGACTCATCGACGCGGGTCAGCTTCAACGTGAAGTTGATTTTGCGCGGCGAACCGTCCGGGTAAAAAAGAGTGCCGGTTTCGCTGACGCTATTAATCACAAACATCCCATAAATCATGCCCGTACCATCAATCAACGGCCAGGCTTTGCCCTGTTCCGCCATCAGCCGTACCGCCGAAAGTGACAGCGTGCCGCCGGTAATCTCCGGGAAGAGTTCGCCACTGATAGTGATGGTGTCGTTTTCCGGCCCGGTGTACTGAAACGCGTTGCGTTTACCCATGCGCGCGTTGCTGGGCCATCTGAAGGTGCTATCGCGTTGCATGGTTTGATAGGGCAGCGTCTGCCGCATAAATACAAAAAGCCCAAGTGCCAGCATCATGAGGCGTATCCTCCTGCCGCGCTGAATTGTGAAAGGGAGTTAGTGCGTTTCTCCTGCTCGTGCTGTGCCAGCAGATCTCTTAAGTGGCGCGTGCCATCGCCGCCGGGTGACATATCTCCCTGCAGAGTGATGTTGTATTCGCTCTTGCTTTGATCGACATAGGAGCCGCCGGCCGCCGGGCGCGCCGCCTGATAGTTCTCTAAGCGAGGAGGTTGCACCATGCCGAACGCCGCGCCGCCAGTAGCAGGTTGATTCTGCTTATCGGAGCTGGCATCAGCCGACTGTTTGTTAATAACGCCGAGCTTATCCAGCAACCACGTCACCCCCTCGATCAGCAGTTTTAGCGGTTTGAAAGGCATTGTCAGTGCCTCAACCAGCAGTTGACCGAAAATCTTTCCGGCGTTACCGAAGCTCTCAAGGGTTTGTTGGCTGGATTTGACGGGGGTGAGCAGATCGCCGAACCACCCGGCAATGTTACTTATCACCTGGCCGATACCTTCGAAAAGCGGCTGGAACGGTGTAAACAACTCGGCGATGGGGGCAAACGCCATTTTGATGCCTTCAATGACGCCGCCAAAGAAGGCGCTAACCGGCTCCCAGTACTTATATATCAGCAGCGCAGCTGCGGCGATGCCGGCAATAATGGCGACAATCGGTAGCGTGAGTGAGCCAATCACGGCTGCTATGCCGCCGAAAATAGTGGTAAATACGCTGCCGAGCGTCGTCGCGATGGTGATAAGCGTGCTGATGCCGGTGAACACCGGCGCGATAACGCCCGCTACGGTGCCGACGGCACCCGCGATGCCCACCACGACCGTGGCGATAAGCCCAAAACTCTGCACCAGGCCCTGATTATTTTGCACCCACTCTTGCAGCTTCCCGACGTAGTGGGTCGCTGTCTGCACCAGCGATCGCAGGGATGACTCCTGGGTACTGAAAATATCAACGCTCAGCGACTGATACGCCGCCTGTAGGGCTTCGAGATCGCTACCCAGGTTGCCGACACTGCCCTGCATCGCCGCAGCCGGGCCGGCAGCGCTATTTTGCAGTGCTGCGACCGCCGTTCCCGAGGCACCGGCACTGTTTTGCAGGGCAGCAACGGCTGTTCCCGAGCCATTTTGCAGCGTAGCAACCGCTGTTCCGGTGGCGGGGGGACTGTTCTGCACATCTGATTCTGCGTTATCAGACGCTGTCGCAGGCGCAAGCGGGCTGTTTTTCAGCGAGGCTTCATAGCCCGGCTGCATAATTTTTTTGCCAAGTTCAAAGCCGGTGGTGGCAATCGACTTGCCTCTCTCGCCAATGGCGGAGACCTTTTCGCCCGCACCCAGAAGGCGCTGCTGCACGGCCTGGATTTTTGCCGCGCGCTGCTGGCGCTTCTGATCCTGCTGCTGCTTGAGTGCCTGGCGTTGGGTGATCAGCTGTGCCGACTCATCGCTGATACGACTCCTCAGCTGGAGCCGCGCGGATAAAGGCGTGCTCGCCTCAATACCGGCTGTCTTCAGGGAGGTCTTATTAGCTTTGATCGTTCTGCGCAGGGTAAGTCGTTCCTTTTTGAGCGCTTTCTCCGACTTCGGTTGAGCACTCCAGGGATCGGGAATCGCTGGTGCTGCCGTGCCGTTGGCGACATTTTGCCTGTTCTGTTTTATGGCATTCAGCTGCGCATTGACGGAGGCAAGGGCTTTTTCCGCGCGCATGATGTCGTCGACCTGCGCAAGCTGACCGTATAAGCCGCGCAGGTTTTTCTCCGTTCCTTTCACGCTGCCAGACAGAGAGAGACTCTCTGTCTGCAACGATTGAAACGGGCGCGTCGCCTGATCAACAGCCGTGAGCAATTCCTCTAATTTTGCGCTGTTACTCATATCTGTTTCCGCTTCGCTGTAGCGCTTTCTCGCGCCAGGTGATGAGTTCTGTCAGGCTCAGGGGATAGAGTTCTGACGGCGGCCAGTGAAAGATCACCGCGATATCCGCCATCAGATCGTCAACCGACAGAGTGGCCGGAAAAGTTACTGTGCCGAAGCCGGTGACAAAAAACCGACCACCTTGCCCGCCAGCGCCACCATATCGACTAAGTCGAGGGCACCCACTTCCTGCTCCGTCAGCGACGGGGAGGTGATGCGCGGCAGCACTTTAATCAGCGCGTCGACATCGGCGTTCGCCACCGACGCCAGGCTTAATCCGCGCAGCGTGCCAGCATTGGGTTTCATCAGCGTCACGCTGTTAATCAGCTGCTCACCGCGCTTAATCGGCGTTTCCAGGGTAATCACGTTGTCAGTTTCGTTGCTCATGGCATCCTCACTCTCTTCTTCGCGGGAAAAGGTACCCGGTCAGCAGGCTGACCGGGTGGTTATTACAGGCCGATGTTACGGCGGTGCTGCTCAAGGCGATCGACGCCGTTCACTTTCTCCACCATGTTGACGGTGTCGATTTCTACCAGCTCCTTGCCATCCATCGTCAGCTTGAAGTAGCTGCAGACCACGGAGATTTTGGACTCGGTATCTTCGCCCGGCTTGTTCTCGCCGGTGTCGATCTCTTTCTGACGACCACGCATCACCACTTCAACGGCAACCGTTTCGCCAGTGTCGTCACGCTGGTAGGAGCCAGCAAAGCGAATCGGAACTGCATCCGCGGTGGTAGCGCCATAGAGTTCCCAGATGGCCGCATCCGGGAAACCGCCCAGCGACCACTCCATTGACAGGGCTTCGTCATCAAGACCCATATCAATTGGTGCTACGCCGTTCATGCCTGCGCCACGGTAGTTCTCCAGCTTGCGGGTCAGCTTCGGCAGCGTGATGGATTTGGCGATCCCCTGATAGCTAAAGCCATTGAGGAACACGTTCATATATTTAAGTTTTCGCGGCATTGCCATCTATCTGTTCCTTACTTGCTGTTAACTGAGGAGACCAGGTTCGCCAGGTACTTATCCGTGATGCGCTGGCGCAGGGTCAGGTTTTCCAGAGGCGGTACCGGCGTATAGTCGTAATCGATATAGAGCTTGCCCGCCTTCAGCGATGCGGCGTCGTTAGCCTCTTCATCGAACCAGCAGGTGGCATCGATGATGTAGCCATTGCTTTTCAGTTCGCGGAATTTGGCATTGATACCGTCGATGATGTCGCGAATCAGCGATGCGGTGATCGGTTTGTCCACCGCCCACATATGCGCATCAGCCATGGTGTCGGCAATCACCTGCGCGGTACGGGTGTAGTTTTCAAACAGGAACAGCGGATCGTCGGAGCAGGTGCGGTTGCCCCAGAAACGGAAGCCATCTTTGCGAATCAGCGTGGTAATGCCCGCTTCGTTCAGCAGATCGGCATCGGTGCCCGACTCCTGCAGATCCCAGAACACCGGGGTGCTGATGCCGGTAACGCCATTGACGCCGACATTGGAGAGGGTTTTATGCCAGCCGGCGGACTGGTCGATCGCCGCACGCAGACCCAGCGCACGAGCCGTTGAGTAGGCCACGGCAGAGCTGTTGCTGGCGGTGTTCCAGGCGAGGAAATCGGGCCAAATGACCATCAGTTCGCGCTGGCTGAAGTTTTCGCGATACTTGATCGCTTCAGAAATGGTTTTGCAGCCCCAGGCGCTGACATAACCGAAGGCGCGCAGCTTCTGGCAAATCGGTGCCAGCGCGGTAGCGACTTCGAGGCTATCAAGACCCGGTACGCCAAGAATGCGCGGTTTCACGCCGGTCACCGCTTCAGCGGTCAGCAGCGCTTTCAGGCCGGTATATTTACCGTTTTCGTCGGTGGTGCCGATGATATTGGAGAGGGTTTGCGCCTGCGCATCCTCACCGCTGCCTTCAGCAACGCGAACAACAACGATCACCGGTTTCGCCTGGTCAGCAATCGCCTGCAGCGACGCCGCCAGTGTGCCTTGCTTGCCCGCTTTGGCGATCGCGCTCTGCACGTTAGTGATCAGAACCGGTTCATTAAGAGGGAACATCCCTGCGTCTGCATCGCTGGCGGTACAAACCATGCCGACAATGGCCGTTGAGACTGTGGAAATGACGCGCGTGCCATCGTTGATTTCGACGACCTGAACGCCATGATGGTAATCACTCATCCGTTTAACTCCGTGGTGTTGGGGTGAGTGCTATTTTCGAGTGTGGCGGCGCGGCGCGCTATTTGTCCGGGTTGGAGAGCGGCTGATACAACAGCGGAAATTAAAAAAACGGGCCGCAGCCCGTTTGATTTACGCTGGCTTTGCCGGCCAGTCGATATTTTTGTAATCATCCTCAGTCGTCACATCACCAACATCAAGCGCTTTCAGTTTATTGGCATACTCCAGCCAGCTTATAAGCTTCGCCTTATTCTCTTCACTGAGGGTGCCGAGCTGCAGTTCCGCTTTCCAGTCACTAACAATGTTGTTAACGTCCAAAATCCGATTCTTAAGATCTGACTTCGCTTTTCCCTGCCAGTTAATCACCGGCTCTTTCAGTACGGGGAAGCCGTTATTGTCTGCGGCTATCACTTTTCCGAACGATTGCGCCAGGATAATAGGCTGATACTCCTCCTCCGTAATTTCAACCAGGTCGTCAGGCCATGTGTCGGCGCGTTGATACGCCTCTTTTAATTCTTGCGGATAGAAAGCATTATTTTTGGCACTGTAAAAATAGATCATATTAATATCCTACCGCCCAGTAAGTAATCAGGCCCGTACGGGCATCAGAGGTTCCGTCATTTGACTGAAAGACCAGGTTAGCAGAAGCATTACTCATCGCCTGTCCCCATACAGAGAGCATCCCCAATGGGTTCGATGTTGTCGTGCTTCGTTTCAGCGTTGGCAAAAAAGCCACGCATGCAGAAGGAAATGCAATCGGGAACGTGATGGTTTTCAGCGTGTCGTCATAGACAGCATCAGTGGTTCCCCATTGATAAATCAATCCTGTGCTGGCGTCTTTAAACCAGCCATTGACCGCTTTCGAGGCTGCATTTTTTAACGGATAGCGCGAATCAAAGTTCGCATAGTCTGAAGGAATAACCATGCCTGAAATATTGGTCTGACTTCCGCCTAAATTGAGCTGCTGGCCTGTTTTCGGTGACAGGAATACTGCGCCAGTTTCAGAAAGGAATAGTCTGTTTTCACCTTTATAGTTGTAGAAGGCTACGTCGTTGGAATCATTGCTGCCCTTGCCGACATACCATTGATTCACATTTGACGCGTCCCGTGAAATAACGTAACTGGCAGCCTCGTTGACGGTTCCCTTTATTGCAACAGCTTCACCATCAGCGTTAATAGCTAATCTTCCCGACATCACATCGCCGGCCTTTGACACAGCTCCCACCTCTGCTGCCGTGAGGCTGTTTTTAATTGCCAGACTTCCAAGACCCAGGTACGCACGAATATCTGTTACGGCTCCCTTTGCAATCAGTTCTCGCCCCACCGCAGTGAGGTCGGTCAGCATGACGGTATCAACACCGGAGAAATAGGGAAGTTTGTTAGCGCTGGTTGCGAGAGCGGCAATTGCGGTTAAAGCCGCATCGAGAGGTTGCTTGCCTGCCAGTTCGCTATTTATTGTGGTGCTGAAATTGGGATCGTTATTAATAGCCGCAGCGATCTCTTTGAGAGTATCCAGTGTGGCAGGAGCACCATTAACCAGCGCAGTAATAGCTGTCTGAACAAACGCTGTGGTAGCGATTTGCATAGTACTGTTGCCTGCTGTCGGAGTAGGTGCCTTCGGCGCACCGCTAAAAGTCGGGCTGGCAAGGGGGGCATACTGCTTGTGCGGATTTGCCGCATCAATATGCTCTTTCATCTGGTTATCGGTGTAGGCTTTTACCTCAATAACCTTGTCGTCGACATACTTGCGCGTCGCCAGCACCACCGCCGGATCAATTTTCAGGCTTACCGCCGAGGTTGCGGAGACCACCAGCGCCATACGCAGGGTTTGCGTGCGGGCGCTGCCCTCCAGCAGAAGCGGTTTGTAGGTCTCCGGGCAGTTTGCAACGGCAATCAGCGTGCCATCGGCGTCATAAAGGCCGATTTCACGGATCCAGAAACCGCCTTCATTCTCCGGAATGACCTGTTCGGCGATAATCTGGTTCGCGTCACCAGGGTCGACGAAGAGCATATTCAGTGGCGCAATACGTTTCTGGTTAACCAGCTTCGTTTGTGCAGGATCGGGGGTAGGCAGACTGCCGTTACCGTCGCCGGTGGCCATATGGGTCAGCTTCAGCTGCGTGCCGAGCGCGGTAGCGTTGGCAAGCTTCGCGGCACCCTGGTTAGTCAGAATGGCAAAATATTTCATAGTCAGGCGTTCACTCTCAGGTTTGCGATTGAGTAAACGCTATTGTCGTGGGCGGTTTGGGAAAGAGGCTATCGAATGCGGTTGGCTGCCAGGCGGGACAACCCGACGGAAAAGGCCTGATGGCGACGTCGCCTTATCAGGCCTGGGGATGTTGTAGGCCGGGTAAACGCAGTGCCACCCGGCAAAACGGGCCGCAGCCCGTCATCTTTTATTGCGGCTGTTCAGGCCAGTCGATATCGGGCGCAGTCTTCGTATCGACCTTCTGCAGCGCCTGAATGTAACGCATCCAGACGATAAGCTGCGCTTTATCATCATCGCTGATGATGCCGAGTTGCAGTTCGGTCTGCCACAGGCTGATGGTATTTTTCGCCTTGTTGAGCAGACGGGCCCTGGTCTGCTCTGCCTGTGCGATTTGCGCCACATGTTGTGCGGCCTCATCCGTTACCCAGGCGCTGCCGTTCCAGACGTCATACGGCGTAGCGGGAGCAAGCGGGGTAACATCATCCGGATAGTCCCCCAGCAGCGTCAGCGTCCTTTTCTCCCCGGTGGTTTTCTCATACACGTCGCTGCCGCGGTAGTCGGGGGCATACTCCCAGCCATCCAGTGACGCGTTGCGACGTACCGCAAAACCCGGTTTCGCCGCTAAAGGCTCATCAAGCGCCGAGTTCGCCGGAATACCGACGCCTACAGCAATATACTCGACGGTGCTGCCGAGATATTCGCGGCTTCCCCCGTCAAAGTTATAGACGGTGACAGTCCCTGCCTGGCTGGCTAAGTGGTTTTCGTTCAAAATTGCAGTTGTCATTATGCGGCTCTCACGATGAAGTTAAAGGCAATGTTGCGTGGGCGGGTGCTGCCATAGCCTTCGGCAAACCCACCGGCATTCATATCAGCGGCGGCATCAGGGGTGACAAAAAATGCATTCATCACATTTGCATAATCGCTTTTCATCACAGGGTCTAACCCGAAGTCACTCTTGGCAGTGGCTACATTGTCATTGGCATGAATCGGGCTTGCCAGGTTTACCGAGCTGAGTGAGGGATCGTTGATATGAATGGTCCCTTTCTGCCAGCTTAGCAATGCACGTGCAGGATCTACACCACGCCCTGCATCCCAGCCGCGAATAAACTCCCCGCGCAGGTCCGGCAGTAAACCCGCCGGGTAAGCTGCCGCCAGGCGCGGATATTTTGTCTTATCGAACGTGGAGCCATTACAGACGAACCAGCCTGATGGCGGCTCTACCTGCGGCCAGGCGACCGGCACACCGACCGGCAGAATGTAGGCATCATTCGCCACCACATCACGCACATATTTGGTATTGGCAATTTGCTGGCCGTAATTACTCACCAGCGCGTCCGGAGCCGTCGGGATGCCGGTAAAAATCGGGCTGGCGAGTGGCGCATATTGCGGATGTGGGTTGGCGGCCTTGAGGTGATTACTCAGCAGGTCATCAGCATACTGGCGGGTAGCCAGCACTACCGACGGGTCGATTTTCAGCGTCACCGCCGCCGTTGAGGAGACGACCACCACCATCCGGATGGTCTGCGTACGTCCGCTACCCTCCTGCAACTGCGGTTTATAGGTTTCCGGGCAGTTCGCTACCGCAACCAGCACGCCAGCATCGTCATAGAGGCCAATTTCACGGATCCAGAAGCCACCTTCGGTTTCCGGAATCACCTGCTCGGCAATAATCTGGCTGCTATTTTTCGGGTCAATCGAGAGCCGGTTTAGCGGCGCGATACGCTTCTGGTTAATCAGTTGGGTCTGCGCTGGATCGGGTGTGGGCAATTGGCCATTGGCATCGCCGACGGCCATCTGCGTCAGGTTGATTTGCGTGCCCAGCGCGGCGGCGTTGGCAAGCTTCGCCGCCCCCAGGTTAGTCAAAATAGCGAAATATTTTGCGGTCATGCATACGCTCTCAGGTTGTTTGTTGAGAAGTGAACGATGGTGATATTTTCCGTTCAGCCGCAGGCAAACGCCATCAAGGGGCGTTGGTTGCGAACTCACACAACAGGGCAGGCAAAAAAAACGGGCCGTAGCCCGAAGGGGGAGGGTTAAACCGTGATAGTGAGGCTATCAATCAGGTGGATCGCCGATGCCGCATAGCTTTCGCCGCCGACCACAATCTCTTCCGGGCTGTAAGGGTAGACCGTCAGCTCTTCGCCAAGGTAGCAGGCCGCGCCAACGTAGCACTCGCCCTGGCTGCTGAGGCTGATATTCAGCTCCGTCAAATGGCGGCTTGCCGGTTTGGCATCATTAATCAGCCGCTCCAGCTCCTGGTACGTCTCCTCGGTAATGCCGTTCTCCTGAACGCCAATCACCAGCCGGAAAGTGCCGGGTTCGGCGTTATCCTGCCACCACTCGCGCAGCTCAATCAGGAAGCCAAGCGGCTCAACCACCCGGTGAATGGCGCTGCGCGTCCCTTTATGTTGATGGACGAAAAAGGAGGAGGCGATCACCTTACGTTTGGTCGCTTCTGGCCAGTTAAAATCCCAGCGGTCAACAGAGAGTGCCCAGGCGAGATAGGGCAGCAGCTCGGCCGGGCAGGTTAGCGGATCCCACAGCGTGCGCAGCGGCACCGGTACGCGTTCAATCTGCGCCGCCGCGTGTGCTGTCGCCACCTCAAGAACCGATGAGCCAACAGGCAACAGACGGTCGTCACTCATCGGTACCTCCGGTGGTGATTTTCCACGCCGTACACCAGGAGGCCTGGCTCTGATCGAGCACGATATCTTGCTGCGGTGCGTTCAACACCACCCGCTGCACGCCCTCAACATGGAGCGCGGCGTAAATAGCCGACAGGCGAATATCGCGCCCCAGTCGGCGCTGGGCGGTGATGTAGGCTTTCAGCTTCTGCTCAGCCGCCTGGCGAATCGGCTCCGATTCAGGCCCGGGATAGAGAAAAAGCGTGGCATCAATCTGGTAGGGCACAATCTTCGCGCTCTGTACCGTTACGCGATCGCCCACCGGGCGCACATCCTCTGCGTTAAGCGCTTTATCGATAATCGCCAGCAGTTCAGCGCTGGCGGTCCCGTCGCCTTCGCGGGAGAGCACAGAGATGGTGACGCAGGCGGGTGTCGGACTGACGGCAGAGATATCCGCTACGCGACCATCGGCGCTGCGGCCATGATACTCATAAGCGCCCACTGGCCCGGCCACGCTTAGCCCTTCAAAAGCCTGCTGCGCGCGCAGGCGTAAATCGGTGTCGGACTCCATTACCGCTGGCGTGGGCGGGATAGTGCTCTCATCAGCAGGGGCGATCACCAGCCGCGCGGTATTGCTGTTCGCCGCGACGGCGTCAAGATCGCTGCGGGAGGCATACGCCAGCATCACCGCGCGGGCCGCTTCGTTGACGCGCTGGCGCCAGACCACTTCGCGGTAAGCATTCTCTTCGAGAAACTTAGTCAGCGGCTCGGACTCCAGCGCCAGCGTACGGGCGATGGCCTCCTGCTGGTCGGCGGGAAAGAGTGAAACAAGGGTGGTTTTGCGCTCATCCAGGATGCGCTCATAATCCAGCGCCTCGACAACATCGGGCGCGGGCAGTTGGCTCAGATCGATAATCGGCATGGTATCAACTCACGGGAAGGGTTAAAGAGAGGGACTCGCCGGTGCTGGCAAGCTGACCGGTCAGATTGACCACCATCTTGCCGTCGAACTGACGTTCGGCCGTCACCGCGCTGAGGGTTATGCGCGGCTCCCATTGCAGCAGCGCCATATAGCAGGCCACCTGAATTTGCAGCGCCAGCGCCGGGGTCTGCGGCTGATCGAGCATATCGAACAGCAGCGAACCGTAATCGCGGCGCATCACGCGCGAGCCCACCGGCGTGCGCAGAATATCGCTGATGCTCTGGCGAATATGGTCGACGTCGGTCAGGCTGCGCCCGCTGGTGCGATCGAGGCCGAAATAACGTGCTGTCATAAAGGTGCTCCTGTGGTACCGCCGCTGTCGCCGGGGTGTTTGTGGCTATGCAGCACTTTGCCGTTGGAGGTGAGCGAGCCGCCGCTGTGCGTCACATTGCCGCTCATCGTGCCGCCTTTTTGCACCTCCAGCGTGGCGGTGATCAGCTTATTGGTGCAGACCACTTCCGGCGTATCGAGGGTGATGCGCGTCGAGGCTTTCACCAACACTTGCGGCACGCTGGCGGTAATCGACTCGGACGCGGTGATATCGGCAGTTTTAATCCCGCTCACCTTCAGGGCGCTGGTCTGCGGTTCATATTCAAACACCGCGCCATCGGGAAAAGTGACGTGCCAGGCGTCCGCCGAGGCGGAGGGTGCCGGATGATCGTTGGCATAAATCCCCGGCATAACGAAGGCGGTCTCCAGCTCGCCGCCGACGGCGAGCAATAACACCTGCTCATCGACGGAGGGCGCCCACCAGCTGCGCGAACGCCCGGCGCGGTGGGTTAACCACTGCAGCCAGTCGGTCACCATACCGCCGGTCTGCACCCGGCAGCGCCCGGCTTTCAGGTCGACCTCAGTGATAATTCCGGTGCGGATCATATTGCGAAGCTGGCGGGCCAGTTCGTGAAGCGAAAGTTGTCTGTTCATAAGCGAAATGATGCTATGCGTCCCCGGTTTTGAAAATTGAACAAGGCTGTCCGGCTTTTGGCACAACGCAGCCCGTGGCGTAGGGTGCAGGCGATCACGCCTGCCAGCGGCTCACCAGCTCGCCGTTGATATAGAGCTCTTTCGGACGGGTGACAAAGGCCGGCGGCAGCGGCTCCGGCAGCGTTTCGGCAATCAGTGCGCCGTTGACCTCTTTCACCTGGGTGCGCTCGGTCAGTTGCAGCACCATCGTCACATCCTGGGTGCCGTCGGCGTTGGTCAGCAGCGTCCAGCTAAAGCCGCCTTTCTGCCCCGCTTCGACGGAGAGAATGTCGGGCTGGTTATCGCGCAGCCAGGCCATCACCGGCACAAACAGCGTGTCGATATCGCCGCCAAAACCGGTGATCGCGACGTTAAGGCTGAACTGTTTTTCAAACGACAGGGAGCTGGCGAGCGTGGCGATATTGCTGCCTTTATCGACCCACAGGCGCAGCATCGAGGGGGTGTCGTGCAGCGCCGGGACGGCGTTAATCAGGGCGCTGCGCAGAGAGTTGGGTTTTAGCATTGATCTCATCCTGGCAATGTTTAAGGGTTTCAACTTGCAGCGCGCACTGCACCAGCGCGTGCTCAAGCTGGCGGATATCGGCGCTCAAATCGCCGTTAGTTTGCGGCGCGCTTGCCGGCATCGGACAGAGGCTGACCTGCGGGCAGCTGTTGTAAACAATGAGCGGCGGAGGGGCAGGCGGGGCGTTGGTGCACCCGGCGCACAGCATCAGGTAACTCAGTGCGATACCAGTGGCGAAAAGCCTCGTTCTCATTTAATAACCTCGCAATCGCGTTTTCTCGTTGCAGCGCCTGCGCGCTGGCGGCATCGAGTTGCTGGCGCAGCGTGACCTGCGCCTGCTGGTTCTTCGCCGCCAGTTCGGCGGTGGCGTTGAGGGCGGTTTTAAGGCGCGTCAGCGTGGCGTTCTGCTCCCGCGCCAGCTGCTGCGCATTGGCTAAAGAGGCACGCAGAGCGTGGTTTTGCTCAAATAGCCAGAGCCCGGCCAGCGTTGCCAGTAGCGCTGCCATCACCACCAGGCGGGCGCTCATTTCACCCCCTTCAGGCACCAGTCGCGCTCGCGCTGGCGGCGGTTTTCCAGCCCGCGGTTGCGCACGCCATCAACATAAACCCAGCGCGGGAGCTGATCGCAGGCCTGTTTCCACGCCTTCTGGCGCAGGTGCCAGGCAAGCGTTGAGGTGCACGCCGCGCCGCTGCCGACGTTAAAGGTGAAGCTGACTACCGCGTCATAGACCGGTTGCGGCATCGCCACCGGCACGCACTGCGCCAGGCGGCGTTCAACGTGCAGCACGTCGGCGACCAGGTTGACGGCGGCCTCTTTTTCGCTGATATCGCGCGCAGGGATAACTTTCGCCGTGTGACCAATCCCCGATGTCCAGACCCCCGCGCTGCACTGGTAGGGGCGCAGCCGGCAGCCTTCGAGATCGGTAATCAGCGCCAGCCCCGCCTGCGAGGTGCGCAGCAGATGAAAATCGGGCAGCAGCAGCGCCAGCGCCAGTACGGCCGCCGCGCTACAGCGTTTAACGGGTAAGCCCATTGACCACCTCCTGGCTCACCGCACAGGATTTGAGGAACAGATAGCTTTTACGGCGGTAATACCAGTTCACGCCGACGGTCATGGCGACGCCGAGCGCGCCGAAGTAAGCGGCAAAGTCTTGCGGCGTCATCGCGCCAAAAAAGGTCAGGGCGACGCTAATCCAGTAGGCCAGCGACGAGCTGATTCTCTCGATACTTACGCCCATAGATTTACCGTCTCCTGCATGGTCTGCACCGCGACATCGGGCAGGGTGAGGGTGGTGCCATGCGGGAGCACGACGCCCAGCTCGGCAAGACCAGGATTGGCGGCCAGCACGCGTTCGACGACGCCCGCCGTTCGCCCGTAGTAGCGCAGGCAGATCAGATCGAGGGTGTCGCCTTGTTGTGTTATCGCATTCATCGTTTTGCGTCTCTTACCATCCGGAAGGTTTTTTCCATGGTTAAGTTTCCGCAACAGAGAGGCTAAGGGCTATGGCCTGGTGCTGGCGCGTGGCTGGCACAACCACGGGGGGAAAAGCGACGCACCGGGCGAGGGAAAGGCTAACCGGTGCGTAAGAGTACGGTAAAGAGAGTGGCCGGAATGGCGGTCGGCGGGCTATTCGGCTTTGTAATAAATATCCTCATCATCGGGAGTAGTGTTCTCGCTCTCTGCCAGGTCCGCGATCAGGCTCAAGGCCAGCTTCAGGTCGGAAGGCTTGCAGTTGGCGATAAGCGACACCTCGGCAATGAATTGCACGCATGCCCATTTGTGCTGAGTCTTATTTAGTCGTTCAAAGACCATGAATTCCTCTCATGAATTCTCTTACTGTATGTTTATACAGTATCATAGGCTGGATATTTATGGGAAGCGAAGATTATTTTGTCTAATCACTATGTCGCTGATAAAAAAACAGTATTGTGAAGTGACAAATATTCTGACCATCTATCGCTTGCCAAAAAGTCATTATTCTCAATGATGTTGAGATCGGTTTTTAACCTCCCGTTTCGTTCACTGAGGATCCCTTCCCGCAGCCGGCGGGTAAGTTGCCGCCGTTCATAATTCGTTAGCGGTTTACCTGGCTCGCAGGGCGTACAGTTATTGACAGAACTCCAAGCGGGCGCAGCCGCGCCCTGAAAAACCGCCGCCGCGCGCTTCGGCACAATGGTCCACTTCTTCAGGCGCGTCAGCACCGGCGAACCGCTGCCGATTACCGTGTCATACACGCCGCGAATACGAACGGTCGGTTCGCCGTACTGGTTAAACTCCTCCTCTGCCTGATAAAGGGTGCGTACCTGCAGATCGTCACGGCGCACGAACGGGCCGCCCTGAGCATTAACATAACCGGCCCAGTCGCCGTTATCGGCGGCATCATGTACTTCGGCGAACTCAACGCTCAGCCCTTTGGCCGTGGCGCTGTCGGCCATTTTGCGTAACTCCCGGTAGACGGTGACCGGTGCGCCGCCGACAAACTGAAACTGGCGGATATGCCAGCGCGCCGCCCAGGCGGAGACCGCGCAGGCGCTCTCTTTCAGCGGTGCGTCCGTTTCGTGGTCGGTCTCATTCTCCAGCGCGTAGCCGTCGATATTCTTGGCGATATACTTCGCCACATACCCCGTCGCGCTCCCTTTTTGCGCATCGATCGCTTCAGCATGAAAGCGGGCTTTTCGCGCTTTGTCGCTGCGCAACTCCTCGCTATCTTGCTGGTGGGCAAAATCACGCAGGATCTCGCGCACCGTATCTCTGTCCTGCGGCTGCATAAACAGCAGCAGATGCCAGTGTGGGGTGCCATCGTGATGCGGCTCCGCCACACGAATACCAAAAATGCGCAGGCCATCGCGGTGCAGCCTGGCGCGAATGCGCGCCCACAGACGAGTGAAGTAACCCTGGGTTTGCGCCGGGCTGGCGCCGTTCCATTTCAGATTGCGATGCCCGGTATGAGAGGTAGCGTGAAAGGCGGCAGGGGCGGTCAGCGTGTAAAACTCACCGACGTAGCCAAGGGACTGACAGATAGTTTCGAAACCGCGGATGCGCGTCATCAGCTCGCAGCGGCGGATCGCCGGGTTGGCTATTGACCCGTCATGCTTATCAATCAGGCTGATGCGGTTTCCCTCTTCATCCTCCAGCTCCATGCTTTTGAGAAACGCGCGGTGGCGGCGCTTCTGTTCGCGCCAGGTGGTGATGCAGTCCCGGCTGGCGTAGGGCTGCGTTTTACGGCTCACCACGCCCAGCGCGATGTGCAGATGCTCGCGCCACTGAGCCGCTGCGCGGCGAAGATGGCCGCGCCACCACTGCTCGCTGAAAAGACGGATCACCGCCGGGGCGAGATCTTCCGCGCAGACGCGGTGTTGCGTCACGCGCTGCCAGTGCGGCGGGGTGACGTTAAATTGCAGGGCGATAAGCGCAGCGTGGTGATACCAGCGGTGCAGGGTTTTCAGCTCAGTCTGCTCATCGGCATCGATATCCGCCAGCTCGCCGCGGATAAAGTGGGCGATATCTTCCGCCAGGCGATCGACGCTGGCCCGGTTGCAGTCCGCTAACTGGTTATAGCGGTGAACCAGATCGACCAGCCGGCCGGCCAGCGCCTGCTGGAAAGCCGTATCGAAATGACCATTCAATACCGCTTTTGAGACGCGTGATTGCAAACAATCGATCTGGTAGCGGGCGTTAACTGCCTTCAGACGTGGCAGCGTTTGCCTGGCGAAGCGCAGCAGAAAGGCGTGCGCCCGCGCAGCGCCATGTGCCTTTTCCAGCGCTTGCTCTGTGCGGCTGATGGAGAGGCGCACACAGGCGGGTTGCAGCGCCAGGGCGTGACGCGCCTGCAGCAGCGCCGCAATATGCTGATTGCGGCGCTGCTGTTCGGCGTGGGTCAGATAGGGGCTGGCGATAGCGCTGCGCGGCGCGTTCCAGGGGTAGGCCAGGCTGACAGCCACTTATCCTCTCCTGAAGTGCTTATCTTTCAGTTCGGCGATCTGCTGGCAGCTGACGCAGCAGGTCACGCCCGGCAGCGCCATACGACGCGCCTCGGGGATCGGCATGTCGCAGCATTCGCAGGTTAAGCGGGAAGGGAGGAGTAAACGGCGGCGGGCGTGCAGGATATGCCGCTCGCGCTCCTCCATTTCGCGTTGTTGAACGCCATCCATTTCATCGGCCATCAGTGCAGCTCCAGCGCCTGGTTATCAATATGGGTCGCCTCCTGGCGCAACAGCTCAGCGGCGTCGCTCCAGTCGAGGCGCTGGGAGGCAATAAAGCTCGCCAGCGTAGCAAGGCGGGCAGAAACGGCCCCGGCGCAGCGCAGGCGTTCGTTATTGCGGGCTTCAGCCAGCAGCAGCGTGATTTCATCGCCGCTGCGGGTGGGGGAGTGAATCGCGGTCTTTCTCATGGTAACTCTCCTGATTTTGGGCAAAGGGATGCCCGACGGGTTGACGTCCTGGGTTGAAAGTTGGGGTTAAAGCGGCATGGTTAGCCGTTTCGGAAACAGGCTGACGACGACGCGAAAGTGGTTCATGGCGGCGATCAGCGCGCGCTTCTCCTCGAGGGTAAGTTGATGCGGGTCGAGCGCCTGGCGGGCAGTGGGGACGCGGGCGAGAAAGAAGATCGCCGCCAGCGCCCGCGCATTTGCCTCATACTGCTCATCGCGTCTGTCACGCATATCGTCGATAAAGCGCGCCACCTCGCTCCAGCTGTCGCCCCAGTGGCGACCGCGAAGTTCGCTGATGTGGTTTAACCCGGTAAGCCGCTCGCCGGCACTCAGCGGTGCGCTGGCGGCAGGTGAGGTGATCGCCATAGATCCTCCTGCGTGAGCGTGAACTCGCAAATGCAAAATTAACCGAATGAGGTGGCGGAGCGCCGATCGATGTAGCGGCAGTCGATCGCCTGCTGCGTTAATTTATCGCGCCAGGCTTTGACGTTTATCAGCGTGCGGCTGCGTTTACCGGCGTCGGTATGCTCGCGGGTAGGGGCTTTAAGCAGCACGCCCTCATCGAGCCACTGCCACACCAGACGCTCGCTGATGCCGCGCATTGCGGCGAAATCCTTCACCGTCATCGCATCGGACATCGCTGAGCGGATCAGGGTTTGCAGCGCCGGTAGCAGGGCGGACATCAGCTCATCCATCTGTCCATGCGAAAAGGTGCTGAATTGCATTTGAGAGCCGGATAACGGATGCGACGGCATTGATTTTGCATCTGACATATCGCATTATCTCCTGTTGTTTGAAATGTAGTGCACTGCTGTGCATTTTGGTCGATGAACAGCAATATAAATCGCAAATGCGATTGTGTAAATCACTTTTTCGATGTTGGTGTCCATGAGTGAAAACAAGATGAGTGTTCAGGATGTGGTGGATCGCATTGCAGCGTCCTACTCCGTATCCAGTCAGAAAGCGCTTGCCGAGGCGCTGGATGTGCCAGCGAACAATATCAGCAGCTGGATCCAGCGGGAAAGCGTGCCCTATAAAGCGGTGGTCAAATGCGCGCTCGATACCGGCGCGGATCTGCACTGGCTGGTAAACGGTGAGTTTGCAAATGCGAATCTGGTCGAGAAGCCGCAGGTAAAAGGCAAGGCATTGTATGAGGAGATCCTCTCGGCGGGCGGACGCCCGGTGCTGCGACGTATCCTTGATGCCTATGGCTTCCAGATGCAAAAAGATCTCGGCGATTTGCTCGATATCTCTTCAGGCACCATCAGCACCTGGGTGCGCCGCGACTTCTTCCCCGGTGATGTGGTCGTCACCTGCGCGCTGGATACCGGCGTCTCGCTGAAGTGGCTGGCAACCGGGCAGGGTGAGATGTACCCCGCACCGGCTGCTGCGCAGAACGATACTGTTATTACCATTCCAAAATTCCGCCATGAGTCTGGCGAGCTGAAAGAGGCAGGCGTCTGGACATTAGATCCTTCGCTGGCACCAGCAGCTACCGATAGCCTGCGTTTTATTGACGGGCTGCATGCCGGCTGGCTGGTGGATACCGCCGCGCAGAAGATTGGCAACGGGCGCTGGGTGATTGGCATTGATGATGCGCTGGATGTCTTTGATGTCGTACGTTTGCCCGGCGGCAAAGTGCGCCTGAGCAATAACGCGGTCGATTTTGAGTGCGGCGTAGCGGAGATCGAACCGTTCGGCGTGGTGCTCTTCACGCTGGAAAAGCATGTGTAAGCGGCAATGACGGTCAGCAAACAGAAGAGCGGAAAGTGGCTCTGCGAAGTCTATCCGCAGGGGCGCGACGGGCGGCGCATCCGCAAACAATTCGCCACCAAAGGCGAAGCGGAAGCCTTTGAAACCTGGGCGAAGCGGGAAGCGGAGGAGAAACCCTGGCTCGGCGAGAAGGCCGACCGCCGCCGCTTAAGCGAGCTGATTGCGCTGTGGTACAAGCTGCACGGTCAGTCGCTGGCGGCAAGCAAATCGCGGCTGGCGAAGCTGGAGATTGTCTGCCGCGGGCTGGGCGATCCCATCGCCGCGCAGCTGACGGCGAAAGCCTGGGCCCACTACCGCGATAAGCGCCTGAGCGGTGAGATCGACAATGGCTATACGCCGGACCCGGCAAAGTGGAAAGTGAAGCCCATCACCGTCAACCGCGAGCAGCACTACCTTAGCGCGGTGTTTAATGAACTCACCAGGCTGGGCGAGTGGTCGCTGCCTAATCCGCTGGAGAGCGTGCGGCCGTTTCGCGAAAAAGAGCGCGAGATGAGCTGGTTGACGCAGGCGCAGATCGCCGAACTGCTGGCGGCCTGTGTCCGTTTCGGCAATGTCGATTTAACGCGGGTGGTGAAAATTTGCCTCGCCACCGGCGCGCGCTGGCGGGAAGCCGAATCCCTCACCCGTACCCAGCTGGTACCCAATAAGCTTACTTTTGTTAAAACCAAAGGCGGCAGGAACCGCACCGTGCCGATCCCGCAGTGGCTGTTCGATGAGCTCGCGCCGCTTGAAGGAGCGCTGTTTCAGCCCTGTTATGCCGACTTCACCCGTATGCTGGCCACTACCTCTCTGGCCCTTGCCGAGGGGCAGAAAACCCACGTTCTGCGCCACACCTTCGCCTCGCACTTTATGATGAATGGCGGCAATATCCTTGTGCTGCAACGCATCCTTGGTCATGCCAATATTCGTGAAACCATGCGTTATGCCCACTTCGCTCCCGATCACCTCGAAGAGGCGGTGACGCTCAACCCGCTGGCGGCATTTAATGGCGGCAACGTGGCGGCAGAAGATGCATAACCCTGCATTTCACTGCACTTAACTTGCCTGGCGTGCGCGAAAAATAAGGGCGCAGGCCAGATGGCGTGAGCGGGCCTGCAAAAGCGGCTTAACTAACTTATCTGGCCCTTTTACGCCACGCCGTTTTGTCTCTTCGGGTAAAATTATTAACCTTCTGGTGATGTTTAATTTACAATGCCGCTTCGACCTGAAGGAGACGCGGTGAAGCACGTTTTTCATCTTACGAGAGCCCAACGCTCAGCCCTGTGGCTGGCGCTGTTTGCGATCCTGCTGATCCTCGTTGCCCCCCTTATTTCTACTGCCCTACAAAAAGATCCGATGAGCGCGATGCCCGGTATGCATCATGAGATGAGTATGCCAATGCCTGCGCAGAACGATCATGCACACCACGATCGTTCACACCATGCGATGTCGTCGCCAGAGAGCCCGTCGCCTGCCATGCCGCTCGATCACGCTGAAGCGTGTGGTTACTGTGTGTTGCTGGCCCATGTTCCCGGCCTGATTTTCCTGCTTGTTTTATTGCTGCTGGGACGCGTGCTGCGCGTGACCTGCCCGCCTGCCCGCACGCGCCCTCGGCTGTGGCGCTTTATCCCCTGGCTTTGGCCGGACACCCGCGCGCCGCCATCTTTACGCTTTTCCTGACCCCAAAATAGTGTTCCGCCTGCGCGGAATGGCACACCTTTGCGCTTTTTGAGGAAAAGTATGACTTCCTGCACCCCTCGTGCGGCGTGGCTTAACCTGCTGCGACGCCTCCATTTCTATATTGGTCTGTTTGTCGGCCCCTTTATCTTTATCGCCGCGTTGAGCGGCACGCTCTACGTTGCCACGCCGCAACTGGAGAGCTGGCTTTATCACGATGCGCTGTATGGCGCGGAGAGCGGCGAGCGGCAACCGCTGGCCGACCAGCTTCGCGTCGCCGAACAGGTCACGGGCGGGCATCTACGCTTGCAGGCCGTGCGGCCTGGCCTGAGCGATAGCGAGACGACGCGGGTGATGTTTGCTGACCCGCAGCTTGGCGTCTCCGAGAGCCGGGCGATTTTTGTCGATCCGGTGACGTTACAGGTGAAAGGGGATATGACCGTTTACGGCACCAGCGGTATTTTGCCGCTGCGCCAGTGGATTGATTATCTTCACCGCTCGCTGCTGCTGGGCGATACCGGCAGGCTCTACAGTGAGCTGGCGGCATCGTGGATGTGGATCGCCGCGCTCGGCGGCATTGCGCTGTGGTTTTTTACCCGGCCGAAGCGGCGCATCAATAACCGCGTGCAAAACCATCGCCGCCTGCACGTCACGCTTGGCTGGCTGCTGCTGGCCGGGATGCTGCTCTTCTCTGCTACCGGCCTGACCTGGTCGCAGTGGGCGGGCGGCAACGTCGATAAACTGCGCGCTGCATTTAACTGGATGACGCCGCAAGTTAACACGCAGCTTCAGGGCGAAGCCGCACCGGCCGATCCCCATGCCGAGCACCATATGCATCACGCAGGGATGGCGATGCCCGGCATGGCGCTCAACCCGGCACAACTTGACGCGGTGCTCGCCCGCGCACAGGCGGCCGGGATTACGGCGAAGAAAATTGAAATTCGCCCGCCGCGCGATGCGGAACATGCCTGGACGGTCACGGAGATCGATCGCCGCTGGCCGACGCAGGTAGATGCGGTCGCCATTGCGGGGAGTTCGCTGGCAGTGATCGATCATGTGCACTTCGCCGATTTCCCGTTAATGGCGAAGCTGACACGCTGGGGCGTCGATTTCCATATGGGCGTGCTGTTCGGCATCTTAAATCAGCTGGTGCTGATCGCCTTTGGCAGCGCGCTGTGCGTGATGATTATCGTCGGCTATCGTTTGTGGTGGATCCGCCGTCCGGCGGCGAGCGAGACGGTGCTCCACGCCTGGCTGCAACTCCCCGTCGTGGGCCGCTGTGTAGTGCTGGTCGTCGCCTTGTTGCTGGGGCTGGCAATGCCGGTCATGGGCGGTAGTTTACTGCTGTTTATGCTGTTTGATGTTCTGCGCTGGCAGCGGAAAAAGCAGCGCGTTAACGCAGTGTAAAACGCCTGTGGCCGCCATATGTAAAGTTATAGTTACAGTTGGCGGCCATATAAGCGCTATTAAAGTTGGTGGTGTAACGATATCTGTACGATTTGTGGATTGAAATCTTTACCTGATGTGATATGGTGTCAGCTCCCTCGCTTGAGGAAACCTATCGCACACGAGCCATACAGGATTTGATCATGCAAAAAGACGCGCTGAACAACGTACACATCACCGACGAGCAGGTTCTGATCACCCCGGAACAGCTGAAAACCGCTTTCCCGCTGACCAGCGAACAAGAGGCGCAAATCGCGCAATCCCGCCAGACCATCTCTAACATCATTGCCGGGCGCGATCCGCGCCTGCTGGTGGTCTGCGGTCCTTGTTCCATTCACGACCCGGAAGCAGCGCTCGAGTACGCCCGTCGGTTTAAAACCCTTGCCGCAGAGGTCAGCGATAGCCTCTACCTGGTGATGCGCGTCTATTTTGAAAAACCCCGTACCACTGTTGGCTGGAAAGGGCTGATTAACGATCCGCATATGGATGGCTCGTTTGATGTGGAAGCTGGCCTGAAGATTGCGCGTCGTCTGCTGGTGGAATTGGTCAGCATGGGCCTGCCGCTGGCGACCGAAGCGCTCGATCCGAACAGCCCGCAGTTCCTCGGCGATCTCTTTAGCTGGTCAGCGATTGGCGCGCGCACCACGGAGTCACAAACCCACCGTGAAATGGCCTCCGGTTTGTCGATGCCGGTCGGCTTCAAAAACGGTACCGATGGCAGCCTCGCCACCGCCATCAATGCAATGCGCGCCGCTGCGATGCCGCACCGCTTTGTCGGCATTAACCAGGCCGGCCAGGTCTGCCTGCTGCAAACCCAGGGCAACCCGGATGGTCATGTGATCCTGCGCGGCGGCAAAGCGCCGAACTACAGCCCGGCGGATGTCGCGCAGTGTGAAAAAGAGATGCAGCAGGCGGGACTGAAACCGTCGCTGATGGTAGATTGCAGCCACGGGAATTCTAATAAAGATTACCGTCGCCAGCCTGCCGTTGCCGAATCCGTTGTCGCGCAGATCAAAGATGGCAACCGTTCGATTACCGGCCTGATGATTGAGAGCAACATTCACGAAGGCAATCAATCATCCGAGCAGCCGCGCTGTGATATGAAGTACGGTGTTTCTGTTACCGATGCCTGCATTAGCTGGGAGGCGACCGAAGCGCTGCTGCGTGAAATCGACAGCGATCTGCGCAATAGCCTGGCGGCGCGTTTTGCATAAGAGGGTGTTATGGTTGCTGAACTGACCGCGCTGCGCGATCAAATTGATGAAGTGGATAAGGCGCTGCTGGATCTGCTGGCGCGCCGGCTGGAACTGGTGGCGCAGGTGGGCGAAGTCAAAAGCCACTACGGGCTGCCGATTTATGTTCCCGAGCGTGAGGCTTCAATGCTGGCCTCGCGGCGTAAAGAGGCCGAGGCGCTGGGCGTACCGCCCGATCTGATTGAGGATGTGCTGCGCCGCGTGATGCGCGAATCCTACTCCAGCGAAAACGACAAAGGGTTTAAAACGCTCTGTCCTGAGCTGCGTCCGGTGGTCATCGTTGGCGGCGGCGGCCAGATGGGGAAACTGTTCAGCAAGATGTTGACACTCTCTGGCTACCAGGTGCGTACGCTGGAGAAAGAGGATTGGGCGCAGGCAGAGACGCTGCTGGCGGATGCGGGCATGGTGATTGTCAGCGTACCGATCCACGTCACCGAAGCGGTGATTGCGAAGCTGCCACCGCTGCCGGAGGATTGCATTCTGGTCGATCTGGCGTCGGTGAAAAGCGGCCCGTTACAAGCGATGTTGTCGGCGCATAATGGCCCGGTGCTTGGTCTGCACCCGATGTTTGGCCCGGACAGCGGTAGCCTCGCCAAGCAGGTGGTGGTGTGGTGTGATGGTCGTAAACCGGAAGCGTATCAGTGGTTCCTGGAACAGATTCAGGTTTGGGGCGCGCGGCTGCACCGCATCAGCGCCGTCGAGCACGATCAGAACATGGCCTTTATCCAGGCGCTGCGCCACTTTGCGACCTTCGCCTATGGCCTGCACCTGGCGGAAGAGAATGTGCAGCTTGAACAATTGCTGTCGCTCTCATCGCCGATTTATCGCCTTGAGCTGGCGATGGTGGGGCGGCTGTTCGCCCAGGATCCGCAGCTCTATGCCGACATTATTATGTCCTCGCCCGATAACCTGGCGCTGATCAAGCGTTACTATCAGCGCTTCGGCGAAGCGATTGGCCTGCTGGAGCAGGGCGATAAGCAAGCGTTTATCGACAGCTTCCGCAAAGTTGAACACTGGTTTGGCGATTATGCCCAGCGTTTCCAGAGCGAGAGCCGTACCCTGTTACGCCAGGCCAACGACAGCCGGGCGTAACTTCAAAAGCCGTTTATACTGAAAAGCCAGTGGTCACCCGCTGGCTTTTTTTATTTAAGGGATGCGCAATGGCTGAGTTGCAGAGACTGTTTGATTACACCGGACATTTACCTGAGTGTCCGACCTGGAGCGAAGCCGAACAGGCGCTCTACTGGGCTGATATTCTCGAAGGTGAAATCCACCGTTACAGGCTGGAAACGGACGAGCATACGGTGCTCTCGTTCCCGGAAGAGGTGGGCTGCTTCGCGCTGCGTGAGAAGGGCGGTTTTATCGTCGCCATGCGGCAGGCCATCTGGCTGACGGACGAACGCGGGCTGCTGCGACAGAAAGTGTGCGATAACCCATCAAATCCGCAGCTGGCGCGTTTTAACGATGGCGGCACCGATCACCATGGGCGCTTTTATGCTGGCACCTTCTGGGCACCGGGCGATTACAACGGCGCGCTGCTGCTGCGCGTGGATAACAATCTGACGCCGAAAGTGGTGCAGTGCGATATTCACGGCGCAAACGGCCTGGCTTTCAGCCATGACAAACAGTGGATGTTCACCTCTGACACGCCGCACGGCGTGATTTACCGTACGCCACTGGATGAGCAGGGCGAGCCAGGGCGGCGCGAGCTTTTTCGTCGCTTTAACCCGGGAGAAGGGATCCCGGACGGCGCGGCGATGGATGTCGAAGGGTGCTACTGGAGCGCGATGTATGACGGCTGGCGAATTGCGCGTTTCTCACCGCAGGGCGAACAGCTGGAAGAGTACCGTTTGCCGGTGCGCTGCCCGACGATGGTTTGCTTTGGCGGGGCGGATATGAAAACCCTGTTTATCACCACCACCCGCGAAAATATGGATGAGCAAGAGATTGCCGATTATCCGCTTTCGGGGGCAATCTTCACCCTGCCTGTGTCGGTGGCAGGGATGAAGAAAGCGCTCTTTATCGAGCGTTAAACCGGATCGACCGGCACCACGTTTTCGCTGGGGTAGCAGCCCAGTACTTTCAGCGAGCGGGTGATATTGCCCAGCTCGCGCAGCGCTTTTTGCATCGCGCTGGCGTGCAGGTTGGCCTGAATATCCAGATAGAACATCTCTTCCCACGGATTACCGTGGATCGGGCGCGACTCCAGCTTGGTCATGATCAGGTTGTGGTTGCGCAGCACCAGCAGCGCTTCTACCAGTGCACCCGCCTGTTGCCCGGTCGCCATCAGCAGCGTGGTTTTCGCCGGTACCTGCTCAGAGACATCAATCGCTTTACGCGCCAGCACCACAAACCGGGTGATATTCTGCGTCTGGTTCGCCAGGTTGCGTTCCAGCACCTGTAAACCATACAGCGCGCCACCCGGTTCATTGCCCAGCGCCGCGACGTGCGGTGAGTTCAATTGCGCGACTTTTTCCATCGCCGCCGAGGTGCTTTCACAATACTCAATCTTCCAGTGCGGATAGCGGTTAAGGAACTGGCTGCACTGCTGGAACGGCTGCGGATGGCTGTAAACCGTCTGGATCTGCTCAAGAGTGGTCGTGCCCGACACCAGCACGCAGTGATCGATCGGCACAGTCAGCTCGCCGACAATCGACAGGCTGGTGTGCTGCAACAGATCATAGACATCGTTAATCGCGCCAGAGCTGGTGTTCTCCAGCGGCACAACGGCGTAATCCGCCTGGCCGGTTTCGACCTGATTAAAAATATCCTGAAAACGCGCGCAGCCGCTCTCGATAAACTGATCGAAATGACGCGCGGCATACTGGCGCGCCGCAAGATGCGAATAGGAGCCTTTTGGGCCAAGAAACGCGATACGCGCAGAGCGTGGGTTGATGTTGTTGAGGTGGTGCTGGAGCAGAGCTTGCTGAGTGAGAACAGAGTCTTCAATGATGAGCTGAAACAGGCGGGTAATGTAATGGGCATCTAAATGATGCGTTTTGCCAAGCTCGATTAAATGTTCCAGCAGGGCCCGCTCTCTGTCGATATCGCGTACCGGGCGATGGGAGGCGAGTTTCGCTTTGCCAACTTCAACGGAAAGCTGGCGGCGCTCGGCCAGCAGCGTCAGCAACTGCTCGTCGAGCGCGCTGATCTTCACGCGTAAATCCAGTAAGGGGTTTTCAGCCGTCATGTTGTTGCCTTTCATTGTTATCAATAAAAAAGCCTCCCGGTTTGGGAGGCTTTATTGTTCGTCTTCGCACTTTTTCTCACAAAACGAATCGCCTCCCTAACTGGGGAAGGTAAAAAAGAGTGCGAAGAGGAACGGGGTGGTTTTCATCATTTTTCCTGTTGAGCGAGGAAGTTAAAGTAACTGCTCTCTTTTCGCTCTGTCAATAAAAAACGCGCCCGCAGGCGCGTTGGAAACTCAATGTAGAGACTACTCTTCTTCTTCTTCAACGAAGTTGGCATCTTTCACCGATGTTGCGGCGCGACGCGCTTCGCCTTTGTGCTGCACTTTATTGAGCTGCCGTTCCAGCTTGTTGATCAAATCGTTGATGGCGATATACATATCATCGTGTTTAGCGCTGGCGACAAGCTGCCCGTTAGGCGTGTTGATGGTCGCATCGGCGGTAAAACCCTGTGGCTCTTTAGAGAGGACGATATGGGGATTAATCAGCTGAGTTTGCCATTTATCCAGTTTGGCGAGACGGTCGGTGACATGCTGGCGGATTGCCGGAGTAATTTCCATTTGTTTACTGGTAATGTTCATTGTCATACATCTTACCTCTCTGTCTTTCCGTCTAAGTCATTTCAGCATAGCGCGCCTAATGTCAAAATGTGTGATTAAAATCACGTAATTTTGTCACTTTTTGTCAAAGACGAGAGGATTGTGAGGCAGGGCAGGAAGAGGGGAAATTTAGCTTGTCCGATGCGAAGTTAGCAGTCATAGTTGATAGGTTGCATCGGCGCGAAAGCGCGTCAGCGATGCATTCAACGGATAAAAAAACGGCAGCCCGCGGGCTGCCGTTTTGCTTTTACAGGCGTTATGCGTTGCTGTTATTGGCGGCGATAATTTTCGCCACTTTGTCAGCCTGCGCATTGAGCTGCAGCTCGCGGTAAGCGTGCTCCATCAATGGCAGCGCATCGCGCGTTGCTTTGGTATCCGGGAAATCACGCAGCATGCCTTCCACGCGATTGGTCACCGCAACCCACGCACCGCGATCGGTGTAGTACTGCGCGACGGAGTATTCATACTTCGCCAGACGATCTTTCAGGTAGACCAGACGCTTGTTGGCATCCGTCGCATACTGACTTTGCGGGTAACCGCGCACCAGCCGTGAGAAGTCATTGAACGCATCACGCGCATGAGCCGGATCGCGATCGCTACGGTCAACGCCAAAGAAGCCCTGCAGCGCGCTGTCATCAAGCGCCATGTTGGTCAACCCGCGCATATACATCACGTAGTCGATGTTCGGATGCGTTGGGTTAAGACGAATAAAGCGATCGATGGCGGCCTGCGCCAGCGGCAGATCGGCGTTTTTGTAGTAGGCGTAGATAAGATCTAACTGCACTTGCTGGGAGTAAGGACCAAACGGATAACGATTATCCAGAGCTTCCAGTTGCGTTATTGCCGCCTTCCAGTTACCGTCTTGCAGCTTTTGCTGGGCGGTCGCGTAGATTTCGTTTGGTGGATTATCAGGTACCTCTTCCTTAGAACCGGAGCAACCTGCCAAAGCCAGACTTAACGTGGCGGCTGCCACCAGATATTTCAAGCGCGTCATAACGTTTAGACTTTCCTCAGAATGTTCATGCGGGAGATTCTTTACTCCTGCTCCCGACTAAGACCAGCTACAATAGCACACTATATTAAACGGCGAAGCCGTAAAACCCAACGTTAACGAAGAAGCTGTATATGGCACAACTGGTACAACTCACCGCAACGGTATCCGAGAATCAACTCGGTCAACGCTTAGATCAGGCTTTGGCCGAATTGTTCCCTGATTATTCACGTTCGCGTATAAAAGAATGGATTCTTGATCGGCGCGTGCTGGTCAATGATGTCGTTAGCGACAAACCGAAAGAGAAAGTGTTGGGCGGTGAGCGCATTGCCATCAATGCGGAAATTGAAGAAGAAGCGCGCTTTGAGCCGCAGGATATTCCTCTCAATATCGTCTATGAAGATGACGATATTCTCGTCATTAATAAGCCGCGCGACTTTGTCGTGCATCCCGGCGCCGGTAATCCTGACGGTACCGTGCTGAATGCGCTGCTTCACTACTATCCGCCGATTGTCGACGTACCGCGCGCTGGTATCGTGCACCGTCTGGATAAAGACACCACTGGCTTGATGGTTGTAGCGAAAACCGTTCCGGCGCAAACCCGGCTGGTTGAATCCTTGCAACTGCGTGAAATCACCCGTGAATATGAAGCGGTTGCCATCGGTCATATGACCGCGGGCGGTACGGTGGAGGAGCCTATCAGCCGCCATCCGACCAAACGCACCCATATGTCCGTTCACCCGATGGGCAAACCGGCCGTCACGCACTACCGCATTATGGAACATTTCCGTATCCATACGCGTCTGCGTCTGCGTCTTGAAACCGGTCGTACGCACCAGATTCGTGTGCATATGGCGCATATCACTCATCCACTGGTGGGCGATCAGCTCTACGGCGGACGTCCTCGTCCGCCGAAAGGCGCGTCGGATGAATTTATTGATGCGCTGCGCAAGTTTGACCGCCAGGCGCTGCACGCAACTATGCTGCGTCTCTACCATCCGATTAGCGGTATCGAAATGGAGTGGCATGCGCCAATTCCACAGGATATGGTCGATCTTATTGCCGCGATGCGCGCGGATTTTGAAACCCATAAGGATGATGTCGCCTGGTTATGACCAAACTGATCGTCCCGGACTGGCCGCTGCCGAAAGGCGTGGCGGCCTGTAGCTCAACGCGTATCGGCGGTGTAAGCCTGCCGCCCTATGATGCCATGAACCTCGGCGCGCACTGCGGCGACAACAGTGAGCATGTCGAAGAGAACCGCGCGCGCCTGTTTGCGGCTGCCGGGTTGCCTTCAAAACCGGTCTGGCTTGAGCAGGTGCACGGCACGGCGGTATTGAAGCTCGACGGCGAATCCTATGACTCGAAACGCGCGGATGCTTCATACAGCAACACGCCGGGCACGGTGTGTGCGGTGATGACCGCCGACTGCCTGCCGGTGCTGTTTTGTAACCGGGATGGCAGTGAAGTGGCGGCAGCGCACGCTGGCTGGCGCGGACTGTGCGGCGGCGTGCTGGAAGAGACGGTAGCCTGTTTTGCCGACAAACCTGAAAATCTGCTGGCGTGGCTTGGCCCGGCGATTGGTCCGGAGGCCTTCGAAGTGGGCCCGGAAGTGCGTGAGGCATTTATGGCTCACGATGCCGCAGCCGAACGCGCATTTCGCCCGCAGGGTGAGAAATATTTTGCTGATATTTATCAGCTGGCGCGTCAGCGGCTGGCAAGCGTCGGCGTCGAGCATATCTACGGCGGCGAACACTGCACCTTCAGTCAGCAGAGTGATTTTTTCTCATACCGTCGGGACAAGACGACCGGGCGTATGGCAAGTTTCATTTGGCTGATATAACCTAACGAATCAAGACGATCCAGTGCGCGTAAGTTTTCTTCGCATAAATCAGGTCAATCACCTTGAATAATTGAGGGATGACCTCATTTAATCTCCAGTAGCAAATTTGACCTGTTATGGGAGGAGTTATGCGTCTGGATCGTCTTACTAATAAATTCCAGCTTGCTCTTGCCGATGCCCAGTCGCTCGCACTGGGGCACGACAACCAATTCATCGAACCACTTCATTTAATGAGCGCCTTACTGAACCAGGAAGGCGGTTCGGTTCAACCTTTATTAACCTCTGCCGGCGTCAATGCTGGCCAGTTACGTATTGCTATCGAACAAGCGCTGAGCCGCTTACCGCAGGTAGAAGGTACCGGCGGTGATGTGCAGCCTTCGCAGGATTTGATGCGCGTGCTTAACCTTTGCGACAAGCTGGCGCAAAAACGGGGTGATAACTTTATTTCGTCAGAGCTGTTTGTTCTGGCTGCGCTGGAGTCACGCGGCACGCTGACGGATTTGCTGAAATCCGCTGGCGCAACGACCGCGAACGTGACCCAGGCTATCGAGCAAATGCGTGGGGGAGAGAACGTGAACGACCAGGGGGCTGAAGACCAACGTCAGGCCTTGAAAAAATTTACCGTCGATCTGACCGAGCGTGCCGAGCAGGGCAAACTTGACCCGGTCATCGGCCGTGACGAAGAGATCCGCCGTACCATTCAGGTATTGCAGCGCCGTACCAAAAACAACCCGGTGTTAATCGGTGAGCCGGGTGTCGGTAAAACCGCCATCGTTGAAGGGCTGGCGCAGCGCATTGTGAACGGCGAAGTGCCGGAGGGGCTTAAAGGCCGCCGCGTGCTGGCGCTGGATATGGGCTCACTGGTCGCCGGGGCAAAATATCGCGGTGAGTTTGAGGAGCGCCTGAAAGGGGTGCTCAACGATCTCTCCAAACAGGAAGGCAACGTCATCCTGTTTATCGACGAATTGCATACCATGGTCGGTGCCGGTAAAGCCGACGGCGCTATGGATGCAGGGAACATGCTGAAACCGGCGCTGGCGCGCGGTGAACTGCATTGCGTCGGCGCAACTACGCTTGATGAGTACCGTCAGTACATCGAGAAAGATGCTGCGCTGGAGCGCCGTTTCCAGAAAGTGCTGGTGGCTGAACCCTCTGTTGAAGACACCATCGCTATTCTGCGCGGTCTGAAAGAGCGCTATGAGTTGCACCATCATGTGCAAATTACTGATCCGGCGATTGTTGCGGCGGCATCGCTCTCGCATCGCTACATCTCCGATCGCCAGTTGCCGGATAAAGCCATCGACCTGATCGATGAAGCGGCATCCAGCATCCGTATGCAGATTGACTCGAAACCGGAAGAGCTCGACCGGCTCGACCGACGCATTATCCAGCTCAAGCTGGAACAGCGCGCGTTGATGAAAGAGTCTGATGAGGCGAGTAAAAAACGCCTCGACATGCTGAACGAAGAACTGGAAGAGAAAGAGCGTCAATACTCCTCCCTTGAAGAGGAGTGGAAGGCCGAAAAAGCTTCCCTTTCCGGCACGCAGACCATTAAAGCAGAGCTTGAGCAGGCGAAAATCGCTATGGAACAGGCCCGTCGTAATGGCGACCTGGGCAGAATGTCTGAGTTGCAGTACGGGAAAATCCCCGAGCTGGAGAAACAGCTGGCGGCGGCAACACAGAGTGAAGGCAAAACCATGCGCCTGCTGCGTAACCGTGTAACCGATGCTGAGATTGCCGAAGTGCTGGCGCGCTGGACCGGTATTCCCGTATCGCGAATGATGGAAGGCGAGCGTGAGAAACTGCTGCGCATGGAACACGATCTTCACCACCGCGTGATTGGTCAGGATGAAGCTGTCGATGCGGTCTCTAACGCCATTCGCCGCAGCCGCGCAGGGTTGTCCGATCCGAATCGCCCGATTGGCTCCTTCCTCTTCCTTGGGCCGACTGGGGTCGGGAAAACCGAGCTGTGCAAAGCGCTGGCGAACTTTATGTTTGATAGCGACGACGCCATGGTACGTATCGACATGTCCGAGTTTATGGAGAAACACTCCGTGTCGCGGCTGGTCGGTGCGCCTCCGGGCTATGTCGGCTATGAAGAGGGCGGTTATCTGACGGAAGCGGTTCGTCGCCGTCCCTATTCCGTCATTCTGCTTGATGAAGTGGAGAAAGCGCATCCGGATGTCTTCAACATTCTGTTGCAGGTGCTTGACGACGGTCGGTTGACGGACGGGCAGGGCAGAACGGTAGACTTCCGTAATACGGTAGTCATCATGACTTCGAACCTGGGTTCCGACCTGATTCAGGAACGTTTTGGCGATCTCGATTACGGCCATATGAAAGAGCTGGTTATGGGCGTGGTGAGCCAGAGCTTCCGCCCTGAATTCATCAACCGTATAGATGAAGTAGTTGTGTTCCATCCATTAGGTGAAAAACACATTGCTTCTATTGCGCAGATTCAGTTGCAGCGTTTGTATAAACGTCTTGAGGAGCGCGGCTACAGTGTGACGCTTTCTGACGAGGCGCTGAAACTGCTTAGCGCCAATGGTTACGATCCGGTATATGGCGCGCGGCCGTTGAAACGTGCGATCCAGCAACAGATTGAGAACCCGCTGGCGCAGCAGATCCTCTCCGGTGCGCTGATTCCGGGCAAGCCGGTGCAGCTTGTGGTGAAAGATGATCACATTGTCGCTGTTCAATAAAAGATGAAAAATGAAAAACGGGCCTCTCGGGGCCCGTTTTTGTTTAATAAAAGAGCAGAAACAGACTCTTTTCACAGTTTCTGCCTGGAAATTGAGCGAACAGTAACTTTTTTCAAATTAAGGGTTGTCAGGGAGAATTAACTCCCTATAATGCGCCTCCACTGACACGGCACAACGGCAAACACACCGGCCTGTCAGGTGAAGAATTCTGAAAATAATCAGTTGACTTCACAGCGGGAAAGCGTAATATGCACACCCCGCGCCGCTGCGAAAAGCGAAGCGGCACTGCTCTTTAACAATTTATCAGACAATCTGTGTGGGCACTCAGGTGACATGGATTCTTAATGTCTTCGGACACTAAATGAATACCAAGTCTCACGGGTGAACACGTAATTCATTACGGTTTAATTCGATGAGCATCAAACTTTAAATTGAAGAGTTTGATCATGGCTCAGATTGAACGCTGGCGGCAGGCCTAACACATGCAAGTCGAACGGTAACAGGAAGCAGCTTGCTGCTTCGCTGACGAGTGGCGGACGGGTGAGTAATGTCTGGGAAACTGCCTGATGGAGGGGGATAACTACTGGAAACGGTAGCTAATACCGCATAACGTCGCAAGACCAAAGAGGGGGACCTTCGGGCCTCTTGCCATCAGATGTGCCCAGATGGGATTAGCTAGTAGGTGGGGTAACGGCTCACCTAGGCGACGATCCCTAGCTGGTCTGAGAGGATGACCAGCCACACTGGAACTGAGACACGGTCCAGACTCCTACGGGAGGCAGCAGTGGGGAATATTGCACAATGGGCGCAAGCCTGATGCAGCCATGCCGCGTGTATGAAGAAGGCCTTCGGGTTGTAAAGTACTTTCAGCGGGGAGGAAGGCGATGCGGTTAATAACCGCGTCGATTGACGTTACCCGCAGAAGAAGCACCGGCTAACTCCGTGCCAGCAGCCGCGGTAATACGGAGGGTGCAAGCGTTAATCGGAATTACTGGGCGTAAAGCGCACGCAGGCGGTCTGTCAAGTCGGATGTGAAATCCCCGGGCTCAACCTGGGAACTGCATCCGAAACTGGCAGGCTTGAGTCTCGTAGAGGGGGGTAGAATTCCAGGTGTAGCGGTGAAATGCGTAGAGATCTGGAGGAATACCGGTGGCGAAGGCGGCCCCCTGGACGAAGACTGACGCTCAGGTGCGAAAGCGTGGGGAGCAAACAGGATTAGATACCCTGGTAGTCCACGCCGTAAACGATGTCGACTTGGAGGTTGTGCCCTTGAGGCGTGGCTTCCGGAGCTAACGCGTTAAGTCGACCGCCTGGGGAGTACGGCCGCAAGGTTAAAACTCAAATGAATTGACGGGGGCCCGCACAAGCGGTGGAGCATGTGGTTTAATTCGATGCAACGCGAAGAACCTTACCTGGTCTTGACATCCACAGAACTTTCCAGAGATGGATTGGTGCCTTCGGGAACTGTGAGACAGGTGCTGCATGGCTGTCGTCAGCTCGTGTTGTGAAATGTTGGGTTAAGTCCCGCAACGAGCGCAACCCTTATCCTTTGTTGCCAGCGGTCCGGCCGGGAACTCAAAGGAGACTGCCAGTGATAAACTGGAGGAAGGTGGGGATGACGTCAAGTCATCATGGCCCTTACGACCAGGGCTACACACGTGCTACAATGGCGCATACAAAGAGAAGCAATCTCGCGAGAGCTAGCGGACCTCATAAAGTGCGTCGTAGTCCGGATTGGAGTCTGCAACTCGACTCCATGAAGTCGGAATCGCTAGTAATCGTGAATCAGAATGTCACGGTGAATACGTTCCCGGGCCTTGTACACACCGCCCGTCACACCATGGGAGTGGGTTGCAAAAGAAGTAGGTAGCTTAACCTTCGGGAGGGCGCTTACCACTTTGTGATTCATGACTGGGGTGAAGTCGTAACAAGGTAACCGTAGGGGAACCTGCGGTTGGATCACCTCCTTACCTTAAAGAACCAATCCCTGCAGTGTCCACACAGATTGTCTGATGAAAAGTAAATAGCAAGGCGTCTTGCGAGTGAGACTTTGTGTCCCCTTCGTCTAGAGGCCCAGGACACCGCCCTTTCACGGCGGTAACAGGGGTTCGAATCCCCTAGGGGACGCCACTTGCTGGTTTGTGAGTGAAAGTCACCTGCCGATGTATCTCAAACCTGATTCCTGTGTGAACAGTGAGTCATGTCTGAGATATTTGCTCTTTAAAAATCTGGATCAAGCTGAAAATTGAAACACAGAACAATGCGAATTGTTCCGTGAGTCTCTCAAATTTTCGCAACTGATGATGTTTTACGAAACATCTTCGGGTTGTGAGGTTAAGCGACTAAGCGTACACGGTGGATGCCCTGGCAGTCAGAGGCGATGAAGGACGTGCTAATCTGCGAAAAGCGCCGGTAAGGTGATATGAACCGTTACAGCCGGCGATGTCCGAATGGGGAAACCCAGTGCAATCCGTTGCACTATCGTTAACTGAATACATAGGTTAACGAGGCGAACCGGGGGAACTGAAACATCTAAGTACCCCGAGGAAAAGAAATCAACCGAGATTCCCCCAGTAGCGGCGAGCGAACGGGGAACAGCCCAGAGCCTGAATCAGCCTGAGTGTTAGTGGAAGCGTCTGGAAAGTCGCGCGATACAGGGTGACAGCCCCGTACACAAAAGCACTCTTGCTGTGAGCTCGATGAGTAGGGCGGGACACGTGGTATCCTGTCTGAATATGGGGGGACCATCCTCCAAGGCTAAATACTCCTGACTGACCGATAGTGAACCAGTACCGTGAGGGAAAGGCGAAAAGAACCCCGGCGAGGGGAGTGAAACAGAACCTGAAACCGTGTACGTACAAGCAGTGGGAGCCTCTTTTATGGGGTGACTGCGTACCTTTTGTATAATGGGTCAGCGACTTATATTCTGTAGCAAGGTTAACCGTATAGGGGAGCCGCAGGGAAACCGAGTCTTAACTGGGCGTTAAGTTGCAGGGTATAGACCCGAAACCCGGTGATCTAGCCATGGGCAGGTTGAAGGTTGGGTAACACTAACTGGAGGACCGAACCGACTAATGTTGAAAAATTAGCGGATGACCTGTGGCTGGGGGTGAAAGGCCAATCAAACCGGGAGATAGCTGGTTCTCCCCGAAAGCTATTTAGGTAGCGCCTCGTGAATTCATCTCCGGGGGTAGAGCACTGTTTCGGCTAGGGGGCCATCCCGGCTTACCAACCCGATGCAAACTACGAATACCGGAGAATGTTATCACGGGAGACACACGGCGGGTGCTAACGTCCGTCGTGAAGAGGGAAACAACCCAGACCGCCAGCTAAGGTCCCAAAGTCATGGTTAAGTGGGAAACGATGTGGGAAGGCCCAGACAGCCAGGATGTTGGCTTAGAAGCAGCCATCATTTAAAGAAAGCGTAATAGCTCACTGGTCGAGTCGGCCTGCGCGGAAGATGTAACGGGGCTAAACCATGCACCGAAGCTGCGGCAGCGACACTATGTGTTGTTGGGTAGGGGAGCGTTCTGTAAGCCGTTGAAGGTGTGCTGTGAGGCATGCTGGAGGTATCAGAAGTGCGAATGCTGACATAAGTAACGATAAAGCGGGTGAAAAGCCCGCTCGCCGGAAGACCAAGGGTTCCTGTCCAACGTTAATCGGGGCAGGGTGAGTCGACCCCTAAGGCGAGGCCGAAAGGCGTAGTCGATGGGAAACAGGTTAATATTCCTGTACTTGGTGTTACTGCGAAGGGGGGACGGAGAAGGCTATGTCGGCCGGGCGACGGTTGTCCCGGTTTAAGCGTGTAGGTGTGTGTTCCAGGTAAATCCGGTTCACTTTAACACTGAGGCGTGATGACGAGGCACTACGGTGCTGAAGTGACAAATGCCCTGCTTCCAGGAAAAGCCTCTAAGCATCAGGTAACACGAAATCGTACCCCAAACCGACACAGGTGGTCAGGTAGAGAATACCAAGGCGCTTGAGAGAACTCGGGTGAAGGAACTAGGCAAAATGGTGCCGTAACTTCGGGAGAAGGCACGCTGGTGCGTAGGTGAAGCGACTTGCTCGCGGAGCTGAAACCAGTCGAAGATACCAGCTGGCTGCAACTGTTTATTAAAAACACAGCACTGTGCAAACACGAAAGTGGACGTATACGGTGTGACGCCTGCCCGGTGCCGGAAGGTTAATTGATGGGGTCAACCGCAAGGTGAAGCTCTTGATCGAAGCCCCGGTAAACGGCGGCCGTAACTATAACGGTCCTAAGGTAGCGAAATTCCTTGTCGGGTAAGTTCCGACCTGCACGAATGGCGTAATGATGGCCAGGCTGTCTCCACCCGAGACTCAGTGAAATTGAACTCGCTGTGAAGATGCAGTGTACCCGCGGCAAGACGGAAAGACCCCGTGAACCTTTACTATAGCTTGACACTGAACATTGAGCCTTGATGTGTAGGATAGGTGGGAGGCTTTGAAGCGTGGACGCCAGTCTGCGTGGAGCCAACCTTGAAATACCACCCTTTAATGTTTGATGTTCTAACGTGGACCCGTAATCCGGGTTGCGGACAGTGTCTGGTGGGTAGTTTGACTGGGGCGGTCTCCTCCTAAAGCGTAACGGAGGAGCACGAAGGTCAGCTAATCCTGGTCGGACATCAGGAGGTTAGTGCAATGGCATAAGCTGGCTTGACTGCGAGCGTGACGGCGCGAGCAGGTGCGAAAGCAGGTCATAGTGATCCGGTGGTTCTGAATGGAAGGGCCATCGCTCAACGGATAAAAGGTACTCCGGGGATAACAGGCTGATACCGCCCAAGAGTTCATATCGACGGCGGTGTTTGGCACCTCGATGTCGGCTCATCACATCCTGGGGCTGAAGTAGGTCCCAAGGGTATGGCTGTTCGCCATTTAAAGTGGTACGCGAGCTGGGTTTAGAACGTCGTGAGACAGTTCGGTCCCTATCTGCCGTGGGCGCTGGAGAATTGAGGGGGGCTGCTCCTAGTACGAGAGGACCGGAGTGGACGCATCACTGGTGTTCGGGTTGTCATGCCAATGGCACTGCCCGGTAGCTAAATGCGGAAGAGATAAGTGCTGAAAGCATCTAAGCACGAAACTTGCCCCGAGATGAGTTCTCCCTGACTCCTTGAGAGTCCTGAAGGAACGTTGAAGACGACGACGTTGATAGGCCGGGTGTGTAAGCGCAGCGATGCGTTGAGCTAACCGGTACTAATGAACCGTGAGGCTTAACCTTACAACGCCGAAGATGTTTTGGCGGATGAGAGACAGATTTTCAGCTGATACAGATTAAATGTTAAGTCCGAAGGATTTTGCGCAGCAGCAAGGCGGCAACTGAGACGAGACGACAGGAGCATACTGAAGTATGTGACTGTTGCGAGCGAAGGCAGCCAACGCAGGAGCGGCGTAAAAGACACAGGACGGAGCACAAAGAATTTGCCTGGCGGCACTAGCGCGGTGGTCCCACCTGACCCCATGCCGAACTCAGAAGTGAAACGCCGTAGCGCCGATGGTAGTGTGGGGTCTCCCCATGCGAGAGTAGGGAACTGCCAGGCATCAACCAAAGCCGAAAGCCTCATGCGAAAGCATGAGGCTTTTTGCTATGCTTTTTCCACGATACCCTGCCTTGCTGGAAAAGATCATTTAACCTCAACACGTATAATCCTGCTGCCGTTACCAGGCATGACAAACGCACCCGCCAGGTCATAATCTTAATTACTAACCTACCTAAGTCGAAATGGGATCTTCGTCACCTTTTAACCATAACAAAGATGTAACATCTCCCTCTTTTGTCCACATTGAGCAGGGACGTTCGCTCTAAAAATAATACCTATCGTAAGCAGGAGTTACATTCGAATGGTTGAGAACAGCATGAAAAATAGTGAATCGCTCACCAGCAGCGATACGCGTCGCCGCGTATGGGCCATCGTCGGGGCCTCATCGGGTAACCTGGTGGAGTGGTTCGATTTTTACGTCTACTCATTTTGCTCCCTCTATTTCGCGCACATCTTTTTTCCGCAAGGTAACCCTACCACCCAACTTCTTCAGACCGCCGGTGTTTTTGCCGCAGGTTTTCTGATGCGCCCCATCGGCGGATGGCTATTTGGCCGTATTGCGGATCGGCACGGGCGTAAAAGATCGATGCTGATCTCAGTTTGTATGATGTGTTTTGGCTCGCTGGTGATCGCCTGTTTACCGGGGTATGAAACCATCGGGACCTGGGCTCCGGCATTACTGCTATTGGCACGTCTTTTCCAGGGGCTGTCGGTCGGCGGCGAATACGGCACAAGCGCGACCTATATGAGCGAAGTGGCAGTAGAGGGGCGCAAAGGTTTTTATGCCTCATTTCAGTATGTCACCCTGATTGGCGGGCAACTGCTGGCATTACTGGTTGTTGTGATCCTGCAGCAAGTGATGGAAGACTCGGAACTCAGGGCATGGGGATGGCGTATACCTTTCGCTCTTGGAGCTGCGCTGGCGATTGTCGCGCTCTGGTTACGCCGTCAGCTGGATGAAACCTCCCAGCAGGAAGTGCGTTCCCTGAAAGAAGCTGGCTCTATGAAAGGGTTGTGGCGCAACCGTAAAGCGTTCCTGATGGTGCTTGGCTTTACGGCCGGCGGCTCGCTCACCTTCTACACCTTTACCACCTATATGCAGAAATACCTGGTCAATACTGCCGGTATGCATGCCAATGTTGCCAGTGTCATCATGACCGTGGCACTGTTCCTCTTTATGCTGATCCAGCCGATTATCGGTGCGTTATCCGACCGCATCGGGCGGCGCACTTCCATGCTGCTGTTTGGCGGGCTGGCGACCGTTTGTACGGTGCCTATTCTCACGGCGCTGCACAGCGTAACTTCACCCTATGCCGCTTTCGCGCTCGTTATGTTGGCGCTGGTGATAGCCAGTTTCTACACCTCAATCAGTGGGATATTAAAAGCAGAGATGTTCCCGGCGCAGGTACGTGCTCTGGGCGTTGGCTTATCTTACGCCGTGGCGAATGCGGTATTTGGCGGATCGGCTGAATATGTGGCGCTGTCGTTAAAATCAGTCGGTTTCGAAACGGCTTTCTTCTGGTACGTCACCGCAATGGGCGCAGTGGCATTTCTGGTATCGCTGACGCTGCACCGCAAAGGGAAGGGTATACGGCTTTAATGGTCAGCCAGTTGCCACACGGCGTAGCCCGTTGTGGCACCGGCGACATCCCAGGCAAAATCTTTCCAGCTCCAGCCGCTCCCCGTCGGGCGGCTGTCCCACAGCTCCTTCGACGCACCAAGACTTACTGAAAACATCACACCGATAAGGGCGCTGCGATCGCGGCTGATACCCTGATGCTGCGCATACTCATTCCCTGCGGCAGAAAGCATCGCCGAGGCCAGAAAGTGCTGCGCTTTATCCTGGCCGCTCCAGCTATCGTTCGCCATGTGGCTACAGCCGGTTAATAAGAGGGTGCTTAACAGAAAGGCTTTGTTCATACGCAGAGACCTGAAAAAAAGCCCCGTCATAAGACAGGGCTTCAATATTAGAGGATCCGGCTAATCAGTTTATCGATACGGATACGGCGTAAGCGACGGATAAGCTTACGCACTTTCACCGGGTACTCGGCGATGCTTTGCAGATCGCGATAGTGGTTCACCACTGTCGTATGGGTGCGGATAAGTTCCAGCTCTTTATCGCGCTGCGCCGCCAGCTGCTGTTTCGGATCGTGAATCAACACTGCGTTTTCCAGATCCAGACGCCAGGCACGCGGGTTAAGGTTATTACCCGTCAGCAGCATCCACTCATCGTCGACCCACATCCCTTTCAGGTGGTAACTGTTATCGCCATCTTTCCACAGGCGAACCACAAGCTGATCGGTATTAACGTAATACTGCAGGCGGCTCAGAAAGCGGCGCAGGTTAATCTCATAGAGATAGGGCAGCGCACCGATGATTTTGAAGGGCTCATCTTCCGGAATAAAAAAGTCATTCGCCGTTTTATCGCCAACGATAATCTCGACCTTTTTCCCGTCGCGCAGCAGCTGGATGATGTTGCGAACCAGCACCGCTGGCAGGTTGAAGTACGGAGTACAAATAGTCAGTTTCTGTTCCGCACAGGGCATAAGGTGGAAGATGGTTTTATTCAGCAGGCTTGATTTTCCGAGGCCAACCAGCGGCGTAACCGCCAGTTCATCGTTGCTGGCATTGCCCTCAAAATGGAACGAGGCATCGCGCAACGCCTGGCGGAACTGGCGAATATCGTTTTTAATTTCCGGGCTTTTTGGCCGCTCTGGATCGTCAAGACGATTAACACCGCGCCCGTGAATCAGGTTTGACTCCAGCCAGCCGCGCATCACTTCCGCCATCTGCGGATTGCGGATCAGCTGATAGCGGTCATAGCGGTATTTATCATGCTGATGCAGATAAACATCATTGAGGCTCGCGCCGCTGTAAAGCACCGCGTCATCGATAATAAAGCCTTTGAAATGTAGAACGCCGAGAGCTTCGCGCGTGTTGACCGGCACGCCATAAACAGGAACATCAACGCCGGGATTCTCCTGCGCTAAGCGGCAGTACCAGTCAGCGTTGGTGTTCGATGCCGCCGCACCAATGCGGCCACGCTGGGCGCGATGCCAGTCAACCAGTACGCGCACGTCCAGCTCCGGACGCTGACGTTTTGCTTCATACAGCGCGTTCATCACGCCTTTCCCGCCATCGTCCTGTTCCAGATACAGAGCGATGATATAGATTTGGCGCGTCGCGCTCGCTATCCGGGCAAGCAACGTCTCCCTGAAATCGGCCGGTGAGTAGAAGAACTCTACCTCATCAACTGACTGAGAAAGCTTGGGGAGTTGGGCAAGGTGTTGTTGATGTTTATTACGCTTAAATTTTGACAACATCACAGTGCGTTTCTTCTCTGTTTATTGAAGGGTCTTCTGTACCATGCAGACGACATAAGCGGGCAATAATAACACCGTGTCCACTAAAGTGGTCAACATTTCCAGTACCTTACTCAGGATTGCGCTGTCTGTGCCAGAGGAAGTGAAAGCCCTACAATCCCGTCTTCCATCTGGATATCGACATCAAATCCCAGTTTACGCGCCAGCGTCACCATACCGCGATTGTTGGGCATAGTAATACCATTCAAACGCTTAAGTCCGTGATCCCGGGTATAGGCAATAAGTTTTTCCAGCAGACGTCGCCCAAGCCCAAGACCTTTTAAATCAGAACGCACCAACACGGAAAATTCGGCATCAACGTTATCCGGATCGGATATCGCTCGGGTTACGCCGAGGATCTCTTCACCCTGCTCCGTGCGGCGTACTGCGACAAATGCCATTTCCCGATCGTAGTCGATTTGCGTCATATTCGCTAAATCATCATGGGTAAATTCGTTGATCTCGCTAAAGTAGCGGTAATAGAGATCCTCTTTTGTTACCTGTGAGATAAATTGCTGCAGCAGAGGTTCATCTTCCGGCAGGATCGGGCGGAACAGGCAGTGCTCGCCGTTTTTCATCGTCACCTGCTCTTCGAGATATTGCGGGTAGGGGCGGATCGCCAGCCGCGCTTCGCCATTTTCGCTGGCCGCCGCTAACGTCATTGAGACATCCAGCGCCGTGAATTCGCTGCCGGACGCCAGCAGAGGGTGAATATCGAGCCGCGCAATCTCAGGGCAATCAATAATCAGATTGGAGACCTGCACCAGAAACTGGCTCAGCCCGGCAATATCGAGTGAGCGTAAAGCGCTGCGCCCACGGATCTTTTTACGCTTAATTGCCTGAATCACCAGATAGCGGGCGAGGTTCATATTGAGCGGCGGTAACGCCACCGCAGCCTGATCCTCCGCGCGCCACTCAACGCCGCCTTCGCCGAGCATAATCAGCGGGCCGAACACCGGATCGTGCTCCACTACCACTCGCAACTCCTGCGCGCCTGCGCGGTTCGCCATGCTCTGCACCTGCAAACCCTGAATGCGCGCCTGCGGCCAGTTGAGCTTAACGCGCTCAATAATGGCATCCGCCGCCTGCTGCACCTCTTTGGCGGTACGCAGATAGAGCATCACCCCCTGTACCTCAGATTTATGCGGAATATCGGGCGAGCGCAGCTTCAGCGCGACGGGGTAGCCAATCTGCTCGGCAATATGCACCGCTTCCGCGCTGTCGCCCGCAATCCAGGTGGGCAGCGTTTGCAGCCCCCAGGCACGCAAAATTGGCTGCACCTCATGGGTGTCGAGCGTCGTTGCACCCTCGGCCAGCGCCTGTTGCAGCAGTTTCCGCGCATCGGCGGTATCTGCCGTCAGGAGTTGGGAGAGCGCCGGGGTTTCACGTAGCTGCTTCTGGTTACGGCGATACTCAACCATATGCATAAAGGCGGTAATGGTCCCTTCCGGCGTCCGGTAAGTCGGCAGCCCCGCTTCGCTAAAGAGCCGACGCGCCTCCTGCGACGAGAACTCGCCGCACCAGTTAGTCAGCACGGTGACATATTTGCCGCGCGGGTGATTTTTCAATACGTCGATCAACGCCAACGCGCTTTCGCTGCCCGGTGCCGCGGCGCTCGGCGCGTGGATCACCATCAATGCATCGTAATCGTGGCTGTCGAGCAGGATGTTGAGGGCTGCGGCGTAGCGCTCGCTACTGGCATCATCGCGCAGATCGAGCGGGTTTCCGGCGGCGACAGACTCCGGCAGCGCAGTGGAGAGTTGCGCTAGCGTCTCTTCACTCAGCGTCGCCAGCTTGCCATTGCGTGACCAGAGCTGATCCAATGCCAGCGCTGCGGGTGCCGCACCGTTGCTGATAATCATTAGCCGCTCGCCGCGCAGTGGGCGCATATGGCTCAGCGTCTCAACAGCAGAGAAGAGTTCGTGGGTATCCTGTACGCGCAGCAGACCGGCGCGCTGGATTGCTGCGTCCCATGCGGGATCAAGCCCGGCGTGGGCATGCAGCAAGCGCTGCGCTTCGGGGCTGCGGCCACTCTTGATCACCAGAATCGGTTTATTGCGCGACGCGCTGCGGGCGGCGGAGACAAAACGGCGCGCATCGCTGAGGTGCTCTAGATAGAGCAGGATAGCGCTGGTCTTGCTATCCCGGGCCAGGAAATCGAGTAGCTCATCAACGTCGATATCCAGGCTGTCGCCGAGCGCAATAAAGTAGGAGAAACCCATCTCGCGCTGCTGTGCCCAGTCAAGAATGGTATTAGAGACGGCGGCGGACTGGGAAATAAACGCCAGCTTGCCGCGCGTGATCGGCACCGGTGAGAAACTGGCGTTCAGACCCTGCCACGGCGCGAGCAGGCCTAAGCTGTTTGGTCCGAGCAGGCGCATCTGATAGCGGCCCGCGCAGGCGAGTAATTCAGCATGCTGTTCCGGTGGGGCCGAAAGAATAATGCAGGTTTTACACCCCTTTTCGCCAAGCGCCTCCAGCAGCGCCAGATTGCGCTTCGCATGGGTGCAGAGCACCGCGAGATCGGGGGTAAAGGGGAGGCTGGCGACATCCGGCCAGGCGAGCACGCCCTGAACGGCTTTATAGGCGGGCGTGACCGGCAGCACCGGCCCGGCAAAACCGCCGGCGAGAAGATTGCGCATCATCAGAAAACCGGCGCGATCCGGTTTCATAGATGCGCCAATAACCGCAATCGAACGGGGACGTAATAACGCTTCCAACCCTCGCTGGCTCATACCGGTCTCCACAAATAAGCGACCCGATGATTTTAAACGCTTTCTTCCGCTTTTGCTGTGACGGTGGACGAATGATGCGGTTTCCCGGCCAGATAGCGCTCACGAAACAGCGTGAAATGATCGCCCAACGCCTGCGCTGCGGCGTTATCAGCGGCCAGATCGAGCAGGGCGATGGCCACTTCTGCCGTGCAGTATTGATCGTCAGCGTGTGCTTCCCGCAGGCGATAAGCCGAAACCCGCGACAGATCGACAGAGATAATCGGCAGGGCATCAAGATAGGGGCTTTTGCGGAACATCTTGCGCGCTTCGGTCCATGTACCGTCGAGCATAATAAACAGCGGCGGTTTTCCCGCGGGTGGTGCGCTCAGCACCTGCCGTTCACTGCCAGCATAAGAAGCGGGAAACACCACCATCGGTTGATAGGCATCGCTAGTGCATAAATCGATGAGCTCCTGCGGCGGTTCGGTGCGCGACCACTGAAACGCCAGCGTATCGGGCAGCATATCGGCAATTAAACGCCCGGTATTACTCGGCTTCATCGGCTCGGTATCGAACATTACCAGGCAGAAGCGGCTTTTGGCAGCGGTTGGCTTTAAGGTATCGCACAGGCAGTTACGCAGCGGCAGCAAACAGCGCTGACAGCGGCGGATACGGTTACCGCGCGCAAGAAAAGGGCGGGTCGAGCGGGCAAGGCGCTCAGCGCGGAGTTTGAGAACGGCGTTATCAGTCATGGCGGTCGCACAGGAAAAACGCCATTGTCGCAGAGGTAAAAACGGGGCACAAGATGCGCCCCGACAGGATCAAAGAGATTCGTTCAGCCAGCTGTCGAATGGCGCTTTCGGCACCGCGCCGCTCAGCATGTCCACCACTTCGCCATTTTTGAACAGCATGATGGTCGGAATGCTGCGAATGCGAAAACGCGCGCTCAGTTCGCGTTCTGCTTCGGTGTTCACTTTTACAAAGCGTACCTGGCCACTGCGCTCTTCCGCGACATCTTCAAAGATCGGCGCAAAGTTACGGCACGGGCCGCACCACGGTGCCCAGAAATCGACGACCACCGGCAGATCGTCTTTCAGGAGTTTATCGAGCGTTTCGCCGGTGGCGTTGATCACGTCGCCGTCGAACAGCTCGTGCCCGCAGCGCCCACATTTCGCTGCATCTTGCATGCGTTCTTGTGGGATACGGTTCAACGCCTGGCAGCTTGCACATACGGTATTCATAACTAACCTCAGGGAAGCGGTGGTACACAGCGGCATGATGCCGTTATGTTTCTACAATGTTACGTATTATTGATGTACAGGTTTTAAACAACAACGTGGTTTATTCAATGAGTACAATAGTCGCTGGCTTTTGAATGAATTAATGGCGAAGCGTCGGCACATCAGGTAATCTGCGCGCTTCGCGCAGCGCTGGTGGAGAAAAGCATGAACGATGAGTTAAAGAACAAGAGCGGCAAGGTCAAAGTGATGTATGTCCGCAGTGATGATGATTCCGATAAACGAGGTCACAACCCGCGTACCGGGAAAGGGCCTGCACGTACCGGAAACGCTTCCCGCAATGACAGAAGTCGCCCGGGCCGTGACGACAAAGGTCGTTCTGCACGTGATGACAGAGGTGGTCGTCCGCAACGCGATGAGAGAAGTCGCGCACCGCGTGATGATTACAGCGCACGGGGTGATTCACCGTGGCGCACCGTGTCACGCGCACCCGGTGAGGAAACGCCGGAGAAGCCGGATCACGGCGGTATTAGCGGTAAAAGCTATATCGATCCTGAAGTATTGCGCCGTCAGCGTGCAGAAGAGACGCGCGTGTATGGCGAAAACGCCTGCCAGGCGCTGTTCAGCAGCCGCCCGGATTGTATCGTGCGCGCCTGGTTTGTGCAGAGCGTCACGCCGCGCTTTAAAGAAGCGCTGCGCTGGATGGCTGCTAACCGCAAAGCGTACCACGTGGTCGATGAGCAGGAGCTGGCAAAAGCGTCCGGCACCGAGCACCACGGCGGCGTCTGCTTCCTGATCAAAAAACGCAACGGTCTGAGCGTTGAGAAGTGGGTGGCGAGCGCCGGTGAAGAAGATTGCGTACTGGCGCTGGAAGATGTGGGTAACCCGCACAACCTCGGCGCGATTATGCGTAGCTGCGCGCACTTTGGCGTGAAAGGCGTTGTGTTGCAGGACGCGGGCGTGATCGAATCCGGTGCTGCGGTACGTACCGCAGAGGGCGGGGCGGAACACGTTCAGGCGATCACCGGCGAAAGTTTTGTCGGCGCGCTGGAAGCATTCCGTCAGGCGGGTTACGCGCTGGTGACGACATCCAGCCATAACGGCACGCCGCTGTTCAAAGCCGAGCTGCCGAAGAAGATGGTGCTGGTGTTAGGCCAGGAGCGTGATGGTATTTCCGATGAAACGCTGTCGCGCGCCGATCTGAGCGTCTCTATCGAAGGTACCGGCAACGTTGAAAGCCTCAACGTTTCGGTTGCAACCGGCGTATTGCTCGCCGAGTGGTGGCGTCAGAACAAGGCGTAAAGTATCAAGGTCGGGCGGCGCGTGCGTCTACCCGACCTTACCCGCAGCACTTTCGTAGGCCGGATAAGGCAACGCCGCCATCCGGCACATTTCCCGCATACCCTGTTCGCGTTCCGCTGGCAGTTTCGTAGGCCGGATAAGGCAACGCCGCCATCCGGCACATTTCCCGCATACCCTGTTCGCGTTCCGCTGGCAGTTTCGTAGGCCGGATAAGGCATCGCCGCCATCCGGCACATCTCCCGGATACCCTATTCGCTTTCCGCCGGCAGTTCCGGCATCCAGTTAATCGGCTTTTCACCATGCTGCTCCAGCCACTCATTCGCCAGCACAAAATGGTTACAACCAAAAAAGCCGCGATGTGCCGAAAGCGGCGACGGATGGGGTGCCGTCAGCACATGATGGCGTTTCCTGTCGATAATCGCCCCCTTCTTCTGCGCATGCGACCCCCACAGCAAAAAGACCACGCCTTCACGGTGCTCATTAATCAGGCTGATAACTTTATCGGTAAAGGTTTCCCAACCGAGGCTGGCGTGCGAGTGCGCCTGCCCGGCGCGTACGGTAAGCACCGTATTAAGCAGCAGCACGCCCTGGCGCGCCCAGCTCTCCAGATAACCGTGATCAGGGCGGGTAAAGCCCGGCACGGTTTTCTCTAACTCTTTGTACATATTCAATAAAGAGGGGGGGACGGCGACGCCGGGCCGCACGGAAAAGGCCAGCCCATGCGCCTGGCCGGGGCCATGATAAGGATCCTGTCCGAGGATCACGACTTTCACATCGCCAAGCTCGGTAAAACGAAAGGCGTTAAAGACATCTTTCTGCGGCGGATAGATCGTCGCGCCGGACTGGCGTTCAGCGGCCACGGTATTAAGGGTGTTCACAAAGTAGGGCTGCTGTTTCTCTTCTGCCAGTACGTCATGCCATGTCAATGAAGTCGTCATCCCGATCTCCTGCAAAGTTGGTTTGCCGTAGCTTAACTGCTTCTTTCTCCATAACAAAATCAGCCGCTCGCAAAAGCGTACACCCGCTAAAAAATAGTTGAAAGTTTACGTGAATTTTTAGTGCGCCTGAGATGCATAAATTGATATAAAACAAGAACAAACCCTAATAGCCATTTTTGCCGTATGGTTTTTATTGACTAAAATCAAAGAATGGCCCGGTGCGGGCTGGTATATAAACAGCCAGACAACAATGGTTTTACCAATTGGCCGGCCTGCGTTCGGTCAATCACCTAATCTGCCTAGGGAGGCTATACATGATTACAGGTATCCAGATTACAAAAGCGGCTAATGACGATCTGTTGAACTCATTCTGGCTGCTTGACAGCGAAAAGGGCGAAGCACGCTGCGTCTGCGCGAAAGCGGGTTTTGCTGAAGATGATGTTGTTGCGGTAAGTAAACTCGGCGATATCGAATACCGCGAAATTCCGATGGAAGTGCAGCCGGAAGTGCGCGTTGAAGGGGGTCAGCATCTGAACGTTAACGTGCTGCGTCGTGAAACGCTGATGGACGCCGTTGAGCATCCAGAAAAATACCCGCAGCTGACGATCCGTGTTTCCGGTTACGCTGTGCGTTTCAACTCGCTGACGCCGGAACAGCAGCGCGACGTCATCGCTCGTACCTTTACTGAAAGCCTGTAATCGCAGGCAGCAATAAAAAACGCCGGGTCTCCCCGGCGTTTTTTTACTCTTCACTCTTCTGCTGTTCGCTGCCCGCCGTACTTGGCTTGCGGCGCTTACCAATATTCTTGGTATCGCGATGGCGCTGCTTAACGCGCGGCTTATCTTTATCTTTCTCTTTTTTCTTCTCTTCGCGCTTCGCTAAGGCTTTTTTCGACGGCTTACCGTTCAGCTTTTCACTTGGCGGACGGCTTGTCGGGCGCAGCTCATCAATGACGCGCGCTTTCAGCGGCTCTTCAACGTAACGGCCCACTTTGCCCAGCAGCAGGTGATCGTGCGCTTCAACCAGTGAAATGGCGATGCCCTTACGCCCGGCGCGACCGGTACGGCCGATACGGTGCAGGTAAGTATCACCGCTGCGCGGCATATCGAAGTTAATCACGTGGCTGACATCGGGAATATCAATCCCGCGCGCGGCAACGTCGGTTGCGACCAGAACATTGACACGGCCTTCGGTCAGGCGCTTGATCGCTTCGTTACGCTTGATCTGTACCATCTCGCCTTCGAGATAGCAGTTGTTAATGCCCGCTTCGCGCAGCCAGGTCGCCAGCTCATGCACACGCTCGCGCTTACGTACAAAGACGATGGTGCGGGTGGCGTCCGGCTGTTTCAGCAGGTGCACCAGCAGCGCGGTTTTGTGCTGCACATCATCGGCACGGTAGTACCACTGATGAATTTTTTTACGCTCGCGGGTCGATGGTGTGGCAGAGACCTCAACCGGCTCTTCCAGCAGGCGCTCGGCAAAATCTTTGATCGCGTCGCCTTCCAGCGTGGCGGAGAAGAGCATCGTCTGCTTGCGCCAGCGCGTTTCAGCCGCAATGGTCTCGATATCCTGTGCGAAGCCCATATCCAGCATGCGGTCCGCTTCGTCAAGAATCAGTGTCTCGACCGCGCGGCAGTCAAAGTTCTCTTCTTTTATATACTGCAACAGGCGGCCGGTTGTCGCGACCACGATATCCTGGTTTTCGCTGAACACTTCGGCGTGGTTCATATACGCCACACCGCCGGTAATGGTGGCGATATCAAGATGGGTGTTTGCCGCCAGTTCACGCGCGTGGTCGGCAACCTGCATCGCCAGCTCACGGGTTGGCGTCAGGATCAGGATACGCGGCGGGCCGGATTTCTTACGCGGAAAGTCCAGAAGGTGTTGCAACGCCGGCAGCAAAAAGGCTGCGGTTTTACCTGTCCCGGTGGGCGCAGAACCGAGGACATCACGCCCTTCAAGCGCAGGCGGAATGACAGCGGCCTGGATAGCGGTTGGGCGTGTAAAGCCTTTATTCTGGAGCGCGTCCAGAAGGCTGTCGTCAAGTTCGAGTTCGGAAAAAGTCGTTACAGTCATGTTCTACCTCTGTGTGGGGCGCTGATTATAGACGTTACGGCTGCAATCTTCATCTGTTGTCTGCTTATCGCTTTTCTGACGCTACGCTTTCCCCTATGCTACAGCGGTTTTCCGTTTTGAGGTTGTAAAGATGTCTCAGCCAAAGGCTCAGCTTCGCCGCGATGGCTTCACGTTTAAATCTTTTTTCGTCGCGCATGACCGCTGTGCCATGAAAGTTGGTACCGATGGTGTGATGTTAGGCGCCTGGGCACCGGTCTCCCGCGCCCGTCATATTCTCGATATTGGTAGCGGCAGCGGCTTACTGGCGCTAATGCTGGCGCAGCGTACCGCAGACGATGTAACCCTTGATGCAGTTGAGCTTGATGAGCAGGCGGCAGGGCAGGCGCAGGAGAATGTGCAGGCTTCTGTGTGGGCCGATCGCATTCGCGTCCACTGCGCTGATATTCTCGCCTGGAGCCAGCAGAACACCGCGCGTTTTGATCTTATCGTCAGCAATCCGCCCTATTTTGAAGAGGGCGTTAAGTGCGCCACGCCTGAGCGCGACCGCGCGCGTTACACCACCACCCTCGATCACCAGACGCTGCTGGAGATCGCCGCGACGCTTATCACCGAAGAGGGTTTTTTCTGCGTGGTGTTGCCGGTGGAGACCTGCGAGGGCTTTAGCGAGAAAGCGCGACAGCTCGGCTGGCATTTGCGTCTGCGCACCGATGTTGCGGAAACGGAAGGGCGCCTGCCGCACCGCGTGCTGCTGGCCTTCTCGCCGCGACAGGGCGAACTCTTTGCCGACAGGCTGCTGATCCGCGGCGCGGATCAGCGCTATTCAGAAAGCTATAGTGCGCTGACCCAGGCCTTCTATCTCTTTATGTAACTTTGCGGTGAGAGCACCGTCGGCCCGGATTCCGGCAACTGATGCGGGTAATCCAGCGTGTAGTGCAGGCCGCGGCTCTCTTTGCGCATCATTGCGCAGCGCACAATCAGCTCCGCCACCTGCACCAGGTTGCGCACTTCAAGCAGGTTATTCGACACGCGGAAGTGCGCGTAATACTCGTCGATCTCCTGCTGTAGCAAGTTAATGCGGCGCAACGCCCGCTCAAGGCGTTTGGTGGTCCGCACAATCCCGACGTAATCCCACATAAATAGCCGCAGCTCATGCCAGTTATGTTGCAGGATCACCCGCTCATCGGCATCGTCGACGCGGCTCTCATCCCACGCCGGTAACGCAGGCACGCGTTCGACGTCTGGCATACGGTGCGCAATATCTTCAGCGGCCGACCAGCCATAGACCAGACACTCCAGCAGTGAGTTAGAGGCCATGCGATTAGCGCCATGCAGGCCGCTGTAGCTCACTTCGCCGACCGCATAGAGACCATCCACATCGGTACGGCCGCAATCGTCAATCATCACTCCGCCACAGGTGTAGTGTGCCGCAGGCACAATCGGCACCGGCTCTTTGGTCAGATCGATGCCGAGGCCAAGCAGTTTCTCGTAAATCATCGGAAAGTGGTGGCGCACAAACTCAGGCGGTTTGTGGCTGATATCCAGGTACATGCATTCTACGCCGAGACGTTTCATTTCATGGTCGATGGCGCGCGCCACCACATCGCGCGGAGCAAGCTCGCCGCGCGGGTCGAAGTCCGGCATAAAGCGTGTGCCGTCCGGGCGTTTCAGGTGCGCGCCTTCGCCGCGCAATGCTTCCGTCAGCAGGAAATTGCGCGCCTGCGGGTGAAACAGCGCGGTGGGGTGAAACTGGTTAAACTCCAGATTCGCTACCCGACAACCCGCGCGCCAGGCCATGGCGATACCATCGCCGGAAGCGATATCGGGGTTGGTGGTGTACTGATAAACCTTCGATGCGCCGCCGGTGGCCAGCACCACCGCTTTTGCGCGACAGGTTTCAACCTGCTCTTTATTGCGATTCCACACCCATGCACCCACCACCCGGCGCGCACCGGGCAGGCCAATTTTGTCAGAGATAATCAGGTCAACCGCATTGGTGCGCTCGAGCAGGCGAATATTCGGATGACTCATCGCCTGACTCACCAGCGTGTTCTCCACCGCTTTGCCGGTGGCATCAGCAGCATGAAGAATCCGGCGATGGCTGTGCCCACCTTCGCGGGTGAGGTGATAGCTGGCATCGCCGCTTTCACTCAGCTCCGTATCAAACATCACGCCCTGGTCGATAAGCCACTGTACGCAGTGACGCGCATGGCTGGCGACAAACTCCGCCGCGTGGCGATCGACAATGCCGGCACCGGCAATCAGGGTATCTTCGACATGGGAGGCGATGCTGTCAGTTTTATCAAACACCGCCGCAATACCGCCCTGCGCGTAGAGTGTTGACCCTTCGCTGACCGGCCCTTTGCTTAAAACGATAACGGAGTGATTAGCCGCCAGACGTAACGCAACGGAAAGGCCCGCCGCACCGCTACCAATAACCAGCACATCACAGGAGAGTTCAGGAGTTGTTTGCATAGTGTGTTTAATTTACTAAACAAGTGTTGCCCGAGAATAGCACCACCCGCGCAGCAAATGCACATTTTTTTATTTTGTGTATTAAGCACTAAACATGACGGGCGCTGGTGGCTGAAGAGAGAGGATAAAAACTAAGAAAAGGATGTTTGTTTACTAAGGTGTATTAAGGATGAAAAAAAAGCATTAGTGCGGTAATCTCTGGCGATCTTAAGGTCTTTTCTTTGAGAACAGGGTGCATGTGGTCGGCAGACTTATAATGAGTGATAACGAAAGTTCTGCGTAACTCTGCACAAAAACAAAGGCGTGACGGAACTTTCTTACTGGTCTGCTCTCTAATTGGCTGCTTGCTCATAATGCAGTTTTGGAGTGGCGTTCTGGCTACGCGTGGAAATGGGTTTTGGGGAGACTTTACCTCGGATGAGCGAGCAGTTAACGGATCAGATTCTTGTTGAAAGGGTCCAGAAGGGAGATCAGAAAGCCTTTAACTTACTGGTGGTGCGCTACCAGCATAAAGTGGCTAGCCTGGTCTCTCGTTATGTCCCTTCAGGCGATGTGCCTGACGTAACACAAGAGTCCTTTATTAAAGCCTATCGCGCGCTTGATTCTTTCAGGGGTGATAGCGCTTTTTATACCTGGCTCTACCGTATTGCTGTAAATACAGCGAAAAATTACCTGGTTGCTCAGGGGCGCAGGCCGCCATCCAGCGATGTGGATGCGAATGAAGCGGAAAACTTCGAAAGCGGCGGTGCGCTGAAAGAAATTTCGAACCCTGAGAACTTAATGTTGTCAGAAGAACTGCGACAAATCGTTTTCCGCACTATTGAGTCTCTCCCTGAAGATTTACGTATGGCAATTACGTTACGGGAGCTGGATGGCCTAAGCTATGAAGAGATAGCGGTCATCATGGATTGCCCGGTGGGTACAGTTCGTTCTCGTATCTTCCGTGCGCGGGAAGCCATTGATAATAAAGTTCAACCGCTTATCAGGCGTTGACGATAGCGGGATACTGGAAAAGGTATTAGGCATGCAGAAAGAAAAACTTTCCGCTTTAATGGATGGTGAGACCCTGGATAACGAACTGCTCAGTGAGCTGTCCCGTGATCCAGAAATGCAGCGAACCTGGGAGAGTTACCACCTCATCCGTGATTCGATGCGTGGTGATACTGCCGACCTGCTGCATTTCGATATCTCCGATCGGGTTATGGCCGCGATTGAGAGTGACGCCGTGCAGCCTGCGACGCCGCTTATCCCTGAAGCGCAGCCGGCACCGCAGCAATGGCAGAAGATGCCGTTCTGGCACAAAGTGCGTCCGTGGGCGAGCCAGCTCACCCAGATGGGCGTTGCGGCATGCGTATCGTTAGCTGTCATTGTTGGCGTTCAGCACTATAATGGCCAGGCTGAATCCACCCAGCAACCCGAAGCGCCAGTGTTTAACACACTGCCGATGATGGGCAAAGCCAGCCCGGTGAGCCTGGGTGTTCCGGCTGATGCGACGGCAAGTGCCGGTCAGCAGCAGCAGGTTCAGGAACAGCGTCGCCGCATCAATGCGATGCTGCAGGATTACGAACTGCAACGCCGTCTGCACGCTGAACAGCTTCAGTTTGAACAGGCGCAGACTCAGCAGGCCGCTGTCCAGGTGCCAGGAAATCAAACCTTAGGAACGCAATCGCAGTAATGAAGCAACTTTGGTGTGCCCTCTCTTTTGTGGCTGCTGGTCTACTTTGCTCAACTAACGCCTCGGCTGATGTTTCATCCGGGGCGTTGTTACAGCAGATGAATGTAGCGAGCCAGTCCCTCAATTACGAACTCTCCTTTATCAGCATCAACAAACAGGGTGTCGAATCGCTGCGCTATCGTCATGCGCGCCTCGACAACCAGGCGCTTGCGCAGCTGCTGCAGATGGATGGCCCGCGCCGCGAAGTGGTGCAGCGTGGCAATGAGATCAGCTACTTCGAACCGGGCCTTGAGCCGTTCACGCTCAACGGTAACTACATCGTCGATTCGCTGCCGTCACTGGTCTATACCGACTTCAAACGTCTCTCGCCGTACTACGACTTTATCTCTGTCGGGCGCACGCGCATTGCCGACAGGCTGTGTGAAGTGATCCGCGTCGTGGCGCGCGACGGTACGCGCTACAGCTACATTGTGTGGATGGATGAAGAGAGCCGGCTGCCAATGCGCGTCGATCTGCTCGATCGCGATGGCGAAACCCTTGAGCAGTTCCGCGTGATTGCGTTTAACGTCAATCCTCAGGTAAGCGACAGCATGCAAACGCTGGCGAAAGCGAGCCTGCCGCCGCTGCTTTCGGTGCCGACGGGCGACAAAGTGAACTTTAACTGGGTGCCGTCATGGCTGCCGCAGGGCTTCACCGAAGTTGCCAGTAGCCGCCGTCAGCTGCCGACCGTCGATGTGCCCGTCGAATCACGCCTCTACTCCGATGGATTGTTCAGCTTCTCGGTTAACATCAACCGTGCAAATCAGAACAGCAGCGACCAGATGCTGCGCACCGGTCGACGCACTGTCAGCACAACCGTGCGTGACAACGCCGAAATTACTATCGTGGGCGAGTTGCCGCCGCAAACGGCAAAACGCATTGCGGATAACGTCAAATTCAGGGCCGCACAATGATCAAAGAGTGGGCAACCGTCGTCTCATGGCAGCATGGTCAGGCGCTGGTCGAATGTGACGTGAAAGCCTCCTGCAGCAGCTGCGCCTCGCGCGCTGGCTGCGGCAGCCGCGTACTCAACAAGCTTGGCCCGCAAACTACGCACACCATCGCCGTACCCTGCGCTGAGCCGCTGGAGCCGGGGCAGAAAGTGGAACTGGGCATTGCGGAGAGCAGCCTGCTTGGCTCCGCGGTGCTGGTCTACATGACGCCGCTGCTTGGCCTGTTTGTGATGGGTGCGCTGTTCCAGACGCTGTTCGGTAACGATATGGCGGCGTTTAGCGGCGCTGTGCTGGGCGGAATCGGCGGTTTTCTGCTGGCGCGCGGTCTCTCGCCGAAGCTTGCCACCCGTAGCGAATGGCAGCCAATAATCCTTAGCGTCGGCCTGCCGCCGAACCTTATCCGCGTCGATGACGCATCCGCCGAAAGCCGTCCCTGATCCTGCCTGTTACCGCTTACAAAGTGTGGGCGGTTTGAGCATTTCCCCGCGTTGTGGTTGTAGTGTAGAATGCGGCGTTTCAGTACATTGACGTCAGGCGCGAACAGGCCTCTTAGTTACTCGTAAGGCATAAAATCTCACTCTATGAAGAATATTCGTAACTTTTCGATCATCGCTCACATCGACCACGGTAAATCGACGCTGTCTGACCGTATTATTCAGATTTGCGGTGGTCTCTCCGATCGCGAAATGGCAGCCCAGGTGCTGGACTCCATGGATCTCGAGCGCGAACGCGGCATTACCATTAAAGCCCAGAGCGTGACGCTGGATTACAAAGCCACCGATGGCGAAACCTATCAGCTGAACTTTATCGACACCCCGGGCCACGTTGACTTCTCCTACGAAGTTTCCCGCTCGCTGGCCGCCTGTGAAGGTGCGCTGCTGGTGGTTGATGCAGGCCAGGGCGTGGAAGCGCAGACGCTGGCAAACTGCTACACCGCGATGGAGATGGATCTGGAAGTGGTGCCGGTCTTGAACAAAATCGACCTGCCGGCGGCCGATCCTGAGCGCGTAGCGGAAGAGATTGAGGATATCGTCGGCATCGACGCTACCGATGCGGTGCGCTGCTCGGCGAAAACCGGCGTTGGCGTACCGGATGTTCTTGAGCGCCTGGTGCGCGACATTCCGCCGCCGGAAGGCGATCCTGATGCCCCGCTGCAGGCGCTGATCATCGACTCCTGGTTCGATAACTACCTCGGCGTCGTCTCGCTGGTGCGTATAAAGAACGGCACCATGCGCAAAGGCGACAAAATCAAAGTGATGAGCACCGGCCAGGTCTATAACGCTGACCGTCTCGGCATCTTCACGCCGAAGCAGATCGACCGTACCGAACTGAAGTGCGGCGAAGTGGGCTGGTTAGTCTGCGCCATCAAAGACATTCTCGGCGCGCCGGTAGGGGATACCCTGACCGCTGCCCGCAACCCGGCAGACAAAGCGCTGCCCGGCTTTAAAAAGGTGAAACCGCAGGTTTACGCCGGTCTCTTCCCGGTCAGCTCCGACGACTACGAGAACTTCCGTGACGCCCTCGGCAAGCTGAGCCTTAACGATGCCTCCCTGTTCTACGAACCGGAAAGCTCCACCGCGCTCGGCTTCGGTTTCCGCTGCGGCTTCCTCGGCCTACTGCATATGGAGATCATCCAGGAGCGTCTGGAGCGTGAATACGATCTCGACCTCATCACCACGGCACCAACCGTAGTGTATGAAGTGCAGACCACCAACAAAGAGGTGATCTACGTCGACAGCCCTTCCAAGCTGCCGCCGCTGAATAACATCGAAGAGCTGCGTGAGCCGATCGCCGAGTGTCATATGCTGCTGCCGCAGGAGTTCCTCGGTAACGTCATTACCCTCTGCATCGAGAAACGCGGTGTGCAGACCAACATGGTTTACCACGGTAAACAGGTGGCGCTGACCTACGAAATCCCGATGGCAGAAGTGGTGCTCGACTTCTTCGACCGCCTGAAGTCCACCTCGCGCGGCTACGCCTCGCTGGATTACAACTTCAAACGCTTCCAGGCCTCCAACATGGTGCGCGTTGACGTGCTGATCAACGGCGATCGCGTCGATGCGCTGGCGCTGATCACCCACAACGATAACGCGCCGTACCGCGGTCGTGAGCTGGTTGAGAAGTTGAAAGAGCTGATCCCGCGCCAGCAGTTTGATATCGCGATTCAGGCGGCGATTGGCAACCACATTATTGCCCGCTCAACCGTGAAACAGCTGCGTAAAAACGTTCTGGCGAAGTGCTACGGCGGCGACGTCAGCCGTAAGAAGAAGCTGTTGCAGAAACAGAAAGACGGTAAGAAACGCATGAAGCAGGTTGGTAACGTTGAGCTGCCGCAGGAAGCGTTCCTCGCCATTCTCCATGTTGGCAAAGAGAGCAAATAACCTAAAGGAGTTGGCATGGCGAACATGTTTGCCCTGATCCTCGTGATCGCGACGCTGGTGACGGGTTTTTTATGGTGCCTGGATAAATTTATTTTTGCACCGAAACGCCGGGAGCGTCAGGCCGCTGCGCAGGCAGCGACGGGCGATGCGCTTGATGCGAAGACGCTGAAAAAAGTTGGCCCGAAACCGGGCTGGCTGGAGACGGGGGCTTCAGTTTTCCCGGTGCTGGCGATCGTGCTGGTGGTGCGTTCATTTATCTATGAACCCTTCCAGATCCCGTCAGGCTCGATGATGCCAACGCTTCTGATCGGCGATTTTATTCTGGTGGAGAAGTTTGCCTACGGCATTAAAGATCCTATCTACCAGAAAACGCTGATCGAAACCGGTCATCCGAAACGTGGCGACATCGCGGTGTTTAAGTATCCGGACGATCCGCGCCTCGATTACATCAAGCGCGTAGTCGGCCTGCCGGGCGATAAAGTGAGCTACGATCCGGTGACAAAACAGGTTACCGTGCAGCCCAATTGCAGTTCCGGTCAGGCATGCGGTAACGCGCTGCCTGTCACCTACAGCAATGTGGAAGAGAGCGATTTTGTGCAGACCTTTGGCCGTCGTAACGGCGGCGAAGCGAGCAGCGGCTTCTTCCAGATGGCGAAAGGGCAGAGCATGGCAGACGGCGTGCGTCTCACCGAGCGTAAAGAGACGCTGGGCGACGTCACGCACCGTATTCTCAACGTGCCTATCGCGCAGGATCAGCTCGGTATTTACTACCGTCAGCAGAACCAGCCGCTGGCCACCTGGATTGTGCCGCCGGGTCACTACTTCATGATGGGTGACAACCGCGATAACAGCGCAGACAGCCGCTACTGGGGCTTTGTGCCGGAAGCGAATCTGGTTGGACGTGCAACGGCAATCTGGATGAGTTTCGAAAAACAGGAAGGTGAATGGCCGACAGGCGTGCGCCTGAATCGTATCGGCGGAATTCATTGATTCAGCGGGGCGTAATTATTCTTGTTGCGCCCCGAATTATTTCCAGGATTATTCCCTTCTTACTAACGACATCCCTCCTCGTTGCGTATAGAATATTCCCCCGAAGTTTAAGGCTGGCCCTTCGGGTGCCACAGCACACGAAACCGCGTTGGTTCTTCAGGTCGGTTTCGTGTGCTGCATTGTTGACGCATTTATTTATTGGTAACGCATGAACCCCATCGTAATTAATCGGCTTCAGCGGAAGCTGGGCTACACTTTTCAACATCACGATCTGTTGCAGCAGGCTTTAACTCACCGCAGCGCCAGTAGCAAACATAACGAGCGTCTCGAATTTCTCGGCGACTCGATTTTAAGTTTTGTGATCGCCAATGCCCTCTATCACCGTTTTCCACGCGTGGATGAAGGGGATATGAGCCGCATGCGCGCCACGCTGGTACGCGGCAATACGCTGGCAGAAATCGCCCGCGAATTTGAGTTGGGCGAGTGCCTGCGCCTTGGGCCGGGTGAGTTGAAAAGCGGCGGCTTTCGCCGTGAATCGATTTTAGCGGATACCGTAGAGGCATTGATCGGCGGGGTGTTCCTGGATAGCGACATCCAGACCGTTGAGCGATTGATCCTCAGCTGGTATCAGACGCGTCTCGACGAAATCAGTCCAGGCGATAAACAAAAAGATCCGAAAACGCGCCTGCAGGAGTTCTTGCAGGGTCGCCATCTGCCGCTGCCCTCCTATCTGGTGGTGCAGGTGCGGGGCGAAGCGCACGATCAGGAATTTACTATCCACTGCCAGGTCAGCGGCCTGAGCGAACCGGTGGTTGGCACGGGTTCCAGCCGTCGTAAGGCGGAGCAGGCTGCCGCCGAACAGGCGCTGAAAAAACTGGAGTTGGAATGAGCACTGAAACTGAAAACACCTATTGCGGCTTTATCGCCATCGTTGGACGTCCCAACGTCGGCAAATCCACACTGCTGAACAAGCTGCTCGGGCAGAAGATCTCGATCACCTCCCGTAAAGCACAAACCACGCGCCACCGTATCGTCGGCATCCATACCGAAGGGGCTTATCAGGCGGTCTACGTCGATACCCCGGGTCTGCATATGGAAGAGAAGCGCGCGATCAACCGCCTGATGAACAAAGCGGCCAGTAGCTCTATCGGCGACGTTGAGCTGGTGATCTTCGTGGTTGAAGGCACCCGCTGGACGGCGGATGACGAAATGGTGCTGAACAAGCTGCGTGACGCCCGTGCACCGGTGATCCTTGCGGTGAACAAAGTGGACAACGTGCAGGAGAAGGCGGATCTGCTGCCGCACCTGCAGTTCCTGGCAAGCCAGATGAACTTCCTCGACATCGTGCCGCTCTCTGCGGAAACCGGCATGAACGTTGACACCATCGCCAGCGTCGTTCGTAAACATCTGCCAGAAGCGATTCACCACTTCCCGGAAGATTACGTCACTGACCGCTCGCAGCGCTTTATGGCCTCTGAAATCATCCGTGAAAAGCTGATGCGTTTCCTTGGCGCAGAGCTGCCGTACTCGGTCACCGTCGAGATCGAACGCTTTATTACCAACGAGCGCGGCGGGTATGACATCAACGGCCTGATCCTCGTTGAGCGCGAAGGGCAGAAGAAGATGGTGATTGGCAACAAAGGCGCCAAAATCAAAACCATCGGCATCGAAGCCCGTAAAGATATGGAAGAGATGTTTGAAGCCAAAGTTCACCTTGAACTGTGGGTCAAAGTGAAATCGGGCTGGGCCGATGACGAGCGCGCGCTGCGCAGTCTCGGTTATGTCGACGATCTCTGAGTAACACCGGATGGAGGGATGGCAGCGTGCCTTCGTTCTTCATAGCCGTCCCTGGAGCGAAACCAGCTTAATGCTGGACGTCTTCACGGAAGAGTCCGGTCGTGTGCGCCTGGTTGCCAAAGGCGCACGCTCTAAACGTTCCAACCTCAAAGGCGCTTTGCAGCCCTTTACCCCTCTGCTGGTGCGCTTTGGTGGGCGCGGTGAAGTCAAAACCCTGCGCAGTGCCGAAGCGGTCTCGCTGGCGCTGCCGTTAAGCGGCATCACCCTCTACAGCGGTCTCTACGTCAATGAACTCATCTCCCGTGTGCTGGAGCATGAGACGCGTTTCTCCGAACTCTTTTTTGATTATCTGCACTGTATCCAGGCGCTGGCCGGCGTCAGTGGCTCACCAGAGCCGGTGCTGCGCCGCTTTGAACTGGCGCTGCTTGGCCATCTCGGTTACGGCGTCGATTTTCTGCACTGTGCTGGCAGCGGCGAGGCGGTGGAAGATGGCATGACCTATCGCTACCGCGAAGAGAAGGGCTTTATCGCCAGCGTCGTGGTCGACAACACCACCTTCACCGGGCGACACTTACGCGCGCTCTCCGAGCGGGAGTTTCCGGACAGCGACACGCTGCGCGCCGCAAAGCGCTTTACCCGCATCGCCCTGAAGCCGTATCTTGGAGGCAAGCCGCTCAAAAGCCGGGAGTTATTCCGGCAGTTTGTGCCTAAGCGCTAGCGGCAGGATCACAGACCAGGCGGGGCGAAGACCGCGCCGGAAATTTTGCGAAACTGAGGATTGTCATGGCTGAATTACTGTTGGGCGTAAACATCGATCACATTGCCACTCTGCGCAACGCGCGCGGCACCGCTTACCCGGATCCGGTGCAGGCGGCGTTTATTGCCGAGCAGGCGGGTGCCGATGGGATTACCGTCCATCTGCGTGAAGATCGTCGCCATATTACCGACAGAGATGTGCGTATCCTGCGCCAGACGCTGCACACGCGCATGAACCTTGAAATGGCTGTTACCGACGAGATGCTGGCGATTGCCTGCGAAACGAAGCCGCACTTCTGCTGCCTGGTGCCGGAAAAACGCCAGGAAGTGACCACCGAAGGCGGGCTGGACGTGGCCGGTCAGCGCGACAAAATGCGCGATGCCTGCCAGCGCCTGGCACAAGCGGGTATTCTGGTGTCACTGTTTATCGATGCCGATAACGCGCAGATTCAAGCCGCGGCGGAAGTGGGCGCACCCTGGATCGAAATCCACACCGGCTGTTATGCCGATGCTGAAAACGAAGCCGCGCAGGCGAAAGAGCTGGAGCGCATCGCCAACGCCGCGACCTATGCCGCCAGCCTCGGGCTGAAAGTGAACGCCGGTCACGGTCTGACTTACCACAACGTTAAAGCGATCGCCGCGCTGCCAGAGATGCACGAGCTGAATATTGGGCACGCAATTATTGGCCGTGCGGTAATGAGCGGCCTGAAAGAGGCAGTGGCAGAGATGAAACGTTTGATGCTGGAAGCGCGCGCATAATGGCTATCTTAGGACTGGGCACCGATATCGTTGAGATGGCACGCATTGAAGCCGTGGTTGCCCGCAGCGGCGACCGGCTGGCGAAGCGCGTGCTCAGCCCTAATGAATGGGCGCTCTACGAGAGGCATCAGCAGCCGGTGCGCTTTCTCGCCAAACGCTTTGCGGTGAAAGAGGCGGCGGCAAAGGCACTCGGCACCGGCATTCGCAACGGCCTGGCGTTCAATCAGTTCGAAGTCTTTAACGATGAGCTGGGGAAACCGAGCCTGCGCCTGTGGGGTGAAGCCGAAAGGCTGGCTGAGCGGATGGGCGTGCGGTCAATGCACGTCACGCTGGCAGATGAGCGCCACTACGCTTGTGCGACGGTGATTATCGAGAGTTAGATTTTGTCAGAGTGGTGCAGCAGCACAAATTTATCCCACAGCTGCTCTTCACTCTCTTGATGTGCCGGATCTTTCAGGATGGTATTGGGGATCGGGCACACTTTCTGGCAGGTTGGCGTTTCGTAATGGCCCACGCACTCGGTGCAGCGGTCGCTGTTAATCTCATAAATGCTCTCGCCGAGCGAGATCGCCTCATTCGGGCACTCCGGCTCGCACATATCGCAGTTGATGCATTTTTTGGTAATTAACAGCGCCATCAGGAAATTCTCAGAAACAACACAAACAGGGCGGGCATTATACGATGATTGCCTGCTCAAACCAGTTTTTTTACCAGCTCCTCGCTGTGGCGAATACGCTCTGGCGCATGCTCCAGATCCTGCTGAACCAGCGCCATAAAGAGCAGATCCGTCAGCATCATCTGGGCGCTGGTGGAGGAGATGGCCGCGCTGCGCGTCGCCTGCTCTTCCGCAATGGTATAGAGCGAGTGGGTAGCGCGTTGTTGCAGCGCATTGGGGGTAAAACCGGTGATCGCGAGGATCTTTGCTCCGACGCGTAACGCTTCGTCAGCCGCCAGATTGATCTCGCGGCGTTCGCCAGAGTAGGAGACCGGCAGTAGCAGATCGCCCGGCTCCAGCGCCTGCACCGCCGCCAGCAGCGCGTGCATATCCTGTTCAACAATGGCATTCAGGCCAATCTTCATCAGCTTCCAGCCAAAATTGCGCGCCACCAGGCCCGATGCGCCGATACCGGTCAGCACGATGCGCCGCGATTCACGCAGCAGGCGCACGCTCTCCAGCAGCTTCTCTTCGCTGTTCACATCCAGCGAGGCATGCATCGCGCTCTGGTACTCTTTAATCAGCTTCTCGCCGACCACGCGCAGGGCGTCATCGCCACGAATTTTATTATGCACCGGTACGGAGTAGGGGTTGGGGTTGCTGGCCAGCGCTTCGCTGATCGCCAGCTTCATTGCCGGGAAGCCTTTGAACTCCATCTTCTGCGCGAATTTCACCACGCTCGACTGGCTGACACCCGCTTCCGCCGCCAGCTGCTGCGAGCTTAAATGGCGGGCGCGGTCAGGGTTTTCGAGCAGAAATTCCGCCAGCTTTTTATCACTCTGCGCAAGGCCGGGATAGCGCTGGCGAATGCGGATCAAACAGTTCATACGATCTCCGGGGTGTTCACGTAATTCACTGCCTGGTGCATTACGCGGATGAATTAACTATTCCATCCATGGGCGGTGATTATGAATTAAAAATTCTGGCAGCACAAAGTTTCTCCGCGTAGCGTTTGATAGCGATCAACTGGGGAGGCCAGACCCGCTCGCTTTCACCTGTGGCGCGCTCTCAAGACGGCGGATCGCCGGTACCAGACCCGCGCCGATACAGGCGAGGATCACCACCAGCGCCGAGGCGGTTAACACCGTTTCGCTGCCAAAATGCATCGCCAGCGGCCCGGCGGCCAGTTCGCCCACCGGAATAGCGATAAACGATCCCATCGCATCCCAGGCGTAGACCCGCGCCAGCTTCTCCGCCGGAATGTGCGTTTGCAGCGACTGCGCCCACGCCACGCCGAAAAGGCCGAAGACGATGCCGGCGCAAAAGAATGCCGCCATCAGCCAGTGTGCCGGAGCCGCCTGGCCGAGCAGCCAGGTGGGCACGGCGCAAAACGCCATCAGCACCACGCCAATAAAGAGATCGCGCTTAGGCCGCCAGCGCAGCGCAAGGAACGAGCCGACAATCAGACCCACGCTCTGCGCGGCGATAATCAGCCCCCACTGGGTTCGCCCAAAAGCGCTGTCGGCAATCACCGGGCCGAGCACCATCACGATGCCGCTGAAAGCGGCGTTAATCAGGGTGAACTGCACCACCACCGACCAGACCCAGGGACGGCTGGCGAACTCTTTCCAGCCGTCGCGCAGATCCTGCAGGATATTGCTGGTCGCCTCTGCGGCTTTAATAGTACCGACGCGAATGGCGTAATAGAGCGGTGCCGAGGCGGCAAAGCCGAGCGCATCAATGGCCAGCCCCCAGCCGGGGCCGACTGCGCTGGTCAGGATACCGCCGAGCGAGGCGCCGATGACCGTCCCGCTGTAAATCCCAAGTTGCAGCAGCGCATTCGCTTCGCGGCGCAGGTGAACAGGCACGGTTTGCGGCACCAGCGCCGAGGAGGCGGGTAGGGCAATGCCCGCCGCCGCACCATTAAGCGTGCCAAGCAGGGCGAGCAACATGACGCTGGCTGAGTCATCAAGCACCAGCCAGGCGACCGCACCCTGCGAAAGAGCGGCGACAAGAGAAGAGAGCACCATCACGCGGCTGCGGGAGTAGCGATCCGCCAGCACGCCGCCAATCAACAAAAAAGCGACGTTAAACAGCGAGCGTGCCGCCACCACCAGGCCGAGATCGGCCGCCGAACCACCAATATCGAGCACCGCGAAAGCCAGCGCAATCGGCGCGATGCCGTTGCCCAGCACGGTAAGCAGGCGGGCAGAAAAGAGGTAGCGAAAGGCAGCGATCTGCAAGGCGCGGCGCGGCGTTGTGCGGGGGGCTGGAGTCATTGTCACCTGTATTAAGTAGGGGGAGAAAAGGCGTGTCGCGTATTATTGCAGGTATTGATAACAGGCTGTTACCGGAAAAGTGAGGATCTATCTGTTAGGCTAGTTGTAGTGTAATCGCCAAACGGAGCGTCCCGGCGATGGAGCGTTAACCCACAGAGGAATATCTTTTGGCTACCAGTGAACGCCGCGTTGTATTTTTTGACCTGGATGGAACATTACATCAGCAGGATATGTTCGGCACCTTTTTGCGGTATCTGTTGCGACATCATCCGCTCAATGCGCTGCTTGTGCTGCCGCTGTTACCGGTGATTGGTGCCGGGCTGCTGATAAAGGGCCGCGCCGCGCGCTGGCCGATGAGCCTGCTGTTATGGGGCTGCACCTTTGGTCACAGCGAGCGCCATCTCAACGCCCTGCAGCAGAAATTCGCCGACTGGTTCCGCGGGCACGTCACGGCCTTTCCGGTGGTGCAGACGCGCTTAACCAACTATCTGGCCGCCTCGGATGCGGATATCTGGCTGATCACCGGCTCGCCGCAGTCGCTGGTGGAGCAGGTCTATTTCGACACGCCCTGGCTGCCGCGCGTCAATGTTATCGCCAGCCAGATGACCCGCGGCTACGGCGGTTGGGTGCTGACTCTGCGCTGCCTCGGGCATGAGAAAGTCGCGCAATTGGAGCGCAAAATCGGTACGCCGCTGCGTCTCTACAGCGGCTACAGCGACAGTAAGCAGGACAACCCGTTGCTCTACTTCTGCCAGCACCGCTGGCGCGTTACGCGTCGTGGCGAACTGCAACAGCTTGAGTAGTGTCGAACGTATTAGGGGTGTGTATAATGCGCCCCGCCTGAATTACTGGAGTTTATACCTTTGTCCAATCCCGAACTGACTCACGAACACTGGATGCGTTATGCGCTGACGCTGGCGAAGCGCGCCTGGGAAGAGGGCGAAGTGCCCGTGGGCGCGGTGCTGGTGCATAACAACCAGGTGATTGGCGAAGGGTGGAATCGCCCGATTGGCCGTCACGATCCCACCGCGCATGCGGAAATTATGGCGCTGCGCCAGGGCGGGCTGGTGCTGCAAAACTACCGGCTGATCGACACCACGCTCTATGTCACGCTGGAGCCCTGCGTGATGTGCGCGGGTGCCATGGTGCATAGCCGCATCGGGCAACTGGTGTTTGGCGCGCGGGATGCGAAAACCGGCGCGGCAGGGTCGTTGATGGATGTGCTTCATCACCCGGGGATGAATCACCGGGTCGAGTTTACCGAAGGCGTGCTGCGCGATGAGTGCGCCGCGATGTTAAGCGATTTCTTCCGCCAGCGTCGGCTGGAGAAGAAAGCGCTGAAAACCGGCAATGCCTGATGGCGGCTTCGCCTTATCAGGCCTACGGGAGCGGTTACAGTTGGTCGGGGTTTTGTAGGCCGGATAAGCGCAGCGCCATCCGGCAACTTAATCAGCGGTTCACTTTCAGTTGCAGCGTATCCTGCGGTAAAACCGAATGGTGACCAAACGCCTCGTCGACGGTCAGCGCGCTGAAGGGCAAGATGCCATAGGTCGGCTGGTCAAGCTCGGCGCTCGACACCGCCGGGTAGCTCTGCGCCAGCTTGAGCGTTGCGGCGAGCGCCTTCTCTTTCTCCAGCAGATAACCCACCAGGCTAATCTCATATTTGCGGATATTCTCGACGTAGGCATACGCCTGATACCCGCGGGCATAGCCGTAGCGTAATTTGCTGTAGTAGGCCTTCTGGCTTAACAGCGGCAGGCGCTGTTTTACATCTGCCCAGCTATCCGGGTTGCCTTTGGTCTTCACCGTCAGCGCGCGGGCATCAAGCATATGCGCATAACCCATGTTGTAGGCCGCCAGCGCATACCAGATCTTCTCATCCTGCGGCACGCTGTCCGGCACTTTGCTCATCATATCCTGCAAGTAGCGCGCGCCGCCGCTGATGCTCTGCTCGGCATCGGTTCTGTCGCTCAGCCCGAGGCTCTGCGCCGTATTGCGGGTCAACATCATCAACCCGCGCACGCCGGTTGGCGAGGTGGCCTGCGTGTCCCAGTGGGACTCCTGATAGGAGATTGCCGCTAACAGCTTCCAGTCGATCTGCTGCGCATACTTCTCAAACAGCGGCTGCAACTCTGGCAGCACGCTATCAACGGCGCGTAAAAAGGCGCGGGTATCAACATAATCAAAGCCATCGCCATGACCGAGATACTTCTCTTCGAGCCTCGCAAGGATCCCCTCGCCATTAATGGTGTTGAAGAAATCGAGCATCGCCGCCGAAAGCGTGTTGTCGTCGTCGCGCTTGCTAAACCAGGTGACGGGCTGTTCATCAGAGATATCGAGCGCCACCGCCAGCTCCGGGTGAACGCGCTGGAAGAGGCTGATCGCCACCGAATCGGCGACGGTATAACTCAGTTTGCCGTCGACCACTTGCTGGAGCAGGGAGGTAGTGCCGAGTTTTTCATCCACCTTCCAGCTGAGATTAGGGTACTTCTTCTCTTTTATCTCGCGCAGATCGTCCAGCGCGACATGCCCGGGTGCAATGGTCAACTGGCTCTCATTCACTTCCGCCAGCGTACGCGGGCGATAGCTGCCGACGCGATAGACAAGTTGTTGAGAAACGGAGTAGTAGACCGGCCCGGTCTGGTAGCTTTTGACGCGCTCATTGTTATAGACCAGCCCGGCAGCGAGCATATCGGCGTTGTCATGATCGAGGTCGTCAAACAGCTGGCTGATGTTCTGGCGAACGGTAATTTTGAGTTTCACGCCGAGGTAGTCGGCAAACTGCTGCGCAAGCTCGTAATCGAGGCCGTAATTTTTGCCGTTGATTGAGGTGTAGGTAAGCGGAGTCGAAATAGTACTGACGCGCAGCTCCCCGCGCGCCTGGATAGCCGCGATGCGGTTATCGGCTTTGCCAAACCAGGGGACTGATGGCCACAGCGCCGCTGCCAGCAGCAGGGTGACAATGCCGATGAGCAGATAATTAATCTGAAATCTTTTCAAGGAGTTAATTCTCTGCGCCGTACTTTGCCTCAAAAGGTTTTCGCAATCACAGCAAGGGGGTTGCTGCTGATTTAGCGGCATTCTGCGTAACAAAACGGCAGTTGGCAACAAATTACAGCATTCGGCCACAGCTATTGCTAAAAATCGCTGGCGTTTTTTATTTCCACGCAAACGGTTTCGTCGAGCCTCAGGATTCTCTATAATGACGCCCGTTTTCCCCTGGTGCACACTTTAAGCGTCCCCGACGCTTCGTAATCGAAGACGAGAGACTTATGATGGAAATTCTGCGTGGTTCGCCTGCCCTGTCCGCATTCCGTATTAACAAACTGCTGGCGCGGTTTCAGGCCACCAACCTGCCGGTGAGCAATATTTATGCCGAATATACTCACTTCGCCGACCTCAACGCGGCGCTCAGCGAAGAAGAGTATGCCCGGCTCCAGCGCCTGCTGAAATATGGCCCCAGCCTTAGCAGCCACACCCCAACCGGAAAATTACTGCTCGTCACTCCTCGTCCCGGCACCATCTCTCCCTGGTCATCGAAAGCTACCGACATCGCCCACAACTGCGGTCTGGAAAAGATCAACCGCCTTGAGCGCGGCGTGGCCTACTACGTTGAAGCCGCCAGCCTGACCGACGCCCAGTGGCAAGAGGTCGCGGCGCAATTGCATGACCGCATGATGGAAAGCGTATTTAACGCTGAAGCGGACGCCGCGCGTCTGTTTGAGCACCACCAGCCCGCGCCGGTACAGAGCGTGGATCTGCTGGGCGAAGGCCGCCAGGCATTGATTGACGCCAACCTGCGTCTCGGCCTGGCGCTGGCGGAAGATGAGATCGATTACCTGCACGACGCCTTTACGCGCCTGGGGCGCAACCCGAACGATATCGAACTCTATATGTTCGCGCAGGCGAACTCGGAGCACTGCCGTCACAAGATCTTCAACGCCGACTGGGTGATTGACGGGCAGCCGCAGCCGAAGTCGCTGTTCAAAATGATTAAAAATACCTTCGAGAAGACGCCGGACTTTGTGCTCTCAGCCTACAAAGATAACGCGGCAGTGATGGAAGGTTCCGCGGTTGGTCGTTTCTATGCCGATCGCGCTGAAGGTCGCTACGATTTCCACCAGGAGCCGACCCATATTTTGATGAAGGTGGAGACGCACAACCACCCGACCGCCATTTCACCGTGGCCGGGCGCAGCAACCGGCTCCGGCGGCGAGATCCGCGATGAGGGCGCAACCGGGCGCGGCGCGAAGCCGAAAGCGGGCCTGGTCGGCTTCTCCGTCTCCAACCTGCGTATTCCCGGCTTCGAGCAGCCGTGGGAAGAGGATTTTGGCAAGCCGGAGCGCATCGTTACCGCGCTCGATATTATGACCGACGGCCCGCTGGGCGGCGCGGCATTCAACAACGAATTTGGCCGTCCGGCGCTGAATGGCTACTTCCGTACCTATGAAGAGAAGGTCAACAGCCACAACGGCGAAGAGCTGCGCGGTTACCACAAGCCGATCATGCTGGCTGGCGGGATCGGCAACATCCGTGAAGATCATGTGCAGAAGGGCGAGATCGTGGTTGGCGCCAAGCTGATCGTGCTCGGCGGCCCGGCGATGAATATCGGCCTGGGCGGTGGCGCGGCCTCGTCAATGGCGTCCGGTCAGTCCGATGCCGATCTCGACTTCGCCTCGGTGCAGCGCGATAACCCGGAGATGGAGCGTCGTTGCCAGGAGGTGATTGACCGCTGCTGGCAGCTGGGTGAAGCCAACCCGATCCTCTTTATTCACGATGTCGGCGCGGGCGGTCTCTCAAACGCCATGCCGGAGCTGGTGAGCGACGGCGGTCGCGGCGGCCGTTTCGAGCTGCGCGATATTCTGAGCGACGAACCAGGCATGAGCCCGCTGGAGATCTGGTGTAACGAATCCCAGGAGCGCTACGTGCTGGCGGTGGCGGCGGATCAACTGCCGCTGTTCGACGAACTCTGCCGCCGCGAGCGCGCACCTTATGCGGTGATTGGCGACGCGACCGAAGAGCAGCACTTAACGCTGAACGACAGCCATTTCGACAACCAGCCGATCGATATGCCGCTGGATGTGCTGCTTGGCAAAACGCCGAAGATGACGCGCGATGTCGCGACGCGCCAGGCGACCGGCGACAGCTTCAATACTCACGGCATTACCGTGGCTGACGCGGTAAACCGCGTGCTGCACCTGCCGACCGTGGCGGAGAAAACTTTCCTTGTCACCATTGGCGACCGTACGGTTACCGGTATGGTGGCGCGCGATCAGATGGTTGGCCCGTGGCAGATCCCGGTTGCCAACTGCGCGGTAACCACCGCCAGCCTGGACAGCTACTACGGCGAAGCGATGGCGCTCGGCGAACGCGCTCCGGTGGCGCTGCTCGACTTTGCCGCCTCGGCGCGGCTGGCAGTCGGCGAAGCGTTGACCAACATCGCGGCGACGCACATCGGCGATATCAAACGTATTAAACTCTCCGCCAACTGGATGGCCGCTGCTGGTCACCCGGGTGAAGACGCCGGTCTCTACGCGGCGGTGAAAGCGGTGGGCGAAGAGCTGTGTCCGGCGCTCGGTCTGACCATTCCGGTGGGTAAAGATTCGATGTCGATGAAGACCCGCTGGCAGGAGGGGAGCGAGCAGCGCGAAATGACCTCGCCGCTGTCGCTGGTGATCACCGCCTTTGCCCGCGTTGAAGATGTGCGCCACACCGTGACGCCGCAGCTTTCAACCGACGACAACGCCCTGCTGTTGATCGATCTCGGCAAGGGCAGCAACGCGCTTGGCGCAACGGCACTGGCTCAGGTCTACCGCCAACTGGGCGACAAACCGGCGGACGTGCGTAACGTCGAGCAGCTGAAAGGCTTCTATGACGCGATTCAGGCGCTGGTGGCAGAGAGAAAACTGCTGGCCTATCACGACCGTTCTGATGGCGGCCTGCTGGTGACGCTGGCAGAGATGGCCTTTACCGGCCACTGCGGCGTGAATGTCGATATCGCCGCGCTGGGCAACGATCGTCTGGCGGCGCTGTTTAATGAAGAGCTGGGCGCGGTGATTCAGGTACGCGCAGCCGACCGCGAAGCGGTAGAGAGCGTGCTGGCGGCCTACGGCTTAAGCGACGTTGTGCACTATCTCGGCCGTGCGGTCGAAGGCGATCGCTTTGTGATTGAAGCGGACGGTCAGCCGGTGTTCAGCGAAAGCCGCACCACGCTGCGTATGTGGTGGGCGGAAACCACCTGGCAGATGCAGCGCCTGCGCGATAACCCGGAGTGTGCGGATCAGGAGCACGAGGCGAAAGCCAACGACAACGATCCGGGCCTCAACGTCAAACTGACGTTTGATATCAATGAGGATATCGCGGCACCGTTTATTGCCACCGGCGCGCGACCGAAAGTCGCCGTGCTGCGTGAGCAGGGCGTCAACTCCCACGTTGAGATGGCAGCGGCATTCCACCGCGCCGGGTTTGACGCGGTTGATGTCCACATGAGCGATCTGCTGGCCGGGCGCAGCGGGCTGGAGAACGTCCACGCGCTGGTCGCCTGCGGCGGCTTCTCTTATGGCGACGTGCTGGGCGCGGGCGAAGGCTGGGCGAAATCAATTCTCTTTAATGAGCGTGTGCGTGACGAGTTCGAAACCTTCTTCCACCGTCCGCAAACCCTGGCGCTGGGTGTCTGTAACGGCTGCCAGATGATGTCGAACCTGCGTGAGTTGATTCCGGGCAGCGAACTGTGGCCGCGCTTTGTGCGTAACCACTCCGATCGTTTTGAGGCGCGTTTCAGCCTCGTGGAAGTAACGCAGAGCCCGTCACTGCTGCTGAATGGCATGGTCGGGTCGCATATGCCTATCGCCGTCTCGCACGGGGAAGGGCGTGTCGAAGTGCGTGACGCCGCCCATCTGGCACAGCTCGAAAGCAAAGGGCTGGTGGCGCTGCGCTATGTCGATAACAGCGGCAGCGTGACCGAGCGCTACCCGGCGAACCCGAACGGCTCGCCGAACGGTATTACCGCCGTGACCAGCGAAAGCGGGCGCGTCACCATTATGATGCCGCACCCGGAGCGTGTTTTCCGCACCGTTGCCAACTCCTGGCACCCGGAAAACTGGGGCGAAGATAGCCCGTGGATGCGTATCTTCCGCAACGCGCGTAAGCAGCTCGGCTAATCCAGTACGACAGTAAAACAGGCCCTCTTCCTTAACCGGGAAGGGGGCTTTTTTGATCGGATGCTAAAAGTGTCGGCTTTTCCCGACATCAGAGGATTATCACTGTCTCTAAAAGGAGACATTTATCTTATTGATTTTAATGGTGATGATTTATGAGCCGAGGGAGTGTTGCTAAATAGCGACAGAGCGATGAAATGTTGCGCACTTCACATAATCGATAAATATTAATAAACACCATGATAATCAACACATTAAAATATTTTGCGGCAACCTGGCATAATAAGTGCATAATTATAGCCAGTGGCTCATTCACCCTCTTATGTCAGCCCCTTCGGGACGCGCTACATAAACCTTCGAATGACGCACTTAAAGGTGCCTGCCGTCCACCTGCTGATAATTGCGTAGCTTTATCAGACCTCGGGCGAAACGTCGAGTTAGGCACCGCCTAATTACATAACAAAGCCGGGCTTTTGCCCGGCTTTGTTGTTCTTTACCCCGTCACTCAGCTAGCATCTCTGTACCTTATCCTGCGAGAGTACCGCCTTGAAACGCTGGCCCGCTTTTCCCCGCTCCTTACGCCAACTGGTTATGATGGCGTTCCTGCTTATTTTACTGCCGCTGCTGGTGTTAGCCTGGCAAGCCTGGCAGAGCCTCAATGCGCTCAGCGCCCAGGCCCTGTTAACTAACCGCACGACGCTGATTGACGCCCGCCGCAGTGAAGCGATGACCAACGCCGCGCTGGAGATGGAGCGCAGCTACCGCCAGTACTGTGTGCTGGATGACGCCACCCTTGAGCGGGTCTACCAGAATCAGCGCAAGCGCTACAGCGAGATGCTGGAGGCCCATGCCGGTGTTTTACCCGATGACAGACTCTACCAGGCGCTGCGCCAGGATCTGAACGATCTCGCGCAGTTGCAGTGCGCCAACAGCGGCCCGTCACCTGCCGCCTCTGCGCAGCTGGAGGCGTTTGCGGCGGCGAATACGGAGATGGTGCAGTCGACCCGCGCCGTGGTCTTCTCCCGCGGTCAGCAGCTTCAACTGGAGATCGCCGAGCGCGGTCAGTTCTTCGGCTGGCAGGCGCTGGTGCTCTTTTTAGTCAGCCTGGCGCTGATGCTGCTCTTTACCCGCATGATTATCGGCCCGGTGAAGGGCATCGAGCGGATGATTAACCGGCTGGGGGAGGGGCGGCCACTGGCGCAAAGCGTGGTGTTTAGCGGCCCGCGCGAGCTGCGCTACGTCGGCGAGCGTATTATCTGGCTGAGCGAACGGCTGGCGTGGCTTGAGTCGCAGCGCCACCAGTTTTTACGCCATATTTCTCATGAACTAAAAACGCCGCTCGCCAGTATGCGCGAAGGCACCGAGCTGCTTGCCGACCAGGTGGTCGGGCCGCTTTCGCCTGAGCAGAAAGAGGTGGTTGAGATCCTCGATGCCAGCAGCCGTAACCTGCAAAAATTGATTGAGCAGCTGCTTGATTACAACCGCAAGCTGGCCGGCGGATCGGTCGAGCTGGAAGCGGTAGAGCTGGCACCGCTGGTGGAGATGGTGCTCTCCGCGCACAGCCTGCCAGCGCGAGCTAAAATGATGCATACCGAAATCGCTCTCGATGCGACGACCTGTCAGGCAGAGCCGATGCTGCTGATGAGCGTGCTGGATAATCTTTACTCCAACGCGGTGCACTATGGGGCTGAATCCGGTACCATTCGTCTCCACAGTTATAGTACCGGCGCACGGTTGCGCATTGACGTAGCGAATACCGGCACCCCGATCCCCGAGGCGGAGCGCGAGATGATTTTTGAGCCCTTCTTTCAGGGAAGCCACCAACGCAAAGGCGCGGTTAAAGGCAGCGGGCTGGGGTTGAGCATCGCCAGAGACTGTATCCGCAGAATGCAGGGTGAACTGCATCTGGTAACGGACAGCAAGGACGATGTCTGTTTCCGTATTGAGCTACCGCTTGTCGCGCCGGAAAAATCAACGCAATGAATATAAATCTGGTGAGTATGTCGCATCTCTTTTCCCGCGTGGTCAACGCGATGACACAGCAATCGGGCTGGCTGCGCGCGCTTCCTTGCCTGCTGCTGGCAGGCTGCGTGACGCAAACGCCGCAAAGCGCCATTCATGACAATAAAAAACCGCAGCTTCCCGATCGCCAACTGGCCGACTTTTTATTAACGGATTGCAATGATATCTGGACCCTGTCGGGGCAGAGTGTCGACAGCAACCCACTGTTCTGGCTGCGCGGTATGGATTGCGCCCAGCGCTTATCGCCCGCAGCGGCGCGCGCGGAAGCGCGTGCATGGTCAGACGCGACCTGGCAGGCGACATTCCGCCGCGGTATTTTGCTCTCGAATGCCAAAATCTCACCCCTTGAGCGCCGTGACTATACCGATCGTCTCGATGCCTTAAGCCCGTCGATCCCGGCGCAGGTGCGCCCGCTGTTTGAGCTCTGGCGCGATGGCGAAAAAGCACAGCTACAGTTAGCCGAAGAGCGCAGCCGCTACACGAAATTGCAGCAATCCGCCGACAGCGAGCTCGACAAACTGCGCGCCCAGCAGCAATTCCTGCATGAGCAGCTTGATACCACCACCCGCAAGCTGGAAAACCTCACCGACATTGAACGGCGTCTCTCGATTCGCAAACCGGCGCCTGCCGATATGCCGGACAGCGCACATCCGGCGAAAAGCGATAGCGATCAGCAGGAGGCGAAACCATGACCAATCGCAAACCGGCGCATCTGCTGCTGGTAGATGACGATCCCGGCCTGCTGAAACTGCTCGGGCTGCGCCTGACCAGCGAAGGCTACAGCATTGTCACCGCCGAAAGCGGGCAGGAGGGGTTACGCATTCTCGCGCGTGAGAAGGTCGATCTGGTGATAAGCGACCTGCGCATGGATGAGATGGATGGCATGCAGCTTTTTGCCGAGATCCAGCGCCTGCAGCCGGGCATGCCGGTGATTATTCTCACCGCGCACGGCTCGATCCCCGATGCCGTTGCCGCCACGCAGCAGGGCGTCTTCAGCTTTCTTACCAAGCCGGTGGATAAAGACGCGCTCTATAAAGCTATTGATGATGCGCTGGAGCACAGCGGCTCCGCCAGCGACGATCAGTGGCGTGAAACCATTGTTACCCGCAGCCCACTGATGTTGCGCCTGCTTGAACAGGCGCGGATGGTGGCGCAGTCCGATGTCAGCGTACTGATTAACGGCCAGAGCGGCACCGGTAAAGAGGTGCTGGCACAGGCGATCCACAACGCCAGCCCGCGCAGTAAAAACGCCTTTATCGCCATCAACTGCGGCGCGCTGCCGGAGCAACTGCTGGAGTCGGAACTCTTCGGCCACGCGCGCGGAGCTTTTACCGGCGCGGTGAGCAGCCGGGAAGGGCTGTTCCAGGCGGCAGAGGGCGGTACGCTGTTTCTTGATGAGATTGGCGATATGCCGATCCCGTTACAGGTCAAACTGCTGCGCGTATTACAGGAGCGCAAGGTGCGCCCGCTCGGCAGCAACCGCGATATCGATATCAATGTGCGCATTATTTCGGCCACGCACCGCGATCTGCCAAAAGCGATGGCGCGCGGCGAGTTTCGTGAAGATCTCTACTATCGCCTCAACGTAGTCAGCCTGAAGATCCCGGCGCTGGCGGAGCGCGCGGAGGATATTCCGCTGCTTGCCAACCACCTGCTGCGCCAGTCCGCGGACCGGCATAAGCCGTTTGTGCGCGCCTTCTCCACCGACGCGATGAAACGGCTGATGACCGCCAGTTGGCCCGGTAATGTGCGCCAGTTGGTGAACGTGATTGAGCAGTGTGTGGCGCTCACCTCGTCGCCGGTGATCAGCGATGCGCTGGTCGAGCAGGCGCTGGAAGGGGAGAACACCGCGCTGCCGACCTTTGTCGAAGCGCGTAACCAGTTTGAACTCAACTACCTGCGCAAGCTGCTGCAAATCACCAAAGGCAACGTGACGCACGCGGCACGGATGGCGGGGCGCAACCGCACCGAATTTTACAAACTCCTCTCCCGCCATGAACTGGATGCCAATGACTTTAAAGAGTAAAGGCGAAATGATTATGGTACTGTGAGCAACCGATTACGATGCAGCAGACTGGCAAGAGCGTGTAAGGAACGACCATGAAAAAGATTGATGCGATTATTAAACCTTTCAAACTGGATGATGTGCGTGAAGCGCTGGCTGAAGTCGGCATCACCGGGATGACGGTAACGGAAGTGAAGGGTTTTGGTCGCCAGAAAGGCCACACCGAACTCTACCGTGGCGCAGAGTATATGGTGGATTTTCTGCCGAAGGTGAAGATTGAGATCGTGGTGGGCGACGACATTGTCGACACCTGCGTCGATACCATTATCCGTACCGCGCAGACCGGTAAAATCGGCGACGGCAAAATCTTCGTCTTTGACGTCGCGCGCGTGGTGCGTATTCGTACCGGCGAAGAAGACGACGCCGCCATCTGATTTTTCGCCCTCACCGCGTACGGTGAGGGCATCCTGCTTACAGCACCTTGTGCGGGCCGAAGCACTCATAGTGAATGCGATCGCGCTCAACGCCCAGCGTCACCAGCTGTTGTGCCGCAAACTGCATAAACGCCACCGGCCCGCAGAGATAAAACTGCATCTCCCCGTCACTCACGCGATCTTTCATCTCCGTAAGCGCCATCAGCCCGGTGCTGTTGAACAGCTCGGCCTGCTCATCCGCTGCGTTTGGCTGGCGATACCAGACATGTTGATAAAAGTGCGGCAGGTTGGCACCCAGCTCGCTTACTTCATCGGTAAAAGCATGCACATCGCCGTTTTCCGCTGCATGGAACCAGTTAACCTGCGCGCGGTGATGTCTGTACGCGAGATGGTGCAGCATCGCCAGCATCGGCGTCTGACCCACGCCTGCGGAGATGAGCGATACCGGTGTCCGCGGCTTCACATCCAGGAAGAAATCACCGGCCGGCGCAGCAAGATAAACAATATCGCCAGGCTTCGCTTCATCATGCAGCCAGTTTGAGACCTGACCGCCCTCCTCGCGTTTCACCGCAATACGGTAGCTTTTGCCGTTTGGCTCGCGGGTGAGAGAGTACTGGCGGATCTCCTGATGCGGAAAGCCTTCCGGCTTCAGCCACACGGCAAGGTACTGACCCGGACGGTAATCGGCGACCGGCTGGCCGTCGACCGGCTCGAACTCAAAACTGGTGATCAGCGCGCTGCGCTGGACCCGCTCCACCAGGCGGAACGCGCGCGTCCCTTCCCAGCCGCCTTTTTTATTGGCGTGCTCGCGGTAAATCTCCGCTTCACGATTGATAAACACGCCCGCCAGCACACCATAAGCTTCGCCCCACGCATCCAGCACCTCTTGCCCCGGCTGGAACATCTCATCAATGGTCGCCAGCAGATGCTCGCCGACAATGTCATATTGCTGCGGTTGGATCTGGAAGCTGGTGTGCTTCTGGGCGATTTTTTCAACGGCGGGGAGCAGGGCGGGGAGATTGTCGATATTCGCGGCGTAAGCGGCAATGGCGTTAAACAGCGCTTCACGCTGATCGCCATTGCGCTGGTTACTCATGTTGAAGATCTCTTTCAGCTCGGGGTTGTGTTGAAACATCCGATCGTAGAAGTGAGCGGTCAGTTTCGGCCCGGTAGCGGCGAGTAGCGGAAGGGTGGATTTAACGGTGGCGATGGTCTGAGCGTTGAGCATGATGGCATCCTTCTGAACATACATATTTAAAGTTGTATTTTAAATGCATCTTAAGGCCGCGAGCAGTAGCTTGTAAAGGGCGTAATGAAAGAGGGGTTATCGAACGTGAAGAAGTTGCATCACAAAGCTGAAAAGAAATCCCTTTCCCGACCGAAGCCCGTTATTGCTCAAAGCCTTGTACGACGGGCAGCCAATCGTTTGCGCAAAAACCTTTGTCAAGACCTGTTCTCAGAATATTAATCAGTTATACTGTCAGCCGTCCCCGAAATCGGGCCCTCATTGAGAGTTGTTTTTGTTAGCTGAGTCAGGAGATGCGGATGTTAAAGCGTGAAATGAACATTGCCGATTATGATGCCGAATTGTGGCAGGCTATGGAGCAGGAGAAAGTACGTCAGGAAGAGCACATTGAACTGATCGCCTCCGAAAACTACACCAGCCCGCGCGTTATGCAGGCGCAGGGATCTCAGCTGACGAACAAATATGCCGAAGGTTACCCGGGCAAGCGTTACTACGGCGGCTGTGAATATGTCGATATCGTTGAACAGCTGGCAATTGACCGCGCGAAAGAGCTGTTTGGCGCAGATTACGCCAACGTTCAGCCGCACTCTGGCTCACAGGCTAACTTCGCCGTCTACACCACGCTGCTGGAGCCGGGCGATACCGTTCTCGGTATGAACCTGGCGCACGGCGGCCACCTGACTCACGGCTCTCCGGTTAACTTCTCCGGCAAACTCTACAACATCGTCCCTTACGGCATCGATGAAACGGGCCACATTGATTACAACGAACTCAATGAGCAGGCGCAAAAACATAAGCCGAAAATGATCATCGGTGGCTTCTCTGCTTACTCCGGCGTAGTTGACTGGGCCAAAATGCGCGAAATCGCTGACAGCATCGGCGCGTACCTGTTTGTCGATATGGCACACGTTGCCGGTCTGATTGCCGCGGGCGTCTACCCGAACCCGGTTCCGCATGCGCACGTTGTTACCACCACTACCCACAAAACCCTGGCGGGTCCGCGCGGCGGCCTGATCCTGGCGAAGGGCGGTAGCGAAGAGCTGTACAAAAAACTGAACTCTGCCGTCTTCCCTGGCGGCCAGGGCGGCCCGCTGATGCACGTTATCGCTGGTAAAGCGGTGGCGCTGAAAGAGGCGATGGAGCCGGAGTTCAAAACCTACCAGCAGCAGGTTGCGAAAAACGCCAAAGCGATGGTGGAAGTGTTCCTTGCGCGCGGCTACAACGTCGTTTCCGGCGGTACCGATAACCACCTCTTCCTGCTGGATCTGGTTGATAAAAACCTGACCGGTAAAGAAGCGGACGCCGCGCTGGGCCGTGCCAACATCACCGTTAACAAAAACAGCGTGCCGAACGATCCGAAGAGCCCGTTTGTCACCTCCGGTATCCGCGTCGGTACGCCGGCTGTGACCCGTCGCGGCTTCAAAGAAGCGGAAGTCAAAGAGCTGGCAGGCTGGATGTGTGACGTGCTGGACAGCATCAACGACGAAGCGGTGATTGAGCGCACCAAACAGAAAGTGCTGGATATCTGCGCCCGTTTCCCGGTTTACGCATAAGTTTCCGACATCAAACAAGCCCGCTTCCTGTGAAGCGGGCTTTTTTTTGCCTGCTTGCCAGCGATGCATTCCGCCCGGCGCGTTTTAATGTTGCAAAACCTGCGCTTAGGCAAATTTGTTACCTGATTGTTGCTTGCCAGGCCAGGCGTTTGCCGCCAGACTAACGCTTCGATTCAGGAGGAAATCATGGTTCTGCAGTCAACGCGCTGGCTGGCGCTCGCTTATTTCACCTACTTTTTCAGTTACGGCATCTTCTTACCCTTCTGGGGCGTCTGGCTCAAAGGCGTCGGGTTAACCCCGGAAATCATCGGTATGCTGCTTGGCGCCGGTCTCGTTGCCCGTTTTCTCGGTAGCCTGTTGATTGCCCCGCGCGTAAGCGACCCCTCCCGATTAATTACCGCCCTGCGCGTGCTGGCGCTGGCTACGCTTATCTTTGCGATGGCCTTCTACGCCGGAAGCCATGTCGCCTGGCTGGCGGTGGTGATCGTTGGCTTTAACCTCTTCTTCTCGCCGCTGGTGCCGCTGACGGATGCGCTGGCGGGCACGTGGCAAAAACAGTTTCCAATGGATTATGGCCGCGTCAGAGTGTGGGGATCGATCGCCTTCGTGATTGGCTCGGCGCTGACCGGCAAACTGGTCAGCCTTTATGACTACCGGGCGATTTTGGTGATGCTGTCGCTGGGCACGGCCTCAATGCTACTTGGTATGCTGCTGCGCCCGACGATCCTGCCACAGGGTGAAAGCCGCCAGCAGGATGGGGCAGGCTGGCCCGCCTGGCGCGCGTTGATTGTGCAGAACTGGCGCTTTCTCGCCTGCGTTTCGTTGTTACAGGGTGCGCACGCGGCCTATTACGGCTTCAGTGCCATTTACTGGCAGTCGGTGGGGTACTCCGCCTCAACGGTGGGCTATTTGTGGTCACTGGGCGTGGTGGCTGAAGTGGTGATTTTTACGCTCAGCAACCGTCTGTTCCGCCGCTTCAGCGCGCGCGATCTGCTGCTGCTCTCCGCGGTTTGCGGGCTGGTTCGCTGGAGTCTGATGGGCTGGACCATTGCGCTACCGTGGCTGGTTGTCGCGCAGATCCTGCACTGCGGCACCTTCACCGTTTGCCACCTGGCGGCAATGCGCTATATCTCCGCCCGGCAGGGGAGTGAGGTGATCCGGCTCCAGGCGGTCTACTCCGCCGTGGCGATGGGCGGAAGTATTGCCCTGATGACGATGATCGCCGGTTTCCTCTTCGAACACCTCCATCAGGGGCTGTTCTTTATTATGGCGTTGCTGGCACTGCCAGCGCTGGTCCTGCGTCCAACGGTCGCCGCGCAGAAGGGGAGCCCTCAAGCATAATGCGAATATGCTCCTGCTGCTGTTCGCTCAGCAGCCCGTCGGTGTGGATCAGCGGCGCGGAGAAGAGCGGCAGCGGCGTGGTGTAAGGGGTGATGATAAGCGTCACATCTTTCGGCGCACCCTCTTCGCGGAAGGTCTCCAGCGGCAAATAACGAATAGTGAGCGGCAGCAGCGTTAACTCGCGTAGCTGCTGCTCAATCTCCTGCTCTCTGGCGCTATCGTCGTCAGTAATCAGCACCAATTGCTTCTCATGCAGATCGCTCTCCTGCATCAGCCAGGCACCAAAAATCACCGCCACCAGCCCCGCTTCCTCATCGCTAAAGCGCAGCCCATACTCCGTCTCCAGCCCCTCTAACGCCGTACGCGTGGTGCGCATCAGGCGCGGGTAGAGCTGATTAATCTCTGCCGGCAATGCGTTATCGATGCCGATGCCAAATAAACTGCGATCCAGCGCCTGGGCGAGGTGAATATAGAGCTGATTGGTCAGCCCCTGCTCGTCGCTAAAATGCATACCGGAGAGCTGATGGAAGTGGGCAATCATCTGGCTGATGGCCAGGCGCAGGCGGTGATCCTGCTGATGATCGTCCTGGCTTGGATCGGGCGTGCGCACCAGCATAAACAGCAGGGCTAAAAAGAGGTGCTCATTCTCATGGGCGGTAGCGGCAACGCGGCGCTGCCAGTGGCGAACGATATCCTGCGCCACCAGATACTCGGCGCGCATCTGCGCCCATGCTTGTTGCACGGGGTTAAATTCCGGCGAGTGGCCGCTATGATGCTGCAACAGGCAGTACTGCAAATAGAGACCCAAAAACTGGCGATCGCGACACTCAAACGAGCGTTTCAGGCGGCGCGAGCAGAGGTTGATCAACGCATGCAGATTAATATCGTCATAGAGTGTGCGCGCAATGCCCTGCTGTTTAAGCGCCGTTTTTAATGCGGGCGTAAAGTGTTCAGTAATAAATTCCGGGCAGAGGCGCAGGGCGCGGCGCAACCAGTGCAGCAGACACAGGCGCTGATCGAGCGGCGTGCCTTCGATGCGGTAACCGCCTTCACCGTAGGGCACGATGGAAAGACGGTGGTAAAGTTGGATCTCGCTTTGCGTCTCCGCGATATCCTGCAGGGCTACGGTATCATCCACGCCATTAATGGCGCTGATGTTTTTCATGGTGATACCTTGTCCCGGCAGGGCAAGCAGCAGTAGCACCTGGCAGCGACGCTGCGGGCTGGAGAGCACAGATGGTGGGGTCAGCGTCATGGTCATCTGTCAGGGTCCAGTTAGGGTTGGGAAAAAGGGCTATTTGATAAGCGTAGTTAAAGGTATCTTGAGCGACAGCGCAGCCGCCGCATTTTCGACCAGGAATGCCGGGGAGCATCACAGAATTTTTCACGTGAGGAAGAGATGCAATCAGTTAAACAGTGGGTATTGGGGCTTTTTCTCGCGCTTTTATCGTTTTCTCTTATGGCGCACCCGCACAGCTTTATCGTGATGAAGACGCAACTGGTTGGCGAAAACGGCCAGTTTACCGGCCTGAAAATGCGCTGGACGATGGATGAGATCACCTCCGCTGACCTGCTGTATGACGCCGGTAACGCAAAGCCCGGCGAGGAGATCTGGAAAAAGCTGGCGGCGGAAGTGATGGCAAACGTGCTCGGCCAGCACTACTTCACCGAAGTGTGGCATAACGGGCAGAAGGTGAAGTTCCTTAATCGTCCGAGCGAGTATGGCCTCGCGCGTGAGGCGCACCGGGCGGTGCTGACCTTTGTGCTGCCGCTGGCGGAGCCGCAGCCGCTGAAGGGGCAGAAATATACCTTCTCGACCTTCGATCCCACCTATTACGTGGATATGCGCTACGACAAAGAGAGCGACGTCACGCTGCCCGCGGCGCTGCAAGCGAGCTGTAAAACCACGCTACATACACCGAAACCCGGCGAAGAGGTGCTGAGTTACGCGCAATCGCTGGATAAGACCGACGCCCCGGAGGAGGATATGGAACTGGGTAAACAGTTTGCTCAAACGGTGACGCTGCTATGTCAGTAATCAGCCAACAGATGGCGCGCAGACGGCGCGTATTGCAGTGGTGGCCGCTACTGCTGTTTATGGTGATGGCCGTGCTCGGCGCGCTCTGGCTCTGGCAGGCGTGGCCGCAGGTGGTGATGAGAAGCGCGCTCTGGCAGCGCGAAGTGAATATCCAGATGAGCACGCTGCTGAAAGCGGTGGCCGAAAACCCGACCAAAGCGGGTGGCACGCTGTTGCTGTTCAGCTTTGTCTATGGCGTGCTGCATGCGCTGGGGCCAGGTCATGGCAAAGTGGTGATCACCACCTGGCTTGCGACTCATCCCTCAAAATTAAAACCCGCTATCGGCCTGACGCTGGCGTCCTCTCTGCTACAGGGGCTGGTGGCGATTTTACTGGTGGTTGTGGTGCTGAGCCTGCTGGCGCTGCCCGCCCGACAGTTGCACCTTAGCGGCTACTGGCTGGAGAAGGGGAGTTATCTGCTGGTCGGCGTGCTGGGGCTGCTGCTCTGCTGGCGCGCGCTTAAGCGCCTGCGGCAGCTGCTGCATGCGCCGAAGTTTCGCGCCTTTATGCCACATCATGTTCATCACGACAACTGCGGATGCGGTCATCAGCATCTGCCGACGCAGTCGCAGTTGCAGAACGGCGGTGACTGGCGCGCCCGGCTGGTGATTGTTTTATCGATGGGGATGCGGCCCTGTTCCGGCGCCATTATGGTGCTGCTGTTCAGTAAAGTGATTGGCGTCTTCGCCTGGGGTGTGGCCTCTGCGCTGGCGATGGCCGCCGGAACCTCGCTGACCATCAGCGGGCTGGCGTTGCTGGTGCACGGCTTTCGCCAGTTGGCGGTGAAGTTAAGCGGTAAACGCGCGCCGGTGCTGTGGCGGCAAATCGGCTGGACGACGCTGGCATTAGCGGGTGGCGTGGTGCTGGTGAGTGCGGCAGTGGTGATGTGGATGAGCGCGCTCCCGCCGGGCGGCGGATTACGCCCCTTTTAATCCAGGCCAGGGCGCGGCTTTTGTTGCCGGATGGCGGCGAAACGCCTTATCCGGCCTACGTGTTGCGGGTGCTGCTTTTGTTGCCGGATGGCGGCGAAAACGCCTTATCCGGTCTGCGTGTTGCGGGGCGCTGCTTTTTGTTGCCGGATGGCGGCGAAAACGTCTTATCCGGCCTATGTGTTGCGGGTGCTGCTTTTGTTGCCGGATGGCGGCGCAAGGCCTTATCCGGCCTACATGTTGCGGGGTGTCGCTTTTGTTGCCGGATGGCGGCGAAACGCCTTATCCGGCCTGATGGCCCAGCTTTTGTAGGCCTGATAAGCGCAGCGCCATCAGGCAATTCACAAAACCCGGCCTGCGAGAGGATTAACGCTTCAGCGCGTCGCTCAGCTCTTCACGCATATTTGCCAGCATCGCTTTCACCACGCGCGGGTTACCGGCGACGAGGTTACCGGTCATCATATAGTTATGACCGCCGGTGAAATCGCACACCAGACCGCCCGCCTCGCGAACCAGCAGTTCACCTGCGGCGAAATCCCACGGCTTCAGGCCAATCTCAAAGAAACCATCAACGCGACCGGCGGCAACATAGGCCAGATCCAGCGCGGCAGAACCGGTGCGGCGGAAGTCCGCGCATTCGGTAAAGAGTTTGCCAATGATGTTGATATAGGTGGTTGCGTGCTGCTTCGCCTTAAACGGGAAGCCGGTCGCCAGAATGGTGCCGTCCAGATCGCGAGCGGTGCTGCCGCGCAGGCGGTAACCGTTGAGCTGTGCGCCCTGGCCACGAGTTGCAGTGAAGAGTTCGTTACGCATCGGATCGTAAACGACCGCCACTTCGGTGCGACCTTTAATACGAACGGCGATAGATACCGCGAAGTGCGGCAGGCGTTTGATGAAGTTAGTAGTGCCATCCAGAGGATCGATAACCCATTGTACATCCGGGTCGGTGCCTTCGTGCTCGCCACTCTCTTCGGTGATGATGGTGTGTTGCGGGTAAGATTTGCGGATGGTGTCGATAATTACCGCTTCAGCAGCTTTATCAACGTTGGTCACGAAATCATTGCTGCCTTTCTGGCTGGTCTCTACGGTGTCAGGTGTTTCGTAGTTTTTGGCAATTAAATTACCCGCCTTGCGCGCAGCACGCACGGCGATATTCAGCATCGGATGCATCGATATCTCTCACTGGATGTTAAAGAACGGAAAACGGCGCGTATCATACCAGCGAATTCGAATTATGTCTCAGCTTTATGATAGTATCCGGCAATATTCTTTAGCCGTAGAAAACCTATGCTGCAAAATATCCGTATTGTCTTAGTTGAAACCTCCCATACCGGCAACATGGGCTCCGTTGCCCGTGCCATGAAAACCATGGGCTTAACCAATCTCTGGCTGGTTAACCCGCTGGTCAAACCCGATTCACAGGCTATTGCGCTCGCCGCAGGTGCCAGCGATGTGATCGGCAATGCGCAGATCGTCGACACCTTAGATGAAGCCTTAGCCGGTTGTAGCCTGGTGGTTGGCACCAGCGCGCGTTCACGCACGCTGCCGTGGCCGATGCTCGATCCGCGCGAATGCGGCCTGAAAAGCATCGGTGAAGCGGAACATGCACCGGTAGCACTGGTGTTTGGCCGCGAGCGCGTTGGGCTTACCAATGAAGAGTTGCAGAAGTGCCACTATCACGTGGCGATTGCCGCCAACCCGGAGTACAGCTCGCTGAACCTGGCGATGGCGGTGCAGGTAATCGCCTATGAAGTGCGCATGGCGTGGCTGGCAAAGCAGGAGAGCGATGCGCCAACCGCAGAGCAGGAAGAGACGCCTTACCCGCTGGTCGACGATCTCGAGCGCTTCTACGGTCACCTGGAGCAGACGCTGCTCTCCACCGGTTTTATCCGTGAAAGCCACCCCGGGCAGGTGATGAATAAACTGCGCCGCCTCTTCACTCGCGCCCGTCCGGAGAGCCAGGAATTGAACATCCTGCGCGGCATTCTGGCGTCGATTGAGCAGAAGCAAAAAGGGTAATTCAGGCGACAAACCCTGTCCTGGCGGGCGGTTAAGCGAAGCGGTGAATACTTGACTAAAACAGTCAACTAAATAGTTGACCATTTTAGTCAGGAATGTCAGACTTGCGTCTGCTATGCAACGTTAACATTTTAATAATAAACCCCGGGCAGGGGCGAGTTTGAGGCTTGTAAGACATGAGACTGACATCTAAAGGGCGTTATGCCGTGACCGCAATGCTGGACGTTGCGCTCAACTCCGAATCGGGCCCGGTGCCGTTGGCTGATATTTCCGAGCGTCAGGGAATTTCCCTCTCCTACCTGGAGCAGCTTTTTTCCCGCCTGCGTAAAAACGGCCTGGTTTCCAGCGTACGTGGTCCCGGCGGTGGTTATCTGCTGGGCAAAGATGCGAACAGCATCGCCGTCGGCGAAGTGATTAGCGCCGTTGACGAATCTGTCGATGCGACCCGTTGCCAGGGTAAAGGTGGCTGCCAGGGCGGCGATAAGTGCCTGACCCACGCGCTGTGGCGCGATCTGAGCGATCGCCTGACCGGTTTCCTGAACAACATCACTCTCGGTGAGCTGGTGAATAATCAGGAAATCCTCGACGTCTCTGACCGTCAGCACAGCAACGAATCCCATCGTAACACCCGTGGCCAGGACGCGATCGACGTTAAGCTGCGCGCATAATAATTAAACTGAATTCAGAATCGGGCCAGGGCATCCACTGATGCCCTGTTAACACGGTCGTACATCCAGCCGGTTGCCTGATTCCTTGCATTAGAGCGATGTACGGAGTTTAAAGAGCAATGAAATTACCGATCTATCTCGACTACTCCGCAACCACGCCGGTGGATCCGCGTGTTGCCGAGAAAATGATGCAGTTTCTCACCCTGGACGGGACCTTTGGTAACCCTGCTTCCCGTTCGCACCGTTTCGGCTGGCAGGCTGAAGAGGCGGTAGATATCGCCCGCAACCAGATTGCTGAACTGGTCGGCGCTGACCCGCGCGAAATCGTCTTCACCTCCGGTGCAACCGAATCCGACAACCTGGCGATTAAAGGCGCTGCCAATTTCTACCAGAAAAAAGGCAAGCACATCATCACCAGCAAAACCGAACACAAAGCCGTGCTGGACACATGTCGCCAGCTTGAGCGCGAAGGGTTTGAAGTGACTTACCTCGCCCCGCAGCGCAACGGCATTATCGATCTGAAAGAACTCGAAGCGGCGATGCGTGACGACACCATCATCGTCTCTATCATGCACGTGAATAACGAAATCGGCGTGGTGCAGGATATCGCGGCTATCGGCGAAATGTGCCGTGCGCGCGGCATTATCTACCACGTTGACGCCACCCAGAGCGTCGGCAAACTGCCGATCGATCTGAGCCAGCTGAAAGTCGATCTGATGTCCTTCTCCGGCCATAAAATCTACGGCCCGAAAGGTATCGGCGCGCTCTACGTACAGCGTAAACCGCGTATCCGTATCGAAGCGCAGATGCACGGCGGCGGTCATGAGCGCGGCATGCGTTCCGGCACTCTGCCTGTTCACCAGATCGTTGGCATGGGCGAAGCTTACCGTATCGCGAAAGAAGAGATGGAGAGCGAAATGGCGCGTCTGCGCGTGCTGCGCAACCGTCTGTGGAACGGCATCAACGATATCGAAGAAGTCTATCTGAACGGCGACCTCGAGCACGGCGCACCGAGCATCCTCAACGTCAGCTTTAACTACGTTGAAGGCGAGTCGCTGATCATGGCGCTGAAAGATCTGGCTGTCTCTTCTGGTTCAGCCTGTACCTCTGCAAGCCTGGAACCGTCCTACGTGCTGCGCGCGTTGGGCATGAATGATGAACTGGCGCACAGCTCCATCCGTTTCTCTTTAGGGCGTTTCACCACTGAAGAAGAGATTGACTACACCATCGAGCTGGTCCGCAAATCCATCGGCCGTCTGCGCGATCTCTCTCCGCTGTGGGAGATGTTCAAGCAGGGCGTGGATCTCGAATCCATTGAATGGGCTCATCATTAATTTTAGGTTGCGCAAACAGGAGAATAAAAAATGGCTTATAGCGAAAAAGTAATCGATCACTACGAAAACCCGCGCAACGTTGGCTCGTTCGACAACGGCGACAACAGCATCGGTAGCGGCATGGTTGGCGCACCGGCGTGTGGCGACGTGATGAAACTGCAGATCAAAGTGAACGATAAAGGCATTATCGAAGACGCGCGTTTCAAAACTTACGGCTGTGGCTCTGCCATCGCCTCCAGCTCGCTGGTCACCGAGTGGGTGAAGGGCAAGTCTCTGGACGAAGCGCAGGCGATCAAGAACACCGATATCGCCGAAGAGCTGGAACTGCCGCCGGTTAAAATCCACTGCTCTATCCTGGCAGAAGATGCGATTAAAGCCGCGATTGCGGATTACAAAAGTAAACAAGACGCGAAATAAGGCAGGAGGTTGTTGTCATGTCCATTAGCCTCAGCGACAGTGCCGCCGCGCGAGTAAATGCCTTCCTGGCCAACCGTGGTAAAGGGTTTGGCCTGCGCCTGGGGGTGAGAACCTCCGGTTGTTCTGGTATGGCTTACGTGCTGGAATTTGTCGACGCACCGAATGATGAAGATACGGTGTTCGAAGACAAAGGCGTGAAGGTAGTGGTTGACGGCAAAAGCCTGCAGTTCCTCGACGGCACTCAGCTGGACTTCGTAAAAGAAGGCCTCAACGAAGGGTTTAAGTTCACCAACCCGAACGTGAAAGATGAGTGCGGTTGCGGCGAAAGCTTCCACGTCTAATCGCCTCTGACGATGACCCCACCGCAGTCGCCTGCGCGTGGGGTTTATTACGATTGCATACCCGGAATTGTTATGGATTACTTCACCCTCTTTGGGTTGCCGGCCCAGTACCCACTCGACACCCAGGCGCTGGCCACGCGTTTCCAGGATCTGCAACGGCAGTTCCACCCCGATCGCTTCGCCAGCCAGCCACAGTCTGAGCAACTGGCCGCCGTACAGCAATCCGCGACCATCAACCAGGCATGGCAAACGTTGCGCCATCCGCTGCTGCGCGCAGAATATCTGCTCTCGCTGCACGGCTTCGATCTGGCCTCTGAACAGCACACCGTGCGCGACACCGCTTTCCTGATGGAACAGCTGGAGCTGCGCGAAGAGCTGGATGAGATTGCCCAGGCTGAAGACGCCGCCCGTCTGGAAGCTTTTCAGGCGCGCATCAAAGGCATGTATGACGCCCGTCACCAGCAGATGGTTGAACAACTTGATGCACAAGCGTGGGAGACGGCGGCGGATACCGTGCGTAAACTACGTTTTCTCGATAAACTGCGCAGCTCAACAGAACAACTCGAAGAAAAACTGCTCGGTTTTTAAATTTCTGGAAGCACATCATGGCCTTATTACAAATCAGTGAACCGGGTCTGAGCGCCGCACCGCACCAGCGTCGGCTGGCGGCAGGCATCGACCTCGGGACCACCAACTCGCTGGTGGCGACGGTACGTAGCGGCCAGGCGGAAACGCTGGCCGACAGCGCCGGGCGCCATCTGCTCCCCTCTGTCGTCCACTATCAGGCCGAAAGCCACGTGGTTGGCTTTGATGCGCGCAACAACGCCGCGCTCGATTCGGTCAACACCATTAGCTCGGTAAAACGTCTGATGGGCCGCAGCCTTGCCGATATCCAGGCGCGCTATCCGCACCTGCCGTGGCAGTTCCAGGCGAGCGAAAACGGCCTGCCGATGATTGTCACCCGCGCCGGTCTGGTTAACCCGATCCGCGTCTCTGCCGATATCCTCAAAGCCCTTGCTGCTCGTGCGCAAGAATCGCTGGCGGGCGAGCTGGATGGCGTAGTGATCACCGTGCCCGCCTATTTCGATGACGCTCAGCGCCAGGGCACCAAAGACGCTGCGCGTCTGGCGGGCCTGCACGTGCTGCGCCTGCTGAACGAACCGACGGCGGCGGCGATTGCCTACGGTCTCGACTCCGGTAAAGAGGGCGTTATTGCCGTCTACGATCTCGGCGGCGGCACCTTTGATATCTCGATTTTGCGCCTGAGCCGCGGGGTGTTTGAAGTGCTGGCTACCGGTGGCGATTCCGCTCTCGGCGGCGACGATTTCGACCACCTGCTGGCGGACTTTATCTGCGAGCAGGCGGGCATCTCCGAACGCAGCGACGCCCGCCAGCAGCGCGAACTGCTGGACGCGGCGATTGCTGCCAAAATCGCCCTGAGCGATGCCGATCGCGTGGCGGTCAACGTCGCGGGCTGGCAGGGTGAAATCACCCGTGAACAGTTCGACGCGCTGATTACGCCGCTGGTAAAACGCACGCTGCTCTCCTGCCGCCGCGCCCTGAAAGACGCGGGCGTTGAAGCTGATGAGGTGCTGGAAGTGGTGATGGTCGGCGGCTCGACCCGCGTGCCGCTGGTGCGCGAACGTGTCGGCGACTTTTTTGGCCGCACGCCGCTGACCTCCATCGACCCGGATAAAGTGGTCGCCATTGGCGCGGCTATCCAGGCTGATATTCTGGTCGGCAACAAGCCGGACAGCGAAATGCTGCTGCTGGATGTCATCCCGCTGTCGTTAGGGCTGGAGACCATGGGCGGCCTGGTTGAGAAGGTGATCCCGCGTAACACCACCATTCCGGTGGCGCGTGCGCAGGAGTTCACCACCTTCAAAGATGGGCAAACCGCGATGTCGATCCACGTGATGCAGGGCGAGCGTGAACTGGTGAGCGACTGCCGCTCGCTGGCGCGTTTCTCCCTGCGCGGCATCCCGGCAATGCCGGCGGGTGGGGCGCATATTCGCGTCACCTTCCAGGTGGATGCCGATGGTCTGCTGAGCGTCACGGCGATGGAAAAATCGACCGGCGTGGAAGCCTCCATCCAGGTGAAACCCTCGTACGGGCTGACCGACGGCGAAATCGCCGACATGATTAAAGACTCCATGAGTTTCGCCGAGCAGGACGTGAAAGCGCGCATGCTGGCGGAGCAGAAAGTGGAAGCCGCGCGCGTGCTGGAGAGTGTCACCAGCGCGATCGCCGCGGATGCCGCGCTGCTAAGCGCCGCAGAGCGGGCGGAGATCGACGAGGCGGTCGCGCAGTTGCGTGCGGTTGCCGAAACCGATGATACCGACGCCATCGAACACGCCATTAAAAATGTAGATAAACAAACCCAGGAATTCGCCGCGCGTCGTATGGATCAGTCCGTACGCAGCGCATTAAAAGGCCATTCCGTCGACGAGGTTTAATATGCCTAAAATTGTTTTTCTGCCTCATCAGGACCTCTGTCCGGATGGCGCAGTTCTGGAAGCTAAGAGCGGTGAAACGATTCTGGATGTCGCCCTGCGCGGCGGCATTGAGATTGAACACGCCTGTGAGAAATCCTGCGCCTGCACCACCTGCCACTGCGTGGTGCGTGAAGGGTTTGACTCGCTGCCGGAAAGCAGCGAAGACGAAGATGACATGCTGGATAAAGCCTGGGGTCTGGAGCCGGAGAGCCGTTTAGGCTGCCAGGCGCGCGTCACCGATGAAGATCTGGTGGTCGAGATCCCGCGTTACACCATCAACCACGCGCGGGAGCACTAAGATGGGGCTGAAGTGGACCGATAGCCGTGAAATCGGCGAAGCGCTGTATGACAGCCGCCCGGACGTTGACCCGACCACCGTACGTTTCACCGATATGCATCAGTGGATCTGCGAGCTGGAAGAGTTTGATGACGATCCGGCTGCATCGAATGAAAAAATTCTTGAAGCGATTCTGCTAGTCTGGTTAGACGAAGCAGCATAATCATCAAACGGGCTGCCTTCGGGTGGCCCGTTTTTATGGACACAACCGTTGGCCGGAGCAGGCATTTGCCATCCGGCGATTGTGAAAAGGATAAAAAGAATGACAGAAGCTATGAAAGTCACCCTCACCACGCAGCCCGCCGACGCGCGCTGGGGTGAAAAAGCAGCCTACAGCATCAACAACGACGGCATTGCCCTGCACTTAACCGGCAAAGACGATCTTGGCCTTATTCAGCGCGCGGCGCGCAAAATCGACGGCCTCGGCATCAAACACGTTGCCCTGAGCGGCGAAGGGTGGGACGCGGATCGCAGCTGGGCGTTCTGGTCCGGCTATAAAGGGCCGAAAGGGACGCGTAAAGTCGAGTGGGCGCAGCTTGATGAAGCAGAGCAGAAAGAGCTGGATAGCCGCCTGAAGGTGATCGACTGGGTGCGCGACACCATCAACGCCTCGGCCGAAGAGCTGGGGCCGGAGCAGCTGGCGCAGCGCGCGGTCGATCTGCTCTTCAGCGTTGGCGGCGACAATGTCTCTTACCGCATCACCAAAGGCGAAGATCTGCGCGAGCAGAATTACATGGGGCTGCACACGGTTGGACGTGGCTCCGAGCGTCCACCGGTGCTGCTGGCGCTCGATTACAACCCGACCGGTAACCCGGATGCGCCGGTCTACGCCGCGCTGGTGGGCAAAGGCATCACCTTTGATACCGGCGGCTACAGCCTGAAGCAGAGCGCATTTATGGATTCGATGAAATCCGATATGGGTGGTGCGGCGCTGGTTACCGGTGCGCTGGCGTTTGCCATCAACCGTGGCCTGAACAAGCGCGTTAAGCTCTGGCTCTGCTGCGCTGACAATATGGTCAGCGGCAACGCGTTTAAGCTGGGCGATATTATTCACTACCGCAACGGTAAAAAAGTTGAGGTGATGAACACCGACGCGGAAGGGCGTCTGGTGCTGGCAGATGGCCTGATTGACGCCTCTGCGCAAAAACCGCAGCTGATTATCGATGCCGCGACGCTGACCGGTGCGGCGAAAACCGCGCTGGGCAATGATTACCATGCGCTGTTCAGCTTTGATGACGCGCTGGCGGGCCGCCTGCTTAACAGCGCAGCGGCGGAAAACGAGCCGTTCTGGCGTCTGCCGCTGGCAGAGTTCCACCGTCACCAGCTTCCGTCCAACTTTGCCGAGCTGAACAACACCGCCAGCGCGGCCTTCCCGGCAGGGGCGAGCACCGCCGCCGGTTTCCTTTCGCACTTTGTGGAAAACTATCAGCAGGGCTGGCTGCATATCGACTGCTCGGCGACCTACCGTAAATCGGCGGTTGAGCAGTGGGCGGCCGGTGCGACAGGGTTAGGTGTGCGCACCGTTGCCAATCTGTTGACCGCCGAGTAAGCGGTGTGCCTGATGGCGCTTACGCTTATCAGGCCTACAAAAGCAGCCCGTAGGCCGGATAAGGCGTTTCGCCGCCATCCGGCAATAAAGCGGCCCCGTAGCCACGGGTTACGCCCGAAATGTAGGCCGGATAAGGCGTTTACGCCGCCATCCGGCAATAAAGCGGCCCCGTAGCCACGGGTTACGCCCGAAACGTAGGCCGGATAAGGCGTTTTCGCCGCCATCCGGCAATAAAGCGGCCCCGTAGCCACGGGTTGCGCCCGAAACGTAGGCCGGATAAGGCGTTTCGCCGCCATCCGGCAATAAAGCGCCCCGTAGCCACAGGTTGCGCCCGAAACGTAGGCCGGATAAGGCGTTTACGCCGCCATCCGGCAATAAAGCGGCACTGAACCCGTAGGCCGGATAAGGCAACGCCGCCATCCGGCAATGCGCAAAACCCGGGCGCGATTACGCACGAAAACGAACCAGAGATCCTATGTCCGAAACGAAAAACGAATTAGAAACCCTGCTTGAGCAGGCGGCGACCGAACCCGCTTACCGTCCGGCCTTTTTCCGCACGCTGCTCGACTCTACCGTTTGGGTGCCAGGCAATGCCGCAGAAGGCGAAGCGGTGGTGGAGGAGAGCGCGCTCGATATCCAGCACTGGGAAAAAGATGACGGCACCTCGGTGATCCCCTTTTTCACCTCCCTGACAGCGCTGCAACAGGCGGTCGACGACGAGCAGGCCTTTGTGGTGATGCCCGCGCGCACGCTGTTTGAAATGACGCTCGGCGAAACCCTGTTCCTTAACGCTAAGCTGCCGACCGGGAAAGAGTTCACCCCGCGTGAAATCAGCCATCTGGTTGGCGAAGAGGGCAGCCCGCTCAGCCAGCAAGAGGTGCTTGAAGGCGGTACCGCGCTGCTGCTCTCGGAAGTTGCCGAGCCGCCCGCTCAGATGGTCGACTCCCTGACCACGCTGTTCAAAAGCATCAAAACCGTTAAACGCGCCTTTATCTGCTCCATCAAAGAGCAGGCTGACGCGCAGGCGAACCTGTTAATCGGCATTGAAGCCGAAGGCGATATCGAAGAGATCATTCATGCCGCGGGCAGTGTGGCGACCGATACGCTGCCGGGCGATGAGCCAGTTGATATCTGCCAGGTCGCCGAAGGCGAGAAGGGCATCAGCCACTTTATGCTGGCGCACATCACCCCGTTCTACGAGCGCCGCTGGGGCAGTTTTCTGCGCGATTTCAAAACCAACCGCATTATCTAACGTCTCAGGCGGTACGCCCCGTACCGCTTACCCCCCTAAATTCGTGGGGAATGTATTCAGCCCATCCCTGTGGTAGGGTGCGCTTTTACGTTTCTTTACGGTTAAGGTTATGGACAGAAAAACTCTGCTCTACTGCTTCGGCGTGCCCCTCTTATTGCTGGTTTATGCCTGCTGGCAAAACATTCGTATTGATGATGGCTATGTCTACCAGGTCACGCGATATGGCACCGTCGGGCACAGCGCAGCGGCCGATCTGCTGCGCCACTTTCTGTCGAAAGCCGGCATCTTTCTGTCACTGATGGCGCTGCTTGCCAGCACCAGCGCGGTAGGGCTCTGTTTCTATAGCGTGCGCAGGGCGCGCATCTCTGCCGATAACCTGATTGTTGCCTTTAACCTCTGTCGTAAACTGCTGCCTTTTATCATGGTTACCGTGATGTCCTGCATCGGTTTTGCGCTGATCGCGGTCTTCCTGTATGAAATCTGCTGGCTCTACACCCTGGGGCCAGCGAGCGCGTTAAACATCAAGCTGGTGCTGTTCATCCTGCTGGTAATTGGCTCCCTGCTGATTATGGTATTGAAGAGCCTGTTCCTGCTGAAAAAATGTTTCACCCTGTTTGAGCCGCAGGATATGGAGGTGCACGGCACCGCCGTGCGCGAAAACGATGCGCCGGAACTCTGGCGCTGGGTGAGGGAGCTTGCACAGCGCGGGCAGGCGATCGTCCCGGATAATATTGTGGTGGGCCTGTTCGAAGGCTTCTACGTTACCGCAAGCCCGGTGCAGATCGAGAAGGGCGAACGGCTTACCGGCAATACCCTCTATTTCCCGCTCAGCTATGCGGCGTTTATGAATAAAGAGGAGGTGGCAGCGGTCATCGGTCACGAACTGGGGCACTTCTCCGGTAATGACACGCTCTATACGCTGCACTTTGCCGGGCTTTACGCCGGGATGGAGAACAGCCTCAACTACTTCTACCGTGATGTTGGCGGCAGCGGTTGGCTGGAGCGCCTGGCGCTGAATCCGACCATCCATCTTGGCATGTGGTTTTTCCGTCAGTTCCACGAAACGGTGAGTGGCTGGAGCCGCGTGCGTGAACTGGCAGCAGATGCCGCCGGGGCGCGCACCAGCTCATCGATGGCGCTTGCCGCGTCGCTGCTGCGTTTCTCCGCCCTCAATGAGCGTTTTCAGGGGCCGATGGAGCAGTTTTTCCAGCGCAAACTGGCGACTGACGATCTGGTGCATAGCCTCTTTACTGAACTGCGCAATGGCGACCGGTTCGATCTCTCCGCATCACTGGAAGAGGCGCTGGCGCACCCGACCGACAGCCATCCGCCGACCCGTGCGCGTATTGAACAGTTGAAAGTTCCGCTGGATGAGGCGCTGATGGCGCAAGCGTCGCGCCCGGTCGGGGAAGCGGATTATCTCTGGATGCGCAGCCTGTTTCGCGATGCCTCTGCGCTCTCGAAGGCGTTAACCAGCGGCATGGCCAGCGAAGTTGACGCCCATTACGAGGCGTACCAGTCTGAGCTAAAAGATCTCGCGTCCCGCGCCACCGGTACGCTGGTGGTCTCACTGCGCAAGAAGAATCTGTGGATCTTCGTCGGGCTGACGGTGCTCTGCGCGGCGGCCGCGGTGATGGTGTTCACGCTGAGCATTCAGTGGAACTCATCGGCCAACAGTCCGATGGATATGATTACGTTTGGCCTTGTGGCTGGTTCACTGCTCTTTGCGCTGGCAAGCTGGACGATGTACACCCGCGTGCGCCAGCCGCTCTTTACGTTGACGGCGCAGGGGATTGAGAGCTATCAGCTCAGCGCGCCGTTTATGCTCGACGCGATCGAGAATATTGGCATTCGCAGCATTAACGATTGGGTGTTTATCGATCTTTTCTGGCGCGAAGGCTATCAGCCGCCGAAGCTGGTTGTCAGCCGGCTGGTGCGCAACTTCATCTTCGAGCCGAAAAACCGCAAAGTGGTATTGAGCCTGCCCGGCGGCCTGTTGAAAGGCGAGCAGCGCGAGAAGTTATCCATCGAAGAGTTTTACGTCGCGCTTAATGAATACGCGGAAAGCGCGTGGGCGCGCCGGGAGTTGTCGAAACATTCGGCGTGAGATTGCCGATGGCGATTCACGGTTTCGGCGCCGTGTAGATGCCGGATGGCGGCGTAAACGCCTTATCCGGCCTACGGTTTCGGTGCCGTGTGCATGCCGGATGGCGGCATAAATGCCTTATCCGGCCTACGGTTTTGCGAGTTTGCAAAGTACCGCTTTTGTAGGCCTGATAAGCGCAGCGCCATCAGGCATTTCTCCGCACCGTCACCCGGCCTGCGTCGCTTCCAGCAGCAGCAGATCCATCAGCAGCACCAGGTTGGACTCAAACGAAGTGATCCCCGCCGCTTCGGCGGCGAAATGCACCGCCTCGTCGTAAAGGGCGAAATGCACATCCGCCAGCGCCGCCAGCGAATTGGCCGAGGCGCGGGTAAAGGCCACCACCGTCATCCCCACCGTGCGCGCAATCCGTGCCTTATCCAGCACCTGCTCGGTCTCGCCGCTGCGCGAAACGGCAATAAACACCTGATAACGCGCGGCGTTGCTGAGAAAGATATTGCGGCTGTCACCGGGGCCGGAGATAAACGCCGTCTTACCCAAAACCTGTAACTTTTTGGTCAGGTACTCGGCAAACAGATAAGAAAACCCCGCGCCGTAGAGAAAAAAGCTCTCCCGCTCGCGCAGCAGGCTGGCAAACTGCCGCCGCTTCTCCTCGGTCACCCACTGAAAGGTGTGCTGATAATTGACCATAAACTGCTGGAACAGAACGGGCAGCTCGGCGACGCCGTCATGGTGCTGCTCCGCCAGGTGCGGCGTATCCGCCAGCAGTTGCTTGCAGTGCCAGATAAACTCGCTAAAACCGCTAAACCCCAGCTTCTGACAGAGACGAATAATCGTCGCTGTCGAAACATAGGTCGCCTGCGCCAGCGCGCGCACGGTAATGTTGCCCACCAGCAGCGGGTGCTCCGTAAGGTGAGCCAGCACGCGGTATTCAGCGCGGGAGAGCGACTCCCCGCGCGTCAGCAAAGGCGCAAGTCGGTTATCCATCTACGCGCTTTCGACAGGCAGATCGTCGCGCGCGCCCCATTCACTCCACGAGCCGTCATAGAGCGTTGCCGTATTAACCCCGAGCGTCTCCAGCGCCAGCAGCACCACCGCGGCGGTCACGCCGGAGCCACAGCTGGCGATAATCGGCTTATGCAAATCAACACCCTGGCGCTGGAAAATACGCAGCAGTTCATCGGTGGTTTTCAGCTCACCATCCGCCACCAGATCGACCCACGGCACATTCAGCGCACCGGGAATATGACCACGCTTAAGACCTGGGCGCGGCTCATCCACTTCGCCACTGAAACGCGGTGCCGGACGGGCATCGACCAGTTGCGCCGTGCCTTCGTGGCTCGCCAGCAGGACATCGGTCACTTTTTTCACTACGGAAGGATCGAAATTGGCGGTGAAATCAGACTCCGGCAGCGCAACATCGCCCTGCTGTAACGGCAGGGCATCACGCTGCCAGCCCGCCAGACCACCAGCGAGAATAGAGACCTTCTCTACGCCAACCTTGCGCAGCATCCACCAGGCGCGCGGCGCGGAGAAGAGGTTGCCTTCGTCATACACCACCAGGTGTTTATCATGGCAGACGCCTGATTCGCGCATGGCGACGGCAAACGTCTCCGGGCGGGAGAGCATATGGGGCAGGGGAGAGGTGTGATCGGAGAGGGCTTCAATATCAAAAAAGACCGCACCGGGCAGGTGTCCGGCGCGGTATTCCGCTTTCATATCGCGATGCTCCTGGCCAACCGGCGCCATTCTGGCGTCAATCAGCTGGATTTCAGGATCATCGCTGTGCTCTATCAGCCAGTCGGCCGCGACAAAAAAAGAGGTGGACATGGTGCCTCCGGGTCATCAACAGTTATCTGAATTGTTAACGTTTTTTCACTACCCGACAAGCTACCATCTCTCGCGCCGCGAGCCACCTCGGAAAATTACACCGCTTTGCCGTTTTCCCAGGCTTTTTGCAGCGCTGGCCAGTAATCCTGATTAGCGGTAATCATCTCATCAAGGATCGCCTTCGCATGCTGCATGGTCGGCACGGTGCGATTAAGGGTAAAGGCCTGCAACGCCTTCTCGTAACTCCCCTCCATCGTCGCTTCCACCAGTAACTGCTCCGAAGCCAGTTGCTGCATCAATAGCGTCTGGTGGAACAGCGGCACCGCGCCCATACGCACCGGCTCCGGCCCGTTACTGGTGATGTAAGCCGGCACTTCCACCATCGCGTCGTAGGGCAGATTGGCAATCGCACCCTTGTTTTCAACAATCACCAGATGACGCTGGCGCAGGTTGAAGGCCAGCGAACAGGCGACATCGACAATAAACGCCCCGTGAACGCCGACGTGGAACGCATCAGGCAGAATGCCGGTCTGCTTATACTCAGCCGCCGCAGCGAAGAGTTTTTTCTCGCGCCCGTCCATCACCTCATTGGCGCGGGTGTAGTTTGGATCCTGATGATCGACAATCTCGTTGGGCATCAGGTAGTACTGCAAATAGGGGTTCGGCAGATACTCCGGGAAGTGATCCATGATCGGCTTGATATTGCGCCAGGTTTTCACCCATGACGGATCGGCGTGCTGCGGATCGGTCTGTGCGGCGTCTTCCGTCAGCAGGCCAAAGCGGGCGACGTGCTCGCGCAGGGCAGGGAGGCGATCTTCGCCATCGACGCGCACCTGGGTAAACCAGCCGAAGTGGTTAAGGCCAAAATAGTCGACCTCAAGCTGGTGGCGATCAACGCCGAGGATCGCGCCCATATTGCGCATCGCCGCCACCGGCATATCGCAAATATTAAGCACCCGCGCATTCGGGCGCAGACGGCGCACCCCTTCAGCGACAATTGCTGCCGGGTTGGAGTAGTTAACGATCCAGGCTTTTTTATCCGCGTAACGCTCAACCAGATCGATCAGCTCCACCATCGGCAAAATAGTACGCAGACCGTAGGCCAACCCGCCTGGCCCGCAGGTCTCCTGACCGACCACGCCGTGGCGCAGCGGGATCTTCTCATCCTGCTCGCGCATCTTGTACTGGCCGACGCGCATCTGGGCGAAGACAAAGTGCGCGCCGCTAAAGGCGGTTTCGGCATCATTCGTGACGGTAAACTTGATACTCTCGCTGTGGTCACGAATCACCTTCTCAACCACCGGCGCAATGGTGTTCTGCCGCTCGGCATCAATGTCATAGAGGCGAATTTCCGCCAGCGGGAAATCCTCCAGCCGCACCATCAGGCTTTTGACGATGCCCGGCGTATACGTGCTGCCACCACCGGCAATGGATAAGATAAACGGGGGTTTAACCATTTCTGGACTCCTTCAGAGAAACATCTCAACAGCTTCTCGCATTTTTTTGACATGCAGCCCGTAGACCACCTGAACGTTATTACCTTGTTTGATCACGCCTTTCGCGCCCGTGGCTTTCAGCTGCGGCTCATTGATAGCCGCCACATCTTTCACCGTCACGCGCAGGCGGGTGTAGCAGTTGTCGACCACCTCGATATTTTCGCGCCCGCCGAGGCCATTAATAATCGCCTCGCCCACCGCGTCTTTATTCCCCTTCGCCTGGTACTCTTGCTTGCTGTAGAGGCGCGTCTCCTCGCTCTCCTCTTCGCGCCCCGGCGTTTTCATGTTGAAGCGCAAAATAAGGAAGCGGAAGGTGACGAAGTAGAGAGCGAACATAATTAGCCCGACCAGCAGATACATCGGCCAGTTGGACTTTTCGGTGCCGAGCGGCAGGTTGTAGAGAATGAAGTCGATAATGCCGTTCGCGCCGATGGCATGAACGCCGAAGAGCGAGAAGAGCATCATGCCGATGCCGGTCAGCACCGCATGCACCACGAACAGCAGCGGGGCGATAAAGAGGAAAGAGAACTCAATCGGCTCGGTGACGCCAACCAGCAGCGAGGTGAGCGCGGCGGGGATCAAAATCGCTTTCGCTGCGGCTTTGCGCTCCGGTTTCGCCGTCACATACATCGCCAGCGCGGCGGCGGGCAGGCCGAACATCTTGCTGATGCCGCGCGCATCCCACACCACGGTGCTGCTCAGTTTGGTCACACCCGGGCAGGCCATTTCGGCAAAGTAGATGTTGCGCGCGCCCTGATAGCTGCTGCCGCACACCTCAGCCGTGCCGCCCAGTTCGGTATACAAAAACGGCGTATAGACCAGATGATGCAGCCCGGTTGGCACCAGAATGCGCTCCAGGAAACCGTATACCGCCACGCCGAAGGGGCCTGCACCTTTAATCGCCAGCGCCAGCGCGCTGATGCCGTGCTGGGCGAAGGGCCACAGCTCGCTCATTACTACGCCAAGCACCATTGAGACCGGCAGCATAATAATCGCGACAAAGCAGTGCCCGGAGTAGATCGCCATTGCACCGGAAAACTGCACGCGGGAGTAGCGGTCATAGAGATAGCCCGACAGCGCGCCGGTGAGGATCCCGGCGAAAACGCCCATCTCCAGTACCTGCACGCCCAGCACCATCCCCTGGCCTGCGGCTTTCATCTGATCGGCCGGTGCCAGCGCGCCCTGCAATTGCAGCGTCACGTTCATGGCATTAATGAATACGATAAAGGTCACCAGGCCAATCAGCGCGGCATAGCCTTTATCACGCGAAGCCAGCCCGACCGGGATGCCGACTGCAAACACCAGCGCAAGGTTGGCAAGTACCGAAACGGCAGATTTAGCAATCAACTGACCAATGTGCTGAATGAGAGGGTGGCCAAGAAAGGGGAGGTACTCGGCCAGATTGCCATTGCCGAAGATATTACCGAAGGCAATAAACAGGCCAACGATCGGCAAAATGAGCACCGGGCCAAAAAGGGACTTACCAAAATTTTGTAGGGCATTCACGGCTCTGGACATAGTGTTCTCGCTTTTTAGCACCGCGTAGTAAGGGACACAGACCGCATAACGTTAGCAGCCGGTCAGGTGTTATCGCTATCTATCTTATTGTTTTAAAAACAAATGACGTGCAACGTAACATGTTACGTCACGGGGTGTGATCGGCCTAACATCACGGGCGTCGCGCAAAAAATGCGCTTTGCGAGATGCTTTCCAGAATCCATCAGATATTTTGTATTTCTAACCGTTGCGAATGATAATGACGACGCCTCTCACAACGGGTCAATCACTCAGGGATACAGAATGAAACCGCTACGTTACGCGGCGCTGACTTTCGCGCTCCTCACCGCCTTCACGCTTGCAGGCTGTGACAATAACGATAAACCGAAGAGCGCCAGCGCGCCTGAACCCGCGTCCGCCTCATCCGCCGCGCAAACGCCTGCGGCATCAGCCATGCCGGATAAAGCCAAACGCGATGAACTTGCCGCGCGTAGCGAAGGCAAACCCTTAAACTTGCTGGATGCGTCCGAAGTGCAGCTTGACGGCAGCGCCACGCTGGTGCTGACCTTCTCGGTGCCGCTCGATCCGGATCAGAACTTCGCCCAGGTGGTGCATCTGGTCGATAAGAAGAGCGGCAAGGTCGACGGTGCCTGGGAGCTGGCACCTAACCTGAAAGAGCTGCGCCTGCGCCACCTTGAGCCGAACCGCGAACTGCTGGTGTCGGTGGAGAGCGGGCTGGTAGCGCTTAATAAAGCCACCTTCGGCAAGAGCTTCGAGAAGTCGATCACCACCCAGGATATTCAGCCGAGCGTTGGCTTTGCCAGCCGCGGCTCGCTGCTGCCGGGTAAAGTGGTTGAAGGGCTGCCGGTGATGGCGCTCAACGTCGAAAATGTCGACATCAACTTTTACCGCGTGAAGCCGGAATCGCTGGCCTCATTCATTAGCCAGTGGGAGTACCGCAGTTCGCTCTCCAACTGGGAGTCCGATACGCTGCTGAAGATGGCGGATCTGGTCTATACCGGGCGTTTTGATCTTAACCCGGCGCGCAACACCCGCGAAAAACTGATGCTGCCGCTGAGCAGCATCAAACCGCTGCAACAGGCGGGCGTCTATATCGCCGTGATGAACCAGGCGGGGCACTACAACTACAGCAATGCCGCGACGCTCTTTACGCTCAGCAACATTGGCCTCTCTGCGCACCGTTACCATAACCGCCTGGATATCTTCACCCAGGGGCTGGAAAGCGGTGCGGCGCTCGGCGGTATCGACGTGATGCTGCTCAATGAGAAGGGGCAGAGCCTGGCGCAGGCGAAGACCGACAGCGATGGTCACGCCACCTTAAGCACCGATAAAGAGGGCGCGCTGCTGCTGGCGCGCAAAGAGGGCGAGACCACGCTGCTCGACCTTAACCTCCCGGCGCTGGATCTCGCCGAATTCGCCATTACCGGCGAGCCAGGCTACAGCAAACAGTTCTTTATGTTTGGCCCGCGCGATCTCTATCGCCCTGGCGAAACGGTGATCCTCAACGGCCTGCTGCGCGACAGCGACGGCAAGCCGATTGCCGCACAGCCGGTGAAGCTGGAAGTGGTAAAACCGGACGGGCAGGTGGTTCGCTCGGTGGTGAGCCAGCCGCAGAACGGCCTCTATCACTTTACGTATGCGCTGGATGCCAGCGCGCAGACCGGTATGTGGCATGTTCGCGCCAATACCGGCGACAACCTGTCGCGCGAGTGGAGCTTCCACGTCGAAGACTTTATGCCGGAGCGCATGGCGCTGAACGTTACGCCGCAGCCGACGCCGCTGGCACCCGCCGCAGACGTGGTGTTTAGCATTGAAGGCCACTATCTCTACGGCGCGCCTGCCAGCGGAAATGCCCTGCAAGGTCAGCTGTTCCTGCGCCCGCTGCGTGAAGCGGTTGCCGCACTGCCAGGCTTCCAGTTTGGCGATATCGCCGAAGAGAACCTGAGCCGCAGCCTGGATGAAACCCATCTGACCCTTGATGATGAGGGGAAAGGCGAAGTGACCACGCCGAGCCAGTGGCAGGACTCCCATTCGCCGCTGGAAGTGATTTTGCAGGCCAGCCTGCTGGAGTCGGGCGGACGTCCGGTGACCCGTCGCGCGGAGCAGGCAATCTGGCCTGCGCCCGCTCTGCCAGGAATTCGCCCGCAGTTCGCCTCAAAAGCGGTCTATGACTACCGCACCGACACCACCGTCAATCAGCCGATTGTCGATGAGGGCGGTAACGCCGCGTTCGATATTGTCTATGCCGACGCGCAGGGCAACAAAAAAGCGGTCAGCGACCTGCAGGTGCGCCTGATCCGCGAGCGCCGCGACTACTTCTGGAACTGGTCAGAAAATGATGGCTGGCAGTCGCAGTTTAACCAGAAAGATCTGGTAGAAGGCGAGCAGAGCCTGACGCTGAAAGCCGATGAGACCGGCAAAGTCACCTTCCCGGTGGACTGGGGCTCCTATCGTCTGGAGGTCAAAGGCCCGGATGAGACCGTCAGCAGCGTGCGTTTCTGGGCTGGCTACAGCTGGCAGGATAACAGCGACGGCGCCGGTGCGGCACGCCCGGATCGCGTCACCATGAAGCTCGATAAACCCTCTTACAAAGCGGGCGATACCGTTAAGCTGCACGTCACCGCACCTGCCGCCGGTAAAGGCTATGCGATGATCGAATCCAGCGAAGGTCCGCTCTGGTGGCAGGAGATTGATGTGCCTGCTGACGGGCTGGATCTCTCGATCCCGGTCGATCAGAAGTGGCAGCGCCACGATCTCTATATCAGCACGCTGGTGGTGCGCCCTGGCGATAAGTCGAAATCCGCCACGCCAAAACGCGCGGTCGGCCTGCTGCATCTGCCGATGGGCGATGAGAACCGCCGCCTGGAGATTGCCCTCGACGCACCGCAGAAAATGCGTCCTAACCAGCCGCTGAAGGTCAAAGTCAAAGCCTCGATGAAAGATGGCGCGACGCCGAAGCAGGTAAATGTTCTGCTCTCTGCCGTCGACAGCGGGGTGCTGAATATCACTGATTACGTGACGCCGGATCCGTGGCAGGCCTTCTTCGGCCAGAAACGCTATGGCGCAGATATCTATGATATCTACGGCCAGGTGATTGAAGGCCAGGGGCGTCTTGCGGCGCTGCGTTTCGGCGGCGACGGCGATGAGCTAAACCGCGGCGGCAAACCGCCGGTTAACCACGTCACCATCATTGCCCAGCAGGCGCAGCCGGTGACGCTGGATGAAAACGGCGAAGGCACCGTAACGATGCCGATTGGCGACTTCAACGGGGAACTGCGCGTCATGGCGCAGGCCTGGACGGCAGACGATTTTGGCAGCAGCGAAAGCAAAGTGGTAGTCGCAGCCCCGGTGATTGCCGAGCTGAACACGCCGCGCTTCCTTGGCAGCGGTGATACCTCACGCCTGACGCTGGATCTCAGCAACCTGACGGACAAGCCGCAAACCCTGAATGTCGATCTGACGGCAAGCGGTCTGCTCTCACTTGAGGGGGCCGCCACCCAGAGCGTGACGCTTGGGGCCGGTAAACGCACCACGCTCTTTATTCCGGTGCGTGCGCTGGACGGCTTCGGTGACGGCGAAATTGCCGCGCAAATCAGCGGCCTCGCGCTGCCGGGCGAAACCTTCGCGCCGCAGCAGAAGCAGTGGAAGATTGGCGTACGCCCACCTTTCGCCGCGCAGACCATCAACACCGGTGCGATGCTCAATCCGGGCGAAAGCTGGCAGGTGCCGGGCCAGCATCTGGCGGGCATCTCGCCTGCCACGTTGCAGGGTCGCTTGCTGCTGAGCGGCAAACCGCCGCTCAATATCGCCCGTTACATTCAGGAGCTGCGCGCCTACCCGTACGGCTGCCTGGAGCAGACCGCCAGCGGACTCTTCCCGTCGCTCTACACCAACGCCGCACAGCTTAAAGCGCTGGGCATCAAAGGCGAGAGCGATGAGCAGCGCCGCGCGGCGGTGGATATCGGTATCTCCCGACTGTTGCAGATGCAGCGCGATGACGGCGGCTTCTCTCTGTGGGATAAGAGCGGCTCGGAAGAGTACTGGCTGACCGCCTACGTGACCGATTTCCTCGTCAGCGCCTCGGCGCAGGGCTACAGCGTTCCGGCCGAAGCGCTGAACAACGCTAACAACCGCCTGCTGCGCTATTTGCAGGATCCGGCGGCGATGTCGGTACGCTACAGCGACGATCTGCCAGCGACGAAATTTGCCGTGCAGAGCTACGCCGGGCTGGTGCTGGCACGTCAGCAGAAAGCGCCGCTGGGCGCGCTGCGTGAAATCTGGCAGCGCCACGAGCAGGCGAAAGCAGGGCTGCCGTTAATGCAGCTTGGCGTTGCGCTGAAGCTGATGGGCGATGCCCAGCGCGGCGATCAGGCTATCGCGCTGGCGCTGAAAACCGATCGCATTGCGGAAAACCGCTGGCTGGCCGATTACGGCAGCAACCTGCGTGATAACGCGCTGATGCTGGCGCTGCTGGAAGACAACAAGCTGCTGCCGGACGCGCAGGCGCACCTGCTGGCTACGCTCTCCGAGCAGGCCTACAGCCAGCGCTGGCTCTCAACCCAGGAGAGCAACGCGCTGTTTATGGCTGGCCGCAACCTGCAAAACAGCACCGGTAACTGGCAGGCGCAAACCTCCCTGGATACCGCGATGCTGGCCGGTAACACCGCGCAGAGCCGTAATCTTGAGGCTGACCAGTTGAGTGCATTGCAGGTGACCAACAGCGGCACTACACCGCTGTGGCTGCGTCTCGACACGACAGGCTACCCGGAGCAGGCTCCGGCACCTTCCGGCAAAGTGCTGCATATCGAGCGCAATGTGCTCGGCACTGACGGGCGCAGCAAACCGCTCTCTTCCCTGAAGAGCGGCGAGCTGGTGCTGGTGTGGCTGGAAGTAACGGCCAGCCAGAACGTCCCGGACGCGCTGGTGGTCGATCTGCTGCCTGCGGGTCTGGAGCTTGAGAACCAGAACCTGGCCAGCAGCAGTGCCAGCCTGCAGGAGAGCGGCAGCGAAGTGCAGGAGCTGCTCAACCGCATGCAGCAGGCCGATATTCAGCATATGGAGTTCCGTGACGATCGCTTTGTCGCCGCCGTACCGGTGAGCGAAGGGCAGCCTGTCACGCTGGTCTATCTGGCACGTGCGGTGACGCCGGGCACCTACCAGGTTCCGGCTCCGCAGGTGGAATCAATGTATGTTCCGCAGTGGCGGGCAACCGGCGCGGCCAGCGGCCCGTTGATCATCACGCCATAACGTGAAGATCGTCTCTCTGATACGCACCCGCTGGCGCTGGCTGGTGGGTGTGCCTCTTCTCTTTGTGCTGCTGGTTATCGCCGCCGATAAAATCTGGCCACTGCCCCTGAACGAGGTTTCGCCCGCGCGGGTGGTAGTGGCTGAAGATGGCACGCCGCTGTGGCGTTTTGCTGATGCCGACGGTATCTGGCGCTATCCGGTCACTATCGAAGAGGTTTCGCCGCGCTACTTGCAGGCGCTTATCCAGTATGAAGATCGCTGGTTCTGGGACCATCCCGGCGTTAACCCCTTCTCTATTGCGCGCGCGGCCTGGCAGGATCTGCGCTACGGGCGCGTGGTTTCCGGCGGCAGTACGCTCACCATGCAGGTGGCACGTCTGCTTGACCCGCATCCGCGCACCTTTGGTGGCAAAGTTCGCCAGCTGTGGCGGGCAATGCAGCTGGAGTGGCATCTCTCCAAGCGCGACATTTTGACCATTTACCTCAACCGCGCGCCGTTTGGCGGTACGTTGCAGGGAGTCGGTGCGGCGAGCTGGGCCTATCTCGGCAAACCGCCCTCAAAACTGAGCTATGCGGAAGCGGCGCTGCTCGCCGTGCTGCCACAAGCGCCGAGCCGTTTACGGCCGGACCGCTGGCCGCAGCGGGCGCAGGCGGCGCGCGATAAGGTGCTGGATCGCATGGTGACGCAGCAGGTGTGGCCGGTGGCGCAGGTGAAAGAGTCACGCGAGGAGCCGGTGTGGTTAGCGCCGCGGCAGATGCCGCAACTGGCCCCGCTCTTTGCCCGCCGCATGCTGGGTGCCAACAAAAAGCTGAAGGTGACCACCACGCTGGACGCCAGCCTGCAAAGGCAACTGGAGGAGCTGGCGCTGAGCGTTAAATCCCGGCTGCCGATGCGCAGTTCGCTGGCGATCATCGTGGTCGACCATACGGATATGAAAGTGCGCGGCTGGGTGGGGTCGGTGGATATCAACGACGACAGCCGTTTCAGCCATGTTGATATGGTCAGCGCCGTGCGCTCGCCGGGATCGGTGCTGAAACCCTTTATCTACGGCCTGGCGCTGGACGAAGGGCTGATTCACCCCGCATCGCTGTTGCAGGATGTGCCGCGACGGGTCGGGGATTATCGCCCTGGTAACTTTGACAGCGGTTTTCATGGCCCGGTGAGCATGAACGAGGCGCTGGTACGCTCGCTCAATCTGCCTGCGGTTCAGGTGCTGGAGGCTTACGGGCCGAAAAAGTTTGCCGGTAATCTGCGTAATATCGGGCTGCCGCTAATGCTGCCCGCCGGTGCGGAGCCAAACCTCTCGCTGATCCTCGGCGGCGCGGGTGCGCGGCTGGAGGATATCGCTGCCGCCTACAGCGCTTTTGCCCGCGAAGGTAAAGCGGGCAAGTTAAGGCTGACGCCTGATGAGCCGCTGACTGAACGCCGCCTGATGTCGCCGGGCGCGGCGTGGATTATCCGCCGGATTCTGGCGAATGAAGCGCAGCCGGTGCCGGATAGCGCACTGCCGCAGGTGGTGCCGCTGGCGTGGAAAACCGGCACCAGCTACGGCTACCGCGATGCCTGGGCCATCGGCCTCAACTCCCGGTATGTGATCGGTATCTGGACCGGTCGCCCGGACGGCACGCCGGTTGCCGGGCAGTTTGGTTTTGCCAGCGCTGTGCCGCTACTCAACCAGGTGAACAATCTGCTGCAACCGCGCTCCGCGCTGGATCAGGCGCGTTTGCCGCGCGACCCGCGCCCGGCGTCGGTAAGCAGCGGGGTGATCTGCTGGCCGGGCGGGCAGAGCCTGCCTGCCGGAGACAGTAACTGCCGCCGCCGCCTTGCGACCTGGTTGCTTGATGGCAGCCAGCCGCCGACGCTGTTAATGCCGGAGCAGGAAGGGCTGCACGGCATCAGTTTTCCGCTGTGGCTGAACCATCAGGGGCGGCGTGTGGCGGCGGATTGCCCGGATGCGCAGCAGAAAAACTGGATCGTCTGGCCGCTGCCGCTTGAGCCGTGGCTGCCGCCCGGCGAGCGCCGCGCCGCGCGCTTACCGCCTGCGGACCATGTTTGCCCGCCGCGGGATGAGAACGCCCCGCCGCCGCTGTTGTTAAACGGTGTGCGCGAAGGGGCGGTGATCAAGCGCGTACCCGGTCAGGATTTTGCGATTCTTCCTCTGCAAAGCAGCGGCGGGGAAGGGGGACGCTGGTGGTTTTTGAACGGTGAACCGTTAACGGCGCGCGGCACGCTATTGAGCCTGAAGCTTGATAAAGCCGGTGACTATCAACTGGTGGTAATGGATGAGGCGGGGCAGGTCGCTGCCGTGCAGTTTACGGTGCAATAGGGCGAGAAAGAGCGCCTTCTGGTGTTGGTGTTGCTCAAACTCGTCTTATTTTAAAAAAATGTTACCTTAATCCATAGGCAAGACCGGTGTTGCTCTTTATAATCCGCGCCACACCTATTCAGGGCAACAGAACAACTTACTGAGGTAATCATGGCTATTGAACGTACTTTTTCCATCATCAAACCGAACGCGGTGGCAAAAAACGTTATTGGTAACATCTTCTCTCGCTTTGAAGCGGCAGGTTTTAAAATCGTTGGCACCAAAATGCTGCACCTGACCGTTGAGCAGGCGCGCGGCTTCTACGCTGAGCACGAAGGTCGCCCGTTCTTTGATGGCCTGGTTGAGTTCATGACCTCCGGCCCGATCGTGGTTTCCGTACTGGAAGGCGAAAACGCCGTTCAGCGTCACCGCGATCTGCTGGGCGCAACCAACCCGGACAACGCGCTGGCCGGTACCCTGCGCGCAGATTACGCAGACAGCTTCACCGAGAACGGCACCCACGGTTCCGACTCCGTTGAATCTGCCGCTCGCGAAATCGCTTACTTCTTCGCTGAAGGCGAAGTTTGCCCGCGCACCCGTTAATTTCCGGTTAACTGTGTAACGAGATTTACACTTTAATTGGTAAATGCCGCGTCCAGGCGTGGTATCTGTGCGACAGAATTTGTACAATGTTGCGCCCCAGGATGAGCTGAAGCTTGCCTGGGGCGCTTCTTTTTAACCCTCCACGGGCCACAACGTGTAATAACGAGGCCGGAATAAAATATGTCTGAACAAATTGCCATGTCTGAGAGCGACGCTCTCACGGTTCCAAACAAAGATGCAAAAATTAACCTGCTGGATCTTAACCGTCAGCAGATGCGTGAGTTTTTCAAAAACTTAGGCGAAAAACCCTTCCGCGCCGACCAGGTGATGAAGTGGATGTATCACTACTGCTGCGACGACTTTGATGAGATGACCGACATCAACAAAGTGCTGCGCGGCAAGTTAAAAGAGGTCGCGGAGATCCGCGCCCCTGAAGTCGTCGAGGAGCAGCGCTCTTCTGATGGCACCATCAAATGGGCTATCGCCGTCGGCGATCAGCGCGTTGAAACCGTCTATATCCCGGAAGAAGATCGCGCGACGCTCTGCGTCTCCTCCCAGGTGGGTTGTGCGCTGGAGTGCAAATTCTGCTCCACGGCGCAGCAGGGCTTTAACCGCAACCTGCGCGTATCGGAAATCATCGGCCAGGTGTGGCGCGCGGCGAAAATCATTGGCGCTGCCCGTGTGACCGGCAACCGCCCGATCACCAACGTGGTGATGATGGGCATGGGCGAACCGCTGCTGAACCTCACCAACGTGGTGCCAGCGATGGAGATCATGCTGGATGATTTCGGCTTTGGTCTCTCCAAACGCCGCGTGACGCTCTCGACCTCCGGCGTTGTTCCGGCGCTCGATAAACTCGGCGATATGATTGACGTTGCGCTGGCGATCTCACTGCATGCGCCGAATGACGCCATTCGCGATGAAATCGTACCGATCAACAAAAAGTACAATATCGAAACCTTCCTCGGGTCGGTACGCCGCTACCTGGAGAAGTCCAACGCCAACCAGGGCCGCGTGACCATTGAGTATGTGATGCTGGATCACGTCAATGACGGCACCGAACACGCCCATGAACTGGCCGAGCTGCTGAAAGATACGCCGTGCAAGATCAACCTGATCCCGTGGAACCCCTTCCCGGGCGCGCCGTATGGCCGCAGCTCCAACAGCCGTATCGACCGTTTCTGTAAGGTGCTGATGAGCTACGGCTTCACCACCATTGTGCGTAAAACCCGCGGCGACGATATCGATGCCGCCTGTGGTCAGCTGGCGGGCGAGGTCATCGACCGTACCAAGCGCACGATGCGTAAACGTCTGCAGGGCGAGCCGATCGCGGTTAAAGCGCTGTAAGCGTGACTGCGGCGCGAAGTTGATGCCGCAGGTTTGGAATATGTTGAATATTTGGCCTGCTTATATAGAGGCCGTTAATAATTACGGTGCGTTTCCTCTTACTTTGAGGCAGTATGTAATGCTGGAACAACGGCTTAGCAAATAGTGCTGAAAGCCGTCCTGTTATCACGAACCTGACAGTCTTATACTGTGGGTCTACGTTTAACTGACCCGGATTTTTCGCGGCGTGTGTAGGTTATGCGGTTACGCGCGCCTGTGTGTTTACTTTTCACGTACCAGTAGTTGTAGCGAATGAATACTGAAGCCACTCAAGACCAAAACGAAGCACAATCCACGGGCGTTCGTCTGCGCAATGCTCGTGAGCAACTTGGACTCAGCCAGCAAGCGGTTGCCGAACGCTTGTGCCTGAAGGTCTCCACGGTACGCGATATCGAAGAGGACAGGTCGCCCGCCGATCTGGCATCCACCTTTGTGCGCGGTTATATCCGCTCCTATGCTCGCCTGGTGCACATTCCAGAAGAAGAGCTGCTGCCGATTCTTGAGAAACAAGCGCCGATCCGCGCGGCAAAAGTCGCACCGATGCAGGGCTTTGCGCTGGGTAAACCGCGCAAAAAACGCGACGGCTGGCTGATGAGCGTCACCTGGCTGGTGCTGTTTGTGGTAGTGGGCCTGACGGGCGCCTGGTGGTGGCAAAACCACAAAGCGCAGCAGGAAGAGATCAGCACCATGGCCGATCAATCCTCCGCCGAGCTTAATGCCAGCAACGGCCAGAGCGTGCCGCTGGATAACCAGGCTGCTTCTACCCCGGTGGATAACGGTTCCACCCCGGTTGAAACCCCGGCCCCGACCAACAGCACGCAGGCGCCTGCAACCACTTCACCTGCCGCTACTGCCAATCAGAACAGCGTGGTTCCGCCTTCGCAGGCGAACGTCGAACCCTCTGCCCAGCAGCCTGCTGCTACCGCCAATAACGGCTCTCAGCTGCCAACCGATCAGGCTGGCGTAGCGGGCGCATCTGCCGACGCGAACGCGCTGGTGATGAACTTTAATGCCGACTGCTGGCTGGAAGTGAGCGATGCGACCGGTAAGAAACTCTTTAGCGGTATGCAGCGTAAAGATGCCACGCTGAATCTCACCGGCCAGGCACCCTATAAACTGAAAATTGGCGCGCCGTCGGCTGTCCAGATCCAGTTCCAGGGGAAACCTGTCGATCTGAGTCGTTTTATCAGAACTAACCAGGTTGCGCGTCTGACCCTCAATGCCGAACAATCAGCAGCACAGTAACAGACGGGCAACGCGGGAGATCATTCATGCATAACCAGTCGCCGATCCAACGGCGGAAATCAAAACGGATTTATGTTGGTAATGTGCCGATCGGCGATGGGGCTCCCATCGCCGTGCAGTCTATGACAAACACCCGCACCACGGATGTTGAAGCAACGGTCAACCAAATCAAAGCATTAGAGCGCGTCGGCGCAGACATCGTGCGTGTCTCGGTGCCGACAATGGACGCGGCAGAAGCGTTCAGGCTTATCAAACAGCAGGTGAGTGTCCCGTTGGTGGCGGACATCCACTTTGACTATCGCATTGCGCTGAAAGTCGCCGAGTACGGCGTCGATTGCCTGCGCATCAACCCGGGCAACATCGGTAACGAAGAGCGCATCCGCAGCGTTGTCGACTGCGCGCGCGATAAAAACATCCCGATCCGCATCGGCGTTAACGCTGGTTCGCTGGAAAAAGATCTGCAGGAGAAGTATGGCGAGCCGACGCCGCAGGCGCTGCTCGAATCGGCCATGCGCCATGTGGATCATCTAGATCGTCTCAACTTCGACCAGTTCAAAGTGAGCGTGAAAGCCTCTGACGTCTTCCTTGCCGTTGAGTCCTATCGTCTGCTGGCGAAGCAGATCGATCAGCCGTTGCATCTTGGGATCACCGAAGCGGGCGGCGCACGCGCAGGCTCAGTGAAATCGGCGATTGGCTTAGGCCTGCTGCTCTCGGAAGGGATCGGCGATACGCTGCGCATTTCGCTGGCGGCGGATCCGGTTGAAGAGATCAAAGTCGGTTTCGATATCCTCAAATCCCTGCGCATCCGCGCGCGTGGCATTAACTTTATCGCCTGCCCGACCTGCTCCCGTCAGGAGTTTGACGTGATTGGTACGGTCAACGCGCTCGAGCAGCGGTTGGAAGATATCATCACCCCGATGGATGTTTCGATTATCGGCTGCGTGGTGAACGGGCCGGGCGAAGCGCTGGTCTCGACCCTTGGCGTTACCGGCGGGAATAAGAAAAGCGGCCTGTATGAAGATGGCGTACGTAAAGATCGCCTCGATAACGGCGATATGATCAGCCAGCTTGAGGCACGTATTCGTGCGAAAGCCGCGATGCTGGATGAAACGCGCCGTATCGACGTCATGCAGGTAGAAAAATAAGGGTGCCGCCAAGGCTGGCATCCCGTGTATCATGAGCCCGCCCGGCGCGACCGCTTTTGTCGCCGCCCTGAGGGTTCATTTTTTGTATTAATAAAGAGAATAAACGTGGCAAAAAATATTCAAGCCATTCGCGGCATGAACGATTATCTGCCTGGCGAGACCGCCATCTGGCAGCGCATTGAAAGCAGCCTGAAGAACGTGCTCGGCAGCTACGGTTACAGTGAAATCCGTTTGCCGATTGTAGAGCAGACCCCGTTATTCAAACGCGCGATCGGCGAAGTGACCGACGTGGTTGAAAAAGAGATGTATACCTTCGACGACCGCAATGGCGACAGCCTGACGCTGCGTCCGGAAGGTACCGCGGGCTGCGTACGCGCCGGCATCGAACATGGTCTTCTGTACAATCAGGAACAGCGCTTGTGGTACGTCGGGCCGATGTTCCGCTACGAGCGTCCGCAGAAAGGGCGCTACCGTCAGTTCCATCAGCTGGGTGTGGAAGTGTTTGGCCTGCAGGGGCCGGATATTGACGCCGAGCTGATTATGCTCACCGCGCGCTGGTGGCGCGAGCTGGGTATCGCTTCGCACGTTGCGCTTGAACTTAACTCCATCGGTTCGCTGGAAGCCCGCGCGACCTATCGCGACGCGCTGGTGGCGTTCCTGGAGCAACATAAAGATAAGCTCGACGAAGATTGCCTGCGCCGCATGTACAGCAACCCGCTGCGCGTGCTGGACACCAAAAACCCGGATATTCAGGCGCTGCTGAACGATGCGCCGAAGCTGGGCGATTATCTTGACGATGAGTCACGCGAGCACTTTGCCGGTCTCTGCGCTTTCCTTGACGCAGCGGGCATCGCCTACACCGTTAACCAGCGCCTGGTGCGCGGTCTCGATTACTACAACCGCACCGTGTTTGAGTGGGTGACCAGCAGCCTCGGGGCGCAGGGCACCGTCTGCGCCGGTGGCCGTTACGATGGCCTGGTTGAGCAACTCGGCGGTCGCGCAACGCCAGCGGTTGGCTTCGCGATGGGTCTTGAGCGACTTGTTTTGCTGGTTCAGGCAGTTAATCCGGAATTTAAAGCCGAATCCGTTGTCGATATTTACCTGGTGGCGTCTGGCGCTAACACGCAATCCGCAGCAATGCTGCTGGGTGAGCAGGTGCGCGATGCGCTGCCTGGCGTGCGGCTGATGATGAACCACGGCGGCGGCAACTTTAAGAAGCAGTTTGCCCGGGCAGATAAGTGGGGCGCTCGCGTCGCGCTGGTGCTCGGCGAGTCTGAAATTGCCGACGGAAATGTTGTGGTGAAGGATTTACGCTCTGGTGAGCAGAGTACGGTAACGCAGGATAGCGTTGCGGCGCATTTGCGCACACTACTGGGCTAATCTCCCCGGTGATTTATCGTTAAGGAGAAGGACTGCGTGGAAATTTACGAAAACGAAAACGACCAGGTAGACGCGATTAAGCGCTTCTTTGCCGAGAATGGCAAAGCGCTGGCCGTTGGGGTTGTACTGGGTATCGGCGCGCTGGTGGGCTGGCGTTTCTGGAACAGCCATCAGGCGGACAATGCGCGCGAGACCTCGCAGGCGTATGAGAGCGCGGTAAGCGCGCTGCAGGCCGGCAAACAGGACTCCTATGCCGCGGCGGAAAAATTCGCTGCTGATAACAAAAACAGCTACGGTGCGCTGGCTTCGCTTGAGCTGGCTCAGCGTTACGTTGAGAAGAACGATCTGCAAAAAGCCGCTGCACAGCTGCAACAGGGTCTGGCTGCGACCGATGATGAAAATCTGAAGTCGATGATCAATGTCCGTCTGGCGCGCATTCAGGTTCAACTGAAGCAGCAGGACGCGGCGCTGAAAACGCTGGATGCCGTGAAAGGTGAAAGCTGGTCGGCCATCGTTGCGGATCTGCGCGGCGAGGCGTTGCTGAGCAAAGGCGACAAAAAAGGTGCGCGCACCGCATGGGAAAACGGCATTAAAAACAATGCTTCTCCTGCGCTGAGTGAAATGATGCAGATGAAAATTAATAATTTGTCCATCTAAGAGGGACCCGATGCAATTGCGTAAATTACTACTGCCAGGGCTGCTTTCCGTCACGTTATTGAGCGGCTGTTCCCTCTTCAACAGCGAAGAAGATGTTGTCAAAATGTCGCCGCTGCCGGTGGTTGAAAACCAGTTCACGCCGACAACGTCGTGGAGCACTTCCGTCGGTAACGGTATCGGCAAGTACTACTCCACCCTGCACCCGGCCTTTGCCGATGGCGTGGTCTACGCCGCCGATCGTCATGGCGTGGTGAAAGCGCTCAGCATTGATGATGGCCGTGAAATCTGGTCGGTAAACCTGGCTGAGAAAGATGGCTGGTTCTCTACCCGCGCCGCGCTGCTTTCTGGCGGTGTGACCGTTTCCGGCGGTAAAGTCTATATCGGTACCGAGCAGGCGCAGGTCTATGCGCTGAATGCCAGCGATGGTTCCGTTGCCTGGAAAACCGGCGTAGTGGGTGAAGCCCTCTCTCGCCCGGTAGTCAGCGATGGTCTGGTGCTGATTCACACCAGCAACGGTCAGTTGCAGGCGCTGAACGAAGCGGATGGCGCGGTGAAGTGGACCGTTAACCTCGATATGCCGTCGCTCTCCCTGCGCGGTGAATCTGCGCCGACCACCGCGTTTGGCGCTGCCATTGTCGGCGGTGATAACGGACGCGTCAGCGCCGTGCTGATGCAGCAGGGCCAGTTGATCTGGCAGCAGCGCATCTCCCAGGCGAATGGCCCGACCGAGATCGACCGCCTGAGCGACGTCGATACCACGCCGGTAGTGGTGAATGGGGTGGTTTACGCGCTGGCGTATAACGGTAATATGACGGCGCTGGATCTGCGTAGCGGCCAGATCATGTGGAAACGCGATCTCGGCTCGGTAAGCGATTTTGTGATTGATGGCAACCGTATCTACATCATCGATCAGAACGATCGCGTGCTGGCCCTGAGCACCGACGGCGGCGTAACGCTGTGGACGCAGAGCGATCTGTTGCACCGCAACCTGACCTCTCCGGCGCTCTATAATGGTTATATTGTGACCGGCGATAGCGAAGGTTATCTCCACTGGATTAACGTCGAAGATGGCCGTTTTGTTGCCCAGCAGAAAGTCGATAGTTCCGGCTTCCTGACCGAGCCGGTTGTGGCTGGCGGCAAACTGCTTATCCAGGCGAAAGACGGCACGCTGTACGCCCTCACGCGCTAAGCGCGCTGAGAGTGTCGTATCTGAAAGACGGCTCCTGTTGCAGGAGCCGTTTTCCTGTTTTTAAAACGCCGCGTAAATCGTGACGTTTTGCTAATGAATTTTCTGCAATGAGGCTTTAAACATGGTACCTGTGGTCGCGCTTGTCGGGCGCCCTAACGTTGGGAAATCCACGCTATTTAACCGTCTTACTCGCACCCGTGATGCGCTTGTAGCGGATTTTCCGGGTCTGACTCGTGACCGTAAGTACGGTCGTGCTGAAGTAGAAGGCCGCGAATTTATCTGTATCGATACCGGCGGTATCGATGGCACCGAAGATGGCGTTGAGACGCGCATGGCGGAGCAGTCGCTGCTGGCGATTGAAGAAGCTGACGTCGTGCTGTTTATGGTCGATGCCCGCGCCGGGCTGATGCCGGCCGATATCGCTATCGCCAAGCATCTGCGTTCGCGCGAGAAGGCCACCTTCCTCGTCGCCAACAAAACTGATGGTCTCGACCCGGATCAGGCGGTTTCTGATTTCTACTCCCTTGGCCTTGGCGAAATTCACGCCATTGCCGCTTCACACGGACGCGGCGTCACCAGCCTGCTTGAGCATGTGCTGATGCCGTGGATGGACGAGCTGAACCCGCCGGAAGAGGTGGATGAAGAGGCTGAGTACTGGGCGAAGTTTGAAGCCGCGGCGAACGGTGAAGCCGAAGAGCCGGAAGATGATTTCAACCCGCAGGATCTGCCGATCAAGCTGGCGATTGTCGGGCGTCCGAACGTCGGTAAGTCAACGCTCACTAACCGCATTCTCGGTGAAGACCGCGTCGTGGTGTACGACATGCCGGGCACCACCCGCGACAGCATCTACATTCCGATGCAGCGCGATGAGCGCGAATATGTCCTGATCGACACCGCGGGCGTGCGTAAGCGCGGCAAAATCACCGACGTGGTCGAGAAGTTCTCGGTTATCAAAACTTTGCAGGCGATTGAAGACGCCAACGTAGTGATGCTGGTGATTGATGCCCGCGAAGGCATCTCCGATCAGGATCTCTCCCTGCTGGGCTTTATCCTCAACAGCGGCCGCTCGCTGGTGATTGTCGTCAACAAGTGGGACGGTCTGAGCCAGGAAGTGAGAGAGCAGGTGAAAGAGACGCTTGATTACCGCCTCGGCTTTATCGACTTTGCGCGCGTGCACTTTATCTCTGCCCTGCACGGCAGCGGCGTCGGTAACCTGTTCGAATCCGTACGCGAAGCCTATGACAGCTCCACCCGCCGCGTCAGCACCGCGCTGCTGACCCGCATCATGAACATGGCGGCAGAAGATCACCAGCCGCCGCTGGTGCGTGGCCGTCGCGTGAAGCTGAAATATGCCCACGCCGGTGGTTACAACCCGCCGATTGTGGTGATCCACGGCAACCAGGTGAAAGACCTGCCGGACTCCTACAAGCGCTATCTGATGAACTACTTCCGCAAATCGCTGGAAGTGATGGGTACTCCGATCCGTATCCAGTTCAAAGAGGGCGAGAACCCGTTTGCTGACAAGCGCAACACCCTGACGCCGAACCAGTTACGTAAGCGTAAGCGCCTGATTAAGCACCTTAAGAAAGGTAAGTAACCGTTCACTTCACCCGCCGCTGGCGGGTGTTTTGTTTCTGAGGGTGTATCATTAGGTCAATCTTAAGCGATTGTGAGGAGTGCGTGATGCAACTGAACTGCCCGACTTGCCACGGTGAGCTGGAACTCGCCGGAACGATGGCGCACTGCGCCACGTGCAATAAAGATATGGAGGTGAATGCCGCCTGCCCGGAGTGTCACCAGCCGCTTGAGGTGTTAAAAGCCTGTGGCGCGGTGGACTACTTCTGCCAGCACGGCCACGGGCTGATTTCCAAAAAACGAGTCGAATTCACCCTGCGCTAAGGCTTGCAGATACAGCCTTCGCCTTCGCGCCACAGCTCAACGAACGACGGCGGCGCTTTGCTCTCCGGGATCAGCAGCAGCATATCGCTCTGCCGCGTGGTCCAGGTGATCTGCAAACGGTAAAAGCGCTGGTCGCCGCGTCCCGGTGAGTCAGCCTGACCGGGAGGCTGCGCCAGCGGTAATGCCTGGTGCAGGATCTCAATCAGCCGCTGACGCTGCTCGTCGGTCAACTGGGCGATAACAATTCGCCTTCGCCCGGCGAGCATCGGGATATAAGCCACGCCGCCTTCACGGGCCAGCTCGACAACCGCATCGTCGGTCAGTTCGGGTTCGTTCATTATAAGACTCCGACATCTTTCCACGCCTGTTCGATGGCCGCTGCCACCGCTTTACCGGAACGTTTTTCGCCGTGATGAATCGTCAGTTTAGCGAAGGCGGCAAAATCGGCGTTTTGCGCCAGCTGGCGATCGCAGACCGTATCGTACCAGGCGTAGCCCGCTTTTTCCCACGCATAACCGCCAATCTCCGTGGCCGCGAGATAAAAGGCGCGGTTCGGGATACCGGAGTTAAGGTGCACGCCGCCGTTATCTTCGCGGGTTTTAATAAAGTCCTTCATGTGCGCGGGCTGCGGATCTTTACCGAGCAGCGGATCGTTGTAGGCGGTGCCCGGCTCGGACATCGAACGCAGCCCTTTGCCGTTGATACCTTCGGCTAACAGCCCTTCGCCGATAATCCAGTCTGCCTGATCTGCGGTTTGTTTGAGGTGGTACTGTTTGACCAGTGAACCGAAGACATCCGACAGGGATTCGTTCAGCGCGCCCGATTGTTCAAAGTAGATCAGCGCCGCTTCCGACTCTGTCACGCCGTGGCTTAGCTCATGCGCCACCACATCAATAGCGATAGTAAAACGGTTAAAGATTTCACCGTCGCCATCGCCAAACACCATCTGCTGACCATTCCAGAAGGCGTTCTGGTACTCCTGGCCGTAATGCACCGTGCCGCTCAGCACCAGACCCTTGTTATCCAGCGAGTTACGTTTCCACTCTTTCCAGAAAAAGTCGTGGGTGACGCCGAGGTAGTCGTAGGCTTCATCAACGGCGACATCGCCATTCGAAGGCTGGCCCTCATAACGCACCTGCTTACCCGGCAGGCTCTCTTTGTTATGCGCATCGTAAATATCGCGTACCAGTTCGCCCGGCGAGTTTGCCTGCGGAGCGCTCGGTTTACCGTGGCTGTGCGCCATCAGCGTCTGGACATGCATCAGGGTTTGTTTCGCGCAGCGCTTCTGGACTTCAGAGCCCTGGTCAATGATGCGACGGAGAATGTAGGGGGGAATAACGGTGTGCGGGAAGCGAGTGGTCATGTTGATCTCCTTGATAAAATCAAAAGAACAACAAAAGTATAGGTCGCCTCACCGCATTAAGAGTTTTAACTACGGGGTTTTTCGTTTTCTCGGTTGTTTCACCGGTGTGACAATGCGCACCTCGCTCTCGACCCAGCCATCATTCAGACGAGTGGTGAGCGTATCGCCCGCTTTCACCTGCTTAGTCTGTTTCAGTACTTTCCCGTCGGTGGCGGTCGTCACGCTGTAGCCACGCGCCAGTGTCGCCAGCGGGCTGACGGCTTCCAGATGGGTGAGGGCGGTGCCGAAGCGCTCGCGCGTGCTGCCAAGACGATCGCGAATCGACTGGCTCAGACGATACTCAAGCTGCTGCACCCGCGTTTGCGCCCGATGAATGCGCGGCTGCGGGTTGTGATGATTAAGCCGTTGCACCACGCGCTGCTGGCGCGTATTCGCGCGCTTAAGCTGGGTATCCAGCGCGTTGTGCATGCGCTGCTGCAAGCGGTCGAGCACCGTCTGCTGACGCGCGAGGCGCAGCTGCGGGTGCTGCTGCTGCAAGCGGTGATGAAGCTGGGCAAAGCGGCGGTTGCGCCCTGCCAGATAGTAATCCATCCCCATCTCCAGACGTTGCTGCATCGCCTGCACCTGGCGCAGCAGTTCAAGCTGGTTACGGCTGACAATCTCCGCCGCCGCCGAAGGGGTTGGCGCGCGCAGGTCGGCGACGAAATCGGCGATGGTGACATCTGTTTCATGGCCGACGGCGCTGACAATCGGAATCCGGCTGGCAAATATAGCGCGCGCGACGCGTTCGTCGTTGAAGCTCCAGAGATCTTCCAGCGAACCACCGCCGCGCCCGACAATCAGCACATCACATTCGTCACGGCTGTTAGCAAGGGCAATGGAGCGCACGATTTGTGCCGGTGCATCTTCGCCCTGTACGGCAGTCGGGTAGATCACCACTGGGAGCGACGGATCGCGGCGTTTCAGCACATGCAAAATATCGTGCAGCGCGGCGCCGGTTTTTGAGGTGATCACCCCAACGCAGTGCGCCGGTGAGGGCAGGGGATGTTTAAACTGCTGATCGAACAGCCCTTCCGCTGCCAGTTTCGCTTTCAGCTGCTCATACTTCTGCTGTAACAGCCCTTCACCCGCCGGTTGCATGCTCTCGACGATGATTTGGTATTCACCGCGCGGCTCATACATCGTGATGTTGGCGCGCACCAGCACCTGCTGCCCGTGCTGCGGGCGGAAGGTGACGCGGCGGTTGCTGTTGCGGAACATCGCACAGCGCACCTGGGCGGTGTCATCTTTTAAGGTGAAGTACCAGTGACCGGAAGCGGGCTGGGTAAAGTTGGAGATTTCGCCGCTGATCCACACCTGGCCCAGCTCGCGTTCCAGTAGCCATCGCACCGTCTGGTTAAGGCGGCTGACAGTATAAATGGAGGGAGTTTGCAATGAGGACATGTGAGCCAGATCAAATTCTAAATCAGCAAGTTATTCGGTCGATAGTAGCCTGATGCCACCCGATTACAAGTATTTTTCCAAAAAAGTGTAGATGCAATCGGTTACGCTCTGTATAATGCCACGGCAATATTTAACCACCCAGGTCAGAGATATTGCCCATGCTACGTATCGCTAAAGAAGCTTTGACGTTTGACGACGTCCTCCTCGTTCCCGCCCACTCCACTGTTCTGCCGAATACCGCCGATTTAAGCACTCAGCTGACGAAGACCATTCGCCTGAACATTCCTATGCTCTCTGCGGCAATGGACACCGTAACGGAAGCGCGTCTGGCGATCGCCCTCGCACAGGAAGGCGGCATTGGCTTTATTCACAAAAACATGTCTATTGAGCGCCAGGCAGATGAAGTACGCCGCGTGAAGAAACATGAGTCTGGCGTGGTAAAAGAGCCGCAGACCGTGCTGCCGACGACAACTCTTCGCGAAGTGAAAGAACTGACCGAGCGCAACGGCTTCGCTGGCTACCCGGTAGTAAACGAAGAGAACGAACTGGTTGGCATCATCACCGGTCGCGACGTGCGTTTTGTTACCGATCTCAACCAGCCGGTCAGCGTTTATATGACGCCGAAAGAGCGCCTGGTAACGGTTCGTGAAGGTGAAGCGCGCGAAGTCGTATTCGCCAAAATGCATGAAAAGCGCGTCGAAAAAGCGCTGGTGGTGGACGACAGCTTCCATCTGCTCGGCATGATCACCGTAAAAGATTTTCAGAAAGCAGAACGTAAACCGAACGCCTGTAAAGATGAGCAGGGTCGTCTGCGCGTTGGCGCAGCGGTCGGCGCGGGCGCGGGCAACGAAGAGCGCGTTGATGCGCTGGTCGCCGCCGGTGTTGACGTGCTGCTGATTGACTCCTCCCATGGCCACTCTGAAGGCGTGTTGCAGCGTATCCGCGAAACGCGCGCCAAATACCCGGATCTGCAAATCATCGGCGGTAACGTTGCGACCGGCGCAGGCGCTCGCGCGCTGGCTGAAGCTGGCGTCAGCGCGGTGAAAGTGGGTATCGGTCCTGGCTCTATCTGTACGACCCGTATTGTTACCGGTGTGGGTGTTCCGCAGATCACTGCTGTTTCCGACGCGGTTGAAGCGCTGGAAGGGATGGACATCCCGGTTATCGCCGATGGCGGCATCCGCTTCTCTGGCGATATCGCAAAAGCGATCGCCGCTGGCGCAAGCGCGGTAATGGTCGGTTCTATGCTGGCAGGTACCGAAGAGTCCCCGGGCGAAATCGAACTCTACCAGGGCCGCTCTTACAAATCCTACCGCGGGATGGGCTCGCTGGGCGCGATGTCCAAAGGCTCCTCCGACCGCTACTTCCAGACCGATAACGCCGCCGACAAACTGGTGCCGGAAGGTATCGAAGGCCGTGTAGCGTACAAAGGCCGTCTGAAAGAGATCATTCACCAGCAGATGGGCGGCCTGCGTTCCTGTATGGGGCTGACCGGCTGTGGTACCATCGACGCCCTGCGTACCAAAGCGGAGTTCGTGCGCATCAGCGGCGCGGGCATCCAGGAGAGCCACGTTCACGACGTGACCATCACCAAGGAATCCCCGAACTACCGCATGGGTTCTTAATGCAATTCGCGCCCGGTTTTTGCCGGGCGTTGACTTTTCTATCTCGCTCTTTGCCTCGGAACTAACGTCAATGACGGACAATATTCATAAACATCGCATTCTTATCCTCGACTTTGGCTCGCAATACACTCAGTTAGTCGCACGCCGCGTGCGTGAACTCGGCGTCTACTGCGAACTGTGGGCGTGGGATGTCACTGAAGCGCAGATCCGCGACTTCAACCCCAGCGGCATCATCCTTTCCGGCGGCCCGGAAAGCACCACCGAAGAGAACAGCCCGCGCGCGCCGCAGTACGTTTTCGACGCCGGTGTGCCGGTGCTCGGCGTCTGCTACGGCATGCAGACCATGGCGATGCAGCTTGGTGGCCACGTTGAAGGCTCTAACGAGCGTGAATTTGGTTACGCGCAGGTTGAAGTGCAGACCGAAAGCGCGCTGATCCGTGGAATTGAAGATGCCCTGACCGCAGACGGCAAAGCGCTGCTGGACGTGTGGATGAGCCACGGCGATAAAGTGACGGCGATCCCGTCCGGCTTTGTCACCGTTGCCAGCACTGAAACCTGCCCGTTCGCCATTATGGCTAACGAAGAGAAGCGTTTCTACGGCGTGCAGTTCCACCCGGAAGTGACGCACACCCGCCAGGGGCTGCGTATGCTGGAGCGCTTTGTGCGCGACATCTGCGAGTGCGAAGCATTGTGGACACCGGCAAAAATCATCGATGACGCCGTTGAGCGCATCCGCCAGCAGGTTGGTAACGATAAAGTGATCCTCGGCCTCTCCGGCGGCGTGGACTCCTCCGTCACCGCGATGCTGCTGCACCGCGCGATTGGCAAAAACCTGACCTGCGTCTTCGTCGATAACGGCCTGCTGCGCCTGAACGAAGCCGAGCAGGTGCTGGATATGTTCGGCGACCACTTTGGTTTGAACATTGTTCACGTTCCGGCAGAAGAGCGCTTCCTCGGCGCGCTGGCGGGCGAGAACGATCCGGAAGCGAAACGTAAAATCATCGGCCGCGTCTTTGTGGAAGTATTCGATGAAGAAGCGCTGAAGCTGCAGGATGTGAAGTGGCTGGCTCAGGGCACTATCTACCCGGACGTGATTGAATCCGCAGCCTCTGCGACCGGTAAAGCGCACGTTATTAAGTCTCACCATAACGTTGGCGGCCTGCCGAAAGAGATGAAAATGGGCCTGGTTGAGCCGCTGAAAGAGCTGTTCAAAGATGAAGTGCGCAAAATCGGCCTCGAACTTGGCCTGCCGTACGACATGCTGTTCCGCCATCCGTTCCCGGGCCCGGGCCTTGGCGTTCGAGTCCTCGGCGAAGTGAAGAAAGAGTACTGCGACCTGCTGCGCCGCGCGGACCATATCTTTATCGAAGAGCTGCGCAAAGCCGATCTCTACAATAAAGTGAGCCAGGCCTTCACCGTCTTCCTGCCAGTGCGTTCCGTTGGCGTGATGGGCGATGGCCGTAAGTATGACTGGGTTGTCTCCCTGCGCGCGGTCGAAACCATCGACTTTATGACCGCCCACTGGGCGCACCTGCCGTATGACTTCCTGGGCCGCGTCTCTAACCGCATTATCAACGAAGTGAACGGTATTTCCCGTGTCGTATATGACATCAGCGGGAAGCCGCCGGCGACGATTGAGTGGGAATAAATCTGCGTCCGACTTGCCCGGTATGATCTAGCTAAAATATTTTGGAGCCCGCGTAATTGCGGGCTTTTTTCTTTTTGACCCAGGATTATTTGGTGATTTTTTGCATCGCATATTATCAGTAATACATCCATTTAACTCCCAAGAAAATAAGAATCTCAAAACAAATTAAAACTAATCAGGTTAAATATATTTTTTCATAAGATCTTTTAATTCTTCCAAACAATATGGAGGTACTCTGGTATGCGCAATTCGATGACATGTTGGACACAACGAAATTAAATCTTCTAGTTGTGTTTTTCTTTTCCCTAAACTGATCGGATTCAAATGATGACAGTCGATAATGTACTTATTATTTACGAAGTATTGTTTGTTACATGACTGACAAGTGTAATTATCATTTTTCTTCCGCGCATCAGCTAGTTTTCTATCTCTAGAGCTAGTCATCCGACTAAAGTCTTTTTTATATCCTTCTTCGGCTTCAATAGAGTCAGGATCGAGATATTTAGGCTTTTCTTGTCCTTCGTTTTCCAAATAAATACGTTCGAAACCACCATTGCTTTTTCCTACGAAAGAAGTCCATGTCGTATTTGTTTTGAGAACTAGCTTTAAGTTTTTAATAAATATTCGGTATCTTGGGTATTTTATTCCTTGCCGCTCGGTATATTCTTCAGCGTTTTTTCCGACAAATTCACCAATGTATACTTTGTTAACAGAATCTGTTTGGTGAAAAACGATAACATAATCATCGACCCTGTCATTTGATACAACCCAACAACCAGTAGATGATATTCCATCATTAACAATGAAAAAATTGTGCCCCTTCGTTTTCACTGCAACTGCAGTAGAACCTTTAGGTAGAATGTCTAAATATGAATCCATTGCAACTCCAGGTAAGTACATTTAACGATATTTTTTGAGTATGCGTTGTTTTGGGTTTTTCAAGGGATTGTAGATAGTAGCCAAGCAAATTTGCTTGTGCAGGTTCCTTTTAATTATCCTTTAAATATATGAAAGATCATGTCTATGTAACATTACAGTCCACAGGTGGGATCATAATCTGACATTGTTGTAACCAGGTCAAGGGTTTATAAGAGAAATAGTCTAATATGTAGAGGCTGGATGATTTTGGGGCAGAAGTAAATTGGCTTTTTAGCAACAAAAGTCAATACAACTTACCCTGAAGTCGAAGACGTAAAGCCACAAAGTTTATGTCTGTAGTTTTTTCATTTTTTATAGTCATGTCGAAGTTGCTATAACATACAAGTTGATTTAGTTATTGGTTTTTAATCTGGCTTAAACTTAACGGTTTAATTATTTATTAAAGACATTTTTTCATAAATCAATTATAAGGTTATGATGGTTGCTATTATAATATTTTGAAAATAATCTAGAAACATTCTACTGGGCATTCATGGATATTTTTTTTATTACAGTATTTAGCACGCATAGCGATGTGTTGTAGATGCAAGGGGGAACGTAATTAACTCTGTTATGTGCTTGTTTACTGCTGAAGAAAATAAGAGTTTCGTAATGATATGTAGGAATTCTCAATTTTGATTAAATTAGAATAAACGCTTAGTGATCATTAAAAATCACGAGAATGATATAGGTAATGGTATTGAGAAGGACTGTCTCTCTTGTTCTTTGTAATACATTTAATTTTTCTTGTTGGCGTTTTAATGGGGTGATGAATTATTGGTTTATAGCTAATCATGTCAACTAAGATTTTATTTTATTTGTTTATTTTTTGCTAAGTTTCACTGAATTTCGATTTTTTAACGGTACGCGTGATGAGATTAAATGAATGCTCGGATAAGATGCTTTAACACAGTGATAGTACTTCTTGTTATGAAAACTCAAAACATAGCGTTTCTTGAGGGGGCGTTTCGTTCTGCGGGATTAACCATTAAAACGATTGAATTAGAACGATTTAATAGGATGTATATGTTAAAAATTTCTAAAATAATTTTTATCTGTTATTTTTTTGTGTAAAATAATCCACATTTATGTGAGTTTTAAAAGTGGTTGATGTAATAAATCATAACTTACTGTGAATATTTTATTTTTATGTGATATGAAGATTTGAAAAAAAGTTAATAAAATTTTGTGATGCATGAGAAAATCATAAAAATCCATGAGTTAAATTAATGTATGATATTTATCAAAAAGGGGAGGGTTAATAAATGAAGAAAATTATTTTTATTTTGGTTTTACCATTTGTTAGCCATGCTGCTGTGTTCGGGGGAAGTAACTTAGGGTTTTCTGGCTATCCGGCTTTCGATGAGAGAGCACCTTCGCCACCTTTTACGGACGATCGCTATGCATGGGAGACTTACAGACAAGAGGTTGATCGCTACACTAAAAGAGCCAAGGAGTACCTTGAAAATTCAAACAACGATATGAAACGGATACAAGAGGCACAGGAGGATGCCATCGAAAAAGCCAATCGCGTGGTGCGAGAATACAACAGGCAGGTAAGATAAACGCTTGTTGGGGCGGTTTTAGTCAGATTTCACTCTTTTAGGAGCTATTGCAGATAACGAAATCATAAACCCTGTTAATGCGGCAATGATTAACGGGAAAATAAAGGCGTCGGATGTTCTGAGCGGGTTTTTAATATCAAACAGGATAACAATAAAAAAAGCGCTGGTTGCAAAGGTTGAGGATGAATAAACCTCATTCATTTTGAACTGGAGTTTATCAAACGAGAAGGGCGGAGTCTCTTTGCATAAGGCATCCCAGGTGAGATGCACTGCAAGATAACCTGTACACAGGATGAAATAAAAGCGGGTTAACTCCTGTGTATTCTGTGGTGCAAGCCAGTCAAAAAAGTGCATTTTAGTGAGCAGACTTCCTTGCAGCATAGAGCGCAGGGAGCGCTACCGCACCTGCTAAAGCAAAGCTATATGCGATACCTGCCGTAACGGTGAAAGCTGGAATCAGAAATGACAAGCCGCCGGGAAGGGCAAATCCTAAACCTGCACCACCGATGATCGCTTTCATCAGCGTAATCACATTGAATTCCATACTTCCTCCCATATCCCAAAGGCTGCATTATCTGTGGGGGAATTCTAAGGAGCCGCCTGTAATCTGTACAGAATTATTTCCAGCTAATACGAGGCCGCTTCCATTAATACATCCACTTCTCCACCACCTCATCCCCGAGCCGTTCGCGCAGCATTTCCTCATTCTCCTCTTCGCCGTGGGCCTCGAGCAGGCACTTGAATATCAGCGCGTCGAGATACTGCCCGGCATCGCGGAATATCTGCGTCAGCATCGGCGAAGTGTCGTGGTCGAAATACCACACTTCGCCGGTTTCGCGGTGAAAGCACCATAAATTACCGTTGCCGAGATAGTCGCCAAAGGCGATCAGGTTATTAACCAGCTCCCACTGCGGGTCATCCTGCGGCACATCCTCAAGAATATCGCTAATGCCAGGGTAGGCTGCCAGCAGTGGTTCAATCGCGGCGTATTGCGCAGGCGTCACGCTGCACAGCGTTTCGGCGAGGTTTAGTTCACCAATCTGCTGATGATAGGTGCGCAGCACCGGCGGCAGCGGGCAGCCGATGCGCTGCTCAAGTGCAGCAATCTCCGCGTCGCTGGCGGGTGTGGAAGGCGCAGGATTATCCCACTGATCGCGCCAGGCGTGCACACAGTCGCGCCACCAGGCAAGGCGGGCGTGCTGATCGGTAAACTCCGGCCAGACCAGCGGCGGAAGCGGGCGGTTATCGCTCTCATTACTCATTGTTAGGCGCTCTCAATTAATAGCTCTGGCTGTCGACGCTAAAAAGATAGTTGATATCAAGGTCGGCTGCGGGCTTCGCATCGTCGTTTTTCTCCAGCACAAACTCAAATGCTGGCTGATAGTCATCCTCGCGGAACACTTCACCCGCAAGGATCTCCACCGAGTAAGTGCCGTTTTCAAGGGCGATATGCGGGCGGTTCGGCGCTTCATAGCGCTGCAATAACGCGCTGATACTTTTATCGTTGAAGTCGTCGAGAATGCGCCAGGTAAAGAGCTGCACCTGCCCATGCTCGACGCGCAGCGTGTAACCTGGGCGGCGGTGCTGGAGATTATTTTCCGCTTTCAGCAGCTCCGGCGTCTCGGGCGGCAGGGTGAAAATAATGGTGTAGGGGTAGTTTTCAACGCCCGTCATCGGGATCAGCACGCCTTCCAGCACCGCCTTATCGCCGCTCTCATTGCGGGTAAACTCCGTTGCCAGGTCGTCAGTGAGTTCGTTGTCATCTTTGAACTTTTTCAGCAGGCGGATATCGGCAAGCAGAAAGTAGTTCACCAGATCGTTCAGCACTTCATTGCATTCATAGCGCACGCGTTACCCTTAGATTTATCTCGTTGTACAGGGATTGTTACTGCTCTGAAAGGTACGATCACCTACTTGATCAGGGGGGCGACTCTGTGCGGCAGAGGCATAATCAGCTATAAACAGGCGTAAAGGTCGGCGTTTTGCGCATCCGGCAAACATCAGGAATTCAATACAAGGAATATGAGTATGCAGCGATGGTTAGCAAAAATCCTCGGTAAACAAGGGGCTGCAGAGCAGGACGCACCTTTCCCGCTTCCCTGGCCGGGGGACAGGCAGAGCATCTACCACTTTATCTCCCCTTATGCAGACGGCAGCGCGCCGTTGCCGGAGCAGGCGCAGACCCTGCCGGATGAAGATACCCTTGAAGGCGAGCTGCGCTGGGTCGCGGGCGGCATGGACGGTGCGTTCGGTCACCACGGCGGCGGCGCAGACGCAGAAGAGGCGGCAGATGAGATTATCAGCGCGTTAAGCGCCGTGCTGCGCAAACCCTCCCCGGCCAATATGAACACCTTCTATGCGCTGCTGAAAGCGCGCCCGCCGCTCGATTACATAGATATTTTGACCGACAAACTGCCGGAAGAGCCGTCGCTCTCGCCGCAGCAGGTTCACGACCTGATGGTCTGGCTGGCGACCAACAGCCCGGATCGCAACCCGGTCAAATGCGCGATTGCGCTGCTGGCCTTCTTCCCCTCGGACGAGAACCGGGCGCTGGTGACCACGCTTGGGCTGCATGAGGAGTTTACGCTTTTTACCGCCGTCGCCCTGCGCAATATGCTGCCGGAAGAGGCGTTTGACGCAACGCTGACGGCGCTGGCGAAACGCGTAACTGGCTGGGGGCGTATCCAGCTTATCGAACGATTGCCGGATGATGTCTCGCCCGCCACCCGTGAATGGCTGCTGCGCGAGGGCTACGCCAATTCGGTAATGGAGGAGTACACCGCCTGGGACTGCGCCACCAAAGGGCGCTTGCTGGCGGCGCTTTCGGTCGACGTAGTGGATGATGGCGTGCTGACTGGCGCGGGCGATATTCTCGCGGCGCTGATTGCTGGCGGCCCGGCGCGCGATATCCATGACTACCCGGAGGGGGCGCAGGCCTGCCATCGCTACCTCACGCTGCTGCGCCACAGTAAAAACGACGATCTGCGCAACTTGCTCAACACCAGCGCCATCGGCGCGTTTGCCGGTGATGAAGATAACAACTGGGAGACGCTGCAGGTGGAAGGCTGGATCGATGAGATCCGCCAGCAGATTGCGGATGATGTCGAGGCGATTGTCGCGCAGGAGAAGTGGCTGACGCGCGTTCAGCAGGATTTAACCGCCTGCGATAACGGCGATTTTTACCTCGCCCTGCGCGCAGCGAAGCTGTTAGGTATCGATACCTGGGAGCAGGTTTTTGCCCGTCAGCAGACTGTGCCCAATGAAGCGAACTGGTACGAACTGATGCAAACCGAAAGCCCGCAGCGCATGGAGCGCATTCTGCAACTCGCTGAGCAGCAGCTCGATCTTGCGGCCATTGCCAGCGGACCAGATACGCTGATGGGTCTTGGTGCTGAGTATCGCCAGCACGGCGCGCTCGATTTTATCCTCCAGGATCTCAACCGTTTTCCCGGTATGGGCTGGTCGCTGATTAAAACCGGCCTGCGCAGCCCGGTGGTGCGTAACCGCCTGATGGCGCTCAATGCGCTGGAGGGCTGGCCGGAAGAGCAGCTCCCGGCAGAGCTGCATGGCATGCTGGAAACCGCCTTCCACGCGGAGCCGGATGATAACGTGCGTGCGCGGTTAGAGAAGATGCTGGCAGAAGAGTAATTTGAGTTGAACGGATGCCGAAGCTCGCCATATGGCGGGCTTTTTTATTTGGCTGCCATCGGCAGGCTCTTACCGACAAATCCACCCGCGAATTCTGTGTAGGCTAAAGGCAATTAATCAACCCGATGACAGGAGCGCGGAATGTTTACTCATATGCGAATTGCCAGGCCGGTGACCAACCTTGAGCTGGCTTATCAGCAGTACAGCAAAGGATTAGGGCTGAAGCGTATTGCGGACTTCAGCGATCATGAAGGTTTCAGCGGCGTGATGTTAGGCCGGGAAGGATTAAGCTGGCATATGGAATTAACCCTCTGCCACCATCATCCGGTGCAGCCTTCACAGACGGACGAAGATTTGCTGGTGCTCTACTACCCCGACAAAGCGGAGTGGGAAGCGGCCTGCGCAACGATGCTGGATGCCGGTTTTATTTCGGTGGCGTCGTTTAACCCCTACTGGGATCGTCACGGGCGCACCTTTGCTGATGCCGATGGCTACCGGGTGGTGATCCAGAACCAGGCGTGGGTTAACGCTGAGTAAAAGGCGGCAGATCAGCTCTGCCCGGGTCGATCGGTTGTCAGGTCATCGCCTGTGACCACAGCGGGCGTCTCATCCGACTCTTTGCTGATGGCGCGCGTCAATTCAACCTGTTCATGAAACTTGACCAGCAGCAGCTCGGCGTCGGATTGCAGCGCGGCGTCGGGCGTCTCCAGCACGGAGTTAATCGACTTATTAATGCTCGCCACCATTTCATCCAGCCCGCCGCCTTTGCCGACGGTCAGCGTCAGGGCGGCAACGATAAGTGACTGCGCCTCAATCTGGGCGGTCATCTCTTTCATCTGCGCATCCATCCTGGACATTTTTATTAGCATACTCAGTATGACGTTTTTCATGGCCTACCCATCTGAAGATATTATTTCAGACGAATATTACTCCGGGATGCAATGAATTCAATGACACTATTTGTGAATACGCGATCTTGTATACATTAAATGTATATATGTATGACAAGCTTGCGGTAACGCGTTGAAAACTATTGCTTCTGAGGCGCTCCCTCGCCTGACGGTAACCTGTCAAAGCGTTGCTATATCAGACACGGATCTTCCACTCCAGCCAGCTGCTCATCTCCTGGGCCGGAAGCGGGCGGGCATAGAGATACCCCTGCGCCTGGTCGCAGCCATACTTCTGCAATGTTTCGCCGGTCTGCGCGTTTTCCACCCCTTCCGCCAGCACGACATAATCGAGCTCTTTCAGCATGCCGATAATGCTGCGGGCGATAATGCGCGAGGCAGTATCTTCCGACAGTTTGGAGATCAGGCTCTGATCCAGTTTGATGATGTCGATCGGCATACGGCGCAGGTAGCTGATGTTGCTATAGCCAGTGCCGAAATCATCGAGCGAAATGGGGAAGCCGCGCAGTTTCAGCATCTCCAGCCCTTTCAGTGCCGCCGCGCTCTCAATAATGCGCTCGGTTTCCAGACACTCAATGCCGAGCAGGCTGGTGGGCAGGCGGGCGCGGATCATGCGTGCTTCGAGGCTGTCGGCAAAACCGGGCGCGGAGATATCCTGAATACTCACGTTAACGGAGACTGGCAGCGCAAGCCCGAGCGCATGCCAGGCTGCCAGTTGGGTAATCACATTGGCGATAACCCAGCCCGTCAGATCCTGTAGCAGACCGGCCTGCTCAGCAAAGGGAATAAACATCCCCGGCGAGAGTTCGCCTTTTTGCGGATGTCGCCAGCGGATCAGCGCTTCAATGCCAACTGGTGCATCGGTTTGCAGACACATTTTCGGCTGGTAGACGAGATAGAGCCCTGACAGATTGCCGTCGATGGCCTGCGACAGCTCCTTCATCAGCACCGGCATGGCTGCTGCATCCTCATCAATAATGGTTTCCGGCAACTGGAAGGTGTTCTGGCGGATGCGCTCATGCAGGGCATGCACGGCTTTATTGAGCACCTCTCTGGCGGATACATCGCCGGGGATAAAGTTTTTGCCTGCGGTATGAACGCGGAACTCGACGGTAATGCCCGGCTCCAGCTCGGCGCTGACGCCCTGCAACCGGCTGGCGATGGCGCAGGCTGTAATGTTGTCCGACGCACGCGTCAGCAGGGCAAAGCGGCCCGTCGCCACCATATAGAGTTTGCCGCACTTCAGCGGGCGCAGGCGCAGAGGCAGCATAATCGCCATATCGCGCAGCAGGTTCTCTACCGGAGCCATCCCGCGGGTACGCGCCAGTTCGAAAGCACGGGGCATGTCGATACAGTCAATCAGGATCAGGTTACGCTCGGCGGTATCATTCGCCGCGTTCAGCAACTGGATATCGCGCAGCAGATGCAGCTTGTTCGGCAGCCCGGTAATGGCATCCGTCAGGCCAGCATAGTGCCAGGCTTCCAGAAACGACATCGCCAGTTCGCCCAGCAGCCGCAGCGTATCGATCTGCTCTTTGGTCACCGTATGGGGATTGGTATCCACCACGCAGAGCGTGCCGAGCGTAATGCCATCGCGGGTAGTCAGCGGCACCCCCGCATAGAAGCGGATAAAGGGGCTGGCAACGGTCAGCGGGTGCGTGACAAAGCGGGCGTCTTGTAGAGTGTCCGGCACAATAAACGGATTACCGCTGTCGACGGCATAGCGGCAAAAGGAGTTCACCCGCGACGAGGTCTGAAGCTGGAAGTTGATCGCTGCCCGCACATACTGATTCTCATCATCAAGCACGGAAATAAAGCTGCCGGGTATTTTTAACATTCTGGCGGCGAGCTGAGTAATTTTACGCAGCACATCATCGCGGCTGTCATCCGGGTTCAGCAGGGCCTGTAACGCCAGAAAATGGCGTTCTTTGTCGTCGCCGATATTGAGTAACATTGTTGCCTCCCAACCGGCTGTGGACGGTGGGTAAAAATAAGAGATAAAGGGTGCTGAAAACGCTTTTTAGTTGTTACAGCGGGATGGAAGCATACCGGCAGGCAACGTCAGCCCAATGCAAATATGATTTGTATTGATAGTAGCAGTAACGGAGCGCAACTGATGCCTGTAAAAGGTGCGGTCTCACATTTATTTCACAATTTGATTTACGCCATCAGCGCCCGCCAGCAGGGGAAGAAGAGCATCAGGTGGAAGGGGATGCAAAGATCTCATAACAACACCATTAATAAATAAGAAGAATATTTCAGGGCGCCAAAAAGAGAGAAAAAAAACGGGCAGCCGCGACACCGGCACTGCCCGTTATAAATAAGACGAAGAGGATAAAAGACGTATGCTTTTTTATTACTACGCCCGGCAACTTCTCCGGTGCGTAGCCTCGTCCCGTATAACACGTTGCTTCAGGAAGCTCAGCTCACCGCGTGCGGCAGCGTAAAGTGCTGGACCACGCCGCGCAGGGTTTCCGTTCTGCCATTAAGGTTGCTGGCTGAAGCCGTAATCTGATGTACCAGCGCGGCGTTCTGCTGAGTGACGCGATCCAGCTCGGCAACCGCGTGAGTCACCTGCGAGATGCCTTTACTCTGCTCATCGGAGGCGAGTGCGATTTCGCCGATCAGCGCATTGACGCTGGCGACATTGCCTTTCACTTCGCTCATCGCCTCACCGGCATCTTCCGCCACATCTTTGCCCTCATGAACGGAGGTGATGGCGGATTTGATCAGCGACTCAATTTCACGCGCCGCCGCCGCACTGCGCTGGGCGAGGGAGCGTACTTCTGTTGCTACCACGGCGAAACCGCGTCCCTGCTCGCCGGCACGCGCCGCTTCAACGGCGGCATTCAGCGCGAGGATATTGGTCTGGAAAGCAATGCTATTGATGGTGGAGGTGAACTGGCGGATCTGCTCGGAGCCATCGGCAATGCGGTTCATGGTGCTGGCCAGGGTCTCCACCAGGTTGCTGGCTTTCTCGGTGGTATGCGCGGTCATCACCGACAGATCGCGAACCTGGCGTGCATTATCGGCATTGTGGCTAACCGTTGAGGTCAGCTCCTCCATGCTGGACGCCGCCTGTTCAAGAGCCGCTGCCTGCTGAGTTGTACGGTTTGCCAGATCGCTGTTACCGGCGGCGATCTCGCGTGCTTCACGGTGCAGCGCGTCGCTGTTCTCGCTGATCGCGCTTACGGTTGTCAGCAGGCTGTTCTGCATCTCACGCACCAGCGGGATCATCTGGCCGACGCAGTTACGGCCAATATCCTGCGCCTGGTAGGTTAAATCACCCTGCGCAATCAGGCGGAAATGGGCGCGGATATCGCCAACTGGCTTCACCAGATGGATAACCAGGTAGCAGTCGCAAAACAGCACCAGCCCGGCGGCAGCCAGCAGGGCAACAATCAGCACGATATCGAGTTGGCTGCGATCGGCGGCAATCTGCGCGCTATTGTCATGAGACTTACGGGTTAACGCCGCCAGATGCTCGCTGGCCTGCGTTTTCCAGGCGCTGGCGGAGCCGGATAACGCCTCTGTGGCCCACTCTGCGCCCGGCGGGATTTCATTTATCAGGGCCGCTTTTTCGGCTGCGCTTCCCTGTTGCAACACCTGCGTGGCGTGGGAGATGAAGATCGCCTGCTGAGTCAGGGCTGTGCTCTGATCTGCCTGCTTGTTCATATCGCGCACGGCAAAGGCCGCATAACCGCCGGTCGCGGTAATCAGCGCCAGCGCTGTCAGGAGGATCCATAACACGACGCGGCGGATGGTGTAGTTTTTCAATGTGTTCATAGTCGCGCCCTGTTTGATAGCGGTGGCAAAGAGTGTTGTCGTTACGTTATATAAATAGCGCGTTAACTAATTACGTGCGATTTTATTGAGTGGATTGTGGCAGGATTTGTACGGAAAGATAGGGGGAGAGAAGTAAATAATTGCGTAATGAAACTGCTGGCCTGAAACGAGGCGGCCAGATTTGTAATTAAGTTATTGTTTAACAGGATTAAATCATTTCGAGTGCAGGCTTCAATTGATTGTTCCTTGCGTATCAATAGGCGTGCACAGCGGTTAAAGAGGGGAGAGGGGAGCTAAGCGCAGCGCTATGCGTGCTCGACCCTCTCCTGATCTGGACGGGAAATTTAGGTTATGGCGTGGCGCATTTCTGTTGGTTGAAGTCAGTCAGCTTTGACGGAAAGGGCGACATCTTTAACCGCGGCCTCAACGCCTGCCGCATTCTTCTGGATGCTGGCAATCACCTCGCCCGCTTCACGCATCAGCGTCACCCCTTCCCGGGTGCTCATCAGGTTGTTTTCAATGCCGTTCAGCACCTCTTTGGCGAGCTGATTATTGCTGGCCACAACCCGCTCGATCTCCTCCGTCGCGCTGCTGACGCTCGCCGCAAGCGTACGCACTTCTGAGGCAACCACGGCAAAACTGCGTCCGGACGCGCCCGCCCTTGCAGCTTCAATCGCGGCGTTCAGTGCAATCAATCTTGTCTGCATGGCAAAGCTGCGAATGGTCTCAACCATCCCGTCAATACTGTCAGATTGATCGTTGAGCCGCGAGACATCGCTGGAGACCGTGCTCATTCTCTGGGCGATGGTGTCAATCATGCGGATGCTGTTTTCGATAACCGTCGCGCCATTCTGCGCGCTGCCACGAGTTTGCACCGCCATATCCCAGGCGTGGACAGCCGCCTCCTGCTCACGCTGGTTGCGCAGCACATCTGCCGTGACATCGGTGGCGAATTTCACAATCTTATAAAGCTGCCCGTCGCTGTTAAACACAGGGTTATAGGTTGCCCGCAGCCATAAAGGTTCGCCCCGGCGGTTCAGGCGTGGAAACTGACCGGAAAAGAACTCGCCCTGATTCAGCCTCTCCCAGAACTGGCGGTATTCGTCGCTTTTATGCAGCGTTTCCGAGCAGAAGAGACGGTGATGTTTACCGATAACCTCTTCTCGTTTATAACCGGTGGTGCTCAGGAAGTTGTCATTCGCTTCCAGCACGATCCCTCCCGGGCTGAAGGCGATAATCGCCATTGAGCGACCGATGGCATTAACGATCGCCTCCTTCTCAAGCGCAACATGAATACGCTCAGAAATATCCGCCGCAATTTTTATCACTCGGGTCACCGCGCCGTGACGGTTGGTGACGGGGATATAGCTGGCCTCAAGCCAAACAGGGCGATTGCCCTTTGCGAGACGCAGATATTTGCCGCTAAAGCTTTCGCCACGCGAAAGGCGTTGCCAGAACTGCGCGTACTCCGCTGAGTTGACCAGCGACGGCGGGCAGAAAATGCGGTGGTGCTGGCCGATGATCTCATCCGCGCGATACCCCATCGCGGAGAGAAATTGCGGGCTGGCGCTATGGATGATCCCTTCCGGACTGAATTCAATGACAGGTTTATTCTGGCAAAGTGCGTTATAAGACGCGGATGAACGCAGGCGGCTCAGGGAAAAAAGGTGTTTAAGGAAAGGCATACGCATCAAATTTACCGGATCGAGTAAGAATTGATCTGGTTATCGGCAAACTCGTCAACAGCATTATGTATTGGTGCGATAGTTGCAGGATATTATTTAATCAATGGTTAACCGTGAGCGAAGCGGGATGGACGACCTGAAGGGCCGCGTCACGGCGTCTGGCAGCGGCGCGGCCCTGGTCTGTAACACGTTAAATCTGCGTCATTCTGCTTGCAGGCTCGTGTACTTTTTTACGCTTTGTTACTTACTTGCAGACATCTGCTCGGCAGACTTCAGGTGCTGCTCAACCACCGGGGTATGGGCATCGGCCAGCGTTTTCACATCCGGATCTTTAATCTTTTTAGCGTCGCTCTGCAGTTTATCGAGCACCATTTTGTGATCTTTGGTGCCAGCGTTTTCCATATAGAGCTTGTCAAACTTGTCGCCGCTCTCCTTTTCGAGCTTGGCAGCCATAGTCTTGTGCTTGGCATCCGGCTCGGTCGGCAGTTCAACGCCTTTTTGCTTAGCGACGTCCTGAACTTTGGTCAACGCTGCGCCATGGTCATCGACCATCTTCTGCGCATAGGCTTTCACTTCGCTGCTTTTGGCTTTTTCCAGCGCGATTTTTGCGGCGGCGACCTCATTGATATTGGCCTGCGCCATATCCTTCAGTGCTTTTTCATCGCCGGAGCTGAGTTTGGTGCTTGATGCAGTCGCGCTACTCTGCGCGGCGCTCGTCGGGGTCTGGGCTTGCACGCCAACCGTGGTGAACATCGCGACGGCGGCTGATACGGCCAGCATTCCTTTTAACGTTTTACTCTTGTGCATGTTGTTCTCCTGATGGTCATGGGTACAGGTTTTATGAATTCTGTAATCGTCAGCAGCCTCGTAGGTAAATGACAACTGCAGTGGTCAGTATAGTGGATGCGTAATTTTTGCCAGCCGTTTACGTTAGAGTTCTTAATATATCGCTCTCACTTCAGAGCAAATCACCGCTGAAAATCGTTATCAGAATTGCCTGATATTGTTATCAACGGATAAGGCTGTTTTCATAATTTTCATATAATAAGGCGCGGGAATCAGGCACTCTGCGGATTATCTGCAAGGGAAGGGTTACCGATCCGTTTAACCGTACTGACAACGCAGGGGTGTTGGCAGAATATAAGGGGAAAGCATGCCTTTTTTATTTGGTGAGTTATCTGGCGCTCCGGCATGGGTGCCTGCGGTATTGCTCGTCACGCTCTCGCTCGCGATCGGTTTTCTCGCGAGATTTACACTGCTGCAATTTATCCGTTACTGGCAGGGTCGGGACAGAAAGCTCTTTAAATCACTTGAGAAACACCTGCGCGGATCGATGTTTCTTTTCATCCCGCTGCTGTTAATCCGCGTCGGGGTAAATTATGTCCACATCCAGCCCGAATCGCTGGGTTTTATTACAACGACAATAAATATATTTATTATTTTGTCATTCTGCTCGGTCCTGATTCGCTTAATTAATGTTGCTCAGGATATGCTTTTTATTCGCTATGACATTAATATTTCTAACAATCTTCGTGCGCGCAAAATCCGCACGCAGATAATGTATGTGAAGAAAGTCGCTATCGTTATCCTCGTGACACTCTGCCTCTCCCTGATTTTGCTCAGCTTCCCGGGGGTGCGAAAATTCGGTACCACGATTCTGGCCGGTGCCGGGGTTGCCGGTATTATCATCGGTTTTGCTTTGCAGAAGTCACTGGTCAATCTTTTTGCCGGTATTCAGATTGCCTTTACGCAACCCATTAAAATTGATGATGCGGTGGTGGTGGAAAAAGAGTGGGGCTGGATTGAGGAGATCAACCTGACTTACGTGGTGGTGCGTCTGTGGGATCTGCGTCGGCTGGTGCTGCCGATCACCTACTTTACCGAAAATCCGTTCCAGAACTGGACGCGTAATAATGCGCAAATTTTAGGCTCGGTTTTTCTTTATGTGGATTACTCAATGCCTTTAGAGCCGCTGCGCCAACATTTTGAAAAAGTGTTGAGTGAAACCAAGCTGTGGGATCAGGAAACGCAGGTGCTGCAGGTGACCGATACCACGGAAAAAACCATGACCATCAGGATGTTGATGACGGCACAGAATTCCCCAACGGCCTTTGATTTACGCTGCTACGTGCGGGAAAAAATGATTGAGTTTATTCAGCAAAATTATCCGCACGGCCTGCCGCAGGTAAGGGCAACGCTGACCGCGCCTGCGGCTGCCGAAAACGAGTTATAGTCTTACCGGGCGCAACGTGCAGTGGCGATAATCTGGCTGCACGTCCGCGCTTCGCTTTATTAATACCAGCCTCTCTTGTGCCAGCCGCAAAATTAACGAAAAATGGGTTAAGCTGTTTCTTAACCCGCACATTAATTTCTGAGGCTTGCTATGCCAGCAAATATCCTGATTGCGCTTGTCGCCGTTATTCACCTCTTTATTCTTGTGCTCGAAATGTTTCTCTGGAATACAGAGACAGGTCGCAAGGCGTTTAACCTCAGCCCCGACTTTGCCCGTGATAGCCGGGTGATGGCTGCCAACCAGGGGCTATACAACGGCTTTTTGGCTGCCGGTTTGCTGTGGGGGCTATGGCTTGGCGGCGACGGCTTTCAGGTTAAAGTTTTCTTCCTCGTCTGCGTGCTGATAGCCGGTATCTTTGGCGCTATCACCGCCAGCAGAAAAATCCTCTATGTGCAGGCGCTTCCGGCGCTGGTTGCTTTAATTGTGTTGCTGATGACGCGCAGCCCTGTGTTGTAACGTTGTTAAAGATTTGATCTTGTCTGCCGGGCGGTTATGCTCTTATCCCTCAGTTGACCGCCCGAGAAGGATCGCCTGTCATCATGCCCGTCAATTTCGATCTCAACGACCTCTATGCTTTCCGCGCCCTTGTGGAATATGGCAATTTTCGCCTTGCCGCCGAGTCAATCTGCCTGTCGCAGTCAGCATTGAGCCGCCGCATAGAGAAGCTTGAGAACGCGCTGGGCATTAAGCTGTTCGACAGAACCACGCGCCGGGTTGCGCTGACCCTCTACGGGCAGACTTTCGCCGAGCGTTCAGAACAGCTGTTGATGAATGTGGAAGCGGTGTTAGCCGATATCGATAAAGTGAGCCAGGATCGCGTCGGCGTGGTGACGGTCGCCGCCGTGCCCTCTGCGGCGTGCTACTTCATGCCCGATGTGATCCGCACCTTTAAAGCGCGCTTTCCCCGGGTGCGCGTGAAGTTAATTGATAGCAGCGCGGGTAACGTGATCGACACCGTTGCCAGCGGCCAGGCTGACTTCGGCATCTGTTTTGCGGGCAGCCTGCTGGCGGATATTGAGTTTCGCCCGCTGGTAGTCGATACCTATGTCGCGGCCTGCCGCCACGATCACCCAATTGCCAGCAAGAAGAGCCTCACCTGGCGCGAGTTTTATCAGTATGACTATATCGGGCTGGATAAAACCTCTGGCAACCGCAATTTGATTGACCAGATGCTGGGGCACATCACGCCTGAGCGCCCGAGCATCTGTGAAACCCGGCATGTCACCACCATGATTGGCATGGTGGAAGCGGGGGTGGGCATTGCGGCGATACCGGCGATGTCGATGCCCGCGTCAGCCCATTCGGTGCTGACGCATCTGCCGCTGACCGACCCGGTAGTCAAACGCACGCTGGGGCTGATCCGCCGCAGCGGGCGCGTGCAGTCCTATATCGCCGCCGAGCTGGAGAAGCTGATCACTGAGCAGTATCACGCGGTGCCGCCGCAACGGAGTGCATCCCGGTAAGGTGGATCGTTGACTGCGCCGCAGGTGAGGAGAGGAACGCCAGCAGCGCTTTGCCCTCCTGCGCATGTTGCGCTTTCGCCGTCACCGCTCCGGCAAAACGGGTGATGTACTGAAGATCGGCCGGCAGTTCGCCCACAAATGTCACGCCATGCTCGGGCAGCAGTTCGCTCACCTGCTGGAAGCCGACGGCGTAATGGCCTTTTGCCACCTCACCAGCGACCGGAATACGCTCCACTTTATGCGTTTTCTGCGCCACCGCCTCGTCGATACCGAGTTTCTTGAATAACTGGCTGCTGATGTAGACGCCGCTGGCGCTATCCGAATAGGCAATCGATTTAGCTTTCAGCAACGTCGCGCGTAGCTCCTCATTGGTTTTGATCGCGGGAACGGCGTCACCCTCTTTCACCACCATCCCAATCGGTGAGTCTGCCAGTTCGACGCGGGAGCCGGGCGCAATCCATCCCTCTTTTGAGAGTTTTGTCAGCGCGTCGCCGACCATAATCACCACATCCGCCGCTTCGCCACGCGCCAGCCGCGCGGGGATCGCCTGTGGCGTTTTGCCCATCGACGGCCCGGCAACCACCACAATAGTATCGCCGGTTTTCGCTTCAAATTGCGGGATCAGCTTCTGCAACGCCGGTTTAAAGCCGCCGGAAATCATTACCGTGATCTCTTTCGCCGTGGCGCTCAGGCTAAGCGTGCAGAGCAGCAGCGTGGCGAACAGGGAACGCAACATTGTCTTCATTATCGTCACTCCTTAACGTGCGGTTTGCAGGGTTAAACTGCTGCGGCGGTACATATAGAGCGTGGCGAGCAGGGCGCAGATCGCTGCAAAACTCATCCAGTAGCCGGGGGAGGCTTTATCGCCGGAGTACTCAATCAGCGCGGTTGAGATCACTGGCGTAAAGCCGCCAAATACCGCGGTTGCCAGGCTGTAGGCCAGCGAGAAACCGGCGACACGCACTTCGGTGGGCATAATCTCTGTTAATGCCGGGATCATCGCACCGTTATAGAGGCCATAGATAAACGACAGCCACAGCAGCACCGTCAGCATCATGGTAAAGGTCGGGTTTTGCGCCAGCAGGCTGAGGGCCGGGTAGGCGGTGAATAGCGCCAGCAGTGTCATGGTCACCAGCACCGCTTTGCGGCCAAAGCGATCGGATAACGCCCCGCCAATCGGCAGCCAGATAAAGTTAGAGATCGCAACCAGCAGCGTCACCAGCAGGCTGTCTGAAGCGCTGAGCATCAGCACTTTTTTGCCGAAGGTCGGCGCGTAAACAGTGATCAGGTAAAAGGCGGTGGTGGTCATCGCCACCATTAACATCCCGGCGATCACTACCGGCCAGTTCGCCAGCAGGGTTTTAAACACCTCGCGCATCGCCAGCTTTTTGTGGCGAGCGTTAAACTCCTGGGTCTCTTCCAGCTTGCGGCGCAGGATAAAGATGAACGGCACAATCAGGCAGCCAAACAGGAACGGCAACCGCCAGCCCCAGTCGCGGATCGCTGACTCTTCCAGCACGGCGTTAAGGGCGAAGCCCATCGCGGCGGCGACCATAATGGCGACCTGCTGGCTACCGGACTGCCAGCTGGTGTAAAACCCTTTGCGGCCCGGCGTGGCGATCTCGGCCAGGTAAACGGAGACCCCGCCCAGCTCGGCCCCGGCGGAGAAACCTTGCAGTAAGCGCCCGCTCAGCACCAGCAGCGGCGCCCAGATACCGATGGTCTGGTAAGAGGGGATCAGCACGATCAGAAAGGTGCCTGCCGCCATGATCGACAGCGTGACGATAAGCCCTTTACGGCGGCCCACTTTATCGATGTAGGCTCCAAGCACAATGGCACCGATAGGGCGCATTAAAAAGCCCGCGCCAAAGACCGCGAAGGTCATCATCAGCGAGGCGAACTCACTGCTGGCCGGGAAGAAGTTATGCGCAATATAGGTGGCATAAAAGCCGAAGAGAAAGAAGTCAAACTGCTCGAGAAAGTTGCCTGAGGTAACGCGCAGTATCGCGCTGGTTCGTGCCATAGGTGTCAATGTTTGCATGTCATCTCCAGTTATACAGGGACGCTTGTAACGCGCCTTTCTGAAGAGTGGATCAGGAAAAGTAGCTGAATAAGCGCATTAAACTCATCGGCTGATGCGTGGCGCGCATTAATCGCCGTTAACATTTACCCTGAATCAATTGCAACATGCTATTAACATGAGTCCAGGGTTCAGCTGCTCTGTTTGCCAGGGCAAAAATTGACCTCTCTATTCTGTGACGAGGCGCATAAACGCACTATTGCAGAAAAACCTATCAACCCTGGTAGGGCGATGCGGTTGCCATCTCCTGACGCGCTGCTATCTTAATGCCCATCGACATTGATCGTAGTGTAAGGCGCTCAATGGCTTACTTTTCAGGAACAGGAGTTCAGGATGTTTAAGCGTTTAAGCGCGATTGTTTTCGTCTCGTTGCTGGGGGCCTCTGCGGTTCAGGCGGAAGAGCTGCGTGCCGTCGATGTGACAAAGCTTGACGTTGCCGGGGTGAAAACCGGCATGGATTACGATGAGGTGGTCAAGGCCATTACCACCCACTTCAACGTGCCTGCTTCTGCGCTGGAGGTGGATAAATACCCGCAAGATAACCTTGTCACCGGTAACAAGCAGCCGAAATTTGTCGGGTATGAAAAAGAGGGTGTGAAACTGCAGGTCTATTTCGAAGGCCGCGTTCCGGTGGATGCGAAACATCCGCTTGCGGCGTCAATGATCACTTACGAGCTGCCGTGGTCGACTGCCAACAAAGAGGCGATGGAAAAAGCGGCGGTCGAGAAGTATGGCCCGGCATCAAATGCTCCTTATTCGACGCCGATGGTATGGTGCAAAGAGCCTGGCAAACAGGCCGGGATGGCGTGCTCTTCTACTACGCAACAAGCCGTGCTGAAACTCTCCAACACCTCTCTTGAACTGGACGATCCTGTCTGGAGAGAGGCGCGTATCAAATTTATGGACAGCAAACAGACCCGCACGCCGGGGTTCTGATGAGGGGCGAGGTGGCAGATCCGCCTCGCGTTTCAGGCTGAGGGATGGGGGGCGCTTTTCTGCCACTCATCCCTGCTCAGGGCGTAGAGCAGGCTCGGCGGCGCATTCTCAATATCCGCAATTTCGCGGACAAACTTCAGTCCCGCTTTCTCCAGCACCTTGCGCGACGCCAGATGGTTAGCGCGCACCACGCCGCAAATCTCCCCCATGTTCAGCGCCTCAAAGCCATATCTCACCGCGAACTGCGATAATTCACTCGCCAGCCCCTTGCCCCAGGCGCTGGTGGCAAAGCGGTAACCTAAATTATTCATCGGGATATCGGCAAAGCTGCGCAGGCTCAGGCCACCAAAACCGATGATCTTCTCGGGCGCGTCGCGCAGCGCGATCGCCCAACTGCCAAACCCGTGCTGTGCCCAGTGCGCCAGCCAGCGATCCAGCACCGTTTTTGTGTACGCAATATCGGGATAGGGGCCTGCCGGATTAAAGGTGTTGGTCGCCGGATCGCCATAAATCGCGAACAGATCGCCGAGATCGTCCTTGGCAACGGGGCGCAGGAGTAAGCGTGAGGTATAAAGGGCCAAGGCGGCCTCCTGGTGATTGGCTAACGATTTAGAGAGAACGATTAAACCCCGATGCTCTTTAAAGCCATTACGCGTGTAGAAATCATCTGAGGCATACCCTTTTTGCGTGTTGAGGATTATCGCATTCAGCCCTTCATCACGGCAGCGCGCCTCAATAAATGCCATCAGTTGCGTACCAATTCCCTTTCTTTGATAATCCGGGTCGATAAAGAACTCATCAATGTAATACTCCACACCGCCGGGCCACGGTTTTTTAAAGCCGATGCTTACGGCGATGACTTCATCGCCGTATTTGGCGATATAGCCGCGGAAATAGTTATTGCCCAAATGCGCCTGAATAAACTCGACAATCGGCTGCGGCGACGGCCAGCTCTCATTCCACGGCGCTTGCTGGTAGGTGCGACAGTAAAGTTGCGCGCAGGGCGCGATATGCGACTCATCCAGTTCCTGCAATGCAATATCCATTTTTGCCTCAGCGCGGATCATTCAGGTTTAACTTGATCAGGTAGTGGCGCTGCATCCCCTCTTCGGGATAGTCCGGCAGGCTGAATTTCAGTTCGTAACCCTGTTTAAGGTAAAAGGGCAGCGCCTGAAAACTGACGGTATCCACCTGCGCGTGCCGACAGCCCATACGCTGTGCTTGCTCTTCTGCCGTGCGGATAAGCGTGCTGCCAAGCATGGCACCTCGCGCTTCTTCGCTGACCCATAAAAAATCGATGCACAGCCATAACCCTTTTTGCGTGCCGATTAACCCACCGATCATCGCACCCGCCTCGTTACGGCTGTAGATACCAACCTGGCCCCAGCCTGAGCCATCAATAAACTGCTGGTTGTAGCGCCGTAAGCCGCTCAGCAGCTCCTCTTTGTCCTGCTCCGTTACCTGGGTGGCGATCTCAATGGTCATGGTTTTCCCTTATCATTTTTTAGTTATCTGGAGATGATTTTTATCATCAATGGGATGGATATGTGTCTGCTCTTCGAGAGTAAAGAACTTTCCCTCTCCCTTCAAACACCCCGCGCCGCCAATTCTGGTAGCCCGCTTTGTCCGTTTAGCGATAGAGAATTTATTACCGAAAAAAAGAGAAGGGCTGAATTATTTAAAACGGCAAGACAGGTCGTTTATTGACCTCCATTTTCTCTCCATAATTCGCGCAATATCGCGCAATAAAAGCCGTTCAAAATCTTCATTGTTCTCAGGAGGGGGCAATGAACAAACTCGACTATTTCCGTAAATACATCTCTTATTTAGCGAAAAAAATGACGGCCTGCGCCGTGGCGGACAGCCATTTTCATGCCAGCAGGCTAAAAAGAATTTCCGGACGCGAACACGATTTGCGCCACCCGGTGACGCTCAGCGAAAAGATCTGCCACCGCATGCTGTATGACCGAAACCCGCTCTACACCCTGCTGGCGGATAAGCTGGCGGTGCGTGACTACGTTCATGCCCGCACCGATCAATTACGCATCGTGCCGCTGCTCGGGGTTTATCACAAAGTCAGCGATATCGATTTCAACGCGCTGCCGCAGCGCTTTGTGCTGAAGTGTAATCACGACAGCGGCAGTGCGGTGGTCTGTCTTGATAAGGATGAACTTAACGTTGGCGCAGCCATTAATAAGCTGTCGCTGGCGCTGAAAAAGAATATGTATTACTCCACCCGCGAGTGGCAGTACAAAGATATTGCGCCCGTTATTCTGTGCGAGAAATATATCGACGTCTTTACCCACGGCAATAAAAACCAGACGCCAGAAATGCTGCGCCTCCACTGCTTCCACGGTGTCGCCGAGGTGATTGAGGCGGATTTTACCGATGAAGAGGGGAATGGTTATATCAACGTCTATAACCGCGCATGGCAGTTACAGCCCTATCAGATGGAATACCCCAACACGCCTGGAGCGATCCCCGAACCCGACGTATTGCCGCGAGCGATTGGCGCTTCGGAGCGGTTAGCCAAAGGGATCGATTACTGCCGCATCGATCTGATGCCGACGCAGGAGGGGATCTATTTCAGTGAAATCACCTTAAGCCCGCGCCGGGGAAAACTGAAGATCGTCCCGGCCGAGTGGGATACCCGGCTGGGTGAGATGTGGCGGCTGAATTTAACTTAGGGCGTGGCGCATAACGGCCAGCTCAGCCTGAACAGCGAATGGCGGTTGGCCGTCAGGGTGTAGGTTACATCGCCGCCGTGGGCAAGCATGATCGCTTTCACTACCGACAAGCCCAGCCCGCAACCTTCCGGGTGCGCCTCGCGCGCCTCGGCTCCGCGCTGAAAAGGCTGAAACAGGAATTTATGCAGCCCTTCAGGGATGCCAGGGCCGTGATCCTGCACCAGCACGTAGACCTCTTTATCGGTGACGCCATTTTTTATCACCAGGGTTTTCGAGGTGGCATATTTGATGGCGTTATCGAACAGCACCGTCAGGCACTGAATAATGCGAAGCGGATCGCATACGCATGCCTGCGGGCGCAACTCAGCGATCACGTTGACGTGATGGCGCGCGAACTCCAGCGAGAAGGCGTCAATCGCGCTCTGCAACGTCGACTGTAAATCGACCTCCTCAAGGGTTAATGAAAATTGCGCCGCGCCGGAAGAACTGACTACCCGCATATCCTCAATCAGGTTGGTTAACCCTTCGGTCTGTTTGAGCAGGTTGGCAAAAAGCGCCGGATCGGCGTCAAATACGCCATCGACCAGCCCTTGCAGCCTGCCGCGTAGGATTGTCACCGGCGTGCGCAGCTCGTGGGCAATCGCCGCGTTCCACGATTTCCGCTGTGCCTCCAGAGTTTGCAGTTTTTCCGCCATGGTATTGAAGTCATTAACGAGGTTATTGACCTCGCCAAGGTGCGAACTGGAACAGGCGGCGCGCGCGCCGAGATCGCCCTCGGCAATGCGCCGCAGGCTGGTGGCGACAGAGGTTAACGGACGCAGGATTTTTGATGACAGCCTGACGGCAAAAAAGAGCGAGATAGCGAGCGACAGCAGGGTGACCATCAGGATCCACGCCCAGTCGACAATCGTCATCTGCTCCTCATTGCCGATCTCCGCACCGCCGGGGATGTAATCGATCAGAAAGGCATAAAAGAGATAAGAGCCGATGATGGCGATGGCAATCACGATCAGCGTCAGCGAGATCATAAACCACAGGATCTGCCGATCTAATGTCTGCTGGCGGCTCATTTCATCTGCCCCAGACGGTAGCCCATGCCGCGAATGCTCTCCGGCATCCCCTTCAGGCCGCACTGCTCCAGCTTTTTGCGCAGCTTACTCATATGGCTGTCGACCGTGCGATCCAGCGTATCGCCCTCCGGCAGGCAGGCATTGAGCAGCTCTTCGCGGGAGCAGACTTTACGCGGGTTTTTCGCCAGATGCGCCAGCAGCTTAAATTCGGTGGTAGTCAGCAGCGGGGTGACCGTTTCACCATCAACATGCACCTCGACATAAAACTCCTCGGGATAGACCGTCACATGCTGGGTGCGAATCGGTTTATCGCAAGGCGGCACGCCGCCCGCTTTGGTGCGGCGCAGCACCGCTTCGATCCGCGCCACCACTTCCGACGGGTTGAAAGGCTTCACCACGTAATCATCCGCGCCAAGCCGCAGCCCCATCAGTTTATCAATGTCCTGATCCAGCGCGGTGACCATGATGACCGGCACCGTGCTCTCTTTGCGCACTGCGCTCAGAACGCTCCAGCCATCATGAATGGGCAGCTGAATATCGAGCAAAACCAGATCGGGTTTATGCAGATAACAAAGGCTAATCGCCTGCTCGCCGTCGGCTGCGCGCAGCGTGCGCATACCGGCTCGATGGATATAGCTTTGCAGAATATCGGCGATTTCATCATCATCTTCAGCAACCAGAATAAGGTGCTTATTGTCCATCTTCTCTCCCGCTACCGTTGACGATGTCAGTGCGTGTTAATTTAGTTCTTTCTGAATGAAACACGGTGGTGTCCTGCCAGCAATTTGCCACAGTCAGACCAGACCCGACGGCAAAAGTTGCATGCCGTAATGCGCTCTTTCTTAACCCCTCATTACGGCTTCCACACAGACTCCACATTCACGTTAAAAAATGTACACGCAGCGGAATAACAATAGTCGCTCACTGTTTTGCCATCGGTGCAAACAGCCGGTGTGTGCTGCCTTACGTGCAGAGTAAATATCACGGCTGCCGGGCCGTGTTTATTCATCAGGAATGAAGCAATGATGAAACTGGATATAAAGCCCAGGGCTGAGAATTTTCCCTCGCTGGTTGTTTTTCTGCTGGTCTGCTGGGGCCTGCTCTATATATGGCTGCTATTAATACACCATCTTGGTGAGAAAGTAGCGCTGACGCTGCTCGCCTCGCCGTTGCTCTATATCAACCTCTGCGCCTGCACGTTTTTATTGGCGGTGCAGCAGAAAAGCGGCGCATTACAGGAATTAACCCTTATCTTTCTGATTATTGCCTCACTCTTTATTAGCCTGATCGTGATCTTTAGCGCCTTACGTTATCGCGTGCCGACGATTTACGATCTCACTTTCTATTATGAGTGCTTTCTCACCGCCTTTTTTGGCGTGACGCCGCTGTTTCTGCTCGTCCGGCGATTCTGATCTTATCCCGCTCTCCACACAGGCTCCATCAACCATGCATTAAGGCTAAACAGATAAACCTTACGATTATTGATTAACCAGGCGCAGAAAATGGCGACTCATAATCATGCCCGCGCCTGATCCTCTGGACAACATGACAAAATAAAACCATGCCGCACTTTTTTATTTCACGTCCCGTTTTTGCCTGGGTCATCGCGCTTTTTATTATCCTCGGCGGGCTGCTCGCCATTCCAAAGCTGCCCGTATCGCAATATCCGGCGGTGGCACCGCCGGGGGTGATTATTTCCGTCACCTTTCCAGGTGCGACGCCGGAGATGATGAACACTTCGGTTATTTCGCTGATTGAGCGCGAGATCTCAGGCGTAGATAACATTCTCTATTTTGAGGCCACCAGCGATACCAGCGGCACGGCGTCGATTACCGTCACCTTCAAACCGGGCACCGATGTCAAGCTTGCGCAGATCGACCTGCAAAATCAGATCAAAATTGTTGAGCCACGGCTGCCGCAGGTGGTGCGGCAAAACGGCATTAGCGTCGATGCGGCAGAGACCGGCTTTTTGATGATGGTCGGGCTGAAATCGACAAACGGTAAGTATCAGGAAGCCGATCTCAGCGACTACTTCGCGCGCAATGTGACCGATGAGCTGCGCCGTCTTCCCGGCGTCGGCAAGGTACAGCTCTTTGGCGGCGAGAAGGCGATGCGTATCTGGCTCGATCCGCTCAAGATGCACAGCTATCAGCTCTCGGTCAGCGATGTCACCACGGCGATTGCGCAGCAAAACGTGCTGGTCTCACCGGGACGTGTGGGGGATGAGCCTGCGCTGGCGGGGCAGCGCGTGACCTATCCGCTGACCGTCAAAGGCCAGCTCTCCTCCATTGAGGAGTTTCGCAATATCACGCTGAAGTCGAACACCACCGGCGCGCGTTTGCGGCTGGCGGATATCGCACGTGTCGAGAGCGGTTTACAGAGCTACGCCTTTGGTATTCGCGAGAATGGCGTGCCGGCAACGGCTGCGGCGATCCAGCTCTCCACCGGGGCGAATGCGATTAACACCGCGGCGGCAGTGCATCAGCGGCTGGCGGAGCTGAAAAGCGTGCTGCCGGAAGGAGTGGTCTTTACGGTGCCTTTTGATACTGCGCCTTTCGTTAAACTCTCCATCTACAAAGTGGTGCAGACCTTTATCGAAGCGATGGTGCTGGTGTTTCTGGTGATGCTGCTCTTCCTGCATAAAGTGCGCTGTACGCTGATCCCGGCGATTGTCGCGCCCATTGCGCTGCTTGGTACTTTTACCGTGATGCTGCTGAGCGGTTACTCCATCAATATCCTCACCATGTTTGGCATGGTGCTGGCAATTGGCATCATCGTCGACGACGCGATTGTGGTGGTTGAAAACGTTGAGCGGCTGATGGAGGAGCAGGGGATGACGCCCGCCGACGCTACCCGGCAGGCGATGCATGAAATCACTCCGGCGATTATCGGTATCACGCTGGTGCTGACAGCGGTGTTTATCCCGATGGGCTTCGCCAGTGGCTCCGTTGGCCTGATCTACCGGCAATTCGCCATTGCGATGGCGGTATCGATCCTCTTTTCCGCCTTCCTGGCGCTCACTTTAACGCCCGCGCTCTGCGCAACGGTGCTAAAGCCGCACACGGGCGCTGCACGGGGATTCTCCGCCCGCTTTAATCGCGCCTTTAACGGGCTGTCCGCGCGCTATGAATCCGGGCTTTTATGGGTATTGATGCGCAGCGGCCGCATGCTGCTGATCTATGCCGCGCTCTGCATCGCGCTGTTTGCCGGTCTGGTGGCGCTGCCATCCTCCTTTTTGCCCGAGGAGGATCAGGGCTACTTTATGTCCTCCATTCAGCTTCCCTCGGACGCCACCATGCAGCGCACCACGGAGGTAGTGGAGCAGTTTGAGCAGGCGCTGGTCGATCGCCCGGCCATCGACAGCAACCTGATGATCCTCGGTTTCGGTTTTTCAGGCTCCGGGCAGAACTCGGCGATGGCCTTTACCACCTTAAAAGGGTGGCAGGAGCGCCACGGTGCGACGGCACAGAGTGAAGCCGATCTTATCCAGCAAAAGATGGAGTCCGTGCCGGGCGCGACGACCATGAGCCTGCTGCCGCCTGCCATCTCCGATATGGGGACCTCATCCGGGTTTACCTTTTATATTCAGGATCGGGCAGGAAAGGGATATAACGCGCTGAAGCAGGCGGCGGATACGCTGGTGGAGAAGGCGAATGAAAGCGGCGCGCTCTCTGATGTCTATATCGACGGTTTGCCGCAGGGCACCTCGATCTCGCTGACCATCGACCGTGAGAAGGCCGAGGCGATGGGCGTCTCGTTTGAGGAGATTAACCAGGCGATCTCCGTCGCCTCCGGTTCGAATTACGTTAATGACTACACGCAGAACGGTCGCTTACAGCAGGTGATTGTGCAGGCCGATGCCGCATACCGGATGCAGCCAGAGACGCTGCTTAACATCCCGCTGAAAAACAGAAGCGGTGAGATGGTTTTACTCTCAAGCGTGGTCAGCGCGACGTGGACCCAGTCGCCGCAGCAGCTCAACCGCTATCAGGGCTACCCGGCAATACGCATTACCGGCAGCGCCGCGCCGGGGCACTCGAGCGGCACCGGGATGGCGACGATGGAGCAGCTGGCGCGCGAACTGCCAGAGGGGTTTGGCGGTGAGTGGGCGGGCAGTTCGCTACAGGAGAAAGCCTCTGCCGCGCAGCTGCCGGGGCTGATTGCGCTGTCGGTGCTGGTGGTGTTTCTGGTGCTTGCCGCGCTGTATGAGAGCTGGTCGATCCCCTTTGCGGTGATGCTGGTGGTGCCGCTGGGGCTGATCGGCGCGCTTATTGCCGTGATCGTCGCCGGTATGAGCAATGATGTCTTTTTCAAAGTTGGGCTTATCACGCTGATTGGCCTGTCGGCGAAAAACGCCATTCTGATTATTGAGTTTGCCCGCCAGCTGCGTTTACAGGGCAAAAGCACCCTCGAGGCGACGCTGATGGCATCGCGGCAGCGGCTGCGCCCCATTTTGATGACCTCGCTTGCCTTTACGCTCGGCGTGGTGCCGTTGATGATTGCCAGCGGCGCCAGCGCCAGTACGCAGCATGCGATTGGCACCGGGGTGTTTGGCGGCATGATCAGCGCCACCGTGCTGTCGCTATTTTTTGTGCCGGTCTTTTTCGTTGTCATCATGCGGATTTGCGAGTGGGCGACGCGGCGGGCAAAAGAGGCGTAAGAAGAAATCGGCTGTCTTTCGTTCCGCAACGGGCTTATGGTGTTAAGCGGGCGAAAAACGCTTATGCGTCAATCACGCCTGATGGGCACTGATAACCGATGATCACAGCAGGAGAACGTTTGATGTCTGAAAATCTTACGATTGCGCTGATTGGCCCGGGCGCGATTGGCACTACAATTGCCGCCGCGCTGCATGAAGTTGACCGCGCGCCGCTGCTCTGCGGGCGCACCGCCCATTCGCAGTTAACGCTGCGCCACGATGAGGGCGAGATTGTCGTCCCCGGCCCGGTTCTCACCGACCCGGCGACGATCCGGCAGCCGGTCGATTTACTGTTTGTGGCGGTGAAAACCACTCAGGTTACCGAGAGCGCGGCCTGGCTCGCCGCACTGTGCGATGAAAACACAGTAGTTTGCGCGCTGCAAAACGGCGTGGAGCAGAAAGCGCAGCTCGCGCCGCTGGTCAATGGTGCGACGGTGCTCCCTTCCGTGGTCTGGTTTCCGGCGCAGCGCGAGCCGGATGCCTCCGTCTGGCTGCGGGCGAAACCGCGCCTGACCCTGCCGGATGTGCCGCAGGCACAGCGGGTGGTCGAGGCGTTAAACGGCACGCGCTGCGCGGTCGACCTCTCTGCGGATTTTCTCTCTATCGCCTGGCGCAAGCTGTTGCAGAATGCGGCGGCCGGGCTGATGGTACTGGCTAACCGCCGTGCCGGTATGTTTTCCCGCGACGATATTACCGATTTAGCGCTGGTCTATTTGCGTGAGTGCCTGGCCGTTGCGCGCGCCGAAGGGGCGGTGCTGAACGATGACGTGCCGCAGGAGATTGTTGGCAACTTCCAGCGCGCGCCTGCGGATCTGGGCACCTCTATTCTGGCCGACCGCCAGGCGAACCGCCCGCTGGAGTGGGATATCCGTAACGGCGTGATCCAGCGGCTCGGCCACGCGCACGGCATGGCGGTGCCCATCAGCGATGTGCTGGTGCCGCTGCTGGCCGCCGCCAGCGAAGGGCCGGGCTGAGTCCGTTAGCGCAGACAGGCTATGTACTTCTCGCCGGAACGCCGCACGATCTCTGCGGCGTTGTGCGTAATCTCCCTGCCTTCAAATGCGCCGTAGAGCCGGGTGAAGTTTATCGCGCTCAGGCGGCGCAGCATGTCGCTCACCGTGTCGGCTGAGAGCGGCAGCATATTCGGGTAGCTCCACATAAACGAGACTGCGTCATTGCCCGGCGCGACCTGCACAATATCTCCCGATAGCACAATACCCTCATCCCGCGCCCAGTAAAGCACCGCGCCGCCGGGAAAGTGGCCGCCGAGGCGCATCACGCTAACGTCGCGGGTCAACTGCAGCGTATCGCCCTCCCATAAATTCAGATAAGGCGTGTCGCGCATGATCCACTCGCGATCGTTGGCGTGAAGATAGATCGGCGCATCAAACTCGGCGGCCCACTCCTGCATGGTGGTGTAGTAGTGCGGGTGGGAGATGGCAATTGCTTTCAGCCCGCCCAGCGCGGCAATCAGCGTTTTTGTCGCCGCGTCGAGAGTGGCGATGCAGTCCCATAAAATATTCCCCTCCGGCGTTCTCAGCAGAAAGGCGCGCTGGCCGATGGCAAAATCCGGCACCGTTTGCAGGCTGAAGAGATCCGCCTCGTGCTGGGTCCACTTATTGGCATGGGAAGCCAGCAGCTCTTTAGGATCGACCCACTGTTGTCCGCCGGGCGGCACAAACTGCCGCTCATCAACACAGATTTTGCACTGCTGCGGGTGTTCGCCTGCGGTCTCATACGAGGTGCCGCAGGCGCGGCATAATGTCATCATCATCACGTCTCCGTTGTGCAGTAAGGACAGGATCAGCCTGGCACATCACGCAGCAGCGGTGTGGTGGTTCGTGCGTCGCGTGTTATGCCTGCGCGTCGGGAATGCGGGCAATCACTTTGATTTCGAAGTCGAAACCCGCCAGCCAGTTGACGCCCACGGCGGTCCAGTTGGGGTAGGGCGGTTGCGGGAAAATCGCCTGTTTTACCTGCATGATGGTCGGGAATTGCGCCTCCGGGTCGGTGTGAAAGGTGGTGACATCAATAAGATCGTCAAAGGTGCAGCCAGCGGCGGCAAGCGTTGCGCTGAGGTTAGCAAAGGCAAGCTCAACCTGGCGGGCAAAATCGGGCTCCGGCGTGCCATCCTCCCGGCTACCGACCTGGCCGGAGACAAAGAGCAGATCGCCGGAGCGAATAGCGGCGGAATAGCCATGCGCCTCATAAAGGGCATGGCGGTTGGCGGGAAAAACAGCTTCGCGACGGATCATAGTGGTTCCTTCTGGCAATGTAGTTGGGACAAGTGCGCGGCGCAGGGAAATGATTTAATATACGCCGCGTATATGAAATTAATATCACATACGCGGTGTATGTCAAACGAGATACGCTCCGTATGTCAAAAGGAGAGGATGATGGCCGGTAAACGCCGCAGTGAAACGATGGAAGAGAACCGTGCGAAATTGCTGGCGGCAGCGCGACGTGCCTTTGCTGAAAAAGGGTTTGCCGCCGCTTCGATGGATGAGCTAACCGCCAGCGTCGGCCTGACGCGCGGCGCGCTGTACCACAACTTTGGCGATAAAAAAGGGCTGCTGGCAGCCGTAGTCACCGAGATCGATGGCGAGATGGCGCAGCGGGCGAAGGCCGAGGCCGCGAAAGCCGCCGATGCGTGGCAGCAGCTGCTAGCCGAAGGTATTACCTACATCAAAATGGCGCTGGATGAAGAGGTGCGGCGCATCGTCCTGCTTGATGGCCCTGCGTTTCTCGGCGATCCCGCCCAGTGGCCAAGCCAGAATAGCTGCCTTGAGGCCACGCGCCAGACGGTTATCACCATGATTGAAAATGGCGAGCTTAAACCGGTTGATGCCGACGCCGCCGCGCGCCTGTTAAACGGTGCGGCGCTGAATGCCGCCCTCTGGGTTGCCGCCAGCGACGAGCCGGAGCAGGCGTTGCCAAAGATGATCGACGCTTTTACCGCGCTGGCGAGTGGTTTGCGCACGACTCCTGACGAGGGAAAATAAGCGTTCGTAACTCCACGCGAAAGCGTGCAGACAAAAAAACGGAAATCGTTAACGTTGGGCGGTGGGGTCGATAGTCTGGCTAACAGGTTGTAACTGGCTTTTTTCCTGATGGTGATACCAGGCGCCAACAGAGGAATAGACAAAACGGCCGAAGAAGAAGAAGAAGCTGATAAGAAGTACGATACGGGTCATGCGACTGTCAAATCGATGTCGTTTTCGCATACTGGTTGCCTGACTCACAATGGTTCCTTAGGAATACCCGAACAACGGGCGACGAGGACATTAAGTCACACTCTCTTATTAAGATCAATCACGCTTGCCGCAAAAACAGTGTGAATAAAATATCACCACACTTTATATAAGATAAATTAATTATTTACATCTTAAATAAAAAAATGCGAGATCGGTAATAATCAGCCGAATATAACCGCGGCGCGGCGCATTACTTGATCTAAAACAATTGTCGCCCCGCATTGACCTCTTAAATTTCTTATCATTTGCGCACTGCCACGCTGTTTGGGCTTCGTGTAGTCAGGCTGGAAACCTGTCTTAACCACCTCTCTCGCGTTATGCGGGTTTGCTGAGTGATTATGTCATTGATAAGAAGTTACAACAGATACAAAGACAGATGGTGGGCGCTGCCGCTCATTATTACCCCCGTTTTCTATCCGCTCTTTAATCTGGCAAATACGTTCACCATTATTTCAGGTCAGGAGGTGATGCTCTATTACCTGCCGATGGCCCTGTTCACCACTATGATGACATTCTTTGGCTGGGCCGCGCTGCCAGGCGTGATCATCGCCTTAACCTGGCATTATGCCTCTGACGGCCCGCTCATGGTGGTGGAGCGATGCGTGCATATGCTGATTCCGCTGCTGCTAAGCTGGTTCGGCTACCGGCTTTTTGTCGACCGCCGTCATCAAATTGCTTATGGTTCGACGCGGCAGATGACGCAGCGGGTCTTCTGGCAGGTACTCAGCCCCGCCACGCTCTATCTGATCCTGCTTGAGCTGGGGGTCTGGCTGAATCTTCACGTTGCGGCTAATGAGGGCGGGGCGCTCAATGTGCCTACGTTGATTAACTACCAGGCGCTGTTGGTGGGCGCCATCACCGGCGTACCCTTTAGCTATTTATTGATCCGTATTTTGCGCCATCCGCGCTATGCCATTGCCTGGTTTTCACAGCTGCGCGCCGAGTTCGACCGTAAAGTGACGCGTATTGAACTGCTGATCTGGTTAGGCATCATCACCGCGATTTTGCTGCTGCTGCTGCGGCCGTTGAATAATAACAGCTCGATATTCAGCACAAACTATACGCTGTCGCTGCTGCTACCGGTGATGCTGTGGGGCTCAATGCGCTACGGCTTTCGCTTTATGCTCTTTATCTGGACGCCGCTGCTGGTGCTCTCGGTTCACTTTTACTATCACTATCTGCCCAATTCGCCGACCTGGGATGTGCAGCTGGCGATTGCCTCCTCCAGCTATCTGGTTTTCTCCTTTATGATCCTCGCGATGGCGATTATGGCGACCCGTCAGCGGCAGGTGCACGATCGCGCCCGGCGGCTGGCCTATATCGACCCCGTTACGCATATGCCGAACCTACGCGCCCTGAGCCGATCCCTTGCGGATACCCCCTGGTCAGTGCTCTGTTTTTTACGCGTGCCGGAGCTGGAGCTGCTCGGGCGCAACTATGGCGTCTGGCTGCCTATTCAGTACAAACAGCACATGGCAGACTGGCTTAAGCCGCTGCTGACGGTGGAGGAGTGTGTCCATCAGCTCTCTGGCCACGATCTGGTGATTCGCCTGAATACCCAATCACACCAGACGCGCATCGAAGCGCTGGATGCGCGGGTCAAACAGTTTCGTTTCGTTTGGGATGAGATGCCGCTCCAGCCGCAGGTCGGCTTTAGCTACTGTTATGTGCGCTCGCCGGTCAAACATCTCTATATGTTGCTGGGCGAACTGAGCACCATTGCCGATCTTTCGCTGGCAACCCACCACCCGGAAAGCCTGCAAAATCGCGGGGCGGCGAACGTGCAGCGCGGGGTGAAAAGCAAAGTGGAGATGATGAACCGCCTGCAACTGGCACTGGAGCAGGACCATTTTGTATTGATGGCGCAGCGTATCCAGGGCGTACGCGGCGATGACTATCACGAAATCCTGCTGCGGATGCGCGAGGAGAGCGGTGAGATCATCAAGCCCGATCTCTTTTTGCCGGTGGCCCATGAGTTTGGCCTCTCATCGCGCATCGACCTGTGGGTGACAGAGCATGTTCTGCGCTTTATGGCGCAGCACCACGAGGCGCTTCCCGGCCAGCGTTTCGCCATTAACCTCTCACCGTCGTCGCTCTGCCGCACGCACTTCGCCCACGAGGTGCTGCATCTACTTGAGAGGTACGGCGTTGAGCCGTGGCAGCTTATTTTTGAGATCACCGAAAGTAATGCTTTACCGAGCCTGGCGCAGGCGATCAATACCTTATCGCAGCTGCAGCAGATGGGCTGTCGGGTGGCCATTGATGATTTTGGTACCGGCTATGCCAGCTACGCGCGGCTGAAAACCGTGTCGGCAGATATTCTGAAGATTGATGGCAGTTTTATCCGGAATATTGTTGCCAGCAGTCTCGATTACCAGATTGTGGAGTCGATCTGCCATCTGGCGCGGATGAAGAAAATGCAGGTGGTGGCGGAGTATGTGGAGAGCGAAGAGATACGCAGCGCGGCGGTCGCGCTGGGTATCGATTATCTTCAGGGGTATCTGATCGGCAAACCCGCGCCGTTGGAGACGCTGGTCGAAGAGTAGCGGTTGTGGCGGTTTACGCCGCCACGGTCGGGGACTGCTCCTCTTCGATCTTCAGCCGCCAGCCGGTTACCGCTTCCCAGTACTCCTGCTCTTTTTCCAGATCCAGCAGCACCAGCGCATTCTGGCTAAACCAGTCATGGGGGAAGCTCAGCGTCCAGTGGTTATCATCGGTTTTCAGGCGCAGCGTCGGCGGCGTGGTCGTCGCCTGGCGCTGGTTATTCAACAGCACGCCGAGACGCAAGATCTGCACCAGCGGCAAAAACTGTTTCTTTTTAAACAGCGTAAAGCGTGGGATCTCATCAAGCTTGATCGCCTTGCGGTGGTAGCGCACCATCGTCGCCATCATCAGCTGCTGCTCCTGGTTAAAGCCGGGCAGATCGCTATTTTGCAGAATATAGGCCGAGTGGCGGTGCATGCCGCTGTGGTTAATATTGAGCCCCACTTCGTGCAGCATCGCCGCCCATTTCAGCAGCGCCGCCAGCTGCGGGCTGCCGAGCTTCGGGTTCTGCGCCTGCCACTGATCGTAAATCAGCGTGGTGGTATCCAGCACGCGACGCGCCTGATCGCGGTCGATGTTGTACTGGCTCGCCAGGCTCTGCGCGGTGCGGCTGCGAATATCCTGATGGCGGAAACGCCCCTCCATCTCATACAGCACCCCTTCACGCAGCGCGCCGTCGGAGAGCCGCAGTTCGCGGATCGCCAGCGCGTCAAAGACGCCGCAAAGGATCGCCAGACCCGGCACAAACACCACTTTGCGCTCATCGGAGAGGCCAGGCAGGGTAAGATCGCTGAAGCTCTTAAATTTCAGCACTTCCGCGACCACTCTCTCCAGCCGCTCCGGGGTGATAATGCCATCCTTTTCGCCAAGCGCGATCAGCACTTCATGCACCGCTTTAATGGTGCCGGAGGCACCAAGCGCTACATTCCAGCCCTGAATACGGTACTGCCAGGCCAGCGACTCCAGCTTCTGCGTCGCTGCCATGCGCGCGCGGCGGAAGTTTTCACCGTTAATCGTGCTGCCCGCAAAGTAGAGCTGGGCAAAGCTGACGCAGCCCATCCGGCGGCTCTCAACCAGCTGCGGCTGGAAATCTTCACCGATTACCAGCTCCGTCGAGCCACCGCCGATATCCACCACCAGCTTGCGGCCTTTTTCCGGCTGCGTGTGCTCAACGCCCATAAAAATCAGGCGCGCCTCTTCGTTGCCGGGGATGATCTCAATCGGGTAGGGGATCACTTTTTCAGCGCGTTTGAGAAACTCTGTCGCGTTCAGTGCCTGGCGCAGCGTATGCGTGCCGACGATGCAGACGCTGGCCGGATCAAAGCCCTGCAAGCGTTCAGCAAACAGCGACAGGCAGGCAAGCCCGCGCTCCATCGCCTCTTCGCTCAGCATATTATTGCTGTCCAGCCCGTCAGCCAGATGCACGCGCTGCTTAAGGCGACCGATGATCTGCATCGCGCCATCGACCACACGGGCAATCACCATGTGGAAACTGTTGGAACCCAAATCGACCGCGGCGAACTCCTCCGGTCGTGGCATCTTCTCTTGTATCGGCATAGATTATTCGGACTGTTCGATGGATTTGATGTAGTCGTAAATCGCTAGTTGGGCGCGTACTTTACGACGATTCCCGCGCGGCACATAGCGATTACTCAGTTCTTTGTCGATATAACGAGCTTTCACCGTATCACTAAACTGTAGCTCCATAATATCCAGCACCCGCTGTTTCAGGCGCGGATCGAGAAGCGGCGCGGCCACTTCGATACGGTAATCAATATTACGCGTCATCCAGTCAGCGGAGGAGAGCCAGACGCGTTTTTCGCCACCATGTTCGAAAATATAGATGCGATCGTGCTCAAGATAGCGGTCAACGATACTGATAACCCGAATATTGTCGCTGATGCCTTCAAGATTTGGGATCAGCGAACACATACCGCGCACCAGCAAGTTCACCGGCACGCCGGAGCTGGACGCCGCATAGAGCCTGTCCACCAGCCCTTTATCGACCAGGTTATTCAGCTTCAGCGTAATGCCGGACGGCTTGCCGTTCTGCGCGTTGGCGATTTCCGCGTCGATCATGTCATAAAGCAGACGGCGCGAGTTTTGCGGCGATACCAGCAGATAGTCGAACTGCACCGGTCGATAGGGGTTTTCAATAAAGTTAAACACCCGGCGCACTTCGTTAGTAATGCGCGCATCGGCGGTCAGCAACGAGTAGTCGGTGTAGATGCGTGCGGTTTTCTCGTTAAAGTTACCGGTGCCGATATGGGCATAGCGCACGATCTCTTCGCCTTCCATACGCGAGATGAGAAACAGCTTGGCGTGAATTTTTAAGCCCGGCGCGGAGAAGATCACCTGTACGCCCGCTTCCGTTAGCCGTTTGGCCCAGTGAATATTGGCCTCTTCATCAAAACGCGCCTGCAACTCCACCACCACGGTCACTTTTTTGCCGTTGTGCGCGGCGTGGATCATCGAGTCGATGATGCGCGAATCTTTTGCCACGCGGTAGATGTTGATTTTGATCGCCAGCACGTTCGGGTCGAACGACGCCTGGCGCAGCATCTCCAGCACGTGCTCAAAGGTGTGGTAAGGATAGTAGAGCAGCACATCGCGCTCGCGGATGGCGTCAAAACCGTTGCGGAATTTATCAAACCAGACATGGCGCAGGCGCGGCAGCGGTTTATTGACCAGATTGGCTTTGCCGACATTCGGGAAACCAATAAAGTCTTTAAAGTTGTGATAACGCCCGCCGGGAATAATCGAGTCGTAGCGGGAGATGGTCAGCTTCTCGCGCAGCATCTCAACCATCGCATCGGGCATATCGCGCTGGTAAACAAACCGCACCGGCTCGGCGGTCAGGCGCTGTTTCAGGCTTGAGGACATCAGCTCCATCAGGCTCGACTCCATCTCGTGCACCAGGTCATATTCGGCGTCACGGGTCATTTTCATTGAGTAGGCGTTGAGCGAGTCGTAATCGAAGAAGCCTTTAAAGATATCATCCAGGCAGTAGCGCAGAATGTTATCCAGCAAAATCATTGGCTTGCGGCGGCGCGGCGTCTCCGGTGGCAGGTTGACGAAGCGCGGCACTTTGTCTGAGGGAATTTCCAGCAGCGCGTAGCGGATATCTTCCCCGCGAATGATCTCCACCGCCAGATAGGTGTAATCATCCTTCAGGAAGCGCACCAGATTGGTTTCGCGGGTGATAAGCGTCGGCGTGATGTGCTGGCGCAGGTACTGTTTAAAGTAGCTGCGCAGCCAGCTCTGCTGGTTTTGCGAGAGCTGGCGTTCGTTAATCAGGAAGATCTGATTACGCGCCATCTCCAGCAGCAGGTCGTTATAGAGCCCGTCGAACTCCTGGTCGGCTTTTAATACGCGAGACTGAATTTTGCCCAGCAGATGACGTGAGTTGGTCGCCACGCCCTGTTCTTCGCTGATGATCAGCCGCCGCTTAAGCTCGGCGAAACGGACTTTATAGAACTCATCAAGGTTATTGGAATAGATCCCCAAAAAACGCATACGTTCGATAAGGGGGTTACTTTTGTCCGCGGCTTCCTGAAGCACGCGTTCGTTAAAGCACAACCAGCTTAGTTCTTTTTCGAGATATAACTTTTCCTGACCCATTCCTGTTTACACTCCGGTTCTTTCTCGAAGCACGGCCACTCCCTCTCGCACATGCGGTGCTTCGACTTGCAGGTGAACGTTGCTGGCGTTCCTTCGTATAAGACAACTTATTATGGCGAGCTTTGTTAGCAGATGTCCAACTGTGGCAAAAAAGTATGACAGTAATCAGTTTTATTGCTTAAGGTGATGAAAAATAGTGCGGAGTGGTGAGGAAAGGGCGAGTTGCCGGAGAAGATTTTGCCTCTCCGGCACAGAATAGAGCCAGGCTGCGGAAGCCGCAGCCGGTGAAATGCGCAATTATTCGTCCGCTGCATACCCTTCGGGCGGTAAACGCAGACCATCAAGCCAGGCACCGCCCTCTTGCATGGTCAGACGGCCTTCCACAAACCAGCTCACTACCAGTGGATAGATCGCGTGCTCCTGCGCCTGCACGCGGGCAGTAATATCCTCTTCGCTATCACCCGCAAACACCGGCACTTTCGCCTGCAAAATCACCGGACCGCCATCCAGTTCGTCAGTGACAAAATGCACGCTGGTGCCGTGCTCCTCGTCGCCGTTTTCCAGCACCTGGCGGTGGGTATGCAAACCGGGGTATTTCGGTAACAGAGAGGGGTGGATATTGAGCAGGCGACCGGCGTAGTGGGCAACAAACGCCGGGCTGAGGATGCGCATATAACCCGCCAGCACCACAACATCCGGCGCGTAGGCGTCAATCTCCTGCATCAGTTCACGATCGAACGCGTCGCGGTTGGCAAACTGATCTGCGCTCAGCGCATGGGCGGGAATATTCGCTTCCCGCGCACGCTGAAGGCCGAACGCGTCGGCCTTATTACTGAAAACTGCCCGCAGGGTGCCGTTGATTCTTTTCTGTTTGCAGGCGTCGATAATCGCCTGCAAATTACTGCCGTTGCCGGAAATCAGCACCACAATGTTTTTCATTCAATGACCACACGCTCGCTGGAATCAGAAGCTTTGATCATACCGATTTTCCATGCCTTTTCACCTTTGGCATTCATCAGCTCAATCGCTTTATCCACTTCCTGCGCGGGCAGGGCGATCACCATGCCAACGCCGCAGTTAAAGGTGCGGTACATCTCGTGACGGCTGACGTTACCGGCGCTCTGCAACCAGCCAAACACCGCTGGCCACTGCCAGGAGGATTCGTCGATAACGGCCTGGGTGTTATCCGGCAGTACGCGTGGAATGTTCTCCCAGAAACCGCCGCCGGTCAGGTGCGCAACCGCATGAACCTCAACCTTTTCGATCAGCTCCAGCACGGATTTGACGTAAATGCGGGTCGGCTCCAGCAGATGATCGGCCAGTGATTTGCCTTCCAGCTGTGTGGTCAGCGGATCGGTGCCGCTCACTTCGAGGACTTTGCGAACCAGCGAGTAGCCGTTGGAGTGCGGGCCGCTGGAGCCAAGGGCAACCAGCACATCGCCATCGGCGACTTTGCTACCGTCGATAATCTCTGACTTTTCCACTACACCAACGCAGAAACCGGCCACATCATAGTCGTCGCCGTGATACATGCCCGGCATCTCTGCCGTTTCGCCGCCGACCAGCGCGCAGCCGGACTGCAAACACCCTTCAGCGATACCGTTAATCACGCTGGCGGCAGTATCGACATCCAGTTTGCCGGTGGCGTAGTAGTCGAGGAAGAAGAGGGGCTCTGCGCCCTGTACCACCAGATCGTTAACGCACATCGCGACAAGATCGATGCCGATGGTGTCGTGACGTTTCAGATCCATCGCCAGACGCAGCTTGGTGCCTACGCCATCAGTGCCGGAAACCAGAACTGGCTCACGATATTTTTGCGGCAACGCGCACAGCGCGCCGAAGCCGCCCAGCCCGCCCATCACTTCCGGGCGACGGGTCTTCTTCACCACGCCTTTGATTCGGTCTACCAGAGCATTGCCCGCGTCAATATCAACACCGGCATCTTTATAGCTGAGAGAGGTTTTATCGGTCACTGCTTCTGTCCCCACGCGTTTTCTAGCGGTAGCAATAAAAATTCGGCGCAATTCTAACAGCCAAGGCAAACGTTTGCGAGTCCATTGTTGCAGGGCGCGGTCGATTATTGTTTTATACTCTTCTCCAGCCGAATTGATCGCGATCAAGCGGCTGCCTGTAGCGAAACGGGAAAAAAGCGGTATAATCCGGCGATTTTTTTTGTGGTTGCCACCTGTCAGCGGAAGGAGAAGAGTATGAAGGTCGTGGAAGTAAAACACCCACTCGTCAAACACAAGCTGGGCCTGATGCGAGAGAACGACATCAGTACCAAACGCTTTCGTGAACTCGCCTCAGAAGTAGGCAGCCTGCTGACTTATGAAGCTACTGCGGATCTGGAAACCGAGAAGGTGACTATCGAAGGCTGGAACGGCCCGGTAGAGATCGACCAGATCAAGGGTAAGAAAATTACCGTAGTGCCGATCCTGCGCGCCGGTCTGGGGATGATGGAAGGCGTGCTGGAGCACGTGCCAAGCGCGCGCATCAGCGTTGTTGGGATCTACCGCAACGAAGAGACGCTGGAGCCGGTACCTTACTTCCAGAAACTGGTATCGAACATCGACGAGCGTATGGCGCTGGTGGTTGACCCGATGCTGGCGACCGGTGGTTCAATGATCGCCACCATCGATCTGCTGAAAAACGCCGGCTGCACCAGTATTAAGGTGCTGGTGCTGGTGGCCGCGCCGGAAGGCGTCGCGGCGCTGGAGAAAGCGCACCCGGATGTTGAACTCTATACCGCATCTATCGATCAGGGCCTCAACGAGCAGGGGTACATCATCCCGGGGCTCGGCGATGCCGGCGATAAGATTTTTGGTACGAAGTAACTGACAACACAATGAAAGCCGACTTTGATAGTCGGCTTTTTTTTGGGAAACAAACACTGCCCGCCGCACCGGACGGGGAGATTAACAACAACACTCAGAGGAAAACACTATGACGCGCCGTGCTATCGGGGTGAGTGAAAGACCGCCGCTTTTGCAGACGATCCCGCTTAGTTTGCAGCACTTGTTCGCCATGTTTGGCGCAACCGTGCTGGTGCCAATCCTGTTTCATATCAACCCGGCCACCGTGCTGCTGTTTAACGGTGTCGGCACGCTGCTCTATATCTTTATCTGTAAAGGGAAAATCCCCGCTTACCTCGGCTCCAGCTTTGCTTTTATCTCGCCGGTGCTGCTGCTGTTGCCGCTGGGTTATGAAGTGGCGCTGGGCGGCTTCATTATGTGCGGCGTGCTCTTCTGCCTGGTGGCGCTGATTGTCAAAAAAGCGGGCACCGGCTGGCTGGATGTGATGTTCCCGCCTGCGGCAATGGGCGCCATTGTGGCGGTGATCGGCCTCGAGTTAGCGGGCGTGGCGGCGAATATGGCCGGCTTGCTGCCCGCAGACGGGCAGAGCGCCGACAGCAAAACCATCACCATTTCGCTGGTGACGCTGGCGGTGACGGTCTTTGGTTCGGTGCTGTTCCGCGGTTTTCTGGCGATTATCCCGATTCTGATCGGCGTGCTGGCGGGCTATGCGCTCTCTTTCGCCATGGGCGTTGTCGATACCACACCTATCGCCCAGGCGCACTGGTTCGCGCTGCCAACCTTCTACACTCCGCGCTTTGAATGGTTCGCTATCTTCACCATTCTGCCAGCGGCGCTGGTGGTGATTGCCGAGCACGTCGGGCATCTGGTGGTGACGGCCAATATCGTCAAACGCGATCTGATCCGCGATCCGGGCCTGCATCGCTCGATGTTCGCCAACGGCCTGTCGACAATGATCTCTGGTTTCTTCGGTTCGACGCCCAACACCACTTACGGTGAGAATATCGGCGTGATGGCGATCACCCGCGTCTACAGCACCTGGGTAATTGGCGGCGCGGCGATTATCGCCATTCTGCTCTCCTGCGTCGGCAAGCTGGCGGCGGCGATCCAGATCATTCCGGTGCCGGTAATGGGCGGTGTGTCGCTGCTGCTCTATGGGGTGATCGGTGCTTCGGGGATCCGCGTGCTGATTGAGTCGAAAGTGGACTACAGCAAAGCGCAAAACCTGATCCTCACCTCGGTGATCCTGATTATCGGCGTCAGCGGCGCGAAGGTGCATATCGGCGCGGCAGAGCTGAAAGGCATGGCGCTGGCGACCATTGTCGGCGTTGGCCTGAGCCTGATCTTCAAGCTGATTAGCGTGCTGCGTCCGGAAGAGGTGATACTGGATGCGTCAGAAAATGAGCAGGCGAAACCGTAAGTAGCGCACAGAATTGAACCGGGCCTCGCGCCCGGTTCAAACGGCGTCGATTTTTATGATAGACTCACTGCGTTTTTTGTAAGCCCTGTTGAGGTACCTCTGAACACGCCGGCACAGCTCTCCCTGCCATTATTTTTACCCGATGATGAAACCTTTGCGAGTTTCTGGCCGGGTGATAACCCCTCCTTACTGGCGGCGTTACAAAACGTTTTGCGCGAGGCGCACAGCGGTTATATCTATTTCTGGTCACGCGAAGGTGCCGGGCGCAGCCATCTGCTGCACGCCGCCTGCGCCGAACTCTCCCAGCGCGGCGATGCCGTGGGCTATGTGCCGCTCGATAAACGCACCTGGTTTGTCCCGGAAGTGCTGGAAGGGATGGAGCATCTGTCGCTGGTCTGCATCGATAATATCGAATGCATCGCTGGCGATGAGCCGTGGGAGATGGCGATCTTTAACCTCTACAACCGCATTCTGGAGCAGGGCAAAACCCGCCTGCTGATCACCGGTGACAGGCCGCCGCGCCAGCTCAATCTCGGCTTGCCGGATCTGGCTTCGCGTCTCGACTGGGGGCAGATCTACAAGCTGCAGCCGCTCTCCGATGAGGACAAACTGCAGGCGCTTCAGCTGCGCGCGCGCATTCGCGGTTTCGAATTGCCGGAAGATGTCGGACGTTTTCTGCTGAAAAGATTAGATCGCGAGATGCGCACGCTGTTTGACACCCTCGATCAGCTGGATCGCGCCTCGATCACCGCCCAGCGCAAACTCACCATCCCGTTTGTGAAAGATATTCTGCAACTGTAGGGGCTTTTTCTGCCGGATGGCGGCGTACAAGGGCTTGAGGTTTGTTGCGTAGGCCGGATAAGCGTGAGCGCCATCCGGCAATGCACTGTGGCCTCCTCTGCCGGATGGCGGCGTACCGCCTTATCCGGCCTACAGGTGTTTGAGGTCTGTTGCGTAGGCCGGATAAGCGTGAGCGCCATCCGGCAATGCACTGTGGCTTCCTCTGCCGGATGGCGGCGTACCGCCTTATCCGGCCTACAAGGGCTCGTGGCCTACGGCCCGGCAATCACACTTACCCTACGATCTCCATTACGCTTTCCGGCGGTCGGCCGATGCGCGCCTGACCGTTGGCGACGACGATTGGCCGCTCGATCAATTTCGGGTTCTCCACCATCGCCTGCACCAGCGCCGCTTCGGACAATGCGCTATCGCCGAGATTGAGCGATTTATAGAGATCCTCTTTCGTGCGCATCAACTCCCGTGCGCTCGACATACCAAGCCACTGCAACAGCTGTTTGATCGTTGCCGCATCCGGCGGTGTCTCCAGATAGAGCACCACCTCCGGTTCAACACCGTTGGCTTGCAGCAGACTGAGGGTTTCGCGGCTCTTGGAGCAGCGGGGGTTATGGTAGATTTTTACTGCGTCTGACATCTTCTCTCCTGATTACATCTTTTCATACGGGCGGAAGCGCTGCTGCATCTGGCGCAACTGGTCGATCCGCGCGTCATAACGTGCCTGTTGCAGGCTGCCAAGCTTCACCTGGGCGCTGGCGCTGCTCAGCAGCGTGATCGCCTGGTCGAGCCTGCCGATCAGCGCCTGGCCTTCGGCGCGTGCCGCCAGCTCCTGATCGCGGTTGCCGAGCGCCGCTTCCGTTTGCGCCAGCAGATCCCAGCCGTTGATATCGTCTTTATTGGTGAAGGTGTAGCGATTGAGGATCTGCGCCGCCTGTGCCGGCTGGCCGCCCTGTAAGTAAGCGTTCGCCAGGTTGAGTTGCAGCACCGGGTTGTTCTTAAGCCCGCTGGCACCACTCAGGCGTTTAATCGCCTCGCCGCTTTTATTCAGGCCAAGATCGATATCCGTCGCCAGATCGAGATACCAGGCATTGTTCGCATCCGCGCTCAGCAGCGGCTGCAACAGTTTCTGCGCCCCGGCAAAATCTTTCGCCTCCATCGCTTTCAGCGCCCGGCCATACTGCGCGGCGCGCTGCTCGCGCACGTTACCTTTCGCCCAGCTATCAAGCAGATCGTCGGTCAGCTGGTTACGCCCGGAGTTATACATGCCCAGGGTGCGGGCCTTTGCCATATAGAACGATTCAGAAGATTGCACCACCACCGGGCGCATCTGGTTGGCGCGGTTGCGGGCGTCCGACAGGCGGCTCTCCGGCAGGGGATGCGTCAGCAAAATTTCCGGCGGACGGCTGGAGTAGCGTGACTGATCGAGTAGTTTTTCGAGGAAGGTCGGCATCGCTTGCGGGTCAAAACCCGCGCGTTGCAGCACCTGAATGCCGATGCGATCTGCCTCCTGTTCATTCTGCTGCGTAAAGCTGATCATCCCCTGCCGCGTTCCTGCCAGCGTGCCGGTCAGCGCCGCCATCCCCGCCTGCGGGCTGGCCATCGCCAGCAGAATCGACCCCAGCGCACCTGCCCAGGTGAGCGGCGCGCTGCTTTTCTGATCTTCCATCGCACGCGCAAGGTGGCGCTGGGTAACGTGGGAAATTTCGTGCGCCATCACCGAGGCGAGCTGGCTCTCATTATCCGTGTAACGGAAGAGGGCAGAGTGCAGCACCACGTTGCCGCCAAAGAAGGCGAAGGCGTTAATCTCGTCGTTATTGACCAGGTAGAAGTGGAAAGGGGTTTTCACCGAGTAGGCATGCGCGACCAGCCGCATACCGAGGGAATTGATGTACTGCACCAGCAGCGGATCGTTAATCAACGGCGCGCTGCCGCGCAGCTGGCGCACATAGAAGTCGCCCATCTGCATCTCCTGGCCGATGGAGAGCGTGCTGCCAGCCGAGGTGCCCATATCCGGCAGGCTATCTGCCGAGTCTGCAAAAACCGGCGCAGCCTGGCCTGCGGTAAGGGCGGCGATAAGGGTTGCGACCAGCGTTCGTTTCAACTGCCTGAACATAACCTCTTTCCTGTGTTGGAGGTGACACAACGATAACCGGGTTCCATTCGGCTTACCCGCCCTGCGAGTGTAGCCGCGTTAATGGTCATTGAAAATCTTATTCACGGCAATGATATGTTTCCCGCAAAGGGAACGAAAAGCGAAGTCTTTTTTGTGACATTTCGATAAACTTCCCGTTCTGAACGTCCGCCAGTGAGGCGAAATAAGGAACGTTATGCTCGAAATGTTGACGCAGTGGTATCGCCGTCGCTTCAGCGATCCCGAAGCGATTGCCCTGCTGGTTATCCTGCTTGCCGGTTTTACCATTCTTTTCTTCTTTAGCGGCCTGCTCGCGCCGCTGCTTGTTGCACTGGTGATTGCCTATCTGCTGGAGTGGCCAACGGCCCGCCTGCAGCGCATTGGCTGTTCGCGCAGTTGGGCGGCAAGCATCGTGCTGGTGCTGTTCGTCGGCATTCTGCTGGTGATGGCCTTTGTGGTGATGCCGATTGCGTGGCAGCAGGGGATCAACCTGATTCGCGATATGCCCGGCATGTTAAACAAGCTCTCCGGTTTTGCTGCCACCCTGCCGCGCCGTTATCCCGCGCTGATGGATGCGGGCATCATTGATGCGATGGCAGAGAATATGCGCGCGCGCATGCTGTCGATGGGGGACTCGGTGGTGAAATACTCCCTCGCCTCGCTGGTCGGGCTGCTTACCCTTGCGGTCTATCTGGTGCTGGTGCCGCTGATGGTCTTCTTCCTGGTGAAGGATAAAGAGCAGATGCTGAGCGCCGTGCGCCGCGTGCTGCCGCGCAATCGCGGGCTGGCAGGCCAGGTGTGGAAAGAGATGAATCAGCAGATCACCAACTATATTCGCGGCAAAGTGCTGGAGATGGTGGTGGTCGGCGTTGCCACCTGGATTGGCTTCATTCTCTTTGGCCTCAACTACTCGCTGCTGCTGGCAGTGCTGGTGGGCTTCTCGGTGTTGATTCCCTATATCGGCGCGTTTGTGGTGACCATTCCGGTGGTTGGCGTGGCGCTGTTTCAGTTCGGGCTGGGCACCGAGTTCTGGAGCTGCTTTGCGGTCTATCTGATTATCCAGGGGCTGGATGGCAACCTGCTGGTGCCGGTGCTCTTTTCGGAAGCGGTCAACCTGCACCCGCTGGTGATTATCCTGTCGGTGGTGATTTTCGGCGGCCTGTGGGGTTTCTGGGGCGTCTTCTTCGCCATTCCGCTGGCAACGTTGATCAAAGCAGTCATCCACGCGTGGCCGGATTCGCTGGCCAGCGAAGATGAAGTGATAAGCGGATAACGCGACAGAGAGAGCAGGAGAGGAGGGCGACCCTGACGGGTTGCCCGCAGCAGAAGAGGGGACGTTCAGGCGTTCTCTTTTAACCAGTTCACGACGATATCGTGGTGATTGCTGGTTTTGAAATCATCAAACACATGTTCGATGGTGCCAGCGGCATCAATCAGAAAACTGATGCGGTGAATGCCGTCGTAGGTTTTACCCATAAAGGTCTTCTCACCCCAGACGCCAAACTGCTGGCACACTTCATGGCTTTCATCGGACAGCAGGGTAAAGTTGAGCAGCTCTTTCTCGGCGAAGCGGGAGAGTTTTTCCGGTTTATCAGTGCTGATACCGAGAACTTCCACGCCTGCTTTTTTTAGCTCATCCATGTTATCGCGCAGGCCGCAGGCCTGGACGGTACAACCCGGTGTCATGGCTTTCGGGTAGAAATAGACCAGAACACGCTGTCCCTGGAAGTCGGCTAAATTTACTTGTTCACCGTCCTGATCGGGCAAGCTAAATTTCGGTGCGGTATCACCGGCTTTCAGTGGATTCATTGCTTCACTCCATCCTGTTCATCATGCTGAGAATAGTTGACGACGTTTATACTGCCTTGCGCTTTCAATTCTGTACAGAGCGCCCGAAACGCCTGCTCAATATTTGATGCATCCCGCGAGGCGGGGCTGTGGGCGGTAATCTGAATAAAGAGTTGCGGAACACCATCGACGCTGGCGGGCTGGGTGCGGGAGACCAGCTCGGCAATGTTCATCTCGTGAGCGTCGAATAACGCCGTAAAGCGTTCAATTAAATGGGGAGAATCCGGTACGTCAACCTGCACCCACACGGTAGCGGGCATATCAGGACGCGGGCGAGCCTCGGTGCGCTTCATCACAATCAACAGATCCAGTTCGGCGCCTTTCAGCGGCAGGGTCGATTCGATAAGGGTGATGGCGTTCCACGACCCTGAAAGCAGCATGATAAAAGTGAACTCTTCTCCCAGCATCGCCAGCCGACTGTCTTCGATATTACAGCCGCAGCTGCTGACGTGACGTGTGATCGTATTCACAATGCCAGGCCGGTCGGCCCCCAGCGCAGTGATAACCAAAAAGTGTTGTGATGAGGTTGTCAAACCTGAGCTTCCTGTCAAACATGAGGTAATCATAAGGAAAGCATAAAAAAAACCGGCATACAACCGCCACAGACCGTCAGGTCTCTTGCTTTTCTTACAGCACCGCACGTACCATTGAGGCTCTTGTTTGCACAGAGGATGGCCCATGTTCACGGGAAGTATTGTTGCGCTTATTACGCCGATGGATTCGCAAGGTAAAGTCTGCCGGTCAAGCCTGAAGAAACTGATTGATTATCATGTCGCCAGTGGAACCTCGGCGATTGTTTCGGTAGGGACTACCGGCGAATCCGCAACCCTTAGCCACGACGAGCATGCCGATGTGGTGGAACTGACGGTTGAGCTGGCTGACGGGCGCATTCCTGTTATTGCCGGTACGGGCGCAAACGCCACCGCCGAAGCCATCAGCCTGACGCAGCGTTTCAATAACAGCGGCATCGTTGGCTGCCTCACCGTTACCCCTTATTACAACCGTCCGACACAGGAAGGTCTGTTCCAGCACTTCAAAGCCATCGCCGAACATACTGACCTGCCGCAGATTCTGTATAATGTGCCGTCGCGCACCGGCTGCGATATGCTGCCGGAAACCGTGGGCCGTCTGGCGGAAGTCAAAAATATTATCGGTATTAAAGAAGCGACCGGGAACTTAAGTCGCGTTCACCAGATCAAAGAGCTGGTTTCAGACGACTTTATCCTGCTGAGCGGCGATGACGCCACTGCGATGGACTTCATGCAGCTCGGCGGTCACGGTGTAATTTCCGTCACCACTAACGTGGCGGCGCGCGAAATGGCCGAGATGTGCAAACTGGCCGCTGAAGGGCAGTTTGCCGATGCCCGCGCGATTAACCAGCGTCTGATGCCGTTACACAACAAACTATTTGTCGAACCCAATCCGATCCCGGTCAAATGGGCATGTAAGGAGTTGGGACTTGTGGCAACCGATACGCTGCGTTTGCCGATGACACCGATTACCGACCACGGTCGTGAGGTGGTTCGTGCGGCGCTTAAGCATGCCGGTCTGCTGTAAAGTTTAGGGAGATTTGATGGCTTACTCAGTACAGAAGTCGCGCCTGGCGAAGGTAGCGAGTGTTTCACTTGTGATGTTGCTCGCCGCCTGCAATTCCGATTCACGTTACAAGCGTCAGGTCAGCGGCGACGAATCCTATCTGGATGCTACGCCGCTTGCTGAGCTTCATGCGCCCGCCGGGCTGATCCTGCCGGTGCAGACTGGGGACTACAATGTCCCTTCCGCCAGCGGCAGCGGTGCCGTCGGCAAAGCGCTGGATATTCGCCCGCCGGCACAGCCGCTGGCGCTGGTGACTGGTGCGCGTACCCAGTTCAACGGCGATACCGCCACGCTGATGGTAGAAAATGGTCGCGGCAATACGCTGTGGCCGCAGGTTGTCAGCCTGATTCAGGCGAAAAACTTCACTATCGCAAAACGTGACGATGCCGCGCAGACCCTGACTACCGACTGGGTCGAGTGGAACCGCCAGGATGAAGATCAGCAGTATCGCGGTCGCTATCAAATCGCGGTGAAACCGCAGGGTTATCAGCAGGCGGTGGTCGTCAAGCTGGTGAACCTGGAGCAGGCGGGTAAACCTGTTGGTGATACTGCATCGCTGCAGCGCTACAGCACTGAAATGCTGAACGTTATCTCCGCTGGCCTCGATAAAACTGCCACCGATGCGCAGAACGCGGCTGAGAAGCGCAGCGTGACCACGCTCGACGTGCAGAGCGGCGCGGATGATACCGGTCTGCCGATGCTGGTGGTGCGCGGTCCGTTCAATATCGTCTGGCAGCGTCTGCCGAACGTGCTGGAAAAAGTGGGCATGAAAGTGACCGACAGCACCCGTTCTACCGGCAGCATGGCCGTGACCTACAAGCCGCTTTCAGACAGCAGCTGGCAGGCACTGGGCGCGCGCGATCCGGGTCTCAGCTCCGGCGACTATAAACTGCAGGTCGGCGATCTTGATAACCGCAGCAGCCTCCAGTTTATCGATCCGAAGGGCCACACCCTGACGCAATCCCAGAACGACGCGTTAGTCGCTGCCTTCCAGGCCGCGTTTAACCAGTAAGATCCAGGGCCGGAATACCTCCGGCCTTTTTTTATCAGCGTGACGCAAACGTGTGCGTCGGCGTAAGATAGTGCAATTAGCCTTGTAATCACACCTGGAGTAATAAAATGCAAAAGCAAGCTGAGTTGTATCGCGGCAAAGCGAAAACCGTCTACAGTACCGAAAACCCGGACCTGTTGGTGCTCGAATTCCGTAACGATACGTCAGCAGGGGATGGCGCGCGCATTGAACAGTTTGATCGTAAAGGGATGGTGAACAACAAGTTTAACCATTTCATTATGACCAAACTTGCCGAAGCCGGCATCCCGACCCAGATGGAAGCACTGCTCTCGGATACTGAATGTCTGGTGAAAAAGCTGGATATGGTGCCGGTCGAGTGCGTGATCCGCAACCGCGCCGCGGGCTCGCTGGTGAAACGTCTGGGCATTGAAGAAGGCATTGAGCTTAATCCGCCGCTGTTTGATCTGTTTTTGAAAAACGACGCCATGCACGATCCGATGGTCAACGAATCCTACTGCGAAACCTTCAACTGGGTGAATAAAGAGAACCTGGCGCGCATGAAGGAGCTCTCCTACAAAGCCAACGACGTGCTGAGTAAGCTGTTTGATGACGCAGGCCTGATCCTCGTCGACTTCAAACTGGAGTTCGGCCTGTTCAAGGGCGAAGTGGTGCTGGGCGATGAGTTCTCCCCGGACGGCAGCCGCCTGTGGGACAAAGAGACGCTGGATAAAATGGACAAAGACCGCTTCCGCCAGAGCCTCGGCGGGCTGATCGAAGCCTATGAAGCCGTCGCGCACCGCCTGGGCGTGAAACTGGACTGATCCCCTAAATTAACGTCTCAGCCAGAGGGTGTCCGCATCCTCTGGTTTTTTTACGTCTTTTTCCCAGTGGTAATCCTTCCCTAACCGCCTACGATCATATATACACAGAGTCCATTATTGGCATAGGGAGGCAGTATGCGCTGGCAAGGGCGACGAGAGAGTGACAACGTAGAAGACCGACGGAGCCAGTCGGGCGGCCCCTCAATGGGCGGCGGGGGTTTCCGCCTGCCGCGGGGCAAAGGCGGGTTAGTCCTGCTGGTGATTGTGGTGGTGGCAAGTTACTACGGCGTGGATTTAACCGGCATGTTGACCGGGCAACCCGTCAGCGCGCCGTCGTCACAGCAGGCGGCGGTTAATCCGAAAGAGGATGAGGCCGCGCACTTCTCCAGCGTGATTTTCGCCTCCACCGAAGATACCTGGAGCCAGCTGTTCCAGAAAATGGGGCGTCAATACCAGCAGCCAAAGCTGGTGCTCTACCGTAATCAGTTCAATACCGGCTGCGGCATGGGCCAGTCAATCATGGGGCCGTTCTACTGCCCGGCAGACAGCAAGGTCTATATCGATCTCTCCTTCTACGATGAGATGAAAAACAAACTTGGCGCGGGCGGCGATTTCGCTCAGGGCTATGTGATTGCCCATGAAGTGGGGCACCACGTGCAAAAACTGCTCGGCACCGAGGCGAAAGTGCGCCAGTTGCAGCAGAACGCCAGCGAGAAAGAGGTCAATGCGCTCTCAGTTCGCATGGAGTTGCAGGCCGACTGTTATGCCGGTGTCTGGGGCCACAGCATGCAACAACAGGGCGTGCTGGAAGAGGGCGATCTCGCAGAGGCGCTGAACGCGGCACAGGCAATTGGCGATGACCGTTTACAGCAGCGCAGCCAGGGGCGCGTGATCCCGGACAGTTTTACGCACGGTACCTCGGCGCAGCGCTACAGCTGGTTCAAACGCGGCATGGATAGCGGCGATCCGGCGCAGTGCGACACCTTTAGCGGGCGTCTGTAAGCCCTCACTATGCAATCGCTGGTTACACTAAGCGCGCAGATGGCGCGGGAAGGGATCCGCCGTCTGCTGGTGCTTTCCGGTAGCGCGGCGTGGTGTGCCGATCGGGCAGGAAAACTGCGCGACGTGCTCCCCGGCGACTGGCTGTGGGTGAGCGACGAGCCGCCGCACTGCTCGCCACGCGCGCTCACCACGCTGCTCGGGCGCGAGTTTAGCCATGCGGTGTTTGATGCGCGTGACGGCTTCGATGTTGCCGCTTTTGCCGCCCTCAGCGGCACGCTAAAAGCGGGAAGCTGGCTGCTGCTGCTGGTTCCGCCGCTCGATCGCTGGGCGCAGCAGCCGGACGCCGACAGCCGCCGCTGGAGCGACACCGCCGATCCTATTCCCACGCCGGTTTTTGTTGACCACTTTAGCCGCACCCTTTTTCACGACGGGCAGACGCTGCTCTGGCGTGAAGGGGGCGAGCAACCCATTCCTGATTTCCCACCCCGCGCTGGCTGGCATCCCGCCAGCGGTGCGCCGCAGCGCGAGCAGGCGGCGATCCTGGCCGAACTGGCTGAGATGCCGCCTGGCGTGATGGTAGTAACCGCGCCGCGCGGACGCGGTAAGTCCGCGCTCGCCGGAATGCATATCGCAACCTTAACTTCACCCGCTGTAGTAACTGCGCCGACGCGCGCCGCCACCGATGTGCTTGCGCACTACGCGGGCGAAAAGTTTGATTTTATCGCCCCCGATGCACTGGCCGAGCGGATAAACCAGCAGGGGAGCCAGCCTGGCTGGTTGATTGTCGATGAAGCTGCGGCAATCCCTGGCCCATTACTACATACCCTGACCGCCGCCTTTAGCCATGTATTGTTAACCACTACCGTGCAGGGTTACGAAGGCACCGGGCAGGGCTTTTTACTCAAGTTTTGCGCAGGTTTCCCCCATTTGCGCCACCGGGCGCTGACCACGCCTCTGCGCTGGGCGGCGGGTTGCCCGCTTGAGCGCGCGGTGGCCGACCTGCTGCTGCTTGATGACGATGTTGCGACGGATAAACCCACCGGCGCGCTCACCGTTGCGCCGCTGCCCGCCAGCGCCTGGCAGAGTCATCCTGAGCAGCCTGCGGCACTTTATCGCCTGCTGGCGAGCGCCCACTATCGCACCTCGCCGCTCGATCTGCGGCGCATGATGGATGCGCCAGGCCAGCACTTCTGGCTGGCGAAAAAAGCGCAGAATATCGTCGGCGCGCTCTGGCTGGTGGAGGAGGGCGGTTTATCGCCTGAATTAAGCCAGGCGATATGGGCCGGTTTTCGCCGTCCGCGCGGCAACCTGGTGGCGCAATCTCTCGCTGCGCACGGCGGCAGCCCGCTGGCCGCGACGCTGCGCGGGCGGCGCATCAGCCGCATTGCCGTGCATCCTCACTGCCAGCGGGAAGGCATTGGCCGCGTGCTGGTGGCGCAGGCGCGTGACAGCAACTGCGACTATCTGTCGGTCAGCTTTGGCTTTACCCAGGCGTTGTGGCACTTCTGGCAGCGCTGCGGCTTTATGCTGGTGCGCCTTGGCAGCCAGCGAGAGGCGAGCAGCGGCTGCTTTACCGCCATGGCGCTGTTGCCGTTAAGCGAGGCCGGGCAGGTGCTGGCGGAGCATGAACAGCAGCGTCTGGCGCGCGATCTCCCGTGGCTCTCTCACTGGCAGGGGGAAAAGTTAGCCCTGCCTCCGGCCCTGGGGTCTACCCTTAATGATGAGGACTGGCTGGAGCTGGCCGGGTTTGCTTTTGCCCATCGTCCGCTCTCGGCCGCCACTGGCGCACTTTCACGCCTGCTTGCCGCAAGCGAGTTACCGCTCCCGGCGCTGCGTGGACAGCTTGTCCACTTTGAGCGCGAGGCGCAGCTCTGCGCGCGTTTAGGCTTACCGGGGCGCAAAGCGCTACTGGCGCAGCAGCGCACCGAAGTCGGTCTGGCGCTGCGGGCAGGTGATGAAGTGCGTACAGACACCCTGAAAAAGCAGGTGCAGGCCAAACAGTTTTTTTAACGATCTCCATCAGTTAAATGGCATTGTCACTCTTTTTGTCCGGCGTAGACTGCACCTGACACGTTAAGGAGATCCTGATGAAAGATGCCCATTTTGTTGTGCAACGCCCGACAAGCCCTGCGAAGCAACTGCTGTTGCTGTTCCACGGCGTCGGCGATAACCCGGTTTCAATGGGCGAGATTGGCCGCTGGTTCGCGCCAGCCTTTCCCGACGCGCTGATTGTCAGCATCGGCGGCGTTGAGGCGAGCGGTGTTGCTCCCGGTCGCCAGTGGTTCTCCGTCGGCAATATCAGTGAAGAGAACCGCCAGCAGCGGGTCGATGCGGTGATGCCGCAGTTTATTGAAGTGGTGCGCTACTGGCAGCAGCAGAGCGGTATTAGCCCGCTTGCCACGGCGCTGATTGGCTTTTCGCAGGGGGCGATTATGGCGCTGGAGGGGATTAAGGCGCAGCCGGATCTCGCCTCGCGCGTCATTGCCTTTAACGGTCGTTACGCCAGCCTGCCGCAGCGGGTTGCCACCACCAATACCATTCATCTGATCCACGGCGGCGACGATCCGGTGATCGATCTGGCCTGGGCGGTGAAAGCGGAAGAGGCGGTTGCGGCATTAGGCGGCGATATCACGCTCGATATCGTTGAGGATCTGGGACACGCGATTGACGATCGCAGCATGGCGCTGGCACTGCATCATCTGCAATACACCGTGCCGAAGCACTACTTTGATGAGGCGTTAAGCGGCGGCAAGCCGAACGATGATGACATCATTGAGCTGCTATAAAAGATTCACCCCCAGACGGGGGTGAAAGATTACTTCTTCGGCTGGTCCTTATTCGGCCAGTCATCCTCGTCATCCCACTTATCGTTGAAATCACGATGCGGCGGCAGATCCGGCTTGTTGGCGAGAAACTTTTTATGATCGACGCGGCTAAGATCTTTGATCACGTTAATCAACACGCCGACTAAAAAAACCAGCACCAGAATCCACCAATATTTTGACAGCCAATCCATGCGAACCTCCAGCCCGTCAGGCGATGAGTTGTTCCATAATGCGCTGGTACATCCGCGCCAGCAGTTGCAAATCTGCGGCGTTTACGCATTCGTTAATTTTGTGAATCGTTGCGTTCACCGGCCCAAGCTCGACAACCTGTGCGCCCATCCGCGCGATAAAACGGCCATCGGAAGTGCCGCCGGTGGTCAACAACTGCGGTTTAATCTCATTATAGTGCTCAATGGCGTTAACCACCGCATCCACCAGCTTGCCGCGTCCCGTCAGGAACGGCTGGCCTGAAACCCACCACTCCACGGTGTAGCGCAGCTGATATTTCTCCAGCAGCGCCTGCACCTTCGCTTTGATCATCTCGTCCGTCAGTTCGGTACTGAAGCGGAAGTTAAACTGCACAAACAGCTCGCCGGGAATGACGTTATTGCTGCCGGTGCCGGCCTGAACGTTGGCGATCTGCATACTGGTCGGCGGGAAGTAGTCATTACCGCGATCCCACTCAATGCCCACCAGCTCGGTTAACATCGGTACCGCGCGATGAACCGGGTTATCCGCCAGATGCGGATAGGCCACGTGTCCCTGCACGCCGTGAATGGTCAGGTTACAGGTCATTGAGCCGCGACGGCCATTTTTCACCACGTCGCCCACCACTTCGGTGCTCGACGGCTCGCCCACCAGGCAGTAATCGAGACGCTCGTTGCGCGCCATCAGCGCTTCAACCACTTTCACCGTGCCGTTGGTGGCGCTGGCCTCTTCATCAGAGGTAATAAGAAAGGCGAGGCGGCCTTTATGCTGCGGGTGCTGCGCCACGAAACGCTCGGCGGCAACCACCATCGCTGCCAGCGAGCCTTTCATATCCGCCGCGCCGCGGCCAAACAGCAGGCCGTCGCGAATGGTGGGTTCGAAAGGCGGATTGATCCAGCGATCGACATCGCCTGCCGGAACAACATCCGTATGACCGGCAAACGCCAGCGTCTCTCCCTGGCCGCGCCATGCCCAGAAGTTCTGCGTGTCGCCAAAGTCCATCGGCTCAACGGTGAAACCGATAGCGCGCAGGCGTTCAATCATCAGCGCCTGGCATCCCGCATCATCGGGACTCAGAGAAGGGCGACGAATAAGCTGCTGCGTCAGCTCAATAACCGGGCATGACATAAACTACACCTCGTGAATAAACTTCCCATAACTGGATTCATTGAAACCCAGCAGCATAGGCTTACCGGGCGCGCAGAGCAATGGTCGTTTGATAATTGCTGGCATTTCAACCATTAAGGCAATCGCCGTTTCAGCGTCAACGACTGCCGCGCGCTGCGCTTCATCCAGCTTGCGCCAGGTGGTTCCGCGCGTATTGAGCAGCGCTTCCCAGCCAAGCTCTGCGACTGCGGGGCGCAGCAGATCTGCATCAATCCCGTCGACGCGGTAATCATGAAAGCGGTACTCGACCTGCTCAGCCTCCAGCCAGCGGCGGGCTTTCTTGATGGTGTCGCAATTTTTGATGCCGTACATGGTGATCATGTTGAATCCTTTTGTCTCTTTTTTGCCTTATTCGAACAGAAAATTAGAATAACGGAATCTAATTCGAATATCATTCGCGTGGTAATAATAATTCACTTAACGGTGAGGTGAGTAATTTTAGTTAATTAACTTTTGAACGGCGCTAGTTCATCGCGTAATAACAAAACTAAAGATTTATCTGACAATGTGATCGCCATTTCATTTAGCCCTCAAGTTTTTGGGAAATATTGCCGTTAATCACAGTATGAGGCCGCAGAGCGGCGCATAGTAAGCCCAAGCCAAAGAGAAATGCCCGGTAAAGAGCGATTAATTCGATTGGTTTAAATAGCTTCACAACGCATCCGGGCATTGAGTAGAATGGCCGTAATAATAAGAGAGGTAGTTATGATTGAACACGAAATGGGGAACTGGAAAGATTTTATCGAAGGCATGCTTCGTAAATAATTTTCAGACGAATGATTGAGCAGTGACGGCTTAATAATAATATCCACGTAAAAAAGGCGACCTGAATCCTGTCGCCTTTTTTGTTGCCCGCGATTAGCGCGGTTTTGCCCTGAGCGGGAAGCGGCGGCGCACCAGCACAAAGAAGAGTGGGACAAAGAAGATCGCCAGCACCGTGGCGGAAATCATCCCGCCCATCACCCCGGTGCCGACCGCATGCTGACTGCTTGAGCCTGCACCGGTGCTGGTCGCCATCGGCAGCACGCCAAAAACAAACGCCAGCGAGGTCATCAGGATGGGCCGCAGACGCTGGCGGCAGGCGTGCAGCGTCGAGGCGAGCAGATCTTCGCCGCGGGCATTCATCTCGTTGGCGAACTCAACGATCAGAATCGCATTCTTCGCCGAGAGGCCAATCACTGTGAGCAGCCCCACCTGGAAGTAGACGTCATTCTCCAGCCCGCGCATCCAGGTTGCTACCAGCGCGCCAATCACGCCCAGCGGCACCACCAGCATCACCGAGAAGGGCACCGACCAGCTCTCATACAGTGCGGCCAGGCAGAGGAAGACTACCAGCAGAGAAACGGCATAAAGCGCTGGTGCCTGCGCGCCGGAGAGCCGCTCCTGATAGGACATCGCCGTCCACTCAAGGCCAAAGCCGGTCGGCAACTGGCGCACTAACTTCTCCATCACATCCATCGCCGTACCGGTACTGACGCCCGGCGCGGCTTCGCCGACTATCTCTACCGCCGCATAACCGTTGTAACGCTCAAGACGCGGCGAGCCGGTTTGCCAGTGTGAAGTCGCAAAGGCGGAGAAGGGCACCATCCCGCCGCTGCTATTGCGGACATACCAGCGGTTAATGTCATCCGGCAGCATGCGGAATTTCGCCGCCGACTGCACATAGACCTTCTTCACGCGGCCGCGATCCATAAAGTCGTTAACGTAGCTGGAGCCCCAGGCGGTCTTCAGCGTGTCGTTGATATCATCAATCGAGACGCCCAGCGCCTGCGCTTTGCGCTGATCGATATCAATCTGCAACTGCGCGCTGTCATCCAGGCCGTTGTGGCGTACGCGGGTGAGAGCAGGATCCTGCGAAGCGAGCTGAATCAGCTGGTCGCGCGCCGCCATCAATGCGTCGTGACCGGCACCGGCGTGATCCTGCAACTCCATATCAAACCCGGCGGAACTGCCCATGCCGCTGATCGCCGGCGGGCTACCGGCAAAGACGCGCGCTTCTTTAATGCGGCTAAAGGCTTTGGTGGCGCGCTCGATAATGGCAAAGGCGCTGCCGTCCGTGGGATCACGCGACTCCCAATCCTTCAGGCGAATAAAGAGCCGGGCGACGTTTTGCCCGTTGCCGCCCGGGCCGGAGCCGACGGTGGCGAACACCGACTGCACATTCTCTTTTTCATGGGTGAAGAAGTAGTGCTCGACCTTTTGCACCACCTTCAGCGTCTGCTGCTGCGTTGAGCCGCTTGGCAACTGAATAGAAGTGGTAAACATGCCGCGATCCTCCAGCGGCAGAAACGAGGTCGGCAGGCGCATAAACAGCAGCACCATCACGCCAATCAGCAGCAGATAGAGCAGGATCCAGCGCAGAGCATGGTGCAGGATTTTACCCACCGCATTTTGATAGCGGTCGGCATTGCGGTTAAACACCCGGTTAAAGGCACCGAAGAAGCCTTTCTGCCCGTGCTGCTCGCCTTTGTGCAGCGGCTTAAGCAGCGTGGCGCAGAGGGCAGGTGTCAGGATCATCGCCACCAGCACCGAAAGCACCATCGCCGAAACAATGGTGATAGAGAACTGGCGATAGATAGCCCCGGTGGTGCCGCCGAAGAAGGCCATCGGCACAAACACGGCGGAGAGCACCATCGCAATGCCGACCAGCGCGCCCTGAATCTGCCCCATCGATTTGCGCGTCGCCTCGCGCGGCGAAAGGCCCTCTTCGCTCATGATGCGCTCAACGTTCTCCACCACCACAATCGCATCATCCACCAGCAGGCCGATGGCGAGCACCATCGCAAACATCGTCAGGGTGTTGATGCTGTAGCCAAAAGAGTAAAGCACGCCGAAGGTGCCCAGCAGCACCACCGGCACGGCGATAGTCGGGATGAGCGTGGCGCGGAAGTTCTGCAAAAAGAGGTACATCACCACAAATACCAGCACAATCGCTTCGAGCAGCGTCTTCACTACATCGATGATTGAGGCTTTAACAAACGAGGCGGTTTCATAGGCGACTTTGTATTCAAGCCCGTGAGGGAAGTAGTGCGACAGCTCATCGAGCCGCTGAAGTGCCAGCTCTGCCGTCTCCATCTCATTCGCCCCGGAAGCCAGTTTCACCCCCAGCCCGGAGGCGGCTTTGCCGTTATAACGGCTGAGATAGTCATACTTCTCTGCGCCCAGTTCAACGGTTGCCACGTCGCCGAGACGCACTTCTGACCCGTCAGGATTGACGCGCAAGGTGATAGCGCGGAACTGCTCCGGTGTTTGTAACAGCGACTGCGCATTGATGGTGGCATTCAGCGCCTGGCGGTCAACGGAGGGCGTACCGCCCAGTTGCCCGACGGCAATCTGCGCATTCTGCGAGGCGATAGCGCGGGTGACATCGCCGGTGGTGAGCTGATAGCTGGTGAGTTTCGACGGGTCGAGCCAGATGCGCATGGCGTACTGCGAGCCGTAGGCGTCGATATCGCCGACGCCGTTGACGCGGCTTAACGGATCCTGAATGTTACTCGCCACATAGTCGGCAATATCCTGCTTATCCATCGACCCATCGGTGGAGACAAACGCGATGGTGAGGATGTTGGTATCGCCGGTTTTGCGCACCGTCACCCCCTGGTTCTGCACGGTTTGCGGCAGCTTGCGCATCGCGGACTGCAACTGGTTTTGCACCTGCTGCACCGCTTCATCAGGATCGGTGCCGGCGCGGAAGTTAAGGGTGATCGACGCCTGTCCCGTGGCGCTGCTTTGCGAGGACATATACATCAGGTTATCGAGCCCGGTCATATTCTGCTCAATCACCTGCGTAACGGTGTTTTCCAGCGTCTGCGCAGACGCACCGGGGTAGTTGGCGGTGATACGCACATTCGGCGGGGCTAGATCGGGATATTGCTCAACGGGCAATGAGCTAATGGCGAGCGCCCCGGTCAGACAGATCAGGATCGCCAGCACCCACGCGAAAATGGGGCGATCGATAAAAAAGTTCGCCATCAGAAACAGGACCTCATATTGCTGCGCATGATTAGGGTGAGAATAACCGCCTCAATGTAGCGGTAATAGCGACACCAATCGTGGAGAAATAAAGGAGAAAGTGTAAATTATCATGCCCGATTGAGGCATCACGAGGCAGATCGGCATTTAAGCCAAATTTTCTTCTGCGCGGACCCGCTCTCAGCGTCAATTCTTTACCTTCATCCAGCTTTCGCCACCAACCCCGTCGGCGGAGAAACGGTTACAGGGACTGTAGACCATCCGGCGCAAATGCGCAGGGCTACTACTTTTCTGAAAAGCAGAGATAAATTGATCTGCTACATGTTCGTGACAAATAGATAACCTTTCTGGGCAAATGGACATTGCCTGGCCGCAGGCACCCCGGTAAATAGAGTAGTCATATAAAAGATAAGGTTTATCCAGCCAATCAAGAAGGGTGCCATGAACCGTTTTATTATGGCGAATAGCCAACACTGTATTGGATGTCATGCCTGCGAAGTGGCCTGCGTTATGGCGCACAACGAAGAGCAACATCCCCTTACCCCTGATGCGTTCTACCCACGTATTACCGTCGTCAAACACCCTCAGCAGAACAGCGCGGTGACCTGCCACCACTGTGAAGCGGCTCCCTGCGCGCGCAGTTGCCCGAACGGTGCCATCACTCGCGTCGATGATGCGGTCCAGGTTAATCAGCAGAAATGCATCGGCTGCAAATCCTGCGTTGTTGCCTGCCCGTTCGGCACGATGCAGGTGCTGGTCACCTCGGTAAAAGGGCAGGTAAAAGCCACCGCTCATAAATGCGATCTCTGCGCGCAGCGCGCAGCGGGCCAGGCCTGCGTGGAGAACTGCCCGGCGGATGCGCTCACCTTAGTTAACGCTGAAGCGCTGGCAAATATGGCGAAAGCGCGGCGATTGCGCACCGCCAGCCAGCAGGCGCTGCCGTGGCACAATGTTCCGGCGCAGAACGACAGCAAAATGCGCCAGTTGCGCAGTACCGCCGCGCGCGGCGAGCCGGATAAGCTGGCGATCGCGGCGCGGAAAAGCGGCTTTGATGAGATCTACCTGCCGTTTCGACCCGCGCAGGCGCAGCAGGAGGCGCAGCGCTGCTTAACCTGCGGCGAGCACAGCATCTGCGAATGGCGCTGCCCGCTGCACAACCATATTCCCCAGTGGATTGATCGCGTAAAAGCGGGCGATATCGCCGCGGCGGTGGAGCTTTCGCACCAGACCAACTGCCTGCCGGAGATCACCGGCCGCGTCTGCCCGCAGGATCGCCTCTGCGAAGGGTCGTGTACCCTGCGCGATGCCTCCGGCGCGGTCACCATCGGTAATATTGAGCGCTACATCTCCGATCAGGCGCTGGCACAGGGCTGGCGGCCTGACCTGCGGCAAGTGAAGCCCGTTGATAAACGCGTGGCGATTATTGGCGCAGGGCCTGCGGGGCTGGCGTGCGCCGACGTGCTGGCCCGCCACGGCGTCAGTGCCACCGTCTTTGATCGCCACCCGGAAATCGGCGGCCTGCTCACTTTCGGCATTCCGGCTTTTAAGCTCGACAAATCCCTGCTGGTGCGGCGGCGCGAAATCTTCAGCGCGATGGGCATCCGTTTCGAGCTTAATTGTGAAATCGGCAAAGATCGCCCCATGGAACAGTTGCTTGAAGAGTTTGACGCGGTGTTCGTCGGCGTCGGCACTTACCGCTCGATGAAAGCCAACCTGCCTAATGAGGATGCACCCGGCGTCTACGATGCGTTACCGTTTCTGATTGCCAACACCAAACAGCTGATGGGGCTTAAGACCACGGCGGATGAGCCGTTTGTCGACACCGCCGGGCTGAACGTGGTGGTGCTGGGTGGCGGCGATACGGCGATGGACTGCGTGCGCACCGCGCTGCGTCACGGCGCGGCACAGGTCACCTGCGCCTATCGCCGGGATGAAGCCAATATGCCCGGCTCGAAAAAAGAGGTAAAAAATGCCCGCGATGAGGGGGCGAACTTTGAGTTCAATGTCCAGCCGCTCAACATTGAAGTGGATGATGCGGGCAAAGTGAGCGGCATACGTTTACAGCGCACGCAGCTTGGCGAGCCGGATGCGAAAGGCCGCCGTCGCCCGGTGGCGATCGCGGGCAGCGAGTTTATTATGCCCGCCGATGCGGTAATTATGGCCTTTGGTTTCAACCCCCATTCGATGCCGTGGTTGTCGCGCCTTGGGGTGCAGGTGGATGAGTGGGGGCGCATCGCCGCAAGCGTCAACACCCCTTACCGCTATCAGACCACTCACCCGCAGATTTTTGCCGGTGGTGATGCGGTGCGCGGTGCCGATCTGGTGGTTACAGCAATGGCGGAGGGGCGTCATGCCGCGCAGGGGATGATGGCGTGGCTCGGGATTAACCCGCCGGAGAAACAGTAACCGCACGGCGACAAAGCAGGTCCGGACGCGTACTATAGCGCCATTCTGTTTCTCTTCTGGAGCCTGCTATGTCGCTAAAAATCAATGTGATTAAAGATAAAATCCTCTCCGAAAACTACTTTGTCCTGCGCAATATCACCTACGATTTGACGCGCCAGAACGGCGAGGTCATTCGCCATAAACGCGAAGTGTATGATCGCGGTAATGGCGCGACCATCCTGCTCTATAACCGTGAAAAACAGAGCGTGGTGCTTATCCGCCAGTTCCGTATCGCCAGCTGGGTAAATGGCAACGAGAGCGGCATGCTGATTGAAGCCTGCGCCGGTCTGCTGGACGACGACGAGCCGGAAGTGTGCATTCGCAAGGAGGCGGTTGAAGAGACCGGCTATCAGGTGGGTGAGGTGCGTAAAGTGTTCGAACTCTATATGTCGCCAGGCGGCGTAACCGAAATCGTGCACTTTTTTGTCGCCGAATATAGCGATGCGCAGCGCGCTAACAACGGCGGCGGCGTGGAAGATGAAGATATCGAAGTGCTGGAACTGCCCTTTGAACAAGCGCTGGCGATGGTGGCAAGCGGTGAGATCCGCGACGGTAAAGCGGTCATTTTGTTGCAGTATCTGCAAACCTCCGGTCTGATGGCGTGACGCGTTTTTTCTGCCCCCTACCAACTTTCGCATGAAGCTATCCGATAAATCCGATTGAGCCGGTCAACCGCGGGAGTAAAGATACGCCAGTTTTGCGTCTATTCTTCCGGGGTTGCACCATTCATGCGTTATCGCAGCGTACTCACTCTCCTTTTCGGTCTTTGCACCGCACCCGCTCTATGGGCCGCGCCCGCACAGAAAACCTTCTCCGACTGGCAAGTAACCTGTAATAACCAGAATTTTTGCGTAGCGCGCAATACCGGCGAACACGCCGGGCTGGTGATGAGCCTTGAGCGCAGCGCCGGGGCACGCGCCGATGCTGCACTGCGCATCGATCTTGGCGGCATCGGTATTCCGGCGGGCAAAGCGCCGCCGATTGCCGGGCGTCTGCTGCTTGATGGGCAACCGCTGAAAATGATCAATACGGAGTGGAAGATTGCGCCGTGGCATCTGATGACCAGCAACCCGCAAACCGTTGCCGCGCTGCTGGAGACCATCCAGGATGGGCAGGCCATCACCCTGCAAAGCGGCCAGGGCCGAATTTCGCTCGCCGGGCTGAAAGCCGCGCTGCTGTTTATTGACGCGCAGCAAAAACGCGTCGGCAGTAAAACCGCGTGGATCAAAAAAGGGGGCAGCCCGCCGCTGAGCGTGCCGCCCGCGCCCGCCTTAAAAGAGGTTGTTCACCCCAATGTGGCACCCGCGCCCTTAACCCACCAGCAACTCAACGATCTGCTTGATTACGGCAACTGGCGAATGAGCAATACCCAGTGCTCCCTCGACCCGGCGCGCCGCCAGGTGCGGGTCTACGCCCTGACCAACGACAAAGCGCTGCTGATGATTGATTGCGAAGCGGGCGCTTACAACGTGGTCGATCTCGCCTGGCTTGTCTCGCGACAAAAACCCTTTATCTCCCGCCTGGTGCGCCTGCGCCTGCCGTTCTCCCCGGATAATGGCAACAGCGAGATGGAGCTAATGAATGCTTCGTTTGATGAGAAGAGCCGCGAGCTGACGACGCTGGCGAAAGGGCGAGGCCTCGCAGACTGCGGCGTTGCCAGCCGCTGGCGTTTCGACGGGCAGAATTTCCGCCTGGTGCGTTACGCCCAGGAGCCAACCTGCGACAGCTGGCACGGCCCAGATTCATGGCCAACTTTGTGGGTCACGCGATAAGCGAGTGACGAAACCGCCCCGCGCTCATTATAATCCGCCCGCACAATGCAACCGGGAAGGGAATAATGAAACCTCTGTTTATGCCATGGCTTGCCTTAAGCCTGGCTCTTATCGCCGCTCTGCCCGCCAGAGCTGAACTTACCGCCGCCGATAATAAGGCCATCGCCGCGCAGGTCGAGCGCTGGAACAGCCATCTTAACGGCAAGGCCGATGCAAGCGATCTCTATGCCGACCAGGTGCACTGGTTTGGTGAAAAGCTCTCCCGCGACGCGGTGCTGAACAAGCAGCAGGAATTTGCTGCCCGCGCGCCGCACTTTACCCAGCGCATTATCTCCACGCTTGATATTAACGAAACCAGCGCGGGCGATGTTGAGGTCGATTTTGTCAAACAGGCCGGGCTGGAAGCAGACAAAGTTAAAAATTACCCCGCGCAGTTAACCTTCCTCCATCAGCCAGCAGGCTGGCGCATCAGCGGTGAAACGGATCTGCTCACGCGGCTGAATCAGAAAGAGTCGGCGGTGCAGGGCGCGCTGACCAGGGGCAAATTTGACGGCATGACTAAAGATACCGTGTGGGTCAGCGCCCGCGACCCGCACTCCGGCGGTAGCTGTACGGAAGAGGGCGACTGCGACTGCTCGCTGTGGAGCAGCAATCCGGCTGTAAAACCCGCCACGCTGCAGCAGTGTATTGGCGCGACCGTGGAGACGCTCTCCGGCCTTGACGACAGCGGGCGCGATCGGGTGGTGATCTTCCCGCAGTGGTGGACCAGCGCGTGGAGCGTGGTCTACGTCTACGATATCCAGCAGGGACAATGGGTTAAATCCGTGCCCTCCTTCCCCTATAACAGCAACGTGCAGGAAGATGACAACGCTGCCGCGCTGGTGAAGCGCGATCCGCAGCATCCGGGCTTTGTGCTGGTGAAAAAAGCGCTGTGGGATGAGAAGCAGGAAGAGATTGTCACGCCGCAGGAGAGCGAAGCATTGCAGGTAGTGAAATAAGAGAAAGCGCGCCTGCCGAAGCGGGCGCGCCTGAAGATTACTTCTTAAGTACCGCTTTGGCTTTCGCCACGATGTTCTCGACGGTAAAGCCGAAGTAAGGGAAGAGTTTCTCCGCCGGAGCGGACTCGCCATAGCCGGTCATGCCGACAATCGCGCCCTTCAGACCAACGTATTTGTACCAGTAATCGGCAATGCCGGCTTCCACCGCCACGCGCGCGCTGACGTCTGACGGCAGCACCGATTCGCGCCATGCTTCATCCTGGGCATCAAAGATATCCGTGGAAGGCAGCGAAACCACACGCACCTTCACGCCTTCGCTGCTTAGCTGCTCGGCGGCCTTCATGGTGATCTCCATTTCAGAGCCGGTAGCAATCAGGATCAGATCCGGCTTGCCGTCGCTATCTTTGAGGATATAACCACCTTTGCTGATCGCCTTGACCTGCTCCGGGGTTCGCTCCATCTGCGCCAGGTTCTGACGGGAGAGGATCAGCGCCGTCGGGCCGTTGTGACGCTCAATCGCCAGTTTCCAGCCGACCGCTGCTTCTACCTGGTCACAGGGTCGCCAGGTGCTGAAGTTTGGCGTCAGACGCAGGCTGGCAATCTGCTCAACCGCCTGGTGGGTTGGGCCATCTTCGCCAAGGCCGATAGAGTCATGGGTGTAGACCATGATCTGCCGCGCTTTCATCAGCGCCGCCATACGCGCCGCGTTACGGGCATACTCAACGAACATCAGGAAGGTGGCGGTGTAGGGCACAAAGCCGCCGTGATGGGCAATGCCGTTGGCAATCGCCGTCATGCCGAACTCACGCACACCGTAGTGAATGTAGTTTCCGGCCGCGTCCTCTTTAATCGAGGTGGAGCCTGACCAGATGGTGAGGTTACTTGGCGCCAGATCCGCCGAGCCGCCAAGCAGTTCCGGCAGTACCGGGCCATAGCTGTTAAGGGTGTTTTGCGACGCTTTACGACTGGCGATTTTAGCCGGGTTAGCCTGCAGGTTGTTGATGTACTCGGAGGTAATTTGCTCCCAGTTCTCCGGCAGTCCGCCGCTCATGCGGCGCTTGAATTCGGCCGCCAGATCCGGGAACTCTTTCTCCCACGCTGCCAGTTTCTCATTCCATGACTGCTGGGCTTTCGCGCCGCGATCGTGGGCGTCCCACGCCTGATAGATCTCTTGCGGGATCTCGAACGGGCCGTAGTTCCAGCCCAGCTGTTTGCGGGTCAGCGCCACCTCTTCATCACCGAGCGCCGCACCGTGGGACTCCTCTTTGCCCGCTTTGTTCGGTGAGCCAAAACCAATCACCGTGCGGCAGATAATCAGCGTCGGCTTATCTTTCACCTGCTGCGCTTCTTCAATGGCCTTTTTCACCGCTTCCGCAGAGTGACCATCCACTTCGCTGATCACATGCCAGTTGTAGGCTTCAAAGCGTTTGGCGGTGTCATCGGTAAACCAGCCTTCGGTTTCGCCATCAATGGAGATGCCGTTGTGATCGTAGAAGCCAATCAGTTTACCCAGCCCCAGCGTGCCCGCCAGCGAGCAGACTTCGTGGGAGATCCCCTCCATCAGACAGCCGTCGCCCATAAAGACATAGGTGTAGTGATCGACAATGTCATGGCCCGGACGGTTAAACTGTGCCGCCAGCGTGCGCTCGGCAATCGCCAGACCGACGGCGTTCGCCAGCCCCTGACCCAGCGGGCCGGTGGTGGTTTCTACGCCCGGCGTATAGCCAATTTCCGGGTGGCCCGGCGTTTTGGAGTGCAGCTGACGGAAGTTTTTCAGCTCTTCGATCGGCAGGTCATAGCCGCTGAGGTGCAGCAGGCTGTAGAGCAGCATCGAAGCGTGACCGTTGGAGAGAATAAAGCGGTCGCGGTTATACCAGGTCGGGTCGGCCGGGTTGTGTTGCAGAAAGTCGTTCCACAGCACTTCCGCGATATCCGCCATCCCCATTGGCGCACCGGGGTGGCCGGAATTGGCTTTTTGCACCGCGTCCATACTCAGGGCGCGAATGGCGTTAGCAAGCTCTTTACGGGACATAGTTCACTCCGTGGCAAAAGGTTAAAGTTTGGCAGCAAGCAGATCTTCGAGTTTGCGCTGGTCGACGGCGAACTGGCGGATGCCGTCAGAGAGTTTCTCAACCGCCATTGGGTCGAGGTTATGTTCCCAGCGGAACTCCGCTTCGGTCATTTTCGCCTGGCGCGAGAAGGTCTGGGACGACGGCACCAGTTTGCGCTCGACGGTGCCTTCATGCTCCTGCAACTCTTGCAGCAGGGCAGGCGAGATGGTGAGACGGTCACAGCCGGCGAGCGCGAGGATCTGCTCAACGCGGCGGAAGCTGGCACCCATCACGATAGTCTCGTAGCGGTGCTGTTTGTAGTAGTCATAGATATTGCGCACCGATTTGACGCCCGGATCTTCATCTACCACGTAGGGATCCATCGGTTTGCGGTCGTTGTACCAGTCGTAAATGCGCCCAACGAACGGCGAAATCAGATAGACGCCCGCTTCGGCACAGGCGCGCGCCTGGGCAAAGGAGAAGAGCAGCGTCAGGTTACAGTCGATACCCTCTTTTTGCAGCTCTTCCGCCGCGCGGATACCTTCCCACGTGGAGGCGAGTTTGATCAGAATGCGTGACTTATCGATCCCCTGCTCCTGGTAGAGCTCAACGATACGGCGTGCTTTAGCAATGCTCTTCTCTTTGTCGTAGGAGAGACGTGCATCGACTTCGGTGGAGACGCGGCCCGGAATGCTTTTCAGAATTTCCGCACCGATATTGACCGCCAGTTTGTCGCTCGCTTCCGCGACCTGCTGCTCCTGGGTTTTGCCGCGCGCTTTGCCATACTCCAGCGCGTCGTCGACCAGATGGGAAAAGTGGCCCAGCCCTGCGGCCTTCAGCAGCAGAGAGGGGTTGGTGGTGGCATCTTCCGGCTGGTAATGGCGAATGGATTCGATGTCGCCGCTGTCCGCCACGACGGTGGTGAACTGTTTCAGGCCGTCTAAATAATTCATGAAGATAACTCCTTAAAAAGCAATGTGTTATTTACGCGCGTCGCATCGCGCTGTTGTCAGGATGAGAGCTGCATAACAAAAAAGCATAGCAGACGCAGCCCTTTACGGGGTTTTGCGGTAGGTAACAAAGATGGGAGATATACGTAACGGTTTTGTTGACGCGATGGTCAGAGTATGGCGACCTTCAAAGTTTACGCCGCCGACACAGGCCATACTGGTCGGTGCATTGGAGTGTCATCACGCGTTAACACTCTTGACGCTGAAAGCAACGTGAAAGGAACATCTAATGGACGACCAATTAAAACAGAGTGCCCTCGATTTTCACGAGTTCCCCCGCCCGGGTAAGATTCAGGTTTCCCCTACCAAACCGCTGGCGACCCAGCGCGACCTGGCGCTGGCGTACTCGCCCGGTGTTGCCGCTCCCTGTCTGGAAATTGAGAAAGACCCGCTGGCAGCCTACAAATACACCGCGCGCGGCAATCTGGTGGCCGTTATCTCCAACGGCACCGCCGTGCTCGGCCTTGGCAATATCGGCGCGCTCGCCGGTAAGCCGGTGATGGAGGGCAAAGGCGTTCTGTTTAAGAAATTCGCCGGTATTGATGTGTTCGATATCGAAGTTGACGAGCAGGATCCCGACAAACTGATTGACGTGGTTGCCGCGCTGGAGCCGACTTTCGGCGGGATTAACCTGGAAGATATTAAAGCGCCGGAGTGCTTCTATATTGAGGCGAAACTGCGCGAGCGCATGAACATTCCGGTGTTCCACGACGACCAGCACGGCACGGCGATCATCAGCACTGCCGCTATTCTCAACGGCCTGCGGGTAGTGGAAAAGAACCTCTCTGACGTACGCATGGTGGTTTCCGGCGCGGGCGCAGCGGCTATCGCCTGTATGAACCTGCTGGTGGCGCTGGGGATGCAGAAACACAATATTGTGGTCTGCGACTCAAAAGGGGTGATCTACAAAGACCGCGAGCCAAACATGGCAGAGACCAAAGCCGCCTATGCGGTGGAGGACAACGGCAAACGCACGCTGGCGGAAGTGGTGGCGGGCGCGGATATCTTCCTCGGCTGCTCGGGGCCAAAAGTGCTGACCCCGGAGATGGTGAAAGAGATGGCGCGCCAGCCGCTGATCCTCGCGCTGGCTAACCCGGAGCCGGAGATCCTGCCGGATCTGGCAAAATCGGTGCGCCCGGATGCGATCATCTGCACCGGCCGCTCGGACTACCCCAACCAGGTCAACAACGTACTCTGCTTCCCCTTCATCTTCCGTGGCGCGCTCGACGTAGGCGCAACGGCGATCAACGAAGAGATGAAGCTGGCGGCGGTGCATGCCATTGCCGAGCTGGCGCACGCCGAGCAGAGCGAAGTGGTGGCCTCGGCCTATGGCGATCAGGATCTCAGCTTTGGGCCTGATTATCTGATCCCGAAACCCTTCGATCCGCGCTTGATTGTCAAAATCGCGCCGGCGGTGGCAAAAGCGGCGATGGAGTCCGGCGTGGCGACGCGCCCGATTAGCGATTTCGACGCCTATGTCGATAAGCTCGCCGAGTTTGTCTACAAAACGAATCTGTTTATGAAGCCGATCTTCTCCCAGGCCCGCAGCGCGCCGAAGCGCGTGGTGCTGACGGAAGGGGAGGAGCCGCGCGTGCTGCATGCCACCCAGGAGCTGGTGACGCTGGGGCTGGCGAAGCCGATCCTGATTGGTCGCCCGAGCGTAATTGAGATGCGCATTCAGAAGCTGGGGCTGCAAATCCGCGCCGGTGCAGATTTCGAGATTGTGAATAACGAGTCCGACCCGCGCTTTAAAGAGTACTGGACCGAGTACTTCAACATTATGAAGCGCCGGGGCGTAACCCAGGAGCAGGCGCAGCGCGCGGTGATTGCTAATACCACGGTGATTGGTGCCATCATGGTGCATCGCGGTGAAGCGGATGCGATGATCTGCGGCACCATTGGCGAATACCATGAGCACTTCAGCGTAGTGCGCGACATCTTTGGTTATCGCGACAGCGTGCATGCCGCAGGCGCGATGAATGCGCTGCTGCTGCCAAGCGGCAACACCTTTATCGCCGATACCTATGTGAATGAGGATCCGAGCGCCGATCAGTTAGCAGAGATCACCCTGCTGGCGGCTGAGACGGTGCGCCGTTTCGGTATTGAACCGCGCGTGGCGCTGCTTTCGCACTCCCAGTACGGCTCATCTAACGCGCCAGCGGCGGTGAAGATGCGTGAGACCTTAGCGCTGGTGCGCGAGCGGGCACCGGAGTTGATGATTGACGGCGAGATGCACGGCGATGCGGCGTTAGATGAGTCGATTCGTCAGGACCGAATGCCCGACAGCCCGCTGAAGGGGACGGCGAATATCCTGATTATGCCGAACGTTGAAGCCGCGCGAATCAGTTACAACCTGCTGCGGGTTTCCAGCGCCGAAGGGGTAACCGTCGGGCCGGTGTTGATGGGGGTGGCGAAGCCGGTGCATGTGTTGACGCCGATCGCCTCCGTGCGGCGGATCGTCAATATGGTGGCGTTAGCGGTGGTCGAGGCGCAGACCGCACCGTTATAACCTTCAGCAGGATGAGGTTCGTAGGCCGGATAAGCGTTAGCGCCATCCGGCAATTTCTCGCGGCACCGATTGCCGGATGGCGGCTACGCCTTATCCGGCCTACGCGGTTCCAGCAGCAATAGTGTTTCATTGGACGCCTCTCTTACAGCGGCGGTGTTGACCCCCGCTGAAATCGGCGAACCGAAGCGTGAATGACAAGGTCTGGACGCCATGGATGGCGGACAGAGGCGAACCGAGACATGGAGCGAGTCCCCGCAGGGGCGAGCAGGTCGAGTCGAGCCGGCCGCAGTCAGGCACGCGGGAGGTGAGCGCAGTGCGAAGCACCGATTTCCTCGCGGGGCCGCGGGGATTGACAAGGGGGGAGCGGTCCCCCCCTTGTCCCGTTCACCGCATAAGAGATTAATGAAACTCCCCAACGCCTGGTGAACGGAACCATTCCACCGAGGTAACACCCTTGCCGGATGGCGGCTTCGCCTTATCCGGCCTACGGTACGAAGCCGCTGGAACCGCGTAGGCCGGATAAGCGTTTACGCGCCATCCGGCATTGTCTCGCGGCAATGATTGCCGGATGGCGGCTGCGCCTTATCCGGCCTACAACATCAACGTCACACCCAATCGCGGACTTTTATAAATTCGCTTAACGCCGCTTCGGGGCTGCCTTCGGCGGGCTGGTAATTGTATTCCCAGCGCACCAGCGGTGGCATCGACATCAAAATCGACTCGGTGCGCCCGCCGGTTTGCAGACCGAACAGCGTCCCGCGATCCCACACCAGATTAAACTCCACGTAGCGCCCACGGCGATAGAGCTGAAAATCGCGCTCGCGCTCGCCCCACGGCGTGTTTTTACGCCGCTCGACAATCGGCAGATAGGCGTCGGTATACCCTTCGCCCACCGCGCGCATAAAGTCGAAACAGTGGTCAAAATCCGGGGTGTTGAGATCGTCAAAAAAGAGCCCGCCGACGCCGCGCTGCTCGTCGCGATGCTTCAGATAGAAGTAGTCATCGCACCACTTTTTATAGCGCGGGTAGACCTCTTCGCCGAAGGGCTGACAGAGATCGCGCGCGGTGCGGTGCCAGTGCACGGCATCCTCTTCGAAGCCGTAATAGGGCGTCATATCGAAACCGCCGCCGAACCACCAGACCGGATCGGCATCCGGCTTCTGGGCGATAAAAAAGCGCACGTTGGCATGGCTGGTCGGCACATAGGGGTTGCGCGGATGCACCACTAATGAGACGCCCATTGCTTCGAAACTGCGACCCGCCAGCTCCGGGCGGTGCGCGGTGGCAGAGGCGGGCATCGCATCGCCATGAACGTGGGAGAAGTTAACCCCCGCCTGCTCAAACACGCTGCCGTCGCGCAGCACGCGGCTGCGTCCACCGCCGCCCGCGTCACGCTGCCAGGCATCTTCAATAAAGCTGCCGCCGTCGATTGCCGCCAGCTTCGCGCAGATAGAGTCCTGCAGGGCAAGCAGGGCATTTTTTACCGGGTCTACATCAGGAGTGCTCATCAGCGCCTCTTCGTATGGGCTTTATGATTATCGAACCAGCTAAAGTAGCTCATCACACCGTCAGTGATGGCGGTGGCGATCTTCTGGCGAAACGCGGCGGTGCCGAGTAGTTTCTCCTCCGCCGGGTTGGTAATAAACGAGGTCTCAACCAGCACCGATGGAATGGAAGGAGATTTTAGCACCACAAACGCCGCCTGCTCGGTGTTGCGGCTGTGCAGCCGGTGCACCGGCTTGATCTGTTTGATGATATGCGAGCCGAGCGTCAGGCTGTTTTTGATGGTGTCCGTCTGTACCAAATCAAACAGCACCTGCTGGAGCAGATGATCTTTATCACGTGCTTTTTTGCCCGCCAGTTCATCCACGGCGTTCTCTTTATCGGAGAGGTATTTCGCCATTGCGCTACTCGCCCCGCGATTGGAGAGGGCAAACACCGACGCGCCCGCGGCGTTCGGATTGGTAAAGCCATCGGCGTGAATCGACATAAAGAGATCCGCACCGTGCTGATGGGCAATCTCGACGCGGTCATAAAGGGGGATAAATTTATCGCTGGTGCGCGTCAGGCGCGCATCAATGCCGCGAGCGCGCAGCTGGGCGCGGACGTTTTTGGCAATCGCCAGTACCACATGCTTCTCTTTCGAGCCGTTGTGACCAATCGCGCCGGTATCAATCCCGCCGTGACCGGGGTCGAGCATCACGATGCGCTTTGCGCCCGCTTTTTTCGCTTTCGGTTTGCTGTGGCTGTTGCTGGTTTTAAGAGGTGTCTCATCCTTAGCGATAGCACGAGACATACCTGACAAGGTTAATGCGGCCAGGCCTGCTTTCAGGATCTGGCGACGCGAGGTGAGTGTTTTTAATGGTTTAAAGGTGCTCATAGCCTGAAATGGGTTATCCGTGGTGGCAGGTGTTATAGCGTATCGTGTTTGCTGTGACGACAGTCCGTAAGAACTATTGTTTTACTTTTCATTTCAATACGTGACAGAGTGACATTATGCCATTTTTCAGCGGCGATGATGCTGGATATTGGCTAACCGCGCGCCACAGGCCATAATCACCGTTTACACAGCTGAAAAATATGGGGGACATCATGGAGATACGTGTTTTCCGGCAGGAAGATTTTGAAGAAGTGATCACGCTTTGGGAGCGCTGTGAACTGCTGCGCCCGTGGAACGATCCGGAGATGGACATCGAGCGTAAGGTCAATCATGACGTAAGCCTTTTCCTGGTGGCAGAGGTGGGTGGCGAAGTGGTGGGAACGGTAATGGGCGGTTATGACGGCCATCGCGGTTCGGCCTATTACCTGGGCGTCCACCCGGAGTTTCGCGGTCGCGGCATCGCCAATGCGCTGCTGAGCCGGCTGGAGAAGAAGTTGATTGCTCGTGGTTGCCCGAAGATTAACCTGATGGTGCGCGACGATAACGAAATGGTGATCGGCATGTATGAGCGCCTGGGGTATGAACACACCGACAGCGTTAACCTCGGCAAGCGCCTGATTGAAGATGAAGAGTACTGAAACTGGCCTTTCGCTGTGACGAGGGCACTTTTTTCACTTTCGGCACTCCAACAGGCGTTTGGTCAATATAAGGAATTGTGCATGAAACCCCTGCGTATGTTTTTTATCGCGCTGCCGCTGGCGTTAACCGGCTGCTCGACGTTCGCCTCCGTCAACTGGTCTGCCGCGTATCCCTGGAACTGGTTTGGTTCCTCCCTCGAAGTCAACGAGCAGGGCGTTGGCGGCCTGACAGCCAGCACGCCGCTCAATGAACAGGCGATTGGCGAGGCGTTAGGCGGCGATTACCACCTGCGCAGCGGCATGAAAACCGATAAAGGCACCATTGTTCGCTATTTCGAAGCGCTGAAAGAGAAGCAGCTGGCGCTGGTGGTGAATGGTGAAAACGGTGCCGTCAGCCGGATTGATGTTACCGATCCCGATATTGCCACCGACAAAGGGGTAAAAATCGGCGCGCCGTTCAACACCCTCTATGACAAAGCATTCGGCAACTGCGTGAAAGCCTCTGACGCCGATATCTCCGGTATCGAGTGTAAAGCGCCCGACAGCCAGCATATCAGCTATCTCTTCAGCGGCAGCTGGAGCGGCCCGGATGGTTTAATGCCATCGGATGACACCCTGAAAAGCTGGAAAGTGAGCAAGATCATCTGGCGTCGCTAATCTGATCGGAATAGTCTGATGCTGGCCCAAAAACAGGTACAATGCCGCATCGTTTTTGTGGTCAGTTTCAGGAGATGTAATGTCCCAGGTTCAGAGCGGCATTTTGCCGGAACATTGCCGTGCGGCAATTTGGATTGAGGCCAGCGTAAAAGGGGAGGCCGATGCCCTGCGCGCTGGCAGCCGTGCGTTTGCCGATAAGCTCGCAAACTTTCAGTTGCAGTTCCCCGATGCGGCGCTCGGCGCGGTGGTTGCGTTTGGTTCCCGCGTCTGGCGTGAATTAAGCGGCGGACAGGGCGCTGAAGAGCTGAAAGATTTTCCCGCCTATGGCAAAGGCCTGGCGCCCGCTACTCAGCACGATGTGCTGATCCATATTCTCTCCCTGCGTCACGATGTGAACTTCTCTGTTGCCCAGGCGGCGCTGGCTGCCTTTGGTGATGCGCTGGAGGTGCAAGAGGAGACGCACGGTTTTCGCTGGGTGGAAGATCGCGATCTCAGCGGTTTTGTCGACGGCACCGAGAACCCGGCAGGCGAAGAGAAACGCCGCGAAGTGGCGATTATTCAGGACGGCATCGACGCGGGTGGCAGCTACGTGATGGTGCAGCGCTGGGAGCACAACCTGAAGCAGCTTAACCGCATGAGCGTGAGCGATCAGGAGATGATGATTGGGCGCACCAAAGCGGATAACGAAGAGATCGACGCTGATGTGCGCCCGGTAACGTCCCACCTCTCGCGTGTCGATCTGAAAGAGGCGGGCAAGGGGCTGAAAATTGTGCGCCAGAGCCTGCCCTATGGCACCGCCAGTGGCACCCACGGCCTCTATTTCTGCACCTACAGCGCGCGGCTCTATAACATTGAGCAGCAGCTGCTGAGCATGTTCGGCGACAGTGACGGCAAGCGCGACGCCATGCTGCGTTTTACCCGCCCGGTTACCGGTGGTTACTACTTCGCGCCTGCGCTCGACAGGCTCTTTGCCCTGTAATTAACGGGCGTTGCATCAGGCCGGGACCACCCGGCTTGTCCCCCTTTCTGCTTATACTCTTTTCTGATTCCAAATCACCAATTGGTATATAAAACCGTTACTGCTTTCACTCCCGTTATAAATAAACTGAACATCGTCGAGTGATCAGCTTATAAGGGTGCGCAATGGCCGTTAACATACTGAAAAAAGGATATCTGACGCTGGCAGCGCTGACGCTGTTGAGCGCGCAGGCACAGGCAACGGAACTGCTCAACAGCTCGTATGATGTCTCGCGCGAGCTGTTTGCGGCGCTGAACCCGCCTTTTGAGCAGCAGTGGGCGCAGGAGAATGGCGGCGACAAGCTGACCATCAAGCAATCCCATGCCGGTTCGTCGAAACAGGCGCTGGCCATTTTGCAGGGGCTGAAAGCCGACGTGGTCACCTATAACCAGGTGACGGATGTGCAGATCCTGCACGATAAGGGCAAGCTGATCCCCGCCGACTGGCAGAGCCGCTTACCGAATAACAGCTCGCCGTTCTACTCGACGATGGCGTTCCTTGTGCGCAAGGGCAACCCTAAGAATATCCACGACTGGAACGACCTGGTGCGTTCTGACGTGAAGCTGATCTTCCCGAATCCAAAAACCTCCGGCAACGCCCGCTATACCTATCTGGCGGCCTGGGGCGCAGCCGACCAGGCTGACGGCGGTGATAAAGCCAAAACCACCCAGTTTATGACCCAGTTTCTGAAAAACGTTGAGGTGTTCGACACCGGCGGCCGCGGTGCGACCACCACCTTCGTTGAGCGCGGCCTCGGCGATGTGCTGATCACCTTTGAGTCGGAAGTGAACAACATCCGCAAACAGTATGAAGCGCAGGGCTTTGAAGTGGTGGTGCCGAAGGTCAATATCCTCGCCGAGTTCCCGGTGGCGTGGGTGGATAAAAACGTGAAAGCCAACGGCACGGAGAAGGCGGCGAAAGCCTACCTCAACTGGCTCTACACGCCGCAGGCGCAGACTATCATCACCGATTACTACTACCGCGTGAACAACCCGGAAGTGATGAAAAAGCTGGGTGATAAGTTCCCGCAGACCGCGCTGTTCCGCGTGGAAGATAAGTTCGGCTCCTGGCCGGAAGTGATGAAAACCCATTTCGCCAGCGGCGGCGAGCTGGATAAGTTGCTGGCGGCGGGGCATAAGTGATGTTGTCTGGATCGAAACGCGTGCTGCCGGGCTTTGGTTTAAGCCTTGGCAGCAGCCTCTTTTTTGTCTGTCTGATTCTGTTATTACCCCTAAGCGCGCTGGTGATGCAGCTGTCGCAGATGAGCTGGGAACAGTACTGGGAAGTGGTCACCAACCCGCAGGTAGTGGCGGCCTATAAAGTGACGCTGCTGGCGGCATTTGTCGCCTCAATCTTCAACGGCGTCTTCGGCATGCTGATGGCGTGGATCCTCACTCGCTACCGCTTTCCGGGGCGCACATTGCTCGACGCGCTAATGGATCTGCCGTTTGCGCTGCCGACGGCGGTGGCGGGCTTGACGCTGGCGTCGCTCTTCTCCGTTAACGGCTTTTACGGCGAGTGGCTGGCGGCGCTGGATATTAAAGTGACCTACACCTGGCTCGGGATTGCGGTGGCGATGGCCTTTACCAGCATCCCGTTTGTGGTGCGCACGGTGCAGCCGGTGCTGGAAGAGCTCGGCCCGGAGTACGAAGAGGCGGCGGAAACCCTGGGTGCCACGCGCTGGCAGAGCTTTCGTAAAGTGGTGCTGCCGGAGCTGTCACCTGCACTGATGGCGGGCGTTGCCCTCTCCTTTACTCGCAGCCTCGGTGAGTTTGGCGCGGTGATCTTTATCGCCGGGAATATCGCCTGGAAGACGGAAGTAACCTCGCTAATGATCTTCGTGCGTTTGCAGGAGTTTGACTATCCGGCGGCGAGCGCAATTGCTTCAGTGATCCTCGCCGCTTCGCTACTGCTGCTCTTCTCCATCAATACCTTGCAAAGTCGCTTTGGTCAGCGTGTGGTAGGTCACTAATGGCGGAAATAAGTGCATTGAAACGCTATGACAAGCCCCGGGTGAACTGGGGAAAATGGTTTTTAATCGGCACCGGTATTGTGCTTTCAGCGTTTATTCTGCTGGTGCCGATGATCTATATCTTTGTGCAGGCCTTCAGCAAAGGGCTGGCCCCGGTGCTGCAAAACCTTGCCGATGCCGACATGCTGCACGCCATCTGGCTGACGGTGCTGATTGCGCTCATCTCGGTGCCGGTCAACCTGGTGTTCGGCACGCTGCTCGCCTGGCTGGTGACGCGCTTTAACTTTCCCGGCCGCCAGCTGCTACTGACCCTGCTCGATATTCCGTTTGCGGTGTCGCCGGTGGTCGCAGGCCTAATCTATCTGCTCTTTTACGGCACCAACGGCCCGCTTGGCGGCTGGCTGGATGAACATAATCTGCAAATCATGTTCTCCTGGCCCGGCATGGTGCTGGTCACCGTCTTTGTCACCTGTCCGTTTGTCGTGCGTGAGCTGGTGCCGGTGATGCTCAGCCAGGGAAGCCAGGAGGATGAAGCCGCGATCCTGCTCGGGGCCTCCGGCTGGCAGATGTTCCGCCGCGTCACGCTGCCCAATATCCGCTGGGCGCTGCTTTACGGTGTGGTGCTGACCAACGCACGAGCGATTGGCGAGTTTGGTGCGGTGTCGGTGGTGTCCGGATCGATTCGCGGCGAAACCCTGTCGCTGCCGCTACAAATTGAGTTACTGGAGCAGGATTACAACACCGTCGGTGCCTTTACCGCCGCAGCCCTGCTGACCCTAATGGCGATTTTGACACTGTTTTTAAAGAGTGCGGTGCAGTGGCGTTTGAACAATCAGCAAAAACGCCTGCACGAGGAGGGAAATCATGAGCATTGAGATTGCGAATATTAAGAAGTCGTTTGGTCGCACCCAGGTGCTGAATGATATCTCTCTGGATATCCCGTCCGGGCAGATGGTGGCGCTGCTTGGTCCTTCTGGCTCCGGTAAAACGACATTACTGCGCATTATCGCCGGGCTGGAGCACCAGAGCAGCGGGCGTATCCGTTTTCACGGCACCGATGTCAGCCGCCTGCATGCGCGCGAGCGCCGCGTCGGCTTCGTGTTTCAGCACTATGCGCTGTTCCGCCATATGTCGGTCTTCGACAATATCGCCTTTGGTTTAACGGTGCTGCCGCGCCGCGAGCGGCCGAATGCCGCCGCCATCAAAGCGAAAGTGACCAAACTGCTGGAGATGGTGCAACTGGCGCATCTTGCGGATCGCTACCCGGCTCAACTCTCCGGCGGGCAGAAGCAGCGTGTGGCGCTGGCGCGCGCGCTGGCGGTTGAACCGCAAATTCTGCTGCTTGATGAACCCTTTGGCGCGCTGGATGCGCAGGTGCGTAAAGAGCTTCGCCGCTGGCTGCGTCAGCTGCATGAAGAGCTGAAATTCACCAGCGTCTTCGTGACCCACGATCAGGAAGAGGCGACGGAAGTGGCCGATCGTGTGGTGGTGATGAGCCAGGGAAATATTGAGCAGGCGGACGCACCGGATCAGGTGTGGCGCGAACCGGCAACTCGCTTTGTACTGGAGTTTATGGGCGAGGTGAATCGCCTGAAAGGGGTGATTCGCGGCGGGCAGTTCCACGTCGGCGCTCATCACTGGCCGCTTGGCCATACGCCGGTTTATCAGGGTGATGTCGATCTCTTCCTGCGCCCGTGGGAAGTGGACGTCAGCCGCCGTACCAGCCTTGATTCGCCGCTGCCGGTGCAGGTGCTGGAAGCCAGCCCGAAAGGGCACTACACGCAGCTGGTGGTGCAGCCGCTCGGCTGGAACCCCGATCCGTTAACGGTGGTGATGCGCGATGAGCATCCACCGCAGCGCGGCGAGCGGCTTTTCGTTGGCTTGCAGAACGCGCGGCTCTATAACGGCGATGAGCGTATTGAGCCGGGCGCGGAGCTTGCTCTGGCTCAGTCAGCCTGATAGCTTAATGAAACGTGGTTTTTGCCGGGTAGCGCGTTGCTCATCCGGCCGACAAGCCCGGTATGCGTGATGCGGACCGGGTTTTTTATTGGACAGCGATCGTGAACACATTAGAAGAGACTATCGGCAATACGCCGCTGGTCAGATTACAGCGCCTGGCCCCGGATAACGGCAGTGAAATCTGGGTCAAGCTCGAAGGAAACAATCCGGCCGGTTCGGTAAAAGACCGCGCTGCGCTGTCGATGATTGTGCAGGCGGAACGGCGCGGCGAGATCAAGCCTGGCGATGTGCTGATTGAAGCGACCAGCGGCAACACCGGTATTGCGCTGGCGATGATTGCGGCGCTGAAGGGCTATCGCATGAAGCTGCTGATGCCGGACAACATGAGCCAGGAGCGCCGCGCGGCGATGCGCGCTTATGGTGCCGAGCTGATTCTGGTCAGCAAAGAGCAGGGCATGGAAGGGGCGCGCGATCTCGCCCTTGAGATGGCGGCGCGCGGCGACGGCAAACTGCTCGATCAGTTCAATAATCCCGATAACCCCTACGCTCATTACACCACTACCGGCCCGGAAATCTGGCAGCAGACGCAGGGGCGCATCAGCCACTTTGTCTCCAGCATGGGCACTACCGGCACCATCACCGGCGTTTCACGTTTCCTGCGCGAACAGGCGAAAAAGGTGACGATTGTTGGCCTTCAGCCGGAAGAGGGGAGCAGCATTCCCGGTATCCGCCGCTGGCCTGCCGACTACATGCCGGGCATTTTTAACGCCGATTTGGTGGATGAGGTGCTGGATATCCAGCAGCGCGAGGCGGAAAATACCATGCGCGCGCTGGCGGTCAAAGAGGGCATCTTCTGCGGCGTCAGTTCTGGCGGCGCGGTCGCCGGCGCGATTCGGGTGGCGAAAGCGAGCCCGGGCGCGGTAATTGTCGCCATCATTTGCGATCGCGGCGACCGCTATCTGTCGACCGGCGTGTTTGGTGAAGAGAGTTATTCGCAGGGCGCGGGGATTTAACCCGTCAAGGAGACAAAATGGAGATGATCCTGTTCAGGGATAAAACCCGGGCGCAGCAGGCCGATATCGTCGCGGTTCAGTCGCAGGTGGTCTACGGCAGCGTCGGCAACAGCATTGCAGTACCCAATATTCGTCAGCACCAGCTTAACGTTCTGGCCGTTCCTACGGTGCTGTTCAGCAATACCCCGCATTACGACACCTTTTATGGCGGCGTCATTCCCGATGAGTGGTTCAGCGGTTATTTGCAGGCGCTGGAAGAGCGCGACGTGCTGCGCAGCGTGAAGGCGGTAACCACCGGCTACATGGGCAGCGCCAGCCAGATCAAGCTGCTGGCGAAGTGGCTGACGGCGCTGCGGGAGAAACACCCGGAGCTATTGATTCTGGTCGATCCGGTGATTGGCGATATCGACAGCGGTATCTATGTGAAACCGGAAATTCCCGAGGCGTACCGTGAAGTGATGCTGCCGCTGGCCCAGGGCATTACGCCGAATGTGTTTGAGCTGGAAGTGCTGAGTGGCAAACCGTGTCGCGATCTGCAAAGCGCGATTGCCGCGGCACAGGGGCTGCTCTCCCCATCTTTACGCTGGGTGGCGATCACCAGCGCGCCGGTGGACCGCAACGATGGGCAGATCCATGTGGTCGTGGTCTCAGCCGAGGGCGTCAATATCAGCAGCTATCCGCGCGTGGCGACGGACCTGAAAGGGACGGGCGATCTCTTCTGCTCCGAACTGGTGAGCGGCATTATTCAGGGCAAAGCGCTGGATATGGCGGTGCAGGCTGCGGGCGAGCGGGTGGTGGAAGTGATGGGTTATACGCTGGAAAAAGGGTATGACGAGCTAATTTTACCGCCGCGCTAAAACAAAAATGGCACCTTACGGTGCCATTTTTTTTAGACTGTAGAGCGCTTACTTCTTGATGCGGATCACCGGGGTTTCACCCACGGTTACGCTACCAGAGAGTTTGATCAGCTCTTTGATCTCATCCATGTTAGAGATAACAACCGGCGTCAGCGTGGATTTGGCTTTCTCTTCCAGCAGCGGCAGGTCGAACTCGATAACCGGATCGCCAACTTTAACGCGCTGGCCTTCTTCCGCGATGCGTTTGAAACCTTCACCTTTCAGTTCAACGGTATCAATACCGAAGTGAACGAAGAGTTCGATGCCGCTATCGGATTCGATAGAGAAGGCATGGTTGGTTTCAAAGATTTTGCCGATAGTCCCGTCAACCGGAGCGACCATTTTGTTGCCGGTCGGTTTGATAGCAATGCCGTCGCCGACGATTTTTTCAGCGAACACCACATCCGGTACATCTTCAATGTTAACGATTTCGCCAGACAGCGGGGCAATGATCTCAATGGCGCCGGTCTCTTTCTTATCATCAGAAACCAGAGATTTCAGTTTATCGAACAAACCCATGATCTTCTCCTAAGCAGTAATTTGGGCCGCATCTCGTGGATTAGCAGATTGTTTTTTCTTCAATGAACTTGTTAACCAGCGTCATTAACTCGTCCGTTGTCGGTTGAGCAAGAGCCTGCTCTGCTAACACCTTCGCATCTTCGAAGTTCGTGTTACGAATAATCTTCTTAATGCGCGGGATAGAAATGGCACTCATACTGAATTCATCCAGACCCATCCCCAGCAACAGAAGTGTAGCACGTTCGTCGCCAGCAAGCTCACCACACATGCCGGTCCATTTACCTTCAGCATGAGAAGCATCAATAACTTGCTTGATCAGGTTGAGTACGGACGGCGACATCGGCTGGTAAAGATGTGAAATCATATCATTACCGCGGTCAACTGCCAGGGTGTACTGCGTTAAATCATTGGTGCCGATACTAAAGAAGTCCACTTCTTTCGCCAGATGGCGCGCAATCGTCGCGGCGGCAGGAGTTTCTACCATCACGCCGATTTCGATGGATTCGTCGAAAGCTTTGCCTTCGTCGCGCAGTTCCTGTTTGTAGGTCTCAATCTCTTTCTTCAGTGCACGCACTTCTTCAACGGAGATGATCATCGGGAACATAATGCGCAGTTTGCCGAAAGCAGAGGCACGCAGGATAGCGCGGACCTGATCGCGCAGGATCTCTTTGCGATCCATGGCGATGCGAATGGCGCGCCAGCCGAGGAACGGGTTCTCTTCTTTCGGGAAATTCATGTACGGCAGCTCTTTGTCGCCGCCAATGTCCATGGTACGTACAATCACGGCCTGGGAGCCACAGGCTTCCGCTACCGCTTTGTAGGCGTCGAACTGCTCTTCTTCGGTCGGCAGCGCGTCGCGATCCATAAACAGGAATTCGGTACGGTAGAGGCCAACGCCTTCAGCGCCGTTGCGCTCTGCGCCCGCGACATCACGGACGGTACCGATGTTGGCGCACACTTCAACCTGGTGACCATCAAGGGTGATGGCCGGCAGATCTTTCAGCTTCGCCAGTTCAGCTTTCTCTTCCGCGACCTGCGCCTGCGCTGCGCGCAGTGCGTCGATCTCTTCGTCGCTCGGGTTAACGTAAACTTTGTTGTTTACCGCATCGAGGATCAGATAGTCGCCGTTTTTCACCTGAGTGGTGACGCTACCGGTGCCCACAATCGCCGGCAGTTCAAGGGAGCGCGCCATGATCGACGTGTGGGAGGTACGACCGCCAATGTCGGTGATAAAGCCGAGCACTTTTTTCAGGTTCAGCTGTGCGGTTTCGGACGGTGTCAGATCGGCTGCAACCAGGATGACTTCATCCTGAATGGCGCTCAGATCGATAATCGGCATACCCAGAATGTTGCGCAGCAGGCGTTTACCAATGTCGCGCACGTCAGCGGCGCGCTCTTTCAGGTATTCGTCGTCCAGCTCTTCCAGGGCGGTTGCCTGACCTTCGATAACTTCATGGGCTGCCGCGTCGGCAGTCATGCTCTTATCTTTAATCAGGGCTATGATTTCCTGCTCCAGCTCCTCATCTTCCAGCAACATGATGTGGCCTTCGAAGATGGCTTCTTTTTCTTCGCCGAAAGTTTCACCTGCTTTCGTTTTGATCGCTTCCAGTTGCGCCGATGCCTTGGCACGACCGCTCAGGAAACGTTCAACTTCCTGATCAACCTTGTCGGCAGAAACTTTCTTCCGGTCGATGACGATCTCATCTTCTTTCAGCAGAAGTGCTTTGCCGAAAGCGATACCCGGGGATGCTAAAATGCCTGAAATCATAACCCTACCTTTACTTGTGACTGATCTTTAAAGAAACCCGCGAAAAACTTACTCGAGTTCCGCCATCAGTTTAACCAGATGTTCAACCGCTTTCTGCTCATCTTCGCCTTCAGCGGTCAGAGTCACAACGGTACCCTGAGTCAGGCCCAGAGTTTGCAGTTTGAACAGGCTTTTTGCGCTGGCGCTTTTGCCGTTGGAGGTCACAGTGATTTCAGAAGAGAAGCCTTTTGCTTCTTTAACAAACTGAGCAGCAGGGCGAGTGTGCAGACCGTTCGGAGCTGTAATGGTAACTTCTTGCTGGAACATTGTATTTCCCCAACTTATAGGTTTAGTGTTGTGGAACTAAAGTCTAGCCTGGCGGCAGGACTTTAGCCTGTATAGTTAGCGCTGGCGTAACGAGCCAAGGTACAGATGCCAGAAAGGCGCGGTCTCGTGCAGACGCTGATGGTCGCTGACGTTTCGCACGTCATTAAACATTATGCCGTGAAAGCCAGAATTGAACCAAATCATAAAAACGATTCAGCAGTGTGAAATCTGACTTCGATTAATTTCGCGCTTCAAAATAAATGTGATGGTTAAATACCAGACCAGGCCATTTTCGGCAATGCCAGGTGGGACAAAAGTTTGATGTATGCCACAAAAAAGCACCCCGATGGGTGCTTTTTTGCGCTGATTTAACAATCTGGCATCACTGTTGCAATTCTTTCTCAGTAAAGAGATCGGCAAACAGTGCAGTGCTGAGGTAACGCTCACCGGAAGAGGGGAGGATAACCACAATATTTTTATTGGTAAAGGCCTCATCTTCCTGAAGTTTGAGCGCGGCCGCAACGGCAGCTCCGGAAGAGATACCGGCCAGAATGCCTTCCTCTTCCATCAGGCGGCGCGCGGTGCTGATCGCCTCTTCATTAGTAATCTTCACGACCTTATCAATCAGCTTCAGGTCGAGGTTGCCCGGAATAAAACCGGCACCGATACCCTGAATTTTGTGCGGACCTGGCTTCAGCTCTTCGCCCGCCAGCGCCTGCGAGATCACCGGTGAGTCGGTTGGCTCCACGGCAACACTGATCAGATCAGTTTTGCCCTTGGTGTTTTTGATAAAGCGGGTGACACCCGTCAGCGTGCCGCCGGTGCCCACGCCAGAGATAAAAACATCCACCTGGCCGTCGGTATCTTCCCAAATTTCAGGGCCGGTGGTTTTTTCGTGGATCTCCGGGTTTGCCGGGTTGCTGAACTGCTGAAGCAGCAGGAATTTCGCCGGATCGCTGGCAACAATCTCTTCCGCTTTCTGAATCGCGCCTTTCATCCCTTTCGCGCCTTCGGTCAGCACAAGGTTTGCGCCAAGCGCTTTCAGCAGCTTGCGGCGCTCAATGCTCATGGTTTCCGGCATGGTCAGCGTCAGCTTATAACCGCGCGCTGCGGCAACATAGGCCAGCGCGATACCGGTGTTGCCGCTGGTCGGTTCGACCAGTTCGACGCCCGGCTTCAGCACGCCACGTTTTTCGGCATCCCAAATCATATTGGCACCGATACGGCATTTTATGCTGAAGCTCGGGTTGCGCGACTCGACCTTCGCCAGAATGCGTCCGTTACCGATGCGGTTCAGTCGAACCAGCGGCGTATGACCAATGGTCAGCGAGTTGTCTTCATAAATCTTACTCATAGCCCGTCCTTAACTGTATGAAATTTGGGAACCGACCCAGCATACGCACTTACTGATGATGCGGAAGTAAGGATTTCGCATATCTATATGCTGCGACGAAATAATGCTTATCAGTATGGAATAAGAAAAGGAATAGTTCCTTAGCGCCAGCTGGCAAGCTTATTGCGATAACAGTCGACCCACATAGCCGTTGCGCCGCAGACCGCAACCGGCATCACCACCAGATTGAGCACCGGTATCAGCGTGAAAAGGCTGGTCAACGCGCCGAACTGCATGTTGGTCACTTTCCGTTCGCGTAACGCCGAGCGCATGGTTTTAAACGGCACTTTGTGGTTGTCGAACGGGTAGTCGCAATACTGGATCGCCAGCATCCAGGCGCTAAACAGGAACCAGAGCACCGGTGCGACCGTCTGTCCGATACCGGGGATAAAATAGAGGATAAGCAGAATGGCGGCGCGCGGCAGATACCAGGCGAGCTTCTGCCACTCGCGCTTCATGATGCGCGGAAAATCTTTCATCAGCCCGAACACGCCAACGTCCGGCGGCGTCGCACCCGTTAATCGCGCTTCCAGTTGCTCAGCCAGCAAGCCATTAAAGGGCGCGGCAATCCAGTTTGCGAGGGTTGAAAAGAAGTAGCCAAACACCAGCAGGATGGAGATAACGATAATCGGCCATAATAGATAGCTAAGCCATTGCAGCCAGTGCGGCACGTGGCTCATCAGCGTTGGGATCCAGCTGTCGAGGCGGGTAAATAACCACCAGAATGCGCCGCCCATCAGCAGGATATTGACCAGCAGGGGCAGGATCACGAAGCGGCGAATACCCGGTAACGTGACCAGTTTCCAGCCTTGAGAAAAGTAGTAAAGACCGCTGCGCGCAGCGCCGGGCGAGGATGAAACCATGATTTGGCTGGACTCCTTTTAAACTCATGCGAAAAAACCGAAGCTTATAATATTCACCGGACGGGGGAAACCTGTTCGGAAATGTTCGAAAAAACAGCAAAAAGTACGATTTAATTCATCTTTATGCGGTGAATGCTTCCCATCCACTTGCACTTGGCCTAATGCGCAAATACTCTTAGTGAGTAAATGTTTGCCGTGGTGGCAAGGTGTTAGAACAACAGAGAATATAATGATGCAGGATTTGCGTCTGATATTAATCATTGTTGGCGCGATCGCCATAATTGCTTTACTGGTTCACGGTTTCTGGACCAGTCGCAAAGAACGCTCTTCTATGTTCCGCGATCGCCCACTAAAACGTATGAAATCGCGACGTGACGACGACGAGTTTGACGACGAGGACGTCGAAGAGGACGAAGGCGTTGGTGAAGTTCGGGTGCATAAAACCCACAGCGCACCGAAGGCCAGCGTAGAGCAGGAAAATCCGCGTCATGCCGCGCAGCACCAATACCAGCCGCCTTACGCGTCGGCCCAGCCACGCCCGTCGGCTCCGCCGGTTCAGCAGAGCGAGCCTGTGCACCACGCGCCGCAACCCTATTCGCAGCCGCAACAGCCGGAGCGCCCCGTTGTCGAGCCGCGCGTAGTGGAGCCGCAGCCAGTCGCCCAGCCGACCGCGCCTGCCCAGCCGCAGATGGCCCCGCAGCACTTTCCGCAACAGCCGTCGCATCATCAGCCGTCGGCACATCAAGGTGCTCAACAGCCGCAGATGCAGCCTCAGGTTCACGAGCCTGCACCGCAGCCAGAGCCGGAGCCGGTTGTGGAAGCGCCGGTAGAAAAACCGCAGCGCAAAGAGACGGTAATTATTATGAACGTTGCGGCCCATCACGGCGCGGCGCTCAATGGCGAAGTGCTGCTTAACAGCATCCTGCAGGCCGGCTTCAAATTTGGCGATATGAATATTTTCCATCGTCATCTCAGCCCGGACGGCAGCGGCCCGGCGCTCTTCAGCCTGGCTAACATGGTCAATCCTGGCACATTTGATGTCGAAACCATGGGCGAGATGGCAACTCCTGGAGTGACTATCTTTATGCAGGTGCCGTCCTATGGCGACGAGTTGCAGAACTTCAAGCTGATGCTGCAATCTGCTCAACACATTGCCGATGAAGTGGGCGGTGTGGTGCTCGATGACCAGCGTCGGATGATGACGCCGCAGAAGCTGCGTGAATACCAGGCGCGTATTCGCGAAGTGAAAGACGCTAACGCGTAACGGCGCGTCACGACACATTCCCTTCCAGAACCCCCGCCCGTCGGGGGTTTTTTACATTGATGGTGCGATATGGAATCAATTGAACAACAACTGACAGAACTGCGAACTACCCTTCGCCATCATGAACATCTCTATCACGTTATGGACGCGCCGGAGATCCCGGATGCCGAGTACGATCGCCTGATGCGTGAGCTGCGCGAGCTGGAAGCGCAACATCCTGAGCTGATTACGCCGGATTCACCGACCCAGCGCGTCGGCGCCGCACCGCTCACCGCCTTTACGCAGATACGTCATGAAGTGCCGATGCTGTCGCTCGATAACGTCTTCGATGAAGAGAGCTTTCTGGCGTTCAATAAACGCGTACAAGACCGCTTAAAGAGCAGCGACGCACTGATCTACTGCTGCGAGCTGAAGCTCGACGGTCTGGCGGTCAGCCTGCTGTATGAAAACGGCGTGCTGATGCGCGCCGCCACGCGCGGCGATGGCACTACCGGGGAAGATATCACCTCTAACGTGCGCACCATCCGCGCCATTCCGCTGAAGCTGCGCGGGGAGAACATTCCGGCGCGCCTGGAAGTGCGCGGTGAAGTTTTCCTGCCGCAATCCGGCTTTGAGAAGATCAATGAAGAGGCTCGTCGCACCGGCGGGAAAGTGTTTGCTAACCCGCGTAACGCCGCCGCCGGTTCGCTACGCCAGCTCGACCCGCGTATCACCGCGAAGCGTCCGCTCACCTTCTTCTGCTACGGCATTGGCATCCTCGAAGGCGGCGAGCTGCCCAACAGCCACCTGGCGCGTTTACAGCAGTTTAAAGCGTGGGGCTTGCCGGTGAGCGATCGCATCCGCCTGTGCGGCACGCCGGAAGAGGTGCTGGCCTTCTATCATAAAGTTGAGGAAGACCGCCCGACGCTGGGGTTTGATATCGACGGCGTGGTAATCAAGGTCGACTCCCTCGATCTGCAAGCGCAGCTCGGCTTTGTGGCGCGTGCGCCGCGCTGGGCGGTGGCGTTTAAATTCCCGGCGCAGGAGCAGCTGACGTTTGTGCGCGATGTCGAGTTCCAGGTAGGCCGTACCGGGGCGATAACCCCTGTCGCACGCCTTGAGCCGGTACACGTTGCCGGGGTGCTGGTCAGTAACGCCACCCTGCATAATGCCGATGAGATTGACCGTCTTGGCCTGCGTATCGGTGACAAAGTGGTGATTCGCCGCGCCGGGGATGTGATCCCGCAGGTGGTGAATGTAGTGCTCTCCGAACGCCCGGAAGAGACGCGGGAAGTGACCTTCCCGGCACACTGCCCGGTGTGCGGCTCCGATGTCGAGCGTGTGGAAGGCGAAGCGGTTGCCCGCTGTACCGGCGGCCTCATCTGCGGCGCGCAGCGCAAAGAGTCGCTTAAGCATTTCGTCTCGCGCCGCGCGATGGATGTGGATGGCATGGGCGATAAGATTATCGACCAGCTGGTTGAGAAGGAGTACGTCCACACGCCTGCGGATCTCTTCCGTCTGACTGCCGGTAAGCTGACCGGTCTCGATCGGATGGGGCCGAAGTCGGCTCAAAACGTGGTCAACGCGCTGGAAAAAGCGAAAGAGACTACCTTTGCCCGTTTCCTCTATGCGCTCGGCATTCGCGAAGTGGGCGAAGCGACGGCGGCAGGGCTGGCGGCCTACTTCGGCACGCTGGAGGCATTAATGGCAGCCTCGGTTGACGAGCTGCAAAAAGTGCCGGACGTCGGCGTGGTGGTGGCAAAACACGTGCATAACTTCTTCAGCGAAGAGAGCAACCGCGACGTGATTCGCCAGCTGACGGAAGAAGTGGGCATTCACTGGCCCGCGCCGCTGGTGGTTAACGCCGAGGAGATCGACAGCCCGTTTGCCGGTAAAACCGTGGTGTTAACCGGTAGCCTGAGCCAGCTTTCGCGCGACGAGGCCAAAGAGCGCTTAACGGCGCTGGGGGCGAAAGTGGCCGGCAGCGTATCGAAGAAGACCGATCTGGTGATTGCCGGTGAAGCCGCAGGCTCGAAGCTGGCGAAAGCGCAGGAGCTAGGCATTGCGGTCATTGATGAAGATGAAATGATTCGTCTGCTGGGAGCCTGAATGGAGAAGGAACAGCTGATAGAGATCGCCAACATGGTGATGCCGTTTGGCAAATACCAGGGGCGTCGGCTGATTGATCTGCCGGAGGAGTACCTGCTCTGGTTCGCCCGTAAGGATCAGTTTCCCGCCGGGCGGCTTGGCGAGTTAATGCAAATCACCTTAGTAATTAAAACCGAGGGGCTGAGCCATCTGGTTCAGCCCCTCAAGCGGCCTTAAGCCTTCGCCGCTTCCTGCGCGGCGTGCTGCTCCGCCTTACGTTTGTAACGGCGGGCCAGCACGGCGCACACCATCAGCTGGATCTGGTGGAAAATCATCAGCGGCAGCACCATCATGCCGATCACCGACGTCGGGAAGAGAATATTGGCCATCGGTATGCCGTTGGCGAGGCTCTTTTTCGATCCGCAGAAGACAATCGTAATTTCATCCGCTTTATTGAAGCCGCATTTGCGCGCTACCAGAATATTTATCGCAATCACAATCGCCAGCAGGACGATGCTCGCCGCCACGATAAACATTAGCGAGCCGAGGCCCACTTTGTGCCAGATGCCATTCACTACCGCTTCACTGAAGGCAGAGTAAACCACCAGCAGAATCGAGGTCTGGTCGGTTTTGGAGATCCACTTTTTATGTTTGGTGACGAATCCTGCGGTCCACGGGCGTGACAGATGACCGAGCACAAACGGTAGCAGCAGTTGCAGCATGATTTTGCCGACCTGCTCAAGGCTGCCCTGCGCGCCATGAAGGTTCATCAGCAGGCCAACTAACAGCGGCGAGAGGAAGATCCCCAGCAGGCTGGAGGCCGACGCCGAGCAGACCGCCGCCGCGACGTTACCGCCTGCCAGTGAGGTAAAGGCGATAGCCGACTGCACCGTGGCGGGCAGAATGCAGAGATAGAGGAAACCGGTGTAAAGCTCCTGGCTGATATTGACCGGCGACCACCAGACAAACAGCACGCCGAGCGCCGGGAAGAGCACGAAGGTGCTGCACATCACCCACAGGTGTAAACGCCAGTGGCTGCCGCCCGCGATAATCGCTTCACGGGAAAGCTTGGCGCCGTGCATAAAAAAGAGCAGCGCAATCGCGGCGGTGGTCAGCCCTTCGAAAAAGGGGACGAAACTCCCGCGCGCCGGGAAGAAAGAGGCCAGCAGAACGACGCACACCAGCGTCAGGGTAAAGGGATCAAGGATACGAAAAAGTTTCATGTGCACTCCTGAAAGTCGATGGCGCTATTGTGCTTTGTCTGCTTTGAGAAATAAAATTGATTTATTGCATCCATTCATGAATTTATCAGATGAATTATTCACTCCGTCAATTACGTGTCTTTGTCACCGTCGCCCAGGCGAAGAGTTTCAGCCGCGCCGGGGAGATGATCGGCCTCAGCCAGTCGGCGGTCAGCCACAGCGTAAAAGAGCTGGAGCGGCAGACCGGCGTCAAGCTGCTGGATCGCACAACCCGGGAAGTGGTGCTGACCGAAGCGGGTCAACAGCTGGCCGGGCGGCTGGAACGGCTATTAGATGAGCTTAGCAGCACGCTGCGCGAAGCGGGGAGGGTAGGGCAGCAGTTAACCGGAACGGTGCGCGTCGCCGCCAGCCAGACTATCTCCGCGCATCTCATTCCGCACTGTATCGCCAGCAGTAATCAGCGTTACCCGGAGATCGATTTTGTGCTGCATGACCGCCCGCAGCAGTGGGTGCTGGAGAGTATTCGCCAGGGCGAAGTCGATTTTGGCATTGTGATCGATCCCGGCCCGGCCAGCGATCTGGAGATCGAGGAGATCCTCGCCGAGCCCTTTTTCCTGCTATGTCGCAACGATCATTCGTGGGCACCGCTTGACGCAGTGCCGTGGTCAGCGCTGGATGGCGCGCGGCTGGTGGTGCAGGATTACGCCTCTGGCAGCCGTCCGCTGATTGATGCAGCGTTACACCACTTTGCGGTGCGGGCGAAAATCGTGCAGGAGATTGGTCATCCGGCGACGCTTTTTCCAATGGTGGAGGCGGGGATAGGCATCAGCATTCTGCCCGCGCTGGCATTGCCACTTCCGCAGGGTAGCCAGCTGATGGTGAAACGGCTGGTGCCGGATATGCAGCGTAAAATTATGCTGGTGCGACGTAAAAACCGATCGCTTTCCGGCGCGGCGCAGGCGTTATGGGATGTGGTGCGGGAACAGGCCCGGTGTTTAAACCGGGCCCGGGAGAACGATCCGCTCTTTACTCAGATGTAGATATCGACCTGATGATCGACTGAAGGGTTGTTCACGCCTTCAATTTTGCTCTGCGTCGGGGTGTTCGGGTGGTTTTGCGTCTGCTTTTGCTCCGCCTCTTCAGCCTGCTTACGCATTAACTGTTGAAGCTGTGCCTGCAGCAGCTGGATCTGTTGCTGAATCTGCTCTTGCTGTTTCTTTTTCTCTTCAGTTGTCCCTTCGCCGTTAGGGATATCTTTCAACTGCTGGGTAAGCTTGTTGATCTGCTGCGTCACACGGCTGATTTGTGATGCGGTGTCGCTACCGGCGGAAGATGAACCGCTGGCATTGCCACCCTGAACAGAGGGGGTTGCTGCCGAAATAGTCGTCATTGAAAACTCCTTTTTTGCCATAAAAGAGAGTTATCGGCCTGGTCGTGCAGGACTTGAATAAGAAGCGTGTGAGGATATTTCAGCCGAAAGCTTTTGCCCGACGCATTGCCTGCTGGCGCTGCGCTTAGCAGTCCTGGAAAACCGGGTACGGAGAGCTGTTGTAGGCCGCATAAGGCATAGCCGCCATCCGGCAAGAAGAGCGCACGGATTTTTCAAATCGCAGATAGTTGTAGGCCGGATAAGGCGTAGCCGCCATCCGGCAAGAAGAGCGCACGGATTTTTCAAATCGCAGATAGTTGTAGGCCGGATAAGGCGTAGCCGCCATCCGGCAAGAAGAGCGCACGGATTTTTCAAATCGCAGATAGCAAAAAAGCGCCGCAAGCGCCATTTTTACATTGGTGGGTCGTGCAGGATGACTCGCTTCGCTCGCCCTTCGGGCCGTCGCCGCAAGCGGCTCCGTTGTCTCACTGCGTTCGACCCGAACCTGCCGCAGGTATATTCGTCTCATCCTGAGACTCACCCTACGGGCCAACGCTTCGCGTTGTTCAAAATTGTTCCCTACAATTTTGTCGAATCTTTCAAATCGCAGATAGCAAAAAAGCGCCTTTAGGGCGCTTTTTTACATTGGTGGGTCGTGCAGGATTCGAACCTGCGACCAATTGATTAAAAGTCAACTGCTCTACCAACTGAGCTAACGACCCGAAGTGGTGGGTGATGACGGGATCGAACCGCCGACCCCCTCCTTGTAAGGGAGGTGCTCTCCCAGCTGAGCTAATCACCCACTTCGGTACTTCTACTGATAAGAATTCGCTGGCGAGAAAGTGGTGGGTGATGACGGGATCGAACCGCCGACCCCCTCCTTGTAAGGGAGGTGCTCTCCCAGCTGAGCTAATCACCCACTTCGGTACTTCTACTGATAAGAATTCGCTGGCGAGAAAGTGGTGGGTGATGACGGGATCGAACCGCCGACCCCCTCCTTGTAAGGGAGGTGCTCTCCCAGCTGAGCTAATCACCCCCGCTGTGTGGAGTCGCATTATAGGGAGAGTTGAAAATGAGTCAACGCATTTTCAAAAGAAATTGTTCGTTCGTCGTAAAATTAGGCAACTCGCTGACAAATCGATCGCGAGCGCATGATTTATAAACAAAATAGCCCGTTTGCTGCGCCATTTCGGTAACAACATTGAGGAATCAGCCCACAGTGATAGAATATCGCCCACTTTTCTATTAGGTATTGCCGACGGTCGGCATCGCTATCAACGTAAGGCCAATTCATGAAAATCAAAACTCGCTTCGCGCCAAGCCCCACCGGCTATTTGCACGTTGGCGGCGCGCGCACTGCTCTCTACTCCTGGCTGTTTGCCCGCAATCAAGGCGGTGAGTTTGTGCTGCGCATCGAAGACACCGATCTCGAGCGTTCCACTCCGGAAGCAATCGAAGCCATTATGGATGGCATGAACTGGCTGAGCCTCGAGTGGGATGAAGGCCCGTACTTCCAGACCAAACGCTTTGACCGCTATAACGCGGTGATTGATGAAATGCTGGAAGCGGGCACCGCCTATAAATGCTACTGCTCCAAAGAGCGTCTTGAGCAGCTGCGTGAAACCCAGATGGCAAACAATGAGAAACCGCGTTACGACGGCCGTTGCCGCCATGACCATTCTCACCACGCTGCTGATGAGCCGTGCGTGGTGCGTTTTGCCAACCCGCAAGAAGGGTCGGTAATTTTTGACGATCAGATCCGTGGTCCGATCGAATTCAGCAACATGGAACTCGACGATCTGATCATTCGCCGTACCGATGGCTCCCCGACCTACAACTTCTGCGTTGTCGTCGATGACTGGGATATGGAGATCACCCACGTGATCCGCGGTGAAGACCACATCAACAACACCCCGCGCCAGATCAACATCCTGAAAGCGCTGAACGCGCCGGTGCCGGTTTACGCGCACGTTTCAATGATCAACGGCGACGACGGTAAAAAACTCTCCAAGCGTCATGGCGCGGTGAGCGTGATGCAGTATCGCGATGATGGTTACCTGCCGGAAGCGCTGCTCAACTACCTGGTGCGTCTGGGCTGGTCCAGCGGCGATCAGGAGATCTTCAGCCGAGAAGAGATGATCAAGCTCTTCTCGCTGGGCGCGGTAAGCAAATCTGCCAGTGCGTTTAACACCGATAAACTGCTGTGGCTGAACCATCACTACATCAACACCCTGGCGCCGGAGTATGTTGCTACCCATCTGCAGTGGCACATTGAGCAGGAAAATATTGATACCCGCACCGGTCCGCAGCTGGCGGAGCTGGTGACGCTGCTGGGCGAGCGCTGCAAAACGCTGAAAGAGATGGCGGCAAGCTGCCGTTACTTCTATGAAGAGTTTGCTGAATTTGACGCTGATGCGGCGAAAAAACACCTGCGTCCGGTTGCGCGTCAGCCGCTGGAAGTGGTGCGCGACAAACTCGCCGCCATTACCGACTGGAGCGCTGAAAACGTGCATCACGCCATTCAGGCCACCGCTGATGAGCTGGAAGTGGGCATGGGTAAAGTCGGTATGCCGCTGCGCGTCGCGGTGACCGGTGCCGGTCAGTCGCCGGGTCTGGATGTTACCGTTCACGCGATTGGTAAGACCCGCAGCATTGAGCGCATTAATAAAGCGCTGGGTTTTATCGCTGAGCGTGAAAGCCAGCAGTAAGCCAAAAAAAAGCCGCCTGAAAAGGCGGCTTTTTTAATTGTTCAGCACACGTCAGCGCGTAGCTTAACGCGCAACCACAAAGCGTTTATCGTCATCCATAAACGTTTTATCGCCTGCCGGAGCCATAATTGAACCAAAGTTCATATGACCGCGCAGTTTCCAGCTTGCCGGAATATTCCAGGTGCGCTGCACATCTTCATCCACCAGCGGGTTGTAGTGCTGCAGGTTAGCGCCAATGCCTTTCTCTGCCAGCGCCACCCAGACAGCATACTGGGCGATACCGGTACTGTGTTCAGACCACACCGGGAAGTTATCGGCATACGCGGCGAACTGCTCCTGTAAGCGGGTCACTACTTCCTGATCTTCAAAGAACAGCACCGAACCTGCTGCCGCGGCGAAACCATCTATTTTTTGCGAAGTGCCGTGGAAATTCTCTTCCGGCACAATTTTCTTCAGCTGTGCGCGCGTCAGTTCCCAGAACTGCTCATGCTCTTTACCCAGCAGGATCAGCGCACGTGAACTTTGCGAGTTAAACGCCGACGGTGCCTGGCGAATCGCTTCTTTAATAAGGTCAACAACCTCATCTTCCGCCAACGGCAGGTTTTTGCCGAGGGCATAGATCGTTCTACGTTGTTTAGCTAAAGCGAGAAAATTGTCTGACATGATTCCTCCTGAAGTTATCTGCACTTCCGCGGTGCTGTCATCAGCAAACGGCGGAAAAAGCGCCCGAAGCAAATTTATAACCGGTTGATCATTCATTGCATCAATATGCTGCCTCGAAAAAGCATAGGCCTGGGATGCAATAAATAAAAGTCCAACAATTTGCCGTTAACATTCAAAAAATTAGAATGAGCCAGCCACTCGCGTAGCGTTAAACCGCCAGCCAGCGCCGCCAGATAAAGCGTAAAACGTAGAATTCAATGGTGCCGAGCAGCAAAAACCAGAGGCAGTAGAGCAGGGTATAAAACTGGTTTAAATCCAGCAGATGGAAGGTTTGCATCAGCGTTTGCGCCAGCTGCATGCCCAGTTGCGGCGCAGGTAGCAGCAGCACAGAGACAAAAGAGAGCAGCAGGATGCCCGCAAGCGTGACCATCGTTTCGAGGGGATGTTTCATAAGCGTTAATCATTGATGAAAAAACGCATTGTCGGGGAAAGCTGGCCTGAGCGCAACGTTCCCCGACCTTCACTCAGGCGACGACGAAGCGGCCGACCAGCTCTGACATGGTTTCAGATTGCTGATCCAGCAGCTGGCTGGCGCTGGCCGCACTCGCCACCAGTCCGGCGTTTTGCTGCGTGACCTGCTCAAGCTGGTTTAGCGCTTCATGCACCTGCGAAACGCCGAGCGACTGCTCATTGGCCGCGTGGGCGATATCGCTGACAAACGCCAGCATCTGGCCGGTATTGTCGCGAGCCGCATGCAGCGCGCGATCCGATGCCTGCGCCAGCGCCACGCCTTGCTGAATCTGATCCATATTTTTGCTCACCAGTTCGCGGATCTGCTGTGCTTCATTGGCGCAGCGCTGCGACAGGTTACGCACCTCTGATGCCACCACCGCAAAGCCTTTGCCCAGTTCACCGGCACGCGCCGCCTCCACCGCGGCATTCAGCGCCAGCAGGTTGGTCTGAAACGAGATCTCATCAATTGAGCTGACAATGTTGGAGATCTGTTCGCTGGAGTAACGGATAGCCGACATGCTGTTGCTGGTTTCACCCGCCACGCGGCTCGCCTCCTGCACCTGTTTCTCCATCTCCTGGGTCAGGCGTTTTGCTTCATTGGCATTGTCGGCGGTCATGTTTACCGCAGTCGCAATCTGCTCCATGCTGGCGGCAGTCTCGACCAGCGAGGCTGCCTGTTGATCGGTGCGGGAGGCCAGATCCTGGTTGCCGCTGGCGATCTCGGAACTGGCACCGCGCAGCACCCCTGCGCCATGTTTGATCTCGCTGACGATATGCTGAATATTCTCGATCGCCTGGTTGTAGGCGCGGTTAAGCAGAGAGAGCTCGTCGCTGCCCGGCACATCCAGCCGCTGAGTGAGATCGCCATCCATCCCTTCGATGGTTGCCAGTGAGTGCTGCAACTGGCGGTGAATGCTGCTGGCGACCAGCACGGCAAAGAAGAGGGCGATGACCAGTGCAATCACGCTTATCACCGCGAACAGCGTCACCTCGCGCCAGGCTTCATCGGCCAGTTTCTGCGCGGTCATAAGCAGGTGATTAGATGCGGCATTTTCAACGGCTTTTAGCGTGTTGATGCGCGCAGTCTGGGCGTTAAACCAGTCGGCGGGTGCAACGCCAAAGCCACCGGTTGCTGCATGATCGATAGCGGTCTGGCGTAAAGAGAGGGCTTTAAGCGCCTCTGGAGAGTTGAATTGCGCGTTCATTTTTGCGTTCACCTCTGCGGAGCTAAACGCGTGGGTTGCCGCCAGCCATGAGGCCTGTTTACCCACCACTTCATTAAGCTGGCGGAATTGCGCCTCGGTAAAGCGGTCAGCGGAGAAGACGTTCGACAGCAGCGCACGTTCAATACCGCTCTGCTCTTTAGCATTCAGCACGCTGTAGTAGGCCGCCAGCTGGTTAACAATCTCACCATTATCCGTTAATTGGCTAATACCGCCGACCACATTCAGCAGGTCATTAATAATGGTGCTGTACCACACCAGCGAATCGGAGCCGTTGACGCTTAATGCGCGTACCTGGTCGCGAAAGCCATTAATACCCTGCTGATGCTGGCGGAATTGCGCCAGCGCCTGGCGAATATCGCTATTCGCTTCCTGCTCCGGGAATTGGTCGAGTAATTCGGTTAATTGTGTCAGCGCTTTGGTCGAGACGGGATATTGCGTGGATAACTCATTATTGAATTGCTGGCCTTTACTGCCGATATAACCTGCGCTTAAACCGCGCTCTTTTTGTAATTCATGGATGACGCTCCCGGCCTCTTTTGCCAGCGTGGTCAAGGAAATGATGGTGTGCATTTGCTGGCCGGTTTCAACGCGCGACATGATGCCGCTGGCGGCAAGCCAGATAAGCGCAAACAACAGAGGCAGCAGCGCTAATAACAGTTTTGACTTCATAGATATACGGTAAATCCACTTCATAAATAGGCCTCTTGTTCGCGTGTATATATTTGTTATCGGAGTGATTACGCGCGGCCTTTATTTTATTGCAGGGGTTATTGATATTTATCAATTCTCAGGAAATAGCGCTACTCCATAAGTATTACTTATTTAAGAAATCTCTCTGTTAATCAAAGAGAACAGAGTTTGCCGCAGGAGAAATATCCCTACGGCAAAAAATAACCCTAATTAATTGAGGGATTATCCGGCAGCCCATATTTCGGCGTGCTTTTTCATCAGGCCAATTAACGATCCGCCATCGGCAATAAATTCCCGCATCAGCTGTGCTTCGCTCTTGCCGCGTTTAACGCAGATTGCCAGCTCATCCAGCGCGCTGCTGGCATTAAGCTTATCGGCCCACGGTGCGATCTTCTCCAGTAGACGTGAAACATCATCGGCAATGGTGCGTTGTTCGCCGGTATGCACATCGGTTATCACCCCCTTCAGGCCAAAGCGGCAGGCCTGAAAACGGTTGAATTTATACAGTAGGTAGTCCCGCTCCTGGAATTTAAACGGACGCTCAGCCAGCAGCCAGTGCGACAGCGCCTGAATAAAGCCCGCCAGGCTGACGGCGTGGGAAATGGTCAGCGGCGTATCCATCACCCGTACTTCAACGGTACCGAAACTGGGGCTCGGGCGAATATCCCAGTGCAGATCCTTAATGCTCTCAATCATCGAGGTGTAGCTTAAGCGGCGAAACAGCCCTTCAAACTCCTGCCAGTTCGCCACCCACGGCATGGGGCCATTATCCGGGAATGAGGAGAAGATATTGAGGCGCGATGAGGCAAACTGCGTATCGGTGCCCTGAATATAGGGCGAGCTGGCGCTCAGGGCGATAAAGTGCGGTACAAAGCGCGACAGCCCGTGCAGCAGATAAATGGCATCGTCGCCATTGGTACAACCGACATGGACATGCTGACCAAACACCGTCGCCTGCTGCATCAGATAGCCGAACATCTCCAGCGTGCGGGCGTAACGCTCATCCGCGCAGATCTGTTGCCGCTGCCATTTCTGAAACGGATGGGTGCCACCGCCGCAAATCTGCACGTGGTGCTCGCCTGCGGCCTGCAAAATGGCGTGATGCATCGCTGAAAATTGATGCGCGACCTGGCGGATATCGCGACAGACGCCGGTGGCGATCTCCAGCATGCTCTCGGTGATGTCGTGCTTGACCTCACCGGCGCTGATGCGGTTCTGAAGGGTGTCGATGAGCCGGGATGAGTCCTGGCTTAAGTCATAACCCGGTGGGTTAACCACCTGTAACTCCAGCTCAACGCCAAGGGTAAAGGGCTCAGAGACATGAAAATCGGGCAAAGGCATAACCATTCCTTACGCAAATGTTTGTTTGAGTATGGAAGGGAATCGCTAATTGTGCCCGGCGCAGCGGGAGGGAAAGGAGGGCGAAAAAAGCAAAAAAAAGCCCGCACAAACGGCGGGCAAAAAATACTGGAAGCAATGTGAGCAATGTCGTACCGAATACCTGAGTGACTCACTCAACTATTCGGTAATGCGAAAGATAATCTTTATCATCTTCATGGTCAACCCTCTATTTTGTATGAGATTGCACTCTTCCTTAACAAAGCAATCGATGCAGGTTAATAGAGTCAATTATGCTTGCCTCATTAAGGTTAATGAGTATAGTTCTCATTCTCTTTGGTGTTTGTTGGCGTTGCCGCGGCGCAGTACGCCATCGCCACCTGAATATCACCCGCCCGGGCACATACTCAATCAACGCGAAAAGGCAGGCGGGGAGAGGCAATGGCAACCCGCTTTTTGGCTGAAGCCCTTAACCATCCGGCCTGACGGCGGGCCTTTTTCTCCACTTCGATATGAGTCGATGATGAATAACAGCAAACATACCTGGTCTCCTTTGCGCAAGAGCTTGCTTGCGCTCGCGATTGGCGCAGCGACGCACGCCGTACAGGCGGCAACTCCTGCCAGCGAAACGAAAGAGGAGACGCTGATCGTCCAGTCCACCGGCGGCAGCGATTTTAAACCCGGCGGCGACGCACTGGTGCCAGCCTATCTTGACGGCCAGGTCGCCTACGGCGGGCGGCTTGGCATGCTGGGCGAACAGAAGGCCATGGATGTGCCGTTTAACGTGATCGGCTATACCTCGAAGCTGGTGCAGGATCAGCAGGCGAAGACTATCGCCGATGTGGTGCGCAATGATGCCGGGGTGCAGGTCAGCCAGGGCTACGGCAATATGGCGGAAACCTACCGCATTCGCGGTTTTAAACTCGATGGCGACGATATGCTGATGGGCGGCCTGGCGGGCATTGTGCCGCGCCAGGTGGTCGATACGCAGATGCTCGACCGCATCGAGATCTTTAAAGGGGCGAATGCCTTAATGAATGGCGCAGCCACCTCCGGCGTTGGCGGGATGATTAATCTTGAGCCGAAACACGCTGAAGATACCCCGCTGACGCGCCTCGGCGTCGATTACTCCTCGCGCTCGCAGCTCGGCGGCTCGCTGGATGTCGGGCGGCGTTATGGCGATAACAACCAGGTCGGCGTGCGCGTTAACCTGCTGCACCGCGAGGGCGAAACCCCGGTTGAAGATGATAAGCGCCGCACCACCGCTGCCTCCATTGGCCTCGATTATCGCGGTGAACGCCTGCGCAGCTCCCTTGATTTTGGCTATCAGAAGAAGACCTTCCACGGCGGTTCGATGGGGGTCAATATCAGCAACATCGATTTCGTGCCTGCCGTGCCGGGTAACAGCAAAAATACCAGCCAGAAGTGGGCATGGAGCGATATCGAAAATGAGTTTGGCCTCGCGCGCGCCGAATATGATGTCACCGATATCTGGACGGCCTACGCCGCCTTTGGCGGCCAGCACTCCCACGAGCAGGGCGTCTATGGCGGGCCGAAAGTGATCAACGCCGCGGGCGATGCGACGATTGGCCGCCTCGATACGAATCGCATCAGCGATAGCTGGAGCGGCATGGCGGGTCTGCGCGGCAACTTCGACACCGGCCCGGTTTCACACAAAGTCAACGTCGGTTACTCCGCCAGCATCAAGCAGGACAAGGTCGCCTGGCGCATGTCATCGAAGAATCCGCGGGTCAATATCTACAACAACAGCGCGGTGCCGATGCCCGATTACAGCCTGACCGGCGGCAACTACAGCGATCCATTAACCACCGGGCGCAACCGCACCCAGGGCTGGCTGCTGAGCGATACGCTGGGCGTGCTCGACGATACGCTGCTCTTCACCGCTGGCGCGCGTTACCAGAAAGTGTGGGTGCACAGTTACAACAATGCCACCGGTGCGGAGAACCGCAACGCGCGCTTTATTGAAGATCGCTGGATGCCGACCTACGGCGTGGTCTACAAACCGTGGGAAGTGGTTTCGTTCTACGCCAACCACACCGAAGCGCTGCAACCGGGCAGCACTGCGCCGGAAGGGGCGGCGAACCAGTATCAAACCACCGGTATCGCCCACTCGAAACAGAATGAAGTGGGGGTGAAAACGGACTTTGGCCGTATCGGCGGTACGCTGTCGCTGTTTGAAATTAAGAAACCATCGGCGATTCAGAACAGCAGCACCAATATCTATGAACTGAGCGGTGAGCAGCGCAACCGCGGCGTTGAGCTGAGTGTATTTGGCGAGCCGACGCTCGGCCTGCGCCTGAACGGCAGCGCAACCTGGATCGACGCGGAGATGACCAAAACTCAGGATGGCGTTAATCAGGGTAACAAGCCGGTTGGCGTGGCGGGCTTTTACTCGGTGCTGGGCGCGGAGTATGACATTGCCGCGATTGAGGGGCTGACGGCAACGGCGCGAGTCAACCACACCGGATCGCAATACGCTAATGCAGCGAACAGTAAGAAGCTGGGCAGTTACACCACCCTCGATCTGGGTGCGCGTTACCGCATGCGGTTGAATGCCGATCGCAATGAGATGGTGTGGCGCGTCGGGCTGGATAACGTCACCAACAAGAACTACTGGGCAAGCGTGGAAGATAACGGCACCTATATCTACCGGGGCGTTGGTCGTGAGCTGAAAGTGTCAATGAGCTACGATTTTTAAACACGAATGGCAGCAGGCCGGAGAGCGCGCAGCTTATTCGGCATGTTGCCTTTTATTTGCTCAATCACAACATTCAAACAGCAGATCGGTTACACTCGCGGCACAGAAAATCCACATAAAAGGAGAGTGAGATGCTGGAAAAACTACGAACCCGTGACGGGAAAAAATTTCTCTGCGCGGTGCTGGTGGTCTTCCTGATTGCCGTAAGCGTGGTGTCAAAAGTGACCTTCGAAGGCGTTGAGGATCAGTACAATCTGCCGATGTCCTCCTGGACCACCTCAATGTTTATCATGCAGGGCGCATGGGTGGCGATTTACAGCCTGATGTTCACCATCATCGGCTCGCTGCCGTTTGGCTTCTACTTCCTCGGCCCGAAGGACGATCGCGGCTGATCCTCTCGCCCCGGTTTCTCCGCCGGGGCAGTTTCCGTTATCACATTATGTAAATAAAGTTATTCCCCCTCACGCAGTCGAAAACTCTGTTTTAAGAATCACTGACCGTTAAGTTAACTGCCGCTACATTAAGCCCCGCGCTAGCCTGCTGCCTTGCTGGCGGAAAGGGCGTGTTTCCCTCTCCCGTCTGCCCATTTTTAACAATTAAAGATCAAAAAATAATCGCCGATAGCATTGGTACAGGGAGAGCATGCTGCAAGGAACATTGATGACAGAAGGCTGACTCCAGGAGAGCCGTAATGGCCAGACAATCCGTAAATAAAAAAATGAGCACCCGCGCGCAGATGCTGCTGACGGGCGCCATCACCATCACCCTCGGTTTTGTGGTCACCATCGGGGTACTGAGCTGGCAGTCCAGCAATCAGCAAAAAGCGCTCGCCGAACAATATCTGCAAAAAATCGCCCGCAGTGAGGCGCTCAATATTCAGCAACAACTTAACTATGCGCGCGATGTGGCGCATAACCTCGGCCATAGCCTGGCCGCGCTGCCGCAGGCCGGGATCACCGATCGTAACGTAGCGAATAAGTTAATTGAGTATGCGGTGCGCGATAACCCGGACTACCTCTCCGTGTCAGTGATTTTTGAAGAGAACGCCTTCGATGGTCGCGACGCGGAGTTTGCCGGTAAACCGGATCAGGCACCCAAAGGGCGCTATGCGGTGTTCGCCGATCGCGATCCTGCCGGTAAATATGCCATGCATCCGCTGCTGTCGATCTTTACGCCGGGGCAGGGGGACTACTACCTCGTGCCGCAACGCACGCAAAAAGATACGCTGATCGAACCCTACAGCTATGCCTATAACGGCGTCCCGACGCTGTTAACCTCCGTCGCCGCGCCGATTATCAACGACGGTAAACTCAACGCGGTGGTCACTTCCGACATTTCGCTGGCTTCACTGCAACAGAAAGTGAACCAGATTAAACCGTGGGAAGGCGGCGGCTATGCGATGCTGCTCTCCACCTCGGGGAAAGTGATCTCCTATCCGGATAAAAAACTGACCAGCAAACCCTTTCCTGGCAATACCGAAGGCTTTACCACCAGTGTGGTGGAGCAGGACGATCCGATCCTTGGCGAAAAAGCGCTGGTGACCTGGCAGCCCATCACGATCGGTAACAGCACCGATAACTGGTATCTGGGCATTGTCGCCCCGGTCAGCCAGGTGATGGCCGCCGCTAACCGTCAGCTGCTTAATGCCGTGATCCTTGGCGTTATCAGCATCCTGCTGGTCAGCGCGCTGTTGGGCGTGCTCTTTAGCCGTAAAGTGCTGAAACCGATTGGCGGCGAGCCGCTGGAAGGGGCAAGCATTGCGCTGGCGGTCGCCGAAGGCAAACTCGATAACCTCATTGTGGTGAAAGAGGGCGATCGCAGCAGCCTCTTCTATGCGCTGCACACCATGCAGGACCAACTGCGCCAGATGGTCGGGCAGATCCAGGAGGCGAGCAGTTCTGTGCGCCAGGGCGCTGGCGAGATTGTCAGCGGCAACATCAACCTCTCGTCACGTACCGAGCAGCAGGCCGCCGCGCTTGAGCAGACCGCCGCCAGTATGGAGCAGTTCAGCGCCACGGTTAAACACAACGCCGATAATGCGCACCATGCTACCGCGTTGACCGCCAATGCCACGCAGATTGCCAGCCGCGGCGAAGCGCTGGTGGGCCAGGTGGTACAAACCATGTCGCAGATTGACGATAGTGCGAAGAAGATTGGCGATATTACTGCCATCATCAACAGTATCGCGTTCCAGACCAATATCCTGGCGCTGAACGCCGCGGTGGAAGCGGCACGTGCCGGCGAGCAGGGGCGTGGCTTTGCCGTGGTCGCCTCGGAAGTGCGTAATCTGGCAAGCCGCAGCGCCGATGCGGTGAAAGAGATTGGCGCGCTGATTGAGGAGTCCGGCAAGCGGGTGGAAACCGGGGTGCAACTGGTAAACGACGCCGGTAAAACCATGCAGGAGATGACCCAGGCGGTGAACTCGGTGCAGTCCATCATCAATGAGATTGTCAGCGCCTCCGATGAGCAGGCCAAAGGCATCGGCCAGGTGACAATCGCGGTTAACGAAATGGATGGTGTAACGCAGCAGAACGCCTCGCTGGTGCAGGAGATGGCTGCCGCTGCAACGTCGCTGGAAGATCAGGCGGAGCAGCTGGCGCAGAGCGTGCAGCAGTTCCGTTTGCAGGCCTGAGTGGAGCGGGGAGTCGGTTAGTACAGGCTCCCCGCTGCCGGTACCATTTCTTGCCAGCCCCTGGCGGAGATGTTAAAAGGTGCCCCTTTAAATGAAACCACAAAGGGGAAGGACGTGAAAAACGCGTCACAGGTCGTGGGGAGCATGACCGGGACCGCGTCGGAGGCAGCGCCGACGCTACAACGGGGATTAAAGAACCGCCATATTCAGCTTATTGCTCTTGGCGGCGCGATTGGTACCGGGCTGTTTCTCGGCATCGGTCCGGCAATTCAGATGGCCGGGCCTGCGGTGTTACTCGGCTACGCCATCGCCGGCATTATCGCCTTTTTGATTATGCGCCAGCTCGGTGAAATGGTGGTTGAAGAGCCGGTTTCCGGATCGTTTTCCCACTTCGCCTTTAAATATTGGGGGCCGTTTGCGGGCTTCCTCTCCGGCTGGAACTACTGGGCGATGTTTGTGCTGGTCGGCATGGCGGAACTGACCGCCGCCGGGATCTATATGCAGTACTGGTTCCCCGACATCCCGACCTGGGTCTGGGCCGCCACCTTCTTCGTAATTATCAACGCCGTTAACCTCGTTAATGTGCGTCTGTATGGCGAAACCGAGTTCTGGTTTGCGCTGATCAAAGTGCTGGCGATTATCGGCATGATTGGCTTTGGCATCTGGATGCTGTTCACCGGCCACGGTGGCGAGCGTGCCAGCATCAATAACCTCTGGCAGTACAACGGCTTTTTCGCCACCGGCTGGCATGGGCTGGTATTGTCGCTGGCGGTGATTATGTTCTCGTTCGGCGGCCTTGAGCTGATTGGTATCACCGCTGCGGAAGCGAGCGAGCCGCACACCACCATTCCAAAAGCCGTTAACCAGGTGGTTTACCGCATTCTGCTCTTCTACATCGGTTCGCTGGTGGTGCTGCTGGCGCTCTATCCGTGGATTGACGTGCAGGCCAACAGCAGCCCGTTTGTGATGATCTTCCACGAACTCGACAGCAACCTAGTCGCTTCGGCACTCAACTTCGTTATTCTGGTGGCTTCACTGTCGGTCTATAACAGCGGCGTTTACTCAAATAGCCGGATGCTGTTTGGCCTGTCGGTGCAGGGCAATGCGCCCGCGTTTTTAACGCGCGTCAGCCGTCGCGGTGTACCGGTCAACTCGCTGATCCTCTCCGGCGCGATTACCTCACTGGTGGTGCTGGTAAACTATCTCCTGCCGCAGAAAGCCTTTGCCATGCTGATGGCGTTAGTGGTTGCCACTCTGCTGCTGAACTGGATTATGATCTCGCTGGCGCACCTGAAGTTCCGCGCCGCGATGCGCCGCAAAGGGCGCGATCCGCAGTTCAAAGCGCTGCTCTTTCCGGCGGGCAACTACCTCTGCATCGGCTTTATGCTGTTTATTCTTGGTCTGATGTACTCCATCGACGATATGCGCCTGTCGGCCATTTTGCTGCCGGTGTGGATTGTGTTCCTGTTTGCCGCCTTTAAACTGCTGCGGCGGACACCGAAACGCGCATAAACCTCAGTATCAGAAGAGAAAACGCCAGCCTCCGTGCTGGCGTTTTTTATGTGCCTCAGGCACTGGTCGGGCAGCGGGGCGCTAACTGCCGGCGGGCAACAAGTGCCGCTGCGACAAGCGCCAGCATCATCACTACTTCTGTTGCCAGAAAACCGCTCAGCGCCGCGCTGTAGTCGCCGTGCGACTGGCCGACAAGGTGGAGAAAGATGCCGCCGAGCAGCGCAGGCCCCAGACCGAGCGCCGCCTGCTGCAGGGTGCTAAGCAGCGCACTGCCTGCGCCCGCGTCCTGCGCGGTGATATCACGCATGCCGATGCGGTAGAAGCTGTTGACGATCAGCGCCTGGCCGTAGCCAATCAACAGGGTTGCCGGGGCGAGTGCCAGCACGCCAACCACGCGGCCTGAGAAGTGTAGCGTAACCATCAGCGCCAGCAAACCGGCAATCTGAATCGTAAGCCCGGTCAACAAAATGGTGCGCATGCTGTAGCGGCTAATCAGCTTCGGCGCATACCAGGCGGAGATAAAATAGGCGACGCCGAGGGCAATAAAACTGTTCCCGGACTGGTAGGGGGTCATGCCCATCCCGGCCTGCAAAGTGAGCGCCATACAGAACATAAACCCGGCCCAGGCGCTGAAAAAGAGCAGCGCAATCAGCAAACCAAAGCGGATGCTCGGCAGCTTAAGCAGGCGCGGCGGAACCAACGGCGTGATGCCGCGCTTCTCCTGTTGCACCGCGCTGCTGCGCATCCACAGCGCCAGCGGGAAGAGTGCCAGCAGCGCCGCTTTGCTCTGCCACGGCCAGTGCATCTCCGGGCCTAATGCCAGCGGGAAAAGCAGGCAGCAGAGGATCAGCGCCAGCGCTGCCGTGCCCTGCCAGTCAATGCGCGTGCGCTGTTCGCTGCGGGTTTCCGGCACGTAACGGCGGCTCAGCAGTAACACCAGCAGGCAAATGGGCACATTGATAAAGAAGGCGTTGCGCCAGCCGAGCCCGGCGATATCCGCCGAAACCAGCCAGCCGCCGCCCATCTGCCCGATGATAAACGCCACGCCGCCAACGCCACCGTAGAGGCTGATTGCGCGGGCATGCGCAGTGCCTTTCAGCGTGACATGCAGAGTGGCGAGGATCTGCGGCACGATTAGCGCCGCGCCCATCCCCTGTAGCGTGCGCGCCGCCAGCAGGGCAGAGACCGAGTTCGCCAGCCCGCACAGCAGCGAGGCGATGCCGAACAGCGCAACGCCCCATAAAAAGATGCGGCGGCGTCCCAAATTGTCCCCCAGTTTACTGCCCATCGCCAGGCAGACGGCAAACGCCACGCCGTAGAGCGCGACAATCAGCGCCAGTTGGGTGGCTGAAGTGTGTAACGACAGAGTGATGGAATCGAGCGCGACATTGGTAATTGAAGTGTCAATCAGCGGCAGCATCTGCCCGGTTAACAGCAAAAACAGGCCCGCCCGGCCCGGAGAAACAGCAGACGTATTCATGGTGACTCCATTGCGTCATTCATCGGATGGACGTAGCATCGCCGAATGAGAAAACGGGTACCAGTTCTTGCCTATACGGGTACTGGCACTACCACGCTGGAGGGTTTATGACGTTGATGGTGGACAAACAGCCGCAGCTGGCGCTGCTTGAAGAGAGCCGTAAACAGCTGGGCGCGTTTCTGCGCGCGCGGCGCGAAAGCCTCGACCCGCAGCGGCTCGGCCTGCCGCGCAGCAGCCGACGCCGGACGCCGGGTCTGCGGCGCGAAGAGGTGGCGCTGCTGGCCGATGTCGGCGTTACCTGGTACACCTGGCTGGAGCAGGGGCGCGAGGTGAACCCTTCCGCCAATGTTTTGCAGGCGATTGCCTCCGCATTGCAGTGCACGCCAACCGAGACGCGGCACCTCTTTCTGCTGGCCGGGTTAGCGCCGACCGAAGCGCTCAACTCCCCGCAGTGCGAAGGGATCAGCGACAGCACGCGCCGCCTGCTGGACAGCCTGCTACCGAACCCGGCGAGCATTCAGAAACCCAATTTTGATATTGTCGCGTGGAATGCCGGTTTTGAGCGCCTGATGGGGGTCAAGTTTGATGAGATCCCGGAAGAGGACCGCAACTGTATCTATCTCTACTTAACCCATCCGCAGTGGCGCAGCCGCTTAGGGCTGGATGAAAAGGTACTCTCGACCTTTGTCGCCTATTTTCGGGCGGCTATGGCCGCGCACCGGGGGGATGCGATATGGGAAGCGAAGCTGGCGCGTTTTTGCGCCGCGTCGGCGGAATTTGAAACGCTGTGGCGTAAACACTATGAAGTGAGCGGCGTGGAGAATAAGGTCAAACTCTTTGCTCACCCGCAGCTCGGCACAATTACCCTGCACCAGATGTACTGGTACTCCGCACCGCGCAACGGATCGCGGTTACTGGTCTATATGCCGGTAGATGAGCAGAGCGAGCAGGCGTTACAGTGGCTGGCGCAGAACGCTTAAGGGCGCAGGCGCTTCTGATCCTTACGCGGCAGGGTATCGACCACGCGATCCCAGGAGTGCTGGATCAGTGATTCGAGCAGCGACAGGTCAATCTCGTCGCCTGCGTAGACGGAAATCCAGTGCTTCTTATTCATGTGATAGCCCGGCTCAATGCTGGGGTAGATCTGCTGGTTGAGCAGGGCAACCTGCGGCTCCGATTTCATCGTCACCATCGGCCTGCCGTGGGCAGTGGTGGTCATCATGAAGATCTTGCCGCACACTTTGAAGACGTCATGTTCCGGGCCAAACGGCCAGCAGTGCTCGGTAAAGGGGAGCGACAGCGCATAGCGATGAGCGCTCTCCTGCAATGTTTTACTCTCCATCTTTCTCCTCATTTGCCAGCGCGCGCCACATCGCCTCAAAGCCGAGACGCTTAAGCTCTTTGGTTCGCGAGGGATCGCGTCCGGCAAAATTGATGGTGGTTTCCGCCATCGCGAGGAAAATGGCATCGCCAAACGCGGCGTACTCATCCGAGAGGAAAACCGGGCGCACCGAGCGGTGGCACAACTCATGCAGCTCAGGGAAGATATCGGCCACCTGCTGCTTGGTTTCGGCGGTCAGCTTTTCGCTAATGGCGATCTGGCGCACCGCATGGTGGCCGTTGGGGTGGCGAATGCCCCAGTCGATATAGCTGTCCCAGATGGAGTGGGTATGCAATTTCGAATCGCTGCTGGAGCGGTCGAGATTGGCGAGCATAGTGCCGCAAAGATCGGTTTTCAGATGCAGATAGAGCGCGTTCAACAGATCGTCTTTGGTGGCGAAGTAGCGAAACAGTGTCCCTTCCGCGACGCCTGCGTTACGGGCGATAAGCGCGGTTGAGGCGGCAATTCCCGACTGGGCAATCGCCTTGGTTGCTGCTTTCAGTAATGCCAGTTTCTTATCTTCACTCTTCGGACGAGCCACGCCGCTTTTCTCCGCTTTTTACAAAAACCACGATTGAAACATGCCCTTTGAGAGGCTGCAACGTCGAATATCAAACAAAGAAAAATCGTCTTGACGATTTAATGTTCGTTTCTATAATGAGTGCTTACTCACTCATAATCAAGTTCTATGAGTATCGTCTCAAGGGATGGGATCGATTTAGCCGGGTCAGGATATGAAACGTCTCACTATCAGCGTGGTTGTCGTTATGCTCGTTGCGTCTGCTGCAAGCTTACCTTTTGTTCTCAATGCCGGTTTTGGCCAGCCACCGCAGGGTGAGGCACTTAGCGCCGTAGAGAAATCGCCCCATTACCGCGACGGCGCGTTCCACAATGCGCTGCCGACGCCGGGTTTCACCGGTGAGCAAAATAAGCTGGCGTTGTGGTGGGATTTTCTCTTCGGCAAACGTGAAAACGCGCGCCCGCAGCAGCCGCTGCCGACGGTGACAACCGATCTTGCAGCACTGCCGTTGCAGGAGGATACGCTGGTCTGGATGGGGCACTCCTCGTGGTATATGCAGCTGGCGGGCAAACGCATTTTGATCGACCCGGTACTCAGTGACTACGCTGCGCCGTTCTCATTTCTCAATAAAGCTTTTGCCGGTAACGGCGTCTGGACGGCAGAGAGGATGCCGGAGATCGATCTGCTGATTATCTCCCACGACCATTATGACCACCTCGATCACGCCACCATCAAGGCGCTGATGCCGAAGATCAAACGCGTTGTTACGCCGCTCGGCGTCGGCTCCCATCTGCGTTACTGGGGAATGGATGCGGCGAAGATTGAGGAGGCGGACTGGCAGCAGAGCGTGCAGGTCAGCGATACGCTTAGCGTAAATATTTTGCCCGCGCGTCACTTCTCCGGCCGAGGCCTGAAGCGCAACCAGACGCTGTGGGCCAGCTTTCTGTTTGTCACGCCTGAACGCAAAGTCTACTACAGCGGTGACAGCGGTTATGGCCCGCACTTTAAGGCCATCGGCGACAGGTTTGGCCCCATTGATATTGCCATTATGGAGAATGGGCAGTACGACGAGGCGTGGAAATATATTCATATGATGCCGGAGCAGAGCGCGCAGGCGGCGCAGGATCTGCAGGCACGCGCAGTGCTGCCGGGCCATGCCGGGCGTTTTGTGTTGGCAAAACACAGTTGGGACGATCCGTATAAACGTTTAGCGGCTGCCAGCCGCGATAAAGAGTTTCGCTTACTGACACCGAAACTGGGCGAAGTGGTTTTTGCGGCCGATACGGCGCAAACATTCAGCGCCTGGTGGGAAGAACCCATTTAATTAATCGAAGTGCAGGGGGGATCGCAGCATGACTATTTCCGCTCAGGTTATCGACACTATCGTCGGGTGGATCGACGACAATCTTCATCAGCCCTTGCGTATTGATGAGATTGCCGCGCACGCAGGCTACTCCAAGTGGCATCTGCAACGGCTCTTTTTGCAGTACAAAGGGGAGAGCCTCGGGCGCTATATCCGCGAGCGCAAACTCGCGCGCGCCGCGCAGGATTTACGCAACACCGATCAGAAGGTTTACGATATCTGCCTGAAATATGGCTTCGATTCGCAGCAAACCTTCACGCGGATTTTTACCCGCACCTTCAACCAGCCGCCGGGAGCCTACCGGCGCGAAAACCATCAGCACACCCATTAACACTACAAACCGGCGCAGCGCCGGTTTTTTTACTCTTGTACCGTCTGCTTAATGCCTAAGCGACTGCAAAAGGTGCTTAACCCTTCGCGCGCCAGCAGCACTTCAAGCTGGTGCAGTTCGTCAGCGGTAAGCATCTGCAACGAGTTGATAATATTTTGCATTGTGCCTGGCGCGGTGAGATAGGGCGTGGGCGGTTCGGCGAGCGAACTGTTAAAACCGCTGTGACGCATGGCGGGAAGTTCCATCACCAGGCTCAGCACTTTATCGGTAATCAGTACGTAGCGGGCGCGGCCCCCTTTTACGCCGGGGAGACTCTCTGTTTTCCACTTGTGACGTTTGATCCAGCGGTTGATGGTCTGTCGTGTGACGCCGAGGCGGTTTGCTAACTCAGCAGTGGTCATTTTGCTTGGTAATGTGTTCATCTTATTTCTGGTCGCGGATCCCTAAACGTTGCAACAGGCCGGTAATGCCGTCGCGCAAAAGCATTGAAGAGAGCAGAGTGCGCTCGGCGTCGGTCATCTCTTTTGCCAGTCTGAGCAGCAGTGTTTCCAGCGAGGCGTCGCTGCTGGCGTTGTCGGTGGAGGGGGAGAGTTCATTGCGCTGCGCGCTGCGGATAAAGGCGCGGACCTGTTCATTAACGTGAACCAGGCGGGCTTTTCCTCCCTGAACGCCAGGTTTTGGCGAGGTGATCCACCCCTCTTTACGCACCCATTTGTTGATGGTTTGCCGACTGTACCCGGTTAGCGTAGCCAGCTCTTCCGGCGTCATTCGTTCCTTGAGCATATAATTTCCCGGTGAGTAGTAAGGGTAATTAGTGATTTATGTTATAGCACCATTTTAGAAGAAAATGTGACAGGTTTAACTGCTGGCTGCGAGGCACATCGCAAGGGGATTCAATTGCATGCTTTTTCAGCGGTTGGTAAAGAGGTGATGATTTTGCCGTTGACACCTGGCAAGGGAATTCATATCATGCCGCCCGTCAACACGACACGCTTTACGCGATGGGGCTATAGCTCAGCTGGGAGAGCGCTTGCATGGCATGCAAGAGGTCAGCGGTTCGATCCCGCTTAGCTCCACCAAATTCCGAACCCAACGGAACTGGTGCGTAAAGTAACATTGTGGGGCTATAGCTCAGCTGGGAGAGCGCTTGCATGGCATGCAAGAGGTCAGCGGTTCGATCCCGCTTAGCTCCACCAAAATTTGAACCCTCGCGTTTACGCGGGGGTTTTTTGTTTGTGCGTTTATTCTTCAGGCCGTTGGCTGAAAAAAGCGCACGTCTGCTATTTTCTCGTCCGTTTCCCTGGCTTGCTTCACTGTTTCAATAAACCTATTATTCATGGTAATTATTTTTTAACCACCAGAGCCGACATTAATTTATGAAATCCGGTTACGTGAAGCCGTTTCTGCTGGCGTTAATGATGTGCCTGGTGGCTATTCCCGTAGCCCGTTATATTTCGCCGAAAACAGTCGTTGATGGCGGCACTGTTTATCTCGCCTGGTTACCTTTAAGCGTTATACTTGCGATTCTCCTGTTATTTGGTCGACACGCCATCGCGCCGCTTATTCTCGGCTCCGCTATCATTAATGAGATCTTCTTTCATCTGCCCTTTGGCGAAGCGGCGGTGCTGCTCTTCTGCCAGCTATTTGCCGTTTTATTGGTGTGCGCCATTGTTCGCTGGCAGCTTGGCACGCGCTGGCGTTACGGTATTCCTAATAAAAATATGGGGGTACGCATTTTATGGCTGGGATTTATTGCGCCCATCGGCATAAAAATAATGATGTATCTGGCTGGAGCCTGGTTTAATTATCCGGTGATGCTCTCAAATTACTTCGGCAGCGGTTCGTTAATATTCTCAATAATCGATATTCAGAGTTTGATATGTTCGGCGTTGATTTTCACCATGATTGTTTATTATCCGATGCGCATGATCCTCAATCCGCGCTTCGCAAAAGCGTGGTGGCGCCGTAGCGTTGTTCCCTGTTTTAGCAAAAGAAAGCGTTTATTCACGCTGGGCTGGCTGGCGACATTAACCACCATTGTGGCGCTGCTATGCACCCCCTATAAATCAGATCTGGTTGCCGGTTATCTGGTGCCGCTGATCTTTATTATTTTTAACTTTGGCTGTAGCCGTCTGCCGGGCACCTTTCTGACGCTGAGCTGGGCGGTGTCGGCTTTCCTGTTGCTGGCTTATAATAACAACTTTTTTCATGACGTCCGCGCAGATTACTCGCTGGCGTTTGTCATGTCGGTACTGATCTGTTTCACCGTCTGCCTGCTTTACAACATCCGCGTTTTCAACCGCAGCCTGTGGCTGAAGCGGCGCTGGCAGGCGCAGGCGATGAGCGATCCGCTCACCGGTTTGCCTAACCTGCGCGCGCTGGAGAGGGAAGTGGAGCGCCAGCCGGGCAGCATCGTCTGTTGTCTGCATATGAAAAACCTCGATTTCCTTAGCCGCCACTTCGGCATGATGATGCGTGTGCATGTGAAGCGCAGCGTCACCCGGGCGCTGCAACCCTGGCTGCATGAAGGGGAGCGTTTTTTTCAATTGCCCGGCAGTGAATTACTGCTAATGCTCAACGGGCCGGAAACCCTGGCGCGCCTGCACTCCATGCTCGATCGTCTTAACAGCCAGCGAATCTGCTGGAATAAAAAACCGCTGGAGATTGAGTTCGGTGCCTCGTGGGGCGAATTGCAGGGCAACCGGGACGCGCTGCAGCAGACGCTCGGCCAGTTGAGCTGGCTGTCAGAGCAGACGGACAGCGAAAATCGTGTGCTGGCGCTCACCAACAGCCAGGCGGAAGTGAATAATCAGACCACTGAGCGCGTGCTGCAGCTGGAGAGGGTAAAACGGGCGCTGGAAGAGGGCGGTATCGCGCTCTATGCCCAGCCGATCGTCGATGCCACAGGCGAGGGCTATCATGAGATCCTTTCACGGCTGGTCAGCGATGATCAGATCATTACCCCCGACCAGTTTATTCCGGTGATTGCCCAGTTTGATCTCGGTACGCGCTTCGATATGCAGGTCGTCGAAACACTGCTGAAATGGATGCAGGCGCATCCGCAGCCTGCTACAAAGCCGCGTTTCTCCCTTAACCTGATGCCGCTGACCCTGATGCAGCAATCCTTCGCTACGCAGTTTCTTGCACTGTTTGCGCGCTACGGCATCGCCGCGCAGGCGGTGATTATCGAAATTACCGAAGAGCAGGCTTTTTCCCACTCGGAAGTGAGCGTCCGGAATATTACGCGCTTACGCGAGGCGGGGTTTAAGATTGCCATTGATGACTTCGGCACCGGCTACGCCAACTTCGAGCGTTTGAAGCGTATCCAGGCGGATATCATCAAGATCGACGGCTGTTTTGTGCGCGATATTCTCACTGATCCGCAGGATGCGATGATCGTGAAAGCGATATGCTCTCTGGCGAAAGCCAAAGGTCTGACGGTGGTGGCCGAGTACGTAGAGAATGAGGCGCAGCGCGAGCTGCTGCTGAATGCGGGCGTCGACTATTTGCAGGGCTATCTGCTCGGCAAGCCGCAGCCGCTGGCATAAAAAAACCGGGGCAGGCCCCGGTTTTTGCTAAAGCGCGTTTGAATCAGATAACCAGCGCCGCGATGGCCGCAGAGAGCACGCTCACCAGCGTCGAACCGTAAACCAGCTTCAGACCAAAGCGGGAAACCACGTTGCCCTGCTCTTCGTTCAGGCCTTTGATCGCGCCTGCGATAATGCCGATTGAGGAGAAGTTGGCGAAGGAGACCAGGAAGACAGAGAGGATACCTTCCGAACGCGGAGAGAGGGTGGAGGCAATTTTCTGCAGATCCATCATCGCCACAAATTCGTTGGAGACCAGTTTGGTCGCCATAATACTCGCCACCTGCAGCGCTTCATGAGCCGGTACGCCCAGCACCCAGGCAACCGGGTAGAAGATGTACCCCAGAATACCCTGGAAGGAGATGCCCAGCACGGCAGCGAAGAGGGCGTTCAGGCCGGAAATCAGCGCGATAAAGCCAATCAGCATCGCCGCAACGATAATCGCCACTTTGAAACCAGCCAGAATGTATTCACCCAGCATCTCAAAGAAGCTCTGGCCTTCGTGCAGTTTGGCCATCTGCAGGTTCTCTTCGCTCTCATCCACGCGGTACGGGTTGAGCAGCGAGAGCACGATAAAGGTACTGAACATGTTCAGCACCAGCGCCGCGACGACATATTTCGGCTGCAGCATGGTCATATAGGCACCCACAATCGACATCGAAACCGTCGACATTGCGGTCGCAGCCATGGTGTACATGCGGTTGCGTGACATTTTGCCGAGGATATCTTTATAAGCAATAAAGTTCTCGGATTGACCCAGAATCAGGGAGCTGACCGCGTTAAACGATTCCAGTTTACCCATGCCGTTCACTTTCGACAGCACCGTACCGATGGCACGGATCACAATCGGCAGGACGCGAATGTGTTGCAGAATACCAATCAGCGCAGAGATAAAGACAATCGGGCAGAGCACTTTCAGGAAGAAGAATGCCAGGCCTTCATCATTCATTTTGCCGAAGACGAAGTTGGTGCCTTCGTTGGCAAAGCCGAGCAGTTTTTCAAACATCTCGGAGAAGCCTTTTACGAAGCCAAGGCCGACATCAGAGTTGAGGAAGAACCAGGCCAGCACAACTTCAATCACCAGCAGTTGAATAACAAAGCGAATGCGGATTTTTTTGCGATCGCTGCTCACGAGCAAGGCAAGCAGCGCCACAACAGCAAGCGCCAGGACAAAGTGCAGAACGCGGGACATATTTGCTCCAAATATGAGACGGGTAGGAATTTCGTGCACATTCTATGTAACAAGACAAAAGAAAACGAGATCAAAGGCACACTATATTAATGTCCTGTGACCAGACTCAAAATTAGTGATCAAACATACAATTCAGGTATGTTAATAAAGGCCGTGAAAAGTTGCGTCACGCTGCTAGACTCATAACATAATGCTGCGGTAAATGTTGTCGCCGCCGTCACCATCCTTGGCATTCAACCCTTCTATTGTTTCAGGCTATCAGAGAAATCAAGTAAACCCATCCTAACGATCTTGATAATCATTCTCATTTTGGTAGCATCAAACATAGCAAAGGCTATATTTAGGGGCAATAAATGAGCAGTAGTCGCGTGGAGAGTACTAACGGAAGAGCAGCGCGCAAACTCAGATTTGCGTTAATGGGACCTGCATTTATTGCGGCTATTGGTTACATCGATCCGGGTAACTTTGCCACCAATATTCAGGCGGGCGCGACCTTCGGCTACCAGCTTTTGTGGGTTGTAGTGTGGGCGAACCTGATGGCGATGCTCATTCAGCTGCTTTCCGCCAAGCTCGGCATTGCAACCGGCAAAAACCTCGCGGAGCAGATCCGCGACCACTATCCGCGCCCGCTGGTGTGGTTTTACTGGGTGCAGGCGGAAATTATCGCCATGGCGACGGACCTGGCGGAGTTTATCGGCGCGGCGATTGGCTTCAAGCTGATCCTCGGCGTGTCACTGATGCAGGGTGCGGTGCTGACCGGGATCGCCACCTTCCTGATCCTGATGCTGCAAAAGCGCGGGCAGAAACCGCTGGAAAAAGTGATAGGCGGCCTGCTGCTGTTTGTCGCGGCGGCCTATATTGTCGAACTGATTTTCTCGCAGCCGAAGCTGGCGGCGCTGGCAAAAGGGATTGTGATCCCGACACTTTCCGGAACCGATGCGGTGTTTCTTGCCGCCGGGGTACTGGGCGCGACCATTATGCCGCACGTCATCTACCTGCACTCCTCCCTGACGCAAAACCTGCACGACGGTACGCGCCGTGAGCGCTACTCCGCGACCAAATGGGATGTCGGGCTGGCGATGACCATTGCCGGGTTTGTTAACCTGGCGATGATGGCGACCGCCGCGGCGGCATTTCACTTTAATGGACACACCGGCGTGGCCGATCTCGATCAGGCCTATTTAACGCTGGAGCCATTATTAAGCCATGCCGCAGCGACTATTTTCGGCCTGAGCCTGGTGGCTGCGGGTCTCTCTTCCACCGTTGTCGGTACGCTGGCCGGGCAGGTGGTGATGCAGGGGTTTGTCCGTTTCCATATTCCACTGTGGGTACGTCGTACCATTACCATGTTGCCGTCGTTTATTGTTATCTGGCTGGGGCTGGATCCGACGCGTATCCTGGTGATGAGCCAGGTGCTGCTGAGCTTTGGTATCGCGCTGGCGCTGGTGCCGCTGCTGGTGTTTACCAGCAATGCAAAACTGATGGGTGAACTGGTGAATACCGCGCTGGTAAGACGCACTGGTTGGGTGATTGTCGCGCTGGTGGTGTGCCTGAACGGCTGGCTGCTGGTGGGAACGCTTGCCGAGTTGATGGGTAAATAACGCCCGATGGCGGTGGGCTTATCGTTTCTGCGGTTTGAATGCCCGATGGCGCTACGCTTATCGGGCCTACGACTCTTCTGCGGTTTGAAGGTTTGGTGCTGAATGCCCGATGGCGGTGGGCGTATCGGGTCTACGTATCTTTTCTGCGGCTTGAATGCCCGATGGCGCTGCGCTTATCGGGCCTACGGTTTCTGCTGCGGAGTGACGGTTTGATGCTGAATGCCCGATGGCGCTACGCTTATCGGGCCTACGAATCTTCTGCGGTTTGAAGGTTCGGTGCCGAATGCCCGATGGCGCTGCGCTTATCGGGCCTACGACTCTTCCGCGGTGTGACGGTTTGATGCTGAATGCCCGATGGCGCTGCGCTTATCGGGCCTACGAATCTTATGCGGTTTGAAGGTTTGGTGTTGAATGCCCGATGGCGCTACGCTTATCGGGCATTCAAAAATGTATCGGTATTCAAAAGGTTGCGTGGGCTGAATCGCGTAGGCCGGATAAGGCGTTAGCCGCCATCCGGCACTTTACGTTTCACCGGGTAATCAAACTACCTGCGAAACACAATTAATGGTGGTGTCCATGCCCGTGACCACGACCTGGTCCACGGCGGTCGTCACGATCGTTCCAGCCTTCGCGATAGCCGCGCTCATAGGCGTCACGCTTGTCCCAACCACGTTTATCCCAGCCACGATGCCAGCCGCGGTCATGTTTATGCCAACGGTGATCGCGCCACTCATAATTATTGTTCCAGTAATTGCGGTCGCGCCAGCGGCCGCCGTCCCAGTAGTTACCATAATTATCGCGATCGCCGATCTGCAATTTAACCGACGGCAACAGGGTGATTTCGCCAGCATTGGCGGCCAGTGGCGCAAAAGCCAGTAATACTGCTGCCAGAATCAGTGACCTGAACATACTCTTCTCCTTCACGATCGGGCCGGGGAGGCCTGTGGCGGCAATATTACGGCGCGCGCAAACCCCGTATTAGTGGCGGAACTCCTAAATCACCGTTAATAGCACGTTTTGCTAAAGCGCTGGTTTACTGCGTGCCAGCGAGAATAGCATCAATCTCCGCACACTCCTGCGGGCTAAACGCCCGGTTCGCCAGCATGCCCACCGCATCGTCAAGCTGGCTGGTTTTGCTGGCACCAATCAACACCGAGGTGACTCTCTCCCCGCGCAGTACCCACGCCAGCGCCATCTGCGACAGCTTCTGCCCGCGCCGCTCGGCCACCGCATTCAGCGCCCGCACCGTCGCCAGCTTCTCTTCGGTCAATTGATCCGGGTTGAGGAAGCGGCTGCCGCTCGCCGCGCGCGAATCCGCCGGGATCCCTTGCAGATAGCGGTCGGTCAACTGCCCGCCTGCCAGCGGCGAAAACGCGATGCTGCCAACACCTTTCTCCTGCAACAAATCCAGCAGTTCGCTCTCAACCCAGCGTTCAAACAGGGAGTATTTCGGCTGATGGATCAGGCACGGCGTCCCGAGATCGTTAAGGATCTCGATCGCTTCCCGCGCCTGTGCCGCCGGGTAGTTCGACAGCCCGACATAGAGCGCCTTGCCCTGGCGCACCAGGTGATCGAGCGCGCGCATCGTCTCTTTCAGCGGCGTCTCGGGATCCGGGCGGTGATGATAGAAAATATCGACATACTCAATGCCCATGCGCCGCAGGCTCTGATCGAGGCTGGCAACCAGATATTTGCGCGATCCCCAGTCGCCATAAGGACCGTCCCACATGGTGTATCCAGCTTTGCTGGAGATAATCAGCTCATCGCGATAGGGGAGGAAATCCTCCTGCATAATGCGGCCAAAGTTGCTCTCGGCCGAGCCGGGCGGTGGCCCGTAGTTGTTCGCCAGATCGAAATGGGTGATGCCGAGATCAAAGGCGTGGCGCAGCAGCTGTCGGCTGGTCTCAAGCAGTGTCGCATCGCCAAAGTTATGCCACAGCCCGAGCGACACCAAAGGCAATTTAAGCCCGCTCTCGCCGCAACGCTGCCAGGCCATTTTTTCATAACGTGCGGGGTCCGCCAGGTAAACCATGCAAATACTCCTGATAAAAGGGGAAGCGATAAATTCCAGGGATACAAGCGCGCCATGTTGCGCACTATTTCAGCGTACAAACGCGCTCCAGATATTTCCTTGTAACCCACAGCGGCAATAAGGCAGTAATCAGTCTGAAAGCTTAGGGCTAATCTGTGATGTAGATCGATAATAAAGGGGCACTCGTGATATGGTCGTTGTCGTTACAGCGCCTTGAATTTACAGTGTGCCAAAGATTTATTCTGACTTTAGCGGAGCCGTAGAAGAATGAAAAAATATGCTTTAGTGGGAGACGTGGGCGGCACCAACGCGCGCTTAGCGTTGTGTGATGTCGAGACCGGCGACATTTCCCGGGCCAAGACCTATTCAGGTCTTGATTACCCCAGCCTGGAAGCGGTCGTTCGCGTTTACCTCGAAGAGCACGAGGTGAGTGTGGAAGATGGCTGTATCGCCATCGCTTGCCCCATCACCGGCGACTGGGTGGCGATGACCAACCACACCTGGGCCTTCTCCATTGACGAAATGAGGCAAAACCTCGGCTTCGCGCATCTGGAGATCATCAACGATTTCACCGCCGTTTCGATGGCTATCCCGATGCTGAAAGCGGAACACCTGATTCAGTTTGGCGGCAACGCGCCGGTTGAAGGTAAACCGATTGCCGTTTACGGCGCCGGTACCGGTCTTGGCGTCGCGCATCTGGTGCATGTGGATAAGCGCTGGGTGAGCCTGCCGGGCGAAGGCGGCCACGTCGATTTCGCGCCGAACAGCGAAGAGGAGGGGATTATCCTTGAAGAGCTGCGGGCTGAAATTGGCCACGTCTCCGCCGAGCGCGTGCTCTCCGGTCCCGGGCTTATCAACCTTTACCGCGCGATTGTGAAATCAGACGGTCGCCTGCCGGAAAACCTGCAACCAAAAGATATTACCGAGCGTGCACTGTCGGACAGCTGCACCGATTGTCGCCGCGCGCTGTCGCTGTTTTGCGTGATTATGGGCCGTTTTGGCGGCAACCTGGCGCTCAATCTCGGCACTTTTGGCGGTGTTTACATCGCGGGCGGCATCGTGCCGCGCTTCCTTGATTTCTTCACCGCCTCCGGTTTTCGCGGCGGCTTCGAAGATAAAGGGCGCTTCAAAGCCTATGTGCAGGACATTCCGGTCTACCTGATTGTTCACGATAACCCAGGCCTGCTGGGCTCCGGCGCACATCTGCGCCAGACGCTGGGTTATGTCCTTTAAAGATTCATCAGTTGCCTGAATTCTTTTACCTTACTGCGGCTGACGGGCACCTGAAAATCGAGGTCCCGCAGTCGCAGAATATAGGTGTTGTTAAACCAGGGTTCGATCTCGCGGATCTTGTCCAGATTGACGCAGTATGAGCGGTGGCAGCGGAAGAAGTGCGCCGTCGGCAGCTTGCTGCAAAACTCGGTAATATTCATCGGCATCACGTATGACTCCCGCCTGGTGTAGACGAAGGTCATCTTCTCATGCGCTTCCGCGTAATAGATATCATGAATGCTGGTGACAATAATGCGCTCATCTTTCACCAGGTTAATGGTGGCGTTTTCCCGTGATTGCGGGCTGCTCGCGGTACCTGCCTGCTGCTGCCAGGCGCTCTCCAGCTTCTGCAACATATTGACGATGCGCGACTCCTGGTAAGGTTTCAGGATGTAGTCAAACGCTTCCAGTTCAAACGCCTCAACCGCATGCTCTTTCCATGCGGTGATAAAGACAATAAAGGGTTTATGGGCGAACTGGCTGATATTCTGCGCCAGCAACACGCCATCCAGAGACGGGATGTTGATATCGAGAAAAATGGCGTCCACGCGGTTGTGCTGTAAATACTTCAGCACGTCGAGTCCATCATCAAACGTGCCGACAATCTCCATCTGGCTGTGTTCGCGAATAAGCCAGCTTAGCTCCTGCTGCGCCAGGAATTCATCTTCTACAATGATGACTTTCATCTTCTCTCCGGTGAGGGCAACAGCGTCGCGCGCGACGTCTGGCGGGGCACATAAAAGGCGATTTCGGTGCCCGGCGTCAGGCGGCGAATATGCAGCCCTTCGCCATACAGTAGTTTCACCCGCTGATGAACATTCAGTAGGCCAATTTTATTCCCCGGCATTTCATCTGCTTCGACGCGGGCGATCATTTCCGGCGCAATGCCGTTGCCGGTATCGCGCACCGCAATGCGCACCCGGTTGCCGCACTCTTCCACGCTAATGGTGACCACGCCTTTGCCTTTGCAGGGCTGGATACCGTGAACGATGGCATTCTCCACCAGCGGCTGGATCAGCAGGCTCGGGATGACGCAGCTTACCTCTTCGTCGATATCGTAGATAACCGTCAGCTTATCGCCGAAGCGCGCCTGCTCAATGGCGATGTAGTCCTTAATCTGATAGAGCTCTTTTTTAATATCGATCTGCTCATCATCTTTTAATTCAATGTTATAGCGCAGGTAGCGCGACAGATTGTAAATCAGCTGGCGCGCGGTATCGGGATTGAGGCGAATGGATGAGGAGATGGCATTGAGGGCGTTAAAGAGAAAGTGGGGGTTAATTTTACTTTGCAGCGCGCGCAGCTCCGCTTTATTCGCCATTTCGCGCAGCTGCTCAGCGCGGGAGACTTCCAGCTGCGTTGAGATAATCTGCGATAAACCGACCGCCATATCCTGCAACGCGGAGGTGATCTGATGCGCGTGGCAATAGTAGATTTTTAGCGTCCCGGTGACGATGCCCTGTTCGCGCAGCGGGATCACCAGCATTGAGTGGATCTCCGGCGTGCGGTGCGCTTCATCATTGTTTTTAATAATAATTTCGCCGGTGGTAATCGCCTGCTGAGTGGTCGGGCTAATAATATCATCACTATCGAGGTAGTTATTTTCGCCCACTCCGACATAAGCCAGCACGTGATCAACGTTGGTGATCGCCACCGCGTCGGCGTCAATATCGCGGCGAATGATGTCGCATACCTGGCGCAATGACTCGCTGTTCACGTTACGAAATAGCGGCAGCGTTTTATTGGCAATATCCAGCGCCAGCCGTGCCTGACGCCCGGCGATCGCCTCTTTCTCCCCCTCAACGCTCTGCACCAGCAGCACAATAAAGCCGATACACACCGTGCCAAAGATCATCGGCGCGCCGATTTTCGCCACAATATCCAGCCCCAGCGCGGTAGATGGTGCCCAGATCACCACCAGCAGCATGGTCAGGCTTTCGCAAATCATCCCGCCGATAATCCCGGCGCGCCAGTGCTGGGCTTTGGGAAACTTTCGGTTAATCAGCCCCGACATAATGCCGGCGATAATACTGGTGATAAAACAGGGCACAGCCGTCACGCCGCCAATATCAATCAGGTAACGGTGCGTCCCGGCGATGATCCCGGTAATAATGCCGACCCACGGCCCGAAAAGGATCCCGCCGGACATCACGGCAATAATGCGTACGTTGACCAGCGATCCCTCAACAGGTACCCCGGACCAGGTGCTGAACAGCGCAAACAGGGAGAAGATCGCCGTTACGCCAAGCAGCTCCTTTGGTGAGTGAGCGGTTTTATGCAGCAGCTCGCGAAACAGGCGGATGCGGATCAGAAAGAAGAGGCAGATCAGCATCAACGCCGCGCGGTCGAAAACCGCCAGTAACATGTCGAATATTTCGTGCACGGGGGACTCATGTGACAGAGTTCAAAGGGCTATGATAAAAAACCCGGCGGCAGATCACCAGTTAACCATTGATTAGATGAATGAGGAAAAACCATTTATTTAAAAGGGGATTAAAGAGCATCAGACGCAGGAGAGGACACAACTTAACCCGCATCTCTGTAAGGTAATTTTCTTTTTATCATATTGTTAATGAAAAGCTGTGTTCATCCGCTTAAGCGGCACTCAGTTTTTCGGTTGCTCAAATTACGCTTCCTCTTTTTCGCTTGCGGACTATTTTTTCGCTTGCGGACTATTTTTTCGCTTGCCTCTCGACAGCGGGAATTTAATCAGGCTATGTTCTGAACAGGCTGCATATGCAGCGACGTCGCTCGGACGGTCCGGGCGCTAACGTAACTTCGAGGAATTTATGGCTGACTCCAGTCCTGAACGCCGCTTCACGCGTATCGATCGTCTTCCCCCCTATGTATTTAATATTACTGCCGAACTGAAAATGGCTGCGCGACGCCGCGGCGAGGACATTATTGATTTCAGTATGGGCAACCCGGATGGCGCAACCCCGCCGCATATCGTGGAAAAACTCTGCACCGTGGCGCAGCGCCCCGATACGCATGGCTACTCCACCTCACGCGGTATTCCGCGTCTGCGCCGGGCTATTTCGCGCTGGTATCAGGATCGCTACCAGGTGGATATCGACCCGGAAACGGAGGCGATTGTCACCATCGGTTCGAAAGAGGGGCTGGCGCACCTGATGCTGGCGACACTGGATCACGGTGATACCGTGCTGGTGCCGAATCCGAGCTATCCGATCCATATCTACGGCGCGGTGATCGCCGGTGCGCAGGTGCGATCGGTGCCGCTGGTGGAAGGTGTCGACTTCTTTAATGAACTGGAGCGGGCGATCCGCGAAAGCTATCCGAAGCCGAAAATGATGATTTTAGGTTTCCCGTCGAACCCGACCGCGCAGTGCGTGGAGCTGGAGTTCTTCGAGAAAGTGGTGGCGCTGGCGAAGCGTTACGATGTGCTGGTGGTGCACGATCTGGCCTACGCCGATATCGTGTTTGATGGCTGGAAAGCGCCCTCCATTATGCAGGTGCCCGGCGCGCGCGATGTCGCCGTTGAGTTCTTCACCCTGTCGAAAAGTTACAATATGGCGGGCTGGCGCATTGGCTTTATGGTCGGCAACCCGACGCTGGTTAATGCGCTGGCGCGTATCAAAAGCTACCACGATTACGGCACCTTCACGCCGCTACAGGTCGCGGCTATCGCTGCGCTGGAAGGGGATCAGCAGTGCGTGCGCGATATCGCCGCGCAGTATAAGCGCCGCCGCGATGTGCTGGTCAAAGGGCTGCATGAAGCGGGCTGGATGGTCGAGATGCCGAAAGCCTCGATGTACGTCTGGGCGAAAATTCCGGAACCCTATGCGGCGATGGGCTCGCTGGAGTTTGCGAAAAAGCTGCTGAAGGAGGCGAAAGTGTGCGTTTCGCCCGGCATCGGCTTTGGTGATTATGGCGACACCCATGTGCGTTTTGCGCTCATTGAGAACCGCGATCGTATCCGCCAGGCGGTGCGCGGCATCAAAGCGATGTTCCGCGCCGACGGCCTGCTTCCCGTGACGCCAAAAGGGGCGGCGGAAGAGACCCAGCCATAAATATCAGCCATAAAAAAAGGAGCCGCATGGCTCCTTATTTTTTTCTGCGCTATGGCTCAGGCTAGATCATCAGGGCGAATGTGCCGGCCCACACGATAACCATCACCGATATGCCCATAAAGAAATATTTCACGTTCATCGCTCCGCACACAAAGTATGCATTAATGATCTTTCAGGACTGAGTATAGAGAGGTGAAACTACGCCAAAACGAAAATGAGAATTTTCTCCCTTTCGGCCACAGCGCCATCTCAGAATTTCGGGTGAATTCATCACCAAACGGGGGCTAATGTACGCTTAATTTTTTGCCCTTACAAGAGCCTTTTTTCTATTTAATTTTAGCAACTTACAGAGTGTCGGGCTTTGGCGACACAATACTTTCACTGCTAAATAAATTGCCCTTGGGCGACGGTTTTTGAGCGCGGCTGAAACGGTTCATTGGCGGTTGAAATATAAGGCGAATTTTATGTGGTGCGTCACAGTTTGCTGTTTGTAGCCATGATATCGGCGGCAACGCCCGCAGCAAACGCGCCGCAGAGTTGACAAGCGAATCATTATGCAAATAAATGTCTATACAACACATGACAAGAGAACCATATGATTGAGCTGACCTCTGACGACCGTCTGTGGCGTAACGCGAAGCTGGCGACCATGGATCCCACACGAGCAGAACCCTATGGCCTGCTTGAGCGCCATGCCATCGTGGTGCGTAACGGGCAGATTCGGGCGATCGTACCGGAGAGCGAACTGCCCGCGCATGTGCCGCAGAGCACCGATCTGCAGGGCCGTCTGGTGACGCCCGGTTTAATCGATTGTCATACTCATCTTGTTTTTGCCGGAAACCGTGCCCAGGAGTGGGAGCAGCGGTTAAACGGTGTTTCGTATCAACAGATTAGCGCCGAGGGCGGCGGGATCAGCTCAACCGTGCGGGCGACGCGAGAGTGTCACGAAGGCGAACTGCTTGCTCTCGCGCAGTCGCGGCTTGAACGGCTGATGCGCGAAGGCGTCACCACGATTGAGATCAAATCGGGTTACGGGCTGGATTTAGCCAGCGAAGAGAAGATGCTGCGCGTGGCCGGCACGCTGGGGCAAAACAACGTGGTGGAGGTGAGCCGCACGCTGCTCGCCGCGCACGCTGCGCCGCCGGAGTATAAAGCGGATCCGCAGACCTACATTGATCGGGTCTGCAACACCATTTTGCCCGCCCTGGCGGAGAAAGGGTTGTTTGAGGCGGTGGATGCGTTTTGTGAAAACGTCGGCTTTACTCCGTCGCAGACCGAACAGGTGTTTCGCGCCGCGCAGGCGCTCGGCATTCCGGTGAAAGGCCATGTTGAGCAGCTCTCCTCGTTGGGCGGCGCGGAGCTGGTCAGCCGCTTTAAGGGCTTATCCGCCGATCATATTGAGTACCTGAGCGAATCCGGCGTGATGGCGATGCGCGCCAGCGGGACCGTTGCCGTCCTGTTGCCCGGTGCCTTCTATTTTCTTAATGAAACGCAAAAACCGCCGGTCGCTTTGCTCCGTCAGAAGGGCGTGCCGATGGCGGTAGCGACGGATTTCAACCCCGGCACCAGCCCGTTTGCCAGCCTGCATCTGGCGATGAATATGGCCTGCGTGAAGTTTGGCCTGACGCCGGAAGAGGCCTGGGCGGGCGTGACGCGTCATGCTGCGCAGGCGCTTGGCCGTAAGCAGACCCATGGTCAGTTGGCCGCCGGGTTTGTTGCCGATTTTGTCGTCTGGGAAGCGAGTCACCCGGTGGAGATGATCTACGAGCCGGGCCGTAATCCGCTTTATCAACGTATTTTCCGTGGCGAGGTCACTGTATGAATCTATGGAAGCCGGTCGCGCCCGCGTGCTGGCAGGGCAGGGATGACAGCGGCGAAGCGGCAAATGCCCTGCGCCTGTTTCAGACCGTCACCCAGGCGGAGACTTTTGCGCCCGGGCAGCATCGCGGCAAGACGGCGCTGCTCGGTTTTGCCTGTGATGAGGGCGTTAAGCGTAACCAGGGACGCGCGGGTGCGGCAAAGGGGCCGTTTGCCCTGCGTAAAGCACTGGCAAATATGGCCAGCCACGCCGGGCATCAGCAGCTTGTTGATTTAGGTAATATTGTCGCCCGGCCGGATGCGCTGGAGCAGGCACAGCAGGTGCTGCATGATGCGGTACTCGCCTGCCAACAGGCGCAGATGCGCACGCTGGTGTTGGGCGGCGGGCATGAAACGGCCTTTGGTCACGGCTCGGCAATCCTTGATGCTTTCCCCCATGAGCAGGTTGCGATTATCAATCTTGATGCACACCTCGATTTACGCCACGCGGCGCGCGCAAGCTCCGGCACGCCGTTTCGCCAGCTGGCGCAGCAGTGCGACGCTCAGCAGCGCGGCTTTCACTACACCTGTTTCGGTGCCAGCCTGGCGGCCAATACTCAGGCGCTGTGGGATGAAGCGACGCGCCGCAACGTAACGGTGATTGAGGATCTGGCGCTGTTAAACGCCTTCGAAAGCGAAGCGCTGCCTGAAATTAAACGCATCATTGAGCAGTTCGACAGAATCTATCTGACTATCGATCTTGATGTGCTCCCCGTCTGGGAGATGCCCGCCGTCTCCGCACCGGCGGCGCTGGGCGTGCCGATGCATCTGCTGCTGCGCATTATTGAACCGCTGTGTCGCAGCGGAAAAGTGCAGGCGGTGGATCTGGTTGAGTTCAATCCGACGTTTGATCACGCAGGGCAGGGCGCGAAAGCAGCTGCCCGGCTGGCCTGGCAAATCCTGCACTGGTGGCAGTGATATACTCGCCAGACAAATAACAATAAGGAATTGCCGCGCTATGTATTCACCCCGCCCCCGGGTGGCTTCGGCCACCGCGCCCGTGCCCTTTTACGAGAAGGTAAAGCAGGCCATCAGCGAGAAGATCGCCGCTGGTATCTGGCGTCCGCACGATCGCATTCCCTCTGAAGCGGAGCTGGTGGCGCAGTTTGGTTTTAGCCGTATGACCATTAACCGCGCGGTGCGCGCGCTGACCGATGAGGGGTTGCTGGTACGGCTGCAGGGCGTCGGCACCTTTGTCGCCGAGCCGAAAGGGCAATCGGCGCTGTTCGAGGTGCGCAGCATTGCTGATGAGATTGCCGACCGCCACCATCAACACCGCTGTGAAGTGCTGTTGCTGGAGGCGCGCGCCGCCGACGCAACCCAGGCCGCGGCGTTAAACGTGGCGGAAGGGACACGCATTTTTCACTCGCGCATGGTCCATTTTGAGAATGGGATCCCGGTGCAGATTGAGGAGCGCTGGGTCAATGCCGACGTAGTGCCGGAGTATCTGCAACAGGATTACACGCAGACCACCGCTCATGCTTATTTGTCGCTGATTGCGCCGCTCACCGAAGGGGAGCACATTGTGGAAGCCGTTCACGCGACGGCCGACGACTGCCGTCTGTTGCAGATCCAGCAGCACGATCCCTGCCTGCTGATCCGCCGCCGCACCTGGTCGACATCGCAGATTGTCTGCCACGCCAGCCTGCTTTATCCCGGCTCCCGCTACCGTTTACAGGGCCATTTCGGCTCCTGAGCGCTGCCAGCAGCAAAAGCGTGATTGTTAGCGCACTATCAGAAAAATGTATCTTTTGTGTTAAATCCTGCCTTGCGCGTAATTGTATAGACAAGTATATGTGTTTACACACTCATCGCGTGATTTCAGGAGAACAACGATGTCGCATATCCCCTCTCGCCCGCAGGCGATCCGCGCCCCGCGAGGCACGGCGCTGACGGCCAAAAGCTGGCTGACCGAAGCGCCGCTGCGCATGTTAATGAACAACCTCGACCCGGAGGTGGCGGAAAACCCGCAGGCGCTGGTGGTATATGGCGGTATCGGGCGTGCGGCGCGCAACTGGGAGTGCTATGACGCCATCGTAAAGGCGCTGACGAATCTGGAGAGCGATGAAACGCTGCTGGTGCAGTCTGGCAAGCCGGTTGGCGTGTTTAAAACTCACGAAAACGCGCCGCGCGTATTGATTGCCAACTCTAACCTTGTACCGCACTGGGCAACCTGGGAGCACTTTAACGAGCTGGATGCGAAAGGGCTGGCGATGTATGGCCAGATGACCGCCGGAAGCTGGATCTACATCGGCAGCCAGGGGATCATCCAGGGCACTTATGAAACCTTTGTTGAAGCCGGGCGTCAGCATTACGGTGGCGATTTAACCGGGCGCTGGGTGTTAACCGCCGGGCTGGGCGGTATGGGCGGCGCACAGCCGCTGGCGGCGACGCTGGCCGGTGCCTCTTCGCTGGTGATTGAGTGCCAGCAGAGCCGCATCGATTTCCGCCTGCGCACCCGCTATGTCGACGAGCAGGCCAGCTCCCTCGACGACGCGCTGGCGAGAATCAAACGTTATACCGCCGAGGGCAGGGCGGTTTCCGTGGCGCTCTGCGCCAACGCCGCCGACGTGTTGCCGCAGCTGGTGCAGCGCGGCGTGCGCCCGGATATGGTCACCGATCAAACCAGCGCCCACGATCCGCTGCATGGCTACCTGCCAAAGGGCTGGTCATGGGAAGAGTATCAACGCAAAGCAGAATCCGATCCGCAGCAGACCGTGCAGGCAGCGAAAGCGAGCATGGCCGAACACGTCAACGCGATGCTGGCTTTTCAGAAGATGGGCGTGCCGACTTTTGATTACGGCAATAACATTCGCCAGATGGCGAAAGAGATGGGCGTCACCAACGCCTTCGATTTCCCCGGATTTGTCCCGGCGTACATTCGCCCGCTCTTTTGCCGCGGCATTGGCCCGTTCCGCTGGGTGGCGCTCTCCGGCGATGCCGGGGATATCTACAAAACCGATGCCAAAGTGAAAGCGATGATTAACGATCCTCACCTGCACCGCTGGCTCGATATGGCGCGCGAGCGCATCAGCTTCCAGGGATTACCGGCGCGCATCTGCTGGGTGGGGCTGGAGTGGCGGCAAAAACTGGGGCTGGCGTTTAACGAAATGGTGCGCAGCGGCGAGGTTTCCGCGCCGATTGTGATTGGCCGTGACCACCTCGACTCCGGCTCTGTTGCCAGCCCGAACCGCGAAACCGAAGCGATGCGCGACGGCTCCGATGCCGTCTCCGACTGGCCGCTGCTCAATGCGCTGCTTAACACCGCCAGCGGTGCCACCTGGGTCTCACTGCACCACGGTGGCGGCGTCGGCATGGGCTTTTCACAGCATGCGGGCATGGTGATTGTCTGCGACGGTAGCGATGAAGCGGCGGCGCGGATTGCCCGCGTACTGCATAACGATCCAGCCACCGGCGTGATGCGCCACGCCGATGCGGGATATGAGAGCGCCATCGAGTGCGCGGTTGAACAGGAGCTTAACTTACCGATGGTAGCCGCCACACAGGGGAAACGTTGATGAACAGTACGCTACACCTTATTCCCGGCCAGTTGACGCTGGCGCAGTTGCGCGACGCCTGGCGTCAGCCGCTCTACGTCACCCTGGATGACAGCGCGTTTGCCGACATTGCGCAAAGCGTCTCCTGCGTGAATGCCATTATGGCCGAGGGGCGCACGGCGTACGGCATCAACACCGGCTTTGGCCTGCTGGCGCAGACGCGCATCGCCACCGAAGACCTGGAAAATCTGCAACGCTCGCTGGTGCTCTCCCATGCCGCAGGCGTTGGCGAACCGCTGGATGAGGGGATGGTGCGCCTGATGATGCTGCTGAAAATCAACAGTCTCGCGCGCGGCTTCTCCGGTATCCGTTTACGGGTGATCCAACTGCTGGTGGATATGCTCAACGCTGGCGTCTACCCCTGGATCCCGGCGAAGGGCTCCGTGGGTGCCAGTGGCGATCTCGCGCCGCTGGCGCATCTCTCCCTGACGCTGCTCGGCGAAGGTAAAGCGCGCTTTCACGGCGAGTGGCTGCCCTCCAGCGTGGCGCTTAACCGCACCGGTCTGGTGCCGCTCAAGCTGGCGGCAAAAGAGGGGCTGGCTCTGCTGAACGGTACGCAAACCTCCACCGCGTTTGCGCTGCGCGGGCTGTTTGAAGCCGAAGATCTCTTCGCCTCGGCGGTGGTATGCGGGGCGCTGACCACCGAAGCGGCACTCGGCTCCCGTCGGCCTTTCGATGCGCGTATTCACGAAGTACGCGGTCAGCGCGGGCAGATCGATGCCGCCGCGCTCTACCGACATCTGCTGACCGATGACAGCGCAATTGCGCAGTCGCACCACAACTGCAACAAGGTGCAGGATCCCTACTCATTACGCTGTCAGCCGCAGGTGATGGGCGCATGTTTAACGCAACTGCGCTTTGCCGCCGGAGTGCTGTTAACCGAGGCGAATGCGGTTTCCGATAATCCGCTGGTCTTTGCTGCGCAGAATGAAGTTATATCCGGCGGCAACTTCCATGCCGAGCCGGTAGCGATGGCGGCCGATAACCTCGCGCTGGCGATTGCCGAAATTGGCGCGCTGGCGGAGCGGCGTATCGCGCTGCTGATGGACAGCCATATGTCACAATTGCCCCCCTTCCTGGTGAAAAACGGCGGCGTCAACTCCGGGTTTATGATTGCCCAGGTGACGGCGGCGGCGCTGGCGAGTGAAAACAAAGCCCTGGCGCATCCGCACAGCGTCGACAGCCTGCCGACCTCCGCCAATCAGGAGGATCACGTCTCGATGGCCCCGGCCGCCGGTCGTCGCCTGTGGGAGATGGCAGCCAATACCCGCGGCGTGATTGCCGTCGAGTGGCTGGCCGCCTGCCAGGGGCTGGATATGCGCGAAGGCTTAACCACCAGCCCGCTGCTGGAGCAGGCCCGCAGCCTGCTGCGTGCACAGGTCACGCACTATGCGCAGGACCGCTTCTTCGCTCCCGATATCGAGGCCGCCATGACGCTGCTCAGTGCCGGACATCTGCGGCAGCTGCTGCCGGAGATACTCTCCTGCTCAAACTGAACATCCTGCCCGGCACAGCAGCTGGGCTTTTTATTGCCTGTTAAACAGCTTATCCATGCCTCCTTCACCTTAGCGCCATGACGGCAATCACGGCGCGGCGATAGCGGCTTCCGGTTAGGTCACGGAGTTGGTAAATTGAGCCACGGAGAGTGACTTCATGCAGAAGGGAAGGCCGGGTGAGCGGAAAAATTGATTATCAGATTGAGAAATATAGCTTTGCCGACGTCGCCGGTACGCCGCGTCTGGCGCAGCAGTGGCGCGATGTGCTGGATGAGTGCCGCCAGCTTAACGCCGGAGCCGAAGAGCGGCTACGCATCGCGCTGCTCAATGTTGATTATGTCACCAGCTTTGAGCTTCCCTTCCGTTTACTGCTGACCCGCGCGCCGCAGCTGATTGCCGCGCTGCGCGACGAATTCAGCCTGGCGCAGAAAAATGTTGTGTTTAACGGCAAGCGTTTTGGCTGTGTCTATAGCCTGAAAACCGATTTAAGCGACATTCCCGATACCTTCCAGTACCGCCTTGCGACGCGTATCCGGCGCATCGATCCGACGGGGGCCACGGCCACACCCTACCAGCAGATTGCCAAAGAGATAAAAGCCCCGCGCGAGCGGCTGAAACAGGCGCTGGAGTCCGGTTTGCAAGTGACCGCGCTGGATGGGTTGTTCTGGTTTGGCCTGCAACGCATAGCGGCGGATGTGCAGCGGCTGCGCAAAAGCGGAATGGCGATTGCCACCGCCGAAACCGAGGTGTTCGACGATCTCACCGGCACCACGCGGCTGATGCCCGTTTACCGCCTCGTCGAAAAATAGCCGCCATCGGCGGTGAAATTATCAAAGTGATACCCCTTTTCCCGGCTTGATAATCGCCGGGCGCGCGTCTGCCTGCTTTTTATCCGTTATTGCCGCTTTTCGCCCTGTTTCGTCTGTTTTTTACCCAAGTTGAAAGTGGCATAGCCATTGCTTATAGCAATCATCCTTTTGCTAGTGGAGAGCGCATAACAATGGAGACGGTGCTGGTTGGCAGTGAAGTAGCCCGCGTAGACGGGCTGGCCAAAGTCAGGGGAACGGCGATTTATGGCGACGATATCCAGCTGAAAGATATGCTTTACGGCGTCTGTCGCTATGTCGATATCGCCGCCGGGCGCGTTGATTCCGTCGATCTCAGTGAAGCGGAAAAGGTGCCTGGCGTGGTACATATCGCGACCTGGAAGGATATCCCCGGCCAGCGCAAGCTGGGGGTGATTATCCCCGATTACCCGCCGATTATTGAAAATGAGGTGGCCTATCGCGGCGACGTGATTGCCGTTGTGGCCGCGGAGAGCTATCAGGCCGCCTGCCTGGCGGTAGACAAAATTAAGCTTACCTACTCGCCCTGCGAGCCGATCACCTCCCCGGAGGAGGCACTGAAACCGGGCGCGCGGCTGATCCACAGTTCGCTTGAGAGCAACGTCATTAACCGCCACCACACGGTAAAAGGGGATATTGAGGCCGGGTTTGCCGCCTCGACGAAGATCATTGAGCGCGACTATGAGGTTGGCTTCCAGGAGCATGCCTATATCGAGCCGGAGTCGATCACCGCGTGGCTGGATGCTGACCAGCACATTATGACCATCGCCGGATCGATTCAGAACGCGCACCGTATTCGCGGCATCGTCGCCAAATACCTCGATCTGCCGCAGAGCAAAGTAAATGTAAAACGCTCGGTGCTCGGCGGCTCCTTTGGCGGCAAAGATGACATTATTGATAACCTCGCCTGCCGCGCGGCGCTGCTGGTGCAGCTTACGGGGCGTCCGGTGAAGATGACCTATAACCGCGAACAGTCGATGCGCGAGAGCTACAAGCGCCATCCTTATAAATTGCATTACCGCATTGGCCTTGATGATGATGCCCGCATTCAGGCGATGCAGATCAATATCATCGCCGACGGCGGCAGCTACGCCGGGCAGACGGTGTTCGTCACCTGGCGCAGCTCGGTGCAGGCGGCGGGCCCCTATAACATTCCCAACGTGCGCGTCGATATTACCGGCGTCTACACCAACAATAACTACACCTCGGCTTATCGCGGCTACGGCGCGCCGCAAATCATCTTCGCCAATGAGTCCCTGATGGATGAGGTGGCAGAGATAGTGGGTCTCTCACCGGTGGAGCTGCGGCTGCGCAATATTCTGCGCCAGGGTGATACCAGCATGGCCGGTCAGCGGATGTGCGATCACACCGTCTCGGCGCAGGAGGTGCTGGAAACCTCGGTGCTGAAAGCCGAATTCGAGGCACGACGGGCGCACTATCAGCAACTGAACGCCGAGGGCGGGCCGGTGCGTTACGGCATCGGCCTTGCACTGAGCCATCGCGGCTGCTCACTTGGTGCGGAGGGGCTGGACGCCTCCTCCGCGCTGATGCAGGTCAATGCCGACGGCAGTATTAACATCTCCACTTCGGTCTCGGAGAACGGGCAGGGGTTGCAAACCACCATGTCGCTGCTGGCGGCGGACGCTTTCGGCATTCCGCTTGCGCACGTCACTTTTAGCGAACCGGCGACGGCGATGATTGCCGATGGCGGCTCTACCGTCGCCTCGCGCGGCACGTTGATGGGCGGGCAGGCGATCCTTAGCGCCGCTAACACCATTAAAAATCGGATGGCCGCCGCTATCCTGGCAACCCTGCACGCCGGTGAGATAGCGGATCTGGTATGGCGCGACGGGCACGTATTCAATCGTCATCAGCCGCAACACCGCCTCTCCTTCCAGCAGGTGATCGATATGACCCGCGCCACCGGCGCGAACTTATCCGCCTACGGCTGGCATGTGGCCCCGCCTATTCACTGGGATGAGGAGAAGGGGAGCGGAAGCCCCTATTTCACCTGGGTCTATGGCTGCCAGATTGCCGATGTGGCGGTCGATCTGCGCACCGGCAAAGTGACGGTCAACAGCGTGGTTGCGACCCACGATGTCGGCAAAGTGATCAACCCGGTCGGCTTCAATGGCCAGGTTTATGGCGGCGTGCTGCAAGGGATGATTGGCTACGGCATGCTGGAGGATTTCAACACCGAGCAAGGGGTGGTGAAGTCAGAGAATTTCGACACCTACCTGCTGCCGACCATCAAAGATATGCCGCCAATTATCATCAACGCCATCGAAAATGCCGATAAAGCAGGCCCAATGGGAGGGAAAGTGATTGGCGAGCCGGTGCTTGAACTTGGTGCCGCGGCGCTCAATAACGCGGTCAGTTTCGCCATCGGCCGCTTTAACCGCACGCTACCGCTGACCCTTGAGCAGGTCAGGCTCGGTTATAACCTGAAAAAACCGGCGCGCCAGAGCGAGCGGCTGTTCGATTGCGGCCCTAAAAAAGAGGTTCACCGGCTCAATACGGTGTCGCTGAAAGTGGCGCATACCTTAAAAGAAGCGTTAACCCTGATGGCGGAAAACGCAGCGCAGCCGATTGCCGGCGGCACAGATGTGCTGGTGCAGGCGCGCCTGCGCTGTGACGCGGTGCCGCTGGTCAATATTGCCGGGCTGGCTGAACTGAAAGAGATCTTCGATCTCGACGGCGGGCTGTCGATTGGTGCCGGGGTCTGCTTCAGCGATTTGATTAAACATCCGCTGGTGCAGCAGCGTTACCCGCTGCTGATTACCGCCTGTAAAACCATCGGATCGTTACAGCTTCGCAACCGCGCCACGCTCGGCGGCAATGTGGTCAATGCCGCGCCCTGCGCCGACTCCCTGCCGCCGCTGATTATCTATGACGCACAGGTGGAGCTGCGCAGCCTGCGCGGTACGCGCCGCTTGCCGGTGAGTGAGTTTGTTACCGATGGCTATCGCACCGCTATCGCTGCCGATGAGCTGGTAACGCGCTTTATTCTGCCGGTGCCGATGACCCAGCCGCTGGTGGAGTGCTACCTGCAACTGGGGCGGCGCAATGCGCTCAATATCACGCGGCAAAGCCTGACCGGACAATTTCATGTCGATAGCCGAGGCACCATCCGCATCTGTCGGCTGGTCGACGGCGCGCTGATGCGTAAACCGCAGCGGCTAAACCCGGTGGAGGAGGCATTAGTCGGCCAGCCTTTGAACGCCGCCTCGATTGATAAAGCGGCGCAGGCGCTGAAAGGGCTGGTGGACGAAGCCATCGGCGGGCGCTGGTCTGCGCCTTACAAAATCCCGGTATTTGTCGATATGTTCCGCCTGATGATGCAGGACGTAATAACCGAGCAGAGCAACTAAGGAGCGCGAAGATGCATCCAATTGAACTGAAAGTGAATGGCATCCGTATTCTCCGCGACGTGGACGATAACCTGCGGCTTATCGATCTGCTGCGCGACGATTTACGCCTGACCGGCACCAAAGAGGGGTGTTCCGTGGGCGAGTGCGGTGCCTGCACCGTGATCCTGGATGGCAAAGCGGTCTGCTCATGCCTGCTGCTCGCCGCCCAGTGCCACGGCGCAGAGGTCACCACCATTGAAGCCCTGCACCACGACCCGGTGGGCAAGCGCCTGCAAAATGCGTTTGTGCGCCACGGCGGCGTCCAGTGCGGCTTCTGCACGCCGGGCGTGTTGATGAGCACTAAAGCACTTTTAGCGGTGAATCCCACGCCGGATGATGACGCGCTGAAAGAGGCGCTGGAGGGGAATCTGTGCCGCTGTACCGGCTATCAGCCGATCATCACCTCCATCAAAGCGGTGCTGAAGGGCGAGGCGTGAAAAAGGAGCGTGTGATGAGTGAAAAGGCGCTGATTGAGTGCGTAATGCTGGCGGCCGGGTTATCAAGCCGGATGGGCGACTGGAAAATGATGCTGCCCTGGGGGGCGGGCACGCTGCTCGACAGTGCGCTTCGCAGCGCCTTCACGCTCTGCGACCGGGTGATTCTGGTCACCGGGCATCGCGGCAATGAGCTGGCGCGTTACTATCGCGGGCAGCCCGCCATTACGCTTGTCCACAACCCTGATTACGCCTCGGGGATGTTCTCTTCAGTAAAGTGTGGCGCGGCGGCGGTGACCTCAAGGCGCTTTTTTCTGGCGCTGGGCGATATGCCGGAGGTGTCGCCCACGGTCTACAGCGCGTTATGGCAGCATCCGGATCATGACCACTGCCTGGTGCCTGGTTATGATCAGGGCCAGGGTCACCCGGTGCTGCTTCCGGCGCAGGCGCTCGCGCTTATCAGCAACGCGCCCGCCGACAGCAGCTTAAAAACGATTGTTCGCCAGATCGGCACCTGCACGGTTGCCGTCGATGAGCCGGGGATCCATTGCGATATCGACACGCCCGCGCAGTATCGCCAGCGAGCCGAGCTAAACCGCTTGCTTGATACGCTACCGCGGCGGCGCATAAACCCGCATGGTGGCCGGTAATTTCGTCAGGTCATGTTTGCCCGGGCGAGGAGAGTCATTAAAAATTCCGCCACCGCTTTGATACGTGCCGAGGCGATAAGATCGGCATGGGTCACCAGCCAGAGATCTTCGCTCAGCACCAGATCTTGCGGGATCACTTCGACTAATCCCGGCTGCTGCGCGGCGATAAAGCAGGGCAGCACCGCCAGCCCAAGCCCGGCGTTGACGGCAGAAAGCTGGGTTACCAGGCTGGTGGTGGCAAGCGCAGAGGTTTTATCTTCAACCTGTTCATCAAACCAACGGGCAGCGGGAAGATGGCTGAACGAACTGTCCCAGGTAATAAAGCGCCGCCCGCGTAAGGGCGCATCTTCCGGCGCGGGGTGAGCGCGCAGATAGCTCTCAGCTGCGTAGACCGCCGAGGCCATCACTCCGGCTTTGCGGATCTTCAGCGTGTTTTGCTCCGGGCGCACCAGGCGCAGCGCGATATCGGCATCGTTTCGTACCACCGAGACGGTGTTGACCCCGGTAATCAGCTCGAGGCGAATCGCCGGGTAATCGGCCTGGAACTGCGGCAGGGCCGGGATAATCAGGTGGTTGGCAAGTGTCTCTGCCGTCGCCAGGCGCACGGTTCCCGCCGCTTCGCCATCGCCTCCGGCAAAGGCGTGCTCCAGCGCGCCAATCCGGCTCTCCACCTCTTCGGCATAATTCAGCAGCGCTTGCCCGGCATCGGTAAGAAAGTAGCCGGTCTGATGATGCAGAAACAGGCTGGTCCGCAGGCTGCTTTCCAGCGCGCTAATTCTGCGCGACACCGTCGACTGGCTCACCTTTAGCGTGGCCGCAGTTTTAGTCAGGCTGTTGGTGCGCGCAACGGCCAAAAAGAAGCGTAAATCATTCCAGTCCATCATCTCTTTTTTCTGTTTATGCAAAATGATTCGCCGATTTTATCTGTAGTTTTCAAAATATGGAAAAAATAGACTTCTGTTACGGCATTACTATTCGAAAAACAGGAGTGAGTAGATGGAATTCACAGCGAATCAGACCCCCGCCAGCGTGGTCGTGGAAACCTACCTTGCAGCTTTTGCTGCGGGCAGAGTCGATGAGATTGTCAGCCTGCTGGCCGACGATGTGGTGTGGCATATCGACGGCGAACCAGGCGTCTCGACAGTTGGATTGTTGCAGGGGCCTGAGCAGGTCCGGCGCTGGTTAATGGCTTTCCCGCAGAACTTCAGGCCGCGGGAATTTGTCATTGATGAGATTATCGCGCAGCACGACAGCGTGCTGGTGCTGGGGCGCTTTCGCCATACGGTGGTGAGCACGCAGAACACCGTCGGCAGCGATATGATCATTCACTTTACGGTTATCAACGGCAAGATTCGCCGTTATCAAATCTTTGAAGATTCGGCGCTGCTGGCAAGAGCCTTTAATGCGGATGATGAGTGGTCGCTGCAGCAGGTGCGCATCAATGGCACGCTCTACCGTTACCGCGATATCGGCGAAGGGCCAACGCTGCTTTTTGCCCACGGGCTTTTCGCCAGCCATCACATCTTCGCCGCACAGGTTCAGACCCTGAGCCACACTTATCGCTGCATTGTTCTCGATATGCCGGGACACGGCCTGAGCGGGTACGATCCCACCGGCTGGACGCTTGACGATCTGAGCCGCGATCTGGCGCTGATGATTGAGGAACTGGCGCTTGGCAAGGTCACCATCGTTGGGCAGAGCCAGGGCGCGATGGTGGCGCTGCGGCTGGCAGCGAATTATCCGAAGCTCCTGACAGGCCTCGTGCTGATTGGCACCAGTGCGCGTGCGGAGTTGCCTGAACGGCTGGAGATGTGGCGCAGGCAGCGCGAAACACTGCTCAGTGGTTCCGATGAGGAGCGCGAAGCGCTTTTTACCACCCTTCAGGCCTATGTAAACAGCGCAGAATGGCTGCAAAACCACCCTCATGAGGCCGCCGAAGAGCGCGCCATGATGGATGCTCACAACCGCGAAGGGTTAGCGCTGGCGCTGGATGCCGCCGTGTTTGACCGGGGCGATATCACCCACCTGTTGCCGACTATCGCTGCGCCGACACTGGTGATTGTCGGGGAAGAGGACAGGGCAACCCCGGTTGAGTTAAGCGAGGAGATCGTCGCGCTTCTGCCCAATGCTCAGTTGCTCACGCTGGCAAAAACCGGCCACCACCCGCCAACGGAAGCCGCCGATGGGGTGACGGCGGCGATTGCCGGGTTTATTGCAGCTAAATAGCGAAGATAAAAAAGCCCCGTCAGGGGCTTAATATGCGGTGGTCATATCGCGGGTTCAGAAGCGATATTGCAGACCTGCGGTGATGGTGTAGTTTTTGTTGGCAATACCCGCAGCATCGCCACCGATGAATTCCGATCCGCCGCTGTTGGTGTCAATAATCTGCGTCCCGCCTTTGCCCTCTTCATATTTGCTGTAAGTGAACTCAGCAAATACTTTCGCGTGCGGCGTGACGTAGTAGCCAGCATCAAGTGACGCGCCGTAATAGCGTGAGTTGCTGGTCTTCTCACGGAAGGTGAGGTCGCGCATATAGTGCTCATCGTTATCATGCGCGCGCACCCAGTCGCTGAATTTCAGCAGTGCATTGAATTCGAAATTATCAATACGGTACTGGCCCGCCAGCCCAACATAGGGCATGGTGAAGCGCTGGCTGTAACCAATCCCGCGTTCGCCTGCCGGGAAGTTGCCCACTGAGGCGCCGTTGTCATAATCGTAAGCGCCGCCGAGCGCCGTCCAGCTGAATCGCGTCTCCTGATAGCCTGCCACCACGCCCGCTTTATAATTCGCGTCCTGGAAAATCCAGCCTTTCAGGTTGAGATCGAATTCATTGGCGTAATTGACATCCGAGTCAGGATGGGTGGAGTGATCGGTCCAGCCTGACTGGCTTTCATTCAGCCAGTCGTAATCATCCATATGGCCTGCCCCGGAGGCGAGGGACGTCCAGCCGCGGGCGTTAAGGGTTAAAAAGGAGTAGGGGGTCCAGGAGAGATCGCCTTTCACGATGGCGACATTCTTTATCTTCCAGTTAAGCTGGCTGATTTTTCTCCCTGTTATTTCGTCATAGACTAGCTCATTCGATTTACCGCTCAGCATCCCGGCAGAGGCGGAGGCGGAAAAGCTTTCGGGGGAAAAATCGGGAATTAACTGCTCTGAGTCTGCGTACGCGGTACCTGAAATAGCGCCTATCATCATCACTACAATACGAGTTTTTTTCATTTTTCTTTGCTCATATCACAACGGTAATAATGATTTTTGCTACGGGTATAAAGTTCCGCAATGGAAAGGGTTTTTTCTTTTTTTATTTTTTGATAAAGATCCTAAGTGTGAAATATATCTTTTTTTGTCCTTTTCTTTTTTCTTTTATGAATTACGCGCATGCACATCTCTTCGGGAAAATATATTTTCCCGAAGAGATGTGGTGATGTTTATCTGAGGTAAGGCGCGGGAGGTGACCCGCGCTGCTGTGACCCGCTAAGCTTGTCAGCCTTCGCTGGATGGCGCGCTTTTCTGCATCGCGTGCTGCTGTGATAAGCGCCAGAAATCGTGGCCTGCGGGATACTGGTATAAGCGCAGGGAGAATTGTCCTGCTACCGCGGTGATATATTCAAATATTGCCGATTGCGTATTCTCATAATCGGCCCACAGGGTTGACGTGGTGAAGCAGTAAATTTCCAGCGGGATACCGGCCGGTGACGGTTTTAGCGTCCTGACGACAATATACATCTCTTTGACAATATCCTGCCGCTCGGCGAGATAAGCCATTAAGTAGTGGCGGAAAAGCGTCAAATTCGTCAGGCCATTATCGATAAACCAGCTGTCCGCCACGCCCAAGGGATCGCGACCATCAAGCAATTTTGACAGCGGTTCACTCACGCCGCGTATCGCCAGCATCGGCGCCAGCATCTCCTGCGAGAGAAACGTTACCGAGTGCTGATCGATATTGGTGCTGCGCATAATGCGGCGCGCGCCGGAGGAGAACATCGCCTGCCAGTTGGTATAGGTTTCGGTGAGGAAGTTTTTCGTCGGAATGCGGGAAATGGTGTTATCCCAGTTCCGGATAGTAATAGTGTGCAGCGCGATATCGGTGACTTCACCGCTCAGGTTTTTATCCGGCATCTCAATCCAGTCCCCGAGTTGCAGGACATCATTTGAGGAGACCTGCACGTTGGCGACCAGCGAAAGCAGGGTGTGTTGAAACACTAGCATCAGCACCGCCGCCACGGCACCGAGGCTGGAGATAATAATGGCAGGTGATTTGTTCGACATCACCGCGAGGATCATGATCGCGGCAATAACGTGAATTAAGATTTTACCTATCTGGATATAGCCCTTAATCGAGTGATTTTTACGCTTCGTCTTGCGCAGATAGGAGCTATTAACGATATCCAGCATCTCGTTGAAAAAAACTGAGAGGAAAATAAAGAACAAAATTCCACAGATGGTATTTATCGCCGTCACCAGCGAGGCTGGCATATTTTCCATAAATTGCAGCAGGTAATAAACTGTCAGTACCGGCACAAAGTTGGATAATTTTTCGGCGATACGGCGATCTTTTTCCAGCGGCACATCTTTTTTATGGCTGGCAAAGAAGACTTTACGCACCACCTTAATCAGCAGGAATTTGCACATCAGGTGCGCGAACATGCCAGAGACGATCAGCAGAATAATATTTAAAACAATGGCCAGCGCCGGCCTGCCTTCGATAAACGTCAATAAAGAATTCAAATACGCCATTACTTATCGCCTGAACGAGTATGCCATCTGTATAAGCCCTGGCTGGCGGGCATATATACAAAAATTTAACCAATTCGCATCATGACATAACACGGGGATATAAGTCCACGCCGGGGCGGCGGTGTGTGCCCGGTCACAAAAACGCTCGCCTTTAACAAAGTGATCCTATGATTTAGGCTGGTTAACGCAAATTTACGCTGTAACAGGAGAAGCATGATGAAAGCAGTCACACTTAACGCGCCGGGCGGCCTGGAAAACATTACCGTCTCAGATATCGCCGATCCGGGCAGACCGGGCAAGGGCGAAATTCGGGTTGCGATTAAAGCCAGCTCGCTGAACTTTCATGATTTGATTGTTGCCAGCGGCCAGTTCCCGACTGAGGATGGCCGCATTCTGCTGTCCGATGGCGCGGGCGTGGTCGAAGAGGTAGGCGAGGACGTTGAGGAGTTTGCCGTCGGCGATCATGTGGTTTCCACCTTTTTCCCCATCTGGCTGGCAGGCAAGCCGGGCCCCGAGGTGAGCGGCTTTGCCCATACTCCCGGCGACGGCATTGACGGCATGGCAAGCGAGTACGTTGTGCGTTCGCAAGACGCCTTTACCCATGCGCCGCAGGGATGGAGCCACAAAGAGGCCGCGACCATCACCACTTCAGCGCTGACCGCCTGGCGGGCACTGGTGGTGGATGGCAGCCTGAAAGCGGGCGAAACGGTGCTGGTTCAGGGCACTGGTGGCGTCTCCATCGCAGCGCTGCAAATTGCGAAAGCGATGGGCGCGAAAGTCATCGCCACCTCCTCTTCCGATAAAAAGCTCGACGTTGTGCGTGAACTGGGCGCGGATGAGACCATCAACTACAAAACCACACCCGAGTGGGGAGACAAAGTGCTGGAGCTGACCCAGGGGTTTGGCGTCGATCACGTCGTGGAGGTGGGCGGCCCGGCTACCCTGAAAGAGTCCCTGAAAGCGGTTAAAGTCGGCGGGCATATCGCGCAGATTGGTATCCTGTCCGGCGATGAGGCCAGCGTATCGGTGCTTTCACTGCTGGCGAAACAGGTGCAGATCAAAGGGGTGATTGTGGCAAGCCGCCAGGATCAGATCGATTTTGTGAAAGCGCTGGAAGTAATGAAGCAAAAGCCGATTATCGATCGCACCTTCAGCTATGAGGCGCTGAGCGAAGCCTTTGGCTACCTGCAAAGCGGTTCCCACCTCGGTAAAATCTGCGTCGAGTGGTAACAGGCCACAGCGGTAGGGGCGTGCGCCCTTACCGCCACGTTTTAACGCGCGGTGGCGCTCTCCTTCAGCCGAGCAGGCTTTCCAGCGTCACCGATGCTCCGCCGCAGACAATCACCAGCACGTTATCGCTGGGATTAAAGCGGAGTTTATTGTCATATAGCAGCGAGAGCGATACGCCGCAGGCGGGCTCGGTCAGCACGCGATGATCGTCCAGCAACAGGCGGCAGGCGCGTACGGCTTCCGCGTCGGAGACAACCTGGCTTCTCACCTCGAGACGGCTGGCAACGTTAAACGCATTTTCACACACCTGGCTTGCGGCAAGGGTCGTTGCAATGCCGCTCACCTTCTCCAGACGCACCAGCTTTCCGGCATTAACCGAGGCGTTAAGCGACGCGGTGCCCTCGGTTTCAACGGCATAGATCGGAATATGGCTCAGGTGATGTTTTTCCAGCCCCTGAGCGATGCCGGACAGCAGGCTGCCTCCGCCGACGGAGAGAATAACGGCATCCGGGATCACGCCTGCGGAGATAACCTCATCCACCAGCGTGCTGATGCCCGCCCACAGAAGTGGATTATCAAAGGGGTGAATATAAATGATCTCATCGTTGGCTAAAGAGAGGGCATAGTCGTTAGCCTCGCTCCACACCTTGCCATGCACCACGAGGCTGGCCCCTTCCTGCTCGATCAGCTCTCTCGCCCGCAGGGAGGTGGTTTCAGGCACCACGACGGTGACCGGCAGACCGAGTTTCCGACAGCTGTGCGCCACCGCGATACCCGCATTGCCGCCCGACGAGCTGATAAAGCCTTTTGCGCCATGCTCTGCGTAATAGCTACAGGCATGGGAAGCGCTGCGAAGTTTGAACGAGCCGGTGGGCTGGGCAGACTCCATTTTCAGCCACACATTGCATCCGCTGCGCTGGCTTAGCGGCAGCGAGTGCAACAGCGGGGTCTGAATGCTGATTTCCATGACATCGAATCCTTATGCATAAGCCCCATACGATAAAGGCCGTTCTGGACAGTTTTTTTAGCCTGACCAGTAATAACACAAGAACTATCAGGCTGGGTTATCTATTTCCGGGTGCCAGGGATGGCATACGCAGGCCAGCTTATGCCCCTGTGGATCCCGCAGATAGGCAACATAGAAATCCGGCCCGTAGGCCTCACGGAGACCGGGCGCGCCCTCATCGCTGCCGCCATTTTTAAGCCCTGCGGCATGAAATTGCCTTACCTGCTCTGCGCTACTGGCCCGGAAGGAGAACATCGTCCCGTTACCCGGCGTCGCCCTTTTGTTATCGAACGGCGGGCAGATGCAAAAACTAAACCCCTTGTCTGGCGGTTCGCCCCACATCGCCCAGGTTTCACTCCACGCGGGAATGCGCGGCACGCCCAGCACCTCGAAAATCGCATCATAGAAACGGGTCATCGTCGGTAAATCGTTGCTGCCTAGCGTGGTGTACATTAACATGGTTTGGCTCCTGATTTGCTTTCAGAAAAGGTGAAGCCGTCAGTGATTATGATCGCGCAGAAAAACCGTCAGCACATCTTTCGGCGCGACGCCGCCGCACTCTGAAATCATCCAGCCCACCGCGCCGCGATGATAGGTGCCATGGAACAGCACATGGTTGAGCATATCAATGGCGCGCATCTCGCCGTGGCCGCCGTCGACAAAACGGAAGGTGATGGCTTTTTCAAGATCGCAGGAGAGGGCACCAATATGCTCGATATACCACGCCGCGCAGTCGGCCATCTTCACTTCAAGCTCTTCCAGGGTGGGCGTTTCCGGGGTATTTAGCGCGGTGTAACCGTGCTGCTGACCGGTGAGATTGCCCCTGAAAATCATGTCGACGACATAAATATGGTTCATCAGCCGGATCATCAGGTGGCGCTTTTGCGGATGCGCCGTTTCGTCGATCGCCTTAATGGCCTTGAGGGTTTCGCCATCCATCCAGCGCTTAAATTTCACCAGGCTAACCAGTGTGTCCTTGTCCATCTTCTGCTCCACATGTGACTGAAGCGGTATCATACCGCGCGTGGACTGTTTAGCTGAGTAGATCCTTAAGCAAAAACCAGGGGGGTAGCATCAGCATATTTCAGCGAGCAGCGCTGGTTAACGTGTCGAAAAAGGCCGGGGCGTTAAGGTTTTTCTAAGCTTTCTCCGCCACACTGGGGGTATAAAGCGCACATGGTTTCGGTGCCGTTGTCGGATTATAGTCGGCAGGAGATGATGTCCCCTGCCACTTTTTTAACTTTTTATTAGCCAGAAAGTTTGTTTCGTCACTCCCTTTTTTATTTTTAATTGTCATAAAATCTTCAGCAGTATCACTATCTAACATCTTCTTTAAAATAGAAAAAATATTTAATTCACCTTCAGACAATCCTCATTAAATAGTGATGATTTTGCAGGTAAATTACTTTATAAATATATGGGACAACATCGCAGACCTTGCTCACGTAACTCCTCGTGCAGCGAGTAATTACAGGTGTGGCATCTACGCGGGAGGGAAGTGAATGGATATCATAAGTTCAGAACGTGTAAGTGAAGTCTATATGGTTATCGGGCACGCGGTATCCTCCTTAATTACAGCGGGAAAACGCGTTGAAAAAGAGGGTATTCTCGAACAGTTGAAAAAGGGAAAAGCGCAGGCGGTCGATGGGATGAACGAAGTTTATGAATCCGCTATCAGCCTCGTTGCGCGTGAGGGCGTTGCCGTCAGCGAGCAGTAATTGGCGCCAATGCTTCTTTCCTCACACTTCCCGCTCGCCTCAGGTAGAGAACCAGCCAGCGGGATAATATTCGCAGATAAACTCCACAAAGGCCTTCACTTTCGGGCTCTGAAGCCGACGTGAGGTGTGCAGCACCCACAGCTCGGTAAGCGTATCGGCCTCTCCCCAGCTCATCAGTTCCCCACTCGCAAGATAAGCGTTGACGATTGACTTCGGCACCATCGCCGCACCAGCACCCGCCAGAACCGCATCGCGGACGGTCAGCAGTGAAGAGAGGCGCATCACCGGCTGCGGAGTAAAGTGGCGCTGTCCGTTCTCAACGATCCAGTCATTTCCTTCTGTATGCGTTGACATGACAATGGCCGGGATCGTCGGCACGCTTTGCCCATCCACTTCGGGCAGGATGACAGAAGGCGCGGCGACCAGCACCAGCTTGTCCCTGGCGAAGCATCGGCCCACCAGCGAACTGTTTGCCTGCGGGTTTATGCGGATCGCCACATCAAAGTGCTCTTCCACCAGATCGCTCATGCGGTTTTCAGAAACCACCTCAATGTGGATCTGCGGAAAGCGCTGGCGAAATTCCGCCATCAGCCGCCCCAGCGCCAGCTGCGAAAAGAGCAGCGGGGCGGCAACGCGCAGCCAACCTGCGGGCGCGGCGTTATCTTCCCGCGCCGATTCAGCCGCTTCATCAATTTCACGGATCGCGCCCAGCGTGCGCGCCAGCAGGCGTTCGCCCGCCTCGGTGATCTTCAGCTTCTGGCCGCCGCGCTCCACCAGCCGCACGCCCAGCGACTCTTCAAGATCGGTCAGCCTGCGCGAAAGGGTGGCCTTCGGCTTCCCGCTGGCGCGGCTGGCGGCACCAATCCCACCTGCTGACGCGATGAGGTGAAACTCTTTTAAGGCATTCATATCCATTGGGTGTCTCATTTTTGGAACATAGTGTGCAAATAATAGCCTCTTCCGGGCAAAAATGGATCGGGATAGTCTCTGGTTACACCCACCAGACAGTACGGAGTAAACATCATGACTATTCTTGTTACCGGAGCGACCGGCCGCGTTGGCCGCCACGTTGTTGAGCAACTGTTTCGCCGCGGCGCTGATGTCCGCGTATTGACCCGCGATCCCGCAAAGGCCGAATTTGTCGGCAATGTGGAGGTGGTTAAAGGCGATCTGCTGGATATCGACGCCCTGCGCGCTGCTTTTAATGGCATCAGAACGGTATTTTTACTCAATGCGGTTGCCGCCGATGAATATACCCAGACGCTGATTACGCTCAATATCGCCCGGGAAGCGGGCGTCGAGCGCGTGGTTTATCTCTCAGTCTTTGGCGCAGACCACGCCGTCAACGTGCCGCATTTCGCGGTTAAATATGGTGCTGAGCGCATGCTTAGCGCGATGAACTTCAGCGCCACCATTCTGCGCCCCACCTACTTTATCGACAATGAGGCGATGATTAAGGAGGTGGTCGTTAACCACGGCGTTTACCCGATGCCGATTGGCAGCCGCGGGCTGGCGATGGTGGATACGCTCGATATCGCCGAGGTGGCGGCTATTGAGCTGATTCGGCGCGACCAGGCGAGCGAGAAGCTGCCCATCGAGACCATTAATCTCGTCGGCCCGGATACGTTGACCGGTAATGATGCGGCGGCAATCTGGCGCGATGTCCTCGGGCGCGAGGTGATGTATGGCGGAGACAGCCCGGATGCCTTTGAAGCGGGCATGGCGGAATTTATGCCGAAATGGATGGCCTATGAAATGCGCCTGATGGCCGAGCGCTACGTCAGCTACGGCATGATCCCAAATGAGGGCGACCGGGAGCGGCTGGTGGCGCTGCTTGGCCGCCCGCTGCACACCTACCGCGACTTCGTAACGGCACTTGCCGCACAGTAAAAATGAGAAGGCCGGTGCATCAGCACCGGCCTTATTGTTTAGCGCTTAAAGCGCAACGGCGCGCAACATGCTCGGCGTCAGATCGGTAAAGTGCGGCACATCGCCCGTTACTTCCGGCGCTTCTGGCGAGTTAAACGCCGCTTTCATCGCCTCCTCATCGCGGAAAACGCACTCGGCGATAGCGACGGTGCCCGTCTGCTCAACGGCCGGGAAGAGGGCGGCTGCGCTGAGCAGGCCATAGGGCTGGAACGCTTTGATCACCAGCGGAATATGACTGTTGACGTAATAGTCCCGGTCAAAACGGCTCTGCGGATCGCCGTAATAGGTGACGTATAGCGTGAAGGTTGAAGTGCTCATCGTGTGACCTCTTTCATAACGGGTTTCGGTTCATTTAAGCCGCTGAAAGTGTAGCTGGCATTGTGGGGTGCTAATATGCATTCCGCGCTGTTAAGCCATCACAGAGAGGGAAATCATGATAACGATTGAAGCGGGCATGCCCGTTCACTACCCGACGTTACTGAAAATCTGGGAGTCATCGGTGCGTGCCACCCACGATTTCTTACCGGAGGAGGATATTGAGGCGCTGCGCCCGCTGTTAGAAAATCTCTATTTTCCTGCCGTCGCGCTGTCGATTGCCCGGCTGGTTGAAGATGGCTCCATCGTCGGCTTTGTTGGCGTCAGCGACAACAGGATTGAGATGCTGTTTATCGATGCCGCCCGGCGCGGAAAAGGCACCGGGAAAGTGCTCCTGCAACACGCCATCGCGCAGGGCGCGGATGAGCTGGACGTCAATGAACAGAATCCGCAAGCGGTGGGTTTTTATCAACAGCAGGGTTTTGTAGTAGTGAGCCGCTCTGAGCACGATGGACAGGGCAGACCCTATCCGCTTTTGCATATGAAATTGCAGAAAACCTGATGCTGCCCATTTTTATATTCACGCTCCATGTTTCGCCCCGACCGTAGCGCAAAATTTCTTCACTTTATTTGCGTTACTTAATCCTCGCTTAAGAATACTCCGATAATGTAAGCGCTACGCTAGCCCATCCCGGGCTGTTCCGGAGCCTCTCCTATGCAAAATAAGTCCGCACATCAAACCGTCGTCAGCAAAGTTCCCGCCGTGACGTTGACGTTCTGGTTAACCAAGATTGCTGCGACAACGCTGGGTGAGACCGGTGGTGATGCAGTGACTATGTCGATGAATCTGGGCTATCTCACCGGAACACTGATTTTCGCCATCATCTTTTTAATCGCCGTGGTGGTGCAGATTGAACGCCACAGTTTTAATAAGTGGATCTACTGGTTTACGGTGGTTGCCACCACCACCGTTGGCACGACGCTTGCGGACTTCGCCGATCGCTCGCTGGGGATAGGTTATCTGGGCGGCACGCTGCTGCTGAGCTCGCTGCTGCTGCTTTCGCTGCTTGTCTGGCGTCTGACCTGCGGCACCATCGCTGTCAGTTCAGTCAACAACGGCGTCACGGAGAGCTTTTACTGGGTCACCATTATGTTTTCACAGACGCTCGGCACCGCGCTGGGTGACTGGACCGCAGACAGCGAAGGGCTGGGCTATGATGGCGGCATCCTGCTGTTTGTCGGCGCACTGGCGATTATCTGGGCTGCCAGCCGCTTTACCTCCCTGTCGCGCACCGCACTCTTCTGGGCCGCGTTTATTCTCACCCGCCCACTGGGTGCGGTAGTCGGCGATTTCCTCGATAAACCTGTCGCCGATGGCGGCCTTGCGTTGAGCCGTTATAGCGCGTCACTGACGCTGGCACTGATTATTATGGCGTTTCTCTGGTTACTGCCGCAGCGCCCGGCAATGAAAGTTGCGGTGACGAACTAAGCGTGTGATAACCACAAAGGGGGAGCAGGCCATGCGTGGCTGCTCCCTCTCGCTACAGAAGTTATGCCCGCCCGGGCGCGTGAGGGTTGCGGACAACGTTGAGGATCGCACTGAGCGTGGCAGCCTCTGGATGATTAGCTTCACTCAGGTGATCGCCCTTACCGGCGAAAAGCGAAATGTCGTAGCGCGTGGCTAACGCAGCCATTGCGGCATAATAGGGATCCTCAGCGCCTGCCCAAAAACGCAGGGGAACAGGGCAGGGGAAAAAGGCGTCCGCGTCCTGAGCGTGTTTTCTCAGTTCATTGAAAAAGTGCTCAGCCCCTTTTTCATCCTCAGGGGTGAGCGAGGCGGTGAGTTCCGGCGCAACCTGTCGGGCATAAGTGATAAACATCTCAAACGTCAGCTTGCCGACAGGCGTTTCAGGCAGGCCAGCCTCACAATCCCATCCCCCCAACACCACAGAGTGCAGGCGATCTGCGTGTGCATTTATCAGCTCCATCGCCAGCCAGGAACCGGCAGAGTAGCCGATGATATGCGCTTTTTCATACCCCAGTTCATCCATCAGATTGACGATGGCTAACGCCTGGCTCTGTTGCGTGTAGGAGGCCTGGTTCGCGGGTTTATCGCTCGCCCCGTGGCCGGGCAGATCCGGACACACCACCTGAAAATGGGGACTCAACGCAGAGATGAAGCCGTTATCCACCCAGCATCTGCTATCCATCAACAGACCATGAAGCATGATGACTAACGGGCCTTCTCCCTGCGTGCGGTAAAAGAGCCGCGGCGTTGCTGATGTATATGGCATAGCGATTCCTGTAATTTGAGCATTTGTTCAATCAATGATTAACGCTATGTTCTAACATGGATAATCCTTTGAAGGACAACAACAGGCGCGCAACCCCTAATATTGGCGAGGCCGTTGATCTGCAAACAGGGAGTAATGATGGCAAGACGACGTGAGCTTAAGGGCATCGCTAATGCGCTCAATTCGAGCTTTGTGAGCCGCAATAATGATTTTCATGGCTACTGGTCTCTGGGGCTGCTTAAGCACTTTGCGATCAGGCACCGATTCACCTCCGTAGGGATTGCATTGCCCGAAACCCGGCTCGAGGCGCGCGAGGCATTGATAAATCATCTGGTGCGCTATTACACGAGTATGCTGACAAAGCTGCTGAACAGACAGCGTATTCGACCGGATTGGGTGAATAACGTCGAGATCATCGTCGATTTTAGTCCCCGGGGAGTCGATACGGCATTAATTGAAGGCGCTGCCTCCGTTGAGCCTTTTGCCTGCCACTGCAAGATTACTGACGATCGCGGTCGCCACTACGCGTCAACCCTCTATGGCCGCTGCTGGATGCACTCGGCGAAGAAGGAGAGTCGCTCGACCCGCTATCATGATGAGTAATGCATTTGCGTTGACGTTATTTGCGCGCGATCAGCCTTAACCCTCGTCTCACCAGTTTTTTGAACGACGCACACTCGGTATGCTCAGGCGCCGGGCAGCGGGCGGCATGCTTTAGCCCCTCGCTGAATAACTGCAACTTACAAATCGTCTCGTCAATTGCCTGCGCGCGCTGCTGAAGTTGCTCGCGGTTGATAGCGACCCTGCCCTGCGGGTTTAACATTGCCGCCATCTCATCCAGCGAGAAGCCCGCCGCCTGGCCGAGCACTATCAGCTGCAACTTATTCAGCACGCTTTGCGGATACTGCCTTCGCAGCCCGTTGCGGCCAATCGGTTTGATTAAGCCCCTCTTTTCGTAAAACCGCAGCGCGGAGGGCTTTATGCCGGAAAGCGCCGCCACTTCCCCAATGTCCAGCTCTTTCACCGTTGACTTAAACCTCACTTCACGTTGCACACTCGCCGACACCTTAGCATCTCTTTATCAGGGGAAGGAAAAATGGATAACACTCTTGTGCTTCAGATTATCGTCACCGGCACTGGCGCAACGCTGCTGATGGATGGCTGGTCGATGTGTCAGAAAAAGCTTCTTCGCGTGCCGCCGCTTAATTATGGGCTGGTGGGGCGCTGGTTGTTGTGGCTCGCGCGGGGAAAGGGACGGCATAACACCATCCTCTCCACGCCTTGCATCAAAGGGGAAAGTTTTACCGGCTGGGCATTCCATTACCTCACCGGCATTCTGTTTGCGGCGATCCCGCTTTTGCTACAGGGTTCGGCATGGCTGCGCGAACCGCTTCTGCTGACGGGTGTGCTGACAGGCTTGCTTACGCTGCCTGCGCCCTGGCTGGTCATGCAGCCCGCGCTGGGTTTTGGCATTGCGGCCTCGCGCACGCCCAAACCGTGGCGGGCGCGGGTATTCAGCCTGCTGACGCATCTGGCCTATGGCCTCGGGCTGTATGGCGCGGCGCTGCTTTACGCCGCTTAATCCCGATCGGCGGCGTGTCAGGAAGGCAAACGCAGGCCGAAGATATTCTTGCCCTGCGCGTGGCGATAACAGGCGCTGCCGCCGTGCAGCGCGGCGATGGCGCTCACCAGCGATAACCCCAGCCCGCTGCCAGCGGTGTGGCGGACGTTATCTCCCCGCCAGAAGCGCTCGAACGCTTTCTCCGGCTCGGCAAGCGGCTCGCCGTCGTTCGCCACTTCAATTTCAACAGCGTTACCGCGATGAGCCGTGCTGACGGCGATCGTCCCTTTTCCCGGCGCATAGCGAATGGCGTTGGTCAGCAGGTTGGTTATCGCCCGCTGAAACAGCATCTTATCGGCGGTGAGGCTGCCCTGCGCATTCAGCTCGATAACCATTTCACGCTCTTCTGCCAGCGGTTCGAGGAAATCGATCACCATCTCCAGCGACTCACTGAGCGAGAAGGTTTCCTGATTGAGTTTGATATTGTGATGCGTGGCGCGCGCAAGAAAGAGGATGTTTTCCGTCAGCCGCGACAGCGCTTCCAGCTCCTCAATATTCCCTTCAAGCAGCGCCTGGTACTCGGCAACGGAACGCTGATGGCTCAGCGCCACCTGATTCTGGCCTAACAGGACATTGATCGGGGTGCGGATCTCATGAGCCAGATCGTCGGCAAACTGGGTGAGGCGGATAAAGTCCGTCGACAGGCTCTGACGCATAGCGTTAAGCGCCTTGCCGAGAGGGAGCAGCTCTTGCGGGATCGCCTGCAACGGCACCGGCTGATTTAACCGGTCGCTGGCGGTCTCGGCCACAATCTGGCTTAAACGGCCAATGGAGCGCAGGCCACGGCGAATCAGCAGCGGGCTGAGGGCGGCGCAGAGCAAAATGGCCGCCAGTGACACCAGAATGCTTTGCTGGCGGTAGCGCTCAAGCATCATTGCCCGCTCGCGCGCCACCCGGGCAAGCGTGACGGTGACCGGCCCACGCGGCGAGTTGGCCTGCAGGCTGAGCGCCGAGGCGTCCATATCATCCGCGCTGCGCCAGCGGTGCAGCTGCTGCGCGTTGGGCGGGGTGTTAACCGGGGTCGGTGCGATATCGGGCAACGCGATGCCGGTATGGTTAATGGTGACGTTTTGCGCCTGCTGCGGGCGGATGCTGAGAATATCCTGGCGAATATCGACCATACGGTTGAAGTAGAGCGGCAGCGACTCCGGCTGGGCACCATCTTCCAGCAGCTGGCGCAGTTGCGCGGCGCGGTTAATCAGCGTCTGATCGTCGCGCCACACCAGCTCGCTGCGCAGGGCGCTGTAGAGGATCAGGCTGATGCCGCCGCAGGCCAGCGCCATAATCAGTGTAAAAATCGCCGTCAGCCTGAGTGTCAGGGAGGGGCTATGCATCGCCTGGCTCCTGCACGGACAGGCAGTACCCCATGCCGCGAACGGTGGCGATCAGCTTTTGTGCAAACGGGTCGTCGACTTTGCGGCGCAGGCGGCGAATGGCGACATCAACAATGTTGGTTTCGCTGTCGAAATTGACGCCCCAAATCTCACTCGCCAGCAGCGTGCGCGGCAGGATCTCACCGTGACGGCTGGCGAGCAGCCACAGCAGCATAAACTCTTTGCGCGTCAGCGCGATGGGCATGCCATCTCGTGTCACCTGAAAACGCGCCGAATCCATCACCAGATCGGCGACGCGAAGCGTCGTGCTGTGCGGCTGGTGCTGACGAAGCTGATTCTTGACGCGCGCCAGCAGCTCCGCAAAAGAGAAGGGTTTGACCAGATAATCGTTCGCGCCCAGCTCCAGCCCTTTGACCCGATCCTCAACCGAATCGCGGGCGGTGAGGCAGATCACCGGCACCGGGCTTGCGGTGCGCAGGGTTTTCAGCACCTGCCAGCCATCCATGCCCGGCAGCATAATATCGAGGATCACCAGGCTATACGGGTGCGCCAGCGCCAGATGCAGGCCATCGCGCCCGTCCGCTGCGTAATCCACGATATAGCCCGCCTCTTCAAGCCCTTTGCGCACCCAGGCGCTGGCTTTCAGGTTGTCTTCAATCAGTAACAGTTTCATCGGCGCAGTGTGCCACGAAACGTTGAGCCGCCCCAGCCTTTCAGCGCCAGATGACAATATGGTCATCTTTCTGACAGGCAATTGCGGCAAGCGGGCAGGTATAAATGCCGGGTCATCAACACAGGAGAATCCAACATGAAAAAGTCTATCGCTGCGTTAACCCTGGCTGCACTGCTTGCCGCGCCCGCTCTCACCTTTGCGGCCGATAAAAACCCGCTGAGCGTGCATGTGCTGAATCAGCAAACCGGGCTGCCGGCCGCCAATGTTGCGGTGACCCTTGAGCAGAAGCAGGGGGACAACTGGACGGTGCTTAACACCGCCAGCACCAATCAGGACGGGCGCATCAGTGCTCTGTGGCCGGAAAAACCGTTTGCCGCGGGCGACTATCGGGTGATTTTCAAAACCGGTAAATACTTTGCTGACCAGAAACAGCCGAGCTTCTTCCCGGAAATTCCGGTGGAGTTTCATATTGATAATACGAAGTCGACCTACCACGTTCCGCTGCTGCTGAGCCAGTACGGCTACTCTACCTACCGCGGGAGCTAAGGGCCGATGAAACGTCTTATGCTCGCGCTGCTGCTGGCGGCAGGCCCCGCGACGACGCTGGCCGCAACGCCCGCCACCGTTTATGAGATGACGCAGGCGCTTGCCACGCAGCTGGCGACCGAAGCGTTATCGGTTTGCCATGGCATGCATCGCCAGGGCGTGGTGGCGGTGGTCGATCGCGGCGGCAATCTGGTAACGCTGATGCGCGATGACAACATCGGGCCGCACAATACGCAGGCCGCCTGGCGCAAAGCGTTTACGGCGCTCTCTACCAAAACGCCGACCCGGCAGTTTGCGAAGCAAGCGCAGGCTTCGCCAGAGACCGCCAACCTCAACACGGTGAATGAGTTATTGCTGCTCGGCGGCGGCGTGCCGGTGAAGTATCGCGGTCAGTGGATCGGGGCCATCGGCATGGCGGGCACCGGCGGCGCGGAGTCCGACGAACGTTGTGGGATGGAAGCGATCAATAAGCTTCCCGATCTCAGTGCTGCAATGGCAACGAATAAAACAGTCTCAGATGAGGGGACAGGAAAAATTCAGAGCCGTTGAAGTAGTCTGATGGCCGGATCGGCTGATGGCTGATTTAGCCGCCGCAAGCAGGAAACTAACTGTGGTTTTTACATACTGATTAAATGTCTGGCGAACGTCCCGGTCGCCAGACAGGTTTATTATTTTCGTCGTGCGTCAGATTTATTTATTCAGAATCTCGCGGCGAATAATATCCGCGCCTGCGCTTAAAGCATTAAGCTTGCCGGTGGCGACCTGACGCGACAACGGAGCCATTCCGCAGTTGGTGCAGGGAAAGAGCTTATCGGCATCGACGAACTGCAGCGCCTTACGCAGCGTCTCAGCAACCTCCTCTGGGGTTTCAACTGTACTGGTCGCCACATCAATGGCCCCGACCATCACTTTTTTGCCACGGATCAGTTCAAGGAGATCCATCGGTACACGGGAGTTATGGCACTCCAGCGAGATAATATCGATACCGGAGGTTTGCAGTTTCGGGAACGCCTGTTCGTACTGACGCCATTCTGAACCCAGCGTCTTTTTCCAGTCGGTGTTGGCTTTGATCCCGTAGCCATAGCAGATGTGCACGGCGGTTTCGCACTTAAGCCCTTCGATAGCTCTTTCCAGAGCGGCAATACCCCAGTCGTTGACCTCATCGAAAAACACATTAAACGCCGGCTCGTCAAACTGGATAATATCCACGCCTGCCGCCTCTAATTCACGGGCTTCTTGATTGAGAATTTTAGCGAACTCCCAGGCGAGCTTTTCACGGCTTTTATAGTGATTATCGTAAAGCGTATCGATCATCGTCATTGGCCCCGGTAGCGCCCATTTGATTGGCTGCTTCGTCAACTGACGTAAATAGCGGGCATCTTCAACAAATACCGGTTTCTGACGCTCCACGGCACCCACAACGGTCGGGACGCTGGCATCGTAACGGTTACGAATTCTGACGGTTTCACGTTTCTCGAAATCGACGCCGCTCAGATGTTCGATAAAAGTGGTGACAAAGTGCTGACGGGTTTGCTCGCCGTCGCTGACAATATCAATTCCGGCCCGTAACTGTTCGTCGAGGGACAAGCGCAGCGCATCCTGTTTCCCGGCGATAAGTTCTGCGTCCTGCAGTTTCCACGGCGACCAGAGCGTTTCAGGCTGGGCCAGCCAGGATGGTTTAGGCAAGCTACCGGCGGTAGAAGTGGGGAGCAATGTTTTCATAGCAGGTGACCTTATATTTAATAAATCAAAGCGGGTAGCGGGCAGACCATTGCTCAAGAATATCCCTGTAGGGTTCGATAAAATGTTTTTCCGTAAACTTCCCCTGCTCAATCGCCAGCTGGCTACGCTCTTCGCGATCGTAAATAATTTTGGTTAATGAGTGATCCTGATTATTCAGGTCGGGCTGATAATGCAGGCCCGCAGCGGCATTTGCGTTGTAAATCTCCGGGCGATAAATCTTCTGGAACGTCTCCATGGTGCTGATAGTACTAATAAGTTCCAGATTGCTGTAATCACTCAGCAGATCGCCAATAAAAAAGAAGGCGAACGGCGCAACGCTACCTGACGGCATGAAGTACCGGACCTGCAGGCCCATTTTTTTGAAATAGGTTTCAGTCAGCGATGTGCCATCCTGCTGGTATTCGAATCCTAAAACAGGGTGCTGATTGCCGGTGCGATAATAGGCGTTTTTATTGGACACACTCAGGCAGATCACCGGTGGTTTTTTAAATGCATTTTTGTATTCATCGGAGCGGACAAAATGCTTAAAAATATTGCCGTGCAGTTCGCCAAAATCATCCGGAATAGTGAGTGCTGACTGGCTTTTATTGTGGTCCAACAGACGCACGCTAAAGTCATAATCGCGCACGTATGAGGAGAAATTATTACCGGTAATTCCTGCGATGCGTCGATCGGTTTTTTTATCGATGATCGTGGTGTTTAATATTTCTATTGCCGGAAAGGCGTTACCACTGCCGTCGATATTCATCGTCACAGAAATAATATCCAGTTCAACGGCATAACGATCGCCTTCAGGATTATCCCAGCAGGCTAAGCTGTTAAAACGATTGTTGATCATCGCCAGAGTATTACGCAGATTCTGCTGGCGGTTCTCACCTCTTGCCAGATTGGCAAAGTTAGTGGTGATACGCGTACTTTCGGAGGGGTTATAATGTTCGTCAAAACGCCCGCTCTTAATCGTGAAGGTAAATTGTGTAGTCATAGAAACCGCATCCGACGTCTGATATAAAATTTTATCGCCTCTGTACTCTAAATAATTCGAGTTGCGCAAAGGCGGCAAGTAAGCGGATCCCCGGAGCGTACAGGAGTACGTGACCGGAGGGGAGCGAGCGCTGTCAATGTATGTGCAACCTGAAGTGTTACCGTTACAGTTCCGCTATAGTTTTGCCAGAAACGTGGAGCAAGAGGAAGTGACCATATCTCACGGTAATATGAATCCCTTTCATGATCGGATGCAGAGCAGGTCAGACGTTGAGGTCTGTCCATGTCGAACATAACCTGATGAGCACTCTGGGCATGTTGTATGCGGCTGCGGATGAGACAGAAACCCCCAGACTTTTCGCTAGCGGTCAATTCAGCTGTTCGCTCTAAGCGGATCTTCTTTGAATTGTTATCTGCTTTCATTGCGTAAATCCTGCACCCGTTGTTTTCATGGGAAAATTACCCCTCTTCTTCCGTGGCGCGCCGCGCGTCGTAAAGCTCCTGTGCCTGCTCAATCGCCACCCCGTATTGCCTCGCCCAGCTCACCAGCGCCACAAAAGGGTCCTGTAAAGAGCGGCCCAGCGGCGTGATGGAGTATTCAACCGCCACGGGTGATGAGGCGATAACACGGCGGTTAACCAGCCCGTTGCGCTCAAGACGGCGCAGCGCCTCGGTCAGGGCTTTATGGGTGATAGGATCGAGCCGCCTTTTAATGGCGTTAAAGCGCGAGGGTTCGCTGCACAGCACGGTGAGGATCAACACCGACCATTTATTGGCGACCTGTTCAAGGATTGGGCGCGTACTGTTGATTTCAGCCAGCAGGGCAGGGATATCGGTCGACATAAGGTTACCTTCTCTATATCTGGTGTATATCAGGTGCGTAATTGACGGTAAATATACGAAATGTATCATCAGGCGTCCATCCTACGTTCTGGAGTAGCCATGTTGAAACTTGAAGGTAAGACCGCCCTGGTAACCGGCGGTAACAGCGGTATCGGCCTTGCGATTGCTCAGCGATTTGCACAAGAGGGCGCGCATGTTTTCATTACCGGTCGACGCGAAGCGCAGCTGGCAGAAGCGGTGACGCTTATTGGCGGTAACGTTGAAGCGATTGCGGGCGATATCACCAATACGGACGACCGTTCTCGCCTGTTTGACACCATTCATACCAGGGCAGGAAAGCTCGACATCCTTGTCTATTCGTCCGGGGTTTCCGAACCGGCGAGCCTTGCGGAGAGCACGGAAGAGCATATCGACCACGCTTTTGGCCTGAACGTGCGCGCAATGGTGCTCACGGTGCAGCAGGCCATCACGCAGATGGGTGAGGGCGGCACCATCGTGCTGCTTGGCTCGATTGCCGGCAGCATGGCGGTTTCCGGATATGGCACTTATGCGGCCAGTAAAGCCGCGGTGCGATCTTATGCGCGAACCTGGACCAGCGAGCTGGCTCCGCGCGGCATCCGGGTCAACACCCTTAGCCCTGGACCCACGGATACGCCGATGTTTAGCCAGGCGAGTGATGACGTCAGGCAGACGCTGAGCGCGCAGATTCCGGCGAAGCGGTTAGGGCATCCCGACGAAGTGGCGGCTGCGGCGCTGTTCCTCGCCTCGGACGAGAGCAGTTACGTCAGCGGAGCCGAACTGGTGATTGATGGCGGCATGTCTGCATAAGCAGGGCTTTTGATATCACCCGGCGCTGGCTTTACCGGCGTCCGGGTGCACGCGTCATATTCACGGCGGAAGGGCGATGCAGCATAACAACTCATTGCGTAGTGAATTATTTCGGATGTGACATTGCAGTTCTGAATGAGTGGCACTATAGTAGCAACTTGTACAAGTTTGCATGGGTAAGTTGTACAACTTACCTCGCTACCAGGCTGCCGGCCCAACCATGCGTAATCCGGGCCCATTTAATGAGTGATAAAAATGAATAATCCGACCGCAACACTCCCGCAGAACCATCAGTCAGTTTTTTCGGTCTTTGAGGCAGAAAAAGAGATCATTGATGAAGTGACTCGTGAGCTTCAGGCCGTGAAAGCGACGGTAGCGAATAAAGATATCATGCTGGCACTTATCGCCCGCGTAGAGACTGAAACGGATGTGATCCGTAAAGATATCCTGCGAAATGCCCTTGAACTGGTGGTGCTTCGCACACTGGACGTTTAATGTTTTGCCAGCGCCTCTGCTCAGCCAGAGGCGCGGATGCTTCTCAAAAACCTGCGTTATAACTGCGCAAATAACAGATCCAGAAAGGCACGCACGGCGGGATTCGCGCGGCGGCTCTCAGGCCACAGCACCGTGAGGTTGTGCTTTTCAACGGCAAAATCTGCCAGCACAGGGACAATCGCACCCCGCTCAACCCATGACGCCGCCATAAAACTTGCTGCCATTCCAATCCCTGCGCCTGCCGCTACCGTAGTCAGCACGACTTCGCTGGCGTCAACGACGATTGCGGCGGGGAGCACTAACTCAATCTCCCGATCTCCCACGTTAAACGGCCAGCGAAACAGCTGCCCGCTGCTTTTATAGCGCAGGTTCACCGTCTCATGATCCACCAGCTCGTCGGGATGTTGCGGCATACCGTGCTTGCTCAGGTAGTCAGGCGAGGCGTAACAACAGAGACGATAGGGCGAGAGGCGGCGCGACAACAGCCGCGAATCGGGCAGATCGCCAATGCGCAGCGCGACATCAATCCCCTCATCTATTACATTCACCCGTTCGTCGCTGAGGCGCAGATCGATGCGCACTTCTGGCTGGCGCTGGCGAAATTGCGCCAGCAGGGGGGCGAGCATATGCAGCCCGACCGGCAGCGAGGCGGCAACCCGCACGGTGCCGCTGGGTTCAGCGCGGGCTCTCTTTGCCGCCTGCTCAATCTCTTGCGCATCCTGTAACAGCCGCAGCACCCGCTCATGCAGATCGCGCCCTTCCGGCGTTAAAGCCAGCGAGCGCGTGGTGCGCGTAAAAAGCACCAGCCCCAGATGCTGCTCCAGGCGCTGAATACTTTTACTTATCGCCGAAGGTGAAATCGACAGAGCACGCGCGGCAGCGGTATAGCTGCCAAGGGATCCGGCGCGCGCGAAAGCAATCAGCCCCGTCAGGCTTTCAAAACCGATTTGTTCTTTCATGGCACAAGTAAAGCGAAATCGAAGCCCATTATCAACCTGAGGTCGCTGTCATATTCTGCTGTTACTGAATACCAGGCAGAGGAAATAAGATGAGTGCAATGATGAAAGCCGTGCGACTGCATGAATTTGGCGGGCCGGAAGTGTTGCGTTATGAAGAGGCGCCCCGTCCAGTGCCTGGCGCTTGCGAGGTATTGGTGCGTGTGCAGGCGGCGAGCATCAACCCGCCCGATCTCTATCTGCGCGATGGCTACCGCACGTTACCGCCGCAATGGCAGCCCAACCCTGTTTTCCCGCTTATTCCCGGAACCGATATCGCCGGTGTTGTGGAGGCTATTGATGAGGATGCACACGGTTTTCGCGCGGGTGATGATGTTTTTTCCATGGTGAGATTTCCGCAGGATCTGATGAAAGGCAGCGGAGCCTATGCCGAGTACATCGCGGTGCCTGCCGACGAACTGGCATTAATGCCGCAGAGCATTGATTATTTGCAGGCCGCCGCCGCACCAATGTCACTGCTGACGGCCTGGCAGTTCCTGATCGATCCCGGTCATCATGTAGCTAACCCTTTCCAGCCTTTTCCACATGTCCCTGTTTCGCTGAAGGGCAAAACGGTTCTGGTTAACGGCGCTGGCGGCGGCGTAGGGCACTTCGCTGTACAACTTGCCCGCTGGCAGGGCGCGCGGGTGATTGCCGTCGCTTCCGGTAAACATGAAGCGCTGCTGCGTGAACTGGGAGCGAGCGAATTTATTGATTACACCCGGCACGCCGCAGAAACGGTCGCGCAGCCGGTCGATCTGGTAGTGGATGCCGTGGGTGGCGTGAATATGGAACGCTTTCTGTCGCTCATTAAACCCGGCGGGGCGCTCTATCTGGTCAATCCGCTTGGCTTTGCCGGGCAACATGAGGCTGCGCGCCGGGGGATCACGGTCTCTTCGACCCAGGTTCGCTCCAGCGGTCAGCAGCTTCAGCAAGCAGGCCAACTGCTGGCAAGCGGTGAAGTGCGCATCGTGACGGACAGCATTTATCCTCTTCGTGACGCTGCCGCCGCGCATCAGCGCGCTTCGCAGGGCGGTATTCAGGGCAAGATTGTGCTTCGCGTTAACTGAGGGGATTCACCTTGCCAGGCGCTTTTATGCTGACAGCGTTCACCGGGCGCTTTATTGTGAACGCCGATAACTCAGGGCGGCGATGCGCATCCCGCTTTAATAAAAGGAATACCGATGATTACATTGCGCCCCATGCGTGAGGATGAATACCCGGCTTATCTGGACTATTTCATTGCGGACTATGCGCAAGAGATTGCCGCAAACTATCGCCTTTCTGAGGCAGAGGCGCAGGCCAGAGCCACCCAGGAGATCGCAGACGATCTCCCGGAAGGCGTTAATACGCCGGGCCACGTTCTGCTCTGCCTGCTGGCGGAGGGCGAGAAGCATGTCGGCTATCTCTGGTACAAACCTGATGCTTCGATGCAAACCGTTTTTATTTATGATTTTCATATCTTCGACGCCTGCCAGGGGCAGGGCCTTGGCAAAGGCGCACTGCGGGCTTTTGAGGATGAGATGCGGGCGAAGGGCGTTGAGCAGATCCGCCTTCGCGTGGCGGGTGATAACGCCCGGGCGCGCCATGTTTATGAGGCCATCGGCTTTGGCGTGACCGGCATCAATATGAGTAAGAATTTATAAGGCGAGCAGGAGCCGGTGCGTCAGCCGAAGGCAAAGAAAATCCACGCAAGCGCGTGGATTTTTATTTATTGGCTTTTCTTCTATTTAGTCAGGCGTATCAGGCGGTTACTGTCACCACTGACGTGTTAGTTGTCACCTGGTTAGTCGTTACCGAGGAGTCCACCGCCCCAACCTGCCCTTTGATCACGCAGCGATACTGTCCTGCATCGCCTGCGGCGACAGCATCTTTACTGTATGTCGCCTTGTTCGCACCGGAGATATTGCTCCAGCTGGTGCCGTTGGTCGATTTTTGCCACTGATAGCTGGCGGCATCATTGGCGTCCACGGTCAGGCTCAGCGTAGCGCCTGTGGCAACAGAAACGGTTGCCGCCGGCTGGGTCTTAATCTGCGGCGTAAAGGCGTAGTAAGGCATCGCATACTCAACGCCGTTGATATTTACCCGCATCCACTGGCGCGGTTTGGACTGCTCGACCGGGACGCTGGATGAGGCCTGCGAACGGGTACTGATTGCCGCGACATCACCCTGCGCGCCAAAGCCCGCCTTACCGTTGTGCATTGAGGCACGGGGTTCGGCGTCCACGCCGTTCGGTGCTTCAGCCTGCACCTGACCATCCGGCGTAAAGAGGGCCCATTCCCCTCTCTCCTGGCTGGTTTCGCCGGTGCCGCGAACGTGCACCGCATACTCGCCAATGGTAGCCGGAAGTTTGATCCACAAGCCCGGTAGCAGCTTGTTGAACTCCTGAGCAATATACTTCACCTCGGTAATGCCCGGCGCACCTTCCATCCAGTAGGTCACGGCCGGAACGTCCGCAGCACCGCGCGCAACGTGAATATGCAACGTTCCCGCAGAGCGATCGTTATTTACCGGCATTGGGCCGCTTCCGCCCAGGCTGCCGTAACTGCTGCGGCAATCTACCTCAATCTTCCAGTGGGTGCCCGTTTGTGGCATCTGGAACGAACCGATATTCAGCCACAGTTTTTTGCTGTCGATGGTGCCGCGCAGTATGCCGCTCAACCACTTAGCGCGTAGCGGGTTGTCCAGATAAGTCACGTTATTTTGAAACAGTGACATGCCCATTTCATAGCCGGAAACCATCGAGGTGATCGCACTGCCGTCCGGGTTTTTCGGGTAGCTGAACCACTTATCGCTGCCAGGCGCGGTGGTGCGGTCATAATTGACGCCGGTTGGGTTTGACCATTGCGACATCACCACGCGTGAGTTGAAGAACACGGCGTCATACGTGGATGATTCAATGCTCAACGCCTCAATCAGCCACTGGCCGTTATTGATATCCATCGGCACCGCGCTGTGCTCGATCCAGCCGTTGCGGATCAGCCCCTGGCCGTGACGCGGGATCCAGATTGCCGGTGCATAGCAGTACTGGAAGTTAAATTCAGAAAGCTCAATCGCCGTGGAGTGATCCCAGGAGCCTGCTGGGCGGTTACTCCAGCCCACTTTGATCACCGGCCCCGCCACCTTGCTGCAGTAGATCTGGTTAAATTTACTGTCGAGGCTGTCGAGATAGTAAATCGCCGCTTCGCCGGTATTGCTGGCCTTGAAATAGGAGACGTTAGCAAAGGTGCCGCCTACGCATTCGTTGGTAATAAACGGCTGCTTATTGGAAGCGGTATCGTTGAACACCCCAAGCGTGGCGCCAATCAGCAGGTTACTCTTTTCATCCTGCTTGACGGTTTGCTGCCCCTCCCACTCAATGCCGTAAATGGAGAAATAGCGGTGGTTCAGCGCCAGCACGGCTGAATTCGATTTATCGGAGACAATGCGGGTCGCAATCTGTTTACCGAAACTGGTGGTCACACCGCGCAGGACAAAGTCGCCCGCGGCAAAGTAACCGCTTGGGTTATAAGGCAGTTCAGCGTCGTTGGCTGCGATCTTGTTGCCGTAACGGCGCATATCGAGCGGCTTAATCAGATAGGTGCCTGCACCGAAACGGACGCCAACTTTGCTGGAGAGATTGTTGGTTGCGCCACGCGCAAAGGTACCGTTCATAAATTCGTACATCGCTTTGACGGCAGGGGCACAGTCAACGGTGCCGCCCGGTACGGCACCAAAATCGTGAACGGTGAGTGCGTCAATATCCGCATCGCGTCGCCAGTGGTATGCCCCGCCGTTGCTGGCGATAAAACCGCCATCGTCGCTGCCCGCCACCAGGTTCCCGATAAACCATCCGTCGCCATAATTGATGGAGCGATCGGAGGCTGACCGCGCATTCCATGAGGTCAGAAAAACACGTTCACCCTCGGTTGCAGGCTTACGTGCACGCAGCGCTGCAAAGGAGGCGACTTCCGTAATGGCGGTGCTGTTTTCATTAGTAGCCATGATATGTGATGTCCTTTAAGTGATGTTTTATACTGTATTTATATACAGTGTTTTTACTGTACGCCGACAATTCAGGCTTTTCAATAGCGATTTTTACTTTTAAATCAGTTGCTTTTTAGTACCGGTTCGTAATAAGGAAATTGCGTTCGTGGCATTAAAACATAAATAAAATTAATCTATTTTTTGATGAAAGAGAGAGGCGAAAGAAGAGGCGTTAAAGCAGGGGAGACGCAGATACGCGCCGACGGAGCGGTAAAAATGGCAACGGGTTAGCTCAGAAAAGTGACATAAATTTTGTCACTGAAAAAGCGGGCATTCATAAGGCTGTCTCGTGATAGCTTTTTGTGAAAAGGTCGAGAAAGGGAGTGATAAAAAAGAGAATGGGTAGCGAATTTTTATCCCTCGTTAGATTCAGAGGGTGAGGAAGGAGTAGATAAATGCCTGGCGCAGCGGCATAACGTCCCTGTCCGCCAGCCAGGCTATTCACTCATTTTTCAGCGTAATCAATGCGGTATCCGCTCCCATCCCGGAGAATGCGGGCAAATCCTGCCTGATTTAAATGCATGCCTGCAATGAGCAGTTTTTCGTTGACCGCTTGTTCCATTATTTTTTTCCGGGTTTCCTCGGCCTGCGCGGGATCAACGTCGAACAGAATCGAAACTGCCGGTTGTGCTGACTGAATATGCGGGTAATGGACAATATCGCCCCATATTAATAAGCATTCATTCCCGGCATCGATGCGAAAACCGCTATGCCCGGGAGTATGGCCCGGTAACCATACTGGCAGAATGCCTTCAGCTATTTTCTCGCCGTTGAAAAAACGGATATTCGGGGTATAAGCCTCTAAGGTTTTCCGCGCCAGCAAAAAATTACGCTGCCCGCGCTCATTCGCCATTTCGCGTTTTTTATCATCCCGCCAGTGCTGCGCTTCAAGAGGATGCAGAATAATTTCAGCGCGTTTAAAAACAGGCTCTTGTTCAGCGTCGAGCAGGCCGCCAATATGATCCGGATGGCAGTGCGTTAATAAAACGGTATCGACCTCGTCAGGGCTGACACCCGCTGCGGCAAGATTGGCGGTGAGTTGCCCCGGCGCGCCTGCGCCAGCGTCGACCAGAATAACCCGCCCCCGGCCGCGAATAAGGTAACAGTTGATATGGATATCGCCGGGCTTATCGATTCCGGCACTGCTTTGAATAACATCTGCATCAGCCTTTTCAATGCCTGACAACAGATCCAGGCTGGCTGACATTGTGCCGTCACTCAACGCGGTTATCTGGAAATCGCCAATCTGGCGGAACGGAAAAGGGTGGTTCATCACGACCTCGGGGTCAGTTGCGGGCGAAAAGGTGTTCTGCTTGCGAGCCAAAGCAGCGTATACGGGCCGTCAGACCAGAGGCCTGTTGCGTGGCAAGATCCACTTCACGCATAAACTTCTCCATCACTTCATGGGTTCGTAATGGAGTGAGACGGAAAAATAGCTCGGCATAGACCGGTTGCCCGCAGCCCGGCTTTACATTGATAAAAATGATATGCACATTTTTACGTTCTGCGCCGAGGATGTCACAGCAGAGGGCGCTGCATTTGTCGGTAAAATCGTAGAGATTTTTGAACTTGTCAGCGTGATTTTCAGAAATATAAAAAGTCAGATTAGGCATGACGTTATGGCATCCCTTTTTCAGTGCTCTGCAACTGCGGTGTAAGAGCCTCGTAGAGATATACACCGGGCATATCCGTAAACGGCGAAGCAACTTCAGCAGGCAAAACATAGGCAACGCGCCGGGCAGGGCTTTTATCCAGCGCCACCGCAGCCATTTTCAGGCCTCGATATCCCAGTTCTGATTCTAAAAAGCCGATTGGTGTTGCGCTCAATAGCAGAACTTCATTGGCAGAGAGCGCTGGCGCAGGGCCCTCAGCGGCATACAGGTTACGGTGCCAGTCAGTAATGCAGGCCTGCCAACGGGAGAAATTACCGCCTCCTTTTAAACGGTACTCCTCACTGCTGAGCACATCCGCATCATCGACAGTGTGAATAGCAAGATAAGTCGGGCAGCCAGATTGAAGAGCACGAAAGCGTTGAGAGGTGGTAAAGCCAGTAACAGATATTAACGCGGGTAGCTTTTGCTGGCTGTAAAACGCATTCCATTCAGCCTCGCTTTCAGCATCGGTATACGAGCACTCTACGGTATAGAACATCAGCCCATCTCCACATGATTCATAACGCGAGCAAACAGGTTCGCTCAATGATTTTTCTTCATGCTACAAGCTGGTTTTGCCGCTTAAAATCGATAATATTTCATTTATCAGTGATATTAAGTCATTAAAGGCGAGAGCAAGGAGCCTCTTCTATGCGCAGAAAAATACCCAGCAGTGCGTCGCTTCAGGCTTTTGATGCCGCAGCGCGGCACGGAAATTTTGCCCGGGCGGCAGAGGAGCTATCGTTAACGGAAGGGGCGATTAGCCGCCAGATTGCGCGCCTTGAAGCGCTGCTGAACTGTAAACTCTTTGACCGTGTGGGAAGCCGGGTAAAGCTTAATCCGCTTGGCGCGCGCTATGCGCATCATGTGCGTGAAACCCTCGATCGCCTCGAAAGAGATACGCAGTACATAATGGGCATGCCGCAAGGCAGTAAAAGCCTCGATATCGCTGTCCTGCCGACCTTTTCCAGCCGCTGGCTGATTCCCCGCCTGAACAGCTTTAACGCGTTGTTCCCGGATATAACCTTAAATATCGCCGCCAGAACGGATCCTTTCATTTTGCCGGGCAGCGGTTTTGACGCCGTTATTCATTTTGAACACTCCGCGTGGGCAGGCATGCGGATGCAGTTTCTGTTTCAGGAAAATCTGCTGCCGGTTTGCCATCCTGCACTCTTGACTCATGATGACGTCAATCAGCAGTTAAACGCACTTCCGCGTATTCATCGCCGACAGAATCCCGATGCATGGCATCGCTATGCCGAGGAGAGCGGAATAGACCTCGATAACCCGGCACAGGGCGCGCGCTACGATCTGCATGAAATGGCTATCGCGGCCGTAATGGCGGGGCAGGGCGTCGCATTGGTTCCGCGTATGTATATTGAGAATGAGTTGCGCTGCGGCACGCTTGTTTCACCATGGCCTGCATCAGAAAGCTTGAGCAAAAGATTCTGTTTAGTAAAACCGACGGAAACGGGAATCAATGAAGCCGCGCTGGAGAGTTTTGAAGGCTGGTTGCTGGCGGAAATGAAGACGCTCGCCAACGCCAGTTAATGCTCTGATGTTAAGCCCGCCTCTTTTCTCATCGGGCCTTCAGTCCAGTTATCTAATCCGTTAAGTGTCGGGAGCTGGTCAGCGTAATATGACAACGTATGACGGTGCTATCGTGTCATCAGCTTGTTAAGTACTATGAGTTACTTTCCTGTCACACATTGGATGCTGAATGACATTACAAGCGACCTATCCAGAACAGACTATGCCCTTTGATGAAACGGAAGGTGTTTCGATCATTGACGTCAATCCTTTTGGGCGTAAGGGAAAAAGGGATCGGCAACTCCTAATCAGTAAGGATGCTGAGCCCCTTCTGATTTTACAGTTGTATATACGTGAAGATGAGCGTGGCTACCTGATTTCCAGCGCCTTTTCTGAATTTCTCCTGAATGAATCCCACGTGGCAATAATTTGTGGCGACTACTTTCATCTTTTTGAGATAAAGACACATTCCTTTAGTAGCTATCCATTAAATGACTACGTTGGCCATATTTATTCAGTTCCTGACATCCATTTTGACAGGCTACATGATCGGGTTATGGTTGCCACTTACTGCCACGTTTTTCTGATTGATATTCCAACGGGCATTCTCTGGAAATCGGATCAGTGCGCCATTGATGGCGTGGTCATTACATCAATAGAGAATGATACTGTGCATGGTATTGGAGAGTGGGATCCGCCAGGAGGCTGGCGGCCTTTTAAGCTCGATCTCAAAACGGGTATCCAGATCTGAAGAAGGCATTACCCTCACAGTATTGCCAACAGCGAACATAGATATTCGTTATGCCGGGTAATCTATTAAGAACGTGATAAATCACGTTTTGACGAGGTACGGGTAATAGTGAGGGAAGAATGAACCCCTAAGCAAACCACATCCGGGTTAGCGTGTCGGCCGATGTGGTTTTTTTCGCGGTGCTTTAAATATTGGATAGTCCGCTTCGTGCCAGAGGCGGGCGTTAATAAAAAGGAGCAGATTAGAGACCACGCTTTTTCTCTAATCTGATATCCGTATTACTTATCTCTGTTTTATTTCCCCATCCGAGCTGAATGTAAAATTTCGCTGCGCGGCTGCGCTTATCTGTTTCCAGCCAGGCAGTCTCGTGCTGTTTAAACAGCTCCTGCCCGGCAGCCATAACCAGCCTGCGTCCGCTCTTTTACCGTGAATCTGTTGCGGCAAGGTATTTCGCCAGCCCTGCAATTACCTCAGGGAAGTCGGCGCTGATGCCTTCGCCGAAAGCCTGCGCGTCCGGGCCTTCTGTGCTGATGGCATAAACAACCCGGCTTTGATCGCTGCTTAAGGGTTCAATTCGGTGTTCCACAACGACGCGGGTTTGATCCACCCAGGTTTCATCAATAAAGTATTTTTCGTCGCAGACATCCACGAACTGGCTGCGGATGCTGTCACCGTCCGGCAGTACCATCGTGAACCAGGTTCCTGTCACAAATGGCCCCTCGGCGTGAATGGATACCACGCCTGGATTCCATCGCTTCCAGTTAGCGGTGTCGGTAAATGCCTGCCAGATCGCTTTAGGGTTGCTGTCGATGGTGAGCGTATAGGCGTGGTTCCAGACGTTATCGGTGCTCATATTTTTCTCGTTAGATTTAGGAAGTGAATAGTACCCGCTATACCTATAATCCAGCGCCGCTCACCAGGTCAAACCACCTGTCGCTGTTTGTTGCTGTTACCACAAAAATCACCGCAGCGGAGTGAGGCGTTTAGCCCCCCACGCTGCTGCGGTGTGCGCCATTTATTCAGCGAACTTCAGCAGCGCGTCGCCATCAAGGCGATAGCGTACCCATTCAGACTGCGGTAGCGCGCCGATGCTCAGGTAAAAATCAATGGCCGGCTGGTTCCAGTCGAGCACGCTCCACTCCAGGCGGCCGCAGCGGCGCTGCACGGCGTATTGCGCGATCTGTTTCAGCATCGCTCTGCCTGCACCCTGACCACGATAATCCGGGGAGATATAGAGATCTTCCATATAGATACCGTTGCGGCCGAGCCAGGTGGAATAACTGGTGAAGAAGACGGCATAACCGACGATCTTACCCGCAATTTCACAGATTAACGCTTCGGTATTGCTGCCCGCGCCAAAGAGCGTCTCGCGGATCTCATCGGGGGTGGTGACCACCTCTTGCGGCGCTTTTTCATACACGGCCAGTTCATAAATCATGTCGTAAATAGCGGATGCGTCTTCCGGGCAGGCCGGGCGAATGGTGAGGCTCATCGGTTTTCCTGTTGGTTTGGTCAAGAGGTGAGATTGCTGGCGCTAAGCATAAGGGGTATCGTCTGAAGAATTAAGTGCAATGAAATCACACAATGATGAATATTATGCATCCGGCGCTACGGCGTCTTGATCTCAATCTGCTGCCGGTTTTTGATGCTGTATACCGTTACCGCTCGGTGCGCCTTGCGGCTGATGAGCTGGCGATGAGCACCTCGGCGCTGAGCCATGCGCTCTCACGGCTGCGAGCCGTGCTCAACGATCCGCTCTTTTACCGGGAAGGGCACCGGATGTGCCCCAGCGTCTATGCCACCCAACTCGCGCCCTCAATCGCTTCGGCGCTGAAATTCCTCAATCAGGAGCTGACGCCGCAGCCGGAGTTCTCACCCGCTACCACGACGGAGCGTTTGCAGATCGCCATCACCGACTTCACCGCGTTTTGCATCTTCCCCGCGCTGATGGAGAAACTGCAACACGACGCACCCGGCCTCGGCTTTGATCTGATCTATCTCCCGCATAGCCCGGCGCTCACTGAATTACTGGCCGGAGAGATCGATCTGGCGCTGGGCTTCAGCACGCCGGATGAGGTTCGCCATCCGGAACTGGATGAGATCGACTGGTTCAGGGATGAGTATGTCGTTATCAGCAATCAAAGCCGCTCCGCGCTGACCCTTGAGGATTATCTTGCCGCGCGGCATCTGGTAGTGACGCCGTGGAATGAGAAGCAGGGAGTGATTGATCTACAGCTTGAGCAGATGGGGTATACGCGGCAGATAGCGCTCAAAACGCCGTCGATGCTGAGCGCGCCGTTTATCGTCGCCCAAAGCGACTTACTGATGGCGATCCCGCGTTTTGCCGCCGAGAAACTGATGCCCGCCGTGGATATCACGCTCTTTGCCCTACCTTTCGACATCGCGCCGTTTGAAGTGAAGATCTACTCCCATAAACGCAGCGGTAAGCGAGGCGCGACAAGCTGGTTGCAGGCGACGCTGCAAACCCTGGCGCAGGAGATGAAAAGCGGGGGGTGAAAAATGGGGCAGGAGAGGATGCCGCCTGGTTATCCGGGCGGCATCAGGGTCGACTGCTCAGAACGGGTTCATTCTGAGCAGCAGAGGGTTACTGCGTTTTGAAGACGGCAACCAGCTGGCGCAGGCGCGCCGCGCGCTCGGCGAGATCGTCTGCCGAAGAGGCTGACTGCTGAACCAGCCCGGCGTTCTGTTGCGTCACCTGATCCATCTGGCTGACCGCGATATTAATCTGCGACACCCCGGAGCTCTGCTCGGCAGAAGAGGCGGAGACTTCGTTGATCAGCATTGAGGTCTGCTCGATTGCGCTGACGCTCTGCTTCACTTTGTCACCGGCGTTTTCCGCCATCTTAATGCCCGATTGCGCATCGCTCACCGAGTTTTCAATCAGCTCTTTAATCTCTTTCGCCGCCACAGCGGAACGCTGCGCCAGGGCTCTCACCTCGGAGGCGACAACGGCAAACCCTTTACCGTGCTCGCCCGCGCGGGCCGCTTCAACCGCGGCGTTCAGCGCCAGGATATTGGTCTGGAAGGCGATGCCATCAATCACCGCGATGATCTCTTCAATCTGACCGGCGCTGTTGCTGATCTTGTGCATCGAGGCCAGCACAGACTCCATCGCTTCACCGCCAAGCAGCGCGGCACTGGTTGCCGAGCCTGCCATCGACGCGGCATGGCGGGTATTGTCTGCATTCTGCTGAATAATTGAGGCGAGCTGCTCCATACTGGCGGCAGTCTGCGCCAGCGAAGCGGCCTGCTCCTCGGTGCGTGAGGAGAGATCGCTGTTGCCGCTGGCGATCTCTTCAGAGGAGGTCGCAATGGTCACGGCGTTGTTCTTAATATCATTTACCAGCGATGAGAGGTGTTCGCTCATCTTCATCAGGGACTGCAACAGCGCGCTCATCTCATTACTGCCGGTGACGGCAATACGGGAGGTGAGGTCGCCGGTTGCCACTTCCTGCGCGATGCGCGCCGCTTCATTCACCGGGCCGGTAATCGAGCGAATAATCATCACCGTCAGGGCAATACCCAACAGCGCGCTGAAAATCAGCACCGCCAGCAGGGTGATCTGTGCGCTACGCTGCGCTGAAATCTGCTTCGTTAACTGCTGCGAGAGCTCATCGCTCATGCCGTTACCCAGCACGGTGAAATTGTTAATGGCTTCGGTAAAGATCGCCACATACTCCGTCGGTGCCATCGCCGGGCGCGAATGGGTAATAAAGATCTCGCGAGCGGTGGAGAGGGCCTGCGTCGCACCCTGAACAGCACCTTCCGTTTTGCGGCCAAACAGATTGCGGATCTCCTCGTTATTGCTCAGGTATTTCTTCATGCCGACGTCAAACAGCTGCAGCGCTTTTTCACCGTTGCCAATCTGAAACTCCATGCGGGCGTTGTCGGTCTCGCTGATGCCATCTTTCTTCGCCAGCAGTGAGGTACCGCTGGCGCGGATTTGGCCCAGAGTTTCGGTCAGCTCAGGCAGGTGAAAGAGTGCCGCCGTAATCAGTTGCGAAGTATCTAAATCGGGATCCAGCGACAGGCCATAAAAATCAAGCACGTCGATATTGAAGTCCAGCAGGCTGCGGATAAGCGTGGCATGGGAGACCAGGCTTTCCGGCGCGGTCAGGCTGCGGCTGTCGATCTGGTTTTGCAGCGCCTGCCACTGTTGATTAACCTTGTCGAGCTGCTGTAAAGGGTGCGCATCTGGGTTTTCAGCTACGATATCTTTTCTGATCTCATCAGCCAGCACGTTGATCTGATCGCGCAGCGCAATGCGCGGCGGGTAAGCCGGGTTGCCTTGCGTAACAGCAATAGCGGATTCGGCGCGGTGGCGCTGAATCAGGTTAAGCAGCTTTAACAGCTTTTTCTCAACCGGAATCGCTTTCAGTTCAACCTGTTTGGCCTGCACTTTTTGGCTGCTTTCATTAACAAATAAAGCAGTCGGCAGTGCAAAGAGGAGAAGTGAAATGATACCCAGCACCATAAATTTCGTGGAGAGGTTAATCTTATTTAATAGGCTTTTCATTTTTACCCTGGTGATTGTAATGTTTTAAATGGCATCAATAAAATGGTTAATGCGCTCATGATAAAAATTACCTCCCTGGATTCAGGAGGTTTTAATTTAAAGAAAGTTGACGACAAGGGAATTATAGATACGCATGGTGAATTGTCCATGAAGTAAATTGTTTAAATTTTCTAATTAAAATTAATAATTAATATCTATATAAATTAAAGACTTGCATTTGTTGTCTGGTAAGGATTTACCGAAAGGGTTTGCTTCGCTTAATGGTTTGTTTTTATTTGGTAAAAAGCATAAAGTTTTAATTCTTAGCGCCGATAACCACCACTTTAATTTAATTTTTCTGGATTTTAATAATTGAATAATAAGCCGGGTGGTTATTATATTTATGATAATGATTCGCAATTAGAAAATAAGCTTACGCAAAGTAATGCTATTTAATAATAGTTACTAAATTAATTTCTATATTAGCCACAATTGATTATTAACCCGTTATTAATGTGGTTATAAGGTGTCGGCCAGGTTTTGTAGCAGTAACTGAAGTAAACGCCGCGCGATGCGGCGTCTTTTAAACACGCTCAATAACTTCAAACTCTTCGGCCACCAACTCCATCTCTTCAGAGAAGATCCCGGCTGCGGTAAAAAAGCGCTGATGCTCTTTACGCCAGTATTCGAGGCTTAAATCGCCTTCACCCTCTTTACGGGCAAACGCTTCGGTGACATCGCAAAAGCGCGTCAGGCGCAGCGAGATGATGCGGATCACGCACACCGGCTCATCCCGTCCGTTAAGAATAATATTGTAGCTGCCGAGTTTGGGCGCGGGATCTTCTGCCTGCCAGCAAGAGAATGCACCGCAGGAGGCGGTTTTGATGCCGCTGGCGACTAAGGTTGCCAGCTCATCAGCAAGCGCCGGGCTGTCGCCGATTTGCCACGCCTGCGCGCCGGGATACTTTGCTTTTAAGTGTTCGAGGGTACTCATCATAAAACCTTTTTTAACAGTCTATTAACGGCTGACGATAGCACGTCTTGATACACAATGAATGCGCCGAAAATTGGGGGGAAGGGGCAGAGCGCGCCGACGGATTAAGCCAGCGCGTTCCGGAAAGAGAGAAAAATGAAGTTATTTCAGTTCAGCCCAAGAAAATATTGCGCAATTTTGAAGTAGATAATCAGGCCGGTGCCGTCTATTAGCGTGGCAATAAATGGCGCGGAAACGACCGCTGGATCGATACCGACGCGTTTAATCACCATCGGGATCACGGAAGAGACCACCGCGCTCCAGAGCGTAATGCAGAGCAACGTCAGGCTGACAATTAAGGTGATCTCCGGGCCGATGCCCATCATCCACGCGCGCAAACATCCGGCTGCGGCGAGGGTGACCGCAATCATCAGCGCGGTGGTCATCTCTTTACGAATCACCCGGCCCAGATCGGCCATCCTGACTTCGCCCAGCGCCATCGCGCGCACCAGCGTAGAGGTGATTTGCGTCCCGCTATTGCCCCCCGTGCCGATCAGCAGCGGAATGAAGAACGCCAGCGCAATCGCTGATTCCAGCGCCTCTTCAAAGTGCTGGATCACGCTGCTGGTATAGGCTTCCGCGACAAACAGCAGTAACAGCCAGAGCGCGCGTTTTTTCCATAACCCGACCGGGCTTATCTCCAGATACGACTTCTCCAGCGGTAAGGTTGCGCCCTGGCGCTGGGCATCCTCTGTTGCTTCATCGGCAAGCAGGTGCGCAATCTCTTTCTCTGCCAGGCAGCCGACAAGCCTGCCGTGCTCCGTGACCGGGATCAGCGTCATGCCCCGGTTTTCGATCAGCTTGGCAGTATCATGGCGCGTATCATCAGGCGCGGCGTGAACCAGATCGCTGGTCATTAAAGAGGTGATGGGCTTCGCGACGTTCTCCTCCTGCAACAACGCTCTGATAGGCAGAGCGCCGCGCAGCATCGCACCGCATACGATAAAAACGTATGTCGGAAAATAGTCATCGCTAATCTGTTGCAGAAATGTCGAGCGGCCCTCTTCAACGGTCAGGTCGTCAGACAATGCAATAAAATCGGCAGACATATAGTGGGCAAGCTTATCGCCAGCCTGATGCGCCTCTGGATAGTGTGCGCCGTGAGTATAAATATGTGACATACAACGTTCCCTATAGAAAACTGCTTACAGGGCGAACAAAACAGGAAGATATAGAAGAAGATCCCTACGTCCCGGTTTTAGCACTGAGCAACGTATCCGCGAAAAACACGCCGGAAGTTACCTTGGCAACACCTTGATTCGATGGATGCCTGTATTTCCCTGTGTGGTCTCTCTCGACACCATCAGGGCGGTAACTTGTTTTTGCTCAGGAGCCTCGCCATAACAAGATCGAACTGCGGGCGGAAGTATACCCCTGGTTTTAGGAGGGGATAATATGAACATGCAAATGATTGAGGGAGCGTTTAAGTTCGTAAAAACGTTCCTGAATGAGGCGATAAATACAAAAATTTTGCCGTTTGGCTTAAGCGGCTGAAGCCGCGCCGCTCAAGCCTTCAGGCTTTAACAAGCAGCCGTCCAGGTGTGTAAGCGTTTAAAATAATTAAACTTAAACGTTGCCAAAAGAAATTTGCTGTGTCTTAATAGCGCCATCGGTTTGGAAGACAGACCTTATGAAAGCAGTTTTAGTAAAGCAGTCCTCAGTTCAAGAGTTATCCAAAGATACCCTTCTTCGTGAGCCTCCTCCTAAGTGCCAAATAAGATACTCTCTAATTACAGGCCATTATCGCCGCGCTAAGTGGCTCATCTATTAAGGATTTATCTATGTCTAATAAAATGACTGGTTTAGTAAAATGGTTCAACTCTGATAAAGGTTTTGGCTTTATCACTCCGGACGACGGCAGCAAAGATGTATTCGTACACTTCTCTGCAATCCAGAGCGACAGCTACAAAACCCTGGATGAAGGTCAGAAAGTTTCCTTCACCATCGAAAACGGCGCTAAAGGCCCTGCAGCTGGCAACGTTACTGCCCTGTAAGCCGCGCTGATTATCAGCAAGCCTTACAACCGCGATGACGGCGATAGCCTGAGCAGTAAGCGCAACTGATAATGAAAAAAAACCCGCCACGAGCGGGTTTTTTATTGCCTGCGTTTCACGCAAACTTACTTCTTCTTACCCAGCATCGACTTTAAATCCGCAAACGGGTTATAGGTCGCCGCGCCCACATCTTTTTGCGCATCCTCTCCAGCAATCACGTTCGTGCCGTACTGATCCGCTTCGGTATATTTCGAGTGCTCATGGTCATGGCAAAACAGGCATAACAGCTCCCAGTTGCTGCCATCTTCCGGGTTATTGGTGTGATCGTGATCGATATGATGAACCGTCAATTCGCGCAGGTTTGAGTAAACAAACTCCCGCGAGCAGCGCCCACAGACCCACGGATAGATTTTGAGTGCTTTCTCACGATAGCCGCTTTCCAGCCGCGCGTAGTTTTTAGGGATTAAAGCCATTACCGACATTACCTGTGTTTTAGAAGAGGGTATTTGTTGACGCAGGCTAGCCTGCCTGGCCTGCGAGTTCAACCGATTCTCGCAACCCTCTTATCCGCGATAGCTTCCGCCAAACTCCACCGGCACCAGATCGCCGCGCGCCGCGCCGCTTTTTATCAGCTCCAGGATCTCGCGGGCGACCTGTTCCGGCGTATGGATAAACGATGCGCTCTGTGCCTCCTGCGCGGTAGCCTGCTGCTGGCCCGCTTTCACCGCATGGTAAAATTCGCTGCGCGTCATGAAAGGCAGCAGGGTGGAGACCGCGATCCCCGCGTCTGCCAGCTCAAGGCGCGCAACGTCGGAGAGCATATTGAGCGCCGCTTTCGAACTGGTATAGGCCGCTGAACCGGGCCATGCCGCCAGCGTTGCGCCGGAGCTGATATTAATAATGCTGCCCGCGCCCTGCTGGCGCATGGCAGGTATCACGGCCTGCATCATCATCAACGGGGCGACGAGATTGAGATCGAGCAGCGCCTTAAAATCCGTTGCCGTAATCTCATCAATCGCGGCGTACAACCCTTGTCCGGCGTTATTCACCAGCACATCAATTCTGCCGAAGGTGGCAAGCGTATGGTCAATCGCCCGCTTCACCTCCTCCTCGCGCGTTACATCACACGCCACGGCGAGCGCACCAGTGCACTCAGCCGCCAGCGCATCTAATCGCGATTTGCGCCGTGCGAGCAGCACCACACGGGCACCCGCCTGCGCCGCGGCGCGCGCGGTCGCTTCACCAATCCCGGAGGATGCGCCGGTGATAACCACAACTGCGTTCTTAATCTCCATAAATCCTTTCCTCTTTATGAGCGTGCCTGATGACGCAGTTTGCCCGTGAATATGCGCGCCTTTTCGGCAAGCCGCCGGCGCGCGATAGCAAAAATCCCAGGCGAACAGCAGGAGCAGATTAGCGCCCTCCCGGGGGATGAGAAGGCGCTTGCCGTTACTTAAACACTTTCTGCACAAACTCGGCGTAGGCCGGGCGCCAGACATCCATCTCATGATTGAGGCCCGGGTACATTTTGTAGTCGAAGTGGACGCCTTTGCTCTCCAGCTCCGTTTTCAGCCCGGCGATATCCTTGCCGGTAACGGAGTCTTTTTCGCCGACCACCACGGTGAAGTTATGCAACTGCTTATTCACCGCCTGCGCGTTATCAAGCTGGCGGGTGATTCCGGCATCCGGCACCGTTGCGGTGGTCACGCCACTGAAGGTCGCCAGCCAGCCAAAGTGCTCAAGATGGTGCATACCGGAGTAGAGCGCCTGGAAACCGCCCTGCGATAAGCCCGCCAGCGCGCGCCCGTCGGCATCTTTACGCACGTTAAAGCGGCTGTCGATGAGCGGAATAATGTCCTGCATCAGTTCGCGATCGGCGGCCTGCGCATTCAGCGGATAGAACTCTTTACGCCGCTCTTTCGGCGGGAAGTTCTCCGGGATCGCCTCAGTAATATCCGTCTCCGTATCCGGCACCACCACCAGCATCGGCTTGATTTTCCCCTCCGCCAGCAGGTTATCCATGATTTGCGGCAGGCGGCCCTGGTCAATCGCCGACAGGCCGGTATCGCCAAAGCCGTGATAGAAGTAGAGCACCGGCAGCGGCTCGCCTTTGCCGTCATAACCCGGCGGCGTCCAGACATACATCCGCCGCTCGGCACCCAGCGCTTTCGCGTGGTAGGTGACCGTCAGCAGATCGCCATGCGCCACCGCGCGATCGTCAAGCAGCGAGCCCGGCACCAGAATCAAGCTGGTGTTTACCTGGCGCTGCGGTTTCTGAAAACGGCTGCCGGTATCGACCGAGCGGAAACCATCAATGTCGAAGTAATACTCATACAGATTAGGGGCCAGCACCTCGCTCTTCCACGACCAGACGCCGCGCTCATCTTTTTGCATATCATGCGAGACATAGCTGTCCGGGCTTGAGCCGGTTACCACCGAGACCCGCTTTGCGCCCGGTGCGAAAAGGCGGAAGGTGACGCTCTTATCGGCGTTAACCTGCGTAATATAGTTACTGACCGGCACCGATTGATCCGGCGTGACAGGAAGCGGCGCAGCCAACGCGGGTAGCGTCGACGCGCCGAGCAGGGCGGAAATAGCGAGTGTCAGGCAGGCGAGGTTTCGTTGCATTGTTGTTCCTTTTTATCGTTATAGGAGGGTTGACCGGGCATCAGGCGATAAGCCCGGCAAACATCCGCTAAGGGATAAAAACAATACCATCTCCCGGGGCTGCGAACAGCCCGCTTAATCCGGAATACAAACCCGGATGCGATGGCCGTCCGGATCGCGGGCGACAAACGTCCGGCCGAAAACCGCCTGCGCAGGCGGCTGCTCGATTTCAACGCCCAGCGCCAGCCACTGCTGGTAAAGCGCATCAACCGCCGCGCTATCCTGCACCATAAAACTTATCTCCATGCGGTTGCCCTCGCCGCCGGAGAGAAAATCCGCGGCGCGGGTGGACCACAATCCGAGGTTAAGCCCGTTGGCAAAAGAGAACGCCGCCCAGGTGGGCAGCACCACATCGGGCGCTTGCTGAAACAGCGTCTGATAAAAATCGCTGCTGCGCTGTGGGTCGGAAACATACAGGATGAATAAATTCGGTATCATTGGGCACTTCTCTTCTCAAGGTAATGGGAAGAGGACTATCGCAGGGAGGAGTGACAAAACATGTCAGCATCAGGACCAACGCGTGCCGCAAGATTGCTCGCGCTTTTGCAGATCCTTGCCCGCCATCGCTATCCGGTGAGCGGTGCAAGCCTGGCGCAGGAGCTTTCCATCAGCCTGCGCACGCTCTATCGCGATATCGCCTCGCTGCGCGCGCAGGGGGCAGATATTCAGGGCGAAGCAGGCACCGGTTATTTGCTCGCTCCGGGCTACCTTCTGCCGCCAATGATGTTTACCCCGGAGCAGCTGGATGCGCTGGCGCTCGGTCTGCGCTGGGTGGCGACCTATGGCGATGCGGAGATTGGCAAGGCGGCGCAAGAGGTGGCAGGCAAAGTGATGCAGAGCATCCCGCCGCCGATGCAATCGCTGTTTGAACACGCCACGCTGCTGGTGGGAAGGGCGGAAACGGCGGTTGAAAGCGAGCATGTTGCCGAACTGCGCGCCGCCATCCGGCGACAGTTGAAAGTGAGCATTCGCTATACGGACCGCCAGGGAAAAACGAGCGAGCGCGTGATCTGGCCTTTCGCGCTCGGCTACTTATCCCGCGATCTGCTGCTCGCCGCATGGTGCGAAACCCGCGGCGATTTCCGCCACTTCGCCGTGGCGCAGATTGAGAGCGTGCAACTGCTTGAGTGTGCCGCTCCCCATTCGCGCCAGCGCCTGCTGCGCATGTGGCGCGAGGCGGGCCGCGACACGCTTGATGAGATCAGTGGCGCAGCGCCTGTGTTGCGTCTTGATAGTACGCCGTAAGCTTATCGAGAAACTGGCACAGGATATCGTTCATCTCGCGGTAATCATGGGCGCGCAGCGCTTCAGCCGTTTCGACAAAACGATATTGCGCAGCGCGGCTCAGATCCGCCTCGGAGTGGGCGATAAGCCGCTCGACCACCTCAGGCGTTAACTCCATATGGCACTGGAAGCCGAACACGCGATCGCTATAGGCGACAATCTGCCGCGGGCACCCTTCACTGAAGGCGAGCACCTGCGCGTCTGCCGTCAGGCCCGGCATATCGTTATGCCAGTGCCCGACCGCCAGCGTTTCAGGGAAATGGGTAAACAGTGGGTGATTTTTGCCCGCCGCCGTCAGCGTAATGGGGAATTTACCGATCTCCTTCTCGGGGCTGTGAGCGAAAGCAGCGCCCAGCGCCTCGCCAATTAATTGCGATCCGAGGCAGATGCCGATCACTGCTTTTCCACCCGCGATCGCCGCAGCGATAAGCGCCTGCTCGGCGCGGGCATCAAAATGAGAACACTCTGCCTGCGTGGTATGCGGATCCTGTGGGCCGCCCATAATAATGAGCAGATCAAAGGCATCAGCCGTGGCCGGAAGCGCATCGCCCGCATAGACGCGGGAGTGGCTAACCGGGTAACCGCGCTGCTGCGCCCAGTTTTCATACGCGCCGGGCGCTTCAAAACTTTCATGAACGATAAAATGAACCCGCATTGATGTTTGCTCCAGATTGCGATGGGGTGATATAACCCGGCCAATCATAAATGCAGGTTTTGAATCTCAAATGCCAAACAGCATAGATAAAGCGCCAAGACATGATGAGGCCATTGGCTGGTCAAACCTTGCCAGAGGTTATCGACGCGGAGAGGTCGATCCGCCCCATTACCATCTGGAAGGGCAGCTGCTGTTTGCCACCCGCGGCGTGTTGCTGGTGGAGACCGGCGAGCGCCGCTGGGTGATCCCGCCGCAGCGCGCGCTATGGCTGCCGCCGTTGCAGGAGCACAGCTATACGCTGCTTTCAGAAACCGACCTGCGCACCCTCTACTTCAGCCGCTCGCTGATCGCGGAATGCAGCAACTTCACCAAGAGCGAACTGGTGCATGTGATTGGCGCGACGCCACTGGTGAAAGAGCTGATTGCGGGGCTGTTCAGCCATGAGTACAAAGCGCCAAGCCAGCGGAGAATGGCGCTGCTGTTGCTGGAGATCCTCAGCGAGACAGAGCAGCTTGCCGCTGAGCTTCCTCTGCCGCAGGACGAACGCCTCGCCCGCGCCGCCAATGAATTACTGCTCGGTCAGCGCTGGGAGGCGTCGCTAAGCGATCTGGCCCATATTGCGGCGATGTCGGAACGCACCTTTTCGCGCCAGTTTATCCGTGACACCGGTTTCAGCTTCAGAAGCTGGAAGCAGCGGGCACGCATCTGCGCCTCGCTGGATCTGCTCTCTAACGGTATTCCGGTGAAGCAGGTCGCTTACCAGCTCGGCTTTTCCTGTCCCGCCGCTTTCACCGCGGCCTTCCGGGCGATTCTTGGCGCCACGCCGCACGAGTTTTTACCCTGACCTGCTTGCCGTTATTCGCTACCCGGCTTCTTGCCGTTGTTGGGCATAAACCACCAGCCGCAGGTGGCGATCTTCGTCGATAATCAGCGTGGTGTGCTCGAACGGCACGGAACGCTGATCAAACCACAAATGGCGCACGCCGTTGCACGGAGCATGTACCTCACGCTTTCTCCTGCCGCTCTTTTTGCACTTTGCGCAGCAGCAGCCACATTCTGACGGTGCGCACCGCCACATTGCGCGCGGCGGCGCTGGGCGGCACCGGATCGGGCGAAGGAGCGTGGTGGGAGAATTTAAACGGCGCACTGCCGTTGAGGGTCAGATTGGCGACAATCGCCGTCAGCGTGCCGATGGTGATGCCGCTATGCAGAAAGAGCTGCACCGTTGGCGGAAACTGGGTAAACAGCGTCGGCACCAGCACCGGCATCATCCCCAGCCCGAGCGTCAGCGCCACCACCATGCCGTTATTGTTGTTGCGATAATCGACCTGCCCGAGGGTGCGAATGCCCGAAACGGCGACCATGCCGAACATCACAATCCCCGCGCCGCCCAGCACCGGTTTGGGGATTAACACCACCAGCGCCGCCAGTTTGGCAAACAACCCCATCAGCATCAATATCACCCCCGACATGGCAACCACAAAACGGCTGCGCACACCGGTGAGTCCGATAAGCCCGACGTTTTGCGCAAAGGCGGCATAGGGGAAGAGGTTAAACAGCCCGCAGATCATGGTTGCCAGCCCGCAGGTGTTAAGGCCGTTACGCAGCATCCGCGCATCGACGTTTTTACCAACAATATCGCCGGTCGCCATCATCGACGACATCGTTTCCACCATGACTACTACCATCACCATCGACAGCAGGGCGACGGGCAGCAGGTGAAATTCCGGTTTCGCAAACGGCAGCGCCTGCGGCAGATGCAGCCAGGGCGTCGCCTGCACCAGCTGAAAATCGAGCGGTTTAAACACGCTCCACAGTAGCGTGCCGACCACCAGCCCAATCAGCACCGAGGTGTTTTTAATCACCCCGGAGGCGAAGGTGTAGATATTGAGGATCACCACCAGCGTCACGGCGGCCATCAGGAGTGAAATCAGGTCGCCAAAGCCGTGCATATCGCTTGCGCCGCCGCCGACCCAGCCACCGGCGACGGGGAGAATCGATAAGCCAATAAGCGTGACGATACTGCCCATCACCACTTTGGGGAAAAAGCGGATCAGCTTACTGATCCACGGTGCGCAGCAGAGGATAAAGATCCCCGAGATAATCACCGCCCCGGAGATGCCGCCAAGGCCATACTCCTTACCAATCAGCACCATCGGGATTAGTGCTGCGAAGGTGCAGCCCTGAATTAGCGGCAGCCGACAGCCAAGCCACTGCGTCACCCCCAGCGACTGCATCAGCGTTGCGCCGCCGCAAATAAACAGATCGGCGCTGATAAGCAAAATAATCTGTTCTGCCGGCAGCCCGACCGCGTTGCCCACCACTAGCGGCACCGCCACCGCACCGGCATACATCACCAGCACATGTTGCAGGCCATAAAAAAACATCTGCGTAACGGGCAGAACCTCATCAACGGACGCGGTCGATGCCGCCATAGCACTCTCTTTCATGAGTTCTCTCTCCTGTGCGGATCGGGCAAACCACTCAACCCTACCGTGTAGCGCCTGCCCGCCCGGCTTGCACCAACGGGCGGGCAGGCGGGGTCAGTTCAGGGCATCCATCCTTGCCCATAGCCGTTTCGCCACCGCCTGCGCCTCGGCGAACAGCGGCGCGCAGTCGAGGGTAAAGCGGCGATCCTGGTAAATCATCCTGCCGTTCACCATCACGCTGTGCACGCTGTTGGAACTAAGGCCAAACGCCAGATGCCCGGCGACATTCGCATCAACCAGCGGCGTCGGCGGCAGATAGTCGCAGATGGTCAAATCCGCTTTATACCCCGCTTCGATGCGGCCAAAGCGGGCGTTAAAGTTGCGGTTCAGCACTTCGTTGCCGTTATAGAGCGCACGGGCGAAGCTGTCGGGCCACAGCGCGCCGCCCGCATCGCGGTGCTTGAAGAAGGCGAACTTTAGCTCTTCAAACATATCGGAGCCGATGCCGTCAGTGCCGAGGGCAAGGTGGCGGAACTGCGCCAGCCGGTGGTTATAGCCGACGTGGTTATTCATGTTTGAACGGGCGTTATGGATCAGAAAACCGTCATGGGCATTGAGCAGCGAGATATCGATGTCGGAGAGATAGAGCCCGTGGGCGACAAGGGTTTTGTCATCAAGCAGGTCATACTCAGCCAGCCGCTCCAGCGGATCCTTTCCGTAATGGTGATGGCTATGGGCGACATCATAGCGATCCTCGGCGACATGGATATGCAGCCCGCGCCCGGTCGCTTTTCGCGCCTCGCTGAGCATCACCAACCCTTCGTGCGGCACGGTGAAGGGCGCATGCGCGCCAATACAGGCCTCGACCAGATAAGGCTCCTGCTCTTTTTGCCGTGCGGCGTCGATCTCTTTGGCAAAGCGGATATTCTCCTCCACGCCTTTACACACTTCGCGCAGCCCTTCGTTGCGATCGGTGGTCTCAAAGCAGGTCATACCGCGCAGCCCGACGGTGAGAAAAGCGCGGCGCAGCTGGCTGAGCGAACCGGCGATATACCCCGGCGAAGCGTGATGATCGATAACCGCCGTGCAGCCGCTGCGCACCGCTTCCAGCGCACAGATAAGCGCGCTGTAGTAGAGCGACTCGGCGTCGATGGCGCGGTCGAGCCGCCACCAGAGGTTTTTCAGCGTCGAGATAAAATCGGGGCTGGGGGCGATTTTCGCCTGGATCCCGCGCGACAGACCAGAGTAGAAGTGGTTATGGGCGCAGACCAGGCCGGGCATTACCAGCCGGCCCTGCATCTCTATCACCTGCGCGCCCATATAGCGCTGCTCCAGCCCGCTGTCGATGGCGAGGATCAGATCATCTTTAATCGCGATATCGACCTGTTGCCACACTTTCGCCGGGAAGAGCTGCGCGGCGGTGGCATTTTTCAGGATGGTGATACTCATTGTTCTACCTCGCTAAGCAGATAGGGATGGTGCTGGTGAACGTGGCCGATAATGCGGCACATCGCCTCCAGCTGCGGCGGCACATGATCGAAATGGCCATCCGCATCGATATCGAGCTGCCACCGCTGGTCATGCTGGCGGATAGAGACGCGCTGGTTGTCGATGAAAAAGCCGGGGTTGTGGCTGTTGAGGAAATCCTCTTCGAGGCTGAAGAGGGTCACTTTGTCCTGATAGGGCTTCCCCTGCCACGGGCAGAACTGCGCGCAGTTGCCGCATTCGTTGCACCAGGCATCCAGATGCAGGGTCTGGAAACGGTTGTTGAAGCCGGGGATCGGCAGCGAGATATTCGCCCGGTTCGGGCAGACATCGACGCATTTGCTGCAAATGTAGTTGCAGGCCAGGCAGCGGCTCGCCTCCTGGGCGACAAACGCTTCGCGATCCGCCTTATCCACCTGCGCCGTGGCGATGTCGCCTTTGCGTCGGTAAATCTCCGCCGGGTCGACGTTGCTCCAGTATTTGTTCTGCTGATGGCTGGCGAGACTTTCGCGCGCGAGGATCGCCTCCGCTGCCCGCCGGGCATTGCCGATGGCGGCAACAATCGACGCCGGGCCGTTTTGCACATCGCCAATTAAAAAGACGTTGGCGAGGCGCGTTTCACCCTCAATATTGACCGCCACGCGCCCCTGATCATCAACAGGCAGGCCGAATGCCGCCAGCGCCGCATTATTCTGCTGCTCGCCGATGGCGGTAATGACGCTATCGACCTGCATGGTGCGCGTTCTCTCTGTCGCCTGCGGCTGGCGACGCCCTGCGGCATCGGCCTCGCCCAGTTGCATCTCGCGCAGGGTCAGCGTGCCGTCTGGCGCAAACTGCTCCGGGTTGCTCAGCCACGCAAACTCCACGCCTGCGCGGCGCGCCTCTTCATACTCTTCACGCCAGGCGGGCATCTCTTTGCGCGAGCGGCGATAAACCACGGTGGCACGCTCAACGCCCGGTATGCGCAGCGCCGCACGGGCGCAATCCATCGCCGTGTTGCCCGCGCCGATAATCGCCACATGTTTACCGGGCTGCAACGGCTCGCCGCGATGAAAGGCGCGCAGAAACGCCAGCGATGAGTGAATATTCGGGTTATCGCCGCCCAGCGCCACGGAGCGGCTCTGATCCGCGCCGGTCGCTACCAGTACGTAGTGGAAACCCTGCTTTCGCAGCTGCGCAACGGTCAGGTGCGGGTCGCAGCCATAGACGATCTTCACGCCGTGCTGCACCACGAAATCAATATCGTGCTCAATCAGCGCAGCCGGAATACGAAACGGTGGAATGATGTTTTTCACTACGCCACCGGCGCTCGCTTCGCGCTCGAACAGTGTTACCGGATGTCCGGCGCGGGCGAGAAAGTAGCCGGCCGCCAGCCCGGCAGGCCCGGCACCGATTACCGCTACCGGATGGCGTGAACCGGAGCCTGCCGGTTTATGCCAGCGGCGTCGGTACTCTTCCCACCCCTTTTCCAGCGCGACCTTCTTCAGCTCACGAATATTCACCGCGCTCTCATAATCGAGGCGCGTGCAGTTGTACTGACACTGGTGATCGCAGATATGACCCGTCATCGCCGGGAGCGCGTTACGCTGGTAAATCAGCGCCAGCGCATCGGCGTAGCGCCCCTCGCCGAGCAGGCGAATATACTCCGGGATATCCTGTTTGATGGCACAGGCGCTGACGCACGGCGCAACATAACAGTCGGTGGCGGGCAGCGGGCGGGCGACGTCGATGCGGTCGTCCGGCTTCCACGCTTTCTGCGTGTACTCCATGGTGATGGCGCGTTCAGCCAGCGCGTCGAGGCGCGCAACGTCAATGGCGGTCATCTCCCAACCCTGCGCCTGCTCCAGCTCGCGCAGGCAGGCGGTGAGGCGCAGATAGCCGCCCGGTTTCAGCAGATCCGTTGCCAGCGTGATGGGGCGAATGCCGGTCTCGAAAATATCGCGGATGGTGAGCTGGCTGGCCCCGCCGGAGTAGGAGATGGGCAGCTTGCCGTCGAAGGCGCGCGACAGCCGGGCGGCAACATTGATGGCGAGCGGGAAGAGGGCGCGCCCGGACATATACATCTCGCCGCCCGGCAACACGCCGCGGGTGTTGACCGTGCCAAGGGTGTTGGTCAGCTTGACGCCGAAGCCGCGCTGCTGCCCGGCCGCCAGCGCCATTAGTCGCGTCAGCATCGCCACCGCCGGGGCAAACTGTAAGTCGTGGGCGAAGGACTCCTCATTAAGCACAATCTCCTCAAAGCCGCAGCGGTCGAGGATCTCGCGTACGCGCCCGTAGCCCAGCAGGGTCGGGTTGAGTTTGACGAAGGTGTTGAGGCGCTTCTCCACCAGCATATAGCGGCAGATCGCTTCAATCTCATCCGGCGGGCAGCCGTGCATGGTGGAGAGCGTCACTCCCTGCACCAGCGTGGCGGGAATGCGCTCAGAGAGGGATTGCAGCCTGGCCGAGCGGGCGTGATTTGGCAGGCGGGCAAGAAAATCGGCGTTATTCAGGCAGTGATGCAGGGTGGTGCGATAGAGGTGAAATTTTGGCTCCGCCGAGGAGTCCATCATGCGGGCGATAAAGGTCTGCATCGGTGGCTGCTTGATCCCTTCAAGGTTGTAGCCGACGCTCATATTGAAAATAAACGATTTCTCTTCTGTTCTCGGCGTCTGCGGGAACACCGCATCGAGCAGATGCAGCACAAACCAGGCTTTCAGGTACTCATCCCAGGCCTTTGCCAGGGTGAACTCCGTCGACCACTCGGTATTAAAACCGGCATCTGCGGCATCAATACAGGGTTTTTCAATCTCAAGGCGATCGAGGATCTGCACGGTTTTTAATTCGATAAAACGCCCGCCCGTCAGCCAGGCGGTAATAATATTTTGCGCCAGTTGCGTATGCGGCCCGGCGGCCGGGCCAAGCGGGGTGGCGCAGGTCTCGCCAAATACCGTAATCGGCCGCGAACGAACGGTTGAACAGAATTGCTGTTCGGGAATGCCAAATATTGACCGCTGGCTCTGATACTCCGCAAAAATACGCGTCAGCAGCGCCTCAAACGGCACGGGGCGCATAATATCTCCCATAACCCTCTCCTCTGGCTTATTCAGATAAACGACATTGCCGCACTATTTTTCATCGCAGCGGCGAGGGGAGAGAAAGCAACAATCACACCACTCCTGGCTTAAGTGATTGAAAGAGCGCGAAAGTGTGAGGTATATCTAAAGTTGTGCTGGTTGAGGGTGCTCTATTAAGCCGTTATTAGGCAGGCGTGATTTTCATTTTCTCAAAAAGCGCAGAGAAACTATCAGAGTGATAATTTCCTGCCCGCCGCTGCGTATTAACGCTGTTATCGCTGATGACTCTTCAGGCAAATAACAGGCTCGTTTACGACGCGGCTCACGCTTTAAAAAATAAAACGGCAGACGAGTATAAATATTGCATTACTCAAAGGTGAAAAAGCGTGCCACGCGCGGACTAAATAACCTTGAGGATGTTATGACGATTTTTGCAGAAGCAGCAAAGCTTGAAGAGCAGAACCGGCCTTTTGCCCTGGCGCAGATTATTGACAGCCGTGGGTCAGCCCCCCGGCACACTGCGCAGATGTTGATTCGCGATGACGGCACGATCATCGGCACCATCGGCGGCGGCGTGATTGAGCGTCACGTTATCAACGAGGCGCTGGAGGCACTGCGGGAGAAAACCGCCCGCGTCTTTCATGGCCGTATGGCACGCAGCGGGCAGAATGCGGTCGGCGCAGACTGCGGCGGCGCAATGACGGTGCATATCAGCGTACATGGCCTGCGTCCCCGGCTGGTGCTGGTTGGCGCAGGGCATGTTAACCGCGCGATGGCGCACGCCGCGGTGCCGCTCGGGTTTGATATCGCCGTTGGCGACACCTATTTACAGAGCCTCACCTCTGATGCCTTCCTCCCCTCCATTCGGCTGGTGTATGGGCAAAACTTTGTCGAGGTGCTCGATAACCTTGCTATTCAGCCGCAGGACTACGTGCTGATCGCCACCCATAACCAGGATCGTGAGGCGCTGGAGCTGCTGATTAGCCAGCCGGTCGCGTGGCTCGGACTGCTGTCGAGTCGGCGTAAGGTGCAATCCTTTCTGCGCCAGCTGCGCGATGCGGGCGTCAGCGACAGCGCGCTTGCCCGCCTGCGTGCGCCGGTGGGGTATGACATTGGTGCCGAGACGCCGCAGGAGATCGCCATCAGCGTGCTGGCGGAGATCCTGCAGGTAAAAAACCGTGCGGCGGGCGGGCTGCTCGGCCTCAACGTGCCCGCACACCAACAGAGTGAAACGCCGATCGCGGTCAGCTGATTGGGCAAGCCCGGCCGCTGGTTACTGGCTAATCAGCGTACCGGTTTTGCCCTCAATGCCCGCTTTCGCCTGGCGTAGCCCGGTGATCAGCGCCTGGCGGCCAGGCCGCGAGCGGGCAAAGGCGACGGCGGCCTCCACCTTCGGCAGCATTGAGCCTGCGGCGAAGTGGCCTTCGGCGATAAAACGCTCCGCATCCCTGACGGAGAGCCTGTCGAGCAGTTGTTGGTTGGGTTTGCCGAAGTGCAGCGCCACTTTCTCCACGGCGGTAAGAATGATCAACATATCGGCATCGATCATGGCGGCGAGCGTGGCGCTGGCCCAGTCCTTATCGATTACCGCGCTGACGCCGCGCAGATGCTGCCCCTCACGCACCACCGGAATACCGCCGCCGCCGCAGGTGATCACCACCTGATCGGCGGCCATCAGCGCTTTTACCGTCTCTTTTTCAATGATATCAACCGGTTTTGGCGAGGCGACAACCCGCCGGTAGCCGCGCCCGGCATCCTCCTTCATGGTGTAACCCTGGCGGATAAGCGCCTGCGCTTCAGCTTCGGAAAAGAAGGAGCCAATCGGTTTGTCCGGCTGGCTGAAGGCGGCATCGCCCGCCGCCACTTCCACCTGGGTTATCACCGTAGCGACGGGAATATCGAGGTTACGGGCGAGCAGGGCTTCACGCAGGGTGTTTTGCAGATCGTAGCCAATATAGCCCTGGCTCAGGGCGACGCAGACCGACATCGGCAGCATCGGCGTGTGCGCCTCGGTTCTGGCGGCGGCCTCGAAAGCGAGGGTGATCATGCCTACCTGCGGACCGTTACCGTGGGTGATCACCACCTGGTGCCCCAGGGCGACCAGCTCTGCAATGGACTGCGCGGTCTGCTGTAGCGCCTGCATCTGCCCGGCGAGATCGCACCCGAGCGCATTTCCGCCGAGGGCAAGAACAATCTTTTTCTTCATAGCACACTCTCTGGTAGCAACGGCTCCGCTGACGGCAGCGTAAGCGGCTGAAAGGGTTGGCGGCGTAAAAAGCGCCCCTGACCGGCGCTGCCGGTAAAGACGCCGTTATCGAAGATCACCCGCCCGCGCGACAGGGTCTGGCGGATCGCCCCCTGGCAGATAAACCCCTCCCACGGCGAGTAGTCCGCATTGTCATGCAGCCGGTCGTGGCGAATGGTGGTGGTGCGCTGCGGATCGATAATCACCACATCGCCATCCGCACCGGGAGCCAATAGCCCTTTTTGCGGCCACATGCCGAACAGTTTGGCCGGGTTGGCGCTGATGAGCGCCACAAAGCGCTCGGGCGAGATGCGCCCGGTCATCACCCCGTAGGAGAAGAGCAGCAGCAGGCGGTTTTCCACTCCCGGCAGCCCGTTCGGGCAGCGGCTAAAATCGCCGCCGGAGAGGGTCTGGCGCTGCGTCAGCGAAAAGGCGCAGTGATCGGTGGCGACGGTATCGATCGCGCCATCGGCAATGCCGCCCCACAGCGCATCATTGTGGCGGGCGTTACGCAGCGGCGGGCTGAGCAGATACTTCAGCGCGTCCTGGCGTTCGTAGCAGCGCTCGTCGAGCAGCAGATACTGCGGGCAGGTCTCCACCCATACCGGCTGCTGCTGCGCGCGGGCCAGACGCAGGTACTCCAGCCCCAGTTGATTGGAGAGGTGCACGATATAGAGCGGCGCATCCCCGGCCAGCCGCGCGAGGTTAATCACTCTGGCGATCGCTTCCGCTTCGCACTCCGGCGGACGGCTCAGAGCGTGGTAGCGCGGCGCAGTTTTCCCGGCATTGAGAAACGCCGCGCGGCGCTGGGCGATGGCGGCATCGTTCTCCGGGTGGACGGTGGTCAGCGCACCCGCCAGATGCAGATGGCGCATCGCCTGCAAAATCTCATCATCGTTCAGCTTGTACTGGTAGGTGAGATAGAGTTTGAAACTGCTGATGCCACTCTCCACCATCATCGGGATCTCATCGAGAATGCCGTGGTTCACATGCTGGATCACGCCGTGAAAGCTGTAGTCGATCACCGCTTTATAGGCGGCATAGTTATGGTAAACGCCGAGCTGGTGGCGCAGATGGCAGCCGGGCGGGCCAAAGCCCATATGATCCACCACCGTGGTGGTGCCACCGCAGGCCGCCGCGCGGGTGCCGGTAAAGAAGTCGTCGCAGCTGCGGGCAAGCCCGGTATCAATATTGAAATGGGTGTGAACATCGACGCCACCGGGCATCACATAACAGCCCGCGGCATCAATCACTTTGCAGGCGGCATCGGCCTCAATCGTGCTGGCTATCTGCTTAACCCGCCCGGCATCGATAAGCAGATCCGCGCAGGCTCTCTTGTCAGCGTTCACGATAAGGCCATTTTTAATCAGTACGCGCATAGAGACTCCATAACGCCCGCCGCCAAATCAAGCGGGCGTGACATCGACAAACTACGCAGTCGCCAGCCAGCTCAGCGGGATCGCGGCATACATCGCCGCGCAGGTGACCAGATGCGACTTCCAGGTCTTCTCATTCGGTGCATGGGCTTCCGGCTCTTTACCGGGGCCAAAACCGATCACCGGAATGCCGTGCCGCCCCATAATCGAGACGCCGTTAGTGGAGAAGGTCCACTTATCAACCACCGGCGCGCTGCCGAACAATCCCTCATAGGCGTTGTAGAGCGCGCGCACGGTGAAATGATCCTCTTCCACTTTCCACGTCGGGAAGTAGCACTCGGTAGGGTAGATAAGCCCGGTCCACGACGGGCGGTCATAGCTGTACATCGACACCACCGCTTCGGCCTTTTTCACCGCGGGCAGCGCGCGGATCTCCTCCAGCGCGCCTTCCCAGCTTTCGCCCCAGGTGAGGCGACGATCGATAGAGATGGCGCAGCTGTCCGCCACCGCGCAGCGGCTTGGTGAGGTGAAGAAGATCTCCGAGACGGTGAGCGTGCCTTTGCCGAGAAAATCGTCATTTCCCAGACGTTGCGACAGCTTCTCAAGCTCGCCGAGAATCGGAGCCATTTTGAAGATGGCGTTATCGCCGCGCTCCGGCGCGGAGCCATGACAGCTGACGCCATGCACATCGACGCGGATCTCCATGCGCCCGCGATGGCCGCGATAGATCTGGCAATCGGTCGGTTCAGTGCTGACGACAAACTCCGGGCGAATGCCGGACTGCTCAATGATGTACTGCCAGCAAAGCCCGTCGCAATCCTCCTCCTGCACGGTACCGGTCACCAGCAGGGTATACTCATCCTCAAGGCCGAGATCTTTGATGATTTTTCCGGCGTAGACCATCGAGGCCATGCCGCCCTCCTGATCGGAGGCGCCGCGCCCGCCGATCAGCTCATCGGTTTCAATCCCGTGATAGGGGTCAAAGCCCCAGTTTTTGATATTGCCGACGCCGACCGTATCAATATGCGCATCCATGGCGAGCAGCCGCGGGCCGTGACCGATATAGCCGAGCACATTGCCCATCGGGTCGATCTCCACTTTGTCGAAGCCGACACGCTCCATCTCCTCTTTGATGCGGTGAACGACGCGCTTCTCATCGCAGCTTTCGCTGGGGATGGCGATCATATCGCGCAAGAAGCGTGTCATCTCCGCTTCGTAGTGGTGTGCTTTTTCAACAATCTGTTTAAACGGGATAGCTTTACCCATTGTTCTCTTCTCCTGTTATGACGCTTGCCGCCTGGCGGTAACGCCGGGGAAATTATTCAGCCGCAGGATGCTTGCCTGCCCACACCACCTCGCGGTAGTGCTGTGCGTCGGTATCGCCTTCGGTGCTGATCAGCAGCACCACCGAGTCGCGATTAAGCTGTAAGCTTTTTCTCAGCGACTCGCCTTGCGGGTGTAGCGGGATGGCGGCGAGCAGACCCGCGCCGACGGCGCCGGATTCGCCGGAGATGATGCGCGGATCGTCACCCAGCGGATGGCCGAGCACACGCATGCCCAGCGCGGCGACGGCATCTTCACAGGCGATAAACTGGCTGGCGCAGTTGCGCAGGATCGTCCAGCCGAGCGGGTTGGGTTCGCCGCAGGCAAGACCCGCCATAATGGTCTCCATCTCGCCGCCGACCTTGACGATCTCCCCCTTCACGGCGGAGCGGTAGAGGCAGTCGGCCCGCTCCGGCTCAATAATCACGCTGTGCAGATGCCGGGCATCAAAGGTTTCTGCCAGGTAGTTGAGGACGCTGGCCGCCATTGCGCCGACGCCCGCTTGCAGGAAAACGTGAGTGGGGCGGGGCGTGCCCATCGCGGCCATCTGTTCGATCGCTTCATCAATCAGCGTGGCGTAGCCCTGCATTATCCAGGTGGGGATTTTGGTGTAGCCGGGCCAGGCGGTATCCTGCACCACCTCCCAGCCATTTTTTTGCGCCCGTTGCAGGGTAAAGCGCACGGTATCGTCGTAATTCATATCGGTGACGATGCACTCAGCGCCGAGGCGCAAAATGGCATCGACCCGCGCCTGCGCGGAGCCTTTTGGCATATAGATAACGGCGTTCTGCCCAAGCTGCTGCGCCGCCCAGGCGACGCCGCGCCCGTGGTTGCCATCGGTGCAGGTAGCAAAGGTGAGCTTCTCTTTGGCGATCGCTTTGACCTGCTCAAAGGAGAAGGCGTTGATATCAAGATGATATTTCTCGCACAACAGCTGCGCGATGGCGTAAACGCCGCCGAGCATTTTGAAGGCGTTAAGGCCGAAGCGCTGCGACTCATCTTTCACCAGAATCGTATCCACACCGACGCACGCCGCCAGCGCGTTCAGGGCATAGAGCGGGGTGGGCTGATAGCCCGCCAGCTTTTGATGGAACTGGCGCGCCTGCTGCGCCTGCTGGCGGGTGAAGCGCGGCGAGGCTTCGCCGGTAAAGAAGTGGTTTTCGGCAATATTGATACGCAATGGAAGAGCGGACATGTTCTAACCTTCTCCATAATGTCAGAAACAGTAAGTGGCCGACTGGCTAGCCGGGCGGTTACAAAATGCGTTTTTGCGCGTCGGTAAACAGCTGTTCCAGCAGCTGGCCCGGCTCGGCATATTTGCGACAGAGGATCATTGAGGCGATGATGTAGGGCTTCCAGCTCGCCTCTTTGTAGGTGGCAATGCGGTATTTTTCGAACACCTCAGCCGCGACTTCGCCTTCGTCGCAGGAGACGCCGCTGATATCCGCCGGCAGGCAGTGCATATAGAGCGCCTCGCCGTTGCGGGTGGTCGCCATCAGCGCTTCGGTACACTCCCACTCTTTATGGCGGGCGTTCTGCGCCAGGCAGTGCTGCTCCAGCGCTTTCAGCCCCTGATGATCGCTGGCGCGCAGTAACTCGGTGCGCTGCTCCATCACCGTGTAGGGCGCCCAGGATTTCGGGTAGACGATATCGGCATCCTTAAACGCTTCTGCCATATCATTGACCTGGCGGAAGCTGCCGCCCGAAGCTGCGGCATTGCTTTTTGCCACTTCAATGACATCCGGGATCAGGTCGTAGCCGTCGGGGTGCGCGAGGGTGACATCCATTCCAAAACGCGTCATCAGCCCGATGATCCCCTGCGGTACCGAGAGGGGTTTGCCGTAGCTTGGCGAGTAGGCCCAGGTCATGGCGATTTTTTTGCCCTTCAGCGCCTCCAGCGAGCCGAAGTGTTCGCGCAGCCAGGCGAGATCCGCCATCGACTGGGTCGGGTGGTCAATGTCGCATTGCAGATTAATCAGCGCCGGACGCTGCGGCAGCACGCCCTGTTTATGACCATCATCCAGCGCTTCGCCCACTTCCCGCATCCAGGCGTTACCGGCACCGAGATACATGTCGTCACGAATACCGATGGCGTCTGCGCAGAAGGCGATCATATTGGCGGTTTCGCGCACCGTTTCGCCGTGGGCAATTTGCGATTTGCCCTCATCAAGATCCTGTTGTGCAAGGCCGAGCAGATTGAGCGCCGAGGCATAGGAGAAGCGAGTGCGGGTGGAGTTATCGCGGAACACCGAAATGCCCAGCCCGCTGTTGAATACGCGGGTGGCGATATTTTCTGCACGCAGTGCCTTCAGGGCCGCGGCGACATCAAGTACCTGCTTCAGCTCATCCGGCGACTGCTCCCACGTCAGCAAAAAATCTTTCTCATGCAGATGCGAGTGAAGGGTGCGGATCTCCTTAATTAATTCATTAACAGTTTTCATTTTGCAATCCTGATTAAGAATGACGGGCTTACGCGTGGCGGTGCGGTTGCAGGGGGAGTGTGACGCGCGACGGCCAACGTGTAGTGGCACCCTAACAATAAGCGTGCCACTTCCCACCGGCTGCGCTGGCGGGCGGGTAAAGGGCAGGGTATATGTGAGGAATGTCACGGATTTTTGCGATGTTGCGCAGAAAAGAAGCAATACGCTGCGGCATGTGAAGAGACGATGCGGTGGCGATAAAAAGGCGAAACGGGAAATGCCGGAAAAATAACCGGGAAATAACCGCTAAATTGATAAAGCACGCAGCGTAATTATCAAATTGATAGCGAAATGTGATAGCTATTACATATTTACCATTCGTCACAAAGCGGTTGGGTGTGGTTATTCCGTAATAAGTGAAGGGGAGTGTTATCCTGCGATAAAGGAAAGCAGAGCGGAAAGATGCTGTTAAAAGTTTGTGAGCAATAAATAAGGACGATTATGATTCCATCCACCACGCCCTCCATTTTGATGCAGATTCAACCTAAGATACAAAAATTCGCCGGAATGCTGGCGAGCGTTCTGCAACTGGAAGTGGAAATTGTTGATAATTCATTATGCAGGGTCGCCGGAACGGGAATTTTTGATACGCAAATTGGGCGTAAATTAAATACAAGTTCACAACTATTGCGCCACATTGTTGAGACAAAAAAGGAGAAGGTGGTTACCCACTCGCGCTTCGATCCCTTCTGCAACGGCTGCCACAGCAAAGCGAACTGCAAAGAGAAGGCCTTTATCGGCACCCCGGTTATCTATCATGGGCAGTGTGTCGGGGTGATTAGCCTGGTGGCGTTAACCCATGAGCAGCAACTTCGCATAAACGATAATATTCAGGCCTTCTCAGATTATGTTCGTCATGTCTCGTCGATATTTGTCTCGCGTTTTCTTCAGGATCTCTCCAGTAACGATAATATTCAGAAAGTCTTTTTGACCATGATTGAATTTATGGATCAGGGCGTGCTGGTGGTCGGCCACGATCATAAAATTAAATTCGCTAACCCTTCGGCGCTGAAAATTATCGGTGCCTCCGCAGGAAATATGATTGGCAAGAGTATTCACTTTCGTCCGCTGACCTTTGAAGACCATTTCCGCCACGGCCATATGCTGCACGTCGTTTCATTCGATGATAAGAAAGAGCTTATCATCGGCCAGCTGCATGCGGTTCAGGATCAGTGGTTATTTTTAATGGCCTTTCACCAGTCCCACTCGTCAGCAGAATTAAGCGCAGCCCATGAGGAGCCCTTAATTGAGAGCCTGATCGGGGAGTGCCGCCCGATGCGGCAGTTGAAAAAGCTGATTCACCGCGTCGCGCCGGTCCCCTCAAGCGTGATGATTGTTGGCGAGAGCGGTACCGGCAAGGAGGTGGTCGCCAGAGCGATCCATAAACTGAGTGACCGCAGCGTCAAACCTTTTGTCGCTATCAACTGCGCGGCGATCCCGGAGCATCTTCTGGAGAGCGAGCTGTTCGGCTACGTTAAAGGCGCGTTTACCGGTGCATCGGCCAATGGCAAAACGGGACTTATTCAGGCGGCAAATCATGGCACCCTGTTTCTCGATGAGATTGGCGATATGCCATTAACCCTGCAGGTAAAGCTGTTGCGCGCTATCGAGTCGCGGGAAGTGCAGCCGGTGGGCGCCTGTCACCCGGTGCCGGTGGATATTCGTATTATCTCCGCGACCAATCAAAACCTTGCGCAGGTTATCGCCGAGGGGAAATTCCGCGAGGATCTCTACTATCGCCTGAATGTGATCCCGCTGCGCTTACCGCCGCTGCGCGAGCGCCAGGAAGATATCGAACTGCTGATCCACTACTTTCTTCATCTGCATACGCACCGGCTGGATCTGGTCTACCCGGGCGTTGCGCCGGAGGTGGTGGCTTTTCTGCAACGCTACCGCTGGCCGGGCAATATCCGCGAGCTTAGCAACCTGATGGAGTACCTGGTCAACGTCGTTCCCTCCGGGGAGATTATTGATATCTCGCTCTTACCGCCCAATCTGTTGAGCAGCGACAACGTGAACGGAACCGGCGCGCATGTTACAGCAGCCGAAGGGCGGGCAGATAGCGTTACGGCGCTGGAGGAGATGGAGCGGCAGATGATCTTTGATGCGCTCTCGCGTTACGGCAATAAAAAGCAGGCGGCGGATGTGCTGGGGATTGGTATCGCTACGCTCTATCGCAAAATTAAAAAGTATGCGCTGGAGGGGGCGTGAATAAAGGGGGAAATAGTCGGGGACAGAATATCAGTATGTCCCTTCAGGAATCGAACCTTTAATCAATCTATGTTTTCCGGTACAGAAGCGAAATAACCGGGACTGCGGATGCTGACAGTATATCGCCAGCGCCTGTTTCAGGCGTTCTGTAATTAACCTGTCGGCCTTACTGGGTTCAACTGACAGTAAATGAAACGTTCTCCGCCGGGACATAAAACCACTTATGTTTCTGATGTGTTCATTATGGCTATTGCTGTGTTTCCCACCTCAAGCAAGGCTATGACTTTCTGCCCCTTTTATCTCTTTCTGATCTAAAACCATATTTTTAAAAAAGCATGGGTAGTTTTATCTCCCTGATATTGATGCAAATCAATACAAGAACATTTTATTAACAACTTTCCGTTTGTTTTTACTACTGCGACATAAATGTTTTTTTTGCGCTGGGGGTAGTTCATTACACAGCTATGACGTCACAACCATTCATTAACATTTAGTAGAAAGTTCTTAAGAAATTTCTATATAACGATTAAAGATCTGAATGTTTGATCCTAAGCCGATTATTATTCTATTATATCGCGTAAATCACTTTAGTCTGAAAGTGCAGGCAGCGATAAACCGAGGGATGATGAGATGGCTGATAGTTTCCAGAATGAAGTGCCAAAGGCACGTATTAATCTGAAGCCTGGACTGCATACAGGGGGAGCCAGCAAGAAAACCGGGCTCCCACTGAAATTACTGGTGGCGGGCGACCTGACAGTTAAAAACACGTTGGCCGATGACGGCAGCGAAGACACCATCAGCCTGATCTTTCAGAGCATGAACGATTTCACCCCGGAGCAGGTCTCCCGGCAAATCCCTCAGCTGCACCTTCTATACCCCGCGTTCGCTGGGGGATGTGAGTCTTGAACTCTTTGCGGTGCTGCGCTCATGAATAAATCCGATCTAAGTCAGATTGAACGTATTTTTTTTATTCTGATTATCTTCGCAGTTATCGCGGGGGATGAAGACTGAAAAGATATCGAAGGTTTTGGCCACATTCATCTGGACTTTTTTTGAAGTTGTACGGTGATTTTGAAAACGGGATGCCTTTACTTGTCACGATCGTCAAAGTAATAAGTTGTGAAAGTACTAAAAAATTTCACGAGAGTTTTATTAACTGAACTAAAGAATGCCATTCAATAAATGAAGGAGGAGAAAGTCATTATGGATGTCTTCGGGCAAAGATATGCAATGTTTATTTCTTTCGATGCCGTAGCCGTATCGGGTATTACGGTGGAAGCGTTGAAAATTTCACAAAGTCTTAAGCAGAAAGGTATTAAGTCCTATCTTGATCTCGGTTACGATATCAAAGTCGACAAAGGCAATTTTAATAAACCCTACGGTCATGAACACGAGATTTATAACGATGTGTTTACGTTGACACGTATCAATGATATTACTTCTGTTCCACATTACTCCCCCGAATTCATTAATAAAATCCATGCCGTGCTGATCGGAGAAAAGCTCGCTGTATCTCCTGAGGAAAAATCAAATATTATCAAAGCCGCAGACGAATCATCACGGGCTTTAGCGGAGAGAATCGTTCATCAGTGGGAACAACTGCAAATCTGTATCGTTATTGTTGAAAACGGTACGCTTCCTGAAAATATTATCTACACCAGAGCACTTTATCTCGCCATAGAGCAGTATGGTCGTCGTCATCAGCTTAAGAATTTCGTTATCTGGCGAGATCACGATCTGATGTGGAACAGCGAAAAAAATATTATGAAATACGGCTTGCCGCCGTACCACCATGCAATTAAGCCGGTGAAATCCCCCTTCATTAGTTACGTCACGCTGAACAACGATCTTAAAGAGAAACTGGAGCACTGGTGCAAGCGGGAAGTAAATATTCACGTCGTCAAAAATACTTACAGTTTTACCCCTCAGCAGTCCCTGAAAAATATTCGTGCTTCGCTGGATATTCCTGCACAGGATATTGTCATCGCCAGAACAACACGCATCATTCCGCAGAAACGCCTGGACCGTGACGTAGTGCTGATTCAGCGTCTTAACCACCTGTTCAGAGAGCATAACATTGATAAAACGGTGTGGTTGCTGATTGCTGGTGATACTCACGAACATCCCGGACATACCGCAGATCTTGAACAATTAATCCATAGGCTGGATGTCGGCTCCTGCGTGAAGTTTCTTGGCCCGCTACACCATAATTTTATGCCGATGAGCCAGGGCAAAATCACAATTGAGGATCTCTATCATTCCTGTGATGTGGTCTCATTCCTTACCTCATGGGACTACGACAGCTATGGAAATCCGATCGGCGAAGCCATCAGTAGCCACCGCTGTTACATCTCCACCCACTACGAATACTACACAGAAGTTTACGGCCAGCACGGTTTCGAAGCCCCGGTAATGAAAATATCAGATGGTGAGGACGGTCTTCCTGACGAGGATTTTATCAATGAAGTCTTTTTACTGCTGACAAATAAACCGGAAATGGATCGAATTGCCGCGAAGAATTTTGCCATTGGCAAAAGAATACTTTCTAACAACGTTATGGATATTCTTAATATAACCGCACCAGGAGTAAATATGCGCGATAACATTTTTGTCTCAGTAGTACTGCCTGTTTACAATGAAAGTGACAGGATTTATGAGGTATTAGCATCATTATTTAATCAACAAACTCATGGCAGATTAATTACGCATGATTCGTATGAAATCATTATTGTAGATAACAATTCTCGTGATGATTCAGTTGAGAAGATAAATCAGTTCAAAGAAAAATATCCAGCTATGGATGTGCATATTATTCAGGAGAAAATTCAGGGTGTCTCTTCGGCTCGTAAATGCGGTATGGATTATGCGTCCCTGCGCTCACGCGCTCGCGATGCCCGGTTGGGAAAAAGCAATAAGCATTATATTGTCTCAGCCGATGCGGATTGCACCGTTGATCCCTACTGGTTGCATGCGCTGATAGAAAAAATGATTGCTGATGATGGCGATCTGGGCACCTGTAATTATTACTACAATCGCGATGTTTTCCTGCAGCGGCCAAATCTGTTTCGAGAAATCCAGAAAACCCTGAGCTGCCGCGACGTTTCATTCTCGCTGTTTGGTGGTTTTCCGGATGGAAAGGGCTTTGCCGTAGAGCGCGGACTCTATGAAAAAATTGGCGGAGTCGAAATATTTTATCAGCTGGAAAAAGGTCGTTTTGTTGAACATCTTTCCGACGACTGGGATTTTGGTATTAAAGTTATTGCCTTTGGCGGCAAACCGGTTTATGCCAAAGAATCTTTTGTTGAAATTAACAGCCGCCGCGTGGATACCATCATTGATGACGTGATTAACGGCATCGCTTACGGCAGCGACGGCATTATTATTATGAAAGACGTTCGTCCGGACGTTTCCCAGCAAAAAAATACCCTTGTTGATCTTAATGAAGAGCAGGCCAGGCAGGGATGGGAATACTCAATAAAGGATTACATTCCGAAGAATATCATTCTGCCGGTACTGCTCAATCCGCATATTTTATTAGAAAATGAGTGCGTACGAAATTTCTTCTCACCTTCAGTTGCAGATCGGCTTTATCAGCGCATTCATGCCATTAAACGCGAAATGAGCATCATCGACTTCAAACCTATTCATAGCTATAAAACGCCGGCCTATCGGCTTTACTTCGAATTCCGCCACGAGATATTTGCTGCCTTGCGCAAAGCGGTCGGGGAAGACATTGGCTTTGCACCGCCACTGCCGGCCTGTTTTGAAGATGTAGCTGAAAAAGATTTTGAACGTTTTGTCTGGTATTTCTGTGAAGATCGCGAGTCCGGTGAAGCCCATAACTACTTTGCCAATGGGGGGGTATTTTGATGGATAATGACGCTATTGCATCATTAAAAGATCTCGATCCTGCTTACCCGGTTCCGGCGGTGTACCATTTTCTTTTACAGCCTGAAAACCGGGAATTTTTGGATTATGTCCACAAAGATCCATTTGGCTGCCACGTCTTTCCTGGTGATATCGAGAACTACCCGCTCGAGTCCTTTTTTTCCGATATGGAACAGGACATTCGCGAAGCAAAACAGATCCATCTTTGGGCTTATATTCCTACCTGCCGGTATCGCTGCCATTTCTGCCAGTTCCCGACGGTTATTCTGAATCCGGAGTCAGCGTCGGCTGAGGGGATATTCCGGGATCTGGTTGATTACAATATTAAAGAAGCCAGAATGTGGCTGGAAAAAGTGCCGAGTCTGGCAAAGGCGGAAATTGGCGAGTTCAATATTTTCGGCGGCACGCCTTCCCTGCTCCCGGAGCCTGAGTTGCGCCGACTTATGGACTTCTATTACACGCATTTCAATTTCTCCGCAGCGACGCTTCGCTTTGAAGGTGAGCCTGGAACGCTGAACCGTGAATATCTCGGCATTCTGAAAGAGCTGGGCTTCAGCAAAATCAGCTTTGGGGCTCAATCCTTTAACGATGCCATCATTGCCTCCAGTGGCCGCCAGCACACCGCCGATGAGTGTGAAGAGACCATTCGCTGTGCTCGGGAACAGGGCATCGACTGGGTAAGCGTTGATCTTATCTACGGTATGCTGGGCCAGACCGTGGATGATGTGAAATACGATATGGAACGCATCCTGGCGCTTGATCTCTCGCATGTGGTATGTACCAAGCTACACATGGAAGAGTTTATGAAAACGCGCACCGGCGTTTCCGGAGAACGCGAAAGCCTCTGGCAAAAGAAAGGGCTTATCGGGACGAATGGTATGACCTTTCCGGGACTGGGCAAGCAATACCAAATGCGTGAGCTGATAGAGAAATACTTCAAAGAGAACTATCGCGAACACCCGACGATGTATTTCCACCAGAATCACCTCGAAGCTGAAAAATGGAAGGGGCTGATTACCGACCTCGATAAGCAATATCCTGAGGTGGCTATAGGTCTGGGCGGCAGTTCAAAATGCACCCGCGCTGAAGCCATTAATATCACCCACTATAAACAATATAAGCAGTACCTCGATGAGGGCCGCCTGCCGATTGAAAAAAGCCATGGCATCTCGCCCGGGCAGCGCGAAGTGAACGCTTTCAAAATGGCGCTCTCCACGTTGATCCCGGTTGATGACATCGTATTCTCGAAACGCTTTGGCGGTAAAAGCTTTTTAAAAAACCACATCATCAAAACCACGCTGGAAAAGCTGCAGGAGAAAAAGCTGGTAGTTATCGAGCAGGGTGTAGTTACTCTGACGCCAGTAGGCACGACGCTTGTAGAAGCGATCATTAATACCCAATTCACCTTAACCGATGCCGGGCAGGAGTAAACCATGAACCATTCTTCAACCTCGCCGGTTTTCAGCCTGTATTATATCGCCATCGACACTGAAGCTGGCATTACTCCGCAGGCGTTTGAAACGTTTGTCCGGAACAAAGGTGTGCATATTCCCTGCTACCCGGGCTGGAGCTGGACGCTACTTCGTGGGCTGCGCGGTGAACGTGCCGGGCAATATCTGATGTTGTTTGAAATTGAAAGTGCAGAATTGCGTGACCGCTACGTGACCGCTGACGGCAACCAGACAGCGCTTGCCCGGCAGTTCTGGCTACAACATCCTGAGGCAGAAACGCTGCTGGCTGAATGGCGTGGCTATGGCACCTTCAGCGAGTTACCAACGCTGTTCACCGATTATCGCCTGCTGGCTGAGAATAAAAAAAGCACCGTTCTGCCCGGGCCCCGCTATCAGCATCAGCCCCCTGTTGCGAGGGTAATTGGTATTCATAATCTCGCGCTGCGCCCGAACATCAGTGCAGAGCAGTTCGAAAGTTTCATTGCAGATAATCATCACCGTATTGAAGATTATCCCGACTGGAAATTCCGGCTGTTAAAAGGAGAACGCGGTAACCGGCTCGATCAATATGTGGTTCTGATGGAAATCGCCAGCCTGGAGGCGCTGGATGTCTTTTATCCCGAACCGGATATTGCCACGGATGAAGCGGCTAAGTTTGCCAAAGCGCACCGGGATACCAAACAAATGTACGAAGAGTGGAAAAAACTTGCGTCATTTTCCGGTTCACCGCAAATTTATACCGACTATATCTCGGTAGCTGAAAACCTTAATTAATCATTATGGGGATACGTGTCTGAAGGACCAGACACGATACAGAAGCATATTCATTCGCCATAAAGCGTGCAATGAATTAACAGAGATGAGTTGTTAACTTACTATGGAAATTAATTCAAAACCTTCCCTGGTGTATATTCAGTCACGGGAGCAGAATGCTACGCGCGCTATATTTTTTATTGCCGGGCTAGCGATGTCATCCTGGGCTCCGCTGATTCCCTTCGTTAAAACACGGCTTAATCTTAACGATAGTACTTTGGGGTTGCTGCTATTTTGCATTGCCGCTGGTTCAATGTTAATTATGCCATTTATCGGCAGTATAATTAAAAAATTTGGCTGTCGCCGCCTGATTATTCTTGGCGTGTTGGGACTTGCTGTTGATTTACCGCTGCTGATGCTATTTGACCAGCGCAGTACAATGGTGATGTCATTGCTGCTGTTCGGCACGTTTAACGGCATGCTCGATGTCGCGATGAATGCCCACGCAGTTGTTGTTGAGCAGGAAAGCGAGCAGGCGAAAATGTCCGGCTTCCATGGATTTTATAGTATCGGTAGTATCGTCGGGGCGGGAAGTGTCAGTCTCTTCCTGTGGCTGGATGCAACGCCTCTGCTTTCCGTTTGCGCTATCTCCGTTTTGTTGGCTCTGCTTCTCGCGACGTATTCCCGCTACATTTTGCCGAAACAGAGCGATGCAACAGGCGGCAAATGCGAAACGCTTCGCGTATTGTGTCATCCTCCCGTTCTGGTTATCGCGGTTCTCTGTTTTTTTGTCTTTATGCTCGAAGGCGCAATGCTGGACTGGTCGGCGGTCTTCATGACGTCAGAGCGGGGGATGAGCGTTTCGCTTGCGGGCTTCGGCTACACCCTCTATTCCATCACTGTTGCTCTTGGACGCCTGAGCGGTGACCGGCTGGCTGGCTCTCTGGGTGGCAAATCTCTGCTGTTACTCGGTTGTGCTATTGCCTGCGCAGGAATTGTGTTACTCGTCTTTACACGCTGGGGCGCGTTGCCTGGATTTATCCTGGTGGGGGCGGGACTGTCAAACATCATCCCCATCCTCTTCACGTTAGCCGGAAACCAGCCGGAAATTTCCCCCGATTTTGCTATCCCTGCCGTCACGCTTTTCGGATACAGCGGCCTGCTTGCCGGGCCTGCTCTTATCGGCTTTATCGCCCACTATATCGGACTCGCTATCACCTTCAGCGGCGCACTGTTACTGCTTTTTTTTGTGGCACTCGGTTCGCAGCTTGTTTCTCGTCAGCGTTAACTAAACAGGAATTTTTATGAGTCAATCTTCATCAGCAGTTTTCAGTCTCCACTATGTTGGCCTTAACCTGAAAAAGGGTGTCACTGAAGAGACATTCGAAACGTTTTTACAGGAGAAGGGTGTGCATATTCCAGCTTATCCCGGCTGGCGATGGACCCTACTTAAGGGCCTGCGTGGCGAACGTCAGAACCAATATTTGATGTTGTACGAGGCAGAGAATGCCGAATGCTACGCGCGCTACATTGATGACCACGGTGAGCAAACTGAGCAGGCGCGCGCGTTCTGGCGCGACCATCCTGAAGGTGTGGAGCTGATCGGCACCTGGAAGACCTTCGCAACGTTTGGTGAATTGCCCACTATTTTCTCGACTTACAGGCTACTGGCTGAAAATGAACATAGTTCCCTGCCAGAAGGGGCAAATTATCAGCGTCGGGAGGGACGGGAACCGGTCAAACGCGTCGTAGGTCTGCATAATCTGGCGTTGCGTTCAGGTGTTTCATCTCAGACCTTTGATGACTTTATCCTTAACAATGTCCACCGGATTGACGATTATCCCGGGTGGAAATTCCATATGCTCAAAGGTACGGGCGGTAACCGCATTGAGCAGTACCTGGTAATGCTGGAGATTGAAAGCCTGGCATCGCTGAACTCTTTCCATCCCGGGCTGGACGTTTCCACTGAAAAATCACTGCAGTTCGTTAAAGAACACCAGGAAAGCGAAAGGATGTACGACGAATGGCGCGAGCTGGCCTCTTTTTCTGGTGCACCGCAGCTATATACTGACTACATAACTATCGCTGGTAGCCTCTAGCCGGGTATTCCCCTTCTCCTGACAGAGAAGGGGAACCTCACGACGAAAGCAGTTTTTCCGTCGTTTCCCCATTTTCGATATCAAAGATCGAACACGGGAATACCTGAAGTATTGCATTAACGGCAATAACTATTGATATGCACAGTATGAACCGGGGAAATTTCACCATTTTCCACTGGACTGGTCCGCATTTCGATTACCGCTTTATTTCACTGAAAGAGATGTGAAAGCTCTGACTGAGCAAATGAATAGTCTGCACACTATAACAACTTTTAGGGGCCTCGTTTTTAATTGAACAGGATAAGCCTCCACTAAGGCCCCAGGTGTTTATTGATTCACCTTGAAATGGGTAGACATCAGTTGACGTCGCATAGCCAGAATAGAGGGTTTTATTGAATTTGGTAGATGTCAGGCGAGGTGTGTATGGTGTCCCCTGCAGGAATCGAACCTGCAACTAGCCCTTAGGAGGGGCTCGTTATATCCATTTAACTAAGGGGACGCAGAGCGGGGCCGTGAATTGGCGTGCGTATGCTACCGTAACTGCTTGCTGCGCTTCAAGGTTTTTGTTCTTTTGTTTTGGCGTGGGGCGATATTGCGTAGGGGCAGGATGCCATCCTGAGATGGCATCCCTCTGCTCAGGCTTTTTTTAATAAGTATTTTCTGAACAGTGAGCTGAGCTTTTTCTCTAGCAAATAGTATGAAATAACGGCAAAGATAAATGAGAGGATCACCGCGAGAATAAACAGCATTAAACCGCCCCATGCAGATTGACTATGGTGCAGAGCTTTGCCGAGCAGTGATTTCGCGCGGTAGTGAACAAGATAAAGTGAGAAAGAAATTTTCCCGGTATAGAGCACCGGCTTCGGTGCCCAAAAAGCGTATTGCGCTTCGTGGTTGGTCAGAGAAAAAACAAGGGCAAAGGCGGCGAGAATATAACCGAGGCCGCCGATCTTGCTGTAATGGGTTAACAGAATAAAGAGAAACAGCGCGAAGCTGAGCACGATTAAAGCAATGCTGACGCCTTTTCCGTAAGCGATCTTTTTATTCACCACCAGCCAGCCGATAAAGGTGCCGACAAGAAATTCCAGCATCAAACTGTTAGTGAGAGTGGCGAGATATCCCGGATAGTTATAGTGGTTTGAGGGCGAAATCGCCACGTTGTGCAGCCAGGCGGGGATGGCGACCGCCAGTGCCACAGTCATAAACAGCACACTGTTTTTGCGTGTTTTAAACAACATGCAGAGGGTAAACAGCGTGTAGAAAATAAATTCGTAGTTGAGCGTCCAGCCAACAAACAGTTTCGCAACGCCAAACCAGGGGGCGATTTGCGTCGTGTCTAACGGAATAAACAGCAGTGAAGTGGCGGTTTGCATCCACGACTCAACGCTACTGCCAGCCACCAACAGCGTAATGGCGAAATAGGGCGGGAAGACACGGCAAAAGCGCTTAATAAAAAAGAGCTTTGCAGAGGGTAAACCGCCATTATCGTCGCGGGTGATGTAGTAAATAATAAACCCGCTGATGACGAAAAAGAGATCGACGCCGATATCACCATTGAGAAATAACCGATCGCCCCAGCCCTGAAATGACTGATTAATAAAGCTTTTAAAATGAAAGCACATCACTATTACCGCAGCGAATGCCCTCAATGCCTGTATTGAATAGAAATTTCTATCAGTCATCACATCATCCATATTTTATGAGTTTTTACTGCCACGTGTTTTTTATTGTGATGCCGCTAACACGCATTTTAAGAGTCATTAAGTCAAGCTAAAACCAGGCCTAAATGCCCGAAAAGAAGCAAACCTCCCCACCATCACCGCGTGGGGAGGCGAAATATCACAATGAAACCTTTTCTACATGACCTTCAGGAATATGGCCGTAATACCAGTGCTCGCCATTGATTTCCGTTGATTTCAGTTTCTCTGCCGCAAGCGTACGGTGTGCGTGACCCACTTCAACGGTGACCGGTTGAGTAATCGGCTGCGGGCTAATAATAATTAAATCACCCTGCGCGTTGCTGTAGGCGGTGATATTGTCCGCAACCCGGATAACCTCACCGTTGGCAATAGCGGAGTAATCAAAGTCCACCGTTTCGCGGTAAACATTATCAACACCAAAATATTCACCATAGACTTCAGGATCGTGGAACAGGCCAAACTGACCGCCGCTGTTCTGCATTTTAATAAAGTGGTAATCAGGAATGGTGATCTCTCTGTTTCCCTGTGCGATCTCTTGTTCGATAATGCTCATCCGCACTTGCTCTTGCAGCGCAATACGCGTGTAGCTTTTATGCATCAGCGTCCAGGACCAGGCGAAAGTGCCCGCGCAAAGCAGGGTGATAATCGCTGTGCAAATAACCGCTTTTCTGACACCGCTCATTAAAATGCCGTAGGCGATAAAAGCGATGGTCAACAGGAAAAACATAAAGGTGCCGTTGACGACCCGGTCCGGATAGGAGGGCGAGGCGAACATAATCAGCACCGTGCCGACGCCAAAAATCGCCGTCAGGATAGCGGGCAGCACCGTGCGGCGGGTAATTTTCGCTTTCACCTCTTTATTAAAGAGAATAACCAGCACCAACAGCAGCAGCACAACGTAGCTAATCCAGATTAATGCCAGATGATTGTGTACCCGCTCGGTTAAATGAATGGTAATACGCTCCAGCAGCGGTTTACCGTACCAGTAGGTTTTATCAGCGGCGCGCACGAAATTACCCGGAGAGAAGATCAGCGTACAGGAGCCCGCCAGCGCTGAAAGGGCATAGATGATTTTATTTTTGGCTACGGATTTCGCCGTGACCATTTCATAGCCAATAGCGACCAGTACGAGAAGCACCACAAAAGGCGACACGCTCTCATTCGAGCAGCCCGCCATAAAAGCGAGCACCATCAGTAATGGATTAATGGTTTTAATATTATCGACGGTGATTCGGTAGAGATAAAAAATCCACGCGGCGACAAACAGGTTTGTCCAGAGATAGTTGGCCGCGCCGACCAGCCAGAAGGTGGTTTGCCCTAAGTTGGGGTTAGCAATCCAGTAGGTGCAGAAGACCAGCGGCAGCAAAATATTATCGCTTTTTTGCCAGCGCAGGGTTTTACCCGGCGTTTTAGCAATGAAATAACAGAAGGCTAAAGCCGCAAACGCAGTTGAAAAAGCGTAGACAAATTGCGAGCGGGTGAAGAGGATCAGCGAGCTGGCGTAATCTGCCACGATCCTGCCGCTCCAGGTCATATAGTGATGATAATGACTGGCAGGGGAGATACCCAACAGATAGTAGCGGTAATCGTCTGAGTGAATCGGCGTCAGCCACTCAATGGCGAACAGGCTCGCAAAGGCGAGCGCAATAAGCAGAACTTTATAAGATTTCTCTAACATAGTAATTAACGTTCCAGGGTTCTTTTTCTGTTCTTAATAAGATAACGCGGTCTCTTTTTCACTTCGGTATAAACGCGTCCCATATATTCGCCAAGAATACCGATGCCGATAAGCTGAATACCACCTAAAAAGAGGATCGCCGTCATCAAAGAGGGATAACCGGGTACCGGATTTCCCCATAACAATTTGTCGATCACCATCCAGATGGCGTAGAAAAAGGAGAGCAACGAGACGCTAAGCCCGATATAGGTCCAGATACGCAGCGGGAAGGTGGAGAAACTGGTGATGCCATCAAGCGCAAGATTCCACAGCTTCCAGCCGTTGAATTTTGACTTACCGGCCACGCGGTCAGCGCGAATATATTCAACAATATCGGTGTTACCGCCGACCCAGGAGAGAATGCCTTTCATAAACAGATTACGTTCAGAAAGCAGTTTGATATTTTCAACGACCTCCCGGGACATCAGCCGAAAATCACCGACGTTCTCTTCTATCTGCGGATAGCTGATTTTATTGTGCAGCTTATAAAACCACTCTGCTGATTTGCGCTTCATGCGGCCATCGGTTGAGCGGTCGCTACGCTTGGCCAGCACCATATCCGCACCCGCTTGCCACTTCGCAATCAGATGGGGGATAACCTCAACCGGATCCTGCAAATCGACATCCATCGGAATAATGGCCTCTCCCGTCGCGTGCTCAAGCCCGGCAAATAACGCCGGCTCTTTGCCGAAATTACGCGTGAAAGATAACGGCACGACAAGCGGATCGGAGAGCGCGAGAGTATTAATAATGGTTTCAGTGGCATCTTTGCTGCCATCATTAATAAAAACCAGCTCAACGGTATAGGGCTTTAACGCGTCATAGCCGCGCACCGTTTTATAAAAGATGGGTATCGCCTCTTCTTCATTAAAGACCGGGACCACCAAAGAGATCTTCATTTCACATCCCTGAAAACAATTAACTTTGACCAGGCGAAGCCGCACACCAGACTGATAGCGGAAAAGAGAATCAGCGTCACGATAGGCGGCATGCCGGAGCGATCGGCCAGCCAGCCAACGGCAACGCTCAGCATGCCCATAAAACCGACATACATCAGATAACGCCCGGCGGTAGTTGATGATTTGAAGGTGAATCTCGCATTAGCGAAAAAGCTGAAACTGACCGCCACAATAAAGCCGGCAAGGTTAGCCAGCGCCTGGCGCGTGGAGAAACCATAAACGCACAGACAAAAAATAAGCCAGTGCAGGGCGGTATTTAATAAACCAATAGAGGCGTAGGTAGAAAATCGTTTAAACATAATTCTGAGCAATGAGTCGCTGATGGCGCGAGTGTAGCAGACAACCCCTGGAAGGTCATTAAAGGGCGCCAGTCCGCGAAAACCAGCGCTCATTGCTCAATGTGATATATCACCGCAATTTATCAGTCGCTGACAAATTACGCTTCACCACGCGCCTGCTTCTCCTCTTTCGCTTTGGCTTTCGCCTCCGCTTTGCGGGCGGTGCTCATATCGTTACGGATCTGCGCATGGCTGAGCAGGGCGAAAATAAAGGTGCCGCCGCAAATATTCCCGGCAAGCGTCGGCAGGGCGAAGGGCCAGAGGAATTCGCTCCAGTGCAGCGAGCCATTAAACACCAGGTAGAAGATCTCTACCGCACCGACGACGATATGGGTGGTGTCGCCGAGCGCGATAAGCCAGGTCATCAGAATAATCACCATCAGTTTTGACGCACCCGCCGCCGGGAACATCCATACCATGGTGGCGATGATCCAGCCGGAGATAATCGCGTTGGAGAACATCTCCAGCGGCGTGTTCTTCATCACATCCATGCCAATTTTGACAAAGGCGTCGCGGGTTGGCTCATCGAAGATCGGCATATACTCAAAGGCAAAGGCGGCTACGGCGGTACCCACCAGGTTACCGAGCAACACCACGCTCCATAAGCGCCCGAGCAGTCCCATATTTTTCCAGCTTGGGTTTTGCATCACCGGCAGAACGGCGGTGACGGTGTTCTCAGTAAAGAGCTGCTGACGCGCCATGATGACGATAATAAAACCGAAGGTGTAACCGAGGTTCTCCAGCAAAAATCCGCCGGGAATGCCCTCCAGTTGGACATGAAAAATGCCCTTTGCCAGCAACGATGCGCCCATCGATAAGCCCGCGGCAATCGCCGACCAGAAGAGCGCCATTGCGTCGCGCTCCATCTCTTTTTCGCCATCCTGGCGAATATGTTCATGGATCGCCATCGCCCGTGAGGGCAGACGCTCTTCATCAACCTCTATCTCCTCGCCGCGCTGCTTCTCTTCGCTTTCGACTTTCATATCATCGCTGTGCTGGTCGATCTTCTCTTCTTCTATTTTGTCCACGAAGGCCTCACTTCATTGATTTTTGTGCGTTAAGCGTAGCGGCTTTCTCCCCGTATTCAGGGCGGTATCCTCCGAAATTATAGTGAAGAGCAAAAAAGGCGATAGATTGCCTGGAAACAATGTATAAGATTATTAACACGCCGCACCGGCAACTGCGGCTATGCTGAAGTGAATCACACAGACCACGACATAGACATCATAAGACGCGCTGTTACAATGCGTTGCATTTTGATGAATGGCCTCGAAGAAGGCCGTATTCTGCAGGGAGAGAATGATGAAATACCGCCTGTCGGCGCTTGCGCTGGCCACCACTGTGCTGGTCGGCTGCGCCAGCTCGAACGAGACGCAAGGGCGCTCGGACCCGTTAGAAGGGTTTAACCGCACCATGTATAACTTCAACTTCAATGTGCTGGATCCCTATGTTGTCAGACCGGTTGCCGTTGCCTGGCGTGATTATGTGCCGCAGCCGGCGCGTAACGGCCTGAGCAACTTTACCAGTAACCTTGAAGAGCCGGCAGTGATGGCGAACTACTTCCTGCAGGGCAACCCTTATCAGGGGATGGTTCACTTCACCCGCTTCTTCCTTAATACCGTACTGGGGATGGGCGGCTTAATGGATGTGGCCGGAATGTCCAACCCGAAACTGCAGCGCGAAGAGCCGCACCGGTTTGGTAGCACGCTGGGTCACTACGGCATGGGTTATGGCCCGTATGTGCAACTGCCGTTCTATGGCAGCTTCACCCTGCGTGAAGATGGCGGCGATATGGCGGATACGCTCTATCCGGTGCTCTCCTGGCTTACTTGGCCGCTCTCCGTCGGTAAATGGACGGTTGAAGGCATCGAATCGCGCGCACAACTGCTCGACTCCGACGGCCTGCTGCGCCAGTCCTCCGATCCGTATATTCTTGTGCGTGAAGCCTACTTCCAGCGCCATGACTTTATCGCCAACGGCGGTAAGCTGAAGCCGCAGGAGAACCCGAATGCGCAGGCGATTGAGGGTGATTTAAAAGATATCGACTCGGAATAAGAGCCAATAAAAAAGGTGAGCCAGAAGCTCACCTTTTTTTATCCCTACGCGTTTATCAGAAGGCGTAGTTGAAGTTGGCACCATACAGCCAGGCGCGACCTTCAGATTTGAAAGTATATTGCCCTTCGGTGAACTTCACTTTCTGACCGTGCATATAGGAGACGCCGACGTCCACTGATGCATCTTTATTAAATGCATAGGTTGCACCGGTGCTCAGCCAGAAGCGATCCTGGTCCGGAATGGAGATAGAGCGTTTATCGGCAGGAACCGGGCTGTCATCAAAGGCGATACCGCCGCGGAAGGTCCAGTTATCATCCATGTAATAGGTGGTACCGAGCGCGATACGGTAGGCGTCTTTAAAGCCCTCTTCTTTATAGAAGAGCTGCTGACCCTGGCTACCCGTCGCTTTCAGCTGCTGGAACTGGCTCCAGCTGGTGTAAGCCAGGCTGTAGTGGATCGCCCACTGCGGATCGACACGGTTATAACCCGACACTTCCCACATTTCCGGCAGGTTGAGCGTCAGCGAGCCAGGAATGGTTGCACCGCCGGTGGCGACAGGCAGGCCTTGTAGACCCAGTCGTTGACCGACTGCGTTAACCGCCAGCGGCAGGTTGCTCTTATAGTCGCCATCGAAGTCAACTTTCACTTCTGAGCGGTAGGTCAGACCCCAGCGGTTATTTTTATCCAGTTCGTACAGGATACCGGCATTCCAGCCGAAGCCCCACTCGTCGCCTTTCAGATGCGCAATCTGCGTATCTGGCGGGATCAGTCGGCTAAGACCAAAAGTATTGCCGGTGCTGGCATCAATCTGCTGCGGCAGATCGCCCGCGTAGCGTTCAATTTTCGCGCGTGCATAGACCGCGTCAAAACCGAGGCCGAAGCTCCAGTTGTTATTAAGACGGTATGCGCCGCTGAGGTTCAGGTTCAGCGTTTCGAGGTCGGTTTTACCGCCCACGGAGCCTGCTGAATAGTTGTTGTTGAACTCTGTCGCCAGACCGTAGTTGGAGGTGACGGATGCGCCCCAGCCAAACTGATCGTTAATCGGCGCAACAAAGTGCAGGTTCGGCACCCATGCCGTCGGTGCGATGTTGTCCTGGCTGGCGTTATTGAAACGAGAGCTGCCGGTGACATCCACACCCGGATCGACAAACACCGCGCCGCCAGAGAAGGTCGGGCGATCAAACATGGTGATCAGTGCCGGGTTACGGCTGGCATTGCCTGCATCATCAGCAATTGCGCCTTCACCAGAGTAAGCGCGACCGAGGCCGGAGGCGGAAAATTCGTTGAGTTGAAAGCCTGCGGACCAGGCCTGGGTAGAAACGAGTGCCACTGCGACTGCCAGAGCAGACTTGGTAAAACGGGTTTTCTGGCTCATGACCATAACCTCATTCGAAGCGAGTTATTTTTATACAAACTTTCTTACGCCTTGTTAAAGAAGCGCGAAGTGTAGGGTCTGAGCTACCGCAGAGAAATCAGACCAGTGGCGAGAGTATAGGTCTGACCAGAACTAATGTTGCAAGTATGTAATCAAGATTTTTCAATTGTGATCTCCGAAACGGGATCTGCGTGGCAAATTTAGCCGTAGCACGGATCCCCGTTTTCGGTAGTTTTTGTTTTAGATCATTTTTAATTGTGATTTCGGTCACTTAAGGCCGTTCCGGCGATTAACGACTGGAGCGCCCCTGCGCGGCGGCGTAAAATATGTGCAATCTTGACCTGGCACCCAGGGTGCAAATTTAGAGGAAATCTTCTATGAGTAAATGCAGTGCTGATGAAACCCCGGTTTGCTGCTGTATGGATGTCGGAACCATTATGGACAACTCCGACTGCACCGCCTCCTACAGCCGCGTATTCGCTAACCGCGCCGAAGCAGAAGAGACGCTGGCGGCACTGAGCGCCAAAGCACGCAGCGTTGAGTCTGAACCATGCGAAATCACCCCGACTTTCACCGAGGTGGCAGAGGGCGTTCAACTTGATATCGATTTTGTTTTCGCCTGCGAAGCGGAAACCCTGATTTTCCAGCTCGGTCTGCGCTAAACCCCGCCCTCAACGCTCCCCTCTGTGGGAGCGTTTTTTTATCCGTTTATCTGTGCCTTAGCTCCCATTTTTATCTCCCTGCCATTGGCTAAATGTAAAAGATTGGTTAAGACTGTTATCAGGTCAGACCACTTTATTGATTCCGTTGTTAACAGGGGAGTGTTATGAGTCAGGCGTTACCGCTTGTCACCCGTCAGGGCGACCGCATTGCCATTGTCTGCGGGTTACGAACCCCATTTGTCCGCCAGGCGACCGCGTTTCACGGCGTACCGGCAATCGATCTCGGCAAAATGGTGGTGGGGGAGATGCTGGCGCGCAACGAAATTCCCCCTGAAGTGATTGAACAACTGGTCTTCGGCCAGGTGGTGCAGATGCCGGAAGCGCCGAATATCGCGCGTGAAATCGTGCTCGGCACCGGCATGAATGTTCACACCGATGCTTACAGCGTCAGCCGCGCCTGCGCGACCAGTTTTCAGGCGGTGGCGAACGTAACGGAAAGCCTGCTGGCTGGCACCATCCGCGCCGGAATCGCGGGTGGAGCGGACTCCTCTTCTGTACTGCCTATTGGCGTCAGTAAAAAACTGGCGCGCGTGCTGGTGGATGCCAACAAAGCGCGCACCGTCGGGCAGAAACTCAAACTCTTCTCGCGCCTGCGTCTGCGCGATCTGCTGCCCGTCCCGCCTGCGGTTGCCGAGTATTCGACCGGCCTGCGTATGGGCGATACCGCCGAACAGATGGCGAAAACCTACGCCATTAGCCGCCAGGAGCAGGATGCGCTGGCGCACCGCTCTCACCAGTTCGCCGCTCAGGCCTGGGCCGAGGGCAAGCTGGCTGAGGAGGTGATGACCGCCTATGCGCCACCGTTCCGCGATCCTATCGGGCAGGACAATAACGTGCGCGGTAACTCCAGCCTCGCCGATTACGCTAAGCTGCGCCCGGCCTTTGACCGCAAACATGGCACCGTCACCGCAGCCAACAGCACGCCGCTCACCGATGGCGCGGCGGCGGTGATCTTAATGACCGAATCACGCGCCAGAGAGCTGGGTCTCGTGCCGCTGGGCTATCTGCGCAGCTACGCCTTTACGGCGATTGGCGTGCAGAAAGATATGCTGCTCGGCCCGGCCTGGGCAACGCCGCTGGCGCTGGATCGTGCCGGGTTAACCATGGCAGACTTGACCCTTTTTGATATGCATGAAGCCTTTGCCGCCCAGACCTTAACCAACCTGAAACTGATGGCCAGCGATCGTTTCGCGCGCGAGGTGCTGGGGCGTTCGCAGGCCACCGGCGAGGTGGATGAGAGCAAATTTAACGTGCTTGGCGGCTCGATTGCCTATGGTCACCCCTTTGCCGCCACCGGCGCGCGGATGATCACGCAAACCCTGCATGAGCTGCGACGTCGCGGCGGCGGTTTCGGTCTGGTCACCGCCTGCGCGGCGGGAGGATTAGGCGCGGCAATGGTTCTGGAGGCGGAATAATGACGGTTTCTGCATTTACCCTTACTGTGCGCCCCGACAATGTCGCGGTCGTTACCATCGATGTACCCAATGAAAAGATGAACACCCTGAAAGCGGAGTTTGGCGCACAGGTGCGCGCCATCTTAAAAGAGATCCGTGATAACCGCGCTCTGCGCGGCGTGGTGTTTATTTCGGCGAAGGCAGACAACTTTATTGCCGGTGCCGATATCAATATGATTGGCCGCTGCCAGAGCGCGAAAGAAGCGGAAGAGCTGGCCCTGCAGGGGCAGAAGATCATGGCGGAGATCCACGCTCTGTCGATCCCGGTTGTTGCCGCCATCCACGGTGCCTGTCTTGGCGGCGGGCTGGAGCTGGCGCTGGCCTGTCATCGCCGCGTCTGCTCGGACGATGGCAAAACCATTCTCGGCCTGCCGGAAGTGCAGCTCGGCTTGCTGCCCGGCTCCGGCGGCACCCAGCGTTTGCCACGGCTTGTCGGTGTCAGCACTGCGCTTGAGATGATCCTGACCGGCAAACAGCTTCGTGCGCGGCAGGCGCTGAAGGTGGGGCTGGTGGATGATGTGGTGCCGCACGATATTCTGCTGGAAACCGCAGTCGAACTGGCGCAGCAGGAGCGCCCCCTCAGCCGCCGTTTGCCGGTACGCGAGCGCATTCTCGCCGGTCCGCTCGGCCGCACGCTGCTGTTTAAGATGGCGGCGAAGCGCACCGAACAGAAAACCCACGGTAACTATCCTGCCGCACCACGAATTTTATCGGTGATTGAGACCGGTCTGGCGCAGGGGCGCAGCAGCGGCTATGAAGCGGAAGCGCGCGCCTTTGGTCAACTGGCGATGACGCCGCAGTCGCAGGCACTGCGTAATATCTTCTTTGCTTCAACCGACATCAAAAAAGATCCTGGCAGCACGGTTGCTGCCGCGCCGCTGCATACCGTCGGTATTCTCGGCGGCGGATTGATGGGCGGCGGCATTGCGTATGTCACCGCCAGCAAGGGCCGTTTGCCGGTTCGCATTAAAGATATCAATGCGAAAGGCATTAACCACGCGCTGAAGTACAGCTGGCAGGAATTAGATAGAAAAGTGCGTCGCCGCTTTATCAAACCCGGCGAGCGCGACAGCCAGATGGCGAAGATCTCCGGCTCGCTTGATTACCTCGGTTTTGCTCATCGCGATGTGGTAATCGAAGCGGTGTTTGAAGATCTCTCCCTCAAACAGAAGATGGTGAGTGAAGTGGAGGCGCACTGCGCGCCGCATACCATTTTTGCCTCTAACACCTCGTCGCTGCCGATTGCGGATATTGCCGAAAATGCGGCGCGTCCCGGCAAGGTGATCGGATTACATTTTTTCAGCCCGGTGGAGAAGATGCCGCTGGTGGAAGTTATTCCGCACGCCGGTACCGATGAGCAGACTATCGCCACCACCGTGAAGCTGGCGAAGAAGCAGGGCAAAACGCCGATTGTCGTTGCAGATAAAGCGGGCTTTTACGTTAACCGTATTCTCGCACCCTATATCAGTGAAGCGATGCGCATGCTGAGCGAGGGCGAGCCGATTGAGGCCATCGACCGGGCGCTGGTGAAGTTTGGTTTCCCGGTAGGCCCGATTCAGCTACTGGATGAAGTGGGCATCGATACCGGAACGAAGATCATTCCTGTGCTTGAGGCCGCTTACGGGGAGCGTTTTAGCGCGCCTGCAACGCTTGTCTCCGCGATTTTGAATGACGATCGCAAAGGGAGAAAAAATGGTCGTGGTTTCTATCTTTACCCGACAAAAGGGCGTAAAAGCAAAAAACAGCCCGACGCCTCGATCTACCGCTTAATCGGCGTGTCGGCGAAAGGGCACTCCTCGGCGCAGCAGATTGCCGAGCGCTGTGTCCTGCTGATGCTTAACGAAGCGGCGCGCTGTTTTGATGAGCAGGTGATCCGTAGCGCGCGCGACGGCGATATCGGTGCCGTTTTCGGCATTGGCTTCCCACCATTTTTAGGGGGGCCTTTCCACTATATGGATACGCTGGGCGCGGCAAGCGTCGTGGCGTCGCTGCAGCAGATGGAGGCGCGTTATGGGGCACGATTTGCACCGTGTGAAGCCCTGTTACGCATGGCTCAGGAGGGGAAACGCTTCTGGCCGACAGCGGAAAGTGAGCCTGTAAGTTAAGGTCGAAAAAAGTAAATGTGTTATACCTCATGGCCTTTGCGGTTATTTCATAAACAGTGATTGACTATACTTGCGCCATTGAGGTAAAAAACAGCGTTTCATTCAACGAATGAATCAGGCAAAATGCCCGGCCATCCCGTTTTTCTGCCAGCGTGATCTCTTTTCACCGGCAGAAGCGCGATGCTTCTGGTTAACAAAAGCGGTGCAATATGCAAGTTTTTATCATGCGTCACGGCGATGCTGCCCTCGATGCAGCCAGTGACTCCGTTCGTCCGCTTACCCCTTGCGGCTGCGACGAATCGCGTCAAATGGCAACGTGGTTGAAAGGCCAAAAAGTGGATATCGATCGTGTTCTGGTTAGCCCGTTTTTACGCGCTGAGCAGACGCTGGAGAAGGTAGGGGAGTGCATGAACCTGCCTGACAAAGTGGATGTCCTGCCGGAGTTGACGCCCTGCGGCGATGTCGGCCTGGTAAGCGCTTATTTACAGGCGCTGGCCAATGAAGGCACCGAAACGGCGCTGGTGATCTCTCACCTGCCGCTGGTAGGCTACCTGGTCGCCGAACTCTGTCCCGGTGAAACGCCGCCCATGTTCACCACCTCGGCTATCGCCAGCGTCACGCTGGATAACGAGGGTAAAGGGGTGTTCAACTGGCAAATGAGTCCCTGCAACCTGAAGATGCCGAAAGCCATCTGATTCATCGGACCGATGCAAAAAAAGAGCCGCACAGTGCGGCTCTTCTCATTTCTGCTTCAGGGCAACTCTGGCGGCTGCCACTCTTCCACTTCAATCAGCACCAGCACTGCCGCATCGCCGCCGTACTCTTTTGGGGCCTGGTGAAACGCCATCACGTGCGGATGTTGTGCCAGCCAGAGCGGCGTTTGCTGCTTGAGAATGTGTTTACCGTGGCCGTGCATCACGCAGGCGCAAAAGACGTGCTCGCGCCGACAGGCGGCAATCAGCGCGCCAAGCTCCTGTTTGGCCTGCATCTGCGTTAAACCGTGCAGATCGAGAAACAGCTCCGGGGAGTAATCACCGCGGCGCAGTTTTTTCAACTCAAAATGGCTGACATCGCTGCGGACATATTTTACCGGGCCATCGGTGTTGAGCAGCGGCTGAAACTCGTCGGAAAAGTAGTGGCTGTTATCCGCCTGCTCCTGCAACAGGCGCTTGACCGGCACCTCGGCGATCTTCTTGCGCGCCGGGCGGTGAACAACGGTGTCCTGCTTCATCTGGCGCGTCCCGGTCATCAGCTGCCGGAACAGGGCCTGCTCCTCCTCGCTAAGCGATGGTTTCTTTTTCATTTGCGCATCCTGTTTTTTCTTTGCGCCAGTGTACCCGACTGCAGGCGGCTGCGGTGCAGCAAAATGCATTTTTACACCGCGCAGATGCGCGTGGATGCTGATTTATCCCCATCTTCATGGCAAACTAGCCGCCGAATTTATTGCGAGCATGCCCTGGGGGATAGTATGGATAAAATTTTCGTCGACGAAGCAGTGAACGAGCTGCACACCATTCAGGACATGTTGCGCTGGTCGGTCAGCCGATTTAGCGCCGCCAACATCTGGTACGGCCACGGCACCGACAACCCCTGGGATGAAGCGGTGCAACTGGTGCTGCCAACCCTCTATTTACCGCTGGATATTCCCGAAGAGATGCGTAACGCGCGCCTCACCTCCAGCGAGCGCCACCGCATCGTTGAGCGGGTGATCCGCCGTGTTAACGAGCGCATTCCGGTGGCCTATCTCACCAATAAAGCCTGGTTCTGCGGCCACGAATTTTATGTCGATGAGCGCGTGCTGGTGCCGCGTTCGCCAATTGGCGAGCTGATTAACAACCACTTCGCCGGGCTTATCGATCAGCAGCCGCAGCACATTCTCGATATGTGCACCGGCAGCGGCTGTATTGCTATCGCCTGCGCGTACGCCTTCCCGGAAGCGGAAGTGGACGCGGTGGATATCTCCGCCGATGCGCTGGCAGTAACAGAACACAATATTGAAGAGCATGGCCTTATTCACCATGTCACGCCGATCCGCTCCGATCTCTTCCGCGATCTGCCGAAAGTGCAGTACGACCTGATTGTCACCAACCCGCCCTACGTTGATGAAGAGGATATGTCCGACCTGCCGTCGGAATACCGTCATGAACCGGAGCTGGGTCTTGCCTCCGGCAGCGATGGTCTGAAATTGACGCGCCGCATTCTCGCCTGCGCCCCGCAGTACCTCTCTGATAACGGCATCCTGATTTGTGAAGTCGGCAACAGCATGGTACATCTGATGGACCAGTATCCCGATGTGCCGTTCACCTGGCTGGAGTTCGACAACGGCGGGGACGGTGTCTTTATGCTGACCAAAGCGCAACTGATTGCGGCGCAAGAACATTTCAGCATCTACAAAGATTGATCAACGCGCAAACACACAACGAATAACGGAGCCGTGATGGCAGGAAACACGATTGGACAACTCTTTCGCGTCACCACTTTCGGTGAATCGCACGGGCTGGCGCTGGGCTGTATTGTTGATGGCGTGCCGCCGGGCATTCCGCTGACGGAAGCGGATTTACAACACGATCTCGACCGCCGCCGTCCTGGCACCTCGCGCTACACTACCCAGCGTCGCGAGCCGGACCAGGTCAAAATCCTCTCCGGCGTGTTTGAGGGCGTGACTACCGGCACCAGCATCGGCCTGCTGATTGAAAACACCGATCAGCGCTCGCAGGACTATGGTGCGATCAAAGATCTCTTCCGCCCCGGCCATGCGGATTACACCTATGAACAGAAATATGGCGTGCGCGACTATCGCGGCGGCGGTCGCTCCTCCGCCCGCGAAACGGCGATGCGCGTCGCGGCTGGCGCAATTGCGAAAAAATACCTCGCACAGAAATTCGGCATCGTCATTCGCGGCTGTTTAAGCCAGATGGGCGACATTCCGCTGGAGATCAAAGCGTGGGATCAGGTTGAGCTTAACCCCTTCTTCTGCCCGGATCCGGACAAGATCGAGGCGCTGGACGAGCTGATGCGCGGCCTGAAGAAAGAGGGCGACTCTATCGGCGCGAAAGTGACGGTGGTGGCTGACAACGTTCCGCCAGGCCTCGGCGAGCCGGTATTTGACCGTCTGGATGCTGATATCGCCCATGCCATGATGAGCATTAATGCGGTGAAAGGCGTTGAGATTGGCGACGGCTTTGAAGTGGTGAAACTGCGTGGCAGCCAGAACCGCGATGAACTGACCCGCGACGGCTTCCAGAGCAACCATGCTGGCGGCATTCTCGGCGGAATCAGCAGCGGTCAGCAGATTGTCGCCAATATCGCACTGAAGCCTACCTCCAGCATTACCGTGCCGGGTAAAACCGTGACGCGTTCCGGCGATGAAGTGGAGATGATCACCAAAGGGCGTCACGATCCCTGCGTTGGCATTCGCGCGGTGCCGATCGCCGAAGCGATGCTGGCGATCGTCTTAATGGATCACTTCCTGCGTCAGCGCGGCCAAAACGCTGATGTCACTCCTTCACTTCCACGCTGGTAACCGATGAAAAACACGGCAATCGCACTGTTTGCGCTGCTGCTGAGCGCCGCCGCTACGGCGGCGACACCGTGGCAAAAACTGACCCATCCGGTTCCCGGCACCCCGCAGTCGATTGGCGCATTCTCGAATGGCTGTATCGTCGGCGCGCAGGAGCTGCCGCTGCAATCCGACGCCTATCAGGTGATGCGTACCGATCAGCGTCGCTATTTCGGCCACCCGGATCTGGTGCTGTTTATTCAGCGCCTCAGCACCCAGGTGCATAACCTTGGGCTTGGCACAGTGCTGGTGGGCGATATGGGCATGCCGGCGGGCGGGCGCTTTAATGGCGGTCACGCCAGCCATCAGTCGGGGCTGGATGTGGATATCTTCCTGCAACTGCCGACCTCGCGCTGGAGCGCGGCGCAGCTGCTAAAACCGCAGGCGCTGGATCTGGTCTCGCAGGATGGAAAAAGCGTGGTGCCTTCGCTGTGGAAGCCGGAAATCAGCAGCCTGATTAAGCTTGCCGCGCAGGATGACGAGGTGACGCGTATTTTCGTCAACCCGGCGATCAAACAGCAGCTCTGCCTCGATGCCGGAACAGATCGCGACTGGCTGCGCAAGGTGCGTCCATGGTTCCAGCACCGCGCGCATATGCACGTGCGCCTGCGCTGCCCGGCCGACAGCCTTGAGTGTGTCGATCAGCCAGTGCCGCCGCCGGGTGACGGCTGTGGCGCAGAATTGCAGAGCTGGTTTGAACCGGCGAAACCGGGCAGCAGTACGCCTGAGAAAAAGACGCCGCCACCGTTGCCGCCTTCCTGTCAGGCTCTACTGGATGAACACGCCCTCTGATGGAACTCTTTGATTCGCTGTTTATGATGACACCGCTGATGCTGGCGGTGCTCTTTTTGGTCGCGCTGCTGGCGGGCTTTATTGATGCGCTGGCGGGCGGCGGCGGGCTGTTAACCGTTCCGGCACTATTAGCCGCCGGAATGACGCCTGCACAGGCGCTGGCGACCAACAAATTGCAGGCCTGCGGTGGATCGCTCTCCTCCTCGCTCTACTTTATTCGCCGCAAAGTGGTCAATATCGCCGACCAGAAGCTCAATATCCTGATGACCTTTATTGGCTCAACCAGCGGCGCGCTGCTGGTGCAGTATGTGAAATCAGACGTGCTGCGCCAGATCCTGCCAATCCTCGTTATCTGTATCGGCCTCTACTTTTTATTGATGCCGAAGCTTGGCGAAGAGGATCGGCAGCGTCGTCTGTATGGCCTGCCGTTTGCGCTGGTGGCAGGCGGCTGCGTCGGTTTCTATGACGGCTTTTTCGGCCCCGGTGCCGGGTCGTTTTACGCGCTGGCGTTTGTCACCCTCTGCGGGTTCAACCTCGCGAAATCGACCGCGCACGCCAAAGTGCTTAACGCCACCTCCAACGTCGGCGGTCTGCTGCTGTTTATCATCGGCGGCAAAGTCGTATGGGGCACCGGTTTTGTGATGCTTGTCGGCCAGTTTCTCGGCGCGCGCATGGGATCGCGGCTGGTGCTCAGTAAAGGGCAGAAGCTTATCCGTCCGATGATTGTGATTGTCTCGGCGGTGATGAGCGCAAAACTTCTCTATGACAGTCACGGCCAGGAGATCCTCCAGTTTCTGGGGGTGAATGTATGACGCACCACTATCAGCAATTAATTGATATTTTTGATGGCTGCTTTGCCAGCGATTTTAATACCCGTCTGATTAAAGGCGACGACGAACCGATCTATCTTCCCGCTGATGCCGACGCGCCTTACAACCGTGTGGTGTTTGCCCACGGTTTTTACGCCAGCGCCCTGCATGAGATTTCACACTGGTGCATCGCCGGAGCCGAGCGGCGCAAGCTGGTTGATTTCGGCTACTGGTACTGCCCGGACGGGCGCGATGCCGCCACCCAGGGGCAGTTTGAGGATGTCGAAGTGAAGCCGCAAGCGCTGGAGTGGTTGTTCTGCGCGGCGGCGGGCTTCCCGTTTAATGTCAGCTGCGACAACCTGGAAGGCGACGTCGAGCCGGATCGCGTGGCGTTTCAGCGCCGCGTACACGCCCAGGTGATGGTGTGGCTGGAGCAGGGGATCCCGGCGCGTCCGGCGCGCTTTATCAAGGCATTACAGGATTATTACCAGACGCCGCCATTAGCGGCAGCACAGTTTCCGTGGCCGGAAGATCTGTAGGCCACGTTTTTACGAGAGGAAGAGAGATGATCGCGGAGTTTGAATCACGCATTCTGGCGTTAATTGACAATATGGTGGATCACGCCAGTGATGATGAACTGTTTGCCGGCGGTTATCTGCGCGGGCACCTGACGCTGGCGGTGGCCGATCTGGAGAGCGGCGACGACCACTCGCCGGAAGCGGTATCCGCACGCGTGACCACCAGTGTGGAACACGCCATTCAGGCCGGTGAGCTGTCGCCGCGTGATCAGGCGCTGGTGCTCAGCATGTGGGAAAATCTTTACCAGCAGGCGAAGGCGCACTAAGCCTGCTTTAACCTGTGGCGGAGTTGCCGGATGGCGGCTCCGCCTTATCCGGCCTACGGTTCGGGGCTGCGGAAACTGCGTGGTTGGGTATGCACGGATTGCCGGATGGCGGCTCCGCCTTATCCGGCCTACGGGTCAAGGATGCGGAAACGTGTATGGAGCGGCTGAAACGGCGTAGGCCGGATAAGCGTTTACGCGCCATCCGGCAATGGGTTTTCGGCAACGTATTGATGGTGACATCTGGCGATATACTTGCCGCAATCCCTTATTTCACCACTTTTCCCTTCAACAACTTTCTCACCCATAACCGATTTGGGTTCATCGCTGCCAGCGTTTCGCCATCCAGCGGAATGGGCTCGTTGCTCATCTGCGCGGCGAGGATTTCCGCCGCCAGCGGCGCGCTGCACAAGCCGCGCGAACCGAGCGCACCGATCATAAATAACCCCTCATGCACCGGCGCGCTGACTGCCGTCTGCGGATGTTCCGCAAGCTGTGCATAAGCCGACAACGTGGCACCGTAATCCGCCACATTACCGACCATCGGCAGATGATCGCGCGTGGCGCAGCGTACGCCGCAACGCGCCTCTCCGGCACTAACATCCACCGTTTGCGCCCATTCTGCCTGCGGGAAGCAGTCAATCAGGCGCTGGCGGTTCTGCTGCTGATCCGCTTCGCTGTAGGTCGCTTCCTGCTGGCCGCGATGGTAGCTCGCGCCGATACAGTGCTGATGATTATGCGGGTTGTGCGGCGTCAGATAGCCGTCATAACAGAGTACCTGGCGCAGACGGGCCAGCGGCTCGGTGGTAGGAATATGGCTTACCTGACCGGCCACCGGATAAACCGGCAACTTCTCCGTTTGGGAAAAGTGCTGAATGCGGTGACCGTTGGCCAGCACCACGCTCTCATGCTGGCGCTCGCTGCCATCGGCGAAACGCAGCTGCCAGCCATCGCTGTTCCGGACAAGCGCTTCAACCTCATGGCAATAGCGCACCTGCAAACCCTGTTCGATTCCCAGGGCGATAGCGCCCGCGGTCAATTGCGCCGGGCACAACCAGCCGCCAGCGGGGTAGGTGATACCGCCGCAACCGGTCTCCACGCCGCTCTGCGCCAGAACCTCCTGCGCATCGATGCGGTGCGCCAGTTCGTGGGGCAGTTCCAGCGTCAGCATCTGCTCGATTTTATGCTGGCTCTTCTCATCCCAGCCAGGTTGCGTGACGCCGCACCACTGGTGATCAAACGCCACCGGCAGCCCATCATACAGCCTGCGGGCAAAGGTAAATGCGGCGCTGAAAAAACGCGCCAGCGCCGGGTCGTGCGCGCTAAGCAGCGGGTAGAGTGCGCCCTGGCGATTACCGGATGCGCCCTCTGCCGGGGCGTCATCCGCGCAGTAGAGCGTGACCTGCCAGCCACGGCGCAGCAGCGCAAGGGCAAGCAGCGCGCTCGCCACGCCGCCGCCGACCAGCGCGACTTCCCGCGTATCCGCACCGCTGCGGGCAAACCACGGCGCGCGCGGTGCAGAAGCAATTCCCTTTTCCAGCACGCCGCTCAGCATCTCCCGCTTACGGCCAAAGCCTTTGCGCTTCTGCATGGTAAAGCCCGCTTCCTGTAAACCGCGGCGCACAAACCCGGCGGAGGTAAAGGTCGCCAGCGTCCCGCCAGGACGGGTGAGGCGCGCCATTGCCTGAAAAAGCGCGGGCGTCCACATATCGGGGTTTTTCGACGGCGCAAAACCATCGAGGAACCAGGCATCAACCTGCTGATTCAGGCTCTCATCGAGGGTATCGGTTAACTGATTGATATCGCCAAACCAGAGATCCAGCGTCACACTTCCCTCATCCAGCAACAGCCGATGACACCCGGCAAACGCCTGCGGCCACTGTGCCTGCAACTGCTCTGCAAACGGTGCCAGTTCCGGCCAGTGGGCGTGGGCTTTTTGCAGGTCATCGCGGGTAAGCGGAAATTTTTCGAAACTGATGAAATGTAATCTTTCCAGGTTAGCGTCAGGGTTATCGGCGCGAAAAGCGGCGAAAGCCTGCCACAGCGTGAAGAAGTTGAGGCCGGTACCAAAGCCGCTTTCCGCAACAATGAATAGCTTCCTTGAATGTTCTGGAAAACGCGTCTGGAGGTCGTTACCGCCGAGAAAAACATAGCGGGTCTCTTCAAGCCCGTTATCATTAGAGAAGTAGACATCGTCAAAATCTCGGGAAACAGGTGTACCCTCAGCGTTGAATTCGAGGTTGGCGGTCTGTATAGCGGTGTGTTTCACGTAAGTTACTCGTCCGGCAAGCAGTGCGCCGATCTTAACGAGGGTCAAAGAAAGGCGCAAATTTCTGTGTGAAATGTCTGATCGGACTTGTTCGGCGTACAAGTGTACGCTATCTTGCGACACGAAACTTAATTAGTGCGACTTAGGGGTATTGAATGAAGCGTGCAGTAATTACTGGCCTGGGCATCGTTTCCAGCATTGGTAGTAACCAGCAGGAAGTCCTGGCATCTCTGCGTGAAGGACGCTCAGGGATCACATTTTCTCAGGAGTTCAAAGATTCCGGCATGCGCAGCCACGTCTGGGGTAACGTCAAACTGGACACTACGGGTTTGATCGACCGTAAAGTGGTTCGTTTCATGAACGATGCCTCTATCTATTCCTACCTCTCCATGCAGCAGGCTATTGAAGATGCCGGCCTGAAAGAAGAGGTCTATCAGAACAACCCGCGCGTGGGCCTGATTGCAGGTTCCGGTGGTTCTTCTAAAGCTCAGGTCTTCGGCGCGGACGCAATGCGCACCCCGCGTGGTCTGAAAGCCGTTGGTCCTTACGTGGTGACCAAAGCGATGGCATCTGCGGTTTCCGCCTGCCTCGCCACGCCGTTCAAAATCCACGGCGTTAACTACTCCATCAGCTCCGCGTGTGCCACTTCCGCACACTGTATCGGTAACGCGGTAGAACAGATTCAACTGGGCAAACAGGACATCGTTTTTGCCGGCGGCGGCGAAGAGCTGTGCTGGGAAATGGCCTGTGAGTTCGACGCGATGGGCGCGCTCTCCACCAAATACAACGAAACGCCGGACAAAGCTTCCCGTACCTACGATAAAGAGCGTGATGGCTTTGTTATCGCTGGCGGCGGCGGCATGGTAGTGGTTGAAGAGCTGGAGCACGCGCTGGCGCGCGGTGCGCATATCTACGCAGAGATCGTCGGCTACGGCGCGACCTCCGATGGCGCTGACATGGTTGCACCATCAGGCGAAGGCGCAGTGCGCTGCATGAAGATGGCAATGCACGGTGTTGATACGCCGATCGATTATCTCAACTCCCACGGCACCTCCACGCCGGTTGGCGACGTGAAAGAGCTGGGTGCGATTCGTGAAGTGTTTGGTGATAACACGCCTGCCATTTCCGCCACCAAAGCAATGACCGGCCACTCACTGGGTGCAGCTGGCGTGCAGGAAGCGATCTACTCTCTGCTGATGCTGGAACACGGCTTTATCGCGCCAAGCATCAACATTGAAGATCTTGACGATCAGGCGGCGGGCATGAATATCGTGACCAAACCGACCGAGCAGACGCTGAACACGGTGATGTCCAACAGCTTCGGCTTCGGCGGTACCAACGCCACGCTGGTAATGCGCAAGCTGAAATAAGTGAGCGATTTCATTCATGTACTGCCACGGCTTTACATGAATGATTGAGCAGCTGAATTAAAAAAGGGAGCCCTCGGCTCCCTTTTTTTGGTATTGACAAGCCGTTGTTACGGCAGGCAAACTCCGGCCCAACATTATCGTTTTGATAATGCGTAAGCGTTTAACGTCAACCAACGCACCCTAATCCTGACTGTCAGGCGGAGGGGGCGTGGTCAAAATCTCTTCCCGCCTTGCTCTGCCCTATGGAGTAATGCATGTCCGTTCAAGCAGACGCTGTTCATACCCCTTCAGCCACGCATTCGCTGTTTCGCATCGCCTTCGCGGTGTTTCTTACCTATATGACGGTTGGCCTGTCGCTGCCGGTCATTCCGCTGTTTGTTCATCATGAGCTGGGCTTTGGCAACACCATGGTCGGTATCGCCGTTGGTGCGCAGTTTCTCGCCACGGTCTTAACGCGCAGCTACGCCGGTCGGCTGGCCGATCAATATGGCGCAAAACGCTCGGCGTTACAGGGCCTGTTTGCCTGCTCGCTGGCGGGTGTCGCCTTGCTACTGGCGGCACTTTTGCCGGTGGATGTATGGGCCAGGTTCGCGCTGTTGATTGTCGGGCGATTGATCCTCGGTTTCGGTGAAAGCCAACTGCTGACCGGCACGCTCACCTGGGGTGTTGGCCTGGTTGGTCCGGCGCGTTCAGGCAAAGTGATGTCGTGGGTCGGTATGGCAATTTATGGCGCGCTGGCCGCTGGGGCACCGCTCGGGCTGCTGATCAATAGTCATTTTGGCTTCACAGCGCTGGGGGCGATCTCTCTTCTCTTACCGCTGCTCGCCTGCCTGTTTAACGGTGGCGTGCGTAAAGTTCCGGCCCATGCCGGAGAGCGCCCGTCGCTCTGGAGCGTGGTCGGCCTTATCTGGCAGCCAGGTTTAGGGCTGGCGCTACAGGGCGTTGGCTTTGCGGTGATCGGCACCTTTATTTCCCTTTATTTCGCCAGTGAAGGCTGGTCGATGGCAGGCTTTACGCTCACCGCGTTTGGCGGCGCATTCGTTCTGATGCGCATCCTGTTTGGCTGGACGCCGGACCGTTTTGGCGGCGTGCGGGTGGCGCTCGTTTCTCTGCTGGTGGAGATCGCCGGGCTGGTATTGCTGTGGCAGGCCAGCGGGGCGTGGATGGCGCTGTTCGGCGCGGCGTTAACCGGCTGTGGCTGCTCGCTAATCTTCCCGGCGTTAGGCGTAGAAGTGGTGAAACGCGTACCGCCGCAGGTTCGCGGGACGGCACTGGGCGGCTATGCGGCGTTTCAGGATATTGCCTATGCCGCCAGCGGCCCGCTGACCGGCTTTCTGGCCACCTCGCTCGGTTACGCCTCCGTCTTTCTTGCAGGGGCGATTTCAGCGGCGATCGGCATTGTCGTAACGCTGATCGCGTTTCGACCGCGCAATAAATAGCAGCAAATACTCTCTTTGCAACCGGTTTCACAAAACGCGACCGTGGCGATGTCATCTCTGCGCGGTCGCGTTTATGCTTTTCGCACTGATGAGCGAAAGGAGAGAGATATGTCCGGTTTTAAAGCGGATTTTCTGTGGGGCGGGGCGGTTGCTGCGCATCAACTGGAAGGCGGCTGGCAGGAGGGCGGTAAAGGCGTCAGCGTGGCGGATGTGATGACCGCAGGCGCGCATGGCGTACCGCGTGAGATCACCGATGGCGTACTGCCGGGGAAAAACTACCCCAACCACGATGCTATCGACTTTTATCACCGCTACAAAGAGGACATCAAACTCTTTGCCGAGATGGGCTTTAAATGTTTTCGCACCTCGATCGCCTGGACGCGTATCTTCCCCAATGGGGATGAGCTGGAGCCAAACGAAGCCGGTTTGCAGTTCTACGACGATCTGTTTGACGAGTGCCTGAAGTACAACATTGAGCCGGTAATCACGCTATCCCATTTCGAAATGCCTTATCACCTCGTCAAAAAATATGGCGGCTGGCGCAACCGTGAAGTCATCACCTTCTTTGTGCGTTTTGCCACCGCCGTCTTCACGCGCTATCGCAGCAAGGTCAAATACTGGATGACCTTCAACGAAATCAACAACCAGGCTAACTACAACGAAGACTTCGCGCCGTTTACCAACTCCGGCGTGAAGTATCAGCCGGGCGAAGATCGCGAAGTGATCATGTACCAGGCCGCGCACTATGAGCTGGTAGCCAGCGCGCTGGCGGTGGAAGCGGGTCATAAAATTAATCCCGATTTCAAAATCGGCTGCATGATCGCCATGTGCCCGATCTACCCGCTCACCTGCGATCCGAACGACATGATGATGTCCGTAGTAGCGATGCACCGCCGCTACTGGTTCACCGATGTTCACGTGCGCGGTTACTACCCGCAGCATCTGCTTAACTACTTTGCCCGCCGGGATTTCAAGCTGGATATCACCGACGAAGACTTACAGATCCTCACCCGCGGTTGCGTCGACTACATCGGCTTTAGCTACTACATGTCTTTTGCCACCAAAGCGACGGAAGATAACCCGCAGCTTGATTACGACGAAACCAAAAGCCTGGTGAAAAACCCGTACGTAAAAGCGTCGGACTGGGGCTGGCAGATTGACCCGGTTGGCCTGCGCTACTCGCTGAACTACTTCTATGACCACTATCAGCTGCCGCTGTTTATTGTTGAAAACGGCTTCGGCGCTATTGATCAGTTGGGAAGCGACGGCGTGGTCGACGACCAGTACCGCATTGAGTACCTGCACAACCACATCCGCGAAATGAAAAAAGCGGTGGTGGAAGATGGGGTCGATTTGATGGGGTATACGCCGTGGGGCTGTATCGATCTGGTTTCTGCCGGCACCGGCGAGATGAAAAAACGCTACGGCTTTATCTACGTCGATAAGGACAACGAAGGCAACGGCACGCTGGCGCGCAGCCGTAAGAAATCCTTCTGGTGGTACCAGGATGTGATCAAACAGAACGGCGATAACATCAAGTAAGAGGTTGGGCCGTAGGTTGATAATGCGCCATCAGGTCATTGCCTGATGGCGCTTCGCTTATCAGGCCTGCGGTTTTTTTACAGGCTTACAGAAAAGTTAGATCACCAGCCACAGTACAAACATCACCACCAGCAGGGCAATAAAAAAGAGGCCCGGACGCATCGACATCGCTTTTACCGTATCGACTATCGGCGCGACGAAGGGGCTGTAAATCGGCTGCACATCACGCACCTCGATCATTCCCGACGCGCGCTCGGTGCGTCGTAAAAAGACCTGGTTGAGAATATCCTGCACCTGGGCATTGGTCAGCACCGTCTGCGGTGTGACCTGGAATGTCTGCTGCGCGTAATCGCTGATGCCGCGCCACTCGGCACTGTCCAGCGGCTGTTTCAGCGCGGCCTGCACCGTTTGCAGTGTCGGTGCCGTATGCGTCGCCAGCGTCTGGCGCGCCTGCAGCCAGGTCATCAGCGGCGTAAAATGTTTCGCCGGGATCAGCTCGCCGCTCTTCACGCCGGAGAGCTCCAGCATCGATTGCCAGATAAGCTTGCTCGATTCGCCGGTTGCCGCCGCCAGTTTCGTCACCGCCTGGTTGAGCGAGTTGTGCTCCGCCGCCACCAGTGGACGCTCGGTTGCCGGGCGCTGCTGCGGCTGCGGTATCGCAATCTGGTTGTTCTGCAACATCGTCAGCACGGTCTTTAACTGCTGCGGCGTAAGCTGGCTGAGCGCCGTCTGGCCGAACTCCTGACGAATAAAATCGCTCACCGCCTGGCGATTGTTCCCCTTGCCGAGCAGCTCGGTCAACTGGGTCACCATCTGGCGCGTGGTGTGGTTCTGCGTGGCCGTCTCCATACGCTGAGTCAGATTCTGCTCAGCCGCAGGGAAGTGGCGCGAGAGCAGGGGCGCATCGTTTTTCAGCCCCAGGTCATGCTTTACGCCTGCCCAGACTTCAGCGCTCTGCTGTTGCGTCAGGGCGATCAAACGCGTCACCAGCCGCTCCAGCACCGTACGCTGCTGGGTGGATAATGGCTGCTCGCCGACAGGGTTAGCGGCTTGCGGTGGCTCTTGCCCGGGAGGACGCGCGGGTGCGCCCGGAATGGGTTGAATCATGGGTTTCCTCTTACTCTCGCATGGCGGTGGCCGGCATTGCGGGTATGCCTGGCGGCGAGATTATGGCACACTTGCGCGCTCAACTCCCGCTCTCAAACAGGTACTGTAGTGTGAAAATCCTTGTTGATGAAAATATGCCTTACGCCCGCGATCTTTTTAGCCGACTGGGCGAGGTTAAGGCCGTTCCCGGACGGCCAATTCCGCTGGCGGAACTGGCTGATGCAGAAGCATTAATGGTGCGATCCGTCACCAGGGTGAATAGCGATTTGCTGCAAGGGACCGGGATCAAATTTGTCGGTACCGCCACGGCGGGGACCGATCATGTTGATGAGGCTTTTCTGAAACAGGCGGGCATCGCATTCTCCGCAGCACCGGGGTGTAACGCTATCGCCGTGGTGGAGTATGTCTTCTCCTCCTTATTAATGCTGGCGGAGCGCGACGGTTTTGCGCTCACGGACCGCACCGTGGGGATTGTCGGTGTCGGTAACGTCGGCGGCCGCTTACAGGCGCGGCTGGAAGCGCTGGGCATCCGCACGCTACTGTGCGATCCGCCGCGCGCCGATCGCGGTGACGCGGGCGACTTCCGCTCGTTGGATGAACTGGTCAATGAAGCGGATATCCTCACCTTCCATACCCCGCTGTTTAAAGAGGGGCGCTATAAAACCCTGCACCTGGTCGATGACGCGCTGCTTAGCCGCCTGAAACCTGGCACCATTCTGATTAACGCCTGTCGTGGGCCGGTGGTGGATAACGCCGCACTGTTGCAGCACCTGCAGGCCGGGCAGGATCTTAGCGTCGTGCTGGATGTCTGGGAGCCGGAGCCGGATCTCAACGTTGAGCTGCTGGCAAAGGTGGATATTGGCACGGCGCATATCGCGGGCTACACGCTGGAAGGGAAAGCGCGCGGCACCACACAGGTGTTTGAAGCCTATAGTGAATTCCTCGGCCAGCCGCAGCAGGTGGCGCTGAATACGCTGCTTCCTGCGCCGGAGTGCAGTCGCATCTCCCTTCATGGTCCGGTCGGGCAGGCAATGTTAAAAAGGTTGGTGCATTTGGTGTATGATGTGCGCCGCGACGATGCCCTGCTGCGAAAAGCGGCGGGCACACCGGGTGAGTTCGATAAGTTGCGTAAGCACTATCTTGAGCGCCGTGAATGGTCGTCACTCACCGTTGAGTGCGACGACGCGGACGCCTCGGCGCTGCTGCAAAAACTGGGCTTCGACGCCGTTTATCACCCGGTACGTTAATTCATCTTTATGCTCCCCGTCGCCGACGGGGACGCTTTTTTCTGGAGTGAATCACCATGTCTGAAGGCTGGAATATTGCCGTTCTCGGCGCCACCGGCGCGGTCGGAGAAGCCTTGCTCGAAACGCTGGCGGAGCGCCAGTTCCCGGTTGGCGAACTCTATGCGCTGGCAAGGAGCGAAAGCGCCGGAGAAAACCTGCGTTATGCCGGTAAAACCGTACGCGTAGAAGATGCTGCCGAATTCGACTGGACGCAGGCGCAGCTGGCGTTCTTTGTCGCTGGTGCGCAAGCCACTGCCACCTATATTGAAGAAGCAACCAATGCCGGTTGTCTGGTGATCGACACCAGCGGTCTGTTTGCCCTCGAGCCGGACGTGCCGCTGGTGATGCCGGACGTCAACCCGTTCGTGCTGGCGGATTACCGCAACCGCAACGTTATCGCTATCCCGGACAGCCTTACCAGCCAGCTGCTGGCAGGACTGAAGCCACTGATCGACGAAGGCGGCCTGTCGCGTATTGCCGTGACCAGCCTGCTCTCTGTTTCCCGCAGCGGTAAACAGGCGGTAGATGCGCTGGCAGGGCAGAGCGCTAAGCTGCTGAACGGTATTCCCATTGATGATGATGACTTCTTCGGTCGCCAGCTGGCATTCAATATGCTGCCGCTGCTGCCGGACAGTGAAGGCAGCGTGCGCGAAGAGCGCGTCATTATCGATCAGATGCGTAAAATCCTGCAGGACGACGGGCTGATGATCTCCGCTAACTGTGTGCAGTCGCCGGTCTTCTACGGTCACGCGCAGATGGTGAATTTTGAAGCGTTACGCCCGCTGGCGGCGGAAGAGGCGCGCGATGCATTTGCCCGCTTTGAGGATATTGCGCTCTCTGAAGCGAATGCGTTTCCGACCCAGGTGGCGGATGCGTCCGGTCAGGCGCATCTCTCCGTCGGCTGCATCCGCAACGACTACGGCATGCCGGAGCAGATCCAGTTCTGGTCAGTCGCTGATAACGTCCGCTTTGGCGGTGCGCTGATGGCGGTGAAAACCGCGGAGAAACTGGTGCAGGAGTATCTGTACTGATGCAGGAAGAAACCACCGCGCCGCGCTACAAAATCGCGCTGGGAATTGAGTATGACGGCAGCCACTACTATGGCTGGCAGCGTCAGCAGGAAGTGCGCAGCGTGCAGGAGAAGCTGGAAAAGGCGCTCTCGCAGGTCGCCAATGAGCCGATCTCGGTCTTTTGCGCCGGGCGCACCGATGCTGGCGTGCATGCGACAGGACAGGTGGTCCATTTTGAGACGACTGCGCTGCGCAAAGACGCCGCCTGGACGCTGGGCGTAAATGCGAATTTGCCTAAAGACATCGCGGTGCGTTGGGTAAAAGATGTGCCCGATGATTTTCATGCGCGTTTTAGCGCGACGGCTCGCCGTTACCGCTACGTCATTTACAATCATCGCTTGCGTCCGGCGGTGCTTGGTCATGGTGTTACGCACTATCATCAGCCGCTGGATGCCGAACGCATGCACTGCGCTGCGCAGTGCCTGATTGGCGAAAACGACTTTACCTCGTTTCGCGCCGTGCAGTGCCAGTCGCGTACGCCCTGGCGCAATCTGATGCATATCAACGTCAGCCGCTACGGCACCTATATTGTGGTCGATATCAAAGCCAATGCCTTTGTACATCATATGGTCAGGAATATTGTCGGCAGCCTGATGGAAGTAGGCGCCCACAACCAGCCGGAGAGCTGGATAGCAGAGCTACTGGCGGCAAAGGACAGAACGCTTGCAGCAGCAACGGCGAAAGCGGAAGGGCTCTATCTGGTGTCGGTGGATTATCCATCCCACTTTGCGCTGCCCGCTGCGCCAATGGGCCCGCTGTTCCTGGCGGACTAGTCGCACATTAATAAGGCATAAGTAGATGGACTTAATACGCTTCCTGATTGACTTCATTCTTCACATTGACGTTCACCTCGCTGAGCTGGTGGCGCAGTATGGCGTCTGGGTCTATGCGATCCTGTTTATTATTCTCTTTTGCGAAACGGGTCTGGTGGTCACGCCGTTCCTGCCGGGCGACTCGCTGCTGTTTGTCGCGGGCGCGCTGGCGTCTCTTGAGACCAACGATCTCAATGTGCATATGATGGTGCTGCTGATGCTGGTGGCCGCTATTGCGGGCGATGCGGTGAACTACACCATCGGGCGGCTGTTCGGTGAGCGGTTATTCAGTAACCCCAACTCAAAGATTTTCCGTCGTAGCCATCTTGATAAAACGCATCAGTTTTATGAGAAACATGGTGGGAAAACGATTATTCTCGCGCGTTTTGTGCCGATTGTGCGTACTTTTGCACCTTTCGTTGCCGGCATGGGGCATATGTCTTATCGCCATTTTGCTCTCTATAATGTCGCGGGCGCGCTGCTGTGGGTGTTACTTTTCACCTACGCCGGATACTTCTTTGGCACCATCCCGATGATTCAGGAGAATCTCAAGCTGATGATTGTCGGAATTATCGTAGTGTCTATACTTCCCGGGGTCTTTGAGATTATCCGCCATCGCCGCGCCGCGTCCCGGCAGACAAAATAATCACCTGTTGGCGGTTCGACCACTTTTTTATCCCAAGTTGCGAACCGTTATGTTTTAATGTGCCCCAGTCAAGGGCTACCAGGTTCATGTAGAAAGGTTATCAATGAGCTGGATTGAAAGAATTAAAAGCAACATCACCCCCACCCGTAAGGCGAGCATCCCTGAGGGCGTGTGGACAAAATGCGATAGCTGTGGTCAGGTGCTTTACCGCGCCGAACTGGAGCGTAACCTTGAAGTCTGCCCAAAATGTGATCACCACATGCGGATGTCAGCGCGTAATCGCCTGCATAGCCTGCTGGATGAAGGATCGCTGGTTGAACTGGGCAGCGAACTTGAGCCGAAAGATGTGCTGAAGTTCCGCGACTCGAAGAAGTATAAAGACCGTCTGGCGACAGCCCAGAAAGAGACCGGCGAGAAAGACGCGCTGGTCGTGATGAAGGGCACGCTGCATGGCATGCCGGTTGTCGCAGCGGCCTTTGAGTTCGCGTTCATGGGCGGTTCGATGGGTTCCGTAGTTGGTGCGCGCTTTGTGCGTGCGGTTGAGCAGGCGCTGGAAGATAACTGCCCGCTGGTCTGCTTCTCCGCTTCCGGCGGTGCACGTATGCAGGAAGCGCTGATGTCGCTGATGCAGATGGCGAAAACCTCTGCGGCGCTGGCGAAAATGCAGGAGCGCGGTCTGCCGTACATCTCCGTGCTGACCGACCCGACCATGGGCGGCGTTTCCGCCAGCTTCGCGATGCTGGGCGATCTCAACATCGCTGAGCCGAAAGCGCTGATCGGCTTTGCCGGCCCGCGCGTTATCGAGCAGACCGTGCGCGAGAAACTGCCTGCCGGTTTCCAGCGCAGTGAGTTCCTGATCGAAAAAGGCGCTATCGATATGATTATTCGCCGCCCGGAGCTGCGCTTTAAGCTGGCGCGTATTCTGGCGAAGATGATGAATCTGCCGGCGCCGGATGCGGACGATACGCATATTGGCACGGTGGTAACGCCAGAGCCGGATCAGGAAGGCGAAGCCTGATAATACACGTCACGCTTTCTGCTGCAGGTGCGTTGACGCGCCTTGCTTAGCTCGCTCTTCCTCCATACCAGGAAAGCGGGATGGCTATGTGACCACGCGCCAGCAGCAAAACGAGCATGTGTATACTCATGAGGGCAGGGCCAGAAGGCACTGCCCTTTTGCTTTTCAAACCGCACACTATCAACGGGCATCATGGACACTCTCTCTACTCCGCAAGCCACGTCGCCCCTGGCCGCATGGCTCTCTTATCTGGAACAGCTGCACAGTAAACCTATCGATTTAGGGCTCGATCGCGTAAGCCAGGTGGCGACGCGGCTTGATGTGCTGCGTCCCGCACCTTTTGTCTTCACCGTCGCCGGAACCAACGGCAAAGGCACCACCTGCCGCACGCTGGAGTCGATCCTGCTGGCGGCCGGTTATCGCGTGGGCGTTTACAGCTCGCCGCATCTGGTGCGCTACACCGAACGCGTACGTGTGCAGGGCGGGGAGCTGGCAGAAAGCGCGCACACCGCTTCCTTCGCGGAGATCGAAGCCGTGCGCGGCGATATCTCTTTAAGCTATTTTGAATTTGGCACCCTGTCGGCGCTGTGGCTCTTTAAGCAGGCACAGCTGGACGTGGTGATCCTCGAAGTGGGCCTCGGTGGACGTCTTGACGCCACCAATATGGTCGATGCCGATGTCGCGGTGGTCACCAGCATTGCGCTCGATCATACCGACTGGCTCGGGCCGGATCGTGAAAGCATCGGTCGTGAAAAAGCGGGTATCTTCCGCACCGGCAAACCCGCGGTGGTTGGCGAGCCGGATATGCCGCACACCATCGCGGAGGTGGCGCAGGAGAAGGGCGCGCAGCTGTTACAGCGCGATGTGGCGTGGCACTACGAGGCTGGCGCACAGAGCTGGCGTTTTCGCGATGCGCAGGGCGAGCTGAACGATCTGCCGCTGCCGCAGGTACCGCAGCCGAACGCGGCTACCGCGCTGGCCGCGCTGCGTGCCAGCAACCTGGTGGTAAGCGAGCAGGCGATCCGCGACGGCATTGAGCGGGCGATTTTACCCGGTCGTTTTCAGATTGTGAGCGAATCACCACGCCTCATCCTGGATGTCGCGCATAATCCTCATGCCGCAAGCTATCTTGCCGGACGCTTGGCAGCGCTGCCGAAAAGCGGTCGCGTGCTGGCGGTGGTTGGCATGCTGCATGATAAAGACATTAGCGGAACGCTTGCCTGTCTGGAGCCGGTGGTCGATAGCTGGTATTGTGCCCCTCTGGAGGGGCCGCGCGGCGCGACGGCGGAGCAGCTGCTGGTGCACCTGACGTCGGGGCAAGCATTCCCGGACGTGGCCCAGGCCTGGCAGGCGGCAATGGCGGAGGCCGACGCCTGCGATACCGTGCTGGTGTGTGGCTCGTTCCACACCGTGGCGCATGTCATGGAAGCGATGGAAGCGGGGAGAACCGGTGGCAAGTAAGTTTCAGAACCGTTTAATGGGCACCGTTATACTGGTCGCGCTCGGGGTGATTATTCTTCCCGGGCTGCTCGACGGGCAGAAAAAGCATTATCAGGATGAGTTCGCGGCGATCCCGCTGGTGCCGAAGCCGGGCGATCGCGACGAACCGGATATGATGCCGGCCGCAACCCAGGCGCTGCCCGCGCAGCCGCCGGAAGGTGCTGCGGAAGAGGTGCGTGCTGGCGATGCCGCCGCGCCGTCACTTGATGCTTCAAGGCTTGCGGCAAACAGTAATCCCGACCCGGAAGTGACCACCACGCCGGTAACGCCGAAGCCAAAACCTGTTGAAAAGCCGCAGCCTAAACCGCAGCCGCAACCGCAGCCTGTGCGCGAGCAGCAGACGGCGGCGAACGAGGCTCCGCCTAAAGCGCAGGAGGAGAAACCTGCTCCGACCGGCAAAGCTTATGTGGTCCAGCTGGGTGCGCTGAAAAACGCCGATAAAGTGAATGAAGTGGTAAGTAAACTGCGCGCGGCGGGCTATCGCGCTTACACATCGCCGACGACGCCAGTTCAGGGTAAAATCACCCGCATTCTGGTTGGCCCTGATGCTTCGCGCGATAAACTCAAAGCGTCGCTTGGTGAGCTGAACCAGCTGTCAGGACTCAATGGCGTGGTGATGAACTACAGCGCCAATTAACCGCGCAACCCTGCGCTAATTTGCTGGCAATGGCCCGTAAAACGGGGCAGGGAAGCCAGATAAATGTGCGGTCATTAGGGCCAATGTTCTGCTGGCGTTGAATGTTTTTTCAGCGCCATTTTTATTTCCGCGCGGGAAGGAAATCCCTACGCAAACGTTTTCTTTTTCTGTTAGAATGCGCCCCGAACTGGATGACAGGGCGTAAAATCGTGGGACACATATGGTCTGGATTGATTACGCCATCATCGCGGTGATTGGTTTTTCCTGTCTGGTAAGCCTGATCCGCGGCTTTGTTCGTGAAGCGTTATCGCTGGTGACATGGGGTTGTGCTTTCTTTGTCGCCAGCCATTACTACACTTACCTGTCAGTCTGGTTCACGGGCTTTGAAGAGGAACTGGTACGTAATGGAATTGCCATCGCGGTGCTGTTTATCGCGACGTTGATTGTGGGCGCTATCGTTAACTACGTTATCGGTACGCTGGTGGAGAAAACCGGCCTGTCGGGTACAGACAGGGTGTTGGGGATCTGCTTTGGTGCGCTTCGCGGCGTGCTAATCGTCGCCGCCATTCTGTTCTTTCTGGATACCTTTACAGGCCTGTCGAAAAGCGAAGACTGGCAAAAGTCGCAGCTTATCCCGCAATTCAGCTTCATCATCAGGTGGTTCTTTGACTATCTGCAAAGCTCGTCGAGTTTCTTGCCCAGGGTTTAAGCCCTGAGATGTGGCTTAGAGTTTGGTTTAACAGGCTGTTTTCGCGCGCTGTACCTGTTCATGTGGTACTTGACGATTACGCCTGGTAAACCAAGCTCTTAACGAGGAAAAGACGTATGTGCGGTATTGTCGGTATCGCCGGTTTCATGCCGGTAAACCAGTCGATTTATGACGCGTTGTCGGTGCTGCAGCACCGTGGGCAGGATGCAGCGGGCATCATCACCATTGATGCCAATAACTGTTTCCGTCTGCGTAAAGCGAATGGCATGGTGAATGATGTATTTGAAGCCCGCCATATGCAGCGCCTGCAGGGCAATATGGGGATTGGCCACGTTCGTTACCCCACCGCGGGCAGCTCCAGCGCTTCAGAAGCGCAACCCTTTTACGTTAACTCCCCGTACGGCATTACGCTTGCGCACAACGGCAACCTGACCAACGCGCACGAACTGCGTAAAAAGCTGTTCGAAGAGAAGCGTCGCCACATTAACACCACCTCAGATTCTGAAATCCTGCTCAATATTTTCGCCAGCGAGCTGGATAACTTCCGTCACTATCCGCTCGAAGCGGATAACGTATTCGCCGCGATTGCCGCGACCAACCGCCAGATCCGTGGTGCCTACGCCTGCGTGGCGATGATTATTGGTCACGGTATGGTTGCCTTCCGCGACCCGAACGGCATTCGCCCGCTGGTGCTGGGCAAGCGCGAACTGGGCGATGGCCGCACTGAATATATGGTGGCATCGGAGAGCGTAGCGCTCGATACGCTGGGCTTTGAGTTCCTGCGCGATGTCGCCCCGGGCGAAGCGGTTTATATCACCGAGAAAGGACAGCTTTACAGCCGTCAGTGCGCGGAAAACCCGGTCAGCAACCCGTGCCTGTTCGAGTATGTCTACTTTGCGCGCCCGGACTCTTTCATCGACAAAATCTCCGTCTACAGCGCCCGCGTCAATATGGGCATGAAGCTCGGCGAGAAGATCGCCCGCGAGTGGGAAGATCTCGATATTGACGTGGTGATCCCGATCCCGGAAACCTCCTGCGATATCGCACTGGAGATCGCCCGCATTCTGGACAAGCCTTACCGTCAGGGTTTTGTGAAAAACCGCTACGTTGGCCGCACCTTTATCATGCCGGGCCAGCAGCTGCGCCGTAAATCGGTGCGCCGCAAGCTGAACGCCAACCGCGCCGAGTTCCGCGATAAGAACGTATTGCTGGTGGATGACTCCATCGTACGCGGCACCACCTCGGAGCAGATTATCGAGATGGCGCGCGAAGCCGGGGCGAAGAAAGTTTACCTCGCTTCCGCGGCACCGGAAATTCGCTTCCCGAACGTCTACGGTATTGATATGCCGACCGCCAATGAGCTGATTGCTCACGGTCGTGAAGTGGATGAAATCCGCCAGATCATCGGCGCAGACGGGCTGATTTTCCAGGATCTCAACGATCTGATTGATGCCGTACGCGCAGAGAACCCGGACATTCAGCAGTTTGAGTGCTCGGTATTTAACGGTATTTACGTCACCAAAGATGTCGATCAGCAGTACCTCGACTACCTCGACTCCCTGCGTAATGACGATGCCAAAGCGGTACAGTTGCAGAACGAAGTTGAAAGCTTAGAGATGCACAACGAAGGCTAATCCCGCCGCGCCCCTCGCTTGAGGGGCGCAACTTGTTGCAACACCCTCTGTAATCAGGCAAAGTTTGCGCTTATGTTAGCGGGTGGATAAGCAGATGAAACGACTGATTGTGGGCATTTCCGGCGCCAGCGGCGCAATTTATGGCGTTCGCCTGTTACAGGTGCTGCGCGATGTCGCTGAAGTAGAGACCCATCTGGTGATGAGCCAGGCCGCCCGGCAAACCCTCTCACTTGAAACCGACTACTCCCTGCGCGATGTACAGGCGCTGGCAAACGTGGTGCATGACGCCCGCGATATTGCCGCCAACATCTCCTCTGGCTCGTTCAAGACCGCAGGCATGGTGATCCTTCCCTGTTCTATCAAAACCCTTTCCGGCATTGTCCACAGCTACACCGACGGGCTGCTGACCCGTGCCGCAGACGTGGTGCTGAAAGAGCGTCGCCCGCTGGTGCTCTGCGTGCGTGAAACGCCGCTGCATCTTGGACACTTGCGCCTGATGACCCAGGCGGCAGAACTCGGTGCGGTGATCATGCCCCCGGTGCCCGCCTTTTACCATCGTCCGCAGAGCGTGATGGATATCGTCGATCAGACCGTCAACCGCGTCGTGGATCAGTTTGATATCGAACTGCCGGAAGATCTCTTTGCCCGCTGGCAGGGCGGCGATGCTGCAAAATAGTGCAACGTATCGCCGGATGCGCTTTTTTAGGGCAATTTTGTAAGCGCGATCATATCCTCAACATTTAATCCTCTTTTCCCCCGCTTACTGCTGCGGTTCGTTCCGCAGACCTGCTATCTTTCATCACAACGGTCAATCTGCAACGTTTTATTAACAATTCCCGCGCCGCATTATTTCGCCACCGGGAAAGTGGCATAAGACGTGCAAGGCTACTGGCTGCAACACAACACACGACACAATAAAAAAAACAGCACACTTGAGGGTAATGTATGAAGAAGACGGTCCTCGCTCTGTCTTTACTGCTGGGGCTCTCCGCCACCGCCAGCGTTTATGCAGCGCTTCCCCAGACAGTCCGTATCGGCACCGATGCCACCTATGCACCTTTCTCCTCGAAAGATGCGAAAGGGGAGTTTGTGGGCTTTGATATCGATCTTGGTAATGAGATGTGCAAACGCATGCAGGTGAAATGCACCTGGGTCGGCAGCGATTTCGATGCCCTGATCCCCTCGCTGAAAGCGAAGAAGATTGACGCCATTATCTCGTCACTCTCCATTACCGAAAAACGCCAGCAGGAGATCGCCTTCTCCGAGAAGCTCTACGCGGCGGATTCACGCCTGATTGCCGCCAAAGGCTCACCCATCAAACCGACACTGGAGTCGCTGAAAGGTAAACATGTCGGCGTGCTGCAAGGCTCAACGCAGGAAGGTTACGCCAACGATAACTGGCGCAGTAAAGGCATCGACGTGGTCGCCTATCAGAATCAGGATCAGATCTACTCTGACCTGGCTGCCGGTCGTCTCGATGCGGCATTCCAGGATGAAGTAGCCGCCAGCGAAGGCTTCCTGAAACAGCCTGCGGGCAAAGAGTTTGCTTTTGCTGGCCCATCGGTGAAAGACAAAAAGTACTTTGGCGACGGCACCGGGATTGGTCTGCGTAAAGATGATACCGAGCTGAAAGCGGCGTTCGACAAAGCCTTTACCGAGCTGCGTAAAGATGGAACCTACGACAAGCTCGCCAAAAAGTATTTCGACTTTAACGTCTACGGCGAGTAAGGCTGTGCGGTCTGCGCCAGCGGGCCGTGAGGGAAACGCTGCGCCATGCGCCTTTCGCGGCATGGTGCAGCAAACGGTGCCTGTTCCAGCGTGGTGCAGCGGCTGCATCACAACAGTGCAGAGCTGCATAGTTACGCATTCAGATTGCAAAAAAAGTTAGGCTGCCGCGTTTATCTTTTGCCTTGCCGGGGGAGATGATGGCACGATAACGCACCGTTAAGTTGTGAGAATTCCCTTAGGAAAGACAGTCTGTTGAGGATAATGATGAAAAAATTGGTGCTCTCCCTTTCTCTGGTGCTCGCTGTATCCAGCGTCTCTACTGTATTTGCTGCCATCCCGCAAAAATTACGTATCGGTACCGATCCGACTTATGCCCCGTTTGAATCAAAAAATGCGCAGGGTGAGTTAGTCGGTTTTGATATCGATCTGGCAAAAGAGCTCTGTAAGCGCATTAATACGCAGTGTGTGTTCGTTGAGAACCCGCTGGACGCGCTGATCCCCTCTTTAAAAGCGAAGAAAATCGACGCGATTATGTCTTCCCTGTCGATCACTGAAAAGCGCCAGCAGGAGATTGACTTCACCGACAAGCTCTACGCGGCGGATTCCCGCCTGGTGGTAGCAAAAGATTCTGATATCCAGCCGGAGCTGGACAAGCTGAAAGGCAAACGCATCGGCGTATTGCAGGGCACCACCCAGGAGACTTACGGCAACGTGCACTGGGCGCCGAAAGGGGTCGAAATTGTCTCCTATCAGGGGCAGGACAATATCTACGCCGACCTGACCGCAGGCCGCATTGACGCCGCGTTCCAGGATGAAGTAGCCGCCAGCGAAGGTTTCCTGAAAACCCCGATGGGCAAAGCCTACAAATTCGGCGGGCCGTCGATTAAAGATGAGAAGCTGTTTGGCGTCGGCACCGGTATGGGCGTGCGCAAAGGCGACAGCGAACTGCGTGAAGCGCTGAATAAAGCCTTCGCCGAGATGCGCGCTGATGGCACCTACGACAAGCTGGCGAAAAAGTATTTCGATTTTAATGTTTACGGTGGTTAATCCCACACAACACTAACGTGCGACCCCTCCCGCAAGGGAGGGGAAGAGACACGGCAAACACCACACACGACAGGACAGGATGCATGCTGCACGGGTTTTCTCAAGTGATATTCCAGGGCGCGCTGGTGACCCTCGAGCTGGCGCTCAGCTCGGTGGTGCTGGCGGTGCTGATTGGCCTGGCGGGCGCGGGCGCGAAGCTGTCGAAAAGCCGCGCGCTGGCGCTGATTTTTGAAGGCTATACCACCCTTATTCGCGGCGTGCCCGATCTGGTGCTGATGCTGCTTATTTTCTACGGCCTGCAAATTGCCCTTAATGCCATTACCGACGCGCTCGGCATGGCGCAGCTGGATATCGATCCGATGGTGGCCGGTATCATTACCCTAGGCTTTATTTACGGCGCTTACTTTACCGAAACCTTTCGCGGCGCTTTTATGGCGGTGCCGAAAGGGCAGATTGAAGCAGCGACGGCGTTTGGCTTTACCGGCCGCCAGGTGTTCCGCCGTATTCTGTTCCCGGCGATGATGCGTTTTGCGCTGCCGGGCATCGGCAACAACTGGCAGGTGATCCTGAAAGCGACCGCGCTGGTTTCATTGCTCGGGCTGGAAGATGTGGTGAAAGCGACCCAACTCGCCGGCAAAAGCACCTGGGAGCCGTTCTACTTCGCCATTGTCTGCGGCGCGATCTATCTCATTTTTACCACGGCCTCCAACGGCGTCCTGCTGCTGCTTGAACGCCGCTACTCGGTGGGTGTGAAGAGGGCCGACCTGTGATTGAGATTATTCAGGAGTACTGGCAATCCCTGCTCTGGAGCGACGGCTACCGTATTACTGGCGTGGCGATTACGTTATGGCTGCTGATCGCTTCCGTGGTGATGGGCGGCATTCTGGCGCTGTTTCTTGCTATCGGGCGCGTCTCCAGTAACAAATTCATCTGCTTCCCGATCTGGTTATTCACCTATATCTTTCGCGGCACGCCGCTCTATGTGCAGCTACTGGTCTTCTACTCCGGCATGTACACGCTGGAGATCGTGAAAGGCACTGAACTGCTAAACGCCTTTTTCCGCAGCGGCCTCAACTGCACGGTGCTGGCGCTGACGCTCAATACCTGCGCCTATACCACCGAGATTTTCGCCGGGGCGATCCGCTCGGTGCCGCACGGTGAAATTGAAGCGGCGCGGGCGTATGGCTTCTCATCCTTTAAAATGTACCGCTGCATTATTTTGCCTTCGGCGCTGCGTATCGCGCTGCCGGCCTACAGCAACGAGGTGATCCTGATGCTGCACTCCACGGCGCTGGCCTTTACCGCGACGGTGCCGGATCTGCTGAAAATCGCCCGTGATATTAACTCCGCCACCTACCAGCCCTTTACGGCGTTCGGTATTGCGGCGGTGCTCTATCTCATTATTTCGTATGTCCTGATTAGCCTCTTCCGCCGCGCGGAAAAGCGCTTTTTACAGCATATGAAGCCCTCTTCGACGCACTGAGAGCACGATGTCTGAGAATAAATTAAACGTTACCGATCTGCATAAGCGCTACGGCCAGCATGAAGTTCTGAAAGGGGTGTCGTTGCAGGCTAACGCCGGGGATGTGATCAGCATCATCGGCTCCTCCGGCTCCGGCAAAAGCACCTTCCTGCGCTGCATCAACTTCCTTGAGAAACCAAGCGAAGGCACCATTGTGGTGAGCGGGCAGAATATCAATCTGGTGCGTGACAAAGATGGTCAGCTGAAAGTGGCCGACAAAAATCAGCTGCGCCTGCTGCGCACGCGTCTGACGATGGTGTTCCAGCACTTCAATTTGTGGAGCCACATGACGGTGCTGGAGAACGTGATGGAAGCGCCGATTCAGGTGCTGGGGTTAAGCAAGCAGGAAGCGCGCGAGCGGGCGGTGAAATATCTGGCGAAAGTGGGCATCGATGCGATGCAGCAGATCAAGTATCCGGTGCATCTCTCCGGCGGCCAGCAGCAGCGCGTGTCGATTGCCCGCGCGCTGGCGATGGAGCCGGAAGTGCTGCTGTTCGATGAACCGACCTCAGCCCTCGATCCGGAGCTGGTGGGTGAAGTGCTGCGCATCATGCAGAAGCTGGCAGAAGAGGGGAAAACCATGGTGGTGGTTACCCACGAAATGGGCTTCGCCCGCGATGTCTCCAGCCATGTGATCTTCCTGCATCAGGGCAAAATTGAAGAAGAGGGCACGCCGGATGAGCTGTTCGGCAACCCGAAAAGCCTGCGCTTGCAGCAGTTCCTCAAGGGATCGCTGAAGTAAGCCATGACTGCCTGATGGCGCTACGCTTATCAGTCCTGGGGGGGAGCGCTGTTGCTGGCCGGATAAGGCTAACTCTCCGCCTGATGGCGCTACGCTTATCAGGTCTGGGGGAGCGCTGTTGCTGGCCGGGTAAGGCGAACTCTCTGCCTGATGGCGCTACGCTTATCAGGCCTGGGGGGAAGTGTTGCTGTAGGCCGGATAAGGCGAACGCCGCCATCCGGCACTGCATTGTTGCAACATCACTTATCCGGGCGATTAACCGGCCACCAACCTTGCGGAATACCTGAGGCGGAAATAAAACGGTAATGGGTGAATATCGCCCCACGTGCGGAGACGCGCTTCTCAAGCTGAACCGTTTGCGCACCGGGCGGCACAAGCGCGTCGCGGGTGCAAATCTCCACCGGACGGTTTAACCACGCATCGTAAAATCGCAGCCCCGCCGGGCAGCGGTTGGCGCGGCTGATAATCGGGCCTGGGTGGGCGATGGTAAAAGTCACCTCGCTCTGTACTATTTCACTTGCGGTAAACTTTACCCACGCTTCCGGCACGTTCCACAGCGTTGCAATGCAATACATAAAGAGAGCCACAAAGCCGATCAGCTTACTGCGCAGCCTGGTGATAAAAGGGATACGCCAGATGATCAGCAGGCTTAACACTACGGCAACGATTAATACCGCCCAGGTGTCCGGCGCACCCGCTTGCAGGTAGACCCGGTTGTCAAGCCCGACGGCGTAAAGCAGCCATATTAACCACAGAAAGAAGAACAGCACGCACAAGGCGAGCTGCACTCTCCCCGATCGCAATATCCGTTTAGCGTTTTTCACGGCGATAGATCCAGTCATCGTAATATTTCCCGCGCAGCAAATAGGCCTGCTCCAGCACCTGTACGCGGGTGAAGCCGCTCTTCTCCAGCACCCGCACCGAGCCGAAGTTGTCCGACAGCACCCAGGCATTAAGGGCGTGAATATCGCGCTGGGTAAAGGCGAAGTTGCACAGGGCGGCAACGACTTCTGACGCCACGCCCTGGCCCTGCGCTTCAGGCAGGATCGAGTAGCCGAGATCCGCTTCCTGAAGAAGATGCGGACTCGGGCGCAGGCCGACATCACCGATTGCACGGCCTTGCTCATCGCGGATCACAAAGGCATTCGGATCGTTAAGCCGGTCTTCAAACAGGGTGCGGATCTGGCTTTCAGAGGCGATCTCCGCCATATAGCGCATCACGCTTTTATCTTGCCGTATCTGCAAAAAGAAGGGCCAGTCAGACGCCTGAAATGGCGTCAGGGTAAAACGGGGGGTCTGCAACGTCATTACGCGTCCTTGTGAGAATCAAACGAAGAAGCTTAGCACTGCAAAGGCGCGCGCGAGCGCCACAAATATTAGGGGGTAGCGGGCTGCCAGGCGTAGGTTTTGCCATTCTCAGCGATAAAGCGGTAGCGGGTAAACCAGGCACCGCGTGCAGCGGTGCGTTTTTCGACCTGCACCGAACTGGCGTCGCGCGGCACGCTCTCTGTGTGAGTGCAGAGGGTCACCAACCGCCCGAGCCACGCATCATCAATGCGCAGACCCGCTTCGCAGTGGCTTTTGCGCCCGAGAGAAGGGCCGGGGTAGGTGAGGCGAAAGGTCACGTCGCTCCGTACCGTTTCGCCTGCCGTCAGACGCACCCAGCCTTCCGGGACATTGAGCAGCGTGACGCCAACGAAGGCCGAAACGCAGAGAAAAATCTGCCACGGCGCTAATGCCTTAAATGCGCTCGCCTCGCCGCGTACTGCCCTGCGCCAGCCACACCAGAGTCCAGTCAGCAGGGCAACCGCCAGCAGAACTGGCGTATCGGGCGCATCGTCACGCATAAAGACCATTACGCCCAGCCGATCGCTCTCCCACATCCAGAGTGCCCAGAGCAGCACCAGCAGACAGAGTGCGGAGAGGCGGATTCTTTGCGACCTGGTCAATGGCAGCCCTTTTGCTTCAAAAGGCGTAGCTTACCACCATCGCCCCTGGCTCAACGCGACAAAATTTATGCGTTCACCACATCCGTCAGCGCCTCTTCGAGATCGTGCCAGCGAAAGGCAAACCCGGCCTCTTCAAGGCGTTTAGGCAGCGCGCGCTGGCCGCCGAGCACCAGCACCGAGGATTCCCCCATCATCAGGCGTACAGCCGTGGCGGGCGCACGCATAAACGCCGGGCGATGCAGGGCATGGCCGAGCGCGTGAGCGAACTGCTCATTACGCACCGGGTAAGGGGCGACCATATTAAACGGCCCGCGCAGATCGTTATCCAGCAGCCAGAGAATGGCGTTGACCATATCGTCGATATGGATCCACGCCATATATTGTCGGCCGGTGCCAATCGGCCCGCCGAGGCCAAGGCGGAACAGCGGCAGCAGTTTGCCGAGAATGCCGCCTTTAGGCGTCAACACCACGCCGGTGCGCAGCAGGCAGACGCGGGTGCGGTCGCTCTGTGCTTCACAGGCGATCTGCTCCCAGCGCGCGCAGAGCTTATGGGTAAACTCGTTATGCGGCGGCTCCTCTTCTGTCACCACCACTTCGCCGAGATCGCCGTAGTAGCCGCAGGCGGAACCGGAGATCAGCACCTGCGGCGGGTTGTCGCTGGCTTTGATCAAGTCCGCCAGTTGCTGCGTGATTTGCCAGCGGCTGTTGCATAAACGCTGTTTTTGCTCCTCCGTCCAGCGCTTATCTGCAATCGGCTCGCCCGCAAGATTGATCACCGCATCGAAGTTGTTGAGATCCGTAAGATCGTTAAGCCCCTTCAGCAGGCTGACGCGGGCATCAAGCTTTTGCTGCGCTTTGGCCGGATTTCGCGTGACCACCGTTACGCTGTTGTGTAACTCCAGCAGACGGGGGATCAGATGGTGGCCAATCAGGCCGGTACCGCCAGTAACGAGTATCTTCATGCTTCCCTCCGAAGCGTGATTATCCTTAAAACGCGCAGCTTATGGCAGCTGCGCTTTCTGCAATGCACTCTCAGTGGCCGGGCGCGTGCGGATGCGCTCAAACCAGTTAAAGACCGCCGGGTAATCCTCAAGCGAAATACGCTGGCGCGCATGGGCGTTGATCCATGGCCAGGCGGCGATATCCGCAATGCTGTAGTGCTGGCCCGCCAGCCACGGCACCTGCTCAAGACGTTTATTCATCACCTGGTAGAGCCGCTGCGTCTCCACCTGGTAGCGCTCAATGGCATAGGGCACCGGTTGCGGCGCGAAGTGGTTGAAGTGGTGATTCTGCCCGAGCATCGGCCCAAGCCCTGCCACCTGCCAGAATAGCCACTGCAAAGTGACATGACGCTCGCGCAACTCACCGCTCAGGAGCTGGCCGGACTTCTCCGCCAGATAGAGCAAGATCTCACCCGACTCGAACAGGCTAAGCGGCGCGCCGCCGTCGGCAGGTTCATGATCGACAATCGCTGGGATCTTATTATTTGGTGAGATATCTAAAAATTCCGGGCGAAACTGCTCGCCTTTACTAATATCTACGCGGATCAGACGATACGGCAGCCCGGCCTCTTCGAGAAACAGCGTGATCTTATGGCCGTTCGGTGTCGGGGCGAAATAGAGGTCTATCATCGAAACTCCTGTGAGCGGAATGGGCGTCGCCTGTTAAGTATAGGTGTTCCCCGTAATGACAGAGTTTTCCGCAAGTGACAGAAGGCAGAAGAGGCTATATTTTGGTCGAAACCTACACGCTAAACGAGGATGTTATGAGCGAACCGGCAATCACGTTGTGGTCTGACAAAGAGTACTTCTCCCCGTATGTGCTGTCGGCGTACGTTGCCCTGCATGAAAAGGCGCTGCCGTTCACGCTGAAAACCGTCGATCTGGCGAGCGGCGCGCAGCATGGTGCGGGCTGGCCCGGCTTTCGTCTGACGCAGCGCGTTCCCTCCTTAGAGATTGATGGCTTTGTGCTGAGCGAGTCCTCGGCGATTGCCGAATATCTCGATGAGCGTTTTGCGCCGCCGGAGTGGGAGCGTCTCTATCCTCACGACCGCGAGAACCGCGCCCGCGCGCGGCAGGTGCAGGCCTGGCTGCGCAGCGACTTGCTGCCGATCCGCGAAGCGCGCTCAACGGATGTTGTCTTTGCCGGGGCGAAAAAAGCGCCGCTCAGCGAAGCAGGCCAGGCGAGTGCCGATAAGCTGTTTACCATCGCGGGTGAATTGCTGGCGCACGGTAAGCCGAACCTGTTTGGCGAGTGGTGTATTGCCGATGTCGATCTCGCCCTGATGCTTAACCGGCTGGTGATGCATGGCGATCCGGTGCCGGAGCGCTTAGCGGAGTACGCCACCTTCCAGTGGCAGCGCTCCTCGGTTCAGCGCTATGTTGCACTTTCCGCTAAGCGAGTGGGCTGATAAGCGGTTCGCGTTCCGGTATCATATGGGCGTTTTTTTCAAAGAGGTGCAGTGATGAAACTGATGTTTGCATCGGATATTCACGGGTCGTTGCCCGCGACGGAACGCATACTGGAACGGTTCGCGCAAAGCGGCGCCCGCTGGCTGGTTCTGCTTGGCGATGTACTCAATCATGGGCCGCGTAACGCGCTGCCGGAGGGGTATAATCCGGCGCAGGTGGCAGAACGGCTCAATACCCAGGCGAGCAAGATTATCGCCGTGCGCGGCAATTGCGACAGCGAAGTGGATCAGATGCTGCTGCGCTTTCCCATTACCGCGCCCTGGCAGCAGGTTTTACTACCTGCGTGCCGCCTGTTTTTGACCCACGGTCATCTCTTCGGCGCGGAGAATATTCCGCCGCTGGAAGCAGGCGATGTGCTGGTGTACGGGCATACCCATATTCCGGTTGCCGAGAAGCGTGATGAGATTGTGCACTTCAACCCCGGTTCGGTCTCTATTCCGAAAGGTGGATTTGCCGCCAGCTACGGCATGCTGGAAGAGAATATGTTACGTGTTATCGCACTTAATGATCAGCGGGTTATTGCGCAGGTTGCGATTAATCCGTAATTTACCCGTCAACCGAAACGCGCCGTAAGAGCGCCATAAAGAGAAGATGTCCCGATGGTGGAACAGAGTCATTTTGCAGGCATGGAATGGGTAGATATTGTCAACGAAGACAATGAGGTGATCGCACAGGCCAGCCGGGAGCAAATGCGCGCGCAGTGCCTGCGTCATCGCGCAACCTATATTGTGGTGCATGATGGGATGGGTAATATTCTGGTGCAGCGTCGTACCGAGCTAAAAGACTTTATGCCCGGTAAGCTGGACGCCACCGCGGGCGGCGTGGTGCAGGCGGGTGAAAACCTGCTGGAGTCCGCGCGCCGTGAAGCGGAAGAGGAGCTGGGCATTGCCGGTGTACCGTTTGCCGAACATGGTCAGTTCTACTTTGAAGATGAGCATTGTCGGGTGTGGGGCGGGCTGTTTAGCTGCGTCTCCCACGGGCCGTTTGCCCTGCAGGAAGAGGAGGTGAGTGAAGTCTTCTGGATGACGCCGGAAGAGATCACCGCCCGCTGCGATGAGTTTACCGACGATTCGCTGAAAGCGCTGGCGCTATGGATGAGCCGTAACGCCAGCAATGATGTGGAAAAGCGCGAGCAGGAGACGGAGTAACTTCTCTTGCTTTGCAGAAAAAAGCGACCTTGAGGGTCGCTTTTTTATTGCCGGTTTGCGGTTGCGGAGGGTGTTTTTTTGCCGGATGGCGCTGCGCTTATCCGGCCTACATTTCTCAGTATAAAAAAAGCGACCCGAAGGTCGCCTTTTTTTGTCTGGTGGCGGAGAAGCTTATCAAACCGTAGGTCGGATAAGGCGCAGCCGCCATCCGACACCTTACTGCTGCTGGGACGCCTGAATCGCGGTCAGTGCGATGGTGTAAACAATATCGTCCACCAGCGCGCCACGAGAGAGGTCGTTCACCGGCTTGCGCATACCCTGCAACATCGGCCCGATGGAGATCAGGTCGGCAGAGCGCTGTACCGCTTTGTAGGTGGTGTTACCGGTGTTCAGATCCGGGAAGATGAACACGGTAGCGCGACCGGCAACCGGCGAGTTCGGCGCTTTGGATTTCGCTACATCCGCCATGACCGCGGCGTCATACTGCAGCGGACCGTCGATAACCAGGTCAGGACGTTTTTCCTGCGCCAGGCGAGTCGCTTCACGCACTTTCTCAACGTCGCTACCCGCGCCGGAGTTGCCGGTGGAGTAGGAGAGCATCGCCACGCGCGGCTCGATGCCGAACGCGGTTGCAGAATCAGCGGACTGAATCGCGATCTCTGCCAGCTGCTCAGCGGTCGGATCCGGGTTGATTGCACAGTCACCGTAAACATAAACCTGTTCCGGCAGCAGCATAAAGAATACGGAGGAGACCAGCGAGCTGCCAGGCGCAGTTTTAATCAGCTGCAGCGGCGGACGAATGGTGTTCGCAGTAGTGTGAACCGCACCGGAAACCAGGCCGTCAACTTCATCCTGCTCCAGCATCAGCGTGCCGAGCACCACGTTATCTTCCAGCTGTTCGCGCGCCACGGCTTCGGTCATGCCTTTGCTCTTACGCAGCTCAACCAGACGAGCAACGTAGCTTTCACGCACCACGTCCGGATCGACGATTTCGATCCCGGCGCCCAGTTCAACACCCTGTGCTGCCGCAACGCGGTTGATCTCATCCGGGTTGCCCAGCAGGATACAGGTCGCGATACCGCGCTCAGCACAGATAGCGGCCGCTTTCACGGTACGCGGCTCGTCGCCTTCCGGCAGTACGACGCGTTTGCCCGCTTTACGCGCCAGCTCGGTCAGCTGGTAACGGAAGGCTGGCGGTGAGAGGCGACGGCTGCGCTCGGAGGTAGCGGTCAGGGAGTCGATCCACTGCGCGTTGATGTAACGGGCAACGTACTCCTGCACGTTTTCAATACGCTCGTTATCGTCAACCGGCACTTCCAGGTTGAAGCTCTGCAGGCTCAGGGAGGTCTGCCAGGTGTTGGTGTTCACCATAAATACCGGCAGGCCGGTGGCAAACGCGCGCTCGCACAGCTTGCGCACGCTCTCTTCCATCTCGTAGCCGCCGGTCAGCAGCACGGCACCAATCTCAACGCCGTTCATCGCTGCCAGGCAGGCCGCAACCAGCACGTCAGGACGATCGGCAGAGGTTACCAGCAGTGAGCCCGGACGGAAGTGTTCCAGCATGTGCGGAATGCTGCGCGCACAGAAGGTGACGGACTTCACGCGGCGGGTTTTGATATCGCCTTCATTGATGATGGTCGCATTCAGGTGGCGCGCCATATCGATCGCACGGGTGGCGATCAGATCGAAGCTCCACGGCACCGCGCCCAGCACGGGCAGAGAGCTGGTCTCTTGCAGCTGCGCCGGATCGATATGCACCACTTTTGCTTTTGAGGAGTCATCAAAGATCTCAGAGAGATCCGGGCGCGTACGGCCCTGCTCATCAACCGGGGCGTTCAGTTTGTTAACGATAACGCCGGTGATGTTGCTGTTTTTCACGCCGCCGAAGCTGTTGCGCGTCAGCTCGATGCGCTCTTTCAACTGCTCCTGCGTGTCAGTGCCCTGGGACATGACGAAGACGATTTCCGCGTTCAGCGTTTTCGCGATTTCGAAGTTCAGGGACTGAGCGAACTGGTGTTTGCGGGTCGGGACCAGGCCTTCAACCAGCACCACTTCAGCGTCTTTGCTGCTTTCGTGGTAGCGGGCGATGATCTCTTCCATCAGCACATCTTTTTGATTGCTGGAGAGCAGCGACTCGACGTGGCTCATTTTCAGCGGTTCAGCCGCCGGCAGCCCGGAGTTAGCGCGCACGATGGTGGTGGTCTGGTCAGGCGCATCGCCGCCCGCACGTGGCTGAGCGATCGGTTTAAAGACGCTCAGACGAACGCCTTTGCGTTCCATAGCACGGATCACGCCAAGGCTGACGCTGGTCAGGCCGACGCTGGTTCCGGTAGGGATCAGCATAATAATACGGGACACGGTTAATCCTCTTTCGTTACCGTCGAAGCGGACGGGTTACAAAACAGCACCGCCAGCGTTGGCTGGCGGTGTGGGTAAGCTATCAGGCAGTCAGGCGGCTTGCGTCTTGCGCAATCACCAGCTCTTCGTTAGTCGGGATAACGATCGCCGGGCGGGTGCCTTCTTTGTTGATAAAACCAGACTTGCCGAAACGGGCAGCCAGGTTGCGTTCGTGGTCAACTTCGAAGCCGAGCACGCCCAGTTTGCCCAGGGAGAGCTCGCGTACCATCGCCGCGTTTTCACCGATACCGCCGGTGAAGATAACCGCGTCCAGACGACCATCCATCAGCGCAGTGTAGGAGCCGATGTATTTCGCCAGGCGATGGCAGTAAACGTCCATCGCACGCTTCGCGTCTTCTTTGGTTTCGTAGTTATCTTCTACATAACGGCAGTCGCTGGTGACTTCGGTCAGGCCCAGCAGGCCGGACTCTTTGGTCAGCATTTTGTTGATTGCTTCAACGCTCATGCCCAGGGTGTCATGCAGATGGAAAATGATCGCCGGGTCGATATCACCAGAACGGGTACCCATTACCAGGCCTTCCAGCGGGGTCAGACCCATGGAAGTATCAACGCACTCGCCGTTACGGATAGCGGAAACAGAGCCGCCGTTGCCGAGGTGGCAGGTGATGATGTTCAGTTCAGAAACCGGTTTGTTCAGCACTTTTGCCGCTTCCTGAGTCACATAGAAGTGGCTGGTGCCGTGCGCGCCATAGCGACGAACGCCGTGATCTTTGTACAGTTTGTACGGCAGGGCGTAGAGGTAGGACTCTTCCGGCATGGTGGTGTGGAACGCGGTGTCAAACACGGCAACGTTCTTCTCTTTCAGGCTCGGGAAGGATTTCAGCGCTTCAGCGATACCGATCAGGTGAGCCGGGTTGTGCAGCGGGGCGAAAGAGGCCGCGTCTTTAATACCCTGGATCACAGACTCATCGATCACTACGGAACGGGTGTATTTTTCACCGCCGTGGACGATACGGTGACCGATTGCGGTCAGCTGAGCAGACAGTTCTGGTTTTTGTGCCAGAATAGTGTTAACGATAAAGTTAAGCGCTTCACTGTGAGCGGCACCTGCACCTAAAGCCGCTTCTTGTTTACCGCCATCCATTTTCCACTTGATGCGTGCTTCAGGAAGGTGGAAACATTCGGCTAAACCAGAGAGGTACTCTTCACCGTTTACAGCATCGATAATTGCGAATTTCAGTGAGGAGCTACCGCAGTTCAGAACCAGTACTAACTTACTCGACATGGAAGTACCTATTTATGATACGTGGCTAAAAAAGGTCAGTGAGTCGCACAGCGTAGCGCAGGTTGACGCTGACATTTATGATTAACATCATGTCGAGAGAACTTTCTGACACGATGAAAGAATAGTTAAAATTTTAAGCTATTTTGCGCAATTTTCAGACAGTGGCATAATGAGCTTATTATTTGACGAACCAAACCTATTCGTCTAAGGCCTGGTAAAGGCCGCCACAGAATACCCGATAGCAGGTGGGATTGACAAAAAATTTTAACGTTGTCATTCACAGTTGTTGTTTTGCATAATTTTTTTAATTTTTATACGTGAAGTTGAGGTGAAGCCATGTCAAATCCTGAGATTCGACCCGTCAGTTTCTTCAGTTTATTTCGCCGGGGTCAGCACTATGCGAAGACCTGGCCTATGGAAAAACGCCTCGCTCCCATGTTTGTAGAGAACCGCACCATTCGCGCGACACGCTATGCGATTCGCTTTATGCCGCCAGTGGCGGTCTTCACCCTTTGCTGGCAGATCGCCCTCGGTGGGCAGCTCGGCCCGGCTGTTGCCACCGCGCTGTTTGCGCTGAGCCTGCCGATGCAGGGACTATGGTGGCTGGGCAAGCGCTCGGTCACGCCGCTGCCGCCCTCGATTCTGAACTGGTTCTATGAAGTGCGCGGTAAGTTGCAGGAGGCGGGCCAGGCGCTGGCACCTGTGGAAGGCAAGCCCGATTATCAGGCGCTGGCGGATACCCTTAAGCGCGCCTTTAAGCAGCTGGATAAAACCTTTCTCGATGAGCTGTAAAAGTTGTGCGTGATTGATAAGAAGAGAGCATCCCCGGATGCTTTCTTTTTTGGTAGATACGCGTAACACCCCCGGCAAATCAAGAAAGCGCCTTTTACTCACAGGTAGACTTAGGCCAACTTATTTTACTGCGCCGAAGTGCCACAGGAGTCGAAGATGGAAATGACCAATGCCCAACGTCTGATCTTATCCAATCAATACAAGATGATGACCATGATGGACCCGGCCAATGCGGAGCGTTATCGCCGTTTGCAAACCATTGTTGAACGGGGATATGGTTTGCAGATGCGCGAGCTGGATCGCGAGTTTGGCGAGCTGAAAGAGGAAACGTGCCGCAACATCATCGATATCATGGAGATGTACCACGCACTCCATGTCTCCTGGACCAATATGAAAGATAACGCCGCCATTGACGAGCGCCGCGTCACTTTCCTCGGCTTCGACGCCGCGACCGAAGCGCGCTACCTCGGCTATGTCCGCTTTATGGTCAATATTGAAGGGCGCTATACTCATTTTGATGCCGGTACCCACGGCTTTAATGCCCAAACGCCGATGTGGGATAAATACCAGCGCATGCTGAGCGTGTGGCACGCCTGCCCGCGCCAGTACCACTTGAGCAGTAACGAAATTAATCAAATTCTCAACGCCTGAGGAGGTGAACGTGCAGTGCAAAGGCTTTCTGTTTGATCTGGATGGAACCCTGGTGAATTCACTCCCCGCCGTTGAGCGAGCCTGGTGCAGCTGGGCCGATCGCTTTGGCATCAGCCATGACGAGGTGCTCAATTTTATTCACGGCAAACAGGCCATCACTTCACTGCGTCACTTTATGGCGGGTGCTTCAGAAGCGGAGATTGCGGCTGAGTTTACCCGCCTTGAGGAGATTGAAGCGTCAGACACGGACGGCATTACGCCGCTGCCCGGCGCGATTGAACTGCTTCAGCATCTTGATGAGTCCGGTATTCCGTGGGCCATTGTCACCTCCGGCTCGGTGCCGGTCGCCCATGCGCGCCATCGCGCAACCGGTCTGCCGATGCCGAAAGTTTTCGTCACCGCTGAACAGGTTAAGCATGGCAAACCTGAACCGGATGCCTACCTGCTCGGTGCCGAGCTGTTAGGGCTGGCACCGGAAACCTGCGTGGTGGTGGAGGATGCGGCTGCGGGCGTGCTCTCCGGCCTCGCCGCCGGGTGTCATGTGATTGCGGTCAATGTGCCGCCGGGTTCACCGGGGCTTGAGAAGGTCGACTTCTCGCTGACCAGCCTCGAGGCGATACGCGTCACAAAACAGCATGACGGCATTGTCAGCGTCGATCTAAAAGCCTGATTCAATGATGTAACCCCACCCCGGTGGGGTTTTTTTATGGCACTCTTTTACCACCCTCAACAAACAAGGACAGGTTGTGAACGGTGAATTGATTTGGGTTCTCTCTCTGCTGGGCATTGCGGTGGTGCTCTTTGCAACGAGCAAAGTGCGCATGGATGCGGTGGCGCTGTTTGTCATTGTCGCTTTTGTGCTGAGCGGCACGCTGACACTCCCCGAAGCGCTCTCCGGTTTTAGCGATCCAAACGTTATTTTGATTGCCGCGCTGTTTATTATCGGCGACGGGCTGGTGCGCACCGGCGTGGCGGCCAATATGGGCGCGTGGCTGGTGACGATGGCGGGCAGCAGCGAAACCAAAATGCTGATCCTGCTGATGATCACCGTCGCCGGGCTGGGCGCCTTTATGAGTTCGACCGGCGTGGTAGCGATTTTTATTCCGGTGGTGCTTAGCGTCTCGCTGCGCATGCAGGTCTCGCCGTCGCGGTTAATGATGCCGCTCAGCTTTGCCGGGCTCATTAGCGGGATGATGACGCTGGTGGCGACGCCGCCCAACCTGGTGGTGAACAGCGAACTGCTGCGCGAAGGGTTGGAAGGGTTTGGCTTTTTCAGCGTTACGCCGCTTGGCCTGGTTATCCTGCTGCTTGGCATCGTCTATATGCTGTTAATGCGCTTTATGCTGAATGCGGAGGGGAGCGAAGCTCAGCGCGAGAGCTGGAAGCGGCGCTCATTTCGCGATCTGATCCGCGAGTATCACCTTGCGGGCCGCGCGCGGCGGTTAGCGATTCGCCCCGGCTCGCCGATGATTGGTCAGCGCCTCGACGATCTGCAACTGCGTGAGCGCTATGGTGCTAACGTTATCGGCGTTGAGCGCTGGCGGCGTTTTCGCCGGGTGATTGTAAACGTCAATGGCGTCTCGGAGTTTCGCGCCCGTGACGTGCTGCTGATTGATATGTCCTCCGCGGATGTCGACCTGCGTCAGTTCTGCGTCGAGCAGCAACTGGAGCCGATGATCCTGCGCGGAGAGTACTTCTCCGACCAGGCGCTGGATGTCGGCATGGCTGAAGTCTCGCTGATCCCTGATTCCGAACTGCTGGGCAAAACGGTGCGCGAAATCGGTTTTCGTACCCGCTACGGTCTGAACGTAGTTGGCCTGAAGCGCAACGGCGTAGCGCTGGAAGGGGCGGTGACTGACGAGCCGCTGCAACTGGGTGATATTTTCCTCGTGGTCGGCAACTGGAAGTTAATCAGCCAGCTTGCCGGACACGCCCGCGACTTTGTGGTGCTGAACCTGCCTGTTGAAGAGAGTGCCGCTTCGCCAGCACATAGCCAGGCACCACATGCGATTTTCTGCCTGGTATTGATGGTCGCGCTGATGCTGACCGACGATATTCCCAATCCGATTGCCGCCATTATCGCCTGCATGCTGATGGGGAAATTCCGCTGCATCGACGCCGAGAGTGCCTATAAAGCGATCCACTGGCCGAGCATCATTCTGATTGTTGGCATGATGCCTTTTGCGCTGGCGCTGCAAAAAACCGGCGGCGTCGATCTGGTGGTCAAAGGATTAATGGAGTTGGGCGGGGGTTATGGCCCGCACCTGATGCTGATCTGTCTGTTTGTGATGTGCGCGGCGATTGGGCTGTTTATCTCCAATACCGCCACGGCTGTCTTAATGGCACCCATTGCGCTGGCGGCGGCGAAATCGATGGGCGTCTCGCCTTATCCCTTTGCCATGATGGTGGCGATGGCCGCCTCTGCCGCCTTTATGACGCCGGTCTCATCGCCAGTGAACACGCTGGTATTAGGGCCGGGCAACTACCGGTTCAGCGACTTTATCAAACTCGGCGTGCCCTTTACGCTGCTGGTGATGATGGTGTGCGTGGTGATGATCCCGATGCTCTTTCCCTTTTAACCGGGCGTGATCGCCCTTGTTATAAGGGCGAATCCTGGCTGATCTCATCCAGCGACAGCTGGAAGCTCGGCACAAACACCTGCATAAAGTAGTCCATCTCCGGGCTGCGACGGGCATCGAGGGTTTTCTCCAGCCGCGATTTGGCGAGCAGAAACTCATTATTGCCGGCGGAAAGCTCCTCGAGGCACTTCAGGTAGGCGCAGAGGGCATCGGCCTGTTTAACAATTAATCGCTCCTCCTCGCTGTAGTGATGCTCATCAATCAGCGGGGCGAAAATATCCTGCAACTCTTCCGGCACCATTTCGACCAGCTTCTGCTGGGCGATCTTCTCAATCGCTTTGTACTCCTGGGCAATCTGCGAATTGAAGTACTTCACAGGGGTCGGGAGATCGCCGGTGATCACTTCCGAGGCATCGTGATAAATCGCCAGCAGCGCAATGCGCTCTGCATTGAGCGCGCCGCCGAATTTGCGGTTTTTGATCGCCGCCAGCGCGTGCGCGACCATCGCCACTTGCAGGCTATGCTCGGAGACATTCTCGGTGCGCACGTTGCGCATCAGCGGCCAGCGGTTGATCAGTTTCAGGCGGGAGAGGTGGGCGAAGAAGTGACTCTGACTCATAGTTAACCTTGTCTTGAATGCGACTGGAGCCATTGTGCGCAGAGAGTGGGGGAAGATGCAAACCCTCCCCCGGGGTCAATTACTGATGATAACCGGAGAGGAAACGCCCGAAGCGGGTAATCGCCATTTCCAGATCGTCCTCGCGCGGCAGGGTAACGATGCGGACGTGATCCGGCCATGGCCAGTTGAAGGCGGAACCCTGTACCAGCAGCACCTTCTCCTGCAGCAGGAAGTCGAGCACCATCTTCTGATCATCAAGAATATTGAAACGTTTCGCGTCAATTTTCGGGAACATATAGAGCGCACCGCTCGGTTTTACGCAGGAGACGCCAGGGATCTCGTTAATCAGCTCCCACGCGCGGTTGCGCTGCTCATAGAGACGCCCGCCAGGCACGATAAATTCGCTGATGCTCTGATAGCCGCCGAGTGCGGTCTGGATCGCATGCTGTGCCGGGACGTTGGCGCACAGGCGCATTGAGGCGAGCATCTCCAGCCCTTCGATATAACCTTTGGCGTGTTTTTTCGGCCCGCTCAGCACCATCCAGCCCTGGCGGAAACCAGCCACGCGGTAGGTTTTCGACAAACCGTTAAAGGTGATGGTGAAGAGATCCGGTGCCAGTGCGGCAATGGAGTGGTGCTGCGCTTCGTCGTAGAGGATCTTGTCGTAGATCTCATCGGCGAAAATAATCAGGTTGTGCTGGCGCGCCAGCTCGACAATCTCCAGCAGCAGCTCTTTCGAGTAGACTGCGCCGGTCGGGTTGTTCGGGTTGATGATGACAATGCCGCGCGTGCGTGGGGTGATTTTGGCGCGGATGTCGTCCAGATCCGGGAACCAGCCGGCGGATTCATCGCAAAGATAGTGCACCGCTTTGCCGCCGGAGAGCGACACCGCCGCGGTCCATAGCGGGTAATCCGGGGCCGGGACCAGCATTTCATCGCCGCTGTTCAGCAGCGCCTGCATCGACTGCACGATCAGTTCAGAGACACCGTTGCCGATATAGATATCTTCGACGGTAACCTCACGCATGCCGCGCGCCTGGTAGTGCTGCATGATCGCTTTCCGGGCCGAGTAGAGCCCTTTCGAATCGCAGTAGCCCTGGGCACTAGGTAGGTTGCGGATCACATCTACCAGAATCTCATCCGGGGCTTCAAAGCCGAACGGGGCAGGGTTACCGATGTTGAGTTTGAGAACTTTGTTGCCTTCTTCTTCCAGACGCTTTGCTTCTTTAAGAACCGGGCCACGGATGTCATAACAGACGTTATCTAACTTGCTGGATTTTTCGATGGAGGACATGAACCTTTGCCTTTTTACTGGAATCGCCACTCCCTGCCGTGGAAGTGAACGCGGAACAATGTACTCCCACGCCCGCTTATTTTGAAGGGTTAACAGGAGAAGATTTTGCCATACCTGGTCGTAGCCTTTAACGATCTTTTAACTATTAAATGTTCGCTTTTACTCTTTTCCATGCTGACTATTCGCAAACTGATAGTAATAAGTATCAGTTAAATATCTGTTAATGATATTTTCCACTGCATAGAACCCTTCCCGCAGTGCGGGATTTAATTTTTTGCGACGTTCGGCAGGACGATAGAGATGAGATCGAGTGTATAAAGAGAAGATATAAAGTAACGATAAACGGCTCGCTGAGTTGCTGTGAAGATAATGTTAATTTCTATTAAAGAGATCCATTTCCAGAACCGTTCGCTATTTAATATTGAGAATAGTAACTATGACCATCACTAATATTTATATGTCTCATTTTTTCGTACTGACATTTTAAGAATTTAAGATAATTCGTATTAACGCTTATAAATAAAAAGGTTTTGGGGTAAACTCAGACAGCCTGAAAGGGCGCTCGGGGGCAAAGCCCTGAGTTCGGTAAGGTTGAATTCTTAATTTTACTTAATTGCTATTACTCTTTTTTTACTTCAGAGCCTCTGTTGGGTTCACTTTTATCTGCGACGCGCGATGTTAAATCGGTATTCGCCGCGAAAGACGCGTTTTAAATGCATCAACACCATTTGGCTGGTTTATATATCTCCGCGTGGGATGTTCGCCAAATAAAGACGTTGAGTTCTGCTTGCACCAGGTAGCGAACAAAAACATCACACACGTTGTCTGGCTTCATCGGCAATGGCAGTGCAGGATGCGCTTTTTAAATGGACTTACTTAATCTTATGAACACAGCATAAACCCGGGGCACGCAGCGCGAGCAACCCGTAAGTGAAAAATGATGATAAATGCAAATCGTCCGATACTGAATCTCGACCTCGATCTGCTGAGAACGTTTGTTGCAGTCGCGGATTTAAACACCTTTGCAGCGGCCGCCGCGGCGGTTTGCCGAACGCAATCCGCTGTAAGCCAGCAAATGCAGCGTCTTGAACAGCTAGTGGGAAAAGAGCTGTTCGCCCGTCATGGCCGCAATAAATTGCTGACCGAGCACGGTATCCAGCTATTAGGCTATGCCAGAAAGATCCTGCGCTTCAATGATGAAGCCTGCACCTCTTTAATGTTCAGCAATCTGCAGGGCGTATTAACCATCGGCGCGTCAGATGAATCCGCCGATACCATACTGCCGTTCCTGCTTAATCGTATTAGCTCGGTCTATCCAAAGCTCGCGCTCGATGTGCGGGTGAAACGCAATCCGATGAGCAGCGATCAGCTGCAGGAAGATGAAGTTGATCTGGTGGTGACCACGCATCGTGTCCAGCCGTTTGATTATTTAACGCTGCGCACCTCACCGACGCTCTGGTATTGCGCGGCGGAGTATGTGCTGCAAAAAGGGGAGGCGGTGCCGCTGGTCCTGCTGGATGAGCCGAGCCCGTTCCGCGATATGGTGCTTAACGCGCTTAATGAAGCCGAGATTCCATGGCGCATGGCCTATGTGGCTTCTACGCTCTCAGCGGTGAAAGCTGCCGTTAAAGCGGGGCTTGGCGTCACGGCGCGACCGGTGGAGATGATGAGTCCCGACCTGCGCGTCTTAAGCAGCGCCGAAGGTTTCCCGATTTTGCCGGAGACGGAATATCTGCTTTCACGCAACCCGAACAGTGGGAATGAGCTCGCGCAGGTGATTTTCGATGCCATGGAGCACTATCGCGATCCCTGGCACTACAAAGGATCTACCCCGGAAGGGGGAGATGAACAGCTGCTGGTTGATGGCGATTTCTAGCTAACATCTCGCCACTAACTGGTAACATTTTGTAAGTGTAAAAATGGCCCGCTGATGAGAGAAATGATCACAGTGGGCCTTTTTTTGCATAAATAATAAGCAACTGAATTATTCCCGCTCTAAATCATTATTTCTTTCAATCTGTTAATCCACCTCACAGCACAATTCCCCTTTATCATCTATAGTCTTTCATGCCCTCTGCTCATGTTAAAAATCAAGCAAGATTGTTGCCGAATCATTGTATGAATTAACAAAAGCGTGTCTCAGATCAAAAAAATACCTCCGCAGAGGGGGAGGAATCCTGGGTAAATCCTGTCAAAATAGGAGGGTAATTTTTGTAATCCTCCACAACGGACTCGATTCAACACCGGATTTTGCCGCAGGAAAAGTTGTTGCTGGTCAATAAAACGGCACTAAATGTTAATGGATTGCTGCCGATGTAAACTAATGTGAGGAAACTTTTGTTAAAGTTGACAAAAGGTTATAGAAAGGAGTAAAAACCCACATCATTTAGCTGTTTTTCAGCTTTTTGCACAGTAAGTATGTGGTTTTTTATTCCTCCCCGTGAATCGATGTGGCGTCATCTGCCAACAAGAGCAGAGGTTTTAACGCTACCTTTTGAGTTAAGCAATGCGTATGTCAACATCCACTGAAATCATCGCTCATCACTGGGCATTCGCTGTCTTTCTTATTGTCGCCATCGGCCTCTGTTGCCTGATGCTGGTCGGCGGTCGGTTTTTGGGCGGACGCGCGCGCGCAAGGCACAAAAACGTACCTTTCGAATCTGGTATCGACTCCGTCGGTTCCGCTCGCTTACGTCTCTCCGCCAAGTTCTATCTGGTTGCCATGTTCTTCGTCATCTTCGATGTCGAAGCGCTCTATCTCTACGCATGGTCTACGTCCATTCGTGAGAGTGGCTGGGTGGGATTTGCCGAAGCCGCAATTTTTATCTTAGTGCTGCTGGCTGGTCTGGTTTATCTGGTGCGTATTGGCGCGCTCGATTGGACGCCGGTGCGTTCGCGCCGTGCGCAGGTTAACCCTGAGACCAACAGCTACACTGACAGTCAACGCTAACCGCGAGGCAATAAGATGGATTATACGCTCACCCGCATAGATCCTAACGGTGAGAACGACCGTTACCCCCTGCAAAAACAGGAGATCGTAACTGACCCCCTGGAACAAGAGATCAACCGTAGCGTCTACATGGGCAAGCTCGAAAATGTCCTGCACGATATGGTGAACTGGGGTCGTAAGAACTCAATTTGGCCGTATAACTTCGGCCTTTCCTGCTGCTACGTTGAGATGGTGACCTCGTTTACCGCCGTGCACGACGTGGCGCGTTTTGGCGCAGAAGTACTGCGTGCCTCGCCGCGCCAGGCTGACCTGATGGTCGTTGCCGGTACACCGTTCACCAAGATGGCGCCGGTTATCCAGCGCCTCTATGACCAGATGCTGGAGCCGAAATGGGTTATCTCCATGGGTGCCTGCGCAAACTCTGGCGGTATGTACGACATCTACTCCGTCGTACAGGGCGTCGACAAATTTATCCCGGTGGATGTTTACATCCCTGGCTGCCCGCCGCGTCCTGAAGCCTATATGCAGGCGCTGATGCTGCTGCAGGAGTCGATTGGCAAGGAGCGTCGTCCGCTCTCCTGGGTGGTTGGCGATCAGGGCGTTTACCGCGCCAACATGCAGTCAGAGCGTGAACGTAAACGCGGTGAACGTATTGCCGTCACCAACCTGCGTTCGCCGGACGAGATTTAATTTGCGCCTGTGGGCAAGGGTAAAAAGCGTCGCATTTCAATAATCCAATAACGCGACGCACTGCCCCACAGTCACCACGGACCCTTTGCAATGGTGAAAAATATGACCGATTTAACTGCGCAAGAAGCCCCATGGCAGACCCGCGATCATCTGGATGATCCGGTCATTGGCGAATTGCGCAACCGTTTTGGGCCGGATGCCTTTTCCGTTCAGGCGACCCGCACCGGGGTACCCGTCGTTTGGGTGAAGCGTGAGCAGTTACTGGAAGTGGTCGATTTCTTAAAGAAATTACCGAAGCCTTACGTCATGCTATTCGATCTTCACGGCATGGACGAGCGTCTACGCACACACCGCGCCGGTCTGCCCGCCGCGGATTTTTCCGTTTTCTACCACTTCATCTCGATCGATCGTAACAGCGACATCATGCTGAAAGTGGCCCTCGCAGAAAACGATTTGCATGTGCCGACTATCACTAAACTCTTCCCGAACGCTAACTGGTATGAGCGTGAAACCTGGGAGATGTTTGGTATCACTTTTGATGGCCACCCGCATCTGACGCGCATCATGATGCCGCAGACCTGGACCGGCCACCCGCTGCGTAAAGACTACCCGGCGCGCGCCACCGAATTCGATCCGTTTGAGCTGACCAAAGCCAAGCAGGATCTGGAGATGGAAGCGCTGACCTTCAAGCCGGAAGATTGGGGCATGAAGCGCGGCACCGACAACGAGGACTTTATGTTCCTCAACCTCGGTCCGAACCACCCCTCTGCGCACGGTGCGTTCCGCATCATTCTGCAGCTTGATGGCGAAGAGATCGTCGACTGCGTGCCGGATATCGGTTATCACCACCGCGGCGCGGAGAAGATGGGCGAACGCCAGTCATGGCACAGCTACATTCCTTATACTGACCGCGTTGAGTACCTCGGCGGCTGCGTCAACGAGATGCCATACGTACTGGCGGTCGAGAAACTGGCAGGCATTACCGTGCCGGAACGCGTGGAAGTGATCCGCGTGATGCTCTCTGAGCTGTTCCGCATCAACAGCCACCTGCTCTATATCTCTACCTTTATTCAGGACGTCGGCGCGATGACGCCGGTCTTCTTCGCCTTTACCGATCGGCAGAAAATCTACGATCTGGTGGAAGCGATCACCGGTTTCCGTATGCACCCGGCCTGGTTCCGCATCGGCGGCGTCGCGCACGATCTGCCGCGCGGTTGGGATCGCCTGCTGCGTGAGTTCCTCGACTGGATGCCGAAACGTCTGGCTTCCTATGAGAAAGCTGCGCTGCGTAACTCCATTCTGAAAGGCCGTGCCCAGGGCGTTGCCGCTTACGGCGCGAAAGAGGCGCTGGAGTGGGGCACCACCGGCGCGGGTCTGCGTGCTACCGGCATCAACTTTGACGTGCGTAAAGCGCGCCCGTACTCCGGCTATCAGAACTTCGACTTCGAAATCCCGGTCGGCGGTGGCGTCAGCGACTGCTACACCCGCGTGATGCTGAAAGTGGAAGAGCTGCGCCAGAGCCTGCGCATTCTTGAGCAGTGCCTCAACAATATGCCGGAAGGGCCGTTCAAAGCGGATCACCCGCTGACCACGCCGCCGCCGAAAGAGCGCACGCTGCAACATATCGAAACCCTGATTACTCACTTCCTGCAGGTATCGTGGGGCCCGGTAATGCCGGCCAACGAATCCTTCCAGATGATTGAAGCAACCAAGGGTATCAACAGTTACTACCTGACCAGCGACGGCAGCACCATGAGCTACCGTACCCGTATCCGTACGCCGAGTTTCCCGCATCTGCAGCAAATTCCGGCGGCAATCCGCGGCAGCCTGGTCTCAGACTTGATTGTCTACTTGGGTAGTATCGATTTTGTTATGTCAGATGTGGACCGCTAATTATGCACGAGAATCAACAACCAGAAACCGGGGCTTTTGAGCTGAGTGCGGCAGAGCGTGAGGCAATTGAGCACGAGAAGCACCACTACGAAGACCCGCGTGCGGCGTCCATTGAAGCGCTGAAGATCGTTCAGAAACAGCGTGGCTGGGTGCCGGACGGCGCAATTTACGCTATCGCCGACGTGCTCGGCATTCCGGCGAGCGATGTCGAAGGCGTGGCAACGTTCTACAGCCAGATCTTCCGCCAGCCGGTCGGCCGCCATGTGATCCGCTACTGCGACAGCGTGGTGTGTCACATCACCGGTTATCAGGGGATCCAGTCGGCGATTGAGAGCCACCTGAAGATCAAGCCGGGCCAGACCACGTTTGATGGCCGCTTTACGCTGCTGCCAACCTGCTGTCTCGGCAACTGCGACAAAGGGCCGACCATGATGATCGATGAGGACACCCACAGTTCTCTGACGCCGGAAACGATCCCTGACTTGCTGGAGCGGTATAAATAATGAAGACCATTATCCGTACTCCCGAAACCCATCCGCTGACCTGGCGTCTGCGCGATGACAAACAGCCGGTCTGGCTTGAAGAGTATCAGAGCAAGAACGGCTATGCCGGTGCGCGCAAAGCCCTCACCGGGCTGGCACCGGACGAGATCGTCAACCAGGTAAAAGACGCCGGCCTGAAAGGGCGCGGCGGCGCGGGCTTCTCCACGGGTCTTAAGTGGAGCCTGATGCCGAAAGACGAATCGATGAACATCCGTTACCTGCTGTGTAACGCCGATGAGATGGAGCCGGGCACCTATAAAGACCGCCTGCTGATGGAGCAACTGCCGCACCTGCTGGTGGAAGGCATGCTGATCTCCGCCTTTGCGCTGAAGGCCTATCGCGGCTACATCTTCCTGCGCGGAGAGTACATCGAAGCGGCGGTGCATCTGCGCCGCGCCATTGCTGAAGCCACCGAAGCGGGCTTCCTTGGCAAAAATATTCTCGGCAGCGGGTTCGATTTCGAACTTATCGTCCATACCGGCGCGGGTCGTTATATCTGCGGCGAAGAGACGGCGCTGATCAACTCGCTGGAAGGGCGTCGCGCGAACCCGCGCTCGAAACCGCCTTTCCCGGCAAGCTCCGGCGTATGGGGCAAACCGACCTGCGTTAACAACGTCGAAACCCTGTGCAACGTTCCGGCAATCCTCGCCAACGGCGTGGAGTGGTATCAGAACCTGTCGACCAGCAAAGATGCCGGTACCAAACTGATGGGCTTCTCCGGGCGCGTGAAAAATCCGGGCGTATGGGAGCTGCCGTTTGGCACTACCGCGCGTGAAATCCTTGAAGAGTACGCGGGCGGCATGCGCGACGGGTTGAAATTTAAAGCCTGGCAGCCGGGCGGCGCGGGAACCGACTTCCTCACCGAAGCGCACCTCGATCTGCCGATGGAGTTTGAAAGCATCGGTAAAGCGGGCAGCCGTTTAGGTACCGCGCTGGCGATGGCCGTTGACCATGAAATTGGCATGGTGCCGCTGGTGCGTAACCTGGAAGAGTTCTTCGCCCGCGAGTCCTGCGGCTGGTGTACGCCGTGCCGCGACGGGCTGCCGTGGAGCGTCAAAATCCTGCGTGCGCTGGAGCGTGGCGAAGGCCAGCCTGGCGATATCGAAACCCTGGAGCAACTCTGCCGCCAGCTGGGGCCGGGTAAAACCTTCTGCGCACACGCGCCGGGTGCGGTTGAACCGTTACAGAGCGCCATTAAGTATTTCCGCGAAGAGTTCGAAGCGGGGATCAAGCAGCAATTCAGCAATACCCATGCGATTGGCGGTATCCAGCCAAACCTGCTGAAAGCGCGCTGGTAATGGTTCCCCCTCATCGTGAGCAGGTGAGGGGACGCGGAACGAATTTTGATTAATTCTCAGCTCCGGCTGAGACAACTGGAAGCATGCTAATGGCTACTATTCACGTAGACGGCAAAGAATACGAGGTAAACGGCGCAGACAACCTGTTAGAGGCTTGTCTCTCGTTGGGCCTTGATATTCCTTATTTTTGCTGGCATCCGGCGCTGGGGAGCGTGGGTGCGTGCCGCCAGTGTGCGGTGAAGCAATATCAAAACGCGGAAGACACGCGTGGCCGCCTGGTTATGTCCTGTATGACACCGGCATCCGACGGCACATTTATCTCTATTGACGATCACGAAGCGAAAGAGTTCCGTGAGAGCGTGGTGGAGTGGTTGATGACCAACCACCCGCACGACTGTCCGGTCTGCGAAGAGGGCGGCAACTGCCACCTGCAGGATATGACCGTTATGACCGGTCACAGCTTCCGTCGCTACCGTTTCACCAAACGTACGCACCGTAACCAGGATCTCGGTCCGTTCATCTCTCATGAGATGAACCGCTGTATCGCCTGCTACCGCTGTGTGCGCTACTACAAAGATTATGCCGACGGTACCGACCTGGGCGTTTATGGCGCACATGACAACGTCTACTTCGGCCGCCCGGAAGAGGGTACGCTGGAGAGCGAGTTCTCCGGTAACCTGGTTGAAATCTGCCCGACCGGCGTTTTCACCGATAAAACCCACTCCGAGCGCTATAACCGTAAATGGGATATGCAGTTCGCGCCGAGCATCTGCCAGCAGTGCTCCATCGGCTGTAACACCAGCCCGGGCGAGCGTTACGGCGAACTGCGCCGTATCGAGAACCGCTACAACGGCACGGTTAACCACTACTTCCTCTGCGACCGCGGTCGTTTCGGCTATGGCTACGTCAACCTGAAAGATCGTCCGCGCCAGCCGGTACAGCGTCGCGGCGACGATCTCATCACCCTCAACGCCGAACAGGCGATGCAGGGCGCGGCGGATATTCTGCGCCAGTCGAAGAAAGTGATCGGTATTGGTTCTCCGCGCGCAAGCGTTGAGAGCAACTTCGCGCTGCGCGAACTGGTCGGTGCGGAGAACTTCTACACCGGTATCGCGAAAGGCGAGCAGGAGCGACTGACGCTGGCGCTGAAAGTGCTGCGCGAAGGTGGCATCCGTACTCCGGCGCTGCGTGAAATCGAATCTTACGACGCGGTGCTGATCCTCGGCGAAGACGTCACCCAGACCGGCGCGCGCGTCGCGCTGGCGGTCCGTCAGGCGGTGAAAGGTAAAGCCCGCGAAATGGCGGCGGCGCAGAAAGTTGCCGACTGGCAGATTGCGGCGATCATGAACATTGGTCAGCGCGCTAAACATCCGCTGTTTGTCACCAACGTCGACAGCACCCGTCTGGACGACATCGCTGCGTGGACCTACCGCGCACCGGTAGAAGATCAGGCGCGTTTAGGTTTCGCCATCGCCCATGCGCTGGATAACTCCGCACCGGCGGTTGATGGCCTGAGTAGCGATCTGCAGGGCAAAGTGGATGTGATCGTCCAGGCACTGGCCGGGGCGAAGAAGCCGCTGATTATCTCCGGTACTAACGCCGGTAGCACCGACGTGATCCACGCGGCGGCGAACGTGGCGAAAGCGCTGAAAGGGCGTGGTGCCGATGTCGGCATCACCATGATTGCCCGCTCCGTTAACAGCATGGGCCTCGGCCTTATCGGCGGCGGCAGCCTCGATGATGCACTCTCCGAACTGGAGAGCGGCAGCGCCGACGCGGTCGTGGTGCTGGAAAACGATCTGCACCGTCACGCTTCTGCTGCGCGCGTAGATGCTGCGCTGGCGAAAGCGCCGCTGGTGCTGGTGGTCGATCACCAGCGCACGGCGATTATGGATAACGCCCATCTGGTGCTCTCTGCCGCAAGCTTCGCGGAAAGCGACGGCACGGTGATCAATAACGAAGGCCGCGCTCAGCGCTTCTTCCAGGTTTATGACCCGAGCTACTACGACAACAAAGCGCTGATGCTGGAAAGCTGGCGCTGGCTGCACTCGCTGCACAGCACCGTGCTGAACCGCGAAGTGGACTGGACGCAGCTCGATCATGTGATCGATGCCGCCGTCGCCGCGCTGCCGCAGCTGGCGGGCATCAAAAATGCCGCACCGGATGCCAGCTTCCGCATTCGCGGGCAGAAACTGGCGCGTGAGCCGCACCGCTACAGCGGTCGCACCGCGATGCGCGCCAATATCAGTGTCCACGAACCGCGTCAGCCGCAGGATAAAGACACCATGTTCGCCTTCTCGATGGAAGGGAACAACCAGCCTTCAGCGCCGCGCTCGCAAATTCCGTTTGCCTGGGCACCGGGCTGGAACTCCCCGCAGGCCTGGAACAAATTCCAGGACGAAGTGGGCGGCCACCTGCGTCACGGCGATCCGGGCGTACGCCTGATTGAAGCGACGGAAACCGGGCTGGATTACTTCACCGTCGTTCCGGGTGCCTTCAGCGCACAGGATGGCGAGTGGCGTATCGCGCCTTACTATCACCTGTTCGGCAGCGATGAGCTGTCGCAGCGTTCGCCGGTGTTCCAGAGCCGTATGCCGCAGCCTTACATCACGCTTAACCCGGCCGATGCCGCGAAGCTTGGCGTAAATGCAGGCGCGCACGTCTCCTTCACCTACGAAGGGCAGACCCTCAGCCTGCCGCTGCAGGTATCGGAAGGTCTGGCGGCGGGGCAGGTCGGTTTGCCGATGGGCATGCCGGGTATTGCACCGGTGCTGGCCGGGGCACGTCTTGAAAATCTGCGGGAGGCGCAAGCATGAGCTGGTTAACACCGGATGTTATCGACATTCTGTTAAGCATTCTGAAAGCGGTGGTCATCCTGCTGGTGGTTGTCACCTGCGGCGCCTTCATGAGCTTTGGCGAACGTCGCCTGCTCGGCCTGTTCCAGAACCGTTATGGGCCGAACCGTGTGGGCTGGGGTGGTTCACTCCAGCTGGTCGCGGACATGATCAAAATGTTCTTTAAAGAGGACTGGATCCCGCGCTTCTCGGATCGCGTGATTTTCACCCTCGCGCCGGTGATCGCCTTCACCTCGCTGCTGTTAGCCTTCGCCATTGTGCCGGTCAGCCCGACCTGGGTGGTGGCCGACCTCAACATCGGGATCCTCTTCTTCCTGATGATGGCGGGTCTGGCAGTTTACGCGGTGCTGTTCGCTGGCTGGTCGAGTAACAACAAATACTCCCTGCTCGGCGCGATGCGTGCCTCTGCGCAAACCCTGAGCTACGAAGTGTTCCTCGGGCTGTCGCTGATGGGCGTGGTGGCGCAAGCCGGTTCATTCAATATGACCGACATCGTCAACAACCAGGCGGGTTTGTGGAACGTCATTCCGCAGTTCTTCGGTTTCGTTACTTTCGCTATCGCGGGCGTCGCGGTGTGTCACCGTCACCCGTTTGACCAGCCGGAAGCGGAGCAGGAGCTGGCGGATGGTTACCATATTGAATACTCCGGCATGAAGTTCGGTCTCTTCTTCGTCGGCGAGTATATCGGTATCGTCACCATCTCTGCGCTGATGGTCACCCTCTTCTTTGGTGGCTGGCAGGGTCCGCTGTTACCGCCGTTTATCTGGTTCGCGCTGAAAACCGCGTTCTTTATGATGATGTTCATTTTGATTCGCGCCGCACTGCCGCGTCCTCGCTACGATCAGGTGATGTCTTTCGGCTGGAAAATCTGCCTGCCGCTGACTCTGCTTAACCTGCTGGGTACCGCAGCAGTCATTCTGTGGCAGCAATAAGGGGTGATGAGACCATGACGTTAAAAGAGTTATTCGTGGGCTTTGGCACCCAGGTTCGCAGTATCTGGATGATTGGCCTGCATGCGTTCGCCAAACGCGAAACGCGTATGTACCCGGAAGAGCCGGTTTACCTGGCCCCGCGCTACCGTGGCCGTATCGTGCTGACGCGCGATCCGGACGGCGCAGAGCGCTGCGTAGCCTGTAACCTGTGTGCGGTTGCCTGTCCTGTCGGCTGTATCTCGCTGCAGAAAGCGGAAACCGTTGATGGCCGCTGGTATCCGGAGTTTTTCCGTATCAACTTCTCGCGCTGCATCTTCTGCGGCATGTGCGAAGAGGCGTGCCCGACTACAGCGATTCAGCTGACGCCGGACTTCGAACTCGGTGAGTTCAAGCGCCAGGATCTGGTGTATGAAAAAGAGGATCTGCTGATCTCCGGTCCGGGCAAATACCCGGAATATAACTTCTACCGGATGGCAGGTATGGCAATCGACGGCAAAGATAAGGGCGAAGCGGAAAACGAAGCCAAGCCTATCGACGTCAAAGGCCTGTTACCGTAAGGAGAGGGGCAATGGAGTTCGCTTTTTATATCTGTGGCCTGATCGCCATCCTGACGACGGTACGCGTGATTACGCATACCAATCCGGTGCATGCGCTGCTGTACTTGATCATCTCTCTGCTGGCGATTGCCGGGGTCTTCTTCTCCCTCGGCGCGTACTTCGCCGGGGCGCTGGAGATCATCGTCTACGCCGGGGCCATCATGGTGCTGTTCGTCTTCGTGGTGATGATGCTCAACATGGGCAATTCGGTGGTCGAGCAGGAGCGTAACTGGCTCACGCCGCAAATCTGGATTGGTCCTGCGGTGCTCTCTGCGGTGCTGCTGGGCGTCATGATCTACGCCATTATGGGCGTTAACGATCAGGGCATCGAGGGCACGGCGATTGGCGCGAAAGCGGTCGGTATTACGCTGTTTGGTCCTTACGTTCTGGCGGTTGAGCTGGCCTCAATGCTGCTGCTGGCAGGTCTGGTTGTCGCGTTCCACCTTGGACGTGAAGAGAGACCTGGCGAATTGCTGAGCAATCGCACGGATGACCGCGCGAAAAGAAAAACGGAGGAGCACGCATGATCCCGTTACAACATGGATTGATCCTCGCGGCGATTTTGTTTGTGCTGGGTCTGACAGGTCTGGTTATTCGCCGCAATCTGCTGTTTATGCTGATTGGGCTTGAGATCATGATCAACGCCGCCGCGCTGGCCTTTGTGGTCGCCGGCAGCTACTGGGGCCAGACCGACGGTCAGGTAATGTATATTCTCGCCATTAGCCTTGCTGCTGCGGAAGCGAGCATTGGCCTGGCGCTGCTGCTGCAACTGCATCGTCGCCGCCAGAGTCTGAATATCGATTCAGTAAGTGAGATGCGTGGATGAACATGCTCGCCTTAACCATTATTTTTCCTTTTATTGGCTTTGTGTTACTGGCTTTCTCCCGTGGCCGCTGGTCGGAGAATCTCTCCGCCGCCGTTGGCATGGGCTCGATTGGTCTCTCGGCGCTGGTCACGGCGCTGGTTGGCGTTGAGTTCTTCAATAACGGTCAGCAGGCCTTTGTTCAGCCGCTGTGGACGTGGATGGCGGTCGGTGATTTCAATATCGGTTTCAACCTTGTGCTGGATGGCCTGTCGCTGACCATGCTCTCGGTAGTCACCGGCGTTGGCTTCCTGATCCATATGTTCGCCTCCTGGTATATGCGCGGGGAAGAGGGCTACTCCCGCTTCTTCGCCTACACCAACCTCTTTATCGCCAGTATGGTGATTCTGGTGCTGGGCGATAACCTGCTGCTGATGTACCTCGGCTGGGAAGGCGTGGGTCTCTGCTCCTATCTGCTGATCGGTTTCTACTACACCGATCCGAAGAATGGTGCAGCGGCGATGAAAGCGTTTGTCGTCACCCGCGTCGGTGACGTCTTCCTCGCTTTCGCTCTGTTCATTCTCTACAACGAGCTGGGCACGCTGAACTTCCGCGAGATGGTCGAGCTGGCTCCGCAGCACTTCGCCAACGGCAACCATATGCTGATGTGGGCAACCCTGATGCTGCTGGGCGGCGCGGTCGGTAAATCGGCACAGCTGCCGTTGCAGACCTGGCTTGCTGACGCAATGGCTGGCCCGACGCCGGTCTCTGCGCTGATCCACGCCGCAACGATGGTTACCGCCGGTGTCTATCTGATTGCCCGTACCCACGGTCTGTTCCTGATGACGCCGGAAGTGCTGCATCTGGTCGGTATCGTTGGTGCGGTCACGCTGTTGATGGCCGGTTTCGCCGCGCTGGTGCAGACCGATATCAAACGCGTACTCGCCTACTCGACGATGAGCCAGATTGGTTACATGTTCCTGGCGCTTGGCGTACAGGCATGGGACGCGGCGATTTTCCACCTGATGACGCACGCCTTCTTTAAAGCGTTGCTGTTCCTCTCCTCCGGTTCGGTGATCCTCGCCTGCCACCACGAGCAGAACATCTTCAAGATGGGCGGCCTGCGTAAGTCAATTCCGCTGGTCTATGCCTGCTTCCTGGTCGGTGGCGCGGCGCTCTCTGCACTGCCGCTGATTACCGCGGGCTTCTTCAGTAAGGATGAGATCCTCGCAGGAGCGGTAGCGAACGGTCACGTTAACCTGATGATTGCGGGTCTGGTCGGGGCGTTTATGACCTCGCTCTACACCTTCCGTCTGATTTTCATTGTCTTCCACGGCAAAGAGCAGATTCACGCCCACGCAGGGAAGGGGATTACCCATCACCTGCCGCTGATTGTGCTGCTGATCCTCTCCACCTTCGTTGGCGCGATGATTGTGCCACCGCTGCGCGGCGTCCTGCCGGAAACGGCTGAGCTGGCGCACAGCAGCGTGGTGATGCTGGAAGTGGCCTCTGGCGCAGTGGCAGTGATCGGCATTCTGCTGGCCGCCTGGCTGTGGCTGGGTAAACGCACGCTGGTGACATCGATTGCCAACAGCGCAGCGGGCCGCTTCTTCGGCACCTGGTGGTTCAATGCCTGGGGCTTCGACTGGCTCTACGATCGCATCTTCGTTAAACCGTATCTGGGCGTTGCCTGGCTGCTGAAGAGCGATCCGCTGAATGCGCTGATGAACATTCCGGCGATCCTCTCCCGCTTTGCCGGAAAAGGGCTGCTGTTCAGCGAGAACGGTTATCTGCGCTGGTATGTTGCTTCCATGAGTATCGGTGCCGTTGTGGTGCTCGGTCTGCTGATGGTGTTGCGCTGAGTTCCTGGGCCGGGGAGCAGAGTTGTTCTCCGGCCTGCGAGCAGAATCTGAATTTTGTGAAAATTCGTTGAAAATCAGGTCCGAAAGGACAGGCAGTAACGGTGAAGTCAGATGACGAGCCAGAAAGCCTGAGCTGGACTTAAACAAGGAATATGAATCGCCATGTTATTACCCTGGCTAATATTGATTCCCTTTATCGGTGGTTTCCTGTGTTGGCAAACCGAGCGCTTCGGCGTGAAGGTGCCGCGCTGGATCGCCCTGATCACCATGGGACTGACGCTGGCGCTCTCTCTGCAACTCTGGTTGCAGGGTGGCTACTCTTTATCGCAGGCTGCCGAATTCCCGACGTGGCAGGAGAGCTTTAAACACGACTGGATCCCGCGCTTCGGCATCACTATCCATCTGGCGATGGACGGTCTGTCACTGCTGATGGTCGTGCTGACCGGTTTTCTTGGCGTGCTGGCGGTTCTCTGCTCCTGGCGTGAAATCGAGAAATATCAGGGCTTCTTCCACCTGAACCTGATGTGGATCCTCGGCGGCGTTATCGGCGTGTTCCTTGCCATCGACATGTTCCTGTTCTTCTTCTTCTGGGAAATGATGCTGGTGCCGATGTACTTCCTGATCGCGCTGTGGGGCCATAAAGCCTCCGACGGGAAGACGCGTATCACTGCGGCGACGAAATTCTTCATCTATACCCAGGCAAGCGGTCTGGTGATGTTGATTGCCATCCTCGGCCTGGTGTTTGTGCACTACAACGCCACCGGCGTGTGGACCTTCAACTATGAAGAGCTGCTGAAAACGCCGATGTCCCACAACGTTGAATACCTGCTGATGCTCGGCTTCTTTATCGCCTTTGCGGTGAAAATGCCGGTGGTGCCGCTGCACGGCTGGCTGCCGGATGCGCACTCGCAGGCACCGACCGCGGGTTCCGTTGACCTCGCGGGGATCCTGCTGAAAACCGCCGCTTACGGTCTGCTGCGCTTCTCGCTGCCGCTCTTCCCGAACGCTTCGGCGGAGTTCGCACCGATTGCCATGTGGCTGGGCGTGATTGGTATCTTCTACGGCGCGTGGATGGCTTTCACGCAGACCGATATCAAACGTCTTATCGCCTACACCTCCGTTTCCCACATGGGCTTCGTACTGATTGCCATCTATACCGGCAGCCAGCTGGCCTACCAGGGCGCAGTGATTCAGATGATTGCCCACGGTCTCTCGGCGGCAGGTCTGTTTATTCTCTGCGGTCAGCTTTACGAACGTCTGCATACCCGCGATATGCGCATGATGGGCGGTTTGTGGAGCAAGATTAAGTGGCTGCCGGCGCTGTCGATGTTCTTCGCTGTGGCGACGCTGGGGATGCCGGGTACCGGTAACTTCGTCGGTGAGTTCATGATCCTGTTCGGTAGCTACCAGGTTGTACCGATGATTACCGTGATCTCTACCTTCGGTCTGGTCTTCGCCTCCGTTTACTCGCTGGCGATGCTGCATCGCGCTTACTTCGGTAAAGCGAAGAGCGAAATCGCGAACCAGACGCTGCCGGGTCTGTCACTGCGCGAGCTGTTTATGATCCTTATCCTGGTCGTGCTTCTGGTACTGCTTGGCTTCTATCCGCAGCCGATTCTGGATACCTCGCACGCTGCGATGGGCAATATCCAGCAGTGGTTTGTTAACTCCATTACTACAAGGCCGTAATTCGCCATGACAATAACTCCACAACACCTGATTGCGCTGCTGCCGCTGCTAATCGTCGGATTGACGGTGGTGGTTGTGATGCTCTCCATTGCGTGGCGACGCAACCATTTCTTCAATGCCACGCTGTCGGTCGTTGGTCTGAACGTTGCACTGCTCTCGCTGTGGTTCGTTGGTCACGCCGGAGCAATGGATGTGACGCCGCTGATGCGCGTCGATGGCTACGCCATGCTCTACACCGGGCTGGTGCTGCTGGCGAGCCTCGCCACCTGCACCTTTGCCTATCCGTGGCTTGAAGGTTATAGCGACAACAAGGAAGAGTTCTACCTGCTGGTGCTGATTGCCGCGCTGGGTGGCATTCTGCTGGCTAACGCCAATCATATGGCGTCGCTGTTCCTCGGGATTGAGCTGATCTCTCTGCCGCTGTTCGGGCTGGTGGGCTACGCCTTCCGCCAGAAACGCTCGCTGGAAGCCAGCATCAAATACACCATTCTGTCGGCGGCTGCCTCCTCATTCCTGCTGTTCGGGATTGCGCTGGTCTACGCTCAGAGCGGCGATCTGTCGTTTGTCGCCATTGGTAAAAACCTCGGTGAAGGCGTGCTGCACGAGCCGCTGCTGCTGGCGGGTCTCGGCCTGATGATTGTCGGCCTCGGCTTTAAACTGTCGCTGGTGCCGTTCCATCTCTGGACGCCGGATGTTTACCAGGGCGCGCCTGCGCCGGTCTCCACCTTCCTGGCGACCGCCAGCAAAATCGCCATTTTCGGCGTGCTGATGCGTCTGTTCCTCTATGCGCCGGTGGGTAACAGCGAAGCCGTTCGCGTGGTGCTGGGCGTTATCGCCTTTGTCTCCATTATCTTCGGTAACCTGATGGCGCTGAGCCAGACCAATATCAAACGTCTGCTCGGCTACTCCTCCATCGCTCACCTCGGGTATCTGATGGTGGCGCTGATTGCCCTGCGCGGCGGCCAGATGTCAATGGAGAGCGTTGGCGTTTACCTGGCTGGCTATCTCTTCAGCAGCCTGGGTGCCTTTGGTGTAGTAAGCCTGATGTCCAGCCCGTATCGCGGCCCGGACGCCGAATCGCTCTACTCCTATCGCGGCCTCTTCTGGCACCGTCCAATTCTTTCGGCGGTAATGACGGTGATGATGCTGTCGCTGGCGGGTATCCCGATGACGCTGGGCTTTATCGGTAAGTTCTACATTCTGGCTGTCGGTGTCCAGGCCAACCTGTGGTGGCTGACCGGCGCGGTGGTAGTCGGTTCAGCAATCGGTCTCTACTACTACCTGCGTGTCGCGGTGAGCCTCTATCTCAACGCGCCGCAGCAACTGAACCGCGATGCGCCGTCCAACTGGGCTTACAGCGCGGGCGGTATTGTAGTACTCATCTCCGCTCTGCTGGTGCTGGTGCTCGGTATCTATCCGCAGCCGCTGATTAGCATCGTCCAGCTGGCGCTGCCGATGATGTAATCGCGCCTCGCGCAAATGAAAAAACCGCCGGGTTTGCAGCCTGGCGGTTTTTTTTTGTGCATAAAAAAACCCCAGCGGGGAAGCTGGGGTTTTAACGGTATAGCGCAAACTGGTGAGGGATGCGCCACGCCGTTGTTTACGTTTCCGGCCCGTCAGGGGGTAAGAGCGTATGCAATACTCAACGCGTTGAAGCTTCCGATATATGCTGTTTTATTTCAAGCGCAAACAGTTGGGTTATCGGATGTTTAAGAAAAACGCCTGAAAACAGGTCGTTTTTCCTGATGTTTTTTAATTACATTTCAGTTGGTTACATGAAGTGTAAAATCAACTTCGTTGGGGTTACTGCATCTTACTTTCGGGCCGGGCAAAGGATTTCCCCCGCTGTACACGTGGTGGTGACAGGGTTCAGGCCTGGAAGGGGCGTAGGCAATACTCAACATCTGCTCGCCCTGATTCGGGGGAGTTTAAGGGCCAGTCCGGGCGGCTCCTTCCTCGGTTGAGGAAAACGGATGATGTATAACCGTGAATTCGCGAAACGCGTAATCACGATCATCATTGCTGTATTACAGCTGATCTTGTCGTTCTTGTAATGACCTGAAACGTACTTAAGGCGCTACCGTTTGACCAACGGTAGCGCCTTTAATCGTTGTGCCGGCGTTACTTCGCCAGCAGCGGGGTCGGAGCCATCTGGCGGTGGCTGATCAGCGGGCCGCGAACGTTGTTCGCTGCGCGATCGAGCACCTCCTGGATCACCGCTGAAAGTTCGTTAATTTCGAACTTCGCGACATAGCCATCGGCCTGCACTTTACGGACGTGATCTTCGTTAGCGCTGCCCGAAAGGGATGAGTGGATCACCACCGGGATATTCTTCAGGCGCGGATCGGTTTTGATCAGGCGTGTCAGGGTGAAGCCGTCCATCTCTGGCATCTCCAGATCGGTCAGCACCATTGAGATCTTATCGCTTACCGGCACGCCCTCTTTTTCTGCCTGCTGCGCAATAAGCTGGATTTTCTCCCACGCATCTTTGCCGGTGATATGCATCATGCTCGGGATCTCCATGGCGTTCAGGCCTTTTTCCAGCATGGCGCGCGCCACTTTGGAGTCTTCAGCCACAATCGCGATAGAACCCGGTTTCAGGTTGAATTTCTTATCCGGCACATGGTCGCCGTGAACGTCATGATCCGCCGGCACGATGTCATAGAGGATCTGTTCAACGTCCAGCACCATCGCCAGGTTGTTGGTGTCCTTATCATCATCGAGGCAGGCAATACTGGTGATATAGCGGCCATTGATCGCTTTCTCCGCCGTGTGCACCTGTTTCCAGTCCAGGCGCGTGATATTCTCGACGGACTCGACGGCAAAAGCCTGCACGCTACGGGCATACTCAGTGATCAGCAGAATGTTTAAGCCGGTCTCCGGTTTGCAACCGGCGACGGCGGAGAGATCAATCACCGGGATCACCTGATCGCGGATATTGACCATCCCCATCAACGGCGGCTTCATTCCCGCAGGGCGAGTAAATGTGGGCATCGGTACGATTTCGCGCAACTTAAACACATTGATGCCAAACAGCTCAGATTTCGTCGCATCTAATGATGTGCCAAGGCGAAACAGCAACAGCTCAAACCGGTTCGACAGAGTAAGATTCGCCCTGTCATCGATGTCTTTCTGGAAATTATCCATCATGCCCTCAAAGAAGAAATGCCTGCGTATAACTTATTATCGGCATGACGGCGAAAAAATAGAGTGCCTAAATTAAAATCAAATGCGAACTACGTCAAAATCTGCTGCTAACGTTGTCTGCGGGAAGATTTCACGACACTCTTTTAGCAGCGCCTGGCTCCCCTCAGCGTCATAACGCGAACTGATATGGGTAATCACCAGGCGTGAAGCGCCAGCCTGCTGAGCCAGTTGAGCCGCCTGGCGCGCTGAACTGTGACCGCGGCTGTTTGCCTTCTCTTCCATGGCGCTCTCAAGCGTCGCTTCATGCACTACCACATCGACATCTTTCGCCAGCTCAAGTGAGTCGGGGCAGGGTGAGGTATCACCGAAGATTGCCAGCCGTTTACCCGGCTCGGCCGGGGCCAGGTAATCTTTACCCTCGATAACTCGCCCGTCATCCAGCGTCACCGTACCGCCCGCCTTCAACGTCTGGAACAGCGGCCCGGCGGGAACGCCTGCGGCGACAAGCGCAGCGGCATTCAGCGCGCCGGGTTTATCATGCTCTTCCACGCGATAGCCGTAACACTCCACCGGATGCGCCAGCGGGAAGGCCGTCACTTTGCGCAGCCCATCATCCACCACCACGCCAGGTTTGACCTCTTCAATAGTTAGCGGATAGTCGGTCCATGAGCCGCTCAGGCGCAGCGCGGTCTCAACAAACTCCTTAATGCCTTGCGGGCCGTAAATGTGCAGCGGCTGCGTATTGCCCGCCATCGACCGGCTGCAGAGCAGGCCCGGCAGACCAAAAATATGATCGCCATGCAGATGGGTAATAAAAATTCTGTCCAGCTTGCCCGGGTTAAACGCGGTGTGCAGCAGTTGATGCTGCGTACCTTCACCACAGTCGAAAAGCCACAGCCCGGCGCTCGTCGGGTGCTGAAGATTGAGCAGAATGGCGGTGACGTTGCGCGCCCGCGTCGGGACGCCTGCTGAAGTACCTAAGAAGATCAGTTCCACATGCTTTGCCTGAAATGAAAAGAATCTAGTATAACCACATGAGTCTATTTGAGGAGATAACGATGATCCGCTGGCAAGACCTGCACCATTCCGAACTGACCGTGCCTGTGCTCTATGCGCTGTTAAAGCTGCGTTGTGAAGTGTTTGTAGTCGAACAGACCTGCCCTTATCTCGATATTGATGGTGACGATCTGGTGGGAGAGAACCGCCATCTGCTCGGCTGGCAGGGCGATGAGCTGGTGGCGTATGCGAGGATTCTGAAAAGTAACGATGATTTCTCGCCGGTTGCCATCGGCAGAGTGATTGTCAGCGCCAGCGTACGCGGGGAAAAACTGGGTTATCAATTGATGTCGCGCGCGGTGGCCTCCTGCCTGCAACACTGGCCGCAGCACGCGCTATACCTGAGTGCGCAGGCGCATCTGCAACCCTTTTATCAGCAGTTCGGTTTCCAGCCGGTCACCGATATCTATGACGAAGATGGCATTCCCCATATCGGCATGGCGCGCGAGGTCGGCCAGGCGTAAACGCCAGTCATTGTCTATAGTTAGCGTACAGGTTCATAACATGGAGAAAAGAGATGACTAATCAATTCGATTCACACATTGACGACGACCTGACCCTGCTGAGCGAAACGCTGGAAGAAGTTCTCCGCTCATCGGGCGATCCCGCTGACCAGAAGTACATTGAGCTGAAAGCACGTGCCGAACAGGCGCTGCATGATGTGAAAAACCGCGTCAGCAGCGCGTCTGATACCTACTACTATCGTGCGAAAAAAGCGGTTTACCGTGCCGATGACTATGTGCACGAAAAACCGTGGCAGGGCGTTGGCGCTGGTGCGGCTGTAGGTCTGGTGCTCGGTCTGCTGTTAGCCCGTCGCTAAACTTTATCTCCCCTCCCTGGAAGGGGGTACTGCTATTCATCGTAGTACCCCGTATACTGTGTGGTTTTTAAAACCGTGCCGTTTTTCCGGGAGGGGTTCGCATGTTTTCTCTGTCCTCTGCGCTTGGCGTTTTACACCAGCGTCTTGCCGACACGTTTCCTGATGCCCCTGGTTTTACCCTCTTTGACGTTCCCTTCCCGCTAAACAACGCTTTCGATCCGCTGACATGGCTTTGTGCCCAGCATGTTTACCCGCAATTCTACTGGCAGCAGCGCAGCGGCGATGACGAAGCGGCCGCTCTGGGCGCATTACGCGCGTTTACCTCTCTCGTTGAGGCGCAGCAGCATTTACAGGCCTGGCCCGATGATGTGCGCATCTGGGGGCTGAATGCCTTTGAGCCGAGTGAAGGTGCGCTCTTTTTGCCCCGTCTCGAATGGCGGCGCGAAGGGGGCAAAGCGATGCTGCGCCTCTATCTCTTTAGCGCCACCTCGCTGCGTGAAGATGCGCAGGTTGCTGCCGATTTTCTCAACGCACTTTCTCCTGCTACTGCGCTGGCGATGAGCTCGCCGCGCTGCGTTGAGCAGCAGCACTTCCCGACGCGAGAAGGGTGGGAGACGCTAATAAGCCAGGCGCTTGATACGCTCCAGCGCGGCGAGCTGGATAAAGTGGTGCTCGCCCGCGCCACCGACTACCGCTTCGATGCGCCAATTAATGCTGGCGCGCTGATGGCCGCCAGCCGCCGTCTCAACCTTCACTGCTTCCACTTTCTCTATCGTTTCAATGACCAGACAGCCTTTCTCGGATCGACCCCCGAGCGGCTATGGCGGCGACGCGGCGTGGCGCTGCGCACCGAAGCGCTGGCCGGGACGGTGGCAAATCATGATGACGATGCACAGGCGCAGCAGCGGGCAGCATGGTTGATGAGTGACGATAAAAACCAGCGTGAAAATATGCTGGTGGTGGAGGATATCTGCCAGCGTTTGCAGCAGCAGACCGGCGCGCTGGATGTGCTGCCGCCGCAGGTGGTGCGGCTGCGTAAAGTGCAGCACTTGCGCCGCTGTATCTGGAGCGATCTGCGGGTGGCGGACGATGCCCTCTGTTTAGACCTGCTCCAGCCGACCGCGGCGGTGGCGGGTTTACCGCGCCCTGAAGCCCGGCGTTTTATCGCCCGGCACGAACCCTTTGCCCGCGAGTGGTACGCCGGGTCGGCAGGTTACCTGTCGCGTAAGCAGAGTGAGTTCTGCGTGGCGCTGCGCTCGGCGAAGGTGAGCGGCGAGACGGTGCGGCTCTATGCCGGGGCGGGCATTGTGCCTGGTTCCGACGCTGAGCAGGAGTGGCAGGAGATCGATAATAAAGCCGCCGGGCTGCGATCGTTGTTGCTACAGACGCACCCATAGACGACCTATATCAAAAACTCATCATTTCAGAAAATTTATACTTAGTCCCAATATTGATACCGGACAAATTCATGTCGATAAGCTCATTCAACCGACGCTGGGCCGCGGTGATTCTGGAAGCCTTAACGCGCCACGGCGTCAGGCATATCTGCATTGCGCCAGGCTCCCGTTCGACGCCGCTGACGCTCGCCGCCGCCGAAAACCGCGCATTTATTCATCACACCCATTTTGATGAACGCGGGCTGGGCCATCTTGCGCTCGGGCTGGCGAAAGCGAGCCATGAACCGGTGGCGGTGATCGTCACCTCCGGTACCGCCGTGGCGAACCTTTACCCGGCGCTGATTGAAGCGGGGCTGACCGGCGAAAAATTGATATTGCTGACGGCGGATCGCCCGCCGGAGCTGATTGATTGCGGTGCCAACCAGGCGATTCGCCAGCCCGGCATCTTTGCTTCCCATCCGACAGAGGCCATCGCCTTACCGCGCCCGTCACAGGATATTCCGGCGCGCTGGCTGGTCTCGACGATTGATAATGTGTTGGGCACATTGCAGGGCGGGGCGGTGCACATTAACTGCCCGTTTGCCGAGCCGCTGTATGGCGAGATGGATGAGACCGGTCTTGGCTGGCAGCAGGTGTTAGGCGACTGGTGGCAGGATGATAAGCCCTGGCTACAGTCCTCCGCGCCGTGCGGCGTTGATACCCAGCGGGACTGGTTCTCCTGGCGGCAGAAACGTGGCGTGGTGATTGCCGGGCGTATGAGTGCTGCTGAAGGACGCAAGCTGGCTGAGTGGGCGAAAACCCTCGGCTGGCCGCTGATTGGCGATGTGTTATCGCAAACCGGGCAGCCGCTACCCTGCGCCGATCTCTGGCTTGCTAATAGCCAGGCCGTCGAGGCGCTCAGCGAGGCGCAGATTGTGCTGCAATTTGGCAGCAGCCTGACCGGAAAACGTCTTTTACAGTGGCAGGCGACCTGCACGCCGCAAGAGTACTGGCTGATTGATAACCTTCCCGGCAGGCTCGATCCGGCGCACCATCGCGGCCGTCGTTTAGTGGCGGATGTGGCTGGCTGGCTGGCGCTGCATCCGGCTGAACCGCGCGCACCGTGGTGCGAAACGCTGACCTCGCTCGCAGCGCTTGCCTGGGAGCGGGTGCGTCTACAGCGCGAGGATTTCGGCGAAGCGCAGCTGGCGCACCGTATTAGCGATTACTTACCAAACCAGGGGCAGCTTTTTCTCGGTAACAGCCTGGTGGTGCGGCTGGTGGATGCGCTGGCGCAGTTGCCGGCAGGTTATCCGGTCTACAGCAACCGCGGCGCGAGCGGCATTGATGGCCTGCTCTCGACCGCGGCCGGGGTGCAGCGGGCTACCGCGCGCCCGACGCTGGCAATCGTCGGCGATCTCTCTGCGCTCTACGATCTCAACGCCCTCGCACTGCTGCGCCAGGCCTCCGCGCCCTTTGTGCTGCTGGTGGTCAATAACAACGGCGGGCAGATCTTCTCCCTGTTACCGACCCCGCCCGCCGAGCGCGAGCGCTTCTATCTGATGCCGCAGAATGTCCATTTCGATCATGCCGCCGCGATGTTCGAGCTTCCTTATCATCGCCCGGAGAGCTGGGCGCAGCTGGAGCAGGCGCTGAGCGAGGCCTGGCAGAAGCCGGGCGCGACGGTGATTGAAGTGGTGGTAAACGAGACCGACGGCGCGCAGACCCTGCAAAACCTTGTCGCGCAGGTCAGCCAGTTATGAGTTTGCACGCAGAGATCCATGCTGGTCGGCAGCCGCTGCCGTGGCTGGTGTTTCTGCACGGTTTTTCCGGTGATGGCCGCGAATGGCAGCCTGTCGGCGCAGCGCTTACGGATTTCCCGCGTCTCTATCTCGATTTGCCGGGCCACGGCGCATCCGCCACAACCTCTGTTGAATCCTTTACCGGGATGGATGCGCTGCTGCGATCGACGCTTAGTCGTTACAACATACTGAACTACTGGCTAGTGGGGTACTCCCTCGGCGGCCGCATTGCGATGTTTCACGCTTGCCAGCAGCCAACGGGGCTACAGGGCATCATTATCGAAGGCGGTCACCCAGGTCTTGCTGATGAACAGGCGCGTGCCGCAAGGCTGGAGGCTGATGAAGCGTGGTGTCAGCGCCTGCGCCACCAGCCGCTCAGCGAGGTGTTTGATGCCTGGTATCGCCAGCCGGTATTTGCCGCGTTGACAGAAAACGAACGTGCGGCACTGGTTGCGCTGCGTAGCCATAACGATGGCAACGCGCTGGCGCAGATGCTGGCGGCAACGTCGCTTGGCCGCCAGCCCGATCTGCGTGCGGCGCTGCGGGACGCCGCTTTTCCCGTCCACTATTTATTTGGCGAACATGACCGTAAGTTTCGGGCGCTGGCGAGCGAGGTCGCACGCCACTGTTACGCCATTCCTGCCGCCGGGCACAACGCGCACCGGGAGAATCCCACGGCCGTTGCTGCCCTGCTGGCGCGAATTCTGCCTCTTGAGATTAAGGACCGACCATGATCTACCCTGATGAAAAAGAACTTTACGCCGCGGTTGAGTGGCACGACTGCTCCGAAGGCTTTAGCGATATCCGTTATCAAAAATCCGCTGACGGCATCGCCAAAATCACTATCAACCGCCCGGAAGTGCGCAACGCGTTTCGTCCTGTGACGGTAAAAGAGATGATTCAGGCGCTGGCCGATGCACGCTATGACGACAATATCGGGGTGATTATCCTGACCGGTGAAGGTGATAAAGCCTTCTGTGCCGGTGGCGATCAGAAGGTGCGCGGCGATTACGGCGGCTACCAGGATGACTCCGGCGTGCATCACCTCAACGTCCTCGATTTTCAGCGCCAGATCCGCACCTGCCCGAAACCGGTGGTGGCGATGGTGGCGGGCTACTCCATCGGCGGCGGTCATGTGCTGCATATGATGTGCGATCTGACCATCGCGGCAGAAAACGCGATCTTCGGCCAGACCGGCCCGAAAGTTGGCTCCTTCGACGGCGGCTGGGGCGCGTCCTATATGGCGCGCATTGTCGGCCAGAAGAAAGCGCGCGAAATCTGGTTCCTCTGCCGCCAGTATGATGCGCAGCAGGCGCTGGATATGGGGTTGGTCAACACCGTGGTGCCGTTAGCAGATCTGGAAAAAGAGACCGTGCGCTGGTGCCGTGAAATGTTGCAGAACAGCCCGATGGCGCTGCGCTGTCTGAAAGCGGCGCTGAACGCCGACTGCGACGGTCAGGCCGGGCTGCAGGAGCTGGCGGGCAACGCCACCATGCTCTTCTATATGACCGAAGAGGGTCAGGAAGGCCGCAACGCCTTCAACCAGAAGCGCCAGCCTGACTTCAGCAAATTTAAACGGAACCCGTAATGCGCCAGGCGCAGATCTACCGCTGGCAGATCCCGCTGGATGCAGGCGTGGTGCTGCGCGAGCGTCGGCTGAAAACCCGTGACGGGCTCTTTATCCAGTTGCAGGAAAACGGCAGCGAAGGGTGGGGCGAGATTACCCCTCTGCCGGGGTTCAGCGTTGAGACGCTCGATGAGGTGCAGCCTGCGGTGATGGCGTGGGTGCAGGCCTGGCGTGACGGCGCCTCACCCGCGCTGCCATCTCAACCCAGCGCGGCATTTGGTCTGAGCTGTGCGCTGGCTGAACTGGCAGGGGAGTTGCCGCAGCCTGCCGATTACCGTGCGGCGATGCTCTGCACCGGCGATCCTGATGAGCTGTTTGCCGCACTTGGCGCACTGCCCGGCGAGAAGCTGGCGAAGGTGAAAGTAGGCCTTTACGAAGCGGTGCGCGACGGCATGGTGGTTAATCTGCTGCTGGAATCGATCCCCGATCTGCGCCTGCGTCTGGATGCCAACCGCGCCTGGACGCCGCTGAAAGCGCGCCAGTTCGCTAAATATGTTGCGCCTGCCAACCGCTCACGCATCGCTTTTCTGGAAGAGCCGTGCCAGAGCCGCGAAGCATCGCTGGCCTTTGCTGAGGAGACCGGCATCGCGATTGCCTGGGATGAGAGCCTGCGTGATGCGGATTTCACCTTTACGCCGCAGCCGGGCGTCAGCGCAGTAGTGATCAAGCCGACCCTCACCGGCAGCCTGCAAAAAGTGGCGCAGCAGGTCGCGGCGGCACATGCGCTCGGCTTGACGGCGGTGATCAGCTCCTCTCTGGAGTCGAGCCTGGGGCTAACGCAACTGGCGCGGATTGCCGCCTGGCTGACGCCCGGTACCGTGCCTGGTCTTGATACGTTGCAGTTGATGACCGCGCAACTGGTTCGCCGCTGGCCCGGCAGTGAACTGCCCTGCATCGCGGCGGCGGATCTGGACGCGTTACTATGATTTTCCCTGACTGGCCGTGGCGATACTGGCGCGAGCAGCGCGGCGACCAGCCTGCGCTGCGCTCAGGCCAGCACACCCTCACCTGGCAGCAGCTTTGTGACGAGGTGGATGCCCTGGCGAGCGGCTTTGCCCGCCAGGGCGTCGGCGTGGGTGATGGCGTAATGCTGCGCGCGCGCAACCAGCCGCAGACGGTGCTCGCCTGGCTGGCTCTGTTGCAGTGTGGCGCGCGGGTGTTACCCATCAATCCGCAGCTTCCTGCCGCCTTACTGGATGCGCTCCTGCCCGCCATGACCCTGCGCTTCGCCCTCGATCTCACCCCCGCGCCGCTGGCGCACGATTTTACTGCGCTGCGCTGTGCGCAAGCGCCGGGTGAGCATGCGGTTGCATGGCAGCCGCAGCGGCTGGCATCAATGACGCTCACTTCCGGCTCAACCGGTTTGCCGAAAGCGGCGGTGCATACCTGCGCCGCCCATCTGGCGAGTGCGCAGGGCGTGCTCGCATTAATCCCCTTTAATAAGGAAGATGACTGGCTGCTCTCTCTGCCGCTGTTTCATGTCTCAGGGCAGGGCATTTTGTGGCGCTGGCTGTTGGCGGGCGCGCGCATGACGGTGCACGACAAGCTACCGCTCGATCAGGCGCTGCGCGGCTGCAGCCATGCCTCGCTGGTGCCGACGCAGCTTTGGCGCTTACTCAATGATAATGCCCCGCTGTCACTAAAAGCGGTGCTGCTCGGCGGCGCGGCCATTCCGGTAGAGCTGACCGAACAGGCGCGCGGGCGCGGCATCCGCTGCTGGTGCGGGTATGGTTTGACGGAGTTTGCCTCAACGGTGTGCGCGAAAGAGGCCGACGGCGCGCCCGATGTCGGTTATGCGTTGCCAGGGCGTGAGGTGAAAATTGTCGGCGACGAGGTGTGGCTGCGTGCCGGGAGCCTCGCCGCAGGCTACTGGCACAACGGCGCGTTACTGCCGCTGCTTAACGATGCAGGCTGGTTTGCCACCCGCGATCGCGGCACGCTGCATAAAGGGCGTCTGACCCTGCATGGTCGGCTGGATAACCTCTTTTTCAGCGGCGGCGAAGGCATTCAGCCTGAAGAGGTGGAGCGCGCCATCGCCCGTCATCCGCAGGTGCAGCAGGTGTTTGTGGTACCGGTTGATGATGTCGAGTTTGGTCAGCGCCCTGTCGCGGTAATTGAGTGTGAAAGCGAAGTCAATGTTGCGGCCTTCAGCCACTGGGCGGCGGATCAGCTGGCGCGTTTTCAACAGCCGGTGCGCTGGCTGCCGTTGCCAGAGGAGCTGAAAAACGGCGGCATCAAAATCTCCCGCCGCGCCCTGCAAACATGGGTTAACCAGCAGCAGCGCTAGCGCCGCAACTCTTTTTGCGAGCTGCCTCGACAGAGCGAAAACCGACGGCTGACACGCGCTCAGAGTGTGCTAATTTGCGACAGAGATGCAAAAGCGGATCAGCAGCAGAAGGAGACGTTAATGAACATTGCACAATATCTTCGCGAAGAGGGGCAGGCTCAGGGGCGAGCCGAAGGCGTTCAGCAGGAGGCGATGCGCATCGCGAAAGTGATGCTGGAAAAGGGGATGGAGCCTGGCGTTGTGGCCTCCCTGACCGGTATTCCGGTTGAGATGGTAGAGAAAGCCCGCCACTGAACTCCCCAGAGCAGGCTTTTATCCCTCAGTCCCGAAAGCGTGTTTGCCTCAGGCTGTGCACGCTATTAGACGTTCTTCTGCCGGGAAAATAAGCGTACAATCAGACGCTTTGGGGCGCTGCCCCGTTTCGTGCGGAACGTGAAAATGAAAAAGTTAGCTCTATTAGGATGTGCTGGCGTGTTGCTGGCCTCCGCCGGTACGCAGGCGATTAGCCTGAATGGACAGATTGGTAAAGATTACAGCAGCCTCGGTTTCGGTCTGGGAACCGAAACCAGTGGTATCGCGGTCAGCGGTAACTGGGCGCATAGCGAAGATGATGGTGATACCGCAAGCCTTGGGCTCGGTTACAACCTGCCGCTCGGGCCGTTCCTGGCAACCGTTGGCGGTAAAGGCATCTACCTGAACCCGGATGAGGGCAGCGAAGGCTACGCCATTGCTGTCGGCGGCGGTTTGCAGTGGGAGATCGCCCGCAGCTTTAACATTTTCGGCGAGTATTACTACTCTCCGGACTCGCTCTCAAGCGGCGTTAAAGAGTACCAGGAAGCCAAAGCCGGTGCGCGTTATACCATTATGCGCCCGTTCACCGTCGAAGCCGGTTATCGCTACATTGAGATGGCAGGCAAAGATGGCCGTCGCGACAACGTTGTTGCCGATGGCCCTTATCTCGGCGCCAGCGCCAGCTTCTGATCCCCCGGCGCGGCAGCCGCCGCGCCCGTTTCCCCCGCTTTAGTCTGCGCATGCGCTATAGTGTTTCAACCCCGATTGCAGGAGCGAACGATGTTAAATGTGGAGATGTTATCGACCGGCGATGAAGTGCTGCATGGCCAGATTGTCGATACCAATGCGGCCTGGCTGGCCGACGTATTTTTTAACCAGGGGTTGCCGTTAACGCGCCGCCATACCGTTGGCGATAACCTCGACGACTTGATTGCGATTTTGCGCGAGCGCAGCGAGCAGGCCGATGTGCTGATCGTCAATGGCGGTCTTGGGCCAACCAGCGACGATTTGAGCGCGCTGGCAGCGGCCACCGCCAAAGGCGAAACGCTGGTGCTGCACGAAGCGTGGCTTAAGCAGATGGAGCGCTTTTTTACCGATCGCGGCCGCGTCATGGCACCCAGCAATCGCAAGCAGGCGGAGATCCCCGCCAGCGCCGAGCTGGTCGATAACCCGGTCGGCACCGCCTGCGGGTTTGCATTGCAGTTTAACCGCTGCCTGATGTTCTTTACCCCCGGCGTCCCCTCAGAATTTAAAGTGATGGTCGAGCAGGAGATCCTGCCGCGTCTGCGCGAGCGTTTCACTCTGCCGCAGCCGCCGGTCTGCCTGCGTCTGACCACCTTTGGTCGCTCCGAAAGCGATCTGGCTGAAAAACTTCAGCACCTTGATTTACCGCCCGGCGTGGTAATGGGCTACCGCTCATCAATGCCGATCATCGAACTCAAATTGACCGGCCCGGCGGAGCAGCGTCCGGCGATGGAAGCGCTGTGGCCGGAAGTGAAAAAAGTGGCGGGGGAAAGCCTGATTTTTGAAGGCACCGAGGGGTTACCGGCTGCGATTGCCGCCGCGCTGCGCGAGCGCCAGCTGAGCCTCACCCTGAGCGAGCAGTTCACCAGCGGGCTTATCGCGTTGCAACTCTCCCGCGCTGGTGCGCCATTGCTCGCCAGCGAAGTGCTGCCGTCGCAGGCGGAAGCGCTGGCACAAACCGCGCGCTGGACAACCGAGTCACGCAACCGGCATCTCGCCGGGCTGGCGTTAACCGTCACCGGGCTGGAAGAGGATCATCTCAACTTTGCGCTGGCGACGCCGGAAGGCACCCGCGCCCTGCGGGTGAAGTTCAACAGCAGCCGCCACAGCCTGGCGGTGCGCCAGGAAGTCTGCGCAATGATGGCGCTCAATATCCTGCGCCGCTGGCTGGCGGGCAAAGATATCGCCAGCGATCACGGCTGGATTGCGGTGGTCGAAACCCTCGCCGTGGAATAACTTGTAAACAATCGCGGGCGTTAGCCTAATGCCCGCGCCAGCAGCGTAATGGGATGTTCGCAGGGTTTGCCGGTGGACATCTCAATCTGCCATTTGCAGGTCTCACAATCCGTCACCACCAGATCCGCGCCGCTGGCGTCAATTTGCGCAAACAGCGGTGCGCCAATGGCCTGCGAGGTGGCGTAGTTCTCCCGCTTAAAACCGTAGGTGCCCGCGATGCCGCAGCAGGCCGAGTCCAGCACCGTCAGTTCCAGCCCCGGAATGCGCCGCAGCAGATCCAGCGTGTAGTGCGTCCAGCCCATCTTCTCCATATGACACGGCGTGTGATAAACCACTTTCAGCGGCATCTCCCTCAGCCGCAGCGTATGCCCCTCATCGAGCTGTCGCCAGATCCAGCGGGTGGCTAAATCGATGTGCGAGCGCAGGTGGCTGTTATCGACCTCCAGCAGGTGCGGATACTCGTCGCGCAGGGTGAAGGCGCAGGTGGAGGAGGTGGCGAGCACCTGCATTCCATCCATGCCAATCGCCTGCTCTAATGCGCTGAGATTGAACTGCGCCTGCTTTTTCGCCTTAGCGAAGTAGCCGTTGGCAATTAGCGGGACGCCGCAACACTTCTCACGCTGCAGTAACTGCACGCCAATGCCCATCTGATTCAGCACGCGGATCAGGTCTTTCCCCAGCTGTGGATGGTTGTAATTGACATAGCAACCGTGGAAAAACGCCACCTGCTCGCCATAGGCGCGCTGCTGCGCCGCCACGCTGCGATACCAGTGGCGAAACGTGCCGCCGCGAGCGTATTTCGGCAGCGTGCGGTGGTGATCGATTTTTAACGTTTTATCCAGCAACTGGCGCACCGGTTTCAGTGATGTCGCGGCGTTGACCAGCGGCGCGAGAGGTGTCGACAGGGTACCCATCAAATCCGTATGGCTAAGAATGGCGTTACGCACTGAGAGCGGTTTTGCCCCATGCTGCGCGCGGGCGCGCTGGATCAGATCGCCAATTTTTACCCCGGACGGGCAGGCGGTTTCGCAGCGCTTACAGTTGGTGCAATATTTCAGCGCTTCGTCATACAGCGCGGCATCTTTCAGCCGCAGCCGCTCGCCATCCGGCCCGGCCTGTTTCGGCCCGGGGTAGGCGGGGTTAACCCGGCTTACCGGGCAGGCGGTGGTGCAGGCGGTACATTTGATACAGCTTTCGAAAGAATTGTGCATTAGGGTTCTCCTCCCTGATCGAGGATCTGTTGCGCAGCATGCAGCGCCGTCACGGCGCAAACACCGCCGCCGCAGCCCTGGGCGATGGCGTCATAGCCGCCAAGTAGCGAGCCGATCGCATAGAGATTTTCAAGCGCTTGCCCGTCGCGCAGACCGCGCAGTTGCGCATCGGTGCGCACGCCGAACTGGTGCCACGGCTGCGGGGCAAAGAGATCGTCGCCATACCACTCCCGGCGTGAGGCGCTTTGCAGGATATCGAGATTGAATACCGCTTCGCGCACGCGATCGCGCCCGGCGACCAGCCCGTTACTGAAAAAGCTGCCGCTGGCCAGTACGATATGGCGGGCGCGCAGCGGCAGATCGTCATGCTTGCGCGTCCAGAGCTGCGTTACCTGGCCGTGATGAATATCGGCGCGCAGCACCTCATCGCCCGGCATCCAGCTGCCGCCGCTGCGCGTAAACCGCTGCTGCAAGGCGTGCTGTAAGCGCATGCCCATGACTGAAGGCGGCAGCGTGGCGATCAGCCGCAGCGGGCAGGCCAGATCTTCGCTTAACTGCGTAAACACTTTACTCTCCGTCAGACCAAAACAGGCGGGGAGCCACAGCATCTCGTACCGCGTACTCAGCGGGCGCAGGGCGGCACAGAGATCGGCGTAGTGTTCAGGGCGATCGAGCTGGCGTGCGATGGTCACGGCGCGAAATTCGCTCGGGTTATCGCGAAGCGTGTCGAGAAGCGGTAGCGCAATCTCTTCCGCTCCGGCAGCAATACCGCGCTGGCGCAGCGCTTCTACTGCCAGTTCGGGCTGAAAGTCGAGAAAGCCGCTGATGCCAACGACGCCGACGCGCAGCCCCTGCTGCGGTTTCAACGCAATCTCTTGCGGGCTGAGCCACGCCCGGCGATAAGTGCCCAGCGGCGTGACGCGCAGGTGCGGCGTATCGACATCGCCCTGCATCTGTAGCCCGCAGTCGGCGAGCAGGGTTTGGGTTTGCCGCGCATAGTGGCGCACGCGCTCGACGCCGAGCCGCGCATAGGGGTGCTCGGGGTGATGGTGTTGCAGGTGCGCAATGGCCTCCGTCAGCGTGCCGACCGGTTTGCCGTCCGGCAGACGGGAGAGCAGATCGAGAGAGCCGGAAGAGAAGCTCAGCGCGCTCTGCCCGCGGCTGACAATCGCGCAGCGCTGGCCGCTCTCGCTCAGACGAATGCCGCACAGCAATCCCGCCAGCCCGCCGCCGATAATCACCGTATCAAATCTCATCATCCTGCTCCTTCTCCAGCCCGCACAGCCCCTGGTAAACCCAGCGGGTAAACTCGCTTTCACGCAGCGCATCGCCCCAGGCGATAGGTTTAATTCCCTTCCAGCGCTCGTTCAGAAACTCCGCCAGCTGCCTGCGCGCTTCGTTGTCGCGCGTGACATGCAGCCGGTTAAGCTGCCCGGCGGCGCGGCAGGCGCAGAGCTCGCCCTGGCAGGTGCCCATGCCGACGCGGGTGCGGCGGCGCAGATCGAGCAGCGAGGTGACATTGAGGTTTTCCACCGCATACTGCACTTCCCCGGCGGTGACGGCTTCGCACTCACACACCAGGCTGCGGTTGTGTCGGTCGCTGGCGAGCCACGCCGGGGCGCGATCGCCGTGGCGGTAGACCGCTGAACCGCGCAGCGGCGTTGGCAGGGAGATGATCTTCTTCAGTGCCTCGTCTGGTGAACCCAGCGATCCCGGCAGCGCTTTCGTCGCCGTGGTGCAGGCTACGTTATGGTTGAGCTTGCGGCAGACGGCATCCGTTGCCCATTCGGCCATCAGACGGTAGGTCATCAGTTTGCCGCCGGTAATAGTGATAAACCCCTCCAGCCCGTCGCGCGCAGCGTGGTCGAGCAGCACAATGCCGCGGCTGACGTTGCGCCCGCTGGGATCCTCATCGCTCGCCACCAGCGGACGCACGCCAGCATAGGCGCGCAGGATGCGCGTTTGCCCCATTACCGGTGCCAGTTTCTCCCCTTCGCGCAGCAGAATATCGACCTCATCCGCCGTGACGCGCACGTTATCGATATCGGCATAATCAATCTGCGTGGAGGTGGTACCAATCAGTGAAATAGTGTCGCCGGGCACAAGAATATCGGCATCAGCGGGCTTGCGGCAGCGGTTGATAACATGCTGATTAATGCGGTGATCGAGGATCAGCAGCGCGCCTTTTGCCGGGAACATGCGAATGCGCAAATCGGCATACTCCGCGATGTGCTGGCCCCAAATCCCGGCGGCATTGACCACCACCGGGGCACGCAGATCGCGGATTTCACCGCTGGCGAGATGGCGCAGGCGCACGCCATACACCGTGTCGCCCGTGCGCAGCAGGCCGCAAACTTCATGGCCGGTGAGGATTTTCGCGCCGTGCTCGCGGGCATCAAGCATATTGCTGGCGGTGAGGCGGAAGGGGTCGACAGTGCCGTCCGGCACGCGCACCGCGCCGATAAGCTGCGGGTTAACGCTCGGCTCCATGCGCCTGGCTTCCTGTGGGCTAATGGCCTGCGCGGCAATCCCGGCGCGGGTGCAGGCCTCAATGAAGTGTGCCTGGTAGCTCAGATCGTCTTCCGGCAGGGTGATAAATAGCCCGTCGGTCGCTTCAATACAGTGGCGGGCAATACGTTTGAGGATCTGGTTTTCGGCGATGCATTCACGCGCTGATTCGTTGTCGGTTACCGCATAACGCGCGCCGCTGTGCAGCAAACCGTGGTTGCGGCCGGTGGCACCGGTGGCAATGTCGTGGCGTTCGAGCAGAACAGCGCGCAGGCCACGCAGGGCGCAATCACGGGCGATACCGGCACCCGTTGCGCCGCCGCCAATAATGATCACATCGTAGTCGTTTGAGTAGGGCACGGTCGTCTCCTGGCTGGTCGACGTTCTTTACCGACCATTTAGCCATACCCTTACTGTGGTTTGTTTGATATCGCGCATATACGAACAAGAAACGAAAGTGAAATGCACTTTTCCGCACGAAGTTAGAGCTTTGTCATATTTCTGTAACATTATATGTGGCATTTCATTCTTTCTCGTCAAAACTTTCTCTACAATCCGCCGCGAACAACTCAAGCGATTTTCGTTTTCACTCATGACGCCTGATGTCATGACTTTTACCGTGCCACGGAGGCAGTTTATGTTGAGCATTTTCAAACCCGCCCCCCACCAGTCTCGCGTGCCCGACGCGCAGGTTGATCCTCTGTACCGCCGCTTACGCTGGCAAATCTTTCTGGGCATCTTCTTTGGCTACGCCGCCTACTACCTGGTGCGTAAGAACTTTGCGCTGGCGATGCCCTATCTGGTGGAGCAGGGCTTCTCGCGCGGCGATCTGGGCTTTGCGCTGTCGGGGATCTCAATTGCCTACGGCTTCTCAAAATTCATTATGGGCTCGGTGTCGGATCGCTCGAATCCGCGCGTTTTCCTGCCCGCTGGTCTGATCCTCGCAGCGGCAGTAATGCTGTTTATGGGCTTTGTGCCGTGGGCTACCTCCAGCATTGCGGTGATGTTTGTGCTGCTGTTCCTCTGCGGCTGGTTCCAGGGGATGGGCTGGCCGCCGTGCGGACGCACGATGGTGCACTGGTGGTCGCAGAAGGAGCGCGGCAGCATTGTGTCGGTGTGGAACTGCGCCCATAACGTCGGCGGCGGTCTGCCTCCGCTGCTCTTCCTGCTGGGGATGGCGTGGTTTAACGACTGGCACGCGGCGCTCTATATGCCTGCATTTGGTGCGATTCTGGTGGCGATTATCGCTTTTGCACTGATGCGCGATACGCCGCAATCCTGCGGTCTGCCGCCGATTGAAGAGTACAAAAACGACTACCCGGATGATTACAGCGACAAGCATGAAGAGGAGCTGACGGCGAAGCAGATCTTTATGCAGTACGTGCTGCCGAACAAGCTGCTGTGGTATATCGCCATCGCTAACGTCTTTGTCTATCTGCTGCGCTACGGCATCCTCGACTGGTCGCCGACCTACCTGAAAGAGGTGAAGCACTTCGCGCTGGATAAATCCTCCTGGGCCTACTTCCTCTATGAGTACGCAGGCATTCCCGGCACGCTAATCTGCGGCTGGATGTCGGACAAAGTCTTTAAAGGCAACCGCGGCGCGACCGGCGTCTTCTTTATGACGCTGGTGACCATCGCCACCATCGTTTACTGGCTCAACCCGGCGGGCAACCCGGGCGTCGATATGGCCTGCATGATCGTCATTGGCTTCCTGATTTATGGCCCGGTAATGCTGATTGGTCTGCACGCGCTGGAGCTGGCACCGAAGAAAGCGGCCGGTACCGCAGCGGGCTTTACCGGTCTGTTTGGCTACCTCGGTGGCTCGGTGGCGGCGAGCGCCATTGTTGGCTACACCGTCGATTTCTTCGGCTGGGACGGCGGTTTCATGGTGATGATCGGGGGCAGCGTACTGGCGGTACTGCTGCTGATCGTGGTGATGATTGGCGAAAAACGCCATCACGCTGACGTGCTTGCGCGTCGTCAATAACAGGAGATGTTATGAAATTGACCTTTAGCCGCATTACGGCAGGCCTGCTGCTGGCGGGCCTGATGGCAGGCCAGGCGCTGGCCGCCGAGAAGCTGGTGATCGCCCATCGCGGCGCCAGCGGGTATCTGCCGGAGCATACGCTGCCTGCCAAAGCGATGGCCTATGCCCAGGGTGCCGATTATCTGGAGCAGGATCTGGTGATGACCAAAGACGATCGTCTGGTGGTGCTGCATGACCACTATCTCGATCGCGTCACCGATGTTGCCGAGCGCTTTCCCGACCGCGCCCGCAAAGATGGCCGTTATTACGCCATCGATTTCACCCTGGATGAGATCCGCTCGCTGAAATTCAGCGAAGGGTTTGAGTTAAAGAACGGCAAGAAAGAGCAGGTTTTCCCGCGCCGTTTCCCAATGGGCAAATCCGATTTCCGCATTCATACCTTTGAAGAGGAGATTGAGTTTGTGCAGGGGCTGAACCACTCGACCGGCAAAGATATCGGGATTTATCCGGAGATCAAAGCCCCGTGGTTCCACCATCAGGAAGGGAAGGATATCGCGAAGGCGACCCTCGAGGTGCTGAAGAAGTACGGTTACAGCAGCAAGAAAGATAAGGTCTATCTGCAATGTTTCGACGCTGATGAGCTGAAGCGCATCAAAAATGAGCTTGAGCCGAAGATGGGGATGGATCTCAATCTGGTGCAGCTGATTGCCTATACCAAATGGAATGAGACCCAGCAGAAGCAGCCGGACGGCAAGTGGGTTAATTACGATTATGACTGGATGCTGAAACCCGGCGCGATGAAGCAGATTGCGCAGTACGCGGATGGTATCGGCCCCGATTACCATATGCTGGTGGCGGATGGCTCGAAGCCGGGTCATGTGCAGTTAACCGCAATGGTGAAAGAGGCGCATGCCAGCCATTTGCAGGTGCACCCGTTTACGGTGCGCGCCGATCAGCTTCCGCCGTATGCCAGCGATGTGAATCAGCTTTATGAGGTGTTGTACCACCAGGCCGGGGTCGACGGGTTGTTTACCGATTTCCCCGATAAAGCGGTGCAGTTTTTAAAGCGTAAATAAAAGCGGGGTCTGGTAAGTGAAGTTGCCTGATGGCGCTTCGCTTATCAGGCCTACGGGTGGATGAGCGTGCAGTCAAGGTGGGCATATTGCCTGATGGCGCTTCGCTTATCAGGCCTACGGGGGATGAGCGTGCAGTCAGGTGGGCATATTGCCTGATGGCGCTTTCGCTTATCAGGCCTACAAAAGATGAGTGTGCAGAAAATGTAGGCCGGGTAAACGCAGTGCCACCCGGCATTGTTTACATCTCGATCTCGATATCGCCTTTCGCCCGGCAGCAGCAGGGCAAAATTTCCCCTTCGTTGATAAAGGCCAGCGGCTCGCTAATCCAGTCCACCTGGCCTGCTACCAGCCGACAGCGGCAGGAGCCGCAGTAGCCTTCACGGCACTGGTATTCAACTTCCACATGCTGGGACTCCAGCGCCACCAGCAGGGAGGGGTGCTCTTCCTGGCAATGCACATGCGTGCCGGAAAGGCGGAGCGTAACCCGGCTCATCACAGCTGGAAGTTGCTCAGATCGTCGGTATCGACCTGCGAGTCGATCTGCCCGACAAGGTAGGAGCTCACTTCCACTTCCTGCGGCGCAACCTGCACGTTATCGGACACCAGCCAGGTGTTGATCCACGGAATCGGGTTGGAGCGGGTCTGGAATGGCAGCTCAAGGCCCACCGCCTGCATACGGATGTTGGTGATGTACTCAACATACTGGCAGAGGATATCTTTGTTCAGGCCAATCATTGAGCCGCCAGAGAAGAGATACTCCGCCCACTCTTTCTCCTGCTGCGCCGCCTGCACAAACAGGTCGTAGCACTCTTTTTTGCACTCTTCGGCAATCTCCGCCATCTCCGGATCGTCAACCCCGGAACGCAGCAGGTTCAGCATATGCTGGGTGCCGGTCAGGTGCAGGGCTTCATCACGGGCGATCAGGCGGATGATTTTGGCGTTGCCTTCCATCAGTTCGCGTTCGGCGAAAGCGAAGGAGCAGGCGAAGCTGACATAGAAGCGGATCGCTTCCAGCGCGTTCACGCTCATCAGGCAGAGATAGAGCTTCTTCTTCAGTTCGCGCAGGCTGATGGTGACGGTTTTACCGTTCACGCTATGGGTGCCTTCGCCCAGCAGATGCCAGTAGTTGGTCATCTCAATCAGCTCGTCATAGAAGGAGGAGATCCCTTCCGCGCGCTTGAGGATCTGCTCATTGGTGACGATATCGTCAAACACCACCGCCGGATCGTTAACGATATTGCGGATGATATGGGTGTAGGAGCGCGAGTGAATGGTTTCTGAAAACGCCCAGGTTTCCACCCAGGTTTCCAGTTCCGGAATGGAGATCAGCGGCAGCAGCGCGACGTTCGGGCTACGGCCCTGAATCGAGTCCAGCAGCGTCTGATACTTCAGGTTGCTGATAAAGATATGCTTTTCATGTTCCGGCAGTGCCTGGAAGTCGATGCGATCGCGGGAAACATCAACTTCTTCCGGACGCCAGAAGAAGGAGAGTTGCTTTTCGATCAGCTTTTCGAAGATGTCATATTTTTGCTGGTCGTAGCGCGCCACGTTCACCGGCTGGCCAAAGAACATCGGCTCGAGCAGCTGATCGTTTTTCTTCTGAGAAAAGGTGGTGTATGCCATGAATGTGAGTCCTGTCTTGCGAAAAAAAGGGCGGGTTTCCCCGCCCCTTAGTTAGATCTTACATGCGCCGCTTTCGCAGCCATCGTCCTGGATAGAAGGGACCAGGTCATCCTGCGCATCTTCCGCGCCGTCGCGGGTGTTTTGATAGTAGAGCGTCTTCACACCAAATTTGTAGGCGGTCAGCAGGTCTTTCAGCAGCTGCTGCATCGGCACCTTGCCCGACGGGAAGCGGGTCGGATCGTAGTTGGTGTTCGCTGAAATCGACTGGTCGATAAACTTCTGCATAATGCCGACCAGTTGGAGGTAGCCGTCATTGTTCGGCATTTCCCACAGCAGCTCGTAGGCATCTTTCAGCTCTTCATAATCCGGCACCACCTGGCGCAGGATGCCATCTTTCGACGCTTTGATGCTCACGTGGCCGCGCGGCGGCTCAATGCCGTTGGTGGCGTTGGAGATCTGCGACGAGGTTTCAGACGGCATCAGGGCAGAGAGCGTCGAGTTACGCAGGCCGTGAGTGGTGATATCGTCACGCAGCGCTTCCCAGTTGTAGTGCAGCGGCTCGCTGGTAATGCCATCGAGATCCTTTTTATAGGTATCGATCGGCAGAATGCCTTTAGCGTAGGTGGTTTCGTTGAACCACGGGCAGGCACCTTGCTCTTTCGCCAGCTCGTTGGAGGCTTTCAGCAGCCAGTACTGAATTGCTTCGAAGGTCTGGTGCGTCAGGTTGTTGGCGCTGCCGTCGGAGTAGCGTTTGCCGTTTTTCGCCAGCCAGTAGGCGAAGTTGATCACGCCAATACCGAGGGTACGACGACCCATTGCGCCACGTTTTGCGGCCGGGATCGGATAGTCCTGGTAATCAAGCAGGGCGTCGAGGGCACGCACGGCCAGTGTTGCCAGCTCTTCCAGTTCGTCGAGGCTCTTAATCGCACCGAGGTTAAAGGCAGAGAGCGTGCAGAGCGCGATCTCGCCGTTTTCATCGTTAACATCTTCCAGCGGCTTGGTCGGCAGGGCGATCTCAAGGCACAGGTTGGACTGACGCACCGGCGCAACAGCCGGATCAAACGGGCTGTGGGTGTTGCAGTGGTCGACGTTCTGGATGTAGATACGGCCGGTCGAGGCGCGTTCCTGCATCATCAGCGAGAAGAGATCGACCGCTTTAATACGCTGTTTGCGGATGGAGTCATCTTTCTCGTACTGCGTATACAGACGCTCGAACTCATCCTGATCGGCGAAGAAGGCGTCATACAGACCCGGCACGTCGGATGGGCTGAACAGGGTGATATCTTCACCTTTCAGCAGACGGGTATACATCAGTTTGTTGATCTGTACGCCGTAGTCCATATGACGCACGCGGTTGCCTTCGACGCCGCGGTTGTTTTTCAGCACCAGCAGGCTTTCCACTTCCAGATGCCACATCGGGTAGAAGAGGGTCGCCGCGCCGCCGCGAACGCCGCCCTGCGAGCAGGATTTCACCGCGGTCTGGAAGTGTTTGTAGAACGGCACACAACCGGTGTGGAATGCTTCACCGCCGCGGATCGGGCTGCCCAGCGCACGGATGCGACCGGCGTTAATGCCGATACCGGCGCGCTGGGAAACGTACTTCACAATCGCGCTGGAGGTGGCGTTGATGGAGTCCAGGCTGTCGCCGCACTCGATCAGTACGCAGGAGCTGAACTGACGCGTCGGCGTACGCACGCCGGACATGATCGGCGTCGGCAGCGAAATTTTGAAGGTCGAGACTGCATCGTAGAAACGCTTCACATAGTCGAGACGGGTTTCGCGCGGGTAGTTGGAGAAGAGGCAGGCAGCAACCAGAATATAGAGGAACTGCGCGCTCTCATAGATCGCACCAGTCACACGGTTCTGCACCAGGTACTTCCCTTCCAGCTGCTTAACGGCCGCGTAGGAGAAGTTCATATCACGCCAGTGATCAATAAAGCCGTCCATCTGCTGGAACTCTTCTTCGCTGTAGTCTTCCAGCAGATGATGATCGTATTTACCCAGCGCAACCATCTTCTTCACGTGGTCGAACAGCGCAGGTGGTTCAAACTGGCCGTAGGCTTTTTTACGCAGGTGGAAAATCGCCAGGCGCGCGGCAAGGTATTGATAGTCCGGCGCATCGCGGGAGATGAGATCCGCAGCGGCTTTAATAATGGTCTCGTGGATATCGGAGGTTTTGATACCGTCGTAAAACTGAATATGTGAACGCAGCTCCACCTGAGAGATGGAAACGTTGCTCAACCCTTCTGCGGCCCAATCCAGTACTCGATGAATTTTGTCGAGATTGATGCGCTCAGTGCCACCATCACGCTTTGTCACCAGCAGACTCTGATTCATTTGCTTACCTGTCCGTGAAATAAAAGTATCCCCCGTATTATCCACAAATCAGCACTGTGACTAACTCTGTGGATAAATACTATATATAGGGGGTTTGCGATAAGAGAAACGCTATATGGTGAGTATTCTAGTAAGGATTCTTTTGAGTACAAGAGTTGATTTTGACGTTAACTTGAGGTTGCGAAAGCGTAATAAACGCTAAGTCCTCGTCGCATAAGGCTTGCAGAGGTTGTCAATAATCTGAAAAAAAAAATGAAATTTTGATCGAATGCTGATTTCTTCATCGGCGGGGAAGATTGCGCGTTTTGCGGCTGCGCAATCTTCATAACATTAACGCATGACGTTAGCGATTTTTCGCCGTTGTATGCAACATATAGTTAACATCAACGCCCGGTCCGAGGGTGAACTTATTCAGCAGCGGGTTAAAGTGTAACCCGGTGATGTGATGCTCCTGTAACACCGTATCGTCGATCCAGGTTAACAGCTCGGCAGGTTTGATAAACTTCTTCGCGTCGTGCGTGCCTTTCGGCACCATGCGCAGCACATACTCTGCGCCAACCACCGCCATCAGCCACGCTTTCCCGTTACGGTTGATGGTTGAGAAGAAGACGTGACCGCCGGGTTTCACAAGCTTAGCGCAGGCTCTGACCACCGATTGCGGATCCGGCACGTGCTCCAGCATCTCCATACAGGTGACGACGTCATAGCTCTGGGCCTGTTTTTCGGCATGCTCTTCGACCGTCTCTTGTACGTAGTCGACCTGCACGCCTGACTCCAGCGCGTGCAGACGCGCAACTTGCAACGGCTCCGCGCCCATATCCAGCCCGGTCACCTGCGCACCCTCTTTGGCCATGCTCTCGGCGAGAATGCCGCCGCCGCAGCCGACATCCAGCACGCGTTTGCCAAACAGGCCGCCGGCGTGTTCGGCGATATAGCCCAGGCGCAGCGGGTTAATACGGTGTAAAGGTTTAAATTCGCCTTCTGTGTCCCACCAGCGTGAAGCGACGGCTTCAAACTTGGCGATTTCTGCATGATCAACGTTCTGAGTAACCGACGGTTTTTCGGCATTCATGGGCGCATTTACTCCTCTCTCAATAAGACCTGTGAGTATATCAGGCCAACGGCATGAATAAACCTTTGCCGGGGTGTTATAGGTTTACCTGTATCAAACCGGTTGTGTTATAATTTGCGACCTTTGAATCCGGGATACAGTAGAGGGATAGCGGTTAGATGAGCGACCTTGCGAGAGAAATTACACCGGTTAACATCGAGGAAGAGCTGAAGAGCTCCTATCTGGACTATGCGATGTCGGTCATTGTTGGCCGTGCGCTTCCGGATGTCCGAGATGGCCTGAAACCGGTTCACCGTCGCGTACTTTACGCCATGAACGTATTGGGCAATGACTGGAATAAAGCCTACAAAAAATCTGCCCGTGTCGTTGGTGACGTAATCGGTAAGTACCATCCCCATGGTGATTCCGCGGTGTATGACACCATTGTTCGTATGGCACAGCCGTTTTCGCTGCGTTATATGCTGGTCGACGGCCAGGGGAACTTCGGTTCCATCGATGGCGACTCCGCCGCGGCAATGCGTTATACGGAAATCCGCCTGGCGAAAATCGCCCATGAGCTGATGGCCGATCTGGAAAAAGAGACCGTCGATTACGTTGATAACTACGACGGCACTGAGCGAATCCCAGATGTGATGCCAACCAAGATCCCGAACCTGCTGGTTAACGGCGCTTCCGGGATCGCTGTCGGTATGGCGACCAACATTCCGCCGCACAACCTGACGGAAGTGATCAACGGCTGCCTGGCCTATATCGATAATGAAGAGATCAGCGTTGAAGAGCTGATGACCCATATTCCGGGGCCGGACTTCCCGACCGCCGCGATCATCAATGGTCGCCGTGGCATTGAAGAAGCCTACCGCACCGGTCGCGGCAAAATCTATATTCGCGCCCGCGCGGAAGTAGAAACCGACGCTAAAAACGGCCGCGAAACGATTATCGTGCATGAAATTCCGTACCAGGTGAACAAAGCGCGCCTGATCGAGAAGATTGCCGAGCTGGTAAAAGAGAAACGCGTTGAAGGTATCAGCGCGCTGCGCGACGAGTCTGACAAAGACGGTATGCGCATCGTGATTGAAGTGAAGCGCGACGCCGTTGGCGAAGTGGTGCTTAACAACCTCTACTCCCAGACGCAGCTGCAGGTCTCCTTCGGTATCAACATGGTTGCGCTGCACCATGGTCAGCCGAAGATCATGCCGCTGAAAGATATTCTGGCCGCGTTTGTGCGCCACCGCCGTGAAGTGGTGACGCGCCGTACTATTTTCGAACTGCGTAAAGCCCGTGACCGCGCGCACATCCTTGAAGCGCTTGCTGTTGCACTGGCGAATATCGACCCGATCATCGAACTGATCCGTCGTGCGCCGACCCCGGCCGAAGCGAAAGCGGGCCTGATTGCGCAGCCGTGGGATCTGGGCAACGTTTCTGCAATGCTCGAGCGTGCCGGTGATGACGCCGCGCGTCCTGAGTGGCTGGAGCCGGAGTTCGGCATTCGTGACGGTAAATACTACCTGACCGAACAGCAGGCACAGGCGATTCTGGATCTGCGTCTGCAGAAACTGACCGGCCTTGAGCATGAAAAACTGCTCGAAGAGTACAAAGAGCTGCTGGAGCAGATCGCTGAATTACTGCACATCCTCGGCAGCGCTGAGCGCCTGATGGAAGTGATTCGCGAGGAGCTTGAGCTGGTTCGCGAGCAGTTTGGCGACGAGCGCCGCACCGAAATTACCGCTAACACCGCAGATATCAACATCGAAGACCTGATCAACCAGGAAGATGTTGTGGTGACGCTGTCGCATCAGGGCTACGTGAAATATCAGCCGCTGACCGATTACGAAGCGCAGCGTCGCGGCGGGAAAGGGAAATCTGCCGCGCGCATTAAAGAAGAGGACTTTATCGACCGTCTGCTGGTGGCTAACACCCACGACACGATCCTCTGCTTCTCCAGCCGTGGCCGTCTCTACTGGATGAAGGTCTACCAGCTGCCGGAAGCGAGCCGTGGCGCGCGCGGTCGTCCGATCGTCAACCTGCTGCCGCTGGAGCCGAATGAGCGTATTACCGCCATTCTGCCGGTACGTGAATATGAAGAGGGCGTGAACGTCTTTATGGCGACCGCCAGCGGTACCGTGAAGAAAACCGCGCTTACCGAGTTCAGCCGTCCGCGCTCTGCGGGGATTATCGCCGTCAACCTGAACGAAGGCGATGAGCTGATTGGCGTAAATCTGACCGACGGCAGCGACGACGTGATGCTCTTCTCCGCCGCCGGGAAAGTGGTGCGCTTTAAAGAGAGTGCCGTGCGTGCGATGGGTCGTACTGCAACCGGCGTGCGCGGTATTCGCCTGGCGGAAAATGACAGCGTAGTTTCGCTGATCGTGCCGCGCGGCGAGGGCGCAATCCTGACGGTGACGCAGAACGGTTACGGTAAACGTACCGCAGGAGCGGAGTACCCGACCAAATCTCGTGGTACGCAGGGCGTTATCTCCATCAAGGTGACCGAGCGTAACGGTTCGGTAGTCGGCGCAGTGCAGGTCGATGATTGCGATCAGATCATGATGATCACCGATGCCGGTACGCTGGTGCGTACGCGCGTGTCGGAGATCAGCGTGGTGGGTCGTAACACCCAGGGCGTGATCCTGATCCGCACCGCAGAAGATGAAAACGTTGTTGGTCTGCAGCGTGTCGCTGAGCCGGTGGATGATGAAGAGCTTGACTCCATTGACGGCAGCGTTGCGGAAGGCGATGAGGACATCGCGCCGGAAGTCGATAGTGACGACGACGCGGCGGACGACGAAGACGCCGAGTAACGCGTTACAAAGGGCCGGGTTTCCGGCCCTTTTTCATTGCCTTGCGGCATCTGCGATTTATCGCTACTTTAAGCACACTCTTTTTTAACTTCCTTGTGGCGGAGTTTCCCCAGGTTGAAATACCTCGTCTCTTTTCGCAGTACCCTGAAAGTTTCCCGCTATCTGTTCAGGGCGCTGGCGCTATTACTCTGGCTGTTAATTGCCTTTTTCTCCGTCTTTTACATCGTTAATGCGCTGCATGATAAAGAGTCGGAGATCCGCCAGGAGTTCAACCTCAGTTCCGATCAGGCGCAGCGCTATATTCAGCGCACCTCTGATGTGATGAAGGAGCTGAAGTACATTGCTGAAAATCGCCTGACGGCGGACAACGGCATCCTGACGTCGCGCTCCCGCGGCGATAAAACCGACGTGCCGGCCTTTTTGCCGCTCTTTCCCGATTCCGATTGCTCGGCGATGGGCAGCGCCTGGCGCGGCTCGCTGGAGTCGCTGGCGTGGTTTATGCGCTACTGGCGCGATAATTTCTCCGCCGCGTACGATCTGAACCGCGTCTTTCTGATTGGCAGCGACAACCTCTGTATGGCCGATTTCGGCCTGCGCGATATGCCGGTCGAGCGGGATGACACGCTAAAAAGTCTGCATGAGCGGATCGTCAAATACCGTAATGCGCCGCAGGATGAGCGCAGTAATAACGTCTACTGGATGAGCCAGGGGCCGCGCCCGGGCATCGGCTATTTCTACGCGCTGACGCCGGTCTACCTCGGCAACCGCCTACAGGCACTGCTCGGCACCGAGCAGTCGATCCGTATGGAGAATTTCTTCACGCCGGGTACGCTGCCGATGGGCGTCACCATCCTTGATGAGAATGGGCATACCTTGCTCTCGCTGACCGGGCAGGAGAACGGCATTACCGCCGATCCGCGCTGGCTGCAGGAGCGCTCCTGGTTTGGTTACACCTCCGGTTTCCGCGAGCTGATCCTCAAGAAGACGCTGCCGCCATCCTCCCTGAGCGTGGTCTACTCCGTGCCAGTGGACGTGGTGCTGGAGCGCATCCGCATGCTGATCCTCAACGCCGTGCTGCTTAATGTGCTGGTCGGCGTGGCGCTATTTACCCTTGCGCGCCTCTATGAGCGGCGCATCTTTATCCCGGCGGAGAACGATGCGCAGCGGCTTGAAGAGCATGAGCAGTTCAACCGTAAGATTGTTGCCTCCGCGCCGGTGGGGATCTGTATCCTGCGAACCCAGGATGGCACCAACATACTGAGTAACGAGCTGGCGCATAACTACCTCAATATGCTGACCCATGAGGATCGGCAACGGCTGACGCAAATTATCTGCGGGCAGCAGGTTAACTTTGTTGATGTGTTAACCAGCAATAACACCAACCTGCAAATTAGCTTTGTGCATTCGCGCTATCGCAATGAGAACGTGGCGATCTGCGTGCTGGTGGATGTCTCCGCCCGCGTCAAAATGGAGGAGTCGCTACAGGAGATGGCGCAGGCGGCGGAGCAGGCGAGCCAGTCGAAGTCGATGTTCCTCGCAACGGTCAGCCATGAATTGCGTACGCCGCTCTACGGCATTATCGGTAACCTCGATCTGTTGCAGACCAAAGAGCTGCCGAAAGGTGTCGACCGACTGGTTACCGCGATGAACAACTCCTCGAGCCTGCTGCTGAAAATCATCAGCGACATTCTCGACTTCTCGAAAATTGAGTCTGAACAGCTGAAAATCGAGCCGCGTGAATTCTCGCCGCGTGAAGTGATGAGCCATATCACCGCCAACTATCTGCCGCTGGTAGTGCGCAAGCAGCTTGGGCTCTACTGCTTTATCGAGCCGGATGTGCCGCTGGCGATTAATGGCGATCCGATGCGCCTGCAACAGGTGATTTCCAACCTGTTAAGTAATGCGATTAAGTTCACCGATATGGGCTGCATCGTGCTGCATGTGCAGTGTGACATGGAGTATCTCAGCATTCGTGTGCGTGACACCGGGGTCGGTATTCCGGGCAAAGAGGTGGTGCGCTTGTTCGATCCCTTCTTCCAGGTCGGCACCGGCGTGCAGCGTAACTTCCAGGGCACCGGGCTGGGGCTGGCGATCTGTGAAAAGCTGGTCAATATGATGGATGGCGATATCGCCGTCGATACCGAACCGGGTATGGGCAGCCAGTTTACCATTCGCATTCCGCTCTACAGCGCGGTGCCAACGGTGCCGGCCGAGGTGGATGGGCTGGCGGAGACCTGCTGCTGGCTGGCAGTGCGCAATGCCTGGCTGTCTGCGTACCTGCATAACCTGCTGGAGTGGAACGGCATTCAGGTTAAGCAGTATGACGGCCATGAACTGGGCAACCAGGATACGCTGATCACTGATGATGATCTGCCGCAACCCTGGACCGGGCGCGCGGCGATCATCTTCTCCCGCCGCCATATTGGTATTCCGCTTGAGCGCGCGCCGGGCGAGTGGCTGCACAGTGTCGCCTCGCCGCACGATCTGCTGGCGCTGCTGGGCCGCATCTATCGCGTGCCGGTGGCCGAGGCGCAGGCGGCAAGTGCCTTAGCAGTTGATTCCGGCGAGATGGAGAATAACGAGGATATGATGATCCTTGTGGTGGACGATCATCCTATCAACCGCCGTCTGCTGGCCGATCAGCTGGGATCGCTTGGCTATCAGTGTAAAACCGCCAATGACGGTGTCGATGCGCTCAATGTGTTGAGTAAGAACCCGATCGATATTGTGCTCAGTGATGTGAACATGCCGAATATGGATGGTTACCGCCTGACGCAGCGCATTCGCCAGCTTGGGCTGACGCTGCCGGTGATCGGCGTGACGGCGAACGCCCTGGCCGAAGAGAAGCAGCGCTGTCTGGAGTCGGGTATGGATAGCTGTCTGTCGAAACCGGTAACGCTGGATGTGCTGAAGCAGACGCTGGCTGCGTACGCCGCGCGGGTGAGAAAAAGCAGGAAGTAAAGTGCAGAAAAACGAACCCCGGCGAGTGCCGGGGTTACGGGGATTACTCTTTTTCCGTCTGGGTGAGCGTCACGGAAGAGAGGTAGTTCAGCAGGGCGATATCGTTATCGACACCCAGTTTCATCATTGCTGATTTCTTCTGGCTGCTGATGGTCTTAATGCTGCGGTTCAGCTTCTTGGCAATCTCCGTCACCAGGAAACCTTCTGCGAACAGGCGCAGCACTTCACTCTCTTTCGGCGACAGGCGTTTATCGCCATAACCACCGGCGCTGATTTTCTCCAGCAGACGGGAGACACTCTCCGGGGTGAACTTCTTACCCTTTTGCAGTGCCGCCAGCGCTTTCGGCAGATCGGTCGGCGCGCCCTGTTTCAGTACGATACCTTCGATATCGAGATCCAGAACGGCGCTGAGAATTGCCGGGTTATTATTCATGGTAAGCACGATAATCGACAGCGCCGGGAAGTGGCGCTTGATGTATTTGATCAGCGTAATGCCATCGCCGTATTTGTCGCCCGGCATTGACAGATCGGTGATCAATACATTGGCCTCAAGTTTCGGCAGGTTGTTGATAAGCGCTGTAGAGTCTTCAAATTCACCGACTACATTTACCCATTCGATCTGTTCAAGTGACTTGCGAATACCGAACAGTACAATCGGATGGTCATCGGCAATAATTACGTTCATATTGTTCATGTATTAGGCTACCTTGCTACAGCAAGCTTTTGACGTAAGCGTCAATGTCGCTGATGTAATTTTCTATGCCTGGAGCATCACTCTCGCGAATTAATTGCTCCAGCGTTTCACACAACTGCTTACCAGGTACCAGATTAAGCATGGCAAACACGCCCTTAAGGCGGTGGGCCGTCTGTGCCAGCGCAGCGAAATCGCGCGAAGCCGATTCAGTATACAACCTCTTAACATCATCGGGAACTGTGTCGACAAACAGCGCGTAATAGCCGCTGGCATGGAGTTCAGCATTCTCATCGCCGCCTAAAGGCGACTCCGTGACTTCCTCCTGCGCCAGCTGCTCCTCAATGAGCTGCAATATTGCTCCCTGCATTGCATTACTCATATTAAAATTGACGCGCAACTGGCCAGGACCAATTTTCCGCACGCCGACCTCATCATCGCTTAAAAGCAATCCTGAAGCTGTAAGATTTGACGGATTATCTGTTAAAAAGAGATCGTATTCTTGATTAGATAATCGCTCATCGGGCGAAATGCAGCTTGCCCCCCAATTCTCCAGCTGACGCACCACAATATTACGAATTTCATTCGACGTAATATCAATCATCGCCACCACATCATCGAGCAATTTCTCTTCGCTCTCGCCCTGCTGTGCGCGAACGGCCATTTTCACATGCAGAGAGTAGCGGGTGCCGAGATCTTCACGCGCCTTAATATTGAGATGTCCGCCCAGTTTACGGGCCAACTGATCGCAAAGCCAGAAGGTGAGGGCATTTGCCTTGCCAAACTGATCGCCCTGCGTTTCGTTAAGGAACGGGAAGTGCAGATTATCAATTTCGCTGGCGTTAACGCCGACGCCGGTATCCAGAATGCGGAAGGTCAGCCGGTCGTCTGCGGATTCGTCCATGCTCACTTCGAGGGTGATTTTGCCCATCTGCGTGGTGGTCACCGCATACTGAATCAGCAGCAGCATGATGCGACGTAGCGCATCGCGATCGCCGTGACGCTCCTCATTGGCAGACAGATGGTTGTTGATCAGCAGCTGCAGCCCTTTACGCTTGATCACCGGCAGCACTTCCGGCACCACTTCATCAATCAGATCCTGAATGGAGAAGAGGGAGGAGGTGCCTTTCCAGGTGTCATTCTCCAGCATATTTGCCAGCTGAAGTTCATCCACCAGCTGCACCAGTCGGTCAGCGTGATCGGCAAGGCGATTAGACTCGTTGCTCTCAATCGCCGCTGCGTCACTGGCCAGCGCTTTCACCGGCTGTTTGAGCGCTTCGGCGAGATTATTCATAAATGCCGCGCGACCCTGCTGGTTCTTCTCATACAGCCGTTGCGCCTGCTTGAGCTTCTTGTTGACCAGTACTTCGCGATCCTGGTCGCGAATAATAAAGATCTGCGTACGCGACGCCACCTGGCTGCGGAACTGGCGGATCTCATAGAGCTCGTTATTGATGGTCGCCTGGATCACGCCCTGGTGCTGATCCGCCATCGCGGTAATGTTCTGCAAATTGAGGTGCGGCAGCAGGTGGTCGGCAATTTTATTACTCAGCACCGTGCGGTTAGCTTCCTGATCGTGAACCAGCAGACCCAGCGGCAGCAGGGAGACAATCTCTTCATTAAAGGCGCGCAGCACGCGCAGCTCATTATTTGCGCCTGGCGTTGCGAGCGTATCGCTCTTGCGCCCCGGCATCTGGCGAAAGGTGGTGTAACCAAACAGCGCCAGCGCCAGCAGACCAATATTCAGCAGCAGCGGCAGCAGAACGTTTTGCAGGGTATCAAGCAGCAGGGTGCCGAACGGCACTTGCCACACCAGGCGTAAACCGGTGCCGTTCAGCGCAGAGGAGATCTCAATGCGCGAACTGTTGAAGTTTACTGAGACGCTATCGGTGGTCTCTTTATCCTGCGCGCGTGCGCTGCCCGGCGTGGTATCGGGATCGAGGCGGAAACTGTCCAGCGTCATACCGGGCGGAATCAAATCGTTGATCGGCAGATCGAAGGCAACAACGGTCGCCAGATGGCCCGGCTGGTTAAAGGTGGTGCGCAGCGTAAAGTAGTGACCATTCTGCCAGGCAAGACGGCGCAGCGAAGAGAAGCTTTCACGCTCATCAAGGGCGTTCGCCTGCTGGAGCATCTCCGCGCGGCGGGTATCGACGATATTACTGATCATCGAATCTTTAAAGCCGGAGGTGAGATCTTTAAGCGGCAGCGTCGAGACCAGGATCATGCTGTTATCCTGGCCGTTGAGGTAGTACATCGACCACGGCACGGTTTCCGCGCCCCACAGCGTATCAAGATAGGTCGAAATACGCTGGGTCATCTCCAGCGTCGAACTGTCATGGGAGCCGAAAATCAGCGCTTCCGTCTTGCGGCGCGGTTTTTCGAGGTAGTAAACGTCCTGCTTTAAACGCGTCTCCTGCAAGCCTTCGCCGGAGGAGGCGGGGGCAGCAGCGATGTTGTCGTAAATCTGCCAGGTCGCATAGCGCCAGATATCGATGCGCTTATGAATAGCATGGGTGGTATCAACAATTTGATAACTCTTGTCCTTCAGCCACGCGTTGACCGCGCTCTGGATCATCACGCCCATGGTGACCAGCAGGACAATAATCAATAAAAGGAAGTAACGGGTAATGTTGCCCGGTATGAGGGAAAATTTGCCAGGAATCATTGTGTCCGATTGACTCATTCGTGTGTGTAACCCGTTATGACAACACGGCTGATAACTTTCAGCCTGCGCTGAGACAATGTTGCTGCCATGCCGTTAGCGTCGCGTTTGGTGGGCCGCGGGCGTAAAGGTAGTGTGCTGCAGAGTAATGTTCAGCAGGCAGTATATCGGTAAATGGGTGAATTTCCAGACTCTCTTTTCAGGAAATGCCTGGGGGGTGCATGAATATGCATTCTGTACCCATAGCGCAGCAAAGGCGTAAAAAAACGCCGCTCTGTAGTCCTATTTACCGTTTCGCTGGCAAAATATCGCACGAAATAACAAGATATTAACTTTATAAATATGTTTGAGGATCAACTCTGGTACGATTATTGATTAATTAATAGTCATTACAAATGGCGACTATATAAATCTTAAGTATCAACTGATGTAAAGAAAGGTAAAAAAAAACCGAATGCAGGGCATCCGGTTTGAAGAGGGGTAAACAGACATTCAGATTCGAATGACGGTAATAAATAAAGTTAATGATGATAGCGTCGATTATTTTAGACACCAATTCTGCTTTCGGTTTGGCATTCAGTGCTCTCATTTTAAATTTTAGTAAGTTGCTGTTTTTATAAGTAAAGAACTGTATTTCTGCCACTGTTTTTCTTATTTATTGGCTTTTAGTGCTTTCAAAAAGTTCCCGCAAAATTACAAATGGAAACATTTAGCCTTAGATATGAAACATCTTCAAAGTTTTCGTATCATATTCCTGTTGGATTATTTTTGATTTTTGCGCACAATGAATCGCCAGCTGATTTGAGGGTTAATCAGCATGCAGTGGCAATAAAAATGCATATAACAGAGGGTTAATAAAATGAAAGTTAAAGTTCTGTCCCTCCTGGTACCGGCTCTGCTGGTAGCGGGCGCAGCTAATGCGGCTGAAGTTTATAATAAAGACGGCAACAAATTAGATCTCTACGGCAAAGTAGACGGCCTGCACTATTTTTCTGACGACAACGGTTCTGATGGCGATAAGACCTATGTGCGTTTTGGCTTCAAGGGCGAAACTCAGGTTAACGATCAGGTAACCGGCTACGGTCAGTGGGAATACAACATCCAGGCGAACAAAGAAGAGGGTGCAAGCGATCAGGCATGGACCCGTCTGGCCTTCGCAGGTATCCGCGTAGCTGACACCGGTTCTTTCGACTACGGTCGTAACTACGGCATCATCTATGACGTGACCTCCTGGACCGACGTTCTGCCGGAATTCGGCGGCGACACCTATGGCGCGGATAACTTCATGCAGTCCCGTGCTAACGGCGTAGCAACCTACCGTAACACCGACTTCTTCGGTCTGGTTGATGGCCTGAACTTTGCTCTGCAGTACCAGGGTAAAAATGGCAGCGTCAGCGGTGAAAACACCAGTGGTCGCAGCCTGCTGAACCAGAATGGCGACGGCTACGGCGCATCTCTGACCTACGATCTGGGCGAAGGCTTCAGCGTTGGCGGCGCGATGTCCTCCTCTAAACGTACTGCCGATCAGAACAGCATTAACGCGAACCTGTACGGTGACGGCGACCGCGCTGAAGTTTACAGCGGCGGCCTGAAATACGATGCCAACAACGTTTACCTGGCAGCGCAGTACTCTCAGACTTACAACGCGACCCGTTTCGGTACCTCTAACGGCAGTACCCCAAGCTCTGCTTTCGGTTTTGCTAACAAAGCGCAGAACTTCGAAGTGGTTGCACAGTACCAGTTCGACTTCGGTCTGCGTCCGTCCATCGCTTACCTGCAGTCCAAAGGTAAGGACATCACCAACAACACCGGTACTGCTAACTTCGGCGACCAGGATCTGGTGAAATATGTTGATGTTGGCGCGACTTACTACTTCAACAAAAACATGTCCACCTATGTTGATTACAAAATCAACCTGCTGGACGACAACACCTTTACCCGCGCGGCCGGTATTGCTACCGACGATATTGTTGGCCTGGGCCTGGTTTACCAGTTCTAAGTCCGCAACAACGCGTATTGAAGGGGGCCGCAAGGCCCCTTTTTTATTGCCTGTTTCGGGCAAATCCCTTTTTCGTGTACGCTTGCGCCAGCAAGGAGATAACAACTATGGCGATCGCTTCTCTTCGTGCCGCGCTGATGGCGGCACTTTTTCTGTTAGCTGGCTGCGACACGGCAAGCCAGGCCACACCGACGGTGCTCGAAGGTAAAACAATGGGCACCTCCTGGCGCGTCAGCGTGGTGGATATCACCCCGCAGCAGGCGGCAGCGCTGCAAAAGAAAATCCAGGCGCAGCTTGATGGCGACGACTGGCTAATGTCTACCTGGAAAAAAGATTCGGCGCTGATGCGCTTTAACCGCAGCAGCAGCACCGCACCGTGGCCCGTCAGCGAAGCGATGGCGGATATTGTCACCACCTCGCTGCGCGTGGGTAAAAAAACCGATGGCGTGATGGATATTACCGTTGGGCCGCTGGTGAATTTATGGGGCTTTGGCCCGGATCAGCAGCCGATCAAGACGCCAACGCAGGCGCAGATCGACGCGGCGAAAGCGCGTACCGGGCTGCAACATCTCACGGTAATCAATCGCGCCGGTGAACAGTTCCTGCAAAAAGATCTGCCCGATCTCTATGTCGATCTTTCGACGGTTGGCGAAGGTTACGCCGCCGATCATTTGTCGCATTTAATGGAGCGCGAGGGGATTTCCCGCTATCTGGTCTCCGTCGGCGGGGCGCTGGTCAGCCGCGGGATGAATGGTAAAGGGCTGCCGTGGCGTGTGGCGGTACAGAAGCCAACGGATCGCGAAAACGCCGTCGAGGCGGTGGTCGATATTAATGGCCACGGTATCAGCACCTCCGGCAGCTATCGCAACTACTATGAGCTGGACGGTAAACGCATCTCCCACGTTATCGATCCGCGCAGCGGGCGGCCAATCGATCACAAACTGGTGTCGGTGACGGTGATCTCGCCGACCGCGCTGGAGGCCGATGCCTGGGACACCGGCCTGATGGTGCTCGGCACCGAGCGGGCAAAAGAGGTAGTGACGCGCGAAGGGCTGGCGGTGATGATGATCATGAAGGGGGGCGATGGCTTCACGACCTGGATGTCGCCGCAGTTCTCCGCCTTCCTGGTGAAGGATAAAAATTAAAGCGCAAGATTGCGGGTGTTTGCGCGCGCGCTAACCGCCACAGTAAGGCTAAGCTTAGATAAGGAGCCTGCGATGAACAATGCGACATTAACCGATGATCAATGCTGGCAGGCGGTGCTGGCGCGCGACCCGAACGCTGACGGTCAGTTTGTCTTTGCCGTGCTGACTACGGCGATTTTTTGCCGCCCCTCCTGCACGGCGCGGCGCGCCCTGCGCCAGAATGTCCGCTTCTATCAAGATGTTGCCAGCGCGCTGGAAGCGGGTTTTCGTCCCTGCAAACGCTGCCAGCCGGATAAAACGCATCCGCAGCAGCAGCGGCTGGAGAAGATAGCCGCCGCGTGCCGTTTGCTGGAGCAGGATCAACCCATAACGCTGGCAGAGCTTGCCGCGGTGGTTGCCATCAGCCCCTACCATTTTCACCGCCTGTTCAAAGCGGTGACCGGCGTGACGCCAAAAGCGTGGCAGCAGGCATTTCGCGCCCGGCGCTTACGCGAAACGCTGGCGAAGAGTGAGACCATTACCGATGCGGTGCTGGCCGCCGGATTCCCGGACAGCAGCAGCTACTATCGAAACGCAGATGCGGCGCTTGGGATGACTGCCCGCGCCTTTCGCCGCGGCGGCTCGTCCTGCCCGGTCTGGTTTACCCTGACAAATTGTACGCTCGGCCGCTGCCTGGTGGCTGAGAGTGAACGCGGGATCTGCGCCGTGTTGCTGGCCGAAAGTGATGAGGCTTTACTGGCGCAGCTTAGTAACCTCTTTCCGCATGCTCGCCAGGCAGAAGATGACCCGCAGTTTACCGCGCGTGTCCAGCAGGTGATTGCACATGTAGAGAGACCCGATTCGTCCTTTACCCTGCCGCTTGATTTACGCGGCACCGCGTTTCAGTTGCAGGTGTGGCAAGCGCTGCGTCAGATCCCGGCAGGGGAGAGGGTCAGCTACCAGGCACTGGCGCAGAGTATTGGCAAGCCCGGCGCGGTCAGAGCCGTCGCCAGCGCCTGTGGGGCGAATAAGCTGGCGGTTATTGTTCCCTGCCACCGCGTGGTGCGCCAGAGCGGGGCGCTCTCCGGCTACCGCTGGGGTGCCGAGCGCAAAGCGCAGCTGCTGGCGCGCGAAGCTAATCAACAGGAGACCTGATGCTCGATCTGTTTGCCGATGAACAACCGTGGCAGGAGCCGCTGGCACCGGGTGCCGTGATACTGCGCCGTTTCGCCCTTGCGCACAGCGAGGCGCTGATGCGCGGTATCGCCGATGTGGTCAGCGTTTCGCCGCTGCGCCATATGGTTACCCCCGGCGGTTACACCATGTCCGTTGCGATGACCAACTGTGGGCAGCTTGGCTGGACAACAGACAAGCGCGGCTATCTCTACGATGCCGCCGATCCACAGACGCAGCGCCCGTGGCCTGCCATGCCGCAGGCCTTTGTGACGCTCTGCAACGCGGCAAGCGCCGCCGCTGGCTACCCCGATTTCCGCCCGGATGCTTGCCTTATCAACCGCTACGCACCGGGAGCCAAACTCTCGCTGCATCAGGATAAGGACGAGCCTGATCTGCGTGCGCCGATTGTCTCCGTTTCGCTTGGCCTGCCGGCGGTTTTCCAGTTCGGCGGGCTGAAGCGCAGCGATCCGCTCCAGCGTCTGCTGCTGGAGCACGGTGACGTGGTGGTGTGGGGCGGGGAGTCGCGTCTCTTTTATCACGGCATTGCGCCGCTGAAACCGGGCTACCATCCGCTGACCGGCGAGTGCCGCTATAACCTCACTTTTCGTCAGGCAGGCAATAGCGAACAAAAATAAGAATTATTCTTGATGAAAACAGGTAGCCGTTTAAACTGCTGGCTGTTTTTATTGACCGGATACGCTTATGGAACTTCTCCTTCTTGTCTGGCGGCAGTATCGCTGGCCGTTTGTGGCGGTACTGGCGCTGTCGCTTGCCAGCGCGGCAATGGGCATCGGGCTGATTGCTTTTATTAACCAGCGCCTGATTGAATCTGTCGATCTCTCTGTTGCCGTGCTGCCGGAGTTCCTCGGCCTGCTGCTGCTGTTAATGGCCGTCACCCTCGGCTCGCAGCTGGCGTTGACGACACTGGGCCACCACTTTGTCTATCGCCTGCGCAGCGAATTTATCAAGCGTCTTCTGGATACGCCGATCGAGCGCATCGAACAGCTGGGCAGCGCCTCGCTGCTGGCCGGGCTGACCAGCGATGTACGTAATATCACTATCGCCTTTGTGCGCCTGCCGGAGCTGGTGCAGGGGATTATCCTCACCGTTGGCTCCTGCCTCTATCTCGCCATGCTCTCCGGTAAAATGTTGCTGATCACCGTTATCTGGATGGCGCTGACCATCTGGGGCGGGTTTATGCTGGTGTCGCGCGTCTATAAACATATGGCGACCCTGCGCGAGACGGAAGATAAGCTCTATACCGATTTTCAGACGGTGCTTGAAGGGCGCAAAGAGCTTACGCTTAACCGCGAGCGCGCCGAGCACGTGTTTGAAAAGATGTACCTGCCGGATGCGCGCGAATACCGCCACCATATTATCCGCGCCGACACCTTCCACCTGAGCGCGGTGAACTGGTCGAACATTATGATGCTGGGCGCGATTGGTCTGGTGTTCTGGATGGCGAACGGGCTGGGCTGGGCGAATACCAATGTCGCGGCGACCTACTCATTGACGCTGCTCTTTCTGCGCACGCCGCTGCTCTCCGCCGTCGGCGCGCTGCCAACGCTGCTCACCGCCCAGGTGGCGTTTCGCAAACTCAAGCAGTTCGCGCTGGCACCTTACCGGCCGGAGTTTCCGCACCCGCAGGCTTTCCCCGGCTGGCAAACCCTTGAGCTGCGCGATGTCACCTTTAAATATCAGGATAACGACTTTGCCATTGGGCCAATCAATATGACCCTCAAGCGCGGCGAACTGGTGTTTCTGATTGGCGGTAACGGCAGCGGGAAATCGACGCTGGCGATGCTGCTGACCGGCCTCTATCAGCCGCTCTCAGGCGAGATCCTGCTGGATGGCAAACCGATGGCGCAGGATAAACCGGAAGATTACCGCAAACTCTTCTCGGCGGTGTTTACCGATGTCTGGCTGTTTGACGAACTGCTTGGCCCCGAAGGGCAGCAGGCCGATCCGGAACTGGTGGCGAAGTGGCTGGAGCAGTTAAAGATGTCGCACAAGCTGGAACTGGAAAACGGCAAAATCCTTAATCTGAAGCTGTCGAAAGGGCAGAAGAAGCGCGTCGCGCTGCTGCTGGCGCTGGCGGAAGAGCGCGATATTCTGCTGCTGGATGAGTGGGCGGCAGATCAGGATCCGCACTTCAGGCGTGACTTCTACCAGGTGCTGTTGCCGCTGATGCAGCAGATGGGCAAAACCATTTTTGCCATCAGCCATGACGATCACTACTTCATACACGCCGATCGCCTGCTGGAGATGCGCAGCGGTCACTTAAGCGAGCTGGAGGGTGAAGAGCGTCAGCTCGCCTCCCGCGACGCCGTTTCCCGCACCGCGTAATCACCACGCTCCCTGCTGAAGCGGGGAGCGTTGCCGTTTTTTTATCCAAACAACCCCACCGTTGAGCCTTTTTTTAGCACCTGGCGCTATGCTTAAGGCTATTCCGCCCGGATGAGAGGGCGCTTTCGATTCAGGATTGTCATGCCGGTTATTAAAAAGAACAGTGTCAAACTGCGCGAAGAAGAGCGCGCGCGCCTTATCTGGTTGCTCACCACCCATAAAGCCCTGACCGCCACGCTGTTGGGCGAAATCACGCTGGTGGAGCAGGTGAACAGTGAAGTGCTCGATCAGCACCTGCTTGAAGTTCGCGCCCTCGCTGCCCATCTGCCGCCGCCGGATCTGGCCGATACCCTCGAAGCGCTGCCGGTGGTTGAACGCCATGCGCTGTGGCGGGTGATTGAAGATGACAAGCGCGGCAAAGTGCTGCTCGAAGCCTCGGAAAATGTCTGGGACGATCTGATTGATGAGATGAGCGACCGCGCGCTGCTGGATGCGCTGGAAACCCTCAATATTGATGAGCAGATCTACCTGGTGCAGCATCTGCCGCGCAACCTGACCGGGCGCATGATGGCAACGCTACCGCCGAAAGAGCGCGCTCGGGTGCGCCAGGTGATGCGCTATGGCAAAAACTGCGTCGGCGCGATCATGGAGTTTGAGGTGATCACCATCCGCGCGGAGGTGACGCTGGCCGCCGTTCAGCGCTACTTACGCCGTCTGGGAAAGATGCCGGAGAACACCGACAAGCTGTTTGTGGTCGATCGCGACAACCGGCTGGTTGGCGAGCTGACGCTGCAAACTCTGCTGCTGAACGCCACCGATCGGGAAGTGGGCGAGGTAATGGAGAGCGATCCCGTCACCTTCCTGCCGGAAGAGGAGGCGGAGCGTGTTGCGCGTACCTTTGAGCGTGACAACCTGCTTAGCGCCGCAGTGGTGGATGAGAACGGCATTCTGATGGGGCGGCTGACCGTCGATGAGATCCTCGACGTGGTCTACGAAGAGACCGATAACGATATGCGCCAGATGGGCGGCCTGAGTACCGAAGAGGATGTCTTCGCCCCCGTCACCAAAGCGGTAAAGTCACGCTGGGCGTGGCTGGCGCTTAACCTCTGTACTGCGTTTATCGCCTCGCGGGTAATTGACGGTTTTGAACACACCATCTCGCAGCTGGTGGCGCTGGCCTCATTGATGCCGATTGTCGCCGGTATTGGCGGTAACACCGGTAACCAGACCATCACCATGATTGTGCGCGCGCTGGCGCTGCAAAACATTCAGCCGGGCAACTTCTCGTTTCTTATTCTGCGCGAAATGGGCGTGGCGTTAATTAACGGCGTGGTGTGGGGCGGACTGATGGGCTGCATCACCTGGTGGCTGTATGGCGACCCGGCGCTGGGCGGCGTGATGATGCTGGCGATGGTGCTTAACCTGCTGATGGCGGCATTAATGGGTGTGCTGATCCCGATGCTGATGATCCGGCTGGGGCGCGACCCGGCGGTCGGCTCCAGCGTGATGATCACCGCCATTACCGACACCGGCGGCTTCTTTATTTTTCTTGGTCTGGCGACGCTGTTCTTGCTGTAAACAGCGACTTTTCCCGCCACTTCGCAGGCGTTATTGCCAGCGTCACCACCCCGGCAACCACGCCAATCGCCAGGTTGCCGGTGCTGACGGTGGCAATCACCGTGACCACCATCACTACGCTCTCGACGAAAGGTGCCTGCTTCAGGGTGCCTGGCTTGAGGCTTCCCCAGTTAAATGTCTTGAAGGCGACAATCGCCATAATCCCGGCCAGCACCACCATCGGGATTTTCGCCATCACCTCGCTTAACGCCGTGACCAGCAGCAGCAATACCAGCGCGGCGGCAACGGTTGAGAGACGCGTACGCCCTTTGCCCATCTCAACGTTGACGATGGTTTGACCAATCATCGCGCAGCCGGCAATACCGCCATAGAAACCGGCAAGGATATTGGCGATGCCAAGCCCGGCGCTTTCACGCCCTTTATTCGACGGCGTATGGGTTAAATCGTCGACCAGTTTGGCGGTCAGCAGCGACTCCATCAGCCCGACAAAAGCAATGCTCAGCGCGCAGGGCCAGATTATGCTCAGCGTATGCAAATCAAACGGCACCAGCCATTCGGTCAGCCCCGGCAGACCGCCCTGCATCGGGCCTTCATCACCCACGGTGGGTAACACCTGACCACTAAAGATGGTATAGGCGGTCAGCACGACAATCGCCACCAGCGGCGCGGGCACGCTTTTCAGCCAGCGCGGCAGCCACAGCACAATCAGCAGCGTCAGGACGAAGAGCGCCAGAATAATTGGGTTTTTGCTCCAGAAGTGGGGCACCTGGGCGAAGAAGATCAGGATGCCGAGGGCGTTAACAAACCCGGTCATCACCGCATGGGGAATAAAGCGCATCAGCCGCGCCATGCCGGTCAGGCCAAAGATAATCTGGATCACGCCCGCCAGTAATACCGCAGGCAAAATGTATTCCACACCGTTCTGGTTGACCATTGGACCGATAACCAGTGCGACTGACCCGGCAGCCGCCGTTACCATTGCCGGACGACCGCCGAGAATGGACATCGCGAAGCAGAGCACCACCGAGGCAATCAGGCTCACTTTCGGGTCAACACCGGCAATCACCGAAAAGGAGATCACTTCCGGGATCAGCGCCAGCGCAGTGATCACACCGGCTAAAATTTCACGTGTAAACAGCTTTGGCGAGCGCAGTACGGCGCTTACCTGAGAAGAGGAGGGGGTAGCGTTGTCGGTCATAAAATTCCGCAAGTGGAGAGTGCCATAGAAGCAGAGGCAAACGGCATCCATGCGTTTGGCAAAGCGCAGGATAATAGCAGATTCAGGCGCTACACGGGCAACAATTAGTGTTAAAACTAATGCATAAAAGCAACTTATTAGTAACATTTATATAATTATTATTTAATGTTTAAACATTATTTAAATCTCGACTTTTAAGTGCTACGTTAGACGAGCTAACGATTTAACCCTCTATAAATGCGAATAAAGCAGCACTAAAAGTAAGGCAATATCATCATGAAAAGAATGACTGCCAGGCTGTTTTCGATGGCTGTCGGGCTGAATGCTGTCTCAAAAGCAGCAGACGCGTCCGCATCGAAAGAGCAGGAAACAGATGTGCTTTTAATCGGTGGTGGGATCATGAGTGCCACGTTGGGAACCTGGCTTTCGGATCTTGAACCGGACTGGTCAATTACGATGGTGGAGCGTCTCGACGCCCTGGCGCAAGAGAGTTCAAACGGCTGGAATAACGCCGGTACCGGGCATGCAGCCCTGATGGAACTCAACTATACCCCACGCAGCGCGGACGGCTCTGTCAGCATCAAAAAAGCGATTGAGATCAACGAAGCGTTTCGCATCTCTCGCCAGTTCTGGGCGCACCAGGTGAAAAGTGGTGTGCTGCGCGACCCGCGCTCATTTATCAATACCGTGCCGCATATGAGCCTCGTCTGGGGCGACGACAACGTCAACTTCCTGCGCGCGCGCTACAAAGCCCTACAGCAGTGCTCCCTGTTTCGCGGCATGCGCTACTCCGAAGATCCTGAGCAGATCAAACAGTGGGCACCGCTGGTGATGGAAGGGCGCGATGCGACGCAAAAAATTGCCGCGACCCGCACGGAGATCGGCACCGATGTTAACTTTGGCGAGCTGACGCGCCAGATGATCGGCTCGCTGCAGAAGAAGGCGAACTTCGCTCTGCAACTGGCGACCGAGGTGCGCGGCTTAAAGCGCAATGCCGACCAGAGCTGGAGCGTGACGCTGCATAACCTGAACAGCGGCGCTGAGCAGGTGATCAAAGCAAAATTTATCTTTATCGGTGCCGGTGGTGCCGCGCTGAAGCTGTTACAGCAATCCGGCATTCCGGAAGCGGCCGATTATGCCGGTTTCCCGGTGGGCGGCCAGTTCCTGGTGGCGGAAGATCCGGCGGTGGTGAATCACCATCTGGCGAAAGTCTACGGTCAGGCGACCGTTGGCGCGCCGCCAATGTCGGTGCCGCATATCGATACGCGCATTATTGATGGCAAACGCGTGCTGCTTTTTGGGCCGTTCGCCACCTTCTCCACGCGTTTTTTGAAAAACGGATCGCTGTGGGATCTGCTGCGCTCAACCAACTCGTCCAATATTTTGCCGATGCTGACGGTCGGGATGACCAACTTCAGCCTGGTGAAATACCTGGTAAACCAGGTGCTGCAAAACGAGGATGACCGTTTTGATGCGCTGCGTGAATACTATCCGCTGGCGCAAAAAGAGGACTGGCGTTTGTGGCAGGCAGGGCAGCGGGTGCAGATTATCAAACGCGAAGCCGGAAAAGGCGGCGTGCTGCGTCTGGGCACCGAAGTGGTGAGCGACAAAGAGGGCACCATTGCCGCGCTGCTGGGCGCGTCGCCGGGTGCCTCAACCGCAGCGCCGATCATGCTTGAGCTGATGGAGAAGGTGTTTACCGAGCGCTTCGCTTCAGAAGCCTGGCAAACCAAGCTGCGGGAGATTATTCCCTCGTTCGGTACCGAGCTGAATGGCAATATCGAAGCCGCCGACGCCGAGCTGCGCTACACCAGCGAAATTCTCGGTCTGAAGTGCGACGAATCGATGGTGGCGGATATTACCCCGCCGGTGCAGAAGCCGATGGCGCAGCCGCATCACGACGATGAACAGGTTGCGGATATCGCGCTGTAAGTCAGACAATCCCGGCTATATGGCCGGGATTTTTCATCTCTATTCCTGCTCGTCACCATAATAGAGCTTGCCAATCTTAATCAGCGGTCGGCCCTGGGATTTACGGTGCAGGTTGCTGTCGCGCAGGGAGTAGACGCAGCCGCAGTACTCCTGCTGGTAGAAGCGCTCCCGTTTGCTGATCTCAATCATCCTTGCCGAGCCGCCCTGTTTGCGCCAGTTGTAATCCCAGTAAACCATTTCCGGGTAGTGCGCTGCCGCGCGCTGGCCGCAGTCATTGATTTGCTGCATATTTTTCCAGCGAGAGATGCCCAGCGAACTGCTGATGGCTTTGAAGCCGTGCTCGTGGGCATAAAGCGCCGTGCGCTCAAAGCGCATATCAAAACACATTGTGCAGCGCACGCCGCGCTCAGGCTCCCACTCCATCCCTTTCGCCCGTTCGAACCAGTTGTCGGTATCGTAATCTGCATCGACAAAGGGCACGCCATGCTTCTCAGCAAAGCGGATATTCTCCTCTTTGCGCAGTTCATACTCTTTTTGCGGATGGATGTTCGGGTTATAGAAGAAGATGGTGTAGTCGATACCGGAAGCCTGGATCGCTTCCATCACTTCACCCGAGCAGGGCGCGCAGCAGGAGTGGAGCAGCAGTTTATCGGCCCCGTTGGGCAGCTGGAGTTGTGGACGATTTAAGTCGGACATAGGTTTCACTCATCATAACAGGCATGAATTTGTCTCTATGTTAACATCCTGATTACGATTTGCTTACCCGTTTGCCAGCCGAAAAGGGTTTTTAACGGGCAAAAAAAAACAGCAAGTTAAAGTAACTTGCTGTTTTTCTTCGTCTTGCCGAAAAGGAACAGGCAACACGGCGGGGAATTTTGGTCGGCACGAGAGGATTTGAACCTCCGACCCCTGACACCCCATGACAGTGCGCTACCAGGCTGCGCTACGTGCCGACATGTGGCGCTAATACTACCCGTTTCTTGCCTGATTGCAAGTACAGGGCAGGCTGAGTGATTCATAAATAATCAATCAGTTAGCGATAAACCGTTTTTCATCGGTCAGCACCTGCAGCAGTAAGCTGAGCTGCGGTTTCTGATCGCGGATCTTCTCGCCCTGCGCATCCCAGGACTTGTAGTTACCGTTCTGATCGAGCACCAGCGTCATCTGCGGCGTGGTGATCGCCAGCGTATTGCTGTTAGCGGCGGTCACCCAGTTATGGCGGCGCGTGGCGGTAAAGAGATCCTGGCCCTGCGAATACTCATTAGCCGGGGTGCTGACATGCAACAGACGCTGCATCAGAGTGGTCATCACATCCTGATGATCCGTCAGCCGGGTAATACGCTGCGCGGGCGTGCCCGGCCAGTGCACGACCAGTGGAACATGCAGGCGGCTGCGCGACCAGTCGAAAGTCGTGTCCTGCTGATCGGCCGGGATGCCGCGACCGGCGGTGATCACTATCACCGTGTTGTCCATTTTGCCGGAGGCGCGCAGCGCATCCAGCACGCGGGCAATCTGCGCATCGACATCGGCGGCAGCGCGGGGATACTTACGTGCAAAGCCCGGAGTATCGGTATCAAGTGCGGCGGTACCGTTTAAAGAGACCCACGAGAACCAGCGCGTATCTTCCTGCGCGTCATGGGAGAGCCAGTTGATCCACTGATCGGCCGTCTGCGCATCGCTCTGGCTTTTTGCTGGCGGCAGCGAGAAATCAGACAGCAGCGCCTGGCGATAGAGTGGGCTGCTGAAGCCGTCGGACGAGAAGAGCCCCAGCTGGTAGCCCTGCTGATTCAGCGCGGTGATCAGCGCCGCCGGGATACGTGCTGACATCACGCCATCCATATAGCTCGGCGAAATACCGTAGAAGAGGCCGAAATAGCCGTTATCAGCGTTATTCCCGGCGCTCATATGCTGGGTAAAGTTAACGTTCTGCCCGGCAAAACTCGCCAGCTGCGGCATCTGTTTTTCGTAACGGGCGTAGTTCAGCCCGTCGACGGTAATCAGCAGCACATTCTGCCCGGAGCCCATATCGAGATAGCGCAGATCGCTTAACGGATACTGCACCGATACCGCTTCCGGATTGCCTTGCTCCACCAGGCGACGCTGGTAATCCTGCGCATCCAGCAGACCGTGTTTTTCAAGGAAACGGCGCGCGGTCATTGGGTATGAGAGCGGCAGGTTGGCGCGCTGCATGGTGATCGGGCGATAGAAATTAGCGTCTGCCCAGATATACATCACATGGGTGGCAATAAAGGAGACGAAAAAGAGGGCGGCCACCGGCTTAGCGAAGTGGCGGCGGCGCGTGAGGCTGCGCAGCTTCTGCCAGCTCCACGTCGCAAACAGCATCTCAATCAGCAAAATGACCGGCACGCTGATAAACATCAGCTGCCAGTCGCGGGCCATCTCGTTCTGATCGGGGTTGATGACCAGTTCCCAGACCACCGGATTCAGGTGCAGGTGAAAACGGGTAAAGACTTCGCTGTCGATAAGCAGCAGCGTCATGCCTGCGGTGGCGAGGATCGCCGAGAGCACGCGCATCAGCCGCTGCGACATCACAATAAAGGTCAGCGGGAAGAGGATCAGCAGATAGGTGGCAAACACCACAAAACTGAAGTGGCCCACCAGGCTCAGCCAGGAGTAAATACGCCCGGAGAGCGTGGTCGGCCAGTCGGCAACAAACAGGTAACGGCTACCGAGCACGATGGACAACAAAATGTTGAACAGCGCGAACCAGTGCCCCCAGCTCACCATCTGGGAGACTTTTTCACGGTAGCGTTGACGATTAGTCACCATAAACTGTTGTGATTTCCCTTAGTGCGCTTTGTCGTCGCCAATGGACGATTGCAGTGCCTTTGCGAACAATGTCGCGATGGCCTGACGCTGCGCGGGGGCGACGCTGCTGTTAATCAGGTTGGTCACCATATTGCCCAGCACCATCAAAGAGAGGTCGGCCGGTGCTTTGTGTTTTTCCAGTACGTTGGCCAGCTCACTGAGCAGTTGTTCAACGTGTTCATCACTGTAGCGGGAGATTTGTGGCATAAATCGAAATCAGTCTGTTCATGAAAGGGCAACATCTTACCGTAGGAAGAGCTTTTTTTCTGCTTTTTTATCAGCAGTTGCACCGCGGCGTTGGTGGTGGTTGAATACCGCCGGTCAAAAAGGAGAGTTTATCATGAGTCTGGACATCAACCAGATTGCCCTGCACCAGCTTATCAAGCGCGATGAGCAAACCCTTGAACTGGTGCTGCGCGATTCTTTGCTCGAACCCACCCCGCCCGTCGAAGAGATGGTGGCGGAACTGCACCGGGTCTATAGCGCAAAAAATAAAGCCTATGGCCTGTTTAATGAAGAGAGCGAGCTGGCACAGGCGCTGCGTCTGCAACGTCAGGGCGAAGAGGAGTTTCTCGCCTTCAGCCGCGCGGCGACCGGGCGCTTACGTGATGAACTGGCGAAATACCCCTTTGCCGACGGCGGTATTGTGCTGTTTTGCCACTACCGCTATCTGGCGGTGGAGTATCTGTTGGTGGCGGTGCTGAACAACTTAAGCAGCATGCGCGTCAATGAAAACCTCGATATCAGCTCGACCCACTATCTCGATATCAATCACGCCGATATCGTTGCGCGCGTCGACTTAACCGAGTGGGAAACTAACCCGGAGTCAACGCGTTACCTCACCTTCCTGAAAGGCCGGGTAGGGCGCAAGGTCGCGGATTTCTTTATGGATTTCCTCGGCGCCAGCGAAGGGCTGAACGCGAAAGCGCAGAACCGTGGGCTGCTGCAAGCGGTCGATGATTTTACCGCCCAGGCAGAGCTGGATAAATCCGAGCGCCAGACCGTGCGTCAGCAAGTCTACACCTACTGTAACGAGCAGTTGCAGGCGGGCGAGGAGATTGAGCTGGCGTCGCTCTCAAAAGAGCTGGCGGGCGTAAGCGAAGTGAGCTTTGAAGAGTTCACCGCAGGCCAGGGCTACGAGCTGGAAGAGAGCTTCCCGGCGGATCGCAGCACCCTGCGGCAGTTAACCAAATATGCCGGCAGCGGCGGCGGGCTGACCATCAATTTTGATGCGCTGCTGCTTGGCGAGCGTATCTTCTGGGATCCGGCTACCGACACGCTGACCATTAAAGGCACGCCGCCGAATCTGCGCGATCAGCTGCAGCGTCGGCTGAGCGGCGGAAAATAGGCCATAAAAAAACCCCGCCGGAGCGGGGTTTTTTCTTCAACTTGTCAGCGATTACGCGCGAACGAAGTCGATATGAGTCAGTTTCGGCTTGAACGGGTGACGCTGAACAGCCTGAATCTTAACTTTAACTTCTTTGCCATCGAGAGCCAGGGTCAGAACGTCGCTGTAGAAACCAGGCTTAGTCTGCATGTTCCACACTTTGTCGTGATCCAGTTCGATAGCAACCGGCGCTTCAGTTCCACCGTAGACGATAGCCGGGAACTTGTTCGCGGTGCGCAGGCGGCGGCTCGCACCCTTACCCTGCTCTTTACGTACTTCTGCGTTAATAGTAAACATTTGAATCTCTCTTAAATAAATCCTGTTACAGGCGACCCAGCAACAGGCAGATGATCGGCTTTGCGGATGCAAAAGCGGGCGGTATTCTATCCCCTAATGATTGATACATCAATTAAAAGTGCGCTTAGCCGCGCAATTCATTCGCCCGACGAAAGCGACCTTCGTAATCAAACACTTTTTCCCGCACCTGCCAGTACTGGCCTTTCATACGTGCGACGACAAAATCGGGGTGACGCAGCAGCGCCTGCTGGGCGACGATATCTGCCGCCACAATCCAGCGTAACGGCACGCCGGGCGTACGCGTATGCGGTCGCATAAAAAGTTGCTCAAAAGCGGTGCGCTGCGCCGGAGTTTGCAGACGAAAGCGCTCGCTGACATCCGCGCCATCTTCATCGTAATAGGTGATTTTCAGCCATTCGCCTTTCTCATCCGCGCCGTGCTGCAATGTCATGCCGCTGCAACGCAGCACCAGCGCATCTTTCAGCTTCAGCGCCGCTTTCAGCATATCGTCCGGGTCAACGAGGATGGCATCACAACTGCGGCAGCGGCGAGCGGCAATATCATTCTCTGCGTTGCAGTGCGGGCAGTTTTTAAAGCGAAAACGGTAATCGCACTGCTCGCGATGGCCCTCATCATCTTCAAACCAGCCCTGGCAGCGGCGGCCAAAGTGCTCAATCAGCGTGCCGTCAGCGGTGGTTTTTCCCCAGAAAGTATTAGCAAAGCCGCAGCCCGGGCAGAAAACCTGCACCGGCACGTTATCGCTTTTGCCTTTCGGCGCGCCAATCTCCGGGGCGTAGAGGTCGTGCGGGTTACCGGCGTAATCGAGGATCAGGCAGTCGGTTTTCCCCGGTGCCAGCCGCAGGCCGCGACCGACGATCTGCTGATAGAGGCTGACGGATTCCGTCGGGCGCAAAATGGCAATCAGATCGACATGCGGCGCATCAAAGCCGGTGGTCAACACCGCGACGTTGACCAGAAAGCGGAACTGCTGCTGTTTGAAAGCCTCAATTAAGGCATCACGCTGCGGGCCGGGCGTTTCGCCGGTGATTAGCGCCGCGTCGTCCGCAGGCAGCAGGCCGGTGATCTCGCGGGCGTGCTCCAACGTGGCGGCAAAAATCATCGCCCCTTTGCGCGTCTGCGCAAACTCAACAATCTGGCTGACAATGTGCGGCGTAATACGCTTCTGCTTCTTCAGCTCGCGGTTCAGCTCCGCTTCGCTGAACAGGCCGTTACTCTGCGTCTGTAAGCGGCTGAAATCGTACTGCACCACCGGCATATCCAGCCGCTCCGGCGGCGTCAGATAACCGTGTTTAATCATATAGCGCAGCGGCAGTTCATAAATACAGTCGCGGAACAGCGCTTTTTCATCCCCGCGTACCATGCCGTGATAGTGAAAGCGGTAAATCCACCCTTTGCCGAGGCGAAAGGGGGTTGCCGTCAGGCCGAGCAGGCGAATGCGCGGATTTACCTCCTGCAGATGGGAAAGAATTTGCTGATACTGGCTGTCGTCATCATCGCTGATGCGGTGGCACTCATCCACCACCAGCAGGGAGAACTCACCCTGGAACTGATCAAGGTTGCGCGCTACCGATTGCACGCTGCCAAACACCACTTTGCCGTGGCTCTGCTTGCGCTTCAGCCCGGCGGCGAAAATATCTGCTTCCAGCCCAAGGGCGATATATTTGGCGTGGTTCTGCGCAACCAGCTCTTTCACATGGGCCAGCACCAGCACGCGGCCGCGCGCCAGCCGTGCCAGCTCGGCAATCACCAGGCTTTTTCCGGCGCCGGTCGGCAGCACAATCACTGCGGGTTCAGCGTGTTGGCGAAAATGGGCGAGGGTGGCATCCACCGCTTCGCGTTGATAGGGGCGTAGCGTAAAAGTCATTGTCTCAACGGCGTTACAGATTGACGGCAGACAGTATGCCACGAAACTTTGCTTTAAGCGGTTTATGATGCTCGTTATACTTCAGGCTGTTCATCTCTTTTGTGGGCGCATTGCCCCCATTCAGCACCATACAGGCCAGAAAATTTCATGCGACTTGATAAGTTTATCGCTCAGCAGCTTGGCGTAAGCCGCGCCATTTCCGGGCGCGAAATCCGCGGCAGCCGTGTTACGGTCAATGGCGAGATCGTCCGCGATGCCGCCTTTAAACTGCAACCGGAACACGAGGTTGAGTACAACGGCAATACCCTCGTTCAGCAGACCGGCCCGCGCTACTTTATGCTGCATAAACCGGAAGGGTACGTCTGTTCTACCGAAGATCCCGATCACCCGACGGTGCTCTACTTCCTCGACGAGCCGGTCGCGCACAAGCTTCACGCCGCCGGGCGTCTCGATATCGACACCACCGGTCTGGTGCTGATGACCGATGATGGTCAGTGGTCGCACCGCATTACCTCGCCGCGCCATCACTGCGAAAAGACCTACCTGGTGACGCTGGAGTCGCCGGTTGCAGAAGACACCGCCGAGCAATTTGCCCACGGTGTTCAGCTGCATAATGAAAAAGATCTCACCAAACCCGCCGTGCTGGAGGTGATTACGCCGACGCAGGTGCGTCTGACTATTAGCGAAGGGCGCTATCATCAGGTGAAGCGCATGTTTGCCGCCGTGGGCAACCACGTTGTTGGCCTGCATCGCGAACGCATTGGCGGCATCCGTCTGGATGACGACCTGGCGCCGGGGGAGTACCGCGCGCTTACCGAGGATGAAATTGCCAGCGTTGGCATGCTCAGCCGCTAACTTCAGGAGATTGCTGCCGTGACCAGCAGGCCACACTCATCATTGAGTATTGTCTTTATCCTTGGCCTGTTGGCCATGCTGATGCCGCTATCGATTGATATGTATCTGCCCGCCTTGCCGGTGATTGCCGGGCAGTTCGGCGTACCGGCTGGCAGCGCGCAGATGACCCTGAGCAGCTACATTCTCGGCTTTGCCATCGGTCAGCTCTTCTATGGCCCGATGGCAGACAGCATCGGGCGCAAGCCGGTGATCCTCGGCGGCACGCTGGTGTTCGCCGTCGCGGCGGTGGCCTGCGCGCTGGCGCAGAGTATCGAGCAGCTTATCTTTATGCGCTTTTTGCACGGCCTCGCCGCCGCGGCGGCCAGCGTGGTGATCAACGCCCTGATGCGCGATATCTACCCGCGCGAAGAGTTCTCACGCATGATGTCCTTTGTCATGCTGGTGACCACCATTGCGCCGCTGCTGGCACCGATGATCGGCGGCGCGGTGCTGGTGTGGTTCAACTGGCACGCCATCTTCTGGATCCTCGCGCTGGCGGCGCTGCTGGCTTCCGGCATGATCGCCTTTTTCATCCGTGAAACGCTGCCGGTTGAGAAGCGGCATAAGTTCCACTTCCGCACCACCCTTGGTAACTTTGCTTCGCTGTTTCGCCATAAACGTGTGCTCAGTTATATGCTCGCCAGCGGCTTCAGCTTTGCCGGGATGTTCTCCTTCCTCAGCGCCGGGCCGTTTGTCTATATCGAAATCAACCACGTCTCGCCGCAGGATTTTGGCTACTACTTTGCGCTCAATATCGTCTTCCTGTTCATTCTGACCATTATCAACGGCCGCTTTGTGCGCCGGGTTGGCGCGCTGAATATGTTCCGCAGCGGGCTATGGATCCAGTTTGTGATGGCGTTATGGATGGTAGTGACCGCGCTGCTGGATGTTGGTTTCTGGACGCTGGTAATCGGCGTGGCAGCGTTTGTTGGTTGCGTAACGCTGGTGGCATCGAACGCGATGGCGGTGATCCTCGACGAATTCCCGCACATGGCTGGCACCGCCTCATCGTTGGCGGGGACCTTCCGTTTTGGTATCGGGGCGATTGTCGGCGCGCTGCTGTCACTGGCAACCTTCAACACCGCCTGGCCGATGATCTGGTCCATGACCTTCTGCGCCACCTGTTCAGTTCTCTTCTATCTCTATGCCAGCAGGACGAAAAAAGCGGCATAACCTCCCTTCAACAGGGAGCGTAAAGCGCTCCCTGCGTTGATGCATATCAAGCAAAAGCCGTTCTCTTTTTGGGCTTTTTGTTTCTTTTATGTAAAATCCTCTCGTGTAAAAAGTCACATCTTTGTAGTGAAAAAGGTTGAGTTAGATCTCATAAACGGGTACATATAGCCGAAAAGTTGGCCTGCCGACGCGTTCATAACATGCTGATAAAAGCGCGGCAAACCCACACACTACGCGGGGTGCAACCTTTTCTCTGCCGCTGGCAGGATGAAATGTGAATAGTGTGTTAATCTAGATGTGAAATATTTGTGAAGCGAAAGTGCTTCTGGGGAAAGAAAGTGAATACATTACAGCTCTCAATCATCCACCGTTTACCCCAGTGCTATCGCTGGCGTGAGGGTTTTGCAGGTGCCAAAGTTGAACCGATTCCGCAAAATGGACACGCGGCGGACGACGCGCTGGTGGCGTTAAAACTGCTCAGCCCGGATGGCGACAACGCCTGGCCGGTAATGCATAAACTTAGCCAGGCACTCAGCGATATCGAAGTCGACTGCTCGGTGGTCGAGTGCGAAGGCGAGCCGTGCCTCTTCGTCCACAGCCAGGATGAGTTTGCCGCCACCTGCCGCCTGAAAAACTTCGGCGTTGCCATCGCGGAACCTTTCTCCAACTACAATCCATTCTGAACCTCAGCTCAGCGCCAGCAGCTGGCGTGTATACGCCTGCTGAGGTTCGTCAAATACCCGCCGACACTCGCCCTGTTCCACCACTTCGCCCTGTTTGAGCACAATCACCTGGTGGCAGAGGGTGCGCACCAGATGCAGATCGTGACTGATAAAGATATAGGCCAGCCGGTGCGTCTGCTGAAGCGACTTCAGGAGCGCCAGGATCTGCGCCTGCACGGTGCGATCCAGCGATGAGGTTGGTTCATCCAGAATAATCAGCTCCGGTTTCATAATCAGCGCCCGGGCAATAGCGATACGCTGGCGCTGGCCGCCGGAAAACTCTGCCGGGTAACGCTGGCGCGTCTGCGCATCCAGTCCCACCTCCTGCATCACCTCGATCACCCGCTGCTCGCGGGCTTCGCGCGACAGCTCAGGCTGATGCACGCGTAACCCCTCTTCGATAATCTGCTGCACATTGAGGCGCGGGTTCAGCGCCGAATTGGGATCCTGAAACACCACCTGAATGCGGTGGCGCACCGGCAGCATCTGCTTGCGGCTCCACAAATGCAGCGGTTTGCCGTCGAACAGAATCGTTCCCTCGGCGTTGACCAGCCGCAGCAGCGCAAGGCCGGTGGTGCTTTTCCCGGAGCCGGATTCGCCCACCAGCCCCAGCGTTTCACCGGCGCGCAGGGTAAAGGAGATCCCTTTCACCACCGCGTTTTGCGCGACCACGCGGCGGAAAATGCCTTTACGCACCGGGAAGCTGACGCCGAGTTTCTCTACCTGCAACAGCGGCTGCTCAACGGGCGGCAGCGGCACCGGCTCACCGTGCGGCTCGCTGTTGATCAGCTTTTGCGTATAGGGATGATTCGGCACGTTGAAGAGAGTTGCCGTGCGGTTCTGCTCCACGCAGCGGCCGTTTTGCATCACCGCCACGTTATCCGCCAGCTTGCGCACAATATTCAGGTTATGGGTGATAAACAGCAGCCCCATATTAAGCTCGTCGCGCAGCTCCCGCAGCAGGGTGAGGATCTGCGCCTGCACGGAGACATCCAGCGCGGTGGTCGGTTCATCAGCAATCAGCAGTTCAGGGCGCGTCAACAGCGCCATGGCGATCATCACGCGCTGGCGCTCGCCGCCGGAGAGCTGATGCGGGAAGTCGCCGAGGCGGCTGCGGGCGTTGCGGATGCCGACGCGATCGAGGCAGTCGAGCATCTCGGCCCGCGCCGCTTCCCGGCGCATTCCCCGGTGCAGGGAGAGCACTTCATAAAGCTGTTTTTCCAGCGTATGCAGCGGGTTGAGCGAGACCATCGGCTCCTGAAAAATCATGGCGATCTTGTTGCCGCGCACGCCGCGCAGGGTGCGCTCGCTCGCATGCAGCAGCGATTCGCCATGAAACAGAATATCGCCCGCGGGGTAGACCACCGGCGGTGAGGGGAGCAGGCGCAGAATCGACAACGCGCTAACGCTCTTGCCGGAGCCGGACTCGCCCACCAGCGCCAGCGTTTCGCCCGCTTCAATACGCAGGGAGAGATCCTCCACCACCGTGCGGGTCGTCGCCTGCTGGCGAAAGGCGATGGTTAACGCGTCAATAGTCAGTAATGGGGAAGCCATTTACACCGCCTTATTAGGATCAAACGCGTCGCGCACCGCTTCGCCGATAAAGATCAGCACCGACAGCAGCAGCGCCGTTGAGACAAACGCCGCGATGCCGAGCCACGGAGCCTGCAAATTATTTTTGCCCTGCAGCAGCAGTTCGCCGAGAGACGGGGAGCCGAGCGGCAGCCCGAAACCGAGAAAATCGAGCGAGGTGAGGGTGCTGACCGAGCCGCTGAGAATAAAGGGGAAGAAGGTTAGCGTCGCCACCATCGCATTTGGCAGCATGTGGCGCAGCATAATCGCGCCATCGCTGACGCCCATCGCCTGCGCGGCGCGGATATAGTCAAAATTGCGCGTACGCAGAAACTCGGCGCGCACCACGCTCACCAGCGTCATCCAGCCGAACAGCACGGTAATGCCGAGCAGCCACCAGAAGCCGGGCTGGATCACGCTTGAGAGTAGAATTATCAGGAACAGCGTCGGCAGCCCGGACCACACCTCAATAAAGCGCTGGCCGAAGAGATCGATTTTGCCGCCGTAATAACCTTGTATCGCACCGACCACAATGCCGATGACGCTGGAGCAGAGTGTCAGCAGCAGGCCGAACAGCAGCGAGATGCGCGTACCGTAGAGAATGCGCGCCAGCACATCGCCGCCGTTGGCATCGGTGCCGAGCCAGTTTTGTGCCGACGGTGGAGAGGGGAAGGGCTGCGTGGTGGCGTAATTAATGCTGCGCGCGCCGAAACGCACCGGCGCCCACAGCGCCCAGCCGTGCTCGTTAAGCTGCTTTTGCAGCCACGGATCCTGGTAATCCGCGGGCGTGGCAAACGGGCCGCCAAAGTCGCTTTCGCTGTACTCTTTCACCAGCGGCACAAACCACTCGCCCTGATAGCGAACCAGCAGCGGCTTATCATTAGCGATCAGCTCTGAGCAGAGGCTCAGGACAAAAATCACGACGAAGATCCATAACGACCAGTATCCACGGCGGTTATGGCGAAAACGCGCCCAGCGCGCCTGGTTAACATAACTGAGTCTGAACATCAGCGCCCCTCGAAATCGATACGCGGATCGACCAGCGTATAAGTGATATCGCTGACAATATTCAGCAGCAGGCCGATAAGGGAGAAGATATAGAGCGTGCCGAACATCACCGGGTAATCCCGCGAGACGGTCGCTTCATAGCCCAGCAGGCCGAGACCGTTGAGGGAGAAGATCACCTCGATCATCAGCGAACCGGTAAAGAACATGCTGACAAAAGTCGCCGGGAATCCGGCAATTACCAGCAGCATGGCGTTGCGAAAGACATGTTTACGCATGATATTGCGCTCGCTCACCCCTTTGGCGCGCGCCGTCACCACATACTGCTTGCGGATCTCATCGAGAAAGGAGTTCTTGGTGAGCATCGTCAGCGCGGCAAAGCCGCCAATCACCGTCGCCAGCACCGGCAGGGTAATGTGCCAGAGATAGTCGGCAGCCTGTTTGTACCAGGGGAGCGTGGCGAAATCCGTCGACACCAGCCCGCGCAGTGGGAAGAAGTCATAATAGCTGCCGCCGGCGAAGAAGATAATCAGCAAAATGGCGAACAGAAACGGCGGAATAGCGTAGCCGACAATAATCAGCGCGCTGCTCCAGATATCAAACCGGCTGCCGCTGTAGACCGCTTTACGGATCCCAAGCGGAATCGACACCAGGTAGATAATCAGCGTACCCCACAGGCCAAGAGTGATAGAGACCGGCAGGCTCTCTTTAATCAGTTGCAGCACCGAGGCGCTGCGAAACAGGCTATCGCCGAAATCAAAGCGTGCATAATCCCACAGCATTTTGAAGTAGCGCTCGGAGAGCGGTTTATCGAAGCCGTAGCGCTTCTTTATCTCTTCAATCACCTGCGGGTCGAGGCCACGCCCGCCGCGATAGTGGCTATCGTTGGTCAGCACATCGCCGACCCCGGTGCGCGCATGGCCTGCGCCCATCCCCCCTCCGCCAGTGCCGGGCAGCCGCCCCTGATCGCCATACTCAATGGCGGCAATCGCCTGGTCGACCGGGCCGCCGGGCGCAATCTGCACAATAAAAAAGTTGATGGTAATAATCGCCCACAGGGTGGGGATCAGCAGCAATAAGCGGCGAATGAGATAGGCACCCATCCCGTCTCCTTAACGTCTGGCGGCGGGCAGTTTCGCCGCCTTGTTTACGTCATACCACCAGGTATCAAACCCAATTGAGTAGACGGGGCGAATGCCGGGCATTGAGAACTTGTCCCAGTACGCAAGGCGATCGGCCGCCATATACCACATCGGCAGCATGTAATAGTTCCACGTCAGCACGCGATCCAGCGCGCGCCCGAGCGGCAACAGCTTCTCTTTATTCCCCTGCCAGCGGGCAATCTGTGCGAGCAGGGTGTCGATAGCCGGGTTTTTTACCCCCGGCGCATTGTAGGAGGAGTCAATATAGGCGGAACCCCAGGAGATTTGCAGGTCGCCGCTCGGCCACGGCTGCGCGCGCCAAAGACGCGGCATCATGTCGTAGTCGCGGCTGCGCATGCGGTTGGTCGCCTGCGAGTTATCCACCTGGCGTAACTCCATGGTGATGCCGAGACGGGCGAGATTGTGCTGGAAGGGCAGCACCCACTGCACATTCCCACCTGAGGGGAGCAGCAGTTCAAAAACAAACGGCTTGCCGGTTTTGGCATTCACCCGCTGCTGGTTTTTCAGCACCCAGCCCGCATCGTTAAGCAGCTTATCGGCTTTCAGCAGGTTCTGGCGATCGTAGCCGTCGCCGCTCGAGGTGGGCGGGGAGTAGATCTGCGTAAACACTTCAGGCGGGATCTGATCTTTTAACGGTGCCAGCAGGGTTAGCTCATCGGCATCCGGGTAGTTGCGCGCGGCATATTCGGTGTTGATAAAGTAGCTGTTCGCCCGGCTGTAGGCACCGTAAAACAGCGCTTTGTTCATCCACTCGAAGTCAAAGGCCAGTGACACAGCTTCACGAACCCGCCGGTCGGCGAACACCGGGCGCTGGGTATTAAACGCCAGCCAGCGCGCATCCTGCGCCGAGTGGTTGGTCTGTTCATCTTTAACGATATAGCCGCGCGCGAAATTGGTGCCGATATAGCGCGTGGCCCAGTTTTTCGGGCTATCTTCGCTGCGCAAATCGTAAGAGCCAGCTTTAAACGCTTCAAAGGCGACATTGTCGTCGAGGTAGTAGTCATAGCGGATATTATTGAAGTTCCAGCGGCCGCGGTTGACCGGCAGATCGGCAGCCCAGTAATCGCGCACGCGGGTATAAGCAATATACTGCCCCATGCGCCAGCTGCTGATGCGGTAAGGCCCGCTGCTCAGCGGCGGGCGGGAAAGCGGCTCGCTGAGGCTATGATCTTTCCAGAACTTCTCCGGCATTACCGGCAGCGTCAGCAGGCTGAGCATATCCTCTTTGCCCGGCTTCGCCAGCTCAATGCGCACCGTCAACGGTGAAATGGCTTTTACCGTCGTGCCTTTATAGACAATGCGAAACTGCGGCACGCCCTGGGTCATAAACTTCTGGAAGGTGAAGGCGACATCGCTGGCGCGGATCGGCGAGCCATCATGGAAGCGGGCGCGCGGGTTGAGGGAAATCTCCATCCACGAGAAGTCATCGGCATAGCGGGTGGTTTCGGCAATCAGCGGATAGTAGCTGCCTGGCTCATCGTCGGAGGTGGTGAACAGGCCGTCGTACAGCGCATCGGTGCGCACCGCCGGGTTACCGCGCAGGGCGAAACGGTTGAAGTTATCAAAGGTGCCGATATTGGCGAGCGTCACGTTACCGCCTTTCGGCGCGGCGGGGTTCACATAATCAAAATGGGAAAAGTTAACGGCGTATTTCGGTTCGCCGATAATCGCAAAGCTGTCACTCTCTTTAATGGTCTGCGCCTGGCAGGCGAGGGCGATAAACGCCAGTAACAGAGCAACAATGCGCGCATACTTCATTTGCTGGATCCCTTTTACCGCAATGCGACGGAGGCGTGAATTTTTCTGCTTGAATAATAGGGGAGGGATCGGCGGTTGTGAACTTTTTCCGCCTACAGCCGGGCAGTAAATGTCGGCGGTCGCCAGTCGATAAACTGCTGGAGCGTCATCGGGCGGCTGAAAAAGTAGCCCTGCAAATAGTGCACGCCGCGATCGCGCAGCCAGCGCACCTGCTCCGGCGTCTCCACCCCTTCCGCCACGGTACGCATATTGAGCCGTTTCGCCAGCGTCAGCACGGCGTCAAGCACCGGTGAAGTGACGGTTTCCGTGCCGATGGCGTTAACAAACCCGCGATCGATCTTCAGGAAGTCGAGGGTGAAACGCTCAAGGTAGATCAGCGCGCTATGACCGGTACCGAAATCATCAATGGCGATCTCAAACCCTTCATCATGCAGCCACTGGAAGATCTCATTAACCTCGTCATGCTTGAGCATATCGCGCTCGGTGATCTCCAGCACCAGGCTGAAGTGGTGTGGGGGCAGGGCATGTGCAAACTGCCGCATATCCTGTTTAAAGCTCGGCGCATGCAGATGACCGGGCGCAATATTGATGCCCATTTTCGCCCCTTCAGGCAGCAGCGTTTTTAAAACCGGCGCATCGCGCGCGACAAGCTTAAACAGGTGCAGGGTCAGCGGCACAATTAACTGCTGCGCTTCGGCAAAATGAATAAAGGCATCGGGCGGGATTTCGCCGGCGGTCGGGTGCTTCCAGCGCATTAGGACTTCAAAACCAGTCACTTTTAACTCCGCGCCGCTGACCACCGGCTGGTAGACCACATAAAACTGGTCGCGCTTAATCGCTGTGAGGATCTCCCGGCCGGGGCGCAGATGGATCGCGAGCATTGCAGCGCTCAGCAGACCGGCAAGCATACCGACTGTGGCACCCAGCAGCAGCGCGAACTGGAGATCTTCCATTTGCCATTTATCGGCGTAGAGATAGAGCCTGACCGGCGAACCTTCGACCTGCGCGCTCAGGTAGGGCGTCTGATGCAAATGACTCAACAGCAATGGTCTGCCTGAGAAGGTGGTCAGTGCGCGATCGCCGATGCCGAGCGCAAGGCCGTTAAGATCGGGGATTTGCGCGGTGTAAAGCATATAGGGGGCGAGATTGATATTGAGCGTGGCAAGTACGCCGCGGTTATCCAGCAGCGGGCTGCGAAACCAGAGCGCAATTACCGGCTGCGTCGGCATCATCGGCGTACCGGGCAAAATCACCATATCGGTGGGTTTATTAATATCGATACCCGGAATCAGCCGTTTCATCGGCTCATCCATATCACCAGTGGCGGACGAACAGTAGGCGCGCTGATCTTTTACTAACAGAAAGGCGCGCACATTCTGGCTGAAGGCAGCTTTGGAGGTGAGCTCGCTGGCAGCCTCTTCACAGCTGTCGAGCGTAAGCGGGTGCAGTGTTTCTGCCGCGGCGCGAATAGTGCTGAAGTAACTGGCGTAGGAGGCCTGAATGCTGCTCAGCAGCGTATCGTAGCGGGCTTCGCGCTTTTGCTGCTCCAGCCAGAACTGAATACCGCCGACCAGCATGGCAACGAGCACGCCGGTCAGCAGGCTAATAAGCACAACGCGTCGATTAACGGTAACGTTACGGGTAAGCATGATGCTGAGCCTATGTTAGCGGTTCATCATATTTCGCATATAAAGCGGGATATAAACGAAATAAAACCCGGAAAGCTTCGTATAGCATATTGCAGACATAAAAAAACACTGCCGAAGCAGTGTTTTTTATAACTTTACGCCAGCCAAGGGTAACTGGCATAAAGCGATTAGCTGCGTGTCAGGATGCGTCGCGCTTCGTTATAGCGCTTCTTCCAGTATGGCTCATCAAGGTTAGAAATCATCACACCACTGCTGGTGGAGGCATGAACAAACTGGTTATTACCAATGTAGATGCCGACATGACGTCCGGTAGAGCCTGCACGGAAGAGAACCAGATCGCCGGTGCGCAGACTGGTGCGCGAAATAGACTTACCGGTCTCCTGCTGTTCCCATGTGGAACGCGGCAGCTCTAAACCAAACTGTTCGCGGAAGGTGCGCTGCACAAAGCCAGAACAGTCGATGCCTTTCTTGGTGTCGCCGCCGAGACGGTAGCGAACGCCTTTCCAACTTGCATACTGATCCATAAGCCGGTTTTTAACATCCAGATTACGTACCAGGTTTTCAAATTCATCCTGAGAGGCTTGCAGTGAAGAGCTATCTTCGGGCACAGCATGCGTCTCAGGATGCATATTCTTGGCGGTATTTGTTGAACAAGCTGAAAGCAGAACCGCTACTGCGATCGCGGGTATCGCCCGCACGATATATCTCAAGATCGGCTGAGACTTGACCATGTTGCTTATTTTCCCTTGAAGTCCTTAACGATAATATCGTTATGAAAAATGCCAAACGCAGCGAGATTAATTATCTGAATGTTTCAAGACAAATACTCGAGCCAGAATTTGTGGCGAAACGCACAAATTACCGCGCAGAGAGTAAAAGAGCACTCTTTGCGACAAGACGGACCGAGGTTACCTGAACATCTAATGCAAGGCGAGTGCTTTTCATCACTTTTTTATAAGAAATTGTGATACAGAAAGTGAATTCATGCGTTTGGTCAATAAATGGACAAATAAAGAGAAATAGCGGGCAAAATGCTCTTTTTAAAGGCGATTGGGTTGGCTAAAAAATGACATACTCAGGCAACCGCCGGGAATTTACATTAAGGACGCTAATGATCGCCTCTTCCCGGCGGCGCTAAATGTTATTTAAGTGTTTAAATTTTGTTTTTCCCAGGCAAATAACGATCGAATAACGCCACAATCTTATCGCTCAGTGGCGTCATCAGGCACCAGGGCAGGCCAATCAACACCGCAGAGAGTGAACCGACGGCAATATCCGTAAACCAGTGCGCGCCGATCATTACGCGCGGGAACGCAAATATGACAAATATAAGAATTCCGATGGCGAACGCCTTTTTACCGAAATAACGCAGCATTACCGCGGCAAAAATCAGCAGCATCATACCGTGGTCGCCAGGGAAGCTATCTTTCGAGGCATCTTTTGTCGGGAAGTTGATTAGATCACTCACCCGATAGGTGTCGGTAAAGGAGATCGACGGACTGGCGCGCTTCACCGGCATAAGATGCTGCGCGAGCTGGTTGATCACAAGCGCCAGCAGCAGCATGGTCAGGCCAATCATCACCACGCGCCGACGCCCGGCCGGATCTGCCGGCAGCCAGAAAGAGAGCATCAGACAGCCCATCGCCACCAGCGAGCAGGCATCAAACGCGCGGTTGTTGGTCAGGGCGACAAACCATAAGTAGGCGCGATTCTCCGCCAGCCCATGGTTGAAAAAGTGGAAAATCGCTGAATCGAGCGGGAACCAGAAACCATGATTCACCGGCAGATACCAGGAGAAAAACAGCGCCAGGCCAGCAGCATTCAGCAGCACGATGAGAGGCAGTCGGGTTTTCATTTTGCAGGCTCTTTTATTTTTCAGGGACGCCACGGTAGTCCGGCTAACTTAAACGAAGCTTCAACAGCGCCGATTGAAGCGTGTTCCAGTCAGCCTCGCTGTCGGTGATTAACTCTATCCGGCTATCGGGCGGCGCAGCGTTTTGCGTCTCAATATGCAAATCCTGACCCTGGCGGTTAACGCGCAGCAACCCTTCAGGAATACGCATCACTCCTTTTACCCGCGATACTGGCGCAAGCCGTGCCCACTCCAGCAGACCAATGGTGTCGAAAACCGTATCGGCATCGAAAATCCAGCCACAGGCGTGGTGTCCCTGGCCGCTATTGAGGTTGCGACGCCAGCGCTGGTGCGCCGGTAAACTCAGTGCCGCCAGCCCCTTTTTCTCTCCGTGCGCATGATCGTGCGCGGCGCTCTCTGGCAGGGCGCGCAGATTACGGCGCGGTTGATCGAGCAGGCTGCCGTCAATCGCACCCTGCGTGGCGTTCACCCGCAGGCGATCGCCGCCAAACTCAGCCCACCATGCGTCAAATGCCTTCTGGCTCTCGGCGCTGGCGCGATCCTCTTTATTCGCAACGATAATATCCGCTGCCGCTAACTGGTCGCGGAAGTTCTCATTGTTCAGCGCTTTCTCATCCAGCAGCTGGCGCGGGTCGAGCAGGCAGAGCGTGGCGCGCAGATCGATCCACGGCTCATAGACCGGGGCGGTAAGCATATCGAGGATCTGCTTCGGGTGGCCCAGCCCGGTCGGCTCAATCAGCAGGCGATCGGGTTTGCCCTGGCGCAGCAGGGTATTGAGACCGACCTGCATCGGCAGGCCGTTGACGCAGCACATGCAGCCGCCGGGGATCTCTTTGAGCAGCGCGCCGCTGTCGCTGAGCAGGGCGCCATCAATGCCGACTTCGCCAAACTCATTCACCAGCACCGCCCACTTCTCCTGCGGATCTTTATGGGCCAGCAAATGCAGAATGGAGGTGGTTTTGCCGCTTCCGAGAAAGCCGGTAATCAGATTGGTCTTCGTCACAGGAACTCCGCGTCATCAAAAAGCACAAGCGGACAATCCTGGCGAAAAAAAGGGGAAAAGAGAAGAGCGCGGACGGCGCATCGCACTATCCGTCCGCGTTGAGGGCAAAAAATGTTAAGGATTGACCGCCTGCTGCACCGCGCCGTGTGCGCCGAGGGTATCAATAGCGCGCCATGCCTGGCTGACGGCATCAACAAACACCGGGTTATGCGGCAGATCGTTACCGAAGATCTCTTTTAGCGTCAGCAGCGCAGTGACGCGCTCGTCGCTGCTGCTGGTCTCAACGATGGCGCGGATTTTATCCGCCAGCGGATCGCGAATATCAATGGTCTCGCCCGCATCATCGACGCCGCTGACATAGCGCATCCAGCCCGCAACGCCGAGCGCCAGCAGCGGCCAGTCGCTCTGGCGCTGAAGATGAATACGGATCCCGTCCAGCAGGCGCTGCGGCAACTTCTGGCTGCCATCCATCGCAATCTGCCAGGTGCGGTGTTTCAGCGCCGGGTTAGCGAAGCGCTCAAGCAGGCTGTCGGCATAGGCATTAAGATCAACACCTTTGATACGCAGCGTTGGTGCCTGCTCATTGAGCATCAGTTGGCGCGCCGCCTCACGGAAGGCCGCGTCCTGCATACACTCATTAATATGGGCAAACCCGGCGAGATACCCTAAATAGGCGAGGAAGGAGTGGCTGCCGTTAAGCATGCGCAGCTTCATCTGTTCCCACGGCTGCACATCTTCCACCAGCTGCACGCCCGCCGTTTCCCACGCCGGACGCCCGGCGACAAAGTTATCTTCTATTACCCACTGAATAAATGGCTCGCAACTGATGGCGCACGGGTCGAAAACGCCGATTACGTCGGCAATCTCCGCCAGCGACTCGTCGGTCGCCGCCGGGACAATGCGATCGACCATGGTGGCCGGGAAGCTGACGTGCTCCGCTATCCACTGCGCCAGCTCCGGCGAGCGGGTTTGCGCCATGCCGAGCACGGCGTTTTTCACCACGTGGCCGTTGTCAGGAATGTTGTCGCAGGAGAGCACGGTAAAGGGCGGCAGGCCGCGTTCACGGCGGCGATGCAGGGCTTCAACTAAGATGCCCGGCGCAGAGTGCGGCTCGTGCGGGTATTTAAGATCGTGTTCAATACGCGGCTGGGTGAGATCAAGTTCACCGCTGGCCGGGTCGATGCAGTAACCCTTTTCGGTGATGGTTAGAGAGACAATCGCCACCTGCGGCTCGCAGAACTTCTCAATAATCGCCGCCAGCGTGTCGAGTTTGGCATTCAGGCATTCGTTAACCGCGCCAATAATAATCGGCTTATTTCCGTCCGCGCCTTTCTCCAGCACCGTATAAAGGTGATCTTGCTCGCGCAGCTGCGACATTAATACATCGCCGCTGAACAGGCTGATTTCGCAAATGCCCCAGTCGCCGCCTTGCGCATTCAGCACCCGGTCGGTTAATAACGCCTGATGGGCGCGGTGAAAGGCACCAAAACCGAAGTGGACGATGCGCGAACGGAGCTGGCTGCGATCGTACTGAGGCTGTTGCACCGAAGCGGGCAGCGTGGTGGAGGCAATTGTTTTCATCTCTATACACCTGATTAACCAATAATTAACAAGAGCAGTGTAAAGTTATATGACAGCAAAAAGAATTGGTATGCCTTAAATATCCGGGGAATGTGAGCTGGATCAATCATTGCTGTGGCGGGATTTGACCGTTTTCCATAAGCATGTATGGTAGTCGTCATGTTTCACGCTGTATTGGTATAACAACTTTTTTGAGGGGAAGACGATGGAACAAACCTGGCGTTGGTATGGACCGAACGATCCGGTTTCTCTTGATGATGTTCGTCAGGCAGGCGCGACCGGCGTGGTCACCGCTCTGCACCACATTCCGAACGGCCAGGTGTGGCCGGTGGAAGAGATCAAAGCCCGCCAGGCGCTGCTGGCTGAAAAGGGGCTTTACTGGTCCGTTGTCGAAAGTATCCCGGTACATGAAGAGATCAAAACCCACTCCGGCGACTGCGACAAATGGATTGCCAACTATCAGCAGAGCATTCGCAATCTCGCCACCTGCGGGATTGATACCGTCTGCTACAACTTTATGCCGATCCTCGACTGGACGCGCACCGACCTGGAATACCAGTTGCCGGATGGCTCACGCGCGCTGCGCTTCGACCAGATCGCTTTTGCCGCGTTTGAGCTGCATATCCTCAAGCGCGAAGGGGCGCAGGCGGATTACAGCGATGAGGAGCAGCGCCAGGCGCAGGCCTATTTCAATGCGATGAGCGATGCGGAAGTGGAAAAGCTGACGCGCAACATCATCGCCGGTCTGCCGGGGGCGGAAGAGGGTTATACGCTGGATCAGTTCCGCGCGCGTCTGGCGGAGTATGACGGCATCGACAAAGCGCAGCTGCGCGAAAATATGGCCTGTTTCCTGCGCGCCATTGTGCCGGTGGCGCAGGAAGTGGGCGTGCGGCTGGCGGTTCACCCGGACGATCCGCCGCGTCCGATCCTCGGCCTGCCGCGCATTGTCTCCACCATCGAAGATATGCAGTGGCTGAAAGAGGCGGTGGACAGCATCAACAACGGCTTCACCATGTGCACCGGTTCTTACGGCGTGCGGGCAGACAACGATCTGGTGCGGATGATCGAAACCTTCGGCGATCGCATTCACTTCACCCATCTGCGCGCCACCTGCCGCGAAGAGAACCCGAAAACCTTCCACGAAGCGGCACACCTGCAGGGCGATGTCGATATGGTTTCGGTGGTAGCGGCAATTCTTAGTGAAGAGCAGCGCCGCAAGAAAGCGGGCGATCTGCGCCCGATCCCGTTCCGCCCGGATCACGGTCACCAGATGCTTGACGATCTGCGTAAGAAAACCAACCCCGGTTACTCGGCGATTGGCCGCCTGAAGGGGATGGCGGAAGTGCGCGGCGTTGAGCTGGCGCTGAAGAAGACGCTGTTCCGCGATCTGCTGTAATAGCCGCCGGTAAACGCTCGGCTCGCTTTCCCGGGCGAAAAAAAGCCTCCGGATGGAGGCTTTTTTATTTAATCAGCGCGGCCCATATAGCGGCGCTCTTCAATATGAATGCGGATCTTCTCGCCGGTGGTCAGGTACTCCGGCACCTGCACAACCAGGCCAGTGTTCAGCGTGGCAGGCTTGGTACGGGAGCTGGCAGACGCGCCTTTGATGCCCGGTGCGGTCTCAACAATTTCCAGATCCACGGTCTGCGGCAGTTCGAGCGCCAGCAGTTGGCCATCCCACAGCAGCACCTGCATATCCGGCATGCCACCTTCCGGAATAAAGAGCAGCTCATCTTCAATCTGATCTTTGGTAAAGGTATAAGGCGTGTAGTCTTCTTTATCCATAAAGACATATTCGTTGCCGTCTACATAGGAGAAGTCAACGAAACGGCGGTTCAGGGAGACGGTATCAACAATGTCGTCGCCTTTAAAACGCTCTTCAACTTTCAGGCCGGTACGGACATCAGCAAAGCGCATTTTATACAGCGTTGCTGCGCCGCGGGCGCTCGGTGACTGAATATCAATGTCTTTTACAATCAGCAGTTTGCCGTTGTAGTTCAGCACCATACCTTTTTTGATTTCGTTCGCTCTTGGCATTGCCAGGTTCCTGTAAAAAAGAAATTCACCAAAATATCGCGACAAACTACTCGCGAGGGCCTTTTCAGGCAAGGGGAATTGCTGAGTTTTGCGTTGCATGGGCAAAAGATGATAGCGTGCCCCGCAGCGCGCTATTTCAGCGCGTCGACGCCAATAAGAGAGCCGATATGCACTGCCGCCCGGACTGCGGAGCCTGCTGTACCGCCCCGTCCATTACCAGCCCGATCCCCGGCATGCCCAACGGTAAACCGGCCAACACGCCCTGCGTGCAGCTTGATGAACATCAGCGCTGCAAACTCTTTGGCTCACCGTTGCGACCAACAGTGTGTGCCGGGCTGCAACCGAGCCTGGAGATGTGCGGTTCAACGCGCGAACAGGCGATGCTCTACCTCCTCGATCTCGAACAGCAAACCGCGCCGTAATTCCTTTCAAAGCTGAACAGGCTGAAGGCGATAAGCTGACGGCCAATTTCGCGTCAGCAAATTTCCCTTAACGGACTGTAAAATGTGCAGTGCCTCAAAATTCTTAAATGCCAAATGAGAGATTTCTTGATCGTTGAGCAAAAAAGGTCAAGACTCCTTGAAACGTTTCAGCGTCATCGCATTGTCTCTGAACCACGGCGGTGACGTAACCTTTCTTATGTAAGCTGAAACGATTCAATTTCAGCGGGAGACGAGTCACATGTTCCAGTTATCCGTTCAGGACATCCATCCAGGCCAGCAGGCCGGTAACAAAGAAGAGGCCATTCGCCAGATCGCGGCGGCACTGGCTGAAGCCGGCAACGTGGCTGAAGGCTACGTCGATGGCATGCTCGCACGCGAGCAGCAAACCTCCACCTTCCTTGGCAACGGCATCGCCATTCCGCACGGCACCACCGACACGCGCGACCAGGTGCTGAAAACCGGCGTCAAAGTATTCCAGTTCCCGCAGGGCATTCTGTGGAGCGAAGGGCAGGTGGCTTACGTTGCTATCGGTATCGCCGCCAGCTCTGATGAACATCTCGGCCTGCTGCGTCAGCTGACGCACGTGCTGAGCGATGATGCTGTCGCCGCGCAGCTGCAATCCGCGACCACCGCTGAAGAGCTGCGTGCGTTGCTGATGGGCGAAAAGCAGAGCAGCGCGCTGAAGCTGGATAACGAAACCCTGTCGCTGGACGTTAACGCCAGCTCGCTGATGACGCTGCAGGCGCTGAACGCCGCGCGTCTGAAAGAGGCGGGCGCGGTAGACAGCGTCTACGTCACCCGTGCTATTAACGAACAGCCGCTGAACCTCGGCCAGGGCATCTGGCTGAACGACAGCGCCGAGGGCAACCTGCTGAGCGCAGTAGCCGTCAGCCGTGCCGCCACACCGTTTGAAGTGGAAGGCGAAAACGCCGCCGTGCTGGTGAGCGTCGCGATGGCCGATGAGCAACCCGTTGCCGTGCTGAAACGCCTGAGCGATCTGCTGCTGGCGAATAAAGCTGACCGTCTGCTGAATGCTGATGCCGCCACGCTGCTGGCGCTGCTGACCAGCGACGACGCGGTCGCAGACGATCTGCTCAGCGAAGAGTTTGTCATTCGTAACGAGCACGGCCTGCATGCCCGTCCGGGCACCATGCTGGTCAACACCATTAAACAGTTCAATAGCGAAATCACCGTCACCAACCTCGATGGGTCAGGCAAACCGGCAAATGGCCGCAGCCTGATGAAAGTGGTTGCGCTGGGCGTGAAGAAAGGACACCGCCTGCGCTTTACCGCACAGGGCGAAGATGCTGAACAGGCGCTGAAAGCGATTGGAGACGCCATCGCAGCAGGTCTGGGAGAGGGAGCGTAAATGAGCAGAAGAGTCGCAACAATTACTTTAAACCCGGCCTACGATCTGGTGGGTTTCACCCCGGAAGTTGAGCGTGGCGAAGTCAACCTGGTGCGCACCACCGGGCTGCACGCCGCCGGTAAAGGGATCAACGTCGCCAAGGTGCTGAAAGATCTGGGCATCGACGTCACCGTGGGCGGTTTCCTCGGTAAAGATAACCAGGACGGTTTTCAGCAACTGTTCAGCGAGCTGGGCATTGCCAACCGTTTCCAGGTGGTGCAGGGGCGTACGCGCATCAACGTTAAGCTGACCGAGAAAGATGGCGAAGTGACCGACTTTAACTTCTCCGGTTTCGAAGTCACCCCGGCCGACTGGGAGCGTTTCGTCGCCGACTCGCTCACCTGGCTTGGTCAGTTTGATATGGTCTGCGTCAGCGGCAGCCTGCCGTCCGGCGTCAGCCCGGAAGCCTTTACCGACTGGATGACGCGCCTGCGCAGCCAGTGCCCGTGCATCATTTTCGACAGCAGCCGTGACGCGCTGGTTGCCGGGCTGAAAGCCGCACCGTGGTTAGTGAAACCTAACCGCCGCGAGCTGGAGATCTGGGCCGGTCGTAAACTGCCGGAATTGCAGGACGTTATTGAAGCCGCTCACGCGCTTCGCGAGCAGGGGATCGCCCACGTGGTGATTTCGCTGGGCGCAGAAGGGGCACTGTGGGTCAACGCTTCGGGTGAATGGATCGCCAAACCGCCGTCAATGGAAGTGGTAAGCACCGTTGGCGCAGGGGATTCGATGGTTGGCGGCCTGATTTACGGCCTGCTGATGCGTGAGTCCAGTGAGCACACTTTACGCCTGGCCACCGCTGTCGCTGCACTGGCGGTCAGTCAGAGTAACGTAGGGATTACCGATCGTACCCAGTTAGCCGCGATGATGGCGCGCGTTGACTTAAAACCCTTTAACTAACAGCAGGAGAGGCATAATGAAAACGCTGCTGATCATCGACGCTGAACTCGGACAGGCCCGTGCCTATATGGCAAAGACCCTGCTGGGTGCGGCGGCGCAAAAAGCGAATCTGCAATTTGTTGATAACCCAGGCGACGCGGAACTGGCAATCGTGCTGGGTAGCCAGCTGCCGAACGACGCGGCGCTGAGCGGGAAAAAAGTCTGGCTGGGCGATATCAATCGCGCGGTCGCGCACCCGGAGCTGTTCCTGAGCGAAGCGAAGAACCACGCCACGCCTTACAGCGCACCGGCTGCCGCACCTGCGGCGGCAGCTCAGGCCGCTGGGCCGAAACGTATTGTTGCCGTAACCGCCTGTCCGACCGGCGTTGCGCACACCTTTATGGCGGCAGAAGCCATTGAAACCGAAGCGAAAAAACGTGGCTGGTGGGTGAAGGTTGAAACGCGCGGTTCCGTGGGCGCAGGCAATGCCATCACCCCGGAAGAGGTGGCGCAGGCGGATCTGGTTATCGTCGCAGCGGATATCGAAGTTGACCTGGCGAAGTTTGCCGGCAAACCGATGTACCGCACCTCGACGGGCCTGGCACTGAAGAAAACGGCGCAGGAGCTGGATAAAGCGGTAGCGGAAGCGAAGCCGTACCAGCCATCCAGCAAAGGGCAGTCTGAATCTTCAGAAGGTAAAAAAGAGAGCGCGGGCGCCTATCGTCACCTGCTGACCGGCGTCTCTTATATGCTGCCGATGGTGGTGGCGGGCGGTCTGCTGATCGCACTCTCCTTCGCCTTTGGTATTACCGCGTTTAAAGAAGAGGGCACGCTGGCGGCGGCGCTGATGAAGATCGGCGGCGGTACGGCGTTTGCGCTGATGGTACCGGTACTGGCGGGCTTTATCGCCTTCTCGATTGCCGACCGTCCGGGTCTGACGCCGGGTCTGATCGGCGGTATGCTGGCGGTGAGCACCGGGTCTGGCTTTATCGGCGGTATCATTGCCGGTTTCCTTGCCGGTTACATCGCGAAAGCGATCAGCAAAGGCTTTAAGCTGCCGCCAAGTATGGAAGCGCTGAAACCGATTCTGATTATTCCGCTCTTCTCCAGCCTGATTGTTGGCCTGGCAATGATCTACCTTATCGGTACGCCGGTGGCGAAAATCCTCGCGAGTCTCACCTCCTGGCTGCAAACCATGGGCACGGCGAACGCCGTTCTGCTGGGCGCGATCCTCGGTGGCATGATGTGTACCGATATGGGCGGTCCGGTGAACAAAGCGGCCTACGCCTTTGGTGTCGGGCTGTTGAGTACGCAAACCTACGCACCGATGGCGGCGATTATGGCGGCCGGTATGGTGCCACCGCTGGCGATGGGCCTGGCGACGCTGGTTGCACGCAACAAGTTCGACAAAGGTCAGCGTGAAGGTGGTAAAGCGGCGCTGGTGCTGGGTCTGTGCTTTATCTCTGAAGGTGCGATTCCGTTCGCAGCGCGCGATCCGATGCGTGTTATCCCGTGCTGTATCGCCGGTGGCGCGCTGACCGGTGCCATCTCAATGGCGATTGGCGCCAAACTGATGGCTCCGCACGGTGGCCTGTTCGTACTGCTGATCCCGGGTGCTATCACCCCGGTGCTCGGTTACCTGCTGGCGATCGTTGCCGGTACGCTGCTGTCGGGCCTGCTTTATGCCCTGCTGAAACGTCCGGAAACGGAGATGGCCGCGAAAGTTGCCTGAGCCGTAAAAACAGAAAAAGGCCGCTAAGCGGCCTTTTTTTATGCCCACAAAAGGGCAGATTTGCTTTTGTAGGCCTGATAAGCAAAGCGCCATCAGGCATTACGGCATTGCCGGATGGCGGCGAATGCCTTATCCGGCCTGAAGGCTCGCAGGGAATTACCCGGCGGTGGTTTCTGCGTACTGCTGCGCTTTAAGCCACGCGATCTCTTCCACCCAGATATCCGGGTTAACGGTCTCGAGGATCAGCGGAATGCCGTCGAAGCGCGTATCGCGCATAATCCAGCGAAACGCATCGTGACCAATATTGCCTTCGCCGAGGCTGTGATGGCGGTCAACCCGGCTGGCGAAGCCGCTTTTCGCATCATTCAGGTGCATCCCGCGCAGGTATTTGAAGCCCACCACGCGGTCGAACTCGGCAAAGGTGGCGGCGGTTGCCTCTTCGCTGCGCAGATCGTAACCGGCGGCGAATGCGTGACAGGTATCAATGCAGACGCCAACGCGGGTTTTATCTTCAACCCCCTCGATGATTGCCGCCAAATGCTCAAACCGGAAGCCGAGGTTGCTGCCCTGACCGGCAGTGTTTTCAATCACCGCGGTAACGCCTTCGGTCTGCGCCAGTGCAATGTTGATGGATTCGGCAATGCGCGCGAGGCATTTCTCTTCCGGGATCTGGTGCAGGTGGCTGCCGGGGTGGAAATTGAGCAGCGTCAGCCCAAGCTGCTGACAGCGGGAAAGCTCATCAATAAACGCCTCGCGGGATTTCTCCAGCGCCTCATCAACCGGATGACCGAGGTTAATCAGATAGCTGTCGTGGGGCAGGATTTGCGCGGGCGAATAGTTGTGCGCTTCGCACGCGGCTTTGAACGCATCTATCGTTTCCGTGGTTAACGGCGCGGCGCGCCATTGCCGCTGATTTTTGGTAAACAGCGCGAACGCCGTTGCGTCCAGCTCGGCGGCGCGGATGGCCGCATTTGCGACGCCGCCTGAGGCGCTAACATGCGCACCAATGAATTTCATAAACACTCCTGTAAAGACCCGCCGGGGGAAAACCGACATCATAGCGGGTCAGCAGGGTTGAGATGTAGTGCTTTATGCCATTACCGTGTGAACCAGCAGATTGATCGCACCGCCGCCGACAATCAGCCAGATAAAGAGCAGCAGACCCATCACCAGCGGTTTCGCCCCGGCATTTTTCAGCGCGCTGATATGGGTGGTCACGCCAAGTGCGGCCATCGCCATTGCCAGCAGCAGCGTATCCAGTGTGTTGAGCATATTCACCGCTGCGGGCGGTAACAGGTGAAAGGAGTTAAATACCGCCACCGCCACAAAGCCTATGGCAAACCACGGGATCGTCACCTTGCTTTTCTCATTACCCTCTTGCGGGCTGAGCTGTTTCACCCGCGCGGCCAGCAGCAGTAAAAAGGGGGCCAGCATCATCACGCGCAGCATTTTGGCAATCACCGCCGCATTCTCTGCCTCCGGGCTGACGGCGTGACCGGCGGCGACCACTTGCGCCACTTCATGCACCGTCGATCCAATCCAGATGCCATAGGTTTGCGGGTTAAACCACGGCGCAAGCAGCGGCCACAGCGCCGGGTAGATAAAGATCGCCAGCGTGCCGAAAATCACGACTGTGGCGATGGCGACGGTCACTTTGCTCGCCTCCGCTTTTACTACCGGCTCCGTTGCCAGCACCGCCGCCGCGCCGCAGATACTGCTGCCCGCGCCAATCAGCCAGCTGGTTTTCTTATCCAGCCCGAAAACTTTTTGCCCGAGAAAACAGGCCAGCATAAAGGTGCTGGAGAGGGTCAGCACATCAATCAGCACGCCGCTGACGCCGACGTCCGCAATCTGCGAAAAGGTCAGACGAAAGCCATAAAGAATAATCCCGAGCCGGAGCAGATGCTGTTTCGCAAACAGCACACCGCCGTCGCAGTGGCGATGCAGCGCCGGGTAGAGCGTGTTGCCCAGCACCATGCCGAGCAGGATCGCCAGCGTTAACGCGCTCAGGCCGAAGCCAGCAACGGCGGGCAGGGAGCCCAGCCACAGCGCCGCCGCGGTAATCGCGCCGCTCAGTAGCAGGCCGGGCATCACGCGCCAGACGCGGGAGTGATGAGAGTGTAATGTGATGTCGGTCATAGCCTTCTCCTCTTGTTGCTGAAAAGGGTACGGCGCGCTGGCTTAAAGGTAAAATTGATTATATATTTATAATCAATCTTTATAAGTGGTAAGGGATCTCCTGTGCACATAACCCTGCGCCAGCTCGAAGTGTTTGCTGAAGTGCTGAAAAGCGGCTCCACCACCCAGGCCTCCCAGCGTCTGGCGCTGTCGCAATCTGCGGTGAGCGCTGCGCTGACGGATCTGGAGGGCCAGCTTGGCGTGCAGTTGTTCGATCGCGTGGGCAAACGGCTGGTGGTGAATGAACACGGGCGACTGCTCTATCCGCGGGCGCTGGCGGCGCTGGAGCAGGCAAGCGAAATTGAACAGCTGTTTCGTGAAGCTAACGGTGCCATCCGCGTCTTCGCCAGTAGCACCATCGGTAACTACATCCTGCCAGAGGTGATCGCCCACTACCGGCGTGATTTTCCCGAGCTGCCGCTGGAACTGAGCGTCGGCAATAGCCAGGATGTGATCACCGCCGTGGCCGATTTTCGTGTTGATATCGGGCTTATCGAAGGGCCGTGCCATGCGGCGGAGATCATCGCTGAGCCCTGGCTGGAAGATGAACTGGTGGTGTTTGCGCCGCCTTCCTCGCCGCTGTTGCAAAGTGAGGTAACGCTGGAAGCCCTTGCCGCGGCACCGTGGATCCTGCGCGAGCGCGGCTCCGGTACCCGCGAAATCGTCGACTATTTACTGCTCTCACACCTGCCGCAGTTTCAGCTAGGCATGGAGCTTGGCAATTCAGAAGCGATCAAGCATGCGGTACGCCACGGGCTTGGCATCAGCTGTCTGTCGCGCCGCGTGATTGCCGAACAGCTGGAAACCGGCACGCTGATGGAAGTCCCGCTGCCGTTACCTCGCCTGGTACGCACCCTGTGGCGCATTCATCACCGCCAGAAACATCTCTCCAGCGCGTTGACCCGCTTTATCCGCTACTGCGATATCTGATTGCACCATCAGCAGGCACCTGCACCGTTTTAGGGGTGCAGGCCTCCTCTCGTTTACCCGCACTCCCGCTGAATCAGGCACTGGCTTCGTTGGCACATTAGTTGCAAAAAGTGATTCAAAGAATCTTTTGTTTCATGGGCGATGAGGTGTTGAGATGAAAAAGTGGATGATGGCGACAGCCAGTGCAGCAGTAATGATGATCTGTTCCGCCCAGGCGCTGGCGGATCAGTTGCAGGATATTCAACAGCGCGGCGTGCTGCGCGTGGCCGTCCCGCAGGATTTCCCGCCGTTTGGCTCGGTAGGCACCGATTTGCAGCCGCAGGGCTACGATATCGACATGGCCAACTACCTGGCAAAAGGGATGAAGGTGAAGCTGCAACTGGTGCCGGTCACCAGCGCAAACCGTGTGCCCTATCTGCAAACCAATAAAGTTGACCTGGTGATCTCAAGCCTCGGTAAAAATGCCGAGCGTGAGCGGGTGATCGATTTCAGCCGCGCCTATGCGCCATTCTTCCTCGGCGTCTTTGGCCCGAAAGACGCAACCCTTACCGATGCGAAAGCCCTGAGCGGCAAAACCATCGGCGTCACGCGCGGCGCGGTGGAAGATATGGTGCTGAGCGATATCGCGCCAAAAGATGCGCAGGTGAAGCGTTATGAAGATAACAACACCACGCTCTCCGCCTATCTCTCCGGCCAGGTGGCCTTCCTCGCCACGGGCAATGTGGTCGTCGCGGCGATTGCCCGCCAGAACCCGCAAAAGGCGCCGGTGAGCAAATTTATGCTTAAGGACTCTCCCTGCTTTATCGGGCTGATGAAAAACCAGCCGGCGCTGAAGGCGGAGGTCGACAAGCTGGTCGATCAGGCGCAGAAAGAGGGCACGCTCAACAGCTTCTCGCAGAAGTGGATGCAGGCCCCGCTGCCCGCGAACTTTGGCGCATAAGCGATGACGGTGACGCTTGATTTTGCCGCGCTCTGGCCCTTCTGGCCGGAACTGCTGGCCGGATTGTGGACAACCATCACCCTGACGCTGCTGGCAACGGTGGGCGGCGTCGCGCTTGGCATCCTCGGCGCGGCGCTGCGCAGCGGCAAACCGGGCGTGTTGCGCACGCTGTGGGGGATCTATGTCGAGGTGATCCGCAACACGCCGTTTGTCGTGCAACTCTTCTTTATTGTTTTTGGTTTGCCAGGGCTGGGGCTAAAGCTCACCGCCGGGCAGGCGGCGCTGCTCGCCATGCTGATTAACCTTGGCGCCTACAGCACGGAGATTATTCGTGCGGGCATTCAGGTGACGCCAAAAGGGCAGTGGGAAGCGGCGCGCGTACTCGGCCTGACAAAAGTCCAGACCTTCCTGCGCGTGGTGCTGCCGCCCGCGCTGGCGCGGATCTACCCGGCGCTGGTCAGCCAGTGCGTGATGGTGATGCTCGGCTCGTCGGTGGTGTCGCAGGTCTCTTATGAGGAACTGACGTTTATGGCGAACCTCATTCAGTCGCGCACCTTCTTAAGTTTTGAAGTCTATTTCGTCACCACGCTGATTTACCTCGCGCTCTCGCTGCTGATGCGCCAGGCGCTGCTGGCGATTGGGCGTAAATGGTTAGGGAGCAGAGCATGATGAGTACCTTTACCGACTGGGATATTGTGCGCAATCTGCTGCTGGCCGCCCGCTGGACGGTGCTGCTCTCGCTGATCGCCTTTTTCTGCGGCACGCTGGTCACCCTGCCGCTGCTGATGGTGCGCCTTGGCCGCTGGCGCTGGCCGCAGCGTTTTGTCAGCGCCTATGCCGCGCTGTTTCAGGGTACGCCGCTACTGATGCAGCTGTTCCTCGCCTTTTTTGGCCTTGGGCTGTTCGGTATTGATGTCAGTGCCTGGACCGCCGCCACGCTTGCTTTAACGCTGTTTACCAGCGCCTTTCTGCTCGATATCTGGTACGGGTCGATTCGCGCCCTGCCAAAAGGGCAGTGGGAAGCCAGCCGCTGTCTCGGGCTGAGCTTTGGTCAGACGCTGTTTCGCGTTATCGCCCCGCAGGCGATCCGCATTGCCATTGCGCCAACGGTGGGCTTTTCCGTGCAGGTGGTGAAGGGCACGGCGCTGGCATCCATCATCGGTTTTGTCGAGCTAACCAAGGCAGGCACCATGCTGAACAACGTCACCTTTGCGCCGTTTAAAGTCTTTGGCCTCGTCGCCGCAGGCTACTTCCTGCTGTGTTATCCGCTGTCGCGCTACAGCCGTTATCTGGAGAAAAAGTTCCATGCCGCTCATCACCATTAATGATGTTCAGAAATATTATGGCGACAACCATGTGCTGAAGGGCGTAAGCCTGGATATTGAGATGGGCGAAGTGGTGTCGATTATCGGGCGCAGCGGCTCGGGCAAAAGCACCCTGTTGCGCTGCATGAACGGGCTGGAGGGCTACCAGGATGGCAGCATCAAACTTGGCGGCATGACGGTGACCGACCGTGAATCGCAGGCGCGGGAGATCAGCCGATCCGTCGGGATGGTGTTTCAGAGCTTCAACCTCTTTCCCCACATGACGGCGCTGGAAAATGTGATGCTGGCGCCGCGTCGGGTGCTGAAAATGCCGGCTGAAGCCTGCCGCGAGCTGGCGGTGGAGATGCTGGAGAAAGTCGGGCTTGGCGATCGCATCGATTATGCGCCGTCGAGCCTCTCCGGCGGTCAGCAGCAGCGCGTTGCCATTGCCCGCGCGCTGGCGATGAAGCCGAAAGTTTTACTCTGCGATGAGATCACCTCCGCGCTCGATCCCGAGCTGGTCGGCGAAGTGCTGCGCGTGCTGGAGAAGCTTGCCGCAGAAGGGATGACGCTGATTCTGGTCACCCATGAGATGAATTTCGCCCGTGAAGTGGGCGATCGGGTGGTGTTTATGCATCAGGGCAAAGTGTGGGAGCAGGGGGCGAGTAAAACCTTCTTCAGCCAGCCGCGCACGCCTGAGTTACAGCAGTTTATCGCTTCGGTACGCGGTCTCGCCTGACCGCGCGTTTTCGCCTCGCAACATCCTCCATTCACTGCTTTACTTATAATTCGCGGCCAATTATGAAGGTCTCTAATAAGAGACCTTTTCCACCGGAAGGGCCGCGTTTCGTCTGCTACAATCGCGCCTCATTTTTTGGATGGATAGCTTTTTCTTATGGTTTCCGAAACAAAAACCACAGAAGCGACCACGCTTCGTCGTGCACTGAAAGCGCGTCATCTGACGATGATCGCAATTGGCGGCTCCATCGGGACCGGTCTGTTTGTCGCCTCCGGGGCGACCATCTCCTCAGCGGGGCCGGGCGGCGCGCTGCTCTCCTATATGCTGATTGGCCTGATGGTCTATTTCCTGATGACCAGCCTTGGCGAACTTGCTGCCTTTATGCCGGTTTCCGGCTCTTTTTCGACCTACGGGCAGAAATATGTCGAAGAGGGCTTCGGCTTCGCCCTCGGCTGGAACTACTGGTACAACTGGGCGGTGACCATCGCCGTTGACCTTGTCGCTTCCCAACTGGTGATGACCTGGTGGTTCCCGGATACGCCGGGCTGGATCTGGAGCGCGCTCTTCCTGGTCGTTATCTTCCTGCTTAACTACATCTCGGTGAAAGGCTTTGGCGAGGCGGAATACTGGTTTTCGCTGATCAAAGTGACCACCGTGATTATCTTTATCATTGTCGGCGTGATGATGATTGTCGGCATTTTCCAGGGTGAAAAACCGGCGGGCTGGAGCAACTGGAGCATCGGCGACGCGCCGTTTGCCGGCGGTTTCTCGGCGATGATTGGCGTGGCGATGATTGTTGGCTTCTCCTTCCAGGGCACCGAGCTTATCGGTATTGCGGCTGGTGAATCCGAAGATCCGGAGAAGAACATTCCGCGCGCGGTGCGTCAGGTCTTCTGGCGAATCCTGCTCTTCTACGTCTTCGCAATTTTGATTATCAGCCTGATCATTCCCTATACCGATCCAAGCCTGCTGCGTAACGACGTGAAAGATATCAGCGTCAGCCCGTTCACGCTGGTGTTCCAACATGCTGGCCTGCTTTCGGCGGCGGCGGTGATGAATGCGGTGATCCTGACGGCGGTACTTTCGGCGGGTAACTCGGGCATGTATGCGTCGACCCGTATGCTCTACACGCTGGCCTGCGACGGCAAAGCGCCGCGCATCTTCGCCAAATTGTCGAAAGGCGGCGTGCCGCGCAACGCGCTCTATGCCACCACGGTGATTGCCGGTCTCTGCTTCCTGACCTCGATGTTTGGCAACCAGACCGTTTACCTGTGGCTGCTTAACACCTCCGGCATGACGGGCTTTATCGCCTGGCTGGGGATTGCCATCAGCCACTACCGTTTCCGCCGCGGTTATGTTGCGCAGGGCCACTCGCTGGATAACCTGCCGTACCGCTCCGGCTTCTTCCCGATTGGGCCGATCTTTGCCTTTGTGCTCTGCCTGATCATCACGCTTGGGCAGAACTATCAGGCCTTCCTCGAAGACTCCATTGACTGGGGCGCGGTGACGGCGACCTATATCGGCATTCCGCTCTTCCTGGTGATCTGGCTGGGCTACAAGTTCAGCAAAGGGACGCGCTTTGTGCGCTACAGCGAGATGGAGTTCCCGGAACGCTTTACCAAATAATTACCTGCTTGACGCCCTCTGCTCGGAGGGCGTTTTTTTATCACTTTCTCCTCCCATTTACCCGCCCTCCTTTACATAACTTTAAGTTTGCGAAATTGATAATCATTCTCGTTTGCACTAAGGTAAGCGTCTGAAAAAAAAGGGAACCCGGCGGGATTCATGCGCCTGATGTTTCCACAATCTATAACGCCCTCGTCAATGTAACGGGGCGCGGTTTTGCAATACGTGAGCAACTTTTTCAATCTTTTTCAGACCTCATGGAGTTACGGAATGTTTACCTTGAATCCCATTATGCGGGGAGGCCTCTGTGCGTCCGCGTTAACGCTGGCGCTGCCGGTGATGGCCGCCGCAGGGGAGGGTGAAACGCTGGTGGTGACCGCTTCGGCCAGCGAGCAGAACCTGAAAGATGCGCCTGCCAGCATCAGTGTCATCACGCAGCAGGATTTACAGCGCAGGCCGGTGCAAAACCTGAAAGATGTGCTGAAAGAGGTACCCGGCGTACAGCTCACTAATGAAGGGGATAACCGCAAAGGTGTCAGCCTGCGCGGGCTGAACAGCAGCTACACCCTGATTCTGATTGATGGCAAGCGCGTCAACTCGCGCAATGCCGTCTTCCGCCACAACGATTTTGACCTCAACTGGATCCCGGTAGAAGCGATTGAGCGCATTGAAGTGGTGCGCGGCCCGATGTCGTCGCTGTATGGCTCCGACGCCCTCGGCGGCGTGGTGAATATCATTACCAAAAAAATCGGCCAGCGCTGGAGCGGCTCAATTACAGCAGACACCACCATCCAGGCGCACCGCGATCGCGGCGATACGCAAAATGGCCAGTTCTACACCAGCGGGCCACTGATTGACGGCGTGCTCGGGCTGAAGGCCTTTGGCGGTGTGGCGAAGCGCGAAAAAGATCGGCAGCAGGCTTCGCAAACCGCCGCCAGCGGTGAGTCACCGCGCATCGAGGGCTTTACCAGCCGCGATGGCAATGTTGAACTGGCATGGACGCCAACCAAAGATCACGACTTTACCGCTGGTTACGGTTATGACCGCCAGGACCGCAACTCTGATTCACTGAATAAAAACCGCCTCGATCGCCAGAACTACTCGCTGGCGCACAACGGGCGCTGGGGCACGGCTAATAGCGAGCTGCGTTTCTACGGCGAGAAGATCGATAACAAAAACCCCGGTAACGCCAGCGCTATCCGTTCGGAAAGCAACACCGTGGATGGCAAAGTGGTGCTGCCGCTCGGTGAGATCAATCAATTAGTGACGCTGGGCGGTGAATGGCGTCATGACAAACTCAGCGATCCCATTAACCTGACCGGCGGTAACAGCAGTAAAACCTCCTCCAGCCAGTACGCGCTGTTTATTGAAGATGAGTGGCGGATTATTGAACCGCTGGCGCTGACCACCGGCCTGCGCATGGATGACCATGAAACCTATGGCGATCACTGGAGCCCACGTGCCTACCTGGTGTGGAGCGCTACCGATACCATCACGGTGAAAGGGGGCTGGGCAACGGCCTTTAAAGCGCCGTCGCTGTTGCAGCTAAGCCCCGACTGGGCGAGCAACTCCTGTCGCGGCAGTTGCCGGATTGTCGGCAGCCCGGAGCTAAAACCGGAAACCAGCGAAAGCTTCGAACTGGGGCTCTACTACAGTGGCGAAGAGGGCTGGCTCGAGGGCGTGCAGGGCAGCGTTACCGCCTTCCAGAACAATATTGAGGATATGATCAATATCAGCCGAACTCCCAGCCTGACCGAAGCGCCGGGCTATCCGAACTTTGTCGGCTTTGAGCGTAACGCTCGTGGGGCGCGGGTACCGGTGTTCCGCTACTACAACGTCGATAAAGCGCGGATTCAGGGCGTAGAGACGGAGGTGAAAATCCCGTTCGATGAAGCGTGGAAACTAACGCTTAATTACACCTATAACGACGGGCGCAACCTGAGCGGCGGCGGCAATAAACCGTTGCAGGATCTGCCGTTCCACACCGCTAACGGTACGCTGGACTGGCAGGCTAACGACGCGTGGTCGTTCTATGTCTCGGCGAACTATAGCGGCGAGAAACGCTCGGTCTCCCAGGGCGCAACGCCGGGCGGATATGTTATCTGGAATGCGGGCGGCGCGTGGCAGGCGACGAAAAACGTCAAACTGCGCGCGGGCGTGCTTAACCTCGGCGATAAAGATCTCAGCCGGGATGACTACAGCTTTAACGAAGATGGACGTCGCTACTTTGCGGCGATTGATTACCGCTTCTGATGAGAGATCCCGGCGCGAAAACGCCGGGGTGACGCTTAGCGGAAGAGGTGCTGCGCATGGAAGCGCAGATGATCTTCAATAAACGAGGCGATAAAGAAGTAGCTGTGATCGTACCCCGGCTGAATACGCAGGGTCAGCGGCCAGCTTTTCTGCCGCGCCACTTCTGCCAGCCGCGCTGGCTGTAACTGATCGGCGAGGAACTGATCGCTGTCCCCCTGATCGATAAGGGTCGGAATGGCGTCACCTTCGCCGCTTTCCAGCATCAGCGCACAGCTGTCCCACTCGCGCCACTGGCTGGCATCCTCACCTAAATAGGCAGTAAAGGCTTTCTGCCCCCACGGCACCTGTAACGGGTTCACAATCGGCGCAAAGGCAGAGACACTGGTGTAACGGCCCGGGTTTTTCAGCGCCATAATCAGCGCGCCGTGGCCGCCCATGGAGTGACCGCTGATCGCCGCCTGGGTGCTGACGTTAAACTCGCTCTGGATAAGGGCCGGGAGTTCGTCGCGCAGATAATCAAACATCCGGTAGTGCGTGGCCCACGGTTGCTGCGTGGCGTTGAGATAGAAGCCTGCCCCTTTACCCAGATCGTAGCTGTCGGCGTCAGCCACCTCATCGCCGCGCGGGCTGGTATCCGGCATCACCAGCACAATGCCCAGTTCAGAGGCGACGCGCTGCGCACCGGCTTTGGTGGTGAAATTCTCATCATTGCAGGTCAGGCCGGAGAGCCAGTAAAGCACCGGCGGGCGCGCATCGCTACGCTGCGGCGGTAAAAAGATGCTGAACGTCATGGCGCAGTTCAGGACGCTGGAGTCGTGACGCCAGCGCTGTTGCCAGCCTTCAAAACAGCGGTGCTCTTCGAGCAATTCCATGCGGGGCTCCTCAGGTTTCACAGAGATAAACAGAGTGATAACCCTGCATAATACAGATAATTCACGCCGCTGTGAGTAACTTTCACTTCCGCACTTGCGCAACATAATGCATCATAAACATAACTTTACATTAACATTCGGGGGCTGGGATGGCGCTACGCGTCGCGCTGTGCGGTTTTATCGTGCTGGTGGTGGTGATGGGGATTGGCCGTTTTGCCTTTACGCCACAGGTGCCGTTGATGATCCGCGACGGCCAGCTCACCCTCACCAGTGCCGGGCTGGTGGCAGCCATTAACTACCTTGGTTATCTGCTTGGTGCCTGGGATGCGATGCGCGCGAAGCGGCATATCGAAGTGCGCCTGTGGCTTGGCATTGGCGGCGCGGTGCTGCTCACTTTCCTCTCTGCGCTGGCAGACAACGCGCTGCTGCACGGCGCGATTCGGCTGATTATCGGCGCGATGAGCGGCTGGGGAATGGTGCTGATTGCTGCCTGGACCAATGAGCGGCTGGCTCATGCCGGAAAACCGGGCCTCAGCGCGGCGGTGTTTGCCGGGCCGGGCGCGGGCATCGCGTTAAGCGGCTTGCTGGCGGTGGCGATTCAGGCCAAAGGCTTAAGCGCTGCGTCAGCCTGGCAAGTTTATGGCGTGCTGGCGCTGCTGCTGGTGGCGCTGATTGCCCGCTACTTGCCGAAGCCCGGTGAGTGGCACCGCCCGGAGGTTAAGACGCAGCCTCTGCACCTGACGACCGATCTGAAACGGCTGGTCTGGAGCTATAGCCTGGCCGGGTTTGGCTATATTCTGCCCGCCACCTTTTTGTCGCAGATGGCGGCGCTGCGCTTTCCCGGCAGCCTGTTTGCCCAGTTTGTCTGGCCGGTTTTCGGCCTCGCGGCGGTGATCGGCATTGGCCTTAGTATTCTGCTGCGCCACTGCGGGCAGAGCCATCAGCGGCTGGCGATAGTCCTCTGGTTGCAGGGCGCGGGCGTGCTGGCGGCCTGGCTTCTGCCGGGGTTGAGCGGTCTGGTGTGCGGCGCGGTGCTGGTCGGCGGTGGTTTTCTCTGTGCGGTGCAGCTTTCACTGCTCTATGGCCGCGAGCTGGCACCCTACCACGCGCGTTATATGGCGGGGCTGCTCACCACCGGCTATGCCGTCGGGCAACTGGTCGGCCCGATGACCTCCGCGCTCTCGACCTGGCTTAGCGGACGCCTTGAGCCGGCGCTCGGTATCGCGGCGGTTGCGCTGGCGATTGGTGGTGTTCTGGTGTGGAAACGTCAGCCTGAAAGGCAGCGGCAATTTCAATAATTATCCCCGGCGGGCTGGATTATGTGCGCGACCTCACGCACAATGTTGCCTCACTTCGCCGCAACACGCGAAGCACGCCATACCTGCAGGAGAAGAAGAAAATATGTCATCACTCAGTAAAGAAGCGGCGCTGGTGCACGAGGCGCTGGTTGCCCGTGGTCTGGAAACCCCGCTGCGCCCCCCGGTGCAAATGGATAATGAATCCCGTAAACGCCTTATCGCCGGCCATATGACCGAGATCATGCAGCTGCTCAATCTCGATCTGAATGATGACAGCCTGATGGAAACGCCGCATCGCATCGCCAAAATGTATGTCGATGAGATCTTCTCCGGTCTTGATTACGCTAATTTCCCGAAAATCACCGTCATTGAAAATAAGATGAAGGTCGATGAGATGGTGACCGTGCGCGACATTACGCTCACCAGCACCTGCGAACACCACTTTGTCACGATCGACGGCAAAGCGACGGTGGCCTATATCCCGAAAGAGTCGGTGATTGGCCTGTCGAAAATCAACCGCATTGTGCAGTTCTTCGCCCAGCGCCCGCAGGTTCAGGAACGCCTGACCCAGCAGATCCTCACCGCGCTGCAAACCCTGCTTGGCACCAACAATGTCGCGGTATCGATTGATGCGGTCCATTATTGTGTGAAAGCGCGCGGCATTCGTGATGCGACCAGCGCCACCACTACCACCTCACTCGGTGGCCTGTTTAAGTCGAGCCAGAACACCCGCCAGGAGTTCCTGCGCGCCGTTCGTCACACTAACTGATTGCGGGAGCGCCAACATGGGAAGGAGCGTCACGCTCGATTTTATTCGTGGCCTCGCCATCCTTGGCATTCTGCTGCTCAATATCACCGCCTTTGGTCTGCCGAAGGCGGCCTATCTCAATCCCGCCTGGTATGGCGACATCACCCTGCATGATGCCTGGACCTGGGCGCTGCTCGACCTTTTTGCGCAGGTAAAATTCCTCTCGCTGTTCGCCATTCTTTTTGGTGCCGGGTTGCAGATGCTGCTGCCACGCGGCAAGCGCTGGATCCAGTCCCGCCTGACGCTGCTGGTGCTGCTCGGTTTCATTCACGCACTCTTCTTCTGGGAAGGCGATATTCTGCTGGCTTATGGCCTGGTGGGGCTTATCGGCTGGCGAATGATTCGCGATGCGCAGAGCGTGAAAGCGATGTTTCATACCGGCGTGGTGCTCTATCTCATCGGCATTGTTGTGTTGCTGCTGCTGGGTGCGATCTCCGCTACCACGCCGAACAACTCCTGGCTGCCCGATGCCGCCAACGTGCAGTATGAAGCCTGGTGGCGCACCAGCGGCACGCTGGTGGAGGGGCTGAGCAACCGCAGCGATCTCTTGTCAAACGCCTTGCTGGCGCTCGGCGTGCAGTATGGCTGGCAGCTGGCCGGGCTGATGTTGATTGGTGCTGCACTCATGCGCAGCGGCTGGATGAGAGGGCAGTTCCCGCTTCGCCACTACCGGCGCGTCGGCGCGCTGCTGGTGGTTACGGGAATGGCGGTAAATATTCCGGCCATTGTCGCCCAGTGGCAACTGGGCTGGTCTTACCGCTGGTGCGCCTTCTTTTTGCAGGCGCCGCGCGAGCTGAGCGCGCCGGTGCAGGCCATCGGCTATGCGGCGCTGGCGTGGGGCTTCTGGCCGCAAATCTGCGCCAGTAAACTGGTGAGCGCAATCGCCTGCGTCGGGCGTATGGCGCTCACTAACTATCTGTTGCAGACCCTGATCTGCACCACGCTGTTTTACCACTTCAATCTCTTTATGCGCTTTGACCGCCTGCAACTGCTGGCGATCGTCCCCGCCGTCTGGGCGGTTAATATCCTCTTCTCCGTGCTGTGGCTCAGGCGTTTTCGCCAGGGGCCGCTTGAGTGGCTGTGGCGTCAACTCACCGCCCGTGCGGCGGGCAGCGCATTACCTCCTACAAGCAGATAACGATCTGGATCACAATCGTTAACAAATGCGATGTAACCGTTTCCATTGATGTGATGCCTCTCACGTAGCAAAGCCACCGCGACTGCCAGAATAGCCTCCTTACTTTACCCAGGGGGTGCCTGTGACGTGCCGCCATTCAGACAAGGTGGGAAATAATGATCACCATTCGTGACGTTGCCCGTCATGCGAACGTCTCCGTCGCGACGGTTTCCCGCGTACTCAACAACAGCGCCCTGGTCAGCCAGGAGACACGCGAAACCGTGATGCAGGCGGTCGCCCAGCTCGGTTATCGCCCGAATGCCAACGCCCAGGCGCTGGCGACACAGGTGAGCGACACCATCGGCGTGATCGTAATGGATGTCTCCGATGCCTTCTTTGGCGCGCTGGTCAAAGCGGTGGATACCGTCGCGCAGGAACATCAAAAGTATGTGCTGATTGGCAACAGCTATCATGAGGCGGAAAAAGAGCGCCACGCCATTGAGGTGCTGATACGTCAGCGCTGTAACGCCCTGATTGTGCACTCAAAAGCGCTTAGCGATGAAGAGCTGACGGGCTTTATGGAGCAGATCCCCGGCATGGTGCTGATCAACCGCGTGGTGCCCGGTTACGCACACCGCTGCGTCTGCCTTGATAACGTCAGCGGGGCGGTGATGGCGACGCGCATGCTGCTGAATAACGGCCATCAACGCATCGGCTACCTCGCCTCCAGCCATCAGATTGAAGATAACGATTCGCGCCGCGAAGGGTGGTTCCGCGCGCTGGAAGAGCAGGGCATTGCCGCGCCGGATAGCTGGGTTGGCACCGGTTCGCCGGATATGCAGGGCGGGGAGGCGGCGATGGTAGAACTGCTGGGTCGCAATCTGCAATTGACCGCCGTTTTCGCTTACAACGACAGCATGGCGGCGGGCGCGCTGACGGCGCTGAAAGATAATGGCATTGCGGTGCCACAGCATCTGTCGCTGATTGGTTTCGATGATATCCCGATTGCCCGTTACACCGATCCGCAATTAACCACCGTGCGTTACCCGGTGGCGTCAATGGCGCGGCTGGCGACGGAGCTGGCGTTGCAGGGCGCGGCGGGCAAGCTCGATCCGCAGGCGGCACACTGCTTTATGCCGACGCTGGTACGCCGTCATTCCGTGGCGTTGCGACAAAGTGTGGCACCGATCACTAACTTGTAATGCGCCGCGATGTAACCGTTTTCAATCTGTGAGTAAATTCACAGTATCTTAACAAGGCGCTGACTATGATGTCAGCGTTTTGGAAGCTGAAACACGATGTAACGGTGAGTATTCATTTTTAATGAAACGTTCACGTAAAAGCATCGGATAAAGCGATCTTCTGGAGCGTTACCGAACACGGACGATTGAATTTTTTTAGCGTGGACGTCGGGTGTCAGTAACCTCTTCTTAACATACTGACCCGCCGAGCATTATTCACAAGCACTACCCTGCATATAATAAAACCGGAGATACCATGAATAAGAAGGTGTTGACTCTGTCTGCTGTCATGGCAAGCATGCTGTTTGGCGCAGCCGCACACGCAGCGGATACCCGTATTGGTGTGACCATCTATAAATATGACGACAACTTCATGTCCGTTGTGCGTAAGGCGATTGAGAAAGACGGTAAAGCAGCACCGGATGTGCAGCTGCTGATGAACGACTCCCAGAACGACCAATCCAAACAGAATGATCAGATCGACGTCCTGCTGGCAAAAGGGGTTAAAGCCCTCGCCATCAACCTGGTTGACCCGGCTGCGGCGGGCACGGTGATCGAGAAAGCGCGCGGCCAGAATGTGCCTATCGTCTTCTTCAACAAAGAGCCTTCCCGCAAAGCGCTGGATAGCTATGACAAAGCTTACTACGTCGGCACCGACTCCAAAGAGTCCGGCGTGATTCAGGGCGACCTGATTGCCAAACACTGGGCGGCAAACCCAGGCTGGGATCTGAACAAAGATGGTCAGATTCAGTTCGTGCTCCTGAAAGGCGAGCCGGGCCACCCGGATGCCGAAGCGCGTACCACCTACGTGATTAAAGAGCTGAACGATAAAGGCATCAAAACTCAGCAGCTGGCATTAGATACTGCAATGTGGGACACCGCCCAGGCGAAAGACAAAATGGACGCGTGGCTCTCTGGCCCGAACGCCAACAAAATCGAAGTGGTGATCGCCAACAACGATGCGATGGCAATGGGTGCGGTTGAAGCGCTGAAAGCCCACAACAAATCCGCGATTCCGGTATTTGGCGTCGATGCACTGCCAGAAGCACTGGCGCTGGTGAAATCGGGCGCGATGGCCGGTACCGTGCTGAACGATGCCAACAACCAGGCGAAAGCGACCTTCGATCTGGCGAAAAACCTTGCTGATGGCAAAGGCGCGGCAGATGGCACCACCTGGAAAATTGAGAACAAGATTGTCCGTATTCCTTACGTCGGTGTTGATAAAGACAACCTGGCGCAAATTACCGGTAAATAAGATTCAGTTCGACCGTTCTCACTGGGCGTATTGTTTAATACGCCCTTTTATAAAAATGATATGCCAGGCCAACAAGGTAGAATTATGGTCAGCAATAATACTCAGTCGTCAGGTGAATTCTTGTTGGAAATGAGCAATATCAACAAGTCCTTTCCCGGCGTAAAGGCGCTCGATAATGTCAATTTAAAAGTCCGTCCTCACTCTATTCATGCATTGATGGGTGAAAACGGTGCGGGTAAATCGACATTATTAAAATGCCTTTTTGGGATCTACCAAAAAGATTCCGGCAGCATTCTATTTCAGGGTAAAGAGATCGATTTCCACTCCGCTAAAGAAGCGCTGGAAAACGGTATTTCGATGGTGCACCAGGAGTTGAACCTGGTATTACAGCGTTCGGTGATGGATAACATGTGGCTCGGGCGTTACCCGACCAAAGGCGTGTTTGTCGATCAGGATAAGATGTACCACGACACGAAATCCATCTTTGATGAGCTGGATATTGATATCGATCCCCGTGCGCGTGTCGGGACATTATCCGTTTCCCAGATGCAGATGATCGAAATTGCGAAAGCATTCTCCTATGACGCCAAAATCGTCATTATGGATGAGCCGACGTCGTCGCTGACCGAAAAAGAGGTCAACCATCTGTTTAAAATTATCCGCAAGCTGAAAGAGCGTGGCTGCGGCATAGTTTATATCTCGCACAAGATGGAAGAGATATTCCAGCTGTGCGATGAAATTACCGTTCTGCGCGACGGGCAGTGGATCGCCACCCAGCCGCTGGAAGGGCTGGATATGGATAAGATCATTGCCATGATGGTCGGCCGCTCCCTGAACCAGCGCTTCCCGGACAAGCACAACACGCCGGGCGAGACCATTCTGGAGGTGCGTAATCTCACCTCCCTGCGTCAGCCGTCGATTCGTGATGTGAGCTTTGATCTGCGCAAGGGCGAAATTCTCGGGATTGCCGGGCTGGTGGGCGCGAAGCGTACCGATATCGTGGAGACGCTGTTTGGTATCCGTGAAAAATCGGGCGGCACTATTAAGCTGCACGGTAAAGCGATTAATAACCATACCGCCAACGAAGCCATTAATAACGGCTTCGCCCTGGTCACCGAAGAGCGTCGCTCGACTGGTATTTATGCTTATCTGGATATTGGATTTAACTCATTAATCTCCAATATTCAGAACTACCGTAACAAAGTGGGCTTACTGGATAACAGCCGCATGAAGAGCGATACCCAATGGGTAATTGACTCAATGCGCGTAAAAACCCCTGGCCACCGTACGCAAATTGGTTCGCTCTCCGGCGGTAATCAGCAGAAAGTGATTATTGGACGCTGGTTATTAACCCAGCCGGAAATTTTGATGCTTGATGAACCGACGCGCGGTATTGACGTGGGTGCGAAGTTTGAAATTTATCAGCTGATTGCTGAGCTGGCGAAAAGAGAGAAGGGGATCATTATTATCTCCTCTGAAATGCCTGAGTTGTTAGGCATCACTGACCGTATTCTGGTAATGAGCAATGGCCTCGTCGCTGGAATTGTTGATACTAAAACGACAACGCAAAACGAAATTCTCCGTCTTGCGTCTTTGCACCTTTAAGATCAGGGGCTCCTCATGAGTGCGTTAAATAAAAAGACTTTTCTCACTTATCTGAAAGATGGCGGTATTTACGTCGTTCTTTTAGTGTTGCTGGCCATTATTATTTTCCAGGACCCTACGTTCTTAAGCCTGCTGAACTTAAGTAATATTCTGACCCAGTCTTCAGTGCGTATTATTATCGCACTCGGCGTCGCGGGCCTGATTGTTACCCAGGGCACCGACCTCTCTGCCGGACGTCAGGTCGGGCTGGCGGCAGTGGTGGCGGCAACGCTGCTGCAATCGATGGAGAACGCCAACAAAGTGTTCCCGGAGATGGCGACGATGCCGATTATCGTGGTGGTGCTGATCGTCTGTGTTATCGGCGCGATTATCGGCCTGATCAACGGTATTATCATCGCTTACCTGAATGTGACGCCGTTTATCACCACGCTGGGCACGATGATTATCGTGTACGGTATCAACTCCCTCTATTACGACTTTGTCGGCGCGTCGCCGATCTCCGGCTTCGACAGCGGCTTCTCCACCTTTACCCAGGGCTTTATTGCGCTCGGCAGCTTCCGCCTCTCTTACATCACCTTCTACGCGCTGATCGCCGTGGCGTTTGTCTGGGTGCTGTGGAACAAAACCCGCTTCGGTAAGAACATTTTCGCTATCGGCGGCAACCCGGAAGCGGCAAAAGTGTCTGGTGTGAACGTCGCGCTGAACCTGCTGATGATCTATGCCCTCTCCGGCGTCTTCTACGCCTTCGGCGGGCTGCTGGAAGCGGGCCGTATCGGCTCGGCGACCAACAACCTCGGCTTTATGTATGAGCTCGATGCGATTGCCGCGTGCGTGGTGGGCGGCGTCTCCTTCAGCGGCGGTGTCGGTACCGTGCTGGGCGTGGTGACCGGTGTGATCATCTTTACCGTTATCAACTATGGTCTGACCTATATCGGCATCAACCCTTACTGGCAGTACATCATCAAGGGCGGGATCATCATCTTCGCCGTGGCGCTGGACTCCCTGAAATACGCGCGCAAGAAGTAATCCTTCTGCTCCGCTCTCAAGCCCGCCCTGTGCGGGCTTTTTTATTGCTCTGCCATTAGAAAACTTCATCTATTCAACATGGAGAAATCCCGCGTCGCTGCTACGCTTTATTAAGTCCCAACATTTATAAGGAGATTAGGATGAAGAATGAATTCGCTTTTCCGGCATTCCCCGTCACTGGATGGCAAGTGGGCGCGGTAGACAAGCAGCAGAGCATCGTTGTGAAATTTGGTTACAGCACTTCGCCTTATGGCCCGGGTGCATCGACTTTTGACTCGCAGTTTTTCAGCTTAACTCCCGATATGGTGCGCAGCCTGATCTACGATTTGCAGCGCAGCCTGACGGAGCATGAAATCGAGCACGAAAAAGTCGCCTGAGTTTCCCCTTTTTACCTCCGCAAAGGCACGTGTCATGCAGCTTGCGCTGCGTTGTCGTGTGCCTTGTTTGTGCTTTTAAAATCCCGCTCTGCGCGCATCTTATTGAAGAACCGATCAAATTTAAGGGGATTCTGAAGGCCTTCATCGCAGCGGCTACATACGCTTAAAGGACAATCTTTGAGAGTTGTGATTGCAGCTCAAGGGGCGCTTATGAATTTTGTTTTTTTTAGAGTTGACCACGCACCGCATGAAAAAACCAGTCAGGTGAATTTCGTTTTAAAAAATGTTGAACTGCTTCGTGATGGCGAAGTGATTGCTGTAATCGGCGATCTCACCGTCACGTCATTGCCGTTTTTCTACTTCTGCTCGGTGCAGACCGGGTTTCGCAAGATCGAGTACAGAATGGCTAACAACCCGCCGGCACGGATCACCTGCAGCGCAGGCTATCTGAAAACGGGTGACTATCTGGTGGAGACGCCGGAAGGGGAGAAGGTGATGCAGTTTAATGCGCTAAACGGCACATGGACGCTGGAGCGGAATGCCTCCGCCGTAATCGATCACCAGGGATTTCTTGCCCGTGATTTCACGCTTGTCCGCCCGGCGAAAAGCAGTGGCCGTACGGTGCCCTTCAATTAATCCGCTCTGCTACTTCTTTTTTTGCATATCAACTAACTGCTCGGCCGTGACTGCCGGATAGCCCTGAGCATCCTCCGGCACTTCATGCATCGCAGGGATCGGCACCAGAGGCCCAAGGAAGCGGGGTTCACGTTTAAACAGATAGAGATCTGCAATCGTCCCGAGCCGGGCGCCAAATTCGCGCGCCCGCACGCTCCACATATCTTTAGGCGACGGCACGGCGTAGCACTGCGCCTGAATGCCTAAGTGGCGGGCGATAAACAGCGCGCGTTCACAGTGGAAACGCTGGGTGATGATAATGAAGTCATTGGTGTCGAACACCTTGCGGGTGCGGACAATCGAGTCCAGGGTGCGGAAACCGGCGTAATCGAGCACGATATCCGCAGGATCAACGCCGCCGGCGATCAGATCTTTGCGCATCGTCACCGGCTCGTTATAGCTCTGTTGTGCGTTATCACCGCTCAACAGCAGGTAGTTCACCTTGCCGCTGTTATAGGCGTTAAGGGCACCCTGAATGCGGTAGCGGTAATATTGGTTGATCACACCAGTGCGGTAATATTTGGCAGTGCCAAGCACCACGCCGACCTGACGCCAGGGGAGATCCTGCAGGTCGTCGTAGATATAGGGGGCGGTTTTCCAGCTCATCCAGCGATCGAGACTCAGCGCGGTTAACACCAGCAGACCAATCAGGACTATCAGGCTGTAAAAAACACGCTTTAACATGAAGCAGGCTCGGTAAGGGATTGAAATTGCACTCAGGCTACTTTACCCACACCGCAAGCGCAAGAAACGGCAGCTCAATCGCGCTGTTTTTCATCACTGCGGCCTTAACCGCAGTGATGCGCATCATAGCGTTACGCGCTCAACCGCTTCGCAACCTAACGCACGCAGCGTTGCCGTTGTTGCATCCCACTGCGTTAAGGGCGCGTCAGCGCGTTCCGCCAGCACAGCGCGCGTAATATCCGGGTAGTCGAATCCGCTCAGGCTGAGCAAATTAAGCGCGCCCTGTAACGGCGGCAGCGTCGGGTTAAACGCCGCGTTCTCCGCATAACGTCCGCTGAAGATCTGCCCGTCGCGGCAGAGCAGGGCAACGCCGGAAGGGGAGTGAGTATAAGGGGAGTGGCTCTGGCTGGCTGCGGCAATCGCGGCCTGGGTCAGCGCATCGCCGTGCGGGGCGAAACCGTGATCCTGGGCGTCCATCAGCAGGGTTTTAATCTCCAGATCTTTCGGCCCAAAGGCATCCGGCAGGTAATCACCGAGCGTATGCGGCGCGCGGCCTGGCAGGTTAATGCGCAGCGAAAGCCCGCTGTTGAGTTCATTCATAAACTGCCGGCAGTGGCCGCACGGCGTGTAGTTGACGGTCACCGATTCCAGTGCGGTCTCACCGCGCAGCCAGGCGTGGCTGATGGCGCTCTGCTCGGCATGCACCGTCTGCTGCATGGTGGCACCGATAAACTCCATATTGGCGCCGAAATACCAGCTGCCGCTGACGCCGCGGGCAATCGCGCCGACATTGAAATGGGAGAGATCCGTGCGCGCGCAGGCGGCAGCGAGGGGCAGCAGCGCGAAGGCCAGTGCATCGGCATCCAGCTGGGTCGCGCTTTGCAACGTTGCCACCTGCTCCGCGCTCAGCATAGCGGGGAAGTGTTCATCCGCCAGCAGAGGCGCCAGCGCGGTCTGAAGTTCACCCGGCAGGCCGGAAAAAGCAGTGTGAAAACGAGAATGCATAGCAGTGCCTCATAGCAGTGTATTGGAGAGACAGTGTACGGGCCTGCTTCGCTTTTATATGTGACTCAAATCACAATGTTTATGCAACAAATGAAACGCATTAAAGAATTGCGCGACACATCGCAAATTTTAACCCCACAGCGCGATCAATAGCGGAAAGAGGAACGGCGCGATAAGCGAGGTGATAATCCCGCAGATCACCAGCGCCAGCGAGCTGAAAGCCCCCTCCTGGTAATCCAGTTCCGCGCTACGCGCGGTGCCCAGCGCGTGCGAGGCGGTACCCATTGCCAGCCCGCGTGCCGATTTGGTCTTGATGCCCATCAGGTTCAGCAAGGTGTGCCCAAAGACCGCGCCAAGCACGCCGACAAAAATCACGCACACCGCGCTGATTGCCGGAATGCCGCCAATGCTGCCGCCTACTGCCATCGCAATCGGCGTAGTGACGGATTTCGGTAATATCGAGGCGGCAATCTCGGGCGTCGCTCCCATTAATAGTGCGATAAGCGTTCCGCTGATCATCGCCACCAGGCTGCCGATAAAGCAGATGGTGATAATCGATTTCCAGCGCGCGCGGATCTGGTGCAGCTGTTCATAAAGAGGAAACGCCAGCGCGACGACTGCGGGTTGCAGCAGATCGTTGAGCACTTTACTGCCCTGGAAGTAGTGATCGTAGGGCGTACCGGTCAGCAACAGCAGCGGTATGATCACCACCATCGCGATAAGTAAAGGGTTGAGCAGCGCCAGCTTAAAGCGCGCGGCCAGTTTGCGGGCGGCGAAAAAGACCGCCAGCGTTAACGGCAGGGACCACCAGATATAGGCCATCACTCTTTTGTTTCCTCACGACCGGCCACTTTACGCTCGCCGTGTACCAGATGGGTACTCCAGCTCACCACCAAAAAGACCACCAGCGTGCTCACCGCGCAGGAGACCACAATCGGGCCGAACTGTGCGCGCAGCACGTCGTAATACTGCATGACGCCAACGCCGATAGGCACAAACAGCAGCGCCATGTAGCGAATCAGCAGAAAACAGCCGGGATTGACCCACTTCGCCGGCAGGATTTGCAGCGCCAGCAGGACAAACATAATCAGCATGCCAATAATGCTGCCCGGAATGGCGATCGGCAGCAGTGAGGCGACAAAAATACCGGCATATAAGCAGGCATAGATGAGTGCGAAGGCTCGCAGGTACTGCCAGATGATTATCAGTGATTTATTCATGGTGGAAATCCTTGCTGAAACGCATTCATCATACAATTTAAGCTAAAAACGTGCTACCGATCACATCATGAATTTTGAGCATACCAGACATTCCATTTGGTTAAATTATGTGTCCAAACCAGCCAGAGTGTGAAAAAAAGGGGCGCGAAGCCTTCAGCGCTCGATGATAATGGCACTTTCCTCGCTACCGGAGAGCGGCTACTATGTCGCCTCATTTTTTCGGGGTGATTTATGCGTGTATTACTGGCTCCAATGGAGGGCGTGCTCGATTCTCTGGTGCGCGAGCTGCTGACTGACGTCAATGATTATGATCTCTGTATCACCGAGTTTCTGCGCGTGGTCGATCAGCTGCTGCCGGTAAAATCCTTCCATAAAATCTGCCCGGAATTGCAGCGCCAGAGCCGCACCTCCTCCGGCACATTAGTGCGCATTCAGCTGTTGGGTCAATATCCAGAGTGGCTGGCGGAAAATGCCGCCCGCGCGGTTGAACTTGGCTCGTGGGGGGTTGATCTGAACTGCGGTTGCCCGTCGAAACTGGTCAACGGCAGCGGCGGCGGGGCGACATTACTCAAAGATCCGGAGCTGATCTATCGCGGTGCGAAAGCGATGCGTGAAGCGGTGCCGTCGCATCTGCCGGTCACGGTGAAAATTCGTCTTGGCTGGGAGAACTCCGCCCGCCAGTTTGAAATTGCCGATGCGGTAGAGCAGGCGGGTGCCAGCGAACTGACGGTGCATGGCCGCACGAAAGAGGATGGCTATAAAGCCGAGCGCATTAACTGGCAGGCAATCGGTGAGATCCGCCAGCGCCTGTCGATTCCGGTTATCGCCAACGGTGAAATCTGGGACTGGCAGAGCGCGCAGGCGTGCATGGCGGCGACCGGCTGCGATGCGGTGATGATTGGCCGTGGCGCGCTCAATGTGCCAAACCTCAGCCGGGTAGTGAAATATAACGAGCCGCGTATGCCCTGGCCTGAAGTGGTTGCGCTGCTGGCGAAATACAGCCGGCTTGAGAAGCAGGGTGATACCGGTTTGTATCACGTCGCGCGCATTAAACAGTGGCTGGGCTACCTGCGTAAAGAGTACGCCGAAGCCAGCGAGCTATTTGCGGAAATTCGCACCTACAAAACCTCTCAGGAAATTGCGGCGGCGATTGCCCGCGCTGAAATATAGAGGCATGTAACGCTACGATGTTATTGACTCAATTCGTAGCGTTATCTGAGTCACACTTTTACGCTCTTACCTAAATTGCTCATAGATTATTTCCAGGTGAGATGGTATTTATTTACCCACACCATCGCAGGGTTGTTACTGTTAAACAGGCAAAACCTAAACCATCAAATTCACCGCTTGTGAATTTCGGGTTTGGGTTTTTTTGTTTTGATGGTGTGCATAAATAAAAGCTGTAAAGCAAATAACTATAAGGAATTGCCTGAGCCTTACGCGTTAGCATTTTTTTTAACGCGGCAGTTGCGGCCAGCAATATAAAAACGGAATAAAAATGGCACATATTAAATTCGCCTTACCTTTGGCGTTCCTGTCAGGTATTAGCGGCACTTGCGCTTTTGCTAATAGTGAACTGCCCAACACTCAGGGTTTTATTGAAAATAGTAAGTTCGATGTCACGTTAAAAAATGTCTGGATGTTAAGTACTAATAACCAGCTCTCAGAAGCCGGTATTGGTGACCAGAATGCGTGGGCGCAGGGCGCGCTGCTGGATTATCAGAGCGGCTGGTTCCTCGATGCTATTGGTATCGATGCCTCCTGGTATAGCGTGGTCAAGCTCTATGCCAATAAAGACTTTGCCGGGCGCGATCTGCTGCGCGATGACAACGGTCATGCGGAAGGCTTCAACAAAGTTGGACAGCTTTACGCAAAGCTCAAATGGGAGGATGAGCACGCTTACGCCAGGCTCTACGCGGGCTGGAAGCAGCTTTATAAGTTCGGCGCGCTCAGCGTCACGCGTAGCCGGGCCGCGCCAAGCTCCTGGCAGGGAGTGAGCCTTGAGAGCGGCCTGGGCGATCTTTCAGCCCGCGCCGCCTGGGTCACCCGTTTTTCAGAACGTGACGAACCGGAAAAGCGCCGCTTTTATACCTTAAAAACTAATAAGCCCATCGATCACATTGTTACCGGTGATATAAGCTGGAGTCCTGATAAAAATACACGTCTAACCTGGCTGGCAGGCGAAAGTGATAATTATCTTTTACGGCAGGGAATAGAAGCGCAATTTTCATTTCCGCTGGCCGAAAAAGAGTCGCTTTTATTACGCAGCGCCTGGTATTACAATCGCGGGCTGGCAGAGTGGGAAGGTGCTCGCGGGTTTACGCATAGTGCGCAACATATTTTCGCGCTGGTGGGCTATCAATATTACGCAATGGAGTCAGGTGTCGCCTGGTCAAAAACAAAAGCGCCGTTAGATAATGGCCTGGGTCACTTTTATTGGCATATGGGTAAAAATACCCGTGGCGCATTCAATAGCCCGGCGGATGGCGAAGGTAATGATTACGTCAATGATAATGAGCAGATGATTTATTGGTACGGTAAATATGTTCTCTCGCCGGAATTGACTACAGGTATTTTTGCTAATTATGGTTTTGGGGCGAAATATCAGGGCGTTAAATTAACGCAGTGGGAATACGGCGGCTTTATTGCCTGGGTACCGAAATCCGTCTCTGGTTTATCGCTGTTTGCGGGCTTTGGCCCGAGCTACAGCTGGAAACTGGTGAAAGGCAAACCCTGGCTGACGGACGACAAGCGCGATTTCCACCGCTCACATGGCCTCGGCGGCGGCATCACTATGGAATACAAATTTGGTCTGCATAATCAATAAGGAGCTTCACCGTGAATAGAACGTTACTGGCACTTTTACTCACCGCACTCGCCTCCACCGGCGCTCATGCGGCTGAACGCGCAACGCGTATCTTACTGGTCAACGACGACGGCTGCGACTCCATCGGTACCATCTCCTTACAGGAAAAACTGGCCGCCAAAGGCTTTGATGTCTGGATGGTGGCACCCGCCACCAATCAGAGCGGGATTGGCTCGGCGATCACCTTCAAACCCAACAAAATCTTCGATGTGAAAAAGGTGGCGGAAAAACGCTACTGCTTCCCCGGCACGCCTGCGGATGCCATCGATTTCGGCCTGCTCGGTATTCTGAAAGAGAACCCGCCGGACCTGGTCATTTCCGGTGTTAACGATGGCCCGAACACCGGCGTGACCCAGCTTAACTCCGGCACCGTAGGCGCAGCGGTACGTGCCGTGCGCTACGGCTACCCGGCGATTGCCGCCAGCATCGGCTACCTGTTTACAGCAGAGGAGCAAAAAGCGGGCTGGCCGAGCACGCATAAATACTGGCCGGACTCTGTCGATTATGTGGTCTCGCTGGTCGATAAACTGCAGGCCAAACGCCAGGCTGGCCAGCCGCTGCTGCCAGCCGGATCCGGCCTGAGCATCAACTATCCTCCGCTGGCGAAAAGCGCGGTGAAGGGGGAGAAATTTATTGGCAACGAGGCCTTCCCGGAAGCACAGCACAGCTATGTGCTGCTGGAAGATGGGCGTGCGCAGCAGGTCATCAGTGAAAAGATCATGATGCCGAACGAATCAGACACCGATACTGGCTGGCTCAACAAAGGCTATATCACCCTGACGGTGTTCGATGGCCAGTGGAATGCGCCGCAGTATGAGGCCCAGTACCAGGCTCTGTTCCGCTGATGGTGTCACATATCGGCGAGGCAGGTTTCTCTTCCGGTCTGGTTCCGGCGGGCGGCATGCGTATCGCCAAAATATTAAATAATAACGTTGCAGTGGTGCTGGACGAGCAGCAGCGTGAGCAGGTGGTGATGGGGCGCGGCATTGCCTTTCAGAAGCGTCCCGGCGATCGGCTCGACGAGGGCGCGATCGAAAAGGTCTTCGCGCTGCAAAGCGACGATCTGGTGCGCCGCCTGGGCGAACTGCTTAACCAGATCCCGCTGGAGGTAATGACCACCTGCGATCGCATTATCGCGCTGGCCAGCGATCGGCTGGGGAAGTTGCAGGAGAGCCTCTATATCACGCTCACCGATCACTGTTACTTCGCCATCGAGCGGCAGAAAAAAGGTCTGCTTATCCGCAATGGATTGCTGTGGGAGATCAAGCGCCTCTACCCGAAGGAGTTCGCGCTCGGGCATGAGGCGCGAGAGATCATTGCCAGGCGGCTCGGCGTGTCGCTGCCGGAAGATGAAGCGGGCTTTATTGCGCTGCATCTGGTGACGGCACAGCTAAACAGCGCGATGCCGGAGGTGATGCACATCACCCGTGCGATGCAGGAGATCCTGCATATCGTGCAGTATCAGTTAAAGCTGGAGTATGACGAAGAGGGGCTGAGCTATCAGCGTTTTGTTACCCATCTGAAGTTCTTCTCCCAGCGCATGCTGAACAGGACGGTGGTGGATGATGACGATCTCAGCCTCCATCAGGCGGTAAAAGATAACTACCCGCTGGCGTGGAAGTGCGCCGAGAAAGTGGCGCTTCATCTGGCAACGACCTATCAGCGGCGGTTGACCAACGAAGAGACAATGTTTCTCGCGCTCCATATCGAGCGCGTGAGGAAAGAGCAGCGCTAACTGCACCTATGGGTTGTTACTGCATTAACGTGTGCAGGCAAAACCTGAGTCCGTCGCCGTAAGGTGACGTGGCTCAGGTTTTTTTTTACTCAGACACAAGAGGTAAGGACACAAGCATGGATTATCAAACGCTGGCGAACGTCATTCTCAGCCACGTTGGCGGCAAGGAGAACATCAGCAGCGTGGTGCATTGCGCTACGCGGTTACGCTTTAAACTCAAAGAGATGCAGAAGGCCAATGCCGACGGGCTAAAAAAGCAGCCTGGCATCATTATGGTGGTGGAGAGCGGCGGACAGTTTCAGGTGGTGATCGGCAACGATGTGCACGATGTCTGGCTGGCGGTATGCGATGCGGCCGGGCTAAAGGAGGATACGGCGGTTGTCGCAAGCGACGACAAAAGTTCGCTCTTTAGCCGCCTGATCGACATCATTTCAGGCATTTTCACCCCTTTTATCGGCATCCTGGCTGCGTCCGGCATCCTGAAAGGTGTCCTGGCGCTGGCGGTTGTCTGTAACTGGCTGTCGCCAGAGAGCGGCACCTATAAAATCTGGTTCGCTGCCAGCGACGCGCTCTTCTTTTTCTTCCCGCTGGTGCTGGGTTATACCGCCGGGAAAAAATTTGGCGGCAACCCCTTCATCACTATGGCAATTGGCGGAGCGTTAACTCATCCGCTGATGATCGCCGCCTTTGACGCTGCGCAAATGAGCGGGGCGGCGAGCGAAACCTTTCTCGGCATTCCGGTCACTTTCCTCAACTACAGCGGCTCGGTGATCCCGATTATTCTCGCCTCATGGGTCAGCTGCTGGCTGGAAAAGCAGGGCAACCGCTTTTTGCACTCAGCCGTGAAAAACTTCTTCTCGCCGGTGCTCTGCATTGCCGTCACTGTACCCCTCACTTTTTTGATTATCGGCCCGGTCGCCACCTGGCTAAGCCAGGGTCTGGCGAATGGTTATCAGGCCATCTATACCCTCTCTCCGTGGCTTGCCGGTGGCGCGATGGGGGCCATGTGGCAGGTGTGCGTGATATTCGGTCTGCACTGGGGATTAGTGCCGCTGATGATCAACAACATGGCCGTCTTCGGTCAGGACTCAATGCTGCCAATCCTGCTGCCTGCGGTGCTTGGACAGGTGGGCGCTACGCTGGGTATTTTCCTGCGCAGCCGCGACAAGCAGCAAAAAACATTGGCAGGTTCCGCCGTGGCAGCGGGTGTTTTCGGCATTACTGAACCGGCGGTCTATGGCTTAACCCTGCCGCTGCGCCGTCCGTTTATTTTTGGTTGCCTGGGCGGTTCACTTGGCGGAGCGATTGTCGGTTTTAGCGGCACGCACACCTACTCCTTCGGCATGGCGAACGTTTTCTCCTTCGCACAGATGATCCCGCCCGGCGGCATTGATGCCACCTTGTGGGGCGGCATTGTCGGCAGCGCGGCATCCTTTATGCTGGCATTACTGCTGACCTGCATTGCCGGGCTGCCGAAAGCGCCTGCAGCCGTAGCAGCTCCCGCGCCAAAACCGGATGCTGATGGGATGACGCTGCTGGCACCGATGAGCGGCAGCGTACTGGCGCTGGATCAGGTGACGGATGCCACCTTCGCCAGCGGTGTGCTGGGGGATGGCGTGGCGATTATTCCGGTGGACTGCCGGGTGGTCGCGCCGTTTGCCGGGGAGGTTGCCTCGCTGTTTGAAACCAAACATGCGATTGGGTTACTCAGCGACAGCGGAGTAGAGATGCTGATCCATGTCGGTATCGATACCGTCAAGCTGGAGGGTAAACCCTTCACCGCGCATGTCAGCGTTGGCGACAAAGTACAGCCGGGCGATCTGCTGCTCGAATTCGATCGTGCCGCGATCCTCGAAGCCGGCTTCGATCTCGCCACGCCCATCATCATCAGCAACAGCGACAATTTTGCCGGTGTAAATAACGTGGCATCCACTTCTGTTCAGGCCGGGAAGCCGCTTCTGGCGGTAGCCGTTTAATTAAAGGAGTAGAGAATGAAAACATTTCCAGCGGGATTTTTATGGGGCGGTGCCATTGCCGCCAATCAGGTTGAAGGCGCGTGGCAGGAAGATGGCAAAGGCCCTTCGACATCCGATATGCAGCCGAACGGCGTCTTTGGCGAGCTTGTTGAGCGCAAAGAGGGCGACAGTGCGCTGAAGGATGTGGCGATCGACTTCTACCACCGCTACCCGGAAGATGTCGCCCTGTTTGCCGAAATGGGCTTTAACTGCCTGCGTGTCTCCATCGCCTGGACGCGTATCTTCCCGAACGGTGATGAGAGCACGCCGAATGAAGCAGGGCTGGCCTTTTATGACAATTTGTTTGATGAGCTTGTGGAGCACGGCATCACGCCGCTGGTGACCTTATCCCACTACGAAATGCCATGGGGGCTGGTAAAAGGCTACGGCGGCTGGGGCAGCCGGGAGACGATCCGCTGCTTTGAGCACTATGCCCGCACGGTTTTTACCCGCTACCAGACGAAAGTGAAGCTGTGGCTCACCTTCAATGAGATCAATATGTCGCTTCATGCGCCGATGACCGGCGTCGGGTTGCCCAACAGCAGCAGCAAAGCGGAAGTCTACCAGGCGATTCACCATCAGCTGGTGGCGAGCGCGCTGGTGGTTAAAGCGTGCCATGAAATTATCCCGGATGCCAAAATCGGCAATATGCTGCTTGGCGGGCTGATGTATCCGCTCAGCTGTAAACCGGAAGATGTGTTTGAGACATTGCAGCAGAACCGTAGCTGGGCCTTCTTTGGTGACGTGCAGTGCCGCGGGGCCTATCCCGGCTATATGCTGCGCTACTTCCGCGATAACGGCATTGAGATTGAGATCACCGAGGAGGATCGCGAGGCGCTGCGCACCACGGTCGATTTCATCTCCTTTAGCTACTACATGAGCGGCTGCGTCACCGCCGATGAAGCGCTGAACGAGAAGTTGCGCGGCAATATTCTTAGCATGGTGCCCAACCCGCACCTGCCGAGCTCCGAGTGGGGCTGGCAGATCGATCCGCTTGGCCTGCGCACGTTGCTGAATGTGATGTGGGATCGCTGGCAGAAGCCGCTGTTTATTGTCGAGAATGGGCTGGGCGCGAAAGATAAGGTCGAGGCGGATGGCAGCATTAATGATGATTACCGCATTGCGTATATGAATGACCATCTGCTGCAGGTACGCGAAGCGATTGAGGATGGCGTCGAGATGCTGGGCTACACCAGCTGGGGGCCTATCGATCTGGTGAGCGCCTCGAAAGCGGAAATCTCCAAGCGCTACGGTTTTATCTACGTTGATCGCGAAGATGATGGCAGCGGCACGCTGGCGCGCAGCCGCAAGAAGAGCTTCTTCTGGTATCGCGACGTGATCGCCAGTAACGGCGCGAGCCTGAAGTAAAGGCCCTGGCAGAGCGTCAGACGATAAGCGCAGCGATAAAGGTTTTGAGCCACATCACCGCCGGATCGCTGCTGTGGCGCTGATGCCAGAGCATGGCCACTTCAATCGGCTCCGCGTCGAGCGGTAACGGGCTGCGCATCAATCCACGGGTGCGCTGCCACTCATCCGCCAGCCCGGCGGGCACTGTTGCCAGCGCGGGCATCGTCTCCAGCAAACCTGGCAGCGCGGCGAAGTGCGGCGTGGTGTAGTGGATCTGCCGTTGATAGCCGCGTTTTGCCAGCAGGGTATCAAAATGGCTACTGCTCGCTTCGCGATAGCTGACCATCAAGTGTCGCTGCGCGGCAAAAGTCTCCACATCCAGCGGTGCGCTGAGCGTTAATTGCTGCGGATGCCAGAGCGTAGCAAACGGCATGGTGGTTAACACTTCGCGCTCCAGCCAGCGTGGCCCGCCAACCGCGACGCTGACCGCCATATCCATTTCGCCACCCTCAAGCCGTGTGGCATCGCTGAAGGGATCGCTTGCCACCACGTTCAGGCGGATGCCGGGCGCATGCTGCATCAGCGCCGGAATCAGCTTCGGCATCAGCCATATCTCAACCCAGTCCGCCATGCCCAGCGTCAGCGTCGCCTTTGCGGTTTGCGCATCGAACGCCGCCTGTTGAAACAGCGCGCTCTGCAACTGCTCCAGCAGCGGCAGCAGTTCGCTGTGCAGTTCGCTGGCGCGGGCGGTGGGCTGCATTTTGTGACCGCTGCGGATAAACAGCGGATCGTCAAACAGCGTACGCAGGCGCGACAGCACGCCGCTCACCGCTGGCTGCCCCAGATGCAGCTTATCCGCCGCCGCAGAGACGCTCTGCTCGCGGTAAAGCACGGCAAAGGCGATCAGCAGGTTCAGATCGATCTTGCGGAAATCATTCTCTTTGATAGTCATTATTGCTCCAATCAATTGGAGTGATAGTAGCGGGCGCAGCATACTGGCGCAATGCAAAAGAGGAGAGAAAGAATGAAATATTATCCGCTACTGCTGGCGCTCTCTGCCGCCGGTCTGACTATGCAACACGCTATCGCCACGCCGCTTTCCACTCAGCAGGCACAAGCACCGGGCTACTACCGAATGGCGCTGGGCGACTGGCAACTCACCGCCGTTTCGGATGGGACGGTTAAGGTGCCGCTGGATAAGCTGCTGATCAATATTACGCCGCAACGCTTAGAGACACAGATGGCGCAGGCCAATATGGCAGTGCAGGCCGAAACTTCCATCAACGCCTTTGTGATTAACACCGGTAAGCAGCTGATTCTGGTTGATACCGGTGCCGGAGCGCTGATGGGCGATGCGGGCGGGCATCTGCCGGAGAATCTGCGCGCTGCGGGGATCGATCCTGCCGCCATTGACCTGGTGCTGCTGACCCATATTCATGGCGACCACTCCGGTGGCGTGCAGCGTGATGGCAAACCAGCGTTCCCGAATGCCACCGTGCGCGTCGACCAGCGCGATGTCGATCTGTGGCTCAATCCGAAGCGGGCGTCGGAGGTGGAGGAGGGGCAGCGTCACACCTTCGCCGAATCGGAACGTTCGCTGCGCCCGGTAATCGATGCCGGTAAGCTAAGCACTTTCCATGCGCCAACAGCGATCCTTCCCGGCATTGAGGCGATCCCTGCGGCAGGCCATACGCCGGGCAGCGTGATTTATCGCGTCACCCACGGCGGAAAAACCGTGATGCTGTGGGGGGACATTATTCACGCTCAGCCGGTGCAGTTGCCCGATCCCAAAGTGGCAATCCATTTTGACGTCGATCGCAAGCAGGCGGTGGCGACGCGCGAGAAGGTGCTGGCGGAGGTGGCGCGTGAAGGTGACTGGGTGGCGGCAGCGCATATCGCCTTCCCGGGGATTGGCAAAGTGATAAAAGCCGGGAACGGTTATCGCTGGGTGCCGATCAATTACAGCGCGAAGGGCGAGTAACATTTGCAAAAGGCCCGGTGGCATTAACGCGCACCGGGCCTCAATTTCCCAGGCCGGATAAGGCTTCGCCGCCGTCCGGCAATGTCGCAATGCCTGATGGCGCTTCGCTTATCAGGCCTACAACCCCCGCATCATCATGCGTTTTATCCGGCAAAAAGCCCGGTGACGTAAACGCGCACCGGGCCTGGATCTCCCAGGCCGGATAAGGCTTCGCCGCCATCCGGCAATATCGCAATGCCTGATGGCGCTTCGCTTATCAGGCCTACAACGCCCGAGTCATCCCGCTGAAGCCGCCATCCGGCAGGGGTCTTAGAAAATCATCTTAAAGACGCCGGTTACCACCAGCAGGCCAATCAGGAAAATAATCAGGATCGCCCAAAGTAAAAATTTCATCATTTTCGTCTTCCTTCTCATGTGTTAGTTACAGCAAGCCTAGTCAATCTCTCAACATTGCGCCTTTTTTCTATACTTAACTGCTTATTAAATAATCGGAGAGAAGCGCATGTCGGCAAACAAAGTAGCAATCGTCACCGCCGCAGACTCGGGCATCGGCAAGCAGAGCGCGCTGATGCTGGCAGAGCGGGGATTTGATATTGGCATTACCTGGCACTCGGATGAGCGCGGCGCGCAGGAGACGGCGCAAAAAGTGCAGGCCTTTGGCCGCCGGGCTGAGACCATCCAGCTCGATCTCAGCCATCTGCCGGAGGGCGCACAGGCGATTGAAACGCTCATTGCCCGCTTCGGGCGTATCGACGCGCTGGTCAATAACGCCGGTGCGATGAGCAAAGCGCCATTTCTCGACCTCACCTTTGAAGACTGGCGCAGCATCTTCACCGTCGATGTCGACGGCGCGTTTCTCTGCTCGCAGATCGCCGCGCGTCATATGGTGAAGCAGGGGCAGGGCGGGCGCATTGTCAATATCACTTCCGTTCACGAGCACACGCCGCTGCCGGAAGCGACTGCCTATACCGCGGCAAAACATGCGCTTGGTGGCCTGACTAAATCAATGGCGCTGGAGCTGGTGCCGCACAATATTCTGGTCAATGCCGTTGCGCCCGGTGCCATCGCCACGCCGATGAACAATATGAGTGATGACGATGCCAAACCCGGCTCGATGCCGAACATCCCGCTGGCGCGCCCGGGCACAACGCGGGAGATCGCCAGCATGGTCGCCTGGCTCTGCGCCGATGATGCCAGCTACACCACCGGGCAGTCGTTTATCATTGATGGCGGCTTTATGCTGGCAAACCCGCAGTTTAAACCGCAAAAAGCTTAGTTATCGCCCGGATTCTCTTCACGTTTTTTCCTGCGGTGGCGAAACCACCACCGCAGGCAGAAGACCAGCGCAATGGCAATAACCACCCAGATCCAGCGCTTCGCATGCTGATCGAAGGACTCCAGCCACGGCGTAATCACTTCCCCGCCAACATAGCCCAGCGTGGTGAAGATCAGCGCCCAGATAAACGCGCCTAAGATATTCAGCGGCAGAAAGATTTTCGGTTTTAAATGGCTGGTACCAATCAATATCGGCCCGATAATACGAAAGCCATACATAAAGCGTGTACCAATCACGAACAGATAGGGGTGACGGCGAATAAGCGCCTGCGCCTGATGGATCTTGCCGCGGTAGCGGGTAAAGCGGCGCAAAATTTTAACGCCATAGCGGCGGCCAACAAAGTAGAGCAGCTGATCGCCAATAATGCCGCCAAGGGCGACCGCGAGCACCACCAGCGGAAAGCGCAGCAATCCCTGATGCACCGCCACACCGCCAAGCAGGGTGATGGTTTCGCCTTCGGCGAGGCTGCCGACCAGCAGCGCGGCGTAGCCATACTGGCTAATAAGCTGATTGATATCCAGTGTCATTACATCCTCCTGTAAAACGTCTTTAAGCATATACCTGCATCCGGCTTTGCGCTGCGTTCAATCATTTCGGCTTTTTTCTGCTGTACAAAAAATAATCATAAAAGTGACGTATACTTACAGCTCGATGTTCGGGCTTTCAGTGAGGGGGCGTTATGAACCATGTCTGGGGACTCCTGTCCCATCCCGATCGTGAAATGCAGGTGATCAAACGCGAAAACGAGACCGTTTCGCACCACTACACCCACCATGTGCTTATCATGGCGGCCATTCCCGTAATCTGTGCATTTATTGGTACCACGCAGTTTGGCTGGAGCTTCGGCGAGAATGTTGTCGTGCCTCTGTCCTTATCTACCGGTTTCTACCTGGCAATTCTCTTTTATGGCCTGATGCTGGCGGGCGTCGCAGTGATGGGGCGCGTTATCTGGTGGATGGCGCGTAACTATCCGCAGCGTCCGTCGCTGGCGCGCTGCATGGTGTTTGCCGGTTATATCGCAACCCCGATGTTTCTCAGCGGCATTGTCGCCCTCTATCCGCTAGTGTGGCTCTGCGCGCTGGTCGGCACCGTCGCGCTCTTTTACACCGGCTATCTGCTCTATGTCGGCATTCCGACCTTCCTTAACATCAACAAGGAAGAGGGGCTGAACTTCTCCAGTTCAACGCTTGCCATCGGCGTGCTGCTGCTTGAGATCCTGCTGGCGCTGACGGTGATCCTTTGGGGTTATGGCTACCGCCTGTTTTAACTCTCCCGGCGTTGCTGGCACACCCTGCTGGCAACGCAATTTCTCGCAACGATTCTTCTCTGGCGGCAACCCTGCGCGGCGGCTATTATGCCAGAGCCAGCCCTGTTATAACTCTCATGAACAGAAGCGGTGTGCGTTATAGCGCGCGTGAATAATTTTCAGAAGCCTCACCATGCAGAAATTTCGAGTCTCTCTTTTAAGCCTGGCCCTTGCACTGAGTGCGCCCTTCGCGCCAATGGCGCAGGCAAAAACAGCCGTCGCGGTTGCCGCAGCCCAGCCGGAAATCGCCTCCGGCAGCGCGATGATTGTCGATCTGCAAACCAATAAGGTGATCTACTCAAGCCACCCCGATCTGGTGCGCCCGATAGCGTCTATTACCAAGTTGATGACCGCGATGGTGGTGCTGGATGCGCGTCTGCCGCTGGATGAAAAATTAAAAGTCGATATCAGCCAGACGCCAGAGATGAAAGGGATCTACTCCCGCGTGCGGCTGAACAGCGAGATCAGCCGCAAAGATATGCTGCTGCTGGCGCTGATGTCGTCGGAGAACCGCGCGGCCGCAAGCCTCGCGCACCACTATCCCGGCGGCTATAAAGCCTTTATCGCCGCGATGAACGCCAAAGCGCGCGCGCTGGGCATGACCCATACGCGCTACGTCGAGCCGACCGGCTTGTCGATCCAGAACGTCTCCACCGCCCGCGATTTAAGCAAGCTGCTGATCGCCACCAAACAGTACCCGCTGATTGGCCAGCTGAGCACCACGCGTGAAGAGATGGCGACCTTTGCCAATCCGGCCTATACGCTGCCGTTTCGCAACACCAACCATCTGGTCTACCGCGATAACTGGAATATTCAGCTGACGAAAACCGGCTTTACCAACGCTGCGGGCCACTGCCTGGTGATGCGCACGCTGATTGGCAACAAACCGGTGGCGCTGGTAGTGATGGATGCCTTTGGCAAATATACCCATTTTGCCGATGCCAGCCGCCTGCGTACCTGGATTGAGACCGGAAAAGCCCAGCCGGTGCCCGCTGCCGCGTTAAGCTACAAGCGCCAGAAAGCGGCGCAGATGGCACAAACGCCGCCAGGCTCGGCGGGCGAACTGACCGCGCAGAACGATTAATTACTCCGGCAGCGTCCAGTCACCGTCGTTGAGTGGACGCTGCATAATCAACGTATCCCGCCAGTCTCCCTGCTTATAGCCGACGCTGCGCAGTTGTCCGGCCACTTCAAATCCATGTTTTTTATGCACTCTTAGCGAACCGGCATTGTTATGCCCGTCGCCAATCACTGCGATCAGCTGCCGCCACGGCCCCTCTTCACAGCGGGCAATCAGCGCGCCAAGCAGCGCAGAGCCGATGCCGCGCCCGGTCATACTGGCATCAACATAAATCGACTCTTCAAGGGTGTAGCGATAGGCCGGACGCGGGCGATAGAGACCGGCGTAGCAGTAGCCGACAATCACGCCGTGAAAGAGCGCCACCAGCCACGGCAAACCGTCGGCGGCGAGCTTGCTCATGCGGCTGCGCATCTCATCAATGGTGGGAGGCACTTCTTCAAACGAGGCGCGGCCATTCAGCACGTGCCAGGCGTATAGGGAGGCAATGGCGTGTACATCGTCGGGGCGGGCGTCGCGCACCTCGACCGCAGGACCAGAGAGAATATCAACAGCTGACATCGGGCGCGCTCCTTTCAACGCAACGCGCCAGAGAGAGGATTCTCTGGCGCTGTCGCTACTCTATTACGAAAGGCGCACGTAGCACAAAACGGCGCGGGGCTACTTTATCGCCGGATCCGCGGGATGCTCTGCCGTAGCGGTCTCCTGCCAGAATTTGCGCTTACTCGTCTTACCAATACCGGGGTTCATGCTGTTAGTCGGATCATTTTCCCGATAAAAACGTTTGAGTGTCTCCGGGGCTTCATAGAGGTGACCGACATTATGCTCAGCGGGATATTGCGCGCCGCGCTGCGCCAGCAAGGCCAGCATCTGCTCCTTCAGAGCGTGCACATCGACGCCTTTTTTAACGATGTAATCCTGATGGAAAACGTGGCACATAAAGTGGCCGTAATAGAGCTTGTGCACCAGCTGGCTGTCAATCTCTGGCGGCAAGTGCTCAAACCACTCGGTGTCGTTGCGGCGCAGGGCGATGTCGAGCGCCAGAATATCCTCCACTTCGTCGGCATGCACCGCCTGATAGCGGATCGCGGCTCCGGCGGCAGCGAAACGGTGCAGAAACGCTTTGCTCCCTTCCTCCGGCGTACAGACAAAGAAGTCCCCTTCGGCGTCAGCGAAAAAGGCCTTCAGCCAGTTTTGCGCTTCATCAATGCCGCCGCCGGACATCTTCAGCAGCAGATGGTGCTCATACTTATCGCGCCACTCCTTCATGCGCGAGGGGAGATGCGAAGGGAAGAGACCGCTGATCTTTTGCAATGAGCGGTCGATAAAGTGCGGTTTAAACACCGTCGCTTTATCGAGCAGCGCGTCGGTACGCCCTTTAATGTTGAAAAAGAGCGGCATCTTGTCGGTGCCGAGTTTGTCGATCAGCAGGAAGGTGTCTTTGCCGTAGCGCTCGGCGATATCGTAAATATCGCGGTGCATGTACTCCCCGGCAACCGGCAGATGGTCGAAATTGGCCAGAATATGGCGGCGGATCTCCGTTAACACCGCAGTCTGGTTGGTGCCGATATAGAACACCTGCTGGCGTGCTTCCGCCGGGAAGGTGTCGAGACGCACGGCGAAGACCGCTAGCTTGCCCGCGCAGCCGGAGGATTCAAACAGGCGATCGGGGTCGGCGTTATAACGCGCCGGGGTTTCGGCTTCCACATCGCGCACGCGGTTGATGTAATCATGATCGTGGCCGTGGCGCTGGTCGTGAAGCACATCACCGGGTTGAATACGATCGTCATCCAGCTTGCCGAGGATCTGTTCCGGCGTTTCGCCAAGCTTAATGCCCAGATGATTGACCAGTTGCAGACGGCCCTGATCGTCAATGCGCGCAAACAGCGACATCTCGGTGTAGGCCGGGCCGCGCTGCACCAGCGAACCGCCAGAGTTATTGCAGATGCCGCCAATCACCGACGCGCCGATGCAGGAGGAGCCAATCACCGAGTGCGGCTCGCGTCCCAGCGGTTTCAGGGCTTTTTCCAGCGAGTAGAGCGTGGTGCCCGGGTAGGCCAGCACCTGCTCGCCGTTATCCAGCAGGTGCAGTTTATCGAGGCGCAGGGTGCTGATAATGACGATATCGCGGTCGTAATCATTGCCGTTCGGCGTCGAGCCTTCCGTCAGGCCGGTATTCGCCGCCTGCATGAGAATAATTTTGTCGGCAATCACGCAGGCATTGAGAACGCGCCATAATTCAACCAGCGTGCCGGGAAAGACCACCGCCAGCGCATCGCCCTGGCCGGAGCGGAAACCTTTACGGTAGCGGGCGGTTTTGGCCGGATCGGTCAGCAGGTGAGATGCACCCACTAATCGTTTGAGTTCGTTAATAAAAGTGTTATTTGACTGGGTCACGATCCACTCCTTGTGGCGAAGCATGAATAGAAAGGATGCTCTGCTTCACGCCGGTTGCAGGCTGCGTGAATGATATTGTGAATATTTCGTTACTAATGTTAGCTCCAGAGGATGCCCGAAGGGGAGCGAATTAACATAAAAATCAGAGCCAGGCGCTGCAAGACGTGCCAGGATTATGGCACACTGCGTTTTTCCGCGGCCCGTTACCGCGGTTTTTGCTGAAAATACAAGAGAGTAAACGACATGAAATGGCTATGTTCTGTAGGTGTCGCTGTGAGCCTTGCGCTGCAACCCGCGCTGGCCGAAGAGATGATCGCGAACCATCCTTTGACGCCGCAAGCCAGGGACGCCTTTGTCACTGACCTGCTTAAAAAGATGACCGTGGATGAGAAAATAGGCCAGCTGCGCCTGATAAGCGTCGGGCCGGATAACCCGAAAGAGGCGATCCGCGAGATGATTAAGGCAAGCCAGGTCGGGGCTATTTTCAACACCGTCACCCGCCAGGACATTCGCGCCATGCAGGACCAGGCGATGCAGCTTAGCCGCCTGAAAATTCCTCTCTTCTTTGCCTATGATGTGGTGCACGGGCAACGCACCGTTTTCCCTATCAGCCTTGGCCTCGCCTCCAGCTTTAACCTTGACGCGGTGAAAACCGTCGGGCGCGTCTCCGCTTATGAAGCCGCCGATGATGGCCTGAATATGACCTGGGCGCCGATGGTCGACGTCTCGCGCGATCCGCGCTGGGGACGCGGCTCGGAAGGCTTCGGGGAAGATACCTTTTTAACCTCGGAAATGGGTCGCACCATGGTGGAAGCGATGCAGGGCAAAAGCCCGGCGGATCGCTACTCGGTAATGACCAGCGTCAAACACTTCGCCGCGTATGGCGCAGTCGAGGGCGGTAAAGAGTACAACACCGTCGACATGAGCCCGCAGCGGCTGTTCAACGACTATATGCCGCCCTATAAAGCGGCACTCGACGCCGGCAGCGGCGGGGTGATGGTGGCGCTTAACTCTTTGAACGGCACACCGGCTTCCTCCGATTCGTGGCTGCTTAAAGATCTGCTGCGCGATGAGTGGGGCTTTAAGGGCATCACCATTTCCGATCACGGCGCGATTAAGGAGCTGATCAAACACGGCACCGCCGCCGATCCGGAAGATGCCGTGCGCGTGGCGCTGAAGTCCGGCATCAACATGAGCATGAGCGACGAGTACTATAGCAAATATCTGCCGGGGCTGATCAAATCCGGCAAGGTGACGATGGCGGAGCTGGATGACGCCACGCGCCATGTGCTGAACGTCAAATATGATATGGGGCTGTTTAACGATCCCTACAGCCACTTAGGGCCGAAAGAGAGCGACCCGCAGGACACCAACGCCGAAAGCCGTCTGCACCGCAAAGAAGCGCGGGAAGTGGCGCGCGAAAGTATGGTGCTGCTGAAAAACCGTCTGGAAACGCTGCCGCTGAAAAAATCGGGCACCGTGGCGGTGATTGGGCCGCTGGCGGACAGCAAGCGCGACTCGATGGGCAGCTGGTCTGCCGCCGGGGTTGCCGATCAGTCGGTCACCGTGCTGACCGGTATTCGTGACGCGCTGAAGGACAAAGGCCAGGTGATCTACGCCAAAGGAGCGAATATCACCAACGATAAAGGCATTGTCGATTTCCTTAACCTCTATGAACCGGCGGTGGTGGTTGATCCTCGCTCCCCGAAGGCAATGATCGACGAAGCGGTAGCCGCAGCGAAGAAATCTGACGTTGTGGTGGCGGTAGTCGGTGAAGCGCAGGGGATGGCGCACGAAGCCTCCAGCCGCACCGATATCACCATTCCGCAGAGCCAGCGCGATCTGATTACCGCCCTGAAAGCGACCGGCAAGCCGCTGGTGCTGGTGCTGATGAACGGGCGTCCGCTGGCGCTGGTGAAAGAGGATCAGCAGGCTGATGCCATCCTGGAAACGTGGTTTGCCGGTACCGAAGGCGGCAACGCCATCGCCGATGTGCTGTTTGGCGACTACAACCCTTCCGGGAAATTGCCGATGTCCTTCCCGCGCTCGGTGGGGCAGATCCCGGTCTACTACAGCCACTTGAATACCGGTCGTCCTTATAACGCCGATAACCCGAACAAATACACCTCCCGCTACTTTGATGAAGCCAACGGCCCGCTCTATCCCTTCGGCTATGGTCTGAGTTACACCACTTTCAAAGTGTCGGATGTGAAGATGTCTGCGCCAACCCTGACCCGCGGTGGCAGCGTGGATGCAAGCGTCGAGGTGACCAATACCGGCAAGCGCGAAGGGGCGACGGTGATCCAGATGTATGTGCAGGATGTCACCGCGTCAATGAGCCGCCCGGTGAAACAGCTGCGCGGCTTTAAGAAGGTCAACCTGAAACCGGGTGAGACGCAGACCGTCAGCTTCCCGATCGATGTCGACGCGCTTAAGTTCTGGAACCAGCGCATGAAGTACGACGCCGAGCCGGGCAAGTTCAACGTCTTTATCGGCGTCGACTCCGCCCGCGTCAACCAGGGCGAATTTGAATTAAAGTAACCACTCATCAGGCCGGGCAACCGGCCTTTTTTATTACCCGCTTTACCGTTTCGCACCGCTTCACCTTCGCGTCGCTATTTTTCAGCTACGCTTTTTTCTCAAGCTGCTGATAAAGGCAGTAAAAAAATGAGGGATAAATTATGACACTCAGCCGAAAACTTGCCTGCTCAGTGGCGCTAATCGCCGCCGTAAGCTTACCGTTGCAGGCCGCAGAACCGATCAAAGTGGGATCGAAAATCGACACCGAAGGCGCGCTGCTGGGCAATATCATTTTGCAGGTGCTGGAGAGCCACGGCGTAAAAACCGTCAATAAAGTGCAACTCGGCACCACGCCGGTGGTGCGCGGTGCCATCACCTCTGGCGAGCTGGATATCTACCCGGAGTACACCGGCAACGGCGCGTTCTTCTTTAAAGAGGAGAACGATCCGGCGTGGAAAAACGCGCAGCAGGGCTACGAGAAGGTGAAAAAACTCGATGCGGAGAAGAACAAGCTTATCTGGCTGACGCCTGCTCCGGCTAATAACACCTGGACCATCGCCGTGCGTCAGGATCTGGCGCAGAAGAACAAACTCACCTCCCTCGACGATCTCAGCCGTTACCTGAAAAACGGTGGCGAGTTCAAACTGGCTGCCTCGGCGGAGTTTATTGAGCGTGCCGATGCGCTGCCTGCCTTTGAAAAAGCCTACGGCTTCGATCTGAAGCAGGATCAGCTGCTGTCGCTGGCCGGTGGTGACACGGCGGTGACCATCAAAGCGGCGGCGCAGCAAACATCCGGCGTTAATGCTGCGATGGCTTACGGCACCGACGGCCCGGTAGCGGCGCTCGGCTTGCAGACATTAAGCGATCCGAAAGGCGTACAGCCGATCTACGCCCCGACGCCGGTGGTGCGTGAAGCGGTGCTGAAAGCCTACCCGGAACTGGATAGCTGGCTGAAGCCGGTCTTTGCCAGCCTCGATGAGAAGACCCTGCAAAAGCTGAATGCCAGCATTGCGGTGGAAGGGCTGGATGCGAAGAAAGTCGCGGCGGACTACCTGAAAGAAAAAGGCCTGGTGAAATAAGGCGTGATGGAGGGATCGAAACGCTGCCACAACCGCGTGCTGTTACTGCTGGTTGTACTGGGAGGGCTGGCGGCATGGCTGCCGTTTATCAACTATGCGCCAAACCGGCTGGTTTCCGGCGAAGGGCGTGCGCTGTGGCAGCTCTTTAGCGGCCTGTGGCTGCTTGCGCCCGCGCTTTTGCTGATCCTCTGCTTTGTGCCGGGGCGCAGTGCGCAGGCGGCAATGCTGGTTCTGGCTGAACTCCTCTTCTGCCTGCTGGTGTGGAGCGCAGGCCGCGCGGCAACGGATCTGGCGCAGAGCGGCAGCGCGCTGGCGCGCACCTCACCCGGCAGCGGCTTATGGTTATGGCTGGCGCTCAGCCTGCTCGCCTGTAGCGATGCCATTCGCCGCCTTGTTGCTCACCCGGTGTGGCGCTGGCTGCTGCATATGCAGATTTGGCTACTGCCGCTCTGGCTGCTGCTCAGCGGCGAGCTGGATAACCTCTCGCTGCTGCATGAGTACCGCAACCGCCAGGAGGTGTTCAATGATGCGCTGGCGCAGCACTTAACCTTGCTGTTCGGCACGCTGCTCCCGGCGTTAGCCATCGGTTTCGCGCTCGGGCTGTGGTGCTATCGTCATCCGGCGCGGCAGGGGCCGGTCTTTACCGCGCTCAACATTATCCAGACTATCCCCTCCGTTGCGCTGTTTGGCCTGCTGATTGCACCACTCGCCGGGCTGGCGCAGCACTTTCCGTTCCTCGCATCGATAGGCATTGCCGGTACCGGCATCACACCGGCGCTGATTGCGCTGATCCTCTACGCGCTGCTACCGCTGGTGCGCGGCGTGGTTGCCGGGCTGAACGAAGTCTCCGCCGATGTGCTGGAGAGCGCACAGGCGATGGGCATGAGTGCGTCGCAGCGCTTCTGGCAGGTGCGGATTCCGCTGGCGCTGCCGCTGTTACTGCGCAGCCTGCGGGTAGTGGCGGTTCAGACGGTTGGCATGGCGGTGATCGCCGCGCTGATTGGCGCAGGCGGTTTTGGCGCGCTGGTCTTCCAGGGGCTGCTCAGCAGCGCGCTGGATTTGGTGCTGCTCGGGGTGATCCCGGTTATCGGCCTGGCGGTAGTGATTGACGCCCTGTTTGATCTTGCCCTCGCGCTGTTGAAGGTAAAACACCATGATTGAATTTCACAACGTTTCCAAAACCTTTGCCGGGCAGCGGGCGGTTAACCAGCTAAATTTGCAGATGAAAACCGGCGCGTTTTCCGTGCTGATTGGCACCTCCGGCTCGGGAAAATCGACCACCCTGAAGATGATTAACCGCCTTGTTGAACATGACGAGGGAACGATCACCTTCGCCGGGGAGGAGATCCGCAGCCTGCCGGTGCTCGAACTGCGCCGCCGCATGGGCTACGCCATTCAGTCGATTGGGCTTTTCCCCCACTGGACGGTAGCGCAGAACATCGCCACCGTGCTGCAACTGCAAAAGTGGTCGCGCGGCAAACGCGACGCGCGGGTGGATGAACTGATGGCGCTGCTCGGGCTGGAGCCGGGGCTGCGCGATCGTTTTCCACACCAGCTTTCCGGCGGGCAGCAGCAGCGTGTTGGCGTCGCCCGCGCGCTGGCCGCCGATCCGGAAGTGCTGTTGATGGATGAACCCTTTGGCGCGCTCGACCCGGTCACCCGCAGCGCCCTGCAACAGGAGATGGTGCGCATACACCGCCTGCTCGGGCGTACCATTGTGCTGGTGACCCACGATATTGATGAAGCGCTGCAATTAGCCGATCACCTGGTACTGATGGATGGCGGCAACGTCGTGCAGCAGGGGACGCCGCTGGAGATGCTGACCGCGCCGCAGAATGAGTTTGTGCGCGAATTTTTTGGCCGCAGCGAGCTGGGCGTGCGCCTGCTCTCTCTGCGCCAGGTAAGCGACTATCTGCGTGACGAACCGGTCAGCCACGGCGAGCCGTTGCAAGCGCAGATGAGCCTGCGCGAGGCGCTCTCCGCTTTTGTCGCCCAGCGTTGCGAGGTGTTGCCGGTGCAGGATGCCAATGGGCAGCCCTGCGGCAGCCTCCATTTCCGCGATCTGTTACGCGGGGAGGCGGGCCGTGAAAATATTGCGTGATCCGCTGCTCTGGCTGCTGGCGCTGTTTATCGCGTTGCTGATGTGGTTGCCCCACAGCGCGCCGCTGTTTAGTGCGCTCTTTCCGCAGTTGCCGCGCCCGGTCTATTTGCAGGAGAGCTTTGTCGCGCTGACCCTTGCCCACTTCTCTTTGGTGGCGCTCTCGAGCGTTATTGCGGTGGCGATTGGCATGGGCGTCGGCATTGCCGTGACGCGACCCGGTGGGGAAGAGTTTCGCCCGCTGGCAGAAACTATCGCCGCCGTCGGGCAGACCTTTCCGCCGGTGGCGGTGCTGGCGATTGCGGTGCCGGTGATGGGCTTTGGCAAAGCGCCCGCCATTATCGCGTTGGTGCTCTATGGTGTACTGCCAATTTTACAGGGGACGCTGGCGGGGATCGCTGCGGTTCCGGCAAGCGTACAGAGCGTGGCGCAGGGGATGGGCATGAGCGGCTGGCAGCGGTTGCTCAAAGTGGAGCTGCCGCTGGCCGCACCGCTGATTGTCGCCGGAGTTCGCACATCGGTGATTATCAACATCGGTACGGCAACCATTGCTTCTACGGTCGGGGCAAGCACGCTGGGAACGCCGATCATTATCGGCCTGAGCGGGTTTAATACGGCCTATATTGTGCAGGGGGCAGTGCTGGTGGCGCTGGCGGCAATCATTGTCGATCGGGGCTTTGAACGGCTGGCGCTACGGCTCAACCGGCACCGCCGCGCACGATAAACGAATAACCAGCCAGCATTACGCCGCCGATCCCGCCGATGGCCATCAGCAGAAAGATCGCGATGACAAGAATTTTACCAGGCTTCATCTCAGGCTCCTTTTAAGTGAGGCCGGCATTATAAAGGCATTGTGAGTTGTTAATGAAACATTAAATGCCGAGAAGCCACACCTGATGCCCCGTCTCCTGCCAGGCCTGCAATTGCTGCTGCTGCGCGGGGGAGGGGGAGTCGCCGCACCACACCAGCAGCATCTTGCCTTTGAACATCTCCGGATGAAACTGAGTGAACGGGTGCGCAAGAATGCCGACCTGCCACTCCTGCTGGCTGGCGATCCAGCCTTCAATCCACATCCGCGTGCTGTCCTGGACACCCCAGCCGACCACCAGCGCCGGACGGCCATGCGCCTGCTGCCGCGACGCCGATAAGTTGTCGGCTATCAGGCTAATCAGAATGCCATCCAGCAGGCTAAGCTTTGCCTGGTAAGCGGAGCGTGTGCCCTGCAAGCGTGCGCGTAAGGGGTTAATCAACTGGTGCGCCAGCGTTTTTGCCGGGTGGTCGCGCATCAACTCGCTCAGCCACTGCTGGAGGGTGTTGCCATCTCGCTGTTGCAGCAGATGCATCGCCCGCTCCTGATGGCTTTGCCAGACGTAGTGACGCTTGTCGCTGCTGTTCGCCAGCAGCGCCTGAACTTTACTTACCTGCACGCCCGATTCAACCCAGTGCTGGATTTCACGAATACGATCGATGTCCGCCTCGCTGAAGAGCCGGTGGCCGCCATCCGTGCGTTGCGGGGTTAACAAACCATAGCGGCGTTGCCACGCACGCAGTGTGACGGGGTTGATATCGCATAACAGAGCAACTTCACCAATAGTGTAAAGCGCCATGATCTCTCCTTTGCTTCCCGAATGCCGGTATAACTTTAGACCTTTCTTAGGGGTGAAGACAACAACAGTAACGTTTTGTTTACTCTTTATTCATAACTGCGCATACCCAGGCACAATATGTGACTCAGAGCACGAATTTCTCTTTTTTTAACCTCTGTCGAAGAAACCATCGCCGACTCGCTGTATGTTACGCGCTTTATGTGATGTGGTGTGGCGGGTATGTACGAGTTCAATCTGGTGTTGCTGCTGCTTCAGCAGATGTGTGTGTTTCTGGTGATCGCCTGGCTGATGAGCAAGACGCGCCTCTTTATCCCGCTGATCCAGGTCACCGTGCGTCTGCCGCACAAGCTGCTCTGTTACGTCACCTTCTCCATTTTCTGTATTCTTGGCACCTATTTCGGCCTGCATATTGAAGACTCCATCGCCAATACCCGCGCGATCGGCGCGGTGATGGGCGGCCTGCTTGGCGGCCCGCTGGTCGGCGGGCTGGTGGGGCTGACCGGCGGGTTGCACCGCTACTCAATGGGCGGCATGACCGCGCTGAGCTGCATGTTCTCGACCTTTGTCGAAGGGCTGCTTGGCGGTCTGGTGCACAGTTTTCTTATCAAGCGCGGGCGCACCGATCGCGTCTTTAACCCCTTTACCGCCGGGGCGGTCACCTGCGTGGCGGAGCTATTGCAGATGGTAATTATCCTGCTGATTGCCCGCCCCTTCGAAAGCGCACTGCATTTAGTGCAGAGCATCGCCGCGCCGATGATGGTGACCAATACCGTCGGCGCAGCGCTGTTTATGCGCATCCTGCTCGACAAGCGCGCCATGTTTGAGAAATACACCTCGGCATTTTCCGCCACGGCGCTGAAAGTGGCGGCCTCCACCGAAGGCATTCTGCGCCAGGGCTTTAATGAAGAGAACAGCATGAAGGTCGCGCAGGTGCTCTATCAGGAGCTGGATATCGGCGCGGTGGCGATAACCGATCGCGAACGGCTATTAGCCTTTACCGGCGCGGGGGACGATCATCATCTGCCGGGAAGGCCTATCTCCTCCGTCTGGACGCAGCGGGCGATTGAGACCGGCGAAGTGGTCTACGCCGACGGCAATGAGGTGCCGTACCGCTGCTCGCTGCACCCGCAGTGCAAGCTCGGCTCGACGCTGGTGATCCCGCTGCGCGGTGAAAACCAGCGCGTGGTCGGTACCATCAAACTTTATGAGGCGAAAAACCGCCTCTTTAGCTCTATCAACCGCACACTGGGGGAGGGGATTGCGCAGCTGCTCTCGGCGCAGATCCTCGCCGGGCAGTATGAGCGGCAAAAAGCGCTGTTGACCCAGTCGGAGATCAAACTCCTGCACGCGCAGGTCAACCCGCACTTCCTGTTTAACGCGCTCAACACCATTAAAGCGGTGATCCGTCGTGACAGCGATGAGGCCGGGCTGCTGGTGCAGTATCTCTCGACCTTTTTTCGTAAGAACTTGAAACGCCCCGCAGAAATCGTCACCCTTGCGGATGAGATTGAGCATGTAAATGCTTATTTGCAAATTGAAAAGGCGCGCTTTCAGGCGCGGTTGCAGGTACGGCTTGAGGTGCCGGAGGCGCTGGCGCACTTACATCTGCCCGCTTTCACCTTGCAACCGATAGTCGAAAACGCGATCAAACACGGCACGTCTCAACTGCTGGGCGTAGGGGAGATCACCCTGCGTGCCAGCCAGCAGGCGCAGCATCTGGTGCTGGATATTGAGGATAACGCCGGGCTTTATCAGCCGAAAAAGGATGCCGGTGGCTTAGGAATGAGCCTGGTGGATAAGCGGCTGCGCGCCCGTTTTGGTGACGAGTGCGGCATCAGCATTGCCTGCGAGCCGGATCTTTTTACCCGCATTACCTTACGACTCCCTCTGGAGGAAGAGGCATGTTAAGAGTGCTGATTGTTGATGACGAACCGCTGGCGCGGGAGATGTTGCGCAGCCTGTTGCAGGAAGAGCGCGACATTGAGGTGGTGGGCGAGTGCGGTAACGCCATTGAAGGGATTAGCGCGGTGCATAAACTGCGCCCCGACGTGCTGTTTCTTGATATCCAGATGCCGCGTATCAGCGGGCTGGAGATGGTCGGCATGCTCGATCCCGGCAACCGCCCCTATGTCGTGTTTCTCACCGCTTTTGATGAGTATGCGGTGCAGGCTTTTGAAGAGCACGCTTTTGACTACCTGCTCAAGCCGATTGAAACGCAACGGCTGGCGAAGACCCTCAACCGCTTACGTCAGGATCGCGGCGTGCAGGATGTGTCGCTACTGGCAGATAATCAACAGCCGCTGAAGTTTATCCCCTGCACCGGCCACAGCCGCATCTGGTTATTGCAGATGGAGGAGGTGGCATTTGTCAGCAGCCGGATGAGCGGCGTCTATGTCACCAGCCACGAAGGCAAAGAGGGCTTTACCGAACTGACGCTGCGCACGCTGGAGAGCCGCACGCCGCTGGTGCGCTGCCACCGGCAATATCTTGTCAATATGGCTTTTCTTAAGGAGATCCGCCTTGAGGATAATGGCCAGGCCGAGCTGCTGCTGCGCGACGGGCTGACGGTGCCGGTGAGTCGACGCTATCTGAAAAATTTAAAAGAGGCGTTGGGGTTGTAAATTCCTGCGCGATGCCTACACTGCGCGCTGGTTCATCATTTCGGAAAGAGACATGCTAAATAACGATATCCTGCGCAGCCTGCGTTACACCCTGCAGGTCGACAACACCGCCCTGGTGCGCATTCTGGCGCTGGCGGACACTGAAGTCACGGCTGAACAGCTGGTTCCGTGGCTGCGTAAAGAGGATGAGGAGGGGTATAAACCCTGCCCGGATATTGTGCTGTCGGCGTTTCTTAATGGGCTGATTTATGAGAAGCGCGGCAAAGATGAGAGTGCGCCGCCGCTCGCCATGGAGCGCAAGCTCAACAACAATATCGTGCTGAAGAAGCTGCGCATCGCCTTCTCGTTAAAGACCGACGATATTCTGGCGATCCTCACCGAGCAGCAGTTCCGCGTTTCAATGCCGGAAATTACCGCCATGATGCGCTCGCCGGAGCATAAGAATTTCCGCGAATGCGGCGACCAGTTTTTGCGCTACTTCCTGCGCGGGCTGGCAGCACGTGGGCAGAAACCAAAGAGTTAACGGGCGTTTTTAGCCGATAAAAAAACCGCATACACGCGAGGTGATGCGGTTTAATTAGCCCGGCAGACAAGATGCTACCGGGCAATAAACAACTTATTTCACTTCTTTAAAGCCGCGCGCTTTCAGTAACTCTTCTGACTGCTTCATGCTGATTTTACCGTTAACCGTGCCGGTAAATTCAGAACCCTGCAGGCTGTTCAGCTGAGCGAAGTCCACTTCGTTGTAGTCAACTTCCAGCGTCTCCTGAGCATAGGTCTCTTCATACGCTACGCTCTCTTTCACACCTTTCACGCTCTGGTATTTTTTGCTAATCGGATCCAGAACTTTCATCGCTTCTTCTTTGGTTTTCGCGCCAATAGAGGAGTATTCGATTTTGTTCTTCGCGGTCTGACGCTCTACTTCATCACCCTTGTAGTAGTAAGTCAGCGTCACTTCCGTACCGCCCGTCGCCCAGGTAAAGGTCTTGCTCTCTTCTTTATCACCACAGCCGGTCAGGCCAACAACTAAAGCGACAGAAAAGAGTGCTGCAATGATTTTGCTGAATTTCACGATAATCCCCTATTTTCCATGTGAGGTAATGTTTTGTAAGACTGCGTATAACAGTATAGAAAAAGGCGCTGAATTCAGCGCCTTATTTTTTTATTTAACTTGTTGGCCCGCTTTTGCACCGCTATCCGGGCTAAGCAGGAAGATATCGCTGCCGCCAGGACCCGCTGCCATCACCATCCCTTCGGAGATACCAAAGCGCATTTTGCGCGGCGCGAGGTTAGCCACCATCACCGTCAGGCGGCCAATCAGCGCGCTCGGATCCGGGTAGGCAGAGCGAATGCCGGAGAAGACGTTGCGCTTCTCACCGTCGAGATCGAGCGTCAGGCGCAGCAGCTTATCTGAGCCTTCGACAAACTCGGCGTTCTCAATCAGCGCCACGCGCATATCGACTTTGGCGAAATCGTCAAAGGTGATGGTCTCCTGAATCGGGTTATCAGCCAGCTCGCCCGTTACCGGCGCGGCTGCGGCTTTGACTTCCTCTTTCGACGCTTCCACCAGTGCTTCCACCTGTTTCATCTCGATGCGGTTATAGAGCGCTTTAAACGGGTTCACTTTATGGCCGAGCAGCGGTTCGTTAATCGCATCCCACGTCAGGGTGGTGTTGAGGAACGCTTCGGTGCGCGCGGCCAGCGATGGCAGAACCGGCTTCAGCCAGGTCATCAACACGCGGAACAGGTTGATACCCATTGAGCAGATGGCCTGCAGATCGGCATCGCGGCCTTCCTGTTTCGCCACTACCCACGGAGCCTGCTCATCAACATAGCGGTTCGCCACGTCGGCCAGCGCCATGATTTCGCGCACCGCTTTACCAAACTCGCGGCTCTCCCACGCGCTGCCAATTGCGGCGGCGGCGTCGGTGAAGGTTTTATACAGCGCCGGGTCGGCCAGCTCTGACGCCAGCACGCCGTCGAAGCGTTTGGCGATAAAGCCCGCGTTACGCGAAGCCAGGTTCACCACTTTGTTAACGATATCGGCGTTCACGCGCTGGACGAAATCCTCCAGGTTGAGGTCGATATCATCAATGCGCGATGAAAGCTTGGCGGTGTAGTAGTAGCGCAGGCTGTCGGCATCAAAATGGTTCAGCCAGGTGCTGGCTTTAATAAAGGTACCGCGCGATTTGGACATCTTCGCGCCATTAACCGTTACATAGCCGTGAACAAACAGGTTGGTCGGCTTGCGGAAACCGCTGCCTTCCAGCATCGCCGGCCAGAAGAGGCTGTGGAAATAGACGATATCTTTACCGATAAAGTGATAGAGCTCGGCGTCGGAATCCTTCTTCCACCAGTCGTCAAAGTTGAGATCGTCGCGCTTGTCGCAGAGGTTTTTGAACGAACCCATGTAGCCAATCGGCGCATCCAGCCAGACGTAGAAATATTTGCCCGGCGCGCCCGGAATTTCAAAGCCGAAGTAGGGCGCATCGCGGGAGATATCCCACTGTTGCAGACCGGATTCGAACCACTCCTGCATTTTGTTCGCCACCTGCTCCTGCAGCGCGCCGCTGCGGGTCCACGCCTGCAGCATTTCGCTAAACGACGGCAGGTCGAAGAAGAAGTGCTCGGAATCACGCATTTCCGGCGTCGCGCCGGAGACCACCGACTTCGGCTCAATCAGCTCGGTCGGGCTGTAGGTCGCGCCGCACACTTCGCAGTTATCGCCATACTGATCCGCCGCTTTACATTTCGGGCAGGTGCCTTTTACAAAGCGGTCCGGCAGGAACATGCCTTTTTCCGGATCGTAGAGCTGGGAGATGGTGCGGTTTTTGATAAACCCGTTCTCTTTCAGACGGGTGTAGATAAGCTCGGCCAGCTCGCGGTTCTCATCGCTGTGCGTTGAGTGGTAGTTGTCGTAGCTGATGTCGAAGCCAGCAAAATCGGTCTGATGCTCCTGACTCATTTCGCCAATCATCTGCTCCGGGGTGATCCCGAGCTGCTGTGCTTTCAGCATAATCGGCGTGCCGTGGGCATCGTCCGCGCAGATGAAGTTGACCTGGTGGCCGCGCATTCGCTGGTAACGGACCCAGACATCAGCCTGGATGTGCTCCAGCATATGGCCGAGGTGGATGGAGCCGTTGGCGTACGGCAGCGCGCACGTTACCAGAATTTTCTTCGCGACTTGAGTCATAGTTGGCATTACATCTTCTTGAGAAAAAGGGGTTCCGATATTACCAAACCGCATCGATCTGCGCCAAGCGATAAGGGCATTAATCCATAAATGGATAATTATTCCCTTTGGGGTAAACTTGAGCGCTACAAATGTCGTTTTCAGAACAACTACAAAGGAGTCGGGATGAGTTCGCAATCCCAGGCCAAATCCCCGGAAGCCTTACGGGCAATTGTCACCGGGACGCTGGCCGATTTTCAGCACCCCACCCTCAAACATAACCTGACAGCGCTGAAAGCTGTCCACCATGTTGCATGGCTGGATGAGACCCTGCACGTCGAATTGCTGATGCCGTTCGTCTGGAGCAGCGCTTTCGAAGAGCTGAAAGCCCAGTGCAGCGCCGAACTGCTGCGTCTGACCGGCGCGCGCGCCATCGACTGGAAGCTGTCGCACAATATCGCCACCCTGAAGCGGGTGAAAAACCAGCCGGGCGTTAACGGCGTGAAAAATATTATCGCTGTCAGCTCCGGCAAGGGCGGGGTAGGGAAATCCTCTACCGCCGTTAACCTTGCGCTGGCGCTGGCTGCGGAAGGGGCGAAAGTCGGTATTCTTGATGCCGATATCTACGGCCCGTCGATCCCGATGATGCTGGGCGCGGAAAATGAGCGTCCGACATCACCAGATGGCACGCATATGGCGCCGATTATCGCTCATGGCCTGGCAACCAACTCGATTGGTTACCTGGTGACGGACGATAATGCAATGGTGTGGCGCGGGCCGATGGCCAGCAAAGCGCTGCTGCAGATGTTGCAGGAGTCTATGTGGCCGGATCTCGACTATCTGGTGCTCGATATGCCGCCAGGCACCGGTGATATCCAGCTGACGCTGGCGCAAAACATTCCGGTGACCGGCGCGCTGGTGGTGACCACGCCGCAGGATATCGCGCTGATTGATGCTAAAAAAGGCATTGTCATGTTCGAGAAAGTGGAGGTGCCGGTGCTCGGTATCGTGGAGAACATGAGCATGCATGTTTGCAGCAACTGTGGTCACCATGAGCCGATTTTCGGCAACGGCGGCGCAGAGAAGCTGGCGGAGCAGTATCACACGCAACTGCTGGGCCAGATGCCGCTGCATATTTCGCTGCGTGAAGATCTCGATAAGGGTACGCCGACGGTGATCAGCCGCCCGGACAGCGAGTTTACTGCCATCTACCGCAACCTTGCCGGTCGCGTAGCTGCCCAGCTTTACTGGCAGGGCGAGATCATCCCCGGTGAGATCGCGTTCCGCGCGGTGTGATTGACGATGCCGGATGGCGGCTACGCCTTATCCGGCCTACGGGCACGAATTCGCTGAAACGGCGTAGGCCGGATAAGCGTTTTACGCGCCATCCGGCAATGGGGTTGGATTGGTGGAATGGTTCCGTTCACCAGGCGTGCGGCGGAATGTTTTACTCATCGGTGCGGTGAACGGGACAAGGGGAGCGGCCGCGCTCCCCTTGTCAATCCCCGCGGCCCCGCGAGGAAATCGGTGCTTCGCACTACGCTCACCTCCCGCGTGCCTGACTGCGGCCCGCTCGACTCGACCTGCTCGCCCGTTCCGGGACTCGCTCCCTGTCTCGGTTCGCCTCTGTCCGCCATCCATGGCGTCCAGACCTTGTCATTCACGCTTCGGTTCGCCGATTTCAGCGGGGGTCAACACCGCCGCTGTAAGATGGGCGTCCAATTAAAAATTGTTGCTGCTGGAACCGTGTAGGCCGGATAAGCGTTTACGCGCCATCCGGCATTATGTTCGCGGCTTCGCCTTATCAGGCCTGCGAAATGACAAAACCTACTTCAACACATAGTGCATCAGCACATAATCCCCCTGCGGGGAGACGCCTTTGGCCTCAACGCGCCAGCCGTGGCGCTGATAAAACTCGAGCGCAGTTTTATTGCGCAACAAACACTTCAGCGCGCCGGTGCTGCTAAAGGTGCTCTGCACATGCTCAAGCAGCGCGCTGCCGACACCTTTTCCCTGAAACGCAGGGTCGATAAACAAGTTATGCAGGAAGTTATCGTTCTCCAGGACCGATGCGAACCCCATTCGATGCCCATCCTCTTCCGCCACCCAGATCACCTCTCCCAACGTCGCGGAGTCAAAATCTTCCAGAGCCCAGTCGCGGCTATCCAGCCAGGTCCAGGCTTCTTTACGGGCATGCAGATACAGGGTACGCAGAAACGGCCTGTCACTCTCCTGCCAGCGGCGGATAATCACAGGCGCTCCCGGTTAACGATGATAGAAAATGTCGCCATTGTAGGCTTTGAGGATTTTGCCTTCGGCATCGGTGATCAACACGTAGTTGCCGCCCATGTAGGTCCAGTGGCTACCGGCATCCGGCGCGGGAAGGTTACGCAACTTCCACTGCTTAATGTTGTAATCGTCGCTGCGGTACATCTCCGGCACCGTGTCGCCAATGGTGAATTTGGTAAAGTCGGCAACAAACTCTTTCACTTCAAACGACTGTGTGCCGCTTGCAGGCGCTGTCGCGGGCGGGGTTTCAGCATAGGTTGCTGAAGCCGTCGCCAGCAGTGCACCCAGAAGCATCATTTTTGTTTTACGCATACTCTCTCCAGGTTGTTCTTATACATTTCACGTAGTTGCATAAATAGCACGACATCATTGCCGTTTACAGACAGCGGAGCAACCAGCAAAAAATAACGCTTTGGTAAAAAGTGTAAGCAAACCCAGGAAAAAGCAGTGCGGGCGGAGAACGAATTTCGCCCTTCGCCCGCTACGTTTGGGAGTAATCCTGGCAGGATCAGCCCGCAAACCCCTCAAGCACGATTTTGCCCACCGCGCGCTGGCTCTCAAGCAGCGCATGGGCCTTACGCAGGTTAGCCGCGGTGATGGCACCGCCGTGCTCGCCCAGCGTAGTTTTCAGCACGCCGCTGTCGATCAACTCCGCAACCCGCGTCAGCAACTGGTGCTGGGCAATCATATCGTCGGTGGTGAACATCGAGCGGGTAAACATAAACTCCCAGTGCAGCGAAAGGCTCTTCGCTTTCAGCGGCATCGCATCCAGGCTGTCGGGGTCGTCAATCAGCGCCAGCTTGCCCTGCGGTTTGAGGGCGTTAATCAGCTGCTGATAGTGATCCTGCGTGTTGGTCAGGCTGGCAACGTGCGTCACCTCTTTGATGCCGATCCGCGCCAGCTCTTCGGTGAGTGGCTTGCTGTGGTCAATCACATGGTGCGCGCCGCGATCTTTCACCCACTGCTGGCTGGCAGAACGCGAGGCGGTGCCGATCACCGTCATGCGCGTCAACTGGCGCGCCAGCTGCGTCAGAATCGAACCGACACCGCCCGCAGCGCCGACAATCAGCAGCACATCGCCGTCGTTGCCATTTTCTTTTACGCCGAGGCGGTCAAACAGCAACTCCCAGGCGGTAATGGCCGTTAAGGGCAGAGCGGCGGCAGAGGCGTTATCAAGGGAAGCGGGTTTACGCGCCACAATACGCTCATCAACCAGCTGATATTCGCTGTTACTTCCCGGGCGGGTTAATGCCCCGGCGTACCACACTTCATCGCCCGGCTGAAACAGGGTGACCGACTCGCCGACCTCTTTCACGACGCCTACCGCGTCCCAGCCGAGCACGCGCGGCGTATCGGCATTAAAACCGGCACGCACTTTGGTATCCACCGGGTTCACGGAGATGGCTTTCACTTCCACCAGCAGATCGTGTCCGCTGGCCTGCGGTTGGGGCAGGTCGATATCGGTGAGGGCATCGAGGTTGCTGCCGCCAGCGGCGGCGCGGGTAATGGCGATGGCTTTCATAACAGGCTCCGTTTTGTTGGGTTTTCATCACTACCGGTAAGGGTAGACAACGCAGCTTTGATGAAAAACCCGCAAAATGGAGCAGCACTTATCGCTCTCGAGTGAAAATGCAGTGCCGGATGGCAGTTCCGCCTTATCCGGCCTGGAAGTTACATATCGTGGTTGGGCACCGGGATATCGGCGCTGACGCGCTGATCCTGCTCGTCAAAGATCATGCAGTGGCGGCTGTCGAAGGCGAGGGCGATCTTCTGCCACGGGCGGAAATGCACATCGCCCGGCAGCAGGATTTTAATATTGTCGTGACCATAACATTGACCAAACAGATAGGTGTTGTTGCCCAGCCGCTCTACCACTTCGCACTGAAACTCAAGGGGCACGCCGCCCGTCATCTCTGTTGCGAGGTGCTCCGGGCGAATACCGAGCGTAATGGCCGCGCCCACCTCCAGCGGTGAGGTGGTAATGCCGAGCGTCAACTGATGGCCCTGAGCAAGGGTAATAGTGACTTCACCGGGCTGCCACTGGCTTACCGTTGCGGGGAGGAAGTTCATCTTTGGCGAGCCGATAAAGCCAGCGACAAACTTGTTTTTCGGGTTGTAGTAGAGCGACATCGGTGAGCCCATCTGCTCAACGTTGCCGTAATTCATCACCACGATTTTGTCCGCCAGCGTCATCGCTTCCACCTGGTCATGGGTAACATAGACCATGGTGGTTTTCAGCTCCTGGTGCAGACGGGCTATATGCAACCGCATCTCGACGCGCAGTTCGGCATCGAGGTTAGAAAGGGGTTCATCGAACATAAAGACGCGCGGGTTACGCACAATCGCGCGGCCAATGGCGACGCGCTGGCGCTGGCCGCCGGAGAGCTGCTTCGGTTTGCGATCCAGCAGGTGGCTCAGTTGCAGGGTCTTCGCCACCATCTCCACCTGGCGGCGGATCTCCTCCTTCGGCACTTTGTTCACTTTCAGCCCGTAGCCCATGTTCTCCGCCACAGTCATATGGGGGTAGAGCGCATAGGACTGGAACACCATTGAGACACCGCGATGGGCGGGCGCGACATCGTTCATCACTTCATCGCCAATCAGCACTTCGCCTTCGCTCACCTCTTCCAGCCCGGCAATCATGCGCAGCATGGTGGATTTCCCGCAGCCGGAGGGGCCGACAAACACCGCAAACTCGCCGTCATCAATCGACAGATTGACATTGTTCAGCGTCACCGTGTCGCCAAACCGTTTGGTGACATTTCTCAGTCGTATATTGGACATCAACGTTCCCCGAATGTAATAGCCGTTACTGGCCGTTTGTCAGCTGTTTTGTTTAACGTATAACAATCAGGAGACAGTGCTGCTCAACGGCGAAAAATCATGGTCTGACTATAACTTCCACGGATTTAGCGCCCTATACTCAATTTTCATTTCTGTAACATTGGTCACATAACGCAACGTTTATTCTCGTTTTATCAGCGCGTAAAGCGTAGCGTATAACAAATCCGATAAGGCGAATGAATACGTCTTAAGCCCTGCAATATCAGGTGGTTTGCCAGAGCAGTGACCTGATGATGCGCCATAAAAACCATGAAATTGTTATACCTTGACATGAGGTTGATAATGAAAAAGAAGACCCTTACCGCACTGATTTTGACAACCCTTGCCGCCGGGCAGCTTGTCGGCTTGCAGGCGCACGCCGCCGCACAGCAACTCAATGTCTGGGAAGACATCAAAAAATCGGCGGGCATCCAGGATGCGGTGCGCGATTTTGAGCAGAAATATAACGTCAAAGTTAACGTGCAGGAGATGCCCTACGCCCAGCAGCTGGAGAAACTCCGCCTTGATGGCCCGGCGGGCATCGGCCCGGATGTGCTGGTGATCCCCAATGATCAGTTGGGCGGCGCGGTTGTGCAAGGGCTGCTGACCCCCCTGAATCTGGACAAAGAAAAGGTTGACGCCTTTACGCCTGCCTCCATCAACGCCTTCCGCCTCGACAACACCCTGTATGGCGTGCCGAAAGCGGTAGAGACGCTGGTGCTGATCTACAACAAAGATCTTATCGACAAGCCGCTGCAAAGCCTGCCGGAGTGGCTCGACTACTCGAAAAAACAGCGCGCGCAGAACAAATATGGCCTGCTGGCGAAGTTCGATCAGATTTACTACAGCTGGGGCGCGATTGGCCCGATGGGCGGCTATCTGTTCGGCAAAAACGACAAAGGCGGCTATAACCCGCAGGATATCGGCCTGAATAAACCCGGCGCGGTAGAAGCCGTTACCTTCCTGAAAAACTTCTATGCCGAGGGGGTATTCCCGTCGGGGATCCTTGGCGATAACGGGCTTAACGCCATCGATTCGCTGTTTACCGAGAAAAAAGCGGCGGCGGTGATCAATGGCCCGTGGGCGTTCCAGCCCTATGAAGCTGCCGGCATTAACTACGGCGTTGCGCCGCTGCCGAACCTGCCGGATGGCAAACCGATGAGCTCTTTCCTCGGCGTAAAAGGTTATGTCGTCTCGACCTGGAGTAAAGACAAAGCGCTGGCGCAGCAATTTATCGAATTTATCAACCAGCCGCAGTACGTGAAGACGCGCTATATCGCCACGCGCGAAATCCCGGCGCAGAAAGCGATGATTGACGATCCAGTGATTAAAAACGACGAGAAGGCGAGCGCCGTAGCGGTGCAGGCCGCCCGCGCAACCGCAATGCCGGGCATTCCGGAGATGGGTGAAGTGTGGGGCCCGGCGAATGCCGCGCTGGAGCTGAGCCTCACCGGTAAACAGGCACCGCAGGCGGCGCTGGATGCCGCTGCTAAGCAGATCCAGATGCAGGTCGAAGCGATGCAGGCCAGTAACCAGTAACCGCGTGTTGGTACAGAGACGGGAGGGGGACCTCCCGTTGTCGAAAAGGAGTCGTACGTGATTATCAGTCCCAGCGAACATTTTGCCAAAGCGCCCGGCGCAGGGCGTCACGCGTGGTGCGGGCTGCTGTTGGCCATCGTGCCGGGCTTTGGCCAGTTCTACCATCGCCAGTGGCTGAAAGGCCTTATCTTTCTTGTGCTGCTGGCGAGTTTTACCGGCATCTTCTCTGATTTTTTGCGCGAAGGGCTGTGGGGGTTATACACCCTTGGCGAAGAGGTGCCGCGCGACAACTCCATCTTCCTGCTGGCGGAGGGGATCATCAGCGTGCTGATTATCGCCTTTGGCCTGATGGTGTGGGGGCTCTCAATGCGCGACGCGTGGCTGAATGGTAAAAAACGCGACGCCGGTAAGCCGCTTAACAGCGTGCGCAAACAGTACCAGATGCTGCTCAGCGACGGCTTTCCCTACCTGATGATCAGCCCGGGCTTTATCCTGCTGGTGTTCGTGGTGATTTTTCCGATCCTCTTCGGCTTCGCCATCGCCTTTACCAATTACAACCTCTACCACACGCCGCCCGCTAAACTGGTCGACTGGGTCGGGTTAAAGAACTTCATCAATATTTTTACCCTGTCGATCTGGCGCTCAACCTTCTTCGACGTGCTGCAATGGACGGTGGTGTGGACGCTGCTGGCGACCACCTTGCAGTGCAGCGTCGGCGTGCTGCTGGCGATTCTGGTGAACCAGAAAGATCTGCGCTTTAAGCCGCTGGTGCGCACCATTTTTATCCTGCCGTGGGCGGTGCCGGGCTTTGTCACTATTCTGGTTTTCGCCGGGATGTTTAACGACTCCTTTGGCGTCATTAACAATGCGATCCTCGCCTTTTTCGGCATCGACCCGAAACCGTGGCTGACGGACCCCTTCTGGACCAAAACCGCGCTGATCATGATGCAAACCTGGCTCGGTTTCCCGTTTGTCTTTGCCATGACCACCGGCGTATTGCAGGCGATTCCGGACGATTTGTATGAAGCGGCGAAGATGGATGGCGCGGGCACCTTTACCCGCCTGCGCACCATTACGCTGCCGCTGGTGCTCTACTCGATTGCGCCGATCATCATCACGCAATACACCTTCAACTTTAACAACTTCAACATCATCTACCTGTTTAACAACGGCGGACCGGCGGTAGCTGGCGCGAACGCGGGCGGCACCGACATTCTGGTGTCGTGGATCTATAAGCTGACGATGTCCTCATCGCAGTACGCCATCGCGGCCACCATCACCATCCTGCTGTCGATTTTTGTTGTCGGCCTGGCGTTGTGGCAGTTCCGCGCCACCAAATCGTTCAAAAACGACGACATGGCATAAGGGAAGAAAATGGCTCAATCACAAAGTATTCGCCGCGAGAAGGTTATTCGCCTGACGCTCTCCTGGCTGGTGATAGCAGCGGTATCGCTGACGATTATCTACCCACTGGTGTGGACGATTGGCGCGTCGCTGAATGCCGGCAACAGCCTGCTCAGCACCTCGATCATCCCGGAAAACCTCTCGTTCCAGCACTATGCCGATCTCTTTAACGGCCAGGTGAACTACCTGACCTGGTACTGGAACTCGATGAAGATCAGCCTGCTGACGATGATCCTGACCTTAATTAGCGTCAGCTTTACCGCCTACGCCTTTTCGCGCTTTCGCTTTAAAGGCCGCCAGAACGGGCTGATGCTCTTTTTACTGTTACAGATGATCCCGCAGTTCTCGGCGCTGATTGCGATTTTCGTTCTCTCGCAGCTGCTTGGGCTTATCAACAGCCATATGGCGCTGGTGCTGATCTACGTTGCCGGGATGATCCCGATGAACACCTATCTGATGAAGGGCTACCTGGATGCCATTCCGCGCGATCTGGATGAGTCCGCGCGCATGGACGGTGCCAGCAACTTCCGCATCTTTATTGAGATCATCCTGCCGCTGTCGAAACCGATTATCGCGGTAGTGGCGCTCTTCTCCTTCACCGGCCCGCTGGGGGATTTCATCCTCTCAAGCACCATTTTGCGCACGCCGGATAAATACACGCTGCCGATTGGGCTTTATAACCTGGTGGCGCAAAAAATGGGTGCCAGCTACACCACTTACGCCGCGGGTGCAGTGCTGATTGCGGTGCCGGTGGCGATCCTCTACCTGGCGTTACAAAAATACTTCGTCTCCGGCCTCACCTCCGGCAGTACAAAAGGATAAGCATATGAAAAGACTGACTCCCGCTCTGCTGGCGGTATGCCTCGCTGCCAGTTTTTCTGCTAGCGCGGTGACCACGCGCCCGTTTACCCAAATGCCCGCCGACTTTATTAAAGGGGCGGATATCTCCACGCTGCTCGATGCGGAAAAGCACGGGGCGAAATTCTATAACGACAAAAATCAGCCGCAGGATGCGCTGGCTATCCTGAAAGCCAACGGCGTCAACTATGTGCGCCTGCGGCTGTGGGTCGACCCGAAAGATGCGCAGGGCAATGCCTATGGCGGTGGTGATAACGATCTCGCCACTACCCTTGCACTGGCGAAGCGGGCAAAAGCGCAGGGCATGAAGCTGCTGCTCGATCTGCACTACAGCGATTTCTGGACCGATCCGGGCAAGCAGTTCAAGCCGAAAGCCTGGGAGAAGCTCGATTATCCGCACTTGAAAAGCCGGGTGCATGACTACACCCGCGACACGATTGCGCAGTTTAAGCAGGCGGGCGTGCTGCCGGATATGGTGCAGATCGGCAATGAGATCAACGGCGGCATGCTCTGGCCGGAGGGCAAAAGCTGGGGGCAGGGCGGCGGCGAGTTTGACCGGCTGGCCGGGCTGCTTACTGCCGGGATCGATGGGGTCAAAGAGAACCTGAATAACGGCGAGCAGGTGAAGATCATGCTGCACCTCGCCGAAGGGACCAAAAACGACACCTTCCGCTGGTGGTTTGATGAGATAACCAAACGCAACGTGCCTTTCGATGTGATTGGCCTGTCGATGTACACCTACTGGAACGGGCCAATCAGCGCCCTGCAGGCCAATATGGATGACATCAGCAAGCGCTACAACAAAGATGTCATTGTCGTCGAAGCGGCCTACGCCTATACGCTGGCGAACTGCGATAACGCCGAGAACAGCTTCCAGGCGAAAGAGGAAAAAGCGGGGGGCTACCCGGCCACGGTGCAGGGGCAGTATGACTATGTGCACGATTTAATGCAGTCGGTCATCAATGTGCAGGGCCAGCGCGGCAAGGGCATTTTCTACTGGGAACCGACCTGGATTGCCGTCCCGGGCAACGGCTGGGCCACGCCCGCCGGTATGAAATATATCAATGACCACTGGAAAGAGGGCAATGCGCGAGAAAACCAGGCGCTGTTTGATTGCCAGGGAAAAGTGCTGCCGTCGGTGAAAGTCTTTAATTAATTATCGTGTTGTAAATTTCAGGAATGAATAATGAATAAATTTGCGCCTTTAAGCCCGAAGGTCGTCTCGCTATTGCATGGCGCGGACTATAACCCGGAGCAGTGGGAAAACTATCCCGGTATTATCGATAGCGATATTGCCATGATGCAGCAGGCAAAATGTAATGTGATGTCGGTCGGGATATTTAGCTGGTCAAAACTTGAGCCGCAGGAGGGGGTATTTAATTTCGCCTGGCTCGATGAGGTCATAGAAAAATTATATGCCGCCGGTATCCATATATTTCTCGCTACGCCGAGCGGTGCGCGTCCGGCATGGATGTCGCAAAAATACCCGCAAGTGCTGCGCGTCGGGCGCGATCGCGTGCCCGCGCTGCATGGCGGTCGCCACAACCACTGCATGAGCTCACCGGTCTACCGTGAAAAGACGCTGAAGATCAATACGCTGCTGGCGGAGCGTTACGGGCAGCATCCGGCGGTGCTCGGCTGGCATATCTCCAATGAGTATGGCGGCGAGTGCCACTGCGATTTATGCCAGCAGAAATTCCGCGACTGGCTAAAGGCGCGCTATCAGACGCTGGAGGCGCTGAACCACGCCTGGTGGAGCGACTTCTGGAGCCACACCTACAGCGACTGGTCACAAATCGAGTCCCCTGCGCCGCAGGGCGAAGTCTCCATCCATGGCCTGAATCTCGACTGGCGGCGTTTTAACACCGCCCAGGTAACCGATTTCTGCCGCCATGAAGTTGCCCCGCTGAAGGCCGCCAACGCGGCGCTGCCGGTGACCACCAACTTTATGGAGTACTTCTACGACTACGACTACTGGCAGCTTGCGGAGGCGATCGACTTTATCTCCTGGGACAGCTACCCGATGTGGCACCGCGATAAAGACGAAACCCAGCTTGCCTGCTATACCGCCATGTATCACGACATGATGCGCACCCTGAAAGGCGGCAAGCCCTTCGTGCTGATGGAGTCGACGCCGAGCGTCACTAACTGGCAGCCGACCAGCAAGCTGAAAAAGCCGGGGATGCATATCCTCTCCTCATTGCAGGCGGTGGCGCACGGCGCCGATTCGGTGCAGTACTTCCAGTGGCGCAAAAGCCGTGGCTCGGTGGAGAAGTTCCACGGTGCGGTGATTGACCACGTGGGCCATCTCGATACCCGCGTTGGCCGTGAAGTCTCCGCCCTCGGCGAGATGCTCAGCAAGCTGACGCCGGTTATGGGCTGTCGCACCGAGGCGCGGGTGGCGATTATCTTCGACCAGCAGAACCGCTGGGCGCTGGATGATGCGCAGGGGCCGCGCAACAAGGGCATGGAGTATGAGAAGACGGTGAACGAACACTACCGTCCCTTCTGGGAGAAGGGCGTGGCGGTGGATGTGATTAATGCCGATGCCGATCTCAGCCGCTACCATTTAGTTATCGCCCCGATGCTCTATATGGTGCGCGATGGCTTCGCTGAACGCGCCGAGACCTTTGTCGCCAGCGGCGGCCATCTGGTGACCTCTTACTGGAGCGGCGTGGTCAATGAGAGCGATCTCTGCCACCTGGGCGGTTTCCCCGGTCCGCTGCGTAACCTGCTCGGCATCTGGGCGGAGGAGATCGACTGCCTCGACGATAACGAACGTAACCTGGTGCAGGGGCTGGCGGGCAACGAAGCGGGCTTACAGGGGCCATACCAGGTGCGCCATCTCTGCGAGCTGATTCAGCTTGAGGGCGCGCAGCCGCTGGCAACTTACCGGGATGATTTCTATGCTGGTCGCCCGGCGGTAACGGTCAACGCCTTCGGCAAAGGCAAAGCCTGGCATATCGCCTCGCGTAACGATCTCGCCTTCCAGCGGGACTTCTTCGCCAATCTCATCGACACGCTATCGCTGCCGCGTGCGCTTAACGTTGAGCTGCCGCCAGGCGTTGTGGCGACCGCGCGGGAAGATGGCGAGCAGGCATTTGTCTTTATTCAGAACTTCACCGCCCAGGCGCAGAGCATCACGCTGCCGCCGGGTTATCACGACTGCCTGAGTGACGCCGCCGTCAGCGGTGCGCTGGCCCTCAAACCCTGGGATTGCCGCGTCGTTCGCCGCGACGCATAAGTCCACTCTGCGCGCCTGCCCATCCGGGCAGGCGTTTTTTTATCTGCTGATTACGGAGACCTGCAATGGTAAGCCTTAAATCCTTCCTGCATTACTTCTCTGAGGCCAAACCGGCCACCCCGCTCAGTGAGGCCGAGGTGTTGAAAATTGAGCGACTGGCCGCGGCGTTTGGCGGTGAGGCAAATATTGAACAGGTTGATGCCTGCCTGACCCGCCTGCGCGTCACGGTAAAAGAGTTAACCCGGGTTGATTCCCAGGCGCTGCAGGATGAGGGTGCGCTGGGTGTGATTATTCTCGGTCAACAGGTGCACGCTATTTTCGGCAAGCAATCTGACGCGCTGCGTAAATTACTCGATGAGCGTTTCTCTTCCCGTTAGCAATAAAAAAGGGATACCCGAAAGGGTATCCCAAATAAACAATAACGAACGTAGTGGCAATATAAGCCTGCAAGTCTCAGAGATAACGAACGAGGTTAATTAGGTACGCTTTTTAAAACGGTAAATATAATGGCTGTTTACCACCAGGCTTCCACCTGCACACCAAAGTTCCAGGTATTATTTTTGGTGCCATCTTCAAAGGATTTACCATCTTCAGAGTCATTTAAATAAGAGGCGAAGAGGCGCAGCTCCGGGCGCGACATAAAATCGGAACCGTCGGCAAGACCCAGCGCGACAGTGTACTTCTCGCCGCTCTGCTTATAGTTGGTGCCGTTTTTGTAATTATCCTTCTGGTAAAAGCCGCCCACTTCACCAATCAGACGCACATATTCGGTGAACTGATACTGCGCACGACCCACCAGCGACACCAGACGGGATTTGTCGGTAAAGGCAGTGGTGTCTTCGGCTGCGCCATAGGTCAACACATGGTTAAAGGAGAAACGGTCGGTAATTGGGATCAGCCCGGTGTTGATCACGCGATAGCCGGTAGCGTCGTTGACATAGTTCCACATGTCGTACCAGCCGCCGCCCTGCGACACCATATTCTGCGCCAGCCCTTTGTTGGCGTACTGCAACACCAGCTTGTTATAGCCGCCAAGCATATCCTGGCTGATTTCACCGGTCAGCATCACGCCATCATCCGCGTCATACAACCCGCCGTAGGCCTTCTGCTTTTTGGTGGGATTCGGCATGGCGTAATCAATGCCAAACTCCGTCCACGCGCCCGCCCACGGTTTCCAGCCGGCATAACGCAAGTCGAGATAGTTGATATTGACGTCATTGTCGTTATCAACGCGGTAATCCACGTCATTGGCATCGCCGCGAATCCACGCAAAAGAGACGGCGCCCGGCCCGAAGGTGTAGTTTTCGATCCCCGCGCCGGAGCCGGAGATATTCCAGTATTTGGTATCGATAATGTGCAGATCGTGGCGCTGATAGTAGCGTTTACCGCCCCAGATCACCGCATTGGGATCGTTGGGGATCAGCCCTTTGATCTGCAGGTTCAGCTGGCGTAAGCCGAACTGCGCATCGTCACCGATGGTGGTTTCATTATCGTTGGAGCCATCCGACACCATGCTGACCATGCTGTCGAGGTAAAAGCTGACGTCATCTTTTTTGTAGACTTCCGAGCCCAGCTCAAGCTCGCCGTAGGTGTCGGATTCATTGCCCAGACGACCAATCTTATTTTTCTGCCACTCCACCTGGCCGCCGTCGCCCGACACGCCCACGCCGCCGCGCAGGTAGCCGTGAAAATCGATGGGTACCGAGGTGGCCGCCATCAGCGAGGTTGAGGTCAGCGCAGCGGCTAACGCAAGAGAGAGTGTGCGTAGTGGAGTCTTCATCGTGTTCCTCTTATTGTTTTGTATTACGTTCACATAATCGCAGTCATAAAATGCTTAAATGTAAAAACAGGCAAACTGAGGATCTGAAATGTGTGATTAAGTGCAAATAAATCAGCGATTTTTGTTACAGGTGGAGAATTCGTTCACATTTATGCGTATTGTGAGCGTGATACTTATTGGCGGCTGAAGCGGCGAGGAAATGAGCGGTGAGCGTTTTTTTTGATCTGCCCTGTTACAATTGGCGCATAACAACATAAGGAACCGGACCATGAAGTCTAAAAGCGCGACGTTGGAAGACGTTGCCCGCCATGCGGGTGTCTCCTATCAGACCGTGTCCAGGGTACTCAATAAATCTGCCAATGTATCCGAAGCCACGCGTCTCAAGGTTGAGAAAGCGATAGAGTTGCTGCGTTATGTGCCGAATCGGCTGGCGCAACAGCTGGTCGGTAAGCAGAGCCAGACCCTTGGGTTGGTCACCACTTCTCTGGCACTGCATGCCCCTTCTCAGGTGGCGGCGGCGGTAAAACGCTATGCCAATCTCGACGGCTACCAGGTGCTGATCTCAATGATTGATGAGAACGTCAATCATGATATCCAGTCGGCGATTAACGAACTGAAGTCGCAGCTGGTTGATAAGGTGATCATTAACGTGCCGCTGGAGACCGATGAAGCCCAGCGTATTGCGGCTGACAATGATGATATTGTCTGCCTGTTTCTCGACGTTGATCCTTATAGCTCGGTGTTTAATGTTTCGTTTAACCCGGCGGACGGTACCCGTGCGAGCGTCAAACATCTCTATGATTTAGGCCATCGCGATATCGCGCTGTTGGCGGGGCCTGAAAGCTCCGTGTCGGCAAAACTGCGGCTGAAAAGTTGGGTGGATACCCTTGATAGCTACGGCCTGAAACCGGTGAAAGTATTTCACGGCAACTGGGATGCCCAGAGCGGTTACGCAGGCGCACTACAGATGCTGCGCGAAACGCCGAATTTTACCGCCGTTCTGGTCGGGAACGATCAGATGGCGCTTGGCGTGCTGAGCGCGTTTCATCAACATCAGATCGCCATTCCCGGCGAGAAATCGGTGATCGGTTACGACGACACCTATGAAAGCTCCTTCTTCCACCCGTCGTTAACCACCGTTTCTCTGGATCTTGATTTGCAGGGCAAAGAGGCGGTGCGTCGCCTGCTCGACAGCGGCCACGGCGACGCCGCCCGTAGTTCATCCGTGCTGCCTGCGCGGCTGATTGTGCGTCACTCTACCGGCGCATTGCAGGAGCAGGGCGCTAACCTGCAAGAGATAGCCCAGCAATTGCAGGTTATTGCGCATAAGTTGATGAAATAACGATTTCATTCCTGGCATTTATTTGCCCGATGGCGCTGACGCTTATCGGGCCTACGCACCAGGCGCCACAGCATGAGGACCAATTGATGACGATTGCACAGCAGCTTGAACAAAGGGGTATCGAAAAAGGTCTCGCAAAAGGCATTGAGCAGGGTATTGAACAAGGCATTGAGCGAGGGATCGAACAAGGCATTGAACTCGGCGAGCAGCGCGGTATCGAGAAGGGGCGCAAAGAAGAGGCGTTCCGCATCGCCCGGACGATGCTGCAAAACGGCCTCGATCGCAGCACGGTGATTAGCATGACCGGGCTTACCGAAGCGGAGCTGGAGCAGATTCGCCACTGACTGCACGGGCAAATGCGCATTTACACCGTCAACTATCAGGATTAAGCTACTGAACAGTTTCACCACAATTTATTGATGTTATGACTCGGGGTGCCCTTCTGCGTGAAGGCTGAGAAATACCCGTACCACCTGATCTGGATAATGCCAGCGTAGGTGGCCAAGATTTTGTTTATTATTCATGAGATTATGTTTCTTTTTGTCTGTGTGTAATGCACCTAAGGTAAAAAAAGAGCATGATCATGAGGTACAAAACTCTGTCATACACGTTTCAACGAAACGGTAATTACTATCTACAAATCCGGCTTTCAAATGGCAGGATGTATAAAAAATCACTCCTTACTGATAGCTATCATCAAGCCTCAGCTTTGATGATTAACATCACTCCGCACATCCCATTTGTTAAATCATTAGCAACTCCGACTCCCATGTTTGACGCGTTTATCCCAAACCTGATCGTGTCAGAACGTAGGACTGTGACACTTCCGCTGTTATCCAGTCTGCCGCTTGTTGTATCCCCTAAAATTGGGGAGCCACCGGCACAAGTTGAGCCGGAAAACGCATTAACTCTCTCTGATGCTTAGGCTATGTACAAAGCCGAAAAGGGGGGAGTTGGACTAAATCGATCTTAATGGCAAATGAACGTTACATTGAAGTATTGCTTATAGTGTTGGGGGAAAATACGGACGTAACTGCGATCACCAAACAGGACATTAGACAGGTGATGGAAGTTGTTGAGAACCTCCCTAAGCGCGTTGTACAGCCTTATCGATCAATGACCATCCAGCAACTGATAGAATGTGATGATGTGCCACCGGATGATCTCGTGGGTGTTGAAGCTATTCATAAGCACCTCAAAATCTACAAATCCTTGTTAAAAAGTTTTCTCACTGAAAGCAAAGACGTTTTGCAGAAGTCCCCAACTGATGGAGTAGTAGCAGCACCTTCAAAAGCGAGGTTCGGTGCTTACAGCACAGCAGAGATGAAAAAGTTTGTGGGGTGGGCGCTAAAACAGCCTGACAACTGGCAAAAGTGGATCACATTGCTGTTGGCATACACCAGAGCCAGAAGAGGCGAGACTGCCAAACTGGAGAAGTCACAGATAAAATTCGATGAAGACAGCCAACGGCATTACTTCCTGATTGCAGAGGGGGGCGGGGAAAAGTGAAAACGCTACCAGACAAGTAGTGATCCACTCGAAATTGAGCGAATGGGGATTTATGGACTACGTTGATCGCCAATGGAAGGAGCGGATTTTCTTAGAGGTTGCAGGAACGAACATGACGAAGATAGGAAAAATGTTTTCAGATCTCCGTGATCAGCTTGGTATTGCGTATCTCGATGATTACGGGCAAAGACGACTTTTGCACAGTATTCGTCATCCTGTTTGCTCCACTGCAATGGCTGGATGGGTAAAGAACATTCTGCATCTACAACAAACGGTTGGTCACGAGAAAAATGGCGGGATTACTAAACGCTATTTACATACATTCCCACTGCAAAGCATTTGCTATGTGATCGATGGTTTAAACTGGGAATAATAAATTTTGGTTATGTGCTTGTATTTATTTTTTTTTCATGGATGATGATTTATCTGTAGGCTTCTAATTTATGGGGTTTGAGGTGTTACTAAATAAATTAACCGTTGAAAAATTCCATTCGATAATGGAAAGTATTCTCGAGCGATTAGAGAAAGATGACTATCTCTCATGGGATTTTATCAATCGGTTATCTAAAAATGGATGGGTTCCCCCATTAGCTTTTGATTGTTATGATTACTTTCAATGCCCGTCATCAGAATTATCAGATAAAGAAATTGAATTAGGGTTCATGAGTTTTTTTGAACTTAATTTTGAAAGCGTATTTTTCAAAATAATAAATCTTGAAGAGGAACAAAATCCTTTTATCCACAAGATGTTATTAGAGGTAATTCAAGCATACAGGCAAGGATTTTATCAAATCTGTATTCCTTCATTGTTTGCAATACTTGAAAGGTATTTGGCTGATCTTTCAAATGATGGTGACTTAAGTAATGTGAAGTATGGTATGGGTTTGGCTCGAAAAGTTTGGATTGAAAAAGATAAGAACGGTCAATTTATTGAAACTGATGGTGAAATTCCTTACCAGTTTGTGCAGAGTTGCTATTTAATTAAACAATTCTTAGATAAGTATTTTATGAGGATTGATTTTGAAAGTTTTGATTCGTTAAATAGGCACGCATTTGCCCATGGAAGACAACAATATTATGCAACTCGCGTTGATGCTGTAAAATTAATTTTTGTTATTACAAACATTATTAGTATGTATTATGAAATTGAGTTCATTACTTCTGAGGAATAATAATAAATGGTTAATTCAGTTGTAACAAATAAAAAAGGGAAAGGGATTTTTAAACGAGATGAATGGATTAAAGAGTCAAAAAGTCTTTATCTGTCTGCAAAGTTACTACGTAGTCAAGGAGATGAGAGTAAAAGAAAATTCTCTGATGCTAATAAAAATGATAAGACTATTTATGAATTGATAGGCATAGCGACTGCAACAGATAAAAGCAGTCGTCTTTTATTAGGTTATGCTTTTGAATTGCTATTGAAATCAGCAGTTTTACTTATGAACTATGGCGCTACTGAAAATACAATCTCTCAAAAATTTAAGTTTTACAGCCATGATTTACTATCTATGATTAAAGATTTAGAACTATCTCTATCAAATTATGATTTGAATTTATTGGAGCTTTTGTCTCAAGACATAGTACAACAAGCCAGGTATCCAATAGGAATTATAAAAGATGAGCTTTATTTAAAAACGATTAATGAAAGAAATGCTAACCTAGCAAATAATAAGTTGTTCAATGAAATGATTTCCTTATACGATAAAATAAAGTCAATGGTGGTGAAGTTAGATAATGATGTGGAGAATTGTGCTCATTTCAATTCATTAACTTTTAAAGATCTATCATTTTTTATGAGAGGCGGTGGAGGGTTAAATGCTCGTTGCATCGTAATTTATTCCTCTGATTACCCTCAAGAGAAAAAAACAAAGTCTTATTTAAAAAGCATTCTTGACCGAAACCGAATTGGGATAATGCGCTGGTATACAGTTTATTGGGATGAATACAACTTTTTTGAAGATACAGGTAAAAAACTAATTCCACTGAAAGATTAATTCGGTTTGTTAGGTAATAGTAATTTCTATGGCTAAATCGACTAAAAAGCGAATTAGTATTCATTGTCAAAAGGTGCGTGTGTATTTGCAGTGTTCGGACGGTCTGATTGTCACTATCTCTGTATAATTGGCATTGTTGTAAACGCAAATCTTCGCGTTGTCTGTCTCCCGTTCGTCTGTCAAAGCTAATGTGATCCCTGCGTGGGCCAGGGCTGGCTGAATCGCCACGGGTTCAACAGACACCTCCGACTCATTTAAGATGACTTAAAGAGAGGTGCACATGAGCGGTACGCGTTATCCCTAAGAGTTTAAAATTGAAGCAGTCAAACAGGTTGTTGATCGTGGTTATTCTGTTTCCAGCGTTGCGACACGTCTTGATATCACCACCCACAGCCTTTACGCCTGGATAAAGAAGTACGGTCCGGATTCTTCCACTCAGAAAGAACAGTCAGATGCTCAGGCCGAGATCCGCCGTCTCCAGAACGAGCTGAAGCGGGTTACCGAAGAACGGGACATATTAAAGCCGCGGCGTACTTCGCAAAGCTGTCCGACTGAGGTACGCCTTTATCCGTGACAACACCCGTTGCTGACCTGTTCGCCTGCTCTGTCGGGTGCTGGATGTTCATCCCAGTGGTTTTTATGCCTGGCTTCAGCAGTCGCATTCACAACGCCATCAGGCAGATCTGAGACTGACGGGACAGATTAAACTGTTCTGGCTGGAATCGGGATGCGTCTATGGTTATCGCAAGATCCATCTGGATCTGCGGGACAGCGGGTAACAGTGCGGAGTCAACAGAGTCTGGCGACTGATGAAACGTGTCGGGATGAAGGCTCAGGTCGGCTACCGGAGTCCGCGGGCACGTAAAGGCGAGGTCAGTATCGTGTCGCCCAACAGGCTCCGGCGACAGTTCAATCCGGATGCTCCGGATGAGCGTTGGGTAACGGACATAACTTACATCAGGACCCACGAAGGCTGGCTGTATCTTGCCGTGGTTGTTGATCTGTTCTCACGCAAAATTATCGGCTGGTCCTTGCAATCCCGGATGACAAACGACATTGTCCTGAACGCACTGCTGATGGCTGTATGGCGGCGTAATCCCCAAAAACAGGTGCTGGTTCATTCGGACCAGGGCAGTCAGTACACAAGCCATGAGTGGCAATCATTCCTGAAATCACACAGCCTGGAGGGCAGCATGAGCCGTCGCGGTAACTGCCACAATAATGCGGTCGCAGAAAGCTTTTTCCAGTTGCTGAAACGCGAACGGATAAAGAAAAAGATCTACGGAACGCGGGAAGAAGCCCGCAGTGATATTTTTGATTACATCGAAATGTTTTATAACAGTAAGCGTCGACATGGTTCGAGCGATCAGATGTCACCGACAGAATATGAAAACCAGTATTATCACCGACTCAGAAGTGTCTAGATTATCCGTGGCGATTCACATTAATTTCCAGGCAAGAGCTTCACAGGCCAGCTTTATGCAATCGCTCACGTTGTCTACTTTGAGCGGTCAATCATCAACGGATGGCTAACTTGTGTTGTCGCATAGAGGCTATGCTAAAATGTCGGTGCTGAATTTAAATTGAAGGAATCTAAATTGAACTTTGATGATTTGTCTTCCGAAGAACTTGACCAGCATGTTATGGAGCGCCTTGTATTTGCAGAAGAGGAATTATCTCCGATTTTGAAGGGGCATCTATTTATTGAAAAAGTTCTTGAGACATTAATTTCAAGGAACCTTGTTGAGCCTAAGGCATTTTTCAGATCTACCCGTTCTTATGATTTAAAAGTAGATTTGGCTTTTGCTATGGGCTTACTCAATAATAAATACTACTCTGCATTCAAAGCGATAAACAAGGTGAGAAATAATTATGCGCATAAACATGATTACAAAGTAACTCTTGAAGAATTGAATGCTTTCAAATTTGATTGGGTTGAAGTTCAGAACAAAGCATTCGCTGTAGCATATGAGAAAAGTATTGGCGAGGGTGCAAGTATTGCCACAATGTTTTTATGTTGGAAAGCAATACATCTGCTCGATAAACAAGAAGATTAAAAAGGGGCTTGCGCCCCTTTTTTCATTTACGCCCTTTGTTGGACTGAGCCAGAACAGAGGCGGCAAGTTCTTTGGTCAATTCGCTTGAGCGAGGGTTGTTAAGGGCAGCAGATGCTTTATGTTCCATTGCACCGCTTGTTTGGTGCGAAGAACCCTTTTGAGCCAGTGCTGAACCAGCAAGGCTCTTTTGGATTCCAGATGCGTTAGGGTTGTTCAAGGTTTGTGCTGCTACTGATGCGACTTTGCTTGATGTTTGCTTTGAGTTATTAGCCATTCTTAACACCTATTCAGGAAGTGAATTGTTGTACATGTTGTATCTTTTTTATGAATAAACACAACATGTAGTGTTGATGCTAATTCTCACCGCTTCGCTTTGCAATAATGAAAACACAGTTTACTGGTTAAATTTACAGTTGATAAATTGTGCGGTATTTTATGCTGCTAAAGTGACTTCGTTTACGTGATTCATAGGTGTTAACACTGGTTTTGTTGATTGGTATTTGATCAATGGTTGTGAATTTAGTGGGGTACAAACTGAGGTACAAGGTGGGGGACAGCGTGAAGACGCGATAACCGGAAGGGCGGGCTTGCGTTAGCAACCCACTTACCCTAAGCTGGCAAAAAGTAAAGAGATTCAATCTATATGACTCGGGGTGCCCTTCTGCGTGAAGGCTGAGAAATACCCGTACCACCTGATCTGGATAATGCCAGCGTAGGGAAGTCAGATGCCTGCCCGGCATCCCTTCTTCACGCCGGGCAGGAGCAAAAAAGATGCAACCTGACCTGCTTGATCCTGTGCACTCTGCACACGCGTTACAACAACTCCGTACACTCTCTCCCCTGGTTCACTGTATGACGAATGACGTCGTACAAACCTTTACCGCCAACGTGTTGCTCTCGCTCGGCGCCTCACCAGCTATGGTAATCGATCGTGAAGAGGCGCAGCAGTTCAGCGCCATCGCTGATGCCTTGCTTATTAATGTCGGCACGCTGACGCGCGAACGCGCTGAGGCAATGCACGCCGCAATTGAGAGCGCCAACCGCGCGCAAACGCCCTGGACGCTCGACCCTGTTGCCGTTGGCGCGCTCGCGTTTCGCACCGTTTTCTGCCAGCAACTCCTCTCCCTGCGACCGGCCGCTATCCGTGGCAACGCCTCTGAAATCCTCGCCCTTGCCGGAATGCCGGGCGGCGGGCGCGGCGTCGACACCACCGACAGCGCGCTGGCAGCATTACCCGCGGCGAAGCAGCTGGCACAACAGACCGGTGCGGTGGTCGCCGTCACCGGCGAGATTGATTACATCACCAATGGTAGAGAAACCCTGAGCGTCAGCGGCGGCGATCCGTTGATGACGCGCGTGGTTGGCACCGGCTGCGCGCTCTCAGCCGTGGTGGCCGCCTGTTGCGCGTTGCCCGGCGAGCGACTGCTCAATGTCGCCTCGGCCTGCCGGATCATGAAGCTGGCGGGCAGCCGCGCGGTGAAGCAGAGCGCGGGCCCTGGCAGTTTCGTCCCCGCCTTTCTTGATGCGCTGGCGGCAAACGGGGAGGGGGTGTAATGAAACGGATTAATGCCTTAACCATTGCTGGCACCGACCCCAGCGGCGGGGCGGGGATCCAGGCGGATTTAAAAACGTTCTCGGCGCTGGGGGCTTATGGCTGTTCGGTGATCACCGCGCTGGTGGCGCAAAATACCCGTGGCGTGCAGTCGGTGTACCGAATTGAGCCTGATTTTGTTGCCGCCCAGCTGGACTCCGTGCTGAGCGATGTGCGCATCGACACCACCAAAATCGGCATGCTGGCGGAAACCGATATTGTGGAAGCGGTGGCAGAGCGTTTACGGCATTACCGGGTGCGCAATGTGGTGCTGGATACGGTAATGCTGGCGAAAAGCGGCGATCCGCTGTTATCCCCTGCGGCGGTCGCCGCCCTGCGCCAGCATTTACTGCCGCAGGTTTCCCTTATCACGCCCAATCTGCCGGAAGCGGCGGCGCTGTTAGATGCGCCCCATGCGCGCAGCGAGCGCGAGATGCATGAGCAGGGCAAGGCCCTGTTAGCGCTCGGTTGTGAAGCGGTATTGATGAAGGGCGGTCATCTGGAGGACGCCGAAAGCCCCGACTGGCTCTTTACTCGCGATGGCGCGCAGCGCTTCACTACCGCGCGGATTGTGACAAAAAATACTCACGGCACAGGCTGCACGCTCTCGGCGGCGCTGGCTGCGCTGCGACCGCGCCATACCGGCTGGGCTGAAACGGTTGCAGAGGCGAAAACGTGGCTGACCGCTGCGCTGGCACAGGCCGATACGCTTGAAGTGGGAGAGGGTATCGGCCCGGTTCACCACTTCCATCACTGGTGGTAAATCAGAAACCGAAACGTGCCAGCAGAATAAGCTGAAAAAATGCCGGGCGGTGGACATTCTGACGCCAGAGTACCAGGCTTAGTTTGCCCATCGCCAGGCAAGGTGGGTAAGGACAATCCAATTCGCGAAGCGCAAGCTTACGGGAGCATTGTAATGACTGATATTGTGCAGTTACTTGGCAAAGACGCCGACAGCCTTCTGCAACACCGTTGCATGACCATTCCTGCCGACCAGCTCTATCTGCCCGGACACGACTACGTCGACCGCGTGATGATCGACAACAACCGCCCGCCTGCGGTGTTGCGAAATATGCAGACCCTTTACAACCACGGGCGGCTGGCAGGCACGGGGTATCTCTCCATTTTGCCGGTCGATCAGGGGATTGAGCACTCGGCAGGCGCGTCGTTTGCCGCCAATCCGCTCTACTTTGACCCGAAAAATATCGTCGAGCTGGCGATTGAAGCAGGCTGTAACTGTGTGGCATCAACTTACGGCGTGCTGGCTTCGGTCTCTCGCCGTTATGCCCACCGCATTCCGTTCCTCGTGAAACTCAACCATAACGAAACCCTCAGCTACCCGACCACCTATGACCAGACCTACTACGCCAGCGTTGAGCAGGCGTTCAATATGGGTGCGGTAGCGGTCGGTGCGACTATCTACTTTGGCTCGCCGGAATCCCGTCGGCAGATTGAAGAGATCTCCACCGCCTTTGAGCGCGCTCACGAACTGGGCATGGTGACGGTACTGTGGGCCTATCTGCGCAACTCCGCGTTTAAGAAAGATGGTGTCGATTACCATGTTTCAGCGGATCTCACCGGCCAGGCAAACCACATTGCTGCCACCATCGGCGCGGATATCGTGAAGCAGAAGATGGCGGAGAATAACGGCGGCTATAACGCGGTGAAATTCGGCTATACCGATGAGCGCGTCTACAGCAAGCTCACCAGCGACAACCCGATCGATCTGGTGCGCTACCAGTTAGCCAACTGCTATATGGGTCGCGCCGGGCTTATCAACTCCGGTGGTGCTTCCGGCGGCGAGGCGGATCTCACCGAGGCGGTACGCACGGCGGTGATCAACAAACGTGCCGGCGGCATGGGGTTGATCCTCGGGCGTAAAGCGTTCAAGAAAACGATGGCCGACGGCGTGAAGCTGATTAATGCCGTGCAGGATGTCTATCTCGACGAGAAGATCACCATCGCCTGATCGCTGTTGTTGCCCCTTTCCGCCAGGAAGGGGGCTTTATCTCTCCTGCGCATCTTTCCCCCACGGACTCCGATCACATTTCCGTAACCTTTTGTGAAAAGTATCACGCATCCTTGTGCGCATGCCCAAAAAATGGTCGCTGCTTAGCGCTATTTGTCCGAGGATGTGACCAGGTTTTGTGCATATATTTTGTTCTGAAACAGCTTTTCAAAACTCAAGGATACGGAATGAAAATTGAATCTGTAAACGTCACCGTCTTTCAGCACCCCACGCGACGGGTCTCTGACAGCGCCGGGCACTCCCATCCCGGGCCGGAGACGCAGGCGAAGATGGCGATGTTAACCATCACCGCAGACGACGGCAGCACCGGTTACTCATTCGCCCCGCCGGAAGTAGTGCGTCCGTTTGTGCTCACCGCATTCTTCCGCAAAGTGATGGTCGGCCAGGATCCCTTTAACCGTGAGCGCATCTGGCAGGATCTGGTGCACTGGCAGCGCGGTAGCGCGCATCAGCTGACCGAACGCGCGCTCTCGTTTGTTGAGCAGGCGCTGTGGGATTTGATTGGCCGCAAGCTCAATATGCCGGTCTATAAACTGCTCGGCGGCTACCGCGATAAAGTCCCGGCGTACGGCAGCACCATGTGCGGCGACGATCTCGAAGGCGGTCTCTCCACGCCGGAAGAGTACGCGGCTTTTGCCGAAACGCTGGTGGCGCGCGGTTATAAGGCGATCAAGCTGCACACCTGGATGCCGCCGGTGAAGTTTGCCCCGAACCCGAAAATGGATATCAAAGCCTGCGCCGCGGTGCGTGAAGCGGTCGGGCCCGATATCGATCTGATGATTGATGGCTACCACTGGTACAGCCGCACCGAAGCGCTGTGGATTGGCAAAGAGCTGGAGAAGCTGAACTTCGCCTGGTTTGAAGAGCCGATGGAGGAGGAGAGCATGTCCTCTTACGCCTGGCTGGCGGAGAATTTATCGATCCCGATTATCGGCCCGGAGAGTCTTGGTGGAAAACACCATAGCCGCGCTGACTGGGTGAAAGCGGGCGCCTGCGACATCCTGCGCGCCGGTGCAAACGGTGTGGGCGGCATTTCGCCGACGCTAAAAGTGGCGAACCTCGCCGAATCCTTCGGCATGGATTGCGAAGTGCACGGCAACGGTGCGGCGAGCCTTGCGGTTATCGGTGCGATCCGCAACTGCCGCTGGTATGAGCGCGGCCTGCTGCACCCGTTCCTCGACTACGACCAGCCTGCCGCCTATCTCAACAGCATCGTCGACCCGATGGATGACGAGGGCTTTGTGCATCTGCCGCAGCGCCCGGGACTCGGGAAAGATATCAACTTTGCCTTTATCGAAGCCAACACCGTCAGCCACGACTGAACAATAAAAAATACCCGGGAGCACTGACTTTCGGGACGCGTGGGCCGGTTTGTGTGCTTGTCACCGCCGGCAAAACGTACCCTACAGGCGACAGATAGATGAAAAAAAACTCCCTCGCGGGCGCGTGCATACTCGCGCTCTCGTTGATGGTGGGCAGCGGCGCGGCAGAGGCAAAAACGCCGCCCGATCAGCTCATCATCGGCATGAACATGAACAACCTGCTGACCCTCGATCCGGCGGCGATGACCGGCAATGAAGTGGTCGGTATCGTGGTCAATCTCTACGACTCGCTGGTGGAACTGGACCCTAACGAGCTGACTAACGTAAAACCAGCGCTGGCGAAAAGCTGGAGCGTCAGCCCGGATGGCAAAAGCCTGACCTTTCATCTGCGCGACGACGTGAAATTTCACTCCGGCAACCCTTTAACCGCAGAGGATGTGGTCTGGTCGATGCGCAGGCTGTTGCACCTTAACCTCGCGCAGGCCTCGGTGTGGAAATCCTACGGTTTCAGCAAAAAGAATATCGACCAGCAGATCAGCGCCCCGGATGCCTACACGGTAAAAATCACCCTGCCGAAAGCCAACGACCCGCAGCTGGTGCTCTACTCCCTCGGCGCGCTGGGCAACCTGGGCGTACTCGACAGCAAAACCGTGCAGCAGCATGCGGTGAATAACGACTGGGGCAACCGCTGGCTGACCACCAATGAAGCGGGCTCCGGGCCGTTTATGCTCGAGACCTGGCAGGCGAAAGATGTGCTGCGCATGAAGCGTAACCCGCACTACTGGCGCGAAGAGCCAAAGCTGAGCCGCGTGGTGCTGCGCCATTTCCAGGAGTCGCAAACCCTGCGCCTGATGCTGGCGAAAGGGGATCTCGATATTGCCAACAACATGGCGGTATCGGATATCAATGCGCTGCGAAAAGACCCCAATGTTACCGTCGAGGCGGTGCAGAAGGGCACGGTCTACTACGTGGCGATGAGCGTGAAAGAGCCGCACTTCGCCAATGCAAAAGTGCGCGAAGCGGTGCGCTACCTGATTGATTACCAGGGCATCAATAACGCGCTGATGCCGGGCTACGGCGTGCTGCATCAGCGGCCGATCAAAGCGGGAATGCCCTCAACGCTGCCGGACCCCGGCTACCGGCTCGATATTCCGCGCGCCAAAAAGCTGCTGGCGGAAGCGGGCTACCCGCAGGGCTTTGACACCACGCTGCGCGTGCTGGCGGATCAGCCGTTTCTCAATATCGCCATTGCCGTGCAGTCGACGCTGATGCAGGCCGGGATCAACGCCAAAATTATTACCGGCACCGGTAACCAGATCTACGGCGCGATGCGCGAGCGTAAGTTCGACATGCTGGTCGGGCGCGGCGGCAGCGGCGTTGAGCCGCACCCGCACTCCAGCCTGCGTGCGCTGGTTTATAACCCCGATAACAGCGATGAAGCCCGGCTGACCAACTTCCAGGGCTGGCGCACCAGTTTCTACGATAAACAGCTCAACGAGATGATCGACCAGGCGTTGCTGGAGCGCGATCCGAACAAACAGAAGGCGGATTATCAGCAAATTCAGGTGCGTTATGACCAGTTGATCCCGGCGCTGATCCCGCTGTCGCAAATGGTCGATTCGGTAGTGGTGCGCAATGAGGTGAAAAACTTCCAGTCGCATCCATCGGCAACCACCTTTCTGCGTGAGGTCTACAAACGCGACGGCGCTGAAGGAGAGAAACCATGAGTATGCTACTGCTTGCCCGCGGCTCGCGGGCCCGGCGGGTCTCGACGCGCCTCACCCAGGTGGCGATCACCCTGTTCGGATTGCTGTTGCTGACCTTCTTTATTGGCCGCGTGATGCCGGTCGATCCGGTGCTGGCGATTGTCGGTCCCGATGCCGATCACAGCACTTATCAGCAGGTTTACCACCAGCTTGGCTTTGATCAGTCCCTGATGACGCAGTTTGGTATCTACCTCAACAACCTGCTGCACGGCAATTTGGGCAATGCGCTGCTGACCGGCAAACCGGTGCTGGACGATATTCTGCGCGTCTTCCCGGCAACGCTGGAGCTGGCGACCTTCGCCATTATTGTCGGTGCCGGCCTGGGCATTCCCCTTGGCGTGCTGGCGGCAGCCCGGCGCAACAGCGTGGCCGATTACGTGGTGCGCATCATCAGCCTTGCCGGTTACTCCACGCCGATTTTCTGGGTCGGCATGATGGGGCTGCTGCTGTTTTACGCCTGGCTCGGCTGGGTTGGCGGTGCCGGGCGGCTCGATCTGGGGCTCGATGGCCTGGTGCCGCGTCGCACCGGCTTGATTACCGTTGATGCGCTGCTGGCGGGCAATGGCCAGGTATTCTGGAACGCGCTCAACCATCTGGTGCTGCCCGCTTCGCTGCTCGGCTTTCACTCGCTGGCCTACATCAGCCGCATGACGCGCAGCTTTATGCTGGCGCAGCTCTCGCAAGAGTTCATCATCACCGCGCGGGTCAAAGGGCTGACCGAGCGGCAGGTTATCTGGAATCACGCTTTTCGCAATATTCTTGTTCAGCTGTTAACGGTGGTGGCGCTGGCCTACGGCTCGCTGCTCGAAGGAGCGGTGTTGATTGAAACGGTCTTCTCCTGGCCCGGTTTCGGCTCCTATCTCACCGGCAGCCTGCTGCTCGGCGATATGAATGCGGTGATGGGCTGCGTGCTGCTGGTGGGGGTGATCTTCGTGCTGCTGAACCTGCTCTCCGACATGCTTTATCAACTCTTTGATCCGAGGACGAAATCATGACGGTCTCATTTGATTCGCCTGTTTCAGCCGCCCGCCGCGAGCGCAGCCAGCGCATCAGGCGTGGCTTTGGGCGCACGGCGGGGTTTATTGGCAAAATGGCGCGTAACCCGCTCACCGCTATCGGCGGCAGTATTATCCTGCTGCTGCTGATTGTGGCGATCTTCGCGCCGCTGATTGCCCCTTACCACCCGCTGGTGATGGATCTCAACAATGCCCTGAGCGCGCCGAGTGCCGCCCACTGGTTCGGCACCGATGAGTTCGGGCGCGATATCTTCAGCCGCCTGGTCTATGGCTCGCGCATTACGCTCTATATCGTGCTGCTGGTCTCCGTCACCGTCGGCCCGCTCGGCCTGCTGCTCGGTGTTACCGCCGGTTACTTTGGCGGCAAAGTCGATATGGTGCTGATGCGCGTCACCGATATCTTTATCTCCTTTCCGAGCCTGGTGCTGGCGCTGGCGTTTGTCGCCGCCCTCGGCCCCGGCCTTGAGCATGTGGTGATCGCCATTACGCTCACCGCCTGGCCGCCGATTGCGCGGCTGGCACGGGCGGAAACCCTGTCGCTGCGCCAGGCCGATTTTATCTCAGCGGTGCGTTTGCAGGGCGCTTCGCCGGTGCGCGTGCTGTGGCGACACATTGTGCCGCTCTGCCTGCCGTCGGTGATTATCCGTATCACCATGAATATGGCGGGCATCATTCTCACCGCCGCCGGGCTTGGGTTTCTCGGCCTCGGCGCGCAGCCGCCTGATCCGGAGTGGGGCGCGATGATCTCCAGCGGGCGCACCTACATGATGGAGTGCTGGTGGGTAGTGACCATTCCGGGGCTGGCGATTTTGATCAACAGCCTGGCGTTTAACTTCTTAGGAGACGGCTTACGTGACATCCTCGATCCCCGCAGCGAATAACTCGCCGCTTCTCGATGTGCGCAACCTGCACGTCGATTTCGTCAACGCAGGTGCGGTCACCCACGCGGTGCGCGGCGTCTCTTTTACCCTCGGTCAGGAGAAGCTGGCGATTGTCGGCGAATCCGGCTCCGGTAAATCCACCGTCGGGCGGGCGCTGCTGCGCCTGCACCCGGCGAAAGCGCGGATCACCGCCGAGCGTATGCAGTTTGGCGATATCGATCTGCAACAGCTTACCGAGGCGCAGATGCGCCAGGTGCGCGGTAAACGTATCTCGATGATTATGCAGGACCCGAAGTACTCCCTGAACCCGGTGGTGTGCGTCGGCGACCAGATTGCCGAAGCCTGGCTGACTCACCATCCGGGGCAGAAAAAGGCGGCGAAAGCCAAAGTGCTGGAGATGCTCGATGTGGTGCGCATTCGCCAGCCGGAGCGGGTCTATCATCTTTATCCTCACGAGATTTCCGGCGGGCAGGGGCAGCGCATCATGATCGCCATGATGCTGATCACCGACCCGGAGCTGGTGATTGCCGATGAACCGACCTCCGCACTGGATGTGTCGGTGCGTTTGCAGGTGCTGGGGCTACTGGACGATCTGGTTAAATCGCGCGGGCTGGGGCTGATTTTTATCAGCCACGATATCAACCTGGTGCGCAGCTTCTGCGATCGCGTGCTGGTGATGTATGCCGGGCGCGTGGTGGAATCTATCGCCGCTAAAGATCTTGATAATGCGCAGCACCCCTATACGCAGGGGTTGATTCACGCCCTGCCGGAGATCCATAACCGCCGCCCGGTGCTGCCGGTGTTGCAGCGTCAGGCCAGCTGGCTGGGCGAGTGAGGAGAGCCATATGATTACTGTAAATCACCTGAACCTGACGTTTGGCGAAGGGGAGAAGCGCAACCAGGTGTTGAGCGATGTGACGTTTGCCGTGCAGCCGGGGGAGATTTATGGCCTGGTGGGCGAGTCGGGTTCGGGTAAAACCACGGTGCTGAAATGCCTGGCGGGGCTGTTTACCCACTGGGAGGGCGAGCTGGCGATTAACGGTCAGCGGCTGGAGAAGCGCCTCAGCCGGCCGCGCTGTCGGCTGGTGCAGATGGTGTTTCAGGACCCTTATGGTTCGCTGCATCCGCGCCATACCATCGGCGATATTCTCGAAGAGCCGTTGCAAATCCACGGTATTAACGATCGCGATCGGCGCATCAACACGCTGCTGGATAAAGTCGGCTTAAGCCGCGCCTTTCGCGAGCGCTATCCGCATCAGCTCTCCGGCGGACAGCGTCAGCGTGTGGCGATTGCCCGGGCGCTGATTCTCGAGCCGCGCGTGCTGCTGCTCGATGAGCCGACCTCGGCGCTGGATGTCTCGGTGCAGGCGGAGATCCTCAACCTGCTGGCGGCGCTGCATCAGGAGTCGCAGTTAACCTATTTGATGGTGACGCACGATCTGGGGGTGATTGCCCATCTCTGCCAGAAAGTGGCGGTGATGCAGCATGGGAAAATCCTTGAAACCTTAACGGTGGATGCGCTGGTCAGCGGCGCGGCGCAAACGGATTATACGCGGATGCTGGTGAATGCCAGCCAGCAATATAGCCGCGAGATGGCGCGCGAGGTAGCGGCGTATTGATCACCGGTATATAGCCGCTGGAACGGCGTAGGCCTGATAAGCGTAGCGCCATCAGGCATTATCACCGCGGCACCATTGCCGGATGGCGGCTAAGCCTTATCCGGCCTACGGGTACAGGGTTGCTGAAACGGCGTAGGCCGGATAAGCGTTTTACTCGCCATCCGGCATTGGCGGCGGCATGTTGCCTTGGTGGAAGGGTTCCGTTCACCAGGTGTGCGGCGAAATATTTTTATCACCGGTGCGGTGAACGGGACAAGGGGAGCGGCCGCGCTCCCCTTGTCAATCCCCGCGGCCCCGCGAGGAAATCGGTGCTGCGCACTGCGCTCACCTCCCGCGTGCCTGACTGCGGCCGGCTCGACTCGACATCCTGTCTCGGTTCGCCTCTGTCCGCCATCCATGGCGTCCAGACCTTGTCATTCCCGCTTCGGTTCGTCGATTTCAGCGGGGACACAACCCCGTCGCTGTCATATTGCAGATAAAAACAAAGTCGGTGTCGCTGAAAGCACGTTTTTGTAGGCCGGATAAGGCGTAGCCGCCATCCGGCAATCGGTGCCGCGGAGAGAATGCCGGATGGCGCGTACCGCTTATCCGGCCTACGAGATGCTATCGCAATAACGGGCAATCCGGCGGCAGGCGGCACTGCAACGCATTGGGGAGCACTTCCATGCGGAAATGCTCGCCGCGCAGCGGTTCGCCGTCGAGGTTAAAGGTCATTTCATGGGGAGCAGTGATCTCAAACCACGCCGAGTGACCGTCGATAATATGCGGATTATCCTCCTCCTGCTGGGTCAGCGTAGTGAAGAGGGCAGGGATAATCTCATCCCCGGTAAAAATCCGCAGCTGCAACTGCCCATCATTAATCAGCGCCTCCGGGCAGAGCTGCTGGCCGCCGCCAGCCTGGCGACCATTGCCAATACCGATCACCAGCGCATCTCCCTCCCAGTGAAAATCCTCGCCGCGAATCACACAATGGTCAGATTTCAGCATATCCATGCGCATCAGGCCGTGGATCAGATAGGAGACACCGCCGAGCGCGGCTTTCAGTTTTTCCGGCGTTTCGCTGGTAATGCGCGTTCCAAAACCGCCCGTCGCCATATTGATAAAACAGGTCTCGTTGTTCACTTTCGCAATATCAATCGGCACTGCTTTACCGACAATCGCCAGCTGTAGCGCCTTATCCAGCGCTTCCGGGATGGCAGTACTGGTGGCGAAATCATTGGCGGTACCAAGGGGCAGAATACCCAGCACCGGTTTACTCTCTCCCGGGCAGTTAACCAGCGCGGTCGCCACTTCATTGATGGTGCCATCGCCACCGCCAGCAATCACCGTCGCGACGCCAAGCTGCTGCGCTTCTGCCACATAACGTGCGGCATCGCCTTTTTCCCAGGTGACGCGCACCTGAATATCCATACCCTCATCGCGCAGCAAATTTATCGCTTCGCGCAGCGGCTCGTCACCGGCGCTTTTGCCGTTAAGGATCAATAAGCTTGTGGGAAATGTACTCATTCTCTTCGTCCTGACAAAAAATCCATGACGAAAGTGTATCTCAGGAAAAGCGAAGGCGTGGAAAAAGCAGATAAAGGGAGAAAAAAATAAGCCTGCGTAAGGGAGATTACGCAGGCTAAGGAGGTGGTTCCTGGTACAGCCAGCATTTATGGGTTATGTTTTTTCAGCGGAGTGCATAATAACCGCATTAAACGTGGCGGTGTGTGATCCGATTCTAAGAATCTTCGCAGCGTAAAAATAACCCCGCTAAATTACTTTCCGTGCGGGTTTCTGGTTGTCTGACCAGTGAAATTGCGCATCAACAGCGCGTACTCCAGAGGCATATCCTGGGGAACCGGCAGCCACACGGTATAACCATCTCCCGGCGCCACAGACATCGCTTCGCCTTTGCCGCTCTCCATCTGCTCCAGCGTAAAGTTGACGTTGCCCTGCGGCGTCATCAATTCAAGGCTGTCGCCAACGGAGAACTTATTTTTCACCCGCACCGCCGCGAGATCGCCTTTGCGCTCGCCGGTGAACTCGCCGACAAACTGCTGGCGCTCAGAGAGCGAGTAGCCGTAGTCGTAATTCTGGTAATCATCATGGGTATGACGGCGCAGGAACCCTTCGGTATAGCCGCGATGCGCCAGCCCTTCCAGCGTCTCCAGCAGTGAAGTATCGAACGGTTTGCCCGCTGCGGCATCGTCAATCGCTTTGCGGTAGACCTGCGCGGTGCGCGCGCAGTAGTAGAAGGATTTGGTGCGGCCTTCGATTTTCAGCGAGTGCACGCCCATCTGCGTCAGGCGCTCAACGTGGGCAATCGCGCGCAGATCTTTGGAGTTCATGATGTAGGTGCCGTGCTCATCTTCAAAGGCGGTCATATACTCGCCCGGACGCTGCGCCTCCTCAATCATAAACACCTTATCGGTCGGCGCACCAACGCCGAGGGTCGGCTCAACGTTCTGTACCGGGATTGGCTCGTGAACGTGCACGATGTTACCGACCGCGTCCTCTTTCCCTTCCTGGACGTTATACTCCCAGCGGCAGGCGTTGGTGCAGGTGCCCTGGTTCGGATCGCGTTTGTTGATATAGCCCGACAGCAGGCAGCGGCCGGAGTAGGCCATGCACAGCGCGCCATGAACGAAGATCTCCAGCTCCATCTCCGGCACCTGGGCGCGGATTTCGGCAATCTCTTCCAGCGACAGTTCGCGGGAGAGGATCACGCGCGTCAGCCCCATCTGTTGCCAGAACTTCACCGTCGCCCAGTTGACGGCATTCGCCTGCACCGAAAGGTGAATTGGCATCTGCGGGAAGTGTTCACGAACCATCATGATAAGCCCCGGATCGGACATAATCAGCGCATCCGGCCCCATCTCCACCACCGGTTGCAGATCGCGGATAAAGGTTTTCAGCTTGGCGTTATGCGGCGCGATATTCACCACCACGTAGAACTGCTTACCCAGCGCGTGGGCTTCGTTAATGCCGATCTGCAGATTTTCGTGGTTGAATTCGTTATTACGCACGCGCAGCGAGTAGCGCGGCTGGCCTGCGTAAACGGCATCCGCGCCGTAAGCGAAAGCGTAACGCATATTTTTCAGCGTTCCCGCCGGGGAGAGAAGTTCCGGTTTAAACATGATGATCTCATTCTGATGACAGGTCAGATCGCCCCATTCTCATGGGGCGGCAGGGGAGTTCCCCTGAATTTAGGGCGGGAATTGTAGCGCTGCGCGCCGGGGGAGTAAACCGGCGTCTCAGTCGACGCGCAGATAGGTACCGTCGGCGCTGACGTTATGACCAAAAGCGCAGTTGTCGATGTTGTCGGTTTTCATAGCGAGACTTTTTCCATCCGGCGAAAGCGCCAGCGAAATCTTACAGGTAGTGCCTAAATCCGAAATGACGATATCGCCTTTACCCTCTTTCAGCGTCACTTTTTCACTGAACTCGCCGATATTCGGCCCGGAGTAGAGCCCCATCAGACCGTAGTAGGCACCTTCCCAGTCAGCTTTATAAGTGTCGTTGCCCTGCGATGTCAGCTTGAGGGTCTGGAAACCACTGCGTCCGGAATATTGCCAGTACTCACCGGCAGGGGAGGTCGGCTTCGGCAGCGCGTCAAGTTTGTCCTGGATGCGCGACAGGTTATATTTCGACTTCTCGTCATCCGGCATGATGGTCAGCCACGCCTGCGCTTTGCGGTATTCGCCCTGGCGGATCCAGGTCAGCGCGACGTTATTGTAGGCGGTGGCGATCAGCACATCATTGGGATCATTCTTGCCAAACTCGCACTGCTCAAGCCACGCTGCCTGCTGCTCAAAGGCTTCACGCGCTTTCGGGTAGTTTTTCGCGCTGTAGAAGGTCTCGCCCTGTTTTGCATAGCTGCTGATTTTTGCGCAGTCAGCCTTCATTTGCGCTTCGGTAATCTCTGCCTGGCACCCGAAGGCCGCGAATATCAGCGCCAGCGCGCCGTAGGTATATTTCCTCACCATCCCTTCCTTATAAAAAGAGTTACGCCAGTTTGCAGGCGTCCGCCTCCCAGCGATAGCCCACGCCGTAGACCGCGCGAATAAAGGATTGCTCCTCGTCCAGCGCTTCCAGTTTGCGACGCAGGTTTTTGATATGACTATCGATAGTGCGGTCGGTCACCACGCGGTAGTCATCATACAGATGATTGAGTAATTGTTCGCGCGAGAAAACTTTACCCGGTTCGCTGGAGAGGGTTTTCAGCAGGCGGAACTCGGCGGGCGTCAAATCGAGCAGCTTGCTGTGCCAGCTCGCCTGGAAGCGCCCTTCATCGACAATCAGCGGGCTTTCGGCATCAAGCTGCTGCAATTCGCGCTGCGGTTTGCAGCGGCGCAGAATGGTCTTCACCCGCGCCACCACTTCGCGTGGGCTGTAGGGTTTGCAGATGTAGTCATCGGCCCCGATCTCCAGCCCCAGCAGGCGGTCGATCTCTTCGATCTTGGCAGTCACCATGACAATCGGCACATTGCAGAAGCGGCGAATTTCGCGGCACAGCGTCAAGCCATCAACGCCTGGCAGCATCAGGTCGAGCAGGATCAGATCCGGCGGCGTCTGGCGCACGTAACTGAGCACCTGATCGCCATGGCTAATCAGCGACGGCGCATAACTTGCCGCGCGCAGATAGTCGATCAGCAACTGCCCAAGCTTCGGTTCATCTTCGACGATCAGGATGCGCGGCGTATTTTCATCAATGGGTAACTCGGTCATACATCTCTCGATTTATCGCGTTCAAGCGGAAGTTCAACTGTAATGCTAACCCCGCCAAATGGCGAGTGCGCGGCATGGATAGCGCCACCGTGCGCCTCCACAATATTCAGACAGATTGCCAGCCCCAGCCCGGAGCCACCGCTGGCGCGGTTGCGCGAGCCTTCCGTGCGGTAGAAGCGCTCAAACAGGCGCTGCAACTGCTCGTCACTCACTCCAGGCCCGCTGTCGGCAAAGCGCAGCAGCAGGGTATTATCACGCGGGATAAGCTGGATAAGCGTTCGCCCGCCGCTGTCGGTATAGCGCAGGCTGTTCTCCAGCAGATTATTAAACAGTTGCATCAGACGATGGGGATCGCCAAACACCGTTGCGCTCTCCGGCAACTCCAGCGACAGCGTCAGATTGCGGCTGGCGAAGCGCTCGCGGAACGCGCCAGCGGCAATCTCCACCAGCGAGACGGCATCCACCGATTTTTTCTGATAGGCCAGCGCCCCCTCATCGGACATCGATAGCTGATGCAGATCGTCCACCAGTTTGGTAAGCGTGGCGACCTCAGCCTGCAAGGAGGTGACCGACTCAGGCGTGAACTGCCGCACGCCATCCTGAATCGCCTCCAGCTCGCCGCGCAGCACCGCCAGCGGCGTGCGCAGCTCATGGGAGATATCGGCCATAAAGTCGCGGCGCATCTGCTGGTTCTTCTCAAGGGTGCTGGCGAGCTGGTTAAAGTCCTGCGCCAGCCTGCCAATCTCATCCTGGCTGCCCGGTTTCACGCGGGTAGAAAAGTCGCCCGAGGCGAGTTTATGGGTGCCGTCCACCAGCCGTTTCACCGGAGCCAGCAGCCCGCGCGCCAGCGGGAAGGTGGCAATAGCGGCCAGCAGTGTGGCGAGACCGACAATCACCCAGCTGGTGCGCCGCTGCTGGCGGTCAAAGTTGATATCGGTGTTGCGCGTCAGCTTTTTCACCGGCGAGGCGATCACCCAGCCGACGGTGGCATTATTCACTTTGATCTCGCGCTGCGTACCATCCACCGGCACCGGCGAGTGTGGGCCAACCAGCACCCGTTTTTGCTGATCCAGCACCCAGAAGCGGGTACGCCAGCCGTGGGGCGGCATATCCGGGCGATCCGGCGGGCCTGCGTCCTCTTGCGGACCAGGGCCGCGCCCGCGATCGGGGCCGCCGGGGCCAGGACGGCCGTCATCATGCTCATTTTCCCGGTCAAAGGAGCGCAGGATCTGGAAAATCATCCGGTCATTGTGGCGCAGAAACTGCCAGTCGCCGTGCTGGGTATACTGCTCGGCGAGCGTATCCGTCAGCATCTGCAAGCGCAGGTCGTTGCCGCGCTTGATGTAGTTCATAAAGTCATGCTCAAAGCTGATGCGCACCGCCCAGTGGGTAGCGAACAGCAGCAGAATGCAGGTGGTGAGAATGGCGAGAAAGAGTTTGGCCGTGATCCCCGGCCGCCAGAACCTCATGATGTTCTCCTGTTGCGACGGGCAATCACCGCATTTTGGCTGGCGTCATCGGGCACGCGGGCAAAAAGGGCCGCCGGCAGTGCAATAATCACCGCCATCGTCAGATAGGTATAAAGAAAGACTTCGTGCGCCATGCCGCTGTCCGCCGAGAGATGCTGCTGACCGAAGAGGCCGAGCAGCAGACCGGCGACGCTGACGCCAATACTCATCGAGAGCTGCATAATCATCGACAGCATACTGTTGCCGCCGCTTGCCAGCTCATCGGGCAGATCCTTCAGCGTCAGGGTGTTCATCGACGAGAAGCGCATCGAGTTAATCATCCCCTGGCAGAAGAGCACCACCGGCAGCAGGTAATACCAGCCAAGCAGCGCCGTCGCCATAAACAGCAGGCTAACCAGCGCGAGGCCAACGGTTGAGGCGACCAGCACGCGGCGATAGCCAAAGCGGTTAACCACCTGCACAACGATCCGCTTCATCCCCATGCTGCCGAGCACCATCGGGATCATCATCAGCCCGGCATGAAACGGCGAAAAGCCGAGGCCGATCTGCAAAAAGACCGGGGTCATAAAGGGCAGCATGCCGCTGCCGATACGCCCGGCGAAGCTCCCCGCCAGCCCCAGCGAAAAGCTGCGGGTGCGGAACAGACGCAAATTAAACAGCGCCCGGTCATTGCCCCTCGCGTGCAGAAGGTAGAAGAGAATCGCCGCTGCACCTACTGCCACCAGACCGCCCAGTTGCCAGAGCGTCAGGCCAAGGCCGCGGCTGCCGTCAAGCGCCAGCGTCAGCGTCGCCATGCCGCCCGCCAGCAGCACAAAACCGGAGAAATCGAAGCGGCGGGTTTGCAGGGTGTAGTTCGGCATCAGGCTCAGGGTGGCAATCGCGCCAATAATGCCCACCGGCAGGTTAATCAGGAAGATCCAGTGCCAGGAGGCGTACTCCACCAGAATACCGCCGAGCGCCGGGCCGAGCAGCGGGCCGACCTGGCCTGGCAGCGTCACAAAGGTCATCGCTGCCATATAGTGGGTGCGCGGCACGATCTTCATCACCGTTAAGCGCCCGACCGGTACCATCATCGCGCCGCCAAAGCCTTGCAGCACGCGCGCCAGGATCAGCTGATCGAGCGTGGCGGCCAGCGCACAAAATAGCGACCCGGCGGTAAAGAGCACAATCGCCACGCAGAAGATATTGCGCACGCCAACCCGGTCGGCCAGCCAGCCGCTGGCGGGCAGCATCACCGCAACGGTCAGCACATAGGAGACCACCACCATATGCATATGCAGCGGGCTCTCGCCGAGGCTTGCCGCCATCGAGGGGAGGGCGGTGTTAACAATGGTGGTATCCAGCGACTGCATAAAGAAGCCAAAGGCGACTATCCATAACTGCCAGCGGATCTGTTTTGGTAACTCATTCATTCACTTACGGGCTCTCTCACTTTGCGACTAAACCGCGCGCGCAGACGATCAAAGAAGAGGTAGACCACCGGCGTGGTATAGAGCGTCAGCAACTGGCTCATCACCAGCCCGCCGACAATGGTAATACCGAGCGGCTGGCGCAACTCTGAACCATCTCCGCTGGAGATCACCAGCGGCAGGGCACCAAACAACGCCGCTAGGGTGGTCATCATAATCGGGCGAAAACGCAGCAGGCAGGCCTGGAAAATCGCCTCTTCGGCACTCAGTTGCCCCTGGCGCTGCGCCTCGAGGGCGAAGTCGACCATCATAATGGCGTTTTTCTTCACAATCCCGATAAGCAGCATAATACCAATCAGCGCAATCAGGCTAAACGGCGCGCCAAACAGCTCCAGCGCCAGCAGTGCGCCAACGCCTGCCGACGGCAGGGTCGAAAGAATGGTCAGCGGGTGAACATAGCTCTCATAGAGAATGCCGAGCACGATATAGACCGTGGCGATGGCGGCGAGGATCAGGATCACCTGCGAGTTCATCGTCTCCTGGAACACCTGCGCGGTTCCGGCAAAGCTGCCGCGCACGCTGTTTGGCACGCCAAGCTGCGTCATGGTGCGGTCAATCGCCTCGCTGGCCTGCGAGAGCGAGACGCCCGCTGGCAGGTTAAAGGCAATAGTTGAGGCCGCCGACAACCCCTGATGATTAACCGACAGCGGCGCATTGGCCGGCTGCCAGTGGGCAAAGTAGGAGAGGGGAATCGACGCGCCCGCATCGTTGATGATGTACATCTTATCCAGCGCGCTGACATCCTGGGTGTAGCGCGGGTCGACCTCCATCACCACTTTGTACTGGTTAAGCGGCTGGTAGATGGTGGAGATCTGTCGTTGACCGAAGGCGTTATTCAGCAGACTGTTCGCCGCCTGCACGCTGATACCGAGGCGGGTCATGGTTTCCCGGTCATAGACCAGGTTCATCTCCGCGCCATTATCCTGCTGATCCGAGTTGACATCCGCCAGCTCCGGCAGCGCCGCAAACGCTTTGCGGATCTTCGGCTCCCACTCGCGCAGGTCGCTTAAAGAGTCCGACAGCAGCGCAAACTGGTAGCTGGCATTGGCCTGGCGGCCGCCGACGCGGATATCCTGCACCGCCATCAAAAAGAGGCTCGCGCCCGGCTCTTTTGCCAGCTTACTGCGCAGGCGGTCAATCACCTCCTGCGCGGTGGCGTGGCGCTGGTCGCGCGATTTGAGGGTGATAAACATCATCCCGCTATTCACCCGTGAGCCGCCGGTAAAACCGGTGACGTTATCCACCGCCGGATCCTCGCGGATGATCTGCATAAAGTCCTGCAACTTGCCGCGCATCGCCTGGAAGGAGATGCTCTGATCCGCCTGAATACCGCCCATCAGCACGCCGGTATCCTGCTCCGGGAAGAAGGTTTTTGGAATCGAGATATAGAGCCAGATATTGAGCGCGATAGTGCCAAGCAGCACCACACCAACCAGCCGGGCGTGGTTAAGCACCCATTTCAGCGAGCGGGCATACTGCTGCTGGATGCGGGTCAGCAGGCGGCCAACGCCTCTCTCCCGCGTGCGGCTATGCGGCTTATGGGCTTTGAGCAACCAGCCGCACATCATGGGCGTCAGGGTGAGTGAGATCAGCAGCGAAATGCCAATCGCCACCGACAGCGTAACGGCAAATTCGCGCAGCAACCGCCCCGGCAGCCCGGCCATCAGCAGCAGCGGCAGGAACACCGCCACCAGCGACAGGCTCATCGACAGCACCGTAAAGCCCACTTCCCGCGTCCCTTGCAGCGCCGCCTGTAACGGCTTCATTCCCGCTTCGAGATGACGGGAGATATTCTCCAGCACCACAATCGCGTCATCAACCACAAAGCCGGTGGCGATGGTCAGCGCCATTAATGACAGGTTGTTGAGGCTAAAGCCGCACAGATACATAGCGGCAAAGGTGCCAACCAGCGATACCGGCACGGCCACCGCCGGGATAAAGGTCGCCCGGCCTGAACGCAGGAAAAGGAACACTACCAGGATCACCAGCGCGACGGAGATCACCAGCGTCTGCTCCACTTCCGCCAGCGAGGCGCGAATGGTCGGCGAGCGATCCTGAGCGATTTGCAGGTCAATGGCGGCGGGAATGGTCTTTTGCAACTCCGGCAGGCGGGCGCGAATGCTGTCCACCGTCTGGATAATATTGGCTTCCGGCAGTTTACGAACCATCAGCAAAATCGCCGGTTTGGCGTTGGTCATCCCGGCGTTGCGCACATCCTGCACCGAGTCGGTGACCGTGGCGACATCGCTTAAGCGTACTGCGGCACCATTTTTATGGTGAATAATCAGCGGCTGGTACTCCGCCGCAGTTTTTAACTCATCATTGGTCTGCACCTGCCAGCGGTGCGCGCCATCCTCCAGCGCGCCCTGCGGTTTGCGCACGTTGGCATTGCTGATGGCCGTGCGTACCGCATCGAGAGAGACGCCCTGGTTAAACAGTGCCTGCGGGTTGAGATCGACACGCACGGCGGGCAGGGAGCTGCCGCCGACATCGACATCGCCGACGCCGTCGATTTGCGACAGGATTTGCGCCAGCTGCGTTGAGGCAAAGTCATACAGCTCACCCTGGGAGTAGGTATCCGAGGTGAGGGTGAGGATCATGATTGGCGCAGCGGAGGGGTTCGCTTTGCGATAGGTCGGGCGGCTCGGCATGCCGCTCGGCAGCAGGCTCTGCGCGGCATTGATCGCCGCCTGCACATCGCGCGCCGCGCCGTTGATATCGCGGTCGAAATTGAACTCAAGAATAATGCGCGTGCTGCCAAGGGAGCTGGAGGAGGTCATCTCGCTCACTCCGGCAATGCGCCCCAGCGAGCGCTCAAGCGGTGTGGCGACCGACGAGGCCATGGTCTCCGGCGAAGCACCGGGCAGCGAGGCGCTGACCATGATCACCGGAAAATCGACCTGCGGCAGCGGGGCGACCGGCAGCAGCCGGAAGCCGAGAATGCCGCACAGGGTAATGGCGAGCGAAATCAGGATCGTCGCCACCGGGCGGTAAATGAAGAGGGCGAAAAACTTCACTTACGCCTCCTCTTCACGCTGCGGAAAACGCTTTTTCGCCGCCAGCGCCAGGCGGTCGAAGAGCAGATAGATCACCGGCGTGGTAAACAGCGTCAGCACCTGGCTCACCAGCAGGCCGCCGACCATGCCGATCCCCAGCGGGCGACGCAGCTCTGCGCCAACGCCGGTGCTAAGCATCAGCGGCAGCGCGCCGAGCAGCGCCGCCAGTGTGGTCATCAGGATCGGGCGAAAACGTAGCAGGCAGGCCTGGAAGATGGCATCGCGCGGCGACATGCCCGCTTCGCGCTCGGCGGCGAGGGCGAAGTCGATCATCATGATGGCGTTCTTCTTCACAATGCCGATCAGCAGGATGATGCCGATAATGGCGATCACATCGAGCTCGCTGCCGGAAATCATCAGCGCCAGCAGCGCGCCGACGCCCGCCGTTGGCAGCGTCGAGAGGATGGTTATCGGGTGGATAAAGCTCTCATACAGCACGCCGAGTACGATATACATCGCCGCTATCGCCGCAACAATCAGCCAGATGGTGCTTCCGAGCGCCGCCTGGAACGCCAGCGTGCTGCCCTGGAATTCGGTGCGGATATCGGTCGGGAAGTGGAGGGTTTTTTCGCTCTCCTGCACCGCGTCGACCGCATCGCCCAGCGAGTAGCCGTCGGCGACGTTAAAAGAGATGGTGGTCGACGGGAACTGATCGAGATGGTTGATGCTTAACGGCGCATAGCGCTGCTCGATTTTGGCGATCGACGACAGCGGCACCACGCCGCCTTCGCTGCTGGTCAGGCGAATATTATCCAGCCCGGCCAGGCCCGGCGTCTGCGTGGTGTCATGCTCCAGCACCACCCGATACTGGTTCGCCTGGGTGTAGATGGTGGAGATCAGGCGCTGACCAAAGGCGTTGTAGAGGGCGTTATCAACATCCGCCATGCTGATACCGAGGCGGCTGGCGCTGTCGCGATCCACGTTGACGTAGGCCACCAGCCCTTTGTCCTGCCAGTCGCTGCTGACATCCGCCAGCTGCGGCATCGCTTGCAACTTACTCACCAGCTGCGGCACCCAGGTGCTGAGCGCGTCGAGAGAGTTGGCCTGTAGGGTGAACTGGTACTGGGTGCGGCTGACGGTGGTGTCGATGGTGAGATCCTGCGTCGGTTGCAGATAGAGCGACATGCCGGGCACATTGCCCGCCGCCTGCTGCAACCGCTCAATCACCGGCTGGACGCGAACGTCGCGCTCTTCCAGCGGTTTCAGGTTAATCTGCAACCGCGCGCTGTTAAGAGAGGGGTTCGTGCCGTCGACGCCAACGAAAGCGGTGAGGCTCTCCACGGCCGGATCGCGCAGGATAATATCCGCCACCTGGCGCTGGCGCTCCGCCATGCTGGCAAAGGAGGCGGATTGCGGTGCCTGCAACGTGCCCTGAATAATGCCGTTGTCCTGGATCGGGAAGAAGCCTTTCGGAATAAAGATCCACAGCATCACCGACAGCAGCAGCGTGCCGAGGGCGACGCCAAGGGTCAGCCACGGGTGATTAAGCACGCGGCTCAGCAGACGGCCGTAACCGGCAATCACCCGCTCAAAAAAGCGCTCCGAGGCGCGGGAGAAGCGGTTCTGCTTGCGCAGGGATTCCGCACTAAGCATGCGGGCGCACATCATCGGCGTTAAGGTCAGCGACACCACGGCGGAGATCAGAATGGCAATCGCCAGCGTGACGGCAAACTCACGGAACAGCCGCCCAACGATATCGCCCATTAACAGCAGCGGGATCAGCACCGCAATCAGCGAGAAGGTGAGCGAGATGATGGTAAAGCCAATCTCGCCTGCGCCTTTCAGTGCCGCATTCAGCGGTTTTTCGCCCTTTTCGATATAGCGCGAGATGTTTTCGATCACCACAATCGCGTCATCGACGACAAAGCCGGTGGCGATGGTAAGCGCCATCAGCGTCAGGTTATTGATGGAGAAATCGAGAAATACCATCGCCGCAAAGGTGCCAATCAGCGACAGCGGCACCGCAACGGCGGGGATAATTGTCGCCGGAATATTGCGCAGGAAGAGGTAGATAATCATCACCACCAGCGCAATCGCCAGCATCAGCTCAGACTGCGTATCACTTACCGAGGCGCGGATATTGTTGGTGCGATCCGAGAGCACCTTCACGCTGACGGATTTCGGCAGGCTCTCAGTCAGCTGCGGCAGCAGGGCATGGATATTATCCGCGGTATCGATAATATTGGCGCCCGGCTGGCGCTGCACATTCATCACAATCGCCTGCTGCTTGTTCGCCCATGCGCCGAGCCAGCTGTTCTCTGCACCCTGTTCAACGGTAGCGATATCCCCTAAGCGGATCGGCGCACCGTTCTGGTAAGCGATAATCAGCTTGCGGTACTCCTCGGCGGACTGCATCTGGTCATTGGCTGAGAGCGTGACGGCGCGGGTCGGACCATCAAGGCTACCTTTCGCCGAGTTGACGTTAGCGTTGCTGATGGCGGTGCGCACGGTTTCGCTGGTCAGCCCCAGCCCGGCAATCGCCTGCGCGTTAAGTTTGACGCGCACCGCCGGACGCTGGCCGCCGGAGAGCGTTACCAGCCCGACGCCGGAGACCTGGGAGATCTTCTGCGCCACGCGCGTTTCCACCATATCCTCCACCCGCGTCATCGGCATGGCGGAAGAGGTGACCGCCAGCGTCATGATCGGCGGGTCGGCGGGGTTCACTTTGTTGTAGACCGGCGGGTTCGGTAAGTCCGAAGGCAGCAGGCTGTTGGCGGCGTTCATTGCCGCCTGCACTTCTTGTTCGGCAACATCCAGCGGCAGGCTCAGCTGGAATTGCAGCGTGACGACCGACGCGCCGCCGGAACTCTGCGAAGACATCTGCTTTAAGCCCGACATCTGGCCAAACTGGCGCTCAAGCGGCGCGGTAATGGCAGAAGTCACCACATCCGGGCTGGCGCCAGGGTAGAGCGTCACCACCTGAATGGTTGGATAATCCACTTCCGGCAGCGCCGAAACGGGCAGAAAGCGGTAGCCGATGATCCCGGCCAGCAGGATCGCCACCATCAATAGCGTGGTGGCGACCGGACGCAGAATAAAGAGACGCGAAGGGCCGCCCGTCCGGCCCGGCGGTAACAGCTGCATCAGCCTTGTGCTCCTTTCGCCGGACGTTCACGCTTCGCGGGCAGGGTTTCTGCGTTGCTGGCGTCCACCACTTCGACCTGCGCGCCCTCTGTCAGACGGTCGATACCGTCAGTGACGACGCGATCGCCTGCCGATAACCCGGCGCTAATCACCACTTTCTGGCTGTCCTGAATACCCGGGGTCACCGTGTGTTTGCTGACCTTGTTCTTATCGTTCAGCACCCAGACGAAGTTGCCTTCATTGCCCATTTGCAGCGCTGCGGCGGGGATCACCACCGCATCCTGCTGGGTGGCGACCAGCATACGGGCGTTAACAAACTGGTTCGGGAAGAGGGCGTCCTGCTCGTTGTCGAAACGCGCTTTCAGCTTGATGGTGCCGGTGGTGGCGTCGATCTGGTTATCCAGGCTCAACAACGTACCGCTGCTGAGCTTCTGTTTATTGGTGCGATCCCAGGCTTCCACTACCAGTTTCTGCCCATTTTTCTGCGCCTGCACCACGGTGGCGATGTCGCTCTCTGGCAGAGTAAAGATGAGATCGATCGGGTGGGTTTGCGTCAGCACCACAATACCGGTGGTATCGCTGCTGCTAATCTGGTTGCCGACATCGACCTGTTTCAGGCCGACGCGTCCGCTGACCGGCGCGGTGATGCGGCTCCACTCCAGCTGTAGCTGGGCGCTGGCAACGGAGGCTTCATCCGCTTTAACGGTACCTTCAGATTCACTGACCAGCGCCTGCTGAGCGTCGAGATCCTGGCGCGAGACAAGGCTGGTTTTCGCCAGCTGTTGATAGCGGGCAAGATCGCGGCGGGCATTGGCAAGCGTCGCTTTATCCTTCGCCAGCTGGCCCTGCGCCTGTGCCAGCGCGACGTTGAATTCGCTGGGATCGATCTCCGCCAGCAGATCGCCAGCATTCACCTGCTGCCCCTCCTGGAAATGGATAGCTTTGAGCTGACCCGAGACGCGGCTGCGCACGGTAACGGTATTCGCTGCGGTAATTGTGCCGAGGCCGGAGAGATAGCGCGGAACGGATTCGCTGGTGGCGGTCGCCGCCTGTACCGGCGGCAGTGCGCCGCGCATGCCGTGACGTCCGCCGCCTGAAGGCGTTTGTTGCCCGCTTGCCGTGGTGGTTGAGGCGCTGTGCGCAAAATAGTACCAGGCCGCACCAGCCAGTGCGATGACCAGTGCCGCGACAACGGTGCGGCGAAAAGTGACTCGTCCTTTCATCGTTATAGGTATCTCTTTAAATCGAATGGCGAAGTAATAGTAGTGTAGTCACCCTGAAGCGCAGAAAAATGGAGGAAAAATGAAACACTGTCTGGAAACGTAGTCACGACAGATAATTTGCGTTAGGGAGATTTTGTAGCAGAAAGCATGCCGGGTGAAGCCACCCGGCAGATAATCAACGGAAGACAACCTGTGCCCAGCGGGCCAGCCCGGCGGTCACCGAGCCGAAGTCATCACCACCGGCTATGGTGATGCCGGGCAGCGTTTCCGCCAGCGCTTTTTTGATAATCGGTGAACGGGCGCTGCCGCCGGTTAAGTAGATCACATCCGGCGTCTCATTACTGGTTGCCAGCGCCAACTGCACCTGCTCAATAATGCGCTGTAACGGCTGGTTAAGGGCATTTTCAAGCCCCTGCTGATCGATGGCGGTGGCGAGGCTGTCGCTGATAAATGGCAGCGAGGCGGTCACCTGCTGCGTGTCGGAGAGGGCGATTTTGCTCTCTTCCGCGCTGCGCACCAGCCGGTAGCCGAGGCGCTGCTTCCACACTTTTACCAGCAGAGCGACCTTTTCTGCGTCGCGCGCATCGCGCAGCAGGTCGTTTAACAAGCGGCCGTTTGCCGTGCTGTAAAACTCCGTCTGCGCCGGAACATCGTTGATCGCCACCGCGTTCCACCACGGCAGGATCGGCAGCGCAATGCCTTTTTCCGTCTGTCCGCCCATGCCGAGCAGCGGCATCAGGTTTTTGAACGCCAGCGCGATGTCGAGATCGTTCCCGCCAACGCGGCAGCCGCTGTGACCGAGCAGGCTGGCGCTGCGATCCGCTTTCTCGCGCCACTGCGGACCCATCAGGATCAGCGAGCAGTCGGTGGTACCGCCGCCGATGTCGACCACCAGCACGCGTTTCTCTTCATTTAATGTCGCTTCAAAATCGAGCCCGGCAGCGACCGGTTCGAACTGGAACACCACCTCTTCGAAGCCTGCACGCGTTGCGGCGCGCTCAAGGATGCCCTGCGCCTGGGCGTTAGCCTCATCGCCGCCGAGCCCCTGGAAGTTGATCGGCCGGCCAATCACCGCCTGGCGAATCGTCTCTGGCAACTGGCTCTCTGCCTGCTTGCGGATATGCAGCATCATGGCGCAGACCAGATCCTCAAACAGCGCGATCTGCTGCGGCTTCAGGCCGCTGGCACCGAGAAACGACTTCGGTGATTTGACGAAGTAGACCTCCTCCGGATCGCTCACATACTGGCGCAGCGAGGCGAGGCCGAACTGGACGCTGGCGGCGTTGACCTCAATGTCCTCTTCGCGGTTGAAGCTCACCGCCCGGCGCAGCAGCGCCTGGGTTTCACTCCCCGTTGCCGGAACCTGATGGTGGCGATAGAGCCACTCGCTTACCGCTTCGCGCGTCGGCGCGCAGAGCATCGACGGCAGTAAGGTACTGTTATTTTCCATGGTCAGCAGCTGTGGCGCGTTATCGCGCATCACCGCTACCGAGCAGTTTGCCGTACCGTAGTCAAAACCAATAAACACCGTGCAATCCCCATGCCTGTGAAGAAGGGGGGCGACTTTAGCCGAATGCGTGCAGGGCGACAACCGGAATATGAAAGCAAGGCGAAAATTCCCTGAGTTGTTATGCTTTTAGCATTATCAGCGGGGAGATGGTATGCACACACTGCACTGGCAGCCGCCCTATGACTGGGCGTGGATGTTGAGTTTTTTAGGCGCACGCGCCGTCGCGGGCGTGGAAGTGGTGAGCGAGACGCGCTATGTGCGCTCGTATGCCTTTGGTGCTCATCGCGGGATTATCACCGCCGAGCCGGATGAGGCGAGCGCGACGCTGAAGGTCACTTTAAGTGAGGGGCTTGAACCGGTTGCGGAGCACTGTTTGCAGCGGCTGGAGAGGTTATTTGATCTCACCTGCGAGCCGGAGCGTATCAATATGCGGCTTGGCGATCTCGCCGCCGCGCGCCCTGGCCTGCGGCTGCCCGGCTCGATCGACCCCTTTGAGCAGGCGGTGCGCGCTGTGCTCGGGCAACTGGTGAGTGTGGCGATGGCGGCAAAGCTGACGGCAAAAGTCGCGCATCGTTATGGCGATGTGATGGATGAAGCACCGGGGTTTATCACCTTTCCCACCGCGCAGCAGATTGCCGCCGCCGATGCACAAGTGCTGAAAAGCCTGGGGATGCCGCTAAAACGCGCCCAGGCACTGATTACCCTTGCCGAGGCTGCCTGTGACGGCTCTTTCCCGCTACAGAAGCCGGACGATGTGGAGCAGGGGGTAAAAGCGCTGCTGAGTTACCCGGGGATTGGGCGCTGGACGGCGAACTACTTTGCACTGCGCGGCTGGCAGGCGAAAGATATCTTCTTACCGGACGATTATGCGATTAAGCAGCGTTTCGCCGGCATGACGCCCGCACAAACGCGCCGTTATGCCGAGCGCTGGCAACCGTTTCGCTCTTACGCGCTGTTGCATATCTGGTTTACCCAGGGCTGGTCGCCCGAGCAGTAATGCAATGCCCGATGGCGCTTCGCTTATCGGGCCTACGGAAAGTCCGGCGCTAATGCCTGATGGCGCTGCGCTTATCAGGCCTGCGGGGAGTAGGTATACGGTCTCTGGCTGGGATGTAGGCCGGATAAGGCGTAGCCGCCATCCGGCAGTTAGTTGATGGCGAAATAACTGGTATTGAGCATCAAATCGAGCGGGTGCGCCTGGGAGATGGTATCGCCATAAATCAGGTCAATGCCAATCCCGGAGAGGGTATCCATCATCATCGGTTGATGCGTCGGCCCGGCAATGCTCTTCAGCCCCAGGCGCTGCGCATGCCCCTGAATAATGGTCACCATCATCTCATCCATCAAATTGCCATGCACGTTAGAGACCAGCTCCGGCTCCAGCAGCAGATAATCAGCCATATGCGGTGTAATGCGCTCGAAAACATCGAGATCGTGCCCGACACGGCTGAGGATAATGCGACACCCTGCATGGCGCAGGCGTCTGAGGTTTTCAAGCCGGGTATGGCCTTCGCGCACCAGCGCATCTGCCGGGATCACCAGATGCAGCAGACGCCCCGGCATCGGGCCACTCTCAAGCATAGATAACAGTTCATCCACCAGGCTACTGCTTGCCAGACCGTGCACCGAGAGGGGCAGGGCGACACCCAGCCCTTTGGCGGTGATGGCGGCCGCATGCTTGTTGAAAAACTCATGGAAGAGACGCTGGTCGAGGGCGCGAATCAGCTCCGGCTCGTGGAGCCCGGCGCGAAACGCGTGCTCCTCCATAACTTCGCCTTCGCTGGTCCATAAGCGCAGGGAGAGTAGCCAGAAGTTACACGCTTCCGGCACCCGCGGCGAAGCGACGCCGCGCGCAATCATTAACAGATGGTTCTCTTTAATGATGCGCCACTGCTCCTCCAGCGACATCATTGAGCGCTCATGCTGCATCAGACCCTGCTTCGGTTCATAAACCGTCACCCGGCCGCGCCCGCTATGCTTCGAGGCGTAACAGGCGATATCGGCCTGCGACATCACTTCGGAAGCCTGATGGTTATACTCATCGATGATCGTGATCCCGGCACTGGCCCCGATACGATGTTCGCGATCCTCCCAGCTGAAGCGATAATCATTGATCGCTTCAATCATACGACCGGCGATATAACGCGCGCTTTCGACATTACACTCTGGCAGCAGCAGGCCAAATTCATCGCCGCCCAGGCGGGCAAGAATATCGGTGGAGCGCAGCAGGCTGAGCATCAGCGTCGAGATTTCGCGGAGCAGCGTATCCCCGGCGGCATGCCCGGCGCTATCGTTAACTGCTTTAAAGCGGTCGAGATCGATAAACACCAGCGCATGGCGTTGATGGTACTCCTGCACCGTCGACAGCAGGCGTTTCAGGTTCGCCTCGAAGCTGACGCGGTTCGCCAGATGGGTAAGGGCATCGTGCGAGGCGCTGTAGCTCAGCTGGCGCAGCATTTTGCGTGACTCGGTCACATCCTGGATAACCAGTACTGAGCCGATATTCTGCCCGTCGAGAGTGCTGAGTGGGGTAATGGTGTAGTGAATGTCGAAGCTGCCGCCCGCGCGGCAGTGCAGCACCACATCCTGTTCGATATCCGTGCGTGACATATCGCCACTGTGAATATTTTCCAGTACCGGACCGCTATCGCCAAAGGTGATATGCAGCACCTTCAGCAGAGGCTGACCCATGGCGCTCTCTTGCGACCAGCCGCTCATCTTCTCGGCGACCGGGTTCATAAAGGTGACTTTCATCTCGACATCGGTACAGAGCACCGCTTCGCCGATGGAGTCGAGTGTAATGTGCAGCCGCTCCTTCTCCTGGTAAAGCGCCTCGTTAAGCTGCTTCACCTCCGTCATATCCATACTGACGCCGAGCAGCCGTTCGACCTCACCCTGCTTATTAAGCACGCGGTTTGCCAGCGAGCGAATATGGCGGATGCCATCTTTCACGGCAATGCGGAACTCGAGTTTGAAGGCAATGCGCGACGCCAGCGCGTCACGGATCACCCGCTCGGTTTCCGGCCGGTCTTCCGGCACAATACGTTCGTACCACAGCTGCCAGGTCGGTTTGAGATGCGCAGGCACTTCATACATCTCGAACATCCGTTTATCCCAGCTGATGATGTCCGGCTCCAGCTCCCACTCCCAGATACCGATACCGCCCGCTTCGTTAGCGAGGGTAATGCGCTCCATCAACCGTTTGTTGACCCATTCGGTCTGCTTCAGATCGTTAATGTCTTCAACCTGGGCAATAAAGTAGAGCGGAGTGCCGTTGGCGTGACGCACCACCGAGACGGCCAGTAACCCCCACACCAGATCGCCGTTGCGCGTGTAGTAGCGTTTTTCCATCGAATAGCTGGCAATTTCGCCGCGCGTCAGCTGCTGTAACTGCGCCATATCCCGCGCCAGATCTTCCGGCCAGGTGAGCTGCTGGAAGGTCATCAGACGCAGCTCCTCCTGGCTGTAGCCGAGAAACTGGCACAGCGCTTTGTTAGCCTGTAGCCACTGGCCGTCGGTACCGACCAGCGCCATACCGATGGCTGAATACTCCATGGCGTTACGAAAACGCGCCTCGCTCTCAATGATGTGCTTGCGCTCGGTGCGAAAGGCGTACATCACCATGGTCATGACGTGCACCGGCAGAAGGATCATCAGAAACGGCAGCCACGGCGCGTTTATCATCACGCCGCTTTTCGAGAAGCTCACGACGTTGGGATCGATAGCGATCACCAGCGACGCCACCATCACAGTCGCAAGATAAATTAAGAAGGCCTCCATACGTGGCAGGCGTACCGCGCTCCACATCAGCAGCACAATCACGGCGGTAAAGGGCCACGGCAGATAGTGCAGCGCCAGCCAGCTCAGCGTCAGCGTCAGGCCAAGAGTAACCAGCGTTTCCAGCAGGAGTTTCGGATTGCGGTGGCGCAGCAGGTAGTGGGGTTTAAAGAGCAGACCGAGCGGCACCAGCGCCAGCGCACCAATCGCTTCCGATAACATCCAGATAATAAAGGTACGCAGCAGGTTATCTGTCGGTACCAGCAAGCAAATCAGCACCCCGCCAATCAGCGGCGGTATCAGCACGCTGCCAATGACAAGGCGTATCCAGTCGGCAAGATTTTTAAGCGGATTATAAGAAGGCAGCAGTTTGCGCAGCAGGATCGCGCCTGCGACGGCTTCAACGATATTGACCAGCGGGTAGCGAAGATCAACAAAAGAGGGTGAAAAGAGCGTGACGGTGGCGGCGATGTTGCCCAGCGCGTAGGCAAGGGCAATGCCCGGCCACATCTTGCCAGCATGGCGGTAAAAGGCCACGATCATGATCGCGGTGGGGAACCAGAGCGGCGCAATAATGGTGCCAAATCGAATCAGCTCAAGGGAGAAGAGCGTGAAGATAAAAGAGAGCAGTCCAAGACTTATTAGCCGCAGCACGGGATGTGGTGTGGTAACCAAAACGTGTTGGTATTGTTTTTTCATTACCGCTTTATCCGCAACCCTGTGCCGTCCGACACGGCGGCCGACGAATGAAATGAGAATTTCGGATTATGCTAGTACAAACAATTTACAATTCCTATGGCGCGCGCTCATAAATTGACATCATAGTGTTATTAATTACTTAGTGAATGCATAAAACGCGCCCGGTGCGTCATTTTTACCCACCTTGCTGAGAAAAAAAGCGCGCAGTTTGGCGAAAAATGCCGCCATTTTTGCTTATCGCGTTCACCCGCGCTTTCGACTGGTATCGCGGCGGTGAAATCCCTATAATTGCCGCGTTTGACGCCAAGGCGTCTTCCTTCCTTTACATCCAGGTTAATCAGGTCCCTAAATTTATGACTGATCAGTCACATCAGTGCGTCATCATCGGCATCGCCGGCGCATCTGCTTCAGGTAAAAGTCTTATTGCCAGTACGCTTTACCGCGAGTTACGCGAGCAGGTGGGTGATGAACACATTGGCGTTATTCCCGAAGACAGCTACTACAAAGATCAAAGCCATCTGTCGATGGAAGAGCGTGTTAAAACCAACTATGACCATCCGAGCGCGATGGATCACAGTCTGTTATTCCAGCATCTTCAGTCCCTTAAGCGCGGCGAATCCATTGAGTTACCGGTCTACAGCTATGTTGAGCATACCCGCACCGCAGAGACCATTCGTATCGAAGCCAAAAAAGTCATCATTCTGGAAGGGATCCTGCTGCTGACCGACTCTCGCCTGCGCGATGAGATGAACTTCTCCATTTTTGTCGATACGCCGCTGGATATCTGCCTGATGCGCCGCATCAAACGCGACGTGAATGAACGCGGGCGTTCGATGGATTCGGTCATGGCGCAGTATCAGAAAACCGTGCGCCCGATGTTCCTGCAATTTATCGAACCTTCCAAACAGTATGCCGACATCATCGTGCCGCGCGGCGGCAAGAACCGTATCGCCATCGACATTCTGAAAGCCAAAATCAGCCAATTTTTTGAATAATACATGTTAGGCTGTCAAACTCAGTGTTAACTACCCGTCCCCTGAGGCTTTTTCAGGGGCGTGTCGCACCAAAGGAGAATGTGCCATGCGTCTTTGTGACCGCGATATCGAAGCCTGGATGAATGAGGGCCGACTCGCAATTAACCCGCGTCCGCCGGTAGAACGAATTAATGGTGCGACGGTGGATGTCCGTCTGGGCAACAAATTCCGCACATTCAGTGGTCATACCGCAGCATTTATCGATCTGAGCGGGCCGAAACAGGAAGTGACCGCCGCCCTCGATCGGGTGATGAGTGATGAGATTGTCCTCGCCGATGGCGAAGCCTTTTTCCTCCATCCGGGCGAGCTGGCGCTGGCGGTGACCTATGAGTCCGTTACCCTGCCGGCGGATCTGGTCGGCTGGCTCGATGGCCGCTCATCGCTGGCACGATTAGGGCTGATGGTGCACGTCACCGCGCACCGTATCGATCCCGGCTGGTCTGGCTGCATCGTGCTGGAGTTCTATAATTCAGGCAAACTGCCGCTGGCCCTGCGCCCCGGCATGCTGATCGGCGCGCTGAGCTTTGAGCCGCTCTCCGGCCCGGCCGAGCGCCCTTACAACCGCCGCGAAGATGCGAAGTATCGCGATCAGCAGGGCGCGGTTGCCAGCCGTATCGATAAAGACTGAGCAAGTTATCTCTGCAGAGGACGCCATGAGAAGAGTGTTAACCACGCTGATGATTCTGTTGGTCGTGCTGATTGCCGGCCTGTCAGCGTTGGTGTTGCTGGTCAACCCCAACGATTTCCGTGCTTATATGGTGCGTCAGGTTGAAGCGCGTAGCGGCTATCAGTTACAGCTTGATGGCCCCCTGCGCTGGCACGTCTGGCCGCAGCTCAGCATTCTCTCAGGGCGCATGACGTTAACCGCGCCGGGCGCGCAGACGCCGGTGGTTAAAGCAGACAATATGCGCCTCGACGTCAATCTCTTACCTCTGCTTTCCCACCAGCTGCATGTTAAGCAGGTGATGTTAAAAGGTGCGGTGATCCAGCTAACGCCTGAAACCCAGGCCGCGGTGGATAAAGACGCACCTGTCGCACCGCGTGAAAACACTCTGCCGCAGGCGGAAGAGGATCGCGGCTGGTCCTGGGATATAGGCAGTCTGCAGGTAGCGGACAGCGTGCTGGTGTTACAGCATGAGAACGATGAGCAGGTGACGGTGCGCGATATCCGGCTGCAGATGGAGCAGGATGAGCAGCACCAGGCGGCGCTGGAGTTCTCCGGGCGCATCAACCGTAATCAACGTGATTTGACCCTCGCGCTGCGCGCGAATCTCGACGCGCGCGACTATCCACACAACCTCTCTGCGGTGGTGGATAGCGTCAAGTGGCAGCTGCGCGGTGGCGATGTGCCATCACAAGGTATCGAAGGTGAAGGCGAGTTGCAGGCGCAGTGGCAGGGCGAACAGCAACGCCTGGCGCTGAGCGCGCTGAAGCTGCGCGCCAATGACAGTGTTCTGACCGGGCATGGCAGCGTGACCTTTGGCACTTTGCCGGTCTGGGCGCTGGATTTGCAGTTCGATAATCTCAATCTCGATAACCTGTTGCCGCCGCAAAATAGCGCAACGGATAACAGCGCACCGGATCAGCAGGGCCAGGCGCAAAGCCGCCCGCCGCGTCCGGTGATCGCCAACAGCGCCGATGTACCGCACTTCAATGGCCTGCGTGATTTCACCGCCCAGGTGGGGATCAGCGCAAAAGCCGTGCGCTGGCGCGGGATGCAGTTTGCCGATGTCAGCGGGCAGTTCAATAACAACGCAGGCCTGCTTGTCATCCCGACCTTGCAGGGCAAAATGGGCGCCGGGCAGATCTCTCTTCCAGGGCAGCTGGATGTGCGCCGCGATGCCTCGCGGGCGGTGTTCCAGCCGCGCCTCGACAATGTTGAGATTGGCGACATTCTGAAAGCCTTTAATTATCCCATCGCGCTTACGGGTAGCCTCTCAATGGCGGGTGATTTCTCCGGCCCGAGCATTGATGCCGAAGATTTCCGCCGTTTGTGGCAGGGCGAAGCGCATGTTGAGCTGAAAAATAGCCGCATGGAAGGGCTCAACTTCCAGCAGCTGGTGCAGCAGGCGGTGGCGCGCAGCACCGATGTGCAGACGCAGGAAAAATATGACACTGCAACGCGGCTCGACAGTTTCAGCAGCGATCTGGCGCTGAAAGCGGGGCAGATGACGCTGAGTAATATGCAGGGCAGCTCGCCGCTTATTGCCCTGACCGGTGAAGGCAAAATGGATCTGGTCAAAGAGCAGGCGGATACCCGCTTCAATATTCAGGTGCTGGGCGGCTGGCAAGGGGAGAGCGAGCTTATCGACTTCCTGAAGACGACGCCGATCCCGCTGCGTGTTTATGGGCCGTGGCAGGCGCTCAACTACAATCTGCAGGTAGATCAGCTGTTGCGTAAGCATCTGCAGGATGAGGCGAAACGCCGCCTGAGCGACTGGGCGGATCGTAACAAGGACAAGCAGAGCAGCAAAGATGTGAAGAAGCTGCTCGATAAGATGTAAGGATGCCGCCGTTGGGCGAAATGCCTGATGGCGGCTTCGCCTTATCAGGCCTACAGGGATGGTGCGGGGCAAAATGCCTGATGGCGGCTGCGCCTTATCAGGCCTACAGGGATGGTGCAGGGCGAAATGCCTGATGGCGGCTGCGCCTTATCAGGCCTACAGGGATGGTGCAGGGCGAAATGCCTGATGGCGGCTGCGCCTTATCAGGCCTACAGGGATGGTGCGGGGCAAAATGCCTGATGGCGGCTGCGCCTTATCAGGCCTACAGGGATGGTGCGGGGCAAAATGCCTGATGGCGGCTGCGCCTTATCAGGCCTACGGCGATGGTGCAGGGTAAAATGCCTGATGTCGGCTGCGCCTTATCAGGCCTACAGGGATGGTGCAGGGCGAAATGCCTGATGGCGGCTGCGCCTTATCAGGCCTACGGGCGTTATGAGGGTATTAAAGAACGCCTTCTAAGGCCAGGTGCTGGAGCAGCATAATGGTTTTGCCATCGGCAATCTCTCCGCTGCGGATAGCGGCCAGCGCGTCAGTAAATGTCATTTCCACCACTTCAATATCTTCCCCTTCCTCAACCAGACCGCCGCCGTTGCCGGTACGGCGGCTCTCGTCATATTCAGCGATAAAAAAGTGCAGCTTCTCACTGACCGAGCCTGGGCTCATCCAGGCTTCGAATACCTTTTCAACCCGCTCAAGACGGTATCCGGTCTCCTCTTCAGCCTCCTGTTTTATGCGCGTCTCCGCATCCAGCTCATCCAGCAGCCCGGCGGCGGCTTCCAGTAAAAAACCTGCATGATCGTTCACAAACAGCGGTAAGCGAAACTGCCGGGTAAGGATCACGCTGCGTTTACTGCGGTTGTATAACAGGATCGTTGCGCCGTTGCCGCGGTCATACACCTCCCGGCTCTGACGCTGCCACTCCCCGTTGCGGCGGCGAAAATCGAAAGTGTATTTCGTCAGCTTTCCCCAATCCCGCGACAACGGGATCGCGGTGATAATGCGTGCTTGTGCCTGTTCAGCTTGCATAAATGCTCCTTTGTGCAGTTTCAGGCATCATAACGCGCTAATTCGTGCGCAAACAAGAAATTTCGTGCAGATTACTGCCAGCGAGGGCTGGGGCGCGTGTTGTCAATGCGGGGGAGTAAGCAAGGAGAGTGAGCCGGGGCGAACCCCGGCTGCTTTACACTTCGTAGTCGGAAGGAGCGTCGCTGGCTATGGGAATAAGCTGCACTTTCTGCACCCGGTGGCTCTCAACCTCCAGGGTTTTGAGTCGGAAATCGCCAACAGTCACCTCTTCGCCAGGAGCGGGAATACGCTGCAGATGCTCCATCAACAGCCCGGCGATGGTGTGGTAATCGCGTTTATCATCCAGCGGCAGCGGCACATACTGCACCAGATCTTCCAGCGGCATATGGCCGTTAGCGGTCCAGCTGCCATCGCTGTTTTTCTGGATATCATGGCGGGCGTCAATCTCCTCCACCTCGTTGGGCAGGTTGCCGGCGATGGTCTCCATCACATCACTTAATGTCACTACTCCTTCGACCGAACCGAACTCATCGACCACGAATGCGAAGTGGGTACGGGCATTGCGGAACTGCTCCAGCGCCTGCAACAGCGGCAGTCCTTCAGGGAAGACCAGCGGCTGGCGCACCAGCACGCGCAGATCCAGCGGTTCGCCGTGCAGGGACTGCTGCAACAGATCGAGAATATGCACCACGCCGAGCAGCGACTCCTCCTGCTCGCCGCCGGTCACCACAATGCGCGTATGCTGGTTTTTATCCAGCAGGGCGCGCACCTCCGCTTCCGGCGCGTTGAGATCGATATGTTCGATATCGTGACGCGAGGTCATGATGCTGCTCACCGTGCGCTGATTGAGGTTCAGCACGCGCTCAATCATCCGCCGCTCCTGTGGGTTGAAAATCTGCGCATCGTCGCTGTCGCGCAGCATCGAGGCGGTTTGCGCATCCAGCTCGGCATCCTCTTTACGCCCGCTGAGCAGGCGCATCACCGCTTCGGTGGTGCGCTGGCGCAGCGTATGGTTGGCAAACAGGAAACGGCGGCGGTTAAAGATAGCCAGCTGATTGAGGGATTCAATCATCACCGAGAAGCCAATCGCCGCATAGAGATAGCCTTTCGGAATATGGAAGCCAAAGCCTTCCGCCACCAGGCTAAAGCCGATCATCAGCAGGAAGCTGAGACAGAGGATGACAATTGTCGGGTGATTATTGACAAAGCGGGTGAGGGCTTTGCTCGCCAGCAGCATCAGCGAGATAGCGATAATGACCGCGGCCATCATCACCGCAAGATGGTCAACCATGCCGACGGCGGTGATCACCGAGTCGAGAGAGAAGACCGCGTCGAGCACCACGATTTGCGCGACTACTACCCAGAATTTTGCCCCGCCCCGCTGGCTGGGGTTATCACTATCTTTTCCTTCAAGCCGCTCATTCAGCTCTACCGTGGCTTTAAACAGCAGGAACAGGCCGCCGAACAGCATGATCAGATCGCGGGCGCTAAAGCTTAAACCGCGTACGGTGAACAGCGGTTGCGTGAGCGTCACCAGCCACGAAATGGAGGCCAGCAGCACCAGACGCATCAGCATAGCGAGGATTAAACCTGTCACGCGCGCACGGTCGCGCTCTGAGGGCGGTAATTTTTCCGCCAGAATGGCAATAAAAACCAGGTTATCGATACCGAGCACTAACTCAATGACCACCAGCGTGATCAGCCCGGCCCAGATTGATGGATCTGCAATCCACTCCATTTTTAGCGTAAAACCTTATATAAGTTGGGAGTTGTGATGAAGAGATCATGGGTAACTTTCCGCATGAATGCAATGCCGCCTGCGATTAATCTTATTTAATAAGATATTTAAGAGTTATTTAATTACATTCCCGCACGGTGATTAAGTTTATTTATACCTGATTAAGGCACGAATTTAGGAACTATCGTATGGGGTGGGCTGCATCCCTAAGTTGTCAATATAAGTTAATTCCTAAAAACCTGAAAACCCGACGTTAATATTATTCTTAAAAAAGCTTCTGTCAGGAGATGCCGCCTTGCCTGCCCTTGGCTTAGCTGCAACAATTCCATCGGCATCTTTCAAATATACCTGCGATGTTAATTTCCGCGTTGTTATTCGATGCGGAAAAGGATACCCGCCGTATTTAGCGCGCGCCGCAGTTGGCGCCCTGACGAGGATGTAAAGGATGACTATCAACGACATATCGATGATCAGTGCATTGGTAACTGGAAGCCAGGGGCGGTAGCATGCCTGTTGGCATGACTGCAGCCAGATTATTCTGTAATGTCATGGGGTTGGATAAATGCTTTTTAGGACTGATGCTAGTTATATTCCTGGTGAATTAACTGCATTCTGATTCTGTGTACTGCTTGAGCGCTTATTTAAATCGCACAGGATAATTACTCTGCCATAGTGATAATTAATCAATGATGAAATCTAAAATGAAATTGATGCCATTATTGGTGTCCATAAGCTTAATGAGTGGCTGCACCGTATTCCCGGGTAGCAATATGTCGACATCGGGAAAGGACGTGATTAAACAGCAGGATGCTGACTTTGATTTAGACAGTATGGTGAACGTTTATCCTTTGACTCCGCGTCTGATTGAGCAGCTGCGCCCGCGCGTAAACGTTGCTCAACCTAACATGTCGCTGGATCAAGAGATCTCCTCTTATGAATACCGCGTCGGACCAGGCGACGTCCTGAGCGTCACTGTGTGGGATCACCCGGAATTAACCACCCCTGCCGGTCAGTATCGCAGCTCCAGCGATACCGGTAACTGGGTGCAGCCGGATGGCACCATGTTCTACCCCTATATCGGCAAAGTCCGCGTGGTGGGTAAAACCCTGGCCGAAATCCGTAGTGATATTACCAGCCGCTTAGCGACCTATATTGCCGACCCGCAGGTGGACGTTAATATCGCCGCGTTCCGCTCGCAAAAAGCCTATGTCTCTGGTCAGGTTAATAAATCAGGCCAGCAGGCGATCACCAACGTGCCGCTGACCGTGCTTGACGCCATCAACGCCGCGGGCGGTCTGACCGATCTTGCCGACTGGCGCAACGTCGTGCTGACCCACAAAGGCAAAGAGGAGCGCATTTCTCTGCAGGCGCTGATGCAAAACGGCGACCTCAGCCAGAACCGCCTGCTCTACCCGGGCGACATTCTGTTTGTTCCGCGCAATGACGATCTGAAAGTGTTCGTGATGGGTGAAGTGAAAAAACAGAGCACCCTCAAAATGGACTTCAGCGGCATGACGCTGACCGAAGCGCTCGGCCAGGCAGAAGGTCTCGACCTGACCTCCTCCAACGCCAGCGGTATCTTCGTCATCCGTCCGATCAAGAACGGCGAGGGCGGTCGCGGCAACAAGATTGCCAACATCTACCAGCTTGATATGTCGGATGCCACGTCGCTGGTGATGGCCACCAACTTCCGCCTCCAGCCTTACGACGTTGTTTATGTCACCACCGCACCGGTATCGCGTTGGAACCGTCTTATCAACCAGTTGCTGCCAACCATCAGTGGCGTTCGCTACATGACGGATACGGCCAAAGATATTCATACGTGGTAACAGGCATGTTCAACAAAATTCTGGTGGTTTGTGTGGGGAACATTTGTCGTTCCCCGACAGCGGAACGGCTCCTGAAAAAATACCACCCCGGGCTCACGGTTGAGTCCGCCGGGTTGGGCGCACTGGTCGGGCATAGCGCAGATGCCAACGCCACGGCCGTGGCGGCAGATAATCAACTCTCACTGGATGGGCATGTCGCACGCCAGATTTCAGGGAAATTGTGTCGTGAATTCGATCTGATTCTGGTCATGGAGAAGCGACACATCTCCCGCTTGTGCGAACTTACCCCCGAGATGCGTGGAAAGGTCATGTTGTTTGGCCACTGGGATAACGAACGGGAGATCCCCGATCCGTATCGCAAAAGTCGCGAAGCTTTTGAAGCCGTTTACACCTTACTTGACCAGTCTGCCCGCCTTTGGGCGCAGGCATTGCAAGCTCAGCAGGGATAATAATGACAGAGAAAACACACCATTCGCATTCTGCTACGTCGGCAGTGGGCAATGACGAAATCGATATTGGCCGTCTGCTCGGCACAATCATTGAGGCTCGCTGGTGGGTGCTGGGCATTACCGCGCTATTTGCCCTCGCCGCGCTCGTTTACTGCCTGTTCGCCACGCCCATCTATAGCGCCGATGCGCTGGTGCAGATCGAGCAGAATACCGGCAGTTCGCTGGTGCAGGATATTAACAGCGCGCTGAGTAACAAACCGCCAGCGTCGGAAGCGGAAATCCAGCTGATCCAGTCCCGACTGGTGCTGGGCAAAACCGTTGACGATCTCGACCTCGACATCTCGGTGGTGAAAAATACCTTCCCGCTGTTCGGCGCGGGTTGGGATCGCCTGATGGGGCGGCAGAATGAGACCGTTAAGGTCACCTCATTCGAACTGCCGAAAGGGTGGGCGGATCAGACCTTCACTCTTAAAGTGCTGAGCCCGAAAACCTATCTGCTGAGCAGCGACGGTGGGTTTGAAGCGCGCGGTGAAGTGGGCAAACCGTTGAGTAAAGAGGGCGTCACCATGATGGTGAGCGCGATTCAGGCCTCTGACGACAGCGAGTTTACCGTCACCAAGTTCTCGACCCTTGGCATGATCAACAACCTGCAAAACAACCTGACGGTTGTGGAGAACGGTAAAGACACCGGCGTGCTGAGCCTCAGCTACACCGGCGAAGATCGCGATCAGATCCGTGCCATTCTCAACAGCATCACCCGCAACTACCTTGAGCAGAATATTGAGCGCAAATCGGAAGAGGCGGCGAAAAGCCTTATCTTCCTGGATAAGCAACTGCCGGAAGTGCGTCACAACCTCGATGTCGCGGAAGATAAGCTCAACGCCTATCGCCAGACGAAAGACTCCGTCGACCTGCCGCTCGAAGCGAAGTCAGTGCTCGACTCGGTGGTTAACATCGATGCGCAGTTGAACGAACTGACCTTCAAAGAAGCGGAGATCTCCAAGCTCTACACCAAAGCGCACCCGGCGTACCGCACGCTGCTGGAAAAACGCCAGGCGCTGGAAGATGAGAAGGCGAAGCTCAATAAACGCATCACGGCCATGCCGCAGACCCAACAGGAAATTGTGCGCCTGACCCGCGATGTTGAATCTGGTCAGCAGGTCTATATGCAGTTGCTGAACAAACAGCAGGAGCTGCGTATCACTCAGGCGAGCACCGTGGGCGATGTGCGCATCGTTGACCCGGCGATCACCCAACCTGGCGTGCTGAAGCCGAAAAAAGCGCTGATTATTCTCGGCAGCATTATTTTCGGTCTGATTATCTCCGTCGTTGGCGTGCTGCTGCGTTCCCTCTTCAACCGCGGTATCGAAAGCCCGCAGGTGCTGGAAGAGCACGGCATCAGCGTCTATGCCAGCATCCCGCTCTCCGAGTGGCAGAAGGAGCGTGACAACGCGCAAGTCGCCAAAGGCGCACGCCGCTTCAAGCAGAGCCAGCTGCTGGCCGTGGGTAACCCGACCGACCTGGCAATTGAAGCGGTTCGCAGCCTGCGCACCAGCCTCCACTTCGCCATGATGCAGGCCAACAACAATGTGTTGATGATGACCGGGGTCAGCCCCTCCATCGGTAAAACCTTTGTCTGTGCCAACCTTGCTGCGGTTATCAGCCAGACCAACAAGCGCGTGCTGCTGATCGACTGTGATATGCGTAAAGGCTACACCCACGAACTGCTGGGTACCGACAATATCAACGGTCTGTCAGATGTGCTGGCAGGGAAGGGCACCATCGAGAGCTGCGCGAAGCCAACTTCAATCAGCAACTTTGACCTGGTTCCACGCGGTCAGGTGCCGCCTAACCCTTCTGAACTGCTGATGAGCGAACGTTTTACCCAGCTGGTTGAGTGGGCGAGCAAAAACTACGACCTGGTGCTGATCGATACCCCGCCAATCCTCGCGGTGACCGATGCGGCCGTAGTAGGTCGCCACGCGGGCACCACGCTGATGGTGGCGCGTTACGCGGTCAACACCCTGAAAGAGATCCAGACCAGCCTGAGCCGCTTCGAGCAGAACGGTATCCAGGTGAAAGGCGTCATCCTGAACTCCATCTTCCGCCGCGCAACCGGCTATCAGGATTACGGCTACTACGAGTACGAATACAAGTCCGACTCGAAATAACAAGACTTATACCTCTACCCTCAGCGTGCTTCGCCCTTCCCCTTAACGGGGGGAGGGCGTAAGCGAGGGCAAAAAGCGGCATGTGGAACGCATTAGGGATCGCATCATGAGCACAACAGCAAACCCATTAATTTCAATTTATATGCCTACCTGGAACCGTCAGCAGCTGGCCATCCGCGCCATTAAATCGGTGCTGCGCCAGGATTATCCGCACTGGGAAATGATCATTGTCGATGACTGCTCCGCGTCGTTCGATCAGCTGCAGCAGTTTGTTGACGAGCTGAACGACCCGCGCGTCAGCTATACGCGCAACGACTTCAACTCCGGTGCCTGCGCCGTGCGCAACCAGGCCATTCTGCAGGCGCGTGGACAATACATTACCGGCATCGATGATGATGATGAGTGGACGCCAAACCGCTTATCAGTCTTCCTCGCCCATAAACATCTGCTCAATACCCGCGCGTTTCTCTACGCTAATGATTATGTGTGCCAGGGCGAAGTCTACGCGCAGCCGGCGAGCCTTCCGCTGTACCCAAAATCGCCGTTCTCCCGCAAGCTCTTCTACAAACGCAATATCGTCGGCAACCAGGTTTTCACCTGGGCGTGGCGGTTTAAAGAGTCGCTGTTTGATACCCAACTGAAAGCCGCCCAGGATTACGACATCTTCCTGCGTATGGTTACCGAGTATGGCGAGCCGTTCAAAATTGAAGAGGCGACGCAGATCCTGCATATCAACCACGGCGAGATGCAGATCACCTCTTCACCGAAGAAGTTCTCCGGCTACTTCCACTTCTATCGCAAGCACAAAGATAAGTTCGACCGTGCCAGCAAGAAGTATCAACTCTTCACCCTCTACCAGATCCGCAACAAGCGGATGAACTGGCGCACGCTGTTGACGCTCTTTTCGGTGCGCAACGGCAAACGTCTGGCTGATGGGCTGCGGGGTAAATAATGCGACTGGAAGATTTTCGCGCAAACCACTGGAATTTGCGCCCGTGCTGCATGGTTGCCGCCTACCGTATCGCGCACTTCTGCTCGGTGTGGCGCAAGAAGCATGTGATTAACAATATCTGGGCCGCGCCGGTCATTCTGCTCTACCGCTTTATCACCGAATGCCTGTTTGGCTATGAGATCCAGGCGGCAGCAACTATTGGTCGGCGTTTCACCATTCACCACGGTTATGCGGTGGTGATTAATAAAAATGTCGTCGCGGGTGATGATTTTACTATTCGCCATGGTGTGACCATCGGCAACCGCGGTGCCGACAGCCTGGCCTGTCCAGTCATTGGCAACGGCGTTGAGCTGGGTGCGAATGTGGTGATGATTGGTGATATCACCATTGGCAACAATGTCACCATCGGCGCAGGCAGCGTGGTGCTCGACAGTGTGCCGGACAACGCGCTGGTGGTGGGTGAAAAAGCGCGCGTGAAGGTGATTAAATGAATATTTTGCAGTTTAACGTACGCCTCGCAGAGGGCGGTGCTGCGGGTGTTGCGCTGGATCTCCACCAGCGCGCACTGCAGCAGGGTTATCAGTCGCGCTTTATTTATGGCTACGGTAAAGGCGGCAAAAAGAGCGTCAGCCATGACAACTATCAGAACGTCTATAAACAGACGCCGCGTCTGACCTCGATTGCCAACCTGGCGCTGTTCCGCCTCTTTAACCGCGATGTTTTTGGCAATCTCAATAATCTCTATCGCAACGTGACCCGCAGCGAAGGGCCGCTGGTGCTCCATTTTCATGTCATGCACAGCTACTGGCTCAACCTTGAGGATCTGGTGGCGTTCTGCCAGCGCGTGAAAGCGCACAAACCGGACGTCACCTTCGTCTGGACGCTGCACGACCACTGGAGCGTCACCGGCCGCTGTGCCTTCACCGACGGTTGCGAAGGGTGGAAAACCAACTGCCAGAAGTGCCCGACGCTGAGTAACTACCCGCCGGTCAAAATCGATCGCGCGCATCAGTTAGTAGGCCGCAAGCGCCAGCTGTTTAATACCATGCTGTCACTGGGCTGCCAGTTTATCTCTCCAAGCCAGCATGTGGCTGACGCCTTTAACAGTCTGTATGGCGCAGGCCGTTGCCAGATTATCAACAACGGCATTGATGTGGCGACAGAGGAGATCCTCGCCCAACTCGCGCCGGTCAAAGTGACGCAGGGGAAACCGAAGATCGCCATCGTCGCCCACGATTTACGCTACGACGGTAAAACCAACCAAAAGCTGGTGCGCGACATTATGGCGCTTGAAGATCGCGTCGAGCTGCACACCTTCGGTAAATTCTCCCCGTTTGAGGGGCCGCAGGTGGTTAACCACGGTTTCCTCACCGATAAGCGTAAATTGATGAGCGAACTCAATGAGATGGATGCGCTGGTCTTTAGTTCGCGCGTCGATAACTACCCGCTGATCCTCTGCGAAGCGCTCTCCATCGGCGTGCCGGTGATCGCTACCCATAGCGATGCGGCGCGGGAAGTGCTGCAAAAGTCGGGCGGCAAGACCTTCAGTGAAGAGGAGGTGCTGCCGCTGGTGCAGTGCCATAAAGCAGAAATTGCCCAGGCGGTGTTTGGCGAGAGCCTTGACGCGTTTCGTGCGCGCAGCCGCCAGGCCTATAGCGGTCATCAGATGCTGGAGGAGTATGTCTCGTTCTATCAGAGTCTGTAGCTATCTGCTGCTGCCGTTGATCTACCTGCTGGTCAACGTGAAATTATTCCAGCTCGGTGAGAGCTTCCCGATCACGATTGTGACTTTTTTACCGGTGATGCTGCTGCTCTACGTTGAGCGCATCAACCTGAAAAAATTGATGTTAGCGCTGATGCTCGGTGCGGGATTAACGCTCTTCAACTTTATTTTCGGTAAGTCACTGGATGCCAGCAAATATGTCACGTCGACAATGCTGTTTGTTTACATTGTGATCATTATTGGCATGGTATGGAGTATTCGCTTCAAAACGATCTCGCCGCATAACTATCGAAAGATTTTGAGATTTTTCTATATGGTAGTGGCGTTAATTGTCACGCTCGCCGCAATGGAGATGGCTCAGATCATTCTTACTGGCGGCAGTAGTTTGATGGAAATAATTTCGAAATATCTTATTTACAGCAACAGTTACGTGCTGAATTTTATCAAGTTCGGTGGTAAGCGAACCACGGCACTCTATTTCGAACCGGCATTCTTCGCTCTGGCGTTAATCTCAATTTGGCTCAGCATCAAACAGTTTGGTATCAAAACGCCGAAGACCGATGCTATGATTCTGGCAGGGATAGTTCTCTCAGGATCGTTCTCCGGGGTAATGACATTTATCATGTTTTACCTGCTGGAATGGGCGTTCCAGTATCTCAATAAAGAGGCGATTCAAAAGAAATTACCGCTGGCAATTATTTCACTTGCGGTGTTTGTCGTGGGCCTCGTATTTGCTTTTCCTTATATTGCAACGCGTATTGGCGATTTGGGAACGGAAGGATCCTCCTCTTATTACCGAATTATCGGTCCGCTTGTGATGGTTGGATATTCGCTGACCAATATTGATGGCGTAGTAAGATTCGGCTCACTTTATGAATATGTCGCATCATTCGGAATCTTTAACGGTGCAGACGTCGGGAAAACAATAGACAATGGGTTGTATCTGCTGATCATTTATTTTTCATGGTTAGCGGTAATACTGACCGGATGGTACATGTTTAAAGTCGCTAAAATGACGATGAATGCTTTTGGCAACAATCAGAATTTTCGCGTTCAACTTTTCTTGTTTACCCCGATCTCGTTGTTTTTTACGGGGTCAATTTTTAGTCCGGAATATGCATTCTTAATTGTTTGTCCATTTATTCTTCGTAAAGCGTTGAATATTGTCAGTTCATGAGAAGGTGGGTCACATGCTGCTAAGTGTTATTACTGTCGCGTTTCGCAATTATGAAGGTGTGATGAAGACCTGGCAGTCGCTGGCTCACCTGGCGAAAGCGCAAGATATCGAGTTCGAGTGGATTGTGGTCGACGGCGGTTCACAGGACGGCACTGAGGATTTTCTGAAAAGCCTCAACGGACAATATAATTTACGTTTCATAAGCGAACGCGATAAAGGTATTTACGATGCCATGAATAAAGGCATCGATATGGCCTCCGGACGTTTTGCGATATTTCTTAATTCTGGCGATATTTTCCATGAAGAGATCGTCGATGTTGTTCGCCAGTTAAGCGAAGCGAAAGAGACCGCAATGTATATCGGCGACGCGCTGCTTGATTTCGGCGACGGCAGCAAGCTGCGTCGCAATGCGAAAAGCGGCTGGTATATTTATCACAGCCTGCCGGCCAGCCATCAGGCGATCTTTTTCCCGGTGCACGGGTTAAAAACGTACCCCTACGATCTGCAATTTAAAGTCTCATCCGATTACGCGTTAGCGGCCAGAATGTTTAAAGCGGGCTTTCCGTTTAAGCGTCTGAAAGGGCTGGTATCTGAATTTTCGATGGGCGGTGTATCCACTTCTAATAACCTCGAATTATGTCAAGACGCCCGTAAAGTTCAGCGCATGATATTACACGTTCCCGGCTTCTGGGCAGAATTATCCTATATGTTGCGTTTACGGACGACGGGTAAAGCAAAGGCTTTATATAACAAAGCGTAACGCCCGGACATAAGGAAAGAATATGCAAGATTTAAACGGATTCTCCGTGCCGAAAGGCTTTCGGGGCGGGAACGCTATTAAGGTTCAACTGTGGTGGGCGGTGCAGGCGACATTATTTGCCTGGTCTCCGCAGGTGCTTTATCGCTGGCGCGCCTTCTTATTACGCCTGTTCGGCGCGAAGGTAGGTAAAGGCGTAGTGATTCGACCTTCGGTCAAAATTACCTACCCATGGAAATTAACCCTGGGTGATTACAGCTGGGTGGGGGATGACGCAGTGTTATATACGCTCGGCGATATCACCATCGGCGCAAATTCTGTGGTGTCACAGAAGTGTTATTTGTGCACCGGCAGTCACGACTATATGAGCGCGCATTTCGATATTAACGCGACGCCTATCGTGATTGGCGAGAAGTGCTGGCTGGCGACGGATGTGTTTGTTGCTCCCGGCGTTTCTATCGGCGACGGCACAGTCGTCGGTGCGCGCAGCAGTGTTTTTAAATCGCTACCGGCAAATGCAATTTGTCGGGGCAATCCCGCAGTGGTAACGCGCGAACGCGTTGAAAAGGTAACTCCCTAACAGGGAACATTGAGGAAAATAAATTATGTCTAAAGTCGCTCTCATCACCGGCGTTACCGGGCAAGATGGCTCTTATCTGGCAGAACTGCTTCTGGAAAAGGGTTACGAAGTTCACGGCATCAAACGCCGCGCTTCCTCTTTCAATACTGAGCGTGTTGATCACATTTATCAGGATCCGCACACAAGCAACCCGAAATTCCACCTGCATTACGGCGATCTGACCGATACGTCAAACCTGACCCGTATCCTGCAGGAAGTGCAGCCGGATGAAGTGTACAACCTGGGTGCGATGAGCCACGTTGCGGTCTCCTTCGAATCCCCGGAATACACCGCTGATGTCGACGCCATGGGTACGCTGCGTCTGCTGGAAGCGATCCGCTTCCTGGGTCTGGAGAAGAAAACCCGTTTCTATCAGGCATCCACCTCTGAGCTGTATGGCCTGGTGCAGGAAACTCCGCAGAAAGAGACCACGCCGTTCTACCCGCGCTCTCCGTATGCCGTTGCCAAACTGTACGCTTACTGGATCACCGTGAACTACCGTGAATCCTACGGCATGTACGCCTGTAACGGCATCCTGTTCAACCACGAATCCCCGCGTCGCGGCGAAACCTTCGTGACCCGTAAAATCACCCGCGCGATCGCCAACATCGCTCAGGGCCTGGAATCCTGCCTCTACCTCGGCAACATGGACTCCCTGCGTGACTGGGGCCATGCCAAAGACTACGTGAAAATGCAGTGGATGATGCTGCAGCAGGAACAGCCGGAAGACTTTGTTATCGCGACCGGCGTGCAGTACTCCGTACGTCAGTTCGTAGAAATGGCTGCCGCTCAGCTCGGTATCAAACTGCGCTTCGAAGGCACTGGCGTAGAAGAGAAGGGTATCGTTGTTTCCGTAACTGGCCACGATGCGCCGGGCGTGAAACCGGGCGATGTGATTGTTGCCGTTGACCCGCGTTACTTCCGTCCTGCTGAAGTGGAAACCCTGCTGGGCGACCCGACCAAAGCGCACGAAAAACTGGGCTGGAAACCGGAAACTACCCTGCAGGAGATGGTCTCCGAAATGGTGGCAAAAGATCTGGAAGCAGCGAAAAAACACTCACTGCTTAAGGCCCACGGTTACGAGGTTGCCATCGCGCTGGAGTCCTGAGCATGACCAAACAACGTGTTTTTGTGGCTGGCCATCGCGGGATGGTGGGGTCAGCCATCGTACGGCAGCTCGAACAGCGTGCGGATATCGAACTGGTGCTGCGCTCGCGCGAAGAGCTGAACCTGTTAGATGCCGCGGCGGTGGACGCGTTTTTCGCCAGCGAACGTATTGACCAGGTCTACCTGGCAGCAGCGAAAGTGGGCGGTATTGTGGCGAACAATACCTACCCGGCGGACTTCATCTACGAAAATATGATGATTGAGAGCAACATCATTCACTCGGCGCACAAGCACGACGTGAACAAGCTGTTGTTCCTCGGTTCGTCCTGCATCTACCCGAAACTGGCGAAGCAGCCGATTGCTGAAAGCGAGCTGCTGCAGGGGACGCTGGAGCCGACGAACGAGCCGTACGCGATTGCCAAAATCGCCGGGATCAAACTGTGCGAATCGTACAACCGCCAGTATGACCGCGATTACCGCTCGGTGATGCCGACCAACCTGTATGGTCCGCACGACAACTTCCACCCGAGCAACTCGCACGTTATTCCTGCGCTGCTGCGTCGTTTCCACGAAGCGACCCAGGAGAATGCGGCAGACGTGGTGGTGTGGGGCAGCGGCACGCCGATGCGTGAATTCCTCCATGTGGATGATATGGCAGCAGCCAGCATTCATGTGCAGGAGCTGGCGCGCGAAGTGTGGCAGGAGAATACCGAGCCGATGCTGTCGCATATCAACGTCGGTACCGGCGTTGACTGCACCATTCGCGAACTGGCACAGACGGTTGCAAACGTTGTGGGCTACAAAGGCCGCGTGGTGTTTGACGCCACCAAGCCGGACGGCACGCCGCGTAAACTGCTGGACGTGACCCGTTTGCATCAACTGGGCTGGTATCACGAGATCTCACTGGAAGCGGGGCTGGCAAGCACCTACCAGTGGTTCCTTGAAAACCAGCACCGGTTCCGGGGGTAAGCATGTTTTTAAGTCATGAAGATTTTGCCACGGTGGTGCGTTCCACCCCGCTGATCTCCATCGATCTGATCGTGGAGAACTCACGCGGCGAGTTTTTACTCGGCAAACGCACTAACCGTCCGGCCCAGGGATACTGGTTCGTGCCGGGCGGACGCGTGCAAAAGGACGAGCCGCTGGCAGCCGCTTTCGAGCGGCTGACTCAGGCGGAACTGGGACTGCGCCTGCCGATGTCGGCAGGTGAGTTTTACGGCGTCTGGCAGCACTTCTATGACGATAACTTCTCCGGCCCCGATTTTACGACCCACTACATCGTGCTCGGCTTCCGTCTGCGCGTGGACGAGGAGACCCTCGCCCTGCCAACGGAGCAGCACGATGACTATCGCTGGGTTTCGCCGGAGGCGTTGATTGCCGACCCGCTGGTGCATGACAACAGCCGCGCCTATTTCCTCGACGCGCAGGGAGTGCCGGGCTTATGAAAATCCTGGTTTATGGCATCAACTATTCGCCGGAACTGACCGGGATCGGTAAGTACACCGGCGAAATGGTGGAGTGGATGGCCCGTCAGGGCCATGACGTTCGCGTCATCACTGCGCCGCCGTACTACCCGGAGTGGAAAGTCGGGCACCCTTACAGTGCCTGGCGCTGGCGTAAAGAGCAGGGAGCCGCCACGGTGTGGCGCTGCCCGCTCTACGTGCCGAAGCAGCCGTCGACCATCAAGCGTCTGCTGCACTTAGGCAGCTTTGCCGTCAGCAGCTTTTTCCCGCTGATGGCCCAGCGCAGCTGGAAGCCGGATCGCATCATCGGCGTGGTGCCGACGCTGTTTTGCACGCCGGGCATGCGCCTGCTGGCAAAACTGAGCGGCGCCCGCACGCTGCTGCACATTCAGGATTATGAAGTGGACGCCATGCTCGGGTTAGGCATGGCGGGCAAAGGTAAAGGCGGCCTGGTGGCAAAGCTGGCGGCCGCGTTTGAACGCAGCAATCTGCATAACGTTGACAACGTCTCTACCATCTCCCGCTCGATGATGAACAAAGCGCGTGAGAAGGGCGTGTCAGCCGACAAGATTATCTTCTTCCCGAACTGGTCCGAAGTGGCGCGTTTTCGTGATGTCGACGCGGCAAGCGTTGCGCAGTTACGCCGCGACCTCGGTCTGCCGGATGACAAAAAAATCATTCTTTACTCCGGCAACATCGGTGAGAAGCAGGGATTAGAAAATGTGATTGAAGCCGCTGCGCGACTGAAGGGCCATCCGTGGCTGTTCGCTATCGTCGGGCAGGGCGGAGGCAAAGCGCGGCTGGAGAAAATGGTCAGCGAGCGCGGCCTCGACAATGTGAAATTCTTCCCGTTGCAGCCTTATGAAGCGCTGCCGGCGCTTCTCACGCTTGGCGATTGCCACCTGGTTATCCAGAAGCGCGGCGCGGCGGATGCGGTATTGCCCTCCAAGCTGACCAACATTCTGGCGGTAGGCGGCAATGCGGTGATCACCGCCGAAGAGAGTACCGAACTTGGCCAGCTCTGCCTGAATGAGTCTGGCATTGCGGTCTGCGTCGAACCGGAATCGGTCGATGCGCTGACCTCGGGCATTGAACGCGCGTTAGCGCTGCCCACAAACAACACGGTGGCACGTGAATATGCCGAACGCACGCTCGAAAAAGAGAACGTGTTAAGCCAGTTTATTGCAGATATCAGCCCGGAGAAATCCGCGACGCCCGCAGCCGCCCACGATGGCGCGGCGCATGAGGCGCGCCTCAATTTCGACGGCAATGGGGATAAATCATGAGTCAAACGCAACTCTATCCGGTCGTGATGGCCGGGGGCTCCGGCAGCCGTCTGTGGCCACTTTCCCGCGTGCTTTACCCTAAACAGTTTCTCTGCCTGAAGGGCGATCTCACCATGCTGCAGACCACCGTCTGCCGCCTGAACGGCGTCGAGTGCGGAAGCCCGGTGGTGATTTGTAACGAGCAGCACCGTTTTATCGTCGCAGAACAGCTGCGCCAGCTTAACAAGCTGACGGAGAACATCATTCTTGAACCGGCAGGCCGCAACACCGCACCGGCGATTGCGCTGGCGGCGCTGGCGGTTAAACGCCACAACCCGGATAGCGATCCGCTGATGCTGGTGCTGGCAGCGGACCACGTTATTCAGGATGAAGAGGCGTTCCGTACTTCGGTACGTAATGCCATGCCGTATGCCGAGGCGGGCAAACTGGTCACATTCGGTATCGTGCCGGATATGCCCGAAACCGGTTACGGCTACATCCGCCGCGGTGAAGTCAGCCCGGGCCAGGTCGATGCTGTGGCGTTTGAAGTGGCGCAGTTTGTCGAAAAACCGAACCTGGAAACCGCGCAGGGGTATGTCGCCAGCGGCGAATACTACTGGAACAGCGGCATGTTCCTGTTCAGCGCCGGTCGCTACCTGGAAGAGCTGCAAAAATATCGTCCCGATATTCTCGAAGCCTGTGAAAAGGCGATGGATGCCACCGACCCGGATATGGACTTTATCCGCGTTGATGAAGAGGCGTTCCTCGCCTGCCCGGAAGAGTCTATCGACTACGCGGTGATGGAACGCACTGCCGATGCGGTGGTGGTTCCGATGGACGCAGGCTGGAGCGATGTTGGCTCCTGGTCCTCTCTGTGGGAGATCAGCCAGCACACGCCGGAAGGCAACGTGCATCACGGCGATGTGATCAGCCACAAAACCGAAAACAGCTACGTCTATGCCGAATCCGGTCTTGTGACCACCGTTGGCGTAAAAGATTTGGTGGTGGTGCAGACCAAAGACGCCGTGCTGATCGCCGACCGTAACGCGGTGCAGGATGTGAAAAAGGTGGTCGAGAAGATCAAAGCCGAAGGGCGTCACGAGCACCATATTCACCGCGAAGTTTACCGCCCTTGGGGCAAATATGACTCCATCGATGCAGGCGATCGCTACCAGGTGAAACGCATCACCGTGAAACCAGGCGAAGGGCTGTCGGTGCAGATGCATCACCATCGCGCCGAACACTGGGTGGTGGTTGCCGGTACGGCGAAAGTCACCATCGATGACGAAGTCAAACTGCTGGGCGAAAACGAATCTATCTACATTCCGCTCGGCGCGCGCCACTGCCTGGAAAACCCGGGCAAGATCCCTCTCGACCTGATTGAGGTACGCTCCGGTTCGTACCTGGAAGAGGATGACATTGTGCGCTTCGCCGATCGTTACGGACGTATTTAACGCCCATTGCCGGCCCGCCGCGCGCGGGTTCGGCCAGAACAACTATTGATAACATTTATGTGGCCAGTTGCGGTCAAGGCTGACTGTTGCCTGAAGAAGAGGTAATGATGGAAAAATTAACCTGTTTTAAAGCTTACGATATTCGCGGAAAGCTGGGCGAAGAACTGAATGAAGATATAGCCTGGCGTATTGGCCGCGCCTACGGGGAATACCTGAAGCCGCAGACCATTGTGCTCGGCGGCGATGTGCGTCAGACCAGCGAATCGCTGAAGCTGGCGCTTGCCAAAGGCTTGCAGGACGCTGGCGTTGATGTGCTGGATATCGGTTTGTCCGGTACCGAAGAGATCTATTTCGCCACCTTCCATCTCGGCGTTGACGGCGGTATCGAAGTGACCGCCAGCCACAACCCGATGGACTACAACGGCATGAAACTGGTGCGCAAAGGCGCACGCCCAATCAGCGGCGACACCGGCCTGCGCGACGTGCAGCGTCTGGCAGAAGCCAACGACTTCCCGCCGGTAAACCCGGAAAAACGCGGCAGCTACAAGCAAATCTCCCTGCGCGATGACTACATCGACCATCTGCTTGGCTACATCAACACCGCTAACCTCAAACCGCTGAAACTGGTGATCAACTCCGGTAACGGCGCCGCAGGCCCGGTGATCGACGCCATCGAAGCGCGTTTCAAGGCGCTGAACGTGCCGGTGAGCTTTATTAAAGTGCACAACGAGCCGGATGGCACCTTCCCGCACGGGATTCCTAATCCGCTGCTGCCGGAGTGCCGCGATGACACCCGCAACGCGGTGATCGAGCATCAGGCGGATATGGGCATCGCCTTTGATGGCGACTTCGACCGCTGCTTCCTGTTCGACGACAAGGGCCAGTTTATTGAGGGCTACTACATCGTTGGCCTGCTGGCAGAAGCGTTCCTCGAAAAACACCCGGGCGCGAAAATCATTCACGATCCGCGCCTCTCCTGGAACACCGTTGATGTGGTCGGTCGCGCAGGCGGCACGCCGGTGATGTCGAAAACCGGCCACGCTTTTATTAAAGAGCGTATGCGCGAAGAGGACGCCATTTACGGCGGCGAGATGAGCGCGCACCACTACTTCCGCGATTTCGCCTACTGCGACAGCGGCATGATCCCGTGGCTGCTGGTCACGGAATTGCTGTGTCTGAAAGGCAAAACGCTGGCCGAACTGGTGGGCGATCGCATGGTGGCCTTCCCGGCGAGCGGCGAGATCAACAGCAAGCTGGCCGATCCGGTTAGCGCCATCAAACGCGTTGAAGATCGCTACGCGCCGGACGCGCTGGAGGTGGATTACACCGACGGCATCAGCATCGCCTTTGCCGACTGGCGCTTTAACCTGCGCTCCTCCAACACCGAGCCGGTGGTGCGTCTGAATGTCGAATCCCGACACGACGTAGCGTTGATGGAGGCGCGAACGCAGGAAATTCTGGCGCTGTTGAATCAGTAACTCTTAGTCGTTCTCCTCCCCACGAGGGGAGGAGGGCAAACAGGCAGGTACAACGATGACAAATCTAAAAAAGCGCGACCGGGCCAAAACGAATGCATCGTTAATCTCTATCGTGCAGCGATTCTCAGACATCACCATTATGTTCGCTGGGTTGTGGTTGGTGTGCAAAGTCAATGCGTTGCCATTTTTCTACATGCATCTGCTGATGGCGCTGACCACGCTGGTTGTATTCCAGATGATCGGCGGCATGACCGATTTTTACCGCTCCTGGCGCGGCGTCAGAATGATGACCGAACTGACGCTGCTGTTGCAGAACTGGACGCTAAGTATCATCTTCAGCGCCGGTTTGATGTCGTTCAACACAGACTTTGATAACACCTTCTCGCTCTATTTCACCTGGTATCTGTTAACCAGCCTCGGCCTGATGTTTAGCCGGGCGGTTATCCGCTTCGGTGCCGGCTGGCTGCGTAATCTCGGGTATAACACCCGTCGCGTCGCCGTGGCGGGGGATATGCCGATGGGGCAGGCGCTGCTCGACGGTTTCCGCAATGAGCCGTGGCTCGGCTTCGATGTGGTCGGGGTCTATTACGATCCGAAACCGGGCGGTATTGATACCGGCTGGGCGGGCAACCTCGAACAACTGGTTGAAGATGCCCGCAGCGGCAAGATCCATAACGTCTATATCGCAATGTCGATGAATGACGCCGTCTGCATCAAAAAACTGGTGCGCGATCTCGCGGATACCACCTGTTCGGTGATCCTGATCCCGGATGTCTTCACCTTCAATATCCTGCATTCGCGCATTGAAGAGGTGAATGGCGTTCCGATTGTGCCGCTGTATGACACGCCGCTCTCAGGTGTAAACCGCATCCTGAAACGTCTGGAAGATATTGTGCTCTCGTCGCTGATTCTGCTGCTGATTTCGCCAGTGCTGCTGGCTATCTCCGTGGCGGTGAAGATGAGTTCGCCAGGGCCAATCATTTTCCGCCAGACGCGCTACGGCATGGATGGTAAGCCGATCAAAGTGTGGAAGTTCCGCTCAATGAAGGTGATGGAGAACGACAAAGTGGTGACCCAGGCGACGCAGAACGATCCGCGCGTCACCAAAGTGGGCAGCTTCCTGCGCCGCACTTCTCTTGATGAGCTGCCGCAGTTTATCAACGTGCTCACCGGCGGGATGTCAATTGTTGGCCCGCGTCCTCACGCCGTTGCGCATAACGAGCAGTATCGTGCGCTTATTGAGGGCTACATGCTGCGTCATAAAGTGAAACCGGGCATTACCGGCTGGGCGCAGATTAACGGCTGGCGCGGCGAGACCGACACGCTGGAAAAAATGGAAAAACGCATTGAGTTCGATCTGGAGTACATCCGCGAATGGAGCCTGTGGTTCGATATCAAGATCGTTTTTCTGACCATCTTTAAAGGCTTTGTCAACAAAGCGGCGTATTAAGGAAAGGTCATGAGCCTGAGAGAAAAAACCATCAGCGGAGCAAAGTGGTCAGCAATGGCCACTCTGACCATTATCGGTCTGGGGCTGGTGCAGATGACGGTGCTGGCGCGCATTATTGATAATCACCAGTTCGGTCTGCTGACCGTCTCGCTGGTGATTATCGCGCTGGCGGATACGTTGTCAGATTTTGGTATTGCTAACTCGATTATTCAGCGCAAAGAGATCAGCCACCTTGAGCTGACCACGCTTTACTGGCTTAACGTCGGGCTGGGGATTGTGGTCTGCATCGCGGTCTTCTCCTTGAGCAACATGATTGCTGACGTGCTGAACAACCCGGATCTGGCACCACTGATCAAGACTCTGTCGGTGGCGTTTGTGGTGATCCCGCACGGGCAGCAGTTCCGTGCGCTGATGCAAAAAGAGCTGGAGTTCAACAAGATTGGCGCGATTGAAACCCTGTCGGTGATGGCGGGCTTCAGCTTTACGGTGATCAGCGCCTTTTTCTGGCCGCTGGCGATGACCGCGATCCTCGGTTATCTGGTCAACAGCGCCGTGCGTACGCTGCTGTTCGGCTACTTTGGCCGCAAGATCTACCGCCCCGGTCTGCACTTCTCCCTTGCCTCCGTCAGCTCCAACCTGCGTTTTGGCGCATGGCTGACCGCAGACAGCATCATCAACTACGTGAACACCAACCTCTCCACGCTGGTGCTGGCGCGTATCCTCGGTGCGAGCGTCGCCGGGGGCTACAACCTCGCCTATAACGTGGCGGTAGTGCCGCCGATGAAGCTGAACCCGATCATTACCCGCGTGCTCTTCCCGGCGTTCGCCAAGATCCAGGATGACACCGAGAAGCTGCGCCTGAACTTCTACAAGCTGCTGTCGGTGGTGGGGATCATCAACTTCCCGATCCTGCTCGGGCTGATGGTGGTATCGAATAACTTTGTGCCGCTGGTATTTGGCGAGAAGTGGAACAGCATCATTCCGATCCTGCAACTGCTGTGCATCGTTGGCCTGCTGCGCGCGGTCGGTAACCCGATCGGCTCACTGCTGATGGCGAAAGCACGTGTCGATATCAGCTTTAAATTCAACGTCTTTAAAACGTTTCTCTTTATTCCGGCGATCATTATTGGCGGTCATATGGCCGGTGCGCTGGGCGTTACGCTTGGCTTCCTGCTGGTGCAGATTATCAACACCATTCTGAGCTACTTCGTGATGATCAAACCGGTGCTCGGTTCGAGCTACCGCCAGTACATCCTCAGCCTGTGGCTGCCGTTCTACCTGTCGCTGCCGACGCTGGTGGTCAGTTATGGCCTCGGCCTGGCGCTGAACGGCCATCTGCCGCTTGCCGCCATGCTGGCGATTCAGGTTGCTGCGGGTGCCATCGCCTTCGCCATTATGCTGATTTTGTCGCGTAACGCGCTGGTGGTGGAGATGAAGCGTCAGTTTTGCCGCAACGAGAAATTGAAAACACTGCTTCGCGCAGGATAAGAAACCTTATTGAACCCCTTTATGAGGTCGTTATGAAATTATTGATCCTTGGCAATCACACATGCGGCAACCGTGGTGACAGCGCAATTTTACGTGGATTGTTGGACGCTATTGCCCGCCTGAATCCTGAGGCGGAAGTGGATGTGATGAGCCGCTATCCGGTCAGCTCCTCCTGGTTACTCAATCGCCCGGTGATGGGCGACCCGCTCTACAGCCAGATGAAAGCGCACAACAACGCCGCTGGCCTGATGGGGCGCGTGAAGAAAGTGCTGCGCCGTCGCTACCAGCACCAGGTGCTGCTCTCCCGCGTGACCGATACCGGCAAGCTGCGCAATATCGCCATCGCTCAGGGGTTTACCGATTTTGTGCGCCGTCTGGCGGATTACGATGCGATTATCCAGGTCGGCGGCTCCTTCTTTGTCGATCTCTACGGTGTGCCGCAGTTTGAACATGCGCTCTGCACCTTTATGGCGAAAAAGCCGCTGTTTATGATTGGTCACAGCGTCGGGCCGTTCCAGAACGACGACTTCAACAAGCTGGCGAACTACGTGTTCGGCCATTGCGATGCGCTGATCCTGCGCGAGCATGTCAGCCTCAATCTGATGAAGCAGAGCGGCATCACCACCGATAAAGTGGAGCAGGGCGTCGATACCGCCTGGCTGGTGGACCACCATCAGGAGGATTTCACCGCCAGCTATGCCGTGCAGCACTGGCTGGACCTGGCGGCAAAAGAGAAGACTGTTGCCATTACCCTGCGTGAACTGGCACCGTTTGATAAACGTCTGGGCACCACCCAGCAGGCGTATGAAAAGGCCTTTGCTGATGTGGTCAACCGCGTGATTGACGCAGGCTATCAGGTGATTGCGCTCTCTACTTGCACCGGTATCGACAGCTATAACAAAGATGACCGCATGGTGGCGCTTAACCTGCGCCAGCATATTCAGGATCCCTCCCGCTACCACGTGGTGATGGATGAGCTGAACGATCTGGAGATGGGCAAAATTCTCGCCGCGTGCGATTTAACCATCGGTACGCGCCTGCACTCGGCAATCATCTCGATGAACTTCGGCACGCCTGCGATTGCCATTAACTACGAACACAAGTCGGCCGGTATTATGCAGCAGCTCGGCATGCCGGAGATGGCGGTGGATATTCGCCACCTGCTCGACGGTTCGCTGGCGTCAATGGCGGCAGATACGCTGGGCCAGCTGCCGGCGATCAACGCGCGGCTGGCAACGGCAGTCGCGGCCGAGCGCGAGCAGGGCATCAAGATGGTGCAATCGGTGCTCGAGCGCGTGCAGGGGGTGAAATGAAAGTCGGCTTCTTTTTGCTGAAATTTCCTCTCTCGTCCGAAACGTTTGTCCTCAACCAGATTGTTGCCTTTATCAATATGGGATTTGAGGTTGAGATCGTCGCCCTGCACAAGGGCGATATGAACAATACTCACGCCGCATACACTGAATATAAGCTGGCGGAGAAGACGCACTGGCTGCTGGCGGAGCCGGAAGGGAAACTGGCGAAGCTGGGCTATCGCGGGCAGGCCATCGCCCGCGGCATGTTTAAGCCGTCGACCTGGAAAGCGCTCAACCTCTCCCGTTACGGTGATGAAGCGCGCAACCTGATCCTGCCAGCGATTTGCGGCCTCGCGCCGCAAACTTTCACCGCCGATGTTTTTATCGCCCACTTTGGCCCGGCGGGGGTCACCGCGGCGAAACTGCGCGAACTTGGCGTGCTCAAGGGCAAGATCGCCACCGTTTTCCACGGAATCGATATCTCGCACCGCGATGTGCTTACGCACTACACCCCGGAGTATCAGCAACTCTTTCAGCGTGGCGATTTGATGTTGCCGATAAGCGATCTCTGGGCCGGGCGACTGCTCACCATGGGCTGTCCGCAGAATAAGATTGCCGTCTCGCGTATGGGCGTCGATATGACGCGCTTTAGCCTGCGTGAAGTGAAATCGCCTGGCCGTCCGCTGCAAATTATCTCTGTTGCGCGTTTAACGGAGAAAAAAGGGCTGCACGTTGCCATTGAAGCCTGCCGCTTATTGAAAGCGCGCGGTGTGGCGTTCAAATACCGCATCCTTGGCATCGGCCCCTGGGAGCGCCGTTTGCGCACCCTGATCGAGCAGTTCCAGCTTGAGGATGTGATTGAGATGCCCGGCTTTAAGCCGAGCCATGAAGTAAAAGCGCTGCTTGATGAGGCGGATGTCTTTCTACTCCCCTCGATTACCGGTACCGATGGCGATATGGAAGGTATCCCGGTCGCGCTGATGGAGGCGATGGCGGTTGGGATCCCCGTGGTCTCGACCGTTCACAGCGGTATTCCGGAACTGATCGACGCCGGACGATCCGGCTGGCTGGTGCCGGAAAACGACGCCGAAGCGCTGGCTGAACGTCTGGCCTCCTTTGGTCAGATGGCGAGCGAGGAGCTTACGCCGGTGGTGACCCGCGCCCGGGAGAAAGTTGAAACGGACTTTAATCAAACGATTATCAACCAGCAACTGGCCAGTCTGCTGCAAACGCTTTGATGAGAGGCTTTATGACTGCGAAACGACGCTCAACCGCGCTGACGCGCCGATCCTTCCTGACCGCCAGCTCCGCGCTGGCGGCGCTTCCCCTGCTGCATATGCCTGCCGCGCGCGCCCTTGGGCGCAGTGACACGGTAAAGTTAAGCGATTACAACCACAATGACTGGCCGGCTGCGCTCAATAAGGCCTTTGCCGACGCGCAGACGGTGGAGGTGCCTGCCGGGCTGGTGTGCGAAAACATCAATACCGGTATTTTCATTCCCGCCGGGAAAACGCTGCTGGTGCGTGGGGCGTTAAAAGGCAGCGGACGCGGGCGTCTTGTCCTACAGGATGGCAGTAAGGTTATCGGCGAGCAGGGCGGCAGCCTCTATAACGTTATGCTGGATGTACGCGGCTCAGACTGCACCATTAAAGGTGTCAGCATGAGCGGTTATGGCCCGGTAATGCAGATCTATATTGGCGGTAAAGAGAAGCGCGTGATGCGCAATCTGGTGATTGATAACATTAACATCAGCAAAGCCAACTACGGCATTTTACGCCAGGGCTTCCATAACCAGCTGGATGGCGCGCGCATTACCCATAGCCGCTTTAGCGATCTGCAGGGCGATGCCATCGAGTGGAACGTGGCAATCAATGACCGCAATATCCTGATCTCCGACCATGTGATCGACAATATTAACTGCACCAATGGCAAAATTAACTGGGGGATTGGCATCGGGTTAGCGGGCAGCACCTATGACAATAACTACCCGGAAGATCAGTCGGTGAAAAACTTTGTCGTGGCAAATATCACCGGCAGTAATTGCCGCCAGCTGGTGCATGTGGAAAACGGTAAACATTTTGTTATTCGCAATATCAAAGCGAAAAACATTACGCCGGACTTCAGTAAAAAAGCGGGGATTGATAACGCCACGGTGGCTATTTATGGCTGTGATAATTTCGTTATCGATAATGTCACCATGGAAAATAGTGCCGGCATGCTGATTGGTTACGGCGTGATCAAAGGCGATTATTTATCCATCCCGCAAAATTTCAAACTTAACGATATTCAGCAGGATAACAGCAGCAGTAAATATAAGCTGCGCGGTATCCAGGTCTCCTCCGGTAACGCGACCTCGTTTGTCGCCATTACCAACATCAAGATGCAGCAAGCTACTCTTGAGCTACACAATAAGCCGCAGCACCTCTTCCTGCGCAATATCCACATTACGCAGGATGCGTCCGTAGGCCCGGCGCTGAAGCTCAATTTCGACCTGCGCAAAGATGTGCGCGGCCGTTTTATGGCGAAAAATGAGACCCTGCTGTCGATGGCGAATATTCACGCAGTAAATGAGAACGGTCAAAGCTCCGTTGATATCGATCGTGTCGATCAGCACACCGTAAATGTCGAAAATTTAAACTTCCGCTTACCCGCTAAACGGTCATAAGCCTCTTTTGAGGCTTTTGCGAGGAATCCTGGAGATTAAACCGGGGCGTTAGGATTACATCTGTTGTCATGAGGGAGCATCACTCGTCGCCATTTTCATACCTGTTTGCCATGAACGCACTGGCGAAAACAGGTCAAGGGTTTATAATTCATCAATAATTTATAGGTGGAAGAAATAATGGTTAATTTAAAGGCAGTTATTCCGGTAGCCGGACTTGGGATGCATATGCTTCCCGCTACAAAAGCGATTCCAAAAGAGATGCTGCCGATTGTCGACAAGCCGATGATTCAATACATTGTCGACGAGATTGTCGCCGCGGGGATCAAAGAGATTGTTCTGGTCACCCACTCGTCAAAAAACGCGGTAGAAAACCACTTCGACACCTCCTACGAGCTTGAAGCGCTGCTTGAACAGCGCGTTAAGCGCCAGCTGCTGGCGGAAGTGCAGTCCATCTGCCCGCCGGGCGTTACTATCATGAACGTGCGTCAGGCGCAGCCGCTGGGCCTGGGTCACTCCATCCTTTGCGCGCGCCCGATTGTGGGTGACAATCCGTTTATCGTCGTCCTGCCAGATATCGTGCTGGACACGGCAACCGCCGATCCGCTGCGTTATAACCTCGCCGCGATGGTCGCACGCTTTGGCGAAACAGGCCGCAGCCAGGTGCTGGCAAAACGCATGAAGGGCGATCTCTCCGAGTACTCTGTTATTCAGACCAAAGAGCCGCTGGACAGCGAAGGCAAAGTGAGCCGCATCGTGCAGTTTATCGAGAAGCCGGATCAGCCGCAGACGCTGGACTCCGATCTGATGGCGGTAGGGCGCTATGTCCTTTCTGCTGATATCTGGGCAGAGCTGGAAAACACCGAGCCGGGTGCCTGGGGACGTATTCAGCTGACTGATGCTATCGCCCGTCTGGCGGAGAAACAGTCCGTTGATGCCATGCTGATGACCGGCGATAGCTACGATTGCGGTAAGAAGATGGGGTACATGCAGGCGTTTGTGAACTATGGCCTGCGCAACCTGAAAGAAGGTCAGAAATTCCGCGATAGTATTCAGAAATTGCTGGCACAATAATCAAATAAATTAATCCGGTGCTTTATACCTGATTGACGAGGCAGTTAAGGATGATACTGAGAGAGTTTACTCTCAGGTTATTCTTACTGCCTTTTTTGTTTTTATCTGAAAATAAACAATTAAAAAAGGTAGTTATGTGGATTTTTTAAGCTTTTAGTCTATAGATTTTCCCTTGTTTCTATGGCTGTTTCAGCGGAGAATAGCCGCTTAGCATTTTGTGCCCAGCGCAGCGGGAATGACGCGTGTGTAGGGCCTGGCAATAATTAATGTTGACTGTCCCACACAGCGTTCGGGTAGCTGAAAGCCTGGGGCGGTAGCGTGCCTTTTATTTGCTCACGCTTCTTCCATTACCCGCCGATCGCGTTCTAAACATTGCAAAGCAAGTACGGATAATTCTCGTGAAAATACTGGTCACCGGTGGTGCAGGCTTTATTGGCTCTGCAGTTGTGCGTCATATAGTTAATAACACTCAGGATAATGTGGTTAATGTTGATAAATTAACCTATGCCGGAAATCTGCAATCATTAGCAGAAGTTGATAAGAGCGCCCGTTATGCGTTTGAGCATGCAGACATCTGTGATGGCGCGGCGATGGCGCGTATTTTCGCTGAACATCAACCTGATGCAGTGATGCACCTGGCCGCAGAGAGCCATGTAGACCGTTCCATTACCGGCCCGGCAGCCTTTATCGAAACCAATATTATGGGTACTTACGTTCTGCTCGAAGCAGCTCGTCAATATTGGACGCAACTGGATGAGACGCGCAAAGCCGCTTTTCGTTTCCATCACATCTCGACTGATGAAGTGTATGGCGACCTGCCGCATCCGGATGAAGTTGCCGCTGGCGAAGCGCTGCCGCTTTTCACCGAAACCACCGCCTACGCACCGAGCAGCCCTTACTCTGCTTCCAAAGCCTCTAGCGACCATCTGGTGCGCGCATGGCGCAGGACCTATGGCTTCCCTACCATTGTGACGAACTGCTCTAACAATTACGGTCCATTCCACTTCCCTGAAAAACTGATTCCGCTGGTGATCCTCAACGCGCTTGAAGGTAAGCCGCTGCCAATTTATGGCAAAGGCGACCAGATCCGTGACTGGCTTTATGTGGAGGATCATGCCCGTGCGCTCTATACGGTAGTGACCGAGGGTCTTGCGGGTGAAACCTATAACATCGGTGGCCATAACGAAAAACAGAACCTTGATGTGGTACACACCATTTGCAATCTGCTTGATGAAATCGTGCCGAAAGCCAGCTCCTATCGCGATCAGATTACCTATGTGAATGACCGTCCGGGCCACGATCGCCGCTATGCGATTGACGCAGACAAAATTAGCCGCGAACTCGGCTGGAAACCACAAGAAACGTTTGAAAGCGGCATTCGCAAAACCGTTGAGTGGTATTTAGCCAATACCGCATGGGTTGAAAATGTGAAGAGCGGTGCTTACCAATCCTGGATCGAGCAAAACTACGGGGAACGCAGCCAATGAATATTCTGCTGTTTGGCAAAAACGGACAAGTTGGCTGGGAACTTCAACGCGCATTAGCGCCGTTGGGGAGTATTGTTGCCGTTGATTTCAACTCTACTGACTACTGTGGCGATTTCAGTAACCCAGAAGGCGTGGCAGAAACGGTTCGCCGCGTTCGCCCCGACGTCATTGTCAATGCGGCTGCGCATACTGCGGTTGATAAAGCGGAATCGGAGCGCGATTTTGCCGAGCTGCTGAATGCAACCAGCGTTGAAGCGATTGCGCGCGAAGCGGCTGCGATCGATGCCTGGCTGGTACATTATTCAACAGACTATGTTTTTCCGGGTAGCGGCGAAACGCCGTGGCGCGAAACCGATGAGCCTTCGCCGCTCAATGTCTATGGCGAAACCAAGCTGGCTGGTGAGAAAGCTGTTCAGCAACACTGCCCGAAGCATCTGATTTTCCGTACCAGCTGGGTCTTTGCGGCGAAGGGGAATAACTTCGCCAAAACGATGCTCAAACTGGCGAAAGAGCGCGAAACGCTCTCCATTATTGGCGACCAGTTTGGCGCGCCGACCGGGGCAGAGCTGCTGGCAGACTGTACGGCCCATGCAATTCGTACCGCGTTGGTTAAACCAGACGTCGCTGGGCTCTACCATCTTGTTGCCTCCGGCACGACCAGCTGGCATGCGTTTGCCCAACTGGTGTTTGCCGAGGCGCGCGCTGCTGGCATTTCGCTTGCGGTGAAAAATGTAAATGCAATCGGGACAGAAGCGTATCCGACTCCAGCAAAACGTCCTTATAATTCACGACTTAACACTGAAAAATTTACCCGTGAATTTGAACTGGTGCTTCCACACTGGGAGACAGGCGTAAAACGCATGCTGGCGGAGTTGTTTGCGGCGGGCCCGGTTTAACTAATTTGAAATGCCTCTGGGGAGGCGTTTTTAGCGTGAGAAAATGCAATGAAAACACGTAAAGGAATAATCCTTGCTGGCGGCTCTGGTACGCGTCTCTATCCGGTAACCATGGCCGTGAGTAAGCAGTTGCTGCCTATATTCGATAAGCCGATGATCTACTATCCGTTATCGACACTGATGCTGGCCGGTATTCGCGATATTTTGATCATCAGTACGCCGCAAGATACGCCGCGTTTTGAACAACTCCTTGGTGACGGCAGCCAGTGGGGGCTTAATCTGCACTATAAAGTACAGCCAAGCCCGGATGGACTTGCGCAGGCCTTCATCATTGGAGAGGAGTTTATCGGGGATGACGATTGTGCGCTGATCCTCGGCGATAATATTTTCTATGGCCACGATTTGCCTAAACTGATGGAAGACGCCGTCGAGCAGGAGGGTGGAGCTACCGTATTTGCCTACCATGTGACCGATGCTGAGCGCTATGGCGTAGTGGAATTTGATAAAACCGGCACGGCTATCAGTCTCGAAGAGAAGCCATTAAAACCGAAAAGCAATTATGCTGTCACAGGCCTCTACTTTTACGACAACAGCGTCGTAGAGATGGCAAAAAGCCTCAAACCTTCTGAGCGCGGTGAACTGGAAATTACGGATATCAACCGTCTTTATATGGATCAGGGTCGTCTGTCCGTTGCAATTATGGGGCGTGGCTACGCCTGGCTGGATACCGGTACTCACCAAAGCTTGATAGAGGCGAGTAACTTTATTGCGACGATTGAAGAGCGTCAGGGGCTTAAAGTTTCCTGTCCGGAAGAGATTGCTTACCGCAAAGGGTTTATCAGTAGAGAGCAATTACAGAAGCTATCCGAACCGCTCCTCAAAAATAACTACGGAAAGTATTTACAGAAAATTATAAACGAATAAGAACGTAGCGCGTTTATACGTCTTTGGGCTGTGAGTAATATCGCATTTGATATTTATAAAATAGGTCTTATGCACAGCTTATATTGAAATTCTGATTATAGTCAGCAATACGATTTGAAATAAGGTAAATCATGAATAAAGTCGCACTCATTACTGGTATTACTGGGCAAGATGGTTCCTATCTGGCCGAACTGTTGCTTGAGAAAGGGTATATTGTCCATGGTATCAAGCGTCGGTCATCATCTTTTAATACTGAACGCGTCGATCACATTTATCAAGAGCCTCACACCACTAACGCTAATTTTCATTTGCATTACGGCGATTTAACCGATACCTCAAACCTCACGCGTATTATTTCTGAAGTTCAACCCGATGAGATTTATAACTTAGGCGCAATGAGCCATGTTGCCGTCTCTTTCGAATCGCCGGAATATACTGCTGACGTAGATGCTATCGGTACACTGCGTATATTAGAAGCGATTCGTTTTTTAAAACTAGAGAAAAAAACACGATTCTACCAGGCTTCAACTTCAGAACTGTATGGTCTGGTTCAGGAGATTCCGCAAAAAGAAACAACGCCGTTTTATCCGCGCTCACCGTATGCGGTAGCGAAACTGTATGCTTACTGGATCACCGTAAACTATCGTGAGTCATACGGGATCTATGCGTGTAACGGCATTTTATTCAACCACGAATCCCCGCGCCGTGGTGAAACCTTCGTAACACGTAAAATTACCCGGGCGTTGGCAAATATCTCATTAGGGCTGGAAAAGTGCCTCTATCTGGGAAATATGGACTCTCTTCGTGACTGGGGCCATGCAAAAGATTACGTGAAAATGCAGTGGCTGATGCTGCAGCAGGAGCAACCTGACGACTACGTGATTGCTACCGGGATTCAATATTCCGTACGCGAGTTTGTACGCCTGGCTGCGCTCGAACTGGGCATCAAGCTTCGTTTCGAAGGAACCGGTGTTGACGAAATCGCTATCGTCGAAGAGATTACCGGGGATAAAGTTACCGGTGTGCAGGTGGGTGATGTGATTGTCTCTGTTGACCCGCGTTACTTCCGTCCTGCAGAAGTTGAAACACTGCTGGGCGATGCGACTAAAGCGTGTGAAAAATTGGGCTGGAAAGCCGAGACGTCGCTGCAAGAACTGGTTTCTGAGATGGTATTAAGCGATTACGACGCTGCGAAACGACACGCTCTGCTCAAGAGCAATGGCTACGCTGTTAGTCTTTCGCAGGAATGAATGCCATGAATAAAACTCGTGTTTTTGTCGCAGGGCATAAAGGAATGGTGGGCTCGGCCATCGTTCGACAACTGGCCCAAAGAAACGATGTGGAGTTGCTTTTAAGAGATAGAAGCCAACTGGACTTGCTCGATCCGCAGGCGGTCAATCAGTTTATTCAACAAGAGAAGCCCGATCAGATTTACCTCGCCGCCGCGAAAGTGGGTGGGATTATTGCGAATAACACCTATCCGGCCGAGTTTATCTATCAAAACCTGATGATCGAAGCGAATATCATCCATGCTGCCCACAGTCTTGGCGTTCAGAAACTGTTATTCCTCGGATCGTCATGCATCTACCCAAAAATGGCTTCTCAGCCCATTAAGGAAGATGAGTTATTGCGTGGAACATTAGAAGCCACGAATGAACCCTACGCAATTGCAAAAATTGCAGGCATTAAACTTTGCGAGTCGTATAACAGACAGTATGGTCGTGATTATCGCTCTGTAATGCCGACCAACCTGTACGGGCCGAATGATAACTTTCACTCTGAAAATTCACACGTCATCCCTGGTTTGATGAAGCGTTTTCATCAGGCAAAAATGGACAACGCACCTGAGGTCGTGGTGTGGGGAAGTGGCAAGGTGATGCGTGAATTTCTGCATGTTGATGATATGGCCGCTGCCAGTATTCACGTCATGGAGCTGGATCGCAGCGTATGGCAGGCGAATACGGAAGAGATGTTATCGCATATCAACGTCGGCACCGGCGTTGACTGCACCATCCGCGAGCTGGCAGAAACGATCGCAAAAACCACGGGGTACGAAGGTCGAATTGAGTTTGACGCATCGAAACCTGATGGCACGCCGAGAAAACTGTTGAGCGTGGAGCGTTTAGCAAAACTGGGCTGGAACTATCGTATTGATCTGCAGAGTGGCTTGCAGGACACCTACGCCTGGTTCCTGGATAATCAGAAAACGCTACGAGATTAACGATGTATTTGCCGGACGACGATTTTAAAAAAATTATACAAGCGAGCCCATTAATCTCTATCGATCTGCTGGTCAGAAATGAGCATGACGAATATCTTTTCGGTGAAAGGCTGAACGAGCCTGCGAAAAATTATTGGTTTGTTCCCGGTGGCCGCATTCTGAAAGATGAGACAATCGCGCAAGCTCTGAATCGCATCAGTGCCAATGAACTGAACGTTCATTTCCAACTGGAACAAGCTCAGTTTCATGGCGTGTGGCAGCATTTTTATCAAAACAATTTTTTTAATGATGAATTCTCAACTCATTATGTCGTCCTGGCATATATTTTTAATGTCGAAAAAAAATCAATTCATCCACCCCGGACGCAACATCAGCGTTTTAAGTGGTTACGAAAAGAAGAAATTTTAATGGATTCAACAATCCATAAATACTCGACATCATATTTTGCAGATAATGATGTCAAAAAATAAATTGGGTAATGCATATGTCAAACATACAAGAAGCATTCACGCTTTTCCCTGTGATTATGGCTGGCGGTACGGGTAGCCGGTTGTGGCCTTTATCAAGGGAGTTGTACCCAAAGCAATTTTTGTCGTTAACCGGTCAAGCATCTATGCTACAAACCACCTTAAAACGACTCGATGGCATGTATTGTCAAAACCCGGTTGTAATATGTAATGAGCTGCATCGTTTCGTTGTTGCAGAGCAACTGCGCAATATCGACATGCTGTCCAATAATATTATTCTCGAACCGGAAGGGAGAAATACCGCTCCCGCAATTGCACTGGCGGCGCTCACAACAATTAAAGAAAACCCTGATCAGGATCCTTTGCTTTTAATCCTCGCCGCGGATCACGTAATCGAAAACGAAGTTGAGTTCAGAAATAATGTTCTCTCCGCAATAGAGTTGGCAAAGCAGGGGGATTTAGTCACCTTTGGCATTGTCCCGACACATGCAGAGACAGGCTATGGCTATATTAAAAGAGGCCAGGCCTTAGGCCATAGTGCGCCCGATGACGTTGTAGCCGGTTATGCGGTTGAAGCTTTTGTTGAAAAACCCGACCTGGAAACGGCCGAAAAATTCCTCGCTTCGCAAGAGTATTACTGGAATAGCGGGATGTTCCTGTTTCGGGCGAAACGATATGTTGAAGAGTTGAAAAAATACCGTCCGGACATTCTTGAAGCGTGTGAGCGGGCACTAAACTCATCGACCCATGATTTAGATTTCGTCAGGATCAACTCAGATGAGTTCCTGAAATGCCCAGCCGAATCGATTGACTATGCGGTGATGGAAAAAACAGCTGAAGCTGTCGTCGTACCGCTGTCAGTGGGCTGGAGCGATGTCGGTTCGTGGTCGTCACTCTGGGATATTTCCTCTAAAACCAAAGACGGTAACGTATTGCAGGGCGATATTATCGTCAGCAACGCACAGAATAGTTATATCAATGCTGAATCTGCTTTGGTGGCAGCGGTAGGGATAGATAATCTGGTTGTTATACAGACGAAAGATGCCATTCTGATTGCGAATAAAGATGACGTCCAGGACGTTAAGAAAATCGTCACCAAATTAAAGCTCGAAGGCAGACGAGAGTACTATAGCCATCGTGAAGTTTTTCGTCCCTGGGGTAAATATGAAGAAATCGGTCAGGGTAACCGTTACAAAGTTAAACGTATTACGGTTAAACCAGACGAGGGGCTATCGTTAAGATTACATCATCACCGTTCAGAGCACTGGATAGTTGTCTCGGGTACAGCACGTATCACATTGTCAGGTAAAAGCAGATTACTCGTAACCAATGAATCTATTTATATTCCAGCTGGTGCAGATTATAGCCTCGAGAACCCCGGAATTATCCCATTGGAACTTATTGAAGTGAGCTCCGGTGACTATCTCGAAGAAGACGATATTGTTCGTTTGACTAGTCGCTATCAAAATCAATAATAAAATTATTTGATGATATTAAGAGCATGGAAGAATGACACAGTTATCTTGCTTTAAAACATATGACATACGCGGCCGCATTGATAGCGAAATTACGACAGTAATAGCCTGGAAAATCGGAAAAGCTTTTGGCTTGCATGCAAAAGCGCGGTCTGTTGTTGTTGGCGGCGACTGCCGTCTGACCAGTGAATCATTCAAAATGGCGTTAGCGAATGGGCTGCGGGACGCTGGCGTTGACGTTATTGATATCGGTATGGTAGGTACCGAAGAGATCTATTTCGCGACCTCATATCTGAAGCTCGATGGCGGCATTGAGGTCACCGCCAGCCATAATCCTATCGACTATAATGGGATGAAAATCGTCGGCCGGGATTCCAAACCAATCAGCTGCGAAAGCGGTCTTAATGAAATTAAGTTGCTTGCTGAAACGCTGGAAATTGACGAATCAAAAACTGAATTCCAGGGACAGTATAAAAAAATATCCCTGAAGCAGGAGTATATTGACCATATCCTCTCCTTTATAGACCTTAGTAATCTCAGACCTTTAAAACTAGTTATTAACTCTGGTAACGGATCGGCTGGGCCGGTCATAGATTGCCTGGAGAAACGATTCCAGGAAAAATCTATTCCGATAACCATTATCAAAGTTCATAACGACCCGGATGGCACTTTTCCACACGGCATCCCCAACCCGCTACTTCCTGAATGTCGGCAGGATACCCGTGATGCAGTAGTTGAGCATGGTGCCGATCTCGGTATTGCGTTTGACGGTGATTTTGACCGCTGCTTCTTCTTTGATAGCAATGGTCGTTTTATCGAAGGCTATTATATTGTCGGCCTTCTCGCAGCATCCTTCTTGCAGAAAGAGCCCGGCGCGAAAATTATTCACGATCCGCGTCTACTGTTTAACACGATAGATATTGTTAAAAAGGCGGGCGGTACACCTGTGCTATCCAAAACCGGGCATGCTTTCATTAAAGATCGTATGCGTGCCGAAAATGCAATTTATGGCGGCGAAATGAGTGCACACCACTATTTTCGCGATTTTTTCTACTGCGACAGCGGTATGATCCCATGGCTGCTGGTAATTGAAATGTTAAGCATTGAGAAGACTGGATTAAGCCAGTTAATCGATGCATCTATCGCAGCGTGGCCTGCTTCCGGTGAAATCAACCGCAATATCGAAGATGCACAACTCTGTATAAAAGATCTCTGTGATCACTATGCCGCTTCTGCGCAGCATGTGGATTACACGGATGGTGTCAGCATGGAGTTCGCGCAATGGCGGTTCAATGTTCGCATATCAAACACTGAAAGCCTTGTGCGTCTCAATGTTGAGTCGCGCGGTGATCAGACGTTAATGCAACAAAAGACAGCAGAGCTTCTGAATTTCCTCGAACGCTATGTAGCGTAAAAGCAACTACCCTTGCAGGCGGCACGTCACCATGAGATGACATGCCGCTTAGCGCATCAATCAATGAGATGTTTCAGCATTAATCTTTTAGACGATAAGTAAACAAATATGAATATCATCGATACAGCCATAAATGACGTTAAACTGATTGAACCGAATGTTTTTGGTGATTCTCGTGGTTTTTTCATGGAAACATGGAATGAGAAAAAGTTCGAGCAAGCAATAGGTAAAACGCAGTTCGTTCAGGATAATCACTCCAAATCATGTAAAGGTACGCTGCGAGGGTTGCATTATCAGCTTGCCAATACGCAGGGTAAACTTGTGCGTGTTGTTGCTGGTACTGTTTATGATGTCGTTGTTGATTTGCGAAAGCACTCAAGCACTTTTGGCAAGTGGGCTGGGTTCTACCTGTCCGATGAAAACAAAAGACAATTATGGGTTCCTGAAGGCCTGGCGCACGGTTTTTATGTAACCAGCGAGACGGCAGAGTTTGTTTATAAATGCACAGACTTCTACAATCCGACTGCAGAACAGACTTTGTTATGGAGTGATCCCCAGCTTGCAATTGAGTGGCCATTAGAAGGTGAGCCGCTTCTTTCTGATAAGGACAAGCAGGGATTATTATTTATCGATGCTCCTAAATTTGATTACTAAGTAAACCGAAATTGAATATCTTAAAGAATAGTTTCTGGAATGTTGGCGGCTTTATCATTCCATCGCTGATTGCTATACCGGCGATGGGAATGATGGCTCGTCTATTAGGCGTTGAGCTGTTTGGTCTTTTTACGATCTTCTTTACGATTTTCGGCTTCGCGAGCATTCTCGATGCCGGATTGAGCCGAACAGTTATTCGTGAGGTATCGTTATATCGGGAGGATAAACATCAGCTGGATGTCATTCTTTCAACATCGCTGGTTATTATACTTGCCATCAGCGCATTAGGCGCACTTCTGGTTACGTTAAATGCAACCAAAATAGCAGGGGTATTTAATGTTTCTGCACAACATTTTTCGGATGTCGTACTCTCGCTGAGAATTATTAGTATCTCATTCCCGTTTCTATTATTTTCGCAGATATACACCGGCTATCTGGAAGGTCTGGAAAACTTTAAATCTATCAACCTGCAGAAAACGATCACAGGCTCGATCCTTGCAATTTTCCCTGTGGCTCTTATTGCCTATGATGCTTCACTCACCTCAGGTGTACTTGGCCTGACGCTGGCTCGCATCATCTCTTTCGCGATAAACCATTACTGCGTTCGTCGTTACGTCAAAATAAACTTCTTCTTTTTTGATAAAGCGGTTTGCAAGCGTCTGTTATCACATGGTGGTTGGGTTTCCGTTAGTAATATTATTAGCCCGCTTATTCTCTATTGTGACCGATTTATACTCTCCAATATGTTGGGCGCTAAAAACGTGGCGTTTTATACCGCACCTTCGGAAATAGTAAATAGGATCTCAATATTCCCTAATGCCATATCACGAGTGCTCTTCCCGTTATTTAGCTACTCATTAAACAAGGGGGAGGGCAAAAAACAGCTTCGTCATGGCTATCTTCTAGTTGGCGGAAGCGCATTTTTAATTATTCTGCCATTTCTGATATTTCCTGGCTTCATCCTGGATACGTGGGTCGGTAAAGAGTATGGAGCGCATTCTGTTGCCATTTTGCTCGTCCTGTTGCTCGGCATGTTTGTGAACTCCGTTGCACAAGTGACGTTCGCTGAAATTCAGGCGAAAGGATACTTTAAAGCGACGGCCATCATTCATGTTATAGAGCTCGTACCCTATTTTTGCTTCCTCTATTTCGCCATCAAGCATTATGGGTTGATTGGAGTGGCGTGGGCTTCGACGTTCAGAGTTATCGTGGATTTCGCACTGTTACTTATTTTTAGGTGGTTTATACAGAATGGAAAAAAATAAAATGATTCCGCTTTTGATTACTTCTTGTGTCGTGTCAAATGCGCCACTTACGGTCTTAAGTGACAGTAATGAAAGACTGCAATCCACTATCAATGCGCTGTTAACGCTGTCTGAGCGTTGCCGGGAAGTCCCCATCGTGATTTGCGATGGTAGCGGTTATGATTTTGCGGGTGAAAGAGAATTACTTGAAAGCAAATTCCAGAACATAGAATTTCTCAATTTTCATAATGATAGTGAAGCGGTTAAACGTTTTGGCAAAGGTTATGGCGAAGGTCAAATCGTTAATTTTGCGCTTGCTAATAGTGAAATCTTAAAAAAGTATGATGCTTTTGCAAAATGCACGTCCAAGTTATGGCCATCCAATTATCTTGAGTGTATAAAGGCATTTTCAGGCCGCTCTGCCTTTCTCACCGCACCATTCTTTTCACCAGATAAAGTTGATACAAGATTTTATATCATCCGCAAAGATTTTTATCTGGAAAAATTTTCCAACATTCATACCAAAGTTGACGATCTCAATGGACGTCATTTAGAACATGTCTTTTTTGAGGTAATCGACAATATGCCTTACAGACAGGTTATTGGGCGTGAGGTGCCAGAGATGTACGGTCATTCTGGTTCTGTAGGTATCCACTTCAAACCGTCCAAAATTAAAAACTTCATTAAAAAAATGAAAGTCATGTTTGCTGTTATTTTAAACCTTAAAGTATAGCGCGCAGATGCGCCGTACTGCATTTTGATGCTTTTGCTATTGATGATTCCGTCAGCGCAGTTTCGCAAAAAAGCGCTGACGGAATCAGCCTTCTGGGATTTTTAAACCTATGCGCAACATTTTTTAATTGTTCTGGAGAGGGCTACTGGCGTCCTATATGTATATTATAATTTTAATTTACTTGTTTTTTTGTTCACTTGTAAATAATAAAAACCTCACGACGTTTAATGTCCTTGTGACATTCATTATTATGAGTGGATGGTATTTTCCAGCATATGACTGGATCAACTACCATGATTTCTATTCTCGTATAGATAACGTCGGTTTGTTTAATAATACCTTTGAGCCTGGTTTTACTGCGTTGATGAAAATCAGCGCGTGGATGGGCTTTGAATACCATTCTGTTTATATACTCAGTAACGTTATAATCTATTTCTTTGTTTATCACTATTGCATTAAGTTCCGATACTCTGGATTCGTCTTCTTCTTCATTTTTGCGTTGTTTGGCTTCGTGCTTTTTGCCGAGCAGATCAGACAAGGTATTGCTTTAGCCATTCTTTTATTCGCTTCCAGAAGAAGGAAATTTATCCTATATGCACTCATTGCTTGCCTGTTCCACTACTCTGCTGTTTTCGCAATTGGTTTAGACTTTATAATCAATAGCAAAGAGAAAAACCGTAAGAAAATGGTATTTGTATTCTCGGGAGGTGCGTTAGCAATCCTGGGGCTTCTGGTATTCGGCATGAACTCTGCTATGGTTGCTTTTATAAGCAATAAAATTTCCAATCATTTGAATGTTAATATCCTGGCATCGTCATTTATGCTCGGTCTCGTGCTTTACTTTATTTTCCCACTGTTCTGCTTATATAAGAAAAAAGAAAATATTGTTAATAAAAAATGGCAATACTTTTGTTTTGGTGTCATCTTGTTAGGTGTGCCTTTCCCGGTATTTAACCGTTTCACTTATTACTGTTATCCCTATCTCATTCCCGACATCGAAAACATGTTTTCGAAGTATATCTCTCGTGGGATTTTGATTTTGACGATCGTCTTTGTTATTGGACTCAGAATAGTCATCTCGCCGATCTACTTACCGCTTATGAGTGATTACCGCTTCTATTTACCTGGGGTAACTGAGTCGCCTGATTATAATTCGATCAGAAAAGGGCGTTGCGAGATTTTAAGAAGCAATGGAATAAACGATTTCTGCTAGCGCATTATTAGTAATTATACAAATTTGAAGAAGGAATAATGATGATCGTTAGATTATCAGGTGGTTTAGGAAATCAACTCTTCCAGTTCGCTGCAGCGAAAGCGCTTGAAATTAAATTTGGTGGGAATGTCATCATTGATGACAGCTATTATGATAATCAGCCTGGTAAAGATACCTTCAGGAAGCTGGAGATCTTTCAGTTTAACGTTCAGTACGCCAGGAAGAGCAACAGTAAAGAGAAAAAGAATACGCGTAACAAAGTGTTGGCGCTCAAGCTTTTCGCTCGCATCCCGGGAGTTAATAGCCCATCCGTTCTTCGTAAAATCAAACGTTTAATCCATGTCTATAATGAAGACTCCTTCATTTACCATGAGAAGGCACGCGAGAACGATTACGTCATTGGCTATTTCCAAAATTATAGTTTTCTGAAAGAGAGTATTGATTCCATTCAGCAGCAATTTACGCTTGCCCCGGAAGTGGATGCTGAAATGCGAAGTCTCAGCTCTTATCAGGTCATAAACCAGCATGTGAATACCATCGCCGTACATATTCGCCGTGGCGATTATGTGACAAATGCAAATGCCAGCGCATTTCATGGGTTATGTGATGTTGAGTACTATAAAAAATCAATTGAATTGATAACTGCCAGAACCACGGATCCGAAATTTGTCTTTTTTTCCGATGATATTAGCTGGGTTAAAGAGACCTTTTCATGGGTTCCAGATGCTTCTTTCGTTGAGAACGCTGGCTCTACATCCTCTGCGGTTGATATGTATCTGATGTCGCTCTGTAAGCATAATATCATTGCGAACAGCACTTACAGTTGGTGGGGAGCAGTGCTCAATACCAATCCTGAAAAGATCGTCATATGTCCTGAACGATGGACTTTGAACGATAGTATTGGCCAGCTGTACGTTGATGGCTGGATTAAGCTGTAATAACCGTATCCATATCTGAATATTGAAGTAATTGAAAATTATGAACGAGAAATTTGGAGTTAGTGGATTATTAGCTCTTAACAATGTTGATAATTATACCCGGGCAGCTATTGATAGTATTTTAAATCAGTCGCGTCCTGTGGATGAATTGGTCATCGTTGTTAATGGACGCCAGCGCGAATCCATCATAAAAACTTTATCAGAGTGGTATAGTAATTTAGCTAACGTTAAGTTGGTTAATTGCGGTTTAGAACAGCTTTCTTTTGCGTTGAATCTGGGACTAACACACTGTAATTATAAATATGTGGCGAGAATGGATGCGGACGACATTTCTCATCACAACAGAATTGAGGTTCAACTTAATTACATCGAATCCCACAATCTGGATATGGTTGGTTGCGCCATTAATAAAATAGATACTGCAGATAAAATTATCGCTACGGTGCACTATCCTGCTGGAAATAAAATCAAGAAAAAGCTTCCATTTACTAATCCATTTTGCCATCCCTCAGTGATGTACAAGAAAGAAACGATTATCAAAGCGCGCGGCTACAATGCAGGCTTCAAATCAGAAGATTATGATTTATGGTTAAGGCTATCACGGATGTCAGCCAGCTGGGACAACGTGAGCGATGTGTTATTTAGTTATCGTGTTCATGACAGCACGGCACAGCGAAAGTCGTTAGCCTATGCAGAGCTGGCAGGATTAATGTTTCGTGAGATGCTGATAAATAAAAGCTTCGTTTTTTTTATGGCTTCTTTGGTTGCCTTCATGAAGTTTTTTATTCGCGGTAAAAATTAGTCTATTGCTTACACTTTTTCTTTCTTTGTACAAAACGCATGTGAGATATTGTCATTTGCACATAGCTAATTGTCGGGAATAGTGAATTTTCAGGTTCGCAACTTACTTTTCAGTGGTCATAAATTAGTCTTAGGATTTGCACATGCGGATATTGTTTATAGGAAACCAGAGTGGAACTATCGTTCTTTTCCGGAAAAGATTGATAGAAAAATTTGTATCACAAAATTGTGTAGTTCATACCCTGACCATGGATAATGATGCGGAGAATTTCAAGCAGATTATCAACATGGGTGCACACCCAGCGAGGTATGAGTTCTCGCGCTCAGGTACAAATCCTTTATCTGACCTGTACAACACCGTTAAGCTTTCAAAAATAGTAAAAGAAATTAAGCCTGATGTTGTTTTCTGTTTTTTCCCAAAACCGGTGATCTTTGGTGCTCTGGCCGCACGTCTCGCTGGCATTACAAAAATAGATGTTCTGCTTGAAGGACTAGGGTACTGCTACACCGCGCATGCCACTCCGGAAAGTACTAAGAAGAAAATCCTGCGCGCTGTACAAACAACCCTGTACCGTCTGGTTCTTCCGCTGTGTAGAAAAGTGATGTTTTTAAACCCGGATGATCATCGCGATCTGTTGCTTGAGAATAATATTTCCGTGAAATCGACTGAGATTGTCGGTGGCATCGGGGTTGATCTTAATGAATACAGTTATTCACCTGCTCCTGTCGACCCGATACATTTCACGATGGTTTCCCGGCTTTTGGTCGAGAAGGGCGTCCGTGAATTTGTTCATGCTGCCGCGAAAGTTAAGCTGCGCTATCCGCAAGTGAAGTTTAGTATCGCCGGCACCTTTGATGACAACCCGGGTGGCATTACCAGTGCAGAATTTGAAGAGTGGGTAAAAAGCGGCAACGTCGAATTTTTGGGCCAAATTTCTGACATCAAATCCCATCTCATCAACAGTAGCGTATTTGTATTGCCGTCATACCGCGAAGGCGTGCCCAGAAGTACACAGGAGGCGATGGCCGTAGGCAGACCTGTCATTACTACGAATGTGCCGGGATGCCGCGAGACGGTGATTGATGGGCAGAATGGTTTCCTGATACCGCCCTGGAATGAAGAGGCACTTGCTGAGAAGATGATTGCTTTTATAGAGCAACCAGACCTTGTCTTGAGTATGGGCCGAGCCAGTCGTGATATTGCGCTGGAAAAATTTGACCAGGAACAGGCATGCGATCGGCTGGTGTCTATTCTTTTATCCTGAGATAAGCAAACTCAGCGTCACTGCATTTATAAGGAATAAGTATGTCAATATTAGTCACCGGCGGGGCGGGGTATATTGGTTCTCATACCGTATTGTCTCTTTTAGAGCAGAATTATGAAGTCGTGGTCCTCGACAATCATAGCAATTCTTCTTATGAATCACTTTGCCGCGTCAAGTCGTTAACGGGCCGCGATATCACTTATTATGAAGGCGATGTTGCAAATCGCACTTTGTTACAGAAAATTTTCACTGAAAATACGATAAAACAGATCATTCATTTTGCTGGCCTCAAATCAGTTTCTGAGTCCGTACAATTCCCGCTCAAATATTATGATAATAACGTTACGGCAAGCATTGTCTTACTTCAGGAGATGATGGCTCATAACGTTCATGAGCTGATATTTAGCTCTTCAGCAACTGTCTATGGTAATCCTGAAACTGTACCGCTTAAAGAGAGCTCAAAGATTGGCGGAACGACGAATCCTTACGGCACATCGAAATTGATGGTTGAGCAAATTCTCAACGATACAGCAAAATCATATCCGCAGTTAGATATTACTATCCTGCGGTACTTTAATCCGGCAGGTGCTCACCCGTCAGGCTTGATTGGGGAAGATCCTAATGGTATTCCCTGCAATCTCGTGCCTTATATTAGCCAGGTTGCGGTCGGCAAACTCCCTGTGCTGTCGATTTACGGGCATGATTATCCTACCCATGACGGTACCGGTGTCAGGGACTATATCCATGTGATGGATTTGGCGGAAGGTCATATCGCCGCTTTGCAGAATAAAGCGCCAGGCAGTAATTGCAGAACTTACAATTTAGGCACCGGCAAGGGCTATTCGGTACTCGATTTGATCGCAGCTTTCGAGCGGCAGAGCCATAAAACTATTCCGCATCGCTTCGTCGATCGCCGGCCTGGAGACGTGGCTGAATGCTGGGCAAATCCCTCCTTAGCTCAGCAAGAACTCAACTGGTCAGCGAGTCGCGACTTAGATGAAATGATGCGTGATTCCTGGAACTGGCAACAAAAAAATCCTTGTGGCTATGCGTCCTGAAACGAATCTGGAATAATTATCTTTTCATGCTTGAAGTCTTTTGAGCTGGCTGTTTTGTTTAACACATCCAGATATCCTGAGTTAACATTAAAGCTACATTGACTGCGTAACGTTCGCAGTATCCACACCTGACAGGAGTATGTAATGTCCAAGCAACAGATCGGCGTTGTTGGTATGGCCGTGATGGGGCGCAACCTGGCGCTGAACATTGAAAGCCGTGGCTATACCGTTTCTATCTTCAACCGCTCGCGCGAAAAAACCGAAGAAGTTGTTGCCGAGAACCCAGGCAAAAAGCTGGTTCCTTACTACACCGTACAAGAATTTGTCGAATCTCTGGAAACCCCGCGCCGCATTCTGCTGATGGTGAAAGCCGGCGCGGGTACTGATGCCGCGATTGATTCCCTGAAGCCTTACCTGGATAAAGGCGACATCATCATTGATGGTGGTAATACGTTCTTCCACGACACCATCCGCCGTAACCGTGAACTCTCTGCGGAAGGCTTCAACTTTATCGGCACCGGCGTTTCCGGCGGTGAAGAGGGCGCGCTGAAAGGACCTTCTATCATGCCTGGCGGCCAGAAAGAGGCTTACGAACTGGTTGCGCCGATCCTGACCAAGATTGCTGCGGTAGCTGAAGATGGCGAGCCGTGCGTCACCTATATCGGCCCTGATGGTGCCGGTCACTATGTCAAAATGGTGCACAACGGTATCGAATATGGCGATATGCAGCTTATCGCAGAGGCGTATGCCCTGCTGAAAGGCGGCCTGAACCTCTCCAACGACGAGCTGGCAAAAACCTTCAGCGAGTGGAATGCGGGCGAGCTGAGCAGCTATCTGATCGACATCACCAAAGATATCTTCACTAAGAAAGATGAAGAGGGCACTTACCTGGTTGATGTGATCCTGGATGAGGCGGCTAACAAAGGTACCGGTAAATGGACCAGCCAGAGCTCGCTGGATCTCGGCGAACCGCTGTCGCTGATCACCGAATCAGTATTCGCTCGTTACATCTCCTCTCTGAAAGAGCAGCGCGTTGCGGCTTCCAAAGTTCTTTCTGGCCCGCAGGCTAAACCGGCTGGTGATAAAGCGGAGTTCATTGAGAAAGTGCGTCGCGCCCTCTATCTGGGCAAAATCGTCTCCTACGCGCAGGGCTTCTCTCAGCTGCGTGCCGCCTCTGACGAGCACAACTGGGATCTGAACTACGGTGAAATCGCGAAGATCTTCCGCGCAGGCTGCATCATTCGCGCGCAGTTCCTGCAGAAAATCACCGATGCCTATGCAGAAAACCCGGCTATCGCTAACCTGCTGCTGGCCCCTTACTTCAAGCAGATCGCTGATGATTACCAGCAGGCGCTGCGTGATGTTGTCGCCTATGCGGTTCAGAACGGTATTCCGGTACCGACATTCTCCGCCGCTGTCGCTTATTACGACAGCTACCGCTCTGCGGTGCTGCCAGCGAACCTGATTCAGGCGCAGCGTGACTACTTCGGCGCGCATACTTACAAGCGCACTGATAAAGACGGCGTATTCCATACGGAATGGCTGGATTAATCTGATAATCATCCATTAGCTGAATACAAGCCCGGTCGTTAAAACCGGGCTTTTTTTTCATCGAAACCGCGATAATGACGGGGATCGGGCATTTATTTTTAGGAATAAAGCCAGGCAAACTCAGGCAGGGCGGGCTTTGTAGCCGCTGTTTGTCTTATTGACACTCTCTCAACGGAAGAGGTAAAAACCCCAACAGTTATTGATATAAAGCGGTGGCGATGGGATCGCCACCTCCGGTTTCATACACTGACAAAAGTTGCTTATCGAATGAAAATAACAATCTCCGGAACAGGTTACGTTGGGTTATCAAACGGGATCCTTATCGCGCAGAACCATGAAGTCGTCGCGCTCGATATTGTGCAGTCCAAAGTGGATATGCTTAATGAGAAAATTTCTCCGATCGTGGATAAAGAGATTGAGGAGTATTTGCAGACTAAGCCGCTCAATTTCCGCGCCACGACGGATAAGCATGACGCCTACCGCAACGCTGATTATGTCATTATCGCCACGCCGACCGATTACGATCCGAAATCTAACTACTTTAATACCAGCAGCGTAGAGTCGGTGATCCGCGATGTTCACGCCATTAATCCCCAGGCGGTGATGATTATCAAATCGACCATCCCGGTGGGCTTTACCCAGTCGATCAAAGAGAAGCTGGGCATTGATAATGTCATTTTCTCGCCAGAGTTCCTGCGCGAAGGCAGAGCGCTGTACGACAACCTGCACCCGTCACGTATCGTGATTGGTGAGCGCTCGGAACGCGCCGAACGCTTTGCGGCGCTGCTGCAAGAAGGCGCTATCAAAGAAGATATTCCGGTACTGTTTACGGACTCGACCGAAGCAGAAGCGATTAAGCTGTTTGCTAACACCTATCTGGCGATGCGCGTAGCGTACTTTAACGAGCTGGATAGCTATGCCGAGAGCCTGGGGCTGAACACGCGTCAAATCATTGAGGGCGTCTGCCTCGATCCGCGCATCGGCAATCACTACAACAACCCCTCATTTGGTTACGGCGGCTACTGCCTGCCGAAAGATACCAAGCAGTTGCTGGCGAACTATCAGTCGGTGCCGAATAACATTATTTCGGCCATTGTTGATGCCAACCGCACGCGTAAAGACTTTATTGCTGACTCTATCCTGGCGCGCAAACCGAAAGTTGTCGGTATCTATCGACTGGTGATGAAGAGCGGTTCAGACAATTTCCGCGCATCGTCAATTCAGGGCATCATGAAACGCATCAAAGCGAAAGGCGTGCAGGTCATCGTCTATGAGCCAGTGATGCAGGAAGATGAGTTCTTCCACTCGCGGGTGGTGCGCGATCTTGAGGCATTTAAAGCTGAGTCAGATGTCATTGTTTCGAATCGCATGGCCAGCGAGCTGGCAGACGTAGAAGATAAAGTCTATACCCGCGATCTCTTCAATTACGATTAATCCATGTCAAAAGACGGCCCGTATGGGCCGTCGAGAATATGCCCGCAAAGTTCACCATGGCAACATTTCCAGGAGTCACGGAAATAAAATCGCCTCAGTGCTTAAATATTGCGCGCTAACATTTATTTACACGGATTCCTATAGCAAAAAAAAGGCGAAACGCTAAACTCGCACTCTATAATTCTTTTTTATGCTTCTCATTTAGGGTGGCTATGACACACGACAAAAACAACCTCTCTTTCCGCCAGGACAGTGACTCTGAACAGATTGATTTAATAGATCTTTTAACGCAAATTTGGCGTGGAAAATGGATAATTATCCTTTTCGTCGTATTGAGTCTGATTATTGCTGGAATTTATCTCGCAACTGCGAAAGAGAAATGGACATCCGTAGCCGTTGTCAGTTCGCCGGATGCCAGTCAGATTGCCAGCTATACCAGCGCAATTAGCGTACTCAGCAACGATAATAAATTTGATACTACCGGTACGCAGCAGCGCGTTATCGGCCGCTTTAGCACTGCCTTTTCAGCGCTGGTTGAAACCCTCAGAAACCTGCAAATTCCTGAAAAACTCACCATCGATCCCGCCGTTCAGGGGCAGGAGCTGCCGCTAAAAGTGACTTATCAGGCCTCATCAGCCAGAGAAGCCCAGCAGAAACTGGCGGAGTACATCGAACAGATCGATCAACAGATCTCCAAAGAGCTGGTTGATGACCTGGATATCAATATCAAAGCCCGCGCCACTGACTTGCTTGAGTCGCTCGCCACCCAGGAAAAAGTGGCCCAGGAGCAGAAAGATCTGCGCATCAAGCAGATATCTCAGGCGCTTGCGGTTGCGAAAGAGGCAGAAGTGCATTCGCCACAGGTGCAGCAAACCGATAATGTTTCACAAGACACCATGTTCCTCCTCGGTAGTGCTGCACTGGAGTCGATGATTAAAAATGAGTCCTCACGTCCGCTCGTCTTCTCTGATGATTACTACCGCGACAGAAAGAATCTGTTGGACATTCAGGGGCTGAAGGTCTTGCCGCAGGAGATCCACGCCTATCGCTACGTGATGAAGCCTACCTTACCGATTCACCGCGATAGCCCACGAAAGATTCTGACCGTGGCATTAGCGCTTTTCCTCGGCGTATTACTTGGCTCGGGAGTGGTGCTGTTAAGAAACGCGGTGCGAAACTACCAGCCGAAAGCGTAAAAAAGAAAAACCGGGCACAGCCCGGTTTTTTTATGCCCGCCGTTTACTGATGCCGTGCGCGCAGGTTCTCAATCACGGTGGTTAAATCAAGTTGTTGATCCTGTAGCAGCACCAGCAGGTGATACATCAGATCCGATGCTTCATTGGTCAACTCTTCGCGGTCGTTCACCGTTGCCGCCAGCGCCGTCTCTACGCCTTCTTCGCCAACCTTCTGCGCAATACGCTTCGTGCCGCTGGCATAAAGTTTGGCGGTATAGGAACTTGCCGGATCGGCGCTCTTACGCTCAGCCAGCAGCGTTTCCAGCTGATAGAGGAACAGCCACTGGTGGCTGGTGTCGCCAAAGCAGCTTGAAGTGCCTTTATGGCAGGTGGGGCCAATCGGATTAACCAGCACCAGCAGCGTATCGTTGTCGCAATCAGGAGCAATCTTCACCACATTGAGGAAGTGTCCGGAGGTTTCGCCTTTGGTCCACAGGCGGCCTTTGGTGCGCGAAAAGAAGGTCACTTTGCCGCTCTCCTGCGTTTTTGCCAGCGCCTCTTTGTTCATATAGCCCAGCATCAGCACTTCGCCGGAGACCGCATGTTGCACCACGGCGGGCAGCAGTCCGTCGGTTTTTTCCCAGTCCAGTTGGGAGAGTTGTTGCTCTGTTAACATACCCTGATCTCCACGCCCTGGCCTGCCAGGTACGCTTTTAATTCACCAATATTGATAATCTGTTTGTGGAACACCGAGGCCGCCAGCGCGCCATCGACATCCGCGTCGCGGAAGGCTTCAAGGAAGTGTTCCATCGTGCCGGCTCCGCCGGAGGCGATCAGCGGCACATTACACACCTCGCGCACTTTTTTCAGTTGCTCCAGGTCGTAACCATTACGCACGCCATCCTGGTTCATCATATTCAGCACAATTTCACCGGCACCGCGCTTCTGCACCTCTTGCACCCAGTCGAGAGTCTCCCACTGCGTCACACGGGTGCGGCTCTCATCGCCGGTATATTGATTCACGTGATATTTGCCGGTTGCGGCATCAAACCAGGTATCAATCCCCACCACAATGCACTGCACGCCAAAGCGATCCGCCAGCCGGGTAATCAGCTCAGGATCCGCCAGCGCCGGTGAGTTAATCGAGATTTTGTCTGCGCCGAAGGAGAGGATCTGCGCCGCGTCCTCAATCGACTTGATGCCGCCCGCCACGCAGAAGGGGATATCAATCACCTCCGCCACGCGCGTCACCCAGCTCTTATCCACCACGCGGCCATCGCTGGAGGCGGTGATATCGTAAAACACCAGCTCATCTGCGCCTTCCTCGGCGTAGCGTTTTGCCAGCGGCACAATGTCGCCGATGATTTCGTGGTTGCGAAACTGCACGCCTTTCACCACCTGGCCATCACGCACATCGAGACAAGGAATTATCCGTTTTGCCAGCATTGAATGGCCTCCTTCACCGTAAATTTACCTTCCAGCAGCGCGCGGCCGACAATCACGCCGCCTACGCCTGTTCCGCGCAGCGCGGCGATATCATTAATGTCGCCAATGCCGCCGGAGGATTGAAACGCCACCTGCGGCCAGCGGGCGCAGATCTCTTCATACAGCGACACATTCGAGCCTGCCAGCGTGCCGTCGCGGGAGATATCCGTGCACAACACGTGGCGCAGGCCAACGGTGAGATAGGTCTCCACCAGCGCTTCGAGCGTCACGCCGGAGTTCTCCTGCCAGCCGCTGATCGCAACCTGTTTTGTGCCTTGCTCATCAATGCGCACATCCAGCGCCAGCACCAGCTTGTCGGCGCCGAAACGGGTAAACCAGCCTTTAACCGTCTCGGGCGATTTCACCGCCGTCGAGCCAATTACCACCCGCGCCACGCCCGCGTCGAGCAGGGCGGCAACATCCTCTTCGCTGCGCACGCCGCCGCCAACCTGCACCGGCACAGTAACGCCCGCCACCAGCGTTTTCAGTAACGGGATCTGGCGACGCGCCGGATCTTTCGCACCGGTCAAGTCGACGAGGTGTAACAGCTGTGCGCCCTGAGCGGCATACTCCTGCAAGCGCGGCAGCGGATCGCTGCCGTAGTCGCGCTGCTGGGCGTAATCGCCCTGATGCAGGCGCACCACGCTGCCATCAATCAAATCTAAAGCGGGAATGATCATCACATCTCCAGGAAGTTTTTCAGCAGCTGCGCGCCCGCGCGCCCGGAGCGCTCCGGGTGAAACTGCACGCCGTAGAAGTTGTCGCTCTGTACGGCGGCGGTAAACGGCTCGCCATAATCACAGCGGGCGATGGTGCTGGCATTCACCGGCATTGCGTAGCTGTGAACAAAGTAGAAGTACGCGCCATCCTCAATGCCCTGGAAGAGGCGATGGCCCGCTTTCGGGTAGACCTGGTTCCAGCCCATATGCGGCAGCGGCAGCCCGACATCATTCATTTTCGGCACCGCTTCATCAATAATGCCCAGCAGGTCGACGCCGCCATTCTCTTCGCTGAAACGCCCGAGCAGCTGCATACCGAGGCAGATGCCCAGCACCGGCTGCGTACAGGCTTTGACCAGCTCAATCAGCTCGCGCTCACGCAGCTGATCCATTGCCGCCTGCGCGGTGCCGACGCCCGGCAGAAAGAGTTTGTCGGCGCGTAGCACCACGTCGGGATCGCGGCTGACCAGCGGCTCATAGCCGTGGCGCATAATGGCGGACTGCACCGAGTGCAGGTTGGCGCAGCCGGTATCGAGGATCACCACATTCATCACAGCACTCCTTTTGAAGAGGGAAGAGTATCGCCCTCAACGCGGATCGCCTGGCGCAGCGTACGGCCAAAGGCTTTAAACAGGCTCTCGACGCGGTGGTGATCGTTTTTGCCCTTGGTCTTCAGGTGCAGGGTCAACGCCATGGTGTAGGAGAGCGAGCGGAAGAAGTGCTCCACCATTTCGGTGCTCAGATCGCCGACGCGCTGATAGGTGAACTCCGCTTTATATTCCAGATGCGGGCGACCAGAGATATCCATCGCGCAGCGAGCCAGGCACTCATCCATCGGCAGCACAAAGCCGAAACGGTTAATGCCACGCTTATCGCCGAGCGCCAGCTTCAGCGCTTCGCCCAGCGCCAGGCCAGTATCTTCAACGGTGTGGTGATCGTCGATATAGAGATCGCCTTTTACCGCGATCTCCATGCGAAAACCGCCGTGGGTTGCGATCTGATCGAGCATATGGTCAAAGAAGCCGACGCCGGTGTTGATTTTGCTCCCGCCTTCACGGTCGAGCCACACCTTAACCTCAATCTGCGTCTCTTTGGTGTTACGCACAACGTGGGCATAGCGGTCGCGGCGGGTCAGCTGTTCGCCAATCATCGCCCAGTTCAGGGTTTCACGGTTGTAGCGCAGGCCGCCAATCGCCATGTTGTCCGCCAGCTCAATGTCGGTGGCGCGATCGCCAATCACGTAGCTGTTGGCGCGATCCAGCGCGCCTTCTTCCAGCCAGCGCTCGACCAGTTTCACTTTCGGTTTGCGGCAGTCGCAGTTATCGCTCGGCAGGTGCGGGCAGATCAGCACCTCTTCGAACTCCACGCCCTGGGACTGGAAAATCTGCATCATCAGGTTGTGCGGGCCGTCAAAATCCGCCTGCGGCAAGCTGCTGGTGCCAAGACCATCCTGATTGGTGATCATCACCAGTTTATAGCCCGCCGCCTGCAGCTTGAGCAGCACCGGGATCGCCTGCGGCTCGAAGGCGAGCTTGTCAAATCGGTCCACCTGAAAATCGGTGGGCGGCTCGGAAATCAGTGTTCCGTCACGATCAATAAACAGGTACTTCTGGCTCATACTTGCTCCGCACGTAAAGCGTCAATGACGCGCTGGCTCTCTTCACGGGTACCAATAGTGATACGCAGACAGCCGCTTAAAGAGGGTTGCTTGTTCTGGTCTCTCAGGATAATGCCCTGATCCCACAGCGATTTAAACACCGCGCTTGAGGCGGTCATGCGCACAAGAATATAGTTGGTTTCGGAGTCGAACACCTGCTCAACGCAGGGAATATCACGCAATGCATTCACTAAGAACGCCCGCTCGGCGACGATCTGCGCCACGCGCTCACGCATTGCCGCAATGCCCTGCGGGCTGAGCGCCTGCGCAGCAATATCGGCCACCGGCGTGGAGAGCGGGTAGGGAGCAATCACTTTCATCAGCAGGGCGATCACCTCTTCATTGGCAAGGGTAAAGCCGCAGCGCAGCCCCGCCAGCGCAAAGGCTTTTGATAAAGTGCGCAGGATAACCAGGTGCGGATATTCACTCAGCCAGCCGGCGAGGGTCGCCTGCGGGCAGAACTCAATATAGGCTTCATCGGCGATAACCAGTGCTTTACCGCGGGTCATCTCCAGCAGGCTGCGCAGATCCTGCGGGTTGATTATCTGCCCGGTTGGGTTGTTGGGGCTGCACACATAGACCAGTTTCACGCCATCCAGTTTATCGGCGATGCCCTGCAAATCCAGCTGCCAGTTTTCACGGGCCAGCACGGTGCGATACTCGACGCCAAAGGTTTCAGCGCTGACGCTGTACATGCCGTAGGTCGGCGGGCAGAAGAGCACCGCATCCTGGCCCGGCTCGCAGAAGGCGCGGATCAGCAACTCAATCCCTTCATCAGCGCCGCGGCTCACCAGCACCTGCTCCGGTTTCACGCCTGCGTACTGGGCGTAGTTATCGATCACCGCTTTCGGCTGGCACTCCGGGTAGCGGTTGAGCGCGTTTTGCGACAAATCGAACGGGACTGCGGTCGGGAACTCATTGGCATTCAGCCAGACATCACCTTTGCCGCCAAGGCGGCGCGCCGACTGATACGGCGTCAGTTCGCGGACATTTTTACGCGCCAGCTCTTCAATGCTCATGCTTGCTCCTTAAGCGCCTTGACGCGCAGGGTAACGGCGTTTTTGTGCGCGGTCAGGCGTTCAGCCGCCGCCAGCGTTTCGATGGTGCTGGCAAGCTGCGCAAACCCTTCGCGCGAAAGCTCCTGCACCGTCATGCGTTTCTGGAAATCTGCCAGCCCGAGGCTGGAGCAGGTCGCTGTGTAGCCATAGGTCGGCAGCACGTGGTTAGTGCCGGAGGCGTAATCGCCCGCCGACTCCGGCGACCAGTCACCGAGGAACACCGAACCGGCGCTGGTAATGCTCTCCACCAGCGACCGCGCGTCGCGGGTCTGAATAATCAGGTGCTCCGGGCCGTACTGGTTTGAGATCTGCACGCACTGCGCCAGATCGCGCGCCACAATCAGCCTGCTGGCAGCAAGCGCCTGGCGCGCCGTCTCCGCGCGCGGCAGGTCGGCAAGCTGACGTTCAACGGCCTGCGCCACGCGTGATGCCATTTCGCTATCGGGGGTCAGCAGGATCACCTGCGAATCGGGGCCGTGCTCCGCCTGCGACAGCAGATCGGAGGCGACGAAATCCGGTGTCGCACCGCTGTCGGCAATCACCAGCACTTCGGAAGGACCGGCCGGCATATCGATTGCCGCGCCATCGAGACGCTGGCTCACCTGGCGTTTAGCTTCGGTGACGAAGGCGTTGCCTGGGCCAAAAATCTTATCCACTTTCGGCACTGATTCGGTGCCGAGGGCGAGAGCGGCAATCGCCTGCGCGCCGCCGACCTGATAGACCGCCTGCACGCCACACAGCTGCGCGGCGTAGAGGATTTCATCGGCGATAGGCGGCGGTGAGCAGAGCACCACTTTGCTGCAGCCTGCGATGCGCGCCGGGGTTGCCAGCATTAACACCGTTGAGAAGAGCGGTGCGGAGCCGCCGGGAATATAGAGCCCTACCGAGTCAATCGGGCGGGTTACCTGCTGGCAACGCACGCCTGGCAGCGTTTCCACATCCACGGTTGGCAGAATTTGCGCAGTGTGGAAGGTGTCGATGTTCTTCACCGCCACCGCCATTGCCTGTTTGATCTCGTCACCCAGGCGGGCGCTGGCTTCTTTAATCTGCTGTGCGGTCACTTTCAGCGCGTCGACCTGGGTTTTGTCGAACTTCGCGCTAAAATCACGCAGGGCGTTATCGCCGCGCGCGCGCACTTCTTCAATGATCTCTGCGACTGTACGGGTAATGCTTTCGGAGGCGGAGATCGCCGGGCGCAGCAGCAGGGCGCGCTGCTCCTCTTCACTACAGCTGTTCCAGTCGATGATGGTGTTAAAGCTCATACTCTTTTCCTTATCTGGCAAACGGGACCGCAGGCCGCACACAGCGAGGCCTTACTCCATCATCTTCTCAATCGGCAGCACCAGAATAGAGCTGGCGCCCAGTGCTTTCAGCTTCTCCATGGTCTCCCAGAAGAGCGTTTCACTGCTGACCATGTGCATTGCCACGCGCTGCTGATCGCCTGCCAGCGGCAGAATGGTCGGGCGCTCAGCGCCCGGCAGCAGGGCGATCACCTCGTCCAGACGCTCGCTCGGCGCGTGCATCATGATGTATTTCGACTCGCGCGCCTGAATCACGCCCTGAATACGGGTCAGCAGTTTGTCGATCAGCTGCTGTTTGGCTTCCGGCATTTCGCCATCACGCTGGATCAGGCAGGCTTTCGAGCGGTAGATCACTTCGACTTCGCGCAGGCCGTTCGCTTCCAGCGTTGCGCCGGTGGAGACGAGATCGCAAATCGCGTCTGCCAGCCCGGCGCGCGGGGCGACTTCGACGGAGCCATTCAGCAGACAGGATTTAAAGGAGACGCCTTTCTGATCGAGATAGCGTTTCAGCAGGTGAGGGTAGGAAGTGGCGATGCGTTTGCCGTTGAGCGACAGCGGGCCGTCCCAGGCTTCATCTACCGCCGTTGCCAGCGACAGGCGGCAGCCGCCAAAATCGAGGCGGCGCAGGGTGAAGTAGCGCGGATCTTCGCCCTGCGCGCGGCGGGTCAGCAGTTCCTCTTCTAATACGTTCTCGCCAATAATGCCGAGGTCGACCACGCCATCCATCACCAGGCCCGGAATATCGTCATCGCGTACACGCAGAATATCGATCGGCATATTTTCCGCGAGGGCGATTAAGCGCTGGGTGTGCAGGTTGATCTTGATCCCGCAGCGGGCCAGCAGTTCGCGTGAATCGTCACTAAGACGGCCGGATTTCTGAATAGCTATGCGTAAACGCGAGTTATCTAACATTCTGTTGTCCTCTGTAATCCTGCTAAAAATTGTCCAAAAAAAAAGCCCCCGGAAGATGATCTTCCGGGGGCTCTCTTTGCGTTCATGCACCACTGGAAGATCTGACTCTCTTCCAGCACACATCGCCTGAAAGACTAGTCAGGGTGATGGTGATGATGGTGGTGTTTAGATGGAACGCGGTTCATAAAATTCTCGATGAATGCTTATTCATATGTTGGCAATTACCGTAAACCAGTTTGGTCGTTGAAGGCAAGGGCTTTTTTTTATGTTTAAATCATTTCATATTCGTTCTATGAATTGTCACTGACAGAGCGCTGGCGTAGCCTAATGGTATTCGCAGGCTGTTCGCAGGGGAGAGGCATGAAAAAAGTCGCAATTGTCGGGTTAGGTTGGTTGGGGATGCCGCTGGCGCTCTCGTTAATGGCGCGAGGCTGGCACGTGACCGGCAGTAAGACCACGGAAGATGGCGTCGAGGCGGCGCGCATGTGCGGTATTGAAAGCTATCTGCTTAAGCTCGAACCTGAACTAGTCTGTGACCCGGACGATCTCGATGCGCTGATGAATGTCGACGCGCTGGTCATTACGCTACCAGCCCGGCGCAGCGGCCCCGGCGACGACTTCTATCTGCAAGCGATGCAGGAGATTGTCGATTGTGCGCTGGCCCACCGCATTCCCCGCATTATTTTTACCAGTTCCACTTCAGTGTATGGCGATTTTTCTGGCGTGGCGAAAGAGACAACGCCCAGGGAGCCCGTCACCGCCAGCGGTCGCGTGTTGAAGGAACTGGAGGATTGGTTGCACAATTTACCGGGCACCCAGGTCGACATTCTGCGCCTGGCAGGCTTAGTGGGGCCCGCGCGCCATCCGGGGCGTTTTTTGGCTGGCAAAATGGCGCCGAATGGAGAGCACGTAGTCAATCTGGTTCATCTTGAAGACGTTATCTCAGCAATAACGTTATTGCTGCTATCACCGAAAGGTGGACACATTTATAATCTCTGCTCTCCCGGGCACCCTACACGGGAAACTTTTTACCCCGCTATGGCCAAAAAACTAGGGCTGGAGCCGCCAAACTTTGTTAAATCCAGCAATGCGGGCAGAGGAAAAGAGGTCGATGGCAGTCGCATATGTAATGAACTGGGTTTTGATTATCTCTATACTGACCCGCTCATAATGCCGCTGGAAAATTTTTAAAATCATAAAATATATTTTCGATGCCACTCAGAAAGTTAAGAAAGGCTTACGCGTTTATACGTAAGCGAAAAGATAACAGTGGCATTGCATATTTTTACAGGTCGGATTAAGGGCAATTTTGTGAAAGTAATTATTCAGATCCCTTGTTATAACGAAGCTGAAACGTTGGCGATCGCCTTACAAGCACTTCCGAAGGAAATCAAAGGTGTTGATACTGTTGAATGGTTAGTCATTGACGACGGCAGCACGGACGAAACGGTTCAAGTAGCTCAGGATAATGGTGTCCATCATATTGTCAGGCATACCGGGAATAAAGGTCTGGCGCGAGCCTTTACCACGGGTCTTGATGCCTGTCTGGAGTTGGGCGCAGACATTATTGTCAACACCGATGCTGATAACCAATACTGCGCCGACGATATTCCTTTGCTTATCGAACCCATTCTTGAAAATCGTGCTGAAATGGTTATCGGTGCCCGTCCTATCGCCACGATTGATCACTTTTCGCCGGTGAAGAAAATTCTACAAAAAATAGGCAGTTGGGTTGTTCGAATGGCAAGCAAAACGAACATACCGGATGCACCAAGTGGTTTCAGGGCGTTGTCACGAGCAACAGCGCAAAAAATAATTGTATTTAATGACTATACCTACACCCTTGAAACTATCATTCAGGCAGGCCAGAAAAATATTAGCCTCACCTCGGTAGATGTTCGGGTGAATGAAGATCTACGCCCCTCAAAATTAGTGAAGAATATATTCTCTTATATCAAAAGAAGCATTGTGACCATCATCCGTATTTTTGTTATTTATCGCCCGTTTCGTTTTTTTGGCAGTTTAGGTGCGGTAATTTTTTCGCTGGGCGTACTGATCGGATTACGGTTCTTGTTTAAATTTCTCATGGGGGCAGGGGAAGGGCATATCCAGTCACTGATCCTCGCCTCAGTTCTGCTGATTGTTGGATTTCAGACAATACTCATCGCCTTTATTGCCGATCTGCTGGCTGCAAACCGAAAACTGATTGAAGATCTGCGTTTTACAACAAAGCAGATAAACGTCAAATTAAAAGGTAACGAAAATGAATAATAAAAACTTCAATGTTGCCGGCGGGCAAAAAGAGGACGGGATTGTTTTCGGCAATACCTTTGATAAGTATGGTTCAAAAAATCCGGTAGTGAAATGGATGATGAACGGTTTCGATCAGGCTCTCTCTTCATTTGTTGGCAAAGCCAGACCCACCAATATCCATGAAATTGGATGTGGGGAGGGTTTTTGGGTCAACAAATGGAATGCCAGCGGCCTTAATGCGCGCGGATGTGACTTTTCAACTGAAGTGATTAATATTGCGAAAGCAAATGCCAGCGCAAGCAATCTGGCACAAGAGAAGTTCAGTGTTAAAAGCATATATGATCTGGATAAGGATCATGACGCTGCTGATTTAATTGTGTGTTGTGAAGTTCTTGAACATTTAGAAGATCCGCAATCGGGCATCCGGAAACTGAGCGAAGTAGCTGAGAATTACGTTATTCTCAGCGTGCCCCGTGAGCCCATATGGTGTGCGCTGAATATGCTGCGCGGAAAGTATCTCTCCAGCTTTGGCAACACGCCTGGACATCTGCAGCACTGGTCTAAAAAAAGCTTCCTGAAATTTGTTGGTCAGCATTTTGATATTGTCAGCGTGGCTTCACCTTTTCCCTGGACAATGGTGTTGTGCCAGAAAAGGAAAGATCGTTGAAGCTCAATAAATTATTAGGGCTTTGCGGAAATGTGCTGGCAATCGCGGGGATAATCTTTCTTATCCTGCGATTTCGCACCTATGCCGGGCAATTATCAGAAATAGCGCTTTCTCCATCGTTTATTTTTGTCTCTTTTATATTAGCCTGGGTTTCCGGGCTATCGGTGGTGTTGCTTGTTATCGCATGGAAAAAAATACTTCGCGCTAACGGCCAGCAAGTTAACCTCAAAACGACACTGGTGATTTATGGATTATCGCAACTGGCTAAATATATTCCAGGGAATGTTTTCCAGTTTGCCGGCAGGCAGCTTGTCGCCATGCGTTACAACCTGCAGGCTCGGCCAGTCGCTAAGTCGATCGCGATGGAGTTGCTGCTATTAGTATTCTGTGGCTGCGCATTTACGACATTAATGTTGCCGCATTTTTTTTCATTTATCAGCTCTGCAATATCAATCGGTCTGTTTTTAGCTATGGTGGCGCTGGTCTTTTGCGCACTGTTTTATAATGCAAATATTTTTACGGCACTGATTTTTCAATGCTTGTATTTAGTCATTACCGGCATGCTTTTTTACACTATTTTGTACTGTCTGAACGCAGCTTCCGTAACGGGCTTCTCCGCTTTTATGACGGTCACTACCGCATTTATTGTTGCATGGTTATTCGGGTTGATTACGCCCGGCGCGCCGGCAGGAATTGGGGTCAGAGAGGCCGTGCTGGTGATGTTACTCATTCACTTGCCACAATCTGAAGTAATCGTCGCTGCACTATTGAGCCGGATTATTACTTTAGCAGGTGATGTCTTATTTTATTTGTTCTCTGTGGCTGCAAAAAGAGGTTTGCAATAATGAACCAGATAAGAAATAGCAGGGTGATTAATAAAGAAAGCGTAACTTTGGTTACGCTTCTTGCTTTATTTCTGTGTATATCCTCAGGTTATTTGTTGAGTTATCAGTTTCGCGATTTCCCCGACGGCATTGCCCACATGGGGTATGTTTACGATGTCATTAGAGAGGGGTTTCCCGATTATCGATCTGGGCTATACAGCACGGGCGAAAAATATAATCATCTGAATCATCCTGCGCTTTACTATTTACTGTCGGGTTATATTGTTCGCCTCTTTAGTCTGCAGCATCATGCGGTGCTGGTGGCCCAACTGGTAAATATGGTTATCGGGTCACTGATCATTCTGATTACCTTCCGTACCTTAAAGAGAGTGGGTTGCTCCTCAGGGGCAATATTCGCAGGCATGACGATTTTCATGTTGTTGCCTATGTTTCCTTTGCTCTGTGCCTCTGTCAGTAACGATCCCATCAGCTTTCTTGGTTGCTCTGTTTTTCTCTACGCGTTGATAAGCGTAAAGGAGGAACAGGCGAGCCGCCGCATTCTGGCCGGTCTGTTTATTGGCGGGGCAATAGCCGCATTATCGAAGGCCACCGCCGCGCTGGCTATCATTTGCATGTTTGCCGTCCATTTCCTTATTTACATGCGCGCCTGGACAACATTTATCAAGCTTTCCAGACGCAGCGATTATTTTATTCCGGCGTTATCGCTCATCGCCGTGCTTAGCTACTACATCGTTATTCACCACATCTATGGCGCGTTTTTCCCTTCGCCGCAGAAAGGGCCTGATGTGATGTTCCAGACTATGAATCCAGCGGCAGAACGCTTAGGCCTTGTTGATTACATCAAGCTCTTTTTTAATGCGAACCTCTTCTCATTAACACAGCCTTACGGACATGTTGAGTTTGAAGATTCGCTGCTGCGTGTGGATCTGCTTAAGTGGCTGCTGCTGGGGCTGTCCATAGGCGTTGTCATGCTGACCTCCCTGACCAAAGCGAAAACGGAAGCGCAGCGAGCGTCGCTGGCAATGATGATCGCGTTCATTCTCTTTGTTGTTTTCTATTTTATTGCCCTGCGTAAACTGCATTTGCAGACCGGTTATCAGGGAGCGCTTCAGGCAAGGTACTCCTTCGGGTTTCTGTCGGCTTTTGCGTTATGCATCGCAGTAGCGTTCGATCTCATTAAAAGCAACATCCTTCGTAGCGTATCCCTGCTGATGATTACCGCAATGACACTCGCAAATGTCTACCCTTCATGGATACGGGTGTACGCTTACCCCGGCGTGATGGACCGAATGTATATCGCGCAGAACTCGTTTTACATTAACTATGGTGGTTTGGCTAAGGGACGCATTTTTCAGCAATCATTTACCGCCCTCTCTGCGCATCTGCTTAAAGCCGGGATGATGATAGGCACTTACTCGCGCGTCGATCACTCCACCTTAAACGTCTCATTGCTCACGATGGAAGGCGATGTTTTGTACCAACACGCTATCGATGCGTCCACCATAGCCGACAACTCCTGGGTGGAGGTGAGCTTTCCTGCTATTGAACTGAAGCCCGGGGGACATTATCTCCTGCAACTCACCTCGCCGGATGCGAATGAAAACACCTTCGTCACCTGGTGGGCGGCGAAGCGCGATACGACGGAATATCCTGGCTATGCTGGTAGCAAGAATGGTCCGGTGGTCTATGATTTTTACAGTGGCGGTGATGCCATCGTAGATGGCCAGTTACAAAAAGATAGCGACTTCGCCTTCAAACTTTACTTTGGCGAAGCGGCAAAATAGCGGGCAAACCCTTTTTGTGCCGTAAAATGTTGCAAAAAGTGCTATTAGAAGGATTAATGATCAAGCTGTCGTTTAAAAATCAAACGGTTAGACATCATTAATTTCCGCGGCGGCCTGCATTGTATTGTCATTGTGCTTCAACCTGGTGCAGAATATGCCGCTGCAAAAAATGAGAAGATTAACCGACGTTCAACGCGTCGGTTATTTTTTTGCAAGCAAAACGTCATTCAATAAAAGAGGCCGGGCTTCGTACCGGATAGATACACATTTAAAAACCGACAGTCGTTGTCGCTGAGGAAAGAACACAAATGGGGCAATATTTTGCTTTTGCGACGGCCGCCGCCGTTATGGGGGTTAGCCATGTCGCATAACGTTACTCCAAAAACCTCTCGCGTGGAATTGCGTAAGACCCTTACGCTGATTCCGGTTGTAATGATGGGCCTTGCCTATATGCAGCCGATGACGCTGTTCGATACGTTTGGTATCGTCTCCGGCCTGACCGATGGTCATGTGGCAACCGCCTACGCGTTTGCCCTGGTCGCTATTCTCTTTACTGCCCTGAGCTACGGTAAACTGGTGCGCCGCTTCCCGTCGGCAGGCTCCGCTTATACCTACGCGCAGAAATCCATCTCCCCGGCCGTGGGCTTTATGGTGGGCTGGTCATCGCTGCTGGACTACCTGTTCATGCCGATGATCAACATTCTGCTGGCGAAAATTTACTTTGAAGCGCTGGTGCCTTCTGTTCCGTCGTGGCTGTTCGTGGTGGCGCTGGTGGCCTTTATGACCATCTCCAACCTGCGTAGCATCAAGACCGTGGCGAACTTCAACACCCTGATCGTAATCCTGCAGATGGGCATCGTTGCCGTCATCGTCGGGCTTATCATCTACGGTGTGTCGCACGGCGAAGGCGCAGGCACGCTGACCAGCACCCGTCCGTTCTGGTCCGAAGGCGCGCACGTGGTGCCGATGATCACCGGTGCGACGATCCTCTGCTTCTCGTTCCTCGGCTTTGACGGTATCTCTTCGCTTTCTGAAGAGACCAAAGACGCTGAGCGCGTAATTCCGCGCGCGATTTTCCTCACCGCACTGCTGGGCGGCGTGGTCTTTATCGTGGCCTCTTACTTCCTGCAGCTCTACTTCCCGGATATCTCGCGCTTTAAAGATCCGGACGCGTCGCAGCCGGAAATCATGCTCTACGTTGCGGGTAAAACCTTCCAGTGGGGCGTGCTGATTTTCTCAAGCGTTACCGTACTGGCATCCGGTATGGCGGCACACGCGGGCGTTTCCCGTCTGATGTACGTAATGGGCCGCGACGGCGTCTTCCCGACCCGTTTCTTCGGCTATGTGCATCCGAAATGGCGTACTCCGGCATGGAACGTGCTGCTGGTTGGCGCGATTGCGCTGCTGGCGATTAACTTCGATCTGGTCACCGCCACCGCGCTGATCAACTTCGGTGCGCTGGTGGCCTTCACCTTCGTTAACCTGTCGGTGATCTCCCAGTTCTGGATCCGCGAGAAGCGTAACAAAACGCTGAAAGACCACTTCAACTACCTGGTGCTGCCGGTCTGCGGCGCGCTGACGGTCGGTGCGCTGTGGGTTAACCTTGAAGAGAGCTCGATGGTACTGGGCCTCATCTGGGGCGCGATTGGTCTGGTTTACCTGGCCTGCGTGACCCGCAGCTTCCGTAACCCGGTGCCGCAGTACGAAGATATCACTCAGTAATATCTGCTCAGACAGATAATGAAACCGGAGGCCACGCCTCCGGTTTTTTTTCGCCTTCGCTTTTCCACCCGCCGCTAATAACAAAACACCCTATGCTAGACCATTTTGTTATTGGTTCCCGCCCGGCTGCTTGTGAATAATTTGCGATCTTGTTTTTCCGGACGCTATTACCGTTATGTTCTCAATGATTGTAAGTGGATTGATCTGCGGCGCGCTGCTCGGCTTTGTGATGCAGCGGGGCCGTTTCTGCCTCACCGGCGGCTTTCGCGATATGTACATCGCGAAAAATAACCGCATGTTTTATGCCCTGTTGATCGCGATTGCGATCCAGAGCGTGGGGGTTTTCGCCCTGATTCAGGCGGGCGTGGTGCAGTATGACGCCGGCGCTTTCCCGTGGCTTGGCACCGTGGTGGGCGGCTATATTTTTGGGCTTGGCATCGTCTACGCAGGCGGTTGTGCGACCGGGACCTGGTATCGCGCCGGGGAGGGGTTGATCGGCAGCTGGATTGCGCTCTTTACCTATATGGTGATGAGTGCGGTGATGCGCTCGCCGAACGCCGCTGGCCTCAACCAGCTGTTGAAAACCTACAGTACCGAACACAACTCAATTGCCGAGACCTTTGGCTTCTCCGTCTGGCCGCTGGTTGTGCTGTTGGTGGCGGTAACCCTGTGGCTGGTGGCGAAAGAGCTGCGCAAACCGAAGCTGAAAGTGGCCTCTTTGCCGCCGCGCAGAACCGGCCTTGCGCACATTCTGTTTGAGAAGCGCTGGCATCCGTTTGTCACCGCCGTGCTGATCGGCCTGATTGCGCTGCTGGCATGGCCGTTGAGCGAAGCTACCGGGCGTATGTTTGGTCTTGGCATCACCTCGCCGACTGCCAACATTCTGCAATTTTTGGTGGCAGGCCAGAGCAAGGTGCTGAACTGGGGCGTCTTCCTGGTGCTGGGTATCTTTCTGGGATCGCTGATTGCCGCGAAAGCCAGCCGCGAGTTCCGCGTGCGCGCCGCCGATGCGCAAACCACGCTGCGCAGCGGCTTTGGTGGGCTGCTGATGGGCGTCGGTGCCAGCATGGCGGGCGGCTGCTCTATCGGTAACGGTCTGGTGATGACGGCGATGATGACCTGGCAGGGCTGGATCGGGCTGGTATTTATGATCCTTGGCGTATGGACCGCGTCATGGTTTTTATACGTTCGTCCGCAGCGCAAAGCGAAGCTTGCCGCGGCTGTGGCCTAAATAAACAGGAGCTGTTATGGCAGTTAAAAAACTCGATGTGGTAACGCAGGTATGCCCGTTCCCACTGATTGAAGCAAAAGCGGCGCTGGCGGAGATGCACAGCGGCGATGAACTGGTGATTGAGTTCGACTGCACCCAGGCGACGGAAGCGATTCCTCAGTGGGCGGCAGAAGAGGGGCACACCATTACCGATTACCAGCAGGTGGGTGATGCTGCCTGGAGCATCACCGTCCAGAAGGCGTAAGCCGCAGGCCCTCCCGCGACGGGAGGGCGACTTTCAGACAATCTCTTCGGCGTACTGCCACAGCGCTTTCAACAGCGCCTGTTTCTCACTGTCCCCATCATACTGCTGGAACAGCGCCTGCAACTCTTCGGCGTAGCGTTGTAAAAACTCCGGCGTAAAGATCTCGCGGCGATGCGCCAGCCAGCGCTGCTGCTCCTCTTCATCGAGGGTGCCGGGGAAGTTACGCGCCCGGTAGTTAAACAGCAGCTTCTCAATGCGCCCGTCGGCAAAGGTGATATCCAGCGCCGGTAAGTTGCGCGGCTCGGTCTCGAGCAGGATTTTCATTGCCGCACGGTCGGCATCGCTGAAAAAGCCGTTGTAGATCTGCGCGTCGACATTCTCCGACGGCACAAACGGCTCCGCTTCGGCGAAGATCGCCAGCACTTTCTCGCGTACCTGCGGATGGTCGCGCAGGATCTGTAAATTATCGAGACAGCGCTGGCGATCGATACCGAGCCGTTCAGCATCCTCTGGTCGCAGCGTGTTGGCCTGCGCCAGCACCGGGCACTTGTTGAGATGCACCAGCTTGACCGGCACCGCCGCGGCATCGCCCAGCTCGCTCTTCGGCGTATAGAGACGCTCACGCAAAGCATCGGCGTCCAGCTCCACCAGCGGCGACATATCGCCCGCCAGATCGACCATAATCACCGCGTTGCGGTTTTCCGGATGCCACGCCAGCGGCGCAACCCAGCTGGTGTTGCCGCGCGCCGCGCCAAACATGCCAGAGACATGCACCAGCGGTTTCATCTGCGGCACATCAATCAAGGTTGCCAGCTTCTGCTTGCTGCGATGGCTATAAAGATAGGCAAACAGCTTCGGCTGCTTCGCTTTTACCAGTTGCGCCATGGCGATGGTGGCATAGACATCCGCCATCGCATCATGAGCATTGCTGTGCTCAATGCCGTTCGCTTTAGTCAGGTGCTCAAGGCGGAAACTCGGCAGCCCCTCCTCATTTTCCGGCCAGTTGATCCCTTCCGGGCGCAGGGCGTAGCAGGCGCGCATCACATCCAGCAGATCCCAGCGGGAGTTGTGGTTTTGCCAGCTCCAGGCGTAGGGATCGTAGAAGTTGCGGTAAAAAATATTGCGCGTCACTTCATCATCAAAACGGACGTTGTTGTAACCCACCACGCAGGTATTTGGCACGGTGAAGAGGTCATGAATGCGTTTAGCAAATGCCGCTTCGTTGTCACCTTTGGCGCGCGCCACCTGCGGGGTAATGCCGGTGATCAGCACCGCTTCAGGCTGGGGGAGATAGTCATCGGCGGGTTTGCAGTAGAAGACTTCCGGCTCGCCGATGGTGGTGAAATCGGCATCGGTGCGCAGCGCGGCGAACTGCGCCGGGCGATCCAGCGCGGGGCTGGTTCCAAAGGTCTCGTAATCATGAAAAAGAAATGTCGGGGTTGCCGGGGAATCAGACACCAGAAGCTCATCCTGTCAGAAAGTATGCCGACTATGGTAAACCATCGTCGCCCGTGTGCCGAAGAAAAACCGCGTCAGCTTACGGCGCAACTCGCAAAAACAGGGGCTTAAAAATGATTTATGTCACATTTCTTTGCAATTTTGCCAAGTAACGACACACGAAGTTCCGTACAAAGGACGCCCCTTTCCGATGTATTGAGGATATTTCATTGAAACGCCGTTTGTTTGCTGCTTCATTGTTGGCGGTGAGCGTCCATTGCGCTCAGGCCGACGACCTCCCATTTGCCCCTCAGCCCCCGGCAGTACAGGCCGGATCATGGGTATTGATGGACTACACCACCGGGCAAATCTTAACTGCGGGGCATGAGCATCAGCAGCGTAATCCGGCGAGTCTCACCAAATTGATGACCGGCTATGTCGTCGATCGTGCCATTGATAGCCATCGCATCAGTGCGGACGACGTGGTTACAGTCGGCAAAGATGCCTGGGCGCAGGGCAACCCGGTGTTTGCCGGCTCGTCACTGATGTTCCTTAAGCCGGGCGATCGCCTGACGGTGCGCGACCTGAGCCGTGGGCTGATTGTCGATTCCGGGAATGACGCCTGCGTGGCACTGGCGGATCACGTCGCCGGCGGGCAGCCGCAGTTCGTGGCGATGATGAACGACTATGTGCAGAAACTGAATCTGCGTGATACCCACTTCGAAACGGTACACGGCCTGGATGCGCCGGGGCAGCACAGTTCGGCCTACGATCTTGCGGTGTTATCGCGCGCCATTATTCACGGCGAGCCGGACTTCTATCACATGTACAGCGAAAAGAGCCTGACGTGGAACGGCATCACCCAGCAGAACCGCAACGGGCTGCTGTGGGATAAAAGCCTGAATGTCGATGGGCTGAAGACAGGCCACACCTCCGGCGCGGGCTTTAACCTGATTGCCTCAAGCGTTGATGGTCAACGCCGTTTGATCGCCGTGATCATGGGCGCAGACAGCCCGAAAGGGCGCGAAGAGCAGGCGCGCAAGCTGCTGCACTGGGGTCAGCAGAACTTCGATACGGTTGAGATCCTGCGTAACGGCAAAAAAGTGGGCAGCGAGCGTGTCTGGTATGGCGATAAAGAGCAGATTGCTGTCGGCACCAATGAGGACCGCTGGCTGGTGCTGCCGAAAGCGGAGCTGCAAAACATCAAAGCCAAATATGTGCTGGACAGTAAAGAGCTGGAAGCGCCGCTTGCCGCCCATCAGCGCGTGGGTGAAATCCAGCTTTATGACCGCGATAAGGTGATTGCCAAAATGCCGCTGGTGACGCTGGAGAGCGTCGGCAAAGGCGGGCTCTTCTCCCGACTGAGTGACTATCTGCACCATAAAGGGTGACCATCGTGCGGGCAGAGTGGCAGGCTTGCGAGTCTGCTCGCATAATTGACGCGTGCGGCAAGCCTGATGGTCGCCGGGTAGATATACTGTACAGACAAACAGTAACGCGCAGGAGGTCACGATGGGCTACAACATTACGCAATCAGAGCAGCGCCGTATCGCCGGGTTTCATCTGGTGGGGCCGTGGGAAGAGACAGTGAAGCAGGGCTTCCAGCAGTTATTGCTGTGGGTCGAGCATAATCAGATCCAGCCGCTGGAATGGGTCAGCGTCTATTACGATAACCCGGATGAAGTGCCCCCGGAAAAGCTGCGCTGCGATGTCGCCATCACCGTTGAGCGTGACTTCCAGGTGCCTGTTAACAGCGCGGGCGTGATTACCACTGACATTCCCGGCGGCCACTACGCGGTGATGAGCGCGCGGGTCTACAACGAAGATTTTGAAGGCAGCTGGAATCTCTTTTTTGACGAGCTGTTGGGTGACACCTCGGTGCAGATTGGTGCCGGTCCCTGTTTTGAGATCTACCAGAACGATGGCAAGGGCGACGGTTTCTGGGATATCGAAATGTATATCCCCGTCGAGCCGAACGCCCACTAAAGCAGGGCAGGGCAAAAAAGGCCGTGAGAGTGATGCTGGCGGCCTCTTTTTTTGTCCTGACAGGGCATCGGTGCGAAAAAATACCGCTACAATTGCGCCTCTCTTTTTAACCCGGAGCCTGGCTGTGCGTCGCGATAAATCCCTCAGCCCGTTTGAAATTCGACTCTATCGCCACTACCGCGTGGTGCACGGCGTGCGCATCGCGCTGGCGTTTATCCTTACCTTTTTGCTTATCCGCCTGCTCAATGTGCCGGAGGGTACCTGGCCGTTGATTACGCTGGTGGTGCTGATGGGGCCAATCTCCTTCTGGGGTAACGTGGTGCCGCGCGCCTTTGAGCGCATCGGCGGCACCATTTTCGGTGCGGTGCTGGGGCTGGTGGCGTTAAAACTGGAGCTTTACTCTCTGCCGCTGATGCTGTTGTGGTGCGCCGCCGCCATGTTTCTCTGCGGCTGGCTGGCGCTCGGCAAAAAACCTTACCAGGCGCTGCTGATTGGTATCACCCTTGCGGTCGTCGTGGGTGGGCCAAGCGGCGATATGCATACGGCACTGTGGCGCGGTGGCGATGTAATTATCGGTTCGCTCCTCGCCATGCTCTTTACCGGCATCTGGCCGCAGCGCGCCTTTTTGCACTGGCGCATTCAGATGGCGAACTACGTCACGGCCTTTAACCGCGTCTATCAGGGCGGCTTCTCCCGCAACCTGGTGGAGCGGCCACGGCTGGAAAAACATCTGCAAAAAATCCTCAACGACGTGGTGAAGATGCGCGGGCTGATTACGCCCGCCTGCAAAGAGACCCATATTCAGAAAGCGATCTTCGAGGCTATCCAGACCGTCAGCCGCAATATGGTCTGCATGCTGGAGCTGCAAATCAACGCCCACTGGAGTTCGCGTGCCAGCCACTTTGTGATGATTAACGCTAGCACGCTGCAAGAGACGCAGCAGATGACGCAGCAGACGCTGCTCACCATCGCCCACGCACTCTATGAGGGCAACCCGCAGCCGATCCTGGCGAATACGGAAAAACTTAACGATATCGTCGCTGAACTGCGGCAGTTGATTGGCGAACATCAGGGTGATGCGGTGACGGAAACCTCCATTCACGGCTATGTCTGGCTCAGCATGGAGCTGGCGCGCCAGCTGGAGTTGTTATCACATTTGATCTGCCGGGCGCTGCGCAAATAAACGGCTAATAACCGCCTCGGGGTGTCAGGTTGTTTCGATTCAGCTATATTTGCGGTTATGATAGCCAGCAGGAAAACTTATTGTCATATGCCACTGCTTTGGGTAGGTTTGCCTCTCAGGTGATGGCCTTAACGAATCCGAATCTCAATTAATCAGGGGTGTCAAAATGGAAACAACCAAGCCTTCATTCCAGGACGTTCTGGAATTTGTGCGTCTGTTCCGTCGCAAAAACAAACTGCAGCGCGAAATTCAGGACGTTGAGAAAAAGATCCGTGATAACCAGAAACGCGTTCTGCTGCTGGACAACCTTAGCGACTACATCAAGCCGGGCATGAGCGTTGAAGCCATTCAGGGCATTATCGCCAGCATGCGTACCGACTACGAAGATCGCGTTGATGACTACATCATCAAAAACGCCGAGCTGTCGAAAGAGCGCCGCGAAATCTCTAAAAAACTGAAAACCATGGGCGAACTGAAGTCGGTCGAACACAAAGCCGAGTAAGCGCCTGCGCGGTGAGAGCATCGCCTCTCACCGTCCTCTTTTTTCTCCACCCCTTCTACTTTTCTTCCTCCTTTTTTCTTTATCACCCATAAAAACCAGGCCTTTCTCTGTTTGCAGAGTGATAAAATGCGCCGCGCAGATCGCACATCAGGACATTCAAAATATCATCAGGAGTCCGCATGTTAACGCTTGTCACCGGCGGCGCGCGCAGCGGCAAAAGCCGCCACGCCGAATCGTTAGTCAGCCCCGCGCCGCGGGTGTTGTATATCGCTACCGCGCAAATTTTTGATGAAGAGATGGCCGCGCGCATTGCCCATCATCGCCAGAGCCGCCCGGCGCACTGGCGCACGGAGGAGCGCTGGCAGCAGTTAAGCAATATCATTACCGCGCACAACGATCCGGATGAGGCGATCGTGCTGGAGTGCATCACGACGCTGGTGACTAATCTGCTCTTCGCCTTTGGCGGCAGCGACGATGCCGATTGCTGGGATTACGCCGCGCTGGAGGCGCAGGTGCAGCAGGAGATCGACGCCCTGATCGCTGCCTGCCACGGCTGCCCCTCCCCGGTGGTGATGGTAACGAATGAAGTAGGGATGGGGATCGTGCCGGAAAACCGTCTGGCGCGGCACTTTCGTGATATTGCCGGGCGCGTTAATCAGCGGCTGGCGCAGGCCGCCGATGAGGTCTGGCTGGTGGTTTCGGGAATTGGAGTGAAAATAAAATGATTAAGTTGTTCTTCGCCACATTGTCGTTTATCAGCCGCATTCCGGTACCGGGCCGTTGGGTACAGGGGCTGGATGGGGCGGATTATGTGCGTGGGATCACCACTTTTCCGCTGGTCGGCCTGCTGCTCGGCGGCCTGAGCGGTCTTCTTTTCATGGTCTTGCACGCCTGGTGCGGTGCGCCGCTGGCGGCACTGTTGAGCGTGCTGGCGCTGGCGCTGCTGACCGGCGGTTTCCATCTCGATGGACTGGCAGACACCTGCGATGGCGTTTTCTCGGCCCGCCGACGCGAGCGGATGCTGGAAATCATGCGCGACAGCCGTCTTGGCACCCACGGCGGGCTGGCACTGGTGTTTGTGCTGGTGGCAAAAATCCTTGTGCTCAGCGAGCTACAATTGCGCGATACGCCGATGATCGCGGCGCTGGCGGCGGCCTGCGCTGCCGGGCGCGGCTGCTCAGTGTTATTGATGTTCGGACACCGCTACGCCCGCGACGAAGGGCTGGGCAATCTGTTTATTGGCAAAGTGTCCGGCAAAGATACCCTTATCACCTTAATCATCACCACGCTGTTAGCCGCAGCGTTGCTCGGCGCGCAGGGCGTGCTGGCGCTGCTGGTCACCATGGTGGCGATTTACCTGCTCGGCTGGTTGCTCAAGCGCACCCTTGGCGGTCAGACCGGTGACACCCTCGGCGCGGCGATTGAGCTTGGCGAGGTTATCTTCCTGTTAGCGCTGCTCTGATCCCTTAACGAGAGACGTAATGCAGACATTAGCGACGATATTAGATCTCATTCCGGCCCCTGACGAGGCGGCGATGGTGCGCGCCCGGCAGCACCTCGATGGTTTACTTAAGCCGGTTGGCAGCCTCGGGCGGCTCGAGTCACTGGCGGCTCAATTAGCGGGAATGCCCGGCCTTCAGGGTAAACTGCGGGTCGATGAAAAAGCGCTGATTGTGCTGTGCGCCGATCATGGCGTCTGGCACGAAGGGGTAACGGTCTCGCCGAAGGCCGTGACCGCCATTCAGGCGGCGAATATGGTGCAGGCCAACACTGGCGTGTGCGTGCTGGCGGCACAGGCCGGGGCGAAGGTGCATGTGCTGGATGTCGGGATTGACGCGGAGCCGATTGCGGAGCTTATCACTATGAAGGTCGCGCGCGGCAGCGGGAATATCGCCAGCGGCCCGGCAATGACCACTGAACAGGCGGAAGCGGTGTTGCTCTCAGTAGTGCGTTATACCCGCCAGCTTGCTGCGCAAGGGGTGAAGCTGTTTGGCGTTGGCGAGCTGGGAATGGCCAACACCACGCCAGCCGCAGCGGTTGTCAGCGTGCTAACCGGGAGTGCGCCAGAGGCAGTAGTCGGTCTCGGTGCCAATCTGCCGGAATCATTATGGAATCACAAAGTGCAGGTGGTGAGCAGGGCGCTTGCCGTTAATCAGCCGGATGCGACAGACGGGCTGGATGTGCTGGCAAAAGTGGGTGGCTACGATCTGCTCGGGATGACCGGCGTGATGCTCGGTGCGGCCTCCTGCGGGCTGCCGGTGGTGCTGGATGGTTTTCTCTCTTACGCCTCTGCGCTGGCGGCGTGCCGGATAGCGCCGCAGGTGAAAACTTATCTGATTCCCTCGCATCTCTCCGCCGAAAAAGGGGCGCGTATTGCTCTTGCAGCGCTCGGTCTTGAGCCTTATCTCTCGATGGAGATGCGTTTAGGCGAGGGCAGCGGTGCGGCGCTGGCAATGCCGCTGGTGGACGCCGCTTGTGCGATTTACAACCAGATGGGGACGCTGGCGGGAAGCAATATTGTGTTGCCGGCGCAGTGAAGGTTGCCGGATGGCGGCTAACGCCTTATCCGGCCTACGCAAACCGAATGCATGCTGCTTTGTAGGCCGGATAAGCGCAGCGCCATCCGGCAAAACGCCACTACTCGGCCTGCTGCATCACCTGCAACAGCGTATCCAGCAAGCCGGGAAAACAGATATCCAGATCTTCACGGCGCAGTGAAATCATATTCTCCCGCCCCTGCGGGCGCTGCCACACCACGCCGCTGTCGCGCAGCACGCGCCAGTGATGGGTCATAGTCGATTTCGCCACCTCCTGCGGACGCAGCGTGTTGCAGCTCATTTCACTGCCGTCGGCCAGGCGCCTGATGATGGCCAGCCGCAGCGGGTTGCCGAGCGCAAAAAGCACATTTTCCAGGCGAAACTGCTCACGTTCTGGGTGGTTAGCGATCATACTTTTCCTGTATTAACGATGGGGCTGCGGCTGACTCAGCGGCGCTACTATACGCAAACTGCCTGTTTAACACCACGACCGCTACCCCGGATTCACCAATCGAAAGAATAGTGAAAATAGTTCGAATATACTCGTACAGTTGTACTATGCTAAACGCCGTTAAACCTCTGCGGCTTATTCGGGCCGCCAACTAACAGTCAACAGACTAAGGACGCATCATGCCCCGACCCATTCCTCTCGAACGTTATCGCAACATCGGTATCTCCGCGCATATCGATGCCGGTAAAACCACCACCACCGAGCGCATTCTGTTTTACACCGGGATGAGCCATAAGCTGGGGGAAGTACACGATGGCGCGGCAACCACCGACTGGATGGCGCAGGAGCAGGAGCGCGGCATTACCATTACCTCCGCAGCGGTAAGCTGCTTCTGGCCCGGTATGGATCGCAATTTTGAACCGCACCGCATCAATATTATCGACACCCCCGGGCACGTCGATTTCACCATCGAAGTAGAGCGCTCGATGCGCGTGCTGGACGGCGCGGTGATGGTCTACGACTCGGTGGGCGGCGTGCAGCCGCAGTCGGAAACCGTCTGGCGCCAGGCCAATAAATATCACGTTCCGCGCCTCGCCTTCGTGAACAAAATGGACCGCCCCGGCGCAGACTTCTTCCGCGTGGTGCAGATGATGATTGACCGCCTGAAAGCCAACCCGGTGCCGATTGTCATCCCGATTGGTGCCGAAGAGCACTTCAAGGGGGTTATCGATCTGATCAAAATGCGCGAAATCATCTGGGATGATGCCACGCAGGGCATGTCCTTTAGCTATGCCCCGGTGCCGGAGGCGTTGCTGGCAACCGCGCAAGAGTGGCGCGAAAAAATGGTCTCTGCGGCAGCGGAAGCGAATGAGGCGTTGATGGATAAATACCTCGAAACCGGTGAGCTGGATGAAGCTGAAATCATTGCCGGTCTGCGTCAGCGCACCATCGCCGGTGAAATCCAGCCGATGCTGTGCGGTAGTGCATTCAAAAACAAAGGTGTGCAGCGCATGCTCGACGCGGTGGTTGAGCTGATGCCCTCGCCGCTCGATATTCCGGCGATTCAGGGCGTGGATGAAAAAGGCCAGCCGGCGGAACGTCATGCGAATGATGACGAGCCCTTCTCGGCGCTCGCCTTCAAACTGATGACCGACCCCTACGTTGGTCAGCTGACCTTTATTCGCGTCTACTCGGGCGTGCTGAAAAAAGGCGATGCGGTCTATAACCCGGTGAAAGGCAAAAAAGAGCGCATCGGGCGTATTGTGCAGATGCATGCCAATGACCGGCATGAAGTGGATGAGCTGCGCGCGGGGGATATCGCCGCCTGTGTCGGGTTAAAAGATGTCACCACCGGTGACACGCTCAGCGATCCGGACAAGGTGATTACGCTTGAGCGCATGGAGTTCCCGGAGCCGGTGATCTCGCTCGCCATTGAGCCGAAGACCAAAGCGGATCAGGAGAAAATGGGCATCGCGCTGCAGCGGCTGGCGGCGGAAGATCCGTCATTCCGCCTGCATACGGATGAAGAGTCCGGGCAAACCATCATCTCCGGGATGGGGGAGCTGCATCTGGAGATCATTGTTGACCGCATGAAACGCGAATTCGGCGTGGAAGCGAATATCGGTCGCCCGCAGGTAACTTATCGCGAAACGCTGCGCAAAACTGTTAAAGAGATTGAAGGCAAGTTTGTGCGCCAGTCCGGCGGTAAAGGGCAGTATGGCCATGTGGTGCTGACGCTGGAGCCGCTGGCGGCGGGAAGCGGCTTTGTGTTTGAGGATGCGACCAAAGGCGGTGTGGTGCCGCGCGAGTATATCCCCTCCGTTGAAAAAGGGGTGCGCGAAGCAATGAACAGCGGCGTGCTGGCGGGCTACCCGGTGGTGGATGTGAAAGCGACGCTGACTTTCGGCTCCTATCACGATGTCGACTCTTCGGAGATGGCCTTCCGCATGGCGGCGATCTTTGGCTTTAAAGAGGGCGCGCGCCGCGCAGATCCGGCGATCCTTGAACCGGTGATGCACGTTGAAGTGGAGACGCCGGAGGAGTACGCCGGGAATATTATGGGCGATCTCTCCTCGCGGCGCGGCATGGTGCAGGGTATGGAGGAGCGTTTTGGTAGCCAGATCATCCGCGCCGACGTACCGCTAGCGGAGATGTTTGGCTATGCCACTACGCTGCGATCGATGTCGCAGGGGCGTGCAACCTACAGCATGGAGTTCCATCACTACGCGGAAGCGCCGCGCAATGTGGCAGAGGAGATTATCGCCAGCCGCAGTAAAGGATAAGTTTTAACTCGTCACTTCAAACCCCGCTTCGGCGGGGTTTTTTTATGCTCAATTGTTGTGCAGTGGAGTTGTTCTTTGCGCGGCTTCGCAACCTTTTTTTCCCGCTGCTGTTTTTCACCGAAAGTCTGGAAGCGCGCTTCCAGACTGCTTTTTTGGGCAGGAGAAAGCAATTTCATCAAGGCAAGATGTCGATATAGTTTTGAATCTATATAGCAACTGATCTATATTGGCGGGGTGAAGTGTGTGGCAGGTTGAAATGACAGAAACGTTTGATGAGTGGTTTTTTACACTGGGTGAGCGCGAACGCGCCAGCGTGCTGGCGGGCCTGATGGTGCTCAAGGTAAAAGGCCCGCTGTTGCCGAGGCCCTACGCCGATACGGTAAAAGGTTCTCGCTATCCCAATATGAAAGAGCTGCGTGTGCAGAGCAATGGCCAGCCGTTACGCATATTTTTCGCCTTCGATCCCTCCCGCAAAGGGATTCTGCTCTGTGCAGGAAACAAGGCGGGTTATGACAAGCGTTTTTACGAGGTGATGATCCCTGTCGCTGATCGTGAGTTTACGCTGCATCTGCAGAAGAACGACAAAAGGAGTGAATGCAATGAGTAAAACACTCGAGCAATTAATTGCCGAACAGACACCTGAGGTTGTCGCGAAGGCGCAAACCCTGGCGCAGGAGATGCTGCTTAATATTCACCTTGCTGAGCTGCGCGAGCGCGTGCAAAAAACGCAGAACGAAATGGCGCAGGAGCTGGGGCTTAAGCAGCCCACCGTGGCTGTGATGGAGAAGCAGGGGAGAGATATTAAGTTATCGACGCTGAAACGCTACGTCGAGGCGACGGGGAGCAAGCTGCGCATCGATATCGAGTTGCCCGACGGCTCCCATTATGGTTTCGCGCTCTGACAGCAGATCCCAGGAAGCCGACTATCATTAGCAGACATCCGCTGCGCCTGAGGAAAGGTTATGTTGCGTCCTGTCACACTGCTTTGCGCTTCTCTGCTGTTATTGTCAGCCCGGCCTGCGCTGGCGGTCACTTATCCGTTGCCGCCGGAAGGTAGCCAGCTGGTGGGTAGCCCGCAAACCATCACCGTGCCGCAGGGCAACACCTTTCCGCTGGAAGCCTTTGCTGCGAAATATAGCCAGGGGCTAAGCAATATGCTGGAAGCCAACCCCGACGCTGACCCCTATCTGCCAAAAGCCGGTTCACAGCTGGTGATCCCGCAGCAGATCATCCTGCCAGCCACCGTGCGGGAAGGCATTGTCGTTAACGTCGCGGAAATGCGGCTCTATTACTATCCAAAAGAGAGCAGTACCGTTGTGATCCTGCCGATTGGTATCGGCCAGGCCGGACGCGAAACGCCGCGTAACTGGGTGACTGCCGTTGAGCGTAAACAGGCGGGTCCTACCTGGACACCGACGGCCAACACCCGCAAAGCGTACGCCGATGAGGGCAAAACCCTGCCGGCCTTTGTGCCAGCCGGGCCAGATAACCCGATGGGGCTATACGCCATCTATATCGGTAAGCTGTATGCCATTCATGGTACCAATGCAGATTTCGGCATCGGCCTGCGCGTCAGCCAGGGCTGTATCCGCCTGCGCAATCAGGACATTAAATATCTGTTTGATAACGTGCCGGTCGGCACCCGTGTGCAGATTATCGATGAGCCGGTGAAAGTGAGCCGCGAGCCGGACGGCAGCAACTGGGTCGAAGTGCACGAGCCGCTGTCGCGCAACCGCGCAGAGTTTGAATCGACGGCAAAAGTGCCGCTGCCCGCTACGCCAGTACTCAGCAGAATCGTCAAAGAGGCGGGCGCGGATGCAAGCCAGGTAACGATGGCGCTGGAGAGACGTTCAGGTATGCCGGTAAAAATCGGCGCGCCAGCTGTCAACAATAGCGAAATGCGAGGCAATGAGCGGATGTAAAAGCGGGCAGGCACTTGCTCAATTAATTTGAATGTTATTGTTAAATCAATGTTATTTCTTCTTATGGCGTAAAGCGTAGAGTAGGGGCACTTACGATTTCCTGAACGAAGGACGACGACGCCATGAAAAAGATCGGTTTTTTATCATTTGGTCACTGGACCCCCTCGCCGCAGTCCGGCACCCGCTCCGCGGCTGACGCGCTGCTGCAATCAATCGATCTGGCGGTCGCCGCAGAAGAGCTGGGCGCAGACGGCGCTTACTTCCGGGTGCACCATTTCGCCCGCCAGCTCGCCTCGCCGTTTCCGCTGCTCGCCGCCGTTGGCGCGAAAACCAGCCGCATTGAAATTGGTACCGGCGTGATCGATATGCGTTATGAAAACCCGCTCTATATGGCGGAGAGCGCCAGCGCGGCGGATTTGATTGCCGGTGGTCGTTTGCAGCTTGGCATCAGCCGCGGCTCGCCGGAGCAGGTGATTGATGGCTGGCGCTATTTCGGCTACCAGCCCGCCGAGGGCGAAAATGAGTCCGATATGGCGCGACGTCACACCGAAGTGCTGCTTGATGCGCTGCGCGGCGAAGGGTTTGCTAAACCCAACCCGCAACCGATGTTCCCCAATCCGCCGGGTTTGCTGCGCCTGGAGCCTTACGCAGAAGGTTTGCGCGAGCGCATCTGGTGGGGCGCAGGCTCCAATGCCACCGCGGTGTGGGCGGCGAAACTGGGGATGAATCTGCAAAGTTCGACGCTGAAAGATGACGAAACGGGCGAGCCGTTCCACATTCAGCAGGCGCAGCAGATCCGCGCCTACCGGGAGGCGTGGAAAGCCGCCGGTCATACGCGGACACCGCGCGTCTCCGTTAGCCGCAGCATCTTTGCCCTGATGAACGACCGCGACCGCGCCTACTTTGGCGGTAGCCGCGACGATGATGACAAAATCGGTTTTCTTGATGAGAAGACACGGGCGATTTTCGGTCGTAGCTATGCCGCAGAGCCGGACAAATTGGTTGAACAACTTAAGCGAGACGAAGCGATCGCCGAGGCGGACACCCTGTTACTGACGGTGCCGAACCAGCTTGGCGTTGACTATAACGCCCACGTTATTGAATCAATTTTGAAACATGTTGCGCCTGCGATGGGCTGGCGCAGCTAAGTAAACGCGCCTTGCCGCACGCGTGCCGGCAGGGCGTTATTTTACCGCATTACAGAAAGATGAAATAGCGGTAAACGCTTTTCCATATTATTGATTTAAATATAAATATACCTCTTTCTCGCTCTTCGCTTTTTCAGCCAGTTAAAAAGCAGCGTATTACGCGTTTTGTCTCGTATAAGACGCCATATTCCTCCCCGCTTCGCTTGAAATGCTTTCCACTCAAACTGTTACTCAGGGTTATCTCCCTTGCGATTTTGTGACGACTGCTACACTTATTGGCGTTATCGGTAACGACATAACGTCATTTCCGCGCGGTGAAACGCTTCGTTTTTGCAGGCGGTTTCGCCCCCACACAAGGAGATAAGGTATGACAGACCGTCCACAAAATCCTCAGCACGCGCAACAACAACAGTGGCCCGGCAGTTTTTTACAGATGGAACCGAAACCCGATCACGGTGAAGCGGATTATCAGGGTTCGGGTCGCCTTAAAGGCAAAACCGCCATTATTACCGGCGGCGACTCCGGCATCGGCCGGGCTGTTGCCATCGCCTATGCCCGCGAAGGCGCAGACGTGGTGATCTCCTATCTCGATGAGCATGATGATGCGAAAGACACCGCACAATGGGTTGAAAAGGCAGGGCAGAAAGCCGTCTTGATTGCGGGCGACATCACGAATGCGGAACATTGCCGCAATATTGTGGCGCAGACGGTGGAGCGTTTCGGCAAGATCGACATCGTGGTAAATAACGCTGCCTACCAGATGACGCGCGAGTCGCTTGATGAGATCAGCGATGACGAATTCGACCGCACCATGAAAACCAATCTCTACGCCATGTTCTATATCTGCAAGGCGGCGGTGCCGCATATGCCAGCGGGCGGGTCGATCATCAACACGGCCTCGGTAAATGCCGATCAGCCGAAGCCGAAACTGATTGCTTACTCCGCAACCAAAGCGGCGATTATCAACTTCTCTGGTAGCCTCGCTGCGCTGCTGGCTGAAAAAGGCATTCGTTCAAACGCCGTTGCGCCTGGCCCCATCTGGACGCCGCTTATCCCGGCGACCATGCCGCCTGAACAAGTTGAGAGCTTCGGCAGTGAAGTCCCGCTTGCGCGCATGGGTCAACCCGCAGAACTCGCCTCGTCCTATGTGATGTTAGCCAGCGATGAAGCGAGCTATATCTCTGGTGCGACCATTGCCGTCACTGGTGGCGTCGCGGTTATCTGACACTCAAGGAGGCGTGATGAAGGCTTATCCTCTGGCACTCAGTGTGCCAGTTGCCACGCATATCTTCGGCGGGCAACGCATTAAGCAGCAGTTGGGCAAAGCGGATCTGCCCGATTCACGCATCGCGGAGACCTGGGAGATCAGCGACGTTGACGGCATGATCGCCTCGGTAGTCAACGGTGAATATGCAGGTTGCAGCCTGCGTGAGCTGGTGGAGCGCTATCCCGATGAGATGGTGGCACCCGGCTGGCGTGGCCCGTACTTTCCGCTGCTGAGCAAGTTCATCGACGGCAGCGGAATGCTGCCGGTGCATCTGCATGCCAATGATAAAGTCGCGCAGGCCCTTGAGCAGCAGCCGAACGGTAAAACCGAAGCCTGGTACATTTTGTGGGCGGCGGAAAACGCGACCTGTCTGCTCGGCGTGCGCGAGGGCGTTGATAATGCGCGGCTGAAGGCGGCGCTGCTGGCCGAGGATTACGATGCGGTGATGCACCGGGTGCCTGTCAAAGCGGGGGATACTTTTTACGTACCTGGCGGCATGCTGCACAGTTTCGGCCCCGATACGCTGATTTATGAAATCGAGCAGACCTCGGATATCCAGCAGCACGCCATGCCGTGGCGCATGGAGGATGGCTCGCGCCTGAGCCAGCAGGAGTGGGAGCGTAATATTGATGCGCTGTTACAGGAGCTGCGCCCGGAACTGCGCTGTGAGCCGCAGCCAGGCCTTATGCTTGAAGCGCCAGACCTGAAGCGGCTCTTCTGCTGCGCCGGGCCCTACTTTGCGCTGGAGCGCTGGTCGTTCAGCCAGCCGCAACGTTTTCATTTCAACAGCGCGCGTATTCTCACTAACCTCGGTGCGCCATTAACCGTGGAGGCAAACGGCGTGAGTGTCCCGGTTGGCAGGGCTGCATCGCTGCTGCTGCCCGCTGCGCTGGATGAGGTCACTCTGCGTGATGCGGGTGAGGTGCTGATCGGCTACGTGCCGGATCTGATGGTTGATGTGCTGCAACCGCTGCGCGCAGCGGGCTACCGTGAAGATCAGATTGCGGCGCTGGGCGATATAGATGGGCAACTGCGTTAACTAAGTCAGGCAGAATGCAAAAAGCCCGCTCGGGTTTCCCTGAGCGGGCTTCTTAAATGTGGCTCCTCTGACTGGACTCGAACCAGTGACATACGGATTAACAGTCCGCCGTTCTACCGACTGAACTACAGAGGAATCGTGTGGAGGCTTATCTTAGCGGCGAAAAATCTTTTGTCAAACCCCATTTCAGGGGAGGGGAGTCAACTGCTGATTCCATCAGCGATTTGCATGTATTGACACCAATTTATGCTGAATTGCTTTGCAGGATCACCATTTCTCCCCCATCATTTGAAATGTAATTTCATCTTTTACGGCAAGGACTATTTTGAACGTCGTCACCCCCCTTCGCCAGGCCGTCATGCGTACCCCCTGGTATAGAAAGCGTAAAAGCTACCGTGTACTTTTCTGGCGGGAAATCACCCCGCTTGCGGTGCCGATCTTCCTCGAAAACACCTGTGTGCTGATGATGGGCGTGCTCAGCACATTCCTCGTGAGCTGGCTGGGCAAAGAGGCGATGGCGGGCGTGGGCCTTGCCGACAGCTTTAACATGGTGGTAATGGCCTTTTTTGCCGCTATCGATCTCGGCACCACCGTGGTGGTGGCCTTCAGCCTCGGTAAACTCGACGCCGAGCGGGCGAGGTCGGCAACGCGGCAATCGCTGATGATTATGACACTGTTCGCCATCGTGCTGGCGGCGGTGATCCACTACTTCGGCCGTGAAATTATCGATGTTATTGCCGGGGCGGCAACCCAGCCGGTGAAAGATCTGGCGCTTACCTACCTTGAGTTAACGGTGTTGAGCTACCCGGCGGCGGCGATTGCGCTGATTGGCAGCGGCGCGCTGCGCGGCGCAGGGAACACGAAAATCCCGCTGCTGATTAATGGCGGCATGAACATTCTTAATATCATCATCAGTAGCGCGCTGATCTACGGTGCTTTTGGCTGGCCGGGAATGGGCTTCGCCGGTGCCGGTCTTGGATTGACCATTTCGCGCTATATTGGCGCGGTGGCGATTATCTGGGTGCTGATGATTGGCTTTAACCCGTCGCTGCGCATCCCGCTCAAAAGTTATGTTGAGAAGCTGAACTTCAACATTATCTGGGAAGTGATGGGTATCGGCATTCCGGCCAGTATCGAATCAGTACTGTTTAACGGCGGTAAGCTGTTGACGCAGATGTTCGTCGCAGGAATGGGCACCAACGTGATTGCCGGGAACTTTATCGCCTTCTCGGTAGCGGCACTAATTAACCTGCCTGGTAACGCGCTGGGCTCAGCCTCGACGATTATTACCGGTAAACGCCTCGGTAAAGGGCAGATTGCCCAGGCTGAACGGCAGCTGCGCCATGTGTTCTGGCTCTCAACGCTGTTATTGACAGCGATTGCCTGGGGAACCGCGCCGTTTGCCGGCTGGTTCGCCGCGTTTTATACCCACGAAGAGGATGTAAAAGAGGTCGTTAAGGTGCTTTTATGGCTTAACGCCGCATTTATGCCAATCTGGGCTGCGTCATGGGTGCTGCCTGCCGGGCTGAAAGGCGCACGCGATGCGCGTTTCGCGATGTGGGTGTCAATGCTCGGCATGTGGGGCTGTCGCGTCGTGGCAGGTTATACGCTTGGTATCGTATTAGGCATGGGCGTGGTCGGCGTCTGGCTGGGGATGTTCCTTGACTGGGCGGTGCGCGGCGCGCTCTTCTACTGGCGAATGGTCAGCGGCCGCTGGCTGTGGAAGTATCCGAAGCCACAGAAAACGCCGACGGAACGGGTCATTTCCGCACAGAATGGAGAATAATTCGGCAAACGCGCCAAAATGTGAAATCAGGCTTTGACATAGCGCAGGGGCACCGCTAATATTCGCCCCGTTCACACGATTCCTCTGTAGTTCAGTCGGTAGAACGGCGGACTGTTAATCCGTATGTCACTGGTTCGAGTCCAGTCAGAGGAGCCAAATTTAAGAAGCCAGATGTCTACTGACGTCTGGCTTTTTGCTTTCTGTCAATTGGTTATTCCTTTTCCTATGTCTACACTTAGTCCACTAAAAAACACTCGAAGCTACATCTTCATTTGCTGGTAAAGCTGGTTCGATTTTCTCTTTACCAGCAATCAGAGGAAACCGTCATCCCACTTACTGATACCAAAGTAAAAAATGCAAAGCCTTCCGAAAAGTCGATTAGCTCACTGGCGGCTTCGGCCTTTACCTGCTAGTACATCCTAATGGCTCAAAATACTGACAACTGGGTTAGCGCTTCGAGGACAAACAGCAAATGTTTTCCATTAGTGTCTACCCCTCAGTTACTCTTGCTGACGCCAGACAGCGCCGCGACGAAGCCAAAAAGCTATTAGCGCCCAGAATTGATCCCAGCGCTAAAAAACAGTCTGGCAACAAAACCACACTGGAAAAGCGTAACAATATACGGGCTTTCAAAATTGTTGCCAAAAGCTGGTTTGCAACCAAAACAAACTTGTCAGGGGACTATTTGCGCCCGGTCTGCACTTGTCTTGAAACATGCCTGTTTCCTGATATCGACAACAAAGATATCGGTGAGTCAGGCAAATGTGATCTGTTAGTTCCAATCAAGAAGATTGAGATACTCTATTACCTCGAAATAGCTACACGGGTAAACCAGTACGTTACCGCAATCCTGCGATATTCTATTCAGCAAAAGATCATCTGCTTTAACCCTGCTTACAATCTGGAAAGTGCCGTTAAGAAACCTCAGATTGAGCATCGTCCTGCTATTGAACTGGAAGATATACCAGCCTTACTAAAACGTATTGATGGTTATCAGGGACGGAGTAGGCTCACAGTACTGACTATAACGCTCAACCTTTTGAAGTTTGTCCGTGCCAGTGAACTCCGCTTTGCTCGTTGGTTAGCAATCAATTTTAAAAGCGCCTTGTGGGTTATCGCGGAACAACGTGAAGTTATAGAAATGATAAAACATTCAGGTCGTGGTGCAAAAATGCGCAGGAAAATTTAGGTCCCATTATGCAAGCAGGCACTGACTATTCTAGAAGAGATAAAGACACTTACCTACGACGTGAGTGGTAAATATACTTTTATCTTTACGGGATGCTATTAGGCGATGAAGTCGATGAGTGAAAACACCATCAAAAAAGCACTACGTAAAATGATTGTGACACCAAAAGCGACCTCTATAGTCATGCTTTTCGTGCTCTGGCATTTAGCGAGTTAATGGAAGCAGGTATCTTGTCAGAAGATGTGCTTGAATTTCAAAGGAGCCATATGGAAAAGAACAATGTCTGCGCTGCCTATACCCATAAGGTCGGGCATCTTGAACAACGTTGCTTAATGCTGCAATGGTGGGCTACTTTTCTGGATGCCAACCGTAAGTGAAGATATGGTCAGGCCGTTTGAGTTTGCGCATAATAGATAAATTGAACGAATGCTAAGGATGGCTTATATTTAATTGAATTATTGTGATATTTAATCTATTATTTATTATTAGTATTTCCCAAAAATAGTAAAAAAATTAATTTGCCCTAAAATAGGAACTCATTTCTATCGTGATAATAGTATCCAAGTAAATCAACAAAAAGGATTATATTAATATGAATAGTAACAGAAATAAATTAAACGCTCTGGCAGATGCTATTTTAAAAAGATTAAACAAAGATGAACGTGAAAAAATCAGGAAAGAGTACGACGTTCCAAATACATTAATTATATTGGTTGTTTTATCTGGAATTTGTTTCATCTTAAGTATATCTAACACTGATCCCGATGATTGGTTAACGAAATGGAAATTTACATTGTTTATATTTACAATAATTTTTTCGATGTTATGGTTAGGTATTTCAATAGAGAGGTTATCATTTTTTAAAACGTTGTGGAGCTTTGGGGTTGTAAAGTTGGTGATTTCTTTGTCCATTTCTGCGTTATTACTCTTCTGCACAGCAAAATCATCATCTCTTATAAATAGTGTTTTCGGTATCGATTCCTCTGCATTTCCTTTTACCAGATCTTTTTTAAGTTTCTTCTTGTTTTTGAAATACTTATATCCTTTTCTTTTTTTATTCATTATCATTTCTGTATTTCATGTTTTTAATATAATAGGTTATTTCAAAAATAATGATAATTATGAAGCTTTCCCTGCATCATCATTTTGTTTTATAGTCTTTTCAGCAATCGTCGCCGGTTTTTTATCCTTATGTCTTTATAAATATTTTAGTGAGGAAAAACTTCTTGCGAAAACTTATGTTCTTGCCCGATCGTTAGATTTCAATGAAGAAAATCACTGCCTAAATCTTAAAAATAAAAAAGTTGGCGTTGTTTTTATTGGCTCATCACAAGACAAAATTCTGATTGATGAGAATGAAATTCAAGTTAATAACCTTGAGGATTTTTTTAAAAATGAATCGGTAGACTTTAATAGTTCTAATGGTTTCAAATTCAAAGTTGAACGATGTATCTTGGATACATCAGGATCTTTTTTAGATAAATAAGGAAAAGGACTTTGCTCCGTTGAAAGCATGCAGTGGTTTCTGAGTAGGTGCAGCTGCGCGGGTGTAATGAGAGCTTTTGCAGAATGTAATTGCGGAGGATTATCGAGATGAAAAAAGATGTCGATAAAGAGGTTGTCGCCATGGAACATATTCGTTTGCTGCCAGGAAACAATGCGTGTGTTGTGCAGTTTTCCCGGCCACTTCTCGCGCGTAAGAAACACTTTTGCCGTTTTCATTGCGGTAGCGCTTCCCCGGAAGGTATAAAAAATAGCGATGATAAAGACGACAGGCGTAGCGATGCCAATCATAAGAAAGGTCATCTCAAACGCTGACATATTTGTAATCCAGTTTTTAAACACCGCTATTCCTTTTAGGTTGTTTACTTACCCAATGCTAACCAGCATTCTCATGTTCACCGATGTGCATTACGGCAATGAGTTTCCATTTGCCCTTTTTAACCACGATCGGTAACCCATGCCGCAAAATATGTAGCTGGAGCGGGGAGACCAGAGCCTTGGCGCAATAACGATTGGGTGACGAATCAAGATAAAAAAAGAGATCGACGAAACGGGCATTTTCATAAAATGTATTGGTCTCTTCCCAGGACACAATCTGCGTAGAGTGAAGTTTGCCGGACCAACGGTGACGTGTAAGGTAGATAATCCCAGCGAGAATGCTGGTCGACCTGCCTTTAAAACCAAAACAGATCCACCAGCAAAAGAGTAGTGTGACGGAAATGCTCACCAGGATGCTCATCCACTCAACAGGCTTCAGGCTGGCGAAAAAATGCTGCATAGCCATTGATTTCGTTACCTCAGTTTATGCAATTACCCAGCACGACAAGTTTCGTCGGATCTTCTGCTAAATAGCATATCGTCACACTCTTTCCTGCCCTGAACTCATCAAGATGGAGCATACGAACAAAAACCTCGCGCTGTGTGACTCTCACTTGATTATCAGTACTAAATTCAAGCATGAGGTTGAGATGCAACACCCCCTCAATACTCTGGTTTTTATTCTGCTCGGTATGTGTGATCAGCGCGGTGGTCTCTTTACCTCTATTTTTTATCATTTCTTCCTCGCGCCCGCTGACCACTGAATTACGTACACCAATAAAGATGATCACGACAGAAAATATCAAAAAGAAAATGATCAAACAGAATCCTATCGTTGCCATATTTATCCGCTTAAATAAAAGCTTTATGTATTGGTGGGAAGATAACTATCAAACGTTATCAGTTGCCTGATTATTTACTCCTCTCTGATGGGGCATAGCTCTTCACCGCCAGCCGAAACTGGCGGTGAGAGAGGCAGGCTTATCGGAAAGGGGGTTCGTTAAAGGTACGCAGCTTACGCGAATGGAGACGATCGCCTTCGGCGCGCAGCAGGTCGATGGCGCGAATACCGATTTGCAGGTGTTCGGAAATCGCCCCTTCGTAGAAGCGGTTCGCCTGGCCGGGTAGCTTGATCTCGCCGTGCAGCGGCTTGTCCGAGACGCAGAGCAGCGTACCGTAAGGTACACGGAAGCGGTAACCCTGCGCGGCGATGGTGGCGCTCTCCATATCAATCGCTACCGCGCGGCTCAGGTTAAAGCGCAGCGCCGAAGCTGAGTAGCGCAGCTCCCAGTTGCGATCGTCGGTGGTAACCACCGTGCCGGTGCGCAGGCGCTGTTTTACCTCTTCGCCGGGCATCTCGCTCACCTCTTTGGTGGCGTCATACAGCGCGCGCTGCACTTCAGCGATGCTCGGGATCGGAATATCCGGTGGCAGAACCGCATCAAGAACATGATCATCACGCAGGTAGGCGTGGGCCAGCACATAATCGCCAATCTGCTGGCTCTCGCGCAGGCCGCCGCAGTGACCAATCATCAGCCAGACATCCGGGCGCAACACCGCCAGGTGATCGCAGATGGTTTTCGCATTCGACGGGCCAACGCCAATATTGATAAGCGTAATACCCTGACCGTCCGCCGTGACTAAGTGCCAGGCGGGCATTTGATGCTTCTTCCACGCCAGATCGGAGATTGCCTGTTCCGGCGCTTCGGTGTCGGCGGTGATCCAGTGTCCGCCCGCGCAGGAGAGGGCGATATAGGGGCTATCGGGATCGAGGATCTGGCTACAACCCCAGCGCACAAACTCATCCACATAGCGGGTGTAGTTGGTAAACAGCACAAATGGCTGGAAGTGCTCGACCTGCGTACCGGTGTAGTGGCGCAGGCGCGCCAGCGAGAAGTCGACGCGGCGGGCGTCGAAGTGCGACAGCGGGTAGAGCTCGGTCGGATGGAACAGGCCATCTGCCGTCTCATCGCCAATCTGCGCCAGTTCAGTGGTCGGGAAAAAGCGTGTCAGGCCAGCGCTCATTGAGCGATCCAGCGTCAGCTCTGAACCGTCTATCACATAAGGATAAGGGATCTCGTGGGCCGAGAGGCCAACCTCGATCTGCGCGCCGTAATCCTGGCACAGCAGTGTCAGTTGCTCGATAAGATAGGCGCGAAACAGCGACGGCCTGGTAACGGTGGTAGAGTAGCGGCCCGCGTGGGTAAAGCGCGCATAGGCGCGGGTTTTCGACGGTTTGCTGGCACTGCCGTTCCAGCTCACTGATAACTGCGGGTAGACGAACAGCCCTTTTTCACGCGCTTCAACGTCCGGAAGCTCACCTTTCTCAATATAGACACCAATCGCCTCGCGAAGGGCATTGACGGAGCGGTCATACAGCGCTTCCAGTTGATCCAGCGCCTGTTCCGGGGTCAGATTTGCACCCTCGTTGGTCATTTTTATCTCCTTATCTGCGTTACGGCTCTACCGATAATATGTCACGACTTTGTGAAACGAAAGTTGCCGGCCAGTGATTCGGAAGAAACGGGGGGAGAAAAGATCCGGCGCGCCAGCGCACGCCGGAAGCGGGTTACGCGTGGATGTTGACCAGCGTACGGCCATGAATATTGTTGTTGAGGAATTCTGCGGCAGTGGCAGGGACCTGTTCGAGCGCGATCTCGGTCGCCGCCTGCTGGTAATAGCTCTCCGGCAGCGTGCTCGCCAGCTTCTCCCAGACGGCGCTGCGCTTTTCAGCAGGCACCATCACCGAGTCAACCCCTTGCAGACGCACATTGCGCAGAATAAACGGCATCACGCTGGTCGGCAGATCGAAACCGCCCGCCAGACCGCAGGCCGCCACGCAGCCGCCATAGTTGGTCTGCGCCAGCACTTTTGCCAGCACCTTGCTGCCAACCGTATCGACCGCGCCTGCCCAGAGCTGCTTCTCCAGCGGGCGCGTCTCGTCAAACTCACTTCTTGGCAGGATTTGATCCGCGCCAAGCTGGCGCAAAAACGCGTGGGTCGATTCGCGACCCGTCACCGCCGCCACGCTGTAACCGAGCGCTTTCAGCAGGACAACCGCCGTGCTGCCGACGCCACCGCTGGCACCGGTAACCAGCACCGTCCCATCCTGCGGTTTCACGCCCGCCTCTTGTAGGGCGTTAACGCAGAGCATGGCGGTAAAACCGGCGGTGCCGATGATCATCGCATTGCGCGCGCTCAGGCTCTGCGGCAGTGGGACCAGCCAGTCGCCCTTCACGCAGGCCTGGGTTGCCAGGCCGCCCCAGTGGTTTTCCCCCACGCCCCAGCCGGTGAGAAGCACCGCCTGGCCTGGCGTGTAGCGCGCATCGCGGCTTTCACTGACGCGACCGGCGAAATCGATGCCCGGCACCATCGGGAACTGACGCACGATTTTGCCTTTGCCAGTGATCGCCAGCGCATCTTTGTAGTTGAGGCAGGACCAGTCGATATCGACTTTTACCTCGCCCTCGGCAAGATCCGCCAGGGCGATCTCTTGCACCGCGGCGAGGGTCTGTTTCTCATGTTGTTCCAGAACTAATGCTTTCATAACTGCGTTTTCCTCGTCATGAGGGGTGGATTTCGGCGTAATGCCGGCTCTGCAGGTGTTATTTGAATATGTTGGCGGAAGTAGGCCCAGAAGTGGTCGAGCGGCTCTGCGCTGCGAAAGAGTTTGGCGCGCATCACCGCGCCCTCCCAGCCGGACCAGAAGAGGCTGGCCAGCGCCCCGGGCGACGCCTGTTGCGGCAGTTCGCCGCAGGCTTGCGCTTCGTGCAGGCATGCCGCCACGCGGCACTCCCAGTCGTGCAGAATGGTTTTTAGCTGCTCCGGAAAGGCATCGGGTAACAGCGGCGTCTCCTGCAACAGGTTGCCGACCAGGCATCCGCGGCGGAAATCATACTTCGCCATCCCTTCACCAGCGTGATGGACAAAGGCATCCAGCCGCTGTAAAGGGGGAAGTGATGTATCGAGCAGAAAAGTGTCGAGTTTATGGGCGAAGAAGGCACCGTAGGCCTCAAGCACCGCCATACCGAACGCCTCTTTGCTCTTAAAGCAGTGGTAAAACGATCCCTTAGGTACGGCGATATTTTTGATCACCGCCTCGATCCCGGCAGCGAGATAGCCGGTTTCTGTCAGCACCTCCAGACCCGAGCGGATCAGCGCCTGACGAGTGTCGGTAAAGTCGCGAGCCTTTTGCGGCGGGCGGCCACGACGCGGCTTTTGCGTCAATGTATTATCGCCATCCATAATTTAGACCGATTGGTTTTAATCAGCCTAAGGCTACGCCGGACGGGGAGAAGAGGCAAGGGAGAAGGGGAGAGAAAAATGCCCGCACAAGGCGGGCAACTCCGTCAGGCAGTCGTATTAATGGTACGACCGATAGCCGGATTAGAAGGCAACTGCGGGATCTGTTTGATCAGATCCGTTGCAATAGCTTGTTGCGAATCCAGCGCCTTTTTCAGCACCAGGGTGTTCACCTGGTTATCGAGCTGATAAGAATCAAGGCTGCTGGCTAATGATGCGATCTGAATTGGATCCATGTCGATCATCCTTTTGTTGTCGAGCAACATCGCTCAGCACGGCGAAATAAACGCCGCACTCTGTTATCGGCAAGATGACGCAAAACTTTATGCTAAGCCTGCCCGCTATACCGCCTTCGCTGCGGCTGCCCACTGCGCGGGAAAATCCACTGAGCGCAGCCCCGGCTCAACTGCGACCCGCTCTACCGAGACGAGGGCGTTGATAATAAAGGGATCGCGCTGGAGGTAAGCCTCAATCTGCTTCTCATCTTGCGCTTGCAGAAGAATAAAGCCGCCGGAATGGTCGCTGAGCGGACCCGCGACAATCACAATGCCTTGCTGAAGCCCTTCCACCAGCCATGTTTTATGCCCCTCGCGCCACGGCTCCAGCTGCTCAGGCGAGGTTATCCAGCGTAATGTCACTGCGTATAACATTTTCGGCTCCTTACAGGTTAATGACATCGGCCACTGAGGCGATGGCGCGCTGAATTTCACGCTCTTTCACTGCATCTCCTTTCGAGATCCCCTCCGCGCGCACAAACGCAACGTTGGTGATGCCGAGGAAACCAAAAAAGGCGTTGAGGTAGCGCTCCTGGAAATCCATCTCCTCCAGCGGGGTATCGTGGTAAAAGCCGCCGCGCGAAGAGGCGATAATTACCCCCTTATCACCGGCAAGCCCGACCGGGCCCTGTGCGGTATAACTGAAGGTTTTGCCCGGCTGGGCAAGGCGATCCAGCCACGCTTTCAGCTGGCTCGGAATGGAGAAGTTGTACATCGGCGCGCCGATAACAATCAGATCGCTTGCCAGAAACTCCGCGACCAGCGCCTCGGAGAGACGGTGCTCAACGGCGACATCGGCCGCGAGATCGCTCTCTGCCACCGGGCGGAAGCCAGCGGCGATGGGCGCGGTCAGATGGCTTATCTCGTCGTCAACAACATCACGATAAACCACCTCGTCATAGCGCCCACTTTGCATCAGCCGGTCGACAATCTCCCGGGAGAGCAGGCGCGAGACGGAGTGTGCGTGATTAAAGCTCGAATCAATATGCAGGATGTTCATACCAATAGCCTCTGGTTCAGGGAAGAGTGCGGGCAGCCCGATCGATAAACTCAGCCACGCGATCGGCATGGGAGATCATCGACAGATGGCTGGAGTAGAGTGAAACGCGCGTCGCGCCGATCGCTTTTGCCAGTGCGTTCTGCACGGTTGGGTTGAGGGCGGCGTCATTTTCGGTCACCAGATACCATGACGGTTTATCGTGCCAGGCAGCATGGGTGAGGGTGTCGGTAAAAGCGCGTGCGGCAATCGGCTGCTGTGCGGCGGCAAGCAGCTGCGCCCGCTGGCGGGAGAGGTCGTTTGCCATCACCTTATGAAACAGTGCCGGGTCGTCGAGCCAGATCAGCCCCTGTTCGTCGGCAGATAAGCCCGTCATCGGCGCATGTAAACGCGTCAGCAAGTCGGCGACAGACTCGTGGCTGTCCGGCACCAGTGCCGAAAGATAGACCAGCCCTTTGACGCGCGGATCGTTACCCGCTTCGCTAATCACCGCGCCCGCCCACGAGTGGCCGACCAGCAAAACCTCGCCCGGCTGGCGGGCAACAACTGCGCGCGTGGCGTTAACATCATCCTTTAGCGAGGTAAGGGGGTTTTGCACCGCCGTCACGTGATAGCCCATCGCCTGCAGCCGCGCCATCACCGCTGACCAACTGGAGCCATCCGTAAACGCGCCGTGTACCAGAACGATATCAGGCATGGTCTGTTCCTTTGCCTGGGAGGAAAAAACGGTCATCAGCAGCAGGGTAAAAACCCGCATGGTTAACAGCGTGAAGTTGCGCCACATTGCCAGCCCTTAATCAGTGGAGGAGAAGTTGGGAGAAGTGTGAAAGAATCTGCGGCAGGCGAGTAGTGTCTTATTTGACATCTATAATGCAAAATCGGACAGAGTTATGAGGTGACGTATGCGCGTTGCGCTTCTGGCATTACCCGGCAGTATGCGCTCAGCGCTGGCGGGGTTAACGGATATGTTCTGGCTGGCAAACCAGGTTATCGGGCAAAATCATCACGCCACGGCGCGTTTTGAAACGCAGATCGTGACGGCCGGAGGCAAAGCCGTGCCCGATGCGCAGGGGCGGCTGATCGAGAGCGACGGTGGGTTTGCCGAGCGCCCGGATCTGATTATCGCCAGCGGCATGAAGCTGAATGAGGATAAGCACCCGATTGATGCAGAGGCGGTTGCGCAAGCCGCGCAGTGGGTAAAAGGCTGCCATACGAAGGGAAGCGTGGTGGCGGGTGCCTGTGCGGGCGGCTTTGTGCTTGGCGAGGCGGGGTTATTGACGGACAGGATCTGCACCACCACCTGGTGGCTGTTTCATACGTTTCGCGAACGCTACCCGCGGGCAAAACCGGTGTGGGGAAAAGCGCTGGCCGAGGATCGCAATGTCATCACCACCGGTGGGCCGCTGTCGTGGGTGGATTTAACGCTGCATATTGTCGCTAACCACGCCGGAAAAGAGATCGCTCGCCTGATGGCGGATATGGCGGTTGCCGACAGCCAGCCGCTCTCCCAGCAGCTCTATGCGCCCAAAGGCTTTCTTAATTCCGTCGACCCGCTATTAACCAAAGCGGAACATCTGGTGCGCTACCAGAACCCGGCCATCACCGTTGAGCAACTTGCCGCCGCGCTCAATATGACGCCGCGCACGCTGCACCGGAAAATGCGCGATCTATTACAAGAGAGTCCAAAAGCGTTTATCACCCGTGTGCGGATTGAGAACGCGATTACGCTGCTTGAGGTGCCCGGCAATAGCGTCAGCCAGGTGGCCTTTGCCTGCGGATATCAGGATGAGACGGTTTTCAGACGGGCGTTCAGCGCGGTGACAGGTATGTCCCCGGCGCGCTACAAGGCGTGGAGCAGAAGCCGGCAGAACCTGTCGATGGAGCAAGGCGGCTGATGCAGAAAAGCAAAAAGCCCGCTTAAAAGCGGGCTTTTCTAAATCTGGCTCCTCTGACTGGACTCGAACCAGTGACATACGGATTAACAGTCCGCCGTTCTACCGACTGAACTACAGAGGAATCGTGTGAACGGGGCGCATATTATCGATGACCATCGGGCTTGTCAAAGGGTGGATTGCAATGAGATGACCGTTTGCTGACAAATTGGGCAATCTGCGCATCCCGCGCCCATTTGTGCTGCTTTATACGCCGTTTTGCACCGCAGTGGTGCAAATTACCCCTTATGGGGCATAAGCAAACCGCTGTTTCATACTGCATTTATCACGTAGCGATTAGAAAGGCTTATTATCCAGCCGCTTAACCCTTCTTTTATTCATCCCAGGAAATGTGGCAAGCATATTGCAACTCTCCCAACATCATCACTCTTAGCGTTGGCATGGGTAATCCTTACAGGAGGCAAAATGAACTTAAGACGCCTGAAGTACTTCGTAAAAATCGTCGATATTGGCAGCCTGACGCAGGCCGCTGAAGTGTTACATATTGCGCAGCCTGCGCTGAGCCAGCAGGTCGCAACGCTGGAAGGCGAGATGGATCAACAGTTGCTGATCCGCACCAAACGCGGGGTTACGCCGACGGAAGCGGGCAAAATCCTCTATACCCATGCGCGCACCATTCTGCGCCAGTGTGAACAGGCCCAGCTGGCGGTGCATAACGTCGGCCAGACGCTGCGCGGCCAGGTATCGATTGGCCTTGCGCCCGGCACTGCCGCATCTTCCGTGACTATGCCGCTGCTGCAAGCCGTGCGCGCCGAGTTGCCGGAAGTGACCGTTTACCTGCATGAAAACAGCGGCACGGTGCTGAACGACAAATTGTTGAACGGCCAGCTCGATATGGCGGTGCTCTACGAGCGCGCACCGGGGGCCGGAATTAATAGCCTGCCGCTGCTGAAAGAGGATCTCTACCTCGTCGGCACGCGGGATTGCCCGGGGCAGAGCGTCGATCTGGCAGCGGTTGCCGAACTCAATCTCTTCCTGCCGCGCGACTACAGCGCCGTGCGTTTACGGGTGGATGAAGCCTTCTCCCTGCGCCGCCTGACTGCGAAAATCATCGGCGAGATTGAATCGATTGCCACCCTGACGGCGGCGATTGCCAGCGGAATGGGCGTGACGGTGCTGCCGGAATCCGCCGCGCGCTCGCTCTGTAGCGCCACAAACGGCTGGATGGCGCGCATCACCACGCCATCAATGAGCCTGCCGTTGTCGCTTAATGTCTCGGCACGCGGCGGCATGTCGCCACAGGCGCAGGCGGTGAAAGACATTCTGCTGTCGCTGGTCAGCCGCCCGACGATGGAGAATCGCGAGCTGCAACTGGCAAGCTAGTCTTTATTCCTTAAAAGTATAAGTTGCTGGTTTTTATTATTTGTTCTGCCTGGCCGCAGACTTTAACAATAACGTCATGATTGATGGGCCAGGAGCGAAGGGTGAACTTCCAGCAACTTAAAATTATCCGTGAGGCGGCGCGGCGGGATTACAACCTGACGGAAGTCGCCAACATGCTGTATACGTCGCAGTCCGGCGTGAGTCGACATATCCGCGAGCTTGAAGAGGAGCTGGGGATTGAGATTTTCATTCGCCGCGGTAAGCGATTGCTGGGCATGACCGAGCCGGGCAAAGCGCTGCTGGTGATTGCCGAGCGTATTCTCAACGAGGCGAGCAACGTCCGCAGGCTCGCTGACCTCTTCACTAATGACACCTCCGGCGTTCTGACCATCGCGACCACCCATACGCAGGCGCGCTATAGCCTGCCGTCGGTGATCAAATCCTTCCGCGCGCTCTTTCCTGAGGTTCGCCTTGAGCTTATCCAGGGGACGCCGCAGGAGATTGAAACCCTGCTGCATAACGGCGGCGCAGATATTGGTATCGCCAGCGAGCGTTTAAGCAATGACAGCGCGCTGGTCGCTTTCCCGTGGTTCCGCTGGCATCACAGCCTGCTGGTGCCGCAGGATCATCCGCTGGCGCAGGCCTCGCCGCTGACGCTGGAGGAGATCTGCCGCTGGCCGCTGATCACTTATCGTCAGGGCATCACCGGGCGCTCGCGTATTGATGAAGCTTTTGCCCGCAAAGGGTTAATTCCCGACGTGGTGCTGAGCGCGCAGGACTCCGATGTGATCATGACCTATGTCGAGCTGGGTCTCGGCGTCGGGCTGGTGGCGGAGCAATCCAGCGGCGAGCATGAAGCGGGGAAACTGGTGCGCCTCGATACCCGGCACCTGTTCGATGCCAATACCGTCTGGCTGGGGTTAAAGCGCGGGCAGTTGCAGCGCAACTATGTCTGGCGCTTTATTGAACTCTGTAATGCCGGGTTGTCGGTGGATGAGATCAAACGCCAGGTGATGGAGCCGGATGAAGCGGTGATTGATTACCAGATTTAACGCCAAAAAAAGCCTGCGCAGACGCAGGCTTTTTTATCGGATTAGTGTGGCTGCGGCCTGATAAATATCGCTGTCACCGCTGAGAGCAAGCAACCCGCCATCAGGTAGATCGCCACGCTGTGCCACTCACCGCCGGAGAAGGTTAACAGTGCGGCGGCAATAAACGGCGTAAAGCCACCGCCGACCACGCTTGCAACCTGATACCCGACGCCTGCGCCGCTGTAGCGGTAACCTGCACCAAACATCTCGGTAAACATCGGCTGCTGGACGCAGACCACCATATCGTGGGCGATATTCGCCAGCAAAATGGAGAAGATAACTACGCCGAGAATGGAGCGTGCTTCGAGCGCCATAAAGAAGGGGAAGGCGCTCATGGCACCGAGCAGCGCACCGGTAATATAGATGCGCCGCCGCCCGAAACGATCTGCCATCCAGGCGAAGAGCGGGATAGTAAAGCAACTGACGCCGCCCACCAGCAGCCCGATATTGAGGAACAGTTCGCGCGGCATGCCCAGGTTTTGCGTGGAGTAGTTAAGCGCAAACGCGGTGACGATATACATGGTAAGCAGTTCGCACAGCCGCAGGGCGATAATCTTGAGAAACGCGCCCGGATGGCGAACCAGCGCTTCAAACACCGGCGGGCGGGCTTTTACCTCGGCGGGCTTTTGTGCCTGCGCGCGTTCGAACTCGACCGACTCTTCCATGCCGTTGCGCACCCACAGCGCGCCAAGCACCAGCACAATGCTGAACAGGAACGGCAGACGCCAGCCCCAGCTCAGGAACTGCTCATCGGTGGTCAGCGTGCTGATCAGCGAAACCAGCCCGGTGGAGAGTAGAAGGCCGACGCCATAGCCCACCTGAATTCCGCTACTGTAGAAGGCTTTCTTACCGGCGGGGGCGCTTTCAACTGCCAGCAGCGCCGCGCCGCCCCATTCGCCGCCGACGGCGAAGCCCTGAATGGCGCGCAGGGTTACCAGCAGCACCGGTGCCCACCAGCCGATGGTGGCGAAAGAGGGGAGAATACCGATGCAGGCGGTGGCGATGCCCATCATCCAGACGGTCATCATCAACATCCGCTTACGTCCTAAGCGGTCGCCGAAATGACCAAAGACAATGCCGCCGAGCGGGCGGAACAGAAAGCCGACGCCAAAGGTAGCAAAAGCGGCAAGCGTGCCCATTGCCGGGTCGATCTGCGGGAAAAATTCGCTGTTAAATACCAGCGCGGCGGTAATGCCATAGAGGAGAAAATCGAACCAGTCGACCACGGCGCCCGCAAAGCTGCCCCATGCAGCGCGGCGTGCGCGGTGGGAGGATGGGGTCTGCTCATCGGGTCGGGGGGGAATGAGTGTGGAGTCCATAGCTGTCCTGTCTGTTCCTTACATCTTGCAATTTTTTATTATTAAAACCAGGGAAAGGATTACTCACATCGTATGCGGCAAAATTAAGGCCGCCCTTGAGACTACAGCGACAGCCCGCGCGAGAAAACCCTTTTACACAGATGTCGTACCTGACAGCGTTAAGCGGTCTGATCCTGCGCCTGGTATATCCTTAACAATTCCCGCTATAATCCGGGAAATTTGTTAACGGATTCAGAAGCGAAAATGGCAAAACTTACCTTACAAGAGCAGCTCCTGCAGGCAGGGCTGGTCAACAGCAAAAAGATGGCCAAAGTGCAGCGCACGGCGAAGAAGTCCCGCGTGCAGGCGCGTGAGGCGAGAGAAGCGGTAGAAGAGAACAAAAAGGCACAGCTTGAGCGCGATAAGCAGCTTAACGAGCAGCAGAAGCAGGCGACGCTCGCCAAAGAGTATAAAGCGCAGGTGAAGCAGTTGATTGAGATGAACCGCATCACCATCAACAGAGGTGATATCAACTTCAACTTCACCGATAACAACCTGATCAAAAAAATCGTCGTCGATAAGGTGACGCAGGCGCAGCTGATTAGCGGCCGTCTGGCGATTGCCCGTCTGATGACGGAAAACCGCAGCGAGCCGGAGTACGCGATTATTCCCGCAAGCGTGGCTGATAAAATCGCCCAGCGCGATGCCGACAGCATTGTGCTCAACAGCGCACTGAGCCAGGAAGCGCAGGATGAAGACGATCCCTATGCCGACTTCAAAGTGCCTGACGATCTGATGTGGTAATACGCGCAGAAGAATATCGGGCCAAAAGCGTGGTCTGCGCGGGCAATGTGCTTTACACTGCGCGCGGAAAAAATAGCACAGAACAACGAGTCAACAGGCGGTAAGGCGATGAACGGAAAAATCACAACCTGGTTTAAAGAGAAAGGTTTTGGATTTATCAAAGATGAGAACGGTGAAAACCGCTATTTCCATGTGATCAAGGTCGCCAACCCAGAGCTGATTAAAAAAGATGCGGCGGTGACGTTTGAACCCACCACCAACAATAAAGGCCTCTCGGCCTATGCGGTAAAAGTGGTGCCGGACAGCAAGTATATTTTTATCGCTGGCGAGCGCCTGAAGCTCACCTCGATCAAATCTTATGTTGTCTTCAACGAAGAAGTGCCTGCTGATACCCGTATCGATAAAGAGAGCCCGGTGCTCTCGGTCGGCGTGCTGATGAGCAGCATCCGGCCAAAATCTGATATCAAGCCAGGGGAGATGCGCACGCTGAAAAAGCTGGCGATCACCACCTTCCAGGGCTCAACGCTTATCTTTACGGAAGATGAGATCGATATCGACGCGACGGTGAAACTGCTTAAAGTTTGACGTTATCTGCTGCTTTTAAGGATCCCTTATGAACCAAGATATTCCGCTGAAGTTTTATGACATCGCCGATGAATATTCGACGGAGTCCGCGACGCCGGTGAGCGAGTCCGAGCGTGACGCGGTGGCGCACTACTTCCAGCTGCTGCTGACCCGCTTGTCCAACAATGAAGAGATCAGCGAAGAGGCGCAGCAAGAGATGGCCCGCGAAGCCGGCCTCAAAGAGAGCCGCATTGATGAGATCGCCAACTTCCTCAATGAGTGGGGCAACGAATAACGCGGCGTAAACCGCGATTTCGCTGCTCAGAAACGCAAAAAGCCCGCACAATGCGGGCTTTTTCTTTAACGGTATCAGGTGCCGATAATGCCACCGTCGGATTTGGTGATCACCACCGTGGAGGAGCGCGGTCGGCCGTCGGCTTTGAAATCCGGCCAGTTGGAGATAGCGTGCGGATTATTGGGATCGGTGATGTCATCACCGCCTTCACCGGGGTGCTGGATATTGATAAACAGCGTGCGGTTGTCCGGCGTAAAGGCGATACCGGTAATCTCACACCCGCGCGGCCCGGTCAGGAAGCGGCGATAATCATTGCTCCCCGGAATGGTTGCCACCATCTGGTTATTGCCCATCCCTTCATAGGCTTTTTTATTGATGGTGCTGGAGGAGACATCGGTCTGGATCCAGAGCACGCCGCGATGATCGAAGGAGAGCCCGTCCGGGCTGCCGAACTCCGCGCCTTTCATCGAGCCTTTTACTTTCGGATCGTCACTGTCCGTGCGCCCGGCGAGCACCAGGATATCCCACTTAAATTTGGCTGACGCCGGATCGGCGTTCTCTTCGCTCCAGTGCATGATGTGGCCGAACTGGTTATTGGCGCGCGGGTTGGCCGCATCCACCGGCGCTTTGCCCTCTTTGCCGCGATCGGAGTTATTGGTGAGCGTGCAGTAGACGCTGCCTTTCGCGTGGGTATCGACGGCGATCCACTCAGGTCGATCCATTTTGGTTGCGCCGACCTTATCGGCAGCAAGGCGGGTTTTGATCAGCAGATCGCCCTGGTTGTCGAAGCCGTTGCTTTGATCAAGGCCGTTTTCGCCGAAGATCAGCGGCAGCCAGTCGCCGGAGCCATCTTCATTAAATTTCGCCACGTAGAGCGTGCCCGACTCCAGAAGATTCATATTCGCCTTGCGATCGCTCGGGTCATATTTGTTATCAGAGATGAATTTATAGATGTATTCAAACTTCTGATCGTCGCCCATATAGACCACCACGCGGTTATCCGCCGCCAGCGTTACCGCAGCGCCTTCATGCTTGAAGCGGCCCAAAGCGGTATGTTTGCGCGGTGTCGAGGTCGGATCGTATGGGTCAATCTCCACCACCCAGCCAAAGCGGTTTGGCTCGTTGGGGGTTTTGTCGACGCTAAAGCGCTCATCCACTTCATTCCAGCGGTAGGACTCATCGCTGTCGCTGATGCCGTAGCGCTTCTCCAGCGCGTTGAGCGGCGCTTTTTTGACAAAAATATCTGACCAGTTCTCTTCGCAGGTGAGGTAGGTGCCCCAGGGCGTACGACCATTGGCGCAGTTTTGCATGGTGCCCAGCACCTGTTCACCCTGCGGATCGGCAGCGGTTTTCATCAGCGGCTGGTGGCGCGCCGGGCCGCTCAGCTGCATCGGCGTATTGACGGTAATACGGCGCGCAAAGCTTGAAGGGCGAACGACTTGCCAGCCCGCATCCGCTTTTTTCACCTCGATAACCGACACGCCCATCGCGTTTTGGCCTTTACGCGCCTTATCGAGATCCCAGTTGGCGGTCCCGTCTTTAAACAGCATGCCGTTATCAATGTACTCATGATTGAGCGCCAGCAGACCGTGCGCCGGGTTCTCTTCGCCCTGCGGCAGGCTAAACCACGCCATACCGTCATGGTGCATACCGGCCTGCGCCGCCTGCTCATCGGTGGTGTTGCTCGCGTCGAATTTAAATTCCGGCAGATTGTCCTTTAAGCCGACGGCATCGCCCCAGCGATAGAAGGGGCGGGCGATGTAGCCTTCCGGCACCGTGACATTATCGGCGGTCGAGACGGGAATGCTGGTGAAGCCGAGCGATACTGCTTTCGCTAAGGCGGACGGTTTGCTCATCGCCGCGAAGGCATTTTCGGGCATCAGTAAAGAGGGGAATGAGACCGCAGCGCCAGCGACCATCCCCATTTGCAGAAAGCGGCGGCGTGACATAAACGCGCTGACGACGTCAGAAAACGCGGCGTTTTGGCTTGGGTTACTGATCTCATCGCTGTGCTCTTGCTTGAACACCGATTTAAGGGGTCTGCTCATATCGTTTTCCTGTGATTTCCATAGGCTTGCGTCGCAATGGAGAGCAGTCTAAAAAACATTTGTTACAAATTTATAACGAAAGGGGCAAAGCGGTTTAATAAGACGTGTTTGTTTGGGGGAGGGTAAAGAATAAAAAGCAAAAAGCCCGCTAAAAAGCGGGCTTCTTAAATTTGGCTCCTCTGACTGGACTCGAACCAGTGACATACGGATTAACAGTCCGCCGTTCTACCGACTGAACTACAGAGGAATCGTGTGAACGGGGCGAATACTACTGACCGCGTACTTTAGTGTCAACACTAAATTTAACATGCTGATTCAATTGGCTAATTAACATCCAGGCGGCAGTTTAATGTACCGGATTCGCCTCATCGCCGTAGCTGCCTGGCTGACCGCGCAGGCGGCTCAAAGGATCCTGCTGATAGAAGTGGCAGAAGCGCTGCCACAGGGCAGGGAAACGCGGGGCAAACAGCTCTGGCGCGCTGAAGAAATACTCTGACAGCACCGCGAAACACTCGGCGGGATCGGTGGCGGCATAGGCATCAATGCTGGCAGCGCTTTCGCCGACCAGATCGATCTCATCCTGAATGTTCTCCATGGCGGCGCGCAGATCGTGCTCCCAGCCCGCTACATCACGCAGCGGAATGAGTGGAATGCCGCTCGCGCGATCGCCGTTGCGCATATCAAGCTTGTGCGCCACTTCATGAATAATCAGGTTGTAACCGGAGGCGTCAAAGGAGTCCTGAATATCGAGCCAGTTAAGCACGATGGGGCCCTGCTGCCAGCTCTGCCCGGAGTGAACCATACGCTGGTTATGCACGAGGCCAAAATCATCCTCCCACTCATCATCGACGATAAAAGGGGCAGGGTAGATCAGCACTTCATGAAAGCCATCGAGCCATTCGAGGCCCAGTTCCAGCACCGGCAGGCAAAACAGCAGGCTGATGCGCGCGCTTTTCAGCGCGTCCAGATCGAATCCCTGCAGCGCCACCAGGCGCTTTTGCTGCAAAAAACGGCTGGCCAGCTGGATCAGTTTGCTTTGCTCGTCTGGCGATAAATTCGCTAACACGGGGACTTTTAACGCATCTTGCCAGGGAAGATCTGCTTCATCGGCAGCTTCCCGGATTTTCCAGGGCCACTTAATCATCGTTTTGCTCGCAAACTCGCCACTTGAACCAAATCAACGGGACTGGGTCTGTTAAAATGCCAAATTTCCTGGCATCATGGCAACCATCTGAACGGAGAGATGCCGGAGCGGCTGAACGGACCGGTCTCGAAAACCGGAGTAGGGGCAACTCTACCGGGGGTTCAAATCCCCCTCTCTCCGCCATTATTCAAGCACTTACCCGCACAGCTTTCAACGATCCAGATCCCAATGAGAAAATCCTTTAAGAAAAAGCGAGCCTGAAAGCTCTCTTTTTTCGGTTCAAAGTCGCGCTCACTTTACCTTTCTGTCGTAAACCAGCACTTGCGATTCAGCCTTCCAGGCACCCCGGCGCTTACCGGAGCGCCAGGATTACTCATACCTGAGCCATGCCACCATCCACGAAAACTTCGCTGCCCGTCATAAAGCTGCTCTCATCACTTGCCAGGAACAAGGCCACGGCGGCCGTCTCTTCCGGGCGACCAATACGGCCAAGGGGCGTTTGTGCGGCCAGGCTGGCGAGCAACTCTTCCGACTGTCCACTGGCCCCGAACAGGTCGTGCAACCCCGGAGTTTCCGTACCGCCGGGTGAGAGCACATTGATGCGAATACCGGTTCCCTTCATGTCGAGGGCCCAGCTTCTGGCGAAGTTTCTGATTGCCGCCTTCGTTGCGCTGTAGATGCTGAAAGCGGGCGTTCCCATTGAGCCTGTGGTTGACCCGGTCAGGATGATCGAACCGCCAGCGCCCATGAGCGGAAGCGCCTTCTGAACCGTGAACAGCGTCCCCTTAACATTGACGCCGAACATGTGGTCGAAATCCGCTTCGCTGATCTCGCCAAGCGGGGCGAACGTTCCTAAGCCAGCATTAGCGAACAGGATATCGAGTTGGCCTGCTTCGCTCTTGATCTGCGCGTAGAGATGGTCGAGATCCTCCAGCCTGGAGACATCACAACGGATTCCCGTCGCGCCATGACCGATTTTGGCTATTGCCTTGTCAATCTCGGCCTGGCGACGTCCCGCGATATAGACGCGTGCGCCTTCTGCGGCGAAGCGTATGGCGCTTGCAAGGCCGATACCCGTGCTTCCACCTGTAATCAATGCTGTCTTGCCTGTGAGTCTGGACATAAGCGTCTCCTTAAGTGATTTGCCGACAGCTGCACTTTAGACGGGAAATTACTTTTGGTATAGTATGCACCTTTTGGTAAGTACCTAAGGAAACCCGATGACATCCTCTTTTACATGTGGTCTGGACGCAGCGCTGGCTGTAATTGGCGGTAAGTGGAAGCCTTTGATCCTGTTTCATTTAGCGCATGACACCCGTCGCTATGGTGAGCTGAAACGCGCGGTTGCTGGCGTCAGTGACAAAATGCTTATTCAGCAGTTGAAGGAGTTGCAGGCCGATGGCGTGGTTCAGCGCATCGACTACCAGACCATTCCGCCGAAAGTCGAATACTCGCTTACCGAATTCGGCGTCAGCCTTGCCGATAGCCTTGCGCCATTGTGTGCATGGGGAAGTGCACATATGAACGAGATTGAGAAGATTACGCTTGCCCGGCAGGGCGCGTTGACGTCGACAGAGTGATAGCCGTTGTGGCAGGTGAAATCAGTCGTAGTTGTTTGACTGTGCTCAAGGCCTTAAACGCTGTTAAAAGAAGTCAATGTCCGCTCTGTGCAAGAAGCGGAGCTTGATAAGAGCCGTAGAAGGTCAGTTACCACGTTGCTTCTCTAATCGAATAAAATCGCCATCTACTTATCTTGCCTGCCTTGTACAGCAAGAAAAGAGTCATACAGACATATTTCATATCAACACGCGACAACAGATTTAACGTTCAGGTTCAGCAGATTAACTAAATATCACAGGTAAAAACTCAAATCTGAGAATGAATGTCCGCCCCGCTTTTTTAGCAGTCTTTATCGACGGCAAATTTTCCGGAATGATAGTCCCTGTCATTAGGCAGGGTTCCCGGCTGGAGCGTTGAAGATGGTTACAAAGCAGGCGCTGAGCCCGGGAGGCCAGAGAGCGTCCGCGAAAGGCAGGAAGGATTACCTCTTCAGAAATCCGGTAGCCACTCAAAAAAGCAACGGCTCCTTTTTCGCAAATTATCAGTCCGACGCGTACTCCCTCTTCATAAACAATATGCGCATCGCCCTCTGAAATATGATGACTGAGTTCTTCGTCATCGACAGAGCACAGATTGCCTCTTAAGGTTGGGATAGCTAACAACGAATGCTGATAGGTATCCATGAGCGCCTTTCGACACCATTCAAAATCGGCGTATTTAGCAGGCCTCAGGGTTACTGTGTCATCCTGGTGTTCTGAGGCACCTGACAGGCAGGATGCATAGATGAATTGATCTGTTATACCCTGATTTTTTTGGTGGCCGGGTGTAAGAATTTGAATGTACAGCGGCTTTAGCTGCGCCCACTCCTGGCAGACAGATTTGAGTACAGAACAATCTATCCTGGCCAGGGGCGGACATTGCTTGCATCGCAATATATTAATTTATGGTGACCTGGTCACAGATCTGGGCAATATATGTGAAAACCGATATCAGAGGTAGAGGATGGTGCGTTTAGAGATATTCGAGAAACACCTGGCAGAAAAAATGAAGGTTGCAAGTGAAGAAAAACGAAGAAGTGCAGTCAGAGTGGCATGCGAACTCGCTGTTCAAAACTGCCCGGTAGACCTGCCTGTAGTGGACGAATCACTCAGGCAACTATTATCAGGATATAAGCTATCGTTCGAGCAAGTTTCTAAACTGGAAAGGCTGGCCGCACAGTTAGATGAAGAATATTTTAACCTGCATGAGAGTCAGAACGAAGAGAGGGAATTAAGTCCTCAAGCTTTGCATTTGTTTAGCCAGGCACGCGCGGTATCAGCCCTCGCTTTCGCCGGGAGAGATGATTCAACTGAGTCAGCAATCGAAGCGATTTATGAAGCAGCCACAGCCATCAATGATGACCAGGTTTTTAATGCAGTCTTTTCGGTTCTGTCAGAAATTTAGCCGACATCTATATCATGGTTCTGCAACGTCCACTGTTCGCTCATAGCTGTCCTACGCCCGCTCTGTGCAGGAGTAGACATTGATTAATAAGATGGGTCGCTCAACGGACAGAATCTGTAGATCTTACAGCTTCTTCACCAGTGTTTTTAATTGTGTAATTAGCTGCGCGTTGTCTTCCCCGGAGTGACCGGCTACAGGCCAGGTTGACTGACGAATAACCAGTCGTGTAGGCAGCAGTTCACGGATCCTGATTTGCGGGTCGGCCATGAATTGGATAAGCAGCTCCACGGCCCGCTTACCGAGTTTGTTGAAATCCTGTGCCACGGTCGTCAGCGGCGGCTGGAAGTAAAGGCTATCTGCCGTATCGTCATAACCCGTGACGGAGACTGCCTGGCTCCCGCTGCGATTGAGCTGCGCCAGGGCGCTCAACACGCCGAGTGCCATCTGATCGTTCGCCACAACGATCGCACTGATCTTCGGGTACTGATGTAACAGTTTGAAAGCGTTGTGCCAGCCGCTGGCCGCACTCCAGTCGCCAAAAACCGTCACCGCATTACTTACCTCAAGTCGATGCAACGTCTCACGCCAGCTGCTCAAGCGCATGCGTGCTGAAACAGAACTTTCAGGTCCGGCAAGCAGACCGAAATCCCGGTGCCCCAGCTCCCAGAGATGCCGGATGCAAGCGCTACAACCATCAAGATGGTCAAAGCGCACGCAGCAGACATCGGTCTCCGGCGAAATATCCAAAAACAGACAGCAAATATCCGGATTCTCACTCACCAGCTTTTCGGCAACACTGCCTTCCAGCGGCAGATTAATAATTGCTCCACGGATATTCTGTGCGCGAAACTCATTTAGCCGTGCCTGAAGTGAGGCGTAATCCACGATCGCCGGCATCGCAATAGCGACCTCCAGCTCGCGTGCGCTGGCGTGACTTTTTATTGCCGCGGCGATTTGTGAGGGCGCATGCAGGGTCAACGACGCAGTAATCAAACCAATCGACGGCGCAGACTTTCCCGCCAACAATTGCGCCGAACGGTTCGGAACATAGAGCAACGCCTGCATCGCGCTGATAACCTTGTCGCGGGTGCGTTCAGACACAACCTCGGGTTTATTCAGTACACGCGAAACCGTCTGCTGCGACACTCCGGCCTTGCGAGCCACATCTTCTAACGTTGCCGTACGGCGCTGCATAAGTCACTCCTTTAAACATCCGTAACAATGTCGTCCGCTAACATTTTATGTCTTAAAGACGACAAAATAACATCATTTCCGTGGTATTTCGTGATCGCGTATGAGTTTCACTTTCGCCATTGTTGTGGCTTTAAACAAAATATCTGATAACTCACCCATCTTGTCTGGCGAACGACATTCTCATTTCTCAGGCGAATATACCTATGCTTTATCACGATCCCCGGACGTCTCCGGGCCACCTGTTTTATGACGTGCTGGAGCGAGAGGAGTGGCAAAACCCGACAGGCTGCTACTCGCTGACGTTCAGCGTGGAGAAAAACTGGCGGGCTGGTGGCCAGGCGCAGATTATCTTCGATGGCGATAACTCTCTGGCCGGGGCGAAAGCGCGAAACCAACATAAAAGCGGCTTTAATAATGACGCGTATCACAGGATGGAATATAGACAATGAAACTCTCTGAACTCGCGCCAAGAGAACGGCATAACTTCATCTACTTTATGCTGTTCTTTTTCTTCTACTACTTCATTATGTCGGCCTACTTTCCCTTTTTCCCGGTCTGGCTGGCGGAAGTAAATCATTTAACCAAAACAGAAACGGGGATCGTTTTCTCCTCGATCTCACTGTTCGCGATTATATTTCAGCCGGTATTTGGCCTGATATCGGACAAACTGGGGTTACGCAAACACCTGCTGTGGACCATTACGATCTTGCTGATCATGTTTGCGCCGTTCTTTATTTTTGTGCTGTCGCCGTTATTGCAGCTGAATATTTTCGCCGGTGCGCTAGCGGGCGGCATTTATCTGGGGGTGGTCTTCTCCAGCGGTTCCGGGGCGGTAGAGGCCTATATTGAACGCGTCAGCCGTGCGAACCGTTTTGAATACGGAAAAGTGCGCGTTTCCGGCTGTATTGGCTGGGCACTGTGTGCGTCCATCACCGGTATTTTGTTTGGCATCGATCCCAATATCACCTTCTGGATTGCCTCAGGTTTTGCGCTGGTGCTGGGAGTGCTGCTGTGGATGTCACGCCCGGAAGGGAGCAACAGTGAGCTGGTAATCGACGCGCTGGGAGCCAACCGTAAGGCCTTCTCGATGCGCACCGCCGCGGAACTATTACGCATGCCACGCTTCTGGGGATTTATTGTCTACGTAGTTGGCGTCGCCAGCGTATATGACGTATTTGATCAACAGTTTGCCAACTTCTTTAAAGGCTTTTTCTCCAGTCCGCAGCGCGGAACAGAAGTATTCGGCTTCGTCACCACCGGAGGGGAATTACTTAACGCGTTGATTATGTTCTTTGCTCCTGCCATCGTGAACCGGATTGGCGCGAAAAACGCTCTGATCACTGCCGGCATTATTATGTCAGCGCGTATTCTGGGTTCTTCTTTTGCCTCTTCAGCTATCGAAGTGGTGATCTTAAAAATGCTGCATATGTTTGAACTCCCGTTCTTGCTGGTGGGCACCTTCAAATACATATCATCTGCCTTTAACCCGAAACTATCAGCAACGCTGTTCCTGATTGGTTTTAACTTATCGAAGCAGCTTTCAGGTGTTGTACTCTCCGTATGGGTCGGAAGGATGTATGACACCGTCGGCTTCCACCAGGCTTATCTCATTCTGGGCAGCATTACGCTGAGCTTTACCATCGCCTCCCTCTTTACGCTGAAAGGGAGTAAAACGCTGCTGCAGGCCACCGAATATAAAAGCGCAGCCTAATAATAAAAGCCCGCTCAGCAAAGCGGGCTTTATAGGTTATAGCCTTTGATGTAATGGCCGAATGACAGTTTGGTGCGAGAAGCAGACATTGATATATGTTAATTTATGTAGAGCAGGTCAGTTGAGGAGTTTTAAAAATGTTTGCTAATCGAATAAGGGAGTTTGGAAAGGCATTTGAAGGCAGATTAGAGCCTTTTTTGCTTGAAGGTGCTTTGGACTATATAAACTTTAACGAAGAACCATTAGCCTTTGAAATCTTATGCGACCATATTTGTGAGTATGATGTACAGCTTAGCCAAACTGAATATGATGAAGCCATAGCATTAGCTAAACATATGGGGTTAGATGTACTGGATGGACCCTACAAGCACTTAGCTGGCTTGATTGTATAATGAGTCGATTTGACCTATGCCCGTTGATTCTCAAAGAATGATTAGCAATTTTCGCTCTGTGCCAGAGGTGGTCATTGCTGGCGTAACTTTGTGTTAATAGCAGGAGAACATGTCATTCAACCGTATCCATTTTAGCCGGAGCGTCTACTGCCAGGATTCATTAACTATCTGGATAGCGGCCATTCATTTGTCACATCTCTTTTCATATCTCTGGCAAAGAGACTCATAGTGCGGCGAAATGCTTTACGCATGATGGCAACATCCGGGAATCTACTTACCTTTGTAATGACAGAAAGGAGGGGATTAATATTTTCGATTTTACTTCTGGCAAACCCCAGCCGCATAGTCTCGCCGGAGAGAGTCCCGTGTGGCTTACAACTTCCGTGATAACAGTGCAATTTACTTAGTTGATATGGGACGAAATACGTTAACGTTCCCGACACACCTCTAAAATTTTCTCCCGAAGCCAGCGGTGCCCGGGATCCTTTTCCATTCTTGGATGCCACATCTGCGACACCACAATGTTCCGCGTTTTAAATGGCAATTCAAAGAGATGTAAATTGTCTGTCATTCGTTGATTGCGCAAGTACAGCGCGGGAACCATGGCGATAAGGTCGGAGGCCAGCGCGACAGATAACGCAGTCGGAAAACCTGGAACTACGCTCACCACTTTGCGTGTGGCGCCTAAAGCCGCAAGGGCATCATCGACAAAACCATGTAGCACCCCGTCGGGTGACGCCACCACATGTCCCCAGGCAATATAATCTTCAACGCTTATTTCCGGCCGTGACGCCAGCGGATGCTCCTTGCGCACCGCTCCAATAAAGCGATCCTGAAAGAGTCTCTGCACCCGAATTTCTGGCCCCATATTGCTCTGAACACCAATCTCCAGGTCAACCAAACCCTCACGAAGATAACGAGACGTTTTTTCAGGTTTCGGCGCAAAGCGTATGCAAATACCTGGAGCCGCTTCGGCCACGGTGGCAATAAGCAGAGGGCCAAATGCCACCACAAAGCCATCATTGGCCCTGATGGTGAACAGCCGTTCGAGGTTTTCCACCTTGAGCGTCCCGGATGAGGGCTGAAGTACCGCCCTGGCTTCATAGACCGCGCTTCTGGCACGATCCCGGGTTGCTTCAGCCCAGGGGGTGAGCACCATGTTACGACCTGCTCGCACCAGAATGGGATCCCCCGTCACCTCACGTAGCCTGCTGAGCGTGCGGCTCATCGCTGAGGTACTCAGGTTTAAGCGTCGAGCCGCCCCCGCAACGCTGGCTTCTGCCAGCAAAACGTCGAGCGCGACCAGCAAGTTAAAATCAGGATCGGACATAGTGGTTCCTGGTAAGAGTTCAGATATGGCGTCGCATGCAATTATAGAGTGCAAATGCTGCATCTTCCGCCCTGTGTCGCTGCTGATTATAGTTTTCGCATCCTTTTCTTCACAGGCATTAAAGATGACAACGTTATTTTCAAATCAGCCGGGCGATGAAGGCCTGCCGGGACAAGAGCGTGCACGTGTGATGGCCGCCGTGATGACCACGACGCTGATGGGCGTGTTTGACGGCACAATGATTAACATCGCCCTGCCATCTATGGCAAAAGCGATGCAGGTACCGGCGAATATCTCGGTCTGGTTCGCCAACGGTTACCTGCTCTCCGCCGCCATGACGTTGGCTATCTTCGCTGCGCTGGCAGTACGCGTCGGTTACCGACCCGTGTTTCTTTCAGGCCTTACCCTCTTTACCCTCGCTTCACTGGGTTGTGCGCTGGCCAGTACGCCGGAGATGCTAATCGGAATGCGCATTATGCAGGGGATTGGCGGCGCAGCGACCCTGAGTATTGCCCCGGCGATACTGCGTTCTGTTTTCCCCGGGCGATTGCTTGGCCGTATTCTTGGGCTACATGCCTTGCTTATTGCTTCAAGCTCGGCCATAGCGCCTGTAATTGGCGGCACGGTGCTCGACATAATGAGCTGGAAATGGTTATTCGCCATAAACGTGCTGCCTGGCACTGTTTCCCTGTTGCTGGTTTTCAGGTCGCTGCCAACAAAACCGGCGTCCGATAGCACGCCGTTCGATACGCCTGGCGCTGTGCTTTCTGCACTACTTTTAGGCTCAATGGTGATGGCGGCAAACAGCTTCTCCTCAGACCATCACATCAGCGTCGCGGCTATCAGCTGGAGTCTGCTCGCGATGATCAGCGCCATCACATTTATCTGGCACATCCGCGGGGTAAAGCATCCTTTATTACCCCCCGTCATATTCAAAAATGGACGCTTTACTCTCGCTGCTTTAACTTCGCTGGCCTGTTTTGTCAGCCAGGGAATTACCTTTATTGCGCTGCCATTTCTGTTTCAGAGCGTGTATGGCTACAGCCCCGTAATTTCGGCGTTACTCTTTACGCCATGGCCGATCGGCATTGTGTTGATAGCGCCTCATGCGGGCCGCTGGGCCGACACATTTTCAGCGCCGCTGATTTCTACCGTTGGGTTAGCGCTTTTTGTTGTGGGTTTGATTTTGCTGGCCACGCTACCCGCCAGCCCTTCGGCATGGGATATCTGTTTACGCAGCCTGTGGTGCGGCATCGGATTTGGTTGTTTCCAGAGCCCTAACAACCGGGAGATGCTCTCTAACGTATCCCGCGACTATGCCAGCTACGCATCAGGCGTATTGTCTATCGTCCGGACATTCGGTCAATGTCTCGGCGCTGCTGTCATGGGGGTACTGCTGGCAATAAATGAGCTACAGGCTGTCCATTATGCTCTGTGGATTGCTGTCGTTGCTTCTGCGGCATCAGTGGTGTTAAGCGTGAGCCGGTTACGTAAAACAGGCCTGGCGGCAGGAGGAAGTAGATTCTTGTAAAGGACATAAAGCTGATTTCGGTCCGCTTCGTGCCAGGAGCGGACATTGATAACATTGAGATATGTTAGCTTATGGGGAGTAGGTCAAGTCGGTTATCAACGCTAATTGCGGTATATTTATTCTGGATGCTGCCAAATCCCCCTCCGGATTGATGACAGGCTGTCATTTCCTTATCGAAAGCCTGTGCTTCATCCGGGCTTAAATAGTTATTCTTAACCGTGGTTTTCCCTGCCTGTGCCGCTGTAACAGCATTTGCACCGCTGTCTCCCGCAAGCCCCGATGCCAGCGTCGCCAGTGCTGAACTGGTTTGCTTCTGATCCTCATTCAAATGATTGGTATCTTTTATACCCAGGCGTCGAGAGAAATTATTCAACCCATTCATCGGTTGCTGCATCGGTTCCGGTGCTTTGCACTTGGATTCAGGAAAACAGTTTTGCAGACGCTTAAATACTCTTTTTTAATTATATAGTTCTCTTTTCACTTACCCATCTACATAATAAGATTTAATCGCTATATTATTATTTTCGCTATAATTAAAAAAGCGAGAGAGGTAGGCATGATCATGAAAAGGACTTTGCACTCCATTTAAACGCAAAACATTAAAATCTCTTTTTTTGAGTTCGATAAATAACTCTTGTGCTTTATTCAATGCTTTCGCAGACTCGATGGAGATGTTGTTGTTAAGTTCGGTGGACTGAGCCATTATATCAAACTCATAGAACTCCAGAAATAATTTCCCTGTGGCAATAATTCTTAACCATACCATGGTATCATGATAATCTGCACTTCTTCCAGCAAGTAAAATATATTTATCACCGACATCAAAACCACGATTATCAGAGTGAAAATGTTTTTCTCCTCCATTTTGCAATAACATAAAGACACTTTTTTATCCATAACCACCCTTGCACGTTTTAATACTACAGTGAATATGCACTCCGGTTGACTAATATCGACTTCTTTTAACAATGAAGCTATTATGCTATTTGGATTCTGATCTATTATTGGAGAAAGCCAAATATCTTCATACATATTTATTTCGATATTCTCAAGAGTTACAACAAATTTATCATCCCCCCATGAAGATATTTCGGGAAAGGTAATATAATGCCGTAATCCGACATCACTACTCATACAGATAAATCGCTCATAACTATCGGTTATATCTAATAAGTATCTCTCCATTTTTCACTTCCTTTTAAATGTGTACTCTCTAAGCTTATCTTTAGTTATTGGGCTGCCATCATCCGCTAACACACGCAACACTTCGCTATTAAATGGCTGAAACCCATACGGATCCTCCATAACTATCTTACTTTGCGAGCCTGAAGCTTTCTGTGACAGATCATTCGTATCTCCGGCATGAACGCCATTTGCCATAGGATTGAATTGCAACTGTTTCTGTAGTCACTTTTGTGGGAGCAGACCATAAAAGTGACTACTTCCGCTTCTCGCTCAAAGCGGACCTTCAGTTCTGTTAAGTTGTCAGCTTTGTATCAGAAACCGACGTTGATATTTCATTCAATGTACTGGCTAAAGCGTAAAAGGTAACCATCCGGATCCTGTACGAGGAACTCTCTCTGGCAGGCTGACGTTTCTCCGGTACTGTAATGGCTATCTTGGAGATCCCGATAAAGCGTTACGCCATGCGCATGCACCCGGGCGAGAATCTGTTCAACGTCGTCCACTTCTATCTGAAAATTAATGCCTCGTCCGAATGGCCTGGTGAGTTCGCCCGTATTCCAGCCATCCGGATGATACTGCTCAAGCATCAGTTGTGCTTCACCAAGAGAGATATAAGCAAAATCAGGATCTTTGCGCTTTATCATGATGTTAAAGCCAAGCACGTCTGCATAGAAGTGCAGGGATGCTGTAAAGTCCGTTACAGTCAGTTCTGGAACCATTCGGTTCCAGAAGGGTTCATTCTTATCAATCAACTTTCTTATCCTCTATTAACAGACCCAACATCCGGCAGACCTTCTGAATCCTGCCCGTGCATGCTTATTCCTTTTTCGGCTTTGCTAATACCATATATTCATAAAAGATTTTCAAATACATCTATTTATCAATAGCTTAATAAATCAGTAACCCTGCAAGCGATGCGTATTTTTCCGCCGTTATGCCTTAAAAGTATCAATATTGTTGATATATCTTTAATTCATATTTTCTGACGATATGATGTCGGAGAACTCTGAATAGTGAGAACGTTTCTTATTAACAATCCACGACGAAAAAAGGAAAACGAGATTATGGACGATTTCGCAGTTCGTAGCGCAGGTGGAAAGCTCGCGCTATGGGTCTTCTGGATTTTCTGCCTCTATTTTTGCTGGTCTCTGGCGAGTAATCTCTGGCTTGTCGGCTCTGTTGATATTGCATCAGGCTTCGCCAGCGGCGCGGCGCGATCTGTCGAAAGCGGGTTAAACACGGTGTCTGGCATCGTTGCATTAAGTGCGGTAGGTGCGATACTGGGCGCCATTGCCTGGTATACACGTCCACGTGATATGCAAGCGTGACGTCAGGGCTTCACCGTTTTCACAGGATGATGCATGTCTCTTTTCGACTGGCAGCAGCGCTTTGACAGCTGGATGACGCAGCACTTTACCCACGCCGATGCCGCTCACGATCTCGCGCACTTTCGCCGCGTATGGCAAACAGCGCAAACCTTGATGGAAGGCGAAGAGGCTGACGCGCTGGTGGTGCTCACCGCCTGCTACTTCCATGACATTGTTAGCTTTGCTAAAAATCATCCGCTGCGTCACACCTCGTCGCAGCGGGCGGCAGAAAAAGCCGCCGACATTCTTGCTACCGACTTTCCTGATTTTCCTGAATCTGCCATCCCTGCGGTGCGCCACGCCATTGAAGCGCACAGCTTCAGCGCCGCTATTACCCCGCAAACCCTTGAAGCAAAAATCGTTCAGGATGCTGACCGTCTGGAGTCGCTTGGCGCGATTGGTCTGGCGCGGGTATTCGCCGTCTCCGGCAGCATGGGGGGCGCGCTGTTTGACGGCGACGATCCTTTTGCTGCCCGCCGCGAACTGGACGATAAACGTTTTGCCCTCGATCACTTTCGCTGCAAGTTGCTAAAACTGCCTGCCACCATGCAGACCGCCAAAGGCCGCGCGTTGGCCGGGCATAACGCCGATTTCCTGGTACACTTTATGGCAAAACTGAGCGCCGAGTTGCAGGGCGACTTTCAGCGTCTTGATGACGAGGTGCTGCGCCGCTACAGCGCGCGCCGAACCTGAGGAGAGGGAACGATGGCAGATGTGCATGACAAAGCGACGCGCAGCAAGAATATGCGCGCCATCGCCACGCGCGATACCGCCATTGAAAAACGGCTGGCGGGCTGCCTGGAGGCGCTGGGGCTGGAGTTTCGCGTGCAGGACGCCACATTACCCGGACGCCCCGATTTTATCGTTGATGCTTACCGCTGCGTTATCTTCACCCACGGCTGTTTCTGGCACCATCACAACTGCTATCTGTTTAAAGTCCCCGCCACGCGCACCGATTTCTGGCTAGAGAAGATTGGTAAAAACGTGGCACGCGACGCCCGCGACTGCGCTCTGCTGCTGGAGCAGGGCTGGCGGGTGATGGTGGTCTGGGAGTGCGCGCTGCGTGGCAAACTGAAACTGAGCGACGACGCGCTCAGCGTTCGCCTCGAGGAGTGGATCTGCGAGGGGCAACAGACCGCGCAGATCGACACTCAGGGGATTCATAGCCTTGAGCTTACTTCTCCACCTCACAGCGCTTAACTACCGGGGGCGCAGGCAGAAGATACTTGCCTAGCGTGACCAGCACTACCGCGAAGATAATTACCCCCAGCGCCAGCCACTCGATTGAGGAGAGGTGCTCACCCGCAAAGGTCGTGCCGAGCAGCACCGCGACCACCGGGTTGACGTAGGCATAACTGGTGGCAACGGCAGGCGTGACGTTGCGGATCAGATACATATAAGCATTGATGGCGATAATTGAGCCGAACAGCGCCAGGTAGCCGACGGCGAAGAAGCCCTCAATGGGCGGCACGGCGGTCAGGCGCTCGCCGCTGAGCGCGGAAGCCGCAAGCAGTACGATCCCGGCGGCCAGCATCTCAATCGCGCCTGCCATCATGCCGACCGGCAGTTCAATGCGCGATCCGTAGACGGAGCCAAACGCCCAGCTGAGTGAGCCAATCAAAATCAGCCCGGCACCCCACGGATTGCCGCTCAAGTTGCCGCCGCTGTTTAGCAGCACGATGCCGACCAGGCCAATGGCGATGCCCAGCCACTCCAGTTTGCGTGTGGCAATACCAAAAAAGCGGCTAAAGCAGAGGGTGAAGAGCGGAACCGTCGCCACTACCACCGCCGCGATGCCGGACGGAACATTCTGGTGCTCGGCAACCGTAACAAAACCATTGCCGACCGCCAGCAGCAGCACGCCAATTAACGCCGCGTTAAGCATTGGGCGCATCGACGGCAGCTTGTGGCCTGTCAGCAGCAGCACCACCGTTAGCAGCGTACCGGCGCAGAAAAAGCGTGTACCGGCCAGCATAAACGGCGGCCAGCTCTCAACGCCGATGCGGATAACAAAATATGTGGAACCCCAGATAATGTAGAGCGCAAAAAGCGCGCCAATCAGCGGTAAAACCTGCCTGAAACGCATAACCCACCACGGGAAAGGATAAGAGGCTTATAGTTAACGATAAAAGTATTTCTAAGGCGAGGGGTTAATCACACCTCTGGTGTTAAATATTTGTTGACATTATGTTCGCTCATTCACCAAGGTTATTCTCGCCTGCTATCTTTTACCGCATACTGTTACGCGTTCAACACTCGCTGGGCACTTTGCGCAGCTTAATTAAAAAGGAAGACATTTTGGCAGGAAGTAGTCTATTAACCCTTCTCGATGATATCGCCACCTTGCTGGACGACATTTCGGTAATGGGAAAACTGGCGGCGAAGAAGACCGCGGGCGTGCTGGGGGACGATCTCTCCCTTAACGCACAACAGGTTACCGGCGTGCGCGCCAACCGTGAGTTACCGGTTGTCTGGGGCGTAGCGCGCGGTTCTCTGCTCAATAAAGTGATTCTGGTGCCGCTGGCGCTGCTGATCAGCGCCTTTATACCGTGGGCTATCACGCCATTACTGATGCTGGGCGGAGCCTATTTATGTTTCGAAGGGGTAGAGAAAGTGCTGCATACCTTCGAAGCGAGAAAACATAAAGAGAGCCCGGAAGCACGGCAAAAACGGCTGGAAGCGCTGGCGGCACAAAACCCGCAGCAGTTCGAGAAAGATAAAATCAAAGGTGCCGTGCGCACTGACTTTATTCTCTCGGCGGAGATCGTCGCCATCACATTAGGTATCGTGGCAGATGCGCCGCTGCTCAACCAGGTGCTGATCCTCTCCGGTATTGCGCTGCTGGTCACCATCGGTGTTTATGGCCTGGTGGGGATTATCGTCAAGCTGGATGATATGGGCTACTGGCTGGTGGAGAAGAGGGGCGTGCTGGCGCAGGGGCTGGGCAAAGGTCTGCTGTTTGTCGCACCGTGGCTGATGAAGATCCTGTCGGTGGTGGGCACGCTGGCGATGTTCCTTGTCGGCGGCGGCATTGTGGTTCACGGTATCCCGGCGTTGCACCACGCGATTGAGCACTTCGCCAGCACGCAAAATGCACTGGTGCAGGCGATTGTGCCGATGGCGGCGAATCTGGTGATCGGCTTTGCTATCGGCGCGGTGGTTATCGCGGTGGTGAAAGGGATCGGCCGCCTGCGTGGCGCAAAATAAGCAGCACCTATTACGCAAAACTTAAAAACTTCGTCTATGGTGAAAACGTTTCACTCTGAATCAGGAGGCAGGTATGGTCTTTATGATCAGTGATGAGGTTCAGGCTAAAAAGGGTGGTCCGCGCATGATTGTCACCGGCTACGCCAGCGGTATGGTGGAGTGTCGGTGGTATGACGGCTATGGGGTCAAACGGGAAGCCTTTCGTGAAGATGAGTTAATGCCCGGCGAAGGGCAGCGCATTCACGAAGAAGCATAACCAAGGAAACGCCCGGCTCTGCTGGGCGTTTTTCTTGGCAACCGGCGCGCGACAAAGCAGTTAACCAGACTTTTCAGGGAGCCTCTGTGCGCCACTCCACCTTTAATAATGTTCCCGGACAAAGTCACGACGCCGGACGCTATTTCGATCCCACCTGGGTGGTTAACCTCTGTTTTGTGATCGTCATGGTCTGCTCGACCGTGTTGACCTGGCGCGAAGTGCTGGTGCTGGAGAACGCCTACGCCACGAGCCAGCGTAGCGCGCTGGAGAATGTCAGTAATGCGCTCGATATGCAGATGCAGGTTGGCGTCGAACGACTGCTCTTCTTCCGTCACACCATGGAGGCGGCGCTGCAAACGCCGCTCGACCTTAATATCCTGCGAAAACGCCACGGTGAGTTTGACAGTAAGCGCGCCTTGCCGCAGTGGCAAGTGGGTCGCGATAACCAGCGCACGCTGCCGGTGTATGGTGTCTCGGACTATTTTGTTGAACAAACGGCGCTACTGACCCGTGACAATCCCAACCTGCACAATGAACTGACCGCGGCGATGGAGCTCGGCTACCTGTTTCGTCTCTCAACCCATGCGCAGATGCTGCCGCGTCGCGCCTGGTATATCTCCCGCGCCGGATTCTTTATTACTACCGATACCCAGGCCAGCGAAGAGACGATTGTGCCGACCTATTACCGCCTGCTGATGCGCCCGTGGTTTACCGGCCAACAGAGGCAGGAGAACCGCGGGCGTGGCGTACGCTGGTTCAGCGACCTGACACCGGGCAGCGAGCATCATGGCGATGTCACGGCCAGCGTACCGCTCGATTATCATGGCGACTGGCTGGGGGCGCTGGGGGTCAGTTTCTCTGTTGATGCCATCCACGCTCTGCTGATGCATGCCAGCCCGGCCGGCGAGGAGACAGAGAAGGGAGAATATCTGCTCTATGACAGCCACCTGAAGCTGATTACCAGCACTTCGCCTGTCGATAACGCGCGACGCGCCTTTAACGCTGAAGAGCGCGCGCGGCTCAGTGCGGAGATGAAGAGAGATACCCTTGGCGGCCTGCGCCTCGGCGCGCGCTACATTAGCTGGCAAAAGCTGAAGCATTTCGACGGCGTGCTGGTGCGGATCCACACCTTGCGCGAAGGGATCACCGGCGATTTTGGGCGTATCAGCATTGCGATGGCCATTTTATGGCTGCTGTTTATGACCATGCTGCTGGTGGCCTGGGGCGTGATTCGCCGGATGGTGAAGAATATGTACGCCATGCAGAATACATTGCAGTGGCAGGCCTGGTACGATCCGCTAACAAGGCTCTGCAACCGCGGCGTGCTGTTTGAACGGGCAAAAACCCTCTCACAGCTGGCGCGCACGCAAAATCTGCCCTTCGCGGTGATCCAGCTCGATCTCGATCACTTCAAAGAGGTTAATGACCGCTTTGGTCATCAGGCGGGGGATTTGGTGCTGTCGCATACCGCCGGATTAATCAGCAGTAGCCTTGATGAGCAGCAGGTTGCCGGGCGCGTTGGCGGCGAGGAGTTCTGTATTCTTCTGCCGGGCTGCACGCGGGCCGGGGCCGCCGCGATAGCCGAACGCATTCGCCAGCGTATCGCCAGCAAAGAGATCCTGATTCATAAGCATACGACCATTCGCATCAGCGCATCGCTGGGGGTTAGCGATGCGCTGGAAGAGGGTAATTACGATTTTGAACACCTGCAATCCGTTGCCGACCGGCGTCTCTACCGGGCGAAACATCAGGGGCGTAATCAGGTTTGCGCCGAAGATGAGATGCCGAATAGCTGATTAAGCCCCTCGCGCCAGCCCGCAGCACCCTCAAGCTCGGTGTGATAGACGCGCTCAGGCGTATCACGGCGCACTGTCACCCCTTCACGGTTCAGGCCGCGGACGACAATCGCATAATCGACGCTGTCGAGCAGCGGCGCATCGTTCGGGCCATCGCCCAGCCCGACGGTGGTAAAACTTTTCCCGGCGTAATGGTGATATTGCCGCGTCAGCCAGTTCACCGCCTGATCTTTGCCGCCGCGCTCATCCAGCACATGCCAGAAACGCGCTCCCTGCACGAAACGCAGACCGAGCTGAGATAAGGCATCGTCAAAGGCCGCCATCTCTTCATCGCTGTCGCGCCAGATTAAGGTTTCAGAGGCTTCCTGTAACTTTGCCAGCGCCGCCTGCGCAGGCGGAAGGCCGGTCACTTCCGACAGAACGCTCTCATCAAGCTCAGAAAAGGGGGTAAATTTCCATCCGTGGGTGTTACGCAACTCCTCCAGCACGCGGGCAATCTCCTCATGGGGCGCACCGCTCATCAGACGCGGATAGTGCTCATCATCCTGCCAGGAGTCATCGAGCTGCACGACCGCCCCGTTTTCCGCAATAAACGGCAAACCTTCCAGGCTCAATATCTTTTGCAGGGCGGCCATCTCAGCGGCGGTTTTACTGCTGCATAAAATGACCGGAATGCCATGCTCACGCAAACGGCTCAGCCAGCCAGCAGCGGCCTGCCACTCACCGGTATGGCTATCCATCAGGGTGCCATCCACGTCGGTAAAAATCAGTAACGGATCGTCCAGGCTCGGCATCATTGGCTCCTTGGAATCAATAGGGCACTGCATAGTAATAAAGGGGAGGGCTCTGGGGCTAAATGCCTGTTTTATCGATATATCTTGTCAGAGCAAATAATAGCCGATAGAGTGGGCTCTACATCAGATTCCCCTGATGTGCGAATTTTGTAAGTGCTTCTTGCGTAAGCAAGTTTCCCCGGTCGTTAACCGGCCGGGGTATTTCTTTAGCGGTTCGCTTCCGTAATGCTGAAGTCATGCACATCCAGCTCAAAGGCCTCCGCCAGTTCCCGCCACGTATGATACTCACGCCCGTCGACGCTTACGCGCTGCCCTTCATCGTCATCAATGCGGCGGACTTCGCTTTCGCTGATCTCATTAATGGCCGCCAGTAGTGCATCGATATCAACCTGCACGTCACGCTTGGCCGTCTCGTCGTACTCTCTCACCGTTTTCATGCTATCACCTCATGGTTGCGTGCTGAGCTTAAGTATAGACGCCAGAAAAAAGGTCACGCTTATGGCATGACGCTGTCAGCCTGCGCATTTTGATCTACACTGGCGTAAATATGACTGGAGGAGTGATTATGAAGGTTAACGATCGGGTTACGGTCAAAACGGACGGAGGTCCACGCCGTCCGGGTGTTGTGCTGGCTGTTGAAGCATTCAATGAAGGTACAATGTACCTGGTTGCCCTTGAAGATTACCCGCTCGGTATCTGGTTCTTTAATGAAAAAGATCACCCTGATGGAGTATTTGTCGAGCTGGCTGAATAATTTATCGCCCTCCATTGCGGAGGGTAGATATAAGAATTTTGTCTTACCGCATATTCACAAATATACCGTTAGTAACATTATCTGTTAGCCGCACTACATGATAGATGACTTGTTTATTGTGCGTTTTAATTTTCCTTTTAATATTTCCTTTATGTGACGATACCGTTTTCGCTTTAATATTCATCTGATCGGATATTTGAATAGTATCTTGTCCTGACATCCACATTTTTAACATGCTGGATTCTGTCCGGCTCAGTGAAAGCGTTGGCAGATTAATAGTACCGATACTTTTTTTCTCTTTGCTCAAATAATCGCCTAAAATATTGTCCAGAGACTCAGGTTTTATCGATTTTGAGCTAATTAACAAGTTCTTACGGACTAACAGGTACTCATCAAAATGGATATTGGCGATGGCCATAAACACGATAAACAGTGTACGGGGATGCTGATTAATGACCTGCTTTATATGCTGACTGCTGTCTGGATCATGAATAAAGCAGTCTTCATTAATAAACACCACGGAAGGTTGAAATGTGGCGCAAGCTAATTCGAGTTCATCAACAGATTGCACGTCGTTGATATCTCGTTTTTTTACTCCCCGGCTTGTCAGATACCCTGTTAATCCCAACCGGGTATAACTGCATAAATCCATAATAATCGTTGACATGGCATACCCTCACTCAATGCGTAACGATAATTCACCACCCGCCAGAAGCTTCAGAAGCCATACAGGAATATATTACTGAAGTGCATGGGAAGACCTCAGGCGAATCCACTATCCCGTAAAGTTACGTATAATTTGCCAGGAATCATCTTAAAGTAAAGTAAATGTTGCGTTCTGTGAGAATGCTAAAAACAAATAAGCCGCGTCAGGGTTATCCTGGTGGCTGTTTTTAAAATTTCACTTTAGGATTATCCTCAGGATGACACTGTAAAGCGGAGGGGTACTATCTCTGCGGCAGCTCGCTCACGATATCCGCCAGCAGATCGAAGATCTCACTGAAGAGGCGTTCGCAGAAGGGAGCAATCAGCGGCATCATTGCCGAGATAAGCAGAATACCGACGCTCAATGTGACAGGGAAACCGATAACAAACACCGACAGCTGCGGTGCCATACGGTTCAGCAAACCAAGGGAGAGGTTGATGGTCAGTAACAGGGTAATAATCGGCAGCGCCAGCATTAAGCCGTTGATAAAAATCATTCCTGCCGCGCGCGTCAGCGCCAGATACGCATTGCTGTTGACCGGGTTACCGCCGATCGGCAGGGTGTGAAAGGTGTCGACCAGCATCGAAATCAGCCACAGATGGCCGTTAAAAGTCATAAACAGCAGCAGCGCCAGCATATCGAGAATGCGCGCCAGCACCGGCATGTTTAAGTGGCTTGTCGGGTCAACAAAGGTCGCGAATGACAGCCCCATTTGCAGGCCAATCAGCTCACCGGCGAGACGGATGGTGGCAAAGGCGAACTGCATGGTGAAGCCGAGCGCAATGCCGATCAGAATCTGTTGCATTCCTACCCACAGTGCGGCGGGCGCAAAGATACCGATATCGGGCGTGTCCGGCAGCGTCGGGGCAATAACAATGGTGATCAGAATCCCCAGCCCGACTTTAATCCGGCGGGGAATGCGCGATTCGCTCAGGATCGGCGCGGTCATGATCAGCGCCATTACGCGCAGCAGCGGCCAGAAGTACATACTGATCCAGTGCAGCCACTGGTCGCTGGTGACGTTCAACATAGGCCGGTTTACCCGATGATGTAAGGAATGTTGTTGAACAGGGTACGCATGTAATCAAGCAGCAGATTCAGCATCCACGGCCCGGCTACTACGATGGTGACAAACACGGCGATGATCTTCGGAATAAACGACAGGGTCATTTCGTTGATCTGCGTTGCCGCCTGCAAAATGCTGATCACCAGACCGGTAATCAGCGCAATCAGCAGCAGCGGAGAGGCGAGGGCAAGGGCGACTTTCATCGCCTCGGTGCCCATCATCATGACCGATTCGGGTGTCATTGCCGCTCCTAACTGTAAAAGCTTTGCGCCAGCGAGCCGACCAGCAACTGCCAGCCATCCACCAGTACAAACAGCATTAATTTAAACGGCAGCGCAATGGTCGCAGGCGGCACCATCATCATCCCGAGCGCCATCAGCACGCTTGCGATCACCAGGTCGATAATCAAAAACGGAATAAAGATGGTAAAGCCAATCTGGAACGCGGTCTTCAGCTCGCTGGTCACGTACGCCGGGAGCAGAATACGCATCGGTACCGCTTCCGGGCCTTCGATCGGCGCGCTGTTAGCGAGACGAGCGAAGAGCGCCAGGTCAGCCTGACGGGTCTGGCGCAGCATAAACTCGCGCAGCGGCTGAGCGCCACGCTCCAGCGCGACATCCACGGAGATTTTGTTCTCGCTGAACGGCTGATAGGCGTCGGCGTAAATCTTATCGATCACCGGCGACATAATAAAAAAGGTCAGAAACAGCGCCAGCCCGAGCAGCACCTGGTTCGGCGGCGCGGAGGGCGTGCCGAGGGCGTTACGAAGCAGGCCAAACACGATGATGATGCGGGTAAAACTGGTCATCATCAGCAGAATGGCGGGCAGGAAGGTGAGCGAGGTGATAAACACCAGCGTCTGCACCGGCAGCGACCAGGATTGACCGCCACCCGCCATCGGCTGGCTGATCAGGCCCGGCAATTGGGCAAACGCGGCAGGCGCCGCCAGCCACAACCCGGCGGCGGCGATAGATAACAAACGGCGCATCACGATCTCCCGGAACGCTTAAGCAGATTCTTCATCACGGCCTGAAAATCGACGTTTTTCTCGTTCACAGTGTCACTGTCGACGGGGGCGGGAGGAAGTTTGTGCAACAAATTGATGTGGGTGGGCGTTACGCCCAGAACCAGACGTGCATCTTCAACATCGACGATCACCACGCGTTCACGCGTGCCGACCGCGGCGCTGGCGGTGACTTTTAACCCCCGGCTGCTGGCGGTCTTGCCGCCAAAGCCGAAGCGTTTGGCCAGCCACGCCGCGAGTAAAATCACGGCGATGATGCCAAACAGTGCGCCACTCACCTGGATCAGTGGCGAACCGGAAACGGCGGACGGTTGCGAAACCGTGGCCTGTGTCTTCATACGTGCCTCAGCGGCTCAAACGACGCATACGCTCGGACGGGGTGATGATATCGGTAATGCGCACGCCATATTTATCGGCGACCACCACCACTTCACCCTGTGCAATCAAATAACCGTTAATCAGGATATCCAGCGGCTCGCCCGCCAGACCGTCAAGGGCAACCACCGAACCCTGCGTCAGGCGCAGCAGCTCTTTGATGGTCATCCGGGTACGGCCCAGTTCGACGGTCAGCTTCACCGGGATATCCATAATCAGATCGATATCCTGCAGATTGCCGCCCACTTCGCCACCGCCCAGCTGCTGGAACACGGCATCGGCCGCGCTCTTGGTTGCCGGCGGGTTCTTTTGTTCGTTCAACGCGTCAGCCCACAGATCGTCCAGTGCTCCGTTGTTGTCATCGGACGGATTGTTCATATCACTCATTTGGGCTGTTCCTCATTCAGCGAATTCAAAATCGGGTTTATCAAGTGCTCTACACGTAACGCATATTGTCCGTTGACCGTGCCGTACTGGCTGGTAAGCACCGGTACGCCGTCCACATGAGCGATAATGCGATCGGGTTTATCAATCGGCAGCACATCGCCGGGTTTGAGCTTAAGTATCTGCGACAGGCGCAGGGGAATGTCGGCGAAATTGGCAATCAAATTTAGCTCAGAGTGCTGAACCTGACGCACCAGGTTGTCACGCCAGTTCTGGTCCTCATTGCGTGAGTTCTCCAGCGGCGGGTTTACCAGCGTTTCGCGCAGCGGTTCAATCATGCTGAACGGCAGACAGATATTAAACTCACCTGTCAGGTTACCGATCTCAACATGGAACGGCGTATTCACAACAATATCGTTGGGCGACGTGGTGATGTTGGTAAACTTCACCTGCATCTCAGAACGCACATACTCAACATCCAGCGGGTGAATCGCTTTCCACGCGTCGCTATAGCCTTCAAGCGCCAGCTTCAGCATGCGGTTGATCACGCGCTGTTCGGTATGCGTAAATTCGCGGCCTTCTACCTTAGTCGGAAAACGCCCGTCGCCACCAAACAAGTTATCCACTGCGATAAACACCAGGCTCGGCGAGAAAACAAACAGGCCGGTACCGCGCAGGGGCTTTAAGTGGATCAAGTTAAGGTTAGTCGGTACGGGTAAGTTACGCGCAAACTCATGATAGGGCTGAATGCGGATCGCGCCGACGGTGATGTCCGGGCTACGACGCAGCAGGTTGAACAACCCCATACGGAACTGACGCGCGAAACGTTCGTTGATGATCTCCAGCGCCTGCAGACGTTCACGAACGACGCGGCGCTGGGTATTCGGGTCATAGGGGCGAATATCGCTATCGCCCACTTTACCCGGTTTCGGATCATCGCTGCTATCGCTGTCGCCGTTGAGTAGCGCATCGATTTCTGCCTGAGAAAGAATACTATCGCCCATGTCTTTACCGCAAAATGAAAGCTGTATAAAGAACGTCAGTGACTTCCTGCTTCGGTTGTCCTGGCACTAGTGGCGTTGCGATTGTCTCTTTAATCGCGTTAGCAAGGTTCTGCTTGCCTTCGTTGGTCGCAAGTTGCGCGGCATCCTGACGTGAGAAGAGCATCAGCAAGCGGCTACGTATTTCCGGCAGATATTCGCTCAGTCGTGCACGCGTGGCGTCATCTTTCAGACGCAGCGTAATGCCGACATACAGCACGCGATCGGCATCGCCCAGGTTCACCGTGAAGGTGTCGAGTGCGAAAAAGACCGGTGCCGGCGGCGGTGGCGCTTCTACCTTGGCATCAGCCGCAGGTTTTTGCTGCATACGCCAGTAACTATAGCCAGCTGCGGCGCATGCCGCGAGTGTGATTAAAACCAGCAGCGGGATCCAGATAGAGCGCTTGCGTTTTTTTGTGATAGCGGAGTCAGTCATCTGATACGGGCTTCCTGTTAACAGCTTATGCGATGATTATCCCGTGTCCTGCTCCGGTCAAAGGGTGGAAAAGACGGGGATAATCATGCTACCTCTGGCGTTTAGGCGAAGATATCGACTGCGCCAGTACCGCGGGCGGCGGATTGCAGGCTTGCAGGTGCAACGATAGCTTCATCTTCTTCGCCGCCAAACGCGCCATTGTTACCGGTGCGGGAAGGCTGCTGTTGCTGCTGAGAGGCCTGCTGTTGCTGGCCTGCAAAGCTTTCGCTACTGATATAGCTCTGACCCAGCTGGATACCGTTCTCCGCAAGGGAGGTCCGCAGCATCGGCAGCGCCGCTTCCAGCGCCTGACGCACATGGCTGTGGGCGGAAACCATCTGCAGCTGCGCCTGGTTATCTTCAAGCTTAATCGAGATCTGCACCTGGCCCAGATCTTCCGGATGCAGATGCAGCTCGGCGCTCTGCTGGCCCTGGCGGGTAAAGAGCGTAACGTGCTGGCTAATATTCTGCTGCCACTCGTGGCTGCCCAGCGGGGCGCTGATAACCGAAGCGGCCACCGGGGCGCTGGCCTGTGCGCCGCTGACGGCGCTCGACACCGGTGCCATGCTGGCGGTGGTGTTGGTAGTTTGCAGCGCTGCGGTTTCGTGCTCGCGTTTAACGGTGAAGGTCGAGGCGATCGGCGCATTTTGCTGGCCGTCATCCGCCGCTTTAAACGGTACGCCGTTTGCTGCGGTATCGGTTTTCCCGTTGCCGCGCGGCTGATCGCTATCCACGGCGTCGCTCAGCGTGCGGCCTGCAAGGGCGGTTTTCGCGCTTGCGCCCGCATCAATGGCGGTGGTCACAGCCGTCGGTTTTGCCTCTGTGCTGAGCTGAGCTGCTTGTTGATGCGGCAGCATCGCCATCAGGGCGCTCAGTCCGGCTAAATCTTCATTCGGCGTGTCGCTGTCGGCTTTAACATCGCTGGCTTTCGCCGTTTTGCTTAACGCGGCGAGCACATCGGTTTTCGCCGCGGGCGTCAGGCCGGAGAAGAGTTTCGCAATCTCTTCATCGCTCTGAGCGCTGGCAACGATCTCCGCTTTTGCATCCTGGCGCGCGAGCAGATCCGCCAGCTTCTGCGCCGGGGTTTGCGCGCGTGCGTCAGCGCCTGCCGCCGCCACGCCGGTCGCGTTGAGGGCACCTTTTGGCAATTTACCGCTCAGGGCGGCCGCCTGCAGATCGGCCAGCGTCACCGGGGCATCGCTGCCTGGATTTTGCATACCCGAAAGCGCACCGGTCAGCAGACCGAGAAAATCTTGTGCGCCATCAGCGCCTGCTTTACCCGCTGATGCGCCGGTTGCGACATCGTCGGTTTGAGTAACTACCAGTTTTGGCAGAGTGATCATTCTGTTTTCCTCGATGACGCTCGTTGTGCAAACTCATCCATTTTTTTCTGATCAAGACGGTTTTCCGCCAGCAACGCCGCGGCGCTCTGACGATCCTGCAGGGTTTGCCAGGCTTGTAAACGCTGTTTCTTCTCTCGCCAGCAGCCGAGCGCGAAATCGACTTTTTCGTTCCAGTGCTTCAGCTGCAGACGATGTTGTTCAATGGCTTTCTCCAGCGTCTGAATAAACTGCTGGTAGTTCTGCCAGCGCTGGTTATCGATCCCCTGGCTCATGGTGTTGTTCAGGCTGTTGCGATATTCGTGCTGATAATCGATCAGCATTTTTAACTGCTCTTCAGCCTGCTGGCAGGCGCGTCGCATCTCACCCAGTTTCAGTGCGGCGTCGTCGACCTCTTTTTCCGCCAGATCCTTTAGCGTCGTTAATGCGCTGTTTTGCGTCATAAAGTCAGCTCTCCACTACCTCAGACACCCGGGAAGATAAGCTCTAAAGCCTGCATTGAATCTTCCCACCCGGCACGTTCGAAAATGCCCTGTTGCAGAAACGCTTCCAGCTGCGGCCACAGTGAAATGGCTTTATCCAGCATCGGATCGCTGCCGCGCGCGTAAGCGCCGACGCTCACCAGATCGCGGTTACGCTGGAAGCTTGACAACAACTGCTTAAAGTTGCGCACGCGCGCGTAATGTTGCTCAGAGATCAAAGCGGTCATCGCACGGCTGATGGACGCTTCGATATCAATCGCCGGATAGTGTCCGGCTTCCGCCAGTCGGCGGGATAACACAATGTGGCCATCGAGGATGGCGCGCGCCGAGTCGGCGATCGGATCCTGCTGGTCATCCCCTTCGGTAAGCACGGTGTAAAACGCGGTGATGGAACCGCCGCCGTGAATACCATTACCCGCGCGCTCTACCAGCGCCGGCAGTTTGGCAAATACCGAAGGCGGGTAGCCTTTGGTCGCCGGCGGCTCGCCAATCGCCAGCGCGATCTCACGCTGCGCCATCGCATAACGGGTCAGAGAGTCCATGATTAGCAACACGTGCTGGCCGCGATCGCGGAAGTCTTCCGCAATACGCGTGGCGTATGCCGCACCCTGCATACGTAATAAAGGAGAGACATCCGCAGGCGCGGCGATCACGACTGAACGCGCACGGCCTTCAGCGCCGAGGATGTTCTCAATAAAGTCTTTTACTTCACGGCCACGTTCACCAATAAGGCCGACGACAATCACGTCTGCCTGGGTGTAACGGGCCATCATGCCTAACAGCACGCTCTTACCGACGCCGGAACCGGCGAACAGACCCATACGCTGTCCGCGCCCGACCGTTAACAGCGCATTGATGGCGCGCACGCCGGTATCAAGCACATGTTCAATCGGGGTACGTTGCAGGGGGTTAAAAGGTTGCGTGATCAGCGCACCGGTTTCACCGGTATCAGGTGCGGGCAGGCTGTCGAGAGGTTTGCCGGCACCGTCGAGCACGCGGCCGAGCAGGGCAGGGCCGAGCGGCAGCTGTTTGCTGCTTTGTAAACCATCGCCAAATGCGCTGCGGGCATAAACACGCGCGCCGGGCAGAATGCCTTCCACTTCTTCTAACGGCATCAGAAACAGGCGCTGGCCGTTAAAGCCGACCACTTCGCTCTCGACTTCACGGGTCTCCAGACCATCCTGACGCTCAATAATGCACGTTGCGCCGAGCGGCAGCTGTAACCCGGTTGCTTCCAGCACCAGACCGGTGGCGCGGGTCAGCCGACCGTAACGACGCACCGACGGGAGCTGCGTCATTTTGTGTTCGAAATTATCCAGCGTGGTCAGCCAGCGGGTTAAACGTGCGGTCATTACACGACTCCGGGTGCCGCCAGACGGCACAGTTCCTGCCAGCGTGTGGCGACGCTGGCATCTAAATCGCCCTCATCGGCGGAGACTTTGCAGCCGCCCTGATGCAGGGTCGGGTCGCCGCGCAGACGCCAGCCGTGCAGGCTGAGCGTTGCGCCAAGCATCTCTTCAACGCGCTGCAAATCGTCCGGGTGGACGCGCAGCTGCGGTTTGCCGCTAAACAGCGGCTCCTGCTGTAATAGTAGTTGGATCTGTTTGATGAGTGCGCTGTTATCCACCACCGGCGCATGGCCGAGCACCTGGCGCGCGGCTTCCAGCGCCATCTGCATCAGGCGGGAGGCGATCACGCTATCGAGGGCATCAAGCGTGTACTGGAATTCACTCACCAGCTGCTGCATGCGGGCGTGGATCGGGGCCTGCTGTTGACGAGCCTGGTTCAGACCCTGCTCCATACCCTGGGCAAGCCCTTCCTGAAACGCCGCGTCATAACCCGCTTTGCGTCCTTCGGCGAGACCGGCGTTGTAGCCGCTTTCGTGCGCCTGCATCTGGATCTGCGCCAGCTGCTGCTGTTGCAGCTGCTCGGCGCTCAGTTCGTCCTGCTCTGTCTCCTCACTCTCATAGAGCGAGGCAGTTTTTTCCTGCTTCAGCAGGGGAGCGAATTCAGCTGCCTGCGGGAACGCCAGATCATCTGGCGTCCAGCGTTTCCACGGCAATTCATTAGACATAGGTATCCTCGCCGCTGCCAATTACCATCTCGCCGGTTTCCGCCAGACGGCGAACGATGAGCAGGATAGCTTTCTGTTCGTTTTCCACCTGCGAGAGGCGAACCGGACCGCGGTTGGCCAGGTCGTCGCGCAGGATATCTGCCGCACGCTGCGACATGTTGCGCAGGAACTTCTCGCGCAACGGCGGCTCGGCGCCTTTGAGGGCGATAAGCAGCGATTCGGAATCCACTTCCTGCAGCAGGCGCTGGATAGAGCGGTCGTCGACATCCACCAGGTTTTCGAACAGGAACATCTCGTCGATGATCTTCTGTGCCAGTTCGCCGTCGAATTCGCGTACTGCGGTAATAACCGCTTCTTCCTGCTGCGTCTTCATCAGGTTGATGATTTCCGCTGCGGTTCTCACGCCGCCCATTTTGCTGCGCTTGAGGTTCTGGCCGTCGAGCAGGTTGTTCAGCACTTCGGTCAGCTCCGCCAGCGCGGCAGGCTGTACGCCGCCGAAGGTGGCGATACGCAGCATCACATCGTGACGCATACGCTCATCAAACAGGGCAAGAATATCCGCCGCCTGCGACCGTTTGAGGTGCACAAGGATGGTGGCGATAATCTGCGGGTGCTCGTCGCGGATAAGGTCGGCGGCACTCTGCGGCTCCATAAAGTTGAGCGTTTCGATGCCGCTGGTGGTATCGCGCGTTTCGAGAATATCTTCCAGCAGGCTGGAGGCGCGCTCTTCGCCGAGCGCTTTTACCAGGACGGAGCGCAGGTAGTCGTTGGCGTTGACGTTCAGCGCCGCGAACTGTTCCGCTTCGTTCTCAAACTCCTGTAATACGTCCATCAGCTGTTTGTTAGAGATCTGACGCACGCTGGCCATTGCGGTACTTAAGTGCTGGACTTCGCGGGCGGAGAGGTGCTTGAACACCTCAGCCGCGCGATCTTCACCAATGGTCATCAGCAGAATGACGCTCTTGTCCGTTCCGGTAAGATTATTGCTCATGTTCGTTACTCATCCACTGGCGAATGACCAGCGCCACGACGCGCGGATCGTTATCTGACATTTCGCGAATACGCTGGCTCATGACCTCGGCGCTCAGACGCTGATTACTGCGGCGCTGCTGCTGTTGCTCATCTTTGCTGAGACGTACTTCCACGGACTCTTCAATTTCATTGCGCGCTTGTGCTGCTTCCTGCACCGCTTTCGCTTCTTCCTGGCGGCGAACCAGCTGCGGACGGACCGCTTTACGCCACAGGATGAAGGCGACAATCAGTACCAGTAACCAGCGACCTGCGGTCATCAGCTGGTCGATAAACGACTGCTGTTGCCAGAACGGAAGCTCACCACCGACATCATCGGTCATGTTGAACGGTGAGTTCACGACGTTCAGCGTGTCACCGCGTTTCTCGGTATAACCCATCGCTTCGCGGGTCAAATCTTCAATCTGTTTCAGCTGATCGGCGGTCAGTGCGGCAGTTTTGCCATCGGCCAGCGTGCGGTAGTTCACCACCACGGCAACGGAGAGGCGCTGCACATCGCCAACATTCATCTTGGTGTGACGAATGGTGCGATCGACTTCATAGTTGTTCGTTTCATTATGCGTCGTGTTACGCGGGCCGCTTGCTGCGGTATTGGTCGAGGTCGTCTGCTGACCCTGCTGCTGGCCCTGCGCATTCTGCTGACCGTTCTGACCATTCTGCGGCGTAGTAATCGGCGCAGAGTTAGCCGGAGCCGGCTGGTTGGAGAGCGCGCCAGGCACGCCGCCCGGATACTGACCACCAATCTGCTCACTGCTGTTAACCTGGCGTGAACGCAGCACCGCTTGTGCCGGGTCACCGCCGTTCGGCGCGTACTGCTCTTCAGTCTGCTCTTTGCTGGCGAAATCCAGTTGGGCAGTTACCTGAGCGTGAACGTTACCGTTACCGACAATAGGGCCGAGGATCGCTTCGATACGACGCTGCACACGGCTTTCGACATCGGCGGTGTATTTCAGCTGCGCGTCATTCAGATCGCGACCGGCAACGCCAGACTGCGTCAGCAGGCGACCGCTCTGATCGACAACGGTCACGTTGCCCGGCGGCAGGCCAGCAACGGCGCTGGAGACCAGGTGCACGATAGCGCTGATCTGACCATCATCCAGCGCACGGCCCGGTTGTAAATTGACGGTGACCGACGCGGAAGGGGATTTCTGCTCACGCACGAACAGCGACGGTTTTGGCATCGCCAGGTGAATACGCGCGCCTTTCACCGGACCGAGGGTTTCGATAGTGCGGGCCAGTTCGCCTTCCAGCGCGCGCTGGTAATTAACCTGCTCGCTGAACTGGCTGATGCCGAACTTTTCTTGATCCAGCAGTTCAAAACCCGCCGCGCCGCCTTTCGGCAGACCTTGCTGGGCGAGACGCAGGCGCAGCTCGTGCACCTTGTCAGCAGGCACTTCAATCGCGCCGCTGCCGTCAGCAAAGCGGTAGGGGATATTCATCTGCGTTAACTGCGTAACGATGGCACCGCCGTCCTGATCGGACAGGTTGCTATAAAGGGTGCGGTAATCCGGCGATTTCGCCCACAGCACCATAGCGACAATAATGGCGCAGGCTGCTGCAGCGGCCACCATCAACGGAATTTTTGGGTTCGCGCGTAAGCGGTTGAGCCACTCAAGAGATTTATTCTGCGGTGCAGTTGTTGCAGTCGCACTCATTGTGCACCTCGTGACTCTGGGTGGATGTTGTTATGTGAGTTGAGAAACAAAACGGACTCCCGGGTCGGCAAACTCGACAAATGACCATTAAGATGGCGATGTCATTATTTGATGAAATGGATTTTTCTATGCCTCAAATAACCTGGTTTTTTGACGCTATTTACCGCCATCATCTCATTGACAAACTGTTAGCCTTGTCAGGTATCAATCCATCCGGGGAATAACAATGGCTATACAGGGCATTGAGAGCGTTGTCAGTCAGCTGCAGGCAACTGCAGGTATTGCGCGTGCTCAGAGCGTGGAGAGCGAACCGTCTATCAGCTTCGCCGGGCAACTGCACGCGGCGCTGGATCGCATCAGCGACACGCAGAACGCCGCACGTGTACAGGCGGAGAAATTTACGCTTGGTGAGCCGGGCGTGGCGCTGAATGACGTGATGACCGATTTGCAGAAATCTTCGATCTCGCTGCAAATGGGCATCCAGGTGCGTAACAAACTGGTTTCTGCTTACCAGGACATCATGAATATGCAGCTGTAGTTCACAGCCGCAGAGATAAAAAAAACCAGGCCGGAGCACTCCCGCCTGGTTTTTTTATTGCTTGCGCCGCGGGCTGCGGCGCAAAAGTGGGCTACTTCTGGATCAGGTAACGGATGGTTGGCCCATCCTGCTGGATATCCAGCACCGTGTAGCCGTGGTTGCGCGCATCGAGCGGAATGTTGTTAATCGACTGCGGGCAATCACTCACCACTTCGAGAATTTCCCCTTTTTTCAGCTGCGGCATCGCTTCAAGGGTGGCGACCGCCGGGTAGGGGCAGGGTTCGCCGCTCATATCGAGACGGTAATCAGGCACAATGCTCATGCAGGCTCCTTAGCAGGGTTGGCGGCAGGTTTCTGGCGGCGGAAGAACTGTTTCTCCCAGCCGACCACAAAGAGAAACGCAGCCAGTAACAGAAGATAGGTGACCAGCAGACCGCCGAGCGGCCCGAAGGTGTTAAGCAGGTTGATTTTGTCCCAGCTGGTGGCAAGCGTCGGTGCGAGATCGTCCCAGAAATACGCAAGAATGGTTGAGCCGATTACGTTACCCAGCCCGACCCACCAGTAGTGCACCTGGCCTTCGACGGCGCGGTACATCCAGCCCGTTTCACACCCGCCCGCCAGCACAATACCAAAACCGAACAGCAGACCGCCGAGCACCGCATTGGGGCCGGCCCACATGATTTTCGCTTCCAGCCCCAGCTGCACATAGCTGAAAATGCCGATGGCGCTCGCCGCCATGCCAAAGATGATCGCCTTCGCCATCATCGTGCGCCCGGTGATCCACATATCGCGGAATGCCGAGGTAAAGCAGATTTGCGCCCGTTCAATCAGCAGACCAAAACCGACGCCGAACAACATCGCCAGCCCCAGCTTCGGCTGATTCATCGCCGTTAACAGCGCCCAGCCGAGCATGCCAATAAACACCAGCATACCGAGACGAAAACGGCGCTTCGCCTGATCCGGCTTCTGGGTGAGCGGCGAGGCGGCAGAGACTTTCTGCATCTTCACCGGAATACGGAACAGCGGCAGCAGGGTAAAGCGTGCGCCGAACCAGGAGCCAATCGCCGTGGCGATGGCGAAAAACCAGGCGTGCAGAGAGAACTGCGGGATCCCGGTAAAGAAGGCCGCAAGGTTACAGCCCATCGCCAGGCGCGCGCCAAACCCGGCAATAATGCCGCCGACAATCGCCTGCGCGATACGGATGCGGTTCTGCGGCATCCGCAGTTTCACATTATTAGCCCACAGCGCAGCGGCAAAACAGCCGCCGAACATGCCGATAATCATCATGCCGTCGATGCGCGTCAGCGGCGTGCCCTCGAGGTGGATAATTTTGAAGTAGCCCCACTCTTCGGTGTGCACACCGGCCAGTTGCAATAACTGACCGCCCCAGCGAGTAAACTCGCCAGTCACCGCCCAGAAGGTGCCGGTAATGCCGAAATAGTAGGTAGAAAGAATACCGGCCGCAATCACCGCCGGAACAGGAGACCAGAACTTAATAAGGAAGCGGTCTTTGAAGTGTTGCCATGACATAGTAAAAAGCCTCTGAACTCAGAAGGTATGGGGACGTACAGAAAAGTCGTACAAAAGAAGCGGGATGATACACGTCTTCGCGCCTGAAACGCTGCACAATAGGGCAAAAACCTGGCGCAGATCAAAGTTGTTCTCTCGCGGCGAAAGGGTGGCGAGGCGCGGCCTTTAATGCCACAATCGCTTTTTTTCACGAGCAGGATGAAGAATGAAAAAGCGTATGATTCTCGGCGCGATGCTGCTGCTGAGCGGCTGCGTGCAGGTGGATAACTATCAGGCGGTGGTGAAACACCCGGCGCCCGCAGGATTAGCGGGTTACTGGCAATCGACGGGGCCGCAGAGCAGCCTGGTCAGCCCGGAGGCGATCGCCAGCCTGATTGTGACGCCGCAGGGCGATACTCTCGACTGCCGCCAGTGGCAGCGCGTGATTGCGGTTCCCGGCAAACTGATGCTGGATGGCGGTACTTTCTATAACGTTACGCAGAAGCTGGACGTTTACCGTTTAAATCAGGAAGGCAATACGCTGGAGTTTGATGGCCTGACGCTGTCGCGTACCGATAAACCGACCGTCGAGTGCCAACAGGCGCTGGAGAAAGCGGGTCTGGATATTAAACGCTAGATCGTGCTGAAAAGAGGAAAGCGTGGCGGGTGAGGGGGGAAACCACAGCACCCGCCGCTAATGAGATTTACATCTCATTGGGGAAGAGAATATTTCCGGAAAGACGTCCATATGTCGAATTCAGGTTATGTTGTCGGGAAGTTTGACCAACCAATGTCCTCAGCTCGTCCATTCGCTGGTTTAACAATGTTTTCAATAACACTTCATTATCCAGGATTTGCTTAAGCATCGGACGAATTTGCGCCTGCACATGAGGCGCTGCTTCGCTCGAGTCCTGGAACTGCGTCAACTTCTCAACCGAGGTAACGTACCCCAGTTCGTAGCTGATAAGTTCGTCCCAACGCCCTTCCTTAGCAAGGTTGAGCATGGTACGGCTGGTGGCCAACAGTTGCTGATAGTGGTGGAGCAACCCGAGATTTGCTTCCATTAGTAAGTGTCCCGCGCGTTTTGATGAGTGGGGCCAATCTCTTTCCAGGCATCAGCAATATTGCTCAGCAACAGGGTGACTTCATCAATAGCGGCGAGGTCATTATGGAGATTTGCCTGTAAAAGACGTCGTGTCATGTAGTCATAAAGACTGTCCAGGTTTGCCGTAAGTTCGCCACCGACTTCATGGTCGAGACCTGCACGCAAACCGTTGTTAATGATATTAATTGCCTTTGTAAGCGCCTGTCCTTTACCGGGGATATCTCCCTGCTCAATCAGGATCGCGGCTTTTTTCATGGCGCTTAGCGCGCCATCAAAAAGCAATACCACGAGTTGATGCGGGCTCGCGCTCATCACGGCGCTTTCGACGCCGACCTGAGCATAAGCCTGAATTCCCGATTTCGTATACATGTCCAACCTCAACTAATGGTTTATTAACTCATTGCATTAAACTGTTGGGTCAGATAGTTCCCTGTCGATGTCATGGAGGAGACTAACTGGCTCAAACTGGTGAACTGCGTTTTGTAGCGCGCCATAGTGGCCGTAATCTGGTCACTGACCGCCTTATATTGTGTATCCAGGCGCTTCAGGGTTTTGTTAATACCGTCGGTCGCATTCTGGATGCTGCCGTTACTGCCCAGGATATCTTTCAGCAGATTGCTGGCCTGGGTAGCAAAGCCCGTTGTTTTGCCATCGCCGGAGAGGAAGGTCACCACATCGGCGGATTTTTCATTCAACGCTTTTTCAAGCTTGGTGCTATCTACGGTCAGTTTACCGCTCACATCCTGGGTAATACCCAGCTGCGACAGCACGGCAAAACTATCGTTACCAGACTGTGATGCAGAGAGCTGAGAGCGCAGGCGCGTCTGAATGTTACGCAGCGTACCGTCACCCAGCAGATCGCCGTTCGAGTTGCTCTGTTTGTCACTGCCCTGATCCACCGCGGTATATTTGGTCTGGTTACCAATGGTGGTTTGCAGTGAGTTATACGCATCAACATACGCCTGAATCGCTGCGGTCATCGGTGCGTTATCTTTCGTCACCGACAGGGTTTCCGGCGTGCCGGTAGTCAGCTTGTTCAGCGTCAGCGTCACGCCTTCCGGCGCATCGGTGATGGTGTTGCTGCTACGGGTGATATCGATGCCGTTGATTTTGACTTTTGCATCGTTAGCCGCCACCTGCTGCGTCATTACATTGCTGGCACTGCCGGTGTTCGATGAATCATAACTAACGTATTTCGCCAGCTCCGCATCATTGGTGGTGATGGTCATCTGGTTGGTGGTGCCGCTGTCGCGCGAGGTCAGCGACAGGTAGTAACTGTTATCGTCCGCTTTGATGATACTGGCGGTAACGCTGCCCTGTTTGGCGTTAATCGCATCGCGCATATCCGCAAGGCTGGTCTTATCTTTATCCAGCGTCACGGTCATCGGGGTTTTCTGTCCCGGCTGCGTGATGGTAATTGTGCGCGAATCCAGGCTCTGGTCGCCTAAATCGGTATCTTTACTGGCCACTTTCGGGCTCAGCAGCGACTGCGACGCCGCCAGCGCGCTCACTTCAATAGAGTACGTTCCCGCCGACGCGCTATTGGAAAGCGTGGCGGTAAACGCGGTATTGGTGCTCGACACTTTCGTCCCTGCGATCGCCGAGGTGTTTTTCAGTGCGTCCGCCGCCGTTTGCAGTTTGTTGAGGGAGGTTTGCACCACGCCCCAGGCAGTTAGCTTGGCTTTATAAGAGGACTGCTGAGCCGTAATAGGCGTCAACTTGGTCTGCTCTGCCGTCTGCAAATTGTCATACAACGTATTGAGATCCAGGCTGGTGCCTGCGCCGAGTGAACTAATAGTTGCCATTTCATCATCCTTCAGTTTTAGACAATCACTGTGGAGAGTATCGGCAGCGATGGTGAAAAGATTAGAAGCTTTTTTTTAAAGCAATGGCGAAATAAAGAGGGTGAATCAGGGGCAGTTTGTCGCTTTAAAAAAATGATCTTTTTTTCTAAAGGTTGTTTTCGTCCGGTCGATAATCTGGTTAACGGTGAGAAAGCCGTAGGCAGATGCCTGAATCTGATAACTTTTTTTTATGAAGGAAATACATCATGGCTGTTATTAATACTAACACCCTGTCGCTGATGACTCAGAACAACCTGACTAAATCTCAGTCTTCTCTGGGCACCGCTATTGAGCGCCTGTCTTCCGGTCTGCGTATCAACAGTGCGAAAGATGATGCCGCGGGCCAGGCTATCGCCAACCGCTTTACTTCCAATATCAATGGCCTGTCCGTCGCAGCGCGTAACGCCAACGACGGTATCTCCCTGGCACAGACCGCTGAAGGCGCGCTGGGCGAAATCAACAACAACTTACAGCGTATCCGTGATCTGACCGTTCAGGCACAGAACAGCTCTAACTCCGCGTCCGATGTCGACTCCATCCAGGCTGAAGTTAACCAGCGTATGGAAGAGATCAACCGCGTGACCACCCAGACCGACTTCAACGGCATCAAAGTGCTGAACACCGGTACCGGCACCAGCAGCTACAGCTTCCAGGTTGGCGCGAAAGATAACGAAACTATCTCTATCAGCCTGAGCTCCTCTAACGCCTACAACCTGTACAACGCCACCGGCGCCACTGCACAGACTACCGGCCAGACCATCAACGGTAATGCCCGTAGCACCGCAGCCGAAGGCTTCGATGTGCTTCAGGGTACCGTAAGCAGCGGCGGCGTTACCAACGGCTCTCCGCTGGCGGATATCGATGCGGCGATCAAATCAGTTGACTCCCAGCGCAGCCTGCTGGGTGCGTCCCAGAACCGTTTTGAATCGACCATCACCAACCTGAACAACACCGTGAGCAACCTGTCGTCTGCCCGCAGCCGTATTCAGGACTCCGACTACGCGACCGAAGTGTCGAACATGTCCCGCGCGCAGATCCTGCAGCAGGCCGGTTCTTCCGTGCTGGCCCAGGCCAACCAGGTTCCGCAGACCATGCTCTCCCTGCTGCGTTAATCACCGCTTACGCAGTACAAAAAAGCGCCGCTTGTCGGCGCTTTTTATTTGTCTGAAAAATAAAAGATAAAAAGAAGTAAAAAGAACTAAAGAGTTCGCAAGGTCCGTCGATAACTACTTGGACGGTGATGAAGCCGCTGGCGCTTACCGGAATATAAATTTCTTACTTAAGGATAACTATCATGGCTGTTATTAATACTAACACCCTGTCGCTGACGACCCAGAACAACCTGACTAAATCACAGTCTTCTCTGGGCACCGCTATTGAGCGTCTCTCTTCCGGTCTGCGTATCAACAGTGCAAAAGATGATGCTGCTGGTCAGGCAATTGCTAACCGTTTCACCTCCAACATCAATGGCCTGGGTGTTGCAGCGCGTAACGCCAACGACGGTATCTCCCTGGCACAGACCGCTGAAGGCGCGCTGGGCGAAATCAACAACAACTTACAGCGTATCCGTGACCTGACCGTTCAGGCACAGAACAGCTCCAACTCCGCGTCCGACATCGATTCCATCCAGGCTGAAGTTAACCAGCGTATGGAAGAAGTGAACCGCGTGACCACCCAGACCGACTTCAACGGCATCAAAGTGCTGAACACCGGTACCGGCAGCAGCAGCTACAGCTTCCAGGTTGGCGCGAAAGATAACGAAACTATCTCTATCAGCCTGAGCTCTTCCAACTCTTACAACCTGTACAACGCCACCGGCGCCACTGCACAGACTACCGGCCAGACCATCAACGGTAATGCCCGTAGCACCGCAGCTGAAGGCTTCGATGTGCTTCAGGGTACCGTAAGCAGCGGCGGCGCTACCAACGGCTCTCCGCTGGCAGATATCGATGCGGCGATCAAATCAGTTGACTCCCAGCGCAGCCTGCTGGGTGCGTCCCAGAACCGTTTTGAATCGACCATCACCAACCTGAACAACACCGTGAGCAACCTGTCGTCTGCCCGCAGCCGTATTCAGGACTCCGATTATGCGACCGAAGTGTCGAACATGTCCCGCGCGCAGATCCTGCAGCAGGCCGGTTCTTCCGTGCTGGCCCAGGCCAACCAGGTTCCGCAGACCATGCTGTCCCTGCTGCGTTAATCCGCAGATCGCACAGTACAAAAAAGCGCCGCTTGCCGGCGCTTTTTTATTTTCTGCGCTGCTTCTTTTTTCGGCGGAATTTGTTCAAAAAACATAAAAAAGACTAAAGAGTTCGCCGGAGTCGTCGATAACAATTATGACGGTGATGAAGCCGATGGCGCTTACCGGAATATAAATTTCTCACTGAAGGATAACTATCATGGCTGTTATCAATACTAACACCCTGTCGCTCACGACCCAGAACAACCTGACTAAATCACAGTCTTCTCTGGGCACCGCTATTGAGCGTCTCTCTTCCGGTCTGCGTATCAACAGTGCAAAAGATGATGCTGCTGGTCAGGCGATCGCAAACCGTTTCACCTCTAACATCAATGGTCTGGGTGTTGCAGCGCGTAACGCCAACGACGGTATCTCCCTGGCACAGACCGCTGAAGGCGCGCTGGGCGAAATCAACAACAACTTACAGCGTATCCGTGACCTGACCGTTCAGGCACAGAACAGCTCCAACTCCGCGTCCGACATCGACTCCATCCAGGCTGAAGTTAACCAGCGTATGGAAGAAGTGAACCGCGTGACCACCCAGACTGACTTCAACGGCATCAAAGTGCTGAACACCGGTACCGGCAGCAGCAGCTACGACTTCCAGGTGGGTTCTAAAGACAACGAAAAGATCTCCATCAGCCTGAGCTCTTCCAACTCTTACAACCTGTACAACGCCACCGGCGCCACTGCACAGACTACCGGCCAGACCATCAACGGCAACGCCCGTAGCACCGCAGCTGAAGGCTTCGATGTGCTTCAGGGTACCGTAAGCAGCGGCGGCGCTACCAACGGCTCTCCGCTGGCAGATATCGATGCGGCGATCAAATCGGTTGACTCCCAGCGCAGCCTGCTGGGTGCATCCCAGAACCGTTTTGAATCCACCATCACCAACCTGAACAACACCGTGAGCAACCTGTCGTCTGCCCGCAGCCGTATTCAGGACTCCGACTACGCGACCGAAGTGTCGAACATGTCCCGCGCGCAGATCCTGCAGCAGGCCGGTTCTTCCGTGCTGGCCCAGGCCAACCAGGTTCCGCAGACCATGCTGTCCCTGCTGCGTTAATCCGCAGATCACACAGTACAAAAAAGCGCCGCTTGCCGGCGCTTTTTTATTTTCTGCGCTGCTTCTTTTTTCGGCGGAATTTGTTCAAAAAACATAAAAAAGACTAAAGAGTTCGCCGGAGTCGTCGATAACAATTATGACGGTGATGAAGCCGATGGCGCTTACCGGAATATAAATTTCTCACTGAAGGATAACTATCATGGCTGTTATCAATACTAACACCCTGTCGCTCACGACCCAGAACAACCTGACTAAATCACAGTCTTCTCTGGGCACCGCTATTGAGCGTCTCTCTTCCGGTCTGCGTATCAACAGTGCAAAAGATGATGCTGCTGGTCAGGCGATCGCAAACCGTTTCACCTCTAACATCAATGGTCTGGGTGTTGCAGCGCGTAACGCCAACGACGGTATCTCCCTGGCACAGACCGCTGAAGGCGCGCTGGGCGAAATCAACAACAACCTGCAGCGTATCCGTGACCTGACCGTTCAGGCACAGAACAGCTCCAACTCCGCGTCCGACATCGACTCCATCCAGGCTGAAGTTAACCAGCGTATGGAAGAAGTGAACCGCGTGACCACCCAGACCGACTTCAACGGCATCAAAGTGCTGAACACCGGTACCGGCAGCAGCAGCTACGACTTCCAGGTGGGTTCTAAAGACAACGAAAAGATCTCCATCAGCCTGAGCTCTTCCAACTCTTACAACCTGTACAACGCCACCGGCGCCACTGCACAGACTACCGGCCAGACCATCAACGGCAACGCCCGTGCTACTGCAGCTGAAGGCTTCGATGTGCTTCAGGGTACCGTAAGCAGCGGCGGCACCACCGACGGCTCTCCGCTGGCGGATATCGATGCGGCGATCAAATCAGTTGACTCCCAGCGCAGCCTGCTGGGTGCGTCCCAGAACCGTTTTGAATCGACCATCACCAACCTGAACAACACCGTGAGCAACCTGTCGTCTGCCCGCAGCCGTATTCAGGACTCCGACTACGCGACCGAAGTGTCGAACATGTCCCGCGCGCAGATCCTGCAGCAGGCCGGTTCTTCCGTGCTGGCCCAGGCCAACCAGGTTCCGCAGACCATGCTGTCCCTGCTGCGTTAATCCGCAGATCACACAGTACAAAAAGCGCCGCTTGCCGGCGCTTTTTTTATGCAACACGCCAGACAATCGCCAGATTTAAGCCCTTTTCAATAACGTTATTTCCCCCTCGAAAAGCAGCCATTCCCGCACAATAACCATAACTACACTTGCGCCCGCCGTAGCGGGACGAGGTAAAACCGGTTGAGGATGACGGATGCACACCATATTAATCAGTATTGATAGCTTCGACGCGTTCACGCAGCCTGCGGCTGAACTTATTGATATTGCTGACGCGCTAATCGAATCCGGCTGGCACGTCGAGGTCATTTGCCCGACGGCGGGTAAAGCGTTGGGTCACGAAATTGCGCGTCTGACGGCAACAGGCCGCTTCGCGCTTATCACCGATAAGCAGGGCGAGCCTGCCAGCCATTACCAGGTTATCTGGATCTACCGCGGCTTTTTCAGTGAGAAGTTACTCGACGCTCTGAGCGCCGGACGCCTGAGCGGCGCGATGATCTTCCGGCACTACAGCGATTACAATGACATCTACATTCCCTGGGGTGTCGCGCTGGAAAACCGTCTCGCTGCCGTGACGCTCAATCTCTCGCCGCGCACCTCCGCCATGTTATTGCAAACGGGGATCGATCCGGCCCAGCTTCAAACCATGCCGTGGTGCGTGCCGCGCCGCTTTGCGCAGTATGTGCGTACGCGTGAGCCGCAAAAACTTACCCGTGCGCTCTTTATGGCACCGTCGATGTCAACAGAGATGTATGAGGTTCAGTCCCGGGCGTGGGAAGCGGGGATCAAGATTGAGTGGTTCGATCTCAGCCAGCAGGTTGAGCGCATCGAGCCCGCCTGGCTGGAGCAGTACGATGTCATCATCGGCAACGAAGAGAGTGTAGCGAAAGCGCTGGCGCTCGGCATTCCGCTGTTTCTGGTCAACCAGGGTTATGTGGAAGGCTACCTGGGTGACAATAACGTCGCTCAGCATGAGGCGGAACATTTTAGCGCGCTCACGCTGCGCAACTGTCCGGATGCCGAGGAGTGGGTCGACCTGCTGCAAAACGGCTATGCCGAAGCGCTGAAATGGACCCAGGCTCAGCGGGCGCATTTCGCCACTAAATGGACACTGGAGACCCAGCTCGACAGCCTGCTGGCGCAACCTTTGTCAGAGAAGACGCTGCTGATCGATGATAAAGAGCGCTACACCCTGCATTTTCACAGCAAAGCGGTGCTGGCCCAGCAGCAGACCAGCGATTACTCTCTTACCCGCTGGTTTGACGATCGTAAGCTCAGCGATGCCCGTCGCGAGGCGCTGCTCTCCTTTGCCGCAGCGTATCCGCACAAAGCCACCCTCGGCGTCATTATTCTTGGCGAAGGTGCGCAGGCGGCGAAAACCAGAGCGTCGGTTGAGAGCCAGTCACTGGCACCCCTCAGCATTGATGTGATTGCCGAAGAGAGTGGCTGGCCTGCGGCAGTGAACGCGCTGCTTACCACGCGCGAAGCCGGGTCGATGCTGTTTATCCCTGCGGGGTATACCTTACGCGACGACGCGCTGTTGCGTTTCGTCGGGCAAGCGCTGCATCAGCCTGACGCTTTGCTCTTCTACTGCGATGAGATGACGCAGGGCGAAGGCAACGATCCAGAGCTGACGCTGCGCCCGGAAGTGAATATTGATTTACTGCGCGGTTTTCCCTATATCGGGCGCGTGCTGCTCTTCTCACGTGAAGCGGCGCAACAGTTGGGTGGCCTCAATTCACACTATCCGCAGGCGGCGATGATCGATCTGCTGTGGCGCTTTGTTGAAGCGCAGGGGGCGCAGGCGCTGGGACGCGTGGCGGAAGTTCTGGTGGAGAACCCGCAAAAAGCGGCAGCCTGGTATGCGGACCCGGCGGTGATCGACGAGTGTGGCGAGGTGCTGCTTGCGCATCTGCAGCGCCTCGGTATCAACGCCTCGCTGGAGGAGGGCAACGCCCCGGCGATTAAACGTCTTCGCTATCACTGGGGAGCCACGCCGCTTATCTCCATTATTATTCCGACCCGCGATCGCTTTGCTCTGCTTAAGCGCTGCATTGAGAGCCTGATGGAGAAGACGCGTTACCCGCACTATGAAGTGCTGATCGTAGATAACCAGTCCGTTGAGGAGGATGCCTGTCGTTTTCTTAACGATCTTGCCGGGCTTGGCATCGATCAGGTGCGCATTCTGCGTTATGACGCGGCGTTTAACTACGCCGGGATCAATAATGCTGCGGCCCAGCAGGCGCGTGGTGATGTGCTGGTGTTCCTCAATAATGATTGTGAAATCATCGACGGCGACTGGCTTGATAGCTTACTGGAGCAGACGCTGCGCCCGGAAGTGGCACTGGTTGGCGCCAGGCTTGAGTACCAGGATGGCCGTATTCAGCACGGCGGGTATCTCCTCGGCGTGCAGCATGGCGTTGAAGTTGCTTTCGACGGTGCCGACAGCCAGAGCAGCGGTTTTAACCACTTCCTGAAAACGCCGCGTAACCTGGCGGCGGTCAGCGCGGCCTGCATGATGGTGCGTAAAGAGGTGTTTTACGCCCTTAATGGCTTTACCGAGGAGAAGTATCCGCTCTATTTTGCCGACGTTGATCTTGGCTTGCGGGCGCAAAAGCTCGGCTATCTCAATGTCTGGACACCTTACGCCCGCGTTAAACATATGGGCGGGGCAACGCGGCTGCTGGGCAGCAAGATCGGCGTGCAGGAGCGCCCGTTGCTGGAGGATTATGCGACGCTGCGCAAAGAGTGGCAGCAGGGGCTGTTGGCAGAACCCTCTTACCATCCGTTAATGCAAAAGATGGGCAAAGCCTTCACCCTCAGCGACAGCATGGCCCGGCTGCACCCGCCATTGCCGGGGCGGCCGCTGCCGGTGGTAATGGCGCATCATATTAACTGGGTTGGCGGCGGGCATCACCGTGTTATGCAGCCATTTAAAGCGATGGAGCGCCATTTAATGCTGGAGGGCGGACTGATCAACACCATTCCCGGTGTGATGGAGGCCGCACAATTACAGCCGGACGTTATTCTGCTGGAACTGATTACCGGTAGTCGCTTCCCGGATATTTTCAGGCAGTTACGCGAAGTCAGCGCTGCGAAAATCGTGCTGGAGTATGATGACTACCTGCTGAACGTACCGTTAAAGAATGGCAACCGGCAGCATTTCCCACAGCAAATGATTAAAAGCTTCAGAAAAGTGGTGGACAGCGCCGACTGGCTGGTGGTCTCGACCGCGCCGCTGGCGGAGGCTTACAGCCGTTTCCACTCAGACATTCGTATTGCGCAAAACCGCCTGGCACCTCATCAGTGGGGGCATTTACGCAGTGAACGCGGAGTGGGGAAAAAGGTGCGCGTCGGCTGGGCGGGCGGCAGTTCGCACAGCGGCGATCTGGAGATCCTGCTGCCGCTTATCAAGGCGCTTGAAGGGCAGGTTGAGTGGGTCTTTATGGGCATGAAACCGCGCAATGTGCAGTGCGAGTTTCATCCCGGCGTGCCTTTCGAACTCTACCCGGAAAAGCTGGCGAGTCTCAATCTTGATCTCGCGCTGGTGCCGCTGGAAATCAACCAGTTCAACGAGTGTAAAAGTAATCTGCGCCTGCTGGAGATTGGCACCTGTGGCGTGCCGATTATTGCCACCAATATTGAACCGTACCGCTGTGATCTTCCGGTGACGCTGGTGGAAAACCGCTTTAAAGAGTGGATGAACGCCGTGCAGGCCTATATTAACGACGCGGATTTACGCCATCGTCACGGCGACGCGCTGCGCGAAGCCGTGCATCAGCACTGGTATCTACGTGACAGCGGGCTGGACGAGTGGCGTCACGCCTGGTTGCCGACAGCAAAGTAGCGTGCAATATGTAAAAAGGGAGGCCAGATGGCCTCCCTTTTTTATTAGCGTCTATCGCAACCAGGCTTAATCAGGCAGCCAGATACGGGCCTGCTGAAGCAGCGTCTCCTCATCCCAGAACCCCTTCTCCCGCGCATACGCATGCAATGCATCACCAAGGGCGGCTGAGGCAGCGCGATCGTTGAGGTGGTTTTCAATCGCCTCGCGCCACAGTTTAGGTTTGTTCTCCACGCGCGTAACGGCAGCAACATCCCGGGTAGAGAGAAGATCGCTACAGATAACCGGCACGCCGCAGGCACCATATTCCAGCACCCGACGCGGGCTGATAGTGCGATTCCACAAATTATCCGCCATCGGCAGTAAAGCGAGATCCAGATTGAGGCTGGCCAGCTTCTGCGCAAAAAAGGGCGCTTGCACCGCGACGTGATACTCGGTCACCAGCGGGCGCAATGAGGGTGGGCAGTAGCCATAGAAGACCCACTCAACGCGATCCGCCAGCTGACCAATTACCTTGTGAATCACTTCCAGATCGCCGACATCGGCGGCGCTGCCGATCCAGCCAATGCGCATTTTATCGCCGGTACCGCGCAGCGTATTGAGCGCTGACCACAGGCGCGGATCGAGGCGAGCGGGCATAACGCGGATATCGCTATGCAGACCCGCGCACTGCTCCGCCAGCACATCGCTGGCGACCACCAGCCGATCAACATGGCTTAAGGTGGCGCGCAAGGCTGCCGCTACCGCCTGCGGCGGATCGTTGCGCTCCGCCGCGTTCGCCGGCATGGCGGGCAACCACCCGTCGAGGTCGAACACTTTAAAAAGGGCATTCCCCTGCGGCAATCGTCTTAACCACTCCTGCGTGCCGGCACTGATCTGGCGATGAACAATTAACGCATCCGGCGCGAAGCGAGCCAGGTCGACGTAGCTACTGGCGCGGTAATTGATCTGTCCTTCAACCAGCCCCACTTGGTGCATTAACGACAGCGGGGTATCGAGGCGCTGTTGGCTGGTGGGCAGGCTGTGCAGCGGGAAGGAGACCAGGCGCGGGATCGGTTTCCAGTGCAGCGGCTGCCAGCTGTTATGGCGATCTACCTCAAACTGGAAACCTGCGCCATCCTGGGAGAGGTTAGGGTTATAAGCCGGATCGTTGGCGATGATCGGCAACCATTTGCGGTACATGGTGTCCTGTTCAGCCATAAAACGCTGGCGCTTTTTCTCCTGCACCGTTTTATCGACGTGAGTCTGGCTGACGCTGCCCTCATGCATCACCACCGCGTGCGGTGTCCATACCTCTAAATAGCCCGCTTCACGCACTTTCAGACAGAGATCAACATCGTTATAGGAGACGGTAAATTGCGCCTCGTCTAACCCGCCGACCTGCTCATACACAGATTTGCGGATCAGCAAACAGGCGGCGGTCAGCACATTGTAGTTCTGGTCGACACGCAGACGGTTCATATAGCCGCTGCGATCGTTTTCGCTACCGATAAAGGGGTGATCCGCCGGGCCGCGCAGCCCGAGCACCACGCCAGCGTGCTGGATCTTTCCGTCAGGGTAGAGCAGTTTTGCACCGGTGATACCCACTTCCGGTCGCAGAGCGTGGTTGAGAAGATTATCCAGCCAGTCGGGGTTAATGATCGCGGTATCGTTATTCAGCAGTACCAGGTAGTCACCGCGCGCTTCCCGCGCCGCCATATTGTTGATGGCAGAGTAGTTAAAAGGATGCGGATAGCGCAGAACACGGATGCGTTCAGGATCGATGACCGAGATCCCCTCCAGCCACTGCAATGCTTCCGGGGTTTCGCTGTTGTTATCGACAATCAGCAGCTCGTAATTACGGTAGCGCGTTTTTTCCAGCAGGCTGGTGACGCAGGCGATCAGGATGCGCAGCTGATCTTTGGTCGGGATAATAATCGATACCAGCGGTTGTTCCTGATGATGGTAGCGCAGAGCGTAAAGCCCTTCGCCGGTCACCGCCACCTGGCCCTGAGCGTAGCCGCGCTGGTGCAGATGCCCGGTTAAAATGGTCAGCTCTTCCGGCCGGGTGACAATCTCCGGCAGGTGGCCGAGAAGAAATGGCTCCGGAAGGTGTCCGGCAAAACCGATCCCTTTCTGCTCAATCAGGCGCACGATGTACTCAAATTGCCACGCCTGCGCATAGTGCGGGTTGAAACCGCCCAGCTCACGCAGCGTGCGGGTACGAAACAGCCAGTGGCGCGCCATTTCCGCCGGGTAGCTCAGCAGTAAATCGAGGTTAAAGTCAGGGCGAAACGCCGTCGAGTGGATGTCGCCTTCATGCTGATACAGCTCGTCGCCGTAGAGCGCATCACAACTTTCCGCACCGTCCAGCGCCAGATCGAACATCAGCATGCCGCTGGGAAGCAGCGTTTCGCCAGCCTCAAGGAACAGCACCCAGTCTGTTGCATGGTCGTTAAGAAAAGCGTTAATGCGCTGCACCGTTTGCGTTTGCGCCGCGACAACAGTGATGGTGTCCGGCGCGGTTTGTGGCGCGGTTTCGCCTACCGCAACCGCTTCAAGCGTTAGCCCATAGCCGGTGTAGCCATTGACGCTGTCAAGCGTGCGCCGGGTAGCCACCGGATCGCGGTCAGCGTGCAGGATAAACACCGTCAGGGTTTGCGCAATGCCGCGCGCCTTTGCATACGCTTCGGCATAACCACAGTGCTGGGCAGGAAGCGTGCGCTGTTGCAGCCACTGCTGAATTTGATAACTCTGATAATGGCGGTTTGAGAGATGCGTTGCGTGCAGCATGCCGTGAATGATGTTTTCCGGCTGGAACGCTTCAGGGGCGTTCAGCGGTGCCACTTTGAAGACGCAGTTCTCCTCTTTGTTGCCTTTGTACCACCCCATTTCGCGAATAAGCTGCGGGAAGCGGGTGTAGGTACGGTTGATCATCTCGCGATACTTCTCTTCGCGTGCCCACTGGCTGCTCTGATTTTCCGAGATGCGAAACGCGGCGAGAGCGTCAGCAACAAACGCCAGATTGCCATGGCGCAACAGCTTGACGTAGAGGGCGACATCGGCGAGGAAAGGCATCGATTCGCCATTTAATTTAAACAGCTCATCTTTATATGCCAGCAGATCGTCGCGATAGCAGAGCACGGTGCTCGGCTCACCGATAAAGTTCACCTGGTGATCGCCAAGGAAAGCCACCACGTCCGCGCCGTCTATCACCACGTCGCAACCGAAAGGGAAGGCGGTGGCATTAATATCAGCAAGCGGTTTACCCGCTTCGTCAATACGCGTACGTCGGCAGGAAGCCAGACGGTTCAGCGGGGAGGCCTCTATCGCCGCGACCAGCCGGGTTACACACTCCTGATAAATAATGTCATCGTCGTAGAGAAATTTAATGTATTTCCCCTGGGCTTCCTGAATACAGCGACGGACATTGTTCTCTTCACCCAGCTGCGTCTCATTTTTAAAGTAACGGATGGGCATTGCGGCCTGACGCGCGTAACGCTCTGAGAGAAGCCGGATGGTGTCATCGCGACTGTCGTCGCAGATAATAATCTCGCAGTTTGGCCAGCTTTGATTGAGCGCGCTAAGAAGCGCCGTTTCAAAAAAGTCAGGCTTATAAGCTGGAATGGTAATACTTACCAGAGCGTGTTGGTTCATTCTGTATCCGTGTCGAGCCACCTGCGGGCGCAGGGGGCATGATGGGTTCAGAATGAACGCTGTCATACGCCCCTTTATTCAGCCGCTACATCGCTGAATGTTTCTGCGCCTGTTCTGCTGATGGTGAGTAACAAACATTGCCAGTCAGTCGCCTGGCTGGCTGTGAAGGCGCGCAGTTGCGGCCTTATTGATTAGCGGGTTTTCCAGTAATCCATAAAGCCCTCTTTGCCGAACAGCCAAAGGGTTTGCAGTTCATTATTGATGTTGTCGACCAGCGGTTTGATTTCGCTATAGGGCTGGCGCAGCAATACCCAGGATTTACTTTTCGGGCTGTAGAGAGAGGATTGATATCCCCACTGCTCCATCAGAATGCTCATACTTTTATTGGTGTGCACTACCGTATGTACCGGGACATCGGTGTAGAACCAGTCCGGATCGCACGGTACGCGGTCCACCACCACGGTATGAATCAGCAGCGAGCCATTATCCGCCACCAGCGCGTTGACATCGTCGAGATCCTGGCGGGTCAGCACATGTTCGAACATGGCGGAGTTGATCACCATTGACCAGGCACCCTTCTGCGGCTCATCAATATAGCGGTGCTCCGGGTTGCGCACATATTTGTCGTAGCAGGGGATTTCGCGGTTGAAATATTTGCGCTGAATATGGCTGAGCGTGCCATAACCGGAGGCGTAGTCGAGCATGCTGGTGGTATCAATAATGTTATTGCGCGCCAGCAACTCAATCATTAATGCTTGCTCAACATAGGGTGGCTGATTAAACCCTGTAGTATCGCGGCCACCGGTTTCGCTGTAGTGGTGGAAATCAATATTTAACTTTTCCCACTCTTCATGGCTCAGCTCTTTATGCGTCTGTGAACTCAAAAAGCCGCAATGGGGACACTCATAAAACTGCACCGGCACCAGCTTGCGGGTAAAACTCTCGGTTGACGGCGCGCAATAGTTATCTTTTTGAAAATAAAATTTCATTTCCGTGTCGCAGATAAGGCAAGTGTTTGTTTTCATGAAGATCCTGATAATTTCGCCATAAGGGTGAGAAAAGAGGGTGGCGGTAGCGGAGTGTACTCAGTCAGCCTGGTCGCCAGTCTATAGAATGAATTTGACATAATTTGCGCATATTCAGCCGCTAAATATCCGCTGTTTTGCCCCTCTTTTTATGGGATAGCGCGTTCGTATCGATAATTAGCACCTGAAATAGGGTTTGTTTTACCGATAAGCCCGCCGGGCTATCGCTATGATGCATATCTACCCTTTATTCCTGTAGGTCCGCGTATGGGCGATAACATCTTTGTCACAAGTCCTCTGTTGCCTCCTCTTGAGGAGTTCATTCCTTATATGGAGCAGATTTGGCGTAATCGCATCCTCACCAACGGGGGGGATTTTCACCAGCAACTGGAGGCTGAGCTTGCCGACTACCTGGGGGTGAAACATGTATGCCTCTTTTCAAACGGTACACTGGCGCTGCTTACCGCGCTCCAGGCATTGCGCGTGACGGGCGAGGTGATTACCACCCCTTATTCGTTTGTCGCCACCTCACATACGCTGCTGTGGAATGGGTTAACGCCTGTCTTTGCGGACATCAATCCCCAGACGTTTAATATCAGCCCGGAGTGCATCGAAGGGCTGATCACCCCGCAAACCACCGCGATCATGCCGGTGCACTGTTACGGTATTCCCTGCGAAATCGACAAGATCCAGCAGATTGCCGATATCTATGGCCTGAAAGTTATCTATGATGCTGCCCACGCCTTCGGCGTTCGTCAGAATGGCACCAGCATCCTCAATCACGGCGACTTATCCGTGCTGAGTTTCCATGCCACCAAAGTGTTTAACACTTTTGAAGGCGGGGCGATCATCTGCCACGATGCGCGGACAAAACAGCGTATTGATTACCTGAAAAACTTCGGTTTTGCCGGCGAGACACGCGTTGTCGCCCCCGGTATCAACGCCAAGATGAATGAGATGGAAGCGGCATTTGGTCTGTTACAGCTGAAATATATTGATGGCGCACTGGCCGCGCGCAAAACGATCTACCAGCGCTACTGTGAAGGCTTGCAGGATGTGGCGGGGATTACGTGGTTTGATGCCGGTGGACGTTTTGAGTGGAACCACGCTTATTATCCGGTGCTGGTGGAAGGGGACTACCCAATGGCGCGCGACGCGCTCTACGAGGCGCTGAAAGAGGAGGGGATCTACTCCCGTCGCTATTTTTACCCGCTGATTAGCTCCTTCGCCATGTATCGCCACTTACCGTCAGCCGCACCTGAACACCTGCCAGCGGCAAACGTTATTGCCGAGAAGATCCTCTGTCTGCCGATCTACCCTGACTTAACGGAAGCAGAACAGCAGCGCGTGATTGATGTGGTGCGTAAACATGCGCACCATAAAGGTAAGCCCGGCGGCCCGGTAAAAGAGGTGGCCTGAACAAAAAAGCTCTGTTTTCACAGAGCTTTTTTTTATCCTTTTATCCTGGCCGGTGGCACCGCATAGAGCACCAGTTCGTAGGCCAGCCGCGGATGGTGCGCACGCAAATAGAAGCGATAATCGCTGTGCAACTGCTGGATAAAGTGCGGAATGGAGAGCAGATCGCCCGGTTTATGATAAAGGCTGATGGCCAGTATCGGTTGCCAGCGAGCGATCGTCTCCTGCGCCCCCTCGAGCGCAGCCAGCTCAGCCCCTTCGATATCCATCTTAATAAAGCTCACCCGCTCACCTGCGGTAACATCGTCAATCTTCATCAAATCGATCTTGTCGCCATGCGCACTCTCGCTCAACGACGAGGAGAAGGAGTTAGAAGCATTAAAATAGAGCGTGGTGGCTTCATTCCATACACCGGCCTGGAAATGGAGACACTGCGGCAGCGCGGCGGTATTTTTTTTCAACTGGGCAAATGTCGTGCTGTCCGGCTCGAAAGCGTAAATTCGCCCGGCATCGCTCGCGCCATCGCGGGCCAGCGCGCGGGTAAACGCGTTGATGCTGTCGCCGTCAAAGGCCCCGCAGTCAATAAACACTTCATTATCTTTCAGAGCAATAATCTCTTGCGGAAAGTAGTGCTGCGGGTGGTACAGCGCGCCATATTCGCCTTCGCATGCGCTGATGCGCTGGTTCAGGTAGGCCAGTAAAGTCGCTTTTGAGGTTTCATCCGCCAGCTGCTCATAGAGTGCGGTTAACGGCTGCTGATGCGCCTCGCACCAGGCGAAAGTAAAGTACTCTTTGGTGTTCACGCCCATGAACGCGCAATCAAAGAACAGCATCTCGTGGGCGTTCTGGCTCAGGCTGGCTTTCAGCGCCTCGTCGACAAACTGCATGGCGACAATGTAGTTATAGCGTCTGCCCGTCTGCGCCAGCGCTTCAAAGGAGACCAGCGGGCGGCCATTAAACTCACTTCCGGGGCGCAGGTAGTCGCGGCCAATCGCCACTTCATCAACAGGCATCTGTTCACGCTGCATAAATGCCCAGGTCTCTTGTGCCGCATAGCCCGCGCCGCAAAGCACAATGGGATCGCCATTGGCCTGCATCCGCGCCACGCTATCGATAAAGGTGTTACGGCGGGCAGAAATCAGATTCAGGATTGAGGTCATCGCCATCTCCGGGGCATAAATTAAAAAAGTAGAGCCGGGCTTAAATGCCGGCGGCAATGCGTCTGGTCAGCATCGCGACCAGATCATAGCCATCCCAATGCAAAGTGAAGTCTAGCGTATGGCCAAACGGGACAATGCGATCCACCCCTTTCGGCCTGTGGGTGGCAAGCCACTGATTAACGCTCTCTTTCTCGACGCCGAACAGCGCCAGCGTTTGGCAACGTTCGCCGCAGATCGAGGTGATCTCATCCAGCGAAGCCGCCTCAAACTCCATGAAAAAACCGCAGTTGCCGCGCAGCGCCATGACCTCTTCTGTCAGTTCCGGCAGGTCTATGCGAAGCAGTAAATTATCGTCGTCAGAGGCCTTTCTGACCCCCGGGTAGTGGGCCGCCAATTGATACAGACGACTCAGCTTATCGACGGCCGCCACCGGCTCCAGGGTATAACGCGGTGCGGCGTAGTCGCGAAAGTGTTGCCAGAAGAGCGTCCGGGCGTGCGCTGCATCTTGCCCCAGCCACACCACCAGCGCCGGTGAGGAGCAGGCATTCTGATCGTTGAGCAGGGTATCGTTAAAGAACGCCTGTGCCAGCGCGGCTTTGTCCTCATGCGCCAGGTAGCGTTCGGCGTCGATCGCCGCCAGCGAGTAGCGATCGGCAAAGGCGATGTCGAGCGCGCGCACCGGGAGCGGTGAGCGGCGGATCTGGGCGATGGTTTCATCCCCACCCCAGATAATCCGCGTATCGCACAGCGCCGAGAGCGCATCATTAATGGCTTGTTGACGCCCGTAGCGCAGCAGACAAATCCAGGGCGCAAGCGCCGGGTGTTCTGCCAGCGCGGCGGATAATAAGCGCACAATTATCGTCACCTGCGGGTGATCGCGCCCGGGTAAGCGCACGATATTGGCATTGCCGGTCAGCAGCCCGCTAAACAGCGAGTAGGCAAAATTCGCCGCAACGTTACCCGGCGCGATATGAAACGCCACGCCGCGGCCAAAGCGCTGGGCGAGATCGCCGCAGCTGGCGCGCATCTGCGCCAGCGACGCCGGTCGACACCAGAAGCCGAGGCTCACCACATCGGGCCACGCTTTCGCTTCGCTGTCTCGCAGCGTCAGGCGCGAAAAGGTGTGCAGAAATTCCAGCACCGGCGCGGCAAAGGGAGCAAACGGGGCCAGTGTCGGCATCGCCCGCAGCTGTGCTTCATCGCCAATGGCAAAGGTTATGCCGTCAAAATGTGGCTGCATACGTGTCGCTACACCCTCTTAATTCTGCTTTTTTCAGCCGGCCAAACAGGTGGAAGTACTTCCCTTTGCGCCCGCAGGGGCAGTCATCTTCACCCAGCAGCACGCCCTCATCTTCTGTCAGCAGGGAGTGACCCGGATAGGACTCCGGGAGCAGGGAGAGCACCTGAACGATCCCGCGCTCTCCAACCGGCGCGCAGGAGAAATCGGCTGCGTTACGGATAATCACATCTGAGAAAATAGAGCTGTGCAGATGGCCCTCTTCGCACTGCATCGAAATTGAGCCAGTCTGCTCCACCATGCCGTAGTAGTCATGCACCGCGGGCAGCCCGCAAACAGCCTGTAAACGACGGGCGAACTCAGCCGGTGAGACCGCCTCGTTTTGCAGCTTTTTCCAGCCGCCGCCATGGATCAGCAGCGCGTTATCCAGCGCCAGTCTCTTTCCGCTGGCCGCCAGCGCTTTATAAAAGTGCTGCCAGACCATAAAGGTGAAGCCAAACATCAGGATGCGCTTGCCGCGGTGTTTTTCCAGGAACGCCTCGATCGCCGCAACATTCAGGTTCATCTCTTCATCCAGCGCCCATGCGCGATCGGCACCAAAGAGGGAGAAACCGAGAATGCCCGCACCGCGCGCCGAGAAGTGCAGGCGATCTTTAAGCACTTCAGGCGAGTCGATAATCAGCATCGGCATCCGCCCGGCACCGGTAAAGTGGCTGACAATCTTTACCAGCGTTTTTTGCTGCATCGCCGCGGTGGTTTTATCGAGAAAAATGCGCGATACCTGCTGGCCGGTGGTGCCGGAAGAGGTCATGGTTTTCACCACCTCTTCATCCGCCACGCTTTTGAGCGTTAACGTCTTAAACAGCGATACCGGCAGGAAAGGGATCTCTTCAGGCGCGTTAATCGCCTGCGGCGCAATACCCTGCGCATCCAGCATCTGGCGATAGGGCGCGCAGTGCGCATAGTGATGGGCGGTCAACGCTTTCAGCCGCGCCAGCTGCAACGCGCGTTTTTCCTCGCGCGCCAGCGAGTAGGGGGCGATGGCCAGCATCTCATCAAGAGTGAGGGACATGTTCTTTCAGCCTGTGATAGAGCGTCTTACCCGCCGGGTTTTTGGGAATGTCAGCCAGGATAACCGTCTGAAACGCGCTGGCATGCAGATGGCTTACCTGGGCGGCATACTGTTTCACCGCGGCGGCCAGCGACGTATCGGTAAGAAAGATACAGAGCAGATCGTCGCGTCCATCGCAGGCGAGGCTGACATCCGGGAAGGCGGTTTTTAACAGCGCTTCCATCTCATCCAGACCCACGCGGTTACCGAATATTTTCAAAAAACGCTTTTTGCGCCCGACAATGCGGTAGAAGCCCGCCTCATCAAAGGTGGCGATATCGCCGGTGTGCAGCGTGCCGGAAAACCGATCGCCGAGCGCTAAATCTTCGCCGCATTCGGCGTAGCCCAGCGCCACGTTATCGCCGCGATAAATCAGTTCACCCTGCGTATTCGGCGTGGTGATGGGTTGGTTTGTCTCATCCAGCAACAGAAACTCGCCGCCCGGAATCGGTTTACCGATAGCGCCGTAACGCGCGTCGGCCTCTTCCGGCGGCAGCCAGGCCATACGCGAGGTCGCTTCTGCGGCACCGTACATAACGATAAAACGCTTTCCGTTCTGACGGGCAAACTCGGTGTACTCCTGCTGCAACGCTGGCGAAAGTTTGCCCCCGGCCTGGGTCAGAGTGCGCAGATCCGGCAGATCCATGCGCATAAAACGCAGCTTGCGCAGCATCTCCCAGGTGTAGGGCACCCCGGCGAAGGAGCTGGCGCGCGTCTCGCGGACAAAGTTCCACAGCTCGCGCTGCATCACGCTATGCCCCGTCAGGAGTAGGGTAGCGCCAGCATGTAAATGGCTGTTGATGATCGATAAGCCGTAGACATAGTTGATCGGCAGGCTTACCAGCCCGCGCTCATCGCCATCAATCTGTAAATAGTGCGCGATACTGGCGGCGTTGCTCTGCAAATTACGTTTACTCAGGCGCACCAGTTTCGGGCTGCCGGTCGAGCCGGAGGTCGACATTAGCAGTGCCAGATCGTCATGCAGCGGCCAGGGCGTGAGCCCGGTGGCCGTCAGCTGATAGCCCGTCTCCTGCGGTTGCCAGAGCAGTGCCGGGCGGTAGGTATCAATTAATTGTTGCGCCAGCGTCTCATCAAGCGCGCTGTCGAGCAGCAGGGCGACCGCATCTGCTTGCAGGCAGGCGAGATAGCCAATTACCGCGTCGGCCTGGTTCTGGCAAAAGAGAAAAACCAGCGAGCGGGCGGGAAGCTTACCGGCCAGCGCATTAACTCTGGCAGTCAGCTCGCCATAGCTGAGCTGCTGCCCGCGATCGTCGATCAGCGCCAGCCGCGCAGCATCGTGTTGTTGCGTCTGCCAGAAGGGGATCATTGCAGTGCGTCCACAATCCGTGCGCACACCTGCGCGGCGGTCAGGCCGCTCTGCTCCAGCATCCAGCCGTAGTCGCCAGCGTGCGGATAACCTTGCGGGATACCGACAATCATCTGTCGCGGCCGCTGCGCCTGATTAGCGATGCACTCCGCCACGGCGCTGCCAAGACCGCCGATCACGCTGTGCTCTTCCAGCGTTACCAGCAATTTTTTCCCCAGCTGCGCGCTGATGGCGGCTTCATCCAGCGGCTTGATGGTGTGCATATCAATCACCGTGGCGTCAATGCCGCGTTCGGCTAATTGTGTGGCGCAGGTGAGGGCAACATGCACCATGCTGCCAGTGGCGATAAGCGCAATGTCGTCGCCTTCGCGCAGGGTAATCGCTTTACCGGGGATCAGTTCAAAATCTTCTTTATAGACGATGGGCGCGCGCATACCGCCGGTAAGGCGGAGATAGACCGGGCCATCGTAGGCCAGCGCCGCCTGGGTCATTTTGACCGTGGCGGTACAATCTGCCGGGGAGAAAATGGCGATGTTGGAGACCGAGCGCAGCATTGCCAGCTCTTCGATACCGTGGTGCGTGGCGCCGAACATGCCTGTCGCCAGACCTGAGGCCAGCCCGACCAGCTTAACGTTCTCCTGCATATAACCGAGGTTAAGGCGCACCTGTTCTGCCGCGCGCAGCGTCAGAAAGTTAGGAAACGAGGTGGCGAACGGCACAAAGCCGCTGGAAGCCAGACCTGCGGCGACGCCCACCAGATTCTGTTCAGCGATGCCGGTATTAAAGAAGCGTTCGGGATAAGTAGTGCTAAAGCGATCGAGGCCCGAGGATTTACAGAGATCGCCGGAGAGCGCCACGATGCGCGGATCGTCGTGCGCCAGCTCAAGCAGCGTCATGCCAAAGGTGCCGCGCGAGCCGAGCATTGACCAGGAGCGGATAGCCGCAGGTTTAAACTCAATCATCTTCGCCCCCGTGCAGCCCGGTAAGCGCATCAGAGAGCTGCTGTGCCGAGACGCGGTTACGGTGAAACTCTTTACTGTTTTCCATAAACGACACCCCTTTGCCTTTGACCGTGTTGGCGATAATCACCTTCGGTTTACCGTTGTGCGGTGCGGCGAAGGCCGCTTGCAGTGCGTCAATATCGTGCCCATCACAGACAATGGTTTCCCAGTGGCAGGCGCGCCACAGCGCTTCCAGATCCATCTGCATCACCTCGGCGGTAAAACCATCGGATTGCAGGCCGTTACGGTCAACGATCAGGGTCAGGTTATCGATCTTATGGTGCGCTGCCATAAACGCCCCTTCCCAGATAGCCCCCTCGTTGCACTCGCCGTCGCCGACCAGCACATAGGTGTGCCACGTTTCGCCGTTCAGGCGGCGTCCAAGCGCCAGCCCGGTCGCGAAGGAGAGCCCCTGCGCCAGGCTGCCGCCGGAGAAGTCGATACCATATTCCGGGTGTTTAGTCGGGTGAACCTGCAGCACCGAGCCGTTGATCTCAAACTCATTGAGCTGCGCCTCGGTAATAATGCCGAATTCGCACAGCGTGGCGTACAGCCCCAGCGCCGCGTGGCCTTTACTGAGGATAAAAATATCCCGTTGCTTGCTGGTGATCTGCTGCGCATCGTAACGCATCACGCTGCCATACAGCGTACTCAGGATGTCGGTCATCGACAGTGCAGGGGAGACATGCACGCCATCGCTCGGCGCGTGATGTGCCACATTAACGATACGGCGACGGATGCGTCGCGCGGCGTTCTGAATTTTATGCGTCATTTGAGACCACCATCGACACGAATTGTTTGGCCTGTGATATAGCTCGAGAGATCGCTGGCGAGAAAAAGCGCTAGCTGGGCAATCTCAGAAGGGGAACCTGCCCGGCGCAGATCGGTGCGTTTTTTCGCCTCTTCTACCACTTCAGCGGGCATGGTTTGCAGCATATCTGTTTCGGTTATGCCGGGGGCAATAGCGTTAGCGCGGATGCCTTTTTCGCCCAGCTCTGCCGCTATCGATGCGGTCATGGCAACCAGCGCGGCTTTTGAAGCGCCATAGGCTGCTTTACCGGGATTGCCATCTTCCGCTGCCGTTGAGGCGATATTAATGATGCTGCCGCGCTGCTGGCGCAGCATGAGTTTTGAGATGTACTGCGTGAAGAGAAAAACAGAGAAAAAATTCACTTCAAATTGCGTACGTAACTGCGTCTCGCTGGTCATCTGAAAGAGGCTATTGCAGGCTACGCCAGCGTTATTGATAAGCGCATCAATGGGACGTTTATCCGCCATGATCTGCTTGACCGCTGTTTTCATCGCCGCGGTGTCGGTGATATCAAAGCCGAGTGGCCAGATATTAACCTGATGCAGGTCGGCTATCTCACTCATCTGGCCGGTAAACGCGTCATCAGCCTGGCGGGCATGGGCATAAATGTTTGCCCCGTTCGCGGCGAAGAGTTTGACCATCTCCAGCCCCATACCCCGGCGACAGCCAGTGATAATTACGTTTTTTCCTTGCATCAACATTTCTGGCTTCCTCAACGACCGATGCGTTAGCGACATGCGGGGTCTGGACGAATCAACGTGTCAACTGATTAGCTTTGCAGTTCAACATCATATTTTTTCAGGATCGCTTTGCCTTTTTCCCATGAGGAGAACTCAATGATGTCATCGGTATCCATCATGATTTCAAAAGCATCTTCCAGAGAGGCGATAAGGGTCATATGACCTACGGAGTCCCATGAGGGAGTATCCTGGTACTGATAGCCCGGCAGGATCTCTTCAGTAACCTCGAAGGTTTCAATAAAAATACGGTTATACGTTTCCAGATTGGACATCACGGTCTCCAGATGGCAGCAAGCTTGATGACTATTCAGGTTTACCTGAATACTTTTTTATCTTCATTTGCACGCATGACGCGCGCCGGATTCCCCAGTGCGATTACCGAGGAGCCAATATCATTAAAAACAATCGCGCCCATACTGATGATGGTATCGTCGCCGATAGTTGTCGTTTCCCGGATAGCCGCATTGAGGCCGATGTAGGTGCGGGTGCCAATCAGGCAGTTGCCGCCGAGATTGGCGTACGCGGAGATCACGCTATCGTCACCAATCACACAATCATGGCCGACGTTGCAGTTAGGCTGCAGATAGACATTTTTACCGATGGTACAGTCGCAGGAAACATAGGCGCGATCGCAGACGATCGTCCCTTCGCCGAAGGTGACGTCATCGCTGACGCGCGCCAGAGGATGGATGAGCGTCGCCAGTCGGAATCCTGCATTCAGGGCTTTTTGCGCCATTTGATGACGCACATTAGGCTCGCCCACGCCGACAACCACCTCATACTCCTCGGGCGAGATCTCCTGCAGTGTGACGACAGGTTGGCCCTTTAACTGGCGATGGGGATCAATATCATCAATAAAGCAGACGCCGCTCCAGCGTGATTCAGCTGCGTTGAGCTGTTTGACCAACTCATACACTTCTCTGCCGAGACCACCTGCGCCATAGATTGCCAGTTTCATCATATCCTCGAGATGCGGTATTGCCGGGCGATGATTTGGCGAACAATGCGTCACGCTGTCGCGTTCGCTCGCGCGCAAAGAGTGATAGCCCGGATCAGGGCTTTAATGTAAATGAGCGGAGGGGGGAGTCAGGGGAGGAATAACCATCATTTTTCCTCGCTTATCAACGGATAGGGCAGGGTGAAAAAACGCGATTTTATGAATAATTTCATTTAAGTCAGCGGCTTTGGCTGATGACTTAGTAAAAACAGGCGTATCGCTGAATGGTTTTGTGCCATGAGGGAAAAATTTTTTATATGCGCCAGCGCTTCTATTATCTCCTTGATTGATTAGATTTTTCTTGAAGGGAGGTAGGTTTTAAAGGGCGAAATTTCTCTATTGGTGTAAATAACCTGCCATTTCACCCACTATTCATCCGATTAAAACAACTATAGAAACGGATAATTACGCCGATAACTCAATTAACGCAGGGCCGTTTATCGTGAATTCACTCTATACCGCTGATGGTGTAATGGATAAACACTCGCTGTGGCAACGTTATGTTCCTCTAGTGCGTCATGAAGCATTGCGCCTGCAGGTGCGTTTGCCAGCAAGTGTGGAACTGGACGACCTGCTACAGGCGGGCGGCATCGGTCTATTGAATGCAGTAGATCGTTATGACGCTCTGCAAGGAACGGCATTTACCACTTACGCAGTACAGCGTATTCGTGGGGCTATGTTGGACGAGTTGCGCAGCCGCGATTGGGTGCCACGCAGTGTCCGACGTAATGCCCGCGAAGTGGCGCAGGCAATGGGGCAACTAGAGCAAGAGCTGGGACGTAACGCGTCGGAAACAGAAGTGGCGCAGCGTCTTGGTATTCCCGTTGAGGAGTACCGTCAGATGTTGCTCGATACGAACAATAGTCAGCTTTTCTCCTATGACGAATGGCGGGAAGAGCACGGCGACAGTATCGAGCTGGTGACGGAAGATCATCAACAGGAAAACCCGTTATTCCAGTTAATGGAGAGTAATTTACGCCACCGGGTGATGGAAGCGATTGAGTCGCTGCCCGAGCGTGAACAACTTGTCCTGACGCTGTACTACCAGGAGGAGCTGAATCTCAAAGAGATCGGTGCTGTACTGGAAGTCGGGGAATCGCGTGTCAGCCAGCTCCATAGCCAGGCCATTAAGCGCTTACGTACCAAGCTGGGTAAGTTATAGGTCGGTGATACTGCATCGCCCCTGGTAAATGCCGAACAACGCATTGACAACCAGGAGTTATCATGACGGTGCAGCAATCGAAAAGACGGCCATTAAGCCGCTACCTGAAAGACTTTAAACACAGCCAAACGCATTGTGCTCACTGCCACAAACTGCTCGACCGCATTACACTGGTACGCCGCGGCGAGATCGTCAACAAAATTGCGATTTCGCGGCTGGACATGCTGCTGGATGAAGCCGCGTGGCTACAAGAGCAAAAAGAGTGGGTGGCACTCTGTCGCTTTTGTGGCGATCTGCACTGCAAAGAGCAGAGTGACTTCTTCGATATCATCGGCTTTAAACAATACCTTTTCGAACAGACTGAGATGAGCCACGGTACGGTGCGCGAATATGTCGTGCGTCTTCGCCGCCTCGGCAACCATCTCACTGAACTGAATATCTCCCGCCAACTGCTGGAAGAGGGGTTCCTTGATGAGAACCTCGAACCCTGGCTACCTGCGACCAGCACCAACAATTACCGCATCGCTTTGCGCAAATATGCCCAGTTTAAAACCCAACAACGCTTTACTGGCGCGCAAAAGATCGCTGTCGGCGCGACATCTGATATATATTAAAAAAGAATGTGTTATCAGGCCGCGGCTGGGCTTCACGCTCAGACGCGGCGCGCTATAGCGAATCTCTTAGTGGGGGAAGAATGAAACTAGCACTTTTGGGTCGTCAGGCATTGATGGGTGTTATGGCTGTCGCGCTGGTGGCCGGTATGAGCGTCAAAACCTTTGCCGCAGAAAATCTGCTGAATAAAGTCAAAGAGCGCGGCACATTATTAGTTGGGCTGGAGGGCACCTATCCGCCGTTCAGCTTTCAGGGTGATGATGGCAAGCTGACCGGGTTTGAAGTGGAGTTCGCCGAAGCACTGGCGCAGCATCTGGGCGTAAAAGCGTCGCTGAAGCCCACAAAGTGGGACGGCATGCTGGCCTCGCTGGACTCAAAGCGCATCGATGTGGTGATAAACCAGGTGACCATCTCCGACGAGCGCAAGAAGAAGTATGACTTCTCAACGCCCTATACCGTGTCCGGTATTCAGGCGCTGGTGAAAAAAGGCAATGAAGGCAGCATCAAAACGCCTGCCGATCTGAAAGGTAAGAAAGTCGGCGTTGGTCTTGGCACCAACTACGAAGAGTGGCTGCGCAAAAACGTGCAGGGCGTTGACATTCGTACCTACGATGATGACCCGACCAAATACCAGGATCTGCGCGTAGGCCGTATTGACGCCATTCTGGTCGACCGCCTGGCGGCGCTGGATCTGGTGAAGAAAACTAAAGATACGCTGGCGGTCGCCGGTGATGCCTTCTCCCGTCAGGAGTCTGGCGTGGCGGTGCGCAAAGGTAATGATGACCTGCTGAAAGCGATCGATGCGGCCATTGCCGAGATGCAGAAAGATGGCACCATGAAGGCGCTGTCAGAAAAATGGTTTGGCGCAGATGTAACGAAGTAATCGTGCTCTGCTAAAAAAAGGCGCTTAATCAAGCGCCTTTTTTATTGCGGCGGATATTTCCGTGCATAATAAAACCATTACGTATCTTTGCGGCTTCAGGAGGTTGTATGCCCTTACACAATTTAACCCGCTTTCCCCGCCTTGAGTTTATCGGCGCGCCGACGCCGCTCGACTATTTGCCGCGCTTATCGGATTACGTTGGTCGCGACATTTATATCAAACGCGATGATGTGACACCGCTGGCAATGGGCGGCAACAAGCTGCGCAAGCTGGAGTTTCTTGCCGCCGATGCGCTGCGCGAAGGGGCCGATACGCTGGTTACCGCTGGCGCAATCCAGTCCAACTACGTGCGCCAGACGGCGGCGGTTGCGGCGAAGCTCGGACTGCACTGCGTCGCGCTGCTGGAAAACCCGACCGGAACCCGTGCGGAAAACTACCTCACTAATGGCAACCGCCTGCTGCTCGATCTCTTTAACGCGCAGATTGAGATGTGCGACGCGCTTACCGATCCCGCAGCCCAACTTAGCGAACTGGCAACGCGCATTGAAGCGCAGGGTTTTCGCCCCTATGTTGTGCCAGTGGGCGGCTCTAACGCGCTGGGGGCAATGGGCTACGTTGAGAGCGCGCTGGAGATCGCACAACAGTGTGAAGGCGTGCTCGGTCTCTCATCGGTGGTAGTCGCTTCAGGCAGCGCCGGTACCCATGCCGGGCTGGCGGTGGGGCTGGAACAGCTGATGCCGGACGTAGAGCTGATTGGCGTTACCGTCTCGCGCAGCGTCGCGGAGCAAAAACCGAAGGTAGTGACGCTGCAACAGGAGATTGCCCGTCAGCTTGAGCTACAGGCGCAGGCGGAAATCCTGCTATGGGATGAGTACTACGCGCCGGGCTACGGGCTGCCGAATGATGAAGGGATGGAAGCGGTAAAACTGCTGGCGCGCCTTGAAGGGATCCTGCTCGATCCGGTTTATACCGGCAAAGCGATGGCCGGTCTGCTTGATGGCATTGAGCAGAAGCGCTTTAAAGATAACGGCCCTGTTTTGTTTGTGCATACGGGCGGCGCACCGGCGCTCTTTGCCTACCATCCTCACCTTTAACGCAGGCAGAAAAACCAGAATGCAAGAGAGCCTACAACTCGTTATCGACTCCGCCCCCTATTTACTAAAGGGCGCGGTCTTCACGCTACAGCTCAGTATCGGCGGCATGTTTTTTGGCCTGCTGCTCGGCTTTATACTGGCGCTGATGCGCATGTCGAAGCTGCTGCCGCTGCGCTGGCTGGCGCGTTTCTATATCTCAATATTTCGCGGTACGCCGCTTATTGCCCAGCTCTTTATGATCTACTACGGTCTGCCGCAGTTCGGTATCGAACTCGACCCGATCCCGTCGGCGATGATTGGCCTGTCGCTCAATACGGCGGCCTACGCGGCAGAAACCCTGCGCGCGGCGATCTCGTCGATCGATAAAGGGCAGTGGGAAGCGGCGGCCAGTATCGGCATGACGCCGTGGCAAACTTTGCGCCGCGCCATTCTGCCGCAGGCGGCGCGCGTGGCGCTGCCACCGCTCAGTAACAGCTTTATCAGCCTGGTGAAAGATACCTCGCTGGCGGCAACCATTCAGGTGCCGGAGCTGTTTCGCCAGGCGCAGCTTATCACCTCGCGCACGCTGGAGGTCTTCACCATGTATCTGGCGGCATCGCTCATTTACTGGGTGATGGCGACGGTGCTCTCGACGTTGCAGAACTACTTTGAAAACCAGCTTAACCGGCAGGAGCAGGATCCGAAATGAGCGCAATCGATGTAAAAAACCTGGTGAAGAAGTTCCAGGGGCAGACGGTGCTGCACGGTATCGATCTGCAGGTGGAAGAGGGCGAAGTGGTAGCGATCATTGGCCCGAGCGGCTCGGGGAAAACCACGCTGCTGCGCTGTATTAACCTGCTTGAGCAGCCGGAGAGCGGCTCTGTTCGTGTCGGGAATATCACCATTGACGCCACCCGCTCTGTTGGCCAGCAGAAAAGTGCCATCCGCGAACTGCGGCAGCATGTCGGTTTTGTCTTCCAGAACTTCAACCTCTTTCCCCACCGCACGGTGCTGGAAAACATTATTGAAGGCCCGGTGATTGTTAAAGGCGAACCGAAGGAGGAGGCGCTGGCACGAGCGCGTGAACTGTTAGCGAAAGTGGGGCTGAGCGGGAAAGAGAACAGCTATCCGCGCCGTTTATCCGGCGGTCAGCAGCAGCGTGTGGCGATAGCCCGCGCGCTGGCAATGCGCCCGGATGTGATCCTCTTTGACGAACCTACTTCGGCGCTCGATCCTGAGCTGGTGGGCGAAGTGTTAAACACTATTCGTCAACTGGCGCAGGAGCGACGCACGATGGTGATCGTCACCCATGAGATGAGCTTTGCCCGCGATGTCGCGGATCGGGCGATTTTTATGGATCAGGGGCGCATTGTAGAGCAGGGTGCGGCGAAAACGCTGTTTGCCGAACCACAGCAGGCGCGCACGCAGCAGTTCCTTGAAAAATTCCTCACCCAGTAAATCAGATCGCGCGATTCAGCAGTGCCAGGCGCTGAATCGCGACGATTTTACTTAAAGCCTTTATTAAAGTAACCAATTAGCCCACCTATGCCAGGGAAATAATGTTGTCTTTTGCGCCTTATTTCCCGCCATTCGCCGTGCTTTAATTCGGCAATAAAGTGAACTCCTTACCAATTATCCCGATATTTTATATTTATAATTAAGTTTTATGTGTTAGCTTATTGTATACAAAAATATGATTAATAAATGCAGGGGTATTACCGGTCGGTATGCAGCAAAAAGATTTTTTAACCTGGCGTCGTGAAATGATTTCGCGTTTTCAGGAAATGACTGTGGCACAGGACGTTTATACGGAGATCCAGCAGCAGACACAGCTACTGGAGTTTGATTATTACTCGCTTTGCGTGCGGCATCCGGTGCCTTTCACCCGGCCGAAGCTGAGCGTGGAAACCTCATATCCGCCTGGATGGATGGAGCACTATCAGGCAGAGAATTACTTCGCTGTCGATCCGGTGCTGAAGCCTGAAAACTTCATCCAGGGACACTTGCCGTGGAACGATAAACTCTTTCATGATGCGATGACATTGTGGGATGCCGCACGCGACCACGGCCTGCGCAAAGGGGTTTCGCAGTGTTTAATGCTGCCTAATCATGCGCTCGGCTTTCTGTCGGTCTCGCGTTCCAGCCTGTTTGGCAAGACGATGGCCGATGATGAAATAGAGATGCGTTTGCAGACGCTGGTGCAGTTGAGCCTGCTGGCACTGACGCGCCTTGCGGACCATACGGTGATGACACCGGAGATGAAATTCAGTAAACGCGAGCGCGAAATTCTGAAGTGGACGGCAGAGGGGAAAACCTCGGCGGAAATAGCGATGATTCTCTCTATCTCCGAAAACACGGTCAATTTCCACCAGAAGAATATGCAGAAGAAATTTAACGCGCCGAATAAAACGCAAATTGCCTGCTATGCGGCGGCAACGGGAATAATTTAATAGCGAATGCGACGGAAGTCGCAAAGTGATTCCGGCTGTCAGAGCGCCTGACAGCCGGCGAGTAATTACTGGCGGTAAGCTTGTTTAATTTGCTTAACGGTGCTGGAAAATACGTCGGCCTGAGCTTCATCTTCCATCTGTGCAATTAATCTTTCCATTTTAATAATGACGCGGCCTGCATCAGCCTGGCCCATCGCTTGCAGCATCAGGGTAATCATCGACTTCAGGCAAGCGACTTCCTGCGCCAGTTCTTTTGCGTTTTCGGCGGTAGTGAAATCAGGTGTGCTCAATTTATTTTCCTCATTACATTGTCACGGACTTTCGCGACGATTGCTGTTAAGGCCGCGAAGTATACCACAAGGCTTATAAAAAAAAGCAGTGGTTGTTTTTTCACCGCTATAGAAAGTAATTGATTGAGGTCTGGTTGAAAAATAAGGAAGCCATAATGTTGCACATCAAATATATGTTTAGCGCGCGTTAAGCGTGGTTAATTGCTGTAACAACTCTATTAGGGTAATTTCTTCTGCATAATCCTGCGTCTTTTGCTAACTTTCTGAAAAGAAAGAGATTATGATTTTACCGCTTCGTTTTTTATATTGAAAAAAGTTTCCAGCTTATGTACAACTTCATTTCCAAAAACGAGAACAAAATTGGCGTTCGTTGTTTTTTTGCCTTTCATTATGGGCTAAAAAAAAGCTAATATATGCCGAATTAGTTTTCGCAGCGTTATCCCTTTTCCGGAGATACTCCTTTGATCAACGTACTACTTGTTGATGACCATGAACTGGTGCGCGCAGGGATACGACGCATTCTCGAAGATATTAAGGGCATAAAAGTGACGGGTGAGGTCAACTGCGGTGAAGACGCCATTAAATGGTGTCGTACCAATGCGGTTGATGTTGTTCTCATGGATATGAATATGCCCGGTATCGGCGGCCTTGAAGCGACGCGTAAAATCGCGCGCGGCAGTGCCGACACAAAAGTCATCATGCTTACCGTTCACACCGAAAACCCCTTGCCCGCCAAAGTGATGCAGGCTGGCGCTGCGGGTTATCTCACGAAAGGCGCTGCGCCGCAGGACGTGGTTAACGCCATTCGCTGCGTTCACTCAGGCCAACGCTATATCGCTTCTGACATTGCACAACAGATGGCGCTTAGCCAAATCGAGCCAGAAAAGACAGATTCACCGTTCGACAGTTTGTCGGAACGTGAATTGCAGATTATGCTGATGATCACAAAGGGCCAGAAGGTCAATGAGATCTCAGAGCAACTGCATCTGAGCCCGAAAACGGTGAACAGCTATCGCTATCGGATGTTCAGTAAATTGAACATTCACGGTGACGTCGAACTGACGCACCTCGCCATTCGCCATGGTTTGTGCAATGCGGAGACGTTAATAAGTCAGTGACTGAAGTTTTTGATTCCAGAGCCTTTCTGAAAACGGTAACCAGCAAGCCCGGTGTCTATCGCATGTATGACACCGGCGGTACCGTTATCTATGTCGGTAAAGCAAAAGACCTGAAAAAACGTCTTTCCAGCTACTTCCGCAGCAATCTAGCCTCGCGCAAAACCGAAGCGCTGGTCGCGCAGATCCAACAGATCGACGTGACCGTCACGCACACGGAGACCGAAGCGCTGCTGCTGGAGCACAACTACATTAAGCTTTACCAGCCTCGCTACAACGTGCTGCTGAGGGACGATAAATCCTATCCGTTTATCTTCCTCAGCAACGATACGCACCCTCGTCTGGCAACCCATCGCGGCGCGAAGCATGCGAAAGGGGAGTATTTCGGCCCCTTTCCGAACGGCTATGCGGTGAGGGAAACGCTGGCGTTATTGCAAAAAATCTTCCCTGTTCGCCAGTGCGAAAACAGCGTCTATCGCAACCGCTCCCGTCCGTGCCTGCAATACCAGATTGGCCGCTGCCTTGGCCCGTGCGTCGAGGGGCTGGTGAGCGAAGAGGAGTACGCGCAGCAGGTTGACTACGTGCGGCTGTTCCTCGCCGGTAAAGACGATCAGGTGCTGACCCAGCTTATTGCGCGAATGGAGAAAGCCAGCCAGGCGCTCGATTTTGAAGAAGCCGCGCGCGTGCGCGATCAAATCCAGGCAGTACGTCGCGTAACGGAGAAACAGTTTGTTTCCAATAACGGCGACGATCTGGATGTCATTGGCGTGGCGTTTGACGCTGGCATGGCCTGCGTGCATGTGCTGTTTATTCGCCAGGGCAAGGTTCTCGGCAGCCGCAGCTACTACCCGAAAGTGCCGGGCGGCACCGAACTTGGCGAAGTGGTCGAAACCTTTGTCGGCCAGTTTTATCTGCAGGGCAGCCAGATGCGCACGCTGCCGGGCGAAATCCTGCTCGACTTTGACCTTACCGATAAAACCCTGCTGGGTGATTCCCTCTCAGAGCTGGCCGGGCGTAAAGTCAATGTGCAGACCAAACCGCGCGGCGATCGCGCCCGTTATCTGAAGCTGGCGCGCACCAATGCCGCGACGGCGCTCAGTACTAAGCTTTCTCAGCAGTCGACGGTCCATCAGCGGCTTGCCGCGCTGGCGAGCGTGCTGAATCTGCCTGCGGTCAAACGCATGGAGTGCTTCGATATCAGCCATACTATGGGCGAGCAGACGGTCGCCTCCTGCGTGGTGTTTGACCCCAACGGGCCGGTGCGCGCCGAGTATCGCCGCTATAACATTACCGGCATTACGCCGGGGGATGACTACGCGGCGATGAACCAGGTGCTGCGCCGCCGCTATGGCAAAGCCATTGAAGAGAACAAGATCCCCGATGTGATCCTGATTGACGGCGGTAAAGGGCAACTGGGTCAGGCGAAAACCGTATTTGCCGAGCTGGATGTGCCGTGGGATAAACATAAGCCGCTGCTGCTGGGGGTGGCGAAGGGCGCAGATCGTAAAGCCGGTTTAGAGACGCTCTTTTTCGAGCCGGAAGGGGAGGGGTTCAGCCTGCCGCCTGATTCGCCCGCGCTGCATGTGATTCAGCATATTCGCGATGAATCGCACGATCACGCCATTAGCGGACACCGTAAAAAACGAGCGAAGGTGAAGAACACCAGTTCGCTCGAAACCATCGAAGGGGTGGGGCCGAAACGCCGCCAGATGCTGCTGAAATATATGGGTGGTCTGCAAGGGTTACAGAACGCCAGCATTGAGGAAATTGCGAAAGTGCCGGGCATCTCGCAAGGTCTGGCAGAAAAGATCTTCTACTCGTTGAAACATTAGGGGCTCTGTAGCAACATAGAGCGAAATTTTACGGACAACAGACAGTTAACGCCAACATGCGATTCAATATTCCTACGTTGCTCACCCTTTTTCGCGTCATCCTGATCCCGTTTTTCGTTCTGGCGTTCTATCTGCCGTTCAACTGGGCGCCGTTTGTCTGCGCCCTTATTTTTTGCTGCGCGGCGGTAACCGACTGGTTTGATGGTTATCTGGCGCGCCGCTGGAACCAGAGCACGCGCTTTGGCGCTTTTCTCGATCCGGTGGCCGATAAGGTGCTGGTCGGGATCGCGATGGTACTGGTGGCGGAGCACTATCACAGCTGGTGGGTGACGCTGCCTGCGGCAACGATGATCGCCCGTGAAATTATCATCTCCGCCCTGCGCGAGTGGATGGCAGAGATGGGCAAGCGTAGCCGTGTGGCGGTCTCCTGGATTGGTAAAGTCAAAACCACGGCGCAGATGGTGGCGCTGGTGTGGCTGCTGTGGCGACCGAACCAGTGGGTTGAGTACGCCGGTATTGCGCTCTTCTTTGTCGCCGCAGTGCTGACGCTGTGGTCGATGCTGCAATATCTCAACGCTGCGCGCGGCGATCTGCTCGAACCGTGATCGTTTCGTCGCAAATTTCAGCAAACGATCGTGCTTTTGAAAAATATCGTTGACTCATTGCGTCAGGTAAGTAGAATGCAACGCATCGGAAGGCGGCACAGCTTGCCAGAAGATAATAAAATCAAGCGATTACAACACGCTTGATGATGCGGGAATAGCTCAGTTGGTAGAGCACGACCTTGCCAAGGTCGGGGTCGCGAGTTCGAGTCTCGTTTCCCGCTCCAGTTTTACGCATCGGCTGTTACAGCGGGTGCTGGCTGAAAAGCCTGAAGGATTTTGGCGCGTTAGCAAAGCGGTTATGTAGCGGATTGCAAATCCGTCTAGTCCGGTTCGACTCCGGAACGCGCCTCCAATTTCTTCCCGAGCCCGGATGGTGGAATCGGTAGACACAAGGGATTTAAAATCCCTCGGCGTTCGCGCTGTGCGGGTTCAAGTCCCGCTCCGGGTACCATGGGGAAAAATCAGAATAATCAAAGCAATAAGCAGTGTCGTGAAACCACCGAAAGGTGGTTTTTTTGTGCCTGAAATCTGTGTTTCATAATACCCATTCATAATATTTTTTGACCGCCAACGACCGGAACAACGGTGATCTTCCTGTCATAGCGTGCAGTTTGTTCAACGTTTTTATGCCCTGATATAGCCTGCTTATCGTAAATGTTCCCCTGCAAATCAGAGATGCCTTTTGCTTTGAGATCGTGAAATGTGAAATCAAAAGACAGGTGCGGATATGCAATACGAGCCTCTTCTTTTGCCTTTCTCCAGCGACTGTTAAAACCGTCACGCGTATATTTATGGCCTGTTGGTTGATGGATAATATACAGGCTACTCATGCCCGGATTTAGGGGCAGCGCTTTAGCCATATCAATCGCAGCAGTTAAACGATCTGACCAGGCTTTGATCTGAGCTACCGAAGTTTTGCTCTGCTTGATCAAGATGCCTTCAGCCATCAACTGGCTTTTCTTCATCTCAAGCACATCGTTCTGCCTGGCACAGCAAAGATAAGCCAACTCCATTGCCGCACGGACGACGTTGGGTGCCACGCTGTACAGGGCGGTGTATTCTTCGTCCGTGATGTAACGATCCCGACCCGTCTCCTTAAATTGTTTGACCCCCTTAGTTGGGTTCCCCTTAACAAAGCCTCGTTCAAATCCCCATCGATAAACCCTAGACATAAACGCCTTTTCACGGTTCGCTTGCGTCCGGCTTTTAACACCGCGTTTATCAAGATATTTCCTCACATGCTCTGGTTTAATGCTGTCAGAAGGCATTTTCCCAAATACATCTATGATTTTCTTAGAATATTTCTTGTAGTCTTTTTGAGTTTCTTTCGCTAATTCAAAGAAATCTGCTGACTTAAAAAATAGCTCAATCAGACCAGCAAAAAGCGAATCATCCGGGCGCTGATTCATCAGTGATTCCCACGCTGCCCATACTTGAGCCTGGGTTGATGTTTTATCGCATAGCCGGATGTTACCTCCGGCTTTTGGATGAAATTCATATGCGGATCTGCCGAGATATACCCTCGGCGGCATCCATGCATCTTCTTTATTTTTACGGCGTCTTGGCATTATTCAAGCGCTCCAAAGTTCGGCTCAGGTCCATCGTGCTCTTTAACACTTTTGCGATGTGACAGAGGGTTATTAAAATGTGCCCAAGTTGTGCTTGGGCGACCGTCAGGTCTGGTCATAAAAAATATTCCAGCGTCGCGCAGTTTATTGCACTGTTTTGACGGGATTGCATAACCGGTTAATTTCTTAATATCTGAGTCGGAAATGATGTCATTTTCATTTTTTCCGTACTGGCTTGCGCCATGTAATTCAACCATGCGATTCTCCACTGCCGGGTGCAACCGGCTATTTCAATCGGTACGCACATGACGAGCACCCGTGACGGGCACCGTCGTTACAGCTGATACAAATCTTCGGTTCGCTGGTGGCCGCAGCCACGTGCTTGATTATCCTGGCCGGTACCAGCACCGGCATCGGTACGCGCTGCCGGCGGGCTTCCTCCAGCAGGTTCGCCAACTCCAGCACGCGTGCTTTACAGTCCATTGCTTCAGCGCGCCACCAGATCACATCTTCACGCAGACGGCGCTGGCGCCGCAGCTTCAGTTTGCTGGGCATTAGTCGTCCTCGTCCCAGTCTTCATCTTCCTCGCCATCCTCACATGGAAAATTTAGAAGGGGATTGGTAGCTACCAGCATTTCACTGGCAGCGCCACGGCGTTGAAGCCTGCGCAGCGCCTCATATAGCACGAAAGCTTCAGTGCGTTCTTCGCCGAGATCGAGGGAGCATGCGACGCGGTGAGCGGCAACAACTATCGCCTCTAACTGGTTACGGATGTCCTGAATAGTTTCCACCTCACACCTCCTGCTCAGGCGCTGCTGCTAGCATGGCGCCATAAACGCCAAGTGATGAAGGTGATTTTGTTGTCATGTAATATGACCATCCAGCGTCAATCATCTCTTTAGTCGGCTCAACCGGAACAAGCTTCCACCCATCCGGTACCGTAGCCGCCGTTACAGGCCCGGCCTTGAGCATGGCGGCGCGGTAGTCTTTCCACCCACCACGATAGGTATCATCAAAATTATCTTCTTCTATGAAACGACGCTTGTACTCTTCTCGGGTTAGTTCATCAGGCACAGCCACCGGCGCTGGCGCTGGCGCTGCGGCGTAGAGAGCGGCACCAACAGCAGGTTTGCGAGGCACCCCGTTATCTGCGTACCAACAAACCCCGACAGTCTCAACCTTCGCTACCGGCTTGCTGTCCAGTCCCGCCAGCAGCATGCGGGCCATCGCTTCGGCTTCTTCAGCTGGCAACATTACGTTGTGGTCAGCGCCGAACTTTTCACGCCATGATGCGATTTTTTCCAGCCGCTCCCGGCTCAGTTGCTCTGTCATGATTTCAACCCCTCGAAAGTAACAGTGGCGTAAAACATATCGCTGGGATCGCGGTAGAACTCGATGGCCTTGATGCAAAGGACGCCGATCTGGTTGCCGGTCAAAGCGATGGTGAAGGTGTCACCTTTCTTGGGATTCTTCTCGTGAATCAGGCCTGCGCCGAAGAAGTGGCCGGTGATCTCCATTTTCCCCTTCGGCTTGAAGCCGCGAACGAAGTGGAGGGCGTGGCCCCAGTGTTGCCGGGTGTAATCGAACTCTCTGCTTTCCGGACTGGTGCCGTTCAACAGCGCGATTAATTTAGCGAGCATGTATGCCTCCCCGCAGCTCTTTCAGCTGCTGGCAATCGACGCAGGTTTTGCAACCGGGCATTGCAGAGCGTCTCTTTTCCGGTATTTCTAGTCCACACGCTTCGCACTTCTCAGCGGAGACAGCGTTACGGTCGATGCGATGACGCTGTAAGGCATGCTCCATGTTGAGCTCTACCAGCTCGTTGGCCTGGTCTATGATTTCGGCTGTCATGCTGACTCCTTAAATTTCGAAGGCCAGTTGTGGCATAAACCTGTCGCGCCCGGCGTCATAGTTCAGTGAGCTGGCGCTGTTCATTGATTCAATGCGTTCAACAAGCACCGCAGCCCGCGTCTCTTTACTTGCTGGCGAATAGGCTGATTTTTTCCAGGCTTTATCGATCCCGATATTGCGCGCGACGTTGGTGCTGTCTGCTGATGACAAAGGGATGTGCCTGAAAATGTCGGCGTTCAGCATTCGTAAGCCGTGTAATTTTGTAATCGGGTAGCCGTTCTCATCGACAACGTGTCGGATCAGGTCACGCAATCTGGCAACGCAGTGGCGCGGTCGTTTTGCGTCGTACTCGCCCATGCTTCCAATGCACACTCGTGGAAAGTCCTGGCACAACCGGATGAAGCGCTCGTCTGGTTCATTCATGTGCCAAACCGGAGCGCCAGCAAATTTCCCGTGTGGCCACTCAGCGATAAGAGCGTCATTCTCTTCACTACTGCCGCCGATGACGTCCGGAATGACAGCGAAGGAGAATCGCGGGTGATTACCCCAGCGCGCGACGAAGGCGTAATAATCATGCCAGTTAACGACGCGATTTTTAGTCCAGAAGCTGAAAGCCCCGTTATCCAAAGCGAATGACTGGCACACTTCACTTGCCAGCGGCAACTGGCCGGCATTAGCAAAGCTGATGAAAGCATGGCGAGATTTCCACGCTTTCAAAGCGCAGGTATCTGGGGTAATAGGGCCGCCATGGAAATGGATCATTGGCTGTCTCCTGCGTTGCCTTTCATCGCCAGTTCTTGCGCTTCTTCAGGGGTGGCCACTTCAAAGCGAGGGTGCTTATTACCGTCAGGAGTTTCCACCTCAAGCTTGTGCATGCTAAATAAACCACCCAGTGTCCAATTGCAGCCGTGGTTTTTTCCCGTCTCCTTGGATGGGCTGCCTTTTCCTGTAAAGCGACCAGTGCAGGAAAAGGCTAGGTACTTCTCAACCTCTTCGAAATCCTTACCGGCTCCTGCAGCTATAAGCGTTTTTGCTGATTGAATGGTTCCGCACATTGGGCACCTGAAAGCAAAGTCGTTACACTCAACGCCTTGGTTTTTAATCTCGGTGCGAAACTCGTCGAGTGTCATGGTGATCATGACTGCACCTCCGATTTGATGCGCAACTGGGCGGCGATGGCCTCAAGCACTTCATCAGCGAAAGAACGATCGAAATCACCATCGGGTGCTTCGTCCATAAATTCCGTAGACATCAGAATTGTGCGGGCGATATCCGCCGCGTTTTCTGGTGTGTCTTCAACGAAACCAGCATCCCAGGCTGCCAAAATTCTGTTTGCTGCAAAGACAGCACCCTCTTTGCGAGCTTCTGCGCGCAGGGAGGCGAGGAATGCATCAGTGGCTGGAGTTTCTTCAAGTGCATAGCAAACATCGTCATTGCTGCATGGATCATCTTTTCCACAACCCACGCAGAAGTGGACCGATTCGCTGTGAGTCTTAATAGCCGACTTCATCAGAGCATTCTCCCCAGCCAGCTGCTTTGCCTCGTTCCGCGATTCGCACAGCACCACGAACTGAACATCGAGACGGTCTGCCATAGCGATCATTAGCTTTGCTGCTGCTGGTGGCAGAGTAGGGGCTGTCACTCTGGCGTCGGCGATCAGCTCTTTGGCATTCATTCGCATGTTGGTATCTCCTGCGCGCTGCAACGCGCGATTTTTGGTTGCACGAATCCCTCGCCGGCTGGCGATTAATTAAAATAGGTTCGCTTTAATAAACGCCCTGAACAGCGAAGGGCGCTTAATGAAGCGGGCGGCTGCAACCGCCCAGGTATCTCCACACAGATGTAAGCGCGCTCCGAGGAGTTTGCATTAACGACCAGACACTTGAGGGAGAGTGCCGGAGCGCGCTTGCATCTATGCGAAAAAAGTGCGGCACCTTCACGGGAAAATAAGATCCGATGCCGCCAATGACTACACACTGCGTTTTGTTACTTTGTGGTGCCGGGTGCCTCCCGGTGATCGCATCCAGTTACGTGCGATCGGGTACCAAACCACCTGATAAAGACCTGGTTAACTGTCCCGCGCGCGCTGAGCCGCATTCACCACAACGGGGAGAGCATTCGAACCTGGACTGCGATTATTTGCGGGTCTTTCGACTGCATAACCAGGGCAACATTACCGACTGCTCTCTCCTGTTGCGTCCTCGTCTGCTTCCGAGGTGTCACACCGTATCGCCGCGATGGTGAGTCGATCTCGTGCTTACCTGCCTTGCACATTCCGGCTACCCACAAGCCCAATGCAGTACTTCAAGGGAGGCTGTGGACCGCTTCGACGCATGTGCCATACGCCGTGGATTAAAATATACCTTCAAGTATATTTAGTTGTAAATACTTAAAGGTATATTTTGCGTACGTAGTAAGTAAACTATTGATTTGAAGGTTAATTTAAATGAGGTTTGAAACGGGTGAAAAATGAAGTGCAGCTGCTGTGACTACGAGGAAAGATTCACAGCAACATAATTTTGGGTGGGGTTATTTATTGATTAATCAAGGTGATAGCTATTTTTGCTGGCTACATTCTAACTTGGCGATTAGGGCAGATTAGTGATTTTTGCATCTACTACAACGCCTATAATTCTGCAGTTGCCGTCAATCTCTGTCATTGGGTACTGAGGATTTAAGGGCTTCAGAAATTTTCGGCCAGCGTCGACAACTAATTTTTTAAATGTTGCCTCATTTTCAGAGTCGAGCTTAGCTACCACAAGTTTTCCGCTGCGTGGCTCAACAGCAGGATCAACCAGAATTGCCATCCCTTCTGGAATACTCAGTCCAACAGGGGATGTCATAGAGTCGCCTTTTACATCAAGCCAAAAAGAGTCCTCTGAACATTCAACAGTTGTTTCATACCAGCGGTCAATACCGCGACGATGATAAGGTTCTACAGCTTCCATCCATTGCCCTGCGCTCACCCAGCTTATTACCGGATAAGCCCCTTGTGGTTCGTTAAGTCCTGCATAAGAAACGTTATTATCAGTTTTATCAGCAAGACCGTCCATCCAGCCTCTGTGCAGCTTTAGTGCATCTTCTATTTGCCTGGCTGCCTGCTCACCAATGTTTCTCTTATTTGCTTTTCCTTCCGGATAAAGCATGCGCGAAACGACAGTAGGATCCATGCCCACTGTTTCTGCAAATTTCCTCTGCGTTTCATGACGCGATACCAGCTCTTGAAGCTTCTTGCGCCTGACTTCGTAAATTGCGTTGTTCGTATTTTCTTTCATGCCGGCATCTTACGAAAATTTACTCTTAGGTAAATGACCTGTGAGTATTGAATAAAATATACTCCTGGGTATACTTTCACTGTTACCCAATGGAGGCTTCATGGAAACGTTAAGAACGTATCTCAACAGTCTGGCGTTCAATAAACAGCGTGAATTCGCCGAAAGCTGCGAGACCACGATTGAATATCTTCGCAAGGCTATCAGTAAGGGGCAGAAGTTAGGCCCGGCTTTATCAGTTTTGATTGAGTCCAACTCAGCTGGTGCAGTCAGCAGAAAAGATCTTCACCCAAGCGATTGGTCGAAAATCTGGCCTGAATTGAATCCTAAAGAAAACGCAGCGTAACGGTAACTACCAAAGGAAAAACAAGATGGTAGAGCACACTTTAAAAACTGTTGTTAAGGCGATGTGTAAAGCCTATCCAGGTGGACGCGAGGCGATGGCTGGTGCGCTTGGTATGAGCGTGACGCAGTTCAACAACAACCTTTACGAAAAAAACGGCTGCCGTTTCTTCGAGGCTTCCGAGCTGGAAGCGATGGAAGACATCTCCAACACCTCTTGCCTGGCTGACTACTTTGCCCGGCGCCGCGGATGCCTGCTGGTGGAACAGCCGAGTATGGAAGACCTCGATCGCGTGGACCTTTTCAGCCGTTCGATGAGGACAGCAGCAGCGCGCGGATACGTTGACCAGATTATTCAGCAGGCGCTGGAAGATGGGGTGATTGAGCAGGATGAAGCAGAAGAAATTATGGAATGTCACCGCCGCCATATGGCTGCGCGTGAAGAAGAGATTGCAGCGATTATCGCGTTATTCAGCCGCAAAAAGAAGTGACGCCAGCGGGTTGCAGCCCCTGGCGTCGTGGCGTGTCGATCAAAGTGTGGAGATACCTACGCATGAACAGTTTAAACCGATTCCGGCCAGCTAAGCAATTCCGCTGCCCACCGCTGGTGGGGCGTGATGCACCGTTCGGCTATGTGGAAATAGTACGTGGCACAGAGGGTAGCCACAACTACCAGACTGCTGGCGCGCTGGTAGGAGCATTCGCAGCGATGAATGAGCAGGGGCGTAAAGAATGGCTGAAGTTGACAGGTGGTTCCGTGACAGAAGAGGCATCCCCGTCCGTGTCATACGGTGGGAGCCAGAATCGCGCCGCGTTATCTATCTGCGGAGTGACTACCCTCACGAATGCTTCAAACCACTCCAAATCTTCAAGCGCGATTTCAGAGAAATAAAGGACGACCATGAGCACTAAATTACAAGGCTATGTCTGGGACGTTTGTGCCGCCGCTGGCATGAAGCTGACCAGCGTTGCCATCATGGCGCGCCTGGCCGACTACAGCAACGACGACGGCGTGTGCTGGCCTTCTATAGAGACCATTGCCCGCCAGCTTGGCGCGGGTGAAAGCACCGTGCGCACGGCGATCGGCAAGCTTGAACAGGATGGCTGGCTTTCCCGTCAGCAGCGCCGCAAAGGCAACCGTAACGCGTCGAATGTCTATCAGCTCAACGTGCAAAAGCTTCAGGCCGCTGCCTTTTCTCACCTGTCAGAATCTGACACCTCAAAATCTGACGGGTCAAATTCTGACGCCTCAAAATCTGACGCGTCGAAATCTGGCAAAAACGGCGGTTTTCACCCGTCAGAATCTGGGGGGGATCCGTCAGTAAATTCAAAACAAGATCCATCAGATAAAAATCAAAACCCTTTCTGTCCGGTTGCTGCGCAACCCGACGATGCGGTGAGGGTTACTGACCAGGCTAAACAGGTTCTGACTTACCTGAATCAGCAAACCGGATCGCGGTACCAGGTATCGAAAACGTCGCTGGAACACATCCGGGCTCGCCTGGGTGAAGGATTCAGCGCTGAAGAGCTGAAGCTTGTCGTGGATTACACCAACGAGAAGTGGAGCGCAGATTTGCAGATGGCGACATACCTGCGCCCGACCACGCTTTTCCTGCCGAGCAAATTCCCTGGCTACCTGCAGGCCGCGACGAAGTGGAACGAAGCAGGGCGCCCGGCGCGCCGCAACGGCGAGTGGGTCAGCAGCACAGCTTCCCGTGCGACATTCCAGAACGTCGATTACTCGCTGCCGCAAAACTCGGGGTTCCGCTCATGATGGCTGATACGGCAGCAGCACTACCAGTGGCAGAACCGGCGCCGCGCGTATGGCAGCGTCCGTTCCTGAAATGGGCTGGCGGGAAATATTCCCTGATGCCTGCACTGGATCGCCTCATCCCGACGGGTGCGCGGCTTGTTGAGCCGTTTGTCGGTGGTGGCTCGGTTTTTCTCAACTCAGGTAAGCACGAAAGATTCCTGCTGGCAGATGCCAATCCGGATCTGATTAACCTCTATCAGATGCTTGCCGTTGTGCCAGAGCAGGTAACGGTGCTGGCGCGCCAGTTTTTTACTGAAATGGGTGACGAGCGGAGTTACTTCGCCGTTCGCCAGGCATTCAACTCGCAGCAGATGACCGGACCAGCGCGCGCCGCCGCTTTCCTGTATCTGAACCGCCACTGCTTCAACGGGCTAATCCGCTACAACCGCGCCGGCGATTTCAACGTCGGCTGGGGTAAAAAAACTGGTCCGTATTTTCCGGATAAAGAGCTGCTGGCTTTTGCTGCTGTGGCGCCCAAATGCGTTTTCATGAATGCCGGTTACCTCCGCACGCTGTCGCTGGCAGGTAAAGGCGATGTCGTTTACTGCGATCCGCCCTATGAACCGCTGCCGGGTACGGCGGGTTTCACGAACTATGCCGCCGGCGGTTTCGTATGGGCTGACCAGGTGGCGCTGGTTGAATCCTGTGTTGCGGCACATCAGCGCGGCGCGCGGGTGGTGATCAGCAACTCGACGGCGCCACGGATTATCGAGCTCTACGAAGAGCATGGCTTCACGCTGCATCAAGTCAGCGCCCGGCGGTCCATTTCCAGTAAAGGCAGCACGCGGGAAAACGCTGCTGACATCGTGGCAACTCTCTGAGGAGGCAGTGTGAAAATGAATCTGTTAACAGCCCGCCAGCAGCAAATACTGAGCCTGATTGTGGCTTTCCATAAAGAGCATGGGATCCCGCCGACGCAAAAGGAAGTGGCTGACCTGATGGGCGCAGCATCACCGAACGCGGCAACTGAAGTTCTGCGATCCCTTCAGCGTAAAGGCGCTATCACCCTTTTACCGGGCGTGTGCCGCGGTATCTCCATCAACAGCCCGGTCGCAGAAGATGAAGCAGTTTCGCTGCTGCGCTCGCTGGTGGCCGGTGAAGAACATGCGAGAGACCAAGCGATCTCCTTCCTGAAAATGCGCGGGGTTGCCGTATGAAGTTGATCCTGCCGTTCCCGCCGAGCGTGAACACCTATTGGCGCGCTCCGAATAAGGGTCCGCTCAAGGGGCGCCATCTCATCAGTGCTGCTGGTCGTGCATTTCAGAGCGCAGCCTGTGCGGCCATCATCGAGCAGCTACGCCGCCTGCCGAAGCCGTCGACCGAGCCCGCAGCAGTAGAAATCCTGCTTTTTCCGCCCGACGCGCGCCGCCGGGACATCGACAACTACAACAAAGCGCTTTTCGATGGGCTGACGCATGCCGGCGTGTGGGAGGACGACAGCCAGGTGAAACGGATGCTGGTTGAGTGGGGGCCGACAGTGAAGGGCGGCAGGGTGGAGATTACGATCACCAGGTATGAACCAACAGCGGTTGCAGCCGCTTAACGGAGATACGCATGCAACAGATGAACGCAGTACCCGCTTTTACCCCGGCGGCAATGATGTCGGGGCAGGAACTGGCGATGAGTAGCCAGGAGATCGCTGATCTGGTTGAGTCACGTCACGATAGCGTCAAACGGACAGTAGAGCGACTGGCAGAACGCGGCGTTATTCAACTTCCACCAATGGTGGAAGTTGCCAATCACCTCGGGCAGGCCGTCGCCGTGTACCAGCTTTGTAAGCGAGACAGCTATGTCGTGGTGGCTCAGCTCTCGCCAGAGTTTACCGCCCGCCTGGTCGACCGCTGGCAGGATCTGGAGAGCCAGCAGGCGATGCAGGTACCGAAATCCCTGCCGGAAGCTTTGCGCCTCGCTGCTGATCTTGCCGAGCAGCAGCACCAGCTCAAACAGGAACTGGCCGCCGCAGCGCCGAAGGTGGAATTTGTGGATCGCTACTGCTCTGCGGGTGGCTCAATGTCTTTCCGCCAGGTGGCGAAGCTGCTTAACGCCAAAGAGCATGAGTTTCGCATGTTCCTCATTGACAACAGGATCATGTATCGCCTCGGCGGGGGGCTGACGCCGCACCACCAGCACATTGATAACGGTCGCTTTAAGGTGAAAACCGGCACCAGCACCGACAATGGCCATGCTTTCAGCCAGGCGCGCTTTACGGCAAAGGGGATCCAGTGGGTCGGCGGCCTGTGGGCGGCACACAAAGCGCAGGGGGCTGCGAGGTGAGGGCACTGCTTAATCCGATCGTCGTGGCAGAGCTGGGTCTCGTCATGTTCAGGCCGGGCGCCAGCCTGCTGATGCATTTCCGCCGCGGGCGTATGCTGCTGGAAAATGAGCCGGAACGCCTGGCGGGTATGCCCAACGGCGAACTGCCACCCGCCGGGCAGCCACTGGCCGAGGATCCTGCGCTCGCTGGTGTTTTTGAAAACGATGCGGTGCTGCGCCGCGCTGGTGGCATCGGTGGGCTGGAAAGCTGGCTGATGGAAAACGGTGGCTGTCAGTGGCCGCATGAGGACTGGCACGCGGAGAACATCACCACGATGCGCCACGCGCCCGGCGCGCTTCGCCTGTGCTGGCACTGCGATAACCTGCTGCGTGAACAGACTACAGAGCAGCTGGCGCACATGGCGCGGGCGAACTGCGCGGCTTACATCCTCACCACCGCACGCCGTGAACTGGGTTTCGACGATTCGCATACGCTCACGCTACCGGAATTCTGCTGGTGGCTCGCGCGCAATGGCCTGGCAGATGCCCTGCCAGAAGATGCCGCCCGGCAGGTGCTGAGGATGCCAAAGCCGGTGATCAGGTCCGTCACCCGCGAAACAGAACTTGTGCCCGGCGAACTCCTCGGACGCGAGATAGTGGAGGAAGTGGCTAAGCAGGTGCTGGCGCTGAATGTGGATCCGGAAACGCCGGAATCCTTCATGCTACGCCCGAAGCGCCGCCGCTGGGAGAATGAGAAGTTCACCCGCTGGGTTAAAACGCAGCAGTGCATGTGCTGTGGCAACCCGGCAGACGACCCCCATCACCTGATAGGCCACGGGCAGGGTGGGATGGGTACGAAGGCGCACGACCTGTTTGTGATCCCGCTTTGCAGAGCGCATCACGACGCGTTGCACGCTGACACCGTGGCATTCGAAGCGAAATACGGCGACCAGTTAGCGCTGATGTTTCGGTTTTTAGATCGTGCGCTGGCTATTGGCGCGCTGGCGTAAATTGTGGAGACGCTATGAACCTCGAATCATTACCGAAATTTTATTCCCCGAAATCACCGAAGCTTAACGATCAGACGCCAGCGACCGGCGGTGTCGCGCTGACTATCACCGATGTAATGGCAGCCCAGGGCATGGTGCAGTCGAAAGCCAGTCTCGGTTTTAATCTCTTCCTGGCGAAAATGGGGATTCAGGATCCGGCACCTGCTATTGATGGGCTGATGCAATACGCGCTGGCGCTGAAAAACCCGGTTCTGGGGAAACTGAGTGAGAAGGCACGCGGCGAAGTTCTGCCGGTGCTGGTGCAATTTGCCTATGCAGATTATTCGCGTTCTGCAGCCAGTAAATCGACCTGCCCACATTGCGAAGGGAAAGGCGTGGTGCGGGAAATGCAGGACGTGGTTAAGCACCCTGGCGTTAACGGCGTAGAGGCAACGGTTAAGCACGAAGCCGTAGAAGTGATGTGCCAGCACTGCACGGGAAAAGGAGAGGTGGGCACGGCCTGCCGCGGCTGTAAAGGTAAGGGGACCGTGCTGGATGAGAAGAGAACCAATCTCCTCGGCGCACCAGTCAGGAAAGTTTGCGGTCGTTGCAACGGAAACCGCTTCAGCCGTTTGCCTACAACACTTGCGCGGGTGCGCATAGAGAAGATTATCCCTGATCTGACCAGCTACCAGTGGTACAGCGGTTATGGCGATGTAATCGCGCTTTTGGTGACAAAATGCTGGCAAGAAGAGGCTTTTGCCGAGGTGCAGCTGCGCAAAGTTACAAGATAGATGCATATTCGCGATTTTTAGCGACACGATGCTTGCAATGTCCGAAAAAAATGGTTAGTATTTTCCTAACGATGGGCATTGTGCGTGTCTCGTTATATAAATTAATCCTGAGCCTCGCTTTAGCGGGGTTTTTTATTGCTTGAAATATTCGTTTTTGCATCTGCTAACATAACTATTTATCTTCATATTTCTTGAAAATTATTGATTTCAATGCCGATTCATAATCATTAATTTCTGAAATTGAAAGGCTGTTTTCATATTTTTCCACGAACATTTCTTCAAGTGTTTTGATAAGTTCATCTCTGCTAAACTCTTCCCGAGACTGAGAATTTATAAAGCGCAAAATTGCTTCGCCTACTATGGCGTCAGTATTTTTGATAAAGGTTCCTTAGTAAATGATTATTCGACGGAACCTAGGGAAAAGTTCTTTTTTATCAGTAGGTTTCAGGGTGGGTAAGTATTGCATGAAGTAACAACGATTTTTCAAGCATACACGCTTTACCTTATGAAAGCTTTTATTTTAAGAAAGAATTAAATTTATAGATTTTTTTGCCAGTTCTTAAATAAAATTTATCTTCAAGTACCGCCTGGAGCGCATCAGGCGTGGCCGTCGCAGAAAGCGTAATAAACCCTCTAATTAGAATTTCTCAAGGCTGCCATCTGGCGGCTTTCTTCATTTCAGTCCACAGGAAAACTATCAAGGCCACATTGTCGAGTGCAGCCTTGGCTCCTGACTCTTTAAATTACACAGCACCGACCCTTTACAGGCGGAGGTGGAGATGAAACGTATGCCGGACAAAGACGCTGGTTTCTGGGCAGGTCTTATTGCCTGGCTATACAGCCACAAAACAGAATGGGGATATGCAGGTGTGGCGGGCATGTTTTCTCTGCTGCGAAGTGCTTATGCGCAGTCCTCATGGAGTAAGCGTGTTCTTGACGCCGTGTCGTGCAGCGCACTGGCATTCTTCGCCGCGCCGACGCTTCAGGTGGTCGGGGGCGTTCTTAACTGGAATGTCCCCGATACAGCCGCTCAGGTTTTCGCGGTGTACATCGGGTATGTCGGCAATGACTACATAAGCGAGAAGTTGCGCGGGTGGATTAGCCGCAGAACGGGAGATAACAGTGAAAATCAGTCCTGACGGTATTGCCCTGATTAAGCGCGAAGAAGGTGAGCGCCTGAAAGCGTATAGCGACACCAAAGGTATTCTGACGATCGGCGTCGGTCATACCGGGCCGGTGGATGGCCGCCCCATCACTCCGGCACTGACCATCAGCAAAGAGAAATCAACCGCATTGCTTCTAACTGATATCGCCTGGGTTGAGAAAGCTATTAACGCCAGCGTGAAGGTGCCGCTTACCCAGAATCAGTATGACGCACTGTGCAGTCTGGTCTTCAATATCGGCAAAAAGGCTTTCGAAGATTCCACCGTCCTTAAGCGGCTCAATGCCCATGAATATCACGGCGCGGCTGATGCTTTCCTGATGTGGAAACGCTCCGGTAACGATCCGGATATTCTCCTGCCGCGCCGCCAGCGTGAAAGAGAGGTGTTTCTGACATGAACCCGATCAACCTCATAAAGAACTATTCGCACATCATCGTTATCGGCCTGATTTGCGTGGCGCTGTGGGGACTGAATGCCCGTAACGCCCAGTTAACAGCCACTAATGAGCGGCTGGAAAAGCTGGCGAACAGCAAAGACGACCAGATTAACGATCTGCGATCGAAAAATGACGGCCTGGCCGCCAGCGTGGGTGAGCTGGTTACCGCTGTCAGGCAGCAGAACCAGGTAATGTCTCAGGTCACTGAACAGCGCACTGTAACCGCACAGCAGAACCGGAAGCTACAGAATGAAATTAAGCAATACCTTGAAGCTGATAAGTGTGCCCAGTCTCGCGTTCCTGACAATGCTGCTGACCGGCTGCGCGCCGCAGCAAAAGCCGCAGGTGGAGTACCGGACAATAAGCCAGCCGCAAATCAGCCTGCCGGCAGAGCTGACATCACGCATTGATGCGCCAGAGCCGCCGGACGGAATGACGTTCGGTGACAGCGTTCAGCTCAGTGCGCAGTTATACGGGCTGGTGGAGCAGTGCAATATCGATCGCGCTGCCATTAGGCAGATTGAAGAGAGCAGACAGCATGGAAAATGAAATGACTCAGGGCTTCGATGATCCGGTTAAATTCCGTGAAGAGTGGGATAAGAAGACAGAAGGGAAGTAGTCATTACAAAGCTCATCTGCGGGTGGGCTTGATAATGCCGTATCTTTTAAGAAGCCAAAGATTATATGCCAGGCATAGCGTTTCAATGATGTAGCAGAGGGGTTTTCTCAAGGCGATAATAAAAAGGATTTTTTCGTGCGTAGTCACAATAGTAACCTCCAGGATTTTTATGGACGTGTACGCCTCGATTGTGAGGCTTCTATTGTGTAACTTTTTTCTTGCCCGAATCGTCTGTCTACTGCAGTAGACAAAGTGGATAAAGCTTGTAACGCTAATCAAGGTGCGATCACTGCAAGGATATTTGAGCAGTATCACATTTTGCTGTCCGTAGTGCCCAAAATGCAGAAGTGCCATTTGGTATTATTCATGTACCAAATGGCTTGTATCAGAGGGTGGAATAATGCAATACAAAGTAGACAATGTGCGTTTGTCCTCAACGGAGCACGCGCAATCTGTTAATGGTGAATTTAAGGCTCCCGAGGGGGCATTTCTTACCAGCATCTGCACAGAAACCGGAAATTTTACATATAGCTACATAGAGGTAGCAATCGAGGATAAATGGTATCCCATCAGCCTAATGAACAAGATTTAAGGGATATTTTTCCGAAAGCCCCGCTTTTGCGGGGTTTTTTATTTCTAATTCATACGTATGTCGAAATGTAAGGTGATTCAATGAATGAAGCAAAACCACAAGACGGCAGCACCGTGAAAGGCTACCGCACTTTAACTGATGGCGACATTGAGCGCATGAACCGCCTTAAAGGTGTCAGTCGCCATTTTTGCAGTCTTCTCGATACCGAGCGGGAAATCGTAAGCGCTGAGCTTTCTGAGACGGCGAATCACTCTGTCGAAGCGCAGGAAGCTGCGCGCTGCCTGGCTATTGCCCGCACCAAAATGCAGGAAGCCTGCATGTGGGCATGTCGTGCAGTTGCACGCCCCGACGGAGACTGCTGAGGCATTACAGCAGGCATTCACTGAGTGTCTGTGATAATGCTATATTATCCCCTCACCTTTGAAGGGGCGGGTTATGAAAATAGATCACGATTATTTGAAAGGACTCTTAGAAGCTTTCGAAGCTTCAGGTGAGCCACAAACTGATATTAGGAAACTACAGGATGTGGGATACGACTTTACAACAGATAATTTCTTATTCCATATGCGGTTATTAGACGATCGTAATTTGATTGCAAGAACAGATGGAAATTATGGCTTTGGTTATGATGAAGGTGCCGATACTGGTGGCTCTTGGAGTGTTTTACCATTACGTCTCACCGCAAGTGGTCATGATTTCCTCGAAGCCCTTCGAAATAAGGAAGTATGGAACACTGTAAAAGATGGCTTTAAGGATGCCAGTATTGGAACTTTAGTTGATGTGTCGAAACGGCTGTTTGAAGGTTTTGTTCAGAAAAAGATCGACAATATTTTAGGCTCCTAGTCACTATTTAAGAATCTTTATTTAAGCCACGCAAAGCGGGGCTTTTTTATTGCGCCTCGCATGCGCTAAACAATCGTGAGTCTTTCAGTCGTGAGCCTGGGGAACGCTGCTTTCTCGGGCGGCTGCCCCATGCGACAGGCTCACATCTAAAAGGAAGCTTTATGCAGGTCACTATCGATGGTGTCCCGTACGCGCCTGTTTGCAAACCGGCCACCAGCCGTATCGGCATAGCTATCTCTACGCACAATCGCGCTGCTGTTCTAAGCAAGGCGCTGGAGCATCTTCTCCGACATTTACCTGTCGGCGCGCTGGTGGTTGTCGTTGACGACGGTTCACAACCACCAGCAGCGGTCACCGACGGCGTGAAGTTAATCCGACACGATACATCGCTTGGTATTGTGGCCTCGAAGAACGCCAGCCTTACCGCGCTGATGGATGCCGGGTGTGAGCATCTTTTTTTGTGGGACGATGATGCCTGGCCGATCGCTGATTGCTGGTGGCTGCCTTACATCGAATCACCCGAGCCACATCTGGCTTATCAGTTTCTCGATCTGTCTGGTGCGCGCAAGCTGAACGATATTGCGGTGCTGTATCGAGACGATCAGCATATCGCCTACACCGGCCAGCGCGGCGTCATGCTCTATTACCACCGCAGCGCGATTGAGCGTGTCGGCGGCTTCGACCCGATTTATGGTCGCGGCATGTATGAGCACAGCGATCTCGCCCTGCGCATCCACAATGCCGGACTAACGTCGTGGGCGTTCGCTGATGTGGTCGGCTCTGAAAAGCTGATCCACTCCCTCGATGAGCATGAGCTGGTGGAGCGTTCGGTACCACGTCCGGATCGGGAAGAGCAGGTAAAGCACAACGTCAAAATTCACAACGCGCGCCGCGATACCGGTTTTACCGGCTACGCCCCGTATCGATCGCAACGCAATGTAGTGATCACCACGCTGCTGACCAGCGAGCCAGACCCGCAGCGCGGTACCAGAATGACAGCCACACCTGACCTGCTGACGAAGTGGGCCGGTTCGTTGCGCGGCTGCGGGCGGATTGTGCTGGCTGATGAACTGGCAACCGCGCCGGCTGATGTAGAACTTTGGCGCGTTCCCGCGGTGAAGATGAACTGCTACTTCAGGCGCTGGCTGCATATCTGGCAGCACCTTCGAGATCATCCTGAGTATCATTTCGTCTGGTGTACTGACGGTACCGATGTAGAAATGCTCCGGGAGCCATGGGCAGATATGGTGCCTGGCAAGGTGTATGTCGGCTCTGAACCAAAAACATATGCCGATGCGTGGGCACGCCAGCACCACCCGGAGCGTATCTATCAGGCCTTCCTCGATGAGCATAGCGCTGATGTAATGTTAAATGCCGGGCTGCTTGGCGGCCTGCGCGCTGACGTGATGGAGTTTGCGCACGGCATAGTGCGCCTTTATTACCTGCTGGAGTGTCACCGCTTCTGGAAGACAGAGAAAGCACCGGCAGCTGTCGGCGATATGCTGGCGTTTGGCATTGTGGCTAAACGCTTTGGCGATCGCATCATCACTGGTCCACAAGTACATACTGTTTTCCGCACTAACGGTATCGGCAAAGAAATAGCCTTCTGGCGCCATAAGTAATTTCGCTTAACTTTCTTATTCCTTTTTTATGGGAGGTCTTCTTATGCCTAAAAAAAGGCCGCTTGAAGAACGATTCTGGGAAAAGGTTGATAAATTCGGACAGCAAGATTGCTGGATTTGGCGAGGTGCAACTGCGCAACCTACAAATGGAAACCATGTTAAGCCGCAAATTTACGGAAAGATTGCAGGGCCCAGAACGCCATCAGGAAGGACTATATGGCTCGCCCACCGATTATCTTGGGTCATGAAAAATGGCGAGATTCCTGAGGGTATGTTGGTTGATCATAAGTGTCACAATACCCTATGTGTGAATCCCGCCCATTTGAGGTTAGTAACGCCTAAGCAAAACAGCGAAAACCGATCTGGATCAGCAATCACCCGCAACTCATCTGGTAAGCGCGGAGTGAGATGGAATCCGCAAGCTGGTAAATGGCATGCTTACTATAGCCATAACAGAAGGTCTCACTTCGTTGGTCTGTTTGATGATCTTGATGAGGCAGCAGAAGCCGCACGTCAAGCCCGTAATAAGGTTTTCACTCACAATGATGCAGACAGATATTAGCTTTGTTGTGGTCGGGCACCACGCCCGGCGAGAGCAGGCCGAAAGGCTGGCTGACTCTCTTGGCGCTCACCTGCTGGTTGACGAGCGCGACAGGGGTGCCAACTGGAATCACCGCCGCGCGCTGGTGTGGGCTGGTGAGCAGGCATGCCGTGTGGTCGTTCTGGAAGATGATGCGCTGCCGGTTGCGGGGTTTAAGGAAAAGGTGGCTGACTGGCTGGACTGCTTTCCTGACCAGCTCTGTTCTTTCTACCTTGGCACCGGCCGCCCGCCGCAGTACCAGCTTGAGATAGCGACAAAACTCATTGCTGCTGATCGCATCCGTGCCGATCACATCACTATGCAGCGTCTCATGCATGCTGTCTGCTACAGCGTTCCGCCAGCTCTGTTACCTGACCTCCTGTCACGCTGGGACGCAGGTAAGCCAGCTGACTTCGCCGTGGGCGATGCCTGCGGCGGCCCGGTTGTTTATCCCTGCTGCTCACTGGTGGATCATGCTGACGGTGATCCCGTTGAGAAGCATCCCGATCGTCAGCCCCGCCACGAGCGGCGAAGGGCATGGAGGTTACATGGCTAAGCTAACGACCCTGAAACCCCGGCTTAAGGTCACGGACACTCGACGCATCAAACCCGTTTACGGTGAGCAGCGGCGTATCAGTGGCAGTGTGCGTGTGGGGCTTAAGCGCCGGCTGTGGGTACGCGACGGAGGACATTGCTGTATGTGCGCACGCGCTGTTGATCTGCATGAGAGCGAGCTTGACCACCGCATTGCGCTACAGTTCGGCGGCGACAACACAGAGCGCAACCTCTGGACGCTATGTAAGGAATGCCATGCCGGAAAATCCGCGCGCGAAGCAGCCACGGCCAGTCCGGATGATGAAGCCCTGAAACATGCCGTGCCCGAAGGCGCTGACGGACAGGGAACAGTCATATTTTGATTTAAATGAAAATGATTATCATTTGATTGATGGATTAGTTGCATTTGTAACTATTCCATTTGTAATGATAGTGATTCTCATTGCCGGGGGGGGGAGGGCTCAAAAAAAAGGCTGATCACCCTGTACACCGCCCCCTCCCTCACGCAGAGAAAAAATCCCCTTCTGGAGGGTATAAACATGTTAACAGCGCAGAAGAGAAAATTCGCGGTGGCGCTGATGTCCGGCATGTCTCAGAAAGATGCGGCAGTAAAGGCGGGCTACTCGGAGAAATCCGCGCGGTCAAAGGGGTCGCAGCTTGCAAAAGACCCGGAAGTCACCGCTTTTATTGCCCGTAAAAAGCAAGAAACCGTCACCGTGGATGAGGTGCCGGAATACCGGAAAAATGTTTATACCCCAGCGGTAAACACCCCGGAAAAAATTCCGCAGCCGGAAGTGCCGCCGGCGGCCGGTCAGTATGACGATCCGCTCAAATTTCTTATGGCAGTGATGAACGACTCCACTGAGGACATTGACACCCGGAAGGATGCGGCAAAGGCCATGCTGCCTTATGTTCACCCCAAAAAAGGGGAGACGGGCAAAAAAGAGGCGCGCAACGCTGCGGCAAAAGTGGCCGCGGGCGCGAGCAAGTTCGGATCTATGGCACCGCCAAAGCTGGTGGTGAATAACAAAGAGGGGTAATCCATGGCGCAGTGGTCCACGGCCTGCACCGACTGGGAAAACCGCCTCATCGACGGCGAGTCCATTATTCCGCCGCCCATATTCGCTGACCAGGCTGAACAGGCGCTGAGCATATTCCGCGAACTCCGTGTTTCAGACCTCCCGGGAAAGCCCACATTCGGTGAGTGCTCCGAGGCGTGGGTGTTCGACTTTGTGAAAGTCATCTTCGGCGGGTACGACGCCGAGACCGGTAACCAGCTGATCCGTGAATACGGTCTGCTGATATCGAAGAAGAACACCAAGTCGACGATTGCCGCCGGCATTATGCTGACCGCGCTCATTCTCTGCTGGCGTGAGGACGAGGAGCATCTCATTCTGGCACCGACAAAAGAGGTGGCCGACAACAGCTTCAAACCTGCCGCCGGCATGATCCGTGCGGATGAAGAACTGACAGATATGTTCCAGATTCAGGATCATATCCGCACCATCACCCACCGGGTCACGCGAAACACCCTGAAAGTGGTGGCCGCTGATACCGACACGGTCTCCGGGAAAAAGTCAGGGCGGATCCTCGTCGACGAGCTCTGGCTTTTCGGCAAACGCGCCAACGCAGAGGCGATGTTTATGGAGGCACTCGGCGGACAGGTATCGCGCAATGAAGGCTGGGTGATTTACCTCACCACGCAGAGCGATGACCCGCCGGCGGGCGTGTTTAAGGAACGCCTCGATTACTGGCGCGATGTGCGCGACGGCAAAATCAGCGATTCGAAAACGCTGGGGATCCTCTACGAATTCCCGGACAGCATGATCCAGACCAAGGCCTACCTTCAGCCTGAGAACTTCTATATTACCAACCCGAATATCGGCCTTTCCGTCAGTCCGGAGTGGATCGCCGATAACCTGCGAAAGAACCAGGCGAAAACTGACGGCACGCTGCAACAGTTTCTGGCGAAACATCTCAACATCGAAATCGGTCTCAACCTGCGCAGCGACCGCTGGGCGGGCGTCGATTTCTGGGAGCAGCAGGCGAGGCGGGTGAGTTTTAACGATTTGCTGCAGCGCGCGGAAGTGATCTCGGTCGGCATTGACGGCGGCGGGCTTGATGACCTGCTGGGGTTCAGTGCCGTCGGACGCGATGCCGAGACGCGGGAATGGCTCTGCTGGTGTCATGCCTGGGCACATGAAATAGCAATCCGGCGCCGTAAAAGCGAGGAGTCCCGGTTTAACGACTTTGTGAAAGCCGGTGACCTGACCATTGTGAAGCGTGTCGGGCAGGACACAGAAGAGGTGGCGGAGTACGTCAGCCGCATCCACACCGCCGAGCTGCTCGACAAAATAGGCATTGACCCCTCAGGCGTGGGGCAGATCCTCGACGCACTTATCGAGGCGGAGATCCCCGCTGATGCCGTGGTGGGCGTCAGTCAGGGCTGGCGCCTCGGCGGTGCGATAAAAACGACCGAACGCAAGCTTGCCGAAGGTGTGCTGGTGCATGCCGGGCAGCCCATGATGGCCTGGTGCGTGGGCAATGCCCGCGTCGAGCCAAAAGGCAATGCGATCCTCATTACCAAGCAGGCCAGCGGCAAGGGCAAGATTGACCCGCTCATGGCGTTGTTTAATGCCGTTTCGCTTATGGCGCTGAACCCTGAGGCGAAGAAGCAGGATTATCAGGTGCATTTCATATGACAGCTATGTCAGTCAACAACCCGCTCCGGCGGGTTTTTTCGTTTCAGGAGGCAGCAAAATGACGCTTAAACGCGCATGCACCCTCATGACGGTGAAAGCGGTAAACGAGGATGAGCGGATCATTACCGGCATCGCCTCCACGCCATCGCCGGATCGTGACGGGGACATTATGGAGCCGGAGGGCGCGAAGTTTCGCAGCGACACACCGTTTCTCTGGCAGCACGACCGGTCTCAGCCCATTGGTACCTGTACCCCAAAAATGGTGAAAGAAGGGCTGCAGATCACCGCAAAACTGGTGAAGCCCACCGCGGATATGCCTTCCCAGCTGGTTGCCCGGCTCGATGAGGCCTGGGCATCCATTAAGGCCGGGCTGGTGCGCGGGCTCTCCATCGGCTTCCTCCCCATTGAATATTCGTTCCTGGACGAGGGCGGGATCCGCTTTCTGTCCTGGGACCTTCTTGAAGTTTCAGCTGTGACCATTCCGGCAAACGCCGAATGCTCAATCAATACCGTGAAATCTTATGACCGCCAGTTACTCGCCGCGTCCGGCAATGAGAAACAGGTAGTTAAATCGACCCAGCCCGCTGGCGTTACAGCACCCAAAACCAATACCAAAAAAGGAAACAGTTCGATGAATATCGCAGAACAAATCAAAAGCTTTGAAGCGAAGCGTTCGGCGCTGGCGGCGTCTCTCTCTGAGATTATGGCGAAGGCCGCCGAAGATGGCCGTACGCTGGATGCTGAAGAAGAGGAGGGGTACGACAATACCTCCGCTGAAATTAAATCTGTCGACTCGCACCTGAAGCGACTGCGCGATATGGAATCCAGCATCGCCCAGACTGCCAAACCGGTCAGCAAAGCCGCCGGTGGCGATGTCAATACGGTGACGATCAGCGCGCCGGGCATCATTCGTGTAGAGCAGAAGCTGGAAAAAGGTATCGCCTTTGCACGCTTCGCCAAAGCGCTGGCCGCTGCAAATGGCAGCCGCTCCGAAGCGCTGGAAATTGCCCGCAAGCAGTATCCGGACGATGCGAAGCTGCATCACGTCCTGAAAGCCGCCGTTGGCGCAGGCACGACCACAGACCCGAAATGGGCGGGCGCGCTGGTGGAATACCAGGAATATGCACAGGACTTCGTCGAATTCCTGCGACCACAGACCATTATTGGTCGTTTCGGGCAGGGTAACATCCCGGCGCTGCGGCAGGTGCCGTTCAACATTCGTATTCCGGCACAGACCTCCGGCGGGTCCGCGAACTGGGTGGGCCAGGGTAAGGCGAAACCGCTGACGAAGTTCGACTTTGAGTCGATCACCTTCAGCTTCGCTAAAGTGGCCGCTATCGCGGTGCTGACCGACGAGCTGATCCGTTTCTCCAACCCGGCAGCCGATGCGCTGGTGCGTAACGCCCTGGCTGAAGCGGTTATTGCCCGCCTCGATACCGACTTCATCAACCCGTCCAAGGCAGAAGTAGCCAATGTCTCGCCTGCTTCAGTCACCAACGGTATCGCCGGCATTCCGTCCACCGGTAATCCGGACGATGACGCTGCGGCGGCTTTTGGCGTATTTGTCGCGGCTAACCTGCAGCCGAATGGTGCTGTCTGGCTGATGTCCAGTACCAGCGCGCTGGCGCTCTCGATGCGTAAAAACGCGCTGGGCCAGAAAGAGTATCCGGAAATGACGCTGCTGGGCGGCACATTCCAGGGGCTCCCGGTCATTGTCTCCCAGTACGTCGGCAACCAGCTGGTACTCGTCAACGCACCGGATATCTACCTGGCCGACGACGGCGGTGTTGCCGTGGATATGTCCCGCGAAGCCTCGCTCGAAATGCAGAGCGATCCGACCGGGGATAGCGTGAATGGCACGGGTACCGAGCTGGTGTCTATGTTCCAGACCAACAGCGTGGCTATCCGCGCCGAGCGCTGGATCAACTGGAAGCGTCGCCGCACGGCAGCCGTGGCGGTGATTTCCGGTGTGAACTACGGCACGACCCAGACCAGCTAACCGACTCAGGAGGGCGGGGGAAACCCCGCCATATTGCATGGCAAAAATCAGGTATCTGCAACGCACACATGACTCGCGACCCGGTAACGAAAAGACCGTGGACGATCCGTGTGCAAGGGTGCTGGTGCTGCTGGGCATGGCTGAGTACACCGGCGCGAAGCGCGCGGGGGGCGGGAAAAAGAAAAATAATACGGGGAACGGCTGATGTGGAATCCTTTCCGGAGAAGAGAAAAAGCACTCCAGCAGCCATCAGATCGCGGCGGCTGGATGTCCCTTATCAGTGAGCCTTTTGCGGGGGCCTGGCAGCGTAATCTGGAAATCAACCCGACAACAGTGCTTTCCTTTCACGCTGTGTTTTCCTGCATATCGCTGATCGCAAGCGATATCTCAAAGATGCCCCTGCGGCTGATGCGCCGGGACTCGAACGGCATCTGGAAAGAAAACAATAACGGTACACCGGCGAGGATTTACAAACGCCCGAATGCGTTTCAGAACCGGATGCAGTTTTTCGAGTGCTGGCTCAACTCGAAGCTTTGCCACGGGAATACGGTTGTCCTGAAGATCCGGAATACTCGCGGGGATATAACCGAACTGCGCATCCTGGACTGGAACAAAGTGACGCCGCTGGTGGCGGATGACGGATCTGTTTTCTACCAGATCAACCCCGACAACATGACGGGCGTCGAGGCTTCTGTGACGGTTCCCGCACGCGAGGTGATCCACGATCGCTTCAATTGCCTGTTTCATCCGCTAATCGGTCTCTCACCGATTTATGCGGCTGGCCTGGCTGCGATGCAGGGCCACCATATTCAGGAAAACTCAGCGCACTTTTTCCGCAACGGCAGTAAGCCGAGCGGGGTCATCGAAGTGCCCGGCACCATCACTGATGAAAATGCCCGGAAACTGAAAGCGAACTGGGACACGGGCTATACAGGCGAAAATGCGGGCAAAACGGGGCTGCTGAGCAATGGCGCAAAATACAACCCCATTTCTATGTCTGCTGACGATGCGAAGGTCGTTGAGCAGTTGCAGATGTCAGAAAAAATTGTCTGCTCAACGTTTCACGTCCCGGCCTATAAAGCCGGTGTCGGTGATCTTCCTTCTTACGACAACATCGAGGCGCTGGAGCAGCAGTATTACTCGCAGTGTCTCCAGACGCTGATTGAGTCGATCGAGCTGCTTCTGGATGAGGCCTTCGAACTGGAAGACGATGCCGGTACCGAGTTTGACGTCAGCGCGCTGCTGCGTATGGACAGTGAACGCCGTATCAAAACGCTGGGTGAAGGCGTCAAAAACACTATCCTCACGCCGAATGAGGCGCGGCGCAGTGAAAACCTGCCGCCGGTGACGGGCGGTGATGAACTGTATCTGCAGCAGCAGAATTTCAGCCTGGGTGCGCTGGCGCGACGCGATGCCTCTGACGATCCGTTCGGCAAAAAGAGCGCAGCGGCGCAGCCAGTCAGTGATGAAGGAAAGGCATTGTCTGACGCAGAGCAGGCGGCAGCAAAAGCCATGCTCAGAGGATTGCTTACCAAATGAATGAACGTGAATTAACTCTCATCAAAGTGCTGGGTGAGGAGTTCGGGCTTGTTCTTGATGAAATGCGCGCAGGGTTCAGTAAAAGCATCGAGCAGCAGCGCCTGGCCTTCGACGTAAAACTCACCCGCCTTGAAGAACTCATCGCAGATATCAAAAGCGCAGAACCGCCGGATCTGTCGGCGATGGTAAGGGACGCCGTCTCTCAGCTGCCTGAGCCAGAACTGCCGCAACTGCCGGATATCGCTTCTATGGTCAGTAATGCGGTAGCCGCCATACCACCTGCGCAGGACGGCAAAAGCCTGACACCAGAGGATGTTGCGCCCCTGCTGCAGCAGATGGTGGATCGGGCGGTCAGCGCAATGCCCGTGCCCCGCGATGGCAAGGATTACGATCCGGACATGCTGCAACAGGCCGTGAAAGCGGCAGTGGATGACGCCGTAGCGGCAATCCCGGTACCGCAGGACGGCAGGAGCCTCACGCCTGACGATGTGCAGCCGATGCTCCAGGCGCTTGTTACGGAATCAATGCCGGTTCTGCCTGATGTCAAAACACTGGTCAGCGAAGCTGTTGCCGCACTACCCACACCCGAACCGGCCAGAGATGGCGAGGACGGTCGCGACGCGCTGGCGCTGGAACTGCTTCCCTTTATTGATGAGGGGAAAAGTTACCCGCGAGGATCTTACGCTACCCACAACGGCGGGCTGTGGCGCGCCTATGAAAAAACGCATGGCATGCGCGGCTGGGAATGTGTGGTGGATGGCGTGGCGGGCGTTGACATTGAGCGTTCAGACCAGCGGCGTTTTACCCTGACAATTAACCGCGCGAGCGGTGGCAGCGAAACCAAATCGTTTGACGTTCCGGTCATGATTTACCAGGGCGTTTTCAAATCCGGTCAGGACTATCTGCCCGGCGATACGGTGACATGGGGCGGTTCGCTCTGGCACTGCGACGAACCGACGCAGGATAAACCCGGCGAAACGGGCTCGAAAGGCTGGACACTTGCCACCAAGCGCGGGCGTGACGGGAGGGATAAAACGTGATTGAGCTCGTGACTCTCGAACAGGCAAAGGATCACCTGCGCATAGATGCTGATGCCGGTGATGACGATCTTAAGCTGAAAATTCAGGCCGGTAGCGCCGCCATTCTTGCTTATGTCCAGGGCAGCCGGGAGCGAATCGTTGCCGGTAATGGCGCTCTCATTGAAGGCGAGCCGCTGCGACGCGCACAGACAGCGCTGCTTATGCTGCTGGGCTGGCTCGACCGCAACCGCGGTGGTGAAGAGGAAGAGAAGCTACAACAGGGGGAGCTGCCGTTCTCGGTCACAATGCTTATCTACGATCTTCGCTGCCCCACCATTCTCTGACCGGAGGCGTTATGCATGCTGGGCGCTTGCGCGACCAAATCACCGTTATGAATTCTGTTCCCGTCCGCACCCCCTCCGGTGATGTTAAACCGGAATGGCAGGAGGGTAAGACTGTCTGGGCTGAGGTGAAAGGTATCAGTGGACGGGAAATCATCTCTGCCGGCGCTGAAAAAGCCGAAGCGACTGTCCGGGTCTGGGTCCGGTACCGCAGTGACATTTCAGCCGCATCACGTCTGAGCGTTAAAAGTGGTGCCTTCAAAGGCCTGACGCTGGAAGTGACAGGGCCGCCCATCCCGGACGCCGGGTGCACTCAGCTCGAAATTCTCTGCAAACAGGGGGTAAAACCATGATAGGTACCAGCCTCGATTTCTCCGGTCTGCTCGACTTGTCGGAAGATCTCGCCACGCTCAGCAAAGCGGAAAACCGCAAGGTGATGCGCGATGCCACGCGTGCCGGGGCAACCATTTTCAAAGATGAGGCAGTAAGCCGCGCGCCGGTGAAAACGGGGAAACTCAAAAAGAATATCGTCGTGCTGACGCAGCGTGAGCGCAACGGGGCGATATCTTCCGGTGTTCATATCCGTGGTACCAACCCGCGCACCGGCGCCAGCGACAAGACGATGAAAGCCAGCGATCCGCGTAATGCCTACTACTGGCGCTTTATCGAAATGGGTACCTCGACCATGCCGCCCGTGCCGTTCGTCAGACCTGCCTATGAGGCGCGTGAAGAGGATGCGGTAAACGCCGCGTTCGCCGAAGCCAATGCGGCGATCGACAGGGTGCTTTCAAAATGACCGAGGCCGACGTTTACTCGCTGATCGGCGCGCTGGCCGACGGACAGGTTTACCCCGGCGTGGTGCCGCTTAACACCCAGGGTGAACCGGCAGTTGCGCCGCCGTGGATCACATTCACGCTGGTGGTTCAGACCTATGGCGACACCTTCTGCGGTCCGGCGGAGGAAGACACAGCCCTGCAGGTGGATGTTTACGCGTCTTCAGTGGATGAAGCCCGCGCGTTGCGAGAAGAGGCGATCGCCGCGCTCACGCCGCTGGCATTCACCCGCCTGAGCAAAACCGGCGGTTACGAGCCCGAAACAGGCCTGCGCCGTGCAACGGCAGAAGTCCACGTCCTTCAGTAATCCCTACCCACTTAACCCCAGGCCGCCGCGAGGCGGTTTTTTTATATCCGGAGACAGCTATGTCCGCACTTTATGAAAAATCGCAGTTAACGAAGATCCTGATCTCTTCGCTGCCGGCAACGAAAGATACGATGGCAAGTGCCGACTATCTTGATCTGAGCTGCACGCTCAAAGAGGTCCAGTTCACCGGTGGCCAGAAACAGGACATCGACGTCACCACCCTGTGCTCGACCGAACAGGAGAACATCAACGGCCTGCCCGCTCAGTCGGAGATTTCGCTGTCCGGTAACTTCTTCAAAAATGCGGCGCAGGATGCACTGCGTGACGCATATGACAACGACACCACGTATGCCTTTCAGGTGATCTTCCCGTCCGGTAAAGGCTTCCGTTTCCTGGCTGAAGTGCGTCAGCACACCTGGTCATCCGGTACCAACGGCGTGGTCGCGGCCACCTTCTCTCTGCGCCTGAAAGGCAAACCTGAAAACATCGAACCCGGTTCGTAAGGAAAATCATGTCCATTAAAGAGCTTGCCCTTGCGAAACACTCCGGGTTTCGTCATAAAACCGTCACCGTGCCAGAATGGGGCGGTGTGAATGTTGTTCTGCGCGAGCCATCCGGTGAAGCCTGGCTGCGCTGGCAGGAGATCGCTGGTACCGATATCAAGGCTGAAGAGCTTTCGGTTTCGGAACGCGCGAACCGCAACCTGCGCGCTGATGTCGCACTTTTTCTCGATGTGCTCTGCGACGAGGATAAACAGCCGGTCTTTACCCCGGACGATGAATCGGAAGTGCGTACCATCTATGGCCCCGTGCATTCTCGTCTGCTTAAACAGGCACTCGATCTGATCGCATCCGGGGATGGTGCCCGGGAAAAGTCGCCACCCCCGGCGTTAAATTCCTGATGTCGCTTGCGCTCCGTATGGGGCGCACTCTTTCAGAGCTCAGGCAGAGCATGACCGCCAGTGAAATGTTGATGTGGATTGAATACGACAGGATAAGTCCGGTCGGCGATATCCGCGGCGATATTCAGGCGGCGCAGATCGTCTCTGCCGTATATGGCTCGCAGGGTGCAAAAGTGCCGCTGAGTGATGCCATTCTGCAGTGGGGGGGAGAAGAGCAGCAAACAGACAAGGATCCGTTTGCCGGGCTTGAGGAGGCTCTAATTGAAGCATCATCATAAGGGCGGGAAACCGCCCTATCTTATTTAAGAAACGAGAAAAATAGGATTATGACAAATATAAAAACAATGGCTCCAAGTACTTTACCCATATTTTCGAAGTCTTGAGATTGCTCCTCTATTTTTTGGTTAATTCTCAACGTTTCATCATTAAAGGTTTTTGCTAACGCATCCATTTCTTCAGCTAGAGTGGCATATATACATGCTTGAGCATCTTCTGGCTCATTCTCGAAGAAATTATCTATTTCGTCACCACTTTCTAAAATTGCCAGATGTGTGTTTTCCCCCTCAGAAGATATATAACTAAAATAATCGCTCTGGAGTTTTGCTAGCTCCCTTATTTTAAATCGAATGGGTTTGTAAGATATTAAATCATCGGCTCTTTCTCTTATTTCGTAATAATCATCCGGACTGCCAGGTATTTCGAATTTTAAGCTCAACATCTTTCTCTCTGCGTTAGATATATTCAGACATTCTTAACCATACAGCATGGTAAAGAGCAATGATCAAAATTTCTTCATTGAGGTTCACAATATGGCCACTTTGCGCGAACTTATTATAAAAATTTCAGCTGACTCGAGTTCTTTCCAGACTGAGATCGCACGCGCATCACGAATGGGATCAGAATATTACAGAACCATGCAAAATGGTGGTCGTCAGGCTGCATCTGCCGCAAGAGAGAGCGAAAGGGCATTATCAGATCTTACAAATGGTTTTGCGTCAGCAGGTAAAGCTGCTGCTGCGGCAACTGCTGCTTTTGCTACCGGAAAATTGGTGCAGATTGCGGACGAATGGAACTCAGTGAATGCTCGTCTTCAACAGGCTTCATCTTCTGCAGAAGATTTTTCGACATCGCAACGTCAGCTTATGGAGATCAGTCAGCGAACGGGTACAGCGTTCTCTGATAATGCCAACCTCTTTGCCAGAGCCGCCGCATCGATGCGCGAATACGGCTATAGCTCGGAAGAAGTGCTTAAAATCACCGAAGCCGTTTCTACCGGGCTGAAGCTTTCCGGCGCAAGCACGCAGGAGTCAAGTTCTGTCATTACGCAGTTTAGCCAGGCACTTGCTCAGGGCGTATTGCGTGGCGAAGAGTTTAATGCAGTCAACGAGGCGGGTGATCGTGTGATCCGCGCCCTTGCTACAGGCATGGGCGTTGCGCGTAAAGACCTCAAGAGTATGGCCGACCAGGGAAAACTCACTATCGATAAAGTTGTGCCAGCGCTAATGAGCCAGCTTGGGGCGTTACAGGGTGAGTTTGCAACGATGCCGCAGACTGTATCAGGCTCATTGCAAAAGGTCACAAACTCATTCATGGGGTGGGTTGGTGGTGTTAACCAAGCAACAGGGGCAACTGAAGCACTCTCTGGAGGTCTTGACGGTGTTGCTGCAACTCTGGATTCACTTACCTCATCGGCTGTAACAGGTGCTCTGAGTGATGTAGCAGACAATATGTCAATAATTACTACCGTTGCTGGAGCGCTTGTCGGGGTTGGTCTTGCAAAATATCTCAGTGGTGTAATGGCGAGCGCTACAAGCGCGACAGGAGCGCTGATCTCCGCAGCAAAGGCGGAGGTCGCTCTTGCGGTAGCTCAGGACAGAGCCGCGCAGTCCGCTGTTGCTGCATCACGAGCTGATGTCTATCGTGCCCAGCAGGCACTTCAAAAAGCTAAAAGCGCCGACATACAGGCTGCACAGCAGGAAAAAATAGCAGCTGCAGAATCAAAAGTTACTGCAGCTCAGGCCAAACTCTCAGCCGTCCTTGCAGGTGGTACGGCAACTGAAAAGGTGCGAGCCAGAGCAGCACTTGAGCGAGCTCAGGCTGGACTTGCTGCTGCGAAAAATGCAGATGTGCAGGCAGCTGCAGAAAGAAGACTTGCTCAGGCAGAAGCAGCTCGCGCCAGAAGCATCGCAAACCGAGTAAATGCTCAAAATAATCTGAACAGCGTGACGGCAGTGGGAACGAGGCTCTTAAGCGGGGCATTAGGTGTAATTGGTGGCTTTCCCGGCCTGATTATGCTGGGCGCTGGGGCATGGTATGCAGTTTATCAAAATCAGGAGCAGGCCCGGCGTTCTGCTCAAGAATATGCCAGCCAGATAGACCAAATCAGAGAAAAAACCTCATCAATGTCGCTTCCCGAAGTTGATAATAACCGTAAGTTAACAATAGAGGCTATGCAGGAGCAAAAACGCCTCATTGATGAGCAAGAAAAAAGCGTAAAAAACCTCAATAAACAAATCCAAGATTTAAATGAGAGCAGGGGGAAACCTGGGTTAAATCGTGACAATGATTTAAATATCACAAGAGCTATCGCAATATTGACAGAACAAGTTGTTGTTGAAGAAGATAAACTCAAACAGTTACGTGAAAAATCTGCCGATATTTTAAAAGCTCTTGAGGTCAACGAGAGAAGAAGAAACGATCTTATTAAAGAGCGAGCCTGGCGTCAGAATGCTGAATATCAGTCCCTGCTGATGATGAACGGCCAGCATGAAAAATTTAACCAGTTGCTCGGGCTTGGCAATCAGTTACTGATGGCCCGTCAGGGAATGACCCTGGCACCCCTTCGTGTTCCTCAGGCAGAAGCCTCGCAGAAACAGACTGACGCGCTCGAAAAAAGCCGCCGCGAGCTGGCCCTGTCCCGCCTGAAAGGCGAGGCAAAAGAGCGCGCACGGCTTGGCTATGCTGCTGATGAGCTCGGCCTGACGACTGATCCGCAATTCCAGACCAACCGGCTTGAGTACATCAATAACGGGCTTGAAGAGTGGCGCAATAACGAGGCCAACAAGAAGCAGCCCAAAGGGCCAAAGACGGACGAAGAAAAGGCCGCTGATGCTTATAAAAGGATGATTAAGCAGCAAAAGGAGCAGATCGCCCTGCAGGGCCAGAGCACCGAACTTGCCAGGGTGAAATATCAGGTGGTTGAGGGTGAGTTGTCCACCCTGGACAAGGCGCAGAAGGCTGAACTGATGCGCAACGCTGCCTTAATCGACCAAGTCAAACTGCGTGAGCAGCTGCGTAATTACGAGGCGAATCTGGCTGACAGCAACGCCAGCGCCAGGGCGGCGAATGATGCGCAGCTCATTGGTTACGGTCAGGGCACCAGGTTCCGTGAGCGGATGCAGGAGCAGTTTAATATCCGTAAGGAGTTTGAGCAGAAGAATACCGATTTGCTCCGGCAGCGGCAGGCCGGGGACATTGACGAAACCTTCTACCAGCAGGGGCTGGCACTCAACAAACGCTATCTGGAAGAGCGGCTGCGCGACCAGGAGGGGTATTACACCGCTTCCGATGCGCAGCGCGGTGACTGGTTGACAGGCATGGCTGAGGGCTATGCGAACTGGGTGGACGAGTCAACGGACTATTCCGCGATGGCTGCTGACGGGATGAAGCAGGCCATGGGCGGCGCGGTGACCACCATTACCGACATGCTCAATGGCAACCTCGACAGCTGGAAGGACTGGGGCATGAACGTGCTGAAAATCATCGAGACCGTTCTCGTTAATATGATGGTCGCGAATGCGGCAAGTTCTCTCGGTTCGCTTTTCAGCTTTGGTGCCTCCTCAGCGGCAACGGCCAGCAGCGGGACGGCCATTCAGAGCGCCGCCTCAAACTTCACCTTCAACGCCAAAGGCGGCGTCTACGACTCACCCTCCCTCAGCGCCTACAGCGGTGGTGTCTACCAGACCCCACAGCTCTTTGCCTTTGCGAAAGGGGCCGGGGTGTTTGGCGAAGCAGGTCCGGAGGCGATTATGCCGCTCACGCGCGCGGCGGATGGTTCGCTCGGCGTTCGCGCAGTCGGCGCGCCGCAATTTTCCGGCGGTGGCCCGTCCGTGTCGTTCGGCGATATCAACATCAATGGCGGTGCGCAGTCCACGGCGGGGCAGGGAGCAGCCGCAACTGCCGGCAGGCAACTCAAGGATGCAATCGTGACGGTGATTAATGAGCAGGCCAGCATGCCGGGATCGCCTTTGTGGCGGCTTTTGAAAGGAGCGTAATCATGGCAGTTGAGACCTTCTCCTGGTGCCCGAAGGTGGCGGCGCAGGCTGATACCAGTTTCCGCACCCGTAAAGCGCAGTTCGGGGATAATTATGCACAGGTGGCCGGGGACGGCATCAACCCGGTCACATCGCAATGGAGCGTGAGTTTTACTGGCGATGAAGCGTATGTCCAGGCCATAAAGGCGTTTCTGAAGCGGCACGCCGGCTGGAAGTCCTTCATCTGGAAGCCGCCCCTAGAGCCTGCGGGGCTTTGGCGGTCTGAATCCCTCCAGATAGCCACTCACGGCAACGACAAATACACCCTCAGCACTACATTCATTCAGGCATACCATCCATGAGCATTTCATCTGATGTCCAGAAACTGGAGCCGGGCAGCCGTGTCCGCCTTATCGAGGTTGACGGCGAGGCGTTCGGCGCCGGCATTCTGCGGTTTCATAACGAAACTCTCCCTCACACAGAGGCCGAGATCATTGCTGCGGGCGGCGATGCGTCGAAGCTCCAGCCGAAATCGGTCTGGTGGCAGGGGCTGGAGTACGGTGCGTGGCCCTTTGAACTGACTGGCCTGTCCGTCAGCAGCGACGGGCAGAGCGCCCGCCCGACACTGACCGTGGCAAATATCTCCGGCACGATAGGCGCGCTCTGCCGTCGCTTTCAGGGAATGGCAAAGGCAAAAGTAATTATTCACGAGACCTTCGCTCATTACCTTGATGCCCGTAACTTTGCTGGCGGCAATCCGGGTGCTAATCCGAATGAGGAGCGCAAACAGGTCTATTACATCGACCGTAAATCCAGCTCGGATGATGAAACCGTGGAGTTTGAACTGTCCAGCCCGGCAGATCTTCGTGGACAGCTCATCCCCACGCGGCAGATCCAGCCCATGTGCACCTGGTGCATGCGCGGGTGGTACAAAACCGGCAACGGTTGTACCTATGCCGGGCAGAATGGCTGGTTCGATAAGGACGGCAACCGGGTGGATGATCCTTCGAAGGACGTGTGCTCAGGCCTGTTGTCGACCGGGTGTAAACCCCGGTTCGGCGCCAACAATGAACTCGACTACGGCGGCTTTCCGGGTGCGTCACTTCTGAGGGGGTAACATGCGGGACAAGACAATTAGCGCAATTCTGGCGCATGCGGCGCAGTCGTTCCCGGCTGAATGCTGCGGTGTGGTGATCCAGAAAGGGCGGGTTGAGAAGTATGTCGCCTGCCGGAATCTGGCTACCTCCCCGGAGGAGCAGTTTGAACTGTCACCGGAGGATTACGCGGCAGCCGAAGAGCAGGGCACTGTGGTTGCCGTGGTGCACAGCCACCCCGGCGACGGCGCCACGACGCAGCCGAGTGAACTCGACATGCTGATGTGCGACGCGACCGAAGTGCCGTGGGTGGTCGCGTCATGGCCTGAAGGCGATATCCGCACCATCATGCCGCGCGGCGATCGCCCGCTGACCGGGCGTCAGTTTGTTCTCGGGCATGCTGACTGCTGGTCCCTTATCCGTGATTACTTCCGCACTGAACACGGTATCGCGCTGCCCGACTACAGCGTCGATCGCCACTGGTGGGAGGAGGGCGAAAACCTCTATATGGATAACTGGTACGCATGCGGTTTCAGGGAATTCGACGGTCCATCCCGGCCCGGCGATATGGTCATTATGCAGGTGCAGGCCAGCGTGCCGAATCATGCCGGCGTCCTGCTGGAGGGCAACATGCTGCTGCACCACCTGTACGGGCAGCTCAGCCAGCGCATTCCGTATGGCGGCTATTACCGTGACCGGACCATTAAAGTTTTACGGTACAAGGATCTGATGTGATGGAAAAACGAACCGTTATCAAGCTGAGCGGATCGATGGCGCAGCGCTTCGGGCGCACGCACCGCCGGGCGCTGTCCTGTGCCAGCGAGGTTTTCAGGGCGCTGTCCAGCACGGTGGGCGGCTTTGAGGATTATCTCCGCGAGGCGCGCGCCAGGGGGCTGGATTTCATTATCTTCCGTGATCGCCGCAACATCGGTCAGGAAGAGTTTTCGCTTCTCGGCCCCGGCGATGAGCTGCGCATTATTCCGGTGATCCGCGGCAGCAAGCGTGCCGGCATTTTCCAGGCGGTGCTCGGGGTTGCCCTGATTGCCGGGGGGATCGCCCTTGGTCCTGCCGGGGCAGGGCTTATTGGTAAAGGGGTCGCGCTGAATGTTGCGCTGGTCGGTGCATCGATGGCGCTGGGCGGCGTGGTTCAGTTGCTGTCACCGCAGGTGGCAGGGATGAGGATGCGTCAGGATCCGGACAACAAGCCAAGCTATGCTTTCGGCGGCCCGGTCAACACCACCGCCAGCGGCAATCCCGTACCGCTTCTCTACGGCCAGCGGGAGATCGGGGGTGCCATCATTTCAGCCGGCATTTATGCAGAAGATCAGCAGTAAGGCCCATTTTAAGCAGGCTCAGAGGTATCAAATGGATAACAAGGCAGATTTTTTAAATAGGTACGGCTTCGCCGCTGATCATTTCACTGTTGAGACGTTTTGTGGCTTTTTCAAGGCATTCGAACATAGCAGACAAGGAATCCCATGTATCGCTGATCCCCTTCCCGTAAGCCTGAAAATAAATACAGAAACGATAGCCTGTGAACTTATTCCCGCTAGTATCGATATAGTCCGTTATGAGGGGGCTGATGCGGAAGGAGCCTTTTCTAAAATCGGGCCGTTCTATCTGAAGGTATACAGATAGCTTCTCATAAACCCACATGAAGGTTTTTTTATCTGCATTCAATTCTATTTGCCGAATGAAAAACTCAAGCCTTCCTTTAATGGCATGAGTGCATCTGTACATTATCGCTGCGGGTTGTGGATACGGAGCTCCAGACAGGAGGCAGTCAGTACTTTCCAGTACGCTATCAGGTCCGTTGATCCATTTTATAAATGCGTAAAAATCCTTTATTGCACATTCATCTGAATGCTCAATAAAGTCTTCCAGGTGGGTTTCAATCAGTTCGGGGTTATCGCGAAAGTTATAGTACTTTCCTGGCCGATGTTCATGCCCTTTAGTTCTGTCCCAGGGTTGTGAGCGTCTACCTGAATCAGTAATTTCAAAAGATGAAACGACGATCATTGATATTTCCTTAATAAATCAGTACAGGCGGTAACAAATATCTGCGATTGAAAACTGAAGCATGCAAAGACAACATACCCGGGAATTTCAAACTGCAACATCCTGATATTCGATCAGTTATTTACACAATACCGCCTGTGGGCGGTTTTTTTATGGGCGCGATATGACGAACACAGCGATTAAAGGGCGGAAGGGCGGTAGCACCAAGACCCGCACCCCGGTGGAAGCCCCGGACAGTATTCAGTCCATAGCCAGAGCCAAAATACTTGTCGCGCTCGGCGAAGGTGAATTTGCCGGCGGGCTGGACGGGCGCAGCATTTATCTCGGCGACGCGTCATCGTATACCCCGCTGCAGAATGCAGACGGCAGTTACAACTTCAACAACGTTAAATACGAGTTTCGTTCCGGCACTCAGGACCAGAGCTATATTCAGGGCTTTCCGGGCGTTGAGAATGAGCTGCAGGTCGCCTACGAACTCAAAGCTGCTGTGCCGTATGTCCGTTCCGTCTCCAATACCCAGCTTTCAGCACTGCGCATCCGCCTCGGCTGGCCCTCGCTGCTGAACCAGAAAGACAACGGCGATAAGGTGGGTACGCGCGTTGAGTATGCGATCGAGCTGTCGGTCGACGGTGGTGCATACGCGCCCGTGGTTAAAGGCGCTGTCGATGACAAGACCACCACCCTCTATGAGCGCAGTCACCGTATCGACCTGCCGAAAGCCACAACCGGCTGGCAGCTGCGCGTGCGCCGGATTACACCGGATTCGACGACGGTGAATGTTGTGGACAGTATGCGCGTTGAGGCGGTCACCGAGATCATCGACGCGAAGCTGCGTTACCCCAACACGGCGCTGCTCTACATTGAATTCGATGCGAAGCAGTTCCCGAACGGCATTCCGCAGGTGGTGTGCAATCCGAAGGGGCGCATTATTCGCGTGCCTGATACTTACGACCCTGACACGCGAACCTACTCCGGCACCTGGGAAGGCGGGTTTAAATGGGCATGGACCGATAACCCTGCGTGGATTTATTACGACATCGTGCTGAATGAGCGGTTCGGGCTTGGTCAGAGGATTGATGCGACCCAGATTGATAAATGGGAGCTGTACCGCATCGCGCAGTACTGCGATCAGCCGGTACCGGATGGCAAAGGCGGCAGCGGTAAGGAGCCGCGCTTCCGGTGTAATGTCTACATCCAGGAGCGCAATGACGCCTGGACGGTGCTGCGCGACCTGGCCGGCATTTTCCGTGGTATGACCTACTGGGGCGACAACAAGCTGTATGTGCTGGCCGATATGCCCCGCGATATCTGGCACATCTACAACCACGCCAGTGTGGTCGACGGTAAGTTTACCTTTGCCGATCCCAGCGAAACCACGCGCAACACCGCCGCGCTGGTTAACTGGTCCGATCCGGCGAATCACTACAAAGACACACCGGAAGTCGTTTATGACAAAGATCTGGCGATGCGCTTCGATTACAGCCAGCTCGAAATGACGGCCATCGGCTGCACCCGGCAGTCAGAGGCAAACCGGCGCGGGCGCTGGGCGCTGCTCACGAATGGCATTGGTGAGGTGGTGACCTTCAGCACGGGTATGGATGTTCCCCCTGTCGGTGAGGTGATCGGCGTGGCCGCGAACGAGCTGGCCGGCAGGGTGATTGGCGGCAGGGTAAGCGCGGTAAGCGGTCGTAATATCACGCTTGACCGTGCCGCAGATGTCAAAGCCGGTAACCGGCTTTTCCTCAACCTGCCCTCGGGTGTCGCGCAGGCCCGGACCGTGCAGGCAGTGAAGGGCAATGTTGTCACGGTCACCACGGCCTACAGCGAAACGCCTGAGGCGGAGTGCTGCTGGGGAGTGGATGCTGACGATCTGTTTATCGCGCTCTTTCGTGTAACCGGCACCCGTGACAACGATGACGGAACTTTCGAGGTCACCGGAGCGACGTACAGCCCGGATATTTATGCTGCGGTCGATACCGGCGCGCGGCTCGATGAAAGGCCAGTCAGCGTCATTCCGCCCGGCGTGCAGGCACCGCCGGAAAACATCGTCATCGACAGCTATTCGACGGTCAGCCAGAACATAGCGATCACCACCATGCGTGTTGCCTGGGATTCTGTTAAAGGGGCAATCGCCTACGAAGCCGAGTGGCGGCGCGACAGCGGTAACTGGGTGAGCGTACCCCGCACGTCCTCTCTTGGTTTCGAGGTGCCGGGCATCTACGCCGGGCGTTATCTGGTGCGGGTGCGGGCGGTGAACGCCAGCGATGTTTCGTCCATATGGGCGACATCAGCTGAGGTCACGCTCACCGGGAAAGTGGGTAATCCGCCGAAACCGCTAGGCTTCACCGCCTCGGAAACGGTTGTGTTTGGTATCGAGCTGAACTGGGGCTTCCCGGCAAACACGGACGACACGCTGAAAACGGAGATCCAGTACAGCCTGACCGGAACCGACGACGATGCCATGCTGCTGGCCGACGTGCCTTACCCGCTGCGTAAGTATCAGCAGATGGGGCTCAAGGCCGGGCAGGTTTTCTGGTACCGCGCGCAGCTGGTGGACCGGACCGGCAACGAATCCGGTTACACAGACTGGATCCGCGGTCAGTCCAGCTCCGATGTGACCGATATTACAGAGGCCGTGCTCGCGCAGATCAAGGATACGGAACTTTTCAAAGACCTCATTGAAAACGCCGTGGAGAGCAGCCAGGCAGTCGCGGATCTGGCTGAGGCAGTGAAGCAGAACGCCGACGGCCTGGCTGCGGCGGCAGGCGCAAACCGCCAGACGGCAGAAGCTATCATCGGCAATGCTCTGGCGATCGCCGACGTGGTGGTGCGCCAGTCAGCCCAGCAGGGCGCTAACTCGGCGCGGTTCGAACAGCTGCGCGAGGTGATCGCCACCGAAACAGAGGCGCGCGTTACCGATGTGATCCGCCTGGAGGCGAAGACAGACCAGAACACGGCCGGTATTACCGAGGTGCGACAGGCGCTGGCAAACGAAACCGAGGCACGGGCGACAGCTGTCGATCAGCTTACCGCGCAGACGGAAGAGAACAAGGCCAGTGTTACGGAGCTGACGCAGACCGTGACGGATCTGGACTCATCAACTGCGTCTCGCTTTGATGAGATTTCCGCAGAGATAGCGGGCATTGATGGCAGCGATATCAGAGGGGGAGTACAGAGCAATTCCATCGCGCTGATGACCAACACGCTGGCGCAGGTCAGTCAGTCCACCCGAATGAGCGTGCAGTACGGCGCTAACGCCGCCAGTATCCAGCGCGTTGATACTGTTATGGCGGACGCCAGCCAGGCTGTGGCTGAGTCGCTCAGAACGCTGGATGCCAGCGCCGGCGGCGGCACGGCTACAGCCACTGACTTTGCGAAAACGATGGCGGATTTTTCGCAGGTCTCCGCGACAAAAATCAACTCCCTTTCAGTGACGGTAAACGGTCAGCAGGCGGCAATCGTCCAGAATGCTCAGGTTTCTGCCGACATCAACAATAACCTGAATGCGATGTACAGCATCAAGGTGGGCGTTGATGCCAATGGCCGCCAGTACGCCGCGGGGATGGGGATCGGGGTGCAGAACACCCCGGCGGGCATGCAGTCGCAGATCCTCTTTCTGGCGGATCGGTTCGCTGTCATGACACAGGCAGGCGGAACGGTGAGCCTGCCGTTCGTGGTGCAGAACGGGCAGACCTTCATCAACGAAGCCTTTATCAATTACGCGTCAATCACCCTCGCCCGGGTGGGATCGTGGTATTCCGCCAACTATGTGGCCGGGCAGACCGGCACCATCATGAAGGCGGACGGAACGTTTGAGGTCAACGGCGCGGTATCGGGCCAGGGACGCATGCAGATAACGAACAACCGCATCATCTCTTTCGACTCACAAAACCGGCCGGCAGCTGTTATGGGGCAACGCTTATAATGCAGATGTTTATAGCAGGCACCAGCTTTGACGCCATCAACGCCATGGCGGCCAGTTATGTTCTGGATGTCATTACCATCACCGGTACCGGGAGTAAAACCTACTCCCTGGCCGGGGTGGAACTGACGTATGCCATCGTGAATGACTTTATGGGAGGGCAGTTAACCGGTGCAACCTACAGCGTCAGTGTCAGCGGCTTAACCGTGTCGTGGAACGTCAATAATGCCGTCACCCTGATTGTGTATGGCAGCCCGGTGGCGGGCACACAGAGCGACTACTTTGGCTTTCAGCTCTTCCAGTACCTGAATGGGGTGAGGACGGTCAAACTGGCACCTAATTATGTCCCGTTTTGCCTGCGGGAAATCATCGATGTGCCTGCCGGCGCGCGAACGGTGCAGACGCAGGTTCCGGCGGGTAACCCGATCATGTGCTTTCACAGGCACACCGGGGCGGCAATGGACATTAGCTGGTGGAAGCCCGCCACTGCAAACGGGTATCACGCGCTGCAGTTTCCCACGGATGGCAGCAATCAGACCGGGTGCAGGGTGTATGTGTTTTCGAATATTCTCGCGAACATTCCGGATTACGGGTTCTATCTTTACCGCGACGGGCAGATGGTCTGGCACAGCAACTGCCTTCCCCTTCAGGTTATTCCGCTCACAAACGGGGATATCACCAGTGATACGCCGCTGGCGGTATCGTCTAGTGTCACGGCGCATATCTTCGTGCCGCAGGACCCGGCTTATCCGACGGGGTACAGCAATTTTATGTGTGCATCTGCGGGAAATGACGGGACCCGGTATAAGGTGCAGGTGGGAAAAGTATTCCAGAGCACCTTTATCAGCAGTCCCGACGAGGGCAGGCGAATGAGAGGGTGGGCATGTGGCGGGGTCGGGTATATCGAAACGCAGTTCTATGACCAGTACTACAGATATGCCCTTGGCCTGGCCTGATATTATCACTCCGTCAGCGGCAGCCTGTCGCAGGACGATGTATCCGTAAAAGCACTTCGTTCAACCCACTGATAACCGAAGCTGCTGCCGGAGAGATATTCGGTGGTGCTGACCGGTTTTCTTATGCCGAATACCGGTACCGCCACCCGGCTTTTCATCACCACCGCCCCGTTATAGCACAGCGGCGGCGTGTTGCTGGCGCAGCCTGATGCTATTAACGAAACCAGCATAACCGCCGCAGCGTTAATTATTTTCATCTTTATTCCCTGAACAGTATGGATGTGAATCCATTCTATTGGCCGCCTGGTCAGGCGCTAAATAGATTAAACAGATCAATATTTCCTGATTGATCGACTTTATCGATCGTTTATACGCGCGCCGTTTTCTGGCGCCATGCCCGGAGAAAACATGATTTACACAACTGGCTCCATCGCGGTCAGCGGCAACACCCTGACCGGCACCGGCACGAATTTCACACAGGCAGGCTCTCTTATCCGTTCCGGCTGCACGGTGCTGGCGCTGACCAGCCCGGCGCAGGCCTTCCAGATCACCGCCATCGACAGCGCGACCAGCCTCACGGTGACCCCGGCGGCCAGCCCGGCGGTTCCCGCCGGCACTTCGTTCGCCATTCTGCTGAGCGACAGCCTCAGCGTTGACGGCCTGGCGCAGGATATCGCCGAGACTCTCACCATGTACCAGCGTTATATGGGGGGCTTTGCTGACGTGATGAATGGGGCCGGCGATTTGACCATCACCATCAACGGTCAGCCCGTTACTGTACCTGGTCAGAAGTCGCTGGCAAAGAAAGGGGCTAACAGCGATATCACCTCCCTTAGCGGGCTCACCACTGCGCTCAGTATTGCGCAGGGCGGGACGGGCGCAAAGGATGCTGCCGGGGCGCGTGCAGCGTTTGATCTGGACAATCTGTATCTGCGAGGAGACCGGAACCTGGCGGACGTCAAAAGCAAAAAGACCGCGCGCGATAACCTGGGCGTCAATGCCAGCCCGAATATGTGGTACGTATGGCAAAACCCGAATGTCACCTCGCGGCTGACTTTCCCCTCCTGCAACAGCGCGGAGGGAGAGATCCGGGTCCGCATCGCCAAAGACGGCATCAGGGTGAAGGGCATCCTGCGGTACCCGGCGGGCACGATGACGAACGGCAAGACCATCATCACCTGCCAGCCGATCGACATTGACGGCAACACGCGGACCGGTCTGAACAGTACATTTGCCACGGGCTATGTGCAGTATTCGAACGGGACGATGGGCACGGCCATCTTACAGGCGGTGGATAACAGCGGCGGCATCCCGGTCGTTATTGCCTCCACCGACGGGCTGAATATCAACTGGATAATTCTGGATCTTCATTTCGCGTTCACATCAACATCCGGAGCATAAAATGCCAGACACCTATGTGAAAAAATACACTGTCTCATTCGTTTACGATAATAACGCGCCAGAAATCGCTGAAGCTTTTCCGAGCAAATACATGGTCAATTTTAACGGTGAGTTAGTCGGATATAACGCCGGTTTTTTTGTTATTGAACCGGGTTCGGTCATCGACAGCTACAGGAATGTCATTGCGGGCAGCATGGATGAATTCAGCGCGAAATACACCGTGCTGGAAACGTCGGAGGCGGGAAGCTAAATACCGGCGATGCGCATGAAAAAAGCCCCGGCGACGGGGCAGTTACATTCCGCGCCTGTCTGGTGCAGGCTACGGGGCTTTATTAATTTTAGTCGAAAGATGATTTAACTTAAGAAAAATTCTCGGCGGTTCAAGCCGTTGACAAATCTTCTTGCCGCTTCGCCTTGATAACGCTCTCGCTTATGAATACTGTATATTTAAACAGTAATTAAGCGAGGCTACTATGACACATCCTCTATTTTCCATCAGCGGTCTGTCTCCGCAAGCGCAGTACATTGAAATCGGCTCGGACGTTCTGGCTGTGGAGCAACGTGCCGAAGCCAACGCCGGTTCTATGCTGCTGATAGCTTTCATGGGCCGCCGGCAGATCGCGCGGTTATGCGGAGCGTCGTTGATCACGGAAGAGGGGGAGGCGATTGAGGGCGACGCCCTGGATGACGTGGAAATGCTTGGCGTGGTTACGCACATCATTCGTCCCGCGGCGTTCGACGACTATCCGGTGATGTGAGATGTTCGCCCTCGTCGATGCCAACTCTTTCTATGCTTCATGCGAACAGGCGTTCAGGCCAGAGCTTGACCTCGTGCCTGTAGTTGTGGCTTCGAACAATGACGGCTGCGTGATCGCCCGGTCGGCGCTTGCCAAAAATCTGGGCATCAAAACTGGCGATCCGATCTTCAAAAATACCGAGCTTTTCCGGCGTCATGGCGTGGTCTGTTTCAGCTCTAATTACGAGCTCTATGGCGATATGAGCAACAGGATGATGTCGACGCTGGAAGAGATATGTCCGCGTGTATCGGTTTACAGTATTGACGAGGCATTCTGCGATTTGACCGGCGTGCGTAACTGTCGTGATTTGACCGATTTCGGGCGGGAGATTAAGCAGACGGTTTATCAGCGCACGCTGTTACATGTGGGGGTGGGCATCGCTCCTACAAAGACGCTTGCCAAGCTGGCGAACCACGCCGCGAAGACATGGAAGGCAACCGGCGGCGTGGTGGATTTATCAAACATCTCCCGCCAGCGGAAGCTGATGGCGCTACTTCCCTGTAATGAAGTTTGGGGAATAGGATCGCGGATCAGCAAGAAACTGGCAGCCATGGGGATAAAGACGGCTCTTCAGCTGGCAGATGCTGATATACGCTTTATCCGCAAACACTTCAGCGTGGTGATGGAAAGAACAGTGCGCGAGCTGCGCGGCGAATCTTGTCTGGAGTTCGACGAGTTTCAGCCGGCTAAGCAGGAGATCTGTTGCAGCAGGTCTTTTGGTCAGCGCGTCACCGACTATACGGAAATGCGCCAGGCCATAGTAAGCTATGCCACGCGCGCGGCAGAGAAGCTGCGCGGAGAACATCAGTTCTGCCGGTATGTGTCTGCCTTCGTTAAAACCTCGCCTTTTGCACTCGATGAACCCTATTACGGCAAGCATGCCGGAACAAAGCTCTTAACTCCTACACAGGACACACGCGACATTGTGGCCGCTGCTGTGCGCTGCCTTGATGCGGTCTGGAAAGACGGTCACCGGTACCAGAAAGGCGGCATCCTCCTGGGTGACTTTTTCAGCCAGGGTGTGGCGCAGCTAAACCTATTTGACGACACCGCCCCGCGGGCAAACGCCACGGCGCTGATGGATATCCTCGACTCTGTTAACCAGCGGAACGGCCGGGGCACGCTGTTTTTTGCAGGGCAGGGGATCGAGAAGAAATGGCAGATGAAAAGGGAGATGCTGTCGCCCCGCTGGACTACCCGACTGACGGATGTGCCGCGGGTATTTTAGCTGATGAAATCGCCGCTGAAGCGAGGGAGATCATGACAGGGGTTTTACCTTCATTTTACCTTAGTTTTACCTTAGACAATTTTCGGGCATAAAAAAACCAGCCGTAAGAGGCTGGTTTAATTGGGGAATTTTGGTCGGCACGAGAGGATTTGAACCTCCGACCCCTGACACCCCATGACAGAGGCTCATATCTTAAGAGCCTATAAGTGCCAGAAGCGGACATTACTAAATCCGCACTGCATTAATTTTTTTGCGCAGGCCAACAACATTTCGCAGGTATTCGTGAAATCGAGCTACAGCGTATAAACACAGCGGGTGATAATGCCAAAAAAGTAAACCGGGCAGATAGCAACAACCGAAAGGCTGCCTCTGTGGGGGAGAAACATGCACGACTTGCAGTGGTTAAAACTGCTGAAACAGTTGAATCGGTGATGAAAATCAAAGGTAGCAGCATAACCACCATCATCTTGCCCTTTGTCATGTGAAAACGTTAAAACTCTGTAGACTCAATTCACCGCCGCCTTACCTACACCAGAAAGGTAGTGGTTATTGGCGGATCAAAAAACTTGAATCGCCCGGGTGGCTCCTGCGAATCAATATTCTGACTTCAGGCTGATACTAATCAAAGGCCACTCATTATGGCCTTTTCTCAACTTCAGGGATGCCTATGAAAAATGTTATGGTGTTCTTCAATCGGCAGCAAGTAGTGGTTGTCAGGGTTGAAGATGGCACTACCACAATACTCCGTGAATACCCGAATGGTGAGGAAACTCATCTTAAGATTATGTATGCGGGAGTTCATTCGCTAACTGGCGATCATATTGAGTTTTGTGTAGCCTCAGACAGAGAAATTACATCAAATGAAATCGTCGAAGCTGCAAACAAACTTTTGAAATAGCTCGAGCTTGCTATTTTCTCAAATAAAAAAGCCTTCTGAACAAAGGCAAACTTGAGGTACGGCATTGTTTCTTGTTTTCAGTTCCCTCAATTCTCTCTGAAGGTGTGGCTCATCCATAAGCCATTCCCTGGGTCGGGTTGCGCACCATTTAAGATGCCTGCTAAGTATGGTCTACAAACCATTTACAACAAGCGTAAGCGGAAGACTAATTCAAAAGTTTTTATTAACGGCAGAGGAAAGACTATTACGGCATTACAACAGGCATTCACTGTGTGTCTGTGATAATGCCAGGAAAAAATCGGGCAAGCCTCTGTTCCGGCTTGACACCAGATGTCCTGCGAACGAGGCGACGGCATCGGCAGTGTGCGCATTGCAACCAACTCCCGATTTACCAGTGGTGTGAGGGATTATTCCTGAGCGCACTCATGGAAGATAACCTATGATTTATAAAAGGTTGAGTGTGAAAAAGGAGTATGTATGAAACCTGAAGAACTGGAGCGTAAAGCTGAGCAAGAAATTTCTGCTCTTATTACTAAAAAAATCACTGAGCTACGGAAAAAAACAGGCAAGGAAGTTTCTGAGATCGAGTTTATCCCGAGTGAGACCATGTCCGGTCTTGAGGGGTATAAAGTAAAAATAAAACTTATGTAGAATAAACAGGTCGCTTAGACGGCCTTTTTTATTGATCCCAGTTGACCGGTGCGCCCGGAATGCGCATACAGTTCACTGCATTTAAGGACTGTGAACCGCCGCAGATCTTCATTACCGCAAGTGTTTTGCCCTACGAAGGACGAACTGCCCCTTCACTCAAGGGTATCCAGTTAATCTGCGCCATAACCCCGTGCCGTTCCAGAGAACTCCATCCCGTCACACCATCTGACCAGACCGGGCAGCTCGGTGACTTCAGAATGCGTGTCCGGCGTATCATCCGGCAGGGGTAAACCGGAGGGGTTAAAGAGTTTTACCTCCGCGTCCATCGCCGTCAGCAGGCGACCAGCTTCTTTCGCGGCAAAGTGGCTGCAGGAACGATCTCTTACTGAGCCAGACAGGATCAGAGTCCGGGGCGACTCCTGCATGTAAAGGCGTTCAGCGATGTGGTTATCACAGCATTCAGGGCAGGAAATGGTTCCATTTTTCTCCTCCGGAGAGAGCTGATGATTTCAAAATTAACATATATGATTTAACATATGTGTATTCTAAAGGGAACGGAGTGAAAAATGCTACAGCCTGCTCAGCTTTTCAAAATCCTGTCGGATGAAACACGGCTCGCCATCGTCATGCTTCTCCGGGAGTCAGGAGAACTGTGCGTCTGCGATATCTGCGCGGTCATTTCCGAATCGCAGCCCAAAATCTCGCGACATATGGCCATTCTTCGCGAGGCCGGACTGGTACTGGACCGTCGTGAAGGCAAATGGATCCACTATCGTCTGTCACCCCACATACCGGCATGGGCAGCTGAGACAATCACGACATCCTGGCAGTGTATGCGGGAGGATTTACGTAAATGGCTGGATAAATCAGCCTGCACCTTCTGCTGAGGAAGAAAAACACATTTACATAATCATATATAATGGAGTCTGAGATGCTTTTGGCAGGGAGTATATTTTTACTGACGCTGATACTGGTGATCTGGCAGCCCAGAGGCCTGAGTATTGGATGGAGCGCGAGTATCGGGGCTGTGCTGGCGCTGGTAACCGGTGTCATCCATATCGCTGATATTCCCGTTGTCTGGAATATCATCTGGAACGCGACAGCGGCATTTATTGCGGTCATAATCATCAGCCTGCTGCTCGACGAGTGCGGCTTCTTCCAGTGGGCAGCACTGCACGTCTCACGCTGGGGTAACGGTCGTGGCCGCCTGTTGTTTACCTGGATAGTGTTGCTCGGTGCCGCTGTTGCTGCTTTGTTCGCCAATGACGGTGCCGCGCTGATCCTGACGCCAATTGTGATGGCAATGCTGCTTGCAATGGGATTCAGCAAGGGCACAACGCTGGCCTTTGTGATGGCCGCAGGATTTATAGCAGATACGGCCAGCCTGCCGCTCATTGTTTCTAACCTGGTGAATATCGTCTCGGCGGACTTTTTCGGTCTGAGCTTTACGCAGTATGCCTCCGTTATGATCCCCGTAGATGTGGCAGCAATTGCGGCCACGCTGGTCATGATGCATCTCTTCTTCCGCAGGGACATTCCTGCGACGTATGACGTTTCGCTGCTGAAGAAGCCTGCCAGTGTGATAAAAGATCCGGCAACGTTCAGGGCGGGCTGGATTGTCCTGTTATTGCTGCTTGTCGGTTTCTTTGTTCTGGAGCCTCTGGGGATCCCGGTCAGTGCGATAGCGGCTGCTGGCGCAGCAGTGCTGTTTATAGTGGCGAAAAGAGGTCATGCCATCAACACGGGAAAAGTCCTGCGCGGTGCGCCATGGCAGATCGTTATTTTTTCGCTGGGCATGTACCTGGTGGTCTATGGCCTTCGCAACGCAGGGCTCACGGAGTATCTGTCTGGCATGCTGAACCTGCTGGCAGAAAAGGGGTTATGGGCAGCAACGTTCGGCACCGGCTTCCTGACCGCGTTCCTTTCATCGGTGATGAACAATATGCCGACTGTGCTGATTGGCGCGCTGTCGATTGACGGGAGTACGGCGACTGGCGTCGTTAAAGAGGCAATGATTTATGCCAATGTGATTGGCTGCGATTTAGGCCCGAAAATCACCCCGATTGGCAGTCTGGCAACCCTGCTCTGGCTGCATGTGCTTGCCCAGAAAAATATAACGATTACCTGGGGATATTACTTCCGCACCGGCATTATCATGACTCTGCCCGTGCTCTTTATCACTCTGGCGATGCTGGCGTGGCGACTATCTGTCACTTTGTAGTGAGAAACTGATATGAGCAACATTACTATCTATCACAACCCGGCCTGTGGCACCTCACGCAACACACTGGAGATGATCCGTAACAGCGGCATCGAACCCACCATCGTTTATTATCTCGATACTCCACCGGCACGTGATGAGCTAAAAAAACTCATTTCAGCTATGGGTATGCCGGTACGCGTATTGCTGCGTAAGAACGTAGAACCTTATGAACAATTAGGGCTTGAAGAAGAAAAATTCTCTGATGAGCAGTTAATCGATTTGATGCTTCAGAATCCGATCCTGATCAACCGGCCGATAGTAGTGACCCCGCTTGGCACTCGTCTTTGCCGCCCTTCAGAAATAGTGCTGGATATTCTACCGGAAGGTCAGAAAGGAGCGTTTACCAAAGAGGATGGCGAGAAGGTCATTGACGAAACTGGGAAGCGGATTAATTAATCTGCCCATTTAAAAAGATCGGACGCCTGGCATACGTTATGCGGACGTCCGCTTTTCGCTCATAGCGGACGTTTAAAGACGTTTTTTTACGCTGCTATTTTCATAATATGACTTCAACAGTAACGGTAACTCTTTGAAGGAAAATACGAATAATTTCAGTGAATATTCTGAAAAATTACTCTAACTTTTTGTTTTTTCATAACTACACAACTGATTTAAAATCCCTCGGCGTTCGCGCTGTGCGGGTTCAAGTCCCGCTCCGGGTACCATGGGGAAAAAGCAGAATAATCAAAGCAATAAGCAGTGTCGTGAAACCACCGAAAGGTGGTTTTTTTGTGCCTGAAATCTGGCTTCGTCAGGCTTTCGCCATCTCAAGTCAGGAATATTGCCATCCCGCAACCGTGGCTGACAAAATTCTGCTGTTGTATCTCATTGCATAAGGGGTATTTGGCTGACTCTAATTAGTCCGAGTCGCTAGCTACCTTGATATCGAAGGCGTTATATTTACGCTGTTAGTACAATTAGCCCATTCCTGATACGATCTTACTTCTTCTCTCTGAATGAACGATTTTCGTAGAAATTTGAGTTGCAGGTACCAGATTTTGGAGTTTCACTGATGAATCTTTTTCGCTAATCTATTCATTAATGGATGTGATTTATGGAGGTATCTGTGGTGGCTTTAGGATTGCCTGTGACTATCTTTGCTACAAAACGCCAGATGGATCATAGGTCAGCAGCGGATATGAAATGTGGTGATTTAACCGAAGAACAGTTAAAAAGAGACTTTCGTTTAACAGATGTTTCTACAAAAGTTGATCCATACAAACTTGAGCAGACTCCGACGTTAATAACTCCTCGCCCCGCTTATTACGATGGCCTTCTGAGTGGTGCTTTAAAAAAAGGTAAGACTATATCCCGTCTGGAATGTAGCAATATTATGTTTGATGAAATGCGTTCTCTATCAAGTCAGTTCGCCATGTACGGTGCATACAGGCAGTTGATAACTAAAATGATCACGCATTGGCAAACACAAAATGGTGCTGCTTTTCAGGACGCCGCTTTGAACATGGCCTTAAGAAATCAGATAATAAATGATAGTTCAGAGCAGAGTTCTTTAAAGGCTATAGTAGACGCCATCAACGATAAAGTTAACTATAAAGATAAAACATTGCATGAAAGTTCCCTTTATAGTATTGAATCATCTATTCAGAGCTCTATTTTACCGAAATTCTCACGTTTTAAAGATAATTTGAATGGTTTAGGTATTACTGTGCATGATATTTATGCAGTAAATATCAAATTGATTTCAATGAATGTTTATGAAAATAAATGGCAGGCTATAGTCAAATATACGGCACAAGATCATTTCGGGCTTGATGACGAAGATATAAAGAAAAGCTTATTTTTTGGACATCGCTTTTTCAGGATTTGGTTTGTATTACAGCGCTACAAGGCTTTCGGCTTTAAGCCTTTTTTTACTAACATGGAAACAGTGATCAAGATTCATGGAGGAATGTTTCAATGAGAAGAAAAAAGGTTGTTATAGTAACTATATTATTTTTTATATTTATTTCAGTATATATTTACTTGGATAACCGTCCCGTCAAAATCATTGCCGTTCACCAGGATAAAGCTTATTCAAGCATCATTGTCGATCATATGCCTCTGACAGCCAAAGGAAAAATAGAATGGTGGATGGATCATAAGGATAGGCTTTTCAAGGAGTACAATGTTCCCAAAGTCGATAGCGATGGGTTATTTCGTGTTTACTTTTGGGCTTTTGGTGAAGGTTACAAAGAATTAGGCAAATATGATCGACTCTGCTTTGATGATATGCCTGAGCCTAAGAATTGTATTGATAAAGACAACCTGATGATTGTTGCTAAGACGCGTGAGGGAAACATGCGATACACATTCGATGACTCCGTCTATATCCAAACCCCTGATGGTGCCCTCAAAAAAAGAAAATAATCTTTCTGATCACAAAAATAAGGCGCTCCAGTCAGAGCGCCCTCGTATTAACCCACTTCCGGCAACCATCCTGCCACAATCAAAAACTGAATAGTAATAATGGCGATACCGCAGGCGAAGATCAGGCACAGCGCCGGTTTCCCGCCCAGCACGCGATAACCGCTTTGCGGATGGTATTTGCGGCTCTGCCACGCCAGCATCGACGGCAACAGCAGGGCTAATACCGCAAGCGCAACGCCTGCGTAACCGAGCGCCATCACAAAACCACGCGGGTAGAAGAGGGCAAATGCCAGCGGCGGCAGGAAGGTGATGATGCCCGTTTGCAAGCGGCCGCTGACACTATTGCGGCGACGGAACAGATCGGCGAGGTAATCAAACAAGCCCAGCGAGACGCCGAGGAATGAGGTAGCCAGCGCCAGATCGGCAAAAAGGTGGATCGCCAGTTCAACATGCGCAGAGGCGACGACATCGCGCAGCGCCAGCAACAAGCCATTCAGCCCTGACTGGCTGGCAAGCAGGCCCATAAAGGTATGCGAGTCGATGCTGCCAAGCGTCGCCAGCTGCCAAAAGATATACGCCACCAGCGGAATGGCGCTACCGGTAATAAACACTTTGCGCAGCTGGCGAATGTTGCCGCCCATATAGCTGACAATGCTCGGCACGCTGCCGTGAAAACCGAACGAGGTAAAAATCACCGGCAGCGCTGAGAGCGCCAGCCCTTTTTCCAGCGGCATAGTCAGCAGGTTAGCCTGATGAACATGCGGCATTAACAATGCCAGCATAACCACCAAAAAGAGGATTTTGGCGCTGAAGAGAAAACGGTTGAAGAGATCGACCAGCGAGGTGCCAATGCAGACAACGCCGCCAGCCACCAGCGTAAAGATCAGCACGCCCGCGCTTGAGGAGAGCGAAACGTTAAACCACTCGCTGATACTTGAAGCAAGCAACTCACCAGCACCACTTATATAGGCAGCCGTCAGCGCGTACATCAGAAACATCATACTGAAGCCGGTGATCCACTGACCATAACGACCCAGATAGCGCTGCGCCAGCGAGCCCAGCCCGGTCTCGGCCGGAACATGCTGATAGACTTCAAGCAGCAGTAGGGCGGTATAACACATCACTGCCCATAATATGAAAAGCAGCCCCAGCGTCGTTGCAAATCCTACGCCCGCTGCTGCCAGCGGCATCGCCAGCATGCCCGCACCGATGGTGGTGCCAGCGACAATAAATACACTTCCAAGTGCCCGATTTTTCACACTTTCCTCTATTTCTGAACTCACTGCACACGCAATACGCGGCGCAGAGTAAGATAATTCCACCGTTTCGTCAAATGACCGTTACATCTGTTGTAATATTTTGTTTACGCTTTGTCGGGCGGATGAAAAAGAGCAACCACCGCCGATGTTGAGTGCGGAATCAGGCATTTTGTGACAGAGGGTAATCAGAGAGGAGTGTTGTGAAGCAGAAAGAAAAAAGGCGGTACAGAATTAACTGAACCGCCTTTATTATTAATTTTGTGCGTCGAGGGTCGCCAGCTCTTTATCAATAAAGTAGAGGCCTTCACCACTTTTACCCGCCAGCGTTAATTTATCAATTACCGATTTAAAGAGTTTCTCTTCTTCATGCTGCTCGGCAACATACCACTGCAGGAAATTAAAGGTCGGATAATCCTGTGACATCATTGCAACGTGCGCCAGCTCATTAATTTTTTGCGTAATATGCTGCTCATGTTGGTAAGTCGCGCGGAACAGTTCATCAAGGGAGGCATACTCTGCGACCGGTGAAGCAATATTTGCGATGCGCGGCAGGCTGCCAGTGTCCGTCAGGTAGTCGAACAGGCGCTGCATATGGGTCATCTCTTCCTGCGCGTGGCGGCGCAGAAACGCGGCGGCGCCTTCAAAACTGTGGTAGCTGCACCATGCGCTCATCTGTTGATAGAGCAGGGAAGAGAAGAGTTCCAGATTCATCTGTTCGTTAAGTTTTTCGATCATCTCTGCTTTTAACATCGCACGGCTCCGGAATTAAAAAAATAACAGGGGAAAGTGCCGCCACTATAATTTGTTATTTAATTATTTGCAAAAGGTAAAATAATAAAGCGTTTGATTAATAAAGAGAATGCGAATAACACGCATTGCCGGAGGGATATTTAAATGAATGAGAATTGTTTTGATTATTAATAAAAGAAAAAGCCAGCAATAATAGCTGGCTTCAGAATTTACCAGGCCGCGCGATTGGGGTCGATAGCGATACCGCGACACTGATATTGAATAGTGATTTTGGTGTTCATGCAGCCCGAACCGCTGATCAAACTACAGGTCTGCACCGGCTGACCAAACGCCACGGCGGTAGCGTAACCCAACTGCTGGCACTGTTTGTTGGCGGTGCCCTGGGCGACATACTCATCATAACGCGCGGTCTGCATCATCTGCTGATTAAAGCTCAGACGCACCACGCCGCTGGTGGTGTCCACACTGCTTACTTCTGCTTCTTTGGTGATGGTGCACCCGGCAAGGAGTAACAGCGTGGCGGCAATAACGACTCTCTTCATGACGTTGCTCTGCTTCATTTTTTGCATCTTCTCATCTTAATCGCCCCCTTTGTGCGGCAATCGACGGAATAACCCCCCGAACACCCTCTACTAATCAGGACGGCAGAAGCGGGCCGCTCAAAACTGTGAGGCGGCTTTTGATTTTTAAAACCATTTTTCACTAAATTTGAAAGTATGTTTGTGAGGTAGTAAGGTTTAGGTAACCTTTGCTATCCGAAGCACGTCCACAGGAGATGAAAATGAAAATTGCACTGATGATGGAAAACAGCCAGGCAGCGAAAAACGCCATCATTCTCAAAGAGCTGAAAACCGTAGCCGATGAGAAAGATTTTCCGGTGTATAACGTCGGCATGAGCGACGAAAATGACCATCATCTGACCTATATCCACCTCGGTATTATGGCCAGCATTCTGCTCAACTCTAAAGCGGTGGATTTCGTGGTGACCGGCTGCGGCACCGGGCAGGGCGCGCTGATGTCGCTAAACATCCATCCGGGCGTGGTCTGCGGTTACTGTATCGATCCGGCCGATGCCTTCCTGTTCGCGCAGATCAACAACGGAAACGCGCTGGCGCTGCCGTTTGCTAAGGGCTTTGGCTGGGGCGCAGAGCTGAATGTGCGTTTTATCTTTGAGAAAGCCTTTACCGGCCGCAACGGGGAAGGTTACCCGCCGGAGCGTAAAGAGCCGCAGGTGCGTAACGCCGGGATCCTGAACCAGGTGAAAGCAGCGGTGGTGAAAGAGAACTATCTCGATACGCTGCGCACCATCGATCGCGAACTGGTGAAAACCGCCGTTTCCGGCGAGCGTTTCCAGCAGTGCTTCTTCGAGAACTGCCAGAATAAAGAGATCGAAGCCTTCGTGCGTGAAGTGCTGGCCTGATAACCACCTTGCCTGATGGCGCTGCGCTTATCAGGCCTACGGGTAGGCAGCTTGCCATCGGTGTCTGCTTTGCCGGATGGCGCTACGCTTATCAGGCCTACGGGCAGGCAGCTTGCCATCGGTGTCTGCTTTGCCTGATGGCGCTGCGCTTATCAGGCCTACGGGGAGCGAATTTCTGTTCGTACCCGTAGGCCGGATAAGGCGTAAGCCGCCATCCGGCATCTCTGTTTAACGACTTTTCTGCGACACCGCGCTGCCGGCATCCTTCGTCAAACGCAGCGTATCAATCATTCCCACCAGACAGATCAACGCAATAAAGACAAACGCCAGCCGGAAACTGATCCCTTCCATTGTGCCTATCCCTAACCAGCCGCTGATATGTTCGCCAAGGCGAATACCAATCGCGCCAAGCGTGATACCAAGCCCCACCGCCAGCTGTGTCGCCGTGCTAAACAGCGTATTGGCATAACTCATCTGCGCGCCAGGCACATCGGCAAATGCCAGCGTGCTGACACCGGTAAACTGCACCGAGCGAAAAACGCCGCCAAGGTAGAGGATGGCAAAGATCAGCCACACCGGCGTATCGGCGGTGAGGAACGCGCAGGCCAGCAGGGCTATCACATTTAGCGCGCCGTTAAGCAACAGCAGCTTACGAAAGCCAAGCCAGCGGATAAGCGGCGTGGTCGCCGGTTTAATGGACAAATTCCCGGCAAACACCGCCAGCACCAGCAGCCCGGCGTGGAAAGGATCCATCCCAAACCCGACCTGAAACAGCAGCGGCAGCAGAAACGGCACCGCGCTGATCGAGGCGCGAAACAGCGAACCGCCATACATAGTGACGCGAAAAGTTGGTACCTGCATCGCGTCCAGGCGGATCATTGGCCACGCGTGGCGGCGGAAATGGCGCAGCGTAAAGGCAAACATCACCGCGCCAAGCGCCAACAGTGCCAGCGTCAATCCACCCTGTGGGTGTTGCGAACCGAGCGCTTCCATTGCGTACACCAGGCTCACCATCGCCACGCTGGTGGTGAGAAAGCCGGTTAAGTCGAAGGGACGGCGCTCCTCTTCGCGGATGTTGGGAATAATGCGCAGCGCCAGCGCCATCCCCAGCAGTCCGAGCGGCACATTAATAAAGAAGATCCAGCGCCAGTCCGCGTAGTGGGTAATAAACCCGCCGAGCGGCGGGCCGATAATCGGGGCCACCAGCGCCGGCCATGTCAGCGTAGCGATAGCGGTAATCAGCTGATGTTTGGGCGTAGTACGCAGCACCGCCAGCCGCCCGACCGGCACCATCAGCGCGCCGCCCATCCCCTGCAAAATACGCATCGCCACAAACATCTCGACGCTGGTGGAGAGCCCGCACAGCACCGAGGCGAAGGTGAAGATTGCCAGCGCCAGCGTAAAGACGGTGCGCGCGCCGAAGCGATCGGCGATCCAGCCGCTGGCGGGGATCAGTACAGCAAGCGTAATCAGATAGGCGCTGATACCGATATTGAGCGCCACCGCTTCGACGCCAAAGGTTTTTGCCATATCCGGCAGCGCGGTGGCGATCACCGTGCCATCAATAAACTCCATAAAGAAGGCGCCCGCGACCAGTAATGCAGCGGGAGAAACCGCACCTCGCGTTTGCGCAGGGGAACTTTCGGTCATTGAGAGTCTGCCATCCACAAAAAATAATTGAAGAAGCTAAAAATATTTTTAGCGCGCTAACTGTCGGATTTGTCATCAGATTGCTTATAAAACTACGCCAGTTTCAATTTTTGAAACGTGATTTCGCTCTCAGATAGATTGATTTTTGTGACGAGCGTCATATTATGTCGCCCATTAAGGCTCAACACCTGCCTGACTATTTGCCGGAGTGAAAGATGAAACTGCGTAAAATCCTGAAGCATATGTTTGAAACCTATTGCAAGACCTTCAAAGACGTCCCGCCTGGCGCGATGTTCTGAGAATAAAAAAACCTGCTGCGGCAGGTTTTTTTGTTTCTGCGCAACGCGGCCGCGCGCAAAACTACTCTTGCCCGCCGTTTCCCGCTACTATGGCGCCCTTTCAATAAGGAGCTTCCCATGTCGCAAAACACCCCCGCCGACCAGGAGCTGGTCTCTGACGTTGTCGCCTGCCAGCTGGTCATCAAACAGATCCTTGATGTCATTGACGTGATCGCGCCGGTTGAAGTGCGTGAAAAAATGGCTAACCAGCTTAAAACCATCGACTTCTCAACCCATCCCGCCGCCGCCGATCCGGTGACGCGCCGGGCGATTCAAAAAGCCATTGCGCTGATTGAACTGAAGTTCACCCCGCAGGGCGAAGCGCACTAACGCGCATATTATCGACATCCGGCCACGGGTCTGTGACGCAGCAAGGATTTTGAAACGCTGTTTTGATCAACAATAACGCCACCTGTTTCACCTGACCTCAACGGCAAGGAGTCGGTCATGAAAAAAGTGGCGGTATTGTTAGCGCCGGGTTTTGAAGAAGCGGAAGCGATTATCACGATTGATATTTTGCGCCGCTTAGAGATTGAAGTAGAGACGCTGGCCTGCGCGGATACCCGCGCGGTGGTCAGCTATCACGCCATTCCACTGGTGGCAGACAGCACCTTGTCCGAGCGGCAAGCGACGCTGTTCGATGCCATCGTCCTGCCCGGCGGGCCGCAGGGGAGCGTCAACCTCGCGGCCAGCAGCGATGTCGTGCAATTTGTTAAAGCCCACGATGCGGCAGGGAAACTGATCTGCCCGATCTGCTCCGCCGCTGCACGCGTGCTGGGTGGGAACAATTTGCTCAACGGGCGTCGGTATGTCTGTTCCGGCGATCTCTATCAACAAGTGCAAGACGGCGAGTATGTCGATGCGCCGGTCGTTGAAGATGGCAACCTGATCAGCGGCAAAGGTCTGGGACACGCTTTCGACTTTGCCTTTACGCTTGCCGCGCGCCTGCTGGGCGACGAAAAACCCGTTCGCGATCACGCCGATCACATCTACTACCGCTGGTAATCGTTTCGCCCGGCCGCGCCCTGTGGCCGGGTACAAGGATAAGCTGGCTGACGTTATGGATTATCCTGCTTTCACCCTTGCGATTTGTCTGACAAAAGCCGCCGACTTTATGGCTAAATCCGCTGAATTTATGTACGGAATTACTGTAATTCAGCCGTGTGATGCCGCTCTCCTATGGAGAATCAATTTCCCGCTAAAACTATTTCCAGCACAGATGTCCATCTGATGCATGGGCGCTAATGCCTTGTTTTTTGAACTTTTAGCAATACCAATTATTTCTGTTCCCTACATAAAAGCGTGTTTAAGCCGGAGTTTACCATGCACAAATTCACTAAAGCGTTGGCGGCCATCGGCCTGGCTGCCGTTATGTCACAATCCGCTATCGCTGAAACCATGAAGCTCGGGTTTCTGGTTAAACAGCCGGAAGAACCCTGGTTCCAGACTGAGTGGAAATTCGCTGACAAAGCGGGCAAAGAGTTAGGTTTCGAGGTGATTAAAATCGCCGTCCCGGATGGCGAAAAAACGCTGAACGCCATTGATAGCCTGGCGGCCAGCGGCGCGAAAGGGTTTGTCATCTGTACGCCGGATCCGAAACTGGGCTCCGCTATCATGGCGAAAGCACGCGGTTACGACATGAAAGTGATTGCCGTCGATGACCAGTTCGTCAATGCCAAAGGCAAGCCGATGGATACCGTTCCGCTGGTGATGATGGCGGCCAGTGAAATCGGCGCGCGTCAGGGCGAGGAGCTCTATAAAGAGATGCAGAAACGCGGCTGGGATGTAAAAGAGACCGGCGTGATGGCAATCACCGCTAACGAACTCGACACCGCCCGTCGCCGTACCTCCGGCTCGATGGACGCGCTGAAAAAAGCTGGCTTCCCGGAAAAACAGATCTACCAGGTGCCGACCAAATCTAACGATATCCCCGGCGCATTCGATGCCGGTAACTCCCTGCTGGTACAGCACCCGGAAGTGAAACACTGGCTGGTGCTCGGTATGAACGATAACACCGTGCTGGGCGGCGTGCGCGCCACCGAAGGCCAGGGCTTTAAAGCGGCAGATGTGATTGGCATCGGTATTAACGGTGTCGATGCGGTGAGCGAGCTGTCGAAAGGGCAGGCCACCGGCTTCTATGGCTCACTGCTGCCAAGCCCGGACGTGCATGGCTATAAAACCAGCGAACTGCTCTACAACTGGGTGACCAAAGGCGTTGAGCCGCCGAAATTCACCGCGGTGACCGATGTGGTGCTGATCACCCGCGATAACTTCAAAGAAGAGCTGGCGAAGAAAGGACTGTAAGGCTCTGTCGGTTGCGCTCCCCGTGCAAACGGGGAGCCTGTCGTACCCTCAACTGCTTCACGGAGACGTTATGCAACACTCCACTCCCTATCTCTCGTTTCGCGGCATCAGCAAAACCTTTCCCGGCGTCAAGGCGCTGAGCGATATCACTTTTGACTGTTACGCCGGGCAGGTGCACGCGCTGATGGGCGAAAATGGCGCGGGGAAATCCACCCTGCTGAAGATCCTCAGCGGTAACTACGCGCCCACCGGCGGCACGCTGGCGATCAAAGGCGAAGAGGTGGTGTTTAGCGACACCACTGCGGCGCTGAATGCCGGTGTGGCGATCATCTATCAGGAGCTGCACCTGGTGCCGGAGATGACCGTCGCGGAAAATATCTACCTTGGTCAACTGCCGCAAAAAGGTGGCATTGTGAACCGCTCGCTGCTCAACTACGAAGCGGGCCTGCAATTACAGCATCTTGGGCTGGATATCGATCCCCAGACGCCGCTTAAATATCTCTCTATCGGTCAATGGCAGATGGTGGAGATTGCCAAAGCACTGGCGCGCAACGCCAAAGTGATCGCCTTTGACGAACCGACCAGCTCCCTTTCGGCACGTGAAATCGACAACCTGTTCCGCGTCATCCGCGAACTGCGCAAAGAGGGCAGGGTGATCCTCTATGTTTCCCACCGTATGGAGGAGATTTTTGCTCTCAGCGACGCCATTACCGTCTTTAAAGATGGCCGCTACGTGCGCACCTTCAGCGATATGCAGCAGGTCAACCACGATCAACTGGTGCAGGCGATGGTCGGGCGCGAGCTGGGCGATATCTACGGCTGGCAGCCGCGCCCCTGTGGCGAAGAGCGTCTGCGCCTGGAGCAGGTGAAAGCCCCGGGCGTACGCACGCCCATCAGCTTAAGCGTGCGCAGCGGCGAAATTGTCGGCCTCTTCGGTCTGGTCGGTGCCGGGCGCAGCGAACTGATGAAAGGGCTGTTCGGCGGGACGAAGATCACCGAAGGGCAGGTCTTTATCGATGGCGAAGCGATCAACATTCAGAAACCGGCCCACGCTATTCGCGCAGGGATGATGCTCTGCCCGGAGGATCGTAAAGCCGAAGGGATTATCCCGGTGCACTCGGTGCAGGAGAACATCAATATCAGCGCCCGGCGCAAATACATTCGCGCAGGCTGCCTGATTAACGATGGCTGGGAGAGCGAGAACGCCGCGCACCATATTCGCGCGCTCAATATCAAAACCCCCGGTGCCGAACAGCTGATTATGAATCTCTCTGGCGGCAACCAGCAGAAGGCGATCCTCGGTCGCTGGCTGTCGGAGGAGATGAAAGTGATCCTGCTTGATGAGCCGACGCGCGGTATCGACGTGGGTGCCAAGCATGAGATCTACAACGTGATATACGCGCTGGCCGCGCGTGGCGTCGCGGTGCTCTTTGCTTCAAGTGACTTACCCGAAGTGCTCGGCGTTGCCGACCGCATCGTGGTGATGCGCGAAGGGGAGATTGCCGGTGAGGTGTTACACGGTCAGGGTGATGAACAGCAGGTGTTGAGCCTGGCTATGCCAAAAGTGAGCCAGGCGGTCGCCTGAGTGAGGAGAAAACGATGTCATCTTTAACAACGGCCCGCGCGCCGAAAAAGTCGCCCTTTAGCGTCGGGCGCATCTGGGATCAGTTTGGCATGCTGGTGGTCTTCGCGGTGCTGTTTATCGGCTGCGCGGTGTTTGTGCCAAACTTCGCCTCCTTCGTCAATATGAAGGGGCTGGGGCTGGCGATCTCGATGTCCGGAATGGTCGCCTGCGGCATGCTTTTTTGCCTCGCCTCCGGCGATTTCGATCTCTCAGTCGCCTCGGTGATTGCCTGCGCCGGTGTGACCACGGCGGTGGTGATTAACCTTAGCGAAAGCTTGTGGATTGGCGTCGCCGCCGGTTTGCTGCTCGGTGTGGTCAGCGGCTTTATTAACGGCTTCGTTATTGCCCGCTTAAAGATCAACGCCCTGATCACAACCCTTGCGACTATGCAGATTGTGCGCGGGCTGGCTTATATCATCTCTGATGGTAAAGCGGTCGGCATCGAAGATGAGCGCTTCTTCGAGCTTGGCTACGCTAACTGGCTGGGCTTGCCTGCGCCAATCTGGCTGACGGTTGGCTGCCTGATTATCTTCGGCTTCCTGCTTAATCGCACCACCTTTGGCCGCAATACGCTGGCGATTGGCGGTAATGAAGAGGCCGCGCGGCTGGCGGGTGTGCCGGTGGTGCGTACCAAAATCATCATCTTTGTGCTTTCCGGGCTGGTGTCGGCTGCGGCAGGGATTATTCTCGCTTCGCGCATGACCAGCGGACAGCCGATGACCTCCATCGGTTATGAGCTGATTGTCATCTCTGCCTGCGTATTGGGTGGGGTTTCGCTCAAGGGCGGCATAGGAAAAATCTCGTATGTAGTGGCAGGTATTCTGATTCTTGGCACCGTTGAGAACGCCATGAACCTGCTCAATATCTCTCCCTTCTCGCAGTACGTCGTACGCGGTCTGATCCTACTGGCAGCAGTGATCTTCGACCGTTACAAGCAGAAAGCGAAGCGCACGGTATAACGCTAACTGCTTAAATTATCGACACAACCTTTCAGTGTAATTCCCCCTTTAGCCAGCCGCGAATGCGGCTGGTCTTTCATTGTTAAAATGGCGAGCGGCGTCACACTGTCTATACTTACATAGCTAATGATAATGGGCCGCAGCAAAATATCGGCTCACATGATGAATGTAAGGAGGAAACAAGGGTGGACGACGCGTTATCAAAACCGCCTCTCTTTTCCGGTGATTTTGCCTTTTTTTTCGATTTGGATGGCACCCTCGCTGATATTAAACCGCGCCCGGATGAAGTTTTCATTCCGGAACAGGTGCTGACCAGACTTTCATTGCTTGCAGAGATGAATAACGGCGCGCTGGCGTTAATTTCAGGGCGCTCCATTAGCGAGCTTGATGAGCTCGTTAAACCGTATCGTTTCCCGCTGGCCGGTGTTCACGGGGCAGAGCGTCGCGATATCTCAGGTCAAACGGAACGGGTGACATTACCGAAAGAGGTTCTTATTCCGCTGGAGCAGGCGCTTCGGCAAGGGCTGGCGTCGCTTGACGGCGTCGTGCTGGAAACCAAAGGGATGGCATTCGCACTGCACTATCGCCAGGCACCGCAGTATGAAGATGCGGTTTTTGCCCTGGCCCAACAGATGGTTGATACCTTCCCGCAACTGGCCATGCAGCCAGGCAAATGTGTGGTTGAACTAAAACCGTCCGACATTCATAAGGGCGCGGCCATTGAAGCCTTTCTGCGCACGCCGCCCTTCACCGGCAGGAAACCGGTGTTTCTTGGTGACGATCTTACTGATGAACATGGTTTTGAAACCGTCAATAAACTGGGCGGTATCTCGATTAAAGTCGGTTCAGGCGAAACCCACGCACAGTGGCGGCTGAACGACGTCCGGGATGTTCATCACTGGTTGGAACGTATGTCCGAGTATCAAGAACAAGAAGAAAAGGCGCTAACAAACAGGAGAGATGGCTATGAGTCGCTTAGTCGTAGTATCTAATCGAATTGCACCGCCTGATGATAAAAAAGCCAGTGCTGGCGGACTGGCAGTCGGTATTTTGGGCGCACTGAAAGCCGCAGGCGGCGTCTGGTTTGGCTGGAGCGGCGAAATCGGCGATGAAGATCAACCGTTGAAAGAGGTGAGCAAAGGGAACATTACCTGGGTCTCCTTCAACCTCAGCGAAGAGCATCACGAGCAGTATTACAATCAGTTTTCTAACGCCGTGCTGTGGCCCGCTTTCCACTACCGTCTCGACCTGGTGAAATTCCAGCGCGAAGCGTGGGATGGCTATCAGGAAGTGAACGCCTTACTGGCCGATAAGCTGGTGCCGCTGCTGAAAGAGGATGACATTCTCTGGATCCACGACTATCACCTGCTGCCGTTTGCCAACGAGCTGCGTAAACGCGGCGTGAAAAACCAGATTGGCTTCTTCCTGCATATTCCTTTCCCGACGCCGGAGATCTTCAACGCCCTGCCGCCGCATGCGGAGCTGCTGGAGCAACTGTGCGATTACGATCTGCTCGGCTTCCAGACCGAAAGCGATCGCACCGCGTTCCTCGACAGCGTGTCGATGCAGACGCGTCTCAGCACGCGTAACAGTAAAGAGCATATGGCGTGGGGCAGAAATTTCCGTACCGAAGTCTACCCGATCGGTATTGAGCCGAATGAGATTGCTCAGCAGGCATCCGGTCCGCTGCCGCCTAAGCTGGCGCAGCTGAAAGCCGAGCTGAAGAATGTGAAGAACATCTTCTCCGTTGAGCGTCTGGACTACTCCAAAGGTTTACCGGAGCGTTTCCTCGCTTATGAGACGCTGCTGGAGAAATTCCCCGAGCACCACGGCAAAATCCGCTATACGCAGATTGCGCCGACCTCGCGCGGTGAAGTGCAGGCTTATCAGGATATCCGTCACCAGTTGGAGACGGAAGCGGGGCGCATTAACGGTAAATATGGCCAGCTTGGCTGGACGCCGCTCTACTACCTCAACCAGCATTTCGATCGCAAAGTGCTGATGAAGGTCTTCCGTTACGCCGAAGTGGGTCTGGTAACGCCACTGCGTGACGGGATGAACCTGGTAGCGAAAGAGTATGTGGCGGCGCAGGATCCGGAAAACCCGGGTGTGCTGGTGCTGTCGCAGTTTGCCGGTGCGGCGAACGAGCTGACCTCCGCATTGCTGGTTAACCCTTACGATCGGGACGATGTGGCTGCGGCACTCGACCGTGCGCTGCGCATGCCGCTGGCAGAGCGTATTTCGCGCCATGCGGAGATGCTGAAGATTATTCAGGAGAATGATATCGACCACTGGCAGCAGAGGTTTATCAGCGACCTAAAGCAAATCACGCCACGTAGCGCGCAGAGCGAGCTACAAAACAAAGTGGCGACCTTCCCGAAACTGGCTTAAGCCGTAAAACAGAACGCTCCCGCGAAAACGGGAGCGTTTTTTTTATCCCTCCAGCGACACCAGCAGCACATCTACCTCGCTGTTCTTCACAATACTCTTCGCCGAACAGGCCGCCCGCGAGAAAAAGGTCTGGTTATGGTTGCCGCATATCACCAGATCGACCCCCCTGGTGCGGCAGACATGCGCGATATGCTCACACAATTCGCCCGTGGCGATCAGCGTCTGCTCAATCGGATAAGTTGTACTGGTTACCAATTCGTTAAGAAACTGTTGCAATTCTTCCTGTAAGAGGGTTCGGACACTCTCCATCATCGGCGCAGCAAGCTGATTGTAGAGTTCGGGGTCGGCGGCAAGGGTAATTAATGTGATGCGGGCGTGAGAAGGGCGAGCAATATCAATCGCTTTGGCGAGTAGCTGACGACTTTCCGAGGTCATCGCCACCGCAACCAGAAGATGCGCGTAGGCCATTGCGTTCTCCACGAGGTATTCCAGTTTTTCTCACCATTACTCTGTTTCAGGCTCCAGCGCAAGCCACGAACATTGCCACTCTGTGAAGGTAATCATAAATATTCATTAATTATTCTTACGTAACAGAGCGTACATATAATAAGCAAGTTAACGAAAATTGAATACCTAACTGAAATTTAAAGAATATATCGCTAAATTCCTTCGCAGTTCATCAGGCTCATTAACGAAATCGATATGGTAACTTAAGTCAACTAATTAGCAGCACTAAAATCTTAACTTATTGTTTTGTAAGTATATTTATTTATGTGTCTGCAATAGATACGTTTTGCTGAATCGAGGCTTTCTAGCATGTCATACCTCTGACCAGTAGCGGTTTTTTGCGATTGGTACTGCATTAGTATTCGTACTAGTGGAATAAAAAAGGGTTCAATCGAGCAATAAAACATCAAATCACAAGCGAGACTGATAGATTTCTGATCAATAATCACGTAAATTATGTGACGTGGATCACAAAAATTTCAAATTCCCGCTCTGTTCAGATTGTATGTCTCAGCACCTACGAGTACAGTTGCGTCGAATTAGGAAAAATCTTAGTTCTTTGTAAGAAATGATTAAGAGAGCAGCAAGGCATTAACATCTCAACGAAGCGCCTTGCTCGCGAGATCCTGAGTCAGTTATGCATTTAGCCTTTCTTTTTTATACCGGGTTTTTTCCCGGCGACATCACGGGGTGCGGCTTAGCCGCATAAGATTCAAGTTGGTTATTCTGGATGGGAAAAATGCATACATCCGAGTTGCTGAAACACGTTTACGATATCAATCTGTCATATTTACTCCTTGCTCAGCGTCTGATTAGCCAGGACAAAGCCTCCGCCATGTTCCGTTTAGGGATTAATGAAGAGATGGCAAACACGCTGGGTGAATTAACCCTGCCGCAAATGGTGAAATTGGCTGAAACCAATCAGCTTATTTGTCAGTTCCGTTTTGACAATCATCAGACAATCACTCGTCTGACCCAGGAATCGCGTGTGGATGACTTGCAGCAAGTCCATACCGGTATTTTGCTTTCAACCCGCCTGCTCAACGAATCATCTAAAAACGGCGACGCGGCCAGGAAGAAAAGGGCTTAACTATGAGTGAGAAAAGCATTGTTCAGGAAGCACGCGACATTCAGTTAGCAATGGAACTGATTACGCTGGGTGCGCGTTTACAGATGCTGGAGAGTGAGACGCAGCTTAGCCGCGGTCGTCTTATCAAACTCTATAAAGAGTTGCGTGGTAGCCCGCCGCCAAAAGGCATGCTGCCATTCTCCACCGACTGGTTTATGACCTGGGAACAAAACATCCATGCGTCGATGTTCTGCAACGCCTGGCAGTTTTTGTTAAAAACCGGTCTGTGCAGCGGCGTTGACGCAGTCATTAAAGCTTACCGACTCTACCTCGAACAGTGCCCTCATTCTGATGAAGGCCCGCTGCTGGCGCTGACTCGCGCCTGGACGCTGGTCCGTTTCATGGAAAGCGGAATGCTGGAGTTGTCGCGCTGTAACTGCTGCAACGGTAACTTTGTTACCCATGCTCATCAGCCTGTTGGTAGCTTTGCCTGCAGTTTATGCCAGCCGCCGTCCCGCGCGGTAAAAAGACGTAAACTTTCGCCGGAAGCTGCCGATATTATTCCACAACTGCTGGAAGAACAGATCGATCAGGCTGTTTAACCGAATAAGGTGGAATCAAAACTCCAGCAGCGGTGCTTTAATGCCGCTGCTTTTTTTTGCCCGCCGTTCGTGAAAACCCTGCGAAATGTTTCTCTTAAGCCTTAGTCATTAGCAGAAGGATGATGTCGTGCTTATCGTAATAGGTTACCTGATAGTAGTTGGTGCAGTGTTAGGCGGTTATATGATGACCGGCGGTCACCTTGGGGCACTGTATCAACCCTCTGAACTGATTATTATCGGCGGGGCGGGTGTGGGTGCATTCATTGTGGGCAACAACGGCAAAGCCATCAAAGGCACAATGAAAGCGTTGCCGCTGCTGTTTCGCCGCTCTAAGTACACCAAAAGTATGTATATGGACCTGCTGGCGCTGCTCTATCGCCTGATGGCGAAATCACGTCAGCAGGGGATGTTCTCCCTCGAAAGAGATATTGAGAACCCGAAAGAGAGCGAGATTTTCGCCAGCTACCCGCGCATTCTGGCTGATGCCACCATGCTGGAGTTTATTGTCGATTATCTGCGTCTCATCATCAGCGGCAACATGAACACCTTCGAGATCGAAGCGCTGATGGATGAAGAGATCGAGACCCACGAGAGCGAGGCTGAAGTGCCTGCCAACGCCCTTGCGGCGATCGGCGATTCGCTTCCGGCATTCGGTATCGTTGCGGCGGTAATGGGCGTGGTTCACGCACTCGCTTCGGCGGATCGTCCGGCGGCAGAGCTGGGCGCACTGATTGCCCACGCGATGGTGGGGACGTTCCTCGGCATCCTGCTGGCGTACGGTTTTATCTCGCCGCTGGCAAGCGTGCTGCGCCAGAAAAGTGCGGAAACCGCCAAGATGATGCAGTGCGTGAAGATCACGCTGCTGTCGAACCTGAACGGTTATGCACCGCCGATCGCGGTCGAGTTTGGTCGTAAAACGCTTTACTCAAGCGAGCGTCCATCGTTTGTCGAGCTGGATGAGCACGTACGTGCTGTCCGCAACCCTAACCAACAGACGACAACCGAGGACGCATGAAAAATCAGGCCCATCCTATCGTCGTAGTTAAACGAAAAAAACATAAAGGCCATGGTGGCGGCGGTCATGGCTCGTGGAAAATCGCCTATGCCGACTTTATGACGGCGATGATGGCGTTCTTCCTGGTCATGTGGCTGATCTCCATCTCCAGCCCGAAAGAGTTGATTCAGATTGCGGAGTATTTCCGCACGCCGCTGGCAACAGCGGTCACCGGTGGGCCGCGTATTTCCAATAGCGACAGCCCCATTCCGGGCGGTGGCGATGACTACACACAGCAACAAGGCGAAGTGCAAAAACAGCCGAATATTGATGATTTGAAACGCCGCATGGAGCAGTCGCGCCTGAGCAAACTGCGCGGCGATCTGGACCAGCTGATCGAAGCGGATCCGAAACTGCGCGCACTGCGCCCGCATCTGAAGATCGATCTGGTACAGGAAGGGCTGCGCATTCAGATTATCGACAGCCAGAACCGGCCGATGTTTAAAACCGGCAGCGCCGAAGTCGAGCCTTACATGCGCGATATTTTACGGGCGATTGCCCCGGTGCTTAACGGCATCCCGAATAAAGTGAGTCTTTCCGGTCATACCGATGATGCCCCGTACGCCAACGGCGACAAAGGGTACAGCAACTGGGAGCTCTCAGCCGATCGTGCAAACTCATCGCGCCGCGAGTTGGTTGCCGGTGGGCTGGATGATGGCAAGGTAATGCGTGTTGTCGGCATGGCCGCCACCATGCGCTTGGTCAACCGCGGACCTGATGAAGCCATCAACCGCCGAATAAGTCTTTTGGTGCTCAACAAACAGGCAGAAGCGGCTATTCTGCATGAGAACGCCGAGAGTCAAAGTGCGCCAATAAGCGCCATTACACAGCCTGAGCCCGCAGAGCCGGCAGCCCCCGCGCCAGCACCTGCGTCTCCGGTAGCAGTTCCCACATCGCCACAAGCCAATCCGAGGTGATAGCGTGAGCATGGATATTAGTGATTTTTACCAGACATTCTTTGATGAGGCCGACGAACTGTTGGCCGATATGGAACAACATTTATTGGACCTGGTGCCGGAAGCACCTGATTCAGAACAGCTCAACGCCATCTTCCGCGCCGCTCACTCTATTAAAGGTGGTGCGGGAACGTTTGGCTTTACCATTCTGCAGGAAACCACGCACCTGATGGAGAACCTGCTGGATGAGGCACGGCGTGGCGAAATGCAGCTTAACACCGACATTATCAACCTGTTTTTGGAAACCAAAGATATTATGCAAGAACAGCTCGACGCCTATAAAAGCTCGCAAGAGCCGGATGCTGCCAGCTTCGAATATATCTGCAACGCTCTGCGCCAGCTGGCGCTGGAAGCGAAAGGCGAAGCCGCTCCGGCTGCCGGCAGTGCGAAGCTCTCTGTTGTTGAAAGCACCGCGCAGGCTGTCGACGCTGCCCCGGCTGCGGCGAACGACGGCAAATTGCGCGTCGTGCTTTCGCGCCTGAAGGAGAGCGAAGTTGCCCTGCTGGAAGAGGAGTTGGGTAACCTCGGTACGCTGAGCGATGTGGTCAAAGGCAGTAATAGCCTGAGCGCCACCATCGATGGCGGTCTCGGTGAAGATGACATTATTGCGGTGCTCTGCTTTGTCATCGAAGCGGATCAGATCGCCTTTGAGAAAGCCGCTGCGCCAGCCGCCGTTGACGCGGTTGCCGAAGCTGCTGCGCCAGAAGAAGAGGCCGAAGCCGCTGTTCCTGCCGTTCAGGCAGCTGCCGCACCGGCGCTGAAAGCCGTCGCCAAAGAGCCGCAGCCTGCTGGTCGTGAAAAACCGGCGCGCGCAGCCAGTGAGTCCACCAGCATCCGCGTAGCGGTAGAGAAGGTTGACCAGCTGATTAACCTGGTCGGCGAACTGGTGATCACTCAGTCAATGCTGGCCCAGCGCTCCAACGAGCTGGATCCGGTGACCCATGGCGATCTGATCACCAGCATGAGCCAGCTGCAGCGTAACGCCCGCGATCTGCAAGAGTCGGTAATGTCGATTCGTATGATGCCGATGGAGTATGTCTTCAGCCGCTTCCCGCGTCTGGTACGCGACCTGGCGACCAAGCTGGATAAACAGGTAGAACTGACCCTGCAGGGTAGCTCGACCGAACTCGATAAGAGCCTGATCGAACGTATTATCGATCCGTTAACGCACCTGGTGCGTAACAGCCTCGACCACGGTATCGAAACGCCGGAAAAACGCGTTGAAGCGGGCAAATCGCCGATTGGTAACCTGATCCTCTCCGCAGAGCATCAGGGCGGCAACATCTGCATCGAAGTGACCGATGATGGTGCCGGCCTTAACCGCGACCGTATCCTTGCCAAAGCGCTTTCTCAGGGCATGGCCGTGAGCGAAAGCATGACCGATGAAGAAGTTGGCATGCTGATCTTTGCTCCGGGCTTCTCTACCGCCGAGCAGGTGACAGACGTCTCTGGCCGCGGCGTGGGCATGGACGTGGTGAAACGTAACATCCAGGAGATGGGCGGCCACGTTGAGATCAAATCGAAGCAGGGCACCGGTACTACTATCCGTATCCTGCTGCCGCTAACGCTGGCGATCCTCGACGGCATGTCAGTGAAAGTGAATAACGAAGTCTTTATCCTGCCGCTCAACGCCGTCATGGAGTCGTTGCAGCCGCGCGAAGAAGATCTGCATCCGCTGGCGGGCGGCGAGCGCGTACTGGAAGTACGTGGCGAATACCTGCCGCTGGTTGAGTTGTGGAAAGTGTTTGACGTGGCCGGGGCAAAAACCGAAGCCACGCAGGGAATTGTTGTCATTCTGCAGAGCGCAGGTCGTCGCTATGCGCTGCTGGTCGATCAGCTGATTGGTCAGCACCAGGTGGTGGTGAAAAACCTGGAGAGCAACTATCGCAAAGTGCCGGGGATTTCTGCCGCCACCATCCTTGGTGATGGTAGCGTCGCGCTGATTGTGGACGTCTCAGCGCTGCAGGGATTGAATCGTGAACATCGTATGGCGCACACAGCCGCCTGATTTAGTTAAGAAGGTATAAAACATGACCGGTATGAGTAATGTAGCAAAACTGGCGGGCGAGCCATCAGGTCAGGAGTTCCTGGTCTTCACTTTGGGCGATGAAGAGTACGGCATCGATATTCTCAAAGTGCAGGAGATTCGTGGCTATGATCAGGTTACCCGCATCGCCAACACCCCTGATTTCATCAAGGGCGTCACCAACCTGCGCGGCGTGATCGTGCCCATCGTCGACCTGCGCGTGAAGTTCAGCCAGGGCGAAGTGGAATATAACGAAAACACCGTCGTGATCGTGCTGAATCTTGGTCAGCGTGTGGTCGGTATCGTGGTTGACGGCGTTTCTGATGTGCTGTCCCTCGCCTCGGATCAGATCCGTCCGGCACCGGAATTCGCCGTGACCCTGTCGACCGAATACCTGACCGGCCTCGGCGCGCTCGGCGACCGTATGCTGATCCTGGTAAACATCGAAAAACTGCTCAACAGCGACGAGATGGCGCTGCTGGACATCGCGGCAACCCACGTCGCGTAACGCACCCGGCGGGTGAAGCCTTTCACCCGCCCGTTTCTTCCTCTGCGCTCTCCACGCTCCACTTCAGTTACCCTTAAGTGACTATTTAACCTTTCTAACTGCATGATTTTGCGGTGATATCATATATGGTGATACTTATCACAAATTCAGACATATATTTGTTACATTTCCAGCGCTTTCACCCCGTTTTTGCCATTAACCCTCTGATGCAATTCATTAAAAATGCTTACCTGTCCGTTACATTTTATCGCCCGGATAAAGTGGTTGGTTTTCAGCGCCTCATCTAAATTTCAGTTAAACCGCTTTTTACGACTGATTTTATTGACTCTTTTCCGGCCGCCTCATTGATTGGGCAATGTGGCGCGCGCGGGATCGCTGGAGATGACACATGAACAGAAAACTTCTTTATGTACTGGCTGGCGGCGCGTTAATGGTGGCCGGACAAAGTGCCTGGGCGGTCACCAGTAGCGGGACGATTGGCGCAACATTGACCCTCACGAATGGGTGTCTGATTAACGGCTCGCCGAGCCAGAACGGTATCAACTTCGGTACCCTCGATTTTGGTACCCACCCGGCAACCTTCTCCCAGCTCACCACACAGCTGACCGGCGCCAACGGCGGCAACAGCTTCACGGTGCAGTGCACCACTACCGACTACACCGTGCAGGTCACCGGCAATACTAACTCCACCGCGCCGGGTAACGTCGTCGGTACACCGGGTACACCGGCCCGTTATCTGGTGAATACCGCCGATACCACCCGCGGCGTGGCATACAGTCTCTACAGTGATAGCGGCTTTAGTAACGTTATCGCCAACAACACCAATATTCCTCGTGCCTCTACGTCCGGCGGTGTTGATAACTACACCCTTTACGGCCGTATTACCGGCGGCGGCAACAGCGTCACCGTGGTGCCGGGTACCTACACCGACGTGATCAACGTGAGCGTCACGTACTAGTCCTCCGCCAATGAAAAGGGAGAGCGTGCGAGCCGCCCGCCAGGGTGGCCGGGCAGTGCTGCGCGCATTATCAGGAGGAGTGGTGCTGACCATGCTAGCGCAACCGGCTGCGCTGGCCGTCACCACACAGACTTTTACCGTCGGCGCAACGATTACGCCAGGTTGCGCCGTCGTCACCGGCAGCGGCGCGGCGCTCGGCACGCTCAATTTTGGCACCCGCTCGGGCGTTGAAAAAGGGCAGGTGACCAGCGCCTTTGTTCCTAATGCCTCCCTCTCACTGGGCTGCACGCCCGGCGTGGCGCTCAGTATGAGTATCAGCGGCGGCAACTACTATTCGACGGTGCGCAATATGCAGCGCAGCGGCGGCGTAGAGCGGGTGCCGTACCGCCTCTACACCAGCAGCACGCTGGCACCTAATACGGAAATCGGCGTCAACCAGCCGGTTCCGGTCACCATCACCGATAGCAATAACATTTCGCTCGCCATCTTTGGCGCAGCGCAGCTCACCGGCTTCAGTCCGGCGGGAACCTACAGCGATCAACTCACCGTGACATTGTCATGGTGATAAGGGAGAGGGAATGAATGTCAACCTGGGCCGCCGCGCGGCAGGATGTATGCTGGTGGGGGCGTTGACCCTTGCAGCGGGAAATGCGCAGGCCGCGGCCACCATTCTGATCTGGCCGATCGATCCCTGGCTGGATGCAACCACCAAGGCCACCGAGTTGTGGATCCAGAATCAGGGCGAAGCCCCTACTACCATGCAGGTGCGTATTGTCCGCTGGACGCAGGAGGGCGGGCTTGAGCGTTACCAGCAGCAGGGCGACGTGGTCGCCAGCCCACCGATTGTGCAGATCGCACCCGACAGCAAACAGCTGATCCGCCTGATTAAGCAGGCCGCGATCCCGGCCGGTAAAGAGCAGGCTTACCGCATTATTGTCGATGAGATCCCGCAGCCGGACGATCCGAACAAACCGAAGATTGGCCTCAAGCTACAGATGCGTTACTCCATTCCGCTATTTGTCTATGGGCAGGGGGTTAAGACGGAGGCCGAAGGGGCGCACCACGCCTTTGTACAACCGGCAAAATTACACTGGCGCGTGGTTCGTGAAGGCGGCCAGGCACTGCTGGAAGTGCGCAATGAGGATGATATCCACGTCCGGCTGAGCAAAGTGCGCGTGCGCCAGGGGGGACAGATGCGGCAGGTCGCCGACGGGCTGTTAGGGTATGTGCTGCCGCACAGTGCCCGGCGCTGGCCTCTGCCCGCCGGGGTGAGCAATCCATCGGCGCTGGAAGCATCGATTAACGCACGGGATGAGCAATGGCAGTCGTCAGCAGGAAACTGATTATTGCAGCCGCAATAATGTTACCCGGCGCAGCCGCATGGGGGCAGCCGGGAGATGATGGTTTACCCCCACCGCCGGATGCGCAGAGCATCAACCAGCAGGCGGAGTTTCACCTTGCGCTGGTGATCAACTACTACGATACCCGGCAAGTGGTGCCGGTAACGCGGCGGCTCAACGATTTTTTTCTTAAGCGTGCCGATCTGCTCCACGCCGGGCTGCCGCCGGATCATCTGCCCGAAGGTGAGGTGAATGTTTCTGCACTGCCCAACGTGCGCGTCGAGTATGACAGCGCCGGGCAGCGCCTGCTGCTGTTTGTCCCGCAGGAGTGGGTTCCGGCGCGTTATACCTCATTCAATGAAGGTGGCCGACGCAGCGAGCCAAAATATGGCCGCGGCGCGGTGCTCAACTACGACCTCTATACCAGCACCACCGAACACATTGGCAGCCAGGCGGCGTTATGGAATGAGTTTCGCTTCTTTACCGGCAATGCGGTCTTCTCCTCTACCGGCGCGCTGCGCCAGACGCTTAGCGGCTCGCTGCGTCAGCGGGAGGGCTACATGCGCTATGACACTTCGCTGATGTTTAATAACGAAGAGGATGCCACGCAGTGGGAAGTGGGGGATGTGATCTCGGAAGCCCTCAGCTGGAGCAGCAGCGTACGCGTCGGCGGGATCCGTTACGGGCGCGACTTTACCCTGCGCCCGGATCTCGTCACCTGGCCGCTGCCCTCCTTCTCCGGCGAAGCGGCGGTGCCAACTTCGGTTGACCTGTTTATTAACGGCTACCGCGCCGGTAACCGGCAGCTCCAGCCGGGGCCGTTTACCCTGACCAACATGCCCTATATCAACGGCGCGGGGGATGCGGTGCTGGTCACTACCGATGCCCTTGGGCGGCGCGTCAGCACCACGCTGCCGTTTTATGTCGCCAGCGAGCTGTTAAAGCCGGGGCTGAGCGACGGGGCGATCACCATCGGTTCGTTACGGCGCAACTACGGCATTGAAAATTTTGATTACGGCCCGCTGGTGGGCAGCGGCTCATACCGCCACGGCATCACGGACTGGTTAACGCTGGAGGGGCATGCCGAAGGGGCACAATCGCTGACGCTCGGCGGCGCGGGGGCAGTTGTGCGCCTGGGACGTCTCGGCGTGATGAACGGTGCCTGGACCGAGAGCCGCATGTTCGGCGATGCGGGCAACCAGCTCAACTGGGGTTACCAATACAACACCAGCCTGTTTAGCATCAACACCCAGCACAGCCGCCGCAACCGCGAGTTTGGCAACCTTGCGCTCTACGATCAGCGCGCCAGCTACGATGATATGCGCCAGAACGGGCGCTGGCCGGTTGCCAGCTACAGCCGCAATACCGACCAGTATTCGCTCTCCTTCAATATGGGCGATTATGGCAACATTGGCGCGGCGTGGATCGGCGTGCGCAGTTTTGACAACCAGAAAACCGAACTGCTGAATCTTTCGTGGAGCCGCAATCTGTGGGGCTCCAGCAGCATGAACCTCGCCGCCAGCCGCGATAACCAGCGCGGTGACTGGACCTTTGGCCTCTCGGTGCAGATCCCGATTGGCGAGCGTGACAGCGCCGCCGTCAGTATGGAGAGAACCCCGGATGCAGGCTCCACGCAGCGCGTAAACTACAGCCATGCGATGCCCACCGACGGCGGCCTGAGCTGGAATATGTCGCTGGCGCACCAGTCGCAGGCGAGAAGCTACCAGCAGGGCACGCTTGGCTGGCGCAATAACAACGTCGAATTGCAGGGCGGTGGCTATGGCGAACGCGGCAAGATGACCTGGTGGGGTGAAACGATTGGCGCGGTGGTGCTGATGGACGGTCAGCTGTTTGCCGCTAATCGCATCAATGATGCCTTCGCGGTGATCAGCACCGGCGGCCATGCTGGCGTGCCGGTTAACTATGAAAACCAGCCGGTAGGCGAAACGGATAAGAATGGCTACCTGCTGGTGAGCGGCGTGTCGGCTTACTATCCGGCGAGTTACAGCATCAACACCCTCAATCTTCCCGCCGATACCCAGCTTAAGAATACGGAGCGCAAAATCGCCCTGCGCCGCCAGAGCGGTTATCTGATTGAGTTCCCGATGGTGCAGGAGCGTGTCGCCAGCGTCATCCTCCATGATGAGCAGGGGCTGGCGCTCCCGGTCGGCAGCCAGGTGGAGCGCAGCGGTAAAGCGCCCGCGGTGGTGGGCTATGACGGTATTGCCTGGCTGGAGAATCTTGAGAACGTCAACCCGCTTCTGGTACGCCTGCCGGAAGGGGGGGAGTGTAAAACCGAATTCACCCTTAGCGCCAACCCCGAACATAAATTGCAGACCTACGGGCCGCTTACCTGCCAGAGGAATCCATAATGCGTCGGTTACTTTTCCTGTTTCTACTGCTCTGCGCGGCCCCGGCCTGGTCGGCCTGTACGGTCAGCACCGTCAATGGCGCGTTTGGTACCGTCACCTCATTTGTTCTCAACGCCGGGGCACAAACCACTACCGGCAGATTGCTGGTGCGCTGCGATACGATACTGAACCTGCTGACCAATGACTCCGTCACCTTAACCCTGACGGGGGCGACGGTGACGGCAACCAACCGGGCGGCAATGAAGCGCAGTGATAACGCTACTATCACCGATACCATCCCGGTGCGACTCTGCGGCCAGGCCAACTGCGCAAACAACAGTGAGATGACCATCGGTGGCAACAGCTACACCTGGAGCGGTGCGGCACTGCTTGAGCTGCTCGGCTCGCGCACCTATACCTTACCGCTCTACTTTATGACGGTGCCGGGGCAGCATGTCAGCGCCGGGCCCTACCAGGTGACGCTTAACTTTAGTGTCACCTATAACGTCTGTTCTGCGGGCGCGGTCGGGGTCTGTTTATCCTCGCAGCGGGGCACCGCGCTAACCAGCCTGCAATTAACCGGTACCATCACCAATGATTGCACCACCATCAGCGCGCCAAACGTCAATTTCGGCAGCGCGCCGCTGGTGCGAAATTTCCAAACCGTTTCGCAATCTGTCTCCATTACTTGCACCAAAGGGAGCAGTTACACTGTCGGAATTAATAACGGTCTCTACGCCAACGGCAGCGTGCGTAATATGGCGAGCGGCACCAATCGTCTCAGTTATGAGATTTATAAAGCCGGCACCACCAGCCGCTGGGGCAGTATCGGCGCGGAGCGCTGGGCCAGCGATGCTTCATCGCAGATGAGCGCCGATGGGCTGCTGCGCACCTACAACTACACCGCGCAGGTGCTGACCACGCAGACGACGCCGCCTGGCGGAACCTACAGCGATACCTTAACGGTGGATATTGTGTTTTAAGCGCAAATTTATTTCCTTTTCGCAAATGTAAAGTTCCCAGGCCGGATGCCGATAACACCGTTAATAACTCATCAATAAGGTGTTTGTTGCATGTTGAACCGTATCCGCGTCGTTACTCTGCTTATGAGTGTGCTGGTGGTCTTTGCCCTGTTACAGCTCGTCTCTGGTGGACTCTTTTTTTCGTCGCTCAAACAGAACCAGCAAAGTTTTGCGGTCTCCAACGATCTGCGTATGCAACAAACAGAGCTGGGCAAAGCCTGGGAGCTGATGCTGCAAACGCGTATCAACCTGAGCCGCTCCTCCGCGCGGATGTTGCTCGACCCGAACAACCAGCAGAGCAGCGCCAAGACCGACCTGCTTAACAGCGCGAAAGCGTCGCTGGCCGATGCTGCAAAACATTACGATGCCTTCCGCCAGCTGCCGACCATGCCGGAGATGGAGAGTGCGCGCCAGGCCCTTGATGAGAAATACCAGACTTACCACGCCGCCCTGAGCGAGCTGGTGCAGTTCCTCGAAAGCGGCAATATGAACAGCTTCCTCGCGCAGCCGACCCAGGGGATGCAAAACGCCCTCGGCGCGGCGATGAGCAACTATGCCACCCTGAGCGACAACCTCTATCGCAATGCCTGGGAGCAGAGCGTCAGCGACTACAACTTCGCCAAATGGCAGATGGCGATCCTCGCCCTCGCGCTGGTGATTGTGCTGGCTGGCGTCTGGTATGGCATCCGCCGTATTCTGCTCTCGCCGCTCTCCTCGGTGATTGCCCATATCCGTGAAATTGCTGGCGGTAATCTTGCCCACACGCTGCGCATTGATGGTCGCAGCGAGATGACCGAGCTGGCGCAGAGCGTTGACCATATGCAGACCGCGCTGATCGACACCGTCACCAACGTGCGTCAGGGGTCGGATGCGATCTACTCCGGCACCAGCGAAATCGCCGCCGGTAACAACGATCTCTCCTCGCGTACCGAAGAGCAGGCCTCTGCGCTGGAGCAAACCGCTGCCAGCATGGAAGAGCTGACCGCAACGGTGAAACAGAACGCCGAGAACGCCCGTCAGGCTTCGCTGCTGGCGCAGAGCGCCTCTGAAACCGCCGAGCGCGGCGGCAAAGTGGTCGATGGCGTGGTGAAAACCATGCATGAGATCGCCAACAGTTCGCAGAAAATTGCCGACATTATCAGCGTTATCGACGGCATTGCCTTCCAGACCAACATCCTCGCCCTTAACGCGGCGGTGGAGGCAGCGCGCGCCGGTGAGCAGGGTCGCGGCTTTGCGGTCGTTGCGGGCGAAGTGCGCAATCTGGCCAGCCGAAGTGCGAACGCCGCCAAAGAGATCAAATCTTTAATTGAAGATTCTGTCTCCCGTGTCGATACCGGTTCTGTACTGGTTGGAAGTGCAGGGGAGACGATGCTCGATATCGTCAACGCCGTAACGCGCGTCAATGACATCATGGGCGAGATTGCTTCGGCCTCCGATGAGCAGAGCCGCGGTATCGATCAGGTGGCGCTGGCCGTCTCCGAGATGGACCGCGTGACGCAGCAGAACGCCTCGCTGGTGCAGCAGTCCGCTGCCGCGGCGGCGGCGCTGGAGGAGCAGGCGAGCCGACTGACGCAAGCCGTCTCCGCCTTCCGTCTGACTGCGACAGTGGGCAAAGCGCAGGCCGCACTGCAACCGGCGATGAGCGCGACGCTCGCTCCGGCACGCAGCCGCGCTGTTGCCGCCGGAAAAGAAGAAAACTGGGAAACGTTTTAAGCAGGGTTGCAACGCCGGGCGGCCGCGCCCGGTAGCAGAATAAAGATGAAAAATATGTCACACCACAAAAGTGGCACCGCCAAAAGCCGTGCTCGTTGCATCCTGAACTGAGTTGAGAAGGCGCTATGACAACATCTATCCCTAACGGGCAAACGTCATCAATATTGCAGCAGATGACCCAGCGCCTGGCGCTCTCCGATGCGCATTTCCGTCGGATATGCCAATTGATTTACCAGCGCGCCGGGATCGTCCTTGCCGATCATAAACGCGACATGGTTTACAACCGCCTCGTTCGCCGCTTGCGCACGCTGGGGTTAGATGATTTTGGCCGCTACCTGAGCATGCTGGAAGCAAACCAGAACAGCGCCGAGTGGCAAGCGTTTATCAACTCGCTGACCACCAACCTCACCGCGTTTTTCCGCGAAGCGCACCACTTTCCGGTGCTGGCCGAGCATGCGCGTAAGCGTACCGGTGAGTATCGCATCTGGAGTGCGGCGGCCTCGACCGGTGAAGAGCCCTATTCGTTGGCGATTACCCTCGCCGATGCGCTGGGAATGGCACCTGGCCGCTTCAAAGTCTTTGCCAGCGATATCGACACCGAAGTGCTGGAGAAAGCACGCAGCGGGATCTACCGGCTCGATGAGCTGAAGACCCTGTCGCCGCAGCAGATGCAGCGCTACTTTATGCGCGGCACCGGGCCACACGCGGGTCTGGTGCGTGTACGCCAGGAGCTGGCGAACTATGTTGAGTTCACCACCCTCAACCTGCTGGATAAGCAGTACAACGTTCCGGGACCGTTTGACGCGATATTCTGCCGTAACGTGATGATTTATTTTGATAAAACGACGCAACAGGACATTCTGCATCGTTTCGCTCCGCTGCTTAAACCGGACGGATTACTGTTTGCCGGGCATTCGGAGAATTTCAGCAACCTCGTGCGTGAGTTTAGCCTGCGTGGGCAAACAGTTTATGCGCTGAGTAAGGATAAAGCATGAGTAAAATCAGGGTGTTGTCCGTCGATGATTCCGCATTGATGCGGCAAATCATGACCGAAATTATCAATAGCCACAGCGATATGGAGATGGTGGCAACCGCGCCGGATCCGCTAGTGGCGAGGGATTTGATTAAGAAATTCAATCCGGATGTTTTAACCCTGGACGTGGAAATGCCGCGCATGGATGGGCTGGATTTTCTTGAAAAACTGATGCGTCTGCGTCCGATGCCGGTGGTGATGGTCTCCTCGCTGACCGGTAAAGGTTCAGAAGTGACGCTGCGCGCGCTGGAGCTGGGGGCGATTGATTTCGTCACCAAACCGCAAATCGGCATTCGCGAAGGCATGCTTGCCTACAGCGAAATGATCGCTGAGAAAGTCCGCACCGCATCGCGCGCCCGTATCGCGGCGCACAAACCGATGCCGGCACCGGCAACGTTAAAAGCCGGTCCGCTGCTTAGCTCGGAAAAATTGTTGGTGATTGGCGCGTCAACGGGTGGAACAGAGGCAATTCGCCATGTACTCCAGCCATTGCCGCTCTCAAGTCCGGGTATTCTGATTACGCAGCACATGCCGCCGGGCTTTACCCGCTCGTTCGCTGAACGCCTGAATAAGCTCTGTCAGATCAGCGTGAAAGAGGCAGAAGACGGTGAACGTGTATTGCCAGGGCACGCGTATATTGCGCCCGGTGATAAGCATATGGAGCTGGCCCGCAGCGGAGCCAACTACCAGATTAAGATCCACGATGGCCCGCCGGTAAACCGGCACCGGCCATCGGTAGATGTGTTGTTTCATTCGGTGGCGAAACATGCGGGGCGCAACGCCGTGGGGGTTATTCTCACGGGTATGGGCAACGATGGTGCCGCCGGGATGTTAGCGATGCACCAGGCGGGCGCCTGGACCATCGCACAGAACGAAGCAAGTTGTGTGGTGTTCGGCATGCCGCGTGAGGCCATCAATATGGGTGGCGTCAGCGAAGTGGTCGATCTTAGCCAGGTAAGCCAGCAGATGCTGGCGAAAATCAGTGCCGGACAGGCAATACGTATTTAACGAGGAGTGAAGTTATATGGCGGACAAAGAGCTCAGATTTCTGGTTGTGGACGACTTTTCCACTATGCGTCGAATTGTGCGCAACCTGTTAAAAGAGCTGGGATTCAACAACGTCGAAGAAGCTGAAGACGGCGTTGATGCGCTCAATAAACTCCAGGCCGGTGGTTTTGGTTTCGTCATCTCTGACTGGAACATGCCAAACATGGACGGTCTGGAACTGCTTAAAACCATTCGTGCTGACAGCAACATGGCCTCAATGCCGGTGCTGATGGTCACGGCCGAAGCGAAAAAAGAGAACATCATTGCTGCAGCGCAGGCGGGTGCAAGCGGCTATGTGGTGAAACCGTTCACGGCGGCAACCCTCGAAGAGAAGCTTGGCAAGATCTTCGAGAAACTTGGCATGTGAGGACTGGACAAATGATGCAACCTTCAATTAAACCCACGGAAGAGCATTCACCCAGCGAGATCATTGCCCGCATTGGTAGCCTGACGCGTATGCTGCGCGACAGCCTGCGCGAACTGGGTCTTGACCAGGCGATTGCTGAAGCAGCGGAAGCGATTCCGGATGCCCGTGACCGTCTCGACTATGTGGTGCAGATGACCGCCCAGGCGGCAGAGCGCGCGCTGAACAGCGTTGAAGCCTCACAGCCGCACCAGGATGAGATGGAAAAAGGCTCGAAAGCGCTGACCAAACGTTGGGATGAGTGGTTTGAAAACCCGATCGAGCTGACGGATGCCCGTGAACTGGTTACTGACACGCGTCAGTTCCTCGCAGAAGTACCGGGTCACACCAGCTTTACCAACGCCCAACTGCTCGACATCATGATGGCGCAGGATTTCCAGGATCTGACCGGTCAGGTAATCAAGCGCATGATGGATGTTATCCAGGAGATTGAGCGCCAGCTGTTGATGGTGCTGCTGGAGAACATGCCGGAGCAGTCCGCGCGTCCGAAACGTGAAAACGACAGCCTGCTCAATGGCCCACAACTCGACGTAACAAAAGCGGGTGTTGTGGCAAGCCAGGATCAGGTGGACGATCTGCTGGACAGCCTCGGCTTCTGATTTCGCATCAGCCAAGGCTTTAAAAGCGGGAAGGGGAGAGCCTTCCCGCTTTTTCAAAATCGATCTATTTCCCCCCCTTTACGTGGCCTGCGCGTGAATCATTCCTGCCCAAAAGGCGAAAACCCCCTCTTTTTATGCCTTACTCCGCCCATTAGACCCGCTTGACTCTGGCAATATGACGTCACACCTGTAACCCCGGACGTTGAACGTGGCCTCTGAAGATAACGACGACAAAACAGAATCGCCCACCGCGCAACGATTGCAAAAAGCGCGTGAAGAGGGGCAGATCCCCCGATCCAAAGAGCTGACCTCGGTGCTGATTATGCTCGTCGGCGTCTGTATTCTCTGGTTTGGCGGCGCCTCGTTTGGTCATCGTCTCTCATCGGTGCTCTCATCCGGGTTACGTTTCGATCACAAGATTATTAGTGACCAGAACCTGATCCTCGGCCAAATAATCATCATGCTGAAGACGGCGCTGATCGGCATGTTGCCGCTGCTGGTTGGCGTGGTGATTATCGCGCTGGTCGCACCGGTAATGCTTGGCGGGCTGGTATTCAGCACCAAAACGCTGGCGTTTAAGTTCTCCAAGCTCAACCCGATTAGCGGCATTGGTCGTCTCTTTTCTGCTCAGGTTGGCGCAGAGTTGGTTAAAGCGTTGATGAAAGCCCTGCTGATGGGCGGGGTGGCCGGGCTGTTTCTCTGGCAGCACTGGCCAGAAATGATGCGCCTGATGAGCGAATCGCCGATGACGGCGATGGCCAGCGCCATGAACCTTGCCGGGCTGTGCGCGCTGCTGGTTTCGCTGAGCATCATCCCGATGGTCGGCTTCGACGTTTTCTGGCAGATCTACAGCCACCTGAAAAAATTACGTATGTCACGCCAGGATATTCGTGACGAATTTAAACAGAGCGAAGGCGACCCGCATGTTAAGGGGCGTATTCGCCAGATGCAGCGCTCTGCCGCCCGCCGTCGCATGATGGCGGACGTGCCAAAAGCGGATGTGATTGTCACTAACCCGACGCACTACTCCGTGGCATTGCAGTATGACGAGAACAAAATGAGCGCGCCGAAAGTGGTCGCCAAAGGCGCGGGTGCCGTGGCACTGCGTATTCGTGAAATTGGCACTGAAAACCGCGTGCCGATCCTCGAAGCACCGCCGCTGGCGCGTGCGCTCTATCGTCACGCTGAAATTGGTCAGCAAATCCCGGGCCAGCTCTATGCGGCAGTTGCCGAAGTGCTGGCGTGGGTATGGCAGTTGAAACGCTGGCGTCTGTCCGGCGGACAACGACCTGTTAAACCTGAGAATCTCCCGGTGCCAGAGGCGCTGGACTTTTTGAAAGAGAAGGACACTGATGGCTAATCTGGTGGCAATGCTGCGTCTGCCGAACAATTGGAAATCGACCCAGTGGCAAGTGCTCGCCGGGCCGGTGCTCATTTTGCTTATTTTGTCGATGATGGTGCTGCCGCTGCCGGCGTTTGTCCTCGACCTGCTGTTTACCTTTAACATTGCGCTGTCGATCATGGTGCTGCTGGTGGCAATGTTCACCCAGCGCACGCTTGAATTCGCCGCGTTCCCGACCATTCTGCTCTTCACTACGCTGTTGCGTCTGGCACTGAACGTCGCCTCTACCCGTATCATCCTGATGGAAGGGCATACCGGTGGCGCGGCGGCAGGTCGCGTGGTGGAAGCGTTCGGCCACTTCCTCGTCGGCGGTAACTTCGCCATCGGTATCGTGGTGTTTATCATCCTCGTGATCATCAACTTTATGGTTATCACCAAGGGTGCGGGGCGTATCGCCGAAGTGGGCGCGCGTTTCGTACTTGACGGGATGCCGGGTAAACAGATGGCGATTGATGCCGACCTTAACGCCGGGATTATCGGCGAAGATGAGGCCAAGCGTCGTCGTAGCGAAGTGACCCAGGAGGCGGATTTCTACGGCTCCATGGACGGTGCGAGTAAATTCGTGCGTGGTGATGCCGTCGCCGGGATTCTGATCATGGTGATCAACGTCATCGGCGGCCTGATGGTCGGTGTGATTCAGCACGGCATGTCGATGGGCGATGCGGGCTCAACTTATACCCTGCTGACTATCGGTGATGGCCTGGTCGCGCAGATCCCGGCGCTGGTGATCTCTACCGCTGCGGGCGTTATCGTAACCCGCGTCAGTACCGATCAGGACGTTGGCCAGCAGATGGTCGGCCAGCTCTTCAGCAACCCGCGCGTCATGATGCTGAGCGCCGGTGTACTCGGTCTGCTCGGCATGGTGCCGGGCATGCCAAACTTCGTCTTCTTACTCTTTACCGCCGCGCTGCTGGGGCTTGCCTGGTGGCTGCGTGGCAAAGAGCAGAAAGCGCCGCTGGACGCCGCGCCGGTGAAATTGCCGGAGAACACCCAGGCGGTGGAAGCGACCTGGAGCGATGTGCAGCTGGAAGATAACCTCGGGATGGAAGTGGGCTACCGCCTGATCCCGATGGTCGATTTCCAGCAGGACGGCGAACTGCTCGGACGTATCCGCAGTATTCGTAAGAAATTTGCGCAGGATATGGGCTTCCTGCCGCCGGTGGTGCATATCCGCGACAATATGGATCTGCCGCCTGCGCGCTACCGTATTCTGATGAAAGGTGTAGAAATTGGCAGCGGCGAAGCCTATCCGGGCCGCTGGCTGGCGATTAATCCAGGCACAGCGGCAGGTTCGCTGCCGGGCGAAGCGACCGTCGATCCGGCATTTGGCCTGGCGGCAATCTGGATTGAGAGCGCCCTGAAAGAGCAAGCGCAGATCCAGGGCTTTACCGTAGTGGAAGCGAGTACCGTGGTCGCGACCCACCTCAACCACCTGATTGGGCAGTACGCGCCGGAGCTGTTTGGCCGTCAGGAAGCGCAGCAGTTGCTCGACCGCGTCAGCCAGGAGATGCCGAAGCTGACCGAAGATCTGGTCCCGGGCGTAGTGACGCTGACGACGCTGCATAAAGTGCTGCAAAACCTGCTGGCAGAGCGCGTGCCGATCCGCGATATGCGCACCATTCTGGAAACGCTGGCCGAGCATGCACCGCTGCAAAACGATCCGCACGAACTCACCGCCGTGGTGCGCGTGGCACTGGGCCGCGCCATTACCCAGCAGTGGTTCCCGGGCACCGGTGAAGTGCAGGTGATTGGTCTTGATACGCCGCTTGAGCGCCTGTTATTACAAGCCCTGCAGGGCGGTGGCGGCCTTGAGCCGGGTCTGGCGGATCGTCTGCTGGAACAAACCCAGGAAGCGCTCTCCCGCCAGGAGATGCTCGGCGCGCCGCCGGTGCTGCTGGTCAACCATGCGCTGCGTCCGCTGCTGGCCCGCTTCCTGCGCCGCAGCCTGCCGCAGCTGGTGGTGCTGTCGAATATGGAGATGTCCGACAACCGCAGCATCCGCATGACCGCGACCATCGGAGGCAAATAATGCGTAAGCTCGCTTTGCTGCTTTTGACACTGCCGATGCTGGCGCACGCCATGGGTGAGGGTACCTGGCAGGCGAGCAGTATCGGCATCACGCTCGCCAACCGTGGCGTAGTTGCCTCCTCATCACAGCTCGGCCCGACTGAGCCGGTTAGCGGGCTGATGACCGATGTCTCCTGGCGTTACGAGCTGAATGGCCCGACGCCCGCCGGTCTGATTGTGCGCCTCTGTTCCCAGGCGCGCTGCGTTGCGCTGGATGGACAGAGCGGCACTACCCGTGCGTTTAACGGTGTACCGGCGCTTGAGCCGCTGCGCTATGTCTGGGAAGTGCCGGGAGGTGGGCGCTTATGGCCCGCGCTGACGGTGCGCAGCAACCAGGTTATCGTTAACTATCGCCGTCCTCCGGCGCAGCCCTGAGCTGTAAACTCAATTAGTTAGCTCAATTTTTTACCGACAATCCCGCCGTTCGCGCGGGATTTTGCTATCCGCCCCGCAATTTTGACCTCTCCTTTTGATGCAAGAGAAACGCTGTTTTATAAATCAGTGAAGCGAGTATTGGCACTCTTTGCATTTTTGCCAGATGACGCATGTTGATGGCAGAAACAGAAAGGTTTCCCCTTGCGCATCCCCTTACTTTAGCCGTGTAAGAAATTCCTTTGACTCAGCCGGATCGTCAAAGGTCCCCCAAAATGAACAGGGTTGACGGCAATGAAAACACAAAAAATTGGACTGGCTAATTACCTGGCCTACGGGTCGGGCGATTTTCTGGGTGCAGGCACGACGGCGCTTACCGCCGCATGGTTACTCTACTTCTACACCACCTTTTGCGGCCTGACGCCGATTGAAGCGACCTTTATTTTCGCCGCCGCGAGGGTGCTGGATGCGGTGGTCAGCCCGCTGATGGGCTTCCTCACCGATAACTTCGGCTCGACCCGCTTAGGCAAGCGCTTTGGTCGGCGCAAGTTCTTTATTCTGCTCGGTATTCCCTGCGTATTTAGCTACTCAATCATGTGGGTAGGGGATATGAGTTTCTGGTACTACCTGCTCACCTATCTGCTGTTTGACGTGGTCTACACCATGATCCTTGTGCCCTATGAAACGCTGGTGCCGGAGATGACCGATGATTTCAAACAGAAAACCAAATTCTCCGGTGCGCGCATCTCTATGGCGCAGATGTCGGCGATCCTCGCCTCGTTCCTGCCGGGCGTGCTGCTGACGCACTTTGGTAAAGACAACGCCGTCTCCTTCTTCTATGCCAGCCTGGTCTTCTCGGTGCTGTGCGCCATTATGCTCACTTTTGTCTGGATCTTTACCTGGGAGCGCCCGCGTGAAGAGTGGACAGAAGCGGCGCTGCGCGCTGAAGAGGAGAAGAAGAGTTTGACGCTCGGGCAGAGCCTGCGCCGCCTGGTGGTGGAACTGAGCTCGACGCTGCGTATTAAGATTTTCCGCCAGCACCTTGGCATGTATCTCGGCGGCTATATCGCCCAGGATGTCTTTAACGCTGTCTTCACCTACTACGTGGTGTTTGTGCTGATGCAGGAGGCGTCATTAGCCTCGAACCTGCTCGGCACGATGGCGATTTTCCAGTTCATCGCGGTGATCGCCATGATCCCGCTCTGCATCCGCTTCGGACCGGCACCCTCCTACCGCATGGTGGTGGTGCTGTTTGGCCTCAGTGCGATCTCTTACGCAGTGCTCTACTACGCGGGCTTAAGCGATGTCTACTCGCTGCTCCTGCTGATCTCCGCCGTGGCGGGTCTGGGACGCGGCGGCATCAACTATGTGCCATGGAATACCTACACCTATATTGCCGATATCGATGAAGTGGTCACCGGCCAGCGCCGCGAGGGGATCTTCGCCGGGATCATGACGCTGACGCGTAAAGCGTCTCAGGCAGGTGCGGTGATGCTGGTTGGCATCGTGATGCAGGCCTCCGGTTTTGTCTCCGGGCAGAAAACCCAGTTGCCGGAAGTGAGCCACACCATTTTGATGGTTATGTGTTTCGGCACCGTCGCCGTGCTCTGCTGTGGTTTCCTCGTCTCCCTGCGCTTTAAGCTCAACCTGAAAACCCACAGCGTGCTGCGTGCAGAGACGGCAAAAATGCGCCAGAACGGCCGCGCGATGCCGGAGAACATTACGCCAGAGGCGCGTGAAACGGTCGAGATGCTGGCGGGGATGCCGTATGAGTCCCTGTGGGGTAATAACAACATTGGTTTCCTGAATCGCAATAAACCGGCTGCGCCCACGCTGGAAGAGGCGCATCTGAAATCGACTTATAACTGAGGTTAATACTATGAAGGTTTGGCCTGTCAAACAGAGCCCGTTACTGCGTCAGCCAGAGCGTTTTATCGCCCGTGATGAACTGAAAGCGTTGATCCGCAAGGTGACGCACAATCTCGTCAACATTCACGATGATAGCGGCGAATTTTTACTCCGTCTCGACGATGGTCGTGTGATTGACACTAAAGGCTGGGCCGGATGGGAGTGGACGCACGGTGTCGGGCTGTATGGGATGTATCAGTATTATCGTCAGACCGGCGATGAGTACATTCTTGGCGTGATTGATAGCTGGTTTGCCGATCGCTTTGCCGAAGGGGCAACCACTAAAAACGTCAATACTATGGCGCCGTTCCTGACGCTGGCGTACCGCTATGAAGAGACGCGCAACCCGGCCTTTCTTCCCTGGCTGGAGAGCTGGGCCGAGTGGGCGATGAGTGAGATGCCGCGCACCGATCACGGCGGCATGCAGCACATCACGCTGGCGGAAGAGAATCACCAGCAGATGTGGGACGACACGCTGATGATGACGGTGCTGCCGCTGGCGAAGATCGGCAAATTGCTCAATAAGCCGGAGTATGTGGAAGAGGCGATCTACCAGTTCCTGCTGCATGTGCAAAACCTGATGGATCGCGAAACGGGGCTGTGGTTCCACGGCTGGAACTACGAGGGGATGCACAACTTCGCGAAAGCGCGCTGGGCGCGGGGCAACAGCTGGCTGACAATTGTGATCCCCGATTTTCTCGAGCTGGTGGATCTGCCGGAGAATAACGCCGTGCGCCGTTATCTGGTGCAGGTGCTGAATGCGCAGATAGCGGCGTTGGCGAAATGCCAGCATCAGAGCGGGCTGTGGCATACGCTGCTGGACGATCCCGACTCCTATCTTGAGGCCTCCGCCACCGCCGGGTTTGCCTATGGCATATTGAAGGCGCTGCGCAAGCGGTATATCAGCGCCGATTACGCGCCGGTCGCCGAGCGGGCGGTGAAAGCGATAGTCGAAAATATCTCACCGGAAGGGGAGTTGTTGCAGGTCTCATTCGGTACAGGGATGGGCAGCAATCTTGAGTTTTATCGCCAGATCCCGTTAACCTCCATGCCCTACGGTCAGGCGATGGCGATGCTCTGTTTGACCGAGTATCTGCGCAAATATTTTTGAGTGCATTGCAAAAGAAAACCCCGGCTTGCCGGGGTTTTTTATTTGGAATGTATGGCTCGCCTCATTGCCTGATGGCGCTTCGCTTATCAGGCCTACGGGCTATGAGGTCTGAAAGATCGCGTAGGCCGGATAAGGCGCAGCCGCCATCCGGCGTTGAGGTACATAGCTGGCATCATTGCCTGATGGCGCTTTGCTTATCAGGCCTACGGGCTATGAGGTCTGAAAGATCGCGTAGGCCGGATAAGGCGCAGCCGTCATCCGGCAATTACATACGCTCGACGGTTTCGATGCCCAGCGTCTCCAGACCCAGCTTCAGGGTTTTCGACGTCAGCAGCGCCAGCTTCAGGCGGCTCAGGCGGATCTCATCGCTTTCAGCGGTGAGGATCGGGCAGTGCTCGTAAAAGCCGGAGAAGAGGCCAGCGACATCGTAAAGGTAGGCACACATCACGTGCGGCGTACCTTCACGGGCAACCACGCTCAGGGTCTCTTCAAACTGCAGCAGACGCGCGGCCAGCTGCGCTTCACGCTCTTCGCGGATCGCAACCTGCGCGTTTTCCAGCACCTGCTCTTCAATGCCCGCTTTGCGGAACACCGACAGCACGCGGGTATAGGCGTACTGCATATACGGCGCGGTGTTACCCTCAAACGCCAGCATATTGTCCCAGTCGAAGACGTAATCGGTGGTGCGGTTTTTCGACAGGTCGGCATATTTCACTGCGCCAATACCAACCGCATTCGCCAGCTTCTCCAGCTCATCCGCTGGCATCTCCGGGTTCTTCTCCGCCACCAGGCGACGGGCGCGCTCCAGCGCTTCGTCCAGCAGATCGGAGAGTTTCACCGTCCCGCCTGCGCGGGTTTTAAACGGCTTGCCATCTTTGCCCAGCATCATGCCGAACATGTGGTGCTCCAGCGGCACCGACTCCGGCACATAGCCCGCTTTACGCACAATGGTCCACGCCTGCATCAGATGCTGGTGCTGGCGGGAGTCGATGTAATACAGCACGCGATCGGCATGCAGGGTTTCATAACGGTATTTGGCGCAGGCGATATCCGTGGTGGTGTAGAGGTAGCCGCCATCCTTCTTCTGGATGATGACGCCCATCGGTTCGCCCTCTTTGTTTTTGTATTCGTCGAGGAAGACCACGGTGGCACCTTCGCTCTCAACCGCCAGCCCTTTGGCTTTCAGATCGGCGACGATACCCGGCAGCATCGAGTTGTAGAGGCTTTCACCCATCACATCTTTGCGCGTCAGGGTAACGTTCAGGCGCTCATAGGCCTGCTGGTTCTGGCTCATGGTGATATCGACCAGCTTGCGCCACATTTCGCGGCAGTACTCATCGCCACCCTGCAGCTTAACCACGTAGCTGCGCGCGCGCTCGGCAAAGGCGGCATCTTCGTCGTAGTGCTTTTTCGCTTCGCGGTAGAAACCTTCCAGATCCGCCAGCGCCATTTCGCCTGCGTTCTCCTGCTGCTTAAGCTCAAGGAAGGCGATCAGCATGCCGAACTGGGTGCCCCAGTCGCCGACATGATTTGCGCGGATCACATTGTGACCGAGGAACTCAAGAGTGCGCACCGCGGCGTCGCCGATGATAGTGGAGCGCAGGTGGCCGACGTGCATCTCTTTCGCCACGTTCGGCGCGGAGTAGTCCACGACAATGGTTTGCGGCTGCGGAACAGAGACCCCAAGGCGATCGGATTTCAGCGCCTGGTCAACGTTTTCAGCGAGGAACTCCGGCGCCAGGAAGATATTGATAAAGCCAGGACCAGCGATCTCCACTTTGTGGGCGATGCCGTCGAGGGAGAGGTGAGTCAGAACTTGCTCAGCGAGTTGTCGCGGGGCCATACCCAGTTTTTTGGCAACTGCCATCACGCCGTTAGCCTGATAGTCGCCAAACTGAACTTTTGCTGACTGCCGCACCTGCGCTTCGCACTCTGCGGGGGCGCCTGCCGCAATCATGGCCTGACTGACTTTTTCTGAGAGAAGTGCCTGAATATTCACCGGGATACCTTACATTTGCGACGCCGCGAAAGAGGGCGGCGTCCGGGTGTTTATGAAAGGCGGGAGTATACTGCAAATGCCCGGTGGCGTCAGCACCGCATAACACGGTAGATTATGCGCTTTGTTATGAGTTGCGAGCACTGTTATGCGCCATTGGCAAACTATCGAAGAGTTGCAGGATATCGTGGAAGATCTGCCGCGTTTTACGACGGATCTGCAAAATTTCACTTCCCGTCTTGGGCTGGCTATCGCACCCTTAGATGCCGACCATATCTCCCTGCGTTGTCATCAGAACGCCACGGCGGAGCGCTGGCGGCGCGGGTTTGAGCAGTGCGGCGAACTGCTGTCGGAAAATATCATCAATGGCCGCCCCATCTGCCTGTTTAAATTGCACGAGCCGGTCTGCGTTGCCCACTGGCAGTTCAGCGTGGTGGAGCTGCCCTGGCCGGGTGAGAAGCGTTATCCCCACGAAGGATGGGAGCATATTGAAATCGTCCTGCCGGGCGAGGTGGAAACCCTGAACGCCCGGGCGCTGGCGCTGCTGGCCGATGAAGGGCTGAGCCAGCAGGGGATTGCGGTAAAAACCAGCGCGCCAAAAGGCGAGCGCGAGCGGTTGCCCAACCCGACGCTAGCGGTGACTGACGGCAAAGTGACGGTGAAATTTCACCCGTGGAGCATAGAAGCGATTGTTGCCAGCGAGCAGTAAAAGCACGGCGTGAGGCCAGGCTGCGCGGGTGATAAGAGGAGAAGGAGAAGTGATGACATTACTGGAGATCTGCTGTTACAGCGTTGAGGATGCGCTTATCGCCGAACAGCACGGAGCCGATCGTATTGAGTTTTGCGCCGCGCCGAAAGAGGGCGGTCTGACGCCATCGTTTGGCGCGTTGCAGGCGGTGCGTGAGGCGGTGACCATTCCCGTCCATCCGATTGTGCGGCCGCGCGGCGGCGATTTTTGCTATCGCGATGATGAGTTTCAAGTGCTGCTGGCGGATATCGCGCGGGTGCGCGAACTGGGCTTTCCGGGTGTGGTGACCGGCGTGCTGAATGAGGACGGCGAAGTCGATGTAGCGAGAATGGCGCAGATAATGCGCGCCGCAGAGGGGATGGCGGTGACATTTCATCGCGCCTTTGATATGTGCGCCGATCCGCACCAGGCCGTTGAAATATTGGCACAATCAGGCGTGGCGCGCATCCTGACATCCGGGCAGCAGGCGACGGCGGAAAAAGGAGTTTCACTTATTACGGAACTAAATGCACTTCCCGGTGTTCCAATCATTATGGCTGGCGCAGGCGTGCGTCCTGATAACCTTGAACTCTTTCTTCGCGCGGGATTGAAAGAGGTGCATAGCTCGGCAGGACGCTGGACAGCATCGCCGATGCGCTATCGCAACAGCGGATTATCGATGTCATCCGACGCGAGCGCTGATGAATATGCCCGCTACGGTGTCGACAAAGAGGCCGTAGCAGAGATGAAAGCGCTGATTGTTAACTACCGCCAGTAACCGTTTTTACCGCCGCATCATGTCGCCCAATGTGATGCTTGCTTGTACCAGGCCCCTGCCATTAACAGGGGCCTTTTTTTGTCTACGGTTTACGGGCAATCAGCACCGCGCGCAGCGGCGCAGGGTAGCCTTCCACCGTTTTAGTGCGATCGTTCGGATCGAGGAAATCGGCCAGCGATTCGGTTACCATCCACGACGTGCGGCGCTGCTCATCGCAGCTTGTCACGTTGGCATCGACGATGCGCACATCGACAAAGCCACACTTCTCCAGCCAGTTTTTCAGCGCCAGTGCGGAGGGGATAAAGTAGACGTTGCGCATCTGCGCGTAGCGGTCGCCCGGCACCAGCACGGTGTTTTCGTCACCTTCCACCACCAGCGTTTCCAGCACCAGTTCACCCTCTTTAACCAGCTGATCTTTCAACTGCCAGAGATGCTCCAGCGGCGAGCGGCGATGGTAGAGCACGCCCATGGAAAAGACCGTGTCAAAGGCGTTAAGTGCAGGCAGTTGCTCAATGCCGAGCGGCAGCAGATGCGCACGGCGATCGTCGCCTAATAACTTACGCACCGCTTCAAACTGGCAGAGGAAAAGCTGCGTCGGGTCGATACCGACTGCCAGCTGCGCGCCCGCGCCAATCATGCGCCACAAGTGATACCCGCTACCGCAGCCGACATCCAGAATAGTGCGGCCGCGCAGGTCAGAAAGATGCGGCAAAACGCGATCCCACTTCCAGTCAGAGCGCCATTCGGTGTCGATATCAACACCGTAGAGTGAAAACGGCCCTTTACGCCACGGCATCAGGTTACGCAGCAGCGTCTCCATCCCTTTCAACTGCCCGGCGCTTAACGGTTCGGCACTGCGCGCGGTGACGCCATTGACGAAATCGATCGAGTCCGGCGTCAGGCTGGGCAGGAACTCAACGGCGTTGTTCCACTGCTTGAACTGCCCGTGCAGGGTTTCGCGCTGCCAGGCGGCGATTTGCGCCGGTAAGGTCTCCAGCCAGTGGGCGAGGGGACCGGTGGCGATCTGCTGATAGAAACGGCCAAACTCGATCATGACTGCACCGCCTTCAGTGCCACCAGTGAACCGAAGTTAAAGCACTGGAACCACAATTCGCTGTGCTCAAAACCTGCCGTACGCAGGCGCGCTTTGTGGGCTTCGACGGAGTCCGTCAGCATCACATTTTCCAGCATGCTGCGCTTCTGGCTAATCTCCAGCTCGCTGTAACCATTGGCGCGTTTGAAATCGTGGTGCATGTTGAACAGCAGTTCGCCGACGGTGTGATCTTCAAAACTGAATTTCTCCGACAACACCAGTGCGCCGCCCGGGTTCAGCCCCTGGTAAACTTTTTGCAGCAGCTTCAGACGGTCGTCAGGTTCGAGAAATTGCAGGGTGAAGTTAAGTACCACCAGCGAGGCGTTGTTAATCTCGATATCGCGAATATCGCCCTCAATCACCTCAACCGGCGTTGGCGCTTTATAGGCGTCGATATGACGGCGGCAGCGTTCAACCATCGCGGGTGAGTTGTCGACGGCAATAATTTTGCAATTCTCATGATGAATATTGCGGCGCACCGAGAGCGTGGCGGCGCCCAGCGAGCAGCCGAGATCGTAAACCTGCGTGCCGGGCTGCACAAAGCGCTCCGCCAGCATGCCGATCATCGAAATAATATTGGAGTAACCCGGAACGGAACGCTGGATCATATCCGGGAAGACTTCAGCTACCCGTTCATCGAAGGTCCAGTCGCCGAGGCGGGCGATAGGCGCGGAAAAAAGCGTGTCGCGGTGAGACATAGTGTAAATATCCGGGAAAACAAAGGGGCGTATTGTGCGCTAACGCAGGGAGAAAACCAACTCCCAGGGCATATACCACACATTCGCCAGCACCATCAGCAGCAGGGAGCAGAGCGTTGCGCCCATCCCGTAACGCCGCCAGTAGAGAAGCCGGTGATGCAAACCGTAGTAGTGCATCAGGCGGCCGACAATCAGCATGATGCCGCAGAGATGCACCATCCAGTTTTGCGCGCCGTTCATCTCCATAAACAGCAGCAGGATCATGGCAATGGGAATGTACTCAACGGCGTTGCCGTGAATACGCATCGCGTTCTGCAACTCACTAAACCCGCCGTCGCCAAAGCTCACACGGTACTGCATACGCAGACGAATCACATCAGAAGCAAATTTAACCAGTAATAACGCACCCAGCACGGCATACAACGCGCTTACCATACAAACTCCCTTTAAGGTTACGGCGATGGCTCATCAATGATAGGTGCTGCGCTTAAAAAAGAGAAGATTGTAACGGCAGGGAGGGGGCTTCGCCGACGACCGGCATCGCAGTGCGAAGATCCTGCCACAGCGTTTCGACCAGCTCGGGAGCCTGGGCGATATCGGGCGTATTCAGAAACAGATAGGGCGTGGTGGTCTGCTCCCAGGTCGGCAGCTTGTTTAACCAGACGGCGAAGAGTTCGCGGTTCTGCGCCATATCGTCACTGCCGATAAAGCGCACCATCGGATGCTCAGCGGTAACCAGCGCGTGCACCGGCACTTTTGGCTTCTTGCGCTGGGCTTCACGCACTGCTTCGCTGTGCGGTTTCGCGCTGTGCACCGGGCGGCTGTCGAGCATCACGCGATTGACTTTGCGGGCGTGCAGCCCCTGGTTAAGGGCCTTCTCCTCTTCGCCTTTTTCAAAGAAGGCGGGGTGACGCACCTCGACACCGTAGGTAAAGCCTGCGGGCAGCGCATCAAGAAAAGCCCACAGCGCCGGGAGATCGCGCGGGCCAAAGGTCGCTGGCAGCTGGAGCCAGTATTGGCCAATCCTGCCGGCGAGCGGCGACATGCGGCTAAAGAATTCGTGGGTTAAATCATCACAGTTACGCAGCGCCGCCTGATGGGAAATGGTGGCGGGAAACTTAAAGCAGAAGCGGAAATCATCGCTGGTCTGATCGTGCCAGCGCGCGACAATCTCCGCTTTCGGCAGCGCATAGAGCGTGGTGTTGCCTTCGACACAATTGAAGTGACGGGCATACTCCTCAAGAGAGGTGATCCCAAGGCGCACCCATTTCGGATGCGACCACTGCGGCAGGCCGATATAGATCATAACGCGGCGATAATCTCCTCGCTGCTGCGCACGCGACCGATGCGCGGGAAGATGTTTTTCATGCTGCCCTGATGCTGCTCGGCATCGGCGGCGCTGCAGGCATCTTCAGCGATAACCAGCGAAAAGCCCATCTCCCAGGCGTTGCGGGCGGTGGATTCGACGCCGATATTGGTCGAAATGCCGCACAGCACGATGGTGTCGATACCGCGACGGCGCAGCTGCATTTCCAGATCGGTGCCATAGAAAGCGCCCCACTGGCGTTTTGTTACCTCAATATCGCTCGCCTGTTTGCCAAGCGCTGCCGGGTAATCCCACCAGTTTTCCGGCAGGCCGTGACCGCCCATCGCGGCATCCACCGGCTGTTTCAGCGCTTCGGCAAAATCCGCCGACCAGCCGACACGCACCAGCACCACCGGCGCGCCGTTAGCACGAAACTTCCCGGCCAGCCGTGCCGAGCGCGCTACGACGTCCTGCGCAGTGTGTGGGCCGCCGGCAAAGGGCAGAATGCCTTCCTGAAGATCGATAACCACCAGTGCCGTTTTCGCCGTGTTGAGTTCCAGCATGTTCACTCCTGAAAAAATAATCGCATTGGGGCGTTACCTTACGCGCTCTTTCCGCGCGCCGGGTTTACAATTTTTGTTAAATTTTGTGAGAATGCGCAATAAGCGCGCAGCAAACGTGCGTACAGTCGGTAGCGGGCTTATCGTGGGTCATTATTTCCAGTATAATAGCCCCCTTTTTTCATCCAGATGTGACATACGAAAATAGCTGCCCCCAGCGCGCCTGCGCCGCAGGTGGTGGGTGATGCGCAGCTAATTAAGGGATATCTCATGCGTACAGTATATTGCGGGCAGCTCAATCAGTCCCATGTCGGACAGCAAGTAACGCTTTGTGGGTGGGTCAACCGCCGTCGTGACCTCGGTAGCCTTATCTTTATCGATATGCGCGATCGTGAAGGCATCGTGCAGGTGTTTTTCGACCCGGACCGTCAGGATGTGTTCCAGCTCGCCTCTGAACTGCGTAATGAGTTCTGCATTCAAATTACCGGTACTGTCCGCGCCCGCGAAGGCAAAAATGCCAACAAAGAGATGGCCACCGGTGAAGTGGAAGTTTTCGCCACCGAACTGACCATCATCAACCGCGCCGACGCGCTGCCGCTCGATTCTAACCACGTCAACACCGAAGAAGCGCGTCTGAAGTACCGCTACCTCGACCTGCGCCGCCCTGAGATGGCGCAGCGCCTGAAGACCCGTGCGAAAATCACCAGCTTCGTGCGCCGCTTTATGGATGACCACGGTTTCCTCGACATCGAAACGCCGATGCTGACCAAAGCGACGCCGGAAGGCGCGCGCGATTACCTGGTGCCGAGCCGCGTGCATAAAGGCAAATTCTACGCGCTGCCGCAGTCGCCGCAGCTCTTCAAACAGCTGCTGATGATGTCCGGCTTCGACCGTTACTACCAGATCGTCAAATGCTTCCGCGATGAAGATCTGCGCGCTGACCGCCAGCCGGAATTTACCCAGATCGATGTGGAAACTTCCTTTATGACCGCGCCGCAGGTGCGTGAAGTGATGGAAGCGCTGGTTCGCCAGCTGTGGCAGGAAGTGAAAGGCGTCGATCTCGGTGAGTTCCCGATCATGACCTTTGCCGAAGCCGAGCGTCGTTACGGCTCCGATAAACCGGATCTGCGTAACCCGATGGAGCTGGTGGACGTTGCCGACCTGCTGAAAGCGGTCGAGTTCAAAGTCTTCTCTGGTCCGGCCAACGATGCCAAAGGCCGCGTTGCCGCACTGCGTGTGCCGGGCGGCGCACAGCTTAGCCGTAAGCAGATTGATGACTACGGCAAGTTCGTCGAAATTTACGGCGCGAAAGGTCTGGCCTACATCAAAGTTAACGAAGCGGCGAAAGGCCTCGAAGGCATCACCAGCCCGGTGGCGAAATTCCTCAACGCTGAGATTGTAAGCGAAATTCTGTCGCGCACCGGCGCGCAGGATGGCGACATGATCTTCTTCGGCGCTGACAACAAAAAAGTGGTTGCCGATGCGCTGGGCGCGCTGCGTCTGAAGCTGGGTAAAGACCTGAGCCTGACCGACGAAAACAAATGGGCGCCGCTGTGGGTTATCGACTTCCCGATGTTTGAAGACGACGGCGAAGGCGGCCTGACGGCGATGCACCACCCGTTCACCGCGCCGCGCGACATGAGCCCGGCTGAGCTGAAAGCGGCACCGGAAACGGCGATCGCTAACGCCTACGATATGGTTATCAACGGCTACGAAGTGGGCGGCGGTTCCGTACGTATTCATAACGGCGAAATGCAGCAGACGGTGTTTGGCATTCTCGGCATCAATGAGCAGGAGCAGCGCGAGAAGTTCGGCTTCCTGCTCGACGCCCTGAAATATGGCACGCCGCCGCATGCGGGCCTGGCGTTTGGTCTCGACCGCCTGACCATGCTGCTGACCGGCACCGACAACATCCGTGACGTTATCGCTTTCCCGAAAACCACGGCTGCGGCCTGCCTGATGACCGAAGCGCCGAGCTTTGGCAATCCGACCGCGCTGGCGGAACTCGGTATCTCTGTTATCAAAAAAGAGACGCCGGAGAATAAATAAGATGTCCTTTAAGCATCCCGTTTCTGTGCTGGTGGTGATTTATGCCGAAGAGACAAAACGGGTGCTGATGTTGCAGCGACGCGACGATCCCGAGTTCTGGCAGTCGGTTACCGGCAGCCTCGAGCCGGGTGAAAGCGCGTTGCAGGCCGCCGCGCGCGAAGTCATGGAAGAGGTCAATATCGATGTCGGCGCAGCGCCGCATCGTCTGATTGACTGCCAGCGCACGGTGGAATTTGAAATTTTCAGTCATTTACGTCATCGCTACGCGCCGGGTGTAACTCACAACACCGAATCCTGGTTTTGTTTAGCGCTGCCCCACGAATGCCCGATTGTGTTTACCGAACACCTGGCATACCGCTGGCTTGATGCGCCCGCTGCGGCGGCATTGACCAAGTCGTGGAGCAACCGGCAGGCGATTGAAGAATTTGTTATTAACGCCGCCTGAACGGCGGTTTTTTCTGGAGAATTTTTTATGGCAGGTCACAGTAAATGGGCCAACACCAAACACCGCAAAGCGGCACAGGATGCCAAACGCGGTAAGATCTTCACCAAAATTATTCGTGAGCTGGTGACAGCAGCACGTCTGGGCGGCGGCGATATCGCTTCTAACCCGCGTCTGCGCGCGGCAGTAGATAAAGCGCTCTCCAATAACATGACCCGTGACACCCTGAACCGCGCCATCGCACGCGGCGTCGGCGGCGATGACGACGCGAACATGGAAACCATCATTTATGAAGGTTACGGCCCTGGCGGCACCGCGGTGATGGTCGAGTGTCTGAGTGACAACCGTAACCGTACCGTTGCCGAAGTGCGTCACGCCTTCAGCAAGTGCGGCGGCAACCTGGGTACCGACGGTTCCGTTGCCTACCTGTTCAGCAAGAAAGGGGTGATCTCTTTCGAAGCGGGCGATGAAGACACCATTATGGAAGCGGCGCTGGAAGCCGGTGCGGAAGACGTCGTGACCTACGACGACGGTGCGATTGACGTTTACACCGCCTGGGAAGAGATGGGTGCCGTGCGCGATGCGCTGGAAGCTGCCGGTCTGAAAGCGGACAACGCCGAAGTGTCGATGATCCCGTCGACCAAAGCGGATATGGATGCGGAAACCGCGCCGAAACTGCTGCGCCTGATCGATATGCTGGAAGATTGCGACGATGTGCAGGAGGTTTACCACAACGGTGAGATCTCCGACGAAGTGGCAGCAACCCTGTAATCGCTGGCATCTTACAGCCCGCAGGGCGTTGGCTCGCCTCGCGCCCCGGTCACAAGGTTAACCTGTGTGGCCGGGAACGCACTGAATTGTCTCCTTCCTGCGAACTGTTTTGAGTGTTTGGCATCATCAGGATTATTGCGTTAAGCGGAGAGAAATAATGGCGATTATTCTCGGGATCGACCCGGGTTCACGTATCACCGGTTATGGTGTGATTCGCCAGACAGGCCGCCAGCTGACCTACCTTGGCAGCGGCTGTATCCGCACGAAAGTTGACGATCTGCCGTCGCGCCTGAAGCTGATTTATGCGGGCGTGTCGGAGATCATCACTCAGTTTCAGCCGGACTTTTTCGCTATCGAACAGGTGTTTATGGCGAAAAATGCCGACTCGGCGCTGAAACTGGGGCAGGCGCGCGGCGTGGCGATTGTCGCCGCCGTTAATCAGGACTTACCGGTCTTTGAGTATGCCGCCCGTCAGGTTAAGCAGACGGTGGTCGGCATTGGTAGCGCGGAGAAGAGCCAGGTGCAGCACATGGTGCGCACGCTTCTGAAACTCCCGGCCAACCCGCAGGCAGATGCCGCCGATGCGCTGGCGATCGCCATTACCCACTGTCATGTCAGCCAGAACGCATTACAGGTGAGCAGCACAAGGCTCAACCTTGCGCGCGGTCGGTTACGGTAAACCCGAATAAAACACTGCGAGTGTGATGGGTAATCTCCTCTGTTACTTCAATTCCGGAAGCACGCTCGCGCTTTTTCCTTCATTATCGGCTGGATATCTATCCAGCCTTTTTTTATGATACAGCATTACTTTTTTAGCACTTAGCGCAGGAGCGTCACGTGATAGGCAGACTCAGAGGCATTATTGTCGAAAAACAACCCCCGCTGGTCCTGCTCGAGGTCGGTGGGGTAGGGTATGAAGTTCATATGCCAATGACCTGCTTCTATGAATTGCCGGACGCCGGCAAAGAGGCGACCGTCTTTACGCAGTTTGTGGTGCGCGAAGATGCGCAACTGCTCTACGGCTTTAACAACAAGCAGGAGCGCACCCTGTTTCGTGAGCTGATCAAAACTAACGGCGTTGGGCCGAAGCTGGCGCTGGCGATCCTCTCTGGTATGTCGGCGCAGCAGTTTGTGAATGCCGTTGAGCGTGAAGATCCCGCCGCGCTGGTGAAACTGCCGGGCATTGGCAAGAAAACCGCTGAGCGCCTGATTGTTGAAATGAAAGACCGCTTTAAAGGGCTGCATGGCGATCTCTTTACCCCGGCGGCAGATTTGGTGCTGGCGTCGCCAGCAAGCCCCTCTACGGATGATGCGGAGCAAGAAGCCGTTGCCGCGCTGGTGTCGCTGGGCTATAAACCGCAGGAAGCGAGCCGGATGATCAGCAAGATCGCGCGTCCGGACGCCAACAGTGAAACCCTGATCCGTGAAGCGCTGCGTGCGGCGTTGTGAGGTAGAGGATGATTGAAGCAGACCGCCTGGTTGCCGCCGCCAGCACAATTGTAGAAGAAGTTGCGGATCGGGCGATTCGACCAAAGCTGCTGGATGAGTATATCGGTCAGCCGCAGGTGCGCTCGCAGATGGAGATCTTTATCCAGGCGGCGAAACTGCGCGGCGATGCGCTGGATCATTTGCTGATTTTCGGCCCGCCGGGTCTGGGTAAAACGACGCTGGCAAATATCGTCGCTAACGAGATGGGCGTTAATCTGCGCACCACCTCCGGGCCGGTGCTGGAGAAGGCGGGCGATCTGGCCGCCATGCTCACCAACCTTGAACCCCATGACGTGCTGTTTATCGATGAAATTCATCGCCTGTCGCCGGTGGTGGAAGAGGTGCTCTACCCGGCAATGGAAGATTACCAGCTCGATATCATGATTGGTGAAGGCCCGGCTGCGCGATCTATCAAAATCGATCTGCCGCCCTTTACGCTGATTGGCGCAACGACCCGCGCCGGTTCGCTGACTTCGCCGCTGCGCGATCGCTTTGGCATTGTCCAGCGCCTGGAGTTTTACCAGGTGGCCGACCTGCAACATATCGTCGGGCGCAGCGCGCGTTTTATGGGACTGGAGCTGAGCGAAGAGGGGGCGATGGAAGTGGCGCGTCGCTCCCGTGGCACACCGCGTATCGCCAACCGCCTGCTGCGGCGCGTACGCGATTTCGCAGAAGTGAAGCACGATGGCGATATCAATGCAGAGATTGCCGCCCAGGCGCTCGATATGCTTAATGTCGATGCCCAGGGCTTCGACTATATGGACCGCAAACTGCTGCTGGCGGTGATTGATAAATTCTTTGGCGGTCCGGTCGGGCTGGATAACCTCGCTGCGGCGATTGGTGAAGAGCGCGAAACCATTGAAGATGTGCTGGAGCCTTATCTGATTCAGCAGGGCTTTTTACAGCGTACGCCGCGCGGCCGCATGGCGACGCCGCGCGCCTGGGATCACTTCGGCATTACGCCGCCGGAAATGCCCTGATACGCAGAGCCAGCGCCGGGCGGCGCTGGCAGAGGATAAGAATTTAGCTGGCGCTCTTTTTCAACATGCTGAAGATAAACAGCACCGCGGCGCAGAGCACCACAGAGGGGCCTGCTGGCGTGTCGTAGAAGGCGGAGAAGGTCAGCCCGCCGGTGACGGCAATTATTCCTGCGCCGACAGCCACTGCGGCCATCTGCTCCGGCGTGCGGGCAAAGCGCCGCGCCGTGGCGGCCGGGATGATCAGCAGGGAGGTGATAATCAGCGCACCGACAAACTTCATCGCCACGCCAATGGTCAGGGCGGTGACCAGCATCAGCAGCAGCTTCACGCGCTGTAATTTCACGCCATCGACAAAGGCCAGCTCCGGGCTGATGGTCATCGACAGCAGGTTGCGCCACTGCCAGAGTAAAATCCCCACCACCAGCACCACACCGAGGGCGATAACAATCAGATCCTCGGGCGTAACGGCCAGCAGGTCGCCAAACAGATATGCCATCAAATCCACGCGGATGTTGGACATCAGGCTGACCACCACCAGGCCAAGCGAGAGCGCGCTATGCGCCATAATGCCCAGCAGCGTGTCGATCGCCAGATGGGGACGCTTCTCCAGCCATACCAGGCCTGCGGCCAGCAGTAACGTTACGGCAATAACCGCGTAAAACGGATTAACATCCAGCAGCAAACCAAAGGCGACGCCGAGCAGAGACGCGTGTGCCAGCGTATCGCCGAAGTATGACATGCGTCGCCAGACGACAAAGGAGCCAAGCGGCCCGGCGGCGCAGGCGAGCATAACCCCGGCCAGCCAGCCGGGCAGTAAAAGTTCAATCATGAGTGTCCGTTACCCTGGCGTAAAATAATGCGGCCCTGAAGATCGTGGCGGTGATTGTGGTTGTGGCGGTAAATGCCAAGTTGTTCTGCGCCGCGATGGCCGAACATAGAGATAAATTCGGGATGCATGGAGACCACTTCCGGCGTGCCGGAGCAGCAGATATGGTGGTTAAGACAGAGGACTTCATCGGTCTTTGCCATCACCAGGTGCAGATCGTGCGACACCATCAGCACTGCGCAATCCAGCTCTTTGCGCAACTCGTCGATTAAATTGTAGAGCGAAACCTGACCGTTAACGTCAACGCCCTGGGTCGGCTCGTCCAGCACCAGCAGTTGAGGTTGATTGAGCAGGGCGCGGGCAAGCAGCACGCGCTGCGTTTCGCCGCCGGAGAGTTTCTGCATTGGGGCGTCAATCAGATGTGCGGCCTGCACGCGTTTCAGTGCCGGAATGAGATCGTCTTTACGCGTGCCGGGGCGCAAACGCATAAAGCGGCCTACAGTAAGAGGAAGCGTGGCGTCGAGCTGTAATTTTTGCGGCACATAGCCGATGCGCAACGCTTTGTCGCGCTTGATAACCCCCGCGTCGGGTGCTACCAGGCCAAGCACGACGCGCACCAGCGTCGATTTTCCCGCGCCGTTAGGTCCGAGCAGCGTCAGAATTTTACCTGGACGCAAATTTAAAGAGATGTCAGAGAGCACGCGGCGTTGACCGAAAGCGACGCTGACATTTTCAAGCGTTATAAGATTCGTCATAGCATTTAAGGGGTTGCAGAAGTTGTCGAATGTTATAATATCACATTCCACACACTACTTACGATGAATAGACGCATTATGTTACATAAAAATACGCTTCTTTGCGCAGCGCTTTCCGCTGCGTTTCTCACCCTAACAGCACAATCCGCTAATGCCGCCGTCGTCACTTCTCTTAAGCCGCTGGGCTTTATTGCTTCCGCTATTACAGATGGCGTGACCACCACTGAAGTTATCCTGCCAGACGGTGCCTCCGAGCATGATTATTCTCTGCGTCCATCTGATGTAAAACGCTTGCAAAACGCGGACTTACTTTTTTGGGTTGGGCCGGAAATGGAAGCGTTTATGGTGCGTTCTGCTCAGCAGGTACCTGCGCAAAAACAGGTGGTGATGGCGCAACTCGACGGCGTGAAATCGCAGCTGATGAAAGGCGCGGATGAAGATGAGCATGAGGGTCATGAAGGTCACGATCACGACGAAAATAGTGAGCATCATCACCATCATGGCGAATACAACATGCATTTGTGGTTAAGCCCAGAGATTGCACGGCTTTCGGCGGTTGCAATCCACGATAAATTAGTGGAAGTTATGCCGCAAAGTCGAGCCAAGCTGGACGCCAACCTGAAGGCATTTGAGGCATCATTAGCCCAGGCCAATAAGCAGGTCGGTAACGAGCTGGCACCGCTGAAAGGGAAGGGGTATTTCGTTTTTCATGACGCCTATGGCTACTTTGAAAAACAGTACGGTCTGACTCCGCTGGGTCACTTTACCGTCAACCCTGAAATTCAGCCTGGTGCGCAGCGTTTACATGAAATCAGAACACAGTTGGTTGAGCAAAAAGCGGTCTGCGTTTTTGCTGAGCCACAGTTCAGGCCAGCGGTCGTTGAAGCTGTTGCACGAGGAACCTCCGTTCGCATGGGAACGCTGGATCCACTCGGCATCGGTATCAAGTTGGGTAAAGAGAGCTATCCCCAGTTCCTTACACAACTCTCTTCCCAGTATGCGAGCTGCCTGAAAGGAGAATAACGAGGAAGTGAACACGTGCAACAGATAGCCCGCTCTGTCGCCCTGGCATTTAACAATTTGCCGCGACCCCATCGCGTGATGCTGGGGTCGCTCACCGTACTGACCCTCACGGTCGCCGTCTGGCGGCCCTACGTTTATCACCCCGAAAATAACGCGCCGATTGTCAAAGCCATCGAGCTGCCTAAAAGCGAAATCCGCTCGCTGCTGCCTGAAGCCAGTGAACCTATCGACCAGTCCACGGCGGATGATGTTGATGATATCCCGCAAGATGAGCTGGACGAGAAAACCGCCAACGAAGCTGGTGTTCATGAATATGTTGTCTCAACCGGCGATACGCTCAGCAGCATCCTGAACCAGTACGGCATAGATATGGGCAACATCAGCCAGCTTGCCGCCGCGGATAAAGAGCTGCGTAATCTGAAAATCGGCCAACAGCTCTCCTGGACGCTGACCGCTGATGGTGATTTACAGCGTCTGACGTGGGAGATGTCACGCCGCGAAACCCGCACCTATGACCGCACCGAAAACGGCTTCAAGATGTCCAGCGAGATGCAGCAGGGCGACTGGGTCAACAAGATGATGAACGGCACCGTCGGCGGCAGTTTTGTTGCCAGTGCGAAAGAGGCTGGCATGAGCAGCGGCGAAATCAGCGCCGTTATCAAAGCGATGCAGTGGCAAATGGATTTTCGCAAACTGAAAAAAGGCGATAAGTTCTCAGTATTGATGTCCCGTGAGATGCTTGACGGCAAGCAGGAGCAGAGCCAGTTGCTCGGCGTGCGTTTGCGCTCTGACGGTAAAGATTACTACGCGTTCCGTGCCGAAGATGGCAAATTCTACGATCGTAACGGCACCGGCCTTGCGAAAGGGTTTATGCGTTTCCCGACCGCGAAGCAGTTCCGCGTCTCCTCTAACTTCAACCCGCGTCGCCTTAATCCGGTCACCGGGCGCGTTGCGCCGCACAAAGGCGTCGACTTTGCTCTGCCGCAGGGCACGCCGGTGCTGGCCGTCGGTGACGGTGAAGTGGTGATTGCGAAGCGCAGCGGTGCTGCGGGCAACTACGTTGCTATCCGCCACGGGCGCACCTACACCACGCGTTACATGCACCTGCGTAAGCTGCTGGTGAAACCGGGGCAGAAAGTGAAACGTGGCGATCGTATCGCGCTCTCGGGCAACACCGGGCGCTCCACCGGGCCACATCTGCACTATGAAGTATGGATCAACCAGCAGGCCGTGAACCCGCTGACCGCCAAACTGCCAAGAACGGAAGGGCTGAGCGGTTCGGATCGTAAGGATTACCTGGCGCAGGTGAGAGAGGTATTACCTCAGCTACGACTGGAGTAATTCGCGTAATAATCAGGCGTTCAAAGCCGGTGCTTGCTTAGCATCGGCTTTTACTTTTGTGCGAAAGATAACGCATCGCTACACTATCCCCTTATCTTGTTGAGATTTTTGACCAGCGGACGATGCATGGAAACGAAAAAAAATAACAGTGAATACATTCCTCAGTTTGAGGGCGAGTTTCGCCATCCGCGTCACTGGGGCGCCTGGCTTGGGGTGCTGGCTTTTGCCGGCGTCGCCCTGATCCCGCCCTCTGTTCGCGATCCGCTTCTGGCGAAACTGGGGCGTTTTGCCGGACGACGCGGAAAAAGCGCCCGTCGTCGTGCGCAGATTAACCTCTACTACTGCTTCCCGGAAAAGAGTGAAGCCGAGCGCGAAGCGATCATCGATCATATGTTTGCCACCGCACCGCAGGCGATGGTGCTGATGGCTGAAATGGCGCTGCGCGGTACGGAAAAAGTTGCCTCCCGTATTGAGTGGCAGGGCAAAGAGATTATCGACGAAATGCACCGCAACGATGAGCGCGTCATTTTCCTCGTACCCCATGCCTGGGGTGTTGATATTCCGGCAATGCTGATGTCCTCTCAGGGCAAGCGCATCGCGGCGATGTTCCATAACCAGGGCAACAAAGTTTTCGACTACATGTGGAACAAGGTGCGCCTGCGTTTCGGTGGCCGCTTGCATGCGCGCAATGACGGCATCAAGCCCTTTATCCACTCAATACGCAACGGCTTCTGGGGATACTATCTGCCGGATCAGGATCACGGCCCCGAGCAGAGCGAATTTGTCGACTTCTTCGCCACCTACAAAGCGACGCTGCCGGCGATTGGTCGCCTGATGAAAGTGTGCCGCGCCCGCGTGGTGCCGCTGTTCCCGGTTTACGATGCCGAAACGCACCGCCTGACGATTCTGGTGCGCCCGCCGATGGACGATCTGCTGACGGCGGATGACACCACCATTGCGCGGCGGATGAATGAAGAGGTGGAGAACTTTGTCGGCCCGCATCCGGAGCAGTACACCTGGATCCTGAAGCTGCTGAAAACGCGCAAGCCGGGTGAGATCGAACCCTATAAGCGCAAAGAGCTCTACAAAAAGAAATAGCCAAAAAAAAGGCCTCTCACTGTGAGAGGCCTTTTGCGTTCTGAGCAATCCGTTATTCGACGGTCAGAATGCGCGTGGTGTTAGTGGTACCGATGGTGCTCATCACGTCACCCTGCGTCACAATCACCAGATCGCCGGAGAGCAGGTAGCCTTTATCACGCAGCAGGTTCACTGCGTCGTTAGCCGCAGCAACGCCATCATTATGGCTGTCGAAATAGACCGGCGTCACGCCGCGATAAAGTGCGGTCAGGTTAAGAGTGCGCTCATGGCGGGAGAGGGCAAAAATCGGCAGGCCGGAGCTGATACGCGAGGTCATCAGCGCGGTACGCCCTGATTCAGTCATTGAGATGATCGCCGTAACGCCTTTTAGGTGGTTGGCGGCATACATCGCTGACATGGCAATCGCCTCTTCGACGTTGTCGAACTGAATATCGAGGCGGTGCTTGGAGACGTTAATGCTCGGGATCTTCTCTGCGCCCAGGCAGACACGCGCCATCGCGGCAACGGTTTCAGAAGGGTATTGCCCGGCGGCGGTTTCCGCTGAAAGCATCACCGCATCGGTGCCATCGAGCACGGCGTTCGCCACATCCATCACTTCCGCGCGGGTCGGCATCGGGTTAGTGATCATTGATTCCATCATCTGCGTGGCGGTGATCACCGCGCGGTTCAGCTGGCGCGCGCGGCGAATCAGCGCTTTCTGGATACCGACCAGTTCCGGGTCACCAATTTCAACGCCCAGATCGCCACGGGCAACCATCACCACGTCAGAGGCGAGGATCACATCGTCCATCGCATCCTGGCTACATACCGCTTCTGCACGCTCGACTTTGGCGACAATCTTCGCATCGCAACCTGCATCACGCGCCAGACGACGTGCATAGTTGAGATCTTCACCGCAGCGCGGGAAGGAGACGGCCAGATAATCGACGCCAATCAGCGCGGCGGTCACGATATCCGCTTTATCTTTATCGGTCAGCGCTTCTGCAGAGAGGCCGCCGCCCAGTTTGTTGATGCCTTTGTTGTTAGAGAGCGGGCCACCGACGGTCACTTCGGTGAACACCTTCATGCCCTGAACGTCCAGCACTTTGAGCTGCACGCGACCATCATCCAGCAGCAGGATGTCGCCCGGCACCACGTCAGCAGGCAGGCCTTTATAGTCGATGCCGACTTTCTCTTTATCGCCTTCACCTTTGCCAAGGTTAGCGTCGAGCAGGAATTTGTCGCCGATGTTAAGGAAAACCTTACCTTCCTTAAAGGTGGAGACGCGAATCTTCGGTCCTTGTAGATCGCCAAGGATAGCAACATGACGTCCCAGTTTTGCCGCAATCTCACGCACTTTGTCCGCACGTAATTTATGATCTTCCGGTGTTCCGTGTGAGAAGTTCATCCGCACCACGTTAGCGCCAGCAGCGATAACCTTTTCGAGGTTGTTATCGCGGTCGGTGGCCGGGCCTAAAGTGGTGACGATTTTGGTTCTGCGAAGCCTTCTGGACATGTAATACTCCGTTGACTGAAATAACGAGGTGTTGCGTGAACATGAATTCGGGTTACGCGCGCCGTGACAGGCAGGGCCGCTAACCGAATAGCGTAAGTAACTACCGTTTTTGTTATGGTCTCTTAATGATTATCGTCTTTGATAAGCAGTTCCTTATCAAAGCGCGATTCTTTGAGCGCTTCTTTGACTCGCTTCAAGTTATCCCGGAATTTCGCCCCGCGACGCAAAGTGAATCCGGTCGCCAGCACATCAATGACCGTCAATTGCGCTAGCCGGGACACCATCGGCATATAGATATCTGTATCTTCAGGGACATCCAGCGTGATAGCAAGGGTTGCTTCGCGCGCCAGCGGCGTTCCCGCTGAGGTCAGCGCAATCACCATGGCATCGTTTTCACGCGCCAGATGCGCCAGTTCTACCAGGCTTTTTGTGCGGCCGGTGTGGGAAATCAGCATAACGACGTCATCATCGCTACAATTCATACAGCTCATGCGTTGCAGCACAATGTCATCGGAGTAGACCACCGGCACGTTGAAGCGGAAAAACTTGTTCATCGCATCGTGGGCGACGGCCGCGGAAGAGCCCAGACCGAAGAAGGCGATTTTTTTCGCCTGCGTCAGCAGATCGACGGCGCGATTAACCGCTGCCATATCAAGGGACTGACGCACATGATCGAGGCTTGCCATTGCCGACTCGAAGATTTTGCCGGTATAGGCTTCTACACTGTCATCTTCATCGACATTTCGATTAACATAGGGCGTGCCGTTGGCGAGGCTCTGGGCCAGATGCAGTTTAAAGTCAGGGAAGCCGCGCGTATCGAGGCTGCGGCAAAAGCGGTTTACCGTCGGTTCGCTGACCTCCGCTTGTTGCGCAAGCGCGGCGATGCTGGAGTGGATAGCCAGCTGCGGCGCGGTGAGGATCACTTCCGCGACTTTTCGTTCTGATTTGCTAAGGTGTTCCAGTCGGGACTGGATTTTTTCCAGCATATTCATAGGCGTTAATGCGCTCCTGGTGAAACGATTACACTGATTGCGCGAATCGTTACGCAGTTTGCGTCGATATTACGCCTGCGCAGGGTAGAAAGGTAAGTGATACGCTGAAATGTTGTTGTTTTTTTTCATAACATGATCAGAGTCGGATTTTCGCCAGCGGCTGGTGGGCAAATAAGCCGCGCAAACGGCGCAAATATGCGCATTTTTCATGACAACCCAATAACGCACTTCCTGACAAGGCCTGATAGTTTCAGGAATTACGTAAAAGCAGTACAGTGCAGTGTAATAAAATTACAACTGAAGCGGATGACAGCTTCAGGATAGCTAACTGAGGAGAGTGACATGGCGGTAGTCCAAACAGCCCAGGCGTGTGACCTGGTCATTTTCGGCGCGAAAGGCGATCTCGCACGCCGGAAATTGCTGCCTTCCCTGTACCAGCTGGAAAAAGCCGGTCAAATTCATGATGAGACGCGGATTCTCGGGGTCGGCCGCGCCGACTGGGATAAAGCAGCCTACACCAAAGTGGTCCGTGAAGCGCTCGAAACCTTTATGAAAGAGAAGATCGACGAGAGCTTGTGGGACAAGCTGAGCGGTCGTCTCGATTTCTGCAATCTCGATGTTAACGACACTCCCGCCTTCAAACGCCTCGGCGCGATGCTGGATCAGAAAAACCGCACTACCATCAACTATTTCGCGATGCCGCCGGATACCTTTGGTGCCATCTGTAAAGGGCTGGGCGCCGCGAAACTTAACGCCAAACCGGCTCGCGTCGTGATGGAGAAACCGCTCGGTAACTCCCTTGAGACCTCCCGTCAGATCAACGATCAGGTGGGCGAGTATTTTGAAGAGTGCCAGGTTTACCGTATCGACCACTACCTCGGTAAAGAGACGGTGCTCAACCTGTTGGCGCTGCGTTTTGCCAACTCCCTGTTCGTCAATAACTGGGATAACCGCACCATTGATCACGTCGAAATCACGGTTGCGGAAGAGGTGGGTATCGAAGGGCGCTGGGGCTATTTCGACCAGGCCGGACAGATGCGCGATATGATCCAGAACCACCTGCTGCAGGTGCTCTGCATGATCGCAATGTCACCGCCGTCCGATCTCACTGCTGACAGTATTCGCGACGCGAAAGTGAAGGTGCTGAAATCCCTGCGCCGTATCGATCGTACCAACGTGCGTGAAAAAACCGTACGCGGTCAGTACACCGCCGGTTTCGCCCAGGGCAAGAAAGTGCCGGGCTACCTGGAAGAAGAGGGCGCGAACAAGTCGAGCCATACCGAAACATTTGTCGCGATCCGCGTGGATATCGACGACTGGCGCTGGGCGGGCGTGCCGTTCTACCTGCGCACCGGTAAACGTCTGCCAACCAAGTGTTCAGAAGTGGTGGTCTACTTCAAAAACCCGGAACTCAATCTGTTTAAAGAGTCCTGGCAGGAGCTGCCGCAGAACAAACTGACCATTCGCCTGCAGCCGGACGAAGGGGTGGATATCCAGATCCTCAATAAAGTGCCGGGGCTGGATCATAAACACAATCTGCAGACCACTAAGCTTGATCTGAGCTACTCCGAAACCTTCAACGAGACCCATCTGGCGGATGCTTACGAGCGCCTGCTGCTGGAGTCGATGCGCGGTATTCAGGCGCTGTTTGTACGCCGCGATGAAGTGGAAGAGGCGTGGAAATGGGTCGACTCCATTACCGAAGCCTGGGCTGCTGATAACGACTCACCGAAACCGTATCAGGCCGGCACCTGGGGCCCGGTAGCCTCGGTTGCGATGATCACCCGTGATGGCCGCTCCTGGAACGAGTTCGAGTAATCATCGGGATTCGTGTTGCGCAATTTTACCGGTAACATGATCTAACACAGCTCTGCGAACAATTTTTCTTTTTCAAAGCCCTGCTGGATTCACCAGCGGGGCTTTTTTTATTACACTGGCTGCAGTGATTTTGCCTTTGGGGCGCGGCGCTCGGGTGTTTTCAGCTTGTTACGCATAATGAAAAACACGGTTAGCGCGGTGTACCCGAACAGTTAAATTTCAGGAGCCTCTATGAATCCAGTAATGTTACGCGTAACAAATCGCATTATTGAACGTTCACGCGAAACCCGCTCAGCCTACCTCGCACGCATTGATCAAGCGAAAAGCAACACCGTGCGTCGTTCGACGCTCGCCTGCGGTAACCTGGCGCACGGTTTTGCTGCCTGCCAGCCTGAGGATAAAGCCTCGCTAAAAAGCATGTTGCGCAACAACATCGCCATCATCACCTCCTACAACGACATGCTCTCTGCGCATCAGCCATATGAAGTCTATCCCGACATTATTCGCAAAGCGCTGCACTCGGTGAATGCGGTCGGCCAGGTGGCGGGTGGCGTACCGGCAATGTGCGATGGCGTGACGCAGGGTCAGGATGGGATGGAGCTCTCGCTGCTGAGCCGCGAAGTGATCGCCATGTCCGCGGCGGTGGGGCTGTCACACAATATGTTCGACGGCGCGCTCTATCTTGGCGTTTGCGACAAAATTGTCCCGGGGCTGGCGATGGCGGCGCTGTCGTTTGGTCACTTGCCCGCGCTGTTCGTGCCGTCAGGCCCGATGGCGAGCGGCCTGGCTAACAAAGAGAAGGTGCGTATTCGCCAGCTCTACGCGGAAGGTAAAGTCGATCGCATGGCGCTGCTGGAGTCAGAAGCTGCTTCCTATCATGCCCCAGGCACCTGTACCTTTTACGGCACCGCCAACACCAACCAGATGGTGATTGAGTTTATGGGCATGCAGTTGCCCGGCTCCTCCTTTATTCATCCGGATGCACCGCTGCGTAAAGCGCTGACTGAAGCCGCTGCCCGCCAGGTAACGCGTTTGACCGGTAATGGCAACGAGTGGATGCCGCTCGGCAAAATGATTGATGAAAAAGTGGTAGTTAACGGCATCGTCTCCCTGCTGGCAACCGGCGGCTCTACAAACCACACTATGCACCTGGTGGCGATGGCGCGCGCGGCAGGCATTATCATCAACTGGGATGACTTCTCCGAACTCTCTGAAGTGGTGCCGCTGCTTGCCCGTCTCTACCCGAACGGCCCGGCAGACATCAACCACTTCCAGGCGGCGGGCGGTGTGCCGGTATTGATGCGTGAACTGTTGAAGGGCGGTTTACTGCATGAAGAGGTGAATACGGTGGCCGGTTTCGGTCTGACTCGCTACACCCAGGAACCGTGGCTCAACAATGGCGAACTCGACTGGCGTGAAGGCGCTGCTGCGTCGCTGGATGATTCGATTATCGCCACCATTGATAAACCGTTCTCGCAGCATGGCGGCACCAAAGTGCTGAGCGGCAACCTTGGGCGCGCGGTGATGAAAACCTCCGCCGTGCCGGTAGAGAACCAGGTTATTGAAGCGCCTGCGGTAGTGTTTGAGAGTCAGCATGACGTGTTACCGGCCTTTGAGGCGGGTCTGCTGGATCGTGATTGCGTGGTAGTGGTTCGTCACCAGGGGCCGAAAGCCAATGGCATGCCAGAATTACATAAACTGATGCCGCCACTTGGTGTATTATTGGACCGCCGTTTCAAAATTGCCTTAGTTACCGATGGACGGCTGTCAGGGGCATCAGGTAAAGTGCCGTCGGCAATCCATGTGACACCTGAAGCTTACGACGGTGGGTTGCTGGCAAAAGTGCGTGATGGCGACATTATCCGGGTTAACGGGCAGACAGGTGAGTTGACCCTGCTGGTTGCTGACAACGAACTTGCCGCACGTCAGCCGCATATTCCTGACCTTAGCGCGATGCGCGTGGGCACAGGCCGTGAAATGTTCGGCGCGCTGCGAGAGAAGCTCTCCGGCGCAGAGCAGGGCGCAACCTGTATCACTTTTTAAGACGACAAGATTTTATTCTGGCGAGAGAAAAGATTGATGAAAAACTGGAAAACAAGTGCAGAAGCCATCCTGAAAACCGGCCCGGTTGTACCGGTGATCGTGGTAAACAAACTGGAGCACGCTGTTCCGATGGCGAAAGCGCTGGTTGCAGGTGGCGTTCGCGTACTGGAAGTGACGCTGCGCACCCCATGCGCGATTGACGCTATCCGCGCTATTGCAAAAGAAGTTCCTGACGCCATTATCGGCGCTGGCACCGTGCTGAATCCGCAACAGCTGGCGGACGTTACCGAAGCGGGCGCGCAGTTCGCTATCAGCCCGGGGCTGACCGAGCCGCTGTTGAAAGCCGCCACCGAAGGCACCATTCCGCTGATCCCAGGGATCAGCACCGTTTCTGAACTCATGCTGGGCATGGATTACGGCCTGAAAGAGTTCAAATTCTTCCCGGCGGAAGCGAATGGCGGCACCAAAGCGCTGCAGGCGATTGCGGGCCCCTTCTCCCAGGTGCGTTTCTGCCCGACTGGCGGTATCTCTCCGGCTAACTACCGCGACTACCTGGCGCTGAAAAGCGTGCTCTGCATCGGCGGCTCCTGGCTGGTTCCGGCCGACGCGCTGGAAGCAGGCGATTACGATCGCATCACCAAACTGGCGCGCGAAGCCGTCGAGGGTGCGAAGCAGTAATCAGCAGGCGGGTATGAAACCCGCCTGATAACAAGCCCGGACGCACTGCGCACCGGGCTTTTTTTTATCCGTTGACCTGCACCGCGTTAGCTGAGGTCACCGCGCGGGCGACCGCACTCTCAACATCCTCGGCTATCGCCAGCGCCACGCCCAGACGGCGCGATCCTTCAATCTCCGGCTTGCCGAACAAGCGCAGCTGCACGCCTGCGTCAACGGCGTGGTGCAGATTATCAAAGGTGACGTTCTGGCTATGCAGGCGCGGCAAAATCACCGCAGAGGCGGCCGGGCCGTACTGGCGGATCGCGCCAACCGGCAGGCCTAAAAAGGCGCGTACATGCAGGGCAAACTCGGAGAGATGCTGCGAAATTAGCGTCACCATTCCCGTATCGTGCGGGCGCGGAGAGACTTCGCTGAAGATCACCTCATCGCCGCAGACAAAGAGTTCGACGCCGAACAGGCCATATCCGCCGAGGGCCAGGACTACCTCCCGGGCAATCTGTTGAGCGCGCTCAAGCGCGGTCGCCGACATCTGCTGCGGCTGCCAGGACTCACGATAATCACCATCCTCCTGGCGATGACCCACCGGCGCGCAGAAGTGGACACCATCTACCGCGCTAATGGTCAGCAGGGTGATCTCAAAATCAAACTTCACCACGCCTTCGACAATCACGCGACCAGCACCGGCGCGACCGCCCTGTTGCGCGTAGTTCCACGCGCTTGCCAACTGGTCGGCGGATTTAATAAAGCTCTGTCCTTTACCTGAGGAGCTCATCACTGGCTTCACGATACAGGGCAGGCCAATTTCGCTCACCGCGTGGCGGAAGCTCTCTTCGCTATCGGCAAAACGGTAGCTCGACGTGGGAAGCCGCAACTCCTCAGCCGCGAGGCGACGGATCCCTTCGCGGTTCATGGTCAGTTTTGTGGCGCGCGCGCAGGGAACCACACGCTGACCGGCCGCTTCCAGTTCAATCAGCGCATCGGTGGCGATGGCTTCGATCTCCGGCACGATAAAGTGCGGCTTCTCCTCGGCGACCAGCGCTTTTAGCGCTTCGCCATCCAGCATGTTAATCACATGGGATCGGTGTGCCACCTGCATCGCGGGCGCGTCAGGATAGCGGTCAACCGCAATCACTTCGATACCGAGCCGCTGACATTCGATAGCCACTTCTTTGCCCAGCTCGCCTGAGCCTAATAACATCACACGCGTGGCTGCCGGACGCAGCGCAGTTCCTAAAAGAGTCATAGCGAAGTACCATTAGAAAAAAGTGGGCGCAGTATAACGAAAACGTTTGCGTCTGTCTTTTTCACTTGCGGTGGTTTTTTCATCGCGCTATTATACTGTACAAATACACAGTAAAACGAGGCTGCATCATGGCGGTAGAAGTTAAATACGTAGTCATTCGCGAAGGTGAGGAAAAGATGTCTTTTGCCAGCAAAAAGGAAGCCGATGCTTACGACAAAATGCTCGACCTGGCGGAAGTGCTGGGCGACTGGTTAGGCACTGGTCCGGTAGCTCTGGAAGAGGAGACCCGTGAACGCATGGCGATGTGGCTCGCCGAGCAAAAAGATGCCCTTAACGGCATTCTGAAATCCGGCAAACTGCCCGACACAGAGAGCGAAGAGGGCGCACCCTCGGCAAAATCCGCTGACGATGAATCCTCTGACGCAGTCGATATTAAAAGCGCCAGTAAGCGGGCGAAAGTTGCCTGATCTTGCACCGCCGGCAATTTGTACCATGCTTTGAATGGGTATTAACCAGGAGATAAGCATGAAAATAGCAGGGGTAGTAACCGGTCTGTTTTTGCTGGCGGGCAGCATGGCGGCAGATGCCGCCGCACAGAAGGTGGTGAAGTTTCCTTCCTGTGAAGGACTTAACGCTGAGGGCATTTCCGCCAGCGTTAAGCGCGACTATCTGCAAAACCGCATTGTGCGTTGGGCAGACGATCAGAAAAAAATTGGTCAGGCGGATCCGGTGGTATGGATTAATCCGCAAGAGGTGACTGGCAAAGGTGATAAGTGGACGGTGCCGCTCACCGTGCGCGGTAAAAGCGCGGATATACACTACCGCGTAATGGTCGACTGTCCGGCGGGCAGCGCGGAGTACAAACCGCAGTCGTAGAGCCGAAATTTTCCTGATCTTTCCAGATACAGACACTTCCTGACATCCCCCTCGCTTACTCTTGCCTGACAACAGAGCTTAAGCGAGGGAAAATTATGAACTGGTTAAATCAATTACAGTCGCTGCTGGGTCAGAAAGGCGGTGCGTCGACCTCATCCTCCTCAGAAGGACAGGGGCTAAATAAACTTCTGATGCCGGGAGCGCTGGGCGGCCTTGCCGGTCTGCTGGTTGCCAACAAATCATCACGCAAATTGCTCGCCAAATATGGCACGGGCGCGCTGCTGGTGGGCGGCGGGGCGGTTGCCGGTACGGTGCTGTGGAATAAATATAAAGAACGTATTCGCGAAACCCATCAGGATGAGCCGCAGTTTGGGCAGCAGCAGTCGCCGCTGGATGTGCGCACCGAGCGCCTGATTCTGGCGCTGGTCTTTGCGGCGAAAAGCGACGGTCATATTGATGAGCAGGAGCAGGCGGCAATCGAGTCGCAACTGCGCGAAGCGGGCATTGAAGACCAGGGGCGTGAGCTTGTGGCGAAAGCGCTGGAGCAGCCCCTCGATCCGGCGCGGCTGGCGCAGGGCGTTAAAAATGAGGAGGAGGCGCTGGAGCTCTACTTCCTCAGCTGTGCGGTTATCGACATCGATCACTTTATGGAGCGCAGCTATCTTAACGCGCTGGGCGATGCGCTGAAGGTGCCGCAGGACGTCCGCGAGGGCATCGAACAGGATCTTCAGCAGCAAAAACGCGCCCTTACATCCTGAGGGCGATAACGTTTCGCTTGCAACGCGCGTTTGTTTTGCCACCCTTATAGGTATGGAAAACAGAAAAAAGATAAGTGCTATGTTGCCGAAAGCAAAACAGATCCCCCACGCCATGACCGTTCATGGCGATACCCGCGTCGATAATTACTACTGGCTGCGGGACGACACGCGCTCCCAGTCAGAGGTGCTTGATTACCTGCATCAGGAGAATGACTACGGACGGGAGGTGATGGCCTCCCAGCAAGCCCTGCAGGATGACCTGTTGCAGGAGATCATCTCCCGTATTCCTCAGCGCGAAGTCTCCGCGCCCTATATTCGTAACGGCTATCGTTACCGGCACATTTATGAGCCGGGCAATGAATACGCCATCTATCAGCGCCAGTCGGTGCTCAGCTCTGAATGGGACGACTGGATAACTCTTCTCGATGCCAACCAGCGCGCCTCGCACAGCGAGTTCTACACCATGGGTGGCCTCGACATCTCTCCCGACAACACCATTATGGCGCTGGCGGAGGATTTCCTCTCAAGGCGGCAGTATGGTTTACGTTTTCGCAATCTGGAGACCGGCAACTGGTATCCGGAGGTGCTGGATAACGTCTCGCCAGATTTTGTCTGGGTGAACGACTCCGAGACCGTCTACTACGTGCGTAAACATGCCACGACGCTGCTCCCTTATCAGGTCTGGCGGCACACGGTCGGCTCGCCGATGCAGCAGGATGAACTGGTTTACGAAGAGAAAGATGACACCTTTTATGTGGGGCTGAGCAAAACTACCTCGCAGCACTACATCACCATTCACCTTGCCAGTGCCACCACCAGCGAAGTGTTGCTGCTTGACGCGGAACTGCCGGATGCACAGCCGCTTTGCTTTTTACCGCGGCGCAAAGAGCATGAGTACAGCCTCGATCACTACCAGCACACCTTCTATCTGCGCTCCAACCGCGATGGCAAAAACTTCGGCCTCTATCGCACCAAAGTGCGCGATGAGCGGCGCTGGGAAGCGCTAATCCCTGCCCGCGATCACATTATGCTCGAAGGCTTCACGTTGTTTACCGACTGGCTGGTGGTTGAAGAGCGACAGCGCGGTCTGACAAGCCTGCGGCAGATCAACCGTAAGACGCGGGAAGTGGTCGGCATCGCTTTTGACGATCCGGCTTACGTCACCTGGCTTGCCTACAATCCCGAGCCGGAAACCTCGCGGCTGCGCTACGGTTACTCCTCAATGACCACGCCAGATACCTTGTTCGAGCTGGATATGGACACCGGCGAGCGGCGCGTGCTGAAGCAGACGGAAGTGGCGGGCTTTGATGCGGGCGACTATCGCAGTGAGCATCTTTGGGTGGTGGCACGGGACGGCGTGGAAGTGCCCGTCTCGCTGGTATACAACCACAACCATTTCCGCAAAGGCGAAAACCCACTGCTGGTCTACGGCTACGGCTCCTACGGGGCGAGTATTGATGCCGACTTTAGCAGCAGCCGCCTGAGCTTGCTGGATCGCGGCTTTGTCTGCGCGATAGCGCATATTCGCGGCGGCGGCGAGCTGGGTCATACCTGGTACGAAGAGGGCAAGTTCCTTAAAAAGCAAAATACCTTCAATGACTTTATTGATGTCACCGACAGTTTGCTGGAGCAGGGCTACGGCTCGCCGCAATACTGTTATGCAATGGGCGGCAGCGCGGGCGGCATGCTGATGGGCGCGGTGATCAATATGCGTCCCTCCCTCTATCATGGCGTAATCGCCCAGGTGCCCTTTGTTGATGTGGTGACCACCATGCTCGATGAGTCGATCCCGTTAACGACCGGCGAGTTCGAGGAGTGGGGCAATCCGCAGGATGAGATTTACTATCACTATATGAAGGGTTACAGCCCGTACGACAATATTGGCGCGCACCCCTATCCGCATATGCTGGTGACCACCGGCCTGCATGATTCACAGGTGCAGTACTGGGAGCCAGCAAAATGGGTGGCGAAACTGCGGGAATACAAGACCGACGATAATCTGCTGCTGCTCTGCACTGATATGGATTCCGGGCACGGCGGTAAATCGGGGCGTTTTAAATCCTATGAAGGCGTGGCGCTGGAGTACGCGTTTCTGATCGCGCTGGCGCAGGGGACGCTGCCCGGCAAAGGGTAATTACCCCTCGCCAAGGTAGTGTTTGAGTGTTAAACGCAGCTCCGGGCTCATGCTGTTAAGGTTGTTAAACAGCCAGCGCAAGTAGCCCGGATCGCGGTCAGCGATCTCGGCAACCGGTTTGCCGCGGTATTTACCAAAGGTAAAAGTGGTCATCAGCGCCGGGCGTCCGGTGATGGTGGCCATCTGCTCTGCTGTCCAGCCAGAGACCTGCATAATGTCAATCAGCAGGGCGGCGGTGATATAGCAATCATAGAGCGCGCGGTGGTGATGCAAACCGGCAGGCGTTTCTACGCTGAGCTTGCGCGAGTTATAGAGCGCCATATTGCTGTATTTGATCCCCGGCCATAAACGACGCGCCAGCTTCATGGTGCAGATCCACTCACCGGACATCTCTGGCAGCACGCGGCGGTCAAAGCTGGCATTGTGTGCCACATACCACTCGCTGCCGTGATAATAGGGGACTACCTCTTCGATCCACGGCTGATCCGCCACCATCGCTTCTGTGATGCGGTGGATGGCCATCGCCTGCGGGCTGATGGGGCGATCCGGGCGAACCAGGTGGCTCTGCGGGTTCACGATTTTTCCGTCGACCACGTCCACCGAGGCGATCTCGACGATACCTCCCTGCAAATCGCAGGTTTCTGTATCGATAACACGTAACATAGTCGGCTCCATTATTTCACTTTCGGCTCATAGGGGAGGCGAGAGAGCGAGACGGAGGCCAGCCGGTGGGCAATCAGACGCTCGCGAAACCAGCCGCGCAGATGTTCGGGTTGTTCGCGCTCAACCGCTTCGGCAATCACCGGCATATTGTAGCGCTCTTTGAAGGCAACCCCGGCGGCGGCCAGATCGACATTCACCTTATCCATCTCTTCTTGTTCGAGCTGCGCAAGATTGGTCATTATGATGTTCTCCTCAGTTCAGGCGGCAAAAGTTACTAAGGCTGTCGCAGAAAGACAAGCGTGGCGGCGATGAGACTCGACTCAACTATTGTACAGGTTTATCCTCTATATCGTATGCATAACAAAAAGGAATGATTCTATGCTTATCTCCCCGACGCAGCGCTTACGCGCTTTTGCCCTCATTACCACACTTTTTGTCGCCCCGGCGGTGCTGGCGCATGCCCACCTCAAAGGGCAGTACCCGGCTGCGGATGCCGATGTGACGGCGGCACCGCAGGCATTAACGCTCAACTTTTCAGAAGGGATTGAGCCTGCCTTCAGCGGTATTAAAGTGACAGACGCGCAGCAGAAGCCGATCAAAACCGGGGCGGTAAAGCGCAACGAAAAAGATAAGACCCAGATGATTGTGCCGCTTGAACAGCCCCTGACTTCTGGGAAGTACACCGTCAGCTGGCAGGTGGTCTCGGTCGACGGCCATAAAACTCACGGGCAATACAGTTTTTCTGTGAAGTAACATGCTGTCATCGCTCTTTGTCGGGCTGCGCTTTCTCCACTTCGCCGCCCTGATGCTGTTATTTGGCAGCGCGCTGTTCAGCGCCTGGTTGACCCCGCACGATTTGCGCCGGACACTTACCCAACACTTCCTGCCGCTCCAGCGCGTCTGCCTGATTTTGACAGCATTGAGCGCGCTGTTTCTCTATGCGGTGCAGGGCGGGATGATGGCTGGCGGCTGGCCGGAGGTGTGGCAGCCCGCGATATGGCGCGCGGTTGTTGGTACGCAGGCAGGCTCGCTGCTGGCCTGGCAAATCTTCCTCGCGCTACTGACCCTCTTTGCCGGGCTGTTGCAGCCAGCGCAGCAAAGAAAGCTGCTGCTGTTAACGACGCTGCAGTTTCTGCTGGCGGCGGGCCTCGGTCACGCAGCGATGCGCGAAGGGATTGCCGGTGTACTGCAACACCTCAATCATGCACTGCATCTGCTGTGCGCGGCGATGTGGCTGGGCGGCCTGCTGCCGGTGCTGTTTTGCATGCAGCTGACGCGTGAGGGGAGCCAACCTGCGGCTATCGGCGCGATGATGCGCTTCTCCCGTTATGGTCACCTGGCGGTGGCGGGCGTTATCCTTACCGGCATGGTTAATGCAGTGTTGATTCAGGGGCTGGCGTGGCCGTGGCAGAGCGCCTGGGGGCGCATGCTGTTGCTCAAATGTGCGCTTGTCGCGTTGATGGTGGCAATCGCGCTTGTGAACCGGTATGTTCTGGTGCCACGCTTGAGCCTGGGCGATATAAGTGCGCGGCAGCGCTTTATAACGTTAACGCGGGCAGAATTGATAATCGGTGCGCTGGTGCTGGCGGCGGTAAGCCTGTTTGCCACCTGGGAGCCTTTTTGAATAAATCTGGTGAAAAGAATGAAAAAGAGTGTGATTGCAGTATTAATGCTGACCAGCTCAGCCGCCGCGCTGGCTGCGCCGCAGGTGATAACCGTCAGCCGGTTCGAGGTTGGCAAAGAGAAATGGGCCTTCAATCGCGAAGAGATAATGCTGACCTGCCGACCGGGCAATGCCCTGTTCGCCATCAATCCCAGCACGCTGGTGCAGTATCCGCTCAATGATATCGCGCAGAAGCAGGTCGACAGTGGGAAAAGCACCGGTCAGCCGATCAGCATCATTCAGGTTGACGACCCAGAACACCCCGGCCAGAAAATGAGCCTCGCCCCCTTTATCGAGCGCGCAAAATCCCTCTGCACGGGCTGATGAAAATCGCCTGATACAGCATAAAAAAACGCAGGTCCGGTTAACACCGCCTGCGTTTTTTTATGATAAACGTGACAATTACCGGATTTTTCTGACCACATTTGTCGCGGACTGGAAAAGCTGGTGTCGTCATCTATTCTTAAGATGCAAGGCGACTAAGCCTGCATTAATGCCAACTTTTAGCGCACGGCTCTCTCCCAAGAGCCATTTCCCTGGACCGAATACAGGAATCGTATTCGGTCTTTTTTTATCTCTCTGAAATATGGCGTTTAATCCGTGGGTGTCTAAATGTTTCCTGAAATCTCCTGAAAACGCCATATTCTGTTTGAACCATAACACAATCAGATAAGCAGGCGTCTTGCTAATTACAATGTATTTATGACCAGGTAAAATCTCAATGCTGTATTAATTGCATGTCTCCAGTCTGCTTAACTTGTTGAATTTTACTGTAAATTTCTTTTTTGTATCTTAAAAGATAATAGAATTACAAGATGCTTCGACAAAATCTTTTGTACAGTTACTCGTGTAATGCTTTCATCGGTTTATTATTTTAAATCAAGTTGTTAACTCTAAAACTTTGCCAGCGAAACTTTTTCTTCCATAGCGATTAGAGTATTCTTCTGTCACGTGTCAAATTAAGGAGAATAGAATGAAGGAGTTAAGTGGCGCAGCTTGGGTGAATAAGTTTGAAGGTAGCACCTCGACTCAAACATTAAGCTACCCCTTTCGTACAAATGTTGAGCAGTTTTTGGCGGCTCTTAATGACGCTGGAGCAAGGGTAACGATAGCAGCTACGCTTCGACCGCCTGAAAGAGCTTACCTTATGCACTGGTGCTGGAAAATAAGCCGAGGATTAGTTCGCGCTGCGGACGTGCCAGCGATGGACGGCGTAGAAATTGAATGGGACCATGGAAACGATGCAAAGAGTCTGCGTGAAGCCAATGCAATGGTAGCAGCTTATGGGATGACAGGATTGAACGTTGCTCCGGCATTACGTAGCCGACATACGGAGGGCAGCGCGATAGATATGAATATTTCCTGGACTGGCGATCTGCACATCACTGACAAAAATAATAATGAAGTCATAATTAGAACGCCCCCCAGAGATGGAATGAATACAGAACTTCATCAAATAGGTCGTAGTTATGATGTCATTAAATTTCATGGTGGTGCCAGGGATAAACCTCATTGGTCAACGGACGGGAGATAAAATGAAAAAATTTATGATAGCAGCGGGATTAGTGTTACTCACAGTAAGTTGTACTTCTGCGCAGGCTGATGATATGCAGGCGGATATCAAAGCGTTTCAGGCCAATGCTGAAAACTGTCAGTATCTAGCCGGTGAATGGGATAGCTCATTACCTAAGAGCCGACAAAAAGAGATTGAAGTCGAAGTGGATAAATACTGCAATCTTGCGCGTAAGCAGCAAGAGCAGCTTAAAAAGAAATATAAAAGTAGCAAGCAAGTGGAAGAGGTCATCTCGCAGTACGATCTTTAATGACAGCACATTATCGGTTCTCATTACTGTAACCCCCTGGCGACGATGATAGTTCACGATGTCGCCAGGAAATCAGTTCTTTCATTCAAAAGATATCTTAAAACCCTTCTCCGTTTTTATTATGAGTATGCAGTTCAAATTACGACGGCCTTCCACCGCACGTTATGTTCGAACATTCCCATGACTCGTTACTACTGTCATCTTGTTTAATCCTGCAGATGACAATTTCTTTTTTCGCAACCCTACTCTCAAAACGCTCAATCGTTTAGGGGAAGTATGTCGCCTGTTTTCTATACTGAAAAGGGGGGAGTGATTATGTATCAACGTATCGACGGCGCGCAGTGGCGGCATATCTGGCTGGTCGGCGATCTGCACGGCTGCTATCAACGCTTGATGCATGCGCTGCGGGAGCGTCACTTCGACCCTTATGAGGATCTGCTGATCTGCGTCGGCGACCTGATTGACCGCGGCCCGCAGAGTTTGCAGTGCCTGGCGCTGCTTAATCAGCGCTGGTTTATTACCGTGCGCGGCAATCATGAACAGATGGCCATCGACGCCCTGCGGGAAAACAACCGTGCGCTATGGCAGATGAACGGCGGCGGCTGGTTTGCAAAGCTTAGCGAAGAGGAGCAACAGCAGGCGCTTGATGCCCTGCACAAATGTGCGCAGTTGCCCTATATTCTTGAGCTTCAGACATCCGGCGGGCTGAATGTTATTGCCCACGCCGATTATCCGGCCAGTGAGTATGGCTGGCAAAAAGAGGTGGATAGCGAGTCGGTGCTGTGGCGGCGGGAGCGGCTTAACCAGCTTCTGTACGGGAAAGGGGAACGCATTATGGGGGCGGATGACTTCTGGTTTGGGCATACGCCGCTAAAAACGCGCTTCGATGCCCATAACCAGCACTATATCGACACCGGCGCGGTGTTCGGCGGTGAGTTAACGCTGGTGCAATTGCAGTAGTTAAAAGTCGCTATAGTCGCGCGCCGGATGCCAGAAGCCATCGATAAAATCTTCTACGGGAAAACAACCGCCGTGACGCATACGCTGATCGTCCATCGCAGCCAGGCACTGTTGCTCACTATTAAAGACATCAACCACGATGTCGTCACATCCACCGTCCAGGTAGCAAACAAATAAGACCAGCGCGAACATTCCATCCTCGGTTCTGTACAACGTAACGATAAGTGTAGGGGATGAATGGGGGCAGGGGAAATCAGGCAGGTAAATAACCCGTCTCACGGACGGGTTCCCATAGGATCAGGCAAGGCGCATGATCCAGGTATCAGACTGCTCGTCATAGTGTTCGCGATAAAGGACAGAATGCTCGCCGTTAAGGATCGCAGGAATGCTGGTTTCCGCGTCCCAGGCATCAAGCTGCATACATAAATCGGGGTCTGAACTGCATGGAATATGCAGTTTGCGCTCACCCTGACTCTCTCCCTGCAACTCGGCATCATCGATTTCGAATGCGCCAATGCGCACGCTGGTTTTCGTCATAATGCTCTCCGTCGATCGTTAAAATGTGGTACGACCAGTAAAGCCGCCCACATTTCAGCCTGGTACAACAGCCGGAAAGTCGCCAGTCAAAAAATGCGTTTTTTATGCGCTCCGTCACGCCTTGCCAGCGAAAAGCTGACCGTCGCGAACCAGCTCGCGCGGGTAGCTATTTTTCAGCCGTGAACCCACTTTTTTCGCAAGCCCCAGCGCCTGCCCCTGGAAGGTCACAATCGCTTCATCCCCGGCTGGCAAGGCCTGCGGGTAGATATCGCGGCCCCGATACCACTCTTCCGCTTCCTCTGACGTCAGCTCAAAGGCCAGCGGATTATTATCACCTGCCAGGGCGATCACCGCCTCATGCTGCCAGCGGTAGCCCTTGTTATGGGTCTCCGCGAGGCGCATGCCGAGGCGGGAAAAGCGGACTTTTCCGATCAGATCTTCAATGGCAGCAGGGAATAACCAGATCTCTTTATCACGCTGCCACAGACGCAGAGAGTCGCCCCAGCGTAAGCCGACCTCAGCCGCTGCGGCGGTAACGGCAGCACATTCGCGCGCTTTCAGTGGCGCAAACGGAAATTGACCGACTTTGTAGGTCGGGGCCGGTAAGCGCTCTACCGCTGCGGTTTTACGCAACCGGGCGACGAAGAAACCTTCGCAGTCAAAAATTTGTGGAAAGACATGCAGAAACCCCTCTGCCGTCAGCGCCTGCTCTGCGCCGTCGAACAGCTTGCCGAGCGGTTCGAACTCAACGGCATCAGGATACTGCTGCGCTAACCAGTGGCAGACGGCTTCGTTTTCGTCGCGGTTAAGCGTGCAGGTGGAGTAGACCAGCACGCCGCCGGGACGCAGGGCATGAAAGGCGCTGTCGATAAGCTCGCGCTGGGTGGCGGCAATCTCCAGGTTGCTGGCGTGGGACCAGTTTTTCAGCGCATCGGCATCTTTGCGCACTACCCCTTCGCCGGAGCAGGGCGCATCCAGCAGAATGGCGTCAAACATTTCGGGTAACGCAGCACCAAACACGCGGCCGTCGAAATGGGTCAACGCCACATTCTGGATGCCACAGCGGCTGATATTCGCATGCAGCACTTTTACCCGGCTGGCAGAGAACTCATTCGCAAGGATGGCACCCTGATTCCCCATCCGGGCGGCAATCTGCGTGGTTTTCGAACCCGGCGCAGCGGCGACGTCCATCACGCGTAGCGGCATCGCTTCCCCGGCAAATAGCGCGGCAACGGGCAGCATTGAGCTCGCTTCCTGGATGTAAAACAGGCCGCTCAGATGCTCCGCCGTGCTGCCTAAAGGCAGGCTCTCCTCCTCGTCGCGCTCGATCCAGAAGCCCTCCGCGCACCACGGCACCGGGGTTAACTGCCAGCCATAGGGCGCGACCAGCGAAAGGAAGTCATCGACGGAAATTTTCAGCGTATTGACGCGAATACTGCGGCGCAGCGGGCGCTGGCAGGCGGCAATAAACTCATCAAAATCGAGATGCTCAGGCATCGCCAGGCGCATCTGGGCGAGAAATTCTTCAGGAAGGTAAACAGCGTTTTGAGCCACGGGGCGCCCCAGAAGGAAAAAAAGAGGCGCGCAGTGTAGCATAAAGGCTCCGGCGCGGGCACGCCGGAGCACTCAGGTTAACGTGGTAGCGCGGTACCCCACTGCCGCCACTCTTTTGGTTCGCTCTCCAGCAGCAAGAAGTGTTTGCCCGGCTGCGCTTTCGGTGCCAGCGGCGTTTCCGGTGGCGTCGCGAAGGCGATCCCGCCGCGAATAAACTGATTAAAGGTGCCGGTTTTCACCACCCCGCCGGTCAGGCCAAAGTCCAGCGTATAACCGGAGGCTAACCAGAAGACCGAGTTATTGCGCACCAGATGCTGGTAACGCTTACTGACGCGCATGGCGATCATCACGCGGTCGGAGAGGGTACCCAGCGCAAGGCCGGTCACCGTTCCCACTTCAATACCGCGGAACAGCACCGGTGTGCCGATATTCATTGAACCCACTTCCGGCGCTTCAACCACAATGTTCAACCCATCAAGGTAACGGGAATCAGTAATTGTCGCTTCGGCGAGTTCGAAATCGCGGCGCGCATCGCCATGCCCAGGCTCAACGTTGATATAGGGTTGCAGGATAGTGTCGAGATGCTCAACACCACCGGCGGAGATCTGCGGCGTGATCACCGAGAAGCGCGATCCGGCGCGGGCGAAGTTGCGCACATATTCCGGGTAGAGCACGGCGCTGGCCTGCACTTCGTTTTTATCCGTCAGCAGGCGAAGCTCCTGCACCTGGCCGATATCAATGCCGAGGTAGCGAATTGGCATCCCTTCTGCCAGCTTGCCGGCGTCAAAAGCATGCAGGGTGATCTGGCCGCCGACGGCGCGCGCTTCGGTTTCCGAGGCGTAAAGAATACGCTTATCGCCTTTACGCAAGCGGGCACCCGCACCGCTAAGGTTGTCGAAGCTGATGGCGCCCTTAATCGCGCGCGAAAGCGGTGAAGCCTGCACGGTTAATCCGCTACCATTAAGCTGCACCTTCGCGCCGCCCTCTGCCCAGAAGACGCTGTCGGCGGTAAGCAGGTTGCGATACTCCGGTTTGATATGCAGATCGATATCAAAGGCATTGGCGCGTGGGCGCACGGTGATCACTTCACCCACTTCAAATTTACGATAGAGCACGACCGAACCCGCCTGCACATCCGGCAGCGTATCCGCCGTCAGCGTCAGGGTGGTGGTGGGCAGATCGCTAAGGCTGTTCTCCAGCGCTTTATCAAGGTTGGCGAAGAGCGGGTAGGTGGGTTTCATCTCCCCTTTATCACCCGGAAGAATGCGGATGCCGCCGCTGATCCACTCACTGGCGCTGGCTGCAAGGAACTCAACGCCATCCAGCCCCAGTTTCACATCCACACGGCTGTTGACCACAAACTTGCTGTCACCATGCACCAGATCGCGATATTGCGGATCGATGGCCACGGCAAACGAGACGCCTTTGCTGGTCAGCTTACGCTCCAGCACCTGGCCGACCTGCACACCGTGCAGCACCAGCGGCTGCCCGGCATCAATGCCATAACTCTCCGGCGCGGTGAGCGTCAGGGTGATGACGCCCGGCTCCTGCAGCAGGTTTTTATCCGCGGGCAGCACAACGAACTGATCGCGCGGCTGGCCTTCGCCGGGAATCAGCTCCAGCGTGCTGCCGGTCAGCAGGGAGCTGAGATTGGTATTGCTCAGGGAGACTTTCGGGTTGCGCATCTCAATGCGCGTATTATCACGCAGCAGATTGACCACGCCCGGATCGACGGTCAGCTCACCGGTTACTTTGCCACCCGGATTAAGGGTGATGTCCGTCAGTTCACCCACTTCCAGCCCCTGATACATCAGCGGCGTTGAGCCGGCTTTCAGCCCCTGGCCGCTCGGCAGATCGAGCTTGATGAGCACGCCGCGCTGGCTGTGAGCCAGATCTTTGTATAGCCCAAATTCATCATCGGCTGCTGCGGGTGCCGAGTTATCCGGCGAGTCGAAGGCGATAGCGCCATTAACCAGTGCCGCCAGGCTCTCCAGCTCCACTTTCGCGCCGCTAAGACCGACGTCTGCTTTCATACCGGAGATGTTCCAGAAGCGGCTGCCTTTTTTCACCAGATTGGTAAAGCGGCGCTCAATCAGCACATCCACCGTGACGCCCTGTTTATTTTTGTTGATGGCGTAGTCATATACGCGACCAACCGGGATCTTGCGGAAATAGACCAGCGAGCCGCTGTTGAGCGAACCGAGATCCGGCGCGTGCAGATGAATCATCAAGTCGCCATTATTGAGGCGGTATTTCGGCTGCGTGTCGAGGGCGGTGAAGTGATCCTGCGGTTCACCTTTGCCTGGCATCATACCGATGTAGTTACCGCCGACCAGCGCATCCAGCCCCGAAACGCCCGCCAGCGATGCTTTCGGCGTCACCAGCCAGAACTGCGTCTCGTTGCGTAGCGCATCTTTCATATCGGCTTTGATGCTGGCGCGGACCTGAATCTTCTTCAGATCGTCGCTCAGGCTAATATCCTGCACCGTGCCGACTTCCACCCCCTGATAGCGAATGGGCGTACGTCCGGCGACGATGCCGTCAGCGGACATAAAGTCGATGGTGATTGTGTTGGCGCGATCTTCATAGCTACTCCAGACCAGCCAGCCGGCGATCAGCAAAGCGATCACTGGCAGCAACCAGAACGGTGAAATGCGTCGTTTTGTTTTAATGCGCGCTTCAGTCGGCGAAGCGTGGTTTTCCTGACTCATGTGCATCCCAAAGTAAGCGGCTGTCCAGCCATTCCACAGCAAGAATAGTCAAAATAACCGCCGCGCCGAAATAAAACGCAGCGGGTCCCATAGTAAAGGCGAGGAGCTGGTCGCGATTGATCAGTGACATTGTCAATGAGATGACAAACAGATCGAGCATCGACCAGCGCCCAATCCAGGTCACAAAGCGCAGAAGAAGGATGCGAGTGCGTAGCCCCTGTTCAAATTTGAAATGAATACTGACCAGCAAAGTGAACAGTACGATCACTTTGGTAAACGGCACCAGAATACTGGCGATAAAAACGATCCCCGCCACGGCGATATTGCTGTTACCGAGGGAAATAATGCCCGACATAATGGTATCGGCCTGCCGCGAACCGTTGATGTAGACCACCGAAATCGGCAGCAGGTTAGCGGGCAGCAGAAAAATCATCGAAGCAATCAGCGCCGCCCAGCACTTCTGCAGGCTGTGTCGGCGGCGATATCGCAGCGGAATATGGCAGCGTGGGCATCTGCCGCGGGCATCAGGCAAGCCGGTGAAGTGGCAGCCGAGGCAGGCGCGCAGCTGCGGGTCGGGGCGCTTAGCCGGGCGCTGCGGGTAAAAACGCTCCCACAGTTGCTCGACGTTCAGATGGATAAGCGTCATCACGCTAAGAATGGTTAACGCCACAAAAGCGACAAGCCCGACGCCGGGCTGCAGGTAAGCGTAATCCTGCACTTTGATCGAGGCGACGCCGATACCAACCAGATAGATATCCAGCATCACCCACTCTTTCAGGCGCTCAAGCATCAGCAACACCGGGCGCAGATTCATCCCAAGTCGGTTGCCGAACCATAAATAGGCGATTGCACTGACCAGCACCAGCGGCGCGCCAACGGTACAGAAGAGCACCATCGCCCCGGTAAGCGCATCGCCCTGGGCGGTCATTTGCCAGATCCCCTGCAACAGGTTGGCGTCAATACGCACGCCCAGCAGGTAAAAGTGGAGCAGCGGTTCGCCCCAGGCAAAAGGCATCAGCATCAGCATCGTCACCGCCATAGCAGCGAGACGGGTTAATGACCAGTCGCGTCCATCGCGGATCTTGGCATCGCAGCAGGGACAAAATGCACTTTGGTGCGATTTCATAACCGGTAACGCAAAAAGCGTATCGCATTGCGGGCAGCGCTGATAATGTGCCCGTGGCAAAGCTTCGCCGACATGATGGATCGCAATTTTTTTGTTAAGCGAAATGTGTTGTATCTTTAGTGCCATCGGTCGGATCAGAAAAGGGTTAGATGCATCTATATTAACTCATGATGAGAACATCTTGAGCATCAACGCATTTAATGCTTATTTTATTAGGCTTAGCCGTTTACTCAGTAAGACACCAAAGTGGTTGGATAATGAACAAAGCAGAGTTTTACGCGGACTTAAACCGCGATTTTCAGGCATTAATGGCAGGTGAAACCAGTTTTTTAGCGACGTTGTCTAATACCAGCGCGCTGCTGTTTGAACGTCTGGATGGGGTCAACTGGGCCGGTTTCTATTTACTGGAAGGCGACACGCTGGTGTTAGGGCCGTTCCAGGGCAAAATCGCCTGTGTTCGCATCCCTGTCGGGCGCGGTGTCTGTGGTAGCGCGGTGGCGCAAAACCGTGTGCAGCGGGTTGAAGACGTTCATCAATTTGACGGGCATATCGCCTGCGATGCGGCCAGCAACTCTGAAATTGTGCTGCCGATCACAGTAAGTGGTCAGATCATTGGCGTGCTGGACATCGACAGCGTCGAATTTTCGCGCTTTAGCGAAGAGGATGAAAAGGGCCTGCGCGAGCTGGTTTCTCATCTGGAACAGTGCCTTGCGGCAACCGATTATCAAAAATTCTTTGCGACTGTCGCAGGATAATCAACGGATAACGTAGCATTTACTGTTAGCGTCATTATAATGACGCCTGTTCATGCCTGCGCTTGTTGGCAACGTCCGTTGTAATCAGGAAATTTCATGGAAAATCAACCTAAGTTGAATAGCAGTAAAGAAGTGATCGCTTTTTTGGCCGAACGTTTCCCTCACTGTTTCAGTGCTGAAGGCGAGGCACGCCCCCTGAAAATCGGTATCTTTCAGGATTTAGTGGCGCGTGTTGAGGGTGAGATGAATCTCAGTAAAACCCAGCTTCGTTCCGCTTTACGTCTTTATACTTCGAGCTGGCGTTACCTGTACGGTATCAAAGCTGGCGCGACGCGTGTCGATCTCGACGGCAATGCCTGTGGCGTGCTGGATGAGCAACACGTTGAGCATGCCCGCAAGCAGCTTGAAGAAGCGAAAGCCCGTGTTCAGGCGCAACGCGCTGAACAGCAAGCCAAAAAACGTGAAGCTGCCGCTGCTGCTGGTCAGGAAGACGCACCGCGTCGTGAGCGCAAACCTCGTCCGGCTCCGCGCCGTAAAGAGGGCGCAGAACAACGCAAGCCTCGCGCCGATAAGCCGGCGGCTAAACCGCAGCGCGAACGTGCACCTCAGCAGGAAGAGCGCCATACGCCAGTTTCTGACATCTCCGTGCTGAGCGTGGGTCAGGACCTGAAAGTGAAAGCGGGTAATAACGCGATGAGCGCAACCGTGCTTGAAATCACCAAAGACGGCGTTCGCGTACAGCTTAGCTCGGGTATGTCGATGATTGTACGCGCAGAACATCTCTTGTTCTGAAACGGAGGCCTGGCCTGGCATGAACACTTTGTTTAAGCGCACAGCGTTGGCAGGCCTGTTATTCGTAACAGGCCACGCCCTGGCTGTGGAAGATATTACCCGGGCCGATCAAATCCCGGTGTTAAAAGAAGAGACGCAGCACGCCACGGTGAGCGAGCGCGTCACTTCGCGTTTCACTCGCTCCCACTACCGCCAGTTCGATCTGGACAACGCCTTCTCTGCGAAGATTTTCACCCGCTATCTTAATCTGCTTGATTACAGCCACAACGTCCTGCTGGCCAGCGACGTTGAGCAGTTCTCGCAGAAGAAAAATGAGATTGGTGACGAGCTGCGCAGCGGCAAGCTGGACGTCTTTTACGACCTCTACAATAAAGCGCAGCAGCGCCGTTTTGAGCGCTACCAGTATGCGCTTAAAGTGCTGGAGCGGCCGATGGATTTCACCGGTAACGACTCGTTTAACCTCGATCGCAGCAAAGCACCATGGCCTAAAGATGAGGCCGAGCTGAATGCGCTGTGGGACAGCAAGGTTAAATATGACGAACTGAGCCTTAAGCTCACCGGTAAAGATGAGAAAGAGATCCGCGAGACCCTCTCTCGTCGCTATAAGTTTGCCATTCGCCGTCTGGCGCAAACCAACAGCGAAGATGTATTCTCGCTGGCGATGACCGCCTTTGCGCGTGAAATCGATCCGCACACCAACTACCTGTCGCCGCGCAATACCGAGCAGTTCAACACTGAAATGAGCCTCTCGCTTGAGGGGATTGGTGCGGTGCTGCAGGGCGATGATGACTATACGGTCATCAACTCAATGGTTGCCGGTGGTCCGGCGGCGAAGAGCAAAGCCATTAGCGTCGGCGATCGCATCGTTGGTGTCGGTCAGACCGGGCAGAATATGGTCGATGTGATCGGCTGGCGTCTTGACGACGTCGTTGCGCTGATTAAAGGGCCGAAAGGCAGCAAAGTGCGTCTTGAGATCCTGCCTGCGGGCAAGGGGACGAAAACGCGCATTGTGACGCTGACGCGCGAGCGCATCCGTCTTGAAGATCGCGCAGTGAAAATGTCCGTTAAAACTGTCGGCAAAGAAAAAGTCGGCGTGCTGGATATTCCTGGCTTCTACGTTGGCCTGACCGATGACGTGAAAGTGCAGCTGCAAAAGCTGGAAAAACAGAACGTCAAGAGCGTGATTATCGATCTGCGTGCTAACGGTGGCGGGGCGCTGACGGAAGCCGTTTCGCTCTCCGGCCTGTTTATCCCGTCCGGCCCGGTAGTGCAGGTACGCGATAATAACGGCAAAGTGCGTGAAGATAGCGATACCGACGGCGTGGTCTACTACAAAGGGCCGCTGGTGGTGCTGGTTGACCGCTTCAGCGCCTCGGCATCAGAGATTTTTGCGGCAGCCATGCAGGATTATGGCCGCGCGCTGATTGTCGGCGAACCGACTTTCGGTAAAGGCACCGTGCAGCAGTACCGCTCCCTTAACCGTATCTACGATCAGATGTTGCGCCCGGAATGGCCAGCGCTGGGTTCGGTGCAGTACACCATCCAGAAATTCTATCGTGTGAACGGCGGCAGTACGCAGCGTAAAGGCGTAACGCCGGATATCATCATGCCGACCGGCACGCAGGTGACGGAAACCGGGGAGAAATTCGAGGATAACGCACTGCCGTGGGACAGCATTAATGCTGCCACTTTTGTGCGCGCCGGCGATTTGAAACCTTTCGGTCCTGAGCTGCTGAAAAAGCACGATGAGCGTATCGCCAAAGATCCTGAGTTCCAGTACATCAATAAGGACATTGCGCGTTTTGAAGCCCTGAAAGCGAAACGCGATATGGTCTCGCTGAACCTGGCGCAGCGTGAAAAAGAGAATGCTGAGGATGATGCTATTCGTCTTTCGCGTCTCAACGATCGCTTCAAGCGCGAAGGTAAGCCGCCGCTGAAGAAGCTGGACGATCTGCCCAAGGATTATCAGGAGCCGGATCCCTATCTTGATGAGACGGTGCATATCGCGCTCGATCTCGCGCATCTTGAAAAAGATCAGCCCGCGGAATCAACCGCGTCTGCTAAGTAACTCCTCCCAACAGGCACAAGAAATTGTGCCTGTTTTTTTAACAACCTCCCATCCTCGTAAGCATCCTGCTACAAAGTGTAAAGTTGTGTTTTTCTCGTGACTTACGCAGCATTGTTGCTTGAAAATAGCCCGCACGCCCATACGATGTGGATAACCGCATAGTGCGTTTTGTTAAATCGAGGTTAAAAGAAAATTATGATGCGAATCGCGCTCTTCCTGTTGACTAACCTGGCTGTCATGTTGGTGTTCGGCCTTGTGCTTAGCCTGACGGGCATTCAGTCGAGCAGCGTTCAGGGGTTAATGATTATGGCGCTGCTGTTCGGTTTTGGCGGCTCGTTCATTTCGCTGTTGATGTCGAAATGGATGGCGCTGAAATCCGTAGGTGGTGAAGTCATTGAGCAGCCAGCCAACGATATGCAGCGCTGGCTGATGGAGACCGTTGCACAGCAGTCTCGCCAGGCAGGCATTGCGATGCCGCAGGTGGCGATTTATCACGCGCCGGATATTAACGCCTTCGCCACCGGTGCCCGCCGTGATGCTTCCCTGGTCGCCGTCAGCACCGGCCTGCTGCAAAACATGAGCCGTGATGAGGCCGAAGCGGTCATCGCCCATGAGATCAGCCATATTGCCAACGGTGACATGGTCACCATGACGCTGATTCAGGGCATTGTGAACACCTTCGTTATCTTTATCTCGCGCATTATTGCCCAGATTGCCGCTGGCTTCATGGGCGGAGACCGCGATGAGGGCGAAGAGAGCAACGGTAACCCGCTGGTTTACTTTGCCGTCGCGACGGTGCTGGAATTGGTATTTGGTATTCTGGCGAGCGTTATCACCATGTGGTTCTCCCGCTACCGTGAATTCCATGCCGATGCGGGTTCAGCCCGTCTGGTAGGGCGCGAGAAGATGATCGCTGCACTGCAAAGGCTGAAAACCAGCTATGAGCCGCAGGAAGCGAGCAGCATGATGGCGTTTTGCATCAACGGTAAGTCAAAATCGCTGAGCGAACTCTTTATGACGCACCCGCCGCTGGATAAACGTATTGAAGCGTTACGTTCCGGGGCATACCTGAAGTAATTACCGCCACCAATGATAAAGCGCGTCCACTGACGCGCTTTTTTTATTGTTATAAACAGCGCTGACCGGCAGGAATACCAGGAGTTGTACGCAGTGAATCCAGCAGATTATCGCGTAATACTTTCTGCCAACGTGGTATCAGGCGTAATGTCGCAGATTTGTAACGAACCAGGCATTCGCGCATTGCGGCGGATGGTCGACGAATTTATAATAAAAACCTATTCTGATTTTTATAAAACACAGGCGATGAGGTAATTAATGGCAATCGCGGATTTGGACAAGCAGCCAGATTCTGTCTCTTCTGTACTGAAGGTCTTTGGCATTCTGCAGGCTTTGGGCGAAGAGCGTGAAATCGGCATTACCGAACTTTCACAGCGCGTCATGATGTCAAAAAGCACCGTTTATCGCTTTTTGCAGACCATGAAATCGTTAGGCTATGTGGCACAGGAAGGGGAGTCAGAGAAATATTCCCTGACGCTGAAGTTATTTGAACTTGGCGCGCGTGCGCTGCAAAACGTTGATTTAATCCGCAGCGCGGATATCCAGATGCGTGAACTCTCTCGCCTGACGAAAGAGACCATCCATCTGGGTGCTCTCGATGAAGACAGCATCGTTTATATTCACAAAATCGATTCGATGTATAACCTGCGCATGTATTCGCGTATCGGACGCCGCAATCCGCTCTATAGCACCGCGATTGGTAAAGTGCTTCTGGCATGGCGGGATCGCGATGAAGTGAAACAGATTCTGGAAGGTGTTGAATATAAGCGCAGCACCGAACGCACCATTACCAGCACCGAAGATCTGCTGCCGATGCTGGATATCGTTCGCGAGCAGGGCTACGGCGAAGATAATGAGGAGCAGGAAGAGGGGTTACGCTGCATCGGCGTACCGGTGTTTGACCGTTTTGGCGTGGTTATCGCCGGTCTGAGCATCTCTTTCCCGACCCTGCGTTTCTCCGAAGAGCGTCTGCACGAATACGTTGAAATGCTGCATCAGGCAGCGCGAAAAATTTCTGAACAGATGGGTTATAACGACTATCCGTTCTGATAATTGTCAAAAAAGCCGCCCCAAAGGGCGGCTTTTTCATGGCAAAAATCAGCCGTTATCAATCACGTTTTCGCTTTTACGCATCAGCGGGCAGTTGGCAAGGCCAAAAAATCCGTTATTTGAATGAACATATTGCGCCGTGCTGGTGCCGCGCGCGGTCGCATATTTACACTGTAAACCAAGGCCTGCTGCATTCTCTTTACTGTTAATTAGCACGCCATAACCGCTCAGCAAGAGCCCGATCCACAACAGCGCGATAACGACAACGCCTCGAATAAGTGTACGCATGTTTGCTCCTTGCACATCGATTAAGTCTGGCATTAAGGCTACGTCTTTTATTGGCTGAAACAAGTCACACATTCCTAAAAATACCGAAAGGGGGTACAGTTACCCGCTGTTTAAGGAAGCCGTGTTAGTGTGGTTACACCTTGAAATGTTTCGGAGAGTGGAGTGAGAAAATTTAGATGGCTGTTGCTGATTGCCGTGGTGGTGGTCTGCCTGCTGCTATGGACTCAAATGATCAATGTGATGTGCGATCAGGATGTACAATTTTTCAGCGGCATCTGTGTCATCAATAAATTCATCCCCTGGTAAGCGCATTTCTGCAGTGAAAGATTTCCTTCCTGAGTGCCAGTGGTAAAATGCCGCGTCTACTTTGAGGGTGTGAAATGAACGAAATCTTAAATTCTGGCACGTTAAATTTTGCGTCTATGCTGGTTTCTGTGGTGGTTCTGGTTATTGGTCTGGTGCTGTGGTTCTTTATCAATCGTGCCAGTTCACGTACGAACGAGCAGATTGAACTGCTGGAAGCGCTGCTCGATCAGCAAAAACGGCAAAATGCGCTGCTGCGCCGTCTTTGTGAAGCGAATGAGCCGGAAAAAGCTGCTCTCCCCGATGTCGAAAAAAGTAAGACTAAGGGTGAAGACGAGGAGTTTATCCGGCTGGTGGCTGAACGATAACCTGAAAGGAGGGGAGAGATGGCCTGGAAAAACCCCTGGTATGACCCCGCGCTCTCCCACCATACGCCCGACGGTTTTTGTAACCCGACGGCCGTGGCGCATCAACCCGGCGATGTAAAACGCTGGCGTCAGGAACGCAAAGCTGCCGGGCTTCCCCGTCCACCACTCGCAGGATATGACGCTTTTACTGAAGACTGGTGGCAAAAAGCCGAGATTGCAGCAGGTGACGATGGCCTCTGGTGGCTTGGTCATGCCTCTGTGCTTTTACGCATGCAGGGAAAATATCTGCTCACCGATCCTGTTTTTTCCCGGCGCGCCTCCCCGCTGCGTTTCGCCGGGCCTCAGCGGCGTACGCCGCCGGCATTGTCCATTGACGATCTTCCCGCCCTGGATGCCATACTTATCTCTCACAACCATTACGATCATCTGGACCGCTGGACAATCCGCGCACTGCTTCGCCGGTTTACTGAGGTAAAGCTTTTTGTTCCTCTCGGGTTGGGTGACACGCTTCGTCGTTTCGGCGCGCGTTTTGTCACTGAACTGGACTGGTGGCAGCAAGCCTCGCTTGATGACTTGCATTTAACCGCTGTTCCCGCTCAGCACTGGAGTATGCGCACCCCGTGGGATCGTAACCGCTCGTTATGGTGCGGCTGGGTTGTTGAATCACGCGCATCGCGTTTCTGGTTTGCAGGTGACACCGGCTACAGCACCACGCTTCTGCAGATCCCGCAACGTCTTGGAGAAATTGATGCGATCGCGCTACCCGTTGGTGCTTATGCACCGCGCTGGTTCATGTCGATAAACCATATGGATCCCCAAAGTGCGGTGTCGCTGTGGCAGCAATTAGGTTCACCGCTGGCTTTTCCCATCCACTGGGGCGTATTTGAACTTGCCGATGAATCACTGGACGAGCCGGTGCAGGAGTTACGCCGCGCTTTAAGCGAAGCGGGTGAAGAAAATGATAACTTCAGGATCCTGAAAATTGGTCAATATTTATCCCTGCCGTAATTTAAGCCGAGCGCCATAAAAAGTAAGCCGTATTAAAATTGTGCGCTTTTGTTTTACGCGAAACGTTTTATTGCCTTTAAATGATGCAGTGTCATCATGATTTCATTATTTTGGTGCACGCCTGCGCTTATTCGCTCAGTAATTATTCATAGTTAACCTGAGCAATAGTTTCGTCCCGGCTCATTAATGATTTAAGAATCTTCCTAATCGAATAAACAGCATAACTATTCGCAGAAAGTTCTTAGCATATAAGCGAAATGCATGAGGGTTCCGGCCACCCGGTAAGTGCATGGAACTGCTTGATGAATAGAAAGAAATGGTCTACGTTTATCGGGTAAACCTGCTGGTGCAGCGGCTGCTATAACGGTCATTGAAGTGAATAAATGAACAGTGGTTGTTTCGATACCCGTAGAATTTGTGCGGTGGATCGAGACATATCTAAAAATGGCTTGCCATAGTTTACGTATTATGTGATAACACGTTGTGGGTCAATCGAGGTACAATTCTGTTTATGTGTGGCATTTTCAGTAAAGAAGTCCTGAGTAAAACGTTTCGTTGAATACAGCTTCTCTGCCGAACCTTATATTAGTGCCTCAAGCAGTAATGTCTCAGTTTTCTCAGTCAATGCCTGCGGGCGAAGTATATACATTAAGGAATTTTGCAAATGGCAAAGATTAAAGGTCAAGTTAAGTGGTTCAACGAGTCTAAAGGTTTTGGTTTCATTACTCCGGCTGACGGCAGCAAAGATGTATTCGTACATTTCTCTGCTATCCAGGGTAACGGCTTCAAAACTCTGGCTGAAGGCCAGAACGTTGAGTTTGAAATTCAGGACGGTCAGAAAGGCCCGGCTGCAGTTAACGTAACTGCTATCTGATTTCGACACCTCTGAGCTTGAGACGCGTTTCGCGTATCAATGTCAGTTATCAAGCCTCGCCACTGTGCGGGGCTTTTTATTTTCCCTGCCGCAACATTTGACGGTACACTTCGCCCTTTGAAAAAGTCTGTCTCCCCGGAGTGTTTATGCCATTCAGTTGCCCCCTTTGCCACGCACCGTTAAGCCGCCACGAGCGTGCATTTATCTGTCCGCAGCGGCATCAGTTCGATATCGCCAAAGAGGGTTACGTCAATCTATTACCCGTCCAGCATAAACGCTCGCGCGATCCCGGTGATAACGCTGAAATGATGCAGGCGCGCCGTGCATTTCTTGACGCCGGACACTATCAGCCGCTGCGCGATAAAATATGCAGCCTGTTTGAAGAGACGTTGCCAGCAGAGGCGACAGCGCTGCTTGATATCGGCTGTGGGGAAGGGTACTACACGCAGGCATTTGCCGGGGTAGGCCGCGCGTGCGGCGCGCAAACTGTAGGTCTCGATGTCTCGAAAGCGGCGATTCGCGCAGCAGCAAAACGCTATCCGCAGGTGATGTTTTGTGTCGCCTCCAGCCACCGCTTGCCCTTTGACGATAACAGCATTGATGGGCTGGTGCGCATTTATGCACCCTGTAAAGCGCAGGAACTGGCCCGTGTGATGAAACCGCAGGGCGTGGTGATCACCGCCGCACCCGGGCCGCGCCATTTAATGGAGCTAAAGGGGCTTATTTATGATGAGGTGCAGCTGCACGCGCCAAACAGCGGTGAGATCGAAGGGTTTACGCTTATTTCCGAACAGTCACTCGCTTATGAGATGGAGCTGACCGGCGAAGAGGCGGTTGCGCTCCTGCAAATGACGCCGTTTGCCTGGCGGGCAAAGCCGGAAGTGTGGCAACAGCTGGCAGCGACTAAAACATTTCGCTGCCAGACGGATTTCACCATTCACTGCTTACGCCGGGAAAGCTAGCCGGCAAAGTGGCTGTAGAGGATCTGCACGCCGATACTAATAAGCACGACGCCGCCGAGGATCTCGGCGCGTTTGCCGAGTAGCGGGCCGATAAAACGGCCTACCATCATGCCAAGGGTCGACATGATAAGCGTAGCGCAGCCAATTGCCAGCGCGGTAGTGAGAATATTGACCTGCAGGAATGCGAGCCCGACGCCAACGGCCATTGCATCCAGGCTGGTGGCAATTGCGGTGGTGACCAGCAACCAGAAACCGTGGCGGTGCGGCATTTCCGCGTCGCAATCATCATTACCGCGTACGCCTTCCAGCACCATTCTGCTGCCAAGAAACGCCAGCAGCACGAACGCTATCCAGTGATTCCACTCGAGGACAAATTGTGAGGCGAGCATGCCGAGACCCCAGCCCAGCAAAGGGGTTAAGGTTTCAATCGCGCCAAAGATAAGACCAGTGCGCAGGGCGTCGGAAAATTTAGGATTGCGGAGCGTCGCACCTTTACCGATAGAAGCGGCGAACGCGTCCATCGACATACCAAAGGCGAGAAGCAGGGTGGCGGATAAATTCATCTGTGCGTCCTGACCGGGAGTTCCATATAACACACCACTGCCCCCAGTAAACAGCAGTTGGTGTGTCAATGGTCTCGCCTGACTGAAAATGTTCAGTCCGTACGTGCCACGTTTTGCAACGAGTATGTTGACACGTACATTTCCGCACGGCGGAAATCGGCTACTCCCCAACGACGGACGCACCTTACCATATTTTTAGAATATAAAACAACAGCAGAAGAATATTCATGGCGGAGCCCGCCGATAACGATTGTCATTTAGCTTACGACGTGAAAATAACGTTAATAAACATAGGTAATTTCTTACAGGAAATATAGCAGAGGCTATATTAAAGCCTCTTTTTTGTGCAGGGTAAATCGAGAAGGGTATTGTTTAACTTATTGAGTTTTAACCATTACTCTGTAGATTTTTTCGAGGTCGTCTATATTTCGTACACGGATGAGTAATCGTTGCTGCTCTAATTGCATTACCAGTACGCCATCCTCCGATAAATTCATCTCTTTAATACGGTTATATTCAATCCATGCATTAGCAAAGAAGAAACCCTGTGATTTAAAGATGGCTTTCGGGGCGCGGATCCAAAAAAGGTAAATACCCAGCAGCGCCAGCGCAAATAATAACCACATGGTTAATGATGAACCACCGTTGACGCTGTTGTTATAAATCAGAATAACCAGCAGGCCGACAAAAATGGCACCATCGGTACGGCTTCTGCGCAGCAGCGGAACGGTGAGCAACGTTTCGCCTTTGCGACGGGGCATCACCACCTCGTCATACAGCGCAAAAGCCAGCAGGGCAGCGACAAACAGCAGCAGCACGCTATCCGTAATCGTCATCTCATCTCCTTAAATAAAAAACCGGGGGCAATCACGCCCCCGGTTATGACAACCTCGTTTAAAGACCCAGCAGGCCGATAGCGTAGCCGACAATCCCAATCACAAAGAAGCCGACAATGATCCACAGTGGGTTCACTTTTTTACGCAGCAGCCACATACAGGCGAAGGTCAGCAGCAGCGGCACCAGACCCGGCATCAGCTGGTCGAGGATAGTCTGCACCGTGGTCACCGTGGTTTTCCCGGTCTGGTCGGTAATTTCCGATACCACCAGCGGAATATTGACGTGCGTCCACTTGTTGACCAGCGCCCCCATCACAAACAGGCCGAGAATTGACGCCCCCTCGGTCAGTTTTTGCAGGAAACCACCGCCCATATCTTTAACGATATCGATCCCTTTGCGATAACCGTACGCAACACCGTAATAACGGGTGGCAAGACGCACGATATTAAAGAGGAAGAAGAAGAGCAGTGGGCCGAGCAGGCTGCCGCTCATAGCGATCCCGGCACCGAGGGCTGCAAACACCGGACGTACGGTACCCCAGAAAATCGGGTCGCCAACGCCTGCCAGCGGCCCCATCAGACCCACTTTGATACCGTTAATGGCACCATCGTCAATCTCTGCGCCGTTCGCACGCTGCTCTTCCATTGCCAGCGTCACGCCAAGCACCGGCGCGGCAACGTAAGGATGGGTGTTAAAGAACTCCAGGTGACGTTTAATCGCCTGGCGGCGGGCTTCGTTATTTTCCGGATAGAGGCGTTTAATCGCCGGTACCATCGAGAAGCAGAAGCCGAGTGCCTGCATACGTTCGAAGTTCCACGAGCCCTGGAAGAGGTTAGAACGCAGGAACACGCTGCGAATATCACTCTGGGTGAGCTTTTTCTCAGTCGGAGTTTTCGTCATATCAACCATGTCGTTCACCTGTTAATCCAGTTCGTTATCAAGATCGTTGGCACCAGCCGCTGGTGCAGCGCCGCCTGCAGTGCGGTTATATTTCGGGCTAAGCTGAATGTAGAGAATGGCCATAACGGCACCGATCACACCCAGCGAAACAAGGTTGAAGTTGGTAAAGGCCGCGGTCACGAAGCCGAGGTAGAAGAACGGCATCAGATAGCCTGCGCGCATCATATTGATGACCATCGCATAACCGACCACCACGATCATGCCACCGGCGATATTCAGACCGCTGGTCACCACTTCCGGAATGGCGTTGAGCATGTTCTGCACTTCGCTGGTACCGACAGAGATAGCCACAATCACCGCCGGGATGGCGATACGCATCGCTTGCAGGAACAGGGAGGAGACGTGGATCCAGGAGAGGGCGGTAAGGTTACCGTTATCTGCGGCTTTATCTGCCGCGTGCTGGAAACCAACGGTAATGGTACGCACGATAATGGTCAGCACCTGGCCTGCCGCTGCCAGCGGGATCGCCAGCGCGATACCGGCACCAATACTCTGATGGCCGCCGATAACCAGAATGGTGGAAATAATCGACGCCAGCGCGGCATCCGGCGCGACCGCCGCACCGATATTCATCCAGCCAAGCGCGATCATCTCAAGCGTACCGCCGATGATGATACCGGTTTTCATATCACCCAGAACGATACCGACTAACGTACATGCCACCAACGGACGGTGGAACTGGAACTCGTCAAGTATCGACTCCATACCGGCAATACATGCGACGACGAACACCAGCACAATCTGAAGAGTGGTAATCTCCATTGTACTTCTCCTATAGCTAAATCAGACGTAAGTGTGAAAACTGAGTCAATCAGGTCGTCGCGGTTACTTCGCCACTTTGCTGATCAAATCCATCATTTTCAGTTTCGGATCGTTTGAAACTTTACGGACTTCCAGCTCAATGCCGCGATCGTTGAGTTTGCGAAACGCCTCAATATCTTTCTCATCGACGGAAACAGCATTGTTTACCTGGGTTTTGCCCTGACGATAGGCCATACCGCCAATATTAACCGAGGTAATTTTCACGCCGCCCTCGACGATGCGCTCGACATCGGTAGGGTTGGTGAAGAGCAGCATTACGCGTTCACCGGCATATTTCGGGTTGTTATAAACGCGGATCATTTTTGCGACGTCGACAACGTGAGCCGTTACGCCCGGCGGTGCGACCTGCGTCAGCAGCGTTTTGCGCACGTTATCTGCGGCCACCTCATCGCTGACAACAATAATGCGGTTGACGTTGGTCTCTTTCGTCCAGCGAGTAGCGACCTGGCCGTGGATTAAGCGGTCATCAATACGCGCCAGGCCGATGACCATGTAATCGTTCGGGCCCATCGGTTTCGCGGGGGTAGCGACTTTCGGAGCTGCCGTCGGCTGAACCGCAGCGGGAGCGGGTTTTTCCACCGGCTGCGCTTTCAGCGCCTTCACGCCTTCACGTCCGGTCTCGACGGCCAGCGCTACCAGCTCATCGAAGGTTGGGTTGTCATCACGCGCCATCAGAGTTTCGACCAGCATCGGAATGTTGACGCCGGCGATCACTTCATAATGCTCTTTATCGACGACAATGCGGCTGGCGGCGTTAAACGGGCTGCCACCCCATGTATCAACGAGAAACAGCACGCCCTGATTAGTATCCAGCTTTGCCAGCTGCGCCTGATACTTTTCGATCAGTGTTTCCGCATTCTCGCCGGGAACAAAATCGATCCATCCGACATTCTCCTGCTCGCCGAGCAGCATCTCGGCGGTTTTAAGCAGTTGTTCTGCCGCCCAACCATGTGTGCCTATAACAATAGCAATAGTCACTTGCTACCTCCTTATTCTTGTCGTTAACATCCACGCGATGGATGTATTGTGAATCGGCACCAAAAAAGCGAATCGATTCAGAGATAAACTCAAAGAGAAGTTTAGGAACTTTCGCGAATTATTTTAGAGAGTGAAAAAATAATTTATGTGATGAAGATCCGTAATTTAGGTTTCATGAAAATGAAATTTTGTAGCGCAAAATATCCATACATTTTGCAAAGTCTGGTAAATCTTTGCCAGCTACCCAGGCTCTTTGCTATGTTTAACCTCCGTTTAAGTTACCAGGAGTAAAGGGCAGTAGCCCATCGTATGGATCGTCACCGACGTCAGTTCACTTTTTGGCCGTCCCGCGCCACGCATTCCGGTGAATTTCACCCCCTTTCAAATAGAGTCAATGTCATCACGCCTGCGCATTTTCGCGCGCCGTCTACTGTTTTCCTGAACAGGAGCCTGTCATGGAATTCTTAATGGATCCGCAGATTTGGATCGGTTTGTTGACGCTGGTTGTACTGGAAATCGTGCTGGGTATCGATAACCTGGTCTTTATCGCCATTCTTGCAGATAAACTGCCGCCGAAGCAGCGCGATAAAGCACGTTTGATCGGTCTGTCGCTGGCGCTGGTGATGCGACTTGGCCTGCTGTCGTTGATCTCATGGATGGTCACGCTCACCCAGCCACTCTTCTCTGTGTGGAACCTTACCTTCTCCGGCCGTGATTTAATCATGCTGCTGGGCGGTATTTTCTTACTGTTTAAGGCCACCACGGAGCTTCATGAACGGCTGGAAAACCGCGATCACGATGGCGGGCACGGCAAAGGCTACGCCAGCTTTTGGGTAGTAGTGACGCAGATCGTTATTCTCGATGCGGTCTTCTCACTCGATGCGGTGATCACCGCAGTCGGTATGGTCAATCACCTGCCGGTGATGATGGCGGCGGTAGTGATCGCCATGGCGGTAATGCTGCTGGCCTCGAAGCCGTTGACCAGGTTTGTGAACCAGCATCCGACGGTCGTGGTGCTCTGTCTGAGCTTCCTGCTGATGATTGGTCTGAGCCTGGTCGCAGAGGGCTTTGGCTTCCATATTCCGAAAGGCTACCTCTACGCCGCGATTGGCTTCTCAATCATCATTGAGTTCTTTAACCAGGTTGCGCGCCGTAACTTTCTGCGCAACCAGTCGCGCCTGCCGCTGCGTGCGCGCACCGCAGATGCGATTGTGCGTCTGATGGGCGGTCGTCGTCAGAATACGACGCAAACCGAGACGGACAGCGATGCTTCGGTAACGGTGCCGGAAGGCGCGTTTGCGGAAGAGGAGCGCTATATGATCAACGGCGTGTTGACGCTGGCTTCCCGTTCCCTGCGCAGCATTATGACGCCGCGCGGTGATATCAGCTGGGTGGATGCCAACCTGAGCGTTGATGAGATCCGCCAGCAACTGCTCTCCTCCCCGCACAGCCTTTTCCCGGTCTGCCGTGGTGAACTGGATGAAGTGATCGGTATTGTGCGCGCCAAAGAGCTGCTGGTATCGCTGGAGGAGGGCGTCGATGTTGCCGCGATTGCATCTGAATCCCCGGCGATTGTGGTGCCGGAAACCCTCGATCCGATCAAGCTGCTGGCTGTATTACGCCGCGCGCGCGGCAGCTTCGTGATTGTTACCAATGAGTTTGGTGTCGTGCAGGGGCTGGTGACGCCGCTGGACGTGCTGGAGGCGATTGCCGGTGAGTTCCCTGATGCGGATGAAACCCCGGAGATCATTGCCGACGGCGACGGTTGGCTGGTGAAGGGCACCACCGACCTGCACGCGCTGCAACACACGCTGGATCTCGATAACTTCGTCAATGAAGAGGAAGATATCGCTACCGTTGCAGGCCTTGTCATTGCCGCGCGCGGGCAGATCCCGCCGGTGGGCGAAACTTTTGCCATTGCGCCGCTGCATATCACCGTGATGGAAGCGAACGACTACCGGGTCGATCTGGTGCGTATTGTTAAAGAGCAACCAGCTCACGACGAAGAGGAGTGATCCTCAATCGTCATCAGTGGTGCCAGCCGGTCGTTCTGCGCGGCTGGCGTCGCATTCCCGGCTAACCACGCCGGGAAATTCTCAATAGGCATCGGCTGTGCAAAGAGATATCCCTGCAGTGACTGAACCCCCTGCTGACGCAAATATTGCGCCTGCTGCGGGGTTTCCACCCCTTCCGCCACCAGTTCAATATCCAGCCGCTGCGCGAGCGCGATAATAATATCGGTCACCCTGGAGTTCACCGCATCAGTGCCGATCGCCGCGGTATAGGATTTGTCGATTTTCAGAATGTCCGGTTGCAGCTTCTCCAGCCAGCTCAGCGAGCTATTGCCGGTGCCGAAATCATCAATCGCGATCTTCACGCCGTTATGATGCAGCTCACGCATCATGCGCGGATCCACATCCTGTAGCGCATCACGCTCGGTCAACTCAATGATCAACTGCTGAACCGGATGGTGCACAAACCACAACCGGTGCAGATCTTTCAGTAACTCGCCATCACGCAGATGGCTGGGCGCGGCATTAATGCCGATATGAAAGTGGGCGTCGTCCGGAAAAAGGTGGCGGTGCGCCTGCACCTCAGTCAGCACATAGCGGGTCAGCGGGGCGATCAGGTGCTGCGCCTCGGCGATAGGAATAAACACCTCCGGCGAAATCGCGCCCTGGCGCGGGTTGTGCCAGCGCAGCAGGATCTCCACGCCGACGCACTTCAGGCTCTGGGCATGCAGTACCGGCTGGCAGAAGAGCGCAAATTCGCGGCCAGTTAAGCCAAGGTTAATCTCGCGGGCGAAGCTCATACGGCTGGCGGTGGTAAACCAGGTAATCACGCTGGTTAATAGCGCAATCATCAGCGCCAGCGGCAGCTGTGAAGGCAGGTGTTGCAGTGCCAGCCGCGTTGCACCCGGGCCGCTCACGCTCACTGAAAGAGGGAAGAATTGCGAGGTACGCTGATAGCGCTTCTCATTTTCGGCCAGCGGTAAGCTTTCCAGCAGACCTTTTCCCTGTACCAGATGCCGCCCGGCAACGGAGAGTGCAACGCGGGTGATGAGCGGCGGCTGCGGCTCGAGCATTAAGCGGCTCAGCAGTTCAATATTGACCACTTCCATCACGCCGCTCTGACCGTCAGCGGCGGTGGGGAACCAGACGATCAGCACCGGGCGATCTTTCAGCAGGGATTGGTCCGTGGAGAGGACCAGCAGCGTGGTTTTTGCCGGCAAGCTCGGTTGCAACTGATGGACTGGAACATGACGATCGCCAAAGATGCTCGAGCAGTAGAGGATCCCATCGTGGACCAGCGTAATGGAGCGCACCGTCTGCAGACTGGCGGCGATTTTGCGCAGTTGCAGATGCACCCCGTCACAGGATTTGCCGACCAGCGGCGAAACCATCTTACGGGTCGATTCCAGCGGTAGCAGCAGGCGATCAAAATTTACTACTGCATGATGGGTAAAAGAGGCGACGCGCTGCTGGTTGAGGTTGCGCTCGGAAACAAAGCGAAAGGCGAGGGTCAATATCAGCGCGACAATGCCCGCCAGCACGCAGACCGTCGCGCGCCGCTGTCGATAGCTTTTAATGATCCGCTGAGCCGTTTGCATGCGCCGATCGCCTTTAATATCCCTGGCCTGATTGCCATGCCAGCACAGTTGAAGTGTAGCGGGGAATTGCTCAGCTTATGCACAAACGGCGGGGAATATTCTTGATCTGTGGCGTAGCGGGTAAAAAAAACGCCGTTCGGTTGAACGGCGCTGAGAGCGTTGAGTTTAGTCGCACTGCACTTTGATCGCCAGACCACCGCGCGAGGTTTCACGGTACTTGGCGTTCATATCTTTCCCGGTCTCGTACATGGTTTCGATAACCTTGTCGAGAGAGACGCGCGGCGCGCTGGTGCGGCGCATCGCCATCCGCGCGGCGTTAATCGCTTTTACCGAGGCAATGGCGTTACGCTCAATGCAGGGAACCTGCACCTGGCCGGCAACCGGATCGCAGGTCAGACCGAGGTTGTGCTCCATACCAATCTCTGCGGCAACGCAAACCTGCTCCGGACTTGCACCCAGCAGTTCAGCCAGACCTGCCGCCGCCATCGAGCAGGCAACGCCCACTTCGCCCTGGCAGCCCACTTCCGCACCGGAAATGGAGGCGTTCATTTTATAGAGCGCACCAATCGCCCCGGCAGCGAGGAAGTAGCGAATATAGATATCCGGGCTGACGGACTCAATAAAGTGGTCATAGTAAGCCAGCACCGCCGGCACGATACCGCAGGCACCATTGGTCGGAGCCGTCACAACGCGACCGCCCGCCGCATTCTCTTCGTTAACCGCCAGCGCAAACATGTTCACCCAGTCCACGACGATCATCGGATCGTTGGAGAGCTTATCGCTGGAGACCAGCAAACGGCGCAGGGCTGAAGCACGACGCGGCACGCGCAGCGGACCCGGCAACACGCCTTCGGTGTTCATGCCGCGATCGATACAGGCGCGCATGGTGGTCCAGACGTTGGCGAAGTACTCTTCAATCTCTTTTTTCGAGTGCAGCGCCAGTTCGTTCTGCATCACCATCCCGGAGAGAGAAAGCCCGGTCTGTTTGCAGTACTCCAGCATCTGCGTCGCAGAGTTGAACGGGTAAGGCACAGAAACAGAATCGAGCGTCTCTTTGCCAAAATGCTCTTCATCAACAATAAAGCCGCCGCCGATGGAGTAGTAGGTTTTGCTGTATACGGCGTCATCGCCGTTCAGGGCGGTAATGCGCATGCCGTTTTCGTGCAGCGACAGGTTATCGCTGTGAAAACGCATGCCATCATTCTGCGGGAAGTCGACTTCATGGCGACCCTGTGCCAGCAGCAAGCGCCCACGGTTTTCCACATCGCGGATAAAACCGGGGATCGCATCAATATCGACAGTGGCCGGCTCGTTGCCTGCCAGACCCATAATAATGGCGATATCGGTATGGTGTCCTTTCCCGGTAAGGGAGAGTGAGCCGTAAACATCCACCACAACGCGGGTGGTGTTTTCCAGCAATCCTTTTTCGACCAGATCATCGACGAACTGCTTCCCGGCCTTCATCGGGCCAACAGTGTGGGAAGAGGAGGGACCAATTCCCACTTTGAACATGTCGAATAGACTAATCACATTTACACTCCTGACAGGGTTACTGGGTTTCCAGTAACGATGTAATAACTGCGCATAGTGTAAGAGGGAAGGGTGCCAGCAGGTTAACTATTCACATGAATTAAACTAATCGCTGGCCTCTATTAAACTAATAGCGAGTGCGCCGTCACAAAGTGCGCAAAACAGAGTATAGCGCTTATGGCCGCACGCCGATTTGCAGCGCCAGCGAGCGGATAATTCCCGCCGTCATGCCCCAGACAAAATAATGCTGATACCAGGATAACCATACCCGGTGGGCATTGCCGTGGCGATGCACATCCAGCGGATGATAACGCCCAAGCCGCAACGCTTCGGCAAGCGGCATTTCAAACACCGCCGCCACTTCATCTTCGCTGGCGCGCCAGGGGAGATCCGGCGGAATAATGCCGACCACTGGCGTAACCTGAAAGCCGGTCACGCTATCCACCGGCGGCAGGACGCCAATCACTTCAACCGATTCTGGCGGGATAGCCACCTCTTCCTGCGCTTCACGCAGCGCGGCGGCGATAAGCGAGGCGTCGGTGCTGTCGACCGCGCCGCCGGGAAAGGCGACCTGGCCGGCATGTTTTCGCAACATGGCTGAGCGCTGCGTCAGTAGCAGGCCCGGCTCTTCACGCCGCACAATTGGCACCAGCACCGCTGCCTGGCGCGCATTCAGGGTGGCGGCATTAAGCTGCGGGCGCATCAGTTGAAAGCGCGATAAAAAGTTATCCAGAGTTAACACCGGTTGCTCCACGAATTACCTCTCAAGTTGCCGCAGGATACGGTTAACTTTATCAAAGGTTTCCTGATATTCCGCATCCTCGTCGCTGTCGGCGACAATTCCGCCGCCCGCGGAGCAGTAGAGTTGCCCTTCACAGGCGGTAACGGTACGGATGGTGATGCTGGTGTCCATATTGCCGCAAACGCTGAGGTAGCCAATGCTGCCACACCAGGCATTGCGGCGGTGCGGCTCCAGTTCATCGATAATCGCCATTGCCCGCACTTTCGGCGCACCGGTGATCGACCCGCCGGGAAACGCCGCGCGCAGCAGATCGCTGGCGTGTCGCCCGGGCGGCAGCTTCGCCGTCACGGTGCTCACCAGGTGATGAACCGCCGGGAAGGGTTCCACCACAAACAGCTCCGGCACCCGCACCGAACCCGGCACCGCTACGCGACCGATATCGTTGCGCATCAGATCGACAATCATCACATTCTCGGCGCGATCTTTTGGCGAGGCGGCAAGTCGGGCAGCCTGCTCAGCATCTGCTTGCGGATCCGCAAGACGCGGCAGCGTGCCTTTAATCGGGCGGGTTTCAATCTCATCACCCGTCAGGCGAATAAAACGCTCCGGCGACAGGCTGAGGATCGCCCCCTGCGGCAAACGCAGGAAGGCGCTAAACGGCGCGCGATTCTCACCATTCAGGCGCACAAACGCCTGCCACTCATCGCCGCTATAACTCGCCTGAAAACGTTGTGCGAGGTTGACCTGATAGCAGTCGCCGCTGCGCAGCCACGCCTGAACCTGGCGAAACTTTTCGCCATACTCCGCACGGCTCATATTGGCCTGCCAGGAGGAGGTTAAGCCAAACCCGGGCTGTGGCGGCGCGCTCTGCGCCTCAAGCCAGGCCAGGCGCGCATTGACATCTCCGTGACTCAACAGCGTTACGCGCTGTAATGTGTGGTCAACAATCAGCGCCCAGTCATAGATACCGACCGCCATATCGGGGATGGCAATATCCTTTGCGGCCAGTGAGGGCAGTTTTTCAAAACGGCGGCCTAAATCATAACCAAACAGGCCCAGCGCACCGCCCTGGAAAGGGAGATCATTCGTGGGTTCAGCATGCAGACCGCACGCATCCAGCGCCTGTTGCAAGAGTTCAAGCGGATCGCCTTGCGACGCGCGTCCATCCTGATAAGTGATATCGCCCTGCGTTGTCAGTGTGGTGAGCGGATCGGCGACTAAAATATCAAAACGGTTATGGGGATGATCGGCATGCCCCGAATGGAGCAGCATCGCCCACGGCTGCGCGCTGAGCTGCGCGAAATAGAACTCGGCGGCGTCGCGGCGCCACGGAAGCGAGAGTTGGGCAGGCGTTAACTGTTTCATGATTCCTGGCTCTTGAGCGTCTTCGCTGGCTTAGTGCACAGACGCGTGGAATAATTAGCGCCGATAATTTATCAGGAGTTGACCATGTTTGCAGGATTACCCGCCCTCAGTCACGAACAGCAGCAGAAAGCAGTCGAACGTATTCAGGAACTTATGGCCGGCGGCATGAGCAGCGGCGAGGCCATTACTCTCGTGGCGCAAGAGCTGCGCGCCAGCCATACCGGCGAGCGGATCGTGGCGCGCTTTGAAGATGAGGAAGACGAGGAGGAGTAATTACACCGCCGCGATAATCTTGATCTCAACTTTATAACGCGGATTCATCAGCTTCGCCTGCACGGTGCAGCGCACCGGTGCATGGCCCGCCACCACCCACGCATCCCAGGCCTTATTCATCGCTGCAAAATCATCGCTATCGGCAAGAAAAATAGTGGCGTCGAGGATCCGTGACTTATCGCTGCCCTGTTTTTCAAGCACCGCGTCAATCTGCGCCAGCGTGTTAGCCGTCTGCTCAAAGGCGTCGGCGTCGAGGTTTTCCGGCACGCCAGTGTAGTAAAGCGTCTGGTTATGGATCACCACATCAGACCAGCGGGCTTCCGCGTCAATACGCACAATTGTCATCACCTTTTCCTTCCTGGTTACATAGATTCGCCGGGAAGAGTGCCACAAAAACCTGGCTGGCGTAAATCCGCGCACCCTGACATAATCACTGGCGATTTAACCAGGGGGTAGTGTGACGGACGATTTTGCAACAGACGGCCAGCTTGCCAAAGCGATACCGGGATTTAAACCGCGCGAACCGCAGCGCCAGATGGCTTACGCCGTGACCGAAGCGATTGAAAAAACGCAGCCGCTGGTGGTGGAAGCGGGGACCGGAACCGGTAAAACCTACGCCTACCTTGCGCCCGCGCTGCGCGCCGGGAAAAAAGTGATCATCTCCACCGGTTCGAAAGCCTTGCAGGATCAGCTCTATAGCCGCGATCTGCCCACCGTCTCAAAAGCGCTGGAGTACACCGGGCGCACGGCGCTGCTCAAAGGCCGTTCAAACTACCTCTGTATCGAGCGTCTCGAACAGCAAGCGATTGCCGGTGGCGATCTGCCGGTGCAGACGCTGAGCGATGTCATTCTCCTGCGCTCCTGGTCTAACCAGACCAAAGATGGCGATATCAGCACCTGCGTTAGCGTGGCTGAAGATTCCGCCGCCTGGCCGCTGGTCACCAGCACCAACGATAACTGTCTGGGCAGCGACTGCCCGATGTACAAAGAGTGCTTCGTGGTGAAGGCGCGTAAAAAAGCGATGGAAGCCGACGTTGTCGTCGTCAACCACCACCTTTTTCTCGCCGACATGGTGGTGAAAGAGAGCGGTTTCGGTGAGCTGATCCCGGAAGCTGAGGTGATGATCTTTGACGAAGCGCACCAGCTGCCCGATATCGCCAGCCAATATTTTGGCCAGTCGCTCTCAAGCCGCCAGCTGCTCGATCTGGCAAAAGATTTCACCATCGCCTACCGCACCGATTTACGCGATACCGCGCAGTTGCAGAAGTGCGCCGACCGGCTGGCGCAAAGCGCGCAGGATTTCCGCCTGCAACTGGGCGAGCCGGGCTATCGCGGGAACCTGCGCGAACTGCTGGCCGATGCGCGGATTCAGCGTGCGCTGCTGCTGCTCGATGACGCCCTTGAACTCTGTTATGACGTGGCGAAACTCTCCCTCGGTCGTTCAGCAGTGCTGGACGCCGCCTTCGAGCGCGCCACGGTTTACCGCGCCCGCCTCAAGCGGCTGAAAGAGTTCAACCAGCCCGGCTTCAGCTACTGGTATGAGTGCACCTCGCGCAACTTTACGCTGGCGCTGACGCCGCTGACCGTCGCCGATAAATTCCAGGAAGTGATGAAAGAGAAGAAGGGGAGCTGGATCTTTACCTCCGCGACCCTGTCGGTCAACGACGATCTGCATCACTTCACCGCGCGGTTAGGCATCGACGAAGCCGAATCGCTGCTGCTGCCGAGCCCCTTCGATTACCCGCGCCAGGCGCTGCTCTGCGTACCGCGCAATTTGCCGCAGACCAACCAGCCCGGCTCTGCGCGCCAGCTGGCGGCGATGTTAAGGCCGATGATTGAGGCCAACAACGGGCGCTGCTTTATGCTCTGCACCTCCCACGCCATGATGCGCGATCTTGCGGAACAGTTCCGTGCCACTCTCAGCCTGCCGGTGCTGTTGCAGGGTGAAACCAGTAAAGGGCAGTTGCTGCAACAGTTTGTTGACGCCGGTAACGCACTGCTGGTTGCCACCAGCAGCTTCTGGGAGGGGGTCGACGTGCGCGGCGATACGCTTTCGCTGGTGATCATCGACAAGCTGCCGTTTACCTCGCCGGACGATCCGCTGCTGAAAGCGCGGATGGAAGATTGCCGTCTGCGCGGCGGCGATCCCTTTGATGAAGTGCAACTCCCGGATGCGGTCATTACCCTCAAGCAGGGTGTAGGCCGCCTGATCCGCGATATTGACGATCGCGGCGTGCTGGTGATTTGCGATAACCGGCTGGTGATGCGCCCCTATGGCGCAGTGTTTCTCGCCAGCCTGCCGCCGGCACCGCGCACGCGCGATATTCGCCGCGCGGTGGAGTTTCTTGCCCGGCCCGCAGCGGAGTAATTTTCCGCGAAGTGTGGTAAGATGCGCGCCATTTTGTTGAATCTGGACTGCTATACCCATGCGAATTCTGGCTATTGATACCGCCACAGAAGCCTGTTCTGTCGCCCTGTGGAATGACGGTACGACCTTCGCTCACTTCGAACTTTGCCCTCGTGAACATACACAACGCATTCTGCCGCTGGTCAGAGCCGCCCTTGCAGACGCCGATGTTAAGCTTACCGATCTCGACGCGCTGGCCTTTGGCCGCGGGCCGGGCAGCTTCACCGGCGTGCGTATCGGTATTGGTATCGCTCAGGGCCTGGCGCTCGGCGCGGAGCTGCCGATGATTGGCGTCTCGACGCTGGCGACGATGGCGCAGGGTGCCTGGCGTAAAACCGGCGCGACCCGCGTGCTGGCCGCCATTGATGCCCGCATGGGCGAAGTCTACTGGGCTGAGTATCAGCGCGATGCCGACGGCGTCTGGCACGGTGAAGAGACCGAAGCGGTGCTGAAGCCTGAGGCGGTAAGCGATCGTTTGCAGCAGCTTGATGGCGGCTGGGCAATGGTTGGCACCGGCTGGGGCGCATGGCCTGAATTAGCAGCAAATAGTCCTCTTACGCTGACCGACGGCGAGATGTTACTGCCCACGGCGGAAGATATGTTGCCCATCGCGCGCCAGCTTTTTGCCGCGCAGAAATGGGTTGCCGTTGAACAGGCGGAACCGGTTTATTTGCGTAACGAAGTGGCGTGGAAGAAACTTCCTGGCCGGGAATGAATCTCAGTAGTACTAACTGAGTTAAGGGGTCGCAGATGGCGGGTCAAAAAGGGTTTATGCAGCTGTTACTGGCAGGGCTGGTAACGGTAGCGTTGAGTGGGTGCGTGACGGTGCCCGATGCGATCAAGGGCACCAGCCCGACGCCGCAGCAAGATTTAGTGCGGGTGATGAATGCGCCAACGCTCTATGTCGGCCAGGAGGGGCGTTTCGGCGGGAAAGTGATCAATGTGATCAATCAGCAGGGCAAAACCCGGCTGGAGATCGCCTCTGTCCCGCTGGATGAAGGCGCGCGCCCGGTGCTGGGCGAGCCCTCTGTCGGGCGAATCTATGCCGACATCAAAGGCTTTGTTGACCCGGTCGATTTTCGTAACCAGCTGGTCACCGTGGTTGGACCGATTACCGGCACCGAAGCGGGCAAAGTGGGCAGCGCCTCCTACACCTACATGGTGATGCAGGTTAACGGCTACAAACGCTGGCGCTTGCAGCAGCAAATCATGATGCCGCCGCAGCCGCTCGACCCGTGGTTCTCCGGTCCGGGGGCCTATCCCTGGCGCACAGGTTACGGTCCGTGGGGCTGGTATCCGCCCGAACCCGCTCGTGTACAAACGGTCGTAACAGAATAATTTCTTGTTTTGACAGGAAAAATAAACAGCGGCCCGGCCGCTGTTTTTGTTTCCTGTATTAGATGACAAAAATAATTAGTGACGCGCTTCGCAACCTTCCGTCCGGTTAATTTTCAAACTGGTACGCTGAGTTAATATAATGTTAATTTCTTGTTTATTAACTGGGGCTGCGATGACAACAAACACTCATTTTAGAGGTGATGCATTGAAAAAGGTTTGGTTAAATCGTTATCCCGCCGATGTGCCTGCGGAGATCAACCCTGACCGTTATCAATCCCTGGTTGAATTATTTGAACACTCAGCAGCCCGTTATGCCGACCAGCCGGCGTTTATCAACATGGGCGAGGTGATGACCTTCCGTAAACTGGAGGAGCGCAGCCGGGCATTTGCCGCCTACCTTCAGGAGGGGCTTGGCCTGCAAAAGGGCGATCGCGTGGCGCTGATGATGCCGAACCTGCTGCAGTACCCCGTTGCGCTGTTCGGGATTTTGCGTGCCGGGATGATTGTGGTAAACGTTAACCCGCTCTACACACCGCGCGAGCTTGAGCATCAGCTTAACGACAGCGGCGCGGCGGCAATTGTGATTGTCTCCAACTTCGCCCACACGCTGGAGAAGATTGTCGACAAAACCCAGGTGCGGCACGTCATCCTGACCCGCATGGGCGATCAGCTCTCGACGGCGAAAGGGACGGTGGTCAACTTTGTCGTTAAATATATCAAACGGCTGGTGCCGAAATATCATCTGCCGGATGCCATCTCGTTTCGCCGCGCGCTGCAAAATGGCTACCGCATGCAGTATGTTAAACCAGAGCTGGTACCCGAAGATCTGGCGTTTCTGCAATACACCGGCGGCACAACCGGCGTGGCAAAAGGGGCGATGCTGACCCACCGTAATATGCTGGCTAACCTCGAACAGGTGAACGCCACTTACGGGCCGTTGCTGCATCGCGGCAAAGAGCTGGTGGTCACCGCGCTGCCGCTTTATCACATCTTTGCCTTGACCATGAACTGCCTGCTGTTTATCGAACTGGGCGGGCAGAACCTGCTGATCACCAACCCGCGCGATATTCCGGGGCTGGTGAAAGAGCTGGGCAAATACCCCTTCACCGCTATGACCGGCGTGAACACGCTGTTTAACGCGCTGCTTAATAATGAGGATTTCAGAAAGCTCGACTTCTCTTCACTGCATCTTTCCGCCGGTGGCGGGATGCCGGTGCAGCAGGCAGTAGCGGATCGTTGGGTCAAACTGACCGGGCAGTATCTGCTCGAAGGGTATGGCCTGACCGAATGCTCGCCGTTGGTGAGCGTCAACCCGCACGACATTGACTACCACAGCGGCAGCATTGGCCTGCCGGTGCCGTCGACCGAAGCGAAACTGGTGGATGACGACAACAACGAAGTCGCACCGGGCGAACCGGGCGAGCTCTGCATTAAAGGGCCGCAGGTGATGCTCGGCTACTGGCAGCGTCCTGATTCAACCGATGAGATCCTGCGTGATGGCTGGCTGCACACCGGCGATATTGCAGTGATGGATGACGAGGGCTTCCTGCGCATTGTCGATCGCAAAAAAGATATGATTCTGGTCTCCGGTTTCAACGTCTATCCGAACGAGATCGAAGATGTGGTGATGCAGCACCCCGGCGTGCTTGAAGTGGCTGCCGTTGGCGTGCCGTCCGCGAACAGCGGCGAAGCGGTGAAGCTGTTTGTGGTGAAAAAAGAGGCTTCCGTAACTGAAGAGGCGCTGATCGCTTTCTGCCGCCGACAGCTTACCGGCTATAAGGTGCCGAAGCAGGTGGAGTTCCGCCCGGAGCTGCCGAAATCGAACGTCGGAAAGATTTTGCGACGAGAATTACGTGACGAAGCGCGTGCCAAAGTGGACAATAACGCCTGAGCTATCCGTTAGCCTCCCGAACGCCGGTTAAAGCCGGCGTTTTTTATGGGCGCAAACTGAAGAGAAAATGATTTGAATTACCAGATGATAACGACGAACGACGCGCTGGCAGCGATATGTGAAGCCGCCAGTGCGTTTCCAGCCATTGCCCTCGATACAGAATTTGTCCGCACCCGCACGTACTACCCGCAACTGGGTCTGTTGCAGATGTATGACGGCGAGCGTGTCACGCTTATCGATCCGCTGACCATTACCGACTGGACGCCGTTTCGCGATCTGCTCACCAATACGGCAATCACCAAGTATCTGCATGCGGGAAGCGAAGATCTGGAAGTGTTCCTCAATACGTTTGGCGTGCAGCCGCAGCCGATGATTGATACGCAGATCCTCGCGGCATTCTGCGGACGTCCGATGTCATGGGGCTTTGCCTCGATGGTGGAAGAGTTTACCGGAACGGCGATTGATAAAAGCGAATCCCGCACCGACTGGCTGGCGCGTCCGCTGACCGAACGTCAGTGTGACTATGCGGCGGCAGATGTCTGGTATCTGCTGCCTATCGCCGGAAAACTGCTGGCGGAAACCGAGCAGGCGGGCAGGCTGGCTGCCGCGCTCGATGAGTGTCGTTTAATGATGCAGCGCCGCCAGGAAGTTCTGGCTCCGGACGAGGCATGGCGCGAAATCACCAATGCCTGGCAGCTGCGCCCGCGCCAGCTGGCCTGTTTGCAACTGCTGGCATCCTGGCGTCTGCGCAAGGCGCGCGAACGCGACATGGCGGTGAATTTTGTGGTGCGCGAAGAGCACCTCTGGGCGGTGGCGCGCTATATGCCAGGCAGCCTCGGCGAGCTGGATAGCCTCGGTCTCTCCGGCAGCGAAATCCGTTTTCACGGTAAAACCCTGGTGGCACTGGTCGCGCAGGCGCAGGAGTTGCCGGAAGAATCACTACCTGAACCGCTGCGTAATTTGATGGATATGCCCGGCTATCGCAAAGCGTTTAAAGCGATTAAAGCGCAGGTGCAGGCAATCAGTGAAAGCGAAAATATTAGCGTTGAGCTGCTGGCTTCGCGTCGCCAGATTAATCAGTTATTAAACTGGCACTGGAAATTGAAGACGCAAAATAGCCTGCCGGAATTAATCAGCGGCTGGCGCGGTGAATTGATGGCCGATCGTCTTAATGCTTTATTAGCGGAGTATCCGCAATAAGACTGTAAATAATTACAGTATATTTGAGCGGATAAATAAAAAGGCAGAATCTTATTCTGCCTTTTTTTATTGCCCATATTGCGGAGATTATTTCGTCTCTTCCGCTTCCGGCAACGTGACGTTCAACTCCAGAATAGAAATATCGTCCCCTTTCTGCTCCAGTTGTACCGTGACCATTTCCGGATCGATCTGCACATATTTACAGATGACTTCCAGAATATCGCGCTTCAGCTGCGGCAAATAGTGGGGTTCAGCGTCGCTGCGGCGGCGCTCTGCAACAATAATCTGCAGGCGTTCTTTAGCGATGCTGGCGGTATTCTTTTTTCTGGAGAGAAAAAAGTCGAGTAATGCCATAACTTATCCTCCGAACAGGCGTTTGAGGAAACCTTTCTTCTCTTCTTCAATGAAGCGGAAAGGACGATCTTCTCCCAGCAGACGTTCCACGGCATCGGCGTACGCTTTACCTGCGTCAGCATTGGTATCCAGAATAACCGGCTCGCCCTGGTTGGAGGCCCGCAGAACAGACTGATCTTCCGGGATCACGCCAATCAGTTTGATGCGCAGAATTTCCAGCACATCTTCCATGCTCAACATGTCGCCACGGTTAACGCGGCCTGGGTTGTAGCGGGTGAGCAGCAGATGCTCTTTAATTGGATCTTCACCTCTCTCCGCACGACGTGATTTGGAAGCCAGAATCCCCAGAATACGGTCAGAGTCACGCACGGACGATACTTCGGGGTTAGTGGTGATAATGGCTTCATCGGCGAAGTAGAGCGCCATCAGCGCGCCGGTTTCGATGCCAGCCGGTGAGTCGCAGACGATAAAGTCGAAGTCCATTTTTTTCAGATCTTCTAATACCTTATCGACGCCTTCACGGGTGAGGGCGTCTTTGTCGCGCGTCTGCGATGCCGGGAGAATATAGAGGTTTTCAGTGCGCTTATCTTTAATCAACGCCTGATTCAGCGTTGCGTCGCCCTGGATAACGTTAACGAAATCGTACACAACGCGGCGCTCGCAGCCCATGATCAGGTCAAGGTTACGAAGGCCAATATCGAAGTCGATAACGACCGTTTTCTTGCCCTTCTGGGCTAAACCAGTAGCGATGGCCGCGCTGGAGGTGGTCTTGCCAACGCCCCCTTTACCCGAAGTAACAACAATAATGCGTGCCATAGGAGTTCCTTGTTAAAAGGGCTTAATCTAAGGGTTGAATTGTCAAAGCGTTACCTGCCAGTTGCAGACGCGCCGCTTTGCCATAAAATTCGGCCGGGATTTGATCGCTCAGCCAGTACTCGCCCGCAATGGAGACCAGCTCCGGCGTCAGGTGGGTACAAAATATTTGTGCTTCATCATCACCGCTTGCGCCTGCCAGCGCGCGCCCGCGCATCATGCCGTAGACGTGGATATTGCCATCGGCAATCAACTCCGCGCCTGCGCTCACGTGGCTGGTGACAATCAGGTCGCAGTTCTGCGCATAAATGCGCTGACCGGAGCGCACCGGGGTATCAATCAGCCGTGTTTTAATGGCCGGCGTGGCGACGGATACCGGTTCAGCAACGGGCTCCTGACGCGGCTGCGCTTTCTCTTTGCCTTCCGAGAGGATAGGAAAGCCAGCGCGTTCAATTTCCGCTTTTAGTTCAGCGTCTTTGCAGCCGCTAATACCAACAACATGCAGGCCAGTGGCGGCAATGCTTTTCTGCAATTGCGGCCAGTCAATCGGACCTACCAGTGCTGAGACATTCACCACCACGGGAGCATGCTGCAAAAATGCAGGAGCCTGAGCGATTTTGTCTTCTAACGCCTGACGAATAACCTCGGGTTTTGCATCATGCAAATGAACCACAGATAAGGTAAAACTACTGCCTTTAAGCTCGATGGGCGTGTTTGACATCCTGACCTTACTCATTTTGCTCTAAACACCCGAAATCGGGGTGATATTCTGAAGACTACCGGGCATGTTATAGTCCCTGTTATATTCAGGCAAGTAACCACCTCCTAATTCCGAGTAAAAGTATGTTTTGTGTGATCTATCGAAGTGCCAGGCGTGAACAGACTTATCTCTATGTCGAGAAAAGAGACGATTTTTCCCGCGTGCCGGAAACATTAATGCAAAGTTTCGGCCAACCGCAGTTAGCAATGATTTTACCCCTCGACGGCAGTAAAAAATTAGCCGGCGCGGATCTGGAAAAAGTAAAAACCGCGCTCAGCGAGCAGGGATATTATTTACAGATGCCACCGCCGCCGGAAAATTTACTTAAAGCCCATCTCGCGGCGAACACTAAGCAATAACCCTCTCTAAAGGCGGCGGATTATTCCACCGCCTTTTTTTAACTCACTTAATCCCTCTCATTTTGCGATTTGACAAACCGCCGGGCGGCGCGGATAGTCATTTTTCGCTCATGTTCAACGTGTTACCGGAGAGGCAAAACATGTATCAACATCATAACTGGCAGGGCGCTCTGCTGGATTACCCGGTGAGTAAAGTGGTGTGCGTCGGCAGTAACTATGCCAGGCATATAAAGGAGATGGGCAGCGCGACGCCGGAAGAGCCGGTGCTGTTTATTAAACCTGAATCCGCATTGTGCGACCTTCGCCAGCCGCTGGTGCTGCCGACTGAGCTTGGCTCGGTGCATCATGAAATTGAACTGGCGGTGTTAATTGGTGCAACGCTGCGCCATGCCACCGAAGATCATGTTCAACAAGCGATAGCGGGCTACGGCGTGGCGCTGGATCTGACCGCGCGCGACCTGCAAAGCAAACTGAAGAAAGCAGGGCAGCCGTGGGAGAAAGCGAAAGGGTTTGATAACGCCTGTCCCATCTCGGGTTTTATCCCCGCCGCTCAGTTTGAGGGCGATCCGCAAAACAGCTCGCTGGAGCTGAAAATTAACGGCGAGATCCGCCAGCAGGGCAGCACTTCAGACATGATCCACAAAATCGTGCCGCTGATTGCCTATATGAGTAAATTTTTCACCCTGAAAGCCGGGGATGTGATCCTCACCGGTACGCCGGAAGGCGTCGGGCCGCTCAGCAGTGGTGATGAAATCGAGCTGCGTCTCAACGAACACTCTCTCTCGACCCGCGTGCTTTAATGCTTTTGCCGCTCATTCGGGCGGCAAAACTTGCATCCCTCTGCCAGAGTGGTTATAAGGTGCACCCTGGTTACCAACGGCGGATTTTATCATGAGCGACACTCCTTTCTGGCAAAGCAAAACTCTCGACCAAATGACGGACGCGGAGTGGGAGTCGCTCTGTGACGGCTGCGGGCAGTGCTGCCTGCACAAACTGATGGATGAAGATACCGACGAGATCTACTTCACCAACGTCGCCTGCCGCCAGTTAAATATCAAAACCTGCCAGTGTCGTAACTATGAGCGCCGTTTCGAATATGAACCGGACTGCATCAAGCTGACCCGTGAGAATCTGCCGACCTTCGAATGGCTGCCACCAAGCTGCGCCTACCGCTTGCTGGCTGAGGGGAAAAATTTGCCGGTCTGGCACCCGCTACGTACCGGGTCAAAAGCGGCGATGCACGCTGAACGTATTTCCGTTCGCCACATTGCGGTGAAAGAGTCTGAAGTGCGTGACTGGCAAGCCCATATCCTGAACAAGCCTGATTGGGCGGATTGAGGCTCTGCGTCTCATCACTGCTTTCATCAATAAAAAACGCTCCCGAAGGAGCGTTTTTTTTTACCGGCCAAACAGGTCGCGTTTCTTCGGCTTAAAGAACTGCGCTATCAGCACCAGCAGTGCTACCACAAGATAGGCGACAAAGATCCCCAGCAGCCACTGCGGCATGTCGAGGTTCAGAAATTCCCACTGACGCTGCGCGCAATCGCCGGAGGCGACAAACACCTGCGGCAGCCATTTATCCAGCGGCAACCAGCTCGGGAAGCGCGCGGCGAAATCGCAGGTCATAAAAGGAGAGGGGTGAAGCTGGATCTGCGTGTGCTCCCACGCCAGCTGGATGCCGCGAATGGCGCTATAGATCCAGATGGCAAGGGCGGCAAAGCGAAGCGGCGTTTTTGGCGCAATGGCACCGACAATACCGGCACCCATCACACCAAACAGGGCGCAGCGCTCGTAAATGCATAACACACACGGTTTCAGCAACATGACATGCTGGAACCACAGCGCTGTCATCTCAAGCGCAAAGGCGGTTAACGCCATCAGCAGCCAGGCGCCGCGCCCGTGTGAGCACTTATTTAAATATCGCAACATAATCATTTCCCTGGAGATGCGTAGAGACCGCAGTGTAAACGAAATCAATCCCAAGGCCACTAGCGGGGGCAAAATAATGCGTAATGGAATGTTTAGTCAGCAAAAAGTGAAACATCGCCTACGTCATTTTGCTCGATTTACAGTTAATTATTTGGATTTAAGGCATATTTGCGCGAAATATTCATGTAGCAAATTCGTGAAAATAAAACGTTGATCGCCTTTTTTCTTCCACCCCTACGCTACCTGCTCACTGCATGCTTTGGTATGATGAGTGCTCATTGCTTAGCTGTGTTATGGAAATCTTATATGGTCATTAAGGCGCAGAGCCCGGCGGGTTTCGCGGAAGAGTACATCATTGAAAGTATCTGGAATAGTCGCTTTCCTCCGGGGTCGATTCTTCCTGCTGAACGCGAACTCTCTGAACTGATTGGCGTCACTCGTACCACACTGCGTGAAGTTCTGCAGCGACTTGCCCGGGATGGCTGGCTCACGATCCAGCATGGCAAACCGACAAAAGTGAATAACTTCTGGGAAACCTCAGGTCTGAATATTTTGGAAACGCTGGCACGTCTGGATCACGAAAGCGTACCGCAGTTGATCGATAACTTGCTGTCCGTGCGTACCAACATTTCCACGATTTTCATTCGTACTGCGTTTCGCCAGCATCCTGAAGATGCGTTAAAGGTGCTCGCCACCGCGCGTGAAGTGGAAGATCACGCCGATGCGTTTGCTGAACTGGATTACAACATTTTTCGCGGGCTGGCATTTGCTTCCGGTAACCCGATCTATGGTCTGATCCTCAACGGCATGAAAGGGCTCTATACCCGCATTGGTCGCCACTACTTCTCCAGCCCGGAGGCGCGCAGCCTGGCACTTGGTTTTTATCATCGGTTGGCAGAGATTTGCGAGCATGCCCAGCACGATCAGGTTTACGAACTGGTTCGTCGCTACGGTCATGACAGCGGAGAGATCTGGCATAAGATGCAGAAAACTATGCCTGGCGATCTCGCGCTACAGAGTCGATAGTGACAAAAAACCCCTCATCAAGAGGGGTTTTTTATATCACAGCACGTTGCTTCGCGGCGGACAGCGCTCCAGCAACTCCACGCTGCCATCTTCGTTTTGCTGCTCCAGCAGAACATCAAATCCCCATAAGCGATGCACATGTTTCAGCACTTCGCGGCGTCCTTTATCGAGCGGGGCGCGGTTGTGTGGAATATAGCGCAGCGTCAGCGAACGATCGCCGCGCAGATCGACGTTCCAGACCTGAATATTGGGCTCAAGATTACTCAGGTTGTACTGGGATGAAAGTTTCGAGCGGATCTCGCGGTAGCCCTCTTCGTTATGGATGGCGGCAATCTCCAGGTAGTTATTACGATCGTCATCCAGCACGGTAAAGAAGCGGAAATCACGCATGATCTTCGGCGACATAAACTGGCTGATAAAGCTCTCATCTTTGAAATCACGCATGGCGAAATGGAGCGTCTCCAGCCAGTCGGAACCGGCGATATCCGGGAACCAGTAGCGATCCTCTTCCGTTGGTGACTGGCAGATGCGCTTAATATCCTGGAACATGGCAAAGCCCAGAGCGTAAGGATTAATACCGCTGTACCACGGGCTGTTGTAAGGCGGCTGGAATACCACGTTGGTATGGCTGTGCAGAAACTCCAGCATAAAGCGGTCAGTCACTTTTCCTTCGTCATAGAGATGATTAAGGATGGTGTAGTGCCAGAACGTCGCCCAGCCTTCGTTCATCACCTGGGTCTGCTTCTGCGGATAAAAATATTGGCTCACTTTGCGCACAATACGCAGGATCTCGCGCTGCCACGGCTCCAGCAGCGGCGCATTCTTCTCCATAAAGTAGAGCAAGTTCTCCTGCGGCTCCGCCGGGTAGCGGCGCGCCTGGGCGACGGCCACCTCTTCGTCACGTTTGGGCAAGGTGCGCCACAACATGTTTACCTGGCTTTGCAGATACTCTTCCCGGCTTTTTTGCCGCGCTTTCTCCTCCTGCAAGGAGATTTTCTGCGGACGCTTATAGCGGTCAACGCCGTAATTCATCAGTGCATGGCAGGAGTCGAGCAGTTTTTCCACTTCGACCACGCCATAGCGCTCTTCGCAATCGGTGATGTATTTACGCGCGAAGATCAGGTAATCGACAATCGAGCTGGCATCGGTCCAGCTGCGGAACAGATAGTTATTTTTGAAAAACGAGTTATGCCCGTAACAGGCATGCGCCATCACCAGCGCCTGCATGGTGATGGTGTTCTCCTCCATCAGATAAGCGATGCAGGGATTGGAGTTAATGACAATCTCGTAGGCCAGGCCTTGCTGACCATGCTTATAGAGCCGTTCGGTTTCAATAAACTTCTTGCCAAACGACCAGTGGGGATAATTGATAGGCATGCCAACGCTTGAGTAGGCATCCATCATCTGTTCTGAGGTGATCACTTCGATTTGATGCGGATAGGTATCCAGCCGGTAGAGTTTCGCCACCCGGTCAATCTCTGCCAGGTAATCATCCAGCAGCTCGAATGTCCAGTCGGGTCCATCGCTCAGACGAATAGAATCCTTATTCATTGAGTCAATCGTAGCCATTAGCGCGCCCTCATTGTTCTCGACACTCTCTGTATGGAGCATCTCATTTCAAGCATAGAACACTGATTTAAAAGTGTACGCCAGCCCTCACCAAATCTTCACGATATTCCCGCTCGCTCACCGTGTAAAAAGGCATCATGACAAAATATTGTGCTGCGGCGATAGAGTGCGCAGCAGGAGATGCTGAATATCCGCAGCCCTTAGCTGGCGGCGATGTTGTGAGGAACGTCACCATAAAAAAGCCATATGTTGAATAATATTTTCATCTGAGTTATCAATTTGTAATCAGATGATTGTGCTTTACTCACGGGAGAAGGGATATGCGAGTTGTTGTATTGGGCAGCGGCGTTGTTGGCGTCACCAGCGCCTGGTATTTACGCCAGGCCGGACATGATGTCACCGTAATCGATCGCCAGCCGGGGCCTGCACTGGAGACCAGCGCGGCTAACGCCGGGCAGATCTCACCGGGCTATGCTGCACCGTGGGCTGCGCCCGGCGTGCCGCTGAAAGCGATCAAATGGATGTTTGAGCGTCACGCGCCGCTCGCCATCAAGCTCGACGGCTCCTCATCGCAGCTCAAATGGATGTGGCAAATGCTGCGCAACTGCGACACCCGCCACTATATGGAAAACAAAGGGCGCATGGTGCGTCTGGCTGAATATAGCCGCGATTGTCTGAAACTGCTGCGGGAAACCACTGGCATCCAGTATGAAGGCCGCCAGGGCGGGACGCTGCAACTCTTCCGCACCGCCGAACAGTATGAGAACGCCACCCGTGATATCGCCGTGTTGCAGGAAGCGGGTGTGCCGTATCAGTTGCTGGAGTCCTCGCGTCTGGCCGAGGTGGAACCAGCGCTGGGCGAAGTGGCGCACAAACTGACCGGCGGTCTGCGGCTGCCAAACGATGAAACCGGCGATTGCCAGCTCTTCACTCAACGGCTGGCGCAGATGGCCGAAGCCGCCGGGGTAGTGTTCCGCTTCAACACGCCCGTTGATCGCTTGCTTTACGAAGGCGAAAAGATCTACGGCGTGAAGTGCGGAGAAGAGGTGGTAAAAGCCGATGCTTACGTGATGGCTTTCGGCTCCTGGTCCACCGGCCTGCTGAAAGGGATTGTCGATATTCCTGTTTACCCGCTGAAAGGTTACTCGCTGACCATTCCGGTGGCGCAAGAGGATGGCGCCCCGGTTTCCACCATTCTTGATGAGACCTACAAAATCGCCATTACCCGCTTCGATCAGCGCATCCGCGTCGGCGGCATGGCAGAGATTGTCGGGTTCAATACCGAGCTTTTACAACCGCGGCGCGAAACGCTGGAGATGGTGGTGCGCGATCTCTTCCCGCGCGGCGGCCATGTTGAAGAGGCGACCTTCTGGACCGGCTTACGTCCAATGACGCCAGACGGCACGCCGGTGGTTGGCCGCACGCCGTTTAAAAATCTGTGGCTCAATACCGGACACGGTACGCTCGGCTGGACAATGGCCTGCGGCTCCGGGCAACTGCTCAGCGATCTGATGACCGGTAACACACCGGCTATCGCCGCAGACGATCTGAGCGTGGCGCGTTATCTTCCGGGGTTCACGCCTGCGCGTGCACAACATCTCCACGGCGTACATAGCTGACAGGCGTAAGGAACAGACATGTCTCGTCCGGTTCTGGCGACCCTGGATTTACAGGCGTTAGCCAATAATTTGCAAATAGTACGCCGCGCGGCTCCCGATGCCAAAGTCTGGTCGGTAGTTAAGGCTAATGCCTACGGTCACGGTCTGGAGCGCGTCTGGTCAGCGCTCAATAAAACTGATGGTTTCGCGATGCTCAACCTTGAGGAGGCGATCCTGCTGCGCGAGCGCGGCTGGAAAGGGCCTCTTCTAATGCTGGAGGGTTTTTTTGATGCAGAGGAGCTGGCGCTTTATGACCAGTACCGACTCACCAGTGGGATTCACAGCAACTGGCAGCTTAATCTGCTGAAAAATGCGAAGCTGAAGGCACCCCTTGATGTCTACCTCAAAATCAATAGCGGCATGAACCGCCTCGGCTTTCTGCCGGAGCGCGTGCACAGCGTCTGGCAGCAGTTAAGCAGCTTTGCCAGCGTCGGCAATATCACTTTGATGTCGCACTTTGCTGAAGCGGAGCGTCCGGACGGTATTTCGCAACCGATGCGGCGCATTGAGCAGGCGGCAGAAGGGCTACCGTTACCTCGATCGCTCGCCAACTCTGCCGCGACGTTATGGCACCCGGAAGCGCATTTTGACTGGGTTCGCCCCGGCATTATCCTCTACGGTGCCTCACCATCGGGCAGGTGGCAGGATGTGGCGAACAGCGGTATTCGCCCGGTAATGACGCTGAGCAGTGAGATCATTGCCGTCCAGACGCTGAAGAGCGGCGATGCCGTCGGCTACGGATGCCGTTACCGTGCGCAGACGGAGCAGCGGATCGGCGTGGTGGCGTGCGGTTATGCGGATGGTTATCCACGCCAGGCTCCCACCGGCACGCCGGTGCTGGTGGATGGCATCCGCACCACGGTGGTTGGCGCGGTCTCAATGGATATGCTGACGGTTGATCTCACGCCGTGCCCGCACGCCAGCATCGGCGCGCCGGTGGAGCTGTGGGGCAGGGAGATCAAGATTGATGACGTGGCGGCAGCAGCCAATACGGTCGGATACGAGTTGATGTGCGCGCTGGCACCGCGCGTACCCGTTGTGACAATGTAACTTTTAGCGAGGCGCTTACTCCGCCTCGCTTTCCACCACTTTGACGCCCACTTTTGATACCGAATTCTCACTCTTCTCTGCCACGGTCCAGATCATACCGGCAAACTCAACCTGATCGCCCACCACCGGAGCGGCACCCAGCAGTTGCTGCACAATCTCACCGAGGGTTTGCTGGTTATCGCGATGCTCAAGCCCCTCATCAAGGCCATAAATCATCGCAATGTCGGCAAATTTGGCATTGGCTTCGAGGATAAAGTCACCAAAGAAGCGCTGATCCAGCGACACCGGTGGCGATTCACTGAAGAGCTTCCCGAGAGCAGGCAGATCTTTTTCGCGGCCAATCACGCAGAGCACATCGCCTTCGCGTAACCGGGTGCTACCGGTCGGGTGCAGCAGGCTGTTATCGCGGAACAGTGCCGCAATACGCGTCTCTTCCGGCATGTGCAGGTCGCGCAGCGCCGCGCCAACGCACCACTTGTCGGCACTCAGTTGATAGACGAACTGCTCGAAGGGGTTATCCGGGTGAATATCCAGCCCGACACGCGATACCGGCCAGCCCACCGGCGGCACCACCACTTTGGCTTTTTTCGCCGCCCAGCCCAGAGACGTTCCCTGGAACAGCAGTGAAATCAGCACCACGAAGAAGGCGACATTAAAGAAGAGGCGGGCGTTGTCCAGCCCGGCCATCATCGGGAAGGTGGCAAGAATAATCGGCACCGCGCCGCGCAAACCCACCCAACTGATAAAGACGCGCTCGCGCAGGTTGAAACCGCGAAACGGCAGCAGGCTGGCGAACACGGAAAGCGGACGGGCGATAAAAATCATCCATGCTGAGAGGATCAGCGCAGAGAGTGCAATCGGCATTAAATCAGACGGCGTCACCAGCAGGCCGAGCACGAGGAACATCGCAATTTGCGCCAGCCAGGCGAGACCATCGAAGTTTTGCAGGATGCCGAAGCGATTACGAATCGGGCGATTGCCCAGCACGAATCCGCATAAATAGACCGCCAGGATCCCGCTGCCGTGCAGCGCCGTGGTAACAGAGAAGATCAGAATCCCGCCGCTCAGCGCTAACAGAGGATAGAGCCCAGGCGGCAGGGCAATGCGGTTAATCATCTGTTGCAGTAAGTAGCCGCCCGCGGCGCCAAGCAGAATGCCAAGGCCAAACTCGCGCAGAATGTGCAGGAAGAAGGTGAAATCAATATTGGCGTGGTGGCTCTGGATCATCTCAATCAGCGTGATGGTCAGAAACACCGCCATCGGATCGTTGCTGCCGGACTCAATCTCAAGCGTCGAGCCAACACGCTCGTTCAGCCCTTTACCGCCGAGGAGCGAGAAGACCGCCGCCGCATCGGTTGAACCGACAATCGCGCCAATCAGGAAGCCTTCCATAATATTGAGCTTGAAGAGCCAGGCCGCCATCATGCCGGTCAGACCTGAAGTAATAAGCACTCCAATGGTCGCCAGCGAGAGCGCGGGGCCGAGCGCAACGCGGAAAGAGCTGGCGCGCGTGCGCATACCGCCGTCGAGCAGGATGATCGCCAGCGCCAGGTTACTGACCATATAGGCCAGCGGGTAGTTGTCGAATGGAATGCCGCCGATGCCGTCAACGCCTGCCAACATACCAATCGCCAGAAAAATGACCAGAATCGGAATACCAAGGCGGGATGAGAACGAACTCAATAAAATACTGCAGGTTACCAGTACAGAACCCAGAATAAACAGACTAATTATCGCCCCAGCGTCCAATGGTATGCATCTCCTTCTCTTCTCGGTGAGATCCCGGCACCGACCGGGATTTATTACGGCACATTATAATAACGGCAGAAAAAGCAATTTAATAAGGGCATTAAGGGCTTTTTTTACGCCGAGATTGTGGGATGGCCTGTGAGGGTCAGCGTTGATTTTTCAGCGTGTTGCAAGATGGCGTGCGCACCCAGCGGCAACGTGACGGTTTTCGCTTCGTGTCCGAAGTCCAGCCCGGCGATCACCGGGATTGCCACCCGTGAACGTAACCAGGCCACCATCTTCTCTAAAGTGTAGCCCGCATCGTAATCGTTGGGTTGCGCATGGGAGAAACTGCCGAGGATCAGCGCGCGCTGCTGCGTCAGGATTCCGCTGTAGAGCAGTTGCAGCAGCATGCGTTCGACGCGGTAGGGATGCTCATTGATATCTTCAACCACCAGAATGCCGCCGGGCACCGTCGGCAGCCACGGAGTGCCAATCAGTGAAGTCAGCATGGCCAGGTTTCCGCCCCATAATCTTCCTTCAACATGGCATTGCGGCCCGTCACCGTCCCACTCAACGGTAAAGGTTTTATTGCGTATTGCGCGCCAGAAGTGCTCCTGCGTAAAGGCATTGAGCGGCTCGGCACCAAAATTGCCCGCCAGCATTGGGCCGCTAAAGGTGATGCTGCCGCCCGCCGCCAGTAGGCCGCACTGAATAGCGGTAAAGTCGCTATGGCCGCAAATCACCAGCGGTTGCTGCTGCTGGCGTTTGACCAGCGCCTGCCAGTCAATGTCGGCCAGCAGACGGCTCGCGCCGTAGCCACCGCGCACCGGCATAACGATCAGATTCTCCCCAACCAGGCGGGCGAGGTCATTGATGTCCGCCAGCCTTTCAGCTTCGCTACCGGCAAAACGCTCCTCGCGTCGCGTAATCACCTGTTGATTGTTGACCTGGTGACCCTCGCGGTTGAGCCGTTCAACGGCCAGCGCCGCAGCACGCTGATTAATGCAGTACCCGGAGGGGGCAATTAAATGGAAAGTGGACATGGCATTTCCTTGCTGACATCTCTAAACAAACAGTTATCATGCCGCTAACCCTGGTCATTGTCATCCGCCGTGATGTACAGCTTATATAAGGATTTTCTGGCGTGAAATTAAGATGGTTTGCCTTTTTAGTGGTGCTGCTGGCGGGCTGTAGCTCGACAAAACAGGATTATCGTAATCCCGACTGGAACCCGGAAGTGCCGGTCAAACGGGCGATGCAGTGGATGCCGATTAGTGAAAAAGCTGGCGCGTCGTGGGGCGTAAGCCCGGAACTGATTACGGCTATGATTGCCGTCGAATCCGGGGGCAACCCGGAGCTGGTCAGTAAATCGAATGCGGTAGGTTTGATGCAGCTGAAGGCGTCAACGGCGGGGCGCGAAGTCTATCGTCGTATGGGCTGGAGCGGGCAACCCTCAACGCGCGAGCTGAAAAACCCGGAGCGCAATATCTCAATGGGCGCGGCCTACCTGAGCATCCTTGAACATGGGCCGCTTGCCGGGATCAAAGATCCGCTGGTGATGCAGTATGCGCTGGTGGTCTCGTATGTGAATGGCGCGGGCGCGCTGCTACGCACCTTCTCTTCAGACCGCCAGGAGGCGATTGACGAGATTAACTCGTTAAGTCCGAAGGGCTTTTTGCAGCACGTAGCGGAAAAACACCCCGCGCCGCAAGCCCCGCGTTATATCTGGAAAGTACAAAAAGCGATGGATGCGATGTAATTAGCGCACCCGGCTGGCGCGTTCGCGCGCCTCGCGCTCCAGCGCAAAGATGATGCGCTGGAGTTCGCGCTCGACGCCCGGGCTGACATTTAAAAAGCGGAAGCTCAGTCTCGGCGTGGCGATGGTGTCATTTTTACCATCCACAACTTTGCGCTCGCCCACGGCAATCAGCTGCGCATCAAAGTAGAACTGTCCCCACGAAGCCATATCCAGCTCAACCTGCGAGAAGCGCATGCCCGGCTCGACATTTTCCGGCAATTCACCATCCAGCAGTGCACCCATCCCGCCGAGCGAGAGATCAAACAGACGAAAACGCAACTGGCTCTTATCGGGTAACTTCGCTTTGCAGAAGTAAGCCGGGTGGAGCGGGGCGCTAATGCGGAAATATTCCCGACGTTGAATAAACCACAGCGTTTCCGGGAGCGGTGTGATAAACGCAGGCAGATCCTGATAATCGCCGGTGGTGAGCGCATTAAGCGTGAACTCAACCTTTGCGCCATGGGTTTCAGCGGTAATAGTCACTTTACCGGCACGTTGAACAGCGCTGTTCTCATACTCCTGACTGCCAAAATCCATCACCAGCGCCTCGGGGTTCACCTCAAGGATTTTGCTGATAAATTGACCGCTACCCCAGCTGATGCAAACCGGCACCTGCGTTTTTTGCAGGTCGCGCAAGACGCCCAGCACGGCCAAAGGATTTTGCTTCAGGAACTGCTCACTGTAATTGCTCACGCCGAATGGCTCCTCGATACTGACACAACGTCGATTGTTTATCGGCAATCTATGCCAGAACTTAATACAAATGGTAGAAATTATCTCATTAAATTATGAATTAAATCTGTGAGATGGCAGCGCTTTTGCGCAAGACATCTATACTGTACGCAACGCACTGCAAGGTGGTGTGTTCATTTACACGTCATAAACGAAAGGAGAAAGTGAATATGGGTATTCTCGCGTGGATTTTATTTGGCCTGATTGCGGGCGTAATCGCGAAATTCATTATGCCAGGACGCGACGGCGGTGGCTTTATTCTGACCTGTGTTCTGGGGATTGTCGGGGCAGTGGTCGGTGGCTGGCTGGCGACAATGTTCGGTTATGGCGGCGACATTACGGGCTTTAACATGCACAGTTTTATCGTCGCGGTGATCGGCGCGATTGTCGTGCTGGCGGTTTTCCGCCTTGTACGCCGGTAACGGATCTTCTCTGAAAAAAGGCCGCATATTTATGCGGCCTTTTTTTATACTTTACTGCGCCCCTTTCTGCGCCGTCGGCTCAGCGGCAGGGGTGGCATTTTCCGCAGGCTGTTTTTGCGGCACGCTGTCGCACGGTTTCTCTTTCGGGCAGATGAGATCGAGCATTTTTAGCGTCACGCCGTTAGTCCAGCCAAAGCCATCCTGCAACGGATATTCACCGCCGCCGCCGCCCGTACCGGTGGAGCTGACATCATATTTTTCCACCAGCTTCTGCTCGCGATCGTAAGTGTGCTGAACATTGGTCAGGAAGCGCCAGCTAACACTCATCGCCAGTTTTTGATGGTCATAGTTCTGCAACCCGGCGGCTGCAACCCACTGCAACGGCGCCCAACCGTTCGGTGCATCCCACTGTTGACCACTTTTTACGGTGGTGGTAGTGATGCCGCCCGCTTTTAACAGCCGCGCCTCGGTGATCGCCGCCACTTTGTCGGCGCGATCTTTTGCTGCCGCGTTAACAAACAGCGGATAGAGCGCCGCGGCGGTCAGCTGATTGCGTACCTTTTTGGTTTTCAGATCGTAATCGGCGTACCAGCCCTCTTTCGTATTCCACAGATTGGTCTCAATGGCTTTTTGCCGGGCGGTAGCCAGCGCGTCGTAGTGGCTCGCTTTGGCGCTATCGCCAGAGACCTGATAAGCGCGGGAGAGCATCTTCTCCATCTTAAACATCAGCGCATTGAGATCGACCGGCACAATGGTGGTGGTGCGAATCGTGCCAAGTTGTTCAGGATCGTCCATCCAGCGGGAGCTGAAGTCCCAGCCGGAAGCCGCAGCGGCGCGTAAATCACGGTAGATCTCTGTCGCCGGGCGATTCGGGTTGTTTTTTGCTGTCGTAACATCTGCCAGCCACGACTCCGGTCTCGGCGTTGAGGAATCATCCCAGTAGCGGTTCAGAATGCTGCCATCGCTTAATTTCACCACGCGCTTATTCGCCTCGCCCGGTTGCAGCGTATCGGCACCCTCCATCCAGTACTGATACTCTTTCTCCATCTGCGGTAACCAGGTTTTCAGCACCTCATCACCGTCATGCGTCGCCAGTAGCTCTACCATCAAAGAGAAGAAGGGCGGTTGAGAACGGCTGAGGTAGTAGCTGCGGTTGCCATTGGGGATATGCCCCCAGGTATCAATTTCGTAGCCGAAGTTGGCGACCATATCCTCGATTTTGTCCCAGTGGCCGCTTTCGGCAAGGCCGAGCATGGTGAAGTAGCTGTCCCAGTAATAAACTTCGCGAAAACGCCCGCCGGGCACGACATAGGGTTTAGGCAACGGTAAAAGTGAGTCCCATTTGCCCGCGCTATCGGTGGTGCGCGTCAGTTCTGGCCATAAGCCGTTGATATGCTCACGCAGGTTTTGTCCGGCAGGCGGCACGTAGGGCTTGCCTTTTTCCGGCAGCGTAAAGTTCACCTCGACAAAATGGCGCAGATCAAAGCTGCTCTGGTTCCGCTGCATGCGGTAATCCGCGAGGATCATCAGTGGATCGCTCTTGGGAACCGCGTCGGCAAAGGTTTTTTGATCGGGGAAGAGTTTTGCGCTTTGCACATCACTGAATAACGGACCGAGAAGAATGTCGGGAGTTTGCGGCGGGTTTTGCGCTTCAGCCGCGAATGTTGGGGCATTTGCGGCAAGTAATGTTCCACCCAATGCAAGTTGCATGACCAGAAAGAGGGTGCGCGGCTGGCGCAAAACAGGTTTTATCATTGACGTCTCCTTAGCGAGCAAGCAGCGGACCGCTGCATTCAACCTTGACCAAAACCATAGACGAATCTCAGACAATTCGTGTGCTGTGCCCGGCATTTTGTGTCAATCCGGAGAAATTACCTCGCGCCTCTGAGGGATCCGGCTGTTCGGGGCGTGCCGGGGTAGCGAAGAGCTTTGTCTTACAGGAGAGAAGGCAGGTAGCAAAGAGAAGGTACAGCCGATCGCCTTATTTTTAATCAATGAGCCTTAGCTGAATGGATTCGGTTAAGCGTGCTTTATTAGAGTTTAGTCACACTGAATGAAATAAAGTGCAGCGGTCACCTTGTAAAAGCGATTTACAGCGGTAATAGTTTTGCCTGTAACTATCTTTTTCGAGGAATAACAGAACTAAAAGTCGATATATTTCGCAAAAAATCTGGTTGCAGCGAAGAAAAGTCCCAAATAAACATTCTTAGAGCAAAGGTTAGCCAGTCAATGTGGAATATGGGCTACCAAATATTGTAGTATTCGTTCACTGTTTTTGACTTTTAGGAATTATCCTATCTCATATTTCGGGCTGGATACTACCAGATAATGCATATAAAATTTTTATTATTATTCATTACTTTAGGATTATAATTCATGGTGATGGATTCATGTCAGAACAAAATTTTGCCGTTTTCCTGCTTAAGTGAAATTATTTCTTGAGATTTATCCTAATTTGCAAAAGAATTAAGTAATAGTTTTTCAACGGCTCGGCAATGATATTGAATTGAATTATCCGATCTGTAAAATCATGTCACGATAGTCAATGAAAAGTAATATTGTTGCGGCGGTCCTTGCGGACAGGCTCGTGCGGTAGCTATGCCCTTAATTCATTATCAGGTCGTTTATCGGACAAGGAACTGAGTCACTCATAACGATTTCATTTCCCCCCTCCATAACGATGCACGTCAACACAGTAATATATTTGCAATGGAAAAAACCCTATGAACATGCGAATCGTATTGGCTCTTCTTTTTGTATTTGGCGTCTCTGGCTGTGTAAAACATCCGAAACCCGCGCCTTCCGATGACACGATTGTTACCAGTGAAGTGAATGGCGTAACCCTAACCCACCGTTATGCCGTACTGCCGCCGAAGGAGTTCGAACCGGTTAAACAAGATTACCGCGCGCTCTACCCGGCATCTGTCATGAGCAAACCTGATTTCGGCGGCAAAGTGATTCGCCAGCTGGAAGCGGGCAAAACCTACGTTGTGCTTGGCCAGGTTGAACACTTCTGGATGGCGCTGGCCGATGAAGGTCAGGAAGAGCTGATTGGCTACGTGCCGATGCGTGCGGTCGTTAAAAGCGAACTGTACGAAAAAACCGTACGTAAAGACAGTTACAGAGTTAAGCGTAAAAAAGCGAACTGCGTAACGGTTGACGGCAGCGGTAAGGCTTGCAAAAACGCAAAATCCGGAACCTGGATCATCGATTAATCCAGCCGTGATGAGTACCTGCTATGAATAATAATTCGGTTGTACGCCAGATTAGCCTGGTGTTTTTCTTTGTGCTGGCCACCCTGGCCAGCGGTTGTGGATCGTCTTCACACAGCGTACCTACCAGCTATAACCTTCAGTTCAGGGCTCATCCGCAAATCAATGAGTCCGCTCCCCTTAAAGTCAGGGTGTTGCTGTTGAAATCGGACGCGACATTTATGTCCGCCGATTTCTGGTCGCTGCAAAACAACGCCGATAGCGCACTGGGCGGCAATCTGCTGAACAGTGATGAGTTCTTCCTGATGCCCGGTCAGCTGTCAAAAACGCTGACCGGGAACAGTTCGCCTGAAGCGCGCTACATTGGCGTGATGGCGGAGTATCAGGCGCTGGACGGCAAAAAATGGCGAATCTCCCTGCCGTTACCGGTACAGGGGGAGTCTCACTTCTATGAGTTCTGGAAATCGTCAGAAGATGCGCTGGAAGCCAACATCTTTCTCGACGTTAACGGAATACGCGTGATTTCCAAATAGCGCCATCCTGACAGGAATACAGTATGAATAAAGCAGAAAAGGTCGTCTGGACCGAAGGTATGTTTCTGCGTCCTCACCATTTTCAACGCGCGGAAAGCTATCTTCAGCACCATATTCGCGAGTGGGGAACCCTGCAGCGCCCCTATCTTTGGGGCTACCTTGATATCGAACTCGACGACGCGATGCTTCGCCAGGGGTGCATTGCCGTCAGTTATGCCAGTGGCTTACTGCCAGACGGCACCTTCTTCTCTTTCAACGATGCTCGCCAGGCACCAACCCCGCTGGTGATCCCGGATAACCTCACTAACGAACGTGTCGTGCTGGCGCTGCCAGCCCGTCGCGGCGGTCGCGATGAAGTGATTTTCAGCGAAGAGAAAGATTCGCTGGCTCGCTACGTCACCTGGGAGAGCGAAGTCGATGATGACAACGCCATGTCCGTTGGTCCCGCTGCGGTGCAGTTTGGGCGCCTGCGCCTGAAACTGATGCTGGAGAAGGATCTCAGCGCAGAGTGGACGGCAATCGGCGTGGCGCATGTGCTGGAAAAGCGCAACGACAACCAGGTGCGCATCGACAACCGCTATATTCCGCCCATGTTAAACGCGGTCAATAATCCTTCGCTCTACGCGGTGATGAACGATCTGCAGAGCCTGCTGATGCAGCGTAGCCAGCAGATTGGTCAGCGTCTGCGCCAGCCTGGACGTTTCAACACCTCTGAAATGGTGGAGTTCTCGCTGCTGGCACTGATTAACCATCACGTCGGGCAGATGTCGCACCTGAAATCGCTGCCGATGATCCACCCGGAAGAGTTATGGCGCAGCTGGCTGGCGTTTGCCACCGAGCTCACCACCTGGACCGCGGCACGCTCGCCGGAAGAGACGCTGCCGATTTATGATCATGACGATCTTGCCGGCTGCTTCAGTAAATTGCAGCTGATGCTGCGCCAGGGGCTGTCGCTGGTAATGGAAGAGCATGCCATCCAGCTACCGCTCACTGAGCGCACGCATGGCCTGAACATCGCCACGCTGCCCACCACCACCATGGCGCGCGAGTTTGGTTTTGTGCTGGCGGTGAAGGCCAGCGTTCCGGGCGAAATTCTGCAAACTCACTTCCCGGCGCAGATGAAAGTCGCGCCAGTGACCAAAATCCGCGATCTGGTGCAGCTTCAGCTGCCTGGCATGAAGCTTCGCAGCATGCCTGTTGCACCGCCGCAAATTCCATGGCACGCCGGTTATAACTATTTTGAACTGGAAAAGGGCGGCGAGCTCTGGAACGAAATGGAAAAATCGGGCGCTTTCGCACTGCATCTGGCGGGCGAATTCCCCGGTCTTGATATGGAATTTTGGGCCATCCGTAGCCCGACGGAATAACACAGCGAGCGCACACTATGCAGCAACAACACGCCTCCGGCAGCGATGCCGTCCTGGCAGGAGCAAGTGGTAACAATGCGTTGGTGGCGGCCGCAAATCCGCTGCTCAATGCGATACCGCAGATCCGCTACTCGGTCTCTCATGACGATCAGAGCGGGCTACGTCAGCACCTGATAGATGAAATTCGCCGTTTTGAAGTGCGCTGCCAGCAATCCGGCCTGGCGTACGAAGTCATCGTGGGCGCACGCTACTGTCTTTGCACCGCTCTGGATGAAGCCGCCGCGCTCACACCGTGGGGCAGCCGCGGCGTGTGGTCCGGCAGCGGCCTGCTGGTAACGTTTCATAATGAAACCTGGGGCGGGGAGAAGTTCTTCCAGCTGCTGGCGCGTCTGTCACAAAACCCGCGCGAGCATATCGCGCTGCTGGAGTTAATCAACTTCTGCCTGCTGCTCGGTTTTGAAGGGCGTTACCGCGTGATGGACAACGGCCGTACGCAGCTTGAAACCATCAAACAGCGTTTATGGCAGATGATCCGCGGCGTACGTGGCAACTACCCACCGCCGCTCTCGCCGCATCCGGAAGATCAGCCGGTAATGCGCAAACTGTGGCGTCCGGTGATCCCATTGTGGGCCTGCGCCGGGCTGGCCGGTTTCCTCGCCTGCCTCTTCTATATCGTGCTCAACTGGCGATTGGGCGATAACACCAATCCGGTGCTGGCGAAGATCTACCAGACGCAGCTGCCGGAAGTTTCAGTTCAACAGCCGGTACAGCATGTGCAGCCGGTGCTTAACCTGCGCGAGTTCCTGCGTCCTGAGATCAAGGCCGGACTGGTAGCGGTGCGTGATGAGGCCGATCGCAGCGTCGTGACCCTGAAAGGTGACGGGCTGTTTGCGTCTGCTTCCACGGTTGCGCGCGATAGCTACGAGCCGGTCATCGACCGCGTTGCGCAGGCAATGAACAATGTCAGCGGTAAGATCCTGGTGGTCGGCTTTAGCGATAACGTGCCGATTCGCAGCGCCCGTTTCGCCTCCAACTATGAACTGTCGCTTGAGCGCGCGCGTTCTGTGCAGTCGCTGCTGCAAAAACACCTTTCGCAGCCGGAGCGTGTGAAAGCCGAAGGGCGAGGGGAGATGGATCCCATCGCGCCGAACAACTCGGCCGAAAACCGCGCGCGTAACCGCCGTGTCGAAATTACCTTGCTTGTGTCGCCGGAAAATACGGCCGCCGAGCTGAACGGACTGCCGCAAGGAAACTAATGGATGAACATGTTGCTTTCGTTGCTGACTAACCGCATTTTGTGGGGTTTCCTTGGCGTTACCGGGCTGGCTGCGGTTATCTGGATGATCGGGCCGCTGCTGTCGGTCGTCGACTCCCGACCGCTGGAGTCCGAGCAAAACCGCATGATCGCCATTGCGGTGATGTACCTGATTTGGGTTCACAGCCACATTGTGCCGCGTCTCTATAATGCGTGGCTCAACCGTAAGCTGATGGACAACCTTAAAAGCGAAGAGGCGAAGGATCCTGCTGAGCGTCAACGTCTGACCAGCGACGACCAGGTGCTGAACGACCGTTTCGAAGAGGCGGCACAGGTACTGAAAAAAGCGCACTTTAACCAGCCGGGCCAGCGTGGCCTGTGGACCCAGCGCTTCAGCACTCAGTACCTCTATCAGCTGCCGTGGTATGTCATTATCGGCGCACCAGGCTCCGGTAAAACCACTGCGCTGGTGAACTCGGGCCTGCAATTCCCGCTTGCCGACCGCTTTGGCAAAACCGCGCTGCGCGGTATTGGCGGAACGCGCAACTGCGACTGGTGGTTCACCAATGAAGCCGTCCTGCTGGATACCGCCGGACGCTACACCACGCAGGAGAGTGAGCAGGTTCAGGACGCCAGCGAGTGGAATAAATTCCTCGGCCTGCTGCAGAAATACCGCCGCCGCCAGCCTATCAATGGTGTGATTATTACCATCAGTATCGCCGACCTGCTGACCCAGTCGGCTGAAGCCTCGCGCGAGCAGGCGCTCAATCTGCGTAAACGTCTCACCGAACTGCATGAGCAGCTGGGCATTCGTTTTCCGGTCTATGTGCTGGTAACAAAAGCTGACCTGCTTAAAGGCTTCCGCGCCTATTTCTCCGGCTTTGATAAAGCGCAGCGCGATCAGATTTGGGGCTTCACCTTCCCGTGGGAAAAAGCGAAGCTCGCCGATTTCGATCTGCAGGGCAGTTTTATTCAGGAGTTTGCCCTGCTGCAACAGCGTCTGGACGCCGGTCTGCCGGATACGATGCTGCGTGAGAGCGATCCGCAGGCGCGCGCCGAGTGCTTCCTCTTTCCGCAAGAGTTTGCCGCGCTGCGTCCGCTACTGTCGGACTATCTGGATACGATTTTTGCCCGCTCAAACTTTGAGACCGAGTTCTCGCCGCGCGGTATCTATTTTGCCAGCGGCACGCAGGAAGGTCTGCCATTCGATCGGGTGATGGGTGAGCTTAATCGCGCCCTCTCTCTGCCGCAGGGCAAGTCGGGCGATAACTGGGATTCCGTCAGCAAAGATGAACCGGTGCCGGGTGGTAAAGGGCAGAGCTTCTTTATCAAGCATCTGCTGCAGAACGTTATCTTCCAGGAAGCGGGGATCGCCGGGCAGAACCGCTGGTGGGAACTGCGCAGCCGGGCGGTGATCTGGTCTGGTTATGCCGCGCTGCTGGCGCTGCTGGTTATCCTCAGCGCGCTCTGGTTCACCAGCTACGGCAACAACAAAGATTACCTTGATGAAGTCCAGGCGAAAGTACCGGCGCTCGATCAGGAGATCAAAGCGCTGCGTAACCGCCAGCAGGGCGATCTATTTGCGTTACTGCCGCTGCTGAATGGCCTGGCCGAGCTGCCGCAAAGTGAAGAGTTTGACATCAATCACCCGCCGATCACGCGCCGTATGGGGCTCTATCGCGGTAATGATGTGTCAGATGCCTCGCAGGCGCTGTATCGAAAAGCACTTGAGCAGATGCTGTTGCCAGAAGTGGCCATGCGTGTAACCACCTGGTTGCGTAACGATAACGGCAGTGACGTCGAGTACAGCTATGAAGCGCTGAAAGCGTATCAGATGCTCTACCAGCCGAAACATTACGATGGCAAATTCCTGCACTCATGGGTGATGCTCAACCTGGAGCGCAATCTGCCGCAGAATGTGACCAAAGCGCAGATCCGCCAGCTTGAGTGGCACCTGATGCAGTTGCTGGAGGAGCAGATTGTCGCTTCACCCTATGCAAAAGATGATGCGCTCATCAGCCGCGAGCAGGCGTTGATTAACCAGCAACCACTCTCAACCCGTGTTTATGGACGCCTTAAACGCCTGCTGGAGCGTGATGAAAACCTCAAGCCGGTGTCGCTGGCTACGCTGGGTGGTCCGCAGAGTGAACTGGTCTTCTCGCGTAAAAGCGGCAAGCCGGTAAACGATGGCATTCCTGGGCTCTACACGCCGGACGGTTACTGGAATAGTTTCAATGCGCAGATTGCGCCGGTGACCGCCTCACTGCATGAAGATGACGCCTGGGTATTAGGCTCAACCACGCAGCCGGAAGATAAACAGCAGACCGATAATGCGGTGCGTCAGCTCTATGCTCGCGACTTCATTGCCATCTGGGACAGTTTCTTAAGCGATATTCAGCTGAATAACAGCGCCGATCTCAATCAGCGCATCAATACGGCGCGCGTTCTCTCCAGCAACAACTCACCGCTGCGCCGTCTGGTGGTTAACCTCAGCCAGCAGTTGACGCTGGTGCGCGATGATCCTGCTGCGTCGGAGAAAGAGAAAAGTACAGAAAGTAGCAATCGCGGCACACAGATGCTGGAGTCGCTCTTCAGCAATCGTGAAAACAGCGCTGCGGGCAACGCGGCCGCTAACCAGACGCCTGAACAGCGCGTGACCGAGCACTTTGCACCGATCATTGAGCTGGCGCAGCCGCTGGAGAAGGGCGGTAAAACCATCGTCTTTGATGATTTCCTCAAGCAGGTTGATGAACTCTATCGCTACCTGACGGCGGTGCAGGATGCAGCCAACAGCGGTATGCCAGCGCCGGGTGGAGAGGCGATCAGCCGTCTGCAGGCGAGCGCAGGGCGCTTGCCGGGCGGCCTGCAAACCATGTTCAGCAATATGGCGGTCGGCGCGAGCAGCGATACGCAACGTCGTGATATGGAAAATGTGCGTAAACGTATCAGCGTCGAAGTGGGAAGCTTCTGCCGTCAGGCAATCGCCGGGCGCTACCCGCTGGTGCGTTCTGCCAGCGCTGAAGTGACGCCGGACGATCTGGCGCGCATGTTCGCCCCTGGTACCGGCCTGATGGATGTCTTCTTTCGCGATAATCTGACCAATAAAGTCGATACCACGCAGGCCACATGGCGCTTTATGCCGGGTATCGACGGCAAAACGCTGCCGGGAAGCGAAGGGGTGCTGGTCCCGTTCCAGCAGGCGCAGTCGATTCGCGACGCCTTCTTCGCCAATGGCAGTGCAACACCCTCTTTTCGTACCACGGTGCGTACAGTGCGGATGGATAACACTATCCTCAATATGACGCTGGATGTGGACGGGCAGATCCTGCGCTACAGCCATGGGCCGCAGGCGGTACAAATTGTTAGCTGGCCGGGAACAGGCGGCACCAACCAGGTGCGCATGCAGTTGGGTCTGGCCAATGGTACAACGGCAACACTGGTGACCAACGGCGCCTGGGCGCTGAACCGCTTTTTCGATAAAGCGCGCGTAAGCCCTGGCAGCAGCAGCCTGAGCCGCCAGGCGACATTCACGGTTGACGGGCATCAGGTCACGCTGGAGTTTGCGCCTAACAGTATCCGCAATCCGTTCCAGCTTCCCCGATTCGCATGTCCTTGAACTGCAAAGGAACGCCTAATGACTACGACTTCTGCAATTAGCTGGTATGGAAAATTGCCCAGTGCGGGTGATTTTCTCCAGCGCCGCTTTCCCGACGCTCTGCAGCGTCAATGGTCCCACTGGTTTCAGGTGGGATTGATGAACTGGCAAAAAGAGGAGCAGCGCGGCAGTGAACGGCAGTTCAGCAATGCGCCAATCTGGAACTTCGTTGTGCCACCGATGCTGGGCGGACAGCAGGTTCAGATGGGATGCCTGCTTCCCGGGCGTGACAGCGTTGGCCGCCAGTATCCGCTCTGCGCGCTGATGGCAATTAATCCGCTGGAGTGGTCGCCGCGTCACCTGGCACAAGCGGGTGACTGGTATCAGCAGCTCGGTCGCACCATGCTCCACGCCGTGCGCAACGGCTATTCGCCGGAGCAGCTCGATCAGGCGCTGCTTGCTATCCCGCCGGTGCAGCTGGCGGAGCCGGAAGCGCGGTCGGAAATTCTCGATGTGATTGGTTATGAAGGCGATGGCGAATCATCAATCGGCTGGCAGCAGGCCGCCGAATGCTTTGATCCGCAGCGTCAGATCAGTTTCTGGTGGACCAACCGTAGCGATGGTTATCCGCTCTACACGCATGTGCACAGCGGCAACTTTACCGGTCAACTTTTTACGCTACTGTTTGAACCGGCAGGCGGCGCAAGACCCGGTCGTCACGGTCTTTACCCACCGATGTTTGATGAATAAGCAGGTTGCGGATGACTATTGAAACATTACTGGCTCCGGTTACTGCGGAGCAGCCGTGCGGCGAAAATCTTGAGTACGACGCCGATTTTCAGGCGATGGAGCAGGCGAGCCTGGGCAAAGCTGAGCAGCAGTTTGGCAGCACCATTATTCCGGCTGAACCGGCTGACTGGACGCGCGTGGAAAAACTGGCCACTGGCTTGCTGTCACGCACCAAAGATATCCGCGTGATGATGGCGTTGACCCACGCATGGACACGCCGCCGCGGCCTTGAAGGGTATGCGGATGGCTTGCTGTTGCTGGGCCAGGCGCTCTCGCTGTACTGGGATCAGCTCTGGCCATCCCTGACCGACGGCGGCGAGTTTGATCCCTTCTACCGCATTAACGCGCTGGCCGGGTTAAGCGATAAATCATCGCTGACTACCACGCTGCGCCAGTCCGTATTACTGCGCAGCAACGGCGATGAGATTATCGTGCGTGATGCGCAGTCGCTGCTCGATGGCAGCAAAACCGAGTGTGCAGGCTATCCCGGTGGGCGGGTGCGTCTGATTGATGAGTTGACGCGCGGCGGTCAGCCTGGCATTGAAGCTATCGGGCAAATCGAAGGGCGTCTGCAAACCATCCGTACATGGCTGCTGGAACAACTGGGCGAAAGCGGGGTGCCGGAAATGGAACAGTTACTCAAGACCGTGGGTATGATTGCAGGTGTTAGCCGCGCTTCCCGCTCCGATGAGCTTGTGGAGAGCACATCGGAGCCGCAACCAACGCAGAGCGCTGCGCAACCTGCGGCTGCCGTTCCGTTACCGGCGATGACCGACTGGCGTACCGCGCAGGTCGCCACGCGTGCAGATGCCCAGTTAATGCTGGAGAAGGTAAAACAGTACTTTGCCCAGCATGAGCCGAGCCACCCCGCACCGCTGATGATCGACCGCGTGCAGCGGTTAATCGAGCTGGATTTTATGGAGATCATTCGCGATCTGGCGCCGGACGGCGTCAATCAGCTACAAAATATTTTTGGGCGTCAGGAGTGACGCAAACCGCGTTATGACGGCAGGCGTGTTGCCTGTCATCAAACCTTCACCGCGTATATTCGATGGAGAACATCATGGCAATGAGTAACAGTGGTCAGAAATTTATCGCCCGCAACCGCGCGCCGCGCGTACAGATCGAGTACGACGTGGAAGTTTACGGCGCGGAGCGCAAAATCCAGCTTCCGTTTGTGATGGGCGTAATGGCGGATCTGGTAGGGAAACCGGTGGAGAACTTACCTTCTATTGAAGAGCGTAAATTCCTCGAAATCGACGTCGACAACTTCGATGAACGTATGAAAGCGCTGAAACCGCGCGTCGCGTTCAACGTAGACAACACCCTGACCGGTGATGGCCGTCTCAACGTGGATTTAACCTTCGAAAGCATGGATGACTTCCTGCCGGACGCCGTTGCCCGCAAAGTCGAACCGTTGAATAAGCTGCTGGAAGCACGTACCCAGCTCTCTAACCTGCTGACCTATATGGACGGTAAAAACGGTGCTGAAGAGCTGATTGCAAAAGTGCTGCAGGATCCGACCCTGCTGAAATCACTCAGCCAGATGCCGAACAGTGACGAGAGTGCGCAAGGTAAAGAGGAATAATTGATGAGCAATCCTTCTCAACAACAAGAACTGCAGCAGGGTGCCCAGTCCTTTAGCCAGGACGAGTTCAGCTCTCTGCTCAATAAAGAGTTTCGTCCTAAAACCGACCAGGCGCGCTCCGCGGTCGAAAGCGCGGTGAAAACCCTGGCGCAGCAGGCGCTGGAGAACACCGTTACTTTCTCGTCCGATACCTATCGCACCATTCAGAACCTGATTGCCGGTATTGACGAGAAGCTGTCGCAGCAGATCAACCAGATTATTCACCACGAAGATTTCCAGAAGCTGGAGAGCGCATGGCGCGGCCTGAGCCACCTGGTGAATAACACTGAAACCGATGAGATGCTGAAGATCCGCTTTATGAGCATCTCCAAGCAGGAGCTGGGTCGCAACCTGAAACGCTATAAAGGCGTCGGCTGGGATCAGAGCCCACTGTTCAAAAAAATCTACGAAGAAGAGTATGGTCAGTTCGGTGGCGAACCGTTCGGCTGCCTGGTGGGTGACTACTACTTCGACCACAGCCCGCAGGATGTCGAGCTGCTGGGTGAAATGGCGCGTATTGGCGCGGCCTCACACTGCCCGTTCATTACCGGTACCGCACCAAGCGTGATGCAGATGGAGTCCTGGCAGGAGCTGGCGAACCCGCGCGATTTGACCAAGATCTTCCAGAACACCGAGTACGCCGCATGGCGTTCGCTGCGTGAGTCTGAAGATGCGCGTTACCTGGGCCTGGTTATGCCGCGCTTCCTCGCGCGCCTGCCGTACGGTATTCGTACCAACCCGGTCGACAGCTTCGATTTTGAAGAAGAGACCGATGGCGCTAACCACAACAACTACACCTGGTCGAATGCCGCTTACGCAATGGCGACCAACATCAACCGCTCCTTTAAAGAGTACGGCTGGTGCACCTCTATCCGCGGCGTTGAATCTGGCGGTGCGGTAGAAAACCTGCCTTGCCACACCTTCCCGAGCGATGACGGCGGCGTGGACATGAAGTGTCCGACCGAGATCGCTATCAGCGATCGCCGTGAAGCGGAACTGGCGAAAAACGGCTTTATGCCGCTGATCCACCGCAAAAACTCCGACTTTGCTGCCTTTATTGGCGCGCAGTCGCTGCAAAAACCGATGGAGTATCATGACGCTGATGCCACCGCCAACGCGCGCCTGGCTTCCCGTCTGCCGTATCTCTTCGCCTGCTGCCGTTTCGCGCACTATCTGAAGTGCATCGTGCGTGACAAAATCGGCTCCTTCCGCGAGCGTGATGAGATGGAACGCTGGCTGAACGACTGGGTGATGAACTACGTCGACGGTGACCCGGCAAACTCCTCGCAGGAGACCAAAGCGCGTAAACCGCTGGCTGCTGCAGAAGTGCAGGTCCAGGAGATTGAAGACAACCCGGGCTACTACGCGGCGAAGTTCTTCCTGCGTCCGCACTACCAGCTGGAAGGTCTGACCGTTTCTCTGCGTCTGGTTTCAAAACTGCCGTCGCTGAAAACCAAAGAGGCGTAAGGCTGTAAGACCGTAAGCGCGATGCGCTTACGGTCTATAAAAAAGGAGAGTTGTTATGAAAGGAATCACTGTTATTACGATGGGTTTGCTTCTCTTTTCTTCATTGTCGGTAGCAACGCAAAAAGTCTATCACTATCCTCAGGCGGAAGCGCTACCCGATGATAGTACGACTATATTTCCGAGAGATCCCGCGTTGCTAACTAGTCAAAATGTTAATTTGACGGGGGAACAGTTCCTTGCCTCATGGCATAACTGGGAAAACGAACGTGAACGCATCAAGGCGGATATGTATCTTCTTGGCGTACTGGATGCAACCGAAGGAAAACTGTGGTGTGGTTACCACCGAGTTAAATCTATTTCGATCCATGAATACTTAAATTATTTTTTCGATAAGCTACCAAAAGAACGGCTTAAAAAAGAGCGGGCTTCCGACTTAATTATTGAAGCGATGACTATCAATAATCGTGGTTGCAAAAAATAATTGAAGTGCAGAAAATTAACCGACTTTTTATCTGGCTAAGTACAATCAATAAATACTGGCAGGACTTCTTTCGGCGCACTTTGAATGCGGGAAAAACCGCGCTCCTGGTGTCTCGCTAACAAAGAGCGATAAATGGGTACCGAACACATCTGGGGTGTCAAGGGGGGCATTAAATTTGCAGCATTTATACTATAGGCCGGAACTGGATAGGCTAATAAAAGATGTTAATTAACTATGCGGGTCATACAGAGATTCAGCATTATCCAGGTGAATAATCTTCATAATTAATTAACATCCGAGAATTATTTTTCTTGTAAAAGAGAAAACGAATTTCTGAAGAAACACCTGTTTTTTCGGAATGTAAAGAGGCAGAGGTAAAATATGGACGGTTTTATTCAGCCCCATTCTTACCCATTTGCCATATAAGCGCTTTTTCGAAAGCAATATTTATCATTAACGAAGAGTAAATATTATGGCTATTGATATGTTTCTGAAGGTCGATGGAGTTACGGGCGAGTCTAAAGACTCTAACCACACCGGCTGGACTGATATCACATCTTTCTCCTGGGGTGCTTCACAGCCAGGGAACATGAGTGTTGGCGGTGGCGGCGGTGCCGGTAAAGTGAATTTCAACGACCTGCATGTAAATGCACTCATTGACAAATCTACTACCGCTATCCTGAAGCACTGCTCCAGCGGCAAGCATCTGACCAAAGTTGAACTCTCTGTCTGCAAAGCAGGTGGTCAGCAGGTTGAATATGCTCGCATCACTCTGGAAGACGTGCTGGTGACCTCCGTTCAGTACACCGGTGCTGACAACGGCGACACCGTAGGTGTGACCTATGCGTTCCAGGCTGCGAAAGTGAAACAGCAGTACTGGGAGCAGTCCTCTTCCGGCGGTAAAGGTGCTGAAACCAGCGCTGGCTGGAACATCAAAGAAAACAAAGAAGCGTAATTGCTTCGGTGAGCCCGCAAGGGCTCACCCTGTTTTCGTGCTGATAAACACCACACATTTCCTCTTTAGTTTTGACTTCCTCTTATCAAATAGCGTGTTTCCTGCAACAGAGAGCTATTGCTACTCAAACGCAGCAGCTTTGCTGAAAGCTGTGTCGTTTGAATGCGTATAAATATTAAAGAATATTTTGAGGATGAACGAATGAGTGTTCTGCGCAAGGGTGATCGTGGTACGAATGTCAAAGAGTTACAACAACTGCTGAGTAAAGCAGGGTTTAACGTCGGTGATGATGGTATTTTCGGCTTGAAAACGGAAATGGCTGTCAAACAGTTCCAGGCTAAACAGAATCTCCATGTGGACGGTATTGTCGGGCGTCGTACGCTCGCTGCATTGGGTAAACCCGTGACAACCCGCGCGCCGCAGCCGCCGATTTCCGGCAGCGCAGGGCGTCAGGCGGTTGGCGCAATGGATATTTCCGCCAGCGGTATGAGCTTCATTTTTCATCGTGAAGCCTGGGCGAACAAAAGCTGTTATCTGCACTGGCCAGGCGGCGCAAGCGGCGTTACGCTTGGGCCGGGCTACGATATGAAAGAGCGATCTGAGCAGTCCATCAAAGCTAAAATGATGGAAATTGGTATCGATGCCATTACGGCAGAGAAGATCAGTAAAGCTGCCGGGCTGAAGGACGACAAAGCGAGCCAGTTTGCGAAAGATAACGCCAAACTGGTGCGCCTGACGGATGAGCAGGAGACAAACTTACTGCGTGCAACGGTTCCCCCGTACGTCAACAGTGTCAGAAATGGTATTTTTGTGCCTCTCAAACAGTATGAGTTTGATGCACTGGTCTCCTTCGCTTATAACCCGGGAGGACGACTGAGAAATGTGTTTGGCTTTATCAACCGCGGGCAGATCTCTGACGCGATGACGGAAATTAAACGCGCCGTTACCAGTAATCATAAAGTGGTGAAAGGCTTGATTAATCGTCGCAACTTTGAAGTGAACTTGTACTTAAACGGCGACTATGGGAATAACTGACCGATGAAGACGCATAAAATTGTGATGCTGGCGGCGGCAATCTCCGCCGCGACCCTGTTGCCGTCACTTGCGCTGGCGGGGAATTCGCCGGTTACGGGCGAGTGGCAGGTTAAGCAAGCTTTTATCAATACGGAATCAGAACGTACCCTGAACTATCAGTTCAATGATGATCGCCTGGTGGGACGCTTTCTGAGTGTGACCGATAAAGGGATCTCCACGTCGCTGCCGGGTGGGTCAAACTGCCAGTCACCGACGATAAAAGAGAACGGTTCTACGCTTAACGCCTGGGTTGCGGCAACGCAATCTATTCCGGAGAAAGACGCCGCTAAAACCTATGAGCTGGGCTTAGACGGTAAAGCGAAAGCGCAGGTTGAGAACATTACCTGTGCATCAGGAAACTTTTCTAACGGCGATCCGGGCGCTGATGCCAGTTTCGCAGTGGTTAACAAAAGCGTACTGCTCAACTGGACCGATGGCACCATCCTGTTACTCGCGCCTGTAGATAAAAACAGCAAGCCGAAAGCGTCGTTTGACTGTGCTAAAGCAGCTTCTGCGCCGGAAAAAGCGATCTGTAGCGATCGCGAGCTGGCGTCACTGGACAGCAGCGTCGCGCGTTCCTACCGCTCTTTCCGCCAGGAAGCGGTCAAGGTTGGTAACAAGGACCTCGACAAACAGCTGCAATCGCAGCAGAAAGCGTGGTTAAGCCAGCGCAACAGCTGCAATGCGGACACGCAGTGCCTGAAGAAATCGATGAACGATCGTCTGGAAACCCTGGCACACAGCCTGGATGGCGTCTGAGTCGTTTCACAATAGCGGGGAGGGCGCACTGCCTTCCCCGCAGTGGGCTGAGTAACGCTTTCAGATGCCCGTATTCAAACGCAGCCGCTTTACCCAAAACGGCGCCGTTTGAGTGCACATAACTCCAGCAGGAATACGCGATGCGATTCACTATTATCACCAATAAACCCGGTCATCAGCCGCCGCAAAGCCGCTGCGACTTTTATCCTCCGGGCGGCACCATTGGCCGCGGCACCGACAATAATCTGGTGCTGCCGGATAACGACCGCTCTATTTCCCGTCTGCAGGCCATTGTTCATATCTCCGGCACGGGCGAATGCCGTGTCACCAACCGCGGCAACGTTACGCGCGTTGTGCTCAACGACATTCCGCTGGAGCGCGGCCGCCAGGTCGAGCTTCAGGATGGGGACATTCTCGGTATCGATGAATACCGCATCGAAGTGAGCGATCTCATTCAGGACACGCAGCCGGTAAGCCGCATGGCCGAGGAGATGTATCCGAAGCCGACGCCTGCTCCGGTGGCGAAGCCTGCACCTGCACCGGCCGCTGCGCCAAAAAATGCCGCAGAGAGCGCGCCTGCCTCCGTGCCGACGGAGATCTGGGACAGCCTGATGCAGGAGTTCTCTATCTCCGACAGCATCTCCAGCAGCCGCGCCAAATCCGCCGAGCCGCAAAACCTCAATCCCTTTGCTGAACCGAAAGAGCCGGAGCGCAACCCGGAAGACCCGCTCTCATTGTTGGGCAACCATGAGCCGCTGGTGGCACCAAAATCCCTCGATTCGGACAATCTGTTTAATGACGAACAGCTGTTTAAAAACGACAGCATCTTTAATGACGCCACGCCATCGACCTTAGTCCCGCCGGTTGAACCGGTACAGGCACCGAAAGAGAGTACGTCTGAGAGTGACGAACTCGATCCGCTGGCACTGTTTGGCGGCAGCGGCAGTGCTCCGCAGGCGCGCAGCGACGATCCTCTCGGGCTGCTGAGCGGTGCCGTTCCGCTGGCGAATGCTGATGAGATTACCCCTGCGAAACCGCAGGAGCCGGTGCAGCCAATCATCACCGATCTGCAGGCCAGCGAGCCGCCGGTAGAGCCGCAGCCGATTATTACCGATCTGCATGCAGAAGATTTGAGCGCTACACCGCTCTTCGCCGAAGAGGAGCCGCTGCCGCTGCAGGAAGATGTACAGGAGCCGCAGGATTATGCTGGCATCACGCTGCCAACGCCGCAGGCGGTACAGCGCAGCGCGGCGCAGACGCCGAAAGGGCGCTTGCGTATCGATCCGGTGCAGAGCCCCGGTGCGAAAACGGCGCCTGCCAGCACCTCGGGCGGCAGCGGCGATGTGCTGCAGGGCGAGCTGCTCGAAGCGCTGCTCGAAGGGATGGGGCTTGGCGATATGCAACCCGTTCCGCAGTTTGATAAAGAGAACATGCGCCAGTTTGGCCAGATGTTAAGTATGTTCTCGCAGGGCACCGTGGCCTTGCTCTCCTCGCGTTCAATCTTAAAGCGCGGCGTGAAAGCGGATATGACCATGGTGCTGGATGATGCAAACAACCCGTTCAAACTGCTGCCGTCGGGTAAAACCGTGCTGATGCAGATGTTCGGCAACCGCATGCCGGGCTTTATGCCGCCGAAAAAATCGGTGCGCGATGCGCTGATCGACCTGCAGGCGCACCAGTTGGGGATGATCTCCGGTATCCGCGCCATTATCGCGGCGATGCTGCAATCCTTTAATCCTGAGCAACTGGAAGAAGATGCAAAACGTGACGGCGCGACCTCACGTCTTGGCGTGCTCTCCAACCGCAAGGCCGCGATGTGGGACTACTTTGTGCGCACCTATGCGCAAACCGCCGGTGAGATTGACGATGACTTCCATACCCTGTTCGGTGAAGCGTTCCTCCACGCTTACGACATGGAGGTTAACCAGTACAAAGACTCACAAAGCGGATCGGAAGAATGAATATCAGCACCGCCTCAATATCACGACAAGGCGAGCGTGCCAGTAATCAGGATCAGACCGGAGAAACTATCGGCGAGCGTGCCGCCTGTTTTGTCGTCTGCGATGGCATCGCCGGTTTGCCCGGCGGTGACAAGGCGGCCGAACTGGCGCGCAATGCCATCATCACCGAGTTTGACGGCGATGAGCACCTCAATGCCCAGTACATTCGCAATTACATCAACGGCGCGAATCGTGCAATTCGTAAAGAGCAGCAAGCGGTACGGGATTACAACCGCATGGGCACCACCATGGTCAGCCTGTTTATCGATCGCGATTATGAACTGGCTTACTGGGCACACGCCGGAGACAGCCGTCTCTATCTCTTTCGCCGCGGCTGGCTCTATCATGTGACCACCGATCACAGCCTGGTCCAGCAGATGAAAGACGCCGGACATCAGGTTGAAGGCATTAACGGTAACCTGCTCTATTTCGCGCTTGGCCTCGGCGAAGATGAGCGCGAGCCGAGCTACAGCGATGTGGTGCCGATTGAAGATGGTGACGCTTTCTTATTGTGTACGGATGGTTTCTGGCACGGCGTCACCGAAGAGCAGATGCAGCAGTCGCTGCATATGGTCAATACGCCCGACGAGTGGCTGACATTAATGAACCAAATCCTGCTTAAAAACGGTGCCGGGTCACAAACCCAGCAGGATAACTACAGCGCCGTGGCGGTGTGGATGGGTACGCCTCAGGAGACCACGCTTTTGCATACGATCTCTGAAGCCGCTCAGTTTTTCCCTCTTCGTGATTGATACAGCTTACAAGGACTTTTATGAAACTTTGGCTACCGGGTTTGGCCCTGCTTGCAGCATGTGGCAGCGCGCAGGCAGAAAACTACCGCATCGTGCAATCGCCTTCGCAAAAACTGGATGTCTGGATCGACAATGTTGAGGATAACACCCCCAAAAGCTGGTGCGGCAAGACGCTGCCGCTGCGCATTGTCACCGGCGGCGAGAAAAAGCCTTCCGTTCTGAATAACTTCTTACCGCGCCTTGGCGCGCTGCTGGAAAACCAGTGCGGTGCCCTGACGCAGGTGCACTGGAAGCTGACCGACGCGCAGGGCGCAACGCTGGCTGAAGGTACCGCAGATAAAGCCAAAGAGTGGCAACCCGTCGTCACCACAAACGGCGCGGCACCAGCACAAACTACAACGCTGCAACAGCCGGTTGGTCGGCCTGAAGATCTCTCACCGCCCGCCAACCGTGCGCCGTGGCAGGAGTTCACCTTGCAGGATGGTTGCCACCTGCGCACCTTCTGGCAGGGCGACGCCAGTGCAGCGGCACTCTTCATCCCCGCAAAAGAGGATGGAAAATGCGAGAAGGGCGGCTGGCTGAACGGTCGCAGCGATGTTACCCAGGTCAGCAATGGCGCTGAAAAGAAAATTACCATGACCTTCGTTCACGGTTTCCCGGTGAGCGGCCTGAGCGACAAAGTGGACGCCGACCGCCTGCTGATCACCACCGTCAATAACGAGCGTATGGTGGTGAGCGAAGGTAGCCTGGCGCAAAGCTGGATGATCCTGCCTTACGTCAACAGCCTCAACGGCTGGCAGGCCAACGGCACCGTCGCCGTAGAGATTTCGCGCGAAGTTGCCAGCGATGCCACGCGCTTAAAAGCGCGGCTCGATGAAGTGCGTAAAGTCTGGACGCCGTGGTTCGAGCCGGGCACCCGCCTCAATATTCTGCTGATTGACTCCCTGCATCCGCAGTTGCGCGATCCCGCAGTCGGGACCTACAAAACCGTCAACTAAGGAGCAGTCATGAACACCCTATTTCAGCAACTGGCGGGTGAATCCCTGCAGGATAGCCTCGCGCAGCTCGAAAGCCGTATCCGCAGCCAGCCTGGCGACGCCGACTTGCGCGCCGCCTTCGCGCAACTGCTCTGTCTTGACGGCAACTGGACACGCGCGCAGGCGCAGTTAAAAAGCTGGCAGGGGCTCAAGCCGCAGGCACAGCCGACCGTCACGCTGCTCGAGCAGGCGATTGAAGGTGAGCGTCAGCGTGCCGACGTGATGGCCGGGCGGGCGCGTCCGGTTGCGCCGGTCGAGCAGTATCCGTGGCTGGCAGAGATGATTAGCGCGCTGGATCCGCAAAGCAGTGATGCCGATGCGCTGCGTGATGCGGCGCTGGAGAAGGCCGAAGCTAATCCAGGGCAGCTCGCCATGCAGGATGGGCAGACGGTAGCGTTCGACTGGCTGATGGATGGCGACAGCCGCTTTGGGCCGGTATGCGAAGCGATTGTCAATGGCCGCTACTTCTGGCTGCCGTTTAGCGCCATCTCCGCGATGCAGTTTCAACCGCCCGCCAGCGTCACCGATCTAGTCTGGCGTCACACGCTGGTGCGCCTGCGCGATGGCAGCGAGCAGGTATGCCAGATCCCGGCGCGCTATCCGCTGGATGCTAACGCAGAAGATCGCTTCAAACTCTGTCGCGTTACCGAATGGCAGCAGCTGGCGGGCGAGTCAGCGCACTACCTCGGAATGGGACAAAAAGTGTGGCTCAATGACGGTGCCGAATATTCGCTGCTCGATCTCGCCACAGTGACCTTCGCTGCGGACGCGACGAATGAGTAACTCTGCGCAACATGATGAGGGCGATCTGCTGCGCAGCGGCTGGCGCTCGCGTCGCGGCAAAGAGACCGTCGGCGCGCGCGACAAAATGCAGCCCTCGCTGCTCGATCGCCTGACCGATGACGCACCGGACAAAGCGCAGGAGCCAGCGAATAACAATCTGATCACCCACTCGGCGCTGCGCCGCAACGTGCTGCGCGATCTGCAGTGGCTGTTTAACACCATCAACAATGAAGCGCAGCAGGATCTCTCCGGCTTCGATGAGGTGCGGCGCTCGGTGGTCAACTTCGGTATTTCGCCGCTGGCGGGCCAGCGGATGTCCGATATTGAATGGAATGATATTCAACGCAAGCTCACCGATGCGATCCTGCACTTTGAGCCGCGCATTCTGCCGCAGGGCCTGCAGGTGCGCTGTATCTCCGATACCAAATCGCTGGATCTGCACAATATCCTGTCGATTGAGATCAAAGGTCGTTTGTGGTGTGTGCCCTATCCGCTGGAGTTCCTTTTTCGCACCGATGTGGATCTTGAAAACGGGCATTTCGAGTTGAAAGACGCGGGGTAATTCATGGAAAGCAAATTACTGGAGTACTACAACCGCGAACTCGCCTGGCTGCGTGAGATGGGCCAGGAGTTTGCCGGACGCTACCCAAAAGTGGCCGGACGTCTTGGCATGCGTGGGATGGATGTTTCCGATCCTTATGTCGAGCGACTGATGGAAGGCTTTGCCTTTCTTACCTCCCGCGTACAGTTAAAAATGGACGCCGAGTTTCCGCGCTTCTCCCAGCGTCTGCTGGAGATGGTCGCGCCGAACTACCTGGCACCGACGCCCTCAATGGCAATTGCCGAACTGCAGCCGGACAGCGCCAAAGGCGATCTGAGCAATGGGTTTGTGGTGCCGCGCGGCACCATGATGGACAGCCAGGTGATGAAGAAGAATGGCGTCACCTGTAGCTACACCACCGCTCACGACGTCACGCTGCTGCCGCTGAAAATTAGCCAGGTTGAGCTTGGCGGCGTGCCTGCCGATCTCCCTCTGGCGCAGGTCGGTTTAAGCCAGCGCGGCGCGCAGAGCGCGTTGCGTATTCGCCTGAGCTGCGATGGCCCGGTCAACCTCAGCCATCTCGATTTCGACCGTCTGGAGCTCTTCCTGAGCGGGCCTGACATGCAGGCGCTGCAACTGCTTGAGCTGCTGATGGAGCACCAGGTAGGTATGGTCTGCCAGGCAAACGCGCCGCAGGCGGCACTGCATGTGCTGGCAGATGACGCGCTGCGCCAGGAGGGCTTTGAGGCTAACCAGTCTCTGCTGCCTGACGACCTGCGCAATTTCGACGGTTACCGCCTCCTACAAGAGTATTTTGCTTTCCCGTCGCGTTTTCTCTTTATCAGCCTGCAGGGGCTGCGCACCATGCTGGAGAGCAGCGGCGAAGCCAAATCCTTCGATATCATTATTCTGCTTGATAAAGCGGACGGTCAGCTGGAGCGGGTGGTGGATAAGAGCCATCTGGCGCTGCACTGCACGCCGGTCATTAACCTGTTTCCAAAGATCGCCGAGCGGCAGAAACTGAGCGAAAGCCTGCACGAATACCATCTGGTGGTCGATAACATTCGTCCGCTGGATTATGAGATTTACTCGGTTGGCAAAATCCACGCCAGCGTCGACGGCCAGCGCGATGAGCAGACCTTCCGGCCGTTCTGGAGCAGCTGGAGCCAGGATGAGGGCAATTACGGTGCCTACTTCTCAGTGCGCCGCGAGCAGCGCGCGCTCTCTGAGCATGCCCAGCGCTACGGCACCCGCACCGGCTATATCGGCTCTGAGGTCTTCGCCTCGCTGGTGGATGAGCAGCATGCGCCGTGGCGAGAAGATTTACGCTATATCACTGCAGAAGTGCTGTGCACCAGCCGCGATCTGCCGCTGATGCTGCAGCAGGATATGGGGCAGTTTGTGCTGCCCGATTCGCTGCCGGTGAAATCACTCAAGCTGCGCAAAGGGCCGACGCCGCCGCGCCCGGCGCTGGCGGAAGGGCTCAGTACCTGGCGTTTAATCAGCCAGCTGCAGATGAACTACCTCAGCCTGATGGATGGCGAAAACGGCGAAGGCGCTGCGGCACTGCGCCAGCTCCTGGGACTTTATACCCGGCTGGCGGAAGCGCCGGTGGCGCGCCAGATTGAGGGCGTGCGTCACTGCGTGCTGGAGCCAGTACATCGCCGGGTGCCGGAGCCGGGGCCGATTGTCTTTGCCCGTGGCGTTGGTATTACGCTTACCGTTGATGAGCAGGCCTTCTCCGGCTTCAGCCCGTGGCTTTTCGGCAGCGTGCTGGAGCGCGTCTTTGCCCGGCTGGTGGGAATGAACAGCTTTACGGAGTTTACCCTCAAGAGCCAGCAGCGCGGCGAAGTGGGCTACTGGCCGCCGCGTATGGGCAAGAGGGCGCTGATATGACCGACACGCCCGCGCTCAAGCCTGCGATCGTCCGCCTGAACAGCTTGCCGGATGCCTTCTGGCAGAACGTGATGGCGACGCCGTGGCGTTACGATCTCTTCACTCTGCTGCGTCGCGTGGATGCGCGCGGCGGTGAGCGTTACCCGCTGGGGCGCGCGCCGCTGCCGCGTTTTGAGTCGCTGCGCGTCGGGCAAACGCCATCGCTCAGTTTCGCGCCGGCAACGCTCTCCGGAGTGAAACAGCGCGAAGCATCGCCGCTGTATGATGTGTCGATTTACAGCTTCGGCCTTTTTGGCCCTAACGGCCCGCTGCCCATCCACTTGACGGAGTATGCGCGCGAGCGTATCGACCACCATCAGGATGAGAGCATGAGCGCCTTTGCCGATCTGTTCCATCACCGGCTGACGCTGCTCTTTTATCGTGCGTGGGCGGATGCCCAGCCGACGGTCTCTCTCGATCGCAAAGACAATAATCGCTTCGAGCACTATATCGCGTCGCTGATCGGCATGGGTCAGCCAGGACAGCTGGAGAAGGGGACGCTCAGCCCTCATTCCCGCTTCGCGCTGGCAGGGCACTTAACCCGCAACGGCCGCGATCCCGAGGGACTGGCGAAGATCCTGCGCGGTTATTTCAATGTGCCGGTCCACATTGTGGAGAACGTTCCGCAGTGGATGCCGCTCAGCCCGCGCGAACGCGCGCGTCTGCAGGGTGGGCGGCACGCGCCGCGTCTGGGGCAATCCACCTTTCTTGGTGAGGCGGTGCGCGATGTGTGCCATAAATTTCGCATTGAGATCGGCCCGCTACCGGCTGAAACCTACCGGCGCTTTCTGCCGGGAGAGAAGTATGTCGCCGCGCTTCGTGACTGGGTGCGCCAGTATCTGGGCATTGAGTATCAGTGGGCGGTGAAAATTATCCTGCGCAGCGAAGATGTTGTCGGCGCCGCGCTGGGCGGCGACAGCCGTCTGGGGTATAGCGCCTGGCTTGGTATGCAACCGAGACCAGAAGCGCGTGGAGATTTGGTATTTAGCCCGGAGGGGTAATCCTTCGATTTTGCATCCCTGTCTGACGTCTGCACATAATCATTCGCGTTGCGTTGCACGGTAAGCCGGCGTATCCCGGACGCTTACACCCGTAAGCACAAAGGAGATGGGGCCGCCATCGACGAGACAGCACGAAGGATGAAGTGCTAATTAATTATGAATAATGGAAGAACCCATGTCAGAAATCAGCCGCGCCGTCTTATTCGGCAAACTCGACACACTCTTATTCACCTCGCTGGAGAGCGCCACCGCGTTTTGTAAACTGCGGGGTAACCCATATGTAGAGCTGGTTCACTGGCTGCATCAGTTGATGCAGCAGTCGGATGGCGATCTGCAGCAGGTTATCCGCCACTTTTCACTTGATGAGCAGGCGCTAACGCGCGATATCGTCGCGGCGCTGGATAAACTGCCGCGCGGCGCAAGTTCCGTTTCCGACCTGTCAGAGCATATTGATACAGCGGTTGAGCGCGCATGGGTCTACGGTTCGCTGAAATTTGGCGTCACCCGCATTCGCGGCGGTCATCTGTTAGCGGGGATCCTGAAAACCTGGAGCCTCGCCAACGTACTGAAAGGCATCTCTCCGCAGTTCGATCGCGTCAGCGCCGATGCGCTGCTGGATAATTTCGACACCATTTGTGCCAACAGCAAAGAGACGCAGCAGGCAACGGTTGCCCTGAATGATGAAAGCGGCGTTGCTGCACCGGCTCAGCAGGGAACGCTTGCTCAGTATGGCCAGGATCTCACCGCGCGTGCGCGTGATGGCAAGATCGATCCGGTTGTCGGGCGCGACGAAGAGATCCGCCAGATGGTCGATATCCTGATGCGCCGTCGCCAGAATAACCCATTGCTGACCGGTGAAGCCGGGGTGGGTAAAACCGCCGTGGTGGAAGGCCTGGCGCTGCGTATTGCCAGTGGCGACGTGCCTGAGCCGCTGGTTGACGTTCAGCTGTGGCTGCTTGATATCGGCATGCTGCAAGCGGGCGCGGGGATGAAAGGGGAGTTTGAAGCGCGTCTGCAGGCGCTGATTAACGAAGTGCAGTCCAGCCCGACGCCGATCATTCTCTTTATCGATGAGATCCACACGCTGATTGGCGCAGGCGGCCAGCAGGGCACTGGCGATGCCGCCAACTTGTTGAAACCGGCGCTGGCACGTGGACAGCTGCGCACCATCGGTGCCACGACCTGGGCCGAGTATAAAAAATATATTGAGAAGGATCCGGCGCTGACCCGTCGTTTCCAGACCGTACAGGTCGCCGAGCCAGACGAAGAGAAAGCGGTACTGATGCTGCGCAGCACCGTGTCGGCGCTTGAGAAACATCACCGTGTACTGCTGCTGGATGAAGCCGTAGTTGCTGCCGTGAAGCTGTCGCATCGCTACATTCCGGCGCGACAGCTGCCGGACAAAGCGGTTGCTCTGCTCGATACGGCCTGCGCGCGCGTTGCCGTCAGCCAGAGTTCACCGCCGCCGCAACTGGAAGATTGCCTGCACCGCATCGACGCGCTGGACGTGGAGATCGAGATTGCCAATCGTGAAGCCAAAGTCGCCGTTGGCGACAGCGAGCGCGTGGTGAAACTGCAGGCCGATCTGGAGAAACTGGCCGCGCAGCGCGATGAGCTGACGCAGCGCTGGGAGCAGGAGCAGGCGCTGGTGGACAGCATCATCGCCCAGCGTGCGCAGCTGCATACCGCGCCGGAAGAGGCACTGACCGAGTTACGCGCCACCCTTACCGGGCAGCAAAATGCGCTGCGCGCGTTGCAGGGCGACGAGCCGCTGCTCTTTACCTCCGTGGATGCCAACGTGGTTGCCGCCGTGGTCTCTGACTGGACCGGCATTCCGCTGGGCCGGATGGTGAAAGATGAGATCGACGCGGTGCTGAAACTGGCCGATACCTTAAATGAACGCGTTATTGGTCAGCGTCACGGTCTGGAGCTGATTGCCAAACGTGTTCGCACCTCGCGCGCGCGCCTTGACGATCCGAACAAGCCGGTCGGCGTATTTATGCTCTGCGGCCCGTCTGGTGTCGGTAAAACCGAAACCGCGCTGGCGCTGGCGGAGTCGCTCTACGGCGGCGAGCAGAACATCATCACCATCAATATGAGCGAGTTCCAGGAAGCGCATACGGTCTCTACCCTGAAAGGCGCGCCTCCGGGCTACGTCGGTTATGGTGAAGGCGGCGTGTTAACGGAAGCCGTGCGCCGTCGTCCCTACAGCGTGGTGCTGCTGGATGAGATTGAAAAAGCGCATCCCGATGTGCATGAGATCTTCTTCCAGGTGTTCGATAAAGGGTGGATGGAAGATGGTGAAGGTCGCCATATCGATTTCCGTAACACCATTATCATCCTCACCTCCAACGTTGGTACCGATCTGATCACCGGTATGTGCGCCGACCCGGAGCTGATGCCGGAGCCGGACGCGCTGCGTGACGCTCTGCGCGCGCCATTGCTGCAGGTCTTCCCGCCTGCGCTGCTGGGCCGTCTGCTGGTGGTGCCGTACTACCCGCTGAGCGATGAGATGCTGGCGATGATCGTGCGTCTGCAGCTTAAGCGCATTCAGCGTCGTCTCGAAGAGAACCATGGCATCGTTTCCGAAGTGGATGAGAGCGTGGTTGAACAGATCGTTGCCCGCTGTACGGAAGTGGAATCGGGCGGACGTATGGTTGACTCCATCCTTACCAACACTTTGCTGCCGCTTATGAGCCAGCTATTACTCGACGCCAGCGCGCGAGACGAGCATTATAAGCGTTTACGTGTCACGTTTGAGCAGGGTGAGTTTCACTGTCAGTTTGCGGCGTAACGCCATTATCAAGAGAGTTTTCCAATATGACGGATCACGATAACAACCGGAGTGTACCGAACGCGCTACCACCGGGATATCGCTTCAATGAATTTGAAATTAAAGAAGTGATCGGTGGCGGAGGGTTCGGCATCGTCTATCGCGCCTGGGATCACCAGCTTGAGCGAACCATCGCGATTAAAGAGTTTATGCCCTCTTCGCTGGCAGTGCGTAACGACGACATGACGCTGGTGCTGCGCAGCGAGCGCTTCAGCAAGGCGTTTACCGCCGGTTTGAACAGTTTTATCCAGGAAGCCCGTTTACTGGCCCGTTTTAACCACCCGAACCTGCTGCATGTGCTGCGTTTCTGGGTGCAGAACGACACCGCCTACATGGGGACGGTGTTCTACAGCGGCACGACGCTGTCGCGCCTGCGCGAGAAGAATCCGGCGCTGATCAATGAAGCCTGGATCCGCCGCATGCTGCCGATGCTGCTGGGGGCAATCAAGACCATTCACGATGAGGGTTATCTTCATCGCGATATCTCGCTGGATAATATCCAGATTCAGGAAAACGGCTTGCCGGTGCTGCTTGATTTCGGCTCCGCGCGCCGCAGTATTGGCTCAGTTTCTGATGAAACCGAAACCATGCTGCGCCCGGGCTACGCGCCGATAGAGCAGTATACCGATGACAACGACAGCGAGCAGGGGCCGTGGACTGATATCTACGCCCTGGGTGCCGTGCTGCATACCATGATTATCGGCTCACCGCCGCCGGTCAGCGTAGTGCGCAGCATTCAGGACACCTATGTCCCGCTGACCCAGCGTGGATTGCCGGGCTACTCCCATGCGCTGTTGCAGGCAGTCGATCGCGCGCTGGCGCTGAAGATGGAAGATCGTCCGCAGTCGGTGGATGAGTTTGCCGCGCTGATTGAGATGCCGGTTGCCGGGATCGACGATGTGCTGAACGTGAAGCAGCCGGGCACCATGCTGGTGCCAGTTGAAGAGACACCGGAAAAAGTCGAGGTAGCTGGCTGGCAGCGCTACAAACTGCCTGCGCTGGTCGCGGCAGGGGTGATTGTCGGTGTTGTCGCAGGTGCGCTGCTGTTCAGCAGCAGCTCGGAGCCAGAAAAGGCCGCGACGGAAACCGTAAGCAACACGCAGCCACAGCAGAACAGCACACCTGTTGAGCAGCCGCGCCAGACCGAGCCGACCGCGCAACCTGCGACACCGCCAGCACAGAGCCAGAGCGAAACGCCGAGCGCTGCACCGGTGGCCTCACAGGCACCGATAGCACAACTCTTTGTTCGTATGAACGAAGGCGAGAAACTGACGCTCAACGGCGAAAGCCAGTCCGTTTCGCCGGCCACCAACGGTTTTGCCTCTCTGAAAGTGAAACCGGGCCGTTACGAGCTGGTGCTGGAAGGCAATGGCCAGACTCGTAGCCAGACTGTCGATATTGCTAACCCGGGCACCTGGCTTATCAATCCGCAGCCGCGGTAATCGTTGTTTACCCGGGCACCCTGACCCGGTCACGCGCGGGAGCGTCATCCCGCGCGTATCATTTCACCTTGCTGCAGGGAGCAACGGCTTCTTCTTTTCATCACGACCTTAGTCTCGTCCGACCTATAAAAAAGACAGAACTATGAATTTATTAACACACAGTAATAACGGTGGCAGTGAATTTACGTTTGTTGTCTCTCGCGCCAGCGCCAAAGCCGATGATAAGGTTCATACCGTCGCCGCCAGAAAGATCCGCGAGCTGGAGATGACGCTCACCGATTTTCACCTCGAATCCACCCAAATGTTAGACGTTGATGGCAATCCCGCCGTCGAGCTCTTTTACCAGTTCAGCAATGACAACCGGATCATCTATCAGCGTCAAACCATCATTTTGCTGGCCGATCCCGCTACGGGGCAGAAAATGGTCAGCTATGTGGGGACCTGCCCGGGCGAATTCAGCGAGTCTTATCAGCAGCAATATCAGGAAATTATTCAAAGCCTGAAATTTCATCGCGCCCGCTAACGCTGCACCGCCAGGTTCACCCTTCATCAAAATCAGATGTCACAGAGGACTTCACCATGCAAGACAGGATCACGGTTAAGCTGCCGGTAGACGGCCTGCTTTTCTGGAAGCTCACCGGTCGCGAGGCGCTGTCTGAAGCGTTTGCCTTCTCCCTGACGGTGCTGGGCACCGACGCGCGCATTGACCGCAGCCAGCTGCTCGGCCAGCCGGTGACGGTGAATGTGCCGACACAGGGGATTGCCGGCGGCATGCGCCACTTCAACGGCAAAATCACCCGCGTGGCGGTGAGCGCCACGGAGATGTCCGGGACGCGGTATGCGGTCTACCGCCTGACGGTGGAGCCGGACGTGTGGCCGATGAAGCGCGACCGCAACCTGCGCATCTTCCAGGAGCAGACGGTGCCGCAAATCGTGAAAACCCTGCTTGGTGAATACCAGGTGAACCTTGAGGACCGCCTGACGGGCAGCTACCGGAGCTGGGGCTACTGCGTGCAGTACCAGGAGAGCAGTTTTGACTTCATCAGCCGTCTGATGGAGCTTGAGGGCATTGCCTACCACTTCAGTCACGAAGCCGACCGGCACGTGATGGTGCTGACGGACGCCGCCACCGAACACCAGCCCTTCAGCGGGTACGAAAGCATTCCCTACCACCCGACGCCGTCCGGCGGCAGCACCAGCGAGGAGGGTATCAGCCAGTGGGCGCTGGAGGACAGCGTGACGCCGGGTATCTACAGCCTTGATGACTACGACTTCCGTAAACCAAACGCCTGGCTGTTCCAGGCCCGGCAGAACCCGGCCTCGCCGCAGCCGGGGAGCATTGACGTCTATGACTGGCCCGGGCGCTTTGTCGAGCACGGTCACGGGGAGTATTACGCCCGCATCCGCCAGGAGCGGTGGCAGGTGGAGCACCAGCAGATTCAGGCCACCGCCACGGCAACGGGTATCGCGCCGGGTCACACCTTTGCGCTCTACAACGCGCCCTTTTTCAGCGATAACGGCGAGTACCTGACCACCGAGGCGAACTACTTCCTTGAGGAGAACCGCTACGCCAGCGGGTCAGACGGCGAGACGGTGCACCGCACCGACTTCACCGTCATTCCCTCGTCGGTGGTGTTCCGCCCGGCACCGGTAACGGCGTGGCCGAAGACCCACGGCCCGCAGACGGCAAAAGTGGTGGGCCCGCAGGGCGAGAGTATCTGGACGGACAAATATGGCCGGATAAAGGTGAAGTTCCACTGGGACCGGCAGGCGAAAGGGGATGACACCAGCTCCTGCTGGGTGCGCGTGTCGAGCGCCTGGGCAGGCCAGGGCTTCGGCGGGGTACAAATCCCGCGCGTGGGGGATGAGGTGGTGATTGACTTCATCAACGGCGACCCGGACCGGCCGATTGTGACAGGGCGCGTCTACAACGAAGCAAGCATGCCGCCATGGTCACTGCCCGATGATTCAACGCGTATGGGCTTTATGACGCGCAGTAAGGATGGCAACAAAGACAACGCCAGCTATCTCTTCTTCGAGGATCGCCCCGGCAGCGAAGCCGTTGAATTGCACTCCGAAAAAGACATGAAAGTCTCCGTCGAAAATGACAAGACGGTTAACGTCGATGGCAACCGCACCACTACTATCCTGAAAGAGCAGAAAGACGATGTTACCGGTGATGCGTCGTTTTATTACCGTGCGAAGCGTACGACCACGGTCGATCAAGAGGAAACCACAACCTTTAATAACAGCCAGACGGAAACCATTAAGAATGGACGTAAGCTGAATATCACCAGCGGTGGTGATGTTGTCACGATAAAAGGTGAGCGTAGTACTGATGTTGAAGGGACTGAGTTGCACCATGTAACTGAGTTAGTTACGGAGAATTATGATAGCGGTCAGGTTAAAACGATTGCATCGGGGGGCAAAAAAGAGACGATAGATGGTGGTATAAGCGTCAATGTCAAGAGCGGGGATTGGACGCAGGAAATAAAAGATGGAGCTATTACGATAAGTAGCCCCGGGATAATTAAAATAAGTAGTAAAGAACAAATAGTTATGGATGCTCCAGAGGCCGTTTTTAAACCTAAACTCCATACACTTTCTGTAACAGGATTTAGTGAGAGTTTTGCGGGTACATCCATATCAGGGAATATAGCTTCCCTATCTGTAGTAGGTGTCAGCAATACTGTAAATGGCTTGTCAAATTCATTTAAACTCAAAGAGTTTTCTAAAACTGTTTTTAAAAAGGAATCAAGCGGAGTAGTGATTAATTTCGAAATAACTAATATTAGCAAGAGAACTCTTAACATTACTAATAACAATTTATTCATAATAACGTAAGGCGCGAGGTACGAGTATGGCTCTGGAAGATTACTCCAAATACTTTATGTATGGCGGAATTATTTTAGTGGTGGTTGTTACTGCTGCTTTTTATTTTTTAGAAAAGCAAGATAAAACTGATGTTTCAGGAATTAAAGTTTTCCTGGCAAGCGATCGGTGGCAGGGGGAAATAATAAATACAAAGATACAGGCGTGGAGGCAGTTAAATGCAAGGTATGGCAACGATTATTTTTATGATATTGATTTTTTTCTGCCAAATGATCAAAAGTTATATACAGCTAAAAGCTTAATTGCGCCGAGCCAAATGCATATGTTGAAAAAAGGGCAGGATATAAAAGTAAAAAAAGGAGAGAAAGGAAAAATGGCTGTTATAGAGATAGATTTTAATAGTTAACTCGAAGGTGTGCGCGTCAAGTTAAATATATTATTTTGAGCATGCTAAAGTGTCCTTTTTTATCCAGCCCTCGTGCCACTCTGATTTTTCAAAGGAATTAACAATAAAGCTATTTGTAGTGCCAGGAATCTATCGACATTTCCATGTATAGCATTGACCGATGGGAGCGCCACATTTAGAAACGTCCTAATTTCTATCTTGAGTTGTACGAGGTAGCATTGTGCAATATCTTAAATATTTACATTTTATTTTTCCAGCTATTATTGTTGTCATTGTTTTTTCAATAATTATTCGTAATTATAAAAATGGTCGAAGTAAAAAGGAAATACTTAGTAATCCAGTTTATGTTGAGGCGACCATTACAAAAATAGTCCCCGATACACCTTCAAAGCTTGGTGTTGTTAACATCGAGGTGGACTATGTTTTTAATGGCGAAAATGGTACGACCTACCGAAACAAACATGCACGAACTGTGATCAAAACGAGGGACTTATGTAATTATAAAGTCGGCACGAAGGTCCCGGTTTTTTATTTGAAGACTGATCCTTTCCGTAACATGCTCAATGTGAAGAGTGAAATGGCATAATAATATGGGTTCATATTTTACAATATGTTATTTCTCGGCAACTAATTCTGGTAGAGGCTCGTTTTGCTTGATTCACCCTTCATTACTATTATAGCTCTCGTTATTGCATGCACCGGTGTGATTGCTTATTGCTACCATACTGGCGCAACCTACGATAAGTTCAAAAAAGTGGGAGTGAGAGTTGAAGCTAAAATAATAAGCAAAGAAAAGATAGGTTCCTCAGGCACAGGTAATACAAAGTTCCGTATGGTTGTTGAATTTGCAACCATGGATGGGGTTGTTAAGGAAACACCTAAAAAATACTTTACGCCTGAGGATCTCATTAAAGTAATGATGAACAATACCGTAATTCTTTATTATATGCCTCATGAAATGTTGTGACCGCTGTTAAAACTATAGAAATGACTCAATACAATGTTGGCTCAACGGTTCCGATCGTTTATTTGCGCAGTGATCCCACACAAAATAAACATACTCTTGCGAGCGTACTGACATAACCCTTTGTCTCAGACGCCAACACCACTCTTAATCTTCCAAAGGAAGTTATATGAAGATTATCAAACCGCTGCGGCTAAGCGTGTTAAACCGTCCGTTCCGTTTGCATGGCCAGAACCATCTGGGCGTTGCCGTGATGGCGCTGGCTGATATGAGTGTTGCGCCAAAGCTTCGTCCCGAAGTTGAACTCTGGCAACTGGCGGCCAGCGAGCTGCAAACCAGCGGCGGCGTGCTCGATATGGCGATGCCGAAAGCGCGCGCTGAGTTTCTTGCTACCGGTTATGCGTATACGCAGCACCATCAGGATAAAACAGCCTGTGCGGTTCGCATCGAAGTCGACACGCTGACCAAAACCCTCGCTGTGACCGGCGATCGTTACTGGGTAGGATCAAGGGCGACCGCACCAAAACCGTTTGAACAGATGCGTCTCGACTGGAGTCGCGCATTTGGTGGTGAGGGGTATGAAGAGAACCCGCACGGCATCGGCGCGGTGGTGGAAAACCATAACGGCACACAGTTCCGTCGCCTGCCAAATATCGAAGCGCTTCAACAGCGCGTAGTGTCGCCGCGCATGAAACCGGAGCCGGCAAGCTTCGGGCCGCTGGATCTGACATGGCCGCGCCGTTTCCGCCGCATGGGCAAAAACTACGATGCCCGCTGGCTGCAGAATGATTTCCCCGGTTTCGCCCCGGATATCGACTGGCGCGTGTTTAACGCCGCAAGCCCCGATCAGTGGTGGGAGGAGCGCGACTCGCTGCCGCCGCAGGCCGCATGGCGCATCTGGAACATGCACCCGCAAAAGCCGGTGCAGGAAGGCACTTTACCGCCGTGGCAGGCGCGCTGCTTTATTCAGCGTCAGCGCGGGGAGGAGATCCTGTTTGAGGAGATCGCGCTGCGTGCCACCACCGTCTGGTTCTTCCCCCATCTTGAGCAGATGGTGCTGATTTGGCACGGCAACCAGCGGATCAACGAAGATGATGCTGCCGATGTGCTGCACCTGATGCCGGCGCTGGAAAAAACGGGTGCGACACGCTCCGTTAATCACTACCGCAAGGTTCTCACTCAGCGTCTCGATAAAGAGAAGGGGGCACTGTTTGCCTTCCGCGAAAAAGATTTGGTGCCGGAAGAGGCCATCGGCCCGTGGATCGACAATGAGGTACAGCAAAACCACAGCCCGATGCGCGAGAACCAGAATGCGCGTGCCACACAGCTGCGTGAGCAGCACCGGGCGCGGCTGGAAGCGCAGGGTAGCGATGTCAGCGACCTGATGAAAGCGTTTGAAGAGCCCGAATTGCCCAAACTTGATGAACTGCCTGAGTTTATCGAAGAGATGGAGCGTAAAGCAGCGGAAATGCAGCAGCAGGCCGAGGCACGTAAAGCGGAGATGGAAGCAAAATATCCTGATGCTGCAAGCGATGAAAATCGCCCGCGTGGCCCGGAATCGATGCACCGTATGAATGATATGCTCGAACGTAACGCTTCGCAGATGAGCGAGAAAAAGCTGGCGCAAAGCCGTGAAGCGCTGCATCAGATGTACCTGATGTCCGCTGCGCAACAGCCGCCGGCGATCAAGCTGACCGGCGATATCGCACTCATCATTCGCCAGCGCGCCGAGCGCACTATGGCGCAGGGCGGCGACTTTAGCGGGCTCGATTTAACCGGGGCCGACTTCTCCGGCATGGATCTGAGCGGCGCAAACTTTACTCACACCCTGCTGGAGTGCGCGAATTTAAGCGATTGTAAGCTTGATGGCGCGAACTTTACTCAGGCGATGCTGGCGCGCGCCGATTTACAAAATGCCTCATTGTGCGACTGCTGCCTCGACAAGGCCAGCCTGGCGCTGGCGCAGTGTAAAGGCACCGGCTTTCAGGGCGCGCAGTTCAATGAAACCGAGATGACCGGCGCGTTGTTCGACACGTGTGACTTCAGCCATGCCCGCCTGAATAATCTCTTATTCCGCGAGACAGGCTTTAGTGAGTGCCGCTTTAATTACGCCACTATTGATAGCGGCGTCTTTATGGAGCTGACGCTACCAAAGCCTGATTTCAGCCATGCGGTGATGAATAAAACCAGCTTTATCAAGTGCGAGCTTCAGCATGCCAGCTTCGCTGCGGCTCAACTGGAGAGTTGCTCATGGGTGGAAAGTCAGCTGGAAGAGGCGAATTTCGCGGGCGCCACGCTGGTGACCTGCGCCGTGGCTTCTGGCGGCACGCTTGCCAGAGCAAATTTCAGCGGTGCGCATCTCAAGCAGAGCAACCTGCGCCAGGCAGTGTTAACCGGCGCGCGCTTTACCCGGGCGAGGCTCAATAATAGCGATCTCAGCGAGGCGCAGTGCGAAGCGGCGGATTTTAGCGGCGCAACCCTCACCGGCAGCATGTTTATTCGTACCGACTTTCGCCGCGCACGTCTTAACGAGGCGAATCTGATGGGCGCGATGTTGCAGAAAAGCCGCCTCGAAGGAGCCGATCTCAGCTTTGCCAACCTGTTCCGTGCCGATCTTTCGCAATCTTTTACCAGCGAGACGACGCAGCTCCAGGGTGCTTATACCAAACGGGTTAAAACATTGCCGAAGCGTGACGGGGAGGTGATATGAAGAGATTAACGGCCGCAGAGCTACAGCAGAAAATTAAGGGCGGCGAAGCGATCATGGAACTCAGCCTCGACGACCTCGATCTGCAGGGCTGCGATCTCTCCGGCGCGATTTTCCAGGAGGTGTCATTGCAGGGGGCAAACCTGCAAGGCGCAAACCTTAAAGAGAGCGTTTTTACCGAATGCCAGCTGAGCGGCGCAAACCTTAAAGCCACCCTGCTGGAAGAGACGGTATTTAACCAGTGTGAGATGGCGGGTATTACCGCCAGCGGCGCAAAGCTGACTCGCTGCGTCTTTAATGACTGCAATCTGGCAAAGAGTGATTTTTCGCGCATAAGTAGCGATACCAGCCAGTTTATGCGCTGTGCGCTGGAGCAGAGCCTGTTCAGCGGCTCGACCTTCGATCGCTCTACCTTTTATGAGACCCCGCTTGCTGGAGCGAAGCTCGATAACTGCACTAATCTGATGACCACGCTGTTTGGTATCGATCTGCGTGATGTCGATCTGCAGGCGAGCCAGTTTGAGCGCACCGTCTTTTTTAACTGCGACCAGCGCGGCAAACACTATGCGAAGCATAAATTCACCGGTTGCCAGTTTACCGATAACCAGCTGGATGGCGCTGATTTCAGTGGTGCACAGCTTACTCAGTGTAACTTTAAAGGCGCATCATTAAAGCAGGCACAGCTTCGTGGCGTGAATGCCACCCAGGCACTGTTTATGGAAGCGGACTTAAGCGGAGCGCAGGCGCAGGGCAGCCTGTTCGATCAGGCAATTTTTGTTGGCGCGACGCTCAACAAGGCCAGCTTTAAGCAGAGCCGCTTCTTCCAGAGCATCCTGCAGCAGACGACCGCGCAGGAGACGGAGTTCACCCTGTGTGATTTGACCTATGCGGACTTCTCTGCCGCCGATGTCCGGCTGGCGGATTTTCGCGGTGCGACCTTTTCGCGCACCCGTTTTCATCGCGCCCGGCAGGACAATGCGCGCTTTGCCGATCGTAAAGGCATCCTTGAATATGACGAAGAGTTACTGGCGGCGGAAGCCTGGAGCGCCGAACGCCATAGCAGAATTTACGGAGACTCAGTATGACGAATATTAATCACCAGCTGCTAATGGCGGCGATCCCCAGCGGACAGTTCTCCGCACAGGTCACTCACTGCTTTGAGGATGGCAGCCTGATGGTTGAAAGCGAAGGCCGCGGCTGGCACTGCCGTCGCGCCGTGAGCTGCGTCATCGCTCCGCAAGCGGGCGATACGGTGCTAATCAGCGCCGTCGATAACCAGATGTGGCTGCTTGCTGTGCTGGAGCGCCAGAACCCGACCTCTGCCGCAGAGCTGAGCGTGCAGGGCGATCTGCATATTGCCAGCCAGGGGGCGCTGAGCCTGAGCAGTGAAGCGCTCAATATCAGTGCGGCAAAAGGGGAGTGTCATATCAGCGAGATGAATTACAGCGGCGACAAGATCTCCGCATGGGTATCCCTCTCGCGTATTGTCGGCAAACGAGCGGAATCGGTCTGGCAGACGGTGACGCAAATCAGCCAGCAGCTGTTTCGCACCACGCGCCAGATGGAGCAGGTGCGTGCCGGGCAGCTGGATATGAAAGCAGAAGATTATCTGCGCATGCATGCGCAGAACACGGTAATAACTTCAAAAGCGATCACCAAAGTCGATTCTGAACAGATCCATATGGGTTAAGGAGAGAGTATGTTTGCTAACTGCCAGCTGATGGGCGTTGACCTGGCGTTTCCGGACGTCTGCCTGACGCCAATGCCTGCTCCGACTCCCATTCCCTATCCGGATATTGCGCTTGGGCCAACGGCTATCCCGAATGCGCTGAATATCCTTTTTATGGGGATGCCCGCGCACAATATGGCGACGGTGACGCCGCTTACCAATGGCGATAACCCTGGCGTCGCAACCGGCGTTGCATCCGGTACCGTGATGGGGCCATCACGACACCTGACGGGCGCCTTTACCGTTCTGCTGAAAGGCACACCGGCGACGCGCTTAACCAGCGTAAGCCTGCAAAACTCCACTAATGCAATCGGCATGCGTATCGTGCCGAGCCAGTTCAAGGTATTGATGCTGGCACCTTAATCCAATCATTTAAGCAGAGCATTTTTATTAAAAATAGAGGCGCATCGGTTTCATCTGATGCGCCCTGACTATTTTCGGAAATAGCAATTTATTATAAAAATGCTGAGTTATATTTACCAAACTGGTTGTTTACGCAACCTCAGGCAGTGTTTTTTTAATTTTCAGCTAATCGATTGATTAGGTGGTTAATAATTCACTATCAGATTTCGCATGCTGGGTTTTATTTTTAAGATTCGCCGCAAAGTTTTTTAATATTAAAATGATTTGAAGCAAGACAGGAGAGGGGAATGGAGTCGATACTGGGTCCGCTTATCATTGTTGGCGTCGTTTTTTGGATTGGATGGTTGTTCTATAAAGATTCGCGAATAGAAAAGAATGGTGTTGTTCTCAACGCTAAAATCATTTCTATGCGTGAAACGAGCTCTAATGATGGTGGCAGTTCAAACGTACGTTACTCACTTTTGGTTGATTTTCCTGATGGGCAGAGGCTGGTCGAAGGTAAGAATACCGTTTCTACTTTTTATGGAAGCCAACTTGAGCCGGGAAAAGAGATTAAAATAAAACACCTTGATGATAATAATATTGCATTTATCTTTAATAAATAAACAGGTTAATTATTTTGATTTTTCACTTATAGTGAATGATGGCGTTCAGAAAGTTGTTGGTGAATAAATAATCAATTTCAATAATGCTCAATTAAGTGAGTGTTGTTAATGGCGTACTGGAAATATATAAATTATGTTTTAGGCATGTCCTTTCTGAGTGTTTTTTTATATATGGTGTTAAGATCCATTAAAGATGGCATCCTCGAAAGAAAAATCAGAAAAGACGGCGTCTATGTTGATGGCAAAATTACGGCTGTGATGCCGGGGACGCCCACTACAAACGGGTTAGTGAATATTACTGTGGATTATTTTTTTATTGATCATAATGGCATGACCCTGACAAAAGAGAAAGTCTTAACTGTTATAAAAACAGTGGATTTATGTAATTACCAGGTTGGTGCGCCTGTGCCAGTTATTTATCTTAAGACAGACTCTTCAAAGAATTTTTTGAAGGAGACTAGAGGTCTTTTAGATAAGTGATTAATTTTGAATTACATCATTCTCATAAGGCTGGGTTGAGGAAATTTCCTTGTATTTATCTTGCTTAATAAAGGGTTGCTCGGAACTCATCACTGCCGTGAACTGACTATATAATAAATTCTACTGCTACGTGATAAATCGAATGTGTTATAAATCCTGTAAACAGAAAAGGAAATTGGCCTTTGAGACAAAAGTTACTCATCTATATTATTCCAGCATTAGTATTAACGATGTTCTTTGCCCACGCCTCAACAGATGACAATCTTATAAAAATTAAGGCGTTAAGTGAATTCGCAAGCCAGCTGAAAGAGAGCATCGGTCAGGATGTGAATACCGTTGAGCCGATTGTGGGACATCCGCTTTTTCGTTTGAATCCGGCCAATGAATACTGGCTGACAACCAAACCTTTCACGCTGAATGGCGGGATTACCCTCTCTAATCTCGCTGTGCGACTGGATCATAAGCATCCACCGAAGGTTTTTATCATTCACTATGACGTGAGTGATGGATGTATTTTATTGTCAGACGTTAGAAAGATTTATCCGCAGCTAAAACTATTTAGCGCGCCACACGGGCACTCGGTTAATGAAAATTTTGCCTGGCTCACCCCTTTAGATAAAAACGGTAATGCGACAGCTTTCGCCTTTCCTTATGCCGAACCGGCCTGTCTTAAGGGAATGACGGTGCGAAATTTTGCCGATGACGTGTAACTCCAGTGCGCTTTGTAACACTTAACCGTCGACATTCAATCGCTTTTTATAGATTCATTCACCACCTGTGATGTATTTTGATGCGTGCAATTAAAACATCATAAGAATCAACTTAGGTTGTCAGGGAAAGAGTATGTCATATCACCGTCGCGCCTTTGGCAAAGTGCCATATTACGCTGCTTTATTAACCTGCCTGTTATTTACACTCCCTCATGCTTCAGCCGCGCTTCAGCTTAACCAGTACGATAAGTTAGACACGGTGGAAGGCATTACTGCCGACAAAGCCGTCGTTGCACAGCTTAAAAAGCTGCTGGGGAATGAGTACGACACTTTCATTTCTAATTTCGATGTTTACGGCGAGCCGCACCATACTGCGCAGGGGGGCCTGTTTGTTTCTGGCTGGATGCAACATCTTGCTCAGGAGAACGCCTCGGCGTTTGTTATCTATCCTGATGGCCGTTTGTCGGCAGCATGGGTTTTGCCTGACGATAGTGTTGTGAATTATCGTACTAATCATCCCAATGACGGCATCGACAGGGATATTCAACAGTGGGCAAGCCAGCTTGAGGGAAAAACGCTGCCGGATATGGCGCCTCAGGCCACTGCCATCCCTGGGTCTTAGCAATTATTTTGTTGAAGTGTTTATCGGTTCAGTAATGAAAAACGGATATTTTTCAGCGTTCAGCCAGCACTTTGCTGGTCGAACCTGCTGCGGGTCAAAAATTAGCCAGCTATGTGGTAGGTGCCCGGGCGAATTCAGTTAGTCCTATATAACAGCAATTTCGGAAAATTATTCAAAGCCTGCAATTCCAACTCGTCAGATATTGTGTGTCTGCAGGTAAACATTTTCCGAATAAGATATTTCATCAAGGATAGCATCATGCAAGACAGGATCACGGTCAAGCTGCCGGTAGACGGCCTGCTTTTCTGGAAACTCTCCGGGCGCGAGGCGCTCTCGGAGGCGTTTGCTTTTTCCCTGACGGTGCTGGGCACCGACGCGCGAATCGACCGCAGCCAGCTGCTCGGCCAGCCGGTGACGGTGAATGTGCCGACACAGGGGATTGCCGGCGGCATGCGCCACTTCAACGGCAAAATCACCCGCGTGGCGGTGAGCGCCACGGAGATGTCCGGGACGCGGTATGCGGTCTACCGCCTGACGGTGGAGCCGGACGTGTGGCCGATGAAGCGCGACCGCAACCTGCGCATCTTCCAGGAGCAGACGGTGCCGCAAATCGTGAAAACCCTGCTTGGTGAATACCAGGTGAACCTTGAGGACCGCCTGACGGGCAGCTACCGGAGCTGGGGCTACTGCGTGCAGTACCAGGAGAGCAGTTTTGACTTCATCAGCCGTCTGATGGAGCTTGAGGGCATTGCCTACCACTTCAGTCACGAAGCCGACCGGCACGTGATGGTGCTGACGGACGCCGCCACCGAACACCAGCCCTTCAGCGGGTACGAAAGCATTCCCTACCACCCGACGCCGTCCGGCGGCAGCACCAGCGAGGAGGGTATCAGCCAGTGGGCGCTGGAGGACAGCGTGACGCCGGGTATCTACAGCCTTGATGACTACGACTTCCGTAAACCAAACGCCTGGCTGTTCCAGGCCCGGCAGAACCCGGCCTCGCCGCAGCCGGGGAGCATTGACGTCTATGACTGGCCCGGGCGCTTTGTCGAGCACGGTCACGGGGAGTATTACGCCCGCATCCGCCAGGAGCGGTGGCAGGTGGAGCACCAGCAGATTCAGGCCACCGCCACGGCAACGGGTATCGCGCCGGGTCACACCTTTGCGCTCTACAACGCGCCCTTTTTCAGCGATAACGGCGAGTACCTGACCACCGAGGCGAACTACTTCCTTGAGGAGAACCGCTACGCCAGCGGGTCAGACGGCGAGACGGTGCACCGCACCGACTTCACCGTCATTCCCTCGTCGGTGGTGTTCCGCCCGGCACCGGTAACGGCGTGGCCGAAGACCCACGGCCCGCAGACGGCAAAAGTGGTGGGCCCGCAGGGCGAGAGTATCTGGACGGACAAATATGGCCGGATAAAGGTGAAATTCCACTGGGACCGGCAGGCAAAAGGGGACGACACCAGCTCCTGCTGGGTGCGCGTGTCGAGCGCGTGGGCAGGCCAGGGCTTCGGCGGAGTACAAATCCCGCGCGTGGGTGATGAGGTGGTGATTGACTTCATCAACGGCGACCCGGACCGCCCGATTGTGACAGGACGCGTCTACAACGAAGCAAGCATGCCGCCGTGGTCACTGCCCGCTGCCGCAACACAGATGGGTTTCCTTAGCCGCTCAAAAGATGGCTCGGTGGATAACGCCAACGCCCTGCGCTTTGAAGATAAGGCGGGGGAGGAGCAGGTGTGGTTGCATGCGGAGCGAAATCTGGATGTAGATGTGGAGAATGATGAAACACATACTATAGAAAAAAATCATACGCAATTTGTAGGTGAAAACGAAACACTGCGAGTAATGAAAGATCAAAAGAGCGGCGTAAAAGTAAATACCTTGAATTTAACCGGCAGTGACAGGCACGATAAAGTCGTCAATTCATTCACTTTGTCTGCAGGCAGTTCATTGCGTTTGGAGTGCGGTGAAAGCGCCATCGAATTAACCAACGATGGAAATATTAATATTGTTGGCAATAATTTTAATTTTACCGTCAAACAAACTGCGCAAATAAACACCTTAGGCGGGGAGTTGCACTTAAACCCGGATCAGGGGCAGGCAGCTATAGTCGCACCCGGCTCAGGTCATCAAAGCGCCATACAACAAGAAGTTGAAAATTTTTTTATTACTAACAGCAATCAGTAAAGGGATAGAAGAATGGCTGATTATATTCTCCAGGAGGCGACGCTTGCGCTGCCAGATGTGTTCAAAGATCGCACCATGAATTTATTCACCCTGAATGATAATGGCGCAAATGAGTTTACTTTCGTTGTATCCCGAGCTAGCGCCAAAAAAGAAGAAAATATCCAGGCTGTGGCTGCACGGATTTTACGCGAAATGGAAATTACAGTTCAGGAGTTTCAGCTTAAACTGTCGCAACCCGTCATTATTGATGGTGAACCCGCGATCGAACTTTTTTATCAATTTAAAAACGATGGTACTGTTATTTTTCAGCGTCAGACTGTGGTTTTACTGGATGAGCAACCCGCGGGCAAAAAAATTGTTTGTTATATTGGCACGTGCCCTGATGACTTTAGTGAATATTACCAGCGCCAGTATCAGGATATTATCCACAGCATCAAATTCCATCGTGAGCGAGAAGCAGAGCCAGAGCAAATGTTACTTGCTGACGATCAGCGGATCTTCTTTGCTCTCGATACAGAAACGAAGCAATTAACATCTTTTGACGGTATACAATCTCTCTATCAGCACTTGCCTTTGCAGCGTGCCCGGGAAGGCTTATTTTTGATTTATGCTCAGGATGGGCAGGCATTGAGGATCGCTGCCGTACCGGGAAGTGAGCCGGTACGCTATGCGCTGTGGACACTTCCGCAGACGGGCGGACACCATCTGGCGCAGCAGTTATCTGCGTGTCGAGCTTTTGAGGGTGTTGCCGGGCTGGATTCCTTTGAAGGTGTCCGGCGTTTCCTTGCGCGCGGAAGAGATGATGTGAATCATGGCTGAGTACCAAGCCGCGCGTGTCGATGATCCCATTGCTCATACGGCGTCGAAAGGCTGGATGATTGCAGGTCTTATCGGTGGCGCTTTGCTGGGCGTAGCTGCCGTAGCGGTAACTGGTGGTGCTGCCCTGGTCGTCGTTTCTACCGTTGCGGCCAGTGCTTGTGCAGGGGGCGGACTGGGTGAAGTCCTTGGCAGTATGTCATGGGCACCCAGGCACGTTACCGGGACGCTGAAAGAGGGGTCTCCTGATGTTTTTATCAATAGCCGCAAGGCTATTCGTGCGCATTTATCGCTCGGTGAATGCGATGAACACAGCGGCACACCCCAGCGCGTCGCAGAGGGATCGATAAAGGTCTACATCAATAATTATCCAGCTGCGCGCATCAGCGATCGCTTAACCTGTAGCGCAGAGATCTACCAGGGGTCCGCCAATGTTTTTATTGGTGGTGAAAAGGTACAAACAGATGAAATCAGCCCGGAGATCCCTGAGTGGGTTAACTGGGTGATGCTGGGAGTTGGTGCTGGCGCACTCGCCGTGATTGCCGGGCCAGTTATAGCACTCCTTGGCACCGCAGGGGGGATGACCGGAGGAACGCTCGGTAATTATGTCGGCGGTAAGATCTTTGGTGAGGGCAGCGATGGTCAAAAATGGAGCATGCTGCTTGGTGGTCTCCTTGGCGGCGGTCTGGGCGTCAAAGGTGGGGCGAAATTTAACGCCTGGCGGGCTGGTAAACTTGTTACTGAACCCGTAGCGGTCAAACCTGTTGTGACGGAAAAGCCGCCGATGAGCCTGAAAGAGGCCGTGGGTGAAGCAAGAGCGAGTAGATGGATTGCTCGGGGACGGGATCTGATTGACAGTAAAGCACCACATTTGTCTAAATTATTAACCGATGATCAAGTTGGCGCGCTACATGGTTATACGACCGATCCAGGCTATAAAATGATTAACCCTGCTCTGCGCGGCACCAAACCTCTTACACCAGAACTTGAAGCGTTCGCCCGACATATCAATGAAGGTCTGGATAAGCTTCCGGCTCATAATGGGGTAACATTCCGTGGTATGAATAGCTTGCCTGATGAAGTATTGAGTCAATATAAGCCTGGTAATACTGTTTCTGATCGAGCATTTGTGAGTAGCGATATGGATAACGCTTTTAAAGGGCCAATTCAAATGAAAGTAGAAGGTTATTCAGGTAGGAAAATCGATTTCATATCAGAATTTAGTGCGACGGAGACAGAAGTACTGTTTAAAACTAATACGCAGTTTGAAGTAGTTAGCCATACTAATGAAGCCGGCATCACCCAAATTCACATAAAGGAACTCTAATGATCGATTTGCATGCAGATGACTCAACAATCAGTAATTATGCCGATCGGTATTTTCACTACCTTCCCATTAACGTCCGCAAAATGTTGACTGAAGCTGCCGATCCTGCCGCCGTTAAATATGATGCCTGGGATAAAGGGCGCCCGCTTATCACATCTATTGCAAATGCCCGCGATAAGGCTATCGGTGCGTTAGTTGGGTTGGCGGTTGGTGATGCCGTGGGGACGACGCTGGAATTTCAGCCACGCGATCGTTACAAGGTGAGCGATATGGTAGGAGGTGGGGCCTTCAGGCTAAAGGCTGGCGAATGGACTGATGATACATCCATGGCGCTGTGCCTTGCAGAAACGTATCTGCAAAATAATACATTGGATGTCACCGACTTTCGCAATCGCCTTGTGCGTTGGTATAAGCGGGGGGAGAATAGCAGCAATGGCATCTGCTTTGATATCGGCAACACGACCCGTTTTGCGCTTGAGCAATACCTCATGCATGGTGAAACGTGGATGGGTAATACAGAGAAAAATACTGCAGGTAATGCAGCATTAGTTCGTGAAGCACCGGTGGCTATATTTCGCCGCAAAACTGTACGCGGAATATGGTTTGATTCTCAGGCGCAAAGCCAGGCAACGCACGGTACGACCGAATCCCTTTCAGCCTGTTTTTTTCTTGGTTTGCTGTTGAATCATTTAATCTACGGTTATGACAAAGAAAAAACGTTTTCACCACATGTCGTCCCGCTCGCTTCGCGTGTGCTTATCATTAATGCCGGTGAGTACAAACAAAAAACGCGCGATCAGATTCGTTCCAGTGCTTATGTTATCGACACGCTCGAAGCGGCGATGTGGGCGGTCTGGAATACGGATAATTTCCGTGATGCGATTTTATTAGCGGCTAATCTGGGCGACGATGCCGACAGCGTTGCGGCTACAGCCGGGCAAATTGCCGGGGCATTATACGGCTACGCGGGTATCCCTCAAGAGTGGAAAGACAAACTGGTTCAACATGAACGGATTGCGAGTATTGCGGGTGAGCTATTTGACCGCGCCCCGGATAAAAATTTTCTTTAAGCAGAGTGAAAAGTTTACTCTATTAAATTGCACAGGCGTTTGCAGTATTGCTGCGTCTTTCACTTTTAACGAGAAAATGGTCATGAATCACTTAACCCGTAATGAGGGCGAAGCGCTGCACAATTTCCTCTGCAAAGCACTTAAAAATCCCTCGGATATCGAAGCATTCATGACTATGGCACGGGAACATCCGTCGACCTTTCTTATGAAAGGAATTATCTGTCATTAATATCGCAGGGAAAAAATGCTTTATTGAAAGCCGACCTTGACGACACTGATGTTCTTTTAGTGGCCTTAAGAATCTGGAATGCTGATAAGGATCTAACGCACGCTATGGGTAGACATTCATTTCACTACAGGCTCTACTTTGTTGCCGCGAGCTTTTTGTTCTCCTGCTGCACCAGCGCTGCGTCGGCAACGGATTTTACCGGGCAGTGGCACGGCAGTGAAAGCAGCGAGTCCACATTTACGCTGAAATTATCACAGCAGAGTAACAAAATTACCGGGTCGTATTGTTTCATTACTCAGCGTGGTAACCGCATCGATTGCCCGGACGAACAGCACAATAATCTGCGCGGCGAAGTTGTTAACCACACTGCCATTGTTACGTTTGATTCGAGCTTTGGCGGTAAAAACGGCAAAGCCACGCTGGTTGTTAATGGTGACAAAATGGCGTGGCATCTTACGCAACCGCCCGAACGCGGTGACTATTATGCTCCGGTAAATTACGCCCTGGTTAAAGAGACTGTTCACAATGGCGCGGCCACGAAAATTATCCGCACAGATAATTTTATGATTGCGATCCGTAATAATTGCGGTGAGTTCACCACGCCTTGCGATGATCTGCTATATATCGGCGCACGGAACCGAGACAGCCAGCAGATTAGCCTGCATGGAAAAACGCGGTCGGATGATGCAAAACGCGTGACGGGTGCAGAATTCCATAATGGCGATGTTCTTTACATAGTGGATTATAATCCGCCGAAACTGGTGGTAACTCAGGCGGGTAAAACGCTTGTCAACCAGGCGGGTAGCTGGCTTAAATAGCGGTTCTTTTGACTGATTATGGAAAGGTTAATGCGACGATTAGTTTCCGTTTTTACGCTGCTGTTTGGTTTTTCTGCCCAGGCTGCGCAAACGCCGCTGGCGGAAAATGACTTCACCGTTGAAATTAATAAACAGGTAATTATCCTTGGGCAGGATTGGGATCGTAATCTGCTTGCGGCGTTAGGGAAGCAGGTCAGCGAGGATTTTGTCGGTGAAGTGCCGTTTGGTGATGAAAATTATAAGTTTTATCGCCACGTTTTTGAGGGTTTTGATATCTACAGCGCCAACATCGACTGGCAGCAGCGCGGCAAAAGCATTGACAGTTACGTCATCGGCCAGATAACGCTGCACTCCCCGACATTGCACACCGCGCGCGGTGTTGCGCCTGGTGATGCGAAACAGAGTGTGATTGAGCATTACGGCGCAGGGGAAACCGCTAACAGCGACGGTGAAGAGTGGATTATGTATTCACTGAATAGCAAAAACATCGCTTTCGATGTCACCGGCGGTAAAGTGAAGGTCATTAATATCAGTACAGGAAACGACTGAACGGATTGCCTGAATTATTAACTTGCCGGGCAGGGTGATGAAGATGAACATCGACAAGCTCATCAAGAAACGCGTCATGCTGCACGATGGTGTGGAAACACGTTTTTTCAATCAAGGTGTCGAGCTGCTCTGCCCGCGTTGTCAGCAAGAGATTGAGCCGGATCTCTACCAGAGCCAGGATTTTGCCCGGCTGCCTGAGCAAATCCAGGTTGCTGTGGCAAGCCGAATCAAAGCCATTACCTTCAACCCTGAGGCTATTACCCGCTACTGCACGCCACTGGGTTCGCTTCTGTACTTGACCCACTGTTGTGAGGGCGGGCAAGGGAAAACGCTACTTGTCTTCAGTTATAAAGAGCAGCAGCCCGCCCGCTACATCGCTACACTTTATGCGCTGCTGGTGGTTAGCGATTATTAATAATACATTGCAATACCCCAAAAAAGCACCGCCAGACGCCCGCTGCTATTAACGCAATAAAAAACCCCAGCTCGGAACTTCACCAGGGTTTTTCACATATTACTTACCGCTGTTTACAGCCCGCGCACTGCTTGTTCTGGATCTGCTGGAAGAAGTCATTCCCTTTATCATCCACCAGAATAAACGCCGGGAAGTTCTCCACCTCGATCTTCCAGATCGCCTCCATACCCAGCTCCGGGTACGCAACACACTCCAGGCTCTTAATGCTCTGCTGCGCCAGTACGGCAGCCGGGCCGCCAATACTTCCCAGATAGAAACCGCCATGTCTGGCACAGGCATCGGTGACCTGCTGGCTGCGGTTGCCTTTTGCCAGCATGATCATGCTGGCACCATGCGATTGCAGCAGGTCTACGTAGGAGTCCATCCGCCCTGCGGTAGTTGGGCCAAGCGAACCAGAAGCATAACCTTCTGGCGTTTTTGCCGGACCAGCGTAGTAGATCGGGTGATCTTTCACGTACTGCGGTAGCTCTTCGCCATTATCAATCAGCTCTTTCAGCTTCGCGTGGGCAATATCGCGCGCCACAATAATCGTGCCGTTGAGCGAAACGCGAGTCGATACCGGGAAAGCAGAGAGCTGGGCGAGTATCGCTTTCATCGGCTGGTTGAGATCGATTTTCGCCACATCGCCTTCACCCTGCTGGCGCAGCTCTTCCGGAATATACTGCGCCGGATTCGACTCCATTTTCTCAATCCAGATCCCGTCGCGGTTGATCTTCGCTTTGATATTACGGTCGGCGGAGCAGGAGACGCCCATACCAATAGGGCAGGAGGCACCGTGGCGCGGCAGGCGGATCACACGGATATCATGCGCAAAGTACTTCCCGCCAAACTGCGCGCCAAGTCCGAGGTTTTGCGCCTCTTCCATCAATGCCTGTTCCAGTTCAACGTCACGAAATGCCTGACCGTGCTCATTCCCTTCGGTCGGCAGGCCATCGTAGTAGCGGGTCGACGCCAGTTTCACGGTTTTCAGCGTTGATTCAGCGGAGGTTCCACCAATCACAAAGGCGATATGGTAGGGCGGGCAGGCCGCGGTGCCCAGAGTACGCATCTTCTCGACCAGATAGTTTTTCAGTTTCGCCGGGGTGATCAGCGCCTTGGTCTCCTGATAGAGATAGGTTTTATTCGCCGAACCACCGCCCTTGGCGATGCACAAGAATTTATACTCGTCGCCGTCGACGCTATAGAGATCGATCTGCGCGGGCAGGTTAGTGCCGGTATTGACCTCTTTGTACATATCCAGCGGCGCATTCTGCGAATAGCGCAGGTTATCTTCGGTATAGGTGTTATAAACCCCACGCGCCAGCGCGGCTTCATCGCCACCGCCGGTCCAGACACGCTGACCTTTTTTACCCATGATGATCGCCGTACCGGTATCCTGGCAGGTAGGCAGCACGCCTTTTGCCGCGATTTCGGAATTACGCAGAAATTGCAGGGCGACATACTTGTCGTTCTCACTTGCCTGCGGGTCGGTCAGAATGGCGGCAACCTGTTTCTGATGGGAGGGACGCAGCATAAACGCGGCATCGTGGAAGGCCTGCTGTGCCAGCAGCGTTAACGCCTCTGGCTCGACTTTCAGTACCTGCTCACCTTCAAACTCTGCGACAGAGACATTTTCGCGGCTCAGCAGATAGTATTCCGTCTCATCTTTTGCCAGCGGGAACGGATCCTGATAAACAAACGGTTTGTTCGACATAGCTCATTACTCCACAAAAATAAAACCGCCGGGAAAACCCGACGGTTATGAATCAGAACATCATGGTAATCCACGGATAGCCAATCAACAGCAGGGCGGCGAGGAAGATGGCACCGAAGATGGTACCGAGACGCCAGTAATCTTTAGTCGGCAGGTAGCCGCTGCCGTAGTAAATCGGGCTTGGCCCAGTGCCGTATGGGGTGATGATACCCATGACACCCAGCGAGGTGCAGAGCACCAGCACAACGACTTCCATATTGATGCCAGGAATAGTCGCTGCGATGGTCAGCATCGCCGGCAGCAGCGCGGTGGTGTGTGCCGTGGTGCTGGCGAAGAGATAGTGCAGCAGATAGAACGCCAGCAGCAGAGCGATGGTTGCCATGCCCGGAGAGATGCCGCTCATCAGCAGCCCGCCCTCTTTGCCCAGCCAGGCAATAAAGCCGGTGGATGAGAGGCCATCAGCCAGCGCGACCAGCGTGGCGAACCAGACAAAGGTGTTCCATGCCGGTTTATTGCTGGTGATATCGTTCCAGCTCAGAACCCCGGTCCACAGCATCAGCACCACAACCAGCAGGGCGGCCAGCGCCGGTTCGATAAAGTCGGCGGCGAAAATCCACATCAGCAGCGCACAGCAGACAAAGACCAGCAGCAGAATTTCATTACGGGACATTCTGCCCAGCTTCTCCAGCTCGCGGCTCGCCCACAGCGGGACCTCATCGTTCACTTTCACTTCAGGCGGGTAGAACCAGTACGCCAGCAGCGGCATAGTCAGAATCAGCAGCAGGCCCAGCGGCAGGAAGGCGATAAACCAGGTGCCCCAGGAGATATTAATCCCAACAATGCTTTTCACCAGCGCCAGCGCCAGCAGGTTAGGCGCAAGAGCGGAAAGGAACATAGAGCTGGTGATACAGGCAGCAGTGATCGCTACCCACATGAGGTAAGAACCAATGCGGCGCGCGCTCGGATCGTTCGGTTTTGAACCATACAGAGGCGGTAGATTGGCAATAATCGGATAGATTGTCCCGCCGCTGCGCGCGGTGTTTGATGGGGTAAACGGGGCCAGCAGCAGATCGGCGAAGGTGATGGCATAGCCGAGCGTCAGGCTGCGGCGACCCAGATATTTAACGAGGATCAGCGCCAGGCGGCGACCAAACTGGGTCTTATCGTAACCGGCGGCAAACATAAATGCGCCGAAGATAAGCCAGACGGTGGAGTTGCCGAAACCGCTGACCGCCCATTTAAAGGACTGGCCCGCCAGCTTGAATTTCGGATCCGCCAGCTGTTCCGGACTGAAAAGCACCCACTGACTACAGAGCGCGATTACTACCACGCCGGTCATGCCGATCACAGCACCCGGCAGCGGCTCGAAGATCAGGCCGACAATCACGCCAACGAAGATAGCAAAATAGTGCCATGCGTAGGGCGGTAAGCCTTCCGGCACCGGAACGAACAGTAACAGTATGGCCACGATAATGGGGAGTGCCATCATCACCAGGCGGTTTTTATTACCGGCCTTTGCGCGCTCTGCAGTAGCAGAAGCTGGGGTTGGAGTTTTCTCTTTCATAGTGAGCATCTACAAGTAGTTAAGAATTCGGAGCGATCGCGGAGCAGAGTGTGATTTATTTAGTTTCGAAAGATACTTTAGTTATTAAAATCATCTTCTCTTATTCCGCTGATCTTTATTTATCGCAAAACTGGTTGGCAATAAATAACAAAATAAGTCTATTTCTATATTGCCCCTGATGATGGGATTTCTATTGATTAAGATCAATAAAACGAAAAGAGATGTGCTTTTTTTAATATTTGGAATACCCACTATTAATGATGTGGTTAATTTCCAGAAAACTGAAGAAATGTTAAATGTTTGTATTGATAATCAAGGTTTCTACGCTATCGTTTTTATTAAGTTATTGATAGTAATGGGTTTTTATTGGTGGCGTCTCGTCGTGCAAGATCTCGTAAGGTAATGATTATGTTACCGGTAATTATAAAAATGTGAACGCAATATTTAAAAATGATAATACAGTGGAGGTAGGTCTGTTATTGCAGGGGTTAAATAGTTTAATAACTAACGTAATTAATTTAGTAAATAAAATTCACGGTATATTAATTACACGACACCAGGATTAATAACCAGAACGAAAATAGATCCGTCACCGAATTCAAGATTTATCAATTTTAGATGTGGAGTTTATTATGACCAGCAACGAACGTATTCTCAGCCCGTTTACATTGCCAAACGGCGTAGAACTGAAAAACCGTTTGTTAATGGCGCCAATGACCACCTGCACAGGTTATTTTGACGGTACCGTTACTAGCGAATTAGTGGAGTATTACCGCGCACGTTCAGGGGCTATTGGCACCATTATTGTGGAGTGTTGCTTTGTCGACGATCTCGGTCTCGCTTTTCCAGGGGCGATTGGGATTGATAGCGATGAAAAAATCGCCGGGCTGGCAAAAATTGCCGCCGCCATTCGGGAAAAAGGTTCAAAAGCCATTCTGCAGATTTACCATGGCGGGCGCATGGTGGAGCCGAAATTAATCGGCGGACGCACACCGATTGCGCCAAGCGCGATTGCCGCGCCGCGCGAAGGTGCCGCAACGCCGGTAGCGATGAGCGCTACGGAAGTTGAAAGCATGATTGCCAAATTTGGCGAAGCGGTACGTCGCGCCATCCTGGCAGGCTTCGACGGCGTAGAGATTCATGGCGCTAACACTTATCTCATTCAGCAATTCTTCTCTCCCCACTCCAACCAGCGTGACGATGAGTGGGGCGGCAGCCGCGAAAACCGAGCCAGGTTCCCGCTGGCCGTGCTGGATATTGCTCACAAGATGGCACGGCAGTATGCAGATGATGCGTTTATCATTGGCTACCGCTTCTCACCGGAAGAGCTGGAAGTCCCCGGCATCCGTTTTGATGACACAATGTTCCTGCTGGAGAAGCTGGCCGCTCGCGGTCTCGATTATCTGCACTTCTCCGTGGGTGCAGCGCTGCGCTCCTCCATTAATGAGACGAGCGATCCGACGCCGCTGATCGATAAATATTGCGCGTTGCGCTCCGAAACGCTGGCGCAGATCCCGGTAATGGGCGTTGGCGGCATCGTCAACGCGGCAGATGCGGAAGAGGGGCTGGATCACGGTTACGATCTGATGGCGGTAGGCCGCGCCTGCATCGCCTATCCGGATTGGGCTTCACGCATTGCCAACGGTGAAACCCTTGAGCTCTTTATGGACAGCACCCAGCGTGAAGCCCTGAACATCCCCGAGCCGCTTTGGCGTTTCTCGCTGGTAGAAGCGATGATCCGCGATATGAGCATGGGCGCGGCGAAGTTCAAACCTGGTGTTTTTGCTGAAACCGTGCAGGACGACAGCAACACGCTGGTATTCAACGTCAGTCTTGAAACTGATTGCATTGCGGATATTACGCTGGCGGAAGGCCCGCTTGATGACGTCGAGTTTACCAGCAGCTTTGAAGAGATCCGTAGCCGTATCATCGATGCCAACTCTCCGCACGTGGACGCCATCTCCGGCGCAACCAGCCAGAGCGAGGCGGTGAAAAAAGCGGTGTCGAAAGCGATGGTCAAATCGAGCAAAGCGCGGATCGCGGAAGAGGGCGGTGATGCCAGCGCGCCGAGAAATTACGATGTGGTTGTTATCGGCAGCGGCGGTGCCGGCCTGGCTGCGGCAATTCAGGCGCACGATGAAGGTGCCAGCGTACTGATTGTCGAAAAAATGCCGACTATCGGCGGTAACACCATCAAAGCCTCGGCAGGGATGAATGCGGCGGAAACCCGCTTCCAGCGTGTAAAAGGCATTCAGGACAGTAAGGAGCTGTTCTACGCTGAAAGCCTGAAAGGGGGCGGCGAGAAGAACGATCCTGCGCTGCTGCGCCGCTTTGTGGAACATGCGCCGGAAGCGATTGAGTGGCTGGCGCGTCGCGGCATTATGCTTAACGACATCACCACCACCGGTGGTATGAGTATTGACCGTACGCACCGTCCACGCGACGGATCGGCGGTTGGTGGCTACCTGATCAGCGGCCTGCTGCGCAACGTTACCAAACGCAATATCGACGTCATGCTGGACACCTCCGTCGAAGAGATCCTCTTTGACGCGGGTGAAGTGCGCGGTGTACGCCTGCTGACCGAGGAGCAGGAGACACTGAATGTCGATGCGAAGAGCGTGATTGTTGCCACCGGTGGCTTCAGCGCCAACAGTGCGATGGTCGTGAAATATCGCCCCGATCTGGACGGCTTCGTCACCACCAACCATAAGGGCGCGACCGGTAGCGGGATTTCTCTGCTGGAACGCCTTGGCGCGGCCACCGTGGATATGGGCGAAATCCAGATCCACCCGACGGTTGAGCAAAACACCTCCTATCTGATTTCAGAATCGATTCGCGGCGGCGGGGCAATCCTGGTCAATCAGCAGGGCAACCGCTTCTTCAACGAGATGTCGACCCGCGATAAAGTTTCTGCGGCCATCATCGCGCTGCCGGAGCACTATGCTTACATTGTCTTTGATGAGCACGTCCGCGCGAAAAACAAAGCGGCGGATGAGTACATCGCCCGTGGTTTTGTTACCAGCGCCAGCTCACCACGTGAACTCGCGGATAAGCTGGGCATGGATTATCATGCCTTCCTCGCCACGCTGGAGCGCTACAATGGCTTTGTTGAAAAACAGCATGATGATGATTTCGGGCGCACCACCGCACTGCGCGCACCGATTAACGAAGGCCCGTTCCACGCCATCCAGATAGCGCCAGGTGTGCATCATACTATGGGCGGCGTGACCATCAACACCGACACCCAGGTGCTTAACAGCGAGCAGCAGGTTATTCCGGGGGCTTTCGCGGCGGGTGAAGTGGTAGGTGGCCTGCACGGTGGCAACCGCATCGGCGGCAACGCCGTGGCAGATATTATCGTCTTCGGTTCGCTGGCAGGACATCAGGCTGCGCTGCGCTCAAAACGGTAACGCACTCACGCAAACTGGTTGCGTCTTATCAGGCCTCTTACTCTTCCTGGCCTGATAAGCGTAGTGCCACCAGTACGCAACAGAAGGAGTATGCAATGTCCGCTAACCCGAGCTGGCGCTACTCAGCCGTGCTGATGGGCTCGCCCATCCTGCTCACGCTCTTTGTCCACGATGAGGCGCTTGCCTCCCGCGTATTTGCCCTGATTAAGCGCTACGAAGATCTCTTCACCGTTAACCGCACCCACTCTGAAGTGATGGCAATCAATCACGCCGCAGGACGGCATCCGGTTGCCGTCAGCCGCCCGGTTTTTGAGCTTATCAAATGTGCCAAAGCCGCCAGCATGATGCCGGGCAGCGCCTTTAATCTGGCCATTGGCCCGCTGGTGAAACTGTGGCGAATCGGGTTTAAGGGTGACCGGGTGCCGGAGGCGGATGCGATCGCCGCGCGGCTACGCATCACGCGCGTGCAGGACGTGGTTCTTGATGATGCCGCGGGCAGCGTTTTTCTTGCGCAGGCCGGGATGGAGATCGATCTCGGCGCGATTGCCAAAGGGTTTATTGCCGACAGGGTGCGCGACTTTCTGCACCAGCAGGGGGTGAGCGAAGGGTTAATCAATCTTGGCGGCAACGTGCAGACGCTGGGGACGCCGCAGGGGCGGTGGTCAGTCGGCGTGAAAAAGCCGTTCGCACAGGCGGATGCGCTGATTGGCACGCTTGAAGTTGCCAACCAGTCGGTAGTCACCTCCGGCACCTATGAGCGCTATTTCGAGCAGGATGGTCGACGCTGGCACCATATCCTCGATCCGCGCAGCGGCTACCCACTGGAAAATGAACTCGATAGCGTGACCATCATCTCAAGCGATTCACTTGATGGCGATATCTGGACCACGCTTATCTTCGGCCTCGGCGTCGAGAAAGGGTGTGAGCTTCTGAAGCAGCGCGAGGATATTGAAGCGCTTTTCGTCACTAAAAAACGCGAAGTGATCCTCTCCTCGCAGCGCCAGTTCCGCTACACCCACGCTGACGACAGCTACCGGTTTATTGACTGTACTGTTTGAGCAGGCTGTACTGCTCCGCAATAAGCTGGTAGCGATAAACCGGCCGACCGGTCGCTCCATAGTGGATGGTGGTATAGAGAATATTAATCTGCGCAAGCCAGATCAGGTACTTACGGCAGGAGACGCGGGAGATGTTGACCGCATTTGCCAGTTCATCCGTTGAAAACTCAATTCCCGGATGGGCATCGATCCACTGGCAAATGGTGCGCAGGGTCTGGGCAGTGAGCCCCTTCGGCAGCTTGCGGGTGTCTGCAACTTCCGGCGCGCCGCCGTGCAGCAGGCGATCAACGTCCGACTGCTCATAGTAGGGGTGCGCATCCATCAGCTTGCGCTTCTCGCGCCAGCCGGTGAGCGCCTCTTCAAAACGCGGGAACTGGAACGGCTTAATCAGATAGTCAACTACACCGTAGTGCAGTGACGTCTGAATGGTGGCAGCATCGGCGGAAGAGGTGATCATAATCACGTCTATCGCCCGTCCGCTGGCACGAATAATCGGCAGCAGATCGAGACCGCTGTCCTGCTGCATATAGACATCCAGCAGCACCAGATCGATCTCAAGCAGCGGATTGTTCACCATCTCCTCGGCCTGACGCAGCGTTGACGCCGTGCCGCAGCACTGAAAACCGGCTATCTGCGCCACATACATGCGGTTCAGCTCGGCAACCATGGCATCATCGTCAACAATTAATACATTTATCACGCGTTCTTCCTTTCACTATCCCACGGGAGATGGACAAAAAATTGGGTAAACACACCGGGTTCAGATTCCACGCTCAGGGTACCGCCAAGTTCAGCCAGCTGCTGGCTGGCGAGGAAAAGCCCGACGCCGCGGTTTTCACCCTTGGTGGAGAAGCCTTTGCGAAAGATAGCGTCGATATTGCCCGGCGCAATACCCGGCCCGTCATCGCTTACTTCACCTGCCAGCCAGCCATCCTGGTAATGCAGGAATAGCCCGACCTCACCCTCCTGCTGGCCGCTCATTGCATCCAGCGCATTTTCAATCAGATTACCGAGCACGGTGACCAGCACCGTCACCTGTTTCTCATTCGGATTATCCGGCACGTGGCTCTCATCGGCCAGCGTCAGGGTAAAACCGCACTCCTTGGCGCGGTTAATTTTACCGAGCAGAAAACCGGCCACTACCGGCGACTTGATCTGATGCTGGATCGCGCCGATATCACTCTGGTAGTTCTGGGCCGTTTGCAGCACATACTCCTGCAGCTTGTCATAGCGCTTCATATTTAACAGACCGAGGATGACATGCAACTTGTTCATGAATTCGTGCGAGGTGGTTCGCAAGGCATCGACATAATTGACCATACCATCGAGCCTTTGCATCAACTGGCTCACCTCGGTCTTATCGCGGAAGGTACAAATCGCGCCGATAATACTCTCCTGGCTGCGTACCGGTACGGTATTACTGAGCAGCAGACGACCGTTACACCCCAGCTCGCGATCGAAAATAGGCGTGCCGGTCTGCAACACGCTCAGCAGATCGGCAAGCAGAGGTTGATGCGTGCCCGAGCCCTGCGCCGTACTGCTGAGCAACATCCGTCGCCCGGCATGGTTCAGCAGCGTTACGCGCCCGTCGGCATCCACCGCCATCACCCCCTCTTTAAGGGACTGAAGCATCGCCTGGCGCTGTTTAAACTGGGCTGAAATCTCGTACGGCTCAAGCCCGAGCAGAATGCGCTTTAACACCCGCACCACCTGCCAGACGCCAACAAAACCCACCAGTGCGCTGAATATTAAGATCCACATCGCCGCCTGGCGGCTACGGCTGACCTGCTCATCGACCTCGCTTAACGAAATTCCGACTACCACCACGCCGATCTGCTGGTGGCGCTCATCATAAACCGGGGTAAACACGCGCAGCGCCGGGGCCAGTACGCCGCGGTTAACCGCGGCATTCTCGTGGCCCTTTAATGCAGGCTGCAGATCCTCGCCAATAAAGTTCTGCCCGATCATGCTGGCATTCGGGTGCGCATAGCGAATGCCCTGCATATTGGTCACCACCGCATAGAGCAGATCGTTTCGCGCCGCCACCGCCTGCGCAAGAGGCTGAATAACATTGCTATTAGGCGGCAGTAACAGCCCGCGCCTGATTTCCGGGGCATTGGCAAGGGTACGCGCCACCGCGAAGCCGGTTGCTTTCACGCCGTCGCGCGTGGCGTTGCTGATTTGCCAGAACCAGAGGGCGCAGGCCAGCAGCAGCACGGAACCCGTCACGCTGCACACCATAAGTGTCACCATGGTGCCGAACTTCATTGGCCGTTTGCGCGGGGAGGTCGCCGTGGGCGCTATTTGAGTCATGCCGAACCCGAATCATTTATCTGAGAAAAGTTATTATCGCCGATGGGCGGCAATTCATAAAGCCGTGTGATAAATGAGGAAAAATAGTCGCGCCGGGAAGCGTGACCCCACTCGCAAGCGGGAAGCGCAAATAACCTTATAGTGTGTGGGGAACCTTTAACAAGGAGCAGGGTATGAGCAGTAAGCCAAACAGTTCAATGGAGGCGCGTCGTAATAGCCGCACGGGCGATATCGACCGCCTCGCCACGCTGGATATGCTGACGCTTATCCATCAGGAGAGTGAAGAGGTCACGCAGGCGGTTAGCGCCTGCCAGCCGGCGATCGCCCGGCTGGTTGATAACGCCAGCGCGACGCTTAACCAGGGCGCAAGAGTGGTGCTTGCCGGGGCGGGTGCGTCCGGGCGGGCGGCAGTACAAACCGTCGAGGCGTTCGCGCTGGATAGCCAGCACGGGCTGCTGGCGTTAATAGCCGGTGGCGCACGGGCGGGGAAAACAGAGCAGGATCGCGCCGCGAGCGACTACGCCTGCGGCGGTAACGATCTCAGGGCGCTGGGGCTAACGGCGCGCGATATGCTGGTGGTGCTGTCGTTAAGCGGCAAAACACCGTGGACAAACGGTGCGTTGCAGCAGGCAAGGGCGGCTGGTGCACGCGTGGCGTTGATCACCCGCGCGCAGGCGTGCGAAGCGGCGCAGTACGCCGATATTGTCATTGCGCCCGATACGGGAGCCGAAGCGGTAAGCGGTTTTGGCGAGCCAAAAGCGCAACTGGCACAGCAGCAGATCCTCAGCATGTTTTCTACCGGGCTGGCCATTCGTTGCGGGCGGGTTTACGGCAACCTGCGCGTCGATATAGCACCGGTGAATCTGCACTGGGCCGAGCGGCAAATCGCCGTAGTCATGGCGGCGAGCAACTGCACACGTGAAGAGGCGAAACGTGCGCTGGCACAGGCGAATAATGAGTGTCGCGCCGCCATTTTAATGCTGCTGACCGGGGTGAATGCTTCGCGGGCGCAGATCCTGCTGGCCGAGAATCATCGCCATTTGCGTCTGGCGATCGCCGGTGCAGAAAGTGAAAAAGTCGACGCCTGATAATCGCTATTCGGCCGCTGCGTGCGGCCGTTATTTATTTTCCATTTAATTGAAATACGCTAAATTTTATTTCTCCCCCTAAGATAAATTCCCGCCAAAATAAGTCCACACAGAGTGCGCCACTACTTTTTTTAATTAAAAAAAGCAGAAGGCAAATAAAAACAAAATTATTCTATTTTGTGAATGATATTTTAAATTAACGTAAAAATACGTTAATATGCGTCACCACGAATCACTTGTTGTTATCTAACCGAATAATTATGCCTGCAATGAAAAAAACAATTATTGCCTTCAGCGCCGTCGCGATGCTCGTCAGCTCTGCGACCAGTGCATGGGCGGAAGAGAACCAAAAAACCGACTTCCTGTTGATTGGCGGCGGTATCATGAGCGCCTCTCTGGGCACCTGGCTGCAGACCCTGCAACCTGAGTGGAAACAGGTGATGGTTGAGAAGTTCGACGGCGTTGCGCTTGAGTCCTCCAACGGCTGGAATAATGCCGGTACCGGTCACTCAGCAAATATGGAACTGAACTACACGCCACAGCGTGAAGACGGCTCCATTGATGTCACCAAGGCGCTGGAAATTAATGAACAATTTATGATTTCCCGCCAGTTCTGGTCTACCCAGGTGAAGCGCGGTATTTTAACCAACCCGCACTCCTTTATTAATTCCACGCCGCATATGAGTTTTGTCTGGGGCGATAATGTGGATTATCTGGCGAAGCGTTATGCTGCATTGCAGCAGACCACGTTATTCCAGGGAATGAAATTCTCCACCGATCATCAGCAAATTAAGCAGTGGGCACCGCTGGTGATGGAAGGGCGCGATCCGCAGCAAAAAGTGGCCGCGACCTGGACGCCGGTTGGTACCGATGTGAACTATGGCGAAATCACCCGCCAGCTGATCGGTAGCCTGAAAAAGAGCAAAAATTTCTCGCTGCAAACCTCGTCTGAAGTCACCGATTTCAAACGTAATGCCGATAACTCCTGGCATGTGACGATCAAAGATGTGAAAAACGGCGATGAGCACACCATCGATGCGAAATATGTCTTTATCGGTGCCGGCGGCGGCGCGCTGAAGCTGCTGCAGAAAACTGGTATTCCGGAAGCGGACAACTATGCGGGCTTCCCGGTAGGCGGCTCCTTCCTGATGACCGAAAACCCGGCGGTGACCAACATTCACCGTCAGAAAGTGTATGGTCAGGCTTCCGTGGGCGCACCGCCGATGTCGGTTCCGCATATCGATGCGCGCGTCATTGACGGTAAACGTGTGGTGCTGTTCGGGCCATTCGCGACCTTCTCGACCAAATTCCTGAAAAACGGCTCCTTCTTTGATCTGCTGAGCACCACCACCACCAGCAACTTTATGCCGATGACCCACGTGGGTCTGGATAACTTTGACCTGGTGAAATACCTGATGGGTCAGGTGATGCTGAGCGACGATGACCGCTTTGAAGCGCTGAAAGAGTACTATCCGCAGGCGCGTAAAGAGGACTGGAAACTGATCCAGGCCGGGCAGCGCGTACAGATCATCAAGAAAGATGAAGATAAAGGCGGCGTGCTGAAGCTGGGCACCGAAGTGGTGGTCGATCAGCCGAAAACCCTCTCTGCGCTGTTAGGCGCATCGCCGGGTGCTTCTACCGCAGCGCCAATTGCCCTGAACGTCATTAAGAAGATGTTCCCGGAGCAGTTCAACTCGCCGGAGTGGCAGAGCAAGATCAAAGAGGTTGTGCCGAGCTTTGGTCAGCATCTGAACGGCAACGTGGCCCTGACGCAGCAGGTGTGGGATGACACCGCCGCCGCGCTGGAGCTGACCAAGCCGCCAGTTATCGACATGAAAGACGCGCAGGCGGCAACGCCAGCCGCGCCGAAGAGCGAAAACGCGCCACAGCATGATATGGCGCTGTAAATAAGAGAGGCGCACCGCGGTGCGCCTTTTTTTATGCCCTAAAGATGGCGGGCAAACCACGCGGTTTGCACCTTGCTGACACGCTCAAACGCCTCTCCGCTGTAGATATCGTAATGGCGCGCACCGGCCTCTTCGTGCAGCGCTTTCTCGGCTGCTGCCACCGCTTCAAACAGCGCCCGGCCTTGTGCTGGCGGGTTGACGCTATCTTCCGCCGCAATCACCACCAGCGCTGGACAGGTCACCTTTGCTGCCCACTCAGCGGGGTGGTAATTCACCGTTTCACGGATGGTCAAAAAAGGAATTTTGATATCCATCTGCGGGAAAAGGGTGCGGTTTTCCTCAAAGAACGCTTTCGATTCCGGGTCCGAGAGGACGCGCGTGATCGCCACCATCATCTCTTTGCCGGTCGCACGCTGTTTCTGTGCCATCTTATCCAGTGTGGCGATAAACGCGCTCTTCTCACCGCTATTCATATGCCCGGTCACGACATCTTCACCGTCGGCAAACGCCAGCTGGCTGACCACGCATTTTATCCGCGCATCCTGCGCGGCAGCGGCGAAGACATGACAGCCGCCAAATGAGGTGCCCCATAATCCGATGCGCCCGGTATCCAGCGTGGGCTGCTCGCCGACCCACGCCACTACCGAAAGAATATCCTCAATCTGCATAGCAGGCACCAGCCGTCCACGCTCCCCTTCGCTGTCGCCAAAGCCGCGATAATCGAAGGTTACGGTAGCAAAACCAGCCGCGGTAAAGGCTTCGGCAAAAGCCGGCAGCAGAATCGGCTGGATGCCGCAAAAGCCGTGACACAATACGATGGTGGGGTGGGGGCCTGCCGCGGTGGGTGTGCGCAGAGTAAGGGCGATGCCATTGGCGAGCGAGTAAATTGAAGTATCCATATAACTTATGATTTCCTTTTTATCATTTGTCTGAATAATCAAACGCTTAACGGTCAATGGCTATCTTACTCGCCCGCGTCTGTTATCGCCAGATATCAATCAACAGATAATCCGCTATGCCATGCCAGCCTATTTTTTAATGACGAAGCCGCGATGATAAAGTGTTAAATCATTTCGTAGACCATGTGTGCAGAGTGCGTTGAGAATAATCGCAATAACAGGAAAAGTGTCTCTGTTTACTTCCCGCGCCTCGCTTTATATATTTCACACAGTTTTAAATCGACACTATGGCCCGGTTAATAAAATCACGCTATCTCAAAAAAGGCGGGGTTATTGCCGTCCTGCGTGGTTGCCAGCCTTATTTCGGAGAGGAAAAAGTGATCCCAAAAATTAAAGCGGCGCTTTGCGTTGCTGCCGTGTTTTTGTCCATTAACAGTGTTTCAGCCAGTGACCGCATGGTCAGGATTGTCAACGGTACACCCGCACAACCTAGCGAATTTCCTGAGTTTATCACCATCAATACTAATAATACGCTGGCCGGGCACCGCTGCGGAGGCGTGTTGATTAACTCCCGCTGGGTATTAACCGCTGCCCATTGCGCTACAATATTTGATTTAACCAAAGATAATATTTTAATAGGCGCGGAAAGTTACCAGCCGCTAAAAATAAAAGAGAGCGTGCCGGTAGAGAAAGTAATTGTGCACCCCTCATACGATACGACGACGATGGAGGGAACGGCTAAATATGATATCGCCTTAATTAAACTGGCTCGTGAATCCATCAGTACCAATTTTGCGCTGCTGGCCGGAAATAACACCGGCGATGATCCGTCCCCATTGCTAACCGATATTCCCCTTACCGGTGTTGGTTTTGGTGTCAACGAAAATGGCCTGCAACCCAATGTGCTCTATAAAGGGCACCTGAGCGTGTTGCCAGATAGCCAGTGTATCGATGTCCCGCAGTTCTATCCGCCGACTTATTTCGAGCCGCAGATGCATATCTGTGCTGGTTACGCCACCGCCGGGGGCGATTCAGGCGGCCCGCTGTTTGCTGATTACAACGGCAGCCGTTACGTTGTCGGCATTGTCTCAAGGGATCTTATTCTGCCAGCGCAGCAGTTCACGCGCGTCAGCTACTATGCGGACTGGATCAACGCCACCGTTGCCGGGTAGTGCCTGTCAGGGAAGCCGGGCTGCTGCTTAGCGGCCTGGCTGCTCCTTCTCCAGCCTCCGGTAGAGCGTGCTGCGCGAAATGCCCAGCTTTTTCGCCGCGAGGCTCATGTTGCCCTGCGCATCGGCAATCGCCTGCCGGGCATCGATCTGCCCTGCGGCTTCTGTTTTAACGGCGGTGACCGGTTCGCCCGGAAGATCGCTAAGCGTAATGCGATCGCCATCTTCCGCCAGCGCCATCAGCACACGCAGCTGGCTCAATAACTGGCGCACGTTGCCGGGCCAGGGTCGCTGTGCCAGTGCGTTGAGCACCTCATCGCTTAATGTCAGCCCGCGGCGGGCAGCGCCCAGCTCACGCCACAGTTTTTCAATAAAGCCCGTCAGGTGCGGCCACGCGCGCAGCGGCGGGATCGGCAGGTGAAACTCCTGAATGCGATAGAGCAGATCCTCGCGGAAGCTTCCGGCCTGTACCCGGGCGGCGAGATCCTGGTGGGTGGCGCAAATCAGCGTGAAGTTAACCTCCACGCTGCTGTTGGCTCCGAGCGGCGTCACGCGCTTCTCCTGCAGCACCCGCAACAAGCGGGTTTGCAGCGCTAGCGGCATATCGCCAATCTCATCAAGGAACAGCACGCCGCCATCGGCTTCGCGGCATTTACCGATATAGCCCTTCGGGTTTGCGCCGGTAAACGCGCCGGGCACATAGCCGAAGAGTTCAGACTCAATCAGCGGCTCGGGCAGCGCCGCGCAGTTGATGGCAACAAATTTCCCCTCATGCCACTGGCTGCGCTGAAAAAGCTCACGCGCCAGATGCTCTTTGCCGCAGCCCGTTTCACCGGTAATGCACAGGGCGATCCCGGCATTGACGATGCGCAGCGCTTTCTCCTTCTCGCTCGCCATGTGATCCGGCTGATACACCGTGCGTGGTGCGCTGTAGCGCCGGGCGGGCAGCGTCTGGCGGGCATAATAGTGCCGCGCGTGGCTCGATTCGAGGGCGCAATCACCGGCTTTTGCACTGAATCCCGGAAAGAGGGTGCCAATCTCCATCGCGCCAAAGTGGTTGGCGGTGAGGGAAAACTCCTCCATCGCCAGCCGATTCGCGCCGAGCAGAGTGTTGTCTTCAAAAATAAGCAGCAGCTCCTGAGCGCTGCCGAGCACCGCCCGGTCGTGATGCAGGCTTAATAACCAGCGATTTGCGCCGAGCGCGCTGCTGGCCCAGCTATGTTCAATCTGGCACACCGCGCGGCGGATCAACGCCGAAGCATCGCGGCGCGGGGTTTGCGCCGGGGTGGAGAGATCCAGCACGCCGGCAATCTGCCCATCGGGGCGGAACACCGGCGCGGCGGAGCAGAACAGCCCGGCGTTACGGCTAAGAAAGTGTTCGCTGCCGGAGACTTCGCAGTGGCGCTGTAATGCCAGCGCCGTGCCGATGGCATTGGTGCCGCGCGCGTGTTCGCCCCACAAATGGCCCGGCGAGAGGGCAAAGCGCTGCGCTTTATGCAGAAAGTCGCTATTACCGTAAGTCTCCAGCACCAGGCCGGTGGCATCGGACAATACCAGAATCGACGGATGGCTGGAGAGTTGCGGGCGCAGGCGCGCCAGTAGTGGGGCGACCAGGTGGTTCACCCAGCCATTCTCCGCGCGGGCGTCATTGAGCAGAGAGGAGGCCACCCAGGGCTGCACGTCATCATCCCGGGTTAATCCATAACGTGAACTGCGCTGCCAGGAATCTTCCAGTTGATGCGGCAGGCTGACCTCGTGCGAGGCGGGGGACAACGATCGGGCGCGTGATGGCATGTTACTCTCCGATAATTGAAATGTTGCAATTGTGTATCACATGAGTGTCGCGTATGTAGCGACGTGCAACACACTTCCCGTAATCGCCATCACACTTTTTTGTTACCGCACTTTGCATTTCTGCAACAAAAATTTTATTACTTTTTGATTTTTATAATCTTTTTAGCTTTTTGTTGACAGCGTATAAGCGGTTGGCATAACAACTGCTTATATCCTGCTGTCCACACACGCTGTGAGACGCCTCTTCTGTACCGATAATAACGAGGAACATCTTATGAAATATCTGCACCCTGGCCTTGATGGCGCGAAAGTCTCTTACAAGCCGCGTTATGGCAACTATATTGGCGGCGAATTTGTCGATCCGATTGAGGGCCGCTGGTTTACGAATACCTCGCCGGTGACCGGAGAGGTGATTGCCGAGTTCCCGCGCTCCGGGGCGGAAGATATCGAAAAAGCGCTCGACGCCGCCCATGCCGCTGCCGAGAGCTGGGGCAAAACCAGCGTGCAGGATCGCGCCAATGTGCTGCTGAAAATTGCCGATCGCATCGAAGCCAACCTTGAGCTGCTGGCGTTAACGGAAACCTGGGACAACGGCAAACCGATCCGCGAAACGCTGGGTGCCGATATTCCTCTCGCCGTTGATCACTTCCGCTACTTTGCCGGCTGCGTCCGCGCGCAGGAGGGGACGGCAGCGGAGATCGACAGTAATACCGTCGCCTACCATATCTATGAACCACTCGGCGTGGTCGGGCAGATTATTCCGTGGAACTTCCCGATCCTGATGGCGGCCTGGAAGCTGGCTCCGGCGCTGGCCGCCGGTAACTGCGTGGTGCTGAAACCCGCCGAGCAGACGCCGCTGGGCATCTGCGTGCTGATGGAAGTGATTGGCGATCTGCTGCCGAAAGGGGTGCTGAACGTGGTGCACGGTTTCGGTATGGAAGCGGGTGAGCCGCTGGCGCGCAGCAAGCGCATCGAGAAGATTGCCTTCACCGGCTCAACGCCGATTGGTCGCCACATCCTCGCTTGCGCGGCTGAAAACATCATCCCGAGCACCGTCGAGCTGGGCGGTAAATCCCCCAATATCTACTTTGAAGATGTGCTGAATGGCGATGCCGAGTATATCGACAAAGCGGTTGAGGGCGTGGTGCTCGGCTTCTTCAACCAGGGCGAAGTTTGCACCTGCCCGTCGCGCGTGCTGGTGCAGGAGTCCATCTATCCGCAGTTCGTTGAAAAAGTGATTGCCCGCATGGAGAACATCCGTAAAGGCGACCCGTTCGACACCGAAACCATGATTGGCGCGCAGGCATCTCAGGAGCAGTACGACAAAATCCTCTCCTATATCAACATCGCCCGTGAAGAGGGCGGTGAAGTCATCGCTGGCGGCGCGCACCTTGAGCATGGCGATAAGCTGGAGAAGGGCTACTACATTCAGCCGACGCTGATCAAAGGCCACAATAAAATGCGCTGTTTCCAGGAGGAGATCTTCGGGCCGGTAATCGGTATCACCACCTTTAAAGATGAAGCGGAAGCGCTGCAAATCGCCAACGACACGGAATATGGCCTGGGTGCCGGGCTGTGGACGCTGGATATCAATCGCGCGTGGCGGATGGGGCGTGCGATCAAAGCGGGTCGCGTGTGGACCAACTGCTACCACCTCTATCCGGCGCATGCGGCGTTCGGTGGCTACAAAAACTCGGGCGTGGGGCGTGAAACGCACAAACTGGCGCTCAGTCACTACCAGCAGATCAAAAACCTGCTGGTGAGCTACAGCGGTTCCCCGCTGGGTCTCTATTGATTATCCATCAGGATGAGGGTGAGAAAATGCAACTGAAAAGCATGAAGGCCGCCGTCGTGAAGGCGTTTGGTCAACCGTTGGTGATTGAAGAGGTGATGGTGCCCGCCGTGGCCCCGGGCAAAATTCTGGTCAAAATCGCCGCCACCGGGGTGTGTCATACGGATCTGCACGCCGCAGAAGGTGACTGGCCGGTAAAACCCAACCCGCCGTTTATTCCGGGCCATGAAGGCGTCGGCCACGTGGTTGCGGTGGGCGCGGGCGTGACGCATATCAAAGAGGGCGATCGCGTTGGTGTGCCGTGGCTCTACTCAGCCTGCGGGCATTGCGAACACTGCCTCGGCGGCTGGGAGACGCTGTGCCATGGTCAGCAGAACTCCGGTTATTCGGTCAACGGCAGCTTTGCTGAATATTGCCTGGCCGACGCTAATTATGTCGGCATCCTGCCGGATAACGTCGGTTTTAACGAAATCGCGCCGATTCTCTGCGCCGGAGTGACGGTCTATAAAGGGCTGAAGATGACCGAAGCCCGCGCCGGGCAGTGGGTGGTGATCTCCGGGATTGGCGGGCTGGGGCATCTGGCGATTCAGTACGCAGTGGCGATGGGGATGAATGTCGCAGCGGTCGATATTGATGATGAGAAACTGGAGTTTGCCCGCCGTCTTGGCGCTTCGGTCGTGGTGAATGCCCTGAACGAGGATCCCGGCACCCGTTTTCACGACGAGTTTGGCGGTGCGCACGGCGTGCTGGTCACGGCAGTATCGCCGAAGGCCTTCGCGCAGGCCACCACCATGATGCGCCGTGGCGGCACAATGGTGCTGAACGGTCTGCCGCCGGGGACGTTCGATCTGTCGATCTTTAATATGGTGCTGGATGGCATTACGGTGCGCGGGTCGATTGTCGGTACGCGTAAAGATCTGCAGGAGGCGCTCGATTTCGCCGGGCGCAACAAGGTGCATGCCGAGATCGCCGTGGAGCCGCTGGAGAACATCAACGACATTTTCGATCGCATGCGCGCCGGGAAAATCACCGGCCGTATCGTGGTGGATATGGCGATGTAAAAAATTGCCGGATGGCGCGTAACGCTTATCCGGCCTACTCCGTTTCAGCAACATGGGGTTCGTAGGCCTGATAAGGCGAAGCCGCCATCAGGCAATGAACCTGGCATGCTGCTTCGGTGGAAGGATTCCGTTCACCAGGCGTTCGGGAGTTTCATTAATCTCTTATGCGGTGAACGGGACAAGGGGAGCGGCCGCGCTCCCCTTGTCAATCCCCGCGGCCCCGCGAGGAAATCGGTGCTTCGCACTGCGCTCACCTCCCGCGTGCCTGACTGCGGCCGGCTCGACTCGACTTACTCGTTCCATGCTGGAACTCGGTTTACTCGTCCCATCCATGGGACTCGCCCCTTCGGGGCCAGCGCAAGCGCTGTTCAAAATTGCTCCCGGCAATTTTGTCCTGTCTCGGTTCGCCTCTGTCCGCCATCCATGGCGTCCAGACCTTGTCATTCCCGCTTCGGTTCGCCGATTTCAGCGGGGACACAACACCGTCGCTGTCATATTGCAGATAAAAACAAAGTCGGTGTCGCTGAAAGCGCGTTTTTGTAGGCCGGATAAGGCGAAGCCGCCATCCGGCAAGGGTGCAGCGGAGATAATGCCGGATGGCGCGTTACACGCTTATCCGGCCTACGCGGTTTCAGTGGCTCCGTTTACGTAACCGCCATCCGGCAATCCGCTTACAGCCCGCGCTTCGCCATCAGCGCCGCCACCTCAACCAGCCGGTTGGAGAATCCCCACTCGTTATCGTACCAGGCGAGGATTTTCACCATATTGCCGCCAATCACCAGCGTTGAGAGCCCGTCGATAATCGATGAACGCGCATCGCCCTGATAATCGCTGGAGACCAGCGGCTCATCGCTGTAACCGAGGATCCCTTTAAGCGGCCCGGCGGCTGCCGCTTCGCGGAAGGCGTTATTCACTTCATCTACCGTTACATCGCGCTTCAGGGTGACGGTCAGGTCAACAATCGACACCACCGGAACCGGCACGCGTAACGAATACCCGGTCAGGCGACCTTCCAGTTCCGGGATCACTTTGCCCAGCGCTTTTGCCGCGCCGCTGGAGTAGGGGACAATTGAGAGCGCCGCCGCGCGCGCGCCGCGCAGATCTTTCTCCGGCTGATCGTGCAGCGCCTGGCTGTTGGTATAAGCATGGGTAGTGTTCATCAGGCCATGCTCAATGCCAAAGTGCTGATGCAGCACCTGGGCGGCGGGAGCCAGACCGTTGGTGGTGCAGCTACCGTTGCTCACCACATGGTGTTTTTGCGGATCGTACTGCCCGTCGTTCACGCCCAGCACAATGGTTAAATCGTCGTTTTTACCCGGCGCGGAGATAATCACCCGCTTTGCGCCGCCGCTGCTGATATGTACCGCCGCTTTCTCACGGTCGGTAAAAAAGCCGGTCGCTTCGATGACAATCTCTGCGCCCACGTCGCGCCACGGAATCAGGGCAGGATCGCGCTCGCTAAACACGCGGATCGCTTTGCCATCAACCCTCAGTTCGCCTTCGCCCGCCTCAACCGGCACCGGCAGGGTGCCGGAAAGCGAGTCGTACTTAAGCAGGTGCGCGAGGGTTTTACTGTCAGTGAGATCGTTAATCGCCACAATCTCAACCTCGGCATTGCCCAGCGCTGCGCGTAACACGTTGCGGCCGATGCGGCCAAAACCATTAATGCCAACCTTAACCATGATGCTCTCCTTCCAATCGGGATTTGCATTCACTGTAGGCCCGGCATCTTTTGGCGTAAATGACAAAAAAGGATCACTTTACGCCAAAGTGCGGCGGTGGAAGCGCTGGCGATATTCGCCGGGGGTGAGGTGCAACTGGCGCTCAAAAGTTCGGCGCAGGTTGATGCTGCTGCCAAAGCCGGTTTGCAGAGCGATGCGCTCCAGCGTGTCGCGGCTCTGCTCGAGCCTGTCGCGGGCGGCGGCAAGGCGCGCTTCGGCCACATAGCGCGCCGGAGAGATGCCGGTTTCGCGGGTAAAGACGCGGGTAAAATTGCGCGGGCTCATCGCCACCTGTTCGGCCAGCGCCTCAACGCTTAAATCCGCCGCCAGGTTTTGCACAATCCAGCTTTGCAGAGTGCTGATTGGCCCGCTGTTTTCGGCCTGTTGCAGATGGTAGCGGCTGAACTGCAACTGCCCGCCGGGGCGGCGCAGATACATCACCAGATCCTGCGCCACATCGCGGGCGAGGGTAAACCCGTAATCCTCCTCCACCAGCGCAAGGGTGAGATCGAACCCGGAGCTGACGCCGCCGGAGGTCCAGACCGGGCCATCCTGAATATAGAGCGGGCCACTCTCGACCGTAATCGTGGGATAGCAACGCTGCATCGTCTCCAGCAGCCGCCAGTGGGTTGTCGCGCGGCGGCCATCCAGCAGACCCGCCTGCGCCAGCAGCATCGCACCGCCGCAGATGGAGACCACGCGGCGCGCGTGGGGGGCGGCAAGCCGCAGCCAGTCCACCACCGCCGTGCCTTCCTCTTCGTCGTTACCGCGACCGGTGATCATAATGGTGTCCCAGGGCTTACGCGGATCGATCTCCGGCAGACGATGGTCGGCTAACAGGTTTAAACCGGACTGGCCGTGGATCACCGGGTGAGGTTGGGTGGTGGCAATACGCAGGGTGTAACGGGGTTCGGAGGTGCCGTCCGGGTGCAGGCGATTGGCCTGCATCAGAATGTCGGCGATACCGGCGGATTCAAACAGCATGCCGCCATCGGGCACAATAATCAGGAATGTTTTCATGTCCTGAAAAGTACGCCGATAACAAAATAAGTCAACAAGCGGATATAAAAGCGCCCGGCGCATAAAGGCCGGGCAAGTCAGGCAAGGCACGTAGCGGGAGGGTCTTTACCCTCTGTTACTCATGTTGTTCAGCCAGCTCCTGCACCTGCTGGCGATTCGCCATCCTTGCGACGAGGTATTGCTGGAGTGGATCGAGCTTCGCTTCACGGTGCGTCTGCGGCGCAGTCTCTTCATTGCTGGCCACCTGTACCGGTACGAAGGGTTTTTCCAGGCGAGTACGTTCAAACTCATCCTGCACCTGCCAGCCGAGATCGGCGCTGGTGCGCGAATTAACACGGACATTCCTTACACGTTTCAGGTTCTGTTGCATATCTCGTTCCTCATCGGTGACGGCAGCATATCTCGCGAATCGGCGTGCCGACATTGCCGCAATATGTTCCAGGAGTCGTGGGTCATAGTGACCGCGCCAGTTAAAATTTACGCCGCTGATGCGCACCATGAGCGTTAAATTAGTTTAGTACGGCTAATCAAAGTGTTAAACCAAGGGATTAGGTTATTCTTATAACAATAACCATGCTTGTTATGGCGGCTAATTTGCTGCGTAATAACAAGGAATCGCCCTGCCTGACTTTTGCCGTACCGTTTACCTTGGTGTGCGCATACTATTTCTGGCTGATAACGTCTTTAATTTTACCGGAGATTAACCCGTTGTCATTTAAGGCAATTATCAGCCATAACGAAGCGGGGAATTATTCCACTTCTGCTTTCTGGTTAATTTTGCTGGTGGCGATTTTAGTCAGGAGATTATCAGTATTTTTCTCCTCTTCCAGCGTTTGCGCCAGCAGCTCAGCGGCTTTCTTATAGCCCAACTGTTTTGCCAGCGTGCAGAGCGTGCCGTAAGAGGCAATTTCGTAATGCTCTACTTTTTGCGCCGCGGCAATCAGGCCAGCATCGCGCAGGGTGCCTTTTTCACTCGCTTCGATCACTTCGTTCGCTTCTTCAACCAGACCTTCCATCGCATGACATTTCATACGTTTCAGTTTCACGTTGGCTTCTGCTTCCAGCAGCATATCGATACGTTCAATCTGACCGTGGGTCTCTTCGAGGTGCTGTTTAAAAGCCTGTACCAGCTCAGCGTTAGAGGCTTCACGCGCCATTTTGGTCAGTGCGCGCGCCAGCTGCTTCTCGGCGCTGTAAATGTCAGACAAACCATGAATAAAAAGGTCGTTAAGCGTATTAATCTGCATAATATCCACCCAATAATAGCGTTAAAAATAGCGAGCCATCGCTGGCTCGCCAGTTATTAATCTTTAATTTCAAAGCAGTGATTTTCCATCACAGCAATATTAGTTATTGCCGGACTTACGGCCGCCGCTGTGGCTATTCTGGCCGCCTTTTTTTCCTGCTTCGGAAGCGCGCTGCGGATCGTTTTTGAAATTACCGCCGCTCTGTTGACCGCCTTTGCGGCCTGCTTCTGATGCCTTTTCACGATTCTCGGCGAAATTACCTGAGCCACCACGATGTTCAGCCATAATATTTCTCCTGTTTCGTTGTTTCAGTTTAACGACACTTTATTTCAGCAGTGTCGCAGGCGTTCGTCATTAAATTTAGACTCGCTTGTGGAATAGTCAAACGGCAGGGGGAGGGGGTTAAAAAGGGAAAATAGAATATCTGCAAAGAGGATATATTTTAATTAGACCAAACGGTCATCTGAAAGGCATCTTTAAAATAAACGACTTAGCGATAAATAAAAGACAAAACCAATAATAACCTACGAAACTATCGGCGTTGATTGTCACAAAACATTCTTGCGCTGCGCTTTTTTTGACAAAAATTTACGTTCGAAAGGGGGCGATATATCACTTTTGCTTATGGTTTTGAGAGAAATCTTAGGCTTACGAATAAATATATCGTGGCCGTTTGGCTCAGCGGGGCGGCAGGGTCTACGTTTAAACCTTAATAACCGATACGCCACCCGAACAGGGGCGACGAGGCGCAATGTTACGCGCGGTCGATTGCACCGGGAGTGGACGTACAGCCCTTTATTGGTGAGGAAGTAACATGAGCCTGCAAAAATGTACCGTCATTTATGATGGTAAGCCCCTTATTGGCCCGGCGGACATGCCGCTGATCCCCTTCCTTGAACACTGTAATGTGAAACTGCCCCACGTCTGTTACCACCCGGCCCTCGATCCGCTGCAAACCTGTGATGTCTGCTGGGTGGAGTCGGAAGGGGAGTTGGTGCGCGGCTGTACCTTGCGTAGCCGCGAAGGCATGGTGATTAATTCAGCGAACGAACCCGCCCGCGCGGCGCGCGAAGAGGGGATGGATCGCCTGCTGGCAAAACATGAACTCTACTGCACCGTCTGCGAACACAACACCGGCGACTGCACCCTGCATAACACCGTGGTGGATATGCATATCCCGATTCAGCGCTATGCCTTTGAGCGCAAGCCCTATGTTAAAGATCACTCCAACCCCTTTTACACCTACGATCCCGATCAGTGCATTCTCTGCGGTCGCTGTGTGGATGCCTGCCAGAATGTTGAAGTGAATGAGACACTGAGCATCGATTACACCATGGAGCACCCGCGCGTGTTGTGGGACGGCGGCACGCAAATTGCCGGTTCCAGCTGCGTCAGCTGTGGGCACTGCGTGACGGTCTGCCCCTGTAATGCGCTGATGGAGAAGAGCATGCAGCCCGACGCCGGGCCATTCACCTCAATGCGCCAGTCCCTGAAGCGCCCGCTGATCGACATCATCAAAACCCTCGAGAACTCCACCGGGGCGGAGATTATCTCCGGCGTCTCGGTGATCGACACCCATCTGCGCCAGCAGGAGATTAAACGCACCAAAACCGTCTGCACCTACTGCGGCGTCGGCTGCTCCTTCGAGATGTGGACCCGCGATCGCCATCTGTTAAAGGTGCAGCCGAGCGTTGAAGCGCCGGTCAACAGCATCTCCACCTGCGTGAAGGGCAAATTCGCCTGGGATTTTATCAACAGCCCGGAGCGCATCACCACGCCGCTAATTCGTGAAAACGGGCGCTTCCGCCCGGCAAGCTGGGATGAGGCGCTCGATCTGGTGGCGAAACGCCTGCTCTCCATCCGCGATAACTTTGGCGCAGAGAGCATCGGTTTTATCGGCTCCAGCAAAGGCAGCAACGAAGAGGCTTATCTGACGCAGAAAATCGCCCGCGCCATTATTGGCACCAACAGCGTCGATAACTCCTCCCGCTACTGCCAGAACCCGGCGACCGAAGGGCTGTTCCGCACCGTTGGTTACGGCGGCGATGCCGGTACCATCGAAGATCTTATCAAGGCCGATCTGGTGATCATCGTTGGCAGCAACACCGCCGAAAACCATCCGGTGATCGCCTCGCGACTGAAAGCGGCGAAAAAGCACCACGGCCAGCAGTGGCTGGTGGTCGATCCGCGCCGTCACGAAATGGCCGAGCGCGCCGATCTGCACCTGCGCATTCAGCCCGGAAGCGATCTCGCCTGGGCCAGCGCCATGTCGCGCTACATGTTTGATAACGGCTATGCCGATGAGGCGTTTCTCGCCAGTAGGGTCAACAAGGTGAAGGAGTATCGCCAGTCGCTGGCCCCGTTCACACTTGATTTTGCCACTGAGCAGACCGGCTTATCGCCCGAGCTCCTCACCCGCGCCGCCGAAATGATCGGCAAGGCCGGGCGTGTCTGCATTATGTGGGCGATGGGCATCACGCAGCACAGCCACGGTGCGGATGCCAGCACTGCGCTCTCCAACTTGTTACTGGTGACCGGCAACTACGGGCGGCCGGGCACTGGCGGCTATCCGATGCGCGGACATAATAATGTGCAGGGGGCGAGCGATTTCGGCTGCCTGAAAAACTTCTACCCCGGGTATGAGTCCGTCAGCGATCCCGCCGTGCGTGCGAAATGGGCCAACGCCTGGGGCGTGCCAGCAGAACGGCTCTCGCTGGAGGTGGGGGAGGACAACTTTATGATGGTGAAGATGGCGCGCGAAAAGCAGATCCGCGCCATGTATGTGATCGGCGAAGATACCGCTTTTGCGGATGCCGATGCCCACAGTGTGCATGAAGGTTTCACTGACCTCGACTTCCTGGTGGTGCAGGATCTCTTTCTCAGCCGCACCGCGCAGTTTGCCGACGTGGTGCTGCCCGGCTGCCCGAGCGTGGAAAAAGAGGGCAGTTTTGTCAATACCGAGCGGCGCATCCAGCGCTTCTACCCGGTAATGCCACCGCTCGGCGACAGCCGCCCGGACTGGCAGATCCTCACCCAACTGGCCGCGCGTATGGGCTATGACTGGGGGTATCAACACCCGCAGGAGATTATGCATGAGGCGGCGAGTATTGCGCAGAGCTTCGCGGGCGTCAGCTATCAGCGCCTTGAAGGGTGGAAATCGCAGATCTGGCCGGTGAAGGCGGATGGCAGCAGCACGCCGCTGCTCTATACCGAGCGCTTTAACACGCCGGATGGCCGCGCCAACCTCTACCCGCTAAGCTGGAGCGCGCCGGAAGAGAGTGCCGATGAGGAATACGATCTGCATCTAAACAATGGCCGCATGCTGGAGCATTTCCAGTCCACTAATCAGAGCGGGCAGGGCGGACGTACTACCAGCCTGTCGCCAAACTGGTTTGTTGAGGTCAGCCCGACCCTTGCCGCCGCGCGCGGGTTGCAGGAGGGAAGCTGGGTGAAACTCACCTCTCGCCGCGGCGAGATCGACGTGCCGGTGGTGATCACCGATCGCGTGGCGGGCAACGAACTCTTTATCCCTATTCATCACGGCAAAGAGGGCGTCAACGTCCTTACCGGCGAGCACCACGATCCGCAGGTGAATACCCCGGCCTATAAAGAGCTGGCGGTGCGCCTGACGCTGCTCGATCGCCCGCCGCTGCCGGACCCGCTACCGAAACACAATTTCCGCCACGGCAGCCGCACGCCGATTGATAAGGTGCCTGTCGAAGAGAAGTGGCAGCGCGACGACTACCGCCAGCCCCCCGCAAGCGAACCCCACCCGGAGAAATTTTAATGGCTAAAGCAATTGATTATCAGCCGGAGCCGGCCAAAATCGGCCCCGACGCCCATGAAGAGCTGGAGCGTCTACTCCAGACATTGCACGAACACGGCGTGCTGCGCCTCGCCAACGATGTGGTTGGCGCCAATAACGAAATCGCCGAGGTGTTAGTAAAAGGCTTGCAGCGCGAAGGGACGCTCAACGCCCTGCAAAATATCTCGGTGCTGCTGATGGCGCTCTCCAGCGTCTCGCCGGACAAGATGTACAAGCTGGCCTTTGGCCTGCGCGATATGGCTGAAGCCTTCAGCCAGCCGCCGTCACAGGAGCAGCATAAAGCGCCCGGCGTGCAGGGTGTGTGGAAGATGTTGCAGGACGACGAGTTGTGGGGTGCCGTGCAGCCGCTGTTACAGGGGCTGAAAGCCTTTTCGCGGCGCATGGAGGAGCCGGTGGATAAACCGATCTCCGCCTTCACCGGCAAACCCAGCGACGCGTAATGAGCCAGGAGTTCGCTCTGCTGCTGGCGCGCAGCCAGTTTGCCTTCACCATCGGCTTTCATATTGTGCTGGCGGCCTTCACCCTCGGCCTCGCGCTGTTTCTGATGTTTCTGGAAGGGATGTGGCTGTGGCGCAGGCAGCCAGTGTGGCTCTCGCTCTGGCGCTACTGGAGCAAGATATTCGCCCTTAACGTGGCGGTCGGTGTGGTCACCGGCGTGGTGATGGAGTTTGTTTTTGGCACCAACTGGAGCGCACTCTCCAGTCGCGCCGGGGCAATACTCGGGCCGATGATGTATATGGAGATCCTCGTCGCCTTTTTCCTCGAAGCGGGGTTTATGGGGGTGATGCTCTTCGGCATGGGCCGGGTGCGCCCGTGGGTGCACTTTATGGCTACCACCATTGTCGCCATCGGTACGCTGTTCAGCGCCTTCTGGATCCTCGCGGCCAACTCATGGATGCAGACGCCGGATGGCTACACGCTGGCCGCCGACGGTCGTTTTCTGCCCGTCGACTGGTGGGCGGCTATTTTCAACCCCTCTTTCCCGTGGCGGCTGGCGCATATGACGGTGGCGGCGCTGCTCGGCACCGCCTGCCTGGTGGCGGCCTGCGGCGCATGGCATCTGCTGCGCGACGCACGCGCTCTGCCTGCCCGCAAAATGTTCTCGCTGGCGATGTGGATGCTGGTACTGCTGGCACCTTTGCAGGTGGTGCTGGGCGATCTGCACGGCGAGAACACCCGCGATCATCAACCGATCAAACTGGCGGCAATGGAGGGCGCGTGGGATCCGCCGCCGGCGGGCGAGGGCGAGCCGCTGCGCCTCTTTGCGCTGCCGGATATGCAGGCGCGGCGTAACCACTACGAAGTCGCCATTCCCAATATTGGCTCGCTCTATCTGCGGCACAATTTGCAGGGGCGTATCCATACGCTTAACCAGTATCCGGCGGCGGATCTGCCGTGGGTGCCGGGCGTATTCTGGGCCTTTCGCCTGATGGTTGGCCTCGGCCTGCTGATGGTGGCAACCGGGATCGCAGGCCTGGTGGTGCGCCTGCGCGGCAGGTTGTGGCAGGCGCGCTGGTTACAGCGCGTGATGGTGCTGATGGCTCCGGCTGGCTTTGTGGCGATGCTCGCTGGCTGGTGGGTAACAGAAACCGGCCGCCAGCCGTGGAGCGTTTACGGCGTGCTGCGCACCGCAGAGAGCGTCTCGCCGGTCAGCGGGCATCTGGTGCTCGGGTCGCTTATCGCCACCGTGCTGGTCTATTTACTGGTCTTCGCCCTCGGCCTGTGGTTTTTACTCAAATTGATGTTGCACCTGCCCACTGAGGATGAGCCGGGCGCGGCACCGGAAGTGGCGCAGCGTAGCGGAAAGGGGGCGCAGTAATATGTTAACCATCCTCGGTTTTCCCTGGCTTGAAACCCTTTCCGCTGTCGCGCTGGCGGGCAGTCTGCTGATCTACGTACTCCTCGATGGCACCGATCTGGGGGCCGGGATCCTCACCGGTTTTCAGCGCAGCCCGCAGGCGCGCCAGGATATTAACCTCTCGCTGCTGCCGGTGTGGGACGGGAATGAAACCTGGCTGGTGCTGGCGGCGGGTGGCCTGCTCGGCCTCTTTCCGCTGGCGTATGGCATTGTGCTGAGCGCGCTCTATATTCCGCTGTTAGTGATGATGCTGGCGCTGGTGGTGCGCGGCATGGCGATTGAGTTTCGCCCCCATGCGCCACGGCTATTCGACGCGATGCTCTTTAGCGGCTCGCTCCTCTCTGCGCTGGCGCAGGGCGTGGTGGTCGGTGCCCTGATGCAGGGGATCTATACCGACGGGCAGCAGTTTACCGGTACCGGGTTTGAGTGGCTGCGGCCTTTCCCCCTTTTCTGCGGCGTGGCGCTGGCGCTGGGCTATGCGTGGCTTGGCGCGGGCTGGCTGGTGTGGCGCATGACGGGCGGGCTGCGTGCCTGGGCGCGGCGGCTTTTGCCGTGGCTGGCGCTGGCCAGCCTGTTAATGGTGGCGGGGCTGCTGGTGTGGTGCGCGCAGTTGCAGGAGAGTTGGCGGCAGCATCTGCTCAACCCGTTCTTATGGGGGCCCTCTCTTGCCGTGGCGCTTGCAGGTATGGCGCTGTTTATTGTTGGCCTGCGCAAAGGGCGTGATTTTTTGCCGCTGCTCGGCGTGCTGGTAATGGTCAGCGTGGCGTTTTGCGTGCTCGCCTTCACGCTCTTTCCGTGGATCGTGCCGCCGCATCTTACTCTCAGCCAGGCGGCGGCCCCGCCCACCACGCAAAAATTCCTGCTGATCAGTTATGGCGTGCTGGTGCCGGTGACGCTGCTCTACAACACGTGGGGATTTCGGCTATTTAGTGGAAAAATTGGCGGCTAGTTTGGCAAAAGCAGTCTATAAGAATAGGGGCGATGGTTTCTACAACGGCACTACGCGGAGAGGGCTTTATGTCCAGAGCAAAAGCGTACAACCTGAAACAGGCGTATCAGATGGCGACATCGGGCAAATATCAGCAGGTCGAGCTGGCGTTTGATGTCGATGCCGATACCTTTTTTATGTTAACCACCAACTATGGTTTGAGCGGGGCGAAAATCGAACGCCACGATCGCCATTTTGTGCTGACGCTGGAGCAGGAGACTTCCCACACCTCGGGCTAAAATGCCACGCAACTGTCACACCGGCGTGACAATCATCCCTTTTAATGACCGCAAGCCCGCCGGAAAGCCTGCGGCTTGAACTGTTGTTACCCGAATTTTTGGCGGCCCCTTTGCCGCCGCACTTAACTCGTTATCACACACTTTTCCCGGCAACACGCCGGGATTTTTTTTGCCAAAAAAAGCCTGCGCCCCTTTTCAGGCGGCGCAGGCGTCTACGGTGATGCAAGCTTACAGCAGGTCGAAGCGATCCAGATTCATCACTTTCGTCCAGGCGGCGACGAAGTCGGTGACAAACTTCTCTTTACCGTCTGCGCTGGCATAGACTTCCGCCAGAGCGCGCAGCACCGAGTTGGAGCCAAACACCAGGTCAGCGCGGGTGGCGGTAAATTTCAACTCACCGCTGCGACGATCGCGGCCGTCGAACAGTTCGCCTCTCTCGTCGCTCGCCTGCCAGACGGTGCGCATATCGAGCAGATTGACAAAGAAGTCGGTGTTCAGCACGCCCACGTTGTCGGTAAAGACGCCGTGTTTGCTGCCATCATAGTTGGCACCCAGCGCACGCAGGCCGCCAACCAGCGCGGTCATCTCCGGCGCGGTCAAGGTCAGCTGCTGGGCTTTATCCACCAGCAGCGTTTCGGTGCTGACACCATCCCAGACGCGGCGATAGTTACGGAAACCATCGGCCAGCGGCTCCATTAAAGCAAAGGAGTCAACGTCGGTCTGATCCTGACGCGCATCCACGCGGCCTGGGGTAAAGGGAACGGTGATCTGCACCCCGGCCGCGGCTGCCGCTTTTTCCACCCCGACCACACCTGCCAGCACAATCACATCCGCCAGCGACGCTTTGCCGGAGGTTTGCTGAATGCTTTGCAGGGCTGGCAGCGCTTTTGCGGCAATGGCATTCACTTCCCAGCCATTTTGCGGGGCCAGCGCCAGACGTGCGCCGTTAGCACCGCCGCGTTTGTCGCCACCACGGAAGGTTGAAGCCGACGCCCAGGCGACAGAGACCAGCTCGCTCACCGACAGGCCAGATTCGGCAATCGCCGCTTTCAGGCTGGCAATATCGGCCCCGTTTGGCTGATGCACTGCCGCCGGCAGCGGATCCTGCCAGATCAGATCTTCTTTCGGTACTTCCGGGCCAATGTAGCGTGATTTCGGCCCCATATCGCGGTGGGTCAGCTTGAACCACGCACGGGCAAACGCTTCGTTAAACGCCTGCGGATCGTTAAGGAAGCGGCGGGAGATTTTTTCGAACTCCGGGTCGAAGCGCAGGGTCAGATCCGTCACCAGCATCGTCGGTTTGCGTTTCTTCTCCGGGTCGAATGGATCCGGGATCACGGCATCGGCATCGGCCGCTTCAAACTGGATCGCGCCGCCCGGGCTGCGGGTCTGTACCCACTCATATTTGAACAGGTTCTCGAAGAAGTAGTGGCTCCACTGCGTCGGGGTTTGCGTCCAGGCCACTTCCAGCCCGGAGGTGATGGCATCTGCGCCAACGCCGCTGCCATAACTGCTGCTCCAGCCAAGCCCCTGCGCTTCCAGCGGCGCGGTTTCCGGGTCGGCACCGACATAATCCGGCGCATGGGCCGCACCGTGAGTTTTGCCCAGCGTATGACCCCCGGCGATCAGCGCCACGGTCTCTTCGTCATTCATGCCCATATTGCCAAAGGTCGCGCGGATCGCAGCGGCGGCGGAGATCGGCTCCCCGCTGGCGTTTGGCCCTTCCGGGTTAACGTAAATCAGCCCCATCTCGGTCGCACCAATGGCGGCCTGCGCCAGGCTTTCCGGGTGGCGGTGGGTCAGCCACTCTTTTTCGCTGCCCCAGTCCACGTCCATATCCGGTTCCCAGACATCTTCGCGGCCTGCGCCAAAACCAAAGGTACGGAAGCCGGAGTTCTCCAGCGCAACGTTCCCGGCGAGGATCATCAAATCGGCCCAGGAGATCTGCTGCCCATACTTCTGTTTAACCGGCCACAGCAGGCGGCGGGCTTTATCGAGGCTAACGTTATCAGGCCAGGAGTTGAGCGGGGCGAAACGCTGCTGCCCACGGCCAGAGCCACCGCGTCCGTCAACGGTGCGGTAGGTACCGGCGCTGTGCCAGGCCATACGAATAAAGAGACCAATGTAGCTGCCCCAGTCTGCGGGCCACCACTCCTGGGAGTCGGTGAGCACGCCGCGAATATCGGCTTTCAGGGCGCTGTAATCGAGTTGTTTAAAGGCTTCGCGGTAGTTGAACTGCTCGCCCAGCGGGTTCGAGCGGCTGGAGTGCTGATTTAACAGATCGACACGCAGCTGGTTCGGCCACCAGTCACGGTTGGTGGTAGGGCCGCTGCTTTTCGTTTCCGGCTTGCTGGCTTCATGATGAAACGGGCATTTGCCCATTCCGGCATCGCGGTTAGTCTCGTCTGACGTGCTCATAACTGGCTCCATTGGCTTACGTATGCCGTTACGATATCTCGCCACCATATTTAAAGGTACTTGGATGAATCTACGGATTTGATAGTTAATACCTTTCTTAAAAAACAGACCGCTCAGCGGCACACTCCCCGGTTATGGATGGGGATATATCGTGCAGCCCGCGCCACCGCTGCGTTTGTGCCGATCTCATTTGCCGTTTTCACTGGCTGAATAGCCGCAATGGGCTACCCTCATAACTCCAGATCATGATCAAAGGAGAGACAATGAAAAGGCTGGCCCTGTACCTCGTACTTCCCCTCGCTCTTGCCGGATGCAACGCCAATAACACCCCGCCGCAGACGCCGATCCCCGGTGAAAAAACCTCGGGTAAATTACAGACGCTGGAGAGCGGCGCGGCGGTGATGCAGTCCCGCCCGCCGATTGACGCCATCAGCACCTATCTCGACGGTTTCCACTTCTACAGCGGTAACCAGAAGGGGCAGATGGAGGCGCACCACTATGTCACGGTGTTAAATGAGGATGTGATGCAGGCGGTGATCTACGACGGCAACACCCGCGATGCGCGCCTGATGGGCGTCGAGTACATCATCAGCGAACGGCTGTTCAAAACCCTGCCTGCGGAAGAGAAGAAGCTCTGGCACAGCCATCGCTATGAGGTGAAATCCGGCAGCCTGGTTGCGCCGGGCCTGCCTGCGGTGGCGGATAAGGCGCTGATGAGCAAAATCGTCAACACCTACGGTAAGACCTTCCACACCTGGCACACGGATCGCGATAAAACCCTGCCGCTTGGCACACCGGCGCTGATGATGGGCTTTACCGCTGACGGGCAGCTCAATCCGGCGCTGCTGGTCGACCGCGATCGCCGCTTCGATATCAATACCGAAGAGATTAAAGCCGAGCGCGCCGATCTTCCGGCTAATCCTGTCGCCAAAGGCGCTGATGCCTGGGAGCAGGGGAAGGCGGTACAGCTTCGCGTCGTCCCGGTCTCTGCAGGCGCAGCCCATTCTCACTGACTTTTCGGGAGGTCACGATGATCGTCCATCACCTTAACTGCGGGTGCATGTGCCCGCTCGGCGGCGCGCTGTATGACGGCTTCAGTAAAGGACTACACGCGCACCTGGTCTGCCACTGTCTGCTGATTGAGACTGACCGCGACGGGCTGGTGCTGGTCGATACCGGTTTTGGCCGCGAAGATATGCAAGCCCCACAGCGCCGTCTGTCGGGCTTCTTTCGCCTGATGAACAACATTCAGCGCCGGGATGAACTGACCGCGCTGTCGCGTATTCAGGCGCTCGGCTTTAAGGCGGAAGATGTCCGCCATATCGTGCTGACCCATCTCGACTTTGACCATGCCGGTGGCCTGACCGATTTCCCCCATGCGCAGGTACACCTGATGCAGCAGGAGATCGACACCGCCCAGCAGCGCCATAGCTGGCTTCAGCGCGAGCGTTACCGGCCAGGGCAGTGGAGCGCGCGCTCCGGCTGGCATGGTTACGCGCCGCAGGGCGAAAGGTGGTTTGGTTTCGAGGCGGTGAATGCTCTGAGCGGTCTGCCGCCGGAGATCCTGCTTATTCCCCTTGCCGGGCATACGCCGGGACATGCGGGCGTGGCGATCCAGCGTCCGCAAGGGTGGCTGCTGCACGGCGGAGATGCGTGGTTCTATCGTGAAGAGATGGGGCGTCCTGAACGCCACTGCACGCCGGGGCTGCGTTTTTATCAGTGGATGATGGGAATGGACAACCAGGCGCGCCGCGTTAACCAGCAGCGCCTGCGGGAACTCTCCTGCGCCCATCAGGCGGATCTGACGCTTTTTTGCAGCCACGATGCGCTCGAGCTGCGTGCATTGCAGCAGGGCAGGGCATAAAAAAACACACCCCGCAGGGGGTGTGTTTGTTAACCGCAAGCAGAATTACTTTTTCGACTTCGGTTCGCCGGTTCCCAGTTCGAAACCGGTAATCGGTTCAACGGACGGGTCAGACATGGTGCGGTCGCTCATCGCTTTCACCATCGCCAGCTGTTCCGGCGTCAGCTGCACCGTGATCAGACCATCACCGCCATCAACGGCCGGCTGCGGATTGGCAACATACTCAAAGTTCTCGTCGCTGTTCCAGCTGCCGCGCGGATCGTCACCTTCCGACATGTTGTAGTAGACGTTGCTGTACTGCTCAATCGGCGGCAATTTTCCTGGCGGGAAGTTGTTGCGAATTGAGTAGAGCGCTTTTTCAAACGACATCATATGCGCCACTTCACGGGTCATCAGGAAGCCGAGCGCATCTTTCACACCCGGATCGTCAGTGAGGTTGATCAGGCGCTCATAGATGATTTTTGCCCGCGCTTCGGCGGCAATGTTGGAGCGCAGATCGGCTGTCACTTCGCCGATGGTGTCGATATAGGACGCCGTCCACGGTTTACCCGCAGAGTTGGTCAGCGCCGGGCCACCGCCGTAGAGCAGGGAGGTGACATGGCTGTCGTTACCGCTCTGCGTCAGGGAGCGATAGAGTTCCGCTTCGCTCTCGGTGCCTTCCGCCAGTGCGCCTTTCGCACCTTTGTTCAGCATACCGACCAGCGAGCCGATAATTTCGAGGTGGCTGAGTTCTTCGGTCGCGATATCCATCAGCATCTCTTTACGCCCGGCGTCATCATCACCCAGACCCTGAGTGAAGTAGCGGCACGCCGCAGCCAGTTCGCCCTGCGGTCCGCCAAACTGCTCAAGCAGCAGATTGGCGAGACCCGGGTTTGGCTCGCTGACGCGAACCGTATATTGCAGTTGTTTTACGTGACGAAACATTGCTTGCCTCCTGAATTCTAATAATTATTTTTTCGCTTCTACGCCATCCGCATCGCTGCGAAGCAGGAATTGTGCGGTAACGTCCGGAATATGATTCAGCGCCCATTCCGCCATTGCTACTTCCTCGGCAAGAATACGTTTGAAAATATCTACGCTGGCGACATCACCGGCTTTTTCCGCTGCGGTGATAAGGGAGGTGTAACAGGCAATCTCAAATTGCTCGAAGACGTAGCTGCTGATTGAACCTTTAACGACTTCATCCGGTGCAAACATGCCGCCGAAAGCCTGGCCCATCGCGGCCATTTTGCTGGTGGCATCTTTCATTACCGAGCGATTAATATTATTGCGATCCATAACTTCTTCAATTAATTGGATCTGACCCTGCGTTTCGGTTAAATGCTGGGCAATACGGGAACGCAGATCCGGGTAGTTATCGATACGCTCGCTCATGGACTTCAGCATCGACTCAGCCTGTTTTTCCATCGCGTGGGCATCACGTAACCAGTCATGATAGTTTTCTTGAGGTGTCATAATGTAATCCTTCTCTTCGTCGTTTTCGCGTAAGGGGAATTGTGTGCCAGCGTTTCGCTGTAGCACAGAAATATATTTTTGCGGTGATGATTGTTCGAATAACGAACCGGGAATGATTCGCCTTAGTCGTTAATTGAAATATGTGCAAGTCATCAGCTAATAATAATTTCCCTATGATCTCAAAACTCATCTCATTATTAAGCGAAGTTTTTTCGCACCCACAAATAAAACTAGCTGGAACTGCTCTTTAGTCAAATTACGCAGCGAAAAAAACCTTATTAAGCCGAGTTTGAGAACAATCTCAAAGCGGGTTAAAGCGGGGAGCGAAATAAGCGAAGCGGTAAAACAGAAATTAATAACGAAGCAGAACAGTTACCTGATAGACACATTTTGTTTTTACAAAATGCGGTTGCCTGTAGGCCGGATAAGGGCAAGCCGCCATCCGGCGTTGCGGAGTTGCCCGATGGCGCTGCGCTTATCGGGCCTACGAATGTTGACGTTGTGTGGTTTTGTAGGCCGGATAAGGCTAAAGCCGCCATCCGGCATGGCGGAGTTGCCCGATGGCGCTGCGCTTATCGGGCCTACGAATGTTGACGTTGTGTGTTTTTGTAGGCCGGATAAGGCGCAAGCCGCCATCCGGCATTGCGGAGTTGCCCGATGGCGCTGCGCTTATCGGGCCTACGGGGTACGGGTGTGGTGGTCGAAAACTGACAAAATGTGCGCTTATCTTGACAATTTATTGACAGTTATCTGCCTGGTCAGTAATTTCATTTGTAATTATTGACCAGGCAAATACTATGACGAACTCTGCGGATAACCCTAACCCGAAGCTGCACCTCGGCCTGCTGATCCATCTGGCAAACCAGTTTAAAGACCAGCTTCTCAGCCACTACTTTTCCCCGGCGGATATCACCGCCGCGCAGTTCAAGGTGCTGATCAGCATCTATAAAGGCTTCACCAGCCCGGTCGAAGTGAGCAAAAACCTGCTGATGGACGCCGGTGCCATGAGCCGCATGCTTGAGCGCATGGTCAAGCGCGATCTGATTGTGCGCACAACCAACCCCGACGATAAACGCCAGGTGATCCTCGGCCTGACGGAGAAGGGGCGGGTGATTTGCGATCGCTTCCAGAATGAGGCGCTGACGTCGATCCTCGCCTCACTCACCGAGCGCCTCAGCCAGGATGAAGCGCAACAGCTGGTCACGCTGCTGATCAAAATGTTGCCTGACGACGCAACCGAACCCCATCGCTAAGCTTTTCTGAAAGGTGATAAAGATGTCCGATTCATCTACCCAGACTGTACGCGCGCCGAGTAAACGTAAGCGCAACTTTGCCATTCTGTTTGTGCTGCTGGTGATTATCGCCGCTGGTTGTCTGGCCTGGTATCTGCTCTATGCCCGCTATTACGAAACCACCGACGACGCCTATGTCAGCGCCAACCAGGTGACGCTGACGCCGCAGATTGGCGGCACCGTTACCCAGGTCGCGGTTGATGAGGGCGACTTTGTGCAAAAAGGGCAGCCGCTGGTACTGCTCGACCCGGCCGATACGGAAATTGCCCTGCAACAGGCACAGGCCAACCTCGCCAGCACCGTGCGCCAGGTGCGCGGGCTTTACAGCACGGCGGATAACTACCGCGCGCAGGTGGCAGCGAAAAAAGTGGCGCTGCAAACCGCGCAGAGTGATTACGCCCGTCGGCAGAAGATTTTCGCCACCGGCGCGGTCACCGCAGAGGATCTCTCCCATTATCGTGACAACGTCACCAGCGCGAAAAGTGACCTGATTGCCGCCCAGCAGGCGCTCAATACCAATCTGGCGATGGTCGACGACACCGTTATCGACAGCCATCCGGAGATCAAAAGCGCCATCGCCACCCTGCGTCAGCGCTTTCTCGATAACGCCCGCAGCACCATTGTTGCGCCGGTCAGCGGCTATGTGGCGAAGCGCGCGGTGCAGCTTGGCATGCGCGTCGATTCCGGCACCACGCTGCTGTCGATTGTGCCGCTCGATCAGGTCTGGGTGGATGCCAACTTCAAAGAGAGCCAGATGAGCACCATGCGCCTCGGGCAGAAAGTGACGCTGACCGCCGATCTCTATGGCGAAGATGTGGAGTATCACGGCACGATTGAGAGCCTCGGCATTGGTACCGGCAGCGCGTTCTCCCTGCTGCCCGCGCAGAACGCCAGCGGTAACTGGATCAAGATTGTCCAGCGCCTGCCGGTGCGCATTACCCTCGATCCTCATGATATGCAGAAACATCCGCTGCGCGTCGGCTTATCGATGGCCGCCCGCGTCGATATTCGCGACACCGAAGGGCACCTGCTGCCGCAGCAGAGCGTCGCGCAGCCGCGTTTTGCCACAGACGTCTACCAGAATGCGCTGGATAAGGCCGACGCGCTGGTGGCGAAGATCCTTCATGATAATAGCCAGCCGGTAGCCGCCCGCTAAGAGAGACGCGATGCAAGATAAATCGGCATTTACGCCGCCCAGCCTGCTGCTGGCGACGATAGCGCTTTCGCTGGCGACCTTTATGCAGGTGCTGGATACCACCATCGCCAACGTAGCGCTGCCAACCATTGCCGGTAATCTCGGCGTCAGCGCCGATCAGGGCACCTGGGTAATTACCTCATTTGCAGTGTGTAACGCCATTGCGCTGCCGCTTACCGGCTGGTTTACCCGCCGCTTTGGTCAACTGCGGCTGTTTGTCGGCTCGGTAGCGCTCTTTACGCTCTCCTCATTTTTGTGCGGCTTCGCCCACAGCATGACGGAGCTGATTGTCTTCCGTGCGCTACAGGGCTTTTTCGCCGGCCCGATGTTTCCGATGTGTCAGACGCTGCTGCTGGTCATTTTCCCCACCAGCAAACGCAGCATGGCGCTGGCGCTGCTCTCAATGGTGACGGTAGTCGCGCCGATTGTCGGGCCGATCACCGGCGGCTGGATCACCGATAACTACGCCTGGCCGTGGATCTTCTACATCAACGTACCGATTGGTATCTTCGCGGCGATTGTCGTCTGGATGCAGCTGCGCGAGCGGGAAGAGAGCACCACCACCTCGCCGATTGATTACATCGGCATTGCGCTGCTGGTGCTTGGCGTTGGCCTGCTGCAAGTGGTGCTGGATAAGGGCAACGATCTCGACTGGTTCGCCTCGAACGAGATCATCATCATGTCAGTGCTCTCGGCGATTGCGCTGGTGTCGTTTGTGATGTGGGAGCTTGGCGAGCAGCACCCGATTGTTAACCTGCGGCTGTTTAAGGATCGCAACTTCGCCATCGGCACCGCCACGCTGACTCTCGGCTACGCGGCCTTTTTCGCCATCAACATTATTTTGCCGCAGTGGCTGCAAACCCAGATGGGCTACACGGCGATCTGGGCCGGGCTGGCGGCGGCACCGATGGGCTTTCTGCCGCTGCTGCTGACGCCGTTTATTGGGCGCTACGCCCATAAAGTTGACCTGCGCATCCTGGCAACATTGTCGTTTCTGACCATGGGCGCCTCCTGCCTGCTGCGCGCGCAGTTCAATACCGAGGTCGATTTCCGCACCATTGCCGAAGTGCAGATGTTTATGGGCATTGGCGTGGCATTCTTCTTTATGCCCATCACCACCATTGTGCTCTCTAACCTGCACGGCCAGGCGGTGGCGGAAGGCTCCGGTCTGGCAACCTTTTTCCGCGTGCTGGGCGGCTCGTTTGCCTCTTCGCTCACTACCTGGATCTGGTCGCGGCGCGAGATCTATCACCATGCCACCCTCAGCGAAAGCGTCTCGCAGTGGAACCCGGCGGCGACGGATTATCTGCATAAGATGGGTGGCGCAACGCAGCAGCACCTGGCGGCGGTGGATAAAACCCTTGAGCAGCAGGCCTATATGCTCTCGACCATCGACTACTTCTGGTTGCTGGGCTGGCTCTTTTTAGCATTGATGATCGTTATCTGGTTTGCCCGCCCACCGTTTGTGCGCAGCGGTGCGCCCGGCGCGCCGTCGGCCGGACATTAATTACCACCCATAGAGAGATGTTATGGCACCCCTGTTATCCGCCAGCGATGGCCGTTTATTGCAGCACCGATCTTTTGTCGCCTTCTGGCTGGCGCGTACCAGCTCCAGCTTTGGCTTTCAGATGTTGTCGATTATTGTCGGCTGGCAGATCTACTCCCAGACGCAGAGCGCCTTCTGGCTCGGGATGATTGGCCTGGTGCAGTTTATTCCCTCCCTGACGCTGGCACTGCCCGCCGGGCATATCGCCGACCAGTTTGACCGCCGCCGCGTGGTGCTGCTGTCGCAGGTGTGCGAGTGGGTGGCGATTGTGGCGCTCGCCTGGCTCACCTGGCAGGGGGACGCCAGCGTTGGCGTCATCCTGGCGCTGATTTTTGTTATCTCCTGCGCCAAAACCGTTGAGTCGCCGTCGATGATCTCAATGCTGCCAGCGTTAGTCCCGGCCTCGATTCTGCCGCGCGCCACGGCGGCGAATGCGGTCTCCGGCCAGGCGGCGCAGATTGTTGGCCCGGCGCTGGGCGGTTTTCTCTACGCTGCGGGCGCGGATGTGGTTTACAGCGTCACGGCGGCGCTCTATCTGCTTTCGCTGCTGCTGGTGATCACCCTGAGCTATGAGCAGGCGCAGCCAAAACGCACGCCCGCCACGCTCTCTTCACTCTTTGCCGGGGTGCGCTTTATCCGTAACCGGCCCGATGTGTTGGGGGTGATCTCCCTCGATCTCTTCGCCGTGCTGCTCGGTGGCGCGACGGCGCTGCTGCCGATTTTCGCCCACGATGTGCTGCATACCGGACCGCTCGGGCTGGGGCTTCTGCGCAGTGCGCCAGCGGTGGGCGCGCTGCTGGTCGGCTTCTGGTTGAGCCACCGTGCGCTGACGCGCCGTGTCGGCATCATTATGTTTATGTCGGTCGCGGGCTTTGGCGTGGCGACGCTGGTGTTTGCCTTCTCAAGCTGGATGTGGTTGTCGCTGCTGGCGCTATTTGCGCTCGGCGGGTTTGACATGATCAGCATGGTGATCCGTGGCTCGCTGGTGCAGCTCGATACGCCGGATGAGATGCGCGGGCGGGTCAATGCGGTGAACTCGATTTTTATCAATACTTCCAACCAGCTTGGGGAGTTTGAGTCCGGGATGCTTGCCGCGTGGCTGGGGGCAGTGCCCGCGGCGGCGATTGGCGGGGTAGGGACGCTGATTGTGGTAGCGCTGTGGATGAGGTGGTTTCCGGGATTGCGGCATCGGCAGCGGCTGGAGAGTGATGTGGGGTAAAGCGCCTTGCTGGCGGGGGCGTAGGCCGGATAAACGTTTACACGCCATCACCATCACACCACTGCCGGATGGCGGCTACGCCTTATCCGGCCTACAAAAACGGGCTTTCAGCGAAACCGGTACTGCTTTATATCCGCAATATGACAGCGAGGGGTTGTGTCCCCGCTGAAATCGGCGAACCGAAGCGTGAATGACAAGGTCTGGACGCCATGGATGGCGGACAGAGGCGAACCGAGACATGGACGAGTTCCAGAATGGAACGAGTAAGTCGAGTCGAGCCGGCCGCAGTCAGGCATGCGGGAGGTGAGCGCAGTGCGCAGCACCGATTTCCTCGCGGGGCCGCGGGGATTGACAAGGGGAGCGCGGCCGCTTCCCTTGTCCCGTTCACCGCATAAGGGGTTAATGAAACTCCCGAACGCCTGGTGAACGGAACAATGCCACCAAAGCCATATGCAACACCATCGCCGGATGGCGCGTAAACGCTTATCCGGCAAGGACGGTTGCAGAGGTTACTCGGGTGCGCCGCCGTCGCCCTGCGCGGAGGGCCATTTCCAGCCGCGGACTTCGGGGAGATCTTCGCCGTGTTCGCGCACGTAGCGGTGATGCTCGGCGATCTTCTCCGCCAGCTCATCCAGCACCGAATCCGCTTTGCCTTGCAGGGAGGGGGTACGCACAATTGCCTCCTGCGCCAGGTGGAAGCGGTCCAGCTCATTCATCACCGTCATATCAAACGGCGTGGTGGTGGTGCCTTCCTCCATAAACCCGCGCACGTGGAAATTGCCATGGTTATTGCGCGGGTAGGTGAGGCGATGGATCAGGCTCGGGTAGCCGTGGAAAGCAAAAATCACTGGTTTGTCCGCCGTGAAGATGGCGTCAAACGCCTCGTCGCTCAGGCCGTGCGGATGCTGCTCTTCCGTTTGCAGCGCCATCAAATCGACAACGTTCACCACCTGAATGCGCAGATCCGGGAAGTAGTCGCGCAGCAGATCGACTGCCGCCAGCGTCTCCATCGTCGGCACATCACCGGCGCAGGCCATCACCACATCCGGGTCTTCACCTTCATCAACGGTGCCTGCCCAGTGCCAGATCCCGATACCCGCCGCACAGTGTTTCTGCGCCGCTTCAAGGTTCAGCCACTGCGGCGCAGGCTGCTTACCAGCGACAATCACGTTAATGCGATCCCAGGTTTTCAGGCAGTGATCCGCTACGCAGAGCAGGGTGTTGGCATCCGGCGGCAGATAGACACGCACAATATCGGCTTTCTTATTCACCACGTGGTCAATAAAACCGGGGTCCTGGTGGCTGTAACCGTTGTGATCCTGGCGCCAGACGTGAGACGAGAGCAGGTAGTTAAGGGATGAGATCGGTTCACGCCACGGCAATTTGCGCGTCACCTTCAGCCACTTGGCATGCTGGTTAAACATCGAATCGACAATATGGATAAAAGCTTCATAGCAGTTAAACAGGCCGTGACGCCCGGTGAGCAGGTAGCCCTCAAGCCAGCCCTGGCACTGATGTTCGCTAAGGATCTCCATCACCCGGCCATCGGCGGCAAGCTGCTCATCGTAGGGTTTGACCGGCTCCTGCCAGGTGCGGCTGGTGACATCAAACACTTTGCTTAAGCGGTTCGAGGCGGTTTCGTCCGGGCCAAACAGGCGGAAGTTATCGCGGTTGCGCTGGAATATTCCTGCCAGATAAGCCCCGAGCGCGGCGGTGGATTCCGCCTGCGTCTCGCCGGGCGAAGTGACATCAACGGCGTAATCGGCAATCGCTGGCGTATTAAGCTCGCGGCGCAGACGACCGCCGTTGGCCCACGGGGTGGCGCCCATGCGTTTATCGCCCTCCGGTGCCAGCGCGGCCAGCTCCGGGCGCAGCCGCCCCTGCTCATCAAACAGATCGTCAGGCTGATAGCTGCGCATCCACTCTTCGAGGATCTGCCGGTGGCCGTCATCTTCCCGGCAGGAGGAGACCGGCACCTGGTGCGCGCGCCAGAAGTCCTCCACTTTTTTACCATCCACCGTTTGCGGCCCGGTCCACCCTTTCGGGCTGCGCATAATAATCATCGGCCAGCGCGGTAAATCTTCAGCGGCTTCACCGCTGCGCGCCTGCTGCTGGTAGTGGCGAATACGCTCCAGCGCCTGCTCAAGGATCTGCGCCATCTGGCGATGCATCTTCTCCGGCTCATGACCGCTGACAATCAGCGGCTCGTAGCCGTAGCCGCGAAACAGATGCAGCAGATCCTCATCGCTGCTGCGCCCAAGAATGGTCGGGTTAGCGATTTTATAACCGTTGAGATGGAGGATCGGCAGCACCGCGCCATCGCGTGCGGCGTTGAGGAATTTAATACCGAACCAGCTCGACGCCAGCGGCCCGGTCTCCGCTTCGCCGTCGCCAATCACGCAGGCGGCAATCAGCGACGGGTTATCAAACACTGCGCCAAAGGCGTGGGAGAGGGAGTAGCCCAGCTCGCCGCCTTCGTTAATCGACCCCGGCGTTTCCGGCGCGGCGTGGCTTGGAATGCCGCCCGGAAAGGAGAACTGGCGAAAGAGGGTTTTCATCCCCTGCGCGTCCTGGCTCACCTGCGGGTAGATCTCGCTGTAGCTCCCCTCAAGCCAGGTGTTCGCCACCATGCCAGGCCCGCCGTGTCCGGGGCCGCAGATGTAGATCATATCGAGATCGTGCTGGCGAATGGCGCGGTTGAGATGGGCATAGATAAAGTTCAGCCCCGGCGTGGTGCCCCAGTGGCCGAGCAGGCGCGGTTTGATATGTTCAGGCTTGAGCGGCTCGCGCAGCAGCGGGTTATCCATCAGGTAGATCTGCCCGACAGAGAGGTAGTTGGCCGCGCGCCAGTAGCGGTCGATCAGTTGCAGTTGATCATCGGGAAGTGAGGCGTATTGCGTCATGCGTTTCTCCGCGTCAGTGAAATGAGTTCCTGTTAAGCCTGGCACAGATGCGGGAACCCTTTGTGTCACCTACGCTTAAAGCGTAACCGCACGCATAAGGATCCGAATGAAAACCGACACTCAGACCACCGCCGTGATTGATAAGCACGGCATTATCGGCAACCTGCGGACCTGCGCGCTGGTGACCGTTGAAGGGGCGATTGATTTTCTCTGCTGGCCCAATCTCGACAGCCCTTCTGTTTTTAGCTCGCTGCTTGATGCTAAACGGGGCGGCTACTTCTCCGTTGCGCCGCTGGGCGAGGGCTGGCGCGCCATTCAGCACTATTTGCCGGATACTAACGTGCTGCAAACCCGCTGGCTCTCGAATGAGACGATGGTAGAGCTGACGGACTTTATCGCCATCAACGAGGATGACGAAGCCAACCCGCTGATCGTGCGGCAAATCACCCTTATCTATGGCGAGGCGACGATTAAGCTTCACTGCTCGCCGCGCTTCAATTACGCCAGCGACGCGCCGGAGGTAAAGGAGGATAAACGGGTTTATCACTTCAAAGGCAAGAAGGGGGCGGCGCTGACGCTGGCCTCATCCGAAACCTTGCAGGTGAAAAAAGGGTTCATCGAAGGGGAGTTCAGCCTGAAAGCGGGCGAAACGGCGACCTTTGTGCTCGGCGACAGCAAAGTAAAGCACGCGGCGCTAAAACAGGTAGCGGCGCTGCGCCAGCGCACGCTCGCTTACTGGCAAAGCTGGGTGGCACAGAGCAAATACAGCGGCCGCTGGCGCGAAGCGGTAACCCGCTCTTCGCTGGTGCTGAAGTTGCTCACCTCTCAGCGCTACGGCTCGATTGCCGCGGCGGCGACCTTTGGCCTGCCGGAGTTGCCCGGCGGCGAGCGTAACTGGGATTACCGCGCCACCTGGCTGCGCGACGCCTCTTTCAGCTGCTATGCGTTGATCCGCTTGGGCTACGTCGAAGAAGCAAAAGCCTTCGGCGCGTGGATCGGCAGCTGTATGGAGAACAGTAAGTTCGACCCGAAAAAATTGCAGGTGATGTATCGCCTCGACAGCGGAACCGATCTCACCGAAGAGGAGTTGCCGCACCTTGCCGGCTACCTCAACTCCAGGCCGGTGCGCAAAGGCAATGAAGCCTATAAACAGCTGCAACTCGATATCTATGGCGAACTGATGGACGCCGTCTATCTGACGACCAAATATGGCGACAACATCTCCCATCGCGCGTGGGGGCATGTGATGCGGCTGGTGGATTATGTCTGCGAAATCTGGGATTCGCCCGATGCCGGGATCTGGGAGATGCGCGGCGAGCCGGAGAATTTTCTCTACTCGCGCCTGATGTGCTGGGTGGCGCTCGACCGCGCCCTGCGCCTTGGCGCCAAGCGGTCGCTCTCAATGCCGTTTGCCCGCTGGGAGGCGACGCGGCAGAAGATCCGCGACGATATCTGGCATAACTTCTGGAATGAGAAGCTGGGCCACTTCACCTCGACCCGTAACGGCAGCGATGTCGATGGCTCAATGCTGCTGATGCCGCTGTTTCGTTTTATCGGCGCCAAAGATCCCGACTGGCTGGCAACGCTCGACGCCATCCGCACAAAGTTAATGCGCGATGGCATGGTGCGGCGTTATTTGCAGGAGGAGACCCCGGCGGATTCGCTCCAGGGGGAGGAGGGCTATTTTGCGCCGTGCTCATTCTGGTATGTCGAATGCCTGGCGCGGGCGGATTTTGTCGATGAGGCGCGCATTGAGTTTGAGAAGCTGCTGCACTACGCCAACCACCTTGGGCTGTACGCCGAGGAGTTTGATGAGCGCGGCTTCCCGCTTGGCAACTTCCCGCAGGCGTTGACCCATCTGGCGCTGATCAGCGCCGCGTTCTATTTAGATAAAAAGATGTCCGGGAATCAGCAAACCTGGCAGCCGTAAGGCTGCGGGTTACTGTGGACCGTGAAAGGTGAGGGCGAAGCCCTGCTCCTGCCAGTGGGTAAACTGCTGCGACTGGCGCTGGGTCAGCGCTTTGCCTGTCCAGACCACCAGCTGCTTTCCCGGGAAAAACTCCGGGTGCGGGGAGTCAAGCGGATCGGCGAGCACATCCAGCGCCCAGCCCTGTTGCGACAGCCGCCAGGCTTCGAGCCACAGGCGCGTACGATCGTCATTGTTCCAGGCGATAAACAGCGCCTCTCTGCTTCCCTGTTGGCGACTAAGCGCCAGCTGGGTGACGGCAAAGTCGATCAGCACGCCGTCAAGCAGGCTTAAGATCACCCGCGCGGTGTTCTGATCCCGCGCCAGCAGCAGGCGCACCGGCATAATCACTTCATCGATAAATTGATCGACGCTGTATTTACGCCCCATATCCAGCACCATGGCGCGCAGCCTGGCCGGGTTGACCTGGCGCAGGGTTGCCAGCAGATCTTCCTGCACCTTCGCCCAGCCTTGCTCATCGGCGGCGGGCGACTCATCCAGCAACGCTTTTACTTTACTGACCGAGACGCCGCTTTCGATAAAGCGCTTGATCGCCTCAATGCGCAGAATGTCCGCCTCGTCAAACTGACGATGGCCGCCCTCGCTGCGCTGGGGCTTTAGCAAACCGTAACGACGTTGCCATGCGCGAAGTGTGACGGGGTTAATACCGCACCGTTCAGCAACTTCGCCAATACTGTAAAACGCCATGACTTCCTCGTAACCCCGATATACACCCGCAAAGCCTAGTTAAGGCTTGCAGGCTGTACAAGCACTTTGTACAGCTTTACTTAAGGAGCGATTAAGCATCGTCCTGTTTTTCTGGCCAGCAGACCGCTGGTATACCGTTGATATCCGGGCGCGCGAAGAGGTAGCCCTGGAACTGGGAGATACCCGCCGACTCCAGCCACATCCACTCTTCAGCTTTCTCGACACCGACGGCGGAGATCTGAATTTCAAGGGATGTACAACATTTGATGATCGCCTGTACGATCGCCTGGCGTGAGCCGCTCTTGTGCACATCCTGAATCAGATCGCGGTTGATTTTGATGCGGTCAGGCTGGAACTGTGCCAGCAGCAGCAGGCCCGCAAAGCCAGCGCCAAAGTGGTCAATCGCCACGCGGATCCCGGCACCTTTCAGTAATTTCACCGCTTCGGTGAACTCTTCGAGGCGTGAAATGATCTCGCTCTCGGTGAACTCAACAATGATCTGCTCCGGCACCAGGCCGTTAGCCTCAATTTCGCGCAGGATAAATTCGACCGCGCCGGGCACTTCAACCAGCGTCATCGGCAGCAGGTTAACCGAAAGAGTCTGTGCGCCAATATCGAGTGCGGTGGCCATTGCGAACGCCACTTTCTTACTTTCAAGGTCGGCTTTATAGAGGTCATCGCCCGTCAGGCCCTCAAAGTAGGCCTGCGGTGCATCGCCCGAAGGGGTACGCAGCAGGGCTTCAATTGCCACCACTTTGCGGGCAAAGGGGTCAATCAGCGGCTGGAAGGCAAAGCGGCAGTCGGCGCTGGTGGCGGCAACGGACGCGGGCAGGGTGACGGCGCTGCCGTCGGGAACGAAATCCCATTCGTCGTCGACCGGGATCTCAAAGTAGTTCTCTTTCTGCCCCTCTTCGACAAAGGTCTGGAAGAACTGCAGCGCGCGGTCGTCATAAATAAGCTGGTATTTCGAGGTGCCTTTATCCAGCACCGTTTGCAGCACCTCTTCCCGGTCATAGGCGCGCAGATCAAACAGCTCCATCCCGGCTTTACCAAAGCGTCGTGACGGCGCATAGTCGCGCAGTAGCTCTACAACGTTAAAGTGGCGGTCATCATTGCAGATGGCATCGTAAATCGGATCCAGCGTCTCTTCCGGCCCTTCAAGCAGCTGGAAGAAGTGGGTGCCATTAAACAGCAGAATGCCGGTGACGTTGGCCTGGCTGTTTTTTTGATTGGCCGCTTCAACCATCCCTTCAAGCATCGAAAACGATACGTTGTCGCGAAAATGGCTGCGGTAAATAAGGGTGGTGAGCATAAGCGTTCCGAAACGGGTGAATGAGCGCTCACACTACCAGATGCAAAGTACCTCGTCTCCCTTGATTTAGCAGAGAATTATGCTGTTTGTGCCGCTTGTACACGCGGCTTTTCAGCTTGTACAACCTTGGTCAACCGCGTAAAAATTTTCCTGGTTATAATCACCTGATAAATATAAAGATTGTGAAATATTCATTAGATGGCTAACAAACTTGTACAATTACTATGTACAAATCGCCGTTTTTTGTATAACTTTAACGTTACTTTAACAAGTTAATGGACTATTTGAGGAGTGACATATGCAGCAGAACGGTTATTTTCCGAATACAGCTAATGCCATTACCCGCTATTTCAACAAGGCATCACTCCCGACTCAGCAGCAGACGCTGGGACAGATCGCTGTTGAAATCCTGAGCGAAGGACGCAACCTGAACCGCAAGGCAATTTGTACTAAATTGCTGAGCCGTCTGGAGCAGGCTTCTGGTCCGGAAGAGGAGAGCCACTATCACACGCTGATTGGCCTGCTTTTCGATCGCTAACAGAGTTTGACCAACGGCAATACTTTTGGCTTTTGAGTCAATTCTCGCGGGGTGATGAAGCGCTTCATGCGCGTGCAGAAAAGTTAATCGTCCCCAAGGGAGAATTGGCTTCATGCCGCAATTGCAGTTCGGCAAGTAGCGGCAACCCGAGATGCAGTTATGAATAGTAGTGAAATAGAGCAACTTACAGATGAACTTATCGGAGTGGCAGTATTGTCACTTCTGAAAGATAACTCACCCATCAGCACACGTGCGTTGATCAACCGGCTGCGGTCGATGGAGACCAGCGAGCAGGACGTTCAGCGGCGGCAGATGCTGGGGCGGATTATTGCTGAAATCAGCAACAATAATTTTGCCTCATTGAAGCGCGACAAAGGAAGCGATCGCGATGAGTGGGATGAGCAGAGCAGGGATAACGTTTTCCAGCTGTTTGGTGACAACAGCGCCGGCAGTTCGAAAAAACATTAACAGACACGGTTATTATCACTAAAAAATGGGGTAAACGATGAGCCAGGTTTTGCTGGATTCACACGAATATGAAAATTTGCCTGATCTCTCGCTTGCTGAGTATTTTCGCAGCGGCGGCGAGACGCTCGCAGAGGAGTCTGTGGTACTGGGCGCGGCGATTCGTGGTGTTATGGCAGCCGGTGAACGTATTACCCACAAGGCCTTGATCCTGGAGTTGATCAAGATGATCGAGACCACAGAGGATGTGGTGAAAAGCGATATTGTACGCCACACCCTGGAAATCGTTGTACACCATACAACGGACGATATTTAACCGTACTGGTTTCACCTGCTCTGACAGCAAATCCACGCTCCGGCGTGGATTTTTTTTTGCTATTACTCGAGCGATGAAATAGTGTCGACAGGCTCATAAACATGCCATCACGGAGGATAGTATGGCCAATAAACTCGTGCAGATTTACTTCGATTTTAACGGCCCGTTTGGCGATGAAATGTCGCAGCAGCTGGTGGAGCTGGCCGAATCAATCAATCAGGAGCCGGGCTTTCTGTGGAAAGTGTGGACCGAAAATGCGCTCGCTCAGGAAGCGGGAGGGATCTATCTCTTCGACAGCGAAGCGAACGCGCAGCGCTATATGGATAAACATATGGCGCGGTTAAAACAGTTTGGTGCCACCAACATCACCGTCAAACTGTTTGACGTCAATGAACCCCTGACACGCCTGAATCACGGCCAACCGGGATAGTTATTTGTTGTTATGCGGTAGCGAGCCTTCATAGCGCTTGTTACCGCAATCTCCTTAAAGAGCATAAAGTTTTCAATGCTCGTGCCGATGCTAATAGATAACCGCACCGCTGGTTTTAATCTATTTCTACAAGGAGTCGTAGCATGGCCGTCATCAATACCAATACGCTGTCACTCATCAACCAAAATAACCTTAATAAATCCCAGGCGGCGCAAAGCTCTGCAATTCAGCGTTTATCCTCCGGCCTGCGTATTAACAGCGCGAAAGATGACGCTGCGGGCCAGGCGATTGCCAACCGTTTCTCCTCCAGCATTAACGGCATGGGCGTGGCCGCAAGAAATGCCAACGATGCTATTTCGCTGGCACAAACGGCTGAAGGCGCATTAAGCGAAATAAATAACAACTTGCAGCGTATCCGCGATCTGGCCGTGCAGGCGCAAAATAGCACTAACTCTGCCTCCGATGTCGACTCTATTCAGTCGGAAGTGAATGAACGTATGGCCGAGATTAATCGCGTAACCCGCCAGACAGACTTTAACGGCATTAAAATTCTTGATAGCGGCTCTGGTTCGTTTGGTTACGGCTTCCAGGTGGGTGCTGATGATGGCGAAGAGATTGTTCTCACGATAGGTGGCAGCGATGACTATAACCTGGGGGCAAATTCCGGTTCGATTGGCGAAGTCTCTGGCGAATCTATCCACGGTAGCGCGCGTAGCGTAAAAGCAATGGGCTTTGATGTGCTCCATGGCACCGTCACCCCCTTTAGCGGTGCGATACTCAATAATCCGCTTGCCGCCATTGACGATGCGATAAAAGCCGTCGATACCCAACGCAGTTCGCTCGGGGCATTTCAGAACCGCTTTGAATCGACGATAAACAACCTCAATCAGGCGGCGAACAGTCTCTCCGCTGCGCGCAGCCGAATAAATGACGCCGACTATGGTACGGAGGTCTCAAATATGAGCAGGGCGCAAATATTACAACAGGCCGGCTCGTCCGTGCTGGCGCAGGCCAACCAGGTGCCGCAGACCATGCTGTCGCTGCTGCGTTAACCGTCCGTTAAATGATAAAAAATCCACGCTTAAGCGTGGATTTTTGGTTTGTGGCTAACGAGGCGTAAAGCTTCGGCAAAGCAGCAAACTAATCAGCCGCCAGCACCGAATCACGCAGCAGAAACGGGCTGGCAACCCGCGTGGTCTGCTTGTGTTCACTACCGTTAATAATATGCAGGGCGCTCAGGCGCCCAATCTCATAATGCGGGAGCTGCACCGTTGCAAGGGAGGGGAGGAACAGCTCACCGATACCCACCATATTGTCGTAACCAACCACTGCCACATCCTGCGGAATGCGCAGCCCCTGCGCGAGTAACGTTTGATAGACCATAAACGCAATGCGGTCATTACCGCAGATCACCGAATCGAACTGCGGCTTTTGCGCGTGGATATGCGCCAGCACCTGCGCCGGAATATCACGATAATGCTCGTCACCCAGCGCCATATAGCGGTGGGTGAGAGTATCCGGGTTAACCCCGGCTTCACGGCAGGCGCGCTCCAGCCCTTTACGCCGGCGCGCGGTGGCAAGCAGCGGTTCGGGCAGATGCAGACAAAGGGGCTGGCGATAACCCGCCTCCAGCAGCGCTTTTACCGCGCTGTACTGGCCCTGTTCATCGTCGGGAATATAGCTGGCGACCTGATCGTGCAGGCTTTCGCAGTTGGCGAGCACGCAGGGAAGGGTGAGCAGCTTGGCGGGCAGCGGCACCTGGCGCAGCCCCATAGTGGTGTAGATAATGCCGTCGGGCCGGTGGGAGAGCAGCAGATCAACAATCGCATCCGGGTTGTCGTCGGTGAACATATTCATCACAAAGCTGTTCCAGCCGTGCGCCCGCGCGGTCTCTTCAATCGATAAGGTAATTTCCACCGAGAAGGGCGTGGTGACGGTATCCAGCGCCAGCACGCCGATGGTTTTCGGCGAGGCGTGCGCGCCGCGGATCTTTTTCGCCGAGAGATCCGGGACATAATTGGTCTGCTCAATCGCCGCCTGCACCCGCGCCAGCGTCTCCGGCTTGAGGCGTTGCGGGCTGTTCAGCGCGCGCGAGACCGTCATCAGCGAGACATTCGCCAGTTTTGCTACATCCTTCAGAGAGGCCATATCTGTTACTCCATGCGGGCTTACTCGCGCAGTCACTGCGGCCAGAGAGGGCGCTATCGTAACGTATTTGCGCTTTCGTCACAGGCGCGGAGTTTGATCTCCCTCTCACTCCTGTTATGTTAACGTTAACTCTTGTGATTAACATCATGAATTTCAGCAGAAGACCATGAGTGACGCACAATGTTAACGTTATCATCGATGCACAACTCCAATATGAGACTGTCATGATGAAAGCCCATCACGCTCACAGCTACCCACTGCTCAGTGCCTTACTGTTCTTCTTTTTTGTCACCTGGTCCGCTTCCGGCTCGCTGCTCTCCATCTGGCTTCATCAGGAGGTGGGCTTAAAAGCGGGGGATACCGGGATCATTTACGCCGTGCTCTCCGTCTCCGCGCTGTTTGCGCAGATCTGTTATGGCTTTATTCAGGACAAGCTCGGCCTGCGCAAAAACCTGCTCTGGTATCTGACCGCCATGCTGGCGCTCTCCGGCCCGGCGTTCTTACTGTTTGGCTATCTGCTACAGATCAACATCCTGCTCGGCAGCGTGTTTGGCGGCATCTATATCGGCTTAACCTTTAACGGCGGCATCGGGGTGCTGGAGTCCTACACCGAGCGCGTTGCGCGCCAGAGCCAGTTTGAGTTTGGTAAAGCGCGGATGTGGGGATCCCTTGGCTGGGCGGTGGCGACCTTTTTTGCTGGTCTGCTGTTTAATATCAACCCGAAACTCAACTTCGCGGTGGCAAGCGCCTCCGGGCTGATCTTCTTTGTGCTGCTGGCGCGCTTAAAAGTCTCCTCTGCGCCGCACGCGATGCAGGAGGCAGTGAGCGGCGGCAAGGTGACGATTAGTGATGCGCTGGGTTTGCTGACGCTGCCGCGTTTCTGGGCGCTGGTGCTGTTCGTGATTGGCACCTGTATTTACGGCGTCTATGACCAGCAGTTCCCGGTCTATTTCTCGTCGCAGTTCCCGACCTTGCAGGAGGGCAACGCCATGTATGGCTACCTCAATTCGTTCCAGGTGTTTCTTGAAGCGGCGGGCATGTTCTGCGCGCCGTGGCTGGTAAACAGGATTGGCGCGAAAAACGGCCTGATTTTCGCGGGCATGGTGATGGCAATGCGCATGATCGCCTCCGGGCTGGTGGAGGGGCCGCTGCTTATCTCCATCACCAAACTGCTGCACGCGGTCGAGCTGCCGATCCTGCTGGTGGCGATCTTTAAGTACAACAGCCTGCATTTCGACAAACGCCTCTCCTCAACCCTCTACCTGGTGGGCTTCGCCTGTACCAGCTCGGTGATCGCCTCGGTGCTGTCGCCGCTGGCGGGGTACAGCTATGAGAAATATGGCTTTGCCCAGTCCTATCTGATCATGGGGCTGCTGGTCTTCGCCACCACCTTTATCTCCATCTTCCTGTTGCGTTCCGGTAAGTCATCTTCTGACCCGCTGATGCCGCAACCCTCCACCATTTAACCGAAAAGAGTAGCGACTATGACATATTCACTTGCCGACGCTGAACAGGCGCTTGTGGCCAAACGAGACACGTTAAACCTGCGCTGGTATCCGCGCTACCACCTCGCGGCGCGCGCAGGCTGGATGAACGATCCGAACGGGCTGGTCTGGTTTGATGGCTGGTACCATGCCTTTTATCAGCATCACCCCTATTCAACACAGTGGGGGCCGATGCACTGGGGGCATGCGCGCAGTAAAGATCTGCTGCACTGGGAGCATCTGCCGGTGGCGCTGGCGCCTGAAGGCCCGGCTGATAAAGATGGCTGCTTTTCCGGCTCGGCGGTGGTCGATGGCGACACGCTGGCGCTGATCTACACCGGGCATAAATTTCACGGCGATGCCACGGATGAGACCAATCTGTATCAGGTGCAGTGCCTGGCCACCAGCCGCGACGGCATCCATTTTGAGCGCCAGGGGATGGTGCTGGATACGCCGCCCGGGCTGCACCACTTTCGCGATCCAAAAGTGTGGCGGGAAGGGGATAAGTGGTACATGGTCGTCGGCGCACGCGATGGCGAAACGGGCCATGTTCGTCTTTACCGCTCCGACGATCTGCGCGAGTGGCAGGACGCCGGTGTGCTGGATGAGGCGGAAAAAGCGCTCGGCTTTATGTGGGAGTGCCCGGACTTTTTCACCCTCGGCGATAAACGGGTGCTGATGTTCTCGCCGCAAGGCATCGCGGCGCAGGGCTACAACAATCGTAATCTCTTCCAGAGCGGCTATATTCTCGGCCAGTGGCAGCCAGGGCAGCCTTTTGTACGCGAGAGCGAGTTTACCGAGCTGGATCACGGCCATGACTTTTATGCCCCGCAGAGCCTGCTGACCCCTGATGGTCGGCGGATTGTTATCGGCTGGCTGGATATGTGGGAATCGCCGCTGCCGGAGCAGCAGGATGGCTGGGCCGGGATGCTGTCGCTGCCGCGCGAAGTGAGCCTGAGCGCCGACAACCGCGTGCAGATGCGCCCGGCAAGAGAGGTGGAAACCCTGCGCGGCGCGTGGATGCCGTGGCCGGTTACGCGGCTTGAGGATCAGCAAATCACGCTGCCGGAGAGCGGCGACGCGCTGGAAGTGCTTCTGCGCTGGGATTGCGGCAACAGCAGCGCAGAGCAGTATGGCGTCAGCCTCGGCGAGGGGCTGCGCGTTTACGTTGATGCGCAGATGCAGCGGCTGGTGCTGGCGCGTCACTATCCGCAGTATGGGCTGTGCGGTATGCGTAGCGTGCCGGTTGATATCCACGCGTCACTGGAACTGCGCCTCTTCTTCGACAGCTCGTCAGTTGAGGTGTTTGTTAATGACGGAGAGGCGTGCCTCAGCAGCCGCATCTATCCTGAGGCTGATAAGCGCGCGCCCGCGCTGTTTGCGTGGAGCGGTTCGGCGCGCGTAATTGAAGCCGGGGCCTGGCCGCTGGCGTAAGAGAGCGAAAACTCCACGTCCGCGCGTGGAGTTGTTAATGATGGGGATAAAGCGCTTCGCACAACGCCCTAACGCAAATTGTTTGACGTTAAGGTGAGAGCGCTCAAGTGATTGATATATATCATTAGACGCCATACGCTCGGCGGCGTAGAGTACCCGCGAGATTATCTTGTTATAGCCCCCAAATCAGGGGGCTGTACGTATGAGCAAATTGTCGGGAAAGTATGCGCAGAGAATAATATTGACGCATGGCGCTGGGCACCTGCCGGAAACCATATTCTCCGCGAGAAATAACACGATCAGAAACCGCTGCTTCAATTAATCAGCGGCTTTTTTTGCAGAAATATTTCACTTTTTAAGCTACTTCGGACACACAGCAAGACGTGAGTAAACAACAGGTTAAACAATAAAATGACAAATTATACGGATGTGGCGGTGAAAGAGCAGAATCTCGGGCCCGGATTGTGCTTTTTACTGCTGTCAGCGGTTTGGGCTGGCGTATTTTTCCTGCCTGAAGCTATTATTTTTATTCTTCCCGGGATGATGGCTTTTGCACTGCTATTTTTTATTTATTACCTGGCATCGGAAGGGCATCTTGCCGGTATGCTGCGTGGCATGGTTATCAGCTTCATTTTGATGGCTATCGCCGCGGCCATTCCGATTATTGGTTGGATTGTTCTTATCTGCTGGATTTTGTACAACATCGGCAAAGCGTTTGAGGGTATTAAGAATTTGCTGCCGGATGCTCTGCTGAGCGTAACGCTTTATGCCAGCCTCTTAATTCCTGTTATTTATCATCTTAATAATAGCGACAGCAATGTGTGGCTGACGGCAGGATGCGGCCTCGTCTACTTTATCGCGGCGGTGGCATCTGTTGGGCGTCTCAGTGAACGTTCGGCTACGCCAAAACACACTTTTTTCCTCTTCTGTGTGATGTTGCTGTCCGTACCGATGATTATGCTGCTGATCGCCTCGATTTTCGCCTCGCTGCGCGCGGCTTTCAGGATGAGCCTGGTAAAAACCTCTGCGACACTGCCGCAATCCGTTAGCGGATACACCACTGCACGAGGAACCGTCGTTGCCGACTATACGCGCAACGTTACCCAAACGGTGGTCACCTCGACGATCGTTCCTGGCGCCGGAGCCGTGGGCGCATCGCTAACCCGCTCTCTGGCTGAAGTGAGCACGCCTGCGGATGAACAGCCTGTCTACCTGTTGAGCAATGAAACAGAGCAGCGCTACGCGACGAACAAAGATCATCACTTTTATCGCTACGATCACCTGAACGATAAAAAAATCGCTCATTTTATTCAGGCCGTTGCCGCAGCGGGGACATTACCGCCGCTTAAAAAAGACGATCTTCTTTTTTACTTTGATGAAACCCTGGCAGGAAAGGGCGATCGTGGCGTGGTGTTAACCGATGAGGCTATCTTCTGTTTACCTGGCATGTTTGAAGCTGAAGATAAATTCTTCACGCGCTTCAGCGATATTAAGAAGGTGACTTTTTCCGGTGCGCTGAATAAGCAGATTACGCTCTGGCTGAAAGAGGGAAAAAAACAAAAAATCACGCTGACGCAATCGAACGCCGGTGCGAAAAAACTCTTTGAAGTCATTGAACTGGCGATTGCCTGATAGAACATAAAAAAACTCCACGCAACGGCGTGGAGTTTATGGTTTACCTGATACTGCAATCAGGTAGCGTGGAAAAATCCCCTCTATTGATAAGTTATTAAGCGAACAGTTATGAATAACTTTCCCGCGTGGCTCCGCATAGTCGTTTGGTTTTACCCGGTCCATATCAACTGTTAAAAAACGCTTTTCCCCGCTGAATCGCAGCGCATCTGGCTGCTTTTTATTAACTGCATCACAAAACCTTAAAAAATCTCCGCAAAGGTGAAACCGGGCCCGCTCGCATCCCACTCAACGCTATCGTTGCGGGGTGAGTTACTCATTTCGCAAGTCATCAACTGACCGGTTGCTGATAACCGGCACAACCTGGCGGAGTGAGAATTATGGAAGGAATTAGACGCCCAACTTCCCCTGTACAGCACGATGCGATTGAACTGGCCTCGCGCGGTGGGCCATCAACCAGCGCAGTCGCTACGACAACCCCTGCTGCGAGGGCACGTTTAGCGGAGATTGGGCGTATTGCGAATACGCTGCATAACGCCTGTAGAGGCGGGGCGGATGTACATGAATACCTGGATGATATAGCTGTTGCCCTGCACGATGATTTGCACCAGACGGACGATCAGGTAAAAGATGTGCTCAAATTTGCTCGCAGCTGCGACACGATGATCATGGCTAAGGCAAAGGGGGCTATTGGAATGACCTATGCCCTTTCCGGTGTCCCCGGCGATCTGGTTGGTAAGGGGATAGCGAGCGCGATGAAGCTGGAGCCGGGCACTCCCATGCACAACTTTGTCGCTGGCGTGGCGGGGGGGATGACCGCCGTAGCGTTTAAAGCCGTGCTCACACGGGTTATCGGTAGCAGCATTCAGGATTCGAGATGGATGCAGGCGGATATGGATGCGCTGCACCCTCTTATGCAGGAAGAGGCAAAAAAACGCGATACCTTTCTGCATAAATTAAAAATGACGGCGCTGGGCGGGACGGGCTTTAACGTCCGCAACCCGATTACCGGTGGGATCTCCAGTGCAACTCAGCTATTACCTGAAAATAAGCCGCGGCCAGAGCCGATGGGGATTATACAAGGCACGCTTAAGCCGGGTTATGCCATTAATCAGATTGCTGGTTTTGGCCTGACCTCGGGTGCCGGTTCATTGAGTGGCGTCGTTGAAAACTACTACGACAACCTGCACGGCGCGGAGTTTTTATTTGGCCGTAACGACTGGAAGGATCGTTATATGGCGCTGTCCAACGGCAAGAAGAATAGTGGCGAGGGTAGCCACTTCGATGCGGTGTGGGCGCACGCAAAATCGCCAAAACGTTGGGTTGAGGGCGTTACCACGCTGAGTGCATTAAGCGTGGTAGCCTCGGAGGCGATGGAAGCCCTCGGTTTAGGCACCGGGGCGGGCGCAGCGCGCGTGGCCAAAGGTGGCTTCGAGAAAATTTTCACCGACGGTCAGAAGGGTGCGGCCGAGGCCGCTTTGGAACTGGCGAAAAAAGGCAGCTTCCGCGCTTCCCGCGAAAGTGTGGGCAATGCGGCGGCCCTGATACCGAACGCCTATTCCTACTTCCAGCAGGGCTTGTTCGGTCTTCTGTATAAAGAAGCTGAGGGGGCAGTGGCAAACAAGCTGCGCCCGAAGGCCGCCGCCACTACAGGTGAGGGAGCGCCGGTAAGTTCCGGCGCAAGACCGCCAGCAGGCGAACCGCCGGTAGCGGGCCCGTCAACCGAACCTCAGGCGCCAGCCGAAGAGGCCCGCCGTGAATCGCCGGAAGCGCCAGTTGTCGAGGCCCGCCGTGAAAGTTCGCCTGAAGCGCCGGAGGTAGAAGCCCGCCGTGAATCGCCGGAAGCGCCAGTTGTCGAGGCCCGCCGTGAAAGTTCACCGGAAGCACCGGAGGTTGAAGCCCGCCGTGAAAGTTCACCGGAAGCGCCGGAAGTAGAAGCCCGCCGTGAAAGTTCACCGGAAGCGCCGGTTGTAGAGGCCCGCCGTGAAAGTTCACCGGAAGCGCCGGTTGTCGAGGCCCGCCGTGAAAGCTCGCCGGAAGCACCGGTCATCGAGGTTCCTCGTGAAAGCTCGCCGCAAGCGCCTGCCGTTGAAGCCCGCAGGAGCGATTCGCCGGCCGCGGGCGAGTCGGACAGCGCCAGCGTCCATTCGCATACCTCCGGTCCGTTGCGTAACACTCCTCCCGGGCGCTCACCCGAGATGCGCCGGAGTGATACCTATGCATGGTGGCAAACCTTCCCGGGGCTGGCGAATATCAAAAGCCCACAGCCTGAGCATTTAACGCAGGCCGACTACGAAGCCATCATCGCCCTACTTGAAACTGAAGCAGAGAAGATGAGCGAGCGTATCGCCGAGATGATCCCGCTGCCTGACTCCTTACCGACATCATCAGCGTCATCAGCAGCGTCCGGGTCATCCGCCTCATCAGAAGCCGCAGGGCCAGCAGGATCGCCAGAGCCTGAAGAGCCGAAAAAGGCCTCCTGATCCCCCCTCTTAAAAGCCGCAGCGATGCGGCTTTTTTTTCGTCTGAATTTTCTCTGTAGCACGCTCTGCCCGGAACCCACGCCTCGCGCTTTCCACTCAATCATACCCCGGTCATACCGGGAGGGATGCGTCAGCGTGACTGGCGCTAATGATGACCCTTTGTTGAGAGGACAGAAGGATGAATATCTCGTCAGGTTCGGTTTTCGGGCCGATACAGCCGCAAATGCCTGATTTTAGCGCGCTCAATGAAAAAAACTTTGCCTCGTTCAGCCCGACAGATTTTGCTGGCGGCAGCCAGGCGATTAACTTTGGCAATGATGCCATGAGCGGCACGGATTTCAGTAGCCTCACCGCCACGCCCGACAGTGAGAGCAATATGGATCCGATGCAGATGCAGGGGCTAATGCAGCAACTGGGGCCGCAAATACAAGCATTACTGCAACTGTTGATGATGCTGCAGCAGCTCTTCTCCGGTCAGCAGCAAAATAACAGCGCAGGAGCAGGAGCAGGAGCAGGTAGCGGCGGCGGGGCAGGGATGCCGGGCGGCTCAGCAGAGGAGGGAGCTGCGCCCGCCGCACCGGTGAACGCCGCCGTGCAGCAGCCTGTTGATCAGCCTGCCGCCGCCTCTGCGCAACAGCCGGGCAGTGCTGCACAACCGGGCTCTCCCTCCAGTGCTGCACTGAACACGCCTGCCCAGCAGACACCGACATCCGGCGGCGTTCCGCTGATAAAAGGCGAGTCGGGACTGCATTTGCCCGCGCCGCTACTCGATCATGAGAAGGCGATAATGCATGCCGCCAGAGAGACCGACCAACCGCCTGAAGTGCTGGCGGGGCAAATCTGGCAGGAGTCACGCGGGAAAATCGATGCGACCACCGTTAACGGCGGCAATGGGCTTTCCGATAGCGGCCTGATGCAGGTGAATTCCAACACCTTCGCCGATCTGCAAAGCAGATACCCGCATCTGCTGGGAGCGGATGCCAGCCCGTCCAACCCTAAAGACAGCATTATGGCCGGTGCGCTCTATTTGAAAGAGCAGCGGCAGGCGTTTGGCGGCGATCTCGGTGCCGGGCTGCGGGCCTATAACTCAGGGCCGGGGAATGTGAACGTCAACGATCTGACCGATATCTCGAAAACCGGTACCGGCGATGCAACCTATGTCGGGAAAGTGCTCAATTTTGCCGACGTTATCTCCAGCGGCAAAGGTACGTTACCTGCATAGCAGGCAAAAAAAGTCCCTGTACCAGGTACAGGGACAAACATCAGCAAGGTAATAAATCAGGCAAACGGCGGCGGTTCGTTCTTCCCTTTCCCTCCGGCATTCTCCACCGCAATCTGCACGGTGTCGGTAGCGGCCGTAATGCCCCAGCCAATCGGCCCGCGCGCCACGCTCATACCACCCTCAGCCAGTCCTTTCAGGCCACCGGTAAAGACTTCGCCCAGGTTACGGGCCTCGCCAATGTTGTTGAAGAAAGGCGCAGCAACAGATTTGAGAATCGGGATATTCGACAATATCTTGCCGAACTCGCCCATGCCCCACTGGAAGTTGTCCTTATTGGTACCATCCTTACGCACGTGCGTATCATTGGTTTGCGGCAGCTGTTTATTCTCCGGCAACATCTTCAGTCCCTGTTCGGCGATATCCTTCAGTACGCCCGCCTCGGTACCGTGACGCGCGTCGCCATCTTTCGTGATGCCCTCTATTTTGTCGTTAGCGGAGATCTCCTTGCGCTCGCTGCCATCGCGGGCATTAAGGCCTTTGATGCTGTTTAACACACAGGCCATGTTGTACGCCGCATCAGCACGACTCTTCGGATCTTTATTGGTATCCGTCCAGTCGCCGAAGCGCTCTTTTAACTGCTCGCGCTTAATATCTTTCTGATTGCCGAGGTTTTTCAGCACCGGGTTTTCATCAATGATCTGCTCGGCGCTGCGGTTATCTCCCGGCGGACGGCCCTTCAGGTTCTCTTCTGTCGGCCTGACGCTGGTGTCCTTCTCGCTGGTCCGCACGCCATCGCCCGTTGCCTGCGGCGCTTCTTCACCTGCGGTTTCGCTGGTAAATAACGCTTCGGGCATCGTTTCCTCATTGGCTGCGGGATCAACAAGCGCACCCAGTCCAACCTGCTTTAACAGCTGATCGAACTGTTGGGTCGGATCGCCCAGGCCCGCCAGCGGCGTTCCGCTAGTTCCGGAGTAGCAGATCGGCAGATCGTTACCCAGACCCGGCAAGGAAGATCCGGGCAGGGGAGTGGTTAATGGCAGGTTACCCGGCAGTTGCCCGCCAGGTGAAAAAGCGGGGGTGATCCCCCCCGCGCCAGGTACTTGCATAACCATATAAGCCCCCCTGAATTAGAGCTGCGTATTCTTCTGGGAAGATTGCCCCTGACCGCCGCCCAACAGACCCTGCAACAGTGATGTCAGCCCTAACAGCGACAGCAGGTTTTGCATCATCCCACCCTGCTGACCACCACCGTCAGCCGCTCCCTGAGCAGGTGCCTGCGGTGCATTACCGCTCTGCTCTCCGCTCCCGGCCCCTTTGCCTTTATCGAGGCCCATCAGTTGCTGAAGCAGTTGCTGGAGCATCTGCATCAACTGCTCAAGCGGGTTACCGCTCTTATTCGCGCCCTGGGAAGGCGCAGGGGTCGTCGGCTGTTCCGGCTGCTGCGCCTTATTACCGCCGCCCAACAGCTGTTGCAGGCCTAACAGCATCATAAGCTGCTGCATTAAGCCACCGCCTGGCAGGGAGTTGCTGCCGCTCGCAGGCGCATTTGCACCATTTGACTGGCCGTTGCTTTGGCTTCCGCCGAGGCCGCCAAGCCCGGTCAGCGACGCGAGCGTACTCAGGCCACCAAAGGCGTTACTGGCAAAAGAGAGCGGGCCCATTTTCGAATTATTGAGGAAAGATAACGGCGAGGACTTGCCTGGTTGATCGGGCAGGTCTGGTTTACCTGACGGCGTGCCTCCCGGTTTGCCTGGCATATTCGCCGGCGGGAAATCGGCTCGGTTTGCGTTTGTTGCTCCACCACCAAATCCTGGAATCTTCATAAATGTGTTCCTCAGAGTTAATAAGTCAGCGATCGGTTGGGCAGCAGCAGTAGCGGTAACATTTTGCAATCCTAATTCATGCTGATTGCACAATTTTACCTTTCGGGCTGATGCTACCTCGCACTGTGAGTGGTGATTGTTGCTGGGTAGTTCCGCCTGAAAATTTCCGTTTGTGACGCGGATTCCGAGTTTTGAAACTTATCGTCACCGCCGTGCATTCTTCAATTTGTTGTTTTTTTGACTCTTTTTTCAAATCTTGTCAGGAAATCCTTACGTGGTGAGCGGCTATCCCTACAAAATAATAATCCTGGACTGATAGCGGGGATTACGTGATTGAGTGAGAGTGAGGCCGCTGTAAATTTGTAATTCTTTACATCAGGCTCAACTTCCAAAAAATCCACAAGCGCTGAATTACCCGCGCGTCCCGTGCAAGGCGCGCTTACGTGAAGCTAATGGAGAATGTATGGTTCGTCTTACCAGGACAGAGTTAATCCAGGGGACTGCAGATGAGGGGAGTGCGGATAACGTTTTACGCCAGGTTGACTCCCGGCCACATGCGGCGGCGGGTTATCCGGAACCTGTGACCGATATCCATGCCCATCTGTATAAGATTTTAAATACGATTGCACCGTTAAAAATTGATGTCTTGATCGAGGGGGAGACAGGAACCGGGAAAGATGCACTGGCCCGGCGGTTGTATCAGCTTTCCGGCTGCCGCGGCCCGATGGTGGCGGTTAACTGTGCGGCCATCCCGGAGACACTGGCCGAAAGTGAGCTGTTCGGGGTGATGGCCGGGGCGTTTACCGGCGCGAGCACGTCCCGTGCAGGCTATATTGAGAGCGCCAATCACGGCATGCTGTTTCTGGATGAAATAGACAGTATGCCGCTCACGGTGCAGGCCAAGCTGCTGCGCGTGCTGGAGAACCGTGCGGTGGAGCGACTCGGCAGCACCAAAAGTATTGAGCTCGATCTGCGCGTGGTCGCCGCCTCGCAAATTCCGCTCTCGCAGCTGGTGGCGCAGGGGCGTTTTCGCCGCGATCTCTTCTTTCGCCTCGATACGATTAAACTTGCCACGCCAACCGTGCGATCGCGGCCGGAGCTGATTCTGCCGATGTTTCGCCGCTTTACCCAGGAGGCGGCGCTCCGCCTGAATCAGCCGCTGCCGCCGGGATCGCCCGTGCTGGATGAAACCCTGCTGCTGCATAGCTGGCCGGGGAATATCCGCGAACTGAAAGCGGCGGCGGAACGCTTTGTGCTGGGCTTGCCGCCGCTGTGCTGTGAGATAAAGCAGGAGGGGCGCGGGCTATTAAAAGAGCGACTGCGGCGCATTGAGCGCAGCCTGATCCACGACTGCCTGAAACGGCACGGTAATCGTATTGATGACGTTATTCTTGAGTTAGGGATCCCCAGGCGCACCCTCTATCACCGCCTGAAGCTGTTAAAACTTACCGCCTGACATGTCGCCCGCCTCTCTCGCGGTGGGCCAGACGGCGTTTTCTGCATAAATTTTTTCTTTGCGATGGAACCAGGTGGCTTCGTTTATCACTTAATGAACGCAACACCCAAATACAACCCATCATTAACGCGAGGAATTACTATGTCAGGTGCTAGCTTACTTGCCAACGGGATCACCAACGCCGCCTCTGCTTACACTCAGGTTGCCGGTGCCTATAGTGGTGCGAAATATATGGTTCGATCGCAACAGGCGATGGACAGAATGCAGGAAAACCAGGCCGATAAAATGGATCGCGATGTAGAGTTCCAGCGCATTAACGGCATCGCCGAAAGTAATGCGCAGGCCGCATCTGCCGCAGCCCAGGTCAAAATTCAGTACTAATCGACTCCGGCAGGGAGACGTTATCCACGACTCCCTGCTCACTCACCTACAGGAGTTTTGCTGATGAAAGTCTCTCAATCTCCCTCGCTTACTTCCGAACCGGTACCGTCAGTCGACATCTACGATGAAGCCCCTTCGGCGGACGATATTCAATGGTTTAATGCCCGGCTTAATGGCCCTGCGCCTGAGAGCAGCACGTCGGCTTCTTCAGAGCCGGGCGTGGTCGGTAATGTTCTGCAATCCCTTAGCGGCAACCAGCGAGCGCAAAAAGATGCCTTTCACGATCTGAGAGTCGCTTCGCGATCTTCCAGTGCGGAAGATTTCTCCCGCGCCAATGCGCAGCTGTCCAATTACTACATCGAGAGCCTGATGAACGCCAAAGTGATCGCCAAAACCGTTCAGTCAGTCGACAAACTCAGCAACCTGCAGTGAATCCTATGAATGGCTCTGTCATTAAATGCCTCTGCGCCCTGTGGCTGGCGCTGCTGCTTACCGGCTGCGGTGACCAGACTCAGTTGCACAGTGGGCTTTCGGAAAACGATGCCAACGATGTGGTGGCAGAACTGAGCCGCTTTAAGATCGAGGCGGAAAAACAGGTCTCCAAAGAGGGCGTGAGTGTCAGCGTTGCGCGCGGTGATATCGAGCGGGCGGTGAATATCCTCAATGCCGCCGGGCTGCCGCATCAGGCGCGGACCAACCTCGGCGCGGTCTTTCAGAAAAGCGGCGTTATCTCCAGCCCGCTGGAGGAGCGCGCCCGCTATATCTATGCCCTGTCGCAGGAGGTAGAAGCGACACTGTCACAAATTGATGGCGTCGTGGTGGCGCGCGTGCATGTGGTTCTGCCGGAGCGTATCGCCCCCGGCGAGCCGGTACAGCCCGCTTCCGCCTCGGTATTTATCAAGTATCACGAAAACCTCGATCCGGACAGTATCGAGCCGCGCATTCGCCGGCTGGTGGCCACCAGTATTCCGGGGCTGGGCGGGCGCGATGACCGCGATCTGGCGATCGTCTTTGTCCCGGCGAAAGCCTGGCAAGATAAAGTTGAAATAGTGCAACTGGGGCCGTTTCAGCTGACTCCGGAGCGTTACGGCATGGTCAAAATAGTGACAACCTGCTTAGGGGTGCTGCTGCTGTTACTGGTGGCAAACGCATTTATTCGACAGGCACTAAATCGCAAGCGCCTGGCTGCACAGGCGAAGTGACGCATTATGCTGAGCGCTGCGCCCGACGAGGAACTCGCCCTGCGCTGGCTACGCTGGTGGCACGCTGACTTTTGGTTACAGGCCGATGAAAGCTGGCGCACCCAGCCGCTGGCCCGCTTATCAGCCCCTTTGCAAAGGCACTATCTGCGCCAGCATGCCGCATGCTGGCAGCGCACGCTGGGGGTAACGGGCGAGCTGGTAGCGCCGGAGCCGATGGTGCTGGCAATCAGCGACTTAAGCTTTGAACAGCGCGCGCAACTGTTGGTTCTGGTGGCGGAAATTTGCGCCGGGGCCATGCCGCTACCCGCTGAGTTAAAGATCTGGCTGCGGCGTGTGGCGAAAGGGATGCGCACGGAGTGCTGGCTGCCCGCCGGGCTCTTCACCGCCAGCGGCAGCGCCGACAGCCTCTGCCTGCTGCAAGCGTTATTCCCGGCCATCTGGCCACGCCTGCGGCTGCTCTTTCCTGCCAGCGACGCGCCGGTAAGCCCGGCGCTCTCACTGCCTGTCCATCGTCTGCGTCCTTTATGGGAAGTGGCGCTCTGGCAGGTGCAACAACATTCGGAAGAGACGCGCGATGTGGAAACTTAAACGCCTGCACCTGGCGGAAGGAAGCGCGCCAGGTGGTAATTTGCTACGCCGCGAGGAGATTGCGCTCGGGCTTGAAGCCGCCTCAATTATCGAGTTGGCCCACAAAGAGGCGCAGACGATCCGCGAGCAGGCACGCGCCGAGGCGCAAGCTGAAAGGGAGGCCTGCCAGCGTGAATGGGAAGCCGCGTTCTGGCAGCAAGCGCAGGCGCTGCTTGCTGGCTGGCAGCAGCAGCGCACCGCCGAAGAGGCGCAGCTGGTGGTGCTTGCCGGGAAGATCGTCAACGAGGCGCTGCAACACCTGCTTGATGAGGTGGACGATGAGCGCCGTTTTCACGCGTTGCTCAAACAGCTATTGCGTCACTATCCGCGCCAGCAGCAGGCGACGCTCTATTGCGCAAGCCTACAGGAGCAGGAGATTAACGGCTGGCTGGCCGCACAGCCGCAGCTTAGCTGGACGCTATGCGCCGACCCGGCGCTTGAGCCAGGCCATTTGCGGCTCACCACTGATGTGGGCGAACTGAGGGTTGACTGGCAAACGCTGCGCCAGCAGCTTGCGCCCTCGCTTGCAGAAGAGGGGGCATAAAAAAAAGCAAAATGCGTGGAACTGCTTCGCTTGCCGCACCACTTAAGAGTGGTGCCTAACAAGAGGAGTGAACATCATGAGTTCAAACGATCTGTTTCAGCGTCAGTTATCTTCCAACTCCACCCGCAAACATCATGAAGCCTATCAGTTTGCCCGCGATATCTCGGGCGAATCCTTCAGTCTTGCGGATATGTATGCCTTCCAGAACCGGTTGCAGGATATGTCCAACGCCAGCTGGGCTAGCTCGCAATATACCCAGTTTAAGTTTGGTATCCGTAAAGCGATTATCGACGCTATTAACTAAGCCCCTGTCAGCAAGGAGTCAGGCGTGTTTACGTTTTCTTTTCCGGGCCGCCTGCTGGCGGCCATTACCCTGCTGGTGCTGAGTATGGGCATCACTAACGCCCGTATGCCGGATGAGTGGAAAAACGGTGCGTATGCCTATTCGGCAGATAACACCCCGCTTAGCATTATTCTTGAAGATTTTGCCACCAGCTTTGGTGTCGAGATCAATCTTGGCACGCTGGGCGACAGCAATGTCACCGGTAAACTGCGCGCAGACAGCCCGGAAGCGTTTCTTAATCGCCTGGCGCTGGAGTATCGCTTTCAGTGGTTTGTCTACAACGACACGCTCTACGTCAGCCCGCAGTCCGCGCAAACCTCTCAGCGTATTGAGATTTCGCCGGAAGCCGCGCCGGATCTGAAAGAGGCGCTGCGCGGTGTCGGCCTGCTGGAGCCACGCTTCGGCTGGGGCGAACTGCCGGATGAGGGCGTGGTGCTGGTGACCGGCCCGCCGGAGTATGTGCGCCAGATAACTGAATTTGCCCGGAAATCGGAAAGCAAACCGGAAGCCGAGGAGAGTAAAGATATGATGGCATTCCCGCTGCGCTACGCGGCAGTGGCGGATCGCACCATTCGCTATCGCGATCAGGAGTTACTGGTGCCGGGGGTAGCCACCATTCTGAATGAACTGCTGGGTCAGGCCAGCAGCGCCTCTGCCGGTGGCAGCTCATCAGGCCAGGGGGATGATGAGCAGGTATCACGTGAACAGTCGCAAACGATTTTAAATGAGCTGATTAATCGCAACATGCCGGTCTCCGGGCGTAAAAAAGCGCCGGTCAGTAAGCTGGCGGGGAAAGTGTCGGCGGATGTGCGTAACAACCTGCTGCTGGTGCGTGACGATCCGAAAACCCGCGGCTCTTACCAGGCGTTAATCAACTCCATTGATGTTCCGCAAAAGCTGATTGAGATCGATGCGGTGATTGTCGATATCGACCGCAGCGCGCTGAAGCGCTTCTCCAGCAGCCTGGGCGGTCAGTTCGGCAGTGTCGCCAGCGGCGCTAATATGCTCTCCGGTGCCAGCACGCTGTTTGTCACTGATTTCCAGCGCTTCTTTGCCAGTATCGAAGCGATGGAGGGGGAAGGGACGGCAACAATTATCGCCAACCCGACCATCCTGACGCTGGAGAATCAGCCTGCGGTGATTGATTTCAGCGATACCGCCTTTATTCGCGCCATTGGCGAGCGGGTGGCGGATATTCAGTCTGTCACCGCCGGAACCAGCCTGCGGGTGACGCCACGCGCCATCAGCACCTCACAAAAATCGGCTATCCAGCTCATTGTTGATGTGGAAGATGGCAAGCTCAATAAAGATGACGAGGGCGACGCACAAGGCACCCATAACGCCGCGGTCAGCACCCAGGCGCTGGTGGAAGCGCGCCGCTCACTGGTCCTGGGCGGGTTCCACTCCAAAGAGACGGGCGATCGCGAACGACGCATCCCGATCCTCGGCAGCATTCCGCTGATTGGCAAGCTCTTTACCTCCACGCGCTACGAAACCTCCCAGCGTGAGCGGCTATTTATTATTACGCCGCATTTGATTGGCGACCAGGTCGATCCCTCGCGCTATATCGCTGCCGAGTCGCGCGAGCAGCTTAATAACGCGATGGATGAGGTGACCAACCGCCATAAATACACCGACATTCGCGGGATGGTGGAAGGCGCGATGCGTGACCTGGCCCTGAACCGGGTGCCGACGGGGATGACCAGTGGTGGCACCGGGCAAACGCTCTCCGCGTTGTGCCGTATTCCGGGCACGTTCCAGAGCGATTTCCGCCGCCACCAGTGGTACGGCAACAGCAGCGTGCAGATAACCGTTGGGGTGATCACCAATAACACCCGTCAGACGCAGCGGTTTGATGAGAGTGTTTGCCGCAGCGATCGCACGCTGGCGGTGGCAGTCTGGCCGCGCGCTGAACTGCCGCCGGGAGGATCGGCGGAGGTGTTTGTCGCCTTTGACAGCAATGCCCCGGCACGCCCGTCGCGCGCTTCGCTGCTCTCGGCATCTGGCGGCGCACCAGCACAAAACTCCAACTGAGCTGATAAGGAAAAAGCATGTTACTGCGAATGATGTTGCTTGCCGCCGCCGCGCTAATGCTGAGCGCCTGCGCGCGGCCGCAGGCCGGGTGTAACGACGTAAGCTGCCGCCCGTCGTCCGATCTGCATAAGCTGACTATCTGGTGGCAACCACAACTGCGTAATGGCCCGAACGACTACACGCAGATAGCGGTCGATAACTAACCGCGTTTCGGCAGTCTCAGACCCCGGGCGATCGCCGGGGCCGTATTTGAGCGAGGATCATCATGGCTATTCACCTCCCTTTTCTGGGAAGCCTGCGTGCGGCGCAATCTGTGTCGCACGCCAGCACTGGTAACGCGATTCCGTTACGTCAGTTTTCCCGCCGCCCGCAGCAGACCGCAGGCGGCTCGCTGGATCAGGAGGTGGCCAGCCAGGCCGCGCCGACCCTGCGCCAGCAGGCAGCCGAAGCCCGCCAGCGTATGGGAAACCTGCGCCAGAGCCTCAGCCGCCTGCGGGAAAGGCGCCACCCTCAATCCACACCCGCAGCATCGAGCTGCCCCCGCCCGCCGGATGAGATGAATAGCGCTCCGCAGGCGGCGAGCAGGCGCCACAGTGAAGCCGCGCCCGACGAACCGCCGTTGCGCCCGATGCGCGAGCCGGAACCGCGGCCATCACGCCGCCGCCACCTGCTTTCCCCCATCGAAGAGGAGCGCTATGCTGCGCTGCAAGAGAGCCAGCGCAATACCCAGCAACAGCGGGCCTACCGCGCGGGGGAAGAGAATGCAGCCACACGGCGAGGCGGTCTGCAACCGCAGTTTGCCCGCCTGGCGCTTACGGATAACGGCACCTTAAGCGTTATTGAGAGCGCGTCGGAGCCTCTCACCGCGCTGCTCAACGAAACCCTCGCCCGACCACAGCATCGCTGGCTGGCGCACCAGGCCAGCGACGATAATTGCCAGCATCTTCTGATGGATCCCGGCGGCAGGCTCTTTACGCTGCAAGGGTCGCCGGTGGCGTTTGTCGGCCTGACCAGTAGCCGTCCGGTGCCCGGCTGGCAGCATCAAACCCCACAGCAGCGGCTTGCAGCATTACCGGATGAGGCGACCCAGGCGCTGATGACCGGTATCTTTCGCCACCAGCGCAAACTCACTAGCGGTGATGAAGCAGGCAGCCTGTCTGGGGAGCCTGTTACGGAGCAGTTGCGCGAGCATAACGGGCGTCTCTACCGGCTAAACGAAGCCGCCATGCGCTGGGAGCAGGTCGATAAAGATGAAGAGAAAAGCTATAGCAAGTTAAGCAAGCAGCCTGACGGCATGCTGTATGCCATTTACGATAAGAAGACCCTGCATAACCTCTCCAGCGGCGAGACGTCGGCAAAAACTGGCAAAATCACTGCCTATTGCGTCAGCGCGCAGGGTTCTGCACTGCTGCTGCTCAGCGATGAGAAAACCGCCGAACAGTCGGTAATGTTGCTCAACATCCTCAGCGCGAAAAAAGAGCAGCAGGAGAAAATCACCCTCAAAACAGTGAACGCGGAAGGCGACAAGCAGGCTTTTCACGCCACCGGCGTTGCGCTGCATAACCAGCGTTTCTATGCGCTGGACAGCGAAGGGGGGCTGTGGAGCGCCGCATTACCGCAGGCGCAGGAGGGCAGCGAAATCATTATGCAGCCTGATATGAAGCAGGCGGCGCTGCCGGAGCAACTGGGCGCAGGGGTGATGCTAAGCAGCCTGGTCTGCCATCAGGATGGAGAGCTGATGGCGGTGGTAAAAAGCGGTGCTGACCAGAAACACCTCTGTACGCTCAATGCGCAAGGCCAGTTTGCGGCGCGCTGGAATCTCAGCGAGAGCCTGGTGCTGGATCATCATGAAGGTCTGTTTCAGCCGCGCCCCTTAGCCCATGAGAGCATCGACCTTGGCCGCGCCGGGCAACTGCTGGTGCATGAAGGCAAACTCTATGTCTGGGATAAAAACGCCGGGCGCTGGGAGGCGAGCCAGGAGAAGGCGGATAGCATCAAGCGGGCGCAGGATGGCAGCGGCTGGGTGATCCGTGACGGGCTGCCTGCGCGCGTTAAGATAAGCCTGAAGAGCGACAAAATTGACGGGGCGCACCACCGTTTCGCCCTGCGGCAGTTAAAAGCCAGCCTGAGCGTGGAACTGCCGTTGCCGGGGTTTGATGAGCGTAATAAAGCGCGCGCCATTGCGCCGCTGGATGGCGAGCACTGTGCGGCGATAAGCGAAACCAACACCCTGCAATATCACCGCACCCAGGCCGGAACCCGTCAGGCGCATAAGATGATGCAAACCCTGACGAAAGCGGGGATCGCCAACTGGCTACCGCACACCCGCGCCACGCTGCCTGCTAATGGCGAGGGCAACACCCTTACGGATATCACCACCGATCAGAAGCGTAACCTCTATGTTCTCGACTCACAGGGCAGGCTGTGGACCATGCCGGAAGCGGAGTGGCGCGCATCCCCTGGGAGCCGCCCGGATGCGCGCTGGCAGCCGGTGTCACTGCCCCGCGAACTGGGGCCATTAGAGCGACTGCATAACAGTTCCAGCGGCGCGCTGATGGTGGCGGATAAAGGCGGGCGCAGCGCGATTTTGCAGCTGGCCGGTATGCCGCAGGAAAGGAGGGATGAACAGCAAGAGGGCGCAAATCAGCCGCCGATCGCTCGGGAGGCGAGCTGGCTGATAGCGGGGGAGTTTGACCCGTCAGCGCTGCCCGTCAGCACTCCCCGCCCTGAGCCGCTAAAAGCGATGGAGCGGCTGGATGAAGCCTCGAAAAGTGTCAACATTCGCGGCATGACGCTGAAGTATGAGACCAGCATCGCCGGAATGACCGGGCGAGACGGTAACCATGTCAACAGCCGCCTGCGCGACCGGCTTGGCGCGCACTTAATTAATACCCGGCTAACCACGCCAAGACCCCTGAAAACCGCCTGGTACGCCACGCGCCATAACTGGCAGGGGCGTGACGGGCTGCGTCCGCTCTATGCGCAACAAGCGCAGCTCTATCAGCGGCTTAAAACCTTACAGGCAACGCCTGGCGCGACGGCGCAGGAGAGTTTAGCAGCGCGGCTCGCCGCGCTCGATACCCGCCACTTTGACCGGCAGTTTATCGCCCATCTGCAAAACCTTATCGACACGGTTGCCGACAGCGCCCAGCACCACGGCACGCTGCTCGGACAGCATATGGGCGCGTTACGCGGGGACGGGCGTGAAAAAGAGGCGTTTAGCCCTTCGCGGATCAAGGCGGCTACCCAGGCGCTCAACCCCTACAGTGATGATGAGAACCTGCTGAAACGGCTGGATGAGGTCTACCGGCGCTATCCGCTGCGCGAAGGCAGCAGCACAGCGGATAGCGACTTGCAGGCGCACGGCGTGGTGGCCCGGCACCAGAAAGCGCAGCCGCCGCTGGCGCGCAGGCGCGATCCCCATGATGAGATGGGGCTGGTGAAATCCCGCCTGATCCTTGACGGGTTAATGATGTCTGCCCTGCACGAGGTGGTGGATCAGATGGCTGCCTGTCATGCTAACCCGCAGGCCAGCCAGGCGCAGATCGCGGCGATTAAAGAACGGGTGCGTTTTTTGCGTGACGAGGAGTATGGCGAAAATCTGGTGCAGAAAGCCACCAGTCAGGGCTTTTTAAATAACAGCCAGCTGGAGGCCTGCTATGACGCCATCAAATCCTTTATTAATGCGCTGAGTAAGCCGCACCACGGTCTGAATATGACCACCCGCACGGTGCTGAAAACCCCCGACCAGCAGCAGATGGCGGCGCAACTCCTTAAAACGCTCAAAGCGCTGGAGCCGGGGGAAAACTTCGCCTTTGGCCGTAACTACGGCGGCATGGTGACCCTGTCGGTGATCCCCGGCGGGGAGGTAATTGGCATTCCGGGCGTGCGCGGCAACCTCGATCGCGCTTACAGCGCCAGCTTCTCCCGCGGCGATGGGGGGATTAATGTCACCTTTAGCCGTAACGGCGGCGGCACCGGTACGGTGTTTGGTGCCGTAGGCTGGAGCCCGTTGAGTCAGCTTGCCGAGAGCGGCAAAAAGGAGCCTGGCGGCAACCGCAGCATCGCCCCCTCGGTGCGGCTCGGTGGTCTGGTGGCTATCGCCATGCAGCGCCAGTTGCAAAACAGCGTCAGCTTTACGCTGAGCGAAGCGGAGCTTCAACCCTTTATCGCGCAGCTTACCGGCGGAGAACTCAATCCCGGCGAGCTGCTGGAGAAGGGCGTCAGCCATAAAGTGAAGCAGGGCACCACGCTTAACTTTACTGTTGACGCCACGGCAATGGCGATGGCTGGCGGCGCTCTGCGTTTTCCCGTCGGTGGCGGTGATGGCAAGAAAAACAACGCCACGGTGCGCGCAGGCGGCATGGCGCAGATCGGGGCGAATATTTTGAATGCGCAACGTGAGCGCTCCACCACTCACAGCGCGACGGGCAGCACGCTCGGCCGCAGCGATAACCGCCTGCGGATGTTTAACACCGCCAGCGCCGGGATCGGACTTAACGGCGGAGTGGGCATCACCGCCAGGCCTGCGTCTAGCCTGCGTATCCCGCTGTTTGGCGTTAACAGCACCACGATTCAGGCCAGCATTGATAACCGTACCAAACACAGCATGAGCATCGATATTGCCCGGGCTGAGCCGGTTCACCCGCGCCAGCTGGAGAAGCTGATAGAGCAGGCTGGCAGCAACTTTGACGATCCGCAAACCAATAAGCTGTTGCAGGAGATAAAGGATGCCGACAAACCGCCGGAGAAAGCGAAAAGCGAGCTTTCGGCCGGGCTAAATGCGCTGCAAAAAGCGAGCCTGAGCGCGCGCAAGGCGCACCCTGGCACCTTACGTCCGCTTTCTAAAACCGAACGCAACACGCTTGAGACGTTGAACAAAGAGGACGGTGCGGCAAAGGCAAAAGAGAAGCGCGACACGTTCAGCACCTTTATGCAGGATGAGCCGCAGGCAACGGCGAATAAGCTCGATAAACTGCTGACTCATCTGCTGGCGCTGACGCCTGCCAACAATGGTCAGTACGGTGTGATCAACAGCGCCCGGGCGCTGGATCTACAACGCCAGGCGCACGCGCTGCACTGCCATCAGCTCAACAGTGCCGAGTATCAGAGCACTTATAACAATCTGCGCAAAGTCGACAGCAATAACCTGATGCATGTGGTGCACAGCCTGTTTGCCAGCGAACTGCCGGAGAGTGCCGCCGAGGCAATCAGCCGTTTTATGGAGGAGAAGCCGCTGCTAAAAGAGGCGATCCGCGAGTTGCAAAAAAACCGCAACACCCAGGCGGTGGTGACCCTTGAGCTACATGATGACCGGCGCTATGCGCTTCAGCAAATGTGGCTGCGCCATGAAACCCAGCCGGAGGAGGTCGCAGCGCTGCTGCGCGATCGGCACAGCCTGCGGGTCAAATCGATTGCTTTTAGCGAGACCGACAGCAAGCAAGAGGGCATCTCCATCCCGCTGTTTGTCGCCGGGAGCAGTAGCGCCGCCAGCGTCAGCCGTAACCTCGGAAAAATTAACTTTAACTATGGTGCAAACCAACTGTCACCTCTCGCCTTTACCCTTGAGGGCGAAATCGCCCACGCCAGCCAGGCGCTGGTGGATGCGCTGACGAATGCCGAAATTCAGGAGAAGCGTGGGCGGCTGTAAGCCCGCGTTAAATCTCACTTTTACAGGAGCTTATGATGACGCAGCAACGACAGCTACAGCGGCTACTGGAGGATTTTGGCCGCCGCCAGGGCATCTCTTTGACTCTCGATAACGGCGTTTGCGCATTGCAGGATGAGCAGGGCCAGGAGGCGGTGGTGCTGGAGCTACCGCCGGGAAGCGATACGCTACTGCTCCATTGCCAGCTCTTTGCCGCCACCCAGCTTGCAGAGCAACTCACCACCTGGCGGCTGTTAATGAAGCTCAACTTCGAGATGCATGCCATGCGCGGCTGCTGGCTGGCGCTGGATGAAGAGGAGCAGGTGCGGCTCTGTTATCAGCAACCGCTGGCCGCTTTAACCCCGGCTACTTTTAGCGCACTAATGCTGGCGTTTATGCAGCAAGCCCGTGAGGCGCGGGCGTTACTGCCGGAGATTGTGGCAGCCTGATAAGCGCAGATCCGCGCACTACTCTTCGCGGATCTCTATCACCTCATCCAGGTAGTGATCTTCCAGCTCGCGCAGCAGGCGATAGACGTGGGCCACGGCATTTAACGTTTCGCGTGGGATATAGGCCCCTTCGCGGGTAGTGCGCCACAGCGTGCGGGTGAGCCAGATAAAGCGGATCACTGGTCTCTTTTTACGCTGCGCCTCTTCAATCAACGCCCGCGCCTCTTCATCACACGCCTTAAACAGCAGACGCGGCAGCGGCGTTTCATCCGGGCGGTAGTAGAGGCCGACGGCGAAATGGGTCGGGTTAACCAGCAGCACATCCGCCTCTTCGACGTTGATCTCGCGGGCGGGAACCGGCTCCTCATTCAGGATCTCCTGCGCCACCTGGCGGCGGTGGCCTTTCATATGCGGATCGCCTTCGCTCTGCTTGAACTCGTTTTTCAGATCTTCATGGCTCATACGCTGCTGTTTCAGGAAGAAGTAGCGCTGAATACCAAAATCGAAGAGGCTTATCACCAGCATTACCATCAGCACCCGGCGCGACACCTTCATAAACAGCGCCATAACGCCTTGCCAGAAACCATTGAGATCGCCAAGCGCCAGCTGGGCAAGGCCGCCGAGGTCCGGCAGGATCGCTTGCCATACCACCAGGCCTATCACCACCGCTTTAACGATGCTGGTCAGGAGTTGGGTAAACTGACGGGCGGAAAACATATTCTTCAGGTGATTAACCGGGTTAAGCGCATCCAGTTTTGGTGCCAGCGCTTCGCTGGAGAAGAGCGGGCCGAACTGCACCCAGCCGCCCACCACGCGCAGCAGCATGGCAATGGCGCAGGCGAGACCGACCAGCACCAGCATAACGGTGACGCTGTCACTTATCACCTCTTCCAGCGCGTGATCAAACGGGTCGCGCAGGCGGGATAACGGCAGCAGCATCATCGCCTGCAACCGCTGCATACTCGAGTCGACCATCGCAAAAATGGTCTCAAGGATGCCGATTGAGATAAGCAGCTTAGGGATATCCTGGCTCTGGCTGACCTGGCCTTTTTTACGCGACTCTTTCAGTTTTTGCGGTGTGGCGTCTTCGGTTTTTTCGCTCATGGCGCGCTCCCGGCGGAAGGGGTGAAGATCTGCGGCAGGATATGGATAAGATCGCGCAGCTCATACAGCCGCGCATTGCCCAGATGGTCCAGCAGCGGCAGATAGAGGATAAAAAAGAGCATACCGAGCAGGCATTTCAGCGGGATCGTCAGGGCCGTCGCCTGGAGCTGCGGGCTATAGAGGCTCATAATCCCGATGGCAAAATCGAGCAGCAGCATCAGCGCCACCGGCGGCCCGGCGTAGAGCACCATATCGCTGAAGATTTTCCCCACCAGCGTCAGCCAGACGTGAAACCCCGCCTCTTTGGGAAACGGCATCCACTGGGTGGCGGACCACAGATGGTAGCTGTCCCAGATCACCTGGGTGATGGTTGATAATCCCAGCCCGGTCACCAGCAGCAATATCAGCACCTGCTGCATTAACTTGCCGAGCGGCGTCACATCCGGCCCCAGTTGGGGGTTGATCTGCCCACCCATTAATGCGCCGCGCTGGTTATCGAATAACGCACCGACAGACTCATACAGCCAGAAAGGCAGCGCCAGCAACAACCCGATCATAGTGCCGATCAACAACTCTTTGAGCACCAGACCTGCCAGCGTCATCATCGTCGGCTCAAGCAGGTCAATCTGCTCTTTAATACCCGGCGCGATAAACAGCGCCAGCGCCACGGCAATCGCGGTGCGCAGCATCCCTTTAATGACGCTAAACGAGAATATCGGCGTCAGTAGCAGGCAGGGGAAGATGCGCGCCATACCAAGGGATAGCGCGAGGATCGCATTGAAGGTGTCGGTAAGCGGGTAACCTATCAGCATCAGGAGCCGACCGTTGACATCATGGCAAACGCCGCCTGCGCCAGCTCCATCAGCTCAACGCCGACCCAGCGCCCGGTGAGCGCCAGCGTCAGGCCGACCGCCATCAGCTTGATGCAAAACGGCAGGGTCTGATCCTGTAACTGCATCGCGGCCTGCACCAGCGAAATGATCACCCCGGAGATCACCGCCACCAGCAGCGGCGGCGCGGAGAGAATAACCACCAGCAGTAACCCCTGGCGAAACAGCGTCAGAATATCCATGCGGGCCTCATAAATAGCTGTAGAACAGACCGTCGAGCAGCCGCGTCCAGCCGCTGATGAGCACAAACAGCAGGATTTTCAGCGGCAGCGACACGGTCATCGGTGAGACCATCTGCATCCCGAGCGCCAGCAGGATATTGGAGACGATCAGGTCCACGACAATAAAAGGGATGAAGATCAGAAAGCCGATTTTGAAGCCGTTTTGCAGCTCCGACAGCACGAACGCCGGGATAATAAGCAGCATATTGTCCGGGGTGACCGAATCAGCCATGCGCTTTGGCCACATACGCTGGGCATTTTCCTGCAAATGGATAACGATGTCCGGGTCGGTGTTTTTGCGCATAAACGTTTTCAGCGGTTCGATCCCGTTAGTGGCGGTATATTCGAGCCGCTCCATACTGCTGAAATCGACCGGGACCGCTTTCAGCCGGTCGGTCATATCGCTAAACACCGGCGCCATAATAAAGAGCGTTGCCGCCAGCGCGATGCCGTTAAGCGCCATGGTTGGCGGTACCTGCTGCACGCCCATCGCGTTGCGCGTCAATTGCAGCACCATGGTGATTTTCAAAAAGCTGGTACAGATAATGAGCATCATCGGCAGCAGCGCCAGCGCGCCGAGAAACAGCGCCAGCATAATTGGGTTTAGCGGCCCCATCTCCATCGGAATCACCTGTTCACATCCACGACGCTCGCCACGCCCGGCAGCATATGGGTAATTTGCAGCCCCAGGCGCCCTTCGACATCGACCAGCTCGCCTTTCGCCAGCGGAAACTCGCCGTGACACAGCAGCGCTTCACCGGGCACCACGTTATCGACCGTTACCGTCGAGCCGACATCCAGGCGGTTTAACTCACCCAGCGTCAGTCTGAGATGACCGCAGCGCACGGTTAACGCCAGCGGCAGCGCATCAAAAGGCGAGGCCGCAGGCATCGTGGTTTCAGTCAGGTTTTCATCCGGGTGTGGGGTGTCGGCAGGCAGATTATCTTCGGGGGTCACATTCACGTAAGTATTCTCCAGACGGGTAATAAGAAAACGGGCAGGATGCCCCTCCTCGAACAGCAATTCGCCCTCAAGGTGTAATTGCGCAAGGCGAAGCTCGCCGCGACCGGTCGGGGAAAAATACGAGGTAGCAGGGAAAACCACATCATCGGGGCGAAGTGTGCGTAACTGCGCGGGGGCAAACGACACCACGCCCAGATCTATCGGCAACGATAACGGCAGGTCGCTGCAAAGCGGTGCAGGCAGCGAAACCCAGCCAGGCTGGTTTAACAACGCCGTAAGCGTGGCGGGCGCAAGGTATATCTGACTCTGCGCCTGCGACTCGCCGAGCGTGACGCTCATCGCAAGCCAGATACCGTCAACCGGCGCGCAGGTGGCCTCCTGCGGCGTCAGGTCGCCAAACAGCGCGCGCAGCGCCGGGCTGAGATGCTGGTTAAAGAGCGGCCAGTACCACTCAGCGCACGCGCCAGGCTCCGGCAGCAGCGGGCAGGCGGAAAAGAGGCTCAGCAGCGCTTCACTGCCCGCCAGAGATAACAGCCCCGCCTGGCAGGAGAAGCGCTGCGTCGGTGGCCGATCGCCGGGGAGAGTCAGCCGGAGCTGAAGCTCACCCGCTTCACCCGCAAGGGTAAAGGGATAGCCAACACCGTGGCCGATACGGCGGCGCAGGCTGGCTTCCTCGCGCGGCAGAGTGCGCAGGGTCAAGGGTTTCATTCCCGGCCTCCGCGCTGCTCAAAGCGCAGGCGCACGGCGCAGGCCATCCGGCGGCGCAGCGACTCCCGGCAGCGCTCCTGATGGGCAGCCATCATATTCATCGCCGCTGGCGCAAAACGCAGGCTGATATCCCAGCCCGCGGCAAAAGGGCTTAGACGGGCATCCACTTCACCTAACAGGGGCAGCAGCAGCGTCATGGCGACCGGCCCGGCAGGCTGCTTCTCCACCATGGCGCACAGGGGCGGCTCCAGCTGTTGCCAGGCTCTGGCCGGTGAAGCGGGAGGCTCATGCTCATGGCTTAGCTGTGGCCCAAAAGAGGCGGGGCCCTCCCACGGTGTGATAAGCGGTTGCGGCACGTCGCTGGTGGGGAGCAACAGCGCGTCAAACAGCGAGCTCTCTTCGCGAAACGGCTCGGCGCGGGGTTTACGCTCGGGGTTAGCGGCGTCTGACGCTCCTGTTTGCGGCGAACGGCGCGGCACCTCCGGGCGGGCAGGCGGCGCGGGGTTATTTTGCTGGGTGTGGGGTAAAGCTGTCATCGTAATGCCTCGCTATGCTCCATCAGGTATTCCAGTTTTTCCACATCACGCAGACGCGCCTGGGTTTGCTGCTGCGCGTGCTGCACCTGCTGCTGTTGCGTGGCCTGCTGTGTGCGGCACTGTTGCAGCTGGTTGCGCTGCCCGCTCACTGCGTCGCTGGCCTGGCGCTCCTCCGTCAATCCTTCGACCAGACGCTCCTGTTTTTGCAGCCCCGCCTGGTGATGTTCGGCAAAGCTCTCGCGCAACTGCTGATAGTGCTGCTGTGCGGCTGCGAGCTGTTGTTCCGCTTCGGCTGACTGACGCTGCGTTTCGCATAACGCCTGCTCCGCTTGCCGTTGCAGGCGTTCGCAGCGGCGTAAGCGCTGGCGGCGAATCGGCAGCAGCAGAGCGAAGGCCTGCTGCAATTCAGCGCTGCCATCATCAGTCACAATGTCGTTATCAGGCAGCGGATGACGGCGCATGCTGGCTTACCTCCGATAAGTGGTGCAGGGTGTCGTCATACCCGCTGGGAGCGTGCATTGCCTGTTGCAGATAGCCGTTAATTGCCTCCTGAGCCGCTACCGCCGCATCGGTCATCGCATCGTGGCCCGGCTGGTACTCCCCAAGGCGAATTAACATCTCAACCTGCTGCCAGGCGGACATCATGCGCCGCAGCTGCGTGGCGTCGCGGATATGCTCGCGCGTGGCGACGTTGCTCATGGTACGGCTCAGGCTTGCCAGCACATCGATAGCCGGATAATGCCCGCGCTCCGCCAGGCGGCGGGTCAGCACAATGTGGCCATCAATCAGGGATCGCACTTCATCGGCGACCGGATCGTTCATGGAGTCGGCTTCAATCAGCACCGAGTAGAGGGCGGTAATAGCGCCGCGGGAGGTTTGCCCGGCGCGCTCCAGCAGGGTCGGTAACAGGGTATAAACCGAAGGGGGGAGACCGCCGCGCCCCGGCGGCTCGCCGAGGGCAAGGCCGATTTCACGCTGGGCGCGGGCAAAGCGCGTCAGGGAGTCGAGGATCAACAGCACGCTTTTGCCCTTGTCGCGCCAGGCTTCGGCAATGGCGGTGGCGGTAAACGCGGCTCTGGCGCGCTCCATGCTGCTGCGATCGGAGGTGGCGCAGATAAGCACCGTACGGCTGCGCAATGCCTCGTCCAGTTCGTGGTCGAGAAACTCCCGCAATTCGCGCCCGCGCTCGCCAATCAAACCAAAGACGATGACATCGCAGGGGGTGTTACGGGCGATCTCCGCCAGCAGGGTGGTTTTCCCGCAGCCTGCACCGGCAAAGATCCCGACCCGCTGGCCGACGCCGAGAGTCAGCGGGCCGTCGATCGCGCGAATACCGGTTGGCAGCGGCGTATCGATGCGCGGACGATCGGTAGGGGCCGGGGCATCGCCCAGCACGCCGACCGCATTCTCCACCGTACCGGGCAGGGCGAAGGCGCCAGGCTGGTCGACATCGAGCGGGCGGCCAAAGCCGTCCAGGACGCTGCCGAGCAGGGCGTCAGACACTACAATCGAGTGCGGCAGGCGCAGCGGAACCACGCGCGCGCCCCGGGCGATGCCATCAAGCTGGCCGAGGGCGGAGAGCAGCGTGTGCTGCGGGTTGAAGCCAACGACTTCTGCCAGCACGCTCTGCCCGTCATCCCGGGCGATCTGGCAGAGATCGCCAATTCGCGCCTGGGGCAGGCTGCTTTCAAGCAATATGCCGTTAATCCCGGTGATGCGGCCAAAACTCTCGACCGGTGAAAAGCTTGCCAGCCGCCGCCGCTGCTGTTGATACCACTCCTCCAGCGCCACCGTCATTACCAGCTCACCTTGATGTTGTCGCGACCGTTAAACTCAATCTGATCGCTGGTGATCGATACCAGCCGCAGGTGGTCCACTTCATCGCCGACAAACAGGCGTTGCCCGTCGTCGGTGACGATGTTGGCGCGGCTACCGGTGGTGATTTGCACAATCCGGAAGGGCAGGCTGACCTTCAGCAGTTTGACCTGGTTATCCAGCGGGGTAGCGCTGGTGTAGGTGGCGTTAAAGCGCTCCAGCATTCGGTTAAAAACCTGCATCTGCGACTTACTGAGGCGGCCCGTCAGACGCAGCCGCTGGTTATGCATATCCAGCTTCACCACCTTTGCCAGATCGCGCTCGCGCAACATTTTCTGTAACGGTGCCTGTAACTCTGCTGGCGTGCTCTGGGGTGTCGGGGAGGCAACCTGGGTCTGGGCAACGGTGGGCTGCAACATCCAGCTGGTTACCGTCAGGGTGAGCAGCAACATCAGGCTCCATGAAAGCGTGCGGATGCTGCGGGTGAAGAACCCTTTGCTGGCGGCGACGGGGGGAGCGGCCTGTGGCTCTGCTTCAGCAGAACCCTCTGGCGCAGACGGTGTGGCAGGCGGCAGGCAGGCGGCCCACGGCGTGTCGATCCGCGCCACGCACAGCCAGACGTCGGCGACCTGGAAAGGCGCTTCAATATTGACAGTAAAAGCCTCCGCACCCTGCGGCTGTGCCAGCCACTGCGTCTCTTCCCGGCGTAGTTCGCACGCCCGGGCAGTAACGCGCGCATCGCTAAGCATCAGATCGGCCTCATCGGCCTGGCCAATCAGCCATTGATCGCCGAAGAGGGGTAACGCGGCGCCCAAATGCAGGCCAGACAGCACGCGCAGTTCGAACATGATCAACTCTCCCACGTGGTAAGCGAGTAAGCGGCCGGATCCAGCTCTATACGCCCCAGCACATTTACTGCGAGATTAGGTTGTAGCTCTGCAAACGAGAGCACCGGCACATAGTGAAACTCTTCCTGGATAAGCCCGCGCATCGGGCTGCGCAGATCCTGGGCGACCAGCAGCACGGCACTTTCCGGGGTGTCGGCCGGGAAGGCGTTAGCGATGACCGAAAGAATGGCGGTGATCTGCTCATGGGTGAGCGCAAAGAAGAGGTCGTTTTGCGTCTGACGCAGCGAGTCGCGCAACTGCTCTTCCAGCTCCGGTGTCAGCAGCCAGACATGCAGGCCATCCGGACGGGCATACTGGTAACAGAGGTGATTTTTTAGCGAGATGCGCACCTGGTCGGTCAGCAGCCAGACGTCGCGCTCATGCTGCCCATGCTCAATCAGCGCTTCGGCAATGGCGCGAACCGATCGCAGCGGAATACGTTCGGAGACCAGTTTTTGCAGCACGCTGGAGAAACGAGAGATGGGCATCACGCGCTGTAACTCCTGCGACAGCTCCGGCTGCTCCGCTTCCAGCCAGCTCACCAGCGCGCGGGTCTCCTGTAGGCCGATAAAGTGCGGGCTACTGGCGTGAATGGCGTTCTCCATGCGCTTGACCAGCATTTCGCGCGCCGTCCAGCGCTCGACCTCTTCGTTTTGCAGCAGCGGATGATCCGCCGCCAGCCAGATAAGATCGCCCTCCTGACGCCGCTCATCGCCCTCGACCACGCTCTCCCGGTCGGCTGGCGCGATCTCGTCCAGCCAGCGGCGTTTTACCGCCCGGTGCGTCACAGTAAATGTGCCGATCACTTTCGGGATCTCATACACCGAGAAGCGAAACTCATCTTCCGTTTGCTGGTCGAGAAACTCGATATCGAAGGCGGGCAGGGTAAAGCCGAAGTGGTAAACGATACGGTTACGAAGGCGGCGAATATCCTGCACCAGCTCCAGCATCTCCGGATGGCCGCGCCATGAGGAGGGGAAATTGATCAGATAAGGGCGCGTTGGGTTGAACTGACGCAAATCTTCTTTGCCGTTTAGCTCAGGCGGAATGACCTCATTCTCCATTTGTGGCTGCGCCAGGCTCAGGGTCTTTCTGATGCGCCAGATCTGAAAACCGCCGCTAATCATCGTTAATGCTGCCAGCAGCAGAAAAATCGCCGTTGGCATACCGGGCAGCAGGGCAAAGCCCACCATCCCCATTGAGGAGAGCAGCCAGGCTTTCGGCTGGCTGGTTAACTGCTCGGCAATCTCGCGGCCGATATTATTATCTGCCGTCTGCTCATTGTCCGACGAGACGCGGGTAATCAGCATCCCGGCGGTCAGCGAGATCAGCAGCGCCGGGATCTGCGCGATCAGCCCATCACCGATGGTCAAAATCGAGTAGATATGCATCGCTTCACCGGCAGGCATGCCCAGTTGCAGCACGCCAATACTGATGCCGCCAATCAGGTTGATCACCACAATCACCAGCCCGGCGATGGCGTCGCCTTTGACAAACTTCATTGCGCCATCCATCGCCCCGAATAGCTGGCTCTCTTTTGCCAGCTCATTACGGCGGTTTTTGGCCTGCACCACATCAATCAATCCGGCGCGCAGATCGCTGTCGATGGACATCTGCTTACCGGGCATCGCATCAAGGGTAAAACGCGCCGCCACTTCGGCCACCCTTTCGGAACCCTTGGTAATCACCAGGAAGTTCACCACGGTGAGGATCAGGAACATCACCATCCCGACCGCAAGGTTGCCGCCCACCACGAAGTTACCGAACGCCGCCACCACATGGCCCGCGTCCTGCTGAATTAAGATCTGCCGGGTGGTGGAGATGGAGAGCGCCAGGCGAAACATGGTGGTCAGCAGCAGCACGGCGGGAAAGGTGGAGAACGCCAGCGGCTTGGGCAGATACATCGCCAGCACCACCAGCAGGGATGAGAGGCAGATATTCACCGCAATCAGCGCATCAATTAATGGCAGCGGTAACGGAATGATCAGCATGAACACCAGCGCCATGGCAAAAGCGGCACCGACCACTTCGGAGCGTTGCATGGCGCTGATGGCGATTCGATTTAATATCTGAAACAGGGTATTCATCTTGATTGCCTCACGACGCGGCGTTCCGGTTGCGGCGCTGCTGTTGCTGCTCCGTTTTGGTGACGTCCGTAATGATGCCGCGCAGCAATTTCAACGCGTTACCACGTTTTTCCAGGTCCGGCCACAGCGAGCGAGGCACGCCGCGCAGCAGCGGAAAAAGCGAGCTGAAAAAGAGCGGCTGATGGTGTTTGCTCTCGCCGATGATCTCCTGCGCAAGGCCGGTGAAATCACTCTGGTAAGCGCCGTTGTGGCTGATCTGTAACATCCGGCGCGCCAGCGTCAGGCTGTTCATGTCAACACTGGGCAGTTTGCTGCGCATACGCTGCAAAAAGGCAGTGCTGTCGCTCAGGGTCTGGCTTATCCCGGCGGCATCGCGCAGCCCGTGGTGAATACGCCCGAGGGTAAGGGCGCTAATCGAGGGGGCAAGGGCGGCCATATCATCCGCCAGCGCGCGCTGCAGGGTACGCAGCGTCGGTATCAAATTGCGTGAGCCGATCGCCTCCAGCAGCATATCCAGCATCATGGGGGCGGACTGCTGGTGGACGATGCCGTCGTAATAGAGGTTGCGCAGGGACTGTTTACGCTGCGGGTCACTGGTATACCCGGCGATGGCACAGGCCGTGTTGTTGCCTGCGCGGATGGTCTGGCCGTGGGTTTGCTCAAGTTTTTCCAGCTGTGCTCCGGCCCGCGCGGCCAGCTCCCCGTCGCCTTCATCTTCTGCCTGTTCGCCGAGCATCCGCAGCAGCAGGGCGGTGCGCGCCGGATCGCCGCCGGTCTTCTCCAGCAGCGTGTCGCTATCCGGCGGCGGGTTCTGGCGCAGGGCGTTACGCAGCCACTCCATCTGCTCAAGGGCTTGTTGTTCATCGCCGCCATCGAGCAGGGAAAAAAGCTCATTCAGCTCGCCGATTTTGCTGAGCCCATGCTTGCCACGCAGCTGGTTACGCAACCCATTACGGCGCTCTTGCGCCTTTTGCTTACGCTCCATCTTTTCACTGAACGCGGCGCCAATCTCTTCCATCGCGTCATTTAATGACTCTGCCCGCACGCGGACATTGTCCGGCACGTTGGTTTTGCCTGCCGCTTGTGGCGTGTTTTTATGCAGGGCTTTTAGCGAGTGCGCCAGCGCCGGTATCGCATGTTGTATCTTGAGCATCGCCAGCCATCCTCAGTGGTCATTACCCTCTTTCTGTGTCAAAGCACGCTTCCCGGTTCCGTAAAAAGCAGCAAAAAAAAATGTGAATAATTTCATCAAGTAACCAATGCAATTTTTTGCATAACGCAGCGGCCACGTGAGGTAAAAACTGGCTCGGAAAAGTCTGCATTCAGAATTAATTGCTTTTATAAACAGTTGGTTATGAAGGAAAGGTCCGCTGGCATATCTCTTGCTAAGTAGCAGCGCACTCATTTGCTACCTAACAGAGAGACAAGAAAATGATTAATTCAACGCTCGTGTCCACTGTCGTAGAGTCACCGGTTGCGATTAACGTTAACTGGGATGAGATCTTCGTTACGCATAATAAGAAGCTCTTAAACTTCATTCGTAAACGTATCGCCAGCCAGGAGGATGCTGATGACATCTTGCAAATGACCTGTCTGGAAGTGTTGTGTAACCGGCATAAGTTTCGCGGTGCCTCCCGCCCGGAAACCTGGGTGTTTGGCATTGCCGTTAATTTGATCCGTAACTACTACAAATCGAAACAGAGCCACTATCTGTTCGACAGGCTGGATGATGAGATTACCGCCGATCTGCTGCTGGATGACGATCCCAGCGATTTGACGGAAAACAGGCAGCTCCTTAGCCATACGCTGGCATCCATCGAAATTTTATCGAAAGACGTTAAGTTGATGCTCTCAATCCTTGTGGAGGAGGAGGGCAGTTATCAGGATATTGCGCAGCAGTTAGCTATCCCGGTCGGCACCGTGCGCTCGCGGCTTTCACGGGCGCGGGAGACGCTAAAAGGGAGAATTTACGCCTGAATCCGGGTTTGCTGAAAAGGACAAATTAACTGCTAAGATTATTAGCTCATTAATATTTAGCGGGTTACGACTATCATGCCGTCGGATGGCTATTCTCTGCGGCATGATATATCCGTGGAGGGAATGATGCTTTTACAGGGTGTATCAGGCCAGGCTGATAATCATGAGGTTAATATCAGCGGCTTATCAAACATTGCCTTAGACAAAATCCATGATGCGATTTATTTGATAGACAGCCAGCTGCATATTAAATATGTCAACGAAAAAGCCTGCCAGTTGACGGGATATTCCCGTGAGGCATTTTCACAACTCAGCTTTGATATTATTGATAAAGAACTGCGCGACAATGATGTTTTTGCTCTTTGGTGGAAACTCAGTACCCGTCCTGAAGGGATAACATTCACTTCGCAACATACCGGACGCCATAACGATTTTCCCGTCGAGGCGAGCTGTAGCGGATATAACCATGATGGCGAGCTGCATATATTATGTATTGTTCGCGATATGCATGAAATTCGTCGGCAAAAAGAGCAGCAGCTACTGCGGGAAAAACAGATGCACCGTGTGGTGGAAAATTCTCCCGATCTCATTTTACGTTTTGATTTGCAGACCCGCTGCCTCTACGCCAACCTGGCCGTCCGCAACTGGTTTAATCTGAGCGAAAACGATATCAGCCGCGTGCCGCTGACCGAAAGCGTGCCGCGCGGGGGCGTCGGCCTGAGCCTGTTTAAGCTGGTCTCGCGCACCATGGTGGATGAAAACATTGCCGAAGATGAGCTGGTGGTAAAGCGTAACGGGGAGAAACGCATCCTCCATGTGCGCTGCGTCCCGGAATATGATCTGCGCGGCGAGATAATGAGCGTGCTGGCGGTGGGGCGCGATATTACCGCTATCCGCAAGACCGAAGAGGAGCTACGGCAGCTGACGCATAATCTGGAACGGGCGCGGGAAGCGGAAAAAAAACAGCTGGCGCGTGATATTCATGACGAGCTGGGCCAGCATTTAACCGCCTTGCGTACGGGCTTGTCGCTGCTGGCGATGCGTAAAGACCAGTCTGCCGATGCGCAGCAGGCGGAAATTCAGCAACTGATGGGGCGTCTGGACAGCACCATTCAGGTGGTACGGGATGTCTCAACCCGGCTGCGGCCCAATGTGCTCAATCTCGGGTTGATTCCTGCGCTGGAGTGGTTGCGCGATCAGTTTATAAAAAACAACGGTATCCGCTGCATTTTGCTGGCGCCCGACGAGCATACCGTGGTGCTGGATGATGCGACGCTGACGGCGGCATTTCGCGTGGTACAGGAGTCCCTCACCAATGTCGCCCGCCATGCCAGAGCCAGCAATGTCTATATCTTCGTCAAACTCGCGCCGGATGCGCTGCTTATCGAAGTTGTCGATAACGGCAGGGGCTTTCATCTGCATCGTGTGAAGAGAGGAACCTGTGGGCTGCACGGGATCGAGGAGCGTGGCCGCATGCTAAATGGCGAGGCGACCATCAATAGCACACCCGGTAAAGGAACACGGGTTAAACTGAAGTTCCCCCTCTCTGTAGGTGTTAAATCAGCACCATCCTGTTCGAAAACCAGGAGGATCGATCGATGAGTGAATGCATACGTCTGATGATTGCCGACGATCATGCCATCATGCGTGAGGGCCTGAAGCAAATTTTTGCACTCGATGAGACTATCGAAGTGGTATGTGAAGCGCCGGATAGCGGCCAGGTGCTGGAGCGTTTGCGCCAGCACGACGTCGATCTGCTGCTGCTGGATATTTCGATGCCGGGCATGAGCGGGGAAGATCTGATCACCCGCCTGATACCGCTCTATCCCCAGTTGCGTATTCTGGTATTGAGTATGTTTAACGAACCGCAAATTGCCCGGCGGGTGTTAAATAACGGCGCGCTGGGCTATATCACCAAAGATAAGTCGCCAGAGATTTTACTCAAAGCGATCCGCACCGTGGCACAGGGATCACGCTATATCGATCACGATTTGGCGCAGGAAATTATCTTTTCCGACTACCAGAACAATAATCGTGCGCCGCATGAGAGCCTGACGATGCGCGAACGGCAAATAATGATCATGCTGGCCCACGGCGAGTCGATTAATGCGATAGCCGATGCGCTCTCCATCAGTAATAAAACCGTCAGTACCTATAAGTCACGCATGATGAAGCGAATGAAATTCACCAATAACGCCCATATCGTCAAATATTCCCTGCGGCATAACCTGGTGCAATAAGATCTATCGCCACTGCCTGACGGGGGGCAATTATATTCTCTATCGGCTGACAAAGACTAAGTATCTTTCTACAGCCTGGATGGGATACGGAGCAAAAATGATTGATATTTATAAAGAGCTTGATGATTTAATTAGTGCAAGTGGTGAGGAAGCGCAAGGAAGTGGTCCCGCCACTGAGGATGTAATTGAGCTTTATGAGAAAGAGCTTAAGGTTAATTTCCCTCCCACATATAAGATTTTTTTGGAGAAGTATGGGACGCTTTCATTTAATGGAGAGTCATTTTATGGCATCTCAAAGTTAGGCTTGGCCGCACAATCTGCACCTGATGTCAGGTATACAACCCTTAAGGCCAGGGAACTTGGCGATATTGATAACAATATGATTTTGATAAAATCCTCTGGTTATGGCCCGCTATTTTCTATTGACGTATCTGTTCAAAGTGATGGCGAGGCAGCAGTAGTGGAAACAGACTTATCATTCAAGAGAGATGGCAGTAAAAAAATCGTGGCTAAGACTTTTGCAGATTTTTTGATGTTTGAAATTAAAGAATCTTTGGAAGATTTATAATTCCTTTGAAGAGCTATATGTCGCATTTTGTTAGACTGCCAGTACCTCTTATTAACGTCAACTACAACCTGTTTCGCTACTACGACCCGGCGCCGGGCGTTATACCCAGATGGACCCGATTGGGTTAGCGGGCGGGCTGAATACCTACAGCTATGTGGGTGATCCGATGGTGTGGGTGTATCCGTTGGGGTTGGTTGCATGTTATAAGCCACCGCACGAGAATGTTTTTTACAGGACCACGTCAAAAGAAGATTTTGCTGTTTTACAAAAAACAGGACGGATGCCAGGTACAACCGAAACAACAAAATCTCCTACCCGTGAGTTTTCAGAAGACTATGACGGAATATTGGTACAATTCATTCTAAAACCAGGTACGCGAGCACAGTTAGAAGGTATTGGCATTAGAGATAAGTCTGATCTGGCTGCTGTAACCCATCCTGATATACCAAGCCCAGTAAACTCAAAAGGTTGGGGATTGAAAATGCTTGATTTAAAGGCGATGATGACCAGATAAATATTGGTTCTGGAAGGGAAGGGGGCACTGCTTTAAAAATCTTTAACGATGGTATCGATTATTTTAATGTGGTGAGGCAATAATGAATTCAGAGCAAAAGAACTTAGTGCTTTCCGTGGTTAATAATAAGCCACTTAGAGCTGGAAAAATAACAGATGAAGAATTTCTAAAGCTTTTTCCATGTACTCAGGGGAATGTTGAGGATTTTATAGATGACATTTTAAAAAATGCGCATTCTTCTAAAGACCTGAAAGAAGTTGAATACGCTTTATATATTGGCTTTCATTTTGGATTTACAAACAAGCATGAAAATATCTTGATACATCTTTTGGGTGATGATTTTCATTATAAACATGATGATGTTGTGCGGGCTTTAGTTAAAATAAAGGCTAAAAGCGATGATGCAGTAAATGCCCTATATAACTGCGCTTTGTCTGAATATGATTATTTGGCTGATGACAGAGAGGATGATAATTACATGTTGGCATGGAACTGTATATACGCTTTAGCGAAAATAGGTTCAAATACGCCTCTGAGAAATTAAAAGCATTGTCAAGAAATTCCATTCCTAAAATAAAGAACAAAGCGGTACAGGTTGGAAGATCTTACGGTATTTTAGATTAGAGAATGAATTTTTATTTAAGCCGGTTTCCGGCTTAAATTTTATAAGGCCGTTCTTGAGGGAGAAGGGAAATTGCTAAATGTATGTCCCCAGCATCTATGCTCCCTTTTATCTTTTCGACAAGGCTGGTTACATCTGAAATGTTGGTAATCCATTTTTTGCAATAATCTTCAACGGCTTGATTACGTAATCCTATTTGTATGGTGCGATAGTTTAGTCTATTTAGATATAAGTCCCTTTCTGGATCCCATTGTATTATTACATCTGATTCTTTTATATCGGTGCTCCAGCTGTCTGAGCTATTATGAAGAGACTCGCCATGACTGCTAAGTACTCCGCTTTTAAGTATTTCACGGAATCCTGTGTGGCTTATATCTATTGCCAGAATTCTTTTTTGTCTTGAGTCTTTTTTTGCCCATCCTGAACGGTACATCATCCATAAAAAAGAAGGCTTAATCCATGTCATTCTGCTTATACTGAACGGTGGAGATACGAATGTTTTGTTCTCAAGAGCGCTTTCTGCTATTTCATCGGAAAACGCCTGGTAAACTCGAATAAAATCATCCGTATAATATGCTCTAATTTCATTTGTTGGAGTTAAAGATGTGGTTATTTTATCCATGGTTTTTCAATTATAGATTGTAAATATCATTATTTATTATAAGCAATATCCAGGAATAATACCATGTCCCACATTGATACTTGGGGCTGTATTCTGGTAAAAATCAAGAGTAAACCAGAGCCTTAAATATTTTGCTGACGGCAGCAGCTGGTAATACGGCTACGACGATGTCGGGGGATGATCTTTCTGATAGGGAGCTTCCGATTAAAAAAAATCCACGCAGTTGCGTGGATTTTATCGTTTTTGTGATGCGTATGAGATTCAGCAAATCCCCATAAGACACCACATTTTATTTAGACGTTGAACAGGAAGTTCATCACATCGCCATCTTTAACGATGTACTCTTTGCCTTCTGAACGCATCTTGCCGGCTTCTTTCGCGCCTTGTTCGCCTTTATAAGCGATGAAATCTTCATAGGCGATGGTCTGGGCGCGGATAAAGCCTTTCTCGAAGTCGGTGTGGATTTTACCGGCTGCCTGCGGAGCGGTTGCGCCGACAGGAATGGTCCATGCGCGTACCTCTTTCACGCCAGCGGTGAAGTAGGTTTGCAGGTTCAGCAGCTCATAACCGGCACGGATCACGCGGTTCAGGCCCGGCTCTTCCAGACCCAGCTCAGCCATAAACTCTTCACGGTCAGCATCGTCCAGCTCGGCGATGTCAGACTCAACGGCGGCGCAAACGGCAACCACCACGGAACCCTCTTTCGCGGCGATATCGCGCACGGTGTCGAGGTACGGGTTGTTCTCGAAGCCATCTTCATTGACGTTAGCAATGTACATGGTCGGTTTCAGGGTCAGGAAGCTCAGGTAGCGAATAGCCGCTTTCTCTTCAGCAGAGAGATCCAGCGAGCGCAGCATACCGGCGTTTTCCAGCTGCGGCAGACATTTTTCCAGCGCAGACAGCTCGGCTTTCGCATCTTTGTCGCCGCCTTTGGCTTTCTTCTGCACGCGGTGGATTGCGCGTTCGCAGGTATCCAGGTCAGCCAGCGCCAGCTCGGTATTGATAACGTCAATATCGTCAGCCGGATCGACCTTGTTGTTGACGTGAATGATGTTGTCATTCTCGAAGCAGCGCACCACGTGACCGATGGCTTCGGTTTCACGGATGTTGGTCAGGAACTGGTTGCCGAGGCCTTCACCTTTGGAGGCGCCTTTTACCAGACCGGCGATATCAACGAACTCCATGGTGGTCGGCAGAACGCGCTGCGGTTTAACAATTTCCGCCAGCTTATCGAGACGCGGATCGGGCATCGGTACGACACCGGTGTTCGGCTCAATGGTACAGAAGGGGAAGTTCGCCGCTTCGATACCCGCTTTGGTGAGCGCGTTGAACAGGGTGGATTTACCTACGTTAGGCAGACCAACGATACCGCATTTGAATCCCATGATGTAATTACCTTAATCTCTTGATAATCAACCCGTTATTAAAAACGGATTGTCGAAAAGTGAAAAACTGCGCCTAGTATACACATAACCAATGTTATGCGCGGCAAAAAAGGCGCTGGGCGCGCTTACTGCGCTTTAAAAGCGTGCAGGCGATTGGTAGCTTTGGTCAGCCCCTCTTTCAGCCACACTTCGGTACAACGCGCCGCTTCGTCTACCGCATCGTCGATCAGCGTCTGCTCTGACACCGGCGGTTTACCCAGCACAAAACCGACAACTTTGTTTTTATCGCCCGGATGGCCAATTCCGATGCGTAAGCGGTGAAAATTGGGGTTATTGCCCAGTTTGCTGATGATATCTTTCAGGCCATTATGCCCGCCGTGACCGCCGCCGAGCTTAAACTTTGCCACCCCTGGCGGCAGATCGAGCTCATCGTGCGCCACGAGGATCTCGTCGGGGTTGATACGGTAAAAAGTGGCCATCGCCGCGACCGCTTTACCGCTCAGGTTCATAAATGTCGTGGGCACCAGCAGGCGCACATCTTCGCCCGCCAGCTGAATGCGCGAGGTAAAACCAAAGAATTTCGGCTCATCGCGTAACGGCGCGCGGGCGCGCTCCGCCAGTAAATCCACATACCATGCGCCAGCATTATGGCGTGTCGCGGCATACTCCGCGCCGGGGTTTGCCAGCCCGACAATCAGTTTAATCGTCACTTTCTTTTCCTGACCAGGTCAATGTCCGGCGCGTAGTTTACGTCGAGCGGCGCGCGATGACAAAATTCTCACATCTGATGATGCGTTAAGGGAAAGTAATTACTCAGATCAATCATTCGAATTTCAACTAGTTCATGGGGTTATGTGTAAATTTATGTTAGGCGGATATGTGTAATTGTGATCCTGCCCGCAACCGTTAAAAAGGGCGCTGTCTATACTTTGCACACAAGGATTGGGGATATCCCATCCAACCCACTGTTCGGAGGTGACACATGAAACGTAGAAACGCGTCGTTACTCGGCAATGCGCTCATGGGGTTGGGGTTAATTGTGATGGTTGTCGGCGTCGGTTATTCGGTTCTCAACCAGTTACCGCAGCTTAACCTGCCACAAATTTTCGCCCACGGCGCGGTGCTCAGTATCTTCCTTGGCGCGGTGCTCTGGCTGGCTGGCGCGCGCGTCAGCGGTCATGAAGAGGTGTGCGACAAATACTGGTGGGTGCGTCACTATGACAAACGCTGCCGTCGCGACAGGCAAAACCACGGCTAACCAATACTGATTTCAATAACGGCTCCTGCGGGAGCCGTTTTTTTTGGTTTTTTGCTTGACCCTCACGTAACGTGAGGCACGAAAGTGGCGTCTGTGGAGCACGAAAGGAGCAGTTATGTTAATTCAGGTAGGTGAGCTGGCGCGGCGCGCGGGCATTAGCGTTCGCACCCTTCATCATTATGAGCATATTGGCCTGCTGCTGCCTTCTGCCCGAAGCGCCGCCGGTTACCGGCTCTATAACCTCGCTGATGTGAAGCGCCTGCAGATGATTCAGGCGCTGGCAAAATCGGGGATGGAACTGGCGGCAATTGGCGACTACCTGGCGCGGGAAACGCGCCCGCTGGCTGAACTGTTAAATGACCAGATTACCCGGCTCGACAGGCAGGTGCGCGATATCGTGACCCTGCGCGATCGCCTTGTCGATCTCCGGGATGGTCTTGCCCGCGGCGCGGAGCCCGACCTTGAGTCATGGCTACAGACACTGGAGTTGATGAAAATGTACGATCGTTGGTTTACGCCGCAAGAGTTAGACGAGTTACCGTTTGCCGCCCGGGATGAAGCGCGTGACCGCGTCTGGGCGACGCTGGTTAGCGAAGCGCAAACACTGATGGACAATAACGTGGCAGCGGATGATGCGCAGGCGATGGATCTGGCGACCCGCTGGATGACGCGTCTTGAGCAGGATACGGCCAACAAGCCGGAGTTTCTAACGCGGCTTAATGAGATGCACAGCGCCGAACCGCAGATGCGCGAACAGACCGGCATTACGCCTGCGATGACGGAGTACATCACCCGCTGTTTCGCCGAGAGCAAGCTGGCTATCTGGCAGCGCTACTTAACGCCGCAGGAGATGGCCTTCACCCGCGCGCACTACTTCGACCGCATGATGGAGTGGCCTGCGCTGGTGGCAAAACTGCATGATGCCAGCCGTCGCGCGCTTGATCCGCAAAGCGATGAGGCGCAGGTGCTGGCGGCAAACTGGCTGGAGCTATTTCAGTCCTATGCCGGGCGCGATCCGCAGACGCAGCAGAAGTTTCGCACGGCGATGCAGCAGGAGCCGCATCTGATGAAGGGGACATGGATGACGCCCGCGGTGTTGCAGTGGCTCCAGCGGGCAATCGAGTTAATGATGCGCGCCCGTTACGGCGCGCCGGGATCAGAGATCGGCTAACGCCGCGTCGCGGTTCGGGAAGAAGGCCAGCCTGCCGGGGATCGGTTGAATACCGGCACGGGCAAAGGTGCGCAGCGGCTGAAACTCCAGGTTGCTGACGCGAAGCTCTGTGCCCTCCGGCAGGCGGCTGACGAAACGGCGGAAGGCATCAAGCCCACCGGCGTCGAGCACCGGAACCGCGTCCCACTTCAGCACTACGATGCGTTTTCCGGCGATACGCGTCTCCAGATCGCTGAACAGCCCCTCTGCCGCCGCAAAAAAAAGCGGGCCGATCACTCTCAGCACCAGCACATCTTCCGGCACGCTGACATTCACCGCCGCAAGACGCGTCATACGCGCGATGCGGCGCATAAACAGCAGCGAGGCGAGGACAATGCCGACGCTGATGGCAATCACCATATCGAACAGCACCGTCAGCGACATGCAGATCAGCATCACCACATTGTCATCGGCCGGCGCGCGGCGCAGCAGATCGACCACCTTATGCGCTTCGCTCATATTCCACGCCACCATCAGCAGCAGCGCGGCCATCGCCGAGAGCGGCAGCCAGGAGAGCAGGGGAGCCAGCACCAGCAGCGCCATGATCACCAGCAGGGAGTGGATCACCGCCGAAATGGGTGAGGTGGCACCGGCGCGCACGTTTGCCGCCGAGCGGGCAATCGCCGCAGTAGCCGTAATGCCGCCAAAGAAGGGCGCGACAATATTGCCCATCCCCTGACCAATCAGTTCACTGTTGGCTTTGTGCTTGGTGCCGGTCATGCCGTCGAGCACCACCGCGCAGAGCAGGGACTCAATCGCGCCAAGCATCGCCATGGAAAATGCCGCGGGCAACAGGGCCCGCAGGGAGTCCCAGCTTAAGGTAAAAGTCGAGCCAGGCAGATCCCACGGCAGCACCAACTGCGGCAGCAGTTGCGGAATGCCGTTGCCCTGGCTGCCATCAGCCAGCAGATAGTGAAACTGCGAACCAATGGTGGCGACATGGCCGCCGAGCAGGTTGACCACCCCCATCACCGCACAACCGGCCAGCAGCGCAGGCAGATGCCCCGGCACACGCAAACGCAGGCGCGGCCAGAGGATCAGCGTGCCGAGCGTCACCACGCCGATGGCGGCATCGCCCGGATTAATGGTCGGCAGCGCCATTACCAGTGCGCCCACTTTTTGCAGGTAATGCTCCGGCACATGGGCCATTTGCAGACCGAGAAAATCTTTGATCTGCATGGTGCCGATAGTAATGCCGATCCCGGAGGTAAACCCAAGCGTCACGGAGAGCGGAATGTACTCAATCAGGCGACCAAAACGCGCCAGACCAAAAAGGATCAGGAAGACCCCGGACATCAGCGTCGCCACCAGCAGGCCGCCGAGGCCAAACTGTTGCGAAACCGGGTAGAGGATCACCACAAACGCTGCTGTCGGGCCGGAGACGCTGTAGCGCGACCCGCCGCTCAGGGCAATCACAATGCCCGCGACGGCGGCGGTGTATAAACCGTATTGCGGCGCGACACCGCTGCCAATCGCCAGCGCCATCGCCAGCGGAATGGCGATAATGCCTACCGTGATCCCGGCGATCAGGTCGCGGGTAAAGCGGGCGGCGGTATATTTTTCTTTCCAGCAGGCATCAATCAGCGCGCGGAAAGGCATGATGTGGGGAGAAAGTAACGTTTTCACAGGAGTCACTCTTTTGCGAAGCGTAGTCTAACTAATTAATAAATCATACAAATAAAAAAGAGGGTTAAAAAAACCCGCCGGAGCGGGTTTGATATGCATTATCGATTAATGTTCGAACATCGCAGAGATCGATTCTTCATTGCTGATACGACGGATAGCTTCGGCCAGCATGCCAGAGAGCGTCAGCGTACGTACGTTCGGCAGCGCTTTGATCTCTTCGCTCAGCGGAATGGTGTCGCAGACAACCACTTCGTCAATCACGGAGTTGCGCAGGTTATTCACCGCATTACCGGAGAAAATCGGGTGAGTGGCGTAAGCGAAGACGCGTTTCGCGCCGCGCTCTTTCAGGGCTTCTGCTGCTTTGCACAGCGTACCGCCGGTGTCGATCATATCGTCAACCAGCACGCAGTCGCGGTTCGCCACGTCACCGATGATGTGCATCACCTGCGAGACGTTGGCGCGCGGGCGGCGCTTATCGATGATCGCCATGTCGGTATCGTTCAGCAGTTTGGCAATCGCACGTGCGCGAACCACACCGCCGATATCCGGCGAAACCACAATCGGGTTGTCGAGGTTCAGCTGCAGCATATCTTCGAGCAGAATCGGGCTGCCGAACACGTTATCAACCGGTACATCAAAGAAGCCCTGAATCTGTTCAGCATGCAGGTCTACGGTGAGGACGCGGTCAACGCCAACGCTTGAGAGGAAATCGGCAACCACTTTTGCGGTAATCGGTACGCGAGCGGAGCGGACGCGGCGATCCTGACGGGCGTAACCAAAGTAGGGGATAACGGCGGTGATACGGCCTGCGGAAGCACGGCGCAGGGCATCGACCATCACAACCAATTCCATCAGGTTGTCGTTAGTAGGAGCACAAGTGGACTGGATGATGAAAATATCACCACCGCGTACGTTTTCATTGATTTGTACGCTGACTTCGCCGTCGCTAAAGCGACCTACGGCGGCGTCGCCGAGAGAAGTGTACAGGCGGTTGGCAATACGTTGTGCTAGTTCCGGGGTGGCGTTACCAGCAAAAAGCTTCATATCAGGCACGAGAAGAACCTCAGGCATGCGTCCAGTGGTGGATAGGATACGCCAAAATGTGCGGTCAGGGCGAAAAACTATCCATGCGGTGTATTAAAGAGCGCGATGCAACGTCTGGAACAAGTGACGTTGTCACCGTGACTCAGCTTGCCCGGCGATGGTTTGTGCTAGCGGCGAGAGGTTAACGCCTCGCGCGACAAAACCGTTCAGCCATTCCGGGGCTTGCTCAAGCACCTGACGAGCGGAGGATTCGGTGTCAAATTCGGCAAAGACACAGGCTCCTGTGCCAGTCAGGCGCGACGGCGCGTATTCTAACAGCCAGGAAAGCGCCGCATCAACCTCACGAAAACGTTTTCTTGCGATAACCTCGCAATCGTTGCCGAATTCACAATTCAGTAACGTATTGATTGACCTGACGGGCGTATTGCGCGGGAGCTCGGGATCGCCAAAGATAAGCGGCGTCGGGATGCTGACGCCCGGGTGGGCTACCAGGTACCATTTTTCCGGCGGATCGACCGGCGTAAGCAGCTCACCGACCCCTTCGGCAAACGCCGCATGGCCGCGCACAAACACCGGTACATCGGCACCAAGCGTTAAACCCAGTTGCGCCAGTTCATCGACGCTCAGCCCGCACTGCCAGAGATGGTTAAGCGCCACCAGCACCGTCGCCGCATTCGACGAGCCGCCGCCAAGCCCGCCGCCCATCGGCAGATGCTTTTCAATGGCGATATCCGCGCCGCAGCCTGCGGCCAGCCGTTCGGTCGCGGCGGCGCGCTTCATTAGCAAACGCGCCGCGCGCACGATCAGATTCTCCTCATCCGGCACGCCCTCGACCGGCGTCAGCAGGCAGATTTTGCCGTCCCGGCGCGGCTCGATGGTCAACGTGTCGCCATAGTCGAGAAACTGAAACAGCGTTTGCAGCGTGTGGTAACCATCCTCACGCTGGCCGGTGATGTATAAAAAGAGGTTAAGTTTTGCCGGAGCAGGCCAGGTCATCATTTAACGATCCAGTTATCCATCTTTAACTTGATGCGCTGCTTGCCGTCGCTCAGCTCCATATTGGAAGGCAGGGCCGGCTGGGTTTTGCTGTCATAGCCGCCATACACCACTTTCCAGCTCTTGCCGTCCTGGCTGTAGTTAACCTGGCTCAGGCGATACTGGTCGTCGAGTTTGTAATCGGTGGCGTCGCCCGGCAGGCCGAGGATCCACTGGCGCAGGCTGTTAAGCGGAATCGGCATGCCGGTCAGCTTGCCAATCATCTCTTCCGCGTCGTCGGCGGTGTAGTGCTTACCTTTATTATCCACCAGCTCGACGTTGCCCGGCTGCGCCTTCAGTTCAAGCTCGGTGCTGCCCAGCGGGTTGGTGAGCAGTAAGCGGTAGCGATCCTGGCCGGTTTGCTGCCAGAAGAAGCGGGCATAGACTTTTTGCTCATCCGAGAGATAAGCAAACGCGCCGCGCGTCTGATACTGGTGTAAATCGCGCACCTGCTGCTGATGCTGACGCCACTGCGGCGCATCGGGGCTTTTTCCTGGCCCTTTCGGCGCGGTCAGGGTACAGGCGGTGAGCACGAGGCTTGCCAGCGGTAGCAGGCGAATGAGGCGGAAATCCGACAGAATCATAACGATGACAAATCCTTGTAACAGTTTACAGACAGAAGCTTAATGCTAGCGCCGCACAGAAAGAGCGTCTACGTTCACGTTGTCTTAAATCATAAAAAGACCAATTACTCCGAAAGGATAGTCTCCCTTTTATTGACTGGGCTCATCCTGTATGATGCGTGCAGTCTAACCTTATCAACGTTGGTACTATTCCCGCGCCCATGACCCTTTTAGCACTCGGCATCAACCACAAAACAGCACCTGTTGCGTTGCGAGAACGTATTGCGTTTTCGCCGGAAACGCTTGACCAGGCGCTGGAAAGCCTGTTGGCGCAGCCGATGGTGCAGGGGGGCGTGGTGCTCTCAACCTGTAACCGCACCGAGCTCTATCTGAGCGTCGAAGAGCGGGAGAACTTACAGGAAGCGCTGGTGCGCTGGCTCTGCGACTATCACCATTTACGTGAAGATGAGGTTCGTCAGAGCCTCTACTGGCACGAAGATAACGACGCCGTCAGCCATTTAATGCGCGTGGCGAGCGGGCTTGATTCGCTGGTGCTCGGCGAGCCGCAGATCCTCGGCCAGGTGAAAAAAGCCTATGCCGACTCCCATCGCGGACACGGAAATGCCAGCGAGCTGGAACGCATGTTCCAGAAATCCTTCTCTGTCGCCAAGCGCGTACGCACGGAAACCGACATCGGCGCCAGCGCCGTGTCGGTCGCTTTTGCTGCCTGTACCCTCGCGCGGCAGATCTTTGAATCTCTTTCGACGGTTACCGTGCTGCTGGTCGGCGCGGGCGAGACCATTGAACTGGTGGCGCGCCATCTGCGCGAGCACAAAGTCCAGAATATGATCATCGCCAACCGCACCCGCGAGCGTGCGGAGCTGCTGGCGAATGAGGTCGGGGCGGAAGTGATCGGCCTGAGCGAGATTGATGAGCGCCTGAAAGATGCCGATATCGTCATCAGTTCGACCGCCAGCCCGCTGCCGATTATTGGCAAAGGGATGGTCGAGCGGGCAATGAAGGCGCGTCGCAATAAGCCAATGCTGCTGGTGGATATCGCCGTTCCGCGCGACGTCGAGCCGGAAGTGGGTGAAATTGCCAACGCCTATCTGTACAGCGTTGACGATCTGCAAAGCATCATTCAGCACAACCTGGCGCAGCGCAAAGCCGCGGCGGTGCAGGCAGAAACTATCGTCGCCCAGGAAACCAGCGAGTTTATGGCCTGGCTGCGCGCGCAAAGCGCCAGCGAGACGATTCGCGACTATCGCAGCCAGTCAGAACAGGTTCGCGATGAGTTGACGGCAAAAGCGCTCGCCGCGCTGGAGCAGGGCGGCGATCCGCAGACCATTATGCAGGACCTGGCGTGGAAGCTGACCAACCGTTTGATCCACGCCCCAACCAAATCTCTTCAGCAGGCCGCCCGTGACGGGGATGACGATCGCCTGCATATTCTGCGCAACAGCCTCGGGCTGGATTAGCACACCACACTCCTGATAATTACTAAAAGGTGCCTTTACGCCTATGAAGCCTTCTATCGTTGCCAAACTGGAAGCCCTGCATGAACGCCATGAAGAAGTTCAGGCGCTGCTGGGCGACGCGCAAACCATCGCCGATCAGGATCGCTTTCGCGCCCTGTCGCGCGAATATGCGCAGCTGAGCGACGTTTCCCGCTGTTTTACCGACTGGCGACAGACGCAGGACGATATCGAGACCGCGCAGATGATGCTCGACGACCCCGAAATGCGCGAAATGGCGCAGGAGGAGTTACGCGACGCGAAAGAGAAAAGCGAGCAGCTTGAGCAGCATTTACAGGTGCTGCTGCTGCCGCAAGATCCCGATGATGAGCGCAACGCGTTTGTCGAAGTCCGCGCCGGGACCGGCGGGGATGAAGCCGCGCTGTTTGCCGGCGATCTGTTCCGCATGTATAGCCGTTATGCCGAGGCCCGCCGCTGGCGCGTCGAGATCATGAGCGCCAACGAAGGCGAACATGGCGGCTATAAAGAGGTGATTGCCAAAATCAGCGGCGACGGCGTCTATGGCCGTCTGAAGTTTGAATCGGGCGGGCACCGCGTGCAGCGCGTCCCGGCCACCGAATCGCAGGGGCGTATTCACACCTCAGCTTGTACCGTTGCGGTGATGCCGGAGCTGCCGGAAGCGGAGTTGCCGGATATTAACCCGGCGGATCTGCGTATCGACACCTTCCGCTCCTCCGGCGCGGGCGGCCAGCACGTTAACACCACCGATTCGGCGATCCGTATTACCCACTTGCCGACCGGCATTGTGGTCGAGTGCCAGGATGAGCGTTCGCAGCATAAAAACAAAGCCAAAGCGCTCTCGGTGCTGGGCGCGCGCATTCGCGCGGCTGAAGTGGCGAAACGCCAGCAGACGGAGGCCTCCACGCGCCGTAACCTGCTCGGCAGCGGCGATCGCAGCGACCGCAACCGCACCTACAACTTCCCGCAGGGTCGCGTAACCGATCACCGCATCAACCTGACGCTCTACCGTCTGGATGAAGTGATGGAAGGCAAGCTTGATGCGCTGATCGAGCCGATCGTGCAGGAGTACCAGGCCGACCAGCTGGCGGCGCTCTCCGAGCAGGATTGATGGAGTATCAACAGTGGTTGCGCGAAGCAGTCAGCCAGCTGCAGGCGAGTGAAAGCCCGCGGCGCGATGCTGAGATCCTGCTCGGCTTTGTTACCGGCAAGGCGCGCACTTATATTCTCGCCTTCGGTGAAACGCCTCTTACCGACGAGCAGCAGGAGCAGCTTGCCGCGTTACTGGCCCGCCGCGTGCGCGGCGAGCCGGTTGCACACCTGATTGGCGAGCGTGAATTCTGGTCGCTGCCGCTGTTCGTCTCGCCAGCAACGCTTATCCCGCGTCCCGATACCGAATGTCTGGTCGAGCAGGCGCTCGCCCGGCTTCCCGCTGCGCCGTGCCGTATTCTTGATTTGGGTACCGGCACCGGCGCGATTGCGCTGGCACTGGCCAGCGAGCGGCCAGATTGCCAGGTCACCGCCGTCGATCTCATTCCGGAAGCCGTCGCGCTGGCGCAGCGTAACGCCGAGCACCTCGGCATCCGCAACATTGAGATTGTGCAGAGTCGCTGGTTTAGCGCCCTTGAAGGCCAAACCTTTTCGCTTATCGTCAGCAACCCGCCCTATATTGATGCGCAGGATCCCCATCTGGCGCAGGGCGATGTGCGCTTTGAACCGCTCAGCGCGCTGGTGGCGGCGGATAATGGCCTTGCGGATCTGCATTCATTGATTAAAGACGCTCCGCGCTACTTACTGCCGCAGGGCTGGCTGTTGCTGGAGCATGGCTGGCAGCAGGGGGCGGCGGTGCGCGAGATTTTTGCCCGCTACGGCTGGCAGCAGGTGGAAACCTGCCGGGATTATGGTGATAACGAACGCCTGACGCTGGGACGGCGGCCGTAACGGGAGCAACAGGGAATGTGCCTCTTTAACATCCTGATTACGTTACATTTGACGTCGGTGGCGCTGACCATTAGCCTGTTCACCCTGCGTTACTGGTGGCGCTGGAGCAACAATCCCCGCTTTCAGGCGCGCTGGGTGCGGGTGTTACCGCATATTGTCGATAGCGTTTTGCTGCTCAGCGGCGTGGGGTTGATAGCCCTGACCGGCTATTTGCCTTTTACTGTTAAAGGCGCATGGCTGACTGAAAAGCTGTTTGGCGTTATCATCTACATCGTTTTGGGTTTTATTGCGCTCGGGCGACATCGTCCGCGCGGCCAGCAGGCAGGTTTTATCGCCTTTATGCTGGGGCTGGTGGTGCTGTACATCATCATTAAACTCGCCGCCACAAAAGTACCGATACTGGGGTAAGACATGAGGTCGTTAGCTGATTTCGAATTTAACAAAGCGCCATTATGCGACGGGATGATCCTTGTTTCCGAGCTGATACGCGATGATTTTCCTTCACAATATGTACAAGACGAACTGGAGCATCTGCTCGCGCTTGCCCGTGAAGAGATCAGTCAGGCAAAGCCTCAGGAGCATCAACTGGAGGAGCTTCTCGCGCTGTTCTACGGCGAATGGGGCTTCAAAGATACCCGCGGCGTCTACCGTCTCTCCGATGCGCTGTGGCTGGATAAAGTGTTGCAGAACCGCCAGGGCAGCGCCGTGTCGCTGGGGGCGATCCTGCTGTGGGTCGCCGGGCGGCTCAATATTCCGCTGACCCCGGTTATCTTCCCGACGCAGCTGATTCTGCGCGGTGAGTGGCTGGATGGCGAAATGTGGCTGATTAACCCGTTTAATGGCGACACGCTGGACGAACATACGCTCGAAGTTTGGCTGAAGGGCAATATCAGCCCGGTGGCCGAGCTGTTTAACGAAGACCTTGATGAGGCAGACAACGCTGAAGTGATCCGCAAACTGCTGGATACCCTGAAGTCGGCGTTGATGGAAGAGCAGCAGATGGAGCTGGCCCTGCGCGCCAGCGAAGCGTTACTGCAGTTCAATCCGGAAGATCCGTATGAGATCCGTGATCGCGGGCTGATTTATGCGCAGCTGGACTGCGACCATGTGGCGCTGCATGACTTAAGCTATTTTGTCGAGCAGTGCCCGGAAGATCCAATCAGCGAAATGATCCGCGCGCAGATCAACACGATTTCCCATAAACAGATTACCCTGCATTAAGCATTCACACTCGATAAGGCGATTTTATGAAACAAAAAGTGGTCAGCATTGGCGACATCAACGTGGCGAACGACCTGCCGTTCGTGCTGTTCGGCGGCATGAACGTGCTGGAATCCCGCGATTTAGCCATGCGCATTTGTGAGCACTACGTCACCGTGACCCAGAAGCTGGGCATCCCGTACGTGTTCAAAGCCTCTTTCGATAAAGCCAACCGCTCTTCCATCAAGTCCTACCGCGGGCCGGGTCTGGAAGAGGGGATGAAAATTTTCCAGGAGCTGAAGCAGACCTTCGGCGTCAAACTGATCACCGACGTGCACGAAGCGAGCCAGGCGCAGCCGGTCTCCGAAGTGGTGGATGTGATCCAGCTTCCGGCCTTCCTTGCCCGCCAGACCGATCTGGTGGAAGCGATGGCGAAAACCGGCGCGGTGATAAACGTCAAAAAACCGCAGTTCGTAAGCCCGGGTCAGATGGGCAATATCGTCGACAAATTTATCGAGGGCGGTAACGACAAAGTTATCCTCTGCGATCGCGGCGCGAACTTCGGTTACGACAACCTGGTAGTCGACATGCTCGGCTTCAGCGTGATGAAAAAAGTCTCCAACAATTCGCCGGTGATCTTTGACGTCACCCACGCGCTGCAGTGCCGCGACCCGTTTGGCGCCGCGTCCGGCGGCCGTCGTGGTCAGGTCGCCGAGCTGGCCCGCGCGGGCATGGCAACCGGTCTTGCCGGTCTGTTTATTGAAGCGCACCCGGACCCGGATAACGCCAAGTGCGACGGCCCGTCGGCGCTGCCGCTGGCGAAGCTGGAGCCGTTCCTGCAGCAGATCAAAGCGATTGACGATCTGGTGAAGAACTTCGACGAGCTCAACACCGAAGCGTAAAAGAAAAACCCCGCGAAAGCGGGGTTTTTTGTATCCGAATAACTCAGGCGAAGATGGTCATCAGGTAGGCGGCAAACAGCGCCAAATGCGCCGCGCCGTTGAGCACATTGGTGCGCCCGGTCGAGAAGGAGATCTGGCACAGCATGAGTGATGCCACCATCACAATCATCTCAGGCGCATCGAGGCCGAACACCAGATCGTTGCCGGTGAACCAGGCAATCAGCGTGACCACCGGTACGGTCAGCGAGATGGTTGCCAGCACCGAGCCGAAGAAGAGATTCATCGCGCGCTGCACCTGATTGTTCAGCACCGCTTTTAACGCCCCCAGCCCTTCCGGTGAGAGGATCAGCAGTGCGACGAGGAAGCCGGTAAAGGCCACCGGGGCGTTCACTTCCGTCAGCAGCGCTTCCAGCGGCTGCGCGTTCATCTTGGTCACCGCAATCACCGCAATCAGATGCACAATCAGCCACGCGGTGTGCCAGAAATTGCCGTGCGCCGACGGCTTACCGTGGTGCGGATCGTCGCCGTCATCTTCATGCTCATAGACAAACAGGCTCTGATGGGTTTTGGTCTGGATCAGCAGAAACACGCCATACATCGCCGCCGAGATGAGCGCCACCAGCAACGCCTGGCCTGTGGTGAAATTCGCTTCCGGCAGCGCCATCGGGAAGACCAGCACGATAATCGCCAGCGGAAAGAGGGCGATCAGATACTGCTTGATGCCAAACAGATTGACGTACTGCGTGGCAAATTTACGCCCGCCCAGCAGCAGTGAGAAACCTACCAGCCCGCCGGTGACAATCATAATGATGGAGTAGAGCGTATCGCGCATCAGCGTCGGCGCGGCATCGCCGGTCGCCATCAGCGCGGAGATCAGGCTTACTTCGAGGATAACAACGGAGAGGCTCAGAATTAACGAGCCGAAAGGTTCGCCCAGACGGTGGGCAAGAACGTCAGCGTGGCGCACCACGCTAAAGGCGCTGGCTAAAATCCCGACCAGCGCCAGCACATTGATTCCGACTATCGCCGGCAGCGACTGCGAGCTTCCCCAGAAGAGCAGCACGGCCAGCGCCAGCACCGGGAAAATGAGCGTGGTCTCCTTGTGGCGGGTTTTAACCGCCTCGTGGGTTGTTGTCATTATGATTCTCCTCAGAGGGCAGTGTTGTTGAAGTATAGATAAAGAACGAAAGGTGATTAAAATAGCAAAAAAGTCGCATTTACGCGGTCATTTTTACCTGTTTTTACGGTGGTAAATTTTTTTATGCTTTAAGTCATCAAAAGCACGTGTTTTCTTAAAATAATGAAATATAAACATAACGATAGTTAAGTTAAAAAGTCATTTATCCTTCATACCTGGCGCGGGGGCGGGTTGTCGACCAGACTTAACCTTTTAGCCCAAGAAGGAGCAGAAAAGTGCCCTATAAAGCAAAATCTGAGCTGCCAGACAGCGTGCAACATGTGCTTCCTGCCCACGCGCAGGAGATCTATAAAGAGGCGTTTAACAGCGCCTGGGATCAATACAAAGATAAAGATGACCGACGCGGCGATGCCAGCCGGGAAGAGACGGCGCACCGCGTCGCCTGGGCGGCGGTCAAAAATGAGTATGAGAAGGGGGATGACGACAAGTGGCATAAGAAAAAATAGCGCGTAGCAGCGCTACCTTCGCCATTTATAGCTTTATTCGATGGATTGATGCTGTTGCATGCGGCGCGTGAATTGCATATCGTCATATGGCGCTGCGGTGAAACGACGGCGTATGTCGGGAAGGCAGCAGTAAAGCAGTCGCAAGGACGCAGGCAGTGGCGGAGGTAGAAGATGTTAACGCGTGATTTCTTGCGAACGGCCGATTGCAAAACGGCGTTTGGCGACATAGAAGAGTCGTTGTTGTGGTCGGCCGAGCAGCGGGCGTCCTCGCTGGCGGCGACGCTGGCCTGTCGGCCGGATGATGGCCCGGTGTGGATTTTTGGCTACGGCTCGCTGATGTGGAACCCGGCAATGGAGTTCGATGAATCCTGCCCGGGAACGCTGGTCGGCTGGCATCGCGCCTTCTGTTTGCGCCTCACTGCCGGACGCGGTACTGCGTGCCAGCCAGGGCGTATGCTTGCACTGAAAGAGGGCGGGCGCACCACCGGCGTGGCTTACCGACTGTCAGAAGAGAGCCTGCAAGACGATCTCGCGCTGCTGTGGAAACGGGAGATGATTACCGGTTGCTATCTGCCGAGCTGGTGCAGGCTTACGCTTGACGATGGTCGCGAGGTCAATGCGCTGGTATTTATTATGGATCCGCGCCACCCGCTCTATGAGTCAGATACCCGCGCGCAAACCATCGCGCCATTAATTGCCGCCGCCAGCGGCCCGCTTGGCACCAATGCCCAGTATCTCTTCTCCCTTGAACAGGAGCTGATTAAGCTCGGCATGCACGATGACTGCCTGAATGAACTGGTGGGAAGAGTGCGTATGCTGCTGGAGGGGGACAAACCAGGCCCGGAAATGGTGCCTGGTTTTGCCTGCTAAGAATGGTGTTTACGCCGCAACGTAGCTGATCGAGTGCTCCAGCGACTGGCTGTGGCTATCGATCAGCACGCTCCAGATGCCGCTGTAAGGCACCGAAAGATAAGCGCTGGCACGGTTCTGGACACTCAGAATATCCGCCTGCGCATTCGGCCTGCGGCTCTTCTCACACATCAGATGGATATGGCAATTTTCAGAACAGCGAACCACCACCGTATCCCCGCCAAACAGTTTTAAACTTGCTTTTACTACCGCCATTTTTTTAACCCCGTCATTTGAATAACGCCATCCCTGCGTGATGTTGTTCACAAAACACTCCGTGCATCACACCAAACGACCGTTAGCCAGATGCTGATTTTGATCAACAAATGACGTAAGGATTAAACAAAAATAACAATCTGCGGCGAGGGGGGAGATCCGGCGCGAAAAACCGTGGTCTTCACGCGCCGGTAAAAGATTAAATGCGGAAATGTCCGGCAGTGTCGGCAAGTTCACCCGCCTGGGTGCGCAGCGCCCCGGCAGCGGCGGTTGATTCGACGACCAGCTCGGCGTTCTGCTGCACCATGCGATCCAGATTAATCACCGCATGATTGATCTCCTGAATACCTTTCATCTGCTCGCTGGTGGCGACGGTGATCTCGCGCATGATCACCGATACGCTGTCGATGCTGGTGACAATATCGGTCATGCTGTCGCCCGCCAGCCGCACATAGCGCGAGCCGGTGGCAACGCTGTCGGTGGTGGAGTCAATCAGCGTTTTAATCTCCTTCGCCGCCTGCGCGCTGCGGCTGGCGAGATTGCGCACTTCGCCTGCCACTACTGCAAAGCCGCGACCCTGTTCACCGGCGCGCGCCGCTTCCACCGAGGCGTTAAGCGCGAGGATATTGGTCTGGAAAGCGATGGCATCAATAACGCTGGTGATATCGCCAATCTTCGCTGAGGCAACTTCAATCGACTGCATGGTGTTGATCGCCTGCGTCACCACCTGGCCGCCGCGTGAAGCGGCTTCTGATGCGACATGCGCCTGGGTATTCGCTTGTGCTGCGGCATCGGTGGATTGCGCGACCGATGCCGTGATCTGCTCTACGGCGCTGGCGGTTTCTCGCAGGCTGGAGGCCGCCTGCTCTGTGCGCCCGGAGAGATCCTGGTTCCCGGCGGCAATCTCCTGCGCCGCCAGCTGCACCGAGTGGGTGGAGTCGCGCAGTTTCACCATCACCACCGCCAGCTTGTCGCTGAAGGCGTTAAAGGCGTGGGCGATCTGCGCCACTTCATCGTTACCACTCTCCGGCAGGCGCTGGGAGAGGTCGTTGGTGCCGCTGCTGATGGCGTTCATCGCATCGCGGATCACCACCAGGCGCTTAAGCAGCGCTGCGACCATCCACTGCATCAATGCCCCGGCAATAATCACCAGCACAATCAGCGACACGGCGGAGGCTTTCAACTGCGCGCGCAGACCGGCGGTGGCGTCATCCCCATCGAGGGCGACCACCAGCAGCCAGTCGGTCCCTTTCACCCGGCTGGCTAACAGCGACTTCTCATCACCGGCATACTCGCCAGTGACGGTTTTTCCGCTACTTAGATCGGCAAAGGAGACGCCGTGAATAGCATCAGAGAAAGGTTTCATCGTCAGCTTTTCATCGGCGGCGGCAATCACTGAGCCATCGCTGGCAAGCAGCATACCGCTGCTGTGTGGCGTCGGGCTGATGCCGCGTACGTTAGCCACCACGCTGGTCATCGAGACATCCCCGGCGACCACGCCCTTCAGCGTGCCGTTCTCTTTTACCGGCACGGCAAAGGTCACCACCAGTTGACCGGTGCTGGCATCAACATAGGGGGCGGTAACCACCGGGGCATCGGCTTTCACTGCCTGCTGATACCACGGTCGAATGGTCGGATCGTAATCCGCCGGGACACCGCCGGGATCGGAGAACTTCGCGGTTTTGCTGGCGTAGCCAACATAGACGTTGATGAAACCCCCGGCGCGCGCGATTTGGGCAAATACCGGCACCGGATCGTCCGTTAACGCCACGCTTTGCAGGGAGGCGATCATCGCTGTTTTGCTGGCGACCCAGTCGGCAATGGCAATGCCATGGCTGTCGCGGGTGCTGGAGAGAATATCCTGCTGGGTTTGCTGGTTGTGCTGGCGCGTAACCTGGTAGTTGATGATGGTGTTAAGCAGCAAGGCGACAGTAAGACAACCTGCCGTCGCCGCCATAATCCGGGCTTTAATGGATCTGAACATTTTTATTGTACCTGCTGTGTTTGTCTTAAGTGGCTATCGGCAACACAGCAGGTAAACTTGATGACTCGACGCCATCCATAAGAAGATTGTATTAAACTCGCCTTTCCATTAGAAAGTTAATACTTTGTCCGCCGCCAGTGTCCACTGCGCCAGCTCGACAAGGGTACCGATCTCCACGCCCTCAACCAGCGGCAGGGCGCTGACGCCGCGGCCGTCGGCGCAGGTCTTGCACAGTTTCACCGGCACGCCCTGGGCGGTAAGGATCTCCAGCATCTGCTGAATGTTGTAGCCCTCGGCAGGCTTCTGACCGCGCAGCCCGGCGGTCACCGCATCGGACATTAAAAATAGCTTCAGCTCGACAGGCTCCTCCTGCTCGCGCAGCGCGATTGCCAGCCGCAGGCTGTTAAACAGCGATTCACTTCCGTAGGCCGCACCATTGGCGATGATCACAACGTTTTGCATTGTCACTCCTTCGATTAACCGTAGCGAAAAGGGCTATGCTACTGCGCCGCGCGGACGGCGCAAAGGTAAAATCATTGCCCGAAGCGGCCAATGAGCCCGGCGGCGGCAAGCGTGTTGCCTTTAAGCTTGCTGAATAGCTCCTCGCGGGTCAGCCCCTCCTCTAAGGTCGGTGGCAGCGAGGTGGCAATAAGAGTGAAGGTGTAGTGATGCGCGCCGCTGCCCGGCGGTGGGCAGGGGCCATGCCAGCGGAAATTGCCGGGCGTGTTTTTCCCGCCGGTAAAACCTTTGCCGTCGCGCAGATCGTTTTGCGCAAAGCCGGCGCTGGAGGGCGCAATGTTATAGGCCACCAGATGCGTCACGCCCAGCCCGCGTGCGCCCTCCGGGTCGTGCACGATCAGCGCAAAACTCTGCGTGTTGGTCGGCGCGTTATTCCATACCAGCGCTGGCGAGAGGTTTTCGCCTGTGCAGTTGGGGTTATTGCTGGCGTTACCGGCGAATTTTTTCTCCATCATTGCGTTATCGGCAAAGGCCGGGGATTGCAGTGCGAAAAGGGGAGTGGCGCTGGCCTGCGCCCCGCAGAGCAGCATCCAGCCGCACAGCAGAGTTATTTTTGTTTTCATGACGCGTCTCTCGTTACAAGGATGCATTAACTGTAGCCGTAGCGAGGCGCGTCGATTAGGGATTTTCCTGATATATCGCCAGCGGCTGTAATCGCCCGCCAAAACCGCTAGACTAAGTGACTTACTTCACAAAACTGGCCCAGGAACCCCATTAACGTCGTGATACGCTGCTCCTTTACCTCTCCACTTCTCTCCCTTCTTGCCTTTTTAGTGGCGGGAGGCGATGCCCATGCGCTGCAGAGCAAATATGTGCAGCAGGCGGAAAACCCGTTTGATAACAATGGTGACGGCCTGCCGGATCTCAGCATGGCACCGGAGACGGATGCGCAGGAGAAACACTTTGCCGAGGTGGCGAAAGCGTTTGGTGAAGCGAGCATGACTGACAGCGATCTCAGCGCTGGTCAACAGGCGCGCCAGTTCGCCTTTGGAAAACTGCGCGATGTGGTGAGCGGCGAGGTCAATCAGCAAGTGGAGTCCTGGCTTTCGCCGTGGGGCAACGCCACCGTCGATATGAAAGTGGATAACGAAGGGCAGTTTAACGGCAGTCACGGCAACTGGTTTGTACCGTTGCAGGACAATAACCGTTACCTGAGCTGGAGCCAGTTGGGCCTCACGCAGCAGGATAGCGGGCTTATTGGCAATGTGGGCCTCGGGCAGCGCTGGGTGGCAGGTGACTGGCTGCTCGGTTACAACACCTTTTACGACACGCAGCTGGAAGAGAATACCGGGCGCGCCGGGTTTGGCGCGGAGGCGTGGGGTGAATACCTGCGTCTTTCGGCCAACTACTACCAGCCGGTGAGCCACTGGCGCTATGACACGGCGACGCAGCAGCAGCGCATGGCGCGCGGCTATGATGTCACCGCACAGGCGCGGTTGCCGTTCTACCAGTACGTCAATACCAGCGTCAGCGTTGAGCAGTACTTTGGCGACAGTGTCGATCTGTTTGATAGCGGCACCGGCTATCACAACCCGGTCGCCGTAAAACTGGGGGTTAATTACACCCCGGTGCCGCTGGTGACCATTACCGCCGAGCATCGCCAGGGGGAGAGCGGGGTAAGCCAGAACGATCTGGGGCTAAAACTCAACTACCGCTTTGGCGTGCCGCTGCATAAACAACTCTCGCCCTCTGAAGTCGCCGTCAGCCGCTCGCTGCGCGGCAGCCGCTACGATAGCCCGACGCGCAACAATCTGCCGGTGTTTGAGTATCGCCAGCGCAAAACGCTTTCCGTCTTCCTGGCGACGCCGCCCTGGGATCTTCAGCCGGGGGAAACGGTGGCGCTTAAGCTGCAAATTCACAGCACGCACGGTATTCGCAGCCTGACCTGGCAGGGCGATACACAGGCGCTGAGCCTGACGCCGCCGGTGAATGCGCGCAGCGGTGATGGCTGGACGTTGATTATGCCGCGCTGGGACAGCAGCGAAGGGGCAAGCAACAGCTGGACGCTGTCAGTGCTGGTGGAGGATGAGAAGGGGCAGAAAGTAGAGTCCAACACCATTGTGCTGAAACTGACCGAGCCGGTGATCCCACCGGCAACGGAAGGCGGTACGGACTGGTCGATGCCAGCCGCGCCGTGATCAGAAAACCCGCTCCTGGTGTACCCAGACCGCCGCTTCGACGCGGGATTTTAGCTTCATCTTTTTCAGCATATGTTTGACGTGCACTTTCACCGTGCTCTCGGTGATATCCAGGCGGCGGGCAATCATCTTGTTTGGCAGCCCCTGGGCGATAAGCTTCAGGATGTCGCGCTCGCGCGGCGTTAACTGGGAGATATCGCGATCGGTAGTCGCGCGGTTAGCGCGCAGGCTCGCCGCCAGCACCGGGGTCAGCGCCTCGCTCAGCACCATTTCGCCTGCCGCCGCCTGCTGTAATGCTTTCAGCAAATCTTCCGGCTCCATATCTTTCAGCAGATAGCCGTCGGCTCCGCGCTTCAGGGCGGTGACCACATCCTCTTCATGATTAGAGACGCTGAACACCACGATGCGCCCGGAAAGTGTCTTCTCCCGCAGCTTATCGAGAGTTTCCAGCCCGTTCATGCCCGGCATATTGAGATCGAGCAGGATCAGATCCGGGTCCAGCGACTCCGCCAGTTCAATGCCTTGCTCTCCGTTGCTCGCCTCGCCGACCACGGTGATGTCGTGGGCCATGCTAATTAACTGCTTCACACCGGTACGCAGCATCGGATGGTCGTCGATCAGCAGGATAGTTGCCGGATCCTGATTACTCATGGTTATCTCCTTGCATGGATGAGAGAAACGTTTCGGGTATAAACGTCACGACAACGTCAGTCCCCCCGGAGGCTCCGGGACGCACCTGGCAGTCGCCGCGCAGGCTTTGCGCGCGGTCACGCATAATAATTAATCCGTAGTGGTTGGTTCGTTCCGCATTATCCGGGATACCGCACCCGTTATCGCTGATGCGTAATACCACCCGGTTTTCCTGTTGTTGCACGGCGACGCTGACCGCGGTAGCGCCGGAGTGTTTTAACGCGTTGCTCAGCGCCTCGCGGGCGATCTGCAACAGATGAATGGCCTGATGCGCCGGGACAACGCGGGGCGGAAGCTGGTAATCAAGCCGCACGTCAAAGCCAAAATGGGCGCTGTACTCCTGACAACTGGACTCCAGCGCCGGACGCAGACCCGGCTCGGTGAGCTGTAAGCGGAAAGTGGTCAGCAGCTCGCGTAGCTGCGCCCATGACGTATTGAGTTCGTTGCGGATCTGGCTCAATAACTGGCGGCTGCTCTCGGGGATTTCGTCACCCTGCATCTGCAAACAGCTGACCTGCATCTTCATACAGGAGAGGGACTGGGCAATCGAATCGTGCAGCTCGCGGGCAATGGTCGCGCGCTCCTCCATCACCATCAATTGCTGCTGGCGATCCTGATGGCGATCCAGCGCCAGCGTGGCGGTAAGCTGTTCAACCAGCGTGTCAACAAGCTGCTGCTGATCGTGGCTTAAATGGCGGCCCGGCGGCAGCTTCGCCAGCAGCAGGCCGTACTGCATATGGGCATCCGCCAACCGCCATTTGAGCGTCGAGCCAATGCCAGTCGATTCAATGAGTTTGCCGTCGCGCGGGCAGAGGTGGCAGCCTTTGATATCGCAGCTGGCCGTTGACTGGCAGGTAAACTCCTGGTGATTCTCTTCATCTTCCAGGTCATAAACCCGCAGTTCAATATCGTGCAGCAGGGTCAGATTCTGTAAGCCATTGAGCACCGGCGAGAGGCGCTCGCACATCGGAATGCGTGAATGCAGGCGGTGGTTGGCCTGCCATAAGAAGGAGAGGATCTCGTTTTTCTGCTCAAGCCCGGCGGTCTTCTCCTGTACGCGCCGCTCAAGCACCGCATAACTCTCGCCCAGCTCCGCAGACATATTGTTCAGCGCCTCGCCAAGGGTCGCCATTTCGTTGCCGCCGCTGATATGGGCGCGCTGGGTAAAATCACGCTGGCTGACGGCGCGCGCCATATGCAGCAACTGCTGCCACGGACGGAGCAGACGCGCCCGAAGCCACACCAGCGCAAGCAGAATCAACAAGCCCATCAGTACAGCCATCACCCGGTGCAGCACCACCACTTCGGCGATGCGGTGCTCGGTGTTGCTGTCAAAAGCAGAGACCAGTTTATCGATGCGCCCGACGAATACGGCGATGATATCCGCGACCTGCGCGGGCTGCCGGGCATCCTTAATCGCCGGGATCACCACGTTGTGCCAGTAGGTTTGCAAATCAGCAAGCTGCGCCTGTTGCCCATCGCGTTTCGCCGCCAGCGCCAGTTCGGGACTGAAAGCGGTGTGCTCCATCTCATCGAACAGATATTGCTCATCTTCCTGCAGCGGGATGGCCGACATCAGCCGGTAGCTCTGCATACGCAGCGAGCCTGCTTTGTTGATGGCATGCGCGCTGCCCTGAACGCCCTGCACCAGCCAGCCGGAGACCGCCATACCGGTCACCCCAATCAGCGTGGATAACAGCATCAGTACGGCCAGTTGGCTGACCAGCGACATCGGTGAAAAGAGGCGTTTAAGCATGGGGAAATGAGACTCCTTGGCCGCGTAAAGTGCGGGTGGCGTTATTGTCAGCTATCGCCTGGAGTATACCCATACCCACAAAGAGTTACTCCTTTATTGCCAGCAGGGTGACATTCGGAGGGACAAACGACCCGGCAGCGGTCAGCGCCGTGAAAAACCACACCTTTTTTGAAGGTAAACGCTACTCATAAATGAGCATGATGTTTTTTTGCGCTTTATAACGCCAGCTTTTCCTTTGATTTATATCAACTTAACGCGCGCCACAGAAATTAATGTGGCAGGCATCAAACTGCACATCAGAGGTGTCTATGCATCAAACATCCGTTCCGGATACGCGTTCGTCATCACGGGTTATTACCGAATGGCGTCCCGAAGATCCGGCTTTCTGGCAGCAGCAGGGACAGCAGATTGCCAGCCGCAATCTGTGGATCTCCGTGCCCTGCCTGCTTTTAGCGTTCTGCGTCTGGATGCTGTTTAGCGCAGTGGCGGTGAATCTACCCAAAGTGGGCTTTCAGTTCACCACAGACCAGCTGTTTATGCTGACGGCGCTGCCGTCGGTCTCCGGCGCACTGCTGCGCGTACCGTACTCCTTTATGGTACCGGTGTTTGGCGGTCGTCGCTGGACGGCATTCAGCACCGGCATTCTGATTATCCCCTGCGTCTGGCTCGGTTTTGCGGTGCAGGATACCTCCACACCATTCAGCACATTTATCATTATCTCCCTCCTGTGCGGTTTTGCCGGAGCGAACTTTGCCTCCAGCATGGCAAACATCAGCTTCTTCTTCCCGAAAGAGAAGCAGGGCGGGGCGCTTGGCATCAACGGCGGCTTCGGCAACCTTGGCGTCAGCGTGATGCAGCTGATTGCGCCGCTGGCGGTCTCGTTCTCCATCTTTGCTGCCTTTGGCGGCGGTGGCGTAACCCAGCCTGATGGCACCATGCTCTACCTGCAAAACGCGGCGTGGATCTGGGTACCGTTCCTGGCAGTGTTCACCCTCGCGGCGTGGTTCGGCATGAACGAACTGGCGACCTCGAAAGCCTCGCTCAGCGCGCAATTACCGGTGCTGAAGCGCTCGCATCTGTGGATCATGAGCTTCCTCTACCTGGCGACCTTCGGCTCGTTTATCGGCTTCTCCGCTGGCTTCGCGATGCTGTCAAAAACCCAGTTCCCGGAGGTGCAGATCCTGCATTTTGCCTTCTTCGGGCCGCTGGTTGGCGCGCTGGCACGTTCAGCAGGTGGCGCGATTTCCGACCGTCTTGGCGGCACGCGCGTGACGCTGGTTAACTTTGTGGTGATGGCGATCTTCAGCGCCTTGCTGTTCCTGACGCTGCCGTCGAACGGCGAGGGCGGCAACTTCACCGCCTTCTTCTGTGTCTTCCTGGTGTTGTTTCTCACCGCCGGGCTGGGCAGCGGCTCCACCTTCCAGATGATCTCCGTTATCTTCCGTAAGATGACCATGGAGCGGGTGAAAAAAGCGGGTGGCAGTGAGAGCGACGCAATGCGTGAAGCCGCGACGGAAACGGCGGCCGCGCTGGGCTTTATCTCGGCGATTGGCGCGATTGGCGGCTTCTTTATCCCGAAAGCGTTTGGCACCTCGCTGGCGCTGACCGGCTCGCCGGCGGGCGCGATGAAAGTGTTTCTCGTGTTCTATATCGCCTGTGTGGTGATCACCTGGGCGATATACGGGCGTAAAAAATAATAATAAATGTAGTGTGTTGATTATCATTGCGCGGCTTCGGTCGCGCATTTTTTTGCCCTCTACATAGTTACAACATACTTATGGCCATACTGCGCTGCTTCGGTCAGCACTGTGACCGCTATCGCATCGCAGCGGCGTCTACCCCTTAATACCTGGATACCGGGATAAATCTGAATAATTCAGTAACTAAATATAATATATTTATGTTAATCAGTTAGTTACGTAATAATCATCGATAACTCTTTGGGAGTACTCCGTTGTCGGCGCATCAACGGCGCGCTATGGCGGCTTGATCATCATCAATTCTCTTTGTCTTTGCGGGGGTTACCTTCGCGGCAAATGCAGCAATGTCGATTTAGCCAGAGAGCCGAAAAGGCTCCAACAGGAGAACCCCGATGAGTAAATTCCTGGACCGGTTTCGCTACTTTAAACAGAAAGGCGAAACCTTTGCCGATGGGCACGGCCAGCTTGTAAACACCAACCGGGACTGGGAGGATGGATACCGCAGCCGCTGGCAGCACGACAAAATCGTGCGCTCAACCCATGGCGTAAACTGCACCGGCTCTTGCAGCTGGCAGATTTTCGTCAAAAACGGCCTGGTCACCTGGGAAACCCAGCAAACGGACTACCCGCGTACCCGTCCTGATATGCCAAACCACGAACCACGCGGCTGCCCGCGCGGAGCAAGTTACTCCTGGTATCTCTACAGCGCCAACCGCCTGAAATACCCCCTGATGCGTAAACGCTTGATCAAACTCTGGCGTGAAGCGAAAGCGCAGCACAGCGATCCGGTAAATGCCTGGGCTTCGATCATTGAAGACGCGGATAAAGCTAAGAGTTTTAAGCAAGCGCGTGGACGCGGTGGCTTTGTGCGCTCTTCCTGGCAGGAAGTGAATGAACTGATTGCCGCCTCTAACGTCTACACCGTGAAAACCTACGGCCCGGACCGCGTGGCTGGCTTCTCGCCAATCCCGGCGATGTCGATGGTTTCTTACGCCTCCGGCGCACGCTATCTGTCGCTGATTGGCGGCACCTGCCTGAGCTTCTACGACTGGTACTGCGACTTGCCGCCTGCTTCACCGCAGACCTGGGGCGAGCAGACCGACGTGCCGGAATCGGCTGACTGGTACAACTCCAGCTATATCCTCGCCTGGGGCTCCAACGTGCCGCAGACCCGTACCCCGGATGCGCACTTCTTTACCGAAGTTCGCTACAAAGGGACCAAAACTGTCGCGATTACTCCGGACTACGCGGAAATCGCCAAGCTGTGCGACTTGTGGCTGGCGCCGAAGCAGGGCACCGATGCAGCAATGGCGCTGGCGATGGGCCACGTGATGTTGCGTGAATTCCACCTCGATAAGCCGAGCCAGTACTTCACCGATTATGTTCGTCGCTACACCGACATGCCGATGCTGGTGATGCTGGAAGAGCGTGATGGCTACTACGCCGCGGGCCGCATGCTGCGCGCCGCCGATCTGGTCGATGCGCTGGGCCAGCAGAACAACCCGGAGTGGAAAACCGTCGCGCTGGATAGCGAAGGCAATATGATCGCGCCGAACGGTTCCATCGGTTTCCGCTGGGGCGAAAAAGGGAAGTGGAACCTTGAGCAGCGTGATGGTGGCAACGGCGCGGACGTTGAGCTGACCCTCAGCCTGCTGGGCAAACACGATGATGTTGCACAAGTTGGCTTCCCCTACTTTGGCGGCGACAACACCGAGCACTTCCAGGGTGTCACGCTGGATAACATCCTGCTGCACAAACTGCCGGTCAAACGCCTGCAACTGGCGGATGGCAGCAGCGCGCTGGTGACTACCGTTTATGACCTGAATATGGCCAACTACGGTCTGGATCGCGGTCTGGGCGATGAAAACTGCGCCAGCCGTTATGACGAAATCAAAGCCTATACACCGGCCTGGGCAGAGAAAGTGACCGGTGTGCCGCAGGCGCAGATTATTCGCGTTGCGCGCGAGTTTGCTGAGAACGCCGATAAAACTCACGGCCGTTCGATGATCATCGTCGGTGCCGGGATGAACCACTGGTATCACCTCGACATGAACTATCGCGGGCTGATTAACATGCTGGTCTTCTGCGGCTGCGTTGGTCAGAGCGGCGGCGGTTGGGCGCACTATGTCGGCCAGGAAAAACTGCGTCCGCAGACCGGCTGGCAGCCGCTGGCTTTTGCCCTCGACTGGCAGCGTCCGGCGCGCCATATGAACAGCACCTCCTACTTCTATAACCACTCCAGCCAGTGGCGCTATGAAACGGTGACGGCGCAAGAGTTTCTCTCGCCGATGGCGGATAAATCCCGCTACAGCGGCCATCTGATTGACTTTAACGTCCGCGCCGAGCGTATGGGCTGGCTGCCTTCTGCGCCGCAACTGGGTACTAACCCACTGCGCATTGCCGCCGAAGCTGAAAAAGCGGGGATGTCAGCGGTGGATTACACCGTGAAATCCCTGAAAGAGGGTTCGCTGCGTTTTGCCGCCGAGCAGCCGGAAAACGGCAAAAACCATCCGCGTAACCTCTTTATCTGGCGCTCCAACCTGCTGGGCTCCTCCGGGAAAGGGCATGAGTACATGCTGAAATATCTGCTCGGCACCGAGCACGGTATTCAGGGCCAGGATCTGGGCAAACAGGGCGGCGTGAAACCGGAAGAGGTGGAGTGGCAGGATAACGGCCTCGACGGCAAACTCGACCTGGTGGTGACGCTCGACTTCCGTCTCTCGAGCACCTGTCTTTACTCTGACATCGTGCTGCCGACCGCGACCTGGTATGAGAAAGACGACATGAATACTTCGGATATGCATCCGTTTATTCATCCGCTCTCTGCCGCCGTCGACCCGGCGTGGGAATCGAAAAGCGACTGGGAAATCTATAAAGGCATCGCCAAATCCTTCTCTGCGCTCTGCGTGGGCCATTTAGGCAAAGAGACCGATGTGGTAACGCTGCCGATCCAGCATGACTCCGCCGCCGAGCTGGCGCAGCCGCTGGGCGTGAAGGACTGGAAAAAAGGCGAGTGCGATCTTATCCCGGGTAAAACTGCACCGCATATTATTCCAGTGGAACGCGATTACCCGGCAACCTACGAGCGCTTTACCTCTATCGGCCCGCTGATGGAGAAAATCGGTAACGGCGGTAAAGGCATCGCGTGGAATACCCAGAGCGAAATGGATCTGCTGCGCAAGCTCAACTACGTGAAAGCGGATGGCCCGGCGAAAGGTCAGCCGATGCTCAACAGCGCCATCGACGCGGCAGAGATGATCCTGACCCTCGCACCGGAAACCAACGGCAACGTGGCGGTGAAAGCCTGGGCGGCGCTGAGTGAATTTACCGGTCGCGACCATACCCATCTGGCGCTGAATAAAGAGGATGAGAAGATCCGCTTCCGCGATATTCAGGCGCAGCCGCGCAAAATTATCTCCAGCCCGACCTGGTCTGGCCTGGAAGATGAGCATGTCTCTTATAACGCCGGTTATACCAACGTTCATGAGCTGATTCCGTGGCGTACGCTCTCCGGCCGTCAGCAGCTCTATCAGGATCATCAGTGGATGCGCGACTTTGGCGAAAGCCTGCTGGTCTACCGTCCGCCGATCAACACCCGTTCGGTAAAAGAGATGCTGGGTGTGAAAGGCAACGGCTACCCGGAAAAAGCGCTCAACTTCCTGACGCCGCACCAGAAGTGGGGGATCCACTCCACTTATAGCGACAACTTGTTGATGCTGACGCTTGGTCGCGGTGGCCCGATTGTCTGGCTGAGTGAAACTGACGCCAAAGAGATGGGCATTGCCGATAACGACTGGATCGAAGTCTTTAACAGCAACGGCGCGCTCACCGCCCGCGCGGTGGTCAGCCAGCGCGTACCGTCCGGTATGACGATGATGTACCACGCCCAGGAGCGCATTGTGAACCTGCCAGGCTCGGAGATCACCGGCCAGCGCGGCGGTATTCATAACTCGGTCACGCGTATTACGCCGAAACCGACGCACATGATTGGCGGTTACGCGCAGCTGGCGTACGGCTTTAACTATTACGGCACAGTCGGGTCCAACCGCGATGAATTTGTGGTGGTACGTAAGATGAAGAACATTAACTGGTTGGATGGCGAAGGCAATGACCAGGTACAGGAGAGCGCAAAATGAAAATTCGTTCACAAGTCGGCATGGTGCTGAATCTCGATAAGTGCATCGGCTGTCATACCTGTTCAGTCACCTGTAAAAACGTCTGGACCAGCCGCGAAGGGATGGAGTACGCGTGGTTTAACAACGTCGAAACCAAACCGGGCACCGGCTTCCCGACCGACTGGGAAAACCAGGAGAAGTGGAAGGGCGGCTGGATCCGTAAAATCAACGGTAAGCTGCAACCACGCATGGGTAGCCGCGCGATGCTGCTGGGCAAAATCTTCGCCAACCCGCATCTGCCGGGCATCGATGATTACTACGAGCCGTTTGATTTTGACTATCAGAACCTGCATAACGCGCCGGAAAGCAAGCATCAGCCGATTGCGCGTCCGCGCTCGCTGATCACCGGCCAACGCATGAACAAAATCAGCGCCGGGCCGAACTGGGAAGACGATCTCGGCGGCGAGTTCGAGAAGCTGAGCCGCGATCAGAACTTCGAAAATATGCAGAAGGCGATGTACGGCCAGTTCGAAAACACCTTCATGATGTATCTGCCGCGCCTGTGCGAGCACTGCCTCAACCCGGCCTGTGTCGCTACCTGCCCGAGCGGTGCCATCTATAAGCGTGAAGAAGATGGCATTGTGCTGATCGATCAGGATAAATGCCGCGGCTGGCGCATGTGCGTCACCGGCTGCCCGTACAAAAAAATCTACTTCAACTGGAAGAGCGGCAAGTCTGAGAAGTGCATCTTCTGCTATCCGCGTATCGAAGCGGGCATGCCGACGGTCTGCTCTGAAACCTGCGTAGGGCGTATTCGTTACCTCGGCGTGCTGCTGTATGACGCGGATGCGATTGAGAATGCGGCCAGCACCGAAAATGAGAAAGACCTTTATCAGCGTCAGCTGGATGTCTTCCTCGATCCGCACGATCCGGCGGTGATCGCTCAGGCACTGGAAGATGGCGTACCGCAGAGCGTAATCGATGCGGCGCAGAAATCGCCGGTCTACAAAATGGCGATGGACTGGAAGCTGGCGCTGCCGCTGCACCCGGAATACCGCACGCTGCCGATGGTCTGGTACGTGCCGCCTCTGTCACCGATCCAGTCCGCTGCCGATGCGGGCGAGCTGGGCAGCAACGGCATTCTGCCGGACGTCGAGAGCCTGCGTATTCCGGTGCAGTATCTGGCGAACCTGCTGACCGCTGGCGATACCCAGCCGGTGCTGCTGGCGCTGAAACGTATGCTGGCGATGCGTCACTTCAAACGGGCTGAAACCGTCGACGGCGTGATTGATACCCGTGCGCTGGAAGAGGTGGGCCTGACGGAAGCGCAGGCGCAGGAGATGTATCGCTATCTCGCCATCGCCAACTATGAAGACCGTTTTGTGGTGCCGTCCAGCCATCGTGAACTGGCGCGTGAAGCCTTCCCGGAGAAGAGCGGGTGTGGCTTTAGCTTCGGCGATGGGTGTCATGGTTCGGATAACAAATTCAACCTGTTCAACAGCCGCCGCATCGATGCGGTGAATGTGACAGTGAAAACGGAGCCGCACGCATGATTGAACTGGTGGTTATCTCCCGCCTGCTTGAGTACCCGGATGCTGCCCTGTGGCAGCATCAGCAGGAGCTGTTTGATGCGCTGGCCTCCGGCGACAATCTGTCGAAAGCGGACGCCCAGCAGGTAGGTATCTTTTTACGTGACCTGACGTCGCAGGATCTGCTCGATGCGCAGGCTACCTACAGCGAGCTGTTCGATCGTGGTCGCGCCACCTCGCTGCTGCTGTTCGAACATGTGCACGGTGAATCACGCGATCGTGGCCAGGCGATGGTGGATCTGCTGGCGCAGTATGAGCGCCACGGGTTGCAGCTCGACAGCCGCGAACTGCCGGACCATCTGCCTCTCTACCTGGAGTATCTGGCGCAGTTGCCAACCGCTGAAGCGATTGGCGGTTTACAGGATATCGCGCCGATCCTGGCGCTGTTGCAGGCGCGCTTACAGCAGCGTGAAAGTCACTACGCCTCGCTGTTTGATGCGCTGTTAACGCTGACGAAAACCGAGGTGGATAACGCGCAGGTGGCGGAAAAAATTGCCGGCGAAGCGCGCGACGATACGCCGCAGGCGCTGGACGCGGTATGGGAAGAGGAGCAGGTGAAGTTCTTTGCTGAACAGGGCTGCAATGATTCCGATATCACTGCGCACCAGCGTCGTTTTGCCGGTGCCGTCGCGCCGCAATATCTGAATATCTCAACAGGAGGAGAGCGCTAATGCACTTCCTTAATATGTTCTTCTTTGACATCTATCCCTATATGGCGGGCGCGATCTTCCTGATTGGCAGCTGGCTGCGGTATGACTATGGGCAGTACAGCTGGCGGGCAGGCTCGAGCCAGATGCTTGACCGTAAAGGGATGAACATTGCATCCAACCTGTTTCATTTAGGCATCCTCGGGATTTTTGCCGGTCACTTTCTTGGCATGCTGACGCCGCACTGGATGTACGAATCTTTCCTGCCGATTGAAGTGAAGCAGAAGATGGCGATGATCGGCGGCGGTGCCAGCGGCGTGCTGTGCCTGGTCGGCGGTCTGATGCTGCTCAAGCGCCGTCTCTTTAACCCGCGTATTCGCGCCACGTCGACGGCGGCGGATATCCTGATCATGAGCCTGTTGATGGTGCAGTGTACGCTCGGTCTGGTGACCATTCCGTTCTCCGCGCAGCATATGGACGGCAGCGAAATGATGAAGCTAGTGGGCTGGGCGCAGTCAGTGGTGACCTTCCATACCGGTGCGTCCGCGCATCTTGATGGCGTTGCCTTTATTTACCGCGTGCATCTGGTGCTCGGTATGACGCTGTTTGTGCTCTTTCCGTTCTCACGCCTGGTGCATATCTGGAGTGCGCCGGTGGAGTATTTAACGCGTAAATACCAGATTGTCCGCGCCCGTCGCTGATTACGCTGGATTGACGATGAACAACCCTGCTTCGGCAGGGTTTTTTGTTTTCGGCGCGGTGCGGTTTGCGTGCCGGATGGCGGCTGCGCCTTATCCGGCCTACGGGGTGGCACGATTCAGGGCCGGGCATTTTGCACGGTTCAACATTGGGCGCTGGTTTCGTAGGCCTGATAAGCGGAGCGCCATCGGGCAATGGTATTTTGCACGATTCGACATTGGGCGCTGGTTTCGTAGGCCCGATAAGCGAAGCGCCATCGGGCAATGCAGCGGTTGCAGAACTGGTAAATATAAAAGAAGGGTAGCGGAATAAGCAGGGGAAAGGATTACTCGTCGCTATGCTCCTCGCCCTTCGGGTCGTTGCCTGCGGCAACGCTCTCTCGCAACGCTCTCTCGCTACGCTCTCTCGCTACGCTCGAGTCGAACCTTAGTCGAAGCTTTTCATCCTTCCCCGAATGGAGAATATGAGGTAATGGAGTAGGTATTTTAATTGGGGAGTTATTCAGAAGATGGTGGTGGGGGAAGGATTCGAACCTTCGAAGTCTGTGACGGCAGATTTACAGTCTGCTCCCTTTGGCCGCTCGGGAACCCCACCACGGGGTAATTCAAATTGTGATGCAGGACGTAGATGGTGGTGGGGGAAGGATTCGAACCTTCGAAGTCTGTGACGGCAGATTTACAGTCTGCTCCCTTTGGCCGCTCGGGAACCCCACCACGGGGTAAAACTTTTTACTGGCCGCTTCCTTCTCGGGAAGCGGGGCGCATCATACCAAATGACGCGCCTCTGTAAAGCATTCAATCGTGAAAAATGAATCGGTTGCCTGCTTTTTACCCGCAACGCTGTAAAGCCAGGCAACCTGAAGAGAGGGCGCTTAAAGAATGATCGTCCGGTTACCGTAAACAAAGACGCGCTGGGCCAGCACCTGGTAGAGCGCGCGGCTGAGCACGTTCTTCTCCACGTCGCGCCCGGCACGCATCATATCTTCAGCAGTATAGGTGTGATCGACATGGATCACGTCCTGCATGATGATCGGGCCTTCATCCAGGTTGTCATTCACGTAGTGTGCCGTAGCACCAATAATTTTCACGCCGCGCTCGTAAGCCTGGTGATAAGGGCGTGCGCCGATAAACGCCGGCAGGAAGGAGTGGTGAATATTGATGATCTTATTCGGGAAGCGCGAGACAAAGTCCGGCGTCAGGACGCGCATATACTTCGCCAGCACCACGTAATCAGGCTGATGGGCTTCAATCGCTTTCACCATCAGATTGTCATGCGCTTCGCGCGTTAAGCCTTCATGGCTGACCAGCTCGAAGGGAATGTCGAAGCGCTCAACCAGCGGGCGCAGCGTTTCATGGTTGCCAATGACCGCTGCAATCTCCACATCCAGGCCGCCATAGTTGGCTTTCATCAACAGATCGCCGAGGCAGTGCGCCTCTTTGGTCACCAGAATCACCACGCGGCGACGACCCGCCGCATTCAGTTCGCGAACTGAGCCTTCCGGCAGCGCGCTGTCGAGATCGGCCAGCAGCGTGGCATCGTTAAAAATGCCCTCAAGTTCGGTACGCATAAAGAAGCGGCCGGTACGGTGGTCGACAAATTCATTATTCTGAACAATGTTCAGCTCGTGCTTATAACAAATGTTAGTGATACGAGCGATAAGGCCCTTCTGATCGGGGCAGATGGTGCGCAGAATTTTACGTTGTAAAGAGTGCATTGCCGGGTAAATCCTGTTGAGTGTGTTTGTTAAGGGTGCTGCCGGGCTTATTGCCCGCAGCACTTTTTGAATTTTTTACCTGACCCGCAGGGGCAGGGATCGTTACGACCAAACTGCGGTCGCGTACCGTCGATGTAAAACCATTCGCCGTTTTCCTTTAAAAAACGGGAACGTTCAATAATTGCGCCATTTTTGTCATTCTCGCGAAAGCGAGCAACAAAACTGACATAACCTTCATTGTCATCGTGGCCGTAAGCGTGCTCAAATAGCGTCAGTCCGAGCCAGGTTGTGGTCGCGAAACCGGCCTCAATCTGTTCGCGAAAGGTGTGTGCCGCGCAGGAGGGATGCCAGGTTTTCACCAGATAATCCGTCTGATGTAAGACAAAAGCGGTATAGCGAGAACGCATCAGGCGAGAGGGATCCGGCGCTACGTGTTGACCAGACAGATAAGGCTGGCAACATACGCTATACTCCTGAGCGCTACCGCAAGGACATGTTTGAGACAAAACAGCATTCCTGAAACAATAATAACGGCGCAGCACGCGCCAGGGTGGCAATATGTTAACTGAGCCGCCGCGTTGTGGCTACAGTAAGCCGGGGGAAGTGAAGCACGCGGAATGAGAACGGTAAAAATCGGTCTGGCGCTGGGTTCTGGCGCAGCCAGAGGTTGGTCGCATATTGGCGTCATTAATGCGTTAGAGCGCGCCGGCATTACTATTGATGTCGTGGCAGGATGCTCAATCGGGTCATTAGTTGGCGCGGCATACTCCTGTGGACGTTTGTCTCTGCTGGAGAATTGGGTGCGCTCTTTCCGCTACTGGGACGTACTGCGGCTGATGGATCTCTCCTGGCGCCGCGGCGGTTTGCTGCGCGGTGAGCGCGTGTTCAATCAATACCGCCAACTCCTTCCTTTTGACGACTTTAGCCACTGTGAAAAGCGTTTTGGCGCGGTCGCAACCAATCTCAGCACCGGACGTGAGTTATGGTTTACCGAAGGCGATCTGCACCGTGCTGTGCGCGCCTCATGCAGTATTCCGGGTTTGATGTCGCCCGTTGCGCATAATGGCTACTGGCTGGTCGATGGCGCGGTGGTTAACCCGGTCCCGGTTTCATTAACCCGCGCGCTGGGTGCTGACATCGTTATTGCCGTTGATCTTCAGCATGACGCCCATTTAATGCAGCAGGATTTGCTCTCCGTAACGCCTTCCGATAGCGAGATGGAAAAAGGTAGCGGTGAAGCCCTGCGCTGGCATCAGCGCCTGCGCGAGCGGCTTAGCCGCACCACGCCGAAACGCCCGGTGACGCCGACTGCGATGGAGATCATGACTACGTCGATCCAGGTGCTGGAAAACCGCCTTAAGCGCAACCGTATGGCGGGCGATCCGCCGGATATTTTGTTGCAACCTATTTGTCCGCAAATATCCACCCTCGATTTTCATCGTGCTGATGCGGCGATTGCCGCCGGGCAATTAGCGGTGGAAAAGAGGATGGACGAGTTACTTCCGCTGGTGCGGACTTTAGCGTGAACATAATTTTTATAAGACTTCAGCAAATTCTGACAGGCGAGTGTCGGCGAAGCGTGCCACTATTGATCTACTGTCAGGCAGGGGAGATGAGATGACGCAGCCGTTGGTCGGGAAACAGATATTGATAGTGGAAGACGAACTCGTTTTCCGATCGCTGCTGGATTCATGGTTGCAATCTCTTGGCGCAACGACGTTGCTGGCCGGAGACGGAGTGGATGCGCTGGAGCAGATGGCTGGCAATCAACCCGATTTGATTATTTGCGACCTGGCCATGCCGCGTATGAATGGTCTCGCGATGGTTGAAGCGCTGCGCAACCAGGGCATGCAGACGCCGGTGCTGGTGATTTCCGCTACCGAAAATATGGCCGACATTGCAAAAGCTCTGCGTCTTGGCGTGCAGGATGTCGTCCTGAAGCCCGTTAAAGATTTTAATCGTCTGCGGGAAACTATCTTCGCCTGCATCTACCCAAATATGTTTAATTCCCGGGTCGAGGAGGAGGAGCGTTTATTCCAGGACTGGGATGCGCTGGTGGATAACCCGCAGGCCGCAGCGAATTTATTAAAAGAGCTTCAGCCTCCTGTACAGCAGGTCATTTCCGGTTGTCGGGTAAATTATCGCCAGCTTGTTTCCGCTGAAAGCCCTGGACTGGTGCTGGATATTGCACCGCTTTCCGGACACGATCTCGCTTTCTATTGTCTTGATGTAACTCGCGCCGGCAATAATGGCGTGTTGGCGGCGCTGCTGCTGCGCGCATTATTTAACGGCTTACTTCAGGAACAATTGTCACATCAACGCCAGCGCTTACCTGAAATGGGTGCTTTACTTAAGCAGGTAAACCAATTGCTGCACCAGGCAAATTTGCCGGGGCAGTTCCCGTTACTGGTGGGGTATTACCACAGCGAGCTTAAGAATTTGTTATTAGTTTCGGCCGGTTTAAACGCCACGTTAAATACCGGTGAACACCAAATTCAAATCAGCAGCGGCGTTCCTCTCGGTACGCTTGGGAATACCTATCTGAACCAGGTAAGCCAGCGCAGCGAAGCGTGGCAATGCCAGGTTTGGGGTGCAGGCGGGCGGTTACGCTTAATGTTGAACGCGGAATGAGCGATCGCGTGGCGAAGCTCAGATAGATTTACCCGTCATTTAAAAACGGGTGCTAATATCGCCGCAGTTTCTTCGTATTAATCCTAATTAGTTGTTAGCGCGTCCTTTTCAGACCTGGTCATTGGGTTGGTACTGATATACTCAGACGCGAGTTAATTCATGAACCTGTTCAAATCATGGACAGTCCAGGAGATTTCAATGGCTGCAATAAATTCGAAAGTGACTAAAGCAGTAATCCCGGTCGCGGGGTTGGGAACGAGGATGCTACCAGCTACGAAGGCAATTCCGAAAGAAATGTTGCCGCTGGTTGATAAGCCATTAATTCAGTACGTGGTCAATGAGTGCATCGCCGCGGGCATTACTGAAATCGTTCTGGTAACACATTCATCTAAAAACTCTATTGAAAACCACTTTGATACCAGCTTTGAGCTTGAAGCAATGCTGGAGAAGCGCGTTAAACGTCAGCTTCTTGAAGAAGTGCAATCTATCTGCCCGCCGCACGTGACCATCATGCAGGTGCGTCAGGGTCTGGCGAAGGGTCTTGGCCATGCCGTCATGTGCGCGCATCCGGTTGTCGGCAACGAGCCGGTCGCCGTTATCCTGCCGGACGTAATCCTTGATGAGTTCGAATCCGATCTGTCGCAGGATAACCTCGCTGAGATGATCAAACGCTTCGACGAATCGGGTGCCAGCCAGATCATGGTTGAGCCGGTTGATGACGTTACCGCTTACGGCGTAGTGGACTGCAAAGGCGCCACGCTGAACCCGGGCGACAGCGTGCCGATGGTTGGCGTGGTTGAGAAACCGAAAGCGAACGTCGCGCCGTCAAACCTGGCGGTTGTTGGCCGCTATGTCCTGAGCGCTGAAATTTGGCCGCTGCTGGCGAAAACGCCTCCGGGAGCCGGTGATGAGATCCAGCTTACCGATGCAATCGATATGCTGATCGAAAAAGAGACCGTTGAAGCCTATCACATGAAAGGCAAAAGCCATGACTGTGGTAATAAACTCGGCTATATGCGCGCCTTTGTAGAATATGGCATTCGCCATAACTCTCTGGGCGAAGAGTTTAAAGCCTGGCTGAACGAAACGGTAGGCGCTGCTAAAGCATAACCCCCAGCGCAGACAGTAAATAAGGTCGACATTAATCGTGCTCAGCACTGATTATCGTCGGCCTTTTTTATTGCGCGTTTATCAGCAGGCCTCTGTGAAAAGGGGAGATAAGAAAAAGCCTATAATGCTGGTAATAAAAATGGCGGGTTTTTGAGCGCAGCCAGCGGCGAAAACAAACATCGTTATCTTCCGGCCTATTTGTGAAGAAATTGTGTAGAACGGGCAAAAAAAATCCCGCCAGCGGCGGGATATTAAAAGCAGATAAGCGTTTACTCACTTAAGCGAGCAGAAAGTCTTCCAGCTTTTTACCTTGTTCATCGATAGCTTTTTTGATTACGGCTGGAGTACGACCCTGACCGGTCCAGGTTTTCGTTTCGCCATTTTCATCTACGTAGCTATATTTAGCCGGGCGTGCAGCGCGTTTTGCTTTAGTACCCGTTTTAGCCGCAGCCATGCTGTTCAGCAATTCATTCGGGTCAATACCATCAGCAATTAACATTTCACGATACTGCTGCAGTTTACGGGTACGCTCTTCAACTTCAGCTGCGGCAGCGTTCTCTTCTTCACGACGCTCATTAACCACGACTTCTAATTTTTCCAGCATCTCTTCCAGTGTTTCAAGCGTGCATTCTCTTGCCTGTGCGCGCAGAGTACGGATGTTGTTCAGAATTTTAAGGGCTTCGCTCATTGTAGTAATCTCAAACTTATATTGGGGTGGTTTGTTGGGCTAATAATAGAGCGTTAAATTCAGCAGTGCAATAGCCGCGAATGTAAGGAATTCAAAATAGCCCTTTATTTAAGTCTTTTCTAAATACCGCTATCTTAAATTTTTAATCAACAACCACACTGCCAGACAGGTATAAGCGTGCAGTTCAGGTTCGTTCATATGCAAAGGTGAAGCGATATTTTTTGATTATTCCTTTAGGAGAAATAGCCATAATGGATAAATAACAACCGCGTGTATTACCGTGTTAAATGCGCTTACTTTAGTAAAATATTAATAATTTCTGGATGATATGATAAGGATCATCGCATAACGACAGTATGCTAACTTCCTGAATTTGTTACGGCTGTTTCTTTTGCAGCTACAACCGCTGCGATCGGAAAATGCGTGTTTATGCGTAAATGTGTCTACAGGATTAACCTAAGCTACAACGCTTGCTCAGGTCCGGCCGTTAAAACATGATACAATTCGCCGCAGGATCATCACACTTTGATTAGGGTTTTGCGCGCAATGGCACAGCTTTATTTCTACTATTCAGCAATGAATGCAGGGAAATCGACGGCATTACTACAGTCCTCGTACAATTATCAAGAGCGAGGCATGAGAACGGTAGTTTATACCGCAGAAATTGATAACCGCTTTGGTGCAGGGAAAGTCAGTTCCCGGATTGGTTTATCCTCGCCCGCACGTCTGTTTAATCAGCACACCTCGCTGTTTGACGACATTAAAGCTCAGCACGAAGAAGAAGCCGTGCACTGTGTGCTGGTGGACGAATGCCAGTTTTTGACGCGGGAGCAGGTATACGCTCTTTCAGAAGTGGTGGATGAGCTTGATATTCCCGTACTCTGTTATGGGCTGAGAACCGATTTTCGCGGTGAACTCTTTGGCGGTAGCCAGTATTTGCTGGCGTGGTCAGATAAATTAGTTGAGCTTAAAACCATCTGTTTTTGCGGACGTAAGGCAAGTATGGTGCTGCGACTGGATCACGCGGGACGTCCTTATAATGAAGGCGAGCAGGTGGTAATTGGCGGCAATGAACGCTATGTCTCCGTATGCCGTAAACATTATAAAGAAGCGCTGGCAGAAGGCTCTCTCGCGACGATACAGGCGCGGGTAAGAGGGTAGGGATTGCGTTCCGCGAACTGAGTAAATAGATTCTGGTTGCGCAGAAAATAAAAAACCCGCCGAAGCGGGTTTTTTTTATGACGCTATATCATTAAGCGGGTTTCTTCGCTTTTTTGTCAGCTTTAACCGGTGCAGCTTCCACTTTTGGCGCGGCAGCGGCTTCACCCTCTTTATATTCGCGACCGTAGAAGGTATCCAGCAGGATCTGCTTCAGCTCTGCGATCAGCGGGTAACGCGGGTTCGCGCCGGTGCACTGGTCGTCAAACGCATCTTCAGAGAGTTTGTCGACGTTCGCCAGGAAGTCCGCTTCCTGTACGCCAGCTTCGCGAATTGATTTCGGAATACCCAGCTCCGCTTTCAGGCTCTCCAGCCAGGCCAGCAGCTTCTCAATTTTTGCCGCGGTGCGGTCGCCCGGTGCAGAGAGACCCAGGTGATCGGCAATCTCTGCGTAACGGCGGCGTGCCTGCGGACGGTCATACTGACTGAACGCGGTCTGTTTGGTCGGGTTGTCATTCGCGTTGTAGCGGATAACGTTGCTGATCAACAGGGCGTTAGCCAGGCCGTGCGGGATATGGAACTGCGAGCCCAGTTTGTGCGCCATAGAGTGACACACGCCGAGGAAGGCGTTAGCAAACGCGATACCGGCGATGGTTGCGGCACTGTGGACACGCTCACGGGCAACCGGGTTTTTCGACCCTTCGTTATAAGAAGCCGGCAGGTTCTCTTTCAGCAGTTTCAGTGCCTGCAGCGCCTGACCGTCGGAGAACTCAGAAGCCAGAACCGAGACGTATGCTTCCAGCGCGTGGGTTACCGCATCCAGGCCACCAAAGGCGCAGAGGGATTTCGGCATATCCATCACCAGGTTGGCGTCAACCACCGCCATATCCGGGGTGAGGGCGTAATCCGCCAGCGGGTATTTCTGACCGGTAGCATCATCGGTAACCACCGCAAACGGCGTCACTTCAGAACCGGTACCGGAGGTGGTGGTCACAGCGATCATTTTCGCTTTGACGCCCATTTTCGGGAACTTGTAGATACGTTTACGGATATCCATAAAGCGCAGCGCCAGCTCTTCGAAGTGAGTTTCCGGATGTTCGTACATCACCCACATGATTTTCGCGGCATCCATCGGGGAGCCGCCGCCGAGGGCGATAATCACGTCCGGCTTAAAGGAGTTCGCCAGTTCAGCGCCTTTACGCACCACGGTCAGTGTCGGATCGGCTTCCACCTCGAAGAACACTTCAGTTTCCACGCCCGCAGCCTTCAGCACGGAGGTGATCTGGTCAGCATAACCGTTGTTAAAGAGGAAACGGTCGGTCACGATCATGGCGCGTTTGTGACCATCAGTAATCACTTCATCCAGCGCGATAGGCAGAGAGCCGCGGCGGAAGTAGATTGATTTCGGAAGTTTATGCCACAACATGTTCTCAGCTCGCTTAGCAACGGTTTTCTTGTTGATCAGGTGCTTAGGACCAACGTTTTCAGAGATGGAGTTACCACCCCATGAACCACAACCCAGAGTCAGGGAAGGCGCAAGTTTGAAGTTGTAGAGGTCACCGATACCCCCCTGAGAAGCCGGGGTGTTGATGAGAATACGCGCGGTTTTCATCATCTGGCCAAAATGGGCCACACGCTCAGGCTGGTTGTCCTGGTCGGTGTAGAGGCAGGAGGTGTGCCCGATACCGCCCATGGCGACCAGTTTCTCCGCTTTCACGACCGCATCGTCGAAATCTTTCGCGCGATACATTGCCAGCGTCGGAGAGAGTTTCTCATGGGCGAACGGCTCGCTCTCATCCACAACGGTAACTTCACCGATGAGGATTTTGGTGCTTGCCGGTACGCTAAAGCCCGCCAGTTCAGCAATTTTGTGCGCCGGTTGACCGACGATAGCCGCGTTAAGAGCGCCATTTTTCAGGATGATATCCTGAACCGCTTTCAGCTCCTTACCCTGCAGCATGTAGCCGCCGTGGCTGGCGAAACGCTCGCGCACTGCGTCATACACGGAGTCAACAACCACAACAGACTGTTCAGAAGCACAGATCACGCCGTTATCGAAGGTTTTCGACATCAGCACAGACGCAACAGCACGTTTGATATCGGCGGTTTCGTCGATGACAACCGGGGTGTTACCCGCACCAACACCTATTGCCGGTTTACCAGAACTGTAAGCGGCTTTCACCATGCCCGGACCACCGGTCGCGAGGATCAGGTTGATATCCGGGTGATGCATTAAAGCATTAGAGAGTTCGACGGAAGGTTGGTCGATCCAGCCGATAAGGTCTTTTGGCGCACCTGCTGCGATTGCAGCCTGCAGCACAATGTCCGCCGCTTTATTGGTGGCATCTTTTGCACGCGGGTGCGGAGAGAAGATGATTGCGTTACGGGTTTTCAGGCTAATCAGTGATTTAAAGATTGCAGTAGAGGTAGGGTTAGTGGTCGGTACGATACCGCAGATAATGCCGATAGGCTCAGCGATAGTAATCGTGCCGAAGGTATCATCTTCCGATAATACGCCGCAGGTTTTCTCATCTTTGTACGCGTTGTAGATATACTCAGAAGCAAAGTGGTTTTTAATCACTTTATCTTCAATGATACCCATGCCGGATTCAGCTACGGCCATTTTCGCGAGGGGGATTCGAGCATCAGCGGCAGCCAGGGCGGCGGCGCGGAAGATTTTATCTACTTGCTCTTGAGTAAAGTTGGCATATTCACGCTGGGCTTTCTTCACACGTTCAACGAGTGCGTTCAGTTCAGCGACATTAGTAACAGCCATAATGCTCTCCTGATAATGTTTAAACTCTTTTAGTAAACCATCTGCGCAAACTGTCAGTATAGTCAGCGCCGCCACAGGTTGCGTAAAGCTATGTAAGACAACAAGTTACAAAGCATAATGCCGCTGGTTTACTAAAAGAGCCCTAACGAACCGGGAGCAATTATTGACATTTCTGCTCTCTATTCGTGGCATCAAGATTACCCACTTCTGAGTAATTAATGCGTGATCCATATCAAGTTTTAACGAAGCTGACACCTTTCAGCCTGCCCATTTTCAGTGAGTTGTATCAATTGTTAACGGTTCGCCGCAGAAGATGGCTCGGATTTTTCACATCTAGCTCAACTCAATAACACCCTGTTTTATCAGGGTTATTGGTGAATGAACTGATGGACTCCAGAAAAAAATCGCGTATCTTCTGCATGGATTTTCCTGTCACGCTATTGTTTCTAAGGTACTGGCGATAACGCGGAGCTTGCTGTGGATCACTTTGGGTTTGATATTCCTCTCTATTTTAAATTTTTCGTCGGTCTCTTTGCGCTGGTGAACCCGGTTGGCATCATCCCGGTTTTTATTAGTATGACCAGCTATCAAATGGCCGACGCCCGCAATAAAACCAACCTTACCGCGAATGTCTCAGTCGCTATCATTCTCTGGACGTCACTCTTTCTGGGCGACACCATCCTGCAACTGTTTGGTATCTCGATTGACTCTTTCCGCATTGCCGGCGGCATTCTGGTCGTTACCATCGCAATGTCGATGATCAGCGGCAAGCTGGGGGAGGATAAACAGAATAAGCAGGAGAAATCGGAAACCGCTATTCGCGAAAGCGTGGGCGTGGTGCCGTTAGCGTTGCCATTAATGGCAGGGCCGGGGGCAATCAGCTCCACCATCGTTTGGGGGACGCGCTACCACACGCTTGCACACCTGATTGGCTTCTCAGTGGCGATTGCGCTGTTCGCGCTCTGCTCATGGGGGCTGTTCCGCATTGCGCCCTGGCTGGTGCGCCTGCTCAGGCAAACCGGCATTAACGTCATTACGCGTATTATGGGGCTGCTGCTGATGGCGTTAGGCATTGAGTTTATTGTTGCCGGCGCGAGGTCGCTTTTCCCTGGTCTGCTGAATTGATTCATTCTTTCATTTATATAGGTTTTATTTTTTTCTGAGCGCGAGAACATCGCGCTTTCGAATGTAAGCCTGCTCGCATAATTAGCAAAAGATATGAAGAATCAGCAGAAGGGCGGCAGGCATAACAAATTACAATAATCAGAAAAGCTGTTTTCTATCATACAATTATAAGTTTCATGAATCATTGATGTCTGCATTTTGAGCAATTAAATCTGTTATTTCTCTCACATCATACTATTGGGCTTGCCGAGTCATTATCGAAATGATATTAGTACTTTCAATCTCCTCGCAGAGTAATGTGCTAAAAAGTAGTCAATTGTTGATTTTTTGTGCAAATTTCTGCGAAGGCAGCCAATAAGCATCACAAGGCGGTGGTGCTTCTTTATCTGATTGATAATTCATAAGAAAAAACCAACAGGGAGACGCAGTCGTCATCTCGCTGCGGCTGTCGCTACGCCGTAAAAGAGAAATGGTTAACAAATTTGCAAAATGTATTGGCGGCGGTCTCGGGCATTTGTTATTTTCCGGCGAATGTCTTTATCAGCCTCATAATTTACAGCGTAAAGCGATTTGTTGAGAATCGTTTTCAATTAGAAAATAAATAGCATGAATACAACGCGGCTCGACAGGGGAGGCGCGTTAATGAATCGACGCGAGATTGCCGTTCGAGCGATCCGTAATAAAAAAGTCGGTGATAGCAGAAGTAAAAAAAAGATGTCTGAAAGCGCCAAAAGCTCCTGCGCTATTCAGGCCCCCGAACAGGGGATGATACAGCTGGCATAAATGTCAGTAATTATAATGATTGGAGTCACAACACAATGTCCATCATCACAAAGAAAAGCGTAGTTGCAGCGGGTATTTTAGCAGCGCTTATTTCCGGTAACGCCGCCTTCGCGGCCGACGTTCCGGCTGGCGTTCAACTGGCGGAAAAACAGACGCTGGTGCGTAATAACGGTGCTGAAGTGCAATCTCTCGATCCGCATAAAATCGAGGGCGTTCCGGAATCAAACGTTAGCCGTGACCTGTTTGAAGGTCTGCTTATTTCCGATGTTGAAGGCCACCCGACTGCCGGTGTTGCTGAAAAATGGGAAAACAAAGATTTTAAAGTCTGGACATTCCATCTGCGTAAAAACGCCAAATGGTCAGACGGCTCCCCGGTTACCGCCCATGACTTCGTCTATAGCTGGCAGCGCCTGGCTGATCCGAAAACGGCTTCTCCGTACGCCAGCTATCTGCAATATGGCCACATCGCCAATATCGATGATGTTATCGCCGGTAAAAAACCGACCAGCGAACTGGGCGTAAAAGCGATCGATGATAATACCTTCGAAGTCACGCTGAGCGAGCCGGTTCCCTATTTCTATAAACTGCTGGTTCACCCGTCCGTTTCCGCTGTGCCAAAAGCCGCGATTGAAAAATTTGGCGATAAGTGGACCCAGCCTGCAAATATTGTCACCAACGGCGCTTATAAGCTGAAAGATTGGGTGGTCAACGAACGTATCGTTCTTGAGCGCAACACCAATTACTGGGACAACGACAAAACCGTTATTAACCAGGTAACCTACCTGCCAATCTCTGCAGAAGTGACGGACGTTAACCGCTACCGCAGCGGCGAAATCGACATGACCTATAACAACATGCCGATTGAACTGTTCCAGAAACTGAAAAAAGAGATCCCGAAAGAAGTTCACGTCGATCCGTACCTCTGTACTTATTACTACGAGATCAACAACCAGAAAGCGCCATTCACTGACGTTCGCGTGCGTACCGCCCTTAAACTGGCGCTGGACCGCGATATTATCGTTAATAAAGTGAAAAACCAGGGCGACCTGCCTGCTTACAGCTACACCCCGCCGTATACCGACGGTGCAAAACTGACCGAACCGGCCTGGTTCAAAATGACCCAGGAGCAGCGTAACGCCGAAGCGAAAAAACTGCTCGCCGAAGCGGGTTACACAGCCGACAAACCGCTGAGCTTCAGCCTGCTATATAACACCTCCGATCTACACAAAAAACTGGCGATTGCCGTTGCCTCGATCTGGAAGAAAAACCTCGGTGCCAACGTTAAGCTGGAGAACCAGGAGTGGAAAACCTTCCTCGATACGCGTCATCAGGGCACCTTTGATGTAGCACGTGCTGGCTGGTGTGCGGATTACAACGAGCCGACCTCCTTCCTGAACACCATGCTTTCAGATAGCTCGAACAACACCGCGCACTATAAGAGCCCGGCGTTTGACAAGCTGATTGGCGACACGCTGAAAGTGACCGACGAAGCGCAGCGCGCTGAGCTTTACTCCAAAGCTGAACAGCAGCTTGATAAAGACTCCGCTATTGTTCCGGTTTACTACTACGTGAACGCCCGTCTGGTGAAACCGTGGGTGGGTGGCTACACCGGTAAAGACCCGTTAGATAATATCTACGTGAAAAACTTGTATATTATCAAGCATTAATGGCAATGAGTGGGGCAGGGCAACCTGCCTCACAGTGTCTTATTTTTATCGCACCAGAACACACATCGGTCGCAGACGGCACCTGGGTCGTCTGAAAGAGAATGTGTAAAAGGCACAGGCCAGAAGGTACGGGCAATGTTGAAATTTATCCTGCGTCGCTTTCTTGAAGCGATTCCAACACTCTTTATTCTGATTACGATTTCGTTCTTTATGATGCGTCTTGCGCCGGGAAGTCCTTTTACCGGTGAACGTGCGCTTGCGCCAGAAGTAATGGCCAATATCGAGGCGAAATACCATTTAAACGATCCCATCACCACCCAGTATTTCAGCTACCTGAAACAGCTGGCGCATCTGGATTTTGGTCCGTCGTTTAAATACAAAGATTACACCGTCAATGACCTGGTGGCGGCGAGCTTCCCGGTTTCCGCCAAATTGGGCGCCGCGGCGTTTATCCTCGCGATTGTGTTCGGCGTGACGGCAGGCGTTATCGCCGCGTTGAACCAGAACACCAAATGGGACTACACGGTAATGGGGTTAGCCATGACCGGGGTCGTGATACCCAGCTTCGTTGTCGCGCCTCTGTTGGTGATGATATTCGCTATTATGCTGCAATGGCTTCCGGCCGGTGGCTGGAATGGCGGGGCACCTAAATTTATGATCCTGCCGATGGTCGCGCTCTCGCTCGCCTATATCGCCAGCATCGCGCGTATCACCCGTGGTTCGATGATTGAAGTGCTGCACTCCAACTTTATCCGCACCGCGCGCGCGAAAGGGCTGCCGATGCGCCGCATCATCTTCCGTCACGCGCTGAAACCGGCGCTGCTGCCTGTGCTCTCCTATATGGGCCCGGCTTTTGTCGGCATCATTACTGGCTCTATGGTTATCGAAACGATTTATGGCTTGCCGGGCATCGGCCAGCTGTTCGTGAATGGCGCGCTTAACCGCGACTACTCGCTGGTGCTGAGCCTGACCATTCTGGTCGGCGCGCTGACCATCACCTTCAACGCGATTGTTGATGTGCTCTACGCCATCATCGATCCGAAAATTCGTTATTGAGACTGGAGTTCGCCATGATGTTAAGTAAGAAAAACAGCGAGGCGCTGGAAAACTTCAGTGAGAAACTCGAAGTCGAAGGGCGTAGCCTTTGGCAGGATGCGCGTCGCCGCTTTATGCACAACCGTGCGGCGGTCGCCAGCCTGTTTGTACTGGTGCTGATTGCGCTGTTCGTGACGCTGGCGCCGATGCTGTCGCAGTTCAGCTACTTTGATACCGACTGGGCGATGATGTCTAACGCGCCGGATATGGAATCAGGACACTACTTCGGCACCGACTCCTCCGGGCGCGATCTGTTAGTGCGTGTTGCTATCGGCGGGCGTATCTCGCTGATGGTCGGCATCGCCGCCGCGCTGGTGGCGGTGGTTCTCGGTACGCTCTACGGTTCGCTCTCCGGTTACCTGGGCGGCAAAACCGACTCGGTGATGATGCGTCTGCTGGAGATCCTCAACTCCTTCCCGTTTATGTTCTTCGTTATCCTGCTGGTCACCTTTTTCGGGCAGAACATCCTGCTGATCTTTGTGGCCATCGGCATGGTCTCCTGGCTTGATATGGCGCGTATTGTGCGCGGCCAGACCCTGAGCCTGAAGCGTAAAGAGTTCATTGAAGCAGCGCAGGTGGGTGGGGTTTCCACTGCCAACATCGTGATGCGCCATATCGTGCCGAACGTGCTGGGCGTGGTGGTGGTGTATGCCTCGCTGCTGGTGCCAAGCATGATCCTGTTCGAATCCTTCCTGAGCTTCCTCGGCCTCGGTACGCAGGAGCCGCTCAGCAGCTGGGGCGCGCTGTTAAGCGATGGCGCAAACTCAATGGAGGTTTCTCCATGGTTGCTGCTCTTCCCGGCGGGTTTCCTTGTGATCACCCTGTTCTGTTTCAACTTTATCGGCGATGGCCTGCGTGATGCCCTCGACCCGAAAGATCGTTAAGGAGTGCCGTTATGAGCATGACTGAAACCGTAGTAGCGTCAACGACGCGGCAGCAAACGGACCTCCTGCTGGATGTGAAAGATCTCCGCGTCACCTTTGGCACGCCGGATGGCGATGTCACCGCGGTCAACGACCTGAACTTCTCCCTGCGCGCAGGTGAGACGCTGGGCATTGTGGGCGAATCGGGCTCCGGTAAATCCCAGACTGCATTTGCGCTGATGGGGCTGCTGGCTTCCAACGGGCGTATTGGTGGCTCTGCGCTGTTTAATGGCAAAGAGATCCTGAACCTGCCGGAACATGCGCTGAACAAACTGCGCGCCGAGCAGATCTCAATGATTTTCCAGGACCCGATGACCTCGCTGAACCCTTACATGCGCGTCGGCGAACAGCTGATGGAAGTGTTGATGCTGCACAAAGGCATGAACAAAGCCGAAGCGTTTGAAGAGTCGGTAAAAATGCTCGACGCGGTCAAAATGCCGGAAGCGCGTAAGCGCATGCGCATGTACCCGCACGAGTTCTCCGGCGGGATGCGCCAGCGCGTGATGATAGCCATGGCGCTGATGTGCAGGCCGAAGCTGCTGATTGCCGATGAACCAACCACTGCCCTCGACGTGACCGTGCAGGCGCAGATCATGACGCTGCTCAACGAGCTGAAACGCGAATTCAATACCGCGATTATCATGATCACCCATGACCTCGGCGTCGTGGCGGGCATCTGCGATAAGGTGCTGGTGATGTATGCCGGGCGTACCATGGAGTATGGCAAAGCGCGCGACGTCTTCTATCAGCCGTCCCACCCGTACTCGATCGGCCTGCTGCATGCGGTGCCGCGTCTGGATGCCGATGGCGAAGCGATGTTGACCATTCCGGGCAACCCGCCAAACCTGCTGCGTCTGCCGAAAGGTTGCCCGTTCCAGCCGCGCTGTCCGCACGCGATGGAGATCTGTAATAACGCGCCGCCGCTGGAAGAGTTCGCGCCGGGCCGTCTGCGCGCCTGCTTTAAGCCGGTGGAGGAGTTAGTATGAACGCCGTAACCGAAGAGAGAAAAGTGCTGCTCGAAATCGCCGATCTGAAGGTGCATTTCGATATTAAAGATGGCAGACAGTGGTTCTGGCAGCCGCCGAAAACCCTGAAAGCGGTCGATGGCGTGACGCTGCGCCTCTATGAAGGTGAAACCCTTGGCGTGGTCGGTGAATCCGGCTGCGGTAAATCCACCTTCGCGCGCGCGATTATCGGCCTTGTGAAAGCGACCGACGGGAAAGTCGCCTGGCTGGGTCGCGACCTGCTGGGCATGAAGCCGGATGAGTGGCGCGCTGTGCGCAGCGATATCCAGATGATTTTCCAGGATCCGCTGGCCTCGCTGAACCCGCGTATGACTATCGGCGAAATCATTGCTGAGCCGCTGCGCACCTATCATCCGAAGATGCCGCGCCAGGAAGTGAAAGACCGCGTCAAAGCGATGATGATGAAGGTGGGCCTGCTGCCTAACCTGATCAACCGCTATCCCCATGAGTTCTCCGGCGGTCAATGCCAGCGTATCGGCATCGCACGCGCGCTGATCCTTGAGCCGAAGCTGATTATCTGCGACGAACCAGTCTCCGCACTCGACGTGTCGATTCAGGCGCAGGTGGTCAACCTGCTGCAACAGCTACAGCGTGAAATGGGGCTGTCGCTGATCTTTATTGCCCACGATCTGGCGGTGGTGAAGCATATCTCCGATCGCGTGCTGGTGATGTACCTGGGCCATGCGGTAGAGCTGGGCACCTATGATGAGGTGTACCAGAATCCGCTGCACCCTTACACCAAAGCGCTGATGTCGGCGGTGCCGGTGCCCGATCCTGATGTCGAGAAGAACAAAACCATTCAGCTGCTGGAGGGGGATCTGCCATCGCCGATCAACCCGCCATCCGGCTGCGTCTTCCGCACCCGCTGCCCGATTGCCGGGCCGGAGTGTGCGAAAACCCGTCCGGTGCTGGAGGGGAGCTTCCGCCACGCGGTCTCCTGTTTGAAGGTCGATCCGCTTTAAGCGAGGCATAAAAAAAGGGCTGACAACATGTCAGCCCTTTTTCTTTCCAGCGCTTATTCGCGCCAGAGAATATGGCAAAGCTTATGGTCTTTCTCGCGGCACAGCAGCACGCGCGCAAAGATATCATTCAGCTCACCGCCGTCCGTCTCCGCCAGGCCAATGACCACCTCAGCAAAGAAATCGGGGTTTAAATCGAAATCCACATGCTCCTGCCAGTCCTCGCCGGGATCGAACAGTTCTGCACCGCCACGCTCTTCAAACTGCAGGTTGAAAAGAATAATGTCTGCCGGATCCAGGTTGTCCGCCGCCAGTTCAAGGAAAATGTCATACGCTTGCTCAAGCGTTTCATCTTCCGTCAGGCGGTTATTCAGGTCCATTTCCATAAATTACCTCATCACGTCTGTTGGGCACGTTTTACAGCAACGGACTAAAGAAGTAAAACAGTCGTTCAGCAATGCGGTGCCAGAAGGGGCGTTTTACCCATAAGCGCGCATCCAGCAAGCGCGAGCGGGAGATGTAATCATCCTGCACCGCCGCCAGATCGCCGCCAAATCCCGCATCGTCAATTACCAGCGTGATCTCAAAGTTGAGCCACAGGCTGCGCATATCGAGGTTCACCGTGCCGACCAGGCTCAGCTCGCCGTCAACCAGCACGCTCTTGGTATGCAGCAATCCGCCTTCAAACTGGTAGATTTTCACCCCGGCGGCCAGCAGCTCGGTAAAGAATGCGCGGCTGGCCCAGCCGACCAGCACGGAATCATTTTTGCGCGGCAGAATAATACTCACATCCACCCCGCGCTGCGCGGCGGTACAGATCGCATGCAGCAGGTCGTCGCTCGGGACAAAGTAGGGGGTGGTCATGATCAAATATTCACGCGACGCATACACCGCCGTCAGCAGCGCCTGGTGGATCAAATCCTCCGGGAAGCCCGGGCCAGATGCAATGGTATGAATAGTGTGCCCGCTGGCCTCTTCAAACGGCATGATATTGGCATCGGGCGGCGGCGGCAGAATGCGCTTGCCGGTCTCAATCTCCCAGTCGCAGGAGTAGACGATGCCCATAGCCGTGGCGATAGGGCCCTCCATGCGCGCCATCAGATCGACCCACTGACCGACGCCGGAGTCCTGTTTAAAGTAGCGCGGATCAACCATGTTCATGCTGCCGGTGTAGGCAATGTAGTTATCAATGAGTACGATTTTGCGGTGCTGGCGCAAGTCCATGCGGCGCAGGAAGACACGCATCAGATTGACCTTCAGCGCTTCGACGACATCAATGCCCGCATTGCGCATCATTCCCGCCCACGGGCTGCGGAAGAAGGTGACGCTGCCCGCTGAATCCAGCAGCAAACGACAGTGCACGCCGCGGCGCGCTGCCGCCATCAGCGACTCTGCCACCTGGTCGGCCATACCGCCGGGCTGCCAGATATAGAAAACCATCTCGATATTGTGGCGGGCTAGCTGGATATCGCGGATCAGCGCCTGCATCACGTCATCTGAGGAGGTCAGCAGTTGCAGCTGATTACCTTTGACCCCGGCGATACCCTGGCGGCGCTCGCACAGCTTAAACAGCGAGGAGGCAACGCTGCTGTTCTCGGTGGCAAAGATATGGTTGAAGTGTTTAAGATCGCTGAGCCACTTGGCGGTGGAGGGCCACATCGCCCGCGCACGCTCCGCGCGCCGTTTACCGAGATGCAGTTCGCCCAGAGAGAGGTAAGCGATAATGCCCACCAGCGGCAGGATATAGATGACAAGCAGCCATGCCATGGCCGAGGTGACCGCCCGGCGCTTCATCAGAATACGCAGCGTAACACCTGCAATAAGCAACCAGTAACCAACAACAATGAGCCAACTCATTACGGTGTAAAACGCGGACATCGACAAAAATCCTTTTACAATCTGTATTGGTTGAGTTTACGCATACGAATTCATCTGGCAAATAAAAACGCCGAAAAGCGCTGGCCTGAAAGAGGTGACGGACTATAATGGCGGCTTCTCTTTTGTATAGAGTTGTAACAATGAAGCGTAGTCGAACGGAAGTGGGGCGCTGGCGTATGCTGCGTCAGGTTGGCCGCCGGAAAGCGCGCTGGCTGGAAGCGCAGTCCCGCCGTAATATGCGAATCCACAGCATCAGGAAATGCGGCGTTAATCGCCATCGTAATGTGCTGCTGTTTGCCATCTACGATATCTGAATCCCGGGCACCGAAAAGGTGCCCGCGGTCGTTTATAGCCCCTTAGTTTCAGGAGAAAGACGATGTCACCGATCGACAGCCTAATGGCGTTTACCTTCGCCGCAACGCTCTTAACGCTCACGCCGGGTCTTGATACCGCGTTGATCTTGCGCACCGCCACGGTAGAAGGGCGTAAACAGGCTTTTCAGGCGCAGATGGGGATTAACGCCGGGTGTCTGATCTGGGGGGCAATGGTGGCATTCGGACTTGGGGCGCTGATTGCCGTTTCAGAGCTGGCGTACAGCGTCCTCAAGTATTGCGGTGCCGCGTACTTATGTTGGTTGGGGTTAACGATGCTGCTGCGTCCGCGCGGGGCATTGAGCGGTATCAATAACGTTGAAAATCCGTCGCAGAACTGGTTTATCAAAGGGATGTTCGGCAATGTACTTAATCCGAAGATAGGGATTTTTTACGTTTCGTTTCTGCCGCAGTTTATCCCTCACGGGCAACCGCTTATTGCCTGGACATTTGGCCTGGTGATGATTCATGTGCTGATTGGCACATGCTGGTCAACGGCACTGATTTCGGCGACCCGGCCGCTGGCAAATTTCCTGCGCAAGCCGCGTGTGATCCGCTGGATGGATCGCTGCACGGGTATCGTATTCCTGCTTTTTGCTACCCGTTTAGCATTAAGCAAGCGTTGATGCCATGCGGGGCAATGGAGTGCATTGCCCCGTACTGACTTAAAAAACTTTCTTGTACGGTTTAACCGTCACAGTCTGATAGACGCCCGCCGCCACGTAGGGATCGGCTTCCGCCCAGGATTTCGCCGCTTCCAGCGATTCAAACTCAGCAATCACCGTGGAGCCGCTAAAACCTGCAACACCGGGATCGTTACTGTCGACTGCCGGCAGGGGACCTGCGGTTAACAGACGGCCTTCATCGCGCAGCAGTTGCAGGCGTGCGAGGTGGGCCGGGCGTACGGAGAGGCGTTTTTCCAGAGAATCGGCAATATCTTCAGCAAAAATAACGTATAACACAGAGCAAGCTCCTGTCTTTTCAGAAAGGCATAACGTAAGTGAAAGGTGGATTGACTGCAATGCAAAGATTGCAACCGGCAGGAGATCCTGCCAATTAACGGGGCTTTTTTATCCGTAGCAGCGATAAATTTGATCTGCACCAGGCTGGCTTGTTGAATATGATTGCTATTTGCATTTAAAATCGAGCCCTGGTTTTTTAACTGACATGATTATGACTTCAATGACCCTGGATTTACCTCGCCGCTTTCCCTGGCCGACGCTGCTTTCCGTCGCCATTCACGGTGCTGTTGTGGCGGGTCTGCTTTATACCTCGGTACATCAGGTTGTTGAACTGCCCGCGCCCGCGCAGCCTATCTCTGTCACCATGGTGTCGCCTGCGGAGCTGGAGCCTGCTCCCGCCCCGGCACCGCCGCAGCCGGTTGTCGAGCCGGAACCAGAACCGGTTGTTGAGCCAGAGCCAATCCCCGAGCCGCCTAAAGAGGCACCGGTGGTGATTGAGAAGCCAAAACCAAAACCCAAGCCGAAGCCTAAACCGAAGCCGGTGAAAAAAGTGGAGCAGCCGAAGCGTGAAAGCAAACCGGTTGAGCCGCAGCAGGCGAATCCGTTTGAGAACAGCGCTCCGTCACGTCCGGCGGCAAGCACCACGACTTCGACCGCGACAAAACCGGCACCATCTGTTCCGGCAGGCCCGCGCGCACTGAGCCGCAACCAGCCGCAATATCCGCCGCGCGCGCAGGCGTTGCGTATAGAAGGCCGCGTAAGAGTGAAATTTGACGTTACGGCCGATGGCCGCGTTGAGAATGTGCAGATCCTCTCGGCGCAGCCAGCGAACATGTTTGAGCGTGAAGTAAAAGCCGCGATGCGCAAATGGCGCTATGAGGCCGGTAAGCCCGGCTCGGGGCTGATCGTCAACGTGGTCTTCCGCCTCGATGGCGGCACCTCGATGGAGTAAGAAAAAAGCCTCCCTGCGGAGGCTTTTTTTATGGCAGTTCGGGCAACGGGCGTGGTTTGCCCTCATTGTCCACCGCGACATAGATAAACAGCGCTTCGGTGGCTTTATAGCGCTGACCAATCGGTTCAGACATCACTTTTTTCACCCACACTTCGACGTTAATCGTGATCGAGGTATTGCCGCGTTTGACGCAGCGGGCGTAGCAGCAGACCACATCACCCACCGCGACCGGGCGCAGGAAGGTCATGCCGTCTACCCGCACGGTGACCACGCGCCCGTGGGCGATCTCTTTCGCCTGAATAGCGCCGCCCATATCCATTTGCGACATTAACCAGCCGCCAAAAATATCGCCGTTAGCGTTAGTATCGGCGGGCATTGCGAGTGTGCGTAGTACAAGTTCGCCCTGAGGCGCAGTTGAAGGCGTTGTCATTATTATCTCTTCTGTGATGAGGGATTTCTGGCGGGATGCTACTACGAATGCGGGAGGTTCGGAAAGAAAAAAGCCAGGCATTGCGCCTGGCTTTCTGCATCAGGATTTCTCATCCTGCGCCGGCATATGCCGGTAGATATAGACGCCGCTCAGCACGGTGAACAGCAGGGTGAGGATAGTCAGGCCAAAGACCTTGAAATTGACCCACACGTCGAACGGCAGCCAGAAAGCGATATAGATATTCGCCAGCCCGCAGACGATAAAGAAGAGCGCCCAGGCGATATTAAGCTTTGACCAGACGGCGTCCGGCAACTCCAACTCTTTGCCGAGCATGCGCTGGATCAGCGTCTTCTTCATTACCCACTGGCTGAAGAGCAGCGCCGTGGCAAACAGACCGTAGATCACCGTCACTTTCCACTTAATAAATTCCACATCATGGAATTTAATCGTCAGCCCGCCAAACACCGCCACCAGCACGAAGGTAATCAGCGCAACTTTTTCTACCTTGCGGTAGCGGATCCAGCAGTAGATCAGCACGATGGCCGAGGCGACAATCAGCACCTTGGTGGCAGTGAAAATGTCGTACATCTTGTAGACCACAAAAAAGAGCGCCAGCGGCAGAAAATCAAGAAACTGCTTCATTCTACGATTCCATCAAAAGGGCCACCCGGAAGGGTGACCGGGATAATTATTTGCGCATCAGCATATAGAGGCGGAAAAGATAAATCAGCAGTGCAGCCGAGAGCAGATTGCTCAGGGTGTTAGCAATCACCGCGCCCACTTCAGGTGTGAACACCGCAAGGTGGTGGGCATAAAGCAGCAGCACGGTTTTTGCCAGCAGCCAGCCGATCACCGCCGGTGCCACCAGACGCATATTTGCCCAGCCAAGACGCACACTGCTGCGCATGGCGGCGAAAACGCCTGTTTTCTCCTGCACCAGCATAATCGGCGCTAAGGCGAGCAGAATCGCCAGAATCACGCCGGGCACAATGATAAACATAATGCCGAATTGCACGATGAAGGTGGTAAGCATGATGAGCAGGAATAACTTCAGCAGCACCGGTGCGCTGGCACCAATCGCCCGTAACGCGCTGACCGGTAGACCGGCAGAAACCATCTGAATCAGCAGTAACATACCACCGGCCAGGATCGCATTGCCGATCAGACCCGAAAAGGTTGCCGCTCCGGACGCGCGTAGCAGCACCATCTGCTGTTCCTGAGTCATATTCTGTACCAGATCGAACAGACCCACGCTGCCCGCCAGGTTATCTCCCTCCGTCAGAATGGAGAGTTCCTCTTCACTGGGTGAAAAGGCATGCCCAATGACAGCGGTGATAAAGGCACACAACAGTGCGATCAGTAAAATCGTAATGAACTGATTACGAAAAAAATTCCCCGTGTCACGGTAAACGGATTTCGCCGTGATAGACATGCACTCTCCTTGAGTATGGCGATATTAATTGACGGGCGATTGTACCCCGAATAGGCCCTCAGTGGCAGCATCACGGCTTGTATGGAAAAGCATATCTTTGTAAAGGGGCGCTAAACCGTAGCGCGCCCGCGCCCGATCGCAGGCTTCATTCACTTCGCCCGCTTCGCCTGACATCTGAAATTCACGGCACGGCGAGGGGCGCTGCGCATAAATGCTGCAGCTGGCGTTTTCGCCCGGCGTACCGACCAGCGCCACACAGCGGCTCTGTTTTTGATTGGTTCCGCTCATACAGCGCAAAAATGGGGTGAGAGGCTCCGTTAACTGAACCGGAACCGGGCCGCCAGCATCATCAGCTTCAGCCCAGTAGAAAGAGACACGAAAATACGCACAACAGGCTCCGCACGACATGCACGGGTTGAGATCACTCATAGCGCACCTGCACTTAACGACGCATCAACAGGGAAAAGTCAGGCAGATAAATTATCGCTGCCGAATCGGGCGCACAAGAGGGGGGGAGAGGAATATTTTTATGCCTTCATAAGGCAAAAATTGATGCAACAACAAAAGTTAAGGAGTGTAACGAAACGCAAAAATTAACCCAGATCAATGAATGTTAAATTACAGGGTTAAGTGTGATCTGCATTGGATCACATCCTACCTAATACCAGGTATAGTGCGCGGCGATAAAATCTCAAACATGGAGTGGATATGAAGAAGTTAGCCGTGGCAGCACTGATCCTCAGCACCCTTTCCGGGGTAGCATACGCGCACGACGCAGGCGAGTTTTTCATCCGGGCCGGTTCGGCCACCGTCCGTCCAACGGAAGGTTCAGATAACGTTTTAGGCGCGCTGGGCAGTTTTAACGTCGATAACAATACGCAGCTTGGCCTGACCATGACATGGATGGCGACCGACAACGTCGGTATTGAACTGCTGGCCGCAACGCCGTTCCGCCACCACGTTGGCACCGCGCCGACCGGCGATCTGGCTACCGTAAGTCATCTGCCGCCTTCACTGATGGCCCAGTGGTACTTTTTTGACTCCCAGAGCAAAGTGCGCCCATACCTGGGTGCCGGTATCAACTACACCACCTTTTTCGATGAGAAATTTAATTCCACCGGCAAAGAGGCAGGCCTCTCTGATTTGAGTCTGAAAGATTCGTGGGGCGTAGCGGGACAGGCGGGCGTGGATTATCTGATTAACCGCGACTGGCTGATCAACATGTCGGTATGGTGGATGGATATCGATACCGATGTGCGCTTCAAACACAACGGCGTACAGCAGAACGTCCATACCCGTCTCGATCCGTGGGTGTTTATGTTCTCTGCTGGTTACCGCTTCTGATGGTAATAACGGAAACAGGCCTTTGCAGACCTGTTTCCGTTTTTTACGTCCTTTAACTCGCCAGCGTGGCGGCTTTCAGGCGCTGCACAAACCCTTTCAGTTCGGCCAGCATGGCGGTCGGGTTATCCAGATTGCTCTCGATAATCTTCACAATCGCCGATCCGGAAATCGCCCCCGCGGCACCGGCTTCAATCGCGGAAGTCACCTGATCCGGCGCCGAGATGCCAAAGCCCTGCAGCGCAGGCGCGGCATGATACTCCGTCAGTTTTTCCACCAGATGATGCAGCGGCAGCGCCGCGCGGTTCTCGGCACCTGTTACCCCTGCGCGCGACAGCAGGTAGGTGTACCCGCGACCGTAAGAGGCAATCTGGCGCAGCAGATCGTCATCAGCATTCGGCGGGCAGATAAAGATAGGCGCGATATTATGGCGCATCGCCGCCTGGCGGAACGGGGCGGACTCCTCAATCGGCACGTCGGCGATCAGCACCGAATCGACGCCGACGCTGGCGCACTGGGCGTAAAACTCATCAACGCCGCGGCTGAAGACCAGGTTGGCATACATCAGCAGGCCAATCGGGATGGTCGGATGCTTCTGGCGGATCGCCGCCAGCATTTCAAAACAGTGACCGACGGTAACGCCCGCAGCGAAGGCGCGCAGCGTGGCGCTCTGAATGGTTGGGCCGTCTGCCAGCGGATCGGAGAAGGGAATGCCCAGCTCCAGCGCATCCGCACCGCCTTCGATCAGTGCGTCGATAATTTGCAGCGACAGGCCCGGTTCCGGATCGCCGAGGGTGACAAACGGGACAAAGGCACCTTCCCGGCGCGCGTTGAGCTGCTTGAAGAGGTTGTCATAGCGTTCCATCAGATTTCGCCTCGCGCTTTCAGAATGTCATGGACGGTGAAGATATCTTTGTCGCCGCGCCCGGAGAGGTTAACCACCAGCAGCTGCTCCTTCTCAGGATTCTCGCGCATCATCTTCAGCGCATGGGCCAGCGCATGGGAGGACTCCAGCGCCGGAATAATTCCTTCATGACGGCAGAGCGTTTTAAATGCTTCCAGCGCTTCATCATCGGTAATCGAGACATACTCAGCGCGACCGGTGCTGTTGAGATGGGCGTGCTGCGGCCCCACTGACGGGAAATCAAGCCCGGCGGAGATGGAGTAGGACTCCTCAATCTGCCCATCTTCGGTCTGCATCATCGGCGATTTCATGCCGAAGTAGATGCCGACGCGGCCATGTTTCAGCGGCGCGCCGTGCTCGCCAGACTCAATGCCGTGACCCGCCGGTTCAACGCCAATCAGACCGACGGCACTCTCTTCGATAAAGTCGGCAAACATCCCGATGGCGTTAGATCCGCCGCCAACGCAGGCGATGACCGCATCCGGCAGACGTCCCTCTCTTTCGAGGATCTGCGCTTTGGTCTCTTCGCCGATCATTCGCTGGAACTCGCGCACAATGGTCGGGAAGGGGTGCGGACCTGCTGCCGTACCGAGCATATAGTGCGCGGTTTCGTAGCTGCCGGACCAGTCGCGCAGCGCTTCGTTACAGGCATCTTTCAGGGTGGCTGAGCCGCTGTGCACCGGGATCACTTCCGCGCCCATCAGTCGCATACGGAAGACGTTCGGCGACTGGCGCTCCACATCTTTTGCGCCCATATAGATGCGGCACTTCAGGCCGAGCAGGGCGCTGGCAAGCGCAGACGCCACGCCATGCTGTCCCGCGCCGGTTTCGGCGATGATTTCGGTTTTGCCCATCCGTTTCGCGAGCAGCGCCTGACCCAGCACCTGGTTAGTTTTGTGCGCGCCGCCGTGGAGCAGATCTTCACGCTTAAGGTAGAGCGTGGTGCGGGTACCGGCGGTCAGGTTCTGACATTTGGTCAGGGCCGTCGGGCGACCAGCATAGTTTTTCAGCAGGTCGTTAAATTGCTGCTGGAACGCCGCATCGCTCTGCGCGCTGACAAACGCCTCTTCCAGCTGGCGCAGCGCGGGCATCAGAATTTGCGGAACGTACATACCGCCAAATTCACCAAAGTAGGGGTTCAGTAGTGTGGTCATCTTGCTTCCTTAATATGCACGCAGCGTACGGAACACCGAGGCCAGTTTGCTGGCGTCTTTAATACCCGGCTCCGACTCTACGCCAGAATTGAAATCTAATCCGACACAGCCAGCTTTCGCCGCCTGTACGCAGTTATCCGCGCCCAGCCCGCCGGCCAGCAGCACATTGTCGAGCGTTTCGCCGGTCAGCAGTGACCAGTCAAAACTTTTGCCCGTGCCGCCCTGGCCGTTATCCAGCACATATTTATCGACGTGCTCAAGGTTGCGCGGTGGCAGTGTGGTACCGACGCTCAGGGCTTTCCAGATTTGCGTCTGCTCGCCAAGCTGCGCGCGCAGGGCGGAGATATAGGCCTGATCTTCATCGCCGTGCAGCTGAACGGCACTCAGCTTAAGTTTAGCCGCGGTTGCCACAACCTCGTCGGCTGGAGCATTACGGAACACGCCAACATAACTCAGGGGGGCGCCCTGCATCACTTTTTCTGCCTGCTCAACGCTTACCGCGCGCGGCGAGGCGGCCACAAAAATCAGCCCGCCGTAAATGGCTCCGGCGTCATACGCCGCCTGCGCATCTTCGGCGCGGGTCAGGCCGCACACTTTGTTTTCACCGAGCAGAACGCGTTTTACCGCCGCATCCAGATCGTCGTGAGACATCAGCGCAGAGCCAATCAGGAAACCGTTGGCAAAGTGGCTCAGTTCACGCACCTGCGCATAAGTGTTGATGCCAGACTCGCTAATTACCGTGACGCCAGCGCCAAGACGCGGGGCCAGTTCGCGGGTGCGGTTAAGATCGATTGAGAGATCGCGCAGATCGCGGTTATTAATGCCGACAACTTTAGCGCCCAGCGCCACCGCGCGCTCCAGCTCCTCTCCATTACTCACTTCTGTCAGCACGCCCATATCAAGGCTGTGCGCCACGGCGGAAAGCGTGCGGTACTGCTCATCATCCAGCACCGAGAGCATTAACAGGCAGGCATCGGCGTGGTAGTAGCGCGCCAGGTAAATCTGATACGCATCGATAATAAAGTCTTTGCACAGCACCGGCTGTGGCGCGATATCGCTGACGATACGCAGGAAGTCGAAGCTCCCCTGGAAATATTTCTCATCGGTCAGCACCGAAATTGCCGAGGCGTGATGCTGATAGATATCCGCAATGCGCGCCGGGTCGAAATCTGCGCGGATCACCCCTTTCGAGGGTGACGCTTTTTTGCACTCGAGGATAAACACGGTATGTGTTCCACGCAGTGCATCATAGAAGTGGCGTGTGCTCGGCTGCACCTCGTTCTGAAAAGAGGCCAGCGGTTGTTGCTCCTTGCGCGCCGCAACCCATACAGCTTTGTCGGCGACGATTTTCGCTAAAACGGTCTGCATTGTTTACCCTCTTGCCGCAAGTGCGGTGACTTTGTCGTAAGCGGCCCCGCTGTGCAGGACGTCCAGTACCTGTTGCGCGTTAGCCTTCAGATCTTCTTTGCCGTGCAGCCGCATCAACATGGCGACGTTAGCGGCGACGGCAGCCTCATGAGCAGGCTCGCCTTTACCTTGTAATAAGCGGGTCAGAATGTCACGGTTTTCTTCCGGCGTGCCGCCCGCCAGCGCCTCCTGATGGTAGGCGGTCAGGCCGAAGTCAGCTGCCGTTAACTGATAGCTCCTGATTTCGCCATCGTGCAGTTCGGCAACCACGGTTGGCGCATGCAGCGAGACCTCATCCATTCCGCCGCTGTGCACTACCGCCGCACGCTGATAACCGAGCACGCGCAGGGTTTCGGCAATTGGCAGCACCAGCTCCGCGCTGTAGACGCCAATCAGCGCCAGCGGTGGGTGCGCCGGGTTAATCAGCGGCCCGAGCACGTTAAACAGCGTGCGGGTTTTTAACTGCTGGCGAACCGGCATCGCGTGGCGAAACCCGGTGTGGTACTTCGGCGCGAAGAGGAAGCAGACGCCAAGCTCATCGAGCGCCGTGCGGGATTTGTCCGCATTCATATCCAGATTGATGCCAAAGGCCGCCAGCAGATCCGACGAACCAGAACGGCTTGAGACGCTGCGGTTACCGTGCTTTGCCACCTTCAGGCCGCAGGCGGCGGCGACAAAGGCGCTGGCAGTGGAAATATTGATACTGTTGCTGCCATCCCCGCCGGTGCCAACGATATCCGCAAAGGCGTACTCCGGGCGCGGGAAGGGCGCGGCATTCTCCAGCAGGGCAGTCGCCGCACCGGCAATCTCCTGCGGCTGTTCGCCGCGGATCTTCATACTGACCAGCGCCGCCGCCAGTTGCTCCGGCTTCAGCTCACCGCGCACCACCGCAGAGAAGAGCTGGTGGCTCTCCTGCTGGCTCAGCGTCTCAGCCTGGTAGAGCTTCTCCAGGATCGGCTGCAGCGTGTTTGCCTGCTCCAGCTTTTGCAACGCCCATGCCAGCGTCTGCTCCAGCAGGCGCGCGCCCTGGGTAGTGAGAATCGATTCCGGGTGGAACTGGAAGCCGCAAACGCGATCGGCGTCATGACGCACCGCCATCACCATGCCATCGAAATGGGCATTAATGGTGAGCCCGGCCGGAATATTACTGCCAACCAGCGAGTGGTAGCGGGCAACCGGCAGCGGGTTGCTGAGGCCCGCAAACATCGCCTGGCCGTCATGTTCAATGCTGGAGGCTTTACCATGCAGGATCTCACCCGCCTGGCCGACATAACCGCCATAGGCTTCGACAATCGCCTGGTGACCGAGGCAGATGCCGATGATCGGCAGTTTGCCGCGCATACGCGTCAGCAGTTCCGGCATGCAACCCGCTTCAGAAGGCGCGCCCGGGCCAGGTGAGAGCATCAGCACCGGGTTTTGCATGGTTGCCAGGCGGTCAATTAAGGTTTGAGCCGGAACATGGTTACGGTAAATCACCACGTTGTGTCCGCTTGCGCGCAGCTGATCCGCCAGGTTGTAAGTAAAGGAGTCGATATTATCGAGCAGCAGAATGTCAGCCATCAGAAAATCTCCTGTGCGTGGTGGGCGGTGGCAATAGCGCGCAGAACCGCGCGAGCTTTGTTACGGGTTTCATCGGCTTCAGACTGCGGAACGGAATCCAGCACCACGCCTGCACCGGCCTGAACGGTGGCAATACCATCCTCAACCCAGGCGGAGCGGATGACGATGCAGGTATCGAGATCGCCGTGGGCGGTGAAGTAACCCACCGCGCCACCGTAGCTGCCGCGACGGGTACCTTCGGCTTCGGCAATCAGCTGCATAGCGCGTACTTTCGGCGCGCCGCTGAGGGTGCCCATATTCATGCAGGCGCGATAGGCGTGCAGCACATCGAGATCGTGACGCAGCTCGCCCACCACGCGGGAGACCAGGTGCATCACATAGGAGTAACGGTCGACTTTCGTCAGATCCGCCACGTAACGGCTGCCCGGTGTACAGATACGTGCCAGGTCGTTACGTGCCAGGTCAACCAGCATCAAGTGTTCAGAGAGCTCTTTGTGGTCGGTACGCATTTCAAGTTCAATGCGGCTGTCGAGATCGCGATCCAGTGAACCATCGGCGCGACGCCCGCGCGGGCGCGTCCCGGCAATCGGGTAGATCTCAATCTGGCGGTTGCTGGCGTCATACTTCAGCGAACTCTCCGGCGAGGCACCGAACAGCGTGAAATCCGCATCCTGCATAAAGAACATGTAGGGGCTGGGGTTGCTCTTTTTCAGCACTTCATACGCGGCGAGCGGCGACGGGCAGGGCAAGGTGAAACGGCGCGACGGCACGACCTGGAAAATTTCACCGGCGCGAATCGCTTTTTGCATTTTGCGCACCACATCACCATACGCCTCATCGCTCTGGTTGCAGTCGCACTGCATATGTTCAACGGTTTCTACCGGCAGCGGCGTAACCGGAGCATCAAGCTGCTGGCGCAGCGTCTCGACGCGTTGCAGCAGGCGATCTTTTTCACTCGCAGACGGGGTGAAGAGGCTCGCCTGAATGCGCGTCTCTTTTTTCTGGTGGTCGATCACCAGTAAGGTTTCCGCGAGATAGAAGCAGTAGTCCGGGCAGTTGCGGTCGTGCTTCAGCTCCGGCAGATCTTCAAAACCCGCGACCAGGTCATAGGCAAACAGGCCACCGAAAAACATCGCTTCCCGCTCATCGACCGGCAGTTCAACCAGCCCCTGTAGCAGACGAAACGCATCAAACACCGAGAGCGAGCAGAGACGGGCATCTTCATCAAGCAGCTGGCTGACCGCCGGGAAGCGCAGTTCGCGGCCATTTTCCAGCACGTGGTTTTCAACGCCTGAAGGCAGCACATTATCAAGCAGTGTCAGCAGGGCGGCACCGTTAGCGGTCAGTGCGGTAAGCGTGACGGTGTCACCTAAGGCGGTAATGCGCAGTGCGCTGTCGACCAGCAGCAGGCTTTTGAGATCGTCTTTGCTGTCGATGTCGGCGGATTCAAGCAGCAGAGTTGCTGGACGGGCGTCGCACAGCTGGTGGAACAGCGCCGTCGGGTTGCTGTGGTAACGCGCCTGGGTGGTCAGAAGGTCGAGTGCTGGTTTTTGCATCTGCATCGCTCTCATTAATTTGTTCAAAAAAAAGCCCGCTGAAAAAAGCGGGCCTGGTATCGGTATGCTGAATGCGCACGTGATCACAAAGCCCTTAACAGGGAGTGCGCCACCAGCGATTGTTAAAGAGATGTGCATTCATTTTTGCGATACCGTTGTCGAGTGAACTTGCGTACTAGTTAACTGGTTCATGAAAAGAAAGTCAACCATGAATTCAGAAAATGTGTGCTACCCGTTATGATAGGTCACAAATTGCAGTTTGATGAATTAGCGGAGCCGCTTTGAGCGACACGAATTACGCCATTATTTATGATCTTCACAGCCACACGCTTGCCTCTGATGGCCTGCTTTCCCCCGAGGCGCTGGTGCACCGCGCGGTCGAGATGCGCATCGGTACGCTGGCGATCACCGATCACGACACCACCGACGCCATTCCTGCTGCCCGTGCTGAAATTGCCCGCGCCGGGCTGGATCTCAATTTAATCAGCGGGGTGGAGATCTCAACGCTTTGGGAAAACCACGAGATCCACATTGTTGGGCTGAATATTGATATCGACCACCCGGCGATGCGGGATTTTCTGGAACAGCAATCCCAGCGTCGCACTGAGCGCGCAAAGCTTATCGCTGAGCGGCTGGAGAAAGCCCATATTCCCGGCGCGCTGGAAGGGGCAATGCGTCTGGCGCAGGGCGCGAATGTGACGCGCGGCCATTTCGCCCGTTTCCTGGTTGAGCAGGGCAAAGCTAGTAATATGGCCGATGTTTTCAAAAAGTACCTTGCCCGTGGCAAAACGGGTTACGTTCCGCCTCAGTGGTGTACAATAGAACAAGCCATTGATGTGATTCATCATTCTGGCGGGACGGCGGTAATGGCCCATCCGGGGCGTTATAATCTTTCTGCCAAATGGCTTAAGAGACTGCTGGCGCATTTTGCTCAATGCGGCGGTGAGGCGATGGAAGTCGCCCAATGCCAGCAGGCTCCCAATGAGCGAACTCAGCTGGCGGAGTATGCCCGCCAGTTCGGTCTGTTAGGGTCGCAGGGGTCTGATTTTCATCAGCCCTGTCCCTGGATTGAACTGGGACGCAAACTTTGGCTTCCGGCGGGCGTCGACGGCGTCTGGTCGGCGTGGGAGCAGCCGCAGAACAACACAGAGAGGGTTGTATGAGTCAGTTTTTTTATATTCATCCAGATAATCCGCAGCCGCGTTTAATCAATCAGGCCGTCGATATCGTGCGCAAAGGCGGCGTTATCGTCTATCCCACCGACTCCGGCTACGCGCTGGGCTGCAAACTTGAAGATAAAGGGGCGATGGAGCGTATTTGCCGCATCCGTCACCTGCCGGACGGCCACAACTTTACGCTGATGTGCCGCGATCTCTCGGAACTCTCCACCTACGCGTTCGTCGATAATGTGGCGTTTCGCCTGATCAAAAACAACACGCCGGGTAACTACACCTTCATCCTGAAAGGGACCAAAGAGGTGCCGCGCCGCCTGTTGCAGGAGAAACGTAAAACCATCGGCCTGCGCGTGCCGTCGAACCCGATTGCGCTGGCGCTGCTGGAGACGCTCAATGAGCCGATGCTCTCGACGTCGCTGATGCTGCCGGGTAGCGAGTTTACCGAGTCGGATCCCGATGAAATTAAAGATCGTCTGGAGAAGCTGGTGGATCTGGTGATTCACGGCGGCTATCTCGGCCAGCAGCCGACGACGGTGGTTGATCTTACCGACGATGCGCCGGTGGTGATCCGTGAAGGCGTCGGTGACGTTAGGCCTTTCTTATAGCGGCGCAAGTCGCTATACTACGCGGCCATTTCAGACGCGGCTTAAGCCGGGCTGATGACCCTATTCGACGCCTGTGAAGGCGACATAAAGGATGCTCGATGAGCGAGAAACTACAGAAAGTGCTGGCGCGGGCCGGCCACGGCTCCCGCCGTGAAATCGAAACTATTATCCAGGCAGGCCGCGTCAGCGTTGATGGCAAAATCGCCACGCTGGGCGACCGCGTCGAGGTCACGCCGGGGCTGAAAATCCGTATCGATGGTCACCTCATTTCGGTGAAAGAGTCCGTCGAACAGATCTGCCGCGTACTGGCTTATTACAAACCGGAAGGCGAGCTCTGCACCCGTAACGATCCGGAAGGGCGCCCGACTGTGTTCGATCGTCTGCCGAAACTGCGCGGTGCGCGCTGGATTGCCGTCGGTCGTCTGGACGTCAACACCTGCGGTCTGCTGCTTTTCACTACCGACGGTGAGCTGGCGAACCGCCTGATGCACCCGAGCCGCGAAGTCGAGCGCGAATACGCCGTGCGCGTGTTTGGCGAAGTGGATGACGCGAAGCTGCGCGATCTGTCGCGCGGTGTGCAGCTGGAGGATGGTCCGGCAGCGTTTAAGACCATCAAGTTCAGCGGCGGTGAAGGCATTAACCAGTGGTACAACGTTACGCTGACCGAAGGGCGCAACCGCGAAGTGCGTCGCCTGTGGGAAGCGGTTGGTGTGCAGGTGAGCCGACTTATCCGCGTACGCTACGGCGATATTCCGTTGCCGAAAGGGCTGCCGCGCGGCGGCTGGACCGAGCTTGATCTGGCGCAGACTAACTACCTGCGTGAGCTGGTCGGTCTGGATGCTGAGACGCAATCAAAAGTCGCGGTGGAGAAAGATCGCCGTCGCATGAAAGCGAATCAGATCCGTCGTGCCGTGAAGCGTCACGCTCAGCCGACCGGCGGTAAGCCTGCCGGCGGCAATCGCCGCCCGGGTGGCGGACGCAATAAAAACGATTAATGAAAAAGGGGCTCAGGCCCCTTTTTTTATCGCTAATAATCGATGCCGATCTGCGCTTTTATTCCCGCCTCAAACGCATGCTTCACCGGCCTTAACTCGCTTACCGTATCCGCCGCCTCGAGAATATCACGATGGCAGCCACGTCCGGTAATGATCACCGTCTGCATCGGCGGCCGGTTTTGCAGGGCAGTTAACACCTTTTCCAGCGGCAAATAGTCATACGCCACCATATAGGTCAATTCATCCAGCAACACCATATCCAGCGCCGGATCGGTCAGCATCCGCTCAGCGTGCTGCCATGCTTCAAGGCAGGCGGCGGTATCGCTTTCGCGGTTTTGTGTGTCCCAGGTAAAGCCGGTGGCCATCACCTGAAATTCGACGCCCAATGGTTCAAGTAAGTTACGCTCACCGTTTGGCCAGGTGCCCTTGATAAACTGAATCACACCCACCTTTTTGCCATGCCCGACGGCGCGCGTGGCGGTGCCGAAAGCCGCCGTGGTTTTGCCTTTGCCGTTACCGGTGAAAACAATAACAATCCCGCGCTCATCCTGGGCGGCGGCAACCCGTGCATCGACGCGCTCTTTTACCTTCTGCTGGCGCTGCTGATAACGTTCATCACTCATTGGGCGATCCCCGGCTTGCGGCCCGGTTGCGCATCGAAGGTCATGCCAGTTTTGCGGCGGCTGTCATCGCCCATCAACCACAAGTAGAGCGGCATAATGTCGGCCGGGGTTTTAAGCTTCTGGGGATCTTCCGTCGGGAAGGCGCTGGCGCGCATGCTGGTGCGCGTTCCGCCGGGGTTGATGCAGTTGACGCGCAGCCGGTTTTGATACTCTTCCGCCAGCACCTGCATCATCCCTTCGGTGGCAAACTTCGAGGTCGCATACGCGCCCCAGTTGGCACGCCCCTGGCGACCGACGCTGGAGGAGGTAAAGACCAGCGAGCCGCAGTCTGATTTGAGTAATAAAGGAAGCAGTGCCTGGGTGAGGTAGAATGTGGCGTTAACGTTGACCTGCATCACTTCGTTCCAGACGGCCGGATCCTGCTCGCTCATCGGGCAGATATCGCCGAGCAGGCCGGCGTTATGCAGCACGCCATCCAGATGGGGTGTGGTGGTTGCGATTTCACTGGCGAGCTGTTGGCAATCTTCGGGGGTGCAGGTTGCCATATCGAGGATAAACCACTGCGCGGCTTGGCCTTCGTCGTTCACCTGCTGCGCGACGCGGCGCAGTTTCTCTTCATTACGACCCAGCAGAATCAGGCTGGCGCCGTGGCGGGCGTAGGTTAATGCCGCCTCTTTTCCAATACCGTCGCTGGCACCGGTGACAAGAATGATGCGACCGTTTAGCAGGTCGCGTTTGGGCTGATAGTGCACTCTGTCTCCTCAGGCCGCAGCCTGTAATCACCTTCACGTGTTGGCTTTATGCCTTAAACGTCCGGCTATTTCAATCGGTGAAGGGGAGAGTTACACACCCTTTACCTTAAGGAGTGCTAAAAAATTCAGCAACATGGCGAAGCGGCCGCACGCCTGGCGCGAGACGCGCCCGCACCGCTCATGTACACTGAGCCGATTATTGAGTGAAGTCACCGAGGTGGTATGCATGGAATTACTCTCTGAATATGGTCTGTTTTTAGCCAAAGTCGCCACCGTGGTGGTGGCAGTGGCGATCGTTATGACGCTTATCATCAATCTGCGCCAGCGCAAACGTCAGCGTGGCGAGCTGAAGATCACCCGACTCAACGAGCACTATAAAGAGATGCAGGAGGAGATGTCCGTCGGCCTGATGGATACTCACCAGCAGAAGCAGTGGCATAAAGCGCAGAAGAAAAAGCTGAAGGCGGATGCAAAAGCGGCAAAAGCCCAGGCGAAGGCGGGCGTGTCAAAAGAGCCGATCAAACCGCGCGTCTACGTACTCGACTTTAAAGGCAGCATGGATGCGGGTGAAGTACACGGTCTGCGCGAAGAGGTAACCGCCGTGCTGAGCGTCGCAACCCCGAACGATCAGGTGCTGCTGCGTCTTGAAAGCCCGGGCGGCGTGGTACACGGGTACGGTCTGGCGGCCTCGCAGCTGCAACGCCTGCGCGATAAGCAGATCCCGCTCACCGTTGCCGTGGATAAAGTCGCCGCCAGCGGCGGATACATGATGGCCTGCGTGGCAGATAAAATTGTCGCCGCACCGTTTTCCATCATTGGCTCGATTGGCGTGGTGGCGCAGGTGCCCAACTTCAACCGCTTCCTGAAAAGCAAAGATATTGATATTGAGCTGCATACCGCCGGGCAGTACAAGCGCACGCTGACGCTGCTGGGTGAGAATACGGAAGAGGGTCGGCAGAAGTTTCGTGAGAACCTTAACGAAACTCACGATCTCTTTAAAGGTTTTGTCAGCCAGATGCGGCCGCAGCTTGATATTGAGCAGGTGGCGACCGGCGAGCACTGGTACGGTAGCCAGGCGCTGGAAAAGGGGCTGGTGGATGAAGTCGGCACCAGCGATGAGCTGTTACTGGGCCTGATTCAGGAGCATGAAGCGATTGGCGTGCGTTACCAACAGCGTAAAAAGTTGCTGGAGCGCTTTACCGGTAGCGCAACAGAAAGCGTTGATCATCTGCTGATGCGCTGGTGGCAGCGCGGGCAAAAACCGATGATGTAAACAAAAACGCGAGGCTCAGGCCTCGCGTTCTTTTTTAATCGATCAGGTGGTACTTTTCAGAAAGTTCATGGGCTAAATATTTGAACATATTGAATACCGCCGTGCTTTTCCCCGTTGGCAACCCTTGCTCATCCAGGTAGTACTCTCCGCTAAACACCAGCACGCCGTTGCGCTGCGTCACACCGGTGGCCTCAATGCCCGCCAGCGTGTCGTCATGATCGCGAATTAGCTGATTCGCCAGCTCAAGCAACGCCTGACGATCGATAGGTTGAGATGTCTCGCTCATTTTCATCCTCCTCAATTTTTGTCGAAGTTTACCGCCAGCAAAGGTGAGGGGCAAATTTTCCCTTGTTTTGTGAGGGGCTTACGGGCTCGTTAACCTGGCGCGATGCGTTTTTGCATGCTAATAAAGTTGCTTAACAAATTTTATCAGGTACAGTGTGACCCTTTCGTCAATCTGGCAACAGAATTGCTTGACATTCGACCGGATTATCGTCTTGCTATACCACGCTGATATGAAAAAGCCTGAAATCTCAGTCACCTGAATGCCTCTGTTCGTGTGACCGGCAACGCCAAAGGGTTGATATCCCTTGACGCCGCCGCAATAGTGACTGTTTATCAGTGGATGTGACGCAATACGCGACGCATTTCCGGAAGAATACAATAGGTAAAGGTGAATATGGGTAAAGCTCTCGTTATCGTTGAGTCCCCGGCAAAAGCCAAAACGATCAATAAATATCTCGGTAATGACTACGTGGTGAAATCCAGCGTAGGGCATATCCGTGATTTGCCGACCAGCGGCTCAGCACCTAAAAAGAGCGCAGATTCCACCGCCACCAAGCCGGCTAAAAAGCCTAAAAAGGATGAGCGGGGCGCGCTTGTAAACCGCATGGGCATTGACCCGTGGCACAACTGGGACGCGCATTATGAAGTGCTGCCCGGTAAAGAGAAGGTGGTTTCCGAGCTGAAATCCCTCGCTGAAAAAGCTGACCACATCTATCTCGCAACCGACCTTGACCGCGAAGGGGAAGCCATTGCATGGCACCTGCGGGAAGTGATCGGTGGCGATGAGACACGCTACAGCCGTGTCGTGTTTAACGAAATTACCAAGAATGCGATTCGTCAGGCCTTTGAAACGCCTGGCGAGCTGAATATCGACCGTGTTAATGCCCAACAGGCGCGCCGCTTTATGGACCGCGTGGTGGGTTATATGGTCTCGCCGCTGCTGTGGAAGAAGATCGCGCGTGGTTTGTCCGCCGGTCGTGTGCAGTCCGTCGCCGTTCGCCTGGTGGTAGAGCGCGAGCGCGAGATCAAAGCGTTTGTTCCGGAAGAGTTCTGGGAAATTGACGCCGCAACGACAACGCCAGGCGGTGATACTCTGCCGTTGCAGGTGACCCACGAAGGGGACAAAGCCTTCCGTCCGGTTAACCGTGAGCAGACGATGGCGGCGGTCAGCCTGCTGGAAAAAGCGCGCTATACCGTTATTGATCGCGAAGATAAGCCAACCAGCAGCAAGCCTGGCGCGCCGTTTATCACTTCCACGCTGCAGCAGGCCGCCAGTACACGTCTCGGTTACGGCGTGAAGAAAACCATGATGATGGCCCAGCGCTTGTATGAAGCGGGTTACATCACCTATATGCGTACCGACTCCACCAACCTGAGCCAGGACGCGGTCAGCATGGTACGCAGCTATATCGGCGATAATTTTGGTAAGAAATACCTGCCAGAAAACGCCAACCAGTACGCCAGCAAAGAGAACTCGCAGGAAGCGCACGAAGCGATCCGTCCTTCCGATGTGAGTGTGCTGGCCGAATCGTTAAAAGATATGGAAGCGGACGCGCAGAAGCTTTATCAGCTGATCTGGCGCCAGTTCGTTGCCTGTCAGATGACACCGGCGAAATATGACTCCACCACGCTCACCGTTGGCGCGGGAGATTTCCGCCTGAAAGCGCGCGGACGTATCCTGCGTTTCGATGGCTGGACGAAAGTGATGCCTGCGCTGCGTAAGGGCGACGAAGATCGCACCCTGCCAGCGGTCAATAAAGGTGATGAGCTGACGCTGATTGAACTGACGCCTGCCCAGCACTTTACTAAACCGCCTGCGCGCTTCAGCGAAGCATCGCTGGTGAAAGAGCTGGAAAAACGCGGTATCGGCCGTCCGTCTACCTATGCCTCGATCATCTCGACTATTCAGGATCGTGGCTATGTGCGCGTGGAAAACCGCCGCTTCTACGCGGAAAAAATGGGTGAAATCGTTACCGATCGTCTGGAAGAGAACTTCCGCGAGCTGATGAACTACGACTTTACCGCGCAGATGGAAGATAGCCTCGACCGCGTCGCCAATCATGAAGCTGAATGGCGCAACGTGCTGGACAGCTTCTTTGGCGATTTCTCGCGTCAGCTGGAGCAGGCTGAGCAGGATCCGGAAGAGGGCGGCATGCGCCCGAACCAGATGGTGCTGACCAGCATCGACTGCCCAACCTGCGGCCGCAAGATGGGTATTCGTACTGCCAGCACCGGCGTCTTCCTGGGCTGTTCCGGTTATGCGCTGCCGCCGAAAGAGCGCTGCAAAACCACCATCAACCTGATCCCGGAAAATGAAGTGCTCAACGTGCTGGAAGGCGACGACGCCGAAACCAACGCGCTGCGTGCCAAACGTCGCTGCCAGAAGTGCGGCACGGCGATGGACAGCTACCTGATCGATCCGAAGCGCAAGCTGCATGTCTGCGGTAATAACCCGACCTGTGACGGCTACGAGATCGAAGAGGGCGAGTTCCGCATCAAGGGCTATGACGGTCCGATCGTTGAGTGTGAAAAGTGTGGTTCTGAAATGCACCTGAAGATGGGACGTTTCGGCAAATACATGGCCTGTACCAACGACGATTGCAAAAATACGCGTAAGATCCTGCGCAATGGCGAAGTCGCGCCGCCGAAAGAAGATCCGGTGCCGCTGCCTGAGCTGCCGTGCGAGAAATCAGACGCCTATTTCGTGCTGCGTGACGGTGCAGCGGGTGTCTTCCTCGCGGCCAACACCTTCCCGAAATCGCGTGAAACCCGTGCGCCGTTGGTGGAAGAGCTCTATCGCTTCCGCGATCGCCTGCCGGAGAAGCTGCGCTATCTGGCTGATGCGCCGCAGGAAGATCCGAACGGGAATAAAACCATCGTGCGTTTTAGCCGTAAAACTAAGCAGCAGTACGTCGCCTCTGAGAAAGAGGGGAAAGCTACCGGCTGGTCCGCTTTCTATATCGACAACAAATGGACTGAAGCGAAAAAGTAATCGCTATCAAGCACCTAGCGAGAAGGGCCGGATAATCCGGCCCTTTTTTATTATCTGTTATTATTCTTAGTTCCTCGCTATACACAGAAGCTATAAATGATATAGTGGTTATAGTTTTTCTCTTTTTTATTATCAAATCGTCTTAAGCGCTCGCCGCTTGCCTCATTCGGATGGTCTGTCATGAAACTACAGCAGCTTCGCTATATTGTTGAGGTGGTCAACCACAACCTCAACGTCTCCTCTACGGCCGAAGGCCTCTATACCTCCCAGCCAGGCATCAGCAAACAGGTGCGGATGCTTGAGGATGAACTCGGTATTCAAATCTTCGCCCGTAGCGGAAAGCATCTTACGCAGGTGACGCCAGCCGGGCAGGAGATTATCCGCATCGCACGGGAAGTGTTGTCCAAAGTGGAGGCCATTAAATCGGTAGCAGGGGAACACACCTGGCCGGACAAAGGCTCGCTCTACGTCGCGACAACGCATACTCAGGCGCGTTATGCGCTGCCTAACGTGATTAAAGGCTTTATTGAGCGTTATCCGCGCGTCTCGTTGCATATGCATCAGGGATCGCCGACACAAATCGCTGAAGCGGTCTCTAAAGGCAATGCTGACTTTGCCATTGCCACCGAAGCACTGCATCTCTATGACGACCTGGTGATGCTGCCTTGCTATCACTGGAACCGCTCGATTGTGGTGACGCCGGATCATCCGCTGGCGGCGAAGCAGTCCGTATCGATTGAGGAGCTGGCGCAGTATCCGCTGGTGACCTATACATTTGGTTTCACTGGCCGCTCAGAGCTCGACACCGCCTTTAATCGCGCCGGGTTAACGCCGCGTATCGTCTTTACCGCGACAGATGCCGACGTGATTAAAACCTATGTCCGCCTCGGTTTAGGGGTAGGGGTGATTGCCAGCATGGCGGTCGATCCCGTATCAGACCCGGATCTGGTGAAACTTGATGCTGATGGTGTTTTCAGCCACAGCACGACCAAGATAGGTTTTCGCCGCAGCACCTTCCTGCGCAGCTATATGTATGATTTTATTCAGCGCTTTGCGCCGCATTTAACGCGCGATGTGGTTGATGCCGCCGTGGCGTTGCGTTCTAACGACGATATCGAAGCGATGTTTAAAGATATTAAGCTGCCGCAGAAATAATACCGACGGGTATCTTATCGCCCGAAAAGATACCCATAATGCCGTCTAAACCTAAATTAGAATTATCATCAACTCTGATAAAATCCTTTCGCAGAGTGATTGACGTCACATTTCAAATCCGCACCGTCTCTATTTTGCGACAAACATAGAAACTAAATAGCAACTCTGCAAATTCATTACTTCAATTATTTCTTTGTTGTCAAAAGATTTAATATTTCTTTGGAAATGGTGAGTAAATTCACTGGATTTTCCGCTAAAGTTCTTTTAGGATTTGTCTCATCCCATGATTACTAATACCGATTGTTGGTGCACAGAATGATAAGCGATGTCGATTGTACGAGGTTAGCAATGCCAACAGGAAGTGAAGAGCCGCAAAGGGACCCTGAGCTGAAGCGTAAAGCCTGGCTGGCGGTATTTCTTGGCTCTGCCTTGTTCTGGGCAGTGGTTGCGTTACTGGTCTGGAAATTTTGGGGGTAAAATGGCGATAGCAGGTCGATACGAACCCGTTAAGCGAGTGTGTCAGCTTCATGACACGCCACCTAAAGTAAAAAGCAAAACAGTGACAGCTCTCCCGGCCTCCTGGAAGCTGACGCCGCAGCAGAAAGCGTTTATTGATGCCTTTGCTGAAGACGACATTAAAAAACAATAAATATACCAGCAAGATCAATGTGGGGAATTATCCCGCTATTCATTGACGTGCTCTTTTGTACTCATTAATTAATACGCAGCATAAATGAATTGAGTAAAAACTCAGTTTCGATGAATAGATTCAAGGGGTAAATTTTTATGATTAATAACCTTGGTATGAAATATTGGTCATGGCTCACAGCGTTCTCGGTTTCCGCCCTCATCTGGGGTGAACTGTTCTGGCTGGCCCTGCAGTAACGAATTGAAAAACCTCGCGTCAGCGGGGTTTTTTATTATCTCCGCCTTATCCCCGCCCGTAAGATTTTCCCTTTTGTAGCAATTTAGGGTGTTATCAAAACGTTACGATATGTTTGTGTTATCTTTAATACAGACCCTGATAAGCATCAGGGTAAAGCTATCCCTGTAATAAAGGAGGAGCACATGTCGTCGACCCTACGCGAAGCCAGTAAGGACACGTTGCAGGCAGAGAACAAAACGTACCACTACTACAGCTTGCCGCTGGCTGCGAAACAACTTGGGGATATTTCGCGCTTACCCAAGTCTCTGAAAGTGTTACTTGAGAACCTGCTGCGCTGGCAGGATGGTGAATCCGTCACCGAAGAGGATATCCAGGCGCTGGCCGGCTGGCTGAAAAATGCCCATGCCGACCGTGAGATCGCCTATCGTCCGGCCAGGGTATTGATGCAGGATTTTACCGGCGTACCGGCCGTTGTTGATCTCGCCGCCATGCGCGAAGCGGTTAAACGCCTCGGCGGCGATACCGCCAAAGTGAACCCGCTCTCACCGGTCGATCTGGTGATTGACCACTCCGTCACCGTGGACCACTTCGGTGATGACGACGCGTTTGAAGAGAACGTGCGTCTGGAGATGGAGCGCAACCACGAGCGTTACGCCTTCTTACGCTGGGGCCAGCAAGCCTTTAGCCGCTTCAGCGTCGTGCCACCGGGCACCGGTATTTGCCACCAGGTCAACCTCGAGTATCTGGGCAAAGCGGTATGGAGCGAGTTACAGGATAAAGAGTGGATCGCCTATCCGGATACGCTGGTAGGTACCGACTCGCACACCACCATGATCAATGGACTCGGCGTGCTGGGCTGGGGCGTCGGCGGGATTGAGGCCGAAGCCGCTATGCTCGGTCAACCTGTATCGATGCTGATCCCCGATGTGGTCGGTTTCAAACTGACCGGCAAACTGAGCGAAGGCATCACCGCGACGGATCTCGTCCTGACCGTAACGCAGATGCTGCGTAAACATGGCGTAGTCGGCAAGTTTGTCGAATTTTACGGCGACGGGCTGGACTCGCTGCCGCTGGCCGACCGCGCAACCATCGCCAACATGGCGCCAGAGTATGGCGCAACCTGCGGCTTCTTCCCGATTGACAGCGTTACGCTCGGCTATATGCAGTTGAGCGGACGTAGCGAAGAGCAGGTCGCGCTGGTTGAAGCCTACGCGAAAGCGCAGGGGATGTGGCGTAATCCGGGCGATGAACCGGTCTTCACCAGCACGCTGGCGCTCGATATGGGCGAGGTCGAGGCGAGCATCGCCGGGCCGAAACGCCCGCAGGATCGCGTTACCCTTAATGAGGTACCAAAAGCCTTTGCCGCCAGCAACGAGCTGGAACTTAACACCGTGCAGAAAGATCGCAAACCGGTGGGCTATGTTCACAAAGGCCATCAGTATGAGCTGCCGGATGGTGCGGTAGTTATTGCAGCGATCACCTCCTGTACCAACACCTCTAACCCGAGCGTATTGATGGCGGCCGGCCTGCTGGCGAAAAAAGCGGTAACCCTTGGGCTGAAACGCCAGCCGTGGGTGAAAGCGTCGCTGGCACCGGGATCGAAAGTGGTCTCCGATTACCTGGCGCAGGCGCGTTTAACGCCATATCTCGATGAGCTGGGCTTTAACCTTGTCGGTTACGGCTGCACAACCTGTATCGGTAACTCCGGCCCGCTGCCGGAACCTATCGAGCAGGCAATTCGCGAAGGCGATCTGACCGTGGGCGCAGTGCTGTCGGGTAACCGTAACTTCGAAGGGCGTATCCACCCGCTGGTGAAAACCAACTGGCTGGCCTCGCCGCCGCTGGTTGTCGCCTATGCGCTGGCCGGTAATATGAATATCAACCTTGCCACCGATCCGCTCGGGGTCGATCGCAAAGGCGACCCGGTCTACCTGAAAGATATCTGGCCATCGAGCGCCGAGATTGCGCGCGCTGTTGAGCAGGTATCAACGGATATGTTCCGCAAAGAGTATGCGGAGGTGTTTGAAGGCACCGACGAGTGGAAATCGATCGAGGTTGAGCGCTCCGATACCTACAGCTGGCAGGATGACTCCACCTATATCCGTCTGTCGCCCTTCTTTGACGAGATGCTGGCGGAGCCGAAACCGGTTGAGGATATCCACGGTGCGCGCATCCTTGCGATGCTGGGTGATTCAGTGACTACTGACCATATCTCTCCGGCGGGCAGTATCAAAGCGGACAGCCCGGCAGGACGTTATCTGCAAAGCCATGGCGTGGAGCGGGGCGATTTCAACTCCTACGGTTCCCGTCGCGGCAACCATGAAGTGATGATGCGCGGTACCTTTGCCAATATCCGTATTCGCAATGAGATGGTTCCGGGCGTGGAGGGCGGCATGACGCGCCATCTGCCGGGTAGTGAAGTGATCTCTATCTATGACGCAGCGATGCGTTATCAGCAAGAGGGCACGCCGCTGGCGGTGATCGCCGGGAAAGAGTATGGCTCCGGTTCAAGCCGCGACTGGGCAGCGAAAGGTCCGCGTCTGCTTGGCATTCGTGTGGTAATTGCCGAATCTTTCGAACGTATTCACCGCTCGAATCTGATTGGCATGGGGATCCTGCCGCTGGAGTTCCCGCAGGGCGTCACGCGTAAGACTCTGGGACTGACCGGGGAGGAGCGGCTGGATGTTGCCAATCTGCAAAATATCAAACCGGGTGGTGAACTGCCGGTGACCTTAACGCGCGCCGACGGCTCGCAAGAGGTGATTCCGTGCCGCTGCCGTATTGATACCTCGACAGAGCTTACGTACTACCGTAACGACGGTATCCTGCACTATGTGATCCGCAATATGCTCAACTAAACAAAAAGGCCTGCTTGTGCAGGCCTTTTTTATTACTTCAGCAGATGTCCCATCTTTTCCGCTTTCGTATCGAGATAGTGCTCGTTTTCCGGATTGCGCCCGACAATCAGCGGCACGCGCTCAACGATATTGATCCCGGCTTCGGTCAGGATCTCGACTTTCTTCGGGTTATTGGTCAGCAGACGCACTTCATCTACCGCCAGCAGTTTGAACATATCGGCGCAGAGGGTGAAGTCACGCTCGTCGGCGGCAAAACCAAGCTGATGGTTGGCTTCGACGGTGTCATAGCCCTGATCCTGCAGCGCATAGGCGCGGATCTTATTCAGCAAGCCAATGTTACGGCCCTCCTGGCGATGATAGAGCAGGACACCGCGGCCCTCTTCGGCAATGTGGTTGAGCGCCGCTTCAAGCTGGAAGCCGCAGTCGCAGCGCAGGCTGAACAACGCATCGCCGGTTAAACACTCGGAGTGTACACGTGCGAGAACGGGCAGCTGCCCGGAAATATCACCATAGACCAGGGCCACATGATCCTGTCCGGTCGCCAGTTCTTCAAAACCCACCATCAGGAAGTCGCCCCATGGGGTTGGCAGTTTGGCTTCTGCCACACGTTTAAGTTGCATGTGAATCTCCGGATTATTTGGGCGCAGCGCGCACCGTTAACCTGTAAGTTTTCTGAATCGCGCCATTTTGCCACAAGCTGCCTGACGACGCCTACATCTGCGCGGTGAATACCGCATAAACGCACAAATGCGCCGTTTCAGCGAAACTGTCATTTTTCGGTTATGATTGTGTCACTTACGCACAAGGAGATGAGATGCTGTCGATAGCTAAGCGAACAACCGCCGGCGCGGCGATTTTATTAATTATGCCGCTGGCTGTCTGGATCTCCGGCTGGCACTGGGAGCCCGGGCAAAACCACTGGTGGCTGCGCGTACTTTTCTGGATGACCGAAACGGTAACGCAACCCTGGGGCATTATTACGCACGTGGTGCTCTGCGCATGGTTCCTGTGGTGCTTACGTTTTCGCCTCAAAGCCGCATTGATGCTCTTTGTCATCCTCGGCTGCGCCATTGTTGCCGGGCAGGGGGTGAAATCCTTCGTCAAAGGGCAGGTGCAGGAGCCGCGTCCCTTCGTCTTATGGCTGGAAAAAGAGCACGCTATCCCAACCGATCAGTTCTATAGCCTGAAGCGCAAAGAGCGCGGTGCGCTGGTAAAAGAGCAGCTCGCCAGCCAGCATGATATTCCTGCTTTTTTACGCCACCACTGGCAAAAAGAGACCGGCTTTGCTTTCCCGTCCGGGCACACGATGTTTGCCGCTAGCTGGGCGTTGCTTGGCGTCGGGCTGCTGTGGCCGCGCAGAAGGACCTGGACTATCGTGATTTTGCTCGCCTGGGCGACGAGTGTGATGGGCAGCCGTTTATTACTCGGCATGCACTGGCCGCGGGATTTAGCGGTCGCGACGCTTATCTCCTGGATTCTGGTTACGCTGGCGACATGGCTGGCGCAGCGCATCTGCGGGCCGCTCACGCCGCCAGCGGAAGAGGTGCCGGAGATCGTCGAGCGTGACAGCGAGACTTGATTTCCATCATTTTGGCCGCAAATCAGAAATTAACATTATGCGTCCCCATTTCGCGGCGGGCGCTAAAATGGTAGTTTATAAGGCTTGTGGCAGTCAGTTGCACATAAATTCATCGCACGAACCACATAACGGGATGTAATGTGAAATATTTACTCATTTTTCTACTGGTGTTAGCGATTTTTGTCGTGTCGATTACGCTTGGTGCGCAAAACGATCAGCAAGTCACGTTTAATTATCTCCTCGCACAGGGTGAATATCGCATCTCTACGCTGCTGGCCGTGCTGTTTGCTACCGGCTTCGCGATCGGCTGGCTGATTTGCGGTCTCTTCTGGTTACGCGTTCGCGTCTCTCTCGCACGTGCAGAACGTAAAATCAAACGCCTCGAGCAGCAGATTGCTCCCGCCGCGGACGTTCCGGTTACGCCCGGCACGCCGGCGGTGAAGGAATAATATTTTATGCTGGAGTTGCTGTTTCTGTTGTTGCCTGTCGCAGCGGCCTATGGCTGGTATATGGGGCGCAGAAATGCTCAACAAACTAAACAGGATGAGGCTAACCGCTTGTCGCGTGAATACGTGGCCGGGGTTAACCTTTTACTGAGCAATCAGCAGGATAAAGCGGTCGATCTCTTTCTCGATATGTTGAAAGAGGATACCGGCACGGTTGAAGCGCACCTGACCCTCGGGAATCTGTTCCGTTCGCGCGGCGAAGTTGACCGCGCTATCCGCATCCATCAAACCCTGATGGAGAGCGCCTCCCTCTCTTACGATCAGCGCCTGTTAGCGGTGCAGCAGCTTGGCCGCGATTATATGGCAGCCGGGATGTACGATCGCGCCGAAGATATGTTTAACCAACTGGTGGATGAGACCGATTTTCGCGTCAGCGCGCTGCAACAGCTGCTGCAAATCTACCAGGCGACCAGCGAATGGCAGAAAGCGATCGACGTCGCCGAGCGGCTGGTGAAGCTCGGTAAAGATAAGCAGCGCGGTGAAATCGCCCACTTCTACTGTGAGCTCGCGCTACAGCAGATGGGCAATGAAGATATGGATCGCGCCATGGCGCTGCTGAAGAAGGGCGCAGCGGCCGATCGCGACAGCGCGCGCGTCTCTATTATGATGGGGCGCGTGTTTATGGCCAGCGGCGATTACGCGAAAGCGGTAGAGAGCCTGCTGAAGGTGATCGATCAGGATAAAGACCTGGTCAGCGAAACGCTGGAGATGCTGCAAACCTGCTATCTGCAATTGGGTAAAACCGATGAGTGGGCGGATTTCCTGCAGCGTTGCGTCGAGGAGAATACCGGTGCTGCCGCCGAGCTGATGCTGGCGGAAATTGTTGAGCGTCGCGAAGGGGTGGATGCCGCGCAAGGGTACGTCACGCGCCAGCTACAGCGTCATCCGACCATGCGTGTGTTCCATAAACTGATGGACTACCACCTCAACGAAGCGGAAGAGGGGCGCGCGAAAGAGAGCCTGATGGTGCTGCGCGAAATGGTTGGTGAGCAGGTACGCAGCAAGCCGCGTTATCGCTGCCATAAGTGCGGTTTTACGGCCTATACCATGTACTGGCACTGCCCATCCTGCCGCGCCTGGTCGACGGTTAAACCGATTCGCGGTCTCGACGGGCAGTGATTTTTTAAAAGCCCTTACTTTAGTTACAACATACTTATTAGGTTTTCTAACACGGTTTCATCAACTCCTGTGCAGTCAGCGCTTTGCAGGTAAGGGAAACTGTTATTTCGCTCGCCGCGCAGGTAGAATGCTGCCCGTTTACCCATTTTGCGCCTGAGCGGGTGCCCTCATTTCAGAAGGTCTGATCATGACGTCCACTACTTTATCGACTTCCCGCGCGGTTACCGACTTTCCGGTCGTTGTCGCCCTCGATTACGCCAACCGCGATAACGCCCTGGCTTTTGTAGACCGCATCGATCCGCGCGATTGCCGCCTGAAAGTGGGCAAAGAGATGTTCACGCTCTTCGGGCCGCAGTTTGTGCGCGAGTTGCAGCAACGCGGGTTCGATATCTTCCTCGATCTGAAATTCCACGATATTCCCAACACTGCTGCCCATGCGGTAAAAGCGGCGGCGGATCTTGGCGTCTGGATGGTCAACGTTCACGCCTCGGGCGGCGCACGGATGATGACCGCAGCCAAAGAGGCGCTGTTGCCATTTGGCGCAGATGCGCCGCTACTGATTGCGGTTACCGTGTTAACCAGCATGGAAGCGAGCGATTTACAGGATATCGGCATTACCGCCACGCCTGCGGAGCATGCCGAACGCCTGGCGCGTCTCACACAGCAGTGCGGGCTTGATGGCGTGGTCTGCTCGGCGCAGGAAGCGGTGCGTTTCAAAAGCGAGCTTGGGCAGGCATTTAAACTGGTCACGCCGGGTATCCGCCCGCAGGGCAGCGACGCAGGCGATCAACGCCGGATTATGACGCCCGAGCAGGCGCTGCAGGCCGGTGTCGATTACATGGTGATTGGTCGTCCGGTTACGCAATCTGCCGATCCGGCGCAAACGCTGAAAGCAATCAACGCCTCATTAGGCAAGGGGAGAGCATGAGCGATAACAACAGCCGTCTGGTCTACTCCACCGAAACCGGCCGCATTGATGAAGAGAAAGCGCCCGTTGAACGCCCAAAAGGCGACGGCGTTGTGCGCATCCAGCGCCAGACCAGCGGACGTAAAGGCAAAGGCGTCTGTTTAATCACCGGCATCGATCTTGATGACGAGGCGCTAAGCAAACTGGCGGCCGAGCTAAAGAAAAAATGCGGCTGCGGCGGGGCGGTGAAAGAGGGCGTTATTGAGATCCAGGGTGATAAACGCGACTTGCTTAAAACCCTGCTGGAAGCCAAAGGCATGAAAGTAAAACTGGCTGGTGGTTAATAAATAAGAAAGGCCGCGTTATTCACGCGGCCTTTTATTTACGTATTTTTTAAATCAGACCTGAAAGAAAGTAGATTTCTTGATATTTATTTGCCGTAGTACCGACTAATTATTTACCGACCTGATGGCCAATAATACCGCCGACTGCTGCGCCGCCCAGCGTGCCGAGCGTGCTGCCGTCTGTTAATACAGCACCGCCAAGCGCACCCGCACCCGCGCCAATCGCGGTGTTACGAGAACGTTTATCCCAGTGACCACAAGCGCTCAGAGACATTGCCAGGGTAACTGCCAGTACTGCTGCGGCCATTTTTTTACTTGTTAAAATCATCATACTTTCTCCTGAATAATCGATTCACGGAATCAGAGGCTCTCTAAGTATAGTCTTAGAAATAATCTGAAAGATCTTCCGTGAAACCTTGCTGCGCAGGGGTAATGCAATCACCTGAGTGATAATTACTCCCTGTTATATCGCTGATAATAATTTTACGCAGCGGCACGCAACAAACCAGGTAAAAACTCTTAATAAAATGCTCAGAATCGTCTCAGAAAAGAGAGAGATAGCCCGCCTTAGCGGGCGAGGGAATCAGGCGTTGGATGGGCTTTGAACAATATCAATAATCAGACCTGCCTCTTTAAGCTGGCGCTGTGCCTCGGCGGAAATAGCGTCATCTGTAATTACCCGCTGAAAGCGGTCAACCGGCCCCAGCGTATAAGGATGAACGACGCCAAATTTTGAGCTGTCGGTTAGCACAATCGCCTCGCTGCCTTTTTCCAGCACCGCGTTCACCACATCGGTGCGCATCATATCGCGCCCGGTAAAACCCGTTTCCGGCTGCCAGCCATCAATGCCGATAAAGGCCTTACTGAAATGCACCTGCGAAATGTACTGGCGCGTCAGCGGCCCCACCATGCTTTCACTCTTCTTCTGGTAAATGCCGCCGAGCAGAATTACTTCGCACTGCGCCGATTTAAGCAGATGCGCGATGTAGCTGCTGACCGTGATAATGGTGATATCCCGCTGCTCGCCAAGCTTGCGGGCGAGGAGGGCGTTGCTGCTGCCGTTCTCAATAAACACCGTTTCACCGGCGCTAACCAGCGAGGCGGCAAAATCAGCCAGTTCGCGCTTTACGGCATAGTTAGTCAGCATCCGCGTTTCGACATCTTCGCTGTCGAGCGGCACGGCAAACCCGTGAGTGCGACGTAGATAGCTCTGCTTCTCCAGCGTGTTCAGATCCTGGCGAATCGTCACTTCAGAAACGCCGGTCATACGGGCAAGATCGGCAACGCTCATCTGACCTTTGTCGATGACCGTTTGCAAAATAAGTTGTTGTCGGGAATTCATAGCCACACTTTTTTATCTTTCGCGCGAATGTAAATCGCCACGACTGCGGTGGCATTCCCGGCTGCCGCGTCATGGCGAAAAGAGATTACTTAAATTTCCCAGGGCGTCTTCTGCGTACCTGAGTGCGGGGGCTGGTCACTGTTATCGAGATCCCGTAACTCCGTCTTCAGAATTTCCAGATTACGGATAGCGGACTGATAATCTCCGGCCACCAGAATATCAAGCACGGTATCGATCCGGCCGGCCAGCTGTTTCACATCGATCTCTGCCATACCTTCACCTTCATATCGAAAAACGAATAAATTCAATGATGCAGAAAAGCGTTTAAAAAGAGAAGGGAAAAAACCACATCTCAGGCGCTTCTCTGCATGAAGTATATATTCATCTCTCCGCCCGTGGTCGGTCAGAGCGTGACGTAGTCTTTGCAGGCGCGCAACGCGCACTATCTGGAGGAATACGCAATGACGATAAGTAATCAACCAACCTGCAAACTCTTTACCGATGAACAACGTTTCACGCAACTCTCAGGTTTTTACGAAGAGGAGCGGCGCACCGTGTGGATGATGCTGCGCGCGAGGCCGCGCCCCTGCTTCAACCACCAACTTATTGAAGAGATCATGAACCTCTCCTGGCTGGTCAGGCAGAGCGGGTTTGCCGTCGACTTCTGGGTCACCGGATCGCTGGTCCCCGGTATGTTCAATACGGGCGGCGATCTGCACTTTTTTGTCGAGTGCATCAAAAACGGACGCCGTGAAGCGTTACGCGCCTATGCCCGTGCCTGCGTGGATTGTGTGCATGCGGCATCGCGCGGTTTTGACACCGGCGCAATTTCGCTGGCAATGATCGAAGGCAGCGCGCTCGGCGGTGGCTTTGAGGCCGCGCTGGCGCACCATTTTGTGCTGGCGCAGCGCGATGCGCGCCTCGGTTTCCCGGAGATCGCCTTTAACCTCTTTCCCGGCATGGGTGCCTATTCATTGGTTTCGCGCCGCTCGGGAATGAAACTGGCGGAAGAGCTTATCTATAAAGGGGAGTCCCATTCGGCGGAGTGGTATGCGTCAAAAGGGCTGGTCGATGTCGCGTTTGAAGAGGGGCAAGGCTTTATGGCCGTGCGTACCTTTATCGATACGCTGCAACCCCGTCTCAATGGCGTGCGTGCCATGCTCAGGGCGCGCCAGCGCGTGCTGCAACTGCCGCGCAGCGAGCTGATGGATATCACGGAGGATTGGGTGGATGCTGCCTTCTGCCTGCAAGCGAAAGATATCGCCTATATGGAGCGCCTGGTGCTGTTGCAAAACCGCCATACGGCGGTTGCGCTCAGTAAAGCCGGTTAACGCGCCTTGCGTTGCTGGTAGCGTGTAAACCAACGTTCAAACGCGGCAGCGGGCATCGGTCTGGCAAACAGAAACCCCTGCCGCTCATGGACGCCGTTGTCGGTCAAAAACGCATCCTCCTGCGCACTCTCCACCCCTTCAGCAATCACCTGCAGATTAAGTGCCGCCGCCACCGCGACAATGGCGCGCACCAGCGATTGCGAAATCGGCTGTTGATGAATATCGCGCACGAAACTCTGGTCGAGTTTGATGGCGTTAAGCGGAAAGCGCGCCAGTTGTGACAGTGAGGAGTAGCCGGTACCAAAGTCATCCAGATGCACCTGCGCCCCCAGCGCGCTGAACTGCTGGATGACGGAGAGCGCCAGCGCTTCGTTCTCAATAATGCAGCTTTCGGTCAGCTCAACGTCAATCGGGCAGTCAGTAAAATGAAGCTCCCTGAGCGCCCGTTTCAGATCGCTGAAGATGGTCTGATCGGCGAGCTGTCGCGCAGAGACATTCACCGCCACGCGCAGGTTAATTCCCTGGTCGCGCCATTTCGCCACTTGCCGTACCACATCAAGCATCACCCATCGGCCGAGCGGCACAATCAGGCCGGACTCTTCGGCGTAGGAGATAAAATCGAGCGGTGGGATCAGCCCGCGCTCGGGCGACTGCCAGCGCACCAGCGCTTCGAGGCTGCGCACTTCGCCATTCCGGTTCACTTTCGGCTGGTAGTGAATCACCAGTTGCTCTTTATCCAGCGCCTTGCGCAGGTTGGTATCGAGCCAAAGGTACTCAAATACCCGCTGGTTCATCTCGGCGCAAAACACGCAAAACTTGCCGCGACCGTTCTCTTTGGCGGTATACATCGCGGTATCGGCATTGCGGATCAGATTTTCGCGATCGTTGCCATGTTCAGGGGCGAGGGCGATACCAATCGAGCAGCCGGAGTAAATCTCAATCAGCCCGATGCGGAACGGCGCACGCAATCGACATAAAATGCGCGAGGCCATCGCCTCCAGCGCCACTTGCGAAGTGTCGGTCGCCAGCACGATAAACTCATCGCCGCCAAGCCGCGCCAGCACCTGGCCCTCATCAAGACAGCCCAATATAGCCAGCGCAACGGCCTGCAATAGCTGGTCGCCAAACATATGCCCATAGGCATCGTTCACTTTTTTAAAGTTATCGAGGTCGAGATAGACCACGCCGACCTGCGAGTCGCCGCGCGCGGCAATCGCATCGCTGATGCGATCCTGGATAGCGTTGCGATTGGGTAAACCGGTAACGGTATCGGTATTCGCCAGCACCCGGAGACGCTCCTGGGCGTGGCGCTCCTCGGTAATATCCGTACCGGAGCAGATGAGGTAAACCTCGTTTTTACCGCTACCGCTGTGCACAAACTTATTGCGGAAGATAAACAGCCGCTGGCCTTTGCGCGTCTTCACCCAGCGCTCCACTTCGTACGAGGAGCCATCGCGGAAAAATTGGGTGATGTTGCGCTTTGAGGCCGCCGCTTCGCTGCGGCTCATAAACAGCTTAAAGACGTTTTGCCCAATCACCTCGTGCTCTTTCAGGCCGGTGTACTCTTCGCTCAGGCGGTTAAAACGCTGAATATTGCCCAGCCGGTCAAGGATCACGATCACCGAATTGGCTTCTGACACCACCTGCTCTGCAAAGGAGAGGCCCTGCACCAGATCGCGTGCGACAGCCTGAGTATCGTCCCATGCCGATGCGCTACCCGCCCAGGCATTACGGGTAATTTTTCGCCCGACAAGGTGAACCGTCACCTCTTCGCCAAACAGGGTGAGGGGCATGGTCAGGCTGGAGGTGATCACCGTCATCGCGCGGATTTGCGCTGCCTGCTCATCCGTCAGCGCGACAACCTGCGTGGTATCGGCATGCTCTTCAGGGGCGAAATGCAGGGCGTTGCTGTCAGCCGTAAGCCGCCAGTAAGGACTGTGTGAACCCAGATAGCGAAACAGCACGCTCTGTTCCTGCGTCTCTCTCATGCGTTCTCCCAACCTACCCGCCACAGGACGGGCACCTGTTGATGACCGACAACCGCCGTTAATGACAAGGCGGTTCTCCGTTAACGTATTGTTTTTATAGGAGTGTTGAGTAAAGCGTTACCTGGTGTGGAAAAGCAGAGACGGCTGCCGCACGCAAATGTGGGCGGTAAACAAACCGCTGCCTGATGAGAAGTGTGGTCGGTTTTCGCTATTTGTGGGAGGGAAAGTGCTTAAAAATGCGCAATATATCGGCAGAAAAGCGCTCCCTCCCGGACGGGAAGGAGCGTATAGCAGAAGCGTTACATAACCGGACGGGCGATCACGCTGCGGGTTTCCATGCGGACTTCAGCGATGGTGACATCAATAACATCCGTCACTTTGAACACCACTTCGCCTTTGATCTGCACGGTACCGCTCTCCTGGCTGCACACCAGCTCATCACGCACGGCATGAATAAACGGGGCAGGGATAAAGGCGACCGCACCGTTATCCACCAGGCGAACGCGCATGCCGCCGCGGCTGACATCGATGATTTCCGCTGCGAAGCGGGTGTCGGTGCCGGCTTTGTTTTGCAGGAAACGGGCATAGAGCCAGTCGCCGACATCGCGCTCGGCCATACGGTTCAGGCGACGGCGCTCGGCCATCTGCAAGGTGGTCTCATCCTGCGGACGCACCGGCGTTTCACCTTTGATGATCGCTTTCAGCAGGCGGTGGTTGACCATATCGCCATACTTACGGATCGGCGAGGTCCAGGTTGCGTAGGCATCCAGCCCCAGACCGAAGTGCGGGCCTGGGTTGATGCTGATTTCGGCGAAGGACTGGAAGCGACGAATGCGGCTGTCGAGGAAGCCGGACGGCTGCGCGTCGAGTTCGCGGCGCAGTTTGCAGAAGCCTTCCAGCGTCAGCACCTCGTCAGCCTTCACTTCGACACCGTGGGTTTTCAGCATCGCCACCAGCTGCTCGCTGTTCGCCGGGTCGAAACCTAAATGGACGTTGTAAATACCAAAGCCCAGCTTGTCGCGCAGCACGCGCGCAGCGCAGATGTTGGCGGCAATCATCGACTCTTCAACGATGCGGTTGGCAATGCGGCGCGGCTCGGCAACGATATCCAGCACTTCGCCTTTTTCGCCGAGCACAAAGCGGTAATCCGGACGATCTTTAAACACCAGCGCATGGGTCTGACGCCACTGGCCGCGCAAATCGCAGGCGCGTTTCAGCAAACGGATCTGCGACGCGATGGCGTCGCTACCTGGCTGCCACTCGCCGCGGTTTTCCAGCCAGTCAGAGACATCGTCATAGGCCAGTTTGGCTTTTGATTGGATGGTGGCGGCGAAAAACTCAATGTTCTCTTCAATGGTGCCGTCGCTGTCCAGCGTCATGCGGCAGACCAGCGCCGGACGCACTTCGTTAGCGCGCAGGGAGCAGAGATCGTCAGAGAGTTCGCGCGGCAGCATCGGAATGTTGAAGCCCGGCAGGTAGTTGGTGAAGGCGCGGATTTTCGCCGCATCGTCAAGCTTGCTGCCTTCGGCGATCCACGCGGTAGGATCGGCAATCGCTACGGTCAGTTGCAGTTTGCCGTCGGCCAGCTCTTCGGCGTAAAGCGCATCATCCATATCTTCTGTGCTGGCGCTGTCGATGGTGACGAAATCAAGCGCGGTCAGATCGACACGCTGCAATCCGTCATCGAGCATCTCTGTCGCCACGCCGTTCGGCGCCTCTTTCTCGAGGTTGTGACGGGCAAGCGTTACCCACCACGGCACGAAGTGGTCGTCAGAGAAGGTGATGAATTGCGTGAGTTCCGCGTAGAAACCGCGATCGCCTTTCAGCGGGTGACGGCGCATCTCGGCGACCGCCCAGTCACCCTCTTTAAAATCATGCTCCACGCCACGCGCGGCGCGACAGGGGATGGAGTCTTTGAGTAAAGGATGATCCGGCACAATCGACAGACGGTCATCTTTTTTGTGCACTTTACCCACGAAACGGGTCAGAAAAGGCTCGACCAGCGTTTCCGGCTCCGCGCTTTCGCGCTCTTTTTCCGTGTGAATAACGGCAACAATCCGATCGCCGTGCATCACTTTTTTCATCTGCGGCGGCGGGATGAAATAGCTTTTTTGAGCATCGACTTCCAGAAATCCGAAGCCTTTCTCGGTGCCTTTAACAACACCTTCTGCACGCGGTGTCTGAGAGTGGAGCTGCTGTTTAAGCTGCGCGAGCAGCGGGTTATCCTGGAGCATAATCATCTATTTTCGTGGCTAAAAGAGCGGCTGACAGTTTTACGCGATTCCGCCTGTTGCAGCAAGCGCTGTTTCAGCAAAATCTCTATGCGCGCCGCCCCGTTTCTGCCTTCACGCCGCAGGCTCGCCGAGGGCGATCTTCAGCCGGTTGATCCAGCCGCACAGGGCGCAGCGCAGCAGCAGGCTGAATGCTGCCTGGGGGCTAAAACCCGCCTTCGAGAGCGCTGCAAGCTGAGCCGGGCTGAATCTGTCCGGCGCGCAGGTCAGCATTTGCACCGCCTGCACCAGCGCGCGCTCTTTATCGTTATCCGCCAGAAACGCACTGAGGGCAGGTTCGCCCTGGCGCAGCGCTTCCCGCAGCCCGGCAGCATGAACGCCACGTTGCAGACGTTCAGCAAAACAGCCGGTGCTGCCGTTGATGCGCGCGGTTGAGGCTCCGACCAGCCAGCCCAGAGTTTTATTCGGCGTAATGGCGTTCACCTGCTGGCAAATCTCGCCCAGCTCGTTGAGCAGCAGATGCTCATGCGCCAGCAGCGGCGCAAGCTGGCGCAGCTCGGGCAGCGGCTGCCAGTGGGCAAGGGAGCCCATCTGCGCGGCGTTTGATACACGCGGGTCAACCCCCTCAATCGCCGGTTGCCAGCCCGCGTTTTCATCGGCAAACAGGCTGGCGTCGGCGGGCGGTTGAGTCTCCATGCCGGGAATATAGCGCACCGATTGCCCCAGCAGCGCCTGCAAAATAGCGAGTACCCGCGCCTGGAAGGCGATAAACCCGACAATCTGATTGAAGAGCACAATATCGAACAGCGTCAGGCCCACCTCTTCAAGCTGCTGGCGGGCCCGGGTATCAATCACCGACGGCGAAGCGGCAAGCTGACGCGCATATTGCGTGATCTGCGCCAGCCTGCAGTTGCTCTCGCGCGATGAATCGGGGGCCGCCAGAGGAGCAAGCCGTGCGGCGTAGTGGTTGCACAAACGCTGGACGCCAAACACCTGCGCCACGGTGAGCGCGGTGCTGAGTCGATCGTAGGCGCTGAAGGTTCGCAGCCGCGTGGTCTGTATCCGCTGCGGAAAGAGCAGGGCGTAGAGTTTGCGCGCGGGCGCGGCAATGGCCTCGACATCGCCATGCAGATCATCCGGCACAGTGAGGTCGAGCAGAAAGGGGTCATTAACGGTAGCGGCTTCGGGAACCAACGGTAGCGCGTGTACCCGGCTGGCGCTTGACTGGGTCTCATGATACCAGTGGCTTTTGCCTGCAATCCGGCGTTGTTCCATGGTCGTTCCTTGGTCTCAAAGTGGCGATCCGGGGACGACGTCAGGTCTTAGCTTGCCGGATCGGTGGTGCTGCTTAATCCTGGCGTAAGGGGGAGGCGGGATAAAAGATTGTTAGGTGATAACAAATATCAGAAAGGCATAAAAAAACGCCCCTTCGGCAGAAGGGGCATTGAGGAATTATTTGATTTCCAGCTCGTTCATCGCAGCGATGTTGAAACCGCCGTCGACGTGAACCACTTCACCGGAGATACCGGCAGAGAGGTCAGAGCAGAGGAACGCCGCAGAGTTGCCGACGTCTTCGATGGTCACGGTGCGACGGATCGGGGTAACCGCTTCGCAGTGTGCCAGCATTTTACGGAAGTCTTTAATACCGGAAGCCGCCAGGGTGCGGATCGGACCCGCGGAGATGCCGTTGACGCGCACGCCTTCCGGACCCATCGCGTTCGCCATATAGCGCACGTTCGCTTCCAGAGACGCTTTCGCCAGGCCCATCACGTTGTAGTTCGGGATAGCACGCTCTGCGCCCAGGTAGGAGAGGGTCAGCAGCGCGGAGCCCGGGTTCAGCATTTCGCGGCAGGCTTTAGCCATCGCTACAAAGCTGTAGGAGCTGATGTCGTGGGCAATTTTGAAGCCTTCACGGGTTACGGCGTTAACATAGTCGCCGTCCAGCTGATCGCCCGGTGCGAAACCGATGGAGTGCACGAAGCCGTCAAATTTCGGCCAGACTTTCGCCAGGTCAGTAAACAGGGCGTCGATGCTCTCATCTTGCGCCACATCACACTCCAGCACGATGCTGGAACCCAGCTGGGCGGCAAACTCTTCAACACGGCCTTTCAGCTTGTCGTTCTGGTAGGTGAACGCCAGCTCCGCGCCTTCGCGATGCATAGCCTGCGCGATGCCGTATGCGATGGAGAGTTTGCTGGCTACGCCAGTCACCAGAATGCGCTTACCGGAAAGAAAACCCATAGCTTTAATCCTTATATTCATTGTTGTGGCGCTCGCGGCTCTGTTGGGGCGAGCGTCGTTAAAACGCGGCGATTCTATCATGAGTCGCCGTCTCCGTTAATCCGACCACTGAAAGGTTTGTTTCAGCGGTCTTTTCGCCAGGCGTCGGCGGTTAATGCTTCGCCAAAATGACCGGCAATTAAGCGTTTTGTGAGATCGTGCAGCGGCGAGGCGAGCACATCGGCGGTGCTGCCGCGCTCCACCACTTCCCCCTGATGCATCACCAGCACCTGATCGCTGATATGTTTCATCATGCCGATATGCTGGGTGACATAAATATAAGAGATACCCTGTTTCTCCTGTAATTCCAGCATCAGGTTGATTAACTGCGAACGCATCGACATATCGAGCGAGGCCAGCGCTTCATCGGCAATAATCACTTTCGGGCGCAGGATCAGCGCACGCGCCAGCCCAAGGCGCTGTTTCTGCCCCGGAGCCAGCATGTGCGGATAGTAGCTGACATGATCCGGCAGCAGGCCGACCATGCGCAGGGTTTCCAGGATGCGTTTACGCCGCGCTTCCGGCTCCAGATCGGTGTTGAGACGCAGAGGAAAATCAAGGATCTGCGACAGCCGCTGACGCGGGTTAAGCGAGGTGGTCGGATCCTGAAAAATCATACGGATATGCTGACTGCGGAAGGTGTAATCGCCGTAATGCAGCGGCTTATCGTCAATCACCAGTTCGCCGGCGGTGGGCGCGATCATCCCTGCCAGCATTTTCGCCAGCGTCGATTTTCCGGAGCCGTTCTCGCCAATAATCGCCAGCGTCTGCCGTTCGCGCAGGGTAAAGCTGAGCGGCTTCACCGCTTCAACGGTCTGGCGGCGGAACCAGCCGGTGCGGTAGCGGAAGGTTTTGCTCAGGTTGCGCACTTCAAGCAAGGTTTCAACCATCTCACTCACTCTCCATATTCAGCGGGAAATGGCAGGCAAACAGGTGATTACGCGGACCTGCAAGCCGCGGCGTTTCAATACATTTGCGCTGGGCATAGGGGCAGCGCGGCCCCAGGCGGCAGCCAATCGGCAGATGCTCAAGCAGCGGGATCGCGCCTGGCAGCGTATTCAGGCGGCTTTTATGCGGCATCGCGCTACCAAAATCGGGAATAGCGCGGATCAGTGCCTGGGTATAGGGGTGATGCGGCGTGGCGATCAGATCTTCGCTCGGCGCGGTCTCAACCGTCTGCCCGCAGTACATCACATTGATACGGTCGGCCCATTTGCTCAGCATCTGCAAATCGTGGCTGATCAAGATGATGGTCGTGTTGTTGTTCTGATTCAGCCGGTCGAGCAGGCGGAAAATCTGTGCCTGGGTGGTCGGCTCCATGGCGTTGGTTGGCTCATCGGCAATCAGCAGACGCGGCTGGTTGGCCAGCGCAATGGCGATCATCACTTTCTGACATTCGCCCTCCGTCAGCTCGTAAGGGAAACTGCGCATCGCATCTTTATGATCTTTAATGCCGACGCGGTGCAGTAGTTCAATCGCCCGGCGTTTGCGCCAGCCCATGCGCTGCCACCATTTGCCTTTAAAGGTCCAGCGCGGGATGTTTTGCATCAGCTGCTTGCCGACACGCTCGGAGGGATCGAGACAGGATTGCGGCTCCTGGAAAATCATCGACACGTTATGGCCCAGCAGCTTGCGCCGCTCGCGCGCCGAGAGACGCATCAGGTCGATATCATCAAAGCGCATCCGGTCCGCCGTGACGCGCCAGTTATCCTTGGTAACGCCACAGATCGCTTTCGCAATCAGGCTCTTACCGGAGCCGGATTCACCCACCAGCCCGCGAATCTCGCCCTCGGCGAGGGTCAGGCTGACGCGGTCGACCGCTTTCACCCATTCAGAGCCGGTTTTGACTTCAATGGTCAGGTTACGGATATCAAGAAGCGGCATTACTCCACCCCCGCAGTGATGGCGCGACGAATGCCGTCGCCCAGCACGTTAACCAGCAGTACGCTCACCATAATCGCCGCGCCCGGCAGCATCACCGTCCACGGCGCAACATAAATCAGCTCCAGCGCATCGCCCAGCATCGCGCCCCACTCCGGGGAGGGGAGCTGCGCGCCGAGATCGAGAAAGCCGAGCGCGGCAATATCAAGGATCGCCATCGACAGCGCGCGGGTAATCTCGGTCACCATACCGGCAGTGATATTCGGCAGAATGGCGTACCACAAAATATTCATCGTCGACGCGCCATCAAGACGGGCGGCAACAACATACTCTTTTTCCAGCTCGTCATGCACCAGGCTGTAGACCGAGCGCACCATGCGCGGCAGCAGCGCCAGCCAGACGGCAAACATCGCATGGGAGAGATGCGGGCCGACAAAGGCGACGACAATAATCGCCAGCAGCAGGGTTGGCAGCGAGAGCAGGGTATCGAGAATATGGTTCAGCACCGCCGAGCGCAGGCCGTGCGTCGCTCCGGCAAAAACGCCGAGCAGCAGCCCGCACACCGTGGCGGCAAGCGTAACCAGAAACGCGCCGCCAACGGTAGGCGCCGCGCCGCTCAGCAGGCGGCTTAACACATCGCGGCCGAGATCGTCGGTGCCGAGGAAAAACGACACATCGCCATAGCGCGACCACGACGGCGGCAGAAGCTGGTAGCCAAGAAATTGCTGGTCGATGCCGTAAGGGGCGAACCAGTGACCGAACAGGCAGAGCAGCGCCAGCGCGCCGCAGCCATAAAGGCCGATCATCGCGGTGGGATCGCCATAAAAGTGGCGCCACGCGGTACGCAGCGCGCCGGGCGCACGTTTTTCGCTGTAGACGCTATCGTAAGGCATACCATTCCTTATGTTTTAACGGGTTCGCCAGCGCGCCGAGAATATCGGAGAGCACATTGACGATAATCACTAATGAACCGATAACCATCACGCCAGCGGAGATCGCGGCATAATCCTGCTGGCGGATAGCGTTGATCAACCAGCGGCCCAGCCCCGGCCAGCTAAAGACCACTTCGGTGATCATCGCCAGCGTCAGCATGGTGGAGAATTGCAGCCCCAGACGCGGGATCACCGGCGGCAGGGCGTTGTGCAGCACATGGCGGCGCAGAATAGTAAAGCGGGACAAACCGCGCGTCGCCGCCGCTTTAATGTAATTTTTCTCAAACACGTCAATGGTGCTGATACGCATCAGGCGGATCACTTCGGTGGTCGGTGCCACCGCCAGCGTTACAACCGGCAGGATGACGTGGCGCAGGGCGCTCATCAGCATCTCATCGCGCCACGGCGAGTCGGAAATCCAGGCATCAATCAGCGAAAAACCGGTGACAGTTTTCACTTCATACAGCAGATCAAAACGCCCGGAGACCGGCAGCCAGCCGAGATTAAGAGAGAAGAAGAGGGTAAGCAGCAGCGCCAGCCAGAAGACCGGAATGGAGAAGCCGAGCAGCGCGACGGCGCTAATAGCTTTATCCTGCCAGCGGCCGCGCATCACGCCCGCCAGCATCCCTACCGGAATACCAACCAGTAACGCCGAGCCAAAGGCGAGGATACAGAGCTCCATGGTCGCCGGGAAAACTTCCTGCAACTGCTCGGAAATTAGCTGTCCGTTAATGCTCGAGACGCCAAAATCCCAGTGCAGCAGGCCGTTAAACCAGAAGATCCACGCATTCCACAGCGTCGCGCCCTGCAAGGGCGCATGGGGGGTAAAGTAACTCAGGCTGAAGCCGACAAAGGTCAGTAAAAAGAGGGTGACCAGCAGCAACAGCAAACGACGCAAAGTAAAAATAATCACGGCGACACCTCTTTTTTATCCCGCGACACGCCAGCGAAAGAGGCGCTGCCGAACGGGCTCAGCACCAGGCCTTTAATATCGTACCGGTACGCCTGCAAGCGCAGGGAGGAGGCGAGCGGCAGCACCGGCAGTTCGCGGGCGAGGATCTGCTGGGCCTCATCATACTCATCGATGCGCGACGCCAGCTGCTGCGAGGCGAGCGCTTTTTGCAGCACCTCATCAAACTCGCGCTGGCACCAGTGGGCAAAGTTGGTTTGCGAATCAATCGCCGCACAGCTCAACAGCGGGCGGAAGAAGCTATCCGGATCGTTACTGTCCGTGGCCCAGCCGGTGAGCGTCAAATCGTGATTCATGTCCATCAGGCGCGCCTCCTGGAAGCGCCCCTCAACCGGCACAATCACCACTTTCACGCCCACCTGCGCCATATCCGCCTGAATCAGTTCGGCGGTTTTCAGCGGGCTGGGGTTCCAGGGCTGCGAGCTGGTTGGCACCCATAATTGCAGGGTGAGGTTCTCCAGCCCCAGCGCTTTCAGGCGCTCGCGTGCCTGTTTCGGGTCATATTCGGTAATTTTGGCATCGTTATCGTACGCCCACGAAGCGCGAGGCAGGATCGACGCTGCGGTCTCTGCCGTGCCGTAGTAAATCGACTGCATCAGGCGCTGGTTATTGATCGACAGCGCCAGCGCGTGGCGCACTGCCGGATTGTTGAGCGGTGGTTTGTTGGTATTGAATGCCAGATAGGCGATGTTCATCCCCGGACGCAGGGTTAAACGCAGCCGCGGATCGTCACGCAAAATGGTCAGTTGGCTGGCAGCGGGCCACGCCAGCACATCGCACTCGCCGGTGAGCAGTTTTGATAAACGTCCGGTGCCACCAGAGCCAAGATCAACAACCACTTGTTGCATCAAAGGCTTGCCGAGCCAGAACTTTTCGTGACGTTGTAACCGAACGTACTGCCCGGCGCGATACTCATCCAGCTGGAACGGCCCGGTGCCGACCGGCTGGCGGTCAATCAGCTCCTGACGATCAATTTTTTGCAGTTGCGCGGCATACTCTGCCGACATCACCGAGGCGTAATGGGTGGCGAGGTGCCATAAGAAGGAGGCATCCGGTTTTTTCAGGCTAAACTCGACGGTGCGGTTATCCAGCTTACGCACGCTCTCCACCGAGTCGGCAAATTGCAGGCTGTCGAAATAGGGGAAGCTGTCGCCATTGACGTTATGCCACGGATGGTGGCGATCGAAAATGCGCTGGAAAGTAAAGACCACGTCGTCGGCATTCAGCGTGCGGGTGGGGGTGAACCACGCGGTATGCTGGAAATTGACGCCGCTGCGCAGGCGAAAACGGTAGGTCGCGCCGTTATCCAGCACCTCCCAACTCTCTGCCAGCTCCGGCACCAGACGATAAGTATAAGGATCAACATCCAGCAGGCGGCTATAGAGCTGCGCGGCGAGGGTGTCGACAATCAGCCCGCTGCTCGCTTTTTGCGGGTTAAAGGTATTAACCTGGCCATTCACGCAATAGACAAAGCCGCTGTCGCGGATATCCGGCGCGGCGGCGGGCAGAGGTGCAGCCTGAGCCGTACCGGTCGCCAGCAGTGCGGTGAAAAGCAGGGAAGAGAAAACCAGACGCATGATTTTTTCAACGGTTTTAAAGTAATGGGCAAAGTGTATCGCACTTACCTGGGCTACGTACAAATGTCTGCGGACAACTGCTGTTATTGTCGACGATTTCAGCGTATTTGATGCTTTTTCAGCAGGGCGCGCAGCTGGTGATAGGTTAAACCAAGCCGCTCTGCCGCCCGTTTCTGATTAAATTCTGCCTGTTGCAGGCTCTGCTCGAGCAGGCTTTTCTCCTGATCGAGCTGAAACTGACGCAGATCCAGCGGCAGTTCGGGCAGCGAAGTTGCGCTATTTTCTTGCCTCGGCACTGGCGCTTTCTCACTCACATCACGGCGGAAAGGATCGAGGATAATGGTGTCCAGCGGCGTGTCGCTACTGCCGTGACGGTAGACGGATCGCTCCACCACGTTTTTCAGCTCGCGGATGTTTCCCGGCCAGCCATAATTCATCAGCACGTCGCGGGCATGCCCGGTAAAACCCGGAAAAAGCGGCATATGCAATTCACGGCACATCTGGATGGCGAAATGGTCAGCCATCAGCATGATGTCACTCTGGCGCTGGCGCAGCGGCGGTAACAGCACCACATCAAAGGCCAGCCGGTCGAGCAGGTCGGCGCGAAAGGTTCCTTCCTGCACCATCTGCGGCAGATCGGCGTTGGTGGCGCACACCAGCCGCACATTAACCTGTAACGGCTGGCTGCCGCCGACGCGCTCCAGCTCGCCATACTCAATCACCCGCAGCAACTTCTCCTGCACCAGCATCGGCGCGGTTGCCAGCTCATCCAGAAACAGCGTACCGCCGTCGGCGCGCTCAAAACGGCCAGGGTGGCGCTTCTGCGCCCCGGTAAAGGCGCCCGCTTCATGACCAAACAGCTCGCTGTCGAGCAGGTTTTCATTCAGCGCCGCGCAGTTTAAGGAGATAAACGGCCCCTGCCAGCGGGAGGAGAGATAGTGCAGGCGGTTGGCAATCAGCTCTTTACCGGTGCCGCGCTCGCCGATAATCAGTACTGGTTTATCGATCGGCGCAAGGCGGGAAACCTGCTCCAGCACCTCAATAAAGCTGTTGGCTTCGCCAAGAAGGTTATCTTTCTGTTCTGCCATGATGAAATTCGCCACAAGTTGGTCTCTTTAACCACTCTAGTCTAAGTTATGGTTAACGTAAAATCATTCATTCCCTTTATAATCAAGCAGATGAAAAGTTGGCACGGAGATTGTATTAATCAGGCAGCAGGGCTCAGCCCGATAACAGAAATCAAGAGGATTAGATTATGGGTATTTTTTCTCGTTTTGCCGACATCGTGAACGCCAACATCAATTCGCTGCTGGAGAAAGCGGAAGATCCGCAAAAACTGGTCCGCCTGATGATCCAGGAGATGGAAGATACGCTGGTTGAAGTGCGCTCCACTTCTGCACGTGCGCTGGCTGAAAAGAAACAGTTAACGCGCCGTATTGAGCAGGCGAGCGCGCAGCAGGCTGAATGGCAGGAAAAAGCCGAACTGGCGCTGCGTAAAGAGAAAGAAGATCTGGCGCGTGCGGCGCTGATCGAAAAACAGAAAGTGACCACGCTTATCGAAACGCTGGAGCAGGAAGTGACGCTGGTTGACGAAAGCCTGGCGCGCATGAAGAAAGAGATTGGCGAGCTGGAGAACAAACTGAGCGAAACCCGCGCTCGCCAGCAGGCGCTGACGCTGCGTCACCAGGCTGCCAGCTCCTCGCGCGATGTGCGCCGTCAGCTCGACAGCGGCAAAATGGATGAAGCGATGGCGCGCTTTGAGTCCTTCGAGCGTCGTATCGACCAGATGGAAGCCGAAGCGGAAAGCCACGGTTTTGGTAAGCAAAAATCGCTGGATCAGCAGTTTGCCGATCTGCAGGCAGATGATGAAATCAGCGAGCAACTGGCGCAACTGAAAGCCAGAATGAAACAGGACAACCAATAATAACGAGCGGCGGCATCAGAAGATGCCGCTGGCATCCCTGTAAGGAGTACACATGAGCACGCTTTTTCTGGCTATACCCCTGACGTTATTCATTCTGTTTGTTTTACCGGTCTGGTTATGGCTGCACTACAACAACCGCGCTTCACGCGGCGCGCTTAACCAGAACGAGCAGCAACGTTTGCTGCAACTGACGGATGAAGCAACGCGGATGCGCGAACGCATTCAGGCGCTGGAAGATATTCTGGATGCAGAACATCCAAACTGGAGAGATCGCTGATGGCTACCCTCAATCTGAATAAAAAATTATGGCGTATTCCGCAGCGCGGTAAGCTCGGCGGCGTCTGCGCCGGTATCGCGGAATATCTCGATATCCAGGTCAGACTGGTGCGTATCGTCACCGTGCTGGCGATGCTGTTTGGCCTCTTTTTCTTTGTCGTCGTTGCCTATATCGCGCTCTATTTTGCGCTCGACCCGCTGCCGGATAACTACACTGAAGGTGAGGTGCCCGCCAGCAACAGCGAGTTGCTGGATGCGGTAGATGCGCAACTGGCCGCCGGTGAAAGCCGTTTGCGCCAGATGGAGCGTTATGTCACATCCGATACGTTCTCGTTGCGTAGCCGTTTTCGTCAGCTTTAAGAGGTGAATATGAATCGACACTGGCAACAGGTAAACCGCAATGTCAAACCCGGCCTCAAGCTGGTCGGCAAACTGATGTTGCTGACCGCTCTGCGCGTTGGACCTGCGGGCGTGGCGGGCTGGGCGGTGAAATCCGTTGCCCGTCGACCATTGAAAATGGTGCTGGCATTCGCACTGGAGCCGCTTCTCAAGCGCGCGGCGAATAAGCTCTCCCGCCGCTTTGATAACAAGCCTGTTACGCGTAAGCGTTGACAATTGCGTCGCCGCCCATATCTCATAGTGAGCAGGACTCTTCCGGATTTAAGGGCGCATACGCATGGCGATGGAACGAATACGAAACGAAATCAACTCGCTGGTCAACCGCGGCATGGACAAGCATCTCCGTCTCGCGGTGACCGGCCTTAGCCGCAGCGGTAAAACCGCATTTATCACCGCACTGGTTAACCAACTTCTCTCAATTCACACGGGCGCACGCCTGCCGCTGTTCAGCGCGGTGCGTGAAGAGCGCTTACTCGGCGTTAAACGCGTTCCCCAGCGTGATTTCGGTATTCCCCGTTTTACCTACGATGAAGGGCTGGCTCAGCTTTACGGCTCGCCCCCGGTGTGGCCAACCCCGACGCGCGGCGTGAGTGAAATCCGCCTCGCGCTGCGCTTTCGCTCCCGCGACTCGCTGTTACGTCACTTTAAAGAAACCTCCACTCTCTATCTGGAAATTGTCGACTACCCGGGCGAATGGCTGCTCGATCTGCCGATGCTGGCGCAGGATTACCTGAGCTGGTCGCGGCAGATGACCAGCCTGCTTACCGGGCAGCGCCAGGCGTGGTCTGAGAAGTGGCGCGCGCTCTGCGCCGGGCTCGATCCGCTTGCGCCCGCCGATGAGAACCGGCTGGCAGAGATTGCCGCCGCCTGGACTGAGTACCTGCACCAGTGCAAGCGCGAAGGGCTGCACTTTATCCAGCCGGGGCGATTTGTGCTGCCGGGCGATATGGCAGGCGCACCGGCATTGCAGTTCTTCCCGTGGCCGGATGTCGACGGCACCGGCGAGGCGAAGCTGGCGCAGGCCGACAGGCATACCAACGCCGGGATGCTACGCGAACGCTACCAGTACTATTGCGACCACGTAGTAAAAGGCTTTTATAAAAACCACTTCCTGAAATTTGACCGCCAGATCGTGCTGGTTGACTGCCTGCAACCGCTCAACAACGGCCCGCAGGCCTTTAACGATATGCGTCTCGCGCTTACTCAACTGATGCAGAGTTTCCACTATGGACAGCGGACGCTGTTTCGCCGCCTCTTTTCGCCGGTGATCGATAAGCTGCTCTTTGCCGCCACCAAGGCGGATCACATCACCGTTGATCAGCACGCCAATATGGTGTCGCTCCTGCAACAGCTGATTCAGGACGCGTGGCAAAACGCCGCCTTTGAAGGCATCAGCATGGATTGTATGGGGCTGGCTTCCATTCAGGCGACGCAGAGCGGCCTGATTGAGGTTAACGGCGAGACGATCCCGGCGTTACGCGGTCACCGATTAAGCGACGGTTCGCCGCTCACCTTCTATCCCGGCGAAGTGCCAGCGCGCTTGCCGGGGCAGGCGTTCTGGGAAAAGCAGGGCTTTAATTTTGAGGCGTTTCGCCCGCAGGTGATGGATGTCGATTCGCCGCTGCCGCACATCCGGCTGGATGCCGCGCTGGAGTTTTTACTGGGAGATAAATTGCGATGACCGAGCCGCTAAAACCGCGTATCGATTTCACCGGGCCGCTGGAGACGCCAGCGCAGGAGCAGTTTAAACAGGCGCAGCGCTTTGACGCTCTCGCCGCCGAGAAATTTGCGCCGGTCGCCGTTGAGGAACTGCCCGAAGAGGGCCAGGCGGAAGCGGTGGTTGAAGCCGCGCTGCGCCCGAAGCGCACGTTATGGCGCAAAATGGTCACCGCCGGGCTGGCGCTGGCCGGTATTACCGTGATTGGTCAGGGCGTGCAGTGGGCGATGAATGCCTGGCAGACTCATGACTGGGTAGCCCTTGGCGGCTGCGCGGCGGGGACGCTGATCGTTGGCGCAGGTGTCGGATCGATTGCCAGCGAGTGGCGGCGGCTTTGGCGTTTACGTCAGCGCGCGCACGAGCGCGATGAAGCCCGCGAACTGTTGCAGAGCCACGGCACCGGCAAAGGGCGTGCCTTTTGCGAAAAGCTGGCGCAGCAGGCGGGGCTGGATAAGTCTCATCCCGCTTTACAGCGCTGGTACGCGGCGATCCATGAAACCCAGAGCGATCGCGAAATCGTTACGCTCTACGCCCATCTGGTGCAGCCGGTGCTGGATGCGCAGGCGCGGCGTGAAATCAGCCGCTCGGCGGCGGAGTCGACGCTGATGATTGCCGTCAGCCCGCTGGCGATGGTCGATATGGCGTTTATCGCCTGGCGCAATCTGCGCTTAATTAACCGCATTGCCGCGCTCAATGGTATTGAGCTGGGTTATTACAGCCGCCTGCGTCTTTTCCGCCTGGTGCTGCTGAATATGGCTTTTGCCGGTGCCAGCGAACTGGTGCGCGAGGTGGGAATGGACTGGATGTCGCAGGATCTGGCAGCAAGGCTTTCAGCCCGCGCAGCGCAGGGGATCGGTGCCGGGCTGCTTACCGCACGCCTCGGTATTAAAGCAATGGAGCTTTGCCGCCCGCTGCCGTGGATCGATGGTGACAAACCCCGTCTGGGCGATTTCCGCCGTCAGCTGATAACCCAGGTCAAAGAGACGCTACAGAAAGGCAAATCCTCCGGCACAGCCGGTTAGAAAGCAGGCGCTGCGCGCTTATCTTTACGCCGCCGCGCCGCTTTTTTCCGCAGGCTGTCAATATTTGTTGACAGACATCTTCCTGCCGACCGTTAAGTGGCATATCATCCTTTCATTACGTGAATGAATAAGGGTGAAGGTTCCCATGCGTCTTGAAGTTTTTTGTGAGGACCGGCTTGGTCTGACACGCGAATTACTTGATCTGCTGGTGCTGCGCGGTATCGATCTGCGCGGCATTGAGATCGATCCCATCGGGCGTATCTACCTCAATTTCGCCGCGCTCGACTTTAACAGCTTCAGCAGCCTGATGGCGGAGATCCGCCGTATTCAGGGCGTCACCGACGTCCGCACCGTGCTATGGATGCCCTCCGAGCGCGAACACCGCGCGATGAGCGCGCTGCTTGAAGCGCTGCCGGAACCGGTGCTGTCGCTCGACATGAAGTGCAAAATCGAGCTGGCAAACGCCGCCAGCGCGCAGCTCTTTGGTCAACAGCCGGATAAGCTGCTCAACCATAATGCGGCTCAATTAATCACCGGTTTCAACTTCCAGCGCTGGCTGGAGGGCAATCCGCAGCATTCGCATAACGAACATGTGGTGATCGGCGGGCAGAACTTCCTGATGGAGATCACGCCAGTGCACCTGGAAGGGGAAACCGGCGAAGCGGTGCTGACCGGTGCAGTAGTGATGCTGCGCTCGACGGCGCGGATGGGCCGCCAGCTGCAAAATATCAGCCAGCAGGATGTCAGCGCGTTCAGCCAGATTGTCGCCGTCAGCCCGAAAATGCGTCAGGTTATTGAGCAGGCGCGCAAGCTGGCGATGCTCACCGCACCGCTGCTGATTACTGGCGATACCGGTACCGGGAAAGATCTGCTGGCGCACGCCTGCCACCTTTCCAGCCCGCGCGCGGCAAAACCTTATCTGGCGCTGAACTGCGCCTCGATTCCTGAAGAGTCTGTCGAAAGCGAGCTGTTTGGCCATGCGCCGGAAGGCAAAAAGGGCTTTTTCGAGCAGGCAAACGGCGGTTCAGTGCTGCTGGATGAGATTGGCGAGATGTCGCCGCGTATGCAGGTGAAACTGCTGCGTTTCCTCAATGACGGTACTTTCCGCCGCGTTGGCGAGGATCACGAAGTACACGTTGATGTGCGGGTCATCTGCGCGACGCAGCGTAACCTCGTGGAGCTGGTGCAGAAGGGGCTGTTCCGCGAAGATCTCTACTACCGCCTGAACGTGCTGACCCTCAATCTGCCGCCGCTGCGCGACCGCCCGCAGGATATCGTGCCGCTTACCGAACTGTTTGTTGCGCGCTTTGCCGATGAGCAGGGTTTGCCGCGGCCGAAACTTGCCCACGATTTGACGCAGCTGCTTAGCCGCTATAATTGGCCGGGCAACGTGCGCCAGTTGAAAAACGCCATCTATCGCGCCTTAACCCAGCTGGAGGGGTATGAACTGCGCGCGCAGGATATTCAGCTGCCGGATTACGATGCGGCTACCTTGCCGGTCGGGGATGATGCAATGGAGGGATCGCTGGATGATATCACCAGCCGCTTCGAGCGCTCGGTGTTAACCCAGCTCTATCGAAACTACCCCAGCACGCGCAAGCTGGCGAAGCGCCTCGGCGTTTCGCATACGGCGATTGCTAACAAGCTGCGGGAGTATGGCTTAAGCCAGAAGAAGAGCGACGAGTAACGTTGTAGCGATAAAAAAAGGCCGGATAGCGGTAAGCGCTTATCCGGCCTGTTTCATTCCAGACGCGATTAGCCTTTCAGCACGTCCAGTGCAGCGGTGTAATCCGGCTCGTTGGTGATCTCATTCACCAGCTCGCTGAAGATGACCGTATCGTTCTCATCAAGCACCACGACCGCACGTGCAGCCAGGCCTTTCAGCGCGCCGTCGGCGATACCGACGCCATAGTTGTCGAGGAAATCTGCACCGCGCAGGGTAGAGAGGGTGATCACGTTGCTCAGGCCTTCCGCACCGCAGAAGCGGGACTGGGCAAACGGCAGGTCGGCAGAGATGCATAGTACAACGGTGTTGTTCACCTCTGTCGCCAGCTGATTGAATTTGCGCACGGAAGCGGCGCAAACACCGGTATCGATGCTTGGGAAAATGTTCAGCACTTTGCGCTTACCGGCGAACTGGCTCAGCGCAACATCGGAAAGATCTTTAGCGACAAGCGTGAACGGCTGCGCTTTTGCGCCAACCTGCGGAATAGCGCCAGCAACGGGAACCGGGTTGCCCTGAAAATGAACGAGTTGCGACATAATAGCTTCCTGTTTACATATAGTTAACGTCGGCGCTAGTTTATGCCATCGTTCGAGACCACGGCAAACCAATTTTCGTATCTATACTGGTTTACATTCCGTCAAAGGAGCATGTATGAGAAATGTGAACGTTTATGAGGAAACCTGGCCGCTGCATTCGCCGTTTGTGATTTCGCGCGGCGCGCGCAGTGAAGCGAAAGTCGTGGTGGTCGAACTGGAAGAGGACGGGATCAAAGCGGTTGGCGAATGTACCCCTTACGCGCGCTACGGCGAGAGCGAGGCCTCGGTGATGGCGCAAATCATGACCATTGTGCCGCAGCTGCAAAACCGCCTTAGCCGTGAAGCGCTACAAACCCTGTTGCCGCCCGGTGCGGCGCGCAATGCCGTCGATTGCGCCCTGTGGGACCTGGCGGCGCGCAAAGCGGGGCGTTCGCTGGCGCACTATACCGGCGTAACCCTGCCGGAAACCGTCATCACCGCGCAAACGGTGGTGATCGGCACACCAGAACAGATGGCTGCCAGCGCGGCGGCACTGAGCGAAACCGGCGCCCGGTTGCTTAAAATCAAACTTGATGATCATCTTATTAGCGAGCGGCTGGTGGCGATCCGCGCCGCCGCGCCAGAGGCAACGCTGATTGTCGATGCTAACGAGTCGTGGCACAGCGAAGGACTCGCCGCGCGCTGCCAGCTGCTGGCTGATTTAGGTGTGGCGATGCTTGAGCAGCCACTGCCTGCTGGCGAAGACGCGGCGCTGATCAACTTTATCCACCCGTTACCGATCTGCGCTGATGAGAGCTGCCACACGCGCGAAAGCCTCGATGCGCTGCAGGGGCGCTATGAGATGGTCAACATCAAGCTGGATAAAACCGGCGGGCTGACCGAAGCGCTGGCACTGGCTCATGAAGCCGCCGAGCGCGGCTTCGGATTGATGCTCGGTTGCATGATCTGCACGTCACGCGCCATTTCGGCTGCGCTGCCGCTGGTTAATGGCGTGCGCTTCGCCGATCTTGATGGCCCCACCTGGCTGGCGGTGGATGTCGAGCCGTCGCTGCGCTTCTCCACTGGCGAGCTTCATCTTTCAGCATCCCAGCAAAGCAGCGAGGTCATTGCCGCAAGATAGTTTTCGCTGGCGGCATCGGCTGAGATCGGCGGCAGTTCCATGGTAATGCAGGGCAGGTTGATCTCCGCACACCAGCTGCCGAAGGAGCCGGGCGTTTCATACCCGACGCTTTTGACTAACGGCAGCGAAAAAGCCTGCGCCAGCCACTCGCCGAGCGGGCTTTCGCGCGGATCTTCGACGCAGGCCAGCGGATCGTGAAAGCTGACCACCCACGCCGGATGCAGGCGATGAATTAACTGACAGAGCGCACGGGTTTCCGGCTCGGAACCCGGAGCCGCCCCCGTATGCAACACCACATCCCGCTCGGGCGCCGCGCTGTTCCAGCGATAAACAGTCTCGCCCGCCTTCCAGTTTGCCGCCGGAAAGTTACGGTTGAGATCGACGCCGTTGGCGTTAGCGCGCAAACCAAGCTGACAACCATCCGGATTGACCGCCAGCACCACGTGATGATGGCGCAGATCGCTCTTGAGCGTGCGCATGGCGCAGGAGAGGGCGACCATGGCGGCGTTTTCGTCCCCGTGCGTACCGGCAATAATCAGCCCGCTTCTTGCCGTTGCCAGCGGTGCCGGAAACCAGAAAAGCGGGGCACCGAGCAGGGACTCGCCATACTGCTGACGGCTGTCGGCAAAGTTTCCCCGTAAAGAGCGCGGACGTGTCGCTGGCATAGGTTTACCTGTTTCTGCGTTGAATAAACCAAGTGTTGGATATAAAGCGGTGCGACGCAAATCATTTTCCTGATGTATGAGTTTGCATTCCTTAGAGCTAAAACAAATAATTACCGCATCTTTTTTGCGGGATGTGGCACATCACAAGGGGCTTTCATGACATACCGATTTTCAAAACTTTGCTGCGCGCTGGCGCTGTGCGGCTTATCTGTCAGCGTGTTTGCAGCGGATGTGCCGCCGGGAACCCCGCTTGCGGAAAAACAAGACGTGGTGCGCCACCTCAAAGATGAGCCGGCAACGCTCGATCCGGCAAAAGCCGTTGGCCTGCCGGAAATTCAGGTGATCCGTGACCTGTTTGAAGGTCTGGTCAATCAGAATGAGAAGGGTGAAATCATTCCCGGCGTGGCGAAAAGCTGGCAGAGCAGCGATAACCGCATCTGGACCTTTACGCTGCGTGATGATGCCCGCTGGTCCGACGGCACGCCGGTCACGGCGCAGGATTTTGTCTACAGCTGGCAGCGGCTGGTTAATCCGCAAACCACGTCCCCATTTGCTGGCTTCGCTGCGTTAGCGGGTATCAGCAATGCGAAAGCGATTACCGATGGCAAAATGGCAGTTGATAAACTGGGCGTCAGCGCGGTGGATGCAAAAACGCTGCGCGTGCAGCTTGATAAGCCGCTGCCGTGGTTCCCGAACCTGGCGGCCAGTTTTGCGCTCTATCCGGTGCAGAAAAAGAACGTCGAGAGCGGCGCAGAGTGGACGCGTCCCGGCAATCTGGTCGGTAACGGCGCATTTGTGCTGACTGACCGCGTGGTGAATGAAAAGCTGGAGCTGGCGCGTAATAAACAGTACTGGGACGATGGCAAAACGGTGATCAATAAGGTGACCTTTGTGCCGATCAATCAGGAATCTGCTGCCACCAAACGCTATCTGGCGAATGGCGTTGATATCACCGAATCTTTCCCGAAAAACCTCTACCAGAAGCTGCAAAAAGAGATCCCGGGTCAGGTCTATACGCCTCCGCAGCTGGGCACCTATTACTACGCGTTCAATACTCAGAAGGGGCCGACGGCAGATGCGCGCGTGCGCCTGGCGTTGAGCTTAACTATCGATCGCCGGGTGATTACCGAGAAAGTGTTGGGCAGCGGCGAGAAACCGGCCTGGCGCTTTACTCCGGATGTGACCGCCGGGTTTACACCAAAGCCGTCGCCGTTTGAACAGATGAGCCAGCCCGAGCTCAACGCGCAGGCGAAAACTCTGTTGCAGGCGGCAGGATACGGTCCGCAGCGCCCGTTGAAGCTGACGCTGCTCTATAACTCTTCTGAGAACCATCAAAAGATTGCTATTGCGGTGGCGTCGATGTGGAAGAAAAACCTTGGCGCAGAGGTGAAGCTGCAAAACCAGGAGTGGAAAACCTATATCGACAGCCGTAACAGCGGCAATTTCGATGTTATTCGCGCCTCGTGGGTTGGGGATTATAACGAGCCATCGACCTTTCTCTCGGTGTTGACCTCCAACAGCAGCAGCAATATTCCGCGTTTTAGCGATGCGGCTTATGACAAAGCGTTTAACCAGGCGACACAGGAAAATACGCCGGAAGCCCGCAATGCGGATTACAACGAAGCGGAGCAGATCATCGCCAGCAAAGCGCCGATTGCGCCGATTTACCAGTACACCAACGCGCGGTTGATCAAGCCGTGGCTGAAGGGCTATCCGATCACCAACCCGGAAGATGTGGCCTACAGCCGTACGCTCTACATCATTAAGCACTAACTTGGGTATACGTGGCTGAGATATATATTATTTATATTCCAGCCACTCTCTTGTGGGGCATGGGAGGGGCATTAAAGTCAAAATTTGTATTAAGCAAAGCGATCTGATCAACGTCATGTTCGGACATCCATTTTCCATACACAGTAAAAACCATTTGTGCATTTGTATGCCCCATCTGGTTTGCAATAAAGCTCGGGTTAGCTCCGGCGCTTAAAGCCAAGCATGCAAAAGTATGGCGTGACTCATATGCTTTGCGGTGACGGATTCCGGCACGCTTTAGAAGATTATTCCATGACGCAGCCAATGAACTCGGGATGTAACAGAAGCTCTTAGTCTGATGCCTTGCAGAAACAGACGGATGAAAAACAAAGGTGCAGAGCTCTTTTCGCTTTTTACCGTACTCGCGCAGGTTAACAATTACCTCACGCTGCGTCTGTATCCGCGTTAATTGCATCTGACTTTTGAGTGCCTTTATGGCTGGCGTGGTGAGATTTACGGTCCTGATGCCACTTTCTGTTTTGGGTGACGTAAAGTGATCAGAAATTGCCAGGTTGCAATTGATTCTTACCGTCCAGTTGACAGTATCGATGTCCTCCCACGCTAAAGCGCACAACTCACCATGTCTCATTCCCGTAATTACTGCCAGAGCCCAGAGGTTCCGGATTTGCTCATGAGTGGTTGCATCTAACAAACGAATGGATTCATCCTTAGTCAATGGATCCGGTTCTGCCTCCGATTTTCTCAGCGGCCTTAGGTCTGAGATGACTGACCCGCGGATATAGTTATTTCTCTCAGCAAACTTCATAATTTCAATCATGACCGACATGTAGGCATTCACCGTTCTCACGGAGCGGCCTTTTTTATGAGAGCGCTGAAGTGTTTTTCCAACGAGCTGATAGCCAGCCAGGAGCTCATGCCGCTAAGACAATAGATTCTCATGCGTGAGTGAAGAGACTGGCTTAGTATCATCAAGAATGAGCAGACACATCTTTATATAGGATGTGTAACGCATTAGGGTGTTACGGGATAACACCGTCTCCTTCAATGAAAGCCATTTAGCTGCGAGCTCTGCAATCGTCACCTTAAGTTTGTGATCATCATTAACTTCAGCTCGCGGAGAGTTTGGAAACTGCGCTGAGTAATCAAAGGTGCCGGTCCTGATCGCATAGCAGATCGACGTCCTTAACTCCCCAGCTAGTTTCCTGTTCTTGGGTGTGTCAGGTATGCCCAGGCTCTCACGTACCCGTTCACCCTAGTAGATAAACCACAGGCGCAGTGTGCCCCCGTGGTTCTCGACCCCGGTTGGATATTTAGACATGCTTCTTCCTCTGTTATGAAAGAGGGGCTATTTAAGCAGATTTTTGACGGGGGATCGCCGGGCGCTGACGTTCGACCCAGTTATCGACTTTGTGGCGGTTGTAGAGGATAGGGGAGTTGTCCTTCGGTTGGCAGTCGCCGGAGTAGTGCCGGTATTCTCGACCTTCCATCCAGGACTTCTCGCGCGCAGACTTGATAGCGTTTTTGGTCAGGCCAGTGATCGCCATCAGCACTTCTTCCGATACCCATTTATTGGGCACCAGTTGGATCGATTCACTCATGGTTAACTCCAGACAATAAAAAAGGCCGCCTTGGCGACCTTGCTATGATTCAATACGAAATCTACTTGATTTTAAGCTCTTTTTTTGCTTCAACCAATAAGCAATCCAACAATTTCTGCGACTCTTCAGCCATAATCGAAAATGCTGTTGGTGCATAGATAGCATCAACACCGACTTGATCGTATATTTCCCTTCGCTTGTTCAAATATACTTTCAGCAACTCTGAAGCTTTAGCAGTTATTGTTAAGGGGCCGATTAGAGATAATTTATCGAATTGGGTATGTAAATCATGAGATTTAGACCATTCTTCTTTGCTAATGAGCGTTCCTCCATCAGAGAAGGTGTAAAATTCTTCTAAAGCTCTCTTGTAGACGTCATTTATTACATACACGGAGTTGATTAAGTCATTGAAAGCTAATGCTCTTTTTTCCCACCACTTTTCTTTATAGAACCTACCTAATGATAATTTTGTTGCTATTAACGCTGCAATCGCGCCAGAAAATATACTGATGCCAACCTGAGATAAAGCCGAGTAAATATCAATAGTTGCTGTGGCCATAGTAATGTCCATAATTAATCATCAATAAACAATGGCATCATACAACTACAGTTACCAATACTTAAAGTTATATCCCAATTTGCCTGCGCTTCAGTTCGATAATACCCTGGCACTCGGCGCACATCTGGCAGCCGGGCATCGCCGCGCGCCGCAGATCAGGAATAGGATCACCGCACTCCTCGCAATGCTCAGCCGATACCGCATTGTGGTCGATGCGGTGAGCGGAAAGGGCAGCGTTACGCTGAAGCTCTTCAATCTCTGATGCGTTATCGATGATGTCAGCCATGGTCAATGCTCCCGGAACTTTCGGTTAATACGGTTGAAGGTGAATGCCAGCAATAAAAAAGGCCGCTTTAGCGACCTGGTTATTTTGACTTTCATGCTGATAAACCTTTCACTGCAAGGAAGGTCGCCATCGACCTATCGACCAGCTTTGTGTTGTGGTATTTGGCGATTGCCCATGTGATAGCGAACAGAATCCAGCGGAAGTGGCTGGTGTAGGTTTTGAACGTTAAGCCGTCGCAGATATCCCACGCACTCCAGCGCTCGGGCCAGTCAGCGTCATAGACCGCCTGATATGCCTCCCAGTCATTGCTGAACTCACCCCGGCATAATTCCCGCACCACCTCGCGTACCTTATCTTCATCAGTGTCGGGAGTGCCGTCTTCATCTTCGCAGTCTTCTTCCTCCGACAGATCATCTTCAGAATCTTCAAGATACTCGCTCATCGATTCCTTTAGGCTGCGGCAAAAAGCCTCATGGTTGTACTCCTTCGCCAGAAGTTCGCAGGCCGAGTGGCCGCCACCAGCTTCCAACTTTTCTGACCAGTAGGAGGTATTGATCCCCCCCTCCCACGGCCCGAAGAATTTGAACATGTCCGCGATACGTGAAAACGTCCATGTCCCCATATCCCCTGTTACCGTCAGATAACCCGGCTAGGTGATAATGTCGAAGTAATAACAGGACGTACCGGGCTGCTTCATGCGCAAGTGGCGGTATAGTCCTTCATCACGGATTATTTCCAGGCGATGAAAAGCAGTATCCAGAAGAAAGCGATTTGATGTGTCAAATTGACGGCGAATCATGACTCCACTCCATAGCGGCCTGTCATCCGCCCAATTCTGCTAACGAATGCCACAAGGCTGACGCCCATCGGCTCTATCTTTGAGTGATGCTTTTTGAGGATCGGCGGCACCACTGAATTCCATTTCGGCTTTGGCCGGGCTTTCATTGCCTGGCGGATTTCGTCCACGGATTTACGGCCCTGCGCGCGGATGGCGTTTTCGATTTCTGGTGTCATGCTGCCTCCGTCGTCTTTTTGAAGGAGTGCGCGATTCGTGCTGATGCGATGGTGACATGAATGGAGTGCCGTTGGCGTAATTGCCGGCATTGTTGTGGCGCTTCTGACTTTTGGCATCAACTGGTATTACAAACGCAAAACCACTCTGGCGCAGATTGAGTCTTACCGTCGCTGGCCGAACCCCGCAGCTTTTAAGGAGGAGTAATGCCTTTTTCAACTCCACTTCGCAGAAAGCTGGTCGGCGCTGCCGGTGCAGGCGCGCTTGCGATAGCAACTATCTTCATTGGCGGTAAAGATGGCGTCGAAGGCCGGAAGTATGAAGCTTATAAAGACGTCGCCGGGGTGTGGACTGTCTGTGATGGTCACACCGGCACTGACATCATCCGGGGCAAAACCTACACCGATCAGGAATGTGATCGCCTGCTGTGGAAAGACCTGCAGCCAGCGAAGCGCACTGTCGACAACCTGGTTAAAGTCCCTTTGGGCGAGTACCAGCGCGCCGCGCTTTATAGCTTCGTGTTTAACGTCGGTTCGGATGCATTTTCCAAATCAACGCTGCTGCGAAAACTGAACCGCGGGGATCAGGAAGGGGCATGCGAAGAAATGCGCCGCTGGGTTTACGCTGGCGGGATGAAGTGGAAGGGATTGCAGAACCGGCGGGAGATGGAGCGCTCTGTGTGCCTGGCGGAAAGCAAAGATGATCTCTAACTGGAAAGCAGCAGCGGCTTTGCTTCTACTCGCTGGTGTTCTGTCCCTCGCCTGGACAATTAACCATTACCGCAACAACGCTATCGACTACAAGCGTCAGCGCGATGAAGCCACCCACAACTTGAAGTTGGCAAGCGATACAATAGCCGACATGAAGGTGCGCCAGCGTAACATTGCTGCCCTTGATGCCAAATACACCGGAGAGCTGGCAGATGCTAAAGCCACTATCGATCAGCTGCATGATGATGTTGCTACTGGCAAGCGCCGGTTGCAGCTCAACGCCACCTGCGCGAAGCAATCCACCTCCGGCACCACCGGCTTGGATGATGCAGCCAGCGCCCGACTTACTGACGCTGCTCAGCGGGATTATTTCACCCTCAGAGAGCGAATCGAAGTCGCCGGAAAGCAAATAGCTGGACTACAGCAGTACATTAAAGAGCAGTGCCTGAATTGATTTTTATACATCTGAGCTAAAGTTTTTTCTAATCAATCCGATCATTGCCTTATCAATGCAATGGGACGATAGCAAATGGAAATTATACTTTACAAGGTAATCATTAGAGCTAGCGGTACAAAATCTTTGATGGTCCGGAACAAGAAGGTTGAGGACTGGACTGAAGCCCTGATTGGACATCCTTCAGAAGATGGTGATTATGAGGATTTTGAAGATCGTCTAACATTACTACTCGCTGGATATGAAGACCGAGGTTATCAGATTGTGGAAGTACCAAATATCTAACCGCTTTCGGGCGGTTTTATTGGCATCACAAGGCGCATTTGAAAGTGCGCCTGATGATGTTATTTGCCATTTTCAATAAGAGGTAAAGTGATGATACCAGCGAGTAACAAATCCTGAACCCTCCTGCATCTTAAAGGCCGCAGTGCCACTATCGTTTTCAATAAGAAGATAATCAGGTAGTTTATGTGTATTGCTATCTATCTCCTCTAGCTTTATTGAATATCCCCAATCATGCAAAAAACCCAAGGCTTCGTTTAATTTTTCTGTGATGTAAATTCTTTTATTTGTAGTTACCTGCTGCAAAGCTATGCCTGCAGCAATAATGCATCCAGCAATGTTATTCAATTCTTCGATCTCTCTTTCAGAATACTTTTCCATACCATTTCCCTCTATTTAGGCAAAAAAACATGGCGCTCACCGACAAACAAGAAATGTTTTGTCGCGAGTACCTCATCGATTTGAACGCCACGCAAGCGGCCATTCGGGCGGGGTACAGCGAAAAGACCGCCCGCGCATCAGGTTGTGAAAACCTAACGAAAGCTGACATCCAGAACAGAATCGCCGAACTTAAAGCTAAGCGCAACGAGCAGGTTAATGTTGATGCTGCTTATGTGTTGAGGCGGCTCATAGAAATCGACGAAATGGATGTGCTCGACATAATGACTGACGATATGAGCATTAAGCCAGTATCTCAGTGGCCCGCCTCGTGGCGTAGATACCTTAGCGGATTTGACCTCGCTGACATGTTTGAGGGTAGGGGTGAAGATCGGGAAATGGTCGGCATCCTGAAGAAAATCAAATGGCCAGACAAGGTCAAGAACCTCGAATTGCTTGGCAAACATGTCACCGTTCAGGCATTCAAAGACAACGTTAAAAACGAACTGGTCGGCCCCAACGGATTGCCCCTTGCTGCCCCGACGTTCGTTGTTAGCTTCGGAGCGGATGATGATGACAGCGGAGACGAAACTTAACTTCGCACCCAAGTTCAAACCGCTGTTCAAACCCAAGCGCTATAAAACCTTCCATGGTGGCCGTGGCGGTGCCAAGTCATGGGGTATAGCCCGCGCGCTGGTGGTCATGGCCGCATCAAAGAGACTCCGCATTCTCTGTACGCGTGAGGTGCAGAACTCGATCAAGGATTCGGTGCACAAACTGCTGAAAGACCAGATTGAGATGCTCGGCCTCAACCCGTGGTTCCGCATCACCAATGAGACAATAACCAGTGCCTGTGGTAGCGAGTTCCTTTTTAAAGGGCTGCGCTTTGATCCGCTCGGCATCAAGTCGACAGACGGCGTGGACATCTGCTGGGTAGAGGAGGCGCAGTCTGTTTCTACGGACTCTTGGGACATTCTGATCCCCACTATCCGTAAAGAGGGGTCGGAGATTTGGGTGTCATTCAACCCCGGCGAAGAGAAAGATCCGACCTACCAGCGCTTCGTATTAAATCCACCAGACGACAGCATCACGGTTGAGGTGAACTACTACGACAATCCGTATCTGCCTGAAACACTCCGCAAAGAGATGGAGTACTGCAAGCGGCTGGATTATGAAGCGTATGAACACATCTGGCTGGGCAAGCCCAAATCAATTTCCGAAGCGATCATATTCAAGCGGCGCTATAAGGTCGAAGCTTTTCCAGACGACCTCTGGCAGCAGGCCGATCGCCTGTTCTTTGGGGCTGACTTCGGTTTTGCTAACGACCCGAGCACGCTTATCCGCATGTTTATGCTCGGTACCCGGCTTTATATCGAATATGAAGCTTACGGAGTGGGCGTCGAGCTTGATGAAATGGCGCAGTTTTACGATTCAGTCCCCGAGGTGCGCCGCTGGCCCATTAAGGCAGATAACGCTCGCCCCGAGACAATCAGCCACATTGCGCGGCAGGGTTTCAGTATTGATGCTGCCGCTAAATGGAAGGGCAGCGTTGAGGACGGGGTCACTTAACTGAAAGGCTTCGAGGAAATCATTATCCACGAACGCTGCAAACACACCGCTGACGAGTTACGGCTCTATTCCTACAAAGTCGACAAGAAGACCAACGAGATTCTTCCCGTCATTGTCGACGCGCATAACCACTGTATTGATGCCATACGCTATGGGCTGGATGGTTACATCACCAGCTCTGACAGTCTTGGCACCTGGGCTCAACTTGGCAGAGGCTGAACATGTCCGAAACACAAAACGTGTCGCAGCCTTTACCGACGCGTGACAGCTACGAAAACTTTATTGCCCGCATGGGCGTTAACGAATCGAACCAGTCTGGCGCGGGCACTTACCGCAACAACTGGACATCGCGTAACCGGCTGCTTATCGAACAGGCTTACCGCTCATCCTGGTTGGTGGGTGCTGGCGTCGATGCCATACCCGACGACATGACCCGAAAGGGCGTGACCATCACTTCAAAGCTGGAAGACGGGCGTAAGAAGAAGCTCGATAACGCATGGGATGAGATGGGGCTGTGGGAGGCGCTTAACGACACGCTGAAGTGGGCGCGGCTGTATGGCGGCGCGGTCGGCGTTATCCTCATTGACGGGCAGAACTACTCAACTCCGCTGCGCACCGACACCATCGCGCCTGGCTCATTCAGGGGCGTGATGGTAATGGACCGGTGGATGCTTAATGCAATGACGGAGCGACGGGTGACGGAGCTGGGACCGGACTTCGGTATGCCGGAGTTTTACCGTGTGGTGACATCAGCCACCGGCATCCCTCCATGGCGAATTCACCACTCCAGGCTAATCCGCTTTGACGGCATCCCGCTGCCTTACCAGCAGCGCCTTACCGAAAACGACTGGGGAATGTCAGTGATCGAACGTTGCTTCGATCGCCTGCTGGCGTTCGACAGCACCACAACCGGCGTGGCTCAGCTGGTCTATAAAGCCCACCTGCGGACTTACAGCATCAAAGATCTGCGCAAAATGCTGGCATTCGGGAAAGACAATCCGGCTTTCAAGGGGCTTATGTCTCACATGGACATGATCCGCCAGTATCAGAGCAACGAAGGCATGACGATTATGGATGCTGAGGACAGCTTTGAGGCGCACACGTATTCCTACGCCGGGCTGAGCGACGTGCTCGCGCAGTTCGGGCAGCAGGTGTCCGGCGCTTTCGGTATCCCGCTGGTGCGCCTGTTCGGGCAGTCTCCTGCCGGGTTCTCGACCGGTGATACTGACCTTGCGAACTATTACGACAATGTGTCGACGCAGCAGGAGCGCAAATTACGCCGCCCGATCCGCAAGCTCTTCGAAGTGCTGTATATGAGCCTGTTTTCTCAGCCGCTGCCGGATGATTTCACGTTCGAGTTCAATGAACTCTGGCAGACACCTGACAGCGAACGCGCCGAAACCGCCAATAAGGTTGTCGACGCCACGGTGAAGGCCGTGGACGCAGGCCTGATGACTGAAAAGGCGGGGGCCATGCACCTTCAGGAAACTGCCAGGGTAACCGGCATCGGCTCAACCATCAGCGACGAGGATATTGATAATGCCAGCGACATCCCGCCGCCGACGGAGACCGACCTCGATAACGTCGAAACCACCGAACCTGAAGCGCGCCGAGAGGCAACTGCGAACACAGCTACGACAGATAGCGCGTACGGTGAGAGCAATCGTCGAGGGTTCTTACGATGGTTCAAATGACAGCGTCACCGACATCATGGACAGGCTGGAGCGATACGCCGACCTGATTGAACCATGGTCCGAAGCGGTATCGAAGCGCCTTATCAGCACGCTGGAGATTGCTGACGATGCGATGTGGCGTGAGCACTCTTATCAAATATCTGCCGGCCTGCGTGATCTGATGGCTGGCAGTCAGGGGCAGGTCACCCGCAGCATCATCGATGAGCAGGTGAAACTGTTTAAATCACTGCCGCTGCAGGCTGCCGACCGTGTTTACGACATCCACAATCAGGCGATTGAGGCCGTGGTGTCCGGTAAACGCTCCAGCACGCTGACGCAGGAAATCATGCGTACTGGGGAAGTTACTGAAGCGAGGGCACGTACCATCGCCCGTACTGAGGTTGGTCGGGCATCAACTGCAATCACCCAGGCGCGCTCAACCGCTATCGGCTCGCGTGGCTACATCTGGCGCACTGCTGACGATAGCGACGTGCGCCACTCTCACAAGCAGATGGAAGGACGGTACGTCGATTGGTCAAATCCCCCAACGCTTGACGGCATGACCGGACACGCTGGCCAGTTTCCTAACTGCCGGTGCTACTGTGAGGTCGTTTTTTAAGTTTCCGACTCTTTACTGGTATCGCAAAGCAAAGAACCATCTGGAAGGCAAGAAATACTCCAACAACCCCCACGAAATAAATTGCATGTGCCCATTCTGCGTCAAAATACTTGATTAGCAGACTTAAAAGCACATCGGCAATGTTTGTAGCAATTGGGGCAACTGCCGTGCCCAAAGTTACCAACTTAGAGTTTCGCGTTGTCTTAAACCGGCCCATTCGGTCCCAAATAACTGTGGCAAGCACGAAAATTGCGTAAATGCCATTTATGGTTAACAACCCACCATCCTGCTGATTAGCCTTGAGTGTCATAAAACCCAAAACATAAGCCAGTGATGATACAAAAGCTACTGCTACAGCCGGACATGTATAGCCCTTAGGTAATTTCATATGGTTCCTTCCTAATTATTTTTAGTGAATGGTTAATAAACCTTATAGAGAAGACGTATGCAATATTTCTTCACCACCCGCCTCGGCAACACTCGTTTTGAGATGGCTGACGGCTCGCTGCTTTGCAAAGACGTGCCGATCGCACGTACCGGCGCGCAGGTTTATGACGAAAGTGAACTGGTAGGCTTAACCGGCGATGAAGACGGTGAGATCGTCGTCATCCGCGACGCTGACGAGGTATTTCGCCCCGAAACACTCGCTTCCTTCGAAGGCATGGCCTTCACGCTGGGGCACCCTGAAGAAATGGTCAATCCGGGCAACTGGAAGGACTACGCCCACGGCCATATTCAGAACGTCCGGCGCGGCAGCGGCGACCAGTCGGATTTAATGCTGGGCGATATCCACATCAAAACATCTGAGGCCATCCGGCAGGTAATGGACGGTCTTGAGCAGATTTCAATGGGCTACGACGCCGACTACGAGCAGCAGGGACCGGGTCAGGCGCGGCAGCACACAATCATCGGTAACCACTGTGCGGGCGTCCCCAATGGTCGCGCAGGTATTCGCTGTTCAATCGGAGATAGCATATCAATGGCAAGTAAAAAACAGGGCAGGCTTACCCAGCTGAAACGGGCGATTAAAACCCGCGATTCCGCGACTGTGGAAGAGCTGGTGGCGAACGCACCTGAAGAACTGATTGAGCCGGAACTGGATCTGCCACGCGCGCTCAATATCACGATCAACCCGGCGCAACCATTGCCACCGGAAAAACCGCTTGGCGGCCTGACCACCGATGACGGTGAGGGCGGTGCGCAATCGAACATGGAGCTTGAGGCAAAAGTCGACGAGCTGACGATTCTGGTCCAGAAACTACTTAACCCGGCCTCTACCGAGACCACCGACAGCGATGATCCGGATGAGAAAGAAGAGAAAACCCGCGCGACGACCGACGCGGCTTACCATCAGGGCGTAGTGGCACGCGCAGAACTCATCCTGCCCGGCGTTCAGCTGCCTGAAGGTGGCAAGCTGGCGGCCTTCAAGCGCGCCACTATGGATGCGGCATTCAAAACACCGGAAGGCCAGTCACTGCTCATGCCGCTCGTTGGCAGCACGCCGGACTTTGCGAAAATGCCCAAGGCGACGCTGGATGCGGTCTTTGTCTCCGCCAGTGAAATTGCCAAAGCGCGCAACAACACTCCGGCACCTACTGGCCGTTCGAACTTCTACGACGCCTCTAACAAAAACTCTCCGGCTGCCCTGAACAAGGCATTCGCCGCCCACTGGAATAAATAAGGGATAACCCATGCCTTCATTACTCTACCGGATGCCTGTTGGCATCGCCGGGGCTATCTCACGCCCGCAGGATTTGACCACCGAACCGGTGATCCTTAACTCGGCCAATACTTTCAGCGCATATGGCCTGGCTGGTAAAGACAGCGTCGACGGGAAGTTTATCCCGCTGGCAGCCTCTGATGCCGCAACGGTGATTACCGGTCTGTATGTCCGACCTTACCCGACCACGTCGACGCCTGACATGGTGCGTCAGATCGGCACCGGCAAAAACTTCACCGGCGATGTGCTGAAGCGCGGTTACATGACCGTGAACATCGGCAGTACTGCCGCAACCCTGACCAAAGGCGCGCCCGTTTACGTGCGTAACGCTAATCCGACCGACGCCAGCCCGCTGGGCGCAATCCTCGGTGCTGCCATCACTGGCGAAACCGTGGTTCTGCCGAACGCCTCTTTCACTGGTGCAGGCGATGCCGATGGCAACGCTGAAATCGCCTACAACATCTAAGGGAATCGCTATATATGTTAACTTTTGACCAAGCCACCGTTGACGGTACTGGCGTATTCCTGGTCGGCGAGCTTGAGCGCCTCGATCAGGAACTGAATATGCCGCTGGTGGGTTATACGTGGTCGCGCGATGTACAGCTGCGCGAAGACGTTTCCATCGCGGATGACATCAGCTCATTCACCAACTCCACCTTTGCGGCAGCCGGTACGCCGAACCCGAACGGTAAAAACTGGATCGGCAAGGATTCGACCTCTATCGCTGGCCCGAATATTGATATCGCCAAGACCGGCTTCCCTCTGACCCTGTGGGGCATGGAGCTGGGCTGGACTGTTGTTGAGCTGGCCGCCGCCGCTAAAGTTGGTCGCCCGATCGACACACAGAAGTACGATGCGATGCAGCTCAAGTGGAACATGGACACCGACGAGCAGGTATATCGCGGTGATTCGCAACTCGGCGTGCGCGGCCTGACCAACTATCTCGGCGCAGCGCTTACCAACGCCGCGAAAGCCTGGGCAGTATCGACGCCTGACGAAATCCGCGCCTCAATCAACAAGGTGCTTTCTGATGCATGGGCAGCGACGGGCTATACGCTGGTACCGCGCGATCTGCTGCTGCCTCCTGAGCAGTTCGCACTGCTTTCGAGCATTATCGTATCGAGCGCGGGCAATCAGTCTCTGCTGAGCTATCTGCGTGAAAATACCATTGCCTACCACCAGAACGGCGTGCCGCTGAATATTCGTGCGGTGAAATGGCTGAAAGGTGCAGGCGTCGGCGGTACCGATCGCATGGTGGCATACACCAACGACAAGAAGTATGTGCGCTTCCCGATGGTGCCGCTGCTGAGTGTGCCGATCCAGTATCGCGGCATTTACCAGCTGACTACCTACTACGGCAAGCTGGGCGCCATTGAGTCCCCGTACCCGGAAACTATGGCATACGTTGACGGCATCTGACGAACCCGGCCCCGAAAGGGGCCATCAGGAGTGATACATGTCCAAGAAAACTATCCGGGTGCACACCCCCTTTACCTTCAGCCTTGAAGACGGCACCACCCAGCGCTTCGAAGCAGGCGAGCACACCGTTGATGAAAAGACTGCCGGTCACTGGTTTGTCACCGCGCACGCCGAGGTGACAGGTAATGCGAAAGGCAGCGCCGACACGAAAGAGTTTCAGGCACAGATCGACAGCCTGACCGCGCAGCTGGCTACCAAAGAAAAGGAATTTGGCGAACTGCAGCAGTCTGTGACTGAAAAGGATGAAACCATTGCCGACCTGTCCGCGCAGCTGGCTGCCCTGCAGGCACCGGCACCTGATGCAGGTGGTAATCCAGATGCCAAGAAACAAAAATCTGCCGACGATAAGTGATTTTCGCCGTGACTTTCCGCAGTTCACTGATGCCACCAGATATCCCGACCCCGTAATCCAGTTTCGCCTGAGCCTCGCCGACACGCTGATCGATGGTTCCGCTATGGGGGACATGTTCCCCTATCTGGTGGAGTTATTTGTCGCGCATTACATGGTGCTGCATGCGGCTGACTCGGCGGCTGGTGCGCTGGGTGGTGCCGGTGGTTCTACCAGCGGCGTGGTCGCATCAAAGTCCGTTGATAAAGTCAGTGTGAGCTACGACAACAGCTCAACGCTCAGTGCTGACGCGGGTTTCTGGAACTTCTTGCGCTACGGTGCTGAGTTCTGGCAGATGCTGATGCTGTTCGGGTATGGCGGGATTCAGCTATGAAATCAGGCGTGATAATCCGGGCTGACAACGCGCAACGCATTCTTGATGCGCTCAAAACCCTCACGAACAGGGATGTGCTGGTAGGCATCCCTGAAGGTAAGAACGAGCGGCAGGGTGATGATGAGGGCGACTTTGGCAATGCTGCAATCGGCTACATCAACGAAAACGGCTCACCAAAGCAGAACATTCCCGCTCGCCCGCATCTGAAGCCGGGCGTTAAGTCCGTTGAACCAGAGTACCTGCCTCACCTGAAAGCTGCCGCACAGAAAGCACTGGAAGGCCATGAAGAGGGCGCGCTGGTCTGGCTGGAGCGTGCCGGGATGGTAGCGGCCAACGGGGTAAAGCGTTACATCACCATTACCGGATTCACTCCACTGGCTGATGCCACCGTTGCCGCCCGGCGTCGCCGCGGACGAACAGGCAATAAGCCTCTTATCGACACCGGCGAATACCGGCGATCCATCACCCACATAGTGAGGAAAAAAGATGCCGACACTTGACGTCAGCGATGTCCTGATGTCGCCCGAGTTCCTTGATATGTCGCTGGTGGTAACGCGCAGCGCGCAGTCGGTGGATAAAGATGGCTTCCCGCAAAACACTCTCACACAAACCTCGTTCGGCGGCGTAGTGACGGTTGATCGCTCTCTTGAAGCCAGGCGCATGCAGGCCGGGCAGGTGATTGGCGGGGCCATCCTGATTATCACCACTTTCCGGCTGACCAACGGTAACACCGGCGTCGATGCCGATATTGTGACCTACCGTGGGCGTGATTACCGCGTGACGTTTGTCGATCCTTATACCGCTTATGGTGCCGGTTTCGTTCAGGCGCACTGTGAGCTTCAGCCATTTGACGGAGGCCAGGGTGAGTAACAGCAGCACATCGCCGGGGTACCTGACGCCTGTCAGTGCGCCGCAGGCTTATGATGAAGCGCTTGAGCGTGAACTCAGCCGGTGGGTGCGGGCGTTGTCAGGTTTGCCGGGTGAGATGGTTCGCCCCCGCTGGACGGCGGTTCAGGCATCCATACCAGCAGCGGACATGAGCTGGTGCGGGTTCGGCATCACTGACTTCTCGCATGATGATTCCCCGGCATTCATACAGGCCGGGGAGAGCGCACAGATGTGGCGGCATGAAGTTATTGAGTGCATGGCCTCTTTTTACGGTCCGGGAGGGCAGCAAATCGCCACGGTTTTTCGTGACGGGCTGCAGATTCCCCAGAACAACGACGAGCTTTCCCGGGTGGGGCTTTCTTTTCAGGATGCCAGCCCGCTCATCCCCTTTCCTGAGCTGATTAACAATCAGTGGGTCCGGCGCTACGACATCACTGTCCGTCTGCGCCGCAAAGTGATCCGCGAATACGGCGTTAAATCGCTGGTCGACGCGCCAGTATCATACATCGGAGATTAACCTATGCCGCAGGGCTTGCCTGTCTCAGATATCGTTAATGTCGATATCATCATGTCGCCGAAAGCCGCCTCCGGCCGCAATTTCGGGTCATTGCTTATTCTCGGCAGCGCGACCGTTATTCCCTTGACTGAGCGTATACGTCTCTATTCCTCTGCTGCTGATGTGGGCGCTGATTTTGGCGTGAGCAGCGAAGAATATAAAGCGGCCGTTACGTATTTTTCACAGTCCCCCACTCCCGCGCAGGTGTATATCGGACGCTGGGCGAAGACGCTGGCAACCGGCGAGACGGGCAAAACGGAGACGCTGCTGGAGGGGGTTAAAGCCTGCCTGGGCTTTACCACCTGGTACGGTCTCGGTATCACGTTCGATGCCGATCGCAAGGACGATGATCTACTGCCGGTTGCCGCAGCGATTGAGTCGTCCTCGCTGAGCCGCATTCTGGCTGTCACCACCGCGAACAGCGATGTGCTGGTGAGTTCTGTCAGTACGGATATCGCCTCAAAAGTGAAAACCGCGAAATACAGCCGCACGTTTGTGCAGTATTCCTCCTCCAGTAACTATGCCGCTATCTCCGCTTTTGGCCGTGCATTCACCGTTGATTTCAACGGCAATAACACCACCATCACCCTGAAATTCAAGCAGGAGCCAGGCGTAACGTACGAAACGCTGAACGCCGCCCAGGCGTCTGCGCTGGATACGAAGAACTGTAACGTATATGCGTACTACGCCAACGACACGGCGATTCTCCAGCAGGGCGTGATGGGCAACGGCGATTTCTTCGATGAGCGCCACGGCCTCGACTGGCTGCAGAACTACGTGCAGACCAACCTCTTCAATCTGCTGTATACCAGCGGAACGAAAGTCCCGCAGACCGATGCAGGCAACACCCGCATCATGGCAAGCGTCGAAGCATCGATGGATCAGGCCGTCAATAACGGACTGGTTGCACCCGGCGTGTGGAATGGCGGCGAGCTTGGGCAACTGTCACCGGGCGACACCCTGACCAAAGGGTATTACGTCTATATGGCCCCCATCTCTTCACAGGCGCAGTCCGATCGTGAGGCGCGCAAATCGGTACCGGTTCAGGTGGCCTGTAAGCTGGCAGGAGCAATCCACTATGCCAGCGTTCAGATTAACGTCATGCGCTGAGGAAAATAACCAATGAGTGGTGCATACAGTTTTATAGATATTTCGGCCTCCCTGACGGGGCCGACCGGTGTTATTGATCTCGGCTACGGCTCGGCTAACTCCGATGAGGGCATCGTGGTGACCATGACCGAAGCCAAAAACACCATGACGGTGGGGGCTGACGGTGAGGTGATGCACAGCCTGCACGCCGGTAAAAGCGGGACGATCACCGTCAACCTGCTGAAAACCTCCCCGGTGAATAAAAAACTTTCCCTGATGTACAACGCGCAGTCACTGTCTTCTGCGCTGTGGGGGAATAACGTCATCGTCATGCGCAACAAGGCATCCGGGGATATTGTCACCGCCCGCGCCTGCGCTTTCCAGAAACAGCCGGACTGGAACAACCCGAAAGTAGCCGGCACGGTCGCCTGGGTGTTTGATGCAGGCAAAATCGACGAAATGTTAGGGGAGTTCTAATCCATGGAATTTGAAATCAAGGGCATCCGCTACAGCGCCGCGAAGCTGAGCGTGTTTGATCAGCTGAAAGTTTCCCGAAAGGTACTGCCGGTTCTGGCGGGCATGCTGGGAGATTTTCAGGCGCTTCGCGAATCCTCACAGGGCGGTAACGTCTACAGCACTGTTGAAACGGTGTTGCCGAAGATCGCCAGTGCTGTGGCGGAACTGAGTGAAGAAGATACTAATGCGATCATCTTCCCGTACCTGGCTGTCGTATCCCGCCGCCATGGCAAAGACACCTGGGTACCGGTATTCCGGGATGGTGTACTGGCTTTTGACGATATCGACCTGATGTCGATGCTGCAGATTGTGGGCAGGGTGATTGGCGACAGTCTGGGAAATTTTTTGCCCGCGTCCCCCGCCAGCGTGACGGAGGGCCAGCAGCCAGTGGGCTGACGCTCGACACGCTTCCTGACGGTGAAGACTTCCTGATGCGCCCGGTTGACGCCGGGTATATCAGCTTTGTGGCGCTTAAGGATGGCACTGTTGACCTCGCAGATATCGCCATCATGAACGACTGGCTTGACCTGAAGGCAGATAACAATGCTCGTATTCGCCGCTGGGAGCAGGACAATCAATGAACGCTGAAACCATAAAAGACTTTCTGATCAGCCTCAGCTTTCAGGTGGATGATGCCGGGTCAAAGAAATTTGAGGCCACGATTGCCGGTGCCACAGCGCAGGCATTAAAGCTGGGTGTGGCTGTTGAGGCGGCGCTTTCCGTTGTGGCGTTCACCACGAAAATAGCACAGGGTCTGGACAACCTTTACTGGATGTCCCAGCGTACCGGCGCAACAGTCGCGGGCATCCAGCAGATAGGCTATGCCGTCTCTCAGCTGGGCGGGACCGTTGACGGTGCCCGCTCATCGCTGGAAGGTCTGGCCCATTTTGTGCGTAACAATCCCGGCGCGGAAGGGTTCCTCAACCGCCTGGGTGTGCAGACGCGGGATGCCAGCGGCAACATGCGTGATATGGCGTCCGTCTTTACGGGCGTGGGGCAGCGTCTCAGCAGCATGCCGTACTATCGCGCCAACCAGTATGCGCAGATGCTGGGCATTGATGAAAACACCCTGATGGCAATGCGCCGCGGTGTGGGTGAATTCAGTGCCCAGTATTCTCAGATGGCAAAAACGATCGGCTACAACGCCGATACCGCTGCTGTGAGCTCCAATCGCTTTATGACGGCGCTGGCGGCGTTTGGTCAGATGGCAGGCATGGCGCGCGACAAAATCGGCACAAGCCTGACTGATGGCCTGGCGGGGTCGATTGATAATTTCAGAAAGCTCATCCTCGATAACTTCCCGAAAATCGACAGGGCAATCACTGTTGTGCTGAAAGGGATTCTGTGGCTGGCTGATGTCGTGGGCCACACGGTGTTCAGGCTGGTGCAGGCTGCAGATGCAATTATTGACTGGTGGAACTCGCTCGACAGGTCAACGCAGACGGTCATCGCTTCAGTCGGCGGGCTGATTGTGGCGTGGCGGCTGTTGAACAGCGCTTTCCTGAAATCACCGATTGGACGCATCATTGCGCTGGCAGCTGCGCTTGCAATGCTGGTTGAGGATTACATTACCTGGAAGGAAGGCGGTCAGTCCCTGATTGACTGGAGTAAGTGGCAGCCCGGCATAGAGCATGCCATGAAAGGCATTAAGAGCCTTGGGCGGGACTTCGGCGGCCTGTACGACAAAATCAAGGATCTTGGTGGTGCAATTGCCGACGCTGTGAAATCCTTTCTCGAATTCATCAATATCGACACCTCCGGATTTTCCGGCAAGTGGCTGTTCGACCAGATCATCGAAAGTATCAGGAACACCATCCGGTATGTTGGCGCGCTGGTGGATGTGCTGAAAAAACTGGTTCAGGGTGATTTCTCTGGTGCCTGGGACTCAATGAAAGAAGCGGCCATTATCCTTTCCGAAAGTCCGGTGACGAAGGGTATCAGTGCTGTTGCTTCGGGGATATTCAACAAAGCCGGCGAAGCGATGGCCGGATATCTTCCTCAATGGATGGGCGGCGCACAGGTTAAGCCTCCGCAGCCGACTGCGTCGGGTGCTACGTTGCTGGGATGGATGCAGCCAGCCTTCCAGCAACTTGAACAGCTTTACCGCCTGCCTGAAGGGCTGCTGCGCAGTGTGGCTATAGCCGAGTCAGGGGGTAATCAGTACGCGCAGTCAGGAGCCGGGGCGCAGGGTATGTTCCAGTTTATGCCGGGAACAGCCAGAGATATGGGGCTGCTCGGTGGGGACGTGTTTGACCCGATGAAGTCCGCCCAGGCCGCAGCCAGATACCTCAGTCAGTTGTTGAAAGCTAACGACGGTGATCTGAATAAGGCGCTCGCCTCTTACAACTGGGGGCTGGGCAATGTGCAGAAGTACGGGATGCAGCTGATGCCCCAGGAGACACGAAACTACGTTCCCCGCGTGCTGAACAACATGCCTGAAAACAGCACAACAGTGAACCAGCAGAACACCTACAACATCTATGGTGGCAACGCCAGCGAGATCGGCCAGGAAGTCGGCCGATCTGTCAGCGAGAAAGCCATCAATATCGGAAACAGTAAGGTGGTACCCCACTAATGGATATCCTTTCGACACTTTTTCATCTCCAGTCACGCAAAATTGACATTCTCGTCCCCAGCATTGTCATCTCCGAAAAGCACAGCGACAGGCTGGAGATAACAGAACATCCTGTAGAAATGGGTGCGGCAGTGGCAGACCATGCTTACAGGCGTCCGTCTGAGGTCGTCATGCAGGTGGGGTTCGCAGGAGGCGGGGCGCTGCTGGATTTTGCAAGCAACCTGACGGGTACCTCTTTGCTGGGTATGAGTCCGCGTGAAACGTATGAAAAATTACTCACCCTTCAGTCTGAGCGAGTGTCTTTCGATGTGATAACCGGTAAGCGGCTGTACAAGAACATGCTGCTGCAGAATCTCGAAGTTTCTACCGATCGTTTCAGTGAAAATGTTCTTAATGCCACCCTGACGCTAAGGGAGGTGATTATCACCAGCACCCAGGCGGTAAAAGTGGCAGACAAAGACAACATGAAAACGGGCGTGTCGACTTCCGCAGTGACCAACACGGGCGCGAAAACACCGCAGCCGGTCAACGTGTCGATACTCAAATCTTCAGGTGCTCTGTCGGCGCTGAAGGGCACTTCGATCGGTAACATGATAGGGATTCCTCGCGTATCTTGGTCTGGTCCCGGCGATTGCCATTCCCAAGGGATTCAATATTCCTGCTCACATCCTCAACACGCCAGGTATTGTTTACAGTTGTCAGTTCCCGGGGACTTACACAAATGAACCCGCGTTCGGTGGGGAGTGGTTTGATGTCTACTCGGCGAAACATGTCAGCGACGCCTGCACATACATTGCCGTGAGCCGCACAGGCAAAATAGCCACGGCATCCTACAGCGCAAACACTTTCTCAGGCTGGAATTACTGCCTCAACTCGTCAAACACAACTCAGGCGGGACGGGATTTTGTCGCGAAGAATGATGCTACTGAAATGGCAAAGTACCTGGGGCTGGATGTCATTTCCGGACGTCTGCTGAACATTGTCAAAATGACGGCTTCCGGTACTTACACGCCATCGGCGGGAACAAAGTCGATCATCGTTGAGGCTATCGGTGGTGGCGGCGCGAGCGGTAACCTCACTGCAACGGCTTCTAACCAGAATGCGGTAAGCGCTGCCGGTTCAAATGGCGCATATGCAAAAGCCCGTTATACCAGCGGATTCTCATCTGTAGCGGTAACAATCGGTACGGGTGGCATTGTGAATGGTGGTTCAGGTGGCGGAAACGGTGGTAATGGTGGTGCAACAACATTTGGTTCATTGCTGACATGTCCGGGCGGGAACGGGTCAACGGTTGGCATCGCGAATGCACCACCTTTCAATGCCGGCGCAGCACAGCCATCAGGCAGCCCTTCAGGAAGCGGTATCATCTTTTCCAATAAAGGGCCTTTTTCTCCGTGGCCAACAGTCGTTGCGGTCGGCATGGCTTCTAACTTTGCAAACTTCATAGTTCCGGAGCTGGGCTCTTACGGCATGGGCGGTGATGGCGTTGCGATTGATGTGTCTTCAGCTGCAAAGAGCGGGAATGCGGGGACGAATGGGTGCGTGATTATTTGGGAGTATGCGTAATGACTGCTTATGCTGTGGTTGAGAATGGCGTGGTGATCAACACCGTTGTGTGGGATGGCGAAACGAAATGGCAGCCGGAGACAGGCGAGGCTGTACTCGCGCCCGAGGTCATCAATATAGGCTGGCTGTATGACGGGAAAACCTTCACCGCTCCGCCAGAGCCACCAAAACGAAAGAGGAGCTCATTAGTGAAGCTGAGCGCAAAAGGCGGTTTCTGCTTGCAGATGCTGACCAGATAACGTCAGACTGGAAAACTGAGCTGGCGCTGGGCATTCTTGAGGATGATGACAGGGAAACCCTCACGAAGTGGATGAAGTACATCAGAGCGGTTAAGGCAGTCGATGTATCTACCGCGCCGGATATCGAGTGGCCCGCGCAGCCGGAAAGTTAGAAAAAAGCCCCGGCGACGGGGCAGTTACATTGTAATTTTAGTTAATAAAATCAAAGGGTCATTGGGAGACCCCTTGATTAATTTACTTTGAAAGGAATAATATATATTTAACGACCAAATAGCACTATTCTTACGGCTGGTAAGCGGTTAATAAAATAAATGCTAATGGTGATAATAAATAGAGCAATAGATACGGCTATTGCCTCAATTGCATAATTATTTGAAAAGTATTCATGCAATTTACCTATCAGTACAGACAATATTAGTACTTGCATTGCGTAGTATGACAATGAGTTTTTTGATAAAAACACAATGGCATCCACTATTAGTGCTTTCCGAATGTTAATCTTTAGGCCGAATAACACAATGAAGGCACTGATTGCAGCAGTGTATCTGATGATGTTAAGAGTATCATATTGTCTCTCTATATCTAAAGGGCTTCCGAATAACTCGGTGATAGATAGTCTGTGCCATTGAGAGGCAGCCAAGATATAGGTCAGTAGAGCCATGCAAAAAATTATCTTATTTCTAAATATATTTATTAAGTTGTATTTCTTTATAATGAGTCCGATTAGGAAGAACGGGAATTGCCATGAAACAAGGTTCATGCCAAAGTACGCCATAGAAGGTATCGTACTCTGCAGTTGGTTTAATATTATAATAAATGCGAAGGCATAGAATTCTTTACCCTTCTCTGGCAGGATATAGAATATTAAAAAACATATGAACAACGCCCAAAGAAACCACAAACCCTGCCCTGGGTCAAATGTTATTTGTCGAATTGTATTAACAACGGCAGCGAGTGTCACCCCATCCCATGAATAGTATAACAGAGATATTATCCCCCATGCATAGAACGGGACGAGAAGTACCTTTGCTTTATTTAATATAGATTTAACCGAGCTTTCCTTTTTGCTGTATAAATAGCCAGAAATACACATAAAAAGCGGCATGTGGAAAGAGTAAATGATTTTAAAGATCCAATTATTATCGAAGTTTTTATCGGCAAATTGTACGGAGTGCCCAATAATGACAAGTAAAGTCGCAAGCGCTTTTAAAAAATCTATATGGATATCTCTGCTTTTCATAACGTAATGTTAACTTAACGGTGGTTGGTAATGGAATTTTGCATGAATTAAAGCGCAAGGTCGAGAAACAATGCATTTTAGGTGACTTTATGCGAGAAAATGATAGCTAAATCCTTATTGGTACGACTGGTACAGAATCAGGTTCTGCTCATTTTGTCGGGCGGGCGAACACGGTTTTCTCGGTTCATGGGTAGAGCACTGATATGAGATGATGGTGAAGCTGTTGGCAGCGACGCTTTTGATGAGGTTGAACTACCTGGAGTGGTTACGAACGTAATTCGCCCCGCGGAATTCGATGATAATCCGGTGATGTGAAGGATGGGGCATGGATGGGGCAAAAAATTAGCGCAAAACAACTCAAAACCTCTAAAGGTGTCGATTCGTCTTGCGCTAATGCATTGCTTTGAACCTGCTTTTAGCTTACTTCATCTCACATCATAAAAATGGTCCCGTATAACATCATTAAGCACTGATAAAAAAATCCCCCTTACATCACGGGAGGTAAGGGGGAAAGTCGTTGATTACTGAATGTTTCCTGTCTAGGCAGGTATGCCGAAAATTTTAGTTAGGCATTGTGGAGGCACAATGGAGGAAAAAAGGAGACGCAGCCGCAGATGAGCAAAGGGCAAAAAAAAGCCCGCTACAGAGAGCGGGCAAAAAATACTGGAAGCAATGTGAGCAATGTCGTACTGAATAGTTGAGTGGGTTACTCAACTATTCAGTAATGAGAAAGATAATCTTTATCATTTGAACATGCAACTCCTTTTTACATTTTTCCCGCAGGCCGCGTATAACGGGCGTTTCCGGCAGATTTTTCCGACTTTGGTCAAAAAACAGGCAGCCGTTTGTGCTATAGTGCTGATGTTTTAACCAACCAAGAGGATGTTATGTCGAACCCACTCAACCCTACCGAACTGGCCATCGAATACCTGCGTCGCGACAAAAGCGCGCTCACCCCGGCTGAATACTTGAAAAGACTGAATCTGCTGAAACTTGAGTTTGAAGATCTGCTTACGCTCTCCCATAGCGAACTGAAAGAGGAGATCGACTTTGCCTGGCGGCTTGGCATCCACTGATTGTCGCACCACGTTAAAAACGAAAGAGGCGTTATGCTGGCTTGTAAACAAGCAGCAGCGCCTGTTTGATTTCGCTATTAAATAAATAAACAGCTGGATTTAACATATTATTATCGGCATTAAGAACCAAATCTTTAGTTATTTAAACAGGCTTTATTCTGGCTAAATTAAATATGTAGCGCGCCAAAATTATCTCGCTAATTAAACTCTTTTTATATGATATATTGTTATGCTCGCGATCTGTTTTTGCGCCATTTATGGTCTTTTGTGCTACTTGCCTGGCTTCTGTTAGGTTATTTAATATCACTTAAGTAAAATCTAAGACACTTTAAGGCAAACCTCGCATTGCGCTAAATTAGCCGTGTCAAAGCGGATTGCGAGTGTTATAACGAGGCTACCGTTCTCCGGTGTTCTGGCGAGTCTCATTATGTTAAGAAATCTTAGTGTCCGTACCTTTATATTTTTTTACCTTCTGGTCTCTTTTGTTATCGTTGATGCGATAGTGATTGTGCTCTCAAAAAATATCCCATTAATTGCTGCGGTAAGTAGCGTATCCGTTATTTCGCTGGCGTTAATATGGATATATTTAACGCAATATCTGGTGACGCCAATTAATACGGTGAAAAGAAGTATTGAAGCGGTAACGGCAGGTAATCTGTCGATTGTTATTCCGGAATTTGGTAATAACTGTGCCGGCCGGTTAATCCCCGGTATCAATAGTTTATCTGCAAGTATCGCCGTGCTGGTCAAAGAGATACGCCTCTCCTCCGATAATGCGCTTGGGCTTTCCGCACAGCTCGCTTCCCGCAGTGCCGATCTGTCGGTGAAAACGGAAGAGCAATCCGCAGCCCTGGTGCAGACCGCTTCCAGCATGGAAGAGATGGCTTCCAGCACCAAAAACAATGCCGATAACACGCGGCTTGCCAGCACCCGCGCTAATGATGCTTCTTCCTGCGCTGAACGCGGTGGGGAGTTGATGGGGCAGGTGGCGAAGAATATGCAATCCATTACCGATTGCGCGGAGCAGATGCGCGAAATTATCTCCATTATTGATGGCATCGCCTTCCAGACCAATATTCTGGCGCTTAATGCCGCAGTGGAAGCGGCGCGCGCCGGCGATCACGGCAAAGGTTTCTCGGTGGTGGCGGGTGAAGTGCGCAGCCTTGCACATCGCAGCGCCGAAGCGGCGAAAAACATCAAATCGCTGATCGCGGTCACAACCGATAACGTCACTCAGGGCGCGACGGTGGTGAACGAAGCCGGGCAGAACATGCAGGAGATTGTCTCTGGCGCCAGCATTGTCAGTAAGCTGATGGATGAGATCGCTGTCTCCACGCTGCAACAGGAGAAGGGCATTGCGCAAATCACTCTTGCGCTGGCGGAGCTGGAGCAGGTTACCCAAAGCAACGTATCGGTGGTCGATGAACTGGCCGGCTCGTCGGATCTGCTGAAACATCGCGTTGAAGAGTTACAGCAACGCACCAGTAAATTCAGCCTGGCTGATGATAAACCCGCGCCTGCGCGTCAACGCGCTGCGCAACCGGAAAAACGGCAGGTGTCGCTTACGGCAGCGGTCGGCGGCGGCCAGGAGAATTACTGGCACTCGTTTTGATAGCCTCTTAGTGGATAAAAAGCCCGCACTGCGGGCTTTTTTTATGGCAATTCACCGTAATTTGTTAGCAAATTCAGCGCCATGATTGCTTAACGTTGGCGCATGGCTAGACTGTCATCAACTAAGACTGAATGTGGAGGCGCAGTGGAAGCCATTAAAGGAGCGGACCTGCAGGTGCCGGACGCGGTTTACGCGTGGCAGTTGGACGGCAAAGGCGGCGTCAAATCGCTGGCAGCGGATGATGAGATCACCGCCCAGACACCCTGCTGGGTGCACCTGAATTACACCAACCAGGAGAGCGCGCAGTGGCTGGAAACGACGCCCGTCTTACCGAACAGCGTGCGTAACGCGCTGGCGGGCGAGAGTTTGCGCCCCAGAGTAAGCCGCATGGGCGAAGGGACACTGATCACGCTGCGCTGCATTAATGGCAGCACCGATGAACGTCCCGATCAGCTGGTCGCCGTGCGCGTTTATATGGACGAGCGGATGATCGTCTCGACGCGCCAGCGAAAAGTGCTGGCACTGGATGATGTGGTCAGCGAGCTGGAAGAGGGCAGCGGGCCAACGGATTGCGGCGGCTGGCTGGTGGATGTCTGCGATTCGCTCACCGATCACGCCAGCGAGTTTATTGAATCACTCCATGACCGGATTATCGATCTCGAGGATGACCTGCTCGATCAGCAGGTTCCGCCACGCGGCATTCTGGCACTGCTGCGCAAGCAGTTAATCGTGATGCGTCGTTATATGGCACCGCAGCGCGATGTCTTTGCGCGGCTGTCCAGCGAACGTTTGCCGTGGATGAGTGACGATCAGCGCCGCCGCATGCAGGATATCGCCGATCGCCTCGGGCGCGGGCTGGACGAGATTGATGCCTGCATTGCGCGCACCGCCGTGATGACCGACGAGATCACCCAGGTGATGCAGGAGTCGCTGGCGCGACGCTCCTACACCATGTCGCTGATGGCGATGGTTTTTCTGCCCAGCACCTTTTTAACCGGGCTGTTTGGCGTCAACCTTGGCGGCATCCCCGGCGGCGGCTGGCACTTAGGTTTTGCCATCTTCTGCGCCGCCTTAGCGCTGCTGATCGGCGGTGTGACCTGGTGGCTGCATCGCAGTAAATGGCTGTAAAATTTAACTTTTTTAACATTAATTGAACATTAAAAAGCCACTTAAGTTGAGCGAGGTCAATAAACGCCGCCGCTATTCAGGGCAATATTCACGTCGCAGGTGAATGCAACGTCAAGCGATGGGCGTTGCGCTCCATATTGTCTTACTTCCTTTTTTTGAATTACTGCATAGCACAATTGATTCGTACGATGCCGACTTAATCAGTCGGCTTTTTTTTTGCCTCTGCGCCATGAGCTTCTACCTTTAAAGTAACGACAATGCTGAAGTGGAGATCACCATGGCTACTCTGACGTTACGTAACGCGCTCTATTCACTGCCACCCGATCCCGTGCCGAACGACCCGGTGCCGATCCCTGACCCAATCCCAAAACCGCAGCCGTTGCCGGATCCGCCGCCGGATGAAGAGCCGATTAAAATGTCGCGTTAAGGGGGCAGATCTGAGAGGATACGCGCCTGCTGAACCGAAGCCTTTTATCGCGAGACTCTATTTTGACCGCTTTTTCAACAATGAACATGCTGCCCGCCGCCCAGATCGATAACCTTAACGAACTGGGCTACCTCACCATGACGCCCGTGCAGGCTGCTGCGCTCCCCCTGATTCTGGCCGGAAAAGATGTCCGCGTGCAGGCAAAAACCGGCAGCGGTAAAACAGCGGCATTTGGTCTTGGTGTATTGCAGCACATCGATAGCAGCCGTTTTCAGACCCAGTCGCTGATTTTATGCCCGACGCGCGAGCTGGCGGATCAGGTTGCCAGCGAGCTGCGCCGTCTGGCTCGATCCATGCCGAACACCAAAATTTTGACGATTTGCGGCGGCCAGCCGTTTGGCGCGCAGCGCGATTCGTTGCAGCATGCGCCGCATATCATTGTCGCCACGCCGGGCCGCCTGCTGGACCATCTGCAAAAAAGCACGGTCTCGCTGGAGAACCTGCAAACGCTGGTGATGGATGAAGCCGATCGCATGCTGGATATGGGCTTTAGCGACGCCATTGATGAGGTGATCCGCTTCGCCCCGGCGCAGCGCCAGACCTTACTCTTCTCCGCCACCTGGCCTGAAGCGATTGCCGCGATCAGCGGGCGCGTACAGCGCAACCCGGAAACGGTGGAGATCGATACCGTCGACGATCTACCGGCTATCGAGCAGCAATTTTTTGAAGTCTCCCGTCACGGCAAAATCCCGCTGTTGCAAAAACTGCTGAGCGTTCACCGCCCGGCCTCCTGCGTGGTCTTCTGCAATACTAAAAAAGATTGCCAGGAAGTGTGCGATGCCCTGAACGCCGCAGGGCAGGAGGCGCTGGCACTGCATGGCGATCTGGAGCAGCGCGACCGCGACCAGACGCTGGTGCGTTTTGCTAACGGCAGCGCCCGTGTACTGGTGGCAACCGATGTCGCCGCGCGCGGTCTGGATATCAAATCTCTTGAGCTGGTTGTGAACTACGAGCTGGCATGGGATCCGGAAGTGCACGTTCACCGTATCGGGCGCACCGCGCGCGCCGGGAATCAGGGGCTGGCAATCAGCCTCTGCGCACCGGAAGAGGCGCAGCGGGCAAATATTCTCTCTGAAATGCTGCACCTGAAGCTGAACTGGCTGACTGCGCCAGCCAATGTCGCCATCGCGCCGCTGGCGGCAGAGATGACGACGCTCTGCATTGATGGCGGTAAGAAAGCCAAAATGCGTCCGGGCGATGTGCTGGGTGCGTTAACGGGTGAGATGGGGCTGGACGGGGCCGATATCGGCAAGATCACCGTCCATCCGGCGCATGTCTATGTCGCAGTACGACAGAGCGTGGCGCGCCAGGCGTGGAAGCAGCTGCAAAACGGTAAGATTAAAGGCAAAGCCTGCCGCGTGCGCTTGCTGAAATAACGCCAGCGCCATTAAAAAAGCCTCTCAGTAAGTGACCTGAGAGGCTTTTTTTTACTTCACTTCAATCACATTCAGCCGTAGCTCATCAAGCTGGGCATCATCCTCTTCCGGCTGCCAGCCAACTGGCTGCATCGGGATCTCTTCGCGATCGAATGCCAGATCGCCGCCGTTGACCACTTCCGAACCATGTTTGATCCCTTTGAAATCAAACAGGTTGATATCGCTCAGGTGCGACGGCACCACATTCTGCATCGCGCTGAACATGGTTTCGATACGGCCCGGGTAGCGTTTATCCCAGTCGCGCAGCATATCGGCGATTACCTGGCGCTGCAGGTTCGGCTGCGAGCCGCAGAGGTTGCACGGAATAATCGGGAAGCCTTTGGCTTCGGAGAAGCGCTCAATATCTTTCTCGCGGCAGTACGCCAGCGGGCGGATAACAATGTGTTTGCCGTCATCGCTCATCAGCTTCGGCGGCATGCCTTTCATCTTGCCGCCGTAGAACATATTGAGGAACAGCGTTTGCAGAATATCGTCGCGGTGGTGGCCGAGAGCAATTTTCGTCGCGCCCAGTTCGGTGGCGGTGCGGTAGAGAATGCCGCGGCGCAGGCGTGAGCAGAGCGAGCAGGTGGTTTTGCCTTCCGGGATCTTCTCTTTCACGATGCCGTAGGTGTTCTCTTCGACGATTTTGTACTCGACGCCCTGCGCTTCAAGGTACTCAGGCAGAATATGCTCCGGGAAACCGGGCTGTTTCTGATCGAGGTTGACCGCAATCAGCGAGAAGTTGACCGGCGCGCTCTGCTGCAGGTTGCGCAAGATCTCCAGCATGGTGTAGCTATCTTTGCCGCCGGAGAGACAAACCATAATCCGGTCGCCTTCTTCAATCATGTTGAAGTCGGCAATCGCCTCGCCAACGTTGCGGCGCAGACGCTTCTGCAACTTGTTGAGGTTGTACTGTTCTTTTTTGCTAATTTCTTGATTTTGCGACATGAAAAAGGCTCAATTCGGTTTTTTTGCGCCAGCGGTCCATAAACCACGGGCAGAGATACGCGATTAGGGCGGGATTGTACCAATGATTTACGCCTAAGGCAGGTATTTATCACCTGGCAAGGGCAGCTCAGGCGATGCGCTTTTCCTTATATTTGCCTTTCACCACGCCATCATAAAAGCGGCCTTTCGACACGACGGTAAGAAAAAGGGTAAAAATGCGCTCGGGCACCTCGTGATATTGAAAGGTGCGCTTATCGTGAAAGCGGATCTCCAGCGTGAGGCTTTGCGGGTCATACCCGACAGAGGCAATTCGTGATGATGTAACAGGGTGATGACGCATGAAGATGTCCTGGCCGCCGGGTTGAGTGGTGATTATTAGCCAGCTTGCCGCTCGTTGTCATGCAAAACAGTGACATAAAAAAGCCGCCGGGCGTCATTCGGCGGCTTTTATTTTGTCTGAGCGTTATTCGGCCGCGCTTTTTTCCGCTTTCCCGGCCAGCTGCGCGAGGAAGTCGTAGCGTTTTTGCAGATCCGCCGCCGCATCTTTCCACAGCTGCTCAGCCACCTCCGGCTGCTGCGCATTCAGGCGTTTAAAGCGCTGCTCATTAAGCAACGTTTCTGCCAGCGCATCCGACGGCGGGCGGGAGTCGAGCGCCAGCGGGATTTTGCCCTCGGCTTCACGACGTGGATCAAAGCGATAGAGTGGCCAGAAGCCGGTGGCGGTAAGCTGGCGCATCTGATCGTGGCTCAGCGCCAGATCGTAGCCATGCTCCTCGCAGGGGCTGTAGGCGATAATCAGCGACGGGCCGGGGTAAGCCTCCGCTTCCTGAATCGCTTTCACCGTCTGGTTAAGCTGTGCGCCGAGGGAGATCTGCGCAACGTAGACATGACCATACATCATCATGCTGACGCCGAGATCTTTGCGCGCTTTGCGCTTACCATGCTCGCCAAACTTGGTGACCGCACCGAGCGGCGTCGCCTTCGAAGCCTGTCCGCCGGTGTTGGAGTAACACTGGGTATCAAGCACGAGGATATTGACGTTCTCGGTCAGGCTCATCACATGATCGAGGCCGCCAAAGCCGATATCGTAGGCCCAGCCATCGCCGCCAATCAGCCAGATCGACTTCTCGACCAGCGCATCGGCGTCGGTCAGCAACTGCTGCGCGCCTTCCACATCGGCCAGCACACTGCGCAGGGCCGCGACCTGATCGCGGCGCACCTCTGGTGTGGCATCGGCACGCAGAGCCGCAAGCAGGTCGGCGGGCAGCGCGTCAGCAAACTGTTCCACCAGGCGCATAACGCGCTGGCGATGCTGGTCAACGCTCAGGCGGAAGCCAAGCCCGAACTCGGCGTTATCTTCAAACAGCGAGTTAGCCCACGCTGGCCCGCGCCCGTTCGCATCGGTGGTGTAGGGCGTCGAAGGCAGGTTGCCGCCATAAATCGAAGAGCAGCCGGTGGCGTTAGCAATCATCATGCGGTCGCCATAAAGCTGGGTCAGCAACTTAATATAGGGCGTTTCGCCGCAGCCGGAGCAGGCACCCGAGTACTCAAACAGCGGCGAAATAAGCTGCGAGGTACGAATATCAATGCGCTCCAGCTGGCTGCGGTCAATCTCCGGCAGGTCGAGGAAGAAGTCATAATTCGCTTTCTCCTCTTCGACATGCTCAAGGCGCGACATCATATTGATCGCTTTGATCTCCGGGTTCTGGCGATCTTTCGCCGGGCAGACTTCAACGCAGAGGTTACAGCCGGTGCAATCTTCCGGCGCCACCTGCAGAACATATTTCTGGCCGCGCATATCGCGCGCTTTCACGTCCAGCGAATGCAGGCTTGATGGCGCATCCTCCATCGCCTGTGGCGGTACCACTTTGGCGCGGATCGCCGAGTGCGGGCAGGCAGCCACGCAGTGGTTACACTGGGTGCACAGCTCCTCTTTCCAGATGGGGATCGCCTCGGCAATATTGCGTTTCTCCCAGCGCGTAGTGCCCACCGGCCATGTGCCGTCCGGCGGCAGCGCAGAGACGGGCAGGGCGTCGCCAAGACCTGCCAACATCGCCGCCGTCACCGTTTTAACAAAGTCCGGCGCGCTGTCTGAGACCACCGGCGGGCGATGCGCGCTTTGGCTATCAATCTCTTGCAGCGGCACTTCAGCCAGCGATTCGCGCGCCAGCGCCAGCGCCTGCCAGTTGCGTTCAACCAGCTCCTGGCCTTTGCTGCTGTAGCTTTTGGCAATCGCGCCCTGCAACGCCGTTAACGCGCTGTCGCCCGGCAGAATGGCGGTGAGGTGAAAAAAGGCCATCTGCATCACAGTGTTGATGCGCGCGCCAAGCCCACATTCGCGGGCAATTTTTGCCGCGTTAACCACATAAAAACGGGCGTTTTTCTGCCTGAGCACCGCCTGCACTTCCTGCGGCAGGCGCGACCACACCTCATCCGCGCTGTAAGGCGTGTTGAGCAGGAAAATACCGCCCGGTTTCAGGCGCTCTGCCATCTGATATTTGTCGATAAACTGCAACTGGTGACAGCCGACAAAATCGGCCTGCGATACCAGATAGGCCGAGTTGATCGGCCTTTCGCTGACGCGCAGGTGGGAAACCGTCAGCCCGCCCGCTTTTTTGGAGTCATAGACAAAGTAACCCTGGGCATACCACGGCGTCGCGTTGCCAATGATCTTGATATTGTTCTTGGTCGCCGAGACGCTGCCATCGCTGCCGAGCCCATAAAAGAGCGCTTCCAGTTTGGCGTGCGTCGGCAGGGTGTTTTCCGGCAGCGGCAGGGAGAGGTGAGTAACATCATCATAAATGCCGACGGTGAAGCGCGGCTTCGGTTTATCGGCGCGCAGCTCATTAAAGACGGCCAGCACACACTCCGGGCCGAACTCTTTCGACGACAATCCGTAGCGGCCGCCAATCACGCGCGGCAAGGTTTCGCGCTCACCGCGATTGAAGGCTTCCGCCAGCGCGGTCATCACATCGAGATAGAGCGGCTCCGCCTGCGCGCCCGGCTCTTTGGTGCGATCCAGCACCGCCACGCTGCGCACGCTTTGTGGCAGCACCGCCAGCAGATGCGCGGCGCTGAAGGGGCGATAGAGTCGCACTTTCAGCACGCCGACTCTCTCACCGCGCGTCAGCAACTCATCAATCACTTCTTCGCAGGTGCCAATCGCCGAGCCCATCAGCACGATCACCCGCTCCGCCTGCGGGTGGCCATAGTACTCAAAGGGTTTGTAGTGGCGACCCGTGGCGGCGGCAAAATCATCCATCGCCTGCTCAACATGGTCGTAAACGGCGTTGTACCACGGGTTTGTCGCTTCACGGGACTGGAAATAGGTGTCGGGGTTCGCCGAGGTGCCCCGGATCACCGGGTGTTCCGGGTTGAGAGCCCGCTCGCGATGCTGGTCAATCTCTTGCCCGGGCATCAGCGTGCGCAGGGTGTCGTCCGAAAGCGGCACGATCTTGTTAATCTCGTGCGAGGTGCGAAAACCATCAAAGAAGTGAATAAATGGCACGCGGCTCTTTAGCGTGGCGATATGGGAGATGAGCGCAAAATCCTGGGCTTCCTGCACGCTGCTGGCGCAGAGCAGGGCGCAGCCGGTCTGGCGCACCGCCATCACATCAGAGTGGTCGCCAAAAATCGACAGCGCATGAGTCGCGACGGTTCGCGCGGCAACGTGCAGCACGAAGGGGGTTAACTGCCCGGCCAGCTTGTAGAGGGTCGGGATCATCAGCAGCAAACCTTGCGACGAGGTGAACGACGTTGAGAGTGCGCCGGTCTGCAATGCCCCGTGAACGGCGGCAATCGCACCCGCTTCTGACTGCATCTCTACCACGCGCGGCGTGTCGCCCCAGATATTCTTCAGGCCGTTTCCTGCCCAGGCATCTGCCTGTTCAGCCATCGTTGAACTGGGGGTAATCGGGTAGATGGCGATAACTTCACTGGTGCGGTACGCAACGGATGCGACTGCGCCATTACCGTCAGTTGTGATCATAAAGCACCCTTACATTGCTCAAAAGAAGGGACACGTTTTACGGCGACGAGTCCTGTAATTGTTAAGCAAGTATAAGACTTTTCTCTAATCCCCTGAACTTACGTGGTCTTCGAGTGCACAAATTGATCCAGGCGGTGCAATAAAAAAGCGGAACATAATGTTCCGCCTTACGCTGTTACCACCAACTGCTGGCTTCTTTTTCTCTGGCTTTACCTTCGCTTTGCATTAACGCTTTCCCCCCTGATGAGAGGTTACGCCGGGCGTCAGCTTCAGATTGAATGACATCCGTTTGTGCCGCTCGCTGTTTAAGCTCTTGCTCAACGAAATCCTTCTCCCGCTGCACCCGAGCTGATTTTGCCTGCAGCTCCAGGCGCCGGTTTTCAATCTCAAGATCGCGGAGTTGATCCTCAAATTGCCGATCGCGTTTTTTATCTGCGGCTATTTCAGCTTCACGCTTCGCCTGCCTGGCATTTATAGCCGCACGCTGAGCTGCGGCCGCTGCTCTTTTTTTCTCCCGGTGCTGGCGTCTTTTTTCTCGCCAGTACTCTTTTTCCTGCTGTGCCTGCATTTCGCCTTCGCTTTCAGCAGTAGCCACTGCCTTTAATTGCTCCTGAAGCGTTGCGGCACAGAGATAATCAGGGGTAAAAGTTACGGCCGCAAAAAAAACAAATAAAGCTGCGCGTTTCATTTGTGACCTTTTATTTTTTCTCAGGGCAGGTGGCGTTGGGTTGAATACGCGTCTCGTCTTTGCCCATGGAGATAATTACCGCAAGGCCCGGTGTAAACATGCAGCTTTTTCCCACCTGGGTGGAGGAGAATACATGTTTACCCTCTTTGTAGCTTAAGGTAACGGCTTCAACCAGAACCTTATCTTTGACGAGAGAGCCTGCCGCCGCACCGATCGCGCCGCCGCCCACGCCGCCAGCTACGGTGTTCAGCGTAGAGCCACTCTCGATATTATGCCCGGCAACGCCACCGGCAACCGCGCCCAGTACGGCACCAAATGTCTGCGCGGCTTTTTTATTCTCACTATTATCCACCGCAACTTTGGCTGGCAGGACAGATAAAATCGTGACGGTTTTCGTTTTTTGTTTGGCATTAACCTGACCGGCGCTGTAAACATCTGCCGCCAAATAATCAGCATTTGTTTGACAACCCATTAACGAAAAGCAGGAGAGAAGCGTTGCTGCACAAAATGTTTTTTTAAATAACATAGCGGTAACCATTTTTTAATTAAGGAAAAAATCTGTGCGCGATATTACTGGAGCGTGTAATTATTTTTCAATTACTTTCGGAAATATTGAGATCTGTTTGGATAAAAAATGGCGTAAATATAATTCGTGTATATTCATTAAAACGGAAACATATAAAAAAGAAATAAAAGTGACCGCAGTGATTAAAAAAATGCTAAACAGTCTCGCGTGATTGAGGATGCAACCCCTTATCCTGTTCACCGCAGCGAACGACCCGTGTGATGGATGATTCCGCTTCATAATTAGAAAAATCGCAAAAAAGTGTTTCACCGCGCCACAAAGATGAGTTTCAGCCCTCGACGTATTGCGCCGGGCTGCCTATGATGCTTGGGTTTCGCTTTTTTGATGGGGGAGAGGAAGAGATGCGTTCAGCATTATGGATCGGGTGTGCCGCACTGTTATTGTCAGCCTGCAGCAGTGAACCTGTACAGCAGGCAACCGCCGCGCACGTTGCGCCAGGGTTAAAAGCGGCGATGTCCAACAGTGGGCAGGCCAACTGCGCGATGATCGGCGGTTCAATGTCCGTCGCACGCCAGCTTGATGGGTCAATGACAGGGATGTGTGCACTGCCAAATGGCAAACGCTGCAGCGAGCAGTCGCTTGCCACCGGCAGTTGCGGAAGTTACTGAGCGTTCGCGGCGCGGGTGTAAATCAGGGTCTGCGTCGCGGTGGTCAGCGTCAGCTGATTCCCGGTCAGATCAACCTGCGCGCCCTCGGCGAGCATTGCATTAATGGTGTGGTCCAGTTCGTTACGCTGCGCGTCCGGACACATCATCATCGTCATCGCCAGATGTTTCACGGTTAAGGCACCTTCAGAGAGTTTGCCCTGACCGGTAAAACCGTTACACATTTTGCCGGATACGCGCAGATCTTTATCAAAGCGGATCTCGGGTTTCGGCTCGTCTGGCGCAACGCTTTTGCCATTAAATGTAGTCAATACAAAGCGCTGATTTTCCAGTTGTTCTGGTTTCAGCTGTACGGCGCGGGAACTGACGCAGCCAGCAAGCACTGCGCTCAACGCGACCAAAGCGATCAATTTTTTCATCTTTTCCTCTGGGTTCGTTCCATCAAAACGGTGGGAATTGTACCCGGTCGAACAGCCGTGTCACCGGGGTTACTCTTAAAACGCTCCCCGGCGATGGGGAGCGCGTCTCAGGTCAGCGCGTTCGGGCAGCTTTCGCCCTCATGCAGCTGACGCAAGTTTTCCAGCGTCGTTTCCGAAATACTGGTCAATGCTTCGGCGGTCAGGAAGGCCTGATGGCCGGTAAACAGCACGTTGTGGCAGGCGGACAAGCGGCGGAAGACATCATCCTGAATCACATCATTGGATTTATCTTCAAAGAAGAGATCGCGCTCGTTCTCATACACATCCATCCCCAGCGCGCCAATCTTCTGCGTTTTTAATGCTTCGATCGCGGCCTGGGAATCCACCAGCCCGCCGCGGCTGGTGTTGATGATCATCACGCCGTTTTTCATCTGCTCAAACGCGGTCTGGTTGAGCAGGTGGAAGTTCTCCGGCGTCAGCGGACAGTGCAGTGAGATAACGTCCGACTGCGAAAAGAGCGTTTGCAGATCGACATACTCGACGCCCAGATCCAGCGCCGCTGCGCTCGGGTAGGGATCAAACGCCAGCAGGCGCATACCGAAACCTTTCAGAATACGCAGCGCGGCAACGCCGATTTTCCCGGTGCCAATGACGCCCGCCGTTTTACCGTACATGGTGAAACCGGTCAGGCCTTCAAGGGAGAAGTTGGCATCGCGGGTACGCTGATAAGCGCGGTGAATGCGGCGGTTCAGCGTCATCATCATACCGATAGCATGTTCGGCCACCGCTTCCGGCGAGTAGGCCGGTACACGCACCACGCTCAGCCCAAGCTCTTTTGCCGCGTCCAGGTCGACGTTGTTAAAGCCAGCGCAGCGCAGGGCGATAAACTTTACGCCGAGTTTTTTCAGCTCTTCCAGCACCGGGCGGCTGCCGTCATCATTGACGAAAATACAGACACCTTCGCAGCCATTAGCGGTTTTGGCGGTCTTTTCCGTTAACAAAAAGTCGAAAAATTCAAGATCGTAGCCATAACGCTCGTTTACCTGCTGCAAATACTTTTTATCGTATTGCTTTGTGCTGTATATCGCGAGTTTCATAAGACTTTTCTCCAATGATTTTCTGCCTCTATTATCACGCTTTAAAATTATTAAGTAAATGCTCAACTATTGTTTAGAGACAGAGGCGAGGTGAATGCTTCCAGATTGAGTATATGTCCATCCCGCGAAGAGAGATCAACGGCTCATCGTCTGAGCGCCCATTAGGGGTAAACGCAGCGGCCAGTCTATGATTAACGAGGCGTGTGCGTTCAATATCGCGCCGCGACGTGGCACAATAGACGCCATTTTCGCCTCAATTAGATGCAAAATCAGGATATTAGCCGCCCATGAAGGGTAAATACAAGGCCGCCATCGCACTGGTACTACTGTTTATACTGCTGCCGCTCACGCTGCTACTGACGCTGGCGCAGTGGGTGCCGACGCTGGTCGGCATCTGGTTGCCCGCCGGCACGCGCATCGCCATGAGCGATAGTCCGCGTCTCACGCTCCGCTCCCTCTATATACCCGATTTACGCTACATCACCGGTGACTGTACCCTCGCCGGGCTCAGCAACGCCCGGCTGACTCATCCCAGCCGCTGGCAGCTGCATATTGATGCGCTGGACATTAACACCGCCTGCCTGAATAAACTCGCCAAAAATGAGGAAGATAACAGCGCGCCGCGCTCGCTGGCGCAGTGGCAATCGCTGCTGCCTTACAGCTGGGTGACCGTCGATCGCCTGACGGTATCACCGTGGAAAACGTGGCAGGGCAAACTTTCGCTGGCGCTGACGCCGCAGGTTCAGGCACTCACTTATCAGGGCGATCGCGTTGAACTCAGCGCCCGCCTGCAAGGCCAGAAGCTGAACGTCAATCGTATGGCGCTAAAGCTGTTTAACGATCAGCCGCCGTTTACTCTTGGCGGTGAATTTACGCTGCCCAACGATCCGGCGGGTATCCCGGTGAACGGGCATATGGAGAGTACCCTGACGCTGCCGCAGCAGCCGCACACTCTTGATGTCGATCTCGACTGGCGCGATAACCAAGGGCAACTGATTGTGATGGCGCGCGGCGAAGGGGAACCGCTACTGGATCTCCCCTGGCAGATGAGCGAACAGCGCTTCGCCATCAGCGACGGGCGCTGGAACTGGCCTTATCAGGGCTTTCCGTTAAGCGGCCGCGTCGGCGTGAATATCGACAACTGGCAGGCCGGACTTGAAAATGCGCGCATCAGCGGCCGGTTAAATGTCTTAACTCAGGGCGATGCCGGCAAAGGCAATGCTGTGCTCAACTTCGGCCCGGGGCGTCTCAGCCCCGGCAACAGTGACATGCCGCTACAGCTGACCGGTGAGGCGAAGCAGGGCGATTTGATCTTCTACGCCGTGCTCCCCGGCCGTCTCAGCGGTAGCGTTGAGGATCCGCACCTTGCTTTCAGCCCCGGCGCGCTGCTGCGCTCACGAGGGCGCATTATTGATTCGCTCAATATTGATGAGGTGCGCTGGCCGCTGGCGGGTGTCAGCCTGACGCAGCGCGGTATCGACGGGCGCTTGCAGGCCATTCTGCGCGCCCATGAGAATGCGCTCGGTGACTTCACCCTCCATCTTGACGGTCGTGCCGAGGATTTCCTGCCGGATAATGGGCTGTGGCGCTGGCGCTACTGGGGCGATGGTCATTTCACGCCGATGCACGCCCGCTGGGATGTCGCCGGGCGGGGAGAGTGGCGCGACGAAGCCATCACCTTAACGGAACTCTCTACCGGCTTCGATCAGCTGCAATATGGTGCCATGCAGATGAGTAAGCCGAGGCTGGTACTGGATAAACCGGTACGCTGGCTGCGTGACACTGCAAAACCGCGCTTTACCGGCGCTCTGACGCTGGATGCGGGCAAAACGACCTTTAGCAGCGGCAGCGTTTTGCCGCCGTCAACTCTGCATTTCAGCGTTGACGGCACGGAGCCGACGCGCTTCCAGTTCAAAGGCGCGCTGAATGCCGAAGCGATTGGCCCGGTGCAGGTGAATGGTCGCTGGGACGGCGAGCGCCTGCGCGGCCAGGCGTGGTGGCCACAGCAATCCCTGACGGTGTTCCAGCCGCTGGTGCCGCCGGAGTGGAAAATGAATCTGCTCGACGGCTCGCTCTATGCGCAGGTCGCCTTTTCCGCCGCAGCCGATCAGGGCTTTGAAGCGGGCGGTCACGGCGTGCTGAAAAATGGCAGTGTCTGGACGCCGGATAACGAGATCCACGGCGTCGATTTTGTGCTGCCGTTCCGCTACCGCGATGCTACCTGGCAACTGGGTACGCGCCATCCGGTGTCGCTGCGCATCGGTGAAGTAGTCAATCAGGTGACGGCAAAAAATATCACCGCCGATTTACAGGGTGCGTGGCCCTACAGCGAGCAAGATCCGCTGACCCTCAGCGATGTCAGCGTCGATGTGCTCGGCGGCAAAGTGACGCTGCAACAGCTCCGTCTGCCGCAGCACGATGCGGCACTACTGCGCCTGAAGCATATTGAAGCGAGTGAAGTGATAAGCGCGGTCAATCCGAAGCAGTTTGCGCTCTCCGGCCCCGTTGACGGCGCGCTGCCGCTGTGGCTCGATAACCCACGCTGGATTATTAAAGATGGCTGGCTGCATAACCCGGGGCCGATGACGCTGCGACTCGATAAAAACACCGCAGATGCCATCGTCAATGACCATATGGCGGCGGGCGCGGCGATTAACTGGCTGCGCTATATGGAAATTTCGCGCTCGTGGACGAAGATCGATGTCGATAATCTGGGTCAGTTAACCCTGCGCGCGAAACTCTCCGGCACCAGTTATGCCGAAGGAAAAAGCGGGCGTGTTAATCTCAACTACACCCATCAGGAAAATCTGTTCACGCTATGGCGCAGTCTGCGTTTTGCTGACAATTTACAGTCATGGCTGGAGCAACATGCGGCGCTGCCCGATACGCGCTGCAAAAAGGGCACGTCGTGCGAGGAAAAGAGATGAGAACCCTGAAAATCGTGCCAGGCCTGCTGGCAGTAACGCTGCTGGCTGGCTGTACGCCGCGAATTGAAGTGGCGGCGCCAAAAGAGCCGATCACCATCAACATGAATGTCAAAATTGAGCATGAGATCCATATCAAGGTCGATAAAGATGTGGAGAGCCTGCTGAAATCCCGTAGCGATCTCTTCTGAGGCGATGATGAAAAAACGAGTCATAGGAGCACTGCTCGCGCTAAGCCTGGTAAGCGGCATCGCCCAGGCGCTCACGCTGGATGAGGCCCGCAGCCAGAGCCGCGTCGGCGAAACGCTGAACGGCTATATCGCACCGCTGCGTCAGGATCGCGAGACGCTGGCGCTGGTTGAACGCATCAATAAAGCGCGTACCGAGAGCTATCAGCAGCTGGCAGACCGCAACAATATTCCGGTGGATGATGTCGCCAATATGGCGGGGCAGAAGCTGGTTGAGCGGGCAAAGCCGGGTGAGTATGTGCGCGGCATTAACGGTAAGTGGCTACGTAAACCGGGCGACCAGGGCCAGTGAAACCTCTGAAAAGCGCGCAGGTGAATAGCGCTTTTCACTATCATCAAAAGGTGCTCTTACCCGGAGATGATGCCCATGTACGCTTATAAAAAACCGGCACAGCCGATGCCTTCCGCTCGGCAAGAGCCGGAAGAGGAGGCGCCCGTCAGAAAGCACGCTGCGCTACGCTACCCCTTGCAAAAAATCTCCTCCCTCTTTAAAGGTCGGCCATCTCAGGCAGAGAGCGGAGCAGGATCTGACGCAGATGAACGCTATCGTAAAGCGGAAAACCTGATCGCCACCGGCTCCATTGGCAGCGTTTATCACTATGACAATGAGTATGTGATGAAGGATTACAGCGCAGTTATCGATCCCGCGCACAAGGGACGGTTGCACAGCGCGATGAACAATGCGGCGGCGTTTAATCGCCTTTATGGCGCAGGCAGTGCAAACATAGTGATGAGAAAGACGGCAAATCCTTTGCAGAAAGCGGTCTCGGTGAAGCTAAGAAGAATCAGCGGCGAGTCGCTGGCGGCTATTCTGGCGAAGGGGGAGGTCGGACTTGCAGAAAAAGCCGCGGCCAGATATGCAAAAGGCGACGTCGCCACGCAGTTAGCGAAAAAACTCGAACTCGCCGGGGTCGATCATAACGACATTAATCTCGGCAATATTCTCTACGATCCGCAAACCGACAGCTTTAGCCTAATCGATTTTGATGACTCACACATTAACCCGCCTGGCATGCCGCTCAATGAGTTTATGGTGGAGGATCTGGTGCGCAAAATTAACTACTACTTCAGAACCTTTGTGCGCGAAGTCAATGCACTAAAACTGGCTAAATACCTCTCTCCCACAGAGGGAAGAGAGGGGTAATGCTTACGCGGCAACGATGCTGTCGATAGCCGCTTTCGCGTCGTCCTGCGCTTTTGCCGCCACTTCCGGGCCGTAGGCGATGCCTTCAGCGAAGACAAAGTCAACGTCGGTGATGCCGATAAAGCCGAGGAACAGTTTCACATACGGGGCAACGACGTCTGACGGGGTATCTTTATGAATACCGCCACGGCTGGAGACGATTACCGCACGTTTACCGGTAACCAGACCTTCCGGCCCTTTTTCGGTGTAACGGAACGTCACGCCTGCACGCGCCACCAGGTCAAAGTAGTTTTTCAGCTGCGTCGGGATGTTGAAGTTGTACATCGGCGCGTTGATAACAATCACATCATGCGCCTGCAGTTCAGCAATCAGCTCGTCAGAGAGCGACAGCGCTTCCTGCTGACGCGGTGTCAGCGGGGCATCGCTCGGGCGCAGCGCGCCAACTAACTCACCGTCCAGCACCGGAATCGGATTTTCCGCCAGATCGCGCACGGTGATCTCATCATCAGCGTGCTTTGCGCGCCACTGTTCAACGAAGTAGTCAGAGAGCTGCGAAGATTGAGAATACCCTGCCAGAATGCTGGATTTAAGAACTAATACTTTACCCATTGGGTTGTTTCCTTTGTTGTATTTACGCTGGGTTGCCCCCGTGAATTCGTCACACTCTATTCACAATCCGTAATCATGAATAGCGCAATATATCGAAGCCCATGTTCGAATTTCTTGAACAAGAAAAGGGATGTTGCGATGTGCTATTCTACGCACATTGCAAACTGATCCAGTTTCCCGGCAGTGCTCTGCCCGATAAATCTATGACTGAACAACAAAAATTGACTATTAACGATCTCTACGCGCAGCTCGACACGCTGATGCTGCGCGATAAACAGCGCTTCGCCCGCCGTCTGCAGGGCAGCAAGAAAGTTAAAAATCCTGAATCTCACCAGGCCTTGTTACAACAGATCGCAGAAGAAGCCGCACAGGCGGCGGCGAAAGTGGCGCAGCGCGAAGCGTCTCGTCCGGTAATTGACTACCCGGAAAATCTACCGGTCAGCCAGAAGAAGCAGGCGATCCTCGAAGCGGTACGCGATAACCAGGTGGTAATTGTCGCCGGTGAAACCGGCTCCGGTAAAACCACGCAGCTGCCGAAAATCTGTATGGAGCTGGGGCGCGGAATCAAAGGGCTGATTGGCCATACCCAGCCGCGTCGTCTTGCTGCACGTACCGTGGCGAACCGTATTGCTGAAGAGCTGAAAACCGAGCCGGGCGGCTGCGTTGGTTATAAAGTCCGCTTTAACGATCACGTCAGCGACAACACCCTCGTTAAGCTGATGACGGACGGCATCCTGCTGGCAGAGATTCAGCAGGATCGGCTGCTGATGCAGTACGACACTATCATTATCGATGAAGCGCACGAACGCAGCCTCAATATCGATTTTCTGCTCGGCTATCTGCGCGAGCTGCTGCCGCGCCGCCCGGATCTGAAAATCATCATCACCTCGGCGACCATCGATCCTGAGCGCTTCTCGCGCCACTTTAATAATGCGCCGATTATTGAAGTCTCCGGGCGCACCTATCCGGTGGAAGTGCGCTATCGCCCGATTGTTGAAGAGGCGGATGACACCGAGCGTGACCAGCTCCAGGCGATTTTCGACGCCGTGGATGAGCTTGGCCGTGAAAGCGCCGGCGACATTCTGATCTTTATGAGCGGCGAGCGCGAAATCCGCGATACGGCAGATGCGTTAAATAAACGCGATCTGCGCCATACGGAAATTTTGCCGCTCTATGCGCGCCTCTCCAACAGCGAGCAGAACCGCGTCTTTCAGCCGCACAGCGGGCGGCGCATTGTTCTGGCAACCAACGTAGCGGAAACCTCGCTCACCGTGCCCGGCATTAAATATGTGATCGACCCCGGTACTGCGCGCATCAGCCGCTACAGCTACCGCACCAAAGTGCAGCGTCTGCCGATTGAGCCGGTGTCGCAGGCCTCTGCCAACCAGCGTAAAGGGCGCTGCGGCCGTGTCTCGGAAGGGATCTGTATCCGTCTCTATTCGGAGGATGATTTCCTCTCGCGCCCGGAGTTTACCGACCCGGAGATCCTGCGTACCAACCTGGCGTCGGTCATTTTGCAGATGACCGCGCTGGGGCTGGGCGATATCGCCGCTTTCCCGTTTGTCGAAGCGCCGGATAAACGCAATATTCAGGATGGTGTGCGCCTGCTGGAAGAGCTTGGCGCAATTGCCACCGACGAACAGCAGACCACCTATAAACTGACGCCGCTCGGTCGCCAGCTGTCGCAACTGCCGGTCGACCCGCGTCTGGCGCGCATGGTGCTGGAAGCGCAGAAACATGGCTGCGTGCGTGAAGCGATGATCATCACCTCGGCGCTGTCGATTCAGGATCCGCGCGAGCGGCCGCTGGATAAGAAACAGGCCTCGGATGAAAAACATCAGCGCTTCCACGACAAAGAGTCCGATTTCCTCGCCTTTGTGAACCTGTGGAACTACCTCGGCGAGCAGCAGAAAGCGCTCTCCTCAAACCAGTTCCGCCGTCAGTGCCGCGTCGATTACCTCAACTATCTGCGCGTGCGCGAATGGCAGGATATCTACACCCAGCTGCGCCAGGTGGTGAAAGAGTTGGGGATCCCGGTGAACAGCGAACCGGCAGAGTGCCGCGAAATTCATATTGCGCTGCTTACCGGGCTGCTGTCGCATATCGGTATGAAAGATGCCGATAAGCAGGAGTTTACCGGCGCGCGTAACGCCCGTTTCTCCATCTTCCCTGGCTCAGGTTTGTTCAAAAAGCCGCCGAAGTGGACGATGGTCGCCGAACTGGTAGAAACCAGCCGTCTGTGGGGGCGCATTGCTGCGCGCATCGATCCCGAGTGGGTTGAGCCGGTCGCGCAGCATCTGATTAAACGCTCCTGGAGCGAGCCGCACTGGGAGCGCTCGCAGGGCGCGGTGATGGCGACGGAGAAAGTGACGCTTTACGGTCTGCCGATTGTCGCCGCGCGTAAGGTCAACTACAGCCAGATCGATCCGGCGCTGTGCCGCGAACTCTTTATTCGCCACGCGCTGGTGGAAGGGGACTGGCAAACCCGCCACGCCTTCTTCCGCGACAACCTGAAGCTGCGCGCCGAAGTGGAGGAGCTGGAGCATAAATCCCGCCGCCGCGACATTCTGGTGGATGATGAGACGCTGTTTGAGTTTTACGATCAGCGCATCAGCCATGAGGTCATTTCAGCACGCCATTTCGACAGCTGGTGGAAGAAGGCGAGCCGTGAAACGCCGGATCTGCTCAACTTTGAAAAGAGCATGCTGATCAAAGAGGGCGCGGACAATGTCAGCAAGCTCGATTACCCGAACTTCTGGCATCAGGGCAATCTCAAGCTGCGTCTGAGCTATCAGTTTGAACCGGGCGCGGATGCCGACGGCGTGACGGTACACATTCCGCTGCCGCTGCTCAATCAGGTGGAAGAGAGCGGTTTTGAGTGGCAGATCCCCGGCCTGCGCCGCGAACTGGTGATTGCGCTGATCAAATCGTTGCCGAAACCGACGCGCCGCAACTTCGTCCCCGCGCCCAACTATGCCGAAGCGTTTTTAGGCCGCGTGACGCCGCTGGAGATGCCGCTGCTCGACGCGCTGGAGCGCGAACTGCGCCGCATGACCGGCGTAACCGTCGACCGCGACGACTGGCACTGGGATCAGGTGCCCGATCACCTGAAAATCACCTTCCGCGTGGTGGATGATAAAAATAAGAAGCTGCTTGAAGGGCGCTCCCTGAGCGAATTGAAAGAGCAGCTGAAGGGCAAAGTGCAGGAGACGCTCTCGGCGGTGGCCGATGACGGCATTGAGCAGAGCGGGCTGCATATCTGGAGCTTTGGTCAGTTACCGGAAAGCTACGAGCAGAAGCGCGGCAGCTACAAAGTGAAGGCGTGGCCAGCGCTGGTTGATGAGCGTGACAGCGTGGCGATCAAGCTGTTCGATAACCCGCAGGAGCAGCAAAATGCGATGTGGGCCGGTATTCGCCGCCTGCTGCTGCTGAATATTCCGTCGCCGATTAAATATCTGCACGAGAAGCTGCCGAACAAAGCCAAGCTGGGGCTCTACTTCAACCCGTACGGTAAAGTACTGGAGCTGATTGACGACTGCATCGCCTGCGGTGTCGATAAACTGATTGATGAAGCGGGCGGCCTGGTGTGGACGGAGGAGGGCTTTGCCGCGCTGCATGAGAAAGTGCGCGCCGAGCTCAACGACACGGTGGTGGAGATCGCTAAACAGGTCGAACAGATCCTGACGGCGGTGTTCAATATCAACAAGCGTCTGAAAGGACGCGTGGATATGACCATGGCGCTGGGGTTATCGGATATCAAAGCGCAGATGAATGGGCTGGTCTATCGCGGTTTCGTCACCGGCAACGGCTTCCGCCGCCTCGGCGATACGCTGCGTTACCTTCAGGCGATTGAAAAACGGCTGGAGAAGCTGGCAGTCGATCCGCACCGCGATCGGGCGCAGATGCTGAAAGTGGAGCAGGTGCAGCAGGCGTGGCAGCAGTGGCTCAACAAGCTGCCGCCGGCACGTCGTGACGATGAAGAGGTGAAGGCGGTTCGCTGGATGATCGAGGAGCTGCGCGTCAGCTTCTTCGCCCAACAGCTCGGCACGCCGTACCCCATCTCCGATAAACGCATTTTGCAGGCAATGGAGCAGATTAGCGCGTAATGCCTTTGTAGGCCGGATACGCGATGGGTTTGTAGGCCGGATAAGGCGTCAGCCGCCATCCGGCAGTTAACCTTGGCTTAGTAAACGGAACAGTTCGCCATCCGTGCAGGATCGCCGGATGGCGCTACGCTTATCCGGCCTACGGTATCAAATTTACCTGCACGCGATGGTTTTGTAGGCCGGATAAGGCGTCAGCCGCCATCCGGCAGTTAACCACGTTTTAGCAAACGGAACAGCTCGCCCTCTGCGCAGGATCGCCGGATGGCGCTACGCTTATCCGGCCTACGGTATCGAATTTACCCGCACGCAATGGGTTTGTAGGCCGGATAAGGCGTCAGCCGCCATCCGGCAGTTAACCACGTTTTAGCAAACGGAATAGTTCGCCATCTGCGCAGGATCGCCGGATGGCGCTACGCTTATCCGGGCGAAGGTTTTTACGAATTCACCCACGCCAGCGTAAAGCCATCCCATCCTTTGGTGCCGACGGTCTGCATTGCCGTCGCCGTCAGGTGCGGGTTGTCGCCAATCATCTCAATAAATTTACGCACGCCCTGCACACGGTCATCGGTGGAGGCAGGGTTGGTCACTTCGCCATCGCGCACCACGTTATCACCAATAATCAGCGTGCCGGGACGCGAATAGTGCAGCGCCCACTTCAGGTAGTTCGGGTTATTGGGTTTATCGGCATCGATAAAGATCAGATCGAACGGCGGGCGCTCGCCGAGGGATTCCAGCGTTTCCAGCGCCGGGCCCTCTTTGACTTTCACCTGGCGGGTCAAACCTGCAAATTCAATGTTCTCACGGGCAATTGCGGCATGTAACGCATCGAACTCCAGCGTCAATAATTCGCCATCGGAGGGCAACTCTCGCGCCATCCACACCGTGCTGTAAGCGCCCAGCGTGCCGATCTCAAGAATGCGTTTAGCGTGCGTCATGCGCACCAGCAGCGCCAGCAACTGGCCCTGCATCGGCGAGACATCAATTTCAGGTAATCCGGCGCGCCGGTTATTAGCGAGGATCTGCGTCAGAACCTCATCTTCAGGAAGAAGCTGTTGTGCTAAGTACTCATCTACCGCGGACCATTTCTGCTGCATAGTATAACTCCTGGTGGTGTTGAGAATTACTGCATACCGGACCAGCCTCCACCCAGCGCGCGATAGAGGTCCACCTGCGCCAGTAACAGATTATTTTTCACCTGCACGGCGTTGAGCTGCGCGCTAAAGAGCGTGCGCTGCGCATCAAGTACCGTCAGATAGGAGGAGTAGCCGTTCTGGTAACGATTTTGTGCAATGCGTAGCGTCTCTTCCGCCACCTGTTGCTGGCCTTCCAGCTCGCTCAACTGCTCGCCAAGCCGGGTGATGGCATCGAGGCTATCGTTCACCTCTCTGAACGCATTGCGCACGGTACTTTCATAGCTATAGAGCGCCTGATTGCGCTGTGACATGGAGACATCCACCTGCGCATTCAGCGCCTGGCGGTTCAGCAGCGGCGCCAGAATGCTGCCGCCGATATTCCACAGCCGCAGCGGGTTATCGAGCAGGCCGGGCAGGGTATTGTCCTGCATACTGCCGCTGGCGGTGAGGTTGAGCGACGGCAGGAGTTTCGCCTGCGATACCGCAAGCCCGGCATCAGCGGCAACCAGCTGGCGCTGAGCCTGCACGATATCCGGCCGTCGGTTAAGCAGCGTTGACGGAAGCTGCGCAGGCAGCGACAGCGGGGTAAGCGTTGAAAAATCGCCGCGCTGGATTGCCCCCGGGTTGCTGCCAAGCAGCACGCTAAGCGCATTCTCTTGCTGGCTAATCTGGTGCTCCAGTTGCGGGATTTGCGCCCGCGTTGCGCGTAGTTCCGAATCCGACTGCATCAGCTCCAGCCGCGAGGTATAGCCGGTTTCATACTGACGCCGGGCGAGCCGCCAGGCATCTTCCCGCGCATTTAACGTCGAGCGCGTCACGCGCAGCTGTTCATCCAGCGATAACAGGGTGAGATAACCGGAGGCGACATTGGTGGCGACGGTTAAATCCGCAGCGGCGGCGGCAGCTTTTTGCGCCTCCAGCGACGCTTCTGCCGCTCGCGATGCGCTGCGGCTGGCTCCCCAGATATCGACATCGTAACTGGCAGTTAAATTGCCCTTATAGAGCGTGCTGTGCACCGGCTGACCGGTGGCGGCGGATTGCGAACGGGCGCGGGTGCCGGATAAACCGATATCCACTTCAGGGAACAGCGCGCCGTTGGCGGCATAGACCCGCGCCTGGTACTCATTAACCCGCTCGCGAGCGACCAGCACGTCGCTGTTATAACGCAGAGCCTGATCGACATAGCGGTTGAGCTGGCTGTCGTGAAAGTTGCGCCACCAGATGCTGTCGACTTTACTCAGCGGACCGCTTTCGCTGCGCCACGCAGCCGGGATCTGTAACGAAGGCTGTGCGCGTTCCACATCCACCGACTGGCAGCCCGCCAGCAGCAGGCTGAGCGCGATAAGTGTCGGATAGCGCCTCATTGCTTCGCCTCCCGCGTATCAATATGTACCTGCACGGACATCCCCGGACGCAGACGGGCGATCTCTTCGGCTTTGCCCTCCACCTGAATGCGCACCGGAATACGCTGGGCGATTTTGACAAAGTTACCGGTGGCGTTGTCCGGGCTGATGGCGCTGAACTCCACGCCGGTGGCGGGCGAAATGCTCTCAACCCGGCCATTAAAGCTGCGGCCATCAAGGGCATCAACACTAAAGGTCACCGGCTGACCGACAACGACATCGGCCAGCTGCGTCTCTTTCAGGTTGGCAATCACCCAGCGCTGAGCAGGAACCAGCGAGGTGAGATGCGTTCCGGCAGTAACATACGCGCCGAGGCGCACGCTAATCTGCCCAAGCTGTCCGTCGCGCGGGGCGACGATGCGCGTGTTTTGCAGATCGATCTGCGCCAGTTCCAGCGCCGCCTGGGCGTTTTCCACATCTGCCTGTAGCGAAGCGCGATTGACGATCGTGGTTTGCAGATCCTGGCGCGACATCTCAAGGGTTGCCTGCGCCTGGGCGATATTGGCGCTGTTTTGCGCGGCGGTTGCCAGCGCGGCATCGCGCTCGCGAACCGAGAGGGAACCGTCCGCCGTCAGCGCTTTGACGCGTTTTAAATCCGCCTGCGCCTGCAAGTTCTGCGCTTTGGCGCTGGCGAGCGCTGCTTCATTACGCGCGATCACCGCCTGCGCGCTTTTGCGCTGTTGCAGGTTGTTTTCCAGCGCGGCGCGCTTCATCGCCAGCGTCGCTTTCGCCTGATCGACGCGCTGACGATAGATGCGGTCGTCAATCTGCATAATCAGGTCGCCTTTTTTCACATTGACGAAATCCTGCACCGGCACTTCGGTGATATAGCCATTGACCTGCGGGCTGATAAAGGTCGTCTGCCCGCGCACATAGGCGTTATCCGTCGACTGCGTATGGCGCGTAAACGGCGGCAGCTGCCATGCGTAAAGGATCACCAGCACGCCGACAATCACGATCGCCGCGGCGGTAAAAAGGGACACCACGCGCACATTGCTGCGGGTACTTGCCTGCTCTTTAGCTGCTGCGTCCTGCTGGCTCATAGTAAGAACTCCAGTAATGTCATCATTATTATTTGCTACCCGTGGCCCGTTTCAGGGCCAGACGAGCGGTAATACGCAGGCGCAGCAAACGCCATGCAATCCATAACAGCGTGGCGGCAGCGACGCTCGCCGTCAGCATATAAGTGTCGTTATAAGCCAGTATCGTCGCCTGTAACGTCGAGGCGGTCTGCAACTGGGTTACCGCCTGCACGCTGAGCAGGCTGCTGTCGCCGATCATGCTCTGGTACATCTGGCTATAAAGTTGCAGGCGCTCATTGACCAGCGGGTTAAGGGTGGTGAGCTGATCCGCCAGCAGGCTTGAATGATACTTCTCACGCCACGTCTGAAAGGTGCCGAGGATCGCCGAGCCCATCAGCCCGCCGATATTCTGGCTCATGCCAAACAGTACCGAGAAGCTGACCAGGTTGCGCGGTTCGGCGATGACACCGCCAATCCCGGCCAGCATCGCGGGGGCGATAAAAAAGGCGCTGGCAAAGCCGAAGAGGAACTGGCTTATCATCAGCTGATCCGGGCGCGTCAGGCTGGTCGACTGGCTATCCATCAGCGAGGCGATAATCATCAGCGCCAGCGCGGTGAGGATCGGCCAGCCGAGGCGCTGCGGCTTGATGGTCAGGCAACTGGCGACAATCCCGCAAATAATCCCGGCGAGAATCGACCACGCCAGCCGGGTCATCTGCTCGTTTTGCAGGCCGACATACTGCAACCAGCCAAAAACCCCGGTGTTCTGTTCGGCAAGCACAATGCGGATCAGCAGCATAATCAGACCGAGGCGCACAATACTGCCGCTGGAGAGCCAGCGGGTGTTAAGCAGCGGGTTTTTGCGGTTGTGCTCAAATACAATCGCCGAGACGATTAACACCAGCGCACCTGCCAGCGCCCAGCCGAGCCACGGTGTTTCAAACCACCAGTCGAGACGCCCGAGGGACAGCACCGCGCAGAGCAGCGCCATGCCGGGTGCCAGCAGAAAGAAGGTGATGAAATCCTTCTTCTCAAACACCTTTTTACGATCGCCCGGCGGCAGCTTCAGTGCAATCACGCAGCCCAGCGAGATAAGCGCCAGCCCCAGCTCGAAGAGATAGAGCCCACGCCACTCGTCGAGTTGTAGCAGTTCGGTAGAGAAGAGGCGGGCAATCGGGATCGCCAGCGTCGAACCGGTAATGCCGATGGTCAACGCTTTTAATCGATGCTTCGCCGGCCAGGCCTGAATTTGGTAGTAGATCCCAAGCGAGCTGAGTGCGGCGGCCACCATGCCGTGTGCACCTCGTACAAGCAGCGCGGAACTGAGGTCATTAATAAAGAGGTGGAAAAAGGTGACCAGCACATAGAGCACCAGGAACCCTTCGGTAAATGCCCGCAGACCATACTGCTGGCGAAACTTTACCAGCAGCAGGTTGATGGAGACGTTGGTCATCACGTACACCGCCGGGAGCCAGGCGATCTCCGTTGACCAGGCGGCAAAGGTGCCCTGCAAATTTTGCAGGTTCGCCGTCACCATCGCGTTCCCCAGCGCGCCGGTCATGGAGACCAGCAAACCGACAATGCCATAGGCGATGCGCCGCGGCGTGCTGTGCCAGGGCGTTGAAGGGGAGCCGAGCAGCATCGGCTTTTCATGAGCGGCCCATTCACGCGGCGCGTAAGGGTCGCGTTTGGGTTCAGACATTACTTTTTGACCTCATGAGTAACGATAGACGGCAGAGAAAAACATCGAGTGTGGTTATGCATGAAGACCTAAAGATTATCTTACTGAATAGTTAGGGGGCTAACGATTCTACGTGCGCCCATAAATACAATGCAAGTGCATAAGAAAAATATAGATTACGCGCTACACCGTAGCAGGGGAAGCTAACAAAAATAGTCGCTCGTTGCGTGACGTTGTCACGAAAAGTGTTCTTTTTGTGCGGTGCTCAGTGGTGAAAACCGCGATTAGGAGAGATCCGCTTTTCAGTATTCGGCGTGCGGTTAGGCTGGAGACAGCAATGTGAAGGAGGTTTCCATGCTTAAAACAACATTTCCCGCTCTGCCTGAGTCGACGCTCGCCGCCGTAAACAGGCTCGGTGAATGGCTGGCGCAAAATGACTTCACCGGCAAACCGTCGCCGGTGCGGGCAGATGTGGTGATCCTGGCGGGTAATGCCGTCATTCCGACCATTGAAGCTGCCTGCGGACTGGCGGCGGCGCAAAAAACACCGCTGCTGATTAGCGGCGGTCTTGGTCATTCAACCACCTTCCTCTATTCAGCGATTGCCCGCCATCCACGCTATAACGTGATTCGTACCACCGGGCGCGGCGAAGCGGGCATCCTCGCCGACATCGCCCGTCAGTTCTGGAAGATTGATGAGAGCCAGCTGCTGATTGAAGACCGCTCAACCAACAGCGGTGAAAATGCCCGCTTGAGTCTTGAACTGCTGATGAGCCGACAGATTGCGCCGAAAACGGCGGTGATTGTTCAGGACCCGACCATGCAGCGGCGCACGATGGCGACCTTCGCCCGCGCCAGCCAGCAGTGCACTAACGCACCGCACTGGTTCAGCTGGCCCGGCTTTACCCCACGGTTGATCAACACGCCGGATGGGCTGGCTTTCCAGCCCCGCGTTCGCGGGTTATGGCCCGTTGAACGTTATCTTTCCCTGATGATGGGGGAAGTGCCGCGCCTGCGGGATGACGCAAACGGTTATGGCCCAAACGGGCGCGATTACCTGGCGCATGTTGAGTTTCCCCCGGAGATCGAGCAGGCCTGGCAAACCCTGCAGGCGGATCCTCAACTCACCGACGCCTTATCCCAGCGCGCGCTGTAAGGCCAATGCCCGTTTGCGTCAGCTGTGGCGCAAACGGGCAGCGCCATCCCCTAAACGCATAATTTTTTGTTCGCTTTTCCCGCCGCTTTTTTGCGTTCCCTCACAAAAGTTGCTCCTGAGCCTCGGCATCGCCCACCGCGGCGATAGATTTTTAACAACACGTTAGCTTTTTAAAAACAATGCTATTACAGGAGCAGATCATGACAGCACCCGTACAACACCCGATGTTTATTGATGGGCAATTTGTCAGCTGGCAGGGCGAAGGCTGGCTTGATGTGGTCAATCCGGCAACGGAAGAGGTTCTCGCACGTATTCCCGACGGACGCGCAGAGGATGCTCGCCAGGCCATCGAGGCCGCCGAGCGGGCACAGCCCGGCTGGGAAGCGCTGCCCGCCATTGAGCGTGCCGGCTGGCTGCGTAAAATCGCTGCTGGCATTCGTGACAACGCCAGCGAAATTAGCGCGCTGATTGTCGCCGAAGGGGGCAAAATCCAGCAACTCGCCGATGTCGAAGTCTCCTTTACCGCCGATTACATCGACTATATGGCCGAGTGGGCGCGCCGTTACGAAGGGGAGATCCTGCAAAGCGACCGCCCGAACGAGAATATCTTTGTCTTCAAACGCGCGCTGGGCGTGACCACAGGCATTCTGCCGTGGAACTTCCCGTTCTTTCTTATCGCCCGCAAAATGGCGCCCGCGCTGATTACCGGCAACACCATTGTGATCAAACCCAGCGAGTTTACCCCGAGTAACGCCATCGCATTCGCCAAAATCGTTGAGCAGGTTGGCTTACCGAAAGGGGTCTTCAACCTGGTGCTCGGGCTCGGCGAAACCGTCGGCCAGGAGCTGGCGGGTAACCCGAAAGTGGCGATGGTGAGCATGACCGGCAGCGTCGGCGCGGGGGAGAAGATCATGGCGGCGGCGGCAAAAAACATTACCAAAGTGTGCCTCGAACTGGGCGGTAAAGCACCAGCGATTGTGCTCGACGATGCCGACCTTGAGCTGGCGGTGAAAGCGATTGTTGACTCCAGGGTGATCAATACCGGGCAGGTATGTAACTGCGCCGAGCGCGTCTATGTGCAGAAGGGAATTTACGACCGCTTCGTCAACCGCCTCGGCGAAGCGATGAAAGCGGTGCAGTTTGGCGATCCGGCGCAGCGCAACGACATTGCGATGGGGCCGCTTATCAATGCTGCGGCCTTGCAGCGAGTGGAAGAGAAAGTGGCGCACGCCGTCGCCGAAGGGGCGCGAGTTGTCCTCGGCGGCGAAAAGGTTGCAGGAAAAGGGTACTTCTATCCGCCGACGCTGCTGCTGGATGTAAAGCAGGAGATGGCGATTATGCACGAGGAGACCTTTGGCCCGGTGCTGCCGGTAGTCGCGTTCGACACGCTTGATGAAGCGCTGGCGATGGCCAATGACAGTGACTATGGCCTCACTTCTTCGATCTACACCCGCGATCTCAACCAGGCGATGAAAGCGGTGCGCGGGCTGAAGTTTGGTGAAACCTACATTAACCGCGAGAACTTCGAAGCGATGCAGGGTTTTCACGCGGGCTGGCGCAAATCGGGCATTGGCGGCGCGGATGGCCGCCACGGCCTGAATGAATACCTGCAAACCCAGGTGGTTTATCTGCAATCGTGATAGGCCTGCCCCCGCAGCACGCGGGGGCGTTTTCACACCTTAGTTTCGATCCACGCCATCATCAACTCCGGCCAGACGGCAACCGGCAAGCCCAGCGCATCGCGAATACCAAACCCATGTTTTCCCTGCTCAAACAGATGCATCTCCACCGGCACGCCCATGCGGCGCAGCGCGGAGAACATCACCACGCTGTTTTCCACTTTTACCGCCGGGTCGTCGACCGCATGCAGCAAAAAAGTCGGCGGCGTCTGGCTGCTGACCTGCTCTTCGGCAGAGTAGCGGCGGATCTGCGCCTCATCGGGCGTATCGCCAATCAGCTGCTGGCGCGACATCGGGTGATCGATATCGGCATGCATAGTGATCACCGGGTAGACCAGCGCCATAAACGCCGGGCGCGCGCTCTGCTCATCGATAGCATCCAGCGGTGTATAGACCGAATCGTTGTAACGTGTGCCGAGACTCGCCGCCGCGTGGCCGCCAGCGGAAAAACCCATCACGCCAAGTTTGTCCGCATCAAGCTGCCAGCGCTCCGCCTGGGCGCGGATAAGGCGCATTGCCCGCTGCACATCCGCCAGCGGCGCGTCTGCTCCCTCGGCATGACCATCGCCGGGGAAGCGGTAAGTCATCACAAACAGGGTATAACCGCGTTCATTAAAGAAGGGGGCGAGGGCGCTGCCCTCTTTATCCAGCACCACACGGCGGTAAGAGCCGCCGGGCGTCACCAGAATGCCGACACCGTTGGGATGCTGTGGCGCATAAACGGTGATTTCAGGTTCCCGCACGCCGGTCACCGAGCGATCGAACGGCGAGGGGCCGGTATGTTCTTTTTCCAACTGAAACTGTACCGGGCTGACCTTCGCTCCTGGCGCTTCGCCCTGCGGCCAGACGGGAAACGTGATGGCGCGCGCGACGGCGTCCTCCATTAAACTCAGTAGTGTTTGCGGCGTCAGCTTATCCACACAGGCTCCTTTTGTTTTGTGCTTATTCAGTATTGCGTTGTCGGGTTTTATTGCGCAAACCACGCGCGCCGCGTAAGCGCTAAGTGGCTGAAAAGTGATACAGAAAAGTTAATGAATTTTTAAGGAAACCCCGTTATGTTGAAAGCCGGTTCGTTCTTTCAGGGGTTTCATATGCGTAGCAACTATTCCGGCCCGCAGATCGCCATCCACTGGTTGGTGGTGCTGCTGGTCGTCGGCGCATACTGCGCCATGGAGTTTCGCGGGTTTGCGCCGCGCAGTTACCGGCCATATTTCAATATTGTCCACGTCTCATGCGGTATCTCTGTTCTCGTGCTGATGGTTGCGCGGTTACTGGTGCGGCTAAAACATCCGGCACCGCCTATTGCGCCTAAACCCTCCGCGATGATGACCGGGCTGGCGCACCTCGGGCATCTGGCGATTTATCTGCTGTTTATCGCCTTGCCGCTGCTTGGCCTGCTGATGATGTATAACCGCGGCGGCCCGTGGATCGCCTTTGGCCTGCCGATGCCCCACGCTGCCGAGGCTAATTTCGATCTGGTCGACACGCTTAAGGAGTACCATGAGCTTCTCGCCACGCTCGGTTACTTTATTGTTGGCCTGCATGCCGCTGCCGCCCTGCTGCACCATTACATTTTCAAAGACAATACGCTGCTGCGCATGATGCCGAAAAAGCGCGAACGATAACGCCTTCTGCCCGGTGACATCCGTGACCGGGCTGCATATCCTGCGAAATTCCTTAACCGTTTTTGCGTAACTTGCCCCAGAATGCTGTGATCCCGCCTGATTTTTGTAAGAAAAAGCTGGGGAGAAATCACATTTTCTATCATCGCCTGTGGGCGAAATTCGAACAAGCAGTGTAGATAGTATATCTATAATAGAAACACTATCGAAAGCGGGAGAGGCAAATGACACAGCCAGTACAGGAATCACTCGACCGGGTGGCTGCCGATGCGCAGGCCGGCGGATCGCGCAAATTACGTAAAGTTCTGCTCGCCACCGGCATCGGTCACTTTGTGGAGTGGTTCGACTTCGGCCTCTACGGCACGCTGGCGGCGATTATCGGTCTGCAATTTTTTCAATCCTCCAGCCCCAGCGTTGCACTGCTCTCCTCGTTCGCGGTATTTGGCGCCGGGTTTATCATGCGCCCGCTCGGTGGGCTGTTCTTCGGCTCGTTGGGCGATCGTAAAGGTCGACAGAAGGTGCTGGCGACGGTGATTTTGCTCACCTCGGGCGCAACGTTTGTCATGGGGCTGCTGCCGACCTATCACCAGATTGGCATTACCGCCACGGTACTGCTGGTGATCACCCGCCTGGTGCAGGGCTTTGCCGCAGGCGGTGAAAGCTCGGGCGCAACAACGTATCTGGCAGAATACGCACCGACCGCCAGACGCGGTTATTTCACCTGCTGGATCGACAACTTTGGTTTTATGGCCTTCGTTGTCGGCTCCGGGCTGGTATTTCTGCTGACCGCCGCGCTGGGCGAGAGCACCATGAACGACTGGGGCTGGCGCATTCCTTTCCTTATCGCCGGGCCGCTCGGCTGGGTGGGGCTCTATCTGCGCAGACATCTGGAAGATTCGCCAGAGTTTCTTGAGGCGATGAAAAGCGGGCAGATTGAAACCGCACCGCTGCGCAAAGCGGTAACCACCGCCTGGCGCGCGCTGCTCTTCTGTGTCGGGTTTGTGGTGATCAAAGCGGTAGGGCACTGGACGCTCCAGACGTTTATGCCGAGCTACCTCGCCACCGAGCTGCATTTCAGCAAACTTAATGCCTACGCCATCACCACTATCGGCCTCTTCTCCGTTGCGGTATTGGTGCCATTTATGGGTTATCTCTCTGACAAGTACGGTCGTAAGCCGCTGATGCTGGCGGGTTGTGCGGGGTTTATTCTGCTGAGTTACCCGGCGATGATGATCATGGCGAACGGTGATGTGCTCTCAGCGGTGCTGGCAATGGTAATGCTCGGCGCGTTTATCGCTGCGTTTGATGGCGCATGCACGGCAGCGATGGCGGAGCTCTTTCCTACCAACGTGCGCTACGGCGGCCTGTCGATTGCCTATAACTTTGCCGTGGCCTTCTTTGGCGGCATCACGCCCTGGTTCTCCGCGTGGCTTATCACGTCGACAGGCGATAAGTTTTCACCCGCCTTCTATGTCATGGGGGCTGCGTTAATCACCTTCATCACCGTGATGCGCGCCCGTGAAACGGCCGGACAACCTTTAAAACGTTAAAATAATGCCCGGTGGGAATTATCTCGCCGGGTTATAAAATGATCGATATATTCTTATAGTGAAATATAATATATCCACTGCGAAAGCGCCTAGGTTGAAAGTTTTATCCCATAGGGGCACAGCGGAAATAAGCATTCGTTTTGTTTATCACATTCGCGCAAAGAAATATTATCATTCCCTGGACATGAGCAACTATTTTTTAAAGTTTTCCAGATGGTTGGGAAATAGGGCATGGTATGGATAACTTTGAATTCATGCATTCTGCCATCCATGATAATTCCTTTTGAATCAGTAACTAATATATTTCCCGGGCGCAGGAAATAGTGGCCCCGGTACCAGACGATCACCGCTTTGTCCTGCTGTGTCCTGGCTAGAGCAAATGCCGTACCCGTGGCAGGGGAAACTAACATATCCGTAATATTCCAGCGCATACATCTTCCTTACATAATATCTACTCATTCGCCAGGAAGAATCTTAGCAAACAATATAGAAAGAACCTAAGCGAAACGTTAATTTAAGTTCAATATGCTAAACGATAATAATATTTAAAAATTTTTACGCTAAGTTGTGCGCTGAAACATGCTAACGGGAAGAGTGTCATGCGAAATTAATAACCTGAGTTAATATATGGTTATTTGATTGACAGGCGAAAAGTCCCCTTTAACTATTATCTTTTGTGATGCTACCGAGAGATCAATTCATAATTAATCCCACAGTGGGTCAACCGACGAGCAGGATAATTAACGCATTTACCGCGCCAGCGCTTTTACAGCCATACTCTTTTTTTCCTACAAACGTTCGTTTGCATGACCATCGCCGCTAAGTTACCATACCCCCCTATAGTATCCAGGAGGTTGTATGCCCCATTCACCTGAAGATAAAAAACGCGTGCTGACGCGGGTGCGGCGTATTCGCGGCCAGGTTGACGCGCTGGAGCGGGCGCTGGAAAACGGCGAACCTTGCATCGCAATTTTGCAACAAATCGCTGCCGTGCGCGGCGCAGCCAACGGCCTGATGGGCGAAATGGTTGAAATTCACCTGAAAGACGAGCTGGTCGCCGGAGAAACTACCGCCGACCAGCGCGCAGTGCGGATGGCAGAAGTCGGCCATCTGCTACGCTCTTATCTAAAATAAGCAACACCGTATACATAAAAAGGAAAGCGAGATGAAATCACGTGCAGCTGTAGCCTTCGGGCCAGGCCAACCCCTCAAGATTGTCGAAATCGACGTTGCGCCACCGAAAAAAGGGGAAGTACTGGTACGCATTACGCACACCGGTGTTTGCCATACCGATGCCTTTACCCTTTCCGGTAACGATCCGGAAGGCGTTTTCCCGGCGGTGCTCGGCCATGAAGGCGGCGGTATCGTTGTGGAAGTGGGCGAGGGCGTCACCAGCCTGAAGCCGGGCGACCACGTTATTCCGCTGTACACCGCCGAGTGCGGCGAGTGCAAATTCTGTAAATCGGGCAAAACCAACCTCTGCCAGGCCGTGCGCGCCACGCAGGGTAAAGGTCTGATGCCGGACGGTACCACCCGTTTCTCCTATAACGGCGAGCCGATCTATCACTACATGGGCACCAGCACCTTCAGTGAATACACCGTTTGCGCTGAGATCTCGCTGGCGAAAGTCAACGAGGCAGCGCCGCTGGATAAGGTCTGCCTGCTGGGTTGCGGCGTTACCACTGGTATTGGCGCGGTGCACAACACGGCGAAAGTGAAAGAGGGCGATACGGTTGCCATCTTCGGTCTCGGCGGTATTGGGCTTGCGGCCATTCAGGGCGCGGTACAGGCAAAAGCGGGCCGCATCCTGGCTATCGATACCAACCCGGACAAATTCGCGCTGGCGAAAGAGATGGGCGCGACCGACTTTATCAACCCGAAAGATCACGATCGCCCGATTCAGGAAGTGATTGTGGAAATGACCGATGGCGGCGTTGACTACAGCTTTGAGTGTATCGGCAACGTGAATGTCATGCGCGCGGCGCTTGAGTGCTGCCATAAAGGCTGGGGCGAAAGCGTCATTATCGGCGTTGCGGGCGCAGGCCAGGAGATCAGCACCCGTCCGTTCCAGCTGGTTACCGGTCGCGTATGGCGCGGTTCCGCATTCGGCGGCGTCAAAGGCCGCAGCCAGCTGCCGGGCATGGTGGAAGATGCGATGGCGGGCAAAATCCGTCTCGACCCATTCATCACTCACCGTCTGCCGCTGGACAAAATTAACGAAGCCTTCGATCTGATGCATGAAGGTAAATCGATCCGTACCGTTATCCATTTCGGCGAAAAGTAATCTCCCTTCGCGCCAGCGGGCCCTCCGCTGGCGCAACCAAACTCCAAATCTGTGACCGCCGTTGCGCTTTTCACCATAAGAAAAATCCAATTATTGCCGATGCCTATATATCATTCCTTTGTACTTAGCAGACTAATACGAGAGTCGACGCCATGGATAACAAAGCAGCAATGCAACAAACACAAGGCATTGGTTTTATGCACAATATTCGCCTGGTTCCCCTATTTTCCTTTATCCTTTCCGGCATTTTGGTGCTATTTGCCTTAAGTTCCGGATTAGCGGGTTACTTCCTGATGCAAGCCGACCGCGATCAGCAGGATGTGACGCAGGAGATCCAGGTGCGCATGGGATTATCTAACAGCTCCAACAACCTTCGCGTCGCCCGAATTAAATTGATTCACGCAGGTGCTGCAAGCCGTATCGCCGAAATGGAGGATGTGAAAACCAACATCGCCGAAGCGGAAAAGCGCATTAAACAGTCGCAGGAAAACTTTAAACAATATATGGATCGCCCGGTGAAAACCGAGGCCGACCTGACGCTGGATAACGATCTCACTGCCCGTTTTGACGCCTACACCGCCGGGCTGCAACCAATGCTGAAATATGCCAAAAACGGCATGTTTGAAGCGATTATCAACCATGAAAGCGAGCAGGCGCGTCAGCTGGACGACGCCTACAACGCCGTATTGTTGAAAGCGATTGAGATCCGCACCGAGCGCGCGCAGCACCTGAAAGAGGAAGCCCACAGCCGTACACAGCTTGGCCTGATCTTTATGGCCGCCGCGTTTGCTTTTGCACTGGTGCTGACCATCATCACCTTTACCGTACTGCGTCGTGTGGTCATTAATCCGTTGCAACGCGCCGCCCAGCGCATTTCACGTATCGCCTCCGGCGATCTGACGCTGCCGGACGAACCAACAGGCCGCAGCGAGATTGGGCGTCTGAGCCACGACTTACAAGCCATGCAGCACTCTCTGGTTACTACCGTTGCCACGGTGCGCCAGGGTGCGGAAGAGATCTACCGCGGGACCAGCGAAATCTCCGCCGGTAACACCGATCTCTCTTCGCGTACCGAGCAGCAAGCGGCAGCGATTGAAGAGACCGCCGCCAGCATGGAGCAGCTTACCGCAACCGTGAAGCAGAATGCCGATAACGCGCATCACGCCAGCGGTCTGGCGCGCGACGCGTCGGGCAAAGCGACGAAAGGCGGTCAGATTGTCTCCGGCGTCGTGCAGACAATGGGCAATATCACCACCAGTTCGCGCAAAATCTCTGAAATTACCGCCGTGATTAACAGCATCGCCTTCCAGACCAATATTCTGGCGCTCAACGCCGCGGTGGAAGCTGCGCGTGCCGGTGAGCAGGGTCGCGGCTTTGCCGTCGTTGCCAGCGAAGTGCGTACTTTGGCAAGCCGCAGTGCTCAGGCGGCGAAAGAGATTGAAGCGTTGATTAGCGAGTCCGTCAGCCTGATTGAGCAGGGCTCCGGCGAAGTGGTTTCCGCCGGGGAAACGATGGATGAGATCGTGACCGCCGTTAAACGCGTCACCGATATCATGCTAGAGATTGCCGCCGCATCGGATGAGCAGAGCAAAGGCATCACGCAGGTAAGCCAGGCGATCACCGAAATGGATAATGTGACGCAGCAGAACGCCTCGCTGGTTGAAGAAGCTACGGCGGCAGCCACCTCGCTGGAAGAGCAGGCCGCACGTCTGACCCAAGCGGTTGGTGCATTCCGGCTGAGTGGCGCAGAGGCGCAGCGCCAGAGCAGCTCGACACCGACGGCAAAACCCTTTACCCCGCAGCGCCCGGCACTGGCGAACGGCGATAACTGGGAAACCTTCTGACGTTGAGATAAAAGTTAAGATAAAAAAAGAGGCCGGATAATCCGGCCTCCTTTATTTTGTCATTCAAGCAAAAAGCTACTTAGCAGGTGCCGATATTGATCGCGTTGATGACGTTGTTGTAATGCTGCATCAGATCGCGAACATCATTTCCCTGCGTAGATTGCATCATGTGGAACTGCTTCGGCTCATTCGCCTCTTTTTCGTAGGTGCCATCTTCGGTGTGACTAATGACATCACGACCGGTAGAGAGATAAGAGTTAGCGGTGAAGATCAGGCTTGAACACCCTTTTTTGTTGCTCTCACGCATTTTGGCGTCATAAGCAGTCAGCGCTTCGTTGAACTGATCGAGAGATTTCTTAAAGGCGTCTTTCTTATCGCCTAAACCTTCGCCATTAATAAAGCCACTGGCGGCATCCATGCTCTCTTTCAGGTAGTAGATAGAGCCGATGCGGTAATAAGCAGCGGTATCTTTCGGCGTTTTCTCGTATTCGGCTTTAATACGCTCGCGGTCTTTTTTATCAATGGCATTTAAGAAATCTGCCTGCGCAACAACCAATTTCTCCATGGCACTAATAAACTTCGGCTGCAATTCGCGGCCTTTGTCACCGTTGTCGCTTTTATAGGTTTTGGAGTTGATGTAGTTATAGAGTTCGCGGTTGACGGGTTCAGCCTGCCCCAGCGCTTCGCTATAGCGAGTGGCCGAGTCATCGAGATCTTTCATCGCTGGCTCCATCGCGTGGGCTTTATCTAACAGATCCTTGACGCGAGGGATGGTGGTGTCAGAACCGGGGAAGAAGAGATCGCTCCGCGACTTTTCTCCGGAGAAGGCAGGAGCAATATATTTTTTATACTGCTCAAGTTGCTCACCAAATGAGGAGGAGGACATATTAGCCGCCTCAATATAAGAGTTATATTTTGTGATCTCAGCTTGTTCTTCCGAGCTTTGCGAGGCTTGTTGAGGCTCATCTGCTTTTTTATCGTCACACGCCGACAGCGCAAACAAGCAGGCGGCAACTGCCAGCGATCGAGCAATTGTTTTTGCGAACATTCCCTTCTCCATATTCAGCATATGATTGTGTTTTTTTGAACCCACCTGGTGTGAGTGCTGCGTAGCGTAGCATCAATATATGATGCACTTTGCGCAGACTACTGGATCTGGTAGGGAGAGCGGAGAAAGGGCTAATGAGCCAGATCTACGCGATATGGCGCTGAAACAGGCCGGATAGCTGCGGTGCTATCCGGCGCAGGAAGTGATTTAAGCGTTAAATAAAGCTGTCGTCATCGTTACTGAAATCGTCACTGCCGAAATCATCATTTTGATAATCGCCAGCGCTGTCTGCCTGGTAAGGATCGCTATTGTCGAGAAAGTGCGTGTCGGAAGCGTTATTAAATGCATCGGAATTAAACGCATCGTTTTGCGTGACGTCGCTTGCGGCGGCGGCTGGCTCTTCGATGATATTCACGATCTCTTGCGGCTGTGAGTGGTGAAACATACTGGTCAGCATATCAGCGATCACCACACCACCCGCCACGCCCGCAGCGGTTTGCAGCGCACCCGCCATAAATCCGCTCCCGCGCGACGTAGTAGGTGCCTGGGATGCATACTGCTGTGGTTGTTGTTGCACCGGTGGCGCGCCCCAGTTTTGCGCGGGCTGAACAGGCTGGTTTTTATTACCGCCAAACAGACCGCTGAGGAAGCTGCCGCCGTCGGATGAGTGCTGGCTCTGCTGCTGCGCCAGCTGATTTTCCAGCTCCTGCACACGCGCCTGCATGCGTTTTAATGCCGCTTCCTGGATCAGCATCGATTGCGCCATATAGTAGGGCGCAGCCGGCTGCTGCCTGACCAGTTCGGCAATCTGGCGCTCGGCTTGCGCATCGCGCTGGCCGTTTTGTTGTTCAGCCTGTTTCAGGCGCTGAAAAAGCCCATTGATAAGCTGCTGTTCATCATATTGCATAACAATGATCTTCCTCTTGCTGTCGTGAGTACCTTTGAGTCTATCAGCGCCTTTCGCTGGCGTCCTCGTGCTGAAATGTTTGTTTAAGATTGGTTTCAGGTAAAGGTAAACAAGCCTGTCACAGAGCAGATTCACAACGGTGAAGCATCAATCCGGCAGCGTTTTACGGATATAGCTGATTAAGGTGAGCGCCGCCGGTGAGAGCGGGGCGTCGACGCGGGTGATAATGCCAATCGGATCGCCAATGCCCAGCGGTGGAATAGGCAGCGCCACCAGGGAGCCAAGGCGCAAATCGTCTTTCACCGCGCCAGAGGGGACAAACCAGACATAGTCATATTCAACGGTCAACTGCCGCGAAAGGGAGGCTGAGAGAGTTTCAATACAGCCTGTCGGCAGGGTGCAGTTCTGGCTGGCGAGCAGTTCCTCGGCGTTTTGTCGCGGCACCGTGCCCTGCGGCAGCACCACCACCGGCCACTCCAGCACCCGGCTCAGGGTGACAGTGCTCTGCAATAGCGGGTGGCGCGGGCGCACCACCAGTTTAAGCGACTCCAGAAACAGCAGTTCATAGTGTAAGCCGCACATCAGGTCAGGATCGGACATGCGCCCAATGCCGACATCCAGCTCGCCGGTCTTCAGCCCGGCCAGCAACATCGGGTTATTAGCGGTCGCTACCTGGATGGTGATATCCGGCTGCTGCTTATGCAACTGACCAATTACTGCCGGTAAAATACCCAGCGCCGCTGTCGGCAGTGCGCCGACGCGAATCAACTCACAGTTTTTCTCTTCCTGATCGCTTAACGACTGCCCGGCAATATTGACCGCGTCCAGCACCCGCACCGCATGGCTTAAAAACTGCTCGCCAACGTGGGTAAGCTGCGCGCCCATGCGCCCACGCTCAAACAGCCGTTTGCCGGTAAGCTGTTCAAGTTCATTTAAGGTCTTTGAGAGAGCAGGCTGGCTCAGGTTAAGGGTTTCCGCAGCGCGACCCAATGTTCCTTGTTGCGCGACCGCGACGAAAGTATGCAGGTGGCGCAGTCGGATGCGCTGTGAAAAGAGAGCGTTTTTTTCCATAAGATAATGTTAAAACCGAGTGGCGAAGGTGGCTCGCAGATTTATTTAATTTTGATAACCAGTTTGCAAAATATTATTAACATCCAATCCTTTTGAGTTACAAACACATTCTGCCCGCAATGTGACGAAACCAGCATGTTTCCAGGGTTTTGTTCGCGCTGCGTTCCATAATCTTTTGTTATGTTCGATTGCGAGCAGCGGACGCGCGTTTTTTGCCACGATCACACTTTGTAAATTTCCCCGCACGGGCGCGTGCAGGCTTCTCTACACTCCAGAGATAACAGCGTGGAGAGAGAAGACTATGACGTACAGCATCACGGCAGATGAGATCAGGGAACAATTTTCACAGGCGATGTCGGCCATGTACCAGCAGGAAGTCCCGCAATATGGCACCTTGCTGGAGCTTGTGGCTGATGTGAACATGGCTGTACTGGAACACAATCCACGTCTTCACGAACAGCTGGTGAATGCCGATGAGCTTGCCAGGCTGAACGTTGAGCGCCACGGCGCGATCCGCGTCGGCAGCGCGGAGGAGCTCTCCACCCTGCGGCGCATGTTTGCCATTATGGGAATGTTCCCGGTCAGCTATTACGACCTCTCCCAGGCCGGTGTGCCGGTTCACTCCACCGCTTTTCGTCCCATTGACGATGAGGCGCTCTCACGCAATCCGTTTCGTATCTTCACCTCGCTGTTACGCCTGGAGTTGATTGAAAACCAGACGCTGCGCGACCGGGCGGCCGCGATCCTGGCGAAGCGCGACATCTTCACGCCCGCCTGTCGGCAACTGATTGAAGTGCATGAACTGAACGGCGGCTTTACCACTCAGCAGGCGCAGCTGTTTGTCAAAGAGGCACTGGAGACGTTCCGCTGGCATCGCCATGCCACCGTCGATGAAAAAACCTATCAGGCGCTGCATGACGAGCATCGCTTAATTGCCGATGTGGTCTGTTTCCCCGGCTGTCATATCAACCACTTAACCCCGCGCACGCTGGATATTGACCGGGTGCAGGCGCTGATGCCGGAGTACGGTATTGAGCCAAAAATCCTGATAGAAGGGCCGCCGCGCCGCGAAGTGCCGATCCTGCTGCGCCAGACCAGTTTTAAAGCGCTTGATGAGCCGGTGCTGTTCAGCGGCGAGCATCACGGTACCCACACGGCGCGCTTTGGTGAGATTGAGCAGCGCGGCGTCGCGCTGACGCAGAAAGGGCGCGAACTGTACGACCGGCTGCTGAACAGCGCCGGGACAGGCAAAGATAACCTCACGCATCAACTCCATTTGCAGGAGGTATTTAAAGCCTTTCCCGACAGCGAGATGCTGCTGCGCAAGCAGGGGCTGGCCTGGTTCCGCTACCGCCTGACGCCGACCGGGGAGGCACACCGCCAGGCTATTCGCCCCGGTGACGATCCGCAGCCGCTGATTGAGCGCGGCTGGGTCGTGGCGCAGCCCATCATCTATGAAGATTTCCTTCCCGTCAGCGCCGCCGGGATTTTCCAATCCAATCTCGGGAATGCCACCCAGGCGCGCAGTCATGGCAACGCCAGCCAGCAGCAGTTTGAAGCCGCGCTCGGCTGCCCGGTGCTTGATGAGTTCGCGCTTTATCAACAGGCTGAAGAGCGCAGCAAACGCCGTTGCGGTCTGCTGTAAAAACGGTAATCTGCCAGAATTCAATATGTTCTGGATATGATTATGGAAAATGCATCAACCCCGATTGTGAATACCCGACAGGGCAGCGTAATGGGGTGTCGCGAAGAGGGAATTGACGTCTGGCGCGGCATTCCCTTTGCCGCGCCGCCCACGGGCGATCTGCGCTGGCGCGCGCCGCAGCCGGTTAAACCCTGGCAGGGCGTGCGAGAAGCGACGCGTTTTTCCGCTTCAAGCTGGCAAAACAAGGAGTTCTGCCGCCTGCTGGGCGGTGGCGATCCCGGTACTTTCTCGGAGGATTGCCTCTATCTCAACGTCTGGTCGCCTGTTTCTGCGCCGCAAAAAAAACCGGTAATGGTCTGGCTGCATGGCGGCGGCTTTGCCATCGGCGCGGGTGGGTTGCCGCCTTACGATGGTAAAGCGCTGGCAGCGCGCGGCGTGGTGCTGGTTACCGTCAACTATCGTCTCGGTCATCTTGGGTTCTTTGCCCATCCGGCGCTGGAGGCAGAAGCCGGGGAGCGCATCTACAACTTTGCTTTGCTCGATCAAATTGCCGCTTTGCAGTGGGTTCAGGAGAATATCGCCGCGTTCGGCGGGGATGCCGACAATGTGACGCTGTTTGGCGAATCGGCCGGGGCGCGCAGCGTGATGTCACTTATGGCTTCGCCGCTGGCAAAAGGGCTATTTCATAAAGCGATCGTACAGAGCAACTACACCTTACCGGATACGCCGCGTAAGGCGGCGCTGGCAAAAGGCGAAGCGATTGCGGCGCACTTTGGCCTGGAAAATGCCAGCGCGGAACAGTTGCGGGCAATCCCGGCGGAGGCATTCTGGCCGCTCGATACCCCGTTTAAAATCGATCCTGTGCCAATTGCTGGCGATATCGTGCTGCCGGAACCGTCCCTTGATACTTTCTTCGCCGGGCGTCAGCACCCGATGCCGGTGATTGTTGGCTCAAACAGCGATGAAGCGAGCGTAATGGCGGAGTTTGGCGTCGATCTGGCGGGGAAAATTGGCGAGCTGCGCCGCAAGCAGCGTTTTGGCCTCGGGCTTATTCGGCTGCTCTATCCGGGCGTGCGCGGCGACACAGAGCTGGGCCGCCAGGTGTGCCGTGATATGGCGTTTACCACCCTTGGCCTGGTGGTGATGCAGGCGCAGCAGCAGGTAAATCAGCCATGCTGGCGTTACTGGTTCGATTACGTCGCCGAAGCGATGCATGACACCTACATCAACGGTGCCTGGCACGGAAATGACGTGCCTTATGTGTTCGACAACCTGCGCCTGTCGGAGCCATCCTGCGATTACGTCAATGAGCGCGATCTCGCCTTTGCCGCGCAGGTTGCCGATTATTGGGTCCATTTTGCTACTCATGCCGGTTCAGCAACGACAGCGTTGCCCGGCCCGGTGACGTGGGAAGCCTGCACCCGCGGGCGCGATCGCCTGCTGCGCATTGGTATTAATAAGCAGGCCGGTTTTCGCCTGGAGAAGCGCTTTATGCGCGCGCGGTTAAGCTTCTTTCGCCGGGTGATGCGCCATCATGTCAATCTCGATTGATCGCAGTGCAACATGTTCATACACAACTTTACGCACTTTTCAGGCTGCTCCTAAAGCCTGGGAAAATTTCGCGATTTGCTCAGATAATCAGCGGCCAACAATTGGATTCTCAATGAATTTTGTCTAGAGTGGTGCCTTCATCAGTCATACGCTTTTGCCGCTGTTTCGCGATATCGCGAAATGCCATTTTACGACCAGAAGGACGTGTTACCAGGCATGAACCGCAGACGATTTATTCAAGCATCCATGGCCCTCGCGGCAACTTACGGCACCACTGGCGTTGCCTCGCTCTTTTCGCGAGCGGCATCTGCAGCGCAGACCGATATCGCCGATGGTCAAAGCCGCCGTTTCGACTTCTCCGTGCTGCAATCTATGGCGCACGATCTGGCCGAACAGCCATGGGGAGGCGCGCCGAAAGCGCTGCCGCCGACGCTGGCTAACCTGACGCCGCAAGCCTATAACAGCATTCAGTATGATGCGCAGCACTCGTTATGGAATAACGTTGAAGGCCGCCAGCTGGATGTGCAGTTCTTCCATGTCGGCATGGGTTTTCGCCGCCGAGTGCGTATGTTCTCGCTGGATCAGGCGACCCACCAGGCGCGTGAAATTCACTTCCGCCCGGAGCTTTTCAACTACCACGACGCGGGCGTTGACACCAAACAGCTTGAAGGGCAGAGCGATCTCGGTTTTGCCGGTTTCCGCGCCTTCAAAGCCCCGGAGCTGGCGCGCCGCGACGTCGTATCTTTCCTCGGCGCGAGCTATTTCCGCGCGGTAGATGACACCTTCCAGTACGGCCTCTCCGCGCGCGGCGTGGCGATTGACACCTTTACCGATACGCCGGAAGAGTTCCCGGACTTCACCTCCTTCTGGTTCGAAACGGCGAAGCCGGGCGATACCACCTTTACCGTCTACGCGCTGCTCGATAGCGCCAGCCTGACAGGCGCGTATAAGTTCGTTATCCACTGCGAGAAGAGCCAGGTAATCATGGAGGTGGACAACCGCCTCTATGCCCGTAAGGCGATTAAACAACTGGGCATCGCGCCGATGACCAGCATGTTCAGCTGCGGCAATAACGAGCGCCGCGTCTGCGACACCATCCACCCGCAGATCCACGACTCCGATCGCCTGGCGATGTGGCGCGGCAACGGCGAGTGGATCTGCCGCCCGCTGAATAACCCGCAGAAGCTGCAATTCAACGCTTTCCAGGATGAGAACCCGAAAGGCTTCGGCCTACTGCAGCTCGACCGCGATTTCAGCCACTATCAGGATGTGATGGGCTGGTACAACAAACGCCCGAGCCTGTGGGTAGAGCCGCGTAATAAGTGGGGCAAAGGCGCGGTGAGCCTGATGGAGATCCCGACCACCGGCGAAACGCTGGATAACGTAGTCTGCTTCTGGCAGCCGGAAAAACCGATCAAAGCCGGCGACGAGCTGGCCTTTGAGTATCGCCTCTACTGGAGCGCGCAGCCGCCGGTGCGCTCACCGCTGGCAAACGTCTATGCGACGCGGACCGGCATGGGCGGTTTCCCGGAGGGCTGGGCGCCGGGCGAGCACTATCCGGAAAAGTGGGCGCGCCGTTTCGCCATTGATTTTGTCGGCGGCGATCTGAAAGCCGCCGCGCCGAAAGGTATTGAGCCGGTGATTACGCTCTCAAACGGGGAAGCAAAACAGGTGGAGATCCTCTACGTCGAGCCGTTTGACGGTTATCGCATCCAGTTCGACTGGTATCCAACTAACGCTTCTACCGACCCGGTTGAGATGCGCATGTTCCTGCGCTGCCAGGGGGAGGCGATCAGCGAAACCTGGCTCTATCAATACTTCCCGCCCGCGCCGGAGAAGCGGAACTACGTAGACGACCGCATCATGCGCTAAGCTTTTTAATCGCCCCCGAATGGGGGCGATGTTTTTAAGGAGGAACGATGTTAGAGGAACCGACTTGCCCGGATGCGGTGATTAAGGTTGACGATCACATCACGCTCGAGATGATTGATGAGTGCTTTGTTCACGATCTGCACCAGTTGATTGTCAAAAATCGCGACAGCTTACAGCGCTATCTCGACTGGCCGCAGTATGTCACATCCATTGAGACCACCCGTAAAACCGCCCAGAGCAACCGGCTGTTACATCAGCGCGGTTACGCGAAGATGTTCCTGATCTTGCGCGATCACCTGTTGGTTGGCGTGCTCTCCCTCAATGCAATCGAGCCGACCAACAAAGCGGCCTACATCGGCTACTGGCTGGATGAAGCGGCGCAGGGGCAGGGGATTTTGTCCCGCGCGATGCAGGCGATGATGCGCTTTTATGCCGAACGCGGCGATATCCGCCGCTTTGTCATCAAATGCCGGGTTGCCAACGAAGCCAGTAACCGCGTCGCAGAGCGTAACGGCTTTACCCTCGAAGGCTGCCAGAGAGAGGCGGAGTTCCTCAATGGCCGCTTCGACGATCAGAATATCTGGGGCAAAATCGTCACGCTCAATGATGAATAAGCCTTAGCTGTTCGCCTGCGAAACCGCTTTTCTAAGCCCGTTTACCGCCGGGGAGTTCAGCGGCGTAACCAGCGCATAATTGTAGTGATCGTCGCTCCAGTACTGCGTCATCACATCCTCAGCCTGACGCTCACCGTGGGGTAATTTCCCCGGGCTTAAGGGGCGGATATACCAGCCAACCCGTGTGCCGCGCGGATCCTGATACATAATCAGCGCCGCCGGGCCCTGCGCCGTCGCCACAAGCCGTGCGCCGACCAGCGTAAAGCCATACTGCTCCAGATTTGGCGGCTGATTGCCGTTGATAAAGTAGCGCCCGACCCAGTGGGTCAGCTCCGTTTGCTGCGTCGTCGCCACATCCATTGGGGTGATAGCGGTGTTATCAAACAGTTTGTAGGCCTGCACTGCGTCCTCCATCGGCGCATGTGCCAGCACCATCTGAGACTCTTTCAGTTGCCAGCCGGTAAAACCGCCGACGCCGAGCGCCATCACCAGCGCGAAGGCTGTTGCCAGCTTCCACTGCCGCACCTGACGCTGCTGGCGGCGCAGCGCGCGGGGTTCCGGCATCTCAAGCGAAACAGTATGGCGATCCATTGCCTGGCGCAGGCGCTGCGCATCCTGCCGCCAGCCTGCAACCTCGCGGGCGGCCTGCGGGTTCTGCGCCAGATAGTGTTCAATGCGCGCTGAGGTCGCCTCATCGGTCTCGCCATCAAGCCAGGCATGCAGATCGTGTTCATCCGGTGGCAACGTCATTTCAATCTCCTTAACGCTAACGGCGTTGGCTGGCCTTCCAGTTTTTCATGCAGCATTTTGCGTGCCCGTGACAGACGTGACATCACCGTGCCGGGCGGAATGTCGAGGGTTTGCGCCACCTCTTTATAACTCAGCCCTTCAACGCTCACCAGCAGCAGCACGGCGCGATACTCCGTCGGCAGCGTGGCAAAGAGGGCGAGCGTATCGTCGGCGATAGCCAGCGACTCAGTGGTAAAACCGCCAGGCTCTTCGCCGGTGAAAAAGGTGAGCACTTTCAGGTAGCGTTTGCGCCGCCGCTCACCATCGACAAACTGACGATAGAGAATGGTGAAGAGCCAGGCACGCAGGCTCTGTTCGCTATCACGCTGCCGCGTCAGGGCTTTTGCCAGGCAGCTTTGCACCAGATCCTCCGCGGTGTGCGGGTTACGCGCCAGCCACAGGGCAAAGCGGTAGAGATGGGGCATCACCTCGCGAATTTCATCATCGTTCATCGTCTGCGGCTTCCCGACATGCTCTCAAACACCCCATCGCGCAGCACCAGCGCATGCAGCAGTGCGGCGGCAAGGTGCGCCATTACGGTGACAAACAGCGCCAGCGCTACCACAGAATGCAACGGACGCAGCAGCGCATACCAGTCATTATTCACCGGAACTATCGGTGACAGCACAAATCCACCGCCGAGCGTCACCGGATAACCGGCCGCCGAGAGCATCGCCCAGCCAATTAGCGGTTGTGCCAGCATCATCGCATAGAGCGCCCAGTGCGAAAGATGCGCCATCGCGCGTTGCCAGACCGGCAGCGAGGCAGGCAACGGTGGCGTGGCGGTATAGAAACGTAACCACAAACGCACCAGTGCCAGCAGAAGGATCATCAACCCCAGCGGTTTATGGATCGTCACCAGCAGGCTGTGCAGGGAGGAGACCGTAGAGACCATCACGACGCCGATAAACAGCATCGCGATAATGGCAGCGGCCATCAGCCAGTGAACCGCGCGCAGCAGCGGGTGGAAATAAGCGACCTGTTTCATCAGTGGGCTCCGGCTTGTTCGCGGGTGCGAAGATTGTAGGATTTGGCGTAAGCGGATGAACGGGCATTCAGCAGCGGGTCGTTCGAGGCGGCAATGCCGTCCGGCAGGATCAGCGGGTCGTAATTGATGTCATTGCAGTCACCCTGCGCCTGCTCAACGGCACGGTTCAGCACCAGCGTACCGGCCTTGATCGTTTGCCGCCCGGCAGGCCAGGGTTGCGAGGCATCGCTGCCGTCATCCTGCGCGTTGGCGACAGTAATGACCAAATCCCACTTCAGCGGGGCCTGATCGAGGCGCTGGCGCAGATCGCGCTGTAAAAAGTTTTTATCCTGCTTCTGCTCTGCGCTGATGGGTTGATAAGGCGTCTGTGGCACCATGCTCCAGCGAACCAGCTGCTCGTTGCCAGTTTTGTCGATCATGCGAAAGGCATTGAGGCTATTAAAGCGGTCGCTGGCCCAACTGCCGGAGGGCACGTTCGTTTTTGCCCATGCGAGAAAAGGCGCGGCTTCCGGGTGCTTCTCAAGAAACGCTTTTACCTTTGCCGGGTCCGGTTTGCCGGTGGCTGGATCGGGACGCGTTGCCAGCTGCATATCATAAAAACCGTCGACGCCGCGCACCGGGAAAAAGGGCATCGCGTTCATGCCGGTGCGCCACTGCTCGCCGTCCGGGAGTTCAAATGCCAGCGCCAGGCTACGCACCGGTACGGCGTAATCTGGCGCGGCGGGGTTGCCGCCCGCAATGGCAAAACGGCCAATTACCGGCGTGCTTCCCGGCGCAAACAGCGCGGCGTGCGAAAGCGTGCTGGCCTTACCGCTGGAGATAAACTCGCCGCTGACGCAGATCCCTTTGGCGTGGTTGCGGCGAAAACCGGGATGCTCACCGCCGGACTGCTGTAACACGTTAACGAGTTTGTCCGAGGTGAGCCGCTCGGGCGTCAGCCAGCCGCCGCCCCAAAGAAACAGCAGCATAACCAGAAGTGGCACCAGGCCAATCAGCGCAAGGCGCACTGTCAGCTGCGTGGAGGTTAAAGGAGTGTTATTCATCATTCGCTCATCCTGCTCATAGTGAGCAGATAAGACGAAGGGCGCGGCGTTTTATTCCCGGCGGATGAAAATAAATTTATGGGTGCTTGTCAGAGCGAGCCGACCAGCGGCGTACGGGTAATGCGCTGCTCGCCGTTAACCACTTTCGGGCCGCGCAGCAACAGGCTGTCATCCTCTGCGGCAATAATCACCGCGTTATCGGCGATCTCCACTTCATGCGCGATAAGCACATTCCCCTCAATGCGCGCGTTGCCCTGAATCACCACCTTTTCATCGAGCTGCAACGGCCCGCCGCGCAGCTGCGCATGGCCGCCAACTAATACGTGATGTTTCAGCACACAGTTGCCTTCGACGCGGGCATTTTCCGCCACCTGCGCACTGTAACGAAGGGTCGGGATCTCATCATCCTGTCGACCAGCAATCACCCGGGCGTGACCGTAGACTTTGGCGCAGTCGCACACCCAGACATCGTTGATCTCGTTACCGTCGAGCAGAGCAAAATCGAACACCTCGGCGCGATGCTCAATAAAGGCGTAATTGACGGTCGCATCGCCATAGATTTGTGCCTGGTGAACCACGCGCGAATGGCTGACCGTTGCGCGATCGTAAATCTGCAACACCTGTTCGCGCTCCTGAGTTAATCCGCGCGCGGCGATGATATCGCAACCGCTAAGAATGCGTGCCTCACCGCGCAACTGGCAGACGCCGCGCACGGTGGAGGATTGCACCGTGACGTTGTCACGTAAAATCGCGCCGTGGCTTAGCTCGCAGCCATCGACCCAGGCGTTATCACTGATTTCTACATTCAGGCAGATGACACACGATCCCGTAATGCGTGCGTTGTCGCGGATGCGGCAACCATCAAACACCATGCTGTTTTCGTCGTAAATCCAGCAGTTTCCCGCTTGATCGAGCACCTGCTCATCATCAACCCAGCCGCCCGCGCTGCCAGCGGTAACATCATTAAAATCGCGCAAGGCGATAATCTGGCGCAGCGCGACGCTCTTTTTCTCGCCGCCGAGCGGGTAACTGAAGAGGCGCGTCTCATCACTGAGGCGGTATTTGCTCATGCTTATCTTCTCCGGATGACATTACTTAACCGTAGCAAATATTTGGACGCTGGCTATCAACGGGTGAAATTCATAAAATGCATGCAAAATACCAATTAAAGGCTGTGAATAATGACCATGCGTGATGAGAACTACTTTACTGAAAAATATGGCATGACCCCGACGCACTCGGAAGTGCTGAACGCGATGAACTACATCACGCCAGGCAAGGTGCTCGATCTCGGCTGCGGTAACGGTCGCAACAGCCTCTACCTGGCAAATAAAGGTTTTGATGTCACGGCCTGGGATAAAAACCCCAACAGCCTGAGCAATCTCCAGCGCATCCGTGAAGCGGAAGGGCTGAATAACCTGCATATCGACAGCGTCGATTTAAACAACCTCACTTTCGACGGCGAATATGACTTCATTCTCTCCACCGTGGTGATGATGTTCCTCGAAGCGAAAACCATTCCGGGGCTGATTGCGAACATGCAGCGCTGCACCAAACCGGGCGGCCACAATCTGATTGTCGCGGCGATGGATACCGCTGATTACCCGTGCAACGTCGGCTTTCCGTTTGCTTTCAAAGAGGGTGAGCTGCGTAACTACTACGCGGGTTGGGAGCTGCTGAAATATAACGAAGAGGTGGGGGAACTGCACCGCACCGATGAGCAGGGCAACCGCATCAAACTGCGCTTCGCCACGCTGCTGGCGCAAAAACCGGCGTGATAAAAAAGCAGCCCGTTGCCGGGCTGCATTATCTTAACGGGCCGCCAGCAGGCAGAGCTGCAACGCCACGTTGTAGGAGGCTTCAAACGCGCGCAGGGGTAAAAACTCAAAGCGCGAGTGGAAGTTGTGCGCGCCGGTAAAGAAGTTTGGCGTTAACAGGCCCTTAGCCGAGAGCGCCGCGCCGTCCGTCCCCCCGCGCATCGGCGTCGGTTTCGGCGTAATGCCGAGCGTCTCCATCGCCTCGAACATCAGATCGATGGCGCGGCGGTCTTCACCAATCGCATTACTGATATTGCTGTAGATATCGCTGACGCGGTACTCCACTTTTGCCGTCGGGTATTGCGCGGCAATCATCTCAGCGACTTCGCCAATCTGCGCTTTGCGGCGGGCGAAACTCTCTTTATCGAAATCACGAATGCTGGCGCTCAGGCTGGCATGTCCCTGAACGGCTTCCATGCCGTTAAACCAGATATAGCCTTCGCGGCCTTCGGTATTTTCCGGCGTCTGTTGGCGGTCGAAATGGCTGATGTAATCCATCGCCATCAGCAGTGGGTTAACCAGCACGCCTTTGGCCGACATCGGGTGCGCAGTGACGCCGGTAAAGTCGATCTGCGCGCTGGCACCATTGAAGTTCTCGTAAACAATCTCGCCCAACTCGCAGCAGTCGATAGTCCACGCAAAATCGACGTCAAAACGCGCCAGATCCAGCGCTTTCGCGCCGCGCAATCCAACCTCTTCATCGGGAACAAAGGCCACCACAATATCGCCGTGGCGCTGTTCGGTCGTCAGGTTCTCCAGCAGCGTCATCACCACCGTTACTGCGGCTTTGTTATCCGCGCCGAGCACGCTGGTGCCGTCACTAAAAATAATCTCTTCGCCGGGATAGGCGAGGATCTCCGGGTGCTCCTGCACGCGCAGCCAGATCTCTTCTTTGGCATTCAGGCAGAGATCTTCTCCCTCAAAACGCAGGATCTGCGGATGAATATGCGGCGACAAACCGACATCAACGGTGTCGATATGGGTGATAAAACCGATGCGCGGCGCGCCCTCAACGTTGCCCTTTTTCACCGCCGTAACGGTGGCGCAATCGTCGATAACAATCTCCTCAAGACCGAGGGATTTCAACTCATTGGCCAACTCGCGGGCCATATCAAACTGGCCGGGCGTGGTGGGCAGGGTGGTGGCATTTGCGTCGCTTTGACTGGTGATACTCAGGTAGCGAAAGAAGCGCTGCGTTAATTGACTGGCTAGCGGCGAGGGCATAGTGATTCCTTCTTTATTCGTATTATCAGGTGTTTGCAATTTCACTTTAATGTTATTTATGAGCAGGCAAACAACAAGCATTAAAAATAAAACAACAGGAAACACTATGATTAGCAAACCGACAACACTTGCTCTGGCGTTGACCACGTTGATAGTCACATCTTCTGTGGCGGCAAAAACACTGGTTTATTGCTCTGAAGGCTCACCGGAAAACTTTAACCCGCAGCTTTACACCTCCGGCACTAGCGTGGATGCCAGCGCGGTTCCGGTCTATAACCGGCTGGTCGATTTCAAAGCCGGTACCACCGAGTTACAGCCGAGCCTGGCCGAGCGCTGGGAGGTCAGCGAAGATGGCAAGGTCTACACCTTTCATCTGCGAAAAAATGTGAAGTTTCAGAGCAATAAATACTTTAAGCCGACGCGGGACTTTAATGCTGATGATGTGATTTTCTCGTTTATGCGGCAAAAAGATCCGCAAAACCCCTACCACAACGTCTCTAACGGCACCTACTCCAACTTTGAAAGCCTCGAGTTTGGCTCACTGATTACCGCCATCGATAAAGTCGACGATCACACGGTTCGCTTTACGCTGGCGCACCCCGAAGCGCCGTTTGTCGCCGATCTGGCGTGGTACTTCGCCTCGATCCTCTCCGCCGAGTATGCCGATGCGATGTTAAAAGCCGGTACGCCGCAGCGCGTCGACAGCGATCCGGTCGGCACCGGGCCGTTCCGCCTGGCGCAGTACCAGAAAGATTCCCGCATTCTCTTCACCGCTTTCGATGACTACTGGCAAGGGCGATCAAAAATCGACCGGCTGGTGTTCAGCATCACGCCGGATGCCTCGGTGCGCGTGGCAAAACTGGAGAAAAATGAGTGCCAGGTGATGCCGTTCCCGAACCCGGCCGATCTGCCGCGCCTGAAAGAGAACAAAGATATTACGCTGATGAGCAAAGCGGGGCTGAACACCGGTTTCCTCGCCTTCAACACGCAAAAAGCGCCGCTCGATAATGTGAAAGTGCGCCAGGCGCTGGCGATGGCGATTAACAAACCGGCGATCATCAAAGCGGTCTTCCAGGGTACCGGCACGGCGGCGAAAAATCTGCTGCCGCCGGGCGTCTGGAGTGCGGACAGCGAGCTGAAAGATTACGACTACGATCCGGAAAAAGCGAAGGCGCTGCTGAAAGAGGCCGGGCTGCCGCCGGGCACCACCATCGATCTCTGGGCGATGCCGGTTCAGCGCCCCTATAACCCGAACGCCAAGCGCATGGCGGAGATGATCCAGGCGGACTGGGCAAAAGTGGGCGTGCAGGCGAAAGTGGTGACCTACGAATGGGGCGAATATCTGAAACGGGTGAAGGGCGGCGAACACCAGGCGGCGTTAATGGGCTGGACCACCGCCACCGGCGACCCGGATAACTTCTTCGGCCCGCTCTTTACCTGCACCGCGGCTAACGGCGGCTCTAACTCGGCGAAGTGGTGCTACAAACCCTTCGATCAGCTGATTGCTGAAGCGAAGGCGACCACCGATCACGACAAACGCGTCGCGCTGTACAAACAGGCGCAGCAGATGATGCATGACCAGATGCCAGCGGTGATGATTGCTCACTCGACGATTTTCGAGCCGGTGCGCAAAGAGGTGCAGGGCTATGAGGTCGACCCGTTTGGCAAACACCTCTTCTGGCAGGTGGATCTGAAAAAGTAAACGCTTAGCCGCCTGTTCCGCAGGCGGCACTCTCTTAACAGAGTGACGGTTTGCGCCGCACGAACCACGTCTCCGGGCGGGTAAACATCACCAGGTTGCCCGTCAGGATCAGGCCCAGCCCCAGCACGCCCTGCGCATGCCACTGGTACCCCTCATAAAAGGTTGAAACAGTCAGCGCCACCAGAGGAAAGAGCAGGGTGCTGTAAGCCGCTTTGCCGGGGCCAATGCGGCCAACCAGCGTAAAGTAGGCACCGAAACCAATCACTGAGCCAAACAGAGCAAGATAGACCAGCGCGCCAAGATAGCTGACGCTCCACAGCGGCGTAAAATCCTCGCCGCGCAGCAGCGCAACCGCCCCCATAATCAGCGTGCCGTAGAGCATCGCCCAGCTATTAGTGGTGGCGATCTCAAGCCCGTTGCGCTGATGGCGCAGGCTGATCATATTGCCAAACGAGAAGCCGAGCGTGCCGAGCGCCGATAGCGCAATGCCCAGTAGCACGCTGCTGCTCCAGCCGCTGGCCACCAGATCCTGCCAGAAGAGGGTGACGATCCCGGCCAGCCCCATCAGCGCGGCGGCAAAAAAGCGTGCAGGCGGTCTCTGCCCGAAGAAGAGGAAGCTGTTGACGGCGTTAAACAGTACCGCCATCGAAAAGATCACCGACTCCAGCCCGGTGTTAATCCACGCCGCGGCGGTATAAAAGCACCAGAAGTTGAAGCCAAAAACGCACGCGCCCTGCAACAGGCAGAAGAGGTGATCGCGCCGCGACAGCGCACGTAGTTTGCCCCGCGCCAGCAGCACCAGCATCATCACCGTGGTTGCCAGCGCAAAGCGCCAGAAGATCGACACCGGTGCCGCCACCGGCCCCTGCTGCAAAAATATGGCAATCCACGTTGTGCCCCAAATCACCACCACCAGACTATAAAGTAATGCGTTCATATCGCTTCCCGTTCCCTTTCATGAACGCCTATTGTCGTCAGGCGCGGCACACCTTGCTTGCATCCGCTTGCGGGCGACTTGCATATTCTTGCGCTTTTCTTTACACAACGCTGGCTTCTGCGATTCGCTCTTCTTAGACTGGGGTTCTGGTTGAGAAACGATAAGTGCCGCGAATGACTGATAGCTATGACGCCTTTGAAAACCTGCGCAAACACAACGCCGTGCTGCATAACTCGGTGGCGTTGCACGACGGGATTCAGCTGGCGGCATGGTCCAACAAACGCGATAACATCACCCAGTATTGCAACCACCACACCCTCAGTCTTTATATTGCCGACGGCTATGAGAGCTACCACAAAACCGCCTCCGGCTGGAAAAACGGCGGCGGGCCGGATCGCTTCTGTCTGATGCCAAAAGAGAGCGAGTCGGTGTGGGATATTCGCGACAATCTCGCCTTTGTGCACCTCTACTGCACCGATGAGCATCTGCGCGAGGTGGGGGAGAAAGTGTGGGATCGCAGCCCGGCAACCTTCACCCTCGATGAAAAGACCTTCTCCCAGGATGCGCGCATCACCGCGCTCTACCGCCAGTTTCTGCTTGGCTGCGACTGGCAGCAAAACGCCAACCAGCTGACGCTCAGCACCGCCTCGACGCTGCTGCTGACGCACCTGGTTCAGCACTACAGCAATGTGCAGTGGCAGTTGCCGACGGTTACCGGCGGCCTGGCACCCGTCGCGCTGCGCAATGTGCTGGAGTATATCGAGGCGCATCTTGGCGAGCCGCTGCTGCTCTGCGATCTCGCCGCGCAGGTTTCGCTCAGCGAGTATCACTTCGCGCGGATGTTTCGCCAGTCGATGGGCGTGGCACCGCATCAGTTTGTGATGCAGCGCCGCATGGCGCGCGCGAAAGCGCTGCTGCTGAGCAGCAATCAGTCGCTAACCGATATCGCGCTGGCCTGCGGTTTTAACTCCGCCAGCCACTTCAGCAACCGCTTTAAAGCGGCGAAGGGGATCACGCCCTCGCAGCTTCGCGCGACGCAAAAGCGTTAATTCGCCTTCTGCGGCTCCGGTTTAAACCCGCGTCCTGGCAGCGTGCGGCAGGCTCCGCCTTGTGCAGAGGGCGCAACATCAGGGTAGACCTCATCCGGCGTAATATAGACCTGGCTTGTCGCCACAAATCCATCGCTGAAGGTCGCTTCCACAAATGTCGCCTGCCACCCGGTTGCTGGCGTCATCAGCGCCACGCTGAGCGTATTCCCTGACATCGCCGGTGGCGTAAAGGCTTCATATCTGACGCCGCAGGCATAACGGAAATCCCGTGCCAGCGGGTTGTTCGCGCGCCAGACAACCACTTTTTCCGGTTGCCCGGAGAAATGGAGTACCAGCTTATCTGAACCCTGGCGGCGCTCGGTGATGGCGGGCAGGGATTTACGCGCCTGGAAACGGTTAACGAAGGCAATCAGCGATGGCTCGGCGACCGAAAGAACCGCCTCATGGGATGCGTTCGCCACCACTCTAAGCGACTTCTCGCCGGGTAAGCGCGGGTAGTAGAAGCGGCTGTTGTCCGGCTTGTAAAAATCGTCGCCGCTGGCATTAATCACGTACTTCTTAATTTTCAGCCGTTCGCCCGCTTTGCTGCGCAAATAGGCCAGCGGATCCAGTACGCGTATCAGCCGGGCGAAATTGTCGCTGTCGATCTGTTGATCGATTTGCTGGCGATAGTAGGGATAAAACGCGACAGGCCAGTTGTTGCCATAGGAGCGATACATATGCTCCAGCGCGGCGCGGGTGTTAAGCAGATCGACGGCAAACGGCACCACGGCCACCACATCCGGGTCGGATATCGCTGCAAGCCAGGCGGCCCAGCCACGCTTTGACGCGCCGGTGACGATAAACTTCGCGATTTTCTGCGGCGCAAGCTCCCGTTTTACCAGCCGGAATGCCTGAGAGACCGATGCTGACATCGGGATCTGTAGCGGCGCATCGCCATTCTCCAGAAAGCGTTTCCAGCTGTAGGCCACGCTGTCATCTTCCGTTAGCGGCGTTGAATTGCCCTGATAATGCAGCGGCTGGTTCGGCACATTGCTGACCGACACCACTACGGTGTGGGTGGCAAGCGCAATGCGCGCCAGCGACGCTTCGTTGAAACTGGTCGCTTTACCGGCATCGTTATTCACTACCATCAGCGCAACGGTCGGTTTGGCGGCATCAGGTAGATAGATATCCACCCGGTGCTCCCAGCGTATCGGGCGTACCGCATCTTGCGGTGACCAGTTTTGCGAATGGAGCACATAGCGCTGCACCTTTACGCCGGGCAGTTCGCGGGTATCCATCCGCACATAATTGACCGGCTGAGACGCGAGCGACTGACGATAATCAGAGAGAGTATCGGCAAGCGACGAGGGAAGTGGGGTCGCAAGCGAGAGCATAAAAAACAGATAGGTGGCAATTTTCACCGCAAGACTCCTTTCATTAATTCATTACAGATCCGCTGTAGGTCGAAGTCATCTCATAACTTAATGGAATGCCTCTGTACGAATTATGATCAGGAGAGATTAAAAAGTCACCTGTTTCATTGCTCAGGCTTTAGCCGCACGGCTGAAGGTGAAATAACAAAGACCGCCGATAACCAGCCCCCAGAAGGCCGAACCCAGCCCGAGCAGCGTTATGCCGCTGGCAGTAACTAAAAAGGTGACAATTGCCGCATCGCGTTCGCGCGGGGCGTTCAACGCCTGGTGCAGACTGCCGCTAATGGTGCCAAGCAGCGCAAGGCCCGCCAGCATCTGCAGCCAGCTTGCGGGCAAGGCCGCCAGCAGCGCGGTAATCGAGCCGCCAAACAGCCCGGCCAGCAGATAAAACACTCCGGCAGCGGCAGCGGCTAACCAGCGCTTGCTGGCATCCGGGTGCGCATCCGGGCTTTGACAGATCGCCGCAGTAATGGCGGCAATCGACACCGAAAAGACGCCAAACGGCGAGAGCAGCAGCGCCAGCGCGCCAATAAAGATCATTAGCGGCGACACAGCAGGCTTGAAACCTGCTGCCTGCATGGTGGCGAAACCGGGCGCATTCTGCGACGCCATGGTAACCAGAAAAAAGGGCAGGCCAATGCTGACCAGCGACGTCCAGTGAAAGACAGGTGCGGTAAACTGCGGCGCAACGGGGGCGAGGCTAATAGCTTGCGGCGTCACGTTCCCGCTCAGCCAGGCGACCAGCGCGCCAATCAGCAGCGTGGCGACAATCGCGTAGCGCGGCGCAAGGGCTTTGGCGATAAGCCATGCCAGCAGCATCGAGCCGCCGAGCACAATATCCCCCTGAAGGTGCGAAAACGCCTGCAAACCAAAACGCAGCAGGATCCCCGCCAGCATCGCGGCGGCAAGCGTCGGCGGAATAATCTTCATCAGGCGGGCAAACAGGCCAGTCACGCCGCACAGCACAATCAGCCCATTGGCGAAGATAAAGATACCGACCGCCTCATTAAGTGAAACGCCCTGCAAACTGGTCGCCAGCAGCGCTGCGCCCGGCGTCGACCAGGCGGTTAATACCGGCATCCGATACCAGACGCTCAGCACCAGCGTACTAATACCCATCGCCACACCGAGGGCGGTCATCCAGCCAGCGATCTGCTCAGGCGTTGCCCCGGCAGCGGAGGCCGCCTGCCAGATAATGGCTGCCGAGCTGGCATAACCGACCAGCACGGCGACAAATCCCGCCAGTACAGTGTTAAAGGGAAGAGAGGAGGAGAGTGAAAGTGTGGCCGGGCGCATGTGGATGCCTTGTGCGTTATAACATCCGCACAAGGTAGCATCGTGCGCTATAGCGCACAAGATGGCGGACAGGGTTTTGTCTATGCGCCAGAGGTAAAAATGTGAGCCATCTCTGCTCCTGATGGCGATAGCAGATTTCTCAATGTTGCTAGCAGCTAATTTCATCCGGCCCGGAATTTTCTGCGTTATGTTTCCGGTAACAATGAGGAGAAGCTGATGGATAAATTACTGTTTGGTGCCGCCTATTACCGCGAATATTTGCCGATGGAACGCCTGCACGAAGATATTAAATTGATGAAAGAGGCGGGTATTAATTATGTGCGTATCGCCGAGAGCACCTGGAGCACCTTTGAGCCACAGGAAGGGGAGTTTGATTTCAGTTCCGTGCTGACGGTACTGGATGAAATGCATAAAAACGGTATCGCCGTGATTATCGGCACGCCGACCTATGCCTTACCGGCGTGGCTGGCAAAAAAATATCCGGATGTGATGGCCACCACCAGTAGTGGGAAAAATGTCTACGGTCACCGGCAAAAGATGGATATTACCCATCCCGCTTTTTTATGGTACGCCGAGCGCATTATTCGCGCGTTATTAGCGGCAACGGCGAACCATCCGGCAGTCATTGGCTTTCAAATCGACAACGAAACGAAATATTACGACACCTGCTCAGCCGGGGCGCAAATCGAGTTTGTGAAATACCTCAAAAAAGAGTTCAAAAATAGTACTGAGGCCATGAATCACGCCTTTGGGCTGGATTACTGGAGTAACCGCATTGATGCCTGGGAAGATTTTCCGCCGATTGAAGGGACGATTAATGCCAGCCTCGGCTGCGCCTTTAAACAATTTCAGCGCTCGCTGGTGACGCGTTTTCTCGGCTGGCAGGCTGAGATTGTGAAAGGCTATAAAAGCGATGCGCAGTTTATTACCCACAACTTTGATTTTGACTGGCGCAACTGGTCGTATGGTATTCGCGCCGAGGTCGACCATTTTAAAACCGCCAGCGTGCTGGATATTACCGGCGTGGATGTCTATCACCCGAGCCAGTTTCAACTCACCGGTGCGGAAATTGCCTTTACCGGCGATCTTGCGAGGGTGACAAAAGACCAGCCCTATTTTGTGCTGGAAACCCAGGCGCAGGCCTTTAAAGAGTGGACCCCTTTCCCGGGGCAGCTGCGCCTGCAAGCCTGGAGTCATGTTGCCAGCGGCGCAAGGTTGCTGGGTTACTGGCACTGGCACTCCATTCACAACTCCTACGAAACCTACTGGAAGGGGTTGCTCAGCCACGATCTGCAACCCAACCCGGTCTATCACGAGGCCTGTACGATCGGCGCGGAGTTCAACCAGCACGCGGCAACCGTAACGCGCTTCTCACGCCGCAGCCGGGTGGCGCTGGTAATCAGTAACGAATGTTTAACCGCTATCGACTGGCACCCATACCACGGCCATCAGTTTAGCCGCGATGCGCTGCACCAATATAACGACCTGTTCCGCGACTATTACGACACGCTCTATAAGATGAATATCGAAGTGGATATTATCGCCGTCGACGATGCGCGTTTGTTCCGTTATGAAATGCTGATCTTCCCGCTGCTCTACAGCGTTAGCGACGAGCGCTTACAGCAGATTAATCGTTATATTGAACAGGGCGGTCATGCCATTTTCTCCTTTAAATCCGCCTTTGCCGACGAGCATATGAAAGTGCGCACCTGCGTACAGCCGGGAATTATCAGCGAAGCCGTCGGCGCTCACTATCAGCTCTTTGTTGATCCTGACCGCACGTTATTGCATTCAGAAAGCCTCGATCTTTCTGCCGACGAGGCGCAAATCAGCGACTGGATGGAGTTAATCACTCCTGATGAAAACACCGAGGTGCTGGCGCGTTACGACCATCCTTACTGGCAACACTATGCGGCAATCACGCACAACCGGTACGGGCAGGGAACCGCCACCTATATTGGCTGCCATATCACTCCCGCAGCACTGGCAAAAGTTTATCGCCATGTTCTGCGCGACACGCTTTACCAGCACGACACAATGCCGACGGAAACCTTCCCGGTAATTATCAGGCGTGGCTTCGATAAAGATGAAAATAGCCTCCTCTACTACTTCAACTACAGTAGTGAGCCGCAAACCGTCACGTTTACTAAGCCTGCCGGGCGAGAGATGTTTAGCGGTAAAAACCTCAGGCAGAATGAGGTAATAACGCTCAAGGATTGGGATGTGCAAATTATTCTCGTGGAGAGTACAAAATGAGTGCATTAACGATTGAAGAGCAGCAAAGCGAAACCAGCACGCCCGGTTTTCGCGAGCGTTTCGCCTTTGGCCTGGGCGATTACGGTACGAATTTAACCTATACGCTGATGGTGACATTCCTGGCCTATTTTTATACCGATGTCGTCGGTATTTCAGCGGTGCTGGTCGGTTCACTGATGTTTTTCGCCCGCGTTATCGATGGCGTTATTTGTGTCTTTGTCGGGATCCGCATCGATAAAACCGATACCCGGCTGGGTAAAGCACGGCCGTGGGTATTATGGACCGCCGTACCGTTTGGATTGTCAGCATTTTTAATGGCGACGGTGCCGGGCATCAGCGATAGCGGCAAGATTATCTATGTTTGCGTCACCTATTTACTGGCGAACATCTTTTTCACCGCCAACAATATTGCCTATGGCTCGCTGCTGGCGTTGATAACCCGCGATACCTATCAGCGCGGTATTTTGAGCGTCTTCCGCAAAGGCTTATCAACCTGCGGTTCGCTGACGGTAGGCGCATTTACGCTGCCGCTGGTCGCCGCCTTCGGAAATAGCCACACCTCATGGGTAATTGTGTTCGCTATTTTTGGATTCTTTACGGCTTTGTGCCTGTTATTAACCGCCGCCTGGACACGGGAGCGCATCAAACCGGTCAATAAGGAGAATCGCAACAATATCCGTGCGGGGGTGGTCGCCGCCTCGATGCTGAAAAACCGCTACTGGCTGATGATCTTCTTTTATCTGCTGATCACCTTTACCAGCTTAACGGCGCTCTCGACCACCAGCGTCTACTACTCGCGCTATATTTTGCAGGATGTCTCAATGATGTCGTGGATTAGCGTGGCGCAATACCTGCCGGGGCTGATCACGCTATTGGTTATTCCTTATCTCATCAAGCGGCTGGGTAAACGCAATTTAGCGCTGCTCGGGCTGACCATTTGCAGCATTGCCTATTTACTGCCGTTAATTGATAAAACCAGCTCGCTGTTTGTCATTCTTGCCACCGTGGTGCGCAGTATCGGTTTTTGCGGCATTGGTGCCACGATGTTCGCCTTTCTTGCTGACACCATTGATTACGGCGAGTGGAAAACCGGGCTGCGCATTGAGGGGATCTTATTCAGCGCCGGAACGTTAGGCCAGACGCTCGGCATGGGGCTGGGCAGCGCGAGCGTGGGCTGGATCCTTGGCGCGGCCGGTTTTGTCAGCGGCGGCAACGCCCAACAGTCAAAACATGTGCTTGATATGATTGAGTTCTTGTTTATTTTCTTCCCGTTTATCCTCGCTATGCTGAATATGGTGTTGATCTGGTTTTATAAACTGGATGGTTTTTATGACCGCGTGGCGGCGGATCTCTCGCGTGGTGTATTCGCCAAATAAATGACTCGCCGCAGGCGGCTGCGGCTTTTCCTCTTTGCCTGTGCTAGCGTAAGGACGCTCAATAATGTGGCCGCAAACTCTTCCCATGAATGACGTCGATGATGAATTGCTGATCTACTCGCCTTTAATGCGTAGTTTTACCTTTAATGCCTATCTGGTGGCGGGTTATACGCCTATCGTCAAAGGCAATAAGCTGGACTTTTTTATTAACCGCCAGCAGGGAATGAAAGGCTATATTTTAAATATTACCCTGCGTGGCGCAGGGGTAATTCACCGTAATAACGAGACGTTTATCTGCCGGGAAAACGATATTTTGCTTTTCCCTCCCGGTTGCCCGCATCACTATGGGCGTGAAGCGCAAAGCGCTTACTGGGATCATTTGTGGATCTATTTTATTCCACGACCTTACTGGATTGACTGGCTGAAATGGGATCGTAACTGGCATCAGATTGGCCTGACGCAAAGTGCCGATTTGGTTTTTGTCGAGCAGTTAAAAACAGCGGTGAAAGAGGTGATTCGGCTTAACTCCTCACCAGACCGCGTGGATAAGATCCTCGCCATGAATAGTCTGGAAAAAGCGCTGCTTTACTGTTTCAAACAGCAGCCGGCGAGTAATCGCGCCTCGGTCGACCCGCGCATTAACGCTATTTGCCAATATCTGGATGAGAACCTGGCGGCTAAACTGACGATTAGCGAGCTGGCGGCGAAAGCCTATCTTTCAACGTCAAGGCTGGCGCATCTTTTTCGCCAGGAAATTGGCATGACGATTTGGGGCTGGCGGGAAAAGCAGCGTATGAGCCGGGCGGCGATGTTATTACAACATACGCAGCTGACTATTTCGCAAATCGCCCAGGTGGTGGGCTATGACGATGCGCTCTATTTTTCGCGTCTATTTCATCAGCAATACCATGTCGGCCCGCGCGAATACCGCAAACGTTATGAGCAGTTGCACTCGCTTTAGTTTCGCTCTCTAAAATAGAAACGCTGCGCTATACTCGCTGCGTTTTAATTTCCCGGAGGCGGTATGAATATCGCGGATTATCTGGCAAAAACCCTGAAAATGCTGCGTCAGGCGCGGGGCTGGAGCCTTTCAAAACTCGCAGAAGAGACCGGCGTATCAAAAGCGATGCTCGGGCAGATCGAACGTAACGAGTCGAGCCCGACTGTCGCGACGCTGTGGAAAATCGCCACCGGCTTAAATGTGCCGTTCTCAACCTTTATTGCGCCGCCGCAGAGCGACACGCCGCAGGCCTACGATCCCGACAGGCAGGCGATGGTGATCACGCCGCTTTTCCCGTGGGATGAACAGCTCCATTTTGATCTCTTCTCCATCACCCTTGCGCCGGGCGCGCTGAGTGAATCAACGCCTCACGAAAAAGGGGTGATTGAACATGTGGTGGTCATCAATGGGGTGCTGGATATGCAGCTTAACGGCGAGTGGCAGACGCTGGAGGCGGGGAGCGGCGTGCGTTTCGCGGCGGATCGGGCGCATGCCTATCGCAACAGCACCGCGCAAACCGTGCATTTCCACTCATTAATCCACTATCCAAAAGAAAAAGCCGCGAGCGAACCCGCGGCAAAAAACGACGACGATTAATACCCCATAACATCCACAACGTGACGATTTCTGTTCCTGTCACCACACTATCGCGCCAGCGACGCCGGGGGAAATAGCGATTTCGGCATAGCATTGTCGCCTGGCGCAAATTCCCGGCGTGACAGGTGGTGTAACGCCCCGGTTCTGACTACAATAGCCGCCATTTTGCACATAATGGATAACGACGATTGTATGCGCCTGCACCCTCATCATCTTGAACTGCTCAGCCCGGCTCGCGACACCGCCATCGCCCGTGAAGCGATCCTTCACGGCGCGGACGCAGTCTATATTGGCGGCCCCGGCTTCGGCGCCCGCCATAACGCCGGCAACAGCCTGCGCGATATTGCCGAACTGGTGCCGTTCGCCCACCGCTATGGCGCGAAGGTGTTTATCACCCTCAACACCATTCTTCATGATGATGAACTGGAACCGGCGCAGAAACTGATCGGCGATCTCTACCAGGCCGGTGTTGATGCGCTAATTGTGCAGGATATGGGCGTGCTGGAGATGGATATTCCGCCGATTGAGCTGCATGCCAGCACCCAGTGCGATATCCGCAGCGTTGAAAAAGCCAAATTCCTCTCCGACGTCGGCTTCAGCCAGATTGTGCTGGCCCGCGAGCTGAACCTTGAGCAGATCCGCGCCATCCACCAGGCGACGGACGCGACCATTGAGTTCTTTATTCACGGTGCGCTCTGCGTGGCCTACTCAGGGCAGTGCAACATTTCTCATGCACAAACCGGGCGCAGCGCCAACCGCGGCGACTGCTCGCAGGCCTGCCGTCTGCCTTACACCCTGAAAGACGATCAGGGCCGCGTGGTGGCCTATGAAAAGCATCTGCTGTCGATGAAAGATAACGATCAGACCGCTAACCTGGCGGCGCTGATCGACGCGGGTGTGCGCTCCTTCAAAATTGAGGGGCGTTACAAAGATATGAGCTATGTGAAAAACATCACCGCTCACTATCGCCAGATGCTCGACGCGATTATCGACGATCGCCCGGAGCTGGCGCGCGCCTCCGCCGGGCGCACCGAGCACTTCTTTATTCCTTCGACGGATAAAACCTTCCATCGCGGCAGCACCGATTACTTTGTTAACGCGCGCAAAATCGATATCGGCGCGTTTGACTCACCGAAGTTTGTCGGCCTGCCGGTAGGCGAAGTGCTGAAAGTGGGCAAGGATCATCTCGACGTGGAAGTGACCGAACCGCTGGCCAACGGCGACGGGCTGAACGTGCTGGTGAAGCGCGAAGTGGTTGGTTTCCGCGTTAACGTCGCGGAGAAAACCGCCGAAAACCGTTACCGCGTCTTCCCGAACGAGATGCCGGATGCGCTGAAAACCCTGCGCCCGCATCATGCGCTCAACCGTAACCTCGATCACAACTGGCAGCAGGCGCTGCTGAAAACCTCCAGCGAGCGGCGCATCGGCGTTGATATTGAGCTGGGCGGCTGGCAGGAGCAGCTGGTGCTGACGCTGACCAGCGAAGATGGCGTCAGCGTGACTCATACGCTGGATGGTCAGTTTGACGAAGCTAATAACGCGGAAAAAGCGCTCGATAACCTGAAAGATGGCCTGGCGAAGCTGGGGCAAACCCGTTACTACGCGCAGAAGGTCGACATCAACCTGCCGGGGGCGCTGTTTGTACCCAACAGTCTGCTCAACCAGCTGCGACGCGAAACGGTGGAGATGCTGGAAGAGGCGCGTCTGGCGAGCTATCAGCGTGGCAGCCGTAAAGCGGTGGCGACGCCTGCGCCGGTCTACCCGGAAACCCATCTCTCGTTCCTCGCCAACGTCTACAACCATAAAGCGCGTGAATTCTATCACCGCTATGGCGTACAGCTGATTGACGCGGCGTATGAAGCCCACGAAGAGAAGGGCGAAGTGCCGGTGATGATCACCAAACACTGCCTGCGCTTTGCCTTTAACCTCTGCCCGAAACAGGCGAAGGGCAATATCAAAAGCTGGCGCGCGACGCCGATGCAGCTGGTACACGGCGATGAGGTGTTAACCCTGCGCTTTGATTGCCGCCCGTGTGAAATGCACGTGATCGGCAAGATGAAAAATCACATCCTCAAGATGCCGCTGCCGGGCAGCGTAGTGGCCTCAATCAGCCCCGATGATCTGCTGAAAACCCTACCGAAAAACAGATAACAAACAGGGTGGCACAATGCCACCCTGTTTTGTTTATGGCGCTGAGTTGTAGCGCCAGTAGGGCGGCGATCCGAAACTCGCCAGCAGAAAGTCGATCACCGTGCGCGTATTCAGTGACGGGTATTTTCCGCCCGGGTAGAGCATCCACAGCGACTGCTCGCCCGGCGAATAGGAGGCGGTGTACTCCGGCAGCAGGGCAACCAGCTCGCCGCGATTAAGCAACTCGCCCACCTGCCAGTCCGGAAAAAGCAGCATCCCCGCGTCGTTGCGCGCCGCCTGCAACAGCAGCTCCGCATTATCCGAGAGAATTTTCGCCTGCGGCGAGAAGGCGAAATCCTGCTCGCCGCGCTGAAAGCGCCAGCGCTGCAACCCGGTTCTCCCGCGATAGGCCAGCAGGCGGTGCGTCAGCAGATCTTCGGGCGAGGCGGGCGCGCCGTAGCGGCGGATATAGTTGGGCGTCGCTACCAGGTGGCAGGTCTGTTTTGCAATCAGCCGCCCGTGCAGCTCCGAGTTTTTCAGCGAGGCGATACGCACCAGCAGATCGGTGCCATCGGCAAAGGGATCGATATAGTCATCGTTAAGATTGAGTTCAATCTGCAAGGCGGCGTAGCGCTCGCTCAGTTCGCTGATGCGTGGCCCGATATGGTTCAGGCCAAAGGAGATGGGCGCATTGATGCGGATACGGCCGCCCGGTTCGCCGCGCCGCTCGCCGACCTGCGTCTGCGCATCGCTTAACTGCTGCAACATCGCGCGGAAGGTCCGGGCATAAATATGCCCGGCATCGGTGGCGATCACCGCGCGGGTGTTGCGGTAGAGCAACTGGGTTTCCAGCGCCTGCTCAAGTTGCTGCACCACGCGCGATAAGGACGAGGCGGCAAGCCCCTCGTTGCGGGCGACTTCCGAGAGATTGCCTTCGCGCACGATGGCAAGAAAGAGGTGCATCGATCGGGCGCTAATCTGGCTGAGGTTTTTCATCTGTGCGTAATCCGCAAAGGTCCATGGCGCATTGTACTGTTTTTACGCACGGAGTTCATCGCTAAGATACGGCGACATTCAGCACGGAGACTATTTATGAGTACGCCTGTTTTAGCTTTCGATGAAACCGTCCGCCAGCGCACCTCGGTACGCGCCTTTTTGCCCACGCCGTTGACGGATGAGCAGATCCACGCCGTTCTGCAGGACGCGCAATATGCGCCCTCCAACTGCAACACCCAGCCCTGGCATGTGCACGTTGTCTCCGGTGAAACCAAAGATCGCCTTGCGCAGTTGATGATCGAGAACGATATTGCCGGCAAACAGACGCCGGACTTCACCTTCGCCTATGAGGATTTCCACGGCGACTATTTTGACCGCAGCCAGCAGCAGGCGAAGCTCTATTACGAAGCGCTGGGCATTGCGCGGGATGATAAAGAGAAGCGCCGTGAATACTACCTGCGCAACTATCGCTTTTTCGATGCGCCTCACGCGGCGTTTCTGTTTATGCCGACCTTTGGCGATAACGTTCGCGTGGCGTCGGATATGGGCATGTACGGGCAGACCTTTTTGCTCTCCTTAGCCGCCCGCGGCTTTGCCGGTATTCCGCAGACGCTGCTCGGTTTTCATGCCGATCTGGTGCGTGAAGCGTTGGGGGTATCAGATGAGTACCGCCTGTTGTTTGGTATCTCGTTTGGTTACGCCGACACCTCGAATATCGCCGCGACGCTGCGCATGCCGCGTATTCCGGTGGAAAGCAGTGTGGTGATGCACAAGTAGGGATGATTTGCCGGATGGCGCTTGCGCTTATCCGGCCTACAACATCGCTCGGACCGCGTAGGCCGGATAAGGCGGAGCCGTCATCCGGCAGAAAAACCAAAAAAAGGCCGGAAACACTTTGCCGGATGGCGCTTGCGCTTATCCGGCCTACAATACCGCTCGAACCGCGTAGGCCGGATAAGGCGGAGCCGCCATCCGGCAAAAAAGCGATAAAAAAGGCCGGAAACATTAACGTGTTTCCGGCCTTTGCACTTAATGGGATTTAAACCCGGCGGCTGACATCAACAGCCGGAACACCATGCTGACGGCAGCCAGCGCCAGTACGCTTCCGCCCCAGATGACGACCAGCCACATCAGCCGTTTCCATAGCGGTTGTTTCATCAGTGATACCCCTCGCCATGCTGGATTTTGCCGCGGAACACGTAGTAGCTCCAGAAGGTGTAAACCAGAATGATGGGGATGATCAACAGCGCGCCAACCAGCATAAAGCCCTGGCTCTGCGGCGGTGCCGCCGCCTGCCAGAAGCTGATATCCGGCGGGATAATGTTGGGCCAGATACTGATCCCAAGGCCGCTAAAGCCGAGGAAAATTAACCCCAGCGTCAGCAGGAACGGGCGTCTGTGCACCTCTTCATTGCCGAGGCAGCGCCAGAGCCAGATGCTGAGCGCAATCACCAGCAGCGGCACCGGCGAGAAGAAGAGCAGGTTCGGCATGCTGAACCAGCGATCGGCAATCGCGCCGTGGGAGAGCGGCGTCCACAGGCTAATCACGCCCATCACCACCAGTAACGCCAGCAGCAGTTTTTTCGCCGCCGCGCGCATTTTGCCCTGCAACGGTTCGCCGCTCTTCATCACCAGCCAGCTTGCTCCCAGCAATGCATACGCAATCACCAGGCCAAGGCCGCAGAAAAGGTTAAACGGCGTCAGCCAGTCCAGCGCGCCGCCGCTAAAGGTGCGGCCGGTCACTTTAAAGCCATTAATAAACGCGCCAACCACTACGCCCTGCGAGAAGGTCGCCAGCAGCGAGCCGGACAAGAAGGCTTTATCCCAGAAGGGACGGTGCGCTTCAGTCGCTTTAAAGCGGAACTCAAAGGCGACGCCGCGGAAGATCAGGCCAATCAGCATCAGCGTCAGCGGAATAGTCAGCGCGTCGGTGATAACCGCATAGGCCAGCGGAAAAGCGCCAAACAGCCCCGCACCACCCAGCACTAGCCAGGTTTCGTTCCCATCCCACACTGGCGCGACGCTGTTGACCATCACATCGCGATCGTGGCCGTCGCGCGTCACCGGGAAGAGGATGCCGATGCCCAGGTCAAAACCATCCATCACGATATACATCAGGGTCGCGAAGACGATAATGACAAACCAAATTAACGGAAGATCGATACCCATTATTTATCCTCATCAGCCGGAAGACGTTCACCTGCCGCTGAAAGCGGACGTGCCGGAGTGCCCTGCGTGGTGTTTTCATCGTGCGGCTGCGGCCCTTTGGTGATCAAACGCACCATATAGAGATAGCCGACGCCAAACACCGAGCAGTAGACGATAAAGAAGGCCAGCAGGCTGAGGCTCATCTGCAAATCGCCGTGACCGGAAACCGCATCGGCGGTGCGCAGCAGACCGTAAACCACCCACGGCTGGCGACCCACCTCAGTGGTCACCCACCCGGCGAGAATAGCGATCAACCCTGCAGGCCCCATCCAGAGGGCAAAGTGCAGGAAAGGCCGCGACTCATACAGCCGCTTGCGATAACGCAGCCACAGCGCCATTACGCCAAGACCAATCATCAGCATGCCCAGCGCCACCATGATACGGAATGACCAGAAGACGATCGGCGAGTAGGGGCGCTCATCTTTGGGAAACTCCTTCAGCGCCGGGACCTGCTTATCGAGGCTGTGAGTCAGGATCAGGCTGCCGAGCGCCGGGATCTCTACCGCGTAGCGGGTGCGCTCCTGCTCCATATCCGGCAGACCAAATAGCAGCAGCGGCGTCGCTTCACCCGGCGGGTTCTCCCAGTGGCCCTCAATGGCGGCAATCTTCGCTGGCTGATGCTCAAGCGTATTCAGCCCGTGCATATCGCCGACCATCGCCTGAATGGGTGCCACAACCAGCGCCATCCACATCGCCATGGAGAACATTTTGCGGATCGCCGGCGTATTGTTGCCGCGCAGCAGATGCCAGGCCGCAGAAGCACCGACAAACAGCGCGCTACTCAGGAAGGCGGCAATCGACATATGGAACAGGCGATAAGGGAAGGAGGGGTTGAAGACAACCTTAAACCAGTCCACCGGAATCACCTGGCCATTCTCAATGGCAAAGCCCTGCGGGGTATGCATCCAGCTGTTGGACGCGAGGATCCAGAAGGTCGACATCAGCGTGCCAAGCGCCACCATACAGGTGGAGAAAAAGTGCAGCCCGGGGCCGACTTTATTCCAGCCAAACAGCATCACGCCAAGGAAGCCTGCTTCGAGGAAGAAGGCGGTTAACACCTCATAGGTGAGCAGCGGGCCGGTAATGCTGCCCGCAAATTGCGAAAATCCGCTCCAGTTGGTGCCGAACTGATAGGCCATCACCAGACCGGAAACCACCCCCATGCCGAAGTTAACGGCAAAAATCTTCGACCAGAAGTGGTAAAGGGTTTTCCAGTCCGGGTTCCGGGTTTTCAGCCACAGACCTTCCAGCACCGCGAGATAACTGGCCAGGCCAATGGTTATCGCCGGAAAGATGATGTGGAACGAAACGGTGAAGGCGAACTGTATCCTCGCCAGGTAAAACGCATCTAAACCAAACATGCACATCCTCAGAATCAATGGTGTGGCGTCAATGTTAATGACTACGCCCGCCGACTTGCAGAAACAGTTGACAGCAATTTACATATAACAGTCCCTTACAAGGGTACGGCAGGATGCGGGATAGTCCAGGCGAAACGGGAAATATTCACCAGAAGGTCATGGTTGTAACTGTCTATAACAGCTCAACGCTTTGCGCACTTTTTCTAAACTGATATAGCGAGATCGCCATTAGCGTGCCATCATGACGTACTCTTCGGTCACGTGAACAACCATGAAAAAATATCAGCGCCTGGCGCAGCAAATCGTTGAACAAATTGAACTTGGCGTCTGGCGGCCGGGTGAAAAGCTGCCGTCGCTGCGCGAACAGGTGGCGAGCAGCGGGCTGAGTTTTATGACCGTCGGGCATGCGTATCAGCTGCTCGAGAGCCAGGGGCGGGTGATTGCGCGCCCGCAGTCGGGCTATTTTGTCGCTCCCGCGCCAGGGTTGACGCGCGCGCCTGCGCCGCAGGTAATGCGCGACGAAGCGGTTGATATCAACACCTACATATTCGATGTGTTGCAGGCGAGCTGCGATGCCTCGGTGCTGCCGTTTGGCTCTGCGTTCCCCGATCCGAAGCTCTTCCCGATGCCGCAGCTTAACCGCTCGCTGGCGAAGGTAAGCAAGAGTGCGGGAGCGATGAGCGTGATTGAGAACCTGCCGCCGGGCAACAGCCAGTTACGCCATGCTATCGCCCGGCGTTACGCCCGCCAGGGGATAAATATCTCGCCGGATGAAATTGTTATTACCGCCGGTGCCCTCGAAGCGCTGAACCTCAGTTTGCAGGCCGTCACCGAGCCGGGCGACTGGGTGATCATTGAAAGCCCCTGTTTTTATGGCGCGTTACAGGCGCTGGAGCGGCTGAAACTGAAAGCGCTCTCGGTACCGACGGATGTGAAAGCCGGCATCGATCTCGACGCCCTTGAGCAGGCGCTGACCGAGTACCCGGTAAAAGCCTGCTGGCTGATGACCAACAGCCAGAACCCGCTCGGCTTCACCCTCAGCCCGGAGAAAAAGGCGCGGCTGGTTGAGTTGCTGACCGCGCACAACGTCACGCTGATTGAAGATGATGTCTACAGCGAACTCTATTATGGCCGCGAACAGCCGCTGCCCGCCAAAGCCTGGGATAAGCAGGAGATGACCCTGCACTGTTCCTCTTTTTCAAAATGCCTTGTCGCCGGGTTTCGCGTCGGCTGGGTAGCGGCCGGGCGTCACGCGCGGCGCATTCAGCAGCTGCAATTAATGAGCACGTTATCCACCAGTTCGCCGCTACAGCTGGCGCTGGTTGATTATCTCTCCACTCATCATTACGACGCGCACCTGCGCCGCTTACGCCGCCAGCTGGCGGAGCGCAAGCATCTCGCCTGGCAGGCGCTGCTGCGCCATCTGCCGCCGGAGGTGAAAATCTACCGTAACGAGAGCGGCTACTTTTTATGGCTGGAGTTGCCGAACGGCCTGGATGCGGGCGTGCTCAGCCAGCAGGCGCTGGCGCACCACATCAGCATCGCGCCGGGTAAGATGTTTTCTACCTCCGATAACTGGATCTCCTTCTTTCGCTTTAACTGCGCCTGGGCGTGGGGCGAGAAAGAGGAGCGGGCGGCGATGCGCCTCGGCGAGCTGATCCGCCAGATGATGCAATAGCCTTTTGCCGCTGCGCTGATGGCTATTCATAGGAAATGTGAATAGCAACACAGATCGGCACTGGCTGCCCACCCGTTCTCTCTGCACGCCGTCTATTTTTAATAGAGTGGGGGCCTTGCGGCTAATCCGTAAACAGACTTATTGACCGGGCAGAGGGAACGCGATGCAACATCAACTGTTTATTAATGGCGAACTGGTTAACGGCGAAGGTGAAGAGCAGGCGGTCTACAATCCCGCCACCGGCGAGGTGCTGCTGTCGATCGCCGAAGCGTCACACGCGCAGGTCGACGCGGCCGTCGAGGCGGCAGACCGGGCATTTATCGAGTGGGGGCAGACTACGCCGAAAGCGCGCGCCGACGCGCTGCTGCAACTGGCGCAGGTGATTGAGGATAACGCCGAGATGTTCGCGCGCCTCGAGTCGCTCAACTGCGGCAAGCCGCTGCACTGCGTATTAAATGATGAACTTCCGGCGGTGGTGGATGTTTTTCGCTTCTTCGCCGGTGCCGCGCGTTGCCTGAACGGGCTGGCGGCTGGCGAGTATCTGGAGGGGCACACCTCAATGATTCGCCGCGATCCATTAGGCGTGGTGGCCTCTATTGCACCGTGGAACTATCCGCTGATGATGGCGGCATGGAAACTCGCCCCGGCGCTGGCAGCGGGAAACTGCGTGGTGATCAAACCCTCCGAAATTACACCGCTGACCCTGTTAAAGCTGGCGGAGTTAGCGCAAGGCATCTTCCCGGCGGGCGTGCTGAATGTGCTGTTTGGCCGCGGGCAGAGCGTCGGCGATCGCTTAACCGGCCATCACAAGGTGCGCATGGTCTCGCTGACCGGTTCGATTGCCACCGGTGAGCACATCATTTCTCATACCGCTTCCTCTATTAAGCGCACCCATATGGAGCTCGGCGGCAAAGCACCGGTGATTGTGTTTGATGATGCCGATCTCGACGCGGTGGTCGAAGGGGTGCGCACCTTTGGCTTCTATAATGCCGGGCAGGATTGCACCGCTGCTTGCCGCATCTATGCGCAAAAGGGCATTTATGATGCGCTGGTTGAGAAGCTGGGCGCAGCGGTGGCGAGCCTGAAGATGGGCGAGCCGAACGATGAGTCCACCGAACTTGGGCCGCTCAGCTCGCAGGCACATCTTGAGCGCGTGGCGCACGCCGTCGATGAGGCGAAGGCGCTCGGGCATATCAAGGTGGTAACCGGCGGCAACAAGCAGCCGGGCGCGGGTTATTACTATCAGCCAACCCTGCTGGCGGGCGCAAAGCAGGAAGATGCCATCGTGCAGCGCGAAGTGTTTGGCCCGGTGGTCAGCGTTACGCAGTTTGATGACGAAGCGCAGGTGCTCGGCTGGGCCAACGATTCCAACTACGGCCTCGCCTCATCGGTATGGACCAAAGATGTCGGACGCGCGCACCGCATCAGCGCGCGGTTGCAGTATGGCTGCACCTGGGTCAATACCCACTTTATGCTGGTCAGCGAAATGCCGCACGGCGGGCAAAAACACTCCGGCTACGGCAAAGATATGTCGGTTTACGGTCTGGAGGATTACACAGTAGTACGGCATGTGATGATCAAACACTGAGTAAGGTTTAAGTGGCTGTAATGCAGGATTATTGTGTTGCAGCCACTTTCTTTTGGGCACGGGTGAGGCAGTGAAGCCAAAGTTACTGTTGGGACAGGGAAAGGTGTGAACAGGGACCCTGCGGCCGGGTTAGACAAAAAATCGGGCATGAAAATGCCGTAGCCGATGCGCTTGTTTCAGGCTCCCATAAAACGTTTCAAAGTATCTCCGTGTCACAAAAGCGTCAATTTACAGGACTAGCGTCATGCGCAGGCAAGGTTATTGTTTGAATAAAAGGATAAAAAATGAAAGCCCGTATGACGCTGTTAACCGCTTCCCTGCTGCTTGCTCATCAGGCGATGGCGAAAGATGTCCCTTTGACTGCTGCACGCGACATCGCAAATACCACTACGCCAGCTTCGGTAAGCCAGGCATTTGATGGACTGGAAAGCCAGTCTCTCTCCGCGCTGCGTGACGCGCTGAAAGGCGATGGTGCAACAGTGGAGCGCGGACACCTGGAGAAAGCGGCGCAAAGCGCAAAACAGGCCGATACCGCCTGGCTGAAAGCCAGCGGCTATGACTTCAAAGTGAAAGACAACCAAAAAGCGGGCATTGAACTGCTCTCCGCGTTCAGCAAGCTTCCTGCACCGGTGCTGGACCAGAACCTGAAAACCGTTGAGACCATTAACCTCGATGCCACCCAGGGGCTGCGTCATCAGGCGCTGGCGGATGCAGAAGGTATCAGCTACCTCTATTTTCTCTCTGACGCGCTCGGCCCTCGTCTGGGTAAAGCGTTTATCGCCGCCTATGATAAAGGCGAATTAAGCAAAGCCGCGGCGCTGATCAAAACCAGCGAAGTCAGCACCGGCGCGGCTAAGAAGCACTTTGACTATAAACGTCCGTTTCTGATTCAGGGTAATACCATTCACCAGGTCCCGGATGATGTGGTTGTGAAAGATAACAAACCATACTCGGCCGACGGCGGCTCCTTTCCGAGCGGCCATACCAATACCGGTTACACCGATTCTCTGCTGATGGCGGAAATGATCCCGGAACGCTTTGACTCGCTGGTAGAGCGCGGTGCGCGCTATGGCTATTCACGCATCGTGCTGGGCGTGCACTATCCGCTGGATGTGATGGGTTCAAGAATGGTGGCCCAGCGTAATGTGGCGCATTACCTCAATGATCCGGCTTATCGTAAGTTGTTTAACGAAGCGCGCGATCAACTGCGTACGGCACTGGAAAAAGAGTGCGGCACCTCCCTTGCAGAGTGCGCAAGAACGGCTGGCAAAGACGATCCCTATCGTGACCCGGCGATGAGAGAGTTTTACCGCTTCACCATGACCTACGACCTTCCGCAGCAAAAAGGCAACGTGCAGCCGATGAAAGTACCGGAAGGGGCGGAAGTACTGCTGGAGGCAGCGTTACCGAATCTGTCGGCGTCCGCACGGCGTGATCTGATGGTGAAAACGGCTCTGCCGGGTGGTTATCCGCTGTCTGGCGAAACCGCCGAACAGAACTTCTGGCAACGTCTGAACCTGCCAGAAGCCTATGCGATGGCGCATAAAGCGAAGTAAGTTTTCGCAGCGATTCGGGCACGGCCGGCACAGTATTGTTGTCTGAAGCTAAAAGCGTCAGATAATCAAAAATTAATATTTATCGTCGCCAGGGACGGCAGTAAATTACTTACAAATAATGTCATTACCCCGTCACAAAAAGCGGTAATAATAGCTGGCTTTTTGAATAATCAGGCAGGGGAATTAAATCATAATGAGTAAAATCGTAGTCGTACTGATTCCCGGGCGTGCTGCCGAGTTTTTGACGGTGGATGACGGCGACACAACTATCTCTTCAACACTCTCAAATGGCGCAATGCCGATTGAAAGTTACTGGTGTGAAGGAGAGGAGTTTTATTTTGCCCGCGCACAGCTGGCGCTAACAATGGAATGTAGCGTGGCGGCACAGTAATAAAAAAGGGCTCAGTTGAGCCCTTTTTTATCGCGTAATTTAACGGCGGAGAAACACTTCATTTTCGCGCGGTGCCCAATCTTTCTCTGAAAAATCGTAGGTAGGTAGCGCCTCATCTTTAATGCCCTGCGAGCGCAGCACGGCACGCACTTCCGTTGGTAAGTTTTCGTCCCGGAACAGCTCGGCCAGCACAAATAGCGTGTCGATAAAGGAGAGCTGTTTCACTTCAAACGGCTTCCAGCCGGTGCGTTTAAAAATTAAATGGTAGAGCGCCTCCTCACCGGCGAGGGGAACAAAGTTACTGGCATACTTTTCACGATGACGCGCCAGCAGGACTTCGAGGATAAAAATTTGCGCAATGCGCTGCCTCGCAGCATGGCCCCGCACGCTATCCGTGGTCCAATCGTTAAGCGTGATGTCATTATTTTCACGCACCCGAACTTCAATGGCTTGCCACAGATCGTCATATTTCTGCATAACCTTACCTTGTTTCACCTTTTCTTTGCCTGTTAAAAACAATAACAGAGAAGATTCTGGCTCGCCAAATATAGCAGTACTAAATTACTGGCTTTCGATATTAATAATCAGACTTAAGTTAAATCTGACGTGGAAATGCGCATGGATGGGGAGGGTTGTTTTTAATCAATATCCACCAGGCATAATAAGAATATTTTTATGATTCATACCTTCACGGGATACGAAAATGAAAATAGCGACGTGGTTGGCAGGCGTTATTGTGGTTAGCAGCGTGATGATGGCACCGCAGGGAGTGGCAAAAGGGCAGGCGCTAAGCGATGCGCAGGTGAAACAGGCGATTATTGAAGAGTCGATCGCTGAGTATCCAGGCACCTGCGCCTGTCCGTTTAATCGCGCGCGGAACGGCAGTTCATGTGGACGGCGTAGCGCCTGGAGCAAAGCTGGGGGCTATGCGCCCATTTGTTACGCTAATGAGGTGACGAAGGAGATGATCAGAGCGTGGCGCGAGCGCCAACAATAACCAGAAAAGAGACGTCCGCTGACGCTGCGTTTATCCTCCCCATCAAGGATTACTCCCGGCGGACGTTTATCAGTAGATTCAGCCCGTTAGATCAAAATAGCGGCATTTAGGCTCTTTTGAGAAACTATTTAAACTTGATAAAGGTCAATTAAAAGAGCATATTGCGCACGTTTTGTTACTTCTGGGTTAATGTTTGTTATGTCCTTATACCAAAAAATGTTGGTGTTCTATTGTGTCATGGCGTTGATCTGCGCCTTTATCACCTGGTTTCTGTCGCACGATCGTAAACGCATCCGCCTGCTGAGCGCTTTTCTGGTCGGTTCCACCTGGCCGATGAGCTTTCCGGTGGCGCTGCTGTTCTCCATTTTCTGATCTCTGCCTGACCGCTAAAGCAAAGCGTGACCGCTCCGACAGCATGCGGGCAAAAAAGGGAGCAGCATAGGGAAGTGCACGTTGGCCTATGGACAGGAGAAGATGGATGGATCTCTACACAAAACTGCTGATTTTTTACGGGGTAATGGCGACGATTTGCGCGCTTGTCACCTGGTTTCTCACCAAAGAGAAGCGCACCATGCGCTTGTTGAGCGCACTATTAGTCGGTGCAACATGGCCGATCAGCTTCCCGGTGGCACTTCTTATTTCACTCTTTTGAAATCGCTCGCAATCTTGCGCTGGAATGCTGTATAAAATACCAGTATCACGCAAGAGGGGGGAGCAAATGGACGAACTCTATTCACACCATGCGCAGTGCCGCGTTCGCTGGCATGCCTTACCGGGCGAAGGCGACCCGGTGGTCTTTATTCACGGCCTGGGCTGCGCATCATCGTTTGAATATCCACGCATTATTACCGACCCGGCACTCGCCGGACGACGCGCCGTACTTATCGATCTGCCCGGCAGCGGCTACAGTGAACGACCCGCCAGCTACGCCTATCGCACCACCGATCAAGCAAAAGTGGTGGTGGAGGTGCTCGATCATCTTGGCCTGGAGGCCTTCTGGCTCTACGGTCACAGCATGGGCGGCAGCATCGCCATTGAGGTCGCCTCACTTATTCAATCTCGTCTTAACGGTCTTGCCGTTTCCGAGCCTAATTTTTACCCCGGCGGTGGACAGTTCAGCCGCGAGGTGGCAAGCATGGACGAAGGGGATTTTGTTACCTGCGGCTATGCGGCGATGCTGGCGCGGGAGACCTCACCGTGGGCGGGCAGTTTGCAGAGCACCGCGCCCTGGGCGATGTGGCGGGAAGCGAAAAGCCTGGTTGAGGGCATCACTCCCGGCTGGATGAAGCTGTTTGTCGACCTGCCGCGCCCGAAGACGCTGATTTTCGGCGCACACTCGCTGCCGGATAAAGACGCCGATGAAGTTCGCCAGCAGGGGATCGATCTGCGCATTATCGCCGACGCCGGGCACTCAATGTCGTGGGAGCAGCCAGCGGCGCTGGCGCAGGCGATAGGGTCGTTTATCGCGCAGCACGAATAAAAAACCCGGCGGAGTTCGCCGGGTTGCGGGTTAAGGCAGCAGCGCTTTGAGCGCGGCGCGCGCCTCAGGGGTGACATCGAGCGGGTGGCGGTAGCCGATGTTTTCAATCGCCCGGTTGTAGAGCGCGACCAGCCAGTCGTAGACATAGCGGGTTGCGGCATGCACCGGCTGATCGCCGAGACGCGTCAACCGCTCGCCGCCCACTTCAATCACCGCGGTAGCAAAAATGGTGCTGCCTTTCTGCACGCGGCTGGCCGGGCGGTTCTCCGGCGGGAGATCGGCATAGCCGAGCCAGGCGACAAAGTTGCCGATGGCGGCATGCAGCTGCGCCGCGCAGGCGGTGTCGCGCTGCATGATTTGTTGCAGGGTTTCCGGCAGGCGCAGGCGGTAGCTGCTGATAATCACAATCTCCGCCATCTGGCGCAGCGTCGCCGGGCTGACGCCCAGGCGCACGGCATTGTCATCGTTGCGGCTCCACTGGCGCACGTGGTTAACCCACAGCGCGTGCGCCTGCTGACCGACATCTTTCGCCATTGCCTGCGGCTCGGCGTTCTCAGCCGATTCAGCAAACAGATCGATCGACTCGTTAAACAGGCCGCTCACTTTCTCTTCCCGCGGCTGCTGAACCTTCCAGAGCGTATCGAACTGCTGCATATCCGGCATTAATCCTTCCAGCAGTTCGCCGTGGCGTGAAGCCTGGACCTGCAATTCACGCACCACAGACTCCGCCCGTTTACGCTGCTCATCCGCATCCTGTTCCGGGCTGACCACCCATGCCTGCAACAGATCGCGCAGGGCACGCTGCTGGCGTTCGCTCAGCGCTTTCAGCCGCTGCTGGCGCAGGGCGGGCGCTGTGGCTTGCGCCAGCCACTCGAGCAGACGCTGCAAACTGCTGGCATCCAGCGCCTGCAGTGTGCCCCAGTGCTGGCCCGGCTTGCCAATCAGCTGCTGGACGGTTTCATCCAGATTTTGCGCCAGCGTAAAGCGCGCATCCTGCGGGGTGATTGCCCAGACCAGCCCCGGCAGCGCCGACTCCTGGCCCGACTGCGTCTCTTTCACCCAGTTAAGCAGCGCGCGTGCGATTGTCGCGGTTTCCGCGCGTTCCAGCGTGGCGTTGCAGATCATCAACACATCCGGTTGCAGGCGCTGGCGGTAGTTTTCCAGCAGCCAGCGGCATTTACTGCGCCACAGCGGCTGGCCTTCACGCGGGCCGGGGGCGGGGATATCCAGAATATCGACGCCCGGTAACAGGCTGTTTTCCACCGGCAGCACCAGCTCGCGGGTGATCAGCGCCAGCGTCGCCAGCGGAATGCTGACGGCGTTTTGCAACTGCTCATTGGCCCACGGGTGGACTACGACTTCATCCTGGATCGCCTCTTCCTGCTCAACCGCCGGGGTTAAAAAACCGTCGGTCGGCAGCGCGAAGGTATCTACCAGAATGCTCAGCGGTGCTGCGATCTCGGTGGCATTGCCGGTCTGATGCAGGGTATGCGCAAGAGCAAACCACTGCTGGGTTAACTCTTGCTGTTCGCCCCACAGGAGTGACCATGCGCTGGCGCGTGCGGTCAGATCAAGGGAGGGCAGCAGGGCAGCGAACTGATACCAGAGCGCATCATCCATCTGCTGCTGCGCAGCGGGGACGACCGAGCGCCAGAAGCGGGCGATTGCGCCAATCTCCTCGGCGGTAATTCCCGGCACGGCGTTAGGCTGGCGCAGCGCGCGCCATTTCGCGACCCGATCCTCAATCACCGTTTTATCAACCGCACGCACGTCCAGCTGCTGATGCGCATGGGCGATAAACAGCTGGACCAGCTCCGCTTCGCTGAGAATGCGCAGGCAGAGCGGGAAGCCCTCATCCATAAACGGCACGCGCTGGCTAAAACGCAGCGCCATGCTGGTCAGGGCGTGTCCAGGGTTAATGTGACTGAAGTAATCCAGCGTCTTTTCGCCAGGACGCACATGCATGCGGCCATTGCCGCTGCCGCACAGGGCGGCGAGCAGGTGCGCTTTTGCCGCCTGCGAGCGACCATACAGCCCGACGGTGCAGGGAGCGTCAGCCACCTCCGTCAGCGCCTGTTCATCAGCCGCGGCGGCGGTGACGCGCGCCAGAAGGGCATCGGCGTCATCATCGAGCAGCGGCGAGTGCTGACGGTTGTTGGTGATCCATGCAGTTAAGGCTTGGGTGGTTTTTACGCTCGCACTCATTTCAGGTACACACTCCCGCTGTCGATCCAGTAATGGCTTCCGCTGTGTCGGCGGTCGGCCAGCGTATTCAATTTAAACGTTAACGCATCGGCAGGAACCGGGGTGCCATCCTGCAACCAGGCTTCACTCAGGGTAAACGCCTCCGGCCCGTGGTGTTTATTTCCGCCGCTAAACTGTAGCCGCACATTCAGCACCCCGTCACCGGCGATGGTTTTCGCCAGCTCCTGCGAGTTGATACTCAGCGTATAGAGCGGCGTGGCTGGCCAGCGGGCGTTCGCCAATTGGCGGAAACCGAGTGTCACATTACCGCGCAGCGGGAAGTGCAGCCGCGCATCGAGCTTCGCGCCGGGCTTATCCAGATCGATATCGTGATACCAGATGTTCTCATCACGCAGGGTATTAACCACGTTATCCAGCACGCCGAGGTAGCGCACCGTCGAATAGGCACCAATATCCGCCGCTTTAAAGTTGAAGCGCGGCAGGCGCAGATCGAGCGCCAGGCTGCACAGCATCGCACCAACGGCGGCAGTCGATTTCGGGTTACCGATTTTGCCCTGCTGGCTGAAGGGGTACCACTCATGCACGCGGTACTTATCCAGCCACACCATGCGGTTGACCGGCACCGGTTGCAGATGGCGAATCAGCGCCTGCACGCCCGGCAAGCAGCCCGGACGACCGGTGATCAGCAGCACGTCGCAGCTATAGTGACTGATCGCTTCGCACACCGCGTGCAGCGGGGCGGTGAGCGTAAACTGCCCGGCCAGCATCGCCTCCTGCAGATCGCGGAAGGTGATTTGCAGCGGTACCGACAGCACGTCAAACTCCGCCGAACCGGCAGGCAGGGCGTGATCGATCGCCTGCTTCAGGTAGTTCATCACGTTGCGCGTCGGCGTCTGCTTCAGCAATTCGCCAAAGGTGGCATAGAGACCGGCCAGCGGATCGTTAATGTCGCTCTCTTCCCACGCCGCCAGAATCGCATGGCCAACCGGCATAAAGAGTTGCAGCGTGGTTTGCTGGCGCAGCACCGCCTGGGTGTCGATACGCCCGGAGTCGCCAAACAGCGTCGCCATAATTGCCGCCGCGTCGGTGATACCCGCTTTCTGCATATGCGTTTGTAGCGCAGGCAGCACACAGCGCTGGATCACATCTAACAGAATGTCATCGCCCGCCACTTTAAACCCTTCACGGAAGAGCAGTTGCGGGGTGATTTTGACATTGCTGCCGGTGCCATCATCCAGTTGATAGTGGGTGATCGCCATATCGGTGGTGCCGCCGCCAATATCGACGGAGGCCACGCGCAGCGAGCGTCCCGGCACCGCACCCGGCGCTTCGGTGCGATCCGGGCGGGCGAGGGAGGCAAAAAAGGTTTCGGTCTGCCCGGCAAAGCGGGAGATCGCTTCGTTATAGAGCCATACCAGCTGGCCGCAGCTCGCTTCGTCCCACTCCATCTGGATATAGGGCACCGGCACCACGCTCTTTTCCTGCTGTTTGCGCTGGGCAAAATCCTCATCCTGCGGATGCCAGCCCATCGCTTTCCACACCAGGGCAATCGCTTCAAACATGCGGCGGCGGAAGATCTCGCGCTCCTGCTTCGGCATCGCCGACGGCAGGGTGAGAATAATCGTGCGCAGCTGGCGCGGCGAGGCCGGGAAGCCAAGGCGCAGACGGGTCGCAACGCTGTTGATCTGCCCGAGCGCCTGCGAGAGCAGTTCGCACAGCATATGGGTCATCAACGTGCTGCGGCTGTACTGCGGCGAGAAGACCGGCAGACGCTCATCCAGCGGCAGGCTATAGAGCGGCTGGCCTTCGTCATTCATCAGATTCATCAGCGGGAAGGCGGTCGCCAGCGGTTCACGCTGCGTTTTGCTGTTCATCTGGCTGAAGCGCCAGTCCTGCAACACCGGGGTTTCATCCCACAGATAGCGACGCGGGCTGGAGATGCCGCTGTTGCCTTCGGTACCGATACGCTGCATCGCCAGCTTGCGTGCTTCATCGCCGACGCGAACAATCGACGGCCAGATAAAGGCATCTTCACGCCCGCTCTCGACCGAAAAGTGCTGCTTGCCGAAGCGCGCTTCGGAAAACTCAAGCCGGCTGGTAAACAGCGGCTCGTTAAGAAATTGTGGCTCGCTGAGCGAGCGGACTTGCAGTTCAGCGGTCTGGCGCAGGCCATCGTTGGCGTCGCCATGATCTTCAATAATCACGCCACAAGTGTGCGTATTACCGACATCAAGGATCAAATCAACCGGAATGGCCGGTGTGCTGAGCGTATGGGTGACGATTTTCACTTCCGGCATCTGAATCTGCATACCGAGCAGCGACATCACGTTCAGCCAGTGCGCCTGGTACTCAAAGCCGCGCAGGGCCTGGTGGATTTCGCGCTCGCTGCGGCTTTCGTGTTGGGTAATAAAGTGCAAAAACGCTTCGCGTAGCCAGCCATCAACCCATGTCTGATCGAGAAAATCGGCCACTTCATCATCGCGCCAGGCGAGCGAAAAGCGGGTGCCGTTGAGAATGTCATTCTCCTGCGGCGCAAGGGCGGCGGGCGAGTTGCCGTTGATCTGGCTGTCGAGGGCCAGCGCCACGCGGTGTGTGTTTCCGGCGCTGTCCGGCTCGGGCAGTTTGCGGATCTGCACGCGCGCCCAGTTATCCGGGCCTTCAACGAAGGTGCGCGGCGGGTTGAAGCGCAGAAACGGGATCGGCAACCAGACGCCATCAAGAATCGACAGGGAGTATTGCAGCGGATGCGTGCTTTCGGGTTTGACCACTTCCGGCTGACCGCCTTCGCGGTTGGGCAGGGTGTAACGCTCATTCACCACATCAAAATCGAGGCGCAGCAGCGGCCCGTTCGCGGTTTTACGCACAAAACGGCCGCTGTTCGCCGAATCCTGCGGCGTCAGGCCGAAATCGAGAAACTGCACGCCGCTATTGGCGATCAGCGTGACGCTCTGTTTGTAGTCGCAAAGATTAACCAACATAAATCAATCACCTGTGTTTCTGAACGTCACCGGAACGGTGGTTTTTGCGTCAAAACGCGCGCTGCACTCCGCCACGTCGTTGGTGCCTGCTTTACAGGAAATATCCGGCATCGGGTAGCGCGTCCCGTCGCTGCAACGCGCATTACCGCGGCTCTTGATCAGCAACTCGCCCGTCTGATGCAGGCCGGAGAAGAGATCGGCGCGACAGGTGACGTTCTTGCCCATCACAATGCGGGCGCTGCCTTTATTATTCTGAATCTGATAACGCACGTTCGGCGCTTTGCCGGTGACCGGATCTTTAATATCCATCGCCAGTCGCCAGCTGCCGTTGAGGAATTTGGTCGATCCCATTTTGACCTGCTGGGCATCCATCACCATTGCCCCTTTCGGGATCGGCATAATCACCACCGGCTCGTTTTCCACCGGTTTTTCTTCCGGGGCTTTCACTTCAGCCGGTGAAACCGCGGCCTGGTGCAGCGGCAGGTTGGCGGAAAGCGCCGGGATCGGTTCTGCCTCAATCGGCTTCGGTGCAATGGCGACCGGTTTTGCCAGCTCGGCAACCGGCGCGGAAGCGGTTTCTGCCTTCTGCTGCTGTTGTTTGAGCACAACTGGTACGGCAACCGCGGCGGCGACAGCGGCCGCTATCGGCAGCAGCCACAGCGCGGTGCGGCGACGTTTTTTCGCTTTCGGTGCGGGCGCAGCGGCAGGTTCTTTTGCCGGAGCAGGCTCCTGATCGGCATCCTGCACCGCCTGATAAATAGGCGCGACATTCACCGGCTGCGGTTTAACCGGCGGCGGTGGGGTTAAAAGTGGGGCATCGGCCTGGCTGAAGCTCGCTTCCGCGACAGGTTCGCTCTGCGCTTCTTTTTCCGGCTCTGGCTCGGGTTGCGGCTCTGGCTCCGGTTCCGGCTCGATAACGATCTCCGGCACTTCCGGCTCAGGCTCGTAGAGACACTCAAGCACGTTTTCGCGCGCGCTTTCATTCAGATTGACGAAGCCCCAGAAGGTGATGACCGGTTTACCATCAACGAGGAAAACATGGTTTTCGCCGGGGAATTGCAGCGCTTTTTCCAGCAGCGAACCGAAGAGTTGCTGTGCGGTTTTTGGCGACTGCATACATTTACGGCTCAGGGCGGCCGCACTGTCGAGCGTGCTTTCAAGGAAGCGCAGGGCACGCGCGCGCGCCTCCGGCTCAGCCGCTTTCCATGAGCGGGACTGTCCGTCGATGGGCGAGTACCAGTCGACACGATCGCCTTCATCATTAACCTGCGGTATTGCCAGGCAATCCACTAACGCCTGCTGTTTACGCAGACGCAGCGCTTCCCGAATTTGTAGTGCCGAATCGAATACGGCCTGACCGCCGCCGCCAACGGCCTGGAAATCATCCAGATCGCCGCTGCGCAAGAGTGTTTTTGCCACGTTTTCATCCCATAGACTTCTTCACGCGTCTACTATACGCGTTCCCGTCGCCAGTAAAAGGCAGAGGAAAGCGCAAAACCATTGAATTCTCGACGCATTGAGCGCATCGAGACCTTATGACGGTCAAAATACGCCCTACAGTAAATTTTCTTATTAAGCATGGTGGATATTTCAGCAAAAACAACCGCTTTAGCATAACTTGATAGAGATTGGTTATTTGCCAGTTCGCCCGGCCTGTGCTGAGATTACCACTCCATATAAAAATAGAAGGCTCCTGCACATGACCACAGGGAAAACACTGCTCGCGCTGGCGCTGAGCACACTCTTACCGGCAAGCGCCGCGTTTGCGGCTTCCAATGACACCTTGATCTACTGCTCCGAAGCCTCCCCGGAGTCTTTCAACCCGCAGATTGCCAGCTCCGGCCCTTCATTCGTCGCCAGCTCGCAGGTGCTTTATAACCGCCTTGTTACCTTCGATCCGGTAAAAAATACTCCGGTGCCATCGCTGGCGACGGAGTGGAAAGTCTCCGACGATGGCAAAACCTGGACCTTTACGCTGCGCCAGGGCGTCAAATTCAACAGCAACAAATATTTCAAACCGACGCGCGACTTTAATGCCGATGACGTCATCTTCTCCGTGATGCGCCAGATGGATGCCAAACATCCGTACCATAACGTCTCAAAAGGCAACTACGAATACTTCACCGATGTCGGGCTGGATAAGCTGATTAAAGAGGTGAAGAAGGTCGATGATTACCACGTTCAGTTCGTGCTCAATGAACCGAACGCCGCCTTCCTTGCCGACTGGGGGATGGATTTTGCCTCGATTCTTTCGGCCGAGTATGCCGACGCGATGCTGAAAAAAGGCACGCCGGAGAATGTTGATAACTGGCCAATCGGAACCGGCCCCTACGCCTTGCAGCAGTACAAAACTGATGCGCTGATCCGTTACATTGCTAACCCGAACTACTGGGATGGCCCGGTGCCGACTAAGCACCTGATCTTCTCTATCACCCCGGATGTGCAGACGCGTCTGGCAAAACTGCAAACCAACGAGTGCCAGATTATTCCCGCCCCGGCACCGGTGCAGTTTGAGCAGATCAAAAAGAATAAAGATTTAACTCTGCATACGGTTGAAGCGCTGAACGTCGGCTATCTGGCGTTTAACACCGAGAAAAAACCGTTTGATAACGTGCTGGTGCGCCAGGCCCTGAACTACGCCACCGATAAAAAAGCGATTGTGAATGCGGTGTTCCTGGGCTCCGCCAGCGTGGCGAAATCGCCGCTGCCGCCAAACATGCTCGGCTACAACAAAGACCTGCCGGAGTACAGCTACGATCCTGAGAAAGCGAAAGCGCTGCTGAAACAGGCGGGGCTGGAGAAGGGCTTTGAGGCGACGCTCTGGTCAATGCCGGTGCAGCGCCCCTATAACCCGAACTCGCGCCGTATCGCCGAGATGATCCAGAGCGACTGGGCAAAAGTGGGCGTGAAAGCGAAGATTGTCTCCTACGAGTGGGGCGAGTACCTTTCCGGCATGCGTAAAGGCGAGCACGACACCGCGCTGTTTGGCTGGATGTCCGATAACGGCGATCCGGACAACTTCGCCGATACGCTGCTCGGCTGCGACAGCGTGAAGACCGGCTCCAACGCAGCGCGCTGGTGTGACAAGCCTTACGACGATCTGGTGAAAAAAGCGAAGCTGGTCAGCGATCCGGCCGAGCGCGCCAAACTTTACGGCCAGGCGCAGGAGATTTTCTATAAGCAGGCACCGTGGATCCCGCTGGCAAACGGCAAAACCTTCTACGCGACGCGCAGCAACGTCACCGGCTACAGCGTCAGCCTGATGGGCAGTGATTTTTCCAAAGCGAAGCTGAATTAAGGAGAGGGTATGTCACATCTTGATGAGGTTACCGCCCGCGTCGACGCCGCCATTGCCGACGGGGCAATTATCGGCATGAACGAACTGCTGGTTATCCTGAGCGATGATGGCGAACTGAGCCGCGAAGCGCGTTACGAACAGCAGCAGCGCCTGCGTAACGCCATCGCCCATCATGGACGCCAGCATAAAGAGGATGCGGAAGCGCGGCGCGAGCAGCTCACCAAAGGTGGCGAGATTCTCTGACAGTGCACTGACAAAACGGGCCAAACGGCCCGTTTTTTTTATCCATCAAAACTGCCGCCGGGCGACCAGCCAGGCCCCGATCACCAGTAATACCGCGCCGCATACCGGGCCAACCAGTGCCCGCAGCGCCACGCCTTCGCTCTTCACCACATCCATCACCAGGCCGCCGATAAGCTGGCTGGCGATCAGCACGGCAATAGTGGTTGCCGCGCCGACGTTTTGATAGCCGCTGATGCTGGCGAACACGAAAAAGGAACCGAGCAGGCCGGGGATTAGCGTCCACCATTTGACGCTGGCAACCAGCTCCTGAAAGCCGCCAACGCCCTGTTTGATCAAAAGAATTGAGACAAACAGCACAATGCCGACCAGCGAGTTGAGCAGCATGGCGATCAGAATGGTGGAGGAGGACTGGGTAATGCGCACCATCAACGTGTTCTGGATAACCAGCCCAATACCGGCGGCAACCAGAAAAGCGAGGGTCAGGGACTGGTTCATGCCGGGGCGTCCGGATCGGTGCGGTTATCGAGCTGAAGCTGCATAAAGGTGAGATCCAGCCAGCGGCCAAACTTGGTGCCGACCTGCGGCATCTGCCCGGTAATGGTAAAGCCAAGCTTCTGATGGAGATGAATCGAACCCTGATTTTGCGCTTCGATACCAGCAACCATCACATGTTTACCGATGCGCTTCGCTTCCTCAATCAGCCGCACCATCAGCGCCAGGCCAAGACCTTTGCCCTGGTGATCCGGGTGGACATAGACCGAGTGTTCAACCGTGTGGCGAAAGCCGTCAAACGCACGCCAGTCGCCGAAGGAGGCGTAGCCCGTGACAACGCCATTTTCTTCGCTCACAATCACCGGATAGCCGAGCAGGGCGCGCGCCTCAAACCACGCAATGCGGTTATCGGCATCCACCGTTTGATCATTCCAGATCGCCGCCGTATTGATCACGGCGTGGTTATAAATAGCGGCAATCGCCGCGCAATCCTCTTTCACGGCATAACGAATCGACATGGTTGAACCCCTGATCTGTACACTATAGTATGACGTTATGAATACTATCTCAGACAATGTAAATCAACGAATCAGTGCACGAATTCGCCTCGAGCGCGAGTCGCGCGGCTGGTCGCTGACAGAGCTCGCCGAACGCGCGGGCGTGTCGCGGGCGATGATCCACAAAATCGAGCGCGCAGAGAGCAGCCCAACGGCAACGCTGCTGGCGCGCATCTGCGGCGCGTTTGCCATCAGTATGTCGACGCTGATTGCCCGCGCAGAGATGCAGGAGGGTAAACTGCTGCGCTTCGCCAGCCAGCCGGTGTGGCGCGATCCGCAAACCCACTATCTGCGTCGCCATGTCTCGCCGCGCAGCGACCTGCCAATCGATCTGGTGCAGATTGAGCTGCCGCCCGGCAGCGATATCCCGATGCCTGCCTCCTCTTATGCGCTGGCGCGTCAGCTTATCTGGTTACAGGAGGGTAACCTGGTGTTTCTCGAAGGCGAGACGCGCCATGAGATGCAGCCTGGGGATTGTCTGGAATTGGGCCCGCCGAACGACTGCCGATTTATCAACGAAACCCTTGCGCCGTGCCGTTATCTGGTGGTGCGTCTCAACCATGCCGCCACGTAATGCCAACGCGCGGGGGACGTTAACCGTCTACTATCATTAGTCAGTCCATACTGCACAGGAGAGCAAAATGAACCAACATTCACACCGCAACCGCCGCTGGGTACTGGCTTCGCGTCCGCATGGCGCGCCAACCACAGAGAATTTCCGGCTGGAGGAGGATGAGGTCGCCTCACCGGGCGAAGGCCAGGTGCTGCTGCGCACGGTCTATCTCTCTCTCGATCCCTATATGCGCGGACGCATGAGCGACGCGCCATCCTACTCGCCGCCGGTAAAAATCGGTGAAGTGATGTGCGGTGGCACCGTCAGCCGCGTCGTGAAATCGCAGCACCCGGACTTCGCCGAGGGCGACTGGGTTCTCGCCGGTAGTGGCTGGCAGGATTACGACATCGCCAGCGGTGACGATCTGGTGAAACTCGACAGCAACATTCCGCACCCCTCCTGGGCGCTGGGTATTCTTGGCATGCCGGGCTTTACCGCCTATATGGGCTTGCTGGATATCGGCCAGCCGAAAGAGGGCGAAACGCTGGTGGTTGCCGCAGCTACCGGGCCAGTTGGCGCAACGGTCGGCCAGATAGGTAAAATCAAAGGTTGTCGCGTAGTCGGTGTTGCGGGCGGCAGCGAGAAGTGTCGTCATGCCGTGGAAGTGCTCGGTTTTGATGAGTGTATCGATCACCATGCCGACGATTTTAGCGACCGTCTGGCGAAGGCCTGCCCACAGGGCATCGATATTTACTATGAGAACGTCGGCGGCAAAGTATTTGATGCCGTGCTGCCGTTATTAAATACCTCAGCGCGCATTCCGCTCTGTGGCCTGGTGAGTGGTTATAACGCCACCGACCTTCCGGAAGGCCCGGATCGCGTTCCATTATTAATGGCGACGATTCTGAAGAAGCGTATTCGGTTGCAGGGGTTTATTATCATGCAGGATTATGGTCACCGACTGCATGAATTCCAGCAGGAGATGGCAGGCTGGCTCAAACAGGATCGCATTCATTACCGCGAGCAGGTAACGGAGGATCTTGAGCAGGCGCCAGAGGCGTTTATCGGCTTACTCGAAGGGAAAAACTTCGGCAAAGTTGTAGTAAAAGTAGCCTCAGAAAACTAAATAAAAAAATGGCGGTAAAAACCGCCATTTTAAATTGGGCATTTTTGTAAAAAACAGCTTTAATTATACATGCATAAGGAATTGTTGACCTTGTGGAGGCAGTTCCTGGTGGTCGTGCATAATAAATAACTTTTTGTTCTAACTTTACGCAATAACCCAATACCAGGCATGCACTTATAAAATATATCTTTAGGCATAACCATATGGACACGCTACCAGGCTGAGAAAATAAAGAATTTATACAGGATGCAAACATGCTTGATTTGGAGAAAGCGCAGCGAACGAGTCTTACCATGCAGGTCGAGGCAAGTCTAAAGAGTGCGCTTATCGTCGGTGCCCTGAGACCCGGCGCCAGACTTATCACGAAGGAAATCGCCGATCAGCTGGGTACGAGCATTACCCCGGTTCGTGAAGCGTTGCTGCGATTGGTTTCCGCAGGTGCGCTGCATGCCACACCGGCGCAGGCTTTTCTCGTGCCGGAGGTCAGTGCGGAACGCTATAACGAAATCAATCAGATTCGTAAAAACCTCGAAGGCATGGCCGCGCGAGCTGCCAGCCAGAATATGACCAGCGATAAGCTGCGTGAGCTGCGTACGCTGGCAATCAATGTTGATGAAGCGATGAAAAGCGGCAACACCGAGCAGGCGTTACAGGCCAATCGCGTGTTTCGTTTTAGCGTTTATGCCCACGCTGGCATGCCGACGCTCAGCGCTTTAATTGAGCAGCTATGGGTGCGTATTGGCCCTTGCTATAACTACTTATATCCGTCATCTGAACACCTGATGCGCGTGCAGCATTACCACGATCTGCTCTGTGCATTAGAAGAGGGCGATGCTTTTGCCAGTGAGCGCGCCGTGTGGCGAGCCATTGATGAAGGCTCAACCATTGTGCACAGACAATTTGAACGCTAAGTGATAATTCTCTGACTCAATAATTTCATGAGAAATATTGATGCACCCCGGTAATAATTTGCGAATGGGGCGCATCAATATCACACTTTTAATCTATAACCTCTCCGCTACCTGAATCCGCTTATTTTCCTGCCGATAACTTGTCGCGTGCGCAGTCGGGCACTCACTATGGACGTTAGACAAGGGGAAAAAATGTCAATTAGCCAACGGGTAAGCAATATAAAAATTAGTCGAAAGCTGTCGGTCGGATTCGGTGTAGTTCTTTTTCTGGTCGCGTTTGCCACCATTCTCAGCGTGCTGCGCTTTAAAGAAATTCGCGACGTCTATGAAAAAACAAATTTGATGTACAACATCAATATTGAAGTATTCCAGGCAAAAATTAATCGCCTGAAATATTTTTATGGCGATGATAAATCAGGCCAGGTGATGGCGAACTATGTCCGTCACGCCTCCGAACTGACCGCCAGCGCCGACGCGCTCAGTTGGTCAAGCAACGAACGTAAAATCATTAATGATGTTGCGCGCAATTTAGCGACCTTTCAGTCCAGTATTGGCGAGATGCAAAAAGCGACCGGCGATCTGCGCACCCTGCGTGAAAGCCTCGACAAACTGAGCACGGAAGATCTTTCCGCTCGATATACCACGCTGGTACGTACCCCGGTGGCCGACCCGGCGGTAATGGCACAAATTTATGAGCAGCTATTTGCCATCAGCAGCGTGCGCGATGCGGCGCTGGTCGTGCGTTACAGCCCGGATGCAGCCACGCGCGATCGCCTTGAGCAGCAGTTCGCCGCCACCGCCAGCCACGTGCAGGCGCTGAACAGCCAGTTGCCGGGCGAACTGCAAGCCCCGTTACAGGCCATCTGGGACAACACCGTCAGCTATCGCACCCAGGCGCTGAACTACTTTACCGCCTGGCAGGCACTGAAAGCGGCGGAAGATAAAGTCAAAGTGGGCGGCGACGCCAGCAGTGCCTCGCTGCGCGACATTATCGCGCTGGTGAAAGCGCACAACGAAGATCTGGCCTATACCTCCAGTTCGATTACCGCCATTACCGGCGCGATTGCCATTCTGCTCGGCATGCTGGTCTCATGGTGGGTCATTCGCCAGATCACCCGGCCGGTTCACCGCAACCTGGCGCTGGCAGAACGCATTGCCAGCGGCGATCTGAGCTCACAAATTCGCGCGCAAAGCCGCGACGAGCTGGGGCAGTTAACCGGCGCGATGGGGCGGATGAATGACCGGCTGCGCGATATGATCCATGAAGTGCGCAACAGCGTTACGCAGCTCTCCCGTGCGGCAACCGAGATTGCCGATGGCAACACCGATCTCTCGTCGCGCACCGAACAGCAGGCCGCCGCCGTGGTGCAAACCGCCGCCAGCATGGAGCAGTTGACCGCGACGGTGAAAAACAATGCCGATAACGCGCGCAACGCCAGCAGCCTGGCCGCGCAGGCGTCGAAAACCGCCAGCGAAGGCGGCACGGTAATGCGCCAGGTGGTGGATACCATGGGCGATATCAACACCAGTTCGAATAAGATTGCCGACATTACCGCAGTGATTAACAGCATTGCCTTTCAGACCAATATTCTGGCGCTGAACGCGGCGGTGGAAGCGGCAAGGGCGGGCGAGCAGGGGCGCGGTTTCGCGGTGGTTGCCGGTGAAGTTCGTAGCTTGTCCCAGCGCAGTTCGCAGGCGGCGAAAGATATTGAACAGCTGATCAACGAATCGGTTTCGCGCATCAATATTGGCAGCAAACTGGTGGTCAAAGCGGGCGAGACGATGGATCAGGTGGTGCAGTCGGTCACGCGCGTCAACGATATTATGGGCGAGATCTCCTCCGCGTCCGAAGAGCAGAGCCGCGGCATTGAACAGATTGCCCGCGCGGTCGGCGAGCTTGACAGCACCACCCAACAGAACGCCTCGCTGGTAAGCGAATCCTCCTCCGCCGCGGGTTCGCTGGAGGAGCAGGCGCGCCTGCTGGAAGAGCTGGTTGCCGCATTCCGTCTCGCCAGTGATGAGGCAAAACCGACGAAGGTTACGGGTGGTAAAAGCACGCTTATCCCGCCAGCGCCGCGTGCAGCGGCGCTCACCGAAGAGGGCTGGACCACCTTTTAATGGCCTGAAGCGATAAAAAAGCCCGGCGCATGATGGCCGGGCTTTTTAATGCCTGCGGTATGGCTTAATTAAACTGGTAGGCCACCGATAAGCCAACGCCGTAGTTACGTCCTGGAGCCGGTTCGTAGTAACGATTGTTGGATTCGTTGACGATCACCGACCCGACATAGTTGCGGTCGAAGAGGTTATCGACGCGGCCAAAGAGATCCATCATCCAGTTGCCGTAGTTGAACTTATACCCGGTATTCAGCCCGGCGACGGTGTAGGAAGGGGCTTTGGCGCTGTTCTCATCATTAGCCATGATATTGCTCATATAACGCACATCAGCCCCGGCATACCAGCCTTCCTCCGGCATCCAGCCGAGTGAAGCAAAGCCCATATTGCGCGCGATGCCCGGAATGCGATTACCTTCGCAGGACGCGTCACCACACACTTCGCTGCGGTAGGTAGCGTCCAGCCAGGTCCAGGCCGCTTTCGCGCGCCAGTTACCGGCGAACTGCTGATCGACAGAGAGTTCAACGCCCTGGCGACGGGTTTTCCCGGCGTTTTTATAGCTGGTGCGTCCGCCGCTGCTGCTGTCGGCAACGATTTCATTATCCGTATCGGTGCGGAACAGCGCCGCCGTCAGCAAACCATTGCCGATGCGAGTTTTGCTGCCGATCTCCAGCGTGTCGTTGGTGGCCGGTTTCAGCGCAAAGTTCAGCCCGCTCCGATCGCCGGAGCGGTAAGAGAGCTCGTTAATGGTCGGCGTTTCAAAACCGCGCCCGGCGGCGGTGTAGATATTCCACGCCGGGGTGACGGCATATTTCAGCGAGGCGGCCGGGAGCCACTTGTGGTAACTCGCATCACCGCTGTCATCGCCATTCTGCGCGGTGACATAGTGGTCGTTGGAGTCAAACCAGACCGAGCTATAGCGCACGCCCGCATCCAGGGAGAGTTTCTCAGTAAGCTGCCAGGCGGTTTGCAGATAGGGATCGACGTTCCACATCAGGTTGCGCTCGTTACGGCGCAGGTTGCCTTTCTGCCCGTACTCCGGCGTGGTGCCATTCATGATGAAGTTTTCGTAGCCTTTACGCTCTTCACTCATGTTTTCGTAGTTCAGCCCGGCGGTGAAGGTCATCGGCACGCCCAGCTCGCCTTTGTGCGTCCAGCGCGTATCAATGCCCTGGTAGTGACGGCTCAGATTGATTACTCCGCCAGCATGGGTCGGTTTGAGCTGCGGCGCGCGGGGAATCGACTGGTACTGCGTGGTTTCACGCTCACCGGCATACATCATCACGCTCAGATCGTCGCGCTCGGTCAGTTGACGCTCATAACGCAGGCCCGCCTGGGTCTGTTTGATGGTTTTGCGCGTGTGAAACGCATCGGCGCGCGGCGACTGGCGCGGATTGGCCCGCCACTCTTCGCGGCTCAGCCCGCCGGCATCGTCCGCTTTAATATCAACGCTGTTAAAGATGAGGTTCAGTTTGCTGGCCTCATCGATGCGCACGCCCAGTTTGGCGTTAGCCAGATTTTTGCGCGCGCCGCTGCGGTCGCGATAGCCGTGAGTTACAAAGCGGGTGGTCGAGGCGGTGTAATCCACATCGCCCGCGTGGGTGCCGTCGCCCATTGCGCCGGTGGCTTTCATGCCATAGCGCCAGCTGCCAAAGCTGCCGTAATAGCTGCTCGCTTCCACGGTGGCCGGTTCGCGCCCGGTCTGCGTCGTCACGTTCATTACGCCGCCAGAAGCATTGCCGTAGAGGGCAGAGAAGGGGCCGCGCAGCACATCAATATGCTCGACGCTGTTGAGATCGATATTCGAGGTCTGCCCCTGGCCATCCGGCATGGTGGCGGGAATACCATCGACATAGAGGCGAATACCGCGCACGCCATAGGTTGAGCGCGATCCAAACCCGCGAATGGAGAGTTGCAGATCCTGGGCGTAGTTCTGGCGGTTCTGCACCTGTAACCCCGGCACGCTGCCCATCGATTCAGAGAGATTGACGCGCGGCGCGGCCTGGCGAATATCGTCGCCCTGAACCACGCTGACGGCGGCGGGGCTATCCAGCTCCGAGACCGCCTGCGGCGCAGCGCTGACGATCATGGTTTGTTCACCAGAGGCCGCCCAGGCGGAGGTAGAGAGTGCAACAGGCAGCAGCAAAACGGGCAGCGTGATCTTTGTAACTGAAATGATTTTCATGACGGAACCGAGTTGAAAGAGGAGCAAAAAAAGAAAAATGCGGCAACATGTTAATGGATATGTAAATTTTTTGAAAATGTTGAACGCACGTTAGGTTAAGAATGAGCCTACTGGGCGACAGAAATTTTGCCACACCCGGCGATTAAGGCTCCACTTTATGAACATTAATGATTATTATTCTCACCTAAAACCATAAACGAAACCACAGTTTCGTGCACTGGACGCATGTGAAAACGTAATCATCATTTCAACAAAGGGAGTCGTTATGTCTTTAGCTCATTTTTCCCCGTCGCGCCTGCACCGCGCGCTGTTCCTCGGTTCGCTGCTGCTGGCAGGCTCATTCAGTGCCCACGCTGCCGAAGAGATGCTGCGTAAAGCGGTCGGTAAGGGTGCGTATGAGATGGCCGTCAGCCAGCAGGAGAACGCCTTATGGATTGCCACCTCGCAAAGCCGCAAAACCGACAAAGGCGGGGTGATCTATCGCCTCGATCCGGCCAACCTTGATATCACCCAGGCGATTCACAGCGATGTGAAACCTTTTGGCGCGGCAATCAATCAGAAAACGCAGACGCTCTGGTTCGGCAATACGGTGAATGGTTCAGTCACCGCCGTCGATGCAAAAACCGGTGATATTAAGGGCCACGTGGTGCTTGATGCGCGTAAACGCTCCGACACGGTGCGTCCGCTCAGCCCACGCGAACTGGTGGTAGATGACACCACCAATACCGTTTACGTTACCGGCGTGGGTAATGAGAGCGCCATCTGGGTAATTGACGGCGCGGCGATGACGCTGAAAAACACGATCGCCAACACCGGCACATACAGCACCGGTCTGGCGCTGGATGCAGCCGCGAAACGCCTTTACAGCACCAACGGCGATGGCGAATTGCTGACCATTGATACCGCGACTAACAAGATCATCGACCGCAAGAAGTTGCAGGATGACGGAAAAGAGCACTTCTACCTCAACCTGAGCCTTGATACCGCCGGACATCGCGCCTTTATTACCGACTCGAAAGCGGCGGAAGTACTGGTTGTCGATACCCGCTCCGGCAAGGTGCAGCAACGCATCGCCGCACCGGAATCGCTGGCGGTGCTGTTTAACCCGGCGCGCAACGAAGTCTATGTCACGCACCGCGAGGCGGGCAAAGTCAGCGTTATCGATGCGAAGAGCTACAAGGTCGTGAAGAGCTTCGACACGCCGATGCACCCGAACAGCCTGGCGCTGTCGCCGGACGGCAAGACACTCTACGTCAGCGTAAAACAGGCCTCGAGCCGCGAAAAAGAGGCCACCCAGCCGGACGATATCATTCGTATCGCGCTGTAACAGCCAGATGCAACAAAGCTCCCTGCGGGGAGCTTTTTTTTATCACCGATCCTCAACCGTTTCGACGCCGATAAAATGGCTGACCCGCCCCTGGGGGCCGATGTCGTGAAGCATCAGCGAAACCGGATCGGTTATAGGCGGAACGTTTTTCTCATCCAGCAGCAGCGGATTCGGCGGGCAGATGGAGCCGCAGCAGTAGGCAGCCACGCCAGCGAAGGTCGATGCCATCGCGCGGTGTACATGCCCGCAGCAAATCGCCAGCGGCGCGTGCGGCAGGCGGTGAATCAGCGCTGCCAGCGCCTTGTCACCTTCGCACATTGCACCATCCAGCGGCGCAATACCGCTCGGGAAGGGGTGCTGATGCAAAAAAAACATCGCCGGTTGCGCCGCTTCGCGCAAAGCCTGCTCCAGCCACGGCAGATGAGGCGTAATATCGCCGCCGCTCTTCCCGGCAACCGTTACATCGACGCCAATCAGCGAAACGCCTTCCAGCGTTTCATTAAAATGCAGCGGTTTATCGGCTGAATATTCCGCCAGCTGCGGCATCGTGGCGCACATCACCGCTTTATCATCGGCGTTACCCGCCAATAACAGAGCGCGGCAGGGCAACCGGCTGAGTTGTGCAGCAATATCGCGATACCCCTCAGCCCAGCCATCGTCCACAAGATCGCCGCTTACCACCACGATATCGGGCGGGAAGGCGAGAAGCCACGCAATGGCGGCACGCAGGCGGGCGAGGTTGTCATTATCCGCTGCGGCGTGAATATCGCTAAGTTGAGCAATGCGCATCGTGTCCCCGGAGGAGGTGAGTTATCAATCAGCAGTATGGCAGCGCTGCGCCATCAGGCATAATCCGGCAAATATAATATTCATTTCACGACAAGGATTATCGCTATGCATCTGCCTGCTAAATCATTTCTTGCACTGCTGCTGCTCGGCGCGTCAGCCGCCAACGCCGCCACCATTGATGCGGCAACGCTTACCGCCATAGCCCGTTTGCAGGAGGAGAAGCTGCACGCGCGCATCGGTATCGCGGTGATCGATACCGCCTCGGGTAAGAGCGTCAGCTACCGCGGTGATGAACGTTTTCCGCTGAACAGTACCCATAAAGCGCTGCTCTGCGGCGCGCTGCTCAGCAAGGTTGATCGGGGTGAGTTTGCCCTCAGCGACACCACGCAGTTCAGCAAAGAGACGCTGATGGACTATTCGCCGGTTACCAGCAAGTTTGTCGCGCCAAAAAGCATGAGCTGGCAGCAGGTGTGCAGCGCCGCGATTGAATACAGCGATAACACCGCCGCCAATCTGGTGGCACAGAAACTGGGCGGCCCGCAGAAGGTTACCGCCTGGTTTGCTGATTTAGGTGACAACGTCACGCGACTGGATCGTAAAGAGCCGGAGCTTAACAGCGCCGTGCCCGGCGATCTGCAGGACACCACTACGCCGCTCGCCGTCAGCCACACGCTTGAGAAACTGACGCTCGGCGACGCGCTCAAACCCGAAAGCCGTGCGCAGCTGGTGCAGTGGATGAAGGATGACAAAGTTGCCGATGCGTTGCTGCGCGCCTCTCTGCCGTCCGGCTGGGAAATCGGTGATAAGACCGGCGCAGGCGCCTACGGTTCGCGCTCAATTATCAGCGTGGTGTGGCCGAAAAAAGGGCAGCCAATAATTGTCTCTGTCTATATTACGCAAACAGAAGCGACGCTGGCGCAAAGTAACGATGCCATTGCACGCATCGGCAAAAGCATATTTGAGGCAACGCGCTAAATAAACGGGCAGAGATAAAACCGGCTTAAGTTAAATCTTATCTCTGCCACGTAATACCCTCACAATAACCATAAATGGATAATGGTTATTAGTGGGAATATCCTTATAATCTCCATCCCTTTTCATGTCTTAAGTTTAAGCTGGAGAAGTAATGGAGCTCAACCGGAGGCAGTTCTTTCGGATCTGCGCGGGCGGTATGGCAGGGACAACTGTCGCATCTCTCGGATTTCTATCCTCTTTTTCCGTTCATGCGGAAACCCGTCAATATAAACTGTTAAAAGCCAAAGAGACGCGCAATAACTGCACCTACTGTTCAGTGGGCTGCGGCATGTTGATGTACAGCCTCGGCGATAATGCCAAAAACGTTAATGAAGCCATTTACCATATTGAAGGCGATGCCGACCATCCGGTGAGCCGGGGATCGCTCTGTCCGAAAGGGGCAGGCGTGCTGGATTATATTCACAGCGAGAACCGTCTGCGCTATCCGCAATATCGCGCGCCCGGCTCAAATCAATGGCAGCGTATTTCCTGGGATGAAGCCATTGAGCGCATTGCGCGCTTAATGAAAAAAGATCGTGATGAAAACTTTATTGAGAAAAACGCCCAGGGCGTAACGGTCAACCGCTGGACCACCACCGGCATGCTCTGCTCGTCGGCGGCGAGTAATGAAACCGGCATTCTTGACGGCAAATTTACCCGCGCGCTTGGCATGGTGGCGATCGACTGCCAGGCGCGGCTCTGCCACGGCCCGACCGTCTCGGCACTCGCACCAACTTTCGGTCGCGGGGCGATGACCAACAACTGGGTCGACATCAAAAACGCCAACGTGGTGCTGATCATGGGCGGCAACGCCGCCGAAGCGCACCCGGTCGGCTTTAAGTGGGTGGTGGAAGCGCAAACCAAAAATGACGCCACGGTGTTAGTGGTCGACCCGCGCTTTAACCGCAGCGCCGCAGTGGCTGACTTTTATGCGCCGATCCGCGCTGGTTCTGATACCGCCTTTCTGCTCGGCATTATCCGTTACCTGATTGAGCAGGATCAGATCCAGCATGAGTATGTGCGCCACTACACCAACGCCGGAATGATTATCCGCGACGACTACGCCTTTAACGATGGCATCTTTAGCGGCTACGACAGCGAAAAACATCAATACGACAAATCGAGTTGGTTCTACCAACTGGATGCACAGGGTCACGCCGAGCGCGACGAAACCCTGAGCCACCCGCGCTGCGTCTGGAGCCTGCTGAAAGCCCACGTCGCGCGCTATACGCCAGAGATGGTGAGCCGCTTGTGCGGCACCAGCGTTAACGACTTCCTGCATATTTGCCGCGTGCTCGCCACTACCAGCGTGCCGGATCGCACCGCCACCATTCTCTATGCGCTGGGCTGGACCCATCACTCCGCCGGGGCGCAGATCATACGCGCGGCGGGCATGCTCCAGCTGCTGCTCGGCAATATCGGCATGGCGGGCGGCGGTGTGAATGCGCTGCGCGGCCACTCCAATATTCAGGGCTATACCGACTTAGGGCTGCTCTCAACCAATCTGCCCGGTTATATGCCGCTACCGTCGGAAAAACAGCCGGACTACCAGACCTATATTTCGCAGATCACGCCGCCTGAACTGGGTGTAAACGAAGTAAATTACTGGCAAAACACGCCGAAATTCTTTGTCAGCATGATGAAGAGCTTCTGGGGCGATCGCGCCACTGCGGAGAACAACTGGGGCTACGACTGGCTGCCGAAGTGGGATCGCCTCTACGACGTGATAACCCAAGCCGAGCTGATGCTGGCGGGCAAAATCAATGGCTACATAGTGCAGGGCTTTAACCCGCTGGCGGCCTTCCCGGACAAGAACAAGTCGGCAAAAGCGCTGGCGAAGCTGAAATATATGGTGGTTATCGATCCGCTGGCGACCGAGTCCTCCACCTTCTGGCAGAACCACGGCGAGATGAACGACGTCGACCCGGCGGCGATTCAGACCGAAGTGTTCCGCCTGCCATCCTCCTGCTTTGCTGAAGAGAATGGCTCAATTGCCAACTCCGGCCGCTGGTTGCAGTGGCACTGGGCGGCGGCCGAGCCGCCGGGCGAAGCGCTGCACGATGGCAAAATCCTCGGTCGGCTGTTTATGCGCCTGCGCGAGCTTTATCAGCAAGAGGGCGGTGCCAACCCGACGCCACTGCTCAATATGTCGTGGCAGTACAACGACCCGTACGATCCGCAGCCGGAGGAGATTGCCCGCGAAGCCAACGGCAAAGCGTTGCAGGATCTCTATGATGACAAAGGCCAGCTGATTGCCAAAAAAGGGCAGCAGCTGAGCAGTTTTGCCCAGTTGCGCGACGACGGCTCCACCAGCAGCTTCTGCTGGGTCTACTGCGGTAGCTGGACCGAGCGCGGCAACCAGATGGCAAACCGCGATAACAGCGACCCGCATGGCCTTGGCTGCACGCCGGGCTGGGCGTGGTCATGGCCGGCGAACCGCCGCATTCTCTACAACCGCGCCTCGGCAGATCCGGCCGGAAAAGCGTGGGATGCGAAAAGAGCACTGCTGCACTGGGATGGTCAGCGCTGGACAGGCATGGACGTGGCAGATTACAGCCAGGCCGCGCCGCAAAGCGGCGTCGGGCCATTTATCATGAACCCGGAAGGGGTGGCGCGGCTCTTCTCCCTCGACAAGATGAACGACGGCCCGTTCCCGGAACATTACGAACCCATCGAATCGCCGATTGGCACCAACCCGCTGCACCCGCAAGTGGTTTCCAGCCCGGTGGCAAGGATCTTTGCCAGTGACAGAAACAACATGGGCAATGCGGAAACATTTCCCTATGTCGCCACAACCTATTCCATCACCGAACTGTTCCGCCACTGGACCAAGCATGCGCGCCTGAACGCCATCGCCCAGCCGGATCAGTTTATTGAGATCGGCGAAGGGCTGGCGCAGCAGAAGGGGATTTTAGCGGGTGATACCGTCAAAGTGTCGTCGAAACGCGGCTATATCAAAGCCAAAGCGGTAGTTACCAAACGGTTGCAAACCCTGACCATCGATGGCCGTAAAGTCGATACCGTCGGCATCCCGTGCCACTGGGGTTTTGAAGGGGCGACGCGCAAAGGCTTTCTCGCCAATACGCTGACGCCGTCAGTGGGCGATGCCAACTCGCAAACGCCGGAGTACAAAGCGTTTTTAGTCAACATCGAGAAGGCGTAAGGAGGCGCGACGATGCAATCACAAGACATTATCAAACGCTCGGCGACCAGCGATCTGACCCCGCCGCCGCAGGCGCGGGACTTTCGCGCCGAAGTGGCGAAGCTTATCGACGTCACCACCTGCATTGGCTGCAAAGGGTGCCAGGTAGCCTGTTCCGAGTGGAACGATATTCGCGATGACGTGGGCCACTGCGCCGGGGTGTATGACAACCCGCTCGATCTGAGTGCCAAATCCTGGACGGTGATGCGCTTTAGCGAAACGACGCAAAACGCGCGGCTGGAGTGGCTGATCCGCAAAGATGGCTGCATGCACTGCACGGAGCCGGGCTGCCTGAAAGCCTGTCCCTCGGCGGGGGCTATCGTGCAGTACGCCAACGGCATTGTCGATTTCCAGTCTGAGCACTGTATCGGCTGCGGCTACTGCATTGCTGGCTGTCCATTCAACATTCCGCGCCTCAACCCGGACGACAACCGGGTCTACAAATGCACGCTCTGCGTCGATCGCGTCAGCGTCGGCCAGGAGCCAGCCTGCGTCAAAACCTGCCCGACCGGGGCGATCCAGTTCGGAACAAAAGCAGAGATGCTTGAGCATGGCGAGGCGCGCGTCGCGCAGCTAAAAAAACGCGGCTATCTGCAGGCGGGGCTCTATAACCCGGCGGGCGTTGGCGGCACGCATGTGATGTACGTTCTGCATCACGCCGACAAGCCTGAGCTGTACCACAATCTGCCCGCCGATCCGCAGGTGGCGACGCCGGTAAACCTGTGGAAAGGGATCCTTAAACCGCTCTCCGCCGCCGGGTTTATCGCCACCTTTGCCGGGCTGCTGTTCCACTACATCGGCGTCGGGCCGAACAGGGAAACGGACGATGACGAGGAGAATGGTCATGAGTAAGAGCACGACGATCCTGCGCACCAAATTTTTCGATCGCGCCTGCCACTGGACGATGGTGATCGCCTTTTTCCTCGTGGCGCTCTCGGGCATCGCGCTCTTTTTCCCGTCGCTGCAATGGCTGACGCAAACCTTCGGTACGCCGCAGATGGGGCGCATTTTGCACCCCTTTTTCGGCGTGAGCGTGTTCCTGCTGCTGATGGTGATGTTTGTGCGCTTTGTCCATCACAACATCCCGGATAAAAAAGATCTGCCGTGGCTGAAGGGCATTGTCGAGGTGTTAAAGGGCAATGAGCACAAGGTTGCCGACGTGGGCAAATACAACGCCGGGCAGAAGATGATGTTCTGGACCATCATGAGCATGATTTCGCTCTTGCTGGCAAGCGGAGTGGTTATCTGGCGGCCATGGTTCGCCCACTTTTTCCCCGTTGCGCTGGTGCGCTGGTGCCTGCTGCTTCACGCTACCTCAGCGATTATTCTGCTGCTCGCCATCCTCGTGCATATCTATATGGCCTTCTGGGTGAAAGGCTCGATCACCGGGATGATTGAGGGGAGAGTGAGCCGCCGCTGGGCTAAAAAGCACCATCCGCGCTGGTACCGCGAGGTCGAAGCGCAGGAGGACAAGCAGAGACAATAACCGCCATCGCCCGGTATACAGCGCTGTACCGGGCGACGTACACCTCCGACCTGCGCCCATCGGGTTGCCAATTATCGTCTATGATTGTTCATCGTGGCATCGTGGAGAGGTAATTGCATGGCGACCAAAACGTTTTCAAAAACATGGGGTGCAGAGCGACTGGCCGACGGCGCGGTTCGCTTCCGTTTGTGGGCCACCGGTCAGCAGAGCGTAACGCTGCGTCTTGACGGGCAGGAGAAGCCGATGACGCGCAGCGAAGAGGGGTGGTTTGAAACCACCGTCTCCCGCGTCAACGCAGGCGCGCAGTATCAATTTGTCCTCGCCGACGGTATGGCGATCCCCGATCCCGCTTCGCGCGGCCAGCTGGCTGAGGTTAACGGCCCGTCGCTGGTTGTCGATCCTGACAGCTATCAGTGGCAACACGCTGACTGGCAGGGCCGCCCGTGGGAAGAGGCGGTAGTTTACGAATTACACATCGGCACCTTTACGCCGCAGGGCACCTTTCAGGCAGCCATCGAAAAATTACCCTATCTCGCCGAGCTTGGCGTCACCATGGTTGAGGTGATGCCGGTCTCGCAATTTGGCGGCACCCGCGGCTGGGGCTATGACGGCGTGCTGCTCTATGCGCCGCACTCTGCTTACGGCACGCCGGATGATTTCAAAGCCTTTGTTGATGCTGCCCACGGCTACGGCCTGTCGGTGGTGCTTGATATCGTGCTTAACCACTTTGGGCCGGAGGGCAACTACCTGCCGCTGCTGTCGCCCGATTTCTTCCACAAAGAGCGCCAGACGCCGTGGGGCGCAGGCATCGCGTATGATGTCGACGCCGCGCGCGCCTATATTAGCGAAGCGCCGCTCTACTGGCTGCATGAGTACAATCTCGACGGCCTGCGCTTCGACGCTATCGACCAGATTGAGGACACCAACGAGCCGCATATCCTGGTCGAAATCGCCAAACGCATTCGCCAGGAGATCACCGACCGTCCGATCCATCTCACCACCGAAGACAGCCGCAATATCGTCTCGCTCCATCCGCGTGATGAGTCCGGCACCGCCACGCTCTTTACCGGCGAGTGGAACGATGATTTCCACAATGCGGTACACGTCTTCGCCACCGGCGAGACCCATGCCTATTACGAAGATTTTGCCGACAGCCCGGAAAAATGGGTGGCGCGCGTGCTGGCTGAAGGCTTTGCCTACCAGGGCGAAGTGTCGCAGCACGCGGGCGAATCGCGCGGCGTCGACAGCACCCAACAACCGCCGGTGGCGTTTGTTGACTTTATCCAGAACCATGACCAGGTGGGCAACCGCGCGCAGGGCGACCGCCTGATCTCATTAGCCGGAGCCGATCGCACCCGCGTGATGCTCGCGACGCTGCTGCTGTCGCCGCATATTCCGCTGCTGTTTATGGGCGAAGAGTATGGCGAAACCAACCCGTTCCTCTTCTTTACCGATTTCCACGGCGATCTGGCAAAAGCGGTGCGCGAAGGGCGCACGCGCGAATTTGAAGGCCATGCCGGGCATGAAGGGGAAGATGTGCCCGATCCGAACGATCCGGAAACCTTTACCCGCTCCCAGCTCGACTGGACGCGTCCGCACAGCGTGGAAGGACAGCGCTGGCTGGCGTTCAGCCGTGAACTGCTCGCCCTGCGCCAGCAGCACATCGTGCCGCTATTGCGCGGCGCAACCCGCCAGCAGGGCGAGATTATTGCCACCGCGCCCGGTTTTATCGCCGTGCGCTGGGCGCTGCCGCAGGGCACGCTCTCTATGGCGCTGAATATCGGTACGGCCAGCCAGCCGCTACCGGAACTGTCAGGCGAAACGCTTTTTGCCTGGCCTGAGGCGGGTGCCGAACTGGCGCAGAATGCCATTATTGTTCGTTTATCGCAGGGAGAAGCCGAGTGAGCACGCCAACCGCAACCTACCGCCTGCAGTTTCGTAACGGCATGACCTTTGAGCGCGCCGTGGCGCTGGTGCCCTATATCAAAAAGCTGGGCATCAGCCACCTTTATGCATCACCGATTTTTACCGCTACCTCCGGCTCCACGCACGGGTATGACGTCACCGACGCTAACGAGATCGACCCGACTCTTGGCGGTCGGGAAGGGTTCGACAAGCTGGCGCAGGCGCTGAAAGCCGCCGGGCTGGGGCTGATCATCGATATCGTGCCGAACCATATGGCCGCCTCGCTGGAGAACGCCTGGTGGCGGGATGTGATTGCTAAAGGCGAAAAGAGCCCGTGGGCGCGCCATTTTGATATCGACTGGTCACGGCGCCTGACGTTGCCATTCCTCGGCGACGATTTTGACGCCGTGGTGGAGAAGGGCGAGCTGAAAGTGGAAGCCGACCCGCAAACCGGTAAACCGGCTTTTGTCTATTACGAGAGCGTCTACCCGCTGGTGGAAGAGAGCTGGCAGGGGCGCGAACAGGAGATTATTGGCCTGACCGATGCGGCGAAAATCGCTGAACTGCACGCGCAGCAGCCCTGGCGGCTAATGAGCTGGCGCGATGCGGCAAGCGATCTCTCCTATCGCCGCTTCTTTGAGATCACCGGCCTGGTCGGGATGCGCGTAGAAGATGATCAGGTGTTTGATGACACTCACAAACTGATCCTCGAACTGGTGCACAGCGGCGCGGTGGATGGCCTGCGCGTCGATCACGTCGATGGCCTTGCCGACCCGCGTGGTTACCTGATGCGCCTGCGGCAGAAAGCGGGCGATGAGTGCCATATCACCGTTGAGAAGATCCTCGGTAAGGGCGAGCATCTGCCCGACGACTGGCCGGTTTCCGGCACCACCGGGTATGAGTTTATCGCCGCGCTCTCCGATGTGCTGGTTGATGACGAGAATCTTGATGGCCTGCGCGAGGCTTACGATCAGGTGGTCGGTAAACCAGTCGACATGAGAGCGGAGCTGCGTGCGGCGAAGCTGCTGATGGTCGATCGTAACTTTGCCGGTGAGTTCAGCGTGCTGCTGCGCCTCGCCGGTGAGATCGCCGGGCATGAAGCCTCTGCACCCGCTGAAGAGGCGTTGCGCCAGGCATTGCGCGAGCTGCTGATCGCTTTCCCGGTCTATCGCACCTACGGCACAGCGCAGGGTCTGCCGCCTGCCGACCTGTCACTGCTGCAAAAAGTAGTTTCGAAAGTGAAGGCCAGCAGCTTTGCCCCGGAGCCAACCGCGCTCGACTTTATCACCCGTATTCTGACCGGCGATCTGCCTGACAGCGCGCGTGAAGAGGCTGCCCGTTTCCGCACCCGCTTCCAGCAACTGACCGGGCCGCTGATGGCCAAATCGGTGGAAGATACGCTCTTCTTCCGCCAGAACATGGATCTCGCCCTCAATGAAGTGGGTGCCGAGCCGTTACGCCGTAACTTTTCTCTTGCCCGTTTCCATCAGGAGATGCAGACACGGCTTGAGAAGCAGCCCGACGCGCTCTCCGGTACCTCGACCCACGACACCAAGCGCGGGGAAGATGCGCGCGCCAGGCTTTACACCCTGACAGAAGCACCCGCACGCTGGGCCGAGTGCGTGACCCGCTGGCGTGAAATGAACAAAGAGAAAGTGAGCATGCTGGAGGATGGTCCTGCGCCGCGTCCGGCGGTGGCATGGATGATCTACCAGGCGCTGGCAGGCGTCTGGCCGGTAACCTTACAGCCGGACGATGCCGAAGGGCTGAAAGCGCTGGAGGGGCGTTTTGTCGAGTTTGTCGAGAAGGCGCTGCGCGAAGCGAAACAGCGTACCGACTGGGTCGACAGCAACGATGCCTATGAAAGCGCGGTGCTGGACTACGTTCGCCATCTGCTTTCACCGGACAATCAGCCATTTTTACAGGATTTCACCACATCTTTACTGCCATTTATCCGCGCCGGGCTGGTGAATAGCCTGACCCAGACGCTGATCAAACTGGCCGCGCCGGGTGTACCGGATATCTACCAGGGCAGCGAAGCGCTCAATTTCAGCCTCGTTGACCCGGACAACCGCCTGGAGCCGGACTACCCGGAACTGGAGCGTCTGCTCGATGCCCAGGAGCACGCCGACCCGCGTTTGCAGGAGGGATGGTCGAGCGGTCAGCTGAAGCAATCCTTTATCGCGCGCCTGCTGCACCTGCGTCAGGAGAAACCGGCGCTGTTCCGCCACGGTGAGTATTTGCCGCTGAACGCCGACGGCGAGCAGGCGGATAATGTCATCGCCTTCGCGCGTGTTGATGAGGATGACGCGCTGATTGTGCTGGCACCGCGCCTGCTGTTTGGCGCGCTGGATGGCAGCCTGAACGGAGCGGTGATCCCGTTACCGGAGCGGCTGGCGCATCGCCATTACCGGGATATGCTTAGCGGAGAGGATGTGTTGCTCAACGATCGCGTCAATTTGCGATCGATTGGCGGTTTTACGTTTGCAGTACTGGTCAGCGCATAAAACGACTTTATGCGTCTGGTTGGGTTAAGTCAGGTGACGCTCTAAATAAGAGAAAGAGGGATCATGTCTAACGGTAAGCCATATCACATCACGGCGGGGCACGGCCAGCAACTCGGTGCGAATTACGACGGTGAGGGCGTGAACTTTGCGCTCTTTTCAGCTCACGCTCATCGCGTGGAACTCTGCTTATACGATCCGAGCGGCAAACAGGAGATTGCCCGCCTGGAACTGCCGGAATATACCCATGAAATCTGGCACGGCTATGTGCCAGGCCTGAAACCCGGTGCCCTTTACGGCTACCGTGTGCATGGCCCGTACGACCCGGAAAACGGCCATCGCTTCAACCCCAACAAATTGTTGGTTGACCCGTACGCGCGTGAACTGGTTGGCGATATCGAGTGGAACGAAGCGCACTTCGCCTACGATCTGCTGCACGAAGATAAAGATTTAACCTTTGACGAGCGCGACAGTGCGCCGTTTACGCCGAAGTGCCGGGTTATCGATCCCAACGAGTTTGAGTGGCAGGATCAAAACCGGCCGGATATCGCCTGGCCGAGCGCTATCATTTATGAAACCCACGTTAAAGGCTTCACCCAACTCAATCAGGCTATCCCGCAGGATCTGCGCGGCACCTTTGAAGGGATGGGGCACAAGGCGACGGTCGACTATATCAAGAGTCTCGGTATCACCTCGGTAGAGCTGCTGCCGGTCCACTGGTTCCCGGACGATCAGCACCTGCTCGATAAAGGGCTGCACAACTTCTGGGGCTATAACACTCTCGGTTTCTTTGCGCCTGCCTCGCGTTACTACGGCCCGCGCGGCATTCAGGGGTTCCGCGACATGGTGCGCTCCTTCCACGATGCGGGTATCGAGGTGATCCTCGACGTGGTTTATAACCACACCGCCGAAGGCAACGAACTCGGCCCGACGCTCTCCTTTAAGGGCATCGACAACTTCTCTTACTACCGCACGCTGCCGGATCAGCATCGTTACTACATCAACGATACCGGTACCGGCAACACGGTGAACACCTCCCATCCGCGCGTGCTGCAAATGGTGACGGACTCCCTGCGCTACTGGTCGGAATCGATGCATATCGACGGTTTCCGCTTCGACCTCGGCACCATTCTTGGCCGCGAGCCGGAAGGGTTTGACCAGCGCGGCGGCTTCTTCGACGCCATCACCCAGGATCCGGTGCTCTCAAAGCTGAAACTGATTGGTGAACCGTGGGATATCGGCCCTGGCGGTTACCAGGTTGGCGGCTTCCCGCCGGGCTGGGCGGAGTGGAACGATAAATACCGCGATACGCTGCGTGAATACTGGAAGGGCGATAACGTCTCGACCGATTTCGCTGCCCGTCTGCTCGGCTCCGGCGATCTCTACGATCTGCGCGGGCGTCGTCCGTGGGCGAGCGTCAACTTCATCACCGCTCACGACGGTTTTACGCTTAACGACCTGGTGTCGTACAACGAAAAACATAACGAGGCGAACGGCGAAGATAACAACGACGGTCACAATGACAACCGCTCCTATAACTACGGCGCGGAAGGCCCGACCGACGATGAAGGCATCAACGCCGTGCGCGAGCGCCAGAAACGCAACTTCCTCGCCACGCTGCTCTTCTCCCACGGCACGCCGATGCTGCTGGCGGGCGACGAGTTTGGCCGCAGCCAGTCCGGGAATAACAACGGATACTGCCAGGATAGCGAGATCTCCTGGATTCACTGGGACACCTTAAACGGCGCGAACGAAGCGCTGCGCGAGTTTACCCGTCAGGTGATTGAACTGCGTGCCGCGCAGCCGCTGCTGCGCCGCGAAAACTGGCGCGACGGGATGGAGATCAAGTGGTACAACGCCGGCGGCGGCGAGCAGCTGCCGGAGCAGTGGGAAGAGGGAACCACGCTGGGCGTCTATATTGGCCGCGCCGATCTGCAAGAGGAAGAGGGCATCTGGCACGACGTGCTGATGCTGTTCAACCCGTTTGAAGGCAACGTCCCGTTCCGCATTCCGCAGTTTGGTGAAGGCGGCTGGGTGCTGGAACTGACCACCTCCGATACGGTGAAACGCGGGATCGTTATCACCAAAGAGAAGGATTTCGAGCTGGAAGGCCGCAGCATCGCGCTGTTCCGCCGCCCGTAATAGTTTCCTGTTACTCCGCACTTTTTCAGGCGCACTCGTTGCGCCTGTTTTTTTATTTCACTTTTTTAGCAATATTTCCCGCGCTCATTCGTCTACTTCATCACAGGCATTTATTCGCTAATCTGATGAGGAAGAAAAACAATGAGAGATTTTCATATGAATGAACGGCAGCACGGTTTTGGTCGCCATCGCGGCGCGAAGCCGCTGATCATTGGCGCAGCGCTGTTTGTGGTGCTCGGCCTGGTGGTGATGTCGCTGTGGAACGCGCTGTTGCCAGCGATCCTTGGGGTAAAGAGCATCGGCTTCTGGCAGGCGCTCGGGATCCTGGTGCTGTCGCGCATTCTCTTTGGCGGCCTCGGTTTTCGCCCCGGCATGTTCGGCATGGGCCGCGCCCACCGTCGTATGCATGAGCGCTGGATGGCGATGACGCCGGAGCAGCGCGAAGAGTTTGTCGAAAAACGCCGCGAAGGTTTTCGCCGCCACGGCCACTGCGGCTGGCACGAACGTCGCGGTGAGCCGGAGCAGCAGCGTCCGAACGCGGGTGAGCGCGATGACCCGCGTCATGACGACTGAGTCCGCACTTATCACGGCGCTGAACGCCTGCCGCTCAAAGCTGAAAGCCTTTATCCGTAGCCGCTCGCCGGTGAAAGAGGAGAGCGAAGATATCCTCCAGGAGATCAGCTGGCAGTTAATGAAGGTTGAGCAGCCGGTGGAGAATGTCGCCGCCTGGCTGTTTCGCGCCGCCCGCAATGAGATGACCGACCGGGCGCGTAAAAAGCGCGAAGTGCCATTATCGGGCCTGTTTGCTGACGGTGATGAGGAATCAGACTTCGTTGAGGATGAGGTAGCCGAAACGCTGTTTGGCATCGCCCAGACGCCGGAAGAGGAGTATCTGAAGGGGCTTTTGTGGGAGGAGTTGGGCCGGGCGCTGGCAGAGCTGCCGGAGGCGCAGCGCGAGGTGTTCGAAAAAACCGAGTTACAGGGTTACACTTGCAAAGCCCTGGCGCAGGAGTTGGGCGTCAGCGTGCAGACCCTGCTGTCGCGCAAGCATAAAGCGGTGCTCTATCTGCGCGCGCGGATGCAAACGCTCTATGACGCGCTGACCGGGGAGTAACTGACGGCCACTAATAAGGAGAAGGGCGTGACGGATGAGGAGCTAACTCGCCTCGTGCATGACAAGAGCGACTACCGCAAGCGGCTGGATCTGATTGCCCGCCTGCAACAGGAGCAGAGTGCGCGCAGCACACAAGCGCTGGTCACGCTGGCGAAAGAGGATTTTGTCTTCGCCGTGCGCCACGCGGCATGGGAAACGTTAAGCGAGCGGGGCGTAGCACTCAAGGAGCCGGTGCTACGCTCGCGCTATGCGGACTGGCTGGAGAGGGCTATCGGCAAAACAGCACGTGTAATACGCTTTCTTGGCGATTTTTACTGGAAATGGATCCCGTAATTACCGCCCCCAGCGCCCCTGTAAATAGTCCACCGCCTGGCGGGTCTGCGGCTGCGTCAGGTAACCTTCGCGGAACAGGATCGTCCCCGCAATACCCGGCAGGGTTTCATTCATCTCAATCTGCTTTCTCAGTTCCGGCACGCCGCCGTCGCGCGTCCACTCCGGCTCCATTCTGGACGGCTCACCCACTTTATAGAGCGCCACGCCAATATAGAGCTTAGTGTTTGTCGGTTTCACCACCTGCGCCCACCACTTCGCCAGCACATCGTAGCGCGCGGCATCGCGGGTAAAGGGCCAGTAGATCTGCGGCGCAATATAGTCGAGCAACCCCTGTTGCACCCAGCGGCGGGTATCGGCAAAGGATTCATCATAGGCTGCCGCTCCGCGCGTCTCTGAACCTGCCGGATCGAACGAGCGGTTACGCCAGACGCCCGCCGGGCTGACGCCAAACTGCACGTTAGGGTTAAGCTGCTTGATGGTGCGCGACACCTGCTCAATCAGCAATTGGGTGTTGTGCCGACGCCAGTCGGCTTTGGAGGCGAAACCTTGCCCGTACTGGCGGAACGTCTGGCTGTCATTCAGCGCCGAACTCGCCGTTTCGCTGTAGAAGTAGTCATCAAACTGCACGCCATCTACCGGGTAGCGCGCTACCACCTCGGCGACAATGCTGGTGATCCAGTCGCGCACCTCCGGAATACCGGGGTCGAGCACATAGCGGTCGCCCGCCGTGCGGATCCACTCCCGGTGCAGAACAAAAATCGACGCCGGGCGCAGCGAGAGGGTGCGGTTAAGCTCCGCGACCGTGGAGGGTTTGGTATTGGTCGAGACGCGGTAAGGGTTAAACCAGGCGTGCACCTTCATGCCGCGCTGGTGCGCCTCATCCAGGATAAATTGCAGCGGATCGTAACCGGGATCCTGACCAATCACCCCGGTGAGCGTATCTGACCACGGCAAAATTTTTGACGGCCACAGCGCGGTAGCGTCCGGTTTTACCTGGAAGAAGACGGTGTTAATGCCGAGGCGTTGCAGCTTATCGAGCTTTGCGATCAGCGCCGCCTTCTGCTGCTCAACGCGCAGCGCCGGGCTGAGGGTTACCGAGTTGATCGGCGGCCAGTCGAGACGGGAAACCGTCGCCAGCCAGATGCCGCGCATGGTTTGCGGCTGGCTCAGCCCGCCATCGGGCAGCGGCTGTTTGCTCACCGGCGGGTTCGGCGTCACAAGGGATTTCGGCGCTTTCGACGCGCAGCTGGCCAGCAGCAAAGCAGCCATCAGCACGGCCATCTTTTTCAGGCGGCCTGTCCGGGTAACACAACGCGGGTGTGTGGTCATAGGTTTCTGTTTTTTCAGCGAGATACGGGGCAAATACATTCTGGTCGGATTACCGGGTAAGTCAAACAATTCGGTGAGTGAATCTATCTAGCGAATGTTAAAGGTCTCGTGAACACGTTTCAGGCTGCCGTCCGGCCTCTCCTCGTAACTGGTTTCACCAAAGCTATAAACGGTTTTCTTGCCGGGATGGATGAAAATCAGCATCACCATCTCTTTATAGATGCAGTTTTCCGGCGCGCTGATATCGGTAAAGCAGTTGTAGTCATCAATACTGCCGTCGCGGGTGCCTGTCGGCAGGCGATCGTAGCGATCGAAATTCATGATCATCACCACGGCTTTACCGGGGCGCACCAGCAGCGGAAACTGCTTTTGTAGCGCCGCGCGGTTCACGCGCCACCAATTCACTTTGCCTTTCTCGCTGAACGGCAGGTTTTTCACGTAGAGCGCGCTGTCATCGGCTCGGATCGCCTGCGGCGTGCGCAGAAACAGCCACGCCAGCCAGACCACGCCGATAAGTAACAGCAGTGCCACCGTTTTCTTCACCATATCCTGACCCTCTCCCTGTGATGTGAAGTGGCATTCTCACCCGCACGCGCATGATGTCAATCGCGGCGGCACACTTCTTGCTTTAGTGAGGCTACGGTTTTCTGGAGAAGGGTGTGCGATGACGCTTTCAGCTCTCGATTTTGTGCTCGCCTCGCGGCGCAGCGAAATCACCGGCCTGCAGCAGCTGTTGCAGATGGGCAAGCTGGTCGGCGCGGTGAGCCAGCTTATTCATCTGCTGCAACGCGAGCGCGGCACGGCCAATATTTTTCTCTGCTCGCAGGGGAAAACCTGGGGCGGGCGGCTGCGCGAGCGGGCAGAGCAGGTGGAGCGCGCCGCGCAGGCGGTGCATCAGCAGCTGGCAACGCTCGATCAGGAGGGGCTGGCGCGGGGCAACGCTGCGCGGCTTTTTAGCCGCATCGCCAGCGTGCTGCACAGCCTGAGCACGCTGCCGCCGCTGCGCGAGCAGGTGCAGCAGCTTGCCATTGCCCAGCCGGAAGCGATGCAGCGCTACAACGAGGTGATCCGCTGTCATCTGGCGCTGATCGTCGAAACCGCCGACACCTCCGGCGATCCCAGCGTCTCACGCGCATTGCTGGCGCTGTTCAGCTTTATGCAGGGCAAAGAGCTGGCCGGGCAGGAGCGGGCGCTGGTGGCGGCAGGCTTTACCGTCGGATCGGTTGATGAGTCAGCAAGCCAGCAACTGGTGGAGTTGATTGATGCCCAGGAGCGCTGTTTTCACACCTTCAGCGAGTTTGCCGATGCCGCAAGCCTCGGGCTGTGGCAGCAACAGCAGCAGGAGGAGAGCCGCGAGCTGGAGCGCTTTCGCCGCCTCGCCTGTAGCCGCACGCTGCCGCCGGGCGAGCCAACGGAGGCCGCATTGCGCTGGTTTGAGATCACCACAATGCGTATCGATGCCATGAAACGCATTGAAGATGCACTTGAGAAGGTGGTGATGCAGTGCTGTCGCCAGCGTATTGCTACCGCGCAGCGCGACGCCGAGCAGCAGCGTCAGGAGATCGCCCAGTTGCCGCAGGCTGAGGATCACTTTACGGCGCTGATCCCGCCGCAACTGAGCCGCGCGGTGCTGGAGCTGGTTGAGCAGCAGTCCCGCCAGTTGCAGGCGCTGGATGCGGAACTCGCCGGGCTGCGCGCCACCCTTGCCGAGCGCAAGCTGGTGGAGCGGGCGAAAAGCCTGCTGATGCAGCACCACGCGATGAGCGAGCCGCAGGCGCACAAAACCCTGCGCGAGATGGCGATGCAGCAGAACAAAAAGCTGGCGGAGATCGCCGATGCGATGCTCTCCGTCGCCGCCGTCATGGGCAAAAAGCCCCTCTAACCCCAAAGGAGTAGCTGCACCGCAGGTGTGCATTTCACCGCCCGTTGCGGTGCAAATTGTGTGAGCCAACTCGCTAATCGCCTGTTTTTACAGGCATCAGAAACCTGGCACACATTCTGCTTACCTCATCTACGAAGGTGCTGGCTAATGGCGGCCAGCATCACTTCCCGGATAAAGGCGTCCGTTAGCGTTCAGGAGACTGAGCGCTAACCGGACGCTTTTTTTTTGCCCTTTTTAACTGACAGGATGCCGCAATGACGCAAGACGATGACAACACCGTGAGTAAACTTTCGCGCCGCCGCTTTCTGGCGGGCAGCGCGGCGCTGGGCGGCAGCCTGCTGATCCCGGGCCTGATGAACAGCGTATGGGCGGCAGGTTCGGACGCGCCGGAGAAGAAGACCCTGCGCGTTGGCTTTATCCCGCTCACCGACTGCGCCCCGGTGGTGATGGCGGCGGTGAAGAAGTTTGATGAGAAGTACGGCATCACCATTATCCCGAGTAAAGAGTCGAGCTGGGCCTCGGTGCGCGACAAGCTGCTCTCCGGCGAACTCGATGCCGCCCATGTGCTTTACGGCATGGTCTACGGCTTACAACTCGGCGTTTCTGGCCCGCAGCGCGATATGGCGGTGCTGATGACGCTTAACAACAACGGCCAGGCGATCACCTTGTCGAATCAGCTGAAAGAAGCGGGCGTTACCGATGGCGCATCGCTGAAAAAGGTGATTGCCGCTAGCCCGCAGGGGACTTACACCTTTGCGCAGACCTTCCCGAGCGGCACCCACGCCATGTGGCTCTACTACTGGCTGGCGAATGCCGGGATCGATCCTTTTTCTGATGTGCGCAATGTCGTGGTGCCGCCGCCGCAGATGGTGGTGAACATGAAGATTGGCAATATGAGCGGCTACTGCGTCGGCGAGCCGTGGAACCAGCGCGCCATTCTCGACGGCATCGGCTTTACCGCCGCCACCAGCCAGCAGATCTGGCCCGATCACCCGGAAAAAGTGCTCGGCACTACCTCGGCGTGGGTCTCGGCGAATGGCAATGCGGCGCGCGCGCTGACCGCCGCGGTGCTGGAGGCCTCGCGCTGGATCGACGCCTCCGATGAAAACCGCCGCGAAACGGCAAAAACCATCGCCGCGCGCGCCTATATCAACACCGCCGTTGAGACCATCGAAGGCCGGATGCTCGGCCACTATGAAGATGGATTAGGGAAGACGTGGCAGGACGCTCATGCGATGCGCTTCTTCAATGATGGCGCGGTGAGCTACCCGTGGCTCTCCGACGGCATCTGGTTTCTGACCCAGCAAAAACGCTGGGGCCTGCTGAAAAGCGATCCCGACTACCTCGCCGTCGCGCGCCAGATCAACCGCAGCGAACTCTACACACAGGCCGCGACGGCGGTGGGCGGCATCAGCGTGCCCACAAGCTCGATGCGCAGCAGCACCCTGATTGACGGAAAAGTGTGGGACGGCAGCGATCCTGCGGCCTACGCCAACAGTTTTGCCATCCACCGCTAAGTGAGGCCGAGAATGTCTGCGAACACCCAACCGAAAGTGATCCCGCTGGAGCCAACGCCGCAGAGCGCGGCGATTGTGCCGCTGAAAACCCCTGCGCCACAGGCCGCGCCTTTAGTGGCAAAACGCGCGCCGGTAAACCGCCTGCGCAGTATGCTGCAACGCTTTATTACCGCCGCAATTCCCGGCCTGCTCGGCGCAGTTGTGCTGATCGCCCTCTGGCAGGTGGCAGCCCTTAACAGCAAAGGCTTTCCGACACCGCTGCAAACCTGGGAAGCGGCAAAAACGATCTTCGCCGAGCCGTTTTATATCGACGGGCCAAATGATATGGGCATCGGCTGGAACGTGCTCGCCTCCCTTGAGCGCGTGGCGCTCGGCTTTGGTCTGGCGGCGCTGGTCGGCATTCCCGTTGGCTTTCTGATTGGCCGTTTCCGCTTTATCGCCCGCATGTTTGGCCCGCTGATCGCGCTGCTGCGCCCGGTCAGCCCGCTGGCCTGGCTGCCGATTGGCCTGCTGCTGTTTCAGCGCGCCGAACCGGCCTCGACGTGGACGATTTTTATCTGCTCCATCTGGCCGATGATCCTCAACACTGCCGAAGGAGTAATGCGTATTCCGCAGGATTACCTCAACGTCGCGCGCGTTTTGAAGCTCAGTGAGTTCACCGTGATGCGCAAAATCCTCTTTCCCGCCGTGCTGCCGCACATCCTTACCGGCGTGCGCTTATCGATCGGTATCGCCTGGCTGGTGATTGTCGCCGCCGAGATGCTGACCGGCGGTGTCGGCATCGGTTTCTGGATCTGGAATGAGTGGAACAACCTCAATGTGCAAAACATCATCATCGCCATTCTGCTGATTGGCGTGGTGGGGATGGCGCTGGAGCAGGGGCTGATGGCCATTGCCCGCCGTTTTAGCTACGACACTCGTCGGGAGTCATAAATGAAAAAGACGCACGCCATTATCCGGGTCGAAAACGTGACCCAAACCTTTGCCACCGCTAGCGGGCCGTTTGTCGCCCTTGATGATGTCAGCTTTACCATCGCCCAGGGGGAGACGGTCAGCCTGATTGGTCACTCCGGCTGCGGGAAATCAACGCTCTTAAACCTGATTGCCGGGCTGAGCCGCCCGACGCAGGGGGTGCTGCTGTGTGATAACCAGGAGATCGTCGGCCCCGGCCCTGAGCGCGGGGTGGTGTTTCAAAATCACTCCCTACTGCCGTGGCTGACGGCGGCGGAGAATGTCGCGCTGGCGGTACACCAGGTGTTTAAGGGCGAGATGAGCAAAAGCGAGATGCAGGCGTGGATCGCCCACAATCTCGAGCTGGTGCATATGGGGCATGCGATGAATAAACGCCCCGGCGAGATCTCCGGCGGCATGAAGCAGCGCGTTGGTATTGCCCGGGCGCTGGCGATGAAGCCGAAAGTGCTGCTGATGGATGAGCCTTTCGGCGCACTCGATGCCCTGACGCGTGCCCATTTGCAGGATGCGGTAATGGAGATCCAGACCCAGCTCAACACCACCATTGTGCTGATTACCCATGACGTCGACGAAGCGGTGCTGCTCTCAGACCGGGTAATGATGATGACCAACGGCCCGGCGGCGAAAGTGGGCGAGGTGCTGGAGGTGACGCTGCCGCGTCCGCGCTCGCGGCTGGCGCTGGCTAACGATGCGCAGTTTCATCACTACCGCCAGCAGGTGCTGCACTTCCTGCATGAAAAACATAAAGCCGTGGCCTGAGGAGTACGCCGATGGAGAAACCGCGTCTGATAGTGATTGGCAACGGCATGGCGGGCGCGCGGCTGGTGGCACAGCTCTGCGAACGCGCGCCTGACCGCTTTCACATTGTGCTGATCGATGAGGAGGCGAGAGCGGCCTATAACCGCATTCTGCTGACGCCGGTGCTGGCGGGCGAGAAAGCCTTCGATGAGATTGTGATGCATGACGAGGCCTGGTATGCCCGCCACGGCGTGACGCGGCTTGCGGGTCAGCCGGTGACGGCGATCGATCGCGCCTCCCGCACCGTGCGCGTCGGCGGGGAATCACTCGCTTACGACCAGCTGGTGATCGCCACCGGTTCACGCCCCTTTATGCCGCCGCTTCCCGGCATCACTCTGCCAGGCGTCTACGCCTTTCGCCAGCAGGCGGATGTCGAGGCGATGCTGAGCCAGCTCAGCGCCGGAGAAACGGCGGTGGTACTGGGCGGCGGGGTGCTGGGTATTGAAGCTGCGGCGGCGCTGGCGCAGCGCGGTATTCACAGCGTGATTATTCATCGCGGCCCACACCTGATGGATCAACAACTGGATGCGCACGCGGCAACGCTGCTGCAAGCGAGCCTCAACGCACGCGGCATCGACACGCTGCTGGCGGCAGAGACGCGCGCCTGCTGCGCCGATGCGCAGGGTCGGGTTTGTGCGGTGGAGTTGCAGGATGGACGGCGGACCCCGGCGCAGGCCGTGGTGGTCTGTGCCGGTGTGCGGCCCAATATCGCCCTCGCGCAGGCCGCCGGTCTGCCGTGCGATCGAGGCATCCTGGTGGATGGGCACTTGCGCACCAACGATCCAGCGATTTCAGCCCTCGGCGAGTGCTGCCAGTTTGGCGAGATCACCTTCGGGCTGGTGGCGCCCTGCTGGCGGCAGGCGGAAACCCTTGCAGCAAGGCTTCTGGGTGAAGCGCTCGCGCCGTTCACGCTTGAAGAGGTGCCGCTGCGCCTGAAAGTGAGCGGCCTCGATCTCTACTGCGCCGGGGCGCGCGAGGGCGATGCGGTCTACACCGCAACCGATCCGTTTACCGGCGATTACCGCCGCCTGGTGATGAGCAATAACCAGTTGCGCGGCGTGCTGCTGTGGGGCGATATCAGCGACGGACCGGGTTACTTCGCCCGGCTTAATACCCCCGATCAGCCGGACCTCTTTACCCCTGAAGAGGAACTTCCCCCTTTTCTGAACCAGCCGTTATCCACTGAGATAGCGAGGAGCGATGTGATGTCAAAACCCGTTTTAGTTGTCGCCGGACACGGCATGGTCGGCCACCACTTTCTGCAACAGCTGGTGGAGCGTGAACTGCATCTGCGCTACCAGGTGATTGTTTTTGCCGAGGAGTCGGTACCGGCCTATGACCGCGTGCATCTCTCCGCCTGGTTCTCCGGGCGCAGCGCCGCGTCGCTGTCGATGGTGGAAGAGGGCTTTTTCGAGGCTACCGGCATTGAGCTGCGCCTGAATCAGGGGATTACGCAGATCGACCTTCAGCGCCGTTTTGTCGTCGATAAACTGGGTCGCCAGACGGCCTGGGATCGGCTGGTGCTGGCTACCGGCTCGTCGCCGTTTGTTCCACCGATCCCCGGTAACGACGCACCAGGCTGCCTGGTCTACCGTACCCTTGACGATCTGGTGGCGATCAAAGCCTGTGCCGACGAGGGCAAAACTGGCGTGGTGGTCGGCGGCGGCCTGCTTGGGCTGGAAGCGGCGAACGCGCTGCAAAACCTCGGCCTGCAAACCCATGTGGTGGAGTTTGCGCCGCGGTTGATGGGCGTGCAGCTGGATGAAGGCGGGGCGGCGATGCTGCGGCGCAAGATTGAAGCTCTTGGCGTGCAGGTGCATACCGGCAAAGAGACGCGCGAAATCGTTGCCGGAGAGACCAGCCGCTATCGCATGAACTTTGCCGATGGCACTTTCCTGGAAACCGATCTGGTGCTCTTCTCGGCAGGCATTCGCCCGCGCGACAACCTGGCGCGCGACTGCGGGCTGGCGATTGGGCCGCGCGGCGGCATTGTAATTGATGACCAGTGCCGCACCTCCGATCCTGACGTCTTCGCCATTGGCGAGTGCGCGCTGTGGAACGGGCAAATTTTCGGCCTCGTCGCCCCCGGGTATCAGATGGCACGCACGCTGGCGGAGACGCTGGCTGACGGCGAGGCAACATTTACCGGCGCGGATATGAGCACCAAGCTCAAGCTGCTCGGCGTTGAAGTCGCCTCGATTGGCGATGCCCACGGCCGCACACCGGGCAGTGAGAGCTACAGCTGGGTTGATGGCCCGGCGGAGATCTATAAAAAAATCGTCGTCTCAGAGGATGGCAAAAAGCTGCTTGGCGCGGTGCTGATTGGCGACAGCGAGTCTTACAGCGCGCTGTTGCAGATGATGCTCAATGAGATGCCGCTGCCCGCGCGGCCCGAGACACTGATCCTGCCTGCCAGCAGCGGGGAGGCAGCGCCAACGCTCGGCGTTGCGGCATTGCCCGACAGCGCGCAGATCTGCTCCTGTCATAACGTCAGCAAGGCGGATATCTGCGGCGCGGTGAATAGCGGCTGTAGCGATATGGCGGCGATCAAATCCTGCACCAAAGCGGCAACCGGCTGCGGCGGCTGCGCGGCGCTGACCAAACAGGTGATGGAGTTTGCGCTTGAAGAGATGGGCGTCGAGGTGAAAAAAGATCTCTGCGAACACTTCCCGTACTCGCGCCAGCAGATCTACCACCTGGTGCGGGTGGGCAATATCCGCACCTTTGACGAACTGCTGGCGAAACACGGGCGCGGGCACGGGTGCGAAATCTGCAAACCGCTGGTTGGCTCGGTGCTCGCCTCCTGCTGGAATGAGTACCTGCTGAAGCCGCAGCACCTGCCGTTGCAGGATACCAACGACCGCTTTTTTGCCAACATCCAGAAAGATGGCACCTACTCCGTGGTGCCGCGCATTCCCGCAGGGGAGATCACGCCGGATGGGCTGATTGCCATCGGGCAGATTGCGCGGCGCTATAACCTCTATACCAAGATCACCGGCGGCCAGCGCGTTGACCTGTTTGGCGCGCGCCTCGAACAGTTGCCGGAGATTTGGCAGCAGCTGGTTGAAGCCGGGTTTGAGACCGGGCATGCGTATGGCAAATCCCTGCGCACGGTGAAATCCTGCGTCGGCTCCAGCTGGTGCCGCTACGGTGTGCAGGACTCCACCGCGCTGGCGCTGCAACTGGAGCACCGTTACAAAGGGCTGCGCTCGCCGCACAAAATCAAGATGGCGGTCTCCGGCTGCACCCGCGAATGCGCCGAAGCGCAGAGTAAGGATGTCGGGGTGATCGCCACCGAGAAGGGCTGGAACCTCTATGTCTGCGGCAACGGCGGCATGAAGCCGCGCCACGCCGATCTGCTGGCGCAGGATTTGAGCACCGAGGCGTTAATCCGCACCGTCGATCGCTTTTTAATGTTCTATATCCGCACCGCCGACCGCCTGCAACGCACCAGCACCTGGATGGATAATCTCGACGGCGGCATGGCTTACCTGCGCGAAGTGGTGCTGGAGGATAGCCTGAACATCGCCGCCGAACTGGAGAGCGAGATGCAGACGGTGATCGACGCTTATCAATGTGAGTGGCAAACCACGCTCGCGGATCCGGATCGGCTGGCGCTGTTCCGCCCGTTCGTCAACAGTGACCAGCCCGACGAAGGGGTAGTGATGGTGCCGGAGCGCCAGCAGATCCGCCCGGCAACTACGCAGGAGCGCGCCGCGCTGCCTTCTGTTGGACACAAACCGCTGCCGCAGGGCTGGGTCGATCTCTGCCCATTATCGGAAATCCCGCACCATGCGGGGATGGCGGCGCGGCTCGGTCATCAGCAAATCGCGCTCTTTCATCTGCCGGATCATCCGCAGCAGGTGTTTGCTCTCAGCAACCATGAACCGGATAGCGAGGCAAACGTGCTGGCACGCGGCCTGCTGGGGGATGTTAACGGTGAACCGGTGGTGATTTCGCCGCTCTATAAGCAGCGCTTTCGCCTGCGCGATGGCCGCAGCCTCGATGATGAGCAGACCGCGCTCAGCGTCTGGCCGGTAAAAGTGGAGGGCGGGCGCGTGTGGGTACTGGCGCAGCCGCAAAGCGTCGCGGCAGGGCGCGACCACCGTATCGCCACGGTGAGCCTGTGACGGGCGCGGCGGTTTCCACCACCTGCGCCTACTGCGGCGTCGGGTGCGGGGTGCGTATGCAGCCTGAAGGGCAAGGGTTTAGCGCCCAGGGCGATACGCTGCACCCGGCAAACCACGGGCGGCTCTGCGTGAAAGGCAGCGCGCTCGGCGAAACGCTGGATCTCGCCGGGCGACTGTTGCAGCCGGAGATCGACCAGCAGCCGGTAAGCTGGGAGCGCGCGCTGGATGCGGTGGCGGAAGGGTTGCAGCGGGTGATTGCGCAGTTCGGCCCGCAGGCGGTGGCCTTTTACGGCTCCGGCCAGCTGCTGACAGAGGATTACTATGTCGCCAATAAGCTGATGAAAGGCTTTATCGGCAGCGGCAATATGGATACCAACTCGCGCCTCTGTATGGCCTCGGCGGTGGTGGGCTATAAACGGGCGTTTGGTGCCGATGCGGTGCCGTGCAGCTATGAGGATCTGGAACTTGCTGAGTGCGTGATCCTCACCGGATCAAATACCGCCTGGGCGCACCCGGTGGTTTACCAGCGGCTGATGAGAGCCAAACAGGCGCGGCCAGAGATGCGCATTATCGTTATCGACCCGCGCATCACCGCCACCTGCGATCTCGCCGACCTCCACCTGCCACTGCGCCCCGGCAGCGATGCGGCGCTGTTTTGCGGCGCGCTCCATTTTATGGCGCAGCAGGGCAAACTCGACAGGGAGTTTCTCAACCATTACACCACTGGCGCAGCGGAGACGCTGGCGGCGGTCGAGGAGTGGACGCCTGAGCGCACCGCCGACTATTGCCATCTGCCGCAGGAGGCGCTGCGGGCCTTTTACCAGATGATTGCCGCCAGCGATACGCTGGTGACGCTCTACTCGATGGGCATTAATCAATCCACTTCCGGCGTTGATAAGTGCAATGCCATTATCAACCTCCACCTGGCGACGGGGAAAATCGGCCGGGCTGGCTGCGGGCCGTTTTCGATAACCGGTCAGCCAAATGCGATGGGCGGGCGGGAAGTGGGCGGGCTGGCGAATCAGCTGGCTTCACATATGGGCTTCTCGCCGCAGGAGGTCAACCGCGTCGGGCGCTTCTGGAAGAGTGACAACGTCACAAAAAATCCCGGACTGAATGCTGTCGATCTCTTTCGTGCCGTGGAAAAGGGCGAGATAAAAGCGGTGTGGATTATGGGCACTAACCCGCTGGTCTCGCTGCCGGATGCCGATCGCGTGCGCGCCGGGCTGGCGCGCTGCGAGCTGGTGATTGTCTCGGACGTGATGCGCGACACCGATACCACTCGCGCAGCGCATATCCGCCTGCCGGCGCTGGCGTGGGGCGAGAAAAATGGCACCGTCACCAATTCTGAGCGCTGCATCTCCCGCCAGCGCGCCTTTCTGCCGCCGCCGGGCGAGGCGCGCGCCGACTGGTGGATCGTAAGCCAGGTGGCGCAGCGCATGGGGTTTGCCGAGGCCTTTAGCTGGCAGCATCCGTCGGAGATCTTTTGCGAACATGCCGCACTGTCGGGGTTTGAAAATGAGGGCACGCGGGCGTTTGATATCAGCGGCCTGGCGACGCTGACCCGCCAACAGTGGGACGATCTTAAGCCCATTCAGTGGCCGGTGAATGGGCTGCATCCCCACGGCACGGCGCGCTTATTTACCGATAATCGCTTCTTTTTTGCCGACGAGAAGGCGCGCCTGATTGCCGTAACACCGCGTCTGCCCGCCAACCCGCCGACGCCGCGCTGGCCGCTGGTGATGAACACCGGGCGCATCCGCGATCAGTGGCACACCATGACGCGCAGCGCTAAATCCCCGCGGCTGATGCAGCATATCAGCGAACCGTTTTGCCAGTTTCACCCCGATGATGCGCCGCAAATCGGCACCAACGATCTTGTGCGTGTCTCATCAACTCACGGCTGGCTTCTGCTGCGCGCGCAGCCGGATGCGCTGCAACCGCGCGGACGGGTGTTTGTGCCGATGCACTGGAACAGCGCCTTCAGCCAGCAGGCGAGAGTCGATGCGCTGATTGCCGCCGAGACCGATCCCCTTTCCGGCCAGCCGGAGAGTAAGCAGATGCCGGTCAGTATTCAGCGCTGGCAGGCCGCCTGGCAGGGCGAACTCTTTTTGCGTGAAGAGACGCTTTCCGCGCCGAAAACCGCCTACTGGAGCCGTATTACTCAGCCCGGCGTGACGCACTTCGCGCTGGCCGACAGTGCGTGGCCAACATCATGGATGGCGTGGCTGCGCGAACATGTTCTGGCTGACGCCTGGCTGTGCCAGCCTGCCACTCTTGGCGACGAGGGGTTTAATCTGCTCGCCTGGGCGGATGGCGAACTGCAACTGGCCTTTTACGCGCACCGCCAGCGCCCGCAGCCGGACCGGGCAGCGGTGATCGCCGCTTTTTCCCAGCCACCACAAAGCGCCGCACAACGGCTGGCATTGCTGGCCGGGCGCTCCGCCAGCGGCAAAGCGCCTGCCGGTGCGACAATCTGTAGCTGTTTTGCTATCGGTGAGCGGGCGATCAGCGAGGCGATTCAGTCAGGGTGCAACAGCGTCTCGCGCCTTGGTGAAAAGCTTAAGTGCGGCACCAACTGCGGCTCCTGTATTCCCGAACTGAAAAGGTTGATTGCCCGCCCGCAGTGACGCGCGTCTGCTATCTTTTGAAGGCATAAACTGCTTTCAGGAGAAGCACTATGTCAGCCAGTCAACCGCTTCGTTTTGCCATCAATTTAGGCAATGCCGTGCTTGCCCGCCAGACTGTGGCGGGTGATCCTGCCGGGATCACCGTTGAACTTGCCCGGCGGATTGCCGCCGATATGGGAAAAGAGGCGCAGTTCATTACCTATCCGACCGCCGGAAAAGTGGTGGAGGATGCAGAGAACGGCGTCTGGGATATCGCTTTCCTCGCGGTCGATCCGAAACGCGAAGAGACATTACGCTTTACCCAGCCCTACATCACCATTCAGGGCACGGCGCTGGTAAAGGCGCAAAGCCCGTGGCAGAGCGTGGCGCAGATGGATAAACCCGGCGTGGTGATAAACGTCGGCCGGGGCGCGGCTTACGATCTCTACTTAACCCGCGAGCTTGATCACGCCACGCTCAATCGCCTGAGCTCGTCGCAGGCGGCGATCGAGGCCTTTCTAAGTGGTGAGGGCGATATGGTGGCCGGGATCCGCCAGCCCCTTGAACAAACGGCGGCTCAACACCCCGGCTACCGCGTGCTGGAGGATGATTTTATGCAGATCGCCCAGGCGATTTGTCTGCCGCGCCAGCAGGATGCGCTCTTTCACACGGTAGTGGAGAAGCTGACGCGCTGGCAGACAGAAGGGGTGGTTAAAGAGATAATCGACAGTGAGTTGATTGCTTCGAATAATTCAGGAACCCAATGAATGACATTACCATTGCGCCAGCCCGCACCGGGCATCTCGCCGCGCTAAGAGAGATTGAGCTTGCCGCTTTTGAAACGCTGCGGGCCGCCGGGGCGGTGAGCGGCGAACCGGCGGCCTCCAGCCTTGAAGATCTCGAACATTTATCCCATGAAGGGCTGCTGTTGGTGGCCTTTACTGCCGACCAACAGCCGGTCGGTTTTGCCGGGGCGCAGATCGTGGATAACTGGCTGCATATCGCCGAAATGGATGTCCACCCAACGTGGCAGCGCAAGGGGATTGGTCGCCAGCTGCTGTGTGCGCTGCTGAACGCAGGAGAGAGGCGTGGTTTAGCGGGCGCGTCGCTGACCACCGATCGCTATGCGCCATTCAACGCCGCGTTTTACGCTTCGCTGGGTTTTGAGGAGATCAAAGAGGAGGCGCTTTCGCCACGGCTTAAAAGAGTGATTGCCGCAGAAGCCGCAAGCGGGCTGGATGCAAGCCGACGGATTGCGATGCAGCGTGATTATTAAATCGCAGGCAAAAAAATGCCCTCACGGGAGGGCAGCAGAGTCAAAATACTATTTTTGCTTTTAGTACATCATCAGTTTTGCTCAGTCACGAGCGGGTCTTGATTAGGCAGGAGATACCGTCAAGACAAGAGTAAATATCGCATAAAAATAGTATCGATCAACAATAATTGCCTACCATAATTAATGGTTTTGCAATGATCTGAGATTTATCTGTGCCCGAAAAGCGTGTTCACTCATACTTTTTTACATTGATAAACAAGTTGTTATGTTCGCAGGCTTCACGTCACCATCTCCACCTCGGGCTGCCCGATGCCGTTATTCCAGCTAAACAGCACCAGATGCCAGAGACCCGGCGCTTTGCGCGAAGGGTCAATCAAACCCACCGCCCCCAGCGTTTCCAGCTGCTGACGCACGCGCCAGGAGGAGGGCGTACCGCCCGAAGCGACAATCTCCTGCCACGGCGCAACGGCATCAGCAAGATCGATACCGGCGGCGGATAACGCCGCATCGCTGCGTAAATCGAAAATGCGGGCGGCGTGAACGCGTAGTTGAATAATCTCTAGCTGCGCGCTGCGGTTCGTTTTATGCGCCTGCATCGCCGCGTCGACGCCCTCGGGCGAAGAACTGAGGTAGAGCGTCGGTTGATCGGCTCGCGAATATCTGCCCGCGTTTCGCGACCCCGCCAGCGCCAGATCGCGGTACGCAGGATCGATTGCCCGGTAAAAAAGGCCATCGATGGTAGTTAAGGTTGGCTGCATGGTGAACTCCGGTAAAAAAAAGCAGGCAAAGGCTGCCTGCTGTTGATGTTAATCAGTTGGAAAGGAGCTGAACCACCACAAGCCTGCCGCCTTCTTCCTGGGAGAGAACGAACTGCGCGTTGTCCGTCAGCTCGATTTTGTCGCCAATCGGGATGGGCTTTTTATCCGGGAGCGACATCAGCCCCTCAATCCCTTCATTCACCAGCCACCACTGATCGTTGTGGTAAACAAAGTAGCCAACACGCTTTTTCTGCTCTGCGGTGGTGCGCTCATTCGGCGCAATCAGCCGGTTCACATGCCAGGCGTAAAGGGACTGACCGCTCCAGACCATTAAGCGGTGATCGTCAGGCCGGAAGCTGCCTGCCTTACGGGAGGAGTAGAGATTAAGAATCGGCAATTTCCCGCTGTAGGGCGTTCCACAGTAAGGGCAGACCGGTTTGGTTTTCCCGGAGAAGACATACCACTTCTGATCACAACTGCTGTTCTGGCAGGGCTGGATCAGATCCACGGTTTTCACCAGTGCGCTTTCCCACTCATCAGCGGTCGGGCGACGGGTGGGGTTATGTAACCCCTCGATAAACGCACGATCGAACAGCGGCGTCAGGTAAGGTCCCATGATGGTATAGGGAATTTTTTCCGGGTCGGCCCAGGGCAGCGCAAACGGGGAGATCTGATTAAGCTTGACGGCATTGCTTCTGTCCGTCGGGTGTTCGATAAACAGCGCCCGCTCGCCCATCGCCAGCGTTTCGTCCCGTGTCTCATCATCGAGATCGTGGATTTTTCCGCCCCTGAGCGGGTGGCGGAAAAAGAGGTACATATAGATCAGCACCGCCAGCGCATGGCGATCCGTCGCGATGCTCGGCAGCACGCGCTTAGGATCCTCTTTCGCAAGGTGGCTGGTTTCCACCACTTCCGGCGCGATGAAATCGGGGGTGCCGACCACATCAGGCGGGTATTTTCCCGGCACCACCAGCCCATCGACGTCGATAATACAGGCGTGGCCCTGTTCGGGATCGACGAGCACGTTTTTGTAGCTCAAATCACTGTGGCAGAGGCCTGCGGCATGCATCCTTCTTACCGCACGGGTCAGCAGCAGGCAGACCTTCAGATAGGTGAGGGTGTTGCCGCGCTCGCGCGGATCGAGGAATTTGTTCTGGTTACTGGCACTGGCGAACCATTTCCCCTCTTTTTCGCGCCCTTTAATGCCGAGGAAGTCATCATTCTTCGAGCCATACTTAAAGAAGAAGTGCTGCTGATAGACGGGAACGACAATACCGATTTTGTTGTTGTGCTCCACGACATGCGTCGGCCAGCAGAAGAGATCTTTCCAGTAATCCCCGCCCGCCTGCTCAAAGATATTCTGCCGGTAACGCCCGGTGATCATATCAATCCGCTCTCTCGCCTGGGCGTTTTGCGGCTTGTGGTAGAAGGCCACCACATAGGACTTGTCCGGCGAGAAGTAGACATCTTTCATCGAACCCGATCCGATGACGTCGTCGACGTACTGCACCGTCTGCCCATCTTTTGTTGTACATGTAACGATATTTGCCATATTCAGTCACCCGTAACGCGTGTCAGTCACCATGCCAGCACAAGGGTGCGGTCATCATGGTTGCCTGGGGAGAAAAAGTTGAGCCACTCGGCGAGACGTTCCGGTGCCTGTCCGGCATCCGCAAGCAGGGGTGAAAGCTCGTTGACCAGTTGCGTCCACTTCTCGTCGCTGCGCAGGCCATTATCCGTTTCAAAGCGGGGATCGGAGACGCCATCGGTCATCAGGATAAGATGCGAGACATCCTGCCACTTGCCGACGCTGATACGCCCGGAGAAGGCGGGATCGGCAATGATGGACGCATCGAGGAAGCGCGTCTGCCCGGCATACTCGCCGCTGTCAGGATTGCCCAACACGCGCACTTTGCCCGAGGGACTGTAAGCGGCAATTGCGCCGTCGCCCAGCCAGAACGAGGCGGCAAACAGCTGCTCGCCGAGCCGCAGTGAGACGGTTGCCAGCAGCGTGGTGGAGTAGGTTTTGACCGGCTGCTCCGCGCGAATAGCCTCATTCGAGATGCTGTTAACCGCAAGAGTTGCCGCCTGCTTAAAGTGGTGCAGCATCGCGTTAATGGTGTTTTGCTGCTCCTCTGTGCCCCAGCGCGCGATCTGCTGCTTTAACTCCGCGCCTCGCGGCCCGCGTAGCTGGCTGAAGAGATACTCCCCGGCCACTTCAGCGGCAATTCGCGACCCTTCGCGGGAGTTTGCCGCGCTGCCGGCGCCATCGGCCACCAGCATCACGCTCCAGCCCGTCTCTTCGCTGTGATTGAGGTAGAAGTCATCATCGCGGAAACTGCCCGCATGCTCATGAGAGCGCCCGCGGCGGCTCGCCCCGGCGATCCTCACGCCATCACGCACAATCCCTTCATGTTCGACATGCGCTTTCGGGTAGGGGGCATCCGCTGGTGGCTCAATAATTTTCCACAGGCTGCGCGGATCGGGGTTCACCACAAACAGCAGCGGCGTTTCACCGCTTTCGTGCGAGGCGCAGGACCAGCGCACCAGCATCTCGATATCGCCGCTCTGTGTCGGTACGCCGTTCAGTACCTGCTGCGCCTTGTCGAAATGAAGCCCGCACGCGTCAGGGATCACCACATCATTAATGGTTGCCGTCTGCCCATCATCAAGGGTGATCGCCAGCGGCGCACAAAAGGCTTCGCCTGCGCGGGCATTCGGCACGCTGATGCGCGCGCAGGGCGCTGGACGCGGTCTCGGCGTTTCAGCGGATCGCGCTGGCGGCACCTGGCCTGGTTTCAACACCGGCGGCGTTGGCTCAAGGGTCGCTTTTGCCGGGGTCTCAAATTCGTAATAGGGCATTAACTTCCACAACTCCGGGCGCGGTGCGGGTTGCTCAGCGTTGGGTTCTGTTACCACGTCGTCTGCTGATTCGATCGCTTCAGCGCGCTCCTCAGCCTGCGGTGTTGTGGCCTTACCCTCGACGGCCGCGAGCTGGTTTTCCAGTTCGGTTAATAACGCGTCAAGTTTGTCCCGCAGCGCAGGCTCCCCGGATAACGCGTCTAACTCTTCGTCGCCGACCTGATGACCGCGCGAGTGCAGAATAAAGCCGATAATCTCTTTTTTAACGCTCATTAGCCTCGTCCTCTGCTGACGTCAAAATCGGAATCTCCGCCGTTATCTCTGAAGGAGAGCACTCTTTCGCACCAGGGGCAGACCACCTCATCAGGCCCATCGATGCAGAGCAGTTTGCCGCAGGCGCACATGGCAAACGCGCTGGCGTTGCCGCAGTGCGGGCAGCCCGGCACGCCGTGCAGATCGCGGGTGTTTACCTGCACGTTATAGGTCGAGGCATCAGACCAGTCGAAATACTCTTCATCGATAGGGTAGCAACCGGCAATATTGAAGTTGTTCAGGTTAAGCCGGAAATCGAGACCGGAGACGTTGACCGGCGGGCGCTCATATTTCATCAGATAGGGGCGGCGGGTTTTGCTGCAGCGCCCGGTGAGCGTCACGCAGTTCTCATCATAGGCGCGGACAACATCCTCTTTCGCCAGCCGGACGATATACTCCGTCTGGTTGAGTTCGGGCGGTTTCTCTTCGCCCACGCTGCGGCTATGGGCGGTGACGGAGGCGGTGATCCACTTAATAAAGCGGGTAAAGTCACCTTCGCGGGATTCGGTAAACAGCATCACATTTTCCGTCAGCTGCCTGAGGATATTGAGATCCGCCGAGGGGCCAAGACCGACCGCGATAAGGTTAACTTTGCGAGCATAGTGCTCTTTCCAGCGTTTGATCTCCGCGCTGGGATCATCCGTCGGGCGGCCATCGGTCAGCAGGTAGACCACCGGTTTCCAGTCCCCTTTAATCTCATGGGTGGTGACCCTCACCTGAGTGTCGATCTGCACGCTCAGCTCCCGCAGCGCGGCACCAAGGTGGGTGCCGCCGCCAATCGGCAGGCGCGGCGGATAAAACGAGGCGATCTCATGGAGCGGAACAATGGTGCGCGCAATGCCTGCAAAGGCGATGACCGAGACCCAGGCGGTCTCCAGCGCATGGGGATCCTTTCTTAAATCACTGACGATCATTTGCAGACCATCGTTCATTTTTTTCAGGTTTTCACCAATCATGGACTCTGAGCAGTCCAGGACAAAAAATACCGGAAGGCGTCTCATGTCTTATCCTCGTGAGGGCCGTGTAACGCGAACAAAAGGGGAGTGACAGAGAGGCGCAGCACGGCAGCGCGTTGCCTCTGCTGTTCCTTACAGCACCAGCTGGATCTCCGGCGGTGGCGGCGGAAGGTTATCCGAGTCGTTATTCACGCCCGCGCTGGAGCTGCCCGATGAGACGCTCGCCGAGACCCATTTAAAGAAGCCCGCGAAGGCCGTTGAGTCGAGGGTTTCGAGCGACACTACTTTATCTGTCAGCTGTTTGAGGTGCTCGTGGCCCGCTTTCGGGCCAACCGCGCAGGCGATGATCGAGCCAAATGCGCGGCTGCGAATCGCTTTCACTGCTTCGCCATAAGCGAAGGCATCAGAGGGCGTGCCGTCAGTCATCAGGAAGACCAGCGGCCGCCAGTCACCTTTCTGGTCGCCATCGGCGCGACGCACATCCCGGTCGACGCACTCAATCAGGCACTCCAGCGCCGCACCGGTAAAGGTGGCTCCCGCGCTTGGCACCACAATGTCGGCGAACTGGAAATCCTCCAGCGGCGTCAGGGGAATAAACTCACGCGCCGCATTATCGAAGGTGATGATGGAGATATGGACGCTTTCAAGGGCGTAGGGATCCTGACGAAGGGCGCTCAGCATCGCCTGGATACCGACGTTAACGGCGTGAATCGACTCGCCGCGCATCGAGCCGGAGGTGTCGATCACCAGGTAAACGGGTAAGCGGCGCATCACATATAGTTCCTCAGGTGGGCGACAAAGGAGTCTGAAGGCGACGGCTCGCCGATGGCATTCAGCTTCCAGCCGGTCGGTTCACGCACCAGCTCGGCAAAGACCATTGAGCGCTGGTGAGCAAAGTTCGGTCCGCCGGAGAGATCGAAGCGCGCCATCTCAACGTTACGGGCATCAACGGCACGGATAAACGCGTTCTGCACTTTACCGAAGTGCTGCTGCAATTTTTCCCCGTTATAGATCTGCACAATAAAGACGATTTTTTCATATCTGGCGTCCAGGGCATTCAGCTTGACGATGATCTGCTCATCGTCGCCGTCACCCGCGCCGGTGCGGTTATCGCCCGTCAGCCAGATATCGCCCGATTTGTGGCGCAGGCTGTTGAAAAAGATAATATCGCCATCGACCAGCGTCGGTTTGCCATTCTCCACTTTGCCGAGATCGGTCACCTTTCCTGCGGCGTTACAGAGGAAGGCGATCACATCGAGGTCATACTCCTCCTCTTTCTTACCAAACAGCCCGCCCAGTAAGCCTTTCTTCTCTTCGTTGATATCCCAACCCAGACCAATGGTGACGGAGGAGAGATCGTGCTCATTTTTCTTCAGGCTCACGCCCTGGCCTTTGCTCAGACTGACAGACATAACGTCCCCTTAATCGATGAGTTATAAAACGACATTCACTTCCGGCGGCGGTGGCGGCAGATCATCGAGGCCAATCACCTCTTTTTTGCTGGATTCCACTTTCTGGCTGCCTACCGAGATGCTGGCGCTGACCCATTTGAAGAACGCTTTGATGGATGAGCTATCGGCGGTATCAAGCTGCAGCACCACTTCGGTGATCTCTTTCAGCACGCTGGTGTCCGCATCATGACCCGCTGCGCAGGCCACCACGACGCCGGTGCGCGCCGATTTAAAATCCTGCAACCCTTTGCGCCAGTCGTCGGTCGGGGAACCGTCGGTCATCAGAAACACCAGCGGTCGCCAGTCACCTTTGGTATCTGCGGTGGTTTTCTGCACTTCACTGCTGATGGCGCTGGCGGCAAGCGAGAGCGCTTCACCAAGGGAGGTTGTGCCGCTGGCGGCAAGGGTCGGTAACTGGAAGCTCAGCAGATCGGTCAGCGGAACGGCCTGGCGTGCCGATGAGTCAAAGGTGATCACCGAAACATAGGCGGTTTCCAGGGCATAGGGATCTTGCTTGAGGGTAGTGAGGAGTGTCTGCACGCCGTTTTTGACGGCTTCGATCGGTTCGCCATGCATCGAACCAGAGGTATCAAGCAACAGATAAACGGGTAGTCTTCGCATTATCTAATCCTGTTAGAGGTATGAAAGGTTTGTATCCAGCAATAGCAGAGAAAGCCGGGAGAGACTGTGAATTGCAGCGAAGCGCAGGAAAAAAAAGAGAGCCTTAAATGAAATTAGCGCTTTTTCAACAACTACATAGCGTTATGCCGCGCGGCCTCTGCGAAGTTTAGTCCGCATTCAGCGTGGCGACCATGTGCAATGCGTGTCAAGACGCCAACTTTTATAGGCATCAACAGGGAAAGATAAGAAGAGGGGCAAAACGTGGCGCCCGGCCTGCTGCCGGGGCACGGGAGTTAACGCGCGAGCTTTTTGGCGTTGAACTCTTTAATCAGGTCGTCGACGGCGCGTTCGGCCAGCTTTTCCACGGCTTCACTGCGCGTCGTACCGCTGAGATTCGCCAGGCGGTCGATTTTGCGCAAGATGCGCATACGCAGCGAGAGCGAAACGGCGGTTTTTTTATCTTTATCGAGATAAACTCTGCCGCCCGATTCGCTGGTTTTCAGCTCGGCGTGCGCCGCGAGCGCTTCATTCATACGACGCAAGGTCTTCTTATCCAGATGCCCCGGATTAACAAGGTGGTAAGAGTGCGCCGCCTTGCTGTACTTGATCTCCGCGGAGTAGGACTCACGCAGCTCCTTCAGCGCCCGGGTAAGCGTCGGCTCCGAACACTCGAGGCTGGTGATAATATCGGCCGCAGCGACGGGTTTACCGGAACCCAGTAAATTGGCGAGCTTAAAAATCCGTTCCTGTCTGGTGTTTAATTGCATCGTTAGGTTTAGCCTGCCTCAAAGGTAGTGGATCAAGTGCGTTCAAACGTCTGACATTAACGTTGCGCTATTCTTCTCTCAGTTCGCTTCCCTGAACAAAATGGCCATCAATGCTAGCAGGCCGATCCTCAATATGAGCTAAATCACGCGCGCCCTTATTGATGCTGAGTCGCGGGAAGCAGCCTGATGCCATCTGCGCTTTGCTCATTCACCAGACCATACACCTGCGCGCGTTCGAGAATCCCGACGGCCCAGCGACGGTGCGTCGCCGGTTCGCACATCGACCCCTGGGATTTAAACACCGCCTGGGTCGAGTTGAGAATGCGCAGGGCGTCGGAGTGCTCGCCCTGAGTGACCATCAACGCTCGCTCAATGACTGCAATCTGCCGCGGGTGGATCGCCGTTTTACCGACCAGACCATGCGCCATATCCAGCGCCAGCTCGCGTGCCATCACATCATGATCGTCAATGTGTTCGCAAACGGGCGCGGTCAGCGCGAAATCACGCGGTGCAAATACCGACACCAGCATTTTGATCACGTACCCCATCGGGCTGTCGTAGAGCGTCAGATCGCGCGGACGACGCAGGGAGACCACGTTCATCAGATCGTTGCCACCGATGCGCAGCGCAATAATCCGGCTGTGACAGGGGTGGGCGAGCAGGGCGATAGCCAGCTCGCGCATCTGAACAACGTCAAACACCTCTTCGGTTTCGAGAGTAGGCATCATGCAGAGGTGCGTATTGCCCATGATCTCCCACCACTGCGGCAGTGCGCTGAGGGTGAATTTCGGCAGCACAAACCCGTCAACGGCAGAGAGAGCGAGGTGCTCCGTCAGCCATTTCCCCATCTCAGGGTGGCGCGGGCGAATGAACACCAGCGGCCAGTCACCATTGCCGCCAGCCTGTTTGGCAGCGTTGAGGGTGTGTAACAGCTGCGCAAGGTTGGCAAGGGCATCCGGCATATCCGCTTCGCTGACCGCGTCTTCCAGACAGATCACCAGCGAGCGCAGGCCGGGGATCTTCCCGTCGAGGATCGCCCCGGCAATATCGTTACGTGTGGCGGGCATGTAGAGCGTCGCGCCCAGATGCCAGGGGGAGAGGCGTGTAGTCATCAGAGTACCTTCTTGATTATCGTGACGGCCCGGTACTGCCCGAGCTGCTCGCCCATCTCAGTAACGGCAATGCCTTTTTCGCGCGCCAGCCCGACGAGCAGGGCAACGTCCGGATCGTCTGTTGCACGCACAAAGACGTGATCGGGTACGCGGCGCAGCACCGCGCGGGTCGCCTCCGCAATCCCGGGTTTGATACGGTTGACGCTGTCGACGTTAAACTGCTCAGCGAGATCGGCGATCACCTCGCGGCTCTTTTGCCATAACGCCTGCGCGGCATCCAGATCCCAGTGCAGGGCAGGGAGGGTCGCGGGTTGCAGCGTTTTACGAAACTGCGCAACGGTATCGACCAGCATGCGGCTGCACTCATATTCACGCAGATGATCACAGACCACACAGCCGTGTAGCCCCTCTTCAGTCCACACCGAACGGGAGATAAGACCCGATACCGGCGCGCCCATAATACCAAAGGGGATCAGCCAGTCGTCGTCGCTCGCCGCCAGCCATGAACAGCCGCAGGGATCGGCCAGCACCACCAGACGGGGCTGGGGCGGATAACCCTCGCGTCCTTTGAGGGTGCGGATCAGCTCCCCGGTGATGGCGCCTTTACCTGTCCAGCCATCGACAAACACAATGCCGCGCGTGCCGTGCTGACGCTCGATAATCTTCAGCGCTTCACTGTCGATACCACGGTCACGAATGATACTGATGCCGTAGTGAAAAGAGCTTTTGCCCATATCGCGCAGTGCCTGGTGCAGCATCACGCCGAGCGGGACGCCCGCGCGAACAAGGCTGACCAGAATAACCGGTTCGTCGGCAAAACGCGCCGCCAGTTCGCGGGCAAGCTGCGTAACCTCTCTGGCAAGCCGTTCGGCACCGCTGTCGAGCGCCCGCTTAAACAGATCGAGGTGCCACGGTGTTGGTGCCGGCTCCTGGCTGAGCATGTCGGAGTAGTGCTTTTTGCCTGACTGGATCAACGCCTCTTTTTGATCGACCGGGGTCATCTCCATCTCAACCGGCTGAAGCAGGAACTCTACGTCGCCGGGTAAGTAGGAACCGGAAAATCTCGCTTGTGGCTGCATGTTAACCCTCATTAAAAATGCGCTGCGCAATGGCGTCGGCAAACTGGCTCTGACGCGGCATCCCAAACCAGCTGCAGAGCTGCATAAAACGGTGATCGCTCAGGCTGTCGCCGAGACCCAGCACCGGGAAAATGCCGCGCTCGGCGCGCAGCTTCTCCAGCAACCAGCTCACGGCCAGCCCCTTCTCGACGGGCTGCGGAAGCCAGGCGACATTGTTACTGTTGCGGTGAATGTAGAAACCGTCGGTCGGGAACTGCTGCTCGATCTCATCGGCGATGGCATTCAGCTCGTCAAGGCGCGTGCTGTCCCGGTGTTTCATCACCATATAGATCGGCGTGCCATCATACTCATAATTGAGTCTCGCCCAGGCGTTGATGCCCTTCGCCTCCATCATTTCGGTGATAAGGCGCTGCATGGTGACGAGTCTCTCCCCATAGGCAGACAATTTATCGAGCATATGGGCTTTCCACGCCTCATCGGGCTTGCCCTCTGGTGTCAGGATCACCGCCCCATGAGTAGTAATGGCCCAGGAGCGGAAGGGGATCTGCACGCGGCTAATCTCTTCCGTTCCCCTGGCGGTAACCGGAATAAGCTCGGCCTGCTCCAGCAGCCAGTCGACTAACATCGCCTGCTCTTCGGTCATAAAACTGCGTGGCGACAGCGAGCGGTCCACGGCACCGGTGCGAAAAGGCTCCAGCGCCAGCTCATCGACCATTTTGCGGCGCGTCTGGAACAGGGTGTCATCAAGATCGCTCAATACGACTGGCTTATTCATAGGTAACAACCTCAACAACAGGGGCAACATCCGCCAGCGCCTTCAGCAACAGGGGATCGATACTTTCAGCCGCCGTCTCGGTGCAGAGCAGCACGCGGTCAAACCGCTGGTGGCCGACGTTATAGACAAAATTGGCAATGCCGAGACCATAATTGTCGGTAAAGGAGATGACCGACTCGATGGCAAAGCCGAGCGCAATGGGGGAGCGGGTCGTGGAGCTGTAAAAGGCCTGCGCGCCGGCGTTTTCAAGACGCTCGGCCAGCAGGAACGGCTCCCAGACAAACTCACCGCTGCCGAGAACCAGCACGCGCTCACCCGGCGCAACGCGAATCTCGCGCCCCAGATCGGCGGCTGGCGCGATCATCCCGAGACGGCCCCAGCTCTGTTTGCCGGTGATCTCCCACGTGCCGCGGGAGGTGACATTCACGGCGGGCATGACCGGTACAGGCGCATCGGGAAACGGTGTCCAGCTCCATTCGCCGCTGACAAGGGAGACCGCCGTGACCGGCAGCGGGCAGCGCGCCGGTAAGGCATTGTTGCTCCAGTCGGTCAGCGTGACGGCAACCACCTGCTCCAGCTGCGGCAGGTGGCCAGTTTCACGGAGCGCCGCCAGCAGGTTAATGAAGGTGTTACCGGTTGTCGCTTCGTCATCAATCATCACCAGCGTGCGCGCGTCGCTCACCCGGCGGCGCTTCTCTGCATCATCCGGCCAGTAGATCAGATGGTCGGTGGCATGGCTGTGCTCCTCTTTAAACTCGCAGAGCAGTTCACCCTCGACAGGGTGGCGGGTCGAAGTGAGATAAACCGAGTCTCTATAGGTATGGCGCAGTTCGTCAAATACGCCAGCGCCAAGACCGACGGCGGTTTCCGCCATGCCGATAAAGAGCACCGGGCCCGGCAGATCGGCCGGGAACTGGAGGGCGAGCTGCCTGTAAGCCTGGCGCATGATGGCAGGCGAGACGGGAATATGGCGGCCGAGCACTTTACTGACAAAGAGAAACGCCCGTTTAGGGTTGCGTCGCTCGGCGATTTCAAACAAGTTTTGCAGCGCGATCTCTCCCTGATTGCGCGTCACCTGGATGACGCCGCAGGAGAGCGTACGGCGATAGAGTGCATCTTCAGGCACTAAAGACATAATCCAGCCTTAGTTCAGTCGGTTAGAGAGGGTCTGCGGATAGAGCAGCACGTCTGTCACCGCTCTCACGGCGACGGGGGAAAAGGCGGATGCTGCACGCCCAATGACCTCATCTTTTGTCAGCAGGCCAAGCTTAAAGGCCGCAAACAGGCCCGGTAAGTTGACGCCGCTATGTTGGGTATAGCCGATGCCGCCGGAAGGGCGCATGTTAATCTCCAGCAACAGCGGCGTTCCCTGACGATCGTTGCGTGTCTGCACGTTAACCAGCCCGTCGGCTTTCATCACGCGGGCACACTCACAGGCCAGTTCGAAGGCGGCACCTTCATTAACCAGATACTGAATCGCGCCCTCTTTTCTGCGACCAACGGCCGCGAGGATTTCGCCGTTGTCGGCAAAAATATCGACGGAGTACTCCGGGCCTGGCAGGTAGGGCATCAATACCAGCGGCTTAAACGACCCTGCGCTGGCGAGCGCGGCAAGATAGTGCTGCGGGTTAACCGTGCGGTTTTCGGGATGGTTAAAGAGATCCATCGCCGATGCGGTGTCATCAAAGCGCCAAAAACCCATGCCATAAATGCCGGTTACCGGTTTTACGCAGACTGGGCTGTCAGAGAAGGGCGGCGAGGCGAGATAAGTTTGCAGATCGCTCACGGAATCAATCCGCCATGAGGGGACGACCGGCAGCGCGTGCTGCTGCATCAGCCCGGCAAATGCGACTTTATCTTCGGCTAATGCGAGCCAATCTGCGCCGGTGGATCCGGTAGTGAGGGTGACGCCGGTGGCCTCAATGGCGGCGCGGTGCTCTTCAAACCACAGGGTGTTGCGGCCAGCGTGGATATGGTGAATGCCGTGTGTCGCCACAATATCGGTAATAAACGCCAGGCGCTCAGAGGCCTCTTGTGGCTCGAGCAGCGCGTGGTCGGCAACGGATAAGATCTCATTGCGCTCATGGCGATGTGAGGCGTACACGGTGAGTTGAAGGTGATGAGCATCGGCGAAGGTTTTAATTCCCTGAATAATATCTTTTTGGGATGACAAACCTTCCATGAGCCAAATTTTGTTATTCATATTTTTTATTACCCGAAAAAGCATGCGCCAGGAGGTGATGGGTGAGTCTAAGAATGTCATCAGAGCATGTCAATCATAATATGATGAGTAAAAGTGGCATCAGAGTGCGCTTTGCTAAAAAAATTATCTGAAAAAATAAATATTATTTTCAGTTACTTAATCATGTAAAACAGGCCAGTTGCAGTACAGGGATTTTGCCTTTTCGCCAAAACCTACCAATATTTACCTTGTCAGAGAACTTCATCATGATATGATTTTTTTTCGTTCGCGATTAGCCTACCTTTGATTGTCATGACCATTACCAATTTAAGGAACAAAGCATGGTTTCATTAACGAAGAACCAGACGGTATCACTCAGCAAACAATCCTCGGCACTCAGTCAGCTTCAGTTTGGTCTCGGTTGGGATCCGATTAAGAAAAAGGGCCTGTTCGGCGGGCTGTTTAGCGGCAGCGACTCTATCGATCTCGATGCGGGCTGCGTATTGATGGACAGCACGGGCAATACCATCGACACCATCTGGTTTCGCAAACTGACCTCCAGCTGCGGTTCCGTCGTTCATAGCGGTGACAACCTCACCGGGGAAGGCGATGGCGATGATGAGGTCATCACCGTTAATCTCACCCGGTTACCTGCCAACGTTGAATACCTTGCCTTTACAGTAAACAGCTTCCGTGGCCAGACGTTCAATGACGTTGAAAATGCTTTCTGCCGCGTGGTCGATCAGTCTGGCAAAGAGCTTGCGCGCTACAAACTGACCGAGCAGGGCTCCCACACCGGTATTGTGATCTCCTCGCTGCGCCGTAACGGCGGTAACTGGGACTTTACGGCCCACGGTCACGCCTGCCGCGGTCGTACCATTGACGATATGCATACTGATATCGTCGCAACGGTCGTACGCTAATGAACCTGACGCCGGGGGGCAATGCCCCCGTTCCAGCACAGGAGCTTCGGGTTCGCGTCACCTCTGGCGGCGCGGTTGATGCCTCAGCGTTTCGCCTCTATGCCAGCGGTAAAGTGCAGGGCGATGCAGATATGGTCTTCTACGGCCAGCCGCGTAACGACGATGGCTCAATCAGCCTCGCCAGCGAAGGCCAGTATTCAACCTTTACTGTGGCCCTTAACCGCCTGAAGCCTGAGGTACAGAAGGTCGCTTTTACCGTGACCTGTGACGGCGGGCAGACGGTTGCCGGGCTGCGCACGCTGACTATCGATGTAGAGCAGGGCACAACCAGCCTGGTGAGCGGCGTTGTCGATGTCAACGGCCGTCAGGAAGCCGCGCTGATCCTGGGCGAATTCTATCGCCGTAACGATGAGTGGAAATTCCGCTTTGTCGCGCAGGGTTTTAACGGCGGCCTGAAACCGCTGGCGGAGCATTTCGGTGTCAACATCGCCGACGATCCTGCGCCAGCGCCAGTTTCGCCGCCACCCGCGCCGCCTGTAGCGCCTCCGCCACCGCCGAAAGAGAGCAAAATCAGCCTGAGCAAAGTGTCGCTCACCAAAGAGAAACCGGCGATCAGCCTGACCAAACGGGATAACTTTGGTGAGATCCGCATTAACCTCAACTGGCACCGTGGCAACGGAAAATCGGGCCTGGCGGGTATTTTCGGCGCGAAGGGCATCGATCTCGATCTCGGCGCGTTTGTTGAGTTGCAGGATGGCTATAAGTCGGTTATCCAGGCGCTCGGTAACGCCTTCGGGAACTATCAGGGCGAGCCGTACGTTCAGCTGCAGGGCGACGATCGTACCGGTGAAGTGTCGGATGGCGAGTGGTTACACATTAATGGTCGTGAATGGAAACAGATCCGTGAAGTCCTGATCTACGCTTTTATCTACCAGGGCGTGCCGAGCTGGGATAAGACGGATGGTGTTGTCACGATCCATATGCCGGACCAACCACCCATTGAGACGCGTCTTACCGAAGGTGAGAACCGCCGCACACTGTGCGCTATCGCCAGGCTGGTAAACGAAAACGGTGCAATCAAAGTCGAGCGAATTAACCAGTACTTCAAAGGCCAGGACGAGATGGACCGGGCATTTGGCTGGGGGTTTCGCTGGAGTGCCGGCTCTAAATAACACAGCAATAAAGGACACTACTATGAGTTTTTTTGACAAAGTAAAAGGCGCCATCAACTCCAGTCGTGATGAACTGACCCGACAGGTTGGCCGTTTCAAAAACAAAAAATTTATGCAGGGCACCGTGGCGGTCTGCGCGCGGATCGCCGTCTCCAGCGACGGCGTAAGCTCTGAAGAGAAGCAGAAGATGATGGGCTTTCTGCGCTCTTCTGAAGAACTGAAAGTCTTCGATACCAATGAGGTGATCGATTTCTTTAATAAACTGGTCTCGAGCTTTGATTTCGATATCGAAATCGGTAAAGGCGAAACCATGAAATACATCCTGGCGTTAAAAGATCAACCGGAAGCAGCGCAGCTGGCTCTGCGTGTTGGTATTGCCGTTGCGAAAAGTGACGGCAACTTTGACCAGGATGAGAAAACTGCCGTGCGCGAAATTGCTCTCGCGCTGGGCTTCGACCCGGCTGAATTTGGCCTCTGATCTGCATCCCTAAGGGTAAATTATGGTTTCAACACACATCGGTTTTCCGACTGAAACAGTTATTGTTTTTATCGCGCTCTCAGTCGGTGCCATCTTTATTGACTTGTTTATGCACCGTGACGACAAGCCAATATCCCTGAAGAGTGCCGCGCTCTGGTCGCTCTTCTGGGTTGCGGTTGCGATGGCATTTGCCGGTTTCCTCTATATTCATCACGGCGCGGAAGTCGCCAGCCTGTTTGTGACCGGTTACGCGCTGGAGAAAGTGCTCTCCGTCGATAACCTGTTCGTAATGATGGCCATCTTCTCCTGGTTCGCCGTGCCGGATCGTTATCGTCACCGCGTGCTTTACTGGGGCGTAATTGGTGCCATCGTGTTCAGGGGTATTTTCGTTGCGATTGGTACCAGCCTGCTGAGCCTTGGTCCATACGTTGAAGTGGTTTTCGCCATTATTGTGGCCTGGACTGCGGTGATGATGCTGAAAAGCGGCGACGACGATGATGAAATCGAGGACTACTCCCAGCATCTGGCGTACCGCATGGTGAAACGCTTCTTCCCAATCTGGCCAAAGCTGAAGGGTCATGCCTTCCTGCTTAATCAGAAAGAAGTGGATGCGGAACTGGCAAAACCAGAAAACAGTGATGTGACCATCGGTCGCGGTAAGAAAGCCGCCCTGTATGCGACGCCGCTGTTCCTGTGTGTGGCCGTCGTTGAACTTTCGGATGTTATGTTTGCATTCGATTCTGTCCCGGCCATTATTGCTGTTAGCCGTGAACCGCTGATTGTTTATAGCGCCATGATGTTTGCTATCCTCGGCCTGCGTACGCTCTACTTCGTTCTCGAAGCGCTGAAGCAGTACCTGGTTCATCTGGAGAAGGCGGTTATCGTTCTGCTGTTCTTTATCGCAGTGAAGCTTGGCCTCAATGCCACCGACCACATCTGGCACCATGGCTACAGCATTTCGGCGACGACCAGCCTGTATGTTGTACTGGGTGTGTTGGCGCTGGGCATTATCGCCAGCGTGATGTTCCCGGCGAAACCCGATTCAGAGGAAAAGGGGAGTTAATCCCCTCACGCATTACGCTTAATTCACAACTATTTGAGAGGTTATTTTATGAGTGTTTCTCTTTCCAAAGGTGGGAACGTATCCCTGAGTAAAGCCGCGCCGTCAATGAAAAATGTCCTGGTGGGCCTTGGCTGGGATGCGCGCTCGACTGATGGTCAGGACTTTGATCTGGATGCGTCAGCTTTTCTGCTGGCCGCTAACGGCAAAGTGCGCGGTGACGCCGATTTCATTTTTTATAACAACTTAACCTCTTCTGACGGCTCCGTAACCCATACCGGTGATAACCGCACCGGTGAGGGCGACGGTGATGATGAATCGCTGAAAATTAAACTGGATGCGGTGCCGTCTGACGTCGACAAAATCATCTTCGTGGTGACAATCCATGACGCGCAGGCGCGTCGCCAGAGTTTCGGCCAGGTTTCCGGCGCGTTCATTCGCCTGGTTAATGATGATAACCAGACTGAAGTGGCTCGCTACGATCTGACCGAAGATGCCTCAACCGAAACCGCGATGCTGTTTGGTGAACTCTATCGCCACAATGGCGAGTGGAAATTCCGCGCGGTCGGCCAGGGTTATGCTGGTGGTCTGGCATCCGTTTGTGCTCAGTACGGCATCAACGCATCTTGATCTCATACATGGGCTGACTATTCAGCCCAAACATAACTGTTAGCAGGAGCTAAAAATGGCAGTCTCTCTCGTTAAAGGCGGTAACGTATCTCTGACTAAAGAAGCACCTACCATGAATATCGCCATGGTCGGTCTGGGTTGGGATGCACGTGTAACTGACGGCCAGGGTTTCGACCTGGACGCCTCCGTATTCGCAGTTGGTGATGACGGTAAAGTGTTGTCAGACGCCCATTTCATTTTCTTCAACAACAAAACCAGCCCTGACGGCGCCATCGAGCACCAGGGTGACAACCGTACCGGCGAAGGCGACGGCGATGATGAGCAGGTCAAAATCGATCTGACCAAAGTCTCTGCTGACATCAAAAAACTGGTGTTCGCGGTAACCATCTATGAAGCCGAAGCGCGTAAGCAGAACTTCGGTATGGTGAGCAACAGCTTCATGCGCGTTTACAACAACGACAACGGCACTGAAATTGCTCGCTTCGATCTCTCTGAAGATGCGTCCACTGAAACTGCGATGATCTTCGGCGAGCTCTATCGCCACGGCGCAGAGTGGAAATTCAAAGCCGTTGGGCAGGGCTTCGCGGGCGGTCTGGCTGCGCTTGCTTCCCAACACGGCGTTAATATCTAAGCGATATAAAAATATAAAACCCCGGAGAGTAAGCCGGGGTTTTTATTTGCTTCTTATATTTAAAGCATTGCCGCATTTAAAATTTTTATGGCGATTATGGCATCCGCGCTATCACTTCCTTAACGACGCAAAAGAGATGAATCCGCTTCAGCGCTTCAGGCACACGCATGTCTGAGGGCAGGGAGCAGGGTTATTGATAAGGACAATACCTATGAGATTACAACCGGGACAAAACACGCCGCTGGCGGAGAACTTCATCACCCTGACCCTCAATTACACGGGACGGGCAGGGTTTAAGAGCGAAGTCGATACCTGTCTGTTTATGCTCAATGCCGGGGGAAAAGTGAGCGGCGATGCCGACTTTATCTTCTTCAATAATCTCGCCTCTGCGGAGGGCGCGGTCAAACTGGCGCTCGGGCAGCAGCAGTCCAGCGTAACGATCGCGCTCGATCGTGTTCCCGGAAGCGTCAGCAAGATTAGCATCACGGTCGTCATTGACGGCAGCGAAAGCATTGATGCACTGAGCCAGTTAAGCATTGATGCTCAGGGCATTGCGGATTTTCACGTTGAAACCGCAGGACGCAGCGAAAAAGCGATCATTCTGGCGGAAGTTTATCGCCACAATAGTGCCTGGAAATTACGAGCAATGGGGCAGGGGTTCAACGGCGGGCTTGAACCATTAGCCGTCAGCTATGGTGTGGATGTTGCCCAGCCTGCCGCGCAGCCTTCAACGCCAGCACCGGCGCCGACGCGCATTAGCCTTGAGAAAAAGCTGCAAGATAAATCGCCGCGGCTGGTTAGCCTGGCGAAGAAAGCCACGGTCAGCCTGACGAAAAACAAACTGGATACGCTACAGGCAAGCGTTGCGTTTGTTCTGGATGCTTCAGGCTCGATGAGCGGGCAATTTAATAAAGGTAACGTTCAGGCGGTACTCGATCGCATCGCGGTGCTGGCCGTTCAGTTTGATGATGACGGCGAGATGGATCTGTGGGCGTTCGGCAAGAAACATAAAAAATACCCGAACGTCACGCTGGATAATCTTGACGATTACGTCGAGACAATACGCAAGAACGGCAAGCGTACGATGTTTGAGATCCTGCCGGGGCTGGGCGGTGTGAATAATGAGCCGCCGGTGATGGAAGAGATCGTCGATTACTTCAAAGAGTCCAAACTGCCGGTTTACGTGGTCTTTATTACCGATGGCGGCATCAGCAAGACGCGCGAGATTAAAGAGGCGATTCGTCGCTCCGCAAACTATCCGATCTTCTGGAAGTTCGTCGGCCTTGGCGGGTCGAACTACGGCATTCTCGAAAATCTGGATGACTTTACCGATCGCCGGGTAGATAACACCGATTTCTTTGCGATGGATGATTTCGGCACCATGAGTGACGAAAAACTCTATGACAACTTGTTGGAAGAGTTCAGGCCCTGGATCGATGAGACCAGGAAGATGGGCATTCTCTGACGATACGCAAAAAAGAGCCGGGGATTCTCCCGGCTTTTTTTATGGTGGCGTTTTCCACGGCAGCGGTGAGGCGGATTTAGCAAAGAGATGCATCTTTAATTATGGAGTACGTAACCAGTCGGCTGATATGAGGTTTGCTCATTGCTGACCAGTAGGATGAGCAGAGCAGGGAATAACACGGCCGGGGCGCGAAGGCTGAGGCAACAGAGAGTCTGGATGGATAACCAAATATGTCATTTAACATAATATACATTATGCGCACCAAAGAAACTAAAAGCCCAATCCAGCATTTCCCGGCCATAATCGGCGCTTGCTCAATCGCGCTGCTCAACATGCCTCTGGCGTACCCTGATGAAACTGCATTTGCCACGCTTCTCCTGTTTTTATCCATATCGATGCGCGCAGCGTTGGCCTGGCGATCTTGCCTTGCGCATCAAAGGTAAAACTGCGATATGTCAGTAACGCACATCCTTCGCTCAACTTCGTGACTGCGAAATCCTCCGCGTGGATTTCATCTTCCGGCGCGTCGTTGATCAGCGCGTCAACAACCTGCGCTCTGTCGTAACGTCTTCCTGAGCGACCAATCTCAAAAAACGCTTCATGCAATAATCCATCGACAACCCGGTGTTGATTACGTGTCTGTAAGCAATGCAGCTGCTTTTCAAGTTCGCTGAGCTTCGCGCATAACTTTTGGTCATCGTTCATGATCTGCTCCAGTTTAAAATCGTCTGCCATTGTCCGACTTCTTTCGCTTCGCGATAATTCTTCTTTAATATTCTTACGCCTGATATTTTGATATAAAGGCATACGCAAAAATAAGCTTCTGATTGTTTTAGGTAAAAGTGCTATGTGCTTTCGAAAACGCCTCAGATCCGCAGCTCAACCGCCAACCATCTTGTACATGCATGAGTATCGTACAGTTGACCTGGGCTGCATGGTTCTCGATTGGCGATTTTGCAAGTGATGAAAGGATAACTCATGAACAAAACGGTATACGTGCCAAGCTACTTCCAGCCCATTTACAAAGAGATCACTGTCAAAGTGCCCACGGGAAACACCAGGCGTTTTCTGGGGTTCATTGATTTCGAAGAAAAAATTCGCAAAAAAGAAGTCATCCAGGAAGGATGGTCAGACTGTCAGATTGATGGTGAGAGGTTGAACAATGATGTTTCAACTGCGGTCGCACAACTTAATGCTGACGGATTTGAAGCTATTAGCATCACGCCTGTCACCTCCGGCAACTGGGGGTTCAAATATGATTCCGGCTCAATTACTAACGGAACGGGTAAAGGCGGATATGGCTACGGATACGGTTATTCTTATACGGAAGGCGTATTAATCATCGCAAAACAAAAAGGGGTTAGTTAATTATGGATTTTTTTCGTAAAACGCTGGGCGGTTTAAAAGCCAGTTATTACATTCGTCATTTTATTTTTGGTGCCTTGATCTCCGCGATATTCATCTATTTCTCCCTGCACAACCCGCATGGGTACAAAACGGGAAATATGATTGTCTTTGTTATCAATGCATTCCTCTACCCCTATTCCCGCTTTGTCTATGAGACAATCGTTGGATTCATCATGGGTCAAAATGTCTTTTTCGTTAACGCACTCCTGATGCTGATGGTGAAAATGATGACCATGCTGGTTTGCTGGTTCTTATCCATCTTTATTGCGCCGCTGGGCCTGGCTTACATCTATTTCTACCACACCAGAGCTGAAAAACAGCGCTAACAAAGCGGCTGCGGGATTGCGATCCCGCAGCGCCTTTTCGTCTTAATGAGCGGGCTTATCGCCCTTCTCTTTTGCAGCCGGGTTTTCTGGCAGATCCTCGCGCCCCAAAATCTGATACCGGATAAATTTATCACCAGTGGTACATTTCACTACCACGCCGTGTAAATCGCCGTTCTTAAGATAAAAACCACGGTACTGATTTATACCCACCGCTAAATAACGTGCTTTTTCGCCAAGCTCATCAATCGTCTGATAACGATCGCCGCAGCGAAAAGTGCTGCGCGTGTCGAATTGATAAAAGTTATTGACCAGCGCACCGCCAAGAGTACGGATATTCGCCATCATTAATCCTGGCATGACGCAGGCAAAGGCAACCACCAAAAATATCTGGCTGCTCATCGGCAGCGCGACACGCTTTTTACGTCGCCGCACGCTGGTTTCCATCACGCCTGAAATCACCATAATTAAAAAATAGGCGATGTTGAAAGCGATAAATGCCGCCATAAACAGCGTCAGGCACCAGGTGGTATAAGGCATTAGCGCGGCGGGAAGATCCCAGGACTCAAGTAAAATAGCGCTGGCAAACATTTTGGCGAAAAAGAGCACAAGTGCGAGCAGCAACGGCCAGATTTTACCGAACAGCGAGGCGGCCTGTTTTGACAATACCGATGTGCAGAGTAAGTAGAAACGCACCAGACAAGCGATACCCAGCGCGCAGCAAAATAAAATCAGAAACCAGACAACAATGGCGCTGGCATGGGCGATCGCCAGCAGAAAGCTTGCCGAGAACAATAACGTTGTGGTTCGCGCCATCGACACAAGCACTTTCACTTTGCTGTGTTGCTGGCGCGGCAAAAAGCGCTTCAGACGTTTGCTCTCCTGCGCATGAAACAGTGCGCTCCCCTTGTATTCGGTGATATACGCACAGACCCACAGCATATTGAACCAGACCGCCGCGCCGACGAGTGACGGGTGATGAGTTTTATTGGCGATGGAGAGCAGAATAAGTGTAATGAACCAGTTAATGCACCAGAAAAGAATAAGTGCGGGTATCTGACGCGACAATTTATGCAATAAAACAAACATGACCTCTCCTTTTGTCTGGGTAAATCACTATAGAAAGAAATATCTCTGCTGATAACTTAACCTTGTGGGTTTAATTATGGCGCGTCATTTCCGGTCAAAGAACATAAATAGGGCTGCCCCCCTAATTATGGGAGGCCAGGTATAATCTCAAAGCAACAGTGGCTATACTCCGCTGCTTGCCTGCAAAAAGCGTAATGGAGAAGTGAGAGGAAGAGATGCATACTTTAGGATTCTTGTGCGGGGCAGCATTAGTTGTTTTTATCGTTATGGCGATAAGCAAACGTAAGCGTTAATCGCACGCCCAGCGCCGCGTGTATGCGGCGCTTGTGCTTGATAAGCGATCCCCACCACGCGCAACCATCCGCCAGATTAATGGTTAATCTCCTTCAGCTTTCGCCATAAACTCATTTTACTGATGCCCAGCGTAAACGCGGCTTGCTCCTGATTCTGCTGATACCGGTCAAGATAAAACCGTATCACCTGGCGCTCCACATCTTTGGTGATCTCTTTCAGAGAGCCTTTTGTCAGATCGACATGCAACGATGCGTTGGGTTGCGGCACTGGCGCAGCGGAAAAAGCCGAGCCGGTAAGCGAGAGCATCTCCGGCAATGAGTAATGCGGAAAGCCGACAGAGAGCAGCGCCAGCCGCTCAATGATAAACCGCATCTCGCGCACGTTGCCCGGCCAGGAGTAAGCCGCGAAAAAATCGATAAACTGCCCGAGCAGATGTTCTGCCGCCGCGTCACACAAAAACTTGCTCGCCAGATAACGAAAATCACCTGCGCGCTCGCGCAGCGGCGGCACGGTCAAAGGTAAAACATTGAGCCGGTAAAAGAGATCGCGGCGAAAACTTCCCTCCCCGGCCATGCTGGAGAGTGCGCGATTGGTCGCACCAATAATTCTCACATCAACGGGAATAATATCTTTCCCGCCGATATGCATGATTTCATACTCCTGAAGAACGCGCAGCAGCCGGCTCTGGATCGGCAGCGGCAGCTCGCCAATCTCATCGAGAAAAAGCGTGCCCTGATGCGCCAGCTCAATCAAACCCTCCTTCCCTTCCCGCTTTGCGCCGGTGAATGAGCCGCCTTCATAACCAAACAGTTCGCTCTCCAGTAAACTCTCCGGAATGGCGGCGCAGTTGATTGCCACAAATGGGCCGCTTTTGCGGTTACTGTGGTTATGAATACTTTGGGCAAACAGCTCTTTGCCGGTGCCGGATTCGCCATAGATCATCACCGGCGAATCGGTTTGCGCATACACCTGCGCCAGCTTTTTCACCGCCTGCATTGCACTGTCGCCAGTCAGGATATGATCGAAGGTATAGCGGGCATGAAAGCCCTTCTTCTGTAATTTGCCGCGAATAATGCGCTCAACTTTCTGGATCTGCGGCGTATCGGTAAATGAGCAGACCACGCCAATGCAGTCTTTCCCCATAAACATCGGTACGCGGCTGGTTATGATCGAGGTGTTTTCCAGCTCCTGCAGTTCGCGGATCTCCGGCGACTTCGATAACAACACCTGATTAATGCGCGTGTTTTTAATAATGGCATCAATCTGTTTTCCCAGCGCCTGCGGAGCGGTTATCCCAATGATGTTTTCAGCCGCTTTATTGAATAGCTGAATGTCATTATTTTCATTGGTGACGATAATTCCCTCGGTGATAGAGGACAAAATGATCTCCAGCCGCGTCATATCCAGCATTTTGCGTTTGGTCGTCTCAACGATGGCCAGCGCCTCTCGCAGCGCGCTGTTAACTGATTCCACGCCGTTTTCAATCAAAATGCCCTGCATCTGATAGTGCCGTGCCGTTTCGGTTACCGGGCAACCGCCCGCTACAATCGTGTAATGCCTGGCATAACACTGCTCCAGTTGTGATGTCATATCCTCATGAGAAATAAAGACAAACTCATCAATAACGATATTCAGGGAGGAGGCCAGCAACACAACATCGGGTAAATAGCGCTGGTAATTAAAAAAGGCAATCGGTCGCTGACAATCCCGGACTGGAATTAATGCTTTCAGTAAATCAGAAATGGACATTTGAATAGTAACGACAGGAATATCCGTCGCGCGGGCAATATACTCTGCGGTTCCGCCCCGGCTCAGGATCACATCGTAATACTCTCTATCAAGCGTGCGTGCGATAGTCGCCGCTTTTTCCAGGCTGCCATGATAAACATGGCAATTAAATAATCCGGTGCACTGTGCAATTACGACATTCGCTAAATAAGGATAAGGGGTAATTAACGCCAGGTTGGGCAATGATTTATGTTTCATATTTCCGATCTGCTTTGTTGTTATCTTATTAACTGAATAACATATTTGAAATCGCTAACACAATTGCTATGAACTCATTACCCCATGTAGATCATTAATAATCGCAAAAAGACATAATTATCAGTTAGTTACATATTAAACTAACGCACAAAATTTCTGGCACACATCTTGATTACTCTTTAACGGGTGCAATAAATGCCCACATATTCATTGTTAACGTTAAAGGAATAATTTATGAGTCATCAGTCAGGTGTATTATCCGGCGTGCGGGTTCTCGATTTAACGCGCGTATTAGCCGGTCCCTATTGTGGTATGATGCTGGCCGATTTTGGTGCCGATGTGATTAAAGTTGAATTACCAGGCAGAGGCGATGATTCACGCGCTAATGCACCGCAAATAAACGGCGAAAGCGCCTACTTTATGAACTTAAACAGAAATAAGCGCGGCATCACACTTAATTTAAAATCAGAGGAAGGCCGTACTATTTTTCTCGAGATGGTACGTAATAGCGATATTGTGCTTGAGAATTATCGCCCCGGCGTAATGGAAAAGCTCGGTCTCGGTTACGAAGATTTGCGCAAAGTTAACCCGGCGATCATTTATGGCGCAGTCTCTGGGTTTGGTCATACAGGTCCCTACTCCAGGCGCGCGGGTTACGACATTATCGGCCAGGCAATGAGCGGCCTGATGAGCACCACCGGCTGGCAAGACACACCCCCAACCCGTACTGGCACGGCGATTGCGGATGTCGTCGGCGGCATGAGCTGCGCCATCGGCGTGCTGGCGGCCTATGCGAACCGCCTGAAAACCGGCGTCGGCGATAAAGTCGATATTGCACTGGTTGATTCCATGGTCTCTTCCCTTGAGATCATCAATATCATCTACCTGAATACCGGGCGTATTCCGACGCGTATCGGCAACCGTTATGAAGCCATCTACCCCTACGACTCCTTCGAAGCGCAAGATGGCTATGTCATCATCGCCTGCGGTAACGACAAGCTCTATGGCCTGCTAAAACAGACGCTCAATATCCCGACGCTGGAAGATGAACAATTCCGCACCAATATCGATCGCGTCACTCATCATGCAGAACTGAAACCTATTATTGAGACCTGGACGCGCACGCTGCCTATTGATCGCATCGTCGAGCGCCTGCTGGAGGCCGGTATTCCCGCCGCGCCGATCAATACCATCGATCGCGTCACGCAAGATCCGCATATTGCCAAAGCGCGCGAGATGTTCGTCGATATTGACCATCCGGTCGCCGGAAAAATCACCATGACCGGAAACCAGGTCAAATTCACCAATAAGAAAGCCTCGATTCGCTTCCCTGCCCCGACTCTCGGCCAGCACAACCACGAAGTATTAAAAGAGCTGCTGGGCTACTCCGACGAAAAAATCGCAGAGCTTATTCAGACAGGCGTTTTATAAGGAGATAACGATGCCAACAGCTATTCAGATTACCGAAGTAGGCCCACGCGATGGTTTTCAAAATATTAAATCGTTTATCGACACCGATTTAAAAACGCTGATCATCGACAAACTCGTTGACGCGGGTTTAACCCAGCTTGAAATAACGTCGCTGGTCAGCCCAAAAGCGATCCCGCAAATGGCAGATGCCGCTGACGTTATTGCGCATGTGCTGGCTAAACATCCGCAGATAACGCCCTGGGTATTAGTGCCTAACAGTAAAGGCGCGCAGTTAGCGCACGAGCATCAGATTAAGCACATCAACTATGTGATATCGGTCAGCCCGGCGCATAACCGGGCCAATATCAATCGCAGCCATCAGGAGTCGCTGGCGGATCTCTGTGCGATTCGCCACCGCTGGCCGGAGTTAACGATCACGCTGTCACTGGCGACAGCATTCGGTTGCCCCTTTATTGGCGCAACGGATAGCAACACCCTGCTGGAGATCATCGACTCCGCCCATCAGCTGGGCATTCGCCGCGTCACCCTGTGCGACACCATTGGCGTTGCCAACCCGCGCCAGACCGCGCAGGTGCTGCAAACGGTGCAGCTGCGTTTCCCGGATGTCGATTTCGCCCTGCATATGCACAACACCCACGGCATGGCGCTCGCCAATATGTTGGTGGGGTATCAGAACGGGATCATGCGCTTCGAAACGGCTGCGGGCGGGCTGGGCGGTTGTCCTTTCGCTCCCGGTGCGGCCGGGAACTGCGCCACGGAAGACGCGGTAAATATGTTTAACCGCATGGGCGTCAACACCGGTATTTCTCTCGAAGCGCTGTTAACCGTTGCCTCAGGCATACGGGAAACCATTGAGCCACAGCTATTAAGCGCCCTTTCCCGCGCGCGTCCTTACAGCGAATTTGATTTTTGCGCTGATAAAAAATAATAAACCCTACGGAATTACCTATTATGGATAACAAAACAGTCAGACCTAAAATGACGCACTACAGATGGTGGGTGATGAGCTTTATTTTTGTCATCTACACCGTCGCCAATGCTGATCGCGCCAATATTGGCTTTGCCATCCCTTTTATTCAGGAGGAATTTAACCTCTCCAACACCATGGCAGGTGTGCTTATCAGCCTGTTCTTTGCCGGTTATGCCTTCTTTCAAATTCCCGCCGGTTATTTAATTAAACGCTATGGCATGCGCAATATTTTTGCCCTCGGCATGCTGCTCACCTCAATATTCACCGGCCTGATGGGCGTGGTAAATAATGTCTGGCTGTTGAAGCTGCTGCGCTGCCTGGTGGGCATCAGCGAAGCGCCGGTGGTGATTGGCTCCACGGCTACCATCAATCAGTGGTTCCCGGCGAAAGAGAAAGGCACAGCAACCGGGCTGTTTCTCGCAGGCTCCAAGTTTGGCCCGCTGATTGTGCCCGCACTTTGCGCCTGGATAATCATGACCTGGGGCTGGCGCTATATTTTCGTCTTCTTCGCCATTCCCGGCATTCTGCTCTCGCTGTTCTGGTATCTCATGGTACGTAACAAGCCGGAAGAGAGCCGCTTCGTGAATGCGCAGGAAGTGGCCTATATTCGCGAAGAGTCGACGGCAGTCGCCCAGAGTGCGCAACAGGAGACGCTGAAATATGGCTGGCTGGATAAGCTGATTCGCACCAGGCAGGTGGATGAACTCACCACCTCAAAACAGGTGTTTCGCTGCTGGGATATCTATGGCGTGGCGCTGGGCTACTTTTCGATGGTCGGCATCGTCAGCGTGCTGATGTCCTGGCTGCCCAAATACCTGATTACCGAGCGCGGTTTCGACTTAACCAGCTCCGCCGTGCTGGCGGCGGCACCGTTCCTCGGCACGGTATTAGGCAATTTTCTCGGCGGCGTGCTGTCGGACCGGGTGTTAAATAAACGTCGCAAACCGCTGATGCTGCTGAGCGCCGGTGCCACAATCTTCACCATGTATTCGCTGGTCTATGCGCCGGAGAGCAAAATAGTCCTCTCGCTGATGCTCTTTATGCTGGGGCTGATGCTGTCGCTGGGCTACTCGGCCTACTCCGTTTACGCCATGGGCCGCGCCAGTAAAGAGATCTACCCGGTAGCCTACAGCGTTATCAATATGGGCGGGCAGCTCGGCGGGATGTGCATGCCGCTGTTGGTCGGCGTGATTCTCGATACGTGGAACTGGGACGCGGTATTTATGGCAATGACCGGCTTCTGCGCGCTCTGCTTTATTATGGTCTCGACGGTAATTGAACCCCTGTCGAAGAGCATAAAAATCATCAGATAAGCGTTATCAGGGGCGGAAACGCCCCTTTTTTCCACTTACGTCTGACGCTGCGCCAACCAGACGGAATGCCCGGTGCAGTGCGGATCGTTTAGCACCACCTCCACCACTTCAAAGCCAATCTCTCCCAGCAGCTTGCGATACGTCTGCGGCGCAAGGCTGGCATGATAGAGCGTTTCGCCCTCCATCTGACCGAGTGCTTCGCCCTCTTCCGGCCCGCTGGTAAACATCAGGACGCTGCCCGCATGGCTGTGATGTTCAAAGCGGGTGAACATCTGCTGTTGATCGTCTTGCGTCAGATGAAAAAAGCTGTCCCAGGCGATAAGCCCGTCAAAGGTTTCGCCCAGCGACAGCTGGCGCATATCCTGTAACAGCCAGCGTTGATGCGGAAAATTCTCACGGGCGCGATCGAGCATCGCGGGCGCACCATCGACACCCGTCAGTTGAAAACCCTGCGCAATCAGCCAGCCCGCGATGGGCTGACCGTTCCCGCAGCCGATATCCACTATTCGCCCCTGGGGCGGTAACCGTGCCGCGAACTTCTTCAGCCACGTTTTCTCAAACAGCGCCCGTGAGCGCTGCTCTGCAAAGGCTGCGGCATGGCGCTGATAGAGAGCAAGAATTCCCTCCGCGGCTTTGTTACTCATCATCACGCTCCTTCAGGTGACAGACCATATCAATACAGCGCAGATCCGCTCCCGCCAGCTTCGAGTGGTAAACACTCTCCCGCACTACCGTAAATCCACGTTTTTGATAGAAGCGGCAAGCATTGGGCGTTGCCGCAAGCCGAAGAGTGCTAAAGCCACGTCTAAGCGCCTCCTGTTTCAGAGCATCCATAATGCGCGTCGCCAGCCCGTGGCCTTCCCACTCCGGCAGGGTAAAAATCGCCTCGATGCTGCCGGTGGCAATATCGAGAAAGCCGGTCGCTACCGGCTGCCCCTGTTCAGATAGCGCGACATAAAAGGGGTTGTCGTTAATCATCATTACCTGCCCCTGCGGCATCGCCTCCGGCGTCCAGGCGGCAATAACCTCATCGCTATAAACCCCTTTGCAGCCGTGGCGGATCGCTTCATTGCGAACGCGCCAGATAGCCGGTGCCTCATTGGGTTGTGCCAGCCTGATCTCCATCCTCTCTCCTTACGTATTCTCCGATTCCATCCGCATGCTCTGCACGCGCGCGATGGGCTGCTACAGTTTTACGGTAGTGATTCGAAACGCGAGGCGCATCTGTCGCGATACGAACATTAATGAATAACCAGCAAGAATGTGTCACCACTCAACGATGAGGTAAGGCAATGAGTACTATCAAAACGCAAGATGGAACGCAGATCTACTACAAAGATTGGGGTTCAGGTAAACCGGTACTGTTCAGCCACGGCTGGCCGCTGGATGGTGATATGTGGGACAGCCAGCTCAACTTCCTTGCCGAGCGCGGTTACCGGGTTATCGCCTTTGACCGTCGCGGCTTTGGCCGTTCTGAGCAGCCGTGGAACGGCTATGACTACGATACTTTTGCCTCCGACATCAACGATCTGATCACCGCGCTGGATCTGCACGATGTCACGCTGGTCGGCTTCTCCATGGGTGGTGGCGATGTTGCGCGCTACATTGGCCGTTATGGCACCTCGCGCGTGGCAGGCCTGGCGCTGTTGGGCGCCGTCACCCCTATTTTTGGCAAAACTGACGACCATCCAGAAGGCGTCGACAAGAGCGTGTTTGATGAGATCAAAGCGGGTCTGCGTAAAGATCGCGCGCAGTTTATCAGTGATTTCGCTACCCCATTTTATGGGCTTAACGCCGGGCAGAAAGTGTCCGACGGCGTACTGACGCAGACCCTGAATATCGCCCTGCTGGCGTCGCTGAAAGGGACGATTGATTGCGTCACCGCGTTTTCGGAAACCGACTTCCGCGAAGATATTAAGAAAGTAGATGTGCCGACGCTGGTGATTCATGGCAGCAATGACCAGGTGGTGCCGTTCGAAGCGACCGGTAAGCTCTCAGCCGAGATGATCCCCGGCGCCGAATTGAAGGTTTACGACAATGGCCCGCACGGCTTTGCCGTTACCCACCAGGATCAGCTTAACAACGATCTGCTGGCCTTTTTGCAGAAGATTTGAGTTACACACTCCGTAGGCCTGATAAGACGAAGTCGCCATCAGGCATTGCTTGCCGGGTGGTGCTGCGCTTACCCGGCCTACAACACCGCGTAGGCCTGATAAGGCGAAGCCGCCATCAGGCATTGCTTGCCGGGTGGTGCTGCGCTTATCCGGCCTACAACACCACGTAAGCCTGATAAGGCGAAGCCGCCATCAGGCATTGCTTGCCGGGTGGCGCTGCGCTTACCCGGCCTACAACACCACGTAGGCCTGATAAGGCGAAGTCGCCATCAGGCATTGCTTGCCGGGTGGTGCTGCGCTTACCCGGCCTACAACACCACGTAAGCCTGATAAGGCGAAGCCGCCATCAGGCATTCTGACAAAAGCCCGGCGACATCATTGTCACCGGGCTTTTTCATTACTTCTTATGGAACAACTGGCTGGCGGTATCGCTAATCACCTGCACCGCGCCGCGATCCCCTTTCGCCATCGAGGCCATAAAGGCTTTCGCCTGCTTGAAGGTGATATGCGGCGGCAACGGTGCCACTTCCGGGTCCGTCTTCACCTCCAGCACCACCGGGCGGTCGGACTGCAACGCCTGCTGCCAGGCGGTTGAAAGCGCATCAGGGGTATCAACAAAAATACCGCCCAGCCCCAGCGATTGCGCAAACTCGGCATAACGCACATCCGGCAGCTGCTGGGTCGCTTCAAAGCGCGGATTGCCCTCCATCACCCGCTGCTCCCAGGTTACCTGGTTAAGATCCTGATTGTTGAAGACGCAAATCACCAGCCGCGGATTCGCCCACTGCTGCCAGTACTTCTGAATGGTGATCAGCTCTGCCATATTGTTCATCTGCATTGCCCCATCGCCCACCAGCGCGACAACCACCTTCTCCGGTGCGGCAAATTTCGCTGCAATCGCATATGGCACCGCCGCGCCCATACAGGCCAGCCCGCCGGAGAGCGACGCGCGCTGCCCCTGCTTAACGCGGTAATCGCGGGCAAACCAGTTGGCGCAGGAACCTGAATCGGAAGTGACAATCGCGTCATCCGGCAGCAGCGGCGACATCTCCCACACCACGCGCTGCGGGTTAACCGGGTTCGCCGGTGCCATCGCGCGCTGCTCCATCAGCTCCCACCAGCTCTGCACATTTTTCGCAATCGACTCCTGCCAGCTACGGTCGGTTTTCTGCTCCAGCAGCGGCAGCAAGGCGCGTAACGTCTCTGCTGAATCGCCGTGGAGATTGACTTCGCAGGGATAGCGCAGCCCCAGCATTGCCGGGTCGATATCAATCTGCACGGCGCGGGCGCTGCCCTCCGCCGGCAAAAATTCGGTCCACGGAAAACCGCTGCCAATCATCAGCAGCGTGTCGCACTCCTGCATCAGTTTCCAGGAGGGTTCGGTGCCAAGCAGACCAATCGAGCCGGTAACAAACGGCGCATCATCGGGAAGGACATCTTTACCGAGCAGCGCTTTCGCCACGCCAGCACCCAGCACATTCGCCGCCTGCACCACTTCCACCGCTGCATTGCGTGCGCCAGCACCAATCAGGATGGCCACTTTTTTACCGGCATTCAGCACATCCGCGGCACACTGCAAATCAACCTGATGAGGAATAACGCGCGGGCGCTGATAGCCCGAGCCGGAGTGGGTAAAGCCGTGGGCATGTTGCGGAGCCTGCCAGGGTTCGTCCTGCACATCTTTCGGGATAATAACCACCCCGACGCCATTCTGCGCCATTGCCACGCGCACACCGCGATCCACCAGATGGCGCACCTGCGCAGGGGTCGCGGCCTCCTGGACAAAGTTGGCGACGTCGGAGAAGACGCGATCGAGGTTCATCTCCTGCTGATAGCTCGCTCCACGCGCGGTAGTCTCTGCCTGGCCGGCAATCGCTAGCACCGGGGCGTGATCCATTTTGGCGTCGTAGAGGCCGGTCAGCATATGGGTCGCCCCCGGGCCGCCGGTCGAGAGACAGACGCCCAGCTCGCCAGTAAATTTGGCATGACCCACAGCCATAAACGCCGCCATCTCTTCATGGCGAACCTGGATAAACTCAATGCCGTCGCCGGATTTATTCGCGCGCTGAATTGCCCCGAGCACGCCGTTGATGCCATCTCCCGGGTAACCATAAATGCGTGTAACGCCCCACTCTTTCAGGCGCTGAACGAAGAAATCGCTGGTTTTCATGCTCATCGTGCTCTCTCCTTGCAGCTTCATTAGAAACATTAAGGGTAGTCGATGATGATGCAGGTATTGGATTTGGTCGTCCCAGGCCGGGTAAGCGCAGCGCCACCCGGCAAGGACTTATATCAGGAAGCGGACAGCGCCCGGTCGCGCCCGTCGATTTTCGCCTGATAGAGCGCCTTATCCGCCCCCTCTTTCAGGCGAATGGCGTCATCATAATTTTGGTCGGCAACCAGGCTATAACACCCGGCGCTGATGGTAACAATGCTCTGCTGCGCGCTGGTCTTCACGTGCGGGATCTGCGCATTGCGCACCGCGGTCACCGCCTGACGGGCAACAAACAGCGCCGCTTCAGGCCCGGTATCCGGCAGAACAATTGCGAACTCCTCGCCACCGTAACGGGCAATCAAATCATTCGGCCTGAGTTTCAGCTTTTGCAGGATCTCGCCCACCATCCGCAGGCAGTTATCCCCGGCAACATGACCGTAAAAATCGTTATAGCGCTTGAAGTAGTCGATATCGATCATGATCAGCGCCACCGGTTTTTGCGTCAGCGCAGAGGCCTTCAGGCTCTTACTTAAAAAGAGATCGAACTGGCGACGGTTCGCAAGCCCGGTCAGGCCATCGGCCAGCGCCATCAGTTGCAGCGTATGGTTGATACTGGTCAGCTCATCACGCAGCACCGCAAGCTCGGTCTGATTACGCACGTTGAGCCGCACCTGGCGAAATATAATCGACCCCATCAACAGCGTGCCGAGCAGCAGCATGCCGTTAAGCACCAGATCCGGCAGACTCTCCTGCAACCACCTTTTCCACAGCGCCGGTCTGTCGTAACCGGCAGCGACCACCAGCGGATAACGCTCAAGCCGGGCAAAGCCGTAGGTGCGTTCAACATGATCGAGCGCGGAGACCCAGGTACCGTTACCGCGATCTTTTCGCGCCAGCTCCCGCGTAAAGAGCGGGCTGGCAGAGAGATTGCGGTTGATGATCTCCTCCCCATAGGGGCGCACATAGAGCGCGGTGCCGTCAATATTCAGCAGCGCCAGCATGTCGCGGTTACCCAGCTCAAAATAGGCGTAAAAATGGCGGAAATAGTCGATTCTTACCGTTGCCAGCAGGATGCCTTCAAAGCCGCCAGCTTTGTCGCTGATGCGTAATGAAACCGGGATCACTAAATCGCCGGTTGTGCGGCTACGAATCACATGACCAATGTGCACGCTACCGTGACCATTACGGCGGTGATAGGCAAAATATTCGCGGTCGCTGTTGTTCGACATCACCGGGATTTTGCCAAACGACGTTGACTTCATATTGCCCTGAGCGTCATAGACCATCAGGCCATGCAGCTGCGGCAGGCGGGATTTCAGATCGGCGAGATAGATATCAAACTGGGGTGCGTTGATCTGGTCAACGTTCTCTACCGGCAGATTACGGCGAATGTCGCGCAGCACCAGCTCCGCCTGGAGAAAAGTATCTTCCGCTTGACGCGCCTGCGAGATCGACAGGTTGACTGCATCACGCTCGATATCCTCGACCGCGCGCTCCCAGGAGCGTGTCAGTGTCCATGTGGTTGTCGCCACACCGGCCAGCAGCAATGCCACGATAAAAAAGGTGATACTGCGCCCCAGCGAAGATTCGAGAGCCAGTTTCCGTGCGAGCTGCTTTCTAAATTTCATCCACGCTCCTTTTGTCACATCCACTGTCGATACGTTAAGCATAGAAGCACGATGATCCATAAGCCAAACCGGTTAAGCGTTTCGTGCTATGAAGGTTTCTTGTTAACAGGAATACGCTCAGGCCAGTTAATCGCCGGGACGCCATTTAACATCGGGCGGGCAAACAGGAAGCCCTGAAAACGCTCGACGCCGACGGCTTCAAGCCAGCACCACTCTTCCACCTTCTCCACCCCTTCCGCGACAACGCTAATTTGCAGCTCGGCGCAGCACTCGAGAATGGCTTTAACAATCGCCTGTTTCGGGCCATGAAGATGAATATCGGTAACGATAGTGCGGTCGATTTTCAGCTTATCGGGCTGAAACTTCGCCAGCAGCGACAGGCCGGCAAACCCCGAACCAAAGTCATCAATCGCCAGGCCAATCCCCGCTGCACGCAGCTGGCGGATCGCCCAGGTGAACTCGTCATAGCTGGAGATCACCTCATCTTCCGTCACTTCGACAATAATCTGCCCGGGGCTGAGCTTATTGCGCGCAATGTGCCCGAGGAGCATATCCACCGCGCCCGGGATCTTGACCAGCGACATCGGCAGCAGGTTAAGGGCGATTTTGTGATTGCCAATACCGATGCGTCGCGCCATTGCCAGCGCCCACGCTTTGGAGGCGAGATCCGCTTCGTGCAGTTTCTCCGGCGCAATGGTTGCAAAATAGTCCTGCGGGCTGCCGCCGTCCGGCCCGCGGATCAGCGCTTCCAGCGAGGAGATTTTGCCGCGCAGGGGTTCGATAATCGGCTGAAAGGCAAACTGACAGGGCTGCCCCTCGAGCATGGGCAGCGTCTCCTGGCTAAACGGCGAGGCTTTGCGGGTAAAGTGCCACGCGTCGGGCGAAGTATTGCGCACCCCGCCGTTGTTATTGGCAGAAGAGATAAAATTGCGGATAAATTTGTAGGCCCGATCGCTGCTTGCCTGGTTGTAGCGCACCATACCAAAGCGCAGGACGGCGCGTAACACCGCCGCAGGTTGCACCGTTCTCAGGTCGAACAGCACCATGCCGCGATCGACAAAGCGGCGGCGCGGCGCAAAGTCACGCAGCAGCTCGACGATATTACCGTGGCGAATATCGCTGTTGATGCGCTCAAAAACGCTGTTGACCGACTCCAGCGGTCCTTCCAGAACCTGCAAAAAGTACTCGCCGTCGAACAATAAGATACCCGTCACCTGCAACGTTGCGTTGCTGTGGTTCGCTCGCTCGACGATAGCAGTCAGTTGAGAGGGAATTAATGTCCGATTCAGTCGGCTACGGTATATCAAAGTCGCTAACACGCGATGCTACCCTCAAAATGCCCACAAAGAATCCGAATGGATGGTGCCATCGCGGGAGTCTAGCAAGATCCTGCCCCTGCCGTTCGTTGAACAGAGGCCAATCTGTTAGCGTGATCGCAGATTAAAGTCTGTTCACGGTGAAAATTACTTCACACACCATCCGCAGCCCGATGTTAAGACCTCCTTTTCGCCGCTGCGTTTTTTTGACCCTTTCCCGCATCGCCCGCCATCAATTTGGCTTAAGGATTTACTTAACTCTGACCTCTATTTTCCATCACGTTTTATTTTTCAAAATAATAACAATTATGATCATCACTCTTTAAGCGCCGCTTAAAAAATAATTAGCTCTACCGCTTTTCGTGTCGCATAACTTCATGGAGAATGCCGGGGTAAAAACAATAGCGACACTCCCGTAAGAAAAATGAAAATGCTATTTGCGCTGGCGACAATAACTGGCGCGATCCAGCGTGGGATTATTATGAAACTCAACACACCCGTTACACAAAAAGAATATTTGCTTAACGAAGAATCGACATTATTGTCGACGACCGATACGCAGAGCCATATCACTTATGCCAATACGGCGTTTATAGAGGCCAGCGGCTTTACGGAAGAGCAGCTGAAGGGTCAGCCACACAATATTATTCGCCATCCGGACATGCCGCCCGCCGCCTTCGGAGATATGTGGTTTACCCTGCAGCAAGGCGACAGTTGGACCGGAATCGTCAAGAACCGCCGTCAAAATGGCGATCACTACTGGGTGCGTGCCAACGTCACACCGGTCTACCAGCATGGAAAATTAACCGGCTATATTTCGGTGCGTAATATTCCGGCACGCGAGGAGATTGACGCCAGCGCGGCGCTTTATCAGCGTGTTAATGAAAATAAAATTAAAGGTTATAAATTTTATAAAGGATTGCTGGTTCGCCGGGGTGTGTTTTCATTTTTATCTTTATTTCAGCGCATCAGTGCGGCTGGGCGTATTTATTTCGGCGTCATCACCTCTGCTGCCCTGTTAGTGGTATTGCAATCCCTCTCTTTTAATGTCGTAGAAAAATCTGCAGCGGTGTTAATTATTTTTGCCCTGCTCGCGCTCTTTTTGCAGCAGCAATTCTCCCGCCCGCTGAAAATTGTGCTCGCGCAAATGCAGCGCGTGGTTTCCGGGCGCCAAGCTGATTATCAGCACTTCAATCGCGTCGATGAAATTGGGCTTCTGATGCGCCTGGTCAATCAGTCCGGGCTTAACCTTAATTCGCTGGTCGGCGATGTCTCAGCGCAAATTGCGGGTATTCGCGAAGTAAGCGAGCAGATCGCCCGCGAAGGCGACGCGTTGCACAGCCGCACGGCAGAAACCTCCGCCGATCTGCACCAGACGGCAGCGGCGGTAGAGGAGATTGCCAGCGCGGTGAAGCAGACGGCGGAAACGGCGGCGGATGCCATGAGCCGGGCGGACGAAACCAGTGCCAGTGCCGTGAAGAGCGGAGAGGCAATGAAACAGGCAATCGCGACGATGCAGGCGGTCTCGGCAGATAACAGCAAGATCGTCGACATTATCGGCGTCATCGACAGCATTGCCTTTCAGACCAATATCCTTGCCCTCAACGCTGCTGTGGAGGCCGCGCGCGCCGGTGAGGCGGGCCGCGGGTTTGCCGTGGTAGCCGCCGAGGTGCGTAACCTGGCCCAGCACTCCGCCTCAGCGGCGCGGCAGATCCAGACGCTGATTGAACACAATGTGGCAAACGTTAAAAGCGGCGTCGGTATGGTCGCCAGCACGGAGAGCCACCTGACAGCGATGATCGACAATGTGGTCACCATGTCGACGATGATTAAAGAGATCGGCACCGCCACCCATGAACAGACGCTGGCGCTGGCGCTGATTAACGACTCGGTCTCCCGCGTGGGCGGCATGACGCAAAACAACAGCGGCATGGTTGACCATGTCACCCAGGCGGCGGAAAACCTCTCTGCGCGCGCTGCCCGCCTGCACCGTGCGGTGCATGTTTTTGGCGGCAGCTGAAAAACAAACGACCATGCTATAGTCCCCCTTCCAGTAGCGGAAGGAGAACGTAGCATGGTGTTTCTGCGCGCAGGGCTCATCTTTATCCTCTTTACCGCGGCAACCCTCGCCGCCCCCCTTGTTCCGCCCGCGGGCTTTACGCAGCCTCCGGCAACACATACGCTAGCTAAAACCGTCTCCTGCCCCGACGCACCACCGCCCTTTACCGGCGCACTCGATTTTCGCAGTAAATATGAAGGCTCAGACAGCGCCCGCGCCACGATCAATCCGCAGGCGGAAGCGGCGTTCCACCAGCAAACTCGTGCCATCGCGGATATGGAAAAGTTCGTCAGCGCGCAAATCACCGCCTGGCACCGCAGCGGCGATGCGCGTGATGTCACCTGTCTGGTCACCGCGCTCAATCGCTGGGCAACGGCCGGGGCGCTGCTGGGCGAGGCGCGAAACCACACCGGCAAATCGATGCGCAAATGGGCGCTGGCAACATTTTCATCAGGCTGGATTCAGCTGCAATTTTCAGCGGGCCATCCGCTGAACGCCTGGCCCGCGCAGACGCAAAACATCACCCGCTGGCTGGGCAAAATGGGGGAGTTAACCGCCAGCGAGTGGCGGGATTTGCCGCTTAGCAAGGTGAATAACCACAGCTACTGGGCAGCCTGGGCGTTAATGGCAACCTCGGTGGCAACTGAGCGGCAGGATCTCTTTGACCAGTCACTGGCGATCTACCGCACCGCCATGCAGCAGATTGATGCCGACGGTTTCCTGCCTAATGAAATGCGTCGCCGCCAGCGGGCGCTGTCCTACCATAACTACGCCCTGCAACCGCTGGTGATGATCGCCCTTTTCGCCCGCGCCAATAGCGTTGATATGCCTCAGGAGAATAAGGCTGCGTTACAGCGGCTTGCCACGCAGGTGATTGCCGGGCTGGATAACCCGCAGCCCTTCACCGACAGAAGCGGCGCTCAGCAGGATATGGCCTTTTTGCAGCAGCCGACAAATCTCGCCTGGCTCGAGGCCTGGTGCCAGCTTTCAGCCTGCGATAACGATTTACGCACGCGGCTGGCCAGCCTGCGACCGCTGCAAAACAGGCGCCTCGGTGGTCCGCTGACGCTGTTACTCGGGCCAAAAGCGTGATGCGGCGCACAGGTCAGCGAGACTGTTCTTAAAAGTGCCCATCAGGGTTGAGATTTGCGCAGCGATAGCCGAGGATAATCTTTCGGTATGGAAACATACCTTGCAATGATGTGATTGTATTTCGCCCGGCCCTTTACCGGGCTTGTCCTTGAAACACGCAACTGGATTAAGGAGTAAGCATGAAATCGAACCGTCAGGCACGTCATCTTATGGGACTGGATTACAAAGTGTCGAACACCCGTAAGGTTGTCACCAAAGACAACAACGAGGAGACCGTTGTCTCCCACCGCTCCGGCCGTCATCGCCGCGCGGGTTAAGACCCTCTCCCACACCACCCTGCGGGGTGGTGTTTATCCCAGGTTTGCTTCGCACGACTCCCTCATCTGTTTTATGCCGCCAGCATCACATTTCAGCTCCCCATACGCCGCTTACCAGGAAAGTTGATAAAAATTCAATCAACGAATAGGTCAATCGGGAAGTATTTGCTCATTCAATGCTTTATAATTGCGCCCGCCGCTGTACCCGCGTGCGACCTCACCCCCCGTGCGCGCGTTCGTTTCTCAAGGAGCTGTTAGATGAATGCCAAACATAATAAGAATCGGTCACTGTATATCCCCTACGCAGGACCCGTGTTGCTCGAGTTTCCCCTGCTGAACAAAGGTAGCGCCTTCAGCGTTGAAGAGCGCAGCAGTTTCAACCTGCTGGGCCTGCTGCCGGAAGTGGTGGAAACCATTGAAGAGCAAGCCGAGCGCGCCTGGTTGCAGTATCAGGGCTTCAAGACCGATATCGATAAACACATTTACCTGCGTAACATTCAGGACACCAACGAAACCCTCTTCTACCGCCTCGTCGAAAATCATCTCGAAGAGATGATGCCGGTGATCTACACCCCAACGGTCGGCTGGGCGTGCGAACGCTTCTCAGATATCTACCGCCGCGCGCGCGGTGTGTTCATCTCCTGGCAAAACCGCGGCAGCATGGATGACATCCTGCAAAACGTGCCGAACCACAATATCAAAGTGATTGTGGTCACCGACGGCGAGCGCATCCTCGGCCTTGGCGACCAGGGCATTGGCGGGATGGGCATTCCTATCGGTAAGCTGTCGCTCTACACCTCCTGCGGCGGCATCAGCCCGGCTTACACCCTGCCGGTGGTGCTGGATGTCGGCACCAACAACCAGCAGTTGCTCAACGATCCGCTCTATATGGGCTCGCGCCATCCGCGCATTACCGGCGATGAGTACTACGCCTTTGTGGATGAGTTCATCCAGGCCGTGAAACAGCGCTGGCCGGACGTGCTGTTGCAGTTTGAAGATTTCGCCCAGAAAAACGCCATGCCGCTGCTGAACCGCTACCGGGATGAGATCTGCTCCTTTAACGATGATATTCAGGGCACGGCGGCGGTCACCGTCGGTACGCTGATTGCCGCCAGCCGCGCGGCGGGCAGCCAGCTCAGCGATCAGAAAATTGTCTTCCTCGGGGCCGGTTCCGCCGGCTGCGGTATCGCCGAGCAGATCATCGCTCAGACCCAGCGTGAAGGCCTTAGCGAAGAGGCCGCGCGCCAGAAAGTCTTTATGGTTGACCGTTTCGGTCTGCTGACCGATGGCATGCCAAACCTGCTGCCGTTCCAGACCGGGCTGGTGCAGAAGCGTGAGAACCTGCAAAACTGGGATATCAACGTGCAGAACGAAGCGATCTCCCTGCTTGATGTGGTGCGCAACGTGAAGCCGGATATCCTGATCGGCGTCTCCGGCCAGACTGGGTTGTTCACGGAGGAGATCATCCGTGAGATGCATAAACACTGCCCGCGCCCGATCGTGATGCCGCTCTCCAACCCGACCTCACGTGTGGAAGCGACACCGCAGGACATCATCAGCTGGACCAACGGCATGGCGCTGGTTGCCACCGGCAGCCCGTTTGCCCCGGTACAGTGGCAGGATAAAGTCTTCCCGATTGCCCAGTGCAACAACGCCTATATCTTCCCGGGCATTGGTCTTGGTGTGATCTCCTCCGGCGCGTCTCGTATCACTGACGATATGCTGATGGCGGCAAGTGAAACGCTGGCCGAGTACTCGCCGCTGCTGCTTAACGGCGAAGGGCTGGTGCTGCCGGAACTGAAAGATATTCAGGTGGTGTCGCGCGCGATTGCCTTTGCCGTTGGCAAAATGGCGCAACAGCAAGGTGTGGCGGTGAAAACCTCCCCTGAAGCGCTGAAGCAGGCCATTGATGACAACTTCTGGGAGCCGCAGTACCGCAACTATCGCCGTACCTCGATCTGACTCTCTCCGCAACCCGGAGCACGCTGCTCCGGGTTTTTTGTTGCTGGTAAATCATTCACTTCCTCGCTAAACTCCTTTTTACCCATCAACTTACTGAATATAAAAAAGGAGGCTACCTATGCTGTATTGTGAATTGTTTGACTATTCACATGCATTTGGCGATCGCGCCAGCTCAAGCGTTACCGGTATCGTGCTGCGATAACCTCTGCTTGAGCGAAGCATAACTCTCCCTTCCCTCGGGCTTACCGGGTTGTCGTCAGCGATGTTTGACGAGGCGTTTTCACGCCTGTAACTCTTGAGTAAGCAATGAGCACACTACTATCTGCACAATCAATCCGTGTTGAGACCGCCTTCGGTCCGCTGTTTTCTGACCTCTCCTTTACCCTGAAAAAGGGCGATCGCCTCGGGCTTATTGGCGACAATGGCTGCGGCAAAAGTACCCTGCTGAAGGTGCTTGATGGCACGATCTCCCCGCTTTCCGGTACGGTGACACAGGCGCATCACTGCCTGCTGGCGCGCGTGGAGCAACATCTGCCCGATGAATTGTTGTCAATGACGCTGCTTGATGCGGTGCTGGCGCAACTCTCCTCTGCTGAACGGCAAACCCAGCGCTGGCGCGCAGAAACGCTGCTCGCCGCCATGGGACTGAACGAGCAGGAGATTACCTTAACGGCGGCGACGCTGAGCGGCGGGCAACACACCCGCCTGCTGCTGGCGCGGGCGCTGATCCGCGAACCCGACCTGCTGTTACTGGATGAGCCGGGCAACCACCTCGATCTTCCTACCTTGCTGTGGCTGGAGCAGTTTCTGCAAAGCTGGTCCGGCAGCTTTGTGATGGTCTCCCACGACGCCGCGCTGCTGGATGCCGTCACCAACGGCACGTGGATCCTGCGCGACCATACGCTGCACGGCTTCGCCTTACCCTGCACTCTGGCGCGCAAAGCGCTTGAGGAGCGGGATGAGAGCGATGCCCTGCGCCACAAAGCGGAGCAGAAGGAGATTGACCGTGTGACCGCCAGCGCCAAACGGCTGGCGACATGGGGTCGCGTCTACGACAACGAAGATCTGGCGCGTAAAGCAAAACAGATGGCACGCCAGGTGGATCGCCTGAAAGCGAGCCAGACGGCGCTGACCGACGGCAGCCAGTGGCGGCTGGCGCTGCATGGCGAACCCTTAGCGGCTGACCGCTTACTGGAGATGGAGAACATGGCGGTCTCCCCCGCGCCGGGGCTGCCTGCGCTGTTCCACATCCCCCTTGCCCGCCTGAAAAGCGGCGATCGGGTGGCGGTGCTCGGGCGTAACGGCTGCGGGAAATCCTCCCTGCTGAGGCTTATCTGGCAGGTTTACCACCAGCCGGAGCATGACGCCCTGCGCCTGCATCCGCGGTTGCATGCCGGGTATTACGATCAGAGCCTGCACCAGTTGCCGGATGAGTCGACCCTGTTCGACGCGCTGGAGCCATTCGCCCCGGCTCCGGGTGACAGGAAAATGGCCTTGATCAGCGCTGGTTTTGCCTTTTCTCGTCACGGCCAGCGCGTGGCAACACTTAGCGGCGGCGAGCGCTCGCGGCTGCTCTTTGTCGGGCTGTCGCTGGCGCGCTTTAACCTGCTGATGCTCGATGAGCCGACCAACCACCTTGATATGGCGGGCAAAGAGGCGCTGGCGAAGGCGTTAACGCAATTCAGCGGCGGCGTGCTGCTGGTAAGCCACGACCGACAGTTGATAAGCCAGAGCTGTAACCGTTTCTGGCTGGTGGAAGATGGCGAACTGAGCGAGTGGCATGACGCCGACGCGGTGTTTGGGCGTCTGCGTGAACGCGCTGGCTCGCCGGTTGCGGCGGTTGACGCGCAATCCTGCGACGCTGCGGCACCAGATGATGATGACGCTCTGCTGGAGCGGCTTATCGATCTGGAAACGCGGCTGGAGGAGGATCTGGCGCGCAAAGAGAGGCATCAAAAACCGCAGTTGCAGGCGCAGTGGCGCGACGAGATTGCGCGTCTTCGCTTACTGTTGTAGCCGTTTTATCTCCTCTTCAAAGGCACCGTAAGGTGCCTTTTTTCATATTTCCCACATATTCATGACATCTGTGCAGCACGTTTTTTAACCACATTAACTGTTTGATTACTCACCATTTACCCTACCTGATATAAGGGTAATGGCGGCAAAGTATGTCATTCTGTTGCCAGGCTATTGAATCCCTTTCCTAAACCATTAACTCTTAAGGGGTATTAAGGGATGAGGCGATAGCGCTTCACCGTACTTTTGCCAGCAAGGAGATTAAAGATGAAAGCTGCCGTTGTTACTCAGGATCACCAGGTCGCTATTGCAGATAAGACGCTGCGCCCGCTGAAACATGGCGAAGCGCTGCTGAAAATGGAGTGTTGCGGCGTATGCCACACCGATCTGCATGTTAAAAATGGTGATTTTGGCGACAAGACCGGGGTGATCCTCGGTCATGAAGGGATTGGCATCGTCACCGAGATCGCCGAAGGCGTCACCTCGCTGAAACCAGGCGATCGCGCCTCTGTTGCATGGTTTTTCCAGGGCTGCGGCCACTGCGAATATTGCAACAGTGGCAATGAAACCCTGTGCCGCGAAGTGGTCAACGCTGGTTATACCGCCGATGGCGGCATGGCGCAGGAGTGCATTGTGGTAGCGGATTACGCGGTGAAAGTGCCGGACGGCCTTGGCTCTGCGGAAGCCAGCAGCATCACCTGTGCGGGTGTGACAACCTATAAAGCGGTGAAAGTGTCGCAGATTAAGCCGGGCCAGTGGATTGCGATTTATGGTCTGGGCGGCCTCGGCAACCTGGCGTTGCAGTACGCGAAAAACGTCTTTAATGCCAAAGTGATCGCCATTGATGTGAATGACGAGCAACTTAAGCTCGCCGCCAGCATGGGTGCCAATCTGACCATCAACTCGCGCAGCGAAGATGCGGCGAAAGTGGTGCAGGAGAAAACCGGCGGCGCGCATGCGGCCGTGGTTACCGCCGTGGCAAAAGCGGCCTTTAACTCGGCGGTCGACGCCGTGCGCGCCGGTGGACGCGTGGTCGCCGTTGGTCTGCCGCCGGAAGCGATGAGCCTCGATATTCCGCGTCTGGTGCTGGACGGCATTCAGGTGGTGGGTTCGCTGGTCGGCACCCGTCAGGATCTTACCGAAGCATTCCAGTTCGCCGCCGAAGGGAAAGTGGTGCCGAAAGTGGCGTTGCGCCCGCTGGAAGATATCAACGCCATCTTTAAAGAAATGGAACAGGGTCAGATCCGTGGCCGTATGGTGATCGATTTACGTCATTAATCTGCGTAGCCGGTAAACAAATGTCGGATGGCGCTACGCTTATCCGACCTACGGAACCATGCAATCTTTCATCCCCCGTAGGCAGGATAAGGCAAAGCCACCATCCGGCGTTTTATCACCGTGCCACGCCCCGAACCGGCACCCGTAGGCCGGATAAGGCAAAGCCGCCATCCGGCGTTTTATCACCGAGCCTCAACCCCTCACATCGGCATTGCGTTACACTGTCACCACTTCTGCCTGATGTCTGGTGATACGACGGTTATAAATCAGCAGCGAGGTCAGCGCGGCGAAGGTCAGCACCGCCGCCGGCAGCGCCAGGTAGTTATAGGTAAAGCCAAAAGCGATAATCAGCCCGCCAAACCATGCTCCTACCGCGTTACCGAAATTAAACGCCATTTGCCCACCTGCGGCACCCAGCATTTCGCCCCCCTTCGCATTTTGCAGCAGCATGATTTGCAGCGGCGCAGAGAGTGCAAACAGCCCGGCGCAGCAGATGAAGCCCAACGAGAGCGCCCCCGCTTTGCTATCGCCGAGGAAAAACAGCGCCACCATCGCCAGCATGATCACCAGTTCGGTCGCTGCCGCGATGCGTATCGGGCTGAATCGCGCCGACACTCTGCCGCTGAACATGTTCCCCAGCACCATCCCCAGCCCCATCAGCATCATAATCAGCGTCATGGCGTTTTGTGAAAAGCCCGAGACGCTCACCATAAAGGGCTTCACGTAGCTGAACCAGGCAAACACCCCGGCATTGCCGAACATGGTGGCGGCGAAGATGAGCCACGGCTCCGGTTTCTTCAAAAAGTGAAACTGTTCGCTCAGGCGGGTCGGCGCGGTGTCATAGAGACTCGGCACCCAGAAAATGACCGACACCAGCACCAGCACGAAAAAGAGCGAGATCAGCACAAAGGTGTAGCGCCAGCTAAAGAGATGGCCGATCCACGTGCCGAGTGGAATACCGATCAGGTTAGCAACAGTCATCCCGGCGATCATCCCGGCTACCGCCATCGTCACTTTCCCCGGCGGCGCGATTTTCGAGAGGATAATGGCGCCGACGCCAAAGATAGCGCCGTGTGGAAAGCCAGAGATCAGCCGACCAATCACCAGCATCGGGTACGCGCTGGAGAAGGTGAAAATCGTATTGCCGACAAAGCAGAGCGCCACCAGAAAGAGCAGCACATTTTTCAGCGAGAAGCGGTTGGAGAACATCGCCATGATCGGTGCGCCAATCACCACACCCGCCGCATAGGCGGAGATCATATGCCCCGCCGACGGAATGGAGATCCCGACGTTATTCGCAAGCTCGGTCAACACGCCCATAATACCGAACTCAGCCATCCCAAGACCAAAGGTCGCAAGTGCCAACGAAAAAACCGTTTTTTTCATACCACTAACCACTTGTTAAAAGTTTGCGACGGGCATTATTGACCATTCGCGTAAGGCAGACCAGTTGAAACCCGTCCGCTGACGTTTTAATCCATGAATACAGTTTTTCTGCCCCTGTTTAATCAACGGGGCTTTGCAGCCCCTGCTGCAGAAAATCGATCAACGCCCGCGTTTTGACCGGCAGATAGCGGCGGCTGGAGTAGATCGCAACCAGACGCAGCGGCGCTGCGGCCTGCGGGAAGGCGATCTCCACCAGACGCCCCTCGTTAATCGGCTGCTGGCAGGCCTGTTTTGACAGAATGGCGAACCCCACTCCCGCCAGCGCAGCTTTGAAGGCCATCTCACCACTGTTGACGCGGTAATGCCCTTTCACGTTGATCACCTCATGCTTGCCCGCGGCATCGACAAATTGCCAGGCCGCTCCGTTCAGCGCGCTGACGGTGGTAATGCAGGGTAAGTTTTCAAACTGGCGGATGGAAACCGGCAGGCCGTAGCGCTCAATTAACGCAGGCGCAGCCACAATGGTGCAGGGAAAGGTCGCCAGAGGCCGGGCAATGTAGTCGCTGTCATCCAGATCGCCGCGGGTGACGATAACGGCAACATCCACCTCTTCGCGCAGAGATTCGAAGCCGGATAAATTGGTTATGCAGCTTATCTCCAGTTCCGGGTAACGGCAGGCGAAATCCGCCAGCAGATCGCCGAGCAGCGCCGGCCCCATCTCGCTCGGAATGCAAATGCGCAGCGGCCCTTTGAGCTGCACCTGCCGCGACATCAACTCCGCCTCCGTCTGCTCCAGCGACTCAAGAAGCGGCTTAGAGCGCGTATAGAGAAGCTGCCCGGAGGGTGTCAGTTTCCGGTGCCGCGTCGTGCGCTCGATAAGTTGCACATTGAGCATCTCTTCAAGCCGGGCAACCGTCCGGCTGACATTCGATGTCGGCATGGTCAGCGCCTTCGCCGCTGCCACAAAACTCCCTTTATCTACCACCGCACAGAAAATCTTCAGCGCGGTGAAATCAAGCCCTGCCCGCATGTTTATCCCACTTTTGATAACAATGATGGTCATTTTTACCGGCTTATTCTCAAAACCGCCAGGTATTAGAGTGCCTGCTCCTCTTTTTTACAGGTTTAACTCGTTGCTTATGTCACAACAAAACGCATCTCGTACACTTGGCACCCTCGCCCTCGTTGTCTCCTTTATCCAGTTCGCTAACGCGCTGGAATATATGGCCTTCAACCCAATATTCGCCTTTATGGCCGCGGCATTTGCAGTGCCACTCGCCTTCTCCGGCTATGTCTCTGCCGCCTACACGTTCGCCGCGATGTTCTCCGGAGCGATCGCGTTCTACTTCATCGGCGCAATCAATCAGAAGCGTTTTTTACTGCGCAATATGGCGCTGCTGTGCATGCTGACTGCCATGACGACTCTTACTACCCACTTTGGCGTGCTGCTGGCGCTGCGCTTTTTTGCCGGGCTGGTCGGCGGCACAACCATGGGTGTAGCCATAAGTCTGTTGATCAATGCCGCGCCAGCACAGCTGCGCGGCAAAATGGTGTCGACGGTGATCGCCGCGTTTTCCATGATCAGCATTGTCGGCATGCCAGCGGTGCTGTTTATCTGCTCCCGCTGGGGGTGGAAAACTTCACTGCTTTCAATCAGCGCCTGCTGCCTTGTAGCACTGGTTCTGATCGTGCGCTTTATTCCCGCGCAGCAGGTAGCCTCAGCCCCACGCCAGAAGATCGCCCTTGATGCGCAGACGCTGCTCTTCGCCTCCGGCAATGCGCTGGTGCAGTTCAGCCCGATGCTGCTCATTCCGCTGCTGGTGCCGCTGTTGCAACTGCTTGGCGCAACGGTCACAGAGCTTGCCTGGCTCTTTTTTGCCGGTGGCATCGCCGGGTATCTCGCGACCCGGTTTACCGGTCTGCTCACGCAACGCTATACCACCCTGACGCTGGCACTGACCTCCAGCGCCCTGTTCGTTGCCAGCCTGCTTATTCCGGCGCTGCACTACGCTAATCCCTGGCTTTTTATGGTGCTGTTTCTTGCGGCTGCCTATAGCCGCCTCGTCTCCTCATCGGTGCTCACCCTGCAGTTCCCGGATAATGCACAACGCGCAGGATTTAGCTCCTTGCAAACGGCGCTAATGCACCTCGCCACCACCGCCGCATTTTCCCTCTCTTCTTGGCTGCTCTCCGCCCGAGCGCTGACCCTCGACGCTCTGCAACCGTTGCTGATAGTTTGCGCCCTCAGCGCCCTTCTTTTTCCTCTGCTGGTGCCGCTGTTGCAGAGGAAGCTGGCCCTACGCAGCGCAGCGTAACAAAAAGCGCCCGGCACGCTCTTCGCCGGGCGCAATCATCACCATAACGGCGCGCGTCGTCACCAGGAAAACCAAAGGGAATGGTGGATTCTGGAAGATGCCTCGCAACAATTTTCATCGTTTGCATGGCTTTGCTTTATTCAGGAAGCGACCTCGCATTTTCTGCACAAATCTGAAGAAAGGACGTTGTTTGCAGGGGGGCGGATTGCTAATTTTCGCAGCGCATAACCAGGGAGATGATGCATATGGATGGAAGAAAAAGAGGGATTAATTGCATTGATGCACGCAGCGAAGCGGGAATGAGTCGTCATAAGGTGCAGCTAAAAAAACGCTCCGGACACGATGCCGGAGCGGTAAACGCATTACTTAATGCCTTCCGTACTCTCTTTTTTAGCTTCGAGACGTTCGACGTCGCGATACCAGCGCGGATGGTGCTTCATCGCCCACCGGCGGCTCACTTTGCCTTCGATCATGCCTTTGATCGAGCCTTTCACCCAGAAAGCCATATACATATGGATCAGGATGGCGTGGATCAAAATAATCGCCGAGGTCGCGTGCAGCAGCAGGCTGTAGCGAATGACCTGTATCGGAAAGTAGTGGGCAAAGTATGGACGCCAGATCACCACACCGGTGACCAGCAGCACGGTCATCATGCTCATAATGGTCCAGAACATCATCTTCTGCCCGGCATTATATTTGCCGACCTTCGCCACTTTGTGTTCGTTGCCCTTCAGTACCTCAACGATATTTTTCACCCACGGCCAGTCCTTCTTGTCCGGGATGTTGTGATGCACAAAGCGCACGAACATAAACATCAGCGCCAGGAAGATCACCACACCGAAGAAGGGATGCAGGATGCGCCCCATCTGCGGCGTACCGAAGGTTTCCGTCAGCCACTGCAGCGTCGGAAAGAAGAAGGAGATGCCGGAGAGCGCCACCAGAAAGAAGCAGATCACCACCGTCCAGTGACAGGCGCGATCGATAAATTTAGTGCGCACAATCATTTTCGACTTACTCATGATGATCTTCCTCTTCGTCATCCACCTCTTTATTGGGGCCAATGCCAATGTAGTGGTAAATCAGCCCGGCGAACGTGGCAAGGAAGCCCGCCGCCGACAGCGGTTTCAGCACCCCTTTCCACAGCCCGACCGCCGTGTCGATATGCGGATCGTTGGGCAGCTCGTGATAAAGCTGTGGTCGATCGGCATGGTGAAGCACATACATCACATGGGTGCCGCCTACGCCCTGCGGATTATAGATACCCGCATGGCTGTAACCGCGCGCTTTCAGCTTCTCAACGCGCTGCTCGCCAAGTTCCAGCATCTCCTTTTTGGTGCCGAAATGAATAGCGCCAGTCGGGCAGGTCTTCACGCAGGCGGGCTCCTGGCCGACGCTGACGCGATCGACGCAGAGCGTACATTTATAGACCCGGTTATCCTCTTTACTGAGGCGCGGGACATTAAATGGACACCCGGCGATGCAGTAGCCGCAGCCGATGCAGTTCTCCTGCTGGAAGTCGACGATACCGTTCGCGTACTGAATGATTGCGCCAGCAGAGGGGCACGCCTTCAGGCAGCCCGGCTCCGCGCAGTGCATGCAGCCATCTTTTCGGATCAGCCATTCCAGCTTGCCGTTCTGCTCGGTTTCGCTAAAGCGCATCACCGTCCAGGATTTGGCGCTGAGATCGGCAGGGTTGTCATAGACCCCGACGCAGTGCCCCACCTCGTCGCGGATGTCGTTCCACTCCGAGCAGGCCACCTGGCAGGCTTTGCAGCCCACACAGGTGGAGACATCGATAAGTTTGGCGACCTCCGCTTTATAGTCACGCGCCCTCGGTGGCGGCGTGACGGGGTTGGTCGCAGAGCGTTTAATAATGTCCTGAGTTTCCATAGCCATAATGTCGCGCCCTTACGCCTTCTCGATATTGACCAAAAACGCTTTATATTCCGGCGTTTGCGAGTTCGCATCGCCGACGTTAGGCGTCAGGGTGTTGGCGATATACCCCTTCTGCGCTACGCCTTCAAAGCCCCAGTGCAGCGGAATGCCCACGGTCTCAACCTGCTGACCGTGTACCTGCAGGGTTTGCAGACGCCTTGTTACTACCGCTACCGCGCGAATAAAACCGCGCTGGCTGCTGACCTTAACGCGATCGCCATTGCGGATACCTTTTGCCGCGGCCAGCGTTTCGCTGATTTCAACAAACTGCTCCGGCTGGGCGATGGCGTTAAGCCGCGCGTGCTTGGTCCAGGTGTGGAAGTGCTCCGTCAGACGATAGGTGGTGCCGACATAAGGGAAGTGCTCTTTTTTCCCCATACGCTTCACATCCTCTGCGTAAATGCGTACCACCGGGCTGGAGACCACGTTCGGGTGCAGCGGGTTAGTGCCGAGCGGCGTTTCCACCGGTTCATAGTGTTCCGGGAACGGCCCTTCGGCGAGTTTATTGAGCGCAAACAGACGCCCCATCCCTTCCTGCTGCATGATAAAAGGCCCGGTGTTGCTTCCCGGCGGCGCGGTGTTGTAGTCCGGAATATCATTCCCGACCCACTTCGTACCGTTCCACTGGATCAGCATCCGTTTCGCATCCCAGGGTTTACCCAGGAAATCCGCAGACGCGCGGTTATAGAGCACCCGGCGGTTCATCGGCCACGCCCAGGCCCAGCCGAGCGTATTGCCCAGCCCCGATGGATCGGCGTTATCCCGGTTTGCCATCTGGTTGCCCTGCTCGGTCCAGCTGCCCGCATAGATCCAGCACGACGAGGCGGTGGAGCCATCATCACGCAGCAGCGCAAAGCTGTTCAGCAACTGGCCTTTCTTCGCCAGAAGTTGACCGTTGGTGTCATAGAGATCTTCCAGCGCGTAGCCGTTGTTCTCTTTTGCCACCTCTTCGGAGTGCGGGTTATGCGGCTGGCTGTAGTGCCAGGACATATTGAGCAGCGGCTCCGCGCCTTTACCGCCTTCCGTGCGGTACATTTCGCGCATCCGGTGGTAAATACCCGCCAGGATCTCACCATCGTTAAGCGCTTCGCCCGGCGCATCCTGCCCTTTCCAGTGCCACTGCAACCAGCGCCCGGAGTTGGCAATCGAACCATCCTCCTCCGCAAAACAGGTGGAGGGCAGACGGAACACTTCCGTTGCAATGGCCGACGGGTCAACGTCGTTCATCTCGCCGTGGTTCTGCCAGAAGCTGGAGGTCTCGGTGACCAGCGGATCGATCACCACCATGTACTTCAGCTTACTCAGGGTGCTGACGACCTTGTTCTTATCCGGGAACGAGGCCACCGGGTTGAAGCCCTGGCAGATGTAGCCAGTCACTTCACCTCTCGCCATCATGTTGAAATATTTGATGACGTCATAGGATTGATCCCACTTCGGCAGCCAGTCGAATCCCCAGTCGTTCTCTTGTTGCGCCGCATCGCCATAGAACGATTTCATCAGGCTGACGAAGAACTTCGGATAGTTGCTCCAGTAGTTCACCTGATCGGGCAGCATCGCTTTCGGCGTATTCGCCGCCAGGTACTGTTGCAGATCGGTCTGTTTTTCCGACGGCAGCGTCAGGTAGCCCGGCAGGCTGGTCGAGAGCAGACCCAGATCCGTGAGCCCCTGAATATTGGAGTGGCCGCGCAGGGCGTTAACCCCGCCGCCGGCCATGCCCATATTGCCGAGCAGCAGCTGGATCATCGCCATGGTACGGATGTTCTGCGCACCGACCGTATGCTGCGTCCAGCCCAGGGCATAAAGGAACGTCGTGGTTCTGTCTACGGCGCTGGTCGAGGCGAGCACCTCGCACACCTTCAGGAAGTCCGCTTTCGGCGTGCCGCAGATATTCTCCACCGTTTCCGGGGTGTAGCGGTCAACATGCTCTCTGAGCAGGTTCCAGACGCAGCGCGGATGGGTCAGCGTCTCATCGCGTTTTGCATAGCCGTTGTCATCAAACTGATAGTTCCACGTCGTTTTGTCGTACTGCCGTTTTTCAGCATCGTAGCCGCTGAACAAGCCCTCTTCGAAGGCAAAGTCATCCCGCACCAGCAGGCTGGCGTTGGTATAGTGTCTGACGTATTCCGCGTTGATCTTGTTGTTTTCAATCAGGTAGCGCAGCACGCCGGAGAGGAAAGTAATATCCGTTCCGGAGCGGATCGGCGCATAGATATCCGCCACCGACGCCGTGCGCGTAAAGCGCGGATCGACAACGATAAGCGTTGCGTCATTGTTGTTTTTGGCTTCCATCGCCCAGCGGAAACCGACCGGGTGGGCTTCAGCGGCGTTGCCGCCCATCACCATCACCACATTGGCGTTTTTGATATCAACCCAGTGGTTGGTCATCGCACCGCGACCAAATGTTGGAGCAAGACTTGCTACCGTTGGTCCGTGTCAGACGCGCGCCTGGTTATCTACCGCCAGCATGCCGAGAGAGCGCACAAATTTTTGCGTCAGCATGCCCGTTTCATTGCTTGCCGCCGAGGCGCACAGCATGCCGGTGGAGAGCCAGCGGTTAACCTTCACTCCGGCGTCGTTGGTTTCGACAAAGTGCGCATCGCGGTCCGCTTTCATCAGGCGAGCGATACGGTTAAACGCTTCATCCCAGCTGATACGCTGCCATTTATCCGAGCCAGGCGCGCGGTATTCGGGGTAACGCAGGCGGTTTTCACTGTGGACATAATCGAGCAGCCCTGCCCCTTTCGGGCAGAGCGCGCCCCGGCTGACCGGATGATCCGGATCCCCTTCGATATGGTAAATCGCTTCTCTGGCGTTCTTTGCGCCATCGCCGAGGCTATACATTAATAGCCCACAACCCACGGAACAGTATGTACAGGAGTTTCGGGTCTCTTTTGCGCGCAGTAATTTATAATTTCGCGTCTGAGCCAGTGCCATCTTCGGGGCGAACCCTAAAGCAGCGACCGTGGTTCCTGCCATCCCGCCCGCGCAGATACGAAAAAACTGTCTGCGGTTGACGTTCATTGCTTTCCTCAATAATCAATCTTCGCTTGCGGCGGGGAAACTAAACATTTCACGGGATGAATTAATTGCGGTAAATCAATAACGCCTGGCGCGTGACACCTAATAGTCGCTGCCGTTGCGTTTACGTGCCTCCTAAGAGGTAGGAGAGTTCCGGCCGCCAGGCAGATGGCAACGGTTTCGCAATCCGTGTCAGGTATCAAATACAGAAAGGTGAATCTATTGCGGGAAGTAAAAGAGATGGGCGCTCCGCCCTTCTACTGCTGGCGGAGCGCCCTGTGGTAGTAATGGGATTAGCTTTTCTCAACGCGTGCGAGGCTAAACCACATCCCTATTGCCAGAACCACTAACAGCATGCTGGCGGTGCTGAGCGCGACGCTATGCGAGTGGGTAAATGCCGTTTTTGCTGCGGCAATAATCCCCTCGGCCAGCGCCGGATCGGACTCGCGCGCCAGGCGGAACGCTTCACCGATCGATGACGACGCCTGCGCCGCCGCTTCGGCGCTCAGCTGCTGTGGCAGGTTAATGGTTGCGGAGAAGGTGCGGCTTAAGATCAGGCCGAACACCGCAATACCGAGACCCGCACCGAGCTCGTAGGACATGGTTTCAATCGCCCCTGCCGCTGCCGCTTTCTCCTTCGGCGCGGCGGCCATAATGGCCGCCGTCGAGGCCAGCAGCGCGCTGGCGGCGCTAAAACCGAGCAGCGCCATCAGCACCGCCGCCTGCACCGGCTGGGTCGAGAAATTGGTCAGCGACAGCCCAAAGAAGCTAATTGCGCTGAGCGCCATCCCGCCTGCCGCCACGCAACGTAGCCCCAGTTTTGAGACCAGCACCCCGGCAATCGGGCCACTAAAGCCGCTGGCGATCATCACCGGCAGCATAAAGACCCCGGCGGCGAAAGGCGTAAAGCCGTGTACAAATTGCAGCTCCTGCGCCATCAGCAGCTCGAAGCCCACCAGCGTCACCATGGCCATGATCGCCATCAGCGCGCCGCTGAGGATCACGCGGTGCGTAAAGAGCCGCATGTCGATCATCGGGCGGCTCGCCGCCAGCTGGATGCGCACAAAACCGGTGAGTAACAGACCACCAATCAGCAGCGTGCTGGTCACCAGCCACAGCGGCAGCGTACCTTTCATGGCGGTTTTCGCACTCCACACCAGCAGCAAGATGGCGGCAATCAGCGCCAGCGCCTGGTTGAGGTGCAGCGGCTGATCGGCCCGCCCTTGCTGGCGCGGAACATACCGGGCGGTAAGCGCCATCACGACCAGCACAATCGGCACGTTGATGAGAAATACCGAGCCCCAGTAAAAGTGCTCGAGCAGCATACCACCAATCAGCGGGCCAAATGCCGCGCCGCCGGAGCCAATCGCCGCCCAGACGCCGAGCGCGGTGTTGCGATGGTGCGCCTGAGAAAAGGTGGTGCGGATCCCGGCAAGCGTCGCGGGCACAATCATCGCCGCGCCGACGGCGAGCAGCGCACGGGTGGCAATCAGCCAGCCTGCGGTGGGGGCGAATGCCGCCAGCAGCGACGCGCCGCCGAACAAACCGCTGCCAATCAGCAGCAGGCGCTTAAAGCCGATTTTGTCGCCCAGTGCGCCCATCGGCAGCACCATCCCTGCCATCACCAGCGAATAGATATCGATGATCCAGAGCAGCTCATTCCCGCTGGCATCCAGCGCGGTGCTGAGCGTCGGCGCGGCAACATGCAGCACCGTCGCATCAATCGCCACCGGAATATAAACCAGCACAATGATGACCAACGTTAACCACTGACGAAACATAACTTCTTCCTCTTTTATCCGTTCTGGACGCCTGTCCAGAAATGCGATCCTACGGATTGTTGAACGCATGTCCAGCTTTTTGTTACACTCTGCGGCACGTTTTAAGGGGAAAATATTTCATGAGCTATTTAAATCGGGACGATCGCCGGGAAGTGATCCTGCAGGCCGCCATGCGTGTCGCGCTGGCAGAGGGCTTTTCCGCCATGACGGTGCGCCGCATCGCCAGTGAAGCCGGGGTGGCAACGGGCCAGGTACACCACCATTTCATCTCATCGAACGAACTCAAATCGCAGGCCTTTATCCGGCTGATCGATGAACTGCTGGAGGTTGAGCTGGTTCCGCAAACCGCGCCGTGGCGCGAACAGCTGTTCGCGATGCTCGGCAGTGATGAAGGCGGGCTGGAGCCCTATATTCATCTGTGGCGCGAAGCGCTGCTGCTGGCGAATAAAGATCCGGAAATCAAAGGTGCCTATCTGCTGACCATGGAGATGTGGCACGTCAAAGTCGTCAGGATTATCGAACAGGGCGTGGCGGCGGGCGAATTTACCCTGCATGATCCAGCGGCGGATATCGCCTGGCGGCTGATTGCGATGGTCTGCGGCATGGACGGAATTTGCATCCTCGGCATGCCAGATGTCGATGAAGCAGCCTTCAAACGCCATCTGACACGGATGATTGAGAAAGAACTCTGCTAGCGCTTGCCGCTGTGCAGATCAAAGCCGTCCATCACGGTTTGCAGCTGTTGCAGTGTAAAGCCCGACTGCGCATCGCTCACCCCCAGCCCGAAGCGGTGCTGTAGCGTCTCATACAGCGCGGCGACGTCGGGCAGACGCGTCTCTTCCACCACTTTGCCCTGCTGCCAGTGGGTGAAGTGGAAGTTGGTGAGGGTCATTTTGCCGCCGTCCGGCAGATGACGGCACATCAACAGATGGTGACGAAAATGGGAGGTCGGCCAGTGCGCGGAGTGGAAGTTGCCCAGCACGTAATCCGCCTGGTACTGCTCCCCCATCTCAAACTGATACATCGTCTGCCAGTGCTCATGATGACGGAACTGCAACTGCCAGTTTTCACCCGCGCGCAACAGGCGATAAAGGCCGTGCGGCGTCGCCTGCTCAATCTCCTCCTGCAGTCGGATTGGCGCGGTCAGGCTCTGACCACCGAAGCCGACATCGGCGATCCACGGCTCACCGTCAAGCTGCACCAGCAGCAGGCGGTGGGTGCGCGGCGGCATCTGATCCGGGTTAGCGAGCAGCACGCGCCCCAGCAGGCTGCGCACCTCAAACCCCATCTCGCGCAGCGCGCGCTCAAAAAGGCCATTCTGCTCAAAGCAGTAGCCGCCGCGCCTGCCGACCACCAGCTTGGCGAAAATCGCCTCATCGCTGAGCTCGATTTCACGCGGCAACACCACGTCGATGTTTTCGAACGGGATCGCGGCGTTATGGTGCAAATGCACGGCGCGTAAGGTCTCAAGGGTGGCATCCGGCGTTTGATGCCAGTCGATGCGGTCCAGATAAGCGCTTAAAAACGGGGTCATACAGGCTCCTTGCATGTGGTGTCCATTGGTTATAACCCATATTTTTCCGGCCACTGGCGTTTTCGTGCCCTCACTTTATCCCTTTGTGCTCCGCTGCATAATGGCCAGCGCCGTCAGCATCAGGCCCAGCCCGGTAATCAGCGTCAGCGTCGCCATCGCCATCCCTTGCCCCACCGAGCCCTGCTCAAACTGCCGCCAGATAAAGACCGCCACGGTTTGCGTGCCCGCAGGCGACAGCAGCAGCGAGGTGACCAGTTCGCGCGAAGCAATGGCGAAAACCATTAACATCGAGGCGAGCATCGCCGGGAAAATCAGCGGCAGCACAATAAAACGCAGCGCCTGAAACGCGCTGGCACCATGCACCCGTGCCGCCGGTTCCAGATTACCGCCCAGCTGGCGCATGGCGCTGCCGATGTAGCGCACCGGCCACGGAAGCAGCAGACAGCAATAGGAGAGCAGCAGAATTGCCCACGTGTTATAGGGCGAAACCGGCCAGAACGCGCGGTTCCACAGCAGGATCAACCCCACTCCGACCACCACCCCCGGCAGCGCGGCGGGCATAAGCGACAGCGCATCGATAAGCGCGCGCCCTTTTATCTTCTGCATCACCACCAGCCAGGCGGCGCATAACCCGAGCAGGCCGGTTATCAGCGCTGCCGCAAACGCGAGGGAAACACTGGTGCCAAGCGCAGGCAACGCATCGCCGCGCTGGGCAAAGAGTGCCGCAAAGTGAGCACTAGTCAGATTGTCCCACGCCAGCCCGCCGGAGAGCGTGGCGCTAAAACCGGTCACCGCCATCGACAGCCCCGGCAGCACCACCGCGATAAAACCGACCAGCGCCATCACCGTCACCACTGGGGCAGTAAACAGCCCCATCTTCGCGCCAACATGCGCGGCGGGTTTGCCGGAGACGCTGGTGACATCGGTGCCGCCGGTCAGTTTGCGTTGCAGCGCCCAGCCGCCGAGCGCGACCGTAATCAGCACCAGCGACAGCAGCGAAGCGCCAGGCAGATCGATCGGCCAGTCGGCGAGCTTCTCCTCAATACCGACCGTCAGCATCACCACCCCTGAACGGGTGCCCAGCGCCGCCGGCACGCCATACTCCTCAATCGCCAGCGTGAAGGCCAGCAGCATGCCCGCTGCTAATGCGGGTGACAGCAGCGGCAAAGTGATGTGGTAGAAAGCCCGCCACGGCGTGGCGCCATGCACCCGCGCGACCAGCGCCAGCCGTTGCCCGCTGGCAAGCAGGCTGCGCGAAACGGCAAAATAGACCACGGGGAAGATGTTGAGCGTCATCACCAGCACAATGCCGACCTTGCTGAAGAGCAGATTATTGAGATCCAGCCCGGTGAGCTGCATCAGGTAGCCCTGGGTTTGCAGCACCAGCATCCACGAGAGCGCAGCAATGTAGGGCGGAGTGAGAAACGGGATCAGAAACAGCAGATCCCATAGCTTCGGGTACGGCAGATCGAACAGCCCGCGCGCGACGCCCAGCGGCAGGCCAATCACCGCGCTGAGCAGCGCCACACCAAGGGCGATTTGCAGCGTGCCGCTGAACATTGCCGGCAGCTGCGGCTCGGCGAGCAGGTGCGGGATCGCCGAAAAGGGGTCGCTCAGCGAGCCTGCGCTGAAGTGGGGAAAGAGTGCCTGCAAAACAATAAAGAGTAACGGCAGCGCCACCAGTATCACCAGCAGCGCCGTGGTTATCCGGGCGATAACGGTCTGATTCACGGCAAGGGATCCTGAAAGCGGGGTTGCCCCCGCGGTGGGTTTTACTGGGCAAACAGCGTGTTGAAGCGCTTGAGGATCTCGCCGCGCTCGCTGCCGGTGTCGCTCTGGGTCGGCAGCAGTTTCAGCTCGCTTAACAGCGGGCGTTTGGCGGCAACATCGGTACGGGCAGGCATCAGCCAGGCGTCAGCGACCATTTTCTGCCCTTCCGGCGACAGCACATAGTCGATAAAGGCTTTCGCCTCCTGCTCATGCTGGGTGGATTTGAGGATCATCATCGGGCGCGGCGCAATCACCGTGCCGCTGGCCGGGAAGATCACCTTCAACGATTCGCCCTGCGCGATATTGCCATAGGTGACGTAATCCACCGCGCCGAAGACCGCCGCTTTCGCCCCCTGCATCACCGGCGTCACCGCCTGCGCGTTCGGGCCGCTCACCACCATGCCGTTCTTTTTCAGATCGTCAAACAGCTGCCAGGCCTTATCACCCATGCCATTTTGCAGCCCGATCAGCAGATCGAGCGATGCGCCGGAGAGCGCCGGGTCGGGCGTGGTGACTTTATCCTTGAACGCAGGCGCGGTCAGATCGCGCCACTCTTTCGGCTCCGGGGTGCCACTTTTGCTGTTCCAGACAATGCCGAGCGCCGAAATGCCCTGCGCCACATAGTCCGCGCTTTTCAGCGCCTCCGGCACTTTTTCGGCATTAGCGCCGGTAAACGGCAGCAGCCAGCCGCGTTTATGCAGATCTTCTGCCGTCTCCCACGAAGCGGAGATTAAAATATCCGCCTGCGGGTTGGCCTGCTCCGCCTCGAGGCGCGCCATCACTTTGCCGGTGGTGGCCTGGAAGATATTCACTTTAATCCCGCTCTGCTGCTCGAAGCCGCTGGCGAGGTTTTTCGCCAGCGAGCCCGGCCCGGCGGTGTAAACCGTCAGCGCATGCGCGCTGGAGATGATCATCGATGACAGCGCCATAGCGAGGGCGACTCCTTTTTTCACGGACAGTAAGCCTTTCATGCAGATTCCCCTGAGGTTGACGTAACGGTGCGAACGGACTCCACCTCGCCGGAGGCGAGATGAACAATGCGGTCGGCGAGCAGCTCTGCTTCACGGCGATCGTGGGTGACATAGACGGCGGTGGTGCCAAGCTGGCGCAACAGGCGCGCCATCTCATGGCATAACGCTTCGCGCAGCGCGGTATCGAGATTGGAGAGCGGCTCATCAAACAGCAGCACGCCCGGCTCGGCGACAATCGCCCGCGCCAGCGCGACGCGCTGCTGCTGGCCGCCAGAGAGCCCGGCGGGTTTGCGATCGGCGAAATCCGCCAGCCCGACGCGGGTCAGCACCTGCACCACGCGCGCCTCACGCTCAACGCGCGGGACATTGCGCATCTTCAGCGGAAAGGCGACGTTTTGCGCCACGCTCATGTGCGGCCACAGCGCGTAATCCTGGAACACCATGCCGATATCGCGCGCTTCGGGCGGTAATGACCAGCCCGCTTTCGCCACGCAGCGATCGCCAAACCAGATGTCGCCAGCGGCCGGCTGCGCCAGCCCCGCCAGCAGGCGCAGCAGCGTGCTTTTGCCGCAGCCGGAAGGGCCGAGCAGCGCGACGATGGTGCCCGACGGGATGGCTAAGTCGATACGATTGAGAACGGTGTGCGCGCCGAAAGCGTACGAAACGCCTTGCAGCCGGATGTCAGTGAATGCGCTCATCGACGCCCTCCTGTTTCAGGAAGCCGAGCGAAACCCGCGGTCTGCATCCGCAGGGCGCATCCACCTGAGCAGAAGTCAGGGGAGCAAACATCTTGTTATCCTCTTTGGGATTTGATTGCGGCTGACTATAGGCAGGGAGTGTGACGGTGAAATGACACCTTGATTTTTAAGCAATGTCTACACTGAAAAGAACGCTGTTCTTAACCTAAAAGGGATGCCCGTGCGGATCGCCACGATAACCAATTTTGCCTATATCGCCACGGTGGTGTTAACGCTCAGCTCCGGCGTCGCGCTCTTCCTGGCCTCCAGCGCCGAGCGCAATGAACGCGAGGCGGTGACGCAAAGCCGTCTTTTCGACACCCTCACCGATACGCTGGAAAAAGAGGCGTGGGCGTTAAGCGAACTGGCGCGCGAAGCGGTGATCAAAAAGCAGCCGGAAGCCATTCAGAGCTGGAAGACCCGCGCAGAGCAGGATATTGAGCTGGAGAATCATCTCGCCGCGCTGCGCGATAACGGTGCTTCCGATGAGGAGTTGATTATCCTACGCGACGGCCTTACGACCCTCGATCAGCTGGAAGATGAGCAGCGGATCGCCATCAGCGACGTTGAGGCGGGGAAACCCGATGAGGCGATGAACCTGCTCTTTAGCGCCAGCTATGAGGAGCGCCTCGCGGAAACGGAGTACCGCTTTTCCCACTTTCGCAGCCTGATCGATCAGCGAACGCAAAGCGCTATTGCGAACGCCACCGACCTCTCTCTGCGTCTGCGCACCCTCTCTGAGATCATGGTCGGCCTGACCGCCCTGCTGTTTCTGTTTGTGCTCGGTTTTATTATCAAACACCGCATCCTGCGCCCGGTAGTGACACTGAGCGACGTGGTGAACCGGCTGGCAACGCAGGATTACAACGTCGAAGCGCCGGTGCTGGCGCAGGTTGATGAGATTGGCGATATGGCGCAGGCAATCCGCATTTTTCGCGAGAACGGTTTAGCCCGACAGCGCCTTGAGCTGGAGCGCGATGCGGAATGGGCGACGCGCACCCTGCTGGCGCGCATGACCCAGCGTTTGCAGGGATGTGACTCTTTGCAGGCAATTGTGCGGGTGGTAAGCCGTTTTGCGCCGCAGATCATTCCCGATATGGGCGCGCGGCTCTATCTGCTGGACAGCAACGCTAACCGCATGAAATGTGTCGCCCGCTGGGCGCTGCCGCCCGGCGAAGATGCTCCTTTCGCGCCGGAAAGCTGCTGGGCGCTGAAGCGCGGCCAGCTGCACAGCCCCGGTAACGGTGACGTTGATATGCCCTGCGATCACATCGTGCCCGAGATCGCCGCGCGGGCGATCTGCGTGCCGCTGAATGCGCAGAACAAAAGTATCGGCCTGCTCACTTTTGATAACTACACGCCGGGCAAAGAGCCGCCCTATATCTATCTTGAACTGCTGGCGGAGACCCTCGCGCTGGCGTTAGCCAACCAGATGCTGCGCGATACGCTGACCGAAAAAGCGACCTATGACTCCCTGACCGGCCTGCGTAACCGCCACAGCCTCGAAGAGACGCTGCGCAATATGATCGATCAGGCGATGGTCGACAATACGCTGCTGAGCTGCCTGATGCTGGATGTCGACTACTTCAAAAAACTCAACGACCTGCACGGACATGACGCGGGCGATAAAGTGCTGCGCGAGCTGTCACGCATTATTACCGACACGCTTGGCGAGTACGGCGTCGCCTTCCGCTACGGCGGCGAGGAGTTTTTGCTGATCCTGCCAGGTAAGAGCGAAACCGAAGCGAAAATGCTCGCCGAGCGGCTGTTAAACACCATACTTAAACACCCGATGCGCTATGAGTCGCAGGATATCGGCCCGGTGTCGGTCTCCATCGGTCTTGCCACCTGGCCGCGCCACGCCAGGGCTGATAACCTGGTGCGCGCCGCCGATCTCGCGCTCTATATGGCGAAAGAGCAAGGCCGTGGGCAGATTGTGGTTGCCCGACACGCCGGGTAGTTGCGGAAAATTTTGCTAAAGGAGAGGTTATGAGCCATTTTCGTCCGGTGGCGTTAGAGCACGCCAGCCGCCTGTTAAACCACGGCCCGACCGTGATGATCACCAGCCGCGATGAGCAGATTGACCGCCGCAACGTGATGAGCGCCGCCTGGTCGATGCCGGTCGAGTTTTCGCCGCCGCGCATCGCCATTGTGGTGGATAAAAGTACCTGGTCGCGCGAGCTGATTGAGCGCAGCGGCATGTTCGGCATTGTCATCCCCGGCGTCGCTGCTGCCAACTGGACCTACGCCGTCGGCAGCATTACCGGGCGCGATGAGGATAAGTTCAACTGTTATGGCATTCCGGCGATTGCCGGGCCGGTGCTGGGCTTGCCGGTGGTGGAAGAGAAGTGTCTGGCGTGGATGGAGTGTCGCCTGCTGCCGCCCACCGCAGCCCAGGAGAAATATGACACGCTGTTTGGCGAAGTGGTCTCTGCCGCCGCTGATGAGCGCGCTTTTGTGCAGGGGCGCTGGCAGTTTGATGATGATCAGCTGAACACGATCCACCATCTCGGCGGCGGTACTTTTGTCGCCAGCGGCAAAACGATGGTTGCCGGGCAGTAACACCTGCCCGGCCAGCCGTCACATGCTGTAGCCGGGCTTTTTGATCAGCTTCTCCATCTGCGGCGCAATCTCTTTATCCCAGGCGTTCACCTGCCACTCTTCCGGGGCGATCTCGGTGAGCGCCACGCTGATGGAGCTCTCTTTGCTGTTGAGATGGCGAATAATCACCTCGGTGATATCTGCCGCCAGCGCACTCTTCTGCTCGTCGTTCAGATCGCGGGGAAAACATTTGATATCGATATGCGGCATGGTCTGCTCCTTTTTTAATAAAAAAATGACGATAACACAGCGGGCAACGCGCGCTAGCCGATAATCTCGTTGCGCCGCAGCACCGCCTCCAGTTTTGGCAGCGCACAGACGGCATCGGCAATGGCGTTTATCTTCGGCGTGTTGCTGGCAAACCACGCCTGACGCGGCCCCCAGCTACGCATCACGCAGAGATAGATGTCCAGCAGCGTAAGCTGTTCACCGAAGGCGTAAGGCGCGGCCTGCAGCTGGCTCTCCAGCCACAGATAGAGGGTTTTGCGATAAGCGATGCAGCTCTCTTTCAACTGCTCCGCCGCGTCCGGTGCCCAGCGCTCGGGGTAATCGGCATAGGTAAAGGTCGGGTAGACATTCGCCACCAGCCATATCAGCAGCCGCCAGAACTGCTGGCGCTCCGGCGTCCCTTCTGGCGGAGCCAAATCAGGATGACTGTCGAGGATCATCAGCGCCACGGCGGCAGATTCGGTCATCACACTGCCATCTTCCAGTTGCAGCGTCGGCACCTGGCAGAGCGGGTTGAGCGTGCGCAGCCTCTCCTGCTGCGGGCCGGGCTGGTCAAAGCCTGCGACATCGTGAAACTGATAAGGAATATCGGCCAGCGTAAGCATCGCTTCGCTGATGGCCGATCCAAAGCCGGGTACGCCATACACGGTGATCATCGGGTTACCTCGCACGTAATATGAGGCTTAAGCTTAGGTCAGAGTGGCGAGAAATTCGTCAGCCTGCTGCGGCGAGGTGAGGCGCACAAAGTGCAGGTGCTGATAGCGCGGATCGGCCATATCACGTGCGTAACGCACGCGGTTGCTGCGCCAGGTCTTGATGGTCCAGAGAATGATCGACTCGCGGCTCAGGAAGGCGCGGCGAAAGCTTTCACAGTTACCGGTGCCGGGCCACAGCTCCTGTTTGTGCCGCGCGCGTTTTATCGCCCGCAGCACCGCCTGGCGCAGGGTGCGCCAGAAGCCGTAATCGATCCAGATAATCAGATCGACGTTACGCCATTTGATGTCGCGGCTGCGGTTATAGTTGCCGTCCAGCACCCAGCCCGGCTGTTGCAGGATCTGCTCGAGTTTCGCATAGAGTTCTTCGTCCGGCGTCCCCTGCCAGTTGGGCCGCCAGTAAAGGGTGTCCATATCGATATAGGGCACGTTAAGCTGGCGCGCCAGACGCTTACCCAGCGTCGATTTGCCGCTGCCGCTGGTACCAATAATGTTGATTCTCATCTTTTTACGCCGATTCCCGCTCAGTCAGGTGAAAGCCAATATCGATAATCTGCTCGCCGTCGCTGCGCCCTTCGATGCGATTAGCCAGCAGAGTCGCCGCCCGCGCGCCAATGGCGTGACGGTCGAGAGCAATAGTGGTAATGGAGGGCACATTTGCCGCCGCAAAATCGAGATCGCCAAAGCCCATTACCGCCAAATCCTGCGGCACGCGCAGCCCGCGCGCCTGAAGCTCGCTAATCGCCCCCTGCGCGAGAGTGTCGGAGCCGCAGATAATCACATCTAACTCTATGGTTTCCAGCAGCTGCGCCACCCCCGCCCGACCATCAGCAAAGCGGGCAGGCAGTTGCGACTCAACACAAGGGGCGTCGGTGATGCCGTGACGCGCCAACCCTTCGTACAGCCCGTTTTTACGCTGCGCAGCCGTTCTCTCTGTCGTCCATACCAGCCCCGGACGCCGGTAGCCTTTGCCCAGCAGATACTCTGCCGTTGCCAGGCCCGCTTTCTCATGGGAGAAGCCAACCAGCATGTCGATGGGTGTTGGCGTGATATCCCATGTCTCTACCACCGGCACGCTGGCGTTGAAGATGATCTTTTTCAGGTCATTAGCGTGATGGATGCCGGTGAGCACAATGCCGTCCGGGCGGCGCGACATCAGGGTCGATACCAGCTCGGTTTCCGTTTGCGGCGTGTAACCGGCGCTGCACAGCAGCATCTGATAACCGCGTTGCGAGAGCGTTTCACCCATTGCCTGAAGCGTATCGGCAAACAGCGGATCGTTGATGTGCGGCACCAGCACGGCAACCAGTTTGCTGCGCCGTGAAGCCAACCCACCGGCCAGCGCGTTGGGAATATAGCCCGTCGCTTTAACCGCGGCGAGCACCCTTTTCACGGTTTCCGGCCGAACCTGATCTGGCGTGTTAAGCGCCCGACTCACGGTCATGGAGGAGAGCCCGGCGGCGCGGGCGACGTCATCCAGCGTCGGGGCGCGGGAGATAACAGCACGAGAAGGTCTTGCCATCTTCACTCACAGAGCCCGCAGAGGCGTTAGCAGTAGCTACGTTATATCTTGTAGTATAACCATAACTCCAATCAATACCTCTGTTCACTTTTAAATCAGAGCATTACCTCACCATTTTCCTTAAAAAATGTTAGCGCTAACATCAGCAAACACTCTAATCACCGCTGGGCCAACACACTCCAGACAGTCATTTTTGCAGCCGATCGCATTTTCATTTTTTGTACACGTTTGGTGCACTAAACAACATGAAAAACATTAACAGAACCATGTTAGCGCTATCATTTTTTACCAGTTCACCCCCGGCGGATTGACCTGCGAAGTCTCAACCCCTTCGCCCTGCTCACCCCAGCGCGCCAGCACCTGTTGATACTCGCCGCGCGCGATGGCGCCATTGATCGCCGCCTGCAAAGCCAGCACCAGGCCGTTGCCCTTTTTGCTGGTGGTCGCCACCCAGGTTTTCTTCGGCCCCAGGCCGACCACTTTTGTTGAGCCATTCAGTGCCGCTTTATATGCCGCGACTGACTGCGGACCAAACACCACGTCCGCGCGCCCGGACTGAATATACAAATTGCCGGAGGCGTCATCCGTCAGGTAGATCGGTTTTGCTGCCTCGCGCCCGGCGGCGCGGTTCTCCTCACTCCAGCGCAGCAAGATCCGCTCCTGATTGGTACCGGAGCCAACAATCACCCTGCGCCCGGCCAGGTCAGCTGCGCCGCTAATCGCCTTTATCGGGCTGGTGGCTTTTACCGAAAACGCGAGCGAATCGGCACGATAGGTGGCGAAGTCAAACTTCTGCTTACGCGCCTCGGTGACGGCAATATTGACCAGCGCCACATCGTAGCGCCCGGAGGTGATGCCGAGCGGCCAGTCCTCCCAGGCGGTCGGCACCAGTTTCAGCTTGAGACCAAGACTGCTCGCCAGCAGCCTGGCGATATCCGGGTCGCTGCCGATGCGCGTGCGGTTATCACTCGCCAGCAGAGCCAGCGGCGGCGAGTTAAGCGCGGAGATAGCAACCGTCAGCGTGCCCGGCTCGACAAAACGGTAATTCGTCGGGATTTTGGCGATCGCCGCTTCATCCCGTTTGGCCACAATCGGCTGCTCGTTGGCGCGCAGATCGATCTGCCCGGCCACAACCGGGCCTGCGCTGAACACTATCAGCGCCAGTAATGCCTGTTTCATACACACTCCTTACAGCACTTTGGAGAGAAACTGGCGCGTGCGGGCGTGCTGCGGCTGGTTCAGCACCGCCTCACTACTCCCCTGCTCCACAATTTTGCCGTCGACCATAAACACCACCTGGTCGGCGACCTCGCGGGCAAAACCGATCTCATGGGTCACCACCACCAGCGTCGATCCGGCCCGCGCCAGCTTTTTGATCACATCCAGCACCTCGCCCACCAGTTCGGGATCGAGCGCGGAGGTCGGTTCATCAAACAGCATCACACGCGGGCGCAGCGAGAGCGCTCGGGCGATGGCAATACGCTGCTGCTGGCCGCCGGAGAGATGACGTGACCAGGCATCGGCTTTGTTACGCAGGCCGACCACATCCAGCAGTTCAAAAGCCTGCTCGACCGCCGCTTTACGGCTCAGCTTTTTATGGGCAATCGGCGCTTCAATCAGATTCTCCAGCACCGTCAGGTGCGGAAAGAGATTGAAGTTCTGAAACACGTACCCGACGTTGACGCGCTGGCGCAGGATCTCCTTTTCTTTCAGCTCATAGAGTTTGTCCCCCTGCTGGCGGTAGCCGATGTACTCGCCGTCGATACGGATAAAGCCCTCGTCGACGCGCTCAAGGTGATTAATGGTGCGCAGCAGCGTCGATTTGCCGGAGCCGGAGGGGCCGAGGATCACCGTCACCGTGCCGGGCGGGATCTCCAGCGAGACGTTATCCAGCGCTTTATGGCGGCCAAAATATTTGCTGACGCCGCTAATCGAGATATGGCCTTCAGGAGAGATGGGCATGGGCAGGCTCCGTGGCGTGTGAAGTGTGAGTGGTCGTTGCCGCACGGTAAACGGACGGATTGATAGCCGAGCGGCGTTCACTGCGCGCCAGCCAGCGCTCAACCAGATACTGGATCGCCGACAGCACGCTGGTGATCACCAGATACCAGGCGGCGCCAACCATCAGCAGCGGGATCACCTCCTGGGTGCGGTTATAGATCATCTGGATGGTGTAAAAAAGCTCCGGCATCGCCAGCACGTAAACCATCGCCGTGCCTTTGGCGAGGCTGATTATTTCGTTGAACCCCGAGGGTAAAATGGTGCGCAGCGCCTGCGGCAAAATAATGCGCACCGTGCGCCGCCAGGCGGGAAGACCAAGCGCGGCAGCGGCTTCATACTGCCCGTGATCGACGCCAAGAAAACCGCCGCGAATGATCTCTGCGGTATAGGCGCTCTGCACCAGCGTCAGCCCGACCACCGCCGTGGCGAACTGGCCGAGCACATTAATCGTCTCGTAGCGCGCCCACTCAATGCTGGTAAAGGGAATGCCGATGGCGAGCGAGTCATAGAGGTAGGAGAAGTTATACAAAATGATTAGCACCACAATCAGCGGCAGCGAGCGGAACAGCCAGATATAGCCCCAGGCAAGGCTGCTCAACAGCCACGACGAGGAGAGCCTCGCCAGCGCCAGCAGCCCGCCGAGAATGACGCTCAACACCGTGCCGACCAGCGTCAGCAGCAGCGTTTGCCCTAACCCTTCGAGGATCACCGGGTCGAAAAACCAGCGGGCAAAGACGCCCCACTCCCAGCGCGGGTTGAACGCCACGGACTGGATCACCGCCGCCAGCACAAACAGCGCGACGATGGCACCCACGGTGCGCAGCGGGTAGCGGGCCGGCACCACTTTGATTGTTTCGGTACTTTTCATGGTCGCTCCTCAGGCGGTTTTGCTCAGACGGGCCGATGACAGCACTTTGCTGAAGCGCAGCCGACCATCAAACGGCGGCAGGCTGTACTCTTCCGCGTCACGCGTCAGGTCGAAGTGCGGCTGGTAGCCCTGGCTCAGGTAGAGCCGCACCGCTTCCGGCTGGCGAAAGCCGGTAGTCAGGTAGATCTGGCTATAACCGGCAAGCTCGGCGCGGCGCTCCAGCTCCTGCACCACGCGCGCAGCCAGCCCCTGCTGGCGCAGCGAGGCATCGGTCCAGATGCGTTTGATTTCGGCAGTTTGCTGATCAAAAGGTTTGTAAGCGCCGGTGGCGATGATCTTTCCGTCGCGCTCCAGCACGATAAACAGCCCCTGCGGCGGTAAATACCACTCAGTCAGCTCCACCTCGGCATCGCGGGAAAAGTAGTCGCCGTAGCGGGCGGCATACTCAGCAAACAGCCCGGTGAGGATCGGTTGCAGCTCGTCGGCATCGGGCGAGACATCGCGGAAACGTTCGTTCATCCTCTGCTCCTTAATCGCCAAGGCCTGGCGGGTTAATTTCTGATTGCGCGATACGCTCAACCCCTTCACCCCAGCGGTTGAGCACCTTGTCGTAATCGCCGCTCGCCATCGCACCATTCAGCGCGCTCTGCACCGCCGGTGCCAGGCCGCTGCCTTTACGCAGCGTCACGGCAATATGCGCCGCTTTTGGCCAGCCGCCGTCGACGCTGCCGACCAGCCGGGTTTTGCCGGTCAGCGCCGCTTTCCAGGCACCAATCACGTTGGGGCCGAAGAAGGCATCCGCGCGGCCCGATTGCAGCGCCAGCGTTAGGGCAGCGTCATCTTTGGTGTAGACCGGCGTAAAGGGTTTAAGCCCCTTCTTCAGGTTTTCCGCGTTCCAGGCCAGCAGGATCGCCTCCTGATTGGTGCCGGAGCCAACAATGATGCGCAGCCCGGCAATATCCGCCGCCTGCTGAATCTGTTTGATGGGGCTTGCGGTTTTGACATAAAAACCGAGGGAGTCTTTGCGGTAGGTGGCAAAATCAAACTTCGCTTTGCGCGCCTGGGTGACGGTGATATTGCTGATCGCGGCATCATATTTGCCGGAGGCCACGCCCAGCGGCCAGTCCTCCCAGGAGGTCGGCACCACATTCAGTTCAAGACCGAGGCTGTCGGCGACCAGCCGGGCGATATCCACTTCGCTGCCGAGCAGGGTTTTGTTGTCGGCGGCAAACACCGTCAGCGGCGGCGAGTTAAGCGCGGCGACCGCCACGGTGAATTTACCCGGCTGCACAAAGCGGTACCCTTGCGGCAGCTGGCTTATCGCCTGCGGGTTTTTCGCCGTATGAATCGGCTTGGCGTTGGCCTCAAGGCTTACGCCGGTGCCATTGATAGTCACATCGCTGGCCTGCGCCAGCGGCGTCAATGCAAGCGTTGCCGCCAGCAAAAGGGTGCGTCTCTGCATAGCGTTCTCTTCTTCTATTGTGTTGACCGGGGATGTGCGGGCAGCGCCAGGCCTAAACTTTCGCGCAGGGTTGTGCCGGGGTAGTCAGTGCGGAACAGCCCGCGCGCTTGCAGGATCGGCACCACTTTTTCGACGAAGCGCGGGAAGGTATCCGGCGTGCCGCCCTGGATGATGAAGCCGTCGGCGGCGCGGCTCTCAAACCACGCCTGCAAGCCGTCGGCCACCTGTTCAGCGGTGCCGGAAAAACGCGGACGCGGCGAGGCGCTCTCCAGTGCCACCTGGCGCAGCGTCAACTTGCGTTCACGGGCGTTGCGTTTGATCTCATCGGTGGTGCTGCGAAAGCTGTTCTGCCCTAAATCGCCAATTTCCGGGAAGGGTTCGTCGAGCGGGTACTGGCTAAAGTCGTGGTGCTCGAAGTAGCGCCCGAGGTAGTTGAGCGCATCATTAATGGAGACCAGCGCGGCGGTGGTTTGATACTGCTGCTCGGCATCCGCTTCGCTGTCGCCGACAATTACGCTGACGCCCTGGAAAATATGCAGCTCGTCGTGACGCCGCCCGTGCTGTTCCAGCTGCTGTTTTACGTCGCGGTAGAAGGCCTGCGCCTCCGCTAAGGTTTCATGGTGAGTAAAAATGGCATCGGCATGGCGCGCCGCCAGTTTTTTGCCATCCTCCGAGGCGCCCGCCTGGAAAATAATCGGCCTCCCCTGCGGTGTGCGACCAATATTTAACGGCCCTGCGACCTGGAAAAAGTCGCCGTGGTGGTTGAGGGTGTGCAGTTTTTGCGGGTCGAAAAATTGCCCGCTGGCTTTATCACGAATAAAGGCGTCCTCCTCCCAGGAGTCCCACAACCCTTTAACCACATCGAGATACTCATCGGCAATGCGGTAACGCAGGGCGTGATCCGGGTGCTTTTCACGGGAGAAGTTTTTCGCCGAACCCTCCAGCGGTGAGGTAACGACGTTCCAGCCTGCCCGACCATGGCTCAGGTGATCGAGGCTGGCGAACTGGCGCGCCACGGTAAAGGGTTCGCTATAGGAGGTTGAGAGCGTGCCCACAAGGCCAAGATGCCGGGTGACGCTCGCCAGCGCCGACAACACCGTCAGCGGTTCAAAGCGATTTAAGAAGTGGGGGATCGATTTTTCATTGATATATAAGCCATCAGCGACAAATAAGAAATCGAGTTTCCCCTGCTCAGCGATACGCGCCGTCTCCTGCACAAAGTCAAAATTGATGCTGGCGTCGGCGACCGCCGCAGGATGTCGCCAGGCGGACATATTTCCCGATGCGCCATGCAAGATGGTGCCAAGCCGCAATTGTCGTGCTGTAGACATACTCCCTCCGGAATTCAGGCAACAGGTGGCCCGGAGCCACCGCCCCAGGTCATTTCAGGTTTCGTTAAGCGTGCTGTAAGGCTTTTTCTGCCAGGCGGGCAAAGTAGCGCGCCGCCTCATCAATCAGCCCTTCATCAGGATTAAACGCGGGATGATGCAGGCCGTACGGGCTGTCGCTGCCGATACTGACAAACGCGCCGGGTATCTGCTGGAGATAGACGGCGAAATCCTCCCCGCCCATATGCAGATCCGCCTCTGCGGTACGGTAGCCGTGCTCGTTGGCGACCTCGCGGGCGAAGTCCGCCCACTGCGGGTGATTGACCAGCGCATCCGGGCCGTCGAACCAGGTCACCGCAATACCCGCATCGAAGGCCTGCGCCAGCCCGGCGGCGATCCCCTCAACGCGTTTTTTGACCTGCGCACGGATGGCCGCATCGTGGGTGCGCAGGGTTCCCTCCAGCTCGACATGCTCCGGCAGCACGTTCCAGGTATTGCCGCCCTGAATACGCGTCACGCTTAACACCACCGATTCGAGGGTGTTGACGTTGCGGCTGGCGATACTTTGCAGCGCCACAACCAGCTGGCTGGCGAGCAGAATGGCGTCGTTGCCCTCATGCGGCCGCGCCGCGTGCGCCCCTTTACCGCTCACCTTCAGACTGAAGCGATCGACATTGGCGTAAAACGCGCCGCCGCGGGTGGCAAATGCGCCGACCGGCAGGCCGGGTTCGTTGTGCATGCCGAAAATCGCGCGCACATTCTCCAGCGCACCGGCCTTAATCAGCCGCTTCGCGCCGCCAAAACTCTCTTCTGCTGGCTGAAACAGGATGCGCACCCTGCCCGCCAGCTCCGCTTCCCGCTCTTTTAACAGCAGCGCCGCGCCGAGCATGACGCTGGTATGAATATCGTGTCCGCAGGCGTGCATCACGCCGGGGTTGCGCGAGGTAAACGGCGAGTCAACCGCCTCCTCGATCGGTAACGCGTCGATATCGGCGCGCAGCGCGATCACCTTCTCGCCGCTTCCCACTTCCGCGACCACCCCGGTCGGCAGTTCGAGCGGCAACAGGCGCAGCCCGGCATGCTCCAGCCAGTGTCGAATGCGCCGCGTGGTTTCAAACTCCTGGAGCGAAAGTTCCGGGTGCTGATGCAGCTCACGCCGCCACGCAATTAACTGTTCGGTAAAACTCATCCCGCCACCTCCTGTAGGGTTTGCGTCTGCACGACTGCCTGCGCCAGCAGGAGGAGTGAAGTTAAGCGCGCGCGTCCTTCCGCCACCGGCGTGTCGATAATAAATTCGTCAATGCCAAACTGCTGATGCAGCGCATCCAGCCCGGCCCGCACCTTTTCTGGCGTACCGGCGATGATGGCGCTTTCGCGCCGCGCAATGCGTACCGCCGGGCTGCCCGCCTGGCGGGCAAAGGCCTGCCCATGCGCTTCGCTCGCCACGCTCACTTTCTGCCCGTTCGCCAGCTCAACGCCCCACACTTCAACCTGCTGCGCCAGCGAGTCAGCCTGCGCCTGGGTTTCTGCCACAATCACCTGCACGGCGACCAGCGTGTCGCGGCGGCTTTGCTGCTGCCATTGCGTGACAACGTCACGCAGAAGGGTTTTGTCGCCATTGAGATGCGCGGCGTAGACAAAATTCCAGTCGAGGGATGCCGCAAGCGTTGCGCTCTCAAGGCTGGCACCGAGCAAGAACCGCTCTGCCTGCACTGGCGCAAGCGGCGTCGCCAGGAGAGATTCCTGGGCATTTTCATCCGGGGCCAGCGACAGCCAGTTGTCCAGCTGCGCCAGCTGATCGGCAAAACGTCCCTTCTCTTCGGGGTTGACGCCCTGCTGCAACGCGCGAGTGGAGAGCGGTAATCCGCCGGGCGCTTTGCCCACGCCCAGGTCGACGCGTCCCGGGGCGAGGTTTGCCAGCAGGTTAAAATTCTCTGCCACTTTATAGGGGCTGTAGTGTTGCAGCATCACGCCGCCGGAGCCGACGCGGATGCGCCGCGTCTGGCCAAGTATCCAGGCGATCAGCAGCTCTGGCGACGGGCTCGCAAGTTGTGAGGTGTTGTGGTGTTCAGCTATCCAGAAGCGGTGATAGCCCCAGTTTTCCGCCTGCTGCGCCAGTTGCAGCGTGCGCAGGAGCGCGTCCTGCGCGGTTTCATGCTCCGCGATGGGGCTTTTGTCCAGCAAACTCAGTCGGTAAGACATGGCACGCTCTCGTGTCAGAGAAGATGGGCCAATACTGGAGCGTGCTGAATCTGCTGTGAAACAATTAATTTACATTTGGTAAGCAAAAAATTCGCAAAGTCAGCGTTGCCAGGCGCTCACGCTATTTGTTCTGCAAATGGATGATGCCGAAGGCCGGTGCGGACCGGGTAAAACACCGTTTTATGGTTGTGGTTTTTTCTGTTGCATTTTTCACCATCCTGAATCATTTCCTCTGCTTGATGGAGTTGACTTCACAATTTCGACTAATAGTGTGCTGTTTACGGCTGGGTATGTTTTGCGTCAGTAAACGATTGCGGTTACGATGCTGCGCCATGTTTTCCCTTATCCATACACAGAAACAATGGAAAGAGAGAACGTGTAGCCGACGGTGCAAATCGTGTGGTTTTTGTGCTGCGGCTTGAGACATTCCGCAAGGTCAGACAGGTCAACAGGGTAATGCAATGAAAACAGAGAACAACAACACCACGGAGCATCACGCGGCGAAACGTCGCTGGCTGAACTCTCATGAAGAGGGCTACAGCCAGGCGATGGGTAACCGCCATGTACAAATGATCGCCATCGGCGGCGCAATCGGTACCGGTCTTTTCCTCGGTGCCGGCGCGCGTCTGCAAATGGCCGGGCCATCGCTGGCTATCGTCTATCTCGTTTGCGGTATCTTCTCGTTCTTTATTCTGCGTGCGCTGGGCGAACTGGTTTTACACCGCCCTTCCAGCGGCAGCTTCGTCTCTTACGCCCGTGAGTTCCTCGGCGAAAAAGCCGCCTATGTCGCCGGCTGGATGTACTTCATCAACTGGGCGATGACCGGCATTGTCGATATCACCGCCGTCGCGCTTTATATGCACTACTGGGGTGCCTTTGGCGACGTGCCGCAGTGGGTCTTCGCCCTCGGCGCGCTGGCGATTGTCGGCACCATGAACATGATCGGCGTGAAGTGGTTCGCCGAGATGGAGTTCTGGTTTGCGCTGCTGAAAGTGCTGGCGATTGTGCTGTTTCTGGTGGTCGGGACGGTTTTCCTCGGCACCGGCAAACCGCTCGACGGCAACAGCACCGGCTTCCATTTGATTACCGATAACGGCGGTTTCTTCCCCCACGGCATGATGGCCGCACTGGTGCTGGTGCAGGGCGTGGTATTCGCCTTCGCCTCTATTGAGCTGGTCGGTACCGCCGCAGGCGAATGTAAAGAGCCGAAGACCATGGTACCGAAAGCGATCAACAGCGTGATCTGGCGTATTGGCCTGTTCTACGTTGGCTCGGTGGTGCTGCTGGTGCTGCTGCTGCCGTGGAACGCTTACCAGGCGGGACAAAGCCCGTTCGTCACCTTCTTCTCGAAGCTTGGCGTGCCGTACATTGGCGACGTGATGAATATCGTGGTGTTGACCGCCGCGCTCTCCAGCCTGAACTCCGGCCTCTACAGCACCGGGCGTATTCTGCGCTCAATGTCGATGGGCGGTTCCGCACCGAAGTTTATGTCGAAGATGAGCCGCCAGCAGGTGCCGTATGCCGGTATTCTGGCGACAATCTGCGTCTACATCGTCGGCGTGTTCCTGAACTACCTGGTGCCGTCGCAGGTGTTTGAGATTGTGCTTAACGTTGCGTCGCTGGGGATTATCGCCTCCTGGGGCTTTATCGTGGTGTGCCAGATGCGCCTGCGTAAAGCGATCCGCGAAGGCAAAGCAGAAGATGTCAGCTTCAAGATGCCCGGTGCGCCGGTGACCTCCTGGCTGACGCTGCTGTTCCTGCTCAGCGTGCTGGTGCTGATGGCGTTCGACTATCCGAACGGTACCTTCACTATCGGCTCCATTCCGCTGATCGCCGTTCTGCTGGTTGCCGGCTGGTTTGGCGTGCGTAAGCGCGTGAACGAAGTGCATGCCACTGCGCCGGCTGAACAGACGCCGCGTACTTAATCCCGCGCCTTTGGCGCTGCGCCATGCCGGACAGCGATTTTGGCTGTCACGCAGGCGCAGCGCCTGTTTTATCCCCTGCCTCGCTTACGCTTTTCTGCATAATTGTCGTTTTTTACAGCGCCATGCTGCTACTTTGAGCGGTTACGCTTAAGAATATCCTCATTACCTGTACACTTACCGCTTTGCTGGCCTATATTTTTAGCGCTAAAGGTCACTTTTTTAGTATCAGGCGCACGCTTCGGCTATTCAGGGTGTGTTATAAGCTTATATATTTGTAATACTTATACAAAAGTACATGGTGTACGGGGTGGTGAATGTTTTCTTTTGTGGCCAGACAGGCGATCTTTGATAACCAACTGAACACCGTCGGTTACGAACTGCTGTTCCGCAATAGCATGGATAACCGCTTTCCAGAGATCTCTGCCGAGCAAGCCACGACCCAACTGATCGAAGAGCAGTTTCTCAGTGCGCCTGTCGGACGTAAGAACGATCTGACGACGGTATATGTCAATTTTCCCTACCAGTTATTGATTGACGGCCTTGCCGAAACGTTGCCGAAAAACCGCGTGGTGATCGAAGTCCTTGAAGATGCGCAGCCGGACAAGCAACTGCTGGAGACGGTAAAACGTCTGCAGAACCTTGGCTTTCGCGTCGCTCTCGACGATTTCGCACCTGGCAACCAGTGGGACGCTTTCCTGCCCTATATCGATGTGATTAAGTTCGATATCAGGCGAAGCTCACTGGAAGAGATTGATGCCTGGGTTAACGCCAACCGCGATGCGCTGCGCCACGCGGTGCTGCTGGCGGAAAAAGTGGAAACCTATGATGAGTTCGAAGCCTATAAGAAACTGGGTTTTCGCCTCTTCCAGGGCTATTTCTTCAGCAAACCGGTGGTCTCTAAGCGCAACAAGCTGGTGCAGAACCGCGCTTTTGCGCTGCGGTTGATGCAGGAAGTGAACGTCGAGTCGCCGAACTTAAACCGCATTGAAGAGCTGTTGAAACGCGATGTCTCCCTCTCATTTAAGATCATGCGCTACGCGCAGAACATCTTATATAACACGCGCGGGATTAGCGGCTTTCGTAACCAGTCCTTACGCGACATTGTGGTTTACCTTGGCATCAACGAGATGCGCCGTTTTGTACTGGTGGCCTGTCTTACTTCGTTTGAGCACGTGACCAATACCGAGATCTACTATCTGAGCCTGATCCGCGCCAAGTTTTGCGAACTGGTGGCGGCGCGCACTTCCAGCAATAATGTCGCCAATGACGCTTTCCTGGTGGGGCTCTTCTCCCTGCTGGATGTGATCCTCGGCCTGCCGCTTGAAGAGCTGATGGAGCAGATCTCCGTCTCGCCGGATGTGGCAACAGCGCTGGAGAAAGAGAGCGGCGAACTCTACCCCTATGTTCACCTCGCCCGCGTCTATGAACAGCGTTTATGGGATGAGACCAGCGCGATTGCAAACAAGATTGGCCTGCCTTACTCCGCAGTATCAGAATTAATGACACAAGCTACCAAGTGGGCAGATGAACTGCCGCTGAGTCTTAAAGGTTAATTTTTCGCGCACGCTCTGCGTGCGCGAAAATAGTCATCTCTTTAAGTGAAATATTATTTCAATTATTTAACACACCTTCCCGATCTTATTTAACACCCTTGCCTGCCTTAAATAAAACTGATGCCACTCGTAAGATATTTGCCTAAATATCAGTGCGATATGTGATCAAGATCGAACTTCAACCTCAATCTTTCTACGGTTTATGCCGTTATTACCATTACCACTCTTTTTTATAACTTCAGGATCATGAAAAAATTTGCGCACGCGACCGTATTAACGAAACTGCTGTTTGGTTTCTCTACTCTTATTGTGATGATGTTAATTGTTGGCATCGTCTCGATTTATCAGCTTAACGCCAGCAAACAACAAATCGATAAATTCCGCCAGGAGCGTATGCCGGGCATTCGCTACACCCTCGAGATGCGCGGCGTATTAGCGGAAATGCGCTTACAGCAGGTGCAGTACATCTCCTCAACAACCCCTGCCTCCCTCGATCAGCATCGTAATGAACTGCTGCAAAATCAGGAAACGTTCCTCAACGCCCAGCGGCAGTACACAAAACTCTCTGCCGATGCGCCGCCGGAGATGCACGCGCTGTTTGTGACGGTGGTCGATAACTTCAAAAACTTCATCGACGTCAACGCAAAAGTGATTGAGGCGATGAACCACGGCGACGCGGCAGAGGCGGCGAAGATCAGCGGCGTAGTGTCGGCGAAATACCGCACACAGCTGATGAAAGACTTGGCGACGCTGGTGGATATGGAAGTAGCCATTGGCGAGCGCATGGGCGAAACGACGCAGGCAAATTACAACCACGCGCTCTATGTGCTGATCGGCTTACTGCTGCTGGCGCTGATCGCCACAGGCGTGAGCGCGCTCTTTATCTCGCGCAGCCTGGCGCGCCAACTCGGCGGCGAGCCGGATTATGCGATGTCGATTATGCAGGCGGTGGCCTCCGGCAAGCTGGAGACGGCGGTCGATCTGCGTGAAGGTGACAGCAATAGCCTGCTGGCGACGATTAAATATATGAACAGCCAGCTGGCGGAGATTATCCGCGGCATTATTGATGGCAGCGAATCAATCTCCCATGCCGCAGGCGAAATTGCTGAAGGTAACAATGACTTGTCGCAGCGCACCGAGGAGCAGGCCGCGTCGCTGGTGCAGACCTCTTCGAACATGCAGCAGATCACGGAAAACGTGAAGAGTAATGCGGAGAACGCCCGCAAAGCGAGCGAGCTGGCGCGCCAGACCTCAGACACCGCGCTCAAGGGCGGTAAAGAGGTTAACGACATGCTGACGCGCATGCATGAGATCTCCGCCAGTTCGCAGAAGATTGTCGATATTATTTCGGTGATTGAGGGGATCGCTTTCCAGACCAATATTCTTGCGCTCAACGCCGCTGTAGAAGCCGCGCGCGCCGGTGAACAGGGCAAAGGGTTTGCGGTGGTCGCTGGCGAAGTGCGTAACCTGGCGCAGAAAAGCGCCGATGCGGCAAAAGAGATTAAGCAGTTGATTGAGGGGACGGTGGAAAAAATCACCGACGGTTCGCGTTTTGCCGATACCGCCAGCCGTGCGATGGAGGAGATTGTCTCGTCAGTGAATAAGGTGACGGATATTGTCGCTGATATCTCCGCCGCCTCAACCGAGCAGCATCAGGGGATTAAAGAGATCAGCGTCGCTATCGATCAAATGGATCAGGTGACCCAGCAGAACGCCACGCTGGTGGAACAGGCCGCGGTGGCCGCGCAGTCGATGACCGAGCAGAGCGAGGCGCTGCGTAACTCGGTGCGTTTCTTCCAGCTGGCGCATTAATAGTTTTTTGACGTCGGAAAGCGATGTCCCTGCCCGGTTCAGCCATGAGCCGGGCTGTATTGCCGGATGGCGCTGACGCTTATCCGGCCTACGAAACCGCACGGCTATTCGAGATTCGCGCGATCGAGGCCGTAGGCTTTATCGAGCGCGCCTGGGGCGGTTTGCGACACAATCATCAAGCGGTTCCAGGTGTTGATAATTGAGATAGCAAACGCCAGCTCTGATAACGCCACTTCATCAAAATGTTCACGCGCTGCGTCATAAATGGCATCGCTCACCCCTTCAGCAGCGGGCCGGGTCAGGGCTTCGGTCAATGCCAGCGCCGCCTTCTCTTTCGCGGTGAATAACGGCGATTCGCGCCAGATGGCGACATGATGCAACCTTAACTCCCGCTCACCCAGAATCCGCGCCTGTTTAATGTGCATATCCAGACAGAAAGCGCAGCTGTTTAGCTGTGAGGCACGAATATCAACCAGATTTTTGAGTGTGCTATCCAGACCGCTGTTGTGCGCCGCCTGGCTGGCTTCGGAAAGGGCTTTGATCAGATCGGGAACGCGCTGGAAGAGATTGATGCGGGTGCTCATATTATTTGCCTCGTTTATTGTTTCAACGGGGGCTATATTACGCGTCAATGTCGCAGGTAAAAGATGCAAAACAGCAAGAAAAAGGTAGGACATGAAGCCGGGTTACAGAGCTATTTATTCGCAATATCGCGAGAGCATCACGCAGGGTTTGCTTAAGCCGGGAGATAAAGTCCCTTCGGTGCGCGTGCTGGCCAGCGAACTGGGCGTGGCGCGAAAAACGGTGGAAACCGCGTGGTCGATTCTGATCGGTGAAGGGTTTCTGGTCAGCGATGGCGCGCGCGGCACACGCGTCAATCCTGAACTGGTGCTGTCGCCGGTCAAGCGTAAAGCTCGCGATGAGCCCCTTTCTACCCCAGCGCCAGCATTTGGCGACGCCGAACGTAAACAGAGCGGTTTCTTGCGCCTCGGCATTCCGGCGCTTGATGCCTTCCCGAGTAAAAAATGGCTGCTGCTCAGCGCTAAAGCCGTGCGTGCACTGCACCCGAGCGAAATGCTCACACCGCCATTGATGGGCTATGCTCCTCTGCGCCATGCCATCGCTCACTATCTGAATGTTTCGCGCGGGCTTGCCTGCAGCCCGGAACAGGTGGTGATCACCGGCGGGTATCAGCACAATTTGCGGCTGATCCTCACTCTGCTTGCAGGCCCTCAGCAGAAAGTGGTGTTTGAAGAGCCGGGCTACTTTTTAGGCCAGCGCATATTGCAACATTCAGTCCAGAACCTGCATAGCGTAGCGGTCGATAACGACGGTCTGGATATCAATTATCTTCTGCGCCATCACAACGACGCCCATCTGCTATTTGTGACACCGTCACACCAAAGCCCGCTGGCGGTCACCCTCTCCCTGCCCCGCAGACAGCAGCTGCTGGCGTGGGCAGCGCAGCGCAATAGCTGGATTGTTGAGGATGATTATGATGGCGAGTTTCACTACACGCGCAAAGTGGTACCTGCGCTGAAGAGCCTTGATAGTGATGACCGGGTTATCTATATGGGCACCTTCAGCAAAACCATGTTGCCCTCCTTACGCACCAGTTATCTGGTGCTGCCGCGCGCGCTGCTTGCGCAGTTCAGGCAAACGGCCGAACTCACCGAGAGCGGCCAACCGCTATTAACACAAAAAATTCTCGCCGCCTTTCTCAGCGAAGGCCACTTTTATAAGCATCTGAAGAAGATGCGCAATCTTTACTCTGCCCGGCGCGGGTTCGTGCTGGCGGCGCTGGCGCAGATCTATCCGCAGATATTTGATGTGGAGGTACGCGATGGCGGCATGCATATCATCGCCTTTTTGCGGGAAAGCACGCAGGATGTGGCGCTGGCACAGCTCTGGCAACAACACCAGTTGCAGGTGAGCCCGCTTTCAGAATGGTACAGAGGTGATGCACCACGCTACGGTTTGATTATCGGTTACACCAATGTCACGTCAGCTGAAGAGGCGATTGCACTGTTGCAGCGCCCGGTGCAGAAGACACAGGCGCTGCTGGCAGATGGCTCACGGCAGGCTGCTAAAGAGTGAGATATCCCATGCCGTGGCGAGCAGTGACAGGCCAACGATAAACGTCAGCGCGAACGAGAAGGTTTTATCGGACTTTTCCATCGCATGTCCCTCTTGTTAGATGACCTGAGCCAGGAGAGTGAAAAAATCTTACGGCTTACGCCCCTGTAAGTTTAGGTCAATTGGTAATTTTTGTCCGGTGTCAGTTTGACCGGCAGATCGTCGGCGTCCTCCATTTGCAGCAGATCGATTTCAATCGCATTACAGTAGGCATCCAGCGGCAGGTCGTTATCCTCTTCGCCAAACGGATCTTCCAGCTCTTCCGCCAGCGTATCGAGCGAGATAAAGGTGTAGGAGATAAGCACTGAGATAAAGGGCGTCATAAAGTGCAGATCCACCACCAGCGCAAACGGCAGCATGATGCAGAAGAGATAGACCGTGCGGTGCAAAATCAGTGAATAGGCGAAAGGCAGCGGCGTATTAAAGATACGCTCGCAGCCAGCCTGCACGGCGGACATATCGTGTAAGCGCTGAGTAATGCTGTGGAACATAATATCCGACAGCGCCCCTTGCGCCCTGCGCTCGCCCAGCCACTGGCCCATCATCAGCAGAATACGGTTTGCTGGCGAATGGGCATTTAAGACCTGCCGTAATTCATCAGCAGTGAGGTATTTTGACAGCACGTCGCCCTGCGGTTTGCGTCGCAGCGTCATGCGCAGCGCGTGGGCAAAGGCGAACTGTAGCTGCATAAAATGGCGCACGTCGCTCTCGTCAGGCAGCGTAGTTTTCACTTCCCGCAGCAGCGAGCGCGAGGCGATCATCAGTTGCCCCCATAACAGACGCGCTTCTGAGTAGCGGGCGAAACAGGCGTTGTTGCGAAAACCGAGGAAGATAGCAATGGCTACCCCGAGAATGCTGAACGGTGCGACCGTTAGCTTGATGCCCAGCGACGTGTACCACGGCAGCATCCAGATGACGGCGACCGAAAGCAGGAAGTTCATGGTCAGGCGTGAGGCGATTTTCGGCAGTACGGAACCATGCCAGACGAAGAGACGAGCAAGCCAGTGTTTTTCAGGACGGACAATCATAATTATTCAGGGGGAAAAGGAGCGCAGCGGCTATTAAACGTGATCGATGTCACAGTTGCAAGTTTGCTAATGGATTGTGACGCAATTTCGCCCTGCCAGACGATGTATTGGCGCAGAGGTTACTGAAACCTGTTATACAACTCTGTTAAAGTATGTTGTAACTATAATGCTTGCTTTCAGCTATTGCTGCTTTGCCGGATGGCGGCTATGCCTTATCCGGCCTACGGGATCGAATGGAGTGCGGGAATGCCGGATGGCGGCTACGCCTTATCCGGCCTACGGGATCGAGGAGATTGTGGAAGTGGGAAATGTAGGCCGGATAAGCGCCAGCGCCATCCGGCATTTTACAGGCAGCTATCAGCAGAGCGGTTTTACCGCTTCGCGCATGCCGCGCAGCAGAATGGCGTCCAGATCGAGCGTCACCTGCTCCACCAGGCCCGGCACCTTGCTCAGATCCTGCTCCCAATGATCGCTCACCGACAGCACCGCCCTCACCAGCTCACTGGTGCTGATTTGACGATCGCCATGCTGGCTCCAAAGCTGTTGGTAACGCTCAATCCAGTGCGCATCATCCTGCACCGGGTAACTTTTCCCGTCACGCTCGCCGCGATAGAACGCAATCAACGCCGCCAGCGCAAAAGTGAGGCGCGCCGGTAATTTACCGCGTGCTTTCTGCCCTGCCAGCAATTGAGGAAGAATGCGGGTGCGGTATTTAGTCATGCCGTTCAGGGCGATGGAGAGCAACTGATGTTTGATATAGGGGTTACGGAAACGTCCGGTCACCGCGCTGGCGAAAGACTCCAGCTCATCGCGCGGCAGATTCAGCACCGGAATGATCTCTTCGTAAATCGCCTTCTCGACAAACGCACAGATCTCCGTGTCACTCATCGCTTCGCCGACCGTATCGATACCCGCCTGGAACGCGACCGGCACCAGCGCCGTATGCGCCCCGTTGAGGATCGCCACTTTACGCTCTTTGTATGGCTTGATGTCATCAACAATCAGCACGTTTAGCGGGTATTTATCCAGACGCAGCTCAGCGGCCAGCGATTTTGGCCCCTGAATCACAAACAGATAGAAGTGCTCGGCGGTATCAAGGAAGGCATCCTGATAACCCAGCTCCGCTTCCAGTTTTGCCACTTCATCACGCGGATAACCGGTAACAATGCGGTCAACCAGGGTTGAGCAGAAGCTGTTTGCGGTTTCAAGCCACTGTGTAAATTCCGCGCCCAGCGCCCACTCGTTGGCATAACGCAGCACCAGTTCACGCAGCGCGTCGCCGTTATAATCGATTAATTCACAAGGGATAATGATCCAGCCCTTATCCTGCGCGCCGGCAAAATGGCTGAAGCGCTCAAACAGCAGGCGGGTCAGTTTTGCCGGGTAACTTACCGCTGGCGCGTCGTCGAATTTATCCCCGGCGTGGTAGCTGATACCGGCTTCAGTGGTATTGGAGAAAACGAAACGGATATCCGGATTGTGGGCCAGCTTAAGAAACTCGTCATACTGCGTGTAAACACTGATTTCACGGTTAACGGAGCGGATAAGACGCGCATCGCTCACCGCTTCGCCCTGCTCGTTGAGACCGCGAATAATGGTGGTGTAGAGGCCATCTTGCGTGCTCAGAGAAGGCGGGAAATCACTCGCGATTGGGCGAACCACCACCACACCGGCGTTGAGGTCGGTGTGCTCGTTCAGCAGATCGATTTGCCAGTCGACAAAAGCGCGCAAAAAATTCCCTTCGCCAAACTGAATAATACGTTCTGGATAGTCAGCCCCGGGAAAATTGCGACGGTTTAATGTGTTCACAGTGGGTTCCTTTTTTAGATTAGTCATACAACCTTGGAAGATTGGTGTAATAACTTATCAGACTTTACGACCATGAAACCCTGTTTTGATCAAAGTGGCGTGGCTTATTGACCCCAGTTATATGAACTTATAAAAAAGTGTCGTCGCCGTCACATTTCCATCCGGCATCAGCGCATAACGCGGAATTTCACCCACCCGCTGCCAGCCGCAGGTGATGTAGAAGTTCTCCGCCCCGCTGCCGGTCGCCGTATCCAGCACCAGCACGCTTTTGCCGTGCGCCTGCGCCTCATGCTCGAGGGCTGTCATCAGGCGACGCGCCAGCCCCTGACGTCGCGCGTTATCATGCACCAGTAATTTCGAGACATCGGCGCGGTGCGGCTGGTTTTCCGGCTGTTCGAGCACCACCTGCACGGTGCCGACAACCTCACCCGCCTCATCCTGCGCGACCAGCACAATGCGTTCACCGCGCGTTACGCTTGCGGCAACGCCGGACCAAAATTGATGTGATTTTTCCCGCGAGAGCGGATGCATAAAGCTGACGGAGGCACCGCCGGCGACGCAGTTTTCCAGCACGTCGCACAGGCTGTCGATATGGAAGAGGATCGCCTCACCAGAGAGGCGATTGATATGATAAGCGGTCATTTAGCTTCCTTGTAAAATGACCACTATTCAACGCGGGGCGGGCTAACTCAAGCGCCGCACCCATACAATTTTGTTATGGTTTAGCGTCCGCGATTGTTGCGGGATTTCATGGCATACATCTTCTCATCCGCCTCTTTCATCCAGCTGCGCAGATCGTCACTGCCATCGTGATTAAACTCGCTGACGCCCCAGGAGAAACCGAGTTTCCACGGTTTGCCCGACTGCTGGTTCCAGGCCTCAACCTGTTCAACCAGATGCTGCATCGCGATCCACGCGCCCTCTTCATTGGTATCGGAGAAGACAATCGCGAATTCGTCGCCGCCGTAGCGAACCCGCAGATCCGCTTCACGCAGGCTGGCCGTCATCACCTCCGCCATCGCCTTCAGGGCTTCATCCCCTTCGCCGTGGCCGTAGGTATCATTAATCTCTTTGAAGTTATCAAGGTCGATCCACGCCAGCGTCAATGGCTGCGCGCGGCGGCGTGCGCCAACAATCGCGAACTTCGCCAGGTTATCGAAGCCACGGCGGTTAAAGAGGCCGGTTAACTCATCGGTGGTCGCCGCGCTCATCACCGCGAACTCATCTTCGACGATCATGGCGAAATCTTTCAGGGTGTCGACTTCTGAGCCAGAAAAGCCGCGCGCCGCTTTATCAATCACGCACAGCGATCCCACCAGCGCACCGTCCGGCAGGCGCAGCGGGTAACCGGCATAGAAACGAATATACGGTTCGCCGGTCACCAGCGGATTATCGGTAAATCGCTCATCAAGATGGGTATCTTCGATGATCATCGCCGTTTCAGACAAAATGACGTGACCGCAAAAGGAGATGTTGCGCGGCAGCGTCTGGGCTTCTGCCGGATTACCGCCGGTGGATTTAAAATGGAGCGTATCTTCGTCGACCAGCGTAATCAACGCCGCCGGGACATTGAACATCCGTTGCGCCAGGCGCGTTAAGCGGTCTAAACGGGCGTTGACGCCACCCTCCAGCAGGCCGGAGTCATGCAATGACGCCAGGCGCTGTGCCTCATTTGCGGGAATCGCAGGTGTTTTCATAGAGTGCCGATCTCATCATTCTCAGTCTGGACCGCCGCGCTCGGGCAAACGGGCGAGTAGACAACGGTTTACAGCATTAAGCGTAGCCTATTCGGCACGTTTGTCAGGGTGAGCGAATCCGCAGCTTGCGACCGCGCGAGGCTAATCATATTGGTCTCAAAAATCAGCCGCAAGATATTTATAAGTTATTAATATTTATTGTGTTGCTTATTTCACGTTGCGGGCGAGATAGTGACTTCCGGCTCGCCGCTGTGGCTATCCGTGGTGCAGTTTCTGCCGTGCCTCTTCGAGCGGTAGAGATGCTCATCGGCCTCGGCCAGCAGATCGTTGAATCCCTCTGTTAACTGGCGCGGGTCGGGCGTGCCGTGCCCGATGCCGACGCTCATCGTCAGATGTAGCGTCTGCTGCCGCCATTTAAAGGGATGGGTTTCCACTGCACAGCGCAGCGTCTCCGCAAGTCTCTTCCCTGCTGTTGCATCTTTTGTGACGGCGACCACCACAAACTCCTCGCCGCCCATACGCGCCACCAGCCCACGCTCGCCAAGCTCCTGCTGCACTTTTTGCGCGAACGAAGTCAGCACCCGGTCGCCACACTCGTGACCATAACTGTCATTGACGCTTTTGAAGTAGTCGATATCCATCAGCATCACGGAGAGGTGTTTGCCCGCAAAACGCTTCTCCTCTTTACGCAGAGCTTCATACAGCCCGGAGCGGGAGTAAACGCGGGTGAGAAAATCAAAATCGGCGCGCAGCGACACCTGGCGCATCAGGCGGTTAATGGCTTCAACGCTGACCGACACGATCACCGGGCAGATCGCCATCGTCGCCACGCCGAGCCGCGCCGAGAGCATCTGCGGAATATCAAACGGCGAATGGACGTGAATATCGATCTGCCCGCTGGAGACCAGCATAATCTCCAGCCCACCGGTGATAAGCGTCACCAGGCAGGTTAACGGCAGTGAATAGCGCACCGCGCACCAGATGAGCGCTGGCAGCGGAAACGCCAGGCTTCCGGCACCGCCAATCATCACCGAGGCTGAGACAGACACCGCCAGCGCGAGGATCGGCATCACCTGCGGTAGTGAAAAGCCCTTAAGCACGCGCGGGCGCGTCATGGTCAGCAGACACGGCAGGATCAGCACGCCCGTTGAGAACTGCTCGCCAAACCAGTCAGCCAGCAATGGCCAGAAGCCCTGATCGTTAATCCCAACCGAGCCCAGCGCGCCAAAGAAGGCGCAGAGCAGCGCAGCCACCAGACAGTAACTAAAGAGTTTCAGCGCATTGATCGGCTGTGGCGTCTTGGCGATCTGGCGCCGCTCCCAACCGATAAGCTGCGCCATGGTGATGATAAAGACCATATTGGAGAAGTTGATGATCAGCGACGCCGTGCCCCAACTGGTGGTGACGGCATCGTAAGCCAGCATCGCGACATAGCTGATTAAGTAGTAGTGCCAGCGGTGCAAAAACGCGTAGCGGGCGAAGACCCCGGCCATCACCGCATTCAGCGGCCAGAAGAGCGACAGCTCCTCGACCAGGCGCATCATCGCGCCGATAAAATAGAACAGCGTGGTCAGCGCAAAAATCATTCCCGCATTTATCAGCGGGGTCTCTTCCCTGAACGGACGCCAGGAGGACAACAAAGCTCGCATCAAATCTCAGTTCCTGTCGCGGGCGGCAGGAGCTGCCCGAAGTAGCGTCGGAAATAGCCTAAAGCTTAGCATGCTTGTTTTCCGCTATAGCGTGTTGCGCAACCGCCATCAGCGCGGCGAGTTCATCTGGACAACCAGCCAGTGATAAATCACATCAACTACATACTGCTGCTGCGCGGGCGACAGCGGCTGGCCTGCCTCAATGGCGTGCCACTTCGCCAGACAGCCACGACAGCAGGTAGCGGTGGCATGCTGGGCGATAAATACCGGGTGACCACGCATCGGCGTCTGTTTGCCGTCATTATTAGGCAGCGCAGGCGCAAGGCGCTGAGCGACAAAATCGGCGGCGTGGGCAGCAATGACTTCTGCCCCCTTCTCTTCGCAGTAGTGCCGCTCCTTTGCGCCTAAGCGAAAACGGGAGCGAAAGGTAGAGCGCCCAAGGCGGGCAAACAGCGCATCGAAATCCGCCATCAGTAGACCGATCTACCAAGGCGCTGGCTGAGCGCTTCCAGCAGCGCGACGCCCGCCAGCGAGTTGCCCGCGTCATCCAGCTCCGGGCTCCAGACGGCGATCGCCATCTCATGAGGCACAATCGCCACGATCCCACCGCCAACGCCCGACTTCGCCGGCAGGCCAACGCGGAAAGCAAACTCCCCGGCGTTCTGGTACATGCCGCTGGTCGCCATCAGGGCGTTGATCTGCCGCGCCTGCATCGGCGTCACTACCGGCTGGGCGAGATTCACCGCCTGCCCGCTCTGCGCGAGGAAGAGAAAGGTGCGCGCCAGCTCAGCACAGCTCATCTTCAGCGCGCAGTAGTGGAAGTAGTTTTGCAGAACCGTAGTGACATCATTGTGGAAGTTGCCGAAAGATTTCATTAGCCAGGCGATAGCCGTGTTACGCGCAGCGTTATCGAACTCCGATCGCGCCACCGCCGTGTCGTAGACGATATCGTCGACGCCTGCGAGCTTGCGCACAATTTCCAGCATGCGCTGGCGCGGCGCGCTAAGGCGGCTTTGCAGCATATCGCATACCACCAGCGCCCCGGCGTTAATGAAAGGATTGCGCGGCTTGCCCTGCTCAATCTCAAGTTGCAGCAGCGAGTTGAAGGGCTGGCCGGAGGGATCTTTACCGACGCGCTGCCAGATCTCCTCCTCGCCGTAGTGGTTCATTGCCACCACCAGGCTAAGCACTTTTGAGATCGACTGAATTGAGAAGCGCTCATCGGCATCACCCGCCTGATAGTGCTCCCCATTGACGGTGCTGATCGCGATCCCCAGTTTATTGCCGCTGACTGCCGCCAGCGCCGGGATATAATCCGCGACCTTACCGCGTCCCAGCAGCGGGCGTACCTGGGCGACTATCGCCTCCAGCACGCCATTATCCATCACCGATGCCACTTTCACTCCTCGCCCACAGGCCAAATCGGGCTGCGAGTATACCAGAGCTGTTTTGTCGCGTCAGGCGCTGAGACGAAAACGCGCAACCGCTTGCATCAATACCTGCGAATCGTGATAAAGCTGCTCAGAGGCCGCAGCTGCCGTGGTCACCAGTTCGCCGGTGCGCCGCGCCACGCTGTTGAGTGAGTGGAGACGTCGGGTCATCTTGTGAATACTCTCGCCTTGACTAAGCGTTGCAGCTGAGATTTCACTCAATACCCCGCTCAGATGCCCGACCAGGCCAGTCACCTGTTGCAGGTTATCTTCAAGACGGTTCACCGCCTGGGTGCCATCGTTGATCCCCTGCAATGAGTGGTTAATCAGTTGCTGAATGGTTTGCGTCGAATGGCTGCTCTTACGCGCCAGCAGGCCCACCTCTTTCGCCACCACCGCAAAGCCGCGTCCGTGGTTGCCCGCATGCGCCGCTTCGATGGCGGCATTCAGCGCCAGAATGTTGGTCTGAAACGCCACGCCGTCGATCAGCGAGACGATATTGCGCATCTCGGCGGAGCGGTCGACAATCTCGCGCATCGACTGCGTCACCGTCTCCATCATTCTGTCGCCGCCCGCCGCCACTTTACGCGCTTCATCCGCCTGCTGGCGCGCCTCTTCGGCAAAACCGGTATTGCCCTCGACGTGCGACTCCAGCGTGGCGATATGTTCAGTGACATCGTTTAGCTCCTGCGCCTGCTTCGCCGATTGCTGATTAAGCGACTGGTTGCCTTCCGCCAGGCTGCCGATGGTGCCAATCATCGACGCGGTGGCGTCGCTCACCTGCATCACCAGCTGTTGCAGCCCCTGCTGCATGGTGCCGACGCTGTGGCTAAGCTGCTTGATTTCGCGGTTGAAACGCTGCACCGGCGGCAACGGCGTGCCGAGATCGCCAGCAGCAAGAATATTGATATGGGCAATCAATGCGCGCAGCGGGGTGATGACCCAGCGCGACATGCCGAACCACACCAGCAGCGCAATGACCACCAGCAGAGCCGGGATCAGCATAAACACTTGCTGCAAGCGGCTAAGGCTGGCAAGCAGCGACTGCCTTCCCTGCTCGGCGTGCTGCGCGCCAGCCTGCTGGAAACGGGCGTAGTTATCATTGAAATCGGCCTGAAATGCCTGCGCAGGGACGGCAAAAAAGGCATCGATCGACTGGGTTTTCACCAGCCCGTCGGCCTGCTCTTTCAGCGCGCCATAAAAGAGCTGATAGCTGTTGACCAGCCCTTCATCTTTTGGTGGATTCAGCGCCTGAAAAGCAAGCCAGGCTTTGTTGGAAGCCGCCAGTGCCTGCTGGGTCTCATCCATCAGGCTGTGCCAGCTGCCGTCCGAACCGGTCGCTTTATCCTGCATAAAGTAGACCCCGGCGCGGTTGAGCAGATCGCTTGCGGTGAGGAGTGCAATGCGTGCTTCGTCCGCCCGCACCTGTTGCAGATGCGCCTGTTGATTCAGGCTCTCGTCGTGCTGCGCGCTGCGAAGCGAGGCGGTAAGGAAAAAGGAGGAGGCGATTTGCAGGGCGGAAAAGAGCGCGATGATGCAGAAAATCCCGGCCAACAAACCAAACTGCTGCGGTGCGATACGCCGAAAAATTCGGCGAAAAATTTGCGTTAAGTTCATGATATTCTTCTGTAACCACTGAGTTGCGGTGAGTCTACAAAAGGATCATGACACATCCATGACAGCCAGAGCTGACGCGCCCCACAGGGGCGCGTTTAGCTTACAGGCGATCTTTCCACACGGTCTGAACGTTGCAGAACTCATGCAAACCAAAGTGGGAGAGTTCACGCCCGAAACCGCTCTTCTTCACGCCACCGAAGGCCACGCGCGGATCGCTGGCGCTAAAACCATTGATAAACACGCCGCCGCACTCGAGGTTATCGGCAAACCACTCGGCCTGCGCGCTGTCGGCGGTGAATACCGTGGCCGAAAGGCCAAAGTCGCTGTCGTTGGCAAGCGTCAGCGCATGCTCTGCATCGCGAGCGGTGCTGATCGCCGCAACCGGGCCAAACAGCTCCTGGCGAAATGCTGTCATCTGCGGCGTAACGTTGGTCAGTACGGTGGCCGGATAATAGTTGCCGCTGCCCGGCGTCTTCTCGCCGCCGAGTCGCAGGGTGGCACCCTCTTTAATGCTCGCCTCAACCTGGGCGTGCAGTTCGTCGCGCAGATCGAAGCGCGCCATCGGCCCAAGGTAGTTCTCCTCATTTTCCGGCGCGCCCTGCTGTAGCGCAGCCGCGGCGGCGACAAATTTCTCGGTAAACGCGTCGGCGATCCCTTCTTCAACAATGAAGCGTTTCGCCGCGGCGCACACCTGCCCGGTGTTCTGGTAACGCCCGGCAACAGCGGCTTTCACTGCCAGATCGAGATCGGCATCGTTAAGCACGATAAAGGGATCGGAACCGCCCAGTTCGAGCACGCACTTTTTCAGCGCCGCACCGGCCTGCGCACCGATTGCCGCCCCGGCACGCACGCTACCGGTGACGGTCACTGCGGCAATGCGCGCATCGTTAATCGCCTGGCTGACGCCCTCATTGGTGGCGTTGACCCAGCCAAAGACGCCCGGCGCGAACCCGGCTTCGCTGAACAACTCGCCGATCAGCGCCGCAGAACCCAGCACATTCGGCGCATGTTTTAACAGATAGCTGTTGCCCGCCAGCAGGATCGGCACCGCGCCGCGCAGCACCTGCCACAGCGGGAAGTTCCACGGCATCACCGCCAGAATCGGCCCCAGCGGGCGATATTCGATGCGCGCGCGCTGCGCTTCAACTTGCGTGGCTTCGCTGCCGAGCATCATCGGGCCATGTTCGGCGTACCAGTCGCACAGCGCGGCGGATTTCGCCACTTCTGCCCGCGCCTGTAAGATCGGTTTACCCATCTCTTCACTCATCATCTGCGCCATCTCCTCTGCGCGGTGACGCAGCACGGCGGCCAGATCGCGCAGCTTCTGCGCGCGGTCATTGACGCTGACGTTGCGCCACAGGCGGTAGCCGCTATCGGCCAGCGCCAGCGCGCGGTCAACCTCTTCGCGGCTGGCCCACGGCGTGGCGCGCAGGGTTTCGCCCGTGGCCGGGTTAATGGAGAGTGCATGGGTGGTGGCGGTCAGAGACATTATTTTTCCCCTCAATGATTTCAGAACTTGCATTAGGGTGACGCAGTTTGTTATTTCTGAAAACTGAATAATATTAACTTCACCATTCACGTTACGAGAACAACATGGATTTAACCCAGCTTGAGATGTTTAACGCCGTGGCGCAGACCGGCAGCATTACCCAGGCCGCGCAGAAGGTGCACCGGGTGCCGTCAAACCTGACGACGCGCATTCGCCAGCTGGAAGCGGATCTCGGTGTCGATCTCTTTATCCGCGAAAATCAGCGCCTGCGCCTGTCCCCTGCCGGGCACAGCTTTTTACGCTACAGCCAGCAGATCCTCGCGCTGGTTGATGAGGCGCGGATGGTAGTGGCGGGCGATGAGCCGCAGGGGTTGTTCTCGCTGGGCGCGCTGGAGAGCACCGCCGCGGTGCGTATTCCGGCGACGCTCGCCGCTTATAACCAGCGCTACCCGCGTATTCAGTTCGATCTCTCCACCGGCCCTTCCGGCACCATGATTGACGGCGTGCTTGAGGGGACGCTGAGCGCGGCGTTTGTCGACGGGCCGCTTATGCACCCGGGGCTGGAGGGCATTCCGGTCTATCGCGAAGAGATGATGATTGTCGCCCCGGCGGGCCATGAGCCGATTACCCGCGCTTCGCAGGTGAACGGTGCCAGTATTTATGCCTTTCGCGCCAACTGCTCCTACCGCCGCCATTTTGAGAGCTGGTTTCAGGCCGATCGCGCCACGCCGGGAAAAATTCACGAGCTGGAGTCCTACCACGGCATGCTGGCCTGCGTGATTGCCGGCGCCGGGCTGGCGCTGATCCCACGCAGTATGCTGGAGAGTATGCCCGCCCATCAGCAGGTCAATGCCTGGCCGCTGGCGGAGGAGTGGCGTTGGCTCACCACCTGGCTGGTGTGGCGACGCGGCGCGAAGAGCCGACACCTTGAAGCATTTATTGCGCTGTTGCCGTAGCCGTTTTGGCTGCGTGCGGTTTGTTATGCCGGATGGCGCGTAAACGCTTATCCGGCCAACGTGAACAGAGCCACTGAAACCGCGGCTGATTGCCGGATGGCGGCTTCGCCTTATCCGGCCAACAGGAAAGGTGCGGCTGAAACCGCGTAGGCCTGATAAGCACAGCGCCATCAGGCATTATCCCCCTGGCACCCATTGCCGGATGGCGGCTTCGCCTTATCCGGCCTACCAAAACGAGCCTTCAGCGACATCGTTGCGACATTTATCTGCAATATGACAGCGATGGTGTTGACCCCCGCTGAAATCGGCGAACCGAAGCGTGAATGACAAGGTCTGGACGCCATGGATGGCGGACAGAGGCGAACCGAGGCAGGACAAAATTGCCGGGAGCAATTTTGAACAGCGCTTGCGCTGGCCCCGAAGGGGCGAGTCCCATGGATGGGACGAGTAAACCGAGTTCCAGAATGGAACGAGTAAGTCGAGTCGAGCCGGCCGCAGTCAGACACGCGGGAGGTGAGCGCAGTGCGCAGCACCGATTTCCTCGCGGGGCCGCGGGGATTGACAAGGGGAGCGCGGCCGCTTCCCTTGTCCCGTTCACCGCATAAGAGGTTAATGAAACTCCCCCACGCCTGGTGAACGGAACCATTCCACCAATGCCACATGAAAACCCCATCGCCGGATGGCGGCTACGCCTTATCCGGCCTACGCTCGCGTCCACCGGGGCAACCTGCCGCGCCGATTGCCGGATGGCGCATACGCTTATCCGGCCTACGCTCGAAGCGCATCAGGCAACTGCTTCTCCATAAATACACTTAACGGGTCGGGATCATACGGCGCAAACGCCTCGCAAATCTGGTATCCGCAGCGCTGGTAAAGTTTCACCGCCGCGTGCTGCTCGACACCCGTCTCCAGCCGCAGCGTGTGGCACCCCTTCTCGCTCGCCGCCTGCTCCAGCGCGGCAATCAGCTGCTCGCCCAGCTTCTGCCCGCGGTGCGTCGGATCGATAAATACCCGCTTCATCTCCGCGCTGCCATCCTCATTAAGCAGCACCGCGCCGCAGCCAACGGCATCCTGCTGATGCACGATTTTACGCAGGATCAGCGTCTCTTCGGGAAAAGAAGCCAGGTCAACCAGATGGTTGCTCTCTGCCGGATAAAGCGCGGTCTGGTAGCGGTCGAGGGCGGCGATGAGGGCAATCACCTCCGGCTGCGTCGCGGTGGCATCAACAATACGGTACATAGCGGCTCCTTATAGTTATCGCATTGTTAAATTAGCGAAAATTCCGCCGCTTAACTCATATGAATAACCTATAGATCCGCGACAATATTGCACGCCAGCAATAACCCGCTGTACTTTACGCAAGAGAATATTCTGACAAGGGAATCGCCATGAATACAAAAGCTCGCAAAGTAATGATTATCGGCACCGGTAATGTTGGTGCATCTGCCGCTTACGCTCTTTTAAACCAGAACATTTGTGAAGAGCTGATCCTGGTGGATGTTAACGCCCCGCGCGTAGAGGGACACGCGCAGGATCTGGCGGATGCCGCCGCGTTTATGCCGGGGATGATGTCTATCTCCACCCGCTCCATCGAGGCGTGCGCGGATGTTGATATCGCGGTAATTACCGTCTCCGGTGGCGCGCTGAAGCCTGGCCAGACGCGGCTGGATGAGCTTGGCAACACCGCGCGCATTGTTAAAAACATTGTGCCCACCATGATGGCAAACGGCTTTAACGGCATTTTTCTGGTGGCGACCAACCCTTGCGACATCATTACCTGGCAGGTGTGGTCCCTCTCCGGCCTGCCGCGCAACCAGGTGATCGGCACCGGCGTCTGGCTCGACACAACGCGTCTTCGCCGTCTGCTGGCGCAGGCGCTGGATATCGGCGCGCAGAGCATTGACGCGTTTATTATGGGCGAACATGGCGATACGCAGTTCCCGGTGTGGTCGCACTCATCGATTTATGGCTCGCCTATCGCCGACGTCTATCAACAGAAAACCGGCCAGCCGCTGGATGCGGATGCGCTGGCGGATCGCGTGCGCCGCCACGGCTTTGAGATCTTTGCCCGCAAAGGCTGCACCGAATATGGTATTGCCGGCACGATTGCCGAGATCTGCCGCAATATTTTTACCGGTAGCCACCGCGCGCTGGCGATCTCCTGCATTCTTGACGGGGAGTATGGCGCGCACAATGTGGCGATTGGCGTGCCGGCGGTGCTGACCCACAGCGGCGTGGAGCAGATTATCGAACTGCACTTAACCGAGGACGAAGTGGCGAAGTTCAACCACTCCGTTGAGGTGATCAAAGCCAATATCGCGCGCTTGCCGTAATAAGCGCGCTGCGGGGGCGCTATCGCCCCCGGTCATTGTGCTAGCGCAAATAGACTTTGCCGATCAAGTAGAGCGTTGCCTGGCCGCCAATCAACACCCGATCGCCCCGCCACTCGCAGCGCAGATCGCCGCCGCGGGCGGAGAGCTGGCGCGCCTGCATCACCGTTTTGCCGAGCTTCTCGCCCCAGTATGGGATCAGCATACTGTGCGCCGAACCGGTAACCGGATCTTCGGCCACCGACTCGCCCGGGCAGAAGAAGCGGCTGACAAAGTCATACTCCTCCCCCGGTGCCGTGACACAGACCATTTTCCCCAGCGGTTTCATGGCGGTGATATCGGGCTGTAAGGCTTCGACCTGCGCCTGGTTCTCCAGCACTACCATGTAATCGCGCCCTTCATACACCGCCTGCGCCTGCGCAATGCCCAGCGTTTCCAGCAGCAGCGGCGGCGGATTTTCAACAATCTGGGTTGCCCATGCCGGGAAATTTAGGGTCAGCCAGTCGCCGTTGCGCGCAACGGTTAACTCGCCGACAAAACGGGTGCTGAAGCGGATCTCAGTCTCTGGATAATCGAGGTATTCGAAGATAACGTGAGCGGCGGCAAGCGTCGCGTGACCGCAGAGGTTGATCTCATCCTGCGTGGTGAACCAGCGCAGCTCGAAGCCGCTGTCGTTGCGCACAAAAAAAGCGGTTTCCGATTGGTTATGCTGCTGCGCCATTTTCAGTAACAGATCGTCTGGCAGCCATTCGGTGAGTGGACAGACTGCGGCGGCGTTACCGCCGAAGGTGTGGTCGCTGAAGGCATCGACCAGATAGAAGTCAATTGTTTGCATTGTTTTTCCTCATCTTTTCTTTTGTTCTGACGGCAAAATTTCAGCGGCGCAACCGCTATTTTTTTGCTGAATGAAAAATGAGATCTACATCACAAAAAGTTTGTCTTTCCGCCAGCAAAAGCATTAAGATCTTCGCCTCTTCTTCTCTTAAACCAACCCAAAGCACTCTTATGATGACGAATACTGTTTCACGTAAAGTCGCGTGGCTACGGGTGGTTACGCTTGCCGTTGCCGCTTTTATTTTCAACACCACCGAATTTGTGCCGGTGGGGTTGCTCTCTGATATCGCCCAGAGCTTCGATATGGAGACCCCGCAGGTCGGGATCATGCTGACCATCTACGCGTGGGTGGTGGCACTGATGTCGCTGCCCTTTATGCTGCTGACCAGCCACATTGAGCGGCGAAAACTGCTGATTGCGCTGTTTGTGCTGTTTATCGCCAGCCACGTTCTCTCCTTCCTGGCGTGGAATTTCGAAGTGCTGGTGATTAGCCGTATCGGCATTGCCTTTGCCCATGCCATCTTCTGGTCGATCACCGCTTCACTGGCGATCCGCCTGGCACCGGCGGGTAAACGCGCCCAGGCGTTAAGCCTGCTCGCCACCGGCACCGCGCTGGCGATGGTGCTCGGCTTGCCGATTGGCCGTATCGTCGGGCAGTACTTTGGCTGGCGCACCACCTTCTTTGTGATTGGCATGGGTGCGCTGGTAACGCTGGTTTGCCTGGTCAAACTGCTGCCGACGCTTAAAAGCGAGCACTCCGGCTCGCTGAAAAGCCTGCCGCTGCTGTTTCGTCGCCCGGCGCTGGTCAGCATCTATGTGCTGACGGCGGTGGTGGTCACCGCCCATTACACCGCGTACAGCTATATTGAGCCGTTTGTGCAGAATGTAGCGGGCTTTAGCGCCAATTTCGCAACTATTCTGCTGCTGTTGCTTGGCGGCGCGGGGATTATTGGCAGCGTGCTGTTCGGTAAGCTCGGCAACCGGCACGCCTCCGGGCTGGTGTGTAGCGCCATAGGGCTGCTGGTGATTTCGCTGGTGATGCTGCTTCCCGCCGCCGGGAGCGAAAGATCCCTCGCCGTGCTGAGCCTGTTTTGGGGCGTGGCGATTATGATTATCGGCCTTGGTATGCAGGTGAAAGTGCTGGCGCTGGCGCCGGATGCGACCGACGTGGCGATGGCGCTCTTTTCCGGGATTTTCAATATCGGTATCGGCGCAGGCGCGCTGGTGGGCAATCAGGTGAGCCTGCACTGGTCGATGAATACGATCGGTTATGCCGGTGCCGTCCCGGCGATTGCCGCGCTGGTGTGGGCGGTGGTGATTTTCCGCCGCTGGCCGGTGCAGCTCGAGGAGCAGAGCGAGCCAGTGTGATCGTTCTGAAACCGCGTAGGCCGGATAAGCGCCAGCGCCATCCGGCATTGTCTTCCCGCACCCATTGCCGGATGGCGGCTTCGCCTTATCCGGCCTACCAAAACGAGCATACAGCAACACCGGTGCGGCTTTTCTCTGCAATATGACAGCGAGGGTGTTGTGTCCCCGCTGGAATCGGCGAACCGAAGCGTGAATGACAAGGTCTGGACGCCATGGATGGCGGACAGAGGCGAACCGAGACAGGGAGCGAGACCCGGAACGGGCGAGCAAGTCGAGTCGAGCCGGCCGCGGTCAGGCACGCGGGAGGTGAGCGCAGTGCGAAGCACCGATTTCCTCGCGGGGCCGCGGGGATTGACAAGGGGAGCGCGGCCGCTTCCCTTGTCCCGTTCACCGCACATGAGATTAATGGAACTCCCCCACGCCTGGTGAACGGAACCATTCCACAAAACGCCATATGCCAGGCCCATTGCCGGATGGCGGCTATGCCTTATCCGGCCTACAGAACGCCTTCCACCCAGGCAACGTGCCGCAACGATTGCCGGATGGCGCTACGCTTATCCGGCCTACTCGGTTTCATCGGCTACTGTGAAGCCATCAGGGCGCTGCGGTGATAACGTCGTGCATCACCGAATTTTGCCATGCAAACCACGGGTTCCACGTCAACCGGGCGTGAATTTTCCCCGGCGTCACTAATCCCCAGTCGGAATACCACACCTCGTCACCCTTCAGGCAACGCTCTGCCGCCGCCTCCGACTGCCCGTTACCGCAAAGCCTTACGCTGCCCTGCCGACCATAGAGCGGATTATCCGGTGAAAAGAGCACCGACATATGGGAGAACTGGCTGATGCGCTCCTGCGGTAGAATATCGGTTTTCACGCGTAAACGTGACATTGTCACTGATTCGGACGGCGGCGTGCCGTACCAGATTAAGCGGCTGGCGGGATGGGTAAAGGCGCGGTCGAATTGATCGAGGATCCAGCGCGTATCCAGCACCGAATCATGCTCCGTTAACACCACGAGCGTCGGTTTATTGAAGGGCTTCTGCGCCAGCAAACTCTGCGCGCTGGCGCTGGTTCGCCAGAACTGGGCAAAACCGTTGGTCGGCACGCGCAGATAGCGGGTTGCGATCTGCTGCGGGAAAAGCGTCCCCGGCGGGCGCAGCCAGTCGCGAAACAGCGCCAGCGTCGGTGCCAGAAAAGCGTAGCGGGTACTTGGCCTGAAGGCCGGCGAGAAGAGCAGCAGCCCCTGCACATTGTCATGCGTCATAGCATATTCCAGCGCCAGGTTACCGCCGGTAGAGAAGCCGCCGAGCCAGAGCGAATCGACCTCTTTCGCCAGAATCGCCGCCTGCTCATTCACCACCTGCCGCCACCGGTCAACGCTGACACCAATCAGATCGGCGGGACGCGTGCCGTGGCCGTCCAGCAGCACGGTGCGCACCAGAAACCCTTTGCGGGCAAGCTCAGGGGCGATATCGACGAACGATCCCGGCCCATCGCCAAGACCGTGGATCAACAAAATCCCCTTGCGCGCCTTCTGCGCAGGACGCCACTCCTGCGGCGTATTGAGCCGCAATTCGGCGGGTTTATCCAGCGTCTGAAAGGCGCGATGGGCGGCGACATAATCGCGCGTCTGCTGTTGATACGCAGCAAAGCTGTTCTGCCCAAGCGGCGCTTCGACGCGCTTTTGCTGCTGGCAGCCGACGATCAGCAGAGAGCAACAGAGAATGAAGCCGGAGAACTGCCGCATCAGGCGCCCGCCGGATAGGTCGAGATAATCTCCAGCACGCCATTAATAATGAACTGCACGCCCATACAGACCAGCAGGAAGCCCATCAGCCGCGAGATGGCTTCAATGCCGCCCTTGCCCACCAGCCGCATAATCGCACCGGAACTGCGCAGACTTACCCACAAAATCAGCGCCACGGCGGCAAAGACCAGCGGCGGCGCGACGGCGATCACCCAGGCGGGAAAATCAGCGCCGTGGCGAACGGTCGACGCCGAACTGATGATCATCGCAATGGTGCCCGGCCCGGCAGTGCTCGGCATCGCCAGCGGTACAAAGGCAATATTGGTCTCCGGCTCATCCGCCAGCTCCGCCGTTTTGGCTTTTGTCTCCGGCGACTCATGACTTTTCGCCGGTGGAAAGAGCATGCGAAAGCCGATAAACGCCACAATCAGCCCACCGGCAATGCGCAGGCCTGGAATCGAGATGCCAAAGGTATTCATCACCACCTGGCCTGCGTACCAGGCGACCATCATGATGATAAAGACATAGAGCGAAGCCATGCGCGCCTGCTGGTTTCGCTGGACGCTGTTCATGTTCCCCGCCAGGCCTAAGAACAGCGCCACGGTGGTCAGCGGGTTTGCCAGCGGCAGCAATACCACCAGCCCGAGACCGATAACTTTGATCAATTCCATCATGGTACGTTTCACCTCTCCCCGGTTAACAACCCCGCCAGTATAGCCGCAACGCGGCGGCAAAAGCGCCTTCACTTATGCTGATAATGGGTAAAAGTTACGTAAATTCAACTAGATGAAATTAAAAACATTCTTAAGCGTGAAAAGTTTTAGCAATTAGTGGCATCCGATACCCATTTGGTTGACTTATATTTGCCTGAGCAATAATATCTGCCGTGATTAAACTACTTGCCGGGGCAACCATTGTGAAAAGCACGAATGATCTATTCAACGACATCATTCCTTTAGGCCGCTTGATCCACATGGTTAACCAAAAAAAAGATCGTTTACTCAACGACTATCTTTCGCCGTTGGATATCACCGCAGCCCAGTTTAAGGTGCTCTGCTCTGTCCGCTGTGAAGGGTGTATTACCCCGGTTGAGTTGAAAAAAGTTCTCTCTGTCGACCTTGGCGCACTGACCCGCATGATGGACAGGCTGGTGTGTAAAGGCTGGATTGAACGCAGCCCGAATCCTAATGACAAGCGCGGCGTGCTGGTGCGATTAACACCTGAAGGCGCGACGCTCTGTGAGCAATGTCATCAATTAGTGGGTCAAGACCTGCATCAGGAATTAACAAAAAACTTAACCGCAGAAGAAGTGGCAACACTTGAGCATTTGCTTAAGAAAGTCTTGCCGTAAAAACAAAGAGGTATGACGATGTCCAGACGCAACACTGACGCTATTACCATTCATAGCATTTTGGACTGGATCGAGGATAACCTGGAGTCGCCGCTCTCCCTGGAAAAGGTGTCAGAGCGTTCGGGTTACTCTAAGTGGCACCTGCAACGGATGTTTAAAAAAGAGACTGGTCATTCACTGGGACAATACATTCGCAGCCGCAAGCTGACGGAAATTGCGCAGAAGCTCAAGGGAAGCAATGAGCCGATCCTGTATCTGGCGGAGCGTTATGGGTTTGAATCGCAACAGACCCTGACCCGCACGTTCAAAAACTATTTTGACGTGCCGCCACATAAGTTCCGGGTCACGGATATGCCTGCGGAGTCCCGCTATCTCTATCCGTTAAATCACGCTTGTTAACTAATCGCCTGTAATTAAAGACGTATCGAGGAAAGTATGAAACGTATTACCTGTGCCGCAGCGGCATTTTTGGTGCTGCTGAGTGGCCAGAGTTATGCGGAGCAGTTTGATCACAGCACCGGGCAAAACGCCCGTGACGCGATGATCATACCCGCCGCCCAACAAACATCGCCGTATGACTTCAACCATATGGGGGCGGGAAGCGACAAATCTGACGAGTTAGGCGTAGCGTATTACCATCAACGCAGCTAACCGTTTGCCCCGTACCGTGCGGGGCTTTTTTTTTACTTTCAGTTTGCCTGTGCCGCCCGGCGCAGACGAAAACCAAACACATTGATATAGAGCCCGGCCATCACCAGCACGGCACCGGCGAGCTGCATCGCGGACAATTTCTCATCCAGCAGCAGGGCTGCACTCGCCATGCCGACCACTGGCACCAGCAGGGACAACGGCGCAACGCGCCAGGTTTCATACCGCCCCAGCAGCGTTCCCCAGATTCCGTAGCCGAGAATGGTGGCGATAAAGGCCAGATAGACCAGCGACAGCAGCGTCGTGGTATCGATCGCCACCACGCTTTTCAGCATCAGGGCCGGGCCGTCAAAAATCAGTGAGCAGACCATAAACGGCACAATCGGGATCAGCGCGCTCCACACCACCAGCGACATCACCGCCGGGCGCGAACTGTGCTGCATAATTTTTTTATTGAAGATATTGCCGCAGGCCCAGCTAAAGGCCCCCGCCAGCGTGAGCATAAAGCCGAGCAGCGGAATATGTTGCCCCGTGAGGCTCGCCTCAATCAACACCAGCACACCGACTACTGCCAGCGCAATGCCGACCAGCTGTTTGACTTGCAACCGTTCGCCAAAGATCCCCGCCCCGAGAATGATGGTGAAGAAGGCCTGCGCTTGCAGAACCAGCGAGGCTAATCCTGCGGGCATACCGAACTTGATGGCGCAAAAGAGAAACGCAAACTGCCCGAAGCTGATGGTCAGGCCATAGCCGAGCAGCAGACGCATCGGCACTTTTGGGCGGGCAACAAACAGTAACGCCGGGAAAGCGACCAGCAGAAAGCGTAACCCCGCGAGCATCAGCGGCGGCATGGCGTGCAGCCCCACTTTGATCACCACAAAATTGAGGCCCCAGGCCACGACTACCAGCATTGCCAGCAGCACATCTTTACGCGCCATCTACGCCCCTTTTTGTTTACAAATTTGTAAAAAATTTACGTTAACTGAAAAAATAGTCCAGTAATAGATCATTAAATTCGGTAGGTCGTTTTTGGCACCCACAGACAAATTGGCGGTTGTGCGCCTCAGTTTCGGCGTGTTATTGCTGTTGGTATCACAAAAACGAAAATAAACATGCCGGGTAAGAAAATGACCTCGACACAAACACGCTCCACCGCTGCATTACTTTTTTCATCACTTTTGTTAACGATTGGCCGCGGCGCAACGCTGCCGTTTATGACTATCTACCTCAATCGCCAGTACGGCATGGCGGTCGATCAGGTCGGCTATGCGATGAGTATCGCCCTGACAATCGGCGTGATCTTCAGCCTTGGCTTTGGCATGCTGGCGGATAAGTTCGATAAAAAACGCTATATGTTGCTGGCAATTATCGCCTTTATCGGCGGATTTGCTGCCATTCCGCTGACCCACCATGCTGGCCTGGTGGTGCTCTTTTTCGCTCTGATCAACTGCGCCTATTCGGTCTTTTCAACGGTGTTGAAGGCCTACTTTGCCGATACGCTGCTGCCGGCGACGAAAGCGAAAATTTTCTCGCTCAACTACACCTTCCTCAATATCGGCTGGACCGTCGGGCCACCGCTCGGTACCCTGCTGGTGATGCAGAGCATCAATCTGCCCTTCTGGCTGGCCGTGTTCTGCGCCGCCTTTCCGCTGGTATTTATTCAGCTCTATGTGCAGCGCATCGCCGTTGGAGAGGGCCACGATCCTGCCGCATCCTGGTCTCCGTCGGTGCTGCTGAAGGATAAAGCGCTGGGCTGGTTTACCCTCTCAAACTTTCTCGCCTCGTTCGTTGCCGGCTCTTTTGCTTCCTGCCTGTCGCAGTATGTGATGGTGGTTGCCAGCAGCGAATTCGCCGAGCGCGTGGTGGCGGTGGTTCTGCCGGTCAACGCGGCGATAGTCGTCACCTTGCAGTATGCCGTTGGGCGCAAACTCACACCGGGCAACCTGCGGCCGTTGATGGGGATTGGCACGCTCAGTTTTGTTATCGGCCTCGCGGGCTTTATGCTCTCTGGCGACAATTTATGGCTGTGGGGCCTCTCCGCTGCGGTGTTTACCCTCGGCGAGGTGATCTATGCGCCAGGCGAATATCTGTTGATAGATAACATTGCGCCGCCGGGCATGAAAGCGACCTACTTCTCCGCGCAGGCGCTCGGCTGGCTGGGCGCGGCGATGAACCCGCTGTTAACCGGCGTGATCCTCACCACGCTGCCGCCCTGGTCGCTGTTTGTCATCCTGATGGTCACCATTGTGATCGCCTGGCTGATGATGCTCAAAGGGATGCGCGTCCGGCCATGGGGAGTGTTGCAGACGCAATAAAGTGATGCCCGTCATTCCGGATCGTAACTGCGCCTTATTCGGCCTGTGGTAACGAAGCCGCTGAAATAATGCCGGATGGCGCTAACGCTTATCCGGCCTACAAAAGCGAGCCCACAGCCCCATCAATGTTGCTTTTATCTGCGATATGGAAGCGAGGGGTTGTGTCCCCGCTGAAATCGGCGAACCGGAGCGTGAATGACAAGGTCTGGACGCCATGGATGGCGGACAGAGGCGAACCGAGACAGGGACTCGTTCCAGAATGGAACGAGTAAGTCGAGTCGAGCCGGCCGCAGTCAGGCACGCGGGAGGTGAGCGCAGTGCGCAGCACCGATTTCCTCGCGGGGCCGCGGGGATTGACAAGGGGGGAGCGGTCCCCCCCTTGTCCCGTTCACCGCATAAGAGGTTAATGAAACTCCCGAACGCATGGTGAACGGAACCCTTCCACAAATGCCAACCCCATTGCCGGATGGCGCGTACCGCTTATCCGGCCTACGCCGTTTCAGCGAGCTCCGTTTTTGTAGGCCGGATAAGGCGCAGCCGCCATCCGGCAATCATGCAGCGGAGACAAAGCCGGATGGTGCCTGTTACCACACCTGCTCGGCGATACGGGTCACCAGGCGCACTTTCTCCCACTGCTGCTCTGGCGTCAGGGAATTGCCCTCTTCGGTTGAGGCAAAACCGCACTGCGGGCTGAGGCAGATCTGGCTGATATCAACATACTTCGCCGCTTCCTCAAGACGTGCTTTCACTCCCTCCGGGTTCTCAAGCTCACCGTTTTTAGTGGTGATCAGACCCAAAACCACCTGCTGTTTGCCCGGACGCACAAAGCGCAGTGGCGCAAAGTCGCCGGAACGATCGTTGTCGTACTCGAGGAAGAAGGCATCGACATTCACGCCGCCGAACAGCACTTCCGCCACCGGCTCGTAACCCCCTTCGGAGATCCAGGTCGAGCGGAAATTGCCGCGGCAGACATGCAACCCGATGGTCAAATCTTCCGGCTTATCCTCCAGCGCCTTGTTCAGTACGCGGGCGTAAATGCGTGCCAGCTCCTCCGGATCGTCACCACGGGCGACAATCTGTTTACGCTGCTCGTCAGAGCAGAGATAGGCCCAGACGGTATCGTCCAGTTGCAGATAACGGCAGCCAGCATCATAAAACGCGCGGATCGCATCACGCCAGGTGGTGGCGAGATCGTCAAAATAGGCATCCAGCTCGGGATATACCGTCGCGTCGATCACCTTACGGCCTCCGCGGAAGTGGAGCACGCTCGGGCTGGGAATAGTCATTTTCGGCTGCGCATCGCCGCTGATGCTCTTCAGGTAACGAAAATCTTCCAGCATTGGGTGGTCTTTAAAACTGACTTTGCCCGTCACGCGCACGCCGTGCGCTTTGGTCTGCACGCCATTGAACTGGATCCCCTGCTCGGCTTCGAAAAGCTCAACGCCCTCCAGCCCGGCAAAGAAATCAAAATGCCACCAGGCACGGCGAAACTCGCCATCGGTCACCACGTGCAGACCGCAGGCGCACTGCTGTTCCACCACATGACGAATCTCTTCGTTTTCAACATGACGCAGCTGATTGGCGCTGATTTCACCCTGCGCAAACTGCTGACGCGCCTGCTTAATGGCGTCGGGGCGTAAAAAGCTGCCAACTACGTCTGCACGGAACGGGGCCTGATGTCGCTGCATAATTCTCTCCTTATGCGCCGTGGCAGATGGTTGCCCGGCGTGATAATTCATTATTTGAATATTTAGACTTCTGGACGGCTAAATGTCCAAACAAAATGTCACACCGGGGCAACGGCGGCAAACGAGAAAATTTCACGTGCCATGAAAAAGATTCACGTTCGAGGCAGAAAAGTGAAAAATATCAGGTCAGGCGGCGTGCTCTATCCCGCTGGCGAAGCTAAAACCTTCATCCTGCCAGCCGGTAATGCCGCCGATCATGATCTTTACCGCCAGTCCAAGACGCGCCAGCTTAAGCGCTGCGAAATCAGCGCCATTGCAGTGTGGACCAGCGCAGTAGACGACAAACAGCGTGTCGGCGGGCCACTCCGCCATTCGCTCCGGCGTGATGGTGTTATGAGGCAGATGGATTGCGCCGGGCAGATGGCGACGCGCAAACGCATCCGGGCTGCCGACCACGTGCAGTAAGACAAAATCTTTCTCATTATGGGTCAGGGCGTGGTGCACGTCCGCGCAGTCCGTCTCAACGCTCAGGCGGTGCATAAAGTGGCTGGCGGCTTCTTCCGGGGAGGCGGCGGGAATATCGGTTACATAGCTCATCGTCTTTTCTCCGTGGTTGTGTTAACACTAATCTAACCAAAACAGCGCGCCCTGAATGCGCCCTTCTCTGCCAGATAACACCAGGATAATGACAACTTTACGACACCCGACCGATCGCCATCGCGTGGTCGCCCTCGCCTATGACGGGCTCTGTACCTTTGAATTTGGCGTCGCCGTGGAAGTGTTTGGTCTGCCGCGCCCGGAGATGGGCGATAAGTGGTATGACTTTGCCGTTGCCGCCGTTGATGATGGCGAACTGCGCGCCACCGGCGGCATTCGTATCATGACGGAAGGCGGTCTTGAACTGCTTGCTGAGGCGAATACCGTGGTGATTCCCGGCTGGCGCGGTGCCGATCAGCCGGTGCCACCCGCGTTGTGCATTGCATTACAAAAAGCATGGCAGCGCGGCTGCCGGATTATCTCAATTTGTTCTGGGGTGTTTGTGCTGGCGGCTGCGGGGTTACTCAACGGGCGCAAAGCGACTACGCACTGGCGCTATACCGACCTGTTACGTGAACACTATCCGGCCATCGTCGTGCTGGACGACGCCCTCTATTATGACGAGGGAAATGTGATGACCTCGGCGGGCAGCGCGGCGGGCATCGATCTCTGTCTGCACGTGGTGCGCGAGGATTTTGGTATTGAAGCGGCTAACAGCGTCGCCAGACGGCTGGTAGTGCAGCCTCACCGCGACGGCGCACAAACTCAACATCTGAGCCGCCCGGTGGCGCGTACGCGTGAAAGCCGTCAGCTCGGCCTGCTGTTTGATTATCTGCACCAGCACCTGGCGGGCAACCATACGGTCGCCGCGCTGGCGCAGCGCGCGGCCATGAGCGAGCGCACTTTTCTGCGCCGTTTTCAGGAAGCCACCGGCACCACGCCCGCACGCTGGATATTGCAGGAGCGGTTGCTGCGCGCGCAGTCACTGCTGACGCAAACGCGGATGAGCATCGAGCTTATCGCCCGTCATAGCGGGTTCGCTAACGCCGCCTCGCTGCGCCACCATTTTCAACAGCAGCACGCCCTGTCGCCTGCGGCGTACCGGAAAAAATTTACCGAAGCGGTGAATTAATTCACATTATTAAGCGTTTGTTGATATTTAGCAGGCTATTATCTCTCCATTGCAGCGATAAAATTTTCAAGTGAGGCAAATCAGTGAAATAAATGGAGAGGTACAAAATGGGAAATATGCATGTATTTATGGCGGTTCTGGGCATTATTTTGTTTTCAGGTTTTTTAGCCGCTTATTTTAGCCATAAATGGGACGATTGATGAACGACGATAATCCCCCACCGCGACGGCTTCTTACATTATGTGTAAGAAGCCGTTTTTGCTTTATCTGGCGCAAAAAAAAACCGCCGGTTATGGCGGTCAATGCTTGCATGGATAGATTTGTGCTTATTGTTACACGCTAACTCATTTTTCAATGTTAACGGGCTGGTGTCACTTTATCAGTAACAACCTCAACAGAACCTAAACGACGCCTGCCATTACCTCTTCATCAGGGGAAATCATCGAAACGATTGCCTGACCTTAATTGACATTTTTATTTGAAAATAAAGAGGATATATCCCTTTTAACCTGGTTGCCGTGTTAGGGTGGTCTCTCAATTCATCAGACCGGAGGGGTTATCCCCAATCTCAAATTTACGTGCCCGGTTTGCAGCAGCCACAAGTTTACTTTTACTACTTATTGTTCCGATAAACTTCCTTCGCACGGGGCGATTTGCTCAGTGTGTGGCGCGCGACTTACTGCGTTAACCTGTATTCCTGCACTCAGAAGACGGCGCTGGCCGAAACTCGTTTTTTAAAAATGGGGCCTCTTTCCCGGCCCCGTTTTTTTGTTTACGCGTTTTTTGCTTTGCCTAATGAGAAACCACTAACCTTCGCAATATGCACCCGTAATATTGTGCCCTTTACGCTCGTCCAGCCGCCATTACCTGTCATCCATGAGGGATCTTTAATATGCAGGTAATTAAGCGGAATCTCTTGCTCGTTGTCGACGCGGTAATCTTCTGCCAGCTGATCGAAAAAAGCGGCGATAGGATTTTTAATATCCTCATCACCGGCAACGGAACGAATCGCCTGCGCCGTTGACAGCGCATACTCTTCACCTGATACCAGTTCACCTGCCACAACCTGACCGCCAACCACCAGCGTGACCACCATGCTTGCGCCAAGGTTTGCGCAGGAGACCAGATGCGACAGCGCGCTGTCCTGCGTGCTGATGGTCGGCGTAGCGGCTGTTACTTCACGTTCTGTTTCCATCGATACCTCCACATACAGGCAGAAAAAAACCGCCCGCAGGCGGTTAGGGTTTAATGAAACTTGCGAATAGCTTGCTCCGTCTCCTGCTGGGTGACCAGATCGGAGAAACGGGCGACGAAGTAGGTCTCGCCGTCGAGCTCCCAGGGCTCGATCGGGATTTCCAGAAAAGCGCTTTGCTCATTTTTAAAGGTGACCGATTTGGCGTTATCTTCCACGGACACCTGCTCAACCTTACCACCGGCGCGAATTACCACTACATTTTTGGTCATGTCGGTTACCTCAGTTGCTTAAATTGCCTTCGACATTAACACAGCCATGCTCATCATGCCTGCACCATGCCATAGATTGTTAAGCGCTAAAAATTAGGTCCTATAATTTGGCTTAATGAGAGGGATAACGCTACGGCGGGAAACGTGAGGTGGACCACACTTTCGCAATTGTGTGGGTATAAAAAGGCGGCAAAAAGCCAGAGACCGGCTAAATAACCCGTCTCTGGCTAAGGATATTTCGGTGATGCCGGGTGCCTCCCGGTGAGTGCGCGCCAGCCCGCACAACTCGCTTTCACCCCAAAAGATGTGGCTGGTAGCCCCTCCGCGTAGGGGGATTCATCACCATGTTTAACGTTATTAAGCGAAGGGAGATCGGTCAATGCTCATGCGGGTTATGTAAGTTTTTAAAGCATAAACCTTTATCGCAGGGCGGGCTCGCTCACTGCTCTTCATCGCGCAGCACGTAGAATCCCGCGATTTCAATTTTTGATAAAGAATAAAGGTCTTCTGGTCGATAACGGTTAACAGGAAACGTTCACGAACGCTGACAGGGTCAAACCGGACAGGTCAGTGTTCAGCGCCTTTTCACAAAACTGCTGTGGGCTGTACCGTTTAGCGTTAATCGTTTTCAGAGATGGCTTGTCCGTTTTAGACACGTCGCGTGGCGTTAACTTATTCAGGTAATCTCGACAGAACGTTTTTTAACCAATCGATATGATGTATCAAAGCATTTCTTAAGGAGAGATGATGAAGACAACCGAAGAAACGATTAACGATCTGCAGTGTCGCGCTTTAGCCTATGAAGTCATTTTCCAGTCCATCTTCTCTGAGCTGCCGCAAGTGTTCATTGAAAGAGCCGCTGATAAAATTGAAGGTAACTTCAAAGCTTTCGAATCAGGCACCCATTCCGAAGCAGGAAAAGCCAAGCTTGATGCGGCGAAAGCTGTCGTTTCGCGGATCATGGGAACAAAGATTTAACCGTCCTGACATGTGGCTGATGAAGTCGTGCGGTTTGAAACAATGCTCTTAATTTACGGCTTCCAGTTGCATCTGCTATCGACGGGGCCGCTTGAGCATAAAAAAACCGGGCATCTCGCCCGGCTCTTTTTCCATCCTGCGAAGATTTATTCGCTTAAGCCCCGATTTTTCAGCATCGGTTCGATCTGCGGATCGTGCCCGCGCCACTGGCGATAGAGTTCCGCTAAATCGGTACTATTGCCGCGCGACAAAATGGCGTCGCGGAATTTCTGCCCGTTTTCACGGCTCAACCCGCCCTGCTCAACGAACCACTGATAGCCATCATCGGCGAGCATTTGCGTCCATAAGTAGGCGTAATAACCCGCGGCATAACCACCGCCGAAGATATGGGAAAAATAGCTGCTACGATAGCGCGGCGGTACGGCGGCCAGGTCGAGCTTCTCTTTGGCGATAGCCTGCGCCTCAAAGCTTCCCACATCGTTGACTTCAACATTCGCTGCCAGCCCATGCCAGTTCATATCCAGCAACGCTGCGCTCAGCAGTTCGGTCATGTCGTAACCTTTATTAAACTGCGTGGCGCGCAGCATCTTGTCGCGCAGGGCATCCGGCATCGGCTCGCCGCTTTGGTAGTGGCGAGCGTAATGGGCAAACACCTGCGGCTGGCTGGCCCAGTGCTCGTTGATCTGCGACGGGAACTCAACAAAATCGCGCGGCGTGTTGGTTCCGGAGAGGCTGGCGTAGCGCTGGCTGGCAAACAAGCCGTGCAGCGTATGGCCAAACTCGTGGAAAGTCGTAATCACCTCATCCCAGGAGAGCAGCGCAGGCTGCCCGTTGGCCGGTTTCTGGTAATTGCAGACGTTGTAGATAACCGGTTGCGTGCCGTTAAGCGTCGACTGCTCGATAAAGTTACCCATCCAGGCGCCGCCGCTTTTCGAGTCGCGGGCAAAGAAGTCGCCATAAAAGAGCGCCAGCCCGCGATCGTCAGCATCAAAAATCTCCCATACACGAACATCCGGATGGTAAACGGGGATATCAAACCGCTCCTGAAAACGGATGCCGAACAGCTGGCTTGCCGCCCAGAAGACCCCTTCCGTTAATACCGTGTTCAAGGCGAAGTAGGGTTTAATCTGCGTCTCATCGAGATCGTATTTCGCCATGCGAACCTGTTCCGCGTAGAAGGCCCAGTCCCAGGCCTGCGCGGTAAACCCACCCTGCTGGTTATCGATAACCTGCTGAATATCAGCCAGCTCGCGTTCAGCGCGCGCACGAGCAGCTGGCGCGATATTGCGCATAAATTCCAGCGCTGCCTGCGGCGTACCGGCCATCTGATCGGCAATCTTCCAGCTGGCGAAATCATCAAAGCCGAGCAGATGCGCCTGCTGAGCCCGCAACTGCGCCAGACGCAGCACCAGCGCGCGGGTGTCGTTGGCGTCGTTGCGCTCGGTACGCAGCCAGCTGGCTTTAAACAAATTCTCTCGCGTCTGACGATCGCGCAGTACGGCCAGCGCTGGTTGCTGAGTGGTGTTAAGCAGTGTTAACAGCCAGCGGTTTTCCAGCCCTTTTGCCTTCGCCGCTTCGGCGGCATGCTCAATCTCTTCAGCGCTCATGCCGTCGAGTTGGCGGACATCGTCCACCACCAGGCCGCCCGCTTTATCCGCCGCCAGCAGGCGCTGATTGAAGTGGCTAATCAGCGACGCTGCTTCCGTATTAAGCGCTTTCAATGTCGCTTTATCCTGCTCATCCAGCATCGCGCCCGCCAGCACAAATCGCTGATAGGTCACTTCAACCAGGCGCATTGATTCAGCGTCGAGGTTCGCGGTATCCAGGCTTTTCCATACCGCTTCAACGCGGTCAAAAAGCTGTTCATCAAGATAAATGTCGTTCGCCAGCCCAGCTAATTCCGTGGAGAAGGCCTCATCAAGTTGCTGGAGGAAATCATTGGTGTCTGCCGACGTCATGGCAAAAAAGACGCTGGTCACGTAAGTGAGCAAGGCACCGCTCTGCTCCAGCGCCAGGATGGTGTTATCGAAGTCCGCAGGCGCGCTGTTTTGCGCGATCGCCGCAATCTGCTCGCGTTTTTGTCGCATCCCTTCATCAAAGGCCGGGCGATAGTGCTCCTGCGCAATAAGATCGAAGGGCGGTGCCTGATACGGCAGCGGGCTGGCAATAAAAAAGGGATTGGTGACCGACATAGTTTGCTCCTGAATGCGGTAAGTCTCCTCAGAGTAGGCATCCGCCGCGCGCGACGCAATGCTTTCTCGACCCTGCACAAGCCACCATTTTTTGCCACACTCTTTAACAGTCAAAACTTGTATTGCCGCCTCTGTGCGGTGCATGCTATGTCACGACATCACAAAAATCGTTGAGGAACAAAGAGATGATTATTCTTGTTACCGGGGCAACCGCAGGGTTTGGCGAGAGCATTACCCGCCGCTTTATTCAAAATGGCCACCACGTGATCGCCACCGGCCGCCGCCAGGAGCGCCTGCAGGAGCTGAAAGAGGAGCTGGGCGAGAATCTCTACACCGCGCAGCTGGATGTGCGTAACCGTGCGGCGATCGACGAGTTTATCGCCGCCCTGCCCGCGCAGTGGCGCGAAATTGATGTGCTGGTCAATAACGCCGGGCTGGCGCTGGGCATGGAGCCCGCCCACAAAGCCAGTGTGGATGACTGGGAAACGATGATCGACACCAACAATAAAGGGCTGGTCTATATGACCCGCGCCGTGCTGCCAGGCATGGTTGAGCGCAATCGCGGTCATATTATCAACCTTGGATCAACGGCCGGTAGCTGGCCTTACGCGGGTGGCAACGTCTACGGCGCGAGCAAAGCCTTTGTGCGCCAGTTCAGCCTCAACCTGCGCACCGATCTGAGCGGTACCGCAGTGCGTGTCACCAATATCGAGCCGGGTCTGGTTGGCGGCACCGAATTCTCCAACGTGCGCTTTAAAGGCGATGACGATAAAGCGACTAAAACCTACGAAAACACCACCGCGCTGAGCGCGGAAGATGTGACCGAAGCGGTATGGTGGGTGGCGACACTGCCGAAGCATGTCAATATCAACACACTTGAGATGATGCCGGTCAGCCAGAGCTACGCCGGTCTGAGCGTGCACCGCCAGAGCTGATGCTTCCCGCCCGGCCTGCGGGCCGGGTATGGGATGTGCGCAGAAACAATGGTATGGTAGCCGGGTTAACCCTTTAAAAAGTAAGAGCGAATGGCCTCCGAAACGCAACTCAATCCTACGCAGCCCGTTAATCAACAGATCTACAGCATCCTGCGACGGGATATTGTCCACTGCCTGATCCCACCGGGCACACCACTCTCGGAAAAAGAGGTGTCGGTGCGTTTTGACGTCTCGCGCCAGCCGGTGCGTGAAGCTTTTATCAAGCTCGCGGAAAACGGCTTGATTCAGATCCGCCCTCAGCGCGGAAGCTACGTTAATAAAATCTCGCTTACACAAGTGCGCAACGGTTGCTTTGTCCGCCAGGCGATAGAGTGCGCCGTGGCACGCCGCGCCGCGCAGATGATTGATGACAGCGCCTGTTATCAGCTTGAGCAGAATCTCCACCAGCAGCGGATCGCCATTGAGCGTAAGCAGCTGAATGATTTCTTTGAACTGGATGATGATTTTCACCACAAGCTGGCGCTGATTGCAGACTGCCAGCTGGCGTGGGATACGATTGAAAACATCAAGGCGACTATCGACCGCGTACGCTATATGAGCCTCGATCACGTTTCACCCCCGGAGATGCTGCTGCGCCAGCACCAGGCGATTTTCGAAGCGCTGGAAAAACGCGACGCCGATGCGGTTGAAAATGCCATGACCCTGCATCTGCAGGAGATCAGCGAATCGGTTAAAACCATTCGCCAGGAGAATCGCGACTGGTTCAGCGAAGAGTAACTCCCCCTCTTTTCCCCTTATCAGGTCACCTTTTTTGCCGGAAAAAAGTGTGACCTTGATCAAAAGCAAAAACTCATCATCTCAGTGGCGTATTTATAGGGCGTCCGTTTTGGGGCCATCTTCTGCCCCGGTTCGCTTTATGGATATTATCAAGGAGAAACCATCATGATGACTTATGACCGTAACCGTAACCCTATCACCACCGGCTCACGCGTGATGATTAACGGCACTGGCCGCACTGGCAAAATTGTCGCTATTCACGCCGAGGGATTAAGCGCTGAAAAAGTGCGCCGTAACAAAACGGTGGAAGTGGAAGGGTGTGAAGGCAAATTCGAGCCGGTAGAGCTGATCCGCCTCGGCCTGCACTGATCGGCAAGACGTGATGAATATGAATGCCGCCGCGGCGGCATTCATTGTTGAGTTACAGCCCGGCAGCAAATTGCGCGACCGTCGCTTTTGCCCCTTTCGCCAGCAGCATCTGATACGCCTTTTGCACCTGCGCGACAAACGCTCTCTCTTTCGGCAACTCACGGCCAAAGATCGCCTCAATGCCCAGCAACGCCTCTACGCGAGCTTCCCCTTCTGCACTGCTGTTAACTGCCTGCTGAATCACAGACAGTAGCGGATCGCACACCTCAATCGCCTGCCCCTGCTCGTCAACGCCACCGACATAGCGCATCCAGCCCGCGATGCCTAACGCCAGCAGGGAGAAATCACTGCCCTGCGTCAGATGCCAGCGCACAGAATCGAGCATGCGCTGCGGCAGCTTCTGACTGCCGTCCATGGCAATCTGCCAGGTACGATGGCGCAGCGCGGTATTGCTGTATCGTGCGATCAGCAGATCGGCGTAATGCGCCAGATCGACGCCTTCGACTTTCAGCGTCGGAGCCTGTTCGCGCAGCATCAGGGCATGTGCTGCGCGGCGGTAGTGTTCATCTTCCATGCATTCGTTGATGTGCTGATAACCCGCCAGATAGCCGAGATAGGCGAGGAAGGAGTGACTGCCGTTCAGCATGCGCAGCTTCATCTCTTCAAACGGCACCACATCACTCACCAGCTCAGCCCCCGCTTTCTCCCACGTCGGGCGGCCTGCGACAAAGTTATCTTCAATCACCCACTGACGGAACGGTTCACAGGCGACGCCCGCCGGATCGCGCACGCCGGTAAGCTGTTCGATCTTCTCAAGGGTTTCCGCCGTCACAGCCGGGACGATACGATCGACCATCGTGGAGGGAAAGGTGACGTTCTCTTCAATCCAGCGCGCCAGCGCGGCGTCCACCGTGCGGGCATAGGCGCAGACAACGTTGCGCGTAACGTGGCCATTTTCCGGCATGTTGTCGCAGGACATCACGCTGAACGGCGGTAAACCTGCGGCTTTGCGACGCGAGAGCGCTTCGACAATCACCCCGGCGGCGGATTTTGGCTGATGCGGGTTTTGCAGATCGGCTACGATCAGCGGGTGATCGAGCATCAGTTCCCCGGTCGCCGGTGAGTGGCAGTACCCTTTCTCGGTGATGGTCAGCGAGACAATCGCAACCTGCGGCTCACACATGGCATCCAGCACCGTTTCCAGCCCGTCCACCTGCGCATGCAGCGCGCGTTTCGCCACGCCAACCACGCGCGCGGTCCACGCATCGGCGGACATCTCCGCCACGGTGTAGAGATTATCCTGCTGTTTCAGATCGGCAATCTGCTGCTCGCCGCCGATAAGATTAACTTCGCAGTAGCCCCAGTCGCTGCCGTGCTCTGCGGCGAGAATATCGGTGTAGACCGACTGATGCGCGCGGTGAAACGCGCCAAAACCAAGATGCACAATGCGCGCAACCAAAGTGCTGCGATCGTACTGAGGTAACGTGGCTTTCGCCGTTAACAGCCTGTTTTCCATGGTGAGACTCGTCTTATTAAATGAAACAGTGGTTCACTAGATTAAGGCGTAGCGCAAACCCGACTATGATTTGCGACAGGATTTGCTGACTACACCAACTAGAATGGTAACCAAATGTGTCTTAGGCCTGAGTAAACTGGTTCAACTCAGACATAGTGGCGAGATGCAACAGGCTGCGCCGCGCTTTGGTTCTGGCTTTGAGGTTCAGCGGCGTCTTGCAGAATACTCAAATCACGGTCGCGTACTTCCGGCATTAGTACAGCGGAGACGAGGCCAATCACCGAGTAAGCCATTAACATCACCGCGATTGGCCACCACGCACCGGTCATATTACAGAAGATACCCGCCAGTACCGGCCCGAAACCGACCGCAATCAGACCACCCGCCTCTTTTGAGATCGCCATGCGCGTAAAACGGTTACGTGAGCCGAACATCTCCGCCATGGTGATATTCTCGAGCGCGAACAGCCCCAGTACGGCGATATTATGGATAACGATGATCGACAGCATAATCACGCCGGGCGCGTAGCTTTTATCGACAATCACCGCCATCATTGGCCAGGCAAGCAGCACCGATGAAACGCAGAGACAAATATAGGGCAAACGGCGACCCACTTTGTCCGACAACCAACCGAGCAGCGGTATGGTGATAAAACCAATAATCGAGCTAATCATTAACGCATCGGTGGGGATGCGTTTCTCAAACAGCAGCGTCTGCACCAGGTAGCCTGCGAGGAAAGTCTGAATCAGACCGGAATTACCCGCCTGACCAAAACGCAGCCCCGTCGCCAGCCAGAACGTTTTGCTGCTGAACATCGCACCCAGGCTAGTCTGCTCCGGAGCGATCTTCGCCGGTGCCTGTTCACCTTCATGTACCTGTTCAAACACCGGGCTCTCTTTCAGGTTCAGACGTAACCAGATGGCGAACAGCATGACCACCACGCTGGCAATAAAGGGAACGCGCCAGCCCCAGGCCAGCAGCGCTTCACGATCGAGCGCAAAGAACATGATCGCCCAGATGGCAGTGGCGCTCAGCGTACCGCAGTTGGTGCCCATCGCCACCAGTGAGGAGATGATGCCGCGCTTTCCCTTCGGCGCATATTCGGCAAGCATGGTTCCGGCACCGGAAATTTCAGCCCCGGCGCCAAAACCCTGAATGACGCGCAGCGTCACCAGCAGCACCGGTGCGAATATGCCAATCTGCGCGTAGGTGGGTAATACGCCAATCAAGGTCGTACAGATGCCCATCATGGTGATGGTGATAAAGAGCACTTTTTTACGCCCGATGCGATCGCCCATTTTGCCAAAAACAAATGCGCCGATAATTCGTGCGATATAGCCCGCTCCGTAGGTTCCCATCGCCAGGATGAGCGCCATCGCAGCGGACTGCTCCGGGAAGAAAATTTCATGAAAAACCAGCGCCGCACCGAGGGAGTAGAGCTGGAAATCCATAAATTCAAGGGCGGTGCCCAGCCAGCCGGATACCGCCGCTTTCACCAGGTCCGAGGTCGTTCTTTCAGCTTTTACGTCAGTCATAATCGCCTTCTCAATCGTGTTGAATGCGTACGCCTGCAACGCACTTATTGTTATTTAATTGAACGTTAATAAAACCTTGCAGCAGCGACGCTGGTCTTTTTCAAACAGTTCAATCGCATCTGTGACGTGGTGATACGCAAATTTATGCGTCACCAGTTTGCCCGGGTCGATAAGCCTGCGCGCCAGCCAGTCGATAACCACCGGGAATTTATTGGCGTTGAGACGGGAGGAGAAAATCGACAGCTCTTTACCGGTAATGCCCTGCTGGACAATGGTGCTGGGCTCGCTGGAAAAACCCATTATCACGATGCGCGCCGCGGGCGATGCCAGCGTAATCGCCTCCTGCAAAATCGACGGATGACAGGCGGCATCGATAATCAACGTCGGTTTGATGCCAGCCTGTGTCAGCACCTCGGGCAGCGCTTGCTGGCTGTTGTTAATCACCCGATCGGCCCCGCTGCGCTGCGCCATCGCCAGCCGCTCATCGATTCGGTCAACGACGATGACCTGCTTAACGTTGTAGACCCCCTTCAACACCTGCAATGTGGTCAGCCCCATCGGCCCTGCGCCGTAAATCAGCGCCACATCATTTTCGCCGGGCTGAACCTGGCCGGTGACATTCGCGGCGATGGTATAGGGCTCAACCATCACGGCATCTTCGTCGGAAATCGTGTCGGGAATGACCCAGGCGTTGCGTGCCGGAACCGTTGCATATTCGCTAAAGCCACCATCCCGGTGGACACCGAGCACCACCAGTTCGGTACAGACATTCGGTTTACCGACCGAACAGGGGTAGCAGTGGCCACAGCTAATCACCGGATCGACCGCCACCCGCTCACCGATTCGCGAGGGTGAGACGCCTTCGCCAACGGCATCAATCAGCCCGAAGAATTCATGACCAATAACCCGCGGATATCTGGCGAACGGATTATGCCCGCGATAAATATGGCTGTCGGAGCCGCAAATCCCGGCGAGCTTAATGTTGACGCGCACCTCCCCGGCAGCGGGCTCTGGCAGAGGGCGTTCAGCAAGGATCAGCTGATTAGGTTGTTCAATTACCACACTTTTCATAGAGATATCCTTTATGACCGGTTCCACAAAGAGCCGGACAGGCCATTCAGCGTTGGGCAAAGATAAGAGTCAGGCGTTGAGATGAAGCCGCGATGGCGGCCGCCAGGCGAGGCGTCGCCCGGCGTAATCAGGCCGTTATCGGGGCAGTGATGCGGTGAGAAACGTTGGCACTCCGCCAGGCTGGCGTAGCGTTTTACAGGTGCAATTTTCATCGGAAATCCCTTACATCAAATGAATGTGTTGTAAGGGAACTTACGGAATGTGGCAACTACCATACAAGTATAACGATCGAAATTTACGCGTTCGATCACAGAACTTTAACACTTACCTTCTCAATTACGTGACCAGCCTGCGACGATGATCAACATACCGCACAGAGCAACCCCTGCGCCCAGCCAGTCATAAACGGTCAGTTTTACCCCTTCGACAACGCGCAGCCAGAGAAGCGCGGTGCAGACGTAAACCCCGCCGTAAGCAGCATAGACGCGCCCGCTGGCGACCGGGTGGAGCGTCAGCAGCCAGACAAAAAGCGCCAGTACGATCGCGGCAGGAATAAGTAGCAGTGGTGAGCCGTCGCGTTTTAGCCACAGCCAGGGCAAGAAACAGCCTACAATTTCACACAGAGCGGTGACAAAAAAGAGCAGCGTAGTTTTCAGCATAGTCAGGTCGTTTATTGAAAATAGGTTGAACCATCTTACCTGATAATGCTCTTACAGTCGGTTTCGCCCCGGTATGCTGGCAGGCGGAGATCGCTTAGAATAGAGACGTTTTTCCTCACTTAAGGACCATTGCCATGACTTCTACACTTAGCAAACGCCTGTGCCTGACCGCAATGCTGACGCTGGGTGCCATTGTGTACACCACTTCCGCACTGGCTGAAACCAACCGTCTGGTGATTGAATCGGGCGACAATGCGCTGTCCCGTCAATCCGCCGCGATGGAAAAAGAGCAGTGGAACGACACCCGCAGCCTGCGCCACAAAGTTAATAAACGCGTCGAGAAAGAGTGGGACAAAGATGATGTCGCCTTTGATGCGCGCGATAACTGCCAGAAAAGCAGCAACCTGAATGCATACTGGGAACCCAATACCCTGCGCTGTCTGGATCGCCGCACCGGGCGTGAAATTCGGTAATCTCGTCGGGCGCGCTGCGCCCGCCTTCATCTCAGAGAAAGGATTTTTATGAGTGACGACTATCCTGTTCGTCTTCGCCCGCTTGAGCGCGAAGACCTTCGATTTGTCCACCAGCTCGACAACAACGCCAGCGTAATGCGCTACTGGTTCGAAGAGCCCTATGAAGCCTTCGTTGAACTCTCCGATCTTTACGACAAACACATTCACGATCAGAGCGAGCGCCGTTTTGTCGTCGAGTGTAATGGCACCAATGCCGGTTTGGTGGAGCTGGTTGAAATTAACCATGTGCACCGCCGCGCGGAGTTTCAAATCATTATCTCGCCGGAATTCCAGGGCAAAGGACTGGCGTCAAAAGCGGCTAAGCTGGCGATGGATTATGGTTTTACGGTATTAAACCTCTATAAGCTCTATCTCATCGTTGATAAAGAGAATGAGAAAGCAATTCATATCTACCGCAAACTGGGTTTTCAGGTGGAGGGGGAATTAATTCACGAGTTCTTTATTAATGGCGAATACCGCAACACCATCCGCATGTGTATTTTTCAGCAGCACTATCTGCAAGAGCATAAAACCAGCGGTAGTACGCTGTTAAAACCCACCGCGCAATAAGCGCGGGGGCTAACAGCATCAATAATACTCAATGGTGTTTTTGATGCTGTATTTATGTGTCACCTGCGGAGTCACGCTCTCATCAACAATCTCCAGGCTACAACTCAGCGGATTATCATGCTTATCGTAGTCGCAGGTCTGCTGCACTTTACTCAGCGGCTTATCATTAAGCGTGCTCACTGCAGCGTAATCGAGCTTTTTGCGCTTATCTTTCGCTGGCGTGGAAGCAACATCGAGATGCACATCTTTCGAAGTGGTCGATTTCCCGAGCGGGTAACCTTCGTCATCATAGCGATACTTCACTTCCATATCTTTGCCCGATGCGCGCACCACAAAGCCGTTATCGTCGGTGTCCCAGGTGACGCCCGCCGACGGGAATTCTGCCAGCTGGCATTTCCCCTGTAGCCGCAGTCGCTTCTCCTGCGTTTCGGCTTCGATATAGTAATTGGCATCCAGCACCAGCGATACGCCGCTATTATTCTCCAGATCGTGAAGTTCGAGCGTATCGAAACAGCCCTCTTTCGACAGCGTTCCGCTGACGCGCTTCGTCACCTCGCCCTTCTCGTTAAGCAGGGTCTGACTAAAGTTTTTTACCGCGCCGCGCAGAGGATCAAAATCGAATTCATTCGAAAAACTTGCCATCTCCGGCGTGAATGCGACCGGGCCTTTTTCCTCATCACATCCGGCCAAAATCAGGGTCAGAGAGATGAGTAATAACTGTTTTTTCAAAGGTTTCACCACAGTTTTCTTTAGAATGGCGCTTATATTAGCAAAACATTTACCCTATAGCGTAATGAGTTAACGACTTCCTTATCGGGTATCTGCGGAATTTCACATACAGGTAAGATGATTCAGAGATTTACCTTTTGTCGAAAAGAGAAGTGCTAAGCTTAAAGCGCACAATAAATAAGGAGACAAGCATGCACTATTCACGTTGGCTGTGCGCAGCACTGCTGGTAGGTTCTGTTCCTGCTTTCGCCGCGCCGGATTCATGCGAACGCGTAAAAACGGATATCCAGCAAAAAATTATTAACAATGGCGTCCCGGAGTCCGGGTTCGAATTGACCGTGGTACCAAACGATCAAGCTGAACAGGCGGGCGGCCAGGTGGTTGGCCACTGCGCCAACGACACTTACAAAATTATCTACGCCCGTAATGGCGGCGCATCATCTCAGAACGAAAACAGTAACAGCAATCAGTAAAATCTAATCCCCCTGATTTCCAGGGGGATTCCCCTCTATTTGATCGTGCATAACATTCCCCTACTCCTTAATGATTAACATACCTCCATCATTAGCCTGCTTTTAATTTGCGCGGGTAAGTTTTTATTTAAAAAATAATAATGGAGTGAGTCATGTCGAAGACGGAATATGCCGGGGGTATTAGCCGACGAACGCTGGTAAAGTCGACCGCCCTTGGATCGTTAGCGCTGGCAGCAAGCAGTTTTTCTCTTCCGTTTGGTATGCGCTCCGCCGCTGCCGCGGTGCAACAGGCGATGCAACCCGCGCCGGATAAAGTGGTCTGGGGAGCCTGCTCAGTCAATTGCGGCAGCCGCTGCGCCCTGCGTCTGCATGTGCGCGATGAGGAGGTCTACTGGGTCGAAACCGACAACACCGGCGAAGACCAGTATGGCAACCACCAGGTGCGCGCCTGCCTGCGCGGTCGCTCTATCCGGCGGCGTATCAATCACCCGGATCGTCTCAACTACCCGATGAAACGGGTCGGCAAACGCGGCGAAGGCAAATTTCAGCGCATCAGCTGGGACGAAGCCCTCGATACCATCGCCACCCGCCTGAAAGGGGTGGTGGAAAAGTATGGCAACGAAGCGGTCTATATCAACTACTCCTCCGGCATCGTCGGCGGCAACATTACCCGCTCATCCCCTTCCGCTTCGCTCGTCGCCCGCCTGATGGCGATGTATGGCGGTTTTCTTAACCAATATGGTACCTACAGCACGGCGCAGATCGCCTGCGCGATGCCCTACACCTACGGCTCCAACGAAGGGAACAGCACCTCCGATATCGAAAACAGCAAGCTGGTGGTGATGTTCGGCAACAACCCGGCGGAGACCCGCATGAGCGGCGGCGGCATTACTTATTTTCTCGAGCAGGCGCGCGAACGCTCCAATGCGCGAATGGTGGTGATTGACCCGCGCTATACCGACACCGCCGCCGGACGCGAAGATGAGTGGGTGCCGATCCGCCCGGGCACCGACGCCGCATTGGTTGCTGGCATGGCCTGGGTGCTGATCAGCGAAAACCTGGTCGATCAGCCCTTCCTCGATAACTACTGCGTCGGCTACGACGAGAAAACCCTGCCCGCCGGTGCACCGGCAAACGGCCACTACAAAGCCTATATTCTCGGCCAGGGCGATGACGGCGTAGCGAAAACGCCGCAGTGGGCGTCGCGTATAACCGGTATTCCGGCAGACAAAATCATTAAGCTCGCCAGAGAGATTGGCAGCACCAAACCGGCCTATATCTGCCAGGGCTGGGGCCCGCAGCGCCAGGCCAACGGCGAACTGACCGCCCGTGCGATCGCCATGCTGCCAATCCTCACCGGCAATGTCGGCATTAATGGCGGCAACAGCGGCGCGCGCGAGTCGACCTACACCATTACCATTGAGCGGATGCCGATGCCGGAGAACCCGGTGAAGACTGCCATCTCCTGCTTTAGCTGGACCGACGCCATCGCCCGCGGGCCGGAGATGACGGCAACGCGCGACGGCGTGCGCGGTAAGGAGAAGCTCGATGTGCCGATTAAGTTTATCTGGAACTATGCCGGTAACACCCTCGTCAACCAGCACGGTGACATCAATCACACCCACGATGTTCTACAGGATGAGAGCAAGTGCGAGACGATCGTGGTGATTGAGAACTTTATGACCTCGTCGGCGATGTACGCCGACATCCTGCTGCCGGATCTGATGACCGTTGAGCAGGAGGATATTATCCCCAACGACTACGCCGGCAACATGGGCTATCTCATCTTCCTGCAACCGATCACCGCGCCGAAGTTCGAGCGCAAAGGCATCTACTGGATCACCAGCGAGATCGCCCGCCGCCTCGGGCCGGATATCTACCAGCGCTTTACCGAAGGGCGCACGCAGGAAGAGTGGCTGAAATACCTCTACGCCAGAATGGTCGCGAAAGATCCGCAGCTCCCCTCCTACGAGGCGTTGAAAGCGATGGGTATCTACAAGCGTAAAGATCCGAACGGTCACTTTGTGGCCTATAAAAAATTCCGTGACGACCCGCAGGCCAACCCGCTGAAAACGCCGTCGGGCAAAATCGAGATCTACTCCAGCAAGCTGGCGGAGATCGCAAGCCGCTGGGAGCTGCAAAACGATGAAGTGATAAGCCCGCTACCGGTCTATGCCTCCACTTTTGAGGGCTGGGACGATCCGGCGCGCGCCACCTTCCCGCTGCAACTGTTCGGTTTTCACTACAAAGCGCGTACCCACTCCAGCTACGGCAACATTGATGTGCTGAAAGAGGCCTGCCGCCAGGAGGTGTGGATCAACCCGCTTGATGCCGAACGGCGCGGGATTAAGAACGGCGATCTTGTCCGGGTCTTTAACGACCGTGGCGAAGTGCGGATTGCGGCGAAAGTGACGCCGCGCATTATGCCGGGCGTCAGCGCCATGGGTCAGGGTGCGTGGCACCAGGCGGATATGGCGGGGGATCGCGTCGATCACGGCGGTTGCGTCAATACGCTGACCACGCACCGCCCTTCGCCGCTGGCGAAAGGCAACCCGCAGCACACCAATCTGGTCGACATTCAAAAGGTTTAAGGAGTAGCCGATGAGCACCCAGTATGGATTTTTTATTGATTCCGCCCGCTGCACCGGTTGTAAAACCTGCGAACTGGCCTGTAAAGATTACAAAGATTTAACCCCGGACGTCAGTTTCCGCCGCGTCTACGAGTACGCGGGCGGCAACTGGCAGGAGGATAACGGCGTCTGGCAGCAAAACGTCTTTGCCTACTATCTCTCCCTCTCCTGTAACCATTGTGAGGATCCGGCCTGCACCAAAGTCTGCCCCAGCGGCGCGATGCATAAACGCGAAGATGGCTTTGTGGTGGTCGACGAAGAGGTCTGTATCGGCTGTCGCTACTGCCATATGGCCTGTCCGTACGGCGCGCCGCAATACAATGCGGCAAAAGGCCATATGACCAAGTGCGACGGTTGCCACGAGCGCGTGGCCGAGGACAAAAAGCCTGTCTGCGTCGAGTCCTGCCCGCTGCGCGCCCTCGATTTTGGTCCGATTGAAACGCTGCGTAAAAAGCACGGCACGCTGGCGGCGGTCGCGCCCATTCCGGCGGCGCACTTTACCCGCCCGAATATTGTCATCAAACCCAACGCCAACAGCCGTCCGGCCGGGGACACAAGCGGCTATCTGGCTAATCCACAGGAGGTATGAAATGGGAAACGGATGGCATGAATGGCCGCTGGTATTGTTTACGGTGCTTGGTCAGTGTGTCGTGGGCGGTGTCATTGGCACCGGCCTGGTATGGATGGCTAATGAGGGCGATCGCCGCGGTCAGTTGCATATTGTGCGCAGCCAGTTTTTCCTCTGGCTGCTGATGGGCATCGGCTTTGTCGCCTCAATGATGCACCTCGGCTCTCCGCTGCGCGCCTTTAACTCCCTTAACCGCATTGGTGACTCTGCGTTGAGTAATGAGATTGCCGCCGGCTCGCTCTTTTTTGCCATCGGCGGCATCTGGTGGCTGCTGAACTGGCTGGGAAAAATGCCTGCTGGCCTCGGGCGCATATGGCTGCTGATCGGTATGGTCTCTGGCGTGCTGTTTGTCTGGGCGATGACGCGGGTCTATCAGATTGAGACCGTGCCGACCTGGCATAACGGCTACACCACTGCCAGCTTCTTCCTCACCATGCTGATTGGTGGCCCGCTGCTCGCAGCACTGCTGCTGCGTCTGGTCGGCATGCGCTTTCCGGCCTCCCGTTTTGCGGCGATAAGCGCGATCGCGCTGCTGGCAAGCGCAGCGGTGGTGATGATGCAGAGCATGCAGCTTGGCGAGATTCACTCTTCCGTGCAGCAGGCGACCGCGCTGATCCCCGATTATGGCTTGCTCCAGGCGCTGCGACTGCTGCTTTTAGCGCTGGGGCTGGGCTGCTGGATCTGCCCGCTGGTGCTGCGCAGACAGCCGCGCGTCAGTAGCTTGTTGGTTGGGTTTGCGCTGGTGGTTGCCGGGGAGCTGATTGGCCGCGGCCTCTTTTACGGGCTGCATATGACCGTTGGCGTCGCCGTTGCCGGGTGATTGATTGCAGGGCCGGATAGCGATTAGCGCTTATCCGGCCTTCGGCACTTTTTCGGGAAATACCATGACAGTTGAAAACCGTGAATCGTTTATTTTCACCGCCCGCGTGCTCGGCGCCCTCTTTTACTATCCGCCGGAGAGCGAACCTGCTGCGCCGCTGGTCAGCGCCTTTACGCACAATGCGTGGATGGCGTCATGGCCGCTGGCACAAAGCCTGCTGCTTCCGCTGGCTGAACAATTTTCAGCCAATGGTGAAGAGCCGTTAACCGACGCCTGGCAGCGGCTGTTTATCGGCCCGTGGGCGCTGCCAGCACCGCCGTGGGGATCGGTATGGCTGGATAAAGAGTGCGTGCTGTTTGGCGACTCAACGCTGGCGCTGCGCCAGTGGCTGCGCGACAACAATATTGCTTTCGAGATGCAGCAAAACGAGCCGGAGGATCATATCGGCACCCTGCTGATGCTGGCGGCCTGGCTGGCGGAGCAGGGAAAGACGCAGGCCTGCGATGAGCTTCTGGCGTGGCATCTGCTGCCGTGGTCGGGCCGCTTTCTTGCCGTGCTGGAGGAGCAGGCGCAGCACCCTTTCTGGCAGGCGCTCGCCCGGCTGGCACAGCTAACTTTGGCAGAGTGGCAAGCGAACCTGTTAATGCCTGTGGCGCAGAAGCCGCTTTTTCGTTAACACCCTCTCTTTCACATGCCGGGATAGTTTATCCCGGCAACCATATGTGACAACGTCACTCCTGCCGCTTCGCTTTTAAGACAATTCTTTAATATTCCGATCAGCCTGTACGCAGTAAGGCTTACTGTGAAAAAGCCGATTGCCGCTGGGTTTTAAAAAGCGGCTTCAGAACTGGAAGCATCCCCGCACGCTTGCTATAGCTCAAAGCACCCTGCCGAACATGGCATAACAACACGCAACCTGCCGTTGCTATAACGCATGCAAACAGGGAGAGACACTGCCATGCAGACTTCCATGCTTACCCGCGCGCTGCTGTTTATCGCCGGGATTGTCGCCATACTGGCGCTGATTACCTGGGGTGTCGGGCTGGAGACGATAAAAGCCCGCCAGGTGGATTTGATTTATCTCGGGCAACAGCACCTGATTCTGGTGTTCAGCTCAATGTTTTTTGCCCTGCTGGTCGGTATTCCCAGCGGTATCGCCCTTAGCCGCCCCGCCGCACGTGGGGTTGCCGAATATGTAATGCAGATTTTCAACGTTGGTAACACGCTGCCGCCGCTGGCGGTGCTGGCTCTGGCGATGGTGGTGATTGGCATTGGCGATATCCCGGCGATCATCGCGCTGTTCCTCGCCTCGCTGCTGCCGATTGTGCGCAATACCTATGCCGGGCTCTGCTCGGTGCCCGCCTCGTTAATTGAAGCGGCGAATGGGATTGGCATGACCAAATGGCAGCGCTTACGCCAGGTGGAGCTACCGAATGCCCTGCCGGTGATCCTCTCCGGGGTGAGAATTGCGACAGCGATTAACGTCGGTACCGCGCCGCTGGCGTTTCTGATTGGCGCCAGCAGCTATGGCGAACTGATCTTCCCCGGCATCTATCTCAATGATTTCCCGACGCTGATTTTAGGCGCAGCCGCCACGGCGCTGTTCGCCCTGATCCTCGATACCCTGCTGGCGGCGCTGGGCCGTCTTCTTAGCCCGCACACGGCGTGATAACAATAAGAGGAAGTGTGATGAAACGACTTTTTCATACGCTGGGCTGGCTGGCAGCAACGGCGCTAATTACCGCCAGCGCCCATGCGGCACCGCTGATTGTGGCGACTAAAAGCTTTACCGAGCAGCATATTTTGTCGGCCCTGACCGTGCAGTATTTGCAGAAAAAAGGCTTCCAGGTGCAGCCGCAGACCAATATCGCGACGGTGATTTCCCGTAACGCGATGATCAACAAGCAGGTCGATATGACCTGGGAGTATACCGGCACCTCGCTGATTATTTTTAACCACATCAACAAACGCATGTCGGCACAGGAGACCTACGACACCGTCAAACGCCTCGATGCGAAACACGGTCTGGTGTGTGGCTTAACCCGGCCAACATGAACAACACCTATGCTTTCGCCATGCAGCGTAAACGCGCCGAGGCTGAGCACATCACCACCATGTCGCAAATGGTGGCGAAGATTGAAGAGATCCGTAAAACCAACCCGAAAAAGAACTGGCTGCTGGGCCTCGATCTGGAGTTTGCCGGGCGCAGCGACGGCATGAAACCGTTGCAGCAGGCGTATGGCATGGAGCTGGATCGCCCGCAAATCCGCCAGATGGATCCCGGTCTGGTCTATAACGCCATCCGCGACGGCTTTGTCGATGCCGGTCTGGTCTACACCACCGATGGCCGCCTGAAAGGCTTCGATCTGAAAACGCTGGAGGATGATAAAGGCTTCTTCCCGAGCTATGCGGTCACGCCGGTGGTGCGTAAAGACACCCTTGAGGCCAATCCGGGCTTAGCGGATGCGCTCAATACCCTCTCCGGGCTGCTGAACAACGAGGTGATTATCTCCCTCAACGCGAAAGTCGATATCGATCACCAGACGCCGCAGCAGGTCGCCCGCGACTTCCTGCGCGAGAAAGGGTTGCTGTAAGGAGAGCCTATGGACACGATTCACTACATGATGGACAACGCTGGCTACCTGGCGAGCCTCACCTTCCAGCATCTCTGGCTGGTGCTGCTGGCGGTGGGCATGGCGATACTCATTGGCGTACCGCTGGGGGTTTTGATTGTGCGCCACAAATGGCTGGCAACGCCGGTGCTTGGCCTGGCGACGCTGGTGCTGACCATCCCATCAATTGCCCTGTTTGGGCTGATGATCCCGCTCTTTTCTCTGGTCGGCCAGGGGATTGGCGCGCTACCGGCCATTACTGCGGTGTTTCTCTACTCGCTGCTGCCGATTGTGCGCAACACCCACACCGCCCTCGACAGCCTGCCGCCGGGGCTGCGTGAAGCGGGCCGCGGGATTGGCATGACCTTCTGGCAGCGCCTGCGCTGGGTGGAGATCCCGATGGCGCTGCCGGTGATTTTCGGCGGGATCCGTACCGCTGTGGTGATGAATATTGGCGTAATGGCTATCGCCGCCGTGATTGGTGCGGGCGGGCTGGGACTGCTGTTGCTGAACGGCATCGGCGGGAGTGATATCCGCATGCTGATTGCCGGCGCGGTGATGATCTGTGTGCTGGCGATTGTGCTCGACTGGTTACTGCACCGCTTACAAATCGTGCTGACGCCGAAGGGGATTCGATAATGATTAAACTGGAAAATCTGACCAAACAATTTACGCAAAAGAACGGCCAGAGTGTGAATGCCGTCGACAATGTCAACCTGATGGTACCGGAAGGTGAAATGTGCGTGCTGCTCGGCCCTTCCGGCTGCGGCAAAACCACTACGCTGAAGATGATTAACCGCCTGATTACGCCAAGCAGTGGCAAGATCCTGATTAATGGTGAAGACACTAGCGGGATGGATACGGTTACTCTGCGGCGCAATATCGGCTATGTGATCCAGCAGATCGGCCTGTTTCCCAATATGACCATCGAAGAGAATATTACCGTGGTGCCGCGCATGCTGGGCTGGGATAAAGCGCGCTGCAAAAGCCGTGCGGAAGAGCTGATGGAGATGGTGGCGCTCGATGCGAAAAAGTTTCTGCACCGCTACCCGCGCGAGATGTCCGGGGGCCAGCAGCAGCGTATCGGCGTGATCCGCGCGCTGGCGGCCGATCCACCGGTGTTGCTGATGGATGAACCCTTCGGCGCGGTCGACCCGATCAACCGCGAAGTGATCCAGAACCAGTTCCTTGAAATGCAGCGCGCGCTGAAAAAGACGGTGCTGCTGGTCAGCCACGATATCGACGAAGCATTAAAGCTCGGCGACCGCATTGCGGTGTTCCGTCAGGGACGCATCGTGCAGTGCGCCAGCCCCGATGAGCTGCTGGCAAAACCGGCGAATGAGTTTGTCGGATCGTTTGTCGGCCAGGACCGGACGCTTAAGCGCCTGCTGCTGGTTTCTGCCGGGGACGTGACCGATCAGCAACCGACCATTACCGTGCGCGAATCGACCCCCGCTGCTGAGGCGTTTGCCATTATGGATGATAACGATATGCGTGCCGTAACGGTGGTCGACGGTGCCGGTAAGCCGCTCGGCTTCGTTAAACGCCGCGAAGCGCGCCATGATGCCCGCGACTGCGCTGCCCTGCTGCATCCGTTCCGCATCACCGGTAAAGCTGAGGATAACCTGCGCGTGGTGCTTTCAAGGCTCTATGAGAGCAACACCAGTTGGATGCCAATCGTCGATGAAGAGGGTCGCTATAACGGCGAGATTTCACAGGACTACATCGCCGAGTATTTAAGCTCCGGGAAAACGCGCCGGGCGCTGGCGATCCACAGCGAGAGTTAAGGATATTTGCCAAATGGCGCTAACCGCAGGCCGGATAAGCTGCAGTTAGCGCCTTCAGGTCACCGATTTCATTTTGCGCGCAAGATAAGCTTTAATATTTGGCCAATTCCGCTGCTCTGTTTTCCCGTACAAATCACTGAACCCTTCGGCAAAAGCCTCTTCCGCCCCGCCGCTGGTGCCGCCCTGCCAGTAGTAGTTATCAAATGATTCCGGCGATGTGTTGCCCAGATCTTTTTCCCAGGCAGAAATAAAACTGGGTCGTCTGCTTAAATAATCGCCCGCCTCGCCCGTGCCCTTTGGCCCCATTAACGCTTTTTCGCCAAAGCTACGATCAATTGCGTGACCATATTCGTGTAATACCAGGTTCGTTGAACTGTGCCCACCAGCCAAAGACCATCCGCCACCTTCTTTTTTACTTAAAGAGATGATGGTTTCGTCTGGATGTGTTCCCGGAAGCGCGACTTTTCCTGGCGCCCCCATACCACTGACTGATTGCAACGTCTGTCCGGCAGGCCACCCTCTCGGACTGAAATCTTTATATTTCGTCATCCGAGGATGGTTAGTAATATTTTCATTTGTTGCGGTGAGAACCTGACCCAACGAAAACGCTTTTTGTAATACATTCGACGGGATTTTATGCAAATAGCGTCTTATTTCACCTACATCAACAGGCAGATTATTTGGCGTGGTAAGCGTATGTATTTTACTGTTAATCAAATCTCTCATGGCGATAAAATCAGCGATCGCCGCCATATGCTCAGCGGTAAGATTTCGATCGCTGTTCAATGGGATACTATCACTAAGCGCATTCCAGATTTCGTTATAGACCGTTTCCCCATAAATCTTGTAGATTTCATGAAATGCCTGTTGGTAGGTTCGCAACGTTCGCGGGAGCCAAACCCGCTGCGCCTGTATTGCAATACGCTCCCGCTCCGTCATCGCATTGTCACCCTGTTCATGAGACGAAGCGGACGGCTGCGCTCTGGCTTTCTCTTTTGCATAGGTATACATCAGTTTCTCTCCAGGGCTTTGATTTACCGAAGCACCGCGATGAACAGCCGCCAGGATCGTTATCTGTACAACCTGTAAATATCACCTTTATATTTTTTTACTTCCGCAGGTGATTGCTCAACAAAACGATAGGTGGTTCCGCTCCGCCCCATATATTTAAACTTGGCTCCTACCGGAAAAATACTCTCCTGCTCGGCAACGTCACCATATTTAAACTCTTTTGGATTGCCTATGATGTCGTATATCACACCCAGTTCATCACTATCTGAAGAAGTATTATATTTACCGGAAGCAAACCGCTCTGCCATATTTTTATCGTGGGTGACCGACATGAGGAAATTGGCGCTGACTAACATTCCAGGTTCGATGGCATCAAGAACAGGTCTGTGTTTTGTTCCCCTAAAATAGGAATCCATGCCCGAAGATCTCGCCTCTTCCGCAGCCTGATTCATGATTGCAATTGCATTCCCTTTTTTGCTCAATGTTTTTATGACTCTTTTTATATCTATCCCTGGCGCGAAGGGGGCTGGATTTTCGCCGACTTCAAACTGTTTTCTGGCATCCCGAGCCACCGTGGTAGCATCAGGCACCTCAATCTGCTGACCTTTTTCCTTTCTGATAAGTGAGTTTATATATAGCGCCCCCCGGTTTGTTGCATATAAATAGAGTGCCCCATCCACTATGTCGGCAGGGAATTTTTCAGATGCAGCAGCAGGCGCTGGTTTGACACTCCTGGATGGAGCAGCGCTTGCGTTACTATTGGCCCCCGCAGTCGCACCTGAGCGATATTTACCGACCAGCAGATGAGGCTGTTTTAATTTAGGGTTGAGTTGTTTGATTTTATCGAGGATGTTTTTGAGGTCATCCTTAGGGAAATTACTCATTCTCAACTGTTCAAGGATTTCATCCTCTGAAGGCGCGGCAGTATGTGAGGAAATTGGGGGCTTAGTTTTCTCTTTTGCATATGCATACATAGCCTTTATCTCCGGGGACATTTTTCAATTAAGCGTAGCCCTCGCCGGAAATCTCTAACTTCCCTTTCAGATATTTCATTCAAAAATATGCAGTGTAAACAGGCGTAGTGCGCTAGTCGGAATGCGCCAGGCCGGACAGGCATCAGCGCTATCCGGCAAAAGATTCAGAAAAGCGGCTCAGGCGAGCACGCGGTCAGCGACCAGCATGCCGGTGGCCATTTGCAGATTGATATAGTGGGCGAGATCGCGCTGTTCCGGGCGGGGGAGATAGGGCAGCTCACCCACCAGTGGTGCGGGCAGTTTTTTGCTGAGCACGTTGATGATCTCGGCATAATGCGCAAGGCCTGGGTTGATGCGGTTTGCTACCCAGCCGATCAGCGGCAGGCCATCGCTGGCGATCGCCTGAGCGGTGAGTAGGGCATGGTTGAGACACCCTTCCTGAATCCCCACCACCATCACCACCGCCATCTGCTCCTGTACCACCCACTCGGAGAGCGGACGCAGATCGTTCATCAGGCTGCGCCAGCCGCCGGTGCCTTCGACAACAACGTGATCGACCTGCTTACACAAATCGGCCAGGCCGTTCGACAGCAGGGTGTAGTTGATGGGACAGCTGTGCGCTACGCTGCTCTCCTCCTCACTCAGCGCGATCGGGTTGATGGCACTGTAAGGCAGTTCGAGGGAGGAGACACTTTGCAGCACCAGCGCGTCTTTATTACGCAGCCCTTCCGGCGTTGCCTGACTTCCTTTTGCAACAGGCTTATAACCTGCCACCGTTTTGCCGCTGGCAGCCAGCGCCTGGAGCAGCGCGCGGGACGCCACTGTCTTCCCGACAGAAGTGTCTGTACCCGTAACAAAGAAACGCTTAAGCATAAGTAACTCCACCGTTAAGCAACGAAAATATAATCCGGAAATATAATTCAGAGCAGAAAGTCTACGGGAAGTGGTGGAGGCTCAATTTGAGATAGCGCAATTTTTATCGCGACTGGGTAAAAATGTTACCCCTGTAACAAACGAATCAGCAGCGATCCGTTATACATCGCGTCTTTTACCAGCGCGGCACCCGCCATAGTGCCCTGATTAGTGAACTGCGTACTCTCAACGGAGATATGTTGGCTATATGCGGGTAGCGCCTGCTGGCGAATGCAGTCGGCAATGGTGGGAAACAGCACATCTGCCGCAAGGCTCAGTGGAGAGCCAATCAATATTTTTTGCGGGTTGAACAAATTGACCATGATGGCGAGAATGCGCCCGACATTCGCCCCGACGCCGCTGATGATATCTTTTGCCAGCAAATCGCCCTTCAGCGCCGCCTGGCACAGCCACTCCACCGTCAGGGGTTGCTGGTGCAGCATCGAACTCATCGACTGGCTCATGCGCAGCTGCGCCAGCTCCAGCACGCTCTCCACGCTGGCGATGGTCTCCAGGCAGCCGTGGTTGCCGCAGTAGCAGCGCTTGCCGTAAGGGTCGACTTGCGTATGTCCAATCTCCACCAGGCTGCTGCTGCCCGCATGGAGCAGGCGTCCATCGGTGATCACCCCGGCACCGACGTTATGGTCGATCACCACCTGAATCACATCCCGTGCGCCGCGCGATGCGCCAAACAGCGCTTCCGCCATCGTCCAGGCGCTGATGTCATGCTGCACATAGACCGGCACGCCGGTGTGCGCCTCCAGCGCTTCGCCGAGCGGCATCTCCTTCACATCCTCATAAAAAGGCATGCGGTGGATAACGCCATTTTCCGTATCAATAATGCCCGGTAGCGTGATGGCGATTGCCGTCAGCCGCTCCAGCTTATGCTGATGGCGGATAAAAAACTGATCGATTTGGGTAATGATGCGAGTGAGCAAGGGTTCGGCGGCGGTTAAGGGAAGATCGAGACGATCCTCGACCACCAGCTTGCTGCTTAAATCGCGCAGGGAGAGGAAAATTTCGCCGCGGCTAATTCGCAGCGAGAGGTAGTGCCAGGCTTCAGTCTCCACCACCAGCCCGACCGCCGGACGCCCACGGCTGCCCGGCTCCTGGATCTCCGTCTCCTGCACCAGGTGGGCTTCCAGCATCTCGCGTACGATTTTGGTGATGCTTGCCGGAGCCAGTTGCGCCAGACGGGAGAGGTCGATACGCGAGACCGGGCCAAGCTGGTCGATGAGGCGATAGACTGCGCCCGCATTGGTCTGCTTTATTTGATCAATATGCCCCGGCTGGCTATCAGCGACCACCTCATACTCCCTTATTTTCGCGCTTCGAAATAAACATTCGGCTATGGTGAAACACTTAATGGCTGTCGTCAAATATTTACCCATGCTTGTGATTTAACGCACATTTTGCCCGCCGTTATGGGTGAAATTCAGCCGTTTGCCGCGTCAAGGAGCTGCTGTTTGAAACGCGCCGCCGCCGCCCCCTGCTCCTGGTGTTTTGACCACACCAGCCACATCTCCGAAACGGCATCCTCCTCAATTATCGGTATCCAGCACATCTCGCTGAGCTGAACGCGGTGAAACGAGGCGGGCAAAATCGAAACGCCAAGCCCCGCCGCAACCAGGCCGATAATGGTCATCGCCTCGCCCACTTCCTGCGCGATGCGCGGCGTCAACTGGTAGCGTCGCATCAGGCTGAGGATATCGTCATACAGACCAGTGCCGACATGGGGATCGAAAAAGACAAACGGCTCCTGCGCCAGTTCGTGCAGCGAGACTGCCGTACGTGTTGCCAGCGGATGGTTACGCGGGATCATCGCCAGCAGCGGTTCGCGCAGGATCACCTCCCACGCCAGCGTCTCCGGCAGCGGGGTGTTGCGCATCAGACCGAGATCCAGCGTTCCTTCATTCAGTGGGGCTATCTGTTCGCGGGTATTGATCTCCCGCGTCTGGATATGGACATCCGGGTAGCGCTGGCGAAAGGAAGAGAGGGTATCTGAGACCGCTTTGATAAAGGGCGCGGAGGAGGTAAAGCCAATCCGTAACTCCCCCGTTTCGCCCTGGTGCAAACGCAGCGCACGGGCGGCGGCCTCATCCACCTGGTTTAAGATTTGACGGCTATCGGCCAGAAACTGGCGTCCGGCGGGGGTCAATGAGACGCTACGATTTGTGCGGGCCAGCAGCCGCGCGCCGACCTGCTGTTCGAGGATCTGAATTTGCTGGCTCAGGGGCGGCTGCGAAATGTTCAGCCGCGCGGCGGCATGACCAAAATGGAGCTCTTCCGCCACGGCGATAAAGTAGCGCAGATGGCGCAATTCGATATTCATTGATATGTATAACGACCTAGTTGAGATAATTAATATATTAGACAGAATATTGCCGCTTTCATACCCTTACGCCGTGGTAAGCCCGTCCCCGTAATGACGGGTCAAAAAGGTAAGGATCCCAAGTGAGTCGTACAACAACGGTTGATAGCGAACCGACACACATCGTTAACGAAAAACCCGCCGCCCTGCCGGGGCAGTTTATTAAACGGGGAACTCCCCAATTTATGCGCGTCACGCTGGCGCTCTTCTCCGCCGGGCTTGCGACCTTCGCCCTGCTCTACTGCGTTCAGCCTATCTTGCCGGTGCTCTCCCATGAGTTCGGTGTTTCGCCCGCCAGCAGCAGTATTTCTCTCTCCATTTCCACCGCCATGCTGGCGATTGGCCTGCTATTTACCGGGCCGTTATCGGATGCCATTGGACGCAAAAATGTGATGGTTACCGCGCTGCTTCTGGCGTCGTGCTGCACGCTGCTCTCAACGATGATGACCAGCTGGCACGGCATTCTGGTGATGCGCGCGCTGATGGGGCTCTCCCTCAGCGGCGTGGCAGCGGTCGGCATGACCTACCTGAGTGAAGAGATCCACCCCAGTTTTGTCGCCTTCTCAATGGGGCTTTATATCAGCGGCAACTCCATCGGCGGCATGAGTGGCCGTCTGCTAAGCGGCGTTTTTACCGACTTCTTTAACTGGCGGGTGGCGGTGGCGGTGATTGGCTGCTTTGCGCTGGCTTCGGCGCTGATGTTCTGGAAGATTTTGCCCCCCTCGCGCCACTTTCGCCCCTCTTCGCTGCGGCCAAAAACGCTGCTGATTAACTTCCGTCTGCACTGGCGCGATCGCGGCCTGCCGCTGCTTTTTCTCGAAGGCTTTTTGCTGATGGGGTCGTTTGTCACGCTGTTTAACTATATTGGCTATCGCCTGATGCAATCCCCGTGGATGCTGAGCCAGGCGGTGGTTGGCCTGCTGTCGGTGGCTTATCTGACCGGCACCTGGAGTTCGCCAAAAGCGGGCGCGATGACCAGCAAATATGGCCGCGGCCCGGTGATGATCGCCTTTACCGCGATTATGCTGCTCGGTTTACTGCTGACGCTCTTTTCGTCGCTGTGGGCGATCTTTATCGGCATGCTGCTTTTCACCAGCGGTTTTTTTGCCGCACACTCCGTCGCCAGCAGCTGGATTGGCCCGCGCGCTAAGCGCGCCAGAGGCCAGGCCTCGTCGCTCTATCTCTTCAGCTACTATCTTGGCTCGAGCGTGGCAGGAACCCTGGGCGGCGTCTTCTGGCACAGCTATGGCTGGAACGGCGTCGGCGGGTTTATCGCGGCGATGCTGGTGCTGGCCCTGCTGGTCGGCACACGGCTACACGCGCGTCTGCACTAGCGCGTATAAAGGAAGGCAGCCCTGCGCAAGCGGGGCTTTTTTTATTGCGATGTAGTGCGGAAAAGAGCTAGAAAAGCGCGAAGACGGAGCTTGCGCCCATCAACTCCCGCACAGCGTCAAGCGCCATTAAACTGCAGATCACCCAAATGAAAGGATTCATGGTTTTTTGCTGTGTTATGCGTTTATTGGTTAAATGAATGTGTTCTCTATTATGGTACAGATTTTAACATTAGCCGCAGACCTACTATTTTTAGGTGTTCAGGTTAAGAAAATGCAAAAAAATCAGAGGCATTATGGATAAGCAAAACTACCAACAACTCACCCGTACCTTTCTTCGCCTGTCACGTTTCTCACACCTTGCCGCCGTTGCCGGCTGGGATATGTTCGCCATGATGCCGCCGGGCGGCAGCGCCGCGCGCGGTGAAGCGCTGGCCGAGCTGAGCGTGCTGCGCCACCAGATTTTAACCAACCCGCAGGTCGGCCAGTGGCTTGCCAGCGCCGGTCAGGAAGATCTCAACGATGTTGAGCAGGCTAACCTGCGCGAAATGCAGCGCCACTACGATGAAGCAGCACTGCTGCCGGAAGCGCTGGTGGAAGCCCTGTCGCTGGCGGGCAGTAAATGCGAACACGCCTGGCGTACCCAGCGCCCGGCCAATGACTGGGCGGGCTTCTCCGCCAACCTGAAAGAGGTGGTGAAACTCACCCGCGAAGAGGCGAAGCTGCGCGCGGCGGCGAAAGGCTGCTCACCCTATGATGCCCTGCTGGATAAGTTCGAGCCGGATATGACCAGCGCCCGCCTTGATGAGCTGTTTGGCGAGGTCAAAAGCTGGCTGCCGGATCTGCTGAAAAAGGCGGTAGAGAAGCAGGCGCAGCAGACGCTTATTGCGCCACAAGGGCCGTTCCCGATTGCCGATCAGCGCGAACTGGGTTTGCAGGCGATGAAGACGCTCGGTTTCGACTTTAACGGCGGACGCCTTGATGTCAGCGCCCACCCCTTCTGCGGCGGCGTGCCGGAAGATGTGCGCATTACCACCCGTTACGACGAAAATGAGTTGCTGAGCGCCCTGTTCGGCGTGGTGCATGAAACCGGTCACGCCCGCTATGAGCAGAACCTGCCGCGTAGCTGGCCGGGTCAGCCGATTGCGCTGGCGCGCTCCACGGCGATCCACGAGTCACAGAGCCTCTTCTTTGAGATGCAGCTTGGCCGCAGCGAAGCCTTCCTGCGCCGTCTGCAGCCCGCGATTATTGAGCGCTTTGGTATGCAGCCTGCCTTTGAAGAGCACAACTTTATCGCCTGGAACCAGCGCGTGAAGCCGGGCTATATTCGCGTCGACGCCGACGAGGTAAGTTATCCGGCACACGTTATTCTGCGCTATGAGATCGAGCGGGCGCTGATCGACGGTGAGATTGAGGTCGACGATATTCCGGCACTGTGGAATGAGAAGATGCAGGCCTGGCTTGGACTCTCGACCGAAGGCAACTACCGCAACGGCTGTATGCAGGATATTCACTGGACCGACGGCGGCTTTGGTTACTTCCCCTCTTATACGCTGGGCGCGATGTACGCCGCACAGCTGTTCCACGCCGCGCGCCGTGCGCTGCCGGGTCTGGATGACGCCATCGCCGCCGGTGATTTCAGCGCGCTGTTTGAGTGGCTGCGCCAGAACATCTGGCAGCACGGTAGCCGCTTTAGCACCGCACAGCTGATTGCCAACGCCACCGGCGAGCCGCTGAATGCGGACTATTTCCGCCAGCATCTTACCCGCCGTTACCTCTGATCACCGCGCGCCGGAGCCGCTTTCCGGCGCGTTTTCCCTCTCTGTACATTCCGTTACACGCCGATACCAATCACTCACGGAAACGCTTCGATAACAGGGATATAGTTCTTTCAACGGCCCCGCAGTGGGGTTGAATGAAGAAACTAATTCGAGGATATCGGAATGAAAAAAGTATTAGCTCTGGTTGTTGCCGCTGCAATGGGTCTGTCTTCTGCTGCTTTCGCTGCTGACACCGCTGCCACCTCTCAGGCGCCGGCTGCTGCGCCGACTACCACTACCGCTGCTCCGGCTGCTGCTGACACCAAAGCTGCTCCGGCGAAGAAAGTTCACCACAAGAAACACAAAAAAGCCGCTGAGCAGAAAGCTCAGGCTGCTAAAAAACAACACAAAAAAGCTGCCGCTAAACCGGCTGCTGAGCAGAAAGCCCAGGCTGCTAAAAAGCACCACAAAAAAGCAGCCGCTAAACCGGCTGTAGAGCAGAAAGCCCAGGCTGCTAAAAAACACCACAAACACGTAAAACACACTGCTGCTAAACCGGCTGCACAGCCGGCTGCATAAGCCACGTGTCTGTAACCGGCGCTCACTATGAGCGCCGTGCTAAAACGCGGCGCTGAGCCCTTCGGGTGAAGCGCCGTTTTTCTCTGGAGGCCTGAGCATGCTGCGACGTTATCGTTTTGAAGTTATCCTGATGATGTTAATTCTCTGCGCGCTTATCGCCCTCCGTTTCTATCTTTATTGATGTAGCACGCTGATTTTACTCCCGCTTTCTATGCGTCCCGTCTATATTTATTACTCATGGCTCGACCTTAATAATCATAATTTCCCCACCTGAGAGTACTATGCGAAGAACCGTTGTGCTGTTGCTGGGACCGCTGCTTTTGTTTTCCGCTGTTGGACATGCTGATGATGGCGATGAGGACGCGGTTAGCGCCAGGGATATAAAAACCCTCTTTTTTGGGCATGACGATCGTGTCCGCGTCGCGTCACCGACCACCGCACCGTGGGATGCGATAGGTCAGCTCGAGACCGCCAGCGGCAATCTCTGCACCGCCACGCTTATCTCCCCGCATCTCGCCTTAACCGCCGGACACTGTCTGCTGACGCCGCCGCGCGGCAAAGTTGATAAAGCGATAGCGCTACGGTTTGTGTCGCAAAAAGGGATCTGGCGCTATGAGATCCACGGTATTGAAGGGCGCGTTGATGCCTCGTTGGGTCGACGACTGAAGGCCGACGGCGAAGGGTGGATTGTCCCCTCCTCGGCTGCCTCATGGGATTTTGGGCTGATTGTTTTACGCTATCCGCCCTCCGGCATTACGCCCCTGCCGCTGTTTAGCGGCGATAAAGAGGCGCTTACCGCCGCGCTGAAGGCGGCCAACCGCAAAGTGACGCAGGCGGGTTATCCGCAAGATCATCTGGATAATCTCTTCAGCCACCAGGATTGTATTGTGACAGGCTGGGCGCAGAGCAGCGTGCTGTCGCATCAGTGCGATACGCTGCCGGGCGATAGCGGCTCACCGCTGATGTTAAAAACCGATGAGGGCTGGCAGTTGATCGCCGTGCAAAGCTCAGCCCCGGCGGCAAAAGATCGCTGGCGCGCTGATAACCGCGCGATTGCGGTGACCGGTTTTCGTGACAAGCTGGACGCGCTGGCCAGCGATACGGTGCAGTAACTCACTCCTGCCGCTGGTGATGCTGTTGTAGCAGCCTCTCCAGCGGCATCGGTGCGCTAAAGTAGAATCCCTGCAACTGATCGCAGCCCGCATCACGCAGCAGCGCCATTTGCGTTTCGTTTTCCACCCCTTCCGCTACGACCTGCATCCCCAGCGCGCTGGCAATGCGGATTGTGCCGCTTACTAATGCTGACGCCTGCTCATCGTTATCCACTAATCCGGCTAGCGATTTATCAATTTTGATGGTGTCGAAATTAAAGCGCCGCAGGTAGCCGATGCTGGAGTAACCGGTGCCGAAATCATCGAGCGCCACCGCCGTGCCCAGCGCTTTTAAGTTGGCAATCGCCGCCTGCGCGCGCTCCGGGTTCTCCAGCACGTACGTTTCCGTCACCTCCAGTTGCAGGCGCTGCGCCGGAAAGCGGCAGGTCTCCAGCACCTGAGCCACTTTGTCTTCAAACTCCGGGTCGCGAAACTGCGCGGGAGAGATATTAACCGACAGTTTGAGCCCCGCCTGCGGATAGAGATCGCGGCAGGCGCGACGCAGGACAAACTGCCCCAGCGCGTAAATCAGGCCGCTGGTTTCAGCAATCGGGATAAACTCATCCGGTTTCAGCTCGCCATCCGGACGCCGCGGCCAGCGCGCCAGCGCTTCAACGCCGCTCATCTTGCCGCTGCGGGCATCGATAATCGGCTGATACCAGACGTCAAACTCCTCCCGCTCCAGCCCGTCGCGGATATCGTTTTCAATCATCAGCTGGCGCTCGCGGGCGCTGTTTAGCGCCGCGTCGTAGTGCGTTACCCGCGCCTTGCCACACATTTTCGAGTGGTACATAGCGATATCGGCCCGGCGAAACAGCTCGGAGCTTGAGCACTCCACCAGCGTTCCGCTGGCGATACCGATGCTGGCGCTGATATGCAGCGAACGTTTGCCAATGCGCACCGGCGCGCGGAAGTAGTCGAGCACCGTTTGCGCAAAGTCGGCGGCTTTTTCAACCGACCACGGCCCGCTCAGGGTCATGGCGAACTCATCCCCGCCCATGCGCGCCAGCATGCCGTCGGTCGGCACTTTTTCCTGCAACGTTTGCGCAATGGTGACAATCAGCCGGTCACCCACGTCATGACCATAGATATCGTTCACATCTTTAAAGCCATCAAGATCGATAAACACCACGCTTATCAGATCGCTGTTGCCCCACTCACTCCACTGATCTAACTGCTCAATCAGCGCGCGTCGGTTGGGCAGACGGCTTAGCCAGTCGGTTAGCGCAATGCTGCGCGCCAGCTTCTCCCCTTTTGCCAGCTTATAAAGCCCGGCGCTGCTGAGCACAATAAACAGCAGGATAAGACCCGAGGCGAGCATTGCGATCTGGCGGATATCGTCTGCCGCCGCGTCTGCCGCTTCCGCGCCGGGTAAGTGCGGTTTCCAGCTCATATAACCGAGAAATTCATCGGCAGAGCCATGTAACGGGATACTGCTCGCTGGGGTATTTTGCGACGACAGTCGCAGGTTCTGGATCTGAAAGGTGCTGCCCAGTTCGCTGAGCAGTTCATCATCAAGATGACGGGTCATCACTAAGTAACGACGCGTACTGCCCTGCTTCTCAAGCCGCCCCGATATCGGGCGGATCAGGCCTATGCTGACAAATGCTACCCCCCGCTGTGTGCGGGTGATACCGGCGAAAATGTCCTTGCCCTGCTGCAACGCCGCGGCATGGTTGCGAATAAGCGCCGCCAGCCCGTCACCAAAAAAGGCGAGATTGCGCTCGGTAAAAGGCTGACTGCGAAACGCCCCCCACACCACTGTAAAGTGTTCATCCAGCACAAAGGTGCCGTCATAAAGATTATCGACTTTAAAGCCCGCGCCCCAGGTGTTGTAGAGCCAGCCGCTATCCATTGGCGTGCGGTAGACGACGCGCACCGCTTCATCCCACACTGCGTTATCGAGACCGAGGGATCGCATTCTGTTGACTGAAGTCTGCATCGCACCCTGCACGGCGAGCGCCGCGCGGTGCTCATCGATTTCATTCGCTTTGCTGCTAATCAGGTGCAGTGAGAGATAGAGGAGCGCAACGACGGAGATGATTAAGCCCACTCCCGCCAGAAAAATCATCACAAAGAGCGTTCTTGCTGTGGGAATATTGCGCCAGCTTAGCGGATTGAGCATCGACGACCCTTACTGGTGTCCCGTAACGTTTGTTATTGTCCTCTAAGCGTAATACAGCCCACAAATTTCGTTGCCCGCAAACGCGGGCAATATCACATCAGGAAAGTTTTATCAGCATCATCCCGATAAGCAGCAGCGCCAGGCCGATCCAGCCTTTGCCATTGAGGCGCTGGCCGAAGAGGATCCAGCCGGCGGCGAGCGTCGCCACGATACCAAACCCGCCCCACAGCGCGTAGGCGACGGAGAGATCGATCCCCTTTACCGCCTGCGACAGCGCGCTGAACGCCGCCAGCACCGCCACTAACGATCCGCAGCCATAGAGTTTGCGACGAAAGCCGTCAGAAAGTTTTAAAAAGATGTTGGCGACAATTTCCAGAATAATGGCCATCGCCAGCCATAACGCGTGCACCCACTCAAGCAGTAACATGACCCTGCTCCTGACGTGGGGCCTTACGCGTGCCGGACTTGATCAGCACAATACCGAGCGCCAGCGCCACCAGACCCGCCGCTTTCAACGGTGAGAGGGGTTCATCAAACAGCAACACGCTAAACAGCGTAATAATGGCAATACCGACACCTTCCCATAATGCGTAGGCCACGCCGAGGGCGATTTTTTTTACCGCAAACGCCAGGAAAATATAGGAACAGGTGATCATCACCAGCATTAAAATAAAACCGCTGTGGCTGTCGTTAATACTTGCCCATTTCATAGATAGCGTCCCGGTTATTTCCGAGACAATCGCCATCGCTAATAAAATCCAGTAAATCATATTTTTTCTCCTGCTTGAGAATAGAGATCCTTGCGATTTACCGCATAGCGGAAAACCGTAAAAAAATTAACAGTTGCGCACAGGGCGCCGGATCGGGCAGGAGAGGACTACAGCGCAGTGCGCCAGTATTGTTCGCCCGCAGGCGGGCAGCAGAAGGAGGCAGGAAGTGAAAAACAGGGGGTAAGACTACTGAACCGAATGTCCATATTTTTACAATTTACCGCGCGTTGCTTCTCTTCGTGGCGGTTAAAAATTGTCCTCAGTTGTTGTACATGCCTTATATTTAGCACAGGCTAAGATTTTACTCAAAGTATTTGCAATTCTTTACCGCTCACCAAATTAATTAAACGAAGAGTAAACGAACGCTGCCGGTTTATTTCCGGCAGCGGATTACGTTTTATTCCTGCGGCGTATTAAGCGCATTGGCACGCGCTTCTGCCAGTAAATTCCACGAGGAGATAAACAGCCCTGCGATCAGTGGCCCGAGCACAAAGCCGTTGATACCGAAAAATTGCAGACCGCCAAGGGTGGTAAGCAGGATCAGGTAGTCCGGCATACGGGTATCTTTCCCCACCAGCAGCGGGCGCAGCAGGTTATCTGCCAGCCCGACCACAATCACAAAGTAGAGGGTCAGCAGCGTGGCAGTGAGCAGCTCGCCCGTGGAGTAGAGGAAGATCACCGCCGGGATCCAGATAAGCGCGGTACCGACCGCCGGGATCAGCGACAGGAACGCCATCAGCGCGCCCCACAGCAGGCTGCCGCTCAGGCCAGCGAACCAGAAGCCAATCCCGCCCAGCGCGCCCTGCGCAATCGCCACCACCAGCGTTCCTTTTACCGTCGCGCGCGCCACACCGGCAAATTTCAGGAACAGACGGCGTTTGATTTTGGCCGACAGCGGCATCACCTCGTAGATCTTCTTCACCAGCGCAGCGCCATCTTTCAGCAGGAAAAAGAGCAGATAGACCATCAGTGAGAAGCTGATGGTTAGCCCCAGCGTCCCTTTACCGATGATCACCGCGCTGCCCGCCAGATAGCGCCCGACGCTGAGTGCCACACCGGAGAGTTTTTCGCGGATAGCGTCTACCGAATCAAAATTGTTTTCGCGCAGCGCATGTTTCGCCCACTCCGGCAGGTGCGCAATGCCGTTGCTTAACAGCTGCGGCAGATCCGTCGCGTTAGTTTGCAGGCGCTGATAAAGCGCGTTGATCTCTACCGCCAGCGACGAGAGCACGATCATCATCGGGATAAAGACGAGGATGCAGATCAGCAGCACGGTGATCAGCGAGGCGATACCGTTTCGCCCGCGCAGTAGCGCGGTGAGCTTTGTGCGCAGCGGATAGAAGATCAATGCCAGGATCACCGCCCAGATGATGGCGGAGTAGTAAGGCTGGATCAGGGTGAAAAACGCCACGCTGACCAGTAATAACAAAATAGTAAAAAAGAAGTTGTTGCTCTTAAGCGTTGTCATGCGGACCGTCCAATGGAAATATTCCCTCTAAGTGTAGTGGCTTACCCTTTGATTGCAAAAGCATTAACCGGCAAAACACACAGCCCGCCGCGCGCACGCTGAAAATGATTGTGCAAAAAACTGCCAATATCATCAGGATCTTTCAACGATCCTTGCTTCAGGGGCTTGATCCTTTCGTGCGAACAGCGATACTGTATTTATATACAGTAATAATAAAAGATCGACACCCATTATGACTACCAGCGCTTTTCCGAGTCCGGCTGCGGACTACATTGAAGATGCGATCGACCTGGTGAGCAGCCTGATCGCCCACCCGTCGGCCACCTATGTGATGCGGGCTTCCAGTGACGCCATGTGCGAGGCGGCGATCCTGCCAGGGTCGCTGTTGCTGGTTGATACCAGCCTGCAACCGGGCGATGGCGATATCGTTGTCGCCCGCCTGTTAAGCGGTTTTATGGTAAAGCGCCTGCGGCTACGGCCTTATCCGCAGCTGGTGGCGGATAACCCCGCTTACCCGGCGATCAGGATCGATGAAGAGGAAGGCGCGCATATTGTTGGCGTCGTGACGACCGTGATCACTTTGCCGCCCCGCCATCATGTACGCGCTCGTTGATGTTAATTCGTTCTATACCAGTTGCGAGACCGTCTTCCGGCCCGATTTAACCGGTAAGCCGGTGGTGGTGTTATCCAATAACGATGGCTGCGTCATCTCCCGATCGTCCGAAGCCAAAGCGCTCGGCATCACGATGGCTGACCCCTACTTCAAGCAGAAAGCGCTGATGGAGCGTCACAATGTGGCGGTGTTCAGCAGTAACTACGCGCTGTATGGCGATATGAGCCATCGGGTGATGACGCTGCTGGAGGAGCTCTGTCCGGCGGTGGATATCTACAGCATCGATGAAGCGTTTGTGGATTTAACCGGCATTCCACAGCTGCGCGAATTTGGGCGCACCCTGCGTAACGCCATTTATCAGCGCACCATGCTTACCGTCGGCGTCGGCATTGCGCCGACGAAGACGCTGGCCAAGCTGGCGAATCACGCCGCCAAAAAGTGGCCGCAGGCGTCGGGCGGCGTGGTGGATCTGTCGCGCCAGGCGCAGCAGTTAAAGCTGATGGCCGCCCTGCCGGTAGGCGAAGTGTGGGGAATTGGCCGCCGTCTGAGCAAGCGGCTGGAGGCGATGGGTATTGATACCGTGCTCAAGCTGGCGCAGAGCGATTTATGGCTTATCCGCAAAAACTTCAGCGTCGTGCTGGAGCGAACGGTACGTGAACTGCGTGGCGAACCCTGTCTTGGATTTGCTGAATTCGCGCCAGCGAAGCATGAGATCATCAGCTCCCGCTCCTTCGGCGATCGCGTCAGTGACTACGCATCGGTGCGCGAAGGCATCTGCACCTGGGCGGCGCGGGCCGCTGAAAAACTGCGCGCGGATCGTCAATATTGTCGCTATGTCGGGGCTTTTATTAAGAGTAGCCCGCACGATGATGATGAACCTTATTACAGCAATAGTGCAGGCATTCGTTTGCTAACGCCGACCCATGACACCCGCGATATTATTGCGGCAGCAACGCGTAGCCTGGATATTATCTGGAAGCAAGGGCCGAGATATCAAAAAGCGGGCGTTATGCTGGGGGATTTTTTTAGTAAAGGCGTTGCGCAACTTAATTTATTCGATGAATTTACTCCGCGAGAAAATAGCGAATCGCTAATGAATGTTTTAGACACGCTTAATAAGAAGGGAAATAAATTATGGTTTGCCGGCCAGGGCGTCACGCCAGGCTGGAGGATGAAGCGCTCCCTGCTCTCCCCCGCCTGGACCACACGCTTAGCGGATGTTCCGCTTGTCGGCTAGCGGCTGCGCTTGGCGTGCCGCTCCCAGTTCTCCTGCTTTGCCTGCTCAGATTTGCGCAGGGCGACATAGCATGCGCCGCTGCCGCCGTGGTGCGGCAACGCCGGGCAGAACGCCTGCACATCCTCAAACTCCGGCAGCCAGCGCGCCAGGTAGCTACGGATGATATTGGCGTGCGAAGTTTCGTCGCGCCCTTTTCCGTGAATGATCAACACATTGCGCAGCCCATCCTTACGGCTCTGATGCATAAAGCTAAACAGCATCTGCCGGCACTGCTCGACGGGCTGGCGCAGCAGGTTCAGGCTCGCCTGCTGGCTATATTTGCCGAGCCGCAGTTTATCGAGCACGCCGATTTGCAGCCCTTCGCGGCGAAACTCCAGCGGCGTATCAAGCGCAACCGGGTCAAGAAAACCGGTGGTCAAAAAATTATCGAGCTGCAGGGTGTCAATGCGCTGCAATGGTCGGGATTTATGGCTCGGGTGCCAGTGCACATCGGCGCTGCGCTTCAGGGGTTGGACATCCTCCATGGCGTCAAGAAACAGCGATTTTTCATCCGGGTTCATGGGGCAGTCCTCCAGCAACATCTGCTGAAGTACTATAGCTGGCACAGGAGCGCTTCTCAATGCTGTGGGCAAATTACGCGTAGGCACAAGGGGTTATAAAAAGAGTATAACGGCGTGCCTTTTTATACCCTGAACCTTTGTTAAATAATCGTGAAATTAATCACTGATTAAAACTGGCAATAATTATTATGGCCGCTATAAATATAAAGAAGGCGCAAGGATCGCGTGCAAAAAATAAAGATTGGATGCTCAGTTTGTGTGTACTCTGGAGCCTGACGGATGTCGGCAGGCTCTATTTTTTTAATTAATAAACGTTAGTAACCTTATATTTTCTCCGTCAATTAACTCTTAAGGGTTATTTCCTTATTGACACCTAAAACTGCCACCCTTTCAGGGTATGGTGAGGCGTTTTTTTGTTTGCTAAATTATCACCGCTATTAAGTGATAAGGACGCGAGATGCTCACCCTGCTTGAAGATAAAATCTCCACCCCGCTTGGCCCGCTGTGGGTCATCTGCGATGAGCAGTTTCAGCTGCGCGCCGTCGAGTGGGAAGAACATGATGCCCGGATGGTTGAACTGCTGAATATTCACTATCGCCGTGAAGGGTATCAGCGCGTGGCTTCGCAGAATCCTGGCGGGTTGAGCCAAAAACTGCAGGACTATTTCGACGGCGACCTGGCGGTGATTGATACCCTGCCGACCGCGACGGGCGGTACCACTTTTCAGCGCGAAGTGTGGCAGATGCTGCGCACTATCCCCTGCGGTCAGGTGATGCACTATGGTCAACTGGCGACAACTCTTGGTCGCGTCGGTGCGGCGCGTGCCGTGGGTGCGGCGAACGGTGCTAATCCGATTAGTATTGTCGTCCCCTGCCACCGCGTAATCGGCAGTAACGGCATGCTAACCGGCTATGCGGGCGGTGTGGCGCGTAAAGAGTGGCTACTGCGCCATGAACGCTACTTACTATTGTGAGAAAACAGGTCTGTTTGGTATGTATTTCATGCACTTCGCTCGCTAAAGCCGTAGTGAACTAGTGGAAATTCAATAACATGAGACAAAGTAAGTCTTTACCGTTTCGCTCCACTGTTTCATTTATGGTGAATTGACGTTTTGCCAGGCTTACGTGCGCCATAAAAAGATGTTAAAATTGACCAATATCAATTACGGCGTAGAGCAGACCTATGATCCCGGAAAAGCGAATTATTCGACGCATTCAGTCTGGCGGTTGTGCTATCCATTGTCAGGATTGCAGTATCAGCCAGCTTTGCATCCCCTTTACTCTTAATGAACATGAGCTGGATCAGCTCGACAATATCATTGAGCGTAAAAAGCCCATCCAGAAAGGTCAGACCCTGTTTAAAGCAGGCGATGAGCTGAAATCGCTCTACGCTATCCGTTCTGGCACCATTAAAAGCTATACCATCACCGAACAGGGTGATGAGCAGATCACCGGGTTCCATCTGGCGGGCGATCTGGTGGGCTTTGACGCCATCGGTACCGGCCATCACCCGAGCTTCGCTCAGGCGCTGGAGACCTCAATGGTCTGTGAGATCCCGTTCGAAACGCTGGACGATCTCTCCGGTAAAATGCCGAGCCTGCGCCAGCAGATGATGCGTCTGATGAGCGGTGAGATCAAAGGCGATCAGGATATGATCCTGCTGCTGTCGAAGAAAAACGCGGAAGAGCGCCTGGCGGCATTTATCTACAACCTCTCCCGTCGTTTTGCGCAGCGTGGTTTCTCACCGCGTGAATTCCGTCTGACCATGACTCGTGGCGACATTGGCAACTACCTCGGCCTGACCGTTGAGACCATCAGCCGTCTGCTGGGTCGTTTCCAGAAGAGCGGCATGCTGGCGGTGAAAGGGAAATATATCACCATCGAAAATGGCGATCTGCTCTCTGAGCTGGCGGGTCACGCCCGTAACGTTGCCTGATTTTTACCCCCACCTTTTGCCTTTTTGCCGGGTCATTACATTTTTCTGATTTATTGATCCGGCAAAAGGTTTCCGCTGTTTCATTCAGCTTATATGGGTTATCTTTTACTGTCAGAGAGTGGTGACAGATGTAAGGAGACCCTGTATGGCTAAGTATCAGAATATGTTGGTCGCCATCGATCCTAATCAGGACGATCAACCCGCATTACGACGTGCCGTGTATTTGCATCAACGGATTGGCGGTCGGATCAAAGCATTTCTACCGATTTACGACTTCTCATACGAGATGACCACCCTTCTGTCCCCCGATGAGCGAACGGCGATGCGCCAGGGCGTTATCAGCCAGCGCACCGCATGGATCCGCGAACAGGCGAAATACTATCTCGACGCGGGTGTGCCAATCGACATCAAAGTGGTGTGGCATAACCGTCCTTTCGAAGCGATTATCCAGGAAGTGCTCTCCGGCGGCCACGATCTGCTGCTGAAGATGACCCACCAGCACGACAAACTGGAATCAGTAATTTTCACCCCGACCGACTGGCATCTGCTGCGTAAATGCCCCTGCCCGGTGTGGATGGTCAAAGATCAGCCGTGGCCAGAAGGCGGTCGCGCTGTGGTTGCCGTTAACCTTGCCAGCGAAGAGATCTACCACAACGCGCTGAATGAGAAGCTGGTGAAAGAGACCCAGCATCTGGCTGAGCAGGTCAACCATACTGAAGTGCACCTCGTCGGTGCCTATCCTGTCACCCCTATCAATATTGCGATTGAACTGCCGGAGTTTGATCCGAGCGTCTATAACGACGCCATTCGCGGCCAGCATCTGCTGGCGATGAAAGCGCTACGGCAAAAGTTTGGTATCGGTGAGAAAATGACGCATGTCGAGAAAGGGTTGCCGGAAGAGGTGATCCCGGATCTGGCGGAACATTTACAGGCCGGGATTGTGGTGCTTGGCACCATTGGCCGCACCGGTATCTCCGCCGCGTTTCTCGGCAATACCGCAGAGCAGGTGATCGATCACCTGCGCTGCGATTTGCTGGTTATCAAACCGGATGATTACCAGTCGCCCGTTGAGCTGGATGACGACGAAGACGACTAAGCAACTAACCCGCCGCGAGGCGGGTTTTTTTATACTGCCGGTTGTTCACTCTGCGGCTCTGCCGACGGCGTTTCCACCGCCAGCCCCCCTTTCACCACCACGCACGGTATCGCCAGCTCAATCCCTTCTGCCGCCAGCTGCTCCATGATGCGGATATTGATCTCCTGCTGAATATCCATGTAGGTGTTGTAATCCGCCGAATTAACAATGTGCACCACTTCAAAGTTCAGCCGATCGGTACCAAAGCCGAGGAAGTGGGCGCGATCGAAGCGCGTATTGCCCACTTCGGTAATGATGGTTTTCACCATTTCGCCCACTTTACGCAGCTTATCCGGCGGCGTGGTGAGCGCCAGGCCAAAAGTGAAGACGATACGGCGCGTCTGCATGCGCTTGTAGTTATGCAGCGTTTGCTGCAACAGGATGGCGTTGCCGCAGACAATCTGCTCCCCGCTCAGGCTGCGAATACGTGTGGTTTTGAGACCAATATGCTCAATGGTACCGGCAACGTCGCCGAACACCACAAAGTCACCAATCTCAAAAGGTTTATCGAAGCCAATGGAGAGCGAGGCAAAAACGTCGCTCAGAATGGTTTGCACCGCAAGCGCAATGGCGATACCGCCTACTCCGAGGCTGGCTACCAGCGCAGTAATGTTGACGCCGACGTTTGCCAGGATCGACAGCAGCATCATCGTCCAGAGCATCATGCGCAGCAGCAGACCGGCAATCACCATAGTGACCGGGTTTTTGCTGGTGTTAGGGGAGTACATCAGGTGGCGCATCCACGACACCACGCCCTGATCAAGCCAGAGCGCGATCTGGATCGCCAGCACTAAAAACCAGGCGTGTCCGAGGGTGTTAAAGAGATGGTCGGGTAGATCGACGAAGCGCAGGCTGAAGAGTAACGCCGCTACAAAGAGCAGGAATTTACTGGTGCGTCTGAGCATATCCACCACCACATGCTGCAGCGTGCCGACGCCGCCCTGCTTCTCACTCCAGTTGCGCGCGCCTTTCAGCACCATTTTCAGTAAGTGGGTGAAGAGCCAGTAGACCACCAGCGTCACAATCACCACCGTACCAAGACCAATCCAGAATGAGGGCATCATCAAGATGGATATAAAGTCAAAACGTGACAAAAACGTCATCCTTCCTCCTTATAAAAAAGATCAAGCAAGAAGTATAGACGCTCTGGCAAGCCTTACTGCGGGCAAAAAAATACCGCTCCGAAGAGCGGTATCGTTAAGCAATCAACCTTACAGCGCTTTGAGAATGGCATCGACGCTGGCTTTGGCATCGCCAAACAGCATCTGCGTATTCTCTTTAAAGAAGAGCGGGTTCTGCACACCGGCGTAACCGGTGTTCATCGAACGTTTAAAGACAATCACGTTCTGCGCCTTCCACACTTCCAGCACCGGCATACCGGCGATGGGGCTGCGCGGATCGTCCTGCGCCGCCGGGTTAACGGTGTCGTTCGCGCCAATCACCAGCACCGTGTCGGTATCGGCGAAATCATCGTTGATCTCATCCATCTCCAGCACGATGTCATACGGCACTTTCGCTTCCGCCAGTAGCACGTTCATATGGCCCGGCAAACGCCCGGCGACCGGGTGAATACCGAAACGCACTTTCACGCCGCGGGCGCGCAGTCTTTCGGTAATTTCCGCTACCGGATACTGCGCCTGCGCCACTGCCATGCCGTAGCCCGGGGTGATGATCACCGAGTGGGAGTTTTTCAGCAGCTCCGCCGTCTCTTCAGCGTTGATTTCGCGGTGCTCGCCCGCTTCCTCTTCGCTGCCGCTGGAGGAGCCGTCGGTGCCAAACCCACCGGCAATCACGCTGATAAAGGAGCGGTTCATCGCCTTACACATAATGTAGGAGAGGATTGCCCCGGACGAACCGACCAGCGCGCCGGTGACGATCAGCAGGTCGTTGCTGAGCATAAAGCCCGCCGCTGCCGCCGCCCAACCGGAGTAGGAGTTAAGCATTGAAACCACCACCGGCATATCCGCCCCGCCAATCGACGCCACCAGATGCCAGCCGAACACCAGCGCGATGATGGTCATCAGCAGCAGCGCCAGCACCTGCAGGCCGACGCTGTCGGTACGCACGAAAACCAGCAGCAGCACAAAGGAGACCACCAGCGCGGCGAGGTTCATCTTGTGACGATTCGGCAGCATCAGCGGCTTCGAGGAGATTTTCCCGCGCAGCTTACCGAACGCGACAATTGACCCGGTAAAAGTGACGGCACCGATAAAGATACCAATGAACACTTCGGTGAGATGGATATTCACCAGCACCGGATCGATGCCCGGGTTGTGATCAAGATAGCTGTTGAAGCCCACCAGCACCGCTGCCAGGCCAACAAAGCTATGCAGCACCGCGACCAGCTCCGGCATTTCGGTCATTTCGACACGCTTCGCCAGACGCATACCGATTGCGCCACCGATGATCATCGCCAGCAGGATCCAGGCGACATTCCCTGCATCCGGACCAAAGATGGTCGCCACCAGCGCGATCGCCATCCCGGCGATACCGAAGTTGTTACCCTGCTGGGAGGTTTCGTGCTTTGAAAGCCCCGCCAGGCTGAAAATAAACAGGATCGCGGCAACAATGTATGCAGCTGTAACTAATCCACCAGACATTTGTTACCCCTTAGTTCTTCCGGAACATTTTCAGCATGCGCTGAGTGACGGTGAAACCACCAAAAATATTGATACTGGCAATCAGCACCGCGATAAAGCTGAAGAAGCTGACCCAGCCGCCGTGCCCCATCTGCAACAATGCACCGACGACAATAATGCCGGAGATGGCATTAGTGACCGACATCAGCGGCGTATGCAGCGCATGGGAGACGTTCCACACGACGTAGAAACCGACGACGCAGGAGAGCGCAAACACGGTGAAGTGACCAAGGAACTCTTTCGGTGCGACATCGGCAAGCCAGCCAAACAGCACAATCGCCAGCGCCATCAGCGCATATTTACGCCACGGTGAAGCCGGTGTCGGCTCCTCTTTCGGCGCAACGGGGGCCGCTTTCGGTGCGGCCTGCGGCTGGGCAGAGACCTGAATCGGCGGTGCCGGCCAGGTCACTTCGCCTTCACGCACTACCGTTACGCCGCGCACCACCACGTCGTCAAAATTAACCACCACGTTGCCATCTTTCTCAACGCAGAGCAGTTTCAGCAGGTTAACCAGGTTGGTGCCATAGAGTTGTGACGACTGGGTCGGCAGGCGGCCCGGGAGATCGGTGTAGCCAATCACTTTGACGCCGTTGGCGGTAGTGGTGACCTGGTTTGGCACGGTATATTCGCAGTTACCGCCGTTTTGCGCCGCCAGATCGACAATCACGCTGCCCGGCTGCATGGCGTCAACCATCTCGCGGGTGATCAGTTTCGGCGCCGGTTTACCCGGAATGAGTGCCGTGGTGACGATGATGTCGACCTCTTTCGCTTGCGCGGCAAAGAGCTCCATCTCTGCTTTGATAAAGGCTTCCGACATTACCTTGGCATAGCCGTCGCCGCTGCCCGCTTCCTCTTCAAAATCAAGTTCGAGGAACTCGGCGCCCATACTTTGCACCTGCTCCTTCACTTCCGGGCGGGTATCGAAGGCGCGGACAATCGCGCCAAGGCTGTTGGCCGCACCGATGGCGGCAAGACCGGCAACGCCTGCGCCAATCACCATCACTTTGGCTGGCGGTACTTTACCGGCGGCGGTGATCTGCCCGGTGAAGAAGCGGCCAAACTCGTGGGCGGCTTCGACAATCGCGCGATAACCGGCGATGTTTGCCATCGAGCTCAGCGCATCCAGCGACTGAGCGCGCGAGATGCGCGGAACAGAGTCCATCGCCATCACCGTGACATTGCGTGCCGCCAGCGTCTCAATCAGCGCCGGGTTTTGCGCAGGCCAGATAAAGCTGGCCAGCGTTGTGCCCGGATTGAGCAGCGCAATCTCCTCCTCCAGCGGCGCGTTCACTTTCAGGATCACATCCGAATGCCAGACATTGTCACCGTCGACAATGGTCGCGCCCGCCTGGGCAAACGCCTCGTCGTCAAAACTTGCCAGCTTGCCCGCGCCGCTCTCAATCGCGACGGTGAAACCCAATTTTAGTAGCTGCTCGACCGTTTTCGGCGTCGCGGCCACGCGGGTTTCATTGGCCAACCTCTCTTTAGGTACACCAATACGCATAGTTTTCCCTTCCATCGGTTTTAGTTGATGGTTTGTCCGTTTTTCGCGGTGGCTTATTAACGCCGTGCGGAAAATAAAACAGTAACAAACTTTCTATAACCTACTGAAAATAACGCCTGCGATCCACCGTCAGAAAAGCGAAATGCTGCACTAATCCGCGAAAATTAAGCGCTGAAGCGGGCTGACAGGGTTATTTGACTTAAATTAACGTGGAAAGGCTGATATTCCGCTTAAGCGAAGCGGCAAAACATGATTTATCTCCGCCCCACCATCCCTTTTAACATTACATTAACTTTAAAAACTCATAACCTTTATCACTTTTGCTGGTCAAGGGGCTATTTTTTCAACATATCACTAAAGGTTATGGTTTATTCCCCTGGCCGCGCACACTCTGTAAAAAATGACGCAGACAGTCGCGCGGTTTAAATGCAATAATCACCGACGTTTTATTAATAACAACTTATGGTTTGCGCAAGGCGAAGGATTATTTTTATGAAGCTCAAGTACACCCTCCTGGCGTCAGCACTTCTGTCCGCAACCGCGTTTACTGCTAACGCCGCGACAGAGTTAACACCGGAGCAAGCCGCTGCGGTGAAGCCTTACGATCGCATCGTGATTACCGGACGTTTTAACGCGATTGGCGATGCGGTTAACGCCGTCTCCAAACGCGCAGATAAAGAGGGCGCGGCCTCTTTTTATGTTGTTGACACCTCTGATGCCAATAACAGCGGCAACCAGCGCGTCACCGCCGATCTCTACAAAGCAGATGCGGCGAAAGCAGACAAGCCGACCTATCGCGTGATCAATGGCGTAACAGAATATCCAAAAGATAAAGCCATTGCGCTCGAGCCTTATGATACCGTGACGGTGCAGGGTTTCTACCGCACCCAGCCGGAAGTTAACGACGCTATCAGTAAAGCGGCGAAAGCGAAGGGCGCTGATGCGTTCTATATCGTGCGCCAGGTTGATGCCAACCAGGGCGGTAACCAGCTGATTACGGCCTTCATCTATAAAGCCAATGCGAAAAAACGCGTGATTCAGAGCGCAGACGCCATCCCACGCGACTCCGAAGCGGGCCGTGCCGCGCTGGCGAAAGGCGGTGAAGAAGCGAAGCGTGTTGAAATTCCAGGCGTAGCGTCAGATGCCACCGCAGGCGTAGGCGTCGGCCGTTTCTTTGAAACGCAATCCTCCACCGGTGGTCGTTACAGTGTCACGCTTCCGGACGGTAAAAAGATTGAAGAGCTGAATAAAATCACCGCTGCGCAGATGGTGCCTTTCGACAGCGTTAAGTTTACCGGCAACTATGGCAACATGACTGAAATCTCTTATCAGGTCGCCAAACGTGCCGCCGCAAAAGGCGCGAAGTACTATCACATCACGCGTCAGTGGTCTGAAAGCGGCAACAACATGACCATCAGCGCCGACCTCTATAAATAAGGCGTCGCTCAGAGAAAAGGCGGCTTAGAAAGCCGCCTTTTTTTTCAGTTTTATCTACTTTTTCACAAAATTCCCCTCGCCCTCATTGCATGCCCTGACGACTCTCCGTAAAATTCCGCGCCTTAGTGATATCCACCATATTTATGCGCTCCGGCAAAATAATTATTCTGGATGAGTTGCTTTTTTGACAGGATAACAATGGAAAAGAAACTTGGCCTTAGCGCTTTAACTGCGCTGGTCCTGAGCTCAATGCTTGGTGCGGGCGTCTTCAGCCTGCCGCAAAATATGGCGGAAGTCGCCAGCCCTGCCGCGCTGATTATCGGCTGGCTGATCACCGGCGTCGGCATCATCCTTCTCGCCTTCGCCATGCTGATCCTGACCCGCATCCGCCCCGATCTCGATGGCGGCATCTTCACCTACGCCCGTGAAGGCTTTGGCGAGCTGATTGGTTTCTGCTCCGCCTGGGGCTACTGGCTATGCGCGGTGATCGCCAATGTCTCCTATCTGGTGATCGTCTTCTCCGCCCTCAGTTTCTTCACTGACAGCCCGTCATTGCGGCTGTTTGGCGATGGCAACACCTGGCAGTCGATCGTCGGCGCCTCCGCGCTGCTGTGGATTGTTCATGCGCTAGTGCTGCGCGGTGTGCAAACCGCAGCGAGCATCAACCTGGCGGCAACGCTGGCGAAACTGGTGCCGCTCGGGCTGTTTGTCGTACTGGCGGCGCTGGCCTTCAACCTCGATAAATTCTCCCTCGACTTCAGCGGCGTAGCGCTCGGCGTGCCGGTGTGGGAGCAGGTGAAAAACACCATGCTGATCACCCTGTGGGTGTTTATCGGCGTGGAGGGCGCGGTGGTCGTCTCTGCCCGTGCGCGGAATAAACAGGATGTCGGCCGCGCAACGCTGCTGGCAGTGCTGGCGGCGCTGACGGTCTACCTGCTGGTGACGTTGCTCTCTCTCGGCGTGGTCGCACGCCCGGAACTAGCGGAGATGCGCAACCCGTCAATGGCCGGGCTGATGGTGAAACTGCTGGGCAGCTGGGGCGAAGTGGTGATCGCGACGGGGCTGATTATCTCTGTCTGCGGTGCCTACCTGAGCTGGACCATTATGGCGGCGGAAGTGCCACTGCTGGCGGCAACGCATAAAGCCTTCCCGCGTATCTTCGCGCATCAGAACAAACAGAACGCGCCTGCGGCTTCGCTGTGGCTGACCAACGCCAGCGTGCAGATCTGCCTGGTGCTGATCTGGCTTACCGGTTCGGATTACAACACTCTGCTGACCATTGCCTCAGAGATGATCCTTGTGCCCTACCTGCTGGTCGGTGCTTTCCTGCTGAAAATCGCGCGTCGTCCGCTGCACCGGGTGGTCGCCGTTGGGGCTTGCCTCTACGGTTTATGGCTGCTCTATGCCTCCGGCCCGATGCACCTGCTGCTCTCGGTGGTGCTCTATGCCCCCGGTCTGCTGGTCTTTATCTATGCCCGCAGCACCCATAGCGAAACCATCTCGCTGATGCAGCGCGAAAAAGTCCTGATTTTCCTGCTGCTGGTTGCCGCCCTGCCCGCCACCTGGATGCTGGTGCGCTGAGATCAGTGCAGGCGACTCCAGCAGTAGATTAACAGCCAGGCGCTGAGGCTCCAGCAGATCACCGCACAGCCCAGCGCCGGCCCTACCCGCATAAAAGCGGTGAAGTACCAGAGCGAAAGCAGATAGAGAAAGTAAGGGATGATCGCCCACATGCCAAAGATAATGGTGGTGCGCAGCGCCTCGACACCGCGCTCGGTGGCGACAATATAGTGCGCAATCATCGCAAAGGTAGGAAAGAGCGGGATTAACCCGGCTATATAGTAGTTTTTTGTCTTCGCCAGCACACCAATCAGCACCACCACCAGCGCGCCAATTGCCGCCTTCATCAGCAAGCCCATCATTTTTCCTGTTAACATTTCAACAACATAGACCGCCAGCATAACGGAAGAACATTCGTTTAGAAAAGAGTAATGGCAGGTTCCATCAAGGCGGTGTATGTTGACGTTTTTGTTAATCATAATGGCTTATGAATAAGATCGTTTTTGTAGAAGACGACCCGGATGTGGGCGCACTGATTGCCGCGTACCTTGGCAAACACGATATGGATGTGATTGTCGAGCCGAGAGGCGATCGCGCTGAAGAGGTGATCGCACGGGAGAACCCGGAGCTGGTGCTGCTTGATATTATGCTGCCTGGCAAAGATGGTATGACCCTGTGCCGCGACCTGCGCAAACAGTGGACCGGGCCGATTGTGCTGCTGACCTCGCTCGACAGCGATATGAACCATATCCTGTCGCTGGAGATGGGCGCTAACGACTATATTCTGAAAACCACTCCGCCCGCCGTGCTGCTGGCGCGGCTGCGGCTCCATTTACGCCAGCGCAGCGCAGCGACCGCCGAGCCTGCGGTGCCATCGCTGAAACAGCATAAAACCATTACCTTCGGCACGTTGTCGATTGACCCCGTTAACCGCCAGGTTCTGCTGGCAGGCGTTGAGGTGGCGCTTTCAACCGCTGACTTTGATCTGCTGTGGGAGCTTGCCACCCACGCGGGACAAATTATGGATCGTGATGCGCTGCTGAAAAACCTGCGCGGCGTAAGCTACGACGGGATGGATCGCAGTGTTGATGTGGCAATTTCGCGCCTGCGCAAAAAGCTGCTCGACAGCGCCACTGAGCCCTATCGTATTAAAACCGTCCGTAACAAAGGCTATCTGTTTGCTCCCCATGCGTGGGACAACTGAAATCCGTAACCAGGTGTCACGATGAAAAAGCTGTTCGTCCAGTTTTACCTTCTGCTGTTCGTCTGCTTTCTGGTGATGACGATGCTGGTCGGTCTGGTCTATAAATTTACCGCCGAGCGTGCCGGTCGCCAGTCTCTCGACGATTTGATGAAAAGCTCGCTCTACCTGATGCGTAGCGAACTGCGCGAAATCCCGCCCCACGAGTGGGCAAAGACCTTAAAAGATCTGGATCTGAATCTCTCTTTTGATCTGCAGGTCGAGCCGATGAACAAATTCACCCTCGATCCTGCCGCTGCCCAGCGTCTGCGCGAAGGCGATATCGTCGCGCTTGATTCGGAATACACCTTTATCCAGCGCATTCCGCGTAGTCACTATGTGCTGGCGGTCGGCCCGGTGCCCTATCTCTTTTTCCTGCATGAAACGCGGCTACTGGATATGGGGCTGATGGCGCTGATTGCCATCTCGCTGGCCTTCCCGGTCTTTATCTGGATGCGGCCGCACTGGCAGGAGATGCTGCGGCTGGAGTCCGCCGCACAGCGTTTTGGTGAAGGCCATCTTGAGGAGCGCATTCACTTTGACAGCGCCTCCAGTTTCGAACGGCTCGGCATCGCTTTTAACCAGATGGCGGACAATATCAACGCCTTAATCGCCAGTAAAAAGCAGCTAATTGACGGCATCGCTCATGAATTACGTACGCCGCTGGTCAGGCTGCGTTACCGGCTGGAGATGAGCGATAACCTCAGCGAGGCCGAGCACACCGCACTGAACCGCGATATCGGGCAACTGGAGGGGTTGATTGAGGAGTTGCTGACTTATGCCCGCCTCGATCGCCCACAGACCGAATTGCAGCTGACGACGCCGGATCTGCCCGCCTGGTTCAGCAGTTATCTCGACGATGCGCGCAGCATGAACCCGCAACATAGCTTACTGCTCGACTGCCAGGCCGGTGACGAGTATGGCGCGCTCGATATGCGCCTGATGGAGCGCGTGCTGGATAATCTGGTCAACAATGCCCTGCGCTACAGCGAAGGGACGATTAAGGTGACGCTACAGCGCCAGGGATCGCTTGCCAGCATGACGGTAGAGGATGATGGCCCCGGTATCGCCCCGGCTGAACGGGAGCGTATTTTCGAACCCTTTGTGCGCCTCGACCCGAGCCGCGATCGCGCCACCGGCGGCTGCGGCTTAGGGCTGGCCATTGTGCACTCCATCGCCCAAGCCTTTGGCGGCAGCGTCAGCTGCGACGAGAGCGAGCTGGGCGGTGCGAAATTTACCTTCCAGTGGCCGATCTACCATAACCTTCCGCTTCCTGTTTAACCTTTAAACGCACAGTGGCTAATGCCCGGCTCCTGTGCTATAAACCATGAGTATGTTGTAACTACAGGAGTGCAAAATGGTCGCCTTAGATCTGATTGACCGCCTGAACAGCACCTTTCGCCAGCTGGAGCGTGAGCTGGCGGCGCTGAAGGCTGAACTGAGCGAGTGCCGCCTGATGGTCGCCCGCGTCTTTACCCTGCCGGAGATTGCCAAAGGCGCCGAGCACGATCCGCTCCCGACCATCGCAGTGAAGCAGCATATCGGCAAAGCGGCGGCCAGCCTCGCGCTCAACCACTACACCCATCTCTTTATTCAGCAGCAGTCGGAAAATCGCAGCAGTAAAGCCGCCGTGCGGCTGCCCGGCGTGGTCTGCTATCAGGGAAGTGACGCGATGTTGCAGGCGCTGGAGGCGCGCATTAACGCCATCAATTCGCTCAAACAGGCTTTTGAAAAGATCGTCACGGTTGAATCCGGGCTGGCGCCCACTGCCCGCTTCGAGTGGGTACATCGCCATCTGCCGGGGCTGATTACCCTCAATGCTTACCGCACATTAACACTGCTGCGCGCACCGGCGACCATCCGTTTCGGCTGGGCTAATAAGCACATTATTAAAAATTTCACCCGCGATGAGGTGCTGGCGCAGCTGGAGAAGAGCCTGAAATCACCGCGCGCGGTAGCAGGCTGGAGCAGAGATGAGTGGCTGGCGCGCGTTCAGCAGGAGTACAACGATGTCGCCGCCCTGCCGCAAAAAGCGCGGTTGAAGATCAAACGTCCGGTGAAGGTGCAACCTATCGCCCGCGTCTGGTACGCCGGCTCGCAAAAACAGGTGCAGCACGCCTGCCCGACGCCGATTATCACGCTGATATCGGAGGAGAATGGCGGCGCGGTGCCGGACGTCGGCGAACTGCTGGACTACAACGCCGATAACGTTCAGCACCGCTACAAACCGCAGGCGCAGCCGTTAACCCCGATTATTCCCCGGCTGCACCTCTACGTGGCGGATTAGACAGGCTTCATGCTGCCGACCATCGATTCCGGCCGCACCCAGCTGTCAAACTCGGCTTCCGTCAGGTAGCCGAGCGCCAGCGCCGAGGCTTTCAGCGTCAGCCCCTCTTTATGCGCCTTTTTGGCAATCTCCGCCGCTTTGTCATAGCCAATATGGGTATTGAGGGCGGTCACCAGCATTAGCGACTCATTCAGCAACTGATCGATACGCTCCCGGTTCGGCTCAATGCCCACCGCGCAGTGCTCATTGAAGCTCTCCATACCATCCGCCAGCAGGCGAATCGACTGCAGGAAGTTATGGATCACCATCGGGCGGAAGACGTTAAGCTCAAAGTTACCCGACGCGCCGCCCATATTCACCGCCACATCGTTGCCCAGCACCTGACAGCAGAGCATGGTCATCGCTTCGCACTGGGTCGGGTTAACTTTGCCCGGCATGATGGAGCTGCCCGGCTCATTTTCCGGGATCGAAATTTCGCCAATGCCGCAGCGCGGGCCGGAGGCGAGCCAGCGCACATCGTTGGCGATTTTCATCAGCGACGCGGCCAGCCCCTTTAACGCGCCGTGGGCATGCACCAGCGCATCGCAGGTTGCCAGCGCTTCAAACTTGTTCGGCGCGGTAATGAACGGCTGCTGCGTAAAGCTTGCCAGCTCTTTCGCCACCCGTTCGGCATATTCCGGATGGGTATTCAGCCCGGTCCCCACCGCCGTGCCGCCGAGCGCCAGTTCGCCAAGATGCGGCAGGCTCTGTTCGATATGTTTAAGATTGTGCTCAAGCATCGCCACCCAGCCGGAGATCTCCTGGCCGAGGGTCAGCGGCGTTGCATCCTGCAAATGGGTACGGCCAATTTTGACGATATCGGCAAAGGCGGTGGCTTTTTCACTGAGGGTCTTTTTCAGTACCTGAAGCTGTGGGATAAGCTGCTCACGCACGCCAATTACCGCCGCGACGTGCATCGCCGTCGGGAAAACATCGTTGGAGCTCTGGCTCTTGTTGACGTCATCATTGGGGTGGATCTTGCGCGCCATGCCGCGCTCGCCGCCGAGGATCTCGCTGGCGCGGTTTGCCAGCACCTCATTCATATTCATGTTGCTCTGGGTGCCGGATCCGGTCTGCCAGATCGCCAGCGGAAACTCTTCAGGGTGTTTTCCGGCCAGCACCTCATCGGCCGCTGCCATAATTGCGCGCGCCTTCTCTTCCGGCAGCAGGCCCAGATCCTGGTTCACTTTCGCCGCCGCGCGTTTGGTCAGCGCCAGGGCGTGGATCAGCGAGACCGGCATCTTCTCTGTTGAGATACGGAAATGCTCAAGCGACCGCTGGGTCTGCGCGCCCCACAGCTTATCTGCCGGGACGTCAATCGCGCCCATCGAATCTTTCTCACTGCGATGCGTTGTCATTACTCTCTCCTTGGGTACAAAGTGATAGGGTTTTCGACTGGCTCACTTGCAAACAGGTAAAAGTATTGATGCTTTTTAGAATGTTGTTGTGAAGTTCGTGCTTTATCACTGCCAAAACGGGGAAAAAACCGCCCCGCAGGGCGGCAGGTACTATTTCAGGCAGCTGGCGCACTGACCAGACTGGATCTGCTGGAAGAAGTCATTCCCTTTGTCATCGACGAGAATAAAGGCCGGGAAATCCTCCACCTCAATTTTCCAGATAGCCTCCATACCCAATTCCGGGTAGGCGACACACTCAAGATGTTTAATGCTGTTTTGCGCGAGGATCGCCGCCGGGCCACCGATGCTGCCAAGGTAGAAACCACCGTGTTTCGCGCAGGCATCCGTCACCTGTTTGCTGCGGTTGCCCTTCGCCAGCATGATCATGCTGCCGCCCTGGGATTGCAGCTGATCGACGTAGGAGTCCATACGCCCGGCGGTGGTTGGGCCAAGCGAACCGGACGCGTACCCTTCCGGGGTTTTCGCCGGGCCGGCGTAGTAGATCGGGTGATCTTTTACGTACTGCGGCAGATGCTCGCCGCTGTCCATCAACTCTTTCAGCTTGGCGTGAGCGATATCGCGGGCGACGATAATCGTCCCGGTCAGCGACAGGCGCGTGGAGACCGGATACTTCGACAACTGAGCCAGGATCTCGCTCATCGGGCGGTTGAGATCGACTTTTACTGCCTCACCCTCACCCGCCTGGCGCAGTGCTTCCGGGATGTATTTGCCAGGGTTCTGCTCAAGGCGCTCAAGCCAGATGCCATCGCGGGTGATTTTGCCTTTGATATTGCGGTCTGCGGAGCACGACACGCCCATACCGACCGGGCAGGATGCGCCATGGCGCGGGAGACGGATCACGCGGATATCGTGGGCGAAGTATTTGCCGCCAAACTGCGCGCCAAGGCCAAGGTTGCGCGCCTCTTGCAGTAACTCCTGCTCAAGCTGCACATCGCGGAACGCCTGGCCGTGCTCGTTACCCTGGGTCGGCAGCGCGTCATAATATTTGGTCGAGGCCAGTTTGACGGTCTTCAGCGTCGCTTCCGCAGAGGTCCCACCAATCACAAAAGCGATGTGGTATGGCGGACAGGCCGCTGTGCCGAGGGTGCGCATTTTTTCTACCAGATAGTTTTTCAGCTTCGCCGGGGTGATCAGCGCTTTTGTCTCCTGGTAGAGATAGGTTTTGTTCGCTGAGCCGCCGCCTTTAGCGATAAACAGGAACTTATACGCCTCGCCATCAACGCTGTAGAGATCGATCTGCGCCGGCAGATTGGTGCCGGTGTTGACCTCTTTGTACATATCCAGCGGCGCGTTTTGCGAGTAGCGCAGGTTATCTTCGGTGTAAGTGTTGTAAACGCCCTGCGCCAGCGCGGCTTCATCGCCGCCGCCGGTCCAGACGCGCTGCCCTTTTTTACCCATGATGATCGCCGTGCCGGTATCCTGGCAGGTCGGCAGAATGCCTTTGGCAGCGATTTCTGAGTTGCGCAGGAACTGCAGCGCGACATATTTATCGTTCTCGCTCGCCTCCGGGTCGCTCAGAATATCGGCAACCTGCTGCTGATGCGCCGGGCGCAGGAGAAACGAAGCGTCATGGAAAGCGTGCTGCGCCAGCAGCGTCAGCGCCTGCGGATCGACTTTTAGAATATCCTGCCCCTCGAACTGGGCAACGGAGACGTGGTCGCGGCTTAGCAGATAGTATTCGGTGTCATCCTCTCCGAGGGGGAAAGGATCCTGATAACAGAAGGGTTTGTTCGACATTGTTCTCTCACTTACGGCACGATTTGGTTATTGTTCAGGCAGGAGATCCCTCAGCCTGTGTTAAAGCGAGTCGACATATCCTACACAAATTTTTAACAAAAACTGAGACTAGTACGACTTTTTACCCTCACTGATTACTTCCGCCGGGTTTGTTGCTTTAATGACGCGATAATTTTCCTAATCAAAAAGGGCTTGATAATGCAAAAACTCATCAACTCCGTGCAGAACTATGCCTGGGGTAGTAAAAGTGCGTTAACGGATCTCTACGGCATCGCCAATCCGGACAATCTGCCAATGGCCGAGTTGTGGATGGGTGCCCACCCGAAGAGCAGCTCAAAAGTGCAGGACGAACAGGGGCAAACCCGCGCGCTGCGCGAGGTGATCGAGGCCGACAAGCGCCGCCTGCTCGGCGATGCCGTGGCTGAACGCTTTGGCGAACTGCCATTCCTGTTTAAAGTGCTCTGCGCTGACCAACCGCTCTCAATCCAGGTTCACCCGAACAAGAAAAACTCAGAGCTGGGCTTTGCGAAAGAGAACGCGGCCGGTATTCCGCTGGATGCCGCCGAGCGCAACTACAAAGATCCTAACCACAAGCCGGAACTGGTCTTTGCCCTCACCCCTTTCCTGGCGATGAACGCGTTTCGTGAGTTCTCTGACATCGTCTCCCTGCTGCAACCGGTCGCCGGTGCGCACCCTGCCATCGCCCACTTCCTGCAGGCACCCGGTGCCGAGCGCCTGAGCGAGCTTTTTGCCGCGCTGCTCAATATGCAGAATGAGGAGAAGTCCCGCGCGCTGGCGGTGCTGAAGTCAGTGCTTGATAAAGAGCATGGCGAGCCGTGGAACACCATCCGCACCATTGCCGAATTCTATCCGGACGACAGCGGTCTCTTCTCACCGCTGCTGCTTAACGTGGTCAAACTTAACCCCGGCGAAGCGATGTTCCTGTTTGCGGAAACCCCGCACGCTTATTTGCAGGGCGTGGCACTGGAGGTAATGGCCAACTCTGATAACGTGCTGCGCGCCGGGTTGACGCCGAAATATATTGATATCCCGGAACTGGTGGCGAACGTCAAATTCACGCCGAAAGCGGCGGATCAACTGCTAACCCAACCGGTTCGTGACGATGCCGCCCTCGATTTCCCGATCCCGGTAGCTGACTTTGCCTTCTCGCTGCACGATCTCTCCACCCACGAAACGCCGCTGGCGCAGCAGAGCGCGGCGATTATCTTCTGTGTCGAAGGCGAAGCGGTGCTCAGTAAAGGTGAGCAGACGCTGGTGCTGAAAGCGGGCGAATCGGCGTTTATCGGCGCGGATGAGTCACCGGTCGCCGCAAGTGGCGCCGGACGGGTGGCGCGCGTGTTTAATAAAATCGACTAAGTTACTGAAGTTTTAAGCAACTATTGCTAAGCTTTAGCGAACTTCATTCGACAGTCCAGGCGGTTTGCACCGCCTGGTTTCTTTTTCAGGGATAAGCGCTATGAAAAAAACGTTGGTTGCCGCCGGGGTTATTGTTGCATTAGGTGTCGTCTGGGCAGGCGGAGCCTGGTATACCGGGAAACAGCTGGAAGGACGTCTGGGTGAGATGGTGAGCCAGGCAAATGCCCAGATCAAACGCAGCGCGCCGGACGCCAATGTTGAGCTTTCGGCGCAGGATTACAAACGCAGCCTCTTCTCCAGTACCTTTACGCTGCAGGTCAAGCCCATTGCAGGCACCACCAGCCCGTGGCTGAAGCCGGGCCAGAGCGTGGTTCTGCATGAAAATGTCGATCATGGCCCCTTCCCGCTGGCACAGCTGAAATCCTTCAGCCTGACGCCGGCGATGGCCTCCGTCCACACGCAGCTGGTCAATAATGACGTCACCAAAGCGCTGTTCGAGATGGCAAAGGGTGAGTCGCCGTTCGTCGCCGAAACGCGTATTGGCTACGCCGGTGATACCCGCAGCGACATCAACCTGCGCGCGCTGAATTTCGAAAAAGAGGGTGAGAAAGTCGCTTTCGGCGGCGGTAATTTCCGCGTCAGCGCTGATAAAGAGGGCAATGCGGTCGCGGTGAGCGGCGAAGCGCAAAGCGGCCTGGTCGATACGGTTAACGAGTTTGGCCAGAAAGTGCAGCTCTCATTTAATAACTTCAAGACCGATGGCTCGAGCGAAATGAGTGCTTTTAATGAGCGCACCGGCAGCCAGAAGATGAGCCTTGATAAACTTGCTATCTCCATTGAAAACAAAGAGATGGCGATTCTTGAAGGGATGGAACTTACGGCGAAATCGGACGTGGCGGACGATAAGAAAAATATCAACAGCCAGGTCGATTACACCCTCAACAGCCTGAAAGTACAGGGCCAGGATCTCGGCAACGGCAAACTGACGCTGAAAGTCGGCCAGGTTGATGGCAACGCCTGGCATCAGGCCACGCAGCAGTATGATGCGCAGATCCGCGCCCTGATGGCGCAGCCTGATATTGCCCAGAATCCTGAGCTGTACCAGCAGAAAGCGACCGAAGCGTTTCTCAGCGTCGTACCGCTGCTGCTGAAAGGCGAGCCGGTGATTACCGTTGCCCCGCTGAGCTGGAAAAATGCGAAAGGCGAATCGACCTTTAACCTCTCGCTGTTCCTGAAAGATCCGGCAAAAACCGCTGACGCCCCGCAGACGCTGGCGCAGCAGGTTGATCGCAATGTGAAATCTCTCGACGCCAAGCTCTCCATTCCGGTGGATATGGCGACCGAGCTGATGACCCAGGTGGCGAAGCTGCAAGGGTATCAGCAAGAGGATGCGGCAAAGCTGGCTAGCCAGCAGGTGAAAGGCCTGGCGGCAATGGGCCAGATGTTCCGCATCACCACCCTTGAGAACAACACCATTCTCACCAGCCTGCAGTATGCCAATGGCCAGGTGACGCTGAACGGCGAGAAGATGCCGCTGGAGCAGTTTGTCGGCATGTTTGGCCTGCCTTCAATGCAGCCAGCCGTACCGGGTGGAGCGGTTTCTCCCGCTCCACCGGCAATCCCGCAGCAGTAAGCAAAACGCCCCTCACATGAGGGGCATTTTTTTGCTTTCCGGCGGAAGATATATCCTTCCAGAGTGCCCTTTTCCCTTCCCTATCTATTTCTTTCAGTTATTATTAGCGAGCAAAATTCGGGGCTGCTGAATGCTATGTAGCGCGAGGCTGATAACCGAATCAGTCCGTCGATGCAAAATCATTCTTTTGGCATTTAGCCCGTTGAAGAGAGGACAGTCGTGAAAGGTTTCCAGGGTAAAGGTCCGGATGAGAGTGCGTTCTTCCCGCCGGGTTGCACGCCCTCGCAAGAGGAGTTGTTGGGCGAAATCGTGATCGAGCTTTTGCGTGAAAAAGGCCAGGTCAGCCGACAGAGTCTCTGTATCAAACTGGCAACGCGTCTCGATAACGCCAACGATCCATTAACAGAAGCGCGCTATGGCGATCTGCTGAAGCTGATTTTCACCAGAAAAATGGGATCGTCATTTCCATAATTTTAATCAATGCGCTATAACGTTTAGCATAACGTTACTAAGATGCATGACCGGGAAACCTTTGTACGGTGCAGCAAATGTGTGAGGCAGAATGAGTAAAAATGAGTCAGATAAGCTTGTAGATACGGTAATGGGCGAGGCGGTACTGGCCCTGCTTGATTCAGATGATGATGTCTCTTTTGATGCGCTGATTGGGCAACTGCAAGAGTCCCTGATGAGCGAAGTCGACAGCACACGACGCGAAGCGCTGCAAAGTGCGATCAGCGGTATTCACCACTATAAAACCCAGCCAGCCTCACGCGGGCGCAAAAGCAGTTTACAGGTCAGCCGCCTAAAGAGCCGGTTGCCTTTATCAGGCCCGGGCATAGATAACAAAGCCCGCAAGCACTGATTTTCCAGCAACATCTCGTCACCAGGTCTGGCGTTCCCCACCGGCCCCCTACTTTTCACCCTTCTATTCAGACTTGCTTCGCATGTTTCGACGAATGCACAGTAGATTTGATCTGGCCCGCGTGCCTGGAAGAGAGAATCAACAGTGCAACAAGGGAGAGTCATTGAACGACGATGTGCAAGTTGAACCTGAAGAGATCCATGAGGTCATCGGCATAGCCGCTACCTACCTTATGCATTCTCAACGGCCTGTGAAGCCCAGTAACCTGATTATGGTGCTGCGTGCACAGAGCAGTATAACCACCGATCCCAGACAGAAGCGCGTGCTTGATGCCGCCCGGCAGCTTATCCTCGAACGGGTAACTTACTCCGCCTGACTAGCGTGAAAACGCCTTCGTCTGCAATGAAGGCGTCTTTGTTGATAAATCGATGCTGGTTTACATGTCGTCCGGCCTTTTCTGCACCACTCTTTCTAATGCGTTGCGATACACCTCCAGCATTACGGGATTATCTTCTGTTTCGAGTAGCCCAATCAGTGCCAGGATGAGATGTTTATGGTTGACGTCGCGCTGCTGCAAACGCAGGTTCGAAAGGAGGGTGCTAATCACCTGCTTTTCAGCCTCTTCATCACGCGCGGTGACGCCAAAATAGGCGTTGAACTGCTCTTCAGTGGTTGTCGTCTGCATACTCATCCTGCATAGAGATACGAAAAACGGACCTCCGCATCAGGGTTGGAGGGTGTAATTTCGCCACTAAAAATAGTCTTGGTTTTCGGCCTTCGCAACAGGATATATAAAATTTTCTCAGCCATTTGCCAAAGCTGGAAAACACCTCGCAAATCCCCCTCTATCTGGTTGAATTCCTAATTAAGATCGTCAGGATGATTAGCTCTGCCGCCAGCGCCAGAAACCTGATACAACGCTATACGCAAAGTCAGGAAGCCTGCCGTTCGCTTACTTTTTTGAGGAGTTGTTATGACGGGTAAAAAAAGGTCGGGTAGTGCCGTATGGGAATTTTTTCAGCAGTTAGGACGCACCTTTATGCTGCCGGTCGCGCTGCTCTCCTTTTGCGGTATTATGCTGGGCATTGGCAGTTCGCTGAGCAGCCGCGATGTGATTACGCTGCTGCCGCTGTTAGGCCATCCATTACTGCAGGCAATCTTTGTCTGGATGAGCAAAATCGGTGCGTTTGCCTTCACCTTCTTACCGGTGATGTTCTGTATTGCCATTCCGCTGGGTCTTGCGCGGGAAGATAAAGGCGTCGCCGCCTTTTCTGGCTTTGTCGGCTATGCGGTGATGAACCTGGCGGTCAACTTCTGGCTCACCGCGCAGGGTATTTTACCCACCAGCGACGCTGCCGTGCTCAAGGCGCATAACATTCAGAGCGTGCTCGGCATTCAGTCAATTGATACCGGTATTCTCGGCGCGGTGATTGCGGGGGTGATCGTCTGGCGTCTGCACGAGCGCTTTCACACTCTGCGCCTGCCGGATGCGCTGGCCTTTTTTGGCGGCACGCGTTCCGTCCCCATTGTTACCAGCGTGGTGATGGGCATTGTCGGCCTGCTGATCCCGCTTATCTGGCCCTGGTTTGCGCTTGGCATCAGCGGCCTCGGGCAACTTATCGATCGCGCGGGCGACTTCGGGCCGATGATCTTTGGCACCGGCGAGCGGCTGCTGCTCCCCTTCGGTTTACAACATATTCTGGTCGCACTGATCCGCTTTACCGACGCGGGCGGCACCATGGAGGTGTGCGGACATCAGGTAAGCGGCGCGCTGACCATCTTCCAGGCCCAGCTTGGCTGCCCGCAGACGCACGGCTTCTCTGAGAGCGCGACCCGTTTTCTCTCGCAGGGGAAAATGCCCGCATTCCTGGGTGGGCTGCCCGGCGCGGCGCTGGCGATGTACCACTGCGCGCGGCCGGAAAACCGCCATAAGATTAAGGGGCTGCTGATTTCAGGTGTTATCGCCTGCGTCGTCGGCGGCACTACCGAGCCGGTTGAGTTCCTGTTTCTTTTTGTCGCCCCGGCGCTCTATCTGATCCACGCCCTCCTCACTGGCCTCGGCTTTACCGTTATGGCAGTGCTCGGAGTAACGATTGGCAACACCGACGGCAATGTGATTGATTTCATCGTCTTCGGCGTGCTGCACGGGCTGGCGACCAAATGGTATCTGGTGCCGCTGGTCGCCGCGGTGTGGTTTATCGTCTATTACGTGCTGTTCCGTTTCGCCATCACCCGTTTTGATCTGAAAACGCCCGGCCGCGAACCGCAGACGGTTGAGAGCGAGCAAGGCACGACGCCAGAAGCGACAGACCGCTCCGGCTATAATGTTCCGGCCTTGCTTGCCGCCCTTGGCGGGGCGCAAAATGTGCAGAGCCTGGATAACTGTATTACCCGCCTGCGCCTGTCGGTGGGCAGCATGGCGCAGGTTGATGCCGCCGCGCTGAAAGCCCATCGCGCCCTCGGCGTGGTGAAGGTCAACGACCACAACCTGCAGGTGGTGATAGGGCCGCAGGTGCAGTCGGTAAAAGATGAAATGGCGCGGCTCATTGCAGCGGCGCAGGCACAGATAACCCCAGAGGCAAGTAGATGAAACGCGACGTTTCCTTTGATTTTTCCACTCCGGTCGATCGCCACGGCACCTGGTGCACCCAGTGGGACTACGTGAGCGACCGTTTCGGCCGCGCCGACCTGCTGCCCTTTACCATCTCGGATATGGATTTCGCCACCGCGCCCTGCATTCTCGACGCCATGCAAAAGCGCCTTGCGCACGGGGTTTTCGGCTACAGCCGCTGGCAGAACGACGACTTTCTCGGCGCCATCGAATACTGGCTCGCCAGCCGTTTCGACACCCGAATCGACTGTGACGCTCTGGTCTATGGGCCGTCGGTTATCTGGATGATTGCCGAGACCATCCGCCAGTGGACGCAGCCCGGCGATGCCGTTGTGGTTCACACGCCCGCCTATGACGCCTTTCCGAAGATGATAAGCCACAATCAGCGCAAGCTGCTGACGGTGCCGCTGCATCAATATCATGGCGGTTGGGTGTGTGACATGACGCAACTCGAAGCGGTGCTGGCGCGCCCGGAGAGCAAAGTTCTGCTGCTCTGCAGCCCGCATAACCCGACCGGCAAAGTGTGGACGCATGAAGAGCTGACCGCGATGGCACTGCTGTGCGAACGTCACCAGGTAAAAGTGATCAGCGATGAGATCCATATGGATATGGTCTGGAGCGCCCAGCAGCACACTCCGTGGGGTAACGTCGCGCGCTCACCGTGGGCGCTCTTCTCCTCGGCATCTAAAAGTTTCAATATCCCGGCATTAACTGGCGCATGGGGGCTGTTTGGCGACAAGGCGTCGCGTAATGGCTATCTCGACGCGTTAAAAAACGCTAACGGCTTGTCCTCGCCGTCGGTGCTGTCAGTCGCGGCGCATGTTGCCGCTTACCGCGAAGGCGGGCCGTGGCTTGAGGCTCTGCGCAGCTATCTGCGCGCTAACCTGGCTTATCTCGCCACGACCCTCAACGACGCCTTCCTGCAGCTGCGCTGGCAGCCGCCGGAGTCGACCTATCTGGCGTGGATCGATCTGCGGCCACTCGATATTGATGATGACAGGCTGCAAAAAACGCTGATTGAGCAGCAGCAGGTGGCGATTATGCGTGGTGGTGTCTATGGGCCAGCGGGGCGCGGGTTTATTCGCCTTAACGTCGGCTGCCCACGAGTGAAGCTGGAAGAGGGAGTAAAAAGGCTGATTGCCGCGCTGCGTTCATGTTAGCCTGTGGCGAAATTTATCAAGGGAGTGAATGATGGTCTGGGGCGTGTCGCTGGTTTACTTTGTTCTCGGCTGGATCTTTTTTACCCGCACGTTCCGTCTTTATGCGCTGGTGTCGAGCCTGCTGTTAGCCATCGCGCTGCACAACGTGCTGCAAAGCCGTCTGCTGGTGATCCTCTATCTCGCCGTGCTGGCGGTGGCCTTTATCACTCTCCTGTTGCTTAAACGTAGCCCGGACAAAAAGGGCACGCTCTACTTTTCAGTGCCCTGCTGGCTGCTGATCGTCACAGTGGTTTTCAACGTCTTCTTCTGAGGGTGTAAGCGGTGCCAGCCCGGCTTACGCTGGCATCAGCAGGTGCATATTTTCCCATATCCTTTGCGCGCCCTCCTTTTTTATCCTGCTAATTTTATTACTATTTTTAATAAGTTAACGAAGTGTTGTATAATGCTTTGCACTTTTACAAAAATATGAGTGCGATCATGATTGATTTAAAACTGCCTTTAACCGATATCCATCGTCATCTTGACGGCAATATCCGTGCCCAAACCATCCTCGATCTTGGCCGCCAGTATAATTTAACCCTCCCCGCGCAAACCCTCGACGCACTGCGCCCGCATGTGCAGGTGACCTCGAACGAGCCCGATTTAGTGAGCTTTCTCGCCAAACTTGACTGGGGCGTAAAGGTGCTGGCCTCGCTGGATGCCTGCCGTCGCGTAGCTTATGAAAACATGGAGGATGCGGCGCGAAATGGCCTGCACTATGTTGAGCTGCGCTTCTCGCCGGGCTATATGGCGATGACCCACAACCTGCCGGTGGCAGGCGTGGTGGAAGCGGTGATTGCCGGGGTACGTGAAGGGAGCCGCGATTTTAATGTGCAGGCGCGCTTAATCGGCATTCTGAGCCGCACCTTCGGCGAAGCCGCCTGCGAACAGGAGCTGGACGCCCTGCTCGCTCATCGCGACGGTATCACCGCTCTCGATCTGGCGGGCGATGAGCTCGGTTTTCCGGGAAGCCTGTTCCTCACCCACTTTACCCGCGCCCGCGATGCCGGCTGGCAGATCACCGTGCATGCCGGTGAAGCCGCTGGCCCGGAGAGCATCTGGCAGGCGATCCGTGAACTGGGTGCCGTGCGCATCGGTCACGGCGTAAAAGCGATTGAAGATGCCGCGCTGATGGACTTCCTTGCCGAGCAGCGGATTGGTATTGAATCCTGCCTCACCTCTAACATTCAGACCAGCACCGTGGCCTCTCTCGATCGCCATCCGCTGAAAACCTTCCTCGATCACGGCATTCTGGCCAGCATTAATACGGACGATCCGGCGGTACAGGGGATCGACATTGGTCACGAATATGACGTTGCAGCCCCGGCTGCTGGGCTGAGTAGCGAGCAGATCCGCCAGGCGCAGATTAACGGGCTGGAGTTGGCCTTTATCACTGCCGAAGAGAAACAGGCGCTGCGCGAGCGCGTCGCGCAGGCTTGATGAGCATGGCTCACGGCCTGCCGTGAGCCATTCGTTCAGGTGAGGCTGAGGGTTGCGCGGTGTTTTGCCGACTCGATACCAAGCTCAATCAGTTCCATAATGCGGATCGCCTGGCTGGCCGGCACCGGATTCTCACCGCCGCCCATCAGCGCATCGCGGATTGCCGCGTAATAAGCCGGATAGTTGCCCGGCAGTGTCAGCCAGGTCTCCTCTTTACGCGTTTCACCATCAATGCGGGTCAACACGCCATCGCGCATGTCGTAGCCCCAATCCTCCTGCGGTAAGCGCGCCCCGCTTTTTAAGCGCTCCTCCTGCGGATCAAGACCATATTTCACATAGCTGCCGCGCGTGCCGTGGACGATATAGCGCGCGGATTCCGCCGCCGCCAGCAGCGTGCCGTGCAGCACCACGCGGCGCTGGGGATAGGTCAATACCGCGTGAAAATAGTCGGTGGATTGCGCGCCCGGGCGCAGCTGGGCCAGATCGACAGTTAATGAGACCGGCAGACCAAACAGATTGATCGCCTGATCAAGCAAATGCGGGGCTAAATCGTACCAGATGCCGCTCCCCGGGCCGCCCTGTTCGCGCCAGCGGTCACGCACCTGCGGGCGGAAGCGGTCGAAATGGGATTCGAAATAGGCGACTTCACCCAGTGCGCCATCGGCAAGCAGCGCTTTCAGCGTCAGGAAGTCGCTGTCCCAACGGCGATTGTGAAACACCGATAACAGGCGGCCATAGCTGCGGGCCAGCGCGTCCAGCTCGCGCGCCTGTGACAGTGTCACGGTAAAGGGTTTATCGACCACCACATGTTTGCCCGCTTCCAGCGCCGCTTTCGCCAGCGGAAAGTGGGTATCGTTAGGCGTGGGGATGACAATTAAATCAATATTGGGATCGTTAAACAGACGTTTGGGATCGGCAACAACATCGACGTTGGGCCAGTCCGCTTTGACCTTTGACTCATCACTGCTGGAAATAGCTGCCAGCGCCATACCGGCGGTGCCAGCGATCAGCGGAGCATGAAATGTTTTACTGGCGTAGCCATATCCGATCACGCCAACCCGAATAATATCACTCATATCACGGCCTCTTTTCAGTGGACCTCCATTTCACACTATCTGCCTGATGCCGACAACCGCTGTTGTAACGCATTTTTAAGGTGAATAATTCAGCGCATTCTGGTCTGGTTTCCGCTTACAAAATCTGCTTAAATCTGCGCCCAACACCCGTTAATGACTACCGGCGTGTGATGTGAATCCCAGGGAGCAGTATAAATATGACCGCAATATTCAATCGGATTGTTGAATTAATGGGCTGGATTGTGCTCGGCGTATCAACCATTCTGTTGGTGTTTGCCAGCCATATTGATAATTACCAGCCGCCTGAGCAAAGCGTGGTAGTGCAAAAGAAATAAAGGTATTCCCTATTGCTGCGATAGCCCATATCGCGCCAGAAGCGGGTTGCCCGTCCTGAGGAAGGACGTTAACCTTCTTCGCCCGGCGCCTTTGTGGCGCCTGGTTTTTATCTGAAAAGAATATGCTTAATTTAATGGCAGATTATTCTCACGCTAGTTACGCCCGGATAATAACGTCTGTTATTTGCGCGCATAGCCGTTCTTTTTTTGCCTCTTCATTATATGGACACCCTCCGACATGACCGTGCAGGACTATTTATTAAAATTTCGCAAAATCAGTTCGCTTGATAGCCTGGAAAAGCTCTTTGATCACCTTAACTACACCCTGACCGAGAGCAGTGAGATCATTAATATGTACCGCGCAGCCGATCACCGCCGCGCTGAACTGGTCTCCGGCGGGCGGTTATTTGACATTGGGTGCGTTCCGCGCTCGGTATGGCGCTACGTGGTCTGAGGCCGCTGGCAATCGCCGTGCGATGCTTTATACTCGTCGCCCGGCAATGTTTGCCGCAACTGAATGTGTTAACAGAGGAAATGGCATGACAACAACACCCGCAGAACGTATCGGAGGCTGGTTACTCGCCCCTCTGGCCTGGTTGCTGGTCGCGTTATTAAGCACCTCGCTGGCGTTAATGCTGTATGTCACCGCCCTGTTAACGCCGCATGCGCTCTCGGCCCTGCTGGCGCAGCCGTCGAAAGCGATGCTGCTGTTGATCTTATCCTTTGTTTTTGCCGCCGCGCTCTGGTGCTATACGCTCTGGCTGACCATCGCCTTTTTCAAACGCCGCAGCCTGGTGCCGAAACACTATATTATCTGGCTGCTGGTCTGCGTGCTGCTGGCGATAAAAGCGTTTGCATTTTCACCCGTTTCCGATGCGATGGCGGTTCGCCAGCTGATCTTCCCTTTGCTGGCAGCGGCGCTGTTTGTGCCCTACTTCAAGCGCGCGGTGCGCGTGAAGAAGACCTTTATTAACCCGTAAATAACCTTACAGTTAACCTGTTGTCGCCCGCGGCTGTTTGCCCGATAATAGGCGGCTTTTTTCATTTCAGGCCACATAATGACAGACTATCTTCTGCTATTTATCGGAACGGTACTGGTCAACAACTTCGTACTGGTGAAGTTTCTTGGCCTGTGTCCGTTTATGGGCGTTTCCAAAAAGCTGGAAAGCGCAATGGGTATGGGGCTGGCGACCACCTTCGTAATGACCATGGCTTCGATCTGCTCATGGCTTACCGACAACTGGGTGCTGATCCCGTTGAACCTGGTCTATCTGCGCACCCTCTCCTTTATCCTGATTATTGCCGTGGTGGTGCAGTTCACCGAGATGGTGGTGCGTAAAACCAGCCCGGCGCTCTATCGCCTGCTCGGTATCTTTCTGCCGCTTATCACCACCAACTGCGCGGTGCTTGGCGTCGCCCTGCTCAACATCAACCTTGGGCACAACTTTATGCAGTCGGCGCTGTATGGCTTCGCCGCCGCCGTCGGCTTCTCACTGGTGATGGTGCTGTTCGCCGCAATCCGCGAACGCCTTGCCGTCGCCGATGTTCCCGCGCCGTTTCGCGGTAACGCGATTGCGTTAGTTACCGCCGGCTTAATGTCTCTGGCCTTTATGGGCTTTAGTGGTCTGGTAAAACTGTAATGAATGCGATAACCATCGCCGTTGCAGTCCTGAGCGTACTTGGGCTGCTGTTCGGCCTGATCCTCGGTTACGCCTCGCGCCGGTTTGCGGTCGAGGACGATCCGGTTGTTGAACGTATTGATGAAGTGCTGCCGCAGAGCCAGTGTGGGCAGTGCGGCTACCCCGGCTGTCGCCCCTACGCCGAAGCGGTGGGCACCAAGGGCGAAAAGATCAACCGCTGCGCCCCCGGCGGTGAAGCGGTAATGCAGAAAATCGCCACGCTGTTAAACGTCGATCCGCAGCCAATTGACGGCGATGCCGACGCACTGGAGCCGGTGCGCATGCTTGCCATCATCGATGAGAGCAACTGCATCGGCTGTACAAAATGCATTCAGGCCTGCCCGGTCGACGCCATCGTCGGCGCAACCCGCGCCATGCATACGGTGGTAAGCGATCTCTGCACCGGCTGTAATCTTTGTGTGGATCCGTGCCCGACGCAGTGTATCGACCTGCGCCCGGTTGCGCCAACCACGCAGAACTGGAAATGGGATCTGCACACCATTCCGGTGCGCACTATTCCCGTGGAGCACCATGCTTAAGTTATTTTCCGCATTTCGAAAAGAGAAACTGTGGGATTTCCACGGCGGCATTCATCCGCCGGAGATGAAAACCCAGTCGAACGGTACGCCGCTGCGTCAACTGCCGCTGGCGAACCGTTTTGTCATTCCCTTAAAGCAGCATATCGGCGCTGAAGGCGAACTGTGCGTCAGCGTGGGCGATAGCGTTTTGCGCGGTCAGCCGCTGACCCGTGGCCGCGGTCGTATGCTGCCGGTGCACGCGCCGACCTCCGGCACCGTTGTGGCGATTGCCCCTCATGCTACCGCGCACCCCTCCGCCCTGCCTGAACTGAGCATCATTATCGAAGCGGATGGCGAAGATCGCTGGATTGCGCGTGAAGGGTGGCAGGATTATCGCACCCAGAGCGTTGAAGCACTGATTGAGCGCATCCATCAGTTCGGCGTTGCCGGGCTGGGCGGTGCGGGCTTCCCGACTGGTGCCAAGCTGCAAGGTGCAGGCGATAAAGTCGATACGCTGATTATCAATGCCGCCGAGTGCGAGCCCTATATCACCGCCGACGATCGCCTGATGCAGGATTGCGCCGCGCAGATTATGGAGGGGGTGCGCATCCTCGCGCATATCCTTCAGCCGCGCCAGGTGCTGATCGGTATCGAAGATAATAAACCGCAGGCGATCTCGATGATGCGTGCGGTGCTGGCGGGCAGCCACGATATTCAGCTGAAAGTGATCCCGACCAAATACCCCTCCGGCGGCGCAAAACAGCTGACGCAGATCCTCACCGGCAAGCAGGTGCCGCACGGCGGACGCTCGTCCGATATCGGCGTGCTGATGCAGAACGTCGGCACCGCCTACGCGGTGAAGCGTGCGGTGATTGATGGTGAACCGTTAACGGAGCGCGTGGTGACCCTGACCGGTGAAGCGGTTACCCGCCCGGGCAACGTCTGGGCGCGGCTCGGCACGCCGGTTCGCCACCTGCTTGATTACGCGGGCTTCCAGCCTTCGGCAGAACAGCTGGTGATCATGGGTGGCCCGCTGATGGGCTTTACCCTGCCGTGGCTGGATGTTCCGGTGGTCAAAATTACTAACTGCCTGTTGGCTCCTTCGGCCAGTGAAATGGGAGAAACGCAGGAAGAGAAAGGCTGCATCCGTTGCAGCGCCTGCGCCGACGCCTGCCCGGCGGACTTGCTGCCGCAGCAGCTCTACTGGTTCAGCAAAGGCCAGCAGCACGACAAAGCCATCGCACACAATCTCTCTGACTGTATTGAGTGCGGTGCCTGCGCATGGGTCTGCCCGAGCAATATTCCGCTGGTGCAATATTTCCGCCAGGAGAAGGCGGAGATCTCCGCGATCGCCGAGGAAGAGCGACGCACCGCCGAAGCGAAGGCGCGTTTTGAAGCCCGTCAGGCGCGTCTTGAGCGCGAGAAACTGGCGCGCCAGGCGCGTCACAAGCAGGCTGCCGCGAAACCTGGCGAAGAGGATAAGCAGGCGATTGAAGCCGCCCTCTCCCGCGTGAAAGAGAAACAGGCCGCTGCCGCAGAGCCGGTGGTGGTGCAGGCTGGCGCAGAGCCTGATAACCGCGAAGTGATTGCCGCCCGCGAAGCGCGTAAAGCCGAGGCGCGTGCGCGCCAGGCAGAAAAAGCGCAGCAGGCTGAGGCTGAAGGCGACGATCCGCGCAAATCCGCTGTCGAAGCAGCGATTGCCCGCGCTAAAGCCCGTAAAGCTGAGCATGCGCAGAAAGTCGCTGCCGCGACCGAGCCGGAAACCACTGAGTTAGTTGATCCGCGCAAAGCCGCCGTTGAAGCGGCAATCGCCCGTGCGAAAGCGCGCAAAGCGGAGCAGGCACAGAAAGAGGCGCCTGCTGCCGAGCAGGAAGCCAGCGAACCGGTTGACCCGCGCAAAGCCGCCGTTGAAGCGGCAATCGCCCGTGCGAAAGCGCGCAAAGCGGAGCAGGCACAGAAAGAGGCTCCTGCTGCTGAACCGGAAGCCAGCGAACCGGTCGATGCGCGCAAAGCCGCCGTTGAAGTGGCGATTGCTCGCGCCAAAGCACGTAAAGCGGAGCAGGCACAGGCGCAGAAAGAGGCTCCTGCTGCCGAAACGGAATCCCGCGAACCGGTCGATCCGCGCAAAGCCGCAGTTGAAGCGGCGATTGCCCGCGCCAAAGCACGTAAAGCGGAGCAGGCACAGGCGCAGAAAGAAGCTCCTGCTGCCGAGCCAGAAACCAGCGAGCCGGTTGACCCGCGCAAAGCCGCCGTTGAAGCGGCGATTGCTCGCGCGAAAGCCCGTAAAGCAGAGCAGGCCCGCGCGCAATCCAGCGCAGAAGAGGCCTCCACGCACACCCAGGCTGCCAATGACGATCCGCGTAAAGCGGCGGTCGCGGCGGCCATTGCCCGAGTTCAGGCTAAAAAAGCCGCGCAGCAAGCTGTTAACGAGGATTAAATGGTTTTCAGAATCGCAAGTTCCCCCTACACCCATAACCAGCGCCAGACCTCGCGCATTATGCTGCTGGTCACGCTGGCGACGATACCGGGCATCGCCGCGCAGCTCTGGTTTTTTGGCTGGGGAACATTGATCCAGCTTATCCTCGCTATCGTCAGCGCCCTGTTGGCGGAAGGGCTGGTGCTGAAGCTTCGCAAACAGTCCGTCAGCCCCATACTGGCGGATAACTCGGCCCTGCTGACCGGCCTGCTGCTCGCCATCAGCATCCCCTCTTTTGCACCGTGGTGGATGGTGGTGCTGGGCACCGTATTTGCGGTGATTATCGCCAAGCAGCTGTATGGCGGTCTCGGCCATAACCCCTTTAACCCGGCGATGATCGGCTATGTGGTGCTGCTTATCTCCTTCCCGGTGCAGATGACCAGCTGGTTGCCGCCCCATGATATTGCGCGCACGGTCCCCGGTTTGCTGGATGCTATTGGGGTGATTTTCACCGGTCACAGCACCACCGGCGCGACGATGGATGCCCTGCAAATGGGGGTGGATGGCATCAGCCAGGCGACGCCGCTCGACACCTTTAAAACCTCGCTGCATGCCGGACACAGCGTTGAGCAGATTATGCAGTACCCGATTTACAGCGGCGTGCTGGCGGGTGCAGGCTGGCAGTGGGTCAACCTCGGCTACCTGGCGGGCGGGATCTTTTTGCTGTCGCAGAACACCATTCGCTGGCATATCCCGGTCAGCTTCCTGCTCTCGCTGACCCTGTGCGCCACCCTCGGCTGGCTCTTTGCCCCGCAGAGCTTCTTAGCCCCGCAGCTCCATCTGCTCTCTGGCGCGACGATGCTCGGCGCGTTCTTTATTCTTACGGATCCGGTCACCGCCTCGACCACCAATAAAGGCCGCCTGATCTTCGGCGCACTGGCCGGTTTGCTGGTGTGGCTGATCCGCAGCTTCGGTGGTTATCCGGACGGCGTGGCCTTTGCGGTACTGCTGGCAAATATCACCGTGCCGCTGATTGATTACTACACGCGCCCGCGTGTGTATGGACATCGTTAAGGAGCCGTCATGCTAGAGACAATGCGTAAACATGGCGTCACGCTGGCCCTCTTTGCCGCTGGCTCCACCGGCCTGACCGCCGCCATTAATCAGATGACCAAAAGCACCATCGCCGACCAGGCGGTGTTGCAGCAAAAAGCGCTCTTCGACCAGGTGCTGCCGCCCGAGAGCTATACTAACGCGTTGGCGCAGAGCTGTTATGTGGTAAGCGACCCGGCGCTCGGCAAAGGTTCGCATCGCGTATGGATTGCGCAGAAGGAGGATAAACCGGTGGCGGCGGTGATTGAATCGACCGCGCCGGATGGCTACTCCGGTGCTATCCAGCTGCTGGTCGGCGCGGATTTTAGCGGCACGGTGCTGGGCGTGCGTGTTACCGAACACCATGAAACGCCGGGGCTTGGGGATAAAATCGAGCTGCGCATCAGTAACTGGATCACCTACTTTACCGGCAAGAGAATCGATGGTCCGGCCGACAGCCACTTCGCCGTAAAGAAAGATGGCGGCGATTTCGATCAGTTTACCGGTGCGACCATCACCCCGCGCGCGGTGGTGAATGCGGTGAAACGCACCGGAATTTACGCTATGACGCTGCCTGAGCAGCTGTCCCGTTTGCCAGAGTGTGGAGAGTAAACGATGAGCGAAGTAAAAGAGGTTATTGTCCAGGGGCTGTGGAAAAACAACTCCGCGCTGGTGCAGTTACTCGGCATGTGTCCGCTGCTGGCGGTCACGTCGACCGCTACCAACGCCCTCGGGCTGGGTCTGGCCACCACGCTGGTGCTGACTCTGACCAACCTGTTTATCTCCCTGCTGCGCCGCTGGACGCCGTCGGAGATCCGTATTCCCATCTACGTAATGATTATCGCCTCGGTGGTGAGCGCCGTGCAGATGCTGATCAACGCCTATGCTTTCGGCCTCTATCAGTCGCTGGGGATCTTTATTCCGCTGATCGTCACCAACTGTATCGTGGTCGGTCGCGCAGAGGCCTTCGCAGCGAAGAAAGGGCCGGTGCTGTCGGCGCTGGATGGTTTTGCCATCGGCATGGGGGCGACCGGCGCGATGTTCGTGCTTGGCTCCATGCGTGAGATACTCGGCAACGGCACTCTGTTTGACGGCGCGGATGGCCTGCTGGGTAGCTGGGCCAAAGGGTTGCGTATCGAAGTGTTCCATACAGACTCCCCTTTCCTGCTGGCGATGCTGCCGCCGGGCGCGTTTATTGGCCTCGGTATGATGCTGGCGGGTAAATATTTAATCGACCAGAAAATGAAAAAACGTCGTGAAGCCGCTGCCGCCGCGCAGGTCAACGACGCGCAAGGGACTTCGCCCGGGAAGGCATAATGAATAAAGCGAAACGCCTCGAGATCCTCACCCGGCTGCGGGAGAACAACCCGCATCCGACCACTGAACTGAACTTCACCTCACCGTTTGAACTGCTGATCGCCGTGCTGCTCTCAGCCCAGGCGACGGATGTCAGCGTCAATAAAGCGACGGCGCTGCTCTACCCGGTTGCCAATACGCCGCAGGCGATGCTGGAGCTGGGCGTGGATGGCGTGAAGCAGTACATCAAGACCATCGGCCTTTACAACAGCAAAGCGGAGAACGTCATTAAGACCTGCCGCATTTTGCTGGAAAAACATGGCGGTGAAGTGCCGGAAGATCGCGCCGCGCTGGAAGCGCTGCCGGGCGTCGGGCGTAAAACCGCCAATGTGGTACTCAATACCGCCTTTGGCTGGCCGACTATCGCTGTCGATACGCACATTTTCCGCGTCTCTAACCGCACGCGCTTTGCGCCGGGGAAGAATGTCGAAGAGGTGGAGGAGAAGCTGCTGAAAGTGGTGCCGGCGGAGTTTAAAGTCGACTGCCATCACTGGCTCATTCTGCACGGGCGATACACCTGCATCGCCCGTAAACCCCGCTGCGGCTCCTGCATCATTGAAGATTTGTGCGAATACGACAGCAAGACCGATTAACGCCTCAGAAGGGGCGTACCACCGCCAGTAGCGTAATCACCACGGTAAACAGCACCAGCAGCCGCGTTGCGTTGTTCAGCGCGCCTGTACGCTTCAGGGTTTCCCCATTCGCCAGACGGCGTAGCGTGGCGGAGAGAAAGCCGTGCAGGCCCGATAGCAGCACCACAAACACGATCTTGACGATTAACCACAGGTGCGGCATCTGCCCGTAGGCCACCAGCATGGCGATCCCGGCAATCCACAGCACGATCATCGCCGGGCTGGTCATTCTGCGGTTCCAGCTGCGTACATCGTTAAGCAGAATCAGGGTGGTACTTTTATCTTTCTGTCGCAGGCTCCACTGCGCCACCATGGCGGTCATCAGCATGCCGCCAATCCAGACGATTGCGCTGACAATATGTACTGCGTTGATCCACGGATGAAAATTCATCGCTTTGCTCCCATAAAAATGAAGTCAGAAGTCTGCCACTGCAGCCCCCTGCTGTCATGAACAACCGGCTTATCCGGGCAAGAATTGTTAATTATTTCTCTGTTAAGCGTATCGCTTGCAAAAAATGCCGCCACAAAGTGGCTGATTTTAGGAGATAACTCATTGTGATATGCCTCACAACTCTGCAAAAGAGTCACCCGGTGACACGATCGGGCAGTCGAATGGCGCTTTGAGCAAATAATCATCCGCTTATACACTTTCTGACAGTCGAAACCTTTTTTTAGAAGAAAAAAATCCAACGCTAAGCCCTTTGGGGCTTATTTGCTAAGGTAATGTTAATAAAGGGCTAAATGTTAAAATTTACGCGTCCCTGATATCCATCCCACACCCTCTCGGGCGGGACATCCAACCAGATATGTCTCAGAAACCAGCCCGATGCACTGCCTGTGCGCGAAAATAGCCGAACATATCCCTTACCGCCGCTTCATGATGTTAAGAACCAGTAGAAAAATCCACTTTTACCAAAATGATAAAATTAAACTCTGAATAACAATTCAGTTTGCCGAGCAAAGTTATGCGCTGGATCTATGTAACAGAATATGTCAAAAGACTTGCCTCATGAGCCAGGATAGTGAACATTACCCGCCGTTTCTCCTCCCAATATAACTAAAAGCGTGATGCAAACTGGTTATCGCGCGCTGAACACCCCCCGTTAATATGGGATGTAAAAAAAGAGGTCTACGTGTCAACTGCAAACAAACCAACAGAAAGCGTCAGCATGAACGCTTTCAAACAACCGAAAGCGTTCTATCTCATCTTCTCGATCGAATTGTGGGAACGTTTTGGTTACTACGGCCTGCAAGGGATTATGGCCGTTTACTTGGTCAAGCAACTGGGAATGTCGGAATCAGACTCCATTACGCTCTTCTCCTCCTTTAGCGCGCTGGTCTATGGCCTGGTGGCTATCGGCGGCTGGCTGGGCGACAAAGTGCTCGGCACCAAACGTGTGATCCTGCTGGGCGCGATTGTGCTGGCGCTCGGTTATGCGCTGGTGGCCTGGTCAGGTCACGATGCCAGCATCGTCTATATGGGCATGGCGGCCATCGCGGTCGGTAACGGTCTGTTTAAAGCCAACCCCTCTTCGCTGCTCTCCACCTGCTATGACAAGGATGACCCGCGTCTCGACGGCGCGTTCACCATGTATTACATGGCGGTGAACGTTGGCTCCTTCTTCTCAATGCTGGCAACGCCGTGGCTTGCTGCCCGCTTTGGCTGGAGCACCGCGTTTGGTCTGAGCGTCGTTGGCCTGCTGATCACCATCGTTAACTTTGCTTTCTGCAAACGCTGGGTGAAAAACTACGGCTCAAAACCGGACTTCGAACCGCTGCGTATCGGCTACCTGCTGGCAACCATCGTCGGTATCGCGGTGCTGATCGCTATCGCCACCTGGCTGCTGCATAACCAGGGTATCGCGCGTATGGTGCTGGGCGTGATCGCACTGGGCATTATCGCTATCTTCGCGAAAGAGACCTTTACCCTGCAGGGCGCGGCACGTCGTAAGATGATCGTCGCCTTTATCCTGATGGTGCAGGCTATCGTCTTCTTCGTGCTCTACAGCCAGATGCCGACCTCCCTGAACTTCTTCGCTATCCGTAACGTTGAACACACCCTGTTCGGCATCGCGTTTGAGCCGGAGCAGTATCAGGCGCTGAACCCGTTCTGGATCATTATCGGTAGCCCGATTCTTGCCGCTATCTATAACAAAATGGGCGACACTCTGCCGATGCCGCACAAGTTTGCCATCGGGATGGTGCTCTGCTCTGGCGCGTTCCTCGTGCTGCCGCTGGGCACCAAGTTTGCCTCTGATGCCGGGATTGTTTCCGTAAGCTGGCTGATTGCGAGCTACGGCCTGCAGAGTATTGGTGAGCTGATGATCTCCGGCCTTGGCCTGGCGATGGTCGCGCAGCTGGTGCCGCAGCGTCTGATGGGCTTTATTATGGGTAGCTGGTTCCTGACCACTGCGGGCGCGAATATTATCGCTGGTTACGTGGCCAACCAGATGGCGATCCCGGAGAACGTTACCGACCCGCTGATGTCCCTGAACATCTACGGTAGCGTCTTCCTGCAGATTGGTATTGCGACGGCGGTGATTGCCGTGCTGATGGTGCTGACCGCGCCGAAGCTGAACCGCATGACCCAGAGCCGTGACGACGCGGATGAAGCGTCCAAAACCGCCACTGCGTAATCGCAAGCGGGTAAAAATGAAGAAGCCGTTAACGTCAGTTAGCGGCTTTTTTTTTATGCAACGGCGTACTACTCTATGCCGGAATTCAGATAAAAGGAAACGTCGATGAAACTGTTCTACAAGCCAGGTGCCTGCTCACTCGCCTCCCATATCGCGCTGCGCGAAGCCGGGAAAGAGATCTCCCTTATTAGCGTCGATCTGATGAAAAAACGTCTGGAAGATGGCGAAGACTTTTTCGCGATTAACCCGAAAGGCCAGGTTCCGGCGCTGCTGCTGGATGACAACACGCTGATCACCGAAGGCGTTGCCATTATGCAGTACGTTGCGGATAACGCGCCGCAAAGCCAGCTGCTGCCCGCTGTCGGCACCCTGCCGCGCTACAAGGCGCTGGAGTGGCTGAACTATATCGCCACCGAGCTGCACAAGGGCTTCACCCCGCTGTTCCGCCCGGATACGCCGGAAGAGTACAAACCGACCGTGCGCGCACAGCTAGAGAAGAAGCTGCACTACGTTAACGACTCTCTGAGCGGCAACGGCTGGATCAGTGGTGAGCACTTCACTATTGCCGATGGCTATCTCTTCACCGTGCTGCGCTGGGCGCATGCGGTAAAACTCGATATGAGCGGTTTTAGCAATATTGGAGCCTACATGGCGCGCGTGGCGGCCCGCCCGGCGGTGGCTGCGGCGCTCTCTGCGGAAGGCATTGCCTGATTTACAGCAGCCTGCCTGAATGCAGGCAAAGAAAAAGGCGGGAATATCCCGCCTTTTTTATCGTCTGAAGCCAGAGAATTACTTCCAGCACACCAGGCAGTAGTTCTTCTTACCGCGACGCAGCAGCGTGTAGCGACCAAACAGACGGTCAGCATCGGTGAAGAAATACTCCGGATCGGCCTGCTTTTCACCGTTGATGGTGACAGCATTAGAGGCGATGGTTTTGCGCGCCTGGCCGCGGGACGGTTGCAGCTCGGAATCAACCAGCGCCTGCATCAGATCCGCGCCCTTCTCCATCTCAACCATCGGTACGCCATCCTGCGCCAGCTGCTCAAAGTCGGCTTCGCTGAGATCGCTCAGCGTGCCGTTGAACAGGCTTGCAGTGATGCGTTTCGCGGCGGTCAGACCCTCGTCACCGTGAACCAGACGCGTTACCTGCTCGGCCAGCACATACTGCGCGCGCGGCGCTTTCCCGCTGTTCTTATCCTCTTCTTCCAGCGCGTTGATCTCGGCGATGTCCATAAAGGTGAAGAACTTCAGGAAGCGATAAACATCCGCATCGGCGGTGTTGATCCAGAACTGGTAGAACTTGTACGGGCTGGTTTTCTTCGGATCGAGCCACACCGCGCCGCCTTCGGTTTTACCAAATTTGGTGCCGTCGGCTTTGGTGATCAGCGGTACGGTCAGGCCGAAGACCTGGTTCTGATGCAGACGACGGGTCAGGTCGATACCGGAGGTGATGTTGCCCCACTGATCGGAGCCGCCAATCTGCAGCGCCACGCCGTAGCGCTCGTTCAGGCAGGCAAAGTCATAGCCCTGCAGCAGGTTGTAGGAGAATTCAGTGAAAGAGATGCCGACATCATCGCGGTTCAGACGCTGTTTGACCGCTTCTTTGTTAATCATCTGGTTAACAGAGAAGTGTTTACCGATATCGCGCAGGAAGGTCAGCACGTTCATGCTGCCGAACCAGTCGTAGTTGTTCGCCGCAATAGCCGCGTTCTCGCCGCAGTCAAAATCGAGGAACGGTGCCACCTGGTTGCGGATCTTGTCGACCCACTCCTGCACGGTATCTTCGGTATTGAGTTTACGCTCGGTGGCTTTAAAGCTCGGATCGCCGATAAGCCCCGTTGCGCCGCCCACCAGCGCGACCGGTTTGTGACCCGCCTGCTGGAAGCGTTTCAGGCATAACAAAGGAACCAGATGCCCCAAGTGCAAGCTGTCAGCGGTGGGATCGAAGCCGCAATAGAGCGCGATTGGCCCCTGCGCCAGTCGCTCTGCTAACGCTTCCTCATCCGTCACCTGGGCCACCAGGCCCCGCTCTTGCAATTGTTTAATCAAGTTACTGCTAGCCATCAAATTCTCCATGTATAAAACGGACTGCACCTATGCCGGTACACGACTTTTCGCCAGATGCGAAAGGATACTTCAGGGGGGCAGATAGCATAAAGCGCCGGGCTACGTTGCACCAGCGCTTATCACAACATTTTCGGCGTTTTACGGTGCCAGACGGTCGATTTTCCACGCATCATTTTCACGCTGGTACAAAAAACGATCGTGCAGACGATTTGCGCCGCCCTGCCAGAACTCCATCTGCTCAATCGGGATGCGATACCCGCCCCAGAAACTGGGCAGCGGCACTTCGCCCTGCTGGAATTTCTGTTTCAGTTCGAGGAATTTGCTTTCGAGGATACCGCGCGCGGAGATGCGGCTTGATTGCTTCGAGACCCAGGCGCCGATTTGGCTGTCGCGCGGGCGGCTGTGGAAATATTTCACCACCTCAAGCGTGGAGAGACGCTCCGCTTTTCCGGTCACCATCACCTGGCGCTCCAGCATGTGCCACGGAAAGAGCAGGCTGATAGCCGGATTATGTTCCAGGTGCTGCGCTTTACGGCTGCCGAGGTTGGTGTAGAACACCAGCCCTTTTTCGTCGTAGTGCTTGAGCAGCACAATGCGCTGATAGGGTTGCCCCTGCTCATCAACGGTGGCGACCACCATGGCCGTCGGGTCAGCGAGCTGCGCTTCACACGCCTGGCCAAGCCAGCGTTCAAAGAGCGTTAAAGGGTCGGCGGGAAGATCGGCGCGGCGCAGACCGCCTTTGGTGTACTCACGGCGCAGGTGCGCAATGTGCTGCAATTGATCGTTATCAGTCATGGCGTTAGCGAAAGTTGTCCTCAGGGAGAGCTATTATGCGCCCCCCGGTGAAAATCTCAACGCTGCGGAATTAACTGACAGTTGTTTAACACAATACGGTCGCGTTTATAGACGGTGGCACCGTCACCTTTTGACCAGAATACGTACACGCCGTCGGTGTAACGCGCGCCCGAGGCGGAGAGCCCCTGCTGAAGTGTTAGCTGCTGGTTATCAAGCACGAAACTCGCCTGCTGGCGGGTCTGGTTAATCTTCACGGTTAGCGGCTTTTCATCGCACTGATAGGCGAGAGTGTCAGTGTGCATGCGCTCGACGAACTGGTTGTAATAGCTGCATCCGGCGAGCAGTGCGGGCAGGCAGATGATAAGGATTTTTTTCATAGGATACTCCGGGACGCTCCTGGTCACGGAGAGCGAAGCGCCCTCCTTAAACCCGGTCAGTCTAGCGGCGTACCCCTGAAGTGGAATGCGGTTAACTCTGATTCTGCCGTGGGTTAGCCGGGAAGATCGCCCCCAGCACCGTTGGCGCGGCAGCACCGGTCACCGAGGGGAGATTGCCCGGCAAGCCAGCCAGCGTGCGCCAGGCCAGCCACGCAAAGGCGAGCGCTTCCATATCGTCGCCGCTGATCCCGGCATCATCCGTTGGTGCCACTTCAATGCCGGGAAGCTGGCTTGCCAGACGCGCCATTAAAAGCGGGTTGCGGCTGCCGCCACCGCACACCAGCAGCCGCTCGCAGCCGCCGCTGAGTAATACCTGTTCGGAGATGGTGATCGCCGTCAGCTCCACCAGCGTCGCCTGCACATCGCAGGCGGCAAGCCCAGGATAGTGAACAAGGTGGCGCTCCAGCCAGGCGGCGTTGAAATACTCCCGCCCGGTGCTCTTCGGTGCCGGCTCGGCAAAATAGGGGTCGCTCAGCATTCTTTGCAGCAGCGGCAGGATCACTTTGCCTTCGCTCGCCCACTGCGCGTTCTCATCATAGGCTTTACCCTGATTACGCCAGATCCACGCATCAAGCAGCATATTGCCCGGCCCGGTGTCGAAACCTCTGACCGGCTGGCCTGGGATCAAGAGTGAGAGATTGGCGATACCGCCGATATTGAGCACCATACGCCGCTCAACCGGGTGCGCGAGCAGCGCGTGATGAAAAGCGGGCACCAGCGGCGCGCCCTGCCCGCCGAGCGCCATATCCCGGCGGCGAAAATCGCCGACCACGGTAACGCCGGTACGCGCGGCGATCTGGTTGTTATCACCGATTTGTAAGGTGTGCGGTGCGACGCCCGTCGGCTCGTGCCAGACGGTCTGGCCGTGACAGCCAATCGCCACAATATCCTGGGCAATGAGCTGCTCTCTGTCCATCAGGGCTAATACCGCATCGGCAAAGAGTTTGCCGAGCTGCGTGTCGAGGCGACCGAGCTGCGAGAGGGTTAGCTCCTGCCCCTGGCAGATGCCGAGGATCCCCTCTTTCAGCGGCAGCGGAATGGGAAAGGTCAGGCTTGCCTGCTGCGCGACCATGGTGTCGTCGATGGCGGCCAGCACCACATCCACCCCGTCCAGGCTGGTGCCCGACATCACCCCAATATAGCGACCTGATTTCATACCCCTTCCTTTCATGTATGGCAAAGAGGCTCCACTCCACCATAAAGCGTCCGTTTACGCCATCGACTGCAAACACTTTTTAACAATCCTCACCCTTTTGCTTAAGTGTAAATGGCGCAAAGTACGCTTATAATCGCTTCGTTTAGATCGGGTTGATCGCGCTTTGTGTATCATTTTTTTCGGGAATTGGCTGAAGATTCGAGTGGCATTGCGAATATGCCATATAATTTAGCCATGACGGATGCTCGCAAGGGCGTTTCATGGTGAACAGGAGATTCATAAATGATGTTACGTGCACTGGCAGTTTCGCTGGTTGGTTTTACATTGGCTGGGTGTGTGAATAACGACTCGCTCTCCGGCGACGTCTACTCTGCATCCGAAGCCAAACAGGTGCAAAATGTCACTTACGGCACCGTGGTTAACGTTCGTCCGGTGCAGATTCAGGGCGGTGATGACAGCAATGTTATCGGTGCGCTGGGCGGTGCCGTGCTGGGTGGTTTCCTGGGCAACACCATTGGCGGCGGCGCAGGTCGTTCGCTGGCAACCGCCGCAGGCGCTGTAGCCGGTGGCGTTGCGGGTCAATCCGCGCAGGGTGCGATGAACAAAACCCAGGGCGTGGAGCTGGAAATTCGTAAAGATGACGGCAACACCATTATGGTGGTGCAGAAACAGGGTAAAACCCAGTACGTTGCAGGTCAGCGCGTCGTGATGGCGAGCAACGGCCGCGAAATTACCGTTTCCCCGCGTTAATCACAAGCGTGTGCGGTCATGCTGATGGCCGCATAAGCTTGCCCTCTATGGGCATAAAAAAAGCCTTGCGATTGCAAGGCTTTTTGCTTTCAGTCTCGCGACTGGAGCTCAGTGATATTGTGCTCCAGCCGGGCAATCATCTTAATTAACATGTCCAGCTCCTCCGCAGAGAACCCGGATAAAATTTCACCCCGGGTCTTACGAATTACCGTCTCCATCTGATCGATGATAGGCGACGCTTTCTCGGTCAATTTAATGCGTTTTGCCCGCCGATCGCTGGCGCAAGTCTGGCGAGAAATCAGGCCCTTCTCTTCCAGTTGATCGAGCGTGCGCACCAGTGAAGGCTGCTCAATGCCGATCGCTTTTGCCAGTTGAATTTGCGACTGATCGGGCGGTAACTGATGAATATTGTGCAGCGTCACCCAGTGTGTCTGCGTTAATTCCAGAGGTTTTAGGCGATGGTCAATCAAAGCACGCCAAATGCGCACTAAGCGTGCCAGATCAGAACCTAATGGCGATTCCAATTTCATCTCCTTATAATTAGTTTGCTAAGTTATTATACTCATTTTAGAATAGTTTGCAGCATTTATATTTGTAAAACAAATATATTGCTCGCCTCGCCAGGGCTTGTGCCGTGCCGCTTTCCGTCCCCCTGGCGCACTCATTTAAACAGGACAGTGACGCGTGAAGTTAACCTCAAGTTCTCCCGATTTACCCTTCCAGGATCTTATCTTTGGCGCCTCGGTCTATTTCCCGCCGCTCTTCAAAGCCGTGATGCTGGGCTTTCTTATCTGGCTGATGGCGCACCGCCTGCTGCGCGACTGGATCTACGCGGGCGATATCTGGCACCCGATGCTGATGGATCTCTCCCTCTTTGTGATTGCGCTGAGCCTCGCGCTCGGCCTGTTGATGGTGTGGTAACAATGCGGCTTAATTCACTGAAGTATTTCTCAACGTTATTGGTCGTGGCGATTGCGCTGGCCGCAGGCTGGTGGATGTGGAATGTCTATATGCAGTCGCCCTGGACGCGGGATGGCAAAGTGCGCGCCGAGCAGGTGAGCATCACGCCGCAGGTCTCCGGCACTATTCGCCAGCTGGCGGTGAAAGATAACCAGTATGTTCACGCAGGCGATGTGCTGTTTCTGCTTGACGATACCCCTTATCGCATTGCGGTGGTGAATGCCGAAGGGCAACTGGCGAAGGCGCAAACGGAGCTGGCAAAAGCCAATAACGAAGCCAATCGTCGCCGCCACCTCTCCCATAACTACATCTCGGCCGAAGATCTCGACACCGCCAATATTGGCGTTAAAGCGGCGCAGGCTGATGTCGCCGTCGCTACGGCGCAACTCAATCAGGCGAAATGGCAGCTGGCGCAAACCCGCGTTACCGCGCCGGTCGATGGCTGGGTGACCAATCTCTCAGCGCGCACCGGCAACTACGCTACTGCCGGTCAGCCGGTGTTTGCGCTGGTCGACAGCCACTCGTTTTACGTTGTCGGCTATTTTGAAGAGACCAAACTGCGCCACATTCGTGAAGGTGCTGCGGCGAAGATTGTGCTCTACAGCAGCAATAAAACGTTACAGGGTCACGTAGCCAGCATTGGTCGCGCCATTTACGATCAGAGCGTGGAGGCGGACAGCGGGCTGGTAGCGGATATTAAACCGACTGTTCCGTGGGTGCGGCTGGCGCAGCGTGTGCCGGTACGCATTCAGTTTGACGCCCTGCCGCAGGATATGACGCTGGTGGCTGGCACCACCTGCACCGTCACCATCAGCGAGCAGCCGTGAGCAGGCTAATGCTGCTGTGGCAAAACCTGCCGTGGGTCAAGGCGACCGGCGGCCAGTGGCGCTACGCACTGCGTAACGGCATTGCTATGTGCCTGGCACTGACGCTTGCCTATGCGCTCAACCTGGATGAGCCCTACTGGGCAATGACCTCTGCAGCGGTGGTCAGCTTTCCCACCGTCGGGGGCGTGATCAGCAAAAGCCTCGGGCGTATTGCCGGTAGCCTGCTTGGGGCGTGCGCCGCACTGATTATCGCCGGGCAAACCCTTAACGATCCGTGGCTGTTTCTGTTTGCCATGGCGGGCTGGATAGCCTTCTGTACCTGGGCCTGCGCCCAGTTCACGAACAATGTCGCCTACGCCTTTCAACTGGCGGGTTATACCGCCGCCATCATCGCCTTTGCGATGACCAATATCACCGAAATTACCGAACTGTGGGATATCGCCCAGGCGCGCGTCTGCGAGGTGATCCTCGGCATTCTGTGCGGCGGCATGATGATGATGATCCTGCCAGGCACCGCCGATGGCCCGACTCTGCTCGCCGCGCTCAGAAGGATGCATGCCCGGTTACTGGAGCACGCCAGCCTGCTCTGGCAGGCGGAAACAAACGACGCGATCCGCAACGCACATGAGAGCGTGATTGGGCAGATCCTCACCACCAACCTGCTGCGCATTCAGGCTTTCTGGAGCCACTATCGCTTTCGTCGTCAAAACCGGGTGCTCACCTGGCTGCTCCATCAGCAGTTGCGCATGACCAGCGTCATCTCCAGCCTGCGGCGAATGATGCTCAACTGGCCCGACGCGCCCGCCACTTTGCGCCCGGTGCTTGAGCAACTGCTGGCAGAGCTGGCGCATCACGATGCCGACGCGCTAACGGTCGCGCGCATCATTGCTCCGCTGGCACCGACGCCGCAGGCTGACTATCGCCATCACGCTTTCTGGCAGCGGCTGCGCTACTTCTGCCGTTTATACCTTGCCAGCAGCCGCTGGTTACGCCAGCTGGAAAACGCCTCACCGGTAAGCGAAGCGCTGCCGCCGCGCAGCCCGGCGTTAATGCGCGATATCGACAATGCCGAGGCGTTGTGGAGCGGGCTGCGAACCTTTGTCGCGCTGATCATGATCGGAGCGTGGAGTCTCAGCGCGCAGTGGGAGCATGGTTCCGCCGCGCTGACGCTGGCAGCGATCAGTTGCGTGCTCTACTCCGTCTCGCCCGCGCCGTTTAACTCTTTAACCCTGCTGTTGCGCACGCTTGCCCTGCTGACACTGTTTAGCTTTGTGGTGAAATTTGGCCTGATGGTGCAGATCAACGCGCTGGCGCTGTTTCTGCTGTTTCTCTTTCCGCTGCTTACCACCCTGCAATTGCTCAAGCTTCAGATGCCAAAGCGCGCCGGGCTGTGGGGGCAGTTGATTGTTTTTATGGGTTCGTTTATCGCGGTGAGCGACCCACCGGTGTTTGATTTTGCCGATTTTCTCAATGCCGATCTGGCAAAGATCCTCGGCGTGGCGCTGGCCTGGCTCGCCTTTGCGGTGCTGCGACCGGGATCGGATGCGCGCAAAAGCCGTCGCCATATTCGCGCCCTGCGCCGCCATTTTGTTGACCAACTGAGCCGCACGCCAAGGTTGCAGGAACACCAATATGAGTCGGTTGTTTATCACCACATCAGTCAGCTCAGTAACAGCCAGGATGCACAGGCGCGGCGCTGGTTATTGCGCTGGGGCGTGGTGCTGCTCAACTGTTCGCATGTGGTGTGGCAACTGCGCGGCTGGGAGACGCGTTCCGATCCGTTAAGCCGGGTGCGCGATCGCGCCATTGGTCTGCTGCGGGATGTGATGAGCGAGCGCGGCGTGCAGCAACGGTCGCTCAACGCCACGCTCGCAGAGTTAGATCGGATTTGCGCGGCGCTGGGTCAGCATCACCAGCCCGCCGCGCGGGAACTCGCCTCGCTTATCTGGCGTCTCTACTGCGCGCTTGCTCAACTGGAAAACGCGCCTGCGCCAGGCACTATTAGCGAGCCGGTTACTTAATTACGCCGCAGGCATAACGCGCCCCGCCGCCGCCGAGCGGTTTCGGCTGATCGGACATGTTATCGCCACCGACATGGATCATCAGCGCCTTGCCTTTCACCTCATCCAGCTTTTTCAGGCGCGGCGCAACAACGGCATCGGTCGCTTTACCGTCATTATTGACCACCAGCACCGGCAGGTCGCCTAAATGGCCTTCCCCCTCTGGTCCTGCATGTTTGCCTGTTTTATGGGGATCGAGGTGACCGCCTGCGGCTTCAGCGGCAGAGGGCTTGCCCTCTTTCATTGCTGGCTGACAGCTGCCTTTGGCATGGACATGGAAACCGTGCTCGCCGGGCGGCAGCGCATTGAGGTCGGGCGCGAACTCCAGCCCTTTATCGGTTTCGCTGATCTTCACGCTACCGACGGACTGCCCGACGCCCTGCGCGGTGACGAGGTTCATCTGCACTTCTTCACTGGCGGCCTGCGCACCCGCACAGGTGAGCAGAGCCAGCATTGCCAGACTAAAACGCTTCATGTGACCTCCGTTGGATTGTTTTCGCTCTGTAAGTGTAGGCCAGAGCGGCAGATTTCACCGGGAGGTCATAGCGTTAGCTTACGGCACGTCGTAGCCGAGCGCCGCTTTACGGATGCGGAACCACTGCTGGCGGGACATCTGAAGATTGAGCGCGCCCAGGGATGAACGCACGCGCTCAATTTTGCCGGAGCCGATAATCGGCAGCGGCGCAGAGGGTAAACGCAGCACCCAGGCGTAAATCACCTGCTCAATGTTTTCGGCGTTCAGCTCCGTTGCCACCTGGTGCAACTCATCGCGCAGCGGCTGGCAGTCGGCATCGCTGAAGATGCGCCCGCCGCCCAGGCAGGACCACGCCATCGGGCGGATGCGCAACTGCTGAAGCTGATCGAGCGTGCCATCAAGCAGCAGCGGCTGGTGCACAGGCGAGATCTCTACCTGATTAGTGACCAGCGTAAACGGCAGCCGTGATTGCAGCAGGGAGAATTGTGCGGGCGTGAAGTTAGAGACGCCGAAGTGGCGCACTTTACCGCTCTGGTGCAGCTGTAAAAAGGCTTCAGCGACTTCGTCGGCATCCATCAACGGATCCGGGCGATGGATCAACAGCAGATCGAGATAATCGGTCGCCAGGTTGCGCAGGGACTGCTCGGCGCTGTGAATAATATGGTCGCGCTCGGTGATGTAGTGGCCGAGCGCGTGTTCCGGCTTCGCGGTAGTGGCAATGCCGCATTTGGTGACCATCTCCATACGCGCGCGCAGATGCGGGGCAAGTTTGAGGGCTTCGCCGAAGGCGGCTTCACACTGATAGCCGCCATAGATATCGGCATGATCGACGGTGGTAACGCCAAGGTCGAGATGGGCTTCAATAAAACTCACCAGCTGGCGCGGGGTAAAGTTCCACTCCATCAGACGCCAGTAACCCATCACAAAACGTGAGAACTCAGGACCTTGCGGCGCAAGGGCAATACGCTGGACCATCATAGTTTCCTCGAAGGTAATTTGCCCCGAGTATACCCATTTTTGCCCTTAAAACAGCGAAGGTTGATCAGGTTCTTCCGGGGGCTGGTCACGCATTGCGCGCAATTTACGCTGCCAGCGCTGGCGGCAGAGGCGCAGCACCTCCTGCTTTTGCGCATCGCTCATCGCTTGCCAGTTAAAGCGCTCATCGCGGCTGCGCATACAGCCACGGCAAAAGCCGCGCTCATCTGACTGACAGATGCCGCGACACGGACTCTGGACCGGGAAAAACTCCAGTTGTTCAGGCAATGGACGCTCCATAGATGCAGGCTTTCTCTACATTCAAGACCGCGGTGAGATATTGCGCAACTGTTAAAAACGCATTGTTCGCCAATTGCCATCACAAAGTTCGCCCGCTAGAGTGTGTCGATGCGCAAGAATTCTGAACACGACACACGCGAACACTTACTGGCAACCGGCGAGCAGCTCTGTATGCATCGCGGCTTTACCGGCATGGGGTTAAGCGAATTACTGAAAACGGCGGAAGTGCCGAAAGGCTCCTTCTACCACTACTTTCGCTCGAAAGAGGCGTTTGGCGTGGCGCTGCTTGAGCGCCACTATGCGGGTTACCACCAGCGGCTGGCGAACCATTTTGCCAGCGGCCCGGGCACGGCGCGCGACAGATTGCTGGCCTATTATCAGGAGACGCTGAATCAGTTTTGCCAGCAGGGCCACATCAGCGGCTGCCTGACGGTGAAGCTCTCGGCGGAAGTGTGCGATCTCTCGGAAGATATGCGCACCGCCATGGACCGTGGCGCGCGGGGGATTATCGCCCTGCTCGCTAAGGCGCTGGAACAGGGACGCGAGGATAAGAGTCTCGCCTTTGCCGGCGAAGCCCACACCCAGGCGCAGGTGTTATATGCTCTGTGGCTTGGTGCAAACCTGCAGGCAAAAATTTCGCGCAGCGCCGTGCCGCTGGAGAGCGCGCTGGCGCATGCGCAACAGATCATTACCCGGCCTGAATAACATCAGGCTTTTTATTTCACTTTTTACTAGTCGACCGGTCTATTCAGGAGTTGTTTATGTCCAGTAAATTATTTACGCCGTTGAAAGTCGGTGCCATTACCGTACCGAACCGCGTGCTGATGGCGCCCCTGACGCGCCTGCGCAGCATTGAGCCGGGCGATGTCCCAACACCGCTGATGGCCGAGTACTACCGCCAGCGCGCCAGCGCCGGGCTTATCATCAGTGAAGCGACGCAAATCTCCGCCCAGGCGAAAGGCTATGCGGGTGCGCCGGGTCTGCACAGCGACGAGCAGATCGCCGCCTGGAAAAAGATCACCGATGCCGTTCATGCCGATGATGGCCGCATTGCGGTTCAGCTGTGGCACACCGGCCGTATCTCTCACAGCAGCTTACAGCCGGGCGGTGCCGCACCGGTTGCGCCGTCTGCGATCAGCGCGGGTACCCGTACCTCGCTGCGGGATGAAAACGGCAACGCCACCCGTGAAGATACCTCCATGCCGCGCGCGCTGGAGACCGATGAGATCCCGGGCATCGTTAATGATTTCCGCCAGGCCGTTGCCAACGCGCGCGAAGCCGGTTTTGATCTGGTTGAGCTGCACTCTGCCCACGGCTACCTGCTGCACCAGTTCCTCTCACCTTCTGCTAACCAGCGTACCGACCAGTATGGCGGCAGCGTTGAAAACCGCGCGCGCCTGGTGCTGGAAGTGATTGATGCCGTGTGTGAAGAGTGGAGCGCCGATCGCATCGGTATTCGTGTCTCGCCAATCGGCTCTTTCCAGAACACCGACAACGGCCCGAACGAAGAAGCGGACGCGCTCTACCTGATTGAAGAGCTGGGTAAACGCGGTATCGCTTATCTGCACATGTCCGAGCCGGACTGGGCGGGCGGCGAGCCGTACAGCGAAACGTTCCGTGAAAAAGTGCGTGCGCGCTTCCACGGCCCGATTATCGGCGCTGGCGCATACAGCGTTGAGAAAGCGGAAGACCTGATCAACAAGGGGCTGATCGATGCCGTGGCGTTTGGCCGCGCCTATATCGCCAACCCGGATCTGGTAAAACGCCTGCAGCTGAAAGCGGAACTCAACCCGCAGCGCCCGGAAAGCTTCTATGGCGGCGGCGCAGAAGGCTACACCGACTACCCTTCTCTCTGAGAAGCGGATTGAGATTTGATAGCGGCCCGGATCGGCCGCTATACTAAAACCGTGTTTCGAACCGGAACGTTAACGCATTCATAAAAGAGGATATTATGCGCTTACTTCACACCATGCTGCGCGTCGGCGACCTGCAACGCTCAATCAACTTCTACACCAATGTGCTGGGCATGAAACTGCTGCGCACCAGCGAAAACCCGGAGTACAAATATTCGCTGGCTTTTGTCGGTTACGGTGATGAGAGCGAAGAAGCGGTGATTGAGCTGACCTACAACTGGGGTGTCGACAGCTATGAGCTGGGCACGGCGTATGGTCACATCGCGCTGAGCGTGGAAAACGCGGCGGAGTCCTGCGAAGCGATTCGCAAAAACGGCGGCAACGTCACCCGTGAAGCTGGCCCGGTTAAAGGCGGCACCACGGTTATCGCCTTCGTTGAAGATCCGGACGGTTACAAAATCGAACTGATTGAAGAGAAAGACGCCGGACGCGGTCTGGGTCACTGATCCCATCGGGCGCGCAATGCGCCCGCTGTTTTACATCTTTCCGTAAAATTTGCCATAATGCGCTGCCCTTTTTTCCTATCAAGAGATCCTGATGTCCGATAATGCTCAACTGACTGCTCTGTGCGACCGTTTTCGCGGTTTTTACCCTGTGGTAATCGATGTTGAAACCGCCGGGTTTAACGCCAAAACCGACGCCCTGCTGGAAGTCGCCGCCGTTACGTTAAAAATGGATGAGCAAGGCTGGCTGATGCCTGACAGCACCCTGCACTTTCACGTTGAGCCATTCGAAGGAGCTAATTTACAACCGGAAGCGCTGGCGTTTAATGGGATCGACCCGACGAACCCGCTACGCGGCGCGGTGAGCGAATATGACGCCCTGCACGCCATTTTCAAAATGGTGCGCAAAGGGATGAAAGAGCAGAACTGCAACCGCGCGATCATGGTGGCGCACAACGCGACCTTCGATCACGGTTTTATGATGGCCGCCGCCGAGCGTGCGGCGATGAAACGCAATCCGTTTCACCCCTTTGTCACCTTTGATACCGCGTCATTAAGCGGGCTGGCGCTGGGTCAGACCGTGCTCTCTAAAGCCTGTGCGGCCGCTGGCATCGCTTTTGACGCCACGCAGGCACACTCCGCGTTGTATGACACGGAGCAGACCGCACAGCTGTTTTGTGAAATCGTTAATCGCTGGAAGCGGCTTGGCGGCTGGCCGTTGCCGACGCCAGAAGTCGATTCAGAAGCCTGAAAAAAACCGGTCTGTTGACCGGTTTTTTATTAAAAGTGGTAGACCAGCCCGGCGGTGGTGAGCAGCGCGTACTGTTCGATGCCAGCGATATTCCTGAAAGAGGCGCGCGCATAGATATCTCCGTTAGAGAAGACAGAGATATTGTCCCCTTTTTTGTTTAACGTGCGGTTCCATGTGCTTTCCAGATAGAGCTTTACCTGCTGCGTGAGGTAATACCCGACGCTGGCAGAGAGGGAAAAGCTCTGCTGCTGCCGGGTACTATCCCTGAAGGTGAGGCTGCGCAGGTAGTGCTGGTCTGTTGTTTGCGCCCCTCCCCAACGGCTGTATTTCAGGCTGGTTGCCGCTTCAATATTTTCATGGCGATAGCGCCCGGTAAGGCCAACATAGGGGATGCCGAAGCGCTGTGCGTAACCGATGGCTTTTACATTGGGGAAGCGACCAATCTCTGCGCCATTATTATTGCTGAACGTGCCGCCACGCGCGGAGAAGCTGGTACGATCTTGTCGATAACCGCCCATCACGCCGAACCGCCAGCGAGGTTGGTGAACCAGCCAGCCGGTTAAATGGAGATCCCACTGATTAGCGAAATTGAGCCGCGTATTCGGGTGTGAACTGTGATTGGACCACTTTTTTTGCGACGCCAGCAGCCAGTCAAAATCCTCCATGTTGGCGCTATTTTGTGACAAGGTCGTCCATCCCTGCGCACCAAAAGATAACCAACCGCGCACCTGCCACTCCATAAACCCCTGAACCACGGCGACGTGACGGTAGCGCCAGTCAAGCTGGCTCACTTTGCGCCCGCCCTCTTCGGGTTCGTAGACCCGCTCCTTTGCTACTCCGCTCAGCGTGCCGAGTGAGATCCCGGTCGTCACCTCGTAGGAGCTAACCGCCGTTTGCGGCTGCGCCGCCACTGAAAAAGAGAGTGGAAGCACCATAAACGCAATTAATTTGTCCTTTTTTTCCATAATTCATCCTGCATTAATGCGATCTTATTAATAGCGCGATCATCAGAAAAATCATGCCGGCGTTTATTAAAACTCCTAAAATAAGATATTTTACAATGACTTAACTAAAAACCTCGAACAGTAATACCCAATGATTTAGGTTAAGTCAACGCAATGTGGGCAGGTGACGGGCAATAAAAAAGGGCTCATGTCGCAACATGAGCCCTTTCAAGGCAGAGCGAGGAACGCCAGATTATTCGGCGTCCGGTACGCCTTTATATTTAGCGGCAGCCTCTTTGATCAGCGGCTGCAATTCACCGCGCTGATACATTTCGATAATGATATCGCAGCCGCCAACCAGCTCACCCTCAACCCACAGCTGCGGGAAGGTTGGCCAGTTTGCGTATTTTGGCAGTTCAGCACGGATATCCGGATTTTGCAGGATATCCACATAGGCAAAACGCTCGCCGCATGCAGAGAGCGCCTGTACCGCCTGGGCGGAGAAACCGCAGCTTGGCAGTTTCGGCGAGCCTTTCATGTACAGCAGAATCGGGTTCTCAGCGATCTGGCGCTGAATTTTCTCAAGAGTCTCACTCATTGTCTTTGCTTCCTTCAACTTCTTCTACGGCAGAGATCGAACATTGTAGCGGGTCAGGCTGGCTTCGGAAAATAACATTTTATTCACCGCGCGGATTTAAGGTGTTACAGGCACGATAAGGTAAAGGTGACTTAAGCCAACCCGGCGCGGTTCAGGTGATGGAAAAACCGTTTTTAGCGAAACGTTTTGCTCGTTTTTTTGCGCTTGTTAACGAAACGACGCTATAGATGCAAAAACAGTATTAACGTTTGGGCTTTTTATAGATTAGAATCGACGAGTTTTTTAAATCATACGCAAGCATTATAGATGCCTGCCCTAACAGGGGATTGCTCAGTGGCGCGGATACCAAAAGCTTCAATCACGCTCTGTGCTTTGTTGTTCACCACGTTGTCTTTCACGCCATTAGCGAGCGCTTCTGAACAAGCGCCAGCCTCGGCCGTGCAAAAAACACATCTGGCGAAAGCATCCGAACGTAAGAAAAAAAACAGTTCTACAAAAACAGCAAAGAAAAGCAGTGGCACTCCAGCAGAAAAAGCCAGCAGTAAAAAAACCGCAAAAACCAAAACGTCGACCAAAACGATAAAAAAGAAAAACAGCGCTACCCCGCAGAAAACCGCTAAAACTCCCTCGCGTCGTAAAGCATCCAGTTCACAGAAAACCGCAACCGTTAGCTGGACTGAGAAGTGTACGCCGCGCAAAGGCCACAAGCCGCACTGTATTAAAGTGAAAAGCAGCCAGGCGGGCACGCTGGCAGACGTGCATAAACTGCGCGTGCAAAAAGTGCAAAAAACCGCGATGTCGAAGCTGATGAACCAGCTCGGCAAACCCTACCACTGGGGCGGTACCTCACCGAAAACCGGTTTTGATTGCAGCGGGCTGGTCTATTACGCCTATAAAGATCTGGTGAAATTCCGTATTCCGCGTACCGCCAATGAGATGTATCACCTGCGTGATGCCTCGCCGGTTAACCTGCGCGAACTGGAGAGCGGCGATCTGGTCTTCTTCCGCACCCAGGGCCGGGGTACCGCCGATCACGTTGGTGTCTATGTTGGCAACGGCAAATTTATCCAGTCACCGCGCAGCGGCCAGGATATTCAGGTCACTTCATTAAGCGAAGATTACTGGCAGCGCCACTATGTTGGTGCGCGCCGCGTGGTCACGCCGAAAACCATTCGCTAATCCCCTCTCCCACCTGCCGCTCGCGCGGCAGGTGTTACTTCGCCTTACTCCGCTGCCGCGCAGACGCGCGACGCTGAATTACGCCCGGAGAAGAGCACCAGCAGCAGCCCCAGCCCGGCAATAATCGCCCCCATAACCGGAACAAAGCTGTAGCCGAGGCCGCCGGAGATCACCGCCCCGCCTGCCGCCGCGCCAAGGGCATTACCGAGGTTAAAGGCGCCAATATTGACCGATGACGACAGCCCCGGGGCTTCATGGGCAACACGCATTACGCGCATCTGCAACGGCGGCACCACCGCGAAGGTTGCTGCGCCCCACACCACCATGGCGATCGCCGCACCGATCTCGCTACGCGCCAGCAGCGGGATCGCCAGCATGATGGCAATCAGCAGCAGTAAAAAGCCTTTCAGCGTGCCGGTCACCGAGCGGTCCGCCAGTTTCCCACCCAAAAAGTTACCAATCGAGAAACCAACGCCAATCAGCACCAGCATGGCGGTGACAAACACCGGCGTGGCGTCCGTCAGCGTGCGCAACACCGGCGAGATGTAGGTATAGAGGGTAAACATTGCCCCGGCACCGAGCACGGTGGTCAGCAGCGCCGTCAGCACCTGCGGACGCATCAGTACCGCCAGTTCGTTGCGCACGTTGGGTCGCGCGCCCGCGCCGCCTTTCGGTAATGAGAAGAAGAGCGAAACCATGGAGATCACCCCAAGCCCGGCTGTTGCCATAAAGGACATGCGCCAGCCGATGGTCTCCCCAAGCCAGGTGGCGGCAGGCACACCGCCGATATTGGCGATAGTCAGCCCCATAAACATCGTCGCCACCGCGCTGGCCTGCTTCTCTTTCGCGACAACGCTTGCGGCGACGACCGAGCCAAGGCCGAAGAACGCGCCGTGGTTAAGGCTGGTGATGATACGGGCGATCATCAGGGTGGCGTAATCCGGCGCAATGGCAGAGAGCACATTGCCGACGGTGAAAATAGCCATTAAGAAAATCAGCGCATTACGACGGCCGCGATGGGAAAGCAGCAACGTCATCAGCGGCGCGCCCACCATAACGCCGATGGCGTAGGCGCTGATCAGCATCCCCGCCGCCGGAATAGAGACCCCAACACCCTGCGCAATCACCGGCAGTAACCCCATCGGTGAAAACTCGGTGGTGCCAATGCCAAAGGCACCAATTGCCAGCGCAAGCAGGGGGAAATTTATTTTCATCTTTTGACTCCGAAATGGACATGCCGACCCTCTGGCGGGTCGCGAAAGGCAAAAGTATGACAGGAGTCACAAAAAACAGAAGTGAGCGTACGGAGAAAAGTTTATTGCGCAACGGGGAACAATGGTGGCGCAAGAACCGAGGGAGAGGGCTCTCCCTCGCATCAGATCAATGCAGTGCAGCGGTCAGCGCGCCGAAAACGATCAGGCTCAGAACGATGACGGTGGTGAAGAGTGAATACTTAAGATCGGTGCTCATCAATTTTTCTCCATTTAATTTCCCCACAAAAAGTGAGCCTGCGCATTTTTGCACAAATTATGGGAAAAATCTTGCGTGATTTGCCAGCAGAACCGTTTTAATACTTCCCCTTTTGCTCAAGATCAGACAAAATTCGACGCTAAATTTATTAGCGTACCGGCCATTGACTCCCCTCCTGACGTCCAGTGTCGTTTTCCCGGCGTACCGCACTCACTTTGATGGGTTCAGGGTGATTAAAGGCAAACGTTTACCTCAAGAATTATCAGGAGCTTACGATATGGTCTGGAGTAATATCTGATGGCAACGATTAAAGATGTCGCGAAACGAGCAAACGTTTCCACTACAACCGTATCACATGTAATTAACAAAACCCGTTTTGTCGCTGAAGAGACGCGCAACGCCGTCTGGGCGGCAATCAAAGAGCTGCACTATTCGCCAAGCGCCGTCGCGCGCAGCCTGAAAGTGAATCACACCAAATCGATTGGTCTGCTGGCGACCAGCAGTGAAGCGGCCTACTTCGCCGAGATCATCGAAGCGGTTGAGAAGAAGTGTTTCCAGAAGGGTTACACCCTTATCCTCGGCAACGCCTGGAACAGCCAGGAGAAGCAGCGCGCCTATCTGTCGATGATGGCGCAAAAGCGTGTCGATGGCCTGCTGGTGATGTGCTCTGAGTACCCGGAAACCGTGCTCACCATGCTCGAGGAGTATCGCCATATTCCGATGGTGGTGATGGACTGGGGCGAATCGAAGGCGGACTTCACCGATTCGGTGATCGATAACGCCTTCCAGGGCGGCTATATGGCCGGTCGTTACCTGATCGAGCGCGGCCATCGCGACATCGGCGTGATCCCGGGCCCGCTGGAGCGCAACACCGGTGCAGGCCGTCTTGCCGGTTTTATGAAGGCGATGAACGAGGCGATGATCAACGTGCCGGAGAACTGGATTGTGCAGGGCGACTTTGAGCCGGAGTCCGGCTACCGCGCCATGCAGCAGATCCTCGGCCAGTCCTCGCGCCCCACCGCGGTCTTCTGCGGCGGCGACATTATGGCGATGGGCGCACTCTGCGCCGCCGATGAGATGGGGCTGCGCGTGCCGCAGGATATCTCCGTCATTGGCTATGACAACGTGCGCAACTCGCGCTTCTTTACTCCGGCGTTGACGACGATTCATCAGCCGAAAGACTCGCTGGGCGAAACGGCATTCACCATGCTGCTCGATCGCATTGTGAATAAGCGCGAACAGTCGCAGTCGATTGAAGTGCATCCGCGCCTGGTGGAGCGCCGCTCGGTGGCCGATGGCCCCTTCCGCGATTACCGCCGTTAATCCCCTCCCGCGGGAGCCTTACTCCGGCTCCCGCAGCCACTCCTTATTCAACGTTTCACTGTCACCCAGGTAATCGAGCAGCCAGTTCAGCGCAGGCGACGCCTCGTTTTGTTGCCATGTCAGGCAGCAGGCGGCATCCGGAAACGGGTTTTCCAGTTCAAGCGCCACCCAGTCGCCGCTATCGAGCCACGGGCGGGCAAAATGGGCCGGTACCATCCCCACGCAAAGCCCCGCCGACAGGCACGCTTCCGACGAGGCCCAGTCGGGCACCATTACCCTTTTCTGGTTATCCAGCAGCCAGGTAATGCGCTTCGGCAGCGAGCGGGAGGTATCCTCCTGAATCAGCGACGGCCAGTTGCGCAACGTCTCATCGCTTAACGGACCGTTGAGTTGTGCCAGCGGATGTTGACGTGAAACAACACACTTCCAGCTCAAAGTGCCCATATCGCGAAAAGCATAGCGCCCCCCGACGGGGATCGCCTGCGTAGCGCCAATCGCCAGTTCAACACGGCCATCGGCGAGCGCATCCCAGACGCCGTTGAACACCTCCTGGTAGACCACCAGCTCGACATCGCTGAAGTGACGGTAGAAATCGACGATCATCTGCCGGGTACGTGCGGGTTTCACAATGTTATCAACAGCAATCGGCAACTGCCCGCGCCAGCCGTTGGCAATCTGCTGACACTGCTGGCGGGTGATCAGCATTTTTTTGATAACAGATCGCCCCTCCTTTAAAAACCAGACCCCGGCAGGGGTGAGTTCCACATCGCGGTGGCGGCGCACGAACAGCGGCACCGCCAGCCACTCCTCCAGCTGGCGCACGGTGTAGCTCACCGCCGAAGGCACGCGGTGCAACTCCTGCGCCGCGCCGCTAAAGCTGCCGTTACGCGCTACGGCATCCACCACTTCAAGGGAGTATTCTGACCACATATTCTGCCTGCAAAATTTTTGAAACCAATGTGCAAATATTAGCGTTTCACAACCAGGAAAGCACTCCTTACACTTCCCCACCCTGATTACCTGCAATTAAAGAGAAATGAGAATGCAACCTGGCAAAGGATTTATAGTCTGGCTCGCGGGCTTAAGCGTGCTGGGCTTTTTAGCCACCGACATGTATCTGCCCGCTTTCAGCGCGATTCAGCAAGATTTAAACACCTCCCCCGCCGTGATCAGCGCCTCGCTGAGTCTGTTCCTGGCCGGGTTCGCGGTGGCGCAGCTGCTGTGGGGGCCGCTGTCGGATCGCTATGGTCGCAAACCGATTCTGCTGATTGGGCTGTCGATTTTCGCCCTGGGCTGTCTTGGCACCCTCTGGGTGCGCGACGCCACCTGGCTGCTGGTGCTGCGTTTCGTGCAGGCCGTCGGCGTCTGTGCCGCTACCGTTAGCTGGCAGGCGCTGGTGACGGATCACTATCCGGCGCACCGCGTTAACCGTATTTTCGCCACCATTATGCCGCTGGTCGGCTTCACACCGGCGCTGGCCCCGCTGCTCGGTGCCTGGCTGCTGGCCCATATTGAATGGCAGGCAATTTTCGCCACCCTGCTGGCCATCACCGTGGTGTTGATGATCCCGGCTTTCCGCCTCAAATCGCCGGTAAAAAAAGTGGCGCACGACCAGCAGGCGCTCACCTTCCTCGATCTGCTGCGCGCCCGTGATTATCGCGGCAACGTAATGATCTACGCTGCCTGCTCCGCCAGCTTCTTTGCCTGGCTAACCGGTTCGCCGTTTATCCTGCACGAAATGGGCTATGGCCCGTCGGTGATTGGCCTGAGCTATGTGCCGCAGACCTTCGCCTTCCTGATTGGTGGTTACGGCTGTCGCGCCGCGCTGCAAAAATGGCAGGGATCGCGCATGTTACCGTGGTTACTGAGTGGCTACGCCCTGAGCGTACTGGCGACCTGGGCAGTCGGCTTTATTCCCGGCGTCTCGCTGACCGCGCTGATGATCCCCTTCTGCCTGATGGCGGTGGCGAACGGGGCTATTTACCCTATCGTGGTTGCGCGGGCATTGCGTCCCTTCCCGCAGGCGACAGGGCGCGCAGCGGCGTTGCAGAATACCCTGCAACTGGGGCTCTGCTTCCTGGCAAGCCTTGTCGTCTCGTGGCTGATCGTTACCCCACTGCTGACCACCACCAGCGTAATGCTCGCCATGGTGCTGCTCGCCGCGCTCGGTTATGGCATTCAGCATCGTGCAGGCGAAGAGCAGGATGAGGTGCGTGAGCCCTCCTCCGCGCGCGGGTAGTTGCCGGGGGGACTGTCGCTGATGGCGTAATTAGCACGCTATTAGCGACAAGTTGAATCACCTGATATTGAGGCCTATACTGATTTTCGGCTATCTCATAAATACGATAAATATTATGCAGTAACGGGCACCGGAGCGTGCTCGTTTCCCCAAGGAGGGCCTTTTCTGGCAAGGGTCTCTCCCTTCCTCTGTTCTACGTCTGATATCAGCCTCACGGTGCAAACCGTGAGATCTCTCACAAATTCTGCCAGCGTCTACGCTTGTAGAGTTCTGATCGCTATTCGTGATGGAGAAGGTATGAGTTCATCGTGTATAGAAGAAGTGAGCGTGCGGGATGACAACTGGTTCCGTATAGCAAACGAACTGCTGGGCCGCGCAGGCATTCATATTAATGGTCCCGCCCCCGCAGATATTCAGGTGAAAAATCCTGATTTTTTTAAACGCGTTTTACAGGAGGGATCGCTCGGACTCGGCGAAAGTTATATGGACGGCTGGTGGGAGTGCGAACGGCTGGACATCTTCTTTACCCAGGTACTGCGCGCCGGCCTGGAAAAACAGCTTCCACACCATCTCAAAGATACCCTGCGCATTGCCGCCGCCCGGCTCTTCAACCTGCAAAGTAAAAAGCGGGCGTGGATTGTCGGCAAAGAGCACTACGATCTCGGCAACGATCTCTTTACCCGCATGCTCGACCCCGCAATGCAGTACTCCTGCGGTTACTGGAAAGAGGCGACTACCCTTGCCGAGGCGCAGCAGGCAAAATTGCGGCTTATTTGTGAAAAATTGCAGTTAACGCCCGGCATGCGCGTGCTGGATATCGGCTGCGGCTGGGGCGGCCTGGCGCAATTTATGGCACAGCACTATGGTGTCCGCGTGGTCGGCGTCACTATTTCGGCAGAGCAGCAGAAAATGGCGCAACAGCGCTGCGCCGGGCTGGATGTGGAGATTCTGTTGCAGGATTATCGCGATCTGCGCGATCAGTTTGACCGCATCGTCTCCGTCGGCATGTTTGAACACGTCGGGCCAAAAAACTACGCCACCTACTTTGATGTGGTGGACAGAAACCTGAAGCCGGACGGTCTCTTTTTACTCCACACCATCGGCTCCAGACAGACCGACAACAATGTTGATCCGTGGATCAACCGCTATATCTTCCCGAACGGCTGCCTGCCCTCGGTGCGCCACATCGCTACCGCCAGTGAGCCGCACTTTGTGATGGAGGACTGGCACAACTTCGGCGCTGATTATGACCGCACGCTGATGGCCTGGTATGGGCGCTTTCTCGCCGCGTGGCCGGAGATCGCCGACAACTACTCCGAACGTTTTAAACGCATGTTCAGCTACTATCTGAATGCCTGCGCCGGGGCGTTTCGCGCCCGCGATATTCAGCTCTGGCAGGTGGTGTTTAGCCGCGGCATCGAAAAAGGGCTGCGCGTCGCGCGTTAATGCCATGTTTGACTAACAAAAAAGCCGCAACGGGGACGCTGCGGCTTTTTGTTCTCTGCGACGTCGGATTATTCGACGACATTCACTACGACAGCGGCCTCTTTTGCCGCCAGCACGCGCTCGACGGTGTCGACGACGGCCTGGGTTTGCGGATCGATCTCAATATTGACGCGCTGGCCCAGTTTTTTGGCACTCAGGGTGGTGCGTTGCAGCGTTTCCGGGATCAGATGCACGCAAAAACGCGTGGCGGTCACTTCGCCGACCGTCAGGCTGATGCCGTCGATGCCGATAAACCCTTTATAGAGGATGTATTTCATCAGCGTCGGATCCTGCACCTTAAACCAGATCTGGCGGTTATTTTCCGAGGCGAGGATTTTGACGATTTCCGCGGTCGACATAATATGGCCCGACATTAAATGCCCGCCGATCTCATCGCTGAATTTCGCCGCGCGCTCAACGTTGACGATATCCCCGACTTCGAGCTCGCCAAGGTTGGTAATACGCAGCGTCTCTTTCATCAAATCGAAGCTGATATGGCTACCGTTGATCTCGGTGACGGTCAGGCAGCAGCCGTTATGCGCAATGGACGCCCCGGTTTCAATTCCGTCCAGCATCGTTTCAGGCAGCTCAACAACGTGGGTGCGAAAATTCGGTTTTTCGTCAATCGACACCACTTTTGCCGTGCCCTGTACAATACCCGTAAACATAATCATCACTCCTGTTTCATTCTTACGGCATTACCGTGTGCTTCACGCACAATAACAGGTGAAAAATCCCCTTGCCAGCCTGAAGCCCGCTTTGCGGCGAAAGATAATTTTGATTTATGGATAACGTGGCAAAAAGGGGCGTTAACAGGTACTATTTGAGCAGATGTCGCACTTATCGCAGTGCGGCATTTTTTGTCGCACAAGGATATAACTCCTTTCTCTTAAGTATTTCCATTCTCTTTTATAACAACAATATATAGGTGTTAGTGTGCAGAAGTATGTAACAGAGGCGCGTCAATTACTGGCACTTGCCCTGCCGGTGATTTTTGCGCAGGTTGCCCAGACGGCGATGGGCTTCGTCGATACCGTGATGGCCGGGGGCTATAGCGCCACGGATATGGCCGCGGTCGCTATCGGTACCTCTATCTGGTTCCCCGCGATTCTGTTTGGTCACGGCCTGCTGCTGGCGATGACGCCGGTTATTGCGCAGCTGAATGGTTCCGGACGTCGCGATCGCATTGCCCATCAGGTGAGCCAGGGGTTTTGGCTGGCGGGTGCCGTTTCAGTACTGATTATGATTGTGCTGTGGAACGCCGGGCATATTATTCGCACCATGCATAACATCGACCCGCTGATGGCCGATAAAGCGGTCCACTTTTTACGTGCGCTGATGTGGGGCGCGCCGGGTTACCTCTTCTTCCAGGTGTTGCGCAACCAGTGCGAAGGGCTGGCGCGCACCAAACCCGGGATGGTGATGGGCTTTATCGGCCTGCTGGTCAATATTCCGGTTAACTACGCCTTTATCTATGGCCGTTTCGGCATGCCGGAACTGGGCGGCGTCGGCTGCGGCGTGGCGACCGCGTCGGTCTACTGGGTGATGTTTATCTTTATGCGCCTCTACGTGAAGCACGCCGGTGCCATGCGCGACATTAAACATGCTGCCCGCTTCGCACGGCCCGATATGGAGGTGCTGAAACGGCTGACCCAGCTTGGCTTGCCGATTGCGCTGGCGCTCTTCTTCGAAGTGACCCTGTTCGCCGTGGTCGCGCTGCTGGTCTCGCCTCTCGGCATTGTCGATGTTGCCGGGCACCAGATTGCGCTTAACTTCAGTTCACTGATGTTTGTGTTGCCGATGTCGCTGGCGGCGGCGGTCACCATTCGCGTCGGCTTTCGCCTCGGCCAGGGCTCGACGATTGATGCCAAAACCTCGGCGCGTACCGGGTTGATGGTCGGCGTTTGTATGGCGGCTATTACCGCGGTGTTTACGGTGCTGATGCGCGAGCAGATCGCCCTGCTCTATAACGACAACCCGGAAGTGGTGGCGCTGGCGTCGCATCTGATGATGCTGGCGGCAATCTATCAGATCTCTGATTCGATTCAGGTCATCGGTAGCGGCATCCTGCGTGGGTATAAAGATACGCGCTCGATCTTCTTTATTACCTTTATCGCCTACTGGGTGCTGGGGCTGCCGACTGGCTATATTCTGGCGCTGACGGATCTGGTGGTCGCACCAATGGGTCCGGCAGGTTTCTGGATGGGCTTTATTATTGGCCTCACCTCGGCGGCGGTAATGATGATGCTGCGCATGCGTCATTTGCAGCGTCAGCCTTCGAGCCGTATTTTGCAGCGCGCGGCACGCTAAACCGCTGTAGCCGCCTGCGGGCGGCTACTTTCAGCGCGTTTTGCTCAGTTGTTCCGCAATCGAGTGAATTCAGTAAGAAATCTGCCATTTTCCGCTTGCCACATCTGCGGCCTGCCGCTAATATTCGTCCCCGTTGTCAACCACAACATTGCGTTCATAGCTCAGTTGGTTAGAGCACCACCTTGACATGGTGGGGGTCGTTGGTTCGAGTCCAATTGAACGCACCATCCTTCTTCAGTGCGTCCGTAGCTCAGTTGGTTAGAGCACCACCTTGACATGGTGGGGGTCGGTGGTTCGAGTCCACTCGGACGCACCATTCGTTGTTACTCTCTGTTTTATCCCCTTTATTTCATCTCAGCTTCAGCATCACCCGCACGCCTTCTGCGCGTTACCGGTCGTGATAAAAATTTTCCTACAGAAATAAGAGATAAAAAAAGCCGCACCTTGCGGCGCGGCTTTTCATACTACTGCAAGGCTTATCAGAAGCCGACTTTCAGCGTGATTTGACCGCCGTAGCCGCCGGTTCCCGCGTCATCGATGCTGCGGGTATAGCCCGCGCGCACCCCGAGGGTCACGTTATCGCGGATCTGGCCGTCGATGCCGATATCCAGCGCTGCCGCGGTGCCATCCTGATCCGGATTGAACGACGTTTCGCTGCCAGCCACACCCGGCGCGCTGACGTTCAGCGTACCCTTCGAGTCGAAGGTCTGAATAAAGGATGGACGGATAAACCAGCTTACCGGTACCGGTTTGCCACTCTCTTTCAGCGTCGCGTTGTTGCCAAGACGCAGACCGGCACGCACCTGCTGGCTGTGACCATCACCGAACTGAACGTCGGCCACATCATCACTGCCATCTTTCAGGTTCACGCCGCGATACTGGTACTGCACCTGCGGTTCCAGCACCAGGCCGCTGCCAATCTCAAACGGCAGACCGGTTTCGAAGGAGCCAACGTAGCCCCAGCCGTGGGTTTTCAGGCCGTCGCCGTCGCGCGGATTGGTGTCGAAGTTGTGGCGAGTACCCTGTGCCACTACGTCCATCCACCAGCCGCTCTCATGCACGCCATTGAGGTAGAGACCGCCGCTGTAAGCGTCATCGCGAACCGTACCGGCTTTTGACTTGTTGTTACGCTGCACGTCGATGGCAGAGAGGCCTGCCGCGCCGTAGATCCCAGCGGTCCACTCCATGCCCGAGCCTGAACCCTGCCACAGATCGCTACCGATCTGCAGGAAGGTGTAGCCGCCTTTGCTTTCCGGCGTGTTGCCGTTGCTCAGGTCACTGCCGCCGTGATCGTGGCTCAGCTGACCGGCCTGAAAACGGGCCCACATATTGCTGCCGCCTTCAGTTGGGGTACGCGCCGCATAGCGACGGGCATCCAGCGAGCCGAGCAGCGCACTGTCATAGTCCATCGCCTGAGCGTAGACGGAGCTGTAGAGGTACATCGCCGAACGGTAGTTCTGCGGGCCGTCTGCGTTACCGCCTGCTTCAGCGGTGGTCAGATACCAGCTCTCGTCGGCGCTGCCCTGTTGCAGGGTGTAGTTATACGCACCCGCCTGCAGGCTGCCGTCAAGACGGAACGCATCATCGGTAGTGGTCGCGCCGTTAATGGCGTTCACCACCTGAATGCCGTTACCGGCGGTACGCGCCCCGAGGCCGCCCTGGCTGCGAATGGCGATATTGGTGTTACCGGTGGCGGTACCGCCATCCAGTACCAGGCTGTCACTCACTGCGGTGTTGCCAGCAAACAGGGTATTGAGGGTGATGGTGCCGCCATTGCCCACCAGGTTAGTGACGGTCAGGGTTTTCGGTACAAATGCCCCGGTCGGTGCCTGGTAATCAATAGTGCCGCCCAGCGTCAGGTTATCGAGCAGGGAGCTGTCGGTCATGAGCCAGTTGGAACCCGCATCGACGGTCAGGTCGGTCGGGTCAATCATCCCGGTCAGCGTCGAGCCATTGGTAAGTTGCAACGAGGTTCCGGCCTGGGCGATGATATCGGTCACCGCATCCAGCCCGCTGAATACCAGCGCACCGCTCTGCAGGAAGGTGCCGCCCGCCTGATTAAGCGCCCCGCTCAGGGTCAGGGTGTTGTTACCCTCTTTATAGAGCGTACCGTTGCCGTTGATCGCCGCGTTAACGGTGCTGGCGCTGTTCTCAGTGGTAATACGCAGTTCGCCGTCGTTGTTCACATTACCGGCCAGCGTACCGCCATCATTGACTTTGGTAACCCCGGTCAGCATGCCGCCCTCGGCAACACTCAGCGTACCGTTCTCGCTGACCACGGTGTTGTTGGCGCTACCGTCTGCGGCAACCGCCAGCAGACCGCCGCTTTCCAGCAGCAGGCTATCGGCGATCTTATTGGCAATGGAGAAGCTGCCGTTAGCGTTGGTGCCGTTAAGGGTGGTGTCGGTGCCCGCCATCAGCGCTGCACCGCTGTTGAGATTGATATTGGTGACCGTGGCGCCATCTTCCAGCGCCAGCATGCCGCCGCGTTCAATGGCCGTCAGATCCGCCACGCCCCCGGCGCGAACGAACTGTGCCCCGCCTTTGCTGACGGTGGTGGCGATAGCCTTGCCGCCGAAAGTGACGCTCTGAGCGCCGTTTTCGCTGACGGTGGAAGATGCGACAGTGCCGCCCTGGTTAACCACCTGATCGCCCACCACTTTGTTGTCGATGACGATCGCGCCGTCATTGACATTCTGGATCCCGCCTTCGCGGATGATGGTGGAGATCACCGTCCCGCCGCTGTTGACGTTCTGCGTACCACCACCGTTAATGGTAGTGTTGCTGGCGGTGCCGCCGGTCAGCACGTTCTGGATCCCGCCGACGTTGATAACAGCAAAATCAGATGAACCACCGCTGTAGATATTCTGCGTGCCGCGCTCGTAGAGCGTGGTGCGTGTCGCCGTACCGCCGCGGTAGACGTTCTGTACGCCGTTCGAGGAGAGATCGGTATCCACCGCGCTGCCGCGCACGTTCTGCTGGCTGTCGTTACCCAACGAGGTGTTGACCGCGGTTCCCCCGGCGGCGATATTCTGCACCGCAAAGTTATCCATCAGGTTATTTTCCGCACGGCCACCGCTGTAGATATTCTGGATGCCGTGACGGTTGCGGGTATCGGTGACCACGGCGCCGTCGTAAATCCCCTGTACCGCATCGTCGTTCAGCACGGTTGAGGTAGCTGAACCGCCGCTGTAGATACGCTGTTCTGCACGGGTGATTTCTGAACCGGTAGTGGTGCCGAATACCTCCTGGATACCGCCATCAATGACGATAGAGACTTCGGCGTTGGCATTTTTGTTGATTATCTGACGCCCGCCGTTTTTCACGATGCTGACAATCGACGTGCCGTCAACGACCTGCAGGCCTCCATCAACAAAGGTGAAGTCGGTGACGCCGCCAGCCGCAACGTTTTGTCTGCCACCCTCAGAGATAGTGCCGCCGTAGGTATAACCGCCATTATTAACGTTCTGCACGCCGCCCTTCTCAATACGCGCTTCGAAAGCCTGGCCACCGCTGCCGATATTCTGCGTCCCGCCCAGCACGCGCGCAGCGAAGGATTTCGCGCCGTTATTGACGTGCTGCTCACCGCCGTTGAGCACGGTGGAGATTGCCACCGCCGCGTTGCTGAGGATCTGCTTGCCGCCCGCGTTAATTACGCTCTGGCGCGACCAGCCGTACGGGTCAACGATCTGCTGCCCGCCGTTATTGATCACCGCATCGAACGACTGGCCGTCGACGCGCTGTACACCGCCGCTGTTCACCAGCGTGCCGCGAGCCTGGCCGCCTTTGGTGACCAGCTGCACACCGCCGTCGCTGATGCTGGTGCCGGAAGCCGTACCCTGAACCAGCTGCGTACCGCCGCCAAACACCGTGCCGTCAGAGGCTGCGCCACCGGCTGAAATATGCTGCACGCCGCCGTTTTTGACGATTGAACCGGCAGCGAGGCCGCCGTTGTTGACGATCTGCTGACCGCCATCGTTAACGACTGACGAGATGGCGGTGCCATCTACGCTCTGCACGCCGCCGTTGTTAATGTGGGTATCAGTGGTTTTACCGCTCGTCTGCACGATCTGCTGACCGCCATCGCTCAGGCTGGTGCCGGACGCCGTGCCCGCAACCACCTGTTTGCCGCCGCCAAATACCGTACCGTCGGATGCCGCGCCGCCAACATTGATATGCTGCAGACCGCCGCTGTGCACGGTTGTGCCTGCCGCCAGACCGCCCCGGTTCACCAGCTGCGTACCGCCGTCGCGCACGACCGATGAGGTAGCGTTACCGTCGACGCTCTGCACACCGCCATTGTTGATTTGGGTATTGGTGGTTTTACCGCTCGCCTGCACGATCTGCTGACCGCCATCGCTGACGCTGGTACCGGAAGCCGTACCTGCCACCAGCTGTTTGCCGCCGCCGAAGATCGTGCCGTCAGAGGCCGCGCCGCCGACATTAATGTGTTGCAGGCCACCGCTGTTAACGATTGAGCCCGCAGCAAGCCCGCCGCTGTTAACCAGCTGCACGCCGCCGTTGTTGACCACGGCTGAGGTCGCCGAACCGTCAACGCGCTGCAAACCGCCGCTGTTGATAAGCGATCCCGTTGCGATGCCGCCCACCTGCACGTGCTGAATGCCGCCGTCGCCGATGACCGTATCACCCGCCAGACCGGCAACCTGCTGCGTTCCGCCCAGCAGGGTGGTTTTTGACGCCGCACCGTTGGCCCGCACAATCTGCACGCCATCTTTATCAACGCGGGTATCGTTCGCGTGAGCGCCGCTGCGGATCAGCTGTTTGCCGCCGCTGTAGACGGTGGTGCCGTTCGCCGTGCCGTCAACATCCTGGAAACCGCCGTCATAGATTTTGCTGTCGGTGGTTTTGCCGGTCACATGAACTTGCTGCACGCCGCCTGCATCGACACGGGTGTTGGAAGCTGTCCCTTCAACAACCTGGGTACCGCCAAACAGCAGCGCATCCGACGCTGCACCGCCTTCGTTGATATGTTGCAGACCGCCGCTGTTCACTTGCGAACCGCTGGCCAGCGCGCCGGAGTGGATCAGCTGTACGCCGCCGTCGTTGACCACGGCAGCAATTGCCGCGCCGTCTACCGCCTGGGTGCCGCCGCTATTGATGATGGTATCGGTAGCTTTACCGGTGGCCTGCACCAGCTGATGACCGCCGTTATTGATGCTGGTCCCGGATGCCGTCCCGGCGACAACCTGCTTGCCGCCGCCAAACACCGTGGTGTCGGACGCCGCTCCGCCTTCATTAATGTGCTGCAGCCCGCCGCTGTTAACGGTCGCGCTCTTCGCCAGACCGCCGCGGTTCACCAACTGGGTGCCGCCGTCATAGATAACCGAGGAGGTGGCCGTGCCATCCACGCGTTGCAGGCCGCCGTCGTTGATAAGCGATCCGGTCGCGCTGCCGCCCACCTGCACGTGCTGTACGCCGCCCGCACCGATAATGGTGTCTGCCGCCACGCCCGCCAGTTGCTGAATACCGCCCAGCAGCGTGGTGGCAACGGTTGAACCGCCCGCAAGCACGCTCTGGATGCCGCCGGTGTTGATCACCGCGCTGGTCGCGCTGCCGCCGCTGCGCACTTTTTGCAGGCCGCCGTCGTTCACCTCTGCCGAGAGCGAAACGCCGTCAACATCCTGTTCACCGCCCGCGTTAACAATCGCGTCTTTGCTCATGCCGCTGGCGTGGATCTGCTGCAAACCGCGGTTATTGATGACGGTACCGGAGGTCATGCCTTCCACCAGTTGGGTGCCGCCGAGCAGAGTGGCGTCGGATGCCGCACCGCCTACGCTGATATGCTGTAGCCCGCCGGTGTTGACCACGCCGCCAGTCGCCAGACCGCCGCGGTTAACCAGCTGCGTACCGCCCGCGTTGACCACGGAGTCGATCGCCTGGCCGTCAACGGTCTGGGTGCCGCGATTGTTGATGATGGTCCCGGTGGATTTACCGGTTGCCTGGACTAACTGCGCACCGCCGTCGCTGACGCTGGTGCCGGATGCGGTTCCCGAGAGAACCTGGGTGCCGCCGCCGAATACAACGCCGTCGGAGGCTGCGCCGCCCTGTTTGATATGCTGGATGCCGCCGCTGTTGACGGTGGTGCCCGCTGCCAGCCCGCCGCTATGCACCAGTTGGGTACCGCCGCCGTTGACCACCGCAGAGATCGCGGTGCCGTCGACGGTCTGGGTACCACGATTATTGACGATGGTGCCGATGGCTTTACCGGTTTGCTGAACCAGCTGCGCGCCGCCGTCGTTGAGGTGGGCGCCGGATACCGTACCGGCAACAATTTGATTACCGCCGCCAAAGATAGCGGTATCGGCGGCGGAACCCCCGACGTTAACGTGCTGGATGCCGCCGCTGTTTACCGTCGCATCCTGGGAAAAACCGCCGTTGTTGATAAGCTGCGTGCCGCCAGCGTTGACCACGCCCTCGACCGATTTGCCGCTAACGGCCTGTACGCCGCCGTTGTTAATCACTGTCTGGCTAGCCAGCCCGCTTTGCAGCACGGTTTGCACGCCGCCTGCACCAACCACGGTACCGCTCGCCTTACCGGAGACCGCCTGCGTGCCGCCGCTGTTAAGCTGCGAGCCGGTTGCCGTGCCGTCCACTTCCACAATCTGTACACCGTTAGTAACAACGGTCCCGGTGGTCTGGCCGTTCTGGCGCACAATCTGCGAACCGCCATCCTGCACGCGGGTGTCAACGGTCTGACCGCCCGCCACGATCTGGGTGCCACGGGTGCCGATAGTATGGTTAGTGGTTAACCCACCGGTGCGCACATTCTGTACGCCCTCCTGCACTACCTCATCCCGCACCGAATCAGTGACATCGGGGGTGAATGCCATTGCCCCGCTGCTGGCGAACAGACCGCCTACCGCCGCCGAGATCAATACCGCGCCGCCTGCGCGCTTGCCTTTTGCCCGTGTCAGTTCGGAAACCACCACGAACGCCCGCTGAACGTCATTCCACACCAGCCGGTAACTGCAGTTAAGACTTTTCTTCATTTCAATGTCCTCGAAACCCGTCTCTCATCCGCTATGCGGCGTGTTGATCGGGGTCTGCCAATGCTGTTGTTTTGATGCCAAAGGGATTGCTTCGCAGGGCCATCAGCCGGCGTAAATGGCCGATGACCTGCTTGCCAGTGATAAATCGTGTGCATTCGTACTGCCGGTCCGTGCCTTTGTGGCGCGGACACCAGAAATAGTCCTGATGATCGAAATTGAGCCGCACGTCATCCCAGCAGCCGTTGCAGACATGGGTGTTGATGACGCGCCAGGGGGTATAAAACTCGCTGTTGGGCAGGCTGAAACCGCTGATCAGCACCACCGGGATATGGCAGCCCCAGGCAAGCCAGGAGAGGCCGCTGCCGAGGCCGATAAAAAAGTCGGCGTGCTCCAGCAGCGCCACGCGTTCAGCCAGCGGCAGATTGCCGGTGAAATCTTCCGCGCCGTGGGGGATTTTGTTCCAGACGTAACCGCGGCCGACCACGCGCTCTTTGTCGATGCAGAGCACGCGGTAGCCCTGGGCTTTCAGATAGTCGATGACCTCATGCCAGCCGGTGCCGTTGTTCCAGAATTTGGCCTGGCTGGTGGACTGGGTGGCGATGCAGACATAGGGCTCAGCGATGCGGCGCGGCGTATGCTGGCGCAGATCGGGAATGATTTCGCTCGGATCGACGCCGAGAATATGCCCGGCGGTGCGGTGCAGGCCGACAGAGCGGAAATCAAAGGGCTGCTTGTCGAGATCGCCATTAAAAAAGAGTCCGACGCGCCAGCTGGCGTAGGGTGGCGTGCTCTCGCCCGGCCCGGCCAACCAGCTTTCCGGGGTGTAGAAATTGAGCTGCGGATAGACCGGCGAGAAGAGATCGGCGATCGGCTGCGCCAGGGTGCAGTCAACACCGCACTGGAAGGTCTGACGGAAGCGTTCAGCGTAAGGCACCCAGCCGACCAGGTCGCCAAGTGTGCCGCTGGGGAAAGAGATCAGTACCCTTTTGCCGCGCATATCCAGCGCATGATCCAGCACGGGCTCCGACTGCACCCCGTCCCAGACCCGCAGACGAAACGGCACATAATATTTTTTCGTACTGATGACCCACCCCTGCCCGACATTGTCAGCAAAGAGGATATTTCCCGTTTCGTCATCGCTTATTTCTACCCGCCAGTTACCGGCCGGCAACAATAAACGGGCACCGTCATTAAAATCATACAGGATACCCATTGGCCCCTGCTGGGTCGGAATTTCTGGCGGTGAAATAAAAGCATATTCATGACCAACAACTGTGGAAGTCGTCATCGCCTAACCTTCATCAAGAGTCATCGCATTAAATAGGGCTGGCGGTAAATAACGAGCAGGCACCAGCCGACCTCCGGGAGTCATTCCCCGGAACGAATGTTTTTATAAATTTTTTGGGTCTCATTAAGAGTCGCTTAAGAGTAGTTACGCCGTGCTTTATTGCAAATTATCTCAAAAAGTTAAGATCTATATATTTCAATGATTTAGATTTTTGGCTTTGTTACGCTCCGTTACAAGAAACTAACTAAAACAAAAAGTTAGCCACGCTTAAATGCAAGCATTTTAGGATTTTCCTTAATCTAAATTTCGTGCAAAAACGTGATATTGATTCGGAAATATAAAATATATTTCTGCGATATTGATGACGTAATGAACGATATATCCGCCTGGTCAAAGGTCAATGTGATTAAAAAATTAGCTATCGTGGTAATTAATTAGAGTGCAAGCAGTTTATCTTTTATTTATTTAATCCCCCTGCGTGTACAGTTAGTCAACCGAAATATAGAGAACTTTCTTATTGCTAATTCTTTTGAGTAAAAGAGTGGCTCGAGAAATAAGCACTTGCGCAGGTGTACAATATTGTTGCCGCAAAATGCGGTCATTCTCACACTACTGTTAGCTTTGTGTTGGGTAGCCGAGGGAACGCATACGGTAGTGCAACGGTTGCGCAATTATGTGATAACGGTTGCATAACGAAACGATGCTGCTCATCAATTCGCATTTTGAAACAGCGTTTTTAATTCCTTTCTGTCACTGTGGACGCTATAATGCCGCAATCCTAATTTGAATGGATTCAGCTGATTGAACTGTAAAGCAGATAACTCACATCAATGTTTTCCCAGACTGGCTGAACCTCAGGCACACATTCCTCTGCACGCTTTTTTGATGTCACCTATCCTTAGTCTGTGGCATCGCTCTTTTCGCAACACAGGTTTGACTCCGGCGCCGTGCGCATCCCGGAGCGTGAATTCCCATTCCTTCTCAACCCAAACTTAAAGACCAGAAACTGTCATGAAAAAGACCAAAATTGTATGCACCATCGGGCCGAAAACCGAATCCGAAGAGATGTTGACCAAAATGCTGGACGCAGGCATGAACGTCATGCGTCTGAACTTCTCTCACGGTGACTATGCTGAGCACGGCCAGCGCATCCAGAACCTGCGCAACGTGATGAGCAAAACCGGTAAGAAAGCGGCCATCCTGCTGGACACCAAAGGTCCGGAAATCCGTACCATCAAACTGGAAGGCGGTAACGACGTTTCGCTGAAAGCGGGTCAGACTTTCACCTTCACCACCGACAAATCCGTTGTTGGCAATAGCGACACCGTTGCCGTGACCTATGAAGGCTTCACCAACGATCTGAGCGTCGGCGATACCGTGCTGGTCGACGATGGTCTGATCGGGATGGAAGTGACCGCCATCGAAGGGAATAAAGTTGTTTGTAAAGTGCTGAACAACGGCGATCTCGGCGAAAACAAAGGCGTGAACCTGCCGGGCGTCTCCATCGCCCTGCCGGCGCTGGCAGAAAAAGATAAGCAGGATCTGATCTTCGGCTGCGAGCAAGGCGTCGATTTCGTTGCTGCTTCCTTTATCCGTAAGCGTTCTGACGTGGTTGAAATCCGTGAGCACCTGAAAGCGCACGGCGGCGAAAACATCCAGATCATCTCCAAAATTGAAAACCAGGAAGGCCTGAACAACTTCGACGAGATCCTTGAAGCGTCGGACGGCATCATGGTTGCCCGTGGCGACCTGGGCGTTGAGATCCCGGTTGAAGAGGTGATCTTCGCGCAGAAGATGATGATCGAAAAATGTATTCGCGCACGTAAAGTGGTGATCACCGCTACCCAGATGCTCGATTCCATGATCAAAAACCCGCGTCCGACCCGCGCTGAAGCTGGCGACGTGGCGAACGCCATCCTCGACGGCACCGATGCCGTGATGCTCTCTGGCGAATCTGCAAAAGGGAAATACCCGCTGGAGTCCGTCTCCATCATGGCAACCATCTGCGAGCGTACTGACCGCGTGATGACCAGCCGTCTGGACTACAACAACGACAGCCGCAAACTGCGTATTACCGAAGCTGTCTGCCGTGGCGCAGTGGAAACCGCTGAGAAGCTGGAAGCGCCGCTGATCGTTGTGGCAACTCAGGGCGGTAAATCTGCGCGCGCTGTGCGTAAATACTTCCCGGATGCGACTATCCTGGCGCTGACCACCAATGAAGTGACTGCGCGTCAGCTGGTGCTGAGCAAAGGTGTTGTTGCCCAACTGGTGAAAGAGATCTCCTCTACGGATGATTTCTACCGTCTGGGTAAAGAAGTGGCGCTGGAAAGCGGTCTGGCAAGCAAAGGCGACGTGGTAGTGATGGTCTCCGGCGCGCTGGTTCCGAGCGGCACCACCAACACTGCATCTGTCCACGTACTGTAATAATTACCGGACTTTTTGGCAGATTAAAAAAGCGTCCTTGCGGCGCTTTTTTTTAAATATTTTTGCTTGCGGATGGAATTAAAAATTTCAATCGGATTTTGCTATTTAAATCGCCCTTTATCTAAGATGAATCCGATGAGAATCCGCTGTTTTAATAGGCGTTTTTAGCAAGTTAAATCAAAGTCGGTGCTTCTTTGAGCGAACGATCAAATTTAAGTGCATTCTCATCAAAAAAATATTCTCAACATAAAAAACTTTGTGTAATACTTGTAACGCTACATGGAGATTAACTCAATCTAGAGGGTATTAATAATGAATCGTACTAAACTGGTACTGGGCGCGGTAATCCTGGGTTCTACTCTGCTGGCTGGTTGCTCCAGCAACGCTAAAATCGATCAGCTGTCTTCTGACGTTCAGACTCTGAACGCTAAAGTTGACCAGCTGAGCAACGACGTGAACGCAGTGCGTTCTGACGTTCAGGCTGCTAAAGACGACGCAGCTCGCGCTAACCAGCGTCTGGACAACCAGGCTCACTCTTACCGTAAGTAAGAGTACCTGTAATGAAAATGGCGCACATTGTGCGCCATTTTTTTTGCCTTCCTTCTATCCCTCAAACCTACTGCATCACCACTTCGCTCTGCCCTTCAACGCTGGCTGTCGGCTTAATGCTGTTCTGTACCGACAATACCGCGGTTGACGCAGAGGTGGCTTTCCCGCCCGCAATCACTACCGGATAACCGGCACGGCGCGAGAGCGCTTTCTCAATCATCGAATGGTCGCCGCCAGACTGCTTAATCAACGCGCCCAGCGCCGGTGAGAAGACGATAGGCTGCGTCTGCGTGTCCTGTTCAACGGTCTGCGCCAGTGGGCGATGCACTTCAATGTAGTGCTTACCATCAGGCTCGACGGCATACTTCACCGGTTCATTGATGATAGCTACCCGCGTACCCGCAGCGACCTGCGCAAACAGCGCTTCAATATCGGGCGCGTTCATGCGGATACAGCCGGAGCTAACGCGTAAGCCGACGCTGTCCTGTGCATTGGTGCCGTGAATCAGATACTCGCCATTGCCAATCCCCAGACGCATGGCAAAGCGTCCCAGCGGGTTATTTGGCCCGGCGGGCACCACTTTCGGCAACTCTACGCCACGCTCCAGCGAGCGCGCACGGATGCCAGCAGTCGGCGTCCAGGTCGGGTTAGGGATTTTCTGACTGATGCGGGTTACCGACACCGGCGTTTCCAGCCCCTGCTGGCCAATGCCAATCGGGTAGACCTGCACGCTATTTTTACCCGGAGGGTAGAAGTAGAGCCGCAGCTCCGCGAGGTTGACGACAATCCCCTCCCTGGGTGTATCCGGCAGCAGCATTTGTGTTGGGATCGTCACCGTCGTGCCCGGTGCAGGAACTGGCGCGATGGTGTTATTCGCCTCAAGGATCAGCATTGCCGCCGTATCAAAATGGCGGGCGATGGCCTGCAGGTTTTTATCGCTGGCCTGTACGGTGTAGGTCTGGTTCTGGCCAATCAGGCGACCGCCGTTCGCAGGCAGGCTGTATTCCGCCGCATGGGCCAGCTGAAGTGTGCTTAGTGCACCAAAAAGGGAAAGAAAAAGTAAAGACGCGCGTTTCATGCTGTGTTTCCTGTAATCACTGACAGGCTGTCAGAAAGCTGAAGAATCAGCGAGGCGGCAAACGCCCCGCGTAAACAGGATAGAAGGGTCTTTTGAGTTTAGCTAAGATTGGCAGCTTTGGTACGGATGGCGCGGATCATCGCTTCCAGCCCCTGCGAGCGGGAGGGGGTTAAGTGCTGCGTCAGGGCAAGTTTTTCAAACCACGGGCGGACATCGAAGGCCACGATGTCCTGCGGGGTCATCTGCTGATAGAGGGCAAAAACAATGGCGATAAGCCCTTTGACGATGGCGGCATCGCTGTCGCCGGTCAGCTCAATCACGCCCTCTGCATTACGCTGCATCACAATCCACACCTGGCTCTGACAGCCCTGAATAAGATTGTCTGCGTTATGCGCTTCAGCGCTCAGCGCCGGTAAGCGCTGGCCCAGTTCAATGATGTAGAGGTACTTCTCTTCCCAGTTGGCGCAACGGTTAAAGTTGCGCACCAGCTTCTCTTTATCGGGTAGTGCGGCCATGTGTGCTCCCTGTTAGCCCAGTAACTGATGAATACGTTTCAGGCCGGTAACCAGACGATCCACCTCTTCATGCGTGTTGTACATCGCAAACGACGCACGACACATTGCCGGGACATTATAGAAGGCCATCAGCGGCATCGCACAGTGGTGGCCGGTACGCACCGCAATACCGTAATTATCCAGGAAGCTGCCCACGTCATAGGCGTGATGTTTGCCGAGATTAAAGGCAATCACCCCTTTTCTGTCGGCCGGGCCGTAGAGCGTCAGATCCGGCACCTCGCGCAGCGCATCGAGGGCGTAGCGCATCAGCGTCTGCTCATACTCGCCAATCGCGTTCAGACCAAGGCGCGTGACGTATTCCATCGCCGCGCCAAAGCCCATGATGCTGCCGGTATTCGGCGTACCGGCCTCGAAGCGCCACGGCGCTTTCGCATATGTTGTGCCTTCCGTCAGGCTGACGGTGGCGATCATCGCCCCGCCCCCTTCCCACGGCGGCATCGCCTGCAAAATATCCTCTTTGGCGTAGAGCACGCCAATGCCGGTCGGGCCGTAGAGTTTATGGGCGGAGAAGACGTAGAAGTCGTAATCGAGCGCCTGCACATCAATCGAATGGTGCATTACCGCCTGCGCACCGTCCACCAGCACCTTCGCGCCGTGCTGATGCGCCAGCGCGATGATCTCAGCAACCGGGTTTTCCGTACCCAGCACGTTAGAGATATGGGTAATCGCCAGCAGTCTGGTGCGCGCATCCAGCAGGCCGGGTAACGCCTCAAGTTGCAGGGTGCCATCCTGGTTCAGCGGGATGACGCGTAGCTCGGCGCCAACCCGCTCACAGAGCATCTGCCACGGCACGATATTGGCATGGTGCTCCATGGCGCTAATGATGATGTTATCGCCCGCGGTTACCTGGCTGTTGCCCCAGCTATTGGCAACAAGGTTGATCCCTTCGGTGGTGCCGCGCACAAACACGATTTCTTCCGGCAGACGCGCGTTCAGGAAGCTTGCCGCCTGCACCCGCACATTTTCCATCCGCTGCGTTGCTTCCGCGCTGAGCGTATGGATGCCGCGATGCACCGCGGCATAGCCGTGGCGGAAGAACTCCGCTTCGGCATCGATTACCGCATTCGGTTTTTGCGCGCTGGCGGCGCTGTCGAGATATGCCAGCGGGAGTCCGTTTACTTCACGTTGCAGTACCGGAAAATCGGCACGTACCTCGTTCACGGGAAAACTCATGCTTCGCCCCCTGCAAGACGCTGGCTGATACGCGCCAGAATCTGCTGTTTTAGCGCCTCGTCGCTGATGGCTTCGGTCAGCTCAGCGGCAAAGGCATGGATGATCATCTGCTGCGCTGCGTTCTCATCAATGCCGCGCGAGCGCAGGTAAAACATCTGCTCATCGTCGATGCGTCCAATGGTTGCACCGTGGCTACATTTCACGTCATCGGCATAAATTTCCAGCTGCGGTTTGGTATCCACTTCCGAAAGACGACCGAGCAGCAGGTTGTTGTTGGTCATTTGACCGTCGGTCTTAATGGCGTGTTGCGCCACCTTGATCAGACCGTTGAACACCGCTCGCCCCTTGCCGCTGACAATGGTTTTATGCAGCTGGCGGCTGTTGCAGTAGCCCTTATTGTGCTCAAGCCAGGTGCGGGTGTCGCACACTTCGCTCTTCACCGGCATCGCCAGGCTGTTGATATTCAGCTGCGTGTTTTCACCGTTCAGTTGGGTACTGGTGTTATGTCGCAACACCGCGCCGCCGAGCAGGAAGCTGTGGCTGTCGGCTGCGCCATCGTCGCCGAGCACAATATCGTTATGGGCAAAGTGGTAGCTGAGCGGGTTCTCGAAAGCCAGCTTGACATGGTGCAGCCGCGCATTGGCGCCGACCTGCATGGTGAAGCGCGAGCCGGTAAAATGGCGCGCGTCGTTGAGGCTGACATAGTGTTCATAAACCGTCGCTTCTGCGCCCTGCGCCAGTTCGATATGGTGGCGATAGTGCGCCGTGTTCATCTCTTCCCCGGCCAGCCCTTGCGTAACGTGCATCAGCAGCAGCGGCTTTTCAGGGCGCTGGTTGCGCGCGACCTCAATACGGGTGACGTTCTGCGCCAGGCTTTCGGTAAGGTGTAAAAAGACCTCCGGCTGCACCGGCGCTGGCAGGTTTTCGGCCGCTTCGCTTACCGTCACCGCAAACCCGGAGCCGGTGACGTCGTCGCTTAATTCTGCGCTGAACAGGCCGTCAACGAAGACCAGACGCAGCGCATCAACCGGCAGCGCCAGCGCATCACGCTGCGCGGCGTCGAGGGTTGCGTTGCTGGCGACAAACTGGCTGTTCAACAGGCCATCCAGCGGCGTATATTTCCAGTTCTCATGTTTACGCGTCGGCAGGCCGAGACGCAGCATCTGTTGCAGGTGCTGCTCAGCCGTGGCGGAGTGCGCGCCTCTCTTTGTTTCAAACAGATGGTGCCACTGTTGCAGCGCGTTACTGCTGTTCTGTAAGCCAGCCATAGCCCTGCTCCTCCAGTTGCTTAACCAGCGTGAAATCGCCTGATTTCACGATGCGCCCCTGATACAGCACATGCACAAAGTCCGGTTTGATGTAGTCGAGAATGCGCTGGTAGTGGGTGACGATAATAAAGGCGCGCTTCTCATCGCGCAGCGCGTTCACCCCTTCAGCAACGATCTTCAGCGCATCGATATCAAGCCCTGAGTCGGTTTCATCAAGAATGCAAAGTTCCGGCTCCAGCACCGCCATCTGCAGAATGTCGTTACGCTTCTTCTCACCGCCGGAGAAGCCAACGTTAACCGAGCGGGTCAGCAGATCTTCCGGCATCTTCAGCAGTTTGATCTTCTCTTCCATCAAATCCTGAAAATCGAAGCGATCCAGCGCCTCTTCGCCGCGATACTTACGCACCGCGTTGAGCGCCGTTTGCAGGAAGAACTGGTTGCTGACGCCCGGGATCTCGACCGGATACTGGAAGGCCATAAAGACGCCTTCGCCCGCGCGATCTTCCGGGGAGAGTTCCAGCAGATCTTTGCCGTTAAACTCCACGCTACCGCCGGTCACTTCGTAATCTTCACGCCCGGCGAGGGTCGCGGAGAGCGTACTTTTCCCGGAACCGTTCGGGCCCATAATGGCGTGCACTTCGCCCGGACGCACCTCAAGGCTCAGGCCGCGCAGAATCGACTTATCTTCAACACCAACCTGCAAATCTTTGATACTTAACATTTATTATCCTTTAATTCTTAACCGACGCTGTGTTCAAGGCTGATGGCCAGCAGTTTTTGCGCTTCGACGGCAAATTCCAGCGGCAGCTCGGAGAAGACATCTTTACAGAAGCCGTTAACAATCATTGAGATGGCGTCATCTTCGCTGATGCCGCGCTGCAAGCAGTAAAAGAGCTGATCTTCACCGATACGCGAGGTGGTCGCTTCGTGCTCCAGCTGCGCGCTGTTGTTGCGGCACTCGACATAGGGGAAGGTGTGCGCGCCGCTATCGGGGCCAATCAGCATCGAGTCACACTGGGTGAAGTTTCGCGCGTTGGTCGCCGTCGGCATGATTTTCACCAGCCCGCGGTAGCTGTTCTGGCTGTGTCCGGCCGAGATGCCTTTGGAGATGATCGTCGATTTGGTGTTCTTACCGATGTGGATCATCTTGGTGCCGGTGTCCGCCTGCTGATGCCCGCTGGTCAGTGCCACCGAGAAGAACTCGCCAATCGAGTTGTCGCCGCGCAGGATACAGCTCGGGTACTTCCAGGTGATCGCCGAACCGGTTTCTGACTGGGTCCACGACATTTTGCTGTTCTCACCTTCGCACAGCGCACGCTTGGTAACGAAGTTGAGGATGCCGCCGGTGTTGTTATCGCCCGGGAACCAGTTTTGCACCGTCGAGTATTTCACTTCCGCATCTTTGTGGATGATCACTTCCACCACCGCCGCATGCAGCTGGTAGCTGTCGCGCACCGGTGCAGAGCAACCTTCGATATAGCTGACGTAGCTGCCTTCATCTGCCACCAGAATGGTGCGCTCGAACTGGCCGGTCTTCTCCGCGTTGATGCGGAAATAGGTCGACAGCTCCATCGGGCAGCGCACCCCTTTCGGGATGTAGATAAAGGTGCCGTCAGAAGCGACAGCCGCATTCAGCGCGGCGAAGAAGTTATCGTTTGAAGGCACCACGGTGCCGAGGTACTTCTGCACCAGTTCGGGGTGATCGTGGATCGCCTCACCGAAGGAGCAGAAGATAATCCCCTGCTCGGAGAGCTTTTCACGATAGGTGGTGGCAACCGACACCGAGTCAAAAATGGCGTCAACCGCCACCTCTTTGCCTTCACGTACCGGCACGCCGAGCTGGTTAAAGGCCTCTTCGACCTCTTCGGTCAGCCAGGTATTGCCATTCGTTTGCTGTACCGCGCCGGGCTGCGAGGCGCAGGCGTCGTCGCAGTTGCCGCAGGAAGGAGCGGAGTAGTAGCTGTAATCCTGGTAGTTAAGCTTGTCGTAATGGGCTTTTAACCAGTGCGGCTCTTCCATCTCCAGCCAGGCGTGAAAAGCGTTCAGGCGAAACTCCAGCATCCACTCAGGCTCATTACGTTTCGCCGAAATGGCGCGCACGACCTCTTCGTTGATGCCTTTCGCCAGCTCATCCGTATTCAGCCGGGTGAAAAAGCCCTCTTTATAATTGATATTACCGGTCCAGGTTTTGACATCGTCAGTTGCTTCAGTATTACGAGACATAGTACCGCCTATACCCCAAAGCTTTCGCCGCAGCCGCACTCGTGCTGCGCTTTCGGGTTATTAAATTTGAAGATCTGGTTCAAGCCTTCGCGTACGTAATCCACTTCGGTGCCATCGATAAACGGCATGGCCTGTAAAGGGACGTAGAGGCGAGCGCCATCAGATTCGTACAGCAGGTCGTCGTCGTTTGGCTCGCTTACGGTGTCGAGCACATAACCAAAGCCTGCGCAGCCGGTCTGTTTAATGCCAAGCCGCACGCCGAGGAGGCCGGCCTGTTTTTCGGTTAGCTCACGGATATGCTCCGCGGCGGCCGGCGTCAGGGTGAGCCCGCGCCATGCAAAATCTTCGGGATTAAATGATTCCATCGTGTTACCTCACTTCATCTGAGCTGAAGGGCATAACGCTATGTTAGTGATAATAATTCTCACTTCAACCTTCTGAGCGCAGGGTTATTCCCCCACGGGCCCTTTTTACAGCGTATCTGTTAAGCATAGACCCTGTTGAAAGGGTATAGAGAACGTTAAAAAAATGATTAATAAATTGATAAATAATGGCTTTAGCAAGCGTAACGCGTTAAATCGGTAAAAGCGCAAAAAATGTATAGGAAATGCCTATTTTTATTATAGGAAGGGCTTAAAGATGACCGCCCGCTGAAGAATAGGAATTTGCAGGCTCCCGAGGGGATCGATCTTTTATATGATGAGCGCACTTTTACCGCGCTCACGCCAACGGGCGCTCATATAAGGAAAAGAGTGATGCAGACACCATCTACCCTGTCATACATCGATAGCGGCAGCGGCTATCCCCTCCTGCTTGGTCACAGCTACCTGTTTGATAAGACCATGTGGTCACCGCAGATGACCGCGCTGGCGAAGCAGTTTCGCGTCATCGTGCCGGACTTGTGGGGACATGGTGAATCGCCCGCGCTGCCCGCAGGGAAAAGCACCATGGCCGATCTCGCCGCCGATCATTTGCAGATTATGGACGATCTTGGCATTGAGGAGTTTGCGGTTGTTGGGCTGTCGGTAGGTGGAATGTGGGGCGCTGAACTTGCCGCCATGGCCCCGCAGCGGGTTAAAGCGCTGATGCTGATTGACACCTTTGTCGGCAGTGAAACGGATGAGGCGCGTGAAAAGTATTTCGCAATGCTTAACGCTATTGATGCCGCAGGCACCCTGCCCGCACCGCTGCTGGAGTATGTCGTTTCGCAGTTCTACTCTCACCATGCCGATCCGTCTGACGTGCAGGCGCTCACCGCCCGGCTTGGCGCACTCAGCGCAGGGCACCTGCGTGAAAGCATTGTTCCGCTAGGCAAACTCATTTTCGGGCGTCCCGATCGCATGGCGGTGCTGGAAAAAATCACCTGCCCGGTGCAGATTGCCACCGGGGAACTCGATTTACCGCGCCCGCCGCTGGAGGGGCAATTAATGGCGGAAAAAGTGGGCTGTGAATTTAGCCTCATCCCCAACGCTGCCCATATTAGCAACAGAGAAAATCCTGAATTTGTTACCCGGCTGATTATCGACTTCCTGGCCCGTCACGCTTAATTGGCGTTTTTTTCTCCCGGGCGCGCCTTTTTTCTTCTGGCGCGCCCGCGCTATTTTCATCATGACCGGTGATTTATTGGCAGCGGTGAGTAGCTGTTTAAACAATTAATGCTTTTATTGCGGCATAAAAAACAAAACCCGGCGATAGCACGGCAGTTTCGTGACGATTTTTTCAGACAGTATAGAAATAAATTTTTCACGTTTTATCAGCGATAACAAGAAGATAAGAAAAACCCAAAACAAACCTGCAGATAATAATATGCCGTTAATTGAAATATTACGTCGATAACGCTAACCAATTATATAGATTTAAGCGATCGGTTTTGTAATAGCAATAGATAGAGGCTATCAAACAGCAACAGATCGATCACTTAAAACAATTTTCAAATGTGATGATTGCGTAGGTAAAATTGCACTCTTGTATATTGGAAAAGTCCTGTTCTTTTGAGTAGGGAGCTTAATCAGGGAAATGAAATCAATAATAGTCGATATTGCTGATAAGAAACTTCTCGTGACGGCAGAATTTCTGCCAGTGACCGATTTATCGGGAAAAAATATTCTTTGTTACCAGACGAGCGCGCGTTTTTTTGAATACAGCGAGCAGCCCACACTTCCTCGGCCGGTAGAGATAACCTGCGCGCAGCCGCCGGGCGTGGACGATTTTATTTTTACCACGCTGTGCCAGCTGGCGAAAAAGAAAGAGACGCTCTGCTTCTCCTTTACGTTACAGCCGCAGCGGCTTAACGATAGCGATTATCTCGCCACGCTTTATCATCTTTGCACCAGCAATGATGTCGCCGCAGAGCGTATTGAGATCGTTCTTGATAAGCGGATCGCGCATGAGGACCTGCAACAGAGCCTGCCCTTTTTGCGCGAGATAAAAGCCTGTGGCTTTATGCTGGGGCTGCAAAATCGTGCTGAGCATCTTCTGCAGAGTCGCGACAGCGAATGGCAAAGCCTCTTCCCTGCCGTTAAAGGCTATGCGCTCCCCCACGCCCTGACCCTTTCACAGCTGCAGTTATGGGAAGATCTCAGCAGTTAGCCCAGCGCTCGCCTTTACGGTGACGGTGTTTCCTGCTGCTGGCTACAGAGGATCGCTTTGTCATCGGTATGGTTATTATCTGAATAGAAAAAGGCTTTTTTACCGCTTCCCAGCTGCGTAATGATATGGATCGCAACCCAGTTTGTTTCTGCGTTCTGATCCTGCTTATCGCTGTAAAAAAGCGAACGTCCGGTGTATTGATCGCCAATCTCATACGGCTTCTCTTGCGGATCGCTGTAGTGACGCCCGTTTACCGTAAGCCCGTTGGGCTCCACCTCAACGCTGTACTCATCGCAGAGCAGCGCGATGCCGGCTGACCATGAGCAGGCAGAGAAAAGTGCAAAACAGCCTGCGGCAATAATCCTGAGCATAACCACTCCCTTTAATTAAACGGCAAAACGCCCCTGAATGGGGCGTTAAGAAAGATTAGCTGTAAAGCGAAGGTTCGCCGATCGGGCGCGTCTTGAAACGCCGGTGGATCCACAGATACTGTTCCGGCGCGCGGAGGATTTCACGCTCGATCACCCGGTTCATATAGCTGGCTGCGGCAAATTCGTTATGGGCGGGATAATCATCCAGCGCCTGGCCGATGTGCAGCGAGTAGCCGGAGCTGTCCTCTTTACGCACCATTGTTACGGTCAACATCTTCGCGCCAGAGAGGCGGGAAAGCACGAACGTACCGTTGGTGGTCGCCGCGTCTTTGACCGAGAAGAATGGCGCGAAGCTGCTGCCCTTACGGCCATAATCCTGATCCGGTGCAAACCAGACGGCTTCGCCCTGCTTCAGCGCCTGTACCAGCCCTTTCAGGTTGCGGCGATCGATCATCGATTTATTAGAACGCATGCGTCCACGGGTTTGCACCCACTCCATCACCGGGCTGTTATGCGGGCGATAGGTTGCCATCATCGGCTGGCAGAGCCCCATCACGCGGCCACCAAGCTCCAGCGACATAAAGTGCACGCCCACCACCATCACGCCCTGCCGGCTTGCCTGCGCGGCCTGCAAGTGCTGATAGCCGTCGACGTCAAACCAGCGACGCACGCGTTTATCGGACCAGAACCAGGCCATGCCGGTTTCAATCAGGCCCATGCCCAGCGAGACAAAGTTTTTGGCGATAAGCGTTTCGCGTATCTCGTCGCTCATATCAGGAAAACAGAGTTCAAGATTACGTTTTGCGATCTTCTCGCGGCGTTTGAGGAAGCGGCGTGATTGTCGCCCCAGACCGGCGCCAAGACGCGAAAGAAAAGGATAAGGGAGTTGCACCAGCAACCAGAGAAACCCCAGACCAGCCCAGGTGAGCCAGTAACGCGGGTGGAGAAAAGCTAATTTAAATGCCGTCATTCATCAATCCTTCAAGCATGTATCCAGTAGCGCTTAAAGAGACAATGAAGAACTTCATCAGGTCATTACGCGTTACAGCCCAATCGCTTGCATCAGAGCGCAAGCGTTACATCCCGTAGCGCGCAATATAGCACGGAGTGCTAATCGATTATCTTAAGAATAGTGAATAAATCGTGAATATTTTCGGCGGTTACCCGCCGAAATTTCTCATACCACGGCGGTGGTTAGCCGCGAAGAGCAGCAGAGGCGCGCCTGCTCATCAAAGATATCGATCTGCCACACCTGATGACGGCCGCCGGTGTGCAGCGCTTTACAGACACCGCGCACCCGACCGCTGCGTACCGAGCGCAGGTGGTTGGCGTTGACCTCCAGCCCGACCACCTTTTGCTCCCCTTCCGTGCAGAGATAACCCGCCACCGAGCCGAGGGTTTCGGCCAGCACCACCGACGCACCGCCGTGCAGCAGGCCAAAGGGCTGATGCGTGCGCTCATCAACAGGCATCGAGGCTTCCAGCGTATCGTCGCTGATGCGCTCAAAACGGATATCCAGCAGGCCAACCATATTGCCTTCTCCCATGGCGTTGAGCGCTTCCAGCGTAACCGCACGTTTCCAGATCATCACACCATCTCCAGCAGAGCCTGTAACGGATGGCGCACACCGTTTCCTTCGATGCGCTTCACCTGGCTACGGCACGAATAGCCCGTCGCCAGACAGCGGTTGCGCGGAAGACGCTGCATCGCCTGATGCCACGACAACTCATAAATACCGAGCGAATTGGCATGGTTCTTCACTTCATGACCATAAGTACCGGCCATGCCACAGCAGCCGACGCTGACATTTTCCAGCTGTGCGCCGAAACGCGCGAAGATAGCCGCCCACTGCGCAGGCGCGCCGGGCAAGGCGGTCACTTCGGTACAGTGACCGAAAAGATACCACGGCTCGCCGCTCACAGTGCGTGGCTCAACCCTTTCCAGCACGCCCGGCAGCCACTCATGCACCAGTTGCACATGGAAGTCGCCGCGTTTATCCGCCAAAGCCAGCTTGTACTCGTCGCGATAACAGAGCACCAGCGCCGGATCGACACCGACCATCGGCATCCCCAGCTCCGCAACGCGGTTGAGGAAATCCGCGGTCTTCTGCGCCGTCTTCGCAAAGCGATTCAGAAAGCCCTTGATGTGCTGCGCTTTGCCGTTTGGTGAAAATGGCAGCACTACCGGCCGGAAACCTAAGCGCTCGACCAGACGGACAAAATCCGCCACCACCTGCGCGTCGTAGTAGCTGGTAAAGGGATCCTGCACCACCAGCACCGTTTTCGCGCGCTGCTCTTCGCTCAACGCCTCAAGCTGCTCCAGCGTCATATTGGCAGAGTGATGGCCAACCATCTGTCGCTGCAACGACGGCACAGAGAGTAACGGCAGATCGACCATGCCAATATGCTTCGCCGAAAGATCCCGCACCCACGGCTGGCTCATAAAGAAGTTGAAAGTCTTCGGTGCGCGCGCCATGAGCGGTGCATAGCTTTCGACCGTTGCTACCAGATGATCGCGCAGCGGACGCAGGTAACGACCATGGTAGATTTGCAGAAAACGGGAGCGGAACTCCGGGACATCAATCTTGATCGGGCACTGGGTCGAACAGGCTTTACAAGCCAGGCAGCCGGACATCGCCTCTTTCACTTCGTGAGAGAAGTCATACTCGCCGCGGCGCGCATGCCAGCTGTTGCGGGTGCGCTCAATCAAGGTGCGCAGCGAGGCGCGTTTTTCCGGCAACTCTCTCTCAAGCTTCAGCGGATCGATACCGCGGTCAGCCAGCAGGCGCAGCCATTCGCGCACCAGCGTGGCACGCCCCTTCGGTGAGTGAATGCGGTTGCCGGTGATCTTCATCGACGGGCACATCGGGCTTTTGACATCAAAGTTAAAGCACAGCCCGTTACCGTTACACTCCATCGCTCCGCGCCAGGCGGTGCGCGAAGTGGTCGGGATCTGCCGGTCAAACGTCCCACGCTTCACCGCATCAACCTGCTTCATCGGCGCATCAAGCCCCTCTGGCGGGCAGATTTTCCCCGGATTCAGGCGGTTCTCAGGATCAAACGCCGCTTTGATTTTCCGCAGCTCACCATAGAGCGCCTCGCCGAAGAAGGCCGGGCTGTACTCGGCGCGGAAACCTTTACCGTGCTCGCCCCACAATAACCCGCCATATTTCGCCGTCAGCGCTACTACCTCATCAGAGATAGTTTTCATCAGCACTTCCTGCTGCGGATCGCACATATCCAGCGCCGGGCGCACGTGCAGCACACCGGCATCGACATGACCAAACATGCCGTAGCTCAGCCCGTGCCCGTCGAGCAGCGCACGAAACTCAACGATATAATCGGCCAGGTGCTCCGGCGGCACGCAGGTATCTTCCGCAAAGGGGATTGGCTTGGCCGCGCCTTTGGCATTGCCCAGCAGGCCAACCGCTTTTTTGCGCATCGCATAAATACGCTCAATCGCCGCCAGCTCATCGCAGCGCTGCCATCCAATCACGCCGCCTTCGCCACGCGCCATCAGCTCATCCAGACGCTGACAGAGCGAGGTGACCTGCGCATCGATCAACGCTTCATCATCCCCGGCAAACTCGACGATATTGAGCCCGAGCAGGGTTTTGTCGGGCACATCAGTAATCAGCTCTTTGACCGAGTGCCAGACGATATCTTCCCGCGCCAGGTTGAGCACTTTCGAATCGACGGTCTCTACCGACAGGGCGCGCGCCTCGACCATAAAGGGGGCGTTACGCAGGGCAGAGTCAAAAGAGTCATATTTGATGTTCACCAGCCGGCGCACTTTCGGCAGGCGGGTAATATCGAGCCGCGCTTCGGTAATGAAGGCCAGCGTGCCCTCCGAGCCGGTTAACACGCGCGTCAGGTCAAACTCGGTCATCTCGTCATTAAAGACGTGGCGCAAGTCGTACCCGGTGAGAAAGCGGTTGAGCTTGGGAAAGTTATCGACAATCAACTGGCGGTTGTCGCGACAGCGCTCGAGCACGGTTTTATAGATACGCCCGATGGCGGTGCTGGCCTTGCCGAGGGTTTCGGCCAGCGTGACCGGCATCGCCTGAGTATCAAGGATATCGCCGCCCAGCAGCACCGCGCGCAGCCCGAGTACGTGATCGGAGGTTTTACCATAGACCAGTGAACCCTGGCCGGAGGCATCAGTATTGATCATGCCGCCAAGGGTCGCGCGGTTGCTGGTAGAGAGCTCCGGCGCGAAGAAGAATCCGTACGGTTTAAGAAACTGGTTAAGCTGATCTTTGATGACGCCCGCTTCAACCCGCACCCACCCCTCTTCGGGGTTAATCTCAATAATGCGGTTCATATAGCGGGACATATCAACAATGATGCCCTGGTTCAGCGCCTGGCCGTTGGTGCCGGTACCGCCGCCGCGCGGGGTAAAGACCAGCGCCTTAAAACGCGCTTCGGCTGCGAGGCGTGTGATCAGGGCAACGTCTGACGTTGAACGTGGGAAGAGAACGGCGTCGGGAAGTAGCTGGTAAATACTGTTGTCTGTCGCCATCGTTAGCCGGTCGGCATAACTGGTGGCGGTATCACCTGTAAAACCTTGCTGCTCCAGTGCTTGCAAAAAATTGAGCACCAGTTGAACGACGCCTGGTGCCTGGGAAATCTGTGGGATCATTATGCTTGACCCTGCCTGACAGTTAATGTTGTTAAAAGTTAATCGTTTGCTTTAAGCCCTCATCGTTGTATCACATTTTTTTCTTAGGTGCTCAGCAGAATTGCAGGCAGAATCAGGCGGTGCAAATCAGCGCATATCGCTTCGCATAATAATGGGTGCTTGCCTGCCGCACCGCCCCTTCAGTACTGGAAAGGTGAATAATGGATAAAGTTGATAGTCGTCACTCCAGGGATGTGCCGCAATTAATGCTGTCGGTACTGTTTTTAGCCCTGATGATCATTGCCTGCCTGTGGGTGGTGCAGCCGTTTGTTCTCGGCTTCGCCTGGGCAGGAACCGTGGTGATCGCCACCTGGCCTTTGCTGCTGCGCCTGCAGCGATTACTCTTCGGCCGCCGCTCGCTGGCGGTGCTGGCGATGATGCTGCTGCTGATCCTGCTGTTTATTATCCCGGTCGCCCTGCTGGTCAATAGTCTTGTCGACTCCAGCGGCACGGTGATCCATGCCGTTACCAGCGGCGTCTCTTCACCGCCGGATCTGGCATGGCTGAACAGCATTCCGCTGGTGGGCGGTAAGCTCTACGCCGGCTGGCACAGCCTGCTCGATATGGGCGGTAGCGCGATTATGGCGAAACTGCGCCCCTACGTCGGGACCACAACAACATGGTTTGTCGGCCAGGCCGCGCATATTGGTCGCCTGATGCTGCACTGCGGCCTGATGCTGCTATTCAGCGCCCTGCTTTACTGGCGCGGTGAGCAGGTGGCAGAGGGTATTCGCCACTTCGCCTTCAGGCTGGCGGCTGAGCGCGGCGATGCCGCGGTGCTGCTGGCAGGCCAGGCGATCCGCGCCGTCGCGCTCGGCGTGGTGGTGACGGCGCTGGTTCAGGCGGTGCTGGGCGGTATCGGGCTGGCCGTCTCGGGCGTGCCTTACGCTACCCTATTTACCGTGCTGATGCTGATGACCTGCCTGATTCAGATTGGCCCGCTGCTGGTGTTGGTGCCGGCGATTATCTGGCTCTACTGGAGCGGTGATTCAACGTGGGGAACGGTGCTGCTGGTGTGGAGTGCGGTGGTGGCTACGCTTGATAACTTTATCCGCCCGGTGCTGATTCGCCTCGGCGCCGATCTTCCGCTGATCCTGATCCTCTCCGGCGTTATCGGCGGCCTGGTGGCCTTTGGCATGATCGGCCTGTTTATCGGCCCAGTGCTGCTGGCGGTCTCCTGGCGCCTCTTCTCTGCCTGGGTGAATGAAGTCCCGGCACCGAAAACGCCCTCAGACGACGCGCTGGCACAAGTCGACGATTTAGACAAGCCTGCCTGATACCGTTAAGGCGGGGTAGCCCGCCTTAATAATCATTAAGCATTACTTATCATTTTAACGCCGCTGTAGCACTCACCTTGTATAATGTCCGGTATATCGCCCCTTTTGCAGCATATATTCTTTACCTGCGTTTAACTAATGAGACGAATCTGATCGACGCAAAAATTCTGCATGCCTACTATAAGAGCACGGTTATAAATCAACACCTTGATTTATAAGCATGGAAATCCCCTGAGTGAAACAACGAATTGCTGTGTGTAGTCTTTGCCCATCTCCCACGATGGGCTTTTTTTTATCCTTTTTTTATTGATATCGCTGATAAAAAAGAAACCCGCTTTACATTGCGGGTTTCGTCTGAAATTAGCGACTTACTTCACAATTACTCATCATTCGCCAGCGTTGCGGCAGCACTTTTGTCTGCCCGGTTACCGTTACGGTTGTGCGCCCGCGGATATCGGCCGAAGACGCACCGACCTGCAACTCAAACTCTCCTGGCTCGACAATGCGCTTTCCGTCCCGGCGGGTGAAGTTGAGCATATCGACCGGTAGCGTAAAGGTGAGCGTCGCCGTCTCGCCGGGGCTTAACGCCACGCGCTGAAACGCTTTTAACTCCTGCACCGGCCGCACCATTGAGGCGACCTTATCGCGCACATAGAGCTGCACCACGTCACTGCCGCTGCGCTCTCCGGTATTGCTTACCTTCACGCGCAGCGTAATTTCGCCGTCGATATCGACCTGACTGCTCGCCAGTTCAGGCTCGCCGTAGGCAAACTGCGTCCAGCTCTGTCCATACCCGAAGGGGTAGCGTGAGCCAAAGTGGAAGGCGAAAGGCGTTCCGCCGCTCTTCAGTTTGTGGTTGTAATAATAAGGCATAGCGCCCGCGCTTTTCGGCACGCTCACCACCAGCCTGCCCTGCGGCTCCGCACGCCCGGTAAGCACATCGGCGATCGCCCAGCCGCCCTCCTGCCCCGGAGCCCATGCCATCAGCAGAGCGGCAACGCGCGTTTCCAGCCCCTGCAGGTTGTACGGACGCCCGCCGGTCATCACCACCACCACCGGCTTGCCGGTTTCTACCAGCGCCTCCAGCAGCTGCTGCTGGACGCCGGGCAGGGTCAGGCTGTCGGTGTCGGAACCCTCACCGACCGTGCCGCTCTGAAACAGTCCAGCAAGATCCCCCACGCAGGCAATCACTACCTCACTCTCCTGCGCCGCGCGCACCGCTTCGGGGATCAGGCTCATGTCATTTGAGACCGGCGACGCCTGCATCGGTTTTCCTGAGGCGTCGCCCGGAAAGACCGGCGCGCCCGCCATCCGTTTTTCAATGATATGACAGCCTTTAGCATAACGAACCTGCGCTTCGCCGAGAGTCTGGCGCAGCGCGGCAAGCAGTGTGGTGACCTGCGACGTCTCCTCCAGCATATCGCTGATAATCAGATGCACCGGGAAGCTGTAGCCGCTCAATAAGGCCAGCGGATCGTCGGCGGTCGGGCCGATAACCGCCACCTTCGGCGCGCCGCTCAGGGGGAGTACGCCGTTATTCTCCAGCAGCGTCAGCGATCGGGTTGCCACCTCGCGCGCCACCTGCCGCGTCTCCTCCGCTTGCAGAACAATCTTCTGCTCATCGCTGTAGGGGTGTTCAAACAGGCCGAGACGGAACTTCACCGCCAGCAATCGCGCGACAATCTCATCCACTTTCTCCATAGTGATAAGACCGCGCTCCACCGCCTGCGCCAGATGGCGCGCGCAGTCATCTTTCGGCAACTCGACATCGAGCCCGGCGTTAAAGGCCAGCGCCGCCGACTCGGCGGCATCATGAGTAACGCCGTGATGCTGGTGCAGCAGGCTGACGCCGCCATAATCTGCTACGATAATCCCCTCAAAGCCCCACTGTTCACGCAGCACGGTGGTGAGCAGGAAGCTATCGCTATGGCCGGGCTGGTTATCGATATCGTGATAGGCGGGCATCACCGATCCGGCATTGGCGCACTTCACCGCCATCTCAAAGGGCAGCAGGAAGGTGTCGTTCAGCTCGCAAAAACCGAGATGCACCGGCGCATGATTACGCGCCCCTTCACTGAATGAGTGGCCGACATAGTGCTTGAGCGTCGCCAGCATATCGCCCTTCTCACCCTGCAACCCGTCGACATAGGCGCAGGCCATCACGCCGACCAGCCAAGGGTCTTCGCCAAAGGTCTCTTCCGTGCGGCCCCAGCGCACATCGCGCGAAACATCCAGCACCGGCGCCAGGCCCTGTTTACAGCCGGTCGAGCGCGCCTCATCACCAATGTGCTGCGCGGCGCGTTTAATCAGTGCCGGATCCCACGTCGAGCCGTAGTTGAGCGAGGAGGGAAACAGCGTGGCATCTTTACAGAGCAGCCCCACCAGACACTCCTCATGGAACAGCGCCGGAATGCCGAGGCGCGTCTCCTCCATCAGCGTTTTTTGCAGCCGGTTGGCGGCACGCACGCCCTGTTTCGCCTCGACAATATGGGTACCCAGCGGACGGGTGATTTGCCCGACGCCGAGTTTCAGCCGCTCCGCCAGCGCCTCCTGCGCGCTTACACCGGCAAATTCATCGCTTAAATCGGTCCGCTCGCGGTGGTCGCCCTCCTCTGAGAGCACCAGCCACAGCCCATGCATCTGGGCGAACTTCTCCTCTGGCGTCATACGGGCAAGAAGATCGGCCACGCGCTCGGCGACGGGGCGGTTTGCGTCTTTGTAAATTGCGGTCATCGGGTCACTCCTGTGTTGCTGAGATCCGGGGTGGTTTGCGCGTCGGCGGCTTCATTACTGCCACCACGTTTTTGCAGAAGCTCTTGTGCGATGCTGTCGGCGACGCTGCTGTTGAGTTTGTAACGGGTCAGCAGCAGCACCATGCAGATAAATAACAGGCAGGGAATCAGGGTAAACAGCGCATTGATGGTGGTGAGCACGGTTGCACTCTGCTGAGCCTGGTTCGGAATATAGTCAACCGCACCGAGCACCCAGCCCACCACTGCGCCGCCGAGGGCCAGACCAAATTTAATGGCGAAGAGCGCGGTGGAGAAGACCAGCCCGTCGAGGCGGCGTCCGCTGCGGTGCTCTTCATAATCCACCACGTCGGAGAACATCGTCCATTGCAGCGGCGTAGTCAGGTTCTGAATAAAGCTGAAGACAATATTGAGGGTGAAAATAAGCCACACCTGCGATGGCGGAATGATAAAGATCAGCGCGGCAAAGATGACGAAAGTAATAATCGTCCACTGGTAAGCGCGCACGCGATCGAATTTACCGAGTAGACGCGCCGATAATAGTGCGCCGGTGAGTGAAGCGAGCATGCCGGAGACAATAAAGGTGAAGACCATTTCCGGGCGCAGTAACACATATTTGACGTAATACATGGTGGCTGAACCGCGGGTCACGACGGCGGTCAACAGCAAAATATTAAACAGGAAAACAATGCGCCACTGGCTATTTGCTGCCAGCAATTTGAGATCGCCAATCATCGAGCCGGAGGTGTCATTACGCGGCGTAAAGCGTTCGCGGGTCATAAAGAAACAGCTAAAGAAGAGCACAATCCCCAGCACGCCCATCATGCTCATGGCGTAGAAGTAGCCCTTCTGCACGTTGCCATCGCCAAGGTGCGCCACCAGCGGCAGGGCAATGACGGTGACAATCAGCCCGCCGATAAATGAGAGGCCAAAGCGCCAGGATTGCAGCGAGTGGCGCTCGTGCGGATCCATGGTCAGCGCGCCGGGCATGGCGCAGTAAGGAACGTTAATGGCGGAGTAGATAAAGCTGAGAATGGCGTAAGTGACGCAGGCATAAATAATTTTCGCCGTGGCGCCCGCTTCCGGCACATAGAAGGTGATGACGCAGCTGACGCCGAAGGGAATGGCGAACCAGAGCAGCCACGGGCGAAAACGGCCGTGCCGGGTTTGCGTGCGATCCACCAGCGCGCCGATGCAGGGATCGACAAACGCATCAATAACGCGAACGACTAAAAACATGGTGCCCATAATGGCGGCGGGTAAACCAAAAACGTCGGTATAGAAATAGGCGAGAAATAGCGTCGCCGTTTGCCACACCAGGGCGCTTGCCATATCGCCGAGGCCATAGCCTATTTTGTCTTTCGTACGCAGGACAGAGGAAATTGTCATTGTTATTAGCCTTGTGAGGTGAAAAATTATTTCATCCTGGTGCGTTATTTCTTATCGCACCGCTCACTACAGGCTCAAGTATTAGAAGAAGGCAGCATCGGAACAATTGCAATAATTGCCAGGCTTTTTACGTTTTTTAGTTATTGTGATCGGCCACATATTCGCGGCTGAAATAAAAAAATCCCCGACATTATGCCGGGGATTTTGTTTTCGCCGTTATTTTTTCAGTTCGGCGAGGCTAAGCCAGGTTTGCACCACCGTATCCGGGTTGAGCGACAGACTGTCGATGCCCTCATCCATTAACCATGCGGCAAAGTCCTCATGGTCAGACGGCCCCTGGCCGCAGATGCCGACATATTTGCCCTGCTTTTTCGCCGCGCGGATTGCCATCGACAGCAGCGCCTTCACCGCTTCGTTACGCTCGTCAAACAGCTCCGACACCACACCGGAGTCGCGATCCAGCCCGAGCGCCAGCTGGGTCATGTCGTTCGAGCCGATGGAGAAGCCATCAAAGTGTTCGAGGAACTGCTCCGCCAGCAGCGCGTTGGACGGGATTTCGCACATCATAATGATCTTCAGCCCGTTCTCGCCGCGCTTCAGCCCCTGGCGCGCCAGCTCATCCACAACCGCTTTCGCCTGGTCAACGGTACGCACAAACGGGATCATGATCTCGACGTTGGTCAGCCCCATCTCGTTGCGCACGCGTTTTACCGCTTCACACTCCAGCGCAAAGCAGTCGCGGAAGCTCTCTGCCACATAACGGCCCGCGCCACGGAAGCCGAGCATCGGGTTCTCCTCTTCCGGCTCGTAGCGCTCGCCGCCCACCAGGTTGGCATATTCGTTGGATTTGAAGTCGGAGAGGCGCACGATAACGCGCTTCGGCCAGAAGGCCGCGCCGAGCGTTGCGATCCCCTCCGTCAGGCGACCGACATAGAACTCAACCGGCGAATCGAAGCCCTTCATCATTTCGCGGATCTCGTTCTGCAGCTTCGGCTCCTGGTCGTCAAACTCCAGCAGCGCGCGCGGGTGTACGCCGATCATGCGGTTGATAATAAATTCGAGACGCGCCAGCCCCACGCCCTCGTTTGGCAGGCAGGCAAAGTCAAAAGCGCGATCCGGGTTACCGACGTTCATCATGATCTTCAGCGGCAGATCCGGCATGGTGTCGACGCTTGAGCTTTTCACGCTGAAATCGAGCAGTTCGGCATAGACATAGCCGGTGTCACCTTCGGCACAGGAGACGGTTACTTTTTCGCCGGTTTTGATGCGCTCGGTGGCATCGCCGCAGCCGACCACCGCCGGAATGCCCAGCTCACGGGCGATAATCGCCGCATGGCAGGTGCGCCCGCCCCGGTTGGTGACAATCGCCGCCGCCTTTTTCATGATCGGCTCCCAGTCCGGGTCGGTCATGTCGGTGACCAGCACGTCGCCAGGCTCAATCAGGTTCATCTCGCTGATATCGTGGATCACTTTCACCGTGCCCGCGCCAATGCGATGGCCGATTGCACGCCCCTCGGAGATGATTTTGCCCTGTGCATGCAGGGTGTAGCGCTCCATCACCTGGCCGCGCGAGCGCACGGTTTCCGGGCGCGCCTGCACGATAAAGAGCTTGCCGGTGTGGCCATCTTTCGCCCACTCGATATCCATCGGGCGGCCGTAATGTTTTTCAATCTGCACCGCCTGTTTCGCCAGCGCCTGCACCTCCTCATCGGTCAGCGAGAAGCGATCGCGCTCGGCCTGCGGTACATCTTCAATCTGCACCTGCTTGCCATGCTCCTGATTCGCTGCGTAGACCATGCGGATTTTTTTCGAGCCCATGGTGCGGCGCACAATTGCCGGGCGATCGTTGGCAAGCGTCGGCTTATGCACGTAAAACTCATCCGGGTTGACCGCGCCCTGCACCACCATTTCACCGAGCCCAAACGCGGAGGTGATAAACACCACCTGGTCGAAACCGGATTCGGTATCAATGGAGAACATCACGCCCGAGGAGGCGAGATCGGAGCGCACCATGCGCTGCACGCCCGCCGAGAGCGCCACGCCGCGGTGATCGTAACCCTGATGCACGCGATAGGAGATGGCGCGGTCATTAAAGAGGGAGGCGAAGACGTGCTTAATCGCCACCAGCACGGCGCCGTAGCCCTGCACATTGAGGAAGGTTTCTTGCTGGCCGGCAAACGAGGCATCCGGCATATCTTCTGCGGTAGCCGAGGAGCGCACGGCAAACGAGGCCTCTGCGTCATCGGCGGAAAGTTGGGCATACGCTTCATGTACCGCCTGTTCCAGCGCGGGCGGGAACGAGGTGTCCACAATCCACTGGCGGATCTGCGTCCCGGCTTTCGCCAGTTCGGAGACGTCGTCGATGTCGGTTTTATCAAGCAGTTCATAAATACGCTGATTTAAACCGCTCTGTTCGAGGAACTGATTAAACGCGTCGGCGGTGGTCGCAAATCCGTTCGGTACGGAGACGCCCATACCGGAAAGATTAGTAATCATTTCACCCAGGGAGGCATTTTTGCCTCCAACTCTGTCTACATCATTCATGCCGAGTTGGTCATACCAAAGCACCAGCGGTGACGAGCCATTGTTGGACATCGAGACAATCCTTTTGTGATATATGAAGGGGTACATAACGTCTTACAGCGTTTTTTATCCTGGCATAATAAATTGCGTTGAAAAAACGGTGAATCGTGTAAGCAATTACCCTTTGCGGTTTTTCGGACAGATACCCATCAATAAATGGCGACCAGGTTAATTCTCACTACCCCGGCGCTTCGTGCACTTCTCGATGCTAAAAAATGAACCGTACAGTTCATTAAAAATAAAAACACTATTTCATTTTAAAATGAGATAAAGGTTATACGCAGCAACAGGTTTTTTAATTTAAGCTTTCAGATAATTGCGCATCACATTCAGGATGGGATTAATGGACAACGCAGTCGATCGTCACGTATTTTATATTTCCGATGGAACCGCTATCACCGCTGAAGTATTAGGCCATGCGGTGATGTCGCAATTTCCGGTTGCCGTCAGCAGCATCACCCTGCCTTTTGTTGAAACCGAGAGTCGCGCCCGCGCGGTCAAGGAGCAGATAGATGCGCTCTACCAGCAAACTGGTAACCGCCCGCTGGTCTTTTACTCGATTGTGCTGCCGGAAATACGCGCCATTATTTTGCAAAGCGAGGGTTTTTGTCAGGATATCGTGCAGGCGCTGGTGGCCCCGTTGCAGCAGGAATTAAAACTCGATCCGACGCCGATTGCCCATCGTACTCATGGCCTGACGCCGGGAAATTTGACCAAGTATGACGCGCGTATCGCCGCCATTGATTACACGCTGGCGCACGATGATGGTATTTCGTTGCGTAACCTCGACCAGGCGCAGGTGATTCTGCTCGGCGTCTCCCGCTGCGGTAAAACACCCACCAGCCTCTATCTGGCGATGCAGTTTGGTATTCGCGCCGCGAACTACCCCTTTATTGCGGATGATATGGATAATCTCGGGCTGCCTGCCGCGCTCAAGCCGTTGCAGCATAAACTCTTTGGTCTGACCATTAATCCTGAACGCCTTGCCGCCATCCGCGAAGAGCGCCGTGAGAACAGCCGCTATGCGTCATTACGCCAGTGCCGTATGGAAGTGGCCGAAGTGGAAGCGCTTTACCGCCGCCATCAAATCCCCTGCCTTAACAGCACCAACTACTCCGTGGAGGAGATCGCCACCAAGATGCTCGACATGATGGGATTAAGCCGCCGCATGTACTAATAAGCTAGTACATGAATGCATTCTGCGCTATCATGCTTCCCACTGATGTGTTGCGCCCCGTAGCGGGCTTGTTTTCAGCCGCGATTGGTTTATGGTGAGCGCATCACTTCCGGCACCTTTGCCGCTGAAGCCCCTAATTTCGAGATCTTTAATGAACAAAACAGATGAACTTCGCACCGCGCGTATTGATAGCCTGGTGACGCCTGCGGCGCTGGCGCAGCGCTATCCTGTCAGCCCGGAGGTCGCCGCACATGTAACGGCTTCCCGGCGGCGTATCGAAAAAATCCTTAATGGTGAAGATCGCCGCCTGCTGGTGGTTATCGGCCCCTGCTCTATTCACGATCTGGATGCGGCGATGGAGTACGCCCGGCGTTTGCAAGCTTTGCGCACGCAGCACGAAGCGCAGTTAGAGATTGTGATGCGCACCTATTTTGAAAAGCCGCGCACGGTGGTTGGCTGGAAGGGGTTGATCTCCGATCCCGATCTAAACGGCAGCTATCGCGTGAATCACGGTATCGAACTGGCGCGCAGGCTGCTGTTGCAGGTCAACGAACTGGGTGTGCCGACCGCCACCGAATTTCTTGATATGGTGACCGGCCAGTTTATTGCCGATCTGATTAGCTGGGGTGCCATCGGCGCGCGCACCACCGAAAGCCAGATCCACCGCGAAATGGCCTCGGCGCTCTCCTGCCCGGTGGGCTTTAAGAACGGCACAGATGGCAATACCCGTATCGCCGTCGATGCGATCCGCGCCTCGCGCGCCAGCCATATGTTCCTGTCACCGGATAAAGATGGCCAGATGACCGTCTACCAGACCAGCGGGAACCCGTGGGGCCATATCATTATGCGCGGCGGCAAGCAGCCGAACTTTTACCCGCAGGATATCGCCAACGCCTGCGGCACGTTGCGCGAGTTTGATCTGCCCGAGCAACTGGTGGTTGATTTCAGCCACGGCAACTGTCAGAAGCAGCATCGCCGCCAGCTTGAAGTGTGTGATGAGATCTGTGCGCAAATTCGCAACGGTTCAACGGCTATTGCCGGGGTGATGGCGGAGAGTTTCCTGAAAGAGGGAACGCAAAAAATCGTTGCCGGGCAGCCGCTGATCTATGGTCAGTCGATCACCGACCCGTGCCTTGGCTGGGATGACAGCGTCCTGCTGCTGGAGAAACTGGCCGCCGCCGTCGCCACGCGCGGCTAACCCGCGACTCTGCGATGCTTGCAGAGGTTACCTACAGATTTTAGGGGGATCGGCGCGATCTCCCTGAAACGCACTTGCCTCACTGCGCGGTTTATCGATAATAATTCTCATTGTTGATTTACCGTTAAGCGCGATTTTGCCTATGGATAGCCCCGCCACGCCCACCAGCCCGCACGAAAAACCGGATCAGATTCAGGCCGATGATCGGCACATCACCAGCCAGGCGCTGCTCGGCGAACAGCGCCGTGTTGTGATTGAGCATAACGGGCAGCGCTATTTGCTGCGCGAAACCCATGCCGGCAAGCTGATCCTCACCAAATAAACTAGCTCGAGCAGCTCACTTCCAGCCGTTTGCCCCAGTCCGGCGGACGGCGGGCATAATCATCGCTGCGATCGCTAAAGGGCTGGCGCAGGATCTCATGCAGCCTTTCCAGCTCTGCCATATCGCCCTGCTCCGCCGCATCGATGGCGCGCTGCGCCAGCCAGTTGCGCAACACCACCGCCGGGTTAACGCTCTGCATCTGCTGCTGCCGTTGCGCATCGTCAATCCCCTCCTGCTGGAGGCGCTGGCGATAGGTGGCGAACCAGTTATCAAACGCGCCGCGATCGATAAACTCATCGCGCAGCGGCGAGGCCGCGCTCTGCTGCTCGGTGTGGCTTAGCATGCGGAAGGTTCGCGTATAGTCGCTTCCCTCCCGCGCCATCAGCGCAAACAGCGCGTTGAGGATCTCGTTATCCCCCTCTTGCGGCACAAACAGGCCGAGCTTGCTGCGCATCAGGCTGCCATACTCGGTCAACAGCTCTGTCTGATACTCATCCAGCGCCGCGTTTAGGGCATCGACGGCAATAAACGGCGACAGGGACTGCGCCAGGCGTTGCAGGTTCCACTGCGCGACCACCGGCTGATTTTCAAAACTGTAGCGTCCCTGGTAGTCAGAGTGGTTACAGATAAACGCCGGGTTGTAGTCGTCGAGAAAACCATAGGGCCCGTAATCCATCGTTAAGCCGAGGATCGACATATTGTCGGTGTTCATCACGCCGTGGGCAAAACCGACCGCCTGCCAGCGGGCAATCATCACGGCAGTACGCCGTACCACATCGCGGAACCATGCGACGTAGCGGTCAGGCTCCTCCTGCAGATGGGGCCAGTGATGGCGAATGACAAAATCGGCCAGCTCGCGCACTTTTTCAGGCTGACGACGATAGTAGAAGTGTTCGAAATGGCCGAAACGGACATGGCTTTCCGCGATACGCATCAGCATCGCCCCCTGCTCGCGGGTCTCGCGCATCACCGGCGTGTCGCTGGTGACAATGCTTAACGCACGGGTGGTGGGAATGCCGAGATAGTGCATCGCTTCTGAAGCAAGACTTTCACGAATGGTCGAGCGCAGCACCGCGCGGCCATCGCCCATGCGCGAGTACGGCGTCAGCCCGGCGCCTTTAAGGTGCCAGTCGCGGGTTGAGCCATCCGCCAGCTGCTGTTCGCCGAGCAGAATGCCGCGCCCATCGCCCAGTTGCCCGGCCCAGACACCGAACTGATGCCCGCTGTAGACCTGCGCCAGCGGCGACATGCCGGGCAGCAACGTTTCGCCGCCCCAGACGCCAGCGCCGGATTCAGGGTGAAAGAGCGCCTCGGGTACGCCGAGGGTTTCTGCCAGCGGGGCATTGCGCCAGATAAGGCGTGCGTTGCTGAGCGGAGTGGGCGTTAACGCGGTGTAGTAATCTGGCAGTTCATCACGCCAGCGAGTGGTAAAAGTCAGGGTCATAGATCCTCCAGCCTTTTAGTGTAGTGCCTAATGCGGTGTTTAAACACCGGGCAACACAAGGGCTATGGGTGGATCAATGACGTCAGCTGCGCGGGGCTAACCGCTGGCCAGAGTGCGCCTTGCATAGCGCTGAACTGAAACGCCCTTGCGCGCTTCAGCGACGGCTCATCATCAATGCCGGCAATCATCACCGCATCGCAATAGGGTTCGACCTGCGAAATGATGGCGCGCATAAAGGGTTCGAAGGCAAGCGTAGATAAACGTTGGTGAATAAAGTTTTTATCCAGCATGACCCTTTTAAACAGCCCGTCAAATACCGCTCTGGTTGACGCAGCGCCAACGCCGAAATTCCATAGCACCAGCGGATATTGTTTCGCCAATAGAGACAGAATTTTGTTCTCTTTTCCGCTATTGAGATCTGGATAATTCTCATTGATGGCTAATTCAAGGCACGGGAATTTTCTTACCTGTGCCGCCAGGGTGTCATCCGTCAGTAATTGCTCGGCAATTTCCGGAGAAATATTAATCCAGGCGGTAAGATGATGCTGAATTAAAAAGAGCTGGCAGACTTCAATTAGAGCAAGTTGCTCAGTAAACAGCGTCACTTTTTCAGCGACCGTCAGGCGTGGCAAGACCAGCTCTGTCGGGGCGCGGACGGTGCTGTCCTTTCCAACAAAGTTAACGATAATTTCGACACCCTGAAGCATTCCGTTACCGTCTCTTGCCGGTAGTAATAAAAGCTCAGAGCGATAGCTGTAATCGAGTGAAACTATCATTTTGCCAGCCCCGCATTATGGGTTAAATCCGGCGTTAACAAACCTGTCTGACGATATTCCATATTTACTGATTTTAATGAGATTGGCTTCATTTTTTTCCCGTTCTATTTTTCTACCCTCCCCTCCGTTGTTATTCGTTTGCTCCCGCATTCTCCTGCCCCCTGGCGGTGAGTCGCGGACAATCATAATTAATTTGAAAAAAGCGAATTAGTGGAAACGTCCTGGTTTATATGAAAATGTTCCGCCGCCAGAAACAAAAAAGGGAGGCCTGCATTACGCGCGCTCCCTTTTTTTGCACCCTCTGTCGATGTCACGTCAGATACGTCGCGCCTGCCAAAAATTTTTGCGCCAGTAGACATTATCCAGCGAAGAGCGCATCACGCCCCGGCTGGTTGAAGCATGAATAAAGGCGTTATCGGTGTCGTAGATGCCAACATGCAGCCCGCTCTCACCGGAGCCGGTTTTGAAGAACACCAGATCGCCAGGCAACAGATCCTCTTTATCGATCTCGGTACCGAGCTTCGCCTGTTGACGCGTTTCGCGCGGCAGCTGCAACGCGAATTTGTCGCGGAACGTCATCATCACAAAGCCAGAGCAGTCGACGCCTGAGCGCGCCATGCCGCCATAGCGATAGGGCGTGCCGCGCCATTCGCTTAGCTGATCGTTCAGATTGGCAATCACCGTAATGGAGTCCGACAGCATTGGGTTCGGCGGTGGCGCGCGGTGAGAACTACATCCTGCAAGGAAAAGCGCCGTCGCCAGTAAAAACCAGATACGCATTCTGCAATACGCCTCGTTATCTCTTTTTATCGGATTAATCTACAGTGGGAGCGCGCGCTGTGGCAAGTCACCATTGCGTCACACGGCCGGGATCAGCATTCGGTGGCCTTCCACCTCAACCTGCTGGAAAGCCATGCCGTAGGCGTCAGCCAGATGCGCTGGCGTCATCACCTGCGCTTTTGTGCCGCTCGCCAGTAGCTTTCCCTCACGTAATAGCCAGACCTGATGGGCCTGGCGCAGCGTATGATTGAGATCGTGGCTGCTCATTACCACCGTAATGCCTGCGCTTACCAGTTCACCAATCACCCCATCCAGCGCCGCCTGCTGCGCCACATCGAGGCTGTTCATTGGCTCATCCAGCAGCAACAGCTGTCCGCGGTCGTTGCCCTGCGGGTGGATCTGCAAAATCACCGCCGCCAGGCGCACCCGTTGCCATTCGCCGCCGGAGAGCTGGTTGGTTGCCCGCGCCAGCTTATTGTGCAGGCCAAGCTGACCGGCAATGTGCGTCAGCAGGGCGTGCTGGCTTTTGTCAGGCTGATGCAGCGACAGGTAGTGCCACACCGGCATCGCAAAGGATGCACTCTGCTGTTGTGCGAGGAAGGCGCGATGCCGGGCCAGCGCCGTTGCTGACCACTGCTCAAGCAGTTGTCCGCCAAAGGTAACCTTACCCGGCCCGCTGGACAGCCCGGCGATGCGCATCAAAAGCGTGCTCTTCCCTGCCCCGTTCGGCCCGACAAGATGCACGATCTGCCCGTGGGGAAGTGACACGCTCATCGGCTCCAGCCTGCCCGGCTCAGCAACCTCCTGTAGCTGCATCAGCATCGACATTACTTCGAGACGGCCTGCTTAATGGCGTTGACCAGCAGCGGATCGTCCGGCGTCATATCGGGTGAAAAGCGCTGAATAACCTGGCCATCGCGGCCAATCAGGAACTTTTCGAAGTTCCACAAAATATCGCCCGGTGCCTGCGGTGCGCGGCCTTTGCTGACCATGCGCTCATAAAATTCGCTGTCTGCCGGGGCAAGTGCGGTTGGCGCCGCAGCAATCAGTTTTTCATAGAGCGGATGGCGCGCGTCGCCATTGACGTCGATCTTGCTGAAAAGCGGAAAGGTGACGCCATAGGTGGTGCTACAGAAGGTTTTGATCTCCTCTTCCGAGCCCGGCTCCTGCCCGAGGAACTGGTTGCACGGGAAGCCCAGCACGCTAAAACCTTCCCCTTCCCACGCTTTCTGCAGGTTTTCCAGCTGCTCGTACTGCGGCGTCAGGCCACATTTTGACGCGACGTTAACCACTAAAAGCACTTTGCCGCGCCAGGCGCTGAGCGAACCCTTTTCGCCATCAATGGTGGTGACTTCGGTATCCAGAATATTCTGTTGCATAACATCCCCTTAATGAATGTGATGAGTGACGGGCTTAGCGCCCGACCCTCAATAATAGCCAGATAAACACCGGCGCACCTAGTGTCGATGTTACAACGCCTATCGGCAGTTCTGCGGCGCTGAGCGCGAGGCGCGAGACAATATCCGCAAACAGCAATGCGACCGCGCCCGCCAGTGCGCAACCCGGGAGCAGAACGCGATGATCGCTTAAGCCACATAAGCGCAAAATATGTGGGATAACGAGCCCGATAAAGCCGATAGCCCCGGCAATCGCCACGCTGACGCCCACCATCCAGCCGGTGGCTGCCACCAGCAGATTACGCCATAACCAGAGCGGCAGCCCCAACTGACGGGCTGAGATTTCACCCAGCGCTAACACGTTCAGCGCCGTGGATTGCAGGCAGATCCACACCATTACCGGCAGGAGTGCGGCCATCAGCCAGCCCTGCTGCCAGTCGACGCCGCTAAAGCCACCCATCATCCAGTACATCAGCTGACGTAAATCAAGCGAGGTGGAGAAGTAGACCGCCCAGGTCATTAAAGCGGTGCAAATAATGCCGAGTGCCACACCGGCAAGCAGTAAGCGACTCGTGGAAAGATGGCGGCGCGCAAAACGCAGCAGGATAAGCGTCACCGTCAGCGCACCGGCAATAGCGCAGAGACCGAGCGCCCAGCCGGGCATCATGCCGCCGCCGAGAAATACCGCCGCAACCAGGCCTACGCCCGCGCCGCTCGAGACGCCAAGCAGCCCTGGCTCTGCCAGCGGGTTTTCAAATAAAGCCTGCATGGTGGCTCCGCACAGCGCCAGTGCGGCACCGACCAGCAGCACGGCAAGAGTGCGCGGTAAGCGTATCTGCCAGACAAAAAGCTCACCCTCAGGGGTGAACCAGCGATCGGGGCCTATCCAGTGCTCGCCTGCGCAAAGGCTCAAGGTCAGCGCAAGCAGTAAAAGCAGCGCTAGCGCGACGAGCCAGCGGCGATTGTGGTGCTGTTGAAGGTGGGCATATGCCAGCATGGTTTCACGTTTACTCATCAGCCAGGTGACTGATTCTAAGAGGGATAGCGAATGCTGAAAAGAAAAAAGGCCGCGAGGCGGCCTTTTTGGTTAGTGCAAAAAAATCATTCAGCTTTGGGCGAAGCGTTTTCAACGCGGCTCTTTAACTTCTGGCCGGGTCTGAAGGTCACCACGCGCCGTGCTGTAATGGGAATATCTTCGCCGGTTTTTGGGTTACGGCCCGGACGTTGATTCTTGTCACGCAAATCAAAGTTGCCGAAGCCGGAGAGTTTGACCTGCTCACCATTTTCCAGAGCGCGACGGATCTCTTCGAAAAACAGCTCTACCAGCTCTTTTGCGTCCCGCTTGCTAAGCCCAAGCTTATCAAACAGATATTCTGACATTTCAGCTTTTGTAAGCGCCATAGGTTCAATCCCTCAATGATGCCTGGAATCGCTCTTTTAATGCCTCTACACATCTGGCAACGGTAGCGGCAATCTCCTCTTCTTCGAGTGTACGGCCGGTATCCTGAAGGATCAGACTGATGGCAAGGCTTTTCGACCCTTCCACGACGCCCTTACCGCGGTACACGTCAAACAAGTTTACGCCAACTACCTGATTTGCGCCAACTTTCTTACATTCAGCCAAAACATCTGCTGCGGGTACATTTTCATTGACCACAACAGCGATGTCGCGGCGGTTCGCCGGGAAGCGAGAAATCTCCTGAGCCTGAGGCACGGCGCGGTCTGCGAGGGCATTCCACTCCAGTTCAAACACCAGCGTACGGCCGTTCAGATCAAGCTTACGCTCCAGCTCCGGATGTACCACGCCGATAAAGCCAATGCGTTTATCTTTCAGATAAATCGCGGCAGATTGACCCGGATGCAGTGCCGGATTGGTCTCAGCACGGAACTCAATCGCTTCTAACTTACCGGTCAGATCCAACACAGACTCCAGATCGCCTTTCAGATCGAAGAAATCAACGCTGTTTTTTGCCAGGTCCCAGTGCTCTTCATAACGGTTTCCGCAGATAGCGCCCGCCAGCATCACGTCCTGACGGATGCCGAGGTTCGCCTGGGTATCCGGCACGAAACGCAGGCCGGTTTCGAAAATGCGCACACGGCTCTGCTGACGGTTCTGGTTGTAGACAATCGTGCCCAGCAGACCGGTCCACAGTGAGAGACGCATCACCGACATTTCGCTGGAGATCGGGCTTGGCAGCACCAGCGCTTCTTCGCCCGGGTGGATCAACTGCTGCAGTTTCGGATCAACGAAGCTGTAGGTGATCACTTCCTGGTAGCCTTTGTCGTTAAGCATAGTTTTCACTCGCTTAAGGGACAAGTTGGCTTCGCGATGTTCGCCCATCACCAGCCCGGCCTGCACCGGCTCGTCAGGAATATTGTTGTAACCGTAAACACGGGCAACCTCTTCCACCAGGTCCTCTTCGATCTCCATATCGAAACGCCAGCTCGGCGCAACCGCCAGCCACTCATCCTGGCCTGCGGTCACTTCGCAGCCAAGGCGGGTCAGAATATCGCTCACCTGCTCATCAGCAATGTGATGGCCAATCAGGCGATCCAGCTTGCTGCGACGCAGACGGATAGTGGCGCGTTTCGGCAGTGACGCTTCATCAGTAACGTCAATGACCGGGCCCGCTTCACCGCCGCAAATATCCAGCAGCAGGCGCGTAGCACGCTCCATCGCTTTATATTGCAGCTGCGGATCGACGCCGCGCTCGTAGCGGTGAGAAGCATCGGTATGCAGACCGTGACGACGTGCGCGGCCGGTAATGGAGAGCGGGTTGAAGAAGGCGCACTCCAGCAGGACGTTTTGCGTTTCGCTGTTCACACCGGAGTGTTCACCGCCGAAGATACCGCCCATCGCCAGCGCGTTTTTCTGGTCTGCAATCACCAGCGTGTCGGCACTCAGTTTCGCTTCGTTGCCATCAAGCAGCACCAGCGTTTCGCCCTCTTTCGCCATACGCACCACGATGCCGCCTTCGAGGCGATCGCTGTCGAAGGCGTGCATCGGCTGGCCGAGCTCAAGCAGAACGTAGTTAGTGACATCGACAACCGCATCGATTGAACGAATGCCGCAGCGACGCAGCTTCTCTTTCATCCACAGCGGCGTCGGCGCGCTGACGTTGATACCTTTGACCAGGCGGCCCAGGTAACGCGGACAGGCCTCTTTCGCTTCCACAACGATCGGCAGCGTATCGTTAATGGTTGCAGCAACCGGCGCGATTTCTGGCTCGTTCAGCGGGGATTTATTCAGCACCGCAACGTCGCGAGCCACGCCGATAATGCCAAGGCAATCGGCACGGTTTGGCGTAACGCTGATTTCGATGGTGTTATCGTCGAGCTTCAGGTATTCGCGAATATCGGTGCCGATCGGCGCATCTGCCGGCAGTTCAATGATGCCGTTGTGATCGTCGGAAATACCGAGTTCGGAGAAGGAGCAGAGCATCCCTTCGGAGGGTTCGCCGCGCAGTTTCGCCGCTTTGATTTTGAAATCGCCTGGCAGTACCGCGCCGACTGTCGCTACGGCCACTTTCAGCCCGAGACGGCAGTTCGGCGCGCCGCAGACGATATCCAGCAGGCGATCGCCGCCCACATTCACTTTTGTTACGCGCAGCTTGTCAGCGTTCGGGTGCTGAGCGCACTCCATCACTTCGCCAACCACCACGCCATGAAACGCACCGGCGACCGGTTCAACGCCGTCCACTTCCAGGCCGGCCATGGTGATCTGCCCGGAGAGCGCTTCGCTATCAACCGCTGGGTTTACCCATTCGCGTAACCACAGTTCACTGAATTTCATTGTTTCGCCTGCCCTTATTTAAACTGTTTGAGGAAACGCAAATCGTTTTCGAAGAATGCGCGCAGATCTGTCACACCGTAGCGCAGCATGGTGAGACGCTCCATCCCCATGCCAAACGCGAAGCCGGAGTAAATTTCCGGGTCGATGCCAACGTTACGCAGCACATTCGGGTGGACCATGCCACAGCCCAGCACTTCCAGCCATTTACCGTTTTTACCCATCACATCCACTTCGGCGGAGGGTTCGGTGAACGGGAAGTAGGAGGGACGGAAGCGGATTTGCAGATCCTCTTCAAAGAAGTTACGCAGGAAGTCGTGCAGCGTCCCTTTCAGGTTGGTAAAGCTGATGTTTTTATCAACGATCAAGCCTTCCATCTGATGGAACATCGGGGTGTGGGTCTGATCGTAGTCGTTACGGTAGACGCGGCCCGGGGCAATAATGCGAATCGGCGGCTGCTGGTGCTCCATGGTGCGGATCTGCACGCCTGAGGTCTGCGTACGCAGCAGACGCGTAGCGTCGAACCAGAAGGTGTCGTGATCGGCACGCGCCGGGTGGTGGCCCGGAATGTTCAGCGCGTCAAAGTTGTGGTAATCGTCTTCGATCTCCGGCCCGGTGGCGACGGTAAAGCCCAGCTCGCCGAAGAAGCTCTCGATACGATCGATGGTACGGGTCACCGGGTGCAGACCGCCATTTTCGATACGACGGCCCGGCAGGGAGACATCAATGGTCTCAGCGGCGAGGCGGGCATTCAGCGCGGCGCTTTCGAGATCGTTTTTGCGCGCGTTCAGCGCTTGCTGAACCTGCTCTTTCGCTTCATTGATTACCGCTCCGGCAGCCGGGCGCTCTTCTGGCGGCAGCTCACGCAGGGTGGTCATCTGAAGGGTCAGATGCCCTTTCTTACCCAAATATTCGACGCGTACGTTGTCCAGCGCGGCGACATCTGAAGCATCGTTAATGGCTGCCTTCGCACTGGCAACCAGCTCTGCGAGATGTGACATGGTTTTCCTCGTTATATGACGATATTTACACGCGGCAGATACAAAAAAAGCCTCCACAAGGGAGGCTTTCTGGCGCTGTTTTCCGTTTCTTCTTTCACGCGCAAGCCCCCTGGGTTCAGGTGCTAAAGTAAAAAAAGAAGCGGAAAATAGCAGCATTCATGCTTGCATTACCTTAATCGGCTACGTGGCGACGATGGGCTATTGAAAACGCATCACGGCAAAAAGTCAATGTATTGATACTGTTAAAGCAAAAGAGGGAGCCAGGCTCCCTCTCTTAAACTGGCTTACGCCAGAGCTGCTTTCGCTTTTTCAACCAGGGCAGAGAATGCCACTTTGTCGAATACGGCGATGTCAGCCAGGATCTTACGGTCAATTTCAACAGAGGCTTTTTTCAGGCCGTTGATGAATTTGCTGTAAGAAATACCGTTCTGACGTGCTGCTGCGTTGATACGTGCAATCCACAGCTGACGGAACTGACGCTTTTTCTGACGACGGTCACGATAAGCGTACTGACCAGCTTTGATAACAGCCTGGAAGGCAACACGGTAAACGCGTGAACGCGCGCCGTAGTAGCCTTTAGCTTGTTTCAAAATTTTCTTATGACGTGCACGTGCAATCACACCACGTTTTACGCGAGCCATATGCTCTCCTGTATATTCTAATTAAAAAGTTAAAAGGTTAACGACTTATGCGTACGGCAGGCACGCGATGACCAGGCCCAGATCGCCTTTAGAAACCATGGCTTTCGGACGCAGGTGACGTTTACGCTTGGTAGCTTTTTTGGTCAGAATATGACGCAGGTTAGCATGCTTGTGCTTAAAACCACCTTTACCGGTTTTTTTGAAGCGCTTAGCAGCACCGCGTACGGTTTTGATCTTTGGCATTTTTCAATTTCCACTTCGCATTGTTAATAAACGAAACAAAGGCGAACTAAACCCGCGAGCACGAGGCCCACAGGTTTAATTACTTGATGGCCTTACTGTTTCTTCTTAGGAGCAAGCACCATAATCATCTGGCGGCCTTCGATCTTCGTAGGGAAGGATTCGACAACTGCCAGTTCGACCAGATCTTCTTTCACGCGGTTAAGCACTTCCATACCGATCTGTTGGTGGGCCATCTCACGACCGCGGAAACGCAGCGTGATCTTGGCCTTATCGCCCTCTTCAAGAAAGCGAATCAGGCTGCGGAGTTTTACCTGATAGTCGCCTTCATCTGTACCAGGTCGGAATTTGATTTCCTTGACCTGAATAACTTTTTGCTTCTTCTTCTGTTCCTTAGAAGATTTGCTCTTTTCATAGAGGAACTTGCCGTAGTCCATTATACGGCAAACGGGCGGCTCGGCGTTAGGGCTAATTTCGACTAAATCAACCCCGGCTTCTTCAGCTTTTTCCAGAGCTTCTCGCAGACTCACAATACCAAGCTGCTCGCCTTCCAGACCAGTTAAGCGAACTTCCAGGGCGCGGATCTCGCCATTAATACGATTGGGACGCGCCGTTTGAACTCGTTTTCCGCCTTTAATACCTTATTCCTCCAGTTGTTTAAGACTGCGGCTGCGAATCTCTTGTTGCAGCTTCTCGATAACTTCATTTACGTCAAGGCTACCCAGGTCTTTACCGCGACGGGTACGCACAGCAACTTTGCCGGCTTCAACCTCTTTGTCACCACAAACAAGCATATAAGGGACACGACGTAAAGTGTGCTCGCGGATTTTAAAGCCTATCTTCTCGTTTCTCAAGTCTGCTTTTACACGAATGCCCGCATTTTGCAGTTTCTGGGTCAATTCGTTGACATATTCAGACTGTGAATCAGTAATGTTCATGACTACGACCTGCACCGGCGCGAGCCAGGTCGGGAAGAAGCCAGCGAACTCTTCAGTCAGGATGCCGATAAAGCGCTCCAGTGACCCAAGAATTGCGCGGTGAATCATAACTGGAACCTGACGCTCGTTGCTTTCGCCTACATAAGAGGCGTTCAGACGAGCCGGCAGGGAGAAGTCCAGCTGTACCGTTCCGCACTGCCATGCACGATCGAGGCAGTCATAAAGGGTAAATTCAATTTTCGGACCGTAGAATGCGCCTTCACCCAGTTGATATTCAAATGGGATATTGTTCTCTTCCAGCGCAACTGCCAGATCCGCCTCAGCACGATCCCACATCTCGTCACTACCGATACGTTTCTCGGGACGGGTGGAGAGTTTAACAACGATTTTTTCGAAGCCAAACGTGCTGTACATATCGTAGACCATACGGATGCAGGCGTTCACTTCATCGCGAACCTGCTCTTCCGTACAGAAAATGTGCGCATCATCTTGCGTAAAACCGCGCACACGCATCAGACCGTGCAACGCGCCCGAAGGTTCATTACGGTGGCAGCTACCGAACTCCGCCATACGCAGCGGCAGGTCGCGGTAGGATTTCAACCCCTGGTTGAAAATCTGCACATGTCCCGGGCAGTTCATCGGTTTGATGCAGTACTCACGATTCTCTGACGATGTCGTAAACATAGCATCTTTGTAGTTGTCCCAGTGGCCGGTTTTTTCCCACAGCACACGGTCCATCATAAACGGGCCTTTCACTTCCTGGTACTGATACGCTTTCAGCTTAGAGCGTACGAACGTTTCCAGTTCACGGAAAATGGTCCAGCCATCGTTGTGCCAGAAGACCATACCCGGCGCTTCTTCCTGCATATGGTACAGGTCAAGCTGCTTACCGATTTTACGGTGGTCGCGTTTTGCGGCTTCTTCCAGACGCAGCAGATAAGCGTTAAGCGCTTTTTTATCTGCCCATGCGGTACCGTAAATACGCTGCAGCATCTTGTTGTTGCTGTCGCCGCGCCAGTAAGCGCCCGCCGTTTTCATCAGTTTGAAGTGGTGGCAGAAACGCATATTCGGTACGTGCGGACCACGGCACATATCGACGTATTCTTCATGATGATACAAGCCTGGCTTGTCATCATGGGCAATGTTTTCATCAAGAATGGAGACTTTGTAGTTTTCACCGCGTGCGACAAACGTTTCACGCGCTTCCTGCCAGCTCACTTTCTTCTTGATAACGTCATAGTTGGATTCGGCGAGCTCGTGCATACGTTTTTCGAGCGCGTCGATATCTTCCTGAGTCAGGGTGTGGTCGAGATCAACGTCATAATAGAAGCCATTGTCGATAACCGGACCAATCGCCATTTTAGTATGCGGCCACAGCTGCTTGATCGCATGGCCCAACAGATGCGCACAGGAGTGGCGGATAATCTCCAGCCCTTCCTCATCTTTTGCGGTGATGATAGCAAGGCTTGCATCACTGTCGATGATATCTGAAGCATCGACCAGTTCACCGTTGACACGCCCGGCGATGCAGGCTTTCGCCAGACCAGGGCCAATATCAAGCGCAACATCCAGGGGACTTACGGCGTGGTCATAATGGCGTTGACTGCCATCAGGAAGCGTAATTACAGGCATTTCATTTCCTTAATTTGCAGTGGTGCGCCACACGAAAGAGCACATGCAAAATGAGATTTCAAAGATATAACAGCAACTTAGATAAGTTTTCTCGCTTCACTCTGCGGAATATGTATCGAACGGTGATGACCGCACTTTACCCTTACCCGCTGCTGTTAAGTACCCGACAATAGTACACATTTGCACTCGGCGTTGAAAGGGCTAGTGTGACGGGGATCATTTTTGCGCCCTTTTCCGTCGCTATGGAGCAGAGTCGCCATTTAAGCGTGGTTGCGCAACGAAGGTATTATCTGATTTTTCGTTTACATCTTGACACAACAGGGGTAGAAGCAGTCTATTTGGCTTCCCAGCAACCCCTAACCCACTGATAAATCATGGTAATAGTTTATATCTTAGCCATTATTCTGTTGATTGCTATCGTTATTTTTGCCTTCTACAAACACAGCAAAGTGAAATATTCACAAACCCTTCCGGTTTCACCGAGAAAACGACGCTAGGGCTTTCGCTTCTCCCGGGCACGCAGCAATGCGTGCCCTGTTGAAATCCGGCTCAGGCGTCAAAACCAAGGGCACGGATCACCTCTTCCATCGCCGCTTCTGTTAGTTCGCTACGTTTAATTCTCTGATTAGCCAGCATGGTTCTCACCACACCCGCGATAACAATATGCTTAGGCTCCTGCCCCAGGTCACGCATCTCAAGCACCACCTTGCCCACTACCCGGCACATCTCATCGTACAGTGCCGCATCATTTAACTTGCCCATATTGCCCCACTTTTTTCATTAGAAAGCCTTGAGTAACACGCAACCTGTCCTTATACCCGTTGCCCGTAAGTGTGCCACAACACAGCAAATCTATAGTGAAAATGTAAAAGGACTTGTTTTTTATACAGTTGCACAAAGTTAAATTTCCTTATCGATTTACCTTAAAGAAACTCGCTACTGTTGCCGATAAATAGAGCATTCGTGGTTTGAATGATATAGCGACGGTAATGCAAGCGATCAATTACAACGAGATGACGGGATTGAACCTGACGGTTCGCAAAACAACCTCATCGACTCTGCAGGAGTCAATTGAGCGTTTATCGTCAGGCTTACGAATCAATGGCGCAAAAGACGATGCGGCAGGCCAGGCCATTGCTAATCGTATGCGTTCAAACAGTAACGCAGACACCGTGGTTTCCCGCGGGCTTGATGACGCCATCAGCATGGCGCAGACCGCCGATGGCGGCCTGAGTACGATTAGCGAACGGCTGATCCGCGCTAAAAGTCTGGCTATCCAGGCCGGTAACAGTACGCTTTCTGAAAGTGACAGACAAAGTATCCAGAACGAATACAAAAGTATTCTCGATACCATTCAGTCGATTTCCGAAGGCACCGAAATTTTCGGCTCTTATCCCCTGGCAACGGACGCCCCGGAACTTCCACCAGCGCTTATCGGCGATGTTCCGCCGCTGAGTACTAAATTTCCGGTGAGCGGAACGGACTATTCGTTCAGCTCCGGTATCGTCTCGCTGGCCTATATTCCGGCGGGGGCGAAAAATATTGCTATTACCATCGACTCATTGGGCCTTGATGACGACATCCAGCTCTTTACGCGCGACGGTAAACATCTGGCGGGCACGCCAATTAACGGTAGCGATCCGGATTACACCTGGAAAAGCCGCGGCATCACAGATTCAGCGAAGGCGACCAGCCGCGTATTGACCGCATCGAATGGTTTTAAGAGTGGTGCCACTTACGATGACTCGCTGTTGATTGAAGGGGGTTCTTCCTGGGCATTAAATGGCAGTGCAACGCTCTCCTACAACGGTATGACCATCAAATACAGTGGCGATGGCGATCGTTATGAATCCGCTGCGGCCTACAATGACGGCAGCAACGGTTCGAACCGCCTTGAGCGATTAAAGATTGATGACGTTACCGAAGATCTTGTCGTCATGGTCGTCGGTAGCGGCTCTTTTACCAGCAACCTGACCTGGGGCGATCTGCCAAAACCGACCATCACACCGGAAGAGCCGCCTAAGCAGAGCAGGCCGTGGGAAGTGGTGACCAGCGCCACTGTCGGGGATGAGATCAAATCAACGACCATTCCAGCCACGCCCGCAGATGTTAAATCTCTCGGCTTAACCAGCACGGATCTGCTGTCGGAAACCACCGCTGGCATGACGATGGGTAAACTCGACCAGGCGCTGGAGAAAGTGAGCGGGTATCGGGCGCAATATGGCGCTTTTATTAACCGTTTTGAATCAAACAAATCGGTGCTGGCGCAGCAAAGTGTCGCCACGCAGGCGGCAAGAAGCCGGATAGAAGATGCGGATTATGCGCTGGAAGCGAGCAAGATGGCCAAAGCGCAGCTTTTACAGCAGGGCCAGGATGCCGTATTAAAAGTGGCTAACCAGGCGGCGGAGAATATTCTCTCGCTCCTGCGTAGTTGATGGTCTGAGATTTAACGCAACCAGAAATAAGCGTTATTAGCGCACCTTTTGCAAATAAGCTGTCAGAAACAACTCATTCTTAAACCTCTCTTGCCAACTTTAAAAACCGGTACCACACAATCCGGTTTTTAAAATAAGCAGATGAAACGGCTAAGAATAATCTTTATTCCCACTCACCGGCTACCAGCGTATGCGCATTAAAAGCAGCGGCGTTAGAGCCGTTTACTGCATGCGTACCGGGGATCATGTTTGAACCCGCTTCGATGGTGGTGACGTGATTAGTAGATTGTGCAGGCTGTGCCGCGAATACGCTAAAAGAGAGCGCAGAAATAACCAGCGCGGCTGCGGTTGTTTTGATTGTTTTCATGATCAAATTCTCTTGCTTAAATAGATTTAACTGGCCGGGCAGCAAAATGCCCACAGCAAGAATTGTAGATCTGGATCACACTTTTTCCCAGTCAATTTATTTAGCCGTTCGTGTCAAATAAACTGAATATGTTTCTTAAAGAGGAAATGTGGAGAGAAAATGCAGGAGCGGACTTAAATAAAACTAACTGACGAACTGCGCACTTCACGTAAATAAAAACGGGCCGGATAACCCGGCCCGTCCAATTAAATTTTGTAGCCTAAGGTAATCGACGTTCTGCGATCGGTATGATCCGGTGCCGATGACGGCGGCTCAGAGTTCCAGGTCACGTTATAGGCGACCTTCAACGCGAAGTGGGAGTTAATCGCCACGTTCAGCGCGGTTTCGGAGTTGACGGTAGTATCGTCCGCACCAAATACCGAAACGCCCTGGGTAAATTTCGCATTGTCAGAGAACTGCCACGCGTAGGTACCAGACGCATAGCCCAGCGCCGTCGTTTTGGTATCGCCGTTTGTGTACTTGTCATAACGCACACCCGGACCGAATTCGAGACGGAAGCTGTGAACCGGGCCATTCAGGAACTGACGACCATAACCGGCGGTAGCGATGTCACGGGCATGGTAACCGTTGTAGCGATCGGTCAACCAGCTCGCCTGGCCGAACAGGTAGTCGTAGTCAGTCATGTTATAACGGCTACGGCCACCAACAGCATACTTCTCGGAAGAACGTTCGTCGTTAGACGAGGTATTACTGGCGTTGCCCCACAGGGACCAGGCCGTAGAATCGCCATACCATGTCAGGGTAGAGTCGGCCGTCAAAGAGGAACTCTTTGTGTTGCCTGACTGACCGAGATAGCCACCGTTGACATTACCTTCAAACGGTTTTTTCGCGGAGGCGGGGTCATCCATGACAGTAAAAACGGTATCATCTGCGACAGCATTCATCGACGCAAGCACGCCCGCAGCCATAACCAGCGCGGGTACTGTCTTAAAAAGCTTCATTTTTTTAAATCCGTACAGTAAATGAGACCAACACGGTCCCGGAAACTTTCTTATGGATCAATGACCAACGGTCCGCAGAAAGGTAACAAATTATAAAAAGACCGCTTAAACATATCAATGAAATCTTATTTGATTTTTTGAATAAGAGAGATCTCAGAATAATTGTTATAGATTCCGAAATATCACTATAAAAATAATATCGTATTTAAAATCATACTGTTATTTACTTTCCCTTCACTGTAAATGGTGCCAGGCTTACTGCACGCTACGTAACAGGAGGTCAAATATGGTACCGATTTATACGCTTACGCTCGCGCCATCCCTCGATAGCGCGACAATAACGCCGCAAATTTATCCGGAAGGAAAACTCCGTTGCACCTCGCCGGTATTTGAACCGGGCGGCGGCGGCATTAATGTTGCCCGCGCCATTGCCCACCTCGGGGGAAAAGCCACCGCGATTTTTCCGGCGGGCGGCGCAACCGGTGAACACCTGACTGCCCTGCTCGCCGACGAACATGTCCCGACCCTCAGCGTGCAGACCGCCGACTGGACGCGACAAAACCTGCATGTGCACGTTGAGGCGAGCGGCGAGCAGTATCGCTTTGTGATGCCCGGTGCCGCCCTCAGCGAAGATGAGTTCCGCCAGATTGAAGAGAAAGTGCTGACCATAGAGAGCGGCGCGATTCTGGTCATCAGCGGCAGCCTTCCGCCGGGTGTCCAGCTTGAAAAGCTGACGCAGTTGATTACCGTCGCGCAAAAACAGGGGATTCGCTGCATTATCGACAGCTCTGGCGACGCGCTGGCCGCTGCGCTGGAGATTGGCAATATCGAACTGGTCAAACCTAACCAGAAAGAGCTCAGCGCGCTGGTGGGCAGACCGCTCAACCAACCCCATGACGTGCTGCGCGCGGCGCAGGAGATCATTACCAGCGGCAAAGCGCGTCGCGTGGTGGTCTCGCTCGGGCCGCAAGGCGCGCTGGGGGTGGATCGACAGGGCCATGTGCAGGTTGTGCCGCCACCAATGAAAAGCCAGAGCACCGTTGGCGCGGGCGACAGCATGGTCGGTGCCATGACCCTTAAGCTTGCCGAAGATGCTCCGCTCGACGATATGGTGCGCTTTGGCGTCGCGGCTGGCAGCGCGGCCACCATCAATCAGGGCACCCGCCTGTGCGCCAGCGAAGATACGCAGAAAATCTACGACTATCTACGCGGTGCTTAAGCGCAGCGGAATCTGCGGCATCCAGTCGACAAATATTTGTCGCCGACTATGCTAAAAAAATTTGCATTAACAACGAGGTGAAATATGAGTAACGATGGCATCACCCGCTACGTCGTGACGGTGAAATTTCACGATGAGACGTTAACGGACATTAATGAGCTAAATAACCACTTTACACTTGCGGGCTTTCTTATCACCATGGCGGACGACGATGGCAAGGTGCACGATCTCGGCACTAACACCTTCGGCTTGATTAGCGCCTTAAATGAGCAAGAGGTTCATGAGCTTGCCAGCGGCCTGGCGGAAAGTGCCGTCGGGCGAAAAACAGACGTTACGGTTTCCACCTGGGAGACGTGGCGGCAACAAGAGCAATAAGTGCCATCCTGCGCCGTGCGTGCGCCTGGTGTGCGTTAAGTCGAATTTTTTCACAGCTTTAGTGCGCTAACCTAATGATCTGGCTGATTACATGGGAGAAATATCATGTGGCAAGCGATAAGTGGTCTGTTAAGCGAGCAACTGGGTGAAGGCGAAATTGAACAACGCGATGAGCTACCGGGCGGTGAAATTCACGCTGCATGGCGCATACGTTACGCAGGACGCGACTGTTTCGTTAAATGTGATGAACGCGCCCTGCTTCCCATCTTCACTGCCGAAGCCGATCAGTTGGCGCTGCTGGCGCGCAGCAATACGGTAAGGGTGCCTGAGGTGTGGGCAGTCGGCAGCGACCGCGACTACAGCTTCCTGGTGATGGAGTATCTTCACGCCCGCCCGCTTGATGTGCATAGCGCCTTTTTACTGGGTCAGCAGCTTGCCCGGCTCCATCAGTGGAGCGATCAGCCGCAGTTCGGTCTCGACTTCGATAACGATCTCTCCACCACGCCGCAGCCCAACGCATGGCAGCGCCGCTGGTCGACCTTTTTCGCCGAGCAGCGTATCGGCTGGCAGCTTGAGCTGGCAGCGGAGAAAGGGCTACAGTTCGGCAATATCGACGCGATTGTTGAGCATGTTCAGCAGCGTTTAGCTGGCCACCAGCCGCAGGCCTCTTTACTGCATGGCGATCTCTGGTCCGCCAACTGCGCGCTCGGCCCGGACGGCCCCTATATTTACGATCCCGCCTGCTACTGGGGCGACAGGGAGTGCGATCTGGCGATGCTGCCGCTCCATCCGGATCAGCCGCCGCAGATCTACGACGGTTACCAGTCCATCTCCCCGCTCCCGCCCGACTTCCTTGACCGCCAACCGATTTACCAGCTTTACACCCTTTTCAACCGCGCCATTCTCTTCGGCGGTGAACATTTAATGAATGCACAGAAGGCGCTGGATCGGGTATTGGCCGCGTAAAAGTGAAAGGCTAACAAGCCCGATCGCGAATGCCATCGGGCGCTGTAACTTTACAGAAAGCCGAGCAGCTTAAAGAAGAAGTAGCCCGCCACGATAATGATCGCTGGCAGCACGTAAAGCGGGAAAATCTGCAGGAAAATGGTGTGGTTTGGCACGTTAATGCGCGCTTCGATCTGCTCGCGGCTAAGCCCCTCATCGCCTTTGGCTTTTTCGAGGATCAGCTGGTTTTCCACCCCTTCGCGCACAAAGCGCGCCTGGCGGCTCATGCGCGCGCCGGAAGCCTGTAGAGCCAGGCCAACAAAGATCAAGGCGAAGATAATCCAGAAGAGAACGTTCAGGCCCTGCTGAAAATGGGGCGTCGGCGAGTTGTACCAGAAGAGATTGAGGAATGGCGTATTGAACCGCATCATCTCAATCATTACATGGGCAAAATCGAGCATCACGGCGTTAATGCCGGGCTGTTTATCACTATGCTCATACATAAACTTCAGGATCGAAATAACGGTCGAAATAACGGCCGGAATAAAAATCACCCAACCCAGAACGCGTTTCAGTACGGCGATGCGTCCAGCTTGTTGATACGTCATGGATTCCCCTTGTTGTTGACGCACTGTTTGTGCCTTAGTCTACCTGCTGATAACTATTTTCGCCTGATTTTTAAAGACGCCAGGGTGAACGCATTGCCATACTCACTACCTTCACCCTGTTTTATTTCGCTAACCGGAGAGGTGTTATGTCTGCCCCGCGCCAAACAGTTGCAGCAATTTTTGATATGGATGGTTTATTAATTAATTCGGAACCGCTGTGGGATCGCGCCGAACTTGAGGTGATCTCAAGCCTCGGCGTCGACATCTCGCGCCGCGGCGAGCTGCCTGACACGCTGGGCCTGCGCATCGATATGGTGGTTGATTTGTGGTATGCGCAACAGCCGTGGAGCGGCCCGTCCCGCCAGCAAGTGACCGCACAAATTATTGAGCGCGCTATTGCGCTGGTAGAAGCAGAGCGTCCGCTGCTGCCGGGCGTGCGTGAAGCGCTGGCGCTTTGCAAAGCGAACGGTCTGCGCGTTGGGCTGGCCTCCGCATCGCCGCTACATATGCTGGAGAAAGTGCTGGCGATGTTCGACCTGCGTGACAGCTTCGATGCACTGGCCTCCGCCGAAAGCCTGCCTTACAGCAAACCGCACCCGCAGGTTTATCTCGACTGCGCAGCGAAACTCGGTGTCGATCCCTTAGCCTGCGTGGCGCTGGAGGATTCCGTTAACGGGATGATTGCCAGCAAAGCGGCGCGTATGCGTTCGATTGTCGTTCCTGATGAGGAGCATCGCGCCGATCCGCGCTATGTGCTGGCGAACGTCAAACTCGAAAGCTTGCAGCAACTGACTGCCGCCCATCTGCTCGGTTAAAAATGTGCAGGAGCGGTGCAAAGCCGCTCCTGCATCACAAAAATATTGAAACATCATTTCATTTGTTTGTATTTTGCGCTCCCGCCTTCTATTCTGATCCGCAGGCATTGACGCCCGTCACGACATGACATCACGCCGGAGTAGATATGATACTGGATGCTTTTAAGCTAACGGGTAAGGTGGCTCTTGTAACCGGATGCGATACCGGTCTGGGCCAGGGAATGGCAACAGGGCTGGCGGAAGCGGGCTGCGATATTGTCGGTGTTAACCGGAAAATCCCCCATGAAACGGCACAACGCGTCGAGGCGCTTGGTCGGCGTTTTCATGCGATTCAGGCCGACCTGCGCGACCATCAGCAACTGACGTCGATTGTCGATGAAGCGGTAGCGAAGATGGGGCACCTCGATATTCTCATCAATAACGCCGGAACAATCCGCCGCTGCGACGCCATCGATTTCAGTGAAAAGGACTGGGATGAGGTGATGGATCTCAACCTCAAATCGCTCTTCTTCCTCTCGCAGGCTGTCGCCCGGCAATTTATCGCCCAGCGCAGCGGCGGCAAAATTATCAATATCGCCTCAATGCTTTCATATCAGGGCGGCATCCGCGTTCCCTCTTATACCGCCTCAAAAAGCGGCGTGATGGGACTGACGCGTCTGCTGGCAAACGAGTGGGCGAAGCACAATATCAACGTCAACGCGATTGCGCCCGGCTATATGGCGACCAACAACACCCAGCAACTGCGCGAAGATGCAGAACGCAATCAGGAGATCCTTGATCGCATTCCCGCGGGCCGCTGGGGTACGCCGGAGGATTTGCAGGGCGCGGCGGTTTTTCTCGCCTCTTCAGCGGCGGACTACATAAATGGTTACACGCTGGCGGTCGATGGCGGCTGGCTGGCGCGTTAAATTAGCAGGATTGTGACAAAGAGTTACACCGTCACCTCTTTCGCCTACTGTACAAACATCCTATACTGTATGCATCGACAGTTTAGCGAGTTTGATCATGACGGCGGAAGGACACCTGCTTTTCTCCATAGCCTGCGCGGTGTTTACCAAGAATGCCGAATTGACGCCCGTGCTTGCACAGGGCGACTGGTGGCATATTGTGCCTTCAGCCATTCTCACCTGCCTGCTGCCGGACATCGATCACCCGAAATCCTTCCTCGGCCAGCGGCTAAAGTGGATCTCAAAACCCGTTGCGCGCGCCTTTGGTCACCGCGGGTTCACCCATAGCCTGCTGGCGGTTTTTCTTGCGCTTACCCTCTTTGCCTTAAAAGTGCCTGACAGCTGGATCCTGCCGGCGGATGCGCTGCAGGGGATGGTGATCGGCTATCTCAGCCATATCGTTGCAGATATGCTCACACCCGCCGGTGTGCCGCTGCTGTGGCCCTGCCGCTGGCGCTTTCGCCTGCCGATCCTCGCGTCGCAAAAAGGTAATCAGATGGAGCGTGTACTCTGCATGGCGCTGCTCACCTATGCCGTATGGATGCCGCAAACCCTGCCCGAAAATGGTGCAATCCGCTGGTCATCTGAAGCGATAAATATCCTGCAAAGTGAGTTCAATCGCTTTATTGATCGCCAGTCTGCACGATAAATAGTCGATTTCGAACACTTCGCTATAAAGCATTCCATTTGGATATAAGCCGCCCCGGGCACTTCTGCTAACCTTGCGCCACAGGATGACCTCGATGTCATCAATATAATGAAATCAGGAGAACGGGGATGAATTTTCCATTAATCGCGAACGTTGTCGTGTTCGCAGCACTGCTGCTTTTGCTGGCGCAGGCGCGCCACAAACAGTGGAGCCTGGCAAAAAAAGTACTGGTTGGTCTCGGGCTTGGCGTGGCGTTCGGCCTCGCGCTGCAGGCCATTTACGGAGCCGATAATCCGGTGCTGAAAGAGTCTATTCAGTGGTTTAACGTCGTCGGTAACGGCTATGTGCAACTGCTGCAAATGATTGTGATGCCGCTGGTTTTCGCCTCGATCCTCAGCGCCGTTGCGCGCCTGCACAACGCGTCGCAGCTGGGCAAAATCAGTTTCCTTACCATCGGCACGCTGCTGTTTACCACCCTTATCGCCGCGCTGGTCGGTGTGCTGGTGACCAATCTGTTTGGTCTTACCGCTGAAGGACTGGTGCAGGGCAGCGCGGAAACCGCGCGTCTGAATGCCATTCAGAGCAACTACGTTGGAAAGCTGGCCGATCTGACCGTGCCGCAGCTGCTGCTGTCGTTTGTGCCGAAAAATCCGTTTGCCGATCTGACTGGCGCAAGCCCGACGTCGATCATCAGCATCGTTATCTTTGCCGCTTTCCTCGGCGTTGCCGCGCTGAAGCTGCTGAAAGATGATGCGCCGAAGGGCCAGCGCGTGCTGACCGCCATCGACACGCTGCAGAGCTGGGTGATGAAGCTGGTACGTCTGGTGATGCAGCTGACGCCGTACGGCGTGCTGGCGCTGATGACCAAAGTGGTTGCGGGCTCCAACATCCACGACATCATCAAGCTGGGCAGCTTTGTTATCGCCTCTTACCTCGGCCTCGGCATTATGTTCGTGGTACATGGCGTGCTGCTGGGCGTGAATGGCGTAAGCCCGCTGAAGTTCTTCCGTAAAGTATGGCCGGTGCTGACCTTTGCCTTTACCAGCCGCTCCAGCGCAGCCTCTATTCCGCTGAATGTGGAAGCGCAGACCCGTCGCCTTGGCGTACCGGAGTCGATCGCCAGCTTCTCCGCCTCCTTTGGTGCGACCATCGGCCAGAATGGCTGCGCCGGTCTCTACCCGGCAATGCTGGCGGTAATGGTAGCGCCGACAGTTGGCATCAACCCGCTGGATCCGATGTGGATTGCAACGCTGGTCGGCATCGTCACCATCAGCTCTGCCGGTGTGGCGGGCGTGGGCGGCGGTGCAACGTTCGCCGCGCTGATTGTGCTGCCGGCGCTTGGCCTGCCGGTTACGCTGGTTGCGCTGCTGATCTCCGTTGAACCGCTGATCGATATGGGCCGTACCGCGCTGAACGTCAGCGGCTCAATGACCGCCGGGACGCTGACCAGCCAGTGGCTGAAGCAGACGGATAAAACCATTCTCGATAGCGAAGAGCACGCAGAACTGGCACATCGCTAAGCTTCCCGCGTAAAAACAAAAACGCCTGCACACTGCAGGCGTTTTTTTATTCCTCTATCTCGCCTTCCTGGCGCATCTGCGTCGCCCAGCGCTGCGCCGCATCAGGCGTAGTGAAAGTCGGCGAGCGGCGAAAATGCTCGCCCATCAACACAAACGCGACATATTTAGCGCGCAGCCTCCAGACATCACGATAACCTTCGACCTTTGACGCATGGTCGGGTGGCGCCGGTTCGACGCGCGGGACATAGCTGATAATGACTCGATTCTGTTGACGAAGCGTTTTCATAAGCGATGCATTCACTAAAGACAAATTTCACACACACACGAAATCCAATGATAGCCGATTGTGACCCCGCGCGTCGCGCCCGGCGTGAGCTTCTGCGCGTTTTCCAGGCGCGGCCGGTAAACGGGCGCGGGCGGGACATTGTTCTATAGTTAGAAGGGTTAATGGCAACAACCTGCCTTTTTAGTCATGGAAAACAGGAGACGAATTCAATGTCGCAGCATGAGAAAGAGACGCAACCTTCCCGCGCCCCGGTTGATGATGAAAACGAAGCCCGCCCGGGACTGGACTCCCTCGCACCATCCGATAATTCCCACCGCCCTTCGCCAAAACCGACCGCACCCGGCGAAGAGCCCACCGCCCCAGGCAGCCTGAAATCACCCGATACCGCCAATGAGAAATTGAATGCGCTGGAGCCGTTCCGCAAGGGCGGCGAGAATGCCGCGCTAACCACTAACCAGGGCGTGCGCATCAGCGACGATCAGAACTCGTTGCGCGCAGGCTCACGCGGCCCGACGCTGCTGGAAGATTTTATTCTGCGCGAGAAGATCACCCATTTTGACCATGAGCGCATCCCTGAACGTATCGTGCATGCGCGCGGCTCGGCGGCGCACGGTTACTTCCAGCCCTACCGCAGCCTGCAAGATGTCACCAAAGCCGATTTCCTCTCCGACCCGGAGAAGATCACCCCGGTGTTTGTGCGCTTCTCAACGGTACAGGGTGGTGCCGGTTCAGCGGATACCGTGCGTGATATTCGCGGTTTCGCCACTAAGTTCTACACCGAAGAGGGTATCTTCGATCTGGTCGGCAATAACACGCCGATCTTCTTCTTGCAGGATGCGCACAAATTCCCCGACTTTGTCCATGCGGTGAAACCGGAGCCACACTGGGCTATTCCGCAGGGCCAGAGCGCGCACGACACCTTCTGGGATTATGTCTCCCTGCAACCGGAAACGCTGCATAATGTGATGTGGGCGATGTCCGACCGCGGCATTCCGCGCAGCTATCGCACCATGGAAGGGTTTGGTATCCATACCTTCCGCCTGATTAACGCTGAAGGAAAAGCGACCTTTGTGCGCTTCCACTGGAAACCGCTGGCGGGTAAAGCCTCGCTGGTGTGGGACGAGTCGCAGAAGCTGACCGGGCGCGATCCGGACTTCCACCGCCGTGAACTGTGGGAAGCGATTGAAGCGGGCGACTACCCGGAATATGAACTGGGGCTGCAACTGATCCCGGAAGAGGACGAATTCAAGTTTGATTTCGACCTGCTCGACCCGACCAAGCTGATCCCGGAAGCGCTGGTGCCGGTGCAGCGGGTCGGCAAAATGGTGCTCAATCGCAACCCGGATAACTTCTTTGCGGAAAACGAACAGGTTGCCTTCCATCCGGGCCATATTGTGCCAGGGCTGGATTTCACCAACGATCCGCTGTTGCAGGGGCGTCTCTTCTCCTATACCGATACGCAGATCAGCCGTCTCGGCGGACCAAACTTCCACGAGATTCCGATTAACCGCCCGACCTGCCCGTACCACAATTTCCAGCGTGACGGCATGCACCGGATGGATATCGACACCAATCCGGCCAACTATGAGCCGAACTCGATCAACGATAACTGGCCGCGCGAAACGCCGCCGGGGCCGAAACGCGGCGGGTTTGAGAGCTATCAGGAGCGTGTTGAAGGGCATAAAGTGCGCGAGCGCAGCCCCTCATTTGGTGAGTACTACGCCCATCCGCGCCTCTTCTGGCTGAGCCAGACGCCGTTTGAACAACGCCATATCGTCGATGCCTTCAGCTTTGAGTTAAGCAAAGTGGCGCGTCCCTATATCCGTGAGCGCGTGGTCGACTTGCTGGCGCATATTGATGTCAACCTGGCGCAGTCCGTTGCCGAAAACCTGGGTATTACCCTGACGGAAGAGCAGTGCAACATTACGCCGCCGCCTGCGGTAAATGGCGTGGAGAAAGATCCCTCCCTCAGCCTGTATGCCATTCCGGATGGCGATGTGAAGGGCCGTGTGGTCGCAGTGCTGCTGCATGACAATGTTCGCGCGCAGGATGTGCTGACTCTGTTGCAAGGGCTGAAGAATAAAGGCGTGCACGCCAAACTGCTCTACTCGCGCATGGGCGAAGTAATGGCTGATGATGGCTCCCGCCTGCCGGTGGCGGCAACGTTCGCCGGTTCGCCGTCGCTGACGGTGGATGGCGTCTTTGTGCCCGGCGGCGATATCAGCACGCTGCTGCAAAACGGCGATGCGAAATACTACCTACTGGAAGCCTATAAGCACCTCAAGACTATCGGTCTTGCCGGTGATGCCCGCCAGTTTAAAGGGGTGATCCACGTCAACCCGCAGGGTGAAGAGGGCATTATCGAAGGCGATATCGCCTCGACCGCGCTGGTGGAGGATTTTATCGAGCAGCTTTCAGCGCACCGTGTCTGGTCACGTATCAGCAAGATCGATAACGTGCCGGCATAAGGCATAAAAAAACCGGCCAGTTGGCCGGTTTTTTGTGTGCTCAGGCGAATCAAAAAATTACTGGAAAGGTTTTTTCTGCTGAGACTGCTGCTGCGGTGCCTGCGGGTCGGTGTCGTATTCAGAACAGGTCTGATAACCCGAGTTCAGCACGTGACCGGTTTCGTCCAGTGCAACGAAGTAGGTTTCAGTTTTGCCGTTACGCTGGCCCAGGATATAGGTCTGGCAGGTACCACGTGCGTGAACCATGCTCACTTCTGATGACGGACGGCCTGCAATCTGCATTACCTGCTGGCGGCTCATCCCTTTTTTCACATCTTTAACGACCGGCTGACTAACCTGATCTTTCGCGCGATCGTAAGCGGTACAACCTGCCAGCATAGTCAGTACTGCTGCGGCGCCCAGAATTCCTGCGATATTCTTATTCATATTCCATCCTCTTTAGTATCCGCTTCTGTATCAGCGTGTTAACTAAGCCTGGAATATAATATTGGAATTTTCAACTCAGGACAGAAAATGATATATCTTTCAGAAAAATCTAATAAAAGTGCGTAAACGACCTGAATCGGCGCAAATTACGGCACGTAAAACTGTGAACCTTGTCGTTTTCCCACGAAGGGGTTAGCTTTAATGAATAACAATTTGCAACCTGCACAGCAGGATTCAACAACGGAGGGGTTAATGGCTCTGCAACAAGAGATTATTCAGGCACTGGGCGTCAAGCCAACCATCAATGCCGAAGAAGAAGTTCGCCGCAGCGTGGATTTTCTGAAAACGTATCTGAAAACCTATCCCTTTATCAAATCACTGGTGCTCGGCATCAGCGGTGGCCAGGACTCGACGCTGGCGGGGAAAATCTCCCAGTTAGCCATCTCGGAACTGCGTGAAGAGAGCGGCGACAGCGAGTTACAGTTTATCGCCGTGCGTCTACCCTACGGCGCGCAGGCGGATGAGCAGGATTGCCAGGACGCAATTGCGTTTATCAAACCTGACCGCGTGTTGACCGTCAATATCAAAGCATCAGTGCTGGCAAGCGAGCAGGCGCTGCGCGATACCGGTATTGAGCTGAGCGACTTTGTGCGCGGGAATGAGAAAGCGCGCGAGCGTATGAAAGCGCAGTACAGCATCGCCGGGATGTGCAAAGGGATTGTTGTCGGAACTGACCACGCGGCTGAAGCGGTCACCGGCTTCTACACCAAGTATGGCGATGGCGGTACCGATATTAACCCGCTGTTCCGCCTGAATAAGCGTCAGGGCAAACAGCTGCTGGCGCACCTTGGCTGCCCGGAGCATCTCTATAAAAAAGCACCAACTGCCGATCTGGAAGATGACCGCCCTTCTCTACCCGATGAAGCCGCGCTCGGCGTAACCTACGAGAATATCGACGATTATCTGGAAGGCAAAACGCTGGATGAAGCAACCGCCCGCATTATTGAGGGCTGGTATGTGAAGACCGAGCACAAGCGCCGTCCGCCGATCACCATTTTCGATGATTTCTGGAAAAAACAGTAAATCGTGACGCCCGCTCAGGCCTACAGATCTGCTGTAGGCCTGCTAAGCGAAGCGGTGACTGCTCTCACCTTCCGCCCGCACTTACCAGATCTTTCCAAATGTTTCTTTTTTAACCTGAAGTAGCCTGCTATACTGTACAAGTAACCAGTATCAGGAGTTCCGTGTGGCAAGGCGTCAATCAGCCCCGCGTCTTTCATTTGAGGCGGCGGCAATCTATGAATACCCCGAACATCTGCGTCAGTGGCTTGAGGCGATGCCTAAGCACCCTGGCGTTTATATTTTTCATGGTGACAGCGAGGCGATGCCGCTTTATATCGGCAAAAGCGTCAATATTCGCAGCCGGGTGATGTCCCATTTCCGCACCCCGGATGAAGCTTCCATGCTGCGCCAGTCCCGGCGCGTTAGCTGGATCTGCACTGCCGGTGAGATTGGCGCGCTGCTGCTGGAAGCCAGGCTTATTAAAGAGCAGCAACCGCTGTTTAATAAACGCCTGCGCCGTAACCGCCAGCTCTGCTCACTGCGCGTGGAGGAAGGTAAGCCGCAGATGGTTTACGCCCGCGAAGTGGATTTCTCCTCTTCTCCCCATCTTTTTGGTCTGTTTGCCAACCGGCGCACGGCGCTGCAATCGCTGCAAGCCATCGCCGATGAGGAGAAGCTCTGTTACGGCTTGCTCGGGCTTGAGCCGCTCAGCCGTGGCCGTCCCTGTTTTCGCTCGGCGTTAAAGCGCTGCGCCGGTGCCTGCTGCGGAAAAGAGAGCATTGAAGAGCACAATAGCCGTTTTCTCGCCGCGATGGCGCGCATGCAGCTGGTGTGCTGGCCGTGGCAGGGGCCGATTGGGTTAAAAGAGAGCTTCGGTGAGATGACGCAGTATCACATCATCCATAACTGGCTCTGGCTGGGTTCGGTCAATACGCCAGGCGAGGCGGCAGCGTTGCTGCGCACCCCCGCCGGCTTCGATCACGATGGCTATAAAATTTTGTGTAAACCGCTGCTGTCGGGCGAGCATGAGATTGTAGAACTGGCTTAGTGCCCGGCCAGCCAGGTGATTTCGCTAAAGAGTAACTGCCCTTCGGCGCGGAGCAGCCGCAGGGTCTGCCTCCCCTCCTGCCAGCACGCGCCCTGATCGGCGGTGAGCAGTTTATCACCCAGCTGCCATGCACCGCTCAGCACGAACACCACCCCACCGCGCGAACCGAAGGTGGTGAAGGTGCGATCGGCGATGCGCACGTTCGCCTGACAGCGATCGCGGCGGGTCATAATATTAAAATCCATCGACATACGACCTTCGCAAAGCTCGGCCTTGACCGGCTGATCCCCTGCGAACGTAAAAGGCTGGTGGCGCTTCAGGGTATGGCGCACACTGCCGCCGTTGAGCGTCACTTCCCCGCCTTCTATCAGCGTGATCACGCGATCAACGCCGGGGAAAGGCGTAAATTCGCCGTTCCCGGCCAGCGAGGCAATGCTGGCGCGCCAGTTAAATTCGCGGGTAGCGGGCGGAAAGCAGCAAATCTCGCGCGTTTCGCCTGCGCCATTTCGCCAGAGATTGACCGGCATTTTGCGAATATCAAAGAATTCCATCATCACTCCTGAATAGCACAGCGATACGCTGCGCCGCTGCTTCTGAAACAGCGTGCATTCTTGTTCTTGTTCACATTGCTATAAACAGGTTATCGGCAGCCAGGCAGCGATGCCTTAGGCTACGACGTAACCAGAGATGTAAAAAAGTATAAACTTCAGATAAGTAGCAACTTCGGGCACACAGGAACAACGAGGATACCGCGCCGGTAGCGGCTGGCAAGAGGCAGGCGAGAAAAAACCGCCGGTTCTGCCCATCATGTGCTACTGGCGATGGGCAAAACCGGCGGTCTTAAGAAGGGTCGACTAAATTATTCAGCCGGTGCAGGAGGCATTTTATCGCCTGCGGCAGGACGTTCTGTCAGACGCTTCTCAAAATTGGCATTGAACTGTTTTTTCTGATCCGGCGTCAGAATGTTGTAAATCTTGTTCTGCGTTTCCATATGTTTGAGCATGTCGGCTTTGCGCTGCTCATCCATCTTATTGATTTGCGCTTCAGCTTTGGCTTTATCGAAGCTGTCGCTGGCGACAATCTCATGCATCGCGCGCAGTTCTTCCACTGGCGGACGCTTCATCTCTTCACGCTGGCTCTTCATGATGTCGCGGATTTGCGCTTTCTGCGCATCGGTCAGGTTAAGACCCTGGAACATCATCTCATGCGGCCCTTTTCCTTTGTGATGATGCATCATCGGTTTGGCATCAGCCGGTGCAGCCGGAGCATCATCAGCGTGCGCAAGGCTTGCAGCACCAAACGCCAGGGTAGAGGCAACAAACAGGGCAGTCAATTTACGCATAATATTCTTCCTTACTTCAGTTTTATATACGGCGGTTGCCGTGTTGACGCTAATCACTTTAGCGCTTCAAGCGTCAATTAATCAGAGCGATGGTAAAACAGTGAAAGTGTAAAAGTGAGATTTTAATCAAATATGAAGGAAATAAGGATAAACGGTGAAGAGTGGAAATAAAAATAAACAAGCCGCTGAAATATAAGTTTTTTATGGAGATAAGTAAAACCTGAGTATGCTATTTTTTTCAGCACTCAACAAGATAATTCCGTAATAAGTTCAGAGAGTAAAAAATAAGCCCTGCGGTGCAGGGCTTAACGCTACGCTATTTTTTCCAGCATTAATCCGGCGCGTAATCCAATTTCGACATTGGGGTTGGGAAATAGCACATACTCCTGCGGGTGCGTCACCAGATAGCGCTCGCCGCGATCCTCCGCCAGCAGCGTCCCCTCGCTGAACGGGGTAAAGTTCAGCGTCTCATTGTCCATATAGAGGGTAAACGCCTCACTGCGCCGGGTGAGTTGCTGCACCACCCGGTAACGCAGCGGAGGATGCTCGGTATCAGGCGCGGGTTCGCCGGCAAGCAGTGCCGCCAGCGCCCAGGCGGTGCGCTGAAACTGGCTGAGATCGTTGGCACCAAAGGGCAGCGCTTTGCCCAGCTCCAGCGTGCAGGCGAGCGCGTCGAATGATTCACAGCTGAAGTGGGTAAAAGTTCCACCGGGTGCCTGGTGGAACACCAGCGCTTCAAGCCCGGCCGCGCCGAGCCACGTCAGGAAAGCTTCATCCCACGGCGTGGCGCGCTGCGGCAGAACGCCAAAGCGCACATGGTGCGAGCCGCGAATGGCGGTATGCAGATCGAGATGCCAGCGCGTCTCGTCGCCCTCGGAGAAAAAGTGCGTCACCGCGCGCTCAAGCTGCGCCGCGCGGATGGTTTCATCACTCGGCGGAAGCTGCTGCCAGCGCCCGCCGAACATGCGGTTGAGATCGCTTTTGATATAGCGCTTGCCCTGCGCCAGCGCCTGCGGATTGCCGAGAATAATCAGCAATCGCCAGCTCAGCGGCTGCTCACCGGAGAAGAGGTTGTGCAGCAGTTGATCGATAAGCTCCACTGGTGCCGTCTCATTACCGTGAATGGCGCAGGAGATCACCAGCGAACGCCCTACCGGCTGCGGCGGCACCAGCTCGAGGATCCCCTGCTCATGCCACAACCAGTGAATTCCGCCCGCTTCACCGGACATCTTGCGTGGAATATCGCCCGCAATGGTTGCTGCCAGAAAGTTCTCCATACCGCCTCCGCTTAACGCTGAAAAGGATAAACCGACCCGAGATCCAACAGTTGAGTGAGACGATCCAGCGCTTCACGCCCTTCGCGCAGCAGCTGCGGATCGGCCAGATCGGCCTGCGTAAGACGGTCGCGATAGTATTTGTCTACCCACGCATTAAGCGCGGCAAACAGCGTATCGTTCATCATCACCGCCGGGTTTACCGCCCGCTGTTCCACCTCGCTCAACACCACCCGCAAACGCAGACAGGCTGGCCCGCCGCCGTTCGCCATACTTTCGCGCAGATCGAAGACCTGAAGGGCGCTAATCGGGTTATCCTGCGCCAGCAGGTCATTGAGGTAACGCCAGACGCCTGCATGCTCCTGCGACTCCTGCGGTAACACCAGCGTCATGCGGCCATCATCATGGCTCAGTAATTGACTATTAAACAGGTAAGTTGCCACCGCGTCTGTGACCGATACCGCCTGTTGCGGCACTTCGATCGCCATAAAGCCCGGCACTTTTGCCGCAAGCGTAGCCAGCAGCTGAGGCTGCCCGGCAAACGCCTGCTCGTGGCAGAAGAGCAACTGGCGGTTGGAGACCGCAATCACATCATTATGGAATACGCCCAGATCGATAACCTCCGGGTTTTGCTGAGCATAGACCACCTGATGCGCGCGCACCTGGTTTGTGCGGGCCACCGCCTGGCTTGCCTCCAGCGTCTGGCGTGCCGGATAACGTCCGGGAGCCAGTTCATTGCCCTCTTCGCGGCCATAAACAAAGAGCTGCACGCCCGCATCGCCATACTCGCCGCCGAAACGGTTATGGTTGGCAGCGCCTTCATCGCCAAAACGCGCCACCTGCGGCAATGCGCCATGCACGCTGAAGGTGTGCGGATCGCGGAAAATTGCCCGCAGCAGCGCTTCAGTAGTCGGCGCTTCGATTGAGCGGTGGAACTTGTTGTTAAGGTTCGCCACCGTCAGGTGAACTTTGCCATCCTCAGCGTCCGCCGACGGGCAGACGGTGGCGGCATTCGCCACCCACATCGCCGAGGCCGAACTGGCAGCGGAGAGCAGTTCCGGCGCCTGTGTTGCCGCTTTTTCAACGACCTGCTCATCGCTGCCGCGAAAGCCTAACTGGCGTAACGCAGCAACGTTCGGCCGCTCGTGAGGCGGAATAACCGCCTGCGGAAAGCCGGCGTCCGCCAGCGCTTTCATCTTCAAAAGCCCCTGCTTCGCCGCCAGCTTCGGGTTGGAGCGCTGAAAACGGTGTTTGGTCGAGGCTTCATTACCAAAGGATAAGCCCGCGTAGTGGTGCGTCAGCCCGACCAGGCCATCAAAGTTTACTTCACGCGCGCTCATGGCTGCTCCTCACGCAAATGGCTAAGCCCCGGGCTGAGGCTCTGCGGCAGAGAGAGATCCTCCGTCTCAAGGCTCGCCATCGGCCAGGCGCAGTAATCCGCCGCATACCAGGCGCTGGCACGATGGTTGCCGGACGCGCCAACGCCGCCGAACGGCGCAGTGCTCGCCGCACCCGTTAACGGCTTGTTCCAGTTAACGATCCCGGCGCGCGCCTCCAGCAGCAGGCGATCGAACTTCTCCCGCTGCGGCGAAATCAGGCCGCAGGCCAGGCCATAACGCGTGTTGTTCGCAAGCGTAATCGCATCGTCGAAGTCGTCATAGCGCCAGACGCAGAGCAGCGGGCCAAACACCTCTTCATCAGGCACGTTGCCCACCGCGGTCATCTCAATAATGCCCGGCGTCAGCAGAGAGGTGCCCGCCGCCAGCAGACGCGGAGCCAGTAACGTTTTGCCGCCGCGCGCTTCATGCTCCTGCCAGGCGTGATAGACCTGCTCCGCCGCCTGGGGTGAGATCAGCCCGCCGAAAAAGGGCTGCGGCTCGGCGTCCCAGGCAGCCGGTATCAGCTTGCTGGCAACCTCCACCAGCCTTTTCAGGAAGGCGTCGCCCGCTGCCGAGCGTTTCACCAGCAGCCGCCGCGCGCAGGTGCAGCGCTGACCAGCGGTCACAAAGGCGGACTGGATCGCCAGATGCACCGCGGCATCAATATCGTCCGGATCTTCAACAATCAACGGGTTATTGCCGCCCATCTCCAGCGCGAGGATCTTCTCCGGCTGACCCGCCAGTTGGCGATGCAGCTGATAGCCAGTGTTAGCACTGCCGGTAAACAACAGCCCGTCCAGCCCCGGTAGCGCGCTCAGCGCCTGGCCGGTCTCACGCCCGCCCTGCAACAAGTTGAGCACACCAGCCGGTAAGCCCGCCTGCTGCCACAGTTTCACCACCGCCTCGCCGATCCACGGCGTCAGCTCGCTCGGTTTAAACAGCAGCGTATTGCCCGCCAGCAGTGCCGGGATAATATGCCCGTTGGGTAAGTGACCGGGGAAGTTATAGGGGCCAAATACCGCCAGCACGCCGTGCGGGCGATGACGCAGGGTTGCTGCACCGTCCGCCATCTCCGTCTGCTGCTCGCCGGTGCGCGTGTGATACGCCTTCACCGAGATCGCCGCTTTGTTGATCATCGCAGTGATTTCGGTGGCGGCTTCCCAGCGCGGTTTGCCGGTTTCGCGGGCGATGATCGTTGTCAGCTCTTCTTTATTACTCTCCAGCAGCGCGGCAAATTTCTCCACGATCGCCTGGCGGGCGCTGAAGGGCTGGCGCGCCCAGGCGGGGAAAGCGGCGCGCGCGGCCTGGTAAGCCGCCTCGACCTGGACGCTATCCGCATCAAAGCCCTGCCACAGCACCTCATGATTCACCGGGTTGGTTTTCTCCCGCCGTGCGCCCTGGCCCTTTATCCACTCACCGTTGATCCATAAACTCATTGCGCTCTCTCCTCACCACTCTTCTCTTCCGCACACAGGCGCACCAGCCGGACGCTATCGCCGGGCTGACACTTCAGCGCATCCATTTCGCCCGCCGACAGCAGCAGCCGTTCGGTCTGCGGGTCGACGTTGATCAGCATCGCGCGAAAATCGTCATAGCGCTCATTCGACACCATGCAGGCTGGCCACTCGCCCGGCGCACGCTGCCCTTCGCCAATTGCCACCAGCCGGCTTTTGCGGATCGCCCGCACGCGGTCGATATCGCACTCCAGCGTCGGCCCACCATCAAAAATGTCGACATAGTTACGGTAGCGGAACCCCTCTTTCTCCAGCACAGCTCGCGCAGGCGCGGTCTGCGGATGAACGTGACCGATCACCGACTGCGCCTCTTCTGAGAGGAAGTGGGTATAGATCGGATGTTTCGGCATCAGCTCGGCAATAAAAGCTTTCTGCCCGGTGCCGCAGAGATAATCCGCGCGGCTAAACTCCATCGAGAAGAAGCGCTTACCAACGCTCTCCCAGAAGGGGGAGTAACCATGCTCATCAATCATCCCGCGCATCTCGGCAACCACTTTCTCATTGAAGCGATCGCGAAACGCCGCCATAAACATAAAGCGCGATTTCGACAGCAGGTAGCCGTTGCCCGCTTTGCGCCAAGCGGGGTCGAGAAACAGCGTGCAGAGCTCGCTACTGCCGGTGTGATCGTTACTGAGGAACAGCGTTGGCAGCGCGTTGTAGACATTCAGCTCTTTCGAGGCGTGCACCTGGGTACCAACGCGGTAGTTGTACCAGGGATCATTTAGCCCGACGGCGACCTCAATGGCGCAGATGCCGCCCACGTCGCCGCTCTGCGTATCTTCCAGCACAAAAACATAGCCCTGCTCACCCTTCGGCAGCGTGCCTTGCCAGGTCTGGCGGGCGCGCTCAATACGCGCCGCCAGGGTTGCCTCATCGGCGGGCAGCGAGGTTAAACCGCCGCCGGTTTTGCCAGCGAGTTTCATCAGGGCTGCGAGATCGCTTGCCGCGACCGGACGAATCACCATCATGTTGTGCTCTCCGAGAGGAATTTTTCACAGGCGCGGGCGAAGCGCTCAAGGCCGATGCGCACCTCCTCTTCGCTGATGTTCAGCGCCGGGGCGAAACGCAGCACGTTGCCACCGGCAATCAGCACCATCACCCCTTCTGCTGCTGCCAGCTGGGAGATCTGCTTCGCTTTACCGCTAAAGGCGGGCACCAGCTGGCAGCCGATCAACAGCCCAAGGCCGCGAATATCGCTGAACAGCAGATGGCGGGCGTTGATGGCGTTAAGTTGTTCGGTAAACCACTCATGGCGCTGTTTGACGCCGTTGAGCATCTGCGGGGTGTTGACGGTATCAAGCAATGCGCCTGCCACCGCGCCCGCCAGCGGGTTACCGCCATAGGTGGTGCCGTGAGTGCCGACATTCATCACTTTGCCGAAGGTCTCAGTGGTGAGCATCGCGCCAATCGGGAAGCCACCGCCGAGCGCTTTCGCGGTGGTTAACACATCCGGCGTCACGCCATAGTGCATATAGGCATAGAGTTCCCCGGTGCGACCGACGCCGGTTTGTACCTCATCAAAAATCAGCAGCGCATTGTGGCGGGAGCAGATCTCGCGCAGCCCCTGTAAAAAGGCCGGATCGGCAGGCACTACGCCGCCCTCGCCCTGCATCGGCTCGACAATAACCGCGCAGGTGTCGTCGTTAATCATGGCGCTGGCAGAAGCGAGATCGTTAAAAGTGGCATGCTGGATCTGCGGCGGCAGCGGCGCGAAATCCTGCGAATAGGCGGGCTGACCACCGGCGCTAACGGTAAAGAGCGTGCGACCGTGGAAGGCATTTTTAAAGGCGACAATGCCGCTCTTCTGCGCGCCGAAGGTATCGTGGGCGTATTTACGCGCCAGTTTTAGCGCCGCTTCGTTGGCTTCCGCCCCGGAGTTACAAAAGAAGACGCGGTCGGCGAAGGTGGCATCAATCAGCCGTTTCGCCAGCCGTAGCGCTGGTTCGTTGGTGTAGCCATTGCCGGTATGCCAGAACTTCGCCGCCTGCTCGCTTAACGCTTTGCACAGCACCGGGTTAGCATGGCCCAGCGCGTTAACCGCAATGCCGCCAGCGAAGTCGATATACTCCGTGCCCTGCTGATCCCACAGACGTGAGCCCTCACCGCGAACCGGGATAAACGGCGCAGGCGCATAGACCGGCAGCATCCATTGATCGAAATTTTCACGCGTAACAGACAGAGACATAGCGACCTCACCGGTAAATAAATAGTTGAATAAATGTTAATAAAAATGACGTTTTCGCCCTTAATGTAGATTGCACGCTTCGTGCCAGCCAGAGGGAAAAATGCATAAAAGGGGTGCATTAACGTTATTTCAATAACTTACAACCGACCGCTATTCACTTATCATGCATAAAAAGTGAATAATTTTAGATATTGCGGCCAACCAGGGCGGGATTTAGCGATAGTTTATGCATTTATAAAATTTAATTCTGGAACTGTGACTGTCCTCGAAATTAATTCTGCCAGAACGCCCCATTTTGGCGCAGCGCGCCCTGAAAAGAGGCAGCTGGCCTGATTTTTGCGCAGGCGCGATGAGCTTCGGAATAAGTGGCAGTGATTGAAAGTAAACTCTGATAACATTCCTGCATCTTTCACTCCCTTAAGTGGCTGCGACTATGAAATTTGTCTCGTTCAATATCAACGGCCTGCGCGCCAGACCCCACCAGCTTCAGGCAATCGTCGAACAACACCAGCCCGATGTGATCGGCTTGCAGGAGACGAAAGTCCATGACGATATGTTCCCCCTCGAAGAGGTGGCGCGTCTGGGTTACAACGTCTTTTATCACGGCCAGAAGGGTCACTACGGCGTGGCGCTGCTGACCAAAGAGACGCCTGTAATGGTGCGTCGCGGCTTCCCGGACGACGACGAAGAGGCACAGCGCCGCATCATCATGGCGGAGATCCCCTCCCCGCTTGGCAACATCACCGTTATCAATGGCTACTTCCCGCAGGGTGAAAGCCGCGACCATCCGACCAAGTTCCCGGCAAAAGAGAAGTTCTACCAGGATTTGCAACACTTCCTCGAAAACGAACTGAAGCGCGAGAACCCGGTGCTGATTATGGGTGATATGAATATCAGCCCGACGGATCTGGATATCGGCATCGGGGAAGAGAGCCGTAAACGCTGGCTGCGTACCGGCAAATGCTCCTTCCTGCCGGAAGAGCGTGAGTGGATGGAACGCCTGAAAAACTGGGGGCTGGTGGATACCTACCGCGAAGCCAACCCGGACACCACGGATCGCTTCTCGTGGTTTGACTACCGCTCAAGAGGCTTTGATGACAACCGCGGGCTGCGTATCGATCTGCTGATGGCGAGCCAGCCGCTGGCAGAGCGCTGCATTGAGACCGGCATCGATTACGACATCCGCGGCATGGAAAAACCCTCTGACCATGCACCGGTCTGGGCGACCTTCAAACTCTGATGACGCAGACGCTAAAAAGCATCGACGTGGTCGCCGCCATCATTGAGCGCGACGGCCATATTCTGCTGGCGCAGCGCCCACCGCACGCGGATCAACCCGGGTTATGGGAGTTCGCGGGCGGCAAGGTGGAAGCGGGTGAAACACAGCCGCAGGCGCTGGTGCGCGAGCTGCGTGAGGAGTTGGGTATTGAGGCGGTTCCGGCGTGCTTTGTTGCCAGCCACCAGCGGGAAGTTTCCGGGCGGCTGATTACGCTTCACGCCTGGCACGTGCGCACCTTTGCAGGCGAGCCAACGCGCCATTATCACGCCCAGCTTGCATGGGTGACACCCGCCGAGGCGCTCAACTATGCGCTGGCTCCGGCGGATATCCCCCTGCTGGAGGCGTTCAGGGTTTTACGCGACGCCAGACCAGCGGATTAGTGGAGATCGTGCGTTCATCGCGCTGGCACTGCAACAGCACGCCTTCCATTTTAATGACCGACCCTTCGCTGTAATTCTGATTACCATAGACGCAGCACTGCATGCAGGGCTGTGTCGTTTGCGTCTGCCCGCCGCTGCTGAATACTTCAGCCGGGACATTCACTTCCACACCCGGCGACGGGTAGCGATCCGCGAGCGCGCTGCCCGATGCGACCAGCAACAACGCGGCGGCAACGCCTGTAAATCGGCTCATAGCCTCTCCTTTTTGATTGACTGCATTAATTACTATAACGGATCTATTCCCCGGGACTTTAGTTCCCCCCTTCATCGTTTTTCATTATGACCGTAAACAGGTTCTTAATTTCTCTGATGAGCGAGATTTTCCCTTGCGGCGTGGCGTAGCGCCGGTGTTATAGTCGAAAAGCGCCCGTTTTTTGCGCATTGCAAACACAACAACACTCATCAACACAATAAGAGACGCTTATATCTATGGATCAGACCCCCTCTCTTGCAACATTCCTTGATACCGTTCATCAGCGCGATCCGCACCAGCCGGAGTTCTCCCAGGCCGTTCGCGAAGTGATGAGCACCCTCTGGCCCTTTCTCGAAGCCAACCCGCGCTACCGTCAGCTTTCGCTGCTTGAACGTCTGGTTGAGCCGGAGCGCGTAATTCAGTTCCGCGTCGCCTGGGTGGACGATCGCAACCAGGTGCAGGTTAACCGCGCGTGGCGCGTGCAGTTCAGCTCCGCCATCGGCCCCTATAAAGGCGGCATGCGCTTTCACCCTTCGGTGAACCTCTCGATTCTTAAGTTCCTCGGCTTCGAACAGACCTTCAAAAATGCCCTCACCACGCTCCCGATGGGCGGCGGTAAAGGCGGCAGCGATTTCAATCCTAAAGGCAAAAGCGATGGCGAAGTGATGCGCTTCTGCCAGGCGTTGATCACCGAACTTTATCGTCACCTCGGCGCGGATACCGACGTGCCTGCAGGCGATATCGGCGTGGGCGGGCGCGAAGTGGGCTTTATGGCCGGGATGATGAAAAAGCTCTCCAACAACACGGCCTGCGTCTTTACCGGAAAAGGCCTCTCGTTTGGCGGCAGCCTGATCCGCCCGGAAGCGACCGGCTACGGCCTGGTCTACTTCACCGAGGCGATGCTGGAGCGCCACGGCCTTGGCTTTGAAGGGATGCGCGTGGCGGTTTCCGGCTCCGGTAACGTTGCCCAGTATGCGATTGAGAAAGCGATGTCGCTCGGCGCGCGAGTGATTACCGCCTCCGACTCTGCGGGAACGGTGGTTGACGAAGCGGGCTTCACGGTGGAAAAACTGGCGCGCCTGTGTGAGATCAAGGCGAGCCGCGACGGCCGGGTAGCCGATTATGCGCGCGAGTTTGGCCTGACCTATCTGGAAGGGAAACAGCCGTGGTCGGTGCCGGTCGATATCGCGCTGCCCTGCGCCACGCAGAATGAACTGGACGTTGAGGCCGCACAGACGCTTATCGCCAACGGCGTCAAAGCGGTGGCCGAAGGGGCCAATATGCCGACCACCATCGAAGCGACGGATCTGTTCCTCGACGCGAGCGTGCTGTTTGCCCCGGGCAAAGCGGCGAATGCTGGCGGCGTGGCGACATCGGGCCTTGAGATGGCGCAGAATGCGGGCCGCATCAGCTGGAAAGCTGAAGAGGTGGATGCCCGTTTGCAGCACATCATGCTGGATATTCACCAGGCCTGCGTGGAGTACGGCGGCGAAGAGAAGCAGACGCATTACGTGCGCGGCGCGAATATCGCGGGCTTTGTTAAAGTCGCCGACGCGATGATCGCCCAGGGCGTGATTTAACCGCAGCGCACTGCCGGATGGCGGCGTAAACGCCTTATCCGGCCTACGGGCTGTCATGCTGTTGTAGGCCTGATAAGCGCAGCGCCATCAGGCAGGGGTTCAGGCACGGTGCGCATTGCCGGATGGCGGTATAAACGCCTTATCCGGCCTACGGATCGGTACGCTGTTGTAGGCCTGATAAGCGTAGCGCCATCAGGCAGGGTTTCAGACACGGTGCGGATTGCCGGATGGCGGCGTATCGCCTTATCCGGCCTACGGATCGGCATGCTGTTGTAGGCCTGATAAGCGCAGCGCCATCAGGCAGGGTTTCAGGCACGGTGCGGATTGCCGGATGGCGGCGTATCGCCTTATCCGGCCTACAAAACCGTAAGCCCGATAAGCGCGGTTTTGTAGGCCCGATAAGCACAGCGCCATCGGGCATTGATGACGGAATTACGAGGCAGGTGCTTCCGCCGCGGGCGGGCGTTTCTTACTCTTTCCTTTGGCGAAGGATTTTTTCTTATCGCCGCCGGGTGCCACCAGGCCGCGGAACTGTCGTACAGGGGTGCTGCGCGCCTGGTGGATCAGCTCATGCAGCGTGCCGACCAGCGGCTGCATAAAGTCCTGGTAACGGCACTCTTTTTCGCTGATCTGTGTCAGCACCGACTCCCAGTGCGCGGTCATATCCGGCCGCGCCGCCATCTCCGGCAGCGAGTGAATCAATGCCCTTCCTGCGTCGGAGGAGTGAATATAGCGCCCTTTCTTCACCAGAAAGCCGCGCTTAAACAGCAGTTCGATAATGCCCGCGCGCGTCGCTTCTGTGCCTAATCCATCGGTGGCGCGCAGGATCTTTTTCAGATCCTTATCCTGCACAAAGCGCGCAATACCGGTCATCGCAGAGAGCAGCGTCGCATCGGTAAAATGGCGCGGCGGCTGCGTCTGGCGCGCCACCACTTCGCCCTTCTCACATAACAGCTCATCGCCCTTTGCGACCACCGGCAGCGGCGTGCCGTCATCATCTTCATCACGCTCTTTCGCGCCAAGCAGCGTCCGCCACCCCGCTTCCGCAAGGAAACGCGCTTTGGCGATAAACTTGCCGTTGGCGATATCGAGATCGATCTGGCACTTGCGGAACACCGCATCCGGGCAGAACTGCATCAGATATTGCCGCGCAATCAGGTTGTAGACTTTGGCTTCGTTATCGCTGAGGCTTACCTTCGAGCTGCGCGCGGTCGGAATGATGGCGTGGTGAGCATCCACCTTTTTATCATCCCAGCAGCGGTTGCGCGTATCGGGGTTAACCACCGGCTGCGGCAGCAGATCGGCGGCATGCACACCAATCGCGTTCAGCACCGCATGGCGACCGGCGAAGTGCTCCTCCGGCAGATAGCGGCTGTCGGAGCGCGGATAGGTAATTAATTTGTGGGTTTCATACAGCTTCTGGCAGATATCGAGCACGTTCTGCGCGCTCAGGCCAAAACGCTTCGCCGCCTCAATCTGCAGTGATGAGAGGGAGAACGGCAGCGGTGCCAGTTCTGATTCCCGTTTATCGTTATAGGCGGTGACCATCGCCGGTTGACCGCTGATGCGGTTAACCACGTGCTCCGCCAGCGCGCGATGGAGTAGACGCCCCTCTTCATCCTGGTAAGGCTCACAGGAATCGCTCGGCTGCCAGAGGGCGGTAAACCGCTCCCCGGCGGGCGTCACAATGTGCGCTTTCACTTCAAAAAAATCTTTCGAAACGAAGTTTTCAATCTCTTCATCGCGCCGCACCACCAGCCCCAGCACCGGCGTCTGGACGCGCCCAACGGAGAGCACCCCCTGATACCCGGCGTTGCGGCCTAAAAGCGTATAGGCGCGGGTCATATTAATGCCGTAAAGCCAGTCTGCGCGGGCGCGGGCCAGCGCGGAGACGCAGAGCGGGATAAACTCGCTGTTAGCACGCAGCCGCCCAATCGCTCTCTCCACCGCCTGCGGGTTGAGATCGTTAATCAGGCAGCGCTGCACATGCTGGCGCTTTTCCGCCGGCAGTTGCAGGTAGTCAATCACCTCATCGACCAGCAGTTGCCCTTCATCATTACTGTTACAAGTTTTTCTTGAGAAAAAACTAAATTATAAATATTGGAATGATATTTTTTCTCATAGTCATTTATAAACACATCAAAAATTTTACAACCTATTGAAAAAGAAGATATTAAAGCAAAAAAAACACATAAGCTAAACTTATCAGTCCCGTGACATAAACGATCTCTTTAACTTTTCCTAATAGTGATATGCTTTTCTCTATAACAACATTTGACATTGATTCTTTTTTTCTGTTATCCACAAATTCAATGGAGGAAGGGTTTCCAATCAAAGGAAGCCAGTGTTTTTCCATGAAGTTATCTGTTTCAAAATAATGGCTGTGACCACCCCGAAAAAAACGATTTACAAATCTATTATTGTTTAGACCATAAAAACCAACTCTTCCTGCCATGCCCGTATTTGGTACTAAAGCCTGTGACAAAAATAAAACACTATCATCAGAGCCACAATCGTTGACAATTCTGGCATTTGTTTTATCTAATATAAGCTTAAAATTAAAAGTCGATGGCAAAACGGTACCAGAAAGAACAATGAGACTAACATTAATATCTTCATTCTTTTTAAGTAAAAAATCATTTATAGCTTTGACAACAATGTACGTTCCGAAGCTATGGGAAAAAAACATCATTTCTTTATTTTCAGGGCTGCGGTCCCTTATATCTTTCAATTGTCCAGCAAAATGCTTTAATTTCAAAGTCCTTAGAAATGGAATGAAAAATGATATAACAGTAAAGTAGCCGTATTTATAAGATTGAAATTCAACCGTATCAACCTTAGATTCAACAACCTTTTTAAGCCTTTCTTGCCATGCCCCATAGGTCCTGATACCGTGGACAGTAATACAGATTATATCCTTTCCACTAGTATAGTTCGAAACCTTTCTTGTTGATTCAAATTCTACTGCTTTGAGTAATGAACCTTTCCATGCTTTGTTGCGTATTGATGCCTCGATAAGTACTTCGCAATGTTCATCAAACTGTCTTCGAAATAGTTCAATATCATCGAAATGTGCTGTAATCCCTACGATTTTACCTGGTTTTTTTATTGCTGGCCTACTTTTAATATCATTTAATAATTGCAAGCCAAAATGTGCCCTTGGAGATTCATCTCTTTTTGGAAGCACGACGTCAAGTATTAGAAAGTCGAAACATACATTTCTTAAATACCCCTTTGCCGTTTGTGTATTCTTTGCACAATAAATTTCGTTATCTGACAAGCCGAAATTTGTAGCGAGCAAATTTTTTATTTCTAATTGGCGAGTTATATTATCATCAACAATTAATACTTTCATTTTCTGAGTCCTTGAATTGAACCAATGAGTTCCTCTCTCCATTCACTTTTAGTGTTGCTATATAAAACAAAACCCAAACAATCTTCGGAGTATTGCTTTAGAAGCTCGTCTTTTAAAGTTTCATATGAGTATGAATTAATATTATCACTAAAATTTTTATACTGCGTTATGAATATGAATTTAGACTTTTTATTTCTTTTACTCATCTTTCGAGCAAGTTCTTTCCCACCAAAAACACGAAAATCCCCTCCAGAATTGCTAGTGCTTTTATCGAATGTCGGCAAACTCATATCAAACAAGATTAAATCGTAATTTTCTTTAGTAATCATTTTCCAAGCTGATGTGAATGAATAACACTCTGATAACCTGATATCTTCCAGTTCAGTCTGAATAACTTCTACAATTCTTTTTCTTTTAAATTCATTATCCTCCACAATTAATATATTAATATCCATACGACACCTCAACTTTAAATGATCCTGCAGTATGGCTGGGCTGTATGTTATATAATTTAGAAACGTTCTTCAATGCATGAAGACATTTATATAACCCGGATCCTCCATTATTCAAAAGAAGATCGTTGTCATTCATATTTATGAGTTTTAATCTTATGTTTTCATAATGACCATTGTTTATAAGCTCTAGCGCACGCTCTGACATTTCATTCGATATGGAAATTTTAAAACATCCACTTTCATTGCCAGAAATTTCAATTTTAACGGCAAAGTTTTCTTTGGAAAACTTATAACTATTATTAAGAAAGTTTATTAGACACAATACAAGAACATATAAATGAGTTCCGGGAATGTAGTGACTCGAAGCTTTCTTAATTTCAACATTAATTTCGCAATTATTTATCTGTTGAAAACACTTGATTGCCAAGTGAACCAACTTCTCAAGTTCAATGCTATTTAAGTGAGTACTTTTCTTTAATGAAAACCATTCGCAAACGGTACGAATATGCTCTTTCACCTCTGTGTTTGAGATCCTTATCTCTTCCAAAAGATTACTCATAGATGTGCCTCTTCTAGCATGGCTTATCGACTCTAATAAATCTGAATAAAGATCATCTATACGAGCTGCAAATATCAAGTTCAATTTACTCTTCATTGAATCCAAGCATTCATCAAGCTTATTATTGAACATCTTGAATATGTCAAAAGCTATCTGCTCCACTGAGCAATTGCTATCGAGCATTGATTTCACACAAGCAAAGTCTATTAAAGAAATTTCAAAGAAAAACACTCTATCTGCATCGTCTCCATTTAAAGAAGTTTTCATCCAGTTTTCTGCTACATCAATCAACTTATTGAAATCAGAGCTGAACTTGATTAAAACATTATCGACATCGTTGAGGATATTGTCATTAATCATATGATAATACTTAAGCCAATACGCATTTGACTTATAGTTCCCACTTTCATCCAGCTCTGTAATTAGGTGTTTACTTTGAGGAGATGAACAAATTAAATTCCCAAAGAAACCATGTCGAATCTCAGAGCTTAAGTTAATGTCGAGACCAACTTCTTTATTGTTAAAATAATCGACCAACAGTGTATTTATTATTCTAACTATTATAGTGTTTTTGTCCCCTTTTATAACTGTCATATCCTCAATCTGATACATTAAATCTTCATCAGAAATTTCCACTTCACTATCGCTGTAATACTTAGATACTAGAACTTCTATATCCTGCTTCCTCTTATCATAAATATGTTTTGTATCAACAAATATTTTTGCATTATTGAATCTAGCTGCTTCACTATCAATAAGTATGCCATCGACAATATATTTACACTCCTTATCAATTTCAGATTGATTTAAGTATCCTTGTGATACAAGCTTATTCAATATTTTTATTCTTTCAATCTTAAGGTCGTTATCATCATCAAAACAACCTAAATAGTCCATCACATCTACTTTTGCAATTTCATAGAGAAACTTAACTTCCTTTCTATCCAAATCACTTTTTAACAACTCGCTGGGTCTATCGATACCTCTTTCTATTATATATTCTTCAAAAAACTCATTTATAACTTCGCTTTTATCTTCTTTGCTATATAAATTATAATAATAAGCACAAATAACAGAATCTAAAGAGTATATTTTTTTAGAGTTTATAAAACTTACAATTTTTTCAAGTGGCAAGCAAATATTTGAATTGATGTTTTTAATCAACTCATCGCTAGAGAAAGAAATTAGGCTCATGAAATCATTATTTTTAAGATAATACTCAACCCTCAATTCGATAGAATCTTTGCGGATTTTTGAAGCGTATTCATATGCCTCAATGAATTTAATGGCACTGGAATCAGAGTTAGCTATTGCCACAATAGCATCACGTTTTAATTTTCTTATTGAATCCATTTGCGTTAAGGAACCATCAATATATAAAGATGGTGGGGATTCCAAATTGCATGCAAGCGGCGTCAATTTAGTATGAAAAAAATTAGTTTTATTAATAACTTTGTTTTTTATTTTTTCATCCAAGAAAAAAGGCGCTGACTTCATAATACTAATGAGTATATGATCAGATATCTCAAAATTTGAATAAATTATTGATATATTAACAAGTTGCAAAATTGCCTGATTGGAGTCCTTTAAGGAATAAATAGAGATTAGGTTGTTGATTATATCATATAACAAAGGTGGAAGAGATTTAGGTTTGCGTGATGTATATATATATGACTTAGCTATCAAGTTTACTTTAGTAATAATATTTTTTACAGAGCCAATATTTTCTTCTACCCTATCCAGTATTGCAGAGTATTGACCAGCAGTATATTCGCACACTTCTTTGTCTATTTCTATTTCAGTATTATCTAATTCTATTCCTTTCAGCCTTGATATAAGTTTTTTTAATGTTTCAGAGTCTATTTTTTTACTGATATCTTCAAAAATGGTCAGGGAGTTTACTACATCATGTTCTGTCATCTCCCCCTTTCCAAAACCATATATAATTATTTTTTGCAGAGCGTCATACAGATCAATTAAAGGAAGCTTCTGTAGCCAATATGAAGAATAACCTAAATCAACATCATCATAGAGAGGATATTGTAAACACATTACAGAATAAAAAGCAGCTATGTCTAAAGCGCCACCTTCAATGTACTCCTTACTAGATCTTCTTACCATTGTTTCTATAGCTATGCTTGCTTCAATGCTATGTGATTTCCACCCACATACCCTTATAACTTCATAAAGTGTTTCTGATATTTTCTTTGTTTTCCATTTTTCGACTAAATCTTCAATAAGATTAAATTCATTTTTAGCAGTTAATACAGCTATCCTGCAGTGCATTTCCCATAAAGAAAGACCAATTAAATTATTCACTTCATCTAACTTTGAACAAACTTCCTCAAACTTCCCCTTTATAAATAAATCTTCCAAATTGAAGCGAATTTTGTTAATTTCATTCAATTTAGCAGACTCTCTCAACAAAACTGACCTAAAGAGCATAATTAGACGATTATGCTTAAAATCGTTTTGCCTTATTGTATCTTTTGTTATTATTTCCCCACTAGGCATTTTTGACTGATTGAGAAAACCAAATACACCTTCATCTCTCAATATCACATCTAATGAGCTTTCATATTCCTTATCTGTCGATCTTGCTAAGAAATAAAAAAATGCATCAATCTTTTCTTTCTGTAATGGCTTCAATACAGAAGCTACGACTTCATGTGTTTTTTTAGTTCTGTTCCTAGGATTATGAATTCTTATTTTTCTCATGACTTTCTCTTTTTCAAAAAGGGTTATAAGTTTTCAACAAAACACAAGGGATACCATAAAGGGATTATTATATATATGTTAATAATAACATAGCTAAACTATATGAATGCGCTACCGCCATAAAAATGCAACTAAATATTAAAATACTTAACATTTAATGTCTATAGGTAAGGTTATCTTCGTTAGTACAGCTTTTTTTTAGAATAAGACTTAACTAGCAAAATTAAACATAACTTCTTATGTTGGCCGACTTGATGCCCTTGCAATAACCAGCCTTACCTGACCCGAAATTCTGCTCCATTTAGAAAAATAATTCCGTAATGATGATAACTCCCCCGAGCGAAGGTTGCGCCGATGAAAAAATCACGATTCATCGAAGAGTAGATTGTCTTTGCTCTGAAGCAGGCTGAACTGGGGTCGTCCGTGCCCGAAGTCTGCCGCAAGCTGGGCATCTCCGACGCCACGTTTTACAGCTGACGAAAAAAATACGGCGTGCTCTCTCCTTCAGAGCTAAACACATGCGGCAGCTTGAGGAAGAGAAACGCAGGTTGAAGAAGCTGGCTGCCGATCTGAGCCTCGACAAGGCCATGCTGCAGGATGTGCTGACAAAAAAGAGCTAACGCTGGCGCGTCTGAGCGAATGGGACCAAGGCCTGCAGGCACGCTACAGAGCCAGTGAGAGGCAGGTCTGTTTTGCGCTACGGGTCAGCCGCAGCTCTTCCCGCTACCGTTCTGTGGCAACAGACGCCAGTGCGCTACGCCTCCGTATCAGTGAGATCACCGAAACCCGGGTCCACTATGGCTGCCACAGGGTTCACGTCATGCTCAGGCGGGAGGGCTGGCGGGCTGGCGGGCTGGCGGGCTGGCGGGATAATCATAAACGTATTTACCGACTCTACAGCGAGCATGGGCTGTCCCTGCGTCTCAAACGCCCACGCCGGAATTAAACCGGCACAGCGCCGACAGCTCCAACCTCAGGGGATGTATAAGAATCATGTCTGGGGCATGGACTTTGTTTCTGACGCCTTATTTGATGGGCGTCGGTTACGTCTGCTGACAGCCATAGATCTCTACACACGCGAATGTCCAGGGATCTGCGCGGGCCAGAATCTGCGCTCAACTGAAGTCACAGATATACTGAACACCATTGCGCTCAGACGTCCCTTACCACAATAGCTGGAAACCGTTAACGGCTTTGAATTTGCGGGAAAAAAGCTTGATAAATGGGTATATGAACGCGGGATCCGTATCGATTTCTCTCGACCGGGAATACCGACGGACAATTCCAGAGTGGAATCGTTCAATGGGAGGCTGCGACAGGAATGCCTGAACGAGAACTGGTTCATGTCTCTGGAGGATGCACGGTGCAAAATCGAGGACTGGCGCAAACACTATTATGAGAGTCGCCCACATTCTGCATTGGGCTGGATGATCGCATCCGAATTCGCCGAAAAATCTGCCAGTTGCCAGAATAAGCAACCAACCTGAAGCTGGTTATTCCTGATTATTACTAACTGATCTTTGTATCTAATACTGGGGGCAGGTCAAACAATCACGTTATTCTTTATAACCAGTACTAACCTTTTTACGCAATGTAGAAATCAAACTTAACTTTGTGCTTTCATCGAGATTTTCGAAAAGACATACGAGTTCGGCACTCAATTCATCTTCGCAAAAAAAGTAGCTCAAGGGTACGCCAAGTTCACTTGCTATCTTTTTTAGCATGTCCACATCGGGCAAATGACGTCCTTTCTCATAATGATTCATACGCCCGCTAGCCGAGCTTTCATCCATACCAACTCTGATCCCCAAGTCTTTTTGAGACAGGCCAACTTTTTTTCTAGCCAGCCTAAGTCGTTCTGGGAAGGGATTATTCTGCAAAGTATTTTCATCATATTGTTTCTCGGATGCATAGATTGTCTAAGTTTCGCTTACTCCTGTATACTTAGCAATCCTAAGTTTATGATTTCGAGTTTCTACAGATATGAATCACAAGACTTCATTTCGGCGTAGTAAAAAGTTCCGTAGAATATTAAGTAAAGCTACTTGTGAGACAATATCACGTAAAACATTGATAAATAATGCAATTAACAGCTTAGAGTTATCCGAGAAGCAAGCAGCAGGGCTTGTTGACCGAGGTGTTTGTGAGTTAAAAAAGCAAGGCTTGGTAATATCAACTAGGAGCCGAAAACACACAACTTACGTGTTCTCTACATCGCTCATAAACCATCAAAAATTACATGAAGTTAATGATGCTAAGTCTATGCTTTATCGTGAAAAAAAAACCTTAGAAAAAGAGTTGTCTCTAATTCATTACGAACTTGAAGCGTATCAAGAACTGATAAAAAAAATCCCTCAAAAAAAGTATAAAATCAATAAGTTACAGATAGACACAACAGAAAGAGCCCAGAAACTGAATGGAAAATTACGTGCAGTTAATCAGTTGCTATCCCTTTAAGAGAAGGAGGCCAAGCAAGTGGCCTCTTTTTGACTTTGACTTACTAGAATCTAACCTGTCATTGGCTCCGTTTGTGTACATTTTTAGAATATGGCTTTTTATATGAGGAACTTCCCAAGCCTCTGAGTCCATCAAAACGGATTTTATCGACCTGATTAATGAATATATGCAGCCCATCTATCATGGGTTGCATAAACTGACCATACCTTAATTTTTTTTCGGAAATAGCTTCTAGTTGTGACTCCCAGTGTGCAGTCATATCTGGTTTGGTCATGGCTTCTGGCAGGGACAGAATCAATCGTCGGCCAATATCCGTAGCATGGATTTCTTTGCCTTTTTTGGTCAGATAGTCGCGCTTGAACAACAACTCAATGATGCCTGCTCGGGTTGCTTCTGTTCCGAGGCCATCGGTCTCTCTAAGTACCTTTTTAATCGTTCTGTCGGTCACGTATCTGGCAATGCCCGTCATAGCTGATAACAAAGAAGCATCGGTAAAGTGGCGTGGCGGTGAGGTCTGTTTTTCATCGAGTTTGCCATCAACACAGAGTACCTCCTCCCCTTTGATAACATCTGGCAACCTTACGGCTGAAAACTCGGGATCATCAGATGATGTTTTCCGCTCCGGTAATAGTGCCTTCCAGCCTTTATCCACAACCTCTTTCTGCCTGCTGATAAACAACCCGCCACCGACTTCGGTATCAATCTGCTTTTCCTGATATTGAAAAGGCGGATAGAACTGCATCAGATATTGTCTCGCCACTAGTTCATAAACGTTCTGCTCCTCTAATGACAGGCGACTGGTATCTATCCCGCGACTAGTGGGGACAATGGCATGGTGCGCGCTGACCTTTTCATCATTCCACGCCTTGGACTTGAGGGAGAAATCAGCAATACCCACTGCTAGTGCCAGTCCTGGGATTGTTTTAGCGATTGCTTGAGTGACCCCATGAGTATCACCAAAGTGTCCAGTGGGTAGATAACGACAATCTGAACGAGGGTAGGTGATCAGCTTATGCTTTTCATAGAGCTGCTGACAAACATCTAGAGTCTTCTGGGCATTGAGATTAAAACGTCTGGAAGCATCGATTTGCAGCGCGGACAGGTTATAGGGCAATGGCGGGGCTTGCTTCGCCCGCTCTTCCGTTACCGCAACCACAGTTCCTGGCTGGCCTATGACCTTCTTCAAAACGGTTTCAGCCAGCTTTTTCAGTACAAGTCGCCCCTCTTCATCCATATAGGGTTCACAGGCGACACTAGGTTTCCATTTTGCCGTATATATTTGTTCTTTATCAGTCTTGAGAACGATGAACACATCGTAGAAGGGTTTGGAGACAAAATTCTCTATCTCTAAGTCACGATTAACTACCAGACCAAGCACCGGAGTCTGTACACGCCCTACAGAGAGAACACCATTGTAACCCGATGACTGCCCTCGCAGTGTGCATAAACGGGTCATATTGATGCCATACAGCCAGTCAGCACGCGCCCTTGCTAGGGCTGAAGTAGCTAAAGGAATAAAGTCAATATTTCTGCGCAAGTCATTTAACGCCCTTTGGATAGCGTCAGCGTTCATATCATTGATTAAGCAACGCTTAGCCGCTTCCCGTTTCTCTTTTGGGACACCACAATAATTAATAATCTCATCAACTAGGATTTGACCGACCCTATCGGGGTCGCCCATATTGACCAAAACATCGGCTTCGTTAATCAGTTTTTTTATAACGTTAAATTGCTTCTGCGTGGCGGGCTTTACCGAGTGTTTCCACTCCACAGGCACAATAGGTAGGTGTTCCCTACGCCATTTTTTGAATTCAGGATTATAGACATCAGGCTCGGCCTGCTCGAGTAAATGGCCAATACACCAAGTCACCACATCACCGTTGGCGGTTCTAATAAACCCGTCACCCTTTTGATGCGGTTTAGGCAGAACATCAGCGACCGCCCTGCCCACGCTTGGTTTTTCAGCTATGTACAAAATCACTGACTTCTCCTGCTATTGATATCAAGAATCTTGAGTGCTGATACTTCCCTTTCCAAGGCATCGATCTTATCGAATGCTTCGAACAAAGAGAATTCTAACTGGGCATTTTTAGCAATAATCTTATCACAGAAGGCTTTGATATCATCTCTTTGCGACTTATAACGTTCTTTTATCTCGCGCTCCCTATCTCTTTGTGCGCGCATTTTATCCACCGAGGCTTTACCTGAAGCAACAGTGGACACAGCGTGGTCGATTTTTCTTTCATGAATAGCTCTTTTAGCTTTCTGAACAAATTCATCATAATAGTAGATCCCTCCCGAACTTAGACCCGCTTCCTGATTGATACGGCTCAGATTTACTCTCCCATCGTGGGGAGTCAGTTCCGGAACGCCGTTTAGTAAACGTTCAAGAGCCTGCTCAAGTCTTATTATAGTTAATTTACCTCGCTCAGAGAGCGTTTCTTCATTATTCATAAATAAGTGTCCTTTTTATTGAAAGCAACATACTCAAGATGATGCTCGGATAAAACTTGTTCAATCGCTCTGATTTCGTAAAATATTTTCGAGATGATATTCGGCATATCCAGGCCAGCTGCAATAAGCACATTATGTTTTATGATTAATTTTTCTCTAATCGGGATAAATGATTTAGCCTTGTCTTTTGTAACAATCTTGTACTGACAAGTCGTCATATCACAAATACGATCACAATTTGGATTCGTGCAATACCCTCCAGGATGCTCCACAAGAGAAAGCTGTCCATCCTGAATTTGCTTACGAATCTCTTCTCGATTTAAGTAAATACGCGCGTGCCCCTCAGCTCGAAGGTTTTTAATTCTTTTCCCTTCATTCCCTCCTAAATTTTCAGCCTCATTATAAATATGATAAAAAACATCTGTCATATAGTTCTGGTTTTCACCCGCAATCTCATCCTGGAGCTCTTTATCAATCATCATATCAGTAAAAGAAGCGATATTGGCTTGATTTGCGTACCAAGATGTCATAGTCATATTCATATGCTTAAACTGATATTTAATATCCAACAAAGATGCCAGCTTATTACGCACTAGATAAACAGCAAAGGTTCGGCGGAATGCATGAGGATGGACTTTCAGCATCTGCCCTATTTTAAGCTCACCTTTTCTGGAAGGATTTAATAAGTCGAACTCTTCGACATCAACTTTTGTAGCATGATAGCCAACGGATTTAATGAAGGTGTTGAGCGAGTGAGCCAGTGATTGCCTTCCAGCCTCGGGACGATGCCCGTGCATATAGGGAAGTGTAATAAACAAACTGTCTACTTTTTTAAGCAAAGCCTTTCTTTCATCAGAATGTACAATTGTGGCCGCTTTTTCTCTCCATTTTTCACGCGCAAAGTTAAATGCACTCCAAAGCAGTAATATGGCCTTTTGAACACTCGGTATCGTCACCCATGAAGTATGACGAGCGACCCCGCCTATATTAGGCTTGGTATCAACACCATGTACGACAGGAATTGTCATTTTTCCATATATTTTCTCTTGATAAGAATCTATCCTGAAAGACTTTAACTCACCATCTCGACAACCAGTAAATGCCGCAATAACGGTGTAACAGGCACCACGCAGCCAAGATAACCATGAGCCACTATAGTCGAATTGAATGTCAAAGTTTTCTGGCAACTGTTTAATATTCTTAAGAGCGTATTTTCTTGCAGAAATATTAGACTTATAGCGTTTTGATGATTCGAAATACTCAGTAATATAATCATTATAGCATGAAGATATTTCATTTCTATATGGATAATAAGCATCAACAATTCGTAGAGCCTCACCATAGTATGCAGATGCAATAGATTCTGGAATACATACTGCTTGTGAGACCGATGTACCACTCACAGATAAATACAATGCTAACTCTTCGTAATTCCTTATCTCTCTGGTGATGACTTTTTCATTAAACAAATGCGATAAAAAAATAAGATTATTTTTCCATGTCTTAAATTTCAATCGCTTACTTTTGGCCTCAACTAACAGTCGTCTATAACACTCATCATCATCAATAAAATCATATGATACGCCATTACAACTTGTGATGCATTTTTCAAAAATAACAGCACCCTCAATAATATTTTTTATGGCACTTTTTTTTGAATTTAAGCTATCATTTGATATGACTTTGTGAACTAGGTATTTTACTGTCGACCTGAATGAACCAGATAACCTAGAGAAAGAAACGTTAAAGCCTAATGTCCAGAAATGCCAATTATCAGAGCCATAGTAGCTATATGGATGACCTTCCGTGTCAAAAGAAACGATCAGATCATCAAAAGTATTATTACTATCAATAAATTTAAGAAGTTCTTTCATCAGTAAACACCCAGCATCAATTCCAGATCATTTGTATCCTGCCAAAGGGGATGCACTCCATTTAGGTATTTATCATAAGCTTGGCTATACACCGCAGCATGCTCCCTTTTCATTCGTTCTATAATGACCTGAATAGTATTACTTACCTTACTCAGTAAATTTGACGGGCGGGAATTAATCGCTGGTCTTGCGAATGATTCCAGAATTACATCGTTAAATGAGAGCAAAAGCCAGATATCATCAATCTCGGCAATAATTGCGTGATGCCTACATCCAAAACACTCAAGAAATTTATGACAAGCCACCACATCATGATTTTTGGCCAGACCATTTTTGACCAGAGCTTCTTTTACTTTTATGGCTTTATCCTTAAAAGCTCCACCGCATCTTAAGCCATTGGTCAGCTTTTTGAATTCTTTGCTTACTTCGCTCTCTTTAAGCGGGTCGTGGAACAGGAATGCATGCTCAACGATAACCTTATCTAATGGTTTCCCCAAGGCAGTCTGCTCTCTTATATAAAGTGCGGAAGCCAGTGAAAACTCTGTAGTGACCGGGTTACCATCTGCATAATGTTTTGCTACCGTTTCGACAGAATTATTGAGCCCTTGGGAAACAAAGAATACACTCTCAGTTGCCCTCATAATTAATGAAGCTTTCGTTTTTCTAAAGCGCTGACTACTCAAAGCAGGTAGCCCAAGATCAACTAAGGTTTTATTTAAAATACCCATGCCAGTATCAGTCATATATGATTTATTATTAATTGTTGGATTTGGGAACAAAAACCCATCTTCATCATTATTTATTTTTTTGCTAATATACATCCAACTTTCAAAGAAAGATCTAGCTTCCTTAGTAAATCCAACATCAATTTCATTCACGCGCCCTGATTGCCTTCCTTTTTTTGTTCTTAATTTAAATACTTTTCTATTAATATTTTTAAATAGTTCTTCGGTAAAATCTGACAACTTTAACTTTAATAATGATGCTGAATTTGCTCCAGTATAGAAACAAGTGATAAAATATGCCACTCGAACCAAGTCAGTTACCCATACAGTATCACTATTACGATATGATACTGTTCTTTCTGAGGATGTTTTATTTTTATATTGATAATTACCTTGCAGATCTTTTAACTCATAAAGAGGAAAAGCTTTTGGTTTAGTATCATTTTCGATATGCATCGAATAACAATTGTATATGAATTTCAAGGCTGATAATAAATCTTTAATTTCATTGTCAGTATAGGGAAGAGTTGCCTGTGTATCTGATGGAAAAGAAAAAAAACTATCCTTACATTGTTTGAAAAGCTCATAATCCAAAGCTTTTAATAAAGCTTTAAGGGAATTTTGACGGCCAGACAACGTTTTCCCTTTACTTCCCTTATGATATAAGCTAACGAGGCTTTTTATATACATTGATATTGTGTCAATGCAGAAAACATTTTTAATGTTTTGTTCATCTGTCATTTTTAAAAAACGGACGGTTTCATTAAAAACATTCACTTTAGTTCGGTCGGTTGCATCTAGGCTGTGTATTGCATTACAAATGCGTACTACAAGCAATTGTCTGTCTGCATCGATAATTTCTGGTTGATTAATTGGAATAAGAGATCGCCTCCCTGCAACAGGAAGAACTGGACAGTTTTTATAAAGTAAACGTTCGAAATTTGCCGAACCATGACCGTCTGTTATTGATTTATCCTGCAAGCTAATATTTATTACTGTATCAGTATTGATAAATGATGGCGGTGCTATTTTACGTTTTTTATCTCTTAAAAAGGCCATAGTTATTTATCGCTCTTAAGGATAATATTGATAGCCAGTTCATGTATTTCATTCGCCGTCATCGTCTCCTCCTCGCAGAGTCTAAGGTAGCTCAATAAAGTTGTTCGACTTTTATGCCCCATTACAGATTGCAGGTAATCAAGCGCTTTTCCCTCTTTTAGCCCAGCATTTAGTAATTCCTTCAGCCTTTCCACTGCATAGGTTGAACGTAAATTATGAAATTTATGACTAAAATTGGGTAACTCTTTTCTAACCGCATTTCTGATTTCACCCCAGCGGGCATCCAGTGTTTTTGCCGCATAAGGTTTGCCATTCTGATTTAACAATAGTGGCGGGTTATCTTTGTTTTCAGGGTATAGCTCTTGGTATCTCTTTCTACGCTTAATATATCTGGGTGAATTAATATAATCATACAAGGTCTGCATTAGTTCAGAATGAATCTCAGCGGTGCGTATTGTTCCATTCTTGGTTTCAACACCGTGTTGGGGATCAAGTAGTAAACCATCAGTATTGATAAGATATTTTTTCTTAAGCTGCTCAGCGTTTGGCTTATAAATTTCTTTTGCTCTAAGCGTGATAATTTCTGATCTTCTCAGCCCAGAGTATCGACTTAGTTCAATTGCAAGTTTACATTCATCAGACAATGGCACTTCCTTAAACCCACCTACACTATTTGAAATGCCCATACCACGAATTTTGTATACTGACTCGACAACTTGCCATTCTTTACTGTTTAAGGGAATAAGTTTTCGTGATAACCCAAAATGACGGGTATCACTAGGCAGTTTCAATCTTAAATCCGTAGTATCAACATGAATAAAATGACTTCTCATATATTCTTGAGATGAATTTCTATTTAATCGTACCACTTCATAATTAAAGGGCGGATATGCAAAAAAATGTTCGCGAGCCAGATAGAATTTATAAAAATTAATCACTGATCCCATATAACTGCTAGCAGTGCTCCGTGCCAACTCACCACGTTTGAACATGTCTCGCAAATGCTTACGAAAAGCGTAGGTAGGACGTAATCTGAGAGCTATTGGCATCTCATCCCAAGAGATACCAACATCATGAAGAAAGGTAAAATAATGCAGTAATGCCTGAGCCTGCGTATTGACCTCTTTTTTACGTAAATTAGCCTTCAGATGAATCAGCCAATTATTGGCGACTCTAATACTGCTGCCGTCTTCCGCAAATAATAGCGGAAGCTTTCCTAAATGCTGACCTTCACCTACAAAATTTACCGATAACTCGCCAGTGTTAGTATCAATTTCCCTATTAATCTTCTGGTCAACAACAAAGTCAGGAACTTCCCAAAGAATGATGCTCATACGAGTACCTGCCGGATGATTTCATAAGTTCATAGATTATCTATGTAACAATCTAATTCAATGAGAACATCGTAACAGTACGCGATCCGGGTCACCGGCATGTACCACTTCGTCGGCGTCGGCAAGCAGACGCTTAATAACGTTAATCTGCTTGAGCACCGACGGGCGCGGCTGCAGCTGCCACTTCTCCGGCACGATAGGCAAGTCCGCCAGGTTCCAGCGCGCATAGCGGCTGTCATAGACATCCGGCTGCGCCTGCTCCAGCAGGTGACCAATACACCAGGTCACCACCTGGCCATTACCGCACTCAATGTAGCCGTCGCCTTTGCGATGCGGCTTGGGCAACACATCGGCAATGGCGCGCGCCAGACTGGGCTTTTCGGCAATAAATAACCGCATCGACTTATCGGATCTCAATCATCGGGCGACCGCCGCGGGCGGTAACCAGTTCGCCAATGGCGCTCAGTTCAATGCCGTACTCCGCCGCCGTGGCTTTCACCTGCGCTTCGGCCTCCGGCGTCACCGCCAGCAGCAGACCGCCGGAGGTTTGCGGATCGCAGAGCAGATTGCGCACCGCGTCCGGCATCTCGCCCATCAGGTGGCCGTAGCTGGCAAAGTTACGCTGCGTGCCGCCCGGTACCGCGCCCTGAGCAATATACTCCTCCACGCCTGGCAGCTTTGGCACATCGGCGTAGGTAAGTTGCGCCTGCACGCCCGCGCCCTGGCACATCTCGCTCAGGTGGCCGAGCAGACCAAAACCGGTGACATCGGTCATCGCTTTTACCCCCTCAATATCGGCAAACGCCGCACCGGCGAGGTTCATCCGGCACATCACTTCCGTTGCCAGCCCGACATGCTCCGGCTTAAGCAGCGATTTTTTCTCGGCGGTGGTCAACACGCCAATGCCCAGCGGTTTGGTAAGGAAGAGTTTGCAGCCCGCCTGCGCGGTGCTGTTTTTCTTCACGCGCTCGGTTGGTACCACGCCGGTGACAGCGAGGCCAAAAATCGGCTCCGGCGCGTCAATCGAGTGGCCACCGGCCAGCGCAATGCCCGCCTGCTGGCAGGCAAAACGCCCGCCTTCGATCACTTCGCGGGCAACCTCCGGGGGCAGCTTATCGAGCGGCCAGCCGAGGATAGCGATCGCCATAATCGGTTTGCCGCCCATCGCGAAGACGTCGCTGATGGCATTTGTCGCAGCGATGCGGCCAAAGTCGAAGGGGTTATCGACGATCGGCATAAAAAAGTCAGTGGTGCTGATTACACAGGTGCCATTACCAAGGTCGTAAACCGCGGCGTCGTCACGCGTCTCGTTGCCGACCAGAAGGTTGGGATCGAGGAATTTCGCCTGCTCGCTGTGCAGAATGGTGTCCAGCACTTTGGGGGAAATTTTACATCCGCAACCGGCTCCGTGGCTGTATTGCGTTAAACGAATAGCTTGCTCGCTCATGGAGATCTCCTGTCTTTGCAATGGCGCTATGGTAGCGCCCAAACCGTAAGGTGGTAAGTGTGACTATCCGATTTCGCATCCCGTTGCTCATTAAGCGAACGAAACAGTGGAATCCACTGGTTATATCTTGAGCAATCGCTACCACTAAACTCCACTCAGGCGCGGTTTTGCGATTCACCGCAACGTCATTTCCTAAGAATTATGACAAAAAGATGACAACAGCCACTTATGGCTGTTGCAGTCAAAAATCTAAGGAATCTCTAATGAAAAAAAGCCTTATTACCCTCTGTCTTGCGGGTTTACTTTCTGCCAACGCCTTTGCTCTTGTACCGACTGGAAATGATGCCACCACCAAACCGGATCTCTACTACCTGAAAAACGACCAGGCGATAGATAGCCTCGCGCTGCTGCCACCGCCGCCGGAAGTGGGCAGCATCGCCTTTTTGAACGATCAGGCGATGTATGAGCAGGGTCGTTTACTGCGCAATACCGAGCGCGGCAAGCTTGCCGCAGAAGACGCCAACCTGAGCAGCGGCGGCGTGGCCAATGCCTTCTCCGGCGCGTTCGGTTCTCCGATCACCGAGGAAGATGCGCCGCAGTTGCATAAGCTGCTGACCAATATGATTGAAGATGCGGGCGATCTGGCGACGCGCGGCGCAAAACAGAAGTACATGCGCATCCGGCCTTTCGCCTTCTACAACGTGCCAACCTGCAATACCAAAGATCAGGATGAGCTGTCGAAGAATGGATCTTACCCGTCAGGCCATACCTCGATTGGCTGGGCCACGGCACTGGTGCTGGCGGAAATCAACCCGCAGCGGCAGAACGAGATCCTCAAGCGCGGCTTCGACCTGGGCCAAAGCCGGGTGATTTGTGGTTACCACTGGCAGAGCGACGTGGACGCCGCGCGCGTTGTCGGCTCGGCGGTTGTCGCCACCCTGCACACCAATCCGGCTTTCCAGCAGCAGTTGCAGAAAGCCAAAGAGGAGTTTGCCGCGAGTCATAAGTAACCCTGCTGCCGGATGACGGCAGCGTTTAATCCGGCCTGCAAAACCTGCGTGGTGGCCCAGGCCGGATTAGCGTTTAACGCTATCCGGCAAAAGCGGCACTCAGAAGTGGGTAACGAACGGCGTATGATCCGGCACGGTCACCGTGGTAGAGGCTTTCAGTTGCGGGGTACCGAGGTAGAGGAAGCCAACAACCTGATCCAGTTCACCACAGTTAAATGCCTGGCGAACCTCGGGGCTGTTGGTCAGCGGGCCGGTGCGCCAGATGCCGTTAAAGCCCTGCGCCAGCGCCGCCATCTGCATCGCCATCACCGCACACCCGGCGGAGAGCAACTGCTCCCACTGCGGCACTTTGTGGTGCTCCTGACACTTTGCCACCACGGTGATAATCATCGGGGCACGAAACGGCGAGGTGCGCGCTTTCTCAATGCCCTTTTCATCCTGGCCTGCAGCACGCGCCGCCTGCTCCATCGTCTGGCTGAAGCGCTCGCGCCCTTCCCCTTCAATCACAAAAAAGTGCCACGGTTGCAGCGTGCCGTGGTCTGGCGCACGCATGCCGGCGCGCAGAATGTTATCCAGTTGCTCTCCAGCCGGAGCCGGTTCTGCCAGGCGAGAAGCACTGCGTCGGTTGACGAGAAGTTCAAGTGCGTCCATTAGTTAACCTCTTGTTGTGAAATTTGTTCATAAAATTAACATGGGCGTAGAAATTGTTACAGCGCCGGAGGCGATTCCTGCTGACAAGAGGCAGCGGGATAATTAGGATAACCACACTTTGCCGCTCGGGCAGCGGTGGCCGTTAACTCGCAGGGAGAATACATGCAAACCCTTTGGCGCATTATTGCCGGATTTTTTAAGTGGTGCTGGCGACTGCTGAACTTTACCCGCAACCTGGTGATGAACGTTATCTTCATCGTGTTGATCTTAGTGGCAGTCGGCGTATGGATGCAGATGAGCGACAGCAAAGCGGAGCGCAGCGGGCGCGGCGCGCTGCTGCTGGATATCTCCGGCGTGGTGGTTGATAAAACCTCCGCCAGCGGCCGCCTCGGTGCACTGGGTCGCCAGCTGTTCGGCGCCAGCTCCGATCGTCTGCAGGAGAACTCACTCTTCGATATCGTCGAAACCATCCGTCAGGCACAGCAGGATCGCAACATTACCGGTATTGTGCTCGATCTGAAGAATTTCGCCGGGGCCGATCAGCCCTCAATGCAGTACATCGGTAAAGCGCTGCGCGAATTCCGCGACAGCGGCAAACCGGTCTATGCAGTGGGCGATAACTACAGCCAGGGCCAGTACTACCTTGCGAGCTTTGCCAATAAGATCTGGCTCTCGCCGCAGGGCGTGGTCGATCTGCATGGTTTCGCCACTAACGGCCTCTACTACAAAGCGCTGCTCGACAAACTGAAAGTGACGACCCACGTCTTCCGCGTCGGCACCTACAAATCCGCCGTTGAGCCGTTCATTCGCGACGATATGTCCCCTGCCGCGCGCGAAGCGGACAGCCGCTGGATCGGCGAGCTGTGGCAAAACTACCTTAACACCGTGGCGGCTAACCGCCAGATCACCGCCCAGCAGGTCTTCCCTGGCGCGCAAGCGATGCTCGATGGCCTGCGTAAAGTGGACGGCGATACGGCGAAATATGCGCTGGATAACAAGCTGGTTGATGAGCTGGGCTCTGCCGCCGACGCAGAAAAAGCGATGGTGAAACAGTTTGGCTGGAGCAAGGAAGATAAAAACTTCCGCGCCATCAGCTTCTATGACTATCAAACCAAAACACCGGCCGATGTAGGCGGTACCGTGGCGGTGATCTTCGCCAACGGCGCAATTATGGATGGCGAAGAGACGCCGGGGAACGTGGGCGGTGATACCACCGCGGCGCAGATCCGCGATGCGCGTCTGGATGATAAGGTCAAAGCGATCGTCCTGCGTGTCAACAGCCCGGGCGGCAGCGTTAGCGCCTCCGAGGTGATCCGCGCTGAACTGGCCGCTGCCCGTGCGGCAGGCAAACCAGTTGTCGTTTCGATGGGCGGCATGGCAGCGTCTGGCGGGTACTGGATCTCAACACCAGCCAACTACATTGTTGCCAACCCAAGCACCCTGACCGGCTCTATCGGCATCTTCGGCGTGATCAATACGCTGGAGAACAGCCTCGACAGCATCGGTGTGCATACGGATGGCGTTGCCACTTCGCCGCTGGCGGATGTGAGCATGACCAAAGCGCTGCCTGATGAAGTTCAGCAGATGATGCAGTTGAGCATTGAGAATGGCTATAAGCGCTTTATCACGCTGGTGGCGAAGTCGCGCAACAGCACGCCGGAGCAGGTAGATAAAATCGCACAGGGCCACGTCTGGACCGGTCAGGATGCGAAAAACAACGGTCTGGTCGATGCGCTGGGCGACTTTGATGACGCGATTGCTAAAGCCGCAGAGCTGGCGAAGCTGAAACAGTGGCATGTTGATTACTACGAAGAGGAGCCAGGCTTACTGGATCGCGTGGTGGACAGCATGACCGGCTCGGTGCGCGCGATGCTGCCGCAGGCGTTGCAGGCTTATCTGCCGGCTCCGCTGGCCAGCGCAGCGCAGGAAGTGAAAGCCGAAACGGATAAACTGGCGGTGTTTAACGATCCGCAGAACCGTTATGCGCTGTGCCTGAACTGCGCCACCGTTCGCTAATTTTTCCTTACGCATCCCCTCCGCCGGAGGGGATTTTTTTGATTCAGTCAGAACCTACTTACCATGCAAAAAAAATCCATTTACGTAGCCTACACGGGCGGCACCATCGGCATGCAGCGTTCAGAGCATGGCTATGTGCCGGTTTCCGGTCATCTGCAACGCCAGCTGGCGCTGATGCCTGAGTTCCATCGCCCGGAGATGCCCGACTTCACCATCCACGAATATGCCCCGCTGATGGACTCCTCCGATATGACGCCGGAAGACTGGCAGCATATTGCGGATGATGTGAAAACGCACTACGACGAGTATGACGGTTTCGTGATCCTGCACGGCACCGACACCATGGCCTACACCGCGTCCGCGCTGTCGTTTATGCTGGAAAACCTCGGCAAGCCGGTTATTGTGACAGGGTCACAAATTCCGCTGGCGGAGCTGCGCTCCGACGGGCAGATCAACCTGCTTAACGCGCTCTATGTAGCGGCGAATTTCCCGATTAACGAAGTGACCCTCTTTTTCAACAACCGTCTCTATCGTGGCAACCGCACCACTAAAGCCCACGCGGATGGTTTTGATGCTTTTGCCTCACCGAATCTCTCGCCGTTGCTGGAAGCGGGTATTCATATTCGCCGTCTCGGCACGCCGCCCGCGCCGAGCACCGTGGGCGAACTGATCGTTCATCCGATCACCCCGCAACCGATTGGCGTGGTCACTATCTACCCGGGTATTTCTGCCGATGTGGTGCGTAACTTCCTGCTGCAGCCGGTAAAAGCGCTGATCCTGCGCTCCTATGGCGTCGGCAATGCGCCGCAAAACCGCGAGTTTCTTAAGGCACTGCAGGAAGCGAGCGAGCGCGGCATCGTGGTCGTCAACCTGACCCAGTGCATGTCCGGTAAGGTCAATATGGGCGGTTATGCTACCGGTAACGCCCTCGCCCATGCAGGCGTGATTGGCGGCGCGGATATGACGGTCGAGGCGACGCTGACTAAACTGCACTATCTGTTAAGTCAGGATCTGGACGCGAATGCGATCCGCACCGCGATGACGCAAAACCTGCGCGGTGAACTGACGCCGGACGAGTAAGGAGTTGACGATGAAAGCACGCGCTCTGCTGTTGGTCGATCTGCAAAACGATTTTTGTGCCGGTGGCGCGCTGGCCGTCGCGGGCGGCGACAGCACCGTGGATGTGGCAAACACCCTGATCCCGTGGTTTAAAAGCCGCGGCGAGCCGGTGCTGACCAGTATGGACTGGCATCCGGCGAATCACGGCAGTTTCGCCAGCCAGCACGGCGTTGAGCCGTTTGTCACCGGCGAGCTGGAGGGGCTGGCGCAGACTTTCTGGCCCGATCACTGTGTGCAAGGGAGCGAGGGCGCGGCGCTGCATCCGCTGCTCGATCGGCAGGCCATCGATGCGGTGTTCCACAAAGGGGAAAATCCGCGTATCGACAGCTACAGCGCCTTTTTCGATAACGGCCACCGTCAGCAGACGGGGCTTCACGATTGGTTGCAGGCGCATGGCATTCGCGAACTGGTGGTAATGGGTTTAGCCACCGATTATTGCGTGAAGTTTACGGTGCAGGATGCGCTACAGCTTGGGTATGAGGTGAATGTGATCACCGACGGCTGCCGCGGCGTAAACCTGCATGCCGACGACAGCGCGCAGGCGTTTATGGCGATGGCAAGCGGTGGCGCAACGCTCTATACGCTGGCGGACTGGTTGGAGACGCAGGGATAAGCGTTGCTGATTTCCGCGCGCTGCCTGATGGCGGCTGCGCCTTATCAGGCCTACAAAAGCGTGGCACTCCGTAGGCCGGATAAGGCGTTTACGCCGCCATCCGGCAATCCGCTTCGGAGCCCAAAACCTGCCTGATGGCGTTGCACTTATCAGGCCTGCAAAAGCGTGCGAACCCGTAGGCCGGATAAGGCGTTTACGCCGCCATCCGGCAGATCGTCAGGATTTGAAGGTGGCGATCGGTTTGGGCGTGATGCCAAACTCCTCTTTCAGCTGCTGTTTGCTCTTCATCACCATTTGTCCGTTGGTATCGATGGTCATATGCTGCGCCTGCACGTTATTGCGCGCCTGCCATAACATCACCAGTTGCAGACTGTTCTCTTTCTGCTCCGGCGTCAGCGCCACGCCGTCGGGCCATTTTCCCAGCTCAACTGCCGTTGCCAGACGCTGGTAGATCTCCGGCGTCATGTTGCTCACGATCTCATCAATATTCATCTTACTCTGCTCTCTGGAATAATCGCTGAATCGATTTTTCAACCGCGGGTCTGGTCGCCATTCTCTTCATCGGTGAAGCTCAGCGACGCGGAGTTGACGCAATAACGCTCGCCGGTTGGCTGCGGGCCGTCCGGGAAAACGTGCCCCAGATGCGCATCGCACTTACCGCAGCGGATTTCCACCCGCTGCATGCCGTGGGAGTAATCATTGATATAACGAATCGCCTCTTCGCTCACCGGCTCGTAGAAGCTCGGCCAGCCGCAGCCAGAATCATACTTGGTCTCGGCGCTGAAGAGCGCGGCATCGCACACCAGGCAGTGGTAAACGCCATCGCGCTTGTTGTGCAGCAGGCGTCCGCTAAACGGCGGCTCGGTGCCATGATTTTGCGTTACGTAGAACTGCATTTCGGTCAGATCGTTTTTCAGATCGTCCTGGGAAGAATTATTCGCCATTTGTTTACATCTCGCGGTCATGATTCGACAACTTATCAGCCTGATTCTAACAAAACATTAACACTCAGGGCTCGACTTTTGTTCTAAACTTAGCAGTTGCGATAAAGCAGCCAGGGAATTGTGATGAGTCTCACACTTTTATCTTTAGTGACCTTTAAAATCTTGGGCGGCACCCCATATGGGGAAGATGCTCAAAGGGAAAGTGAGATTAATCAGTCTGACCACGGACATGCGGATGATTGATTTGTCGCAATGATTGACACGATTCCGCTTGACGCTGCGTAAGGTTTTTGTAATTTTACAGCCAACCTTTTATTCACTAACAAATAGCTGGTGGAATATATGACTATCAAAGTAGGTATCAACGGTTTTGGCCGTATCGGTCGCATTGTTTTCCGTGCTGCTCAAGAGCGTTCTGACATCGAAATCGTTGGTATCAACGATCTGTTAGATGCGGATTACATGGCGTACATGCTGAAGTACGACTCCACTCACGGTCGTTTCAACGGCACCGTTGAAGTGAAAGACGGCCACCTGGTTGTTAACGGCAAAACCATCCGTGTTACTGCTGAGAAAGACCCGGCTAACCTGAAGTGGAACGAAATCGGCGTTGACGTTGTTGCTGAAGCTACCGGTATCTTCCTGACCGACGAAACTGCTCGTAAGCACATCACTGCCGGCGCGAAAAAAGTTGTTCTGACCGGTCCGTCCAAAGACAACACCCCGATGTTCGTGCGTGGCGCTAACTTCGAGAAATATGCAGGCCAGGACATCGTTTCCAACGCTTCCTGCACCACCAACTGCCTGGCTCCGCTGGCGAAAGTTATCAACGACAACTTCGGCATCATCGAAGGTCTGATGACCACCGTTCACGCGACCACCGCAACTCAGAAAACCGTTGATGGCCCGTCTCACAAAGACTGGCGCGGCGGCCGCGGCGCAGCTCAGAACATCATCCCGTCCTCTACCGGCGCTGCTAAAGCAGTAGGTAAAGTTCTGCCGGAACTGAACGGCAAACTGACCGGTATGGCGTTCCGCGTTCCGACTCCGAACGTATCTGTTGTTGACCTGACCGTTCGTCTGGAAAAAGCAGCGTCCTACGAAGAGATCAAGAAAGCCATCAAAGCCGCTTCTGAAGGCGAAATGAAAGGCGTTCTGGGTTACACCGAAGACGACGTTGTTTCTACCGATTTCAACGGCGAAGTTTGCACTTCCGTGTTCGATGCTAAAGCAGGTATCGCACTGAACGACAACTTCGTGAAACTGGTCTCCTGGTACGACAACGAAACCGGCTACTCTAACAAAGTTCTGGATCTGATCGCTCACATCTCCAAATAAGTTGAGATGGTAAGCTTTCTGAAAGGGCGACTTCGGTCGCTCTTTTTTTGTTTTGAAGACAGAGGATTGCGTTAATGATTAATAAAATTTTTGCACTTCCGGTAGTCGAACAAATCACGCCGACGCTCTCGCGCCGCACGCTGGATGAACTCGACGTGCTGGTTGTCGATCATCCGCAGGTCAAAGCCGCGTTTGCTTACCAGGGCGCGCACCTGCTGTGCTGGAAACCGCAGGGTGAAGAAGAGGTGCTGTGGCTGAGCGGCAATACGCCGTTTAAAGAGGGTGTGGCGATCCGTGGCGGTGTGCCGATTTGCTGGCCGTGGTTCGGCCCGGCGAAGGAGCAGGGTCTGCCGGCGCACGGTTTTGCCCGCAACCTGCCGTGGGCGTTGCAGGCGCATAACGAAGATGAGAGCAGCGTAGTGCTGACCTTCGAACTGCAAAGCAGCGACGCGTCGCGCCAGCACTGGCCGCACGACTTCACCCTCTTCGCCCGCTTCAAACTGGCAGCAACCTGCGAAATGGAGCTGGAAGCGCACGGTGAGTTTGAAACCACCTCTGCGCTGCACACCTACTTCAACGTTGGCGATATTGCGGACGTTAAAGTAAGCGGCCTGGGCGATCGCTTTATCGATAAAGTGAACGACGCCAAAGAGGATGTGCTGACCGACGGCGTGCAGACCTTTCCGGATCGCGTCGACCGCGTCTACCTCAACGCCGAAGGATGTAGCCTGATCCATGATGCGAAGCTGAACCGCGCGATTGAAGTGACCCATCACCACAATGCCAACGTCGTTGCCTGGAACCCGGGCCCGGCGCTCTCTGTCAGCATGGCCGACATGCCGGATGATGGCTACAAAACTTTCGTCTGCGTCGAGTCGGTCAATGCGACCGTGGCGCAGAAAGCGAGCGAAGAGAAGCCCTCCCGCCTCGCGCAGACCATCCGCGTCGTTAAACGCTGATCGCCCTGCCTCCCCTCTCCCGTCGGGAGAGGGAATTGCCTGCCTTACACCACATCAAGCGCGGTTTTGCCCTTCGGTGCCGGAAACGCCGCGTCCAGCTGTTGCATTTCCTCTTCACTGAGCACAATAGCGAGCGCTGCGGCATTCTCTTCCACATGCTTAATGCTCGATGCTTTCGGAATCGCCATCACGCCCTGATGATGAATAACCCACGCCAGTAAGATTTGCGCCGCGCTGGCGCGATGCGCTTCGGCAATCTGCTGCACCACGCTGTTTTCCATCAGACCGTCGCGCAGCCGACCGGCCTGCGCCAGCGGGCAGTAGGCCATTACCGGCATCGCCTGCTGCTGACACCACGGCAGCAGATCGTATTCAATGCCGCGCGAAGCCAGGTGATAGAGCACCTGATTGGTGGCGCAGGCATCACCGCCGCTCACCTGCATCAGCTCCTGCATATCGCTGTAATCGAGATTGGAGACACCCCAGCGGCGAATTTTCCCCTGCTGGATAAGTTTCTCCATCACCTCAACGGTTTCCGCCAGCGAATAGTTCCCGCGCCAGTGCAGCAGATAGAGATCGAGCGCGTCGGTTTTCAGCCGTCGCAGGCTCGCTTCGCAAGCGGCAATCGCCTTCTCACCTCCCGCGTTCCACGGATAGACTTTCGATACCAGAAACACCTTATCGCGCAGGCCGCCCTGCAACGCTTCGCCAACCACCTCTTCTGCCGCGCCATCGGCGTACATCTCCGCGGTGTCGATAAGCGTCAGGCCAAGATCGATGCCCGCGCGTAGTGCAGAAACCTCCTGCTGCCGGGCGTGGGCGTTTTCACCCATATACCATGTGCCCTGCCCGATAGCGGGTAGAACCTTGCCGCCGAGCCGTACCGTTTTCTCTGCCATCTTCTCCTCCTCGGTTGAACGCACCACCATAAAACAAAACAGGGCCATAGGCCCTGTTGGATTGCACAACATGCACTGTAGACGTGCACAATCAGAAGCGGTAGGTCACCCCCGTTGAGAGCAGGCCGGACCAGGATTTATCCACCATCGGGCTGTCTTTGATCTCATCAGAGAGGTGCGAGTAGCGGCCGGTGCCGTAAATGCTCCAGTTGTCGGCAAAACGATAGCTGACGGTCAGCTCGAGGTACGGATCCCAGCTGCTGTCCGGATCGTAGCTCGACAGCCCGCTGCGGCGCGATTCTGAACGCGATACGCCGTAGTAGTATTCGTTCTGGTTATCGCTGCTCCACTCGACGCCGATACCCGGCGTCACGGTCAGACCGCCGTTGGTGTAGTTGTAGAGCCAGGCCAGATCCCACACCACGCCATTGCTGTTATCCAGCACGTCACCGGCAAGGGTGGTGCGCAGGAAGCCATACTGCGTGTTATGGATATAGCTTAAACCGGCCATTGCCGTCGATTTGCGGCGATCGAGCTGGCGCAGCTGAATGTTGTCGCTATCTTTCGGCTTGAACTGCCAGGGTGAATAGAAAGCCATCACCGACAGTTTGTCCGCTTCGTCATTCCATAAGTAGTAGCCGCCGCCGATGCCGCGGAACCAGAAGTCATCGCTCTCATAAGTCACAACCGGAAGCGGCGTTACGCGCGTGTCGTACTCCTTATAAGGAGACTCCATCACGCCCACACCCGCACCGAGAGAAAAATTGCTTTCTGCATTGGCCGCGCAGGCAGAGATCGCCGTCACTACGCCCAGTGCCAGGAGTTTGAATTTGGTCACAGTCCTTTCTTTCCTGTTCGTCAAATAATTGGCGGATGAAGTGTAGTCGCCCCGCGCACCCCGCCCAACTCTTTTTGTCTGAAGATTACAAAAAATTAACTTTCTACTCTGAAGCGGAGTTATGACACTCCCATTACAGCGTTATGAAACAACGATGAAAGCGCTGGCTGCGGCTTATGACAAAAACAGGATTTTTAGGATGAGTTATTGATATGCCATTGAAATTGGTTTTGGGGCGCATGCAAGATTTGCAAAGCCTTCTACGCTTAAATTAAGAAGATGATTTACCTGATCCGCGCTCAGTTGTTGGCATGCAACCTGGCACAAGGGTTGCTCGGTGACTAAAAGCGTCGTTCAGCTAACGCTTCCGGGAGCCTCCATTACTCATACGAACGGCTCTTAACCTGTGCTAAAAAACGAAAGGACGGCATGCCATGAATATATTCGATCACTATCGCCAGCGCTATGAAGCTGCCAAGGACGAAGAGTTCACACTGCAGGAGTTTCTTGCCATCTGTAAGCAAGATCGCAGTGCCTATGCTAACGCGGCAGAACGGCTATTGATGGCCATTGGTGAGCCCGTGATGGTTGACACCGCTCAGGAGCCACGGCTTTCCCGTCTCTTTTCGAACCGGGTTATCGGACGCTACCCGGCGTTTGAAGAGTTCTATGGTATGGAAGAAGCTATCGAGCAGATTGTCTCCTACCTCAAGCACGCCGCGCAGGGGCTTGAGGAGAAGAAACAGATCCTCTATCTGCTCGGCCCGGTCGGGGGCGGTAAATCCTCGCTGGCTGAACGCCTGAAATCCTTAATGCAGCGCGTGCCAATCTACGTGCTGAGCGCCAACGGCGAGCGCAGCCCGGTCAACGACCATCCCCTGTGCCTGTTTAACCCGCAGGAAGATGCGCAGATCCTCGAAAAAGAGTACAGCGTGCCGCGCCGCTATCTCGGCACCATTATGTCGCCGTGGGCGGCAAAACGGCTGCATGAGTTTGGCGGCGATATCAGTAAATTCCGCGTCGTCAAAGTGTGGCCGTCGATTCTGGAGCAGATCGCCATCGCCAAAACCGAACCGGGCGATGAGAACAACCAGGATATCTCCGCGCTGGTGGGTAAAGTCGACATTCGTAAACTGGAAAACCACGCGCAAAACGACCCGGACGCCTACGGTTACTCCGGCGCGCTCTGCCGCGCCAACCAGGGGGTGATGGAGTTCGTAGAGATGTTTAAAGCGCCGATCAAGGTGCTGCACCCGCTATTGACCGCCACCCAGGAGGGGAACTACAACGGCACCGAAGGGATCTCCGCCCTGCCGTTTAACGGCATCATTCTTGCTCACTCCAACGAATCGGAGTGGGTGCAGTTCCGTAACAACAAAAACAACGAGGCGTTCCTCGACCGTGTTTACATCGTCAAGGTGCCTTACTGCCTGCGCATCTCGGAAGAGATGAAGATTTACGAAAAGCTGCTCAACCACTCTGAGCTTTCCCATGCGCCGTGTGCGCCGGGGACGCTTGAAACGCTGGCGCGCTTCTCTATTCTCTCGCGCCTGAAAGAGCCGGAAAACTCCAGCATCTACTCCAAAATGCGCGTCTATGACGGCGAGAGTTTGAAAGATACCGATCCGAAAGCGAAATCCTATCAGGAGTACCGTGATTACGCCGGTGTCGATGAAGGGATGAACGGCCTTTCAACGCGTTTCGCCTTTAAGATCCTCTCGCGGGTGTTCAACTTCGACCATGTGGAAGTGGCGGCCAACCCGGTGCATCTCTTCTATGTGCTGGAGCAGCAGATTGAGCGCGAACAGTTCCCGCAGGAGCAGGCCGAGCGCTATCTCGAGTTCCTCAAAGGCTACCTGATCCCGAAATACGCCGAGTTTATCGGGAAAGAGATCCAGACCGCTTATCTCGAATCCTACTCGGAGTATGGGCAGAACATTTTCGACCGTTATGTCACCTATGCCGATTTCTGGATTCAGGATCAGGAGTACCGCGATCCCGATACCGGACAGCTGTTTGACCGTGAGTCCCTTAATGCGGAGCTAGAGAAGATTGAGAAACCGGCCGGGATCAGTAACCCGAAAGATTTCCGTAACGAGATCGTCAACTTCGTGCTGCGCGCCCGCGCCAATAATAGCGGCCGCAACCCGAACTGGACCAGTTACGAAAAACTGCGCACGGTTATCGAGAAGAAAATGTTCTCTAATACCGAAGAGTTGCTGCCGGTCATCTCCTTTAACGCCAAAACCTCGACCGACGAGCAGAAAAAACATGATGACTTTGTCGACCGCATGATGGAGAAAGGTTATACCCGCAAGCAGGTGCGCCTGCTGTGCGAATGGTATCTGCGGGTTCGTAAATCCTCATAACAGCACCACCCCGGCCGCGCCCCGTGCGCGGTCTGTTGCAAAGTTGGCATACGCAGCGGGAGGGAACTATGACCTGGTTCATTGACCGGCGTCTGAACGGCAAAAACAAGAGCGCGGTGAACCGCCAGCGCTTCTTACGCCGTTACAAAGCGCAAATAAAGCAGTCCATTTCCGGGGCGATCAACAAACGATCGGTCACGGATGTCGAGAGCGGCGAGTCTGTCTCAATCCCGACGGAAGATATTAGCGAACCGATGTTCCACCAGGGGCGCGGCGGCTTACGCCATCGCGTTCACCCGGGGAACGACCATTTTGTGCCCAACGATCGCATCGAACGTCCGCAGGGCGGCGGTGGTGGCGGAGGCAGCGGCCAGGGCGACGCCAGCCAGGATGGTGAAGGCCAGGATGAGTTTGTTTTTCAGATCTCGAAAGATGAGTATCTCGATCTGCTGTTTGAAGATCTCGCCCTGCCGAACCTGCAAAAAAACCAGCAGCGTCAGATGAACGAGTACAAAACGCACCGCGCCGGGTATACCGCCAACGGTGTACCGGCAAACATCAGCGTTGTGCGATCCCTGCAAAACTCCCTTGCTCGCCGCACGGCAATGACTGCCGGCAAGCGCCGCGAATTGCGCGAGCTGGAGAGCAATCTGGAGACCGTCGCCAAAAGCGAGCCAGCGCAACTGCTGGAGGAGGAGCGTCTGCGCAAAGAGATTGCCGAGCTACGGGCAAAAATCGAGCGCGTACCCTTTATCGACACCTTCGACTTACGCTACAAAAACTACGAAAAACGCCCGGAGCCCTCCAGCCAGGCGGTGATGTTCTGCCTGATGGATGTTTCCGGCTCGATGGATCAGGCCACCAAAGATATGGCCAAACGCTTCTATATCCTGCTCTATCTCTTCCTGAGCCGGACCTATAAAAACGTTGAAGTGGTCTATATCCGCCACCACACGCAGGCGAAAGAGGTGGATGAACATGAGTTCTTCTACTCGCAGGAGACGGGCGGCACTATTGTCTCCAGCGCCCTGAAACTGATGGATGAAGTGGTGAAGGAGCGCTACGACCCTGGGCAGTGGAATATCTACGCTGCGCAGGCCTCCGATGGTGATAACTGGGCGGATGACTCACCGCTGTGTCATGAAATTCTGGCGAAGAAGATCCTGCCGGTGGTGCGTTACTACAGCTATATCGAGATCACCCGTCGGGCGCACCAGACGCTCTGGCGCGAGTATGAACATCTGCAAACGATGTTTGATAATTTCGCCATCCAGCATATTCGCGACCAGGATGATATCTACCCGGTATTCCGTGAACTTTTCCATAAGCAAAATGCAAATTAAGGTATATCTCGCATACAAATCAGCCAGTTAAATAGCTTCCACTGGCTGGTTTCCTCATGTTTAAGCACCAAAAAAATGTCTAACAATATCAAAATCTTACTTGTTGATATGGGGGTTTTGGAATTAAACCGGGGATTTTAAACTATTGTGCATAAAATGCAGGAGTAACACTGGCATGGCTGATCAAACGGGGATAGGTCATCGTATCGGATTAGGAAATAGCGGTGTAATTTTACGTTGTGAGAAACGTTCAAAGATATTGGGTATTAAAGAATGACGGAAATGGACGATGGCTTTTTAGAAAATGATCTGGACTGGTTTTTATCCAGCCCGGATGGGTACCTGGCGCATTTTGCAACAGCAGGCCAGGGGCCGGTTCCTGAAAGGATCAAAGCCTCTGTCGAGGACTATAATTTTATCCTTGATTATGTTTACTCGCTGGCCCCCATGTCGGAGGTCTATGTTATAGAAGCCAATCTGCCTGCATTTTCAAATGAGCAGCAACGTGTTGGCTATCTACGTTCATTTGTTGAGATGTCAAGAAAAGGCGTGTTCAGTTACGATTATAAACAAGGTGGATATAAATTAATTGCTAAACCAAAAACACCGTTGAAATATGAGTCATTGCCAAATGAAGTGAAAGAGGTGATTTATGTTGCAGATGAAGGAATAGACTTATAGAAATGATGTGCTGATGCGACCTGCGCCCATTTTTGACATACAACAGTTCCATTTCTGGCACAAAACAGACCGTTCAATCTCTGACCCCAGTTAAAACAATCACATCCAACCCAGCTGCTGCATGCGGAGCAATGCATTGTATTTAAAAATAGATCGCAGTGACAAACTCAACATCTATCGTTCAAGCCATTCAACGCAAGTTGCAGATGATGCTCTATAAAGGGAGTTTTGAATGCGCTATAACCCTGTGCATCGTTCTTATATAGCAATTGTGCTGTACGCTTTACCTCAGCGTAAGCCATTGCAATATCAGTGTGTTTTCTCAGGTAATCACGAAAAGCAAGATGCCTAAGTACCTGTCTATCCCCTACTGAAAACGCATGCACTTGATGGCTACGCTGATTACCCTCTTTTATGAAGTACCGACGTCCCGCAATACCGTTTTCACCGCGAGCAACGTATCCGGCGTTGACCATTGCAGGGGTACATTGATCCAATTCATTGATATCTGAAACTTCCACCAGGACATCAATCACGGGCTTTGCTGAGAGGCCAGGCACTGACGTACTGCCAATATGATGAATATCCTTAGCCACCTCACCCAGCAGTCTCTTTATCAGAAAACTTTCAGCATTAAACAGCTCAGGCCATTTTTCATCATATGGCACCACAACTATTTCCCGCATAAATAACCTCTTCTTTTTCCAGAAGCTTTTAATATAAAAGTTCCTAAAGCATATTCATCGGAATTGCATGAGGCAAACAACTTATGCTCTCAGCCCAGAGAAGGGTCATAGGCGCAATGTTCGCCTTGAGTTGAATAAGTGAAAAGTTGATGCTGCGCAACGGATCATCCCATAAGGATTGAAAGGTCACGGTACCAGGCGTATCAAGAGAGACGGCAACTTTGCCATTCTTTTAGGAAACGCAAATATGGCTGACAGAAGACCACTTAATCCAGGCGTAGTTGTTCCTAAACCCGGCGGTGGTACACAGCCCCGCGATCGTAACAATGATGGTCGAGTTCGGGAAAAGCGCTCGGATGCTGGTAAACCACGGAAATAATGGCAAGCCGCCTCCGGGCGGCTTTTTCCAAAAATGAACGAGCTTTAGCAGGATTTACCTTTGTCGGCTTAGAGCGAGGAGCGGATATAAATTCTCGCAAGCCGATTGCGGTGCATTAAAGTGCAGACTTAACGATAAACTGAGCAACTTAGGATAGAGCGCTCTTATGTTGGGGCAGAACATGACCCCTTTCGAGCAGCTAAAAAGTGAATTATTCATGAGTAGACGACTTAGCAGAAAGCTTGTGCGCAAGCTTTAATTAATGCATGTTCAAACCTCATTACGGCCACTACTATTATCGAGGCTTCATAACTGAAGGTCGTTCTGAAAATGGTGCTTCCGTTTTGCTCGATGATCGTAGCCTTGCCGCTGAATGGTTCACGGGAGAACGCTTGTATTATGGCCAGGTAACTTAAGGGGGTTGCTTTCATTTAGTAAAAACCAAACTCCCATTTGCTGCAGTCGATGTCAATGTCACAAGCACCGCGAGTAGCAACACCCAAAACTTGATTTGCATCCTCTTCTCCTTTTGTTTGTTGGTTGCTCTGCTCTCCATTAATTAACACAAGCTGCTATTAGCAACGTCTTCTTCTGGCAAATCGCTACCCCCTATCACTTCGGTCTTTTGTTAGGAACGCTTAAAATTAACATCTAAATCAGCCAGTTAAATGAAAATAACCGGCTACTTCCCTGCCTGCCTACGCAGTAACTTAGCTTATTTAACCGCCCTCCATATTTGCAAAATCCGCAATTAACTAACGCACGACACAATTGAACACATTTTGATTGATTTCAACCCTAATGGTTTCTCGTCCTCTTGCCGATAGTGCTCCACACCATAAATATGATGAGAAAACTAATGAAAATTTCTACCCGTCTGAGCGTGGGTTTTGGCCTGCTTATTCTGTTATTTATCATTTGTGCCGCGACCGCCCTGCACGGTCTGTGGCAGGCGCGCGACAGCATGAACGACACCGTAAATTCTAAGATGAAGCGCTATGACCTGGTGCTGGATATGCGCAGCAACGTGCGTGATATGGCTATCGCCGTGCGTAACCTTGCCCTGCTGACAGATCCGGTGCAGATGCAGCCGGAGTGGAAGCGACTGAACGATCAGCGCGAACTCTATATCCACAATCGTGAATTGCTGGAACAGAGCATGGCCTCAAATGTCTCCGACGAAGGCAAAGCGGCGCTTTCACGCATTGTTGCCGCAGAGCCTGCGGCCCTGTCGACGCTGATGGAAGCGGGAAAACTGGGGCTGTCGAACCGTCAGGAGGAGACCACCACCTACCTGATGAACACCGCCCGACCGGCGCAAAAAGCGCTGCTGGATGCCCTTAACGCGCTGACGGATGTGCAGATGAAATTAAGCCGCGATACGCTGGCTGAGAACGGTGAAAATATCTCCCGCACGGCGCTGATCCTGATGGGGCTGGCAGTGCTGTCGATCTTACTGGCGGTGGCAACCTGTATGATTACGGTGCGCGTGCTGATGCGCCAGCTCGGCGGCGAACCCGCCCAGGCGCAGACCCTTGCGGCGGCAATTGCCGGGGGCGATCTCAGCTCGCCGGTAGCACTGCGTCGCAACGATACCAGCAGCCTGCTGGCTTCTCTTGCCGGTATGCAGTCCAATCTGCGCAGCCTGGTCTCTGATATCCGCGATGCCTCCGTCTCGGTGGCCTCGGCGGCCGATGAGATCTCACAGGGCAATACTGAACTCTCCTCCCGTACTGAGCAGCAGGCCGCTGCCTTGCAGGAGACGGCTGCCAGCATGGAGCAGCTGACCGCCACGGTAAAAAGCAATGCCGACGGCGCGCGCCAGACCGCAGATACTGCCCGTACCACCGCTACCCTTGCCCGCACCGGCGGCGAGGAGCTTGGGCGTATGTCGCAGACCATGAACGCCATCTCCCAGAGCGCGGTAAAAGTGCGCGAGATCACCAGCGTGATCGAAGGCATCGCCTTCCAGACCAACATCCTGGCGCTGAACGCCGCAGTCGAAGCGGCCCGCGCCGGTGACCAGGGGCGCGGGTTTGCCGTGGTCGCTGGCGAAGTGAGAACGCTGGCACAGCGCAGTGCCAGTGCGGCACTGGATATCAAAACGTTGATCGAACAGGCGGTTGCGCAGGTGGAAGATGGCGTGGCTGAAGCGGCTGACACCGGCGACAACATCCTGAAAGTGGTGGGCATGGTCGGCGATCTGGCAGACGCTATGGATAATCTCTCCCTCTCCTCCTCCGAGCAGATGCAGGGTATCAGCCAGGTCAGCCTGGCGGTCAGCCAGATGGACGGCGTGACGCAGAACAACGCCGCGCTGGTAGAGGAGTCCTCCAGCGCATCGCAGTCGCTCTCTGCCCAGGCGCACGCGCTGCGCGGGATGGTCGACACCTTCCGCCTGTAACCTGTCACAGCGCGCCGCTTTAAGAGAGCGTAAAGGCGGCGCGGTTTTGCCCGAGATTCATACATCAGCCTTAATTAGGTTGACGTCAACATAATTAGACTCAATACTTCGCCCAGACAACCGACGCGCAGGCCGTTTTTTCCTCTTCTCCTGCGTCTCTTTAACCCAAACGTGAACGTACCGGCCTCCCTGAATAGATTGCCGCTATTAAGAGAGAGAATTCTATCTTTCCAACAGGCCCAAATTGCTTATGTGTATCGACGCAAATAACGATAGCGATAAGAGTAATGACGTGCCGGCTCCTGGCGATGCGCCGGTGACGGTGGATCAGTTTCTCTGCTTCGCGCTCTACTCCGCCTCGCTGGCGATGACCCGGCTTTACCAGTCACGGCTGAAACCGCTCGGGCTGACCTACCCGCAGTACCTGGTGCTGCTGGCGCTGTGGGAAAAAGATAACGTGACGGTGTCGGAAGTGGGCGCGCGCGTCCAGCTGGACTCCGGTACGCTGAGCCAGCTGCTGAAAAGGCTTGAAGCCTCCGGTCTGGTCGCCAGAAAGCGCGATACGCAAGGCGACGAGCGGCGGGTGCTCATCACCCTGACCGAACAGGGGCAGCAGTTAAAGATCGATGCCGCCGGTGTGCCCGCCGATATGATCTCGGTAATGGACACACCGTTTGCAGAGTTATCTGACCTGGCAACCCGGGTTAGCGCGCTGCGTGAAAAACTTTTAAAAGCTCTGCCCTGATACATTTTTTTGTGCCTCAGGCGAGGCGACCAGTGGCTACGCACCATAAACACCGGCGCACAGATAAGCCACCAACTGGATTAGCATCCCGAGGAACAGAGCGTGACAATTTCCCACTCAGACGACAACGACGCCGTCCATGCCGCAATAGGCAACGCGGCACAAGCGCTGCTTCGCGCGGGGCGCACCCTGTGCAGGGGGAATCTTTTGGCGCACCTTATTAAGTGTGAACAGGAATCGGTGGGTGCCGCGAAGACGGTTTACGCACAGGCCGTCGCACGGTTACAGCCCAAAAAACACTCTTAGGAGCCGAACCCGGTTCGCAAAGAAAAACGCCATGAAAAAGTTTATCTCCACGCTCCTGCTCACTCTGCTGTGTATGCTGCTGCCAGGCTGCAAGAGCCTGAAAAAGATCGAGCCTGAAAAGCACTTTTCCGGCGCGCAGCTGGTGCTGGCGAAGGCGATTCAGGCGGGAGATCGCTACACCACTCTGCGTCTGGCAAAAAAGACGGACCTCAGCACACCGGGAAAAGAGGATCTGACGATCCTCTTTTTTGCCCTCAATGAGTCTTTCTATAATGGCAACCCGCCTGAGCGGTTGCAGATCGTCACGGATTTGGTGCGCCTGGGGGCAGACCCGTTGCAGCCGCAGCCGGATAAATCCTGGAGCCCCGCCGAAATGGTGGCGATGGGCGATAAGGATATCTGGCTGAAAGCGATGCTTGACGGCGGCCTCGATGCAAACGCCCGCGATAAGCGTTACGCTGAGCCGCTTATCTTCTCGACCATCAGGGCGAAAAACAACGCCACGCTGGCGCTACTGCTGGCACGCGGTGCGGATATAAACAGCCGCGACTCGCTGGGCAACACACTGCTGGCCGAGGCGTTTTTTGGCGCCGAGTTCGACAAGATCGCTCTTCTGCTGGATAAGGGGGCTAACCCGGATCTGCGCAATCATCAGGGGGACTCCTTCAGGCAGATGGTCAGTGAACGTCTGGCGGAAATTAAAAAAGAGGGCGAGTTCTACCACAATCTATTCAAGGTGAACGAGAGGCTTCAACGCCACGGGGCGTAGGGCGTGGCGCGTTGCTGATGCCACCCTCCCGTTCCATATTGCCCGCAAGGCGCTCTTAAGCGGTCATCTGCATACAGACCTCGGCACAGCGACGGCACTCTGCGGCGCACTGCTGACAGTGATCGTGCTGGTGCTTCGAGCACTCTTCGGCACAGGCGCGGCAGACATCCGCGCAAATGCGGCACACCTGCTTCGCTTGCTCGCTCTCAAGGCTTAATAGCTGCGCCGTCACGCGGCAGAGCGCCGCACACTCCATATCCGTTTTAATGCACGCTCTCATCATCTCAAGATGCGGCTCCTGCAAACAGGAGACCGCACAGCGATCGCAGGCTTCGGCGCATTGATAGCAGGCATCAATGCATGACTGATATACATTAGCCATAGTCACACTCCCGATGTGGATAAAGTGAATCTTTAAGTCTAGTTAAGCCACCTGAGATCGCCATTTAGTCTGGAATTATGCTGCTAATAGCTGAGTAAATTGGCGGTAAAAGCGAGAATTAGCCTCTAAAAGCATGGTTATTTAGCCTCTAACCGCAGGAAGTTTATGGCAAAGTAGTCTCATTAAATTTCGTCAGCTATGCCAACTGTATTGTTCAGGACTACGTTCATGATCGAGCTCAAAGATTTAAAGGTATTTTTAGAAGATCCGGAAATGACACGGAAGATCGATCAGGTGTGGAACGATCTGGGTGAGCAGTTTATTCAGGCGCAGGCCACTCTTCCGCCGGAAAAAGCGATGCCGCGACGCGAGCTCTCTTTTCATGACCAGGTCAAACTTCTGGGCTACCTCTGCTGGCTGGTGAATAACGCCCACTCAGAGGGCGACATTATTGAGATTGGCGTCTGGAAAGGTAAATCCAGCGCGTTTATGAATGTAATGTGTGAGCGCAAGCGCCGCATTATTAGCATCGATCCGATGGAGCTTCCTAATCAGCACCTGGAACTGGGCTTTTATCACGAGCATATCTTCCCGGAAATTACGCTGATACGCGGCTATTCAGAGCGCAGCATTGAACGTGTGCTGGCGCTGGAGCCAAAAACGATTTTACTGCATATCGACGGCGGTCACCTGAAAGAGCACGTTCTCGCCGACTTCCTGCTGTATGGCCCGACGGTGGTCAGCGGTGGATTTATTGTGTTCGATGATTATCGCGATCATCAATATTCACCGGAAGTCGGCCCGGCGGTCGACCTGCTGCGCGCAGGCGGTTTCTTTAGCGGCTACGATGTCATCGGCAGCGTTCCGGGTTTTGAAAACAGCTATCTTTTGCAGAAGCATTAACCGTACACACAAAGAATTGTTTGTAGTGCTTGTATTTTTTGGCCGCCCCCCGGGGCGGCATTTTTATTTTCAGCCCCCGTGATGTGCGGTAATGTAAACCTCTTTACATTTTCCGGGAGCGAACATGTCTGAGATTGCCAGCCGCGATATCCACGCGCATCTACTCCAACTTCTTACTGAGCAACAGGCACGCTTTCGCGTGGTTGAGCATGAGGCCGTCGGCAAGTGTGAAGCGGTGAGTGAAATTCGCGGTACCGCCCTCGGCCAGGGTGCCAAAGCGCTGGTGTGTAAAATCAAAGGCAACGGCGTGAAAAAACATGTGCTGGCGATCCTGGCCGCCGACCTGCAGGCCGATCTCAGCCGCTTAGCGCAACACTTTGGCGGCCTGAAAGCATCGCTGGCAAGCCCGGCGGAGGTCGATACCCTCACCGCCTGCGTCTTTGGTGCCATTCCCCCCTTCTCTTTTCACCCTGACCTTGAACTGGTTGCCGACCCGGTGCTGTTTCAGCGCTTCGATGAGATCGCCTTCAACGCCGGGCTGCTGGAAAAATCAGTGATCATGAATACCCACGACTATTTGCGCATCGCCCAGCCAGCGCTGGTCGATTTCAGGCGCGAGAGCGCAGAGTAAGGACGCTTTGCATGTTTGATACCACGCTGTTTATTCTGCTCGCCCTCGCCGCGCTCGGCTTTGTCAGCCATAACACCACCGTTGCGGTCTCGATCCTGGTGCTAATCATTGTGCGCGTCACACCGCTTAACACCTTCTTTCCGTGGATCGAAAAGCAGGGGCTGACGGTCGGCATTATTATTCTGACGATTGGCGTGATGGCACCGATTGCCAGCGGATCGCTGCCGCCCTCGACGCTGCTGCACTCCTTTGCCAACTGGAAATCGCTGGTGGCGATTGCCGTCGGGGTGTTTGTCTCATGGCTGGGTGGGCGCGGGGTTACGTTGATGAGTTCGCAGCCCTCGCTGGTTGCGGGGCTGCTGGTGGGAACCGTTTTAGGCGTGGCCCTGTTCCGGGGCGTGCCGGTCGGGCCACTGATTGCCGCAGGCCTGGTATCGCTGCTAATTGGCCGGCAGTGAAATCCGCCGCTGCCAGCGCTTCACGCCAAACTCCAGCGCGCTGCACAGCAGGTAGTAGACCAGCCCGGTGAAGATAAACAGCGCCGCCGGGTAAACCTGCACCCGGTTGTTCACCTGCCCGGCGACGGTGGTCAGCTCCGGGACGTTAACAATAAAGGCCAGAGAGGTATCTTTCAGCAGCGCGATGAGCAAGCCGATAAACGACGGTAGCGCGTTGCGTAACGCCTGCGGCAACAACACGCGGTGCAGGATCTGTGCGCTGGAAAAACCACTGCTCAGCGCCGCTTCATACTGCCCGCGCGGGAGTGCGCCGAGCGCCGCCAGCGTCGAATACATCACCGAGGCCGAGGTAAACCACGCCAGCGCCAGCGTAACCGTTACCGCGCCGGGCAGATCCGCCCCGGTTATCCACGGCAGTAAAAACCAGAGCCAGAAGATAACGAAAATCAGCGGGATACCGCGAATCAGCTCCGCCCACAGAAACAGCACCTTGCGCGGCCAGCCGCGAAAACGCCAGGCGCAGCACGCCAGCAGAATGCCGCCGGGAAACGCCAGTGCCGCCGCGCCAATAGTCATCAACAGCGACAGCAGCACACCGCCCGGCTCACCCTGCGCGGCTCTCCCCCACAGCAAGTAGTCGAGGTTATCAGTAATGACGGTGATATTAGCGATCACGCGGCACCTCCGTGGCGTGGCGCAGTGCCCGCCAGTGGCGCGGCAGGTTAAACAGCACGCTCATCAGCAACCCAAGCAGCAGATAGAGCGCGCTACCCACGGCAAAGGCTTCCAGCGCGTGGGCGTTAAAGCTCTCAATCTGCCGCGTCTGGTAAGTGAGTTCGCCCAGCCCAATCCCGGTCGCCAGCGAGGAGAGTTTCATCAGATTGAGATACTGCCCCACCACCGGCTGCCAGGCATTCTGCAACCCCTGCGGCAACAGCACCCAACGAAAGATCGCAAGCGGGCTGAAGCCCTGCGACTGCGCCGCCTCCACCTGACCGCGCGGCACGGCGAGCAGCCCGGCCTGGATCTCCTCCACCAGAAAGGCGGCGGTAAAGAGCCCAAGCGCCCAGGCAGAGGAGAGAAACTCTGGCGTAAACCACCAGACATCGCCCGGCAGAATGCTGAAGGCGTGCTCGTCATTCACGTACTGGCGAGCCGCCAGCGGCAAAACGTTCCACGCGGCGAAATACCAGAACAGCAGTTGCACCAGTAAAGGTGTGTTACGAAACAGCGATACCCATGCTGCCACCGCGCCTCGCCCCACGCGCCCGCCCGCCAGACGCAGCGCCAGCAGCAGCACGGTAAGCAGGGTGGCGAGGATCATGCCCACCAGCGTGACCCATACGGTTGTGAGAAAGCCGGAGAGGATCCACGCTGCGGGCTGGCCGCTGAGCACGCCCGCCCAGTCAAGATGCAGTGCCATTACAGCTCCTTGTTATCGGCATGCAGCGGGTTAAGCACCTTTTGCAGAAAACGCTGCGCGCGCGGATGCTGCGGCGCGGTAAAGAAGTCAGCGGGCGCGGCCTGCTCAAGAATTTCGCCGCCGTCGATAAAAATCACCCGGTCGGCGATCTCGCGCGCAAACTGCATCTCGTGCGTGACCACAATCAGGGTGATACCGCTGTGCGCCAGCGATTTCATCACCTGTAGCACTTCGCCAATCATCTCCGGATCGAGGGCTGAGGTCGGCTCATCAAACAGGATAATGTGCGGATCGGCCGCCAGTGTGCGTGCAATCGCTACCCGCTGCTGCTGCCCGCCGGAGAGCTGCGCCGGGTAGTGCTGCGCTTTCTCCTGCAAGCCAACGCGCGCCAGCAGCGCAAGTGCGATCTGCTGCGCTTCGGCGGCGCTTTTGCCGTGAATATGGCGCAGCGCGAGGGTGATATTCTCAAGCGCAGTGAGGTGGGCGTAGAGGTTGAACTGCTGGAAAACAAAGCCAACATGGCGGCGCAACTCGCGCAACTTCCGCCCGGTGAGCTGGCTGGTGGGCTGACCATCAACAAAAATCTCGCCGCTGGAGAGGTTTTCGAGCTGGTTAATCAGGCGGATCAGCGTCGATTTCCCGGAGCCGGAAGGGCCGCACACCGCCACCACTTCTCCCGCCGCAACCTGTAAATCAATCGCTTTCAGCACCACATTGTCGCCGAAGCGTTTGCTCGCCTGGCGAAACACTACCGTGCCTTTTTGCACGGGCAACGCCCCTGCGGCATCTGCCGCAGAGGGAGAAAAGAGACCTGCCAACATCGTTATTTCGCTTCTATGGTAAAGCTACGCGGAGCCGGAGTTTTAGTTTGCGGGCCAAACCAGGTGTCGTAAATTTTCGCTGCTTCACCGCTCTTTTCGAGGTTCACCAGCTCTTGGTTAACTTTGTTCAGCAGGGCGCTCTCCCCTTTGCTGACGCCGACGCCAATCTCCTCTTTCGACAGCAGATCGGGCAGGATCTTAAATTTCGCTTTGTCCGGCGCGCCCGCAAGCAGCCCCGCCAGAATGGTGCTGTCCTGGGTGATCGCCTGTACGTTGCCGTTACGCAGCGCGGTCAGCGCCAGCGGAATGTCGTCATAGGCCAGCACGCGCGATTGCGGGAAGCGCTGATGCAGCGCCTGCTCGCCGGTGGTGCCTTTCACCGCGCCGATACGCGCTTTGCTGTAGGCATCCAGCTTATCCGGGGACGAGGCCGGGACGAGGAACTGCTGGCCGGTAACGAAATAGGGAGTAGAAAAATCAATCACCTGCGCCCGCTCCGGGGTGATGGTGATATCTGCAACAATCAGGTCGACCTTGCCGGATTGCAGCAGCGGAATACGGTTCGCCGGGTTGGTGGCAACCAGTTGCAGCTTGACGCCGAGGCTTTTCGCCAGCGCTTTTGCAAAATCGACGTCGTAGCCGACAATATCGTGGGTTTTAGGGTCGATCGCGCCAAAGGGCGGGTTAGCGTCAAAGGTGGCGACTTTAACGACGCCTGCGGCTTTGATATCCGCCAGCTTATCTGCCTGCGCGGAGAAGGAGAGCGCCGAAAGCAGCGCCAGCGCGCTGAGCGCAACAATGTTTTTTGTCTGTAATGTGGTTGCCATGCTAATCCTTATGCCCGGTTATTGTGTTATTGCCGCGTTAAAGTCACATAAGGCTTTTCATCACACAAATATCAAAAAGTGCATTGAATATCTGAAAAAGTTATTAAAAACAGTTTTGCGATATTAATGACTTATCCTTTTGTTTCGGGCGCTATAAACGATTTAATTCCACACAACATAAGTGGACTTGGCAGGAAGAAATATTACCGCTCTCCAAGCGTTGCCAGATAGCGCCCCGGCGTCTGCCCTAACCCCTTTTTAAACATGGTGATAAACGCCGTGGTTGAGTCATACCCCAGCGTCTGGGCGATATGCTGCACGCTATGCCCCTCAATCAACAGACGCAGGGCGAGGATCAGCTGCAACTGGTGTCGCCAGCGGCGAAAGCTTAGCCCCGTCTCTTTCACCACCAGGCGCGCGAGGTTGCGCTCGCTCATGGCGAAACGCTGCGCCCACTGCGCCAGCGTCTGCCGCTCCGCCGGGACCTGCTCCATTGTCTCGACCATCTGACGGATCTTGTGGTGCATGGAGACGGGAAGCTGGAGCTGCATTTGCGGCTGATGGGGTAACTCATCGAACAGCACCTGGATCAGGCGCTGGGTCTGCGGCTCACGCCGTGCAGCGGTTGAACGGGCAGCAAGTTGCAGGATCAATTCGCGCACCAGCGGCGAGATCTTGAGGGTGCAGCAGTGCTCCGGCATCACCACCGCCCAGCTTTCAATAAACAGAAAGCAGAGTTGCGCATTGGCGGTGGCGTGATTGCTGTGCGGCACAAAACCCGGTAGCCACATGGCGTGGTGCGGCGGCACCATCCAGCGGGCATTCTCTACTTCACAGGTAATCGCCCCTTTTAAGGCGAGGATCAGCTGCCCTTTGCGGTGATGATGAGCGGGAATACGCTGTTCGTGCGCTGCCATGCGGATGTGAAAGGCGACGGCGGCTTCCTGCTGGCTGTCGGGATCGAAGCCCGCCAGGGCTAAGTCGTGCATAAAGTTGTCCGAATTTAGCGATAAAGTGTCATTTTAGCTTGATTCAAACAGCAGTGAAAAACGCTATCGTAATGCCCTCTGTTTATGAATGAGAACACCATGATTACTCCCTCCTCTGACGGCAAACAGCGCGTGCTGCTGATTGTCGGCATTCTGATGATTGCTACCACGCTTCGCGTTACCTTTACCGGCGCCGCGCCGCTGCTGGATGCCATTCGCGCCGAATATGGTTTAACCACGGCGCAAACCGGGATGCTCACTACGCTGCCGCTGCTGGCCTTCGCGCTGATTTCGCCGCTGGCGGCGGGCGTGGCGCGCCGGATTGGTATGGAGCGCAGCCTTTTTGTCGCGCTGCTGCTGATCTGCTCGGGCATCGCCCTGCGCTCGCTGCCCTCTTCTCTGCTGCTGTTTATCGGCACGGCGGTGATTGGTTGCGGCATTGCGCTCGGTAATGTGCTGCTGCCCGGCATGCTGAAGCGGGATTTTGCGCAGCATGTCGCCAAACTGACCGGGGCTTATTCCCTCACCATGGGCGCGGCGGCGGCACTCGGATCCACAGCGATGGTGCCGATTGCGCAGAGCGGCGCAGGCTGGCACGGCGCGTTATTGACGCTAATGATCTTCCCGCTGCTGGCACTGCTGCTCTGGCTCCCGCGGTTGCGCCACGGCGCACCTGCTGCGCTCAGTACCAGCAGCGCGCTTCACAGCCGCGGCATCTGGCGCTCGGCGCTGGCCTGGCAGGTGACGCTCTATCTCGGGATCAACTCGCTGATTTACTACATTGTGATTGGCTGGCTGCCATCGATTCTGATAAGCCAGGGTTTTAGCGAGGCGCAGGCTGGCTCGCTGCACGGCGTGCTGCAACTGGCTACGGCCGCACCCGGCCTACTGGTTCCGCTGGTGCTGCACCGCCTTCGCGATCAGCGGGCTATCGCGGCGCTGGTCGCACTGCTGTGTGCTGCGGGCGCGCTGGGGCTATGGCTGCAACCGGAGCACGCGGCGATCTGGACGGTGGTGTACGGATTTGGCTCCGGGGCGACGATGATCCTCGGCCTGACCTTTATTGGCCTGCGGGCAAGCTCGGCGCATCAGGCCGCCGCGCTGTCGGGGATGGCGCAATCAGTGGGTTATCTGCTCGCCGCCTGCGGACCGCCGCTGATGGGGAAAGTGCATGACGCCAGCGGCGACTGGCATCTGCCGCTGATCGCCTGTGCGCTCTTGTCGGTAGTGATGGCGCTGTGCGGCGCGTTTGCCGGACGTGACCGGGAGATTGTTTCCGTTTAGAGGCTTGATGCCGGTAAAAGCGGGATTGCGGGTAAATGCCGGATGGCGCGTAAACGCTTATCCGGCCTACAACAACCCGGTACCGCTTTGTAGGCCGGATAAGGCGCAAGCCGCCATCCGGCACAGCGTAAGTGTCACCCTCGAACCGGTACCGCTTTGTAGGCCGGATAAGGCGTCAGCCGCCATCCGGCACAGCGTAAGTGTCACCCTCGAACCGGTACCGCTTTGTAGGCCGGATAAGGCGCAAGCCGCCATCCGGCACAATCCACGGACTTATTCGCCTGCGGCGCGCAGCATTGCATGCACCAGCGGCACCGGACGTCCTTCCAGCGCACCGCGCTCGTGCTGGAACAGCGTGGCGACAAAGAACGGATGAGTGATCAACTCCACCGCCCGCACCTCACCCTCTTCATCCCAGCCGGTCACCCGCAGATCGCCGCGCTCGAGCTCGCTGGCAAACTCCGGGGAGACGCCAAAGCTACAGCGGTAGGCTTCATCAATCTCATTGCGCCCATAGGCGCGGGCAATCAGCGTATTGGGTCTTAACTCAATGGCACCGGTTTGATCCACCAGCGCGCAGGTCAACGGTGTAATCACCATTCGCCCTGCAGTTTGCGTTTCAGCATGGGCGGCATCCTCCCAGCCCAGCACATTGCGGGCGTACTCGATCACCGCATGCTGGAAACCGCCGCAGGTGCCGAGAAACGGAATGGCGTTTTCACGTGCATACTTGATGGCGATAAACGCCCCTTCTGCATTTTCATACGGGCTGCCCGGCACGACCCAGATGGCGTCATAACCGACCAGATCTTCAGGATTGTCGATCTCGCGGGTTGCCAGCCAGTCATAGTCAGCGGTGATCTCAAGGACAGCCGCGGCATCATCAATGGCAAGCGGGATCGCCTGATGCGCAACAGTGTCGTGGTTATAGTCGCCGATCAGCGCAATACGCAGTGTCTTTTTAGGCGGAATGTGATTCATGGAGAAGTGCCCCTATGCCGTGGTAGATAATGGCTAACATAAGGCGCATCACACTAGACGTCTTTAACGTTAATCACAACACCTTAAATCAGCAGGGCCGAATTACGAACAATTATGAAACAATAAGTTGCCAGTTTAAGAAAAGGAGAGAACGCGATGATCCAGTGTAAACGTGTTTACGACGCCGCCAGCAAAGAGGATGGCTACCGGGTGCTGGTCGACAGGCTGTGGCCGCGCGGCATAAAAAAAGTCGATCTGGCTTATGACGAATGGTGCAAAACGCTGGCTCCGTCAACGGAGCTGCGCAAAGCGTTTCACGGCGAGGCGATCGATTTTGCCGCCTTTAAGAAGAGCTACCGGGAAGAGCTTGAGGCGCAAAAAGAGGCAGGAGAACAGCTGGCGGCGCGGGGGAAAAACGGCACCGTCACGCTGTTATATGCGGCAAAAGATAGGGAGCAAAACCACGCCGTCGTGCTGGCGGAGTGGCTGCGCACGCTGCGTTAGCTCATCACCTGCGAGCGCTCGTCCTGCGGCGCGCTGTCCGGCTGCAGGGGCATCAGGTGCTCGGCGCGTACAAAGGCGAAACCGTGCTGACCGTCAAACGCGGTCACATCGCCCGTCACCAGCCAGAGCGCGCGCGCCACGGTGCGCGGCATTTCGGTAACCACGCCATTCACCGGATTGAGAAAGCGCTCACCCGGCTGGCAGAGACCAAATAACTCAACGGATTTACCGATATTGCTCCGCCCGCTGGCGGTCTGGGCGCCGATGACTAATGCCTGGCTGCCCGGTCGTAACTGAAACATGCTTCTCTCGCGTGATCTCGTTAAAGCTGAATATGAGATAATTCTGAAAGAGAAGTTTACCGGGCTTTTCTGCCGCTGTCACGATCCTGGTGTCGGATGATCGCGACGCCACAGCGCCCACTCGTCGATCACTTCGCCGCCCGGCAGTTTGCACTCGGTGCGCACACCCTGCGGGCTCTGCACCGGCACGCGCTCGCCGCCGCGCTGTTGGCAGTAGACTGCCGCCGGGTTGGCCATGCCGACCTGCGGATGGTCCGGCTTTTTAGCTGGCGATGAGGTGCAGGCAGAGACCAGCAACGGTAAAACGAGTAACCCATAACGCATCTTCTTTTCCTTACAGTGACCAACAACGCTCTTCAGAATAGCCGCGCAAACGGCATATCTCCATGATTTCTCCATCCTTAATGCACTTTTCGCCGTTATAGTCTGCCTTGTTCTCACCCATGACCAGAGAACATCATTCCGTAATCAATGAGTTTTTGCCCCGCCTCATCAGCGGGGCTTTTTTTTGTCCATTACACGATATATCAAATCTTTTTCGTTCATGTTTTAATGGCGCGCCGTCGAAATAGTCAGCAATAACGTGCCGGGTCAACGAGGTACCTACGCACCGGAGCCCAATATTCATGTCCGATTTCATTCTCGCCCGGGTATCGGAAACCCTGTCGAAAGAGCACTCGCTGGAAAGCTTAGTCCGCCAGTTTCTGGAAATGCTGGAGATGGTGACCGATATGGAATCGACCTATCTGACCAAAATCAGTGATGACCCCCGCCAGCAGCATATTGTCTACTCCCGCAACAGCAAGCAGCTTGAGATCCCGGAAGGGTTCTCCCTCCCCTTTGGCGACAGCCTGTGCAAACGCGCGCTGGATGATAACTGTCTGTTTGCCAATGATGTGGCAACCCGCTGGCGCGATTGCGAAGCCGCACAGGCGCTGGGGATCACCACCTATCTCAGCCAGCCGGTGCAGCTGGCGGACGGTTCGCTCTATGGCACGCTGTGTGCAGCCAGCAATCAGAAAAAGATGCTCAGCGTGCGCGGCGAGCAGGTGCTGCGCCTGTTTGCCGGCCTGATCGCGCAATACATTGAAAAAGAGCATCTGGTTGACCAGCTGCGCGAAGCCAACGCCGCGCTGATCGCCCACTCCTATACCGATGTGTTGACCGGCCTGCCAAATCGCCGTTCGCTGTTCGAGTCGCTATCGACGCTCTTCTCCCTCGCCCGCCATCTCAAAATCCACGTTATTATCGCCTTTATCGACCTCGATAATTTCAAAGGGATTAACGACCAGTTTGGCCATGAGACTGGCGATCGGTTCCTGATTGAAGTGGGCAAGCGGCTGACGCAGGATCGCGGTAAAGATGACATTATTGGTCGTCTCGGCGGCGATGAGTTTTTACTCGCCTGCCCCGGCGGCCCGCTCCAGCAGCCGCAGGGTGTGCTGCTCAGCGCGCTGAAAACGCGCCTTGATAAGCAGATTGCCGGCGAGTATCAGCTCGGTGATATTCATCTTTATTACCCCGGTGCCAGCGTCGGCGTGATTGAAATTAACCCTGACCAGTACGATGCGGACAGTGCCCTGCGCGCGGCCGATGAAATGATGTACCGGGTAAAGAAGAGCAAGACTAAAAAAGCGTTCCAGCAGCTCAATTAATGGCGTTATTTCCCGTTGCTGGCATGAGGCAAATCTTAATGGCCTCGCTTTCATATACACTTAACAGGGTCGGCGCGAGCCGCTGACCGAGGAGCTCCCATGAAAAAGACCACCATCATTATGTTGATCGTCGCGATTATCGCCGTGGTCGGCACCCAGCTTGGCTGGTGGAAATAGTGATACACGGCTGCATCGGGTAGCCCGAAGCCTGTCACGCTGATGGCGTTCTCAGACTAAGACACCCTGTTTTAACTTGTTGGGCAGGAGCGCACCATGTTTACGGGTCTTAATAAAAGTGAAAGCAGACAGCTGGCCGCGCTTGAATTATTGAGTAAGGCAGACACCGCCCGCGATGCGGCGCTGGCGGAATTTGCGCGTCTGGCAAGCGAAGTGATGGGCGTAGCAGGCTGTTTTATTACCACCTTTGATGATGAGTTTCAGTACATCAAGTTCGTCGAAAAGGTGCCGATTGAGCACGACAAAATCGCCATCGATCGCACCATGTGCCAGTATTCGCTGGCCGAAGGTCAGACGATTGTGTGTGCCGATACCCGCCTCGACGCCCGCTTTTCCCATCAGCCGCTGGTGCAGAGCGGCGATATACTCTTTTACGCCTCGGCACCGCTGATCGCCAAAGAGGGAGCAGTGCTCGGCACGCTGTGCGTCACCCATCCGGATATTCACCAACCCACAGCCCGGCAACTCGCCACTTTTGAGCGCATCGCCGCGCTCGCCACCCTCTACCTTGAATCCTGCTACAACATCGGCCTCGTCGATGCGCTGACCGGCTTGCCGAACCGCCCCTGTTTAATCAAAGAGATGACGCGCCTGAAGCAGAACGCAACCGGTGACTATGCGCTGATCATTTTTGACTGTATTGATATTCCCCGTGCCTATGAATTGACCCGCTATCTCGGCGTTGAAGCGCTGGAGACGCTGCTGCGCAGCTTTGGCCCGCTGTTGCAGATGCGCCTGCGGCTTAATAAGGCAACAACGCTTTATGCCTTTGCCACCGGACGCTTTGCGGTGCTGACCGAGCGTAACGCGGCGCTCAGGCTGGCTAAGCGGGTTGAAAGAGTACACGCTTTCCAGGCAACCATTGGTGCCGATATCAATATCAATCTCTCTATTCACGCCGGTTATGTGCCCTTTATGCCGCAAAGGGACGGCGTGCAGGAGGTGGTGCGTCAGGCGATCAGCGCCCTGCATGAGGCGATCCGCGAGAATATTCCGGTACTGCACTTCAACCAGGTGCTTGATGAGCAGCGTAATACTGATTTCCGCCTGCTTTACGATCTGAGCCAGGCGATCAAATCGGGCGCGCTGCATATGGCTTATCAACCGAAAATTTCTCTGCGCACGGGAAAGACCGAGGGCGTGGAGGCGCTGCTGCGCTGGACCCACCCCGAGCTTGGGCCGATTTCGCCAGCGGTGATCGTCACGCTGGCGGAAAAAACGACCCTGATGGCGGATATCACCCACTGGGTAATCAAAACGGTGATCGCCCAGGTCAAAGCCTGGAAGGCGATCGGCATCGATCTTCCTGTCTCCATTAACGTCACGGTGAGTGATTTCTCGCGCAGCGGTTTTGCCGATGAACTGGCGCAGCACATTATCGACGCCGGGCTTACGCCTGCCGATATTCATATTGAGTGTCTGGAAACGGAAAAAGTGCTGGAGAGCGATGCCGCCCTGCGCGAGCTTAACCGCCTCGACGCGCTCGGTTTTACCATCCTGCTTGATGATTTTGGCGCAGGCTACAGCAATATCAGCTACCTGCGGCGCATTCCCATTGACATGATCAAGCTTGACCGCTCGCTGGTCAGCCAGATCGCCACCGACAACGACAGCCGCATCATCGCGCGCAATGTGATCATGATGCTGAAAGAGTTGAACTACGAGGTGCTGGCGGAAGGCGTGGAAGATGTGGAAACCGCGCGCATGCTTGAAGAGTATGGCTGCGATGAGGCGCAAGGTTATCTTTTTGCCCGCCCGCTTCTGGCGGCAGATATTCCCGCCTGGCTTCTGGACAGCAAACCCTGGCGCCTGCTGGCGAAGATCCATGCCGATCCCAGGCATCATTTGAAGGGTTAACCCCTCTGCGCACACGGTAAGTTGAGCAGTAATACAGCGTCACGAAAATGTCATAAAAATGACATCTGTATATATATCAAAATATTAAGCTAAAAATGCTCTGTTTCTGTTCAGATCGACATTAAAGCCCTGCTTAAGTAGGTCGATAGTGCTGGCGTGTGCGCCATTTGCGCCTCATCACCAGGGGAAGTGACACAGCATGAAAATTAACCATCTTACTATCGGGCAGCGTCTGGGTTTGCTGGCGACGTTATTGTTATTGGCAACGCTGTTTATGGGGATACGCGGTCTCGCCATTAACGCCGGCGCACTCGCGCAAAACAAACAGATCATGACAACCGAAGGCGAAGTTGCGCAGAGCATCGACACCGCGCGTAATGCGCAAGTGCAGTTCAAAATTCAGGTGCAGGAGTGGAAAAACACGCTGCTGCGCGGGACGCAAAATCAGGAAACCTTCGTTAAATATAAAAACGCCTTTGTTGAACAGAGCCAGAAAACGCAGGCGCTGTTAAAAACCCTGAGCGTGCTGCTTCCAAAGATTGGTGTCGCGAACAATGAGGTTGTCAAAACTATCGACTTGCATGCAAAGCTGGAAAGAGAGTATCTGGATGCCTTGCAGCACTACGATATTACTGATGCCAGCAGCGCACAGCGGGTCGACCATATGGTGACCGGTATCGATCGGGAACCGACTAAAATGATCGATACGGTGGTGGCGAGCACGTTGCAACATGCGGCGCATATCCGCCAGCAGACCGAGGCGCACAATAACACCCTGTTTGAAGAGACGCGTCTGATGCTGACGCTGGTGATGGCCTTTACGCTGATTGTCGGCATGCTGATCACCTGGTGGTTAATTCGCAGTATTACGCGTCCGCTGGCACAGGCCGTCTCCGTTGCCCGCACCGTCGCCGCGGGCGATCTGCAATCCTCCTTCGTCATTTCCGGGCGCGATGAGACCGCCGAACTGATGCGCGCCATGCAGGAGATGAACCGGAACCTGACGCGCGTCGTCTCCGGGGTTCGCTCCGGCACTGAAACGATCGCCGGCGCCTCACAGCAGATTGCCAGCGGCAGCCGAGAGTTCTCCGCACGCAATGAAGCGCAGGCCAGCGCGATTGAACAAACCGCCGCCTCGATGGAAGAGCTGACGTCGGTGGTGAAGAACAATGCTGATAATTCACGCATCGCCAGTGATATTACCCGTGAAGCCACGCGGGTAGCTAACCAGGGCGGTGAGGTCGTGGAGCGCGTCGTCACCACCATGAGCGAGATCAATCACCTTTCGACCGAGATCAGCAGCATTATCGGCGTGATCGACAGCATTGCGTTTCAGACCAATATCCTGGCGCTCAATGCGGCGGTAGAAGCGGCGCGCGCAGGGACTGAGGGCCGCGGTTTTGCCGTGGTAGCATCGGAAGTGCGCGCCCTCGCCCAGCGCTCCGCTACGGCGGCGAAAGAGATCAGTGAACTGATCCAGCGTTCGGTGAATCGCATTGATGAAGGCAACAAACTGGTGAGAAACGCCGGCAGCGCGATGACCGAAATCATGCAGAGCGTTGAGCGCGTAAGCCAACTTGTCGATACCATTTCGCTGGCCAGCAACGAGCAGAGTGTGGGCATCGATCAGGTACATGTCGCCATCACGCACATGGACGCCGCAACGCAGCAGAACGCCACGCTCTCACAAGAGTCCTCCGCCGCCGCGCAGGCGATGCAGCAGCAGGCGGAACAGCGCATCTTCAAACTTCAGCGCGAACCGGTATAAGCACATTTTCGCCAGGGGAATTACAAAGGCTGATGATTAATACACTGATCATCAATTTTATGAATCCCTCCAGCGAAAAATTTGCGTTTGTGCACTTTTGGCCGACAGGTTATAAAGTGCACAAGTGACGGATATACGCTTTAACAATTTGTACTCTCTTCGCTGGCAGTTTTGATGTCGAAACTGCCATCCTTTATTTCTTCTCCCTGCCTCCCCTGCTGCGCCCAATATGCCCGGTTTATGGGCTTGTACGCAGAATGCGCCCCTGTTACACGCTTTAGTCTTGAATACTGATTTTTTATCCAGTATAAATGCTGCACGAAAAATTCAGACTGAATAGGACGACCCTGTGTTTGTTGAACTGGTTTACGACAAGCGTAACGTTGAAGGTTTACCCGGCGCGAGAGAGATTATCCTCACTGAACTGACAAAGCGCGTACACCGCATCTTCCCGGACGCCGATGTGCGGGTGAAACCGATGCAGGCTAACGGCCTTAACAGCGATGCCAGCAAAAGCGATCGCGAAAAGCTGAACCGCATGCTGGAAGAGATGTTTGAAGAGGCGGATATGTGGATGGTTCAGGAGTAAACGTCAATGACGTGATACGCGCAGCGCGTGGTTTCAGGGTCGCTCCTTACCCCCACCGGGCGACCAAATTTAACATGTGGTGCGCTTATTCCCTGGCTTCCAGGCAAATGTATCAAAGCATTTCTCTCGTTTAGGAAATATTTAACCGCGCAATCTCATAGTATCCGGCAAGGAGAGTAAACCATGCTGATACTAAAAGAGAATATAGGTAGCGGCCGCCACCGCCGGTGTTACCAGCACCCGTTTGATAGTCAAAAATGTGTCAAAACCCTCTATAACCCCGATGACGGTGGGTTAAAAGAGGTGAAGCGCGAAACGCGCTACTACCGCAAAAAATCAGGTTCTATTCAGGCATGCCAGGCCATTCCAAACTACTACGGTAAAATCCAGACCAATTTTGGCACCGGCCATGTTTTCGATCTGGTCACCGATTACGATGGGAAAATTTCCAAAAGCCTGGCCTTCTACCTGAAGAACAAGCGTCTTTCTCTGCCTCTGCTCGAGGAGAAACTCGCTGAGTTGCGCAGCAATCTCATTGAGTACGGCATCTCGACCATGACGCTGAAAGAGTACAATGTGCTGGTGCGTAAAACCGCGCCACAAGAGTATGAACTGGTCGTTATCGATAATATTGGTGAAGCCGAATTTGTTCCGCTCTCATCTTATTTCCGCTTTCTTCATCGCCGGAAAATAGACAGGTCAATTAAGCGCTTCAAACAACGCATCCATAAGATTATCAATACCGTTCAGGCCGCCTGAAAATAACGCAACCGGCTTTTTTGCCGGTGCGTTTCCCACCCTGATAAGTCAATAAGCCACTAATCGCAAAGCAGCACAAACCCTCATCCGCTATGTTAGCCCGCTAATTATTATCAACGTGGCAATATTATGAAATTCGATAAACGCCTGACGCCCACCACCGTGATTCTGGCGGTTTTCGCCTGCATCATTCCTTTTTTCGCCGACTTTTCTCTGCCCCTTTATCACGGGCTGTCGGTATCAGTGATAGAAAATGTCCAGGCACTCTGGCTGCTGTTTGCTTTTGTTTTTACCTTGCGCTTCGCGCTCACCACTCCGCTGACGCCAGAGCGCAAACGTTTCTGGATCTGGGCTGCGATGTGGTGGCTGGTATTGCTTGGACGCAGCGTCAGCTGGGGCCGCGACTATTTTCCGCATGAACCGCGCCTGCTCTTTCGTGCCATCTCGGTGTTACTGATTGGCGCGCTGGTACTGTTTCCCCTCTTTTCCCATGCGCTACGCCAGCAGATTAGTGACCGATTGCGCCATCAAACCCTGCTTGTCTGGAGTTTTGCGTTGGTGGTCGTCACCTTCCTGATTTCTGACAGCGTGGAGCACCACCGCGCAATCGCCTACTTCTTCCTGCACAAGCGCGACTATCAGGATCTGATTGAAGAGCTGTATGAGTTTCCTTTTATGATTGGGCTCTTTTATGTCTGCCGCGATCTGATGCGCCGGGAACCGTTAACAGCGCATCAGCCGCAGGAGAGGTCACTCGCGAAGGGGTTGCGTTGATCCTTTTTTGGCGAAGCCGAGCCAGATGAGCAGCGCCGTCAGGGCAATGCTCGCCAGCGTGATAAAAGCCGTGCGCCACGAATAGTGCGTTGCCACGGTACCGGCAAGCGAGGGGCTGATGGCGGCACCGAAGCCCTGCATCAGCATCACCAGCGCCTGCCCGGCGTTAACGTGCCCCGTGCCGTTTAACAGCGAGGCGATAAAGCCGGGCACCGCCACGCCGAGAATACCGGCGCTCATCCCATCAAAAACCTGCACCGGGATCGCCGCCCATGGCGAGGGCCATAGCGCGGCGGTCATTGCGCGAACCGGCAGGATAATCAGCGCGATCAAAATCAGTTTTTCATAGCCATATCGCTGGGCGTAGCGCGAGACCATCAGCGCCACCGGGATCATCACGCCCTGCGCTATCACCACCGTCATTGCGGCATATGCGCCGGGGTTAAACAGCGCGGCGTTATGGCCTGAGGCTACCTGCATACTCAGCATCGGCAGCTGTGCGGCATTCGACAGATGGAACAGCATCAGGGTCAGCCCGGTAATGGTGAGCGCCGGGATTTTGAGCAGCGTAAAGAGCGACGGGATCTCACCGAGCGTCTCTTCAGGATTGAGCCCGCGCGCGACGCGGTGATCGATATCTTTTTCGCGGATCGCCAGCACCGCCATCAGCGCGCCAAAGGCCATCACCAGCATCAGCAGGAAGACCGCGCCAATGCCCCAGTACCAGCTGGCAACACCGGCCAGCAGCGCCGAGAGCATATTGCCGCCGTGGTTGTAAGCTTCATTGCGTCCCAGCTGATGGGCAAAGCGTTGCTGCCCCACCAGCCCCAGCGTCAGGCCCGCCATTGCCGGGCCGATAAATGCCGCCGAAATGCCCGTTGCCACCTGGCTTGCATAAACCATCAACGAGCCGGGGAAGAACCATAGCAGCAGCGTACCCGCCATGATCAGCAGCGCCGCCACGGCGATAATCGCCCGTTTGCGCGCCGAGGCATCAACCACAATCCCGGAGGGCAGCGTCGCCAGAAGCCCGGCGATACCGCCTGCGGTCATCGCGTAGCCGATCGCTTCCGCACTCCAGTGATAGTGAATCAGGAAGATCCCCAGAAAGGGCCCCAGACCATCCCGCACATCCGCCATAAAGAAGCTGAGTAAACACAACGCCTGAATCGAACGTAATGGCATCTTAAAGTTCTCTTTTTTCCATATTCAATGAGCAGGCAGAGTCTACCCTGGCGAAGCGCTACCAGGGTGCGATGAAAGTGTTACAAAAATGTGATTAGTTACGCGACGGTCGGAATTAGCAGGGCCAGCCGAGCTGCTCGCGAATCGCCCTGCGGTAGGGCGTGTCGAACACGGCGGGAACCCGGCAGAGGTAGTCCTGCGCGTGGTTGAGGGTGTCGCCTGATAATGAGCGCAGGTAAGCGAGCGCATCATCGACACAGGGGATCCGCCCTTCAATGCCATTGAAACGCGGTGGCAACGCGGTCCAGATCACCGCATCAAGCTGTCTTGCCGCCGCCCAGGTGGCGAGAGTACCGTCCATATTACCCGCCAGCACCAACGAGCCGACGCCATCGTCCCGTGAATCCGGGATCTGCTCACGCTTGCGCAGGGCCGCGGTCGCAAGCTCGAGATCGCCGGTATTGAGAAACGCCCAGTGAACCGGAAGCGCCGGCGCGTTAATGCAGATCGCCGTTGCCAGCTCGCCCCCATCACCGACGCGGGAAAACTCAATGGGTAAACGCGGGCCATCGGCATGCCAGCGGCTGGCCAGCGGTAAACCATCCGCTTTCCAAATCAGCGATCCCCATCCAAGACAGGCAATGTTCATTCTTGCTCCTTTGTCATTTTTTCCATTCACGACAGCTATAGCGCAGCCCTGTTGCAGGCCGCTGCGTCGCACCTTTTAAGCGTAGGCCGCGCCGCTAAAAGCGCCAGCAGCACGCAGGCATGCATGCGGATCGTCTGAAAATACTCACTGAGATTAAAAACGAGGCGTCGGTAAATCAGTCACTTGATAACCAGAGCATGGAAAAAAAATTCATATTTAACAAACAGATACAGTTATAAATCCCGCTTTGGCAACAATAAAAATAGTGTATGGGTGGGTGTCATCGCCCTGATGGAAGTAACGCTAAATGGAGAAAAGAAAGATGAAAATGACAATTGCTGCCCTGGTTTTGATGATAGCGGCGGGTAACGCTGTTGCTGCGCCGGGCTCTGCCCTGGCGCTCAATAGCGGTGAAGCGGCTGGCGCAAACGCCTCTGAATTTGCAGTGGGGTCTTCCGCCATTGCAGGGGTGACCGTCGCCACGGCCATAACCGGCCTCGCACTACTGGCGGCTGGCGGCAATAACGGTTCGAATACCGGCACCACAACGACGACAACCACGTCGACACAGTAAGTTGCGCTTCGCCTCCGATTCAGGCGGCTGGCATTGTACGCAAAACGGGAACCTTAGGGTTCCCGTTTTATTTTGTCCGCGAAACAGCGTCAGGCACGGTATTAAACCGGCATAGAGAATGTCGTGACTTTATCCGTTTGCGGATCGATGGCAATGACGCAGATGGCATAGTTACCGCCAAGGCGATCTTTCCTGTCGGATATTTTCAAATTGTAGGTTTGCGAAAAAGAGGTATAGCTGGACGAGTTGGACTCATTCAGCCTGAAGCCAATAAGCTGTTCGAAATAGCTGCGGCTCTTGCCGATGCTGGTTTTGCACTGCTCGTTTGTGATGGTGCCCACCTTGCTGGCAGAGGCGCTCTGCGGCGCGTTTGTGCCTTTAGGTGTGAGCGCAGCGTTCACCGCGTTCATCCGATCCTGCATACTTTTCTGGAAATCAGCGCATGACGCAGAGGCCAGTATCAGGCCACACAAAAGTATCTTCTTCACTATTTTATCCATCCTGTTCAGGTTAAAACGGCCGCGACGCGTCGCTTGCTGAGAAGCCCTGCTTTTTATTTTTTAAGGCGTATGAAAGGTGCAAAAAAATATCGTTATCTCACCTGCATGCGATATTCGATCATGCCGCTTTTCTTCGCCACCCAGTCATATAAACGCTGCCCGCGATAATTAGTTTCGTGGGTGTGCCAGTAGAGATGGCTGGCGTGACGCTTTCTGCTCTCGCGCTGCACATATTCAATCAACTGCTTGCCCGCCTGCTGACCGCGAACGGATTCGCAAACATAGAGATCTTCAAGATAGCAATAATCGCTCTCCGCCCAGGTTGAGCGGTGAAAGAGATAATGAGCAAACCCCACCACCTTGCCGTTATATTTCGCCACCACGCAAAATACCGGCTCAACCGGGCTGAAAAATCGTTGCCACGTGCGTTGAGTCACCGCCTCGGGAATATCCACCTTATAAAACTCCTGATATTTCTCCCACAGCGGCAACCAGCCCTCATAATCACTCTCGACCACTGCTGCAATAGTAAAAATGTTATTACTCATAGTCATGACCTCACTTTTTTATATATCAGTTATGTGCCCGGCAGGCGCAAATAAGCTGCACCGAAATAGATCCCGGCGGTAATTTCCTACCCAATGAATGGAAATAGCTCATTACGCTTGCGAAATGATTATAAGCAGGCAATGGCACGTTTAGCCCCACCAATTTTGGCGTGCAGAGCAGACCAATTTAGGTTCGGCATTTTCCCCTGTTGCTTTAGACTGGCGGTTAAGATGCGTCATGGCGGAGAGAGCCAATGTTTAAGCATGCACAACTTGAAACGGTAAAAGCGTGGATGATCGATCCTGCCAACGGATCATTGCCGCTGCATGAGAGGATCCAGCGGGCGATACGCACGCTTATCCTCGACGGGATCTTGTCTGAGGGGAAAGCGCTTCCCGCCTCCCGCGCGCTGGCAGCATCGCTTACGGTCTCGCGGGATACCATTGAAGCCGCCTACAGTCGCCTGCATGCGGAGGGGTTTATTGAACGGCACACCGGAAAAGGGAGCTTCGTCTCGCCCCGTACCCGGCTGCTGAAATCGCAGGCCAGGCAGCGCCGTTCAAGCGCTGGAGTGTGCAAACCCGCGCTCAGCGCCCGGGGAGAGGTCATCTATCAAAGCGGAGGGGTGCGCGAATTTTCCCGCCCTCGCCCGCTGGCTCCCGGTATTCCTGAAACACGGTTATTCCCGATCCCTACCTGGGAGCGCCTGCAACGCCAGGTGCTGAAAGAGTATCGTCACCAGGCTCTCGATCAAAGCCCGCCCCAGGGTATGGAGCGGTTACGACGGGCCATCGCTGAGTATGTCAACCTGGAGCGCGGCGCGCACGCTACCGCAGATCGCATCATCATTGTCACCAGTTCCCAGCAGGCACTCACACTCTGCGCAAACGTGCTGATGGACAACAACGATGGCGTGGTGATTGAAGATCCCGCCTATCAGGGAGCGCATAAAGCCTTCAAAGCGGCCGGGCTGAACACCCTGCCAGTTGCGCTGGATGATAACGGCCTGTCGATTGAGCAGCTTAACGCCCTGAGCGAACCGGCCAGGGCGATCTATCTCACCCCTTCTCATCAGTACCCTACTGGCGCCACGCTCTCACTCGATCGGCGGCTGGCGGTTATCGACTGGGCAAACCGGCACCAGGCGTGGATCATTGAGGATGATTACGACAGTGAATTTCACTATGAAGGCAAACCGATGGCCTGCGTACAGGGGCTGGATGGCTCTGATCGGACGATCTATATCGGCACCTTCACAAAGTCACTGTTTCCGGGGCTGCGCCTCGCCTATCTGATCGTTCCCGATGAGCTGGTAGAACCGCTGACGGTCGCGCGCACATTAATGGATGGTCATACCGCCTCCATTCCCCAGTTGACGCTGGCTAAATTTATCGAGGGCGGGCACTTTGGTGCCTATGTGCGGATGATGCGGGGCGTCTATGTTGCGCGGCGTGACAAACTGGCCAGCCTGATCGAGCAGCACCTCGCTGATTTCGTCACCTGGGTGACGCCGGCGGGCGGTATGCAGATGCCCTGCCACCTTAAAGAGGGGATCGCAGAAGCTGAGATCGCCCTCGCCGCCCGCCGCGCGGATGTCGATATGCTCGGGCTGACCGCGTTATATGCAGGCCAACCTGCCTCAACGGGATTTCTGATGGGCTTTGCCGCCTACAATGAGCGGGAAATGGAGTCCGCAGTGTTGAAGCTTGCGGCGATTTTTCGCGCGCGCGGATGAAACTATCTCTTTATGCACCAGAGCAGAAACGCGCAGGCGCTGACCCCTGCCCCGGTTATGCAGACCGCGCTCCAGCCAAAGTGTGCGTAGAGCTGAGTGGCAACAATTGCGCCCGTTGCACTGCCCGTCGAGTAAAAACACATATACGCGCCAACCAGGCGGCTTGCGGCCTCTGGCCTGGCAGCGATGAGTGTGCTCTGGTTGATTACGTGCACCGTCTGCACGGCGAAGTCCAGCATAATAATGCCAACAACCAGCCACAGCAGAGAAGATTCGATGCCAGCGATGGGCAACCACGAGAAGGTCAGCACGACCAGCGCGGCACCGCAGGCGCTGCGCCCCCAGCCTCTGTCAGCCCAGGCACCCGCCTTCGCTGCCGCCAGTGCACCGGCCACCCCTGCCAGGCCAAACAAGCCGATTTCAGTATGGGATAACGACAGCGCGGTGAGCGGCAACACCATTGCGCTCCACAACATGCTGAACGCAGCGAAGATAAGCAGCGCGAACGCACCGTTTCTTCGTAACTGTGGCTCGGTGATAAAGAGCCTGAAAACCGAGCGCAGCAGAGAGAGATAAGTCGCGGTGCGCTTCTCAACGGATGGCGCGGGTGCCGTTTTCGCCACCAGGCAAGCCATCAGCATTATCAGACAGGCGGAGGTCAGGTAAACCGCCCGCCAGCCAGCAATATCCGCCAGACTGCCAGCGACAACGCGGGAGAGCAAAATACCCAACACAATACCGCTGGTCACCGTGCCGACAATCTTCCCGCGTTGCTCCGGTGCCGCCAGGGTGGCGGCCCAGGCCACCACCAGCTGCACCACCACCGCCAGCAGGCCAATAAAGAATAGCGCACACAACAGAGTGACAAAATTGGGCGCTAATCCCGCCGCCAGCAGTGCCGTAGCCGAGAGCGACAGCAGCGTGATGGTGAGGGTTTTTCGGTTAATCCCATCCCCGAGCGGCACAAGAAAAATCAACCCGAGCGCGTAGCCCGCCTGGGTGGCTGTTACCACGCTGCCAATCACCCCCTGGGGAATATTGAGCGTCAGCGCGATGGATTCCAGTAAAGGCTGTGACGCGTAAACATTTGCCACCGACAGCGCGCTTATCAGCGAGAACAAAAAGACCATGCCCGGTTTTAGCACCAGATCAGCGCCAGATCCTGCATCCTGCGTGATACCCGCCTCTAAACTCAATTTACGCCTCATCGCGCCCGCCTATTCTGGTTGCTTTTTAAAACCACAAGAGCGACAGAGATAGCATTCGAGGTTTTCTTTTGCAACCAGTTTGCGCGGAACTTATACTCATCTTCCTCAAAAGAGATGCCGGGAGTGAAGAAATGGCGAAACAGGAATCCCTCAGAACCAGTGAATGCCCGGTGGCCCGAACCCTCGAGTCGATTGGTGAGCGCTGGTGTCTGATGATTATCCGGGAAGCGTTTGACGATGTGCGCAGGTTCAGTGAGTTTCAAAAAAATCTGGGGCTGGCAAAAAACATTCTCGCCGCTCGCCTCAAACTGTTAGTTGAGCACGGCATCTTTGAGATCTGCCCGGCTTCCGATGGCAGCGCCTACAGTGAATATGTCCTGACCGACAAAGGCCGCGCGGTGTTTCCCATTGTGGTGGCGATGCGGCAATGGGGTGAGCGCTATCTCTTTAACGAGGGAGAGGTTCACTCAGTGCTGGTGGATAACACCAGCGGTCAGCCTTTGCAGCCGTTACGTGTCTGCTCCGCAGAGGGGAAAAAAGTGGAACCGGCGGATTGCCACCGCCAGCGGATGACATCAGGCGGCAAAGGGTAGTCGTTACATCGGTTACCGCTCATCCTCGATGCATCGCTTTGGCCCCGTCGACAAAAAGCCTCAATGCAACGGTCATATGGCGATGTTGCGGAAAGTAGAGTGCGATTCCTGCTGACGCCACCGCCCAGTCGTCAAGCAGCATCACCAGCTGACCGGCGTCCAGATGCTGGCGGGCATAGCGCTCCGGCACGTAGGCGATGCCCAGACCGGCGACGGCGGCTTCGATCATCAACGCGCTGTTATTCAGCGTCAGGCTACCCGGCACATCCAGCTCGAACTGCGCGTCACCCTGCTGATACTCCCAGTGATAGCGTTTTCCGCCCGGTAAACGCTGGCGCAAACAGCGGTGTTGCATCAGGTCTTGCGGATGCGCAATTGTCGGCCGCCCTGCCAGATAACCGGGCGAGGCCACCGTCACAAAACGCAGCGGCCCGCTGAGAGGAATGGCGACCATATCGCCCGGCACATCTTCAATCAGACGAATGCCGGCATCAAATCCCTGCTCGACGATATCGACCAGTTGCCCCTGCGCCACCAAATCAATTTCAATTCCCGGCTTTTGCTGGATAAAGTCCGGCAATACCGTTTCCAGCAGCAGGCTTATGGCCGTATCGCTGGCGCTGATGCGCAGCGTGCCATAAGGCTGCTGCGCATTAGCGCTCACATTATTTAGCAACTCATCCATTTCAGCCAGCAGCGGCGACAGGCGCGCCATCAGCATTTCCCCTGCCTCGGTGAGCGCAACGCTGCGGGTGGTGCGCAGGAAGAGCTGCACACCGAGCGTCTTTTCCAGCCCTTTGATCGTGTGACTCAGTGACGAGCGTTTAAGCCCAAGCAGATCGGCCGCGCGGCTAAAGCTACGCTGTTCGGCAACGGTTTTTACCGCTAACAGTTCGTTCCAGGAGGGACGCTTCATTGTTGAATATTCCACACCAGCTCATTCCAGTTCAGGGCGATTATGGCATCAATCATTCGTTTTATGATTGTTTCCACTTTATCAAACGGAGATAAGCATAATGAAAACCTGGCTAATAACCGGCGCATCCAGCGGTCTGGGTCGCCTGATATGTGAAACACTGCTGGCGCGCGGCGATCTCGTGGTTGCAAGTGTGCGCAAGAGAGCAGTGCTGGAAGAGATGGCGGCGAAGTATGGCGACCTTTTGCAGGTCATCGTGCTCGATCTGAGCCAGTCGGCAACGATAAAACCAACCGTCGAGGCGGCTTTTTCTCAGGCGGGACGCATCGATGTGGTGGTCAGTAATGCCGCCTACGGCCTGTTTGGTGCCGCCGAGGAGTTGAGTGATGCCCAGATTGAGCGGCAGATCGCCACCAATCTTACCGGCTCCATTCAGCTGATCCGCGCCGCAATCCCGCTGTTACGGCAACAGGGCGGCGGGCGCATTGTGCAAGTTTCGTCAGAAGGGGGGCAGATCGCCTATCCTAATTTCAGTCTCTATCATGCGACCAAGTGGGGAATTGAAGGCTTTGTCGAAGCGGTTCGCCAGGAAGTGGCAGCGTTCGGCATTGACTTCTTGCTGGTCGAGCCGGGTCCGACGGCGACGCAATTCGGTGCAGGTCTGGATATTGCCGATGCCCTGCCCGCCTACCGTAATACGCCAGCGGGGGCCCTGCGCTCCGCGCTATTTTCGGGCGAGTTTGCAATTAAGGGAGATGCTGAAAAATGTGTGGCGGCGATGATTGCGGCGGCGGATGCTGCCAGCCCCCCGCTTCGCCTGCCGCTCGGCAGCACGGCTTATGAGAATATCAACGCCGCGCTGGAAACACGCCTTGAAGCGTTGCAGAAGATGAAAGCGGTAGCGTACAGCGCCGATCGTGTACAGAAGTAAGCGGATAAGGCGAAGAGATTAACGGATCGGGTAAGGTGGCATTGTCGTTAAGAAACTGAGCCTGAACTCAGATAACTATGGAGTGACGTTATGAGCGATACATTCACCATAAAAAACTTCAATAAAGTAAATGACGTACGTTTTGAGCGAAAGCCACTTTATGCCTCAGAGGGAGGTTCGCTCACCTCCGGCACGCTGGCCAAAAAGCTTGGTGCTTCTGTGGATACGCTTCCTCCGGGGAAAAGATCGACGCCCTTCCATTTCCATCACGTTCAGGAGGAGATGTTTATCATTCTGAAGGGGAACGGCACGCTGCGGATCGCCGAACGGATGGTTGCCATTGAAGAGGGAGACGTTATCACAATTCCGCCCGGGAAAGCGTGGCCGCATCAGATTATCAATACCTCCTCCCTGCCGCTGATGTACATGTCTGTCAGCACCATGGAGTTGCCCGAAGTGTGCGAATACCCGGATTCGGATAAATATTTAGTGAAATCAACAAACCAGAAAGATGATGGCTTCAGGGTGGTCGATTTCAGGGGCAAAGGCGTCGATTACTGGGAAGGCGAGCCGTGAGGTAGGGAATGTAGCGTATCGGATTGGCAGGAGTCATGCCCGCTTTGCGCAACCAGCCGGCATGCTCCTGGAACTGAAGGTCTGCTATGAGCGAACAGCGGACCTCGCTGTTAATTTAACATCGGTTATCATCAGCGGCTTTTCTGCCATTCATCGTAATATGGTGTGTCCTGATTTTCATTGAGCCATGGAACGTCATGAGAGCACCATATATGTGCAATTGCCGCAGAAGAAGGTGGCTCATCCAGTGTTGCCACACGTACTATTACATGGCTTTGATGAGGCCTTTCTGCCATCAGGTGAGAGCCGCAGATTGAACAGAAATGACGAAGTTTATCCGGAGAAGAAGCATAAGAGCTAAGGTGTTCACTTCCTTTTAGCCATCTGAAATTTTCGCGTTTAACACCAGCTGTTGGCGCATACGGGGCGGCGTGTGCTTTTCTGCAGGTGTGACAGTGGCAGTTGACTATTGCACCTTCCAGCTCATCACATTCATACTGGATTTTCTTACACAGACAGCTTCCCTTCATAATTGCTCCTGACAGCATCTGGACATTTCCCGGTATTCCATACTTAACACAGGACTACTTACCTGGCCAGAAGACCTTAATTTATTGTTCAGGTTGATAGCGTTTGATAGCCTGAATACCTGTTTCTGGCACTTAACTGCCATAGGACGGTCAAGCAACTCACCTGACATTTCTGTTTCGCAATGAAGGCGCCTTTTCTGCATTGCGTCGACAGATACGCCATTGCCTGGCTTCTTACAGCCAGGCACCCAAACGTAATGTTATTCAACAAGGCCGTAACGCTACCCCGCTTTTAGCATTCGCCGAAGTTCATGATCCATATATTCATCTACAGCATTGGCATCAATTCCGCCTGCTTTATACCAGACATGGAGTTCTTTAATCGCTAGAATTCCAAACCTCGCCCAGCCGATGAGGTTCGTTCTCAGGAAGAACTGAATCATTTCGCCTCCTGAACGAAGTGCCGCATCTCCTGCATCCATCAGACACAAGGTTCCATGCGCCACAAGCAACATTCGCCTGAGTTCAGGGTTATTTGCAGAAGGAATACATTCACCCCAGGCCTTCTTATGATAGCAATGTTGTTTAACCGTCCAGGTGATTCGCACAAGCAACTCAGTAATCATGACGGGGATCGCCATCGCTAATCCATGCCGTAAGTCATACCCTTTCTCAAAAACCTGGACGGCGACGGTTGCGAAAGACTGGCGATGCTGGCCAAATTCACCCACATTAATAAACTGAAGTAATGAAAAGAAAGGAATGGGGATACCGGAGCCTCTGCCTGCTGCACCGGAAGAACCTGCCATATCAGAGAAAAGGTGGCCCAGCCAGTTTACGAAACCACTAAATACCTTAGAAACAACGTTATTCCCTTTAAGCTCAAAAGTCTCGGTATCTACGGAAACCAATTTTCCGTCTGCCACAAAATGTGCCGTGCTGGTAAATTGATCCAGGATCGAGAAAAATAAACCGACTAAGTCCGGGGAGTGGGCGAGACTTTTAATATGGTGATTCTTCGTGTTCATCCTGAACAAACCGTCAACATCTCCGCCATGCCGATGGTCATAGTTGACTTTGAATTTTCTCTCCAGAAAACCGATAGCGCTTTTTGTCGAATCGCTTGCTTCTGAACTGCCCTTCCATCCAAAGGCTGAAGCGAATTTCTCAACGGCACCGTCCACTGCATTATCTGCAAGCTGGGTCAGTTTTCCTGCACCAGGTGCGCCTACCAGAAAAATATCGATAAGTCCGCCAATAACGCCACAGGTGCCAGCAATCATGTAATCATATTTGTCGCAGCGGGCAGTCTTTAAGGTAAAGTCTTCCTGAATACGTTTTTCCAGAGCAATTCTTTGGGTTGGAGACATCAGGGTGCTAAACGGATCGACTGTTAAATCGATATTGTGTTTATGAGCATACTGCGATATGGACTGGGAATACGTTTCCCAGTCCATATCGCTGGTGAACGCTATTGTTTCTATCATCGACAGTTTACTGATACTGGACGATGACGTGGTCAAACCGGATTCAAGGTAATCGCTGAATTCACTGGAAACAGTTGTGTGGATATCCTCATCAAACGTGATACCTGAGTGTTCCAGAACACCATCCATAGCCAAAATCATTTCATCTAAAGCAGCATCGTTATCGGTTTGCAAAGCGTTAAGCGCTTCTAGAGCAGCATCAAGGTCACCCAATTGATGCTCGCTTTGTTCAAGCTGGTGCTTCTGCACCAGCAAGGCCGATACCTGAGTATCCGTTTTTTTCATTATGAGAATAGCCCAGTCAGTTTGCCTTTAATAACATCCCCCGCTCTGAAATAGCCGATGCCTTCAAAGATCGCGGCAAGTTTTTCTAATTGCTGAGTGGAAGCGTTTTCTTTGATCTTAAGTTTTTTCACTTCAACACTCTTCCCATCGTTTTGCTCTTCAACAATACATTCTTCATAGAATGAAAGAACAACATCATGGAATTGTTTTTTGATGGGCTCTCGGGTCAGCGAACTGAGTTTGGCCTCATCAAGATAAACAGGGCACTTAAGTTTGAGTGCACTGTTTTGCATTTTATTAGACTTCTTATTCAATTCATTTGCCGCACCGGTCAATGCATTCATCATCTTCTGGAGTTTTAGAATTTTTTCTCCTTGCCGATTATGCGCATCCAGGGCGTCGTTAAACTTTCCAGAAATATAATTTAGATCATTAATTAGCGCGGACAATGTGGATTGTGTCTGCTTGATGACTTCATTAAGCATGAGTTCCCGGCGCTTGGTTTTATCCAGTTCATTGGCACCTGTAAGATGACGAATCCCTTTATAGGCACCTACGCCTAATAACACCGCAACACCGATACCTGTTGCCATACTTGAAAAACCCAGCACGCCACCAAGTCCAAGTGTTGCAAGGCCAGAAGTGATGCCCGCTGCGGACATACCGATGACAGAGCCAGAGAGATAGACAGCAGCGAGTGGCACACCTACCGCACCTGCTTTTGCCGTAAGTTCTTTCATACTGCGTTTCAGCGCATCATCGGAAAAATCTTCCCGTAACATCTTAAAATCTTGCTGAATAGCCATTACCGCGAGTTCTATTTCTTCATCAGTTATGCTCAGCAAGGGTTGCACTTGCTGAAGAAACGGGAATTTTTTATATTCACCGTCATTAACACTCATGAAAATGCTAATCAGGTCTTTAACAAGAGAGACTTTTATTGATTTGTTATGGCTTGGGACACATTCCCGGTCAATGATCGCAATTAATTCTTCAACCGGTATCGGACTGGATTCTGAACCGACATAGCTACGCAGCGTAAACCGGGATTCAGTCGTTAACTCAAGTCGGGTCATCAACAAGAGAATTTCGGCAAATTCTTTTTTATCAACCTGACCATCATCTGAGAACGCCATGTTCACAATGACTTTGACATAAGCCACTTTGAGAGCTTCTGACATTTCGGCAAGTGTGATGAGCTGATCTTCTTCTTTGAACTCATCAAAGTCACTGATGGTATGCTTAAGAACGTCGCTCAGCTTCTTATAGTTGCACTCCATCAAACCTTTGATTTGTTTTACCTCGCCATTTTTTAGTATGAGGGAAACAGATTCTGTTCGCTTCTCCTTGCCTTTATCATTTATCGTGACATCTTCTATATATTCTACTGCTTCAATATTGCTGTAGAACAAGTCACAAGGACTTTCAAAAGCTTCTTTTATGACCAGTTTTTCACCGGTAAAAACGATGCCATCTTTTGCGCTACCAAATACCGTATTGTCATAAATGGCTAGCACAGTATTCAAGTTATCCGCAACATTGAATGCTTTAGCGACGTTATTCAGTTTTTTTTCAGGGATACCAGGAGCCACAAAAACATTCTTGCTTACTGAAGATAAATTTTCCTTAAGGAAAGTGTTGACGTTACTCACAAATTTCTCCTTATTCGTTGCAGTGGGTCGAAGAGTAATTGACCCGTTTTTTTTTCAAAGCGTGATTATATCCACCAGGAGTGTCACATCTTGTCATTAGCACATAGATATATGATTGAAATATAAAAAGGAGTATGCCATTTAAGCAAGTAAATCATTCACGAAATACTAAAAGGATACATGAGGCTGTTCTATCTCTTGAGTGAAATAAAATATAACCCGCTATTAACTAAAGAACTTAAGTAAAACACCATAAAATCACAACGAGATGCAACGTGCTGGACGCTGTGAACTATGTGACGATTAACACTTAAAAAGGAACTCAACGCATCGTCCACTTCTGGCATATAGCGGAAGCTTTTCTCGCCCCTCGCCTGCCTCCCCTCCCTGTGCCCCCGCACACTAAAATGACACCGTCAACTAAGCGCTAAACTCAGCTTTCAAGCGCAGCAACAATGGCGGCTTCTATTTTCTCCGGCTTGGTAAACGGCGCAAAGCGCTTAATCGGTTTGCCATCGCGGCCGATCAGGAACTTGGTGAAGTTCCACTTAATTCGCTCTCCCAGCACGCCGGGCAGCGCCTTTTTCAGATAACGAAACAGCGGATGCGCGGCGGCGCCATTAACCTCGATTTTTGCAAACATCGGAAAGCTGACGCCGTAGTTAATGTGGCAGGTCTGCGCGATGTCATCCGCGCTGCCGGGCTCCTGTTTACCAAACTGGTTGCAGGGAAAACCGAGCACCACCAGCCCCTGCGCGGCATATTTCTGGTAGAGCGTTTCGAGGCCGGCATATTGTGGCGTGAAGCCGCAATGGCTGGCGGTATTGACGACCAGCACCACCTTCCCCGCGTAGTCGGCCATCGGAACAGGCTGTCCGCCAAGGCTGGTGGCGGTAAGTTGATGAAAAGTGCTCATATGAGGTCCTCGTAACAGAACAGGTCGGCATTACCGCTCAGCGCGTTGCAACAGCAGGTATCTGGAGGCACATGGTGGCAAAGTTGGCGCTAAACAACAACAAACTGCACCGCTTCGCTGTTTTGCTGCGTGACAGCCGCCTCTTTTTAGCGCCGCTCGTCTGGGTAAAAGCAAAAAACATTTTTTATCGAATAGATCCACAGGGTGTGGCGTTTACCCATCATCAACAGACTGATGGAATCGCTTTATGACCGCAACAACACCGGCGCTGACACGACAGCGCTACGATAGTTTTACCCTGATACTGCACTGGATCACCGCAGCCAGCGTCATTTTCCTCTTTGCCAGCGCACATATCTGGGAGCTGCTGGAGCGCGGGACGCCGCTGCGAAAAGGGTTGCAGGCCGTGCATATCTCCTGTGGCATCCTGCTGGCGTTGGTGATGGTTGTTCGCCCGCTCTGGCGGCTATTCAGCCAACGCTCTCGCCAGTTTTCGATGCCGCCGCTTGAAGGCTCTACTCTGGCGAAAGGGCTCGCGCATGGCATGCACGGCGCGCTCTATCTGCTTCTTTTTACCCAAATCGTGCTCGGGTTTCTTTTCCGCTGGTCGCAGCACGAGCCTTTCCAGTTTTTTGGTCTGTTCGACCTGACAGGCTGGGTGGAGATCACCCCCACCCTGCGGCATACCCTTACTGAGTGGCACGACACGGTGGCGTGGGCGCTGATCTCACTGGCACTTGTGCATGCGCTCGCCGCGCTTTTCCATCACTACCTGTTACGGGACGGCGTACTGCGTCGCATGCTGCCCGGCCGTGCTTTTCGTTAACCTGGAGTCCACCATGAAATTACCTATCGCGATGATTCAACGCCTGCTGCCTGTGGCCTTTGTTCTGTTAAGCGCGCCGGTTTTTGCCGCCGGGGACGATAGCAGCAACAGCAAAACGCCCGATTGCCCAACCGGGCAGGTGTATGACAGTTCGACAAAGCAGTGCGTGCCCGAAAAAACAAGCCAGCTCAGTGATGAAGATAAAACCCGTTACGCCTATCATCTGGCAAAAAAAGGCGAGTATCAGGCCGCGCTGAATCTGCTCAACACGCTGAAAAATGGCGATACGGCTGAAGCGTGGAATTATCGCGGCTACGCCACGCGCAAACTGGGGCGTACGGATGAGGGGATCGGCTATTATCAGCGCGCTATCGCCCTCGATCCCACTTATGCCAAAGTGCGCGAATATCTGGGTGAAGCGTGGCTTATCAAAGGGCGTCGTGACCTGGCGAAAGCGCAATTGAAAACCATCGCCACACTCTGCGGGCAGAGTTGCGAGGAGTATCGGGATCTCGAGGCGGCGATTAACGGCAATGCTGAATCCTGAGTAAAGGTATGAGGATAAAAAAATCACTAGCAGTGACGTCCGCCAGCATCTTGCTGAATATCTGACACGCCTGTGGCGCTATGGGCTGGTTCTGTCGCGTAATCGTGAGGTTGCCGAAGAGCTGGTGCAGTCTACCTGTGTGCGCGCGCTGGAAAAAAGCGCGCAGTTCACCCCCGGCACGCGCATCGACAGCTGGTTATTCACCATCCTGCACTCCATCTGGATTTCAGATGTGCGTGCCCGCCGGGTGCGCCTCGGGCAGGGCTTCGTCGAAAGTGATGAACTGCTGGCGCCGGATACCCATGAGCAGGATGAAGCTCGCCTGCACTATGGAAAAATCATGCAGCACGTCAGCGACCTGCCGGAAGCGCAGCGCAACGCGGTCTTTTTGGTCTATGTCGAAGGTTTTACCTATCAGGAAGCGGCAGATACCTTGTCTGTGCCGATTGGCACCATCATGAGTCGGCTGGCGACGGCGCGGGCGAAACTCGCCCAGCTTGTTCACGCCCCGCGACCTGTACAGGAGAAGCGAGAGTGAAATCCATCAGATTTACAGCACCCTACAGCGATGAGGCGATCGTCGCCTGGCTGGATGGCGAAATGGAGGCAAGCGATGCCCGGCGCTTCGAGGCCGCACTGGCTGAGGATGCAAAGCTCACCGCACGCACTGACGCGTTAAGGCCCAATCAGCAAGAGATTGCCAGCGCTTTTGCGCCACTGCTGAATGAAGCACCGCAGTCACGTATGGAAGCACAACTCGCCACCCTGCTCGCCGGGCCCGCGGCAACTGAACCGAAGACCAATGGCGTCAGCCGACGGGCGCTAATCGCAGCCTCGCTCAGTTTTCTGGTGATCGGTTCCGGGCTGGGCTATCTGGCGCGTCCTGCAACGAAGAGGTTGGGAGAGAGCGAAAAAATTCGTGACCTTGAGGCGCAATATATGTCGCTCTACAGCGCAGAGACGCTGCTTGATGCAGACAGCTCGCCCACCGCATTGCAGCGCGGGCTGGCACGCACTGCGCAGGACATCGGTTTACGGGCGAATGAGCAACAACTTGAACTGCATGGAGCAGAGCTAAAAATGGTGCGCATCCTGCGCTATGACACCACCTCCATTGCGCAGATCGCCTGGATGCATGCCGATTATGGCCCGATGGCACTCTGTATTTCCCCGGACAGCCAGCCCGCGCACACGGAGCTGAATCACGAGCAGCGTCACCAGATGAACCTCGTCTGGTGGCATGCAGACGGTTACCAGTTTGTGTTGATTGGCCGCAACCCCACGTCCCAACTGAAGCAAAACGCGCTCACCCTGCAGGCGGCGCTTTCATAGTCAAAGGCGTGCTCAGACGGCCCGGTGCAGGCGGGCCTGAATCGCAATAGTGATTGTTACGTTGTCATCAACCAGCGCAGAGAAACGGGTCATGTTGAACGCCGAGCGTGAAATCGTAGTTGTTGCATGCAGGGAAAGGCTCTCTGGCCCGCTGGTTTTATCACTCAGTAAGGCATCCAGAATCACCGGGCGCGCGATGTCCTTCACCGCCAGAGTGCCCAGGATCCGATAATGGCCCTGCCCCACAGCCACCACGCGGCTGCTGGTGAAAGTAATGTTCGGGTAGCGTTCAGCATCAAAAAAGAGGCTGCTTTTCATCTGCCAGGTTAACAGCTGATTAGAAGCATTCAGCGTCGCCACCGGAATGGCAACATGGACAGTGTCGTCTCTGTCGTTGTTGGCATTGAGGGCAATATCCCCGCTGACATTTCCCAGCCTGGCCTGTGACATATCGCCAAATGCCTGCCAGGAGAGAGTAATGGTGGTCTTCTGCGAATTAATACGGTAGTCAGCCGTGCTGGCATATACCGAAAAGGTGCTGAGCAGAAATCCGAGAGCGATGGCAGGCACGATACGCGTCATGTTGATAATCCCAGGGGTGTTTAGCGTATAAACGTGCCAACCCGGTTTTTTATTCGATTCCCTTTTGCATAGCGTGAAAGCGCTACGGTTGCAGCGCTTCGCGGGTTGGGCCCTGGAAGTAAATCTGGCCGATATGGCAACTCCGCGGCTGCGTCAGCACAAAACGCATCGTCTCCCAGACCGAACGCCCATTCAGCAGACGCTCGCCCATTTTCGCCTGACTCCCGGCAAGCGCGTCTAATCCTGTCACTTCAAAATCGGGTGGATAGAGCCCGGTAACGCGTATATTTTCTTCGCTAAGCTGCTGCGACAGTTTAGTGATAAAGCCGCTAAGCCCATGTTTGCTGGCGAAAAACGCGGGGTGGGCAATGGAGTCCGTAAAGTTCGGGATGCCGCATGAGGAGATGATGGCGACGATATCCGCGCTCTCTGATCGCCGAAGCCCCGGCAGCAACGCCTGCGTCAGCAGAATCGACCCGGTCACGCCAGAATTGATAGTCGTGATAATGTCTGCCGCAGGCTGCTCGTCTAAGGTGCCTGACAACCACTGCGCAGCATTGAGGATCAACATGTCGATAGGCTTGTCTGACCCTAACAGCCGATCAGAAAAGTGAGAGAGGGATTCAGGCTGGGCTAAATCACACAGATACCCTCTGGCGATGCCGCCCTCCGCGGTAATGATGTCGCAGGTTTTTTGAATATCCTCAGCCCGCCGCGCGGAAAAATCGACCTCAACGCCCTCTCGCGCCAGCCATACGCAGAGCGCCTGGCCAAATCCGCCACCACCGCCGGTAATAACCGCTCTTTTACCTTTCAGCATCTTCATCTCCTCTTTTTTCTGTGAAGGGAGATATACATGAGGAGGCGGGGTGGCATCTTTCCGTTCGTGCCATTTTTACAGGGGTGATAAATGGGCTGTGCTGCAAGTTTTCACAACCTGCACTTTATCTCCAGAGATTAACCTGACAGAGCAGAATCAGGTTGCATCCAGGTTTGAACATATTTCAGTACAAAAATCGAGAAATGCCTCAACTGTTGCAGGTGCCAGACGACGCGAGGGCCTGGTGACATAGAGCGGATAGGTTTCGCCAGGCCATTGCGGAAATAGTTCAACAAGCACTCCGTCATTAATCAGTTGCCCGACACTTAGTGAAAGCACTTGCGCAATACCTGTGCCACTTACACAAGCCTGCACCATGAGATCGACATCTGTTGTAATCAGATGGCCTTGAGTTTCTACTGTAAGCCTTTCCCTGCCGCGTCTGAATTCCCAACCGAAGGGCTTGCCGCTGCGTGGATCGATATACTGGATGCACTCATGATTGACGAGTTCTTCCGGCCTGTCCGGTCGCCCACGCCGTGCCAGATATTCCGGCGATGCTACAGTCAGCACACGAGTCTTAAGAAGCAGTTTTGAAGTGATGGTTGAAGGGGGTTGGGGACCAAAACGCAAGGCAATATCAATTCCCTCGGTAACGAGATCCCCTACATCCGGTTGTTGCACAACCGTCAGTTCAAGCTCCGGATGGCGTTGTTGTAAAAGAGGCAGGTTTGGTGCCAGAACATAGCGGGCAAATATCGGGTTTACACTAACTCTTAATGCACCTCGCACCGCGACTGCGGCTCCAGATACATAGCTCGCAGCCACCTCAATACCGTCCAGGTGTGGCGCCGCGCGCTCATATAGATTTCTTCCTTCATGCGTCAGATGCAAGGTACGCGTCGTGCGATTGAGCAAGCGTACACCGATCCTTTCTTCGAGCCTGTCTATCGACCTGCTAACGCCAGAAGCGGACAGGCCCAGCACTTCACCCGCACGGCTAAAGCTACCAGCTTCTACTACAGCAGCTAACACACTCAATCCTGACAGCAGTCGTCCGTCAAAGCTCATATGACACCATCTTTGATTTTTAGCAAAAATAATTTGAGTGAGAGTACCTTTATCAAAGGTGGTGCGCAATCTATCGTGTCGGCCATGTCGTTACGAATCGCCCTGATCCCGGGTCACCCGCTTATCGGAGCCGCAACGACAACTATTTATTAACCCTAAGGAACACGATATGACAACGAAACGTACTCTTTTCAAAGGCGGCATCATCCTTACGCTGGATGACAATGTCCCCAATCTCGCTGTGGGCGATGTTCTGGTCCAGGGTGACCAAATAGCTGCTGTTGGCCCGTCTCTGGAGGCGGATGACGCCCACATTATCGACGCCGCCGACCATATTGTTATGCCTGGCCTGGTTGATGCTCACCACCATATGTGGCTTGGTGTAATGCGCCGCATGATGCCCAACGTGGATGATCTGTTTTCCTACATTGATGTTGTCGCAGATCAGCTGGGCGCGCACTACCGTCCGCTGGACATGTACCTGAGCACAAAGCTCACTGCAGCTGCGTCACTGGACGCAGGTATAACCACCATTATTGATGCCTGCCACAACTCGCGCAGCCCGGAGCACACCGATGCTGCCCTTGATGCCCTTAAAGAGAGCGGCATCCGCGCATTACACATGGTCGGCGCGGCGATGGACAAGAAAGCTTCAGCTGCACATCTGCCGGGCGATTTGTATCGGCTCGCACAAAACTGGAATAAATCAGACAGCCTTGTGCATGTTGGTCTGTTTGGTCAGCTCAAACTGGACTGGTGGGGGGTCGCGCGCGAGCTTGACATGCGCATTCTGACTGAGTTCATCGGCGATCTCGCGAAGCTCGGTCCTGAGTTTGCAGAACCGGGAGTGCTTGGCGCGCATAACATTTTTAATCACTGCTCACGGGTTCCGCAGGAGACATGGAAGCTTCTGGCCGGGGCTGGAGTCAACGTCACGGTCAATCCCCGTTCGGATGCCTTATTCGGCTTCGACGACGAGAGCTTTGCTTACCAACAGGCCATTGACCATGGTCTGACACCGGCGCTGGGTATCGACCTGGATACCGCATTTGGCAGCGATCTGTTTGGAGAAATGCACGCACTGTTCGGACAACAGCGATCGGCAATGCGTTATCGACGCTTCCATGGCGAAGAGAGCGTGCCAGCACCTATCACGGTCGAGGCAGTACTTGAGGCGGCTACCATCAATGGCGCACGCGCAGCCGGACTAGAGGATCGGATTGGCACGCTTACACCAGGTAAGCAGGCCGACATCATTATGGTACGAACCAAAGGGGTTGCTGTTTTCCCGGTAACCAACGTAACCGGAACGGTGGTGCAGGCTATTGAACGCTCTGATGTTGACACCGTGATGGTGGCAGGTGAGTTGCGCAAGCGTGGGGGGCAGTTGATTAACGTAGATTTGGCGGCGCTTAACGCTGATATCACCGCTTCCCGTGACTATCTGCTCGAAGCCAGCGGCTATCAAATCGATCGTTTTACCGCATCCTGATAACAGAGCGGCCCGTCGTACCGGGCCGTTCCACACCCTTACGTCTTATTTCACAGGAGACTTTCATGCCAGCCGTCGCCGTAAAGCGGATTGCGAAGGATAACACCCCACCAGCGCTTCTTCCGCGCCCCGCATCGGGCGTTATCGCCGCACTGTTCTTTGGTTATCTGGCAGTCGGACTGCCATTGCCAGTGATCCCATTGTTCATCCATGGTCATCTTGACTTCAGTAACCTCGTAGTGGGACTGGTGATCGGCGTCCAGTTCCTGGCTACGGTGCTCACCCGCGGCTACGCCGGACGTGTAACAGACCAGCAGGGTGGCAAGCGTTCTGCACTGCAGGGCGCAACCCTCTCGACGCTGGCAGGCGCGTTGTATCTGGTGGCTTCCGCTACAGATATGTCGCCTACCGCCAGCCTCTGCCTCGTCATTGCCGGTCGTTTGATGGCCGGTTTTGGTGAAAGTCAGTTCGTGACGGGATGTGTGTCCTGGTCGATTGCCTCGGTGGGTCCTCAGCGCGCCGGGATGTCAATGTCCTGGACCGGTATTGCCATGTTCGCGGCGTTGTCAATTGGCGCTCCCATTGGCATGGCGCTGTATCAGCATTACAGCCTCGCGGTGGCGATGATGGCCTGCATCGCTTCACCGGTTATTGCTGCGCTGATTGCTCTGGGTTCTGTCTCGTATATATCGCCGGGCGGCGCACGATTGCCCTTCTATCGCGTGGTCGGACGCATCTGGCGCGAAGGGCTGGGGCTGATGCTCCAGGGCGTCGGGTTGTCCGGGCTCACTGCCTTTGCCTCGTTGTACTTTTCTGCACATCACTGGCAGAACGCAGGAGTGGTGATGACGGCCTTCGGTCTCGGATTTATTTTCGTCCGTCTCGTCTTCGGACATCTACCTGATCGGATTGGCGGCTATCGCGTTGCGATTTGGTCCCTGGTGGTTGAAGCCATCGGACAGGCGATGTTGTGGCTGGGATCAAATGAATGGATAGCGCTTGCTGGTGCTCTGGTGACCGGCCTGGGCTGTGCGCTGGTTTTCCCGGCATTGGGTGTCGAAGCGCTCAGGCGAGTGCCACCAGCCAACCGCGGCAGCGCGATGGGTGCTTTCGTGGCCTTTCTTGATATTGCCTATGGTATCTCCGGCCCAGCAGCCGGTCTGATCGCCGGCCAATTCAGTTATGCCGCCGTTTATCTCTCTGGCGCGGTTTGTGCGCTGCTGGGCGCGCTGCTCGCGAGCGTTTCCCGTCGTCCGCACTTCTGAACATCACTTAATGCCGTCAGTTGAGTCTGGCGGCGCAATAATCTGGAGAAGTCATATGTCTCGTATTTTCATTTCCGGCTCGTCCACGGGCCTGGGTCTGATGGCTGCCGAACTGCTGGCCCAACAGGGACACCGGGTTGTACTACACGCACGTAATGCTTCCCGTGCGGAAGATGCCCGACGCGCTTTACCCCAGGCCGAAGCGATCGTCGTCGGTGACCTTGAAACGATCGCAGGGGCGAAGGAAACAGCATCACGTGTCAACGAACTGGGGCGATTCGATGCGGTGATCCATAACGCTGCGGTTGGCTACCGTGAAGCCAGTAGAGTGACCAGCGACCGGCTACCGCATGTTTTCGCGATCAACACACTCTCGACTTACATTCTCACCGCGTTGATCGAACGTCCGCAGCGCCTCGTATATCTCAGTTCCGGTATGCATCATCATGTGGGAGCCAACCTTGAAGACATACTCTGGCGCAAGCGTCGTTGGAATGGATCTGATGCCTATGCAGAGAGCAAACTGCATGACGCTATGCTGGCCTTTGCCGTAGCCCGTCGCTGGCGGGACGTGCGCGTCAACTGTCTTGAACCCGGATGGGTGCCGACAAAGATGGGCGGCCCGGGAGCCCCTGATGATATGAACCAGGCACATCTTACTCAGGCCTGGCTTGCCGCCAGTCATGATCCGCAGGCCGATGTGACCGGGAAATATTTCTACCATCTGAAACGTATGACCGCCAATCCACAGGCGCACAATGCTGCATTGCAGGATCGTCTGCTCCATATCTGTGCTGAGCTTTCAGGGATAATGCTTCCAGAGTAATTAGCGGAGCGGCGACAACTTTAAGTATGGACAGTTTGTCTACGTGAAGGGCAAGCAGTAAGACATTAAGGGGAGATTGCGGGTGCTTAGTTGCAGGCTGATGCTCAGGTGAGGAGTGCATTCTGGTATCCGGGTGCAGGAGTTTAAATTCTCTTCTACCGAACAAAATTCGCTCACTAAACCAGCCATATACGGCTGGTTTTTTATGCCTGAGTGCTTACGTCTCACACTTCACAAAAAGCCAGCCAGATCCAGTGGGAGTTAATGGCGTGTAGATGGTGATAATGTTCAGTTTCCCGACATCATTTTGACAGGTGTGAGCGTGAGCACTTCAGCGATAGATGAATGGCGTATGCATGATTTTCTGTGAAGCAGCTCCCTTTTTTTCAGGCGACGGTGTGGCCGGGAAACTCAACGGTCACTACCAATCCGCCCTCTTCAGAGGTGCTTAAGCTAACGCGGCTGTTGTGTTGCTGCGCCACCGCCCTGACGATGGAGAGCCCTAACCCGCTGCCGCTCTGCATCTGATTGGGATCGCGGAAAAAGCGGTCGAAGACGCGCTCGCGCAGCTCGACGGGGATGCCGGGGCCGGCATCAGAGACGCGAAGCTGCGTGAATGCCTCGCACGTACTCACCGCGACCTCAACCCGCCCGCCCTCCGGGCTATATTTGATCGCATTTTCAATAACGTTATCAATCAGCGACATCAGGCGCTCCCTGACACCCTCAATGCAGAACTCCTCATCGGCGTAAAACTCCAGCTCGATCCGCCGCTCAGCCGCCAGCGGCGACAGCGCCGCCATGCGATCCTGGATCAGCGAGGTCAGCGGCACGGGGGCCATCACCGTGTCGGTGCGCGCTTCGCTGTGCATCAGCAGAAGAAGCTGATTGACGAGACGTGCCGCACGGCTGTTGCTACGAATAATCCCGGCCAGCAACGCCTGTTGACGCTCGCTGCTGATATAGCCCTGCAACGCTTCAACGTTGATGCGCATCGCCGCCAGCGGAGTGCGCAGTTCGTGAGCGGCATCGGCAATAAACACCCGCTCCCTCTCCGTGCTTTCCCGCAATCGCGCCAGAAAGTCATTGATTGCATCCACCATCTGGCGAAGCTCTTTATGTTTTGGCACGGCGTTTAAGGGCGAGTGATCCTCCGGCGTGCGTAAGGCAATCTCGCTGACCACCCTGTTCCAGGGGCGCATGGCGATGCGGATCGACAGCCAGGCGGGAAAGAGCAGAAACGGGATGCAGACCAGCAGCGGCAGGATGTAGTAGCCGCGCGAGTTGAGGTAGATAAAGAAGTTCCAGCTACCGGCAGGCGTGACCAGAGTAACCTCCGTATTGCCATTTGCCGATTTCAGGGTACGGCTGGTCCAGCTGCGCCCTTCGCTCTCGATTTTTTGCAGCTTGCCATAGCTGCTGTTGGTCACCCCGGTTGGCGCGCCTTCTGAGGCGTAAATAATCGCGCGATCCCTGCGCACAATAAGGCTGATGGAGAGCGCGGGATCGTCACCGCCGCCATACCCCTCGCGCAACGCCCGGCTGAACGCTTCCAGCATTTCGGTTCGTTCCCGCGGGCGATCGTCCAGATGATCGACCATGGTAAAGATGGTTTCGTAAGTCTCACTCCCGGTGAGGATCGGCGGGCTGCGTAAGTCCTCCCATAAAATGAAGGTGAGAAAGAGGCACCACAGCAGCGTAAGCAGCAGCATCTGGGCGATGATAACTCGGCGTACCAGCGTCGGAGCCTTCAGGCTGCGCCAGAAATTTCCCATCACCCTTCCCTCTTCTCGATCGGGACGGTATCAATGACATAGCCTACGCCGCGCACCGTGCGCACATACCCTTCGCCAATTTTGCGCCGCAGATTGCCCATATGCACATCGAGGGTGTTGCTCATATTCTCTTTTTCACCAAAGACGCGCTCTTCCAGAAAGCGGCGCGTCACCACGCGATCGGGGCGCAACAGTAGCGTCTCAAGCAGCGCGTACTCGCTTGCCGTCAACTCAATCGTGCGTGCGCTTACCGTCACGCGCCGCGTCGGCACATGAAGAGACAACCCGCGAATGTCGATCACCTCATTGTCAAAACCGTAACTGCGCCGCGCAAGGGCTCTCACCCGCGCCAGCAGCTCGGCGAGCACAAAGGGTTTAACCAGATAGTCGTCGGCTCCGGCATCCAGCCCGCTCAGGCGATCCTGCAGCGTGCCTCGCGCAGTCAGAATGATGACCGGGATGCCTTTAAGCCGCTGGCGCAAGTACGCCATCACGCTCATTCCATCGCCGTCGGGCAGCCCGAGATCCAGCAGCACCAGCTCCGGCACGCAGAGATCGAGCTGATGCAGCGCATCCGCTTTGCGGCGAACCCATATGACGTCTAGCCCTTGATCGGCAAGCGCAATGCGCACGCCGTTGCCAAGATCGAGGTCGTCTTCGATAAGTAGAATTTTCACAATAGTTACGTTACCAGGCGTGAATGAAGAACGTCTGAAGAAAAAACGGTTGCTGAAATCTATCAGGTTTATCTCACCGTTACGCGCTTCAGGCTTTCTTCATTTTCGGCTCATGAGAACTTTAGGGTGGGTATGCAAACTAGGCGTGACTCGTAATCAGATGACTCCATAAGGACGTATTTAATGAGAAACACCGAACCGCGTCGTAAGTTCCTCCCTGCATTCCTCGGACGCCCGCTGAAAAACATCGTGCCGGGCGCGCTGCTGGCGCTGCTCGCCACCCCAACCCTGGCGGCAGAACCGCCCCAGGGTACCACCTTAACGCTGGGGGGCGGTGTGGGTGTTGCGCCGCGCTATTCCGGTTCCGATGAAAACCGCGTCTCGACGGCGCTGGTGCTCGATTACTCAATGCGTAACGGCTTCTTTGTCAGCTCGACGCGCGGCCTCGGTTATGGCAACAGCCTTGGCAACCTCGATTACAGCGCGGCGCTGAGCTATCGCACTGGCCGTAAGGATCACAATGTCGACAGCGATACCATGAGCGACGGCAGCGACTATTTGCGCGGAATGGGTAATGTGAAAGGCTCGGCGCTCGGTGTGGTTGGGCTCGGGTATAAGTTGACCAACTGGCTGAGTGCGCAATTGCAGGCTGAGGTGCCCTTTTCCCAGCGCGACAATGGCGCGGCGCTGCATTTTGGTATCGTCAGCCCGCTTTATCACTCGCCGAAAAATAGCGTGACGCTGGGGCTGACCAGCAGCTGGGGGACAAATGATTATATGCAGACTTACTACGGGGTCAGTGCCGCGCAATCCGCCGCATCGGGTTTTACGCAATACACCGCCGGTTCGGGGATCTATGCCTGTTCACTCAATCTCGACTGGACGCACAACTTCACCGAAAGCTGGAGCGTGGTCGCCGATGCAGGCTATACGCAACTGGCGGGTGATGCGCGTAATAGCCCCATCGTACAACGCAAAGCGTCCCCCACCGGAAGCCTGACTGTGACATATCGCTTCTGATGAATATTCGCCCCGGCGGCTGGCGTTTATCTGCCATGACGATGCAGAAATTCTATCCGCCGGGTTCGCGATAAACGGGCTGCGTTTCAGGCCGTTAGCCCGGCGGAAATCTCTATTGCCAGTTCAGTGAAGGCACGGGCGGAGAAGCTTTGATAGCCGTCTCTTCGCCGCAGTAAAACAGCCGTACGCTGCAGGCGCTCGGGCTCAAGCGCGATAGCCACCAGATCGTCCTGGGCAAATGCCGTCTTCGCAGGCAATAACGTTGATAGCGGCGTCCAGCGGACAATCTCTATCACCGCACCAAGGGCGTTGGCTTCCATCAGCACCTGTGGAGTGATGTGATGCTTGCGAAAGTAACGATCGATCTGCTCGCGCGTCGCGAACTCGGTACTGAGTAACACAAGCGACTCGTCACCAAGCCTTTGCAACTCAACACATTTCTCTTTCGACAAGGGATGTCTGGGGCTAACCACCAGCGCAAGCGTCTCCTCCAGCAACGGCACCGATTCAATATCGGGACTGTGCACCGGCGCAAAAGCGATACCCACGTCCAGCTCCCCTGCCAGAAGCCGCTCCTCGATATGCTCCTGGGCGATCTCCTGCACGCTGAGAGTGATTTTTGGATAGCGGGCGTGAAAAGCTTCGACCAGCGGCCCCAGAAGATAGGTCGTAAAGGTGGGCGTCACCGCCACGCGTAATGATCCGCGGCTGAGATTGCTTACGTCATGAATGGCGCGGGTGGCTTCACGCAACTCCTGTGACGCGCGACGGGCATATTGCAGATAGATCTTTCCGCTGTCGGTCAGACGCGTCGAGCGCCCTGAGCGATCGAACAGCTGAGCGCCAAGACTCTCCTCCAGTAACTTTACCTGCTGCGAAAGTGCAGGCTGAGATACGTGCAGCTCCGCTGCCGCTTTCGTAAAGCTAAGGTGCTCTGCAACTGCAAGAAAATAGTGAATATGCCGGGCGAGCATAACCCCTCCATTAGATTATCTAATAAACTTCATAATAAATGAGACTTTTACCTTATACAAAGCGGAGCTTAATCTTTGTCCCACACCCAGCGACAGTGAGAAAGCACGATGAAAGCGATCATTGACGGTTTTTTGAAATTCCAGCAGGAGGCATTTCCTGAGAGGAGCACGCTATTCAGGGAGCTGGCTACACAGCAGAGCCCGAGGGCGCTGTTTATTTCCTGCTCCGACAGCCGGCTGGTGCCGGAGCTGGTCACTCAGCGCGAGCCAGGCGATCTGTTCGTGATCCGCAACGCCGGCAACATTGTGCCGTCGTATGGCCCGGAGCCAGGCGGTGTTACCGCCTCCGTGGAGTACGCCGTTTCCGCCCTCAGGGTCGCCGACATTGTGATCTGCGGTCACTCCGACTGCGGCGCAATGACGGCGATTGCCACCTGTCAATGTCTGGATCATATGCCCGCCGTCGCCAGCTGGCTGCGATACGCTGATTCAGCGAAGGTGGTGAATGAGTCGAGGCAGCATGCGGATCGGCCGACGAAAGTCGCGGCGATGGTGCGTGAAAATGTGACTGCGCAGCTTGCCAATATTCAGACGCACCCCTCTGTCCGCCTGGCGCTTGAAGAGGGCCGCGTCACGCTGCATGGCTGGGTATATGACATCGGCAGCGGACGCATTGACGCCTTCAATGGCCGGGAATTCGTCTCCCTTGCGGAGAACCCGGATGTGCATGCTGTTTCCCAACATACCAGGCGTGTTGCCTGACATACCTATCAACAGGAGATGAAATAATGATCCAGACTCAAGTTACCCAGAGTGCCCGCCAGGTGCTTACTGAAACCATCATTCTGGCGAAGGCGCGCAAAAACCTCTCCTATGCGGAGATCGTTGACGGCACGGAACTCTCTGAAGCCTTTGTTGTTGCCGCGTTGCTCGGCCAGCACCCTCTTCCGGAGAGTGCTGCGCGCGTGGTGGGCGAGAAGCTCGATCTTAATGCGGATGAGATCGCGTTGTTACAGACGGTGCCGATTCGCGGAAGCTTTAGGGGCGAAGTGCCTGGCGATCCGACCCTCTACCGTTTCTATGAAATGATGTCGGTCTACGGGCCGACTCTTAAGGCTTTGGTTCATGAGAAATTTGGCGATGGTGTGATCAGCGCGATCAACTTCAAGCTGGATATCAAAAAAGTCGACGATCCGGATGGCGGCCATCGCGCCGTGATCACCCTCGATGGTAAGTATCTTCCTACCAAACCTTTCTGACCCTCCAGGCCTGCGGCTTCTGCCAGCCGATAACGGACGGGCATCCGGTAAGGGATGCCCGGACACTTACAGCCCCAGCTCGGATAATCCCGGATGATCGTCCGGACGACGTCCCAGCGGCCAGTGGAACTTGCGCTCGCTCTCTTTGATCGGCATGTCATTAATACAGGCGTAGCGATGATGCATCAGCCCGTCTTCACCAAACTCCCAGTTCTCATTGCCATAGGAGCGGAACCAGTTACCGGAGTCATCACACCACTCATAGGCGTAGCGAACAGCGATGCGGTCACCGTCAAATGCCCACAGCTCCTTGATCAGACGGTACTCCAGCTCTTTTTTCCACTTACGCTCAAGAAACGCCTTCGCCTCTTCACGGTTATTGGCAAACTCCGCCCGGTTGCGCCATTTGGTATCCAGAGAGTAAGCAAGCGACACTTTTTCGGCGTCGCGGCTGTTCCAGCCATCTTCAGCAAGCCTTACTTTTTCAAGCGCTGACTCACGGGTGAACGGCGGCAGTGGCGGACGGATAGGTGAATCGGACATGGTGGAGCCTCCAGCATAAGTGGACAGGTGAGTGTTTGATTTTTGGAACCACGATCCCGGCTACGGGATCTGCTTTAGTAATAGCTGAGCGACATCTCTTGCCTCATCGGCGGCGCGGTAATCGCCCATGACGCGCGACAGGGTGATGGCACCTTCAATGAGTATCAGTAACTGCCTCGCCAGCGGTAATGGCTGATCCGTATTTAACTGCCCGGTAAGCTCAAGCAGGTAGTCGAGCAGTTTCTGTTTGTGCAGCCTGGCGATTTGACGAACCGGATCGTCCGGGTTCCCCACTTCTCCTGCGGTGTTGATAAACGCGCAGCCACGATAACCTTCCGACTCGAACCAGCTTTTAAGCACGGTAAAGATATTCAGGATGCGCTCGCGCGGCGTCTCCGCTTTGTCGCACTCACGCCTGAACCACGCCATCCAGCGCACATCACGCGCATTAAGCGCCGCGGCAGCCACCTCATCCTTGTTGGTGAAATGGTGATAAATACTTTTGCGCGCCACGCCGGACGTCTTCACCAGCAAATTCATCCCGGTGGCATGAATACCGTTCTGATAGATAAGCTCTTCAGCGGTTGCGAGAATTTTCTCGCGTGTATTGGGTATGTTTTTGTTCATGGGCTGATGGTAGAACGATCGTTCTACTTTGGTCAAGCGAAAACGCACAGGCTTTTTGCCGATGGTGAGAAGGGAGGTCACGACAGAACTGAGCGCAGAGCGAACATTCACGTAACCTTGCTGCGTCACCGTGCGTACGTTCACAAAACTGCTGAAAACAGCATGAATAATAACTGAATGAAATGATTAGTTATGTTATTTCACAATAAATAGCGCGCATAATAGAGCGTGTATGTATTAATTTAGAATTAAGCCTGCTCCAGTAAATGTAAGGGATACAAAATGAAAGCTTATGTATTTTATTACAATGAATCAGATGCCAGAGTCTTTACTAAAGAGAGTGTAAATCAGGAAGCTGCTGCTCTTCTTAAAAGAAAAGGCTATAAAAAACATCATTTCGAGGTCGATGCTGCAAGCGCTAAAGAGGCTATTGCAAAACTGAAAAAAAACGATGATGACTATCTGAAGGAGTTGAAAGATTATTCTGATGATCTACTTTTTGTCGGCCTTACAGGGCTGACAACATTTTTTAAGGTTTTATGAAAAAGCTTTTCATATGCCAAAGTATTAGAGTTATTTAACTATTTATTAAAAACAGCAGCGCAAAGGGATATTTGCAACCAGGGTAATGCGATGCAGGCATTTAAACGATAGACGCAAGAGAAAAAAAGCCGACCCAACAGAGTCGGCTTTTTTGTCGATCAGAGCTTAAAGCTGCCAACCACGTTTTCGAGCTGGACGGTCTGCTCTTCCATCGATTGCGCGGCGGCTGCAACCTCTTCCACCAGCGCCGCATTCTGCTGCGTGGCGCTGTCGAGCTGGTTGATGGCGATATTGATCTGGGCAATCCCGCGACTCTGTTCATCGCTGGAAGAGCTGATTTCAGAGATCAGCACGCCCACGCTTTCCACTTTCTCCATCAGGCCATCCATTGTTGCCCCGGCCAGACGAACCTGCCCGCTACCCTGCTCAATGCTGCTCACCGACTCTTCAATCAGTTTTTTGATCTCCTGAGCCGAGCGGGCGCTGCGCTGCGCCAGGGAACGAACTTCACCGGCCACCACCGCGAACCCTCGGCCGTGCTCGCCCGCCCTTGCTGCTTCTACAGCGGCGTTAAGCGCCAGGATATTGGTCTGGAAGGCGATACCATCAATCACACTGATGATATCCACCACTTTAGCGGAGGAGTCATTGATGTTATTCATCGTGGAGACAACTTTGTTGACCACGCTGGCCCCCTGTTTTGCCGCCGCCGAAACCTCTTCCGCCAGTTTGTTGGCCTGCAACGCGTTCTCTGCGTTAAGGCGCACGGTGCTGGTCAACTCTTCCATCGACGCTGCCGTTTCCACGATCGAGGCCGATTGATCTTCGGTGCGCGAAGAGAGGTTCAGGTTACCACTGGCAATCTGGCGCGAAGCGGATGAGATCGCCAGCGTGCTACTGCCTACCTGCTGCATCAGCTCATTCAGGAAGGTAATAAACTTATTGAAGTTGTTGATAATGGCGTTAAATTCCGGGCTCTTGCTCTGCGCAAGACGCTGCGTTAAATCCGCGCCGCCGCTGGAAAGTGCTTCAATATTACGGTTGAGCAACGTCACGTTATGGAAAATATTGCGCACAATAATCATCATGATCACGACGATAAGTAGTCCGATAATCGCCTGGACGATGGTGAGTTTGGTCATAATCGCGTCGGAGATACTTACCAGCTGGCTGCTCGGAATATCCACCGCCATAAACCACGGGCTGCCGCTAATGGGCAGAACGAACAGGGAATGCGCGCCGTCTTCACCGTCATAGCTTCCGCGCACTTCCGTTGTTTTACCCTGCCCTAACAGGCTCATTAACGGCGCTGCCGCCGGAATACCGAGATCGCGGACGTTTGAGAGCGCGGGTTTATCCTGCACGGAAGAGCCGTTGCCGACGATTTTGCCGTCCGCCTCAACAATCAGGACGCTGCCATTGACCGCTTTGCCCATATCAACCGCCAGCTGGTTAAAGAAGCCCAGCGTCACGTCGATGGTCGCCACGCCCCAGACTTTGCCATCTTTCCAGATCGCCATGGCACAGTTAGTACGGGGCTGTGGGCTGGCCGCATCCTGGTAGGCTTTCGCCCACGCACACTCTCCTTTTGGCGCATTCATGCCGTCTTTATACCAGGGTTGCTCCCAATATTTTGCCGATTCCGGCTGGTTCCAGACAGTGTTGACTTGCAGGTTGCCGCCGCTGTCGCGGGCATAGAAAGTACTGAATTTGTCCCGCGCCGGATCGCGCTGCCCAGGCAGAGGCCAAATCCCACCGCCGAATACGTTGAGATCACCATACTGGTTAACCAGATGCGGTAATAATGTGTCGATTTGCTCGCTTTGCAGACCGACAACCAGTTCAGTGATTGAGCGCTGCTGAGCCTTAACCCGGTTCATCTGCTCTTTAATGGCGTTACTTTGTAGTTGAACCGTTGCCTGAATATTTTTGGTTTCGGTTTCAATAATCTGGGGGGAGACGAAAAGTTTGATAACAATATAGGTAACGATCAATAAGATAACGAAAAAGCTTACAAGCATCAGGCCTATTCGGCCCTGGGTATTTTTCCATGTCATATTAGCGGCACTCGTTGGGGTTGTTATTCGATCTAATATCGACATTTCGTTGAAATGCTTTAACTCACCCTGCGCCACTATTTCATTTCGAAGCACATTTAATTTGAAAAACTATTTTTTGAGAAAAAAACGTTATGTCGATCACGTTCTATAAATGCGCCTTAAGAATTTACTTACGTACAAGCAGCCGTACCTGTTTACCGCGATAACTGACATAATTTTGTAACTCGAAGCCAAAACGCTCGGCTAAATAATTCGAGCGTTTATTCTCTTCAGCAATAATGCAGCAGACAGGAGAAGCGAAGGTGTTGTCGGCCCATAATAAAATTGCCGCCAGCGCTTCAGAGGCATAGCCTTTGCCACGCACTTCCGGAATCAGTGTCCATCCCGCTTCGGGGTATTCCAGCTTCGGCGTGGTATCGCGATGCGCATCCTGAAAGCCAAAGGCACCGGCATACTGGTTCGTTGCTTTTTCAAACACGGCCCAGTAGCCATAACCTAATGCCTGCCAGTGCCCGATATAACGTAATAAGCGCGCCCAGACCGCCTCTGCCGTCGGGATCTCGCCACCGCTTATTTTTGCCATCTCCGGGGTCGACCAGCACGCCTTGAGCGCCGGAAAATCATCGAGGGTAAACTGCTTTAAAATCAGGCGTTCTGTTTCAATGCGCGGTGCTTGCTGGAGAGCCATTATTGCCTCTTATCCGGGTTTTATCGTTTGGCTACGTTATCACCAAAGACGAAACACCCACAATGAATTAACATATCAGCAACAACACCCGCTTTTGATCTCCAGCCGACTGCATCAGTACACAGAATGTCCGGATTTTTCAGTCATCTCCGGCAGTGTGCTCTCCCCCTGTCCGAGGGTGCGTTGCATCATGACGGTATCGAGCCAGCGCCCGTGCTTAAATCCTACCGATTTGAGCGTGCCGGTCAGCGTGAAGCCCGCCGAGCGATGAAGAGCCAGTGAAGCCGCGTTTTCGCTGTTCCCCACCACGGCCACGAGCTGGCGAAAACCGCTCGCTTCGGCCCATGCCAGCGCACGGGAGAGCAGTTTTTTGCCGATGCCCTGCCCCTGACAATTAGCATCGATATAGACCGAATCTTCGAGGGTAAACCGGTAGGCATGCCTTTCGCGGTAGCGCGCCAGATAGCAGTAACCGCGCACGTTGCCATCCACAATAGCGACAAACCAGGGCAGCCCTGCTGCCTGCAACCTCTTCAGGCGGAATGCCATCTCTGCTTCGTCGGGCGGTTGGGTTTCAAACGTGGCGCAGCCGTGTAATACGTGGTATGCATAAATTTGTTGTATAGCCGGGATATGTCGTTCTTCTGCCTCAATTATTTCCATCAGTACGGCTCCTTATTGCGTCTGTACCGAGACTATCCCCTCACGATTATTTCAGACAGGCTGCCGGGCTTATTCACGGCATAAGGAAAACTTTGGCATGACAAACCTCAACCTCGACCATCTGGCCACCTTCAGACTGGTCATCAGCCGGGGCAGCTTCTCCAGAGCGGCGGAGGAGCTTGGCCTGTCGCAGCCCGCTGTCAGCCTGCAAATAAGACAGCTCGAGCAAGCGCTGCAGGTGCGGCTTATTGAGCGAACCGGCCGGGGAATCAAGCCCACTGCGGCTGGCATAACGCTTTGCGAGCACTGCCAGAAAATAGAGGCCGTGGTAACAACCGCGGTGGAAGCGATCTCGCTACATTCAGATGAGATCACCGGCACCGTGACCGTCGGCACAGGCGCAACGGCCTGCATCCATCTTTTGCCGCCGATATTGCAGCAGTTGCGCCAGACGCATCCGCTGCTGAAAGTGAATGTACGCACCGGCAACACCTCAGAGATTGTGCGCAGCGTGGAGGAGAACCGGATCGATATCGGCCTGGTGACTCTCCCCGCCGCGGGCAAAAGCGTGAGCGTTAATCCACTCTACAGGGATGAGTTTGTGGTCATCATGGAGGAGGATTTATCCGCGCGATCGATGAAAGCGCTTTCTCCTGACGATCTCTTATCGCTGCCGCTGATTATTTTTGAATCTGGAAGCGGAACGCGCGCGCTGATTGATGAGTGGTTCCGGCACGCAGGCCAGCTTGCCAGCCCGGTGATGGAGCTCGGCAGTATTGAAGCAATTAAAAGGATGGTGCGATCGGGGCTGGGTTACAGCATCGTTCCCCGCATTTCCGTTGCCCGCACTGAAGAGTGTGAGGGACTCAGCGTATACCCGCTGACGCCGCCGCTTCAGCGGACACTTGGAACCGTTATGCGTGAAGACAGGATCGTCAGCAGGGGGATGAACGAAGTGCTGAAAAAGCTCGATGAAACCCTGCTTAAAGAGGAGAGCAGATAAACATCTGGCTGATTAACGCGCCCTTGTCCGCTTGCTGGCATACGGCAGAGATAATGAGGGGATTTTACGAGGAGACTATGACTGGCGAATGCACCGCGTTGAAAATAAAACAGCCCTCGTACTGATCTTTGGCTGTCACGGTTTCACGCTCAAAGGCATGGTGCCATGCGATGCAGGTATCCGGTATTTCTGCCGCGGTAAGCAGAGTGCAGGCAGAATCACCGCACAGAGACTCTGCGGAGTGTGGGTCGGTAATGTGAAAACGAAAGGGGGAAAGATCATTGTGTAAGGCGCTGCCACTGCGGGCAAGCTGAGCCACAGAGTGGCTTTGCCCGGGAAAAACCTCTTCGAAATATTCTCGTATAGATTTCAGCTCTAACGCTGCCCGCTCACGGCACCCCTCTCGTTTTATATGCAGGTTGTGCAGCATGATCAGCATCCGCTGCCGGGGATAGGCTGAGGTTAAGGCAATTAACTTTTCAGCCATGGCTGCGTCACGCCAGGCAAACAGCGTACCCGCTGATTTGGCGTCGTTCTTCAGCCCGCATCGAGCATGCAAACGCCATTTAAGGCGCGATGGCGACGCTGGCGGATAACCCGGCCACTAACACTACGCCCTCTGGGATCCTGTCTAACTTGATACGCACCGGTACCCGCTGCGCAAGCCGCACCCAGTTAAAGGTCGGGTTAACCTCCGGCAGCCCCAGCCCGCCGGTTTCGTCATTGCTGTCGCCGATCCCGCGCCCAATACTCTCCACGTGTCCGCTAATCATCGCGTCATACCCCATCAGCGAAACCTGCGCACGATTGCCAACCTGGATATGTCGCAGCCGGGTCTCTTCAAAATAACCGACCACCCAGAAACTGTGCGCATCGACAATGGCGACTTTTGTCTCCCCCGCCGTGGCATAGTCGCCAGGACGGAGCCGCAGATGCGTGACATAACCTGCCACCGGCGAGCGAACGGTGGCATGGGATAGATTCAGCTGCGCCAGCTCCAACGCAGCCAGCGCGCCCTGATAATTAGCCACCGCGACACTTGCCGCACTGCGTGTTTGCTGAATATCCTCGCCGGAAATGACCTCTTTGATCTGCGCACGTCGGCGCGCCGCATCCTGGCGCATCAGCATCTCATGACGTTTTGCCTCAACGTCAGCCTGCGCGCTGAGCACACTCAGCTTCAGCCAGTGCGGATCGATAACATAGAGCGTATCGCCCCGGTTAACCCACTGATTATCGCGCACCATCACACTGCTTACCGGCCCGGAGACATCCGGCGCAATCTGCACCACATCTGCACGTACCCGCCCGTCGCGCGTCCATGGCGTCTGTGCGTAATGTTTCCATAGGATAAACGCCACAAGCGTCGCCACCGCGACAGCACTGAGCGTCAGCGCGTAGCGACCCAGCAAAGAGAGTAAAGATTTCATACGTGTAACCCCAGGGTGGTCAGGCCCTGCAACAGCAGGAAAAAGGTAACGATATAGCTTGAAAGATCGAGCAACGGGCGAAACGGCAAGCGGCGATAAAGCCTGCTGCACGAGAGAAGCGGCACAATGAGTAACGTGCAGACCAGCGCGATAAGCGCAGTTACCAACAATCCGGGGATAAAAACGCCCCCGATATTGATGTCATTAATCATTGGCGGACTCCTCGTCCTGCGCCCGTAACGCGCAGTGCAGATCAACCAGCTTGTCGACAAACTGGCGCGATGGCTCATCTGTTGCAGGCAAGCAGCGGCCTGCGATCGCGACGATGCGCTCACGCAAGGCTTCGGTTTCAGTTGTGCGGGTAAGGCGATAAAGCACTTCGTTGATCTCACCCCTCACGGGCGAATCGCCGCAGCGCAGGTGACGGACAGAAAGACCGATGCGCAGAAAGTGAAACAGATGATCGAGCGCCCGTGCCGATGACGCCCCGCTGCGCGGCAGGCGCGGGATCAACAGCGCGGCCCGATCAATCATCAGGTTGGTCCAGTGCGTCTCATCACTGGTCATCACCCCGCTCACGCTGCGGCGAATATCGCGCTGGCAGAGCTTCAGCAAACGACTTATCGCGGCGTCTGCCTGCACGGTTTGCAGCAGGCTCATGCTGATAAATGCAAAGCCGGTCGCTATAAAGAGCGCGATTGCGGTATTCGCCGCGACAGCGAAATCAGCGCTGTAGTGCGCCCCCAGTTCGCATAACACCGGCAGCGTCAGCGTGATGCCCATTGCCATAAAGGTGGTAGGTGGCCGCGCCTGCAGTGACCCGGCCAGCAGATAGACCGGCGCAAACACCGCAACCAGCACGGCGAAATCACTGATTTGGGGAAGCAGGAGAAAGCTATAGACCAGGCTTATCAAAACGCCCCAGACGGAGCCGATAATGTATTTCACAAGATGGGGTGCTGGCGTGTCGAAACTGCCAAACAGCGTGCAGCACACCCCAAGAATCGAGACCGCCGTACCGCCCTCCGGCCAGGCCGAGTAAATCCATACCAGACAGCCGATCAGGATGATGGCAAAAGCGCCCAGCGCCGTGCGGGCGGCCGTAAGCGGATCGCGATGAAAAACATACCCTTTCAGCGCGTGGTTTTCTGTTGGCGCAGGCACTGGCCTGGCGTGATGGATGGCGGTAGAAAGATGCTCACACTCGTGTATAAGGGTTATCGACTCCGTGGTATAGCGGATCATATTCACCACCAGCGCGTCCTCAAACGACTTTATCTGCGCCGCGCGCCTCTGCGCCAACCGGGCGCTGCGTTTTCGTAGCGCCTCTGCCGTGCTTTTACGCTGCCCGGCAGCGTCGCAGATAAGCCAGGCCTGAACGTCATCCAGCAGCAACTGAATATCGGCTGGCATATCGGCAATCATCTGCACGCGATCGCGTAATTCACCGTTAACGATGACCAGCCGCGCCAGCCTGTCATGCAGGGCTTTCCTTGCCTGGCGCACCGGCACCGAAAGGGCAAAATCATAGGGAATATGGTGGCTGATGCCCTGCAGAAATTGCAGGCCCAGCGCCAGATGCAGCGGCCCTGACTGCGCATCGGGCTTGCCTGACAAGGTGTCGGCGATACGCTGGCGCGCCGAGTGCAGGGTCTGCGCTAATGTCGTGTTGAACAGCCCGGAGATCCGGCGCGGAAAAACGTATCGGTGGATCAGCGCGGCGCAAAGAATGCCGATGGTGATCTCCTGCACCCGAATGATGGCGATGTTAAACACCGAGCCAGGATCGGAGACGGCAGGGAAACCAATCAGGCTTGCAGTGTAGCCGGCCAGCACAAAGGCATAGGCTCGGGGCGTGCGTTCCAGCAGGGATAAACAGAGGCAGAAGGTGATCCAGCCGGTCAGCATCACGCTAAATACAATTGGCATGTTCACAAACGTCGGCACGATCAAGATCGTCGCCCCTGCCCCCACAACGGTGCCTGCCAGGCGATAGAGGCTGCGGCTTAGCGACGCGCCGACTGACGTTTGCGAAACAATATAGACGGTGATGATCGCCCAGGAGGGTCGCTCAAGGCCAATCGACAGGGCAACGTAATAAGCCAGCATCGCCGCGGCAAAGCTCCTGACGGAATAGAGCATGGCATGGGCATCGCTCAGCAGCGTCGATGGAAGCCTGCGGCTTATCAGATTCACGGGACGTATGTGACGAAATGTTATTTTGCTCATACCGGAGATTATTTCCGGTTTGCGCACGTCACTAAATACCCTATTCTGTCAAAAAATACCTAAATGTTGCCAATGTGATGACAAGCCGACTTGCCCATACTTTGTTTGATCCAGACAGCACCTCCGGCCCGGCGGTTGCACGCCATATCGACTTCGTTGAATACGCAGCAGAAGTGCCGGTTCATACGCATCGCAAGGGGCAACTGATCATTGCCTTGTACGGCGCGGTGATTTGCCAGGCGGAAAATGATCTCTGGATCGTGCCGCCAGATTGCGCGATGTGGATCCCCGGCGGGATCGCGCATAGTGCCAAAGCCACCTGGAATGCGCATCTCAACTATCTGTTTATTGAACCGGGTGCCGCCGCGCTGCCAGAGAGATGCTGCACGCTGGCGATTTCACCACTGATTAAAGCGCTGGTGGAGCGCTTAACCCATGAAGAGGCGGATTGCGCAGTACAGAGCCATGCTGGCAGGCTGACCCGCGTGACGCTTGATGAGCTCGCCACCATGCCGCAGCAGAAACTGAGCCTGCCGGTGTCATCGCATCCCAAAATCCGCGCCATGGCCGATGTGCTGGTCAGTCATCCGGAAGATCGGAGCACCTTTAAAAGCTGGGCAAAGCGGCTGGCGCTCAGCGAGCGCTCTTTAGCCCGTTTGATGCTGCGCGAAACGGGCCTGACCTTCGGGCGATGGCGTCAACAACTGCATCTGATCGTTGCCCTGCGGGAGCTGGCAAGCGGAGTTTCGGTACAAAACGTGGCAGCTAACCTCGGCTATGAGTCGGTTAACGCCTTTATCACCATGTTCAAGAAAAGCATGGGCAGCACGCCAGCGCACTATTTTGCCGTACGGAAAACGGGACTCAATAACAGAGCGGTTTAACGTTAAAATCTCTGCTCCATAGCTGGATGATGCTTTACAGGGCACTCCTTGTCCCTGTTGCAACGTTACGATTCAGGCACGCGCAAGAAGCGGACACGCTAATGCATATTTAGAGGCTGCTGCCTTCAACCAGAACAAACGTGCCGGTCGCCGCACCTGCGCGGAGCGTTTTTGCCGCCTGATACGCAGGGCTCTCATAGAAGCGCTTAGCCTCGTCAAAGGAAGCAAACTCAAAAATGACATGCCGTTGATGCGACTCGCCCTCAAGGTTTTCATACTGCCCGGACCAGGCAACGATCTTTGGCGCGAAGGGCTGCATGGCCTCCCCCGCTGCCCGGGCATATTCGGCATAGGCGTCGGGGTCTTTGACGGTCACATGACCAATTAAATAACCTTTATTCATTTCTGTTTACTCCTCATTTGCCTTCAGAAAACGTGATGCGAAATACACGCTGTGAAAGTACTCTATTGAGTTTTAATACCTGCATAAACAGCGCCAGAAAATACGCACTGTTACCCTGAGGATGAACAATGAAGAATCTTGAGCCGCTGGTTATTTTTGCTCGCGTGGCAGAACTGAAGAGCTTTACCCAGGCAGCGGAAAGTCTGGGGATCCAGAAAGGGCGGGCGTCTATGGTGGTGCGCGAACTTGAGCAGGAACTGGGCGCTACGCTTCTTCACCGCACAACACGAAGCGTGCAGCTGACGGAAGACGGGCGGGCTTTTTATGCCCGCGCGCGGGATCTTCTCGCTGAAGCCGACGATCTGCGCTCAATGTTCACTACATCCGGCATGCCGCTAAAGGGGAAATTGCGCGTCGATATGCCTGCGATCCTGGCGCAAAGCGTGGTGATCCCTGCCCTGCCCCAGTTTCTGGAAGCACACCCTGAACTGGAGATAGAGCTTTCAAGCACCGACCGCCGCGTCGATCTGGTTCAGGAGGGGTTCGACTGCGTGGTGCGGCTGGGCCCCATTGTCGATGAAACGCTTATCGCCAGGCCATTGGGCCATTTGCGCATGATAAATGCCGCCAGCCCGCGCTATCTCAGCCGCTTCGGTAGACCAGAGACTCTCGAGGATCTTCTCAATCAAAGGCACAGGATGGTGCACTACATCCGCAATTTTGGTTCCAGACCTGACGGATGGGAGTATCCGTCGGACGAGGGTTATAAGTCGCTGATGCTGCCCGGTGCAGTCACGGTTAACAGCGTTCCGGCTTATCATGATGCGGGACTGGCGGGCCTTGGATTGATTCAGGGTGGCTACCCTTCACTGTTAACGCATATCCAGCGCGGCGCGCTAATAGAGATCCTGCCTGATCTGCGCCCTGAGCCAATCACCGCCTCTTTTGTTGTCGCACACCGGCGCAATTTATCGCCGCGTGTCAGAGCGTTTATGCAGTGGACGGAGGAAGTTTTAAGGCCTTATTTTGCGTGATGATGCTTTTTGGGAATTTAATCCGGGTGCGGAGCTGTTCAAATAGCAGCGCGTGCACGGGCGATGGTTTTAAAAACCAGGTGCCGGGATGGGCAGGAATGAAAACGTCCCCTTCTGGCACCGTAGGGCTGCTGAAAACTATAGCGTCATGTGCTGCTGCTTAATCTGTTACTCAGGGAAGATTTAAAGCTATCAATAAAAGCCCGCACCCTGACAGGAAGATGGCGGCGGTTAGGGTAGATAGCATGGATTGCGACCTCTTCGCCTTGCGTGTCGGGCAGCACCTGCACCAGGCGTCCTTCCTGAATATCCTTCTCAACCATAAATGTTGGTAGAAATCCGATACCCAGCCCGGCTATAGCCGCTGTGCGAATGGCATCCCCGCTGTCAAACCTGACGTGATTGCGGCCGTTCACTGTTATCTGCCCCTGCGCCTTATCAATAAGAGCCCATGCGGTGGAAGCCGCGCCGAGACCATAAACGAGTCGACGATGATTTTTAATCTCAGCGAGCGATGCCGGCACGCCTGCCTGACGGAGATATTCAGGTGAAGCCCAAAGTTGGGGCCTTGTTCTGTCGATCACCTGGGTGATGTATTGATAACTGGTGGTTGCGTTGCCTACGCGTATTGCAAGATCGAATCCCTCCTCTACGAGGTCGACAACCCGATCGCTGAAGCTGATTTCAATACTTATATCTGGCGAGGCCCGCAAAAATTCACTGATAAAGGGCAGAACGATCATTTTGCCGTAGCCTTCTGACACGGTCAGTCTGAGGATGCCTTTTGGTAGCGGCAGGTTCTGACGAATACTGGATTCAGCTTCGTCTAAATCCTCCAGGATCTGGCTGCAACGATGATAAAATTCGTGCCCCTCTGTCGTAAGCGACAAACGGCGGGTTGTACGCTGAAAAAGCCGCGTCTCAAGATAAGCTTCTAAACGCGCAATGGCTTTGCCCGCGGCAGAGCGCGTCATCCCCATTGCCTTACCGCCAGCAACAAAACTGCCCGCCTCTGCCACAGCAACAAAGATACGTAATGCGTTAATTTCCAGAGCTGAGCCAGCACTCTCTGGCGACGCGATTTTCCTGCCCGTCATTGGGGAACCTATTTCGCCAATCATTTAAATATACTCATATTGTAGAATTTCAATCAGTGAGGATTCAATAATGTTGTCGAAAAACGCTCAACAAAATCTGGATGGCTGGATAAGTGCAGCAGGCCCGGTTGTCGAGAAGCTATACGGTACGTCAGAAGCCAGCTGGCCTGAGGTCCGCGCCCGCTATATGCGGGGGCTCGAAAAAATCTTCCCTGCGATCGAAGGGGTCACCTACACGACAAGCGCGTTAGGCAATACGCCCACGATGATCAGTGAGGGAGATGAACATACCGGCAACAGAGTGGTGCTTTACATTCATGGCGGCGGCTATGTCCACGGTGGTGTCGAAGCATACCGCGGCCTTACTGGACGTATCGCTAAGGCATTAAAAGCCCGGGTGTACACGCCAGATTACCGGCAGGCGCCTGAATTCCCCTTTCCAACGCCAATAGATGATGTGTTTTCAGCTTATCGTGCCCTTCTCGATAGCGGCGTCCAGCCGGAAAATCTTGTGCTGACAGGTGATTCAGCCGGTGGCGCGATGGTGGTGACGATAATGCGCAAGGCCCGTGACGCGGGTATTCCGCTCCCGGCCGCGGGAGTGGCTATCTCGCCCTGGGCTAATCTTACCCATAGCGGTTCATCTGCGACGACCCGTGACGGGATTGATCCCCTTTGTAGGGTCGACTTTCTTAACCGGCTGGCAAGATGCTTTCTTGCAGAAGAGCTTGCCACACACCCTGATGCCTCCCCGGTTTATGCGAATGTCCAGGGGCTTGCGCCCATCCTCATCCAGATAGGTGAGAATGAGGTTATGCTGAGCGATGCTATCAAGCTGGCTGCAAATTTAGGCGAAGCGCGCGTACGAACAACACTCGAAGTGTGGCCTGGGATGTTTCATGTATGGCACCTTCTGGCCGGTACTCTGCCGGAAGCCGACCAGGCGTTAAATAACGCGATTTATTTTCTGGAACAGGCTTTAATAAAAGAGCAGGAATCAGCGAACTTATATCCATGAAGAAAGCCACTCTTTATCAGTAAATAACCACAACGCCGTGGTCTGAGTCACTAAGCCCTTATTACGGGCAGATAGTCTCATTCTTATAGCGCGTCAGGGAAAGGTAATATGGGGAAATCCTGTGTGTAAGACACAGGATTTCTGCCTGATTTTGCTGGCTGACACAGTTCTGCACTGCCCTGCTTGCGCCACACCACCAATGCAAACGATATATCCTGCTTCACCGCTGGCGTTTGTAGTGAGCTATTTCCTTAAAATCAGGCGTATAGGAAAAAACCAGAATGGATATATTCTTCGTTGTCCATAGTTCGACGAGTTTTAGTTAAAGACAGATTAATCGATGCCGATAACTTATCTGTTTTAGAACTCATGGAGCTGCTCTGTCTTTCTCTGTAGAACGAGGTTGAAATGTTCAGAAATTTACCGATTAAAAAGAAGTTCTCTTTTGCCTTTGGTGCCGTTTTAATTTTGCTGCTATTACTCTGCGCCACTTTCTACAATAACTTTTCCAGAATTGTCAGTACCAACGAATGGAATATACATAGCTGGCGCGTCATTGATAAAAGCCGAGCCTTAACCCAAAGTCTGGTAAATATGGAAACCGGTCTACGCGGTTATGCGATTAACGGCAAAGAGGAAATGCTGGCTCCGTGGAGCTCAGGCAAAGAGGAGTTCGTTAAAGTTTTGCAGGAAACGAAAAGCTTAACTTCTGATAACCCTACTCAGCAGGATCGCCTGAATAATTTGCTGCAGCAGGAGCAAGAGTGGGGAAATAAATTTGTTACTGAGTTACTGAATAATCGTCGTGCACTCAATGCCGGGTCAATGACACAGGCCGATTTCACCGCCGCCTTCGAAGCTAACACAGGCAAGCCGCAGATGGATCAAATGCGCGCAACCATTGATGAAATCGTCAAAGATGAAAAAAATCTGCTCGGCGAGCGCCAGGGTTCTGTCGACTCCGTTGAAACGCAGACCCGGCTGGCGTTGTTTATCGGCGCGCTGTTAGGTGTACTTATCGCTTCAGGTTTGGGCTATGCCCTTGCCCGTTCCATCACTCTTCCGCTTGGGGAAGCGGTAAACGCAGCGAAGGCGATTGCCTCCGGCGATCTCTCCACCCGCCTGGTTGCACGTTCAAAAGATGAAGCCGGGGTTCTGATCGTCACCCTGACCGCCATGCAGGAGCAGCTCAAAAAAGTGGTCTCTGATATCCAGACCGCCGCAACCTCTATCGACAGCGCCTCGAAAGAAGTGGCGATGGGCAATACCGATCTCTCTTCACGAACGGAACAGCAGGCCGCCTCGCTGGAGGAAACCTCGGCCAGCATGGAGCAACTGACGGCGACAGTAAGGCAAAATGCCTCTAACGCGCAAAACGCCAGCAGCCTTGCGTCTGATGCGTCCGACGTCGCGCAGCAGGGAGGCAAAGTTGTGGATAAAGTGGTCACCACCATGGCGGCAATTTTTGACAGCTCGAAAAGCGTCGGCGATATCATCAGCACCATTGAAAGCATCGCTTTCCAGACCAATATCCTGGCGCTTAATGCTGCGGTGGAAGCAGCCCGTGCCGGTGAGCAAGGCCGTGGATTTGCCGTGGTAGCAAGCGAAGTGCGCGCACTTGCCCAGCGCAGCGCGACGGCGGCAAAAGAGATTAAGGCACTGATTGAAGCCTCAAATAGCCGCATATCGGAAGGCACCGACCTGGTCGCGCAAGCGGGCAAAACCATGACCGGGGTAGTCACGGCAATCAACAACGTCTCTGCAATCATGGCCGAAATCTACACCGCCTCCGGCGAGCAGGTGAACGGTATCGAGCATGTCAGCATTGCTATCACCCAAATGGATGAAGTGACCCAACAAAACGCCGCACTGGTTCAACAGGCCGCCGCTGCTGCCGCATCGCTGGAAGATCAGGCTGCGCATCTGAACCGCTCGGCTGCGGTTTTCAAACTTGCCTGATAAAAGTGGCCCCGATGGCCGCATTCGACCCGCTGCTGCTGGGTAAAGCCAGCAGCCAGCCGCTACCATTGAGACTAACTGTAGCGATAGCAACCGCGGGCGCATCCACCGGCCTGGCTGCCGGACGAAGTGTTTACCTTGCGCGCATTTTGTCTCCGGGCTGAACGGGATTATTGCCCAGCTTAATAACCATGAAAGCCGTCTGGTTAAATTTTATCGCGGCTATGTTCAGTTTATTTTATTTAAAAATTCGCATATATATCAGCCGCTTTCGCAATAGTAATTATTTAAGTTATTTAACATGAAAGAGAATAATGAAATTAATTTCGGTGAAAAAAAGCTGGCTAGCATAAATTCACGAACTATCCATTTTTTCAAAAAAAATATATTTGTTAAATATCGTTAAAGCCTTTAAAAGCGGCGTCGATAACCCCTTTTTGCTTCATTTACTAATAACACCAGGGTTCTTATGACTATCACACAGCGTTTGTCGCTGGCATTTTCTTTGCTCGCTCTGTCACTTTTCGCGGTTGTTGCCGTCTCTCTTTCGGTGATTTCGGGCTTCCAGTCGCGCTTTGAGTACATACAGGTCAATGCCATACCCAGCATCAAGGATTTGAATAAATCAATCAGCACCACCAGCCAGCTGGGCATCGCGTTTTATCGTCACCAGACGGCGTTGGACAGTGCTGGCCAGGCTGCGGCTGAAGAGAGAATAAACAACCTGCTGAACAAGCTGAAATCGCTCACGGATTATTATATGGCAAATGATATTTCCAACGATGAAGATAAAGCGATGACTGAGCAGGCATACCGTAATATCGAAGCCGTTCGTGCGGCGTTACCCGCTTTTTTAGCTGCCTCAAGAAATCACGACAATGCGTTATCTTTGTCTCTTCTGAAAAGTGAAGATGGTCTGGGCGCCGCATCCCGTAAAATGGAAGCCGATTTCACTAACCAGATTGAATTAAATATAAAAATTGGCGACGCTCTGCGAGAACAAAATAAGAGCATTTATTCACAAACGTGGTGGATGATGACCAGCGCCGCAGCGGTGGTGATTCTTCTGCTTGGTCTGTTTTCCATCAATATTATTCAGGGCATCAAGCGCAGCCTTAACAGCATAAAGAGCACGATGACAGAGGTCAGTAACAATCTCGACCTGACTCAGACTGCTACTGTCTACAGAAACGATGAAATAGGCCAGACCGCATCGGCCTTTAACGGCCTGCTGGAGAAAGTTTCGACAACGCTGTTATCGGTGAACCATGCTGCACAATCGGTCAGCACCGGCTCAGCCCAGATAGCCGCAGGCAACGAAGACCTCTCATCACGAACCGAAGAGCAGGCAGCGTCTCTGGAGCAGACCTCTGCCAGTATGGCTACCCTGAGTGAAACCGTTCGCCAGAATGCCGATGGCGCAGTTCAGGCAAGCGAACTGGCGAATAACGCTAACAATTTATCAAGCATGAATGCGGGCGCAGTCAGCCAGATGCTGGAAACGATGTCAGAAATTCGCGGAAGCTCAGAAAAAATCTCCGATATCACCGGCCTGATTGAAGGTATCGCCTTCCAGACCAACATCCTGGCGCTTAACGCTGCGGTAGAGGCTGCGCGTGCAGGCGAGCATGGCAGAGGGTTTGCGGTGGTTGCTTCTGAAGTGCGCAGCCTGGCACAACGTTCCTCTTCTGCTGCGCGCGAAATAAAAGATCTCATTTCTCTTTCTGTTTCCCAGGTTGAGCAGGGTCTTAATCAGGCAGCGAATGTGGGAAGTAACACAGAAAATGTGAGCAATGCGGTGCGGCAGGTCGCGGATTTAGTTAACGAAATCGCGGCTGCAACCAATGAACAGAGTAAAGGCATTGAGCAGGTTCACCTGGCGATCGGGCAAATGGATGAAGTGACCCAGCAAAACGCCTCACTGGTTGAAGAAGCCTCTTCGGCATCGAAATCCTTGCAGGAGCAGGCTGAAACCTTGTCGAGCCTGGTCTCTACTTTTACGCTCAGCGAAAACGCAGGGTATCTCGGAAAAGCAGCAATTACGCCGATCGCCAGAACACAACAGCTGCAAACAAAACCCGCATCGGGCAGCAGTGCAGTCACTAATACAGACTGGGAAAGTTTCTGATTTTTGACTTTTACACAGGATTATTAATTACTAAAAAGCGCTGCTCTGGCAGCGCTTTTATCCTTCAGTACGATCTATCTGTTTGTTCTTCACCATACGTACGATGCTTATTCTCCCCGCGCTCTGAAGCTACCCAGTTGCCCCGGCTTACCGACCTACTTCAGCAGCAGTCGTATTCCAAGCAACGCCATAATGCCTCCGCTTAGTTTATCTATAAACTTACGGTATTTAATGTAAGCCTGGCGTGGCCCGTGAGTTGATAATAAACATGCGACGACTGCATACCAGAGCACATCAATAACAAATGCCATTGTTGGCAGGATGATGTACATAACAGGCTGAATATTTTTGCTAAGCACTGCGGAAAAAATACTGGCAAATACCAGTGCCGTATGGGGATTGCTGATCTGCGTAAATACGCCAGTCATAAATGCTTTTGAGGCGCTAACTTCCTCTGTTTCGGTCAAATCATTAAAACGATTTGAAGGACGACGAAACATTTTCAAAGCCAGCCATAAAAGATAGCAACCGCCTGCAAGCTTCAGCCCTGTGTAGAGTGACGGGATCAACATCAGCAGGGTGTGAAGACCCGCTAACGCGATGACAGCAAAAATAAACGCACCAAAACCCATACCTGCAGCAACAGATAAAGCGGCCTGTCTCGAACTGGACATGGCCGTTCGGGCAACGAGAAGAAAGCTCACACCCGGGCTCATTGCGCCGAACAGGATAGCTATACCAATAGCAGAAAGCGCGATCACATCACTTGTCATTCATCTTCCCCATCAGTAAACAGTTTCAGGCAGCTCCGCCCTCCATGAACCGCATCCGGTTAACAACATAACACAATGCTAACAATGTCTGCCCTTGCCATAGTCCATGTACTCGTCTCAGAAATTTTGTTGAATTGATTAGTCAAATCTGAATATCTTTATCGAAATCAAAATAAAGAAGCGATCACAATGATTTCAATCAGGACAGCGGAACTCAAAGACATTCCATCGTTAAAACGGCTTTTCCTGCAGTTGGGCTATAAGACAGAGAGCGCGAGCTTAGAACAACGTCTCCGTGACCAGCATGACACGCTGTGTACTTTAGTCGCCGAATCAGAGGAAGAAGTTTGTGGCGTTATTGTCATAAACTTCATCATGCCTGTTCATGAAAATAACTTATGGGCATTAATTTCAGCGCTGGTAATAGATGAGTCGTCACGAGGACAAGGCGTAGGGCAGCAACTCCTTATCGCCTCTGAACGCATCGCGGCTATCAAGAAATGTTCTCAGATTGAACTATCAAGCAGTGAAAAAAGGGTTAAAGCACACAAATTTTATGAAAACAACGGATATAAGGAAGTAAGAAAACGCTTCGTAAAGCTTCTCACCGATCCGCCGCCGCTTGATTAATATCCCGGTGTAAGCGATTCGATCTAGCCCGTACCCACGAGGGGCGGGGTTACCAGCCAGCTGATGACGCTTTTGAGAGTTTAATAAGGAAGCAGAGCGATGGTTTTAAAAACCCGTGGTGCCCGAAATGGTTTAGTGGCGATAACCGGTATGCAATATTTACCCGCAAGCTGTTAGAATCCCCCGGATTGTTCTCCCCGTATTATCGCGGCTGCTGACCCCGATCAATCTGAGAGAGAAACAATGGAAACAACACGTAACCGAGGCTGGCGCAAAGCGCAGAAACAACGTAACCGATCTCGCGATGCTCATACGGCTTCATTAACTTTTCGTGGCGAAAAAAACTGGAAGATGCTCTACACGCGGTCAGATAAATTACTGCGTGCGGCACAACTGGGATTTGAGTATCCGCGTATTACTAACCAGCAGCTTGCTATGCAAGGCCTGGAAGAGTACCAGCTCATTGATGAATGTATTTTTTATATGCAGCCGTAATCAATGGCGAAGCCCTACGGCGGAACAGGTGTTCCGCCGTCATCCATCCCTTAATGTGCGCTCTGCGGGCACAAGCCGAAATGCTAAAAAGAGAGTCTCTTACGAATTGCTTCAATGGGCCGATGTTATTTGTGTTATGGAACAAAAGCATAAAAACCGTTTAGTGGCTGAATTTGGTCGGGTCATCGCATTTAAACCTCTGCATGTCCTCGATATCCCCGATGATTATCTCTTTATGGATCCCCAGCTGATCGCAATATTTGAAGATATCGTACCGGCAACGCTGGGGCTGACCGATCAGTCGGTAATGTGAAACATCACAGTACGACACTCATCGAACCGATCGCATGACTGATAACCAGGCAATATGGTCAATCCGGATCTCTTTCAAAAATGCGCGAGATAAAAGTAGTCTTAATTGGGATAAAGGGACGGCCCCTACTTTTCATGAGCAGCGTTCTTTATCAGAACGGCATATAGAGAACAGGGAGTAGATATGAAAAAAACCCTGGGGTATAAGACGCAGAAAATGACGGACAGATACAATGATTACCGCGTGAAAGATTGGGTAATAGTGAGCGCACAAATAGGGTCGTGAAGAGGGAGTTTTGGGGAAAGTACTTCCTAGCTAAACAAAGGATTTTCAATCAGTCATGTAATCTGCAAAAATCATGGATTGATGAAATTTTTCGTACGATTCACTCACTATGGGAGTGTTTTCATTCAATAACGTTCTTTTGATGTTCAAGATATATCAAAAGGTTTCAATCCAAAATTAATGCGTTCAAACGGCGGCCCTGAAGGAATAGCCCGTGTGGCTTCAAAATAAAAAGGCTTATTTAGCACGCATCAAAAAAAGGCGCTGTAAAACCAACCACTGAATAAGCCCAATCTAATCAACTCCCAAAGGTTTTTCTTTTTTTACGATCAAGTTGTGATAGTAATTTTATTACTGTCGGCTCTGCCCAAATCTCAAATTCTTCAAATGAATCAAAAACTAATCCATCAATATATCCTGATGATGATGTCGCCACCAATGATACAGGCCCATCATACTTTTCTTCTGAAGATCTTTTTGAACTGAATAGCCATTTCAGATACTCAAGGAACTCCTCAAGACCAAGCCCAACCTCAGCGTTACAAATTTCAGTTGCAAGGTTCTCGCCGCCAAATACCATTGGTTCTTCAGGTTCATCTAATAAATTCGATTCGACAAGTACGCTCTTTCTACAAACACTATCTTGATAAACAGTATACCTTGTTTCTATTCTTCCGTTCTGTCTTTCGCCCCACATAATGAAATGACAACTTCTATGAGAATTATTCATTGCTTTATTTTCTAAAAGCCTGTGACATAGATCATAAACTCGGCCTTTTTCTTTCTCCGTCTTAATTCCTTTTTTTTGGGATTTGAATTCAATTAATAGGAAATTTTTTAAAGCACCAAAAATTGCATCCGCATTAGCCTTATTATCCTGTCCAGACAGCTCAACTGTTATATCAGTTAATTCTTTTTTTTCGCATTCTCTTTTGAACTGATTCGCGAAGCGTGTTGTAATAGATGGTTCCATTCCAAATTCTGTCATATATACTCCTTAATTATGGCGCAGTATCCATTAGGTTACAATATAAGTATGCACAATCGAAATCTGTATGCTAGATTCAATACCTTACATGATCTATTTGCAACAAATTTATTCACAAACGGTCATGTTAGCCATTGGTTACCTGTGTCATAAAGCTACTTTTAATCCGGGTTACTAACATGGGGTGTCAGGGGGCGCAGGTTCAAATCCTTTCGTGCCGACCAAAATTCCTCAATTAAACCAGCCTCTTACGGCTGGTTTTTTTATACCTGAAAATTTTCAAAGGTAAAACTAAGGTAGAATGAAGGTAAAACCCCTGTCATGGTCTCCCTCATTTCAGCGGCGATTTCATTAGCTAAAACACCCGCAGCACATCCGTCAGTCGGGTAGTCCAGCGCGGCGACAGCATTTCCCTTTTCATCTGCCATTTCTTCTCGATCCCCTGCCCTGCAAAAAACAGCGTGCCCCGGCCGTTCCGCTGATTAACAGAGTCCAGGATATCCATCAGCGCCGTGGCGTTTGCCCGCGGTGCGGTGTCGTCAAAGAGGTTCAGCTGCGCAACGCCCTGGCTGAAACAGTCCCCTAGGAGAATCCCGCCTTTCTGGTACCGGTGAGCATCTTTCCAGACCGCATCAAGGCAGTGCAAGCTGCAGCCACAATATTGCGCGTGTCCTGCGTTGGGGTTAACAGTTTTGTTCCGGCATGCTTGCCGTAATAGGGTTCATCTAGCGCAAAAGGCGAGGTTTTAACGAAGGCAGGCACATACCGGCAGAATTGATGTTCGCCGCGCAACTCGCGCACCGTTCTTTCCATCACTACGCTAAAGTGTTTGCGGATAAAGCGTATATCAGCATCTGCCAGCTGCAGCGCCGTTTTTATTCCCATGGCCTCAAGCTTCTTGCTGATCCGCGACCAGATTCCCCATACTTCAATGCATGGCAGCAGCGCCATCAGCTTACGCTGGCGATTAACGTTCGATAAATCCACGACATCGCCTGTTGACTTCCATCTCTTCGCCGCGTTGTTCGCCAGCTTGGCCAGCGTTTTCGTGGGGGCGTATTTAAAGAAGCTCAACATTATGGAGAGGTTCCTCCAGGATACAACCCTACCATTGCGACAAAGCAGCCGCGCCGTCGTATTACCCGCCAACGCCTCAATTTAGAAGAGTGGCAGAAGATATTCGAAATAGCTGACAGCAACTATCAATATATGGGTAACGCGATGCTTTTGGCCCTTGTGACTGGTCAGCGACTAGGTGATATTTGAAACATGAAATTTAGCGATATATGGGATGACTATCTGCCCATCATTCAAGAAAAAACCGGGAGCAAGATAGGAATGTCCTTATCGTTAAGATTAAACGCGATTGACTAGAGTCTAAGGGAAGTAGTAGCGCTCTGTCGCGATTACGTAGTAAGTCCTTACCTGATTCATTCTTTTCGCGCTACATCACAGGCTGAACGTGGCGCTCAGGTGAAATCAAACACGATAACAATGAATTTCAGTAAGGCGAGGGATAAGACAGTAACAGAATGGGGGAATGGAACACCAGCCACTTCCCATGAACAACGCTCTTTAGCTGAGCGTCTTTATGATTCCCAACACATTGATACTCAAAAACTATTAGGGCATAAATTTCCAGATCATACGGCGCGCTATCATGATGACCTCGGGAAAGAATGGGCTAAAATTGCTCTATGAAATTTACCTTAAGAGCAAATAACCAAAAGTCATGAGCAAATATATGTTGATTAACCTCAATTAAATGAAAATTTATCAAGATTAAAACTAGCGAAATAGGTATTTTAGTATCAAAAATAAATTTTTATTTTGGAGGTTCCAATGATTCCACACTGCAGTTACTTCATTGATCCGGGTAAAGAACTCGGAGAAGGAAGCTTTGGCGATGTTGATAGAGTGAAGATTAGAAATTCAAAAAAAGAGGATTGTGGTGACTTCGCAAGAAAAATTTTGAAAAATCATCACGGAGATCCTTTACTTGAAGCAAGGTTTCGAAGAGAAGTAATTTCTCAAGATGCTTGTTTAAACATTAATGTAGTCCAAATATTTATGTGTAATCTTATATCACCACCATTGTGGTATGTAATGGAATTAGGTGAGTGTTCTTTACAAGACGAAATTAAAGCTGGCACACTTCAGCAAGACGAGAAGATAAAAATTGCGCAAATGATTGCTAAAGGTGTGGCTCATATCCATAAAAAAGGTTTTTTACATAGAGATATAAAACCTCAAAATATTTTAAAATGCGCAAGCGGGATGTATAAAATCTCCGACTTCGGTTTAGCTAGACATATGGATCCTGACGAAGCAAGCCAGATTCTAACCCAAATAGGTCATTTCCCACGAACTCCACGCTACTTTGACCACAACGTAGTTCTAGAAGGTTACTCGAAACAATCAGATATCTTTTCTATAGGTATAGTGCTTGAAGAGTTAAATATTGCTGGATTTGATGATATTATCACTAAATGTACGGATAGAAGGTTGCCAAAAAGATATCTAAATGCAGATCAACTTTTAAATGACATTCACAAACATATGGAGCAAAACAAATGATTGACATTGTTTCAGCCTCCTTCTTCACTTCGTCTAAAGAGTTCAAAAGGACTAATCAGGATACTATACTGCCACCCTTAAAGCTAAAAGACGGGTACCTTTTTGCTATTGCGGATGGATTAGGCGGGTATACAGGCGGTAAAGAAGCTTCAGAACGAGTAATATCTTTCATACGTGAAAACTCTTCTAATTTGATTCAGAATAACTTTGACAATCTTTTTTTAGATCTCAAAGAGGATATTAAAGAACTAAGTGAAAATGATAATAAACTTATCAATGCAGCAACCACGCTTACACTTTGCTATATTACAGACAAATATTTACGAATTGGACATGTTGGCGATTGTAGGCTTTACATAAAAGAAAATAATAAATTAAAGCAGTTAACCAAAGACCATACTCAGCATCAAATGCTTATTGATGATGGTTATTTTAACTCTAGGCAGCTTAAGAACGCAAAAGGCAAAAATTTGCTGACCACAGCAATATCAAAAACAATCGAGTTAAGCTATAACCTGTTGCAAATACCGTTAGAAGAATTAACCAATGAAAATGGACAGTTCATACTTTTTCTAATGTCTGACGGAGCCCATCATTTTTGGGAAACAAGGCCACGATTTTCCTCCAACACCTTGTCTGAACCTTCAAGATTCTGTTCAAGTCTGAAAAAGCGTATTGAAAACGGCCCCCCGATAGACGATTACTCGTTAATCGCTTTAAAGGTTGAGTCTCAGCAAATATGATAAAGATTCGTTTTTTTTGATAACTTTTTTTGATAACCCTTCAAATCCTAATAATAAGAACGGGAACCATTCGGTCCCCGTTCTCATACAACCCGCAGCGCGGATTACATGTTCGCGATAATCGCGTCGCCAAACTCTGAACATTTCAGCAGCTTAGCACCATCCATCAGACGTTCGAAATCGTAGGTCACGGTTTTGGCAGCGATTGCGCCTTCCATACCTTTAACGATCAGGTCTGCGGCTTCGAACCACTCCATATGACGCAGCATCATTTCTGCGGACAGAATGATGGAGCCCGGGTTCACTTTATCCTGGCCTGCGTATTTCGGTGCGGTGCCGTGGGTGGCTTCGAACAGTGCGCACTCGTCGCCGATGTTCGCGCCAGGTGCGATACCGATACCGCCAACCTGTGCAGCCAGAGCGTCGGAGATGTAGTCGCCGTTCAGGTTCATACAGGCGATAACGTCATACTCTGCCGGACGCAGCAGGATCTGCTGCAGGAACGCATCGGCGATCACATCTTTAATGATGATCTCTTTGCCGGTTTTCGGGTTCTTGATTTTCTGCCACGGGCCGCCGTCGATCAGCTCACCGCCAAACTCTTGCTGAGCCAGCTGGTAACCCCAATCTTTGAACGCACCTTCGGTGAACTTCATGATGTTGCCTTTGTGCACCAGCGTCACGGAGTCACGGTCGTTGGTGATGGCATATTCGATCGCTGCACGAACCAGGCGTTTGGTGCCCTCTTCGGAGCACGGCTTGATGCCGATACCGCAATGTTCCGGGAAGCGAATTTTCTTCACGCCCATCTCTTCGCGCAGGAATTTGATCACTTTTTCCGCGTCGGCAGAGTCAGCTTTCCACTCGATGCCAGCGTAGATATCTTCGGAGTTCTCACGGAAGATGACCATGTCGGTCAGTTCAGGCTGTTTCACCGGGCTCGGGGTGCCCTGGTAGTAGCGCACCGGGCGCAGGCAGACGTAGAGATCCAGCTCCTGGCGCAGGGCAACGTTCAGAGAACGGATACCGCCGCCAACCGGGGTGGTCAGAGGGCCTTTGATCGCTACGCGGTAATCACGAATCAGATCCAGTGTTTCAGGCGGCAGCCAGACATCCTGGCCATAAACCTGGGTCGATTTCTCGCCCGTGTAAATCTCCATCCAGGAAATTTTACGCTCACCTTTGTAGGCTTTTTCCACAGCGGCATCGACCACTTTCAGCATTGCCGGGGTCACGTCAACGCCGATACCGTCGCCTTCAATGAACGGGATAATCGGGTTAACAGGAACGTTGAGCTTGCCATTTTGCAGGGTGATCTTACTACCTTCCGCCGGAACAACTACTTTGCTTTCCATTCACCTCTCCTTCGAGCGCTTCTGGTTGTTTTGCTCGCTGACTTCATGCCGGGGCGCTCAGACTGCGTCCGCTCACCTGTTACGTGAATCACACAGAGCAAACCGTTTTTTGTTAATGAATTGTAATGAGCCCGTCAATACTAACCGATAGTTCGACGCCATGAAAGGCAATCATGATTCCGCTATAATGCGGCAATTGATAACCTGTGAAAATACCATGAAGAAAACTTCTTATAGAAATCACAAGCTTGAGCGATTCAGCTCACGACAACCAGGCCGATCGCCTGAAAAAAGCGCGCCAACACGCGTGATTTTGTTTAATAAACCCTACGATGTTTTACCCCAGTTCACCGACGAAGCCGGGCGCAGCACACTTAAAGCGTATATCGACGTTCCCGGCGTCTATGCCGCAGGCCGTCTCGATCGCGACAGCGAAGGGTTACTGGTGTTAACCAACGACGGCGCGCTGCAAGCGCGGTTGACCCAGCCGGGTAAACGCACCGGGAAAATCTACTATGTGCAGGTCGAAGGCGAACCCACCGAAGAGGCGCTTGCACAGTTACGCAATGGCGTGACGCTCAATGATGGCCCCACCTTGCCCGCTGAAGTTGAGCGCGTTGAGGAGCCCGCATGGCTGTGGCCGCGCAACCCGCCGATTCGCGAGCGCAAATCGATCCCGGCCTGCTGGCTGAAAATCACCCTTTATGAGGGGCGCAATCGCCAGGTGCGGCGAATGACTGCCCACGTCGGCTTTCCCACTTTGCGCCTCATCCGCTACGCTATGGGAAACTACACGCTGGAAAACCTCGCTAATGGCGAATGGCGTGACGCTTAACTGCCAGGGAGAAATCGATGTTTAAACCCCATGTCACCGTAGCCTGTGTGGTTCACGCGCAGGGAAAGTTCCTCGTTGTCGAAGAGACGATCCGCGACAAAGTGTTGTGGAACCAGCCTGCCGGTCATCTTGAAGCGGACGAAACATTAGTGCAGGCCGCGAAGCGCGAGCTGTGGGAAGAGACCGGTATCGACGCCGCGCCGCAGCACTTTATCCGCATGCATCAGTGGATTGCGCCCGACAACACGCCCTTTTTGCGCTTCCTGTTTGCCATCGAGCTTAACGAAATGTGCGCCACTGAGCCGCACGACAGCGATATCGACCGCTGCCTGTGGGTCACGGCTGAGGAGATCCTCACTGCCGCAAACCTGCGCTCGCCGCTGGTTGCCGAGAGTATTCGCAGCTACCAGAGCGGCCAGCGTCTGCCGCTGGCGACAATCGGAGAATTTAACTGGCCGTTTACAGGGGATGCCTGAGCGAGCAGTGCGTGCTAGAATACGCCGCCCTGAAGTTCTTCGTTGTGAGTATTCTATGTCTGATAGCCCAAAAAAAGTGATCGTCGGCATGTCCGGCGGTGTCGACTCTTCCGTTTCCGCCTACTTGTTGCAGCAACAAGGTTATAAGGTGGAAGGCCTGTTCATGAAGAACTGGGAAGAGGATGACGGCGAGGAATACTGCACCGCGGCGGCGGATCTGGCCGACGCGCAGGCCGTCTGCGACAAGCTCGGCATTGAGCTTCACACCGTCAATTTTGCCGCAGAGTACTGGGACAACGTCTTTGAGCACTTCCTTGCGGAGTACAAAGCCGGGCGCACGCCGAATCCCGATATTCTCTGCAACAAAGAGATCAAATTTAAAGCCTTCCTTGAGTTCGCCGCCGAAGATCTTGGTGCGGATTATATTGCCACTGGCCACTATGTGCGCCGCGCCGATGTCGACGGCAAAAGCCGCCTGCTGCGCGGTCTCGACGGCAATAAGGATCAGAGCTACTTCCTCTATACGCTGGGCCATGAACAGATCGCCCAGAGCCTCTTCCCGGTCGGCGAACTGGAAAAGCCTCAGGTGCGTAAAATCGCCGAAGAGCTGGGCCTTGCCACCGCGAAGAAGAAAGACTCGACCGGTATCTGCTTTATCGGCGAGCGCAAATTCCGCGAGTTCCTCGGCCGCTATCTGCCTGCACAACCGGGCAAAATCGTCACCGTTGATGGTGAAGCGATCGGCGAACACCAGGGCCTGATGTACCACACACTGGGCCAGCGCAAAGGCTTAGGCATCGGCGGCACCAAAGAGGGCAGCGAAGATCCGTGGTATGTGGTCGACAAAGATGTCGAAAACAATATCCTTATCGTCGCCCAGGGTCACGATCACCCGCGTCTGATGTCTGTCGGGCTGATTGCCCAACAGTTGCACTGGGTCGATCGCGAGCCGGTCAACGGCACGCTGCGCTGTACGGTGAAAACCCGCTACCGCCAGCAGGATATCCCCTGCACCGTCACGGCGCTGGACGACGATCGCATTGAAGTGCGCTTCGACGAGCCGGTAGCCGCCGTCACGCCGGGTCAATCTGCCGTCTTCTATCTTGATGACGTCTGCCTCGGCGGCGGTATTATCGAGCAGCGCCTGCCGCTGCCGGTTTAACTCTGTTTTAGCGATATCGGACTGGCTAACGCCCGCGCAGATGCACTCAGACGCGGGCACAAAAAGGAGTAAGTGTGGCGAAGAACTATTACGACATTACCCTGGCGCTGGCAGGCATCTGTCAGTCAGCACGTCTGGTGCAGGAGCTTGCGCACCAGGGCCACTGTGACGCCGACGCGCTGCACGTTTCCCTTAATAGCGTTATCGATATGAACCCGGACTCCACCCTCGGCGTGTTTGGCGGCAGCGAAGCCAACCTGCGCATTGGCCTCGAGTCGCTGCTTGGCGTGCTCAACGGTAGCAACCGCCAGGGGCTGAACGGGGAAGTGACCCGCTACACCCTGAGCATGATGGTGCTCGAGCGCAAGCTGGCGGCAAAAAAAGCGGCGATGGAGACGCTCGGCAACCGCATTGGCGGCTTGCAGCGCCAGCTTGAACACTTCGATCTGCAATCCGACACCCTGCTGAGTGCGATGGCTGCCATCTATGTTGATGTCATCAGCCCGCTCGGGCCGCGCATTCAGGTCACCGGCTCCCCTGCCATTTTGCAAAGCGCGCAGGTGCAGGCCAAAGTGCGCGCCACCCTGCTGGCAGGCATTCGCGCCGCCGTGCTGTGGCACCAGGTCGGCGGCGGTCGGCTACAGTTAATGTTTTCCCGTAATCGCCTGTCGACACAGGCCAAACACATTCTCGCTCATTGTTAACCTCCCGGAGTTGTGACTTATGGAATTATCCTCACTGACCGCCGTTTCCCCTGTCGATGGACGCTACGGCGATAAAGTCAGCGCGCTGCGCGGGATCTTCAGCGAATTCGGTTTGCTGAAGTTTCGCGTTCAGGTTGAAGTACGCTGGCTGCAAAAACTGGCGGCACACGCGGCGATCAAGGAAGTTCCTGCTTTTGCCGATCACGCAAACGGTTTCCTCGACAAAATCGTTACGGACTTCTCGGTTGAAGATGCGCAGCGCATCAAAACCATTGAGCGCACCACTAACCACGACGTGAAAGCGGTGGAGTACTTTCTGAAAGAGAAAGTGGCCGACGTTCCGGAGCTGCACGCGGTCTCTGAGTTTATCCACTTCGCCTGCACCTCCGAAGATATCAACAACCTCTCCCACGCCCTGATGCTGAAAAGCGCCCGCGATGAGGTGATCCTGCCCTACTGGCGTCAGCTGATTGACGCGGTGAAAGCGCTGGCCGTTGAGTACCGTGATATTCCGCTGCTGTCGCGCACCCATGGTCAACCGGCCACCCCGTCGACCATCGGTAAAGAGATGGCGAACGTCGCTTACCGTATGGAGCGCCAGTACCGCCAGCTGAACCAGGTGGAAATTCTTGGCAAAATCAACGGCGCGGTTGGCAACTATAACGCCCATATCGCCGCCTATCCGGAAGTGGACTGGCACCAGTTCAGCGAAGAGTTTGTCACCTCATTAGGCATTGAGTGGAACCCCTACACCACGCAGATTGAGCCCCATGACTACATCGCCGAGCTGTTTGACTGCATGGCGCGCTTCAACACCATCCTCATCGACTTCGACCGCGACGTCTGGGGTTATATCGCCCTGAACCACTTTAAACAGAAGACCATTGCCGGGGAGATTGGATCCTCGACCATGCCGCATAAAGTGAACCCGATTGATTTCGAAAACTCCGAAGGTAACCTCGGCCTGTCCAACGCCGTGCTGCAACACCTGGCGAGCAAACTGCCGGTCTCGCGCTGGCAGCGCGATCTGACCGACTCGACGGTGCTGCGTAATCTCGGCGTTGGCGTCGGCTATGCGCTGATCGCTTACCAGTCGACTCTGAAAGGCGTCAGCAAACTGGAAGTGAACCGCGACCGCCTGCTGGATGAGCTGGATCACAACTGGGAAGTGCTGGCCGAGCCGATTCAGACGGTGATGCGCCGTTACGGCATTGAGAAGCCGTACGAAAAACTGAAAGAGCTGACCCGCGGTAAGCGCGTTGACGCCGAAGGCATGAAGCAGTTTATCGACAGCCTGGCACTGCCAGAGGAAGAAAAAGTGCGCCTGAAAGCGATGACGCCAGCCAACTATATTGGTCGCGCTATCACCATGGTTGATGAGTTGAAATAACCCCCGCCCGCTCTGCCCGCCCTCTTTCGCCGGAAAGAGGGCATCTTCCTGTTACGGTTGAGTAAATGTTTATCCCTCTTGTAACAAAATCAGCGTTAAACTATTCACTCCAAAAATAGAGGGAGAGGTCTGACGATGCGCGTACTGGTTGTGGAAGATAATGCTCTGCTGCGCCACCACTTAAAAGTGCAGTTGCAGGAGCTGGGACATCAGGTCGACGCCGCTGAAGATGCAAAGGAAGCGGATTACTTTCTGAACGAACACCTGCCGGATATCGCGATTGTCGATCTTGGCCTGCCGGATGAAGATGGCCTGTCGCTGATCCGCCGCTGGCGCAGCCATGAGGTCTCGCTACCGGTGCTGGTGCTTACCGCGCGTGAAGGGTGGCAGGATAAGGTTGAAGTGCTGAGTGCGGGCGCCGATGACTACGTCACTAAACCGTTCCATATCGAAGAGGTGGTGGCGCGCATTCAGGCGCTGATGCGCCGTAACAGCGGCCTCGCTTCACAGCTAATTTCCATGCCGCCATTCCAGGTCGACCTCTCTCGCCGCGAACTCTCGGTTAACGAAGAAGTGGTCAAACTCACCGCCTTTGAATACACCATTATGGAGACGCTGATCCGTAACAGCGGCAAAGTGGTGAGCAAAGATTCGCTGATGCTGCAACTCTATCCCGATGCCGAACTGCGCGAGAGCCATACTATCGACGTGCTGATGGGTCGCCTGCGCAAAAAGATCCAGGCCCAGTATCCCGATGAGGTGATCACCACCGTGCGCGGCCAGGGCTATCTTTTCGAACTGCCAAAATGAAACGCCTGCTGCGGCACCTCTTCCCGCTCTCGCTGCGGGTGCGCTTTTTACTCGCCACCGCCGCGGTGGTGATGGTGCTGTCGCTGGCCTATGGCGTGGTCGCGCTGGTCGGTTACAGCGTCAGCTTCGATAAAACCACCTTCCGGCTGCTGCGCGGCGAGAGCAACCTCTTCTATACGCTGGCGCAGTGGAAAGAGAACAAGCTGGAGATTGACCTGCCGGAAAACCTCGACCTGCAAAGCCCGACCATGACCTTTATCTACGACAAAAACGGCAAGCTGATCTGGTCCCAGCGGAATGTACCGTGGTTGCAAAAGCGCATTGAGCCGGAGTGGCTGAAGAGCGATGGTTTTCACGAAATTGAAGCGGATATTGACTCCACCAGCACGCTGATCAACGACGATCACGCCGCTTCGGAGCAACTCAAAGCGATCCGCGAAGATGACAGCGACTCCGAAATGACCCACTCGGTGGCGGTAAACCTCTACCCTGCCACCGCGCGTATGCCGCAGTTGACCATCGTAGTAGTCGATACCATCCCGATCGAGCTTAAACGCTCCTATATGGTGTGGAACTGGTTTATCTATGTGCTCTCGGCCAACCTGCTGCTGGTGATCCCGCTGCTGTGGCTGGCGGCCTGGTGGAGCCTGCGGCCGATTGAGGATCTGGCGCGCGAGGTGCGCGAACTGGAGGAGCACCACCGCGAACAGCTTAACCCGGAAACCACCCGCGAGTTGACCAGCCTGGTGCAGAACCTCAACCGCTTGCTGAAAAGCGAGCGCGAGCGCTATGACAAATATCGCACCACCTTGACCGATCTCACCCACAGCCTGAAAACGCCGCTGGCGGTGCTGCAAAGCACGTTGCGCTCGCTGCGCAGCGACAAGATGAGCGTCAGCGAGGCCGAACCGGTAATGCTTGAGCAGATCAGCCGCATCTCGCAGCAAATTGGCTACTACCTGCACCGCGCCACCATGCGCGGCAGCAGCATGCTCAGCCGCGAGCTGCATCCGGTCGCTGCGCTGCTTGATAACCTCACTTCCGCGCTGAATAAGGTCTATCAGCGTAAAGGGGTGAATATCACGCTCGATATCTCGCCGGAGGTCGGTTTTGTCGGCGAGCAGAATGACTTTATGGAAGTGATGGGCAACGTGCTGGATAACGCCTGCAAATATTGCCTGGAGTTTGTTGAGGTCTCTGTTAACCAGAGCGATGACATGCTGCACATTGTTGTCGAGGATGATGGTCCCGGCATTCCGCTGGCGAAACGCGAACTGGTGTTCGATCGCGGTCAGCGCGCCGACACGCTGCGTCCGGGCCAGGGCGTCGGGCTTTCGGTGGCGCGGGAGATCGTCGAGCAGTATGGCGGGCAGATCCTCACCGGCGACAGCCTGCTCGGCGGCGCGCGCATGGAAGTGATTTTTGGTCGTCAGCAAACGGGAATAACGGGCGACTGAACCCCCTTAACACAGCTATAATCGATTATTCAGCCCATGATTAATTGCCGGAAATATATATGGAATATCACGTAGAGATAAACTGGCCAGATTTTATTCAACGCTACTGGCAGAAACGTCCGGTGGTGTTGAAACGCGGAATCAAGGATTTCGTCGACCCGATTAGCCCGGACGAACTGGCGGGGCTGGCGATGGAGAATGAAGTCGACAGCCGCCTGGTCAGCCATCTTGATGGTAAATGGCAGGTAAGCCACGGCCCGTTTGAGAGTTACGATCACATGGGCGAAAACAACTGGTCGCTGCTGGTGCAGGCGGTGAACCACTGGCATCAGCCTGCCGCGGCGCTGATGAGCCCCTTTCGCGTGCTGCCGGACTGGCGTACCGACGATCTGATGATCTCCTTCTCGGTACCGGGCGGCGGCGTTGGTCCGCACCTCGATCAGTATGATGTGTTTATTATTCAGGGCACCGGCCGTCGCCGCTGGCGCGTCGGGGATAAAGTGCCGCTGAAGCAGCACTGCCCGCACCCGGATCTGCTGCAGGTCGATCCTTTCGAAGCGATCATCGATGAAGAGATGGAGCCGGGCGATATCCTCTATATTCCGCCAGGATTCCCGCACGAGGGCTATTCGCTGGAGAACTCCCTCAACTACTCGGTCGGTTTCCGCGCACCGAGCGGGCGCGAGCTGATCAGCGGCTTTGCCGATTACGTGCTGCAACGTGAACTGGGCAGCCAGCGCTACAGCGATCCGGACGTGCCGGAGCGCGATCACCCGGCGGATATCCTGCCGCAGGAGCTGGATAAGCTGCGCGAGATGATGCTCGGGCTGATTAATCAGCCGGCACAGTTTAACGAGTGGCTCGGCGAGTTTATCTCCCAGTCGCGTCACGAGCTGGATATCGCGCCGCCAGAGCCACCCTATCAGCCGGATGAGATCTACGATGCGCTGAAACAGGGCGACAAACTTGCGCGTCTCGGTGGCCTGCGCGTGCTGCGCATCGGCGACGATGTGTACGCCAACGGCGAGAAGATCAACTCCCCGCACCGCCCGGCGCTTGAAGCGCTGGCTCGCCATAGCGTTATCTCCGGCGAGATGTTTGGCGATGCGCTGGACGATCCCTCCTTCCTCGCGATGCTTGCCGCGCTGGTAAACAGTGGGTATTGGTTCTTCGAGGATTAATATCCTCTGGCGTCATCGGGCATCATGCCTGATGGCGCTGCGCTTATCAGGCCTACAAAACCGCACGAACCCGTAGGCCGGATAAGGCGTTACGCCGCCATCCGGCAATAACCGACAAAACCATCCCAACCCGTAGGCCGGATAAGGCGATACGTCGCCATCCGGCAATGCATTACCGCCTTTCCCCGGCCTCCATATCGGCTATCTCCCCTGCCCAATTCTCCGGATACACTCCGGCGCGGACATCGCGATGAAAGGTGGAAAAGGGCCAATGCGTGGTGCATTTCACCAACCCATGTTTTACCGGGTTGATATACACATAATCCATATGATGCCGGTAATCCCGCTCATCGCGGATGGTGTGCTCCCAAAAGCGCGGCTGCCAGATCTCTTTTTGCCTGAGCGACTTGCTAAAGGCTTTTTTAAGCTCGCGCCAGCGCCCGGAAAAATCATCATCGTTTTCGGGTAACGTCCAGATGCAGTGCATATGCTCCGGCAGGATAACCCAGGCGTTGATATCAAAAGGCTGGCGGCGTTTTACCGTGAGGGTTGCACGACGCAAAGTATCAATATGGCGGGTAAGAAGATCGCTGCGCCTGTCGCGCAGGTTGACGGTGAAAAACCACGTGCCACCAGGCACATAATGACGACGATAGTCAGACATCTGGAAACTCCTTTTCCATTCGTAATCCCTGTTGCCTGATGGCGCTACGCTTATCAGGCCTACAAAACCAAAAAAACATGCCATCCGGCAATGCGCACCGTGCCCGACATACTGCCTGATGGCGCTACGCTTATCAGGCCTACAAAACCGTGCTAACCCGTAGGCCGGATAAGGCGTTTGCGCCGCCATCCGGCAATGAGTACCGCGCCAGGAATCAACCCTACGCGGTCTCCCTTTCGGCGGTTAACTCTGCGATCCGCACAATCACCTGCACCGCTTTTTCCATGCCGTTCAGGGTGGCAAACTCATGTTTGCCATGATAGTTGTAGCCGCCGGTAAAGATATTCGGGCAGGGCAGGCCCATAAAGGAGAGCTGTGCGCCGTCGGTGCCGCCGCGGATCGGTTTCATCTGCGGTTCGATATCGCAATCGCGCATCGCCTGCTGGGCAATGTCGATAATGTGCGGAAACTCCGCCACCTTCTCGCGCATATTGTAATAACTGTCTTCAATCACCAGTTCGATATAGCAATCCGGGTGCAGCCCTTTGCCCACCTCCTTGGCGATCTCCATCATCTTACGTTTACGCGCTTCAAACGATGAGCGCTCAAAATCGCGGATGATGTAGTGCATCTCGGCGCGATCCACCGTGCCTTTAATGCTGGTGAGATGGTAAAAACCCTCATACCCTTCGGTCTGCTCCGGGCTCTCCTCTTCCGGTATACGCGCATGAATTTTGCTGGCGAGCGTCATAGCATTGACCATCACCCCTTTTGCGGTGCCGGGGTGGACGTTATTGCCCACGATTTTCACCGTCACCGACGCGGCGTTGAAGTTCTCAAACTCCAGCTCGCCAATACCGCTGCCATCCATGGTGTAGGCCCACTTCGCGCCAAAGGCCTCAACATCGAAATACTTCGCCCCTTTGCCCACCTCTTCATCGGGCGTGAACGCCACGCAGATATCGCCGTGGGGAGTGTTTTTTGTCTTCAGCACCGCCAGCGCGGTCATGATCTCTGCCACGCCCGCTTTATCATCCGCGCCGAGCAGGGTTTTGCCGTCGGTGGTGATAAGCGTATGGCCAAGCAGCTGATGCAGCACCGGGAACATCACCGGTGAGAGGATCTCATCGCCAACACCCAGCGCAATATCACCACCACGGTAGTTTTCAAGGATCTGTGGGTTAACGTTTTTGCCGCTGAAGTCGGGCGAGGTGTCGACGTGGGAGATAAAACCAATCGCCGGAACCGGCTTGTCGACGTTGGATGGCAGTTTCGCCATCAGCGTGCCCTTATCGCTTAAGGTCACGTCCACCAGCCCCATCTCTTTAAGCTGGTCTTGAAGTAAATGCAGGAGCTTCCATTGACTATCCGTACTTGGCACCTGCCGCACGCCGGGTTTTGATTGCGTATCCAGCGTTACGTACTGCAAAAAGCGCTCTAATAACTTATCCATAAAGCCCCCTAACAAAATGTCACAACATTATCAGTAAGCGTGAAAAGACAAATATTGCGTCAGGTCACTTTTACCCGGCAAACGAGAATATTTTAAAGGTCGTCGTATTAAACGTAGTTGAGAAAGTGACTGATTGAGCGGCGAAAAGCCATCAACGATTGGCGATTTAACCGCTTTGCCGTAGAATGCCTGGCCTTAAATCGTGCACAACCCTGAAGGTGGTTAATCACAAACCCCGCATCTGATACGCCCTTCGATGCGCAAACACGGGACAGAGTCAAAAATTGAATACACAATCGCGTTCGCGTTCGCCGCTGGTTGAGCTGGCCGGTCTGCGCAAAAGCTTTGATGGCAAAACGGTAATCTCCGATTTCAATCTCACCATTAATAACGGCGAATTTCTTACGCTGCTCGGCCCTTCCGGCTGCGGTAAAACCACGGTTCTGCGCCTGATTGCCGGGCTTGAGAGTGTCGATGTTGGCCATATCCAGTTAGATAACCAGGATATTACCGACGTTCCGGCGGAACATCGCCACGTGAACACCGTTTTTCAAAGTTACGCCCTCTTCCCGCACATGACCGTGTTTGAAAACGTGGCGTTTGGCCTGCGGATGCAAAAGACGCCAGCGGCCGAGATTACTCCGCGCGTCACCGAGGCGCTGCGTATGGTGCAGCTTGACGAGTTCGCCCAGCGTAAACCGCACCAGCTCTCCGGCGGCCAGCAGCAGCGCGTCGCCATCGCCCGCGCGGTGGTCAATAAACCGCGTTTACTGCTGCTGGATGAGTCCCTCTCCGCGCTCGATTACAAGCTGCGTAAGCAGATGCAGAACGAACTGAAAGCGCTACAGCGTAAACTCGGTATCACCTTCGTCTTTGTGACCCACGATCAGGAAGAAGCCCTGACGATGTCCGATCGCATCGTGGTGATGCGCAACGGGCGCATCGAGCAGGACGGCACGCCGCGCGAGATCTACGAAGAGCCGAAAAACCTGTTTGTCGCCAGCTTTATCGGCGAAATCAACATTTTCAACGCCACGGTGATTGAGCGTCTCGACGAGAGCCGCGTGCGTGCCAACGTTGAAGGTCGCGAGTGCAATATTTACGTCAACTTCCCGGTAGAGAGTGGTCAGCAACTCAATGTGTTGCTGCGCCCGGAGGATCTGCGCGTCGAAGAGATCAACGATATCGCCGAGGTTGAAGGGCTGATTGGCTACGTGCGCGAGCGCAACTACAAAGGCATGACGCTGGAGTCGATGGTTGAGCTGGAAAACGGCAAGATGGTGATGGTCAGCGAGTTCTTCAACGAAGACGATCCCGACTTTGACCACTCGCTGGATCAGAAGATGGCCATCAACTGGGTCGAGAGCTGGGAGGTCGTGCTGGCTGATGAAGAGCACAAGTAAATTCCAGAAAGCGGTGATCGCAACCATCGTCGGCTGGCTGGTGCTGTTTGTCTTCCTGCCGAACCTGATGATCATCGCCACCAGCTTCCTGACCCGCGACGACGCCAACTTCGTTAAGCTGGTCTTCACGCTGGATAACTACGCGCGGCTGCTCGATCCGCTCTACTTCGATGTGCTGCTGCACTCGCTGAATATGGCGCTGATTGCCACCTTCGCCTGCCTGCTGCTCGGCTATCCGTTCGCCTGGTTTCTGGCAAAGCTTCCGGCGAACGTGCGCCCGCTGCTGCTCTTTTTGCTGATTGTCCCCTTCTGGACCAACTCGCTGATCCGTATCTATGGGCTGAAGATCTTCCTCAGCACCAAAGGCTACCTCAACGAGTTCCTGCTCTGGCTGGGGGTGATCGATACGCCAATCCGCATCATGTTTACGCCGGGTGCAGTGATTATCGGCCTGGTCTATATCCTGCTGCCGTTTATGGTGATGCCGCTCTACTCCAGCATTGAGAAGCTCGACAAACCGCTGCTGGAAGCGGCGAAAGATCTCGGTGCCAGCAAGCTGCAAACCTTTCTGCGCATTATTATTCCGCTGACCATGCCGGGGATTATCGCCGGTTGCCTGCTGGTGATGCTGCCGGCCATGGGGCTGTTCTATGTCTCGGACTTAATGGGCGGGGCGAAAAACCTGCTGATCGGCAACGTCATCAAGAGCCAGTTCCTCAATATCCGCGACTGGCCGTTCGGCTCCGCGACCAGTATCACTCTGACGCTGGTAATGGGGCTGATGCTGCTGGTTTACTGGCGCGCCGCGCGTCTGCTGAACAAAAAGGTGGAGCTGGAATGATCGGTCGTCTCTTCAGAGGCGGTTTTATGGCCGCCATTTACGCTTACCTCTATATTCCGATCATCATCCTGATCGTGAACTCCTTTAACAGTTCGCGCTTCGGCATCAACTGGCAGGGCTTTTCGACCAAGTGGTACGGCCTGCTGATGAATAACGACAGCTTGTTGCAGGCGGCGCAGCACTCACTGACCATGGCGGTGTTATCCGCCACCTTCGCGACGCTTATCGGCGCGCTGACGGCAGTGGCGCTTTACCGCTACCGCTTTCGCGGCAAGCCATTTGTCAGCGGCATGCTGTTTGTGGTGATGATGTCGCCGGATATCGTAATGGCCATCTCCCTGCTGGTGCTGTTTATGCTGCTCGGCGTGCAGCTCGGCTTTATGTCGCTGCTCTTCTCGCATATCACTTTCTGCCTGCCCTTTGTGGTGGTAACGGTCTTTTCGCGCCTGAAAGGGTTCGATGTGCGGATGCTGGAAGCGGCGAAAGATCTCGGTGCCAGCGAGTTCACCATCCTGCGCAAAATTATCCTGCCGCTGGCGATGCCTGCCGTGGCAGCGGGCTGGCTGCTCAGCTTTACCCTGTCGATGGATGACGTCGTGGTCTCCTCGTTTGTTACCGGGCCGGGGTATGAGATTTTACCGCTGAAAATTTATTCGATGGTCAAAGTGGGCGTCTCGCCGGAAGTGAACGCGCTGGCCACGATTCTGTTAGTGCTGTCGCTGGTGCTGGTGATCGCCAGCCAGCTGATTGCTCGCGATACGACGAAAGCTAAGAGGACATCTTAATGAAAAAATGGTCACGCCACCTGCTCGCCGCAGGCGCGCTCGCCTTCGGTATCAGCGCCGCGCACGCGGATGATAACAAAACGATCTACTTCTATAACTGGACCGAGTATGTGCCGCCAGGCCTGCTGGAGCAGTTCACCAAAGAGACCGGCATCAAAGTGATCTACTCGACCTACGAGTCGAATGAGACGATGTACGCCAAGCTGAAAACCTATAAAGAGGGGGCCTACGATCTGGTGGTGCCGTCCACCTACTTTGTCGACAAAATGCGCAAAGAGGGGATGATTCAGAAGATCGATAAGTCGAAGCTGACCAACTTCCACAACCTCGATCCGCAGATGCTCAACAAGCCCTTCGACCCGAGCAACGACTACTCGATTCCCTACATCTGGGGCGCAACGGCGATTGGCATCAATAGCGACGCGATCGATCCGAAAAGCGTCACCAGCTGGGCCGATTTGTGGAAACCGGAATATAAAAGCAGCCTGCTGCTGACGGATGATGCGCGTGAAGTGTTCCAGATGGCGCTGCGCAAGCTCGGCTACTCCGGTAACACCACCGATCCGAAAGAGATTGAAGCGGCCTATAAAGAGCTGCAAAAACTGATGCCGAACGTCGCCGCCTTCAACTCCGATAACCCGGCTAACCCCTATATGGAGGGGGAAGTGAACCTTGGGATGGTGTGGAATGGTTCCGCCTTCGTCGCGCGCGAAGCGGGCACGCCGCTGGAGGTGGTGTGGCCTAAAGAGGGCGGTATCTTCTGGATGGACAGCCTTGCTATTCCGGCGAACGCGAAAAACGTCGACGGTGCGCTGAAGCTGATTAACTTCCTGCTGCGCCCGGAGATCGCCAAACAGGTGGCGGAAACTATCGGCTACCCGACGCCGAACCTTGCCGCACGTAAGTTGCTGAAGCCAGAAGTGGCTAATGACAAATCCCTCTACCCGGATGCGGAAACCATCAGCAAGGGCGAGTGGCAAAATGACGTTGGCAGCGCCAGCGCGTTGTATGAAGAGTATTATCAGAAGCTAAAAGCCGGTCGTTAAGACCGCAGATCGCCAGCCGGTGCGGCACTTTTCGCACCGGCTGGCGATAAAAAACCCGCCGCTGTCGTTGTGTATCCGCGCGACTGCACTAGAGTCAATGGATGTCCGGTTAATAAGGGATACCGATGCTCGTCTTATGGAACACGCTGATCACGCTTGCCACCGTCGCCGCGATGGAGATTATCGCCACGCTTGCGCATAAATATGTCATGCATGGCTGGGGATGGGGCTGGCACCGCTCGCACCACGAGCCGCGAACCGGCGCGTTTGAAGTCAACGATCTCTATGCCGTGGTTTTCGCCCTGCTGGCAATTGTGCTGATCGCCCTCGGCACCGCCGGTTTCTGGCCGTTGCAGTGGATTGGCGCAGGCATGACGCTGTATGGCGCGCTCTACTTTATGGTGCATGACGGGCTGGTGCATCAGCGCTGGCCGTTTCGCTACGTGCCGCGCCGCGGCTACCTGAAACGCCTCTATATGGCGCACCGCCTGCACCACGCGGTGCGTGGCAAAGCCGACTGTGTGTCGTTTGGTTTTCTCTATGCCCCGCCGGTTGAGGATCTGCAACAGACCCTGCGCCAGCGCAAACGGGCGGAGCATGAGCAGAAGGTCAGCGCGCGCGAGGACGCTGCCACAGGTGAGCAGGACGCGGCGCAGGCCGCGACAGACGGGAAGTAAGCGCCATCCCCGCCCCTTTCGCCAGTAAGCCGAGCTTCTCGGCCTTGCTGGTGCCCTGCCGCTGTTCCCACGCTGCCGCTCCGGCGGCCATCACTTTAATGCCAATCTGCCGGTAGACGCCGTGCGCGGCGGCAATCGCCCACGCCGAGCGCAACGGCAGACCGTGCAACCCGGCTTTTGCCGAGGCGTAATAGGGTTCAGCGGCCATCACCAGCCTGCGTGCCAGCCGTGCGATATGTTGCCGTTTCGCCGGGTCGGCAATCTCTCTGGCCGTCATCCCCTCCTCCGCCAGCCACTGCGCAGGCAGATAACAGCGCCCATTTTCCGCATCTTCAACAATGTCGCGGGCAATATTAGTTAACTGGAACGCCAGCCCTAAATCGCAGGCGCGATCGAGCACCGCCTCATCGCGCACGCCCATGATCCACGCCATCATCAGGCCAACCACGCCCGCGACGTGATAACAGTAGCGCAGCGTATCGTCAAAGGTCTGGTAGTGGGTCTCGCGCACGTCCATCGCGAAACCCTCAAGGTGCGCAAAGGCGAGATGCGCGGGCATTTCATGCTGCGTGACCACCTCCTGGAAAGCGGCAAACGCCGGTTCGCTCATCGCTTCGCCATCGAAGGCACGCTGCGTCTCAACGCGCAGCATCTCAAGGCGCGCCAGCGCGCTCGCCTGCTGTGGCAGCGCAGTGCGAAAGCCAAGCTCCTGCTCATCAATCACATCATCGCAGTAGCGGCACCAGGCATAGAGCATCAGCGCGCTGCGGCGCGTGGCGGGATCAAACAGCTTCGAGGCGGTGGCAAAACTTTTCGAGCCGACGGTAATCGTCTCCGTCGCATGGCTCATTAACGCATCATTCATCCGCAGAGCGCCTCGACCATCAGCCCCGCCGTCGCTTTCGCCGAACCAATCACGCCAGGAATGCCCGCGCCAGGGTGAGTCCCTGCGCCAACGAGGTAGAGGTTGTCGATCTCGCTATCGCGGTTATGGGGTCGGAACCAGGCGCTCTGGCGCAGGATCGGCTCCACGGAGAAGGCGGAACCCAGGTGCGCGCTAAGCTGATCGCGGAAATCGATCGGGGTAAACATGCGCTCGGTGACCAGTTGGTCGCGCAGGCCGGGCATATAGTGCTGCTCGAGGTAGGCAAAGATGCGATCGCGCAGGCGCGGCCCTTCGACGGCCCAGTCGATCTTCGCTGTGCCAAGGTGCGGCACCGGCGCAAGGACGTAGTAGCTGCCGCAGCCGGGCGGTGCCAGCGAGGGATCGGTAACGCAGGGCGCGTGCAGGTAGAGGGAAAAGTCCTCCGCCAGCGCTTCGCCGTGGAAAATCTCTTCAATCAACTCTTTATAGCGCGGCCCGAAGCAGACGGTGTGGTGCGCCAGCTGATCGTGGTGGTGATTGAGACCAAAATAGAGCACAAACAGCGAGTTGCTCATGCGCTTACGCTTCAGCGAAGCGGCGCGTTTCGCCCCGGTCGGATGGTGGCCGAGCAGCTTCTCGTAGGTGTGCACCACATCGGCATTCGACGCCACCGCGGCGGCGGCAATACGGCGGCCATCTTTTAACTCGACGCCGGTAATACGTTTACCCTCTGCCTCGAGCTTGCTCACTTCGGCATTCAGCTCCAGCGTGCCGCCGAGATCTTCAAACAGCTTCACCATTCCCTGCACCAGCGCCCCGGTGCCGCCGCGGGCAAACCAGACGCCCCACTCCCGCTCCAGGGCGTGGATCAGCGTATAGATCGACGAAGTGGCAAAGGGGTTACCGCCCACCAGCAGCGAGTGGAAAGAGAACGCCTGGCGCAGGTGCTCATCTTCAATAAATTTGGAGACCATGCTGTAGACGCTGCGCCACGCCTGCAAGCGCATCAGCTGTGGGCCAGCGCGCAGCATATCGCGGAAGGATAAGAACGGGACGGTGCCGAGCTTCAGGTAACCCTCTTTAAATACCGCTTTTGAGTAGTCGAGAAAACGGCGATAGCCCTCGACGTCGCGCTCGTTAAAGCGGCGGATCTGCGCTTCAAGTCGCGCCTGATCGTTATCGTAATCAAACACCTTCCCCTGCTCCCAGCAGAGGCGATAGAACGGCGTCACCGGCAGCAGATCGACGTAATCCGCCATCTTTTTACCCGCAAGGGTAAAGAGTTCTTCAATGGCGCTGGGATCGGTAATCACCGTTGGCCCGGCGTCAAAGGTAAAGCCTTGATCCTGATAGACATAGGCGCGGCCGCCCGGCTTGTCGCGCTGCTCCAGCAGCACGGTCGGCACGCCCGCCGCCTGCAGGCGAATGGCTAACGCCAGCCCGCCAAATCCGGCCCCGATGACGATGGTTTTATTCATGATTGAAGGCTCGCAGTCCAGGTGTGTGTTTAAGTACGGCGCGCATGGCTTCGCCCACCGGTACCGGCGGTTTTCCTGTCAGGATCCGCGCTTTATCAAAAAAGGTGAGTCTGTCGGCGTAGAACCGGGCGATCAGCGCCGGGTTGAGGCCATAAAAGCGCTGCATCACCTGCCAGCGCGCACTTGCGTCACCCGCCAGAAACAGCATGCGGTTGAGCATGCGGTAGAAGCGCTGCTGACGCCAGACGCGCTCAGCGTAGTGCTTGATCAGGGTAAAGAGTTTGTCGCCCGCAGGCACCGGCTGCTCAGCGATAAGATCCGCCAGCGCCACAGCGTGCGGCAGGGAGTAACCTGTAGTGGCGTGAAACAGCCCGGCGCGCAGGCCGCTACAGGGTTGCGGCGCGCGCGATTGCCAGAAGGCGCGGATATCGCCATCCAGCGTGATGGGCAGGTTGCCCTGCTCTTCACGCACCAGCGTTGTTAGCCTCCAGCCCTGCTGGCGCGCGTAATCCGCAATATGCTGGCGCGCCTCATCGCCGCTGAGAGTGGGCCGGTCAATATAGTGGGTATCTTCGATCAGCACCTCGCGCGCCGAGAGCGGCAAGGTGTAGACAAAACGGTACCCGTCCGCCTGGCTGACGGTGGCATCCATCAAAATCGGCTGCTGAAGCTGGTGCGGCTCGGCAAGCTGCCAGTGCTGGCCGAGGAAGGATTGAAAGCCGGGCGTCAGATGGGCATCCGGCAGATAGCCGCGCCCGTCGATCACCGCCCCGGCGTGCAGCGTTTCGCCGTTTTCAAGGATGACGCTCTGCGGGGTCAGGCTCGCCACCGGCGTATCGGTTAACAGCGCAGCGCCGAGGGTGTCGGTAATTTTCTGCGCGAAGTGCCCGGAGCTGATGCTGAGATAGCCGCCCTCCAGCGTGCGCTGGCGCGCCGGAAAACGCACTTCGTACCCCGGCCAGCGGTGGCTGACCAGCGGAGCTATCCAGCGGTGCTGTGCCTCCGTCAGATCCGCCTGATGGAAAGACCAGGTGTGATTGCCGCCCGGCTGCGCGCCCGCTTCAACCATCAGCAGGCGCAGATCGGGCCGGGCATGGTGCAGACGCCAGGCGATAAGGCCGTTCGCCAGCCCGCCGCCGACGAGGATCAGATCCCAGCGCTCGCTCATAGCGCACCCGCCATCACCGGCTGTCCGGTGTTCAGCGCCTGCTCAACAATCTGCGCGGCGCGCGGCGCACCGCCCGCGTGCTGCAACGGTTGCTGCATCGCAGCAAGCTTGATGGCGTAACTGTTATCTGCCAGCAGCGCGCGCAGGTTTTTCTCCACCCGCGCGCTACTGGCAAAGCGTGACACCCGGCGACCAATCTGGTGGTACTCCACCCGCGCCGCGACGCCGGGCTGATCGAAAGCCAGCGGGATCACCAGAATCGGTGTGGTGCTATTGATGGCGTCCATCACGGTATTCATGCCGCCGTGGGTGACCACCACATCGGCGTCGCGCATCACCGCCGTCTGATCGGCAAAGTCGGTCACTTCCGCCCCGCGGGCGATCAGCTTCTCAACCTGGCGCGCGTTCAGCCCGCCGCAGTGGGCAATCAGTAAGCGGACATTCATGCGCCGACAGGCACGGGCGATGGTGCGAAACAGCCGGTAGCGGTGCCCCTGCAAGGTGCCGAGGGAGGCAAAAATCAGCGGGCGTTCAGCGCCAGAGTGATTATGCGACGTAATCTCCTGCGGCTGGCGCAGCGGCCCGACCGCATGAAACCAGGCGGGAAGCTGGCGCGGGAAATCGAAGCAGGCCAGCGTCTGGCTGACCTGCGCCAGCGGCGAGAGGCACTCATGCATCGCGTTACGCGCAGGCAGCCCAAAGCGGCGCGCATGCCGGGCGATCACCGCATTCTGCCGCGCCATTACCTTGTCATAAACCTGGGTGCTGGCGCGGTAGAGTTTTTTGCGCCGCTCGCCGGGTGCGTAGTGAAAAGGCATCACCGGCAGCGGGATAGTTTCATCCCGGTTAACCGGCAGCGCGCAGGCGACAGAGACAAACGGCAAGCCCAGCGACTCTGCCACCAGCCCACCGGCAGGCTCCATCTGATCGACAATCACCCCGTCGACGCCAAGCTGCGCCAGTACCGCAGGCAGCGCGTGGCAGAGCATATCGGTGGTGCTTGCCAGATCGTTTATCAGGCGAATGATGCCCGGCCCTGCGGGATGGGCCATCAGGCGTAAAGTGCGTTGCAGGCGGGCGGGCGGATGGCTCTTTTCGCCGACCGCGCAAAAGCCGATGCGCGGATCCTGCAATAACTGCTGCGCCCCGGCCTGATTAACAAAGGTGATGCGGTGTCCGCGCGCGATAAGCGCCTGTGCCAGCGCTTCCAGCGCGCGCATATGGCTATAGAGCGGCGGTGAGATCACAGCATAGTGGCTCATGCTTCACGCACCAGCGTCGCCTGGCGTAGCGCCTCCAGGTTAGCGCTGCCGGTGCAGAAACAGGCGACACGAAGTTGATCGATCACCACCTGGAAGTGGGCGGCGACGGTTTCGCATGAGACAGTAGCACTACCGAGCACGGCCGCAGCCTGGCCTACCAGCGAGGCACCCAGCCGCAGCGCTTTCGCCGCGTCGATACCGTTCGCAATGCCGCCAGAGGCGATAAGCGGCATCTCCGGCATCGCCTGTTGCAGGTCGGTCAGCGCCTGCGCGGTCGGAATACCCCAGTTGGCAAAGGCCATTGCCACGGCGCGATGATGAGCCTGCGCGGCGCGCTCGCCCTCCACCGCCGCCCAGCTGGTGCCGCCTGCCCCGGCGACATCAAGCATCGCCACACCGGCCTCACTCAACTGGCGCGCGACATTGACGGATAACCCGGCTCCCACCTCTTTAACTACCACCGGGACGGGAAGTGCCGCCACGGTTTTCTCAATCGCTGCCAGCACGCCGCGCCAGTCGCGATCGCCGCCGCTCTGCAGGGCTTCCTGGAGTGGATTGAGGTGAATAATCAGCGCGTCGGCTTCAATCATCTCCACCGCGCGCCGCGCGTAATCGACGCCCTCAGGCCCGGCAATCTGCGCCGCACCGAGGTTTGAGAGCAGCGCGATATCCGGCGCCAGCTGGCGCAGTTCACGGGTTAAGCCTGAATTCTCTTTGCTCTCCAGCGCCACGCGCTGTGAGCCGACCCCCATCGCCAGACCAAGCTGTTGCGCAGCCTGCGCAAGATGGCGGTTGATCATCGCCGCACGGCTTGCACCGCCGGTCATGGAACTGATCAACAGCGGCGCGCGCAGGGTTTTGCCAAACAGCGTGCAGCCAAGATCGATCTCATCCAGATGCAGCTCCGGCATCGCACAGTGTTCAAAACGCCACTGCTCAAAACCGGTGGTGCGTTTCATGGCGCTGTGTGGGCTGTTAAGGACGATATCGAGGTGATCGTTTTTACGTTTCGCCAGATCCTTCATGTGCTAGCACCCCGGCAGCGTCGTCGCCCGGCTTTCGCCAAACAGCGTCATCTGTTTATCAAACCAGGCGCGCATAAAGCGGCGCGTGGAGACGCCGCGCGGGCAGGCGTTGGCAAGGTGTTCATCGGCGCTACGCAGATGGTCGCTCAGGCGCTGATGCACAACCTCCGCGCCGAGCATCGCCACCAGCGTCGATTTGCCATCATCTTTATTGAGATCTTTCCCGGTGCCATTCAGCCCGTCAGTGAGATCGTCCATCAGCTGGAACGCCTGGCCGAGATCGAGGGCAAAACAGCGCAGCCGCTCGCGCACCTGCGGCGTCGACTCGGCGGCAATCGCCGCCATTTGCAGCGTGGCATCAAACAAGCGGCTGGTTTTTAACTCATTGGTCAACTGGATAGCTTCCGGGCTACGCGCCTTGTCGCCCTCATGCAGATCGAGAAACTGCCCCTGCACCAGCCCCTGTAGTCCCACGGCGGTGGAGAGTTCCGCGACGGATGCCGCTTTGCAGGCGGCCGATAACCCCTGCGCCTCTGCCACCACGCCAAAAGCGCGGCTCAGCAACGCAACGGCGGCCAGAATGGCGACGTTTTCACCATACTGGCGATGAATGGTTGGGCGTCCACGGCGCAGCGCGGCGTTATCCATACAGGGGATATCGTCCAGCATCAGCGAGGCGGCATGCACCATTTCGACGGCACAGGCGAGATCGAGCAGCCCACGCTGGTCAACCTCGCAGCCGAGATCGTGCGCGGCCAGCATCAGCAGCAGCGGGCGCACACGCTTGCCCGCCACCAGGGTGCCTTCGCGCATCGCGCTGTAGATCTGATCCTGCTGCGCACCGGCGGGTAACAGGTGATCGAGGCGTTGTTGCAGCGCGTCGCGTAGGGTCTGCAATTGGGCGTCGTGGTTGAGATTCATCGTGGCTGTCCCTCGTTATCCTTAAAGCGATGGCCGGGTAAATAAGTCAGAGCGTGAGGGCAGCGGTTAGCCTGCTGCGCTCGTCGGAGTGCGTAAAAAACTCCGCGCAGCCTGGGCGCTAATCTCTGCGGTGTCGTATTGGCAAAGCGTAGCGTAGATTGGGACATTTGCTCCGTAACGAGCGAATTCATAAGAATTTTTACATTATTACAACATAGCCGCCCGGTCAACCTTGCGCGACCGGGCGAGGCGCTTATAACCCTTTCAGCAGCTTGTCGACGTAAGCCGGAACAACCTCGCTTGCCAGCCCATACTGCTTCTCTTCAAACTCGCTGCCGACCTGGCTCGGTTCGAGGTTGAGTTCAACAGTATGCGCGCCGTGCAGCTTCGCCTCGTGGACAAACCCGGCGGCGGGGTAGACATGCCCGGAAGTCCCAATGGCGATAAAGAGATCCGCCATCGCCAGCGCGCTGTAGATCTCATCCATGCCGAGCGGCATTTCGCCAAACCACACCACGTGCGGGCGCAGCGGCGCGGGGAACTGGCAGCAGTGGCACTTATCCTCTTCGGTGACATCGCCGGTCCACTCCAGCACCTGCCCGCTCTGCGAACAGCGCACTTTCAGCAGCTCGCCATGCATATGGATAATGTGCTGATTCCCGGCGCGCTCGTGCAGGTTGTCGATATTCTGCGTGATCAGCAAAAAGCGATCGCCCAGCGCCTCTTCCAGCTTCGCCAGCGCCAGATGCGCGGCGTTCGGCGCGATCTCCGGCAGCTGTAACTGGCGGCGGCGATCGTTATAGAAGCGCTGCACCAGCTGCGGATTACGGGCGAAACCTTCCGGCGTCGCCACATCTTCCACATGATGCTCTTCCCATAGCCCGTCCGCAGCGCGGAAGGTTCGGATACCGGATTCAGCGGAGATCCCCGCCCCGGTTAAGACAACAACTCTCGGTTTTTCCATTACGTCATGCACCATTATGTCGCGGAAAAAAATTCGCTGGCGTAAGCGCTCGCGCAGGCGGCGCTTGTTGCGGCGAAAACGGCTGAGACGATGTGAACGTCGCGATTGCATGGGCATCCTCTCAGGAGTGGTCTGCAAGGTGAAGGAAGGCCGCGCCGCGCATACCTCCCGCGTCGCCGTGGCGCGCGCGTTCGATACGGGGAACGTCGCCGGCCGGTAACAGGTGTGGCGCGATGCGATCCGGCAGCAGCCGGGTCAGCGCGCTGAAGTTGGATAATCCGCCGCCAATCACTATCAGATCCGGGTCGATAATCGTCAAAATATTGCCAAGGCAGACCGCCAGCAAATCGACGTAGCGCTCAACGTGCGCCCGCGCGTTTGCCTCGCCCTGCTCCCAGCGCGCGATAATTTCCGGCGCTGTCAGAGTCTGATGATAGAAGTGTTGGTAGAGCCACGCAAAACCGCGACCGGAGAGATAGTTCTCAATACAGCCGATATTGCCGCAGCCGCAGCGCAGAAGGGGAAAATCAAAACCCATCAGGGAGAGTGCATCGACGGGCAGGCGAATATGGCCAAATTCGCCGGTGATAAAGCGCCGCCCGGGGATCGATTTGCCGTTAAATACCAGCCCGCCGCCGACGCCGGTGCCGAGGATCAGCCCCATCACCAGCGGATAGCGGCGAAACTCCTCATCCCAGGCTTCTGAAAGGGTAAAACAGTTGGCATCGTTATCGATACGCACGTCGCGATCGAGCAGATGACTGAGATCGCGGCGCAACGCCTGCCCGCTGGCGGCGGGCAGATTGGCGGCGTAGAGCGTGCCATCGGCGGTTTTCGGGATCCCCGGAATGCCAATGCCGACGCTGCCCTTCACGCCGCTGCGGCGATCGGCTTCCGCCACCAGCGCGGCGATAGCCTGCAGAAAGGCGTCGTAACTTTCGTGGGGCGTGGCAATACGCGTTTCCCACTGCAACCGCCGCCCGGCGTCAAAGAGGCCGAGCGCGATTTTACTGCCGCCAATATCAAACCCGTAGTGCATTGCCACTCCTTCGTTGTGGCGCCGTGACCCGCGGGATTACTGCCCGCTCAGCACCCTTGCCGGATCGATGTTGCTCGCCCGGCGCGCCGGATACCAGCTCGCCAGCAGGCTCAACAGCAACGCCGTCACCAGCACGTACACCACATCCAGCGGATGGAGTTCCGACGGCAGGAAGTCGATAAAGTAGATATCCCCCGACAGGAACTGATGGCCGATAAGCTTCTCAATACCGTTGATAATCGGCGTCAGCTGCAACGAAACAATGACGCCAATTACCGCACCGCAGAGGCTGCCAAACAGCCCCGCCAGCAGACCGTACCAGACGAAAATCGCCCGGATCAAGCCATCTTTCGCCCCCAGCGTACGCAGCACGGCGATATCACCGCTCTTATCTTTCACCGCCATTACCAGCGTTGAGACGATGTTGAAGCAGGCGACGCCAATCACCAGCACCATCGCCAGATACATAATCGCGCGGATCATCTGGATATCGCGGTACATGTAGCCATATTTGCCGATCCAGCTTTTGATATAGACATAGCTGTTAGTTACTTCGCCCGCGTCGCGCACCAGCTTTTGGGCGTTGAACACGTCGTTCACTTTAATGGCGATGCCGGTGACGCTGCTGCCCATATCGAGATAGTTCTGCGCATCCGCCAGCGGGATCATCGCGTAGTTGTGATCGAGCTGGCCGCTCAGTTGCAGAATACCGGTGACGTGCAGGCGCACGCGTTTTGGCTGCAATAATTTATGCGCATCGTCAGAGTTGGGGATCATGATCGAGACCCAATCGCCCTGCTTCACTTTCAGGGCGTCTGCCACCCCTTTGCCGAGGATGATCTGCTGGGAACCTGCGCTAAACCCTTTCCACGCATCGCCCTGCACAAACTTCGGCAGCGCGCTGAGCTGCATCTCCTGCGCCGGATCAACGCCTTTAACCTGAATAGCGCGCAGGTTCGCCCCGCTCTCCACCAGCCCGGTAAAGTTGATATAGGGCGCGGCAGCGGCGATACCCGGCACCTTTTGCACTTTGCCGAGCACCGTTTGCCAGCCATTCCACGGCTGATTCACCGGCTCGATTTCGCCATGCGGCACCACCGCCAGAATGCGGTTGTTCAACTCGCGCTCAAAGCCGTTCATCGCGCTTAAGCCCACAATCAGCACGGCTACACCGAGCGCAATGCCGACGGTGGAGATAACCGAGATCAGCGACACCATGCCGCTACGGCGACGGCCGCGGCTAAAGCGCAGGCCGATTAATAATGACAGCGGGGATGCCATTACTCAGCCCCCATCAGGGTCAGGTCGGTTTTCAGATGGCCGTCGCGCATCTCCAGCTGGCGGTTCATGCGCTTCGCCAGTTGCAGATCGTGGGTGACCACCAGAAAAGCGGTGCCCTGGGCGCGGTTCAGCTCGCCGAGCAGTTCGAAGATGCTGTCGGCGTTACGGGCATCGAGGTTGCCGGTCGGTTCATCCGCCAGCACCAGACGCGGGTTGTTAACCAGCGCGCGGGCAATAGCGACGCGCTGACGCTCACCGCCGGAGAGTTCAGACGGGCGGTGGCTGGCGCGGTGCTCCAGGCCAACGGCGCGCAGCATCTCGCGGGCGCGGGTGTCGATTTCGGCCGGTTTTTTCTTGCCGATCAGCAGCGGCATCGCCACGTTTTCCAGCGCGGTAAAGTCCGGCAGCAGGTGGTGGAACTGGTAGATAAAGCCCAGCTCGCGGTTGCGCAGCTCGGCCTTCGCGGTAGAGGAGAGTTTGCTCATCGGGCGGTCGCCAAAGATGACGTCGCCGGAGGTTGGCGTATCCAGCCCGCCGAGCAGGTGCAGGAGCGTACTTTTCCCGGAGCCGGAGCTGCCGACAATCGCCATCAGCTCCCCTTCCGCCATGCTGAAGCTGACATTGTGCAGCACATCGGTCTGCACGCTGCCTTCCTGATAGCGTTTGCACAGGTTGTCGCATTGCAACAGGATCTTATTCATAACGTAAAGCCTCAGCGGGTTGAGTGGCGGCAGCGCGCCAGGAAGGGTAAAGCGTCGAAAGTAGCGCAATGGCCATCGCCACCAGCGCAATGCCAACCACCTGCAGCGGATCGATCGCCACCGGCAGCGCCGCGCCGTCGAGCAGCGCGCCTATAATCGGCATTAAATTATTTAACTGGCTGGCCAAAAGCGCGCCTAGCCCGGCACCAAGCAGCGCGCCGATAATCCCGGCGCTGGCACCCTGCACCATAAACACCGCCATAATCTGGCGCGGCGTTAAGCCCTGGGTTTGCAGAATGGCAACCTCGCCCTGCTTCTCCATTACCATCAGGCCGAGTGAGGTGATGATGTTAAAGGCGGCGACGGCAACGATCAGGCTCAGCAGCAGCCCCATCATATTCTTCTCCATGCGCACGGCCTGGAAGAGCTCGCCTTTGCGATCGCGCCAGTCATGCCACTGGGTGCCTTCCGGCAGCGTTTGCTGGCTGAGCACATCCACTTTCAGCGGCTCATTGAGCCATAAACGCCAGCCGGTGATATTGCCCGCCGGGTAGCGCATCAGGCGCGAGGCGTCGTCGATATTGACCAGCATCTGGTACTCGTCCACTTCGCTGTTGGCGGCGAAGGTGCCCACCACCGTGAAGAGGCGCTGGCTCGGCAGACGCCCCATCGGGGTGAACTGGCTGGCGGAGGGGACCATCACGCGGATTTGGTCGCCGCGGGTAACGCCCAGCTGGCTGGCCAACTGTTCGCCGAGAATGATGTTGTATTTGCCCGCCTGCAGCTGGTTTTGCTGCACGTTGACTAAAAACGGCGTCAGCGGATCTTTCTGCGCCGGATCGATACCGAGCATCACGCCAACCGCAACGCTGCGCGCGCTTTGTAGCACTACATCGCCGGTGGTCAGCGGCGCAATGCGCGATACGCCCTGCAGTTTGACGCTGCTGGCCGGAAGCTGTTGCGGGTTGAGCGAGCCTTTTTGGGTCGTCAGAGTAGCCTGGGGCATCAGCCCGAGGATGTTGTTTTGCAGTTCGCGCTCGAAGCCGTTCATCACCGATAACACCGTCACCAGCGCCATAACGCCCAGGGTGATGCCAATGGTTGACAGCCAGGAGACAAAGCGGCCAAAGCGGTCCGCCGCGCGTCCACGCATATAGCGTAGACCTATGAAGAGAGTGACAGGCTGATACATGAAATCCGTCTGGTTGCTGTGAGCAGAGTCAGGAGTATATAAGCGAAAGGTGAGAGCGTAAATGCGTGATACCGTAAGAATTCATCGGATTAATGTCAAAAAGCTTCGAGAAATCAAATCGCTACTTTTGCCGGAGCGCGTGTTATGGGCGGGTAAATTACCAGGCTGTCAATTTTTCACCCTCCACTTATTCCGAAAATGAATATATCCAGACTCTTTCCCGTTACATTCAGCGTTTGTATGGCCAGGATCGTTTGCCGGGATTATGGCAATAACAGGCACAGAACGAATGAAACAGAAAACATTATGGATAAACCAGATAAAAGGACTTTGCATTTGCCTGGTGGTGATTTACCACTCGGTTATAACCTTTTATCCACACCTCTCGGTCTTCCAGCATCCCTGGTCAGAAACGCTTTCTAAGTGCTGGATCTACTTCAATCTCTATCTCGCGCCGTTCCGTATGCCAGTGTTCTTTTTTATCTCCGGCTTTCTGATCCGCCGCTATATCGATGATGTGCCATGGAAAGACACCATCGATAAACGGATCTGGAGCATTGTCTATGTGCTGGCGCTGTGGGGCGTATTGCAATGGGTGGGCTTAAGCCACCTTAACGACTGGCTGGCGCCGGAGCGCGATCTCAGCAACTCCTCAAACGCTGCTTACGCCGACAGCTGGCACGGCTTTTTAATCGGTATGCTGACCGCCACCACCAGCCTCTGGTACCTCTACGCGTTAGTGGTCTACTTCACGCTGTGTAAACTGCTCAGCCGCTGGAAAGTGCCGATGCTGGCGTTGATGATTGTGGCAAGCCTGGCGATTAACTACCTGCCGCTGCCGTGGTGGGGAATGAACAGCGTCGTGCGCAATATGATCTTTTACAGCCTCGGTGCCTGGTACGGTATGCAGGTGATGGAGTTTGTTAAAACCGTCTCGCTGCGCCGCTACGCCCTGCTGTTTGCTGTCGCCGTGGTGGTGGCGTTTGGGCTGTGGATGTTTAATATGCCGCTGCCGCTCTGCCTGCTGTCGATTGTCGGTATCATGCGCCTCTTCCAGGAGATGGAGAAACGCTTCCCGCCGAGCGAGAAGAGCCTGCTCAATGTCGTCGGCTCCAATACGCTGGCGATCTACACCACCCACCGCATTCTGGTCGAGGGGTTCAGCCTGGCGCTGATCAAACCGCTTAACGCTGGTGTCTGGCCGCCTGCGGTCGAGCTGGCGGTGCTGATTGCCTATCCGGCGGCGGTGCTGCTGATCTGTACGCTGGTCGGGCTGATGGTGCGCAAACTCTCCTCCGCGCTGTTTGGCGATCTCTTTTTTACCCCGCCAACAAAGCACCTTTCGGCGGCGACAGCACGCTGACAGGGCGATTTCTTGGCTAAACTCACCTAATCACACATAATCCTCGTATTGCGTATCAAGGATATGCCCCCATAACGGGGGTATATCCATAATGAGATCTTCATATCCCCATGCCTGAACAATACCGTTATTCCCTGCCGTCAAAAGCGGGTGACCAGCGCCAGTTTGGCGAGCTTACCGGCGCGGCCTGCGCCACCGAAGTGGCAGAAATCATTGAACGACACGCCGGTCCGGTTGTGCTTATCGCCCCGGATATGCAGAACGCGCTGCGTTTACATGATGAGATTAGCCAGTTTACCGACAACCTGGTGATGAACCTCGCGGACTGGGAAACGCTGCCCTACGACAGCTTTTCGCCGCACCAGGAGATTGTCTCCTCCCGTCTCTCCACCCTTTACCAGCTGCCTGCGATGCAGCGCGGCGTGCTGATTGTCTCAGTCAATACGCTGATGCAGCGCGTCTGCCCGCACAGCTATCTGCACGGTCACGCGCTGGTGATGAAAAAGGGGCAACGTCTGTCACGGGATCAGCTGCGTACGCAGCTTGATAGCGCCGGTTACCGCCATGTCGATCAGGTGATGGAGCACGGCGAATATGCCACTCGCGGCGCGCTGCTCGACCTCTTCCCGATGGGCAGCAGCCAGCCTTACCGCCTCGACTTTTTCGATGATGAGATCGACAGCCTGCGTCTGTTTGATGCCGATACCCAGCGCACGCTCGAAGAGGTGGAGGCGATTAACCTGCTTCCGGCCCATGAGTTTCCGACCGATAAGACCGCCATCGAGCTTTTCCGCAGCCAGTGGCGCGATAAGTTCGAGGTGAAGCGTGACGCGGAGCATATCTATCAGCAGGTGAGCAAAGGCACCCTGCCCGCCGGGATCGAATACTGGCAGCCGCTCTTTTTCAGCGAACCGCTGCCGCCGCTGTTCAGCTACTTCCCGGCGAATACGCTGCTGGTGAATACCGGCGATCTGGAAGCCAGCGCCGAGCGTTTCCAGCAAGATGCGCAGGCACGCTATGAGAACCGCGGCGTTGATCCGATGCGCCCGCTGCTGCCGCCCGAGGCGCTGTGGCTGCGGGTTGATGCGCTGTTCAGCGAACTGAAAAAATGGCCGCGCATTCAACTCAAAACCGAGCAGGTGGCGGATAAAGCGGGCCAGATTAACCTCGGTTACCAGAGCCTGCCGGATCTCTCAGTACAGGCGCAGCAGAAATCGCCGCTGGATAACCTGCGCAAATTCCTTGAGTCCTTCAGCGGCCCGGTGGTCTTTTCCGTCGAGAGCGAGGGGCGTCGCGAAGCGCTGCTCGAACTGCTGGCGCGCATCAAAGTTGCGCCAAAGCGCGCTCTGCGTCTGGATGATGCCAGCGCGCCGGGCGCGTGGCTGATGATCGGTGCCGCCGAGCGCGGGTTTATTGATACGCTGCGTAACCGGGCGCTGATTTGCGAAGGCGATCTGCTGGGCGAGCGCGTTGCGCGCCGCCGCCAGGATACGCGCCGCACCATCAACCCGGATACGCTGATCCGCAACCTGGCGGAGCTGCATGACGGCCAGCCGGTGGTGCACTTTGAGCACGGCGTTGGTCGCTATGCCGGGATGACGACGCTGGAAGCGGGCGGCATCACCGCAGAGTACCTGATGCTGACCTATGCCAACGACGCCAAACTCTATGTCCCGGTCTCGTCGCTCCATCTCATCAGCCGCTATGCCGGTGGCGCGGAGGATAACGCCCCGCTGCATAAACTGGGCAGCGATGCCTGGACGCGCGCGCGGCAAAAAGCGGCGGAGAAGGTGCGCGACGTGGCGGCGGAACTGCTGGATATTTACGCCCAGCGCGCGGCGAAGTCGGGCTTCGCGTTTAAACACGATCGCGAACAATACCAGCTCTTTTGCGACGGTTTCCCCTTCGAAACCACCCCGGATCAGGCCCAGGCCATTAATGCCGTGCTGAGCGATATGTGCCAGCCATTAGCGATGGATCGGCTGGTGTGCGGCGATGTTGGCTTCGGTAAAACCGAAGTGGCGATGCGCGCCGCCTTCCTTGCTATCGAGAACAATAAGCAGGTGGCAGTGCTGGTGCCGACCACCCTGCTCGCCCAGCAGCACTTCGATAATTTCCGCGACCGCTTTGCCAACTGGCCGGTGCGCATCGAGATGCTGTCGCGTTTTCGCAGCGCCAAAGAGCAGGCGCAGATCCTTGAGCAGGCCGCCGAAGGGAAGATCGATATTCTGATCGGCACGCATAAACTGCTGCAAAGCGATGTGAAAATGAAGGATTTGGGGCTGCTGATCGTCGATGAGGAGCACCGTTTCGGCGTGCGGCATAAAGAGCGCATTAAAGCGATGCGCGCCGATGTTGATATCCTGACGCTCACCGCAACGCCGATCCCGCGCACGCTGAATATGGCGATGAGCGGCATGCGCGATCTGTCGATTATTGCGACACCTCCCGCGCGCCGTCTGGCGGTGAAAACCTTTGTTCGCGAATATGACAACCTGGTGGTGCGCGAGGCGATCCTGCGTGAGGTGCTGCGCGGCGGCCAGGTTTACTACCTCTATAACGATGTAGAGAACATCCAGAAAGCGGCCGACCGGCTGGCGGAGCTGGTGCCGGAAGCGCGTATCGCCATTGGTCACGGCCAGATGCGCGAGCGCGAGCTGGAGCGGGTGATGAATGATTTCCACCATCAACGGTTTAACGTGCTGGTTTGCACCACCATTATCGAAACCGGGATCGATATTCCGACCGCCAATACCATCATCATTGAGCGCGCCGACCACTTTGGCCTTGCACAGTTGCACCAGCTGCGCGGTCGCGTTGGACGTTCGCATCACCAGGCCTATGCCTGGCTGCTGACGCCACATCCGAAGGCGATGACTACCGATGCGCAAAAACGTCTCGAAGCGATTGCGTCGCTGGAGGATCTGGGCGCTGGCTTTGCGCTGGCGACTCACGATCTGGAGATCCGTGGCGCGGGCGAACTGCTCGGTGAGGATCAGAGCGGGCAGATGGAGACCATCGGTTTCTCGCTCTATATGGAGCTGCTGGAGAATGCCGTCGATGCCCTGAAAGAGGGTCGCGAGCCGTCGCTGGAGGATCTGACCAGCCAGCAAACGGAGGTGGAGCTGCGCATGCCTGCCCTGCTGCCGGATGATTTCATTCCTGATGTGAATACGCGCCTGTCGTTCTATAAGCGCATCGCCAGCGCGAAAGATGAAAATGCGCTGGAGGAGATCAAGGTGGAGCTGATTGACCGCTTTGGCCTGTTGCCTGACGCGGCGCGTAATCTGCTTGATATCGCCATGTTGCGCCAGCAGGCGCAGAAACTGGGGATCCGCAAACTGGAGGGGAATGATAAAGGCGGCTTGATTGAGTTTAACGAGAAGAACCACGTTAACCCGGCGTGGTTGATTGGCTTGTTGCAGAAGCAGCCGCAGCATTTCCGCCTCGATGGCCCGACGCGGCTGAAGTTTTTCCAGGAGTTGAGCGAGCGTAAAACCCGCATGGAGTGGGTGCGCAACTTTATGCAGCAGCTGGCGGAGAACGCCGTCGCCTGACGGCGGGTTAGCGCCTCTGCGCGCTTTTTGCCGGATGGCGGCGCTGCCTTATCCGGCCTACGGGGTCGTGCCCTTTTGTAGGTCTGATAAGTATGGTTTTGTAGGCCTGATAAGCGTAGCGCCATCAGGCATGTTTTTGGGAGCAAGAGTCGAACACCCCGCCCGCTTTTTGCCGGATGGCGGCGTTGCCTTATCCGGCCTACGGGGTCGTGCCCTTTTGTAGGCCTGATAAGCGTAGCGCCATCAGGCATGTTTCCGCGAGCCAGCGTTAAACATCCTGCCCGCTTTTTGCCGGATGGCGGCGTACCGCCTTATCCGGCCTACGAACACGATGTTTCCCCCCTCATCCGCGTCTTTTTTTGTAATATTTACAAATGCTTTGCAATAACCAGGGTTTCCCGACGAACCCGATGAGCATAATCCTATTGAGTAGTCTTATAGAAATAACCTTATGATTTACATGGATTATGATCATGTGCAAAATGTCGCGCTTCGCTCACTGGATGACGCTGTTCGCCGTCGCCGCTACGCTTATCTTTACCCTTCCCGCCCGGGCGAATACCTGGCCGCTGCCGCCTGCGGGCAGTAAGCTGGTGGGCGAAAACCGTTTCCATATCGTTGAGAACGATGGCGGTTCGCTGGAAGCAATCGCCAAAAAGTATGACGTTGGCTTCCTCGCGCTGTTACAGGCTAACCCCGGTATCGACCCCTTCGTGCCGCGCGCAGGCAGCGTTGTCACCATCCCGCTGCAAACGCTGCTGCCTGATGTCCCGCGCAGAGGGATTGTGATTAACCTTGCCGAGCTACGTCTCTACTACTATCCCCCCGGAAAAAACGAGGTCACCATCTACCCGATTGGCATTGGTCAACTGGGCGGCGATACGCTAACGCCGACGATGGTCACCACCGTTTCTGATAAACGGGCTAACCCGACCTGGACGCCGACCGCCAATATCCGTGCCCGCTACAAAGCCCGCGGGATTGATCTGCCGTCGGTGATGCCAGCCGGGCCGGATAACCCGATGGGCCATCATGCGATTCGCCTCGCCGCTTTTGGCGGCGTTTACCTGCTGCACGGCACCAATGCTGATTTTGGCATCGGGATGCGCGTCAGCTCCGGCTGTATTCGCCTGCGGGATAGCGATATTGCTGCGCTGTTTGCTGCAATCAGCCCCGGCACGCCGGTGAATATCATCAATACGCCGATCAAAGCCTCCGTCGAGCCAGATGGCACGCGGCTGGTGGAGGTGCATCAGCCGCTCTCCGAATCGATCGATGACGATCCGAAAACACTGCCGATCCCGCTCAATGCGGCGATGAAGACGTTTCAGGCTGAAAGCGATGCGGCGGTGATGGCGCAGGCCATTGAGCTGCGTTCGGGTATGCCGGTGGACGTGACCCAGCATGCGCAAGAGAGTATGCAGGCGATGTAACGCCCGCGCATAAACAAAAGGCCCTGCACAGTGTGCAGGGCCTTTTTTATTGCAGTGGCGCAGCTCGAGGGTGGTGAACTTATTTGTAAAGCACTGCGGTACCGTGCAGGCGATCGGAGCCGGTCACGGAGGTGATGCGGTAAGAGGACGCGCCCAGCTGTTCGGCTTTCTCAGCCACTTTTTTCTCAACGGATGCGAGGTTAGTGCTGCCGGTCACGCCAATGGCGGTCAGCTCCTGCTGCCCGGCTGGTGCAGACTGCACCTCAACGGCGGCAAAGCTGGCAAATGAGAGAGTACTTAAAACAGCGGCGGTAAACAGCGTGTTGATGGTTTTCATAATGATTGTCCTGATGCAGGTGAACGGAGGTCGTTAGCATTAAGTTAACGATCGATAGGGAAATCATAAGTGTGATCTATATCACCCGTCAATATTTTTTTATAACGCTCATTAACTAATTTAAATAGTTCTTAATTTTCATAAGCATATGATTTATTAATATGTGCGGTTTTGCGGCTGGTCATTCACCAGGATTATTTTTATAATGGGTATTCAACAAACCAACAAAGAAGCGGCGATATGACCAGTGAAGTCAGCAGTTGTACGAAAAAAAGCCGTGGCCGACCGAAAGTGTTCGACAGGGAAGCGGCGCTCGATAAAGCCATGACGCTATTCTGGCAGCATGGCTATGAAGCCACATCACTCTCCGATCTGGTAGAAGCAACCGGGGCGAAAGCGCCGACGCTCTACGCAGAGTTCACCAATAAAGAGGGACTGTTTCGCGCGGTCCTCGATCGCTATATCGCCCGTTTTGCCAGGCAGCATGAAGCATTGCTGGAGTGCCAGGAGAAGCCGGTGGAACAAGCGTTGCTGGACTATTTCTCTGCCATCGCCCGATGTTTTACCAGCACCGATACGCCCGCGGGCTGCTTTATGATTAACACCTCCGCGACGCTTGCCGCCTCGTCGCAGGAGATTGCGAAAACGATTAAAACGCGTCATGCCCGCCAGGAGGAGACATTGCAGCACTTCCTCGCGCAGCGGCAGGCGAAAGGCGAGATCCCGGCAGGTGTTGATATCACCTCCCTTGCGCAGTTTCTTGGCTGCATCTTGCAGGGCATGTCCATCAGCGCCCGCGAAGGCGCAAGCCTTGAAAAGTTACTGCAAATTACCCGCACCACCCTGCGCCTGTGGCCAGATTTGATCAAAGCGTAATAAAAAAATGAGACGGATTTCCGTCTCATTTCCTCTCTGTGATAGTGATTACACAATTCAACAATAGGTAAAATCTATCAGCCATTTCCCTGCCTTTGCTATGCTTAATTGTGATTATTGCGTCGCTAATCATTGTCGGCGGCAATATAAAACAATAAGTATCTTATTACAGACGTAACTATTTCCCTTGCTCTCACTCTACGCGTAGTACCGATCGTTTTTTTATGAGGATAAAGGGTCTTTTACTGACTAATCACATGCAGAAGGAAATGGAAATGATTTTGCTATTACCATTCATCAAAGTGTTAATAGTAATTACATTGTTATTTGGTCTGTGGGTCTTGCTGGGTGGCTCCGTACTGTTTGCATTTGTCTCTGTCCTCATTACCGGATTGCTGGTTGTTCGCCAACAAGACTTTATTTAATAACGAAAAAGCCTCGCATCGCGCGAGGCTTTTTTATGGCAAAAAAAGGCTCCTCAGCCTGAGCGATGAGGAGCCAATATGCAGAGTACTGCTTTTTTATGCTTTGTTATTCAGGATCAGCTGACCGTTGTTATCCAGCGGGATCTGCGTGCCAGGATCTTTATCCATGCGGATTTTCCCCTGCTGGTCGCCGATTTTATAGGTCACGTCATAACCGAGCATTTTTTCCGATTTGTCATAGACGGTGCTGCAACGCTGCTGAGTGGTCGTGTAGGTGTCCCTCTCCTGCATCCCGCCCTGAATCTGGTTGCCGGCATAGCCGCCGCCTAACGCGCCGACTACGGTCGCCACATCGCGTCCGCGCCCGCCGCCAAACTGATGGCCAAGCACACCGCCCGCTACCGCACCCAATACGGAACCGGTAATACGGTTCTCATCCTGCACCGGACGACGATGCGTTACCGTGACATTGCGACACGCCTCGCGCGGCGTTTTCACCGTCTCTTTGATCGGCGTGGCTGAAACCACCTGCGCATATTGCGGCCCGCGATCGAAAACATTGAGGCTGGCGACTGCGGCAACGCCCAGTGCAGCGGCCACGCCAATACCGATACCCGCTAACATTGATTTATTCACAGGATTCTCTCCCTGGTTGGCTATTGGTAACAATTTTGCAATGGTGCAAGAGGGCAGCCAATCAGAAATCGCGCAAAAATAGGGGTTCGGCAGGTGAAAGCGGAGTTATTCAGAGTTGTCCGAGCGCTAAAGGCACATCAGGCAGAGGGATATGCTGCTCCCGCGCCAAATGGCGGAGAGCAGCAGAAGGATCAGTGGAGCTTAAGGCGCGGGCGGATTACGCGGTTGATACTGCCCACCACCATCATTAGCCCGGTTTTAAAGTAACCGTGCAGCGCCACCTGGTGCATACGGTAGAGCGAGATATAGACGAAGCGCGCAATACGCCCCTCTACCATCATCGAGCCGCGCATCAGGTTACCCATCAGGCTACCGACCGTGGAGAAGTTAGAAAGCGACACCAGCGAGCCGTGATCTTTATAGACGTAATTCTTCAGGGGCTTGCCTTTGATCTGCGCGAGGATGTTATGCAGCGCAAGGTTTGCCATCTGGTGCGCAGCCTGGGCGCGCGGCGGCACAAAACCACCCTCCGGACGCGCGCAGGAGGCGCAGTCGCCAATCGCGTAGATATCCGGGTCGCGCGTGGTTTGCAGCGTCTGCTCCACCACCAGCTGGTTGATGCGGTTAGTCTCCAGGCCGCCAATCTCTTTCATAAAGTCCGGCGCTTTGATGCCTGCGGCCCACACCATCAGATCGGCCTGAATATACTCACCCTCTTTGGTGTGCAGCCCGCCCTCATCGGCGCTGGTGACCATTGTCTGCGTGAGAACACGCACGCCCATTTTGGTCAGCTCATTGTGCGCAGCGCCCGAAATACGCGGCGGCAGCGCAGGCAGAATACGCTCGCCGGCTTCCACCAGCGTTACGTTCAGCGCCTCGTTAGTCAGCCCTTTATAACCGTAGCTGTGCAGCTGTTTAACCGCGTTATGCAGTTCAGCTGACAGCTCGACGCCCGTTGCCCCGCCGCCGACAATAGCGATATTCACTTTGCCATTTGCGCCAAGGTTAGCGGAATATTTCAGGAACAGGTTGAGCATCTCCTGATGGAAACGACGCGCCTGGTGCGGGTTGTCGAGGAAGATGCAGTGCTCTTTCACGCCCGGGGTGTTGAAGTCGTTAGAGGTGCTGCCCAGCGCCATTACCAGCGTGTCATACGCCAGCTTGCGCTCCGGCACCAGCAGATCGCCCTTCTCGTCACGCAGTTCAGCCAGCGTCAGGGTTTTGCTTTCGCGGTTGATGTCGATAACGGAACCAAGCTGGAACTGGAAATGGTGATTACGCGCGTGCGCCAGATAGCTCAGGGCATCGACGCCTTCATCGAGGGAGCCGGTCGCCACTTCATGCAGCAGGGGTTTCCATAAATGGCTGTGATTGCGATCCACCAGGGTGATTTTCGCTTTTTTACCGCGCCCCAGCTTCTTTCCTAACTGCGTTGCCAGCTCAAGCCCGCCAGCACCACCGCCTACAATCACGATTTTTTTCAATGGTGTAGTCAAAGTGACCCCCTAAAATATTAACCAATTGTTAACTAAAAGTTATAAAAATAGCCCTTAATTAACAACGGTTTACGCGCTGGCAACCATGCATTGACCACGAGAATATCACGAACGGTTCAATGGTCATACCAAAATTGATGTACATCAAGTTTTGCTGCCGCAAAGATGAGCAAGTGTAGACGTAGCGGCGCAAATTACGCGCTAAAAAGGCGGAAAAAGGGTGCTGCGGCAGGGGGAAACCTGCCGCTAAGAGAGGGATTAACCGAGGGTTTTGAAGGCTTTAATGCGCTGCAGATGCGGTGAGATGTTTTTGAATTTATGGGACTGCTCTTCGTCCCAGACAATCTCGTAATAGTGGTGCAGCTCATTTGAAGTGCGCTGGCTGTCGAGCGCTTCATCCTGACGCGAGAGGATCACCAGGCAGCGGTCGCGGTTCTTTTCACGAAAGTTGGCGACGCACTTGGTGGCAATATCCCGGTACTCTTCCGGCCGGTCGATCTTTCCTTCCATATTTTCATAAGGAAAGAGATTGGGGTTGAAGATCACCTGGCGGATATCGCAGAGAAAACCGATGCGCTCCGCCCAGTAACCGCCCAGACCGACACCGCAAATCAGCGGGCGTTCATCGACGTTGAGCTGCAGCATTTTATCCACCTCTTTGAGCAGATGCTGCATATCATGTTTCGGATGCCGCGTGCTGTAGCTAATCAGCCGGACATCGGGGTCGATAAACTGCAGTTGCAGCACCTTTTCGTGGTTGCCGGGGCTGTTCGAGTCAAAACCGTGTAAATAGATAATCATGGTATCCTCACCACTTCGACGGTTTGTCCGCAGGGTTAATGCGCAGCTTTATGCGCCTGCCAGCGTTCGTGCAGCTGTTCCAGCTCGTTATGAGCCGTCTTCCAGCGCGCTGAACTCATCAACTCCTGACGAGAAAATGAACCTTTATGATACAAATGTGTAACACGCTCTGCATTGATCGGTGACAGGTTATCCAGTACCTCAACGGCACCTTTACGATTATTACAGACCAGGATCATATCGCAACCGGCATCCAGCGATGCCTGCCCGCGTTCAGCGTAGCTGCCCATGATCGCCGCCCCCTCCATCGAGAGATCGTCGGAAAAAATTACGCCGTCGTAACTCAGCTCACCGCGCAGCACGGTTTTCAGCCACCAGGGTGAACCGCTGGCCGGGCGCGGATCGGCATCGGTATAGATCACATGCGCTGGCATAATGGCGTCCAGTTTATTCTGCTCAATCAGCGACTTAAAAATGGACATATCTTTTGCGCGGATCTCCGCCAGCGGGCGCGGATCGAACGGCGTCTCTTTGTGCGAGTCTGCGGTTACCGCGCCGTGGCCCGGGAAGTGTTTGCCGGTGCTTTTCATGCCTGCGCTGTGCATGCCATCAATCACGCGGGTGGCGAGCGTTAACGCTTTCTGCACATCCGCATGGTAAGAGCGCTCACCGATTGCCGCGCTGATGTGCCCAACGTCCAGCACCGGCGCAAAGCTGATATCGATATCCATGGCGATCATTTCGCTCGCCATTAGCCAGCCCGCCTCCTGCGCCAGCCGACCGCCCTCTTCCATACCAAGCAGCGCAGCGAAAGATTGCGCCGCCGGCAGGCGGGTGAAACCGTCGCGAAAACGCTGCACGCGCCCGCCCTCCTGATCGACCGCTACCACCAGCCGGTGGCGGGAAGCGGCACGGATTTGGCGCACCAGCTCGCGCAGCTGCTCGGGATCGTGGTAATTCCGGGTAAAGAGGATCAAGCCGCCAACCAGCGGATGCGCCAGAATCTCGCGCTCCTCCGCATCCAGTTCGTACCCTTCAACATCCAACATCACTGGACCCACACTTACCTCTCTTATCCTTCAGACTGAAGCTGACGCCATATTTCATTCGCCAGCATAATAAATTGTTGATCGCCGGTCTGCTGCCAGCGGCGTTCATACCAGCCGACCATCAGCATCAACACCCATGGCCGCCAGCGCTTAACTTGCCGCCAGAGCCGAGGCGGATCGATATTTGCCTGACTGGCATAGTGCGCGGCAATTTCAGCGCGCTGCGCCTCGTTTTCGCACCAGATACCGGCCAGCTCAAGCGCCACATCGCCATCGCCAGCATATTCCCAGTCGATAAGCCGTAGCCCCTTCTCACCGTGCACAATATTCCCGGCGTGAACATCCATATGCAGCGGCGCAAGGCGCAGCGGCAGTGGTTCACGCTGACGCCGCAGCCGTTTTAGCTGCCGCAGCCAGAAGGGCGTGCGCCGTGCGGGCGCGCTGCATTGCCAGTCGCGCTCCAGCAGCGGCAGCAGCGTAATGCGCCAGCCGAAGCATTTTTGCCGGTGCAGATCATACAGCAATGTCGCCAGCGCGTCGGCCTGCGGCAGCGCGGTGTCGATCGTGCCGGGAATAAAGTCGATTGCCATCCAGCCCGCCGCGAAAAAAAGGGGCTGCGGCGCAATAGTGGCAGGAAGATGGCGCAACAGACGATACTGGCGCAGAAAGAACGCTGGCGCGGCCTGATGCTGCTGGCGAAGCACCAGCGTCTGCTGCCCGTCGCTTATCAGACAGCTCCCGCCGCTCAGCCCAACTTGCTGGCTGGCGACGGGAGCGTAGTGCGGAAAGTAGCGTGACAGGATGGCGTCACGCGTCAGATTACTGCTGTTGAACGGCACCTTTACCTGACCAGATAATCTCGCCGGTCTGCACCAGCATTAACTGCATTTGCAGCGAAGGCGCATTGGCATTGCCGGTTGCGTTGGAATAGAGCACATACTGTGCGCCGACGTTGCGCGCAATGCCCATCGCTTTGCTGCGCGTGCCGAGGCTGTCCTGCGGCGACAGGCCGAGCTGCTGCTTGGCGACCGCCAGCTGCTGGGCGGTGATCAGGGTAAATTTACCGTTATTTGCCAGCGCATTGCGCACCACTTCTGTTGCTTCACCGGTGTTAATCGAGCCGTTAGTGCGGTTGTTTACGCTATCCACCAGCAGAACGCTGCCGGCATTTGCGCCGCTGGCCTGCAACATTTTGCCCACCATCGGCTGTACCGCGCCGTTCCAGTCGTAATGACGCTCGCGCGGCGTTGGCTGCCCGTTCTGATCCGGATGTTCAATCGGGCCTGGTTGCTGCGGCAGCGTTGGCACGGAAGGCACGCCCGGAATCGGCTGCTGCGGCTGCTGAGGTTGCGCGGGTTGCGTCGCGCCGCCGCCTGCCTGCTCAACCGGAGCCGGTTGCTGGTCGGTGATACAGCCTGCAAGCAGCATGGCAAGGGTAGTCAGTAACGCGTAGCGTCCAATGGTCTTAATCAAGTGTCACCTCTTAGAGATAGAGATAGAGTCTGACGCTGTGCGCGCCGAGATAGTTAGCGCTGCCGTAGAGAGTCATGTTGGCATTACCGGGAACCGTTACGCTGCGCGGCGCTTCCAGCGGGTGCATCTCCAGACCTCTGGCGTCATACCAGTAAAAGCGATAGTGCAGCGTGACGGGCTGCTGGCGTTCGTTATAGATCTTTGATGAGGCGGAAGGCTGAAGCGCCTCCCGGCTCATGGTCGGCGGCTGCGCGATGATGCCTGCGGCGAGGATGGAGGACTCCATCACCAGCGTTTGATCGCTGGCGACCGGGATTGCGGGCCGGGAGCCGCAGCCGACAAGCGCTAACGCCGTCAGCAGTAACGCAACACGCGCGACGCTCATCTTAAAGACCTTTATGAGCCAGCATCGGCCCCAGCATGCGCCCGCCCAGCAGGTGCATATGAATATGGTAAACCTCCTGCCCACCGTGACGATTACAGTTCATGATCAGGCGATAGCCATCTTCGGCGATCCCTTCATCACGGGCGATTTTCGCGGCAACGGTCATCATGCGCCCCAGCGCCTGCTCGTGGGCCTGAGTCACATCGTTGACGGTTGGGATAAGCAGGTTCGGCACGATCAGCACATGTGTCGGTGCTTGCGGAGAGATATCGCGAAAGGCGGTAACCAGTTCGTCCTGGTAAACGATGTCCGCCGGAATTTCGCGACGAATGATTTTGCTGAAAATGGTCTCTTCGGCCATGACGTTTTCCTTTTCTGAGTGCGGGCCGGGCCCGCCGTCGTCGTCAATTATGTGCCCTAGAGTATGATCGAGATTCTCTTGTTCTTTCAACTATAACGCTGTTTTTCTTTCCCCTTTTACGCCTGGCCTGATTGTGGCTGTCGCAGACGCCGCCCGACGCAGATGAAATCGCATTTCATAATCGATAATTACATCTGTTTACACCGCTTAAGTGAATGCGTATATTTCGCATTTGCATTTCCATGCGCGCCTCGCGCTGACGCATTTACTTCCCGCAGCCAGCAACGTATTGGCTGCGGGTTCTGCTCACACACCATTAAGGGTTCATCATGTCTTTCCCGCAGAATGGCCGCTTCGGCGCACGCGCCTGTACGGCCGCCCCTTCCCTGCTGGCTGTTGCCATTGCTTTTGCGCTCTCCCCGGCCACCGCGTTTGCCGCCAGCAGTGAAGAGACGGTGGTAGTTGAAGGAACCAGTGCTGCCGACACCCGTGCCCTGACCGAACAGGATTACAATACGCAGACCACTGCGGCAGGCACCAAAATGACGCTGGTACAGCGCGATATTCCTCAATCCATCAGCATTACTACCCAACAGCGGATGAAGGATCAGCAGCTGGAAACGCTCGGCGACGTATTGAAGAACACCACGGGTGTGTTCGAGAGCGCGGCAGACTCCGATCGCAGCACCTACTATTCGCGCGGATTCCTGATTGATAACTATATGGTCGATGGCATCCCGACAATTTTTGAAACCCGCTGGAACCTGGGCGATGCCCTTTCCGATACCGCGATGTATGAGCGCATCGAAGTGGTACGCGGCGCAACCGGGCTGATGACCGGGGCGGGCAACCCCTCCGCCTCGGTAAATATGGTGCGCAAGCACGCCGACAGCCGCGAATTTACCTCAAACGTTTCGGCCGAATATGGCAGCTGGAATAAACAGCGTTATGTGGCGGACGTCTCCACGCCGCTGACGGAAGATGGCAGGATCCGTGGCCGTGCGGTGGCCGGCTACCAGCATAATGACAGCTGGCTTGACCGCTACAGCCAGGAGAAGAAGTTCTTCTATGGCGTACTGGATGTCGATCTGACTGCGTCGACCGCTTTCTCCGTTGGCTATGACTACCAGGAGACCGACGTTGATAGCCCAACGTGGGGCGGCTTGCCGCGCTGGTATACCGACGGCACAAAAACCCACCCGAGCCGCAGTGACAGCACCGCGCCGGATTGGGCCTACAACAATAAAGTCTCTAAACGCACCTTCGCCACCCTGAAACAGGGTCTCGGCAGCGACTGGCTGCTGACGGTGAACGGCACCCATACCGAGACGCAGCTCGACAGTAAAGCGCTCTATGTCGACGGCACGGTCGATAAATCCACCGGATTGATGGTTAGCCCTTATGGTGCGTCTTATCCCTATGTCGGCGGCACCGGATATAACACCGGCATGCGCAAAGTCGATGCGCTGGATACCTTTGCTAATGGCTCGTATGAGCTGTTTGGCCGCCAGCATGAGCTGATGGTCGGCGGCAATCTGAGCAAGCAAAATAACCGCTACTTTAGCTCGTGGGAGAATATCCTTGATACCTCGCTCGGCAACTACAGCAACTTCAACGGCAACTACCCGGAAACTCAATGGGCACCGCTGAGCCTGGCGCAGGAAGATACGATCCGTCAGCAGTCAGCCTACCTCGCGACGCGTATCTCCCTTGCGGATCCGCTGCACCTGATTGCGGGCGCGCGTTATACCAAATATAAGCTTGAGACGCTGACGCAGGATCTGGAGAAGAACAACCTCTCACCCTATGCGGGCCTGATCTTTGACATCAACGATACCTGGTCAACCTATGCCAGCTACACCTCCATCTTTAAACCGCAGGAGTATCGCGACGCGCAGGGGAAATATCTCTCGCCGGTCACCGGGAAAAACTACGAGCTGGGCGTGAAATCTGACTGGATGAACAGCCGTTTAACCGCTTCCCTTGCCGTGTTCCGTATCGAGCAGGATAACCTGGGTCAGACAACCGGCGGCGTGGTGCCGGGCACCAGCGGCGAAAGCGCGTATGAAGCGGTTGATGGCGCAGTGAGTAAAGGCGTTGAACTTGAAATTAACGGCGCGCTGACGGACAACTGGCAGATGACTTTCGGCGCCACGCGTTATGTCGCCGATGATAAAGATGGCAACGCGGTGAATCCGAACCTGCCGCGTACGTCGATCAAAACCTTCACCAGCTATCGCCTGCCGATGTTGCAGGAGTTAACCGTCGGCGGCGGCGTTAACTGGCAGAACAGCACCTGGGCGAATGTCAGCACCGCCAACGGCAACTTCCGCTCTGAACAGGGCAGCTATGCACTGGTCGATCTGTTTGCCCGTTATCAGGTCACTAAGCAGCTGTCGGTGCAGGCGAATATCGATAACCTGTTCGATAAGAAATATGACACCAACGTCGACAGCCGCTCCTATGTATTCGGCGAGCCGCGTAACTTCTCGGTAAGCGCCAATTACCGCTTCTGATAGCGCATCAATGAACGGAAGGAGCCTGCGGGCTCCTTTTTTTATGGACCACCTGTAGGCCGGATAAGCGTTAGCGCCATCCGGCATTGCGGTTTTGCCGGATGGCGGCGTTGCCTTATCCGGCCTACAAAGGCAAATGCAGACAATAAAAAAGGGAGCCATCAGGCTCCCTCAGTCTCCCCAGACTATGGCTTAGCTGTTGCGGATGTACTCATCCATCTCGGTTTTCAGGTTATCGGATTTAGTACCGAAAATCGCCTGAACGCCGGAACCGGCAACAACCACACCCGCAGCGCCCAGTTTCTTCAGGCCAGCCTGATCCACTTTCGCTACGTCAGCCACGCTGACACGCAGACGCGTGATACACGCATCGAGGTTGGTGATGTTCTCTTTGCCGCCAAACGCGGAAACCAGAGCCGGAGCCATTTCGCTGGTCGCGCCAGCTTTGCTCTCTTCGGTAGTCTCTTCACGACCCGGGGTCTTCAGATCCAGCGCTTTAATCAGCACACGGAAGACGGTGTAGTAAACCACCGCGTAGCAGATACCGATGATCGGGAACAGCCACAGTTTGCTGCTGTTGCCGCTCAGTACGATGAAGTCGATCAGACCGTGGGAGAACGACGTACCGTCACGCATACCCAGCAGGATACAGATCGGGAAGGCCAGGCCTGCCAGAATCGCATGGATAACGTACAGAATCGGCGCCACGAACATAAAGGAGAACTCGATCGGCTCGGTGATACCGGTCAGGAACGAGGTCAGCGCGGCGGAGATCATGATACCGCCCACTTTGGCGCGGTTTTCCGGTTTCGCAGAGTGCCAGATAGCAATCGCGGCAGCTGGCAGACCGTACATTTTGAACAGGAAGCCACCGGAGAGTTTACCTGCGGTCGGGTCACCTGCCATATAACGCGGGATATCACCGTGGAATACCTGCCCTGCGGCGTTGGTGAATTCACCAATCTGCATCTGGAAAGGTACGTTCCAGATGTGGTGCAGACCAAACGGCACCAGGCAGCGCTCGATGAAGCCATAGATACCGAACGCGACAACCGGGTTCTGGTAAGCAGCCCACTGAGAGAAGGTCTGGATAGCAGTACCGATCGGCGGCCAAATAAAGGAGAGGATCACGCCGGTGAAGATTGCTGCCAGACCAGAGATGATCGGCACAAAGCGTTTACCCGCGAAGAAGCCCAGATACTCAGGCAGCTTGATACGGTAGAAGCGGTTAAACATATACGCTGCGATCGCACCAGAGATGATACCGCCGAGCACACCGGTGTCTGCCAGGTGTTTCGCCGCGATCTCTTCAGCAGGTAAATGCAGAACCAGCGGCGCAACTACCGCCATGGTTTTAACCATAATGCCGTAGGCGACAACGGCGGCAAGCGCTGAAACGCCGTCGTTATTGGTGAAGCCAAGGGCCACACCGATCGCGAAGATCAGCGGCATGTTGGCGAAAACGGAACCGCCCGCTTCGGCCATAACATGGGAAACCACTTCTGGCAGCCAGCTGAAGTTTGCAGAACCGACGCCCAGCAGGATACCTGCGATAGGCAGTACAGATACTGGCAGCATCAGCGATTTACCGACCTTCTGCAGGTTAGCAAATGCATTCTTAAACATAATTGAGAGTGCTCCTGAGTATTAGTGCTTTTTTCTACGCTTTCGCGCATTGGCACGGGGGGAGAACCGCGCCGTGGGAAGGGCATCTAAGCGCCCTTTATTTATTACACAGAGTAAAATAAATCGTTTCAGGTTTGTTTGACCGCTATCACGTTTCAGCCAGCGCTAATAAGAAAAGTCACATTGGCTTACATTTACCGCTCTGTTTAGGTCAAATTGTAACCGTCACCGCCCATTTTATGGCGGTGAACTTTACTCTTATCGGGTATTAATTACGAGTACTAAAATAAGCTGCTTTTTATGCTATGTGCAGACGCGACGGGGCGATATGGAACAGGCGGGCAAAGTTTTGCGTCGTCTGTTGGGCAAGCTCTTCAATGGAGACGCCCTTCAGCACCGCCATATACTCTGCAACATCGCGCGTCATGGCAGGCTGGTTCTCTTTCCCGCGGTGCGGCACCGGTGCCAGATAAGGCGAATCGGTCTCCACTAGCAGGCGATCTAGCGGCACATAGCGCGCGGCGTCGCGTAACTGCTCGGCGTTACGGAAAGTGACGATGCCGGAAAAAGAGATATAAAAGCCCATATCCAGCAGCTTACCGGCCGTTTCACGATCTTCGGTAAAGCAGTGTAGTACGCCGCCGCAATCCTGCACCTTCTCTTCTTGTAAAATCGCCAGCGTATCGGCGCGCGCGTCACGCGTATGCACAATCACCGGTTTATTCAGCTCGCGTCCAATGCGGATATGGTTGCGGAAGGACTCCTGCTGACGCGGCTTGGTTTCCGGGGTATAGAAGTAGTCGAGGCCGGTTTCACCCATAGCCACTACACCCTCTTCTGCCGCCAGCTGGCGCAGGGTCTCCACCTCGTACTCTTCATCCTGGTTGAGCGGATGTACGCCGCAGGAGAAGACCACATTCTCACGCTCGCCGACTAATTCACGCATTGACCGGTAGCCGGGCAGCGTCGTGGCGACCGCGAGGCAGAACTTCACATCGCGCGCGGCGGCTTTCGCCAGCACATCGTCCACATCTGTATGCAGCGTTTCATAGTTAAGGCCATCAAGATGGCAGTGCGAGTCGACTAAAAACATAATGTCTCTCTTATAGATGGGATACAGGAAGCGTCACGCCGGAGTGCAGGTAACGCTCCACATTTAACAGTAAATCGGTCAGCAGCAGTTCACGGTTGACGCCAACTACGCTCAGCAGTTGCTCACGGCAGGTAAACAGCGCATGCAAAAGCGCATGCAGCGTGTCGCTGCGCCACTGGCGGGCGAAACCCTGCACCAGCGCCGGAGCATCAACGTTGGTGACGAGTGTTGCGCCTTGCTGCAGCTTCAGCGCGTCGAGGATCAGTGAAGCGAGCCACTGCAGGCGCTCCGGGGCATTGTCATGATTAAGCGCAGTCAGCACTGCCAGCCAGTCACCGCCAGTCAGCGCGGTGTTTGCCGCCTCACACAACGCCTGGCGCTGCTTCCACTTATCATCCTGCAACAATACCTGGGCAGCACCCGGCGAACCGGCCGACAGGCGCAGCGCGGTAAGAATCGCTTCTTGTGACATTGTCACTTCACGCGAAAGCCACGTCGCGGCGTAATGCTCTTCGGGCGGCGCTAAGTGATGCATACGACAGCGGCTACGCAGAGTGGGCAGCAGCCGCACGGGTTCGCGGCAGGCGAGGAAAAACCATGTCTGCGTCGGCGGCTCTTCCAGCGTTTTGAGCAACGCGTTGGCGGCGGCATCGCTGAGCTGTGCGGCATCCGGCAGACAGACGACTTTTGCGCCGCCGAGCCGGGCGTGCTCGTACAGCTTTTCATTCACTTCACGCACCGCATCAATACCCAGCGTCGACTTCCCTTTCTCCGGCGCAAGCACGTAATAATCGGGGTGGGTACCCGCCTGCATTAATTCGCAGCCGCGGCAGTGGCCGCAGCTTTTATTTCCTTGCGGCGTCTGGCAGAGCAGCAGGCGGTTGATGGCGTAGATCAGCGCATCGTCGCCCATCCCATCCAGGGCGTAGATCAGTAACGCGTGGTGCCCGCGCCCGCTCTGATAACTGGCGACCAGTTGTTCAAAGTCCGGCCGTAGCCACGGATACCATTTCATGCGCCCTGCTCCTCCACCCATGCGCTGACGGTGCGGCGAATATCGGCTACAACCTCTTCCAGCGACTGGGTGGCATCAATGGTACGAATACTCGGATCCTGTTCCGCCAGTTCCAGATAGCGGGCACGTGTGCGGTTAAAGAAATCGAGTGACTCCTGCTCAATGCGGTCAAGCTCGCCGCGCGCACGGGCGCGCTTAAGGCCCACTTCCGGCGTTACATCAAGATAGAGGGTTAAATCGGGGCGGAAATCGCCGAGCACCGCGTCGCGCAGCGTGGTGAGCAGAGTTTGGTCAATACCGCGTCCGCCGCCCTGGTAGGCTTGGGTGGAGAGATCGTGGCGATCGCCAATGACCCAGCTTCCGCGCGCCAGCGCAGGTTTGATAACCGTCGCCACCAGCTGAACCCGGGCGGCGTAAAACATCAGCACTTCGGCTTTATCGGTGATCACTTCATCCCCGACGGATCGGATATCCAGCACCAGGCTGCGCAGTTTTTCCGCCAGCAGCGTGCCGCCCGGCTCGCGGGTAAACACCATGTCGCGAACGCCGAGCGTCTTCAGCGTGTCGACAATGACATCCCGCGCGGTGGTTTTGCCCGCGCCTTCCAGCCCTTCAATGACGATGTATTTACTGCCCATTTTTTTCCTTAAGTACTTTCAGGTACTCCTGCACCGATCGGTTATGACTGGCGAGATTGGTGTTAAACGTATGACCGCCTTTGCCGTCGGCAACAAAATAGAGATATGGCGTTTTTGCCGGATGCGCCGCGGCTTTCAGAGAGGCTTCACCCGGCGTGGCAATCGGCCCCGGCGGCAGGCCGTTAATCACATAAGTGTTGTAATCCGTCGGTGCCTCCAGATCGGCGCGCGACAGCTTACCACTATATCGCGCCCCCATCCCGTAGATTACCGTCGGATCGGTCTGCAGACGCATCCCGATGCGCAGCCGGTTAATAAACACCGAGGCTACCCGGTCGCGCTCACCGGCGACGGCGGTCTCTTTCTCAATAATCGAGGCCATGGTCACCAGCTGATTTTCATCTTTATAAGGCAGCCCCTCGGCGCGCCCTTCCCAGGCACGGGCAACGGCCTGCACCATTTTTTGATGCGCACGTTTCAACAGCGCAACATCGGTCGTATTGGCGGTGTACATCCACGTGTCAGGCCAGAACCACCCTTCGACCCACTCCGGGTGCGCCATTTTTATCGCTTGCGCTACGGTGGCGTAGTCATCATCTTTCAGCGTGTGTTTGATGTATGGCGCGTCGCGCAGCTGTTTCAGGTAATCGCTTAACCGCATCCCCTCAACGAAACGCAGCGGGAATTGCGCCTCTTTGCCGCTCTCCAGCAGTTGCATCATTTCACGCACGGTCATATTGGGCGTGAAGCGGTAGGTCCCGGCTTTGAAGTGTGAAAGATCGGGCTCGAGGCGCAGTAACCACTGGAACACGCGCGGGCGATTGATCACCTTTTCGCGGTAGAGCAGCTCGCCGAGCGTTGTGCGCCCGGTGCCTGCCGGCAAGGTGAAGATGGTTTCATCTTTGATCAAAATTTTGCTGTCCGCCAGTTGCCGCACCTTCCAGGCACCAGCGCCTGCGGCAATAACCAGTACTGCGAGCAGAATGAGTACAACGCCAAAGAGTTTTTTCATAATGGATTTATGCGCTCACAAAGAGGGGCTAAAAAATGGTACAGATCGCGCGCCTGCCACTGCCTGTCCGCCCACTGGCGAACCGGCACAACCGGCATCAGCGCGTTACAAATAATGGCTTCGTCTGCCACTGCCAGCGCATCCAGCCCGGCGTTCACTTCGACAACGTTAAACGCAGAAGATGCCAGCTGGCGCAGGCAGTATTGCCGCATAATGCCATTCACGCCCGCCTGATCGATCCTGGGGGTGAACACCGTTTTACCCTGCCGCCAGAAGATATTTCCCGCACTGCACTCGGTGATCCAGCCGCCGCTGTCGAGCACCAGTGCGTCATCGGCGTCGGTTTGTTCAAGCCCGAGACGAATAAGCACCTGCTCCAGCCGGTTAAGGTGTTTGATACCGGCAAGCGCAGGATTGCGCCCCAGACGGATCTCACTGAGCGTAAGGGAGACCCCCTCCTGCTGCCAGCGCGCATAGTGCGCGGGCCTCGGTGCAAAGGAGACAATGCGCGTCGGCGCAGAACAGTTGGCCGGGCTGTAGCCACGCCCGCCCACGCCGCGCGTGATCACCGCTTTGATGACGCCTTGATCGTGTTCTTTCGCCAGCATGGCCATCTCCTGCTCAAGTGCAGACCATTCAGCAAAAGGGATCGCTAAGCGCTCGCACCCCTGACGCAGGCGCTGCTGGTGAGCGGCGGCAAACTGGATCTGCCCGTCGATAATGCGTGCTGTGGTAAAACAGCCATCGCCAAACTGCGTCGCCCGGTCATTGGCCGCAAGCGAGGCCTGCTCTGTGCCATTAATCAAGAACATAGCGACTCCTTGTATGCATAGTCAGACAGTTTGGCAGGATGAAAAGCCGAGGACAAGGGGGATAAATCAGAATAGAAAAGGCCCGCAAGCGGGCCTTTATACGGCAGGTTGATCACACTTTTTTGAAGATCAGCGAGCCGTTGGTACCACCGAAGCCGAAGGAGTTACACAGGGTGTACTCCAGACCGCTGACCTGACGCGCCTCGTGCGGCACGAAATCAAGGTCGCAACCCTCATCCGGGTTATCGAGGTTGATGGTTGGCGGTACAGCCTGGTCGCGCAGTGCAAGGATGGAGTAGATAGATTCTACTGCACCCGCCGCACCGAGCAGGTGGCCGGTCATGGATTTGGTCGAGCTGACCATCACGCTGTAAGCTGCGTCGCCGAATACGGACTTCACTGCCTGCGCTTCGGCTTTATCGCCCGCAGGTGTTGAAGTGCCGTGTGCGTTTACGTAGCCAATCTGAGACGGCTCAATGCCCGCATCGCGGAGCGCATGAATCATCGCTTTCGCCGCACCCGCGCCGTTTTCCGGCGGAGAAGTCATGTGGTAAGCATCGCTGCTCATGCCAAAACCGATGATTTCAGCATAAATTTTCGCACCGCGCTTCTTCGCGTGTTCGTACTCTTCCAGCATGATGATGCCTGCGCCATCGCCGAGGACAAAACCATCACGGTCTTTATCCCACGGGCGGCTTGCGGCCTGTGGATTGTCGTTACGCGTGGAGAGCGCGCGCGCTGCGCCAAAACCACCGACGCCAAGCGGCGTACTCGCTTTTTCCGCACCACCTGCCAGCATCGCATCGGCATCGCCATAGGCAATGATACGCGCCGCGTGACCAATGTTGTGCACGCCTGAGGTACAGGCAGTCGCAATTGAAATGCTGGGGCCTTGCAGACCAAACATAATGGTCAAATGGCCAGCCACCATATTCACAATGGTCGATGGAACGAAGAACGGGCTGATTTTACGCGGCCCACCCTTGACGAGGGAGCTGTGGTTTTCTTCGATCAGGCCGAGACCACCAATGCCAGAACCAATCGCCGCGCCAATACGCGAGGCGTTTTCTTCTGTTACTTCCAGGCCGGAATCCTGCATGGCCTGAATACCAGCGACAATTCCATATTGAATGAAGTCGTCCATTTTGCGCTGTTCTTTGCGCGAAATGTACTCTTCACAATTAAAATCCTTTACTAAGCCAGCAAATTTGGTTGCATAGGCGCTAGTATCGAAATGGTCGATCAGGCTGATGCCACTCTGACCGGCAAGGAGAGCTTTCCAGGTAGACTCTACGGTATTGCCGACAGGAGACAACATGCCAAGTCCGGTCACAACTACACGACGCTTAGACACGTTTGTCCTCCAGGGAGGGATAAAAAAAGAGATTCGTGAGATTGCTTAGATAAAACTCAGGCGGTCGAATGACCGCCTGGAGATGTTCACTTACGCCTGGTGGCCGTTGATGTAATCAATGGCAGCCTGAACGGTAGTGATCTTCTCAGCTTCTTCGTCCGGAATCTCAGTATCAAACTCTTCTTCCAGAGCCATTACCAGCTCAACGGTGTCAAGAGAATCAGCGCCCAGGTCCTCAACGAAGGAAGCATTGTTGGTAACTTCTTCCTGCTTAACGCCCAGCTGCTCGCCGATAATTTTCTTAACGCGTTCTTCGATAGTGCTCATACTCTTAAATTTCCTATCAAAACTCGCTTTCGCGATGGTTTTCGTAGTGTATAAAATGTTGAAAAATTTGCAACTAAATCCCGGCAGTTCGTACCACGATTTTACGCTATTTTGAGGCCTTTCACCCCAATAACGCAAATAAATTTCATCGTGGTCAAACCATATACATTCCGCCGTTGACGTGCAGGGTTTCACCAGTGATGTAACCCGCCTCGTCAGAGGCTAAAAATGCAACCGCGCTGGCGATTTCCTGCGCACCGCCGAGACGGCCTGCAGGCACTTGCGCCAGAATACCCGCACGCTGATCGTCAGATAGCGCACGCGTCATGTCCGTTTCAATAAAACCCGGAGCAACAACGTTTACTGTAATACCGCGGGACGCAACTTCACGCGCCAGCGATTTACTAAAACCGATAAGACCCGCTTTCGCCGCAGCGTAGTTGGCCTGACCGGCATTTCCCATGGTACCAACCACAGAACCGATAGTGATAATACGCCCATGACGCTTTTTCATCATAGCTCGCATTACCGCTTTTGACAGACGGAAAACAGATGAAAGATTGGTCTCGATAATATCGTTCCACTCATCATCTTTCATACGCATCAGCAGATTGTCACGGGTGATCCCGGCGTTATTCACCAGAATATCGACCTCGCCAAACTCAGCGCGAATGTTTTCCAGCACAGATTCAATAGATGCAGGGTCGGTCACATTTAACTGCAGACCTTTACCGTTCGCACCCAGATAATCGCTGATTGCCTGCGCGCCACTTTCGCTGGTCGCAGTACCAATCACCTTCGCGCCGCGGGCAACGAGGGTTTCGGCGATTGCGCGGCCAATACCGCGGCTTGCACCGGTAACCAGCGCGATTTTTCCTTCAAAACTCATGGTCTTCCTCTTTTATTGCGCAAGTGCCTCTGACATGGCCGCCGGCTCGTTCAACGCCGAGGCTGTCAGGGTGTCAACAATACGTTTAGTCAGGCCGGTGAGGACTTTACCCGGGCCCACTTCATACAGGTGCTCAATACCCTGCGACGCCATAAACTCAACGCTTTTGGTCCACTGAACCGGGCTGTAGAGCTGGCGCACTAGCGCATCGCGAATCGCTTCCGGTGTCGTTTCACACGCTACGTCGACGTTATTCACGACCGGGATCTGCGGCGCATTAAAAGTAATATTGCCGAGCTCAGCAGCCAGTTTCTCCGCCGCAGGTTTCATCAACGCGCAGTGGGAAGGCACACTTACCGGCAGCGGCAGCGCACGTTTTGCACCAGCGGCTTTACAGGCAGCTCCCGCGCGCTCAACGGCTTCTTTATGACCCGCAATCACCACCTGACCCGGTGAGTTATAGTTTACCGGCGAGACGACCTGCCCTTCGGCAGCGGCTTCACACGCCTCTGCAATTGCGGCGTCATCAAGACCGATAATTGCGGACATCGCACCGGTACCCGCCGGAACGGCATCCTGCATAAACTTACCGCGCAGTTCAACCAGACGAACCGCATCAGCAAACGCGATCACGCCCGCGCAAACCAGTGCAGAGTATTCGCCAAGGCTGTGACCCGCCATCAGCGCAGGTGCTTTACCGCCCTGCTGCTGCCATACGCGCCACAGCGCGACGGAGGCCGTCAACAGCGCAGGCTGCGTCTGCCAGGTTTTATTCAGCTCTTCCGCCGGGCCTTGTTGAACCAGCGCCCAGAGATCGTAGCCCAGCACCGCTGAAGCTTCCTGGAAAGTCTCTTCGATAACCGGCCAGGTGGCTGCCGTGTCGGCCAGCATGCCGACAGTCTGGGAGCCCTGTCCCGGAAACACAAATGCGAATTGCGTCATTTTTTTGTCCTTATACTCAGAAACGTACCAGCGCAGAGCCCCAGGTGAACCCGCCGCCAAAGGCTTCAAGCAGGATCAGCTGGCCAGCTTTGATGCGCCCGTCACGCACCGCTTCATCCAGTGCGCAAGGCACGGAGGCGGCAGACGTATTGCCATGACGATCGAGTGTAACCACTACATTGTCCATCGACATGCCGAGTTTTTTCGCCGTCGCGCTGATAATACGCAGGTTCGCCTGATGCGGCACCAGCCAGTCCAGCTCGCTGCGCTCAAGGTTGTTGGCAGCCAACGTTTCGTCAACAATATGCGCCAGTTCGGTGACGGCAACTTTAAAGACTTCGTTACCCGCCATCGTTAAATAGGTCGGATTTTCCGGGTTTACGCGATCGAGGTTCGGCAGCGTCAGCAGTTCGCCATAGCTTCCGTCAGCGTGCATATGCGTGGAGATAATGCCCGGCTCTTCTGAAGCGCCCAGCACGGCAGCGCCTGCGGCGTCACCGAAGAGGATAATCGTACCGCGATCTTCCGGATCGAGCGTGCGCGCCAGCGCATCGGAGCCGATCACCAGCGCATGTTTTACCGCGCCGGATTTGATGTACTGATCGGCAATGCTCAGGGCATAGGTAAAGCCAGCGCAGGCCGCGGCAACGTCAAACGCCGGGCAGCCTTTAATCCCCAGCATATTCTGGATCTGGCAGGCAGCGCTTGGGAAAGCGTGGGTCGCTGAAGTGGTTGCGACAATGATTAAGCCAATCTGATCGTTATCGATGCCGGCCATCTCGAGCGCGCGTTTAGCGGCCTCAAAGCCCATAGTCGATACAGTCTCGTTTGCCGCAGCAATACGACGCTCACGGATACCCGTACGCGTGACAATCCACTCGTCGGAGGTATCGACCATTTTTTCTAAATCGGCGTTTGTTCGAACCTGTTCTGGCAGATAGCTGCCGGTACCAATAATCTTTGTATACATGTGCGCTCAGTCACTCTTGGATAATATACATACGTTCTTGCTTTCGTCGCCCAGTGCAGACGAAGCCGACGCGATGTACACAGATTCCAGGCGAGCGGCAATCCGCTGTGGGACTTGCCGCTGCACCGCCTGCACTGCCTGCTCAATCGCGACGCAAAACGCGCGCTGATTGGCTGCGCCGTGACTTTTAATCACTGTGCCGCGCAATCCTAACAGACAGGCACCATTATACTGGTCGGGGTTGAGGTGGCTGAATCGACTTATCAGACTTTTTTGTAACCAACGTTTGAGTAAGATGAGCCACCACGCCCTTTTTTTCCCTTCGCCCTGCGATTTCAGCAGCGAAAGAAACATTCTGACAACCCCTTCCATGGTTTTTAGCGTGACGTTTCCCGTGAAACCGTCACACACCAGCACATCCGTCTTGCCGGTTAATAATTCGTTCGCTTCCAGGTAACCAATGTAGTTGATGGATGGCGCTTCGCGTAACAACGCGGCAGCTTCGCGGATATTGTCATGGCCTTTGCTCTCCTCTTCACCAATATTGAGCAGAGCGACCCGCGGGTTGGCGATCTCCAGGATCTCCTCCGCCATCACGGCACCCATTACGGCGAATTGTGCCAGCATCGTGCTGTCGCAATCGACATTCGCACCCAGATCGAGCACCACAGTTCTGCCCTTTTGCTGATGCGGCAATACCGTCACCAGCGCCGGACGCTCAATACCGTCGAGGGGTTTAAGCAGCAGTTTCGCCAGCCCCATCAACGCCCCGGTATTACCTGCGCTGACGCAGGCCTGGGCGCGCCCCTCTTTCACCAGCTCCAGCGCGATACGCATTGACGTACCACGACTATTACGGATCGCCTGCGCCGCGCGCGCATCACTGGCAACAACTGACTGTGCAGGAACAACAAGCAGGCGAGAGCGCTGCTCGAAATCAGCTTTGGCAAGTAATGGCGTGATTGCGTCGGGATCGCCGACTAACAGGAGAGTGAGTTGCGAATTAGAATTCAGTGCCTGCAAAGCTGCAGGCACTGTCACGGAGGGGCCAAAATCGCCCCCCATGACATCTAACGCCAGGGTTAGACGTGTCAAGGTATCGTCAGAGCCTGGTTCGGTTTATCCCCGCCTGAGCGGGGAAAGCCTCACTAAGCTTCATCACGCTTGCGCGTGATTACTTAGTGATAACCTTGCGACCGCGGTAGAAACCGTCAGCGGTCATGTGGTGACGCAGGTGGGTTTCACCAGAAGTTTTGTCTACAGACAGGCTGGTGACTGCGGTCAGCGCGTCATGGGAACGACGCATGCCACGTTTGGAACGGGTTGGTTTATTCTGTTGTACGGCCATGGACCTTACTCCTCAATTACTTACGCTTTAAGCTGGCTAATACGGCAAATGGATTGGGTTTTTGCGCTTCATCAGGCAATTCCCCAAAGACCATGTCCGCCTCGGACACTTCACAGTGTTCAGAATCATGCACCGGAACTACAGGCAAGGCGAGAATGATTTCATCCTCAACCAACGCCCGCAGATCGATTTCGCCGAATTCGTTAACCTCAATCGGCTCATACGCTTCCGGCAGTGCTTCAGCCTGTTCGTCTGAACGCACAGGACTAAAACAATACGTTGTGTAGACGTGATGGGTGAACGGTTTCCCGCAGCGCTGGCACTCGAGAGCTACCGTAACCTTCGCATCGCCGGTTAACACCGCCAGACGCTGATTATCGATAGCAAACGACATGGAGCACTCCACATCAGTTTCTACGCTGACAACAGAATCGGCGACGCGCTCGACCTGATCGAGAGTGTAGACACCCTCATAATCAAGGCGTTTTTGAGCGGTACGAACCGGATCAAGAGTCAGGGGTAATTTTACCTTTTGCATAGGGCGCGCATATTAACTTTGTAACGTCATAGAGTCAAAGAAAAAGGCAGCCTGCGGTTGCCTTTTGCCAATTATTCGCACACATTGCGGCCTACAGTTTAATTTGCCTCTCATCGTTAAGCCATATTTGGTGGAAAAAATATGTCTCCTCTTATTCTTGCTTCAACTTCACCCTATCGTCGCGCGCTGCTGGAAAAACTCGGCCTCCCCTTTGAGTGTGCAGCGCCGCAAACCGATGAAACACCGCATCCCGGTGAAACACCCCGCCACCTCGTGCTGCGCCTTGCTCAGCAAAAAGCGCAGTCGCTGGCGGAAAAATATCCGCATCACCTGATAATTGGCTCCGATCAGGTGTGCGTATTAAATGGCGAAATTAACGGCAAACCGCATACGGAAGAGAATGCACGCCAGCAATTGCTGAAAGCGAGCGGAAATATTGTCACCTTCTATACGGGACTTGCGCTCTATAATTCGGCGACCGGACATCTGCAAACGGAGTGCGAACCCTTCGACGTCCATTTCCGTCATTTAAATGAGCAGGAGATTGAAGACTACGTGCGCAAAGAGCGCCCGCTTAATTGTGCCGGCAGTTTTAAAAGCGAAGGGCTGGGCATCGCCCTGTTCGAACGGCTTGAGGGGCGCGATCCGAATACGCTGGTCGGGCTACCGCTGATTGCACTGTGCCAGATGCTGCGCCGTGAGGAGCGCAACCCGTTGTTAAGCTAATGCTTAGGCGATCACAGATTGTTTAGTACACGACCTGTAGAGTCACTCTCAATATTAAAACGGCGTTTTAATTTGAGGGCAAGTGATGAAGATGTCGTGCAAAGGGGCGCTGGCCGCCGCGTTATTGATTTCCGCTACGGCCAGCGCCCAAGAGACGTGGCAAACCGAGGGCGTCGTCGAAGGTAATCTCCCGGCGAGCTGGCCCGCGCTGAAAGCACAAATGCTCTACCCCGACTCATGGCTCTCCGGCCACTACTCTGATTTTAATCAATGGCAAACAGAGGGCCGTCAACGCTTTCGCGCCGCCCTGCTCACCCCCGATGCCAGCAAAATCTTCGCGCCGGAAACAATAAGCAAAGAGGATCGCGGCAGCTACACCGCCGAAAAGCTGGCGCTGAACATTACTGACGACAACCGCATTTCAGCCCTGCTGCTGATGCCGAAAACGCCCGGCCCGCATCCGGCGGTGGTGCTTCTGCACGATCACGGTTCGAAGTTTGATATTGGCAAAGAGAAATTAATCCGACCGTGGAATGACGCCAAAAAGCTCGCCAGCGCACAGGCATGGGCGGATAAGTTCTTCAGCGGAAAATTTATTGGCGACGAGCTGGCGCAGCGCGGTTATGCGGTTATCGCTATCGACAGTCCCGGCTGGGGCGAGCGCGGGCCGATGGTCTATGAACAACAGCAGGCGCTGGCCAGCAACTACTTCAATCTGGGCCGTTCTCTTGCGGGCGAAGTGGCATATGAAGATATGCGCACCGTCGATTTTATCGCCGCGCATGCAGGGGTCGATAGCAAACGCGTCGGCGTGCTGGGCTTCTCCATGGGCGGGTTCCGCGCCTGGCAACTGGCTGCCCTGAGTGACAAGGTGGCCGCAACGGCGGTGATTTCGTGGTTCGGCACTTACAACGGCCTGATGCAGCCCGGGAATAATGTGCTTCGCGGGCAGTCAGCCTTTTATATGCTGCACCCCGGTATGCCGGCGCTGATGGATATTCCCGATATCGCCAGTCTCGCGGCACCAAAGCCGATGCTAATCTTCAGCGGCGGCAAAGATAAGCTCTTCCCGCCGCAAGCAGTCGAAGAGGCCTTTGAGAAAGTGCACCGCGTCTGGGCGTCGCAGAATGCCGATGAGAAACTGGTGACTAAAAGCTGGCCCGAGCTGGGCCATGTCTTTTATCAACAGCAGCAGGATGAGGTCTTTCCGTGGCTGGACAGGTGGCTTAAGCCGTAAGCGATCCCCTCCGCAACGGAGGGGAGAGAGCCTATTTTGCGTTACGTAGCGTCGTCAGGCAGTGCTTAAGGGCGTTGTCGAGGGGCGCTTCGATGCGCAGCGTCTCGCCAGTTGCCGGGTGGGTAAACTTCAGCGCCGCCGCATGCAGGAAGAGGCGTGATAAGCCCGTTGAGGCAAGCTGCTTATCAAACTCGCGGTCGCCGTAGCGATCGTCAAAGGCAATCGGATGCCCGGCATGCTGGGTATGGACGCGGATCTGATGCGTACGCCCCGTCACCGGGCTGCAACGTACCAGCGTGGCGAAAGCGTAGCGCTCTTCCACTTTGAAGCGCGTTTCCGACGGTTTGCCTTCGCTGTTCACCCGCACGATGCGCTCGCCGCTCTGCAGAATATTTTTCAGGAGCGGTGCCTGCACGGTTTTTACGTGGGATTGCCACTGCCCACGCACCAGCGCCAGGTAATCTTTCTGCATCTCTTTACCGCGCAGCTGCTCATGGAGCGAACGCAGCGCCGAGCGTTTTTTCGCCACCAGCAGCACACCAGAGGTGTCGCGATCGAGGCGATGGACCAGTTCGAGGAAGCGCGCTTCCGGGCGCAACGCACGCAGCCCTTCGATGACGCCGAAACTGAGGCCGCTGCCGCCGTGTACCGCGGTGCCAGAGGGTTTATTCAGCACCAGAATATGATCATCTTCGTAGAGAATGACGTCATTAAGCTGGGCGACCTTTTGCAGGTGCGGCGAAACCGCCTCTTCTTCTTTTTCGGCTACGCGTACCGGCGGGATACGAATTTCATCGCCATCTTCCAGTTTATATTCTGGTTTTACGCGCTTTTTATTCACACGTACTTCGCCTTTACGCAAAATACGGTAGATCATGCTCTTCGGTACGCCCTTCAACTGCGTACGCAAAAAGTTATCAATGCGTTGCCCCGCTTCGTCTGCGGTGATAGCAACAAATTTTACGGCTAATGTCTCAGTTTTCATGGGAGGCGATTCTAAATAGCCACGCTGAATAGCGCCACTCATTTTTATATGCTTATATTGACTATTACATTCGGTAAACAGCGTTTCATACAGTTGATTCGGTGGTTATTAAACCAATCTCCGGGCAAAGGTGAAGAAACTGTGAGTAACCGGGTGATAAATGGTAAAAGTCAGCTTGCTATAACAGGGTTCGCAAGGAATAATGTTGCCGTTTTCCGTGTTGAATTTTGCTAAAACAAGTAAATGAGCGGAATGACCAGTTTTGCCTGTCCGATCATACACGCAGCAATGGCGTAAGACGTATTGATCTTTCAGGCAGTTAGCGGGCTGCGGGTTGCAGTCCTTACCGGTAGATGGAATCTTCTCTGGAGAGTTTTTCCCAGGCTGTTCCCCTGATAATTGCGCTGTATTTTCCACAGGAAATGCAGGCAACCGACACACTGCGCCTCTTAAGCGAGCGACAACCGTGAGGTTGGCGACGCGTAATAGACTCGAGGCCATCGGTTCTCCCCGGAAAGGCAAAATCTTGCCCGCAGCTTAGTCGTCAATGTAAGAATAATGAGTAAGTTACGATGAAAAGAATGTTAATCAACGCAACTCAGCAAGAAGAGTTGCGTGTCGCACTTGTTGATGGGCAACGTCTGTACGACCTGGATATCGAAAGCCCCGGGCATGAACAGAAAAAAGCCAATATCTACAAAGGTAAAATCACCCGCATTGAACCGAGCCTTGAAGCTGCCTTCGTTGACTACGGCGCTGAACGTCACGGTTTCCTCCCCCTCAAAGAGATCGCTCGCGAATACTTCCCCGCCAACTACAACGCGCATGGCCGTCCGAACATCAAAGATGTCCTGCGTGAAGGCCAGGAAGTTATCGTCCAGATCGACAAAGAAGAGCGCGGCAACAAAGGCGCGGCGCTGACCACCTTTATCAGCCTCGCCGGTAGCTACCTCGTTCTGATGCCGAACAACCCGCGCGCGGGCGGCATCTCTCGCCGTATCGAAGGCGACGACCGTACCGAGCTGAAAGAGGCGCTGTCGAGCCTCGAACTGCCGGACGGCATGGGTCTTATCGTACGTACCGCAGGCGTTGGCAAATCTGCCGAAGCGTTGCAGTGGGATCTCAGCTTCCGCCTGAAACACTGGGAAGCGATCCAGAAAGCCGCAGAGAGCCGCCCGGCTCCGTTCCTGATTCACCAGGAGAGCAACGTTATCGTTCGCGCTTTCCGCGACTATCTGCGCCAGGACATTGGCGAAATCCTGATTGATAACCCGAAAGTGCTGGAGCTGGCTCGCCAGCATATCGCCGCGCTGGGTCGTCCGGATTTCAGCAGCAAAATTAAGCTCTACACCGGTGAAATCCCGCTGTTCAGCCACTATCAGATTGAGTCGCAAATCGAATCCGCCTTCCAGCGTGAAGTGCGTCTGCCATCCGGCGGCTCGATTGTTATCGACAGCACCGAAGCGCTGACCGCCATCGACATCAACTCCGCTCGCGCAACCCGCGGCGGCGACATTGAAGAGACGGCGTTCAACACTAACCTCGAAGCGGCAGATGAGATTGCCCGTCAGCTGCGTCTGCGCGACCTCGGCGGCCTGATCGTTATCGACTTTATCGACATGACCCCGGTACGCCACCAGCGCGCGGTTGAAAACCGTCTGCGTGAAGCAGTTCGCCAGGATCGTGCGCGTATCCAGATTAGCCATATCTCCCGCTTCGGCCTGCTGGAGATGTCCCGCCAGCGTCTGAGCCCGTCGCTGGGTGAGTCGAGCCACCACGTCTGCCCGCGCTGTAGCGGTACGGGTACCATTCGTGACAACGAATCCCTGTCGCTCTCCATTCTGCGTCTGATTGAAGAAGAAGCGCTGAAAGAGAACACCCAGGAAGTGCATGCGATTGTGCCGGTGCCGGTTGCCTCTTACCTGCTGAACGAAAAACGTGCCGCTGTAAGCGCTATCGAAGCCCGTCAGGGCGGCGTGCGCTGCGTCATCGTGCCGAACGATCAGATGGAAACGCCGCACTACTCGGTGCTGCGCGTACGTAAAGGCGAAGAGACGCCAACCCTCAGCTACCTGCTGCCGAAGCTGCATGAAGAGGAGATGGCGCTGCCGTCTGAAGAGGAGTATGCCGAGCGTAAACTGCCTGAGCAGCCTGCCCTCGCCACCTTTGTGATGCCAGACGTGCCGCCTGCGCCGCAAGCCCAGGAGCCAGCACCCGTTGCGCAGACTCAGCCTGCCGCCGCATCTGGCACGGCACCGGGTCTGTTTGGCCGTATCGTCTCTGCCCTGAAAAACCTGTTTGCTGGCGAAGAAGCGCCAGCACCGGTTGAAGTGAAGGAAGAGAAGAAAGAGGCAAAACCTGAGCGTTCGCAGGAGCGTCGTAAACCGCGTCAAAGCAACCGTCGCGACCGTAACGATCGCCGTGATTCACGTGATTCCCGTAGCGAAGGCAACGAGGGGCGTGAAGGACGTGACAACCGCGACAATCGTGACAACCGCGAAGGTCGTGAGAGCCGCGAAGGTCGCGAAGATAACCGCCGCAACCGTCGCGAAAAACCGCAGCAGAACGCGGAAAATCGCGAGCCGCGCCAGAACACCGTTACAGACGAGTCGGATAAAGCGAAAACCCGCGACGAGCAGCAGCCGTCACGCCGTGAACGCAACCGTCGCCGCGGCGATGACAAGCGTCAGGCGCAGCAGGAAGTTAAAGAGCTGAACCGTGAAGAGCCGATCCGCGAAGAGCTGCCAGCTCAGGAAACGGAACAGGAAGAGCGTGTTCAGGTAATGCCGCGCCGCAAACAGCGCCAGCTGAGCCAGAAAGTGCGCATCGATGATAACCGTGCTGAAACCGTTATTGACGAAACCGTTGCAGAGACCGCGCCAGAGGAGCAGCACACTCAGGTCGCGAAAGTCGATCTGCCGGCTGTGGTTGAAAACGCCCCGGTGCTGGAGCAGGAAGAGAACGGTGAAGCCCGTGAAAACACCATGCCGCGCCGCTCACGCCGCTCCCCGCGTCACCTGCGCGTCAGCGGCCAACGCCGCCGTCGCTACCGTGACGAGCGCTACCCGGTACAGTCCGCCATGCCGCTGACCATCGCCTGCGCCTCGCCGGAGATGGCTTCCGGTAAAGTGTGGGTTCGCTATCCGGTGCCGCGTGCGCAGGAAGAGCAGCAGGAGATCCAGCACAACAGCGCGCTGGAAACCGAGCAGCAGCATGCACCAGAGCAGGAAGTGGCACCAGCCGTAGCGGAAGCGCAACTGGTCACTACCAGCCAGGCTGACGTTGTTGAGCCGCAGGCTCCGGTTGAAGCCGCACCTGTCAGCGAGCAGCCAGAAGTGGTTGAACCGCAGGCAGCGGTTGCAGAGCCAGCTCCGGTCGAGGTTGAAACGACGCATCCGGAAGCGATCTCTGCCCCGGTAGACGAACAGCCGCAGCTGATTGCTGAGGAAGATCGCGCTGTCGCAGAGCAGGTTGCTGAAAACGCAGAGCCGGTGAAAGAAGAGGCTGCGCCTGCACCGGTTGTTGAAGAAGTTGCTCCGGCGCAAGTTGAAGCACCGGCTCCCGCTAAAGTTGAAGCTCCAGTGCAAGCTGAAGCTCCTGCTGTGGTGAAAGCGGAAGCCCCTGCGCCGGTGAAAGCCGACGCACCGGCGGTCGTTCACAGCCATGCAACCGCGCCGATGACCAAAGCGCCTGCCCCTGCATATGTGCAGGAAGCACCGCGCCACAGCGACTGGGTTCGCCCGGCGTTCAACTTCGACGGTAAAGGTTCTGCGGGCGGTCACAGCGCCACGCATACCGCCACCGCGCCGGCGACCAAACCGCCAGCGGTTGAGTAAGTAAAACGCTGCAACAAGCCGACCTCCGGGTCGGCTTTTTTTATGCCCGCATTTCCGGCTGGCGCATCCCGCTCAGCCCCGGCATCACTTCCCGCATCAGCTGCAAAAATTTACGCAGCCGCGCTGGATAGTAACGCGCCCATGGATAGACAAGATGGACCGGCAACGGTGCGGCCTGCCATTGCGGTAACAGCGTCACCAGCTTGCCGCTGCGGATATCCTCTTCTACCGCCCAGCTGGAGATTAACGTCACCCCCAGCCCGGCGAGTGCCGTATTACGCGCGGCGTAAAGGCTGTCGGTAAACAAGCGTGGCGAGATGGCCACCTGCACCGCCTGGTCATCATCCTGCGCATAGAGCGCGATTTGATGCTGATAGAAGGTACTCAGCGCCACCCACGGTAAGTTGCTCAGCTGCTGCGGCGTCTCAATGGCAGGAAAGCGTTCCAGCAGCGCAGGTGACGCCACCAGGCTGCGCGGCACTTCGGCCAGCAGCACCGATACGGTAGCCGGATCGACTTCTGCCCCGACGCGAATGGCGCAATCGATATTGGCGCTAAGAAAATCAACGGTTTTATCATTCAGCATCCACTCCACTGTCAGCTGTGGATGACGCTCAAGAAATTGTGTTAGCGGCACCAGCAGTTGCTGCTGACCAAAAGCATGCGGGGCGCGCACCCGCAGCATGCCGACCGGTTCGTCGTCGGACTGGCTGAGATCGTCCTCCAGCGCCACCCAGGCATCCGCCACCCGCTTTGCATGCTGATAACAGCGCTCGCCGTCATCAGTGAGCTTCATAGCATGGGTGGTGCGCAGCAGCAGTTTGACGCCAAGCAGCGTCTCCAGCGATTGCAAACGACGGCTGACGGTTGCCTGTGTGGTCTCCAGCTGGCGGGCCGCCGCTGATAGCGAGCCTGCTTCCACAATGCGGATAAAGGTCCGCATTAAGTCCACCCGATCTATACGCTCTTGTCGCCTCATAATCTTTATGCCTATACGTTTCACGTATAACCGTTTTACCACTGCGCTGACTACCGCGCCACCGTGCCATGGGTAAAAATGCGCTCACACCGTAGCCTGACTACGCATTCACAGCTTTATCTCTTCGGGGACACTATATGAACCATCAATCGCTCTCTGCCCGTATGGCAAACGGCATCTTTTTTGCGCTGGCGCTTGGCGCAGGATTCAGCGTCGCGGCCATCTACTACTCGCAGCCGCTGCTCCCGCTGATGGGCAGCGATCTGCATCTGACCATCAATGGCATGGGGCTGGTACCGACGCTCACCCAGGCCGGTTACGCGCTCGGCATTCTCTTTCTGCTGCCGCTGGGCGACCGTCACGATCGTCGTCGCCTGATTATGGTGAAAAGCGCAGCGCTGGCGGTGTTACTGCTGGCCTGTAGCCTGACCAGCCACCTGCCCTCGCTGCTTATTGTCAGCCTGTTAATTGGTATGGCGGCGACCATGGCGCAGGATATTGTACCGGCCGCGGCGATCCTCGCCCCGGCGGGGAAACAGGGGAAAATGGTCGGCACGGTGATGACCGGTCTGCTGCTCGGTATTTTGCTCTCGCGGACGGTCAGCGGCTTTGTCGGTGCGGCGTTTGGCTGGCGTGTGATGTATCAGCTCGCGGCGGTCAGCATCGCCCTGATTGGCGTCTTGATGTGGTCAGTATTACCGCGTTTCGCTACCCACTCCACGCTGAGCTACCCGGCACTGATGCGCTCAATGGCGCACCTGTGGCAGCGCTACCCGACGTTGCGCCGCGCGGCGATGGCGCAGGGCTTTTTGTCCATCGCCTTTAGCGCCTTCTGGTCGACGCTGGCGCTGATGCTGCTCGAGCACTATCAGCTGGGCAGCGCCGTTGCCGGGACCTTCGGTATTGCCGGTGCCGCAGGGGCGTTAGCCGCGCCGCTGGCGGGAGGCCTTGCGGATAAAGTGGGTGCAGAGCGCGTAACGCAGCTTGGTGCCGGTCTGGTAACGATCTCCTTCGCCCTGATGTTCCTGCTGCCTGCCCTGCCGCCCCATGGTCAGCTGGCGCTGATTGCCCTCTCGGCGGTCGGGTTTGATCTTGGCCTGCAATCAAGCCTCGTCGCGCATCAAAATCTGGTTTATAGCCTTGAGCCGCAGGCGCGGGGACGTCTCAATGCGCTGCTCTTTACGGGGGTGTTTATCGGTATGGCGCTGGGTTCCGCGCTGGGGAGCAAGCTTTACGCTATCGCTTCATGGCAGGGCGTGGTGGTACTGGCGAGCGTGGCGGGGCTTATCGCACTGCTGATCCGTCTCTTCGACGCCCGTAAGCTTGAGCAGGCGAAGCAAAACGCATAGATAAAAAAAGGCCCGCTCTGGAGAGACAGAGCGGGCATAGCAGACATACTCCAGTTTCAGGATATGCCCAAAGTAAAAAGGTTATTAACGATTCATCTGGAACAGTGACATACCCTGCATATCGGTGAAGGCTTTATAAGAAGCCTGCAACGCCGCTTGCTGCATGGTGTAAGAGGAGATCACCGAGCTCCAGTCAGCATCGATCAGGTCGCTCTTCTGCTGCTTTAACGACAGTGCACGATCGTCGCCAAGCGCATCAAGTGTATCCAGTTCGTTAAGCTGAGTACCGAGTTCAGCACGCACGCTCAGCACGTTGTTCAGGGAGTTGCCCAGACCACGGCTGGTTTTATCCACCGCGGCCTGCGCCGTGGCTTTCGCCGTATCGTCGCCTGCTACCGGTGTCTTCAGCGCTGCAATTGCCGTGTCGAGCATTTTGAACAGATCCGTTTCCGGCGCAGGCGCAACGCCCGTAGCCGGATCGACAGGCTCTTTGGTCGCATTACTGGTGACGGCGTTGAATACCTGGTCACCGGTATGGGCGATCACCATGGTACGCGCCGCATCAACCTGCTGGGTAATGGCGTCGGTACCGCCGCTGTAGTTGCCTGTGGCATCGTACGGCTTGTTTTCAGTGCGGTAACCACCAAAAATGTAGCGGCCGTTACCGTCGGTGCTGTTCGCGAGGTTCAATAATTGATCGCGAAAGCCCTGCAACTCGGCGGCTACTGAAGCGCGGTCATCATCACTCAACGAGCCATTGCCCGCTTTCACAATGCTGCTCTGTGCGCCTATGACGGCAGTAGTGACCTGCTGCAACACGCTCTCTTCGAGAGAAACTTTCTGTTTAGCGAAGGTGCGCGCCGTATCGTACTGCGTGTTTTGCGCCTGCGCCTGGGAGATCACCACCGCCTGCGAGGCGGCGATCGGATCATCAGACGGGCGGTTAACGCGCTGACCGGTTGTCATCTGCTCGCCATATCCTAACCATTTGCCCTGAGCATTGGTTACGCCGCGCAGATTTTGTTCGTACATCATTTGCGTGCTAATACGCATGACTCACCTCTTACTTAACGAATGGCCAGCAGGGCATCAAACAACGAGCTTGCGGTTTTCAGCACCTGGGCGTTAGCCAGGTAGTACTGCTGAAAACGCTGCAGGTTGCCGTACTCTTCATCGAGGTTTACCCCGGAGATAGATTGCTGCTGGTTACTCAACTGGGTCACGACGTTAGTCTGTGTCGCGCTGCTGGTTTTCAGCGTCGAGGTTTTGTTCCCGACATCGCTCACCAGCGTGGCATACGAATCGTTAAAGGTTTTGTTCCCGCCGACCACTTTCGCGCTCTGCAGCTTTAACAAATCCTGACCGTTGCGGTTGTCGCTCGCGCCGTTGCCGGCCGCGCCCGCCATGGCGATTTTCGACTCATCGGTCACCGCCACGCTCATATTCACAATCGCGTTGCTCACCGGACGGATGGTGAAGCTGTCATCTTTTTTCGCGCCGGTAGAGCCGTTATTGATGGAGACTTTCAGGCCATCAAAATTGAGCGTGCCGTCGGTTGTATCCGGCGTTACCGCGATGGTGGTGTTATTGGACAGACGCGTGACGTTCCACTGGGTGCCGTCAAAAGCGACTTTATAGTCGGTCGCCTGTACCGCAGAGCTGTTGCTTACGGTTGCGGTCAGCGTGGCGTCGCCGCTGTTTTTGCTGTTCGACGTGGCAGAAGGCCCGCCAATATTGAAGAACTTCTCACCCGCATCGCCATCTGCGTCAAACCCTTTAACATGCTGCTGGTTAAAGGAGTCTGCGAAAGAGAGCGCCAGCTGGCCCAGCGTATTACGCGCCTGGTCCAGATCCTGCGTGCGGAATGAGAGCAGGCCGCCGAGTGAACCGGTGGTCACCTGCTTTTCCGGGATCTCGACATTGCCAGCGATCTTATCGACATACGCCAGCGTGGTACGTGCCGGATCGGCGCTGGAAGGCACCGCTGCAAGCTGACGCGCCTCTTTACCCTGCACCAGAGTAATGCCGTTACCCATGCTGACGTTATAGCTGCCGTCCTGGGTGCTGACTTCCACTCCCACGACTTTGTTCAGTTCGCTGACCAGCTGGTCGCGCTGATCGAGCAGGTCGTTTGGCGATGAGCCTGCGCCTACCGCAGTCAGTTTAGAGATCTGCTGGTTGAGGTTGGCGATCTGCTTCGAGTAGTTGTTGATCTGATCAACGCTGGTGGCGATAGATAAGTTGACCTGTTTATCCTGGTCACGCAGATACTGATCGGCCACTTTAAACTGGTTTACCAGACCGTCGGCTTTGCCGAGCAGTGCCTGGCGCGACGACGGATCGGAGGCGTTACTCACCAGTGTCTGCATGCTGGAGAAGAAGCTCTGCAGGCTGCTCGACAGGGAGTTGGTGGTATCCGACAGCACATCGTCAATTTTTGACATCTGCTCGTAACGCGTGGTCAACCCGCTGTTCTGGTTTTGCGCCGCGCGCAGCTGGTTGGTAATAAAGGCGTCATACTCACGCTGAACGCCAGTCACGGTGACACCATTGCCCACGTAGCCGCTACCGGTCAGCGTGCTGTTCGAACTGGTCAACACCGTCGTCTGACGGGTATAGCCCGCGACGTTATAACTCGCAATGTTATTACTGGCGGTATTGAGCGCGGCCTGGGCTGCGCTAAGCCCGCTCATTGCGCTGTTAATCAAACTGGACATGGAGGTTCCTTATACACTTTCAGACATGAGTCCTGTTGAAGATTATCGGCAACCCTGAGTGAAACTTGAGGCGTTTTAGAACAGATTTTGTGTATCTGTGCTGTAAGCCTTGCTCACTTTTTCACCCATCGATTTAAGCTGCTGGATCATTGACGTCAGCTTACGGGCATAGTGCGGATCGGTGGCGTAACCGGCGCTCTGCAACGCCTGCGCGCCCTGCTCCGCCGTTGCCGCGGTGGTTACCGCCGCGTAACGTTTGTTGCGCGTCAACATGCCGACATAGTCGGAGAGCGCTTCAAGATAAGAGCTATAGACACGGAATTTGGCTTTCACCTTCACTGCCTCACCGTTTTCATACTCGGTGGTGGTGATTTCAGTGGTCGGCCCTTTCCAGCTTGAGGTCGCTTTCACGCCGAAGATGTTGTAGCTCGGCTCGCCGTTCTCACGCGGGATCTGCCGCTGGCCCCAGCCCGATTCCAGCGCAGCCTGCGCGAGGATCAGGTGGTGCGGCACGCCGCTCTGCTGGCTCGCCAGCCGCGCCGGAAGCGAAAGCTGGGCGAGGAAGTCTTTGCTGTCGCCGGAGAGTGCCTGCCCGCTACCCGCTTCGGAAACTTCATCGGCGTCCGGCACTTTGGGTATCGCTTTGCGCACCAGCTGCGTCAGCGCCTGGTTTTGATAGGTGTTGACGGTCTCCAGCGGGAACTTCATCGGCACCTGCTGCATCTGGTCAGCCGGATCGACCGGCGCTTGATCGCCGGTCATCTGTTTCACCATCATATCGGCAAGACCAAGACCTTTACCGGCGGTCATCTGCTGGGCGATCTGCTGGTCATACATGCTGGTATACAGCCGCGTTGAATCACTGCTGAAAATCCCGTCTTTCGGTAACGCTTCGCGCATGCTTTTCAGCATCATCTGCACGAACATCCCCTCTACCTGGCGCGCCACCGGGCGCAGGTTGGCAGCCGGATCCTGTCCGGCTTTTGACTTCAGTTCATTCAGTGATTGCGCGTCCCATGCCGCGCTGGTCAACATTCGGCTGTCGGTCAACATTAGATGATCTCCAGTTTCGCACGCAGGCAACCGGCGCTCTGCATTGCCTGCAGAATCGACATCAGCTCCATTGGCGAGGCACCAAGGGCGTTAAGGGCACGCACAACGCTATTGAGGTTGGCGCTGGAGCGCACGCTTTGCAGCGAGCCGCCGCTCTGGCGCAGGTCAATCTGCGTTTGCGGTGTTACCACGGTCTGGCCGCCGCCAAATGGCGTATTCGGCTGGCTAACATTGTTCTGCTGGTTAACGGTGACCGAGAGGTTACCCTGCGCAATAGCACAGCTATCCAGCGACACTTCGCGGTTCATGACCACCGAGCCGGTACGCGAGTTAACAATCACTTTCGCATCCTGCTGCGTGGTGCCGACTTCCATATTCTGGATATCCGCCAGGGCACGAACCTGAGAGCTACCGCCGGAGGAGACGCGCACCTGAACGGTACGGCCATCCAGCGCGGTGGCGCTGCCATAACCGCGTGCGCGGTTGATGGTGTCAGCAATCTGCTGCGCCATGGTGAAGTCTTCCTGGTTCAGTTGCAGGTTGATGCTGTTAGTCGCCCCGAACTGGTTCGGCAACTCACGCTCAATCACCGCGCCGCCGGTAATGCGACCGCCGTTAAGCTGGTTAACCTGCACGCTGCTGCCGCCGGCTGATGCCCCCGCGCCGCCAACAAGGATGTTGCCCTGCGCCAGCGCATAGACCTGGCTGTCGACGCCCTTCAGCGGGGTCATCAGCAGCGTACCGCCGCGCAGGCTTTTGGCGTTACCCATTGAGGAGACCACCACGTCGATGGTCTGACCCTGGCGACCAAAGGCCGGGAGCTGCGCCGTGACCATGACTGCCGCCACGTTTTTCAGCTGCATGTTGGTGCCCTGCGGGACGGTAATGCCCATCTGCGACAGCATGTTGTTCAGCGTCTGGGTGGTAAACGGCGTCTGGGTGGTCTGGTCGCCCGTACCATCCAGGCCAACCACCAGCCCGTAGCCAATTAAGGAGTTTTCACGTACGCCCTGTACACTGGTGAGATCCCGGATACGGTCAGCCTGGGCGAAGGTCGCCATCAGCACTAACACCATACCAGTCAAATATTTAAACATTGGTCACCCCGGTTACATCGGCGATAAGTTAAGGAAGAAACGCTGCAGCCAGCCCATATTCTGCGCTTCGTTGATGTAGCCGTTGCCGACGTACTCGATGCGCGCGTCCGCCACCTGGGTGGAAGGAACGCTGTTGCTGCCGCTGATGGTGCGTGGGTTCACGACACCGGAGAAGCGGATGAACTCAGTGCCCTGGTTGATGGCGATCTGTTTTTCACCCACAACATGTAAATTGCCATTGATCAGCACCTGATCGACGGTCACGGTCAACGTGCCGCTAAAGGTGTTACTGGCGTTGGCGCCGCCTTTACCCCCGAAGGAGTTGCTGCCCGAGGCACCCAGATCGGCACGTGCATTGCCAAACAGACCTTCGAGATAACGCGGTGTGGTGTCTACGCCAAAACTGGCTTTACCATCACGACTGGCGTTGGCCGACGAGCTCTTACTGGCGCTCACGTTTTCCTGCAGTACGATAGTCAGCGTATCGCCAATGTTGCGCGGACGACGATCTTCAAACAGCGGCTGATAGCCGTAGTTAATCGGCTGCGCGGTCTGATAAATCGAGCCATTGACGACCGGAATGGGACCGGGCATCGGTTGAGCTGTCGTTGCCCCCTGCACCAGCGGTGTAGAAGGAACCCAGGCACACCCGGTCAGGGTTATTGCCACTAAAGCCATTATCGGGTAGCTGCGGACGGCGTATTTTTGCATTGCATTCATCTTCGAGATCAGGGTTCCGGTGCGGCGGTTACCGCACCGGATAACGCCTTAGAGTTGCGTCAGTTTTTGCAGCATCTGATCGGTGGTCGATACTGCTTTACTGTTAATTTCGTAAGCGCGCTGAACCTGGATCATGTTCACCAGCTCTTCCGCGACGTTTACGTTTGAAGTTTCCACAAATCCCTGGTAGAGCAAACCTGCACCGTTCAGGCCAGGCGTGGTGCCGTTTGGCGCGCCGGAAGACTGGGTTTCGGTGTAGAGGTTTTCACCAATGCTCTCAAGCCCGGTGTCGTTCATAAAGGTGGTGAGGTTTAACTGACCAACCTGCACCGGTGCTGCCGCGCCCTGCTGCGTCACGCTGACCACACCATCGCGACCGATGGTGATGCCCAGGCTGTTCGCCGGAATGGTGATAGCCGGTTGCACCTGGAAGCCGCCAGCCGTTACCAGCTGACCGTTCTGATCCACCTGGAAAGAGCCGTCGCGGGTGTAAGCAGAGGTGCCGTCCGGCAGCAGAACTTCGAAGAAGCCCTGGCCTTTAATGGCGACATCTTTGCTGTTGTTGGTCTGAGACAGGTTGCCCTGGCTGTGCAGACGCTCGGTGGCGACCGGACGCACACCGGTACCGATCTGCAGACCGGAAGGCAGCGTTGTCTGTTCAGATGATTGCGCGCCTGGCTGGCGGATCGTCTGGTACATCAAATCTTCAAATACCGCACGCTGACGCTTAAAACCATTGGTGCTGACGTTCGCCAGGTTGTTGGCGATGACATCCATATTGGTTTGTTGGGCGTCGAGGCCGGTTTTCGCGATCCATAATGAACTGATCATATGTAGTCCTGTTTATTAGCTCATTGACAGCAATTGGTTGGCACGCTGCTCGTTTTCATCGACGCTGCTGATGATCTTCATCTGCATTTCGAAACGGCGCGCGCTGGCGATCATATCGGTCATCGACTCGACTGGTTTCACGTTACTGCCTTCCAGTACGCCAGACTGCACGCGGATGGAGGGGTCAGGCTGCAACGTTGCGCCACGGGTCGCCTGTGCGCTCTGGCTCAGACGGAAAAGACCGTCATCACCGCGCACTACTTCACGCGGCTCTGCTTTTACCAGCTTCAGCTTGCCGACAGGCGCGATGGTATTCGCCGCGTCGCCGGGGTTGAGCGCTGAAATCGTACCGTCAGCGGCGATAGTGACCTGCGCCCCTTCCGGTACAGCGATCGGACCGCCTTCGCCAATCACTGGATGGCCCTGAATCGTCAACTGACCGGTCGGGCTCACCTGGATATTGCCGTTACGGGTGTAACCTTCCGAGCCGTCCGCCGTTTGCACTGCCAGCCAACCATCCTGCTGCAACGCCACATCAAGCGGGCGTGAGGTGTAGTCCAGTTGACCCGGCGTCATATCGGCGCCAGGCGTGGAGGCCACCACCAGCGTGCGGGTAGGAAGGGAAAGCCCTTCTACCGGCACCGCGCGCAGCGCGTTGAGCTGGGCACGAAAGCCCGGTGTGGAAGCATTCGCGAGGTTGCTGGCGGTGACAGCCTGCTGATTCAGCGTCTGGCTGGCTGCGCCCATCGCGGTATATATTGCGTGATCCATTAAGCCGTCCCGTCAGTCGATTAACGCAGGTTAACCAGCGTGTTAAGGATCTGATCCTGGGTTTTGATGGTCTGCGCGTTCGACTGATAGTTACGCTGCGCGACGATCATGTTGACCAGTTCTTTACTCAGATCCACGTTTGAGGCTTCCAGCGCGCCGTTGGTCAGCTTGCCGAAGTTACCGGTGCCGGCGGTGCCGAGCAGCGCAACACCAGAGGAGTTGGTAGCAGACCAAACGTTGTCACCCTGAGACTGCAGGCCTTCGTTGTTGGCGAAGTTCGCCAGCACGATCTGACCCAGCAGCTGTGACTGTTCGTTGGAGTAGCTACCGACCACGGTGCCGTCATCGTTAATGGCGTAGCTAACCAGTGAACCCGGCGCGTAACCGTTCTGGTTGATAGCCACCACACCGCTGGTGCCGGTGTTCTGCTGCATTGAGTTCAGGAAGCTCAGGCTGAAAGTGCCCGGCGCAGAACCGTTCAGGCTGGCCAGATTGATATCGATCTGCGGCTGAGTGTTCGCCGTAGCGTTCATGGTCCAGGTGCGCGGGTTGGTCGCAGGCAGCACTTCGGCATAGTTGTTGACCGCAGAGAGCGTACCGTTGCTGGTAAAGGTCATCTGCGCGGCTTTCTGGTAAGAAGAGCCCGCTACGCTGGAGTCCTGGGTGTAGACATCCCATTTGTTGGCGCTGTTTTTAACGTAGTAAACGTCAACGGCATGGGAGTTACCCAGGCTGTCATAGGTGGTGACAGTGCCTTTTTTGTTGTAAGAGTCTGAGTTCGTCGGATCGAACGGCGTAACCGTCGGGGTGGAGTCCGTTGAGTTCAGGTTCATCTGCATCGCCGCTGTGGTGGTAGCTTTCGCCGCCATCAGGGTGTTCGGGATGGTGATGGCAGACGGGTTCGCGCCGCTCTGTACCGCAGGCGGGGTGCCGGCTACCGGGAAACCGGTCACCTTCATACCCTGCATGTTAACCAGGTTGCGGTTTTCGTCGAGTTTGAACTGACCGTTACGGCTGTAGTAAACAGAACCGTTGCTGTCGGCTACACGGAAGAAACCGTTGCCGCTCAGCGCGACGTCGAGGCCACGACCAGTGTTGGTGGTGGTGCCGTCAGCGAAGTCCTGGGTAATACCAGCCACTTTAACGCCGAGACCCACTTTAGAACCGGCAAACATATCGGCGAAGGACGCAGATCCGGATTTAAAGCCATAGGTGGCGGAGTTGGCAATGTTGTTACCAATGACATCGAGGTTGGTGGCCGCAGCATTCAGGCCGCTGACCGCTTGTGAAAAGGCCATGACTTACTCCTGATAAGTATGAAGGCTTTAAATAATCTGTCGTACTTCGTCGAGTGTGGTACTTCCGTAAGTACCTAAATCCAGTGTGCTTCCCTTGTCGCCGCGGGTCACACCCTGTACCAGCGCAAACTGCAGCGGCTGTGCCACCAGCTGCGTTGCGCCGGAGCTGGCCGCGATAGACACCGTATATGAGTTATCCGGTGCTACGCTGCCATCTGTCATTTTGCCGTCCCAACTGAAGGTGTGGACGCCAGCTTTCAGACCGCCGAGTTCAATAGTTCGCACCGGCGTACCGCTCTTATCGCTCACGATGGCGGTCACTTTGTCGGCAGTCTGCGTCAGTTCTACGCCAAACGGCGTGGATGTTCCTTTGCCCACCAGCACGGTCTGTCCCGGGATCATTACGCCGTGACCAATCAGGGTGCTCGCCTGCAGCGACTGATTGTTATCAAGCTGTCCGGAGATAGAGCCGAGGGTGGTATTCAGTTTCTCAATCCCGCTTACGGTGCTGATCTGCGCCAGCTGCGTGGTCAGTTCGTTGTTCTGCAGCGGGTTGGTTGGATCCTGGTTCTTTAACTGCGCAACCAGCAGCGTCAAAAAGCTGCCCTGAAGGTCGGATGCACTGTTAGTGCCGGTAGCTGTGGTACCGGACGTTTTACTGGTCGTCGAGACGCCGTTGTTAATCGGGTCGTTAATATTCACGCTGATAGACATACGGGGCCCCTTTACTGACCGAGAGTGAGCGTTTTGAGCATCATGCTCTTCACGGTGTTCAGCACTTCAACGTTCGCCTGGTAGCTGCGCGACGCGGACATGCTGTTGACCATTTCGCCCACGACATCGACGTTAGGCATTTTTACGTAGCCGCTTGCATCAGCCAGCGGGTTACCGGGTTCATACACCAGCTTGTCCGGTGCCTGGCTTTCAATCACATCCGCCACTTTTACGCCGCCCGTGGCCTGGCCCGGTGCTGCATCGACCTGAAAGACAACCTGTTTAGCGCGATACGGCTGACCATCGGGTCCGGTTACGCTGTCGGCGTTCGCCAGGTTACTGGCGGCAACGTTCATACGTTTGGACTGTGCGGTCAGCGCGGAGCCTGCGACATCAAAGATATTCAGTAATGCCATTTAATTAGTTCCCCTGTTGCAGAACACTCATCATGCTTTTGATCTGCCCGCCCAGTACGGTCAACCCGGTCTGGTATTTGACGCTGTTGTCGGCGAACTGGGTACGTTCACGATCCATATCGACGGTGTTGCCATCCAGCGATGGTTGATCGGGAATGCGATAAAGCAGATCGGTAGACGGGCCGGTCATCGCCTGCGCCGGAATGTGGCGCGAAGAGGTGAGAGCCAGCGAGACACCGCTGCCTTCAGCCCGACCGCGCTCCATCACTTTTTTTAATTCACTGGAAAAATCCATATCGCGCGCCTGAAACCCTGGGGTGTCGGCGTTAGCAATATTTGCTGCCAGAATCTCCTGGCGCTGGGCGCTCAGGTTTAGCGCTTCCTGTTGAAAGCGCAGTGCGGCATCAAGTTTATCGAGCATGGCTCCCTCACTGATGACAATTATTTAGCCAACAGCTTAAATCGCCCCTTGCAAACTTATCGTTGGAATAAGGGCAAAATGCGTCGCTATTTTTTGCGTTGATAGATTTGCAAAGCGGTTAAAATCTCCTCATCTGGTTCAACAGGCATGTTTTGCGATGAAGACGTTGAAAGGCGGTGTAGCCGCAATCTTATTGTTATTAAGCCCCTTTTCTCAGGCAGCGGATCTGCAGGCGCAACTGACGTCGCTTTTCGCCCAGCGTCTGGCTGGCTTTAGCGATGAGGTGGTGGTAAACATTCGCACCCCGCAAAGCCAGTTACCGGCGTGCGACCAGCCCACCCTGAGCGTGGTAGGTGGCGCGAAGCTGTGGGGCAATATGAATGTGATGGCGAACTGCGCGGGCACGAAACGCTTTGTGCAGGTCGAAGTCCAGGCGACGGGCAATTATGTTGTGGCGGTGCAGCCTGTTGCGCGCGGTGCGACATTGCAGGCCGGGAGCGTGGCGTTACAGCGCGGCCGCCTCGATCAGCTGCCGCCGAGAACCATGCTCGATATTAATATGGCGCAGGACGCGGTAAGTCTGCGCGATCTGGCACCAGGCCAGGCAATTCAGCTCTCAATGGTGCGTCAGGCATGGCGGATTAAAGCCGGCCAGCGCGTCCAGGTTGTGGCGTCCGGAGATGGCTTTAGTGTGAACAGCGAAGGTCAGGCGATGAACAATGCGGCAGTGGCGCAAAATGCGCGGGTTCGCATGGCTTCAGGGCAGATAGTGAGTGGTACGGTTAACTCTGATGGGAATATTCTTATTAACCTATAAATTACTTAAAGAACTAATGCTATCTGCCGATAAGTTAGTAAGACTGAAGAAATCTGGCCCGAAACGCCGCGAACCTCAATGAGGAAACACTATGAGCATCGATCGTACCTCTTCCCTGAAGCCGGTTAACACCGTTCAACAGCGTGAGACTAACGAAACCCAGACGCAGAAAACGCGCCAGGAAACTGCCGCGACGGCAAACAGCACCAACGTCACGCTCAGCGGTTCGCAAACCAAGCTGATGCAGGCGGGCGCTAACGACATCAATATGGAACGCGTGGAGAAACTGAAAACCGCGATTCGTAATGGTGAACTCAAAATGGACACCGGCAAAATTGCTGATGCCCTGATTAACGAAGCGAAGAGTTACTTACAGAGTAAATAACCGTATGAATCGACTGTCAGATATTCTTGATCAAATGACAGTTATCCTGAGCGCTCTGAAAGACGTGATGGATACTGAGCAAAAACAGCTTTCCGTTGGCCATCTCAATGGCAGCGCGCTACAGCGCATTACGGAGGAGAAAAGCTCCTTGCTCGCGACGCTGGACTACCTTGAGCAGCAGCGTCGTGCCGAACAGAAAACGCAACAAAACGCCAGTGGCGATGTTGCTAATCGCTGGCAGATCATCACGCAGAAAACGCAGCATTTACGCGACCTCAACCAGCACAACGGCTGGTTGCTGGAGGGGCAGATCGCGCGTAACCAGCAGGCGCTGGAAGTCCTGAAACCGCATCAGGAACCGAGCCTCTACGGTGCGAATGGCTATGCCTCATCCGCCAACCGCGGCGGCAAGAAGATTGCGATTTAGTTCGACGATAGCGTGACTATGCCGTCGTGAATATGCCAGGGGTCTCCCCCTGGCTTTTTGCGTTGCTTTTTTTATACCGTGCGGCGGGCGAACTCTTTCACTTTAAACCCGAGCAGCGCAAGGGTAACAAAGTAAGCAACAATACCTGCCCCCACCACCAGCATCAGGCGCAGCAAGCGGTACGGCATTGTTCCTGTCGCCCAGTCCGGCATCACATACAGCATCCCCACCAGCGCAGCAGCCATCACCACCACGGCGATCACCAGACGCAGCAGAAAACGGCTCCAGCCCGGCTGCGGGGTAAAGATCTTCTGCTTGCGCAGCTGCCAGTAGAGCAGGCTGGCATTGAGACAGGCCGCCAGACCAATCGACAGCGACAGCCCGGCGTGCTTCAGCGGGCCGATAAACGCCAGGTTCATCACCTGGGTCATCAGCAGCGTCACAATGGCGATTTTGACCGGCGTTTTAATGTCCTGGCGTGAATAGAAGCCCGGTGCCAGCACCTTCACCACGATCAAGCCCATCAATCCAACCGAGTAGGCGATCAGCGCCCGCTGGGTCATAGCCGCATCAAAAGCGGTAAATTTGCCGTACTGGAACAGCGAAACGGTCAACGGCTTGGCGAGAATACCAAGTGCTACGGCACTGGGCAGCGCCAGCAGGAAACAGAGACGCAGGCCCCAGTCCATCAGGCGGCAATACTCCTCCTGATTGCCGCTGGAGAAGCTTTTCGACAGCGATGGCAGCAGGATCGTCCCGAGCGCCACACCCAGCACGCCGGAGGGGAACTCCATTAAGCGGTCGGCGTAATACATCCACGACACGGAGCCGGAGACGAGGAACGAGGCGAAAATGGTGTTGATGATAAGTGAGATTTGGCTGACGGAGACCCCGAGGATCGCCGGCCCCATCTGCTTCACCACCCGCATCGCCCCCGCATCGCTCAGGTTGATGCGCGGCAGCACCAGCATGCCAATCTTCTTTAGATGCGGCAGTTGATAGACCAGTTGCAGCACGCCGCCGACGGTAACCGCCCAGGCCAGCGCCAGCACCGGCGGATGGAGGTAAGGCGCGGCAAACAGCGCAAAGCCAATCATGCTGACATTGAGAAAGGTGGGCGCAAACGCCGGTACCGAGAAGCGGTTCCAGGTGTTGAGGATCGCCCCCGCCAGCGACGCCAGCGAGATCAGCAGAATGTAAGGAAAGGTGATGCGCAGCAGTTGCGAGGTGAGGTTAAATTTATCCGCCGTATCGGCAAACCCTGGCGCAGTAACGAGGATCACCCACGGGGCCGCGAGCATCCCGGCAACGGTGACTATCGCCAGCGCAATCGTCAGCAAGCCGGAAACATAGGCGACAAAGACGCGGGTGGCATCTTCGCCCTGCTTGCTTTTGTACTCGGCGAGGATCGGCACAAAGGCCTGGGAAAACGCGCCCTCGGCAAAGATACGCCGTAACAGATTGGGCAGTTTAAACGCAACGAAGAAGGCGTCCGTCGCCATCCCTGCGCCAAACACCCGTGCCACAATGGCATCGCGCGCAAAGCCCAGCACGCGGGAAAACATTGTCATGGAGCTGACTGCCGCCAGCGATTTGAGTAGGTTCATTCTGGTTTCCATAAGACACAACGCCTGCAATGCAGGCGTTGGGATACAGCGAAGCGCTTAGTCTACAGGGAAAAAAGCGAATTACTATCGCCTGCGTTGCCCCGTCTTATTCACTCATCGCCTCGCGCCAGAGCTTCTCCACCACGCGCTGCGCAAGGATCGCCTGCTCGCCCGCCGTTTCCGGAACCGTCTGATTTTGCACACACTCGATAAAGTGGCGCGCGCAACCGGCAAAACCGCGCTGCTCCAGCACGCTCTGCCAGCCGGGAATCGGCCGCGCGATAACCCCCTGCCCGCGCTCTTCGCGCCACTCGCGCATATCGGTAATATCTACCAGCCCGCCGTCGGTCACCGCCTGCACCCACTCGCGCTGGCTGCCCGCCCGCCGGTGCATACTGGTGGTGATTTGCAGCGTGTCGGCGCTGAAGTGGTGCTCGGCATAGAGCATTGCGCCGTCGTCGGTGGTTTGCAGCGTGCCGCTCTGGATCTGCACGCGGCCGCCCGCCAGCCATAGCGCGGTGTCGACCACATGCAGGTAGTCATCAAGCAGCGTAAAGCGCAGGTCGTGCGGCCCGACGCTATCGGCGCGGTGTTTATCCATACGCAGCGAAGCCGCCTGCGGCATCTGCTGTTTTAACTCGCGGTAGAGCGGCGAGAAGCGGCGGTTAAAGCCGACCATCAGCGTCAATTTTTTACGCGCCGCCAGCTCGACTAAGCGCTCGGCATCTTTCAGGTTTTCCGCCAGCGGCTTATCGACGCAGACGTGCACGCCAAGGTTGAGCAGCTCGCTCACCACCGCATAGTGCGAGGCGGTTGAGGTGTGAACGAAGACCGCATCGCACTGCGCCGCCAGCGACGCCAGTGAATCCGCATAAGGGATACGCCAGGTTTCACATACCCGCAGGGCTTTGTCCCGCGTCGGCGACCAGGCCGCCGCCAGCGTCCAGTCCGTTGCCGCGCCGAGCACCGGCAACCAGGCTTTCTGCGCGATACCGCCCAGCCCTACTACACCAATCCGTAATGTCGTCACGCTTAATCCCCTAAATGTGCCAGCAACGAATCGAGACGCTGCTTCAGTTCCGCGACTTCAGTCTCCAGCGCCTCAACGCGCGCCTCGAGGCTCTGCTCAGTCGGCGCGACGGCTTCGACCACATTGATCAGCGTCTGCATATCACCACTGAAGAGATGCATGTAGCGGCTTTCGCGCTTGCCCGGCTCGCGCGGCAGACGCACGACATAAGGCCCATCTTCGCGGCTGGCCAGCTGCTCAAGGGCGTTTTCCACCTCGGCTATATCGGCAAAACGATGCATCCGCTCCGCACGTCCACGCAGTTCGCCCGGCGTTTGCGGCCCGCGCAGCAACAGCGTGGCGATAAGCGCCACCTCCGCCGGGCTTAACTTCAGATCGCCAAATTCAGAGTTGCAGAAGCGCTGCTCATATTTGGTCACCCGGTTGCCAAAACCGCTGACGGTGCGCAGGTAGTGGCGCTTTACCAGCTCATCAAGCACATCCTGAACCTCGTGCTCGCTCAGGTTCATCACCGGCTCGCGGTTGGTTTTCTGATTACAGGCCGTCACTACGCCGTTGATGGAGAGCGGATACTGCTCCGGCGTAGTGACCTGCTTCTCCAGCAGGCAGCCGATAACCCGCGCCTCGATGGCGGTGAGTTGATACTTCATCTCTGCTCCTTAGCGTCCCGGAGTCCACTCCTGGGCGGTTAATGCGGTGAGGACGTGGTCGCGCCACTGCCCATCGATCAATAAATAGGATTTGGCATAGCCCTCTTTTTCGAACCCGAGCCTCGCCAGTAAATCGCCGCTGCGTTTATTGTGCGGCATATAGTTGGCCATTATGCGGTGCATATGTTGCGTGCGCTGCATATAGCGAATGGCGGATGTCAGGGCTTCAAACATCAACCCTTGCCCCTGCCACTTCTGGCCGATGGAGTAACCGAGATAACAGGCGTGAAACGAGCCACGCACCACGTTGGAGAAATTGGCGACGCCGACGATCTCTTTCTCTTCAGGATCGAGCAGGGCGAAGTAAAAAGCAGAGCCCTGTTTATGGAACTCATTGATCATCCCCAGACGTGCCTGCCAGCCGGAAGGGTAACAGTGGCTCTCATCGCGAACGGGCTCCCAGGGTTTTAAAAACTGGCGATTTTCCGCGTAATAATCCGCAAGCCGCCACGCATCGCGCTCGTGAACCAGGCGCACCACTAATCTGTCTGTTACCAAGCGTACTTTCGGCACATTACTGCGATAGCCAAACATGTTTACCACTCCTTCGTTTCGCGGCTTTTTTTACCCCTTCTCTTTACTATACCTTTGCTCTGCGACTCTGTGAAAACAGCAACATGGCATTTTCTGCGCCGCGCCCCCTTTTCGATGAAAAGTCTCAATCAAACGCCCGCCTTGATAAAAAAATATTGTCGCTGTGAATGTGTGAAAACGGTTGCCGAAGCCGCAGAATAGAGGCGTCACCTTTTCTGATTTCCCGGAGGGGAAATGGCGCGCATCTCGCAGGCAAGGAGCCTGGGTAAATATTTCCTGCTGGTCGATAATTTTTTGGTGGTGCTCGGTTTTTTTGTTGTCTTCCCCCTGATTTCCATTCGTTTTGTTGATCAACTTGGCTGGGCCGCGCTGATGGTCGGGATCGCGCTCGGCCTGCGTCAGTTTATTCAGCAGGGGTTAGGCATGTTTGGCGGCGCGATCGCCGACCGCTTTGGCGCAAAACCGCTGATTGTCACCGGCATGCTGATGCGCGCGGCAGGGTTCGCGGCGATGGGGATGGCGCATGAACCGTGGGTGCTGTGGCTCTCCTGTATTCTTTCCGGGCTTGGCGGCACGCTGTTCGACCCACCGCGTTCGGCGCTGGTGGTCAAACTGGTACGCCCGCGCCAGCGCGGTCGCTTCTTCTCGCTGCTGATGATGCAGGATAGCGCCGGGGCGGTTATCGGCGCGCTGCTCGGCAGTTGGCTGCTGCAATATGATTTCCGTCTGGTGTGCGCCGCCGGGGCGCTGATGTTTATCCTCTGCGCGGGCTTTAACGCCTGGCTGCTGCCAGCGTGGAAGCTGTCGACGGTGAAAACGCCGGTGCGCGAAGGCTTAGCCCGCGTGCTGCGTGACAAGAAGTTCGTCACTTATGTGTTAACCCTCAGCGGCTACTACATGCTGGCGGTGCAGGTGATGCTGATGTTGCCGATTATGGTCAACGACGTTGCCGGATCGCCGACGTCGGTCAAATGGATGTATGCCATTGAGGCCTGCCTGTCGCTGACGCTGCTCTACCCGATTGCCCGCTGGAGCGAAAAGCGCTTTCGCCTTGAGCAGCGCCTGATGTTCGGCCTGGTGGTAATGTCCTTCAGCCTCTTTCCGATGGGTATGGTCGGCTCCCTGCAACAGCTTTTTACACTTATCTGCACCTTCTATATCGGCTCCATTATCGCCGAACCAGCGCGGGAAACCCTGAGCGCTCAGCTGGCCGATGCGCGGGCGCGCGGCAGCTATATGGGCTTTAGCCGCTTAGGTCTGGCCTTTGGCGGCGCGCTTGGCTACGCCGGCGGCGGCTGGCTGTTTGACGCCGGGAAAGCCTTTCGCCAGCCGGAGTTACCGTGGATGATGCTCGGCGTGATTGGGTTAATCACCTCCCTTGCGCTGCTGTGGCAGTTTGCCCCCCGCCGCGTGCAGCCGCCGATGCTCGAACCCGGCGCCTGATTTGCGCCGCGTCGGCCTCTCTTCCATACTGATTAGTGATGGATAAACCAGTATGGAGGAGAAACGTGAAACTCTACATTTACGATCACTGCCCTTTCTGTGTAAAAGCCCGCATGATTTTCGGCCTTAAGAATCTCCCGGTTGAACTCCATGTCCTGCAAAGCGATGACGAAGCGACGCCGACCCGCATGATTGGTCAAAAGATGGCGCCGATCCTGCAAAAAGATGACAGTCGCTACCTGCCCGAAAGCCTCGATATTGTTCACTACGTTGATAAGCTCGACGGTCAACCGCTGCTGACCGGCTCGCGCAATCCGAAGATCGAGGAGTGGCTGCGTAAGGTGAATGGCTACGTCAATAAGCTGCTGATCCCACGCTTCGCGCAGGCCCCCTTTGACGAATTTTCTACCCCGCAGGCACGCGCCTACTTCACCGCCAAAAAAGAGGCGGCGATTGGCGATTTCGCCGATCACCTCTCCCACTCTGCCGGGCTGGTGAAGAATATCAGCGACGATCTGCGCGCGCTGGAGAAGCACATCGTGCAGCCGAATGCCGTCAACGGCGAGCTGTCGGAAGATGATATTCATCTCTTCCCGCTGCTGCGAAACCTGACGATCGTCAGCGGTATTACCTGGCCGACCCGCGTCGCCGATTACCGCGACAACATGGCGAAACAGACTCAGGTTAACCTCCTCTCTTCCATGGCTATCTAAGCCGTTCATGGCGGAAGCGACCGGCTTCCGCCCCTTCTTTAAGTATTTTCTGCTGGCCTTTGCGCCGGGCGTCGCGCATGCTACACCTCGATCGAGGCATCAGGACCACGTTGAGGAATTCATGAAGAAGATGATTTTGGCCGCAGCACTCATGCTGAGCGGCGTGCTGGTGGGGTGCAATCAACTGACCCAATACACAATCAGCGAGCAGGAGATTAACCAGGCCCTGGAGAAACGGAATAACTTCGCCAAAGATATTGGCGTGCCGGGCGTGGCTGATGCGCATATTGTTCTCAACAATCTTGCCAGCGCGATTGGCCGCGAAGAGCCGAATAAAATCACCTTAACCGGCGATGCTAATCTGGATATGACCTCGCTGTTCGGCAATCAAAAAGCGGTGATCAAGCTGAAGCTGAAAGCGCTGCCGACCTTTGATAAAGATCAGGGTGCAATCTATCTGCATGAGATGGAAGTGGTGGACGCGACGGTCACACCGGAAAAGATGCAGAGCGTGCTGCAAACCTTGATGCCCTACCTGAACCAGTCTCTGCGCAACTACTTTAACCAGCGCCCGGCCTATGTGCTGAAAGAAGACAGCACCAAAGGCGAAGCGCTGGCGAAGAAATATGCCAAAGGCATTGAGGTGAAACCGGGCGAGATTGTCATCCCCCTTACCGACTGAATCACTGGGCGCCTGGCGCCCTTTTTTTCAGGAAAAGGATGCAAACGAAAACGTTTCCCCTTATGCTTGGTCTCCGGCAAAAACAGCCCTTTCTCACTTAGCCGGAGCCCTCCAATGACACAACCCCAGGTTTTGAAAATCCGCCGTCCTGACGACTGGCATCTCCATCTGCGCGACGGCGATATGCTGAAAACCGTGGTGCCGTGGACCAGCGAAACCTACGCCCGCGCCATTGTGATGCCGAACCTGGCTCCGCCTGTGACCACCGTTGAGGCCGCTATCGCCTATCGCCAGCGCATCCTTGACGCAGTGCCTGCCGGTCAGCACTTCGAACCGCTGATGACCTGCTACCTGACCGACAGCCTCGATCCTGATGAGATCGAACGCGGCTTTGCGGAAAAGGTGTTTACGGCGGCGAAGCTCTACCCGGCAAATGCCACCACTAACTCCAGCCACGGCGTCACCAGCATTGATGCCATCATGCCGGTGCTTGAGCGGATGGCGAAGCTCGGCATGCCGCTGCTGGTGCATGGGGAAGTGACTCACGCGGAGATCGATATTTTCGATCGCGAAGCGCGCTTCATTGAGACGGTGATGGAGCCACTACGCAAGCGTCTGCCGGAGCTGAAAGTGGTATTCGAACACATCACCACCAAAGATGCCGCTGACTATGTGCGCGACGGCAATGAGCGGCTGGCCGCCACCATCACCCCACAACATTTGCTGTTTAACCGCAACCATATGCTGGTGGGCGGCGTGCGTCCGCATCTCTACTGCTTACCGATCCTTAAGCGTAATATCCATCAGCAGGCGCTGCGTGAACTGGTCGCCAGCGGGTTCGATCGCGTCTTCCTCGGCACCGACTCAGCTCCGCATGCCCGCCATCGCAAAGAGGCGAGCTGCGGCTGTGCAGGCTGTTTCAATGCGCCAACGGCGCTGGCCAGCTACGCCACGGTATTTGAAGAGATGAACGCGCTGCAGCACTTCGAAGCTTTCTGCTCCCTCAACGGGCCGCGCTTCTATGGCCTGCCGGTGAATGAAGAGTTTATTGAACTGGTGCGGGAAGAGTGCGTGGTGCCGGAGTCGATTGCGCTGGCGGACGATACGCTGGTGCCTTTCCTCGCCGGTGAAACCGTGCGCTGGCAAGTAAAACGCTAAATATTCTTATGCCCCCTGTTGTAATGTGTTTCGATTAACTGTATAAACATACAGTATCTTACACAGGGGGCTGTTATGCGCATTGAAGTGACGATTGCCAGAACCACATCTTTACCCGCGGGCGCTATCGATGCGCTGGCAGGTGAGTTATCCCGCCGTCTGAATGACCACTATCCCGATCGCGAAAATAAAATTTCTGTCCGTTATGCGGCAGCAAATAATCTCTCCGTCCTTGGCGGCGCGAAAGAAGATAAAGACCGCGTTACCGAAATCCTGCAAGAGACCTGGGAAAGCGCTGACGATTGGTTTATCACCGATTAATTTCCCTCTGAAGTTGAAGTTATTGCCGGGTCGCCCCGGCTTTTTTTGCTTCATTTTCAAGCAAAACCGTAACATCTGTTTTTCTCAGTGAAATGAGTCGCTTATCTTTTCGCCACTCCCTTAAGAAAAATCTATGACTACAAAAAAGATGTTGCAGAGTGTTTATTTTCCCGATCATGAGGTCGGGTTGTTGATATACTGAAAAGGCTTCAAATTAAAACACGCATTGAACCTCGAACGTCGTTGTCTAATTAAAACACGCCAAACAGGGGGTTATGATGGTAAAGAATAATGAAGTCATCCAGACCCATCCACTGGTCGGATGGGACATCAGCACCGTAGATAGCTATGACGCACTGATGCTTCGGTTGCACTACCAGACCCCGAACAGAGCCGCTCAGGAAGGGACTGAAATCGGTCAGACGTTATGGTTAACAACCGATGTTGCCCGCCAGTTTATTTCGATTCTGGAAGCTGGCATTGCCAAGATTGAATCAGGCGATTACGAAAAAGACGAGTATAAAAGACATTAACACCATCTGCGCATACTCAACATCAGGCACCCTCGCGGTGCCTTTCTTTTTTCTGCCCTTGTATAAGCCCCCCAGGTTATTTACCCTCCTGAACACGCATTTGCCTGGAGAGAACCATGACATACGACCTGATTATTATCGGCAGCGGATCCGTTGGCGCAGCCGCGGGCTACTACGCCACGCGCGCCGGGCTTAAGGTGCTGATGACCGATGCGCATATGCCGCCGCACAATGAAGGCAGCCATCACGGCAATACGCGCCTGATCCGCCACGCCTACGGCGAAGGCGAGAAATATGTTCCGCTGGTGCTGCGCGCCCAGCAGTTATGGGATGAACTGAACACGCTCACTGGCGAAACGGTGTTTGAGCGCACTGGCGTCGTCAATTTTGGCCCGGCTGATTCTTCCTTCCTCGCCAACGTCGCCGACAGCGCCGCGCAGTGGAAGCTGGCGCTGGAAAAGCTTGATGCCGCTTCGTTAATGGCGCGCTGGCCGGAAATCCGCGTTCCTGATGATTACATCGCGCTCTATGAAGCTGACTCCGGCGTGCTGCACAGCGAACTGGCGATTAAAAGCTGGATCCAGCTGGCTGAGCAGGCAGGCTGTGCGCAGCTCTTCAACTGCCCGGTCAGCGCCCTGCACCATCATCAGGATGGCGTCACCATCGATACCCCGGAAGGGAGTTTCTCCGGCAAAAAAGCGCTGGTGAGCGCTGGCACCTGGGCGAAGACGCTGCTGCCAAACCTGCCGATCCAGCCAGTGCGCAAAGTGTTTGCCTGGTTCCAGGCCGATGGCCGTTACAGTGTGAAAAATAATTTCCCGGCGTTTACCGGCGAGATGCCAAACGGCGAGCACTACTACGGCTTCCCGGCGGTTGAGAATGAGTTAAAGATTGGTCGCCACAACGGCGGACAGGTGATTAACGCGGCCGACGAGCGCACGCCGTTTGGCGCAGAAGCCGGCGACGGCTCGGAGTGCTTCTCCTTTTTACGCCAGCATCTGCCGGGTATTGGCGGCTGCCTGTATGGCGCTTCCTGCACCTATGACAACTCGCCTGATGAAGACTTTATTATCGATACCCTGCCAGACGCGCCGAACACGCTGGTGGTAACCGGCCTGAGCGGTCACGGCTTCAAATTTGCCCCGGTGCTCGGTGAAATTGCCAGCGCCTTCGCCCAGCAAAAAACGCTGGAGTTCGATTTACGGCCCTTCTCCCTTGCCCGCTTTACGCGTTGAGTTTATGTCGGCCCTATTTTAGGGCCGTTGCTCTTTGTACCGAATAAAGTAATCACCTGCGTGAAAATGTGGCGGCATATATTCTCAGCCGTTGGCTTTTTATTAATTCTGCTTGTGGTTATCCGCGCTAAAATGCTTACAAAAGCTGACACTTAGCGATTTTTTCGTCTTTTACAGACAATATTTTTGAATACTTCAGGAGTATGACAACAGGCTTAACCTACTGCTAATCCTGCCTTAAACGTTTCAACTTTCTAATAGCCTGAATGTAAACCGGCAAACTTATTCAAAATTTATGTTATAGAAAAAATAACAATCCAATTCGTTATTTTTGAGTTGCAATATTTTCTCACTGACGCCATTTTAAATTAACTTTTGTTTAACAGTGATGACCCGTTATGCAATTTCGCAACTCTCCGGCGCGCTACGGTTTTATTTCCGTGACGCTTCACTGGCTGGTCGCCATCGTGGTGTATGGCATGTTCGCCTTAGGGTTATGGATGGTCACCCTCAGCTATTACGATGGCTGGTATCATCAGGCTCCCGAGATCCATAAAAGTATCGGTATTCTGCTGATGTTTGGCCTGGTGATCCGCCTGCTGTGGCGCTTTATCTCCCCGCCGCCACCGCCGTTGAAAAGCTACTCCACCGCCACGCGCATCGCCGCGGTTGTGGCCCATATCGTTCTCTACCTGCTGCTGTTTGGCATCGTCTTTAGCGGCTATCTGATCTCCACCGCCGATGGCAAACCAATCAACGTTTTCGGCCTGTTTGAGATCCCTGCCACGCTTGCTGATGCCGGCTCGCAGGCGGATCTCGCCGGAACCATCCACCTGTGGCTGGCCTGGAGCGTAGTGGTTCTCTCCGTGCTGCACGGCCTTGCTGCCTTTAAACACCATTTCATTGATAAAGACGCCACTCTCAAGCGGATGCTGGGAAAATCGTCACCTGACTCTGGAGCATAAGTATGAAGAAGATCCTGCCGGGACTCGCTCTCGCCTCGCTGCTGTTCACCACCGGTTCTGCCGTAGCGGCAGACTACAAGATCGATAAAGAGGGCCAGCACGCCTTCGTTAACTTCCGTATCCAGCACCTCGGTTACAGCTGGTTATACGGTACGTTTAAGGACTTCGACGGTAGCTTTACCTTTGATGAGGCCAACCCGGCGGCCGACAAGGTGAATGTCACCATCAATACCAACAGTGTTGATACCAACCACGCCGAGCGTGATAAACACCTGCGCAGCGCAGAGTTCCTCAACGTGGCGAAGTTCCCGAAAGCGACCTTCACCTCAACGTCGGTGAAAAAGGATGGTGATGAGCTGGATATTACCGGCAACCTGACCCTGAACGGCGTCACCAAACCGGTTGAGCTGGAAGCGAAGCTGCTGGGCCAGGGCAATGACCCGTGGGGCGGCGTGCGCGCAGGCTTTGAAGCCTCTGGCAAGATCAAGCTGAAAGACTTTAACATCACTACCGATCTCGGTCCGGCATCGCAGGATGTTGAGCTGATTATTTCGGTTGAAGGTGTGCGTCAGAAGTAAGCAGGCGTAAAAAAGGAGAGGGGTTCCCCTCTCCTTCTGCGTTATTCCGGGTCCGGAATGCCCAGTTTGGTGTTCAGGCGACCACGCGATTTATTGAAAATCTTATTGCCATTCTCGCGTCCGGCGCGGCGTTTACGCTGCTCCTCTTCCGGCAGCGCGCGCTCCTCTTTGCATAACTCGCTGCAGCAGCCGTCGAACTTCTCAGCACAACTCGGGCACTGAATAAACAGCAGGTGGCAGCCATCGTTCAGGCAGTTGGTGTGGGCATCGCACGGCGTGCCGCACTGGTGGCAGTGCGCAATCACATCATCAGAGATGCGCTCGCCCATACGCTCGTCAAAGACAAAGTTTTTACCGATAAAGCGCACCGGCAGACCCTGCTCACGGGCGCGGCGGGCGTACTCAATAATACCGCCTTCGATATGCCACACTTTGTTGAAGCCGTTATGCTTCATCCAGGCACTCGCTTTTTCGCAGCGAATCCCGCCGGTGCAGTACATCACAATCTTTTTGTCTTTATGATCCTGCATCATCTCAACCGCTTTCGGCAGTTGCTCGCGGAAGGTGTCGGCGGGAATTTCCATCGCGCCATCGAAGTGGCCCACTTCATATTCGTAGTGGTTGCGCATATCGATAAACACCGCGTCCGGATCGTCGAGCATGGCGTTCACTTCCGCCGCTTTCAGGTAATCCCCAACGTTGCTGGCATCAAAAGTCTCATCCTCAATGCCATCCGCCACGATGCGGTCACGCACCTTCATGCGCAGCACCCAGAAGGATTTACCGTCATCATCAATGGCGATATTCAGACGCAGCCCATCCAGCGCCGGATCGAAGGTGTAGAGCGCTTGGCGAAACGCCTCGAACTTACTTTGTGGCACGCTGATCTGCGCGTTGATCCCTTCATGGGCGAGGTAGATGCGCCCAAAGACGCTCAGCTGCGACAGGGTCTGGTAGAGCGCATCGCGCGTCGCCTGCGGGTTAACAATGGTGAAGTATTTGTAAAACGAGACGGTGACGCGCGGCTCGGTTTCGGCGAGCATGCGGGCTTTCAGTTCATCATTGGAGATGCGGTTGTGTAACACTGGCATGGTGTACGTATCCTGCAGAGTGGAGAGTGAAAAACGGGCGGCATCATAAAGCAAATAGTGTTAATTTACATCCCCACATTTTGCGCTACATTTCAACCCATTCATTTCACACTGTAATGCGCGTTGCGCTTATGGAACGCGGCTCTACCCCCTGGTTTTTGCGAATTACAAAAAAAGTGCGAGAATACAGGCCATTGTAGCTATACACAGGACAGTCATGACGCATTTACCCAAATTTTCGGCATCGCTGCTGCACCCCCGCTACTGGGCAACCTGGTTCGGAATCGGCGTGCTGTGGTTGGTGGTTCAACTTCCCTATCCGCTTCTTTACCGCTTAGGCTGCGCGCTCGGCCACCTTGCACAGCGCGTAATGAAACGCCGCGCGCACATTGCGCACCGCAACCTGACGCTCTGCTTCCCGCAGATGAGCGAGGAGGAGCGGCAGAAAATGGTGGCGAAGAATTTTGAATCCGTCGGCATGGGGCTAATTGAAACCGGCATGGCCTGGTTCTGGTCCGATCGCCGCATGCGCCGCTGGATGGATGTCTCCCATTTCGAACATGTGCGTAACGTACAGGCGCAGGGCCGCGGCATTCTGCTCATTGGCGTGCACTTCCTGACGCTGGAGATTGGCGCGCGGATGTTTGGTCTGAATGAGCCGGGCATCGGCGTCTACCGCCCGAACGACAACCCGGTTATCGATCTGCTGCAAACCTGGGGGCGCATGCGCTCCAATAAGAGCATGATTGACCGTAAAGATCTGAAAGGGATGATCCGCGCACTGAAAGCGGGTCAAGTGGTGTGGTACGCGCCAGATCACGACTATGGCCCGCGCGCCAGCGTCTTTGTCCCCTTCTTCGCCGTCGAGCAGGCCGCGTCCACTTCCGGAACCTGGATGCTGGCGCGCATGTCGCAAGCCTGCGTGGTGCCGTTTGTGCCGCGCCGCAAACCCGGCGGTAAAGGGTATGAGCTGATTATGCTTGAGCCGGAGTGCTCACCGCCGCTGGACGATGCCGAAACCACCGCCGCGTGGATGAACAAAGTGGTGGAGCGCTGCATTATGATGGCGCCCGAGCAATATATGTGGCTGCATCGCCGCTTCAAAACCCGCCCGCAGGGCGTGCCTTCCCGCTATTAAGCGCCCCGCTCCGCCTGTAAACCACGGGCGGAGCCGCCTCTGTTACGGCTTCTCTTCACCCTTTTCGTTCTCGTTACGGTAACCGCCGCCCAGCGCTTTAATCAGTGTGATATCGGTGCTGAGCTGCTGCGCCTGCATATCGAGCAGCAGAAGCTGTTGCGCCAGCGCTAAGCGGCGCGCCTCCTGCGCCCTGAAGCGGCTCAGCAGACCGCGCTGGTAATGGGCCGCCGCGCTGTTGGTTGCGGTCATCGCCGCGCGCACCTTCTCCTGCTGCATCGCCACCATCTGGTTGAGATCGTTAAGCTGGCTGGAGGTGATCGCCACATCGCGTACCGCGTCCAGCACCGCCTGGTTATACTGTTTGATCAGGATGTTGCTGGCGGTACGTACTGATTTCAGGTGCGCATTTAACCGCCCGCCGTCAAACAGCGGCAAGGTGAGCGCAGGCAGGATATTGAGCTGCTGGAAGGAGTAGCGGAAGAGATCGCCGACATCAAAGGCGTTGTAGCCCCAGAAAGCTTTGATATCAAAGTGCGGGTAAAACGCCGCCTTCGCTGAGTCCACCTGGCTCATGGTGGCAGTGACATACCCGCGCAGCGCCTGCAGATCGGGGCGGCGCGCCAGCAGTTCGAAGGAGAGTGTTGCAGGCAGCGTTTGTTGAAGTTGCGGCAGCGCCACCGCATGAATCTCAGGCATGCTCTGCGCGTCCGCGCCAATCAGCGCCCGCAGGGTCTCGCGATAGCGGGTTAACGCGCCGTTTGCTTCCACCAGTTGCTGCTGCGCCGCCAGCCGTTCAGCCTGCGCACCGGCGAGATCAACACTATCTTCCAGCCCGCGCGCCGCGCGCTGCTGGTGCGCCTGCTCGGAGAAGCGGGCAATCTCTTGCTGCTCATTAAGCAATGCAATGCGCGCAAAGGTCGCCTGCATCGCAAAGTAGAGCTGAGCGACGCTGCTGGCGATATCCAGCTCTATCGCCGCAGTCTCAGCCAGCCTCGCATTCTGCTCACCAATCGCGGCCGCCACGCGCGCACGATCCGATCCCCAGAGATCGATATTGAGCGACGCGCCAACGCCCACCGTGTTCAGCGTGTACCACGGCCCCTGCTTATCGACGGGCAGTGAGTAGGCGTAGGGCCAGGTCGCTTTCGCATCCCTGTCTGATACGCGCATGTAGTTTTGCGCCGCAACGGCACCTGCCTGCACGCCCATTGCCGACTGCGCCAGCGCCACCGTTGACTGCGACTGGCCGACGCGCAGCCGCGCGGCCTGCATAGTGGGTGAGTTTTGCAACGCGCGGTTAACCAGCATCGTTAGCTGGCGATCGTGATAGTTTTCCCACCAACGCGCTGCGGGCCAGCCGCTGTTTGCCAGGTGGATCGCCTGCGCCAGCTGCGCCTTCTGCGGGTTGACGATGGTCACCTGCCCCGGATCGTCCTGCACCAGCGCGCAGCCGGATAACAGCAGCAGGCCAAATGCGGCCAGCGTGCCGCAGCGAAAACGCGAAGAGATCATTTTTGCGCGCATACCTTACTCTGCCTGTCGCGAACTGAGTGAAAAGGGAGATGGCCACGCAGGCAGGCTGGAGAGCGCCTGCATCAGCGGCGGACCATAGGGGTTTGCTGCATCGGCGCTAACTGACTTCAGCTCCGGCTTCGGTTGCGCCTGGTCGATCGCCGTAGCGTAGGCCGCAACATACTCCGCGCAGCGGGGCAAAAAGGGATCGTCCGCTGCGGCATAGAGCCGATAGCCTTCGCTCAGGCGCACCAGCTCCTGCGCGCTGGCAAAGGTCTCGCCGCGCGGCCAGGCTTTCGCTTCTGCATGGGGATGCGCCCAGGTGTTGAGCGGCTCGGCGGAAACGCGATTGAGCAGCGCATCGCTCTCGGTCAGGCTGGCAAACAGCGCCGGGGTAGTGGACTCGCGATCTTTCGCCCGCAGCAGGTCAGCAATACGCCGGTAGAGGCGCGCGAGGCTGGCTTTGAGCTGCGGCGCTTCGCTGTCCGGCCATAAATAGAGGTGGATCAGCGACGAGACCAGCACGCCGAGCAGAATACCGATCACCCGGTCGCGCAACTCGGTCAGGTTGGTGAGCGGGCCAAACCAGCTTAAAAAGGCCAGCGCAAAGGTAAAACCAAGCTGGATCCCGGCGTAGGCAATGCGCTCTGAACCACCCGCCAGCCAGGCGGCCAGCGCCATTACCGGCAGCGCCATCCCCAGCAGGCCGACCAGCGACTCCGTCCACGGTTGAATAAAGAGAATCAGCAGCAGCGCCAGCAGGGTTGCCAGCAGCGCGCCGCCAATGCGCAGCGCGATCTTCTGCATCGTCGCGCCAAGCCCCGGCTGCGCCACAATCACGCAGCTCAGCATAATGGTGTGAATGCCCTGCCAGTCCGTCGCGGTATAGAAGACGTAGCAAAGCAGCGTGGCCAGCACGGTTTTTAAAGTGAAGTGCAGATAGGCCGGGTTACGCCACGCATCCGGCGGCATTAAGGCGATTTTATCTCCCTCGCCGGGCGGCAAGGCAACGGTTTCTCCGCGCTGAAGCGAGGCCAGCAGCGCGGCAATCTCGCGCACAATCACATCATGCTGACTATCAACGGAAATGGAGACCTCCTGCACAGGCGGCAGTTTGCCCTCCTCCACCTGCTGCGCCAGCGCAAGCAGCGCATCAGCAAGCTGACGCCTCGCCGCATCGGACGCACCGGGTTGCAACAGCGCAACCAGTTGATAGCTGCGCAGGGTAAACGCCATCACGCTCTGCCACTTCTGCTGATTATCAGCCATTTCTGCGCTGGAGAGCCGCGCCAGCTTAAACAGCGTGTGCAGCTGCGCAACCTGGCGGGCAATGGCGCTAAAGGTGGGTCGGGCATTTTCGAGGGAGGCGGCATCGGTTTGTGTCAGGCAGGTCGCCGTCTGGCGCAGCATCGCGGCGAGCGCGCTTTTGAACTGCCAGCCAGGAAACGCCTGCGCAAAACAGGCATTGACCAGCAGCGTCACCACAATGGCGCTATTGATCGCCACCCACAGCCACAGCAGCAGGCGCACGAGGATCTCGCTCTGCCCGGTCATGGAGGGAAAAGTTTGCGCATAGATCACCGCCAGCGCCACGACAAAAAAGGCCAGCCCCAGCTTGCCCATAATGCGCATCAGATAGACGGCAAGCGAGAAGAGCAGCACCGAGGCAACAAGGCGCACCAGCGGATAGTCATAGGTCCATTTGATAATCAGCAGCACGCCGCCCAGCACCAGCGTTACCACCAGCATAAAGGCGACGCTGACCAGCGAGATCATCACTACGTTGGGCTGGCTGACATAAAAAACGACGATCAGGGCTATCGCCAGAAAGGGGATCTGCAGGCTCATAAACAGCGCAATGAGGATCGCGCAGCTGATTGTCATACGCAGGGTGTAGTTGCCTCGCCCCGGAGTGGCACGTAGCTCTTTTTGCAGATAACCCCAGGCGCGCTCCATCGCGATACTCACTGCGGTTTGAGGGTAACGCTTGCGGAAGCGCCCATGCGGAACAGCGCCGGATCGGGGTGCTCAACGGCGATTTTCACCGGGAAGCGCTGCGAAACATGCACCCAGTTAATGCTCTTCGGCACAATCGGTAAGCCACCAATCACCGTTCCGCCTTCCGGCAGCACGCCAAACCCGACCGACTCGACACGGCCGCTAAAGCGCTGGCTGTGGTCGGTCATCACGGTGATCTCCGCCGGTGTGCCGGCGCGAATGCCTTGCAGATCGGTCTCGCGGAAATTGGCCACCACATACCAGCGGTCGTCATCCATCAGCGTGAAGACCGGTTTTAACGCCGAGGCGTACTGGCCGACCGTGGTTTTCAGTGCCACCACCACACCGTTAAAGGGCGCGCGCACCTCGGTAAACTCCAGATGTAGCTCCGCCAGCGCAATCTGCGCCAGCGCCCCTTCCCGCTGGGCCACCATCGCATCGACACCGAGCACGGCTGAAGCTGCCTGGCTGGCCTGAAGCTGAATTGCGGCCAGCTCTGAGCGGGCGGCTTTCTCCGCCGTACGTGCCTGATCCAGCTCCTCCTGCGAAGCGAACCCTTGCGGCACCAGCGGCTCCAGGCGGCTGCGCGTTGAGCGGGTCTGATCGACCAGCGCCTGCGAGCGCGCCACCGCGGCGGCAACAGACTGCGCGTTATACTCCTGCGCTTTGATGGTGCGCCCGGTCAGGGTAATTTGCGCGTCGAGCGCCGCCAGCCGCGATTTTGCATCCGCCAGCATCGCTTGATAGGGGCGCGGATCGATGCGGAACAGCAAATCGCCTTTTTTCACGCGCTGGTTGTCGCGCACAGGCATCTCGACAATGCGCCCCGTCACTTCCGGCACGACATCGATCGTATCGGTGTAGACATAGGCATCGTTGGTTTGCGGAGAAGTCTGCAGGTGCCAGATCACCGCAATCAGCGCCACGATCGCGCCAATCACAATGAGCAGCAGCGGCCACTTTTTCCGTAACAGCGTTGGGCTGGAATCAGTCATAGGCCTTCATATCTAAAAAAGTAAAAACCAGAAGAGCGCGGCAAAGAGAAACAGCAGAGCCAGATAGCTTATAACCAGCGGCGAGAAACGCGCCTGCCAGCCTTTACGCACAATCAGCAGATGACACGGGATGAGCAGCAGCGCCGCGGCGAGGAAACAGAAGAACCAGGCGGGGAATGACGCGCCCAGCACAGGAATCGCGGGCGGCAAGCCGCAGCCGGAGAGTAAACAGCAGAGTAGTAGCGCGGCTCCGCGCAGAGGTATTGCGATCCCTTTCACAGCCTTGCTCCTGCGCGCGAAATCATCGTCACTGACACCTTTTCTCCATCCCTTAGATAAATAATGCGCTATCGACGCCTGCGGCACACCCTACTCAGATTAGGGACAACCTTTGCAAAGGGTGATTATAAACCGCTGCGCCAGAAAATATAACGCTGGCGTTACATTTCCGTTTTTTTGCATAACCCTCAGGCAAATCTCAAAAGCAAAAAGTCCATTAACGCAGAATCTTCTGCCTGACGGCGGAATAGACCCTGCACGCTTAGCAATAACCAAACCACTCTTTTAAGCTGCCAACAATCAGCGACCGTAGCGCCGCGTCATCCTCGTTTTCGCGCCAGAATAACATCAGCGAGTGCAGGTTATTAAATTCATCATTATTGACATCAAGGGCGACAGCCCGCTTCGCCAACAGCTCCGGCCGCGCAATATGATCCGGTACGCAGGCGATGCCAAGCCCCTTTTTTGCCAGCATTGCGCTCAAGGTGTAATCCGTCACCAGCATCGCCTCTGCCGACGCGTGCAGTGGATAGCGATGGTCATTATTTTCATCCGGAAAAGCGGGATAGATAAGCGTTTCGCCATCCAGCTGAAAGGCGTCGATATGGCTCTGCTGTGCCAGCCAGTGCTGTGGATGGGCAATAAGCATGGTTTGCAGATCGCCCACCACGCAGCCTTGCAGCCCGCAAGGCATGACCGGCAAATGCAGCCCAAGCACGTAGTCGACGCGCTTAGCACGCAGGCTCGCCTCGGTGTCATATAGATCGGTATGGATAACGTGGAGCAGCATCTGCGGATAAGCCGCCTTCACAGTGAGCAAAATATCGGCCACCACTTCTGACGGGATCAATTCATTAAAGGCCAGCCTGACGATTTCCGGTTCGCGGCGTGTTTGTAATGATAAGGAGAAGGCCTCCAGCCGCTGCCAGCTATTTACCATTGATTTTGCTTTTGGCAGCAGCCGCTTGCCGTTGCTGTTAATTTTAACCACCGATCCATTACCGCGCGTGTGAAATAAGGTGTAGCCGAGAATATCTTCCAGCTCTTTTATCCAGCGGCTTATCGTTGATTTCGAGCGATTCATCCGTTGCCCCGCCTGCAAAAAACTTCCTGTTTCTGCGGCGGCGACAAAGGCGCAGAGTGCTTTATTTTCAATAACCAGATCGCTTTTTTTCATGCTGTTTGCGTCCTTACCTCTTCTCATTATTGTGATGAGCCTGACGTCAGCGCGTCTACTGCTCATCCCGCAGGTTCAGGTTTAAGCACTTTCTTATTACAACACATTGATGTGGGTCACTTTTAACCGGCTCTTGTAGAGGGTTAATAAGGCGCTATTAACATGCCAATAAAGATAATTACAAAATGAAAAGCAAATAACTAAATAGCGTCAAATGGCGTTGTTAATTGTCAATAAACCGCATCCTGTAAGCTTTAACTGATAAGTAAACAAATAACACTTTAAGAAAGCGCTTATGATTTATCTTCAAATAAATGTCACCTGTTGCATAATCAGAACTTTTTACCAGCAGGAAAGTTTTATTATTGCCACAAGAGCCTATTACTGCGGTTATTTTGCGTGTAGCGCATTTGTATCGTTATTCGCTTCTGCTTATTATCGCGGCGAACGTTATTATTCCCGCCATTTAAATGGAGAACGCGATATGGGTTTATTTAAACCTACGGGTACACTACAGAAAATTATCAAAGTGAGTCTGTTATCAGCATTAATTAGCACCTCACTTAACGCTACAGCGGCAAAGGATGTGCCTAACGATCCCAATGACCGACCAACCCCTGCCGATATCATTATTATGAATGCCGATATCCGCACCTCCGATGCCGCCAAACCGCGCGCGCAGGCGCTGGCGATTAAAGATGGCAAATTTATCGCGGTGGGCAGCCCGCACTATATCAAGCTGCTGCAAAGCGATAAGACGAAAATGATCGACGCTAAGGGTAAAACGGTGATCCCGGGGCTGATTGATGCCCACACGCACCTGATTGCCGGGATCGATCTCATTAATGGGGTCGACCTGTTTGGCATCAGCAGCAAACAGACGTGGCTGAAGATGATCAAGGAAAAAGTGGATGCGCAGCCGAAAGGCAGCTGGATCTTCGGCGGCCGCTGGGACGCCACCTTAACCGCAGAGAAGACGCTACCCACGGCAGCCGAGCTCGACAAAGTCGCACCTGATAACCCGGTCGCGCTGGTGGACGTCGATTACCACACCATGTGGCTGAACAGCAAAGCGCTGGCAGAGCTTGAGATCACCGATAAGACACCCGATCCGGTCGGCGGGACGATCCAGCGGGATAAAAACGGTAAAGCGACCGGTATCCTGCTGGAGAACGCCCTTGATCTCTACAACCGCTCACCAAAAGTGATTGCCGCGCAGGGGGATAAAAGCGAGGGCTTGCGCAAAGTGATGGCGCACTTCAATAGCCTCGGCGTCACCAGTGCTCACGATATGTGGACCAACTCGGGCGACATCTACACCGATATGCTGAAAAAAGGCGGCTTCCCGATGCGCATCTGGTATGGCTACATGGTCGATACCAGCGAGAAAAACAGCGGTGAAGAGGCGTGGAAAGCGCAAGCCGATAAGCAAAAAGAGATGAATGCTTTTGCCGCCGACAAAGAGCAAGCGATCGGTAAAGGGCCGCAGTTCCGCTACGGCTACCATAAATATTTTATGGACGGCACCCTGATGAACCACACCGCCGCCCTGCATGAGCACTACTCCGATCGCCACGATCACTACTTCGGCACCCCGCTCTATACCCAGGAGAAGATGAACGAGATGGTGCAGCGCTCACATCAGTATGGCTTCCCGGTTGCCGTTCATGCCATCGGCGATAATGCTGTGACGATGGCGCTGGAAGCGTTTCGCAACAGCCCGCAGGGCAAGGATAAAATCAACCGTATCGAACATATTGAACTGACGAAGTACGCCAATATCGAGAAGTTTGCGCAGAACGGCATTGTGCCGTCGATGCAGCCCGATCATGCCATTGCGCCTAACTTCCTTGAGACGCGTCTGGGGAATGAGCGCCTGAAGCGCAGTTACGCCTGGCAATCGCTGCTGACGGCGGGTGGAAACCTGGTGTTCGGTAGCGACTGGCCGACGGCAAAAGAGAGCCCGATGACGCAGTTGGGTGATGCCGTGCTACGCCTGAAAGATGGCAAAGTGTGGTATGGCGAAAACGCCCTTACCTTTGACGAAGCGCTGTATGCCTACACCATGGCACCGGCCAAAATCAGCGGCTGGGATAAAGAGATTGGCTCGATTACCGTCGGTAAGTGGGCGGATTTCGCCATTGTTGACGGCAAAATCAAGGATCCAGTGCCGCAGGATATTCGTGACTGGAAAATTGCCGAAACCTGGTTCGCCGGGGAGAAGGTCTACGATAGCGCGCAGAAAAAATCATAACCCCCCTTTTCCCACGCGGAGCAGGCTCCGCGTGGGAAGCTAAATACAACAGGCCAGATTAAGAGTTTTCAAGTCGGGGCAAGAAGTTGCCTGGCAACATCACCGCCGCTCTGCTTGTTTTTAGCCCGTGGCCTGAAAAAAATAGTGGGTGAGCACTCCCCTACCGGAACCCCCTCTTCCAGGATGGAAAGTCATGCATATTCTTCTGCTTTGCAGCGCCTTTAATGGCCTGTCACAACGTTTTTTTGTCGAACTGACCGATGCCGGTCATCAGGTCACCGTTGAGGTCTTTACCGGTGATGAGGCGCTTGAACAGCGGCTTCCGGCGAACCCGCCTGACATTATTATCGCGCCGTTTCTGAAACGGGCCATACCTGACCGCGTCTGGCAACGTTACCGATGCTTCATTCTGCACCCGGGTATTGTCGGCGACCGCGGCCCCAGCTCCCTTGACTGGGCGATCCTCGAAGGGTGGCACGAATGGGGGGTGACCCTGCTGGAAGCCAACGCGGTGATGGATGCAGGCGACATCTGGGCGACCCGTACTTTCCCCCTTCCACCGATGGCGAAAAGCCGGATTTACCGCCATCTGGTTACTGATGCTGCCGTCGTCTGTTTGTGGGAGTTGATCGCGAAGTTGCAGCAGGGTCAGCAGCATGGCGATCCCCTTGATTATGACCGCGCCACGACGCGCGGCCGTGAGAGAGCAGCACTGCCGATGAGCGCGCGCACTCTTGACTGGCAGTGCGATCCCACCGACCTGCTGCTGCGTAAAATCCGCGCCAGCGACAGCCTGCCCGGTGCGCCGACGCAGTTAGCAGGCGTGACGGTGCGGGTTTTCAACGCCTGGCAGGCTGAGGAAAATGTCGCCAGCCGACGTGGGCACGTCGGGGAGATTTTCGCCCGCGACGGCGATGCGCTCTGTGTGGCAACCCTCGATGGCGCGCTGTGGATCGGTCACCTGCGCCGCAGTGACAAGCACGCCTGTGCGCAGGTCAAACTTCCCGCCGCCGTCGCGCTACGGGACGAACTCGCGGCGCGCGCTTCACTGCCGGTACTCGATGCGCAGCACCCCAACAAGCCCTGGCTCGAGACGCGCGGGCGCGTCGCCATTCTTCATTTCCCGCTGCTCAACGGCGCGTTTACCGTCAATGATTCGCAGATCCTCACCACGCTCTTTACGCGCGCAGCCGGAGATTGCAGCGTGGATGCTATCGTGCTGGCCGGGGGAGATGATTTCTGGTCAAACGGCATTGAGCTTAATTCCATTCATGTGGCGGATAACCCTGCTGAAGAGGGGTGGGCATCGATCAACGCCATCGATGACTTTGCCGATGCGATCCTCACCTGCCGCGACAAGCTGGTAATAAGCGCAGTCAATGCCAATGCCGGCGCAGGCGGCGCGATGCTGATGCTGGCGGCCGATCGCGTCTTTATGCGCGCAGGTGTGGTGATTAATCCGCATTACAAAACCATGGGGCTGCACGGGTCGGAGTTCTGGACCTTAACGCTACCGTGGCGCGCGGATGCTGAAGCGGCGGTGGCGCTGAGTGAAAATTGTCTGCCGATTAGCGCCAGGCAGGCGGCGGCGCTCGGCCTCGTCGACTCGGTGCTCGAGGTCTCGCGCGAAGCGTTTCTTGAAACCGTTGTCAGCCATGCCAGCGCGCTTATTGCGCCTGCCGCCCTGCCCGATTCGCTCAAGGCAAAAGCGCGTGCTCAGGAAGCGATGCGCCGTGGGCGTCCCCTGGATGCGTATCGCCGGGAGGAGCTTAGCAGGATGAGAGGCAACTTCTTTGCGGACGATCTTCACTTCTCTGCTCGCCGTACGGCGTTTGTGATGAAGCAGCCGCCTTGTCAGACACCAGAACATTTGCAGCGGTACAACGCCGCCGTGGCAGCGAGCCTCGGGCAAGATAAAAGTAGGGAGGAAGTTTGACGCTGGCATCACCAGCGACTATAGATTTCTGCATGTCTACTATCGTTATCAAGGAGCGTTTTACATGGCTGATTCTGAACTGAACTATTACACAACTCTGGCCGAAGCCATTGACGCGGCGCGCGAAGCCTTTATCGCTAACAACCCCGACGTCGATGAAGATGACCTCAATGTGCAACAGTTCAATGTCCAGAAGTACGTGCTGCAGGATGGCGATATCGTCTGGCAGGCAGAATTTTTTGCCGACGAAGAGCAGCCGGGCGAGTGCCTGCCGATGTACAGCGGCGAAGCAGCACAAAGCGTCTTTGATGGCGACTTTGACGAGATCGAGATCCGTCAGGAGTGGCTGGAAGAGAACACCCTGCACGAGTGGGATGAGGGCGAATTCCAGCTCGAGCCGCCGCTGGACACCGAAGAGGGTCAGGCTGCGGCAGACGAGTGGGATGAGCGTTAATCACTCATAGGGGCCGTGCTGGGCGTCTATCGGCAGCAGCAGGGTGTCAAACACCAGCGAGAGCGGCAGATCCAGCACGGTCAGGAAGCGCCATGAGGAGTCACGTACATCCCACTGCACGCCGGGGTAGTACTGATTCCCGTGGCCCTGGCCTGGGATCGTCCGGCTGACAATGCTGCCGCAGCCGCTTAATACGCACACCATGACCATCACCAGCATCACTCTCACCGCGTTCCCCTTCTGATTATGCAGATAAAAAAATACCGGCTAATGCCGGTATTTTCTTAATGATGGCTTATTTCGCCTTCAGCGCCAGTGGATTAAGCGACAACGTTTCGTAATGCTTCACCCAGGACAAATAGCGCTCTGGTGATTCCCAGACGCGATAGTGCAGGCGTGAGAGCGTTACCGGGTCGCTTAACAGCACCAGACGACGATCGCGATTGAGCTTCTCTGGCGTTTCATTCAGCGCCTGCTCAACGTGACGGTCGCGGGCAATCTCCAGCACGTTACTGGCACGGTGACGAGCCGTGGCCATCGCCGTCGCCAGCGCGTTGAAGGAGGGGTTAAATACGGCATGCATAAACCCATCTTCCAGCGAGCGTGAGCGGTTCAGCTCCAGATAGCGATCGGTATCGACCAGCACCTGCGGCGGAGAGTACTCTTCCGGGATCAGGAACAGCTTCCAGCGTTTGGTGCGCAGACCGACCGTTGAGCGGCTCGAGATCACCGACACGAACGGCGAGAGGATCAGCGAGAAGACGATCGGTGCCAGCCAGAACAGGAAGCGCAGATCCAGCCACGCCATCCCCACTGCCCACACCAGGCCCAGCAGCAGCTGCGAGCCGTGACGCATAAAGGCTTCACCCCACGGCGTGGAGTCATCATCACGCTGCGGCGAGTTCCATACCACTTCCCAGCCGAGGAACGCGCTGACCACGAACACTGTGTGGAACAGCATACGTACCGGTGCCAGCAGCACGGAGAAGAGCACCTCCAGCAGCAGCGACAGCGTGACGCGGAAGAAACCACCGTACTCTTTCGGCCCTTTGCACCAGACAAGGATGATACTCAGCAACTTCGGCAGGAAGAGCAGCACCATGGTCGAGGCAAACAGCGCGATAGCCAGTTCCGGACGCCACTGCGGCCAGACCGGGAAGAGCTGGCGCGGTTGCAGGAAGTACTGCGGTTCCGTCAGCGCATGCACCACCTGCAGCGCCGTTGAGAGCGCGAGGAACATAAACCACAGCGGTGCCGAGAGATAGGACATTACGCCGGTGAGGAACACCGCGCGGTGAACCGGGTGCATCCCTTTGACCAGGAACAGACGGAAGTTCATCAGGTTCCCGTGACACCAGCGGCGGTCGCGTTTCAGCTCATCAAGCAGGTTCGGCGGCAGCTCTTCATAAGAACCAGGCAGATCGTAGGCAATCCACACACCCCAACCGGCGCGGCGCATCAGCGCAGCTTCCACAAAGTCATGGGAGAGGATGGAGCCTGCAAACGAGCCTTCGCCCGGCAGCGGTGCCAGCGCACAGTGCTCGATAAACGGCTGCACGCGGATAATCGCGTTGTGGCCCCAGTAGTGGGATTCCCCCAACTGCCAGAAGTGCAGACCGGCGGTAAAGAGCGGGCCGTAGACGCGGGTAGCAAACTGCTGGCAGCGCGCATAGAGCGTGTCCATACCGGACGCGCGCGGCGAAGACTGGATAATACCGGCGTTCGGGTTGGCTTCCATCAGGCGCACCAGCCCGGTCAGGCAGTCACCGGTCATCACCGAGTCCGCATCCAGCACCACCATGTAGCTGTACTGGCTGCCCCAGCGACGGCAGAAATCATCGATGTTGCCGCTCTTACGTTTCACGCGACGGCGACGACGGCGGTAGAAGATCTGCCCTTCGCCCTGCACTTCAGCAATCAGCTCCATCCAGGCTTTTTGCTCCGCGACGCAGATATCCGGATTGTAGCTATCGCTCAGGATATAGACGTCGAAGTGCTTCTGCTGCCCGGTGGCTTTCACCGACTCCCAGGTGGCGCGCAGACCCGCGAAGACGCGATCGACGTCTTCGTTACAGATAGGCATGATCAGCGCAGTGCGATGTTCCGGGTTCAGCGGTTCATCGCCCACCGTCGAGGCGGAAATACTGTATTTATCGCGCCCAATCAGCAGTTGCAGGAAGCCCATCAACGCCGTCCAGAAGCCGGCGGAGACCCAGCAGAAGAGGACGGCGAAGAGGATCAGGATCCCGGTCTGCAGCACATAAGGCAGGAGCTGCATAAAGGAGACCCACAGATCCTGCCCTGCCATATCGGCAGGGTTGATCAGCGCCCAGCCCTGATAAGGCAGGATGGTTTTCATGTACCAGGTCGCAACGACAGTCTGCGCAATCGTCAGCACAAGCAGGATATAGCGACGGATAGAGCCAACGGTACGCCACTTCTCCTCGCGAACCTGCTCCTCTTTGGTCAGACGCGACATGTAGCGCGGCAGAACCTCACGACCGCGCAGGCGATCCCAGAAGCGACCAAGGGGGTTGGTGCGCCAGGGATCCGGGAACATCGAGGAGCGTTTGGCTTTCGGCATCGCCTGCAGCTGCGCGCGTCCCTCGTCGTCCTTCGCCAGTTGACCTTGCGCCAGCGAATCCGGCCAGCTGTTTTCCAGCCGCGCGGTCACCGAACCCAGCGGCGTGTCATCTTCACGCTTCCAGTCCGTGTGCTCCGCGTCCAGCGCTTCATGCACGCCGCGAATCGAATCCGTCGGCAGCGCTGCTTTCTGCTCCGCAGGGAGCGGCAGCGCGTCGATATACTCAGTTATCTTATTCATTGGCAGGTAGCTGATAGCTCCAGGTTTCACTCAGGGGCTGATCGGCGTTGACCAGCGCCGCGCGCATATCCGTGGTTTTCTTCGGATCTTTGACCTTCACGCGCAGCGTCAAACGCCAACCTTGGGTCACTGGATTATAGCGAACGGCGTTTTCAACGATCTCACCGTTATCGCCAATGCTCGCCTGCGCCGTTACCGGCGTATCCTGCGGCAGTTTTTTCATATCCTGGCCGGTAAAGTCGATCACGAACGCGATGGTACCGTCCGGCTGGCGGATAAGGTTGGACTGCTTCACATCACCCGTTGAACGACGAGTCTGCTTAACCCAGGCATTATCCGGCGCATGCAGTTTATCTTCGTCACGGCTAAAGGTGATGGTGTACTTGAAGTTCATCTCTTTGCCCGGCTCCGGCAGCTGATCCGGTGTCCAGTAGGCAACGATGTTGTCGTTGGTTTCGTCATTGGTCGGAATTTCCACCAGCTCGACTTTCCCTTTGCCCCAGTCGCCTTTCGGCGTGACCCACGCGCTCGGGCGCTGGTCGTAGCGGTCATCGATATCTTCGAAACGGGAGAACTCACGGCCACGCTGCAGCAGACCGAAGCCCTGCGGGTTTTCCATCGCGTAGCTGCTGACGGCCAGGTGTTTCGGGTTGTTCAGCGGACGCCAGATCCACTCGCCGTTGCCGGCCAGCATCGACAGACCGTTGGAGTCATGCAGCTCAGGACGGTAGTTGATCGCCGGAGAGGGCTGAGACGGCCCGAACAGGAACATACTGGTCAGCGGCGCAACGCCCAGTTTGCCCACTTTGTCACGCAGGTAAACTTTGGACTGGACATCAACTACGCTGTCGCGGCCCGGAATAATGACAAAACGGTAGGCGCCGGTAGCACGCGGGGAGTCGAGCAGCGCATAGATGGTCAGACGCTTGTCGGTCGGCTTCGGACGCTCGATCCAGAACTCCTTAAAGCGCGGGAACTCTTCGCCGGAAGGCAGCGCCGTATCGATCGCCAGCCCGCGCGCGGAGAGACCATAAACCTGGCCCGCGCCAATCACGCGGAAGTAGCTCGCGCCCAGCATGCTGACGATTTCGTCGTTTTTATCTTTGCTATTGATGGGGTAAAGCACTTTGAAACCGGCAAAGCCGAGATCCTTAACGGTATCTTTATCGTGCTGAATGTTGCCGAAGTTGAAGTAGTCCGGGCTGTACTTAATCTGATGCACGGCGGTCGCGGTCACTTCATTGATCGTTACCGGCGTGTCGAAGTACATCCCCTGATGATAGAACTCAAGCTTGAACGGTGTGTTGGTCTTGTTCCAGTAAGCTTTATCATGGTTGAACTGGATTTGTTGATAGTCCGCATACTTCATGTCGCGGAACAGTGAGGGCAGATTGCTTTTGGGTGCTTCATAGCTCTTGCCAGCCAGGGATTGCGCCTGTTTTGCGACATCGTCGATAGAAAAGGCCCAGCCTGATGACGTATAAAGTGACAACAGTACTGCTGCCCCTACCCAATGCATTTTCATCATTCGTAATTTAGGTTTCATAATAACTAAGCACTTCCCCCTTTGTGTGCTTAAATCGATCCGATCCATTTTAATGGAAACTCTGGCAATCCGACAACCGAATCCCTGCTTTGTTCTCAGGTACCGTTCATTGATTAAACAAATGCATCCGGCCACCCATTTCCTTTTGCAGTCTTATCCTGGAGACAGGTTATCTGACATAGTGTAGGGTTGGTTTGGAATGTAATCATTATTTGTCTTATGGATAAGGCGAAAAGTCTGAGAATGCACGGAGATATATGTCTAAATCCCCCGTACAACGTGAATATTTCCTTGATTCCATCCGCGCGTGGTTAATGCTGCTTGGGATCCCGTTCCACATTTCCCTCATTTACTCGAGCCATATGTGGCATGTCAACAGCACCTACCCTTCATGGTGGCTGACGCTGTTTAACGACTTCATTCACGCCTTTCGCATGCAGGTCTTTTTCGTCATTTCGGGTTACTTCTCCTATATGCTCTACCTGCGCTACCCACTTAAACGCTGGTGGAAAGTGCGCGTTGAACGCGTAGGTATTCCCATGTTGACGGCTATTCCACTGCTGACGTTGCCGCAATTTATTATGTTGCAACATGTAAAGGAGAACACCGCTAACTGGCACACCCTGTCGACTTATGACAAATTCAACACGCTGTCATGGGAATTGATCTCCCATTTATGGTTCCTGCTGGTGCTCGTTATATTAACGACGATCAGCTTGTGGTTATTCCGCGCCATCAAAAACAACGCCGATCGCCTGCTTAACGACATTTCTCTCGGCAAGCTTTCTGTCTGGTTTCTGCTATTGGGCATCGCCTGGGCGGCATTTCGTCGCGGTGTGTTCCTCTTCTATCCGGAAATATTGCGCGACGCGCTGTTTAATTTCACCGTTATGCAGACGCTGTTTTATATCCCCTTCTTCCTGCTTGGCGCGCTGACCTTTATCAGCCCGCGCCTGAAGAACCTTTTTGTCACGCCATCGCCCTGGTGCATGGTGGGGTCAGCGCTGGCGTTTGTCGCCTATCTGCTCAATCAGCGCTACGGCAGCGGTGAAGGGTGGATGTATGAAACAGAAGCGGTAATTACCATGCTGATGGGCTTCTGGATGGTGAATGTGGTCTTCTCACTTGGCCACCGTCTGCTCAATTTCCAGTCCGCGCGCGTCAGCTACTTTGTTAACGCCTCGCTCTTTATCTACCTGGTGCATCACCCGCTGACGCTGCTTTTCGGCGCATGGATTACGCCGCATATTCAGTCGAACGTGGTGGGCTTTTTCACCGGGCTGGTGTTTGTGGTTGGCATTGCCATTGTGCTGTATGAGATCCACCTGCGCATTCCGCTGCTGCGCTTCCTCTTCTCCGGCAAGCCGCAGGAGAAGACGTCGAAATCACCGGTGCAGGCCGGGTAAAACCCTCGGCTGCTCTGCTCTCAGAGCAGCCACTCTACCGGCAGCCAGTAGACCAGGCGCACCAGAATGCGCTGCCACAAACGGGTTTGCGGCTCCTTTTTCAGCACAATCTCCTCGCCATCCTGCTGTTCAATCCAGTTGATACGACCAAAGCGGTCAAGGCGTAGTTGCCAGGTGATATCTTTCTGGCTGCGCAGAAAACGGTGATGGATCTGCTTTGCCAGCGTTTCGCTGTCGATAACAAAGCCCATCTCGGTATTCAGCACCGCCGATCGCGGGTCGAAGTTAAACGAGCCGATAAAGACCTTTTCACCGTCAATACTGAAGGTTTTCGCATGCAGGCTGGAGCCGGAGTTACCGGTTAAACCACGGTCATGCACCGGGTGAATGGGCGCTTCCCCGCGCGTCGGTTTCAGCTCATAAAGCTCAATGCCATGGCGCAGCAGCTTTTTGCGCCAGCGCGCATAGCCTGCGTGCACCACCGTGACATCGTTCGCGGCAAGGGAGTTGGTCAGAATGGCAATCTTCACCCCTTTGCGCGCCAGCTGTAGCAGCAGCGCAACGCCCGCGCGCCCCGGCACAAAATAGGCCGAGATGATATCAATCTGCCGGTCCGGTTTACCCATCACATTCAGCAGTCGCTGCGGCAATAATGTGTGCTCGCGCGCTTTGCCCTCCCCTTTTCGCGGGTCATCGCTCAGCAGACGCGTTTTTGCCCACATCAGCGGCAGCGTGCCGTTTTCAAGGTGCGCGGCGAAATGCGTAGAAGCAAGTCTCTCCTGGTAGCGCACCGCGGTGATATCTTCCCGCCAGCTCTCCGGCAGGCGAATGCGCTCGGCAATCTCTTCCGGCGACAGGGAGAGCACGCTGCTCAGCGATGAGACCGAGGCCGAGTTCCAGTAGCGCACAAAATCCCGCTCCACCTCTTTCACCACCGGGCCGATCGCCATCACATCGAGATCGGTAAACAGCGGCTCTTCGCCAATGCCAAAATAGGCATCGCCAACATTGCGCCCGCCAACCAGCGTCACTACGCCATCAACGGTGAAACTTTTATTGTGCATCCGCCGGTTAAGGCGCGCGAAATCCGTTAAATAGCCGAGCGCACGCAGGGAGCGAAAGGAGAAAGGGTTAAACAGCCGCACCTCGATATTGGGGTGGTTATCGAGCTGGCGCAGTACGCCATCCATGCCGAGGGTGTTGTTATCATCCAGCAGCAGACGCACCTGCACGCCGCGATCGGCGGCGGCAAGCAGTGCCAGCATCAACAAGCGGCCGGAGGTATCATCTTCCCAGATGTAGTACTGCACATCGAGCGTACGCTCCGCCAGCTCCGCTAACCGGTAGCGGGCGACAAAGGCGTCCATACTGTCGTCAAGAATGTGCAGACCGCAAAGGCCGGGGTGCGCCTCACAAACGGGTGCAACGGCGCGCACAAGCCGGGAATCAGCGTGCAGGGTCGGCACCGTGTTGGGTGAGTAGGCGTTGATAGAGTCGCAGAGTTTCATCGTCATAGCAGACAAAGTATATCTGCCGTAACAGAGAATAGCGGGTTAGATAATCCGAAACGGTGTTGATGGCGATCTCCGCCGCGGCCGCTTTCGGGTAACCGTACACGCCGGTGCTGATAGCAGGAAATGCAATAGAGGCGTAGCCGTTGGCATCCGCCAGTTTCAGGCTGTTGCGATAAGCATCTTCCAGCAGATGGGCTTCGTTATCATTTCCGCCGCGCCAGACTGGCCCGACTGCGTGGATCACTGCTTTCGCCTTAAGATTGCCAGCGGCGGTGATCACCGCATGGCCCGGCGGACACTCGCCCTGCTGCTGGCGAACCTGTTTGCACGCCTCAAGCAGCGCCGGACCGGCTGCGCGATGGATCGCGCCATCAACCCCGCCGCCGCCAAGTAAAGAGGCGTTGGCGGCGTTGACAATAACATCCACTTCAAGGGTTGTAATATCCCCCTGAATAACCTGCATACGTGATTCCATTATGGCTCCCTTGTCGGTGCGATACCGAGAACATGCACTAAGTGTATCCTGGCGCAACGGAAATGGTGGCGCCGCAAGCCAGCCGGCAGGAAATATTGTCAGGAAGAGAGAGAAAGCAAATGTCGAGTTACGCTTTTTTCGCTGCCGCCGCGCGGGTTGTTGTCCCCCGGGAAGCGAGCCACAGGCCGCTGTTTTTCATGGCATAGCCAAACAGCAATCCTACCGCCAGCGAAGGCACTACTGCTCTCCAGTCGCCCTGCCCGGCAAAGGTGGCACAGGCGCCAATAAAGGTGCCGGGAACAAAGGAGAGCAGCAGGTTTTTGGCCTGCAGACACATCAGAAAAGCAACGATGCCGGTCATCATGTAGCCCACAATCTCAAGATGGGGAGCCAGTGCGCTACCGTACATAATCACCAGCGCCCATACCACGCCGCTCATCACTGTGCAGGCAGAGATCATAAGCCCCTTCAGCCCACCCTGCGGACAGGCAAAATAGGCCGTACAGCCGAGAAAACCGGCCCAGCTTAAAAGTCCTGAAGCGACGGCAACCCAGCCCCAAAGTCCGGAGAGAATACCTGTCGTCAATGCGAGTGCGAAGAGTCTGTTCATGGCGCGCATCATAGCAGAAGCGCGCCGCTGCAAAGTGACATTCACCACATAAATTTAAACAACGAACTCATCGTTGCAAATTATTTGTGATCAATATCACTCTTCGTTCTCTGACCCTTCCTGAAGTTCTTCCCACATAGCGGCAATCGCATCGCGGGAGAGTTCGGCCAGCGTGCGCCAGAACGGCGTCGTAGCGTGTGCTTCCACTTTGCCAAAGAAGGTGCCGCACCACGGCAGCAGGAACTCTGCGAAGAGGGTTTCCAGCGCTTCGCTCTCATCTTCCGCGGAGTGATCCTCCAGCCATGAAGCTGCCAGCAGCAACGTACCAATATGATCGGCCGGTGCGGCGCTCAGCGGCATACCACGGCTGGATAAAAACTCGCGCACTTCCGCTTCGCTCGCCCCTTCAACCCATGCACTGCGCAGCGGCGAAACGCGACACTCATCGCCGACAAACAGCGCGTTGTAATCGGCGGCCAGCGTCTGGGCATCGCAGCTTTTTTGCAGACGCTCCAGCAGCGCATCCTGCTCAAGCGGCCAGCTCTCTGCCAGCTTTCCTTCGCGGATCATCGTGTAGAGCGGCACCAGCAGCGGATCCTGCGGCTGGCGGTAAAAGAGCGAGCCCAACACGCGGCAGAGAATAGAAAATTCGTTCATTCAGTTGTTCCAGTCAGTATTAAAGTTCAGCAAATTCATCAATCGGCGCCATGCCGCGTGATTCAAGGAAACTCAGCATGCGGCGCGGTGATACGTTCAGTATGCGATCTTCCGGGAAGCCGACCTCATCCAGCACTTTGCGGCACTCCGCAAAGTCGCCCAGCGTAAAGGCGGTGTGCGAGTCGGATCCGAGCGCCACCCAGCCGCCCGCGTCGCGCACGGCAGCGGCAATAGCGCGGCAGTTCGCTTCACTGCCCTTGCGCGAGTGGATAAAGGAGGAGTTGTTAATCTCCAGCGCGACATCATATTTCGCCGCGGCGGCGGCCACCGCCGGGATATCAATCTCAAATTTCGGGTTACCAGGATGGCTAATGATATGCACATTACCGCTAGCAATGGTGGCGATCATCGCCTCGGTATGGCTCGCTTTATCCTGCGGCGGGAACACCGGCTCATGAAAACCCGCCACGATCAGATCGAGCGAGTCGAGCATCGGCCCGGTGCAGTCGATTTCGCCCGCGCGGTTTTTAATATTGGCTTCAATACCGCGCAGAATGCCGATGCCGTCGACCAGCCGCGGCCAGATACGCATATTGATAAAGTGCCAGTGGTGAGGGGCATCGGCCATGTCCGGGCCATGATCGGTAATAGCGAAGAGCTTAATGCCTTTGCGTTTCGCCTCGGCAATATAGTCATGCAGCGTACTGTAAGCATGGGTGCTGGCGACGGTGTGCATATGCAGGTCAACGGGGTACATGGCTCACTCCTGTAGTCAATTGCGCAAGAATAGCAGCTATTGTTATGCAGTTTAATGAAAACCCGGCGCGACCGGGCTTATCTCAATACCCGCGCGACCGGTCAACGAGACCCCTTACCGCCTCACCCTGCTCAAGCTGGCGAATAGTGTGGCAGATATAGTCAATCGCTTCCTGCGGGCGGGTCACTGCGGCGATGTGCGGCGTAATGGCGACACGCGGGTGCGCCCACAGTGGGTTATTCACAGGAAGTGGCTCTTCACGGAAGACATCCAGCATCGCCCCCTTCATCTTGCCACTCTCAAGCGCCTGCAACAGATCGGCCTCTTCCACATGCACACCGCGCGCGAGGTTGAGCAGATAACTCCCCTCTTCCAACTGCGCGAGCAAGGAGTGATTGATGATGCCTGCGGTCTCCGGCGTGTTGGGCAGCAGGTTGATTAACACCCGCGTGCCATGCAGAAATTCCCCCAACTCTTGCACACCGGCAAAACTGGTGACGCCCGGCAGATCTTTTCGGCTGCGGCTCCAGCAGCGCAGCGGGAATCCCCACGGACGGAGCGCTTCGGCGACTTTTGCACCCAGCACGCCTGCGCCAAGAATGCCAACGGTGAAATCCTCATGCGCATACTCCTCAAGCGGTTGCCACTTCGCCTCACCTTTTAGCGCCTGGTAATCATCGAAACGGCGGAACCAGTGCAGCACCTGGCTTACGGCATACTCCTGCATCTGCTGCGCCATGCCGGTGTCTTCAAGACGAAACAGCGGCACCGAGGCGTCGAGCATCTGCGGATGCGCCTTCAGTTGCCCGAGGATTGCATCGACACCTGCGCCGAGGGCAAACACCGCCTTCAGTTTCCGTCCTTCAAGCATCTCCACGGGCGGATGCCAGACCAGCGCGTAATCGGCGGGAGCGTTATCGCCCGGCGTCCAGACGCGGATGTTGGCTTCCGGCAGCGCTTCGTGCAGGGCATTCACCCAAAAGGCGTTATCAAATGAGGGGTGATAAAAGAGGATATCCATCGGCACTCCGGTCTTGTTGTGGGTGAGGCATTTTTATGCGGCTGATAAGCATAACAAATATCCTCTCCAGCGCGTGGCTTAAGTGCCAAGGCGAGAAAAAAAGCGTTTTCAGAACGTTTAAGAAGCAGGTTGTTTGAAGTTTGTCTAAACGCACTAATTTATTGCAAAAGAAGATTGACGCGGTTACGGGTTTTCCCTACATTAGCGCCCGTCCCGACGACATCGGGACAACAATGTGGTGAGGTGTCCGAGTGGCTGAAGGAGCACGCCTGGAAAGTGTGTATACGGCAACGTATCGGGGGTTCGAATCCCCCCCTCACCGCCATTATTTAAGATGAGAGCCTGTACGAAAGTACGGGCTTTTTTCTTTTATATTCCCCGAACAAGGGGGGATGAGAACCTCCGACCGGGGTTCGACAACGGGTGACAGCCCGTTGGACAGACCACGAGCGTAGCGAGTGGGCTGCCCGAAGGGCGAGCGAAGCGAGTCAATCCCCCCCTCACCGCCATTATTCAAGATGAGAGCCTGTACGAAAGTACGGGCTTTTTTCTTTTATATTCCCCGAACAAGGGGGGATGAGAATCCCCGACCGGGGTTCGACAACGGGCGACAGCCCGTTGGACAGACCGCGAGCGCAGCGAGTGGGCTGCCCGAAGGGCGAGCGAAGCGAGTCAATCCCCCCCGGTGCACGCGTCGGCAAGGAGCCAGTGCCTGATGGCGGCTACGCCTTATCAGGCCTACGCGCAGATCTCCCCCCTTGCATCACCAAACATTTCACAATGCCAACTTTCGTGCCGTGTCCAAATGCCTGATGGCGGCTACGCCTTATCAGGCCTACGTAATTCTGCCTTCCCAACCATCAAACCAGCTCCGTTCCGTAGGCCGGATAAGCGTGAGCGCCATCCGGCATTTTTATCCCTGCAAATCCCGGCATTTCCACCATCAATCCACGCCGTTGCTCACACCTTAAGCGAACAATCATCACGGCTGAAAATCTGCTTGACCGCTTCAGCGCAACTCCCTATAGTAGCGCCCCGTTGCCCTCCTGTATGGCGGGTGACAATACAATGTGGTGAGGTGTCCGAGTGGCTGAAGGAGCACGCCTGGAAAGTGTGTATACGGCAACGTATCGGGGGTTCGAATCCCCCCCTCACCGCCATTATTCAAGATGAGAGCCTGTACGAAAGTACGGGCTTTTTTCTTTTATATTCCCCGAACAAGGGGGGATGAGAATCCCCGACCGGGGTTCGACAACGGGCGACAGCCCGTTGGACAGACCGCGAACGCAGTGAGTGGGCTGCCCGAAGGGCGAGCGAAGCGAGTCAATCCCCCCGGTGCACGCGTCGGCAGCGGAGCCAGTGCCTGATGGCGGCTGCGCCTTATCAGGCGTACGCGCCTGGGCCAACACCGTGCCACCTCCAAATGCCTGATGGCGGCTGCGCCTTATCAGGCCTACGCGCCTGGGCCAACACCGTGCCACTTCCAAATGCCTGATGGCGGCTACGCCTTATCAGGCCTACGCGCCTGGGCCAACACCGTGCCACTTCCAAATGCCTGATGGCGGCTTCGCCTTATCAGGCCTACACGCTGCGCCTTATGAGTCGTACGTGGTTACGCCTTCCCTGCCCCACAAAAAATAAAACCCGGTTTCCCGGGTTTTAACGCTAACTGTATCTTGCGCACCGCTTAATCGTAGGCTTTCAACGTGCGCTGGCAGAGGGCGGAGCGTACGCAGTCGTCTTTATTAAAGCGCACCACACCAATCATCTCGTCCTCTTCAAAACGTGCCAGTGCATCGCTCAGCCCCGATTTAACTCCGGAGGGCAGATCGCACTGGGTGATATCGCCGTTGACAATCACGGTCACGTTTTCCCCGAGGCGCGTCAAAAACATCTTCATTTGCGCAGCGGTGACGTTCTGGGCCTCGTCAAGAATGACCACCGCATTTTCAAACGTACGTCCGCGCATATAGGCGAACGGCGCGATCTCTACCTTGCCAATTTCCGGGCGCAGGCAGTATTGCATAAAGGACGCACCAAGACGTTTCAACAGCACGTCATAGACGGGCCGGAAATAGGGTGCGAACTTCTCCGAGATATCGCCGGGTAAGAAGCCGAGATCTTCATCAGCTTGCAGGACCGGCCGGGTCACGATAATCCGCTCCACATCCTTATGGATCAGAGCCTCTGCAGCTTTCGCCGCGCTAATCCACGTTTTCCCACAACCCGCTTCGCCAGTGGCGAAAATCAACTGCTTAGTCTCAATCGCATGTAAATAATGCGCCTGAGCCTCATTGCGGGCAGCAATCGGAGAGTTATCACGGCAATCCCGCGCCATGCCAATTGCTTCTACACCACTCATCTGCACAAGCGAGGTGACCGACTCTTCTTCACGCTGTTTATGGCTACGTGAATCACGTCTCAGCACGCGTTTCGCTTCACGACGAGCTTTGATCACTGCTTTCTGTCTTCCCATGGATAGCACCTTGAGTTGTTGGTTTACATCACACGCATCGAAATCGACGCGATTATGCGCACGAACGTCTGAGGGTTGGCTTCCTTGTAAGCCATGGCTTGCCTTTGAAAATGACATGGCGCAACGAACAGCAAAACCGTCTGCCACATCGTCAGAAGGAGTTAAAAAACAGGAGGAGGAGAAATCAGGGGTGAAAAAGTCGTTGCCGGAGGTGTGCTCCCCGGGCCGGGTTTTGCGAGGTCGTTTTGTCTGTCCACTACAGCACTTTACCATCCGCGATCTCCAGAAGACTTCATCACCGCAGGGATAACCGAATGAACTGCTCATCTAAAGCGTAGCATCAATGCAACAATGTTTTTACCAAACATTAACAGCTACGCACTCTGCGTCGTTCCACAGAGTCTCTTCGATGAATATTACAGAAATATAACAGATACTTTCTAATACATTAAAATTATGCGTGGATGGCAGAAAAAGTATGTCAAATTGCTACAGATAACAGAATATCCTGCCCGGACGGGCAGGATAGGATCTTCACGCTTCGAGAAGAGACTGGGCAAGATAGCCCTGCGTTGACTTCACGCCGGGTAAGGCGAAGAAGAAACCGCCGCCGATGGGCCGGATATATTCCTCCAGCGCTTCGCCATTGAGCCTTTTTTGCACGGTCAGGAAGCCTTTCTCCAGATCGTGCTGGTAACAGACAAACAGCAGGCCCATATCCAGCTGGCCAGAGTTGGTGACGCCGAGGGAGTAGCTGTAGCCCCGGCGCATCATCAGGTTCGCCTGCGTCTCTTTCGTCCGCGGGTTCGCCAGGCGGATATGGCTGTCGAGGGCGATAACCTTGCCCTCGGGATCGCTGGCGTAATCGGGCACATCGTGCTCATGCTGCATGCCGAGCGGCGCACCGCTCTGTTTATCGCGCCCGAAAATGGTCTGCTGCTCTTTCAGCGGCGTGCGATCCCAGAACTCAACGTGGAACTGGATAATGCGCACCGCCTGATAGCTGCCGCCTACCGCCCATGCTGGCTCGCCCTGATCATTGGTTACCCAGACGATCTCATCCATCAGCGGCGCATTGCTGCTGTCGGGGTTCGCGGTGCCATCTTTAAAGCCGAGCAGGTTTACCGGCGTCTCTTTCCCGCGGCTGCGCGCGGCGTGGTCGGAGATAAACCCTTCCCGTTTCCAGCGCACGCTGAGCAGATCCGGCGTGTGCTTGATCACATCGCGCAGCGCGTGGATCACCGTGTCCTGGGTGTTAGCGCAGATTTGCAGCAGCAGATCGCCATGACAGAGCGCGGCATCAAGCGAGTCGTTAGGAAAACGCATCATCTTTTGCAACTTCTTCGGTTTCTGCGCCGAGAGACCAAAGCGATTATCAAACAGCGCAGATCCGACAGAGACCGTCATCGTCAGGTTATCCGGGGCGATAAACGGCCCGAGAATGCCGGAATCCATCGGCGGCAGACGCGGGTTTGGTGTCTCCGGTGCCGGGCCGCCCGCCGTCAGGAAGGCAATGCGATCGGTGAGCAGGCGAAACAGGCGGATAAGATCGGCTTTATCCGCTGCAAGCACATCAAATGCCACCAGCATCATCGAGGCCTGCTGCGGCGTTAAGATGCCGGCCTGGTGATCGCCGTAAAACGGCTGCTTCTCCATACGGGAATCGGGCGACAATGTGCCCGGCGCACTTTGCGGTTTTGCCGCATGGGCGACCGGACAACCGCCGGCGAGAGCAAGCGCGCCCCCCAGCGCGCCCATCCCTTTTAACAACCGACGCCGCGAAGGTTCGCTGACGTCGTTTTCATCATGCTGCTTCATTATTAATCCAGTCCAAGTACGCCGCGCAGCTGCGCCAGATCTTCCGCCAGGGTAGTGATTGGCCCCTTCAGCGCATTACGATCGGCATCGGTCAGCTTATCATAGGTCTCAAAGCCCGTTTTGGTGCGGTACTTCGCTAAAATGGTATTCACTTTCTTGAAGTTGGCGTCCACTTTCGCAAGCAAAGCACTGTTCTCTTTTTGCAGCTGCGGACGCAGCAGGTCGACAATCTTCTGCGCGCCTTCGATATTGGCCTGGAAATCCCACAGATCGGTATGGCTGTAGCGATCCTCTTCCCCGCTGATTTTGCTCGCTGCCACCTCTTCAATCAGCCCGGCTGCGCCGCCCACCACTTTTGACGGCGGGAATGCCAGCTCGTTGATGCGGGTTTGCAGTTCAAGCACATCGTGATTGAGCTTATCGGCATAGCTCTCCATGCCTTTGACGCTGTTGTCGCCAAAAAGCGCCTTCTCAAGGCGGTGGAAACCGGTGAATTTCGGGTCGGCGGCCTTCTGCTCGTAATCATCTTCACGAGCATCGATGCTGCCATCAAGATCAGAGAAGAGCTCAGCAATCGGCTCAATGCGCTCGTAGTGCTGGCGCGTCGGGGCGTAGAGCGCTTTCGCTTTTTCGATATCGCCCGCTTTCACCGCATCAGTAAAGGCTTTGGTACCGGAAACCAGCTGCGTGGTTTCGCCAACGACATAGGCTTTATAGGCGGTGATCGCCTCGCCAAGGCTCAGCAGTGCATCGCCTTTCGCTGCGTCAGCCGTCGCTTCACCTTTGACCACTAATTTCCCTTTCGGGTTGGTTAACAGGCCGCAGGTCATCTCATACTCGCCCGGCTGGAGGTTGGCAGTAAGCTTCTGGCTGAAGCCCGGCGCGATGTTTTCGCGCTCTTCAACCACCATCACGCCTTTAAGGATCTCCCACTCCAGCGCTTTCTGGCTGTGGTTGAGGATCACAAACTGCGTTTTACCGGCATTGACCGTCAGGTTCATCGGTTCGCACTGCTTATCCGTCACCGTCACTTTTACCTGCGGCACATCAGCGGCCTGGGTCCCAAACGCGCACGCCATCAGCGCGGCGACCCCGATTTGTACTGCGCTACGTCGAAAAAGAATTGCCATGACCCTTCCCTTTAATAAGTGTGTTGTAACTAAGAATCGTTATAGAGGCTTACGGCGCAGCGCGGGAGGGCTGCGCACCGGCACGCGGCGGCATGACAAACAGCACCAGCGCCGGGATTAAATAGAGGAAGTAAACTGCCACTTCGCTGACGCTCGGCGTCTCCTGGTAACCAAAAATGCCCTCCAGCAGCGTGCCGGTCAGCGAATGGGTGGTCAGTACGTTACTTAAATCAAAGGCCACATCCTGGAAATGGTTCCACAAGCCCGCTTCATGGAAAGCGCGGATTGCACCGGCGGCAAGACCCGCGGCGACAAAAAGAATAAACAGGCTGGTCCATTTGAAAAACGCGCCGAGATTGAGACGAACGCCGCCCCAGTAGAGCAGAAAACCGAGCACCACGGCGGTGGCAAGACCCAGCACGGCGCCAAGCGGCGGCCAGATGCCGACATCTTGTTGAAACGCCGCCAGCAGGAAGAAGACAGACTCCAGCCCTTCACGGGCGACGGCGAAAAAGACCATCAGGATCAGCGCCCAGCCGTGGTTATTACTGCGTGCCAGCGCGGTATCGACGGCCTGCTCCAGCTGCACTTTGACGTTGCGCGACACGCGGCGCATCCAGAACACCATCCATGTGAGGATCACTACCGCAATCGCCGCGACAATACCCTCAAATAGCTCCTGCTCTCTTTGCGGGAACTCGCCGGTGGTTTCATTAATGGCGATGCCAAGCCCCAGACAGAGCGCAGCGGCGAGAAACACGCCGACCCACATTACGCTAATCCAGCGTCCACGTTGGGTGCGTTTCAGATAACTGGCAATCAGGCTTACAATCAGCGCCGCTTCCAGGCCTTCACGCAACATAATAAGGAATGGGACAAACATAGAACCGCCTTTGTGTTATGCACCGTCAATGGTTGCAAAGAAAGGTAAATTGCATTGATAGTGATTATCATTACGCCAAGAAGAAACTCAAGCGAAAAATATGTTGAGAATGATAACCGGATGTAACCAGCTAGCAGGCTAACGACTCCCCCCATAACCTTATGCAGAAACCGTTGAAAAGCAGCAAAAAGTTAGCTAACGAAGCATTATCTTTCTGTTTACCGCCCCGCACGCCTGTGGCTAAATAAACGCCCGTTTCGTTTACCTGGCTACGCCCAAACTATGCTCAATTTTTTACATTTTCTGCTGGCGCTGGTGGTGATCCTCGCGCTGGCCTGGCTGGTGAGTTTTGACCGCAAGCGCATTCCGTTTCGTTTCATCCTGCAACTGATTGTGATCGAACTGGCGCTGGCCTGGTTCTTTTTGCATGCCCAGAGCGGGTTAACGCTGATTAAATATGTCTCCGGCTTCTTTGAGGTGCTGCTGAAATTTGCCGCAGAAGGGACCGGTTTTGTCTTTGGCGGCATGAGCGAAAAAGGACTGGCGTTTATCTTCCTCGGCGTCCTCTGCCCTATCGTCTTTATCTCCGCGTTGATTGGCATTTTGCAGCACTGGCGTATTCTGCCGATCTTTATTCGCCTGATTGGAACACTGCTCTCAAAGCTTAACGGCATGGGCAAGCTGGAGTCCTTCAACGCCGTCAGTTCGCTGATCCTCGGCCAGTCGGAGAACTTTATTGCTTATAAAGGCATTCTGGCGGATCTCTCTTCACGCCGGATGTTCACCATGGCGGCGACGGCGATGTCGACGGTATCGCTGTCGATTGTCGGTGCCTATATGACGATGCTCGACGCGAAATATGTGGTCGCGGCGCTGCTGCTCAATATGTTCAGCACCTTTATCATCCTGTCGGTGATCAACCCGTCGCGCGGGCAGGAGGAAGCGGAGATCAAGCTGGAAAAGCTGCATGAATCGCAAAGCTTCTTCGAAATGCTCGGTGAATACATTCTTGCCGGTTTCAAAGTGGCGATGATTATTCTGGCGATGCTGATTGGCTTTATTGCGCTGATCAGCGCCGTTAACGCCCTCTTCTCGGCGCTGTTTGGTATCAGCTTCCAGCAGCTGCTCGGCTACGTCTTCTACCCGCTGGCGTGGCTGATTGGCATCCCGCTAAGCGATGCGCTGCCGGCTGGCAGCATTATGGCAACCAAGCTGGTGGCGAATGAGTTTGTGGCGATGATTGAACTGCAAAAAGTTGCCGCGCAGATGAGCCCGCGCGGGCTGGGCATTCTCTCGGTCTTCCTGGTCTCCTTCGCCAACTTTGCCTCTATCGGCATCGTCGCGGGTGCGATCAAGGGGCTGAACGAGCAGCAGGGTAATGCGGTTTCGCGTTTCGGCCTGCGGCTGGTGTATGGCGCGACGCTGGTGAGCCTGCTCTCCGCGGCGTTTGCCGGGGTGGTGCTGTAAAGGTGTGATTCCCCTCTCCCGTTCGGGAGAGGGACTCTGTCAGAACTGTACGCAGACCGCCTGATCGACCCGCATCACCGACTCCTGGGCAAAACGCGATTTATAGACTCCGCGCAGCTCATCAATTTTTTTATCGCTTTGCGCATCCTTAGCGTGGATCAGCATCAGCGCTTTGCTCGGCTCCCGCGCCACTTTGCCATCGTTACCAAGCCACTGGCCGCGCGCATCAAACACCGTTAACCCTTCGCGAAAACGCGGCGTCACATCGCCATCGACAAACTGCTGCCACTCCTCGGCGGTAATCGCTTTACCTGCCGGGCGATTGAGGCCGAAATAGAGCGTCGTTTGCTCCATTCGATCTGCCGGTGCGCACTGCTGCGGCATTGCTTGCGGCTTTTGCGCCGGTGCATTACAGCCCGCCAGCAGACCTGCCACCATCAATGCCATCGCCACTTTTATTGTTTTCATTCCCCTGCCCTCACGGTTAATTGTCGGGAGATATCAGCGTAATCCTCATGATTTAGCAACAAAAAAACCCGCCGCAGCGGGTTTTATTAACAAGGGTACTTACTTCGCCTGCGCGCGAACCGGCGGCGCAGAGTGGTAATGGGCATCCGCCTCGGCGAAGCGCTGCTGCATAGCGGCAGACGGCGCTTTGCCGATCAGGCTGAAGACCACAATCCCGAGGCTGCCGAAGATGAAGCCAGGGATGATTTCATACAGGCCCAGCCAGCCGAAGTGTTTCCAGACGATAACGGTGACCGCACCGATAATCATCCCCGCCAGCGCGCCGTTACGCGTCATGCGTGACCACATCACCGAGAGCAGCACCACCGGGCCAAACGCCGCACCGAAACCGGCCCACGCGTAGCTTACCAGGCCAAGCACGCGGTTTTCCGGGTTTGCCGCCAGCGCAATCGCCACCAGCGCGACCACCAGCACCATCGCACGGCCAACCCACACCAGCTCTTTCTGGCTGGCACCTTTACGCAGGAACGCTTTGTAGAAATCTTCCGTAATCGCGCTGGAGCAGACCAGCAGCTGGCAGCTCAGGGTCGACATCACCGCTGCGAGGATCGCAGAGAGCAGGATACCGGCAATCCACGGGTTAAACAGCACCTGCGCTAGCTCAATAAAGACGCGCTCGGCGTTCTGGTTTACCGCGCCCGCCAGCGACGGGTTGGTATCAAAGTAGGCGATGCCGAAGAAACCGACCGCCACTGCGCCCGCAAGGCAGAGGATCATCCAGGTCATACTGATGCGACGCGCATGCACGATGGTGTGGTGGGAATCGGCCGCCATAAAGCGCGCCAGAATATGCGGCTGACCGAAGTAGCCCAGCCCCCAGCCCATCAGCGAGACGATGGCGACAAAGTTGAGGCCTTTGAGCATATCGACGTTTTCAATGCTCTTCTGCTTGATCACTTCCAGCGAATCACCAAAACCGCCGACGGAGATAATCACAATCACCGGGGTGAGGATCAGGGCAAAAATCATCAGGCTGGCCTGCACGGTGTCAGTCCAGCTAATCGCAAGGAAGCCGCCAATAAAGGTATAGAGAATGGTTGCCGCCGCACCGGCCCACAGCGCCGTTTCGTAGCTCATGCCGAAGGTGCTTTCGAACAGACGCGCACCCGCCACAATGCCGGAAGCACAGTAGATGGTGAAGAAGACCAGAATTACCACCGCCGAGATAATGCGCAACAGACGGCTGTTATCTTCAAACCGCCCGGTGAAGTAATCCGGCAGCGTCAGGGCGTTATTGTTCGCTTCGGTGTGAACGCGCAGACGCCCCGCCACCAGTTTCCAGTTGACCCAGGCACCGACGGTCAGGCCAATGGCAATCCAGCTTTCAGAGATGCCGGAGATAAAGATCGCTCCCGGCAGCCCCATCAGCAGCCAGCCGCTCATATCAGAGGCACCGGCCGATAACGCCGTCACCAATGGCCCGAGGCTGCGGCCACCGAGAATATAGTCATCAAAGTTTTTTGTTGATCGCCAGGCAATAAAACCGATCAGGATCATGCCAAAGATATAAATAAGAAAGGTCACCATCATCGGTGTGCTTATTGCCATCAAAATAGTCTCCAGGATCTTCGTCGACAAAGTCACTTTGCCGCTTTTATCCATCGCCGGAACGTAGCGACGGTGCGTATGTATTATTAGAAGCGCCCGTATCCTGCCGGAAGCCTCCGTTATTCACAATTGATTTAACACACCATTTACATCGAAGATATCCCACAGGGAATAGGATTTTGTTATAGGTTGCACTCCATCACATTTTTAAAGGTTGCACCTTTGAAAAGTGTTAGCAACCGCATAAATCCTGGCTTTGCAGCAGATTTCACCGTTCCTGTTACCCCTTTCGTTAATTAACAATTCATTCATTTCTCACCTTGCCAGCCAGCTCACAATTAACAAGGTTGCACAAAGTTGCAACATGGTGGATATTTCAGCCTATTGTGCAAAACACCATATAAACAGGAGCAACGCATGGGCACCACCACCATGGGGGTCAAGCTTGACGACGCCACGCGCGAAAGGATTAAAGCTGCCGCAGCGACTATTGACCGCACGCCGCACTGGTTAATTAAACAAGCTATTTTTAATTTCCTTGAAAAGCTGGAGAGCAGCGAAGGATTACCTGAACTGGCGGGCGCCCAGGCGCACAGCGTGCAGGAAGATGAGGCCAGCGCGGTGATTGACGAAAGCCCGCAGCCGTTCCTCGACTTTGCCGAGCAGATCCTGCCGCAGTCGGTCTCCCGCGCGGCAATCACCAGCGCCTGGCGCTGGGCGGAAACCGATGCCGTGCCGATGCTGCTTGAGCAGGCGCGCCTGTCGCAGCCGGTAGCCGAGAGTGCCCATAAGCTGGCGTACCAGCTGGCAGAAAAGCTGCGTAATCAAAAAACCGCGACCGGCCGCGCAGGCATGGTGCAGAGCCTGTTGCAGGAGTTTTCCCTCTCCTCGCAGGAGGGCGTGGCGCTGATGTGCCTCGCCGAAGCGCTGCTGCGTATTCCTGATAAAGCGACGCGCGATGCGCTGATCCGCGACAAAATCAGTAACGGTAACTGGCAATCCCATATTGGCCGCAGCGCCTCGCTGTTTGTGAATGCCGCCACCTGGGGTCTGCTGTTTACCGGCCGCCTGGTCTCTACCCATAACGAAGCCAATCTCTCCAGCTCGCTGAATCGCATTATCGGTAAGAGCGGCGAGCCGCTGATCCGCAAAGGGGTCGATATGGCGATGCGGCTGATGGGCGAGCAGTTTGTCACCGGCGAGACCATCGCTGAAGCGCTGGCCAACGCCCGTAAGCTGGAAGAGAAAGGGTTCCGTTACTCCTACGATATGCTCGGCGAAGCGGCGCTGACCGCCGCCGATGCGCAGGCCTATATGGTCTCTTACCAGCAGGCGATCCACGCCATCGGTAAAGCCTCAAACGGGCGCGGCATCTATGAAGGACCGGGCATCTCCATCAAGCTCTCCGCCCTGCATCCGCGCTACAGCCGCGCGCAGTATGACCGCGTGATGGACGAGCTCTATCCGCGCCTGAAATCCTTAACCCTGCTGGCGCGTCAGTACGATATCGGAATCAACATCGATGCCGAAGAGGCCGACCGGCTGGAGATCTCCCTCGACCTGCTGGAAAAACTCTGCTTCGAGCCAGAGCTGGCGGGCTGGAACGGCATTGGCTTTGTGATTCAGGCTTATCAGAAGCGCTGCCCGTTTGTCATTGATTACCTGATTGAGCTGGCGACCCGCAGCCGTCGCCGCCTGATGATCCGCCTGGTGAAAGGCGCCTACTGGGACAGCGAAATTAAGCGTGCGCAGATGGAAGGTCTCGAGGGCTATCCGGTCTATACCCGCAAGGTCTACACCGATGTTTCCTATCTTGCCTGCGCGAAAAAACTGCTGGCGGTGCCGAACCTGATCTATCCGCAGTTCGCTACCCACAACGCCCACACGCTGGCGGCGATCTACCAGCTGGCCGGGCAGAACTACTATCCGGGCCAGTATGAGTTCCAGTGTCTGCACGGCATGGGTGAACCGCTCTATGAGCAGGTAGTCGGCAAAGTCGCCGATGGCAAGCTTAACCGTCCGTGCCGTATTTACGCCCCGGTCGGCACCCATGAAACCCTGCTGGCGTACCTGGTGCGCCGTCTGCTGGAAAACGGCGCTAACACCTCGTTCGTTAACCGCATTGCGGATAACACCCTGCCGCTCGATGCGCTGGTCGCCGATCCGGTTACGGAAGTGGAAAAACTCGCCGCCCAGGAGGGCCAGGTGGGGCTGCCGCATCCGAAAATTGCCCTGCCGCGCGCGCTCTATGGCGAAGGCCGCATTAACTCGGCCGGTCTCGATCTGGCGAACGAACACCGTCTGGCTTCCCTCTCCTCTGCCCTGCTCAACAGCGCGGCGCAGAAGTGGTATGCCCATCCGATGCTCGAAGAGGCGGTAATGGAGGGTGAAGCAATTGCGGTGCTCAACCCGGCAGAGCCGAAAGATGTTGTCGGTTATGTGGTGGAAGCGAGTGAAGCGCAGGTGAACCAGGCGCTGGAGAACGCGGTGAACCATGCGCCGATCTGGTTTGCTACGCCTCCGCAGGAGCGCGGTGCCATCCTGCAGCGCGCCGCAGTGCTGATGGAAGACAACCTGCAAACGCTGATTGGTATTCTGGTGCGTGAAGCGGGCAAAACCTTCAGCAACGCCATTGCGGAAGTACGTGAAGCGGTCGATTTCCTGCACTACTACGCCGGCCAGGTCAGCAGCGATTTCGATAATGAGACCCATCGCCCGCTTGGGCCGGTGGTCTGTATCAGCCCGTGGAACTTCCCGCTGGCAATCTTTACCGGGCAGATTGCCGCCGCGCTGGCGGCCGGTAACAGCGTGCTGGCAAAACCGGCGGAGCAAACCCCGCTGATTGCCGCCCAGGGCGTGAAGATCCTGCTCGAAGCGGGCGTACCGGCGGGCGTGCTGCAACTGCTGCCAGGCCGCGGTGAAACGGTTGGCGCACAGCTGACCGGCGATGCCCGCGTGCGCGGCGTGATGTTTACCGGCTCGACCGATGTCGCCACGCTCTTGCAACGTAACATCGCCACCCGCCTCGATGCCCAGGGTCGTCCGACGCCGCTTATCGCCGAAACTGGCGGTATGAATGCAATGATTGTCGACTCTTCGGCGCTGACGGAACAGGTAGTGATTGATGTGGTCGCTTCCGCGTTTGACAGTGCGGGCCAGCGCTGCTCGGCGCTGCGCGTGCTCTGTCTGCAGGAGGATATCGCCGACCATACGCTGACCATGCTGCGCGGCGCGATGGCCGAGTGCCGGATGGGTAATCCGGGACGTCTCTCCACCGATATTGGGCCGGTGATTGATGCCGAAGCTAAAGCCAATATTGAAAAACATATTCAGGCGATGCAGGCGAAAGGCCGCACCGTCTACCAGGCGGTACGTGAAAATAGCGAAGATGCCCGCGAATGGCGTACCGGCACCTTTGTGCCGCCAACGCTGATTGAACTGGAAAGCTTCGACGAGCTGAAAAAAGAGATCTTCGGTCCGGTGCTGCACGTGGTGCGTTATTCACGTAACCAGCTCGATCAACTGCTGGAGCAGATTAACGCCTCCGGCTACGGTCTGACGCTGGGTGTCCACACGCGTATTGATGAAACCATCGCGCAGGTCACCGGCAATGCTCACGTGGGTAACCTCTACGTGAACCGCAATATGGTCGGCGCCGTGGTGGGCGTGCAGCCGTTTGGCGGCGAAGGGTTGTCGGGCACCGGGCCAAAAGCCGGTGGGCCGCTCTATCTCTATCGCCTGCTGAGCAGCCGCCCGGAGAATGCGGTGCTGAAAACGCTTAACCGTCACGATGCCGAGCGCCCGCTGGATGCGCAGGTGAAAACCGTGCTGATCCAGCCGCTGGCGGCGCTGACCGCCTGGGCCGCCACGCAGCGCCCGGAATTACACAAGGTGTGCGAGCAGTTCAGCGAACTGGCGCAGGCCGGTACGCAGCGCCTGCTGCCTGGCCCAACCGGAGAGCGTAACAGCTGGACGCTGGCACCGCGCGATCGCGTATTGTGCGTGGCCGATAACGAGCAGGATGCGCTGGTGCAGCTTGCCGCCGTTCTGGCATCTGGAAGCCAGGCGCTGTGGCAGGACGACACGCTGCATCGCGATCTGGTGAAACAGTTACCGCAAACCGTCAGCCAGCGGATTAAATTCGCCAAAGCGGAGAGCCTGATGGCGCAGCCGTTCGACGCGGTGATCTTCCACGGCGACTCCGATCAGCTGGTGCATCTGTGCGAAAACGTTGCAGCACGCGATGGCGCGATCGTCTCCGTTCAGGGCTTTGCGCGGGGTGAAACCAATATCCTGCTCGAACGCCTGTGGCTGGAGCGCTCGCTCAGCGTTAACACCGCAGCAGCCGGTGGTAATGCCAGCCTGATGACGATTGGTTAAGTCGGTGAAATGCCCGATGGCGCTGCGCTTATCGGGCCTACGGTGTAGATTTGAACCGCATTTGTAGGCCGGATAAGGCCTCAGCCGCCATCCGGCAATGCGCCGATGGCGCTGCGCTTATCGGGCCTACGGTGTGGAGTTTGAACCGTATTTGTAGGCCGGATAAGGCGTTAGCCGCCATCCGGCAGCGTGTCGGGAGTGAAAGAATCGTTGTAATAAAAAAGCGCCTTACGGCGCTTTTTTTCGTAGTGTTAAACCGACGTCGCCGCCGGGGTGCACAGCGAGCAATGTCTCTTTTGAGTACCCGCTTTCGCTCATCAGGCAGGCGCAGGCGGCATCAAAAATCGCCAGCACCAGCACGATGGAGGTGGTAGCCAGCATATTGAGCGGATCGATCTCGCGCTGCACGCCGGTGGAGATCACTAGCCTTGATGCCAGCGCAATCGCCGAAGAGGGGTTTTCCGTCACGCAGAGGATAGGCGTATCTTTTATCGCTAACCCAGGCAGCAACCGCGTTAACTCCTCCGAGTTGCCGCCGCGCGAGAGCATAATCACCAGATCGTCTGGCCCGACAAAACCGAGATCGCCGTGCGCGGCATCGGTGGCGTTCAGGTAGATAGCCGGGCGCTCGACGCAGGCCAGCATATGGGCGATTTTACGCGCCGCAATGCCGGAGGTGCCGACGCCGGTAACGACAATCTTTCCTTTGCAGCCGCGCAGTTCAGCCATCAGTGCCGCCCAGGTCGCGGGATCAAGATGGCGGCTCAGCGCGGCCATCTCTTCGCTGTAGATACGCCAGGCATTGCACGCTTGTTGCCAGCTTTCGCTCATGCCTCCTCCTGCATCAACGCGCGGTACTTCATATGATCCGCGTACATCTCATGGAAGACGGTGTATTTACGATCGTAGTAAAGCTTGATGCGATTAGTCTGCGGCGTCACGGTTTTACCAATGCGGCTCATCGCCGACATCGCTTCCGGGAAGCTGTCGAACACACCGGCCGCAATGGTGCCCATCATCGCCCCGCCAAGCAGCATCGCCTCGCTCTCCTCCGGCAGCAGCATCGCGCAGCCGGTAGCATTAGCGTGCTCCTGCACAAAGATCGGGTTTTTGGTGCCGCCGCCGCTCGCCATTACCGTATCAATGCTGTAACCGCTTTGATTCATGGTTTCGATAATATGACGCGTGCCGAGGGCAATAGCCTGAATGGTCGCCAGATAGTGCAGCGCCATATCTTCCGGCGTGCGCGACAGCTTCAGCCCGCTAATCACGCCCGTGAGCGTCGGGTTAGCGCGCGGGGAGCGGTTGCCATGGAAGTACGGCAGGATATGAATATCGCGGGTCAGAAAGGCGATATTCTCCGGCTCGCCCGCCATTTTGCGCAGCAACGCATTGAGCACTTCATAAATGGTCTGCCCCTGGGTTTTAGCCTGCGCGAGCAGCGTTTCGTAACAGGGGTGAGACTGAATGACGTGATCGATCAGCGCCCCGGTTGCCGACTGTCCGCCCTCGTTCAGCCAGTAGCCCGGCAGCACCGCCGAGTAGTAAGGCCCCCAGACACCGCCGATAAAGCGTGCCTGCGGCGAAATCGCCATATGGCCGGTGGAGGTGCCGCCAATCAGCGCAACGCGGCGGTCAAAATCGGCCATCTCACCCGACGGCCCGCTGGCACCAAGCGTGCCCAGCGTCCCGGCGTGAGCGTCGATAATCGATACGCTGACCGCCGTGCCCGGCATCAGCCCCATCTCGCTGGCCGCGCGCTGCGACAGCCCGCGGCCAAGCGGTTCGCCCATCGTTTTCACGTAGCGACCAATCTTCTCTGCATCATGTTCGAGCAGATCTTCGAGGCCAATCTGGCGGAAATAGCTGGTATCCCACTTGTCTTCATGGCCCATATAGGTCCATTTACACACCGTTGAGCAGAGCGAACGGGTGTCGTCACCGGTGGCACGCCAGGTGAGAAAATCGGGCAGATCGAAGAAGAAGCCAGCGTTCGCCCAGGTGTTCGGCATATGCTGTTTCAGCCACAGCAGTTTTGGCGTCTGCATCTCCGGCGAGATAATGCCGCCGACATAATCCAACGCCCGGTGATGGGTAGCGTTGATGCGATCCGCCTGCGCAATGGCACGGTGATCCATCCACACGATGATGTTCTGTTCGCTGCGCCCGGAGGGGCTGATAGTCAGCGGGTTGCCCTGTTTATCCAGCACCACCAGCGAGCAGGTGGCGTCGAAGCCCAGCCCTTTGACCTGAATCGGGTTGATATCGGCCTGATTGATGGCATCGCGCACGGCGTTACAGACCGCCTGCCAGATGTTGTCGGAGGATTGCTCGACGAAATCGGCCTGCGGGCGATAGATCTCAATGCTCCTGCTGGCCTGGCTGACCATCCGGCCCGTCAGGTCAAAAATGCCCGCGCGGGCGCTGCCGGTCCCTACATCCACACCAATAAAGTAGCTCGCCATTTTTTTTCTCCCGAAATCAGGCTTTACGATTCTGTAATGCGATAAAGAGGATCAGCACCGCGCCCCAGAGCGCCATCGTCAGATAGCTGCTGATACCTAATAAATTAAAGCCACTTTCCAGCATCTGCAGCACCACCAGCGCCAGCACCAGCCCGAGCACGCGGCCAAAGCCGCCGTCCGGGTTAATGCCGCCGAGCACCGAGGCCAGAATGGTTACCAGAAGATAGGATTCGCCATACCCCGCTTTCGCGGAGTTAAATTTCGCCATCATCAGAATGGCGGCAACCCAACCGAGCAGCGCGGAGATAACATACACCGCAATCTGCACGCGCACGGTGTTAACACCGCTGTAGCGCGTTGCCTGTTCGTTGGAGCCCACCAGGTAGAGGCTGCGCCCGAGCGTAGTGTGCTCCAGCAGCACCCACAGCAGTAACGCCACCACTAAAAAGAGCAGCAGTGCCACCGGAATACCAACAATCGTGGCATTCCCGAGGTACTGGATCGCCGCCGGGAAGCCGGAGATCACCGTGCCGTTAGAGAGCAGAATATTGAGCCCGGAGATAAGCGTCATGGTGCCGAGGGTAGCGAGGATCGGCGAGACGCCTACCCAGGCGACCAGGGTGCCATTCAGCACGCCAATCGCCACCGCCGTCAGCAGCCCGGCAAACAGGGCTAACGCCAGAAAGAGTGGATTATCCGGGTGCATCACAATTACCGCCGCCATCACCAGCGAACAGGCGTTAGCCCCGGCGATAATGGAGAGGTTGATGCCGCCGGTGAGCATGGTTATCCCCATGCCGAGCGCCAGCATGCCGAGGATCGGCAGCTGCGATCCGATGGACTGGAAGTTAGCGACGCTGAAAAAGCGCCCGCCGAGCAGGAAAAAGAAGATCAGCGCGACGACGACAATAATCACGCACTGCAAGCGGATGATGGCATCACCGGGCAGGATTCGGACGATGGATTTCATCTTATAGCTCCCTTGCGAGTTTGCGTTTTTCATGCCACGCGGTGGCGCTGATACTGACCAGAATGATCGCGCCGCTAAAGACCGTGTGCCAGTAAGAGGAGACGCCAAGCAGTGTTAAGCCGTTTTGCAGGAAGGCGAGCAGGATCACACCGAGCAGCGTACCGATTAAGGTGCCGCGCCCGCCGGACATGCTGGTTCCGCCCAGCACCACTGCCGCCAGCACCGTCAGCTCATAACCAAACAGCGAGTTGGGTGCCACCGACTGGGTGATCTGCGCCTGTACCACCGCCGCAACACCCGCCAGGATGCCCATATAGCCATAAACATAGAAGTGCAGCTTCAGCAGGTTCAGCCCAAGACGCGACGCCGCATCGCGGTTGCCGCCCATGGCGTAGATTTGCCGCCCCAGACGGGTGTAGTTCATCAGCACGGCGGTAAAAATAATCGTCGCGCCAAGGCAGATCAGCGGCAGGGTCAGGCCGTAGTCATAGCCGTCCGCACCGGTAAAGGTGAACCAGCTAATGCCGTTCATAAACCAGTCCGGGAAGCCATACAGCCAGGTGCCTTTGGTGGCGTAGACCAGCAGACCGTAAAAGAGGTTCAGGGTGGCAATGGTAATGATGATGGCCGGTACGCGCAGCCAGTAGACCAGAAAGCCGTTGATCAAGCCGAGCAGTAACCCAACAGCCATCGCTAACGCCAGCGCAACCACAAAGTTGCCGCCGTGGGCAATCACCCAACTGGCCATCGCGTATTGCGCAATCGCCGTCATCGCCGGGAAGGAGATGTCGATCCCGCCGGAGATCAGCACCACAAACAGCCCACAGGCCAGAATGCCGAGGATCGCATAACTGGTGGCGACATCCGTTAAATTGCCGAGGGTGAAAAACTCATCGGTGCGGATCGTCAGACCGACCGCCAGCGCAACCACCAGCACGCCAAGCCAGAACTCATGTTGCCCAATCAAGCGGGCGAGCGAGTTACGCATTGACCACCTCCGCGATCTCCTCTTCGCTACAGCGGTGCGGATTGAACTCCGCCACCAGTTCACCCCGGCGCATCACCAACACGCGGTGGCTGTTGTAATAGGCTTCCGGGATTTCATCACAAATCATCAATACTGCCATTCCCTGCTCTGCCAACTGGCGGGCAATCTGATAGATGCCCTCTTTGTTGGCGATATCGACGCCAACGGTCGGCGAATCGAGGATCAAAATCCGCGGCTGCGTGGCGACCCATTTTGCGATAGCAATACGCTGGGCATTGCCGCCGGAGAGGGTTTTCACCGGCAGTTGCGGGTCGGAGACTTTGATATTCAGGTTACTGATAAGATCCTTTACCAGCTGTCCAGCTTTGGCGTGATCGAGCAAGCCGCTGCGGGTATGGAGTTTGTCGAAAACCGTGACAATGGTGTTGTCATAGATCGACTGCTCCATAATCAGCCCCTGGGTTAAACGATCTTCCGAAACATAGCCGATACCGTGGCGAATGGCGTCATGGTTATTACGCATTTTTACCGGCTTATCATTAATGCGGATTTCGCCATCTTCAGGCTTCGTCATGCCAAACAAGCTCATGCAAAGTTCGGTGCGCCCGGAGCCCAGCAGCCCGACAATCGAGACAATCTCGCCGCTGCGCAACGACAGATTGATATCGCGGTATTTTCCTTTACGGCTTAAGTGGCGCAGCTCCAGCATCGGCGGCTGGTCAACCGGAGGTTTTTCCGGCAGCGGGCTGTAGTGGAAACGCTGCCCGGTCATCAGATAGGCCAGTTCGTGGCTATCGAGCTCGCTGGCGGGCCAGGTGCCGACCAGCTTGCCGTCGCGCATCACGCTGATGCGATCCGCTACTTCCATCACCTCATCGAGGCGGTGGCTGACAAACACGACGCAGATACCGGCGGCTTTTAGTTCATTAACCACGCGCAGCAGCCCATTCACTTCCTGACGGGTTAACGATGCGGTCGGCTCATCCATGATCACCAGCCGGGCTTCGGCGGCAATCGCGCGGCAGATCGCCACCAGCTGGCGGTCGGCGATGGAGAGTTTTTCGACCTTTTTATCCGGATCGAGGCGCACGCCGATGCGTGCCATCGCGGCCAGTGCCTGCTTGCGCATCGCGCCGCGGCGCACCCAGATGTCGCCGCCGGGCAGATAGCGATGCAGGGCGATATTTTCCGCCACGCTGAAATTGGGAAACAGGGAGAGATCCTGGTAGATCACCTGAATGCCGTAATGGGCGGAGAGCTGCGGCGTCAGTTGATGAAAGAGCTTGCCATCAAGCTCAATGATGCCGCCTTTTTCCGGGTGATAGACACCGGAAATCACTTTGATGATGGTGCTTTTCCCGCAGCCGTTTTGCCCTGCCAGGCAGTGAACTTCGCCTTTTTTGAGGGTTAAATTCACCTTATCCAGCGCCAGCACGCCCGGGAATTGCTTGCTGATATTCTCAAGAGTGATAAATGCGGTGGGGTCGGTCATCGACAATACCTCTGCCAGCGCCCGTGAAGGACGCGAGGATGAAATCTGCGGCGGAAGAGCCGGCCTGAAAGGCCGGCGTTCCGGTTCCCTGGTGTGGCCAGTAAGGCTCAGAAACCGAGTGTTTTAGCGTTTTCTTTTGTCACTTCGAGGATCTTATTAAAGCGGATCACTTTCTTATTCATATCAACATCGGCTTTGCCCAGCCCCTCGATAGAGAGATCGGACGTCACTTCTTTTCCTTGCAGCAACTGGTCGGCGACGGTCACCAGTGCGTAACCGGCATCACGCGGGTCCCACAGCAGTGCTTTTTTGATGTCGCCGCGCATCAGATAAGGCGCAGCCTGCGCCGGCATCGCGATGCCAACAACCGCCAGTTTATCCTTCGCGCGTTTCTTCTGAACGGCCTGCCCTGCGCCAATCGGCCCAAGCGATCCGAAACCAATTACCCCTTTCAGGTCCGGGTAGGTTTTCATCAGGTCAAGGGTGGTGGCATAGGATTTATCAATGCTCTCTGCCACCGGCAAACGCGAGGTGACTTCAAACATATCCGGGTACTTCTCTTTCTGGTATTTGATGGCGTAATCAGCCCAGGCGTTGTGCAGCGGCACGGTCAGCGAGCCGACGTAAATGGCGTAACCGCCCTTACCGCCCATATCTTTTGCCAGCTCATCGACGTTAGCCTGCGCATACTTTTCGCTGTCGATGGTTTCAATATCCCACTGGCCGATCTGCTGGTCCGGGGATTCGTGGGTCAGCACCACAATGCCTTTGTCGCGCGCTTTTTTCAGCACCGGCTCCAGCACCTTCGCGTCGTTTGGCACCACGATAATAGCGTTAACGTTTTTCGCGATCAGATCTTCGATCACTTTCACCTGCTGCGCCGGATCGGGTGTGGATGGCCCGGTCTGGTAAGCGTTGACATCCAGTTTTTTTGCCGCTTCGTTGACGCCGGTCTCCATGCGGTTAAACCACGGGATCCCGGTCACTTTCGCAACAACGGCAATCTCATACTTCTGGGCGGCAAAAGCCTGCCCCGAGAGCATGCTGGCAGAAATCATCGCTGCGCTAATCAGGGCGAGTTTGAATTTCATGGTTGTACCTTTCTTAAGGGAAAGTCGCGGTGAGAGATTAACAACGAAGGGAAGAGGCAAAACAGCGAAAATGCCATAAATGTGATGCATGCCCAAAATTGTTATTTTTAAGATAATTTTTGGTTAAATTAAAGTTAAAAGAAGAAATGTCTGCCCCTGATTGCGCGTATATTTTGTTAAATAAAGCACCTATTGAAACTTATTATTAACATTTAATTAACTAAAATCTCTTTAAGAGGTTTTTATGCGCCCGATTCTGCGGTGTCTTGCCCGCAGAAAAATATCAATTTTGTGAGCTGAAACGAATAGAGCAATCCATTCATCAGGATGGCTGATGGCAAAGTGACATTTTTTAAAGGCTGTGTTAATAAATTTGCTGAATGAATTTGATAAGGAAGGGAAGACAATGAAACGATGCTTGTTGATGCTGAGCGCGCTGCTGCTCAGCCAACCGCTCTATGCTGATGAGTGTGATAACGCCTCAACGCAGGGGGAACTCAATAGTTGCACCGCTGCGCAATATCAGACCGCGGACAAAAAGCTTAACCAGACTTATCAGGAGGCGCTGAAGCGTTCGTCGCCGCAGCAGGCTGAACTACTGAAAAAAGCGCAGAAAAGCTGGATAGCCGTACGCGACAACGACTGCGCGTTTGTCAGTTCCGGCTCGGAGGGCGGCAGTGTTCAACCGATGGTGCAAAACCAGTGCCTGGCGGATAAAACCAGTGAACGCGAAGCGTGGCTCGCCTCGCTGTTGCAGTGCGAAGAGGGCGATATGAGCTGCCCGCTTCCGCCCGCTCATTAACGCACGCGGATGCCTTCAATAATCATGCGCTGAACGTTGTCGACGGTGCGCTGAAAAAAGGCTTCGTCCTGCAGGGTCGCGCCGGTGACCGCTTCCACCTGGGTGGCGAAATCGGCATAGTGCTGCGTGGCCGCCCAGATCATAAAGATCAGATGGTGCGGATCGACGGCAGTGAGTTTGCCGCTGGCGATCCAGCCGGCAATGATTGCTGACTTCTCCTCCACCAGCGTTTTCAAATCACCAGTCAGCTCCGCTTTCAGCAGCGGCGCGCCCTGCAACATTTCATGGCAGAAAAGGCGGGAGGCCTGCGGATGATCGCGCGAGATCTCCAGCTTCAGGCGAATGTACTCTTTGATCGCCGCAAGCGGCTGTAAATCGGAACGAAACGCTCTGAGCGGTGCCAGCCAGACATCCAGCAGTTGACGCAGCACGGCGACGTAGAGCGCCTCTTTTGACGGGAAATAGTAGAGGAGATTGGTTTTAGAGACACCAGCCTGATCGGCCACCTGCTCTACGCGCGCGCCGTGAAAGCCGAGACGGGAGAAAACCTCCAGCGCCGCGCTGAGAATAGCCTGCCTTTTTTTGCTGACTGCCCGCGTACGTTTACCCATTTCCATTGCCATACCTACTCCATCACCCTAACCTGGCTGCAGCATAGCAAAGGTCGCCGTCTGGCTCGACCCTCTGAGCAGCTTTATCCGGTGGAAGATTGAAGATGGCGTGGGCGAGCGGAGGCGAAAAAAAACCGCCGGGTCTCCCCGGCGGCGGGCATTTCCGATAACCTCCAGGGTTACCGACAGGTCGCGCTAGCTGTTGCCGTTATTGCTCCGGCTACCGTGACTGTTTTTGCCCCCTTTTTTACCTGCTTCTGAGGCGCGCTGAGGATCGTTTTTAAAGTTCCCCCCGCTCTGCTGGCCGCCTTTGCGACCTGCTGCTGATGCTCTTTCACGGTCTTCAGCGAAGTTACCTGAACCACCACGATGATTTGCCATCTCTCACCTCCAGTCGGTGTTAGTGAAATATCAGACATCTTTCTGCATTCAGTAAAAGAGGACTCTTTCACCTCACGACGTTAAAGCTAACCCTTTAACTGCGCCGCGTGAGAATAAGCTTAGTGGAGCGCGGCCCATCGGCGAATGTTCATTAACATTTTGCAACAGCTTCGGGGCCGAGCGGCAGAAGTGACTTAAGCGAAACCAATAAATAATTCTTATGTATAGGGAAATTAGCAGGGTTAAAAATGTGTCAAAACGTAACCATAAAATCCTGTGGGGAAATAGTCTTAATTATCAGCAATGACGCGTGTCGGTTTGCACTCTCGCTATCACGTCATACCCTTAATAGGGGACGCAGCTTATCGCTGCGCAGTGAACGTTTCATGAGGAACAGCCAATAGCGGCACTGGCGCAGTCAGGAACATACAATTTCCTAATCCTGAACTACGCTTGCTCATCATGGGATGATGATTGTTCCCATCGGCTACGCAGCGAAAGAGCTGTCTGATATTTCGCATCTTGCGGCAGCACGCCTTATGGCGCGACAACGATTGCCGGCATGGCAGTCAAACTGAACGGCTAACTTTAACAGGAGGCGCTTATGCCAACTCAGGAAGCAAAAGCTCATCGCGTGGGTGAATGGGCCAGTCTGCGTAATACATCGCCAGAAATCGCCGAGGCGATCTTCGAACTGGCTGATTACGACGAGGTTCTCGCCGAGAAGATTTGGGAAGAAGGCAGCGATGAAGTGTTGATGCGCGCCTTTGAAAAGACTGACAAAGACTCCCTCTTCTGGGGTGAACAGACCATAGAGCGCCAGAACGTCTAGCGCTTCGGCTCCCCCATTTTTGGGGGAGCGTATCTGCTTTTACTGTGCAACTTTGCGCATCACTTCACTGAATTTTGCCATCGGACAGAATCCGTTACTGTCGGTCGGGCAGCCCGTTAATTCCAGCGTGTAACGTTGCACCGGCGAATCAAATCCCATTTTTGCTACGTTACGCATCTGCTCGGCGGTGAAGTAGAGATACTCAATCTTCATCAGATCGCGGTTGCTCTTCCCGTCATGCCAGCGCTGGAACACCACTTTGCCGCTGATGGGCGTCTGCTCGAACTGTCCGGGCAGTTGCCACGGTTTGGCATCCAGCGCCGCCAGCAGCGAGGCGATATTGGAGTCATGACCAACCAGCAACGTCACTTTCGGCGCAGCGGCGGGCTTCTCCACCAGCTGTTGATCGAGGTAATTGAGCAGCGGTTTTGCCACATTGCGCGCCACCTCTGGCGTGGTAAAAAGAATGGACTGATAGCTGTTTTTCAGCTTCTCCAGCAGTTGCCACTGCTTGTCGCTTTTAATTCCGCCAAAGGCGACTTCATCCTGCGGGAAGCCTTCGTAATATTGCAGGGTAAATGCATCCACCAGCGCATTTGCCGTTTTTAGCGGCCCGCTCACGGAGGGCTCCAGTCGGTAATCGGCGCGGAAGGTATCCTTTCCATCACTGAGGGTGCAGGGTTTGTCGCTTTTCGCTTTGCAAGCCGGCGAAGCCGGATAATCGACAATCTGCTCCAGCAGCTTATAGCTCTCAGTCAGATCGACACGCTGGCGGCTAGCCTCCATTGCTTCGACCGCTTTCTGGCGAAAATCGTCGCTATCTTCGGTGATAACCGGGTTAAACAGCGGGTCCATTTCACCCATTTTGCGCTGATGGAAGATCGGCACATCGCAGGCAATAAAGACGTTACTGACAAAGAATTGTGCGGTGTCGTGGGTGCGCGGCAGGCTGTTTGCCCAGGCGAAAAACTGTTTCTTTGTCGGGCACTGTTCGGTAGAGAGCACTTTTTCGTGGGTCATCCACTTACGCATCTGGTGGGCAAAAAAGATCTCCACCAGCGCACCGCGATCCGTTAACTCCCCGCCTGCCACTTTCCAGGTTGGCCACGGTTTGGCGGTGGCCTGCGCCAGCGCACTGCCGTTATTTGCCAGCGGTGCGCGAATACCGTGACGGCTGACAATCACCACCTGTTGCAGGCTGTAGCCCTCCGGTGTCGTTTGTTGCGCCATCGCGCTGGGTAATGCCACGGCCGCGGCGATGGCGGCTGACCAGAATAAACGTTTCATCCCTTGTCCTTGTATCTCAACACGATGAGGCAAGTGTGACACAACCGCACAGCGGGTGGATGCAGGCAACCGCGCTTTAATCACATCAGCCGTCCTGGATCACAAAAAAAGGAGCCGCGAACGGCTCCTTGTAACGGCGCAGATCTCAGTAAGGGCTTTGGGTATGGCGCACAATGATCTCGCTGACATCGACGCTGTCCGGCTGATCAATGGACCACGCAATGGCATCCGCAATCGCCTCCGCGGGTAACGCGATACGGCGAAAGCCCTCCATCGACGCTTTCGCGCTGGGATCGGTAATATGATCGGCCAGTTCAGAAGCGACCACCCCCGGGCTGACTACCGTGACGCGGATGCAGTCGCTCTCCTGGCGCAGCCCGTCGGAAATGGCGCGAACGGCAAACTTGCTGGCGCAATAAACGGCAGAGAGCGGAAAGACCGCATGCGCGCCAATAGAAGCCACGTTGATGATCTGCCCTGCCCGCTGCTGCTGCATGGTCGGCAGCACCGCCGCGATGCCGTTCAGCACACCGTGAACGTTGACGTCGATAGTCTGACGCCACTCCTCCATTTTCAACGCCGCCAGCGGTGAGAGCGGCATTACGCCAGCGTTATTGATCAGGACATCGATGCGGCCATATTGCTGGAGCGCAAATTGCGCCATCTGTGCCAGATCTTCCGCCTGGGTTACGTCAATGGCTAAACAGTCGATACTACCCAGTTCATCACGCAGAGCCTGCAAACGCTCAATGCGGCGCGCGCCAATAACCAGCTGATGACCCGCCTGCACCAGGCGACGTGCGGTGGCTTCACCGATCCCACTGCTTGCGCCAGTGAGCAAAATAATTTTGCGATTACTCATCTCTCTTCTCCTGTATTAAGTGACGCAAGCAGGTTAACCAGCGCGCGACTCGCAAAACAGGCGCATTCTTATCCCATGATTGCCTGTTTCTCTTCACGTTGTTCACTTGTTGCGCGTGAATCGGCACAATGCTTGCTCAAATATCAATACTTGTGAGGAACAATGATGGAGGAGATGGTGGCGCTGCTGCGGGCGCTTGCACCGCACGAAGGCTGTACACGCTCGGCGCTGGAGAGCGTCTGCTTTATGCGCTCAGACCGCCCGCTGGCGCGCACGCCGGTGGTTTATAAACCCTCCATTGTGATCGTCTGCCAGGGGCAGAAGCGCGGTTATCTGGCGAATCGCGTTTATCACTACGATAAACAGCACTACCTGGTGTTATCGGTGCCGCTCCCCTTCTCGACGGAAACGGACGCCAGCCCTGAGAAGCCGCTGCTGGCGTTAACGGTGGATCTTGATATGACGGTGCTCTCTGAATTGATGCTGTCGCTGGATCTTCCGCCCGGTCGCGCAGAGGCGGCGCCGGAAGGCATTATGTCAACGCCGCTCGAAGCGGATCTTGCCGATACGGCAGTGCGATTACTGAAAGCGCTCTCGTCAAAGCAGGAGGCGCAGGTGCTGGGGCCGCAGTTAGTGCGGGAGTTGTATTACCGTGTACTGATGGGCGAACGTGGCGATGCGCTGCGTGCGGCGCTGGTTAATCAGGGGCAGTTTGCAGCGATTGCTAAAGCGTTGCAGCGTATCCATACACACTTTACCGAGCCGCTGCATATTCCGACGCTGGCAAAGGATGCAGGCCTTAGCGTGCCCGCGTTTCATAAACATTTTAAATCCGTCACCAGCACCTCACCGCTGCAGTACATCAAGTCTGTGCGGCTTAATCAGGCGCGCTTGTTAATGATTCGCGATAACGCAACCGCTGCGGGTGCGGCTTTTCACGTCGGTTATGAGAGCCCTTCACAGTTTAACCGCGAGTTTCGCCGCCTGTTTGGCCGCAGCCCGCGGGAAGAGGCCAATGAAATGCGCGCCTCCTTCGCGCTCTTTCCTCCCGTTTAATTTACTTACTCTGCGCCTTGCCAGATATGGACACAGTTGCGGCCGCGCTCTTTGGCAATATAGAGCGCTTCATCAGCCCGCTGGATAAAGCGCTCGTAATCGGGGTGTCCATCGAACATGGCAGCTCCAATAGAGAGGGAAATCGGTACCCGCTCACCCTCAGGCGTTTTAATGATGGTCTTTTCGACACGAGAACGGATACGTTCGGCAATTCGATGGGTATCAAACTCGGTCGCTTCAGTTAACAGGATGACAAATTCATCGCCGCCATAACGAAATACATAATCACTGCTGCGCACGTTGTCATAAAACGCACTGGAGACTTTACGCAGGATCTCATCTCCCATCGGATGTCCCCAGCTATCATTTATTTGTTTAAATTTATCGACATCAATGATTAATACTGACAGCGGTGTAGAGGCTCTTTGCGCATGGGAAATTTCGCGCTTGAAAATGGTTGGCATAAATCGACGGTTAAGTAGCTTCGTTAAAACATCCATACCTACTTCGTGACGGGAAACCTCTTCAAAGAGCTCCCGCAATAATGTGATTATTTGCACCACATTTTTTCTTACGGAAATAAGAAAGCTGACGCGCAGCGCGCGGTTGCTTAATGAGCGGGGTGTCGCCCGGGTAGAGCGAAATATTTCATCAAGCTCTTGCAGAAGGCGGGAAATATGGCCAACCTCCGCAATCCCACTAAAATAGTGGCGTCCTTTGTGGTTAAACCATAAACCGAAATCGGACTGGCTGACGGAAAGCGTATTACCTAAGTCGGCATCCATAATAATTTTATAAATCAGATCTATCTCCCAGCTGAGTAGCGCCGCGGTTTGCCGCTCTTTCTCCTCTTCTGCATTCTCCATCAGCGAGAAGATACGGTAATTTTCATCCTCTTTTGCTGAGTTATGCTCGCTGAAAGAGAAGGCTCGTGACATCACTTCCATTGCCAGATCGATGCTGTTAATCGCATGGTGATAGACCTGCAATTTCTCTTCTGCGGTAAACTCACTTTCAATAATCACCGGATAGAAGAGCTTCTTAAGCACGCGAAAGCCCATCTCGACCAGCTCAACGGAGATTCCTATACGCGCATGCACTTCGGCAACCGTATGCTGCTGCTGAATCAGGTGCTCGATATCATCCGGTGTGCAGGCTAATACCTCTTTTATCCAGCGCTCCAGCGCGGATTTAAGATGTATTTCAACCTGGGCATTAGAGAGAAATTCACGGGCATGGGGATCGGTTAGTACGATGCGGTAGAAGGTTTCACTGAGATCGTGGGCGTGGGTGTAAGCCACCTCAGCGGTGAGACGGCGAATATGCTGATCGGTCTTTTCTAATAGCGTGAGCCATTCGCCCTTCATCGATTTAAGATAAGTTTCCATCATTCAGACCCTTACGGTAGTTAACACATCTTACGTTCAGGATGTTGCAAACAAACGTCCATCGACGCAGATCGACAGGGCCAGAATTACCGTGGCACCGCCCATATATTCCCTCTGTTAGCGTCCGGGCGGTCCTCGCTCACGATTTACAAATCACATGGTAAAACAGCGTGTTAGAGTTCATTTTAACCATGTAAGAAGGCAATAGTAGAAACGTACCGAAATAGAGTATAGCCCGTTCAATTGCTATCACAACCTGGAATAATAACCTGGGCTGAGCGTTAAGATCTTATTTAAGACTATTTAATTACGGCTTCTCGCAGCAGCAATTTACAATCAGAAACACTCTCCCAGGCATTATTCTATATGGTAATTAATCATATGAAGATCTATACAATAAGCGACGATGTATATTTTCAGAACGGAATGATTTCATTGGCTAATGCAAGAGGCTGGACAATAGAAGCGCAACAATTCAACCCGCAATTACTCACCGAACTTACTCTGGACGACGTTGTTATTCTCCACCTCGATAAAAAGAACATGGCTTATGCTAAAGCTATTTCCCCGCTCAATAAAGTGTGCAAGCTGCTCGTTATTTCTGGCACAACGCGAAATATTTTGATCGACGAAGCCGATATAGTGCTTAAAGCCCAGGACTCGCTAAATGAGATTAGCCACGCGATTAAAAAACTCGCCAAACTCAGGAAAGAGGCCACGCATAAAGAAAACGTCCTCAGCGATATTGAAAGGATCGTGTTGAATGAATCGCTAAAGGGGAAAAATATTCACCTTATTGCCAAGCTGCTCTCTATTTCACCAAAACGGGTCTATGCCTATCGAAATAAAGCATGCAAAAAGATGGGCGGAAAAAAGATCAGCGATCTTCTGCTGATCAAAGATAATTTGCTGGAGCATGCTCACCTTTCATCCCCTACTCTCTCTCCTTAAACTGGCAATGTCCGTCTGCAGTGTGTAACCACTACAGACGGACATGCACTACCAGAGCTGCGACTGCTTGTTGATCTCGTCCCAGCGAAAACACATATCACACGCCATCAGAAAATCGTTGTGCCACAGCCTGTAAATATGCAGGAAGATAAACGCGAGGCACGGCAACAAACACAGCAGAAAATAGGCTTCGAAGAGGATAGCCAGGCCCGAGAAATCGAGTAATAAGCTGGTCAGGGCGATCCAGAACACTTCAATCAACAGTAAGCCCAGAATCCGCAGCCAGAAAGGTGTACCCGTATTGATGAACCGCGGTAACGGGCTGGCGAAATAGAAGTCAATTTCGCGCATAAAGAGGCGTCCGAGAAAGATATAGCGCCTCGATAGCCGTACAAAAAGCAGATTCATCGCCAGCACAATCCCGCAGAGCACCAGCATCGCGACCATGAGCGGCGCAAAGAACAGCCCCTGTTCGAGGGAGAATTCAGGCTGCTTTTTAAGCGGCACAATGGTTAACAGGCTTACGCCCAGGCTAATCATCAGGTAGCGGGCAACATAACGGTGAAGATGCTTAAATCGCAGCGTTTCATTCACCTCTTGCCCGATCAGCTTGATATAAGTGCTGCGGATAAAACGAAACACAACATAGAGAAAGAGCGGCGATAGCGCAGCCAGCAGAGGCAACACCTGCTCTGGCGTAAAAAACAAAAGCGCCGCCTGCGTGATAAGCCAAAAGAGCGCTCCGCTCAGCAGGCTGGCGATCGCCGGTCGCGACAGCGCCCTTTCCAGTCGCCCCGCTTTTTTGCCAATGAAGAAGGAGAGATCGATATTTTTAATCACGCATTTATACGTCCAGTAGGCTTGTAGTTCCCAGATAAAATGAAACATCACCAGCCCAAGGATCGCACTGATCATCAGCGTATCCTGTGATGTCAGGTTAAACGCCGCGTTTTTCCAGTATAGCCCCAGCAGCAGATAGAGAATGATGCAGAGCAGCGGCAGGATTTTTTTGTCCTGGTGGCGAATAAAAGTCAGGTAATCAGGTATCACGAGGGTGTCCTCACGCTGATAAAAGCGTTTTACAGTGCCGGGACATCGCGGGCGTAAAACCGATAAAGTCAGTGAGCATCTGTGCGAGGTAAGCTTTATTGCTGATCTCAACAAACTGCACGCCCGGCTTATGAATAAGCCACCCCTCGATTGCGTGACGCCATTTAACGGTGTGAGTCAAATGGAGCGCGAGATTTTCTTTGATCTGCTCAGGATCATACTCTGCCTTGCCGGAAACATTCATTACCACCGCATGGCGCGGTGGCGTAACTTCTACCCCGGCGAGATAGTCCCGCATCAAGGCAACGCCTTCTGTCATCAAACGCGTATGCCACGCGCCGCTAACACCGAGTTTGACCGGTTCGAATCCGTTCTCCAGCAACAGACGAGAAAAATCACGTAGCGGTGCGCTAGCCCCGCCAATGACCTGCTGCTTAGGGCTGTTATCACAGCTGATATCAACAATTAGCCCGGCATGGTCGATCAGTTCGCGCAGGCGCAGAATATCAATACCTTTCACCGCCGCCATCTCGCCTTTATGCAGACGGCTGATGTCATGCATAACCTTCGCGCGAAAGTGGATCACTTCAAACAGACTCTCCAGGGAGAGCGCACCTGCGGCATAGAGGGCGCTATATTCACCGACGCTATGCCCGCAGGAACCCACTATCGTACAGGGATCCATTTTTGGCTGGCATAGGCTATAAAGCGAGACATTAATGGCCGTCACCGCCAGCTGCTGCACCGTAGTCTGAATCAGCCGGTTCATCGGGCCTTTCAGGCACAGACGGCGAATATCAATCCCCGATACATCGCTGGCGCAATCCCAAATATGTCTGGTTACCGAAGTGAGATCCCATAAGTCAGCCCCCATGCCGATTGCCGGATTTCCCTGCCCGGCGAACAGTAATACGAGCGGTTTTTCTGTTTTATATTCACTCATCTTTCATGTCCTTATAAGAGATAGTTAAGCCCCAGATAAAATCCGACGGTTTTGCCAAAAAAAGCGAATTCCGTATCCTGCTTACCGAGCCCGGCCCAGCCGCCCGCATAGAGATTAAGGCTATCGTCAAAGGCCGCTACAGGCGTCGAAACGTGTATACCAAGCAGAGAGCTGTTATCACGCATATTCATCGTGATATAGGGCTGGAGCGTTATGTCCTTCTCGCTACGAAAACTGCCATAAGCGCTCAAATAGTGTTTTCCCTGCAGCTCTCCTCTGTTGGCGGCATTCCCTATTTCCGCTCCCATCAGATATTTGTATGCATCAAAGATTTGGTCTAATAACGCCGACTGCGATGCTCTGTTCAGATAACGTGAAAACTCCACCTGCTGTTGCCATTCATTCTCTGAATAGCCTTCACTCTGGAAGTAGTATTCAAGCCCCAGCACAGCGAAGTCGCGGGTGGTGTATTGCGCGCCTAAAGCCACTTCAACTCCCGCCTTGCGCTCTGCACGATAAAGCGAAGAGGGAAATTGATAATCAACGACCTCTGCGGCACGTTCAGGCGAAAAATGGCGCCATTGCTGAGCGTTGTGCAACGCCACCTCACCGTTAAAAGTAAGCGCTGGTGTATAACTGAAGCTGTCCGAGAGCGCGAGAGAATGCTTGTCGCCCAGCAGCAGGCTAATAGCAGGCGTGTGGTTCGCCAGGCGATAGTCGGTATAACTTAAGAGATACCGCGCCTGAGCGTTGCCGCGCCGGTTTGCTGACCAATGGCTGGATGTTTCATACCGCTGGTTAATGGTTGCCAACTGCGGCGCAACCGTAAATGCCAGGCTGTAATCGCGATGGTTATCAACTAACCGCGCCCCCCATGACGATTCGCTATAGTTTGACCGCATGGCGGGATCGTAAATACGGGTGCTTTTAAAGCCTGCGTAATAGTTGCTCATCAGGGCTGCGGGCGATTTGAGAAAAAAGAGCCCCGGCGTTGCCGTTAACTTCCCGGCCTCCAGGCGAAGCCGGTCTGAGAGAGTGTAATTGAGTTGTAACCTGTTGAGCAGCACACGCGATCGCTGCTGATCCTCTTCAAACGAGCCGGGCAGATGCCATGCATAATAAGCAAGGCCATAGAGGGAAAAATCAATATCCAGACGGTTTTCAATGACCGCACACTTGCTGCTGAATTTTATCCCGGCATCCTGAAAAACATTTGTCGGTGTATAAGCTCTTTCTCCAGCGGTGCTCCACGGCGAAGCGGTTCGCTTTATATAAGAGGTTTGCAGCATCAGCGCGGTTTCGCTATTTGCGGCCACCTCATCGCCTGAGAGACAGGACGCCTGCGAGAAAGAGGTAAGTAATGACAAAGGAATAAGCAGAGTATTAATGAGCGTTTTCACCTGACACCCCGCTGGATAGCTTCCCTGGTAAAGTTAAATTCAGGCAAAGACTCAAGTCTGACGTCGCTATATTCCATAACGGTAAATCCTTTGTGGTGGCGTGCATCATGCACAATGATTTTCATCGGCCGCGCTTCTCCGAGCACGGTCTGGTAATCCAGATAACTCACCTCCTTAAGTAATTTCTCATCCTGGGAATAAAAGGAGGCAGTATAAGGACGGAAGCTCTCTTTCTCGACCAGATAGATAATTTTGGGATAGGTTGCCGCGGCGGTTTTACGTTCAAGGGAGAGTCGATAACAGAGACGCTTTCCACAGGCCGTTTCGCCAGTGAGTTGAGCGTTATAGGCGTAATCGAAATTGGTAACAATGACATCGCTATTCGCGATCTGCCCGACTAAGCGCTGCTCAGGCGAAACAGGCATTGGACGACGTAACTCCGGGGAGTAAAACCATAAGTCATACCAATCCGAGAGCATAATTTTGCCTTTATCTCTGGCAGGATAGATAAAACGCACAAGGGATCTTGCAGCCGCAGGCTGGCCATTTTCGGGTTTCATAAAGCGCATCGACACATCGAAAACCTGTGTATTGACCGCCTCACCAGCCTTTTCTTTATATTCACGCACCGTGACGGTATAGCGAAACGGTTGATTAGGGGAGCGTATTTCGTCAGCCCGGCGGATAATATCCTGCGCCGGCGTCGCATTGCAGACCACAGGGATTATCGCCAGCGCGATAAAACATAGAGAGAAAATATTCATAAGCTGTCCTGTTTTATGAAAATTTAAAAGCATCGGCCAGGTTCAGTTTCGCTGCGCGTAATGAAGGGCGCAGGGAAGCGAAAGTCGCGGTAATAACCGGTAAGAAAAAGGTAAACCAGACCGTATTCACATCCGTGGTTTTAATAAATGCGGTATACCCCTGCGACTGTCCCGGTGAGGGCGGCATCGCAATACCTTTCACATTAATAAGCCAGGCAAGGGCAAATCCTATCGCCAGGCTTCCTGCTGCGCCAATAATGCCAATAAATATCCCTTCAAGAATGAATAGCCGCGTAACATGCCATGGCCTTAGCCCGATAGCGCGTAAAGTGGTAATTTCCCGGGTACGCTCAACGATATTCATGGTAAGCGAGTTACCGATCATAAAAATAACGACTACTGCAACAAGAAGTTTAATAAAGAAGTAAATCCCGGACAGAAGATCTTCGACCTGCTGATAAAAGGGCGAGACGCTATTCCACTCTTTTACGATCAACGGTAAATGATGTTGGGCAATAAAATGCCGAAGTTTAACCGCAAAGCCTGAGACGTTTTCTGTATTGAGCAGAATCAAAACCTTACTGACGCCCTCAGTTCCCATCAGGCGCTGCGCTGTCGTTAACGGCATCTTTATTGCCGTATCATCGTAATCTTTGATGCCAGAGGTAAAAAGACCTCGTACTTTTAAAGAGATAGCCCCCTGGCCTCCCTGGGTATTCACCACCATGATATCCAGCCAGTCGCCATACGCGGCGTTAAGGGTTTTGGCCAGACCGCTTCCAGCGGTCACTTCGTCCGTTTTTACACGTGATAAATCGCTACCACTGATCAACTTATCGAATGAGCCAAGCTTTAATGCGGCTAAAGGTTCGACGCCAAGGCCGGAGAAGTAACTGGTGGTTTCGTTTTCATATTGTGAGGCCACGCCAGTAAACTCAAGTTGGCCTGAAATCGTCGAAATATCAGCCGATAACTCTGGCTGGGCAAGAATGGTTTGCTTTAACGCAGCATAATTTTTAATTAAGCTCTGGCTCCTCTTTGCACTCTCAAAATAGGCTGGATTATAAATTTGCACATGACCAATATTGGTACGAATGGTTTGCTCTTTCAAAATCCAGAAGGAGTACTGAATAAAACCGCCATAAAGAAAAATGGCGACACCGCCAAGCATTATTGCGGCCAGTGTTGATAAGGTGCGCCGCCGATGGCGAAAAATATTTACTAAAGCAAACTGCGCATCTTTGAAGCGGAAGAGTAAACAAAAAACAATAAAAAGTAGGATAGCGCTCATCGCCAGATTAATAAATGACATGGTGTATTCCTTTACTTCTCTTTTAATAGTGGCATAACGACCTGCGTCAATTCCTGCAGATCCCACTCTGGCGCGGTGCCAGGCGCTAAGAGAGTATATTTCTCCACGCGCGTTCCCAACTTCCTTAAATCGTTTAACAGAATCGCGGCATCGTGCGTTCGCCCGCAATCTATGAGCGCGCGGTAGCGCATATAACGAATGGAGATGAGCATATTCTCATCAAATAAGTCTGTTGCATTCTCCAGGCGTTCGGTGTCATGCAGAGCGATGATGCACCGGCCGTTTTTTTCAGGTAAGTAAGCATCAATACGCGCACGTAAATAGTGCAATCGCAGATTATCGTCGTTTGACTCCACCGCTTCATCGAGAAAGAAAAAACCGGTTTTTGCATACTCTGCGGCGTGGATAAAGTCATTTATCGCAGCATAGTGTTTTGCCTGTTGTAGTACGCCGTAGGCGTAAAAGATCAGCGAGGCGACATGGTGTTCACGACGATATTCATTCCATAATGCGGAGGTGGTTTCGATCAGCGCATTTTGTTGTGCTGGAAAACCCTGCGCTATTATTTTCTCAGCTTCAGACGCTGGCGCGGCAAATGCCCCATTGACCACCAGCGATAAAACAATGATTACACTCCTAAGTCGATACCGTTTACCGGGCCGAATCATAAGTTAATTCTCCATCCGTGATTTCAATAACCCGCTTTGCCCGATCCTTGAGCTGGGTGGAATGCGTGGAAACAATAAAGGTGGTTTGTGTTTGCTGATTAATGTTTAACAACAAATCCATGATCGCCTCGCCGGTGGCTAAATCCAGATTGCCCGTCGGTTCATCGGCGACAACAACGCCAGGCTGATGCGCAAGCGCGCGGGCAATCGCCACACGTTGCTGCTGACCACCGGATAATTGACCGGGTTTTCGACGTGCAAGCTGTGCGAGGCCGACGCTGTCGAGCGCATGTAGTGCACGCGCTTTCGCCTCTTTTCTATCGCAATAGCCGTTGAGAACCAGCGGATAAAAAATATTATCCAGCACGTTCAGTACCGGGATCAGATTGAAGAACTGGAAGATAAAGCCGAGATGTTGACCACGAATCGCGGCCATCTCCTTTTCAGGAAGGCCGTTGAGCAGATGATTTAAAAAAATAACCTGTCCTGCGCTCGGTTGATCAATTCCCGAGAGGATATTAAGCAGCGTACTTTTGCCACTTCCGGAAGGGCCGCACAGCGCGATAAATTCCCCTTTCGCAATCTCAAGGCTCACGCTTTTCAATGCCTTAACCTGACTTTCACCTGTGCCAAATTGTTTTGAGATATCACTGAGAACAATGGCAGGCAGAGCTTTTACGCTGTTTTTCATGCGCCTTCCTTTTCCATTTCGAGCCAGCTGTCGAACCAGGCGCTACCACCGAAACTGTCCTTTACGATAGTGCGTATTTTTGTCCCGCGAGGCGCGTTTTGTCGCAGGAACTGCCAGCTCAGAGCGGGGGTTAAACAGCCGCTGGTACCAAAAGTCGCGCTAAGATCAATGACGTTTACCCCCTGTTCAGGCGTCCTGGGATTCGTCATCGGTCCGGCCTGCGCAAACAGATCGATATCGCTCGCATTCTCGTAGAGTTCACGCTGAGTTTGTGCGCCATCCTGCCAGCTATGGTAATTTCCGCAGCGAATGTTGATGCCCCCTGCGCGACGGCTAAAAATAAAGCAGCCGGCACGCTCAACGCAGAGGTGAATGCCGCTTTTTTTCTGCGCCCTTTTATTTCCGCCCTCACCCGTTAATGTTGCCTCGGAGAAGACCAGCAGCGGTATCGCACGCCAGGCCGCGCAGACCACCACAAAATCAAACATATTCCAGCGAAGATAATCCTGCGCCCAGCGCATCGCGGCGATCAGCGATAATTTCTCGCCGCGCATTTTGCAACTGACATCTTTGATGGCGAATTTCTTCAGGAGATTTTTCGGCAAGGTGTCGATGGTGGAGGTGTGCAATGCGCTGCTTAAATTTTCAAAAATTGCACTCTCGCCCCACGCATCAACGTAGATAAACGCGGTACGTGATTTTAATAACAGCATCCGCTCTTTTGCGCCCAGGCTCTGTAATGCACTTTCCGCTGCCTGCTCAAGCGCTTCGATATAGTGGATATAGTCCGGTTTACGCACCATTTCTCGTGCATAGACCGCTTTGCTGGTACCGAAGCGTTTAAAACCCCAGCCACGCTTAGCCGTTGCTTTCAAAGACTGGTTGTAGAGATGGGATTCCCAGACGTTCAACCACCCGGGGGAGTAAATATAAAAATCATCTTCCGGCTCGGTCATCGTAAAGGCATTGAGAAACATTGCATCGCTCATAGCCTTGCCTCCCCTTTCGCGAAGAGAGAGAGGACAACGCCGATAATGGAGCCATCCACGCCGAGACCGGTTTTTAACAGATGTGATTTTTGATGGGGCAGCACTGGCTGATTAATTAATAGCTGATGAGATATTTCATCACTTATTTCATCATTCGCCACTGCCGGAATTAACTCTCCCGCTCGTAAAGCCTCTGCACCGATAATGAGATCGATAAGACCGGAGCCAGTAGCGGTATACCCCAGCATCCCTTTGTAGGCCAGGACCGGTATCGTCTGCTCGCCCACCAGCATTGAAATCGCTTTCGCCTCCGATTTATCGCTGGTCGAAGATCCATTGCCGTGCGGAATAATGGCGCAGAGTTGATCCGCTGTCACCGCTGCTTCACTCAATACACTGCGCATCACTTTTAATAGATTAGAACTGAGCCAGCCAGCATCGTGGCTACGCCCGGCACTGGTCTGGATGTAATTTGATTTTAACCGGACAGAGTTCTTTCGCTTCTGACCGCCACGGTATCCATGGCGCTCCAGTATCATCACCGAAAAACCTTCTGCAAATAAGACCGCCTGACTGTTTTTACCAAACGGTTGCACTACTCTGCTTGCCAGCATCGACTGGTTTTCCAGGAACCAGATATCCTGGGTATTAATTTTCGAACAATTAATAACGCAAACCAGATCAAGGCCACCGCTCTCAATTGCATGACAACCCAAATGAAGGGCCGTCAACGCGGAATTACTGGTGCAGTTCATCGCGGCGGGCAGAATTTGCAGGCGGTATTTTTCTGCCAGTTTGAAAGCCAGATAATCCTGGGACATATTTCTGACATGCAGATTTTTTATCGATGCGGAAAGCGCAACGTCTTCAGTATCGTTTTTGTCGTAAAAGGATTTGTAATCCATCGCATCGACTCGCGTCCCGAGGCCAGTCACATAGACTCGGACAGAATCCCCTGCCAACGCGGCAGGGGGTAAGGCTGCCTGCGCCAGTGCCTCTTCGATTAAGCGGTAGATCAGGTCAAGATCAGACTCCTTCATTGCATTAAGCCTGGCCACGCTGACATTACGTTTAAATCCGCATTTGATTGCCTCCTCTTCACTGGCAAACCACGGCGTGGTGTTAACGCGGATGCCCTGTCGCAGATTATTCATCAACTGAGCAGGATGATGAGCATAAGGTAATGAAAGGCTGTAGCCGGAAATCAAAGCTGCATTTTCCACGGCGCTATCCTTTTATAACCATCGCGTAGTAGTTGCCGCCCTCTGTTGCGCCGACCAGCAGCGCATGGCGAACAGCAAGCCTCAGCGGCTGGCGCACAAAATTCATTCGATCATCGAAGAAGGACTCGGTGCCAGGAATCGCCGGTACGGTTTGCGTTTTGATGCACTCGGTAAGCACCAGCAGGTTCAACAGACCGGCCGACGACGCGACAAAACCGAAGTAAGCGTTGTAGTTAACAACCGGCACCTGCGGGTGCGACTGATGGAAAACCGCATAAAGGGCGTCGATCTCAACCTGCGAATGCGCAGGCCCGCCATGGCTGCTGCCGCACACCAGATCGATCTCTTGAGCCCCTATCCCTGCATCGGCAAGGGCACGTTGAATAGCCAGCACCATGGCAGCAGATTTTTCGCCTGATTGGGCAGGATCAAACCAGCTGTTATCACAAGATTTGCCGTAGCCAATGATTTCGGCCAGTACTTCAACACCGCGCTCGCGAGCAGCCTGCGGATCCTCAAGCAATAGCATGCAGGCACCTTCGCCGGGTACATACCCTTTTGCCTTCGCGCTATAAATTTGATAATCGGCCGCGTCGGCGATCATGGCGATTTTCTGCGTAACGGCATCCATATAGAGCGCCATTGAGGGAAAAAACTCATCCGCGCCGCCGACAATGACCTGTGGTTGCAGATTCTGCCGCACGAGTTCATAACCATAGGTCAGTGCGCCAAGCGCGGCATTTTCACCGGTTGCCAGCGTCGTGGTGTAGCCTTTGATCCCTTCGGAGATGCCACAAAAAGTGGCAATTGCGTTCATTAGCGAACCGGGAAATTCCGAAGTACGAACTTTGCGCGGATCGGGTTTCAGGCTTTGCAAATATTTATAGGTTGTCTCCTGCGGTCCGCGTGACATCCCCATCACCATGCCGAGGTTTTCGCCGTCGCGCTTAATTTTGCGTTTACCGCTGTTCAACGCCTCAGAGAGTGCTACCAGCGCGAAGGTTCCGCCACGAGTGGCTTTACGAGAATCAAAGCGGCGCAGATATTTGCGGGGTTCCAGATTGCTCACCTGGAATGTTTTAAAATGTGCCTCCTCTTCCGGCAGCCTTCCCGCACCCACGGCGTGCTCACTGCCAAAGAGGTTCCTCAACTGGTCGGTTTTCTCCAGAACCGCTAATAGCTCACGCGCCTCTGCCAATGTGTCCTGTGGGAATATCACGTCGCCCAGGGTTCCGGTGGCGCTGCCCTGCCAAATGTTATGCAGAATGTCGCTTACCGTGTGGCCAATAGCGGTAACGGCGCCAGCGCCGGTTATCGCAACACGTTTGGGGGGATAGTTAGTTACAGGGACTGTTCCCGGTCGGGTACTGATAACCATGCAGCAGTTATTACCGCCAAACGCATAGTTGTTTTTCAAAAAAAGATTAACCTGTTTCTCTCTGAACTCATTTGCAACGTAATCAAGATCGCAATTCGGACGCGGGAGAGAGAAGTTGAGCGTAGGCAAAACGATATTGTCAGGTAGCGTGACCAGACAGGCGATTAACTCAACGATGCCGGCTGCGCCGATGTTATGTCCAAAATAGGATTTTGTTGAGCTGACAAGCAAATCCTTGCGATTAGTGAAGACCTTGTTCATCGCCATGGTCTCGATCCGGTCGTTGGCTTCCGTTCCGGTACCGTGCGCGTTGACGTAATCAATCTGGTCAGGAGTAACGCCTGCGTTCTCCATCGCTTTGAGCATAACCTGCACCGCCCCATTAGCTCGCGGGTCAGGTCCGGTCTCATGGTAGGCATCGCAGGAGGTGGCATAAGAGAGGATTTCGCCATAGATAGTAGCCCCGCGCGCTATGGCATGTTCGTACTCTTCCAGCACTAACGCCCCTGCACCTTCGCCAATTGACATGCCCGGTTGGCCAGAGAAAGGTGTGCAGACATCGGGATGCATAACGTTAAGGGCATAGAAACCGGCGAAGGTCGGCAAATAGATCGGTTCCGTTCCCACGGCGAGCATGGTTTTGCTCTTCCCGTTTTGCAGATAATCGTACGCTATACCGATGGCATTAGGGCTGGCGGTGCAGGCGGTTGCCACCAGTTCCACCCCGCCTTTTAGACCAAGCAGCGTTGATACACTTGAGCAGCATGAGGCGAACCCGCCAGCATAAACGGCCTTACGCAGGGAAAAGTCTTCAATGCGCTGTTCAAATAGCGGCAGGAAGGCTTCCGTCCCCGCAGAGGAGACACCTACAATTAGTCCCGTCTCTTCAAGAGCAGATGAGTTTGTGATGAGGCCCGCCTGATTTAATGCATCTTTGCCCACTTTATAGGCCCAGAGTGCAGCGTTATCTAATGACTGTACAATTTCGTCTGCCAGTTCAGGGCATTGGATGTCGTGCAACACTTCAGCTGCCCGGGCATTTTCGAACCAGGTTTCAAAACGTTGGCTATCCGTCACGCCACATTTCTTATTAAGAAGTGCGCATTTGAAATCCTGAAGGTTTTCTGCCAGAGACGAGAGGATGCCCATCCCGGTAATAACGACTCTTTTTCTATTAATCTTCATCATGCTTCCCTGCAGCGGCAGTGAGAACAGACTGCCTGGTTCGATGCGGGTAACAACGCCAGCTCGCGCGTTTACTGATGGCTGACGTTGCGGACGATTAAGCGTGTCGTGCCTTCGTGGCATCGACATAGCTATGCTCTGTCGGGCGGACCAACAAACTTAAGTTATAAAGAAAGGGAAGATTCTGTGTTTTCGCCGGGATCTTCGCTGCAGCGGTTTCGATAGTGAAACCTGAAATATCTGACCAGGCGTAATCATGATCGAGCAGCGCAAGGGCAATTGAAGTGCCCAGCGCGGGAGAACAGGCAGACTTAACGATGACGCCGACCTGCTGTTCATCGACCAACACTTTGTCGTTGGAGGAGATCACGGCGCTCTCAGTCAGCGGACAGATACCAACGATTTTACGTTTTGCAGGCTCCAGGGAATGTTCGGCAGCAGCCTCTTTGCCGATAAACCCCTCCTTGTCGTATTGCACTGCCCACTGCATCTGCAACTCAACCGGATGACGGCTGAACTCACTATAGATATTTTCATCCCAACACATATTCTCAATGCGTACAGTGCGCTGATAATCAAGACCACCGGTTTTTAAATGATACCTTTCACCTCTATCAACAAGTGTTGACCATGCATCAACGAGTGTAGGTTGCGGGCCAATTAACAGGTAACCAAATTCACCATGCTTGCCGCAGCGAAAAATGATTAGCTCACCGTCCTGATTAATATATTCATGGTAGGGTAAGCCGATAATATCGAAGCCATAAACTTCAGCCAGCAACTCCCAGGAATAAGGGCCTTCAACCATCAGTGCCCCCCATGCTTCCTCTGTCATTGACTTGATAGCAGGCCTTTCGGAGATCTCGAGATATTCAGCATGTTGCAAAAGGTTATTAAGAGAGTTGGTTATGTCGGAGGCCGAGAGATTTTCTGACAAGATGTAGTAACCGTCAGGGGTACATAAAATATAGATATCACCTTTAATAGTGCCATCCTCATTAAGCACCAGGGAATAAAGCCCTTGTTCATCGCGAATAATGGAGACATCAGCCGAGGCCAGATGGTTAACTAAAGCCCATGCATCATCACCCATCACGCTTACTATCGACATGTGAGAGTAATCAACCAGCAGGGCATTCTCTCTTACCGCTTTATACTCGATAGCAGGTTCGTGATAAGCAGCAGGAATCAGATGATTATTAAAAATGCCCATTTTAGCCTTGCCGGCCAGATGTAAGTCATGCAGCGATTTCATAGCAGTCCTTATAAAATAGTTAACCGAATTTAAGCCTGACGTTTCGTTATCACAAAAGAAGCAAGGCTGTTAATGCTACGCATATAAGACGGATTGTCGCTTTCACTCACCTGAATATCAAAAACCTTGTCCAGCATTACAATAATCTCGGTCGCATCGACCGAATCTAATTTCAAGCCGTTGCCAAATAAGGGTGTATCATCGTCAATTTGCGATGGTTCACGAGGAATATTTAAACGCTGGATGATCTCTGTTTTGATGGTGAAGAGAACCTCTTTACGCTCTTCAATTTTACTCTGCATTACTGTCATGCTTTTCATCCCTGTAATTTAGTTTCTCGAAAATTGATAATGGTGCCATCGCTAATCCTTTTCTTACCAACATTTGCCGTAACGGAGTAGTGTTTAAAACCGGCAGGATCAGTGAACGCAGGCTTGCTTATCACTTCGATGGTATCTCCTGGATAAGCAATATCCTTGAATTTTAAGTTCTGAGATGCCAGAACGCCATGGACTTGAGCGCGACGCTCGCGGATAATTTCGGTTAATTCTGGCCGGTGAATAAAGCTATAAATATCACGCAAACTGGTTAATGACATACCGAAACGCTCTGCAAAGATGTCGCAAACATCGCTGATAAAAGAGAAATACTCACTCGCCTGGCCGAATATTTCCGCAACAATGACACCCGGCATAATAGGGTTTTCGGGGAAATGTCCAACAAGATAAGGATCGTTATAGGTAACATGCTTGATTACCCGAATATAACCATTATCACCATATTTATAATCCTCTATGCGATCGACCATCATAAGAGGCTGGCGCCAGGCACCCATCTCAAGAAATAATTTTGGAGGAATAGTATATTTTGACATAAATCACCGCATGACCAGCCCGCCATCAATCACGATGGTTTGCCCCACGATATAACTGGATGCTGAAGAAGATAACCAAACAATGGTATTAGCGACTTCGTTACAGTTTCCTAGTCGCTTGAGTGGTATAGAGTTTGTTACGTCTCGAACGACGGTTCTTGAGACTTTTTTTACCATCTTTGAAGCAATCATACCCGGTGCCACGGCGTTTACACGGATTCCACGTGGGGCAAGTTCAGCAGCAAGTGACCGGGTAAAACTGAGTAAGGCCCCCTTAGAAGCGCTGTAATTTGCTTGCCCTACACTGGGAATAATTCCAGCTATAGACGCAACATTAATAATCGTCGCGCCTTCTGCGCTTCGTAAGAGTTTCAACATCTCTTTTATAAGATGAAAGGCGCTTAACATATTGGTTTCAATGACAGTATTGAAATCGTCAAAACTCATTGAGGAAAAAAGATTATCTTTGACGACACCCGCATTGTTGACGAGAACGTCGAGTTGCGTGATAGCGGAACTAAGAGTGATAAACAGCTCACTTACGCTCTCAGGAATAGTAAGATCGCACTGCAAAATAGTTAAACGGTGGCCGTTTTGATGACGTTCACTTAATATACGAAGGGGATCAGCGCTACTTTTAAATATTGCATAAACGCTACAGCCCTGATCCAGGTATTTCTCACATATTGCTAATCCGATGTCTCCGCTTGCACCAGAGACAAGCACATTCTTAGTATCCAAATCCTTATATGTATACATTTTATTCCTTTGTCTTTCATCAGGAAATAATCGTTACTGCAACAGCATGTGTTCGACAGTGGGATATACTGAGAGAGATATGTCCGATATCTCGCTCCTTGATTATCTGTGCTATCCGGCCGGAAAGGGAAAAATAGGGGCATCCGAAGCAATCATGCTGGACCTCCATATCCTGAAAGGTTATCCCTTCGCGGAAACCCAAACCTAAAGCCTTAACGAGAGACTCTTTAGCAGCCCAAAAACCTGAAACTCTCTCATAATCCATCTCCTCGGCAATAAATTTTTTTCTTTCAGAAAGAGAAAAGACACGATGAAGAAAACCATCCCCTCCATTGTTTATTGCCCGCGTAATCTTACTAACTTCAACAATGTCCGTACCAATGTAAAAGCTTTTTTTTTCCATAGTAATTAAAGCTGATAACTGATGTTAAATTTTGCCGTAAAATCATCAACGATCATTTTTGACGGTGAGAGCAATGGAAGCGACAGGGATAGCTCATATCCCAAAGACTGAACGTTTCCTTTTACTCCTCCAGTAGCCCCCATAAGTTTGTCGCCCCCATAAATTTGCCGCGTAGAGTGGCTCCCACCTACTTGCCCATAATCAACTCCGAAGAAAGTAGTTAATCCCTTGAAGGCAGTTGTAAAGTTAAGAGTATTTTGTATGTAGAAGCCATTTATCGCATCAACACCAGAACTGTTTTCAAACCCTCTGACATTCCAGCGATTACCAATATTAAACTGATCCTGAATCGTTAGTGTCGCAGGACTGTATTGCGCACCGATGGACATCTCATACCAGGCAGGCAGAGATGACAACTTCAAAGCTTTTAAATAGTTCATATTTAAATTATAGATATGACTGGCACGGTCCACGTCGCCAGATAACATATCTGGTGTTTCTTTGCCATCAAGCCATTTAACAAATCGCTGCCAACTTATTGTTGAGTCTAATGAGGCACCGTCAAACCCCTGAATATAATTGAACGCCAGCTTAATGTTGCTCATATCGCGTTTCTGCATGGCCAGTTTGATGCCGCCAAACTCATAATCGGCTTTTCTTTTAAAAACTTCGAAGCTTGTGGAAATCTTCTTTGACATATCTCGAAAAAGCAAGCGCGAAGTTTTAAAGCTGTAATACTTATTCCTGCCAATATAATCATAACTCCAGTCAGCAATGGGTATATTTTGATCCGAGACGCTTGCGCTATAGGTAAATTCGTAGTCCCAAAATCCGTATGGGAAGGAGTACCAGGCGGTTATATTTTTGTACCCTCCAGTTATACTACTCGCTCCCGAAAGATAACCTACGTCACTTATACCGGCAAGATTAAAGAGATAAAATGCGCCACTAGATAAATTTTGCCCTGTATTTTTATCCCCCCAGTTACTATAGTTCGCTTTGGCGCTCCAACTCTTTGTACGGTGAGTATTTATAATGATATCGCTATAACCGCTTCGACTTCCGGGCGCGACATTTATCTTAACATCAACTGCTGGCGTCCTTTGTAAGTTTTCAAGGCCTTGCTCTATATCCCTTAGATTAAGAATATCACCCTGTTTAAAAGGGAGAATATGAGCATTAACGTCACTGCTTTCAATTAAAATATGTTCTATCCGGCCAGGAGTAACCGTTATGGCAAGCGCACCTGTAGTTAAATCTTGATTAGGAATATCAACACGCGTGGTGACAAAGCCGGCATTAATAAAATAGTCTTGAATAATATTAACAAAACTTCGAATCCCATTGACACCAAGACATTCGCCAGTAAATTTATTTTTAATACCTTTAATATTCAGATCATTTATAAAATCGTTATTAAGAGTAATCCTGGTTATGCGATAACATACTTTATCCTTAGGGATCTGGATATTATCAATGATCAACTCTCTTTTTTCAGAGAAAACATCTTTCTTCTCAATTTTATTTTCACGCAAAAGATTGGAGTCGTTGCGCTGCTGCTCCCTCGCAAACTTATCCAAATTGTCTGCTGCAGTCACATGAAAACAAAAGAAAAAAATTAGAAAATGTATTTTATAGAGTTGCACTATTACTGTCGCTCTCATTCAATTTAAAGCAGCAGCGGCGCTGCTGCTTTAATAATTTTTTTAAATCATAAACCAACGATAGTGCCTGAGCCGGTCAACTGTGAGGTAGTAAGTACAAGTCCCCTTTCACCACCTAAAACAGCATTAGACCCAGAGTTGTGTATTAATTTCGAAGTAATTACTGCGTTGCCTTCAGTAAAAATATTTTTGTAATTATAGATCGTGCGAGCAGCATTGACATCGAGATAATCCCAGGCAACGACATTACCATAGTTAGTTAAATCAACTGCGGCTTTGATAAACGCGGAGCTACCAACCATATTGCCTTTGCTGCTATTGACGACACTGCCATCTGATTCAACATAAAGCACGGTTCCTGCTGCAATATTTTTTTCGTTGGTAAGGGTGCCACTTGTATCAACTTCCAATGTATTATCAGAAGAAATCGTATTGTAATTATGCAACGCGCCTGCAACACGAACTAAAGCATTCTGCTTACTGCTAATCCATCCATAATTGTTAAAACTACTCCCAACAATTAGTGAAAGATATCGATCGGACGAAATTATCCCTGTTGCATCATTGTTTTCGATGGTACCAGAACTGTAGTTGGACAGTGAATCAACATCGATACTAAGATCGCCGGCACTGTGAAGCGTGGCATAATTATTAATCAAGCGCTTTGCATTAATTTTTGCATCACCGCCACTGGCTATCAAGGCACGATAGTTATCAATTGTTTCTGCGACATTCAAGTTTAACGGACCATGCTCAGCAATAATACGGCTATGAGTGTTATTAATAGACTGAGCGTTGATTGTTACGCCATTAGTGCCAATTAACCCACCAATTTGGCCCGGTATTCCGAAGTAATTACCATACCACGATCCGAAATCTTCACCATAGGTGTTATTAACATTGGTCTTAGCATCAATATTGAGAATATTATTTGCAACCATTAACCCATGATAGTTATCAACGTCTGCTTCGGTTTTGATTGAGATATCTTTACCAAGAATCATTCCACCAACGTTTTTGACATTTTTAGCTTTAATGTCAACGTTACCAAATTGTGAACTTACTAAACCGATGTGGTTGTTAAAATACCCAGACAAATCTATTTTAATCCCACGATCTCCCATAATTTGACCGACATAAAGACTATTGTCCATTGTAGAACCAATAATCGAGACGGTGTCTTTCGATAGCAGCCTTCCACTTGAGTTGTCGATATTGCCAATGGCAGAAAGCGACACGGCTTTATCAGAGGCTATTTTCCCATTACGATTGTTAATCGTACTACTACTTTCCAGTGAGATTGTCCCTGATGAACTTATTCCACCAGTCGAATTATTAATCGTGCCTGCTTTTAATTTGATTCCGTTGTCACCTGCAATTAACCCTAAGGAATCGTTACTAGTAGCATCAGCAGTGATATTGTCTTTGTTGATAAAATACTTAGCCGTTTCAATCTGAATGCCACCTGCTTGAGACCTGATAAGACCTTTAGTGTTATCAATATTTCCGGAACTAATTATATCAATCTTACCAGCAGATTGAATTTCGCCTCCAACATTGGTTATCTCAGAAGTTTCGAATGCAAGGGCGCCGCCCCTAATCTGCCCAGTCCGGTTATCTAACTTACCTGTTTTCAGCGCGACAACAGTTGCTTCCAGACCTGCAGAACTGCCCTTACCACTGTTGATTAGCGTTTTGCCATTTGTATTGATGCCTAACACACCGCCAGAAGCAATTTTACCGTTTTTATTATCTAACTCGCCACTATCTATATAAATATCGGACTCTGAGGAAATAATACCGGCACTGGTATTATTTAACGAATTATTTGTCGTATTAATAAATACCTGGCCTTTAGCGGAGATATTTCCACCGGTGTTTTCCAGCACACCATTAGTTTTGATGTTAGTGCCGCTAACCGATTGGACCTCACCGCCAGTGTTAATAAACTTACCATTTACGTCAATATGGATATCATCAGCACCACCTGCAATAGTGCCTGTATTTCTTACACCTACTCCGCTTTCAGTACTGATTAGATTGATGCGATTAGCGTACATGCCACCCAGATCTGAAACGTCCACAGCGTATGTGTTTCTGACACCGCTTGCCGTTACATGTCCTAAGACCTCTGCATCTTTATTAATATAATTATTACCGGCGATGACGGTGAGTTCATCGGTGACAATTTGTCCTTGAACTGCAACAGAGCGAGCAAGAATCTCTGTAGGCGAAGAACCCATTAGTCCTTTGAGAGTGATAATACCGCCACTAACTGAATAACCTCTCAACAAGCCGTTCTGAATATCCGGTTTACCGGTTGTGATAGTGGCTTTACTGGTGTTGATAAAGCCGCTTCCCATGCTCGTGGAGATACCATTAGGGTTAGCGATAACTAAATGAGCCTTGTCTCCTGCAACTTCCATCAGGCCTTCAAGCATACTGGTCTTATTAGAAGTGACTTCATTAAGGATGACTTTGGCGCTACCAGAGGTAAGATTGTTATTACCCGCGATGGCTCCCCCAATTACGGTATTTGTACCAGAGGAGCTATTATTGAAAATTACGCCGTTCTTACCAACATTGAAATCATCATAAATGTTATGAGAGAGACCATTATCATTGGGATTGGCAATATTGATTACGGGTACGCCATTTGAATTGACTATAGTACCATTTTTGATATTAAGATCGGCTGCTTGAGCAAAAACTGGTAGAGCGAGTAGAATAGAAGTCGCTACTGGATTGAATCTCATCAAAACCCGTGTTTTTCTTTCACCTTTCATTGATTTCCTACCTGTAATTTATGCAACTTATTAAGATGAGTTTAGTCGCTTACTAAATCGACTTTTTAACTACTTCATGCAGGCATCTAAACTCGTTTTGCAGATTAAAAGTATCCTAATACTGGAGCTCCGATATTTATCTTAACGCTAATTTCAGCATGCAAAATCGAACTAGCCATACAAAAAAATAATACACGTTCCTGACTAAGTTTAAGTAACGACCGACGTGTATTTATCTTACACCCTTCTAAACCCTGAAGAGCTAATAGGAATTTTTTAATTATTGCTAAAGAACGCATTAAAACAAGTGAATTATCCTTAAAAAACAGACTGGTATTTACTAGAGTAATTTAAGGTGAATTTCCATTTTATCATTAAATTCAAAGCATTATGCAAAACAAACATAGCACTCATGAATTTAAGAAGCTTTCACATAATTAATATGGATTTTTCACTAGTAAAAAAACCCTATATTAAAAAATTCACATGAGTAGCAACAATGAGTTCTTACCTTTCCTCTGGCTATATAACCCCATAGAGATTGCACTGTTAGCATAAGAATTCTTCCACATAGCCACATGCTTAACATTTATATTATTTTATGAAATCAACACCGGAAGTTGAGTTCTTATAAGGCAATGGCATATATATTCCTTAAATAATAAATATATCATTTAAATAATGCCTATGCTGTTCTTAAAAAGGGATAAGAGATCTTATCGATGTGACATCTATACGTTACAAACATGTTATGAACGCAGCAGAAAACCGCATTCCCTCATGTAAAAAGAGATCAATAATTTAACACATATTATTTATTGGTTAGTTAACAATTTATTACTACCCAATCATTTTGCGGCAAGGTTATTATTTTTGTCGGAAGCAGTGGCTTTACGTGAGATTGCGATTGATTCGAGTGTTCACATGTTCGCTATCGAGCGTAAATGTACAGTATTGACTTGTTATTAGCACACTTATGCAAGTTATATCCTTCAGCTTCTTTTAATCGGATTACATAGTAGTGAATTCCGACTAAAAAAAAGCCTTGTTAATACAAGGAACCTTCAAGGTTAAAACCATTAAGAGTAAGGTGCATTTATGAAACGTAAAATTTTAGCGCTTGCATTGTTGTCTTCTTTTAGCATGGGTGCAGTTCAGGCAGCTGATACTACAGCACAGGCTGTGGCGACATGGTCCGCAACAGCAAAGAAAGATACTACCAGTAAATTAGTTGTAACGCCTCTGGGAAGCCTTTCATTCCAATACGCTGAGGGCGTTAAAGGGTTCAATACTCAAAAAGGTCTTTTTGACGTTGCAATTGAAGGAGATTCAAGCGCAACGGCATTCAAACTAACCTCACGATTAGTAAGTAACACGCTAACGCAGCTTGATGGATCAGGGTCAACGCTGAATGTTGGAGTTAATTACTTCGGTAATGCGGTCGATAAAACGTCTGATACAGTTCTTGTTGACACCGTTACAGGTAAAAGTGGTGGTCTGAGCAATATTGCTTCTAATTATAATAAAGCAGGTCGCTTTGCTGGTCAGGATGCATTTACATTCTCAATTGCAAATGCAACTACTGACGGCACAACGCCTGCAACTGATTTGAGCGTATTGCCAGAAGGTATCTGGAGTGGCGATGTTAGCGTCCAGTTTGATGCAACCTGGACTAGCTAATTCCATTAATTGAGGAGCGAGGGACCGCTCCTTTTTTTTTAGGAGAATGAATTATGAAACAAATTTTTTTTGCATGTAACCTTTCTTTAACTGTAATGATGCCGGCTTATGCGTTAGACATTGGTGATATATCTTCTTTTATGTATAGCGACAGCACTGTTATCAGTAAAGAGATAAAAAACTCCACCGATACAGGACGCCTTATTAATATCAGAGTTGAAAGAATAACCAACCCTCTAGAAGGAGGTAGCATCATTCCTATGGAGAGTAGAAACGAACTTCTTTTGACACCAGGAAGTTTATTACTTCCCGCTAAAAGCAATGAGACTATCCGTTTTTTCTATAAAGGACCGGCTGACGATAAAGAACGTTATTACCGAATTCTTTGGTCTGATCAATCGTTGAGCGAAGGTAAAAGGAGCAACGCAAAGCGTCATGCTGTTGCCACAGCGTCAGCGCTTATTAGTTCTATATTGGTTGTCGCGCCTCGTAAAGCAAAATACGAATATAAATATTCAGCAGGAAAAATCACCAATCCAGGAAATGCGACATTACGTATTATCGCCTATGGCCCATGCTTGAAACCAACTGATGGGGAGTCTTGCAAAGAAAATTACTATCTTATGCCCGGAAAGTCGCGAACATTCACGCGAGTAAATGTTGCAGATAAAAGTGGCCGCGTAGCATTTTGGCAAGAGAATCATTTCGTTTCAGTCAAATAGTTTTGGGAGATGTTGTCTGTGCGCATTGTCGAGAATAAAACCCTTCAAGCTTGCGTTACTTATACAGCCATTTTCTTTGCTGGCATGAATGAAGTTAATTCTTCTCCTCTTCAGAGTTTACATGTCGCCGGCATCATGGTTCCTGATGCCTTTAGAAAAGCATTACAAGATGGTATGAGTATCCCATTATACATCCATCTAAATGGGGTTTCTGGTACACAGGATGATCAGCGTATCGGTACAGCTTCCATTTGGCTCGATGATAATATGGTAAAAGTACGTTTAATCGAGCTTGAAGATCAGAGTGGCAATGCGTCTTTAAATGATCTCACACGGTCAAAAATTAATAGTCTCAAAGATATTCCATTTAATGAAGAGTCTAAAATACCCCTTACCGCTAATGCCTGGTTGTATCTAAACTTTCAGCAACTTACGTTGCAAATGATTGTCACTCAGCAAGCACTTAAAACCCTTTTTCGCCCTAAACTCGAGGATATCGGTGATTCAAGTGCAGCAAATCTTAGTAGTACACTTAGTTATAACTTTGGCATTTATAACAATAAGATGAAGGGGGGAGACAGTAGTACTTCAAATTATCTTTCATTCGATTCTGTTACAGCGTTAAAAGAGCACCATTTAATGATGAATGGCACTGTATACGGCCTGGGATCGAATTCCCAACAGGCTCAACTCTATCGTGCCATGTACGAACGTGATTTTTCAGGCTATAGACTTGCTGGTGGCATGTTAGACTCCTGGAACTTACAGTCTCTTGGATCGGTCACTGCGCTTCCTTCTGGAAAAATTTATGGTTTTTCCTGGGGCAATCATGCGCAGTCAACGGTCTTCAATGATTCGCATTCCGTTATCCCCGTCATTGTTTTCTTGCCCTCTGCTGGCGAAGTTCATCTTTCCCGGGAGGATAAACTTCTCAGCGTACAGAACTTCAGTATGGGCAGTCATGAAGTTGACACCAGCGGCCTCCCCTATGGAATTTACGATATCAAAGTCGATGTAATCGTTAATGGTCAACATATAAGCCAAACTATTCAACGTGTTAACAAAATTTTTGCGCGAGGTAAATCTGCGGGAATGCCATTCCGCTGGCAATTTTGGGGAGGCAATATACATATGGAGCGATGGGAGACCGGCGCAAGGGATGTCCAGAAAGCTAAAAATAGTCTTCTGCTAGGCTTGTCCACTTCCGGTGGGCTTAATGCGTTAGCCTGGATGGCTTCAGCATACAACTATGACTCAGTGACTGTCGGAGAACTTCAGCTCTCATGGCCCATTACCGAAACGTTACAGATCAGCATGCAAAATATGTTAGCTACAGATGGGTCCTGGAGTTCCATTAGTAGTCTAAATGCAACTATGCCCGGAAAGTTTAGTTCTATATGGTTAAGCCAGGAAAAAACATCAATAGGAAATACCCTTCGGCGCAGCGATGCTACTAATATCGCAATTGGCGCATCATTAAATCTCAGCGCGCTTTGGGCTCCGCTAGGTTCCTTAAGTGCAAGTTATAACAGAGATCGCCAACATAATAGCCATTATTATACTGCTGATTATACGCAGACCCTTTACAACGGACAGTTTGGTTCATTAGGACTACGCGCAGGCATGCAACGCTACCAGCATAGCAATAGCCGGCAAGCAGTCCGCATGCAAAAATATGTTGCTTTTGATTTTCTGCTCCCGCTCGGAAGCGCTTTTCGAGCCGGCATAACACAACAGAATGGCTATGCTATGGCAAACATCTCAGCTCAGAAGCAGTTCGACGAGGGTGATGCTATACAAGCTATTGGTGCCGATATCTCCCGCGGTATTTCTGGAAAAAATAGTAATAATAAGAATTTAAGTGCCACTGCATGGACGAAATATGAGAATCGTTTTTCAACAGGTACATTAAGTGTCAATAGCGGCCTTGATGGATACTTAAGCACAAACTTTACGGCTAATGGGAGCATCGGCTGGCAAGGAAGTGAGATAGGTATGAGCGGCAGCACTGAGGGTAACGCTGGTGTGATATTACGTACTGACATTGAACATGATGGCCAACTCACTGCAAGGGTTAATGGTCGTCTTTTCCCATTGCTGGGTAAACGTAACTACCTTCCTTTGGATCCTTACTCACGTTATGAAATTGAGATTCTTAATAGTAAAAAATCTATCGATAGCTATAACATTGCCAATGGTAGGAAAGGTCAATTTACACTCTATCCAGGCAATGTTGTAACAATGGTGCCTGAAATCAAACAGATGGTAACCGTTTCGGGCCGGATACATGCAGAGGACGGAACGCTGCTTGCTAATGCCCACATTAATAACCACATAGGGAGAACACGCACGGATAGTAATGGCGAGTTCGTGATGGATATTGATAAGAAATTCCCTACTGTTGATTTCAACTACGACGATAATAAACTTTGCGAAGCAGATCTTGATATTAGTAATGCTCGAGGTGCAGTTTGGGTAGGCGATATTATTTGCCAGGGGTTGAAAACGTTCGCCAGTACAATGGTTGATGGAGAGGCTAATGAAGGTTAATTCATATTGGTTCTTAACTTTTTTATTAGTCTTCTTAAAAGTTAATATTGCAGGAGCCATTACCAAAACAGTCTTTTCCGACGCGCCTACTCGTGAATATGTTTTCGTAGAAAATAATAACAACGATAATTTTTTTGTTACTCCTGCTGGTGTGCTGGATCCACGAATGACGGGCTCCAACCGCTGGACGGGACTAAAATACAATGGTTCCGGAACTATTTATCAGCAGAGTCTTGGTTATATTGACAATGGCTATAATACGCTTTTATTGAGTAACCGTCGTTTCGATATGTGGCTGGAAAACGCGCCGACATCACATTTAATTACTGGGTTACGCTGCATTAACTGGTACAAAGGCTGCGATATGGCGACAAGCTTGATTTTGCCAGAAGCTACAGATGCGGCAGGATTTTATGGCGTGTCTGTACCATCAGGAGGAGCTAAATGGATGCATGGGATGATGAGCGATCAATTTTATCATTATCTGAATAATGCTTCCGTGGGAAGTAACTTCACCATGACCATTAACACATGTACTACAGTGGAAAGTTATAGCGCTAAATCTGGTCAACGCTGCCGCTATATGGGCTCTGGTAACTGGTACGTTCGCAAAGTGTCTTATACAAAAGGCGCTCATCTGAAGTTTGAGAATACTAACGGTATTTCAGAAGTCTTCATTAACAGCGATGGTGTTCCGACACTTGGCGAAGGCAACTCTGGCTGTTACCCACTGGTTATTGGAAAACTTTCCGGTCTGGCCTGCAAAATGCTCACTTATTCCTTACGTGACAATGGAATGAGCAACTCCACAATAAAAATCTTTCCCTCAATAAATAAACCTGCACTCGAATCTGCAATTAACACCGCGGATATGCAATTTAGTCTGGATAGCAACACATGGAAGACCGTGAGTAAAACAAGTCATTACTTCACATTTAACGAAATGAAAGGAAAAAAGAGTGTTTATATTTTCTTTTCCCATAATTTTTTCAAGCAGATGATTAAACTGGGCATCAGCGACAGTAACACTAACGATCTTTTTAATTTCAGAATGCATAACGCTCTTGCACCTGAATCAGGCTGGTATGAATTTTCCACTTCCAGTCAGCTTATCATTAAGCCGAGAGAGTTTAGTGTGAGCATAATTTCTACTGATTATGTCCAACACCCCTCTCGCTCCGGAAGAATTGGGAGAAACAGCCCTTCACTTGATTTTGATTATATCGTCACGACAAACGGTAAAACTTCCGCTGATGAAGTACTAATTAGCGTGACAGGCCCAACACAAAAGATCCATGGGCGTTCCTGGTGTATATTCAAGTCATTCAAAAACCTGACTCAGGTTCCTTTTCCCGCATCATTAACGTATAAAACCAGAAATGGGGTTAATAAAACATACGATGTCGGCTGCGATGGGCTATGGCGCGATATGACTGATGCGTTTTGGTTATCAACACCATGGTTCAGCTCAAATGGGGCAATGGGATTGATGAATAAATCAAATGTTCGCTTCTCCATTCCCATGAACGATGAGCGCTCTCTATATACATTAAATGATTCCACATGGTTCGGGGATGTTAGCGCATCGGGAGAAATTAGAATTAAGGCGACCTGGCGCAATGTTAATTAAAAAAGTGATAAACTATTTCTGCTTTATTTTCTTGCTAGCACCATTTTTTGCAAATGCGATTTATGTTGGCAATCAAACCTTTTCGATTGATGCCGAAAGTAGTATGTTTGCTAAATTGGTAGTAAATAATAATAAATCCCCGCGACTTTATCGTATAACTATCAGGGCAATTGACAGCCCAGGTATATCTGAAGTTTATTCTCAACCTGCTGATGGGGAGCTATTGTTTGCACCACGACAAATGATGCTGCAATCCGGGGAGAGTGATTTCTTCAAGTTTTATTAGCATGGTCCTGCAGATGATAAAGAACGTTACTACCGCGTTGCATTCGAAGAGATCCCACCTCAAAACAGAACATCAAAGAGCGCTAATGACAGCATCATAAGTATGGTGCCGGTGATAGTAATGGACACAATTCTTGTCGTGAGACCTCGTAAGATAAATTTCAAATGGTCTCTGGATCATTCTAAAGGAGAGGTAGCTAACAGAGGAAACACCTGGTTTAAGTTGCTATTAAAACCTGGATGTGGAGCCAGTGAGGATGCCAGTACAACATGGTATCTCCGGCCCGGAGAGAAACTCAACAGTGGTCATGTTAAAAAGGCAGGTGAAATTTTCATACTTTATAACGAGGCATTTATAAAAGTACATGATAAATGCTCCTAACTCATCACTGAAGTTTATATTTTTAATGTTTATTATCCGTTCAGCCATCCACGCATAAAAAAATAGATACTGGATTTAACGAGAAATTCATTTCAGCATTCATCACGTTAAGCTTTCATATAAGAAAATTGATGATTTGAGATCTTAAAGCCACCGAATCAATATTCATTTAAGTCATAAAAAAACATGGAAATTGCTCTCCCATCATGTTGAAATTACCAGATGGAGTAATGACTGTCTTAAATATGGAATGTTGATAAGGAACTCAGCTCTGGCTGCGTTGATAGGCATATGCACTGGATTATAAACGAATATATTGAATTCAGGCCCGTTTTAAAGAAATTAACCTCCCTTAAAAACCCTGAAGTGAGTGTGATCTTAACCACACCAGCAAGTCGGTGTCTTCTGTTATTACTTGAAGCCTCTCCCGATATTGTCTTACAGCAAGATTTTTTCAAGAAAGTATGGGAAGAGGAAGGTATGTTGGTTCCCGCCAATACCCTCTATCAGAATATTTCTATTGTCCGCCGCGGACTGCGCGCAGTGGGCGATACGGATCAAAAACTTATCGCCACCATCCCTCGTAAAGGCTTTCAAATTGATGATGGCGTCAGAATCATTAAACAGGATGATATTGTCAGGACAGATAACAAGATTGAACTTCCCACTATTGACGTCCCGGGCCTTGATCTGCACGAAAAGAGTGTAGTTCCAGCGGATGAAGATGCTTCGCCGGAGCCTGGGTTACCTCCGGCTTCACAACCATTAGCTGGCGAAGATGACAATAGAATTAAGAATTTACTTTTACCTCTTCTGCTGGTTCTTATCTCTTTTGTCACTGGTTTCATTGTCACGAGCTTCATTTGGTACAAGCATGCTGAACCCGCCTTCTTTAACACATATACGCTTACAGAAACGGACAGCGGCTGTCATCTTCACACCAGGAATGACATTCATGATAACAATAATCCCTATTCAAAATACAAAACCTTAATTCTGAATACGGGATTGAGTTGCAAAAGCTATCCCTGGATCTATTTCCCCCTTTCCGTAACCTCACCCACTTTGACCGCGCTAGCTTGTAAAAAAAAATATACAACGGAATCTTCGCCAGGATGTATCTCTCTCCATATTACTGGAATAAACCGAGATGACTAAAAAGAGGGTTAGCTTATTAATAATTTTCCTGTTTGCAGGTTTCGGATTCGGCTATCTGTACCTCATGGTAACGACACACTCCCGCGCTGCGGAAACCTGCACGGCGGTTGTTGTTGTTTTTAACAAGAATGCGCAAGCTAATTTGACACTCGACTTTATGTACAACAGACGAACCCACAGCGGTATCGTCTCTGTCAGTGGGCGTTACCGTCATCCCAACTATATGGAGGACACGATAAGGAGGGATGTTGCTTATACGTGGGTTGAGAACAAAAACACTTTTCACCTTTTATCAACCAATATTAATAAGGTCGATAACGTTGAAAGTTTACCTGAGGATGTTATCGCTACTGTCCTGCCGGCCTTTTATGTCTACCCTCATAGGCGGGTAAATTATGCAATTCAACCGCAAGGAAGTAGCAGTTTTCTATTCAGTGTCGGTAAACGACCTTTGTTTGTCTGTACCAGGTGATTGGCGATAAAGCCGTAAGCTGGCTCTTTAATATTTTTTAAGTGGCGTATAGCGGGACTTTCTTGCGAAGCAAAAAAACAAGGGGTTACCTTTCGGTAACCCCTTATCAGATATGGCGGAAGCGCAGAGATTCGAACTCTGGAACCCTTTCGGGTCGCCGGTTTTCAAGACCGGTGCCTTCAACCGCTCGGCCACACTTCCGGTGTGAGGCGCACTATAAACATCCTCGCCCTTCATGTAAAGCGTGATAATGTTCGTTTGCGCGAAAAACGTTCAAACACACGTTAATCGCTCTAAACATCGACATAGTGCTCAATAAAGAAGCGGCTACGATATAGATCTAGTGCTTTTTGATGTACATATCCTGAGTAAGGTAGTAACCCAGCGGATCGGGATTGAAACCACCCACCCATGGTTTCACCAGATGTGTGCGTACATAGTGGTAAACCGGTATTGCCGGTACATCACGCGCCAGAATGTCTTCTGCTTGCTGATAATATTTTCCTCGCTCAGCAACATCTTTCGCTTTCGCTGCATTATCCAGCGCCTCATCATAGGCCGAATTGCTGTACTTACTTGTATTCTCACTACTTCCGGTACGGAAGTTATTCAGGAAGGTCGCTGCATCATCGTAATCTGCGATCCATGCATAGCGCACAGCGTCAAAATTGCCGGTATGCATCGTATCCAGCATTGTTTTCCACTCCTGATTCTGCAGCTTTGCCTCTACGCCAAGATTTTTTTTCCACATTGAACTCGCAGCAATGGCAATCCGTTGATGCGTCTCCATCGTGTTGTAGAGAAGGTTAAAACTTAGAGGGTGCGCTTCATTGAAACCCGCCTCGTTTAACAATTTCTTCGCCTCTGCAAGGCGTTTTTCACGCGGCCATGTGGAATAATCTGGCGGAGATAACTTCACTCCGCCGATTTCTGGCTGGCTGATGACCCATGCTGGCCTTTGACCCTGCGCCATCACTTTGTCAGCAATAATATCTTTATCTAACCCCATATTAAGCGCGCGGCGCAGGCGTGGATCGTTGAAGGGGGGTTTAGTGGTATTGAACTCGTAATAATAGGTCGCCAGTTGAGGCTCAACGCTAACCTGCTCGCCAAATGTTTTACGTAGCTGGGCAAACTGATTCACAGGAATTGTGTAGGTAATATCAATTTCCCCGGCCTTAAAGCGGTTTACATCTGCAGTTTCCGCGCTAATAGGTAGATAGGTGACTTTATTGATCACTGTCGCCTTATTGTTCCAGTAGCGCGTGTTACGTTCCGCCACGATGCGCTCGTTGACCACCCAATCAGTCACTTTATACGCTCCGCTGGTGACGATATGTTCCGGTTTTGTCCATTTATCACCGAAGCGGTTAACCAGCACTGGATCGATCGGAACCATTGAGGGGTGAGCCAACATAGATAAAAAAGAGGCTGTCGGTTGAGTCAGGGTAACCTCAAGAGTCGAGTCATCCACTGCTTTTACACCCAGCGAATCAACTGGTTTTTTACCCTGTGCGATATCTTCTGCATTGAGGATATGCATATTGCCCGGATAGCTGGCGTAAGGAGAGGCCGTTTTCGGATCAACAAGACGCTGCCAACTCCAGACCACATCTTTAGCTGTAATTGCCGTACCATCCGACCAGGTGATCCCCGGGCGTAAATGAAACGTCCAGACAGTATTATTTTTGTTTTCCCATTTTTCGGCTAAAAGCGGCTCGATAGAACCATCCTTTTTGACTGCCAGCAACCCATCGAACATATCGCGAATAATATTGAACTCGATGTCACTCTCAACTTTATGCGGGTCCAGCGATGCCGGCTCGCTGCCGTTGTTACGCACTAATTCCTGTTTTGCCGCCAGTTCAACCCCCGCGGGTACGCTTGCCGCGTAAACCTGTGTCGTTGCGCACATCATCCCGACTGCAAATAAAACGTGAGTAATGTTGTTTAGTGTTTGTGGTTTCATATCCATTCGCCTTTGAAATTTGTTATATACCGACGCAATTACACTCTTAACGTGCTAAAGATTAGACGGCAAAACATTTCGAGCGATATAAGAGATAAATATGGCTCTGCATCACATTTGTTCCCAGAATCTTCTAATCATATTTTTTATCGATAAAACAGGCATCAGCAGCCGCTGCGATGAGTAAAGATGGGTAAAACGTCTTTTACAGCAAGCAAGACTTTCCTAGACTCGACTTCTAATTACATCTGTCATAAGAGAGTGGCTTATGGATCGTCTAATTACTTCTTCGCGTGACCGCACCTCCCTGCTGAGCACGCACAAAGTTCTTCGTAATACCTATTTTCTGCTCAGTCTGACCCTGGCTTTTTCTGCGATCACAGCAACTGCAAGTACCGTACTGATGCTCCCTTCGCCGGGTCTTATCCTGACGCTGGTGGGGATGTATGGTTTGATGTTCTTAACCTACAAACTGGCGAATAAGCCGAGCGGTATTATTGCTGCGTTTGCTTTTACCGGCTTCCTTGGGTATATCCTCGGCCCAATGCTGAACACGTATTTGTCTGCCGGCATGGGTGACGTCATTGCGCTGGCGCTCGGCGGTACCGCGCTGGTCTTTTTCTGCTGTTCAGCCTATGTGCTGACAACCCGCAAGGATATGTCCTTCCTTGGCGGTATGCTGATGGCGGGTATCGTGGTTGTGCTGATCGGTATGGTTGCGAATATTTTCCTTCAGCTCCCTGCCCTGCACCTGGCAATTAGCGCAGTGTTTATCCTGATCTCAACTGGCGCGATTTTGTATGAAACCAGCAATATTATTCATGGTGGCGAAACGAACTATATTCGTGCAACCGTGAGCCTCTATGTATCGCTGTACAACATTTTTGTCAGCCTGCTTAGCATCCTGGGTTTCGCCAGCAGAGACTAACGACGATGCCTTCTCAATCAGGCCCCGCTTATGCGGGGCCTTGTTTTTTGTTACACTCCCGCCGTCATAAACAGCCGTTGTGGAAACTATGTTGATCTTTGAAGGTAAAGAAATAGAAACAGATAGCGAAGGCTATCTGAAAGAGACATCGCTGTGGAGCGAAGCGCTGGCAGAGGCGATCGCCGAGAAAGAGAGCATTTCTCTCTCCCCAGAGCACTGGGAAGTGGTACGTTTCGTGCGCGACTTTTATCTGGAGTTCAATACTTCGCCTGCGATTCGCATGTTAGTAAAGGCAATGGCCAATAAATATGGCGAAGAGAAAGGCAACAGCCGCTATCTCTATCGTCTCTTTCCAAAAGGGCCGGCAAAACAGGCCACGAAAATTGCGGGCCTGCCTAAACCGGTTAAGTGCATCTAGTAGCGGATCCCAAAATCACTCCACTCTCTGTCGGGTTGATGAGGCTCGGTCAAAACCTTATCGACCCGCGCGCTACGCGGCCCACCCGCTTTTAACCACTCGATCAGTTTGTTGACATTCTCAGCCTCACCGCAGGCAACCACCTCAACACTGCCGTCATCCAGATTTCGCGCATATCCAACTAATCCCAGACGCTGCGCTTCGTGTTGCGTGGTATAGCGAAATCCAACGCCCTGTACGCTGCCATATACCCAGGTGATTTTGCAAACTTGAGCCATATCTTATCTCCATCAATGCGGGCGCGTTGCATTTACCCGGCGAACCCGTGACAATAGCGCCCATTTTCTTCAGCCGACAGAATAGCCAAATATGAGTGTACGTTTAGTGTTAGCCAAAGGACGCGAGAAGTCATTGTTGCGTCGTCATCCCTGGGTGTTTTCCGGCGCCGTGGCGCGAATGGAAGGTAAAGCCAGCCTCGGAGAAACCGTGGATATTGTCGATCATCAGGGTAAATGGCTGGCCCGCGGAGCGCTCTCTCCCGCTTCACAAATCCGCGCACGCGTCTGGACATTTGATAAAGACGAAAGCGTGGATATCGACTTCTTTACCCGCCGCTTACAGCAAGCGCAGCAGTGGCGTAACTGGCTCGCCGGACGCGATGGTCTGGACAGCTACCGGCTAATTGCAGGCGAGTCTGACGGCTTACCTGGCGTAACAATCGACCGTTTCGGCAATTTTCTGGTGCTGCAACTGCTGAGCGCCGGTGCGGAATATCAGCGTCCGGCACTCCTCTCTGCACTACAAACGCTCTATCCGGAATGCGCTATTTACGATCGCAGTGATGTCGCGGTGCGAAAAAAAGAGGGGCTGGAGTTAACACAAGGTCCGGTACTGGGCGAGCTTCCCCCTCCGCTGCTGCCAATCGAAGAGAACGGCATGAAGCTGTTTGTTGATATTCAGGGCGGGCACAAGACAGGTTATTACCTCGATCAACGCGACAGCCGCCTGGCGACCCGTCGCTATGTGGCTGACAAACGTGTGCTTAACTGCTTCTCTTACACCGGCGGCTTTGCCGTCTCCGCACTGATGGGCGGCTGTCGCGAGGTCGTTAGCGTCGATACCTCACAGGAAGCGCTGGACGTTGCGAAGCAGAACGTCACTCTGAATAAGCTCGATCTGAGTAAAGCGGAATTTGTACGCGATGATGTATTTAAACTGCTGCGTAAATATCGCGATCAGGGCGAAACCTTCGATGTGATTGTGATGGATCCGCCGAAATTCGTTGAAAACAAAAGCCAGCTAATGGGTGCGTGCCGCGGCTACAAAGATATCAACATGCTGGCTATTCAGTTGCTCAATCCCGGCGGCGTGCTGCTGACCTTCTCCTGCTCAGGTTTGATGACCACCGATTTATTTCAGAAAATCATCGCTGATGCCGCCTTAGATGCCGGGCGTGATATACAATTTATAGACCAGTTCCGCCAGGCCGCCGATCACCCGGTGATCGCAACCTACCCGGAAGGGCTTTATCTGAAAGGGTTTGCCTGTCGCGTCATGTAAGTTGAAATCTGGAGCCGCGCCCCCATATTTGGGGTTATCTAAGGTTCCCGGGAGGTGACAATGATAGCCAGCAAATTCGGTATCGGTCAGCAGGTTCGCCACTCACTGCTGGGGTATCTTGGCGTAGTGGTCGATATCGACCCAGAGTACTCGCTAGATGAGCCGTCAGCTGACGAGCTGGCGGTCAATGACGAGTTACGCATACTGCCCTGGTACCACGTAGTGATGGAAGATGACGACGGTCAACCCGTCCACACTTATCTGGCCGAAGCGCAGCTCACCAGCGAAATAACGGATGAACATCCTGAACAGCCTTCAATGGATGAACTGGCGCGCACCATCAGGCGTCAGTTGCAGGCACCAAGACTGCGAAACTGATCGTACCCCGCAACCGGCGGGGTATTTTTTATTTAGCCAAACCCAGCCGCGGAATTTCAATCGCCGGGCAGCGATCCATCACTACGTTTAACCCCGCTTCCTGTGCCAGCACAGCAGCCTGCTCGTTAATCACGCCCAGCTGCATCCATAACGTTTTCGCCCCCACGGCGATCGCCTCTTTCGCAACGTCCCATGCGGCTTCAGAGTTGCGGAATACATCCACCATATCAATTTTTTCTGGCACTTCTGCCAGCGTGGCATACCCCTGCTGCCCCAACAGCGTCGTGCCCGCTACTTTTGGCGAAACAGGTATCACGTGATAGCCCTGATCTAACAGGTACTTCATGACGCGGTAACTCGGACGATCGGGTTTGTCGCTCGCGCCAACCAGAGCGATGGTATGCGTAGCGCGTAAAATCTCGGTAATATCGGTCTCTTTCATCATTTCCTCCGCTTGATTTTACAAAGTGTAAATCAATCGGGGTAACTCAACCATTTTCTGTTTTTTTTATTCGCTTCTCTTGCAGCATCAAGTGCTTCCAGTAATCTGTAGCAAACATCACTGACGGAAATAGATCATGGAATCAACCACTCGTACGCTACCCGTACGCAAGAACATCGCCCTTGTCGCGCACGATCACTGCAAGCAGTTATTAATGAAATGGGTTGAGCGGCACCAGCCCGTGCTGGCAGCACATCAACTGTATGCAACCGGCACTACCGGCAATCTGATTCAACGTGCAACCGGGCTGGAAGTGAATGCGATGTTAAGCGGCCCGATGGGTGGCGATCAGCAGGTCGGCGCACTCATCTCTGAAGGTAAAATCGACGTACTTATTTTCTTCTGGGATCCACTAAACGCGGTACCTCACGATCCTGACGTAAAAGCCCTGCTTCGCCTGGCAACGGTATGGAATATTCCTGTGGCAACCAACCTCTCAACCGCCGATTTTATTATCGAATCCCCGCAATTTAACCACAGCGTTGATATTTTGATTCCAGACTATCAGCGCTATCTGGCTGAGCGGTTGAAGTAACGTCAGGCGGCAAAGCCGCCTGCGTTCAGGGCTTCCTGGCAACGGGTACATCCAGCGATTTGAGTATTTCAACAAAGCGTGATGGTTCATCCTTGTTGAAGAGTAACCATACGCGTTTACGTGCTCGCGTCAGTGCAACATAGAGCAAACGACGCTCTTCCGCGTCAGGAAATTCCTCTTCCTCAGGCAAAAGCGCCTGTTCCATAATTGATTCCCGCGCTGGCGCAGGAAACCCGTCCGGCCCCTCTTTTAACCCAACAATAATGACATAGTCAGCCTGCTGCCCTTTGCTGGCATGGACAGTCATAAAATCCAGTTGCAGTTTCGGCCATCGCGTAACCGCTTTGTCGAGGCTTTTCGGCCTGGCGTGATGATAGCGAGCCAGCAGCAGGATCCGCTCATCCGGCTTCGCGAAGCCGCTTAGCTTATCGAGCAGCGCATCAAGTTGATCCTCTGCCAGCAGCGTCACGGATTTTTTATCACCTGCCAGCAAGCTGTTAAGCGGCTTGGCGAGCTGCGCGGGGTTTTGCTGAATAAAACGGTTCGCCACTTCACCGATGCGGGAATTAAAACGATACGTTGTATCAAGGGCACAGAGATCGCCTTCACCAAAATAGTGATGAAAAGCGGTGGTAAGCGAAAGTTGCGCGCCGCTGAAGCGGTATATGGCCTGCCAGTCATCGCCGACTGCAAAAAGCGTTGTTTGCGTATTCTGTTTGCGTAACGCCGCCAGCAGAGCAGCCCGCTGGGGTGAAATATCCTGGAACTCATCCACCAGAATATGCTTCCACGGGCTGATAAAGCGTCCTTTTTCCAGCACGTTGATGGCCTGATGAATAAGACCCGAAAAGTCGACGGCGTTCTCTGCCTTAAGCGCGCTCTTCCATGCTTTTAGCAATGGAGCCATTAATTTGATGCGTTTGGCAAAGAGATCGCGTATCTCTTCCGGCGCGCTGGCGATCATTTCCGCCTGAGCGCCACCATGCATGCGCATCAAACTTATCCAGCGGTCCAAACGTGGTGCAACTCGCCGCTGTAACGCCTCGTCATCCCAGTAATTCCCTTCAGGAATATGCCAGCCCAGCTCCTCTTCCAGCCACTGCCGCCACCCTTTAGCCTGCGCTTTTTTCTCGCTGCACTGCTGCACCCAGGTTTGGGTTAACAGCGCCAATCGTGCGTTAGTGTCATTTTCCAGCTCGCTCAGTGCAGGCACTTTCTTGCTGCCTTGCTGAATGATATAGAGAGCCAGCGCATGAAAAGTTCGCGCGGTGATCTCATCGCTATGCAACCGCTCGCGGATGCGCTCATCCATCTCCTGCGCTGCTTTACGGCCGAAGGCGAGCAGAAGAATTTGATCGGCAGATGCCTCGCCGCGTGCCAGTAGCCAACCGGCGCGCGCCACCAGCACCGAGGTTTTGCCGCTGCCAGCCCCAGCCAATACCAGAAGGGAGTGCTCGCCATTGACCACGGCTCTTGCTTGCGCCGGATTCAGAGGCGAGCTTTCAACCTGTTCAAAAAAGCTCGCATACTGCTTTAACATCGTTTCGGTAAAGGCGTGATTATGTTCCGCCCGACGTCCTTCAACATCCAGCAACCATGCCTGGCACTGTTGCCAGAGCGTGCGGCAATTATCAAATTCTGACAGACGGCTGGTGGGTATCGGAAGCGCAGAAAAAGCCTCCTGCAACTGATGCTGTACGCCGGTCAACTGGCTACGCGTCAACCATCTGGACGGATCGATACGTTCAGAGATAAGCGCCAGCTGGCCCGACAGGAGTTCTGCCGCCACCTCGCTCATCTCCGAGCTCCAGCTGCGCCAACGTTCATTCAGAAGGTGGTAAAAACGCTGCGTGTCACTCCACTCGGTGCCATGCAAGCGCACCACTTTGTTATCAGCCAGCTGAAATTCCATCTCTCCCCAAACCAGGCCCCGCTTACACTCAATCGCCAATAATTGGTTGAAGGGAATGAGGTATTCATGGCGGTCACCCGCTACTTTTATACCTGCATGCAGGATGGTCGCGCGATCGTACGGGTGCTGCGCCAGGCGTTTTCCCAGGGAAGTCGCTTTCAGTTCCATCTCTTGGTGATCTCAGCTTGTGACAATTATTGCCAGTTTACCTGTCAGAGAATTGGTGCTCCAGTCCAAAAAATCGTTACAATTGCCGCAATGATCAGTACCCGGAACTCAAATGAGGTTTTATGCGTACCATTTTGAATATCCTGAATTTTGTCCTCGGTGGTTTTGCCACGACACTGGGCTGGCTGGTGGCAACTGTTGTTAGCGTGCTGTTAATCGTGACCCTTCCGCTCACGCGTTCATGCTGGGAGATCACCAAGCTCTCCCTGATTCCGTGGGGAAATGAGGCGGTTCATGTCGATGAACTCTCTCCAGACGGTAAGAATGGTCTGCTGAACGCTGGGGGAACCTTACTGAATGTTGTCTGGTTTATCCTGTTCGGCTGGTGGCTTTGCGTGATGCATATCATTGCCGGCGTGGCTCAATGCCTGACAATTATTGGTATCCCGGTTGGCGTGGCGAATTTTAAAATCGCCGCTATCGCATTGTGGCCGGTGGGGCGTCGTGTTGTTTCCGTTGAAACGGCACGGGCTGCACGTGAAGCCAACGCGCGTCGTCGTTTTCAGTAATCGGATCCCCTCTTATGTTGAGCCCCTTGCTTCGCCGTTATACATGGAACAGCGCCTGGCTGTATAACGTCAGGATCTTTATCGCCCTTTGCGGCACCGCTGCGTTACCGTGGCACCTTGGCGAAGTTAAACTGACTATTCCATTAACTCTTGGCGTGGTTGCTGCGGCGCTGGCCGACCTCGATGACCGCCTTACCGGGCGGTTAAAAAACCTGGTCATCACGCTGGTCTCCTTTTTTATCGCTTCGGCATCGGTGGAGTTGCTATTCCCCTGGCCATGGCTATTCGCGCTTGGCCTGGTAAGCTCAACTATCGGCTTTATCTTGCTGGGTGGGTTAGGTCAACGATATGCCACTATTGCCTTTGGTGCGCTGCTGATTGCTGTCTACACCATGCTGGGCGTCTCGCTTTTCGAACACTGGTACCAGCAACCCTTGCTATTGCTGGCTGGCGCCGTGTGGTTCAACGTACTGACGATGGTCGGGCATCTGGTTTTCCCCGTTCGCGCGCTGCAGGACAATCTGGCGCGGTGCTATGAGCAGCTTGCGCACTATCTGGAGTTGAAATCACGCCTTTTCGATCCTGATATTGAGGAACCCAGTCAGGCACCTTTATATGAATTAGCCTTATCAAATAGCCAACTGGTCACTACGCTTAATCAGACCAAGGGCACAATGCTCACCCGTTTACGAGGCGATCGTGGGCAGCGAAGCACGCGCCAGGCGCTGCATTACTACTTTGCGGCACAAGATATCCATGAACGCGCGAGCTCATCGCACATTCAGTATCAAACCCTGCGCGAGCATTTTCGCTATAGCGACATTATGTTCCGCTTTCAACGCCTCCTTTCGATGCAATCTCAGGCCTGCGCACAGCTCTCCCGCGCTATTTTGCTGCGTGAACCCTATCAGCATGATAGCCGTTTTGAACGGGTATTCCTTCACCTTGACGCCGCGCTGGCGCGGATAAAAAGCAGCGGGGAAACGACTCCCGAACATGTCAAAGCGCTCGGGTTTTTACTGGATAATCTACGTGCTATTGACGCACAACTGGCAGCGATTGAATCAGGACAGCCTCATCCTCAGGCGCATGGCGAGACGGAAAATCAGCTCGCCGACGACAGTCTGAACGGCTTACACGACGTCTGGTTACGCCTGCGCCAAAACCTGACACCCGAATCTGCCCTGTTTCGCCATGCGGTGCGGATGTCGGTCGTGCTCTGTATCGGCTACGCCTTTATCCATCTCACCGGTTTACAACATGGCTACTGGATCCTGTTAACCAGCCTGTTCGTTTGCCAGCCGAACTATAATGCGACGCGCCATCGTCTGAGCTTACGCGTCATCGGCACGCTGGTCGGCGTGGCGATAGGTTTGCCGGTGCTCTATTTTGTTCCTTCGCAAGAGGGGCAGTTGCTGCTGATTGTTATTACCGGCGTGCTCTTTTTCTCATTCCGCACGGTGCAATATGCCCATGCCACAATGTTCATCACGCTGCTGGTATTACTCTGTTTCAACCTGCTTGGCGAGGGATTCGAAGTGGCTATCCCGCGCATCATTGATACGTTAATTGGCTGCGCTATTGCCTGGGCGGCAGTAAGTTTTATCTGGCCGGACTGGCGCTTCAGAAACCTTGCGAGCGTCACGGAGAAGGCATTTAACGCCAACTGCCGTTATCTTGACGCGATCCTCGAGCAGTATCATCAGGGGCGCGATAACCGGCTTGCCTATCGCATCGCCAGGCGTAACGCTTACAACCGCGATGCTGAACTGGCTTCGGTCGTGTCGAATATGTCTTCAGAACCTGGCACCTCACCTGAGCTGCGTGAAGTGGCGTTCAGATTGCTTTGCCTTAATCAGACCTTTATAAGCTACATTTCTGCGCTGGGAGCTCATCGCGAGCAATTAACCCAACCTGAAGCGTTGCGTCTACTGGATGATGCGGTGTGTTATGTAGATGATGCCCTCCACCATTCGCCTGCCGATCAGGGGCGGGTGCAGGATGCGCTTGCTGATTTATCGCAGCGCATCAAGCAACTGGATCCGCGCCCTGACAGCAAAGAGCCGCTGGTATTACAACAGGTTGGCCTGTTGATAGCGTTATTGCCGGAGGTTTCTCGTTTAAAAAACCAAATAGTTTAGAGAGGGTTTGCTCCTTTATTCATCACATCATTAGACCACTCAAGCAGCGCCTGCCGTCGACTCGCCGGAAGCGCTGCTTCATGAATGCCGACAATGGCCCCTTCCAGTGCAAATAACACTTTTACACTGAGTTGTTTGTTCATTTTCCGAAGTCGGAGCCAGCAAACTTTTGCACCAAGTAGCCGCAGGATTTGCGCATCTTTGATGCCGGCCTGCTGCAGTTGAAACTCGAGTTGACTGGAGATATTGGGTAGATCGCGCAGACGAAAAAGTTTTTCGCGCTGCGCTTTCTCCCGTTTTGCCGCATCAAGCGCAAGCGTAGAAAGCTTCAGCAGCAAGCCGCGGTCACCCCATACACTGTCGCTAACATAAAAATAATTTAACGATATCTGACGCCCCCGCTTGTTGAGACTTAAAAGTGGTGCACGCCGGACTACATCATACTGTGCGCTTTCATCACAGGCGCGTAAGTAAAGTTCCCCCTCGGCTATCATCGCAAAAACGATGTTATCTACTGCAAGGCTATAACCACCAAAGTGGGCGCGATGGCTAATTTGACCGAGTGAAGTGAGATATTCGCGCGATTGATATATCCGTTGATAAGATAAGTCTTCCATGATTTTTCCTTTATAAATCACCTGGTAATGCGTTTTTCCGTAAGCGGATCCAGTAATCAGGAACATAGGCAACTGTGCGCGCGACGGCAAGCAAATTTTGTATTGAGCCGCATTCACAAAACAAAAATGCGAGATGCTTTCAGAAATTGAGGTTGATCTTTAAACACTGTACGGGTACTGTATGTTTATACAGTAACTCAGAGGGCTGGATTGCTTATGCACACTTCAGGCTATGCAAATCGTTCTAAAACATCCGCTTCCGCGATTAATACATTGAACCAGAGCGAATCGACTACTCTCGCTACCGGGCTGATTAGCGAAGTGGTTTACCATGAAGACCAGCCCATGATGACTCAGTTATTACTGCTGCCATTGCTGCAGCAGCTTGGTCAGCAGTCACGCTGGCAGCTGTGGTTAACACCGCAACAGAAATTAAGCCGTGAATGGGTTCAATCTGCGGGCTTGCCGTTGACTAAAGTGATGCAGATTAATCAACTCTCTCCCGGGGTCACGCTGGACTCCATGATCCGCGCGTTACGTACCGGTAATTTCAGCGTTGTCATCGGCTGGCATACTGAGGAGTTGACGGAAGATGAGCATCGCCGCCTGGCATCGGCAGCCGAAGAGGGCAATGCGATTGGCTTTGTTATGCGTCCAATTCGTCGCAATCCCCTCGCTGCCAGACAGCTTTCCGGGATAAAAATTCACTCAAATTTGTATCATTGAGTAAATTTAGGAGTTTTCCTGGGATTATTTTTCGCATCGGCCAGCATCCCCTATTTATTAGCTAAATAGAGCCGCAAAGCTTGTGCGGCGTGGTTTGCCACTCATCAATGATGAACGATATTTGAGCACAAATGTTAAATTTTGTGTACACAAAGCCTTTTTTTTCATATGCCTGACGGACTTCACACTTGTAAGTTTCCAACTACGTTGTAGACTTTACATCGCCAGGGGTGCTCGGCATAAGCCAAAGATATCGGTAAAGATATCTGCAGAGTTGTCAGTGAGCAATGCCCCCGGTGAAGGATTTAACCGTGACTTCTCGACGAGATTTCCATGGCGATTTTTGGATGATAACGAGGCGCAAAAAATGAAAAAGACAGCTATCGCGATTGCAGTGGCACTGGCTGGCTTCGCTACCGTAGCGCAGGCCGCTCCGAAAGATAACACCTGGTACACCGGTGCTAAACTGGGCTGGTCTCAGTTCCACGATGTTGGTAACAACCAGATCCCTAACAATGGCCCGACTCACGAGAGCCAGTTAGGCGCTGGTGCGTTCGGTGGTTATCAGGTTAACCCGTACGTTGGCTTTGAAATGGGCTATGACTGGCTGGGTCGTATGCCGTACAAAGGCAGCGATGTAAACGGCGCATTCAAAGCTCAGGGCGTTCAGCTGACCGCTAAACTGGGTTACCCGATTGCTGATGACGTTGATCTGTACACCCGTCTGGGTGGTATGGTTTGGCGCGCAGACGCTAAAAACAACCAGGGCTTCAAAGATCACGATACCGGCGTTTCTCCGGTCTTCGCTGGTGGTGTTGAGTGGGCAGTTACCCGTGATATCGCTACCCGTCTGGAATACCAATGGACCAACAACATTGGTGACGCGAACACCGTTGGTGGTCGTCCGGACAACGGTCTGCTGAGCCTGGGTGTTTCTTACCGTTTCGGTCAGCAGGAAGATTCCGCACCGGTAGTTGCTCCGACTCCGGCTCCGGCTCCGGAAGTACAGACCAAGCACTTCACTCTGAAGTCTGACGTTCTGTTCACTTTCAACAAAGCAACCCTGAAACCGGAAGGTCAGCAGGCACTGGATCAGCTGTACAGCCAGCTGAGCAACCTGGATCCGAAAGACGGTTCCGTAGTGGTTCTGGGCTTCACCGACCGCATCGGTTCTGACTCTTACAACCAGGGTCTGTCTGAGAAACGTGCTCAGTCCGTTGTTGATTACCTGGTTTCTAAAGGTATCCCGGCTAACAAAATCTCCGCACGTGGCATGGGTGAATCCAACCCGGTTACCGGCAACACCTGTGACAACGTGAAAGCACGCGCTGCTCTGATCGATTGCCTGGGTCCGGATCGTCGCGTTGAGATCGAAGTTAAAGGTATCAAAGACGTTGTAACTCAGCCGCAGGCTTAAGTTCTCCGTCAGAAAAAACCCCGCCATTGCGCGGGGTTTTTTATTATGTAGCGTCTGGATATGGGAAGAGTCAGGAAGCCCGGTGACTACTCTTTTCCGAGCAGCGCCTGCAGGTCGTGCTTTATGGTCGACATTTTCGACGCATACTTCTCTTTATGCTCTGCATCCTCAATCAACTGGACAATCGTTTCGGAAAGCGTCTTCCCGCGGCGCTGTGCCAGCCCCGCCAGTCGTTGCCAGACAACAAACTCCAGGTCGATTGATTTTTTACGCGTATGCTGATGCTCAGCATTGAAATGCCGTTTACGACGCGCACGAATAGTCTGCTTCATTCGGTTGATCAACGCCGGATTAATATGCTGCTCTATCCAGGCGTTAACGCGCACGGGCTCATTTTCGAGGGTCAATAAATTATCGACGGCCTCTTTAGCCGCGCTGGCTTCCACATAGCGGGTGATTAACTCCCCTTCACGGTGCTTTTTAACCAGATACTTCCATTTCCAGCCGCTTTCGAGATTTTCCAGTTGTTGATATTTCATTTCTCTCTCAACGTAACCGCGTAACTGAGTCCAGAATATCAGTTTTTTAAGACTCTGCTCAGAAGAAATCACCAGGAAGAGTCGATCTGCCGGGTCAGGCTGGCTGAAAGTTGTAATCATTGTGTGATGCGCCAGCGTTTACGGTATAATCCCGCCTTTTACAGCTAACTAAAAAAACGACTTTGACCACTACAAAACTTGAATGGAACGACCTGGTTCCTGATACAGATAGTTATCAGGACGTGTTTGAATCGTCCGCATTAGCGAGCGAAACGGACTTCTCACTGGCCGATACTCAGCCCCGATTGCACTATGCGCTTGAGCAGTTGCTCTACCCGCGCGCAACCTCGCGCTTTTTACTGACAAAAGCGCCAGAAGAAGCCGAATATCTCACGCTTATTGGTGAAACGCTCACCTCGCTACTGCCTGCCACGCACACCCCTTTAGGCGGGCAGTACGATATTACTGGCTCCACTGTGCGTTTCGAACCCACCACAGATTCCGCGAGTAATTTCGTCGGTAAGCAACCTGTTGTGGTTGCCGACTGGGTTGAAGCCGAGCAGCTTTTCGGCTGTCTGCGTCAGTTTAATCAAGAGATCACCCTCCAGCCAGGCCTGGTTCATCAGGCAAACGGCGGCGTATTGCTGATTTCGTTGCGTGCTCTTTTAGCCCAGCCACTCCTCTGGATGCGCCTGAAAACCATGGTTACGCAGCGCCGTTTCGACTGGGTGTCATTTGACGAGTCGCGCCCGCTTCCGGTGTCGGTGCCGTCCATGCAGCTGGATCTGAAAGTTGTGCTGGTCGGCGAGCGCGACTCGCTGGCAGAGTTCCAGGAGATGGAGCCGGAACTCGCTGCCCAGGCGATTTACAGCGAATACGAAGAGACCTTGCAGGTTACAGATAGCGACACGCTGCGCGTATGGCGTCAGTGGGTGGAACAAACGGCCAGCGCCGCACAGTTACCGACGCCAGCGGCGGATGCCTGGGCCACGTTAATTCGTGAAGCCGTGCGTTATACCGGCGATCAAGAAACATTACCGCTCTGCCCTTTGTGGCTCTCGCGCCAACTGCGCGAAGTTGCGGCATTAACGGCTGACGACACCTTTGACAACGATGCCCTGACCTCGATGCTTGCTCAGCGTGAGTGGCGAGAGGGTTTCCTTGCCGAGCGGATGCAGGATGAGATCCTGCTCGAGCAGATCCTTATCGAAACCGAAGGTGAGCGTATCGGTCAGGTTAACGCCCTTTCAGTAATTGAATTCCCGGGCCATCCGCGCGCGTTTGGTGAACCCTCGCGTATCAGCTGCGTTGTGCATATCGGTGACGGTGAATTCAATGATATTGAGCGCAAAGCAGAACTCGGCGGGAACATCCATGCGAAAGGCATGATGATCATGCAGGCGTTTCTGATCTCAGAGCTGGATCTTGAGCAACAAATACCCTTCTCTGCCTCACTCACCTTTGAACAGTCTTACAGTGAAGTGGATGGCGACAGCGCTTCAATGGCTGAGCTCTGCGCACTTATCAGTGCGCTGGCAGAGGTGCCAGTTAATCAACGTCTTGCTATCACCGGCTCTGTCGATCAGTTCGGCCGTTGCCAGCCCGTTGGCGGTTTAAATGAAAAGATTGAAGGCTTTTTCGCCATCTGCCAGCAGCGTGAACTGACCGGCGAGCAAGGGGTCATCATCCCTTCAGCGAATGTTCGGCATTTATGTTTACGCCAGGAACTGCTGGATGCCATTGAGGCGAAGCAATTTTCCATCTGGGCAGTGGATGATGTGACAGATGCGCTACCCTTATTAATGGGTCTGGCATGGGACGCTGAAGGGCAAACTAACCTCAAGCAAATCATTCTCGAACGTATCGCGCAGGCAACCCAACAAGAGGCTCGCCATCGCTTTCCCTGGCCGTTACGCTGGCTAAACTAGTTCACTGTTAACTGATCGGACTTGTTCAGCGTACACGTGTTAGCTATCCTGCGTGCGAAATTACAAATAAGGCTTATTAAGAACATGGTAGATAAACGCGAATCCTATACAAAAGAAGATCTTCTTGCCTCTGGTCGCGGCGAACTATTTGGCGAAAAAGGCCCGCAATTACCGGCTCCGAATATGCTGATGATGGACCGTGTGGTCAAAATGTCTGAGACCGGCGGTAACTTCGATAAAGGCTACGTAGAAGCTGAACTGGATATCAATCCGGACCTGTGGTTCTTCGGTTGCCACTTTATCGGCGATCCGGTTATGCCGGGCTGCCTCGGTCTTGATGCCATGTGGCAGCTGGTTGGTTTCTACCTGGGCTGGCTGGGCGGTGAAGGCAAAGGCCGTGCGCTTGGCGTAGGTGAAGTGAAATTTACCGGTCAGGTTCTGCCAACAGCGAAAAAAGTCACCTACCGCATCCATTTCAAACGCATCGTTAACCGTCGTTTGATCATGGGTCTGGCTGATGGTGAAGTGCTGGTTGACGATCGTCTTATCTACACAGCATCCGATCTGAAGGTCGGTCTGTTCCAGGACACTTCTGCTTTCTGATAGCAGCGTTACCCTGCCAAAACGCGAAACCTCCGCATTGCGGAGGTTTCTTTTTCTAAAGAGACAGAATCAGGCAGTCACTGCCCTGTCCTCCATGGCCTGTCGCCAGCCTCCAAGCCACTCGGACCTTTGATTCAGGGTTTGGTACGGACACATCTCTTTAGAGCGTCCCGTAATACCAGCCTGATAACCACGTTGATGTGCCCGTTCCAGGCGATCGCGTTTTTGTCTCTTCATGCCTCGTTTCCCTCATTCTTTTATCTGGTGGAAAAGAAAACAGTGGTCACTTAATGTGCAACCACAGGTCACAAATACCCTGAATGGACCGCGTCGTCAATGCGCAAAATTCACGCCAGTGTCATAAATGTGACCTGGACAAAAGTTCATTTGTACAACAAACGCACATTTCTTTGACTAAGTTTCTGAGCTCAAAAACAAAAAAAGCCGCAACAGGTGAAGTCCCGTTGCGGCTCGTTTGATCATTAAATCTACTTATGGCAGACGATTCAGCTCCGCTGCGATACTGGCGGCTTCCTGCTGCCAGCCCTGAGCCAGCGTTTTCACCATCGCATCGTAACCATCTTCTTGCTGCTTCAGCTCGATATGGAAAGGTCGCTTAATCAAACTGCCCTGATGCTTAAGCAGCCATTCGCCGCTGACAATAACGCGCCCGTCATAGCGACCATGAAAACCGGTTACCGTCACATTCAGCGTGTCCTGCTCGCTGCCCAGCGGCTGCGATGCCACAACCCAGCCGGGTAAGACGTTGCCCAGATTCGCCACCAGCGTATTACGTAACTGCTGATCGAGCGGGCTGGCCCAGAGATTATTATTGGCAATAACGTATTGCACATCGCTGGTTTGATACACCACACCATTCCCAGCCAGGTAATCCGGCACAGAGACCTGCTCAACCCAGAGCTGGCGGTTGCCCTGGGTTTGCCCGGTCATCGACTGCGTCGTGGTTACCGACGGCGAAGGTAGCTGGTAGTAACTTTTGTTATCACCGCCGCTGCTGCAGGCGGCTAATAACAGGACAAGCATCGCCAGTGCGCTCTTTCTCATTGTTTCGCCCTCTTCGGCTGCGGATCGTCTTTCCCTTTCGCTTCGAATACCAGCGCATTGCTCTTATCGTTCAGCGTTTTCAGCACCGGCTGAAGCTCCCGCAACACCTGATCCAGACGCTGCATATCCGCCACCATCTTGTTGTAGGCGGCCGAGCCCGGCTGGAAGCCCTGCATGCTGCGATTCAGCTCGCGCAGCGTGGACTGCATATCCGCCGGAAGCTGCTGCATCGACTGGCTGGCAGTCAATTTATTCAGGTTATCCAGCGTCGTTTGCAGACGTTTAAGAGTTTGCTGGCTCTCCGTCAGCGTGTTTGTTGCCTGCTGAATCATCGGATTGAGCGGCAGGTTGTTAATCTTATCCAGCGTATCCATCAGGCGCTGCTGGATCTGCGCCAGGCCGCCACTCATCGTTGGGATGATGGGATAGCCCTCAAACTCAGTAAACTCTTTCATCGGCGGTGCATTGTTGTAGAAGTCGAGATCGACATACAACGCGCCGGTGACGATATTACCGGTCTTCAGCGATGCGCGCAGGCCACGATTAAGCAGCTCTTTCATATGCGCAGTCATATCCGCATCCTGACCCAGCTGATTCGCCAGCCGCTCAGGCTCAATGCGGATCAGCACCGGAATGCGGTAATCATCGTTCAGTGCCTGGCGCATGCCCGGGTTAAAGAACGGCACTTTGCTCACGGTTCCGAGACGGATACCGCGGAACTCCACCGGCGCACCCGGCTGCAGGCCGCGAATCGAGTCCTTAAAGAACATCAGGTAGTCGACATGGTCGGTATAGAGCGAATCCTGAATACTGCGCTGATCGTCATAGAGTTTGAAGGCGCTCTTCTCCGCCACCGGCTGTCCTAAGTCCAGCCCATCCGGGATATCAAAACTAACGCCGCCGCCAAACAGCGTCGCCAGCGATCCCATTTCGACACGCATACCGGCAGAGGTGAGATCGACGGCGATACCGCTATCTTTCCAGAAACGGACATTGCTGGTCACCAGCCGATCGTTCGGCGCATTGATAAAGAGCTGGTAGGTCATGGTCCGTTTCTGCGTATCAAAGTTACTGGTTTCAACCGAACCTACACGATAGCCACGGAACAGCACCGGATCGCCGGGGGAGAGTTGTCCCGCCTTGTTGCTGTCGAGGATCACGCGGATGCCTTTAGCATCCGGCGGCGCCAGCGGAGGGGCATCCAGCAGGGTATATTGATCGGGCACGCTGCCTTTAGTACCCGGCTGAAGTTCAATATAGGCACCCGAGAGCAGCGTTCCGAGGCCGCTAACTCCTTCCCGACCGACCTGCGGTTTTACCACCCAGAATACCGAGTCGTTATGCAGCAGTTTTTCCATGCCGGAGTTGAGCCGTGCTTTGATCTCCACATGGGTTAAATCATCGGTCAGCGTTGTACTCTCTACGACGCCGACATCCACGCTGCGACTCTTAATCGTCGTTTTTCCGCCGACAATGCCCTCAGCATTAGTGGTGATCAGCGTCACTTCCGGACCCTGATGGCTGTAGTGATAAAAGAGGATCCAGGCGCCAATCAGCGCGGTCACGATCGGGAAAATCCAGACCGGTGACCAGTTCCTTACTTTTTGCACCTGGGCTTCGCCCTGTTTATTCTCCATGCTCTGACAACTCCTCATGGTGCGTTTGTGGCTCCCGATCCCAACTGAGACGCGGGTCGAAAGTCATCGCCGCAAACATCGTGATAATAACGACCAGCGCAAACATTAGCGCACCCATTGCAGGATAGATATTCATCAGCCCGCCAATGCGAACTAACGCAGATAGCACCGCAATAACAAAGACATCGATCATTGACCAGCGGCCAACAAACTCGACCACTTCATAAATAAAATGCATCCGTTCGCTGTCACGTCTGCCATAACCCTTCGCATCAATACAGAGCCAGGCAATACCGATCATTTTCAGCGTCGGCACCATAATGCTGGCAATAAAAATCACCAGCGCCACGGGATAGGAGCCTTCGCTCCATAACAACACCACCCCCGCCAGTATGGTCGATGGCGTCGGATCGCCCAGCAGATCCGTTATCATGATCGGCAAAATATTAGCCGGCAGATAGAGCATGATCGCCGTGACAAGCAGCGCCAGCGTCCACTGAATGCTGTGGCGTCGCCGGGCATAACCACGCGTATGGCAGCGCGGACAAACTGGATTATCCATCGGGACTATTGCCGTACAGCAGGGACACGAGCGCAGCCCCTGACGGATGCCGGTGATGCCCACGCGCAGAGGTTGCTCAAGTACAGGCGCAGGCGCGATGTCATCCCACAGCCAGTGGCGATCGACGCACTGAAACGCGCGCAGTTGCAGCAGGCAGAAGAGGCACCAGGGAATGAAGCTGCTGCCGATGCCGATATCGCCATAGGCCATCAGTTTAACGAAGCTCACCAGCACGCCGGCAAGAAAAATCTCCGCCATGCCCCAGCTTTTCAGTTGAAACAGCACCCGCGCCAGCGCGATTTTAAGGCGAAAATCCATCCGTACCCGGTTTACCAGCAGCAGGATAGTAATAAGGCAGAAGGCAGGCACCAGTTGGACGAAAAGCAGAAAGAGCGTGCCGAGGCTGGCGTAATCTTCTGAGAACATGACGCTTGGGATCTCAAGCAGCGTCACCTCGCTACTAATGCCCGCCACCTGCATATTGACGAAGGGGAAAAGATTGGAGAGCAGTAGCATAAACAGAGCGACGAGGGCGTACGCCGTCGGGCGCTGCCGCGGCTCCTGCCATTCGGTCGTCAGAGTTGTGCCGCAGCGCGGGCACGCCGCCCGGTGTCCATGTTGCAGCGTCGGTAACGCCACCAGCATGTCACATTGCGAGCAGAGAATGTGGCGCGTGCCATGGTGGTGGTGTTCACACATACCGCTTTCCTCTATGCGCCGTTTTTCAGCGCCTCCAGATACTCCCAGCGTTCAAACGCCGCTTCCAGTGCCTGCTCGGCTGATGCCATATCAGCAAGGACTTTTTGCGTATGGTCGTGCGGCTGGCTGAAGAAACTCGCATCGGCCACCTGCGCCTGCAAGGTTTCCAGCTCGGCTTCCAGCTGTTCCAGCTTTTGCGGCAGCTGTTCCAGCTCACGCTGCAGGTTATAGCTTAATTTGTTGGCGCTGCGTTTAACAGTTTCTGCTTTGGCGGCAGGCGCCTCGGCACTTTTCTGCACCGCAGCGTGTTTAAACGCCTGCGAGGCAGCCTGCTGGCCGCGCGCATCATGATAGCCGCCAACATACTGACCAATGCGTCCTTCGCCTTCGAAGATCCAGCATTCGGTCACGGTGTTATCAACAAACTGACGGTCATGGCTCACCAGCAGAACCGTGCCCTGGTAGCTATCAATCAGCTCCTCCAGCAGTTCGAGGGTTTCCACGTCCAGGTCGTTGGTCGGTTCATCGAGAATCAGCAAGTTGCTGGGTTTCAGGAACAAACGCGCCAGCAACAGGCGGTTACGCTCCCCGCCTGACAGCGCGCGCACCGGCGTCATTGCCCGCTTCGGATGGAACAGGAAGTCCTGCAGGTAGCCAAGGATATGGCGCGGCTTGCCGTTGACCATCACTTCCTGTTTGCCTTCCGCCAGGTTGTCCATCACGGTTCTGTCGGGATCCAGCTCAGCACGATGCTGGTCGAAGTAGGCCACTTCAAGCTTGGTACCAATGTGAACGCGGCCGCTATCGGCTTGCAGCTGTTCAAGCATCAGCTTCAGCAGGGTCGTTTTACCGCAGCCGTTGGGGCCAATCAGCGCAATTTTGTCGCCGCGCTGCACCTGGGTAGAGAAGTCGCGCACCAGCGCTTTACCATCGATGCCGTAATTAACATGCTCCAGTTCGAAGACGATCTTGCCGGAGCGGGATGCCTCTTCGACCTGCATTTTTGCGCTGCCCATCACCTCACGGCGTTCGCTGCGCTCGCGGCGCATCGCTTTCAGTGCGCGCACGCGCCCTTCGTTACGGGTACGACGCGCCTTAATGCCCTGGCGGATCCACACCTCTTCCTGCGCCAGCTTGCGATCGAATTCGGCGTTTTGCAGATCCTCTACGCGCAGCGCTTCCTCTTTCTCCAGCAGATACTGGTCGTAATTGCCCGGATAGGAGACCAGCTTGCCGCGATCGAGATCGACAATGCGCGTCGCCATATTGCGGATAAACGAACGGTCATGGGAAATAAAGATAATGGTGCCGCCAAACGATTTCAGGAACCCTTCCAGCCAGTCGATGGTTTCAATATCGAGGTGGTTGGTTGGCTCATCCAGCAACAGCACGCGCGGCCCGCTGACCAGCGCGCGCCCCAGCGCCGCTTTACGCAGCCAGCCGCCGGAGAGCGCCGAGAGCGACATATCAGCCGTCAGGCCGAGCTGCGCCAGCACTTCATTAATACGGTTCTCCAGCTGCCACAGACCGTGGTGATCCAGCATCTCCTGCACGCGCGCCAGCTCGGCGAGGTTTCTGTCGCTCGGATCGGTCATCACCAGGTGAGAGACCTCGTGGTAACGCTTGAGATACTCTGCCTGCTCTTCGATACCTTCGGCAACGAAATCGTAGACGCTGCCGCTGACATTGCGCGGCGGATCCTGCTGCAAACGTGCAACAACTAAATCCTGTTCATACACAATGCGACCATCATCGAGATTCACTTCCCGGTTGAGGATCTTCATCAGCGTCGATTTGCCTGCGCCGTTACGGCCAACCAGACAGACGCGCTCATTCTCTTCGATATGCAGTTCCGCATTATCGAGAAGCGGTGCGTCGCTGAATGAGAGCCACGCGCCGTGCATACTAATTAATGACATCTATTTATCCTCTCAGGCTGCGGTAATCAGCCAGCAGTTGTGGATTTGACGGTTGCGGGCAAAATCCTGCGACTGCGTTTTTTGGGTAATTTCTTGTGCTTTAAGCCCCAGCTTCGCCAGCCCGTCGAGATCCATACGGAAACCGCGTTTGTTATTGGAGAACATAATGGTGCCCCCTTTGCGCATCAGACGCTTCAGGTCTTCCATCAGGCGCATATGGTCGCGTTGCACATCAAAAGACTCTTCCATGCGCTTGGAGTTGGAGAAGGTGGGCGGATCGATAAAGATGAGATCGAACTGCTCATCGGTCTCCTGCAGCCAGCCGAGGCAATCGGCCTGGATCAGGCGATGCGCGCGACCGCTTAAGCCATTAAGGCGCAGGTTACGCTCAGCCCACTCGAGATAGGTGCGGGACATATCCACAGTGGTGGTGGAGCGTGCGCCGCCGAGGCCCGCATGAACGCTGGCGCTGCCGGTGTAGGCGAAGAGGTTAAGGAAATCTTTGCCTTTGCTCATCTGGCCCAGCATGCGGCGGGCAATACGGTGATCGAGGAACAGGCCGGTATCCAGATAATCCGTCAGGTTGACCCACAGGCGCGCGTTATATTCGCTCACCTCAATAAAGTCGCCCTTCTCATTCATCTTCTGATATTGATTATTGCCCTTCTGACGCTCACGGGTTTTCAGCACCAGCTTGTTAGGCGCAATACCGAGCACGTGAATGGTGGCGGCAATAATATCGAACAGGCGTTGACGCGCTTTTTGTGCATCAATGGTTTTCGGCGCGGCGTACTCCTGCACCACCACCCAGTCAGCATAGCGGTCAACGGCAACGTTGTAGTCCGGCAGATCGGCATCATACAGGCGATAACACTCAATCCCCTCCTGACGCGCCCACTTCTCCAGCTTCTTAACATTTTTACGCAGGCGGTTAGCGTAATCTTCCGCCATCGCTGGCAATTTCGCTTCGCCAGTTTTTTCCGCCAGATGGTAGTTTTTCTGCACGCAGTCGAGCGGGCCATTTTTGGCTTTGAACTGACGATCGGCGCGCAGCTGCAGGCAGTTGAGCAGATCGACCGAGGCGCTAAACAGCGACAGGTTCCAGCCGCCAAACTGCGCCTTCAGCAGACGGCCCAGCAGGCTGTGCAGGGCAATCAGCGCCGGTTCGCTCTCGAGGCGCTCGCCGTAAGGCGGGTTACTGATAACGGTGCCATACGGGCCTTGCGGCATCGGGTTGCTGAGCTGCGCGACATCTTTGGCTTCAAAGGTGATCAGCTCGCCAATCCCCGCACGACGGGCGTTTTTACGGGCATTCTCAATGACGCGGGCATCGCTGTCGGAGCCATAAAAACGGGATTCATACGCCGCCAGCCCCTGGCGTGCGCGGTTTTGCGCCTCGGCTTTCACTTCACCCCAGATGGCATCGTCATGCTGCGCCCAGCCGCTAAAACCCCAGTGACCGCGGTGCAGGCCAGGCGCGCGATCGGTTGCCGCCATGGCAGCTTCAATCAGCAGCGTGCCGGAGCCGCACATCGGATCGAGCAGCGGCGTGCCCGGCTGCCAGCCGGAGCGCATCACAATGGCTGCGGCCAGGTTCTCTTTGATAGGCGCGATGCCGGTACGATCGCGGTAGCCGCGCAGGTGCAGGCCTTCGCCGCTCAGATCGAGAGAGATATGTGCCGTTTCCTGGTTCAGCCAGACGTTAATGCGCAGATCCGGCATTTCACGCTCGACGTTCGGGCGCGGCAGGTTCTTGCGCGTAAAGCTGTCGACAATCGCATCTTTCACTTTCAGCGCGCCGTACTGGCTGTTGCGGATCTCGTCGTTCAGCCCGCTGAAGTGCACGGCAAAGGTTGCGCCCGGGTTGAAAATCTCTGTCCAGTTGATCGCCTGCACGCCGAGATAGAGATCAAGGTCGCTGTAAACCTTGCACTCTCCCAGCGGCATCATAATGCGCGAGGCCAGGCGGCTCCACATCAGGCTTTGGTACAGGAGCCGCGTGTCGCCTTCAAAATGGACACCACCCTGAACGACGCGGCACTCCACGGCGCCGAGTTTTTCAAGTTCAGTTTTTAACAGCTCTTCCAGCCCACGGGCCGTACTGGCAAACAGAGAAATCATAATGTCACTTACACTCTACGAAAATTGTTGCGCATTATAGCTAATCTCGCCCTCATGTCATAAAGTTGAGGGCTTATTTTCGTCTAACAGGGAGGAAGACGTGCCTACCCTTTCACGTCTTTATATCCATCCGGTGAAATCCATGCGCGGTATTGGCCTGACGCATGCCCTCGCCGATGCCAGCGGCCTCGCGTTTGACCGGGTTTTTATGGTCACGCAACCTGATGGCACCTTTATTACTGCGCGTCAGTTTCCGCAGATGGTGCGTTTTCTGCCCTCGCCTTTAACGGATGGTCTGCATCTGACCGCGCCCGACGGCAGTAGCGCGGTGATCCGCTTTGCCGATTTTGCCCCTGACGCCGCGCCAACTGAGGTGTGGGGCAATCATTTCACGGCGCTGATTGCCCCTGCGGCCATCAACCAGTGGCTGAGCGGCTTTTTCGACCGCGAGGTGCAGCTGCGCTGGATGGGCACAAATCCGACCCGTCGTGTAAAGCGCCACGAAGAGGTTCCCCTCTCCTTTGCCGATGGCTTTCCCTATCTGTTAACCAATGAAGCCTCGCTGCGCGATCTGCAAAAACGGTGCCCTGCCAGCGTGCAGATGGAGCAGTTTCGCCCCAATCTGGTGGTGACCGGCGCGCAGGCGTGGGAGGAGGATAGCTGGAAAGTGGTGCGTATTGGCGACGTGGTGTTTGACGTGGTTAAACCGTGCAGCCGCTGCATCTTTACCACCGTCAGCCCTGAGCGCGGCCAGAAGCACCCTGCGGGTGAGCCGCTCGCCACGCTGCAAAAATTCCGCACGGCGCAGGATAATGGCGACGTCGATTTCGGTCAGAATTTAATTGCCCGCAACAGCGGCGTGATTCGTACCGGCGATGAGGTTGCGGTGCTGGCTACTGGCCCGGCCAAAGTTTACGGTGCGGGTGCCGTCGTTGAATCGCTTGAGCCGGACGTGCAGCCCGCAGGCACGGTGGATATTGAGTGGCAGGGTCAGACCTTTCGCGGTAACAATCAGCAGGTGCTGCTGGAGCAGCTGGAAAACCAGGGGATCCGCGTGCCCTACTCGTGTCGCGCAGGCATCTGCGGCTGTTGCCGGATACGTTTAGTCGAAGGGGAAGTGAGCGCGCTGAAACAGTCAGCGCTGGGTGAGGATGGCACTATCCTCAGTTGCAGCTGCGTACCGAAAACATCGCTGCGGCTGGAGTCTTAAACCGCCTGTTCGAAAGCGAGGCTCGCGGCATTAAGCTGCGGCTTCAGGCGATCGTTCATGATTTTTATCGCATCGCCCAGCTGCATCGTGCGCCCGGCAATCACCACGCCGGGCTGCGCCAGCAGGCAGAGCGTCGCATTCTCTCCCGGCTCAACCACCAGCAAATTCACGCACTCCTGCGTATCGCTTAACCAGACGCAGGCTCCGTCGCCAGTGGCGGGCGTCCACGGGGAGTTGTGGCTCATAAAGTGCCAGCTTTTCGGCATTTGCGGTTTAAGAAAGCGGATTGCCACCAGCGCATTGAGCACCAGCTCGGCGCGTTGCTCATTAGATAATTCTAAATCGCGGCATTTTTCATCGAAGGAGAAATAAAGCGCAGCGTCATCAACACAAAAACCAGACGGGGAAAAGGCATCAGGCGTCAGCATTTTACGGGCAAATCGGGAGCGAAATAACATGCCATTGGCTAAATCGAGCATCATACGATCGTGCTCTTCATCAAAATACCAGCGCCAATTATCGTCAGGTTTAATTCGCATTGTTTCCCCCTTTCCCCCTAAACATCCTGTTGTTTTTTCATCCGTTGTGCCGCCTCGCTTATTAACTTAATAATTGAAGACTGAAATGTTTAAATTAGCAACAGTGACGGAATATAAAACAACCAGGGCCGGAAATAAAGCCCTGGTTGCGCAGGAGGGGAAAAAGATCAGAGGTGAGTGACGATCTCTTTTACCAGCGGTGGGCCTTTAAAAATAAAACCAGAATAAATTTGCACCAGCGAAGCGCCCGCTTCCATCTTCTCGCGCGCGGCGATCACCGAGTCGATTCCACCGACGCCAATAATCGGTAAACGCCCGGATAATTCTTGTGACAGACGTCGGATAATTTGCGTACTTTTTAATTGCAGAGGGCGTCCACTTAAACCACCGGTTTCATCACAGTGCTTCATTCCCTGAACCAATGCCCGGTCGAGGGTGGTATTGGTGGCAATAACGCCATCAATATTGTGGCGAACTAAACTGTCAGCGACCTGGATTAGCTCTTCTTCAGAAAGATCGGGCGCAATTTTCACCGCCACCGGAACATATTTATGGTGGCGAGCTTGCAGATCATTCTGTTTAATTTTAATGGCACTGAGTAAATCATCCAGCGCTTCGCCATATTGCAGCGTGCGCAAACCTGGAGTGTTTGGTGAAGAGATATTGATGGCGATATAACCGGCATAGGGGTAAATTTTCTCCATGCAGATCAAGTAGTCATCTTTTCCCTGTTCCACCGGCGTATCTTTATTTTTGCCAATATTAATGCCGAGCACGCCGTCAAAATGCGCCTTTTTAACATTCTCGACCAGGTTGTCGACGCCAAGATTGTTAAAGCCCATGCGGTTAATCAACCCTTCAGCCTCCACCAGGCGGAAGATCCTCGGCTTATCATTTCCCGGCTGCGGGCGGGGCGTCACGGTGCCAATCTCAATTGAGCCAAACCCCATCGCGCCCAGCGCATCGATGCACTCACCGTTTTTATCCAGACCAGCGGCAAGACCGAGCGGGTTTTTAAAGGTCAGTCCCATGCACTGCACCGGTTTTGCCGGTACACGCTGGCGGACAAGCGCTTCCAGCGGCGTGCCGGTAATACGGCGCAGCTGCTGGAACGTTAATTCATGAGCGCGTTCTGGATCGAACTGGAAAAGGGCTTTACGAACGAAGGGGTAGTACATGAACTCTCCTGGATTCCCGGTGTGCAAACCGGGGGCGTATTATCAGGGAAAGCGCAGCGAAAGGGAATTGACCTGTGGCAAAAAAAGCCCATTCCGCGCAATCGTTTTCCTCTCATGCCCTCTCTTTATGCAAATTTCAGCAACTTTTCCCCGAATAAATCATTTAGGGGAATAAACCGCCTCTGTCACACTGCCTGAAATTGTTATCAATGTTATCTAAAAGCAAACATTTGGTTATAAGGAGTAAGCATGCGCGTTGTCACTCTGGCCGGCAGTCCCCGCTTTCCCTCGCGCTCCAGCGCACTTCTGGAGTATGCCCGCGATCGCCTTACCGCGCGGGGCGTTGAGGTAAATCACTGGCATCTCCATAACTTTGATCCTGAAGACCTGCTCTATGCCCGCTTCGACAGCCCGGCGCTGCAAACCTTTATTGAGCAACTTAGCATTGCCGACGGGCTGATTGTCGCCACACCGGTCTATAAAGCAGCCTATTCCGGCGCCTTAAAAACCCTGCTCGACCTGCTTCCTGAGCGCGCGCTGGCAGACAAAGTGGTCTTGCCGCTGGCAACGGGCGGCACGGTAGCGCATCTGCTGGCGGTGGATTACGCCCTGAAACCGGTGCTAAGCGCCCTCAAAGCACAGGAGATCCTCCACGGTGTTTTCGCCGATGACAGCCAGGTGCTCGATTATCAGCATAAACCGAGCCTGACGCCCAATCTGCAAGGCCGGCTGGATAGCGCGCTGGAGACCTTCTGGCAGGCGCTGCACCGCCGCGATATTAAAGCCCCGGATTTCCACGCCCCGCAAGGAGTTGCTCATGTTTAACCGCCTCTCGTTTTCCGCCACCGGGCTGCTGCTTGGCGGGCTGCTCACCCTCTCCGCCTGGGCGCAGGCCGCCGAGCCCGCGCCGGAGGCTTTACGTATTGGTTATCAAAAAGGGAGCGTCAGCATGGTGCTGGCGAAAAGCCACGGCCTGCTGGAGAAGCGCTATCCGCATACCAAAATTTCCTGGATTGAGTTCCCGGCCGGGCCGCAAATGCTTGAAGCGCTGAATGTCGGCAGTATCGATCTTGGCAGCACCGGCGATATCCCGCCGATTTTCGCCCAGGCTGCGGGCGCAGATCTGGTCTATGTCGGCGTTGAGCCGCCAAAACCGAAAGCGGAAGTGATCCTCGTGGCTGAAGATAGCCCGATCAAAAGCGTGGCGGATTTGAAGGGCCATAAAGTCGCGTTCCAGAAGGGTTCCAGCTCCCATAACTTGCTGTTGCGGGCGCTACAACAGGCCGGACTCAAATTCAGCGATATCCAGCCGGTGTTCCTCAGCCCGGCAGATGCCCGCGCCGCGTTCCAGCAACACAATGTCGACGCGTGGGCTATCTGGGATCCCTACTACTCTGCCGCCCTGTTACAAGGCGGTGTGCGGGTGCTGAAAGATGGCACCACCCTCAAGCAGACCGGTTCATTTTACTTAGCCGCGCGCCCGTATGCCGAGAAGAACGGTGCCTTTATCCAGGGCGTACTCGATACCTTCAGCGCAGCGGATGCATTAACGATTAGCCAGCGCGACGAGAGTGTCGCTCTGTTTGCCAAAACCATGGGGCTGCCGCAGCCGGTGATCGCCACCTATTTCGATCATCGCCCGCCGACCAAAATCACCCCGGTGAACGAGGCCACGGCCGCACTGCAGCAGCAGACCGCCGATCTTTTCTATGAAAACCATCTGGTACCGAAAAAAGTCGATATCCGTAGCCGTATCTGGCAGCCGACCCAAGAAGGAGCAAAATCATGAGTCTGAATCTGTTCTGGTTTTTACCGACCCACGGTGATGGTCACTACCTTGGCACCGACCACGGCGCGCGGCCGGTTGATTATGGCTATTTGCAGCAGATCGCCCAGGCAACTGACAGGCTCGGCTTTAGCGGCGTGCTGATCCCGACCGGGCGATCTTGTGAAGATGCGTGGCTGGTCGCCGCCTCGTTGATTCCGGTTACCCAACGTCTGAAGTTTCTGGTTGCCCTGCGCCCGAGTGTTATCTCACCGACGGTCGCCGCGCGCCAGGCAGCGACGCTCGACAGGCTCTCCAATGGACGGGCGCTGTTTAACCTGGTGACCGGCAGCGATCCGCAGGAGCTGGCGGCCGACGGTGTGTTTCTCGATCACAGCGAACGGTATGAAGTGTCGTCGGAATTTACCCATATCTGGCGTCGCTTGCTGGAGGGCGACACCGTCGATTTCACCGGTAAGCATTTAAAGGTACGCGGCGCGAAGCTGCTCTTCCCACCGGTACAGCAGCCGCGCCCACCCCTCTACTTCGGAGGATCGTCCGATGTGGCGCAGGATCTGGCGGCAGAGCAGGTCGATCTCTATCTCACCTGGGGCGAGCCGCCGGAGCAGGTAAAAGAGAAGATTGAGCAGGTTCGCGCCAAAGCCGCTGCCCATGGGCGAAAAGTGCGCTTCGGTATCCGTCTGCATGTGATTGTGCGCGAAACCAATGCCGAAGCGTGGCAGGCAGCGGACCGGCTTATCTCACACCTTGATGATGCAACGATTGAAAAAGCGCAGGCAGCCTTTGCCCGTCAGGACTCGATTGGTCAGCAGCGTATGGCCGCCTTACATAACGGCCGTCGCGACAAACTCGAAATCAGCCCCAACTTGTGGGCCGGTGTCGGTCTGGTGCGCGGCGGCGCGGGCACGGCGTTAGTGGGCGATGGCCCGACGGTTGCGGCGCGCATCAACGAATATGCCGCCCTCGGTATCGATAGCTTTATTCTCTCCGGCTATCCGCATCTCGAAGAAGCTTACCGCGTCGGCGAACTGCTCTTCCCGCATCTGGATGTCGCCATCCCGGAGATCCCGCAGCCGCAGCCGTTACAGCCGCAGGGTGAAACGGTGGCCAACGAATTTATTCCGCGTAACGTGGCACAAAGCTGAGGTTGTGATGGCGAAAGAGAATAAGTGGTTATTGCGCCTGGCTCCCTGGCTGCTGCCGGCGCTGATTGTCGCGGTCTGGCAGCTTGCCTCAACCTTCGGCTGGCTCTCAAGCCGTATCTTTCCCTCGCCGGAAGGGGTGGTGGAAGCGTTCTGGACGCTGAGCGCCAGCGGTGAGTTGTGGCAGCATCTGGCGATCAGCGCCTGGCGCGCGGCAATTGGTTTCTCCATCGGCGGCAGCATTGGCCTGACGCTTGGGCTGATTAGCGGCCTCTCACGCTGGGGAGAGCGCCTGCTGGATACTTCGATTCAGATGCTGCGTAACGTGCCGCATCTGGCGCTGATCCCGCTGGTGATCTTATGGTTCGGTATTGATGAGACGGCGAAGATTTTTCTCGTCGCGCTCGGGACGCTGTTTCCGATCTATATCAACACCTGGCACGGGATCCGTAATATCGACCGCGGACTGGTGGAGATGGCGCGCAGCTATGGCCTCTCCGGCTTTGCGCTCTTCGCCCATGTGATCCTGCCCGGCGCCCTGCCGTCGATTATGGTTGGCGTGCGCTTTGCGCTCGGCCTGATGTGGCTGACGCTGATTGTCGCCGAAACCATCTCAGCGAATGCCGGTATCGGTTATCTGGCGATGAACGCGCGCGAGTTTCTGCAAACCGATGTGGTGGTGGTGGCCATCATTCTCTACGCCCTGCTCGGCAAATTGGCCGATATCAGCGCACTGGCGCTGGAGCGCCTGTGGCTGCGCTGGCACCCCGCATACCATACGAAGGAGGCGACAGCATGAATACTGCCCGACTGAATCAAGGCATCCCGCTGCTGTTAAATGGCGTCACCAAACGTTATGGCGCCAACACGGTGTTAAATGGGCTCGATCTGCATATTGCCGCCGGGCAGTTTATCGCGGTGGTGGGCCGCAGCGGCGGTGGTAAAAGCACGCTGCTGCGGCTGTTAGCCGGGCTGGAGACGCCAAACAGCGGTGAACTGCTGGCAGGCACGACGCCGCTTGCCAGCATTCAACACGATACGCGCATGATGTTTCAGGACTCACGGCTGCTGCCGTGGAAATCGGTAATCGATAATGTCGGTCTCGGGCTGAAAGGCCGCTGGCGCGAGGCAGCGGAAACCGCATTACGCTCGGTGGGGCTGGAGCAGCGCGCGGCAGAGTGGCCGGCGGCGCTCTCCGGCGGGCAAAAGCAGCGGGTTGCGCTGGCGCGCGCGCTGGTACATAAACCGGGATTGCTGCTGCTTGATGAACCGTTAGGCGCGCTGGATGCCCTCACCCGGCTGGAGATGCAGGCGTTGATCACGCAGTTGTGGCAGGAGCAGGGATTTACGGTGGTGTTGGTGACGCACGATGTCAGTGAAGCGGTAGCGATGGCAGACCGCGTGTTGCTGATTGAGGAGGGGAAAATTGGCCTCGATGTGAGTGTCGATTTGCCGCGCCCACGCCGCCTCGGCTCGGTCAGGCTGGCCGAACTGGAAGAGCAGGTGTTGAACCGCGTGATGCAGCGCGGCGAGTCCGAAAACAGCGTTGTGCCCCGAACCCGCCACGCGTGATGTTATGTGTCTTAAGTTAACGCACACCAGACCGTAGGCCCGATAAGTACAGCACCATCGGGCATCACTGCCGGATGGCGGCTAACGCCTTATCCGGCCTACAATTAAACCCATGCTCTCTTTCCGTAGGCCCGATAAGCGTAGCGCCATCGGGCATCACTGCCGGATGGCGGCTGACGCCTTATCCGGCCTACAATTAAATCCATGCTCTCTTTCCGTAGGCCCGATAAGCGCAGCGCCATCGGGCATTACTGCCGGATGGCGGCTAACGCCTTATCCGGCCGACAAAGCGCAAGCCGGATAAGGTAGGTCGTACGATTACGCCAGCGCTTTGCTGACTTTCTCATAGAGATCGCCGGAGAGATTCGGCAGCGCTTTCAGCTGTTCCAGCGCTTTACGCATCAACGCCTGACGACCTTCATCGTAACGCTTGAAGCGGATCAGCGGCTCAATCAGACGCGACGCGACCTGCGGGTTGCGGCTGTTAAGCTCCGTCAGCATTTCGGCCAGGAAGCGATATCCGCTGCCATCTTCAGCATGGAACGCCGCCGGGTTGCTGCTGGCAAATGCGCCAATCAACGAGCGGATACGGTTCGGGTTACTGAGGGTGAAAGAGCGGTGTTGCAGCAAGCCGCGCACCGTCTCCAGCACATTCGCCGCCGGGCTGGTGGCCTGCAGAATAAACCACTTATCCATCACCAGACCGTCCTGATGCCACTTGTCATCATACTCCTGCATCAGCAGATCGCGGCCAGGCAGCTGGGCGGCAACCGCCGCCGCGAGCGCAGCCAGCGCATCGGTCATATTATCCGCCTCGTGATACTGCTGGCTGACCAGTTTATCTGCCAGCTGCGCATCGCCAAAGGCGAGATAACGCAGGCAGGTGTTGCGCAGGGAGCGCTTACCAATATCCTCATGTTCCACGCGGTAGCTGTCGAGTTTGTTGGCGTTGTAGACCGCGAGGAATTCATCAGCCAGTTCAGTGGCCAGCGTGCGGGTCAGCGCTTCACGAACGGTAGCGATAGCCACCGGATCGATGATGTCGAACAACTCGGCAATCTCATTGACCGACGGCAGGGTCAGGATCTCAGCGGCAAGCGCCGGATCGATCTGCGCATCGAGCAGGATCGCGCGGAACGCATCGGCAACATGCAGCGGCAGCGAGAGCGCCAGCCCCTGCTGATGACGCGCAACGTTCAGCTTGATATGCGTCGCCAGCAGGCTTTGTGCCGCATCCCAGCGCGAGAAGTCGTTTTTCGCATGGCGCATCAGGAATGTCAGTTGCTGATCGCTCCATTTATACTCCAGCTTCACTGGTGCCGAGAAGTCACGCAGCAGCGACGGAACAGGCTGGAAGTAGACGTTATCAAACACAAAGGTCTGCTCCGTCTGCGTCACGTTCAGCACGTTGTGTACCGGGTGCCCCTCTTTCTGCAGCGGGATCACCTTCCCTTCGTTATCGTAAAGTTCGATATCAAACGGAATATGCAGCGGCAGCTTCTCCTGCTGCTCCGCCGTTGGCGGCGTGCGCTGGCTGATGGTCAGCGTGTACTGCTCGGTATTCGGGTTGTAATCATCCTGCACCGAGACAATCGGCGTGCCGGCCTGGCTGTACCAACGGCGGAAATGGGAGAGATCGATATTGGACGCATCTTCCATCGCCTGCACAAAATCATCACAGGTCGCCGCGCTGCCGTCATGGCGCTCAAAATAGAGCTGCATCCCTTTCTGGAAGTTCTCTTCACCCAGCAGGGTGTGCAGCATACGGATCACTTCCGCCCCTTTTTCGTACACCGTCAGGGTGTAGAAGTTATTCATCTCAATAACTTTTTCAGGGCGAATCGGGTGCGCCATCGGGCTGGCATCTTCGGCGAACTGCATGCCGCGCATGGTGCGCACATTATTAATGCGGTTAACGGCGCGGGAGCCGAGATCGGAGCTGAACTCCTGATCGCGGAACACTGTCAGCCCCTCTTTCAGGCTCAGCTGGAACCAGTCGCGGCAGGTAACACGGTTACCGGTCCAGTTATGGAAATATTCATGCCCAATCACGCGCTCAATATCGAGATAGTCTTTATCGGTCGCGGTATCGGTACGAGCGAGAACATATTTGGAGTTGAAGATGTTCAACCCTTTGTTCTCCATCGCGCCCATATTGAAGAAGTCGACGGCGACGATCATATAGATGTCGAGATCGTACTCCAGGCCGAAACGCTGCTCGTCCCACTTCATTGAGTTTTTCAGCGAGGTCATCGCCCACGGCGCGCGATCGAGATTCCCGCGATCGACATAAAGCTCCAGCGCCACTTCACGACCGGAACGGGTAGTAAAGGTATCGCGCAACACGTCAAAATCACCGGCCACCAGCGCAAAGAGGTAGCAGGGTTTCGGGAACGGATCCTGCCACTGCACCCAGTGGCGGCCATTTTCCAGCTCGCCCTGATCGACACGGTTGCCGTTAGAGAGCAGGAACGGGTAGCGGGTTTTATCGGCAATCAGTTTGGTAGTAAAGCGCGCCAGCACATCCGGGCGATCGAGATACCAGGTGATATGACGGAACCCTTCCGCTTCACACTGGGTACAGAGCGCTTCACCGGATTGATAGAGCCCTTCGAGCGCGGTGTTCGCCGCCGGGCTGATCTCGTTAACGATGCGTAAGGTAAAACGATCCGGCAGACCGTCGATCACCAGCTGACCGCCCTCTTCTTTATAGTTCGTCCAGGGTTGGTCATTAATATGCAGGGAGATCAGGGTCAGATCGCCGCCATCCAGGCGCAGCGGCGCAGCAGATGCGCTTTGGCGTGACACGTTGCTCAGCGCGGTGACGACGGTTTTCGCGGCGTCAAGGTCGAAGGTCAAGTCAATATCACTAATCAGGTAGTCCGGCGCACGGTAGTCGTGGCGGTATTTGGCTTGTGGCTGTTGTGTCATAAAAAACCTTTAGCATCTTCTGTTGGTTACGGTTCCAGTCTATTCCGGTTGCTACAAACGCGCCACGCAGAATGTTTATCTTTTCAGAGGGAAAAGCTCTGTCTGCTACATTTTTATAACAGTGGGCACGAAAAGCCATCGACCCTTTTCCGACGATATGGTGTGATGGGGTTCACTAAATGAGTAAACAAGGTATACTCCAGCGACTTACTTGCTTTGTTTAATCTACTAAACGCTCCTGTAAGAGGATGCTACTGCGCGCCATGACTCAACTCGCTTTTTCTGGTCTGCAAACGCTGCTGGATACCGATGCCTACAAACTGCACATGCAGCAAGCGGTGTTCCATCACTACTATGATGTGCATGTCTCGGCGGAATTTCGCTGTCGCGGCGACGACCTGCTGGGCATTTATGCCGACGCGATCCGCGAGCAGGTTGATGCGATGCGCCATCTGCGCTTGCAGGAGGACGAATTCCTCTGGCTCTCCGGCCTGCCCTTCTTCAAACCCGACTACCTAGCCTGGCTGCGTAACTTCCGTTACGATCCGCAGCAGGTCACCATCAGCAACGATAATGGCAAGCTCTCGATTCGCCTCTCCGGCCCGTGGCGCGAGGTGATTATGTGGGAAGTGCCGCTGCTGGCGCTGATCAGCGAAGTGGTGCACCGCTGCCGCTCGCCTGAAGCGGGCGTCCAGCAGGCCCTGCTGCATCTGGAGAATAAACTGGAAGATTTCGCTGCGCGCACCGCGTCGCTGGATATGTCCGGTTTCCGGCTGATGGACTTCGGCACCCGCCGCCGCTTCTCTGCCGATGTTCAGCAGGCGATTGTTGAGCGGCTTAAACAGGAGCCGTGGTTCGTTGGCACCAGTAATTACGATCTCGCCCGTCGCCTGTCGCTGACGCCGATGGGTACGCAGGCCCATGAGTGGTTCCAGGCGCATCAGCAAATTAGCCCCGATCTGGCGACCAGCCAGCGTGCCGCGCTGGCTGCCTGGCTTGCTGAGTACCCGGATAAACTGGGCATCGCCCTGACGGATTGCATCACCATGGATGCTTTCCTGCGCGATTTCGGCCCGGAGTTCGCGACCCGCTATCAGGGGCTGCGCCATGATTCTGGCGATCCCGTTGAGTGGGGCGAGAAAGCGATTGCTCATTATGAAAAGCTCGGAATCGACCCGCTGTCGAAAACGCTGGTCTTCTCCGATAACCTCGATCTCAATAAAGCGCTGGATCTCTACCGCCATTTCGCCTCGCGTATCCAGCTTGGCTTCGGCATCGGCACGCGACTTACCTGCGATATTCCGGGCGTTAAGCCGCTCAATATCGTCATTAAGCTGGTGGAGTGTAACGGTAAACCGGTGGCGAAATTATCCGATAGCCCTGGAAAAACGATTTGCCACGACAAAGCGTTTGTCCGCGCGCTGCGCGAGGCCTTCGACTTGCCTCAGGTGCGAAAGGCGAGTTAATCATCAGGGAGCCAGCCGGCTCCCTTTTTTCATGACAAATTATTAATGCTGCCTGCGAATTCTGCTTGTCTGATGGCGCTCGCCAGGTAACATAGGTGATCCCGCCCATTTCGGGTGGACAAGTGTTTATTTTTTCCGACTATTAATAGAGAGAATATTATGAGCGTTGTGCCTGTAGCCGACGTATTCCATGGTCGCGTTGCCGTTGACAGTGAAGTGACGGTTCGCGGATGGGTGCGCACCCGCCGAGATTCTAAAGCTGGTATCTCCTTCCTCGCCGTTTATGACGGCTCCTGCTTTAATCCTGTACAGGCCGTTATTAATAATTCTCTGCCCAATTACAATGATGACGTTTTGCATCTGACCACCGGTTGCTCGGTTGTGGTTACCGGCAAAGTTGTGGCCTCGCCGGGCGAAGGTCAGAGCCTGGAGATCCAGGCAACATCCGTCGAAGTGACCGGCTGGGTTGAAGATCCGGATACCTACCCGATGGCGGCAAAACGTCACAGCATCGAATATCTGCGTGAAGTCGCACACCTGCGCCCGCGCACCAACCTGATCGGTGCCGTCGCGCGCGTTCGTCATACGCTGGCGCAGGCGCTGCACCGCTTCTTTGACGAGCAGGGCTTCTTCTGGGTCTCTTCTCCGCTGATCACCGCCTCCGATACCGAAGGCGCTGGCGAAATGTTCCGCGTCTCGACGCTGGATATGGAAAATCTGCCGCGTAACGCTGAAGGCAAAGTTGATTACGATAAAGACTTCTTCGGTAAAGAGGCGTTCCTGACGGTTTCCGGTCAGTTGAACGCAGAGACTTATGCCTGCGCGCTCTCAAAGGTTTATACCTTTGGCCCGACTTTCCGCGCGGAAAACTCCAACACCAGCCGCCACCTGGCGGAGTTCTGGATGCTGGAGCCGGAGATCGCCTTTGCTAACCTCGACGATAACGCCCGTCTGGCTGAAGCGATGCTGAAGTATGCCTTTAAAGCAGTGCTGGAAGAGCGTCTGGACGATCTGCAATTCTTCGCTGAACGCGTTGATAAAGATGCTATCGGTCGTCTTGAGCGCTTTATCGCGGCTGACTTCGCGCAGGTCGATTACACCGATGCGGTAGCCATCCTTGAGAAGTGCGGTGAGAAGTTCGAAAACCCGGTTTACTGGGGTGTCGATCTCGCTTCTGAACACGAACGCTATCTGGCTGAGAAGCACTTCAAAGCGCCTGTCGTTGTTAAAAACTACCCGAAAGAGATTAAAGCGTTCTATATGCGCCTTAATGATGACGGTAAAACCGTGGCAGCGATGGACGTGCTGGCACCAGGCATTGGCGAAATCATCGGTGGCTCGCAGCGTGAAGAGCGTCTCGACGTGCTGGACGCGCGTATGGCTGAAATGGGCCTCAATAAAGAGGACTACTGGTGGTATCGCGATCTGCGCCGCTACGGCACCGTACCGCACGCCGGTTTTGGTCTCGGCTTTGAACGTCTGATCGCCTACGTCACTGGTGTGCAGAACGTCCGCGACGTGATCCCGTTCCCGCGTACGCCGCGCAACGCAACCTTCTGATTGCGTCAATGTCAAACAAGGCCAGCATAATAGCTGGCCTTTTTATTATCTGCTGTCAACTTTTGTTAACGCCATCACACTTTATCCCGCCAGATAGATCGCCCTTTATACGTTTCTTTGCGTTTTTTTACGCCTGAATTGCTTCGCAACAAAAATCACGACCGTGAATATTTCAAAGTGTTTCATTAGGATGATTAGCACATTTGGTTAAAATTAGCACAGCTATCTGGACGTCTAAACTCAAATATAAGAAAAAGCCTTATCTGCCGCTTTTGTGCATAAGGTATGCCTTTATCTCAATTAAACATAAGTAATTCATATAAATAGGAAAGGTAGCGCTGATTTTTTAAGCGGCAGATGCGGAAGTTAGAGATGGTTCACAAAGTTCCGTCAAATACACAAATTATTACACAATATTTCTTCTTGTTACCTCTTTAAGACATTTGTAGCACTTTCACGCTAGCGAAACGTTTACTTGTTTGGAAAGATGCCTCTCAGACACAGAAAGACACCAAACTCTCATCTGTAGTTCCGTAAATTTTTTTTGACGGATTTACACGGCGGCAGTGGCAGGTGTCCAAAAAAAACCAATGAGGGTAATAAATAATGATGAAGCGCAATATCCTGGCAGTGGTTATCCCTGCCCTGCTCGTAGCGGGCGCAGCTAACGCTGCTGAGATCTATAACAAAGATGGCAACAAAGTTGATCTGTACGGTAAAGCTGTAGGCCGTCATGTTTTCACCACTACTGGTGATAACAGCTCCAACGGCGATGCCAGCTACGCTCAGCTTGGTTTCAAAGGCGAAACGCAAATCAATAGCGACCTCACTGGCTACGGTCAATGGGAATACCGTGTCAGCGCAGCTCGTGCTGAAGGTGAGCAGCAGAATGGCAACACTCGTCTGGCATTTGCTGGCCTGAAAGTTGCTAATGCAGGCTCCCTGGATTACGGCCGTAACTACGGCGTTGTGTATGACGTTGAGTCTTACACCGATATGGCCCCATACTTCTCGGGCGAAACCTGGGGTGGCGCATACACCGATAACTTCCTGACCAGCCGTGCTGGTAGCGTCCTGACTTACCGTAATTCCGATTTCTTTGGTCTGGTCGATGGCCTCGCTCTGGCTGTTCAGTATCAGGCTAAAAACGAAGATAACCACAGCCTCATCGCACAGAACGGCGACGGCGTAGGTTACTCTTTAGCCTATGACTTTGCAGAAGGTTTCGGCGTTTCTGCTTCTTATGCAAATTCAGACCGCACTACCGCTCAGGAAGCTGATGGTAACGGTAAAAATGCAGAAGTTTGGGCTGTTGGCGCGAAATACGACGCTAACAATATCTACCTGGCAACTGTTTATTCAGAAACCCGTAACCTGAGCATCGTACAGAGCAGCCTCGTCGGGACTGAGTTCGCTAACAAAACCACCAACTTCGAAGCTATCGCTCAATACCAGTTCGATTTCGGTCTGCGTCCGAGCCTGTCCTATGTACAGAGCAAAGGCAAGGGTCTGAACGGCGGGGAAAGCAGTGCGGATCTGGCTAAATACATCGAAGCTGGCGTAACGTACTACTTCAACAAGAACATGAACGTGTTCCTGGATTACCGTTTCAACCTGCTTGATACCAACGAATACTCCAGCAGCTACGTGGGTACCGACGATCAGGCAGCTGTAGGTCTGACCTACCAGTTCTAATCAGTCACCCTCGACTGTTATAGGCATTTAAAACAGGGCTCCGGCCCTGTTTTTTTATGCCTGCGGCAAAAAGCGCGACGACTTTTGAAAAGCGTCGCGCTTTTTATTGCAAACGGTTGGCAATTCCCCTGCCAGCCGTTAACCTGATAACGGAATTCCCTTCTGTCATCAAAATGGAACCTCGTCATGTTTGAGAATATTACCGCTGCCCCTGCCGACCCTATTCTGGGCCTGGCCGATCTGTTTCGCGCCGATGAACGCCCGCACAAAATTAACTTAGGCATCGGTGTCTATAAAGATGAAACCGGTAAGACGCCGGTGCTGACCAGCGTGAAGAAAGCAGAGCTCTATCTGCTGGAAAACGAAGCCACCAAAAACTACCTCGGCATCGACGGCATTCCAGAATTTGGCCGCTGCACCCAGGAGTTACTCTTCGGCAAAGGCAGCGCCATTATCAATGACAAACGCGCACGGACGGCACAAACCCCAGGCGGCACCGGTGGTCTGCGCGTTGCCGCAGATTTCCTCGCCAAAAACACCAGCGTAAAACGCGTCTGGGTCAGCAACCCGAGCTGGCCGAACCACAAAGGCGTGTTTAACTCTGCCGGCCTGGAAGTGTGCGAATACGCTTACTACGATGCACAGAACCATACCCTCGATTTTGAAGGCCTGCTGGCCAGCCTTGAGCAGGCGCAGGCGGGTGACGTGGTGCTGTTCCACGGCTGCTGCCACAACCCGACCGGTATCGATCCGACGCTGGAGCAGTGGGAGACGCTGGCGAAGCGCTCTGTAGAGAAAGGTTGGCTGCCGCTATTCGATTTCGCCTATCAGGGCTTCGCTCGCGGTCTGGAAGAGGATGCTGAGGGGCTGCGTGCCTTCGCTGCGCTGCATAAAGAGCTGCTGGTCGCCAGTTCCTACTCGAAAAACTTCGGCCTCTACAACGAGCGTGTAGGTGCCTGTACGCTGGTCTGCGCCGATGCAGATACCGCCGACCGCGCATTCAGCCAGATGAAATCGGTGATCCGCGCAAACTACTCCAACCCGCCAGCCCACGGCGCGTCGGTAGTTGCCACCATCCTCAGCAATACCGCTCTGCGCGCGATCTGGGAGCAGGAGCTGACCGATATGCGCCAGCGCATCCAGCGTATGCGTCTGCTGTTTGTGAATACGTTGCAGGAGAAAGGCGCGAACCGCGACTTTAGCTTTATCACTCGCCAGAATGGCATGTTCTCATTCAGCGGCCTGACTAAAGAGCAGGTGTTGCGCTTGCGTGAAGAGTTCGGCATCTATGCCGTGGCTTCCGGGCGCATCAACGTGGCCGGCATGACGCCGGACAATATGGCCCCGCTGTGCGAGGCGATTGTCGCCGTCCTGTAAGCCAGACGCAGGAAAGTAAAAAGGGTCGCTTACGCGACCCTTTTTTGTTTACCACACCGGTTGTTCATCCTGCAGGAACGGGTTGTGCAACCGCTCATTCCCCAATGTCGAGAGTGGCCCGTGACCCGGAATAAAGGTCACGTCATCACCAAGCGGCAACAGCTTATGCTTGATGGAGTGAATCAGTTGCGCGTGATCCCCTTTCGGGAAATCGCTGCGTCCTACGCCGCCTTTAAAGACCACGTCGCCCGAGATCAGCAAACGTGACTGCGCGTCAAAAAAGACGATATGCCCCGGTGTATGTCCCGGACAGTGCAGCACCTGCAGGCTGATATTGCCTACGGCTACGCTGTCGCCTTCATTCAACCAACGATCGGGCGTCAGCGGCTGGCAATCTTCGAGGCCAAACATGCGGCTCTGCGCCGGTAATCCCTGTAGCCAGAACTCATCTTCTTTTTCCGGGCCAATAATTGGCACACCATAATGCTGCGCCAGTTCCGCCGCCGCACCAACATGATCGAGATGACCATGCGTGAGCAGGATTTGCGTCACCGTCACACCACACGCATCCACTTCCTGAATAATGCGCTCTGCGTCTCCGCCGGGATCGACCACGGCCGCGACTTGCGTCTGTTCACACCAGATTAACGAACAATTCTGGGAGAACGCGGTAACCGGAATAATACGATAGTTCATACTGCTCCTGTAGCTCAGACTGAGTTTTACCAGTGCCTTACCGGCCCGGTGTCAATATGCACAAAATTGCTTTTGGGGTAGTATCCTACACCACCCGCGCGCAGAGATAACGCAGCTTTGCGAATATTACTCAGGGAAATCCCTTCAATATGGAAATCCATCGCCTGGCCTTTGGTGTGATAGCTTTTTTTCGCTACACCGCGGCTATGAGCGCGCAGCTCATTGTTAGTATCAACAGAGCGATAACCGGAGATCAGTTGGACAGGTTTATTAGTGCCTAACAGGCCTTGCAGGCGGAACAGGTGATCAAATAGCTGAGGATCCATGCGCGTAATTTTATTTGCGCGGTAATCACGGAAGAAATGGTTGAGTTTTGCTAATTCATCCTGAATATAGCCTCTACCATCAAAGAACTCAGCTTTAATAGACTCCCCGGTATTAAGATTATTAAGTCTTAAAATACGCGGGCGCGGCGTGGAGAGCGTCGCAAAAGCGGGGGTGGGCAGCAGAGCAACACCGAGTGTGGCTCCACCCAACGCCAGCAATTTGCGGCGATTAGCGTCAAATTTATCCATGATAATCAGATCTACAGAAAAAGTGCATTGAACGATTTTTATGCACTGCTTTAGCGCACGAGAGGCACCTTACCGGGCATCAAACGCCGCGTCAAGGCGGCCTCTCCCCAGCAATCCCGGGCTCTGTAGCCTGAACTACCCGGGAATTGCCTGTCACTATGACAACGGAAAATCGCAAACTGCTTCATTTACCTGATTAATTTTTCAGCTTTCGCCAGAACAAGCGCACCGGTGCGCGCCGTCAGATCATAATTGTAAATATCTGTGCGGTATTGCGTGCGTCCATCAGCCCCAACAAACGCGGTCAAATAGTAAAGATTGACCGGAATATCGTGGCGAATATTCACGTAACGCGTATCGCCCTGCTTTAACGCATCCGAAATACGCGTATCGCTCCAGCCCGCATCCTGCAACAGCATATTGGCAAGCTCAGAGGATTTATTCACCCTCACGCAGCCGGAGCTGAGCGCACGGGCCTGTTTCTGGAACAGAGCGTGGTTCGGCGTGTCATGCAGGTAAATCGCGTCAGAACTCGGCATATTGAACTTATAACGCCCAAGCGAGTTGGTTACGCCAGGCGCCTGCTGGAAACGGAAAGGCAAGTTGGATGGCGTAATCGTCGCCCAGTCGACCATTGTGGGATCGATCGGCTCTTTGCTGTTCCAGCCGCGCAGCACGGTGTAACCATGGCGCTCAAGGTAGGTGGGATCGTTCCACAGCTTCGGCAGGATATCTTTGCGCGCCAGCGTCGGCGGCACGTTCCACGGCGGGTTAACCACAACGTTGTTAAGCGCGCTGCTCATCATCGGCGTTTTGCGGTCCGGGCGACCGACGATCACTCTCGACGACAGCACTTCATTGCCATTGAGGTAGTAGACCAGCGAATACTCCGGAATGTTGACCATAATACCGGTCGAGAGCGTCGAGGGCAGCAGGCGCAGACGCTGGATATTGAGCGCCAGCAGACCGGCGCGCTGCGCAGGCGTGACGTTCAGCCAGTCGCGCGTGCTTTTACCGATCACGCCATCAGCATGTAAACCCTGCCAGGCCTGAAAACGTTTTACCGCCTCAACCAGCGTGCGGTCATAGGCCTCGCGCGCGGCGGGCTTTTTCTTAGGTGCAGGCTCTGCCGACGGGCTGACCGCAGCATTGCCATCCGGCAGCGCAATCTCCGCGCCGCTCTCCAGCATGCCGTTGCGCTGCAGGATCTCACGCAGCGCCGGAACGTCATTGCTCCACTGCCCCGGGCGCAGCGATGCTGTGCCGGTCATCTCAGGCCACGGGCGTGAATCCGCCACCAGCGTCAGCAAGGATTGATGCATCGCCGCATATTGCGGGTGATGCGGGGCCAGCGTGGAAATAAAAGCTGGCAGCGAGCCGTTATCCAGCGCGGATTGCCACTGGTTGATGACTGAAATAGCAGGCGTCGCGAGTGCATAAGGTTTATCGCTGTAGAGCCAGCGCTGGCCTTTCGCCTGAATACCGGCCACGAATTGCAGGTAACCCATCATCGCGTCGGAGAGGACAACATCCCGCGCCATGCCGGTCACATCCGGATTGGTCAGCAGTTCGACCCAGGTAGTGAACTGCGGTTGAAAGCCGCCAATGGCCACTTCCGCCAGCTGCTGCTGGAAAGCCTGAACCGCCTCGCGGTTCTCCCACATCGGCTTCTGGCCGCGCGCGGCATAGAGTGCCGCAAGCTGATCCATATACGCAGGCGTCCAGTTTGCCGGCAGCTGAGATTGCAGCTGTGCCCGCACGTCGGCAACCGAGACACCATTCGGATAGGGTTTCACACCGATCATCATCGCCGTCGCCGGAGATTGCTCCAGCGGCTGCGGCAATACGGTCGGCTGATCTCCCGGCGTCGCCGAGGTGTCAACCGGTACAACTTCAGGTTCATCGGCCTGCGCATTAAACAGCGGAGCGAATGCGAATGCCAGGCACAAACTCAACGCCGACATTCGACGACCATACGACTTCAAAAGCAACATCCCTGCCCCCTGTTCTCACCTTGCATGTGACTGAATGTCACCTTTTTCTCAGTATATAAAGACAAAAAAACATTTGTCTGACCTACTGTAAAGAAGTTTAAAGATTAAACGCCGACTGGCAATCTTTTTCAGAAAACAAAAAGAGCGGCACTGAGGCCGCTCTTTATTATTGTGCTGTAATTACGAGACCTCCGCCGTCCCGGGGAGCGTTTCCGGCAGCTGCGGGGCAAAGCCACGCAGGCCAACAACATGCACATGCTCCTGATTCTGCACCACTTTACGCACCAGCTTGTAGGTGGTGCCTTTCTCCGGGCTGATATTCTCCGGCGCCGCGATAATCAGCTGCATCTCCAGACGCTCGCACAACTCGAACAGCGTGGCGATAGAGCGGGCATCAAGACGCGCAGCTTCATCAAGGAACAGCAGGCGACAAGGCGAGATATCTTTACCGCGCAGGCGACGGGCTTCATCTTCCCAGCTCTGCACCACCATCACCAGAATCGACATCCCGGTACCGATCGCTTCCCCGGTCGATAGCGCACCCGACTCGGCGCGCAGCCAGCCGTCGGAGCCACGGTTAACTTCCACTTCCATCTCCAGATAGTTGCGGTAGTCGAGCAGCTCTTCGCCAATGGTCTGTGGCGTACGCTGACCCATATCGATTTGCGGGTTGAGGCGCTGATAGAGCTTCGCCAGCGCTTCCGAGAAGGTCAGGCGGCTGCTGTTAAACAGATCCTGATGCTGCTCGTGCTGCTCTGACAGCACATTCAGCAGCGTGGCGTGGGTTTCCCGCACGTTCACGTTTAAGCGCACGCTGTTGACCTGGCCGAACGAGACGCTCTGCAAGCCCTGGTTGAGCATGCGGATACGGTTCTGCTCGCGCTGAATGGTTTTGCGAATAATATTCGCCACGCTGCGGGAGCTGATCGCCAGCTTCTGCTCGCGGGAGGTGAGCTCTTCCGTCAGGCGGCTCAGCTCAATCTCCATCTGCTCAATCGCTTCGACCGGATCGTCGGTGCGAATAATATCCTGACGGATACGCTCGCGCAGATGCTGGTAGACCGCGACAAAGAACTGGATCTTGCGCTCCGGGCGTTTCGGATCTTCCGACATGCGCAGCACATCGCGCAGGTGTTCATTATCTGATACCGCCAGGCGCAGCGCACCAAGGGCCTTATCCGACATAGAGCGCAGCTCGTCCGCAGAGAGGTAGGCCAGCTCGCGGCGGTGGAGACGACGCTCAACGCCGTTATCTTTCACCATGCGCATCACCGCGCACCAGCCCGCTTTCGCACTCACCACCTGCTCACGCATTTCGTGATAATCGCGCTCCAGACGGCGTAACTTGCGCGTCAGGTTATCCATCTCGGCTTCGCAGAAGGTGAGCGCTTTTTCCAGCTGATTGCGGCGCGAGCGATTACCGGAGAGCTGGGCATGCAGTTCGTCACGACGCTGACGCGCCCGCTCCTCTGCCCCGCTGTCGGCGCGCACGCCGATATCCTGTAACTCTTTTTGCAGGTCGTTAAGCAGCTCTTTTTTGGTGTCAAACGAACTCTTCAGCGAAGCGAGTACCTGGTTGTACTGGCCGTACTGCGCGGCATGGCTGCGCATCGCTTCGCGCGCGCGGGTACGCTCCGCTTCAGCCTGCTCGAGGCGCTGGCGCAGCTTCTCGTTGAGATCGTTATTGCCGTTAAACATCTCGGCGGAATCGGAGTAGCTGAAGTGCGCCCGGCGCTGAACCACTTCCGCCAGCGCGAAGGCCTGCTGGCGCGCATCACGCTGCACCTGCTGCGAGGCGGCGTAATCAGCTTTAAGTTGTTCAAACTGCTCGGGATCGCTCTGCAACACAGAAACCATCGGCTCAAGCTTCGCCAGCTGATTGCCGAACTGCTGAATAAAGCGCGCGGCTTCCTGCGCTTCATCCAGCCGCTCCTGGATCTCATCGACGCGATCGGCGAGGGTATCATCCGCCAGCAGGCTCAGGCGCGGCAGCAAGCGGTTAAGCTGGGCCACGCCCTCTTTCGCCTGCTCAAACTGAACGCGATTCTGCTGGTTATCATTTTCATGATTACTGATCGCCCGCTCAAGCTCGCCGCGGCGGCTGTTGAGGCTGCGGATTTCCGCTTCCGGATCGTCGTCAAACGCCACGCCAATATGGCTGCCGATAAAGCGGCTAAAGGCCTGGTGCAGGCGCTGGGTTTTCTGTACGTCAAACGACAGGGTGGCGAAACGTTCCGCCAGCGTTTCCCGCTCGGCGTGCAGGCTTTCAATCCGGCTTTCACGCGCGGCGCGGCCAAAGATCGGCAGCGTCGGGAAGCGGGAGTAACGCCACTGGCGGTCGGCGATTTTCACCACTACCGCTTTTTCCAGCTCATCCACGCTGAAGACGCTGTCATCGAAGGATTGCGGATCCCCTTCGATCAAGTAGAGATCTTCCGGGCAATCCTCCAGCCCTTCGAGCATCCCCGCGACCAGCGAGAGATCCGGCACCACGATAGCGTGGCGTGACGGGCCATACAGCGCCGAGTAGTAAGGGGCATCTTCAAGGCTGACGTCATCATAGATTTCAGAGAGCAGGACGCCGCCAAAGCGTTCGGCCAGCGCATTGAGGCGCTGATCTTCCGCACCGCCCGGCTGGCTTAAACGCTCGATCTCATCATCGACCGCGCGCTTACGTGCGCCAATCTCATCGCGCTCAACGATAGCTTCGCGCTCGCGCTCCAGCAGCTGTTGCAGATACTCGGTAACGTCCTGGCTCGATTCAAACTGCTCGCCGCTCTGTTCACACAGTTGCGACAGGCTGTTCTGTGCCGCCAGCCAGATCGGCGCGCGTTTAGTAAGGGTCTGAATGCGCGACTGTAACTGCTCCAGCTCCTGGCGCAGCGCCATACGCTGCTCACCGGCGGCAGAAACGTTGTCTGAAAGCGCGGCAATCTGCGCTTCCAGCTGTTGATGCAACGCTTCCAGCTCATCGGCATCAATCTGTTTGCCCTGGCGTTTGCAGAACTCCGCCAACAGGCGCTCGGCGTCCTGCTGCTCGCGCAGGCGCTGCTCCAGCTCCGTCAGGCGCATGCGCAGCGGCTGAACCTGCTCCGCCAGATGGCGCTGGTTAACCGCATCGCGCAGTAATTCACGCGCCACGCTCCAGGCTTCATTGCGCGCCAGCGGGCCATTAATGGCGGCTACGAGTTGATAGGCCTGCTCAAACTGGCTGTGCGCCGTTTGCGCGACGCTGATTTTTTGATCCAGCGACAGCAGTTTCTCGGTTGCTTCCTGCTCTTTCGCCTGGAAGGTCTCGAGCCACTCATCGGCGCTCTCAATGGTCAGATCCGGTAGATGGCAGAGCGTTTTCGCCCGCTCCAGCGCCTGCAAAGCCTGGTTGTACTGGATCGCACGGGTTTGCTGAACGTCCAGCGCCTGCTGGTAATCCGCAAGCTGGTTTTTCAGCTCATCCACTTCCAGCTCGGCCGCTTCGGCGCGGGCTTCGTTATCTTCCTGGCGCTCGGCGGCTTCCGCCACCACTTCCTGCTGCTCTTCGAGGCGGATCTGCAACTCTTCTAGATCGGCTTCGTAGCGCTCAATTTTTTCCTGCTGACGCAGCGCGGTCTGCACGAGGTTTAAGTGATCGCTGGCGGCCTGATAATCAGCCTCCAGATCCCCTTCCGCACCGCTATGTTCCGCCAGCTCGCGCGCCATATCGACATGCTTATACTGCTCGGCGGCCAGCTGTTTGCGCGAGGTAAAGAGATCGCGGCGATACTCCAGCGCTTTATCCAGATGCACCCGGCGTTCGTTGGCATGGCGCATATAGTCCGCCGCCACATAGTCGGTGGCTTCGCTGATCAGGTGTTTAAACAGATCGCGGTCGGACTGGGTAACGCGGATCGCCTCCAGCGTCATGCGGTTTTCGCGCAGCGCCGCTTCCATATCCTGGAACGCTTTACGCACGCCGCTGTTTTCCGGCAGCAGGTAGTCGCGCAGGGAGCGCGTAATGGCGCTGGAGATCCCGCCGTAGAGCGAGGCTTCAATCAGGCGGTAGAACTTGCTGCGATCGGAGGCTGAACGCAGGCGACGCGCCACAATCCCCAGATCGAACATCAGCGAGTGGTAATCGGTGATGGAGTTGAACTGCTTAAACTGCACCCCTTCCATCGCGTCGAGTTTATCTTTCACTTCCTGCAGCGTCAGGACACGCGCCTGGCGCTCATTGAGGGTTTCCGTCAGCAGCTGCGTTGGCAGCACCGAAGTTGGCAAGCCCTGAATGGCAAAAGGTTTAATATCCACTTTGCGATCGCGACCGGCGACCTGCTGCAAACGCACGCCAACCAGCACGCGCTGGTTGCGGGAGTTGATCACATCCAGCACCGAATAACAGACGCCGGCTTTCAGTTTGCCGTGCAGACCCTTATCGCGTGAGCCTGAAGTTGCGCCCGCTTCGGTGGTGTTACGGAAGTGCAGCAGCGTCAGATCCGGGATCAGCGCCGTGACAAACGCCGCCATGGTGGTCGATTTCCCGGCTCCGTTACCGCCTGAAAGGGTGGTGACCAGCTCGTCGAGATCAAAGGTGCGGGCAAAAAAGCCGTTCCAGTTAATCAGCGTAAGCGAACGAAATTTACCGCGATCAATCATTACTCATCCTCCGAGCTGTCCGGCTGGTTCTCTTCAGGCTCATCATTGAGCTGCAGGTGATTTTCCACAGGCATCGCTTCACCGTCACGGATCATGCGCAGCTGCGCTTCACGCGCATCGTCACCCGAACGCACATCGGCCCCGAAGCGGAACACCGATTCGGTGATGCGGAACTTGCTGCTGTCATTGCCCATAAACCAGATCATGCCGAGACGGCGTAGACGGTTGAGGGAAGAGCGCACCTTTTCCTGCAGCTTCTGACGGTCGAGATCGGAGCCGGTTGAGCGGTTGTTCACCAGCTTCAACAGCTTGTTTTCATCCGCCAGCGACAGCAGCTCGTCATAGAGCTCCTGCTGGGTAAAAATCCCCTCGTTAGCCAGACGCTCCGGGCTGAGATAGAGGTAGCACAGAATTTTGCCGACCATCATATCCAGCTCAGAGAGCACCGAGCGCGGGATCAGGGTGGTGGAGCGCGGGCGCAGATAGAAGAAACCTTCCGGTGCGCGAATCAGCTCCACGTTATAACGGGCGTAAAACTCCTCGAGATACTCCTGGAAATCCATCAAAAAGGCGTGATTATCCAGCTCGTCGAGGCCAATATGCCGCCCTGAGCGCAGTGCGCTATCCAGCGCCGGAAACAGCGGGTTTGCCAACGCTTGTGCCAGTTTAACCGGCATCACTTGTTCAATATTTGTCGATGACATGCGCCTGTACCTTGGCTCCGTAATCATTAATCGGCTGCCATTTCGGTGGCAGGCCGGTGAAATCTGCTTGCGCTACGCCGAGGCGTACCGCCTGATCAACTACGATGCGCGCGATGTCAAAATGACGCGCACGCGGGTATTGCGCCAGATACTCACGGGCCACAAGGCCGAGATCGAGCGGCACACCTTTGGTTTTATAGATAGCCAGCTGCTGTTCGATCAGCGCCGCGAGCTGTTCGCGAATCTCGTTAAACTCCTCGAACTCCATCTCGCTCGGCAACTCACCGGTCACCTCTTCGTCGCGCAGCGCCATCTCTTCATCGCGCATATCCAGCAAACGATCGGCGCTGGCGTGGGTTAATGCCCACGGCGCGTCGAAATAGCTCTGCACCGACTGGCGCAAACGCTGGGCAAAAACGCGGTTTTTATCCATATCAATCGCGGTACGGATAAATTTATGCACGTGGCGGTCATAACCGATCCACAGGTCGATAGACTGCTGCCCCCAGCTGACAATACGGTCGAGCTTGCTTTGCAGGTTAAAGACCAGCTGATCGAGGAACTCGAGATCGTCGCGCCCCATCGTCGCTTCCTGGATACTCAACAAGTTGGTTTGCAACTTATCACCGGCCGCTTCGAGCGTATCCTGCAGTTCGCGCAGCGTTCCGGAGGTTTCAGAGAGCAGTAGCTCACAGCTGGATATAGCGGCGCGCCAGTCCTTGTTCAGCAACTGGGCGATATCATCTTTCACCTGCTGCTGCTGCTCATCCATGATGCGCTGCGTGAGATCGATGCTGTCGAAAATCTCTGCAACAGAGTATTTCAGCGGCGCAAAGACGTTACGGTGCCAGTGAAACTCATCCCCGCCCTCTTCTGCCGCATCGGCGGCGCGCTTCAACTCAGCCGCCACAATAGAGAGCTGCATTGAGAGACGCAGCGTGGAGAACTCGCGCTGGCGAATATAGTAATCGGTAATACCGATGCCCAGCGGCGTCAGGCGGTAGATGGCGTTGCCCTCTGCCTGCTCGCTGGTAAAGCGGTTCAACAAACGCTGGCGCACCATATCGTTAATCGCGTTGTTCGCACGCTGGTTAACGGTTTCGCTGGTTTGCTCAAACGCTTCACTCACATGACGAAAGGCATCCACCAGCTCGCCTTCACTCATTTCGCCATCAAGACGCTCGCCGTTAAGGGTGGCGACAGCCAGCAAAAAGGAGAGCCTGTCGACCGGCAGCGAGATGGAGAAATCATTTTTTCTGGCCCAGGCAACCAGTTCGGGGACTGTCTGGGAAAATTCACTCATCGTTTGTCCTTCCATCGATTTGCGGCTTACGGGCTGTCACATGGATATAACGGCCGAGGCTAATATAGGGTTCCTGCCGGCAGTAGCGGGTTTCCAGCTCCAGCAGCATCTCGAAACTACGCTGCTGCTGAGTTTTGTCGCGCAGATAGTCATGGAAAACACGCACACCGGTTTTGCCGGTTATCTGCCAGCCAATCTGCTCAAGCCAGCGGTAAACCTCGGCAGGCGCACGCGGGTGATCCGGGGAGAGCGTACGCTTCTTCCGCTTCGGCATTCCCACCTGCACATAGTCAAAGTTCCCTGCCACCATGTTATGCATCAGCAGGCCGTCAGCATTGTAAAACATCAGCGACAGCGCACCGCCCGGCCTTAATACCGACCACAATTTTTGCAGCACGGCGACGGGATCGGCGACCCATTCAAGAACCGCATGGAACAATATCAGATCAACCGGCGATGCCAAATGCTGAGCAATATCCTGAACCGGGCAGTGTACAAAATGCATGTTACCGCTGACGCCTTTCTCTTCCGCCGCGGCCTGCGCGCGTTTAAGCATCTCCAGGGACACATCGCAGAGGGTCACATGGTGACCAAGCTGCGCCATACGGATCGCCGTTTGCCCCTCACCGCCGCCCGCGTCAAGCACGTGCAACGGGCCGTCATTCATTTCTGCCAGTAATATATCAAGATCCTGCCACAGGATCGCCTGACGCAGCAGACCTTTTGTCGTGCCGTAAATGTTGCGCGAGAATTTCTCGGCGATATCGTCGAAATTGCGATCCTGCATGGCCGCCCTACGCTCCTGGCAAAAGCGCTATTTTGTCACAGCCGTGCCGATAATGAACCTATCTGGTGTAAGATCCGCGGAAATCGCCTGCTGTATGCTCAAAAAGGAGACGGATACAGTGCTTTTCATACTAAAAAAAATCACTGGCGGCCTGCTGCTGCCATTGCCACTTTTACTTTTGGTTATCGGGGCAGGAATTGCGCTGGTCTGGTTTAGTCGCTGGCAGAAAACCGGCAAGGTTTTTATCAGCGTCGGCTGGCTGATACTGCTGCTTTTAAGCATCCAGCCGGTGGCGGATCGCCTGCTGAAACCAATTGAGGAGAGCTACCCCACCTGGCATGGTAGCCAGCGGGTGCAGTACATCGTTGTGCTGGGGGGTGGCTATACGTGGAATGACGCCTGGGCACCGAGTTCGAACCTGATTAGTAACAGCTTGCCGCGGCTTAATGAAGGGATCCGCTTATGGCGGGCTAATCCCGGAGCCAAAATGATCTTTACCGGCGCGGCGGCCAAAACCAACCCGGTAAGCACCGCAGAAGCGGGGGCCAGAGTCGCCGAGAGCCTCGGCGTACCGCGCAGCGATATCATCACCCTCGATCAGCCTAAGGATACGGAAGAGGAAGCGGCTGCGGTGAAACAGGCGATTGGTGATGCGCCTTTCCTGCTGGTGACCTCCGCGTCGCATCTGCCGCGGGCGATGATCTTCTTCCAGCACGTCGGTTTAAAACCGCTGCCCGCTCCCGCAAACCAGCTGGCCATCGACTCACCGCTTAACCCATGGGAGCGTGCGATCCCTTCCCCGGTGTGGCTGATGCACAGCGACCGGGTGGGATATGAGACGCTGGGACGCATCTGGCAGTGGCTAAAAGGCAGTTCAGGCCAGCCAGGGGAGCAGTGATTTCGAGGCCAGATCGACATTGGCGCGATTAAACCGACCGGTATTTACCAGCTGCGCCACTTCGTCCCACAGCAGATAGAGCCAGCGCCGCCAGATAAACGACTCGGCAACCGGTGCGCGCTGTAAATAGTGCCACAGCAACCCTTCCGCCTGCGGACCATCCACCAGGCGGAAGAGTTCATACTCTCGCGGTGCCCACAGCATAATGCCGGGGCCAACCATCGCCAGCAGCTGATCGCTGCGGGCATCTTTCAGCATGCTGCGCAGGTTAAAACTGCCGTGCACCAGCACGCAATTATCGTTAAATCCTTCAAACAGCGCGGGCAAACATTCGCGGGTGCGAAACAGCAGGCGCTTGTCCTGCATCGTCAGGCCGGTGTTTTGATATTGATTGAGGGTGGTCCAGAGCACTTCGACGCGCTGCCGATACCAGGAGGGCCAGATATTTTCCTGAGTACTGTCGACGGTACCTACGCAACCGTGACTATCCTGACGATGCCAGGAGAGCAGCCCCTCGACAATTTGATCTTTGAGCTGCTCCCAGCGCTCCGGGGTGCGCGCTGGTGCTTCAACCGGGACGCCGCGCAGGCGTTCAATCAGCAACACATCAGGCCCGGGGTGTTCTTCGTGGGTCATCACGCCATACACCACCGGCATGCGCACCGTGCCGCTGCGGGCGAGCATCGAGATTTTCCATGCCAGCTGCTGAGCCAGCCCCGGGGTGGTAAAGCTTCTTGCCATCAGCGGCATCGGGTTTCCCCGGCTGTCATATAGAGACCAGAGCGCCGAATCAGGTTTTTCACTGACGCACTCCATGCGGCTTAATTTCTCTCCCAGCAGATGACTGAGTTCGGCGCGAAGTTGTTCCATAGCAATGCCCCTACAAAAACGACTGCTTTTATAATGAGCGCCATAGCGGAAGATGTCACCCCAATGAGATCAAATCAGGGTGATTATTTGACGAGATACAGCAAATCCCCTCCGGACGGAGGGGATGAGTAGATTAACGCATCGCCTGACGGACGCGTTCAAGATCCTCTGGTGTATCAACACCAGTGCCGGGCACCACGCTTGCCACATCGACGTGAATTTTTTCGCCGTACCACAACACGCGCAACTGCTCGAGCATCTCGATCTGCTCCAGCGGGCTGGTCTGCCAGCTGACATAGCGGCGAATAAAGCCGGCGCGATAGCCATAGATGCCGATATGACGCAGGAAGCTGTCGCCGATGGTCTCACGCGAGGCGGCAAAACGGTCGCGATCCCACGGAATGGTAGCACGCGAGAAGTAGAGCGCGTAGCCCTGCGCATCCATCACCACTTTCACCGCATTGGGGTTGAAGGCCTCTTCCGCGCTCTCAATCGGCACAGCCAGCGTCGCCATCCCGACGTCGCGGCGTGCGGCCAGATTATCAGCGACCTGGCGAATGATCGCCGGCGGGATCATCGGCTCATCGCCCTGCACGTTAACAATCACTGTCTCATCACTGAAACCGCATTTTTCTACGACTTCGGCAAGACGTTCGGTGCCGGACTGATGATCGGCGCGGGTCATGCACACTTCGCCGCCCACCGCCTGTACCGCCGCCATCACCTCTTCGTTATCGGTCGCTACGATAATGCGCTCTGCGCCAGATTCACGGGCACGCTCCAGCACGTGCACCACCATCGGTTTACCGTTGATGTCGACCAGCGGCTTACCCGGCAGGCGCGTTGAGGCGTACCGCGCGGGAATAATCACCACAAAGCTCATGGACGGCTCTCTTCTGGGGTTAAAGCACGGGCTTCGTTTTCCAGCAGCACCGGAATGCCTTCGCGTACCGGGAATGCCAGGCTGTCGACTTTGCAGATCAGCTCCTGCTTATCCTGGGTGTAATTGAGTTTGCCGTTGCAGACCGGGCAGGCAACTATTTCGAGTAAACGGTGATCCATCTTTCCTCCTGAGAAACCGATGATGAGCAGATTGAACTTATCATAGGCAATTATGACGCCGCGTCTATCTCCAGACCGGCACGCGATGATGAAAACAGGCCATCGGGCAGATGGGAAAATGTGATGCGCTGTGCACCTTGCCAGCGCGCGAAGTCGGTAATCGCACGCTGTAACCCCTTCTCCAGCTGAAGCGACGGGGAAATGCTCTCCTCCAGAAACAGCGCAATCACTTCAAGCACGCCGGTTTTGCGGTGCATTTTCGCATCCATCCGCCCGACCAGCTGCCCCCGGTGCAGCAAAGGCAGGACAAAGTAGCCATATTGCCGCTTCGGTGCCGGGGTATAACACTCCAGCCGGTAGCTGAAGCCAAATAGTTGTTCTGCACGCTTGCGATCCCAGACCACCGGATCGAACGGCGAGAGCACCGCGCTGTGGGTAGCGGTGAGTTTATCCGCCTGCGCCTGTTCCAGCAGCGGCAGCAGAGAGGCGTGGAGCCACGCCGGGCCAAGCCCCTCGACATTAACCGGTAAAATGGTTTGCGCCTCTTGCATCTGCGCCAATGCCTGAGCAAGCGCCGGGCGACGCAGGCGATAGTAATCTGCCAACCACTGCGCACGAAACAGGCCAAGGCTGCGGGCGCTCTTTTCCAGCATGATAGCTTCGGCCTGCTCCTGAGAGAGCAGATCGCGCACATCGTCCCACTGCGGCATCACGCGCTGCGTCAGATCGTAGACGCGCTGGAAATTACGCCGCTCGATGACCATCACTTTACCGGCGGTGAATAGCCCCTCCAGATGACGCTTATGGGGTTTCCACTCCCACCAGCCGCTGGTGCCTTTGCGCGGATGTTCAAAATCAGCGGAGCGCACCGGACCATGCTCCTCAATGTGCGCGATAAGCTGTTCAATCTCAGCCGCATGCTCCTGCATCCACGCCTGGCGGTACTTCCACCCCATTTTGTCGGGTGCCAGCATGCGGTGACGGACGAGGGCAAAATCCTCGCGCGGCAGAAAGCAGGCTTCATGCGCCCAGTACTCCATCAGCTCGCCGTTGCGCAGGGCATCATCCAGCCAGCGCGGCTCAAACGCGCCGAGGCGGCTGAACAGCACCAGATAAGGGCTTCGGGCGACGATATTAATAGTATCGATCTGCAGCAGCGACATGCGCCGGATGGTCGAGAGGATATCCTCCGGTTTTGCACGTCGGGAAGGTTTTCGCAGCAGGCCCTGCGCGGCGAGATGAAGATGGCGAGCAGCGGTAAGCGAAAGTTGCGGCACAGACATAGGCGTTCCTGTTAATCAAACAGGGCGCAGCCGAGGCGGCTATCCTCAGCGCACCAGTGTGAGCAGATCCAGCAATAATTTTTCGGCCGCGTCGCCCGCAAGCTCGGCATCAACCGGCAGATACCACCAGTCAGGCTGGGCAAAAGGACGACACTTAACGGCATCCTTTTCCGTCATTACCAGCGTTTCTCCAGGCTGAAGCAGCGCGTCGGCATCCTTCTGTGCCAGCGCCTGGTGATCCGCCAGCGCCACGCTGCGCTTAAGCGTCGCCCCACACTCGGCAAGGGTGGAGAAAAAGCGCGGAGGATGGCCAATCCCGGCCATTGCAACAATCTGGTCAAGCTCGCTTACCGCACGGCGTTCGCCCGTCAGCAGATTGACCGCCAGGCCCGGGCGCAGACGCATGGCGATTTCGCCTGCCTGCGGCGTGCCGCCGTTGGCGATCACCGCATCGACGCTTTTCAGGCGCGACGCACGTTCACGCATCGGCCCCGCCGGTAGCCACCAGCCATTGCCGAAGCGCCGCACGCCGTCAACCACCACAATCTCTTTATCACGCGCCAGCCGGTAGTGCTGTAAACCATCGTCGGTAACGATCAACTGCAGCGGATGTTGCGACAATAAAGCGTTGACCGCTTCGCATCTGTTCGGCGAAACCGCCACCGGCGCGCCGGTACGCTGATAGATCAGCACCGGCTCATCCCCCGCCTGCTCTGTTGACGTTTCAGGCGTGAGCAGCAGCGGATAGCGATCGGCTTTACCGCCGTAGCCGCGCGAGACCACCCCAACGCGGACACTGCGCTGCTGTAGCTGCTCGACCAGCCAGATAACCACCGGCGTTTTACCGTTGCCGCCCGCCGTCAGGTTACCAACTACGACCACCGGCACCGGCGCGCGCCAGGCTTTTTTTAATCCAATGCGATAAGCAAAACGGATTGCGCCGCTCACCAGGCCATAGAGCCAGGAGAGCGGCAGCAGCCAAAGCCACAGCGGGGATTCACCGGACCAGATGCGCGCGATCATTCGCCAAACTGCATCTTATGAAGTTGCGCATACGCACCGCGCTGCGCCAGCAGCTCGGTGTGGCTACCGCGCTCGACGATGCGGCCATCTTCCACCACCACAATTTCGTCGGCCTGTTCGATGGTCGACAAACGGTGCGCGATAACCATCGAGGTGCGGTTTTTCTGCAGCTCGTTTAGCGCCGCCTGAATAGCGCGCTCGGACTCGGTATCGAGTGCAGATGTCGCCTCATCAAGGATCAGGATCGGGCTGTCGCGCAGCAGCGCGCGCGCGATGGCGATGCGCTGACGCTGACCGCCGGAGAGCAGGACACCATTTTCACCAATGATGGTATCGAGACCGTTATCCATCTTATTGATAAAATCGAGGGCATAGGCCATCTCGGCGGCACGCTCAATCTCTTCACGGCTGTACTCTTCCGTACGCGCATAGGCGATGTTGTTCGCCACGGTGTCGTTGAAGAGGTGGACGTTTTGCGAAACCAGCGCGACCTGGTTGCGCAGTGACGAGAGCGTGTACTCGCGCAGGTCGTGACCATCGAGCAGGATTTCACCCTCATCAATATCGTAGAAGCGCGTAATCAGGCTGGCCATAGTGGTTTTACCTGAGCCAGAGCGCCCTACCAGCGCGACGGTTTTACCGGCCGGAATGGTGAGATTAATATTACGCAGCGCCGGGGTTTCACGCCCGGGGTAGGTAAAGGTCACATTGCGGAACTCAAGATCGCCACGCGCGCGTTCAATATTACGGCTGCCTTCATCTTTCTCTTGCTCGCTATCGAGGATCGCAAACAGCGTCTGGCAGGCCGCCATTCCGCGCTGGAACTGCGCGTTGACGTTGGTCAGCGATTTCAGCGGGCGCATCAGCGCAATCATTGACGAGAAGACCACGGTGATAGTACCGGCGGTCAGCGTCGCCATGACGCTCGGGAAGCTCGCGGCGTAGAGCACAAAGGCCAGCGCCAGAGAAGCGATAAGCTGAATGATCGGGTCGGAGATGGAGGAGGCCGAAACCATTTTCATCCCCTGCAGGCGCATTCTGTTGCTGACTTTGTCAAAGCGGCTAGCCTCTACTTCCTGGCCGCCGAACATCAGCACCTCTTTGTGCCCTTTCAGCATCTGCTCTGCGCTGGTCGTCACCTGCCCCATAGTGTTTTGCATATTCTTACTGATATTGCGAAAACGTTTGGAGACGACGCGAATGGCGATCGACACGATCGGTGCCAGCACGATCAGAATCAGCGACAGCTGCCAGCTGTACCAGAACATCATGATAAACAGGCCGATGATTGAGGCACCTTCGCGCACCACGGTGATCAACGCGCCGGAGGAAGAGGACGCCACCTGCTCTGAGTCGTAAGTGATGCGTGAGAGCAAGGTGCCGGTGGACTGTTTGTCGAAGAAGGAGACCGGCATGCCCATCATATGGCTGAACAGGCGACGGCGAATGGTCATCACCACTTTGCCGGAAACCCAGGAGATGCAGTAACTCGAAATGTAGCTGGTGATACCGCGCAGGATCATCAGGCCAATTACCACCAGCGGCATCCATAGCAGCACTGAGCGATCCGTTTTACCAAAACCATCGTCCAGTAACGGTTTGAGGAGCGATAACATGAAGGTATCGCTGGCTGCGTTGAGGATTAACGCTATCCCCGACACGATCAGCCCCGCTTTAAAAGGCGCAATAGTCGGCCATAGACGGCGGAATGTCTGCCATGTAGAGAGATCTTTGTCGTTATGCATTCAAAAAACCAGCACTTGTTGAAATAGCCGCATATTCTACCCGTTATCTTGGGGGACGCCAAACCACTGATGATACCAACGTGGTAAAAGTTGATCGCGTAAGCTGTGGATTTCCCAGCCCCGAGGCGAAAATGAGACGGTAATCTGCCCCTGGTGAGGCGTGTCGTACCACTGATAGCCCTGCTGCTGGTAGCGTTTTTTTACCTTTGCCGAAGGCAAGCGCCAGGCGTTATAACGCGAGGCTGACGCCAGTGCCGCCGCGCCACCGACACGCTGTACAAAAGGCAATATCGAAGAGCTCTGGCTTCCGTGGTGAGGCACCTGCATCAGTGTAGCCTGCAAATGCGCCCAGTAATGGCTGAGCATCGCCATCTCCCCCTGCCCTTCGATATCTCCGGTGAGCAGCACGCTATAGCGACCATCCTCGACCTTCACCACGCAGGAGCGGTTATTGCCCTGCGTACGCGTCTCTTTTAGGGGCCAGTGCGCGGTAAAGGTTAACCCCTGCCATTGCCAACGCTCGCCGCGAAAACAGGGCGCATGCCCTGCCCAGCCAAGAGGGCTTCTGATCCACAACTGCGGCCAGACCTTCAGCAACGAATCCAGACCACCGCGATGATCGAGATGATCGTGACTGAGAATAATTCCCTCCGGCTGCAGCCCATGCCAGCGCAGCCAGGGCGCGATCAACTGTGCGCCACTGTCGCCGCCCGGCCATGCGGTGCCGGTGTCATACAAAAGCGCTTTTCCCCGACGCTCTATCACTATTGCCAGGCCCTGCCCGACATCCAGCATATGCACTGACCAGTTATCAGGACGCGCGCTGCGCCAGACGGGATAAGCGAGCAGCGTCAGGCAAGCCAGAGAGATAGCAGGCAGCGTGCGCCACAGGCGAAAACGTAGCGCAACCAGTAACAGCCACGGCGTCCAGGCGAGCCATTGCCAACGCGTATCAATATTGACCCAGCCGGACGGCAGCCCGCGTAAAAATGTAAACAGCGCCTCAAGGCTCATATCCGCCAGCGCCCAGCAGAGCGACTGCAAAACCGTGGAGCCGGCCAGATGCAGCAGCATCCCGGCCAGAATAAGCGGCACTGTCACAAACGTCACCAGCGGGACGGCTATTAGATTCGCCACCAGCGCGCTCAGGCTCATACCATGAAAGATAGCCAGCTGCATTGGCAGCAAAAGAAACAGCATCCCGACCTGCAGATGCAGCAGGTTAAGCGCACCCCGCCCGAGCCACGTGCGCACCTTAACCGGCACTGGAAACCACTGAAACCAGAACAGCAAGGCTGCGACGGCAAAAGCGGAGAGCCAGAGGCTATCAGAGAGCACCGCAAGCGGATCGATAAACAGAATCGCGGCCACGCAGCATATCCACACCTGCCAGGGCGACCACTGCCTGCCGGAAAGACGTAGCAGCGCCCAGACGCAAAGCGATATTGCCGTGCGCAGCGCTGGCGGTTGTAACCCCGTAAGCCAGGCGTAGCAGACCGCGCAAACTAACCCGGTTAAGAGTGGAAAGCGCCAGTTAATCCAGTCCGCAGGTAAGAGAAGCTGTGCCGCTCTGGCACACAGCCAGCCAAGCATAGCGGCCAGCGCGATGTGTAAGCCGGAAATCGCCATCAAATGCGCGGTTCCCGTCTGGCGGAAGGTCTCCTTTATCTCCGGGCTAAGCGCTGCGCGCTCCCCCATACCGAGCGCAAGAATAACGGCTTTCCACTGCCGTTCAGCCAGTACTTCGCCCAGCGAGTGAAGGTAGTCTGCACGCCAGCTGCAGCGTGCTTGCAGTAAGCTGGCATCGATAAAGCGACCGGTGAGCGGTTGATGCGAAGCCAGCGCATAGCGCTGTGCATCAAAGCCCCCTTCATTCAATTGCCCGTGAACGGCCCGCGCGCGGATGGTCATTGCCCAGCGTTGTCCCGCACAGGCCGGAACGGGTAAATATTGCCCGTAAAGCGTAATGCCCGGCGCGGCAAAGAGCCGCTTGCCATCAAGCCGCAGGATTTTACCCTGATGACGGGTCGCGTTATCAGTGTGGGTAATTTCAAATTCGATCTGGCGATGCGCTGCTGGCAGATGCTGAGCTGGCCAGATTGCCTGCATTGCGGCAAGGATCCCCCACGCAAAAACAAGCAGCGTGATGCCCGCGTAGCGCAACGCCAGGCTGCGTTGGCAGCCCAGCAGAGATCCTGCAATGATGACGCACCAGAGTGTTCTCATACCCGGCAGCGCAGGCAACCATGCAAGCGGCAAAATCCCGAGCGTAATACAGGCAGCCAGCGCGGTCAGTCTCATCTCCACCTCCGTGTTATGGGCGCAGTATGAGACGCAGCGACAGGGATGTCAGGCGCGTTTTCCGCGGTTTGCGGCGTGTGTCGGGGGTTGTTTACAGCGTTACGCTACAGCGACAGATTTTTGCGAGGCGGGTCGAAAAGTCAGCAATGCTGAAAACGAAAAAAGCACCCAAAGGGTGCTCTTTCGACGAGTAAACGTTAGCGTTGGCTAAGGCTTATTCATAAATATTGGCGCGGTCACGTAATTCTTTACCCGGCTTAAAGTGCGGAACGTATTTACCTTCCAGATCCACTTTGTCGCCTGTTTTTGGGTTACGCCCGGTGCGTGGTGCACGATAGTGCAGGGAGAAACTGCCGAAACCGCGGATCTCAATGCGCTCACCCTGGGCAAGAGTAGAGGCCATATGCTCCAGCATCTCTTTCACTGCATCTTCAACAGCTTTAGCAGGAATATGCGATTGCTGGCTTGCAAGTCTTTCGATCAATTCTGACTTGGTCATGATTCCTCCGGTCTCCTTCAACGCAAGGTTAGCTTAGTAGCTTGAACAAGGGCGGCCGTAGCCGCCCTTTGTCATTGATTACAGGACGAATCTTGTAATCTGTCAAGTTGCTCATCATCAATTGCGCTATAACGACCGACTTACGTCGCGCTACAGCGCAAATGAGACAGCGTGCTTGAATTACTCGCCTTTAGCTGCTTTGAAAGCTTCAGCCATAGCGTTAGAGAAGTTGCCTTCTTCCTGTTTGTTGTTAACAGAAGCGATTGCATCTTTCTCGTCAGCTTCGTCTTTCGCACGAACAGACAGGCTAACTACGCGGTTTTTACGGTCAACGCCGGTGAATTTAGCTTCAACATCGTCGCCAACATTCAGAACCAGAGTTGCGTCTTCAACGCGGTCACGGGAAGCTTCAGAAGCGCGCAGGTAACCTTCAACGCCGTCAGCCAGTTCTACGGTTGCGCCTTTAGCGTCAACTGCAGTGACTTTACCGTTTACGATTGCGCCTTTCTTGTTCAGTGCAACGTAGTTGTTGAACGGATCTTCTGCGAGCTGTTTAACGCCCAGGGAGATACGCTCACGCTCTGCGTCAACCTGCAGAACAACGGCTGCGATTTCGTCGCCTTTTTTGTATTCACGAACTGCTTCTTCGCCTGCAACGTTCCAGGAGATGTCAGACAGGTGAACCAGGCCGTCGATACCGCCGTCCAGGCCGATGAAGATACCAAAGTCAGTGATAGACTTGATTTTACCTTCAACGCGGTCGCCCTTGTTATGGGTTTCAGCGAACTGCTGCCACGGGTTGGATTTGCACTGCTTCAGGCCCAGGGAGATACGACGACGTTCTTCGTCGATATCCAGAACCATAACTTCCACTACGTCGCCAACGTTAACAACTTTGGACGGGTGGATGTTTTTGTTGGTCCAATCCATTTCGGAAACGTGAACCAGGCCTTCAACGCCTTCTTCGATTTCAACGAAGCAGCCGTAGTCGGTCAGGTTGGTCACGCGGCCAGTCAGCTTGGTGCCTTCCGGGTAGCGTTTAGCGATAGCAACCCACGGATCTTCGCCCAGCTGTTTCAGGCCCAGGGATACACGGGTACGCTCGCGATCGAACTTCAGCACTTTAACAGTGATTTCGTCGCCAACGTTTACGATTTCGCTCGGATGCTTAACGCGTTTCCATGCCATATCAGTGATATGCAGCAGGCCGTCAACGCCACCCAGATCAACGAATGCACCGTAGTCAGTGAGGTTCTTAACGATACCTTTAACTTCCATGCCTTCCTGCAGGTTTTCCAGCAGCTGATCGCGCTCTGCGCTGTTTTCGGATTCGATAACCGCACGACGGGAAACAACAACGTTGTTACGCTTCTGGTCAAGCTTGATTACTTTGAATTCAAGCTCTTTGCCTTCCAGGTGCAGAGTGTCACGGACCGGACGAACGTCTACCAGGGAACCCGGCAGGAACGCGCGAATACCGTTGAGCTCAACAGTGAAGCCGCCCTTGACTTTGCCGTTGATAACACCGGTAACAGTTTCAGCGTCTTCGTAAGCTTTTTCCAGCGTGATCCAAGCTTCGTGACGTTTCGCTTTCTCACGGGACAGCAGGGTTTCACCGAAGCCGTCTTCTACTGCATCCAGAGCAACGTCAACTTCGTCACCAACCTGGATTTCCAGCTCGCCCTGGGCGTTTTTGAACTGCTCAGCCGGAATGGCGGACTCAGATTTCAGACCGGCGTCAACCAGTACGATATCTTTGTCGATAGCAACAACAACACCGCGGACAATGGAACCTGGGCGGGTTTCGATTTCTTTCAGGGACTCTTCAAAGAGTTGAGCAAAAGATTCAGTCATATTGATAATCTTCAGGATTCTTCAATTTAACGTCCACCTGGCTTCATGCCGGATGGGGTTGTTTCACATGCCTGCTCACACTCCGTTGCAGCAGGGGGTACTACGAATTCGGTCGCATACGTTATGCGAGAGCCAACTTTTGGCGGGCGTATTGTAGCGCTTTTTCAATCACTTGCTCAATGCTTAAGCGGGTAGAATCCAGCACTAAAGCATCGGCAGCGGGAACCAGCGGTGCAACAGGACGATTACGATCGCGGTCGTCTCGTTCCTTTATCTCAGCCAAAAGGCGTTCAAAGTTAACACTAAAGCCCTTCTCCTGCAACTGTAGCATGCGGCGATGCGCACGCTCGTCCGCCGAGGCGTCGAGGAAAATTTTTACCGGCGCATCGGGGAAAACCACCGTGCCCATATCGCGCCCATCGGCAATAAGGCCTGGCGCTTCACGGAAGGCGCGCTGGCGACGCAACAGCGCCTCACGCACGCGCGGGAACGCAGCAATCTGCGACGCGGCATTAGCCACTTCCTGAGTACGAATTTCGCCGCTGACATCTTCGCCTTCGAGGATCACTTCCAGATGACCGTCGGTTGAGACAAAACGCACATCCAGGTGCACGGCGAGCGGCACCAGTACATCTTCCGAAGAGACATCCACGTGATGATGCAGTGCGGCCAGCGCCAGCACACGATAAATTGCGCCTGAATCTAACAGATGCCATTGCAACGCTTCCGCCATTGCCTTGCAAAGGGTGCCTTTTCCCGCACCGCTTGGCCCATCAATGGTGATTACCGGGGCAATTGCCGTCATCTTTTTCTCCTTAATCAAGGCATATCGTTATATAACGCCGCGCATTATACGCGCCAACGCGCACGAAAGTTACTGCTGCGTGCGAATAACGGAAGAGTATGAGGCTGAGTGTAGATTAATTGCGCGGGAGTACGGGCTGATTTGCACCAGCCCGGAATAAAACTTACTTCTTGCTATCTGCGGCGATACGGTCGCGGATATGCTTCGCACGCTCAGCTGACGGCGGGTGAGAGTCAAACATCGATTTCTCAGAACCGGCATCAAGCTTCGCCAGCTTGTCAAAGCTGGTGACCAGACCCTGACGGCTGATGTTGCGTTTTTTCAGCAGATCGTAGGAGAAATCATCCGCTGCGGACTCCTGGCTACGGGAGAAGGCAGAGTTGATCAGGTTCTCACCCAGATCGCCCAGCTGAGACTGGGAGAGCTGTGCACCTGCCGCGCTGCTGGCGGAGATCGCATCACGCGCGGCCAGTGTGGCGTACGCGGTTTGCATCGCTTTACGGCTATGACCCAGCGCAACGTGGCCCATTTCATGGCCCAGAACCGCTTCAACTTCGTTGTTGGTCATCATGTCCATCAGACCGCTATAGACACGAATACAGCCGTTCGCCATCGCCCACGCGTTCACTTCTTTGGTCATATAGACTTTGTAAGTGACCGGCGTGCCATCGATGTTGTTGCCCAGCGCTTTAGCAATCTTGTTCAGACGCTTCGCGTAGGTGCTCGATGCAGGCGCGATGGTGTTTTGCTTGTCCATCTCAGCACATGACTGCTCAGAAAGCGTTTTCACATCCGCGTCGCTCAGCGTCGCCGCTTTATAAGCAGACATACCGGATTTGGTCAGCGCATCCGTATCAATACCACCCATGTTCTTACAACCAGAGACCAGCGTTGCTGCTACGAGGCAGCTAAAAATCATTGTTTTTTTCATTGACAGTCCATGTATTAACTAACTGAATTGAGGGAAAGAGTCCCGCGCAAATGGTAGCACAGCGCAGCGGCTTTTCACCCTCTCAACAATGGCGGGTAACTGGCCCCGCAGAGGATGCGGGGCGGTAAGAACATCAGGCAAGCGTACTGATACGCGCCAACTGCTCGAAGTAATCCGGGAAGGTTTTCGCCGTGCATTTCGGATCGAGAATGGTGACCGGCGTATCCGACAGCGCCACCAGCGAGAAACACATCGCCATGCGGTGATCGTTATAGGTGCCAATCTCTGCAGCCTGCAGCGCGGCCGGCGGCGTCACGCGAATAAAGTCTTCGCCCTCCTCCACCGTGGCGCCCACTTTACGCAGCTCCGTCGCCATGGCGAAGAGGCGATCGGTCTCCTTCACGCGCCAGTTGTAGATGTTACGCAGCGTAGTAGTACCCTTCGCGAAGAGCGCCGTGGTGGCAATGGTCATCGCCGCATCGGGGATATGGTTCATATCCATATCAATGGCGTTCAGCTCGCCGCGCGAACAGGCAATATAATCTTCGCCCCAGACCACGGTCGCGCCCATTTTTTCCAGCACGTCGGCGAAACGAATATCGCCCTGCACACTATTACGGCCAATACCGGTCACCTTGACCGTCCCGCCCTTAATGGCCGCCGCCGCAAGGAAGTAAGAGGCCGAAGAGGCATCGCCTTCGACCAGGTAGTGTCCCGGTGACTGGTAGTGCTGCCCGCCACGCACGACAAAACGCTGGTACTGCTGGTTATCAACGTCAACGCCAAAGGTTTTCATCAGATGCAGGGTGATATCGATATAGGGTTTCGACACCAGATCGCCTTTGATGGTGATCACCGTATCCTGCGGTGCCAGCGGCGCGGTCATCAGCAGTGCGGTTAAGAACTGGCTGGAGACGCTGCCATCAACGCTCACTTCGCCGCCGTTAAACCCGCCGCGCAGGCGCAGAGGCGGATAGTGCTCCTGCTCAAGGTAATCAATTTTCGCCCCGCCCTGACGCAGCGCGTCAACGAGATGGCCAATCGGGCGCTCTTTCATGCGCGGCTCGCCGGTCAACACTACATCGCCGTCGCCCAGGCAGAGCGCGGCGGCCAGCGGACGCATTGCCGTGCCGGCATTACCGAGGAATAACTCAACTTTTTCTGCCGCCTTCAGCGGGCCGCCCACGCCGGTCACTTCACAGCGGGTGCGATCGGCTGACAGCGTATAGTGAACCCCCAGCGTAGTCAGGGCATTGAGCATATGGCGAACATCGTCGCTGTCCAGCAGGTTGGTCAGCACGGTAGTGCCACGGGCAAATGCGGCAAGCAGCAAGGCGCGGTTTGAAACACTCTTTGAACCAGGCAGATTGATGGTGCCATCCACGCGCGCGATGGGTTGTAACGTCAGGGATTCCATGAAACTTCACTCTCTACGGACAAAATAAAACCCCGCAGCCGGGCTGCGGGGATCGTCATTACTGCATTAACCGTGACGGCGTTCGAACTCAACCATAAAGTCCGTCAGCGCCTGCACGCCCGCCAGCGGCATGGCGTTATAGATGGAAGCACGCATGCCGCCCACCACACGGTGGCCTTTCAGCGCGTGCAGGCCGGCTGCAAAGGACTCTTCGAGGAAGAGTTTATCGAGGGCGCTGTCAGCCAGCTGGAAAGGGACGTTCATGCGCGAGCGGTTGGCCTTCGCCACATCGTTACGATAGAAATCACTGCCATCGATCACGCCATACAGCAGATCGGCTTTTTGCTGGTTGATGCGGTCCATTGCCGCCACGCCGCCCTGCTGCTTCAGCCATTTGAACACCAGGCCGGAGAGGTACCAGGCAAAGGTCGGCGGGGTGTTGAACATTGAATCGTTATCGTTAAGCACGCTGTAATCAAGAATCGACGGGCAGGACTGGTGCGCCTTACCGAGCAGATCTTCCCGCACAATCACCAGCGTTAATCCCGCCGGGCCAATATTTTTCTGCGCACCAGCGTAGATCACGCCAAAGCGGCTGACATCAAGCGGAGCAGAAAGAATAGTAGAGGAGAAATCCGCGGCCACTACTACATCGCCAAAGTCCGGCGTTTCGTCAATGGCAATGCCGTCGATCGTTTCGTTCGGGCAGTAGTGCAGGTAGGCTGCGTTGTCGCTCAGCTGCCAGTCGCGCATCGGTTTAACCGCGCGCAGGCCGTCGAGAGTGGTTTTGGCATCAATGACGTTTGGCGTGCAGTACTTCTTCGCCTCTTTGACCGCGCTGGCCGCCCAGTAACCGGCATCGACATAATCCGCGGTGGTTTTATCACCCAGCAGATTGAGCGGAACGCCAGCGAACTGGCCGCGCCCGCCGCCGTGACAAAACAGCACTTTATAGTTGGAGGGAATATTGAGCAGATCGCGAAAATCCTTTTCTGCCTCTTCCGCCACCTGGATAAACTCTTTGCCACGGTGGCTGATTTCCATCACCGACGTGCCGAGACCTTGCCAGTCGCACAACTCCTGCTGAGCCTGCTTAAGCACATCCGCCGGTAATACGGCCGGGCCAGAACTAAAATTGAAAACCTGCGTCATTTCCCCTTACCACCCTATAAAGCAAAACGTTTTTCCTGTGACATCGGTTTTATCATTCACCGCCACAGGCCGCAACGAGTAATCAGAGGCAGGGGAAAGTTGTGCGTCCCATCACATAGCAGAATGTTTTGTCAGTCGAAAGCAGATCCGATAAAAACCCTGTTATGTGACGCGAATCGCCCTGCTGGCCTTCGACCATTCCGGATTTGCGCAGCGCGGGCAGGCTTTTTTTTCACCCGCCTGCAACGCAGAAATTTTACTGCAACGGACGCAAACATAATCGCCCGCCTCCGGGACAGTGATAAATCGCTCGCTGCCCCCCTCTGGCAGAATGCAGAGCCCGGGTTTGACCTCTTCATCAATGTAGTAATAGACGCTGAGCTGACCGTTGGTCTCCATAATCGCCAGCCGCACCTGCCCGAGCTGTTCGACGCCGTTGTTGCGCAGCTCCATAAAGAACTCGAACTCCGTCATGTTCTCCTTATGCAGCCTCTCCCACTCCAGCTCGCCCTCTTTGATCACGACGATCGGCTTACCCTCCAGCAGATCCTCAAGCTTTTCGCTGTGCGACATTAGCCACATCACCAGACGGTAGAGCAGCGCGAGAGTAATAAAGACCACCAGCACCGGCAGCATGGGGACATCATCATAAAACGCGACGTCGCCCGCCGCCGAACCGAGAGTCAAAATAATCAACACTTCAAACAGCGACATCTGCCGTACGCCGCGTCGGCCAGTGATTTTAAGGAACAGAAAAACCAGCACAAAGGTGTAGAGACTGCGCAGCGCTACTTCGCCCAGAAATTCGAGGGGAACTTTGTCGAGCGCCATGCGATGCAGGTCAAACGCTTTCATTTTTATTGCCTTAACAGTGAGTTACTCCTGATAAGCATAGCCAGAACTTTTATTTTCGCCGCACCACGAAGGACGATAGCGCCTGCCACGTAAAACCCGTATCATTGCGCGCTTTACGTACGAAAAAAGTGACCGCCATGACCCAAACATTTATCCCCGGTAAAGACGCCGCGCTGGAAGACTCCATCGCCCGCTTTCAGCAGAAACTGACCGATCTCGGTTTCAATATTGAAGAGGCCTCCTGGCTAAACCCTGTGCCAAACGTCTGGTCGGTGCATATCCGCGATAAAGAGTGCGCGCTCTGCTTTACCAATGGTAAAGGCGCCACGAAGAAAGCGGCGCTGGCCTCCGCGCTCGGCGAATATTTCGAACGTCTCTCCACCAACTACTTCTTTGCTGACTTCTGGCTTGGCGACGCCATTGCCCAGGGGCCGTTTGTCCACTATCCGAATGAGAAGTGGTTCCCGCTGCCGGAAGATGACTCGCTGCCGGAAGGTATCCTCGATGCGCGTCTTCGCGCCTACTACGATCCGGAAAACGAACTGGCCGCCGGTATGCTGATTGATCTGCAATCCGGTAATGAAGAGCGTGGGATCTGCGCCCTGCCGTTTACCCGCCAGTCGGATGAGCAGACGGTCTATATCCCGATGAATATCGTCGGCAACCTTTATGTCTCCAACGGCATGTCAGCGGGCAACACCCGTAACGAAGCGCGCGTGCAGGGGCTGTCTGAAGTTTTTGAACGTCACATTAAAAACCGCATTATCGCCGAGAGCATCAGCCTGCCGGAGATCCCGCAGGAGGTGCTGGCGCGCTATCCGGGCGTGGTCGAAGCGATTGCCAAACTGGAAGCGGAAGGTTTCCCAATCTTTGCCTACGACGGCTCGCTGGGCGGCAACTATCCGGTGATCTGCGTGGTGCTGTTCAACCCGGCGAATGGTACCTGCTTCGCCTCGTTTGGCGCGCACCCGGACTTCGGCGTGGCGCTGGAGCGTACGGTTACGGAACTGCTGCAGGGCCGCGGTCTGAAAGATCTGGATGTCTTTACCCCGCCGACCTTCGATGATGAAGAAGTGGCAGAACACGCCAACCTTGAAACGCACTTTATCGACTCCAGTGGTCTCATCTCCTGGGATCTGTTTAAACAGGATGCCGATTATCCGTTTGTCGACTGGAGCTTTGCCGGCACCACGGAAGAGGAGTTCGCGACGCTGATGAGTATCTTCCAGAAGGAAGATAAAGAGGTTTACATCGCGGATTATGAGCACCTGGGCGTCTACGCCTGCCGTATTCTGGTGCCGGGCATGTCTGATATCTATCCGGCGGAAGATCTGTGGCTGGCGAATAACACCATGGGTACGCACCTGCGCGAAACTATCCTCTCCCTGCCTGGCAGCGAGTGGGATAAAGAGGCCTATCTCGATCTTATCGCCCAACTGGATGATGAAGGTCACGATGACTTTACGCGCGTGCGCGAGCTGCTGGGTCTGGCAACGGGCAAAGATAACGGCTGGTATACCCTGCGCATCGGCGAGCTGAAAGCAATGCTGGCGCTGGCGGGCGGCGATCTTGATCAGGCACTGGCCTGGACCGAGTGGACGATTGAGTTTAACGCCTCAATCTTCAGCCCTGAACGCGCCAACTACTACCGCTGCCTGCAAACGCTGCTCCTGCTGGCGCAGGAAGAGGAGCGCCAACCGCTGCAATACCTTAACGCCTTTGTGCGCATGTATGGCGCGCAGGCCGTGGAAGCCGCCAGCGCCGCCCTCAGCGGTGAAGCGCCGTTTTACGATCTGCAGCCTGCCGACGGCACGCTGCAAGCGTTCCCGGCTCATCAGTCGCTGTTAGCCGCTTACGAAAAATTACAACGTGCGAAAGTCGCTTACTGGTCTAAGTAACGATAAATAACACTACAACTGGTAGGCTTATTCGCAAGTCTACGCTATATTACGGGGCAATTTTATTGCCCCTTTTTTATTATATTTTGCTGATGAATCTTAAATGTAATATTTAAGTTAACCACGGGTGAATATAATTATATTTTCAGCGTTAACATTGTTACTTCTAATAGCAATTACTCCATATTAATTAACCAGTAACGGAGGAGTGCACAAAAAAATTCAACGCTTCTTATAAATTTTAAAATTTATTTTTACTTTGATAATCAACACGTTACTCCGCTTTAGCAGAAAAACCATACGCTTTGCGGTCCTATAAGCCAGGCGAGATATGATCCATATCAATTTGTCTTCTATAATGCTTTGTTAGTATCTCGTCGCCGACTTAATAAAGAGAGAGTTAGTGTGAAAGCTGACAACCCTTTTGATCTTATACTTCCAGCAGAGATGGCCAAAGTGGCCGAAGAAGCTGGTGTCTATAAAGCGACTAAACATCCGCTTAAGACCTTCTACCTGGCGATCACCGCCGGTGTGTTTATCTCCATTGCGTTCGTTTTCTATATAACGGCTACCACCGGTACAGCAACGATGCCTTACGGCATTGCTAAACTTATCGGCGGCATCTGTTTCTCACTTGGGTTGATTCTCTGCATTATCTGCGGCGCTGACCTCTTTACCTCCACGGTGCTGATTGTTGTGGCGAAAGCCAGCGGGCGCATCACCTGGGGGCAACTGGCTCGAAACTGGATCAACGTTTACGTTGGCAACCTGGTAGGTGCGCTGCTCTTCGTCTTATTAATGTGGCTCTCCGGCGAATATATGGTCGCCAACGGTGGCTGGGGCTTAAACGTATTGCAGACCGCCGACCACAAGGTGCACCACACCTTCGTCGAAGCGGTGGCGTTAGGTATCCTCGCGAACCTGATGGTCTGCATGGCGGTATGGATGAGTTACTCCGGCCGCAGCCTGATGGATAAAGCAATGATTATGGTGCTGCCGGTCGCGATGTTTGTCGCCAGCGGTTTTGAGCACAGTATCGCGAACATGTTTATGATCCCGATGGGCATCGTGATTCGCAACTTTGCAAGCCCGGAGTTCTGGACCGCCGTTGGTTCCAGCCCGGAAAGTTTTTCTCACCTGACAGCCATGAACTTTATTACCGATAACCTGATCCCGGTAACAATCGGGAACATCATCGGTGGAGGCTTACTGGTCGGGTTGACATACTGGGTCATTTACCTGCGTGGCAACGATCACCACTAAAGATCGTTTCAGGCAGTAAATAAAAAATCCACTTAAGAAGGTAGGTGTTACATGTCCGAACTTAACGAAAAATTAGCCGCAGCCTGGGAAGGTTTTACTCAAGGTGAATGGCAAAACGCTGTAAACGTACGTGATTTTATCCAGAAAAACTACACTCCGTACGAAGGTGACGAGTCCTTCCTGGCGGGCGCCACTGACGCGACCACCAAGCTGTGGGACAAAGTCATGGAAGGCGTGAAACTGGAAAACCGCACGCATGCGCCAGTTGATTTCGACACCTCCGTTGCTTCCACTATCACCTCTCACGATGCGGGCTACATCAACAAGCAGCTTGAGAAGATCGTTGGTCTGCAGACCGAAGCACCGCTGAAACGCGCGATCATCCCGTTTGGCGGCATCAAAATGGTTGAAGGTTCCTGCAAAGCGTACAACCGCGAACTGGATCCGCAGCTGAAAAAAATCTTCACCGAATACCGTAAAACCCACAACCAGGGCGTATTCGATGTTTACACCAAAGATATCCTGAACTGCCGTAAATCTGGCGTGCTGACCGGTCTGCCGGACGCCTACGGCCGTGGCCGTATCATCGGTGACTACCGTCGCGTTGCGCTGTACGGTATCGACTTCCTGATGAAAGACAAATATGCCCAGTTCCAGTCTCTGCAGTCTGACCTGGAAAACGGCGTAAACCTGGAAGCGACTATCCGTCTGCGCGAAGAGATTGCTGAACAGCACCGCGCGCTGGGTCAGATCAAAGAGATGGCAGCAAAATATGGCTGCGATATCTCCGGTCCGGCAACCACCGCTCAGGAAGCAATTCAGTGGACCTACTTCGGCTACCTGGCCGCGGTTAAGTCTCAGAACGGTGCTGCAATGTCGTTCGGTCGCGTCTCCACCTTCCTGGACGTTTACATTGAACGTGACCTGAAAGCAGGCAAAATCACCGAGCAGGATGCACAGGAAATGATTGACCACCTGGTCATGAAACTGCGTATGGTCCGCTTCCTGCGTACTCCTGAGTATGATGAGCTCTTCTCTGGCGACCCGATTTGGGCAACTGAATCTATCGGTGGTATGGGCGTTGACGGCCGTACGCTGGTTTCCAAAAACAGCTTCCGCTTCCTGAACACCCTCTACACCATGGGGCCGTCTCCGGAGCCGAACATCACCGTTCTGTGGTCTGAAAAACTGCCGCTGAACTTCAAAAAATTCGCTGCTAAAGTCTCCATCGACACCTCTTCTCTGCAGTATGAGAACGATGACCTGATGCGCCCAGACTTCAACAACGATGACTACGCGATTGCCTGCTGCGTAAGCCCGATGGTTGTCGGCAAACAGATGCAGTTCTTCGGTGCCCGTGCAAACCTGGCGAAAACCATGCTGTACGCTATCAACGGCGGCGTGGATGAAAAACTGAAAATGCAGGTAGGTCCGAAATCTGAACCTATCAAAGGCGACCTGCTGAAGTTCGACGAAGTGATGGAACGTATGGATCACTTTATGGACTGGCTGGCTAAACAGTATGTCACCGCGCTGAACGTTATCCACTACATGCACGACAAGTACAGCTACGAAGCCTCTCTGATGGCGCTGCACGATCGTGACGTGGTACGCACCATGGCTTGTGGTATCGCTGGCCTGTCGGTTGCAGCTGACTCCCTGTCTGCTATCAAATATGCGAAAGTTAAACCGATTCGTGACGAAGACGGTCTGGCTATCGACTTCGAAATCGAAGGCGAATACCCGCAGTTTGGTAACAACGACGCACGCGTCGATGACATGGCGGTTGACCTGGTAGAACGTTTCATGAAGAAAATTCAGAAACTGACCACCTACCGCAACGCGATCCCGACTCAGTCGGTTCTGACCATCACTTCTAACGTTGTGTATGGTAAGAAAACCGGTAACACCCCGGATGGTCGTCGCGCTGGTGCACCGTTTGGACCGGGTGCTAACCCGATGCACGGCCGTGACCAGAAAGGTGCTGTTGCCTCTCTGACCTCCGTTGCAAAACTGCCGTTTGCCTACGCGAAAGATGGTATCTCTTACACCTTCTCTATCGTGCCGAACGCGCTGGGTAAAGATGATGAAGTGCGTAAAACTAACCTCGCAGGCCTGATGGATGGTTACTTCCACCATGAAGCCTCAATCGAAGGTGGTCAGCACCTCAACGTCAACGTCATGAACCGCGAAATGCTGCTCGACGCGATGGAAAACCCGGAGAAATATCCGCAGCTGACCATCCGCGTTTCCGGTTACGCTGTGCGCTTTAACTCCCTGACTAAAGAGCAGCAGCAGGACGTGATTACCCGTACTTTCACCCAGACCATGTAATGGTATTGGCTGAAAGAAGCTTGTAAAAAGCGTACACTAAAGGCTCCACGTCTGTGGGGCCTTTTTCACAACCATAGCCTGCTTCGTCAGCCATCTGTTTACCGGATGCCTGCCAAAACAGACTTAGTGCAGAAGGAATGAAACTGCACAGACACAGGCCCCGGATGGGCCACATCTGGAGAAAACACCGCAATGTCAGCTATTGGTCGCATACACTCCTTCGAATCCTGCGGTACGGTCGACGGCCCGGGCATCCGCTTTATTACCTTCTTTCAGGGCTGCCTGATGCGCTGCCTCTACTGCCATAACCGTGATACCTGGGATACCCATGGCGGTAAAGAGATCACCGTTGAAGAGCTGATGAAAGACGTGGTGGCCTATCGCCACTTTATGAATGCTTCCGGCGGCGGCGTGACCGCCTCGGGCGGCGAAGCGATTTTGCAGGCGGAGTTCGTCCGTGACTGGTTCCGCGCCTGTAAAAAAGAGGGTATTCACACCTGCCTTGATACCAACGGCTTTGTTCGCCGCTACGATCCGGTGATCGATGAGTTGCTGGAGGTCACCGATCTGGTGATGCTCGATCTGAAACAGATGAATGATGAGATCCACCAGAATCTGGTCGGCGTCTCCAACCATCGTACGCTGGAGTTCGCCCAGTATCTGGCGAAGAAAGGGATCAAGGTCTGGATCCGCTACGTTGTCGTGCCGGGCTGGTCAGATGATGACGACTCCGCGCACCGTCTCGGCGAGTTTACCCGCGACATGGGCAACGTCGAGAAAATCGAACTGCTGCCCTACCATGAGCTTGGCAAACACAAATGGGTGGCGATGGGCGAAGAGTACAAGCTGGATGGCATTCACCCGCCGAAAAAAGAGACCATGGAGCGCGTGAAAGGGATCCTCGAGCAGTACGGCCATAAAGTGATGTATTGAGCCGCGAAACGAATAAAAAAAGCCACAACGTTATGTTGTGGCTTTTTTGTTGTCTGCCGGATGCGCCGGAGAACCGTCAGGCGTGTGCCACCGGCGTCGGGTGGTGGCCCGCTTTGCGCATCAGCATCACCAGGTAGACCAGCGATACGCCAGCAATCATTACAAACAGCAGGCTGTCAGAGTAGCTCTGCATCAGCATAGAAGTGAGCGTTGGTCCGAGCAGGCTGCCGATGGTATAGCTCAACAGCAGCGCCTGATTCATTGCAACCAGCTGATGGTGTTCAACTTTTTCACAGGCCCAGGCCATTGCCACCGGGTAGAGAGTAAAGCCTGCCGTGCCCAGCACAAACAGCGCCGGTGCCATTGCTGCGTTACTCAGCATGCCGAAGCAGCCGATGATCACCACAAAGACCTGCACGCGGAGCACCAGCAAGCGACCAAAGCGGTCGGCGATGCGACCAATCGGCCACTGACCGATGATCCCCGCACTGACCATCAGCGCCATCCAGAAACCAATGCCGGAGTCGCTGACGCCCTGATGCGACAGATAGAGCGGCATCAGGCCATAGAGCGAGCCGAGGATAATCCCGGAGATAATGCAGCCATTAACGCCAAGGCGCGCCTGACGCAGACGCAGCATCGGCCAGATCGAAGAGGCCACCTGCTCTTCGCTGTGCTGATTAACGATACGCGTAAAGAGCAGCGGCAGCATTGCCGCCAGCACCATACCGGTAACCCACGGCAGCACGCTCATCAGTTCGGTTGGCAGTTTGCTGACCATCAGTTGGCCAAGCACGGTGCCGATATAGTAAACCATCATATAGGCCGCCAGCAGGCGACCACGGTTGTGAGAGGTGCCGCTGGACATCAGCGCGCTCTCCACCACCACCCAAATCATGGCGCAGCCGACGCCGGCGATAAAACGCCAAATCATCCAGCTCCAGAAACCCACCATCAGCCCTAACCCGACGCAGCCTGCGGCGAAAATCAGCGACGCGATGTAGTAGCTGCGGTTAAAGCCCATCTGGCGGATCAGTCGACCGGTCAGTAATGTGCCCAGCAGGTTGCCGGTGAAATAGGAGGAGCCAACCATGCCGACCTGCCAGGTAGGCAGATTTTCATGGGCGAGCCAAAGGGGCACGAGCGTGTTCAGCGTCGCGATAGCCAGGGTCAACAGCATCAGGCCACAGAGCAATAAAAGCACTGGCCGGGTATAGGTGGTCATGGGTTAAAACCGTGAGGAAGTTCAGATTGCGTGCGCATCATGCCACCGGCAAAAACATTGTCAATCCACTGTTTTTCGCCAGCGAGCGCTTTTTATCGACGACGATTTGTAAAACTTATCCTCTTTGCCACTTAGCGCGCACCGCCGCGTTATATCTCATTGATAAAGAATCATTAATCAATAACAAGCGCCAATATTTCAGTTGAAAAAATTCATGAAGATTAATGGTTGAGACGCACGAATAAAGACAATAAAAAAAGCGCCCGCAGGCGCTTTTAAAATGTGCTGTATCGGCAAGATTAACCGATGTACTCCAGCCCGTTCATATAAGGGCGCAGTACTTCCGGCACCTCAATGCGGCCATCGGCCTGCTGGTAGTTTTCCAGCACCGCAACCAGCGTACGACCCACTGCCAGACCAGAGCCGTTCAGGGTATGCACCAGACGGGTTTTCTTGTCGGACTTGCTGCGGCAGCGTGCCTGCATGCGGCGCGCCTGGAAATCCCAGACGTTGGAGCAGGAGGAGATTTCGCGGTAGGTGCCCTGCGCCGGAACCCACACTTCGAGATCGTAGGTTTTGCAGGCACCAAAGCCCATATCGCCGGTGCAGAGCAGCACTTTCCGGTAAGGCAGACCGAGCAGCTGCAACACTTTCTCTGCATGCCCGGTAATCTCTTCCAGCGCCGCCATGGAATCTTCCGGGCGAACCACCTGAACCAGTTCGACTTTATCGAACTGGTGCATACGGATCAGACCGCGCGTGTCACGACCGTAAGACCCTGCTTCAGAACGGAAGCACGGCGTATGCGCGGTCATTTTGATCGGCAGACTCTCTTCATCGATAATTTCATCGCGCACGAGGTTGGTCAGCGGCACTTCCGCGGTCGGGATCAGCGCGTAGTTGCTGCTGTCGGACTCCTCTTCCAGCGGACGGGTATGGAACAGGTCGCCGGCGAACTTCGGCAGCTGGCCGGTCCCGTACAGGGTGTCGTGGTTGACCAGGTACGGCACGTAGTTTTCCGCGTAGCCGTGCTGCTCAGTGTGCAGATCGAGCATGAATTGCGCCAGCGCACGGTGCATACGGGCGATCTGCCCTTTCATCACCACGAAACGGGAGCCGGTCAGCTTCACCGCAGCGGCGAAATCCAGGCCGCTGTGCATTTCGCCGAGGGTGACGTGATCGCGGATCTCGAAATCAAACTGGCGCGGCGTGCCCCAGCGGCTGACTTCAACGTTATCATTCTCGTCACGGCCAACCGGTACGCTGTCATCAGGCAGGTTCGGAATGGTCAGCGCAATATCGCGGATCTCAGCCAGCAGCGTTTCCAGCTCGGCTTTCGCCGCGTCCAGCTCTTCACCCAGCTTGTTCACTTCCAGGCGTAATGGCTCGATATCTTCCCCGCGTGCTTTCGCCTGGCCGATGGATTTCGATCGTGAGTTACGCTCTGCCTGCAGATTTTCAGTATTGACCTGCAGGACTTTACGACGCTCTTCGAGCGCGCGTAATTTCTCTACGTCCAGCTTAAAGCCCCGGCGTGCCAGTTTTTCAGCGACTGCGTCTGGCTCGGTACGCAGCAGATTGGGATCGAGCATGCTTTTCCTGTGCTTATCGAATTGAAATAAAAGGAACCCGACCGCAGAGTGCGATCGAGGGTATGAGCCGTAACCTTACCGCAACGCCCGCACTAGCGGTAGCGTTTTATAGGGCTTTTATGATCCTGTTCAGCGAGCCAGGCGAGCTTTTCGCCAATCTTGCCTTCAAGACCTCTGTTCGTCGGCTGATAGTAGCGCGTTTCTGCCATTTCCTGCGGGAAATACTCCTCCCCGGCGGCAAAGGCATTGGGCTCATCGTGGGCATAGCGATACTCCTGCCCATAACCCATCTCCTTCATCAGCTTGGTCGGCGCGTTACGCAGATGCGGCGGCACATCATAATCGGGACGCTGTCGCGCATCGGCCATCGCAGCCTTGAAAGCTTTATAGACGGCGTTACTTTTCGGCGCGCAGGCCAGGTAGACAATCGCCTGCGCAATGGCGCGTTCGCCTTCGGCAGGACCGACGCGGGTAAAGCAGTCCCACGCGGAGATAGCAACCTGCATAGCGCGCGGATCGGCATTGCCGACATCTTCGGAGGCGATTGCCAGGCAGCGGCGTGCAACATAGAGCGGATCGCCGCCGGCAGAGATAATGCGCGCATACCAGTAGAGCGCGGCATCTGGCGCGCTTCCGCGTACCGATTTATGCAGCGCGGAGATGAGATCGTAAAAACGGTCGCCTTTATTATCAAAGCGCGCGCTGCGCTCACCGGCAATCTCCGTAAGCAGCTCAGGGTTGAGCACACGCTTGCCGCTCTTATCAAGCTCGGCCATGTCCGCCATCATCTCAAGGGTGTTGAGCGCCCGGCGCGCATCGCCGCCTACCAGCTCGGCAATCGCCAGCCGGGTTTCGTCCGGCAAAACGATATCCTGGCCGCCGTAGCCGCGGGCTTTATCTTCCATCGCCTGCGTCAATACCTGTTCAATATCCTCTGTGGTGAGGGATTTGAGCAGGTAAACGCGCGCACGGGAGAGCAGTGCGGAGTTGAGTTCAAATGAAGGGTTTTCGGTGGTCGCACCGATAAAGGTGATGGTGCCGTCTTCAATATGCGGCAGAAAAGCATCCTGCTGGCTCTTATTGAAACGGTGGACTTCATCGACAAACAGAATGGTGCGGCGTCCGGCATTGCGATTCTGGCGGGCGCGCTCTATGGCTTCACGGATCTCTTTAACGCCGGAGGTGACCGCTGAGATGCGCTCGACATCGGCATCGGCATAGCGCGCAATCACCTCCGCCAGCGTGGTTTTGCCGGTGCCCGGCGGTCCCCAGAGGATCATTGAGTGCAGATGACCCGCTTCGATGGCGCGCGGCAGGGGTTTGCCCGCAGCCAGCAGGTGCTGCTGACCAATGTACTGCGCTAAATTTTCTGGCCGCATACGCGCGGCCAGAGGTTGAAACGTGTTCTCGGAAAAATCGAGCGACATGTTACTCATGCACGCCTCTTACTTGCGTTGATCGTCAACCGTTACGCCCTGCGGCGGGGTAAAGGTGAATTTCGATGCATCGACAGCGCCGTTCTGCTGCGCTTTCAGCTGGTAGCTGCTGCGCTGGTCATCCTGTTCGATGGCGCTGAACTGATGGATGGTGCCGTCGCGGCCAACATTAATGGTGAACTGTTTCAGGTTACCGTTGCTGCTTTTTGGCGTCAGTTCAAAATCATCGCCCTTCTGCGCAATGTTGTACTGCTGCCAGTCGCTGCTCTGGTTACGGGCAATCAGCATAAACGGCGTGTTGCTGGTAGCATCTTTCAGCCATGTTGCCGTCGCCTGTTCAACAAACGGGTTGTAGAACCACAGCGTTTTGCCGTCGGAAACCAGTACGCTCTCGTCCGGCTGGGTCATATGCCAGTTAAACAGGTTCGGGCGTTTAACCCACAAATCACCCTGGCCTTCCTGTACCGCAGCGCCGCTGCCGTCGGTCACTTTCTGGGTAAAGCTGGCGTGGAAGCTGCTGACTTTATCGAGGCGGCTTTTCAGATCGCTTGCCGCGTCAGCCCAGACATTGCTGACCACTAAGGAGCCCATCAGCGCACAAACCATGGCGATTTTTTTCATTGTCATTCCTCTGATACGTCACTCCCGACGTGGGAGAATCCTTCTGTCACTCTAGAAAGCGAAACGCCAGAGTGACAGAAGAAAAAACTGAATTTGCAGTATTTACCTAACTTTGCATCACTCAAACGGCGGTGGAGCCAGCACTTCACGGTTACCGTTGTGCCCCTGCTCGCTGACGATCCCCTGCGCTTCCATCTGTTCGATAATGCGCGCCGCACGGTTGTAGCCGATACGGAACTGGCGCTGCACGCCGGAAATCGAGGCTTTGCGTTTTTCGGTGACAAAGTTAACGGCCTGGTCGAACAACGGATCCAGCTCTTCGCCGCCGTCAAAACCACCGCCGCCGCCTTCGCTTTCGCTGTCGGAGGTGATGCCGTCAACGTATTGCGGACGCCCGCGCGCTTTCCAGTCCTGCACCACGGCGTGAACTTCCTGATCGCGAACAAACGCACCGTGGACACGCACCGGGGCAGAGGTTGAGTTCGGACCGGAGTAAAGCATATCCCCCATGCCGAGCAGCGATTCTGCACCGCCCTGATCGAGGATGGTACGGGAGTCGATCTTGCTCGATACGGTAAAGGCGATACGCGTCGGGATGTTGGCTTTAATCAGGCCGGTGATCACATCCACTGAGGGTCGCTGAGTAGCCAGCACCAGGTGAATACCGGCCGCACGCGCTTTCTGCGCCAGGCGGGCAATCAGCTCTTCGACCTTTTTACCAACAGTCATCATCAGATCGGCAAACTCATCGACCATCACCACGATGTACGGCAGTTTCTCCAGCACCGGATGTTCGGTTGCCATGCTGTCGCCCGGCTTCCAGTAGGGATCCGGGATCGGGCGTCCCATCCGCGCGGCTTCGGCGATCTTCTCGTTGTAGCCGGCGAGGTTACGCACGCCCAGCGCAGACATCAGCTTATAGCGACGCTCCATCTCATTGACACTCCAGCGCAGCGCATTCGCCGCGTCTTTCATGTCGGTGACCACTTCGGTCAACAGATGCGGAATACCTTCATAGACCGACAGCTCGAGCATTTTCGGGTCGATCATGATGAAACGCACATCTTCCGGCGTCGCTTTGTAGAGCATGCTGAGGATCATGGCGTTCACGCCGACCGACTTACCGGAGCCGGTGGTACCGGCGACCAGCAGGTGCGGCATCTTCGCGAGATCGGCAATCACCGGATCGCCGGCGATATCTTTACCCAGCACCACGGTGAGCGGCGACGGGCTTTCGCGGAACTTCACGCAGTCCAGCACTTCACGCAGGTAAACGGTCTGGCGCTTCTTGTTCGGCAACTCGAGGCCAACGTAAGGTTTACCCGGGATCACTTCCACCACGCGCACCGCAACAGTCGAGAGCGAACGCGCCAGGTCGCGTGACAGGTTGGAGATTCGCGCCGCTTTCACGCCAGGCGCGAGGTTTAGCTCAAAGCGGGTGATCACCGGGCCCGGTGAGTAGTTCACCACGTCCGCTTTAATACGGAAGTCCGCCAGGCGAGCCTCAACCAGACGCGCCATCTGCTCAAGCGCAAAGGTATCCACCGGCTCCACTTCCGCTGGCGGCTGCGTTAACAGATCGAGCGACGGCAGCGGCGTGGTCGGTTTCTGCACCGGACGGCTGTCGCCGTTACGCATCAACAGCGGATGGATCAGGCTCTCCTGCGGCTGAGGAGCAGATTGCTGCTGCGGCTGCTGGGCAGGCTGACCATAGGCAGGCGGCTGCACCGGCTGCGCGGCGGGCTGCTGATAGTGCTGCTGCGGCTGCTGGGCAGGTTGACCATAAGCAGGCGGTTGAACCGGCTGTGCGGCAGGCTGCTGATAGTGCTGCTGCGGCTGCTGGGCGGGCTGACCATAGGCAGGCGGTTGAACCGGCTGTGCGGCAGGCTGCTGATAGTACTGCTGCGGCTGCTGGGCAGGCTGACCATAAGCTGGCGGCTGCACCGGCTGCGCGGCAGGTTGCTGATAGTGCGGCTGCGGCTGCTGGGCAGACTGCTGGTATTGAGGTTGTGCAGCGGCTTGTGGCGGAGGCGTGAACAGCGGCGCGGTCGCGCGCGTATTCATCGGCGAGACGTCGGCATCTTCCGGCGTAAAGGCCTGCTGCTCACCGCCGTAGCGCTGCTGCTGAGATGCGGCGAACTGGCGAGCCAGCTCCGCCTCTTCAGCTTCGGCTTCATTAAACTCAGGCTGAGGAGCGTCAAACTGCGGCGTTTCATGCTGATACTCTTCACCGTAGCGATCGTGCTGCGTGGCGGCGAACTGACGCGCCAGCTCGTTTTGCTGGAACATATCGGCATCATCATCAGAGAGATGTTGATCTGGCTGACGCACCTCATCTTCACGCGCGCGCTCTTCAGCCATGCGCTGCGAAGGCAGTTTAATGCCATAAGAGGCAAGCTCACGACGCGTCGGCACCCGTACACGGTTAGGACGCGGCAGCTGCGGGCCAATGCCCTCTTTTACCTGCGGGCGCGGCGCGCCACCGGCGAGACCAAACACCGGCGCGCTGGCTGCCGCTGCGGCAGCGGCAGTTGAAGCAGCCTGAGCGGCAGCGGGCAGAGCGCTTTCAGCCGCAGGCGCAATGGCCGGATCCACAGCAGGTGGAACAGGCATCGACGGCGCGGCTGGCCGGGCTACCGGCTCTGGCTCGGCAGGCTCAGGAATCGGCTGATACCAGGCGGCCAGCTGCTCACGCTCACGCGCACGCTTCTCTTCCACTTCTTCAAAGTAGTAGAGCGGCGGACGGGTATGTTTCGTCTCTTCCACAGCAGGTTCAGGTTCAATAACCGGATCCGGCGCGGGGGCGATTTGCGGTTCAGGCTGCCACTGCCGGGAATCAGGCTGCGGTTGCCAGTAGACCTCTTCCTGCTGCGGCTGCGGGGTTACCGGCGCATCTGGCGTCCACGGCTCTTCCGCGATCGGCTGCTGCCACTCTGGAACGGCCTGCGGCTGGTAAGCAGCCGTTTCGTCATAATGCGCTGGCTGCTGATAAGCGGTCGGCGAATTACCCTGCATCGGTACTTGATAAGCAGGTTGTTGATCGGGATGCAGCGGCGGTTGATAAGCGGCCTGCGGATCGCCATGCATTGGCGCCTGATAAGCGGCCTGCTGTTCGGGGTGCACAGGCGGCTGATAAGCAGCCTGTTGATTAGGATAACCTGGTGCCTGCTGCGCATGCTGCCATTCAGCGGGCTGCGGCGTTTGCATAACCGGCTCCGTCGGCGCAGCGAAGCTTTGCGCGGCAACGGTTGTCGCGACGGCAGCCGCCGCAACGGGTTCCGTCACGCTGCGACCATTGAGCAGCGGATCGTACTCCTGCTCAACTTCCGTCGCGCGATGTCCCGAGAAGAGCACGTCGTCTGGCTGCGCAGGCACACCGCGCGCGCTGTAGGCGATCTCCTCTTCATCATCCATCCGCTTGCCGGAGAAGAGGGCTTCGTCGGTTTTGCGCCCCATCGGGTTGGCGAACTTCTCAGCAATGCGTTTACGGCGCGCCAGCGCCCCGCGCAGAATGCGGGCGCGGCGTGATTCGCGAGGCGCGTCGCTTGCCTCGTCCTCGTCATACTCATCCTCTTCTTCATACTCTTCATCATCAACCCATGTGTCATCGCGACGGGTACGGTTGGTGGCGAAGGTAAGAATATTGAGAATAACGCTGCCAATTTTTTCGGCGATGGTGACCCATGACCAGCCGGTAAAGAGGGTCAGCCCGGCGGCCCAGATACAGAGCAGTGCAAGCGTTCCGCCGCTGCTGCGCAGTAACGGCTGCAGCGTAGTGCTGAGCAGGCTGCCGATCACGCCGCCCGAGGCGAAATACCAGATATCATCCGCGTTGATCGCCGCCAGCCCGCAGGAGGTGAGGATCAGCGCCAGCGCGCCAATCAGGCGTAGCGAGACGGCGAAGTAGTCGATGTAATCTTCAGTGGCGCGATGACGCCAGGCAAACCAACAGCCGCCGATAATAATGATCGGAATGGTGTAGGCCATAATGCCGAAGATGAAAAACAGGGTATCCGCCAGCCATGCGCCGGGCACGCCGCCAAGATTGTGGATCGGCTCATGCCATGCGGTCTGCGACCAGCTTGGATCGGATGGGTTAAAGCTGAGAAGCGCCGCCATCAGCCAGATGGCAGAAAGGGAAACGAGGATCAGCAACGCTTCGAGGAGTCGGCGTCCGCTGCTTAGCTTGTTAAAAGTGACTTCTTTGTCTTCGGTGTATTCCTGGCTCAAGACAGGCTCTCCAGGTCCTTGATGCTAAAACGGACAACAGCGCCGGGTCTCCCCGGCACTGTTGCTGTATGGATTAACAGGAGTGTAATCAAAAAACAGCGATTGTGCACCTGTTCCGTATTAGCGCGTCTTAATAACCAGACGATTACTCTGTTTGACCTCTTCCATCACCACATAGGTGCGGGTGTCATTTACGCCTGGCAGGCGTAACAGCGTTTCGCCCAGCAGTTTGCGGTAGGCCGACATATCCGGTACGCGCGTTTTCAACAAGTAGTCGAAATCACCAGAAACCAGATGACACTCCTGAATTTCTTCAAGTTTTTGCACTGCAGCGTTGAATTGTTCAAACACATCCGGTGCGCCACGATTCAGAGTAATCTCAACGAAGACCAGCAGTGATGCATCCAGATAATGCGGGTTAAGCAGCGCCGTATAGCCCTGAATAAACCCCTGCCTTTCCAGCCTGCGCACGCGCTCAAGGCACGGCGTTGGCGAAAGCCCTACTCGTTTAGAAAGCTCGACGTTGGAAATACGCCCATCTTTTTGCAGTTCATTTAAAATATTGCGGTCAATGCGGTCGAGATCTTTGCCAGGGCGCTTCTTGCTATCTACCATTATTATTGTCTCTCTGTATTCCTTCCCTACTCCTGTCTTGACCCTGTGCACTTCACTGTTCAGGATCTTTGCCCGTCGTATTGTGCCGCGCGCCAGCATGCTGACCGTTGCATAATCCCAGGGGCTGTGTTGAGAAGACCGGTGCCTGCGGCAGCTATCGATATCACGGATGGCGTCTGTCCACGCCATGCGTAGATTTCGCTAGCCCGGTAAAATGGCATTTACATGCGTAAACGTGCGTTACGCGCGAAATACTGCTTTTTTTCTTCCTTTGATGTTTTCGCAAAAGCGCAGGGGATTGTCAAAGCAAAACATCTTTTTTTAGTACAACATGCCAGATATTCATCAAGGTCGATTCCTTATCCTCATTTATTCATCTTATAACTGCCTTTTTCTCAGTAGAAGTTGTTATGTTTTCGGCCTAAATCATTGCCCCGCCATCGGTCCTTTCTATCACACACATCGTTAACAAAATCGCTACGCCCTTTTTTTACGCCCGCAAATTCCCTACAATCCAGCCCAATGTCTGCCAAACAATAATGAGGATCTCATGGGGACGGCCAAACACAGTAAGCTGCTTATCCTTGGTTCAGGCCCTGCCGGTTATACCGCAGCGGTCTATGCTGCGCGTGCAAACCTGCAGCCGGTGCTGATCACCGGTATGGAAAAAGGCGGTCAGCTCACCACCACCACTGAAGTGGAAAACTGGCCGGGCGACCCGCACGATCTGACCGGCCCGGGTCTGATGGAGCGCATGCATGAACATGCGACCAAATTTGATACTGAAATCATTTTTGACCATATCAATAGCGTCGATTTACAGAACCGCCCGTTCCGCCTGATTGGCGATAGCGCCGAGTACACTTGTGATGCGCTGATCATCGCCACCGGCGCCTCCGCGCGCTATTTAGGCCTCGCCTCCGAAGAAGCCTATAAAGGCCGTGGTGTCTCTGCCTGCGCCACCTGTGACGGTTTCTTCTACCGCAACCAGAAAGTCGCGGTTATCGGCGGCGGCAACACCGCAGTTGAAGAAGCGCTCTACCTGGCGAATATCGCCTCTGAAGTGCACCTGATCCACCGCCGCGATACCTTCCGCGCGGAGAAGATCCTGATCAAGCGTCTGATGGATAAAGTTGAGAGCGGCAATATCGTGCTGCATACGCACCGTACGCTGGAAGAGGTGACGGGCGATCAGATGGGCGTTAGCGGTCTGCGCCTGCGCGATACGCAAAACGCGGATAATATCGAGTCGCTGGACGTTGCCGGTCTGTTTGTCGCTATCGGCCACAGCCCGAACACCGCGATCTTTGACGGTCAGCTTGAGCTGGAAAACGGCTACATCAAAGTCCAGTCCGGTATTCATGGCAACGCAACGCAAACCAGCATTCCCGGCGTGTTTGCCGCAGGTGACGTGATGGATCATATCTATCGTCAGGCGATCACCTCCGCGGGGACTGGCTGTATGGCCGCGCTGGATGCTGAACGCTACCTCGACGGGCTGGCTGTTCAGAAATAATCTTTACAAGTCAGTAACAAAGGTAAATAAGGCGACATTAAGTCGCCTTTATTTTTGCACCGTTGTAACATTGCGCAGGCTAAAAATCCGATAACTTCACCTGCAAAGCGCGCAATGAATAAAACCCGTCAGCAAGAACTCACTCGCTGGTTAAAACAGCAAAGCATTATCTCTCGTCGTTGGTTGACGCTCTCCCGCCTGCTTGGCGTGGTAAGCGGCGTCCTGATCGTCGCGCAAGCCTGGCTACTCGCCAGCATTCTCAACCATATGATTATCGAGCACATTCCGCGCGAGGCACTGCTGCTGCCCTTTGCGCTATTGGTGCTGGTCTTTATTCTGCGCAGTTGGGTGGTCTGGCTACGCGAACGCGTAGGATTTCATGCCGGGGCGCAGATCCGCTTTGCGATCCGCCGCCGCGTGCTGGACCGTCTGCAACAGGCCGGACCGGCATGGATCCAAGGTAAACCCGCTGGCAGCTGGGCGACGCTGATCCTTGAGCAAATCGACGATATGCATGATTTTTACGCCCGCTATTTGCCGCAAATGGCGCTGGCGGCAAGCGTCCCGCTGCTGATTGTGATTACCCTTTTCCCGATTAACTGGGCTGCGGCGCTGATCCTGCTTGGCACCGCGCCGCTGATCCCGCTGTTTATGGCAATGGTCGGGATGGGCGCAGCCGATGCCAACCGCCGTAACTTTAAAGCGCTGGCGCGCCTGAGTGGCCACTTCCTTGACCGCCTGCGCGGCATGGAGACGCTGCGTATTTTTGGCCGTGGCGAAGCGGAAACGGAAAGCATCCGCCGTGCGTCGCAGGATTTTCGCAGCCGCACCATGGAAGTGCTGCGCCTGGCGTTTCTCTCCTCAGGGGTACTGGAGTTTTTCGCGTCGCTCTCCATTGCGCTGGTCGCCGTTTACTTTGGCTTCTCCTATCTGGGCGAACTCAACTTCGGCCATTACGGTACCGGCGTAACGCTGTTTGCCGGTTTCCTCGCGCTGGTGCTGGCACCGGAGTTTTTCCAGCCGCTGCGCGATCTGGGTACCTTTTATCATGCGAAAGCGCAGGCAGTGGGAGCGGCGGATAGCCTAAAAACTTTTATGGAAGCGCCGCTCGCCCATCCGCAACGCGGCGATATCACGCTCAACGCGGGTGAACCTATTACCCTGACGGCAGAAGAATTGATCGTTAAATCGCCTGAAGGCGCGGTGCTGGCCGGGCCGCTTACCTTTACCCTCTCCTCAAAAGCACGGGTTGTGGTGGTCGGGCGCAGCGGATCGGGAAAAAGCTCGCTGATTAACGCGCTGTTAGGGTTCCTGCCTTATGAAGGCTCGCTGCGCGTTAACGGTATTGAACTGAGCGCCATCGATCCCGACAGCTGGCGCAACGCGATAAGCTGGGTCGGGCAAAACCCGCAGTTGCCTGCCGCCACGCTGCGCGAGAATGTGCTGTTATCACGCCCGGATGCCAGCGAGGCGGCCTTGCACACTGCGCTGGATAAGGCATGGGTAAGCGAATTTCTACCGCTGTTACCGGAAGGGCTGGAAACGCAGCCTGGCGATCAGGCCGTGCGTCTCTCCGTCGGCCAGGCGCAGCGCGTTGCCGTTGCCCGCGCCCTGCTCTCCTCCTGCCAGTTGCTTTTGCTGGATGAACCTTCCGCCAGCCTTGATGCCCACAGCGAGCAGCGGGTGATGCAGGCGCTGACCACCGCTTCGCACCAGCAAACTACGCTGATGGTGACCCACCAGCTGGAAAATCTTGCAGAGTGGGACGCCGTTTGGGTGATGCAGGAGGGACGCATTATTGAACAGGGCAGCTATGCCGAACTTGCCGCCGCCGGAGGCGTGTTTGCCGCGCTGCTGGCACACCGTCAGGAGGAGATTTAAATGCGCGCCTTGCTGCCTTATCTCGCATTATATAAACGCCACAAATGGATGCTGACGCTGGGTGTGGTGCTGGCGGTCGTTACGCTGCTGGCCAGTATTGGGCTGTTGACGCTTTCCGGCTGGTTCCTGTCGGCCTCGGCGGTGGTGGGCGTCGCCGGGCTGTATAGTTTCAACTATATGTTGCCCGCCGCCGGTGTGCGCGGGGCGGCGATCACCCGTACCGCCGGGCGCTATTTCGAGCGGCTGGTCAGCCACGATGCCACGTTCCGCGTTTTGGAACATCTGCGCGTCACTACCTTCAGCAAGCTGTTACCCCTCTCCCCCGCCGGACTGGCGCGTTTTCGTCAGGGCGATGTGCTGAACCGCGTGGTTGCCGATGTCGATACGCTTGATCACCTCTACCTGCGCGTCATTTCGCCGCTGGTGGGCGCGCTGGTGGTGATTATTGTGGTGCTGGTCGGCCTGAGCGTGCTCGATCTCTCGCTGGCTCTGATGCTAAGCGGCATTATGCTGGCGACACTGCTTATTCTTCCGCCCCTCTTTTATCGCGCCGGCAAAGCGACGGGGGAAAACCTCACCGCGCTGCGCGGGCAATATCGCCAGCAATTGACCAGCTGGTTACAGGGTCAGGCAGAGCTCACCATTTTTAGTGCCAGCCAGCGTTATCGCGAGCAGCTGGAAAATACCGAATTAGGCTGGCACGAGGCGCAGCGCCGTCAGTCCGATCTGAGCGCCGTGTCGCAGGCAGTGATGCTGACCATTAGCGGCGCGGCGGTAATTATCATGCTGTGGTTCGCCTCCGGTGATGTCGGCGGTAATACCGAACCTGGCGCCCTGATCGCGCTGTTTGTCTTCTGTGCGCTGGCGGCGTTCGAAGCGCTCGCCCCGGTTACCGGCGCTTTCCAGCACCTTGGGCAAGTTATCGCGTCTGCCACACGGGTGACACAGCTTACCGACTGTCAGCCGGAAGTCACGTTTCCTGCAACGCGCACCGCTGTGCCGCAGCAGGTTAGCGTGGCGCTTACCGATGTGTCGTTTAGCTATCCGGGACAGCCGCAGCGGGCGCTGGAGAGTCTCAGCGTGTCGATTGCCGCAGGCGAGCATGTTGCCATTTTAGGCCGCACGGGCTGTGGTAAATCGACGTTGCTGCAACTGCTGACGCGCGCCTGGGATCCGCAGCAGGGCGAGATTCGTCTACAGGATCGGCCATTAAGCTCATATGCCGAGGCCGATCTGCGCTCGCTTATCAGTATGGTGCCGCAGCGCGTTCATCTGTTTAGCGCCACGCTGCGCGATAACTTACTGCTGGCTTCGCCGCAGGCAAGCGATGAGGTGCTGAGCGCGACGCTGGAACGCGTGGGTCTGGAGAAACTGCTGGATGAGAATGGCCTTAATGCCTGGCTCGGTGAAGGCGGACGTCAGCTCTCCGGCGGTGAACTGCGCCGCCTGGCGATTGCGCGCGCGCTGCTGCATGATGCCCCACTGGTGCTGCTGGATGAACCGACTGAAGGACTCGATGCCTCAACCGAGAGCCAAATCCTTGATCTTCTTAATGAAGTGATGAAAGGCAAGACCCTGTTAATGGTCACCCATCGTCTGCGCGGGTTGGCAAATTACGATCGGATAATTGTAATGGACAACGCGCAAATAATTGAGCAAGGTAATCACGCAGCGTTAATGGCGAAACAGGGGCGGTACTACCAGTTTAAGCAGCGTCTGTAGCGGTTTGACTCATTTTCGCTCTCGCGTCGCCAATACTGAAGCGAGGGCGAAAGATGACGATATTAACAGAAGTCACTTGTCGCATTGTGGAGCGTTGCGGTCATGCGCCTGGTTCAGCTTTCTCGTCACTCTATTGCATTCCCTTCGCCGGAAGCGGCGCTGCGTGAACCCAACGGCCTGCTGGCGCTCGGTGGCGACCTAAGTCCGGCGCGTTTGCTGATGGCCTACCAGCGCGGGATTTTTCCGTGGTTCTCACCCGGCGACCCTATCCTCTGGTGGTCGCCCGATCCGCGCGCCGTATTATGGCCGGAAAACTTTCACGTCAGCCGCAGCATGAAGCGCTTTCATAAAACCTCACCTTATCGCGTGACCCTGAACCACGCTTTCGGCCAGGTCATTGACGGTTGTTCAGACGATCGCGACGAAGGCACCTGGATTACGCCCGATATCGTCATGGCCTACCATCGTTTACATGAACTGGGCCACGCGCATTCGATAGAAGTATGGGAAGACGACGAGCTGGTTGGTGGGATGTATGGCGTTGCGCAGGGATCGCTGTTCTGTGGTGAGTCGATGTTCAGCCGACGCGTAAATGCCTCAAAAACGGCCTTGCTGGCCTTTAGCGAAGAGTTTGCGAGACTTGGCGGTAAGCTGATTGATTGCCAGGTGCTTAATAGCCACACCGCCTCCCTTGGCGCGGTGGAGATCCCGCGCCGCGACTATCTGCACTATCTCGCGGAATTACGTCAGGTAGCGCTGCCTTCGCACTTTTGGGTGCCCCGTCGGCTCTTTCCGGCTCGTTGAAGAATGTTTTCGGCACATTTGTATTCAGAGTGTTATAATGGTCGCTCGTAGCAGCTTTTGCCTGTTGCCCCGCCCCATCCGGGAGTCGTTCGTATCAGGGATGCCCTTCGTTTACTTCTATCGCTCCCCTTTACGGTTGCGCTTTACTGGCGCTCTGGCTGCGGCGTGCGGGGAATCGGCAAAAGCTGTTTTGCTGCGTTTTATCAGCACAAATCTTTACTTAACACACGAACTTCGGCATTATCTTGCCGATTCAAAAAATTATGGTAGTGATACCCCCGAGGATTAGATGGCCAAAGAAGACAATATTGAGATGCAGGGTACCGTTCTTGAAACGTTACCTAATACGATGTTCCGCGTAGAACTGGAAAACGGTCACGTGGTCACTGCGCATATCTCTGGTAAGATGCGTAAAAACTACATCCGTATCCTGACGGGCGATAAAGTGACTGTGGAACTGACCCCGTACGACCTGAGCAAAGGCCGCATTGTCTTCCGTAGCCGCTAAGATCTTCCGCTAGCGCAACTGCGCACCTAATTGAAAGGCCGGGTAATCCCGGCCTTTTCTGTTTCTGCTTCAAGTGCTGTTTCAAAAACCGCTTTTAACGATCAGGAATAGTTGCAGCCGCCCCGCTCGCGACAGGCGATCCACTCTGCTGTCCCTATGTCCGGCCCGTTCGCCGGATCGCGACAAACCTTGCGCCATTTACTCAACGCGTTGCAGATATTCGCCTCTACTGAAAGCGGAGCAAGCACTAAGAAACTCAATAGAACGGCTGTAACAATACGCTTCATCTTATCTTCTCCTTTTTGACCAACCACTGATTCCTTTTCATGGCAATAACCCTTCTCTGAGCTATTGCGCTTAAAGACAACGTACAAAAAAACAGCAATCCAGGCAATATTTTTATTAATATCAATGATTTGAACCAGGAAGATTAACAATACATACCGCAGTTCGCTCTGCAAATGGAGTTAATCACGCGGTTTAATGCCATGAAGGGAAATTGTCTTACATTGACGAAGAGAAAACTGCGCGCCGCTTTTTCACACGCTTATCGGACAGGCATAAAAAAACCGGGCACAGGGCCCGGTTTAATAAGGTTAACGCAGAGATTAATGTGCTGCTTCCGGTTTGTGCTTCTGCGCACTGTGGAAACCATACTCCAGCTCATTCTTCTCTTTATTCAGCGTGACGGTCACCTGGCCGCCATCAACCAGTGAGCCGAACAGCAGCTCATTGGCGAGCGGTTTTTTCAGGTTGTCCTGAATCACGCGGGCCATCGGTCGGGCACCCATCGCACGGTCGTAGCCTTTCTCTGCGAGCCAGTCGCGCGCTTCCTGGCTGACTTCCAGCGAGACGCCCTTCTGATCCAGCTGCACCTGAAGCTCGACGATAAATTTGTCGACCACCTGGTGAATCACCTCGGTAGACAAATGATCGAACCAGATGATGTTGTCCAGACGGTTGCGGAACTCCGGCGTAAAGATCTTTTTGATCTCTTCCATCGCATCGGTGCTGTTATCCTGGTGGATAAGGCCGATAGATTTACGCTCGGTTTCACGCACCCCTGCGTTAGTGGTCATCACCAGCACGACGTTGCGGAAATCGGCCTTGCGCCCGTTGTTATCGGTCAGCGTCCCGTTATCCATCACCTGCAGCAGGATGTTAAAGACGTCAGGATGCGCTTTTTCGATCTCATCGAGCAGCAGAACCGCATGCGGATGTTTGATCACCGCGTCGGTCAGCAGGCCACCCTGATCAAAACCGACATAGCCCGGAGGCGCACCAATCAAACGGCTCACGGTGTGGCGCTCCATATACTCGGACATATCAAAGCGCAGCAGCTCAATGCCCAGCGCTTTCGACAGCTGCACCGTCACCTCGGTTTTACCGACGCCGGTTGGGCCAGCAAACAGGAAGGAGCCGACCGGTTTATGGTCCTGGCCCAGCCCTGCGCGGCTCATTTTGATCGCTTCGGTTAAGGCCTCAATGGCTTTATCCTGACCAAACACCAGCATTTTCAGGCGGTCGCCGAGGCTTTTCAGCGTATCGCGATCGCTCTGGGAGACGCTCTTCTCAGGAATACGCGCGATACGGGCAACCACGGATTCTATATCCGCCACGTTAACCGTTTTCTTGCGTTTGCTGACCGGCATCAGCCGCGCCCGCGCGCCAGCCTCATCGATGACGTCAATCGCTTTATCCGGCAGATGGCGGTCATTAATATACTTCACCGCCAGCTCAACCGCGGCGCGTACCGCTTTCGCCGTGTAACGCACATCGTGGTGCGCTTCATATTTCGGCTTCAGGCCATTGATAATCTGCACCGTCTCCTCAACGGAAGGTTCAGTGATATCAATTTTCTGGAAGCGGCGCGCAAGGGCGCGATCTTTTTCAAAGATGTTGCTGAACTCCTGATAGGTCGTGGAGCCCATCACGCGGATCTTACCGCTGGAGAGCAGCGGTTTAATCAGGTTCGCAGCGTCAACCTGCCCGCCGGACGCAGCGCCTGCGCCGATGATGGTGTGGATCTCATCGATAAACAGAATGCTATTGCTGTCCTGCTCAAGCTGTTTCAGCAGCGCCTTAAAGCGTTTTTCGAAATCGCCGCGGTATTTAGTACCCGCAAGTAGTGAGCCGATATCCAGCGAGTAGATGGTGCAGTCGGCCATGATTTCCGGCACGTCGCCCTGCACAATTCGCCAGGCCAGCCCTTCGGCAATCGCGGTTTTACCGACGCCCGATTCCCCCACCAGCAGCGGGTTATTTTTACGGCGGCGGCACAGCACCTGGACGGCGCGTTCAAGCTCTTTGCCACGTCCAATCAGCGGATCGATTCCGCCCACGCGAGCAAGCTGATTAAGATTGGTGGTGAAGTTTTCCATACGTTCCTCCCCGCCTGCTTGCTCTTCGCTGCTCGCCTGGCTGCTACTGCTGCTGCCCGCGTCAGAGGATGGACCCGGCTCGTCTTTGCGCGTGCCGTGAGAGATAAAGTTCACCACGTCAAGGCGGCTGACTTCATGTTTGCGCAGCAGGTAAGCCGCTTGCGACTCCTGCTCGCTAAAGATGGCAACCAGCACATTCGCACCGGAGACTTCGCTGCGTCCGGAAGACTGAACGTGAAACACCGCGCGCTGCAGAACGCGCTGGAAGCTGAGCGTCGGTTGCGTGTCACGCTCCTCTTCGCTCATCGGCAGGACGGGTGTGGTTTGTTCGATGAAGGCCTCGAGTTCCTGCCGCAGCGCCACCAGATCCACGGAACACGCTTCCAGCGCATCACGGGCAGATGGGTTACTGAGCAGAGCCAGTAACAAGTGCTCGACGGTCATAAACTCATGTCGGTGCTCGCGCGCTCTGGCGAAAGCCATGTTTAAACTGAGTTCCAGTTCTTGATTGAGCATAGGCACCTCCCCCAAGTTTTATTGCCTGACGTCAGGCTTTTTCCAGCGTACACAGCAACGGATGCTCGTTCTCCCTTGCATACTTGTTCACCATGGCAACTTTCGTCTCCGCGACCTCGGCGGTGAAAACACCGCAGATAGCCTTACCGTGATAGTGAACCGTTAGCATCAGTTGCGTTGCACGTTCAACATCATAAGAAAAGAACTTTTGTAGCACGTCAATAACAAATTCCATTGGCGTGTAGTCATCGTTCATGATCATTACTTTGTACATCGATGGCGGTTTGAGCGCGTCGCGCAGTTTATCTTCCGCCAATTGCTCAAAATCCAGCCAGCTATTGCTCTTGCCCATCGTTAGCGCTTCATCTTAGGTTACAGGTTCCGGCGCACGTCTAATCGGCCGATTACATGAGTTTAGATGCATTTTCAATCAGCATCAGATGTCAGGCAACTATAATGGATCGCCCTACGTTTGAATAACAACATAAAGTGGATGGTTATGTGAAGACGTCCTGCTAGTGCACATTATATGGCTCGATTATAGGTTTTTTTGGCGATCCTTGCCATTTCACCTGTGTAAAAAGATTTCAATGTATCTTATTTTTCTATTTTTTAATTTTCAAAGATCTTGCTAAATAAAAAAACGAACCGCTGAGGGTTCGTCTTTTTATTTATTTCTGGGCTATTTATCCAGCTCCAGTAATGACTTCGCAACATCAGCATAGAAAGCGTTAACATAAGCCTGCGGGACGACATCAAATCCCATAAAGTCGAGATGATCCCAATCGTGCATTACCGGGTAATAGCTCCACTGCCCTTTTTTCGGCTGACCATCATAGGGCTTCGCATCGGCTCCAAAGGGGTAATAGCTGGAAACCGAATTCACCAGCCCATCATTCGTCGTCCAGGTGGCATTAATTAACGACGTTTGCGGATCGGTAATGGTTTTGCCCATATAGGTTGCGGACGGCACCAGCAGCGGATTGGTATAGACGCCGGGGATCTGGAAAGAGGTAAACGGCACGCCAACGGTCGTTTTACCGGTATGTGAGAAATAATAGACGTTGGGCTTAGTCTGCAGGTACTGCTTATTCGCACTGACACCAACTACCGAGAGATCGTAAGAGGCAATATCCTTCGAATCCCAGATACTGCTGCTGAAAACATCGCGAATATATTCAGCCAGGCTCTCGTCCGGATCACGACGCAGGCCAAACTGATCGAGTTTGAAATCATAAACAAATGAAGAGAGCGACGATACGCCAGCAATAGTTGCCGCTTTGCGGACCATATCTTCAATCAGGCCAACGATCAGGTTCTTATCTTGTGCAAACGAGCTGCCGTTATTTGGCGTGGCGACGGTCGTGACGCTGAAAACATAATCTTTCCCGCCTTCAAAAAGCGGGGAGATTTCGGTTTCCGGGTGTGATTCGTGGTAAGCGCGCTCCTCTTCACTGCCATCCTGCAACATATCCACCAACTGGCGGCTGGTTAGCCCGCCCATACTGTGCCCAACAAGGTGGATCTTATGGTGCTCATCCCAGTGCGGATAGATGCCCGGGTAGGTTTTGCCGTAGCGGGCATGATTCGCTTTCAGTGAATGGGCGGCACCATAATCAACGGTGCCGCCTTTAATATAGTAATAGAGCTCGACCGCGCGATCCCAGTTGCTGGAAACCGGGCCGACAACGGCGGCGTAAGAGTCAACCCCATTGCTATTTAAATAGGCAATGGTGTCATCAAACCCGCCCCAATATTTGAAACCCAGCATCTCATCCGGGCCCCAGCCGATAACACCATGAACAAAAATAAGGGGATAATGGTTTCCTTTTTGGGCCATAATTTGTGGGGCCACATCGTTCGTTTCCGCCACGACGTAAGAGGAATTGATAAGTGAAGCTGATACCAATAGCGCTAAAGATAATTTCTTTAAAGTTTTCAATGTAACTTCATCCTTTTTATTTACACCAACGTTGCAACGCTAATAGTACCTGTGGCAGTGCTTTTCTTTTCACCCCTTAAAGTGGATTAATATACAAGAATGCTCTCGGATAATTTTTGAATTATCGCATTGAGGAAAAAGAGTGATTAATTTATTTGAATTAGGATAATTCACATGAATTAATTACTGATTAAATTATATTTTAAACCGCTGGTAATTAATTTTTCCATTGCGCAACATATGACTGTGGAATAGCCATATTCGAGACCTGCATCACATTTTTTCACCATAGCGTTAACTGCTTCAAAAAATTGATGCGCTGTCTCCCAGAATGCTTGCCAAATACTTGACGCGTTATACGAATTATCTAAATTGTAGAGTCGTGAGTTGGCGAGGTTTTGAACAACCCGTCGCTCCGCCACCGGTTCATTCCATCTTACTTAAATAAGTTTTACGAAGGATGTCGAAGCATGGAAATGGGTACTGTAAAGTGGTTCAACAATGCCAAAGGGTTTGGCTTCATCTGCCCGGAAGGCGGTGGTGAAGATATCTTCGCCCATTACTCCACCATCCAGATGGATGGTTACAGAACGTTAAAAGCCGGGCAGACGGTCCGGTTTGATGTACACCAGGGCCCTAAAGGCAATCATGCCAGTCTTATCGTGCCAGTAGAACTGGAAGCGATAGCCTGACGCCTGAGACCTCGTTGTGTACAAAGTGCAGTGAAATGCCAGCCCGGTGGGCTGGCATTTTTATTACTCGCGTGCCAGCGCATCCACCGGATCGAGCCGGGCGGCATTGCGGGCAGGAAGCCAGCCAAACAGCACGCCGGTAAAGGTGGAGCACAAAAACGCCGTTAACAGCGCGACCGGCGAGAAGCCAATCTCCCAGCCGGGGAGGAAGAGTTGCAGAGTGAAGGCGATCAGCATCGACAGCATCACACCCAGCGCACCGCCCACCAGGCAGACAAACACCGCCTCAATCAGAAACTGCGAAAGCACGTCGCCCGCACGTGCGCCCACCGCCATCCTGATGCCAATCTCCCGGGTACGCTCGGTGACCGACACCAGCATGATATTCATCACGCCAATTCCGCCCACCAGCAGCGAGATCACCGCCACCAAGGTTAAAAAGAGTTGCAGCGTACGTGTGGTTTTCTCCGCCGTTTTCAGCACCCCGTCCATATTCCAGACAAAGAAATCCTTTTTACCGTGGCGAAGATTGAGCAGTTGCGTCAGCTGCTGTTCGGCTTGTTCACTGCTGTAGCCCTCATTTACGCGCACGGTAATGGAGTTGAGCCATGACTGGCCCATAATTCGCCCGGCGATGGTGCTGTAAGGCAGCCAGACGCGCAGGATCTTGCTACTGCCGAACATCGACTGCTTCTCCTCCGCCACACCAATCACCGTCGCCGGCATATTACCAACCAGAATCACTTCGCCCACCACGCTGGCCTTATCCGGGAAGAGCTGCCGCCGGGTATTGCTGTCGAGCACCACCACCTGCGCGCGCCTGCCCTGCTGCTCGGCGTTAAATGCGGTGCCTTCGCTAAAGGTCATACCGTAGACGTTAAAATATTGCCCGCTCACGCCATTCGCGCTGGCTGCTACGTCGATATTGCCGTAACGCAGACGCAGGTTTTGCGATACCGATGGCGTGGCTGAGCGCACCCACGGCTGCTTTTGAATGGCAAGCAGATCGTCATACTTCAGCGCCTGCTGGTTTTGCGGCTCATCATCACCAAAATCTTTGCCGGGGTAGACATCAATGGTGTTGGTGCCGATAGAGCGGATATCCGCCAGCACCAGCTGTTTGGCCGCATCGCCCACTACCACAATCGACACCACCGAGGCGATACCGATAATAATGCCGAGCATGGTGAGCAAGGTGCGCATCTTGTTGGCCGCCATCGCCCGCCAGGCCATGGTCAGCGCCTCCTGGAAACGGCTGGTGAACTGCCGCCAGCCGCCGACGGAGGTGACAACGCTTTCATGCTTTGCCGCAGAGGTGGCGGAAATTTTTGCTGGCGGATTGGCAATGATTTCACCATCGCGGATCTCAATGATCCGCTCGGCCTGCGCGGCAACCTGCGGATCGTGGGTGACAATAATCACCGTGTGGCCGCGATCGCGCAGTTGATGGAGGATCGCCATCACCTCTTCGCCGGAGTGGCTGTCCAGCGCGCCGGTCGGCTCATCGGCGAGGATCACCTGCCCGCCGTTCATCAACGCACGCGCAATACTGACGCGCTGCTGCTGGCCGCCGGAGAGCTGCGAGGGTTGATACTCGCTGCGATCGCCAAGCCCGAGGCGCGTCAGCAACTCTTTAGCACGCGCCAGCCGCGCTTTGCGCTCCGTCCCGGCATAGACCGCCGGTACTTCAACATTCTGCGCAGCAGTCAGATGGGAGAGCAGATGGTAGCGCTGGAAGATAAAACCAAAGTGCTCGCGGCGCAGCTGCGCCAGCGCGTCGCCGCTAAGTGTCGAGACATCCGTTCCCGCCACGCGATAGGTGCCGCGGGTCGGTTTATCAAGACAGCCGAGAATATTCATCAGCGTCGATTTCCCGGAGCCGGAAGCACCCACAATCGCCACCATCTCGCCAGCGTTTATGGTGAGGGTAATGCCTTTCAGCACTTCCACCATGCCGTCGCCGGAGGGGTAGCTGCGACGAATATCCTTTAGTTCAAGCAGGGCGGTCATTGCGCCGCGCCCTCTTTCCGCTCGCCGATCACCACTTCATCGCCCGCGTCCAGCCCTTTGACCACCACCACATCGGTATCATTACGTGCGCCGAGGATCACTTCCCGCTCGCGCGTTTCGCCATTGCGCAGCACTTTGACCTTATAGCGGTTATCACCAACCGGCTCGCCGAGCGCCGCCAGCGGAATGGTCAGCACGTTTTTCTGCCCGGTGAGCTGGATCTGCACCTGGGCAGTCATCTCCAGGCGCAGCACGCCCTGCGGGTTGGGCACTTCAAAACGCGCATAGTAGAAGATGGCGTCGTTGACCTTCTCCGGCGTCGGCAGAATATCTTTCAGTACCCCTTCATAGCGGGTGCCCGGATCGCCCAGCACGGTGAACCACGCTTTTTGCCCCGGTTTGAGATGAATAACATCCGCTTCGGAGACCTGTGCTTTCACCAGCATGGTGCTCATGTCCGCGACCGTCAGAATGTTCGGTGCCTGCTGCATAGCAATCACCGTCTGCCCTTCCAGAGTGGTGATTTGCGTCACTTCGCCGTCCATCGGCGCGAGAATACGGGTGTAATCGAGATTGGTTTTTGCCGTATCGAGCGTCGCCTGGTTACGTTTGATCTGCGCATCGATAGTGCCAATCTGCGCCTGCTTTACGGCGACATCCGTGGCCGAGGTGTCAAGATCCTGGCGCGACACCAGGTGGCTCTGCACCAGTTGCTGCTGACGACCGTAAGTCACCTGCGCCAGCTTTAGCTCGGCCTGCGCCTGGCGGCGCTGCGCCCGCAGCTCCATCAGCGTCGCTTCCACTTCCTTAATCTGGTTTTCCGCCTGCGCCGGGTCAATGATGCCCAGCAGCTGATCTTTCTTCACCTTATCGCCGATATTGACCGTCAGGCGTTGTAACTCACCGTTGACCTGCGCGCCGACGTCAACTTTGCGAAGCGCGTCGAGCTTGCCGGTCGCCAGCACCATTTGCTGCAGCTCGCCCGGCTTAACAATCAGCGTCTGATACTGCACCACCGGCGCATTTAGCTTGCTCCAGAGCCAGAAAGCCGCCAGCACAATGATGACGATCAGCACAAACAACCCTGTCCTGCGTTTTCCCTTCAGTTTCATAAAATTTCCAGATAATCGGACATGCGATGGAAAGTGCAATTTTAACTAAACCGCGGCTCAACGAAACCTCATCTTCGCATTTTCTCCCTTATCCATTGAAGAGGCGTTGAGTCAGCACCTGATGAAATTGACATCTCTTAATGAAATGTGAGTTGCACCATGTCCGTTATCGCTACTGTTTTTGAACCTCAACGGCCGCTACCGAAAACGGCCTGGCAGCTATTCGCTTCTCTTCTTTCCGGCGATCTGGTGCCGGGACCCGCCTGGGAGAAAGGCTCCCACCGGCGTAAATTCCTGCTGCGCTCGCTGGCGATGCCTTTTGCTACCGCACACTTTTTGTCACGTCTCGTTGACCAGCCGCACCTTGCCCGCAAGCTGCATATGCAGCCGGGTCTGCCGTGCCGGTTACACCGCCCCTGGCTCTCCGTCAATCTGACGCGTCAGCAGACCAGCGAGGCGATCTGCTGGCATTACGACAGCTTTAACCGCCTGCTGCCCGAAGGGATGGTGAACAGCTATCTCACGACGTCGGGCTGCACGCTGGCCCGGCTGACGGGGAAAGATGAGCAGAGTTACACCATCCGCCTCTGGTCAGATGCCGCGCTGGATAAAGAGGGCGAAGCGACGCTCACCTTTTATGACGCGCTGGAGACCCCGCTGGCGCGCCTCACCTTCACCGTCTGCCCGTTTAACGGCTTGACCACGCTCTATATTGGCGGGCTGCAAGGGCCAAAATCCCATGTGCCGCACGAAGCGATCCAGGGCGCGACCAAAGCCTGTCACGGTCTGTTCCCGAAGCGGCTGCTGGTTGAGGCGGCAATGATGCTGGCGCAGTTCCTCGAAGTGGAAGCGATCCGCGCGGTAAGCAATGAAACGCACATTTACCAGAGCCTGCGCTATCGCAAGAAAAAACTGCGCCAGCTGCATGCAGATTACAACAGCTTCTGGGCGTCGCTGGGTGGCGTTGTCGATGGACAGAGAGACTTTGTGCTGCCACTGATGATGCCGCGTAAACCGATTGAGGAGATCGCCAGCAAAAAACGCGCAGAGTATCGCCGCCGTTATGAGCTGCTCGACAGCCTGCAAAGCCAGACTGCCGAGCGCTGCCAGCGTTAATCGGCTCTCCCGCGCGCCAGCCACAGCACGCGGGAGAACATTTTACGCAGCAGCGGCGGGATCGCCTCCACGCCGCGCCTGCCCGCTTCCATCGCCACCTCAATGGCCAGATCCGGTTTTGAGGCACGGTGGATCGCTTTGGTGATCACCCGGTGCGCGTTCATCGGCACGTTTGCTGGCAGTTGTGCCACGCGGTGATAGACATCATCAAACCCTTCGCGATACATAAAATGCTCCATGTCGCGCGCCGGCAGCTCGGTTAAATGAACGCGCACCTGATCGGGATGGTTATCGAGTACGCCGCGCACGGTGGCGGCATATTTTTTCCCCGCTTCATCGCCATCCACCAGCACATGCCACTCAATGCCCATCCGGCGGGCGAATTTAATCAGCGGCTTCAGCCCGGACTGCGCAAACTCAATCACCTTTATCCCTTCAGCATCAAAGTGGTGCCCGCACTGGCGGGCGAGATCGTTAATCACCCAGGTTTCCGTCTCCCCCTCGACCAGCAGCCAGCAGCGGGCAAACAGCGATGAGGGGCGGTTGACGCGAATATGAAACGCGATGCGCCGCCCATCCTCTGCGCTCAGGCCGCCCGGCCCGAGACGCCACGCCGCAACGCGTGATGACTCACGCACCAGCCGGCAGACATGCTCGACGGGCGTCAGCGACAGCAGTTCGCCGGAGTTCGTGGTGGTAATACGCTGCAACGGCAACAGGTTTAGCAACTGCCAGGCGACGGAGAGCATAATCGGATGCAGCCGCGTTTCGGGATCTTCCACCAGCAACAGCGGACGCGCATCGCGGTCGAGGCGCACAGAGCCTTTGGCCTGCAATAGCGTGGAAAAAAAGCCCAGCAGGATCACCCGGTACATACGCCCGCCGGGCTTATCAATCATGCGGTTGATGGTGTCGAGATAGCGCCAGCTGCGCTGCTCATCATGGGAGCGGCGGCGCATCAGGCGCGGCAGCGACGTACCGCTGCCCTGCTCGGCAAAGTAGTGCTCCAGCAGTTGCACCATCGCCGACAAGCCGTGGCGGATCTGCGCATCGGTCAGGTTTTGCGGGCGTGAGACCAGCTCGCGGGAGAGAAAATCGAGCTGGCGCGCGGTGCTCTCCAGCAGCGGGGTTTCCGGCGTGCCACCGCTGCGCAGCCGCCGCATAAAACGCGCATCGCGCAGGCGTAGCACCGGCGAGAGGCGAATCAGCTGGCGCGCCATCTCATCACTGTCACGCAGCGGCAGCAGTTCGCCTTTAGTGTCGAGAAAACCGCGCAGCGTCCTTACTTCGCCCCCGACGGAAAGCTCCCCTTCATGGCGGTAAAAGAGACGGTGATAACCATCGTCACTGGGCACCCAGCACTCCGCCAGCGGGCGATAGCGCCGCGTTTTATGCCGCCCCGGCTCCGATTCGCGAAAGGTGAGAATAATGTGCAGGTGGTGCTCGCGGCCGTTGATGTCGCCCGGCGGGAACCAGAAGTCATCGCGCACAAAGTGGTAGAGATCGTTTTGCGGCGACAGCAGCAGGGTGAGCGCATCCAGCAGGCTTGATTTGCCCCACGCGTTCTCACCAATCAACACGTTGTTCTGTTCAAGCTGCAATGAGAGGCGATTAATACCCCGAAATCCCACAACCTCAACTCGCTCCAGAATCATCTCTCATCCTCCTGGTGTGTTGCCCTCTCCCTGCGCCAACAGCATAACGGCAGGCGGGAAGCGCCATTGAAATCTGCATTTGCATAAAATCACTCACTTTTCGCAGCTTTACTCACTTTCAGCCTTTCTGTAGTGTGTTGCAGTGCATATAAATTTACGTAAGGATTTGGGCTGTTCATGTTTTCAGGATTGTTAATTATTCTTCTGCCGCTGGTCGCGGGCTACCTCATTCCGCTGCGTCATGCTGCTGCACTCAAACTGATCAATAAACTGCTCAGCTGGATTGTCTACGTGATCCTCTTTTTTATGGGTATCAGCCTCGCCTTCCTTGATAACCTTAGCGCTAACCTGCTGTCGATATTGCATTATTCCGCAGTCAGCGTGGTGATTATTTTACTCTGCAACGCCTGTGCGCTGCTGTGGCTGGAGCGATCCCTGCCCTGGAACCATCACCATCAGCAGGAAGTGCTGCCGTCGCGGCTGGCGATGGCGCTCGAGTCATTGCGCCTGTGCGGCGTGGTGCTGCTCGGTTTTGTGATTGGCCTGAGCGGGCTTGCGTTTTTGCAGCACGCGACAGAAGCCAGCGAATACACGCTGATCTTCCTGCTGCTGCTGGTCGGTATTCAGCTGCGTAACAGCGGCATGACCCTGAAACAGATTGTGCTCAACCGCCGCGGAATGATCATCGCAGTTGTGGTTACCGCCAGTTCGCTGCTGGGTGGCGTGATCAACGCGCTACTTCTCGATTTGCCGCTGAGAACCGGGCTGGCGATGGCCTCCGGCTTTGGCTGGTACTCTCTTTCCGGGATCCTGCTCACTGAATCCTTTGGTCCGGTGATTGGCAGCGCGGCGTTCTTTAACGATCTGGCGCGCGAGTTGATCGCCATTATGCTAATTCCTGGCTTAATTGGCCGCAGTTGCTCCACGGCGCTGGGGTTATGCGGCGCGACGTCGATGGATTTCACCCTGCCGGTGTTGCAGCGCTCTGGCGGGCTGGAGATGGTGCCCGCCGCCATTGTCCACGGATTCGTGCTCAGCCTGTTGGTGCCGCTATTAATGGCCCTCTTCTCCGCCTGATCGCCTTCGGCGGTGGGTTTCTGCCGCCAAACTTGCGCTAAATCAATCTCTGCGTAAATAGCCGCTAAAAGACCTTTCACGCCTTCGTCTGCCCTATTAATCTTAAACATGTATTTTAAATATAACTTTAAAGAAGGTGTGACCATGTTTTGTGTGCAATGTGAACAAACCATCCGTACCCCGGCAGGAAATGGCTGTTCTTACGCGCAGGGGATGTGCGGGAAAACCGCCGAAACCTCCGATCTCCAGGATCTACTGATTGCCGCCTTACAGGGGCTTTCTGCCTGGGCCTGCAAAGCGCGCGACTACGATCTGATTGACCATGAGATTGATAACTTCGCGCCGCGCGCCTTCTTCTCCACCCTGACTAACGTCAACTTCGATTCGGTGCGCATTATCGGTTATGCCCGGGAAGCGATTGCCAAACGTGAAGCACTGAAAGCCCTCTGTCTGGCGATCGATCCGCAGGCGCAGGTAGACAACCCGATGGCAGATTTACAGTTGGTGAGCGACGATCTCGGCGCGTTGCAGCGCCAGGCTGAGGAATTTACCCCGAACAAAGATAAAGCGGCGATTGGCGAAAACATTCTTGGCCTGCGCCTGCTCTGCCTGTATGGCCTGAAAGGCGCGGCGGCCTATATGGAGCACGCCCACGTGCTCGGCCAGTATGATAATGATCTTTACGCGCGCTACCACAACATCATGGCGTGGCTCGGCACCTGGCCCGCGGATATGAACGCCTTGCTGGAGTGCGCAATGGAGATCGGCAAGATGAACTTCAGCGTGATGAGCATTCTCGACGCCGGTGAAACCAGCCTCTACGGCCACCCGACGCCAACGCAGGTCAACGTCAAAGCGGTGGCGGGCAAATGCATTCTTATTTCCGGTCACGATCTGAAAGATCTCTATAACCTGCTGCAACAGACCGAAGGCACCGGCGTTAACGTCTATACCCATGGCGAAATGCTGCCGGCGCACGGTTACCCGGAGTTGCGTAAATTTAAACATCTGGTCGGTAACTACGGCAGCGGCTGGCAGAACCAGCAGGTAGAGTTCGCCCGCTTCCCCGGCCCGATTGTGATGACCTCCAACTGCATTATCGACCCGACCGTCGGTTCCTATGACGATCGTATCTGGACACGCAGCATCGTCGGCTGGCCGGGCGTTAACCACCTTGAAGGCGACGACTTTGCCCCGGTGATCCGCCAGGCGCAGCAGATGTCCGGCTTCCCGTTTAGCGAAATCGAGCATCTGATCACCGTTGGTTTTGGTCGCCAGACGCTGCTCGGCGCGGTCGATACCTTGATCGATCTGGTGAGCCGGGAAAAACTGCGCCACCTCTTCCTGGTCGGCGGCTGCGACGGCGCGCGCGGGGAGCGCAGCTACTTCACCGATTTTGCCACCCAGGTGCCGGACGACTGCCTGATCCTGACGCTGGCCTGCGGTAAATACCGCTTTAACAAACTCGACTTTGGCAATATTGAAGGCCTGCCGCGTCTGGTCGATGCCGGGCAGTGTAACGATGCCTACTCGGCGATTATTCTGGCGGTGACGCTGGCCGACAAGCTCGGCTGCGGCGTTAACGATCTGCCGCTCTCGCTGGTGCTCTCGTGGTTTGAACAGAAAGCGATTGTCATTTTGCTGACCCTGCTCTCGCTGGGTGTGAAAAATATCGTTACCGGACCCACCGCGCCAGGCTTCCTGACGCCGGATCTGCTGGCGGTGCTGAACGAGAAGTTTGGCCTGCGGCAGGTGACCACCGTCGAGCAGGATATGCAGCAGTTACTGAGCGCATAAGGAGCGAAAAATGAGCATGCCAACCCCTCAATGCCCGTGGCGGATGCAGGTGCACCATATCCACCAGGAGACGCCGGATGTCTGGACGCTTTCGCTGCTGTGCCATGATTACTACCCCTACCGCGCCGGGCAGTATGCGCTGGTGAGCATTGGCAACAGCGCCAACACGCTGCGTGCCTATACGCTCTCCTCAACGCCGGGCGTCAGTGAATACATTACGCTGACCATTCGCCGTATTGATGAGGGCACAGGCTCGCAGTGGCTGACGCGTGAGGTTAAGCGCGGCGGTTATCTCTGGCTCTCCGACGCGCAGGGGGAATTTACCTGCGATAACGAACCGAACGATAAGCTGTTGCTGCTGGCGGCAGGCTGCGGCGTGACGCCGATTATGTCGATGCGCCGCTGGCTGGCGAAGCACCGTCCGCAGGCGGATGTGCAGGTGATTTTCAGCGTGCGCTCGCCGCAGGATGTGATCTTTGCCGATGAGTGGCAAAACTATCCGGTGACGCTGGTGGCGGAGCATAACGCCACCGACGGTTTTGTGGCGGGGCGCTTAAGCCGCGAGCTGCTGAGCGCGGTGCCGGATCTGAGTGCGCGTACGGTGATGACCTGCGGCCCGGCACCCTATATGGCATGGGTTGAGCAGGAGGTGAAAGCCCTCGGCGTTACGCGCTTCTTTAAAGAGCAGTTCTTTACCCCGGTTGCCGAAGCCGCCACCAGCGGGCTGAAGTTCAGCAAGCTGTCGCCGATGAAAACCTTCTATGCGCCGGTAGGCAGCACGCTGCTGGAGGCGCTGGAGAGCAACAAAATGCCGGTCAACGCCGCCTGTCGCGCAGGCGTTTGCGGCTGTTGCAAAACGCAGGTGATTTCCGGGGAGTACTCAGTCAGCAGCACCATGACGCTGACCGAGAAGGAGATTGCCGAGGGGTTTGTGCTCGCCTGCTCCTGCCACCCGCAGGGGGATTTGGTTTTAGCGTAAGGTGCAAGTCAACGTGCCGGATGGCGCTGCGCTTATCCGGCCTACAACAAAGGTGACATGCCCTGGTAGGCCGGATAAGGCGTTAGCCGCCATCCGGCAATGCACAAAATGCGCTGAACCTGTAGGCCGGATAAGGCGACAGCCGCCATCCGGCAATGCAGAACATGCGCTGAACCTGTAGGCCGGATAAGGCGACAGCCGCCATCCGGCATTTTTACATCGCCATTACTTCCACGCGGGCGCCACGGAATATCGCCCTGCTCCCATAAACGCCACCGCCAGCGCGCCAAGGAAGAAGTAAACAATACTCTCAATCGCCCACGCCCCGGTCACATCAAGCGAACCGGTTTCGCCAATGCCCACCATCAGCCAGGCGACAACCATGGTAAACGCCAGCACCAGCGCCGCCGGGCGGGTAAAAATACCGAGAATAATCAGCACCGGGCAGAGCACTTCCCCCACCAGCACGCCGTAAGCGATAAACCCCGGCAGCCCTTTGGCCGCCAGCATCCCGGCAATGCCATCAACCCCGCCAATCAGCTTATGCACGCCGTGAAACAGCATCAGCCCGCCGACTGCCAGACGCAGCAGCAAGCGCCCTAAATCCTCATGCGAAAACATCTTATTAACTGAATTTAACAATGATTTAACCATCTGAAATTATTCCTGTTTTCGTTGAATGACACCAACCTATGCCTCTTCACTGTCAAAATAAACCCCTGTTTCACTTATGGATATAATATTCCCGCCTCGTTACCTGTTGATTGTCTAAGCTTGTAATCGTGATCACAAAAAGGAGCCTCAATATGAAACAGACAGTGGCCGCATATATCGCCAAAACCCTCGAACAGGCGGGCGTAAAACGGATTTGGGGCGTCACCGGCGACTCCCTTAACGGGCTGAGCGACAGCCTGAACCGCATGGGCACCATCGACTGGATGCCCACCCGCCATGAAGAGGTCGCCGCCTTTGCCGCAGGTGCAGAAGCGCAGGTCTCGGGCGAACTGGCCGTGTGCGCAGGCTCCTGCGGGCCGGGCAACCTGCACCTGATCAACGGCCTGTTTGACTGCCACCGCAACCGCGTACCGGTGCTGGCCATCGCCGCACATATTCCATCGAGCGAAATCGGCAGCGGCTATTTTCAGGAGACGCATCCGCAGGAGCTTTTCCGTGAATGCAGCCACTACTGCGAGCTGGTCTCCAACCCGGAGCAGATCCCGCAAGTGCTGGCGATTGCCATGCGCAAAGCGATCCTCAACCGTGGCGTCTCCGTCGTGGTGCTGCCCGGCGATGTTGCCCTGCAGGCGGCACCGGAAAGCGCCAGCAGCCACTGGTATCGCGCCCCGCAGCCGGTGGTGGTTCCCGCCGAGGAGGAGCTGCAAAAGCTGGCGCAACTGCTGCGTTACTCCAGCAATGTGGCGCTGATGTGCGGCAGCGGCTGTGCCGGTGCGCATAAAGAGCTGCTGGCCTTCGCCGGTAAGCTCAACGCGCCGATTGTTCACGCCCTGCGCGGTAAAGAGCACGTTGAGTATGACAACCCCTTTGATGTCGGCATGACCGGGCTGATTGGCTTCTCGTCCGGCTTTCACGCCATGATGAATGCCGACACGCTGGTGCTGCTCGGCACCCAGTTCCCCTACCGCGCCTTCTACCCGAGCGATGCGAAGATCATCCAGATTGATATCAACCCGGCGAGCCTCGGTGCGCACAGTAAAGTGGATATGGCGCTGGTCGGCGATATCAAAGCGACGCTGACGGCGCTGGTGCCGCTGCTGGAGCAGAAATCGGATCGCGCCTTCCTCGATAAAGCGCTGGAGAACTACCGCGATGCCCGCAAAGGGCTGGACGATCTGGCGAAGCCGAGCGATAAGGCGATCCACCCGCAATATCTGGCCCAGCGCATCAGTGATTTCGCCGATGATGACGCCATTTTCACCTGCGATGTCGGCACACCGACCGTCTGGGCCGCGCGCTACCTGAAGATGAACGGCAAGCGCCGGTTGGTTGGCTCCTTTAACCACGGCTCGATGGCTAACGCCATGCCGCAGGCGATTGGCGCTCAGGCCACCTTCCCGCAGCGCCAGGTGGTGGCGATGTGCGGTGATGGCGGTTTTAGCATGTTGATGGGCGATTTCCTCTCGGTGGCGCAGATGAAGCTGCCGCTGAAGATCGTCGTCTTTAACAACAGCGTGCTCGGCTTTGTGGCAATGGAGATGAAAGCGGGCGGCTATCTGACCGATGGCACCGAATTGCAGGCCACAAACTTTGCCCGCATCGCCGAAGCGTGCGGCATCACCGGCATTCGCGTAGAGAAATCCTCCGACGTTGACGAAGCGTTGCAGCGTGCCTTCGCCATTGATGGCCCGGTGCTGATTGACGTCACCGTCGCCAAAGAGGAGCTGGCCATGCCACCGCAAATCAAACTTGAGCAGGCGAAAGGCTTCAGCCTCTATATGCTGCGCGCGATCATTAACGGGCGCGGCGATGAGGTGGTTGAACTGGCGAAAACCAACTGGCTCAGGTAAAACAGAGGGCATTACCCATCGCAAGATAAGGAAATGCCGTGATTGATTTACGCAGTGACACCGTGACCCGACCTGGACGCGCCATGCTGGAGGCAATGATGGCCGCCCCGGTCGGGGATGATGTGTATGGCGATGACCCGACGGTTAATGAACTTCAGGCCTACGCCGCTGAACTGAGCGGCAAAGAGGCCGCCCTCTTTTTACCCACCGGCACACAAGCTAACCTGGTCGCCCTGCTCAGCCACTGCGAACGCGGCGAAGAGTACATCGTCGGCCAGGGCGCGCATAACTATCTCTACGAAGCGGGCGGTGCGGCGGTGCTCGGCAGTATTCAGCCCCAGCCGATTGATGCTGCCGCCGACGGCACGCTGCCGCTGGATAAAGTCGCGGCAAAAATCAAAGCGGATGATATCCACTTTGCCCGCACTAAACTGCTGAGCCTTGAAAACACCCACAACGGCAAAGTGCTGCCGCGCGACTACCTGCAACAGGCCTGGGCGTTCACCCGCGAGCGCAGGCTGGCGCTGCACGTTGACGGCGCGCGCATCTTTAACGCGCTGGTGGAGTATGGCTGCAATTTAAAAGCGATCGCGCAATATTGCGACTCTTTCACCATCTGCCTCTCCAAAGGTCTCGGCACGCCGGTTGGCTCGCTGCTGGTCGGTGATAAAGCCTATATTGCCCGCGCTAACCGCTGGCGCAAGATGACCGGCGGCGGCATGCGCCAGGCGGGCTTTCTTGCCGCAGCCGGGCTCTATGCGCTTAAAAACAACGTTGAGCGGCTGAAAGAGGATCATGAGAACGCCGCCTGGCTGGCGACACAACTGCGCGAACTCGGCGCCGACGTGATGCGTCACGATACCAATATGGTATTTGTTCGCGTGGGGGATAACGCCCAGGCGCTGGGCGCGTTTATGCGCGAGCGCGGGGTGACGATCACCGCGGGCAGCGTGGTGCGGCTGGTGACGCATCTGGATGTCAGCCGCCAGCAGCTTGGCGAGGTGGTTCGCCACTGGCAGGCCTTTTTGCAGCGCTAAGGAGCAAATGTGGCGCAGCGAATCGCGGTGCTTGGTGCCAGCGGCTATATCGGGCAGCGGCTGGTACAAGCCCTCAGCGAGCAGGATCATCAGGTGAAAGCCGTAGCGCGGCGCTTAGGGCGGCTGCGAAAGCTGGCGCTGGCGAATGTCTCGCTGCATGAGATTGACCTCTTCTGGCCGCAGGCGCTGCCCGCACTGCTGGAGGATGTCGATACCCTCTACTATCTGGTGCACAGCATGGGCGAGAGCGGCGACTTTGTTGCCCACGAGCGGCAGATCGCCCTGAATGTGCGCGACGCGCTACAGGGCTCCGGCGTGAAACAGGTGATCTACCTCAGCTCCCTGCAAGCCCACGAAGGCAGCGACTCCGATCATCTGCTGGCGCGCCAGCACACCGGCGATCTGCTGCGCGCCGCGGGCGTGCCCGTCACCGAGCTGCGCGCCGGGATCATTGTTGGTGCCGGTTCGGCGGCGTTTGAAGTGATGCGCGACATGGTCTTTAACCTGCCGGTGCTGACCCCGCCGCGCTGGGTGCGCTCGCGCACCACCCCCATCGCGCTGGAGAATCTGCTGCACTACCTGCTTGAGCTACTCAACCATCCGGCCAATACGCACCGGGTGTTTGAAGCCGCAGGGCCGGAGGTGCTCACCTATCAGCAGCAGTTTATCCGCTTTATGGCGGTGAGCGGCGTCAAGCGCCCGCTGATCCCGCTGCCGCTGCCTACACGGCTTATCTCGGTGTGGTTTTTACACCTCATCACCTCCGTGCCGCCCTCTATTGCCAAAGCGTTAATCCAGGGGCTGAAACATGACCTGCTGGCGGATGACCGCACCCTGCGCGCGTTAATTCCGCAAACGCTGATCCCCTTTGATGAATCGGTACGCCGGACGCTCAAGGAGGAGGAGAAGCTGGTGAACTCCAGCGACTGGGGCTACGATCCGCAGGCTTTCTCCCGCTGGCGTCCGCAATATGGCTACTACCCGAAGCAGGCCGGTTTCAGCGTTACCACCCAGGCCAGCGCGCAGGCGTTATGGCAGGTGATCAACGGTATCGGCGGCAAAGAGCGCTACTTTTTTGGCAATCCTCTGTGGCAAACCCGCGCCGCGCTCGACAGGCTTATCGGCCATAAGCTGGCGCACGGGCGGCCGCAACGCCCCTATTTGCAGGTTGGCGATGCGGTAGACAGCTGGAAGGTGATTATCGTTGAGCCGCAGCAGCAGCTTGCCCTGCTGTTTGGCATGAAAGCGCCGGGGCTTGGGCGGTTAGTTTTTACCGTGACGGATAAGGGTAATTGCCGGGTGCTGGATGTGCGCGCCTGGTGGCATCCGCACGGTATGCCGGGGCTCTTTTACTGGCTGCTGATGTTTCCGGCGCATCTGTTTATTTTTCGCGGTATGGCGCAACGTATCGCCAGGCTTGCGGAAAAATGCAGTGAAAAAGTCTGAGCCTGTCGCCTTTCTTTTAACAATCCCATTGCATCACGACGTGATTCACGAAAGAATGCGCGCGATAAACGCTTAACACAGTGGATTGCTATGAAGGTTCTGGTCACGGGCGCAACCAGCGGTTTAGGCCGAAACGCGGTCGAATATCTGCGGCAAAAAGGCATTGCAGTCCGGGCGACGGGCCGCAACGAAGCGATGGGCAAGCTGCTCTGCAAGATGGGCGCTGAGTTTGTACCGGCGGATTTAACCCAGCTGGTCTCTTCGCAGGCGAAAGTGATGCTCGCGGGTATCGACACTTTGTGGCACTGCTCGAGTTTTACCTCACCATGGGGTACTCAGGAAGCGTTTGATCTCGCCAACGTGCGCGCCACACGCCGTCTCGGCGAATGGGCGGTTGCCTGGGGCGTGCGTAACTTTATCCATATCTCCTCGCCGTCGCTCTATTTCGATTATCACCACCACCGCGATATTGACGAAGCGTTCCGCCCGCGGCGCTTCGCCAACGAGTTTGCCCGCAGTAAAGCCGCCGGGGAGCAGGTTATCGATCTGCTGGCGCAGGCGAACCCGCAAACCCGCTTTACCATTTTGCGCCCGCAGAGCCTGTTTGGCCCGCACGATAAAGTCTTTATCCCGCGCCTGGCGCAGATGATGCAGCACTACCGCAGCGTGCTACTGCCGCGCGGCGGCGATGCGCTGGTCGATATGACCTACTACGAAAACGCGGTGCATGCGATGTGGCTGGCGAGCCAGACCGAGTGCGACGCCCTTCCCTCCGGGCGCGCCTTTAATATCACCAACGGCGAACCGCGCTCGCTGCGCACCATTGTGCAGACGTTGATTGATGAGCTGGGCATCGACTGCCGTATTCGCTCCGTGCCTTACACCATGCTGGATATGGTGGCGCGCAGTATGGAGCGCTTCGGCGACAAGCGCGCGAAAGAGCCCGCCTTTACCCATTACGGCGTCTCGAAGCTCAATTTTGATTTCACGCTGGATATCAAACGCGCGCAGCAGGAGCTGGGCTACACGCCGATTGTCACGCTCGATGAGGGCATCAGACGCACGGCGTTCTGGCTAAAAGATCACGGCAAGCTGCACCGCTAAACGACTCAAAACGGCCCGGACCTGATCTCGGAAACCCGCTGGCCGTTTTTATTGATGTAAAACCACTCGCCGCCTCCAAGGGCCATATGTTCGCCCTCGCGCTGCGGTTTGCAGCCGTTACAGACCAGCGCTTTACCCTCCTGAAACTGCCAGGCGTAATCAAACTGCGGCGCAATATGGTTGCGGAACGAATCGTCCCAGTAGCCCACTTTGCCATTCTGCCGGGCGCGCACCAGCCCTTCGACAAACCAGTCCGGCCCGTTGTCGAAATGCACTACCGGCAGGTAGCGATCCGGCGCGCGGACATAGTAATCGGCATCCGGCAGCCCGGCCTGGCGAGTGTAATCATATAAGCCAACCCACGACATGCCATCCACATCCTGGCTCTTTTCGAACAGCTCCGGCAGAAACACCAGCTTGCCCTCCTGCAGAGTGGCGCAGTTGGCGAGGGTCTCGACGTTGTCCGTTTTTTTATCCCAGTATGAACAACTAAAGGGCGGTGTCGGCGCACTGTGAGCGGCAAAAGCCGCCATCAGCAGCGCGCCGGTAAGGATGCGTAAACCCATCTCCATTGACCTCGTCATAAGCCGGTCGGCAGAGATCACTCTGCCTGACCATATTTTTCCAGTAAAGCCTCGGCGATCGCTAAGCTTTCGGCGTCAGCTACGCCATCCCACTTCGCCGGGCGAAAATGCATTTGAAATGCCATGATGACCCGCTTTTGTTGCAGCGGTGTCATATACGATTTGACGTCATAACCATAACGCGCCAGCAGATCGAGCAGTGCCGCATTGCTGACCCGCGTGTACTCCGCGCGGCCATTGAGGTAAAAGGCCACGCGCGCCGGATCGGGCCAGGCACCAATCCCCTGCGCGGCTAACACCTGCCAGGGAAACTGCGGGCCGGGATCCTCTTTGCGCTGCGGGGCGATGTCCGCATGCGCCACCACATTCTGCGGCGGGATGTTGTAACGCGCGACGATATCTTTTACCAGCGGAATCAACGCATTGATTTGTGCCTGCGCAAAAGGAACGAAGGTTTTACCGCCCGACGCCTTCTCCCAGCCGCGGTTTTCCAGCTCAATGCCGATGGAGGTGTCGTTAATGCGCGTCGATCCGCGCCAGAAGCTGGCCCCCGCATGCCACGCAAGTTTCTGCTCCGGTACCAGCTGCCAGATGCGCGGTTTACCCTTATCGCGCGGCGGATTGGCCGGGATTAAGTAGTGCGAACTGACATCTTTACCGAGCAGTGTAGTCAACGAGACATCAAAATCATCTGCCGTATAATGGATCACCAGCACCTTGATGCGGGGATAAGCCGCTTGCGCCTGATAACGGGTCACCAGTTGATAGCCAGGTTTCTCAATAACGCCTTTGTTGTCATCTTTTTTATCGCTGGCACAGCCTGCCAGTATCAGCGCCAGTAGCACTATTCCCCACGTTTTCATGCTTCTCCTTTTAACCATCAATGCGTTACCAGACACATTATGAGAGCAATACACTATTCTTGAAAGGTTGCGACTTCTGAACAGAAATAAGGAAATCATTATGCGCTATTCAGTTTTGACTCTTGTTATGCCGTGCGCGCTGCTGTTAAGCGCTTGTACCACCGTTGAGCCCGCTTTCAAAGATACCGGCGCACGCGTCAATACCTGCGTTGAAGGCGGCCCCGACAGTGTGGCACAGCAATTCTATGACTACCGCATTGAACATCCGGGCGCGAACTGGTCCTCGCTGCGCCCTTATCTGAGTGACGATCTGAGCAAAATGCTCACTGCCGCCAGCCGCGACGCGCGCAATAACGTGCTGCTGAAAGGCGACCCCTTCTCCAGCCGTAACCTGGCACCGGAGAAAGCCGATGTCGCCAGCGCTTCAACCATCCCCAACAGCGACGCGCGCAATATCCCGCTGCGCGTGACGTTGACCAAAGGCGATCAGCGCTGGCAGGACGAGGTGCTGATGATCCGCGAAGGCCAGTGCTGGGCGGTTGATGATGTGCGCTACCTCGGCGGCACGGTGCATGCCCCTGCGGGCACGCTGCGCCAGTCGGTTGAACATCGGTAAGTATTGACTAAACCCATCGATAACCCCCGTAAAATGTCTGGCATTCTGTGAGGAATGCCGACATTTATGCCTGGTTCCCACGTCGACCAGTGATATGTGCTAACTTTATGTAGAAACCTGGTTTATATTTAAGTTTTAACGCACAAATATTGCATAACTATTCTGTCAACGTTACTATTTGCGGCCTCAATTGCTATCAGACTGCTTCGATGAGTATTAAATTAAACAGCATCAATTGCTTCTACGGCGCACACCAGGCGCTGTTCGATATCACACTGGAGTGCCCGCAGGGTGAAACGCTGGTGCTGCTCGGCCCAAGCGGCGCGGGGAAAAGTTCGCTGCTGCGCGTGCTGAACCTGCTCGAAATGCCGCGCTCTGGCCAGCTGACCATCGCAGGCAATCATTTCGATTTCGCCAAAACCCCTTCTGATAAAGCGATTCGCGAATTACGCCAGAATGTGGGCATGGTGTTCCAGCAATATAATCTTTGGCCGCACCTCACCGTGCAGCAGAACCTGATTGAAGCGCCGTGCCGCGTGCTCGGATTACGCAAAGATGAGGCGCTGGCGCGCGCCGAGAAGCTGCTCGAGCGTTTACGCCTGAAGCCTTACAGCGATCGCTATCCGCTGCACCTTTCCGGCGGCCAGCAGCAGCGCGTGGCGATTGCCCGCGCGCTGATGATGGAGCCGCAGGTGCTGCTGTTCGATGAGCCGACCGCCGCGCTCGATCCAGAGATCACCGCACAGATCGTCAGCATCATCCGCGAGCTGTCGCAAACCGGTATTACGCAAGTTATCGTGACCCACGAAGTGGAAGTGGCGCGCAAGACGGCCAGTCGCGTGGTGTATATGGAAAATGGTCACATTGTTGAGCAAGGGGATGCGGGCTGCTTTGCCGCGCCGCAGACCGACGCGTTTAAATACTACCTATCTCACTGAAGACTCGGGAATAATGACAATGAAAAAATTACTGATCGCCGCACTTGTTGCCAGCATCAGCCTTAGCGCTACAGCAGCCCAGACCATCCGTTTCGCCACCGAAGCGAGCTACCCTCCGTTTGAATCGACCGACGCCAATAACAAAATCGTCGGTTTCGATGTCGATCTGGCGAATGCCCTGTGTAAAGAGATCGACGCCACCTGTACCTTTACCAACCAGGCTTTTGACAGCCTGATCCCAAGCCTGAAATTCCGCCGTTTCGACGCGGTAATGGCCGGGATGGATATCACGCCGGAGCGTGAAAAACAGGTGCTGTTCACCACCCCGTATTACGACAACTCTGCGCTCTTCGTCGGGCAAAAGGGCAAATTCACCGGCATCGACCAGCTGAAAGGCAAGCGTGTCGGCGTGCAGAATGGCACCACCCACCAGAAATTCATCACCGATAAGCACCCGGAAATCACCACTGTGCCTTACGACAGCTACCAGAACGCGCGTCTGGATCTGCAAAATGGCCGTATTGATGCCGTGTTCGGCGACACTGCGGTAGTGACCGAGTGGCTGAAATCTGACGCTAAACTGGCGGCGGTCGGCGATAAAGTGACCGACAAAGATTACTTCGGCACCGGCCTCGGTATCGCGGTACGCCAGGGTAACACCGAGCTGCAGCAGAAATTTAACGCCGCGCTGGAAAAAGTGAAGAAAGATGGGACTTACCAGACCATCTACAGCAAATGGTTCCAGAAGTAATACTGAATGAATGAAATGTTTCCATTAGCAAGCGCCGCCGGGATGACCGTCGGCCTTGCCGTCTGCGCGCTGATCATCGGCCTGGTGCTGGCGATGATCTTTGCCGTCTGGGAGTCGGTCAAATGGCGACCGATTGCCTGGATCGGCACCGCGCTGGTGACGATTTTACGCGGCCTGCCGGAGATTCTGGTGGTGCTGTTTATCTATTTCGGCTCCTCACAGCTGCTGTTACTGCTGTCGGACGGCTTTACCCTCAACCTCGGCGTTGTGCAGATCCCGGTGCAGATGCAGATTGAGAATTTCGACGTCAGCCCGTTCCTCTGCGGCGTGATCGCCCTCTCCCTGCTCTACGCCGCTTATGCCTCGCAAACCCTGCGCGGTGCGTTAAAAGCGGTGCCTGAGGGTCAGCGCGAGTCGGGCCAGGCGCTGGGTTTATCAAAAGGGGCGATCTTCTTTCGCCTGGTGATGCCGCAGATGTGGCGTCACGCGCTGCCGGGGCTCGGTAATCAGTGGCTGGTGCTGCTGAAAGATACCGCGCTGGTGTCGCTGATAAGCGTTAACGATCTGATGCTGCAAACCAAAAGTATTGCCACCCGCACCCAGGAGCCTTTTACCTGGTATATCGTGGCGGCGGCGATCTATCTGGTGATCACCCTGCTCAGCCAGTGGGTGCTGAAACGCATCGATCTGCGCGCAACGCGCTTTGAACGGAGGCCGGGATAATGCTTGAGTTTATGCCCGAGCTGTTCAAGGGGCTGCACACCAGCCTGACGCTGACGGTAGCCTCGCTGATTGTCGCGCTGGTGCTTTCACTGCTCTTCACTATTGTGCTGACGCTGAAAACGCCGGTGCTGACGCAGGTTGTCCGCGCCTATATCACGCTGTTTACCGGCACGCCGCTGCTGGTGCAGATCTTCCTGATTTACTACGGGCCGGGGCAGTTCCCCTCTTTGCAGAACTATCCGGCGATCTGGCGTCTGCTCTCTGAGCCGTGGCTCTGCGCGCTCATTGCACTGTCGCTTAACAGCGCGGCTTACACCACGCAGCTCTTCTATGGTGCTATCCGCGCCATTCCGGATGGGCAGTGGCAATCCTGCGGCGCGCTGGGGATGAGTAAGAAAGATACGCTGGCGATCCTGCTGCCCTACGCGTTTAAACGCGCGCTCTCCTCCTACTCCAACGAAGTGGTGCTGGTATTTAAAAGTACCTCGCTGGCCTACACCATTACATTGATGGAAGTGATGGGTCACGGGCAGCTGCTGTATGGACGCACCTACGATGTGACGGTGTTTGGCGCAGCCGGTTTAATCTATCTGGTGGTAAACGGCCTGCTGACGCTGATGATGCGCCTGATTGAGCGCAAAGCGCTGGCCTTTGAGCGGCGCAACTAAACTGCATAGGTAATCTGTAGAGGCGAGCTAATGACCCCATTACTCGCCTTTATTTTTATCATCAATAAAATAATTAAGCATTATAGTTGCATATAAATTCATACACTGGCATTGTTAATCCCATGCCTCCGGGTAACAACAATAAGATAGACAGACAGGAGTTTACTGATGAAAAAAATGATACTGGCCGCTCTTCTCGCTACCGTTTCCGCAGGGAGCTTTGCGGCTGATAAGATCAGCTTCGGCGTGTCGGCGACCTATCCCCCGTTTGAATCCCTGGATGCGGGCAATAAGATTGTCGGCTTCGATATCGATCTGGCGAATGCGCTCTGTAAGCAGATGCAGGCCAACTGCACCTTTACCAACCACGCCTTTGACAGCCTGATCCCGGCGCTGAAATTTAAGAAGTATGACGCGGTGATCTCCGGCATGGACATTACTCCGGAGCGTAGCAAACAGGTGGCGTTTACTGACCCCTACTACGCCAACTCCGCGCTGGTGATTGCCAAAAAAGATGCCTTTAAATCCTTTGACGATCTCAAGGGCAAACGCATCGGTATGGAAAACGGCACCACCCATCAGAAATATTTGCAGGATAAGCACCCGGAAGTGACCACCGTGGCGTATGACAGCTACCAGAACGCGATTATCGACCTGAAAAATGGCCGTATCGACGGCGTGTTTGGTGATACCGCGGTAGTGAATGAGTGGCTGAAAACTAACCCGCAGCTGGGTGTGGCAACGCCGAAAGTGACCGATCCGCAATATTTCGGCACCGGTCTTGGCATCGCTGTGCGCCCGGATAACAAAGCGCTGCTGGAGAAGCTGAACGCTGCGCTGAAAGCGATTAAAGCTGACGGCACCTACCAGAAAATCAGCGATCAGTGGTTCCCGCAGTAAGCCGTTCTTTGTAGGCCGGATAAGGCGCAAGCCGCCATCCGGCAATTACATTCCACACCAATACCCGATGGCGCGCTTTTGTAGGCCGGATAAGGCGTAGCCGCCATCCGGCAATTACATCCCACACCAATACCCGATGGCGCGCTTTTGTAGGCCGGATAAGGCGTAGCCGCCATCCGGCAATGAACCCTGCACAAATGCCTGATGGCGCTTCGCTTATCAGGCCTACGGACGGTCTGATTCTCTCGTCAACCGCCATCCGGCAATGAACTCCGCACAAATGCCTGATGGCGCTTCGCTTATCAGGCCTACGGACGGTCTGATTCTTTCGTCAACCGCCATCCGGCAATGAGACCCGCACAAATGCCCGATGGCGCTTCGCTTATCGGGCCTACGGGTTTTACGTTTAACGCCGTGCGCCCGAGGTGGCGACCGGTGTTTCGACGCGCTCCATCGCAATCGGGATACTTTTATACGCCGGGATGCCGCTTTTAGTGTCGTGGCTGTCCAGCGGCACCAGAATATTGGCTTCCGGATAATAGGCTCCCACCGAACCGGGTGCCATATCGATCACCACAACCGTCAGGTTATCCATCCGCCGCGAGGTGGGGTTCCCCTCGGGATCGAGCGCCACCACATTCACCTGATCGCCGACGCGCAACTCGCGTCGCTCCGCCTCATCGGCATTAATAAACAGCACGTCCCGTCGCCCGGTCACGCCGCGATAGCGGTCATTCAGCCCGTAAAGCGTGGTGTTGTACTGATCGTGGCTGCGCAGAGTGGTGAGCACCAGATCGTGGCACTTGAGCGAGCGCGGATCCTCATTAATCCCCTGCATCACTTTAAACTCGGCAAAGCCCGACGGCGTATTCCACTCCCGCTCGGAGGCGGCATTACGCAGGCGGAAGCCGCCCGGTTGTTTGACCCGTTCATTAAAATTAGCAAACGCCGGGAAGACCGCTTCGATGGCGTCGCGAATATTGCTGTAGTCGTTAACCATCCGGTCCCAGTTCACCACCGTCTGCGGCAGCGTCGCTTTGGCAAGGGCCGCCACCAGCGCCGGCTCCGACTTCAGGTGCGGTGAAGCAGGGTTTAACGATCCGCGCGAAGCGTGCACCATCGACATTGAATCCTCTACCGTCACGCTCTGCGCCCCGGATGCCTGCTCATCGGTTTCGGTGCGCCCAATCACCGGGAAGAGATAGTTATGTTTGCCGAGCAGCAGATGGGAGCGGTTCAGTTTGGTCGCCATATGCACCACCAGATCGAGCTTGCGCATCGCCGGGAAGGTGACCTGCGGATCGGAGATCGCTTCAGCCAGATTACCGCCCAGGCAGAGCAGCGCATTCACTTTGCCGTCGCGCATCGCCTGAATGGCAGCCACCGCGCCGTGCCCATGCTCACGCGGCGGTTTAAAACCAAACACCCGTTCAAGGCTATCGAGAAACCCGGCAGAGGGAATTTCAGTGATGCCAACCGTGCGGTCGCCCTGCACATTGGAGTGGCCGCGCAGCGGGCAGATACCCGCTCCTTTCTTACCAATATTGCCGCGCAGCAGCAGCAAGTTAGCAATCTGCTGCACGTTTTGCGTGCCGTACTGGTGCTGGGTGATGCCCATGCCGTAGCAGATAATGGTGCGCTCAGACTCGGCGTAAAGCCGGGCGATATTCTGGATCTCCTCGCGCTCCATACCGGAGACTTTCAGGATATGGTCCCAGTCGGTGGCGTCGAGATCGGCTTTCAGCTCCGCAAAACCCTGCGTGTGCTGGCGAATAAACACCTCGTCGATTACGCCCGGCTCTCCGTTCGCCAGCGCCTGCTCGTGCATCGACAGCAGGATCTTCATCACCCCTTTCAGCATTGCCGCATCACCGCCGACGCGCACTTTGTAGTAGGTCGAGGCGAGTTTGGTTGAGCTAAGGGCCAGCATCTCTATCGGGCTTTGCGGTGAGGTAAAACGCTCAAGGCCGCGCTCGCGCAGCGGGTTAATGGCGACGATGGTCGCGCCGCGTTTTGAGACTTCCCGCAGCGTACCGAGCATACGCGGATGGTTAGTGCCGGGGTTATGACCGATGCAGAGCACCAGATCGCAGTGGTCAAAATCCTCCAGTTCGACGGTGCCTTTACCAACGCCAATCGACTCCGGCAGCCCGACGCTGGTTGGCTCATGACACATATTTGAGCAGTCGGGGAAGTTATTGGTGCCATATTCACGGGCAAAGAGTTGCCACAGAAACGCCGCTTCGTTAGAGGCGCGCCCGGAGGTGTAAAACTCCACGCTATTTGGATCGTCATAGCTTTGCAGCAGCGCGCCAATTTCCTGAAACGCGGTCTCCCACTCAATCGCCTGATAGGTGTCGCTCTCAGCGTCATATTTCATCGGGTGGGTTAAGCGCCCCTCGCCTTCCAGTTCAAAGGCGTTGCGCTGCCACAGTTCGCTGACGGTGTGTGCCGCGAAAAATTCCGGCGTCGCGCGTTTGCTGGTCGCCTCCCAAGAGACGGCTTTAGCGCCGTTTTCACAAAATTCGAATGAGGAGGTGTGCTGCGGATCCGGCCAGGCACAGCCGGGGCAGTCAAAGCCCTGCGGCTGGTTTACTTTAAATAGCGCAATCACATCCTGCTTAACGGACATCTGTCCACGCAGCGCATCGGCCACCGCTTTTAACGCGCCCCAGCCACCTGCCGAGCCGCCGTATGGCGCGATCCCTACCGTTGATTGTTTCTGCTCTTTCATATTGCCCCACACTGTTCGCGTCGCTTTTTGCTTAAGCCTGGTACAAAAAACGCGCCTGTGGGGCAAAAAAGTCAGTATTTCGTCGCGCCAAATGGCTTTTAAGCGGAAGAATTAACGCCTGATCAGCAGGGTAAGCACTTCGTAATGGGCAGTATGGGGAAACATATCAAACAGTTGCACGCGCGCGACGCGGTAATCCGCCAGCGCGGCGAAATCCTTCGCCATCGTCTGCGCATTACAGCTGGAGTAGATAATCCACGGCGGCGCCATGCGGCTCAGGTAGTCACACAGCTCTGCGCCAATGCCGCGCCGCGGCGGGTTGACCAGCACCAGATCCGGCACCGACTCCTGCGCGGTGGCGAAACGGGTTGAATCGAGCGCCTGGAAGTGAAGATTGTGCAGCCCCAGCGCCTCGGCGGATTGCGTCGCACAGGCGATCGCTTCCGGCGCGATCTCAATCCCGGTCAGCTTCATCTCCGGCGTTGCGCAGTGCAGGCCAAAGCCGCCGACGCCGCAGAAGAGATCCCACATATGGTTGACCGGAAGTTGGCGCACCCAGTCCCGCGCCGTGGCGTAGAGCTGGCTGGCGACCGCCGGGTTGGTCTGGAAAAAACTCTGCGGGCGAATAGCGAGCGGCACACCGTTGAAGTTCTCCGCCAGCGCCTGCTGGTCGGTAAGAAAGATCTCCCTCTCCCCTTCCATGATCGCCATATGCACCGGCTGGATATTTACCGAGATCACCTTCAGTTGCGGCAATTGCGCCTGTAGCGTTGGCAGCGCGGCGCGCAGCTGCTCAACTTTCGCCTCTGAGCGCAGCACAAAGCGCAGCATCATGCCGCCGTCGAGCTGGCTCTCGGTCAATAAAAGGTATTTCAGTTCGCCGCGTTTGCGCGCTACGTTATAGGGCGTTAACCCGGCGCGGGCGATAAAGGGTTTCAGGGCGGCAAATACCGGGGCGAAGGTCGCCGGGTAGAGCGGGCAGGCAGTGAGATCTTCCGGCGTCCCGTCGCGGTGCAGCATGCCGAGCAGCGGTTTTTCAACGCTGCCGCTGACCACCATCTTCGCTTTATTACGAAAGCCCTGCTCCGGGCCGCTCACCGGCTCGCACCAGGACTCCACCGCAAAGGGGGCGAGCAGTGCGCGCAGATGATCCATCTTGGCGGAGAGTTGCAACGGGAGCGGCTGGTCGATCCACTCACAGGAGCGGCAGCGACCGGCGTCGAAGAGAGCGCACTGCATAGATAAAGCCTTTCAATTTGCGGGGGCGGGATTGTACCACCGTTATTGCAGACGGAAAAAGCGTCGGCTCGGCGTCGGCACAAAGAGCAGGAACAGCACCAGCAGATCGGGGAGCTTTTGCATCACCAGCGAGTGGAAGATCTCACGGCGCGAACTGCCGGCGATGCTGAAGAGTTCCGGGTAACCATAGCCCAGTGACGCGGCCCACAGGTAGGCGGTCGAGGTGAGTTGCGTTATCAGATAGAGCCAGCGCGCCCAGCGCCGCCCTTTTATCACCGAGAAGGCGCAGAGGATCTCGACAAACACCAGCATCAGGCTGCCCAGGAAAATCAGCGTCAGGCTCCAGGTCTGGGCGCTGCGGTGCACGAAGTCGAGCAGCCCGCGCCAGCCGAGCAGGTTCATGATCATCAGCACGTCGACACAGCGAATGGTAATGATGGCGATAGCCGCCACCTGAACCAGCGCCGGTATATTAGGCGTCGCGTGGTGCGTGGTTTTGTTGAAGAACCCCAATTCCATGATTTCCCTGTGAAAAATGCCGCGCAAGCGCGGCATCAACGACACAATTTCCAGATTCTAATGAGTTCAGCCCTGTCTTGCACGCTGGATATCACGCTGGCGCTGTTTTTCCGCTCTCGCCATCAGGAACCAGGCGATAAGACCGACAATCCCCACCACGCCGAGAATAATCGATGCCAGCGCGTTGATCTCCGGGTTGACCCCCATTCTCACGCTGGAGAAGACCAGCATCGGCAGCGTAGTGGCACCAGGACCGGAGACAAAACTGGCGATCACCAGGTCATCCAGTGACAGGGTAAAGGCCAGCAGCCAACCGGAGACAATCGCCGGCATGATCATCGGCAGCGTGATAACAAAGAAGACCTTCAGCGGCGTAGCGCCAAGATCCATCGCCGCCTCTTCAATCGAGCGATCCAGCTCGCGCAACCGCGAGGAGATCACCACCGCCACATAAGCGGTACAGAAAGTCACGTGCGCCAGCCAGATGGTGAGCATGCCGCGATCCGCTGGCCAGCCGATGGCGTGCGCCAGCGCGACAAACAGCAGCAGCAGCGACAGGCCGGTGATCACATCCGGCATTACCAGCGGCGCGGTGATCATAAAGGCGAAGCCGTTCGCGCCGCGAAAGCGCCCAAAGCGCACCATCACGACTGCCGCAATGGTGCCTAAAATCACCGCCATCGTCGCCGCGCAGGCGGCAATCGTCAGGCTTAAGCCCACCGCGCTCATCATCGCGTCATCGTGGAACAACTCGCTATACCAGCGCGTTGACCACCCTGCCCACACCGTCACCAGTTTTGAGCTGTTAAAAGAGTAGACCACCAGCATCAACATGGGGGCATAAAGGAAGGTGAAACCTATCACCAGGATCAGGATGCGCCAGGGCGAGCGCACTACCGGTAAATTGCTCATGCCTTCTCCCCCGTCTGTTTCTGCTGATGCTTGTGGAACCACATGATCGGCACAATCAACAGCAGCAGCATGATCACCGCCACCGCCGAGGCCACCGGCCAGTCGCGGTTATTAAAGAACTCCTGCCACAGCACGCGGCCAATCATAATGCTATCCGGCCCGCCGAGCAGTTCCGGGATCACGAACTCACCGACCGCCGGAATAAACACCAGCATCGAACCGGCGATAATTCCCCCTTTGGTCAGCGGCACAATCACGCTGAAGAAGGTTTTCAGCGGACGCGCGCCAAGATCGAGGGACGCTTCCACCAGCGAGTAGTCAATACGCGTCAGCGCGGTGTAGATCGGCAGCACCATAAAGGGCAGATAGGCATAGACAATGCCGATGTAGACCGCGAGATTGGTGTGCAGAATGGTCAGCGGCTGATCGATAACCCCCAGCCAGAGCAGAAAGTTGTTCAGCACGCCGTTGTTTTTCAGGATCCCCATCCAGGCGTAAACGCGGATCAGAAACGAGGTCCACGACGGCAAAATCACCAGCAGCAGCAGAATATTGCGCGTCGACGGCTTACTGTGCGCCACCGCCCACGCCAGCGGATAGCCGAGCAGCAAGCAGCAGATCGTCGAGATGCCCGCTACCTGCAGCGACTGCAAATAGGCTTCGATATAGAGCGGATCGTCGGTCAGTTGCAGGAAGTTGCCGAGATTAAGCGTAATCGTCAGCTGCCCATCGGCCCACTCCAGCAGATCGGTATAGGGTGGGATTTGACGCGCCATCTCCGCGAGGCTGATTTTGAAGACGATCAAAAACGGCAGCAGAAACAGCAGCGTCAGCCAGATATAGGGCAGCGCAATCACCAGCTTGCGCCCGTGGCGCATTTGCAGGCGCGCCAGCCACAGCTTTACACCGCCCGGTTTTGTTACGCGGGCCGGTGGCTCGAGTGTACTCATCGCCGCTCCTTAAACCGTCAGAACCACACAACTGTCGGCATCCCAGCAGAGACGCACTTCATCGCCCCATGTTGGCGCGCCTTTGCGGTAGCGATGCGCGTTTTGCAGCTGGGCGCTGATCATCTGCCCACTCTGCAACCGCACGTGATAAATAGAGAGATCGCCAAGGTAGGCGATATGCACCACTTCGCCGACGGCAAAGTTGTAGCCATCGGCTGGCGGATCGTCGCACAGCATGATCTTCTCCGGGCGCAGCGCCACGTAGACCGGCACGTTATCCACCACCGACGCATCCGGGTCGACTTTCAGCGGATGCACCAGCCCCGGTGACTCAATCACCAGGCCATCCTCCTGACGATCCTTCAGCAACCCTTCGAAGACATTGACCGAGCCGATAAACTCGGCGCTGTAGCGCGTGGTCGGATGCTCGTAAATCTCTTCCGGCTCGCCAATCTGCACAAATTTGCCGCGGTTCATGATGGCGATACGCCCGGCCATGGTCATCGCCTCTTCCTGATCGTGGGTCACCATCACGCAGGTAACGCCGACGCGCTCAAGAATATCGACCACTTCCAGCTGCATGCGGTCGCGCAGCTTTTTATCCAGCGCGCCCATCGGTTCATCAAGCAGCAGCAGTTTTGGCCGCTTGGCGAGGCTGCGCGCCAGCGCCACGCGCTGACGCTGGCCGCCAGAGAGCTGGTGCGGCTTGCGTTTGGCAAACTCGCTCATATGTACCAGGTGCAGCATTTCGGCGACGCGGCTGGCGATCTCCGCTTTCGGCAGCTTGTCCTGCTTGAGGCCAAAAGCGATATTCTGCTCAACGGTCATGTGCGGGAAGAGCGCGTAGGACTGGAACATCATATTGATCGGGCGCAGGTAGGGCGGCACGTGGGCGAGGTCGACGCCGTCGAGCATAATCTGCCCGTGGGTCGGCTGTTCAAAGCCTGCCAGCATGCGCAGCAGCGTCGATTTACCGCAGCCCGATGCGCCGAGCAGGGCAAAGATTTCGCCTTTATAGATAGTCAGGCTGACATCATCCACGGCGTGCTGGCCGTCGAAGGATTTGGTCAGGTTACGGATCTCCAGCAGCGGCGTCAGAACCTTGCGGCTCTTCGCCTGCGGGCGGGGAATAGCGTCATTCACTACGGTGCTCTCCGGCATAAGCATCACCCTGCTTCAACAGGTTGTCATACAGATGACGGGACAGCAGGTGCGCCCGCTGTCCCGTTTTGGGGCGGCTGCACCGGCGCGGTGCAGCGCTTTCACCAGTCAGGTGATTGATTTATTTGCCGCTTTTGACTTTCGTCCATGCGCGGGTGCGTACGCGATCAATTTTCGGCTCCTGCACTTTCAGCGTGAAGAGTTTGGCGAAGACATCCGGCGGCGGGAAGATTGCCGGGTTGTTACGCACCTCTTCGCTGATCAGCGGCACAGAGGCTTTGTTACCGTTCGCGTAGTAGACGTGGTCGCTGATGTGCGCCATCACGTCCGGGCGCATCAGGTAGTTAAGGAACTGGTAGGCTTCATCGGTGTTTTTGGCATCTTTCGGCATGGCGAAGACGTCAAAGAAGGCCAGCGCCCCTTCCTTCGGAATGATGTAGTTGATGTTAACGCCGTTTTTCGCCTCTTTCGCGCGGTTAGCCGCCTGCCAGACGTCGCCCGCCCAGCCGATAGCCACGCAGATATCGCCGTTAGCGAGATCGTTAATGTATTGCGAAGAGTGGAAGTAACGGATGTTCGGACGCAGCTTCAGCAGCAGATCTGTCGCCGGGCCGGTGTAATCATCGGCTTTGGTGCTGTTGGGATCTTTGCCGAGGTAGTTCAGCACGGTGGCGAAAATCTCTTCCGGCGCATCGAGGAAGGAGACGCCGCAGCTCTTCAGCTTCTCAAGGTTTTCCGGCTTCAGCACCACATCCCAGCTATCGATCGGCACATCTTTGCCAAGCACCGCTTTGACTTTATCAACGTTGTAGCCAATGCCGGTGGTCGCCCACAGGTAGGGGAAAGCGTATTTGTTATCCGGGTCGTGCTTCGCGACCATTTTCAACACTTCCGGATCGAGGTTTTTCCAGTTCGGCAGCTTGCTCTTATCAAGCGGCTGGAAAACGCCCGCCGAGAGCTGGCGCTCCAGGAAACTGGCGGACGGAACGACGAGATCGAACCCGGTGCTGCCGGCCATTAATTTGCCTTCCAGCACTTCGTTGGAGTCGAACACGTCGTAAACCACTTTAATACCAGTCTCTTTCTCAAAATTTGCGACGGTGTCCGGCGCAATATAGTCAGACCAGTTGTACACATGCAGCGTCTTTTGCCCGGCGGCGAGTGTGCTGGCAGAGAGAGCCATTAACGCACCCGCAACAAGACCCGATACCCATTTTTTTCTTGAGGCACTCATATCTCATTCCTTCTGGAAAGCTCGTTAAGCTACGAACTAAATCTACGCTTTCTGGGATATGCAAGATTCATGCATAGTTTGTCACTCTGCTCTGCGCCGGAGAACAAAATCGCTCCGGCAGACGCCGCATGCTTTTTAAAGCAGCGCAAGAATAACTGTAGCCAGGGTTTGAGGCTATAGGGCAGATAAAAAACCGCCTTTTATCAATTTTTTATGCAATAAGTCTCTATGGGATAAGCCAGAAGGCGAGGAATGATGGTGAATCATTCTTTAAAGAAAGGTTAAAAGCAGAATAAAAAATGTGGCTACGCAGCCGCCGTGGTAGCGGCTACGTTAATCGATGCGGGAATCAGTGGAGAAAATTGTTCGGCTCGTCGTCGCCAGCCAGCAGATCTTCCTCGCCCGGCGTGAAAAGCAGCTGGTGCGCATTGGCTTCCATAATCACCATCGAGACCTGCTCTTCACTCTGGCGCATAAACCATGCGAACTGCTCAAAGGCGATACCGGGGCCGATGCTGAGGGTCTGACACACCACCAGCTTCGGCAGATTATCATCCTGCATATCGAGGAAGGCTTTGACGGTCAGCGAGCTGGCGTTGATCGCCGAGAGATCCGCCGCCAGCGCCAGCAGCGCGGAGGGTTTTACTTCCGCCATGGCGGTAAAGAGCAGAACATCATTGACCAGGTCGACTTTCGCATCGAACACGCCGTCAAAATTCTGCATATGCGGCAGGTGCAGCGCCTGGCAGGTGTCGCACTCAAAAAAGTTAATGCTGAGTTGATCAAGCCATTGGCGAAGCGTGTCCAGACCGGGGACGACCAGTGAATCCATAGAAAACGTGCTCTGTTGGGGAAAAAATTGCCCATAGCTTACGCAAAAAGCCGTGGGCACACCATGCTCAGGCAGGAAAATCCTCTTAGCCGCCGGTTTTCAGGCAGAAGCCGGGCATCGCCTGGCGCTCGATCCAGTGGATCATTCGCCCGGCAATATCCAGCCCGGTGGCTTTTTCGATCCCTTCCAGCCCCGGCGAGGCGTTGACTTCCATTACCAGCGGGCCGCGGTTGGCGCGCAAAATATCGACCCCGGCGACATCCAGCCCGAGCGTCTGCGCCGCGGCCAGGGCGATCTCCCGCTCGCGCGGCGTGATCTCGACCACGGTCGCCTGCCCGCCACGGTGCAAATTGGAGCGGAAATCCCCCGCTTTCGCCCGCCGCTCAATCGCTGCCACCACTTCGTTGCCGATCACCAGACAGCGGATGTCGCACCCTTTCGCTTCCGCAATAAACTCCTGCACCAGAATATGGGCGTTGAGGCCGCGAAAGGCGTCAATAACGCTCTCTGCCGCCTGGCGGGTCTCTGCCAGCACCACGCCAATCCCCTGCGTGCCCTCCACCAGCTTCACTACCAGCGGCGCGCCGCCGACCATATCAATCAGATCGCTGGTGTCATCGGGCGAATGGGCAATGCCGGTAATCGGCAAGTCGATTCCCTGGCGCGCCAGCAGTTGCAGGGAGCGCAGCTTGTCGCGGGCGCGGGTGATGGCGACTGATTCGTTGAGCGGATAGCTGCCGAGGATCTCAAACTGGCGCAGCGCGGCGGTGCCATAAAAGGTGATGGCCGAGCCGATGCGCGGGATAACCGCATCATAATGGGGAAGCTGGCGGCCTTTATAGTGAATCGAGGAGGCGGCCGGGGTGATGTTCATATAACAGGAGAGCGGATCGAGGATCTCAATCTGGTGCCCGCGCTGCACAGCGGCTTCACGCAGGCGTTTACAGGAGTAAAGCGTTCCATCCCGGGATAATACGGCTATTTTCACCCTGCACCTCGCGCAGAAGACCAGTTAAAAGCCTGCGTATCATACACGCAGCACGGGGCAGGATGAACGGGTATTAGCGCGTTGCCCAGCCCTGTTTATGCAAATAGTCGAGAATAAACGGACGGCTCTCTTTAATGATGGTGCGACGGATATGATCGCTCCAGTTATCGCGCCGCTTATTGCTGTCGCGCGTCATATAGTAGTGCTCCAGCTCCGCGTCGTACTCCGCCAGTTTCTCTTTATCGAGCGGCTGATAGTGGTTTTCATGCACCAGCATTGAAGCCGGCATACGCGGTTTGATGTCCGGGTTATCGGCAGGCCAGCCGAGGCAGAGACCAAACAGCGGCAGCACCTGCTTCGGGATATGCAGCAGTTCGCCGACCGCTTCGATATTGTTACGGATACCGCCGATATAGACGCCGCCCAGCCCCAGCGACTCCGCGGCGGTAAAGGCGTTTTGCCCCATGATGGCGGTATCGACCACGCCGAGCAGCAGTTGCTCCGCGAGGCCCGGTTTTGCTTCCGGGCAGATCTCAAAGTTACGGTGAAAATCGGCGCAGAAGATCCAGAATTCGGCCGCCTGCGCGATATGCGGCTGTCCGCCCGCTAACGTCACCAGTTGCTCGCGCATGGCCGGATCGGTGATGCGGATAATGGAACTGCACTGCAAAAAGCTGGAGGTCGATGCCGCCTGTGCGCTGGCGATAATCGCCTCGCGCTGTGCGTCCGTAATCGGCTCATCGGTAAAGTGGCGAATGGAACGATGGGCGCACAGCAATTCAATAGTAGGTGTCATGTTGAATAATCCCCCAGTTAAACAAGTCGTTCAGTATAGGCTAAGCCGCTGCGCTCGTTGTAAGCGGAAGTTGCGAACAACCTGTCAGACGCGCCGCCGTGCGCGCGCAATCCGGTAAACGAAATCGCAGCCAAGGCCGCCGAGAGCGCACCAGAACATGGCGCTGAAGAGCCAGGCAACCTCCTGCCAGAAGGTGCGTACCGGGGTAAATAAAATATGAATCAAAATATAACAAAGGGGTGCGGCGAGCAGCGCGCCCACCAGCGGCACGATGGCGCGGCGGCGGCGGGAAACCAGCCCACCGAGGATGCCTGGCAGGGTAAAGAGCAGCAAACCGGTCGCCGGATCGCCAGGCGCAGGCAGTTTGCCCTGCATATTCATCACCAGAGTGAGACAAATTGCGATAAAAAGAAGACCACAGCAGATAACGCCGAACCAACTACGCCTGTTCTTCAAACACGCCTCCTGACTTTTTCTCTATCGACGTTTACACCGTTTTAAAGAATGTCGGACGGATAAAGCGTTGCGGCAATTATTGCCTGAATGGCACCCGTGCAAACAGAAGATTGTCACTAGCCGTTGTTATCTAATGAGATTAAACTAACGGCCAGTTTATGTTTTGTGCGGGGTGTCTGGTGTTGCACGGCTTTAATTTATCCGCCAGCGCATAGGCAAAACACTAGCTCAAATCACCATTTCTATCAACAGCTTACAAGTAAACAAGAAGTTAGACTCCGTGAATATAAACGTCGCAGATTTGTTAAATGGGAATTACATACTGTTATTGTTTGTGGTTCTGGCGCTTGGGCTTTGCCTTGGAAAATTACGACTGGGATCTATCCAACTGGGTAATTCCATTGGTGTTTTAGTCGTTTCCCTATTATTAGGCCAGCAACATTTCAGCATTAACACCGATGCCCTGAACCTCGGCTTTATGCTGTTTATTTTCTGCGTTGGCGTTGAAGCCGGGCCTAACTTTTTCTCAATTTTTTTCCGCGACGGTAAGAATTACCTGATGCTGGCGCTGGTATTAGTCGGCAGCGCGCTGTTAATTGCGCTCGGTCTCGGCAAACTCTTTGGCTGGGACATTGGCTTAACCGCCGGGATGCTCGCCGGCTCGATGACCTCGACGCCGGTTCTGGTTGGCGCGGGCGATACGCTGCGCCACTCGGGCATGGAGAGCAGCCAGCTTGCCAGCGCGCTGGACAACCTCAGCCTCGGCTACGCCTTAACGTATCTGATTGGTCTGGTGAGCCTGATCTTTGGCGCCCGCTACTTGCCGAAGTTACAGCACCAGGATTTACAGACCAGCGCCCAGCAGATTGCCCGCGAGCGCGGGCTGGATACCGATGCTCACCGCAAAGTCTACCTGCCGGTGATCCGCGCCTATCGCGTCGGGCCGGAGCTGGTGGCCTGGGCGGATGGCAAAAATCTGCGCGAGCTGGGGATCTATCGCCAGACCGGCTGCTATATCGAGCGTATTCGCCGCAACGGTATTCTCGCTAACCCGGACGGGGACGCGGTGTTGCAGATGGGCGATGAGATCTCGCTGGTCGGCTACCCGGACGCCCATGCGCGCCTTGATCCGAGCTTCCGTAACGGGAAAGAGGTGTTCGACCGCGACCTGCTGGATATGCGCATCGTCACCGAAGAGGTGGTGGTGAAAAACCACAATGTGGTCGGCCGCCGCCTGGCGCAGTTGAAGCTGACCGATCACGGCTGCTTCCTTAACCGCGTGATCCGCAGCCAGATTGAAATGCCGATCGACGACAATATCGTGCTCAACAAAGGAGACGTGTTACAGGTGAGCGGCGATGCGCGGCGCGTGAAAACCATCGCGGACCGCATCGGCTTTATCTCCATTCACAGCCAGGTGACCGACCTGCTCGCCTTCTGCGCCTTCTTTATCGTCGGCCTGATGATCGGCATGATCACCTTCCAGTTCAGCTCCTTCAGCTTTGGCGTCGGTAACGCCGCCGGTCTGCTCTTCGCTGGCATCATGCTCGGCTTCCTGCGCGCAAACCACCCGACGTTTGGTTACATTCCGCAGGGCGCGCTGATGATGGTGAAAGAGTTCGGCCTGATGGTGTTTATGGCCGGGGTCGGCTTAAGCGCCGGGAGCGGCATCGGCAACGGCCTTGGTGTTGTGGGCGGACAGATGCTGATCGCCGGATTACTTGTCAGCCTGGTGCCGGTGTTGATCTGTTTCCTGTTTGGTGCCTACGTGCTGAAAATGAACCGCGCCCTGCTCTTCGGCGCAATGATGGGCGCACGCACCTGCGCACCGGCAATGGAGATCATCAGCGATACCGCGCGCAGCAATATCCCCGCGCTGGGCTATGCTGGCACCTACGCCATCGCCAACGTGCTGCTTACCCTCGCCGGGACATTGATCATCATTATCTGGCCAGGGCTCGGATAACTCCGAAGCTAAGAAATATTTCGCTTATACGCAGAACTTTTTTGTGGGGTGTCAGTCATAACTAGTGCCACTGCTTTTCTTTGATGTCCCCCGATTGTGGAGCCCATCAACCCCGCCGCTTAGGTTCAAGGTTGATGGGTTTTTTGTTGGGTGGAATTCACCCTCTTCCTGAAAAATCCCTTACGCACTTCACGCGCATCAGCATGCCAGCAAGGCCGCTTTCAGACCCCTCTATTTGTCTCTTGCAGGGATATCATCGACATACGTGGTCGCCGATGTTTTAGGTTTTGCTAACCGCACCCTAATCCTTTCGACATAACGATCGACGCAAAAATGTAATGCAACAGAGCACAGTATCGAGATACCGATAAGGATAAATGACCATAACCAGCTGCCGCGATGGGATGTGATAACAAAAGCGACAATAGGCCAGTGGGTCAGATAGATAGGATAGCTCAGCTCACCGATAAATCTGTCCAGCTTACTTTTCCGTGATGCATGAAATACCGGAATGATGCACAAGGTAAAAAAGGCATAACAGAGAATGGTCACATAGGGGTTATTAAAATATTGCCATCCAATAATGATACACAGAATAGCAACAGTAAGACCCCCAATGGACCATGGTAAAACGTTTAACGATTTGGCGTACTCAGAAGTACGGAAGTTACGCCAGCCGAAATAAGCAAGCATCCCTGAAAGAAACAGCCAGAAAAAACTCATCGCACTTCGGTGATCGAATGGGTGATGAAAGAAAAGAAATTTCTTTATAGCAATAAAGGCAGCCGTCGACATCACCAGTAGCGTAATAATGACTTTCGGTTTCCTCGCAAATAATGGAGCAACAATATAAAAACAAATTTCAACCCCAATGGACCACATCTGCTGCATATGCGTCGCATTGATGAGAGGTGGAATGGTATCGTTCATTTCATTTGTGCTTAAGAAAACCAGCGCGCCCGAGCTATCAAAACCAAACCAACCCAAGGTTTGATAAAAGAACATCGAAAGCGCTGTGAACCACACATAAGCAGCTGTAAACGTTGATTTATAGATCTCAGGACCCATTGGGTTGACGAGCAACAGCACAAGACAGAACACAACAATATAACTTGGCCAGAGGCGAAGAAACCTTGCGCTATAGAATCCCCATATATTGTTCTGGTATTTTTCGTTCAATACCAGGGCCATATAAAAACCGGAGATAACGAAAAACGCCATAACCGCAAGGTGCCCTTCGATACCAGGAAACCGGATACCGTTGTGCGAAATAACTACCGAAATGGCAAGGTAAAAACGTATCAATCCCATTTTTTATTAGCTATAGCATTATGAAAGTGGTTAAGATTTTGCCAGCATACAACATTTAACGATGAGAAACACCTCAATCCTGCCGCCCGACCTCAGTCCAGCGCCTTAACCGTGGTGCATCCTCTTTCTCAATAAAAGAGGATCACCATTGTTCCTATGCGTTAAGGAAGTACTGATTTGAGAGCTGTTATTCATAGTATGTCGCCTGGATAATAAAGGGTCTCGCAAACAGAGGATTAATATTTAAATGGCTTGCTAATGGCGTCTCTTCTTTATGTTTCTGGCTCAATAAAAGTTATCCAGAAGAGGATTTTTTGATCTCCAGGCCTGGCATAGCTAAACCAACAGTAAGACTTAGCGTTTGCCAATATAAATTAAGTACCAAACCTTATTCTAAATAACCTTGTATCTTAACGATAATCAGCACGCAACTGCCAATCGGCGGTTCGGCAGCTGAGATATACAAAAAGAGAACATTCAGAATGTTAATCTAAACCACATCGCCCACAGCATATAAACCCCAGCGATCAGGAAGAACCCTCGATAGACGTTAACAATCGCTGACTGGTTGCGCAGGTAAAACTTGAGCGGGTTACGGTGCAGATTGGCTGCATTATGGGTGGTGTGAAACTGCGTCATTTTCTCTGCTCCTTTGCCCGCGAGCGCGATAAAAAAGCTCAGGGCCATAATCGCCATCAGCACCATATAGCTTTTTAGCAGGATCGTCATGGCTGTGACCGTCATCGCGCTGGCGTGGTGTTTAACCAGCACAACCCCCTGTTTGCTCAGCACCATCGCGCCGATATTCAGCGCCAGATGCACCACTATGAATATCCCGAAGTATTTCGCATTGGTTTTAAAGGTGTTTTTGAGGGTAACCTTGAATACCCACGCAAAAAGCGCTGCCGTCGACGCTAACCACATGATTGTGTTGATAATCATCCCTTCCCTGCCTGCATCACGTTGCTTAAGTCATAAAAAAGGGCCGTAGCGGCCCGGAAAGCGGGTATCCTGCCATCAATCGCGCAGCGTGTTAAAAACTTTTTCGTCTACCCCTCTGTCACGGCATAACAACATTCCCTCGTGTGAGGTTCGGCTGAGACTGAAGCGTTGACCATCAAAGTAGAGCCCGAAGCCTTTTGTGCCGCAGGTTGATGGGTCTTTAACTCGCCAGATCTTCTGCTCATCCGCCGTAAGCGGATTGCCGAGAATGATAAACAGCGCCTTAATGCCGTCTCGCGGATAGGCGAAATGTTTAGGTTGCGTTCCCGCGCCGTACAGGAAGTAGCATGGCGAATGGAGGTCAAGCCCGTAACGCTTTATCGCCCCATCGGGTGAGGTGACGCTTAACTGGCACTTTTCACCCTCGTTCTGCAACGCCAGGGCGTGCGCTTTATAGGTGAAACTGTCGGTGGTAGTGGATTGCGCATAACTCACATTGCTGGCCAGCAACAATGCTGCTGCGGTCTGCATGATAAATTTCACTTTTATTGCTCCCTCAATAAGCTATTACCCCAATGTATCATTAACGTAACCGTATGCATTTTCTTAATTATATTGAGTAACCTCATGGCTGTTATTCACCTCCTGCCACCGTAACCACGCAAAAAATGCTAGTGTTACTTCACCTTACTTTTTTTGATGTGAATCTATGACTGAAAACGCCTCCCGAAAAGCCCTGCGCCATCGCTTATGGGCGCTGTTCACCTTCTTCTTTCTCCCCGGATTATTAATGGCCTCATGGGCGTCACGCACGCCGGCGATCCGCGATGTGCTCTCGGTCTCGACGGCTGAAATGGGCGCGGTGCTGTCTGGTCTCTCGGTCGGGTCGATGAGCGGCATTCTCTCATCGGCATGGCTGGTGAAGCGCTTCGGGGCGCGCAAGGTGATCCGCGCCAGCATGTCCTTCTCGGTGCTCGGGATGGTGATTTTAAGCATTGCCCTGTGGTTTGCCTCGCCGCTGCTCTTTGCCGTCGGTCTGGCCTGCTTTGGCGGCAGCCTGGGCGCGGGCGAAGTGGCAATGAATATCGAAGGCGCGGTGGTTGAGCAGGAGATGAACAAAACCGTGCTGCCAATGATGCACGGCTTTTACAGCCTTGGCACGCTGGTTGGCGCAGGCGTCGGGATGTCGTTAACTGCCTTGGGCATCAGCGCGGACCTGCACATTCTGCTGGCGGCGCTGGTGGCAATTGTGCCGATTATTCTGGCGATCTCCGCCGTGCCGGAGGGGACCGGGCAAAACAGCGCCGAAGAGCACGCGAACCGTCAAAAAGGGATGCCCTTCTGGCGCGATACGCAGCTGCTGTTAATTGGCGTGGTGGTGCTGGCGATGGCGTTCGCTGAGGGCTCGGCTAACGACTGGCTGCCGCTGCTGATGGTGGATGGTCACGGCTTCAGCCCTACTTCCGGCTCGCTGATCTACACAGGCTTTACTCTGGGCATGACCACCGGGCGCTTCTGCGGCGGCTGGTTTATTGACCGCTACAGCCGTGTCGCGGTGGTGCGCGCCAGCGCGATAATAGGCGCGCTGGGCATCGGCCTGATTATTTTTGTCGACAGCGCATGGGTCGCGGGCTTCTCGGTCATTTTGTGGGGATTAGGCGCATCGCTCGGCTTCCCGCTGACCATCTCGGCGGCCAGCGATACCGGGCCGGATGCCGCAACGCGCGTCAGCGTGGTGGCAACAACGGGTTACCTCGCCTTCCTCGTTGGCCCGCCGCTGCTCGGCTTCCTCGGCGAGCACTACGGATTGCGCAGCGCGATGCTGGTGGTGCTTGGCCTGGTACTGATTGCCGCGCTGGTGGCGCGCGCGGTGGCAAAACCGGAACCGCAAGCCCAGGCGGAACTCGGTTAATAATGCGGCGGCGGCCTGCGGGCTGCCGCCTTAACCTTCCAGCGAATTCCCCATGCGCTTATCGCGCAGAAACACCATCATCAGCCCCAGCCAGATAATACCGTTCAGCAGATTGAACAGGCTGAACAGCCCGTTACCGCCGAGCAGCCAGGCATGTTTACTCACCTCAATGCCGACGGTGAAGATAAACATCTGCAACATGCCCATCGCCGCTGACACCGTGCCCTTACTCATCTCGCTGGCGAACAGCGTCAGGCGCACCAGCCCGGCGTTGGCAAGGCCAATCCCGAAGGCGTAAACGCTCAACCCGGCCGTCATCCACAAATAGGCGTGGGAAGAGGCAAATGTGGCAACCGCTGCCAGCAGCAGGCCAGCCACAATCGGCCAGCCGCCAAGGATGATCAGCGCGCGCACGGTGCGCCGCGAGGTCAGCCGCGCCAGCACCAGGTTGCCAACAATCAGCGCGCCGAAAATCGGCACCTGCAACAGGCCATACTCATAGCTGCTGAGCTGCTCGCCGCTGATGATGATAATTGGCGACTGGGCAATCCACGCCAGCAGCGGCAGGCTGACAAAGCCGATCGCCAGCGCGCCCGCGACAAAGCGCACGTTTTTCAGCACCTCGGCGTAATCACGCCACAGCGATTTAAACGACAGCTTCTCGCCGAGCCGGGTGGCGGTCTCCGGCATCGCTCGCTGAAGCCCGAAGAAAGAGAAGGCCGCCAGCAGCGCAAAGAGGACGAACATTCCTTCCCACGGCGCGGCATGCACCCAGGCTGCGCCCACCAGCGGGCCAAGCAACGGCGCAATCAGCGCGACGTTCGCCATCAGGGCGGTGATCTTGATACAGACCGCCTCCTCAAACGACTCCTGAATCGCCGCGTACCCCACGGCACCAATAAAGCAGAGGCTGATGCCCTGTAAAAAACGCAGCAGCGTGAACTGTTCAATGTTCTGCGCCAGCAGCGTGGCAAGGCAGGTGACAATAAACCACACCACGCCGGTAAGCATCACCGGGCGACGGCCGATGCGGTCGGAGAGCGGCCCTAACAGCCACTGTAAGAACATTCCGCCTGCCAGGTAGGCGGTCATCGAGGTCGGGACCCACTCAATGCCCGCGTTATATTGCTCGACCACCGTTAACATACCGGGCTGAATCATATCGTTGCCGATATAGGTGGAGAATTCGTAAAGCACCAGACAGAGGGGGAATAACAGCGCCCGTCGTCCCAGACGTTGGCCGGAAAGGGTATGGTTTTGCATGCAATCTCTTCCTTTGAAAAATCGCGCAGAGTGTAATCAAAGCCACCGCGCGACGGTAGTGAATTCTCCCGTAAAAACAGATAAAGCACTTATTCACTCGTTTAAGGTTTGCTTAAGTGACAGGGCGTACTCTGAGACCAGGAATCGTCTAACTCTCTGCGGAGTAAGACAAAACCCCTTTACCCTGTGCCGCACCGCTTTTATGGTGAGCGCTTTGATCAATCCGGACTGTCATCAAAGAGTAATCTGTCTATGTTAGAGAGCCTGAATCACACCCTGTTCTACTGGATTAACGCCACGCCCGACTCGCCCGCCTGGCTCCTGACCGTCGCCCACGTTGTTGCCAAAGATCTGATCAATATCGTGCCGCTGCTGGCAGTTGGTCTCTGGCTATGGGGGCCGCGCAGCCAGGTCAGCGCCCAGCGTCAGCTGGTGATCAAAGTGGCACTGGCGATCGTCGTCAGCCTCTCGCTCTCATGGATTTTAGGCCATACCTTTCCCCACGACAGGCCTTTTGTCGATCATGTGGGTTATAACTTCCTGCCGCACGCGGCGGATGACTCCTTCCCGAGCGATCACGGTACGGTGATCTTCACCTTTGCCGTCGCGTTTCTTGCCTGGCACCGTTTCTGGTCCGGCGCAGCCTTGATGGTGACGGCGTTTGCCATCGCCTGGTCGCGCGTTTATCTTGGCGTCCACTGGCCGCTGGATATGCTCGGCGGCTTGCTTGTCGGCATCTGCGGCTGCCTGAGCGCACAAATTTTGTGGCAGGCCTTCGGCGAGAAGATTTATCACGCCGCGCAGCAGATCTATCGCCTCTGTTTTGCCTTCCCGATCCGCCGTGGCTGGGTGCGTGACTAAGCGCCAGGGCGCAGGTAAGATAAAGGCCCCGCTTATGCGGGGCTTTCTTTTATTCGGGTGAATTATGGAAACAAGACGTGACGAGCGGATCAACCAGCTGCTGGCGGCGCTCAAGCGCAGCGATAAGCTGCATCTGAAAGAGGCAGCCAGCCTGCTTGGCGTTTCTGAAATGACCATTCGTCGCGATCTCAGTGCCAACAGCGCCCCGGTGGTGCTGCTCGGCGGCTATATAGTGCTCGAACCGCGCTCCGCCAGCCACTATCTGTTAAGCGATCAGAAAAACCGCCTCGTCGAGGAGAAACGCCGTGCGGCAAAACTCGCCGCCGCCCTGCTGCAACCGCACCAGATGGCATTTTTTGACTGCGGCACCACCACGCCGTGGATTATTGATGCACTGCCTCAGGATCTGCCCTTCACCGCCGTCTGCTACTCGCTGAACACCTTTCTGGCACTCCAGGAGAAACCGTTATGCCGCGCCATTCTCAGCGGCGGCGAATTTCACGCCAGCAACGCCATTTTTAAGCCGCTGAACTTTAACGAAACCCTGAGCAACCTGCGCCCGGACATCGCCTTCTACTCGGCGGCGGGCGTGCACACGGAACAGGGCGCAACCTGCTTTAACCTTGAAGAGCTGCCGGTAAAACACTGGGCGATGAACAGCGCGCAACGTCACGTGCTGGTGGTCGATCACAGCAAATTTGGCAAAGTGCGCCCGGCCTGCATGGGCGCGTTAAACCGTTTCGATGTGATTGTCAGCGACCGCCGACCCGATGATGGTCTGGTCAGCGCAGCGAAAAAAGAGCAGATCACCCTTCTCTACTGACCGCGCCCGCCGGGCACGGTCACCTGCGGCTATGAGAACCAGCTGCCAAACCACTGGTGGAACTTCAGCAGGACAAAATCCCACATCCGGCCAACGAAGCCCGCTTCATTCACCGCTTCCATCACCACCAGCGGGCGCTGCTCAATGGTTTTATCATTGAGCTGGAAGTTGATGGTGCCCACCACCTGGCCCTTCTTCAGCGGCGCTTCAAGCTCCGGCTGGTTGAGGGTAAAGCTCGCTTTCAGGTTTTTAAACTGCCCTTTGGGAATGGTGATCGATCCCGCCTCGCCTGCGCCAAGCTTCACTTCGCTGCTGTCGCCAAACCAGACGCGCTGGCTGACAAAGGTGGCGTCAGGTTTCACCGGCGTTACCGTTTCAAAAAAGCGGAAACCCCAGGTGAGCAGTTTCTCTGACTCGTTAAAGCGGATGCGGTCGGTTTTCGCCCCCAGCACCACGGAGATCAGGCGCATGTCGCCCTGCGTTGCTGAGGCAACGAGGTTGTAGCCAGCCCCTTCGGTGGTGCCGGTTTTCATGCCGTCCACGTTCATGCTGGTGCTCCACAGCAGCCGGTTGCGGTTGGGCTGGCGGATTTTATTGAAGGTGAACTCTTTCTCTTTATGGATCGCGTACTCGTCCGGCACGTCGTGGATCAGCGCTTTGCCGAGCAGCGCCATATCGCGCGCGGTGCTGAACTGCCCCGGCGCATCAAGCCCGTGCACGGTTTTAAACGTGGTATTGGTCAGCCCGAGCTTTTGCGCATAGCTGTTCATCAGGCTGACGAAGGAGTCCTGGCTACCCGCAACATAATCGGCGATAGCGATGCTGGCATCATTGCCGGACTGAATAATGACCCCTTTATTCAGGTCCTCTACCGATACATGGTCGCCCGGCTTCAGGAACATCAGCGACGAGCCACGCAGCGCCGGGTTGCCCGTCGCCCATGCATCTTTGCCAACGGTGACGGTATCGGTAAGGTGAATTTTTCCCGCTTTCAACGCCTGGCCGACCACATAGCTGGTCATCAGTTTGGTCAGGCTGGCAGGATCGAGTTTTTCATCGGCGTTGCCCTCGGCCAGCACTTTGCCGCTGGCGTAATCCATCAGGATCCACGCACGGGCATCGACCGGCGGCGCAGCAGGCGTTTGTTCTACTGCATATAACGAAGGGGAGAAGAGAAACAACAACGCGGAGCCTGCTGCCAGGCTGCGAAGGGATAGAGAGAACTGCGTCATATAAGCCACCCGAGTATCCTTTCAATAAAACGTCACATCACCGTGCCGTAACAAACGGTGAGTAATAACGCACAAACGAAACGAAAAAAACCGCTACTGGGTAAAGTTTTTAAAGTTTACGCAATAACAGCCTGTTGCGCGCCTGTTGTGCATTATTTTTCTAAGTCGTTGCCAGAACGTTAAGTTTCGCCCACGATAGATTCACTGAAACATACTTTTGCACGGGGGTAAAAATGATCACGCTGTGGGGACGGAATAATTCGACGAATGTCAAAAAAGTGCGCTGGCTGCTGGATGAACTGGAGTTGCCGTATGAGCAAATTCTGGCGGGCCGGGAGTTTGGCATTAATCACGATCCTGAATATCTGGCGATGAACCCTAACGGGCTGGTGCCGCTGTTACGCGACGACGAAACCGGTGCCGTGCTGTGGGAATCGAACACCATTGTTCGCTATCTGGTCGCGCAGTATGGTCAGAGCCGCCTGTGGCTGGAGTCGCCTGCCGAGCGGGCGCAGGGTGACAAGTGGATGGACTGGGCGCTGAGTATGCTGGCTCCCAAACATAGCCCGCTGTTGATGAATCTGGTGCGAACAGCACCAGAAAAGCGCGATCAGGCGGTGATTGCGTCGTCAAAAGAGGCACTCGATGGCGCGTTACAGCTGCTTGATAATGAACTGGCAAATACGCCGTGGCTTTCGGGCGAAGCGTTTGGCTGTGGCGATATCGCCGTCGCACCGTTTATCTATAACCTGTTTAATATTCCTGGCCTGAGCTGGGCCACGCACCCGCATTTGCAGCGCTGGTACGCGCAGCTCTGCGAGCGCCCGGCGTTTCGCCATAACGTGATGATCCCGGTAACGTGATGGCTTGATTGCCGGATGGCGGCTCCGCCTTATCCGGCCTACGCGTGCACCATGCTTTTGTAGGCCGGATAAGCATTAGCGCCATCCGGCAAGACAAACCGCACCTGCCTGTACCGGATAACTGCGCGCCATCCGGCACTCACCCGGCGCGATTACGATGCCGGACTCACCTTCCACAACTCGCCGTTGCTCTCGTCGGTTAAGACGTACAAATACCCATCCGGGCCGACGCGCACATCGCGAATACGGGTATTGCGATTGCGTAGGCCGGATAAGGCGCAGCCGCCATCCGGCAATAACACGCCGCGATTACGATGCCGGACTCACCTTCCACAACTCGCCGTTGCTCTCATCGGTTAAGACGTACAAATACCCATCCGGGCCGACGCGCACGTCGCGAATACGGTGATTGCGATCGCGTAGGCCGGATAAGGCGCAGCCGCCATCCGGCAAAACAAACCGCGATTACGATGCCGGACTCACCTTCCACAACTCGCCGTTGCTCTCATCGGTTAAGACGTACAAATACCCATCCGGGCCAACGCGCACATCGCGGATACGGTGATTGCGATCGCGTAGGCCGGATAAGGCGCAGCCGCCATCCGGCAATAACACGCCGCGATTACGATGCCGGACTCACCTTCCACAACTCGCCGTTGCTCTCATCGGTTAAGACGTACAAATACCCATCCGGCCCGACGCGCACGTCGCGGATACGGTGATTACGATCGCCAAGAATGCGGCCATCTTCGCTCACCTTGTTGCCATCGACGCTCATTACAATGACATTCTTATCCTTCAGCGCGCCAATAAAGAGCTTGTTCTGCCACTGCTTAAAGGCGTCCGCATTATAAAAAGCCATGCCGCTGACCGCCGGGGACTCCTTCCAGTAGAAAATTGGCTGCTCGGTTCCCTCGACAATGCCGCCCTTCGCTTCCGGGATCTTCATCCCGCTGTAGTTGATCCCCCAGGTGGCAATCGGCCAGCCGTAATTTTTACCTTTTTCAGGCACGTTGATCTCATCCCCGCCGCGCGGGCCATGCTCATTCAGCCACAGCGCCTGGCTCCACGGGTTGATCGCCATACCCTGCGGGTTGCGGATGCCGTAAGACCAGATCTCCGGCCGCGCACCCTGTTTGCCTGCAAACGGGTTATCCTCCGGCACCTTACCCTGATCCGTCAGCCGCACCAGCTTGCCCTGCAACTTATCCAGATCCTGCGCCGTCGGGCGCTGATTGTTTTCCCCCAGCGCTATCCACAGATAGCCTTTGCCATCAAACACCATGCGACCGCCAAAATGGTTACCGGTCGAGAGTTTTGGCTGCTGGCGGAAAACGGTCTGGAAGTGCTCCAGCTGTTTACCATCGTCACTCAGGCGACCAAAGCCGACGGCGGTACCCGCTTTGCCATCCTGCCCCGCTTCGGCATAGCTCAGCCATACGCGCCTTGATGAGGCGAAATCGGGTGCCAGCGCCACATCAAGCAATCCCCCCTGACCCTGCGCCCACACTTTTGGCACACCGCTTATCGGATCGGAAAGCCCCTTACCCGCCTGCCAGTGGCGCAACTCGCCGCCGCGCAGGGTGATCAGCATTCCGCCGTCATCGGGTAGAAAGGCCAGCGCCCAGGGGTGATCGAGTTTTGTTTGCAGGACATCGACGTTGACCGCAGCCGGAGCAGCGAGCACAGATGTTGAGAGAAACAGTAATGACAGAGGAAGATGGCGCATACGGCACTCCTTTATTAAGCGGTAAGCCTGGATAAAGGTTAGCCATCGATTTCTCGGCTGGGTTTGCTTTTACAAAAGCTTAAGCATAAAGGGGAGCGGGCTCCCCTTATGGTCAGGGTGTGGAAGCGCTTCAGGCTTCAGGCTTCAGCAAGCGGAGAGTGCTCATTCAGGTATTGAATGCTGTAATCGAGGATATTGAGCGAACGCTCCAGCTTATCGACGTTTACCGAGATAAAGTTGGCGCAATCTCTTCGCCCGCTCATCAGTGAAACGGCGGCGGAAGAGAGCGCCTCTTCGGCACTGTACATGGCGCTGCGCGTATCGCGATCCTGTATCTCTTGCAATCTTTCGCTTTTATCGCGGATCTCCAGCGCCAGGGCAAAAAACATCTCACGCAGACGATCGTTTTCGTTGACCGACATATACCCTTTCGCTTTGCGCATCTGGATATAGGCCGCAAGGTCTGTTCTGGCAGTCATCAACTTCATTAATAAACGACGAGCGAGTTCATCAGCGGTCATACTTTTACCTCCCTTGTCAGCCATTGGGCAGATCAATAGTATGGCCGCTTTTTGACCAAAAGCATGGGTTTGGTCAATAATATTCTCCTTTTGACGATCTTTTACACAGGCCGCGCCAGCTCTGGGCTGGGCTGCCGTTTCGCTTGTTAAAAAAGCGCTTCGCGACGTCAGGAGATAAGGAGAATGAAAGCAGTCTCTTACCCGGTAAAAAACACCGTAAATGTCATTCGTGACTATCAATCGGCCTATCCCGATCCGCTGACTATCCGCGAGGGGGAAAGAGCACAAATTAGCCACTGCGATCTGCAATGGCGCGGCTGGATTTGGGTGACGTTAGATTCGGGAAAAGCGGGCTGGGCACCGCAGCAGCTCTTTACGCCAGTCAGCGCCCATGAAGGGATCTGCCAGCAGGCCTACTGCGCACACGAACTGACCGTGCAAAGCGGCGAGCAACTTACGGTGCATCAGAGCCTTAACGGCTGGTATCTGGCAGAAAAAGCGGACGGCGACCTCGGCTGGGTGCCGCAGGAGCACGTCGCGCTTGTGTAAGGCTGGTGGTTTACCAGCGCGTAGCCTGCATATCGATAACAAAGCGGTATTTCACATCGCCTTTCAGCATGCGGGCGAAAGCGCTTTCGATCGCTTCACCGCCAATCATCTCCACATCTGCCGTAATGCCGTGCTGGCCGCAGAAATTGAGCATCTCCTGCGTCTCGCGGATGCTGCCGATTGACGAGCCGCTGATGCTCAGGCGGCGAAAGACCATCGGCGTGATATTGGGTGAGGCATGGGGCTGATCGGGAATACCTACCAGCACCAGGCGACCGTTGGTTTTCAGCGTCGCCAGGTAGGGGTCGAGATCGTGCGGTGCCGCGACGCAGTCGATAATAAAGTCCAGCGAAGTTTGGCAGGCGGCCATTTGCGCCGCATCGCGCGAAACAACTACGCGTTTTGCACCAAGACGACGGGCATCTTCGCCCTTCTCCGGCGAGGTGGTAAACAGCGTTACCTCGGCGCCCATCGCGCTCGCCAGCTTAACCGCCATATGCCCTAACCCGCCAAGGCCGACAACGCCCACCGCATCACCCGCTTTAACATTGAAGTGGCGCAGCGGTGACCAGACGGTAACGCCTGCGCAGAGCAGCGGCGCAACGCCCGCCAGCGGCAGGTTTTGCGGCACCGAGACAACAAAATCCTGATCGACAATCACGCTCTCGGCGTAACCGCCCCAGGTGCTGTCGCCGGTGTATTTATCAATCCCGTTATAGGTGGCGGTAAAGCCCGCTTCGCAATACTGCTCTTCATGCTGTTTGCAGAAGTGGCATTCGCGGCAGGAGTCGACCATTACCCCGACGCCAACAATATCGCCAACCTGGAAGGCCGACACGCCCGCGCCGGTGGCGCTGACGCGGCCAACAATTTCATGTCCCGGTACCAGCGGATAGCGGCTTACCGCCCACTCGTTGCGCGCCATATGCAGATCCGAGTGGCAGACGCCGCAGTAAAGAATGTCGATTTTCACATCCTGGTTTTGCAGCGGGCGAAGCGTAATGTCGCCGGATGTCAGCGGTTTTGCGGCATCGACCGCGACCAGTGCATTGATTTTCATAAGGCCTCCAGGTTGGGCTGGCGTTAATAACGTGAAGGCGGCAGACTATAGTCCGCAAGGTTCACAATTGATAGTAGTTACCATTTGGTGACCACAGATGAGGGCTTCTTATGCCAGCCTGGGTTGACGGCAAACTCTTTTTCTACGCGGATTCGCCGCCGCGCCGCCTGATGGATCTCTTCTCCGTCAAATGGAGCACGATGGTGCTGCACGCGCTCTACCACTGGCCTGATGAGCGCGCCCGCACCGGCGAGTTGCAGCGCAGCTTGCAGGGGATCTCCAAAAAAATGCTCTTCCAGACGCTAAAAGAGCTGGAGCAGCGCGGCCTGATCGCCCGCCACGTTTATGACGTTGTCCCGCCGAAAGTCGATTACCGCCTCACGCCGCTGGGCAAAACCTTCGCCGGGCCGATTGAGCAGATGTACCAGTGGGGGCTGGAGAACCAGGCCGCGCTGGATGAGATGGAAGCTAATTACCGGGAAGCACAGGGCTAAAGCGCACAGGAGCGTGTAATGGAGATTGTTTTAGTACGTCATGGCGAGCCTGAATTCAGCGCTCAGCAGGGTTCCGCACGGGTAAAAGCCACGGACATGCCCGGCTGGATTGCAGGCTATGATGCGTCCGGCATCATCCCCGAACCCAATTGCCACGCCCTTCTGGCGGATAAACGGAGCGCTTTTGTGATCAGCAGCCCGCTGCCGCGCGCCCGCGCATCGCTACAGGCGATGAACCTCACCCCCGATCTGATTGCCGACGATCTGCGCGAAGCACCCTTGCCGGTATTCAACCTCCCCTTTCTTCGCCTCTCACCGCAGACGTGGCTGGTGCTGTTTCGCCTCTGCTGGCTCAGCGGCGCGCTGGCCGGGCCGGAATCCAAAAAGCAGACGATGCAGCGGGCAGAGAAAATGGCGCTTACGCTGATCGCTCAGGCGCAGCAGCATAAACGCGTGATCGGCATGGGGCACGGCGTAATCAACCGGCTGATTGCGCGTGAACTGGAAAAGGCGGGCTGGGTAAAAAGCGAGCACACCGGAAACGGCTACTGGTCATCGGTAACGTTCACTGCCGCCGGGCGCGATCACCCGGCGGCATAATCAGAGCGGCTATTTCTCCGCTTGTGAAAGCTGGAGTAACGCCGCCTGTAGCGAGGCGGTGAACATCGCCCCGTGCGTCAGGCCGGGGAATAAGCGGTAGGTGGCGGAGACGCCATGCTGATTAAGCTGCGCAAGTGTGCTGCGCACGCGCGGCAGCACGCCAGACTCGCTGTTCTCATCCTGCGCGCGGCGATCCCCATCTCCTTCCATCAGATAAAGGTGCTTACCCGCTGCCTGCTGCGGCGAGACCGCTTCCATCGTTTTCAGCAACTGAAAATCATTGCGCGCCAGCGAAGGCACGGCGGAAAAAGTGGTGGTGAAAAAGGAGGAAGTGAGCCAGCTCTCCAGCACGAAAAGCCCACCGTAGGAGTGCCCCCACAGCCCGCGCTGCGCCGGGTTAATGGCAATCCCCTTTTCGACGGCTGGCGCGATGGTCTCCTCCAGCAACTGGCGAAACGCTGCACTGCCACCGCCCACTCTGCCGCGCAGTTGCTGCATGGCGGTGCCCGGCGGCGTGTAATCATACGCCCGGCTATCGAGATCGAATGGCAGATCGGTTTGATACCCGACCGCCACCAGCACCGGCGGGTTGGCAGCGAAGAGTTTTTGTAAAAACGCCTCGGAAAGCTTATCCATCGCCGCGTTGCCATCCAGCATATAGAGCACCGGAAAACCGCCGGGCGGCGCGCTTTTTTTGGGTACGCCTGTCCAGACTTTGTAGTGGCGTTTGCCATCCCGGGAATCGAACTGCTTTTGCGTGAAGTGATAGTAAGCAGAGCCGCGATCGGCGATGTTCGGCCCGAGCGGCGCCATATCCGGCCTTGCATAACTTGTTTGCCATGCAAGCAGCAGAAACAGCGCCGCCAGGCGCACGGCGTGAAAACGATAAAGCATAAACCCCTTCTCCCTGTACATCAGCCGCGCGGGCTGAAGATAACATCAGGAGGAAGACGTTAATGGGAATCATTATTGATTGCAACAGAGAAGCGGCAGCGGGTGCCGCTGCTCTGCCCCTTTACGACTTAGAGATAGACTCAGCCAGCTCCTGCGCGAGCCGCCACTGCTCCTCAATCGGCGTCACCGTGCGCTTGCGTTCATCCACCGGCAACTGCGGCTCGGTCCAGAGAAAGGGAAAGAAGGCGTAAACCTGCTCGCCGCCGAGGTCACGCATCTCTTCCCGCCAGTTGGCCCAGCGCACCGTCTGGTAGAAGAGCGCCAGATCGCCGCACAGCGCCCACTCGACAAACGCAGAGTAGCCCACTTCCAGCCCTTCCCAGGCCAGCGCATCCGGCGCGAAGTAGTAGACGTTGCCGATATCCTCTCCAAGCCCGCCGCCGTTGAGGGCAAAAAAGCCGCCCGACGCATCATCTGCAATTAGCAAGGCACCGAAAGATCCCGCGTCTGTCGCCGTTTGCGTCCAGCTCATCGGGTCGCGCGCCAGCCGCGCGCTGCCGGAGCCGAGAATACGCAGCCAGCCATCATCAATCAGCAACCCGCCGGTTTCATACACCAGCGCCCCCAGCGGGGAGCGGGTGGTAACCTGTAATTGCAGCAGCGCCTGTTCAGCGTTGCCCTCCTCTTTCGCCAGCACCTCGTAAGGGTTGCTGGCCGCGTTAAGCCACTCCTGCACCACCGCCCAGCCGGGATCGTGCACATCGATAAGTTCAGTTAAGGTCTTCATCCGCTCTCCTGCTGGCGAGGTAAAAGTCTTTGCCATCATACCGGAAAGCGGCCTGGCCATAAGGCTGCGAAGCCGCTTTGCACCCTACCAAAATCTGCCCTGCCGGGGCGCATTTTGAACAGAAGCTCTACGTTTAGTGCAGCAGTGACAGGGCGGAGAAGATGAGTAACAGCGCGCCGCCCACCACATTCACCCCTTTTTTGAGCCGTGCCGGATTGGCTTTTTTCGCCGAGAAGACCAGCACGTTGCTCAGGGCAATCAGCCATGCGCCCATCACCAGCACATGCACCGTTGCCAGCAGCAGATAGTGGCTGACGTCGCCGCGGCTACCGGCAAATTGCGACACTACGGTGAGATAAAAAACGATCGCTTTCGGGTTGAGCACGTTCGCCAGCCACGCCTCTTTCAGCGTCACCGTCGGTCCGTCCGCGCGTAGCGTCATCTCACTCGTCGTTAACCCGCTGCGGATCAACTGTACGCCAAGCCACATCAGATACGCCGCCCCCGCATACTTCAGGACGTTAAACAGCGCGGGAGAGGAGACGAGCATCGCCGTCACGCCAAGGCCAATCAGCAGCGCGTGGGTGTAGATGCCGAGCGCGGTGCCCGCCAGTGTGCGCAGCAACCCGCCCCGCCCGCCGGCCAGCGCGCTGTTCATCGCCAGCGTAAAACTCGCGCCCGGAGAGAGCGCGACGGGTAGAAGCACGGGGATAAACCCCATGATGTTGATTTCCATTACATCCCGTTTCGTTAAGCCAGAGATGACTCCCGCGCGGCGCAGTCGGGGATCTCATCAACGGCGCCGTAAATCGTAAGGCCCCGCTCGAGCCCGATGCGCACATCGTTATCGGCCCCCGCCGAGTCGCCGGGCAGGCGTAAAATGGCATCACAGTGTTGAATCAGGCGGTGGGCGACGGGGTACAAAAAGACCTGGCTAATCTCATCGCCAATCTTCTTCGACCCGGCCGATTCCGCCAGCGGCATCGCCAGCCACTCGCCAATCACCGGCGTATGGCCCTTTTCGAACACCTCTGCGGCAACCCGCGTCATGGCATCGAGATTCTGTTTGATTAACGCATCATCACCGTTGGTGCCGCTGCGTACGGGTCCGGCAATTAAAATAAGCATGGCGTGCATAGTTTCCCCTGTAAACTGCGTAAAATTAGGATCGTCAGGCTGACAACCGGCACGCTAACATGCATAATCGTGCAAGATCAAGATCAATCGTGTAAGGGGAAAACGTGTTATCCAGTCAACGTAAGCAGAAGATACTTGAGATGCTGGCGCGTGATAAGCAGGTCTTGTCCCGCGACTTAAGCCAGCACTTTGCTATCTCTGAAGACTCTATTCGCCGGGATTTAAGGGAGTTAGCGGCAGATGGCCTGCTGCAACGGGTGCACGGCGGCGCGCTGGCGGTGTCGGCGGCGATTGCGCCATTTGAAGTACGCAAAAGCGTGAACATTCATGCAAAACGCGTCATTGCGCAGAAAGCTGTCAATCTTATTCAGCCGGGCAATATCGTCATCATCGACGGCGGCACCACCTCGGAAGAGATGATCACCCTGCTGCCGCCGGATCTGGCCTTTACCGTAGTCACCCACAGCCCGACCATCGCCGCCGGATTGATTAACCTGCCAAATGTGGACGTGATCGTTATCGGCGGGCAGTTATATAAACACTCGATGGTCACCGTGGGCGCATCGATGATTGAGTCCATTCGCCGCATCAATGCTGACCTCTTTTTTATGGGCGTCACCGGCGTGCATGAGCAGGCAGGCTTTACCACCGGCAACTATGAAGAGGCCTGCGTGAAGCGCGCACTTTCGGAGCGCGCGGCGGAAACCGTGGTGCTGGCGTCGCCGGAGAAGATCAACTCCGCCTCGGCCTTTGGCATTGGCGATCTGACGCTCGCCAGCACGCTGCTGGTCGATGAGCCGCTCAATGAGAAGATGAGCGCGCTGTTCAAACAATTGCAAATCAGCGTGCTGTAGCGGAGGCGCTTTCGATGGTTGATGCCGACGGCTTTATCGCCTGTTTACCCGACACCCCGCTGCAACCGGCGTTTCGCCCGGTGGTCGATGAGGTGATCGAGCTGCTCCACGCAAGGCTCGGCGCGCAGGTGCACAGCATTTACATCTACGGCAGCGTGGCGAAAGGTACAGCTGTGGCGGGTGTATCGGATCTCGACGTCTGCCTGATTACCCAATGCGCGCTGAACGCGGCGGAACGCGATAGCCTTCGGGCGATTGCGGAGCATATGCAGACGCAGCATCCGGTTATCAGCAAAGTCGATTTTGATTGCGGCACGCTGGCAGAGGCGCTGGCCGACGAAAACCGGTTCAGCTGGGGTTACTGGCTTAAGCACCACTGCCGCTGCGTGGCGGGCGAGGATCTCGCGAGCCGTTTTTCACCTTTTACCCCCTCGCGCGAGATTGCCGTCGCGGTAAACGGCGATTTTACTCCCGTCCTGCAAGGCTACCTTCAGCAACTGGCCGAGGCGAGCGATGCACGGCTGCTTCAGCGGGCGGCGGCGCGTAAACTGCTGCGCGCAACCAATCTGTTACGTAGCGATGAGGATAACGACTGGCCCGAGACGCTGGAGGAGTATGCCAGCCGGGTTGTGCGACGCTTTCCACAGCAGCAACAGGCCATCGGTTGGCTGCTGCAACAGTGCCATACGCCAGAAGATGATACGGCACACTTCACCGCCCGGCTTAACGCGCTGATGCGCTGGCTGGAGGAGAGTCGCCGCTAGCGGCTCGCTTCATACTCTATTGCTTCGCGGATAATCAGCAGCGCTCCGCGCAGGGTGTCGACAGCGACCGATGCGAGGGCTACGCGCAGCGCCTGCGGCGTCGATTGCGCGGTGCAGAAGGGCTCAGCGGTTGAGAGGGAGATATTGCTATCCATCAACTGCTTGACTACCCGATCGGCGCGCGACTCTTCAGAGAGCGGCAGCCAGGCAAAATAAGAGTCGGGGTGGGTCACGCATGGCAGACCGGCCAGTGTTTCTTGCAGAATTCGCTGGCGCAGCCGGGCATCTTCCCGCTTGCGCTTTTCGAGCTCGGCCACCGTCCCCTCCTCTATCCAGTGACTGACCAGCGAAGTCATGAGCGACGGCGCGTTCCACGTCGTAGCGCGGATGGCTCGTTCCAGCGCAGGCCGCAGCGCAGGCGGGGAGATCACCACTCCGACCCGCAGGCCGGTCGCTACATTTTTTGAAAATCCGCTGACATAAACCGTTCTTTCCGGCGCAAAACAGGCGAGCGGCGGCGGTGCGCGGCGAACCAGCCAGGCGTAGGCGGCATCTTCAATGATTAGCAGATCGTGAGCGCGCGCAATATCGGCCAGCGTTTTGCGCGACGGGCTGTTCATCACCCAGCCCAGCGGGTTATGCATTGTCGGCATGGTATACACCGCGCGAATACGCCGCTGCTGGCAGAGCTGGCGCAATGCGGCCAGATCCGGGCCATCCTGCGCTGCCGGAATGGCCACCAGCTCCAGATGATAAAGCGCGGCCAGCGCCTTAAAACCGGGATAGGTCAGCGCGTCCACCGCCACCACATCGCCTGGTTTCAGCAGCCCCATGACCGTAATGGTCAAGCCGTGCTGCGCGCCATTCACCAGCAGCAGATTTTCAGCCGCCGGGCGAAACGCGCCCTGCGTGAAGTGCGTGGCGAAGACCTCTCGTTCGGTGATGCGCCCGCCATGAGGCTGATAACGCAGATGCGCCTCAATATTGCCCTCCACTGCCGTGCGTTTGAGGGCCTCGCGCAGCAACTCGCCCTGCCCGCTCACCGCCGGGTAATTGAAGTTGAGATCCAGCACGTCGCTGGCGACGGCAAGCTGATCGATGCCGTGACCGGGAGGAAGGGCAATCTCTCTGACAAAGGTGCCGCGGCCGGTTTCACCACTGACCAGCCCCATCGCCTCCAGCTCACGATAGACGCGGGTGGCGGTCGCCAGCGAAATATGCTCCTGCCCGGCGAGGCAGCGGTGCGTCGGTAAACGCGTGCCGGGCGGCAGTTCGCCGGTACGGATCTGCACAGCGAAGCGATCAACCAGCTGTTTGTAGCGCGCTTTCATCAAATGTATCCATGACAATAATTTGATTGTCGTAAGTAGCTCAACCTACCATTCAGCCCATCAATGCTCAAGCTCCCACTAATCAGTGATAACGAGGTCAAGATGGCGAATTCCGCGCTAAACAAACCGGCGCATCCCGCGCTGGCAGGCTGGCTCAACGGCCTGCTGGGGGTAGTGATTTTCAGCGGCTCGTTACCCGCGACGCGCATCGCCGTGCTGGAGATGTCGCCCTTTTTCCTCACCTTTCTGCGCGCCTCGCTCGCCGGGTTGCTGGCGATCGTTCTTGTTTGCGCCTTGCGCGAACCGCGCCCGCAGCGCGCGCAGCTTTTCTCGCTGCTGATCGTCTCCGGCGGCGTGGTGATTGGTTTTCCGCTTCTGACCGCGCTGGCGCTACAGCACGTCACGTCCGCCCACTCGATTGTCTTTCTCGGCCTTCTGCCGCTCTGCACGGCGATTTTTGCGCTGCTGCGCGGCGGCGAGCGGCCAAAGCGCGCCTTCTGGCTCTTCTCACTGCTTGGCAGCCTGCTGGTGGTGGCCTTCGCACTGACGCAGAGCCACGCCGTTTCGCTGACCGGCGATCTGCTGATGCTGGCGGCAGTGATAGTGTGCGGGCTGGGCTATGCCGAAGGAGCAGCCTTAACCCGCACGCTCGGCGGCTGGCAGGTGATCTGCTGGGCGCTGATCCTGTCGCTTCCGGTGATGCTGCCCGCCGCCTGGCTGACGCAACCCGCAACGCTTGTTGATATCAGCGCGCAAGCCTGGGGCGCACTGGGCTACGTCTCGCTCTTCAGCATGCTGATTGGTTTTATCTTCTGGTACAACGGCCTGGCCCGCGGCGGGATTGCCGCCGTCGGCCAGCTACAGCTGTTGCAGCCCTTTTTCGGCCTTGCCCTCTCCGCCCTGCTGCTCAACGAGCGTGTCAGCCCGCTGATGTTACTGGTGACGCTGGGCGTGATCCTCTGCGTGATTAGCTCGAGAAAGTGCGCCCGCTAATTCAGGCAGGTTATGCCGCGCGTCGATGATGGGTATAACGGTAGGGAAAGAGGTGTACACCAGGAGAAGTAAATGATTTCCAAAGAGAATGCCGAGCATTATCACTGGGGCGAGGGGTGCGACGGCTGGTACCTGGTGAAGCGGCCAGAGATGATGATCATCCATGAGAAAATGCCCGCCGGAACGCAGGAGCAGCGCCATTATCACTCCGTCTCGCGGCAATTTTTCTTTGTGCTCAGCGGCGTGCTGACGATGGAGCTGGAAGGCGAAAAGCAGCACATTGCCGCCCAGCAAGGGATTGAGATCCCGCCATTAGCGAAACATCAGGCGCGCAATGATTCCGATGCGGCGGTTGAGTTTATCGTCTTCTCTCACCCGACGCCGCGCGGTGATCGCACCGATGTCGCGGAGCAGTAAAATGAACCAAAGCGCGGAAGCGATACGTATTCTTACGGCAAATATCCACGTGCCGTATGGCATTTTCAGCATTATTGATTGCAGCGGTTACTTTCCGCCGCTGGCCTTTCTGAACGACTTCTTGTTACGGGGCAACGATCCCTGCGACCAGGATTGCCGCATGGGCACCTGGCGCCCCTTTGCGCTGACTCCTGAGGAGTATGCCACCGTTAAAAAGTGGTGGCTGGAGACCAATGAAAACGCGGTGGTTACACATCTTGGCTGTGCATGCTGGGATGAGTGGGTGCAGGAGATTCTTGATCCTGACTAAAGCCATACTGCACACACGCAGCCAGCAATCTATAAAGAAGCAAAATAACTTACCGCACGCGATGCCGCTGTGCTGATAATCCGCTATAAATCCCGCCCGGAACTCTGTACAATCCCTCGCCTAAGATCCTATAACTGATTACTTTTTGAACTATGAGCAATGTGAACCTGCAGCCGAAAATCGGCTTTGTCTCTCTTGGCTGCCCAAAAAATCTCGTCGACTCCGAACGCATCCTTACGGAGCTGCGTACCGAAGGTTACGATGTTGTCCCGAGTTACGATGATGCCGATATGGTGATCGTCAATACCTGCGGTTTTATCGACAGCGCCGTGCAGGAGTCGCTGGAAGCGATCGGCGAAGCGCTGAATGAAAACGGTAAAGTGATTGTCACCGGCTGTCTGGGCGCGAAAGAGGATCAGATCCGCGAAGTGCACCCGAAGGTGCTGGAGATCACCGGCCCGCACAGCTATGAGCAGGTTCTCGCCCATGTTCATCACTATGTGCCGAAACCGCAGCACAACCCCTTCTTAAGCCTGGTGCCGGAACAGGGCGTGAAACTGACGCCGCGCCACTATGCTTACCTGAAAATTTCCGAAGGCTGTAACCACCGCTGCACCTTCTGCATCATTCCGTCGATGCGTGGCGATCTGGTAAGCCGCCCGATTGGCGACGTGCTCTCCGAGGCGAAACGCCTGGTCGATGCCGGCGTTAAAGAGCTGCTGGTGATTTCGCAGGATACTTCCGCTTACGGCGTTGATGTGAAGCACCGCATGGGCTTTCACAACGGCGAGCCGGTGAAAACCAGCATGGTTGGCCTTTGCGAACAGCTGGCGAAACTCGGTGTCTGGACGCGTCTGCACTACGTTTACCCCTACCCGCACGTGGATGACGTGATCCCGCTGATGGCGGAAGGCAAAATTCTGCCCTACCTCGACATCCCGTTGCAGCACGCCAGCCCGCGCATTCTGAAGCTGATGAAGCGCCCTGGCGCGGTCGACCGCCAGCTGGCACGCATCAAGCGCTGGCGCGAGATCTGCCCGGAGCTGACGCTGCGCTCCACCTTTATCGTCGGCTTCCCCGGCGAGACCGAAGAAGATTTCCAGATGCTGCTCGACTTCCTGACCGAAGCGCGCCTCGATCGCGTCGGCTGCTTCAAATACAGCCCGGTTGAGGGTGCCACCGCCAATGAGCTGGCGGATCAGGTGCCGGAAGAGGTGAAAGAGGAGCGCTGGAACCGCTTTATGCAGCTGCAACAGCGCATCTCCGCCGAGCGTTTGCAGGAGAAGATTGGTCGCGAAATCCTGGTGATGATCGATGAAGTGGATGAAGAAGGCGCGATTGGCCGCAGTATGGCCGATGCCCCGGAAATCGACGGCGCGGTCTACCTGAACGGTGACACTAACGTCAAACCAGGCGATATAGTTCGCGTGAAAGTCGAGAACGCCGACGAGTATGACCTGTGGGGCACACGCGTTTAAGCGATAAAAAAACCCGGCACCCGCCGGGTTTTTTGTGCTTAAGAATGACCCACTATTTATATCGAACAGGCGATGCGCTCACGTAGCCACTGATGAGCGAGATCGCGGTGAACACGTTCGGGCCAGAGCATAACCATCTCAAATCCCGGAACCTCAACAGGTGACTCAATGACCTGCAGCGCATCGTTTTCACACACAAGCCGCCACGGCACCATTGCAACCAGATCGGTACTCTTCAGGACCGCAATAAGCAGCAGGAAATTTGGCACAGAGAGTGATACACGGCGCGTCATCCCGCTTTCGGCAAGGGCGATATCTGTCACACCATGAAATCCCGCCCCCTCCGGTGAAACAATGGCATGCTCAAGCTGACAGAACTGCTCGAGCGAAAGTGGGCTATGAAAATGAGGATGCCCTGCGCGTCCAGCAAGCACATAACGTTCTGTGAACAACGTGCGGCGATGTAAATTTACTGGTGCTTCATCACTTGTCATAAAAGCAAGATCGATCTCTCCTTGTTCCGCTTTCCTTGCTACTTGTGAAGGAGGACTTTGTACAACTGCCATGCGTGTAGCTGGTGCAGCACTGCGTAACATTGCCAGGGCGGGCTCCAGGATAGTCATTGCACCATAATCAAAGGCAGCGACATGCCAGTGCTGATTTGCCAGCGCTGGGTTGAAGGTGCCTGAAGGAGCAATCACTTTTTGGATAGCGGCTAATGCATGCTGCAGAGGTTCACGAAGCTCGTCGGCGCGCGCCGTGGGCCGCATACCACGCGGGCCTGGCAGGAGCAAAGGATCGTCAAATATTTCCCTCAGTCTGGCGAGTTGCACGCTGACTGTAGGCTGCGACAGGTTTAAGCGTTCAGCGGCGCGCGTAACACTATGTTCTGACAAAAGCGCATCAAGCGTAACCAACAGATTTAAATCAATATTTCTTAAGGTATTAATCATTTCAATACCGGGTATTTTAGAAATTCATTTTAACTATACCAGATGCGGGGCTAGTGTGTCGGGACTTACTTAAAAGGACTATTTATATGAATATTCTTCTTGTCCATGCCCAGCCTGAAAAGACGTCATTAACACATCATCTTGTCAATATTGCCCAGGAGTTATTAACGGCTCAGGGGCATACCGTTATTCAATCGGATCTTTATGCTATGGGGTGGAAAGCAGTATTTGACGGCGAAGACTTTCCTGATCGAATCAATACTGAACGCCTGTCCTTTATTGAAGAGTCGAAGCACGCCTTTACACACGGCCAACAGACAGCAGATGTCGAACAAGAACAACGCAAGGTCCAGGCCGCCGATGCGGTTATCTTTCTTTTTCCGCTCTGGTGGTTCAGCATGCCCGCAATTATGAAAGGCTGGATAGAGCGGGTGTGGGCGTATGGCCTGGCATATGGGTATAAGGATAAAGGCAATGCGCATCGTTATGGAGAAGGTGCTTTTACAGGTAAGCGTGCGCTACTGGCCGTTTCGGTTGGTGGTCCAGAACGTGATTATTCTCAAAGGGGCATTAATGGCCCGCTGGAGCAATTACTCTTTCCCATCACGCATGGAACCCTTTTTTACACGGGAATGGAGGTATTACCCACGTTTGCTGTTTATAGTAGCGGGCGAATCGGCACTGAGGCCTTATTTGAGGCGGAAGCCAACTGGCGCAGCCGGCTGGCAGGGCTGTTTAACGACATTCCGATTCCCTTCCGCGCGCAAAATGCGGGAGATTACCCGGATCGTCATGTGCTGTCCGATCACCTTGCCCCGGGACAGAAAGGGCTTGCAGTGCATATTGCCGATACTTAATAACGTTCTGAAACTGACATAAGCAGTATCAGAACGGTAAAGCTATTTGTTACTAAAAGATGGCTCCCGCTTCCTGAATCAGTCCGCTTTGTGGCAAGAGCGGAACTTGCTTACATCATGCTATGTTAGTTTGCTGGGAGCAGGTCAAAGATGTTCACCGCGCCTATGCTTCAGCAACACCTTCCAGAACTTTTCAAGGAATAGAGAAATGGCTCGTAAGTATGTTTATGGTGATAAACCAATCCGCACAACAACCGCTGAGATAGTGGAAAACGAGTTTGCTGGAAAGGCTACGGCTGCTCAGGTCGATGCAATTTTAAAGAAAAGATTCCCACATTACAAAGACAATACTTATTTGAATCTGATAGTTAACGCAGTTAACTGCAATCGTGGTCACTGGAGTTTTAACAAGACTGCCAGACGAACAGATGATGCCACCCATCGCCACCATGAATATGATCGACTTTTCAAGCGCGGAAACGTTTTCGAGGTCTATGATTCCGCACTTCATGGTGTGTTTGAAATCTATGAAACTTCAGACGGCAAATGGCTAACACGTCCGGTTAAAAGTGAGTTTGAAGAGGCCATAGAAACAGCGTCTCAACTTACCTCAGAACAACGTAGAGAGAAGCTGGCTACAGCCAACACCACGCCAGAAAGGGTCATTATAAAGAGCTATATCTTCAAGCGTAATCCCCTCGTTGTAGCAGAGGTATTAGCCTTAGCTGGAGGTAAGTGTCAAAGCTGCCTACGTGACGCACCATTCAAGCGAGAAGATGGTAGACCATATCTTGAAGTGCATCATGTGGAGTGGCTTGCTAACGGTGGAGAGGACTCTGTTGAAAATGCTATTGCACTCTGTCCGAACTGTCACCGCGAAGCACACTACGGCACGCTTGTGTTGAAGCCGACTAACATTAAGTAGTCTTCTTATAGCCCTCAACGTCTGCTCCTCACTCAAAGCAGCCCCCCAGCGCAGTCAGTTAGCTCTCCCCAAGCCTGAAGCTTTCAATTATTTTCAGAGAATCTGGCTACCATCCAGTCGATAAATATCCTCACCCGAGCATTCAACTGCCTGGCGGGGGGATAAATGATTGAGACCGGAAACTGCCTGTGTGTTAGCTCTTCAAGAACAGGAACAAGCTCGCCTGATTCAATAAAGCGCCTGGCTACGGAGGCATGAGTTTGTCCGATGCCCATGCCGTGTACCAGCATGCTAATCAACGCTGCACTGTCATTGGCGGAGATATCAAAAGCGCCTAACTGCTTATCCTCTCCCCTGGTGCGGAAACGCAGAGGCCAGGCTTCACCTGTCGCGGCACTAAAGTATCCGACGATGTTGTGTCCATTCTCAAGGTCAGAAAGGTTTTTCGGCACCCCACACTGTTCAAGGTAGCCAGGGCTTGCACAGGTGATTAAGCGATCTTTATAAAGTGTCCGTGCAATCAAGGAAGAGTCCGCCAGCTCCCCTGCGCGAATGGCACAATCAACGCCCTCTTCAATGAGATTAACCGGACGATCGCCGATCCCAAGCGCCAGCTGAATATGAGGATAGCGTTCACGAAACTCTTCCAGCACTGGCATAAGAACAAAATTAGCCAGCGAGGAGTGAAGGTCGATTCGCAGCCTCCCTTTCGCAGCCGCACCAATGTCCCGCATTGCGCCTTCGGTCTCATCAAGTTGGGTGACGAGCTTGCTGATCCGTCTGTAATACTCCGCGCCCTCAGTCGTTAACGCGATAGAGCGGGTGGTGCGCTGGATGAGTTTCGTTCCCAGATGCGCTTCTAACGCTTTGAGATTTTTACTGACAGTGGAGCGCGGCAAACTCAGGTGTGCTGCGGCCTTTGTGAAAGAGCGCGTCTCAACGATGCGCTGAAATGTGCGTATAGCTAACAGGTGATCCATTGTCATACTCCAGACTATCTCGTCTGATTGTACACACAGATGAAAACTGAAGTCATAAATTAGGGGATTATCCCGTTTGCCACTCCAGCTATCCTGCGGTCATCAAATGCACTGAAGGAGAGCAAACATGACTGAAGTTAAAGCAAAACGGCAGGCATTACTTGAGGCCCGATATGGTACAGAGCAACAAAAACCAGACAACCTAATCTGGACTCCGCAGGTTGAAGCCCTTCTGAGCCATAAATCGGTCAGGACCTTTCTGCCACATCCGCTTCCGGAAGGCGCAATAGAGACAATGGTTGCTGCGGCGCAGTCGGCATCGAACTCCTCTGCTCTCAACCAGTGGAGCCTGGTGGCCATCACGGACACGCAGCTAAAACAGCGGATTTCCGACACGGTAGCCCGTTCGGTTCCTGTGGATCGTATTCCGTGGATTGAGGAAGCTCCCGCATTGCTACTCTGGGTGGCGGATCTGTCACGCGCTGCCGGATTAACAGAGGATGCGGGGAAAGCGCCGGTTGTATTCGACTACCTTGACTCTTTCCTGATGGCTTCGATTGATGCCGCACTTGCCGCGCAGAATGCGGCAATAGCAGCCGAATCTATCGGCCTGGGGATAGTCTATCTCGGCGTTATGCGTAATATCGCAAAAGAGGTCGCGGAAATAATAAACCTGCCTGAGTACAGCTTTGTCACCTTTGGTATGGCGGTAGGATTGCCGGATGAGAGCAGGACCAGCAGCATTCGGCCGCGACCCGCTCAGCCAATGGTGCTGTATTACAATCAATACGAACAGGATCGGTATCGCGACTATCTTGCACGGTATGAAACCGCTTATCAGGCATTCCGTTGCCGCCAGAAGATGAGCGACAAAACCTGGGCTGGCTCCGTAGTTGAGTCCGCAACCAGCATGGATTATTTAGGCGGCAGAGACAAATTACGCGAAACGATAATACAACGCGGTTTCAGATTGAAATAACGGAAGGTATCAACCTTCCGCCAGTTTTCAGGGCTCATCTGCTGAGCCCTCAGGGCTGGTTTAAGACCCCGCTTTTTCTCACCCCTTAATTTTCGGGTCCAGCGCGTCGCGCAGCCCATCTCCCAGCAAATTAAACGCCAGCACCGTGACAAAAATCGCCAGCGACGGGAAGAGCGCTACATGTGGAGCGATGACCATATCCGCGCGGGCTTCATTAAGCATCGCGCCCCACTCTGGCGTCGGTGGCTGTGCGCCGAGGCCAAGGAACGAGAGGCTGGCCGCTGAGATAATCGAGGTGCCAATGCGCATGGTGAAATAGACCACGATGGAGGAGACCGTACCCGGCAGAATATGGTGGAAGAGGATCACCGCGTCGCTGGCACCGATGCTGCGCGCCGACTCGATAAAGGTTTGCTGTTTCAGCACCAGCGTATTACCGCGCACCAGCCGGGCAAATGCCGGCACGGAAAAGACCGCCACGGCGATAATCACATTCGCCATGCCGCTGCCCATTACCGCCACCACGGCAATCGCCAGCAAAATACCGGGAAAGGCGAACAGCACATCGCAGATGCGCATAATGATGCGATCCCACCACCCTTCGTAGTAGCCCGCCAGCAGCCCCAGCACCGTGCCGATCGCCGCGCCAATCAGCACCGCGAAAACACCCGCCGCCAGCGAGATCTGCGCACCCACCAGAACGCGGCTAAAGATATCGCGCCCGAGCGAGTCGACGCCGAACCAGTGCACCAGCGATGGTCCCTCGTTCAGCCGGTCATAATCGAAGTAGTTCTCTGCATCAAACGGGGCGATCCACGGCGCAATCACCGCCAGCAGGATCAGCAGCAGGACAAACAGCCCGGCGGTCATGGCCACGGGCTGACGGCAGAAGCGCCGCCAGAACTCATGCCATGGAGTGCGCACATGACCCGGTTTTACCGTGGGCATGGCATTTAAAATCGCCTGTCGACGCCAGTTTAACAATCGCATCCTTACTTATACCTGATAGCGGGATTTAGGGCGGCGTAGAGAACATCCACCACTAAGTTGATAAGAATAAACTCCAGCGAGAAGAGCAGCACTTCCGCCTGAATCACCGGGTAGTCGCGCATCTCCACCGAGTCGACCAGCAAACGCCCGAGCCCCGGCCAGTTGAAGACCTTCTCTACCACAATCGATCCGCCGAGCAGGAAGCCAAACTGCAGCCCCATCATCGTCACCACCGGGATCATAGCATTGCGCAGGCCGTGCTTGAGGATCACCCACTTTTCGCTGACGCCCTTTGCCCGCGCGGTGCGCATATAGTCCTCATTGAGCACCTCGACGAACGAGGCGCGGGTGAAGCGCGCCATCACCGCTGCCACCGCCGCGCCAAGGGTCAGCGACGGCAGAATATAGTGTTGCCAGCTCTCGGCACCGACGGTTGGCAGCCAGCCCAGCTCAACGGAGAAGACCTGCATCAGCAGCATCCCGAGCGCAAAGGCCGGGAACGAAAGCCCCATCACCGCCACCGCCATCCCCAGATGATCGGGCCAGCGGTTACGCCACACGGCGGCGGCGATGCCCGCGCCCAGCCCAAACAGCATCGCCCACAGCATGCTGGTTAGGGTGAGCAGGAAGGTCGGCATAAAGCGGCTGGCAATCTCTTCCACCACCGGGCGGCGCGACGCCATCGACACGCCGAAATCCCCCTGCAACACGCTGGTGACGTAGTGCCAGAACTGCAACCACAGCGGCTGATCCAGCCCGAGCTGTCGACGCACCAGCTCAATTACCTCGGCATCCGCTTCCGGCCCGGCAATCAGGCGCGCCGGATCGCCCGGCAGCAGGTGGACAAACAGAAACACCAGCACGGCCACAATCAGCAGCGTCGGAATCAGGCCCAGCAAGCGTTTAATAATATAATTCAGCATCTCATCTTCCCTCACTCCGCCCCCAGTTCAGCAAGGCGGCGTGAGTTATCTATTGCAAATCGGCGTTATCAAAACTAAAGCCGGTATCCGGCATGATGTAAAAACCGGTCAGCTTTTTGTTATGAGCGGAAACCAGCTTCTCAACCACCAGCGGCACCCACGGCGACTCTTTCCAGAGGATATCCTGCGCCTCTTTATAGAGCCGCGCTTTTTCATCTGTGCTGGTGGTTTTCAATGCGTCGGCCAGATCCTTATCCACCTGCGGGTTGCTGTAGAAGGCGGTGTTGAACTGCGTCGGCGGCCAGTTCCATGAGGCAAACAGCGGCGAGAGCGCCCAGTCCGCTTCGCCGGTCGAGGAGGTCCAGCCGGTATAGAACATACGCACCCCGCTCTGCTTCTGCCCTTTCGCTTCCACTTCCGCCGCCCGCTGCCCGGCATCCATCGCCGTCACCTGCACTTTGATCCCCACCTGCGCCAGCTGCTGTTGCGTGAACTGCAACACCTTCTGCGCGGTGCTGTGATTATGGGAAGACCAGAGCGTAGTAGTGAAGCCCTGCGGATAACCCGCCTCTTTCAGCAGCTCGCGCGCTTTAGCCGGATCGTACGGCCAGGGTTGATAGCTCTGTGAATAAGCAATGGTCGGCGGCAACACGCCGGTCGCCGGGGTGGCGAAACCGGCAAACGCCACTTTCACCAACGCCTGGCGGTTAATGGCGTAGTTGATCGCCTCGCGCACTTTCGGGTTGTCGAACGGCTTTTGCGTCACGTTCATGCTGATATAGCGCTGCATAATCGACGGGCTGGCAACCAGCTCCAGCTTACTGTTTCGTTTCAGCACCGCCGCCTGCTCATAAGGGATGGGGAAGGCGAACTGCGCCTCGCCGGTCTGCAACATCGCCGCGCGGGTGTTGTTATCCACCACCGGACGCCAGGTGATGGAGTCCAGCTTCGGCAGGCCCTGCTGCCAGTAACCGGCAAACTTTTTCACCTTCACAAAATCGGTCTGGTTCCACGCTTCCAGCGTATAGGGGCCAGTGCCGACCGGGTGGAAACCGATCTCTTTGCCATATTTTTTCAGCGCCGCCGGTGAAATCATCGCCGATGCCGGATGGGCCAGAATATTGATAAACGCCGAGAAGGGCTGCTTGAGGGTGATCTTCACCGTGCTCTCATCGACGGCCTCGGTGCTGGCGATATTTTTATAGAGGTTGTAGCGCTTAAGGCTGTTAGCCGGGTTGCTGGCGCGATCGAGGTTCGCTTTCACCGCTTCGGCGTTAAAATCGGTCCCATCCTGGAACTTCACCCCTTTGCGCAGCTTGATGGTGTAGACCAGCCCGTCGTCGGAGACGGTGTAACTCTCTGCCAGTACATTGACCAGCTTCATCTCTTTATCGAGGCCAAATAGCCCCTGATAGAAGGATTTTGCCACCGCCTGCGAGAGCGTATCGTTGGCGTCATAGGGATCAAGGGTGGTGAAGTTGGAACCGACCGCTACCACCACATCTTTCGCGGCAAACGCCGGGAGGGCGCTCAGCGCGACAACCACGCCTGCAACGGCCCGCCAGTGTCGGGAAATGATCTCTGTCATGCTGCTCTCCTGAAAAACCCTGTCTGTCATCAATTAAAAACGCGACTGCGTGCTGCCGGGCGTCGTTCTGGCGACGAAGTGCCCTGGCCCCACGTTTTGCAGCTGTACGCGCTGCATTGTTTCCCCGCGTTTACGAATATTGCTCGGCATATCATCGGATAAGAGCACCCGCTGCGGCGGCTGGTGGGCAGGATCGGCCACCGGCACCGCCGACATCAGCTTGCGGGTATAGGGGTGCTGCGGGTTTTCAAACACCGCGCGGCGCGGGCCGATCTCAACAATCTGCCCGAGATACATCACCGCCACACGGTGGCTGATCCGCTCCACGACCGCCATATCATGGGAGATAAAGAGAAACGCGATCCCCAACTCACGCTGCAAATCGAGCAGCAAATTGATGATCTGCGCGCGAATCGAGACATCCAGCGCCGAGACGGACTCATCAGCAACCACCACGCGCGGGTTCAGCGCCAGCGCGCGGGCGATGCAAATACGCTGGCGCTGGCCGCCGGAAAACTCGTGCGGATAGCGCCAGGCGTGCTCCGGCTTAAGCCCGACGCGCTCGAGCAGCCACTCCACGCGCTGGTGTGCTTCCGCTTCGCCGAGAAGATTGTGCACGCGCAGCGGTTCAATAATTGAATCGCCCACCGTCTGGCGCGGATCGAGAGAAGCGTACGGATCCTGAAAAATAAACTGAATATCGCGGCGCACCAGCTTCATCTTGTGATCCGGCAGGGTGTCGATACGCTCGCCGTTAAAGGTAATCGAGCCGCCCTGGCTCTCTACCAGCCGCAGTAGCGCGCGTCCGGTGGTCGATTTTCCGCTGCCTGATTCGCCGACAATCGCCAGCGTTTCGCCAGGCCAGAGATCGAAGCTGATGCCCTCTACCGCATGCACCTCTTTGGTGATGCGGTTAAGCAAGCCGCCGCGCAGGGGGAAGCGCGCCACCAGGTCGCGAACCTGCAAAATCGGCTCGCCGGGCACCACGGTATCCTGCTCCGTTTCCGGCTCCTGCACCTGCGGGTTTTTCGCCGAGATAAGCGGGAAGCGGCGCGGCAGATCGCTGCCGTTCATCGCGCCAAGCTTCGGCACCGCCGCCAGCAGGGCTTTGGTATAGGGGTGCTGCGGGTCGCGGAAGACGCACTCGACGCTGCCGGTCTCCACCGCTTCGCCCTGGTTCATCACCAGCACGCGATCGGCGATATCCGCTACCACGCCCATATCGTGGGTAATAAAGATCACCCCCATCGACATCTCTTTTTGCAGCACGGCAATGAGCTGCAAAATCTGCGCCTGGATCGTGACATCCAGCGCGGTGGTTGGCTCATCGGCAATCAGCACCGCCGGGCGACAGGAGAGCGCCATGGCGATCATCACCCGCTGGCGCATGCCGCCGGAGAGCTGATGGGGAAAACTGGAGAGAATGGATTGCGCTTCGGGAATGCGTACCAGGTCGAGCATACGCCGCGCTTCGCGCATCGCCTGCTCACGGCCCAGTTTCTGATGGAGGCGAATCGACTCGGCAATCTGCTCACCGACCGGGAAAACCGGGTTGAGCGAGGTCATCGGCTCCTGGAAAATCATCGCGATATCCGCCCCGCGCACGCTGCGCATCTGCGAGGAGGAGAGCGTGTTGATATCGACCTTCTGGCGGTTGCGCCGCGTCAGGCAGATATGATCGCAGTTCACTTCGCCGCCCGCTTGTTCAATCAGCTTGAGCAGCGAGAGCGCGGTAACCGACTTCCCGGAGCCAGATTCGCCGACAATCGCCAGCGTTTCGCCCCGTTTCAGATTAAAAGAGAGGTTACGTACCACCGGGGTAAGCTGCTTCTCATGGCTAAATGCGATATTCAGATTGCTGACGTCAAGAACCACGTCTGCCTCTGGTTCAAAGCCTTGCGACACCCCACTCTCCTTTTCTACGATAGCTGCCTTTGTGAAAGACGATTTCTGAATATAGGAAGTCGTTACAACGATGTAAAGCAATGTGATAACAATGAGGTAGACGCAAGTCATATTGACCCCTCCCCTTTTCTGCCATAATGGCCGCTTCTCGCGTTGACTGGATAGAAATTATGGAATCTGCAAATGGCCTGATCTCGCTGGAGACGGCGCTGTCGAAAATGCTGTCACGCATTTCACCGCTCACTGAGCACGAAACCCTGCCGCTGCTCGCCTGTTTTGGCCGCGTAGTCGCGCAAGATGTTATCTCCCCGCTGAATGTCCCCGGTTTTGATAACTCGGCGATGGACGGCTACGCCGTGCGCCTGGCGGATCTCAACGGCGGCAACGCGCTGCCGGTAGCAGGCAAAGCCTTTGCCGGGCAGCCCTTTAGCGGCGAGTGGCCGCAAGGCACCTGCATACGCATTATGACCGGCGCACCGATCCCGGCGGGCTGCGAAGCGGTGGTGATGCAGGAGCAGACGGAGCAGAGCGACGACGGCATCCGTTTTACCGCTGAGGTGCGCGCCAACCAGAACATTCGCCGCGCGGGCGAAGATATCACCAAAGGCGCCAGTGTCTTTACGGCGGGCACAAAACTGACCGCCGCCGAGCTGCCGGTGCTGGCCTCTCTCGGCATTGCCGACGTGAGCGTGGTACGCAAGGTGCGCGTGGCGCTCTTCTCCACCGGTGATGAACTGCAACTGCCGGGCCAGCCGCTGGCTGACGGGCAGATTTACGACACTAACCGCCTGTCGGTGCACCTGATGCTGGAACAGCTTGGTTATGAGGTGATTAACCTCGGGATTGTGCCGGACGATCCGCAGAAACTGCGCGACACCTTTATTGCCGCCGACAGCCAGGCGGACGTGGTGATCAGCACCGGCGGCGTGTCGGTGGGCGAAGCGGACTACACCAAAACCATTCTTGATGAGCTGGGTGAAATCGCCTTCTGGAAGCTGGCGATCAAACCGGGCAAGCCCTTTGCGTTCGGCAAGCTAACAAAGAGCTGGTTCTGCGGCCTGCCGGGCAACCCGGTCTCTGCCACATTAACCTTCTACCAACTGGTGCTACCGCTGCTGGCGAAACTGAGCGGCAATAGCGCGGATGTGACGCCACTGCGTTTTCGCGCGCGCGTTATCGGCGGGCTGAAAAAGTCGCCGGGGCGTCTCGATTTCCAGCGCGGGGTTGTCAGCCGCGGTGAAGATGGCACGCTTGAAGTGCGCACTACTGGTCATCAGGGCTCGCATATTTTCAGCTCCTTCAGCCAGGGCAACTGCTTTGTGGTGCTGGAGCGGGAGCGCGGCAACGTGGCGGCGGGCGAATGGGTAGATGTGGAGATGTTTAACCATCTCTTCGGAGGCTGACGATGGCAGAAGAGCTCAGCGACAGCGAGATGATGCGCTACAACCGGCAGATTACTCTGCGCGGGTTCGATTTTGACGGCCAGGAGCGGTTAAAAGCCGCGCGCGTGCTGGTGGTCGGGCTCGGCGGGCTTGGCTGCGCGGCAGCGCAATATCTGGCGGCGGCGGGCGCAGGCATGATGACGCTGCTCGATTTCGACACGGTGGCGCTGTCAAACCTGCAACGCCAGACGCTGCACGGCGATGCGGATATCGGTAGCGCTAAAGTGGACTCTGCCCGCGAATCGCTGCTGCGTATCAACCCGCATGTCGACTATGTCACCGTTAATGCCTTGCTTGATGAAACGGCGCTGTTTGCGCAGATTGCCGCGCACGATCTGGTGCTGGACTGTACCGATAATGTAGCGATCCGCAACCAGCTCAACGTTGGCTGTTTTCAGCATAAAGTGCCGCTGGTCTCCGGCGCGGCTATTCGCATGGAGGGGCAGATCAGCGTCTTTACCTGGGCGGACGGCGCGCCCTGCTACCGATGCCTGAGCCGCCTGTTTGGCGAGAATGCGCTGACCTGCGTGGAAGCAGGCGTGATGGCACCGCTGGTCGGCGTTATCGGATCGATGCAGGCGATGGAAGCGATTAAGGTGTTGACCCATTACGGCACGCCCGCCGCGGGCAAGATCGTGATGTACGATGCGATGCAGTGCCAGTTCCGCGAGATGAAGCTTATGCGTAACCCGCAGTGTGAAGTATGCGGCGATGGCGCATCGCCCGCGGTTTAATTGCCGGATGGCGGCGTAAACGCCTTATCCGGCCTACGGGGTTGCGGACGTATTTTTGCCGGATGACGGAGTAACGCCTTATCCGGTCCACGGGTTTGCGGGCGTCTTTTGCCGGATGGCCGCGTAAACACCTTATCCGGCCTACGGGGTTGCGGACGGCTTTTTGCCGGATGGCGGCGGTTTTGTAGGCCGGGTAAGCGCAGCGCCACCCGGCAATTTCCCTTTCGGGCACAAGGCGTAAACCGCGAACCTCATCACAACAACTTTCATTCGAAAGTTATTTAATCTCCACATGAAATATGTGGAGATGGTCGATGATTTTCAATATTCAGCGCTACTCAACCCATGACGGCCCCGGCATCCGCACGGTGGTGTTTCTGAAAGGGTGCCCGCTGCGCTGCCGCTGGTGCCAGAACCCGGAAAGCCGCGCCCGCTCGCGCGAACTGCTGTTTGACCCTCGCCTGTGCCTTACCGGCTGTGATTTGTGCCAGCGCGCCGCGCCTGCGGTGATTGAGCGCGCGCAAAATCATCTCTTAATCCAGCGTGAAAAAATCACCGATGCAGCGCTGGATGCCCTCACCGGCTGCTGCCCGACCGAAGCGCTGAGTGTCTGTGGCGAGAAGAAATCGGTGGCGGAGATGATGGCGACGGTGCTGCGCGACAAACCCTTTTACGATCGCAGCGGCGGCGGCGTGACTCTCTCCGGCGGCGAGCCTTTTATGCACCCTGAACTTTCAGAAGCACTGCTGCGCGAGAGCCATCAGCACGGCATCCACACAGCCGTTGAGACCTGCCTGCACGTGCCGTGGCGTTATATCGAACCCTCACTGCCGTGGGTGGATCTCTTTCTCGCCGATCTGAAACATGTCGATGAAAATGCCTTTCGCGTCTGGACAAACGGCTCTGCCGCGCGCGTGCTCGATAATCTGCAACGCCTCGCCCGCGCCGGGAAAAAAATGATTATTCGCGTACCGCTGATCCCCGGCTTTAACGCCGATAAAGCCACCATTGAAGCGATTACCAACTTTGCCGCCGACCAGCTGCGTGTCGGCGAAATCCACTTTCTGCCCTATCACACGCTGGGCATGCAGAAGTTTGAGCTGCTCGGCGAAACCTGTACCGCCCCTGAAAAGCCGCTCGACGCCCCTGAACTACTGGCATTCGCCGCGGCATTTGCCCGCCAGAAAGGGCTGGCGACGACACTGCGAGGATAAGATTATGACCCTGATGCAACTCAACACGCTGCCTGAGCGCATCCGCGCGCATAAACAGGCACTGATCTCGATTGTAAAACCGCCGATCTGCACCGAACGCGCGCTGCACTACACCCAGGTATATCAGCAACATATGGATAAACCGCTGCCGGTGCGCCGCGCGCTGGCGTTAGCCCATCACCTGGCGCAGCGCACTATCTGGATCAAACATGACGAGCTGATTATCGGCAACCAGGCAAGCGAAGTGCGCGCCGCGCCGATCTTCCCGGAGTACACCGTCTCGTGGATTGAGAAAGAGATTGATGAGCTGGCGGATCGCCCCGGCGCGGGCTTTGCGGTCAGCGAAGCGAATAAGCGCGTGCTGCATGAAGTGTGCCCGTGGTGGCGCGGCCAGACGGTGCAGGATCGCTGCTACGGCATGTTTACCGACGAGCAGAAAGCTTTGCTGGCGAGCGGCATTATCAAAGCCGAAGGCAATATGACCTCCGGCGATGCGCACCTGGCGGTGAACTTCCCGCTGCTGCTGACAAAAGGGTTGGATGGCCTGCGCGAGCAGGTGCGCGAGCGCCGCACGCGGATTGATTTGACGCAGCTTGCGGATCTGCACGGCGAGCAGTTCCTGAAAGCGATTGATATCGTGCTTGAGGCCGTCAGCCTGCATATTGTGCGTTTTGCTGACCTTGCGCGCACGATGGCGGCTGACGAGCCGCGCGAAAGCCGCCGCGACGAACTGCTGGCTATCGCCGAGAACTGTGAGCTTATCGCCCACCAGCCGCCGCGCACCTTCTGGCAGGCACTGCAACTCTGCTACTTTATCCAGCTACTGTTGCAGATTGAATCCAACGGTCATTCGGTGTCGTTTGGCCGAATGGATCAGTACCTCTACCCCTTCTGGCGTCGCGATGTCGAGCTGCAACAGACCCTGCACCGCGAGCAGGGTATTGAGCTGTTGCAGAGCTGCTGGCTGAAGCTGCTGGAGGTGAACAAAATCCGCTCCGGCAGCCACTCGAAAGCCTCGGCGGGCAGCCCGCTCTACCAGAATGTCACCATCGGCGGGCAGGCGTGGCACAACGGCCAGATCCATGACGCGGTAAACCCGCTCTCTTACGCCATCCTCGAATCCTGCGGACGGTTGCGCTCCACTCAGCCCAACCTCAGCGTGCGCTATCACGCCGGGATGAGTGACGATTTTCTCGATGCCTGCGTGCAGGTGATCCGCTGCGGGTTTGGCATGCCAGCGTTTAATAACGATGAGATTGTCATTCCGGCCTTTATCGCGCTGGGCGTGGAGCCTGCCGATGCTTACGACTATGCGGCGATTGGCTGTATTGAGACCGCCGTTGGCGGCAAATGGGGCTACCGCTGCACCGGCATGAGCTTTATTAATTTCGCCCGCGTGATGCTGGCGGCGCTGGAGGGCGGGCGTGACGCCACCAGCGGCGAGGTTTTCCTGGCGCAAAACGAGGCGCTGTCGGCAGGCAACTTCCGCCATTTTGATGACGTGACAGTGGCATGGGACCGGCAGATCCGCTACTACACGCGCAAATCGATTGAGATTGAGTATGTTGTCGACACCATGCTGGAGGAGAACGTGCCGGATATTCTCTGCTCGGCGCTGGTCGACGACTGCATTGAGCGGGCGAAGAGCATCAAACAGGGCGGTGCGAAGTATGACTGGGTCTCCGGCCTGCAGGTGGGCATCGCCAATCTTGGTAACAGCCTCGCGGCGGTGAAAAAGCTGGTATTTGAGCAAGGCCTTATCGGTCAACAGCAGCTGGCAGCAGCGCTGGCGGCGGATTTCGACGGCCTGAGCCACGAACAGCTGCGCCAGCGGCTTATCAACAGCGCGCCGAAGTATGGCAATGATGATGAGAGCGTCGACGCCCTGCTGGTGCGCGCGTATCAGACCTATATCGACGAGTTGAAGCAGTATCGCAACCCGCGTTACGGACGTGGGCCGATTGGCGGCAAATATTACGCTGGTACGTCGTCGATCTCCGCCAACGTGCCGTTTGGCGCGGCAACCATGGCCACGCCGGACGGGCGCAAAGCCCATACGCCGCTGGCAGAGGGGGCAAGCCCGGCCTCCGGTACCGACCATCTTGGGCCGACGGCGGTGATCAACTCCGTCGGCAAACTGCCGGTTGGCGCGATCCTCGGCGGCGTGCTGCTTAACCAGAAACTTAACCCCTCGACGCTGGAAAATGACGGCGACCGGCAGAAGCTGATGGCGCTGCTGCGCACCTTTTTTGAGGTGCATAAGGGTTGGCATATTCAGTACAACATTGTCTCGCGCGAGACGCTGCTGGCCGCGAAGCAGCACCCTGATCAGTATCGTGATTTGGTGGTGCGCGTTGCCGGTTACTCAGCGTTTTTCACCGCCCTGTCGCCGGATGCGCAGGACGATATTATTGCCCGCACCGAACATACGTTGTGATTTTAATTGCCTGATGGCGCTGCGCTTATCAGGCCTAAGAGCAAGCCGGGTAAGGCGCAGCCGCCGCCCGGCGTTTCGGTTAAACTTTCGAATGAAATAAAATTTGTGTAACTCATCACATTCTCTCTAGAATGTTGCTCCTCGTTATGACATTCAGGAGCGCTATATATGACCGTCAAAGTTATCGTCACTGATATGGACGGAACTTTCCTTGATGACGCCAAAAAGTACGATCGCACGCGGTTTATGGCGCAATTCGAGCAACTCCAGCAGCGCAATATCGAATTCGTGGTCGCCAGCGGCAACCAGTACTACCAGCTCATCTCCTTCTTCCCGGAGCTTAAAGATCGCATCTCCTTCGTCGCCGAAAACGGCGCGCTGGTCTACGAACATGGGCAGCAGCTGTTCCACGGTGAACTGACCCGCCACGAATCCCAGGTGGTGATGGGCGAGCTGTTAAAAGGCGGCGGTATGAACTTTGTCGCCTGCGGGCTTGAGAGCGCCTATATCAACGAAGCCGCGCCGCAAGAGTTTGTCGATCTGATGGCAGAACACTACCACCGCTTAAAGCCGGTGCGCGACTTCACGCAGATTGACGATACGCTGTTCAAATTTTCCCTCAATCTGCCGGACAGCGAGATCCCGGCGCTGGTTGATGAGCTGCACACCTCCCTCGACGGGATTATGAAACCGGTGACCAGCGGCTTCGGCTTTGTCGATCTGATTATCCCCGGCCTGCATAAAGCGAACGGTATTTCGCGTCTGCTCAAGCGCTGGAACCTCTCCCCGCAAGCGTGTGTAACGCTGGGCGATAGCGGAAACGACGCTGAGATGCTGCGCATGACTAACTCCTCTTTCGCCATGGGCAACGCCACCGACGCGATTAAAGCCATTGCGCGTCACCAGACCGATGACAACAACCACCACGGCGTGCTGAATGTGATTCAGGCCGTGCTGGATAACGCTGCCCCGTTCGACCGCTGATCCCCCTGCCGACGCCCCGCCGTCGGCACTCTCCCTCTGCTTTTTCCCGCTTTGTGCAATTCATCAAGTTTTTAAACTTGCATTAACTTATTTTTAACTTAGATTGTCATTTGTAATCTTAATTGCTTTCGAATGAAAGACAGAGGTGCTTATGACGTTTACCCATGAAACCCTTCCTGCCGACCACAAAACCGCTATCCGCGAGATGAAACAGGCGCTGCGGGCGCAGATTGGCGATGTACAACAGCTATTCGATCAACTCAGCGCGCGGATTAGCGAGCGCGTGGAGGAGATTAAGGCGATAAAAGCGCGCGGCGAATCCGTCTGGCCGCAGCTGAACTATGCCGATATCGCCGCCGGGCGCGTGACCGAAGCGCAGCGCGCGTTGATCAAACGTCGCGGCTGCGTGGTGATCAAAGGCCATTTCCCGCGCGAGCAGGCGCTGGGCTGGGATCGCGCGATGCTCGACTACCTGGCGGAAAACCGTTTTGATGAGGTCTATAAAGGCCCGGGCGACAGCTTTTTCGGCACGCTGGACGCTTCGCGCCCGGAGATCTACCCCATCTACTGGTCGCAGGCGCAGATGCAGGCGCGCCAGAGCGATGAGATGGCGGCCGCGCAATCTTTCCTCAACCGGCTGTGGCGGTTTGAGAGCGAGGGCCGCACGTGGTTCAACCCGGATATCAGCGTCATCTACCCGGATCGCATTCGCCGCCGCCCGCCGGGCACTACCTCGAAAGGACTGGGGGCGCATACGGATTCCGGCGCGCTGGAGCGCTGGCTGCTGCCCGCCTATCAGCGCGTCTTTGCCAGCGTCTTTAACGGCAAGCTGGATCAGTACGATCCGTGGGATGCGGCGCACCGCACCGAAGTAGAGGAGTACACGGTTGAAAACACCACTAAATGTTCGGTGTTTCGCACCTTCCAGGGCTGGACGGCGCTGTCGGATATGATCGCTGGTCAGGGGTTGCTGCACGTGGTGCCGATCCCCGAGGCGATGGCCTACATTCTGCTGCGCCCGCTGCTGGATGACGTGCCGGACGATGAGCTGTGCGGCGTGGCACCCGGCCGCGTGCTGCCGGTTTCAGAGAAGTGGCACCCGCTGCTGATGGAAGCGCTGAGCAGCATTCCTCCGCTGGAAGCGGGTGATTCCGTCTGGTGGCACTGCGATGTGATCCACTCGGTCGCCCCGGTGGAAAACCAGCAGGGCTGGGGCAATGTGATGTATATCCCCGCCGCCCCGCTGTGCGAGAAGAACCTGGCTTATGCCCGTAAGGTGAAGATTGCGCTGGAGCAAGGCGCTTCGCCCGGCGATTTCCCGCGCGAGGATTATGAGCGCGACTGGTCAGGCCGCTTCACGCTCAGCGATCTGAATGCGCACGGTAAGCGCGCGTTGGGGATGGAGAGTTAAGCATCATACAGCCCGTCGCCAGCCACGGCGGTGCGTCGCTGTCCCGGACGTATCCGCCGCACCGACTCGCGCACCGCGAGCGTGCCGTTTAACAGCAGCGAGCCGGTCGGTGCCTGCGGGCGGATGAGGCGCTGCTGCAATAGCTGCACCGCTTCCGCGCCAAGTTCATCCCGCGGAACATGCACTGCGGTAAGCGGCACATCCTGAATTGCCGCAAGGTTAAAGGCGTCGATGCTCATCACCGACACATCCTGCGGCACGCGCAAACCGCGCTGGAGCAGCGCCTGCACCGTCCCCTGCGCCATAAAATCGCCGCTGACCAGAAACGCAGTCGGCGGCGTTTTGTTCGCCGGATCGTCCAGCCACTCCGCTACCAGTAGCGCCGCCTCTTTGGCGCTAAAGCTGGGTACGGTGATGAGATCCCGTTTGCTGTTAAAACGCAGGTTCTGCTGCTGCCACGCCGCTTTAATGCCTGCCAGACGCAGATCCATGGTGTAACGGCGCAGGCACATCACATTCACCACATCGCGATGACCCATATCAAAGAGATAGCGGGCTGCAAACTCGCCGATGGTGCGGTGATCCGGCGCAATGGAAGGCAGGCGCATACGCGCGTCGCGGCAGTTGATCAGCACGCAGGGTTTGCCGATATCCGCCGCCAGCTCGTGAATATGGGTATCGTCAATGCCGAGCAGGATCGCCGCCTGGGTTTCAGGTGCATTCATACGCGCCAGAAATTCATTAGCGTCGCTGTCCAGCTCCTCCAGCGCGCAGTAGCGCAGCCGCACGTCGTGTGGCTCCAGTGCTTTATTGATGCTCTGAATCACACGGTAGTAGAAGATATCGGAGCGCTCATCAAAGGCGCGCTGCGGCGCGAAGACAATCAGGTTATTGAGCAGCAGCCGTCCGGCGGCAATCCCCTCCATCACCCCCAGTTCACGGGCGCAGGCCAGCACCGCCGCGCGCGCTTTTTCGCTGGTGTTGGCTTTTCCCGCCAGCACCCGCGAAACGGTGCTGGTCGACAGATTTGTGCGCCGGGCAATTTCGCTGATTTTGAGCTTTTTATCCATTCTGTGATCTTGCTCCGTTTGTAAAATGGGAAAATTTTCATAGAGCGGAAAGCCTGATATTTATGGCTTTAATGGCAGTGTGCCGTAATATTTGGTCGATTTATGAGAATCCTTGCACAAAATCGACTTTAGCCGCGCTTTTTTCTCCCCTACGGTAAATGTGTCATACAACTTCCATACTAGTTGTGTGTGTTCTTAAGACAAAAACCAAGAAAAAAATCATCACGCGCGCCTGGCGGTATAACAACTTTTCCCCCGGCCGCGATAACGCAACGTCCCTACAAAACGATGAGCGGAGAACACCATGAGCCAGGGGATTAACAACGACGTGGCGGCCACCAGCAGTCGCCGGATCTTCAAAAAATTACGCTGGTGGATGCTGGTACTCTTTCTGTTTGGCGTGACGGTGAACTACATCACCCGTAACTCACTGGGCATCCTCGCACCGGAACTAAAAACCAGCCTCGGTATTACCACCGAACAATATTCATGGATCGTCGGCGCATTTCAGCTGGCGTATACCCTGTTCCAGCCGCTCTGTGGCTGGTTAATCGATGTGATTGGCCTGAAAGTGGGCTTTATGGTCTGCGCGATCATCTGGGCGCTGGCCTGTATGTTCCACGCTGGCGCAGGCAGCTGGATCCATCTGGCGATCCTGCGCTTTACCATGGGCGCGTCGGAAGCCGCGGCAACGCCCGCTAACGCCAAAACCATCGGCGAGTGGTTCCCGAAATCGGAGCGTCCGGTCGCTGCGGGCTGGGCGGGCGTCGGCTTCTCCATCGGCGCGATGCTGGCACCGCCAATTATCTACTTCGCCCACGCCTCGTTTGGCTGGCAGGGGGCGTTTATGTTTACCGGCGTGCTGGCGCTGCTGTGGGTGATTTTGTGGTGGGCGTTTTATCACAACCCGGACAAGCACCCGAACCTCAGCCGCGAAGAGCTGGCCTTTATTCAGCAGGATAATGAGCCGCCGGCGGTGAAACTGCCCTTCCTTACCGCGCTGAAAAACGTATCGAAAAACAAACGCTTTTACGGCATTGCTATTCCGGCCTTTATGGCGGAACCAGCGTGGGCGGTGCTGAGCTTCTGGGTGCCGCTCTATCTGGCGAAAGAGCACGGCATGGATCTGAAACAGATTGCGATGTTCGCCTGGCTCCCCTTCCTCGCCGCCGATCTCGGCAGCGTCGCCAGCGGCTATCTCACCAAACTCTATACCCGCTGGTTCGGCTGCTCGCGCGTCAATTCGGTGGTTGCCAGTTCCCTGACCGGCGCGTTCCTGATGATCTCGCTGGCCATTGTGGCGATCACCCGCGATCCCTATATCACCATTGTGCTGATCTCGATTGGCGGCTTCGGCCACCAGATCATCTCCTGCATGTTGAGCGCGCTGGTGGTTGAGTCATTCGACAAAGGCCAGATGGCAACCGTCAACGGCATGCGCGGCTCGGCGGCGTGGATCGCCAGCTTCCTCTTCTCACTGCTGATTGGCGTTACTGCCGACAAGATTGGCTTCAACCCGCTGTTTATTGCCATGGGTTTCTTTGACCTGATTGGCGCTATTTTCCTGGTGGCATTTATTGCTGAACGTCGCGCAAAACGCGCCTGATTGTGGAAGTCTGCTATGAAAACGCTGAAGAACTGGACGTTACAAAAACAGAGCGCTCATCACGTTGAGCTATTGGTTGATGGGCAACATACGCTCTGCCTCTATGTGCTGGAAGCGAACCTGTTTCGCGTGCTGATTAAACGCAAGGGCGAGCTGGCGCTGGCGCGCACCTGGAGCATCGCGCCAGAGGAGGATGTGCCGTGGGAGGGGCGCAGCCGTGAGGATCTGAGTGGTTTTAGCCTGCCCGCGTGGAAGCTTGAACAGCAGCAGGAGACGCTGACCGTTGAGAGCGAGCAACTGCGCGTGACGGTGCACCAGCCGTTATGGCTCGAGTGGCACTACCGTAATGAAGCGGGCGAGTGGCAGTGGCTGGCAGGCGATCGCCCCACCAGCGCTTATCAGATCAATGCTCACGGCGACGGTGTGGCGCACTACCTCAGCCGTAAAAAGGAGGAGCGTTTTTACGGCCTCGGCGAGAAAGCGGGTAACCTGCAACGCACCGGCCAGCGCTATGAGATGCGCAACCTGGATGCGATGGGCTACAACGCGGCAAGCACCGACCCGCTCTATAAACATGTCCCCTTCACCCTCACCCGCCGGGATGATGTCAGCTACGGGCTGTTTTACGACAACCTCAGCAGCTGCTGGCTCGATCTCGGGAATGAGATCGATAACTACCACACCGCCTATCGCCGCTGGCAGGCGGAAGCGGGCGATATCGATTACTACATCTTTACCGGCGCGCGCGCGCTGGATGTCACCAAAGCCTTTGTACGCCTGACGGGAAAAACCCTCTTCGGGCCGAAGTGGAGCCTCGGCTACAGCGGCTCGACCATGCACTACACCGATGCGCCGGATGCGCAAAACCAGCTGATGAACTTTATTCGCCTGTGTGAAGAGCATGCGATCCCCTGCGACTCGTTCCAGCTCTCATCGGGTTACACCTCGATCAACGGCAAACGCTACGTCTTTAACTGGAATTACGACAAAGTGCCGCAGCCGAAGGTGATGAGCCAGGCGTTTCACGATGCCGGGCTGAAGCTGGCGGCCAATATCAAACCCTGCCTGTTGCAGGATCACCCGCGCTATCACGAAGTGGCGGAAAAAGGGCTGTTTATTCGCGATTCGGAAAACCCCGGGCCGGAGCGCTCCAGCTTCTGGGATGACGAGGGTTCGCATCTCGATTTCACCAACCCGCAGACCATTGCCTGGTGGCAGGAGGGCGTGACTACGCAACTGCTGGAGATGGGGATCGACTCCACCTGGAACGACAATAATGAGTTTGAAGTGTGGGATGGCGAAGCGCGCTGCGCGGGCTTCGGTCAGGAGATCGCCATCAAGCATATCCGCCCGGTGATGCCGCTCCTGATGATGCGCGCCTCGATGGAAGCGCAGCAGCGTTTCGCGCCGGACAAACGCCCTTATCTCATCTCCCGCTCCGGCTGCGCCGGGATGCAGCGCTATGTGCAGACCTGGAGCGGTGATAACCGCACCAACTGGCAGACGCTGCGCTACAACACTCGCATGGGGCTGGGGATGAGTTTGTCCGGGCTTTATAACGTCGGGCACGATGTCGGCGGCTTCTCCGGCGATAAACCCGATGCCGAGCTGTTTGTGCGCTGGGTGCAGAACGGCGTGATGCATCCGCGTTTTACCATCCACTCGTGGAATGATGACCAGACGGTAAACGAACCGTGGATGTACCCGGCAGTGACGCCTGCGATCCGCAGCGCCATTGAGCTGCGCTACCGCCTGCTGCCCTACCTTTACACCCTGCTGTGGCAGGCACATGCCGATGATGAGCCGATGCTACGCCCGACCTTCCTCGATCATGAACACGATGCGCAGACTTTTGAGGAGTGCGATGACTTCCTGCTGGGCCGCGATCTGCTGGTCGCCAGCGTGGTTGAGCCGGGCCAGCGCGAGCGCTCTCTCTGGCTGCCCGCCAATGAGAGTGGATGGTACGATTTTTATACCGGGGCGTGGTACGCGCCAGGCCAGTGGGTGACGCTGGATGCGCCGCTGGAGACGTTGCCGCTGCTGGTTCGCGCCGGTGCCGGTTTGCCGCTGAGCGACCGCATTCGTCATGTGGAGGCGAAAAGCGATACCTTCCGCGAACTGCAACTCTTCCCGCTGAAAGGCACCGGGCGTTCCAGCGGCCTGCTGTTTGAGGATGATGGCGAGTCGTGGGGTTATAAAGAGGGCAATGCGCTGTGGTTAAGCTGGGAGATGGTGTGCGACAGCGAAACCATTAACCTTGAGGTTACCGCGCGCGGCGATTACCGCCCGGCGTGGCAGACGTTGAATGTTACCTTGCCCGCCGGGGAAAAGCGCCGGTTAGTGATTAACGGCGAGCCCGCAACGGCGTGGTCATTCAGGTAAAAAAATGCCGGATGGTGGCTTACGCCTTATCCGGCCTACAAAAGCAGTATCGATCCCGTAGGCCGGATAAGCGTTTACGCGCCATCCGGCACCGGCTCCTTTGCCGGATGGCGGCTTCGCCTTATCCGGCCTACAAAAGCAGAGCGATCCCGTAAGCCGGATAAGCGTTTACGCGCCATCCGGCAATGTGTTCCTTTATTTACCTAAGTATTTCGCGTTGCAGGAAGGCGGCAAACCTGAGTATCCCCGGGAGCTTACTGAAGTAAGTGACCGGGGTACGACGGTGCAGCCAACGCACCTGCGGCGTGAAAGACGACGGTAAAGACGGTAAATTTATTCGATGCCCTTGGTACGCAAATAATCTTCATAGTTACCGGTGAAATCGACCACGCGCTGCGGCGTAATCTCAATCACGCGGGTTGCCAGTGAGCTGACGAATTCACGGTCGTGCGAGACGAAAATCAGCGTGCCCTGGTACATCTCCAGCGCCATGTTCAACGATTCGATGGATTCCATATCCAGGTGGTTGGTCGGTTCGTCCATCACCAGAATATTCGGTTTTTCCATCATCAGCTTGCCGAACAGCATACGGCCCTTCTCGCCCCCGGAAAGCACCTTCGCAGGTTTCTTGATATCGTCCTGGCTGAACAGCAGACGGCCCAGGATGCTGCGCACCGCCTGCTCGTCATCGCCCTCTTGTTTCCACTGGCTCATCCAGTCGAACACCGTCAGATCGTTATCGAAATCCGCCGCGTGATCCTGCGCGTAGTAGCCGATGCGGGCGTTTTCCGACCACTTCACCGTGCCGCTCTCTGGCGTAAGCTCGCCGACCAGCGTTTTCAGCAGCGTGGTTTTACCGACGCCGTTAGTACCGAGGATGGCGACTTTCTCACCCACTTCCATCAGCATATTGAAGTTTTTAAACAGCGGGCCGTTATCAAAACCTTTAGTGACCTGCTCCACTTCCAGCGCATTACGGAACAGTTTCTTATCCTGCTCGAAGCGGATGAACGGGTTCTGACGGCTGGAGGCTTTCACCTCGTCGAGCTTGATCTTATCGATCTGGCGGGCGCGGGAAGTTGCCTGACGCGATTTAGAGGCGTTGGCACTAAAGCGGCTGACGAAGGATTGCAGCTCGGCAATCTGCGCTTTCTTCTTGGCGTTATCCGACAGCAGACGCTCGCGCACCTGGGTGGCGGCAGTCATGTATTCGTCGTAGTTGCCCGGGTAGACGCGCAGCTCGCCGTAGTCGAGATCCGCCATATGGGTGCAGACCATGTTCAGGAAGTGACGGTCGTGCGAAATGATGATCATGGTGCTGTCACGTTCGTTCAGCACCTGCTCCAGCCAGCGAATGGTGTCGATGTCCAGGTTGTTGGTTGGTTCATCGAGCAGCAGAATATCGGGGTTAGCGAACAGGGCCTGGGCCAGCAGCACACGCAGTTTCCAGCCGGGGGCGACTTCGCTCATCGGGCCGTAATGCTGTTCAACCGGAATACCGACGCCGAGCAGCAGTTCGCCCGCGCGCGCTTCCGCCGAGTAGCCATCCATTTCGCCATACAGCACTTCGAGATCGGCCACTTTATAGCCATCTTCTTCGCTCATCTCGGCGAGGCCGTAAATGCGGTCGCGCTCCTGCTTCACTTCCCACAGCTCGGCGTGACCCATGATCACCGTGTCGAGCACGCTGAAGGCTTCAAAGGCGAACTGATCCTGACGCAGCTTACCGATGCGCTCGTTCGGATCGAGAGAGACGTTACCCAGCGACGGCTCTAAATCGCCGCCGAGGATCTTCATAAAGGTGGATTTACCGCTCCCGTTCGCGCCGATCAGGCCGTAACGGTTGCCGCCGCCAAATTTGACGGAAATATTTTCGAACAGCGGCTTACTGCCGAACTGCATGGTGACGTTGCTGGTGACTAACACGGCGATATCCTGAAATATGTGACAAACGCCATAGTATGCCACAATTCCGAATTAGATTCTTGCCCCCTGTCCGGCCGCTACACTGCAAACAACGGGAAAAAAGTGTGATTTCGTCAACATCTGAATTCCCTGGACGGGGGAATGCACATATAATGCGCTTCCTGCATTCTCAACCCAACGGCCAGTGTGGCAATAATCTCGCACAACATGAATATGAAATTAAGAACTCTCTTCGCGGCGGCCTTTGCTGTCGTGGGATTTTGCAATAGCGCGTCTGCTGTGACTTATCCGCTGCCGACTGATGGCAGCCGTCTGATCGGTCAGAACCAGGTCGTAACCATTCCTGAAGGCAATAACCAGCCGCTGGAATACTTTGCGGCTGAATACCAGATGGGTCTCTCCAACATGCTGGAAGCTAACCCGGGCATTGACGCCTATCTGCCGAAAGGCGGCACGGTAATGAACGTTCCGCAGCAGCTAATCCTGCCGGATACCGTTCATGAAGGGATTGTGATTAACAGTGCGGAGATGCGCCTCTACTACTATCCGAAAGGCACCAACACGGTGATCGTGCTGCCAATCGGTATCGGCCAGTTGGGTAAAGATACCCCGATTGCCTGGACCACCAAAGTCGAGCGTAAAAAAGCCGGTCCGACCTGGACACCAACGGCAAAAATGCACGCCGAATATCAGGCAATGGGTCAACCGCTGCCGCCGGTTGTTCCGGCAGGCCCGGATAACCCGATGGGTCTCTACGCGCTCTATATTGGCCGCCTGTATGCGATCCACGGTACTAACGCCAATTTCGGTATCGGCCTGCGCGTGAGCCACGGCTGTGTGCGTCTGCGTAACGACGACATCAAATTCCTGTTCGAGAACGTGCCGGTCGGCACCCGCGTGCAGTTTATTGATGAGCCGGTAAAAGCGACCACCGAACCGGATGGCAGCCGCTATATCGAAGTTCACAACCCGCTCTCCACCACCGAAGCGCAGTTTACCGGCGGCGAAATCGTGCCGATCGCGCTGACCAAAGCGGTGCAGGCGGTGACCAGCCAGGCGGACGTTGATTCAAGCGTGGTTGACCAGGCGATCCAGAACCGTTCCGGTATGCCGGTACGTCTGAACTGATTTGCGGTCGGTTTGCATGCCGGATGGCGCTGCGCTTATCCGGCCTACAACTGATTTAAAAAGCGGAGCTTCGGCTCCGCTTTTTTTATGTTGATTGCCGGATGGCACAAGCAATGAGTGTTGATGTATCGCGTAGGCCGGATAAGGCGTAGCCGCCATCCGGCAATAATAAAAACAGCGCTTTTATCCGTGGTTAACCACAATCACCCCGCCGTGATCGTAGCGGTAATGGCAATGGGCATACTCCAGCGGCGTGCCATCCTCCAGGTAGATAACCTGTTCCACCTCCAGCACCGGATCGGTCTCATCACAGTTGAGGTACTGCTTATCTTCCTCGCACGGCTTCAGCGCGCGGACAATGCGGTACGACCCCATGATTTTTAGCGCCAGATCGTCCTGCACATAGCGAAACACCGAGCTTTCCAGATGGCTGCGATTGAGCCCCGGCACCAGGTTTACCGGCATCAGTGTGAACTCCAGCGACACCGGCTCGCCCTCCAGCAGACGCAGGCGCACAAAGTCATACACCGGCTCATCCGGCCCCACCAGCAGCGAAGCCTGCTCTTTTTCGCTGGCAAAACGCAGATCGAAGCGCACGATCTTGCTCGTCACTTCGCCAACGTTCTCCCAGGTTTTGGTGGCACCAAAATAGTCGCTGCCAGGCAGATCCCAGCGCGACAGCTGAAGGAAATTTTTGCGGATAAAGGTGCCCTGCCCCTGGCGGGTATAGACCAGCCCCTCAACAATCAGCTGACGCATCGCCTGCTGGATGGTCATGCGGCTGGTATTAAACTCCGCCGCCAGCGCGAACTGGTCCGGCAGCGGCGCGCTGGCAGGATACTGCTGGCTGAGGATGCGCCGCTTAATTTCCCGCGCGATGGTGATATATTTTGCCGCCATGACCCGTCCCGGTAATTTAGTCTATCCCATTGTTTCTTAAGGCCACTCTCTCGGCAATTTTGAGGAAAGGCAGGTAGAAGAATACACCAAAGATGATGATTATCAACTGAACCACTACCGCCCGCCAGTCGCCCGCCGTCGCCAGCCAGGCGCTTAAAATTGGCGGTGTCGTCCACGGGATCATCACCACGCAGCGCGCCATCCAGCCCATCGTGGTGCAGAACCAGGCAAACCAGATACCCAGCGCCGGCAGCAGCACAAAGGGGATCATCAGCGGCAGGTTAAAGACAATCGGCAGGCCGAAAATCACCGGTTCGTTGATGTTGAACAGCCCCGGCGAAATGGCCAGCCGCGCCACCTGCTTTGCCGACTGCTGCCTGGCAAAGATAAAGATGGCGATCAGCAACGACAAAGTGCTGCCGGTGCCGCCAATCATGCCGAAGGTCGGCACAAAAATGCTGTTGATGATATGCGGGATCGGCTGGCCGTTGGCGAAGGCGAGCATATTCTCGTTAGTGTTAATCAGTAGCAGCGGTTCGAGGATCACACCGTTGACCACCGTCTGGTGAATACCGAGCGTAAAGAGGAAGTTGCCGAAGCTGTAGATAAATAGCGTGCCCGGCAGGCTGGTATTAATTTGGCGCAGCGGCTGCTGAATCAGGGTGGTGATGAGATGGATCAAATCCGTATGCAGCAGGTTCGCCAGCAGTGCCGCCACCATCGCGAAGATCGACAAGGTGATGATGGTCGGGATCAGCGCCGAGAAGGATTGCCCCACCGCCGATGGCACATTATCGCCGAGGGAAATGGAGAAGCGCTTCACGCTGGCGACGCGGATAAACAGCTCCGTTGAGAGCAGGCCGATAATCACCCCGGCAAAAATGCCGGTGGTACCGATATTGGCAAACGACAGCATCTGCGCGACGCTCACCGTGGTTTTACTCCCCACCGGCACCACATCGAGCTGCATCGGCATCATGATGATAAAACTGGCAATCGCAATAACCACCGCTGAGACCGGGTTCTCGAAGTTCTTATTGCGCGCCAGCGACCAGGCGGTCATTGGCGCAATCAGCAGGGCCGCGATATTCAACGTGCCGTTAATGACGGCTTCGCCCCACACCTTAAAGCGTGCCAGCGTCTCGCCCTCCAGCACCCAGGGGAAAATGACGTTATTGATCAGCACCGCCAGCCCGGCGAGGATGAAAATCGGCATCACCGCCGCGAACGCGTCGCGCAGGGATCGCAGATGCACCTGATTTGCCAGGCGGGCGGAGAACTCCACGAACTTATCGACGAATAACTGCATTTTCGGCGTGATTTTTGTCTCAGACATTGCGCTGCCCTCTTATCACTGCGTTACATGTCACGCCCGTTGCTACGGATCACCCGTTGCAGCCAGCGGTAGCTCTTTTTCGGTACGCGTCGCATATCCTTCAGGTCGTGGTTATCGCGGTTAACGTAGACCACGCCGTAGCGTTTACGCATATCGCCCTGGGAGCTGAGAATATCGATAAGCCCCCAGCCGAGATAGCCAATCACCTGCGCACCATCTTCAAACATCGCATCCTGCATCGCCTGCAGGTGATCGCGGTGATAAGCAATGCGGTACTCATCATCTATCGGATTGACGCCGTCCCACTCCTCAATCACGCCGATGCCGTTCTCAATCGGGAATACCGGCAGCCGCCAGTCGTTGTAGTAGCGGGTAATGATGGCGCGAAAACCGAGCGGATCGATCTGCCAGCCCCACTCTGTCGCTTCAAGATAAGGATTGGGTTTGTCGCCTTCGTGCAGGTAGTAGTTGACCGGCGTATCCGTGCCGATGGCGTCGCTGTCCAGCGTTTTGCTGGCGTAGTAGCTAAAGGCCATAAAGTCGTTTTTGACGCGCGCGATCTGCGCCAAATCCTCATCACGGTAGATATCACCAAAGCCCTCTTTTTCCACTACTGCCATTACCGCCGGGCTGTAACCCTGCCCGGCGTAGACGCGCAGCAGGTTCTGATTGAGGAATTCGTCATACTGCATGGCACAGAAGATATCGCGCGGTTTGCAGGTAGCCGGGTAGATCAACTGGTGCGCGAGCATGCCGCCCATCAGTTTGCCGGGCTGGGTATCGTGCAGATAGTGCGTCAGCAGCACGTGCGCCATCATCACGTGGTGCTGGATCTGGTAAAGCTCGCGCAGGGTTTTCTCGCCCTTCAGGTAGCCGCCAACCTGAAACGCGCCGGGCATATGGTAGATATTCTGCTCGTTAAAGGTGAGCCAGTACTTCACCTTGCTGCCGAAGGAGTCGATCATCTTCTGGCCGTAACGAACAAAGGCGTCAAGCACGTGGCGATCGACAAAACCGTTGTACTTTTCTGCCAGCGCCAGCGGCATATCGAAGTGATAAAGGCAGACCATCGGCTCAATGCCGCGCGCCAGCAGACCGTCAATAAAGCGCGCGTAAAAATCGATGCCTTCCTGATTAAATTCGCCGTCACCCTCAGGGCAGACGCGGCTCCAGGCGATCTGAAAGCGGTAGCAGTTCATGCCCAGATCCTGCATCAGGTCGAAATCTTCCTCGTAACGGTGATAGGAGTCGGTGGCGACTTTCCAGTCGGAGGCAAATTCGCTGGCTTCGCGGATATCGTAGACCGACATCCCTTTTCCGCCCTCATTCCACGCCCCTTCGGTCTGCATGCTGGAGACAGAGTTGCCCCATAAAAAACCGGTCGGTAATGTTCTGCTCATTGCGTTTTCTCCATGACTAGTCATTTCGTATATATGACTAGTCATATAGCGAATGGCGAAAAAACAGGCAAAGAGAGAAGCGCGGTTTTGTGACGCTTTTCGAAAGAATTGTGCGAAACGGGGAAGATGAAGCAGGAACAGGCAACAGACCGGATAGCGCGAACGCTACACCGGCCTGTAATTTATGCTTAAGGGGAAATTACTGCTGATTCAATTGATTACGGCGATACTCGCCCTGGCGCTCCAGCATCCAGCCGGGGTATTCACGCGGCAGCGCGCTGACGGCATCAAGCTGTTTAAGCTCTTCGTCGCTCAACTGCACGCTCGTTGCGGCGAGGTTATCATCCAGTTGTTCCGGGCGTTTCGCGCCGATAATCACGCTGGTCACCGCCTGCTGGTGCAGCAGCCAGGCCAGCGCGATTTGCGCCACGCTAACGCCTTTGCTATCAGCGATAGTGCGCATCACATCCACGCAGTCGAAGGCGCGATCTTTATTCACCGGCGGGAAGTCAAACTCCACCCGGCGACCGCCCGCTTCGGCTTTGCCGTCGCGGCCATATTTGCCGCTCAGCAGACCGCCCGCCAGCGGGCTCCAGACCATCAGCCCGACATTTTCGCTCTGCATCATCGGCACCAGCTCACGCTCCAGATCGCGTCCGGCAATGGTGTAATAGGCCTGTAGCGAAGCAAAACGCGCGAGGCCCAGGCGCTCAGAGATGCCCAGCGCTTTGGCAATCTGCCACGCCGCCCAGTTGGAGACGCCGATATAGCGCACATGCCCGTGCTGCACCAGCGTATCGAGGGCGTACAGCGTCTCCTCCATTGGCGTCGCCGGATCAAACCCGTGCAACTGGTAGAGATCGATATGATCGAGTTGCAGGCGCTTGAGGCTCGCTTTCACGCTCTGAATAATGTGAAAGCGCGAACTGCCGCGCGAGTTGACGCCCGCGGTGCCGGTTTCGCCGAAGACTTTGGTGGCAACCACCACATTTTCGCGCGGCACCTTCAGGTTTTTTAACGCCTGGCCGGTGATCGCTTCCGAGCGTCCGCCGGAGTAAACATCAGCGGTGTCAATAAAGTTGATCCCGGCATCAAGGGCGCGGCCGACCAGCTCTTCAGCCTGTGCCTGCTGTAGCTGGCCGATTTTGCCCCACATATCCTCCTGACCGCCGAAGGTCATGGTGCCGAGGCAGAGTTCAGAAACAAACAGTCCGGTATTGCCCAGTTTTTTGTAGCGCATGGTAGCGTCTCCTCATCGGTTGTTTGACGCAATCAGTTATACGCTCCGTGCCTGCGCGGCGAATGTGGGGATCCTGCCTGTTTCTTGCCCAATCCTCTGATTATCCGCGCGGCGCGTCGCCAAAGACTTTGTAATCAGGCAGTTGCACATTCTGGTACGGCTCCCAGCCGCCGCCGAGGGCTTTGTAGAGCGCGACGAGATCGAGGCTACTCTGCACCCGCGCCTGCTCGCGCTGCTGGCTCGCCTGCGCCAGCTGGCGCTGGGCGTCGAGCACATCGAGGAAGCTGGCAATCCCTTTGCGGTAACTATCGCTGGCAAGCGAAAAGGCGTTCTGCAACGCTTCCAGCGTCTTATCGAGGCTCGCTTCACGCTGCTGATCGGCGCGGTAGCTGACCAGCGCATTCTCTACATCGTTCAGCGCGCTGAGCACCGTCTGGCGATAGTTGAGCACCGCGGCACCCTGCTGCGCGCGCGCCAGTTTGACGCTCGACACCAGCCGTCCGCCCTGGAAAATAGGGATCGAGACCTGCGGGCCAAAGCTGTAGAAGTGGCTGCTCCAGTCCGTCAGCCAGTTGGTTTCGCTATTGCGCAGACCAAACTGGCCGCTGAGCGTCAGGCTCGGGAAGAGCTGCGCGACGGAGACGCCGATTTGCGCGGTCGCCGCATGCAGCGTCGCTTCCGCTTCGCGCACGTCCGGGCGACGGCGCGCCAAGGTGGAGGGAATGCCGGTAGGCACCACGTCCGGCAAGGCCGGGAGCGGCTGCGTGCCGCGCAGTTCGCTATCCAGCGCGCCCGGCGTTTTGCCGAGCAGCACCGCCAGCGCATTCATCGCCTGGCGCTCCTGCGCCTGGTACTGCGGCAGCTGCGCTTCAAGGTTCGCCGCCTGGGCGCGGGCATTCTCCACATCCAGCTGCGGCGATAGCCCGCCCTGCTGGCGGTTTTGCGTCAGGGTCAAGGTCTCCTGCGCACTCTGAATCTGGGTATTCAGTGAAGCAATGATGCTCTGCGCGCCGCGCAGTTGCAGCCAGGCGCGCGCCACTTCCGCTTCCAGCGATACCAGCGCATCGTTGCGCTGCTCAATCGCCTGCTGCTGCTGGGCGGTGGTGGCCTCGACCTGACGGCGCACTTTGCCCCACAAATCCAGCTCCCACTGGGCATCAAAGCTGCCCTGGTAGAGATTGACCGGCTGGGTTAAGGCGCCCAGCGCGCCGCTGACCGCCGGATCGGCATTCTCCAGCTGGCCGTAGACATCATGGGATTTCAGCTCCCCTTCCAGCCCCAGCTGCTGACGCGTCGCCTGTAGCGAGCCGTTCACCGCTGGCAGAAACGCACCGCCCGCCTGATTGATCTGCTCGCGGGCACCGGCAATGCGCAGCACCGTCTGTTGCAGAGATAGATTCCCGGCAATCGCCCGTTCAATCAGGCTGTTAAGCTGCGGCGAGTTAAAGGTCGTCCACCAGCGCGGGTTAACCGCCTGCGGCGTCGCCCGGGATTTTACCGACGCATCACCCGGATCGTTCCAGCGCGCCGGGGTTTGCGGCTGCGCGGGCTGGTAATCCGGCCCGACCGCGCACCCGGCAAGGCACAGTGACAAAAAGGTAACGGGAAAATGACGCCATGCCATATTAATGTGCTCCTGCGCTGCCTTCGCTCTTGATCGGCGAAAGCAATAGACAAAATGGGATCAACAAAACCGCCACCACACTCAGGATGGTAAAGACATCGATGTAGGCCAGAATGCGCGACTGGGCGACCATCGCTTTGTACATCTGTCCGGTGGCATTAGAGAAGGGATCGCCCGCCAGGCTGGTAAAGTTGCGCACCGACTCCGCCATTGACCGCAGCGCCAGCTGGAACTGCTCATTAAAGGGCGACGTGTGTTCGGAGAGGTGCGACATATGCGCCTGCGAACGCTCGGTGATCGCCGCCGTTGAGAGCGAAATACCGATCGATCCCGCCACGTTACGGAACATGGTAAACAGCGCCGCCGCATCAGCATTGAGTTGCCGCGGTATAGTGATAAAGGCGATGGTGGTGAGCGGCACAAACAGGAAGCCCAGCCCGATCGACTGCGCGCTGCGGAACAGCACCAGCGTTTCAAAATCGACATCCGGCGTCAGCGAGCGCGTCCACCAGAAGGAGGCCGCCAGGCAGAAGAAGCCGAAGGCGATGATCCAGCGCGTCTGCACCACCGGCATCAGCTTCAGCACCAGCGGAATGGTTAACACAATCAATATGGCCCCGGGCGAGAGCACCAGCCCTGACCAGGTAGCGGTGTAACCGAGATCCTGCTGCGCCAGCTGCGGGATCACCACCGAGCTGCCATAGAGGATCATCGCCATCCCGGCCATCAGCAGGCTGGAGACGGTAAAGTTTTTATCGGCCATACAGCGCAGATCGACCACCGGCTTTTTGGCGTACATCAGCCAGTAGATCGCGCCGACAATCCCTACCGCCGTCAGCACCGCAAAGATGCGTGTGAAGTCGGAGTTAAACCAATCCTCATCTTCCCCGCGATCGAGCATTACCTGCAGGCAGCCAAGACCGAGGGCGATCAGGCCAATGCCCGGCCAGTCGATGGAGAGTTTCTGTTTTGATTTACGCTCCCACGGCGGATCTTCCAGCAACTGGTAGATCGCCAGCACCGTAACGATGCCCACCGGGATATTGATAAAGAAGACCCAGCGCCAGGAGTAGTTATCGGTGATCCAGCCGCCGAGCGTCGGGCCGAGCACCGGGGCGACGATAATGGCGATGGAGGAGAGACCAAAGGCTTTGCCGCGATCTTCCGGTTTGAAGTAGTCCAGCAGCACCGATTGCTGCGTCGGTTGCAGGCCGCCGCCGAAGAAGCCCTGCAAAATACGAAACAGAATGATCTCCCACAGCTCGGTGGCGATACCGCACAAAAACGAGCAGATGGTAAACATCACAATGCAGATAAGGAAAAACTGTTTGCGGCCAAAGGTACGGCTAAGAAATGCCGAGATGGGCAGCACAATCCCGTTCGCCACCAGGTAGCTGGTCAGCACCCAGGTGGATTCGTCATAACTGGCGGAGAGCGACCCGGCGACGTGCGGTAGCGCCACGTTGACGATGGTGGTGTCGAGGATCTCCATAAACACCGCGAGGGTGACGACCCACGCCACCGCCCACGGGTTACTGGCCGGACGCCAGTTTTCATGACTGTGGTCGGTCATTCCAGCGTAACCTTCGGTTCAACTGAGAGGCCGAGCGGCAGCGGTTTGTTCGGGTCCAGCCCCTTATCGATAACGATCTTCACCGGCACGCGCTGAACAATCTTCACAAAGTTACCGGTGGCGTTTTCCGACGGGAAGGCGGCGAACTTCGAGCCACTCCCCTGCTGGATACTGTCGACATGCCCTTCCAGCTCCAGATCCGGCCAGGCATCGACGGTGACCGTCACTTTATTACCCGGACGCATGCGCTCCAGCTGCGACTCCTTAAAGTTCGCCGTCACCCAAACTTCCTGGGAGACCAGCGAAAAGAGCGCGCTCCCGGCCTGCACCAGCGTGCCGGTTTGCACGTTACGCTTGGTGACATAGCCATCGAACGGCGCGCGGACGTTGGTCCACGAAAGGTTGAGGTTAGCGGTTTCCAGCTGCGCTTTCGCCTGCGCGACCTGCTGCTCGCGCGCCTCGACGTTGGTCTCCTGCTGGCGGATCTGCAACTGCACCTGCTCGGCCACTTCCAGCTGCGCCTGCGCGCTGGCGAGCTGCGCCTGGGCACTGCGCAACTGCGCATTAGCGGTATCAATGTTTTGTTGGGTGGTCGCGCGGGGATCGACACCGCGTTGACGTTTGTAAGCGGCTTCGGCGTTAGCCAGATCGGCCTTCGCTTTCAGTACCTGCGCGCGGGCTTCATCCCGCTGCGCCGGGTACTGCACTTTAGAGAGCGCGAGCTGCGCCTGCGCCTGGTGAAGCTGCGCGGTTGCCAGCCCAAGCTGGGCCTGCGCCTGATCGCGCTGGGCGGTGGCATCGCGCGGGTCGATCACCACCAGCAGATCGCCCTTTTTCACCCGCTGGTTATCTTTTACCCGCAGATCGGTGACGTAGCCCGCCACTTTCGGCGCAATGGTTACCGCATCGCCGTCGGTGAAGGCGTCATCGGTGGTCTCCTGGTTGCGGGTTAATAACCACCACACCAGTGCCACAACAACCATCACCACGACGACAATGCCGAGAATAATCAGCGGCTTCTTTCCGGGGCGTTTGCGGGGTTTGTCGTCTTGCTGCTCTTTTTCGTCGTCCTGAACGTCGTCAGGTTGGGTTCTCTTTTCTGCCATAATCTCGCAACGTTCCTGTCAGGTAACGGCGCCGAGGGTGCGCCGTTTACTAAACTTAGGCGGTTGCTATACATTTGCCAGGATAAACTGACAAATCAGCACTATATGACTAAGAGTAATCCGTATCCCACCAGCGCAGCCCACACCAGCAGGGGCATCGAGTAGAGATGGAAGCGCCACCAGATGCGACGATTGTTTGCCATACGCAGAGCAATAAGGTTCGCCAGCGATCCCGGCAGCAGGCCAAAGCCACCGACGTTAACCGCCCAGGCAAGCAATGTATCGGGCGGAACATAGTTGAGCAGCAAAATGGTCGCTGGCACATTACTGATAAACTGCGACAGGCCAATCGCGGTCAGCCATAAGCCAGGCGGCGAAAGCTGGCCGGTGCTGGCAAGCGTCGCGTGCAGCGCTGGCAGCTGCGTCAGCAGATGGACATCAATAAACATGGCGATAAAGACCAGCAGCAGCGTCCAGTCAACGCTGAACACCACCCGGCGCGCCAGGAAGAGAAAACCGACGGCGATAATCGCCAGGCCCCACAACTCCTGCTTCAGCTCAAGCGCGGTGATAAAGACCAGGTAAAAGCCGAGGCAGCTCCAGACCAGCTTCGGTTTCCACTCGCTTGAGCTCTGCCCGCTATGGTAAGTCAGCGCTTTAGCAGAGAAACAGAACCAGCAGAGCACCAGCAGCGTGACCATCATGGCCAGCGCCAGCGGTGCCATCTGCCAGATAAAGGCAGGGAAAGAGAGCCCCGAACGGCCCCAAATCAGGATGTTCTGCGGGTTACCGATGGGCGTTAAAAGGGATCCGGCGTTAACCGCCAGCGCTTCGAAGATGATCAACCGGTTAACCGGGATTTCGCACAGCTTCTTTAGCGTGATGGTTAGCGGCACGACAATAAACAGCGCAACATCGTTAGTCAGAAAGGTAGAGAGCACCGCCGCCGCCAGCACGAGGAACAGAGCCAGCTGACGCTCGTGCTGAAAACGGCGCACCATGCGTCGGCCAATTACATCAAAATAGCCGCTCAGCTCCACCCCTTTGGTCAGCAGCATTAAACCGCTGAGGGTAATAATGGTGTGCCAGTCGATGGCACCGGGCCACTTCTTTGGCGCAAAGGGCACAAAGAAGCATAAGGCGACGCCGATTAACAGTAACAGGTGGAGAAAGCGGTCACGCGCCAGGGCGCGAATAAAAGGGAGGTTCATTCAGATGGCGTCTCGTGTTGCTGCGTGAAACGACGGAAACATTCAAGGGTCTCTTCGCTGACGTGGTGCTCCATCCCTTCCGCATCGCGCCGGGCGATATCCGGGCTGACGCCTAACACCAGCAGGAAACTCTCAACGATTTGATGACGTTCGCGGCTCTCCTGCGCCAGCCTCTCCCCTTCGGCGGTGAGAAAGACGCCGCGCCACGGGATCTGCTCGATAAGACCGACCGAGGCGAGCCTTTTTAACATTTTCGCCACCGTGGGCTGCGACACGCCGAGGCGCGCGGCCATATCCACCTGGCGGGCTTCCCCCACTTCGCGGATCAGATCGGAGATGAGTTCAACATAGTCATCAATCAGCTCGCGGCGGTGCGCTTCGCGGACCTGGCGGAAGCCTTCGACATGCTCTTCGACATTAACCAGCGTCACTTTTTTTATTGTTTGCTTACCTGCGCGACGGTTCATAGTGCTTCCCCTGACGGTGAGACGCTGTGCAGCATCATATAAGAGAGGCGCATTGTAAACCATCCGTGAATCAGTACAAAAAATTAACGTATTAGCCGTAGCTATGTAATATAGCCTGTGCTATATCTGTATGTAATGCGTTCACCTTTCATGGATCGAAGGGGTCCTAATCATCAGGAGGTGACAATGAATGAGTTCAAGAGGTGTATGCGCGTGTTTAGCCACTCTCCCTTTAAAGTCCGTTTAATGCTGCTCAATATGTTGTGCGATATCGTCAACGGTAAGCCGCAGCAGAACGAAGATAAACCTACCCACTGATGCGGCGTCGCGGTACGCCGCTTCATATTTCTGTCATCTTATCGCTTCATACTGACCTGTTTTCCCCAAAATCCGCGTATTTTTGCTGGATTTGCAATCACTCTCGCAAAACAATCTCTTAGCTGCTGTTGACCTGGAACCCGCCGCGCTTTATCTTTGCGCAGCCCTGCACTCAATGCGCACCGCAGACGCGGATCCCCTCCCCCTCTCAGCGCGCTGTCCGGCAGGTTTTGACCCTTACGCCAGGGTGAGCACATGGCGTTTCACGAAATCATCTATGAGCGTAATCCTTAAAGAGTCCGTTGCCCTGCGCGGTCAGTCGATCAATCCGTGGATTGGTTTCTATTTCCTGCAGTCACTATTAATTAACTTTGCCCTTGGCTACGAATTCAGCGTGCTCTATGCGGTGGTCTCCACCTGCGCGCTCTGCGTGCTCTGGCGTCATGCGCCGCGCGCGCAAAAAATCTTTCTGACCATCACCATGCTGGTCGCCGCCAGCTATTTTCCGTTTGGTCAGGCTTATGGCGCGCCCAACTTCAACACCCTGCTGGCGCTGCGTTCGACCAATATCGAAGAGTCGTCAGAAATTCTGACCATCTTCCCGTGGTATCACTACGTTATCAGCGTTGGCATCCTCGCGCTGGGCGTGATTGCGCTGCGCCGCCGGGTGTTGGTGCCCTCGACGCCGTGGCTGAAGTGGGACACGCTGGGCGTGCTGTTTTGCGTCGCCTCCTACTTTATCGGCCCGGTGCAGAACCATTTTCGCGGCTTTGAGTTCCGCCTGATCGACACCGGCGTGCCGGTGCTGCGCTTTGTGCGTGATGTCGCCTACAACTACCACGAAGTGAAGGTGGAAGAGGAGAACATGGCGCAGCTCTCCGGGATGAAAGATACCTGGACGGTCACCGCGGTAAAACCGAAGTATCACGTCTATGTAGTAGTGATTGGCGAGAGCGCGCGCCGTGATGCGCTGGGCGCTTTTGGCGGGCACTGGAACAATACGCCGTTTGCCAGCCAGGTGAATGGCGATCTCTTTACCGACTATATTGCCGCCAGCGGATCGACCCAGAAGTCCCTCGGTCTGACCTTAAACCGCGTAGTAAACGACAAGCCGCAGTATCAGGATAACTTTGTCACGCTGGCGAGCCGCGCCGGTTTCCAGACATGGTGGTTCTCAAACCAGGGGCAGATTGGCGAATATGACACCGCCATCGCCAGCATCGCGAAGCGCGCCGATGAAGTGCAGTTCCTGAAACGGGGCGACTTTGAAGCGGATAAAAACACCCGCGATGAGGATCTGTTAAAGCTCACTAACCAGGTGCTGAGCGTGCGGCGTAATCAACCGCAGCTGATTGTGCTGCATCTGATGGGGTCGCATCCGCAGGCATGCGATCGCACCGGCGGCAAGTACAACGAGTTTGTGCAGTCGAAAGAGACCTCCTGCTACCTCTACTCCATCACCCAGACGGACGATCTGCTGGGCAAGATCTACTCCCAGCTGCGCAACAGCGGCGAGAGTTTCTCGATGGTCTACTTCTCCGATCATGGTCTGGCGTTCAAAGAGCGCGGCAAAGAGGTGCAGTATCTCGCGCATGACGACCATTTTCAGCAGAACTTTCAGGTGCCGTTTATGGTGGTCTCAAGCGATGCGACCAAACACCGTCTGATTAAAGCGCGCCGCTCCGCCAACGACTTTTTGAGCTTCTTCTCACAGTGGACCGGCATTACCGCCACGCAGATCAAAAATTCGTACCCGTTTATCTCGGGGAAAAAAGCGGGGCCAGTCTACGTTACCAACTTTAAGTTACAGAAAGTGGACTATAACCATCTCGGCACGGATCTTTTCGACACGCGCAGCAGCCGTTAACGGTCTATGCTTTTTGCAGGCAAAAAAAAATCCGCCCCTTGAGGCGGATTTTTATTATCGCGAAAGCGATTAGAAGCGGTAACCAACACCGGCAATCCAGGTGCCAACGTCAACGCTACGGATACGGCTCTGCTCGTAGGAGAAGTCCAGAGCAACGTTTTCCATCGGGTTGAACTGCAGACCAGCACCGTAGGAGAAGCCGTAGTCGCTGGTGTCAGAAACTTTAGCAACGTCAGCAGTCTGCTGGAATTTACCGTAACCAACACCCACTACGCCGTAGATGCTCGCCCAGTCATTGATGCGGAAAGCCGGACCAGCAGTGATGCCGTAGTACTGAGCTTTGTTATAAACGCCTTCACCGGTAGTACGATCTTTTTCGGTGTAGGTGAAGGAACCGATAACGCCCAGCGGGTTGTTATCCTGCTCGTAACGGTATTTCAGGTTGAAACCGTTGGTTTTGTTAGCAATACCCTGAGCGTCGCTCTGAGCATAACCGCCGGAAACAGTAGAAGTTGATGCTACTGCGGAACCTGCAGAAACCGCCAGAAGAGCGGCCAGTGCTGAAAGACATGCAATTTTTTTCATAATCCACCTCAAATGTGCTTCAAGAAATCCTGGGTACTACGCATTTAAATATATCAAAAATTATAAGGAAACTCTTTGAGAGAAATAGAGTCTAAAGCGTTCTTTCATGTAACAGAAAGTTTCCGCTTCTTAACAACTCATTCATTAAAAAGCACTTTTCTCAAGAGTCGGACTATTATGGTACCTGTTCCTGAATTCGTTCATCCAGATTATTCTTAAATAAACAGGCCAATAATCGACCGCCTGACGGCCATTATACGGATTTTTTCAGCCTTTTTTACAACCAACCATCAACCGTCTGAATACTATTTCAAGTAGACTATCGGCTCTGCTTCACCAGACACTTAACGGAGAAAGGATGCCTGTTTTGCCGCGTAAACTGCCGGTGTGGGTACCGGTTATCATACTGCTTATCGCTATGACCTCGATTCAGGGAGGGGCGTCGCTGGCGAAATCGCTCTTTCCTTTAGTTGGCGCGCCCGGCGTCACCGCGCTGCGTCTTGCCCTCGGCACGCTTATCCTGGTTATTGTCTTTAAACCCTGGCGTCTGCGTTTCACCCGCGAACAGCGGCTGCCGCTGCTCTTTTATGGCCTGTCGCTCGGCGCGATGAACTACATGTTCTATCTGGCGATCCAGACCGTGCCGCTTGGCGTGGCCGTGGCGCTGGAGTTCACCGGTCCGCTGGCTGTTGCCCTCTTTGCCTCCCGCCGCGCGGTCGATTTTATCTGGGTGATCCTCGCAGTGCTGGGTCTGTGGTATCTGCTGCCGCTGGGCCAGGATGTTACGCACGTTGATTTAACCGGCGCGGCATTTGCGCTCGGTGCGGGGGCTTGCTGGGCTATCTATATTATTAGCGGGCAACGCGCGGGCGAGGATCATGGCCCGGCGACGGTTGCGCTGGGCTCGCTGATTGCCGCCATCGTCTTTGTTCCCCTTGGCGCGTTTCAGGCGGGCGAGGTGTTGTGGCACTGGTCTATTTTACCGCTCGGTATTGCGGTGGCGATTCTGTCGACTGCATTGCCCTACTCCCTTGAGATGATCGCCCTCACCCGCCTACCCACGCGCACCTTCGGCACGCTGATGAGTATGGAACCAGCGCTGGCTGCCGTTTCGGGCATGATCTTCCTCGGCGAGACGCTTGCGCTCCAGCAGGTGCTGGCCTTAATGGCGATTGTGATTGCCTCGATGGGGTCGACATTAACCCTGCGCCGCGAGACCACAATAAAAGAAGTGGATATTGGTAAATAATAATTATTCAGCATGAGATTTCGCTCATGCTGAATATTCATTCAGGCCTTTGACATTATTTTTTACGCTTTAAGTAAATTCTTTATTAATTAGAATTATTCTTAGTTATCTGCTGTCTCTTTATTAGAATTATCTTACATTTCATTCGATTAGTTGCGCGTTTTCGAAATCGTGACCTATATTTAAATCACGCTATCGAACTGATAGGCATAGCCAAAACCGACGACGGTTAATCTGGTGCTATACTTAGTTCCGGTAATTACCTGGGACACAAACATCAAGAGGATATGGATTATGAGTACCGCTAAACTGGTAAAAACGAAAGCGTCTAATCTGCTTTATACCCGTAACGATGTATCGGACAGCGACAAACAAGCGACCATTGAGCTGCTGAATCGCCAGGTGATCCACTTCACTGACCTGTCTCTGATCACCAAGCAGGCCCACTGGAACATGCGCGGCGCGAACTTTATCGGCGTGCACGAAATGCTGGATCAGTTCCGTACTTCGCTGGTAACGCACCTCGATACCATGGCAGAGCGCGCGGTTCAGCTGGGCGGTGTTGCACTGGGTACCACTCAGGTGATCAACAGCAAAACGGCACTGAAAAGCTACCCGCTGGACATTCACAGCGTGCAGGATCACCTGAAAGAGCTGGCCGATCGTTACGCGGTGGTCGCGAACGACCTGCGTAAAGCCATCACCGAAGCGAAAGATGAGGATACCGCAGATATCTTTACCGCCGCTTCCCGCGATCTGGATCAGTACCTGTGGTTTATCGAAGCTAACATCGAATAAGCCAGATCTTTTCGCTATCGCTCTGACCCCTGCGCCTCCGGTGCGGGGGTTTGCACTTTTATGGTGCACCACTCCTCCCCCCTTCCCGCCAGAAAGTTACCGCTTCGTAATTATCTCATCACAAAATTGTTAATAAGTGATTGTTTCTCGCCCACGTTGTGCGCTAAATAGCAGCACTGCCGACAATCGCGCGCGAGCGCACCAAAAGAGTGACTCAAAATGGTGCATTGCGGTGTCATTGCTACACTTATTGTGCAACCGGTTAAAGCTTCGCCTTTACAAAACAATAGGTTGTAAACCTGGCATGATTTTTTCATACTGCGTTCATTCTCGCAGGGGCTCGCTCCCCCGATACAAAAGGAAACACTATGAAGTCTGTATTGAAATTCTCCCTTGCCGCACTCGCTCTCGCCTTTGCTGTTTCTTCTCAGGCTGCTGATAAAAAACTGGTTGTGGCTACCGATACTGCATTCGTTCCTTTCGAATTCAAAAAAGGCAATGAGTACGTTGGTTTCGACATCGACCTGTGGGCTGCCGTGGCGAAAGAGCTGAAGCTGGATTATGAACTGAAGCCGATGGACTTCAGCGGCATTATCCCTGCCCTGCAAACTAAAAACGTTGATGTCGCACTGGCGGGCATCACCATTACTGAAGAGCGTAAAAAAGCGATCGAGTTCTCCGACGGCTACTACAAAAGCGGCCTGCTGGTGATGGTGAAAGCCGACAACAACGACGTGAAAAGCGCGAAAGATCTCAACGGTAAAGTGATCGCAGTTAAGAGCGGCACCGGCTCCGTGGATTACGCGAAAGCGAACATCAAAACCAAAGATCTGCGCCAGTTCCCGAACATCGATAACGCCTACATGGAACTGGGTACCGGCCGCGCTGATGCGGTTCTGCACGACACGCCAAACATCCTCTACTTCATCAAAACCGCCGGCAACGGTCGTTTTAAAGCGGTAGGCGACTCTCTGGAAGCGCAGCAGTACGGCATCGCCTTCCCGAAAGGCAGCGACGATCTGCGTGAGAAAGTGAACGGCGCGCTGAAAACCCTGCGCGAGAACGGTACGTACAACGAAATCTACAAAAAATGGTTCGGTTCTGAGCCTAAATAATTATTAAAAAGTAACAGGTTAAACGTCGGGGGCGGCTTTCGTCCCCGCGCTATTTGTCTCTTCTACGGTATACAGGAATTAATCACATGCAGTTTGACTGGAGCGCCATCTGGCCCGCCATTCCGCTTCTACTGGACGGGGCCAAAATGACCTTGTGGATCTCGATCCTCGGTCTGGCTGGCGGTATCGTTATCGGCCTGATGGCTGGTTTAGCCCGTACCTACGGCGGGTGGATCTCAAACCACGTCGCCCTCGTGTTTATCGAAATTGTCCGCGGCACACCGATCGTCGTGCAGGTGATGTACATCTACTTCGCCCTGCCGATGGCGCTGCCGGATCTGCGCATCGACACCTTCACCGCTGCGGTAGTGACGATCATGATCAACTCCGGCGCCTATATTGCCGAGATAACCCGTGGTTCGGTGCTGTCGATCCATAAAGGCTTTAGCGAAGCGGGCATGGCGCTTGGTCTGTCGCGCCGCGAAACCATTCGCCACGTCATTATGCCGCTGGCGCTGCGCCGTATGCTGCCGCCGCTTGGCAACCAGCTGATCATCAGTATCAAAGATACCTCGCTGTTTATTGTTATCGGCGCGGCTGAACTGACCCGCCAGGGCCAGGAGATCATCGCCGGGAACTTCCGCGCGCTGGAGATCTGGACCGCCGTTGGGGTTATCTATCTCATCATTACCCAGGCACTCAACATCGTGCTTCGCCGTCTTGAAAAAAGGATGAAAATCCTGTGATTGAATTTAAAAACGTTTCCAAGCACTTCGGTAAAACCCAGGTGCTGCATGATATCGACCTCAACATTACCCAGGGCGAAGTGGTGGTGATTATCGGGCCGTCCGGCTCCGGTAAATCGACCCTGCTGCGCTGCATCAACAAGCTGGAGGAGATCACCAAAGGCGATCTGATTGTTGATGGTCTGAAGGTCAACGACCCGAAAGTGGATGAGCGCCTGATCCGCCAGGAAGCGGGCATGGTGTTCCAGCAGTTTTACCTCTTCCCGCACCTGACGGCGCTGGAGAACGTGATGTTTGGCCCGCTGCGCGTGCGCGGTACCAACAAAGCGGAAGCGGAAAAGCAGGCGAAAGCACTGCTGGCGAAAGTAGGTCTCGCCGAGCGCGCCCACCACTATCCGTCAGAGCTCTCCGGCGGTCAGCAGCAGCGTGTGGCGATTGCCCGCGCGCTGGCGGTCAAACCGAAGATGATGCTGTTTGATGAGCCGACCTCGGCGCTCGATCCGGAATTGCGTCACGAAGTGCTGAAAGTGATGCAGGATCTGGCCGAAGAGGGGATGACAATGGTGATCGTGACCCACGAAATCGGCTTTGCCGAAAAAGTGGCTTCGCGTCTGATTTTCATTGATAAAGGCCGCATTGCCGAAGATGGCAACCCGCAGCAGCTGATTGAGAATCCGCCCAGCCAGCGCCTGCAAGAGTTCCTGCAGCACGTCTCCTGACAGCCAGCCCCTCCAGCCGGAGGGGTTTTTCTTTTGCGGATTGTGCGCAATTTTATCCCGCCCTCCCCCGGCACCTATACTTATCCCTTTGCGGGATTTTCTCACCGGAGGAGCTATGCCGTGGATTTTGTTACTGATTAGCCTGCTGTGCGCGCCGCTTCAGGCCGCGACCATACCCGGCGTTACCGCCGCAACCACCACTCCCACCTCAGCGCAAACCAGCGAACCCGATGTTGAACAGAAAAAAGCCGCTTATGGCGCGCTGGCGGATGTGCTGGAGAATGACGAATCACGCAAAGAGCTGATTGACCAGTTGCGTAAAGTCGCCACCACGCCGCCGCAGGAGCCGGTGCCGGTCATCTCGCCGCCCGCCATTGAAGAGCAGAAAACGGTGCTGGAGAACGTCACCGAAGTGGCGGATTACTATGGCGAGGCGCTGGCGACCCGCTTTGCCCAGCTGTGGCGCAATATCACCGGCTCGCCGCATAAAGCCTTTAACCCGCAAACTTTCACCAATGCCGCCAGCCACTTCATGCTGCTCGCGGTGCTGGTCTTCGCCTTCTGGTGGACAGTGCGATTCTGCGTCTCGCCGGTTTACCGCAGAATGGGTGCCTGAGGACGGCGTAAAAACCGCGACAGCAGCAACTGGCTACAGCTGCCGTCGATGATCGTCGGGGCTTTTATTATCGACATCATGCTGCTGGCGCTAACATTGTTTGTCGGCCAGGTGCTGCGCGCCAACCTTACCGGCGGTAACAGCACCATCGCCTTTCAGCAGAGCCTGTTTCTTAACGCCTTCGCGCTGATTGAGTTTTTCAAAGCGATCCTGCGGCTTATCTTCTGCCCGCGCATTCCCGACCTGCGCCCGTTTCATATTCGTGATGAGACGGCGCGCTACTGGCATCTGCGTTTAAGCGCGCTCAGCAGCCTGATTGGCTATGGGCTGCTGGTAGCGGTGCCGATTATCTCCAATCAGGTGAACATTCAGTTCGGCGCGCTCGCCAATGTGGTGATCATGCTCTGCATCACCCTCTGGGCGCTCTACCTGATTTTCCATAACAAGCGCGAGATCCAGCACAACCTGATCCTGCTGGCAGACCGCTCGCTGGCCTTCTTCAGCCTCTTTATCCGCGCCTTTGCGCTGGTGTGGCACTGGCTCGCCAGCGCCTACTTCATCGTGCTCTTCTTCTTCTCGCTGTTCGATCCGGGCAACAGCCTGAAGTTTATGATGGGCGCGTCGTTGAGCAGCCTGGCGATCCTCAGCGTCTCTGCGTTTATCTCTGGCGTGCTGTCGCGCTGGCTGGATAAAACCATCACCCTCTCGCCGCAGGTGCAGCGCAACTACCCGGAGCTGCAAAAGCGGCTCAACGGCTGGTTATCCGCCTCGATGAAGACCGCCCGTTTCCTGGTGGTCTGCACCACCATTCTGCTGCTGTTAAGCGCGTGGGGGCTGTTCGATTTCTGGCACTGGCTCACTTATGGTGCCGGGGAGAAAGCGGTCGATATTCTGATTCGTATCGCGCTGATCCTCTTTTTCTCTGCCGTCGGCTGGACATTGCTGGCAACGATTATTGAGAACCGGCTGACATCGGATATTCATGGTCGCCCGCTGCCCAGCGCACGCACACGTACCCTGCTGACGCTGTTTCGCAACGCGCTGGCGGTGGTGATCAGCACCATTACGGTGATGATTGTGCTCTCAGAGATTGGGGTGAATATTGCGCCGCTGCTGGCGGGTGCCGGGGCGCTGGGTCTGGCGATCTCGTTCGGTTCGCAGACCCTGGTGAAAGATATTATCACCGGCATATTTATTCAGTTTGAAAATGGGATGAACACCGGCGATCTGGTGACCATCGGCCCGCTCACCGGCACGGTGGAGCGCATGACCATTCGTTCCGTCGGCGTGCGCCAGGATACCGGCGCGTATCATATTATCCCGTGGTCATCGATCACCACCTTCGCCAACTTTGTGCGCGGGATTGGCTCAGTGGTGGCGAACTATGATGTCGATCGTCATGAAGATACAGACAAAGCCAATCAGGCGCTGAAGGATGCGGTGGCGGAACTGATGGAGCAGGAGGAGATCCGCGGTTTGATTATCGGCGAGCCGAACTTTGCCGGGCTGGTCGGGCTGACCAACACCGCCTTTACGCTGCGTGTCACCTTCACTACCCTGCCGCTAAAGCAGTGGACGGTGCGTTTCGCCCTCGACACGATGGTGAAAAAGCATTTCGACCTCGCCCACGTGCGCCCGCCGGTGCAGACCTACCAGATGGTGTCAGCCCCGGAAGCGATCGGGCAAGCGCAACCGGCGGCGAACGCTGGTACGCCGCCTGTACAACCTACCCTTTAAACCGGCTCTGTGCCCAGCGTTTACGCTGGGCCTCGTCGAGGAAGCTCCAGGCGATAAAGCGGCTCTGCTTCTGCCCCTGTGCCATCTCTTTTTTCACCACTTTTACCGCGCCGACCTGCGTCAGTGCGCGGTAGAGTTCCGGCAGGTTGTCGCCGCGCGACACCAGCGAGGTGAACCACAACACCTGGCGGGCAAACTGCTTGCTCTCGGCAATCATCGTTTTGATAAAGGCCACTTCGCCGCCTTCACACCACAGCTCCTGCTGCTGGCCGCCGAAGTTGGCCGCGTCCGTCACAGACTGGCCGAGGTTGCGCCGCTTGCGCTCGCTGTTTGCCTGCGCGCTCTGCGCCGAGTCATGGAAAGGTGGGTTACAGATCACGGCATCGTAAGATTCATTTTTATGAATGATGCCGGTGAGGATCGCCGCCGTATCTTTCTGGCGACGCAGGCGCACCGCGCGGGTCAGGCCGGGGTTGGCAGCAATGATTGCCTGCGCGCTGGCAAAGGCTTCGGCGTTGACTTCACTGCCGGTAAAACGCCAGCCATATTGATGGGCGCCAATCAGCGGATAGATGCAGTTCGCACCGGTGCCGATATCGAGCACGCTGGCCTGCGCCGGAATAGTGCCGTTATCGCTCTCTGCCAGCAGATCGGCGAGATGGTGCAGATAGTCTGCGCGGCCCGGTACCGGCGGGCAGAGAAAGCCGTCCGGGATATCCCACTCGCGCACGCCGTAGAAATGCGCCAGCAGCGCCTTGTTCAGGGCTTTCACCGCCTGCGGATCGGCAAAATTAACGGTCTCTTCCCCGTTCGGATTGCGCGTGATAAAGGCACGTAGCGACGGGTTGACGGCGCACAGGGCGTCGAGGTCGTAGCGGCTGTGGTGGCGGTTACGCGGGTGCAGACCCGGCTTCTGGGCATTCATGGCATTCTCCTGTTAACAGCGGCGTAAGATACCCGTTGACGCCAGCCGGGTAAATAAGGGAGCCTGAAGAAACTTTTTGCCATCAGGAGACGCTATGTATTTTTATGAGCCCGCGAAAGGTCATGGCCTGTCGCACGACCCGCTGAATGCCATTGTCGGCCCGCGCCCTATCGGCTGGATCGCCTCGCTGGACGGGCAAGGCCGCCGCAACCTGGCGCCCTATAGCTTCTTCAACTGCTTTAACTACCGCCCGCCAATTATTGGTTTTGCCAGCAGCGGCTGGAAAGATAGCGTGCAGAATATCGTTGAGAGCAAAGAGTTTGTCTGGAATTTAACCACCCGCGATCTGGCGGTGCAGATGAATGAGACCTCCGCATCGCTGGCGCACGGCGAAGATGAGTTTGCCCGCGCCGGGCTGACCCCGGCAGAGAGTCGCCTGGTGCGCGCTCCGCGCGTGGCGGAAAGCCCGGTTAACTTTGAGTGCCGTTTGTCGCAGTGCATTCAACTCACCGCCGCCGACGGCAGCCCGATTGAGAGCTGGCTGGTGCTGGGGGAAGTGGTGGCGGTGCATATCGATGAGTCGCTGCTCGAAGAGGGGATTTACCAGACGGCGAAGGCACAGCCGGTGCTGCGCGCCGGAGGACCGTCCGCTTATTACGGTATTAGCGAGGATCAGCGTTTCGATCTGGTTCGCCCGGATAATCGTTAATCAACGCCGCCAGGCTATTATCGACGGCATGCTTGCCGGATGGCCTATTTCTGAAACGGCGTAGGCCGGATAAGCGGGACGCGCCATCCGGCAATGGGGTTTGCATATGGCTTTGGTGGTATTGTTCCGTTCACCAGGCGTTCGGGAGTTTCATTAACCCCGCATGCGGTGAACGGGATAAGGGAAGCGGCCGCGCTCCCCTTATCAATCCCCGCGGCCCCGCAAGGAAATCGGTGCTTCGCACTGCGCTCACCTCCCGCGTGCCTGACTGCGGCCGGCTCGACTCGACATCCTGTCTCGGTTCGCCTCTGTCCGCCATCCATGGCGTCCAGACCTTGTCATTCACGCTTCGGTTCGCCGATTTCAGCGGGGACACCACCCCCTCGCTGTGAGATCTGACGTAAAAACAATATCGATGTGGCTGTAGGCTCGTTTTGGTAGGCCGGATAAGGCGCAGCCGCCATCCGGCAAGGGTACCGCGGTGATAATGCCGGATGGCGCGTAAACGCTTATCCGGCCTACGCCGTTCCAGCGGCTTCATTCCCTTACGCCTTATCCGGCCTACAAAATTGCCCTCCCGCTATAGCGTCTATACTTAATAGCTATACAGGAGGAAATTATGGCTTCAGGTTGGGCAAACGACGATGCAGTACAGCAGCAGATCGACAGCACCATTGAGGATGCGGTCGCCCGTGCGCGCCGGGACATTCCGGGGGGTGAGAGCCTTACAGAGTGCGAAGAGTGCGGTGAGACCATTCCGGAAGCGCGGCGAAAAGCGATTCCCGGCGTGCGGCTGTGCGTGAAATGCCAGCAGGAGAAAGATTTACATAACTCGACATATTCAGGATATAATCGCAGAGGATCGAAGGATAGCCAGCTACGCTGACTTTTCCTGACGCTTCCTGGCGGGATAAGCACTTACCTTTACCTTCACACTTTTACGCTTCGCTTGTCGCAAAATGTGCCGCTTATCTCCGCATGGCGAGGTAGTGCGCCCATTTCGTGCTTTTTTATCTTTTTAACCTTTATGTTTCAAAAGCTTAACTATTATTCAATTTTTTAGAACAAGGCTTTCAATTCTCTTCGATTTTCTCGCTGATAAAAAACTGTGATACTTATCACATCGACGGAACATCGTCCCAAATTCAGTATAACCTGCGAGAGAAACCCTATGAACGCCATTAAATATGCTGTTGCTGCTGTCGCATTATCTACACTCTCTTTCGGTGCTTTTGCGGCTCAATCTGTTAACCCTGCTCAAGCAGGCGAACTGAATAAAATCGGTGTGGTCTCCGCCCACGGCGCAACCACGCTGGACGGCCTTGAAGCACGCCTGGCAGAGAAAGCTAAAGCGGCAGGCGCTTCTGGCTACAGCATTCTGTCTACCACCGGCAATAACAAGCTGAGTGGCACAGCGGTTATCTATAAGTAACCTGACCCGCGTTTTACCCCGGCATTTTAACCCTCTGCCGGATGCACCACCCTCATTGACCCTTATTGCCCTTTGCATGGCCCGTCCAGGATTGTGACGGGCTTTTTTTTATCCAAATGTCGCCACGACCCGCGCCAGCCCCTCTTCCAGCGTTCCCACTTCACCGCTCGCCAGCAGGCAGCAGGCCAGCTGCACTTTTAATGACTCCGGTATTGCTTCGCGTCCGCTCAGGCAGTGCTCGATCCAGCGCGCGGTGCTGTCAGCATCTTTCGCCGCACCGCCTGAAGCAGGTTCCAGCGCCGCGTCACTGCGGGCAAAGAGCACGCGCTCGCCCGCTGGATCGATCAGATTCATCTGCGGGCAGCGCTGCGGGTTGGCGTACACCTCCCCTTCGGTGCCCTGCATCAACAGGCCGCGCCCGCCGATATCGGCAAAAAATTTGCCCACGCGGGTAAGGTACTCCGGGTGCGACACGCTGGAGAGACGCAGCGCCGCGTCCTCGGCAAACGGGGTCGCCAGCTTCGCCAGCGTGTGCGCGCTGTTACGCACGCCCATGCGCCAGCGTAGCCCCAGCTGATCCTCCAGCGGCGGGCAGAGGGCGCTTACCGGAATATAGACCGGCTGATGCCCCTCCAGCTTTGCCTGCGCCTGCCCGGCAAGCGTGGTGGCTTCAATGCCCAGCAGGGCGAAAATGGTTTCGCTGACGACGCGGGTCGGATCTTCGCTGACGCCGTGCACCACCACCGGAAAGCCCAGTTTGCTGAGCAGAATCGCCAGCAGCGGCGTCAGGTTCGCCTGCTTGCGCGCGCCGTTATAGCTCGGGATAACAATCGGCATCGGTTTCGCCACCGGTGGTGTCAGCTTCATAGTCCGATCCTGCATCGCCGCGTAGAAGCCGCGCATTTCGGCCTCGCCCTCCCCTTTAATGCGCAGCGCAATGAGGATCGCGCCCATCTCCAGTTCCGGTACCTCGCCGTTGAGCATCCTCGCGTAGAGGCTGCGGGCGGTGTCAATATCAAGGTCGCGGGCGTGATTTTTGCCCCGGCCAACCTCTTTAATGATGGTGCGGTAATCCATGGACTCTCCTTGCGTGCTTACATCGTTAACGGCGCTTGCGGCGCTTCTGTTCTGGTTTCTTCACTATAACGTCAGGCATCGGCGGTTGGGAAATTGGAAATATTGGCAGTGCATCAAGCAGGCGTTTCCCATAACTCTTGGTCAACAGCCGCTTATCGTAGATCACCACTTCACCGCGGCATTCGTGGCTGCGGATCAGGCGTCCGACCTGCTGAATCAGGTTAAACGAGGCGCTCGGCAGGCTCTGCACTTCGAAGGGATAACGCTTAAGGCTTTTCAGCCACTCCCCTTCGGTGATGACTACCGGGCTGTCGATGGGCGGGAAGGCAATCTTATGGATATGCACCTGGGTGAGGTAATCCCCCTTCAGATCCAGCCCCTCGGCAAAGGATTGCAGGCCAACCAGCACGCTGCGCTCGCCGCCATCGATGCGTTTTCGGTGCGCCTCCACCAGCCGGTAACGGGGCTGATCGCCCTGCACCAGCAGCAACAGACGCAGGTCGGGCACATACGTAAGGAATAGCTGCATCGCGCGCTGGCTGGCGAAAAGCACCAGCATTCCGCGGTGCGCTTTGCTCTCCACCTGCTCACGAAACCAGGTCGCCATCTCGGCGATGTGCTGCTCTTCGTTCTCCATCAGCGGCTCGTAGCGCATCTGCGGAATAATAATCTTGCCCTGCTCGACATGGTTGAACGGCGAGTCGAGGCTGACGAAGCGGTCGCCCGCTTTCTCTTTCAGCCCGCTCATCTCCTGCAAACGGTTGAAGCTGTTGAGCGAGCGCAGGGTCGCCGAGGTGACGACAATATGCGGCACGCTGCGCCAGAGCAGCTTTTCCAGTTGGTCGCTGACGCGAATGCCGACGCAGTGAAATTGCAGGTGCAGTTGCCCGTCTCGCACGTCGCGCGTGACCCATTTGGAGACCGGCGCGCCGGAGGCCTGTGCCATCGACGCCAGCCGCCAGAGTTTGCTCTGGCTCTCGAACATCCCCAGCGCGCGGTTCATCTGCAAAATCACCCGGTGCAGACGCACAACGTCATGGCTGCCGGTTTTCTCGCTCAGATCGTTGAGAAACAGCTCCGCCAGCCCGCGCAGCATCTCGGTCAGTTTCGCCAGCCGCTGGCAGATCTCCATCACTTCATCCGGCAGTTCGCCCATCGTAAAACGGTGCTCTGCCTCCTGCCCGGCGGGGAGATAGAGATTGAGAATGGCGTTGAGGGAGGAGATCAGCTCAAACAACTCCTCGCAGTGGGCGTTGAGTCGCTCGGGGATTGCCAGCGGCGGCAGAGTTTTCGGGCGAAACTGCTCAAGGCAGGTCGCCACCAGTTTGGTAAAAAGGTCGAGCTGTAGCTGATACCAGCCAGCGGTGATCTCCGCCGACATCTCCAGCGCATCGCGGGCAACATCCGGCAGATGGTGGCCCTCATCGAGCACCAGCAGCAGGTTTTTCGGCTCCGGCAGCACCGCTTCGCTCTCCATCGCCGCCATCACCAGCGCGTGGTTGGCAACGACCACTTCCGCTTCCTGGATCTCCCGACGCGCCACAAAGAAGGGGCACTCGCGGTAGTAGTGGCAGTTGCGGTTCAGGCAGCCCGCTTTATCGGTGCTCAGGCGTCGCCAGAGATCGTCGCTGATGGCTTTATCGGTGTGATCGCGCAGGCCATCCCACTTGTAGCTGTCGAGATCGGCTTTCAGCGATGCGCAGCGCGTCTGCTCCTCTTTGTTGCCGGGCGTCAGTTCGTCATCAAGAAAGGCCAGCAGGTCCTGCTGATTGGGATCGCTGCTGGCGAGCGCGGCAAGATTGCGCGGGCAGACATAGCGCCCGCGGCCAAAGGCGGCGGTAAAGCGCAAATCGGGGATAATTTTGCGCAGCAGCGGCAGATCTTTACTGAAGATCTGATCCTGTAGCGCGACGTTGGCGGTGCTGACCACCAGCGTTTTCTGCTCTTCACGGGCAATGGCAATACCCGGAATAAGGTATGAGAGGGTTTTCCCGACCCCGGTCGGCGCTTCAATCGCCAGATGGCGGCCCTCATCGCCCGCCAGCGTTTTTGCCACGTCAGCAATCATCTGACGCTGCGGCGCGCGGGGGATAAAGTCCGGGATCTGTTGTTGCAACGCCTTATACCAGGCGGCAATTTGCGCTTTTAACGCGGCGGTAAGGGCCATTCGATAACCTGAAGTACTGTATAAACGGCCACTATTGTGGCACTTTTTCGCCCGCAGGGGCGAACGCTTTTTGCCGTTATGGAAGCCTGCTCGTAAATCGCGCGTCAGGCAGACGATACTTTTCGCAAAGCCGATCACAAATTGGCAGATCCATTTATGAAACCGCTTCCCGACGCGTTGAACATTTATATGGTCAATGCTAGCTTTTTATCTGCATTACGCTTGTTACCGAATATCGGGCAAAACCTAAATGCAGACTGAGGGGATTAATCCGTCCCTGGCTGTATTTACGTTTTGCCCGTTTTTGTTTGCAGGAGTTGGCGATGCTGGTCAAACAAATATTAAATAATAACGTTGTCAGCGCCCTCGATGAGCACGGCTTTGAGGTAATTCTGACCGGCCGCGGCCTCGGGTTTAATACCCAGAGCGGCGACCGCGTCAATATGGACGCCATCGAGAAGATATTCCACCTGAAAGACTCCCAGCTCTCGGCCCGTTTTAAAGATCTGGTGAGCGAAGTGCCGATGGAAATTGTCCAGCTAACGGCGGATATTGTCGCCCTCGCACGCGAAACGCTGCCGCATAAATTAAGCGACGGGCTGTATGTCACCCTTGCCGATCACCTCCATTTTGCCCTCCAGCGCAGTGAAAAAGGCGAGAGTTTAGCCAACCCGCTGGAGTGGGAAGTGCGCCACTTTTACACCGCCGAGTACGCCATTGGCCGCCAGGCGCTGGGGATGGTGGTAGCTCGCACCGGCACGCTGCTACCGGACAGCGAAGCGTGCAGTATCGCCCTGCATATTGTGAACGCCGGGCTGAACGATACGATGGGAAAAACCACGCAGATCACCCGGCTTATTTATCAGCTGCAAAATATCGTCAGATACTTTTTTACCCTGCCGCCCGATGAGCACACCCTCAATTACCAGCGCTTTATTACCCACTTAAAATTTTTCGCGCAGCGGGTGATTGCCGGGGAGGTATTAAACAACGATGACGAGGAGTTATTTGCCATGGTTGAGCGCCGCTACCAGACAACGCTGAAGTGCGTTAACGCCATCAGCGAGTTTGTCGGCAAACATTATCACCACACCATGAGCAACTCCGAGAAGCTTTATCTAACCGTGCATATCGAAAACGTAGTGCAGCGGTCGGCGTAATTCACCGGGCAGGCAGATATGCCTGCTACGTGAAAAAATGAATTCCATCCAGGCTTGTTACTGTTAAATCAGGCAAACCCCAGAGGAAACAAGGTATCGGCCACGGCCGATGTTTGTTGATGACGCCGAAAATCGGCGTCTGTCTGGAGGAATGAGCATGAACTACCCACAAACCGCGCAGAAGATCATTGCGCACATCGGCGGCAAGGAGAATATCCTGTCGCTGTTTCACTGCATCACCCGCCTGCGTTTTCTCCTTCACGACCATGACAAGGTCGATCGCGCGGCGCTGGAAGCGCTGGATGGCGTGATCGGCGTGAATATCTCTGGCGATCAGTACCAGCTGATTATTGGTAATGAGGTCGCCCCGCTCTGCGAAGCGCTGCTGGCGCAACTCCCCGGCGTCTCGTCCAGCGCCAGCAGCAGCAAACGGCGTAATCCGGTGTCGGTGGTGCTGGAGGGGTTATCGAGCATCTTCTCACCGATCATTCCGGCGATTGCCGGAGCCGGGATCCTGAAAGGGGTGCTGGCACTGATGGTCGCCATGCAGTGGCTTCAGACCAGCAACCAGACCTACCAGATCCTGCTCGCCATCAGCGATGGCGTCTTCTACTTTATGCCGCTGGCGCTGGCCTTCAGCGCCGGGAATAAGTTTGGTGCCAACCCCTACGTCGCCGTGGCGCTCGCTGCCACCCTCTTCCACCCGGCGATCCAGACGCTGTTTAAATCCGGCGCGCCGGTGAGTTTTCTCGGCCTGCCGGTGCCGACGGTCAACTACGCCTCGACGGTGATCCCGATTCTGCTGGCGGTATGGCTGCTAAGCCGGGTGGAGAAGCTGATTGACCGCGTCATGCCCGGCGTGCTGAAAACGATGTTTGTCCCACTGTTGAGCCTGGTGATTGTCGCGCCGATTACGCTGATGGTTATCGGGCCGCTCGGTATTTTCGCCGGAAATACCCTCTCCGGCGGCATTATCTGGCTGGTGGAAAACATGGGTATCGTCGCGGGCGTAGTAGTCGGCGGCACGCTGTCGATGATCATCATTACCGGCATGCACTATGTGCTGGTGCCAATCATGATCAACAACATCAGCACCATGGGTTTCGACCCGTTCAAAATCCTCTTTTATGTCGCCAACCTCGGCCAGGCGGGCGCGGCTTTCGGCGTATTTATTCGCGCACGCGATAAGAAGCTGAAGTCGCTGGCGCTCTCCACCAGCTTCAGCGCAATGATGGGCATTACCGAACCGGCGATGTACGGCGTCAATATCCGCTATAAACGCCCCTTTGCCGCCGCGCTGCTGGGCGGCGCGATTGGCGGCGGCTTTGCGATGGCGATGGGGGTGAAAACCTACGCCTTTGCCCTCAGCGGCTTGCCTGGCCTGCCAGCGCTGGTCGGCCCGACCTTTCTCTGGGCGGTGGTCAGTATCGCGCTCTCCTTTGTCTCCGCTGCCGTGCTGACGGTGATCCTCGGTTTCGAAGAGAAGGTGGTAGCAGGTGTCAGCCCGGTGAAGATCGCACGCGAAGAGGAGCGGCTCTTCGCCCCGGTTAGCGGCACGCTGAAAGCCCTCAATACCCTGAGTGACCCGGTCTTTGCCGATGAGATTTTCGGTAAAGGCCTGGCTATCGACCCGAGCAACGGCGAGCTACGTTCCCCGGTCAACGGCAAGGTGGAATCGCTGTTTGAAACCCACCACGCACTGGCGCTGGAGAGCGATACCGGTGCCGAAATCCTCATCCACATCGGTATCGACACGGTGAAACTCGGCGGTAAGCACTTCACCAGCCATATCGAGGCCGGGCAGAACGTAGAGGTGGGCGATCTGCTGGTCAGCTTCGATCTCGCTGCGCTGCGGGCAGCGGGGATCGATCCGAGCGTGATCGTGGTGGTCACCAACAGCGAACAGTACGGCGATATCAGCCCGGTAAAAACAGATGGCGATGTCGCCAGCCGGGACGCATTTCTCACATTGACCGCAAGCGCGGCCTAAGGAGCACACCAGTGGCTTATTCGAAATCATTTCCGGAAGGGTTTTTATGGGGCGGCGCAACGGCGGCCAACCAGCTTGAAGGGGCATGGAACGTCGATGGCAAAGGGCTCTCCGTCTCTGATGTCTACACCTTCGATATCAACACGCCGCGCGAGCGCTGGCTCGATCAGTGGCTCGGCATGACCCACGCGCAGGTGCGCGAAGCGCAGGATCCGGAGAGCAAAAAGTACTACCCGAAGCGCAAAGGCAACGACTTCTACCACCACTTTAAAGAGGATATCGCGCTGTTTGCCGGTATGGGCTTTAAGTGTTTTCGCATGTCGATTGCCTGGACGCGCATCTTTCCGCGCGGGGATGAGACCACGCCCAACGAAGCGGGCCTGGCGTTTTATGACGAGGTGTTCGACACGCTGCGCGCGCACGGCATCGAGCCGATTGTCTCCCTCTCCCACTATGAAATGCCGCTGGCGCTGGTCACCGATTACGGCGGCTGGCCGAACCGCCAGCTGGTCGATTTCTATGTCCGCTTCGCCACAACTGTCTTTACGCGTTATCGCAAAAAGGTGAAGTACTGGATGACCTTTAACGAGATCAACTGCGTGAAGCACCACCCCTATGTCAGCGTCGGGGTGATTGAGGAGGACAACCCGCATCTTGAGCAGGATAAGTACCAGGGCGCGCACCACCAGTTTGTTGCCAGCGCGCTCGCCACCAAAGCGTGCCACGCCATTATTCCCGGCTCGCAGATGGGCTGCATGATCAGCTACCAGATGCTCTACCCGCACACCTGTCACCCGGATGATTTGCAGGCCTGCGAAGAGATGCAGCGCGTGTCGCTCTTCTTCAGCGACGTGCAGGCGCGCGGCTACTACCCCGCCTACACAGATCGCATGCTGGCGGAAAAAGGGGTGACGCTGCAAAAAGTGGTTGGCGATGATGAGATCCTGCGCCAGCACCCGGTCGATTTCGTCTCGTTCAGTTACTACATGTCGAGCACCGTCAGCGCCAACCCGGCATTGCATGACGGCGCAGAAGGCAACCTGATCACCGGCGGCATTCGTAACCCGCACCTCACCACCAGCGAATGGGGCTGGCAGATCGATCCGAAAGGGCTGCGGCTGGCGCTCAATCAGCTCTATGACCGCTACCAGAAGCCGCTGTTTATTGCCGAAAACGGCCTCGGCGCAGTAGATACCGTTAATCCGGATGGCTCCATCGACGACGATTACCGTATCGACTACCTGCGTCAGCACGTGGTGCAGATGCAGGAGGCGATTGCCGACGGCGTCGATCTCTTCGGTTACACCTGGTGGGGGCCGATTGATGTGGTCAGCGCCGGGACGGCGCAAATCTCCAAGCGGTACGGCTTTATCTATGTCGATCAGGACGATATGGGCAACGGCAGCCAGGCGCGCTCGCTGAAGAAAAGCTACCACTGGTACAAAAAACTGATCGCCTCGAATGGCGAAGACTTAGCGGATTAAGGAGCGGATATGTCTGTTTTTCCGAACGACTTTTTATGGGGCGGTGCGATTGCCGCTAATCAGGCGGAAGGCGCATGGGACGAAGATGGCAAAGGGCCCTCTATCGCCGACGTGGTGCGCGGCGGTATCGCTTCCGGTAAACATGATGCGGTGATCGACCCGAACCTCTATTACGCCAGCCACCAGGCGGTCGACTTTTACCATCACTACAAAGAGGATGTGGCGCTCTTCGCCGAGATGGGCTTCAAATGCTTTCGCACCTCGATTGCCTGGTCACGCATCTTCCCGCGCGGGGATGAGACCACGCCCAACGAGGCGGGGCTGCAATTTTACGACAACCTGTTTGATGAGTTGCTGAAGTACGGCATTGAGCCGGTGATCACACTCTCGCATTACGAAACGCCGCTGGCGCTCTATCAGGAGTATGGCGGCTGGAAAAACCGCCAGCTTATCGACTTCTTCACCCGCTACTGCGAGACGGTGTTCCGCCGTTATCAGGGCAAGGTCAAATACTGGATGACCTTTAATGAGCTGAACAACATGAACCGCATGCCGTTCGCCACCGGCGCGGTGGATGTTGACGCCAGCCCGCAGGAGATTTGGCAGGCGAATCACCACCAGTTCGTTGCCAATGCGCTGGCGAACAAGCTCTGCCACGAGATCATGCCCAATGCCCTTATCGGCTGTATGTTGTCGCTGAGCACCGTTTACCCGGCAAGCTGCAACCCGGAGGATATCTTCTCGACCATGCAGCTGCGCCGCCGCTCGCTGCTCTTCTCCGATGTGATGATGCTGGGCGAATACCCGGCGTACGCTAAACGGCTGCTAAACGATCTGGGGGTGAAGCTGGAGACGGCAGAGGGCGATATGCAGCTGCTTAAATCGTATCCTTCTGATTACCTTGGCTTTAGCTACTACCGCAGCGTGCTACACCAGGCGGGCGGGCAGTTCCGCGTCGATACCGGCGGCACTGCCGGGCTGGACAACCCATTCCTGGAGAAGACCGAGTGGGGCTGGCCTATCGATCCCCTCGGTTTTCGTATTGTCTGTAATGAGCTGGCGGACCGCTACCGCAAGCCGCTGTTTATTGTCGAAAATGGCTATGGCGGTGTTGATGAAGTAGATGCCAGCGGTGAGATTAATGACCAGGCGCGCATCGATTATGGCCGCCGCCATATTCAGGCAATGGCCGAGGCGATTGCGGATGGCTGCGAGATTATGGGTTACACCTGGTGGGGACCGATTGATATTGTCAGCGCCGGCACCGGCGAGATGAAAAAGCGCTACGGCTTTATCTATGTCGATAAAGACAACGAGGGCAACGGCACGCTCAAACGCAGCAAAAAGCGCAGCTTTGAGTGGTATCAGCAGGTTATCGCCAGTAATGGAGAGGTGTTGTAGGCCGGATAAGCGTTTACGCGCCATCCGGCATTATCACCGCGACACCCTTGCCGGATGGCGGCTTTGCCTTATCCGGCCTACGGTAACGGAGCCGCTGAAACCGTGTAGGCCGGATAAGCGGTACGCGCCATCCGGCGTTATCACCGCGGCATAATTGCCGGATGGCGGCTTCGCCTTATCCGGCCTACCAAAACGAGCCTACAGCCACATCAATATTGTTTTTACGTCAGATCTCACAGCGCGGGGGTTGTGTCCCCGCTGAAATCGGCGAACCGGAGCGTGAATGACAAGGTCTGGACGCCATGGATGGCGGACAGAGGCGAACCGAGACAGGGACAAAATTGCCGGGAGCAATTTTGAACAGCGCTTGCGCTGGCCCCGGAGGGGCGAGCCCCAGGGATGGGGCGAGTAAGTCGAGTCGAGCCGGCCGCAGTCAGGCATGCGGGAGGTGAGCGCAGTGCGCAGCACCAATTTCCTCGCGGGGCCGCGGGGATTGATAAGGGGAGCGCGGCCGCTTCCCTTATCCCGTTCACCGCACCGGTGATAAAAATATCCCGCCGGACACCTGGTGAACGGAACCATTCCACCGTGGTAACCCCATTGCCGGATGGCGCTGACGCTTATCCGGCCTACGCCGTTTCAGCGAGATCGTTCCAGCGGCACCATAAAAAAACCGCCATCAGGCATTAAGCCGGATGGCGGTTTTGAGTGCCGGGTAAACCTACCCGGCCTGAACGGAAACAGCTTTACGCGGAAGCGGGTTTGCGCGGACGACGACGGCGTGCGCCGTTGTTTGCCGGTTTCGCTGCACCGCCATCAAGACGGCGATTACCCACGGGCTTCGCGGCTCCGCCTTCCGATTTCGCGGCTCCAGCGTCGTTACTGCGACGCGGATGACGCGCTTTCTGCGTCTCGCCTTCGCTACGGCGCGGCGCGGACTGGCTGCGACCGCCGCCACCGCCCTGCCCGCGTCCACCGCCGCCCTGACGGCCGCCGTTCTGACCACGGCCATTCTGGATCGGCTCCGCTTTGATTGACGGATCTGGCTCATAGCCTGCAACCGCAACACGCGGGATCTCTTTTTTCAGCAGGCGCTCAATGTCGCGCAGCAGTTTATGCTCATCGACACAGACCAGCGACAGCGCTTCGCCGGTGGCGGCAGCACGGCCGGTACGGCCGATACGGTGTACGTAATCTTCCGGCACGTTCGGCAACTCATAGTTGACGACATGCGGCAGCTCTTCGATATCGAGGCCGCGCGCGGCGATATCCGTCGCCACCAGCACGCGAATCGAACCGGATTTAAAGTCTGCCAGCGCGCGGGTACGTGCGCCCTGGCTCTTGTTACCGTGGATCGCCGCACTGGTGATGCCATCTTTATTCAACTGCTCGGCCAGGTGATTGGCACCATGCTTGGTACGGGTAAAGACCAGCACCTGCTGCCAGTTACCTTCGCCAATCATCTGCGACAGCAGTTCCCGTTTGCGTTTCTTATCCACAAAGTGAACGTGCTGCGTCACCTGCTCGGAAGCGGTGTTACGGCGCGCAACTTCGATCTCCAGCGGGTTATGCAGCAGTTTTTCCGCCAGCTGTTTGATCTCATCCGAGAAGGTCGCGGAGAAGAGCAGGTTCTGACGCTTCGCCGGCAGCTTCGACAGCACGCGGCGAATATCGTGGATAAAGCCCATATCCAGCATACGGTCAGCTTCATCCAGCACGAGAATTTCCACGCTGTCGAGCTTCAGGGCGTTTTGATGTTCGAGATCGAGCAGACGACCCGGCGTAGCCACGAGGATGTCAACGCCGCCGCGCAGTTTCATCATCTGCGGGTTGATGCTGACGCCGCCGAAGACGACCATCGAACGAATATTGAGATACTGGCTATACTCCTGCACGTTCTCACCGACCTGCGCCGCGAGTTCGCGGGTTGGGGTCAGGATCAGGGCACGTACCGGACGGCGGCCTTTCGCATGAGGCTGGCTCTGCACCAGGCGTTGCAACAGCGGCAGCGTAAAACCGGCGGTTTTACCGGTACCGGTCTGGGCACTGGCCATCAGATCGCGGCCTTGCAGCACCGCAGGGATCGCCTGCTGTTGAATAGGGGTCGGCTCGAGGTAACCCTGCTCCGCAACTGCGCGCAGGATATCCGGATTCAGGCCAAGGGCATCAAATGACATAACAACTCCGCACCGCCCCGACCTGTCACAGGTGTAGTTTTCGAGGAGATAATAGGTAGACTGATGACAAAAACCACAATGTCATGAAGGTGCGGATTGTATCAGCTTTTGTGATCCGGCGCATAAAATATCCCACGTCAATGACTCAGCAAGATATCTTCCCGCTTCATTCTCTGAAAAAGGGATAAATTTAGCCCCCCTCACATTTCCTGCGCAAAAATTGGACAACATTTTTCCGGCGTCGTAGAGTTAATCAATCGATTGATTAACTTTATAACTCCCATGAATAGCACACCGACCACCACTAAAGGCGAACAGGCCAAAAATCAGTTGATTGCCGCTGCTCTGGCGCAGTTTGGCGAGTATGGACTGCATGCCACCACGCGGGATATCGCCGCGCAGGCCGGGCAGAACATCGCCGCCATCCCTTACTACTTCGGCTCGAAGGAGGATCTCTATCTCGCCTGCGCGCAGTGGATTGCCGACTTTATCAGCCACCATTTTCAACCCCACGTCCAGGCTGCCGAAGCGCTGTTTGCCGAGCCTGAACCCGATCGCCCGGCGATCCGCGCGCTGATCCATCGCGCCAGTAAAGAGATGCTCACGCTGCTCACCCATGATGAAACCCTTAACCTGAGCAAATTTATCTCCCGCGAGCAGCTCTCCCCCACCCGCGCGTATCAGATTGTGCATGAGCAGGTGATCGACCCGATGCACCAGCATTTGACGCGCCTGCTGGCCGCCTACACCGGCCAGGATGCCGACAGCACGCAGATGGTGCTGCATGCCCACGCCTTAATCGGCGAGATCCTCGCCTTCCGCCTGGTGCGGGAAACCATTTTGCTGCGTGCAGGCTGGACGCAGTTCGACGAAGAGAAAACGGAAATGATCTTTCAAGTCATCACCTGCCATATCGATTTTATTTTGCAGGGATTAACGCACAGGAGTCCGGAGTGATGAAAAAGCGTAGCGTTGTGGTGTTACTCAGCGTGGTGCTGCTGGCGATGCTGGCTGGCGGTTGGTACTGGTATCAAAGCAGGCAGGACGACAGCCTGACGCTGTATGGCAATGTCGATATCCGCACCGTTAATTTAAGTTTTCGCGTCGGCGGGCGGCTGGCGGCGTTGCAGGTGGATGAGGGCGACAGCGTACAGGCCGGGCAGAAGCTCGGCGAAATCGACCGCGCGCCTTATGAAAACGCGCTGTTGCAGGCGAAAGCCAACGTCTCGACTGCCGAAGCCAAATATGCGTTAGCCACCGAAGGCTACCGCGCCGAGGAGATCGCCCAGGCCGCCTCCGCCGTTAGCCAGGCAAAGGCGGCGTACGATTACGCGCAGAACTTCTACCAGCGCCAGCAGGGGCTGTGGAAAACGAAGGTGATCTCGGCAAACGATCTGGAGAACGCCCGTTCGGCGCGCGATCAGGCGCAGGCAACGCTCAAATCGGCGCAGGATAAGTTGCGCCAGTTCCGCGCCGGTAACCGCCCGCAGGAGATCGCCCAGGCGAAAGCGGGTCTCGAACAGGCGCAGGCCGCGCTGGCTCAGGCAGAACTTGATTTGCAGGACACCACGCTGGTCGCGCCGAGCAACGGCACGGTGCTGACCCGCGCCGTCGAGCCGGGCAGCATGCTTAACGCTGGCAGCAGCGTATTAACACTGTCGCTGACCCGCCCGGTGTGGGTGCGCGCCTATGTCGATGAGCGCAATCTGCACCAGACGCGACCGGGAGCTGAAATCCTGCTCTACACCGATGGCCGTCCGGATAAGCCCTATCACGGCAAAATCGGTTTTGTCTCGCCGACCGCCGAATTTACCCCAAAAACCGTTGAGACCCCGGATCTGCGTACCGACCTGGTTTATCGCCTGCGCATTATCGTCACCGATGCCGATGATAACCTGCGCCAGGGGATGCCGGTGACGCTGCGCTTCGACGGCGAGGCGCGTCATGAATGAGCGGACTATTCAGATCGACGGGCTGGTAAAACAGTTCCCCGGCATGGAGAAACCTGCTGTAGCGCGCCTCGATTGTGAAATCCAGGCCGGTTACGTCACCGGGCTGGTCGGCCCGGATGGCGCGGGCAAAACCACGCTGATGCGCATTCTGGCCGGGTTAATGAAACAGAACGAAGGCGGCGTGCGCGTGCTGGGCCTCGACCCCATCGAGAACGACAGCGAGCTGCACGCCGTGCTCGGCTATATGCCGCAGAAATTTGGCCTCTATGAAGATCTGACGGTGATGGAGAACCTGATCCTCTATGCCGATCTGCGCAGCGTCACCGGCGAGAAGCGCCAACAGATGTTTACCCGCCTGCTGGAGTTTACCTCTCTCGCCCCTTTCACTGAGCGGCTGGCGGGCAAACTCTCTGGCGGTATGAAGCAGAAGCTGGGGCTGGCCTGTACGCTGATCGGCGATCCGCAGGTGCTGCTGCTTGATGAGCCAGGCGTCGGCGTCGACCCCATTTCGCGGCGTGAGCTGTGGCAGATGGTGCATGAACTGGCGGGCGACGGGATGCTGATCCTCTGGAGCACCTCCTATCTTGATGAAGCGGAGCAGTGCCGCGATGTGCTGCTGATGAACGAGGGCGAGCTGCTCTACCACGGCGAGCCGAAAGCGTTAACCCAGAGCATGGCCGGGCGCAGCTTTCTGCTCACCAGCCGCGATGAGAATAACCGCCGCCTGCTGCGGCGCATTCTCAAGCTGCCGCAGGTGAGCGACGGCGTGATCCAGGGGCGCTCGGTACGCATGATCCTGAAAAAAGGGGCCAATGTGCAGGCGATTCACGCCGCGCCAGAGATGCCGCCGCTGGAGATTGAGGAGACCGCTCCGCGCTTTGAAGATGCCTTTATCGATCTGCTGGGCGGCGCGGGCGCGGCCGAGTCGCCGCTTGGCAAGATCCTGCACTCGGTGAACGGCGACGCCGAAGAGACGGTGATCGAAGCGAGATCTCTCACCAAAAAGTTTGGCGATTTCGCCGCTACTAACGAGGTCAATTTTGCCGTCAAACGCGGTGAGATCTTTGGCCTGCTCGGCCCGAACGGCGCGGGCAAATCCACCACCTTTAAGATGATGTGCGGTCTGCTGGTGCCAACCGCCGGCCAGGCGCTGGTGCTGAATATGGATCTTAAAGTTAGCTCCGGCAAAGCGCGCCAGCGCCTCGGCTATATGGCGCAGAAGTTCTCCCTCTACGGCAACCTGACCGTAGAGCAGAACCTGCGCTTCTTCTCCGGCGTGTATGGCCTGCGCGGTAGCGCGCAGCGGGAGAAGATGGCGCGGATGAGCGAAGCGTTTGGCCTGCAAACCATTGCCCGCCACGCCACTGATGCTCTGCCGCTCGGCTATAAGCAGCGTCTGGCGCTGGCCTGTTCGCTGATGCACGAGCCGGACATTCTTTTCCTTGATGAACCGACCTCCGGCGTCGATCCCCTCACCCGCCGCGAGTTCTGGCTGCATATCAACAGCATGGTAGAGAAAGGGGTGACGGTGATGGTCACCACCCACTTTATGGATGAGGCGGAGTATTGCGACCGCATCGGGCTGGTCTACCGCGGCAAACTGATTGCCAGCGGCACGCCGGACGAACTGAAAGCGCAGACCGCCGATGACAACCACCCGGATCCCACCATGGAGCATGCGTTTATCACGCTGATCCAGAACTGGGATAAGGAGCATAGCAATGCGCGTTAACGCCCTCTCCTGGCGGCGCGTACGGGCGCTGTGCGTCAAAGAGACGCGGCAGATCGTGCGTGACCCGAGCAGCTGGCTGATTGCGGTGGTGATCCCGCTGCTGCTGCTGTTTATTTTTGGCTACGGCATCAACCTCGACTCCAGCAAGCTGCGCGTCGGCGTGCTGCTTGAGCAGCGCAGCGATGAGGCGCTCGATTTTACCCATGCGCTCACCGGCTCGCCCTATATTGATGCCACCATCAGCAGCGATCGCCAGCAGTTGATCGAGATGATGCAGGCCGGGCGCATCCGCGGCCTGGTGGTGATTCCGGTCAACTTCGATGCGCAGATGGCAAGACCTGGCGAGGAGGCACCGATTCAGGTGATCACCGACGGCAGCGAACCGAACACCGCCAACTTTGTGCAGGGCTATCTACAAGGGATCTGGCAACTCTGGCAGGCGCAGCGCGCGGAAGATCGCGGCGAGACGTTCACGCCGTTAATCGATGTGCAGACGCGCTACTGGTTCAACCCGGCGGCCATCAGCCAGCACTTTATTATTCCCGGCGCGGTGACCATTATCATGACGGTGATTGGCGCGATCCTCACCTCGCTGGTGGTGGCGCGCGAGTGGGAGCGCGGCACCATGGAGGCGCTGCTCTCTACCGAGATCACCCGTGCCGAGCTGCTGCTCTGTAAGCTTATCCCCTACTACTTTCTCGGCATGCTGGCGATGCTGCTCTGTATGCTGGTGTCGGTCTTTATTCTCGGCGTCCCCTATCGCGGCTCGCTGCTGATCCTCTTCCTGCTCAGCAGCCTGTTTTTGCTCAGCACTCTCGGTATGGGGCTTTTAATCTCGACCACCACGCGCAATCAGTTTAACGCCGCGCAGGTGGCGCTGAACGCCGCGTTTCTGCCGTCGATTATGCTCTCTGGCTTTATCTTTCAGATCGACAGCATGCCGGCGATTATTCGTGCGGTGACCTATATCATCCCGGCGCGTTACTTCGTCAGCACGCTGCAAAGCCTCTTTCTCGCGGGCAATATTCCCATAGTATTGACCATTAACATGCTGTTTTTGGTGGCCTCCGCCGTGATGTTTATCGGCCTGACGTGGCTGAAAACCAAACGCAGGCTGGATTAAGGAGAAGCCATGTTTCACCGTTTATGGACACTGATCCGCAAAGAGTTGCAGTCCCTGCTGCGCGAGCCGCAAACCCGCGCCATTTTGATTCTGCCGGTCATTTTTCAGGTGCTGCTCTTCCCGTTTGCCGCCACCCTTGAGGTGACCAACGCCACTATCGCTATCTATAACGAAGATAACGGCAAGCGCGCGGTGGAGCTGACCCAGCGCTTCGCCCGTGCCAAAGCCTTTACCAACGTGCTGTTGCTGCACAGTCCGCAGGAGATCCGCCCGACGCTGGATACGCAAAAAGCGCTGCTGCTGGTGCGCTTCCCGGCGGATTTTTCCCGCGATCTCGACAGCGGCACACCCGCGCATATGCAGTTGATCCTCGACGGGCGTAACTCCAACAGCGCGCAGATCGCCGCCAACTATCTTCAGCAGGTGGTGAAAGATTATCAGCAGGAGCTGCTGGCCGGGCAGCCGAAGCCGAACAACAGCGAGCTGGTGGTGCGCAACTGGTACAATCCAAATCTCGATTACAAATGGTTTATCGTGCCGTCGCTGGTGGCGATGATCACCACCATCGGCGTGATGATTGTCACCTCGCTGTCGGTAGCGCGCGAGCGGGAACAGGGGACCTTCGATCAGCTCTTGGTGTCGCCGCTCGCCACCTGGCAGATCTTTATCGGCAAAGCGGTGCCAGCGCTGATTGTCGCCGCATTTCAGGCGACTATCGTGCTGCTGTTCGGCATTCTGGCTTACCAGATCCCGTTTGCCGGATCGCTGCTGCTCTTCTACTTCACGATGCTGGTTTACGGCCTGTCGCTGGTCGGGTTTGGGCTGTTGATCTCGTCGTTTTGCGAAACGCAGCAGCAGGCGTTTATCGGGGTGTTTGTCTGGATGATGCCGGCGATCCTGCTCTCGGGTTACGTTTCGCCGGTGGAGAATATGCCGGTGTGGTTGCAGGACTTAACCTGGATTAACCCGATCCGGCACTTTACCGATATCACCAAGCAGATCTATTTGAAGGATGCCAGTCTGGAGATTATCTGGGGAAGCCTGTGGCCGCTGATCGCGATTGCCCTGTCAACGGGCACCGCGGCCTACGCCATGTTTCGTCGTCACACGGCCTAACCGTTTCTCTTTGGTTAACAGTGAAACCACCGCCGGGCCGCCAAGGATGGCCAGCCCGGCAAGCGCCAGCAGATAGTTGTTTTGCAGCACCCGCGAGAGCAGCCAGATAGCGATAAGGGATGCGCCAAAATACCAGGTGGTGGTCAGCTCCTCCAGCACATCGCCGATGCCGCGCCAGCCCGCGTCATGATGTCGCTGGAAAAAGAGCATCAGCAGCACGGTGACGCCATAAAGCACGCACAGCCCCAGCCCCACGTGCACCAGCCTGCCGCTCATCCAGCCCATCACCAGTATCGCCACAATCATCAAATGCAACATAATCTGCCAGCAACTCAGGCCTGTTGCGACACGAACACGTTGTTGCCACTTCATGGCATCTCTCCGCAAGGATTTTACTCTTACAGAAGAGTACCCCGATCTACAGAAAATTCTGTAACCCCGGCTTTTTTTGTGACAGGGACTACAATTTATTTCTATACAGGAGAGTGATGCTGGCAGGAGATTTATGACCCAACACGCGCGACCATTTTCATTAAAAGTATTGACGATTAACACACACAAAGGCTTCACCACCTTCAACCGGCGCTTTATTTTGCCCGAGTTGCGCGATGCCGTGCGCCTGGTAAGCGCGGATATCGTCTGCCTGCAAGAGGTGATGGGCGCCCACGAAGTGCACCCGCTGCGCGTTGAGAACTGGCCCGACACCACCCACTACGAATTTATCGCCGACACCATGTGGAGCGACTTCGCTTACGGGCGCAATGCGGTCTATCCTGAAGGGCACCACGGCAATGCGGTGCTCTCCCGCTATCCGATTGAACGCTACGAAAATCTCGACGTCTCAGTAGATGGCAGCGAAAAACGCGGCCTGCTCTACTGCCGGATTGTGCCGCCCGATTATGGCGGCGCGGTGCACGTCCTTAGCGTTCATCTTGGGCTGAAAGAGGCGCACCGCCAGGCGCAGCTCAAAATGCTGGCGGAGTGGGTTAACTCCCTGCCGGAAGGCGAGCCGGTGCTGGTGGCGGGGGATTTCAACGACTGGCGGCAAAAAGCCAACCAGCCGCTCAAAGCGCAGGCCGGGCTTGAGGAGATCTTCACCCGCGCGCACGGTCGCCCGGCGCGCACCTTCCCGGTCAGCCTGCCTTTACTGCGCCTCGACAGAATTTATGTCAAAAACGCCAGCGCCACTGCGCCAACCGCGCTGCCGCTGCGCAACTGGCGTCATCTGTCCGATCATGCCCCTCTGAGTGCGGAGATCCATTTATGAAATGTAGCTGGCGGGACGGTAACCGCATCCAGTTGCTGGAAAATGGTGATAACTACTATCCGGCGCTCTACGATGCGATTGATAACGCGCAACAGAAAATTATTCTCGAAACCTTTATCTGGTTTGAAGACAAAGTGGGCAAAGAGCTGCACAGCGTGTTGCTGCGCGCCGCCCAGCGCGGCGTCAGTATTGAGGTGCTGCTCGACGGCTACGGCTCTCCCGACTTAAGCGAATCCTTTGTCAGCACCCTCACCTCGGCGGGCGTCATTTTCCGTTATTACGATCCGCGCCCGCCGCTGCTCGGCATGCGTACCAACGTCTTTCGTCGCATGCACCGCAAAATTGTGGTGATCGACAACACCGTCGCCTTTGTCGGCGGGATTAACTACTCGGCTGAGCATCTCTCTGATTACGGCCCCGAGGCGAAACAGGATTACGCCGTGCGCGTCGAGGGGCCGATTGTCGAAGATATTCTGCAATTTGAGCTGGAAAACCTGCCCGATAATGCCCCGGCGAAACGCTGGTGGCAGCGCCGTCGCCATCGCCCGGAAGAGAACCGTAAGCCGGGCGAAGCGCAGGCGCTGTTTGTCTGGCGCGATAATGACGATCACCGCGACGATATTGAACGCCACTATCTGAAGATGCTGGCTAACGCCCGCCGGGAAGTGATTATCGCCAACGCCTACTTCTTCCCCGGTTACCGGCTTTTGCACGCGATGCGTAACGCTGCCCGTCGCGGCGTCACCGTGAAGCTGATTGTGCAGGGCGAGCCGGATATGCCGATTGTCAAAGTGGGCGCGGAGCTGCTCTATAACTACCTGCTGAAAGGCGGCGTGAAGGTGTATGAGTATCGCCGCCGTCCGCTGCACGGCAAAGTGGCGCTGATGGACGATCACTGGGCGACCGTTGGCTCCAGTAACCTTGACCCGTTAAGCCTGTCGCTTAACCTGGAAGCGAACCTGATTATTCACGATCGCGAGTTCAACCAGACGCTGCGCGATAACCTGCAAAAGATTATTGAGCAGGATTGTAAGCAGGTGGATGAGTCGATGGCGCCGAAGCGCACCTGGTGGAATCTCGGGAAAAGCGTGGTGGTGTTCCACTTCTTACGCCACTTCCCGGCGCTGGTCGGCTGGTTACCGGCGCATACCCCTAAACTGGCTGAAGTGGGGCCGCCGGTGCAGCCGGAGATGGAAACCCAGGACAGAAACGAAGCACAGCACTCGGGAGCAAAACCCTGATGTCAACATCACATCCGCGCTGGCGGTTGGCTAAAAAAATTCTCACGGTGATCTTTTTTATCGCCGTTATTGTTCTGCTGGTGCTCTACGCGCAGAAGGTGAACTGGGAAGATGTCTGGAAGGTCATTCGTGATTACAACCGCACCGCCCTGCTGAGCGCGGTGGCGCTGGTGATCCTCAGCTACGTGCTGTATGGCTTTTACGACCTGCTTGGCCGCGCCTACTGCGGCCATAAGCTCGCGAAGCGCCAGGTGATGCTGGTGTCGTTTATCTGCTACGCCTTTAACCTGACGCTCAGCACCTGGGTTGGCGGGATTGGCATGCGCTATCGCCTCTACTCGCGGCTTGGGCTGCCGGGCAGCACCATTACGCGTATCTTTTCACTCAGTATCACCACCAACTGGCTGGGCTATATTCTGCTCGGCGGGCTAATCTTTACCTTTGGCGTGGTGGAGATCCCGGCGCACTGGTATATCGACGCCTCGACGCTGCGCATTGTCGGCGTGGTGCTGCTGCTGATTATCGCCGTCTACCTGTGGGGCTGCGCGTTTGCGAAACGCCGTCACGTCACCATTAAGGGCCACAAGCTGGTGCTTCCGTCGTGGAAGTTTGCCGTCGCGCAGATGGTGATCTCCAGCGCTAACTGGATTGCGATGGGGGCGATTATCTGGATCCTGCTCGGTATGCGCGCCGACTTCTTCTTTGTGCTTGGGGTGCTGCTGGTGAGCAGTATCGCCGGGGTGATTGTGCATATCCCGGCGGGCATCGGCGTGCTGGAAGCGGTGTTTATCGCCCTGCTCGCCAGCGAGCATGTGTCGCAGGGGATTATTATCGCCGCCCTGCTCGCCTACCGGGTGCTCTACTACTTCCTGCCGCTGCTGCTGGCGCTGATTGGTTATCTGCTGCTGGAGGGCCGCGCCAAGAAGCTGCGAGCGAAAAACGAGAAGGCGATGGCGCAGCAGTGATAGCCTTGCCATAGAGCCGCTGAAACGGCGTAGGCCGGATAAGCGTGTAACGCGCCATCCGGCAATGGGTTTCATGTGGCGTTTTGTGGAATGGTTCCGTTCACCATGCGTTGGGGAGTTTCATTAATCTCTTACGCGGTGAACGGGACAAAGGGAGCGGCCGCGCTCCCCTTGTCAATCCCCGCGGCCCCGCGAGGAAATCGGTGCTGCGCACTGCGCTCACCTCCCGCGTGCCTGACTACGGCCGGCTCGACTCGACATCCTGTCTCGGTTCGCCTCTGTCCGCCATCCATGGCGTCCAGACCTTGTCATTCCCGCTTCGGTTCGCCGATTTCAGCGGGGACACAACCCCTCGCTGTTATATTGCAGATATAAAGCCGCACCAGTGTCGCTGAAGGCGCGTTTTGGTAGGCCGGATAAGGCGAAGCCGCCATCCGGCAATTTTGCCGCGGTGAGAATGCCGGATGGCGCTGGCGCTTATCCGGCCTACACGGTTTCAGCGGCTTCGTTACCGTAGGCCGGATAAGGCGTAGCCGCCATCCGGCAATTGTGCCGCGCAGAGAATGCCGGATGGCGCTGGCGCTTATCCGGCCTACGCGGTTTCAGCGGCTTCGTTACCGTAGGCCGGATAAGGCGTAGCCGCCATCCGGCAATTGTGCCGCGCAGAGAATGCCGGATGGCGCTGGCGCTTATCCGGCCTACGCGGTTTCAGCGGCCATGCTCTAGCGCGACGCGCTGGACGATCCTGATGAAACCAGAAACATCAGCGTTTGGAGTATGTCGAGAAAAGCGTTCGCCGCCCCCAGCCAGATGCTGAGCGCACCGCGGGTCGCGCAGTGTTGCACCGTGACAAACTGCTGGCGGTAAAGCCCGCGCGCGCTGTCGAGCATCTGCGGGCTTTTGCGCGCGCTAACAACGCTAAACAGCACCACCAGAAAGAGGCTGGCGCACCACTGCGCCGTGTCGCCCGCCAGCGCAATATTGACCACTACGGCAAGCGCACCGCCTGATACGGCCAGCAGCCAGTAAAAACGCCCGTTGCGCAGCCGCTCACCATAAAGATGTGCAATCAACGCGCCGAGGGCGAACATCCCGCAGGTCACGCCGTAGAGCACCATACAGAGTTGCAGCGAAAAGAGGCTCGCGGCCAGCAGGCCGCCGATGACGCTCAGCAGCACCAGCCCGCCGATGGCGTGCAGCGTCGTCATGCGCTCAAACAGCATGGTGAGCGCGAAAAGGGTGATAAACCAGAGGATCACCAGCAGCACGATGATCGCGCTGTGTTCAGTGAACTGCGGTAGCGCCAGCAGATCGAGCACCAGCCAGCAGAGTGCCGCGCTGAACACCATCCCCGCCGCCAGCCACCAACAGGCCTTCACCAGTAACTCAACGGGCGTAACCTGTACCGGGGCTATCCAGCCAAATACTCTCACCGCTCCTCCGTGAAAAAGGCAAAAAAATCCCGGCCGTAGCCGGGATGGGATACAGCGTAACTTAACGGCGGTTGCCGAAGATACGCAGCAGCATCAGGAACAGGTTGATAAAGTCGAGGTAGAGCGTTAACGCGCCCAGAATCGAGTATCTGCGCAGCTCGGCGCTGTTGCTGACATCAATCTGCTCACCGATCCCTTTCAGCTTCTGCGTGTCATACGCTGTGAGGCCGACGAAGACAATCACACCGATATAGGTGATGACCCACATCAGCGCTTCGCTCTTCAGCCAGAAGTTAACCAGCGAGGCGAGCACAATCCCAATCAGCCCCATAAACAGCATATTGCCGAAGCCGCTGAGATCGCGCTTGGTGGTGTAACCGTAGAGGCTCATCACGCCAAACATCCCGGCGGTGACCACAAAGGTGGCGGCAATCGACTGCGAGGTATAGACCAGCAGAATGCTGGAGAGCGTCAGGCCGGTAAGCGCCGAATAGAGCATAAACAGGCCGGTCGCCAGCGCGGGGCTCAGTTTATGGATCATGCCGGAGATGACAAACACCAGCGCCAGTTGGGCGATAATCAGCCCGAAGAAGGTGATCTGGCTGGAGAAGACGAAGCTCATGATCGCTTCGCTGCGCGCGGCGTACCATGCGACAAAGGCGGTTAACAGCAGACCGCAGGTCATCCAGCCATAGACCTGCGCCATATAAGTTTGCAGCCCGCTGCGGCTGCCCTGCACGATAGAATCAGAACGGGGGAAACGATCCATAATCACTCCTGATTGATGGGTTAACAATGCAGTAAGGTTAACACATCAATCGGCACCCTGCGTGCTACCAGCGTTTCGCTGCCTGCTGATCGCTGTCGCGCGCTTCCACCCAGCGTTCGCCTTCCGGCGTCGCTTCGCGCTTCCAGAACGGCGCGCGGGTTTTCAGGTAGTCCATAATAAACTGCCCGGCCTCGAAAGCGCTGCTGCGGTGCGCGCTCCCCACGCCGACAAAGACAATCTCATCCCCCGGCCAGAGTTCGCCGATGCGGTGATAAACGCTTACCCGCCCGAGCGGCCAGCGGCTGCGCGCCTCGTCGACGATCGCGGCCAGCGATTTTTCCGTCATCCCCGGATAGTGCTCAAGGGTTAAGGCGCTGACGCTATCGCCCAGATTGTGGTTGCGCACTTTGCCGGTAAAAGTTACTACCGCACCATCTTCATCGCGCGCGGCCAGCCAGCTGTACTCTTCGCCGACGTTAAACGCCGCGCGGTCGACACAAATTCGCGTTTCGCTCATCTCAGCCTCCGGTCACCGGCGGGAAAAAGGCCACTTCATCGCCGCTTGCCAGCGGATGATCGAAGCTGACCAGCGTCTGATTCACCGCCGCCAGCAGTTTGCCCTCTTCCAGCGCCAGCGCCCAGCGATCGTTCTGCGCAGCAAGGTGCTGGCGCAGCGCTTCAACGGAGGGGAAAAGCGTCTCAACGTTGAGCGACTCACAGCCCACCAGCTCGCGCACCTGCGCGAAAAACAGTACTTTAAGCATCGCTCTCTACCCTGAAATCACCCGATTTGCCGCCGCTTTTCGCCAGCAGGCGCAGCGGGCCAATCACCATATCTTTCTGCACCGCTTTGCACATATCGTAAATCGTCAGCGCGGCGACCGAGGCGGCGGTTAACGCCTCCATCTCGACGCCGGTTTTACCGCTCAGACGGCAGACGGATTCGATGCGCACGCGGTTATGCTCCGGCTGCGCCTGGAGCAGCACTTCTACTTTGCTCAATAACAGCGGATGGCAGAGCGGGATCAGCTCCCAGGTGCGTTTTGCCGCCTGGATACCGGCGATGCGCGCGGTGGCGAAGACATCGCCTTTGTGGTGGCTGCCGTCGACAATCATTGCCAGCGTCTCTGGCAGCATGGTGACAAAGGCTTCGGCGCGCGCTTCGCGCACGGTTTCCGTTTTGGCGGAGACATCCACCATATGCGCTTCGCCGTCGGCGTTAATGTGGGTCAGTTGCGACATAACTTACTTCTTCAAATGGGAGTAAAAATTACACGGGCGCGTACGCGCATCGAGCTGCGGTTCAATAACATTTTCCCACGCGGTGCGGCACGCTTTGGTCGAGCCGGGCATGGCGAAAATGAGCGTCTGGTTGGCGACGCCCGCCAGCGCGCGGGATTGCAGCGTCGAGGTGCCGATCTCTTCAAAGGACAACATGCGAAACAGCTCGCCGAAGCCCTCAATTTCGCGGTCAAACAGCGGCAGCAGCGCTTCGGGCGTCTGGTCACCTTCGGTGAAGCCGGTTCCGCCATTGATTAGCACCGCCTGCACCTCATCGCTTGCGATCCACGCCGATACCTGGGCGCGAATGGCGTAGCGGTTCTCTTTAACGATCGCTTTATCAACCACTTGATGTCCGGCATCGTGCACGGCGTCGCGCAGATAGTGACCGGAAGTGTCATCCTCTTCGCTACGACGGCTGGAGACCGTCAAAATAGCAAGCCTGACCGGGATAAACTCAGCGCTGACCTGGCTCATCTCTCTCTCCTTGCGGCGTTACCCGCCGATATATGAAAGGTTTTGCGTAATGCCCGTATTGCCCTGATGCAGGAAGTGGGTCTGCTTTTTCTGGCTGAGCGCCGTGGCGATACGATCCTCAAGCCTGCCCTGCTCCTCGTCCGCCTGCAGCAGATCGCGCAGATCGACGCCGCCATCGCCAAACAGGCAGAGGTGCAGTTTGCCGGTGGAGGAGACGCGCAGGCGGTTGCAGCTGGCGCAGAAATCTTTTTCGTAGGGCATGATAAGCCCGATTTCGCCTTCGTAATCCGGGTGGCAGAAGACCTGCGCCGGGCCGTCGCTGCGCTGGCGCAGCTGGTGGATCCAGCCGCGTTTAAGCAGCTCGTCGCGCAGCACCATGCCGGAGAGGTGATGTTTGCGGAACAGATCGCTCCCCTCGCCCGTCTCCATCAGTTCAATAAAGCGTAGCTGGATCGGCCGGGTCTGGATCCAGTCAAGGAAGGTATCGAGCTGATGATGGTTCACATCGCGCATCAGCACGGTATTGACCTTCACCTTCGAGAAACCGGCGCTAAAGGCGGCATCAATGCCCGCCATCACCTGGCGAAACTTATCCTGCCCGGTAATGGCGTGAAACTGGCGAGCGTCGAGGCTGTCGACGCTGACGTTGATTGCCGTCAGACCGGCGTCGCGCCACTGGGCAACGTCGCGGGCCATGCGGTAGCCATTGGTGGTGACGGCAATCTGGCGAATGGCGGCGTTTTCCCGCACCGCAGCGATGATGTCGGTGAAATCGCGGCGCAGAGAGGGCTCACCGCCCGTCAGGCGCACTTTTTCCGTGCCCATTGCGCTAAAGGCGCGGGTCACGCGGCGAATTTCATCGAGGCTGAGAAAGCCGTTGTTATTGACGCCGCCGGGCTTGTAGCCATCCGGCAGGCAGTAGGTGCAACGAAAATTGCACACGTCGGTAATCGACAAACGCAAGTAATAGAACTTGCGCGCGAACGCGTCAGTCAGTTGTGAGGCCATGTACACCTTTCCAGATTCGGGAGATGCAGTCATTTCTTCCTGCACCCTGGCAGCGAGAGCGATTGCTCTGCTACGGCCAAAGCACCATATCTTGCGGCAAGATCCATAAGACACAGGTGCAGAGGCTTGAGTGTATCCTCTTCGTCTTTCGGGCTGCATCGGTGTTGGCTGCCTTCGCGCACCCCGGTCACATAGCGATCTATGCTCCCGGGGATTTGCTCAGTTGCCGCCTTGATGCAACCCGAAATACTTTGAGGAGTGTCCTCTCCGTCTTTCGGGCTGCATCGGTGTTAATCACTTCAACGCCACCCAAAATCCATTGAGGAGGGTTATGTTAGGCACGCTAACATGCTCTGGCGATAGTAGCGCGATCGCCCGGCTTTCGCCATTGTGAATATCGTTATATAAACCACTACATAGCGACATAATCGTGCACAATGGCTACAGAGTACGTGAAAATCGCTTTTTTGCTTTGATATGTGTCATTTTACGCGGTGCGCGGCATCGTCTTTTGGTGGTATTTACGCTAACGTAGCGCGATAAAAAATCATAAGGAACAATTATGCGTAATCGCACCCTCGCCGACCTGGATCGCGTTGTCGCACTCGGCGGCGGGCATGGTCTTGGGCGGGTGATGTCTTCGCTTGCCTCACTGGGATCGCGCCTCACCGGCATTGTCACCACCACCGACAACGGCGGCTCTACCGGGCGTATTCGCCGCTCCGAAGGCGGCATCGCCTGGGGCGATATGCGCAACTGCCTCAATCAGTTGATTACCGAACCAAGCGTCGCCTCGGCGATGTTTGAGTACCGTTTTAGCGGCAATGGCGAACTTTCCGGCCATAACCTCGGAAACCTGATGTTAAAGGCGCTGGATCACCTCAGCGTGCGCCCGCTGGAAGCAATCAACTTAATTCGCAATTTACTGAAGGTGGACGCCTTTTTAATCCCGATGTCCGAGCAGCCGGTCGATCTGATGGCAACGGACAGCGAAGGCAACGTGGTGTATGGCGAGGTCAATATCGACCAACTGCATGCGCCGGTGCAGGAGCTGATGCTGTCGCCGAAAGTCCACGCCACCCGCGAAGCGGTGCAGGCGATTGCTGAAGCGGATCTGATCCTGATTGGCCCCGGCAGTTTTTACACCAGCCTGCTGCCACTGCTTTTGCTTGATGAGTTAGCCCAGGCACTGCGCCGCACGCCCGCGCCAGTGGTCTATATCGGCAACCTCGGCAAAGAGCTCAGCCCCGCCGCCGCCCGTCTGACGCTGGCGGATAAGCTCTCGATCATGGAGCAGTACATCGGCAAGCGCATTATCGATGCCGCCGTGGTGGGGCCAAAAGTGGACGCCAGCACGGTAACTGACCGGCTGATTATTCAGGAAGAGCTGGAGGCGAGCGATATCCCCTATCGCCACGACCGTGTTCTGCTGCGCAACGCGCTGGAGAAAGCGGTGCAGCAGCTTGGCTGACGCACCGGCGGGGCAGAATCAGCCCCGCCGGAACCTTTGCTTAATTTCTTAAGGTTGTCTTAAAAAACCCCTGTCAGCATAGCGCTATTCACATTATGGAATTTGGCTATGCGCACGCTTTCGCTCTACCGGCCCTCTTTAAGCCGCCTCTCTCTGCTTACCCTTGCGGCGCTCTATATCGCGCTGGTGCTTAACATTGTCTTTTACCGCCAGGCGTTTCATCTGCTTCCGGTCGACTCGCTGCATAATGCGCTGGTGTTCCTCACCATGCCGCTGGTGGCCTTTAGCGTAATCAACATTGTGCTGACGCTGGCGTCGTTTCTGCGCCTCGACCGGCTGCTGCTGAGCCTGTTTATCCTCGTCTGCGCCGCCGCACAGTACTTTATCTCCACCTTCGGCGTGATTATTGACCGCTCGATGATCACCAATATTCTCGATACCACCGCGGCGGAGAGCTTCGCCCTGATGTCGGGCAAAATGGTGATGACGCTGGTGCTGACCGCCCTGCTGCCGGTGATTATCGCCTGGTGGATCAAGATCAAACCGACTCGCCCGCTGCTGCGCGGCATTACGCTGCGCCTGCTCAGCATGGCAATCTCCGCACTGATTATCGTTGCCGTGGCGGTGCCGTTTTATAAGGATTACGCCTCGCTGTTTCGCAACAACAAAGAGCTGGTGAAATCCCTCGGTCCGTCGAATGCCATTGCCGCGTCGCTCTCCTGGTATGTTCATAACCGCATGGATAACCTGCCGCTGGTGCGCATCGGTGAAGATGCTCACCAACTGCCGCAGATGAAGAGCGGCCCACGTAAAAACCTCACCATTCTGGTGCTGGGCGAAACCTCGCGTGGGGATGACTTTTCGCTTGGCGGATACGATCGCGAGACCAACCCGCTGCTGAAGCAGGATAATGTTATCTACTTCCCCAACACCACCTCGTGCGGCACCGCCACGGCGGTCTCCGTGCCCTGCATGTTCTCCGGCATGGGCCGCGCCCACTATGACGATCAGCTGGCGCATCACCAGGAGGGGCTGCTTGATGTAGTGCAGCGCGCCGGGATTCAGGTGCTGTGGAATGAGAATGATGGCGGCTGCAAAGGGGCGTGTGACCGCGTGCCGCACCAGGATATGACGCAGCTCAATCTGGCGGATTACTGCATCAAGGGCGAGTGCCAGGATGAGATCCTGTTTCGCGATCTGGCGCGTTATATCGATCAACTGCCGGGCGACGGGCTGATTGTGCTGCACACCATTGGCAGCCACGGCCCAACCTACTACAACCGCTACCCGGCACAGATGCGGAAATTCACCCCCACCTGCGATACCAATGAGATCCAGACCTGTTCCCGCGAGCAACTGGTGAACACCTATGACAACACCATCGTCTATGTCGACTATATTGTTGATAAAGCGATTAAATTACTGCAATCAAAACAGGACAGGTTTACCACCAGCCTGGTTTACCTCTCCGATCATGGCGAATCACTGGGTGAAAATGGCGTTTACCTGCACGGGCTGCCCTACTCCATCGCGCCCGCCACGCAGAAACATGTGCCGCTGCTGATCTGGCTGTCGCCGGATTACCAGACCCGTTACGGCATTAACAGCCAGTGTGTCGCGAAAAATGCGCGGGAGAAGGCCTACTCGCAGGACAACCTCTTCCCGACCATGTTGGGTATACTGGGCGTCAGCACCACGGTCTACCATCCTGAAGACGATATCCTTACGCCGTGCCGGGAGCAGGTGAAATGAAAATTCTGGTGATTGAAGATGATGCGCTGCTGCAACAGGGGTTAATTCTCGCGATGCAGAGTGAAGGCTACGCCTGCGATGGCGTCTCGACCGCCCATGAAGCGGCGCTCTGCCTGGCGGGTGGCCACTACAGCCTGATAGTGCTCGATCTCGGCCTGCCTGATGAAGATGGCCTGCATCTGCTCAACCGGCTGCGCAAAGAGAAATATACCCTGCCGGTGCTGATCCTCACCGCCCGCGATACCCTTGACGATCGCGTCGCGGGGCTTGATACCGGCGCAGATGATTACCTGGTGAAACCCTTTGCCCTCGACGAGCTTAACGCCCGCATTCGCGCGCTGCTGCGCCGTCACAACAATCAGGGCGATAACGAGATTGTGCATGGCAACCTGACCTTGAATGTCACTCGCCGCCAGGCGTGGCTGGAGGGGCAGTTGCTGGAGCTGACGCCAAAAGAGTACGCGCTCTTATCGCGCCTGATGCTGAAAGCCGAAAGCCCGGTGCACCGCGAGATCCTCTACAACGATATCTACAACTGGGATAACGAGCCGTCGACCAACACGCTGGAGGTGCATATTCACAATCTGCGCGACAAGATTGGCAAGTCGCGCATCCGCACCGTGCGCGGCTTCGGCTATATGCTGGTGTCGCCGCAAGAGCGGTCTGAGTGATGGCGATGTTCGACTTTAGTCACTGGAGCCTGCGCCGCCGGCTGCTGCTGACCATCGGCGGCATTCTGCTCTTCTGCCAGCTGGTCAGCGTCTTCTGGCTCTGGCATGAGAGCGAAGAGCAGATCCAGCTGCTGGTGCAGACGGCGATCCACAACCACAACAACCGCAAACATATTGAGCATGAAGTGCGTGAAGCAGTGGCGAGCCTGCTGGTGCCCAGCCTGCTGATTATCGGCCTGGCGCTGCTGCTCTGCATGCAGGCGGTAAAAGCAATCACCCGCCCGCTCTCCGAACTTCAGCAGGAGCTGAATAAGCGCACGCCAAACAATTTGCAGCCTATCACCCTCGATCAGAGCGTCAGCGAAGTGGAGGCCGTCACCTCGGCGATTAACGATCTGGTCTCGCGCCTGACCTTAACTCTCGATCGCGAGCGGCTCTTTACCGCCGATGTCGCCCATGAGCTGCGAACACCGCTCGCCGGGCTGCGTCTGCACCTTGAACTGATGGCAAAGAGCAGCGGTATACAGGTCGAACCGCTGGTGCAGCGCCTCGATCAGATGACAGAAAATATTGCCCAGTTGCTGCTTTTGGCGCGCGTGGGGCAATCTTTCTCCGCCGGTTCCTATCAGCAAGTGACGTTATTAAGTGATGTGGTGCAGCCGATGGAAGAGGAGTTGCGCACCATGCTGGCGGCACGCGATCAGCGCCTGGTAATGCCGGTTGACGGTGAAAATATGGCGGTAGCGGGCGATGCGACGCTGCTGCGGCTGCTGGTGCGTAATCTGGTAGAGAATGCCCATCGCTACAGCCCGGTCGGCAGCACGATCGCTGTACGGCTGGAGCAGGCGGAAACGCCGGTGCTGGCGGTGGAGGATGAGGGGCAAGGGATTGATGAGAGCCGCAGCGGCGAGCTGAGCAAAGCATTTGTCAGAATGGACAGCCGTTACGGCGGCGCCGGTCTTGGCTTAAGTATCGTTACGCGTATCGCGCAACTGCATGACGCGCAGTTTTTCCTGCACAATCGGCTGACACAAAGTGGGGTGCGGGCGTGGGTCAAATTCAGCGCGCCCGACCGGGGGACGATCAGTAGCTCAGCAGCCAAAAATGGGTAAAACCGAGCACCACTGCCAGCGCGCAGGCGACGGCGAAACACTCACGAACGGTAATTTGTTGCATCACACTCTCCTCCACAAAAACTGAGGAGAGTGTGACAGGGCTATGTTAAGTCAACATTAAGAGGCGACAATAAACAGCTCGCGCAGTTGATGAAGCTGATCGCGCACCTTCGCCGCCTCTTCAAACTCCAGATTCTGCGCATGCTGCATCATCTGCCCTTCCAGCTCATGAATTTTCTGTTGCAGCGCTTTCGGCGTCAGGCCCAGATCGGATGCATCTGCTTCCACCGGCGAGCGGGACTTGCCGCGCCCTTTGGCTTTGGTTTTCGCCAGCCCCTGGCCCAGCGCCAGAATATCCACCACTTTCTTGTTGAGCCCCTGCGGCGTAATGCCGTGCTCTTCGTTGTAGCTCTGCTGTTTCTCGCGGCGGCGTTCCGTTTCGCCAATCGCTTTCGCCATTGACGGCGTGATCTTATCGCCGTAGAGGATCGCTTTGCCGTTGACGTTACGCGCCGCACGACCAATGGTCTGGATAAGCGATCGTTCGGAGCGCAGGAAGCCCTCTTTATCCGCATCGAGAATGGCAACCAGCGACACTTCCGGCATATCCAGCCCCTCACGCAGCAAGTTGATGCCGACCAGCACATCGAACTCGCCAAGACGCAGGTCGCGGATAATCTCCATACGCTCGACGGTGTCGATATCGGAGTGCAGGTAGCGCACCTTCGCGCCGTGCTCGACCAGATATTCGGTCAAATCTTCCGCCATGCGTTTGGTCAGCGTAGTTACCAGCACGCGCTCGTTGATCTCGACGCGCTTGCGGATCTCGGACAGCAGATCGTCGACCTGGGTCGCCACCGGGCGCACTTCGATAATCGGATCCAGCAGGCCGGTTGGGCGCACTACCTGATCGATCACCTCTTCGCCCGACTTCTCCAGCTCATAGTTGCCCGGCGTCGCGGAGACGTAGATCGTCTGCGGAGCCAGCGCTTCGAACTCTTCAAACTTCATCGGGCGGTTATCGAGCGCCGACGGCAGGCGGAAACCATACTCCACCAGCGTCTCTTTACGCGCCCGGTCGCCGCGATACATGCCGCCGATTTGCGGAATGGTCACGTGGGATTCATCGACCACCAGCAGCCCATCGGCAGGCAGATAGTCAAACAACGTCGGCGGCGCTTCGCCCGGCCCACGCCCGGAGAGGTAGCGCGAGTAGTTCTCGATGCCGGAGCAGTAGCCCAGCTCGTTCATCATCTCCAGATCGAACTGCGTGCGCTGGGTAATACGCTGCTCTTCCAGCAGTTTATTGTTCTCCAGCAGAAACTTCCGCCGCTCCGCCAGCTCGACTTTGATCTCTTCCATCGCCTGCACGATGCGCTCGCGCGGCGTCACGTAGTGGGTTTTTGGGTAGATGGTAAAACGCTGGATCACCGATTCGATATGGCCGGTCAGCGGATCAAAAAGCGACAGGCGCTCAACCTCTTCGTCAAACAGCTCAACGCGCAGCGCCAGGTCGTCCGACTCCGCCGGGAAGATATCAATCACTTCGCCGCGCACGCGGAAGGTGCCGCGCTGGAACGCCTGGTCATTACGGGTGTACTGCAGCTCCGCCAGCCGGCGCAGGATCGCGCGCTGATCGATGATCATGCCATTGGTGAGGTGCAGCATCATCTTCAGGTAGAGGTCAGGATCGCCCAGACCGTAGATGGCGGAGACCGACGCCACCACCACCACATCTCGCCGCTCCAGCAGCGCTTTGGTGGCGGAGAGACGCATCTGCTCGATATGTTCGTTAACCGACGCATCCTTCTCGATAAAGGTGTCCGAGCTGGGGACGTAGGCTTCCGGCTGATAGTAGTCGTAGTAGGAGACGAAATATTCCACCGCGTTATCCGGGAAGAACTCTTTCATCTCGCCATAGAGCTGCGCAGCCAGCGTCTTGTTGGGTGCCAGCACCATGGTTGGGCGCTGCAGATCGGCAATCACATTGGCCACGGTGAACGTCTTCCCTGAACCGGTTACCCCGAGCAACGTCTGGTGCGCGAGCCCGTCTTCCAGCCCTTCCTTGAGGCGACGGATTGCTTCAGGCTGATCGCCGGAAGGGCGAAAAGCGGAATTCAGTTTGAACGGTTTACTCATGAATGGCACCTGATGAGGAGTGGGGCAGGTAAGACAGTTTACTCACCATGCGCATTTTTGCCAACCGAAGATACTGGATGAAAAAACAGTAGCAGGCAAGCCGATCTCATCTACCGCAGTGCAAAACATCGCATTGTGGCTGCGATTGGACGATCGGTAAGCGATTAAACCTCGTGTTAAAGGTTATCCCCAGAATTTTTGCCCTTTTAACATTTGTCAAGGTGATGTTTGACGCTTTTATGGCAGTCGGTGACACTTTTCTTACACCCATTGCTTTTATTTAAACGTTTGATTAAAAAAGAAAATATCAAAAAGGCGGGTTTCACACCAATTCATGCGCAAGCCGCGCCGCCTCTCGCTTGCCACACGTTTTCTAACTCTAATGCACAAGGTTATCCACAGGAATAGTGGATAACTGCCGCCAGCCCGTGCACCCCGCCCCTCGCCAAACTCCCTCTCTGCGGCAAAAAGGGTCCGGGAAAAATTTTTTATCGACTCTTTTCGACAATTATCGGCTAACGATGCGCAGGATCCGCCTGGGATCCTTCTCACAATTTCACTCGCCGTTGCACCACCAGCCGCTGCGGTAAGCACTGGCAAAGTGCAGAATTTTTACCTGGGTTTGCGCGCCATCACGTTTTTTTCGCATGCTTTCTCAGCCCTCTCCGAAAAAAATGCCCTTTTCACGTTCTGGCAAGCCTTTTGCAGTTGACCGTAGTAAAAAGCAGTCATACCTGATGGGAACAAGGAGCGGATCATGTTGAGCTTACATGCGGTGAATCACTATTACGGCGACCAACATACGTTATGGGATATCGATCTGGAGTTAGCCCCCGGCCTCTGCACCTCGCTGGTCGGGCTGCCGGGTATGGGAAAAACCACGCTGGTGAACTGCATCACCGGCTACCTGCCGGTGGAGAGCGGCAGCATGATTTGGCAGGATGCGGGCGCGCCGCCGCGCGATCTGCTGACACTGCAGGCCGAGCACCGCAGCGCGGTCGGCATCGGTTATGTGCCGCAGGACAGGCGCATCTTTTCGCAGCTGACGGTGGAGGAGAATCTGCATGTGGCGATGCGCGCCGCCGGTGACGCAGGCCAGAGCCTGAGCCGCGAGATCTTTGATCTCTTCCCGGAGCTGTATGGGTTGCGCCAGCAGCGCGGCGCGACGCTGTCGGAGGATAACCAGCAGCAGCTGTCGATGGCGCGGGCGCTGGTCACGCGCCCACGGTTGTTGATCCTCGATGAACCAACGCGCGGCCTCGGCCAGGCGTTTATCCATAAGCTGGGGAATTTGATCGTGCGGCTCAATCAGGAGTTTGGCATGTCGATCTTGCTGGCGGAGCAGCAGCTGTCGCTGATCCGCCGGGTGGCGGACCGTTTCTGCCTGCTGCACCGCGGGCGGCGCGTGGCCGGGGGCGATATCAGGCAGTTAGATGATCCGCTGCTGGCGCACTGGATGTCGCCGGAGTCAGTACGCTGAGATCGAGATAGTGGCCGGTTGCGGCGGTTTCCGGCGCATCCGCCAGCCACGGGATCTCGCCGATCAACGGCGCGGGCAGCACGCGTTGCAGCGTCGCCATATACTCCTGATGGCGTTTACCCGGCTTGACCACATCATTGGCGATCCACCCTGCCAGCCTCAAGCCTGCCTGCTGCACTGCCTGGGCAGTTAACATCGCATGGTTGATGCAGCCAAGCTTGACGCCAACCACCAGAATCACCGGCAGGCGCTCCGAGGTGGCCCAGTCGGCAAAGGTCAGCGTCGGCGAAAGCGGCGTAAACCAGCCCCCTGCCCCTTCCACCAGCAGCCAGTCGGCCTGCTGCTCCAGCTGGCGTAAACCGGCCGACATCACTTCCGCCTCTATCGGCTGATTCAGGTCGGCGCTAACAATGTGCGGCGAGGTCGGCTCGGCAAAGGTATACGGGTTAACTGTCTTATAGGTGAGCAGCAAACTGCTGTGGCGCTGCAACGCCAGCGCATCGCTGTTGCGCAGCCCATCGGGGGTCATCTCGCTGCCGGAGGCGACCGGTTTATAGCCCGCACTGCGCAGCCCGCGCAGGTTCGCCGCCTGCAACAATGCGCAGCTCGCCACGGTTTTACCCACTTCGGTATCGGTTCCGGTCACAAAATAGCGTTCAGTCACGGGTTATCACTCCCCAAAAAAGTTGATAGGTCAGCGGGAATTTCCCCTGCTGTTGCGGCCAGGCTTCCTGTAAGCGCTGCAATTTGCCGCGCGTCAGCCCCTGCTGGCGTCCGGCATGCAGATGGGTGGCACCAATCCCCTTGAGCGATCGCAGGGCGCTGGCAGCATCGGCAAACCACAGGGTGACGGTGTCAATACCGCAGCGCAGCGGCCAGTCACGCAGCGCCTGCTCAATCTCCGTTGCGGGCAGGAAGCGGTTGGCGTGGGGAAGGCTGTCCAGCGCGCGCCAGGCCTGGTTCAGCTCCGGTAACGAGCCATCCGCCAGCGTGGTAAAAGCAATATGCCCACCCGGTTCGGTGACGCGGCGCAGTTCGCCAACGGCCTGGCGCAGATCGTCGCACCACTGCACCGCGAGGTTGCTCCAGGCCAGCGAAAAGGTCGCATCCGCCAGCGGCAGCGCTTCGATATCGCCGGTGACATAACGCGCGGCGCTCTGCTGCTGGCGGGCTTCTGCCAGCATAGCGGGCGAGAGATCGAGTGCCGTGACATCGCAGCCTTGCGCGCGCCAGTAGCGGCTCATCGCCCCTGGCCCGCAGCCGGCGTCAATCACCCGCGCAGGACTAATGTCGCCCAGTTGCGCCAGCAAACAGTCGGCGCTGAGCCGCTGTAACTCATCATGTCGCGCGTAGATTTGCGCCGCGCGACCAAAGGCGGCGGCTACCGCCTGTTTATTCACCGCCATGCAGCGCCTCCAGCAACCTGTCGATATCCTCCGGCTGATGCGCAGCGGTTAAGGTGAGGCGCAAACGCGCCGTGCCCGGCGGCACTGTTGGCGGGCGGATGGCAGTTGCAAATAGCCCCTGCTGGCGCAGGCGCTGGGCGAGATGCAGCGCGCGGCTGTTGTCGCCAACAATCAGTGGCTGAATGGCGCTGTGCGAATCCGTCACCGCCAGATCCAGCCCGCGCACGCCGTCACGAAAACGGCTAATCAGCGCTGCCAGCTGCGCACGGCGCGCGTCGCCTTCAGCAGAACGGATCACATCGAGCGCGGCGCTGAGCGCCACCGCCTGCGCGGGGGGCATCGCAGTGCTGTAGATGAGATGGCGGGCGAACTGCACCAGGTAATCGGCAACCGCTTCGCTGCAAAGTACCGCCGCGCCGCTGACGCCAAAACCTTTGCCGAAGGTGACCACCAGAATGTCGGGTTTCACCTCCTGCAAATGGCAACTGCCGCGCCCCTGCTCGCCGAGCACGCCGATACCGTGGGCATCATCCACCATCAGCCATGCATTTGCGTGATGCGTGGCCTTAGCAATCGCCGCCAGCGGCGCGCTGTCGCCATCCATGCTGAAGATCCCTTCGGTGACCACCAGCTGCTGCCCGCTGAGCGGTTTGCTCAACAGGCTCGCCAGCTGGGCGACATCGTTATGGGCAAAACGGCGCAATTGCGCCGGGCTGAGGGCAGCCGCTTCAAGCAGCGAGGCGTGGCTCAGCTTGTCAGCGACGATGCGATCCTCTTTGCCGGTGAGCGCCGCAATGGTGGCCTGATTGGCGGCAAAACCGGAGATAAAAAGCAGCGCGCGGTCATAACCGAGCCACTGCGCCAGCTCGCGCTCAAGTTGATGATGCGCAGCCGTATGGCCAACAACATGGCCCGAACCGCCGCTGCCGACGCCATACTGCGCAGCGCCCTGCTGCCAGGCGGCAATCACCTGCGGATGCTGGCTTAAACCGAGGTAGTCATTACTGGCGAAGTTGCAAAAACGCTTGCCCTCGAGGGTTAGCCAGCGTCCGGCACCCTGCTCTACGGTGATACGACGGCGCAGGGCATCTGCCGCGCGCCGTTCGCTGAGCGCGGCTTCGATTCGCTGCTGCCAGCTCATAGGGTCGCCGCGTTGTAGTACTGTTCCGTGTCGGCGTGAAGCAGTTGCTGCTCAATCTCCTGCTGCTGTTCGTTATCGCCATTCAGCACCTGGGTCTGCTGCGGGTTCAGCCCCAGTTTCTGGAACAGAAGCAGATCTTTATCCTCTTCCGGGTTTGGCGTGGTCAGCAGTTTGCAGCCGTAGAAGATGGAGTTGGCCCCCGCCATAAAGCACATCGCCTGGGTCTGTTCGTTCATCTGCTCGCGCCCGGCCGACAGGCGAACGTAGGAGGTGGGCATCATGATGCGCGCCACGGCGATAGTGCGAATAAAATCAAAGGCGTCGACATCATCGTTATCCGCCAGCGGCGTGCCTTTCACCTTCACCAGCATGTTGATCGGTACGCTTTCTGGCGGCGTCGGCAGATTGGCGAGTTGCATCAGCAGCCCGGCGCGATCGGTGACGGTTTCGCCCAGCCCGACAATGCCGCCGGAGCAAACTTTGATCCCGGCATCGCGCACTTTATCCAGCGTGTCGAGACGCTCCTGGTAGGTGCGGGTGGTGATGATGTTGCCGTAGAACTCCGGCGAGGTGTCGAGGTTGTGGTTGTAGTAATCAAGCCCGGCGTGGGCCAGACGCTGCGCCTGGCTCTCATTAAGGGTGCCAAGGGTCATGCAGGCTTCCAGCCCCATCGCTTTCACCCCTTCCACCATCTGCTCCAGGTAGGGCATATCGCGATCGTTCGGGTTTTTCCACGCCGCGCCCATGCAGAAGCGCGTTGAACCGGCGAGCTTCGCTTTGCGCGCCGACTCCAGCACCTGCTCCACCTCCATCAGCCGCTCCGACTCGAGGCCCGTTTTGTAGCGCGCGCTTTGCGGGCAATATTTGCAATCTTCCGGGCAGGCACCGGTTTTGATCGACAGCAGCGTGCTGACCTGCACCTGGCGCGGGTCAAAATGCTGGCGGTGAATTTGCTGCGCCTCAAAAAGCAGATCCAGCAGTGGTTTTTCAAATAAAGCAGTAACTTGCGACAGTGTCCAGCGTGTGTGGTGAGCCATCTGGCCTCTCCAAAAGTGTGATTAAATCGTTATTCGGTGTAGACTCGTAAACCTAAAACTTTTTAATTTGGTTTACAAGTCGATTATGACCCAGGACGATTTAGCTTTTGATCGCAGCCATATCTGGCATCCCTACACCTCCATGACTGCCCCACTTCCCGTCTATCCGGTCGCCTCCGCGCAGGGCTGCGAGCTGCATCTCGCCAGCGGCGAACGGCTAATTGACGGTATGTCATCCTGGTGGGCGGCGATCCACGGTTACGGGCATCCGGCGCTGAACGCGGCGATGAAAACGCAGATTGATGCCGTCTCTCACGTGATGTTTGGCGGCATTACCCATGCGCCCGCCGTGGCGCTGTGCCGCAAGCTGGTGGCAATGACGCCCGAGTCGCTGGAGTGCGTATTTCTCGCCGACTCCGGTTCGGTGGCGGTGGAAGTGGCGATGAAGATGGCGCTGCAATACTGGCAGGCGAAGGGCGAGTCGCGGCAGCGCTTCCTCACCTTCCGTAACGGCTACCACGGCGACACCTTTGGTGCGATGTCGGTGTGCGATCCCGACAACTCAATGCACAGTTTGTGGAAGGGTTATCTGCCGGAAAACCTCTTCGCACCTGCGCCGCAGAGCCGTTTTGATGGTGAGTGGGATGAGCACGATATGGTGGCGTTTGCCCGCACGCTGGCGGCCCATCGCCATGAGATCGCCGCGGTTATTCTGGAGCCGATTGTGCAGGGCGCGGGCGGCATGCGCATTTATCATCCCGAGTGGCTGAAGCGCATCCGTAAGATGTGCGATCGCGAAGGGATCCTGCTAATCGCCGATGAGATTGCCACCGGCTTTGGCCGCACCGGTAAGCTCTTCGCCTGTGAACATGCGGGTATCACGCCGGATATTCTCTGCCTTGGCAAAGCGCTGACCGGCGGGACTATGACCCTATCCGCCACGCTGACTACCCGCGCAGTGGCAGAGACCATCAGCAACGGCGAGGCGGGCTGCTTTATGCACGGCCCAACCTTTATGGGCAACCCGCTGGCCTGCGCGGCGGCAAACGCCAGCCTGGAGATTTTGCAGCGCGGCGAGTGGCAGGCGCAGGTCGCCGCCATCCAAGCGCAGCTGAAGGCGGAGCTGGCTCCCGCCGCAGAGGCCGCAAGCGTCGCGGATGTGCGCGTGCTCGGGGCGATTGGCGTGGTGGAAACGCGCTCGCCGGTGAATATGGCGGCGTTACAGCGCTTCTTTGTTGAGCAGGGCGTCTGGATCCGCCCGTTTGGTCGCCTGATCTATCTGATGCCGCCCTATATCATCACCCCGGAGCAGCTGTCGCGCCTGACCCGGGCGGTGAACGCCGCCGTGCTGCGCGCGGATCTCTTCGCCGACGAGGCGTAAAAGATGCACTACACTTTTGGGTTACTGACCTGAAAAATGGAGGATATATGGCAATTCTGATGGTTCTGACCTCGCATGACACTCTCGGCGATACCGGTAAGAAAACCGGTTTCTGGCTCGAAGAGTTTGCCGCACCCTGGTATATCTTTCAGGATGCAGGCGTAGAGGTGGCGCTCGCCTCTCCGGCGGGGGGACAGCCGCCGCTCGACCCGACCAGCGACGCGCCGGATGCGCAGACGCAGGACACCGAGCGTTTCCGTAAAGATGAAAAAGCGCAGCAGGCACTGGCAAATACCCTGCCGTTGAGCAGCATCAACATCAGTGATTATGACGCGGTCTTTTTCCCGGGCGGCCACGGCCCGCTGTGGGACCTGGCGGAGCACCCGATCTCCATCGATCTGATTGAAAAATATTGGGCGGATGGGAAGCCGGTCGCAGCGGTCTGCCACGCGCCGGGCGTACTGCGCCATGCGAAAAAACCGGACGGCACGCCGCTGGTGCAGGGTAAACGCGTTACCGGTTTTACCAACAGCGAAGAAGAGGCAGTTGGCCTGACGAAAGTGGTGCCGTTCCTGGTTGAAGATTCACTGAAACAGGCAGGCGGGCAGTTCGAGCGCACCGATGACTGGGGCGTCTATGTGATGACCGACGGCCATCTGGTCACCGGCCAGAACCCAGCCTCCTCTGCGGCAACCGCCGAAGAGTTGCTGAAACTGCTGCACCGCTAAGCAAGGAGGCCATATGAAGCTACTCAGCCATAATTTTCGTGACGGCGAGAAGTTACCGCTGCGTCACGTGTTTAACGGCATGGGCTATGAGGGCGATAATATTTCGCCCCATCTGACATGGGATGAGGTGCCTGCGGGCACCAAAAGCTTTGTCGTCACCTGCTATGATCCTGACGCGCCCACCGGCTCCGGCTGGTGGCACTGGATTGTGGCGAACCTGCCGGCAGAGACTCGCGTACTACCGCAGGGTGCCGGTTCCGGCAGTGCTGCATTGCCCGAAGGAAGCGTGCAGACGCGCACCGACTTCGGCAGCGCCGGGTATGGCGGTGCGGCACCACCGAAGGGCGAAACCCACCGCTATATCTTCACCGTTCACGCGCTGGACGTTGAGAAACTGGATGTCGACGAGAACGCCAGCGGGGCAATGGTCGGCTTCAATGTCCATTTTCACACCCTCGGCAGCGCCTCTCTCACCGCCCTTTTCAGCTAAAAGCCAGGGATTTACAGCCGATTTAACAAATCGGCTTCCCGTTTCGCTCAACTTAGTATAAAAAAGCAGGCATTACGCTATCCCCTTTAACTTGCATAGTCTGGAGCACCCCTTGAACACATCATCGGTTTCCCGTCTGGCGCTGGCGCTCGCTTTTGGCGTGACACTGACCGCCTGTAGCTCGACGCCGCCCTCTGAGCGTCCCTCTGAACAAACTGCGCCGGGCACCTCCTCGCGCCCGATTCTCAGTGAAGCTGAAGCGAAAAACTTCACCGCCGATCGCTACTTCACCCCGCTGGCCGCCAACAGCGCCGCGTGGAAACCTTACGCGATCCGCGTGCCGGAAAAAGCAGATTTCGTGGTTGGGCCTGCCGGTACGGCGGGTGTGACTCACACCACCATTCAGGCTGCGGTTGACGCTGCCATCAATAAACACGCCAGCGACCGCCAGTACATTGCGGTGATGCCGGGTGAATATGAAGGCACCGTCTATGTGCCTGCGGCATCGGGCAGCGTGACCATTTACGGTACCGGTGAGAAAGCGGCGGATGTGAAGATCGGTCAGGCGATCGATTCTGAAATGGATCCGACCAGCTGGCGTCGCCTGGTCAATCCATCGGGCAAATATATGCCGGGCAAACCAGCATGGTATATGTTTGATGCCTGCCAGCGCAGCCGCGCGGCGACCGTCGGCGTGATGTGCTCCGCCGTGGTCTGGTCGCAGAACAACGGTCTGCAACTGCAGAACCTGACCATTCAGAATACGCTTGGCGACAGCGTCGATGCCGGCAACCACCAGGCGGTGGCGCTGCGCAGCGATGGCGATAAAGTGCAGATCAACAACGTCAATATTCTCGGTCGCCAGAACACCTTCTTTGTGACCAACAGCGGTGTGGATAACACCCTGCGCAGCGATCGCCAGACCCGCACGCTGGTGACCAACAGCTACCTCGAAGGCGATGTGGATATCGTCTCCGGGCGCGGCGCGGTGGTGTTTGATAACACCGACTTCCGCGTGGTCAACTCGCGTACTCAGCAGGCAGGCTATGTCTTCGCACCGTCTACCCTGTCGAACCTCTATTACGGTTTCCTCGCCGTCAACAGCCGCTTTACCGCCGCCGGAAACGGTGTCGCGCAGCTGGGCCGCTCGCTGGATATCGACAGCAGCACCAACGGCCAGGCCGTGATCCGCGATAGCGTGATTAACGAAGGCTTTAACGTGGCGAAACCGTGGGGCGATGCCGCCGTATCAGGCCGCGCCTATGCGGGCAACACCGGCACTGCGGATGATAAAGGCAACATCCAGCGCGATTTGAACGATGCGAAGTTCAACCGCTTCTGGGAGTTCAACAACCGCGGCCTCGGCAGCAAAGTGGTTGCTGAGCCGAAGAAGTAATTCAGCGCTCAAAACAAAAAACCTCGCCGCGGCGAGGTTTTTTTATGCCCGGAGATTAGCTTCCGGTTGTTACATGGCGTTAATCACGACCCACATCGGGCCCTGGCCCACGGCGTAACGCGCTTTTTCAGTCAGCAGGCCCTGCGCGCCGCCGATCTCATACAGCGCGATGTGATGGGATTTCTGCCCGGCGGCAATCAGGTATTTGCCGCTGTTATCGATATTGAAGCCGCGCGGCTGGGTTTCGGTCGGCTGGAAGCCTTCAACGGCGATAACGCTCCCATCTTCCGACACGCTGAAGATAGTCAGGGTGCTGGAGGTGCGGTCGCAGGCATAGAGATGACGGCCATCCGGCGTGATATGGATATCCGCCGCCCAGCGGGTATCGGTAAAGTCCGGCGGCATCATATCCACAGTCTGCACGCACTCGGTTTTACCGTGCGGATCGCTAAGTTGCCAGACATCGACGCTGCTGTTGAGTTCGTTAACGCAGTAGGCGAAACGCTTATTCGGGTGGAAGGCCATATGGCGCGGGCCTGCGCCCTCGACGGTGGTCACTTCCGACGGCTCCTGCGCGGTCAGCGCGCCCGTTTCACCGAGGGTAAAGAGACAGATGCGATCCTGCTTCAGGGCAGGGACAAACAGCGTACGGTTGTCCGGCGAAATATTGGCCGAGTGACATCCTTCCAGCCCCTCTTCAAGATGGACGATCTCGCCCGGAATGCCATCGTTGAGGCGTACCACGCTGACGCTGCCCGCATTGTAGGAGGCGCTAAACAGGAAACGACCGCTGTGATCGGTGGAGATATGGGTCGGGCTGCCGGAGAGCGGCGCTTCTGCGGCGTAGCTCAGGGCGCCATCTTCCGGGGAGATACGGTACGCAAGAACGCGAAATTCAGGGCGAACGCCAACGTAGAGGTAACGTTTATCCGGGCTGACAACCATCGGCTGCACCTGGCCTGGCACATCGACAACCTGCACCAGCGTCAGGCTGCCTTCGGAATTCAAACGCCAGACGTGGATCTGCTGACTTTCGGGGCTGGCGGTATAAACGGTCTGTTTCATGAACACTCCTTTCCTCTAATTCTTCTCTGCGTTAAGTAACCAGGATAGCCGTTTTTGCGGCGCGATGCTGAATTTCGCCCTCAGATTTTGCGCATGCGGCGACGGGGTGTACCATCCCCGGACACGAAATTTCACCCTCAACTACGGGAAACGATATGACCTCGCGCGTAATAGCACTTGATTTAGACGGTACGCTTTTAACCCCGAAGAAGACGCTTCTGCCTTCTTCCCTTGAAGCGTTAGCACGCGCAAAAGCCGCCGGGCATCTGCCCATTATCGTGACCGGTCGGCACCATGTCGCTATCCACCCTTTTTATCAGGCACTGGCGCTGGATACACCTGCAATTTGTTGTAATGGCACCTATTTGTATGATTATCATGCAAAAAAGGTGCTCGCCGCCGATCCGCTACCGGTCAACCAGGCGCAACAACTGATCGCCCTGCTGGAAGAGTACCAGGTGCATGGCCTGATGTATGTCGATAACGCCATGCTGTATGAAAAGCCGACCGGCCATGTGCTGCGCACCACTGCCTGGGCCGAAGCATTGCCGCCCGAGCAGCGCCCGGTGTTCCAGCAGGTTGACTCCCTGCACGCCGCGGCCGCAGAGGTGGAAGCAATCTGGAAATTTGCTCTCACCGATGAAGATACCGGCAAGCTGAAGAACTTTGCTCACCATGTTGAGCAGACGTTAGGGCTGGAGTGCGAATGGTCATGGCACGATCAGGTGGATATCGCCCGCGCCGGTAACAGCAAAGGCAAACGGCTGGCCGAATGGGTCGCCGCGCAGGGCTTATCAATGCAGGATGTGGTGGCCTTTGGCGATAACTATAACGATATCAGCATGCTACAGGCCGCAGGCACCGGTGTGGCGATGGGCAACGCCGACGATGCGGTGAAAGCCCATGCCAATGTGGTGATTGGCGACAACACCGTCGATAGCATCGCCCAATTTATCTATCAAGAACTGCTTTAATCAGGCGGTAATCGACACGCTTTTGATTTGCGCATAGAGCCACTGGCCGGGTTTGATACTGAGTTCATCCCGCGCCCAGGGGCTGATGCGCGCCCACAGGGTTCTTCCACCGACATCCAGCTGCACTTCCACCTGCCCGTCGACATCGAAACACTGCACGATTTTGGCGCGCAGAATATTACGGATGCTGGTGTTCATCGGCGGCTGAAGCACCAGTGACACATCGGTGGCCTGAATACGGATGCGCAGCGCGCTTTTCAGCGGCCGGTCGATCTTATTGACCCAGATATGCTGATCGCCCAGCGCCAGCGCGGTCATCGCATAGTGCGGATGGTGTTCCAGCACCAGCACTCTCAGCACGCTGCTCTGCTGCTCCGGCGGCAGCCACGGGTTCATTACGCTGCTGCCCCACACATCTTCGAGGCTGCCAAAGGCTTTCACTTCGCCCGCTTCCAGCACCATCACTTTATCTGCCAGATGCAGGATCTCATCCAGCGAGTGGCTGACATAGAGCATCGGGATATTGATCTCCTGCGCCAGCCGTTGCAGGTAAGGCAGCAGTTCGCGCTTGCGCGGGATATCCAGCGACGCCAGCGGTTCATCCAGCAGCATCAATTCCGGCGCGGTCAATAACGCCCGGCCAATCGCCACGCGCTGCTTTTCACCGCCGGAGAGGCCACCGGGCAGCCGGTCGAGCAGCGGCTCGATGCCGAGCAGCGTCACCAGTTTGTCAAACTGAGCGGCCATCGATTTCGCCATGCCGTAGCGCAGATTGCCGCGCACGCTGTAGTGCGGAAAGAGGCGCGCATCCTGAAAGACATAGCCGACGCGGCGCTTTTCGGGCGGCAGGCACACCTTGCGTTCGGTATCGAACAGCACGCGGTCGTTAAGCACGATGCGGCCTTCTTGCGGCTGCGTCAGGCCGCCAATGGCGTTAATAAGTGAAGTTTTTCCCGCGCCCGAGACGCCAAAAATCGCGGTGATGCCGCTGGCGGGCAGCGTTTCGGCGATATGTAAGCGATGGGTGCCCAGCGTCTGGGTGAAATTAAGCTCCAGCATCGGTTATCTCCCCGTCCGTTCGCGGCTCACGCGCGCCAGCCATTCTGAAATCAGCAGTGAGATCAGCGCCAGAATAATCGAAATAATGCACAGGCGCGCGGCGGCGCTTTCGCCCCCCGGCGTCTGAATTAAGGTGTACATGGCAGAGGGAATGGTGCGGGTTTCGCCCGGAATATTGGAGACGAAGGTAATGGTGGCACCAAACTCGCCGAGAGAGCGGGCAAAGGCCAGCACCGTGCCGACAATAATCCCCGGCAGAGTGAGGGGTAAGGTAATGGTGAAAAAGACGCGCCAGCGACCGGCACCCAGTGTGCGGGCAGCCTGTTCGAGTTTGGTATCGACACTCTCCAGCGCGAGGCGAATGGCGCGCACCATCAGCGGAAATGACATCACCGCAGCGGCTAAAACCGCGCCGCGCCAGCTAAAGGCGAAGGTGATGCCAAACCAGTCATAGAGCCATTGACCGACGATGCCACGGCGGCCCATAGCGATCAGCAGCAGATAACCGACCACCACCGGCGGCAGCACCAGCGGCAGATGCAGCACGCTGTCGAGCAGCGCTTTGCCCGGAAAGGTGCGGCGCACCAGCAGCCAGGCAAAGAAGATCCCAAAGGGCAAACTGAGTAATACCGCCAGGGAAGAGACTTTAAGGCTCAGCAGAACAGCCTGCCATTCAGGATCGGTCAATATCATTCGTGCGTTGTAAATCCGTAACGTTTAAAGATTTCAGAAGCCTGCGGGCCTTTCAGATAGTCATAAAACGCGCTTACGGTTGCGTTTTTATGTCCATCAACAATCGCCAGCGGGTATTCCACTTTTTTATGCGACGCTTCCGGGAAGGTGCCCACCACTTTTACCCCTTTGCTGGCCACCGCGTCAGAGCCGTAGACAATGCCTAACGGCGCTTCGCTGCGCTCCACCAGCGCCAGCGCGCCGCGAACATCCTCCGCAGGTGCCAGTTTCGGCGAGAGGGTTTCCCAGGCGCCCAGTTTTTGCAACGCCTCTTTGGCGTAGATACCGGCCGGAACATGCTCCGGATCGCCCACCGCCAGACGGCCGCCTTTCAGCAGGCTATTCCAGTCGGTTTTCGCATCAATCTTGATCTCGCCCTGCGCGCTGCTTTTCGGCGCAACCACCACCAGGCTATTGCCGAGCAGGGTTTCACGGCTCGCGCTATCCACCGCTTTTTTCTCGACCGCGTAATCCATCCACTTCTGATCGGCCGAGATAAAGAGATCCGCCGGCGCGCCCGCTTCAATCTGGCGGGCAAGCGTGGAAGAGGAGGCGAACGAGGAGACCACCTTAACCTGCTTCTCTTTGGTGTACGCGGCGGCAATATCCTGCATCGCATTGGTCAGCGAGGCGGCGGCAAAGACGGTAATTTTACCCTCTTGCGCCACGGCCTGCCCTGCTACGACAAGTGTTAATGTTGCGCCAACCAGCAGACGTCGCCCTGTGTGTGCCATTTTTTACTCCTCTCATTTTCGTTATATAAAAAAAAACATAACGATAGTATCAGAGAATGGCAGCGGGCCGGAAATACCCATCAATAATTAAAACCTACCTAACTATATCGGCAGAAAGGGAAAAGATCTTGAATGGCGGAAAGCGAAACGCCCACAAAGTGGGCGTTTAGGAAGGGATTAGCGCGATGGGGTGGTGGTATCGCGGCGCTTTTCGCGGTGTCCAACGGCGGAAAAGACGTTGAACACTTCACCCAGGCCATAAATCAAACCGAGGATAATCGCCATAACCACCGGCACCATAATCACGGCAAAAACCAGGCTTTTCAACAGCTCTAACATGGTCGTCTCCAGAAAGTGGGAATGCGGCATTCTAGCCTGAACATTGTGTAAAACACTCGCCTTTTGTGCGATTGCCTGGCACTAGGCGCGTCGGCGCTTTTCCTTCACAATAGCCCTTTTGCGAGGGAAGTGCGTCATGCAGGCTGAAATTCTCCTTACTCTTAAACTCCAGCAGCGCCTCTTCGCCGACCCGCGGCGCATCGCTCTGCTTAAGCAGATTGAGCAAACCGGCTCCATCAGCCAGGGCGCGAAAAATGCCGGGATCAGCTACAAAAGCGCGTGGGACGCCATCAATGAGATGAACCAGCTCAGCGAGCAGACGCTGGTTGAACGCGCCACCGGCGGTAAAGGCGGCGGCGGCGCGGTGGTCACCCGCTACGGGCAGCGTCTGATTCAGCTCTACGATCTGCTGGGGCAGATCCAGCAAAAAGCTTTTGATGTGCTGAGCGATGAAGACGCCCTGCCGCTCGACAGCCTGCTGGCGGCCATCTCGCGCTTCTCCCTGCAAACCAGCGCCCGCAATCAGTGGTTTGGCACCATTACCGCTCGCGACCACCAGCAGGTGCAGCAGCATGTCGAGGTGTTGCTGGCGGATGGGCAAACCCGCCTTAAGGCGGCGGTCACGGCGCAAAGCGCTGAACGCTTAGGGCTTGAGGCGGGCAAAGAGGTACTGGTGCTGCTAAAAGCACCGTGGGTCAATGTGACCAGCGATGCGCAGCGTGCGGCGCAGGCGGATAACCAGATAACCGGCGCGATTGCCCATATTGAGCACGGCGAGGCGCAGAGTGAAGTGCTGATCGCCCTGCCCGATGGCCAGACGCTTTGCGCCACGGTGCCGAATGCGCAGGTGGAGGATATGCAGGAACAGCAGCAGGTGACGGCATATTTTAATGCCGATCGGGTGATTCTCGCCACGTTGTGCTGAGGGCATTGACAAGCCGGGCCATTGCACGTATCCCTGAGTTTCTGTGCTGCAAAACCTGGGATACATCATGTCGTCATTGCAAATTTCGCAAGGTACGTTTCGTCTTAGCGATACCCGCACGCTGCATCTTGAAGATCTCCGCCTGCAGGCCGGAGAGAGCTGGGCCTTTGTCGGTGCCAACGGCAGCGGCAAATCAGCGCTGGCCCGCGCGCTGGCGGGTGAGCTGACGCTGCTTAACGGCGAGCGCCAGTGCCACTTCACCCGCCTTACCCGTCTCTCCTTTGAACAACTGCAAAAGCTGGTCAGCGAAGAGTGGCAGCGTAATAACACCGATATGCTCTCGCCGGGCGAAGAGGATACCGGGCGCACCACCGCCGATATTATCCAGGATGAGGTTAAAGACCCGTCGCGCTGCGCGGCGCTGGCGGCGCAGTTTGGCATTACCCATCTGCTTGAGCGGCGCTTTAAATATCTCTCGACCGGCGAAACCCGCAAAACCCTGCTCTGCCAGGCGCTGATGGCGCAGCCGGAGCTACTTATTCTTGATGAGCCCTTTGACGGGCTGGATGTCGACTCCCGCCAGCAGCTCGCCCAGTTGCTCGCGCGTCTGAATGCCGATGGCTACACGCTGGTGCTGGTACTCAACCGCTTCGATGAGATCCCGGCCTTTGTTCAGCATGCGGGCGTGCTGGTGGATTGCACGTTAACGGAGACCGGTGAGAAAGAGGCTCTGCTTCAGCAGGCGCTGATTGCGCAACTGGCACACAGCGAACAGCTGAGCGGCATGGCGCTGCCGGAGCCGGACGCTGCGCCCGCCCGCGCAACGCTCGATCCCACCGCTCCGCTGATTGTGCTTAACGACGGCGTGGTCTCCTATGATGACCGCCCAATCATTAATCACCTCTGCTGGCAGGTGAATCCAGGCGAGCACTGGCAGATCACCGGCCCGAACGGCGCGGGGAAATCGACGCTGCTGAGCCTGATTACCGGCGATCATCCGCAGGGTTACAGCAACGATTTAACCCTCTTTGGCCGCCGTCGCGGCAGCGGCGAGACCATCTGGGATATCAAAAAACATATTGGCTATGTCAGCAGCAGCCTGCACCTCGATTACCGCGTCAGCACCACGGTGCGCAATGTGATCCTCTCCGGCTATTTCGACTCGATTGGGATTTATCAGGCGGTCTCCGATAAGCAGCACAAGCTGGCGCAGCAGTGGCTCGATATTCTGGGCTTTGATGCCCGTACTGCCGATGCGCCGTTTCACAGCCTCTCCTGGGGGCAGCAGCGGCTGGCGCTGATTGTCCGCGCGCTGGTTAAACACCCAACGCTGCTGATCCTTGATGAGCCGTTGCAGGGGCTGGATCCGCTTAACCGACAGCTGGTGCGCCGCTTTATTGATGTGCTGATCGGCGAAGGCGAAACCCAGTTGCTGTTTGTCTCCCACCACGCCACCGACGCGCCCGCCTGCATTACCCACCAGCTGGCGTTTATTGCCGACGGCGAGGGCTACCGCTACGCCTTAACACCACAATAATTGGGGGGCTGCTTCGCCTCCTGGCTGTGTGCTGTAATAACGCCCGCGCGTTTTCGCGTAAAAAAAATAATGATCGCTTACTGGCTTGCTGATGACGCCCCCGTTATCGGCGGCCAGTTTTTGTTATGGCAAGAAAAAAGCCCGCCGACGGACGACGGGTCAATATAAACGGGACCTTTATGACTCAATATCTCTCCCTTCCCCGCGCCCTTACGCTGGTCGCGGCGCTCTGCTTTGGTTTCAGCACGCTGAGTTTTGCCGAAGAGGCAGCACCGGACGCTGCTTCCGCGAACGAAGCAAAAATTAACCAGGCCGTAGAAAACATGCAGCGCGTTAGCGTGCCGGGCCCGCATAAAGTCACGCTGGGTAACCAGGCGGTGCTCAATCTTCCGGAAGGTTTTACCTATATTCCCCCACGCCAGGCAGCGGAATTTATGCGCGAACTGGGCAACCACGTCGATGAGAGCGCCTTTTACGGGCTGGTGTTCAATGATGCTATCTCCGGGTTCGTCTCTATCGAGTATGACAATGCGGGTTACATCAAAGATGACGATGCCAAAGACTGGGACGCGGCCGAACTGCTGAGCAACCTGCAGGAAGGGACCAAGGAAGGCAACAAGATGCGCAGCGAGAAAGGCATTCCGCCTATCGAAGTGGTCGGCTGGGTAGAGAAACCGAGCTATGACGCCGCGACGCACCGCCTGATCTGGTCTGCTGCCATTCGCGATATCGGCAGTAACGTTCCGCTGAAAGAGCAAGGCGTGAACTACAACACCTACCTGCTTGGCCGTGAAGGTTATCTCTCGCTGAACCTGGTGACCGATCGCGGCACCGTGGAGCAGGAGAAGCCGCTGGCGAAAAACCTGCTCAACGCCGTGACCTTTAACGACGGCAAAAAATATAGCGACTTCAACGCCTCAACCGATAAGATCGCCGAATATGGACTGGCAGCGCTGATTGGCGGCCTGGCGGCGAAAAAACTCGGTCTGCTGGCAATTATCGGCGTCACCCTGCTGAAGTTCTGGAAACTGGCGCTGATTGCGCTGGCGGGCGCGGGCATGGGCATCAAGAAGCTGCTGTTCCGTAAAAAAGACGACAAATCTAAAATTGTCGAATAAGCATGAAGCTGCTGTTTCTGCTGTTTAAAGGCGCAACCCTCGGCAAGCTGCTGCTTTCCGGGGGGACAATGCTGCTGTCGGTGGCGACCTATGCGCTGGCCTTCGGCTGGCCCTACGCCACCGGCTTCGTGGTGCTGCTTTTTTGTCATGAGCTTGGACACTACCTCGCGGCGCGCCAGCGTAACTTGCCGGTGGGTCTGCCGATGTTTATCCCTTTTGTCGGTGCCTGGGTGGCGCTGAAAGAGGAGTTTCCGGATGCAGAGACAGAGGCGTGGGTCGGTATCGCCGGTCCCCTGCTCGGCTCGCTTGCCGCGCTGGGCTGCTACTATCTGGCGGAGTACTTCGACAGTTCGATGCTGATGGCGGTGGCTTACGCCGGTTTTTTCCTCAATCTCTTTAACCTCATCCCGGTGCCACCCCTTGATGGCGGGCGCATTACCATCGCCATTTCGCGCAAGATTTGGTATCTCGGCATCCCGCTGCTGCTCGGTTTCTTTTATCTGCACCCCAGCCCGCTGCTGCTGATTGTCTGCCTGCTGGCGGCTTCGCAAATCTGGGCACGGCGCAAAGAAACGCCCAATTTAACCGCACTCAACCCTGGCAAACGTCTGGAATATACCCTTTTGTACTTTGGGCTGATTGCCTGGCTCTCCCTGATGACCTATAACCTCCACGGGGCGCTGGCCAGCTTTCGCTGACTTTCCCTGCGTCGCTGCAGCGCAGTGACGTCATTTTCAGACTAATCACACTCGTCGGCGCAGCCCGGTAAATACGCGGCTGTCCCGGCGTTGATGCGGCATTGCGGGCGGTTGAAAAATCAGTGTAAACGATTCCACTATTTTATCCCATGTCACACTTTTTACCGCTCTGTTATGCTAAGGTTAATTCATATCAAATGCTTGATGGAGTCAAATATGCGAGTTCTGGTTACTGGTGGTAGCGGTTACATAGGAAGCCACACCTGCGTGCAACTGCTGCAAAACGGCCATGACGTTATCATCCTCGACAACCTCTGCAACAGTAAGCGCAGCGTGCTTAACCAGATTGAGCGCTTTGGCGGTAAACGGGCGCTCTTCGTTGAGGGCGACATTCGCGATGAGGCGCTGCTGGCCGAGATCCTGCACGACCACGCCATCGAAGCGGTGATCCACTTTGCCGGGCTGAAAGCCGTCGGCGAATCCGTTGCCAAACCGCTGGAGTATTATGACAACAACGTCAACGGCACGCTGCGCCTGATTAACGCCATGCGCGCCGCCAACGTGAAGAACTTTATCTTTAGCTCCTCGGCAACCGTCTATGGCGACCAGCCGAAAATCCCTTATGCCGAAAGCTTCCCGACCGGCACCCCGCAAAGCCCGTACGGCAAAAGTAAACTGATGGTTGAGCAGATCCTCACCGACCTGCAAAAAGCGCAGCCGGAGTGGAGCATCGCCCTGCTGCGCTACTTCAACCCGGTGGGCGCGCATCCGTCAGGCGATATGGGTGAAGATCCGCAGGGTATTCCGAACAACTTAATGCCCTATATCGCGCAAGTGGCGGTGGGCCGCCGCGAATCGCTGGCGGTGTTCGGCAATGACTACCCGACAGAAGATGGCACCGGCGTGCGCGACTATATCCACGTGATGGATCTGGCCGACGGTCACGTTGCCGCCATGCAGCAGCTGGCAGGCAAACCGGGCGTCCATATTTATAACCTCGGCGCTGGCGTCGGCAGCAGCGTGCTTGATGTGATTAACGCCTTCAGCAAAGCCTGCGGCAAACAGATTGCCTGGCACTTCGCGCCGCGCCGCGACGGCGATCTCCCGGCCTACTGGGCGGACGCCACCAAAGCCGACAAAGAGCTGAACTGGCGCGTAACACGCACCCTTGATGAAATGGCAGAAGATACCTGGCGCTGGCAGTCACGCCATCCGCAGGGCTATCCCGATTAACAGGAGTGGTAATGTCGCAATTTAACCCGGTCGATCACCCGCATCGCCGCTACAATCCGCTGACGGATCAGTGGATTCTGGTCTCTCCGCACCGTGCGAAACGCCCCTGGCAAGGGGCGCAGGAGACGCCGTCTAAACAGACGCTGCCTGCCCACGATCCGGACTGTTTCCTCTGTCCGGGCAATACCCGTGTCACCGGGGATAAAAACCCCGACTACACCAGCACCTATGTCTTTACCAACGACTTTGCGGCGCTGATGACCGACACGCCGGATGCGCCAGAGAGTAACGACCCGCTGATGCGCAGCCAGAGCGCGCGCGGCACCAGCCGGGTTATCTGCTTCTCGCCGGATCACAGCAAAACGCTGCCGGAGCTGAGCGTGGCGGCACTGGAAGAGGTGGTAAAAACCTGGCAGCAGCAGACCGCTGAGCTGGGTAAAACCTACCCGTGGATCCAGGTGTTTGAGAACAAAGGCGCGGCGATGGGCTGCTCCAACCCGCATCCGCACGGCCAGGTGTGGGCCAACAGCTTCCTGCCCAATGAAGCCGAGCGCGAAGATCGCCTGCAGAAAGCCTACTTTGCCGAACACCACTCGCCGATGCTGCTCGATTATGTGCAGCGCGAGCTGAAAGATGGCAGCCGCACGGTGGTAGAGACCGAGCACTGGCTGGCGGTAGTGCCCTACTGGGCCGCCTGGCCGTTTGAAACGCTGCTGCTGCCAAAAGCCGCCGTTCAGCGCATTACCGGGTTAACCGACGCGCAGCGCAGCGATCTTGCGCTGGCCCTGAAAAAACTGACCAGCCGCTACGATAACCTGTTCCAGTGCTCCTTCCCCTACTCAATGGGGTGGCACGGCGCGCCATTTAATGGCGAGGATAACGCCCACTGGCAGCTGCATGCGCACTTCTACCCGCCGCTGCTGCGCTCCGCCACTGTGCGTAAATTTATGGTTGGCTACGAGATGCTCGGCGAAACCCAGCGCGATCTCACGGCAGAACAAGCGGCCGAACGCCTGCGCGCGGTCAGTGATATCCATTTTCGCGAATCCGGAGAATAACAATGAGCCTGAAAGAGAGAACAGACGCGCTGTTTGCTGAGACATTCGGCTACCCTGCCACCCACACCATCCAGGCCCCGGGCCGCGTCAACCTGATTGGCGAACATACCGATTACAACGACGGCTTTGTGCTGCCCTGCGCCATCGATTACCAGACGGTGATCAGCTGCAAAGCGCGCGACGATCGCACCGTGCGCGTGGTCGCGGCCGACTACGACAACCAGCGCGATGAGTTTTCGCTGGACGCGCCGATTGTGGCGCATGACAGCCAGCAGTGGTCCAACTATGTGCGCGGCGTGGTGAAACATCTGCAACAGCGCGATGGCAGCTTTGGCGGCGCGGATCTGGTGATCAGCGGCAATGTGCCGCAGGGCGCGGGCTTAAGCTCATCGGCCTCGCTGGAAGTGGCGGTTGGTACCGTTTTCCAGCAGCTTTACCATCTGCCGCTGGACGGGGCGCAGATCGCGCTCAACGGCCAGGAAGCGGAAAACCAGTTTGTTGGCTGTAACTGCGGCATTATGGATCAGCTGATCTCTGCGCTTGGCAAGAAAGGCAGCGCGCTACTGATCGACTGCCGCTCGCTCGGCACCAAAGCGGTTTCCATGCCAGAAGGCGTGGCGATTGTCATTATTAACAGCAACTTCAAACGTACGCTGGTGGGCAGCGAATACAACACCCGCCGCCAGCAGTGCGAAACCGGCGCGCGCTTCTTCCAGCAAAAAGCGCTGCGTGATGTCAGCCTCGATCAGTTCAACACTGTGGCGAATGAGCTGGATCCGCTGGTCGCGAAACGTGTGCGCCATGTGCTGACCGAAAACGCCCGCACCGTGGAAGCGGCCGCCGCGCTGGAGAAAGGCGACCTGCAACGTATGGGCGAGCTGATGGCGGAATCCCACGCCTCTATGCGCGACGATTTCGAAATCACCGTGCCGCAAATCGATACGCTGGTAGAGATTGTGAAAGCGACCATCGGTGATAAAGGCGGCGTGCGCATGACCGGCGGCGGCTTTGGCGGCTGCGTCGTTGCGCTGGTGCCGGAAGCGCTGGTACCGGAAGTGAAACAGGCGGTCGAAAGCCAGTATGAAGCGAAAACCGGCATCAAAGAGACCTTCTACGTGTGTAAACCTTCTCAGGGGGCAGGACAGTGCTAAATGAAACGCCTGCGGTAGCACCCGATGGGCTGCCGGTACGACTGATCACCCTGCGCAACGGCGCGGGAATGGTGGTGAGCTTAATGGACTGGGGCGCGACGCTGCTCTCTGCGCGCGTGCCGATGAAAGATGGCAGCGTGCGCGAAGCTCTGCTCGGCTGCGCGACGCCGGAACACTACTGGGAGCAGACCGCCTATCTCGGTGCCTCTATTGGCCGGTATGCGAACCGCATTGCCAAGAGCCGCTTTACCCTTGATGGCGAGACCTGGTCCCTGACCCCAAGCCAGGGCGAAAACCAGCTGCACGGCGGCCCGGAAGGGTTCGATAAACGCCGCTGGCGCATTGAGCGCCAGAACGACAGCGAAGTGCTCTTCTCCCTCACCTCGCCGGATGGCGATCAGGGCTATCCGGGCACGGTCAACGCCACGGCGCACTTCCGTCTTGGTGATGATCATCGCATTACGATTGAGTACCGCGCGACCACCGACAAGCCCTGCCCGGTCAACCTGACCAACCACGCCTATTTCAACCTTGATGGCGCGCAGGGCGATGTCCGCAACCATACGCTGCAACTGCTGGCCGATGCCTATCTGCCGGTGGATGAGATGGGCATTCCGACCGGCGATCTGAAAAAGGTGGCGCTGACCAGTTTTGATTTCCGTACGCCAAAAACCGTGGCGGAAGAGTTCCTCAGCGATGAGGATCAGCGCGTGGTGAAGGGGTACGATCACGCCTTTTTACTGCAGGCGCAGGGGGATGTGACTACGCCTGCGGCGCACCTGTGGTCAACGGATAAGCAGCTGCAAATGTCGGTTTATACCAGCGCGCCTGCGCTGCAATTCTACTCGGGCAACTATCTCGAAGGGACGCCTGCGCGCGGCGGGAAAACCTACAGCGCATGGCAGGGCCTGGCGCTGGAGAGCGAGTTTTTACCCGACAGCCCGAACCGTCCGGACTTCCCGCAGCCGGACTGTACGCTGCAACCTGGCGACGAATATGTCAGCCGGACGGAGTATCACTTTATTCCGCTCTGATAGACAGCCCTCCTGCAGGAGGGCTTTTTTTTGCCCTTTTTGCTGAAATATGCGCCACTTATCCTCAAAACAATAACCCTCGATTCACAAGCAGCTTACACTCTGCGCCTATTTTCGCTATGGTTAAGGGTAATCGTTGCCGGGCAGTGCGCTTCGGCAATACAATGAGAATCGTTATCATTAAATCAGGCTCACAGGAGTAAGTGTATGGCTGTTACTAAGCTGGTTCTGGTTCGTCATGGCGAAAGCCAGTGGAACAACGAAAACCGCTTCACCGGTTGGTACGATGTTGATCTGTCAGAGAAAGGCGTTGGCGAAGCGAAAGCGGCAGGCAAACTGCTGAAAGCTGAAGGCTACGCGTTTGATTTTGCTTATACCTCTGTGCTGAAACGTGCCATCCACACGCTGTGGAACGTTCTGGACGAACTGGATCAGGCATGGCTGCCGGTTGAGAAGAGCTGGAAACTGAACGAACGTCACTACGGTGCGCTGCAGGGTCTGAACAAAGCAGAAACCGCTGAGAAATATGGCGACGATCAGGTTAAACAGTGGCGTCGCGGCTTCGCCGTTACCCCGCCGGCGCTGACCAAAGACGATGAGCGTTTCCCGGGCCACGATCCGCGTTACGCGAAACTGACCGAACAAGAGCTGCCGCTGACCGAAAGCCTGGCGCTGACTATCGATCGCGTCATTCCTTACTGGAATGAAACCATTCTGCCGCGTCTGAAAAGCGGTGAGCGCGTGATCATTGCCGCACACGGTAACTCCCTGCGCGCGCTGGTGAAATACCTCGACAACATGAGCGAAGAAGCGATCCTCGAACTGAACATCCCGACCGGCGTACCGCTGGTGTATGAGTTCGACGAAAACTTCAAACCGATTAAGCACTACTATCTGGGTAACGCGGATGAGATCGCCGCGAAAGCTGCTGCGGTAGCAAACCAGGGTAAAGCGAAGTAATAAAAAAAGCCGGACACGTTGATGCCCGGTTTTTAATTCTCAGGCCCGGTATGCTTTGCGCTGCCGGGCTTTTTGCTGCGTAAAATTGCCGGATGGCGCGTAAACGCTTATCCGGCCTACGCGGTTTCAGCGGCTTCGTTACCGTAGGCCGGATAAGGCGTAGCCGCCATCCGGCATACAAAATAGAGAGCCCGTTAACCGCGGCGCGCTTTGACCGCTTGCGCTAACTGACGCAGCACTGTGTCGGTATCTTCCCAGCCGATACAGGCATCGGTCACGCTTTTGCCGTAAACCAGCGCATCGCCGCTTTCAAGGCTCTGGTTGCCTTCTACCAGATGGCTCTCAATCATCACGCCCATAATCGCTTTATCACCGCCCGCGATCTGCTGGCAAACATCGGCGCTAACTTCCATCTGCTTTTTGAACTGCTTGCTGGAGTTCGCATGGCTGAAGTCGATCATTATCTGCGCCGGCAATCCCGCTTTTTCCAGCCCCGCTTTCACTTCGGCGACATGCTTCGCGCTGTAGTTCGGCTCTTTGCCGCCGCGCAGAATAATGTGGCAATCGCCGTTGCCCGCCGTATTAACGATGGCCGAGTGGCCCCATTTGGTCACGGAGAGGAAGCAGTGCGGCGCGCCAGCGGCATTGATAGCGTCAATCGCTACTTTAATGGTCCCGTCGGTGCCGTTTTTAAAACCAACCGGGCACGAGAGGCCGGAGGCAAGCTCACGGTGTACCTGAGATTCAGTGGTGCGCGCGCCAATCGCGCCCCAGCTCATCAAATCCGCCATATATTGCGGGGTGATCATATCGAGGAACTCACCCGCCGCCGGAAGCCCGCTGTCGTTGATTTCCAGCAGCAGTTTGCGCGCAATACGCAGGCCGTCGTTAATGCGGAAGCTGTTATCCATATGCGGATCGTTAATCAGCCCCTTCCAGCCAACGGTGGTGCGCGGTTTTTCGAAATAGACGCGCATAACAATTTCCAGCTCGTCTTTCAGCTCGTCACGCAGTGCCAGCAGGCGCGAAGCATACTCTTTTGCCGCCACGGGATCGTGAATGGAACAGGGACCTATCACCACCAAAAGGCGGTCGTCGTTGCCGCGCAGGATTTGATGGATCGCCCGACGCGCCCGGGAGACCGTTCTGGCAGCGGTTTCGGTAGCGGGGAATTTTTCAAGCAGGGCGACAGGAGGGAGTAACTCGTTGATCTCTTTGATGCGTAAATCGTCGTTCTGATAAGTCATGATCTTTCCAGTGTGAACATGTTTTTTAGAAGAAAAGCAATCTGACCAATCTATCTCGCTCGCGCCGTAGTGTAAACGCGATTTTACACTTCGCCCGGATAATTCCTGGAATCGACGGAAAGTGGTGGGAAAAGTAGCAAGTCGCCACATCCCGACTACACTTTTTAACTGTAAATACCTTTGTTTTACATTTTTTCGTTATTCCATGCTGCTACTTATGGCACGTATGGCATCTTTCACCACTGAGCGTGCGATGGGTTCGCGCATATTCTGCCGGCGTCCCGCGCGGCATTAGACGACCAGCACAGGAGCATCATGATGAAAATGAATAAATTAGCGACTCTTTTACTGACCACCACACTGACTCTGGCAGGCGGCGCGGCATATGCAGCTGACGCATCCTCTTCTAGCTCCAGCAACGGCGATGCCAACGCAGCAGCGAAGGCAGGCCAGGTTGCACCTGACGCGAAAGAAAACGTTGCGCCAGGCAATGTTGATAACAGCAACATCAACACCGGCAACACCAATACCAACTCCACCTCTACGCAGATGAACCACAAATCTGGTCATATGAGCAAAGAGGAAGTGCACAAAAACACCATGTGTAAAGATGGTCGTTGCCCGGACGTGAACAAAAAAGTTGAAACCGGCAGCGGTGACAACAGCAAAGTGAACACCAAAACTGATGGCACCACCCAGTAAGGCGTGATGCTAGAAGTGAAGAAGGAGAGCTGAGGCTCTCCTTTTTTTATTCCTTAAAACTCAAAATCTGCAATGATGTAGGCGTTTTCTCAACGGTCAAAAGGATAGATCCCATCATGGCGCACGATCACTCGCATGGCTCATCGGATGCCAATGCTCGCCGTCTGCTACTGGCCTTTACGGTCACCGCTGTTTTTATGGTTATTGAAGTGGTGGGCGGGATTATTTCTGGCTCGCTGGCGCTGCTGGCCGACGCCGGACATATGCTCACGGATGCCGCCGCCCTGCTCTTCGCCCTGCTGGCGGTGTGGTTTGCCCGCCAGCCGCCGAGCGCAAAACGTACCTTCGGCTGGCTACGTCTGACAACGCTTGCCGCCTTTATCAATGCCCTGGCGCTGGTGCTGATAACGATATGGATTGTCTGGGAAGCGATCCTGCGTTTTAGCCACCCACAGCCGGTTGCCGGAATGACGATGATGGCGATTGCCATCGCTGGCCTTGTGGCAAATCTGCTCTCCTTCTGGCTGCTGCATCGCGGCAGTGAAGAGAAGAACCTGAACGTGCGCGCCGCCGCGCTGCATGTGCTGGGCGATCTGCTCGGCTCCGTTGGCGCGATTATCGCGGCAGTGGTGATCATGGTGACCCACTGGACGCCCATCGATCCGATTCTGTCGGTGCTGGTTTCTGCGCTGGTGCTGAAGAGCGCGTGGCGCTTGATGAAGGAGAGCGTCAATGAACTGCTGGAGGGGGTTCCCGCTTCGCTGGATATCGGTGCGTTGCAGCGCCATTTGCGCCGCGCGATTCCGGAAATCCGCGATGTGCACCATGTGCACGTCTGGCAGGTAGGTGAAAAACCGCTGATGACCCTGCATGTGCAGGTGATCCCGCCGCGCGATCACGATAAGTTGCTCGGCGAGATTCACCACTTCCTGGCGCACCATTATGAGATTGCTCATGCAACGGTGCAGATGGAGTATCAGCCCTGTAGCGGCTCAGACTGCCGTCTGGGCGACGTTACGGCCGATCCCCACCACGGACATCATCATTAATGTGAAAGCGCGCGAGAACCACGCTCGCGCGCGCTGTTAATCCACATCCGGCTGCCGTTCAGGGCAATAAAGGTGAGGATCATATACTCCAGCGACATTGCCCACACGCCCTGGCGTGCAAATATCACCACGCTTATCACGTTGATAATCACCCACAGCAGCCAGTTTTCGACATATTTACGCGTCATCAGGATCATCGCCACGATAGAGAGTACCATCATGCAGGAATCCCAGAAGGGGAAAGCATCAGGCTGCAGCGTTGGCATTGCCACGTTCAGCCCGACCGCCTGCATGATATTGACGGCGATACGCGTCAGGAAGGCAAAGACCGGGTTGATAAACAGTGTCATCAGGCCAATCGCCACCACGCAGGCGGCAAGCCAGCCGAGGGCTTTGCTGCGCGGCAACCAGCGTATTTGTAGCTCGGCCTCATTTTGCGAGGTCTGGCGCGACCAGGCATACCAGCCATAGATATTGGCGGCGAAGAAGAAGAGTTGCAGCAGCAGGCTGGCGTAAAGCTGGATCTGAAAGAAGATGATGGCGAAGAGCGTGACGTTAATCAGGCCAAAAGCGTAGTTGCTGATTTTCTCAAGGCTGGCGAGCCAGATACAGAGTAAACCCGCCAGCGTGCCTGCGGCTTCAATCCATGAAAGGTCATATCCCCCGGCACCGATCGGAATGTGCACGAGGATGTTTTGCGTACTAAAAAAGTCCATTCTTTCCCCAGAGCGTAGTGTTACGCATTGATGTCTATGAAAACGTTAAGGTCGAAGTGTAGCCGCAAAATCGAGCATGCGGTTAAGCGGCAGCAGCGCGCGTTCACGCAGGCTGGCCTCCACCTCTATCTCATGCGCCGTTCCGCCCTGCTCCAGCCCGTCGGCAATGGCTTTCAGACCGTTCATTGCCATCCACGGGCAGTGAGCGCAGCTGCGGCACGTCGCCCCTTCACCCGCCGTTGGCGCCTCGATCAGCGCTTTATGCGGCACGGCCTGCTGCATTTTATAGAAGATCCCGCGGTCGGTGGCGACAATCAGCTGCGAGTGGGGCAGCGTTTTTGCGGCCTGGATCAACTGGCTGGTCGAACCGACTGCATCGGCTAACTCTACCACCGCTTGTGGCGATTCAGGATGCACCAGTATTGCGGCGTCGGGATAGAGCGCTTTCATGCGCCGCAGCGCCTGGGTTTTGAACTCATCATGGACAATGCACGCCCCCTGCCAGCAAAGTACGTCCGCGCCCGTTTGCTTCTGGACATAGTTTCCGAGATGACGATCCGGTGCCCAGATAATTTTTTCGCCGAGGCTATCGAGGTGCTCAATCAACTCTACGGCAATGCTTGAAGTGACTACCCAGTCGGCGCGGGCTTTTACCGCCGCCGAGGTGTTGGCGTAGACCACCACCGTGCGATCCGGGTGCGCATCGCAGAAAGCGTTGAACGGCTCAATGGGGCAGCCCAGATCGAGCGAGCATTCGGCCTCAAGCGTCGGCATAAGAATCGTTTTTTCCGGGCTGAGGATTTTCGCCGTTTCCCCCATAAAACGCACGCCCGCGACCAGCAGCGTTGAGGCGGAATGACGCGCGCCAAAGCGCGCCATCTCCAGCGAATCGGAGATGCAGCCGCCGGTCTCTTCCGCCAGCTGCTGGATTTCCGGGTCGGTGTAGTAGTGGGCGACCATCACCGCATTACGCTCTTTCAGCAAGCGTTTGATTTTATCGCGGTAAAACGCTTTTTCCGCCTGATTTAGCGGCGCGGGTTTGGCAGGAAAAGGATAGATTGCGGCTTCAGGATCAAACATTACGCTCATGGTGCTCACTCGTTTTGCGTGCTTAACATGATAACCCTAACAGCGGCCTGATATGGCTTCCTGAGCGGCCGATGTTTTATATACTAAACAAGATACCCGATCGCAGAGATATTGTCGCGGTGAATTTATTCGTGGTGGGAAGTGGGTGGTGTGGATTATTGCCTGCTGGCGCTGCGCTTAGCAGGCCTGGGAAAACCGGGTGCGGAGAAATGTTGTAGGCCGGATAAGGCGTAGCCGCCATCAGGCAGTGGGTTCAGGTTCAAAACAGAACGCCTGCTGGCGCTGCGCTTAGCAGGCCTGGGAAAACCGGGTGCGGAGAGATGTTGTAGGCCGGATAAGGCATAGCCGCCATCCGGCAAGAAGAGCGCACGGAATTTTCAAATCGCAGATAGCAAAAAAGCGCCGCAAGCGCCATTTTTACATTGGTGGGTCGTGCAGGATGACTCGCTTCGCTCGCCCTTCGGGCCGTCGCCGCAAGCGGCTCCGTTGTCTCACTACGTTCGACCCGAACCTGCCGCAGGTTCGAATCTTTGAAACCGGCAGATAGCAAAAAAGCGCCTTTAGGGCGCTTTTTTACATTGGTGGGTCGTGCAGGATTCGAACCTGCGACCAATTGATTAAAAGTCAACTGCTCTACCAACTGAGCTAACGACCCTTTGCAGGGATTCTTCGAAGTGGTGGGTCGTGCAGGATGACTCGGCTTTTGCCTCGCCCTACTGGGCCGTTGCTGACGCAACGTTATCCTTCACGTCTGACACCTTCACCAATTATCAAAATTGGTGGGTCGTGCAGGATTCGAACCTGCGACCAATTGATTAAAAGTCAACTGCTCTACCAACTGAGCTAACGACCCATACAGGGTAGCGACTTCGAAGATAAATCTTTGGAACCACGGAATGCGTGGCAATTGTGCAGGATGAGTCGGCTTTCACCGGCGGGCGGTTGCTGACGCAACGCTATCCTTCACATTTAACATCGCGATCGCGATATTAAATTGGTGGGTCGTGCAGGATTCGAACCTGCGACCAATTGATTAAAAGTCAACTGCTCTACCAACTGAGCTAACGACCCGGTGGTGGGTGATGACGGGATCGAACCGCCGACCCCCTCCTTGTAAGGGAGGTGCTCTCCCAGCTGAGCTAATCACCCGATACTGCGCTGGATACTGCTAAATGGTGGTTCGTGCAGGATGACTCGGCTTTCGCCTCGCCCTACGGGCCGTTGCTGTCGCAACGTTATCCTTCACGTTAAAACGCTTCACCAGACTTAACAGTGGTGGGTCGTGCAGGATTCGAACCTGCGACCAATTGATTAAAAGTCAACTGCTCTACCAACTGAGCTAACGACCCACTTTTGGGCTGCTTCCGGGTTAAGAGATATCCCGTGGCAACGGCGGCATATATTACTGATTTAAGAACTCAGCGCAACAACAATTTCGACGCGCACTGTTTAACTGCTTATGATTCATGCGACAAGACCAGAAAAACCGCGTTTTCTGGTCATGCGCTATGCATTACATCGAAGCAAGGCGTTTTTGCGCCTGTTTCGCACCATCGGTACCAGGGTATTTGCTGACCACCTGCTGGTAAACCGCTTTGGCTTTTGCAGTATCGCCCTTGTCTTGCATAATCACGCCGACTTTAAACATCGCGTCTGGCGCTTTCGGCGACTTCGGGAAGTTCTTCACTACCGATGCGAAGTAGTAAGCCGCATCGTCTTTCTTACCCTTGTTGTAATTCAACTGACCGAGCCAGTAGTTAGCGTTCGGTACATAGGTTGAATCAGGGTACTTTTTGACGAAGTTCTGAAACGCAGCCAGCGCATCATCCTGGCGGGATTTATCCTGCACCAGGGCGATAGCCGCGTTGTAATCGGTATTGGCATCGCCGCTTTGTACCGGTGCGCCTGAAGCCGCCGCACCGTTGTTTGCACCCGCATCCGCTGCGGGAGCCTGCGCTGCCGCACCGCTCTGATCGCCGGAAGCCTGCTGCGTCTGCCCTGCTGCTGCACCGCTGCTCAGATTGCCGATCTGCTGCAGAATTTGCTGCTGGCGTTCAACAACCTGATTGAGCTGATACTGGCTTTCCTGGATCTGCCCGCGCAGGGAGTCAATATCGGCCTGATTATCAGAGAGCTGCTGCTGAAGTTGGGTTAAAAGCTGGCTGTGAGCATTGGAAATACGCTCAAGTTGAGTGACACGGTCTTCGACCGAGCCTGAGCCGACACTACTGATTGGCGCCTGAGCATTAGCGGCCCAGGGGGCCGCTATGCCAACCAGTAACGACAGACTCAACAGATGATGTCTGAAGTTACTGCTCATGCAATTCTCTTAGTAAACCAGTACGGCGCGACGGTTTTTAGCGTAAGCCGCTTCGTCGTGACCCAGTACTGCAGGTTTTTCTTTACCGTAAGAAACGATGGAGATCTGGTCAGCAGAAACGCCTTTACCCTGCAGGTACATTTTAACGGCGTTAGCACGACGTTCGCCCAGGGAGATGTTGTACTCCGGGGTACCGCGTTCGTCAGCATGACCTTCTACGGTCACTTTGTAGGACGGGTTGCTACGCAGGAAGTTAGCGTGAGCATCCAGCATCGCTGCAAAGTCAGAACGGATGTCGTACTTGTCCAGATCGAAGTAAACGATGTTGTTCTGCTGCAGCTGCTGCATCTGCAGACGCGCCTGCTCTTCAGAGGACATGTTACCGCTACCGTTCATGCCAGTGCCGGCACCCATCATGCCTTCGCCGCTCTGGTCGCTGGTGTTGTTCTTGTGAGAAGAACATGCAGCGATTGCCATAACAGGCAGAGCCAGCATCAGGCCTTTCAGCACTTTGTTCAGTTGCATTTCTTTGATTCCTTTAATATTTATTTATTATCACAGATACGGAGACCAGGCAGGGAATTTAACCTGTCCATCAGTCGCCGGAATACGCGCTTTGAAACGCCCATCTGTAGAAACCAGGTTCAGCACGGAGCCCATCCCCTGAGAAGAGCTGTAGATGACCATAGTGCCGTTAGGTGCCAGACTTGGCGTTTCATCCAGGAACGTTGACGACAAAACTTGCACGCCACCCGCTTCCAGATCTTGTTTAGCAATGTGCTGCTGACCACCGTCAGAGCTAACCATCACCATAAATTTACCGTCGCTGCTGACATCCGCATCCTGGTTCTGAGAACCCTGCCAGGAGATACGCTGCGCTGCGCCGCCGTTGATATTGATTTTGTAAACCTGCGGACGACCGGCCTGGTCAGAGGTAAAGGCCAGGTTCTGGCTGTCCGGGAACCAGGTTGGTTCGGTGTTGTTGCTGCGACCGTCGGTAACCTGACGGATCTGGCCGGAACCGATGTCCATCACGTAGATGTTCAGGCTGCCGGTTTTTGACAGGGCAAACGCCAGCTTGGTGCCATCCGGCGAGAAGGCCGGTGCGCCGTTGTGGCGCGGGAACGAAGCTACCTGACGAATGCTGGCGTTAGCCAGAGTCTGGATAACCAGCGCGGAACGACCGCTCTCAAAGGTCACGTATGCGACTTTTGAACCGTCCGGCGACCAGGCCGGGGACATCAGCGGCTGCGGCGATTTGTGGACGAGGAACTGGTTATAGCCGTCGTAATCAGAGACGCGCAGTTCGTACGGGAACTGAGTGTTCGCAGTCTGCACAACATAGGCGATACGGGTACGGAATGCGCCTTTAATACCGGTCAGCTTTTCGAATACTTCGTCGCTGGCGGCATGGGCAGCATAACGCAGCCACTGCTTGTTCACTTTGAAGGAGTTTTGCGCCAGCACGGTACCCGGCGCGCCGCCGGTGTCGACCAGCTGGTAAGCGACGTTGTAGCTGCCATCAGGATTCGGCGTCACCTGACCTACGATGACCGCATCAATACCGAGCGCGGACCATGCAGCGGGCTGCACTTCCTGCGCGGTGCCCGGCTGCTGCGGTAAACGGGAGCGATCCAGCGGGTTGAATTTACCGCTGTTGCGCAGATCCGCCGCAACGATACCGCCAGCGTCCTCAGGCGCAGCGCCTGGGCCTGCCCACTGGAACGGCACAACGCCAATTGGGCGTGCCGAGTCTACCCCCTGGGTGATCTCGATACGTACTTCTGCATGCAGCACCGCTGCCCACAGCATCAAAAAACCAAATGCAACACGTAATGCCTGCTTCATCATATCTCCCTTATCCGGGCAAAAAACCCGCGATAATTTAGCAGAATTTTAACAAACCAATAAGACAAAACTACCCGCGTTGGAACCGCCTTCGCATACTTTCCTCACGGGATCGCGAGGAAAGTGTACCTCAAGGTTTGAAGTCCAGCGGCGCATTTTTGAACACTTCATACACAGCCTGACTTGGTGGCTTCGGCATTTTCGCCTGTCGTGCCGCGGCCAGCGCGGCCTGACAGAGCGCCGGATCGCCCCCTTCAGACTGAATATCTAACAGCGTCCCATCAGGAGCCAGTTTGATACGTAACGTACAGGTCTTCCCGGTGTAGGAAGATGCATCATAGAAGCGGCTCTCAATCGCCGTTTTAATCTGCCCTGCGTAGTTACTGATATCGGCTCCGGATGCACCGTTGTTCTTAGTGTTACCCGAACCCGCCGGCGCTGCATTGTTGCCTTTCGCTCCGCCGCCCGTTTTCGGTGCATTCTTACCGGAGCTGAGATCGCCAAACAGATCGTCGACGCCTTCCGCGGCGGCGGCTTTCTCTGCTGCGGCTTTTTTGGCAGCCGCTTTCTTATCGGCGGCGGCCTTCTCGGCAGCAGCTTTCTTCTCAGCGGCGGCTTTTTCCGCAGCCGCTTTCTTCTCGGCTGCCGCTTTTTCCGCTGCAGCGGCTTTCTTCTCCGCTGCGGCTTTCTCTGCGGCAGCGGCCTTCTCAGCGGCAGCTTTTTCAGCGGCGGCGGCCTTTTCGGCTGCGGCTTTTTCAGCAGCAGCCTGTTTAGCCGCTTCCGCCTGCGCTTTCTTCTTCGCATCGGCTGCCGCTTTCGCAGCTTCTGCTTCCGCTTTCTTCTGTGCGTCGGCGGCGGCTTTCGCGGCCTCCGCTTCGGCTTTCTTCTGTGCATCGGCGGCGGCTTTGGCTGCATCCGCCTGCGCTTTCTTCTGCGCGTCCGCTGCGGCTTTCTTCGCCGCCTCTTCCGCCGCTTTTGCCTGCGCATCCGCTTTGGCTTTCGCGTCAGCGGCGGCTTTCGCTGCCGCTTCTTCAGCCTGTTTCTGCTGCTGTTGCGCCTGCTTAGCCGCTTCTTCCGCTTGTTTCTGCTGTTCAGCTTGTTCGCGCGCCGCTTCCTGCGCTTGCAGACGCTCTTTCTCTACCTGCTTCAGACGCTCCTGCTCGGCGGCCTGCTTTTCACGCATCTCCTCCGCCTGCTGCTGCGCCTGTTTTTCACGCTGCTCTTCCGCGCGTTTAGCGCTCGATTGCTGGTGCTGTTGGCGGTTGTAGTTCTCCACTACCGCGCCGGGATCGACCATTACGGCGTCGATCGACGAGCCGCCACCGCCGCCCGCTGACGCTTCAATATGCTCATCGAACGAACTCCAGATCAGCAGCGCCACCAGAATTACGTGCAGCACGGCTGAAATGAGTATCGCTCGCTTAAGCTTGTCGTTTTGTACGGTTGCCTTTGACACTCTCGGTTCCCAAAAACTGTCCGCCTGTTAAGCCGGTGATCAGATAGGCTGCGTCATCAAGCCAACCGATTTCACACCCGCGCTATGTAACAGGTTCAGCGCTTTAATGATTTCGTCGTACGGCACGTCCTTCGCCCCGCCGATTAAGAACACGGTTTTCGGATTGGATTGCAGGCGACGCTGCGCCTCCGCAATAACCTGCTCCGGCGGCAGCTGATCCATACGATCTTTCTCTACCACCACGCTGTATTGCCCGACACCGGAAACTTCAATAATGACCGGAGGATCGTCATTGGTGCTGACGGTCTGAGAATCCGTTGCATCCGGCAGATCGACCTCGACGCTCTGAGTGATGATGGGCGCCGTTGCCATAAAGATCAGCAGCAGCACCAGCAGCACATCGAGCAGCGGCACAATATTGATTTCGGACTTCAGGGCACGCTTGCTCCGCCCACGGGATCTGGCCATGGCTTACTCCTTATTGCTGTCGCTGCTGGCAAACGCCTGGCGATGCAGAATAGCCGTGAACTCTTCCATAAAGTTGTCGTAATTCTGTTCCAGTTTATTGACGCGCTGGTTCAGACGGTTGTAGGCCATTACCGCCGGAATTGCCGCGAACAGGCCGATAGCGGTCGCAATCAGCGCTTCGGCGATACCCGGTGCAACCATTTGCAGCGTCGCCTGTTTCACCGCGCCCAGCGCGATAAAGGCGTGCATGATCCCCCAGACGGTACCAAAAAGACCAATATAAGGGCTGATGGAACCAACGGTACCGAGGAAAGGAATGTGGTTTTCGAGGCTTTCCAGCTCGCGATTCATCGAGATACGCATTGCCCTGGAGGCTCCTTCTACAATCGCTTCCGGCGCGTGGCTGTTGGCGCGATGCAGACGGGCAAACTCTTTAAAACCGCTATAGAAAATCTGTTCAGAGCCGCTCAGATTATCGCGACGGCCCTGGCTTTCCTGATAGAGACGAGAGAGTTCAATGCCGGACCAGAACTTATCTTCGAACGCTTCCGCTTCACGCCCTGCGGCGTTGAGGATGCGGGTTCTCTGGATAATGATTGCCCAGGATGCGATTGAAAAACCAATCAAAATCAACATGATAAGTTTGACCAGAAGGCTCGCCTTCAGGAACAAATCAAGGATGTTCATGTCAGTCACTGCTTAAACTCCGCGACAATAGACTTGGGAAGCGCACGAGGCTTCATTAAGAGTGGATCAACACAGACAACCAGCACTTCAGCTTCGTTCAGCACTTTGTTCTCTGCGTTGACGATCCGCTGCGAGAACACCATAGACGTTCCACGCATTGATGTAATTTCCGTTTGGACGTCGAGCATGTCGTCGAGTCGGGCGGGTGCAAAATACTCCAGCGTAATTTTGCGCACCACGAACGCGACCTGCTCTGCCAGCAGAGCCTGTTGGCTAAAGTGATGGTGGCGCAGCATCTCGGTGCGGGCTCTTTCATAAAAAGCAACGTAGCTGGCGTGGTAAACCACACCACCGGCATCAGTATCTTCGTAATAGACACGAACCGGCCATCGAAACAGCGTTGTATTCACTTTACATCCCGGTAATGCAAAAAAGGTTAGAGCTTTTAAACTTCGCTACTATACGCGCGGGCAAGGTGCTTTGGAATGGGTTGTGGTAAACGGAGAGTAAAAATTTATGGGCTTTTGCAAGCCCATCGGGATAGCGGATATTTCTTATTCAAAAGAAGAAGAAAAGCAGACCTGCAAGCAGCACAACATCGGCAATCAGCGGGCAAAACAGCCCTTGCCAGTGCAGCGCGCGAGGACGAAAACCGACGCCGTGGATCACACCGGCGCAAACGGCCCACATCAACAGCAGACCATGCCAGATCTCAAGCTCGCTGGTTTTCGCCGCAAAGCGCGACGGGTCCCAGAAAATGCACCCTGCCAGCAGCAGCGCCATTAGTAAGGAAAGGGCCCGTAACGGGCCCTTGTCCATTACCGCATAGAGCTTTGCGATAACCTTATCCATCAATGTTCTTCTTGACCGGCTTTGGTTGCTTCAACATGTTCCAGCGCCAGCGCGGTGATCACACCAAAAGCACAGGCAAGAAGCGTTCCTAAAATCCAGGCGAAATACCACATATTCAGCTCCTTACTTAGTACATAGAGTGGGTGTTGCTTTCGATCTGCTCTTTGGTAATACGACCGAACATTTTCCAGTAACACCAGGTGGTGTAGAGCAGAATGATCGGTACGAATACCGCTGCAACCCAGGTCATCAGGTTCAGCGTGCGCTGCGTCGAGGTCGCGTCCCACATTGTCAGGCTTGCGTTCAGCATGGTGCTGGACGGCATGACAAACGGGAACATCGCGATGCCTGCGGTCAGAATGATGCACGCCAGCGTCAGGGACGAGAAGACAAAGGCGAAGGCTGATTTATCCAGACGCGCGGTCAGGATAGTCAACAGCGGCAGCGCCACGCCCAGAGCCGGGATCGCCCACAATACCGGAGTATTGTTGAAGTTGGTCAGCCAGGCACCCGCCTGTACCGCAACTTCTTTAGTCAGCGGATTTGAGGCTGCATGATGATTCATCGCAGAGGTGATCACATACCCGTCAATGCCGTACACCACCCAGACACCCGCCAGCGCGAAGCAGACCAGCGTCACCAGGGCTGCAATCTGTACCGTAGCGCGTGCCCGCAGGTGTAGTTCGCCAACGGTACGCATTTGCAGATAGGTTGCGCCCTGGGTCAGGATCATCGCCACGCTCACTACACCGGCCAGCAGACCAAACGGGTTCAGCAGCTGGAAGAAGTTACCGGTATAGAAGAGGCGCATGTCGCCATCCAGGTGGAACGGTACGCCCTGCAACAGGTTACCGAAGGCCACGCCAATCACCAGCGGCGGCACGAAGCTACCGATGAAGATGCCCCAGTCCCACATGCCGCGCCAGCGCACATCTTCAATCTTCGAGCGGTAATCAAAGCCAACCGGACGGAAGAAGAGTGAGGCCAGCACGAGGATCATCGCTACATAGAAGCCGGAGAAGGCTGCCGCGTAGACCATCGGCCAGGCGGCGAACAGCGCGCCACCGGCAGTGATAAGCCAGACCTGGTTGCCGTCCCAGTGCGGCGCGATGGAGTTTATCATCACGCGGCGCTCGGTGTCGCTACGCCCCAACACGCGGGTCAGCATGCCGACGCCCATGTCGAAGCCATCGGTGACGGCGAAACCGATCAGCAGAATGCCCACCAGCAGCCACCAGATAAAACGTAATACTTCATAATCGATCATTTCACGACTCCTGTCTTAGCGTGCCGGCTGAGTAGTCACGGTGGACTGCTCGTAGTGATAGCGACCTGTCTTCAGGCTGCTCGGCCCAAGGCGAGCAAATTTGAACATCAGGAACACTTCGGCCACCATAAACAGCGTATAAAGGCCGCAAATCAGAATCATTGAGAACAGCAGATCGCCGACGGTCAATGAGGAGTTGGCAACGGCAGTCGGCAGCACTTCACCAATCGCCCACGGTTGACGACCGTATTCCGCCACAAACCAGCCTGCTTCAATCGCAATCCACGGCAGCGGAATGCCATACAGCGCGGCGCGCAGCAGCCATTTCTTCTCACCGATACGGTTACGGATCACTGTCCAGAAGGAGATGCCGATAATCAGCAGCATCAGCACGCCACTGGCTACCATCAGACGGAAGGCGAAGTAGAGCGGCGCAACGCGTGGAATAGAGTCCTGGGTCGCTTTCTGGATCTGCGCTTCCGTCGCGTCGGTGACGTTCGGGGTATAGCGTTTCAGCAGCAGGCCGTAACCGAGATCTTTCTTCACGTTATTGAACTGCTCACGTACTGCCGGATCCGCAGAGCCGGAGCGCAGCTGTTCAAGCAGCTGGTACGCTTTCATGCCGTTACGGATACGCTCTTCGTGCTGCACCATCAGGTCTTTCAGGCCAATAACCGGCGTGTCGACGGAGCGGGTAGCGATAATGCCGAGCGCAAACGGGATCTGGATAGCGAATTTGTTCTCTTGTTTATCCTGATCCGGAATACCAAACAGGGTAAACGCTGCAGGAGCCGGTTGGGTTTCCCACTCCGCTTCGATTGCCGCCAGTTTGGTTTTCTGCACGTCACCCATTTCGTAACCGGACTCATCGCCCAGCACGATAACGGAGAGGATTGCCGCCATACCGAAGCTGGCTGCGATAGCAAAGGAGCGTTTCGCAAAAGCAACGTCACGACCGCGCAGCAGGTAGTAGGAGCTGATACCGAGAATAAAGATAGCGCCGCAGGTGTAGCCGGAAGCCACGGTGTGCACAAATTTGACCTGCGCAACCGGGTTAAGCACCAGTTCAGAGAAGCTCACCATCTCCATACGCATGGTTTCGAAGTTGAAATCAGAGGCGATGGGGTTCTGCATCCAGCCGTTGGCGACGAGGATCCAGAGTGCGGACAAGTTGGAGCCCAGAGCAACGAGCCAGGTTACCGCCATGTGCTGAACTTTGCCCAGACGATCCCAACCGAAGAAGAACAGACCCACGAATGTGGATTCGAGGAAGAAGGCCATCAGACCTTCAATGGCCAGCGGCGCACCGAAAATATCCCCAACGTAGTGAGAATAGTAAGACCAGTTAGTCCCGAACTGGAACTCCATGGTCAGACCGGTCGCCACGCCCAGCGCGAAGTTGATCCCAAACAACTTGCCCCAGAACTTGGTCATATCTTTGTAGATCTGTTTGCCGGAGAGGACGTAGACCGTTTCCATAATTGCCAGCAGGAACGCCATACCAAGCGTCAGCGGCACAAACAGAAAGTGGTACATCGCGGTCAAGGCAAACTGTAAGCGTGACAGTTCGACTATATCTAACATCATGACTCCTTGCTCATCGCATGAAGACTCCGAGAGTAAACCCCCGTTAGCGAAGGTTCACACGCATGCCCCAATACAAATTTGCTGCACTGTTTTATTCACTCTCCCAAATGTCGGGACAATGAATAAAAAAAGTTACAACCAGGTTAATAAAAAATTCGAATTGATCTCGCGAATATATTACTCCGCAAAACCCTAACAATAAAAAGCATTTATTGATTATGTTTTACGTTTTACGACGGCGATCAATTAATCCCCAATTTTGCACTTCGCGGTCAATTTGATCGGCGACAATTTAACGAGTTTTGACCGCTTTTCCAAGCTTTTAAATATTGATTTAAATCATTTACCATTGACGTTGTTAATTTTGTATTTAAGGTGTCCGGCGGGTAAAAACAGTGTTAATAACATGTTTAATGTAACGCAATTTATGGTTATCAATTGACGAATAAAGCGAAGAAAGGCAGGTTACTTTACGCGGTAAGTTAAAAACGTGAAAAGTGGGTAACTCTTAAGTGAAACAGCTCACCTATTTCCAGATTGATTTTACAAATATTTCACTTATCCAGTTAATATAATTAACACCGCTTCGTTATTATAAAAATAAGCATCTTTAAAAGGCGATACTTAGCGCTATTATTCATAACTTTTATAACCTGCTTTCAGGTCGCCGGATAATGCTGCAAGTCCCCTCCCCTGCCTGCCTCCCTCTTTTTACCACGCATAGATTCGGGCAATAAAAAAGGCCGCTCCAGGAGCGGCCAACCATGTCGAATTGCGCTGCTCCCCTGCAAGGGGGAGCGATGGTTTTTTATTTAATTACGGTTTTCAGAGCGTCGCCGATATCGGCCAGGCTGCGCACGGTTTTCACGCCAGCAGCTTCCAGTGCCGCGAACTTCTCGTCCGCCGTACCCTTACCGCCTGCGATAATGGCGCCTGCGTGGCCCATACGCTTGCCTTTCGGCGCGGTAACACCGGCAATGTAGCCAACAACCGGTTTGGTGACGTGCTCTTTGATGTAGGCTGCGGCTTCTTCTTCCGCGCTACCACCGATCTCACCGATCATCACGATCGCTTCGGTCTGCGGATCTTCCTGGAACAGTTTCAGGATGTCGATAAAGTTAGAGCCCGGGATCGGGTCGCCGCCGATGCCCACACAGGTGGACTGACCAAAACCGTAATCCGTGGTCTGTTTAACCGCTTCATAGGTCAGGGTACCGGAGCGGGAAACGATGCCGACTTTACCCGGCTGATGGATATGGCCCGGCATAATGCCGATTTTGCACTCGCCTGGGGTGATCACGCCCGGGCAGTTCGGCCCGATCATGCGCACGCCAGCTTCATCCAGCTTCACTTTCACCGTCAGCATATCCAGCGTCGGGATACCTTCAGTGATGGTGATAATCAGTTTGATACCTGCGTCGATCGCTTCCAGGATGGAGTCTTTGCAGAACGGAGCCGGAACGTAGATAACCGTTGCGGTCGCGCCGGTCGCTTCTACCGCTTCACGCACGGTATTGAAGACTGGCAGGCCGAGGTGCGTGGTGCCGCCTTTGCCTGGCGTTACGCCACCAACCATCTGCGTACCGTAGGCAATCGCCTGTTCGGAGTGGAATGTACCCTGGCTTCCGGTGAAGCCCTGGCAGATAACTTTGGTGTTCTTATCGATCAAAACAGACATTATTTCCCCTCCACTGCGGCAACAACCTGCTGTGCTGCATCCGTCAGACTTTTCGCTGCGATAATATTCAGGCCGCTGTCAGCCAGGCGCTTGGCACCCAGTTCAGCGTTGTTACCTTCCAGGCGTACGACTACCGGCACGTTCACGCCAACTTCTTCTACTGCACCGATGATGCCGTCTGCGATCAGGTCGCAGCGCACGATGCCGCCGAAGATGTTAACCAGAACGGCTTTCACGTTCTCATCGGAGAGAATGATTTTGAAAGCTTCGGTTACGCGCTCTTTGGTTGCGCCGCCGCCAACGTCAAGGAAGTTAGCCGGTTCGCCGCCGTGCAGTTTAACGATGTCCATGGTGCCCATCGCCAGACCTGCGCCGTTAACCATGCAGCCGATGTTGCCGTCGAGAGCTACGTAGTTCAGCTCCCACTGCGCAGCCTGTGCTTCGCGCGGGTCTTCCTGAGACTGGTCGCGCATTTCGCGCAGATCCGGCTGGCGGAAGAGTGCGTTACCGTCAGCGCCCAATTTGCCGTCGAGGCAGATCAGGTCGCCCTGCTTAGTGATCACCAGCGGGTTGATTTCGATCAGCGCCAGGTCGCGCTCAAGGAAAATGGTCGCCAGACCCATAAAGATTTTGGTGAACTGCTGAACCTGCTTACCTTCCAGACCCAGTTTGAACGCCAGGTCACGACCCTGATACGGCATCGGGCCGGTCAGCGGATCGATGGTGGTTTTGTGGATCAGGTGCGGGGTCTCTTCCGCCACTTTCTCAATCTCAACACCGCCTTCGGTGGAGGCCATGAACACCACGCGACGCGAGCTACGGTCAACTACCGCGCCCAGGTAGAGCTCTTTGTCGATATCGGTCGCCGCTTCAACCAGAATCTGGTTAACCGGCTGGCCGTTAGCGTCTGTTTGGTAGGTTACCAGGCGTTTACCCAGCCAGTGCTCCGCGAATGCGCGGATCTCTTCTTTGCTGTTCACCACTTTTACGCCGCCCGCTTTACCGCGGCCGCCTGCGTGAACCTGGCATTTTACGACCCACGGGCCTGCGCCAATTTTCGATGCCGCTTCTTCGGCTTCACGCGGGGTAGTACAGGCGTATCCAACCGGAGTCGGCAGACCTGACCGGGCAAAAAGCTGTTTCGCCTGATACTCATGTAAGTTCATCTGTTCTATCCATCCTTCAGGTAATCATTATCAGGGTGTCTGCGGGTCGGGGTACCCTGTTTGCCGGATCCGCCCACAGTCAGGTGATGACTTCAGGCCCGGCATCCGCCGGGCCCTGGCCGACTACACGTCCAGCAGCAGACGGGTCGGATCTTCCAGCAGCTCTTTGATGGCGACCAGATAGCCCACAGACTCACGGCCGTCGATCAGACGGTGATCGTAAGAGAGCGCCAGGTACATCATCGGCAGGATCTCAACCTTGCCATCAACCGCCATCGGGCGATCTTTGATGGCGTGCATGCCGAGGATCGCGCTCTGCGGCGGGTTGATGATCGGGGTGGACATCAGCGAACCAAAGACGCCGCCGTTGGTAATGGTGAAGTTACCGCCGGTCAGATCTTCCACGGTCAGCTTGCCGTCGCGCCCTTTCAGCGCCAGCTCTTTAATTTTCTTCTCGATATCTGCCATGCCGAGGGTGTCGACATCGCGCAGCACCGGGGTCACCAGGCCACGCGGCGTGGAAACAGCCATACTGACATCGAAATAGTTGTGGTAAACCACATCATCGCCATCGATAGAAGCGTTCACTTCCGGGTAGCGTTTCAGCGCTTCAACCACCGCTTTCACGTAGAAGGACATAAAGCCCAGACGGATGCCGTGACGCTTCTCGAACGCGTCGCCGTACTGCTTACGCAGATCCATAATCGGCTTCATGTTGACTTCGTTGAAGGTCGTCAGCATGGCGGTGGAGTTTTTCGCTTCCAGCAGACGCTCGGCTACGCGTTTGCGCAGGCGGGTCATCGGAACGCGTTTTTCCGTGCGGCCAGCCGGGGCCGGAGCCGGGGTGCTGGCAGCAGCCGGAGCTGCCGCTGGCGCAGCGCTCTGCGCCGGGCCTTTCGCCAGATGCTTCTCAACATCTTCACGGGTCAGACGACCACCAACACCGGTACCTTTGATGTCGCTGGCTTCCAGGTTGTGCTCGGCCAGCAGGCGACGGATCGCCGGGCTCAGGGCATCATTGTTCTGCTCTTCCAGCGAGGCCTGCTGGCGCTGCGCCGGTGTAGACTCTTTCTCTTCAGATTTAGCACTGCTCTCTTTGCCTGCGCTGTTGCCCTCTTTCAGACGGCCCAGAATCTGGCGGGAGGTAACGGTTGTGCCTTCCTCTTCCAGCACGGCATCAAGGATGCCGTCCGCTGACGCCGGCACTTCCAGTACCACTTTGTCAGTTTCGATTTCTACCAGCACTTCATCACGTTTAACGCTATCGCCTGGTTTTTTGTGCCAGGTTGCAACGGTCGCGTCAGCAACGGACTCAGGCAGATCGGGAACAAGAATATCTACGCTACTCATTATTTATCCTTTAATTAATTGACGTTCAGCGCGTCATTTACCAGATCTTGTTGCTGTTTCTGGTGAACGGAGAGGTATCCCACCGCCGGAGAGGCGGAGGCCGGGCGACCTGCGTAACGCAGACCAGCCCCAAATGGAATCACATCACGGAAGTGATGCTGGCTGCAGTACCATGCGCCCTGGTTCAGCGGCTCTTCCTGGCACCAGACAAAATCATGCACATGCGCGTACGGCTTCAGCGCTTCCTGCACCGCCTGGTGCGGGAACGGATAGAGCTGCTCGATGCGGACAATCGCGACATCTTTCTGGTCGTTCTTACGACGCTGTTCCAGCAAATCGTAATAAACCTTACCCGAACAGAGGATAACGCGTTTCACGCCCTGCGGATCGAGATCGTCCACTTCGCCAATCGCCGGCATAAAGGTGCCGTTTGCCAGCTCATCAAGCGTTGAAACAGCCTGCGGATGACGCAGCAGCGATTTCGGTGACATCACAATCAGCGGACGACGCATACCGCGCAGCGCCTGACGACGCAGCATGTGGTAAACCTGCGCCGGGGTCGACGGCACGCAAACCTGCATATTCTGCTCGGCGCAGAGTTGCAGATAACGCTCCAGACGCGCGGAGGAGTGCTCCGGGCCTTGCCCTTCATAGCCGTGCGGCAGCAGCATGACCAGGCCACACATACGGCCCCACTTCTGCTCGCCGGAGCTGATGAACTGGTCGATAACCACCTGCGCACCGTTGGCGAAGTCGCCGAACTGCGCTTCCCAGATGGTGAGCGTGCGCGGCTCAGCGGTGGCGTAGCCATACTCAAACGCCAGTACCGCTTCTTCCGACAGCACGGAGTCCCAGACGCGGAACGCGCCCTGGCTGTTATGCACGTGCGCCAGCGGGGTGTAAGTCGAACCGTTAGTCTGGTTATGCACCACCGCATGACGATGGAAGAAGGTGCCGCGCCCGGAGTCTTCACCGGAGAGACGCACCGGAATGCCCTCATCTACCAGCGTGGCGTAAGCCAGCGTCTCCGCGCCGCCCCAGTCGAACAGCTTCTCGCCGTTCGCCATCAGCTGACGGTCAGCGTAGATTTTCGCTACGCGGGACTGCATCTCAATCGCGTCCGGTACGGTGCTGATGCGCTTCGCCAGCTCTTGCAGGCGCTTCATCTCCACCTTGTTCGGGTAGCTCTCATCCCACTCGTGGTTGAGGTACGGCGACCAGGTAAAGGAGTGCATATTCATTGGACGCCATTCAGCGACAACGCACTCACCGGCGTCGAGCGCATCGCGGTAGACGTTAGCCATTTCGGTGGCGTCTTCAGCGGCGATGGTGGTTTCCTGCTCCAGACGGCTGGCGTAAATCTGGCGCGGCGTCGGGTGCTTTTTGATCTTCTGGTACATCAGCGGCTGGGTTGCGCTCGGCTCATCGGCTTCGTTATGGCCGTGACGGCGGTAGCACACCAGGTCGATAAAGACATCGCGTTTGAAGGTATTACGGAAATCGAGCGCCAGGCGTGTCACAAAGGCTACGGCTTCCGGATCGTCCGCGTTAACGTGGAAAATCGGTGCCTGCACCATTTTACCGATATCGGTACAGTACGGCGTTGAGCGCGCATCCAGCGGGTTCGAGGTAGTGAAGCCCACCTGGTTGTTAATAACAATACGCACGGTGCCGCCCACTTCGTAGCCGCGGGCTTTGGACATGTTGAGGGTTTCCTGCACCACGCCCTGGCCTGCGACCGCCGCGTCACCGTGAATGGTGATCGGCAACACTTTGTTGCTGCTCGGCTCGTCGAGGCGATCGAGACGCGCGCGCACGGAGCCGATAACTACCGGGCTTACGATCTCGAGGTGCGACGGGTTAAACGCCAGCGCCAGGTGAACCAGGCCGCCTTCGGTTTCAACGTCGGACGAGAAGCCCATATGGTATTTCACGTCGCCGGTGCCGAGATGCTCTTTATGTTTACCGGCAAATTCGTCGAACAGGTCCTGCGGTTTTTTGCCCAGCACGTTAACCAGCACGTTCAGACGACCGCGGTGCGCCATGCCCAGCACCACTTCACGAGTGCCGCTTTTACCGGCGTGGCGGATCATCTCTTTCAGCATCGGTACCAGCGCGTCGCCACCCTCAAGGGAGAAGCGTTTTGCACCCGGGAATTTCGCGCCCAGATAGCGCTCCAGCCCTTCGGCGGCGGTCAGTTCGCTTAAGAAGCGCTTTTTCTCTTCTGCCGAGAAGCTGGATTTACCGGTGGCCGACTCGATGCGCTGCTGGATCCAGCGTTTCTCTTCGGTGCTGGTGATGTGCATGTACTCCGCGCCGATGGAGCCACAATAGGTCTCTTTCAGCGCGTGGAGCAGCTCGCCCAGCGGCATGGTGTCTTTGCCGATAGCAAATGACCCGACATTGAAGCTGTTCTGGAAATCGGCTTCGGTCAGGTCATGGAATGCGGGATCGAGATCGGCGACCCTCTCCTGCTGCCATAATCCCAGCGGATCGAGATTCGCATGCTGGTGACCACGGAAGCGGTAGGCGTTAATGAGCTGCAGGACTTTGACCTGCTTAACGTTGGTATCGGGGTCGGAAATCGAGGGGGAGTAACGTGAAGCGTCCTTCGCCAGCTGGCGGAAGTAATCACGCGTTTTGGAGTGGAACTGATCCGGTTTGACTCCGGTACCTGGTAACTGCTGGAACATAGATCGCCAGTTCGCATCTACCGAGTCAGGATCGGTTAAGAAGTCTTCATAGAGCTGTTCTATCCAGCTCTGGTTAGACCCAGAGAGGTAAGAAGAGTCCAGCCAGGCTTTCATTGCGCCGTTCTGCATCGTGATCCCTTAAGCATTGTTATGCTTACTTCGCCGTGGATAACTTCGACGTACACGTACGCGCACGTCCCAGGGTTCACCTGCGGGTTCTTTGACCCGCGAAGGAACCTTTAAAAACAGCCTAATCTTCGTTGTTCGGGCTGCGACGGCGTTGGCTGCCTTCACTCATTCCGGTCACATAACTCCCCGGGATGGGCTCAGTTGCTGCCTTGTCTCGCGCCAAACATCTCGATTATGTTTCAGTGGCGGTTTTTAGAGGTTTCTGCTGCTTTACTCGCCCGGTGTGCTTGCGCTTACCGGGCTACTCAATACTGTAGGCCGGATAAGCGCAAGCGCCATCCGGCTTTACTTTTTTATGCACTGCGTTGCAACAACATTGACTTAATGTGGCCAATGGCGCGCGTCGGGTTAAGCCCTTTCGGACATACACTGACGCAGTTCATGATGCTGTGGCAGCGGAATACGCTGAAAGCATCGCTCAGGCCATCGAGGCGTTTGTCTGTTTCCGTATCGCGGCTGTCGATCAGGAAGCGGTACGCCGCCAGCAGGCCTGCCGGGCCGATGAATTTCTCCGGGTTCCACCAGAACGAGGGGCAAGAGGTCGAGCAGCAGGCACAGAGAATACACTCATACAGACCGTCGAGTTTCTCACGCTGTTCAGGCCCCTGCAGGTGCTCACGCGCCGGTGGATTTTGCCCATTATTCAACAGGTAAGGCTTAATTTTTTCATATTGGGCATAGAACTGCCCCATGTCCACCACCAAATCGCGAATTACCGGCAGACCTGGCAGCGGGCGGATGACAATCTTCTTCTTGCCGTTGCCAAGCGCGGAAATCGGGGTGATACAGGCCAGCCCGTTTTTGCCGTTCATGTTCAGGCCATCGGAACCGCACACCCCTTCACGGCAGGAGCGGCGGAACGACAGCGTGGAGTCGGTCTCTTTCAGCTGCATTAACGCATCAAGCAGCATCATGTCGCGACCCTCTTCCGATTCGAGGGTGTAATCCTGCATACGCGGCGCGTCGTCGACGTCCGGGTTATAGCGATAAATCGAGAATTCGAGTTTCATCAATCCTGTCTCCGCATTAATAAGTACGAATCTTCGGCGGGAACGCCGGACGCAGTTTCGGTTCCATATTGACGCTGCGACGCGTCATAGATTCCGTCTCTGGCAGGTACAGGGAGTGACACAACCAGTTCTCATCGTCACGATCCGGATAGTCGAAGCGGCTATGCGCGCCACGGCTTTCGGTACGGAAGTTGGCAGAAACCGCCGTTGCATAGGCCGTTTCCATCAGGTTATCCAGTTCCAGACACTCAACGCGCTGGGTGTTGAACTCGCTGGAGGTGTCGTCCAGACGGGCGTTTTTCAGACGCTCGCGGATCACTTTCAGCTGTTCCAGACCCTTCGCCATCGCATCGCCTTCACGGAAGACCGAGAAGTTGTGCTGCATACACTCTTGCAGCGCTTTACGAATGGTGACCGGATCTTCGCCATCGCGGTTGTTGTTCCAGCGGTTAAGGCGCTCAAGGGAGGCGTCGATATCGGAATCGCTGGCATCACGCAGCGCGCCCTGCTCGGCGATAGACTCCTGCAGATGCAGACCCGCCGCGCGGCCGAATACCACCAGGTCAAGCAGCGAGTTGCCGCCCAGACGGTTGGCGCCGTGTACCGATACGCAGGCGATTTCGCCGACCGCGAACAGACCCGGAATAACCACGTCTTCGCCCTGGGCGTTAACGGTCAGCGCCTGGCCGGTCACTTTGGTCGGAATACCGCCCATCATGTAGTGGCAAGTCGGGATAACCGGGATCGGCTCTTTCACCGGATCGACGTGGGCAAAGGTGCGCGACAGTTCAAGGATCCCCGGCAGGCGCGATTCCAGCACCTCTTTACCGAGGTGATCGAGTTTCAGCTTGGCGTGCGGGCCCCATGGGCCATCGCAACCACGGCCTTCGCGAATTTCGATCATGATCGAGCGCGCAACCACGTCGCGGCCCGCCAGATCTTTCGCGTTCGGCGCATAACGCTCCATAAAGCGCTCGCCATGTTTATTCAGCAGGTAACCGCCTTCACCGCGGCACCCTTCGGTGACCAGTACACCTGCGCCGGCGATGCCGGTCGGGTGGAACTGCCACATCTCCATATCCTGCACCGGAACACCGGCACGCAGCGCCATCCCGACACCGTCACCGGTGTTGATGTGTGCGTTGGTGGTGGACTGGTAAATACGCCCCGCCCCACCGGTTGCCAGCACGGTTGCACGCGCTTTGAAGTAGACCACTTCACCGGTTTCGATACAGAGCGCCGTACAGCCGACCACCGCGCCATCCTGGTTTTTCACCAGATCGAGCGCATACCATTCGGAAAAGATGGTGGTGTGGTTTTTCAGGTTCTGCTGATAAAGGGTGTGCAGCAGCGCGTGACCGGTACGGTCAGCTGCGGCCGCAGTACGTGCCGCCTGCTCGCCGCCGAAATCTTTCGACTGGCCGCCAAACGGACGCTGATAGATACGGCCATCTTCCAGACGGGAAAACGGCAGGCCCATATGTTCCAGCTCAAGAATCGCTTCCGGGCCGGTTTTACACATATATTCAATGGCGTCCTGGTCACCGATATAGTCGGAACCTTTTACCGTGTCATACATGTGCCATTCCCAGTTATCTTCATGGGTATTGCCCAGCGCAACGGTGATACCGCCCTGCGCAGAGACAGTGTGGGAACGGGTTGGAAAGACTTTAGAGAGCAGCGCACAGGTTTGCCCGCTCTGGGAAATTTGCAGCGCCGCGCGCATACCTGCGCCACCTGCGCCAATTACAACAGCATCAAATTCTCTGACTGGCAGTTTCATTACACACCCCACACCACAACGAATCCATAAATGACGTACGCAAGCAGCGCAACAACAATCACCAGCTGCAGCAGCAGGCGCGTTGCAACGTGTTTAACGTAGTCGGTCAATACCTGCCACATACCGATCCACGCATGGATCAGGATGGAAAAGAGCGCCAGCAGGGTAAAGACTTTCGTGAAGGCGGAGGAGAAGAAGCCCGTCCAGACACCCCAGGTCACTTCGCTGTGCAGCGCGAAAAAGCCGACCATGTAGATGATGTATAACGTCAGGACAATAGCGGTAGCACGGACGAGAATAAAATCATGTACGCCGTTGCGTCCTAATGCGGAGGCGTTGCTTACCATACGAGGACTCCTGCGAGAATTGAAAGCACGACAGTGATCACAAAAGAAATATTAGCGGAACGTTTTCCTGCGGCGAAGTTCTCTTCCAGCCAGCCAAAATCCATAAACATGTGGCGAATGCCGCCGACAGCGTGATACGCCAGCGCGGTAAGGATGCCCCAGAAGATGAATTTGACGAAGAAACTGCTCATGATGGCAGAAGCGGCCTGGAAGCCCTCTTCAGATGACAGCGATAAGCCCAGTAACCACAACAGAATGCCGAGCGCCACAAACGTGATGACACCGGAAACGCGGTGGAGAATGGAAGCTATAGCCGTAACAGGAAACTGGATCGTTGTTAAATCCAGATTGACAGGTCTTTGTTTTTTCACATTTTTTATCATGAATAACGCCCACATGCTATTCTTATAGTTTCCTTCCTCCGGTCTGCGTGCGGGTCAGACAGCGTCCTTTCTATAACTGCTCGTCATGCAAAAAATGTGCTTCCAGATGCTAAACGACAGGTTACAACGCTGGGTGGCTCGGGATGGCAGGGTATTCCGGAGACCTGGCGGCAGTATAGGTCGTTCACAAAATCATTACAATTAACCTACATATAGTTTGTCGGGTTTTATGCAGAACAGTGACCGAGGTCACGATAACAACATTATTTTAAAATTTAATCATCTGATTTGACAAAAGTTAAACATTCTTGTTACAAACTACGCCAGAAAGAACTTATAATGCTTAAAAGTTATGGGGTCTTGCTTTCACCTGAGAATAAGTTATGTAACAGTGTGATGGTATTGACCGATTTAATTAGGACAGTTATTAGTGATATACAGGTTTGATAAATTCGGACTGCTAAGACGCTGATTTGCTGTTTTTTCACTGTATTTTCAATGTGTATCTGCACGCGCCTATCGCTCTGTACCCTGGTATCTCCTCTTCGCAGAGCAGCGAGCTATATAACAATTCGTTAACATTGACGGTCAAGTGAAGGCAAACCCGGTGGCTGGCGGTCTTAAGCAATAAGGCGCTAAGGAGACCGTAAATGGCTGATAAGAAAGCAACCATCACCTACAATGGTGACGATGCTATTGAACTGGATGTGCTACAAGGCACGCTCGGTCAGGATGTTATTGATATCCGTAGTCTCGGTTCAAAAGGGGTTTTCACTTTTGACCCAGGTTTTACCTCAACCGCATCATGCGAATCGAAAATCACCTTTATCGACGGCGATGAAGGGATTCTGCTGCACCGTGGCTTCCCCATCGATCAACTGGCGACTGAGTCCAACTATCTGGAAGTGTGCTACATCCTGCTGTACGGCGAAAAACCGACTCAGGCACAGTTTGAAGAGTTCACGCTGACAGTGACCCGTCATACGATGATCCATGAGCAGATTACCCGTCTGTTCCACGGTTTCCGTCGCGACTCGCACCCGATGGCGGTGCTGTGCGGTGTGACCGGCGCGCTGGCGGCGTTCTACCACGACTCGCTGGATGTGAACAATCCGCGCCACCGTGAAATCGCTGCGTTCCGTCTGCTTTCCAAAATGCCGACCGTGGCCGCGATGTGCTACAAATACTCCATCGGTCAGCCGTTTGTTTATCCGCGCAACGACCTCTCCTATGCGGGCAACTTCCTGCACATGATGTTCTCCACGCCGTGCGAACCGTACGAAGTGAACCCGGTTCTGGAACGCGCCATGGATCGTATTCTGATCCTGCACGCTGACCATGAGCAGAATGCGTCCACCTCTACCGTGCGTACCGCAGGCTCTTCGGGCGCGAACCCGTTTGCCTGTATCGCGGCCGGTATCGCCTCCCTGTGGGGACCGGCGCACGGCGGCGCGAACGAAGCCGCACTGAAGATGCTGGAAGAGATCAGCACTGTTAAACACATTCCGGAATTCCTGCGTCGCGCCAAAGATAAGAACGATTCGTTCCGTCTGATGGGCTTCGGTCACCGTGTCTATAAGAACTATGACCCGCGCGCTACCGTGATGCGTGAAACCTGCCATGAAGTGCTGCGTGAACTGGGCACCAAAGACGATCTGCTGGAAGTGGCGATGGAGCTGGAGCACATTGCGCTCAACGACCCGTACTTCATCGAACGCAAACTCTACCCGAACGTCGATTTCTACTCTGGCATTATTCTGAAAGCGATGGGGATCCCGTCATCCATGTTTACGGTGATCTTCGCGATGGCGCGTACCGTAGGCTGGATTGCGCACTGGAACGAGATGCACGATGACGGCATTAAGATTGCCCGTCCGCGTCAGCTCTATACCGGTTACGAAAAACGTGAGTTTTCGTCAGATCTGAAAAAAGATTAATCCCCGCTAATGCCCGGTGGCGCTGTGCTTACCGGGCCTGCAACTGCACTACCCCGTAATATTGCCCGATGGCGCTTTGCTTATCGGGCCTACGATCATATTTCCATGCACCGGAACAATTGCCCGATGGCGCTACGCTTATCGGGCCTACGATTACATTTCCATGCACCGGAACAATTGCCCGATGACGCTACGCTTATCGGGCCTACGATCACATTTCCATGTACCGGAACAATTGCCCGATGGCGCTACGCTTATCGGGCCTACGATCACATTTCCATGAACCGGAACAATTGCCCGATGGCGCTACGCTTATCGGGCCTACGATGGGTGAAATGGCTCGGTTCCGTAGGCCGGATAAGGCGGAGCCGCCATCCGGCACGTTCTCGTTTACCACTGACTCATTTACCGCTGACACCCCGGGCACCAATAAAAGGGTCGTGAGGAGAGCGTCGTCTTCTCAATGATCCCGCCACAACGCTCGCATTTCTTCCCGGCCCGATGAAACACCTTAAAGCGAAACAGCGCCCCGTGATGCTTTTTCTCATCAACACGCCCACGGGTTTGATACGAGAGACGCGGGATCGCCAGCAATGCATCTGCCAGCAGATCCAGCTCGCTCTCGCTAAGCTGCTCCGCTTTGCGCTGCCCGGTCAGCCCGCTGTGCCAGAGAATTTCGACGCGCAAATAGTTACCGAGTCCGGCGAGAAACGCCTGGTCGAGCAGCAGCCCGGCAAACTGCCGACGCCGAAAGCGCGGCGAGAGCAAACGCGCTTTCACCTCCTCCACCGTCAGGCGCATATCCAGCACATCCGGCCCTACGCGCAGCAAAAAGGGGTGCTGCGCCAGTTGCTCCGGCGTCAGCAATGCAATCTCCGAGGCGCTGTAGAGCAAAATCGCTTTATCCGCCGCCTGCAAGCGCACGCGCAGCACGCGGTTGGTTTCGGGTATCTCACCCGCCTTTACCACGCGCCAGACGCCGTAAAGCTGGTTGTGGCTATAAAGCGTCAACCCGCCGGAAAAGTGCGTTAACAGCGCTTTGCCGCGTGTCTCAATGGCGTCGATCTGCTGCCCCACCAGCCCGGCGGCATAATCAGTAAGATGAGGCTGGGCAAACCAGACCTCGGTCAGCGGTTTGCCCTTAATCGCGGCTTCCAGCGTATCTGCCGCGCGGCGGATCTCCGGTCCTTCCGGCATGAAAACTCCTTATCAGCGTGATGAAACGGTAATGCCTTCGGCAATAAACGCGGCGCGTAAACGGCGGGCAAAAGCCAGCGCATGCGCGCCATCGCCATGCAGGCAGACCGTTTGCGCGTTAACGGGCGCATAGTCACCCTCAACGCTTTTGACGCGCCCGCGCTGCACCATCTCCAGCGTTTGTGCCAGCGCCAGCTGCTCATCTTCAATTAACGCGCCCGGCTCACCGCGCGGCACAAGCTGGCCGCTGCGCTGATAGCCGCGGTCGGCGAACACCTCTTCCCGCGTCGCTAACCCCAGCCGCTCGCCTGCGCGGAACAGCTCGCTGCCCGCCAGCCCGACCAGGATTAGACCGGGATTGAGATCCCGTACCGCATGGGCGATAGCATCGGCAAGCGCCGCGTCCTGCGCCGCCTGGTTGTAGAGCATGCCGTGGGGTTTTACATGCGAAAGCCTCGCACCGCGGGACTTCGCCAGCGCCGCCAGCGCGCCACACTGGTAGAGCACCTCGCTATAGACCACGTCCGGCGCGGTGGACATTCTCTTGCGGCCAAAATTCTCGCGATCGAGAAATGACGGGTGCGCGCCGATAGCGACGTTATTCGCCAGCGCCAAATCAATGCAGGTGAGCATGGTCGCGGCATCACCAGCGTGAAAGCCGCAGGCGATATTCACCGAGCTCACCACCTGCATCAGCTCGCGGTCGTTGTCGGCAAAGCCTTCGCCGATATCGGCGTTTAAATCAATCCGCATCGTGCAGCCGCCACGCCAGTTGATCGAGGAACAGCCGCTGTTCGCGCCGTGCCTGCAACGCCTCGTCGAGCGAGCACTGCACAAAGTGCACGGGCTGACCGAGGCGAATTTGCGCCAGACGGTAGAGATCGGCTTCGATAATGCAGGCAATACGCGGATAACCGCCGGTGGTCTGGCAATCATTCATCAACACGATCGGCTGACCATTTGCGGGCACCTGGATAACGCCGGGCAGCAGCCCGTGGGAGAGCAGATCACGCTCGGTTGTGCGCACCAGCGGCTGGCCCTGCAGGCGGTAGCCCATGCGGTTGCTCTGGGGATTGATATGCCACGGCAGGCGCCAGAATGCCTCCTGGGAGGCGGCATCAAACTCGTGATACTCCGGCCCCGGCAGGGCGCGGATACGGTTGGTCCATAACAGCTGTTTCACACCCTGCTGCGCGCTGAAGTCCCGCGCAGGTGTACCGAGCGGCAACGTGTCGCCATCGCGCAGCAAGCGCCCTTCCAGCCCGCCAATAGCGGTTTTCAGATCGGTACTGCCCGATCCCATCACTTCCGGCAGATCGAAACCGCCTGCAACCGCGAGATAACTGCGCACGCCAAAGCGGGGACGATTCAGCACCAGCCGCTGCCCGGCCTTCGCCGCAAAGCGCCAGCCGGTCCAGACGTCCGTGCCATCAAGCGTCGCATCGCAGCCTGCGCCGGTGAGAGCAAACCAGCAGTCGCGGGCGAACTCCACTTCACACTGGCCGAGCGTAATCTCAAGAGCGGCAGCCTCCGGCGCGTTGCCGACCAGCGCATTGGCAATCTCCAGCGCCGGGCCATCGAGCGCGCCGCTGTAGCTGACGCCGGACTGGCGCAGGCCGATACGTTTACCGCCCTGCAACGAGGTATACATCCCCGCGCGAAGAATTTTTAACATACGCCCTCCTTGCGCGGGATAAAGCGCAGCGTATCGCCAGGCCGCAGCAGCGACGGCTCCGCTAAGCGCGAGTTAAATAGCGTCAGATCGGTGCGCCCAATCAGGTTCCAGCCGCCGGGGCTCTCCAGCGGGTAAATCCCCGTTTGCGCGCCGCCAATGCCGACCGACCCGGCAGGCACACTGACGCGCGGCTCCGCCCGACGTGGCGTGGTGAGCGCCTCCGGCATGCCGCCGAGATAGGGGAAGCCGGGCTGAAAGCCGATAAACCACACCCGGTATTCGATAGAGGCGTGCAGCTCGACAACCTGCTTCTCACTCATGCCGCAGTGGTCGGCGACATGCGCCAGATCCGGCCCGGCCTCGCCGCCGTAGACCACCGGGATCTCAATCGCCCGCGACTCCGGCTCCAGCGCCTCGCTCTCTTCCCACCAGCGCTGCAGATGCTCAATCGCATCCAGCGCCAGCGTGGTGGGATCGCGCAGCACAACGGTAACGTTATTCATCCCCGGGATCGCTTCCACTACCTCCGGGAATGTCGCCAGCCGCTGCGTCAGCCGCCAGATACGCTTTTGCGTCGCCAGCTGCACCGGCGGCTCCAGCTCCAGCACGACGGCGGTTTCGCCTAACAGATAACAACGCGCTCGCTGCACTTGCCTGCTCCTTACGCCGGGTTAGGGATATCGATAAAGGTCACATCCAGATCGGTGTTGGCAGTCAGCCACTCGCCGAGGGCGCGAATGCCGCCGCGCTCGGTGGCGTGGTGCCCGGCAGCGAAGAAGTGCAAACCCTGCTCGCGCGCGGAGTGAATAGTCTGCTCCGATACTTCGCCAGTGATAAAAGCATCGACACCGAAGGCCGCGGCTTTATCAATAAAGCCCTGACCGCCGCCGGTACACCACGCCACGCGCTTGATGGTGGCAGGCCCGGTATCGCCGCACCACAGCGGTTTACGCCCCAGACGCGCTTCGATCCACGATGCCAGTTCGAGACCGGGAACCGGCATAGACAGCTCGCCCCACGGCACCAGCGGTTCAATCTCCCCCTGTACCGTGATGCCAAGTAGTGCGGCAAGCTGCACGTTATTCCCCAGCTCCGGGTGCGCGTCGAGCGGCAGATGCCAGCCGTAAAGGTTGATATCGTTCGCCAGCAGGGTTTTCAGGCGGTTGCGCTTCATGCCGCGAATGATCGGCGCTTCGTTTTTCCAGAAGTAACCGTGATGCACCATCACCGCATCAGCTTCAAGCCGCACAGCCTCATCCAGCAGTGCCTGGCTTGCGGTCACGCCGGTGACGATTTTGCGTACTTCTTCGCGCCCCTCAACCTGCAGGCCATTCGGGCCGTAATCGCTGAACGCCGCACTGTTGAGTTTTTCGTTAATCAATTTTTCCAGTTCGCTATTTTTCATGCTCACTCTTACCCTTTTCGCGCGGCTTCATAGGCCGCCAGCGTGGCGCTTCGCGCCTGTTTATGATCGACAATCGGGCGCGGATAATCGAGCTTAACGCCCTGCTTATCTGCCCAGACCCAGGGTTGATGAATAGCCTTCGGCGGCACGGTTTTCAGCTCCGGCAGCCAGCGGCGAATAAACTCGCCATCCGCATCGAAACGCTCGCCCTGAGTAGTCGGGTTGAAGATACGGAAGTAGGGCGCGGCATCAGTGCCGGTTGAGGCCGCCCACTGCCAGCCGCCGTTATTCGCCGCGTAATCGCCATCCACCAGTTGAGCCATAAAATAGCGCTCTCCCACCCGCCAGTCGATAAGCAGGTCTTTGATCAGGAAGCTGGCGGTAATCATACGCAGACGGTTATGCATCCAGCCGGTCTCATTCATCTGACGCATCGCTGCATCAACAATCGGATAGCCGGTGATCCCCTTTTTCCACGCCTCCAGATGCTGCGGGTTATCCTGCCACTGCACCTTTTCCGTCCACGTGATAAACGGGCGATGCTTACACAGCGCCGGATGGTAGGTGATGAGGTGGCGATAAAATTCGCGCCAGATAAGCTCGCTCAGCCATACCGCGCCCGGCCCACCTTCCAGCACACCCGGCTGCTCAGCGAGCAAGCGGTGCAGACACTGGCGCGGCGAGAGCGCGCCGATGGCGAGGCTCGCCGAGAGACGACTAGTGCCCTCAATAGCGGGGAAATCGCGCTGCTGCTCATACTCTGCCACCTGGTGCTGGCAGAAGTGGCGTAGTCGGGCGATGGCCTGCTTCTCATCCGGCGGGAAGAGTTTTTCGTCAAAGGGCTGTTGTGGGTAGTTGAGCGACAGCGGCTCAACCTTCAGTGCTCCGCCTTCGCGCGGCTGCGGCGCGGCGACGCACTCCGGCAGATCCTCTTTTAAACGGCGCAAGAAGGCGTTTTTAAAGGGGGTGAAGACTTTAAACATCTCGCGATTGCCGGTCATTACGCTGCCGGGAGCCAGCATCACGCTGTCATCAAACCCCTGGCAGGCGACGTTGGGCAGTGCTTTCTCCACCGCCGCATCGCGCTGGCGCTCATTAAGCTCGTATTGGTAGTTATAAAAAAGGTGGCTGACCTGCTCCTGCTCGCAAACCTCGGCAACCGTCTGCACGCTGGCGGCAAAGTCATCCACTTCGCGGTAGATAAGCTCAATGCCGAGCCCGGCGAGCGCCTGCTGCAGCGCATTGAGATGGGACTCAATCAGTGCAGCCTGACGCGGTGCCATCAAGTGCTGCTGCCACTGTTTCGGCGTGGCGATAAAGAGGGCTTTAACTGTTGCGTTCGCGCTGCGGCAGGCTGCCGCCAGCGCAAGATTATCGTGCACGCGCAAATCCGTGCGAAACCAGACCAGATGGGTGGTCATAATGCTCCTAATGTCCGTAACGTAAGCGCAGCGCTTCCGGCCAGGGGTCAAAATAGCGCTGTCCGGAGAGATAAGCGTCCGGGAACTCAGCCATATAGTGTTTCAGTAAGGTGACGGGTGCCAGCAGCGGCTGAATGCCCTGCCGGTAGCTGTCGATCAGCTTCGACAGCTCTTCACGCTGGCGGGCATTGAGCTGCTTGCGGAAGTAGCCCTGCACATGCATCAGCACGTTGGTGTGGTTACGGCGAGTGGCCTGGTGTGAGAGCAGATCCATCAGGCGCTGGCGATACTCCACAAACCACTCCTCGAGAGAGGCCCACTCATGGATGGCGGCGACAAAACGCCCCAGCTCGCGGTACTTCGGCTGCGAGTGGGCCAGCAGCAACAGCTTGTAACGGCTGTGGTAGGCGATCAGTTCGCCACGCGTCAGGCCACGCTCGCGCACGCTGTTCAGTTCATGCAGGGCGTAAATACGCTCAACAAAGTTCTCGCGGATATGGGGATCGTGCAGGCGACCATCCTCTTCCACCGGCAGCCACGGATGGGTCTCCATCAGAATGTCGGTAAAGATGCCGCGCCCGGCTTTGCGGTTGTTTTTGCCATCCGCGTCGTATACGCGCACCCGCTCCATGCCGCAGGAGGGGGATTTGGCGCAGACGATATAGCCGCACAAATGGTCGAGACGGCTGACGCGCTCGCGGGAGAAGTGCGCCATCTGCTCGGTTAAATCTCCTTCCCGTTTGTCGCTAAAGCGCAGCGATACACCGCTCTCCTCTTTGACCAACCGCAGCGCCGGACGTGGCACCGGCAGGCCAATGGCCATCTCCGGGCAGACTGGCTCAAAACGCATCCACGGTGATAGCTCTTCAACTGCGAAGGCAAGCCGCTTATGGCCGCCGTCAAAACGGACTTGTTCCCCTAATAAACAGGCACTGATGCCGACAGGGATTTTCTCACTCATAGCGACTCCTTGATTAGACATAGTCATTGTAGTCAAAGGCCGCAGGTAAAAAAAAGCCACCGCAATTGCGGTGGCGCGATCGGGTTGCTGTGTGTAGCCCGATTAATAAAAGTCGCAGGTTACTTTTTCTGCTTGATCCATCCATACCGGTTTTTCGCTGGTCTTCGCCCAGACGCGGTGCAGATAGCTATAAAACCGTGCGCGATCCTTCCAGAACAACATCACCGGCAGTGCCAGCAGACCCGCCGCAACGGCGAAAGCACGACGCATCAGCACAATGTGCGCTGGAAACATTTTGTATGTGTTCATAAATCTCTCCCCTTTGTCAGGCCGGTATCGGGCACCGGAAAAAAGTTACCGCAGCGGTAAGTGAGTAACGAAAAAACGCTGCGAGACTGAAATCTGCTCAAAATAATACCGGTTTGTTTGTAATTTTACTACTCATCCGACCACTATTTTTAGTTGATGCGCATTTATTTACACGCAATCCGTAAATAAGTTACAAAACGGTTAAATTGATAATAACCATCGGTTAAATAATGGTTTTGAATGTTGCATTTGCGAAGCGTAGCCGCTGGAACAGCCGGAACCGTGTAGGCCGGATAAGCGGTACGCGCCATCCGGCAATCGGTGCGGCACATTGCCTCGGTGGAAGAGGTTCTGTAGGCCGGATAAGGCGTAGCCGCCATCCGGCAATGGGCCTGGCATATGGCATTTTGTGGAACAGTTCCGTTCACCAGGCGTTCAGGAGTTTCATTAAACCCTTATGCGGTGAACGGGACAAGGGAAGCGGCCGCGCTCCCCTTGTCAATCCCCGCGGCCCCGCGAGGAAATCGGTGCTGCGCACTGCGCTCACCTCCCGCGTGCCTGACTGCGGCCGGCTCGACTCGACATCCTGTCTCGGTTCGCCTCTGTCCGCCATCCATGGCGTCCAGACCTTGTCATTCTCGCTTCGGTTCGCCGATTCCAGCGGGGACACAACACCCTCGCTGTCATATTGCAGAGAAAAGCCGCACCGGTGTTGCTGTATGCTCGTTTTGGTAGGCCGGATAAGGCGAAGCCGCCATCCGGCAATCGGTGCGGCGGTGATAATGCCGGATGGCGCTGGCGCTTATCCGGCCTACGCCGTTTCAGCGGCATCGTTCATGTAGGCCGGATAAGGCGTAGCCGCCATCCGGCAATCGGTGCGGCGGTGATAATGCCGGATGGCGCTGACGCTTATCCGGCCTACGCCGTTTCAGCGGCCTCGTTCATGTAGGCCGGATAAGGCATAGCCGCCATCCGGCAATCGGTGCGGCGGAGAAAATGCCTGATGGCGCTGGCGCTTATCCGGCCTACAACGGTAAAAACCGCTTATTTGTTCATCATTTTTATACTTTTTTTACACCCTGCCCGGGGATTTTTGCGAAATCTTTGCGCCTGAAAAATTAGCCTCTCTGCACATCCTTAAATCACCCCGGAGGTGAACTGTGAGTGCAGGCGTGCTAATCGGCATCGTGCTGGTTTTCCTGTTATTGGGCTACCTGATTTACGCCCTGATAAACGCGGAGGCATTTTAATGACCGCTCAAGCGTTTCTTCTGGTTGCCGGCTTTTTGCTGGTGTTGTTCCTGCTGGCGCGCCCGCTTGGTTCGCTGCTGGCGAAGCTGATTGCCGGGCAGCCGTTGCCGGGCGTTGGCGTGGTGGAAAACCTGCTCTGGCGCGGGCTGGGCATCGACACCCGTGAAATGAGCTGGCGGCACTACCTGCTGGCGATCCTGGGGCTTAACCTGCTTGGCCTCGCCCTGCTGTTTGCCCTGCTGATGCTGCAAAGCATCCTGCCGCTGAACCCGCAGAACCTGCCAGGCCTCTCCTGGCACCTGGCGCTCAACACCGCCGTCAGCTTTGTCAGCAATACCAACTGGCAATCCTATGCCGGTGAAAGCACGCTGAGTTACTTTAGCCAAATGGTTGGCCTGACGGTGCAGAACTTCCTCTCTGCCGCCACCGGCATCGCGGTAGTATTTGCGCTGATCCGCGCCTTCGCCCGCCGCAGCATGGAGACGCTGGGCAATGCGTGGGTCGATCTGACGCGCATTACGCTCTGGGTGCTGCTGCCGCTGGCGCTGCTGATCGCCCTCTTTTTCATCCAGCAAGGGACACTGCAAAACCTGCTCCCCTACCAGCCCTATACCTCCCTTGAAGGGGTTCAGCACCTGATGCCGATGGGCCCGGTCGCCTCGCAGGAAGCGATTAAAATGCTGGGCACCAACGGCGGCGGTTTCTTTAACGCCAACTCCTCCCATCCGTTTGAAAACCCGACGGCGCTGACCAACTTTGTGCAGATGCTGGCGATCTTCCTCATCCCTGCCGCGCTCTGTTTCGCCTTTGGTGAAGCGGTGAGCGACCGCCGTCAGGGGCAGATGCTGCTGTGGGCGATGTCGATAATCTTTATCGTTTGCGTGGCGATTGTGATGCGGGCCGAGTGGCTAGGTAACCCGCACTTCCTGACGCTCGGCGGCGACAGCACCATCAACATGGAAGGTAAAGAGAGCCGCTTCGGCATTCTCGCCAGTAGCCTCTACGCCGTAGTGACTACCGCCGCTTCCTGCGGTGCAGTCAACGCCATGCATGACTCCTTTACCGCGCTCGGCGGCATGATCCCGATGTGGTTAATGCAGATTGGCGAAGTGGTGTTTGGCGGCGTCGGCTCCGGTCTCTACGGCATGCTGCTGTTTGTCCTGCTGGCGGTGTTTATCGCCGGGCTGATGATTGGCCGCACGCCGGAGTTCCTCGGTAAAAAAATTGATGTCCGTGAGATGAAGATGACCGCGCTGGCGATCCTCGTCACCCCGGCGCTGGTGCTGATTGGCACGGCGCTGGCGATGATGACCGATGCCGGGCGCAGCGGCATGTTCAACCCCGGTATTCATGGCTTCAGTGAAGTGCTGTACGCCGTCTCCTCCGCCGCCAATAACAACGGCAGCGCCTTTGGTGGCCTGAGCGCCAACACGCCTTTCTGGAACTGTCTGCTCGCCTTCTGCATGTTTGTCGGCCGCTTCGGCGTGATCGTGCCGGTGCTGGCAATTGCGGGCTCGCTGGTGAGTAAAAAGATCCAGCCCACCAGCTCCGGCACCCTGCCGACCCACGGCCCGCTGTTTATCGGCCTGCTGATCGGCACCGTGCTGCTGGTTGGCGCATTGACCTTTATTCCTGCCCTGGCCCTCGGCCCGGTGGCGGAATACCTTCAGTTTTGAGTCTGGCGGAGACCACAATTATGAGTCGCAAACAACTGGCCCTGTTTGACGCGAACCTTGTTCGCCAGGCGTTGATGGGTTCCTTAACCAAATTAAGCCCGCAGGTGCAGTGGCGTAATCCGGTGATGTTTATCGTCTGGATCGGCAGCCTGCTCACTACGCTGCTGGCAATCGCCATGGCAACTGGTCACCTGGTCGGTGACGCGTGGTTTACCGGCGCGATCAGCCTCTGGCTGTGGGTGACGGTGCTGTTTGCCAACTTCGCCGAAGCGCTGGCGGAGGGGCGCAGTAAAGCGCAGGCCAACAGCCTGAAAGGGGTGAAAAAGACGGTCTTTGCCCGCAAACTGCGCGCGCCGCAGCACGATGCGCCGATGGATCATGTTCCGGCAGATGAGCTACGCAAAGGGGATATCGTGCTGGTTGAAGCGGGGGATATTATTCCCTGCGACGGCGAGGTGATCGAAGGCGGCGCGTCGGTGGATGAGAGCGCCATCACCGGTGAATCCGCACCAGTGATCCGCGAGTCCGGCGGCGATTTCGCCTCCGTCACCGGCGGCACGCGCATTCTGTCTGACTGGCTGGTGATCCAGTGCAGTGTTAACCCAGGCGAGACCTTTCTCGATCGCATGATTGCCATGGTTGAGGGCGCCCAGCGCCGCAAAACGCCTAACGAGATCGCGCTGACCATTCTGCTGGTGGCGCTGACCATTGTCTTCCTGCTGGCGACCGCCACGCTGTGGCCCTTCTCCGTTTACGGCGGCACGGCGGTCAGCGTCACGGTGCTGGTTGCGCTGCTGGTCTGCCTGATCCCGACCACCATTGGCGGCCTGCTGTCGGCGATTGGCGTAGCCGGGATGAGCCGCATGCTGGGTGCGAATGTGATCGCCACCAGCGGTCGCGCCGTCGAAGCGGCGGGCGATGTCGATGTGCTGTTGCTGGATAAAACCGGCACCATCACTCTCGGCAACCGCCAGGCGTCGGACTTTCTGCCCGCGCGCGGCGTTGATGAGAAGACGCTGGCCGATGCCGCCCAGCTCTCTTCGTTAGCCGATGAAACCCCGGAAGGTCGCAGCATTGTGATCCTCGCCAAGCAGCGCTTTAACCTGCGCGAGCGGGATATGCAGAGCCTGCAAGCCACCTTCGTCCCCTTTACCGCGCAAACGCGCATGAGCGGCATTAACGTGCAGGATCGCATGATCCGTAAAGGCTCCGTGGATGCGATTCGTCGCCATATCGAGGCCAATGGCGGCACCTTCCCGACGGATGTTGAATCTATCGTGGAAAATGTGGCTCGCCAGGGCGCGACGCCGCTGGTGGTAGCGGAAGGGGCCAACGTGCTGGGCGTGATTGCACTGAAAGATATCGTCAAAGGCGGCATTAAAGAGCGCTTCGCCCAGTTGCGTAAGATGGGCATCAAAACGGTGATGATCACCGGCGATAACCGCTTAACTGCCGCAGCGATTGCTGCCGAAGCGGGCGTGGATGACTTCCTTGCCGAAGCGACGCCGGAAGCGAAGCTGGCGCTGATTCGTCAATATCAGGCCGAAGGTCGGCTGGTGGCGATGACCGGTGACGGCACCAACGATGCGCCAGCGCTGGCGCAGGCGGATGTTGCGGTGGCGATGAACTCCGGTACGCAGGCGGCGAAAGAGGCGGGGAACATGGTCGATCTCGACTCGAACCCGACCAAGCTGATTGAGGTAGTGCATATTGGCAAACAGATGCTGATGACGCGCGGATCGCTCACCACCTTCAGTATCGCCAATGACGTGGCGAAGTATTTTGCCATCATCCCTGCGGCATTTGCGGCCACCTATCCGCAGCTCAACGCGCTGAATGTGATGCACCTGCACTCCCCCTCTTCGGCGATTTTAAGTGCGGTGATCTTTAACGCGCTGGTGATTGTGTTCCTCATCCCGCTGGCGCTGAAAGGCGTGAGCTACAAGCCGCTGACCGCCTCGGCGATGCTGCGCCGTAACTTGTGGATTTACGGGCTGGGCGGTCTGCTGGTGCCGTTTATCGGTATCAAAGCAATCGATCTGCTGCTCACGCTGTTCGGTCTGGTTTAAGGAGTGAAAAAGATGGCTTTATTACGTCCCGCCTTTCTGCTTTTAATACTGCTGACGTTTATTACCGGCGGGCTTTACCCGCTGCTGACCACCGCCCTTGGGCAGTGGTGGTTTCACGACCAGGCGAACGGCTCGCTGATCGAGCAAGGCGACACGGTGCGCGGCTCCCGTCTGCTGGGCCAGGATTTTACCGCGCCGGGTTATTTTCACGGTCGCCCTTCCGCGACTGCCGATGCGCCCTATAATCCGATGGCCTCGGGCGGCAGCAATCTGGCGGGCAGCAACCCGGAGCTGGATAAGCAGGTGGCCGAACGCGTGGCGCAGCTGCGCGCGGCAAACCCGCACTCACCCAAAGCGATTCCGGTGGAGCTGTTAACCACTTCCGCCAGCGGGCTGGATGGTCAGATCTCACCGCAGGCGGCCAGCTGGCAAATCCCGCGCGTGGCGCAAGCTCGCGGCTTGTCGGTGCAGACGGTCAATGATTTGGTTAATAAATACACCGAAACACCGCTGGTTAATTTCCTCGGTCAGCCGGTAGTGAATGTGGTTGAACTTAATCTGGCGCTGGATGCGCTGAAGGACAAATAACGCATGAGTGATGAGCCGTTGCGCCCCGATCCCGACCGCCTGCTGGAGCATGCCGCTACGGCACACCGGGGCAAGCTGAAGATCTTTTTCGGTGCCTGCGCCGGGGTGGGTAAAACCTTTGCCATGTTGCAGGAAGCGCAGCGGCTACGGGCGCAGGGGCTGGATGTGCTGCCGGGCGTGGTAGAGACGCACGGGCGCAAAGAGACCGCCGCGCTGATGGCGGGCCTGCCCCTGCAACCCGTGCGGCGCATCGCCCATCGCGGGCGCGTGGTGCATGAGTTTGATCTGGACGCCGCCCTCGCGCGGCGTCCGGCGCTGATCCTGATGGATGAGCTGGCGCACAGTAACGCTCCTGGCTCGCGTCACCCAAAACGCTGGCAGGATGTGGAGGAGCTACTGGAAGCTGGCATCGACGTTTTTACCACCGTCAATGTGCAGCACCTGGAGAGCCTCAATGATGTAGTCAGCGGCGTCACCGGCATTCAGGTGCGCGAAACGGTGCCCGATCCCTTCTTTGATAGCGCCGATGAGATTGTGCTGGTCGACCTGCCGCCGGACGATCTGCGCCAGCGGCTGCATGAAGGCAAAGTCTATATTGGCGGCCAGGCAGAGCGCGCCATTGAGCACTTCTTTCGCAAAGGTAATCTGATCGCGCTGCGCGAGCTGGCGCTGCGGCGCACCGCCGATCGGGTGGATGATCAGATGCGCGCCTGGCGCGATCGTCTCGGTGAAGAGAAAGTGTGGCATACGCGCGACGCCATTCTGCTCTGCGTCGGTCACGGCGCGGGTAACGAGAAATTGATCCGCACCGCAGCGAGGCTGGCAGCCAAACTCGGCAGCGCCTGGCATGCAGTCTATGTAGAAACCCCGACCCTGCACAAATTACCGGAGTCACAGCGGCGGGCGATCTTAAGCGCCCTGCGGCTGGCCCAGGAGCTGGGCGCAGAGACCGCAACCCTCGCCGACCCGGCGGAAGATCGCGCGATACTGCGCTACGCCCGGGAACATAACCTCGGCAAAATTCTGATTGGCCGCCGCGATAACCGCCGCTGGTGGCACCGCGAATCCTTTGCCGACCGCCTGGCGCGCCGCGCGCCAGATCTCGATCTGGTGATTATCGCCCTGCAAGAGAGCACCCAGCCGCTGCCGACGCGCAGCGGAGATTCCCGCCCCTTTTTCGACCGCTGGCGCGTGCAGCTTACCGGCTGCGCGGTCGCGCTGGCGCTTTGCGCGGCGATTACCTTCATCGCTTTGCAGTGGCTGACGGCCTTTGAGCCTACCAACCTGGTGATGATCTACCTGCTGGGCGTGGTGCTGGTGGCGCTGTTCTATGGCCGCTGGCCATCGGCCTTCGCCACGGTGATTAACGTCATCAGCTTCGATCTCTTTTTTATCTCGCCGCGCGGCACGCTGGCGGTGTCCGATGTGCAGTATCTCCTCACCTTCGGCGTGATGCTGACCGTCGGGCTGGTGATTGGTAACCTCACCGCCGGGGTGCGTTATCAGGCAAGGGTGGCGCGTTACCGTGAGCGGCGCACGCGTCATCTCTATGAGATGTCGAAAGCGCTGGCGGCGGGACGCAATAATCAGGATATCGCCGCTACCAGCGAGACCTTTATTCACTCCACCTTCGAGGCGCGCAGCAAACTGCTGCTTCCGAATAGCGAAGGCAAACTGGCGGCAGTGACGGAAAACCAGGGTATGACGCCGTGGGATGATGCCATCGCCCGCTGGAGTTTTGATAAGGGACAGCCTGCGGGCGCAGGCACCGATACGCTGCCCGGCATGCCCTATCAAATCTTGCCGCTGAAAAATGACGATACGGTCTATGGCCTGCTGATTGTCGAGCCAGCGAATCTGCGCCAGTTGATGATCCCGGAGCAGCAGCGTCTGCTGGAGACCTTCACCCTGCTGGTGGCGAACGCCCTTGAGCGCCAGGCGCTGGCGACGCGCGAAGAGCAGGCGCGGCTTGCCAGCGAGCGCGAGAGTCTGCGCAACTCGCTGCTGGCCGCCCTCTCCCACGATCTGCGCACTCCTCTGACGGTGCTGTTTGGTCAGGCGGAGATCCTGACGCTGGATCTCGCCAGCGAAGGATCGAAACATGCTCCGCAGGCCAACGAGATCCGCCAGCATGTGCTTAACACCACCCGGCTGGTTAATAATCTGCTGGATATGGCGCGCATCCAGTCTGGCGGCTTTAATTTAAAACGTGAGTGGCTGACACTGGAGGAAGTCGTCGGCAGTGCGCTGCGTACCCTTGAGCCAGTGATGGGCGGGCGGCACATTGCGCTGTCGCTGCCCGATCCGCTGATGCTGGTGCATGTTGATGGCCCGCTGTTTGAGCGCGTGTTGATCAATCTGCTGGAAAACGCGGTGAAATATGCCGGATCCGGCGCGCAGATTGGTATTGAATCACACAGCACACCGAGCGAGTGGACGCTGGAGGTGTGGGATAACGGGCCGGGGATCCCGCCAGGCCAGGAGCACGCCATTTTTGAAAAATTTGCGCGCGGCACCAAAGAGTCGGCCATTCCCGGCGTTGGCCTGGGGCTGGCGATTTGCCAGGCGATTGTCGAGGTGCATGGCGGCACCATCGACGCGCAAAACCGCCCGCAGGGAGGCGCGCGCTTTTATGTTACACTCGCGCGGGAAACGCCCCCGCAACTGGATGAATTACCCGAGGATCTGTGATTAACGTTCTGATTATCGAAGATGAACAGGCCATCCGCCGCTTTCTGCGCACCGCGCTGGAAGCTGAGGGGCTGCGCGTGCACGAAGCAGAGACGCTGCAGCGCGGGTTAATTGAAGCGGCAACGCGTAAGCCGGATCTGGCGATCCTCGATCTCGGTTTGCCGGACGGTGACGGACTCGATTTTATCCGCGATGTGCGCCAGTGGAGCCAGATGCCGATTATCGTTCTGTCGGCACGTATCGAAGAGAGCGACAAGATCGCCGCGCTGGATGCTGGTGCGGATGATTACCTCAGTAAACCTTTCGGCATTGGCGAATTACAGGCACGGCTGCGGGTTGCACTCCGCCGCCATGCCGCCAGCACGCCGGGCGAACCGGTGATTACCTTTGGCGATATCCGCGTTGATCTCGCCAGCCGCCGCATCCAGCGCGGCGACGAGGAGATCCACCTGACGCCGATTGAGTTTCGCCTGCTGGCGGTGCTGCTCAATAACCACGGCAAAGTGCTGACCCAGCGGCAATTGTTAAGCCAGGTGTGGGGGCCAAATGCCGTTGAGCATAGCCATTATCTGCGAATTTATATGGGACATTTGCGCCAGAAGCTGGAGAGCGATCCGGCGCGCCCGCGTCACCTGTTGACCGAGACCGGGATTGGGTACCGGTTTATGTTGTGAGGCGTGATCTGCACGGCTGATTGCCGGATGGCGCTACGCTTATCCGGCCTACGGGTACGTGTTCTGCGCGGTTCGACTGCCGGATGGCGCTGCGTTTATCCGGCCTACGGGTACGTGTTCTGCGCGGTTTGACTGCCGGATGGCGCTGCGCTTATCCGGCCTACGGGTTACGTGTTCCGCGCCGTTTGATTGCCGGATGGCGCTGCGCTTATCCGGCCTACGGGTTACGTGTTCCGCGCCGTTTGACTGCCGGATGGCGCTGCGCTTATCCGGCCTACGGGTTATGTGTTCCGCGCCGTTTGATTGCCGGATGGCGCTACGCTTATCCGGCCTACGGGTACGTGTTCTGCGCGGTTTGACTGCCGGATGGCGCTGCGCTTATCCGGCCTACGGGTACACATGCTTCATGCCGTTGTAGGTCGGATAAGGCGTCAGCCGCCATCCGACACAAAAAAGGCTCCCGAGGGAGCCTTTTTTTATTGTGCCGCGATTTACGCGTTTTTCAGCACTTCGCTGACAATTTCCACCGCTTCTTTCTCAATCAGCTTACGGTGTTCGTCGCCGAGGAAGCTTTCGCAGTAGATTTTGTAGGCGTCTTCGGTGCCGGACGGACGCGCGGCAAACCAGCCGTTGTCGGTCATCACTTTCAGGCCGCCAATCGACGCGCCGTTGCCCGGTGCTGCGGTCAGGCGAGCGGTGATCGCATCCCCCGCCAGCGTGCTGGCACTTACCATTTCTGGCGAGAGCTTGGAGAGCGCCGCTTTCTGCGCGGAAGAGGCCGCAGCCTGCAGACGGTTGTAGCTTGGCGCACCAAAGCGGGCAGCCAGTTCGTCATAGTGCTGCTGCGGGTTTTTACCGGTCACCGCAGTGATCTCCGCCGCCAGCAGGCACATGATGATGCCATCTTTATCCGTAGACCACGGCGTACCGTCGAAGCGCAGGAACGATGCGCCCGCGCTCTCTTCGCCGCCGAAGCCGAAGCTGCCGTCGTGCAGACCATCAACAAACCACTTAAAGCCCACCGGCACTTCCACCAGCTTACGGCCAAGGTCGTTAACCACGCGGTCAATCATCGCCGAGGAGACCAGCGTCTTACCGACTGCGACATCTTTGCCCCACTGCGGACGATGCTGGAACAGATAGTTGATCGCTACCGCCAGGTAGTGGTTCGGGTTCATCAGACCAGCCGGGGTTACGATGCCGTGGCGGTCGTAATCCGGGTCGTTGGCGAAGGCGAGGTCAAACTTATCGCGCAGCGCCAGCAGACCGGCCATTGCACACTCGGAGGAGCAGTCCATGCGGATCGCGCCATCTTTATCGAGGTGCATAAAGCGGAAAGTCTGGTCGACTTCATCATTAACGATGGTGAGGTCGAGCTTGTAGTGCTCGGCGATACGTTTCCAGTACTCAATACCGGAGCCGCCCAGCGGATCGACGCCCAGTTTCAGGCCCGCTTTCTGGATCGCCGCCATATCGACGATCTCCGCCAGCCCTTCAATAAACGGCTGTACCAGATCTTTTTCAGTGACGTGACCGGAAGCCATCGCCGCATCCAGCGAAATGCGTTTCACGCCTTTAAGATCGTCGGCCAGCAGCGCATTAGCGCGATCTTCCACCACTTTGGTGACGTTGGTGTCGGCCGGGCCGCCATTCGGCGGGTTGTATTTGATGCCGCCATCTTCCGGCGGGTTGTGGGACGGCGTAATCACGATGCCATCCGCCTGCGCGCCGCCGTTTTTGTTGTGCACAAGAATGGCGTTAGAGATGGCAGGTGTCGGCGTAAAGCCGTTATTTTCCTGCACGATGATATCGACGCCGTTGGCAGCCAACACTTCCAGCACGGAGATAAACGCCGGCTCAGAGAGGGCATGCGTGTCTTTACCGACATAGCACGGCCCGGTGATGCCGTTTTTCGCACGCTCTTCGGCAATCGCCTGCGCAATGGCAAGGATGTGCGGCTCGTTAAAGCTGTGACGCCATGCGCTACCACGGTGACCTGAGGTACCAAATTTCACCGCATGGTCAGCATTGCCAACTTCCGGTTTCAACACATAGTACTGCGCAGTCAGCTGCGCGACGTTAATCAAATCGCCCTGTTGCGCAGGTTGGCCCGCGCGCGGATGGTTTGCCATTGCTTCGTCCTTTTAATGCAAGGATTAAATTGTGCCGCAAACTTTCTCAATCAGCTCCGCCGGGAACTGCATTGATTGCATGATGTGTTCAATCATGCTGCATTTACGGCCCGTATTCGTGTTGGTGATGACCCAGTAAGGGGTGTTCGGCACTTGCTTCGGCTTGGTCTGGTTGCCGTTCTGCAGCAGGGTGCGCTCATCAGCGGCAAAGTATACGCGCGTGCGACCGTGCAGAGATTCAGTGGATTCCGTAAACCCTTTGTCATCGAGTGAATAGAGTGTAGACAGGATTAGCAGAAAGCGATTAACCGCTTTTTTCTGCTCGGCATATTCGTCGGAGAGCAGAAGCTCGCGAACAGCGCGGACCTTATCCCGGGTGGTGTTGGCCGGTTTCACCTCTTCGACGACGCTTGCAGCGCGTGTCTCTTTCACCGGCGCGGCGGGCGCTGCAGAGGGAGACGATGATGCGGCGGAGAACTTCAGCATACGCCGTAAAATCTCGGATGCGCTCTCGCCAATGTGCTTGGTATGGCTGGCAATGTAACTGTAGAGCTCATCATCAACTTCAATCGTTTTCATCTTAATCCAGTGCTATATAAAATCTGAATACAAGTATTGGGATTATAAAGTGAAATCCCAACAGCGGATAGGTACACCCCAGGATGGCGGCAAAACTCAGAGTAATGCTTAGCCTTGCAGCCGGGCGGCAGAATGTTCACCATAATAACCTAACCCGTTGGAGTGAAAAAAAGAACTTTGCCATGAAATTGAACACGCGCGCGCAAACTGCACAACATCCGCACAACAATTCCCCGATTGTGCTGGTTCACGGCCTTTTCGGCAGCCTTGATAACCTCGGCGTGCTCGCCCGTGACCTGGTGCAGGATCACGATGTGCTGCAGGTGGATATGCGTAATCACGGCGTGTCGCCCCGCTCACCGGAGATGAACTACCCGGCGATGGCGCAGGATCTGCTTGATACGCTTGATGCCCATCAGATTGAAAAAGCGACCTTTATCGGCCACTCCATGGGCGGCAAAGCGGTGATGGCGCTAACTTCACTGGCACCCGATCGCATCGATAGCCTGGTGGCGATTGATATGGCGCCCGTGGATTATAAATTGCGCCGTCACGATGAGATCTTTGCCGCTATCAACGCCGTCAGCGAGGCGAACGTTTCGTCACGCCAGCAGGCGGCGGCGCTGATGCGCGAGCAGCTTAATGAAGAGGGCGTGGTTCAGTTTTTACTGAAATCCTTCGTTGACGGTGAGTGGCGCTTCAACGTGCCGGTGCTGTGGGATCAATATGCCAATATTGTGGGCTGGGAGACCATTCCGGCGTGGGATAAGCCTGCCCTCTTCGTCTGCGGCGGCAACTCCTCTTATGTCACCGATGCCTACCGCGATGCGCTGCTGGCGCAGTTCCCCCAGGCGCGGGCGTATGTCATTGCCGGTGCCGGGCACTGGGTACATGCAGAAAAACCTGATGCGGTGCTGCGGGCCATCCGCCGTTATCTGGCAGAGTAAGGCCAACTGATTAAAAAGGCGGCGACCGGTCGTTTCAACGCGCCCGGTCGTTGGCGTGCCGATGTTGGTGATGTATGATGGCGCGCTATTCAGCCCGGGCAGCGGCCCGATTGCGTGTTTTCCCGTAGTATTCATATCATGGCTAAAGAACAAACGGACCGTACGACACTAGATCTCTTCGCGAATGAGCGTCGCCCGGGACGGCCGAAGACCAACCCGCTCTCGCGTGATGAACAGTTGCGCATTAATAAACGCAACCAGCTTAAACGCGATAAGGTTCGTGGGCTTAAGCGCGTCGAACTGAAACTCAATGCGGAAGCGGTGGAAGCCTTAAATGAGCTGGCCGAAGCGCGCGAGATAAGCCGCAGCGAACTTATCGAAGAGATGCTGCTGGCGCAGCTTAAAGCCCTGCGCGGATAGCGATTCTTCTGAATCCTCATCAAATTCCCCTTTTCGTGTGGCATACAGTGCAGTCCGCGGCAATAGCAGTTTCCGCGTTCTTCTCTGTTCTGCTATGATTGCCCTTATCTGTGGGCTTAGCGCTCCCCCTATACTCATTAAGATTCAAGAGGTTATTTTACTCATGGCAATTACAGGCATTTTCTTCGGCAGCGACACCGGCAACACCGAAAACATCGCCAAAATGATCCAAAGCCAGCTTGGTAAAGACGTCGCCGATGTTCATGACATTGCCAAGAGCAGTAAGGAAGATATCGAAGGGTATGACATCCTGTTGCTCGGCATTCCGACCTGGTATTACGGTGAAGCGCAGTGCGACTGGGATGACTTCTTCCCGACGCTGGAAGAGATTGATTTTAATGGTAAGTTAGTGGCGCTGTTCGGCTGCGGCGACCAGGAAGATTACGCTGAGTACTTCTGTGATGCGCTGGGCACTATTCGCGATATTATTGAACCGCGCGGCGCGACGATTGTGGGTCACTGGCCGACTGCCGGTTATCATTTCGAAGCTTCAAAAGGCCTGGCTGATGACGATCACTTTGTCGGTCTGGCGATTGACGAAGACCGCCAGCCAGAACTGACCGCCGAGCGCGTGCAGAAGTGGGTGAAGCAGGTTTCTGAAGAGCTGCATCTGGATGAAATCCTGAATGCCTGATTTTTATGGCGCAATCTGCTGGTTGCGCCGTATCAATAGGTAAAAGCAATCGAAATAATTGCTACATTTTTTTAACTTTCCTACTCATCCCTGTACAATAAGCGCTGCTTAACGCAGTACGCCCGACCGGGAGTTGTCGGCGATACCACGTTTTAAAAGCTTACTTTACTTGAGGGCTTGCAGTTTTCATTTATACATGGCAGTTCTATAATGATACGCATTCGCCCGGGTGCATTCCTTATAACTTCCGAGAAGGAAGTGAATCGTATAGCAACAGGACAGATTCCGCATGACTGACAACAATACCGCATTAAAGAAGGCCGGCCTGAAAGTCACGCTTCCACGTTTAAAAATTCTGGAAGTGCTTCAGGAGCCGGATAACCATCATGTCAGTGCGGAAGATCTTTATAAGCGTCTGATCGACATGGGTGAAGAGATTGGTCTGGCAACGGTGTACCGTGTGCTGAACCAGTTTGATGACGCCGGGATTGTCACCCGTCACAACTTCGAAGGCGGCAAGTCCGTTTTCGAACTGACGCAGCAGCATCACCACGATCACCTTATCTGCCTCGACTGCGGTAAAGTCATCGAATTTAGTGATGATTCCATCGAATTGCGCCAGCGCGAAATTGCCGCTAAACACGGCATCCGCCTGACGAACCACAGTCTCTACCTTTACGGCCACTGCGCCGAAGGTGACTGCCGCGAAGATGAACACGCGCACGACGCAAAATAAGTTCTTCTGAACGTTAAAAGCCAACCGTCAGGTTGGCTTTTTTTATGCCTGTCGGCTGAGCGGCGCGTTAAAAGGTTACGCCGCTCAGAGAGGAAAGCGATCAGGCTTTCAGACTATCGACGCGGCTGACGCGCCTGCCATCAGGGCTTGCGCTGCGTATCTGAATTTCTCCTTTAACCTGTGGCCGGGATTTCACTTCGTAGTGCTGCCATGTTTTGCCGCGATCGAGGGAGTACTCAACCACCAGCCCCGGGAAGCGAGTGTTGACCTCAAGCACACCGTCGACAATTCGCGCCCCCGGCACCGGCAGGCGATAGTTAATGCCGGCTTTATCCAGCTTCGCCAACTCGCGATGTCCTAGCAGATTGGCAAAACGCTCCCAGTCAGTCGTTAAGGCCTTCTGATCGACCCACTGCGTCTCGCCGCCTTTGTATTCACGCCCCGCCTGGTAATCCAGCTCCCAGCTTGCGCGGTGCCATGCCCGCTCAGCGACGGCGACCAGACGCGGATAGATCATATACTCCATCTGCTCATCCGTGCGCACCACTTCGCTCCACAGCTCGGCGGAAAGCCCGTAGGCACCAGGCCACGGCTTGTCTGATTTGGCGCTGAACGCGTTACCATCACGGTCGACCGAGGTTTCAGCATTTTGCGGCATGTTGTCCGGTGCAAAACTGAAGATCTTGCGCTCATCGCTGAAACGCGTCCCCCAGTAGTAGCCGCTTTCATCCGGGTGAACTTCACTCGGGAAGTCGAGATAGACGTAGTCCGGGTTGGAGACGACCACGCGGAAGCCTTTATTCGCCCAGTCATTGACGGAATCGAAACCGCCCCAGTAAAGCGCATCCCAGAAGTTGACATTCACCTGTCTGGTGGCAAAAACAGAGGCGTCTTTGGCATCTTTAAGCCCATCCTGCCACGCCTGCATCACATCAATGCCGTGCGCCTTCACCAGCTTGCTCACCTCTGCGCCAAAGTAGCTGGAGAGGTGCTCAACGTCGCTCACTTTCCCGGCTTTGATCATCGCCTGGCAGGCCTCGGATTTCGCCCACGGCTTATCCTGCTTGCTCTGATCGATGATGCCTTTACCCGGCTGCGGATCTTTCATATCCGTATAGCCAGCCCCCAGGTAGATATTTTTCGCCTCATCGCCGCCGAAGTGCCAGGTGTGCAGCGGCAGACCCGCTTCTCTGTGCATCTGCTGGATTTCGCCCATCACCTTATCGACAAAGTTGCGCGAGGAGTCCAGGCATGGATTGAGATAACCGGTGCGATCGTAGAACTGTACGCCAGCGGTAACAGAGGTATCCGTCGGGTCGAGCAGGCGGTAACGGCTCGCCTCGCTCTCTTTACCCTCTTTTATCAGGCGATCGTAACGCGCCTCCATTGAGATGACCGCTGCGCGTGCATGGGCGGGCATATCAATCTCCGGGATCACCTCAATGTGCCGCGCTTTGGCATATTTGAGGATCTCGATATAGTCGGCGCGGGCAAAGTAACCGCTACCGTTGTTATCACGCTCCGGCCCGGATCCCAGCTGCGGCAACAGGCACTGCTTCTCGCTCAGATCGTGGCAGCGCTGGCTGCCAATATCGGTCAGCTCTGGCAGCCCAGGGATTTCAATGCGCCACCCTTCGTCGTCCGTCAGATGGAAGTGGAATTTATTCAGCTTGTAAGCTGCCATCTGCTCCAGCAGGCGCAGCACCGCCGCTTTGCTGTGGAAATTACGCCCGACATCCAGATGAATACCGCGATAGTCGAAGCGCGGGGCATCTTTCGCCGTCAGAACGGGGATGGTCATCGCCCCCTGCGCGGGGAGAAGCGAAAGCAGGGATTGCAGGCCATAGAACACGCCGCTCTGATCAAAACCGGTCACCACCGCCTCTTTATCACTGATACGCAGCTGATAGGCACCGTTGATCGCCTCCTCACCCTTGAACGCTCTACGCACAATTTCGGTACGTAGCGGATAACTCCCCTCTTCCACGCCGAGCATGGCGAAGCGCGCTTTAATGGCGTTTTGCGCATCAGGCATCAGCGCTGAAAGGTCAAATTTCACCCCCTGGCTGAGATCGATATCCCGACCGTAAATTTTTACCTCGCGCGGCGTCGGCACAATCTGCCCGCGCAGTGAGGCAAGGTTCATCGCTTTGATATCGCTGTTTTGCGCAAAGCGCGCTTCAGCGGTCATCAGGATATTTTTATCGTCCGGCGTCCGCTGCCACTGCTCGCCAAGCGGTGTGACGAACTGGGCAAGATCTTCCGTATTAGTATTGGCGATGGTTTTTGGCGTAGCTTCCTCACCTGTGACATACCAGCGCGGCAGCACATCGGTAATAAAGAGTTGCCAGTACTCATTAATGATTGGGATCTCAACGGACTGATTCGCCGGAAAACCAGTAAATTGCTCGGTTGGCTCAAGCTTATGCAGATCGCCCATGATATGGGTCACTTTGAACTGCGGGTTCGCGACTTGCAGAACGGGGCGAATACTGTGGAAGTAGATCGCCCACTCGTTATCGGTCACCGCCTCGCCTTTGTTGGTGAGCGTGATCACCGCTTTGTTGCAGGAGGCCCAGTCTGCTCCGAGCTTCGCACAATCAACGCCATGCTGTGCGGCAAAGTTATCTTTTACGGCGTAGTTCAGATTGAACTGGCTGATGGCGTCAACCGTGCTCTGGCTTGCCAGTGCCGCGCCGCTGCCGAGCAGCGCTGTGATTGCGCCCGCCAGCAGGCTTAAACGTGCTGTATGCATTCTCTGTTCCTTAAGGTTGCCAATGCCCGGCAACAAATTAATTAGAAAAGGGTAAACGGCGCGATGACCATCAATTTCACGTCGCGCTCATCCTGGAAAATGTTGCCGTAGCCGCCGGCATAGCTCGGGATAGCGGAATGGTTGTCATACTGGGTAAAGTGCAGTTTAAACATCGTCCCTTTGGCGCGCCCCTCTTGCAGGGTATAGATGGCATCCAGGCTATATGCGGACTCTTTCAGACGATAATCGGCGCAGTACCACGCATCCGGCACGGCCATTTCGGCCGGTTTTGCGCCCCAGGCATAGGCGTAAGAGGCCCCAATTTGTAAGCCCGGCAGGTTGTAACTCTCCAGATCGTACATCGCCCCCAGGAAGAGCGCTTTTTCGCCATTGGCATTGAAGTCGGAGCGGTTATCCCACCAGATATCGAGACGACCATTGGAAGAGGCATAGGTTGGCGTCATGCGCTGCAAAAAGTAGCCCTGCTGGCCTTCTGCTTTTACCCATGTTCCTTCGAGGCGCAGCGCGAGTGGCCCGACCGTGTAACCGAAGGTCAGCGCCTGCAGCCAGGCGGTGCCATCGTAAAGATCGTTGATGCCGCGATCGCTGACTTTGTCGCGGGCACCATAAAACTGATAGCTGGTGCTGAGCGGCTGGTTTGCCACATCAAGCTGGTAGCTGGCTTTTGCAAAGTACTGATCGACATAGCCCTGCGCCTGGCCAAACGCAGCTTCCAGCACGAGGTTATTTTTGAAGTCATATTTTGCGCCGAGCGAATGGAGATAATCGACCCGGTGCTCTCTGTCGTTTTGCCAGAACTTATCCATCTCGATATGCCATGGCGCTTTATATCCATTGGCCCACATATACGAAACGCTCAGCGCGCCAGCATCGCCATAGTCGTTATTAATGCCCGCTTCCGCGCCCTGGTAGGTGCCCGGCATAAAACTCCAGTGCGGCGCTAATAGCGTCTGCCCGGTGGGCTGAATATAACCGGCGCGCGCCCAGAGATCGCCATACTTGAATTTTGTGGCGGCTTTATAGAGGCTGATGCCGCTCTTATCACCGGACCAGCGCTCTTTATAGGCTTTATTGCTGGCGGAGAAAGCAATTTCATTGGGGTGAGCGCTATCAGCGTTTTCCGCCATTTCAATCGCCGTAAAGGCAGCGATATCTACACCAAACATATCTGCCGCATAGCCTGATTGAAAATCCAGATTGGCATTCCACGTGGCGTGAGAGAGGTTCGTTTTATATTTATTATCGAGAATATCTTTACGGTCGCGCTCACGCTGCCAGTAATAGATCCCGCCGGTGAGCGTTGAGTCATCAATAAAACCGCTTGCCTTCGCCTGCGCGGGAAGCGCCAGGCCTGACATGGCGGTAACTGCGGCAATAGCCAGCGATAGCGAACTCCGTTTACCTGCAAACGCGCACATACATTGATTCCTTTTAAATGTAAAAATCCCCGCCGCGGCGGCGATAAAAATTAACAACAGGAAGTCTGTTATAGATATTCCCTAAGTAAACAACAGCACAAAGCCTATTTTTCGCGTTGTGAATTATCAATGTGTTTTTAAGCAAAAATAACGGAGTATGACGAAGTGCACAGAATTAAATGAGGATTAAATATCGTTTCATAAACCACGCAAATAAATAACCAGTCTGTATTCAGTCGATATTTAATTCTTTATCAGCGAGAGGGTTTTATCACTATTCTGATTACTGCTTCCGCAACATTTGAGAAATAAAAAAAGCAGAACACCAACAGAGGGAAGATATTAATTTTCGGCACGAATATGTATTAATTGTAATGCGCAGGTTAATAATAAAAAACGCCGCAAGAAGCGGCGTTTTTTATTAGTGGTCACTGATTGATGTAATCAGTCGCCGATTTTTGCCCAGGTATCACGCAGGCCTACCGTGCGGTTAAACACGAGTTTGTCCGCGGTGGCATAGCGGCTATCGAGGCAGAAGTAGCCTTCGCGCTCAAACTGATACGCTTTGCCCGCCTGCGCCTCTTTCAGCGATGGCTCGGCAAAACCCTGCTTAATGACCAGCGATTCCGGGTTGATGGTGGCGAGGAAATCCTCGGCTGCACCCGGGTTCGGCACGCTGAACAGACGATCGTAGAGACGAATTTCAACCGGCAGCGCATGCTGCGCGCTGACCCAGTGGATCACGCCTTTAACCTTGCGGCCATCGGCAGGATCTTTACTCAGCGTCTCGGCGTCGTAAGAGCAGAAAATGGTGGTGATGTTGCCTTCGGCGTCTTTCTCAACGCGTTCCGCTTTGATCACATACGCATTGCGCAGACGCACCTCTTTGCCGAGCACCAGACGCTTGTACTGCTTGTTAGCTTCTTCGCGGAAATCAGCTCGATCGATCCAGATCTCACCGCTGAACGGCACTTCACGGGTGCCCATCTCCGGCTTGTTCGGATGGTTCGGCATGGTGACGATTTCGCTGCTGCCCTGCGGGTAGTTTTCGATAACCAGTTTCACCGGGTCGATAACCGCCATCGCGCGCGGCGCGTTTTCGTTGAGATCTTCACGAATGCAGGATTCCAGCGACGCCATTTCAATGGTGTTGTCCTGCTTGGTCACACCAATGCGCTTGCAGAATTCACGGATAGAAGCAGCGGTATAGCCACGACGGCGCAGGCCAGAGATGGTCGGCATACGCGGATCGTCCCACCCCTCGACGTGCTTGTCGGTCACCAGCAGGTTGAGCTTACGCTTGGACATCACGGTGTATTCGAGATTCAGGCGCGAGAATTCGTACTGGCGCGGATGAACCGGAATGGTGATGTTATCCAGCACCCAGTCATACAGACGACGGTTGTCCTGGAACTCCAGCGTACAGAGGGAGTGGGTGATCCCTTCCAGCGCATCGCTGATGCAGTGGGTAAAGTCATACATCGGGTAGATGCACCACTTGTTGCCGGTCTGATGGTGTTCAGCAAATTTAATACGGTAGATAACCGGGTCGCGCATCACGATAAACGGCGAAGCCATATCGATTTTCGCACGCAGACAGGCCTTACCCTCTTCAAAACCACCCGCACGCATCTTTTCAAACAGCGCCAGGTTCTCTTCTACGCTGCGATCGCGGTACGGGCTATTTTTACCCGGCTGCGTCAGCGTGCCGCGGTATTCGCGGATTTCGTCGCCCGTCAACTCGTCAACATAGGCCAGGCCTTTGTTGATCAGTTCAACCGCGTAGCTATACAGCTTATCGAAGTAGTCTGAGGAGTAGCAGATGTCGCCAGACCAGTGAAAGCCCAACCACTGCACGTCGTTTTTGATTGACTCAACGTACTCGATATCTTCTTTTGCCGGGTTGGTATCATCGAAACGCAGGTTGCACTGGCCGTTGTAATCCTGTGCGATACCGAAGTTCAGGCAGATGGATTTCGCGTGGCCGATGTGCAGGTAGCCGTTCGGCTCCGGCGGAAAACGGGTATGGACGGTGGTGTGTTTACCACTGGCCAGATCTTCATCAATGATCTGGCGGATAAAGTTACTCGGGCGGGCTTCAGCCTCACTCATCACAGGTTCCTCAAGGCGTAAACAACGTATAACGGCATATGATCTAATAAGAGGGCGCAGGAAACAACCTTTACTTATACAAATCACTGATGCTCAGGGGAAAGGTATTCAGGCTCGTCGCCATGGCGACAGTGCTCTGTTGTGACCGCTTTTGTCAGTATTACCGGGCTATTTATTATCTCGCTTCCCCCTCCACGAGTCAGGTATCCAGGCGCTTCGATACACCATGACCATTCAAACTGCTCTGTACCGTGGATCCAGAACACAATTGGCGACCATCTGGCGCGTTTTTCAACCTTGATATGCCCCTCGGCATCGGCATGAAACGGCTCCGGTGGATCCTGAATAGTGGGCGGAAAACGTATAGTCTGCAGCCACAACGTCGCATTCGTAAGGGGTTTGCCGTCGCGATTACGCACATCCACTTCATAATGCGGGCGAATAGTTGCGTAACGTGGAATGCAGCCGCTAAGCGCCGTCGTCATCACCAGCGCGTATAAAATCCTTTTCATTATTCACCTCTGTAAAATAGCGGCGCCAGTATGGCACTGATTAAACGACGGGTAAAAAAAAGCGGCGGAGGAGATCCCCCGCCGCTTAAGGCTAATGTGCCGACTCAGGAGCAATCAGCCTTTAATTTCGTACAACGGTGTCTGACCCGCAACGACATGGCCTTGCGCCTTAATGACAAGGCCGCTGAAATCATCAATATTGCTGACGACAACCGGGCTAATCATTGAGCGGGCATTGGCATTGAGGTACGCCAGATCCATTTCGAGGATCGGTTGACCGGCAACCACTTCCGCGCCCTCTTCAACCAGACGGGTAAAGCCCTGACCGCCCAGCGCAACCGTATCAATGCCCATATGGACAACGATCTCGGCACCTTTTTCGGTCTCCAGGCAGAAGGCATGGTTGGTATTGAAGATTTTCACAATCGTACCGGCCGCCGGAGAAACTACGGTTTTATCCGTCGGTTTTACCGCCACACCATCGCCAACCGCTTTGCTGGCAAAGGCTTCGTCCGGCACCTGCTCCAGCGCCACCACCTCACCGGTAACCGGCGATAAAAGTTCGGCAATCACAACTGAATTCGGCACCGCCTGCGGTTTTGCCGCGGCGGCTGGTGTTGCCTGAGTCGGCGCTGCATTGCTGCTTGCTGCGGCCGGGACATCCCCTGCCGTTTTCATGGCGTTGGCAATTTTCTCAGCCACAAAGCCGACAATAATCTGCACGCTGGTTTTATTGAGACGAATCACGCCGGTTGCGCCCAGGCGTTTCGCCATCGTTTCGTTGACCAGGGAAGAGTCATTCACGTTAAGACGCAGACGGGTGATGCAGGCATCAATAACGGTCAGGTTCGCCGAGCCGCCAACGGCAGCAATGTACTGACGCGCCAGGCCGCTGACATCCTGCTCACTATTCGTGCTGATATTGACATCCTGACCATCGGTTTCATCCCCGGCAACGGCCAGTTCACGACCCGGGGTCAGCATGTTGAATCGCTTGATGGTGAAGCGGAATACCACGTAGTAGATAACAAAGAACACCAGACCCTGCGGGATCAGCATCCACCACTGAGTCGCCAGCGGGTTACGCGAAGAGAGCACCATATCCACCAGCCCGGCGCTGAAGCCGAAACCGGCAATCCAGTGCATGCTGGCTGCGATATAGACGGAGATACCGGTCAGAATGGCGTGAATGACATACAGCACTGGCGCCACGAACATGAAGGAGAATTCCAGCGGCTCGGTGATGCCGGTAAAGAAGGCGGCGAAAGCACCGGCCATCATAATACCGAGCACTTTGGCTTTGTTCTCAGGACGCGCGCATTGATAGATCGCCAGCGCCGCACCCGGCAAGCCGAACATCATGATCGGGAAGAAGCCCGCCTGATAACGCCCGGTGATCCCCACCGTCGCTTTACCGGCTTCGATAGACTGCGCGCCGCCGAGGAAGTTAGGGATATCGTTAATACCTGCCACGTCGAACCAGAAGACCGAGTTCAGGGCGTGATGCAGACCGACCGGGATCAGCAGACGGTTGAAGAAGGCGTAAACACCCGCGCCGATGGAGCCGAGTTTCTGAATATGTTCACCGAAGCTAACCAGGCCACTAAAGACCACCGGCCAGATAAACATCATGATAAAGGCCACAGCGATCATCACAAACGAGGTGATGATCGGCACCAGACGGCGGCCGCTAAAGAAGGAGAGCGCTTTCGGCAGTTCGACGGTGCTGAAGCGGTTGTAAAGCTCAGCGGCGATGATCCCGACCAGGATACCAACAAACTGGTTTTGAATTTTGCCGAAGGCCGCGGGAACCTGATCCAGCGGAATTTTTTGAATCATCGACACCGCGGCAGGCGAGCAGAGGGTCGTTAACACCAGGAAGCCGACGAAGCCGGCCAGCGCCGCAGCGCCATCTTTATCTTTCGACATGCCGTAGGCGACACCAATCGCGAACAGCACGCCCATATTCTCGATAATGGCGGAGCCAGATTTGATGAAAAACGCTGCCAGCGCGCTTTGACCGCCCCAACCAACTGGGTCAATCCAGTAGCCGACCCCCATTAAAATCGCTGCCGCGGGCAGCGTGGCGACCGGCACCATCAGCGCGCGGCCAACCTTCTGTAAATAGCCTAAAATACTCACTTTATTCCCCCTATGAGCTCAACGTGAGCCCACTGAAACAGTTGTTTTTTATTGTGCAACGAACCCTGAACTGATGCCTGTTTTTCCACTACCTAACGAAGTGTCTGCAAAATTAATTCGCCTCGCAAATTAAACACGCATTTTCTGTGATTAAAATCACTAACTATCGTTATCACCGATCCTCAATACTGGCAAACAACAAAAACTTATTTTAAGATCAAAAATATCAAAGCGGATCGCTCCCTTCTTATGACGAAACCAGGTTACGCTTAACGCTGAGCCAGAAGGCGCACCGCCAATGCTTTTCATTAAACTTTGAGGTGAACAATGAGACTGATTCCCCTGGCGACAGCTGAACAGGTCGGTAAATGGGCCGCCCGCCATATCGTCAACCGCATTAACGCATTCAACCCCACCGCCGATCGGCCCTTTGTGCTTGGCCTGCCAACCGGCGGCACACCGCTTACAGCCTACAAAGCATTAGTTGAAATGCACAAAGCGGGCCAGGTCAGCTTTAAACACGTCGTCACCTTTAACATGGACGAATATGTTGGCCTGGCGAAGGATCATCCGGAGAGTTACCACAGCTTTATGCACCGTAATTTCTTCGATCACGTTGATATTCCTGCTGAAAACATTAACCTGCTCGATGGAAACGCGCCCGATATTGACGCAGAATGCCGTCGTTACGAAGAAAAAATTCGCGCTTACGGCAAAATTCACCTCTTTATGGGCGGCGTGGGCAACGATGGTCATATCGCTTTTAACGAACCGGCATCGTCGCTGGCATCGCGTACCCGTATTAAAACGTTGACCCACGATACCCGCGTAGCGAACTCGCGCTTCTTCGACGGCGACGTCAATCAGGTGCCTAAATATGCCCTGACAGTTGGCGTCGGCACGCTGCTCGATGCCGAAGAGGTGATGATTCTGGTGCTGGGCAACGTCAAGGCGCAGGCGCTGCAGGCTGCCGTTGAGGGTAACGTCAACCATATGTGGACCATCAGCTGCCTGCAGCTGCATCCGAAAGCGGTTATCGTCTGCGACGAGCCGTCCACGATGGAGCTGAAAGTCAAAACGCTGAAATACTTCAACGAGTTAGAAGCGGAAAATATTAAAGGTCTGTAAGTCTGTATCCGCTTCGCAGGCAACTGCGGAGCGGCACTCATCGTTAACCGGGGGTTGTTATGTATGCTTTAACCCATTGCCGAATCTTCACCGGCCATGAAATTTTGGATGACCATGCGCTCGTTGTAGCAGATGGCCTGATTGAACGCCTTTGCCCACAGGCTGAGCTACCAGCGGATATTGAACAACGATCGCTGAATGGTGCCCTCCTCGCCCCTGGTTTTATTGATGTGCAGCTCAACGGCTGCGGCGGCGTGCAGTTTAACGATACCGCCGAGGCCGTCAGCGTTGAGACGCTGGAGATCATGCAGCGTGCTAACGAGAAGTCCGGCTGCACCAGCTACCTGCCGACGCTGATTACCACCAGCGATGACCTGATGAAGCAGGGCGTGCAGGTGATGCGCGACTACCTCGCAAAATACCCGAACCAGGCGCTGGGACTGCATCTGGAAGGGCCGTGGCTCAATATCATCAAGAAAGGGACCCACAATCCCGACTTCGTGCGTAAACCGGATGCTGCGCTGGTCGATTTCTTATGTCAAAACGCGGATGTGATCACAAAAATCACCTTAGCGCCGGAAGTGGCGGGATGCGACGTGATCCGCAAGCTTGCCGACGCGGGGATTGTGGTTTCCGCTGGTCACTCCAACGCCACGCTGAACGAGGCGAAAGCCGGTTTTCGCGCCGGTATCACCTTCGCTACCCATCTCTATAATGCCATGCCGTACATCACCGGACGCGAGCCGGGCCTGGCGGGCGCAGTGCTTGATGACACAGATGTTTACTGTGGCGTGATTGCCGATGGGTTGCATGTCGACTACGTTAATATTCGCAATGCGAAGCGGCTGAAGGGGGACAAGCTCTGTCTGGTTACCGATGCAACCGCACCCGCAGGTGCACAGATTGATCAGTTCATTTTTGCTGGCAAAACAATATACTACCGGAATGGATTGTGCGTAGATGAAAACGGAACGCTGAGCGGCTCGGCCCTGACGATGATCGAAGGGGTGCGTAACCTGGTCGAGCATGTCGGTATTGCGCTCGATGAAGCGCTGCGTATGGCCACGCTCTACCCGGCTCGCGCCATTGGCGTTGACAAAAAGCTGGGCACTCTCGCCGCAGGCAAGGTGGCGAACCTGACCGCATTTACGCGTGATTATGAAATTATCAAGACCATCGTTAATGGTAACGAGGTCGCCACTGCATAAAGAGACGGTATGACATCAGGCGGACAAGCTCAAATTGGTAACGTTGACCTCGTAAAACAGCTTAACAGTGCGGCGGTTTACCGCCTGATTGACCAACACGGCCCCATCTCACGCATACAGATTGCCGAGCAGAGCCAGCTTGCTCCCGCCAGCGTGACAAAAATCACGCGTCAGCTGATTGAACGCGGGCTGATCAAAGAAGTCGATCAGCAGGCCTCCACCGGGGGCCGCCGCGCTATCTCCATCATTACCGAAACCCGCCATTTCCAGGCTATCGGCGTGCGCCTCGGGCGCACCGACACCACCCTTACGCTCTACGATCTGAGCAGCAAAGTGCTGGCGGAAGAGCACTACCCGCTGCCGGAGCGCACGCAGGAGACGCTGGAGCACGCCCTGCTCAATACCATCAGCCAGTTTATCGATGCCAATCAGCGTAAAATCCGCGAGCTGATCGCCATTTCGGTGATCCTGCCGGGGCTGGTCGATCCAGAAAGCGGCGTGATCCGCTATATGCCGCATATTCAGGTGGAAAACTGGGCGCTGGTTGAGGCGCTGGAAAAACGCTTTAAATTGACCTGCTTCGTCGGTCACGATATCCGTAGCCTGGCGCTGGCCGAGCACTATTTTGGCGCAAGCCAGGATTGTGAAGACTCCATTCTGGTGCGCGTGCACCGCGGCACTGGTGCCGGGATCATCTCCAGCGGTCGTATCTTTATCGGTCGCAACGGTAATGTCGGCGAAATTGGTCACGTGCAGGTGGAACCTCTCGGCGAGCGCTGCCACTGCGGTAACTTTGGTTGCCTGGAGACGATTGCCGCCAATGCCGCTATTGAGCAGCGGGTCCGCCATCTGTTACAGCAGGGTTATCAGAGCCGCCTGAAAGAGGAGGATTGCTCAATCAAAGCCATCTGCAAAGCCGCCAACAAAGGCGATGCGCTGGCCTGCGAAGTGATTGAGTATGTCGGGCGTCACCTCGGCAAAACCATCGCTATCGCCATTAACCTCTTCAACCCACAAAAAGTGGTTATCGCCGGTGAGATCGTTGAAGCGGAAAAAATCCTGCTGCCCGCCATTGAAGCCTGTATCAATACGCAGTCACTGAAGGCGTTTCGCAAAAATCTGCCGGTTGTGCCCTCCACCCTCGATCACCGCTCTGCGATTGGCGCCTTCGCGCTGGTGAAACGGGCGATGCTGAACGGTCTGCTGCTACAGCGGTTGCTGGAAAACTGACAGGGTTTATAGTTAACACTTATTTTTTTATCCGGACACTCCATGACCATTCAGAATGTAATCTGCGATATTGATGGCGTGCTGATGCACGATAATGTTGCCGTTCCCGGCGCTGCCGAATTTGTTACCCGCATCCTTGAGAAAGAGATGCCGCTGGTATTGCTGACTAACTACCCTTCTCAGACCGGTCAGGATCTGGCTAACCGCTTTGCCTCGGCGGGAATCGATGTGCCCGCCAGCGTCTTTTACACCTCGGCGATGGCAACAGCGGACTTCCTCAAGCGCCAGGAGGGGAAAAAAGCCTATGTCGTCGGCGAAGGTGCACTGATTCATGAGCTTTATAAAGCTGGCTTTACCATTACCGACATTAACCCGGATTTTGTCATCGTCGGCGAAACCCGCTCCTATAACTGGGAGATGATGCACCGCGCGGCCTTCTTCGTCGCCAACGGCGCGCGCTTTATCGCGACCAACCCGGACACGCACGGCCGCGGCTTCTACCCTGCCTGCGGCGCGCTCTGCGCGGGTATTGAGAAGATCTCCGGCCGAAAGCCCTTTTACGTTGGCAAACCGAGCCCGTGGATCATTCGCGCCGCGCTGAACACCATGCAGGCGCACTCGGAGCAGACGGTGATTGTTGGCGATAACCTGCGCACCGATATTCTGGCCGGCTTCCAGGCCGGTCTGGAGACCATTCTGGTGCTCTCCGGCGTCTCGCGGCTCGACGATATCGACAGCATGCCGTTCCGGCCATCGTGGATTTACCCTTCGGTCGCCGAAATTGATGTGATCTGAACGTAACCACGCCTTTGGGCGTGGTTTTTTATTTTTGCCGCAACAAAAACCCGCTTCGTTTAATAAACAGCGCTTAATTTTGAATAATCATCAATAAACCAGCGCAATACATACGCAATTTTCAGCATTCCTCAATCACCGTTGCACTTTTTCATTTCCTGCGGCTAAAAGGCTTGCGCCCAGCCCGTCTTTTGCGGCATTTTGGCTATAAGCACACAACATTACAGCAATGCCCTCAAGGTTAACGGAGAAGTCTATGTGTTCAATTTTTGGCGTACTGGATATCAAAACCGACGCAGGCGAATTACGTAAAAAAGCGCTGGAATTATCCCGTCTGATGCGCCACCGCGGCCCGGACTGGTCCGGCGTTTTTGCCAGTGACAAAGCGATTCTCTCCCATGAGCGTCTGTCGATTGTCGACGTCAACGCCGGTGCGCAACCGCTCTATAACCAACAAAAAACACATGCGCTGGCCGTTAACGGTGAAATTTATAACCACCAGGCGCTGCGCGCAGAGTACGGCGACCGCTACGCCTTCCAGACTGGCTCCGACTGCGAAGTGATCCTCGCGCTCTACCAGGAAAAAGGGCCAGCCTTCCTCGACGAATTACAGGGCATGTTTGCCTTCGTACTTTACGACAGTGAACAGGATGCTTACCTGATTGGCCGCGACCATATCGGCATCATCCCGCTCTATATGGGTCATGACGAACACGGCAACCTTTATGTCGCCTCTGAAATGAAGGCGCTGGTGCCGGTTTGCCGCACCATTAAAGAGTTCCCGGCAGGCAGCTATCTGTGGAGCAAAGAGGGCGAAATCCGCTCCTACTATCAGCGCGACTGGTTCTCTTATGACGCCGTAAAAGATAACGTTACCGACAAAGAGGCGCTGCGCCAGGCGCTGGAAGATGCGGTGAAGAGCCACCTGATGTCCGACGTGCCCTACGGCGTGCTGCTCTCCGGCGGGCTGGACTCCTCGGTTATCTCTGCGATCACCAAAAAATTCGCTGCCCGCCGCGTGGAAGACCAGGAGAAATCAGAAGCCTGGTGGCCGCAGCTGCACTCTTTCGCCGTCGGCCTGAAAGGCGCGCCGGATCTGAAAGCGGCGCAGGAAGTGGCGAACCACCTTGGCACCGTGCACCATGAAATTCACTTCACCGTGCAGGAAGGTCTGGATGCGATCCGCGATGTGATCTATCACATTGAAACTTATGACGTGACTACCATTCGCGCCTCGACGCCGATGTATCTGATGTCGCGCAAAATCAAAGCGATGGGCATCAAAATGGTGCTCTCCGGTGAGGGTTCTGACGAAGTCTTCGGCGGCTACCTCTACTTCCATAAAGCGCCGGACGCTAAAGAGCTGCACGAAGAGACGGTGCGTAAACTGCAGGCGTTGCATATGTTTGACTGCGCCCGCGCCAACAAAGCGATGTCCGCCTGGGGCGTGGAAGCGCGCGTACCGTTCCTCGATAAGAACTTCCTCGATGTGGCGATGCGCATTAACCCGCAGGATAAGATGTGCGGCAGCAACGGTAAGATGGAAAAACATATCCTGCGCGAATGTTTTGAATCTTATCTGCCGGCAAGCGTGGCATGGCGTCAGAAAGAGCAGTTCTCCGACGGCGTGGGCTACAGCTGGATCGACACCCTGAAAGAGGTGGCGGCGCAGCAGGTGACGGATCAGCAACTGGCGACCGCCAGCTACCGCTTCCCGTACAACACACCTTCGTCGAAAGAGGCTTATCTGTACCGTGAAATCTTTGAAGAGCTCTTCCCGGTAGCCAGCGCCGCCGAGTGCGTGCCGGGCGGTCCGTCCGTGGCCTGCTCATCGGCTAAAGCGTTCGAATGGGACGAAGCGTTCAAAACCATGAACGATCCATCGGGCCGCGCAATCGGTGTGCACCAGTCAGCCTACTGATGAGCGATGGTTATGCATACAGGCCCTGCGGGGCCTGTTGTTTTTGTGTGGCTGATTTCACGCAGAAAATCGTTTTTTGTTGAATAAAGCAACATGCTGTTCGCAACCTAACCAAACAGTCACATTCCGGCAATTTTCGATGAAAAAGGTGTTGACGCTCTCAGGCTCAATACGCATAATGCGCCCCGCAACGCCGATAAGGTAACGCGAAAAAAAGATGGCTACGTAGCTCAGCTGGTTAGAGCACAGCACTCATAATGCTGGGGTCACAGGTTCGATTCCCGTCGTAGCCACCATCTTTTTTTGCGGGAGTGGCGAAATTGGTAGACGCACCAGATTTAGGTTCTGGCGCCGCAAGGTGTGCGAGTTCAAGTCTCGCCTCCCGCACCATTCCCAAAGAAGCGTTGCACGGATGGGGTATCGCCAAGCGGTAAGGCACCGGTTTTTGATACCGGCATTCCCTGGTTCGAATCCAGGTACCCCAGCCATCTCTTCTTCGACTCCTGCGTTTTAACGCGTTAGTCGTTGGGGTATCGCCAAGCGGTAAGGCACCGGTTTTTGATACCGGCATTCCCTGGTTCGAATCCAGGTACCCCAGCCAGTCGATGACTGGGTAAGCAGTAAAATTTGGCTACGTAGCTCAGCTGGTTAGAGCACAGCACTCATAATGCTGGGGTCACAGGTTCGATTCCCGTCGTAGCCACCATATTCAAGGCGTAATGCTCAGGCATTAAACCGAAAAAGATTTGTTGGGGTATCGCCAAGCGGTAAGGCAGTGGATTCTGATTCCACCATTCCGAGGTTCGAATCCTCGTACCCCAGCCAACTTCAAAGACGCTTGCTTAGGCAAACGCACTTTTGGGGTATCGCCAAGCGGTAAGGCAGTGGATTCTGATTCCACCATTCCGAGGTTCGAATCCTCGTACCCCAGCCAATCAAAACAAAAAAGCTCGCTTCGGCGGGCTTTTTTGTTTTCTGCCTCCTGACAATCAGTAGCTGTTAAACGCCTGAATGGCATGCTAATTTGAGCCATCTTCCTCCCGTCGGGTGCGCACCATGAATTATCAAACTACGGCTCTGTGGTTTTACTCCCCCTATCACCTGCTGCTGGTGTTCGCGGTTATTGCCGCAACATTCCTCGGCCTGACCGCGCCAATCCTCTATTTTCTGGTTATCGGGCTGCTGTTTCCGGTGCTGGTCTCGATGCGCCTGCATATCCTGAGCGAGAACGGCAAGGCGACACTGATGAAAGAGCGCGAGGAGTGGATGGTCTACGTGCAGGGGATCCCGGTGCATGAGAAGCGCGCCTCGCTGAAAAATCCCTGCTTTCCCACGCCTGAACGGCTGCGCCAGTTTTTTATGCGCGGTTTTATCGCCAGAGCGCTGATCCAACTCGCGGCCATCGCTATGCTGATCGACCAGGCTCGCGCCAATCCGCTGGTGAGTTATGAAGGCCTGGCGGCGGGCGCCATGCTGGTTCTGCTGCTGATACCGCTCTATCGCACAGCGCGCGCCATCAGTGACGTGCATGCAGGAAAATGGGCGTTGCAGGAGATTGACGCGACGACGGGCTATCAGGCCTATTTCGTTGACAACAAACAGGTGAAGACGGCACTCGACAGGATGCTCGCGGTGCCGTAACAGTGTGCGCGAGCGACCTGTCGCTCGCGCTTTCTTACAGGCCTAAGGCGTATTTCAGCGCCTGGCGTTTCAACCCTCCGGCGCGCTCTGCCGCCATCAGGCCAATATTGCGTAACACGCGCAGCGGGCCAAGATCGTTACTGAACCCGGCATAAAAGAGATCCATCCCGCTCTGCATAATGAAGTTATCCGCCCTGCGCCGCGTCTGGTAGCGTTGCAGCACCTCACGGCTGGACCAGGCTTCGCCGTGGCTGCGGGCGCGCGACAGCACATCCAGCAGCGCATCAACATCACGATAACCAAGATTGACACCCTGCCCTGCCAGCGGATGAATGGTGTGCGCCGCATCGCCCACCAGCGCCAGCCCCGACTGCACATATTGCAGCGCATGGCGACGCACCAGCGGGAACGACGCCGCAGAGACCGCTTTAACGCGCCCCAGCCGCGGCGGAAAGTTGCGGGCGATCTCCTGCTCCAGCTGCGTCATTGACAGGGTTTGCAACTGGCGGATGCGCGCAGGCTTGTCGTACCAAACCAGCGACGCCCAGCGATCATAAAGCGGTAAAAAGGCGTGCGGCCCGTTCGGCGTAAAGTGCTGCCAGGTCGACTCGCCCGCCTCCTGCTCACACTCGACGCTTATCAGCATGCAGGATTGATCATATTGCCAGGCGTGAATCCCGATCCCGGCCGACTGACGCACCCAGGAGTTGGCACCATCCGCACCAATCAGCAGCTGCGCCGTTAACGTATCGCCATTTTCAAAACGAATGGTTTGCCTCTCATCACTGGCTTCACGCCCGCTCAGCGTCCCGGTGCTCAGCGTCACCTGCGGATGCGCCTGCAACGCTTGCCATAGGGCGTACTGCAGAACGCTGTTTTCCACCATATACCCGAGCAGCGGCAGCTTCAGCTCGCGGGCGTCAAACAGCACATGCGCGTTTTCCCACTCCCACGTCTCCAGCTGTCGGTAGGGGTGGCAACGCATCGCTTCGATGCTCTCCCAGACGCCCAATCCGCGCAGCAGCTCGACCGAGGCGGCGCTGATCGCCGAGATGCGCACATCCGGTGGCGCGCTGGCATCAAAGGGGGCTGGGATCTGTTTATCGATCACCGTAACGGCAAAACCCTGTTGCGCCAGCCCTAATGCCAGCGCCCCGCCGACCATACCGCCGCCAACAATAGCGGCCTCTGTGGAGTGATTTGTCATGGCGAAGTGTCCTTTTAGATGAATGGCCTAAGTCTACCGGATTTTTGCGCTCTTGCCGCCCCGCCAACCGTCATACTGGTCAGGGCGCAACCAAAGCATTACAATACGCGGCCTGCAATCCTGGCTTATACCCGTCATACTCCGGGTATACGAACTTACGCAAGAGCAAGTCGATGACAAAAAAACTCCATATTAAAACCTGGGGCTGTCAGATGAACGAATATGATTCATCAAAGATGGCCGATCTGCTGGATGCCACCCACGGCTATCAACTGACCGAGGTTGCGGAAGAAGCGGATGTGCTGCTGCTCAATACCTGCTCAATCCGCGAAAAAGCCCAGGAGAAAGTTTTCCATCAGCTGGGTCGCTGGAAGCTGCTGAAAGAGAAAAACCCGGAGCTGATTATTGGCGTCGGCGGCTGCGTGGCCTCGCAGGAGGGCGATCACATTCGCCAGCGCGCCCACTATGTCGACATCATTTTCGGGCCGCAAACCCTGCACCGTCTGCCGGAGATGATCAACTCCGTGCGCGGCAATCGCAGCCCGGTCGTCGATATCAGCTTCCCGGAGATTGAAAAATTCGATCGTCTGCCGGAACCGCGCGCCGAAGGCCCGACCGCCTTTGTCTCGATCATGGAAGGGTGCAACAAATATTGCACCTACTGCGTGGTGCCTTACACCCGCGGCGAAGAGGTGAGCCGTCCTTCCGACGACATCCTGTTTGAGATCGCCCAACTGGCGGCGCAGGGCGTGCGTGAAGTGAACCTGCTTGGCCAGAACGTCAACGCCTGGCGCGGTGAAAACTATGATGGCACAACCGGCACCTTTGCCGATCTGCTGCGCCTGGTCGCCGCGATTGACGGCATCGACCGTATCCGCTTTACCACCAGCCACCCGATTGAGTTCACCGACGATATCGTTGATGTCTATCGCGATACGCCGGAGCTGGTGAGCTTCCTGCACCTGCCGGTGCAGAGCGGTTCCGACCGCGTGCTGAACCTGATGGGGCGCACCCACACCGCGCTGGAGTATAAAGCGATCATTCGTAAGCTGCGCGAGGCGCGTCCCGATATTCAGATCAGCTCTGACTTTATCGTCGGCTTCCCGGGCGAAACCACTGATGATTTTGAGAAGACCATGAAGCTGATTGCCGATGTCAATTTCGACATGAGCTATAGCTTTATCTTCTCTGCGCGTCCGGGCACCCCGGCTGCCGATATGGTTGACGACGTGCCGGATGAAGAGAAAAAACAGCGTCTCTATATCCTGCAAGACCGCATTAACCAGCAGGCGATGGCCTGGAGCCGCCGCATGCTGGGCACCACGCAGCGTATTCTGGTGGAAGGTACCTCGCGTAAGAGCATCATGGAGTTGTCCGGTCGTACCGAGAACAACCGCGTGGTGAACTTCGAAGGCACGCCGGAGATGATCGGCAAGTTTGTCGACGTCGAGATTGTGGATGTTTATACCAACTCCCTGCGCGGCGTACTGGTGCGCACCGAAGAGGAGATGGGACTGCGCGTTGCAGAATCCCCGGCCTCGGTCATCGCCCGTACCCGTAAAGAGAATGAGCTTGGCGTAGGCACGTATCAGCCGTAAAACCTCAGGCCTGCCATTTCTGGCAGGCCTTGCTTTTCCCCGCAATCACCCCAACATGCTGTCTGATGCTTGCGACTTCTGGCGTTGACGTAAATACTTGCCAGAGGGTCGCGACGGCGACACATATCAAAGAGGAACAGTTTGAACATAGATACGCGTGAAATCACCCTTGAGCCAGCGGACAACGCACGTCTGCTAAGTCTGTGCGGCCCGTTTGACGACAACATCAAACAACTGGAGCGGCGACTGGGCATCGAAATCAACCGCCGCGATAATCACTTCAAACTCACCGGACGCGAAATTTGCGTCAATGCGGCTGCCGATATTCTGCACACGCTGTATGTCGACACTGCGCCGATGCGCGGTCAGACCCAGGACATCGAGCCGAACCAGATCCATCTCGCGATCAAAGAAGCGCGCGTGCTGGAGCAGAGCGCCGAGAGCGTGCCGGAGTACGGTAAAGCGGTCAACATCAAGACCAAGCGCGGCGTTATCAAGCCACGCACGCCGAACCAGGCGCAGTACATCGCTAACGTGCTCGATCATGACATCACCTTCGGCGTTGGCCCGGCGGGTACGGGTAAAACCTACCTCGCGGTCGCAGCCGCCGTGGATGCGCTTGAGCGCCAGGAAGTACGTCGCATTCTGCTGACCCGCCCGGCGGTGGAAGCGGGTGAAAAGCTCGGCTTCCTGCCCGGCGATCTCAGCCAGAAGGTCGACCCTTACCTGCGCCCGCTCTATGACGCGCTGTTTGAGATGCTTGGCTTCGAGCGCGTTGAGAAGCTGATGGAGCGCAACGTCATTGAGGTTGCCCCCCTCGCCTATATGCGCGGTCGCACCCTGAATGATGCCTTTATCATTCTCGATGAGAGCCAGAACACCACCATCGAACAGATGAAGATGTTCCTGACGCGTATCGGCTTCAACTCAAAAGCGGTGATCACCGGCGACGTCACGCAGATTGACCTGCCGCGCAGCACCAAATCGGGTCTGCGCCATGCTATCGAAGTGCTGGGAAATGTCGATGAGATCAGCTTTAACTTCTTCCACAGCGAAGACGTGGTGCGCCACCCGGTGGTGGCACGCATTGTTATCGCTTATGAAGCCTGGGAAGAAGCGGAGCAGAAACGGAAAGCAGAACTGGCCGCCGAGCGTAAGCGCGAAGCCCAGGATCAGGAGCAGAAATGAGTCAGGTGATCCTCGATTTACAGCTGGCCTGCGAAGATAACACCGGCCTGCCGGATGAAGCGCAGTTTCAGGCGTGGCTGGATGCGGTGATCCCGCAGTTCCAACCGGAAGCGGAAGTGACTATTCGTCTGGTCGACAGCGCAGAGAGCCACGAGCTGAACCTGACCTATCGCGGGAAAGATAAGCCGACCAACGTGCTCTCTTTCCCGTTCGAAGCGCCGCCCGGCATCGAAATGCCGCTGCTGGGCGATCTGATCATCTGCCGCCAGGTGGTTGAGCAGGAAGCGCTCGAACAGGTTAAACCCCTCGAAGCCCACTGGGCGCATATGGTGATCCACGGCAGCTTACACCTGCTGGGGTATGACCATATCGAGGATGAGGAAGCGGAAGAGATGGAAGGGATCGAGACAGAGATAATGCTTGCTCTGGGCTATGAGGATCCGTACATTTCCGAGAAGGAGTAGTCTGTGCGCCAGTTCGCTGGCGCATTGGCACAAAATGCCGTCCGGCGCTGAGTTTACGCGTGACGAGCGACAATTCAACCAACATGAGAACCCACACGACGCCATGAGCGACGATAACTCACACAGTAGCGACAACACCACCAGCAAAAAGGGATTCTTCTCCCTTTTACTCAGCCAGCTCTTTCACGGCGAACCGAAAAACCGTGATGAATTACTGGCTCTGATCCGAGACTCCGGGCAGAACGAGCTTATCGATGAAGATACGCGCGACATGCTCGAAGGGGTGATGGATATTGCGGACCAGCGCGTACGCGACATCATGATCCCCCGTTCACAAATGATCACCCTGAAACGCAACCAGACGCTGGACGAGTGTCTCGATGTCATTATCGAGTCCGCCCACTCGCGTTTCCCGGTCATTAGCGAAGACAAAGATCACATCGAAGGGATTCTGATGGCTAAGGATCTGCTGCCGTTTATGCGCAGCGATGCCGAAGCATTCAGCATGGAAAAAGTGTTACGCCCGGCAGTGGTGGTACCGGAGAGCAAGCGCGTTGACCGCATGCTCAAAGAGTTCCGTTCCCAGCGCTACCACATGGCTATCGTTATTGATGAGTTTGGTGGTGTCTCCGGTCTGGTCACTATCGAAGATATTCTTGAGCTGATCGTCGGCGAAATCGAAGATGAGTATGACGAAGAAGAGGATATCGATTTCCGTCAGCTAAGCCGTCACACCTGGACGGTGCGCGCGCTGGCGCCGATTGAAGACTTTAACGACACCTTCGGTACCCACTTCAGCGATGAAGAGGTCGATACCATTGGCGGTCTGGTGATGCAGGCGTTTGGTCACCTTCCCGCGCGCGGCGAATCTATCGACATTGATGGTTACCAATTCAAAGTCGCTATGGCAGACAGTCGACGTATTATTCAGGTCCATGTCAGAATGCCGGATGATTCTCCGCAACCGAAACTGGATGAGTAATGTAAATGGTATTTGCCGCCTTGTTTGAGCGCCAGCGCGTCCGTATGCTGCTGGCGTTACTGTTCGGAGCCAGCGGAACGCTGGCTTTTTCACCTTATGACCTCTGGCCCGCCGCGCTTCTCTCCCTGATGGGTCTGCAGGGCTTAACCCTTAACCGCCGTCCGTTACAGGCTGCCTGGATTGGCTATGCCTGGGGGCTTGGCCTGTTTGGTAGCGGCGTGCACTGGGTCTATGTCAGCATCGCGCAGTTTGGCGGCATGCCTGGCCCCATCAACGTCTTTATCGTCGTGCTGTTGGCGGCTTATCTGTCGCTCTATACCGGCCTGTTTGCCGGCCTGCTCGCGCGCCTGTGGCCAAAAACCAGCTGGCTGCGCGTAGCGGTTGCCGCGCCGGTCGTGTGGCAGATCACCGAGTTTCTGCGCGGCTGGGTGCTGACCGGCTTCCCGTGGCTGCAGTTTGGCTACAGTCAGATTGATGGCCCGCTAAAAGGCCTGGCACCGGTGCTCGGCGTCGAGTCGATTAACATCCTGCTGATGGTAGTGAGCGGCCTGCTGGTGCTGGCGCTGGCAACCCGTCACTGGCGTCCGCTGGTGGCGGCGGTTGTGCTCTTCGCCCTCCCCTTCCCGCTGCGTTTTATTCAGTGGTATCAGCTGCTGCCGGATCGCACCACCCAGGTGACGATGGTGCAGGGCAATATTCCGCAGTCAATGAAGTGGGACGCGGGTGAGTTGCTCAATACGCTGAAGATTTACGCCGGAGCGACAGAGCAGGTGCTGGGCAAATCGCAGCTGATTATCTGGCCGGAGTCGGCGATTCCGGATCTGGAGATTAACCAGCAGGGTTTTCTCAACCAGATGGATAAAACCTTGCGGGCGAACAATGCCACGCTGATTACCGGTATTGTCGATGCGCGCCTCAATCAGCAGAATCGCTACGACACCTACAACACGGCGATTACGCTGGGAACCGGTAGTCCGTATAGCTATCGCTCAACGGATCGCTACAACAAAAACCACCTCGTGCCGTTTGGCGAGTTTGTGCCGCTGGAGTCGATTCTGCGACCACTCGCGCCCTTCTTCGATTTGCCAATGTCCTCCTTTAGCCGCGGGCCTTATGTGCAGGCACCGCTTTCGGCTCATGGGTTAAAGCTGACAGCGGCGATCTGCTACGAGATTATCCTCGGCGAGCAGGTGCGGGATAATTTCCGCCCGGACACCGACTTCCTGCTGACCATCTCCAACGATGCCTGGTTTGGGAAATCGATTGGGCCATGGCAGCACTTCCAGATGGCGCGTATGCGTTCGCTGGAGCTGGCGCGCCCGCTGCTGCGCAGCACCAATAATGGCATTACCGCCGTGATTGGACCGCAGGGGGAGATCCAGGCGATGCTGCCGCAGTTCACCCGCGAGGTGCTGACGGCGAAAGTAACGCCCACCAGCGGATTGACGCCGTATGCGCGAATGGGTAACTGGCCGGTGTGGATTATCACGGTTCTGCTGGGCTTTGCCGCGCTGGTGATGAGCCTGCGTCAGCGCCGCCGTTAATTTTTCGCCGCTGATTGCCGGATGGCGCTGCGCTTATCCGGCCTACAAAACTTCGTACTTCCCCGTAGGCCGAATAAGGCGCAAGCCGCCATCCGGCAGCGACCTCATACCTTTGCCGGATGGCGCTGTGCTTATCCGGCCTACAAAACTTCGCACTTCCCCGTAGGCCGGATAAGGCGTAAGCCGCCATCCGGCAATTTCTTCTGCATCCACCAAACTGGCATGCTGCTTGCTTATATCTACCCCGTGACGACCAAATCTGCCCGTGCGTAAACGGGTCGCACCGGCGGGGATCGGTCGCAGCACTATTCTGGTGCAATGTGAGATTTTTGCCTCTAAACGGTGCGGCGCGCCTCGCAAAAATAAACAATACCGCAGCAAATTCTTTACATTAAGCCAGACTAAATGTAACAAACACACACGACACTGCACGAATATGTAGCAGCACATAACAACAACACAACGGGTATCACTGTGCTTTACGCACTGACGATAAAGGAGTCTGGATATGCAATTACGTAAACTGGCCGCCGCCATGCTGGTGATGGGACTGTCCGCCGGTCTGGCACACGCCGAAGAGGCGAAGCCTGCCGACGCAGCGGCTCAGCAATCGACGCTGGATAAAATTGCCAAAAACGGCGTTATCGTCGTCGGTCACCGTGAATCTTCCGTACCGTTCTCCTATTACGACAACACACAGAAAGTTGTCGGTTATTCACAAGACTACTCCAACGCTATCGTTGAAGCGGTGAAGAAGAAGCTCAACAAGCCGGATCTGGCCGTTAAGCTGATCCCTGTCACCTCGCAGAACCGCATTCCGCTGCTGCAAAACGGCACCTTCGACTTTGAGTGTGGTTCCACCACCAACAACGTCGAGCGCCAGAAACAGGCGGCCTTCTCTGACACCATTTTCGTGGTCGGCACCCGACTGCTGACCAAAAAAGGCGGCCCGATCAAAGATTTCGCCGACCTGAAAGGCAAAGCCGTGGTTGTGACCTCCGGCACCACCTCCGAGATCCTGCTTAACAAGCTGAACGACGAGAAGAAGATGGATATGCGCATCATCAGTGCGAAAGATCACGGCGACTCCTTCCGTACGCTGGAGAGCGGCCGCGCGGTAGCCTTTATGATGGATGATGCCCTGCTGGCCGGTGAGCGCGCGAAGGCGAAGAAACCGGATAACTGGGAGATTGTCGGCACCCCGCAGTCGAAAGAAGCTTACGGCTGTATGCTGCGCAAAAACGACCCGGAATTTAAAAAGCTGATGGATGAGACCATCGCGCAGTACCAGACCTCCGGCGCGGCGGAAAAATCGTTCACCAAGTGGTTTAAAAACCCGATTCCACCGAAAAACATGAACCTGAACTTCGATCTTTCTGACGACATGAAAGCGCTGTTCAAAGAACCGAATGACAAAGCTCTGAACTAATTAAAACCATTAGGGGCGGGTTTACCTGCCCTCTCGATTGTCGAAGCTGCACGGACAGACTATGCGTTGAGTGGCCGTTCCCCACTCAGCGTGAACATTCGCACTTCACACAATCTTCGAGGGTAGCGCTGCTACCCTTTTTTTTCTGGAGTAGATTTATGTCCATAGACTGGAACTGGGGAATATTCCTGCAACAGGCCCCGTTCGGCAACACCACCTATCTTGGCTGGTTATGGAGCGGTTTTCAGGTCACCATCGCGTTGTCGGTGACGGCCTGGATCATCGCATTCCTGGTCGGCTCTCTGTTTGGCATCCTGCGCACCGTTCCCAACCGCTTCCTCTCCGGGATCGGCACCTTATATGTGGAACTGTTCCGTAACGTGCCGCTAATTGTGCAGTTCTTTACCTGGTATCTCGTGGTGCCGGAGCTGCTACCGGAAGATATCGGCATGTGGTTTAAGGCGGAGCTGGATCCCAATATCCAGTTCTTCCTCTCGTCGATGGTCTGCCTTGGTCTGTTTACTGCCGCTCGCGTCTGCGAGCAGGTGCGCGCCGCGATCCAGTCGCTGCCGCGCGGGCAGAAAAATGCCGGGCTGGCGATGGGCCTGACGCTGCCGCAAACCTACCGCTACGTGCTGCTGCCGAATGCGTACCGCGTGATCGTCCCGCCAATGACCTCGGAAATGATGAACCTGGTGAAAAACTCGGCCATCGCCTCGACCATTGGACTGGTCGATATGGCGGCGCAGGCGGGCAAGCTGCTCGATTACTCCGCCCACGCATGGGAATCTTTTACCGCCATTACCCTCGCTTACGTGGTAATTAACGCCGTGATTATGCTGGTGATGAACCTGGTTGAACGCAAAATCCGCCTGCCGGGCAATATGGGAGGCAAATAACGATGTATGAGTTTGACTGGAGTTCTATCGTCCCTTCCCTGCCTTATCTGTGGGCGGGATTGCTGGTGACACTGAAAATCACCGCCATCGCTATTGTGTTCGGTATCGTTTGGGGCACGCTGCTGGCGGTGATGCGTCTGTCGACCTTCGCGCCGCTGCGCTGGTTCGCCAAAAGCTACGTTAATGTCTTCCGCTCGATTCCGCTGGTGATGGTGCTGCTGTGGTTCTATCTGATCGTGCCAGGTTTCCTGCAAAACGTGCTGGGCCTGTCGCCGAAAACCGATATCCGGCTTATCTCCGCGATGGTCGCCTTCTCAATGTTTGAGGCGGCGTATTACTCGGAGATTATCCGCGCCGGGATCCAGAGTATCTCCCGCGGGCAGTCAAGCGCGGCGCTGGCGCTCGGCATGACGCACTGGCAGTCGATGAAGCTGATTATTCTGCCGCAGGCGTTTCGCGCCATGGTGCCGCTGCTGCTTACCCAGGGCATCGTCTTATTCCAGGACACCTCGTTAGTGTATGTCCTGAGCCTGGCGGATTTCTTCCGCACGGCCTCCACGATTGGCGAGCGTGACGGTACGCAGGTCGAGATGATCCTGTTTGCTGGCGCTGTCTATTTTGTTATCAGTTTGAGTGCTTCGCTGTTGGTCAGCTGGCTGAAGAAAAGGACCGTCTAATGATTTCCCTGAAAAATGTTTCGAAATGGTATGGCCACTTTCAGGTGTTGACCGACTGCTCCACCGAAGTGAAAAAGGGCGAGGTGGTGGTAGTTTGCGGCCCGTCGGGTTCCGGTAAATCGACGCTGATCAAAACCGTCAACGGCCTTGAGCCGGTGCAGAAAGGCGAGATCCTGGTCAACGGCACCAAAGTGAATGACAAGAAGACCAACCTCGCGGAGCTGCGCTCCCACGTCGGGATGGTGTTCCAGCACTTTGAACTCTTCCCGCACCTGTCGATTATCGAAAACCTGACGCTGGCGCAGGTGAAAGTACTGAAACGCGATAAAGCGGCGGCGCGTGACAAAGGGCTGAAGCTGCTGGAGCGCGTTGGTCTGACGGCGCACGCCAATAAGTTCCCGGCGCAGCTTTCAGGTGGTCAGCAGCAGCGCGTGGCGATTGCCCGTGCGCTCTGCATGGATCCGGTGGCAATGCTGTTTGATGAACCGACATCGGCACTCGATCCGGAGATGATCAACGAAGTGCTCGACGTGATGGTCGAACTGGCTAACGAAGGGATGACGATGATGGTGGTAACCCATGAAATGGGCTTCGCCCGTAAAGTGGCGAACCGCGTGATCTTTATGGATGAAGGGAAAATCGTCGAAGACTCAGAGAAGGACGCCTTCTTTAACGATCCGAAATCGGATCGCGCAAAAGACTTCCTCGCCAAGATCCTGCATTAATCCCCTTACGCCTGCCCGCGCGATGTGGGCAGGCGCTTGCTGTTAAGGTGCGAACGGACGGCGCTGGAACTGATCGTGGCCGCATTTCGGGCATAATGGCAGCACATCCGGCGTATAGACCGCGAGATGGAAATGGCACTTCTCGCAGACCAGGTTCCCCAGCCCGACCACTTCCCCACTGTGATAGACGCCGTGGTGGTTGAGATCCTGAAACACCTCGCGCCACTCCAACTGGGTTTTATCGGTAATATCTGCCAGTTCCTGCCAGATGCTCTCTTTGATTACCCGCATAAAGACGCCGTCGGTGACTTCACTCTGGCTTTCGTTATAGCTACGGGCAAACTCTTCCAAATCGCGACGAATGGCGCGCATTAACTCATCCGTCTCGGTTCGCGTTAACTCACCGGTCTGTGTGACCCTCAGGCGAGCCTGTTCAACCAATGCGTCAATATCGCGATCGCCATTACGCAGGCGCTCGGTCAGTGAAGCGACCAGTTCACGGTAAAATTGCGCAACCTTGCTCATCGTTTCGCCTCCGGTTAAGTGATTCATTTTAATGATAGACGTTAATTTCCCCTGCCTATGCCGAGCCGCCTGTTGCGTGATGAAAAAGTGATGTGGCGCAGAGAAGGGCTATTTCGACGGCGCTTTTCGGAAAGGCTGTTTTGAGGCTGGCGTTTGGGCTATGCTATGCCGACTAAAAACCACCTATTAACGCTACATTTGTAGCTGTAGCAAAAACAGGACTACTGGCTGCCATGCAAGAGCAATACCGCCCGGAAGAGATAGAATCCACCGTACAGCGTCACTGGGAAGAAAAGCGCACATTCGAGGTCACCGAAGACGAGAGCAAAGAGAAATACTATTGCCTGTCGATGCTTCCCTATCCTTCTGGCCGACTACACATGGGCCACGTCCGTAACTACACCATTGGCGATGTGATCGCCCGCTACCAGCGCATGCTGGGTAAAAACGTGCTGCAGCCGATTGGCTGGGATGCGTTTGGCCTGCCGGCTGAAGGCGCCGCGGTGAAAAACAAAACCGCCCCTGCGCCGTGGACCTACGACAATATCGCCTACATGAAAAACCAGCTGAAAATGCTGGGCTTCGGTTATGACTGGAGCCGTGAAGTGGCGACCTGCACCCCGGAATATTACCGCTGGGAACAGAAATTCTTCACCGAGCTCTATAAAAAAGGGCTGGTCTACAAAAAAACCTCTGCGGTGAACTGGTGCCCGAATGACCAGACGGTACTCGCCAACGAACAGGTTATCGACGGCTGCTGCTGGCGCTGCGATACCAAAGTTGAGCGTAAAGAGATCCCGCAGTGGTTTATCAAAATCACCGCCTATGCCGACGAGCTGCTGAACGATCTGGATAAACTGGATCACTGGCCGGATACCGTGAAAACGATGCAGCGTAACTGGATCGGCCGTTCTGAAGGGGTGGAGATCACCTTTGATGTGCAGAACAGCGACGAGAAGCTGACCGTTTACACCACCCGCCCGGATACCTTTATGGGCGTGACCTATCTGGCCGTTGCCGCCGGTCACCCGCTGGCGCAGCAGGCTGCCCAGAGCAACCCGGAGCTGGCGAGCTTCATCGACGAATGCCGCAACACCAAAGTCGCGGAAGCCGAAATGGCGACGATGGAGAAAAAAGGCGTCGATACCGGGCTGAAAGCGATTCATCCGCTGACCGGCGAAGCGATTCCGGTCTGGACGGCGAACTTTGTGCTGATGGAGTACGGCACTGGCGCGGTAATGGCCGTTCCGGGTCACGACCAGCGCGATTACGAGTTTGCCAGCAAATATCAGCTGAATATCAAACCGGTCATCCTGAATGCCGACGGCAGCGAGCCGGATCTCAGCGCCCAGGCGCTGACCGAGAAAGGCGTGCTGTTTAACTCCGGCGAGTTCGACGGTCTCGACTTCAACGCCGCTTTTAACGCCATTGCTGACAAGCTGGCAGAGAAAGGCGTTGGCGAGCGTAAAGTGAACTTCCGTCTGCGCGACTGGGGCGTTTCCCGCCAGCGTTACTGGGGCGCGCCAATCCCGATGGTGACCCTGGAAGATGGCACCGTGATGCCGACGCCGGAAGACCAACTGCCGGTGATCCTGCCGGAAGATGTGGTGATGGACGGCATTACCAGCCCAATCAAAGCCGACCCAGAATGGGCGAAAACCACCGTTAACGGCCAGCCTGCGCTGCGCGAAACGGATACCTTCGACACCTTTATGGAGTCCTCCTGGTACTATGCGCGCTACACCTGCCCGCAGTACAACGAAGGGATGCTGGATCCGAACGCGGCGAACTACTGGCTGCCGGTTGATATCTATATCGGCGGTATCGAACACGCCATCATGCACCTGCTCTACTTCCGCTTCTTCCACAAGCTGATGCGTGATGCGGGCATGGTTAACTCTGACGAACCGGCTAAACAGCTGCTGTGCCAAGGCATGGTGCTGGCAGATGCCTTCTACTACCTCGGCGAAAGCGGCGAGCGTAACTGGGTGTCACCGAAAGAAGCTATCGTCGAGCGTGACGAGAAAGGCCGTATCGTGAAAGCGACCGATGCCGCGGGTCATGAGCTGGTCTACACCGGTATGAGCAAGATGTCGAAGTCGAAAAACAACGGCATCGACCCGCAGGAGATGGTAGAGCGTTACGGCGCGGATACCGTGCGTCTGTTTATGATGTTCGCCTCCCCGGCAGATATGACGCTGGAGTGGCAGGAGTCCGGCGTTGAGGGGGCAAACCGCTTCCTGAAACGCGTCTGGAAACTGGTCTACGAACACACCGCCCAGGGTGCCGTTGCGCCGCTGGATCTGGCTGCGCTGAATGACGATCAGCAGGCGCTGCGCCGCGATGTGCATAAAACCATCGCCAAAGTTTCGGATGATATCGGCCGTCGTCAGACCTTCAACACCGCCATCGCGGCGATCATGGAGCTGATGAACAAGCTGGCGAAAGCGCCGCAGGAGAGCGAGCAGGATCGCGCTCTGATGCAGGAAGCGCTGCTGGCCGTGGTGCGTATGCTCAACCCATTCACCCCGCACGCCAGCTTCACGCTGTGGCAGGAGCTGGGCGGCGAAGGCGATATCGATAACGCGCCGTGGCCGGTTGCCGACGAGAAAGCGATGGTTGAGAACACTACGCTGGTCGTCGTGCAGGTTAACGGCAAAGTGCGCGGTAAAATTACCGTCGCTGTCGATGCGACAGAAGAGCAGGTTCGTGAACGCGCAGGCCAGGAGCACCTGGTGGCGAAATATCTTGAGGGCGTTACCGTACGTAAAGTGATTTATGTACCGGGCAAACTGCTCAATCTGGTCGTTGGTTAAGCGCGGGAGGAAGCGTGCGATATCTGGCAACACTGTTCGTAACCCTGGCGGTGCTCGTCACCGCCGGATGCGGCTGGCATCTGCGGAGCACAACCCAGGTGCCGCCGGAAATGAAAACCATGATCTTTAACTCCGGCGATCCCAATGGACCGCTGAGCCGCGCTATCCGTAGCCAGCTGCGCCTCAACGGCGTCACGCTGCTGGATGAGAGCACAACGCGACAGGATGTACCGTCGCTGCGTCTGGGTTCAGTGTTTATGGGGAATGACACCGCCTCCGTCTTCCAGAATGGCCAGACGGCGGAGTACCAGATGGTGCTGACCGTTAACGCATCGGTACTGATCCCGGGTCACGATATCTACCCGATCAGCACCAAAGTGTACCGGTCGTTCTTCGATAACCCGCAAAAGGCGCTGGCAAAAGCGGCCGAGCAGGAGATTATCGTCCAGGAGATGTATAGCAAAGCCGCAGAGCAGCTGATTCGCCAGCTGCCGAGCGTGCGCACGGCGGACGAAAAAAACACGCAAAATGAGATCTCTTCATCTTCACGCGTGAAGTCCGCCCCGGCAACGCCAGGTAGCTGATGCTCAGGCTTTATCCGGAACAACTCCGCGCGCAGCTCAATGAAGGGCTGCGCGCGGCCTATCTGCTGCTCGGTAACGATCCGTTACTGCTGCAAGAGAGCCAGGATGCGGTGCGGCAGTTTGCCGCTACGCAAGGCTTCACTGAACACCACACCTTCTCGCTCGATGCCAGCACCGACTGGGATGCCATCTTCTCCATTTGCCAGGCGCTGAGCCTTTTTGCCAGCCGACAAACCCTGCTGTTACAGCTGCCGGACAACGGCCCGAACGCCGCGATGAACGAACAGCTGGCAAAGCTGGTTGGCCTGCTGCATGAAGATCTGATCCTGATTGTGCGTGGCAATAAGCTTACCAAAGCGCAGGAGAACGCCGCCTGGCTTACCCAGCTTAATACGCACGTAGTGCAGGTCAGTTGCCAGACGCCCGAACAGGCGAACCTGCCGCGCTGGGTTGCCGCACGGGCAAAACAGAACAAGCTGGAGCTGGACGACGCCGCCAATCAACTCCTCTGCTACTGCTACGAAGGCAATTTGCTGGCGCTGGCGCAGGCGCTCGAGCGGCTGGCGCTGCTGTGGCCAGATGGCAAACTCACCCTGCCCCGCGTCGAGCAGGCGGTTAATGATGCCGCGCACTTCACGCCGTTTCACTGGGTCGATGCCCTGCTGGCCGGTAAGAGCAAGCGCGCGTTACATATTCTGACCCAGCTGCGGCTGGAGGCGTGCGAGCCGGTGATCCTGCTACGTACCGTTCAGCGCGAGCTGCTGCTGCTGGTCACGCTGAAACGCCAGATGACGCAGATGCCGCTGCGCGCGCTGTTTGATAAACATCGGGTTTGGCAAAACCGTCGCGGCGCGACCACTGAGGCGCTGAACCGGCTGAGTGCCGATCAGCTTCGCCAGGCGGTGCATCTGCTGAGCCGCATTGAGCTGATCGTCAAGCAGGATTACGGTCAGTCGGTGTGGGCGGAGCTGGAGGGGCTTTCTCTGCTACTCTGTCACAAAGCCCTCGCAGACATCTTTATTGATGGTTGATATGAAACAGTTACACGCGCTGTTTGGCGGCACCTTCGATCCTGTCCATTACGGTCACCTGAAACCGGTGGAAGCGCTGGCAAATCTTATTGGCCTGTCGAAAGTGACGATCATGCCCAATAATGTGCCGCCCCATCGCCCGCAGCCGGAGGCGAACAGCCAGCAGCGCAAAATTATGGTCGAGCTGGCAATCGCTGATAAACCGCTCTTCGCCCTTGATGAGCGCGAGCTGATGCGCGATGAGCCCTCCTACAGCGCGGATACGCTACAGGCGTGGCGACAGGAGCACGGCGAGCAGGTACCGCTGGCCTTTATTATTGGCCAGGACTCGCTGCTCACCTTCCCGAGCTGGCATCGCTACGACACCATTCTTAATAACTGCCACCTGATTGTCTGCCGCCGCCCGGGTTATGCCCTGACGATGAGCGAAGAGGCGCATCAGCGCTGGCTGGACGCGCATCTGACCACCCGCGTGGAGGATCTGCACACTCTGCCCGCCGGCAAAATCTATCTTGCCGAAACGCCGTGGTTTGATATCTCTGCCACGCAGATTCGCCAGCGGCTGGCTCATAATGAGCCGTGCGACGATCTGCTGCCTGCCGCCGTGCTCGATTACATCCATCAGCAGGGCCTCTACCGCTAACCGCGCGATCAACAGGAGAAGTGCATGCGACTCTGGTTAATACGCCACGGCGAAACCGAAGCGAATGTGGCCGGGCTCTACAGCGGACATGCCCCGACGCCCTTAACACCAAAAGGCGTCGCGCAGGCACAAACTCTTCACGACCTGCTCCACGCCGTGCCCTTCGATTATGTGCTTTGTAGCGAACTGGATCGCGCCCGGCAAACCGCAGAGCGCGTGCTGGCATCACGCGATATCGACATTCACGCCACGCCGCTGCTTAATGAGATGTTTTTTGGTGACTGGGAGATGCGCCATCACCGCGATTTAACGCACGAAGATCCCGAGCGCTACGCCGCCTGGTGTACCGACTGGCAGCATGCGGTTCCGACCAATGGCGAAGATTTTCAGGATTTCTCGGCGAGGATCGAGCGCGTGGTGACGCTATTGCAGGATCTGAAGCAGACGCAAAAAAATGTGCTCATCGCCAGCCACCAGGGGGTTATCAGCCTGCTGATTGCTCGTTTGCTGAGTATGCCCGCCGCGTCGCTGTGGCATTTCCATATTGACCAGGGCTGCTGGAGCCGGGTGGATATGCGCGACGATTTTGCCACGCTGCGGGTGCTAAACAGCCGCGCGGTCTGGCATCCTGACGAGAAGTAGCCGCTTTTTTATCCATCTCTTAAGCTGTAGTGATTCGGTGATTGACAGGACCCCGCAGGCTGCTATTCTCCGCGCGCAGAAATTGTTTTACAAAATTGGCGATGCAATCGCGCGGCCAGGATGGGATGATAGCCCACTTTTCATGTCGCGAAGCCTGGACTTTTGTCCCGACATCCGCCGTCTTTCAGGTATAATGTCAGGCTGTTTATGACCAGTACATTTTTTACTCACCCAGGGGGAACACTTGCAGGGTAAAGCACTCCAGGATTTTGTTATCGACAAAATTGACGACCTGAAAGGTCAGGACATCGTCGCCATTGACGTTCAGGGCAAATCGAGCATCACCGATTGCATGATCGTCTGTACCGGCACTTCAAGCCGTCATGTTGCCTCTATTGCGGATCACGTGGTTCAGGAGTCCCGCGCCGCGGGCATGCTGCCGCTGGGCGTAGAGGGTGAAAGCGCCGCCGATTGGGTGGTGGTTGATCTGGGCGACGTGATGGTCCATGTCATGCAGGAAGAGAGCCGTCGTCTGTACGAGCTGGAAAAACTCTGGGGTTGATGCGTGAAGCTGCAACTCGTCGCCGTCGGCACAAAAATGCCGGACTGGGTACAGACAGGTTTTACCGAGTATCTGCGCCGTTTTCCGAAAGATATGCCGTTTGAGCTGGTGGAAATTCCCGCCGGCAAGCGCGGCAAGAATGCGGATATCAAGCGGATCCTCGATAAAGAGGGTGAACTGATGCTGGCCGCCGCCGGCAAAAACCGCATCGTCACCCTTGATATCCCCGGTAAACCCTGGGATACGCCGCAGCTGGCACATGAGCTGGAGCGCTGGAAGCAGGACGGACGCGACGTCAGCCTGCTGATCGGCGGCCCGGAAGGGTTGTCTCCCGCCTGCAAAGCGGCAGCTGAACAAAGTTGGTCGCTCTCTGCGTTGACACTTCCTCACCCGCTGGTGCGTGTGCTGGTTGCCGAAAGCCTGTATCGCGCATGGAGTATCACGACCAACCATCCTTATCACCGTGAGTAACGAGTCTTAGGCGGATTTAGCAGCGGATGAAATTACAGAACTCTTTTCGCGACTATACGGCTGAGTCCGCGCTGTTTGTGCGCCGGGCAGTCGTCGCTTTTACGGGGATATTGCTGCTTTCCGGCGTGCTGATCGCCAACCTTTATAACCTGCAAATCGTCCGCTTTGCGGACTATCAAACCCGCTCCAACGAAAACCGCATCAAACTGGTGCCCATCGCCCCCAGTCGCGGCATTATTTACGATCGCAACGGCACGCCGCTGGCCCTTAACCGCACCATCTACCAGGTGGAGATGATGCCGGAGAAGGTCGATAACGTGCAGCAAACCCTCGACGCGCTGCGCGATGTGGTCGATCTGAACGATGATGATATCGCTAACTTCAAAAAGGAGCGTGCGCGCTCGCACCGCTTTACCTCGATTCCGGTGAAAACCAACCTCACCGAAGTGCAGGTAGCGCGCTTCGCCGTCAACCAGTACCGTTTTCCCGGCGTGGAAGTAAAAGGCTATAAGCGCCGCTACTACCCCTACGGCTCCGCGTTGACACACGTAATCGGCTATGTGTCGAAAATCAACGATAAAGACGTCGAGCGGCTGGATAAAGATGGCAAACTCGCCAACTATGCCGCAACTCACGATATCGGCAAACTCGGCATTGAGCGCTACTACGAAGATGTGCTGCACGGCCAGACCGGTTATGAAGAAGTGGAAGTGAACAACCGGGGCCGCGTGATCCGCCAGCTGAAAGAGGTGCCGCCGCAGGCGGGACACGATATCTATCTGACGCTCGATCTCAAGCTCCAGCAGTATATTGAAACCCTGCTCGCCGGTAGCCGTGCGGCGGTCGTGGTGACCGATCCGCGCACCGGCAGTATTCTGGCGCTGGTCTCAACGCCAAGCTACGATCCGAACCTGTTTGTTGACGGTATCTCCAGCAAGGATTACTCCGGCCTGCTCAATGATCCGAACACGCCGCTGATTAACCGCGCTACGCAGGGCGTCTACCCGCCAGCGTCAACGGTTAAGCCTTATGTTGCAGTCTCCGCGCTCAGCGCCGGAGTGATCACCCGCAATACCAGCCTGTTCGATCCCGGCTGGTGGCAGCTTCCGGGTTCCGAAAAACGGTATCGCGACTGGAAAAAATGGGGGCACGGGCATCTGAATGTCACCAAATCCCTGGAAGAGTCCGCCGATACCTTCTTCTACCAGGTCGCTTACGACATGGGCATCGACCGCCTTTCCGAGTGGATGAGCAAGTTTGGTTACGGTCACTATACCGGCATCGACCTTTCGGAAGAGCGCTCCGGCAACATGCCAACCCGCGAATGGAAACTGAAGCGCTTTAAGAAACCCTGGTATCAGGGCGACACCATCCCGGTCGGCATTGGCCAGGGGTACTGGACCGCTACGCCGATCCAGATGAACAAAGCGATGATGACGCTGATTAACGACGGCATCGTGAAAGTGCCGCACCTGTTAATGAGCACCGTTGAGAACGGCAAAAAAGTGCCGTGGAAGCAGCCCACGCAGCCGCCGGTGGGTGATATTCACTCCGGCTACTGGGAGATTGCCAAAGATGGCATGTATGGCGTGGCGAACCGCCCTAACGGTACCGGTCACAAATACTTTGCCAATGCGCCTTACAAGGCGGCGGCGAAATCGGGTACCGCGCAGGTCTTTGGCCTGAAGGCGAACGAAACCTATAACGCCCACCGTATTGCCGAGCGTCTGCGCGACCATAAATTGATGACCGCTTTCGCCCCGTACGACAACCCGCAGGTCGCCGTCGCCATGATTCTGGAAAACGGCGGCGCAGGTCCGGCCGTGGGTACCATCATGCGGCAGATCCTCGACCACATTATGCTTGGCGACAACAACACCGAATTGCCGGCGGAAAACCCCTCAACGGCCGCGGCAGAGGACCAATAATCATGACGGATAATCCGAACAAAAAATCGTTCTGGGATAAGATCCATCTCGACCCAGCGCTGCTGCTGATCATCCTCGCGCTGCTGTTTTACAGCGCGATCGTTATCTGGAGCGCCAGCGGCCAGGATATCGGCATGACCGAACGTAAAATCGGCCAGATCACCATGGGGCTGGTAGTCATGGTCGTGCTGGCGCAGGTGCCGCCACGCGTCTATGAAGGCTGGGCGCCTTATCTTTATGTCTTCTGCGTGATCCTGCTGATTGCCGTTGACGCCTTTGGCGCTATCTCCAAAGGCGCGCAGCGCTGGCTCGATCTCGGCGTGGTGCGTTTTCAGCCCTCGGAGATTGCCAAAATCGCCGTACCGCTGATGGTGGCGCGCTTTATCAACCGCGATGTCTGCCCGCCGTCGTTGAAAAATACCGGCATCGCGCTGGTGCTGATTTTCGTCCCTACCCTGCTGGTGGCGGCGCAGCCGGATCTCGGCACCTCGATTCTGGTGGTGCTCTCCGGGCTGTTTGTGCTGTTCCTCTCCGGCCTGAGCTGGCGGCTAATCGGCATTGCCGCGCTGCTTGTCGCCGCCTTTATTCCGATAATGTGGTTCTTCCTGATGCATGATTATCAGCGCCAGCGCGTGATGATGCTGCTCGATCCGGAAACCGATCCGCTCGGCGCGGGCTACCATATTATTCAGTCGAAAATCGCTATTGGTTCCGGCGGTCTCAGCGGCAAAGGCTGGCTGCACGGCACCCAGTCGCAGCTGGAGTTTCTGCCGGAGCGCCATACGGACTTTATCTTCGCCGTACTGGCGGAGGAACTTGGCCTGGTGGGGATTTTGATCCTGCTGGCGCTCTACCTGCTGCTGATTATGCGCGGGCTGTGGATCGCCGCGCGGGCGCAAACTACCTTTGGCCGGGTGATGGCTGGCGGCTTGATGCTGATTCTGTTCGTATATGTGTTCGTAAATATTGGTATGGTAAGCGGTATCTTGCCGGTGGTGGGCGTTCCGCTGCCGCTGATCAGTTACGGGGGTTCCGCCCTCATCGTACTCATGGCCGGGTTTGGTATCGTGATGTCGATCCATACCCACAGAAAAATGTTGTCCAAGAACGTTTAAGAGGTGCGCAATGCATAAGCTTTGGCCTGGGATCTGTATAGCAGCAGGGTTACTGGCGGCCTGTACGAGTAATGATAATCAGCAACAGACGATGGTTGCGCCACAGCCTGCGGTCTGTAACGGCCCGGTGGTGGAGATCAGCGGCGCGGAGCCGCGCTATGAAACACCAAACGCCACGGCGAATCAGGATTATGAGCGCGACGGTAAACGCTACACCATCGTGCAGGATCCCTCCCGCTTCAGCCAGGCGGGCTTTGCCGCCATTTATGACGCCGAGCCGGGCAGCAACCTGACTGCCTCCGGCGAAGCGTTCGATCCGATGCAGCTCACCGCCGCGCATCCGACGCTGCCGATCCCGAGCTACGCGCGCATTACCAACCTGGCGAACGGCCGCATGATTGTGGTGCGCATCAATGACCGTGGCCCGTACGGCAATGACCGCGTTATCTCGCTGTCGCGTGCCTCTGCCGATCGTCTGAACACTTCGAATAACACCAAAGTGCGCATCGACCCAATTATCGTTGCGCAGGATGGCTCGCTCTCCGGCCCGGGGATGGCCTGTACCAAAGTGGCGCAGCAGACCTATGCCCTGCCCGCGCGCCCGGATCTGAGCGGGGGCAGCATGAGTGCCGCGCCGCAGCCAAATGCCGCCCAGCCGATGCAGCCGATTGCCTCGCAGCCGAGCGACGCGCAGCCAGTGGAAACGCAGGCTAACGTGCAGCCGATCAGTAACGATACGCTGAAAAGCGATGATCCGACCGGTGCCCCGGTGCGCAGCGGCGGCTTCCTCGGCGCGCAAACGCCGCTCGCCTCTGGCGTGCTGGAGAGCAGCGAGGCCGCGCAGCCCGCAATGAACACCAGCACCCAGCCTGCTGCCGCTACGCCGGTAAACCAGACAGAGCCGGTTACGCAGACGGCTGCGCCTGCCACGCGTAACTCTCCGGTGACGGCGCCTGGTTCGGTGCAGGGCACCGTTCACAGCGCGGCACCTGCCGCCAGTGCGCCTGCCGCAGCAGCAGCCAGCGGAAGCTATGTGGTGCAGGTTGGCGCGGTAAGCGATCAGACCCGCGCGCAGCAGTATCAGCAGCGTCTGGCGCAGCAGTTCTCCGTGCCGGGCCGCGTGACGCAGAATGGCGCGGTGTGGCGAATCCAGTTAGGGCCGTTCAGCAATAAGTCTGAGGCCAGCGCGCTGCAGCAGCGTCTGCAGAGCGAAGCGCAGTTACAATCTTTTGTAACGCGCGCTCAGTAGTCGGGAAAGGTGTCTGATTTTGTCAATTTGTGTAAGTATGATTCACACTCTCACGCGCAAAGTCAGATGCCTGCCGGTATAGCTTTTGCTATAGTAAGGCACTTTTTTTAACTCCATCACGGATGTCGTTGTTCGACCATGAAGACCACTTTTTCCGCTCGTTTCGTGCAGCGCCTGGCGCTCACCACGGCGCTGACCGCAGCTGCCCTCTCCGCTGCGCATGCCGATGACCTGAACATTAAAACCATGATCCCAGGCGTTCCGCAGATCGATGCGGAGTCCTACATCCTGATCGATTACAACTCCGGCAAAGTGCTGGCGGAACAGAACGCCGATGCGCGTCGCGATCCGGCAAGCCTGACCAAAATGATGACCAGCTACGTTATCGGCCAGGCGATGAAAGCGGGCAAGTTCAAAGAGAGCGATGTGGTGACCATCGGTAATGACGCGTGGGCCACCGGCAACCCGGTGTTCCGCGGCTCCTCGCTGATGTTCCTGAAACCTGGCATGCAGGTGCCGGTTTCCCAGCTTATCCGTGGTATTAACCTGCAATCGGGCAATGACGCCTGCGTGGCGATGGCCGACTACGTCGCTGGCAGCCAGGATGCGTTTGTTGGCCTGATGAACAGCTACGTCAACGCGCTGGGCCTGAAAAACAGCCACTTCCAGACCGTGCACGGCCTGGATGCTGAAGGTCAGTACAGCTCCGCCCGTGATATGGCGCTGATTGGCCAGGCGCTGATCCGCGATGTGCCGAACGAATACTCCATCTACAAAGAGAAAGAGTTCACCTTCAACGGCATCCGCCAGACCAACCGTAACGGCCTGCTGTGGGATAACAGCCTGAACGTTGACGGCATTAAAACCGGTCACACCGATCGCGCCGGGTACAACCTGGTGGCCTCGGCAACCGAGGGCCAGATGCGTTTGATCTCCGCCGTGATGGGTGGTCGTACCTTTAAAGGGCGTGAAACCGAGAGTAAGAAACTGCTCACCTGGGGCTTCCGCTTCTTCGAAACCGTCAGCCCGCTGAAAGCGGGGAAAGAGTTCGCCTCTGAGCCAGCCTGGTTCGGTGACAGCGATCGCGCCTCGCTGGGCGTGGATAAAGATGTCTACCTGACCATTCCGCGCGGTCGTATGAAAGACCTGAAAGCGAGCTATGTGCTGAACAGCAGCGAGCTGCACGCGCCGCTGCAGAAAAACCAGGTGGTCGGCAGCATCAACTTCCAGCTGGATGGCAAAACCATCGAACAGCGTCCGCTGGTGGTGCTGCAGGAGATCCCGGAAGGTAACTTCTTCGGCAAAATCATTGATTACATTAAATTGATGTTCCACCACTGGTTTGGCTAAAGATTGCGCACTTGAAAGTGTGATCTTTGCCTCCATATACTGAATATCTCAAAAAACTCCTGCCCCTGTGGCAGGAGTTGTTATTTTTTACGCCGGAGCTGACATGAAAACCAATCTTAAAGAACTGCTTGAATTCCCGACACCTTTTACTTACAAAGTGATGGGTCTGGCGAAGCCTGAGCTGGTTGATCTGGTGGTTGAAGTGGTACAGCGCCATGCGCCAGGTGATTACTCTCCGCAGGTAAAACCGAGCAGCAAAGGCAACTACCACTCGGTCTCAATTACCATCAACGCGACGCATATTGAACAAGTTGAAACGCTGTACGAAGAGCTTGGCAATATCGAAATTGTTCGTATGGTGCTGTAAAAGTTAGTGACGTTACCCGGAGCGATTCGGGTAACGTTTTCGCTGTGATATACTCCCCGCACTCTTTTCTCCGCCGGAGATGCCGTTTTGTCTCAGGACACCATTCTTATCCGCAATCTTGGTTTACAGCCCTACGCGCCTGTTTCTCAGGAGATGCACGACTTCACCGATCGTCGCGATGATGATACGCCCGACGAGATCTGGCTGGTGGAACACCCGCCCGTTTTTACCCAGGGCCAGGCCGGTAAAGCCGAACACGTGCTCGCCGCGGGTGACATTCCGGTTATTCAGAGCGATCGCGGCGGCCAGGTGACCTACCACGGGCCGGGTCAGCAGGTTATGTACGTACTGATTAACCTCAAGCGCCGGAAAATTGGCGTGCGCGAACTGGTTACGCTGCTGGAAAATACGGTAATCAATACCCTGGCACAGCTCGATATTGTGGCGAATGCACGGCCGGATGCGCCGGGGGTCTATGTCGATGGTAAGAAGATCTGCTCGCTCGGTTTACGCATCCGCAAAGGCTGCTCATTCCATGGCCTGGCGCTGAATATTGATATGGACCTCGCGCCGTTTATGCGCATCAACCCGTGCGGTTATGCCGGAATGGAAATGACCCAGGTCAGCAAACTTGTTGAAAACGCCAGTGTGGATAAAATAAGGACAATTCTTATCCAGCACTTTTTAGCGTTACTAAACAATCCGCCTCATCAATATATGAGCGCTTAATGTATGATGTATCACGGCCCGCAATTCGTGCGGGTCGTTATATATTTGCCCTGTTAACGCTTTACAATAGAAGCCATATTCTCTATTTTCAACCTGCCTGCCCTCTCTGGCTAATATGCGTTACCATGCTTCGCCAGACTTCTTACATATGCTTCAGGCCAATTGTTTTCCGACTGCATTGCCCGGCATCGTGATGAAAAAATCTACGTAATGATGAGACGAGACAGGACGTTAACTCAGTTTGCTGATGAACAAAAAAAACAAATTCAACTATCATTCATATTGCGAATGAAAACGGAGCACAAGCGTGGATAATAAGAGCCTGCCGGAAAAGCGAATCACAGTGCGTCCCCAGGATGATAAGCCGCAAGTCTTCCGAACCCTGCGCAATATTGATCTCAATTTATTGACCATTTTTGAGGCGGTATATGTCCATAAAGGGATCGTTAACGCCGCAAAAGTGCTGAACCTGACGCCATCCGCTATTAGCCAGTCAATCCAAAAACTGCGTTCAATATTTCCCGATCCACTTTTCATTCGCAAAGGTCAGGGCGTCACACCGACCGCTTATGCCGCCCATCTGCATGAATATATCAGCCAGGGGCTGGAATCCATTCTCGGCGCGCTCGATTTAACCGGCAGCTACGATAAGCAGCGCACGATAACGGTGGGCACCACGCCCTCTATTGGCGCGCTGGTGATCCCGGTGGTCTTTCAGGCGATTAAAGAGAGCGCTCCGCATCTGATGATGCGTAACATCCCGATAAACGATGCTGAGAGCCAGCTCAGCCAGTTCCAGACCGATCTGATTATCGATACCCATATCGCCAGTTCGCGCACCATCAATCACCATGTGCTCTTCTCCGACCGTCTGATGCTGGTGTGCCGCAAAGATCACCCTTGCCTGAACGAACCGATTAATGAGCTGGCATTGCAGAAATATGAGCACACGCTGTTGATGCTTGAGGGGCAAAACCTGAGCGCGCTGCGCCAGCGGATGCAGGATCTCTTCCCCGAACGCCAGGTCTCGTTTAGCAGTTACAATATGTTCACAATCGCTGCACTGATTGGTAACAGCGATCTGCTTGGGTTGATGCCCTACCGTTTGTATGAACTCTTCAAAAACTGCTGGCCGCTGGTCGAGATCCCCTTCCCGCCGGTCAACAACGAGCGCCTGGATATTTCGCTTTACTACAACAAGTTAAGCCTGCGCGACCCGGTGCTGGAGAGCGTGGTAGATGTGATCAGACGGGCGTTTTAACGCCCGCTGGTACCAGCAAAAGTGATAAATGGCCTACGGGCCTTTAGCACAAAACAACAACTATTTCACAATTTGGCAGTCCGTCAGGCTGCTTTATCCCCGCCAGAGATGGTATACTGCGCCTACGTTAATTCAAAAATAGTTGATAAATACAACTTCTCCTTGAATTGAAATGCCTTCTTCGTCACCCGCAACTGGAACACGCACGCTATGAGTAAACCCATTGTGATGGAACGCGGTGTTAAGTATCGCGACGCCGATAAAATGGCGCTTATCCCGGTAAAAAACGTGGCAACAGAGCGTGAAGCCCTGTTAAGAAAACCGGAATGGATGAAAATCAAACTCCCGGCCGACTCCTCCCGTATCCAGGGTATCAAAGCTGCCATGCGCAAAAACGGGCTGCACTCTGTTTGCGAAGAGGCTTCCTGCCCGAACCTCGCTGAGTGTTTCAACCACGGTACCGCCACGTTTATGATCCTTGGCGCCATCTGTACGCGTCGCTGCCCGTTCTGCGATGTGGCGCATGGCCGTCCTGTTGCGCCGGATGCCAACGAACCGCTGAAGCTCGCGCAGACCATCGCCGATATGGCGCTGCGTTATGTGGTGATCACCTCCGTTGACCGTGACGATCTGCGTGACGGCGGCGCTCAGCACTTTGCTGACTGCATTACCGCGATTCGTGAGAAGAGCCCGACGATCAAAATCGAAACCCTGGTGCCGGATTTCCGCGGCCGTATGGATCGCGCGCTCGATATTCTCACCGCTACGCCGCCGGACGTTTTCAACCACAACCTGGAAAACGTACCGCGTATCTACCGCCAGGTGCGCCCAGGCGCGGATTACAACTGGTCGCTGAAACTGCTGGAGCGTTTTAAAGAGGCGCACCCGGAGATCCCGACGAAATCGGGCCTGATGGTTGGTTTAGGCGAAACCAATGCGGAAATCATTGAAGTGATGCGCGATCTGCGTCGCCATGGCGTGACCATGCTGACGCTGGGCCAGTATCTGCAACCGAGCCGTCACCACCTGCCGGTGCAGCGCTACGTCAGCCCGGATGAGTTTGAAGAGATGAAAGAGGAAGCGCTGGCGATGGGCTTTACCCATGCCGCTTGCGGTCCGTTTGTCCGCTCGTCATACCATGCGGATCTGCAGGCCAAAGGGATGGAAGTGAAGTAACACTTACTTACACTCAAAACAGAAAAACCGGCTGATAGCCGGTTTTTTTTCGCCTGTCGTGGCGCGATTACTCTTTGTGAGAGAGCTTCTCTGCTGTGACAACGTCTGCGTCTTTCTTCGCGGCGTCATCATCATTCATGGCTTTTTTGAAGCCCTTGATCGCTGCACCAAGATCGCCACCCAGTGTACGCAGTTTCTTGGTCCCAAACAGCAGAACCACTAACGCGGCCACGACCAGCAGTTTAGTAATACTAATCTCACCCATAGATACCTTCTTTCATAAAACAGGCTGTAAAAAGCACCGTTGAAAACCTGACACCATTAACGGTCATGCAGTGCGCGCACACAATAGCAATCTGTAACGAGATGAATCAAGCACTGATTAAAAAAACATCACAACAATTGAGGATGCGCAAAACGGCGATTGCGTAAAACGGGAAGTTTTTCCCGCGTTTGCGCCACGCGCTCAGCCGTCACCTCGGCAAAAATTAACTGTGCTTCCTCGGCTGCTGCCGCAAGCGTAACACCTTGCGGATCGACAATCCGGCTTTGACCAATATTCTTGTTGCCGCACTCGCCGGCCGCCACCAGATAACAGGTGGTGTCCAGCGCCCGAGCGGCAAGCAGCGTCGCCCAGTGCATCTCTTTTAGCGGCCCGCGCACCCACGCAGCGGGCAGCACCAGCAGTTCAGCACCCTGCAACGCCAGCGATAACGCCAGCTCCGGGAAACGCAGATCGTAACAGGTCATCAAACCCACCTGCATCCCCTCCACCTCAATCAGTGGCGGCAACGAGTTTCCGGCATCAACCCGCGCAGATTCCTGCATGCTGAACGCATCATAAAGATGCAGCTTGGCATACTGCGCGATGATCTCCCCGCCGCGCAATACCACCAGCGTATTAACCGCCCTGCCCGCCGTGGACGGAACGTGGATGGTCAGTACAGTGGTCATGGTATTACGTCGGCTCTCTTCGCAAAGCAGACTCAGAAACCCCTCATCAAGCCGCTGTGCGGATTTCACCGACATATGCGGGTCATTATCATCCCGCGCCAGTAATGCCTCTGGCAGCACCAGCAGCGAGGCCTGCTGACGCGCGGCCTGCGCCATTAAGGATACACACGTACGAGCGTTAGTTTGCCACACGGGTGTGACAGCAAATTGTCCGGCAGCAACAATCATCACGTTTCTCCTTACAGTATTGCCATAGCCAGTTTCCGGCCACGACGGTAAACTCGGCACATTCACTTATCAGATAGCAGGATAGCTCAGTGTTACAACTCCTTTTAGCGGTATTTATTGGCGGCGGCACGGGTAGCGTGGCGCGCTGGATGTTAAGTATGAAACTTAACCCGGTTCATCAGATCATTCCGCTTGGTACGCTGACGGCGAACTTAATTGGCGCATTTATTATTGGCGCCGGGCTGGCGTGGTTTAACCGTATGACGCATATCGATCCGGTGTGGAAAGTGCTGATAACCACCGGGTTTTGCGGCGGGTTAACGACCTTCTCCACCTTTTCGGCGGAAGTGGTGTTTTTACTGCAGGAGGGGCGTGCAGGCTGGGCGCTGCTGAATGTCGCCGTTAACCTGTTGGGATCGTTTGCCATGACCGCACTGGCGTTCTGGCTCCTCTCAACCGCTAACGCAAACTGAAGGCAATAAAAAACCCGCCTTTCGGCGGGTTTTGGAATTCTTGCTGTACGCGCTGATTAAACAGGCATTACGTTAGCAGCAGATGGGCCTTTGGCACCGTTAGTGATTTCAAACTCAACGCGCTGACCTTCGGCCAGGGTTTTGAAACCATTGCTCTGGATTGCAGAGAAGTGTACGAACACATCTTTGCTGCCATCTTCCGGAGTAATGAAACCGAATCCTTTGGATTCATTAAACCACTTAACGTTACCTTTAATCTTAGACATCAAAATTACCTTTACATGAAAAAACGACACAAATGCTGTGTCGGGTATCAGTACAACAATTGTCGCGAGTTTTGTCCAGTCGTTATTCGCGAAAAAGTGATAAATGTCGCGAACTTTTTTTCCAGCGCCGCATTATTCCGCGTTTTTTGCGTTGTTTACTCTTTGTTCACTATAACCACCGACGCGGCGATCAAAACTGGAACCGCATCCACGCGAAGTAAACGTTACCGTTGTTGTAAGTGCCAGGAATGTAGGTCATCTGGAAGGTCGCCGGTCCATAGCCAATGGAGGCCAGCGGCAGCAGCACCGGAATCGGGATGTACTTCCAGTTATCGCGCGCGGTGACACCCGCGGTATAACCAAGACCCAGATGGAAATTTTCATCCGCCAGTGGGCGCCAGGTCTTTTCCCAGCCGTAGCCGCCAATCGGCTCCCACTTGTTAAAGGAGTCTTTAAACGCCATCAGGTAGAGCCCGTGCCAGTTCCCCTTCTCATCCCAGCGATCCTGGCCAAAGCCTGCGCCCCACGGACGCTCGTTATAGCGATCGGTTTTGTCCTTGTCATAGGCAAAACGTGCATGCCAGGTGATGGCGGGCACATAGAGATCGTAGTTATCCGGCTGCTGCCACGTTTGCTTAACGTTGTCAGCGAAAACGGTGTACCAGGGTTTGTCTGCTGCGTGAAGTGTTGGAATCAGTAAAATCTGTAAACACAAAAAGACAGCGAAATATTTAAATTTTTTATAAACAGCCACAACAAATTTTCCATATAACAAATCAACTTCTATTTTCCGACACCTTACCTTAATAGTTCCTTAACGAAATTAGTGTTGTTCTTAAACCTGCCAGGAAGAGTCCCATTTTATGTCTAGTTACAAAACTTAATAAAGTATCAAGCGCCCCGTTGCCGGGGCGCATATTAAGGTCAGCGCTTTCGATGTAGCAGATAATAGAGCGCCGGAATCACCAGCATTGAGAGCAGCGGTGCGGTAACCATCCCGCCGATCATCGGTGCCGCGATACGGCTCATCACCTCAGCACCGCTGCCACCGCCCCACATGATCGGTAGCAGCCCGGCCATAATAGTCGCCACCGTCATCACTTTTGGGCGCACACGTAATACCGCCCCCTCATGTATTGCGAGAAGTAGTCGTTTATTAGGCTCATCGGATTCAGAGATGCGATATTTCTCAAGCGCATGATTGAGATAGAGCACCATAATAACCCCGAACTCCGCCGCCACACCGGCCAGCGCAATAAATCCTACGGCGCCAGCCACCGATAAGTTATATCCCAGCAGCCAGAGCAACCACACGCCGCCTATTAATGCAAAAGGCAATGTCCCCATTATTAATAAGACATCACTCACTCGTTTGAAGGTAATAAACAGCAGGAGAAAGATAATCATCAGCGTCACCGGCAGGACAATTTTCAACTTCGCCGTCGCGCGTTCGAGATACTCAAACTGCCCGGACCAGCTGAGCGTAACGCCCTGCGGCAGCGCCACCTGCTGCGCCACCCGCTGCTGCATCTCTTCTACCGCTGATTTCAAATCACGGCCGCGCAGATCGACGTAGATCCAGTTCGACAAGCGCGCATTTTCACTCTTCAGCATCGGCGGCCCCTCGGTAATCACCACTTCTGCCAGATCGCCGAGCGCAATCTGGCTGCCGCTGGCGGTGATCACCGGTAGTGCGCGCAGATCGTCGACGTTCGCCCGAAGATCCCGCGGGTAACGCACATTGATAGGAAACCGCTCGCGCCCCTGCAACACTTCGCCAATCTTTTCGCCGCCCACTAAGGTTGCAACCAGCGACTGCAACTCCTGCACCGAGACGCCATAGCGCGCGGCCTGCTGGCGGTTAATATTGATATCGACATAGCGCCCGCCCGCCAGCCGCTCCGCCAGCGCGGAAGTGACGCCCGGCACGGTTTTCACCACCTGCTCAATCTGCTGCGCCACGCGCTCAATATCGGCAATATTATTGCCGTTCACCTTAATCCCTACCGGGCTTTTAATGCCGGTCGCCAGCATGTCGAGGCGGTTGCGGATCGGCGGCACCCAGACATTGGCGATGCCCGGCACGCTGACGGTTTTATCCAGCTCATCGATCAGTTTTTCCGGCGTCATGCCGTGCCGCCACTGCGCGCGCGGCTTAAAGCGGATGGTGGTCTCCAGCATGGTCAACGGCGCAGGATCGGTCGCACTCTCCGCCCTGCCCGCCTTACCAAATACGCTCTCCACCTCCGGCACACTTTTAATCAAACGGTCCGTTTGTTGCAGCAAGCGCCCCGCTTCCCGGGCGGAAATGCCCGGCAGCGTCGAGGGCATATAGAGCAGATCGCCCTCATCCAGCGGCGGCATAAATTCACTGCCGAGGCGGCTGAGCGGCCAGGCGGTCGCCAGCAACAGCAGCAGGGCGATGGCGAGCGTCGCTTTCGGCCACGCCAGCACCCTATCGAGCAGCGGTTCATACAGGCGAATCAGCACGCGGTTAATCGGATTGGCCTTCTCATCAGGGATCTTGCCGCGAATAAACAGCGCCATCAGTACCGGCACCAGTGTGATGCCCAGCCCGGCGGCGACCGCCATCGCCCAGCTTTTAGTAAACGCCAGCGGCGAGAACATCCGCCCCTCCTGCGCCTCCAGCGAAAAGACCGGAATAAACGACAGTGTGATGATAAGCAGGCTGCAAAAGAGCGCCGGGCCGACCTCCACCGCCGCCTGCTCGGAGAAGCGCCAGTAATCACCCCGCTCCGGCAGGCGGCCAGGGTTATCGTGCCGCCACTGCTCCATCACTTTGTGCATATTCTCAATCATCACAATCGCCGCATCGACCATTGCACCGATGGCAATCGCGATGCCGCCAAGCGACATAATATTGGCGTTGATCCCCTGGTAGTGCATGACGATAAACGCGCCGAGAATGCCCAGCGGCAGTGAGACAATCGCCACCAGCGCCGAGCGAAAGTGGAACAGGAACAGCGTGCAGACCAGCGCAACAACGATAAACTCTTCAATCAGCTTATGGGTCAGCGTGCCGACGGCGCTCTCAATCAGCGTTGAGCGGTCGTAAACCGGCACAATCTCCACGCCAGCGGGCAGCGTTTTTTGTATCTCAGCAAGCTTCACTTTGACCGCATGAATGGTCTCCAGCGCATTCTTGCCATAGCGCATCACAATCACGCCGCCCGCCACTTCACCCTCGCCGTTATACTCCGCCACACCCCGGCGCAGCTCCGGCCCGAGGCGCACGGTCGCGATATCGGAAAGCATCACCGGCACACCGTCGCGGCTGGCGATCACCGTCTGGCGAAAATCCTCCGGCTGGCGCAAGTAGCCGCTGGTGCGCAGCATGAACTCTGCTTCGCCCATCTCCAGCAGCGCGCCGCCACTCTCCTGATTCGCCGCCTGCACCGCGCTTACCAGTTGCTGATGGGTGATATTGAGCGCGCGCATCTTTTGCGGGTCCGGCACAATCTGGTACTGGCGCACCATGCCACCGACGCTGGCAACCTCGGCGACATTGGGCACAGTTTTCAGCTCAAATTTAAGCGTCCAGTCCTGCAAGGCGCGCAGATCGGCGAGGTTATGCTTGCCGCTGCGATCCACCAGCGCATACTCATAGATCCAGCCAACGCCGGTGGCATCCGGCCCCAGACCCACCTCCACCCCGGCGGGGAGCGATGCCTGAATCTGGCTCAGGCTCTCCAGCACCCGCGAGCGCGCCCAGTAGAGATCGGTGTCATCGTCAAACAGCACATACACATAGGCGTCGCCAAACATCGAGTATCCACGCACGGTTTTCGCCCCCGGCACCGAGAGCATGGCGGTGGTCAGCGGATAGGTCACCTGATCCTCAATCAGCTGCGGCGCTTTGCCCGCATAGCTGGCGCGAATAATCACCTGCACATCTGAGAGATCGGGCAGCGCATCAAGCGGCGCGCGCTGTAACGACCAGATGCCCCAGCCGGTGAGAACAATCGCCGCCAGCAGAACCAGCAGGCGGTTGCGTAATGAGGCGCGAATTACGGCAGCAATCATTTCATCGCCTCCGGCATCAGATGGGTAATAACCGCGCCCGCTTCATCATCCAGCGTGAAGCTGAACATCACCTTATCGCCCACTTTCACCTGCGGATCGGGATCTATAAGCGCAAAATCCATCGTCATCGCCCCCCAGTTCAGTTCGGGGATCGGTTGATGGCTGAGGGTGATGGTCCCGCTATCAAGCGCCTGCACCACGCCAGTGCTTCGGTATTCCGGCTTTTTTTTGACGACGGGCGATGGCTCTGGCAAAGCACTGCGCAGGCTCGCTTCGGAGTCGATCAGGAACTGACCGGAAGTGACCACCTCATCGCCCTCCTGCAATCCGGAGAGGATCTCCCGCCAGCCCTGCGCCCGCCGTCCGGCCGTAACATTCACCGCGCGGAAATGCCCCTCACCGGTTGCCAGCAGCACGCGGCTGGCACGCCCGCTTTCGATTAATGCCTCTTCCGGGATTGCCAGCACCGCGGGCTGCTGTGCTCCTTCGGACTGGGTGACGGTAAGAAACATGCCGGGTTTCAGCTTCTGCTGCGGGTTCTTCAGCACGATGCGCGCTTGCAGCGTGCGCGTGCCGCTGGCGAGCTGCGGCAACAATTCACTGACGCGACCGTGGAAGCGCTCGCCCGGCCAGCTTTCGCTGGTCGCTGCCACCTCGCTGCCAACCGTCAGCGCCTGCGCCTGGCTTTGCGGATAATCGACCACCAGCCAGACCGGATCGAGGCTCGCCAGCTCAAACAGCGTTTGCGTGGCGGCGACCTGCGCCCCTTCCCGGGTGTCAAGTTTAGTGACATAGCCGTCGCGCGCGGCGCGAACGATCAGCCGGGTCTGCGCTTTGGCACTGCGCTCCACCGCGCGAATCACCTCTTGCGGCATAAACTGCAATGCCAGCCGTTCACGGGCGGCGCGCGTCAGTTCGCTGTCGCCAAGTTGCCGCACGGCCAGATACTCCTGCTGCGCGCTGGTCCACTGCGGGATCCAGAGCTGCGCCAGCGCCTCGCCCTTTTTCACCCACTGCTGCGGCGCGCGGACAAAGAGTTTCTCCACCACGCCCGCCGCCGGTGACGGCACGATCTGCATCGCACGCTCATCGGTAGTCACGGTGGCAAACGCAGAAAACGCACTGCCGAGCGGCCGTCTCTCCACTTTCGCGGTGGTCATGCCAAGGTTTTGCTGCTGTTGGGCGCTGACGCGCACGCCGCCGTCAGCGGGCGCATCATCGGCATATTTCGCCACCAGCGGCATATCCATAAAAGGCGATTTGCCCGGTTTATCGAAGCGCTGATCCGGCACCATCGGGTCGTACCAGTAGAGCACTTTACGCGCCTGTGGCGGCTGGCTGCTTTCAACGGGCACGCTCTGATGGCGACCCGCCAGGTAACCGGTACTGGCAGCCAGGCAGGCGGCAACCGCTACGGCTAACAGAGTTCGTTTCATCACATCACCTCCTGCGGGATAAGCCAGCGGATCGCCGCCCACTGCTGCGCCATCGTTTTTTCGGCCTGATTGAGCGCCAGTTCACCGTCGAGCACGCTGCGGCGCGCCTCAAGCAGCGCCGTGAGATCGGACTGCCCGGCGCGATACTGGGCCGCTAACAGCGCGGCACGACTGCGCAAAAGCGGCAGCACGTCATCCCGCTGGCGCTGCCAGAGGGTTTGCGCGGCGTTGTACTGGGCAATCAGAGTGTGAAGTTCGGCAAGATGCTCACGTTCGGCGAGTGCCAGTTGGTCATTGGCCTGCATGGTGCGGGAGACGTCAGCTGCGTGATCTTTATCCTGGCGGCGGGACTGAAACAGCGGCAGGTCGACGGTAAACATCACCCCGGCCATATCTTCATACCCCTCGGCACGCCGCCCATACCACACCTCCACCTCGACATCGGGGAGTGCGGCAATCGCCGACTCCGCCGAACGGGCTTTGGCGCTGTTGGCAACGCTTGCAGCAGTAAGGATGTCGGGATGCTGGCGAATGGCCTCCTCCAGCGTTTTCTCATCGGCGGGCAGACGCTGATAGCGGGGAAGCTCGCCGCTGATAGCGGTGATCGGCTGCCCGGTCAGTTGCATCAGCCGGGTTTGCGCCAGCTGAACATCCCGCTCGGCCAGGGTGACTTTATCGCGCATCGCGCTCAGGCCGATTTGAAAGGCGAGCATGCTGTCCGGCAGAGCGTTCCCCGCACCGACGCTGGCGCGTTGCGCGCCCTGCTGACGCGTGGTTTCTGCCACTAATTGCCGGGCGGTGTGCAGCGCCCGCTGCGAGAGCGCCAGCTCAAGCCACGCCTGGGCGGTATCGCGCTGGAGCGCCGCGCGCACGACGTGGGATTTGGCCTCGACGCTGCGCGCTTCGGCCAGCAAGGTGTCGGCCTTACGATCGCGTTTTTCCGCGCTGACATACTGCTGCATTACGCCAATGCGCTGCATGGTCATGCCTTCGCGGGTCAAACGGCGGTCGTTATTGCCCTGTACCGGCACATTCTCAATGCCGAATTTGAGTTTGGGATCGGGCAACTGGCGGGCGGAATCGGCCATCGCATCCAGCGCGTGAGCTTCGTTACGGTTGGCAGAAAGCTCAGCAGAGTAGCGCTCTGCGGCGGCGAGGGTTTGCGTCAGCGTTAGCGACTCCGCCTGCGCGGCGGAGCAGATAAGCGCAAGGCAAACCCCGCCGAGCCGCAGGCTCAGCGAGTATCGTTTCATGGTTACTCCCGCTTACGGTAACGGCGTTAAGGCAATAAGGGTGTAACCCCGATCGCTCTGGCTGAAGCTGAAACTGATCTTGTCACCCACCTTCACCTGCGCCAGCGGATGCTCCGGCGCAACCATAAACTGCATGGTCATCGGCGGCCAGTTCAGCGCAGGGATAGCCTGATGGGCGATAGAGATCGCCTGCGGGGTGATTTTTTTGATAGTGCCCTGGCTTTGATAAACCTGAGCGGGCATCGCGTGATGGTGCGCCATGTCGTGCGTTTGCGCGTAAGCGCTGAGATGCGGGAACAGCAGGATGCCTGAGAGCAGGCAGAGTAAATAGCTACGCATAGAAAATCTCCTGTTAAACATTAATGAAATTCAAATCAATGTGTTAACAAGTCTCTATTCGCGAAAACGGCAAAAGCGGATGGTGGCCGGAGGGCCAGCGGCAGGCGGGGTTAATACCCAGCTGCGCGAAGTGATAGCAGAACAAACGGGTTCGGCAATCGCCAGCGTCAGCGTGGCGGGCAGCGCCGCTAGCGAAGGGTAATGGCTCTCTTTTTGCACCTGATCGGGCACGCAGTGCTTCTCGCAGAGCGGCGCTTTCATCACGTAGGCTTTGGGCGCGTCATCACCCATTGCCAGATGGTGCAGATGCTGCTGCGCCATCGCTTCACTCGGTACCGGAAGCGTGCAGCCGTGAGAGGCAATCGCCATCTGGCTCTGAATCAGCAGCCAACCCAATGCGATAAGCAGCATTAATAAATGCCGCTTAATAAAGCGCAATCGGTAGAGCCAGGCTGCGTGCATAACATCGCCGTGGGTGAGTGAAGGTAACGGCGAGTATAAGCAGCCCGCTTTCTATTTTTAAAGGCTTTTTTAGTGAATTTTGCTGTCAAATCAAACTGAAACGAAAAACGCCAAAACAATTAACCAACCGTTATCACGAATAAAACATAACTGCCGAAATTCATTAGCCTGAATTATCGTTTCGCCAGTATTTATTTTTCTGATTTATAACAATTCACGTAATATTGCGCGCAATGCAGCGCTTTGTTGATTTTAATCAGCTATCACGCCGTCGTTATTCGGCACATTGCGGTGCAGTTTTGATTACTTTACTTTTTTTTGTCCAACCTCCGGGACCCAATATGATTTCAACCCTGATTGAGCTGTTGATCGGCGTCGTGGTAATTGTCGGCGTCGCCCGCTACATCATTAAAGGCTACTCCGCCACAGGCGTACTGTTTGTCGGCGGTCTGGCGTTATTGATCGTCAGCGCGCTGATGGGCCACTCAATATTACCCTCCAGCGCCACCAGCACCGGTTATCGCGCTACCGACATTGTCGAATATATAAAAATCCTGCTGATGAGCCGCGGCGGCGATCTCGGCATGATGATCATGATGCTGTGCGGTTTTGCAGCCTACATGACGCACATTGGCGCTAACGATATGGTGGTTAAGCTGGCGTCGCGCCCGCTGCGCTTTATCAACTCGCCCTATATCCTGATGATTGCCGCCTACTTTGTCGCCTGCCTGATGTCACTGGCGGTCTCTTCGGCAACCGGCCTCGGCGTGCTGTTGATGGCGACGCTCTTCCCGGTGATGGTCAATGTCGGCATCAGCCGCGGCGCGGCGGCGGCGATTTGCGCCTCCCCGGCAGCGATTATTCTCTCGCCGACCTCCGGCGATGTGGTGCTGGCAGCGAAAGCCGCAGAGATGCCGCTGGTTGATTTCGCCTTCAAAACTACCCTGCCGATCTCTATCGCCGCGATTATCGCCATGGCTATCGCTCACTTCTTCTGGCAGCGCTACCTTGATAAGAAAGAGAACATCGTCAGCGAAATGCTGGATGTGAAAGAGATCACCACCCGAGCGCCCGCTTTTTACGCCATCCTGCCCTTTACGCCAATCATCGGCGTGCTGATTTTTGACGGCAAATGGGGCCCGGAGCTGCACATCATTACCATCCTCGTGATCTGTATGCTGATTGCCGCAGTGCTGGAATTTTTGCGCGGCTTTAATACGCAGAATGTCTTCAGCGGGCTGGAAGTGGCCTGGCGCGGCATGGCCGATGCCTTTGCCGGTGTCGTGATGCTGCTGGTTGCTGCGGGCGTCTTCGCCCAGGGGCTGAGCACCATCGGCTTTATCCAGAGCCTGATCTCCATTGCTACCTCGTTCGGTTCCGCGAGCATTATTTTGATGCTGGTGCTGGTGATCCTCACCATGCTGGCAGCCATGACGACGGGTTCCGGCAACGCACCGTTTTACGCGTTTGTGGAGATGATCCCAAAACTGGCGCGCGAAGCGGGCATCAACCCGGCTTATCTGTCGATTCCAATGTTGCAGGCCTCCAACCTCGGTCGCACCATTTCTCCGGTCTCCGGCGTGGTGGTTGCCGTTGCCGGGATGGCAAATATTTCGCCTTTTGAAGTGGTAAAACGCACCTCCGTGCCGATTCTGGTTGGCCTGGTGGTGGTGATTGTCGCTACCGAAATCCTCGTGCCTGGCGCAGCGGTTCACTAACCCTGCCGGGTTTCAGAAGTTGAAAAAGCGCCTGCCCGGCGCTTTTTTTATGGTTTAATAACCTATGGCAATTATCTGGACCCATTAATCAGGAACTGAAATGTTTAAAAAGGGACTCTTCATCAGCACAGGCATTGCCGCGCTACTCTTTACTTCTGCCTATGCCGCACCGCTGCAACCGAAGCAGTATGGCGATTTTGATCGCTACGTGCTGGCGCTCTCCTGGCAGACCGGTTTTTGCCAGAGCATGCACGATAACGGGCGCGACGAGCCTGACGAGTGCCGCCTGCAAAAATCCCCCGACGACAAAGCCGATAATTTGACGGTGCACGGTTTATGGCCGGGCCTGCCGAAATCGATCGCCGCGCGCGGCGTCGATAACCGCCGCTGGATGCGCTTTGGCTGCGCCACGCGCCCGATCCCCAATATGCCGGAAGCGAAAACCAGCCAGAAATGCGCGGCGGCAGAGACCGGTTTATCGCTGGAGATGGCAGATAAACTCAACGCCGCCATGCCCGGCTCCGGCGGTAACTCCTGCCTTGAGCGTTATGAATATGCCAAGCACGGCGTCTGTTTCGGCTTCGATCCCGATGACTATTTTGGCGCGATGGTACGTCTGAATCATGAGATCAAAACCAGCCCGCTCGGGGTATTTCTTGCCAATAACTACGGCAAAGCGATCACCCGCGCCGCCTTTGATTCTGCCGTCGCCGAGGCTTACGGTAAGCAGAGCGTAAAAGCGGTGAAACTCACCTGCAACGGCAACCCGGCCTATTTGACCGAGATGCAGGTTGCCATCAAAGCCGAAGCGATTAACGCGCCGCTCTCTGGCCGCTCGCTGCTGCCACAGCCGCACCCCGGCAACTGTGGTGATCACTTTATCCTCGACAGCGCGGGTTACTGATCGCTGCGGAATAATCATAATTGAGGCAAATGTGCGCCTGGTCACTTCACAGCATGGGGCCGGGTTAGTATCATCAGCTTTAGACAAACCCTCGCTGCCCGTCGGCGAGGGTTTTTCTTTGGATCAATCACCTGACACGGAGTAAGAGATGTCCAGACCTGCCATTATCATTAATGAGCGAGACGCTGAGCGCCTTGACCGCTTGCTGGAGCAGCCTGCACATGCCAGCCTTGCGGTCGCGGATGCGCTGAATGAGGAGTTGGATCGCGCGAATATGTGCGCGCCAGAAGCGATGCCGCATGATGTGGTGACGATGAACAGCACGGTAAAATTCCGCGAGCTGAAAAGCGGTGAAATCCGCGTGCGTACGCTGGTCTACCCGGCGCAGATGACAGACAGCGCCACACAGCTGTCGGTACTGGCCCCGGTGGGCGCGGCGCTGTTAGGTTTACGTGTTGGTGATTCCATTCACTGGACGTTGCCGGGGGGAACCACCACCGACCTTGAAGTGCTGGAGCTGCTTTACCAGCCCGAAGCCGCTGGCGATTTCATGCTCTGATCCCCGCCCTGCTTTGTTTTGCAGAGGATGCGCCCGCATCCTCTTTCCGGCGCCCGCCATTGTTCAGATTTGCCACCCATGCAGCAAAATCCCCCCTCTCTTTGTGCTTCAATTCCCGGGACATAACCCACAGGGAGACGCGTTTATGTATCAGACAATCATTATGCCGGTCGATATTTTCGAAATGGAGTTAAGTGATAAAGCCGTTCGTCACGCCGAATTCCTCGCCCAGAGCGAAGGTGTTATTCACCTGCTGCATGTGTTACCCGCTTCCGCCAGCCTGAGCCTGCACCGCTTCGCCGCCGATTTACGCCGCTTTGAGGAGCATCTGCACCAGGAGGCGCAAACCCGCCTCGAGAGTATGCGAAGCCATTTCTCTATCGATCCTTCGCGCATTCATACCCACGTTCGCTTCGGTAGCGTGCGCGATATGGTCAATGAGCTTGGCGAAGAGCTGCATGCGGATATGGTGGTGATCGCCTCGCGCAACCCCTCCATCAGCACCCATTTGCTCGGCTCCAATGCCTCCAGCGTGGTGCGCCACGCGCATATTCCGGTGTTGGTCGTGCGGTAGATTGTGCTTATTGCCGGATGGCGCTGACGCTTATCCGGCCTACAAACGGCGGCGATCACCGTAGGCCGGATAAGCGGCAGCGCCATCCGGCAAAAAAGAGGCACAACCCCGTAGGCCGGATAAGCGCCAGCGCCATCCGGCAAAAAAGAGGCACAACCCCGTAGGCCGGATAAGCGCCAGCGCCATCCGGCAAAAAAGGGGCATCCAACCCCGTAGGCCGGATAAGCGCCAGCGCCATCCGGCAAAAAAGAGGCACAACCCCGCAGGCCGGATAAGTGCCAGCGCCATCCGGCAAAAAAGAGGCACCCAACCCCGTAGGCCGGATAAGCGTTAGCGCCATCCGGCAAAAAAGAGGCACCCAACTCCGTAGGCCGGATAAGCGCCAGCGCCATCCGGCAAAAAAGAGGCACCCAACCCCGTAGGCCGGATAAGCGGCAGCGCCATCCGGCAAGAAGGAGGCACCCAACCCGTAATCCGGCTTCATCCGGGCAAAAAAAAAAGCTGCCTTGCGGCAGCTTTTTATATGCAGGTGACTCTTACTCTCTTATTTTTGCTTACGCTTTGGTGCGGATCAGGTAATCAAACGCGCTCAGCGACGCTTTAGCACCCTCGCCGGTAGCGATAATGATCTGTTTGTACGGCACCGTGGTGCAATCACCCGCCGCAAATACGCCTTTAACGCTGGTTTCGCATTTGGCGTCGATAATGATTTCGCCCATGCGGTTGCGTTCAATCGCGCCTTCCAGCCAGGTGGTGTTCGGCAGCAGACCGATCTGAACGAAGATCCCCGCCAGCGCAACCTGATGCACATCGCCGCTCACGCGGTCGCGGTACTCAAGGCCGGTCACTTTGGTGCCGTCGCCTTTCACTTCGGTGGTCTGCGCATTCAGAACGATATCGACGTTCTTCAGGCTGCGAACTTTATCCTGCAACACCTGATCCGCTTTCATCTCCGGAGCAAACTCCAGCAGCGTCACGTGTTCAACAATCCCGGCCAGATCGATAGCCGCTTCCACGCCGGAGTTACCGCCGCCGATCACCGCCACGCGCTTGCCTTTAAACAGCGGGCCGTCGCAGTGCGGGCAGTAGGTCACACCTTTGGTGCGATACTGAGCTTCGCCCGGCACGTTCATGTTGCGCCATTTCGCACCGGTCGCAATGATGACAGTACGCGCTTTCAGCACCGCGCCAGATGCGGTTTCAATCTGATGCAGGCCGCCTTCAACCGACGCCGGAACCAGCTTGCTGGCGCTCTGGCTGTCGATCACGTCAACATCATAATCCGCAACGTGCGCTTTCAGGGCGCCCGCGAACTGCTGGCCTTCGGTTTTCGGCACGGAGATGTAGTTTTCAATATCAACGGTATCGAGCACCTGGCCGCCGAAGCGTTCGCCCATCAAACCGGTACGAATGCCTTTACGGGCAGAGTAGACGGAGGCCGCTGCGCCCGCCGGGCCGGAGCCGACAATCAGCACATCGTAAGCGTCGCGTTTGTTCAGCTCTTCCGCCGCACGTTTTTCCGCGCCGGTATCAATTTTCGCCACGATCTCTGTCAGCGTCATACGACCCTGACCAAACTCCTGACCGTTAACATAGACCGCCGGAACGCCCATCACGTTGCGATCGGTGATCTCGTTCTGGAAAGTGCCGCCGTCAATCGCCGTGTGCTTGATGCGCGGGTTCAGCACCGACATCAGGTTCAGCGCCTGCACCACGTCCGGGCAGTTGTGGCAGGAGAGCGAGTAGTAAGTCTCGAACTCAAAGTCGCCGTCGATATCGCGGATCTGCTCCAGCAGCGCCTGCGCCTCTTTCGACGGATGACCGCCGGTCCACAGCAGCGCCAGCACCAGCGAAGTAAATTCATGCCCCAGCGGAGAGCCAGCAAAGCGCGGGCCAGTGTGCGAGCCTGGGTTGGTGATCAGGAAAGAGGGCTTACGCACCGCCAGGGTGTTGTCCTCTTTAAAGGTCACTTTGTCAGAGAGCTCGGCGATTTCGCCCAGCAGCTCTTTAATTTCGGTAGATTTCGCGCTGTCATCCAGCGTCGCGATCAACTCAACAGACTTGGTCAGTTTCTCAAGATAAGCCTTGAGCTGGGTTTTCATTGTGGTGTCGAGCATGTCGGTATCCTTCTCTTAAAACATCATCATGCAAGCCGATTTTGCGACTGCACTAATGCAACTTGCATCATGGTGCTGAATAAAACGGGCGCCCAAAAAGCACCCGTATCATAGATAATTTCCTAAGAGTCTTGCGTCAGAGCGATGCCAGCAAAGCTATGGCGCGAAAGACGAAGGAAATTTAGATTTTGCCAACCAGGTCCAGGGAAGGAGCCAGGGTCGCTTCGCCTTCTTTCCACTTAGCCGGGCACACTTCGCCTGGGTGAGAAGCAACATACTGAGCCGCTTTGATTTTACGCAGCAGGTCAGATGCGTCACGGCCGATGCCTTCAGCGGTCACTTCGATAGCCTGGATGATGCCCTGCGGGTCAACGATGAAGGTACCGCGGTCTGCCAGACCTTCGTCTTCACGCATGATTTCGAAGTTACGGGTCAGGGCACCAGTCGGGTCGCCGATCATCGCGTATTTGATTTTCGCGATGGTGTCAGAGCTGCTGTGCCATGCTTTGTGCGTGAAGTGGGTGTCGGTGGAAACAGAGTAAACGTCAACGCCCAGTTTCTGCAGTTCTTCGTAGTGGTCAGCCACGTCGCCCAGTTCAGTCGGGCATACGAAGGTGAAGTCAGCCGGGTAGAAGAAGAAGACGCTCCAGCGGCCTTCGGTATCTTTCTCGGTTACTTCGATGAATTCACCGTTTTTGAACGCCTGGTTTTTGAAAGGTTTGATCTTGGTGTTAATTAAGGACATCTATACTTCCTCCGTGTTTTCGTTGGGGCATAAGTTAACGAACTTTGCTTACGACGGCTAATGCGTTTGCATTATCAAATCAATAAGCGTTAGCTAACAAACGCCAACGAACAACTCTGTGAACAGACATGAGCCAAAAGTAAAAAGGCCACCGGTACGGGTGGCCTCAATATCTGAAATACCCGCGGGTGACTTCAGTGCCAGCACGCTGGCTGTGCGATACGCCTGCCATCTGTCGACGGCAAACAGGGTTGATTACACCACTCCCCTGGGAGTTCGACAATCATTATTCCCTGTCTCTTGCCTATGGCTGTGATAGGTTTAGCCTTTCTTACCTTTACCCACTGAATTGATAAGGATTTTTATGCTCAAGCGCCTGTTAATGCTGACCCTGCTGCCGCTGACCCTGCACGCCGAAGATCTACCCGCGCCGGTTAAAGCCATTGAAAAGCAAGGCATTACCATCATTAAATCCTTTAATGCACCGGGTGGTATGAAAGGCTATCTGGGTAAATATCAGGAGATGGGCGTCACCATCTACGTCACGCCGGACGGCAAACACGCCATCTCGGGCTATATGTATGACGACGCGGGCACCAATCTCAGCGAAAAGCTGTTCAATCAGGAGCTCTATGGCCCGGCCGGGCGCGAACTCTGGCAGCGGATGGAGAAAGCAGACTGGATCCTCGATGGGCAAAAAACCGCACCGCGCGTGGTTTACGTCTTTGCCGACCCCTATTGCCCCTACTGCAAACAGTTCTGGCAGCAGGCGCGCCCGTGGGTGGAGTCCGGCAAGGTGCAGATCCGCACCTTAATGGTCGGCGTGATCAAACCGGAAAGCCCGGCGGCCGCGGCGGCAATCCTCAGCGCGAAAGATCCGGCCAAAAGCTGGCATGAGTATGAGCAGTCGAACGGCAAAATGACGCTGGCGCTGCCGAAAACCATCCCGCCAGCGATTATGCGCTCGCTCAATCTCAATCAGAAAATCATGGACGATCTCGGGGCCAACGCCACACCCGCTATCTACTATATGAATGAAGAGAATGTGCTCCAGCAGGCGGTCGGCCTGCCGGATGCGGAAAAGCTCAAAACGATTATGGGCGAGAAGTAAGCCGCTACAGCGTGCAGAGGCGCTCTGCCGCCGCCAGCAGCGTCGATTCCTGTTTCGCAAAGCAGAGGCGAATCAGCTTATGCGGGAAGGGATCGGCGCAGAACACCGACAGCGGAATAGCCGCCACACCCACCTCTTTGGTCAGCCACTGGCAAAACGCGACATCATCGAGATCGGAGATGGCGCTGTAATCCGCCAGCAAAAAGTAGGTTCCTTCGCAGGGCAAAATCTCCAGCTTGCTCTCTCGCAACGCATTGACCAGCACGTCACGACGCGCGCGGTAAAACGCCGGCAACTCGCGGTAGTGCTGCGGCTCGGCGCGCAGCATATCGGCCAGCGCCAGCTGCGCCGGGGTGTTCACCGAAAAGGTTAAGTACTGGTGCACTTTGCGCAGCTCAGCGCTGATGGCGGTGGGCGCAATGCAGTACCCCACTTTCCAGCCGGTCATATGATAGGTTTTGCCAAACGACGACACGGCAACGGCGCGCTCGCGCAGCTGCGGATGCTTCAGCACGCTGGCATGCCCGTCCTCGGCAAAGCAGATATGCTCGTAGACTTCATCGCTCAGCACATAGATCTCCTGCTCGGCAATCGCCTGCCACAGTGCGGCAAAATCGGCCTCCTGCCACACCGTCGCCGACGGGTTGTGCGGCGTATTAACAATCACCAGCCGGGTGCGATCGCTGAGCAGCGCGGCGAAAGCCTGCCAGTCAACGCGAAAGTGCGGCGGTTGCAGAGCGATGCGCTTCAGCACCCCGCCAGAGAGTTCAACCGCAGGCGCGTAGCTGTCGTAACTCGGATCGAAACAGATCACCTCATCGCCCTCGCGCACCAGGGCGGTGATCGCCGCATAGAGCGCTTCCGTCGCCCCGGCGGTGACGGTAATGTCGCTGTTCACGTCCGGCTGATGGCCATAAAGCGCCGCCGTTTTCTCGGCAATCGCTTCGCGCAATGCCTGCACGCCGGTCATCGGCGCATATTGATTCGCCCCCTGCGCAACGTGATACGCCAGCCGCTCCTGCAAATAGCGCGGGCCGTCAAAATCCGGGAAGCCTTGTGAAAGATTAATCGCCTGATGCTGCTGGGCGAGCGCACTCATTTGCGTGAAGATGGTGGTGCCTAAAGCGGGGAGTTTACTCTCAGGAATCAAAGGTTTATTGCGCATCTTTTCGTGCCTGCTGTCGAGACTCAAGTTGCCGCCACTATAACACGATGCTAGTATTTGGCAATCAAGACGCTTAGACGTCTATATCACAACGATATTCCTGATAAGGAAACGCGATGACCGACAACCTGCAACTCCAGCAACTTGTTTCTGCCTGCCACTGGATCGGCGCCAAAGGGTGGGCACCCGCGACGGGCGGTAATATGTCCCTGCGCCAGAGTGCCGAATGGTGCTGGCTGAGCGAGTCCGGCAAAGATAAAGGCAGCCTGACGCCGGAGGACTTTTTGCAGGTTTCCATCGCCGATAACCATGCGCCATCCGGGCGCAAACCCTCCGCCGAAACCGGTCTGCATACCCTGATTTACCGCCTCTACCCTGACGCTAACGCGGTGCTACATGTGCACACCGTCAACGCCACCGTGCTGTCGCGGGTGGAGAAAAGCGCCGCGCTGCAACTGAGCGGGTATGAGATGCAAAAATCCCTCAGCGGGCAGCAGACGCATCTCGATAGCGTGCCGATTGCGATTTTCGATAACGATCAGGATATCGACGCCCTCGCCGGGCGCATCGCCGCTTATGCCGAATCAAACCCGTTACGTTATGGTTTTCTGCTGCGCGGCCACGGGTTAACCTGCTGGGGGCGCGACGTCGCCGAAGCGCGCCGTCACCTCGAAGGGCTGGAGTTTTTATTTGAATGCGAATTGCAGCGCCGACTGCTGGAGAGATTATGATCCGCGCGATTGTCACCGATATAGAAGGCACCACCAGCGATATCCGCTTTGTGCATAACGTTCTCTTCCCCTACGCCCGCGAGCGGCTGGCGGGTTTTGTCACCGCGCAGCAGTACCAGGAGCCGGTCAGTACCATTCTCGATAATCTGCGGGAAGAGATTGCACAGCCGAACGCCACCAGCGCAGAGCTTATCGAAGTGCTGTTTTCATTTATGGATGAAGACCGTAAATCGACGGCGTTGAAAGCATTGCAGGGCATTATCTGGCGCGATGGCTACGTGAACGGCGATTTTACCGGCCACCTCTACCCGGATGTGCTGCCCGCGCTGGAGAACTGGAAAGCGCAGGGCATTGATCTCTATGTATATTCCTCTGGCTCCGTTACTGCGCAAAAACTGTTATTTGGCTACAGCGACGAAGGTGATATTACTCATCTCTTCAGCGGCTATTTCGACACGCTGGTCGGTGCGAAGCGCGAAGTGCAGTCCTATCGCAATATCGCCGCACAGCTTGCGCTCCCGCCCTCTTCTATTCTCTTCCTCTCCGACATTCATCAGGAGCTGGACGCTGCCGAAGAGGCTGGTTTTCGCACCACGCAACTGATTCGCGATGATGATGACGCAGCCAGCCATCATCACCAGGTTAACTCATTCAGCACCATCAAGCCGGAGCAGATCCCCTCATGAGCGCACTGACGATTTACACCGACACCGATGCCAGCACGCCGGTATGGCACAGCACCGACGCCACAGAGATTCAGCAGAAGTTGAATGCGAAAGCGGTGCGCTTTGAGCGCTGGCAGGCCGACCGCGATTTGGGCGCTAACCCAACACCGGAAACGGTGATCAACGCCTATCAGCACGCTATCGACAAGCTGGTGGAGGAGAAAGGTTATCAGAGCTGGGACGTGATCAGCCTGCGCGCCGACAACCCGCAAAAAGAGGCGCTGCGCAGCAAGTTCCTCAGCGAACATACTCATGGCGAAGATGAAGTGCGTTTCTTCGTTGAAGGCGCCGGGCTCTTCTGCCTGCATATCGGCAACGAGGTCTACCAGGTGCTGTGCGAGAAGAACGATCTCATCTCCGTTCCCGCCGGCACACCGCACTGGTTTGATATGGGTTCGGAACCCAACTTCACGGCGATCAGGATTTTTGATAATCCCGAGGGGTGGATCGCGCAGTTTACCGGTGATGCGATTGCGGATGGGTATCCGAGATTGGCGTAAATCCTTTCTAAAAAATATTAGTCACATATCACTTCTAATATCGCGCTTTCATAAAAATGATAGCGCGCCTCTTGAAAATCTATAATCCTTTATTTTTAGTTATGATTTGACACCACTATTAGACTAATTAGCTAATTTATTTAAGCTAGCTTATGCAGGATTCTTAAGACCCTACTTACATGCACACCTCTCTTTTTCAAAGCCATTAAAAAATAAAATAACTATAAAAATCAATACTTTAATTTGATGATTATTTTTTCTTGATTTACATCACTGGATCTTTCTTATCAAAACATCTATTGTTTTTGAGAATATTCTTAAAAAGGGAAGTCCATGAAAATAATAACTTTATATAATCATAAGGGTGGCGTTTCAAAAACAACGACTACGTTCAACTTATGTAGTTATTTAGCAGGTAAGGGAAAAAGAGTACTGATGGTTGATGCCGACCCTCAGTGTAACCTCACTGAAATATCAATGGCTAGACAAATAAAAGAGCTTGATGAGGAATCTGCGAAGTTAAAGGAAATAAAAGAACTCCCAGGCACAAATATCTTGGAAATATTAAACCAGCGTATTAAAGGGGATTCAGCATTCATAGACCTCGATAAAGTAACTGTGTGCAATATTAATAAAAACCTTGATTTAATTAGAGGATCTGTTGATCTTTCTTCAATAGAGGATGATCTTGCTGAGTCTCATGTACAAAGATTAAGTCAAAGAACTAATCTTATGAGAACATATATTGCTGTAGGTGATTTTTTAGTCCGTATTGCTGATAAACATAAATACGATTATGTTTTTGTTGATGTTGGCCCTAGTTCAGGGGCATTAACTCGTTCTTTCTTTTTAGCTTGTGATGCATTCTTCATTCCAGTAGCTCCTGACAGATTTAATGTTCAAGCAATTTCCACCCTAAGCCATATTATTGATCGTTGGATCAAAGAACATAGACAGGCTGTTCAAACTTACCTAGAGCTTGGGTTGCCTATCAGACATGGGAATCCCGCCTTTTTAGGCTGTATCGTCCAAGCCTTTAAAAAGTTTGCAGGTGTTGCTAAGCCAGGCTATCAAATGTGGATGGATAGGATACCGTTAGAGGTTGAAAAAAAAATAAAATTAGTGATTGATGAAGATAAGTATTTACCAGAGTTCGAACAAAAATCTCACTCTCAGTCAGTCGTTATAAAAATACCTGATTTCAACCAGTTAGCACCTCTCATGCAAGAAGTTGGGAAAGCAGTTTTCAATATTGATAAATCTGACACAGCGTTAATAACTAAGAGCGGCAAACCATGGATGGGTAATAACTGGACAAAAGCAAAAACAAGAATGGAGTTGTATGAAGAATTATTTAAAACTGCCGCAGATTGCATTTCAAAATATGAAGAAAAAGGCGTTTAAATGGAACTTAAAACATACTTCGTAGCATATATAGATATACTAGGTTTTAAAAGTATAGTTGAAAAAGAAAAAAACAGTGGCTTTGAAGGCAATCTCTTGAATAAGCTTCATGCTTGTCATTTAGAGTGCGAAAGAATTTTCAGGTTGTCTGGTATGGATCTTACTCAATTTTCTGATTCAATTGTTATTTCTCTGCCTTATAAGCCTGAAGATTTTGTTCATTTTGCTACCACTGTTTCAGTTTACCAAAAACATCTCATTAAAGAAGGTATACTTTGCAGAGGTGGGATTGCTATAAATAAACACTTCAGTCAGGCCTCATTTCTTTTTAGCCCTGCATTAATAGATGCATTTTATGTGGAAAGCGAGAGGGCAATATACCCAAGGATTGTGATATCAAACGACGTAATTGACTTGCTTTATCCACATGGGACGTATCCTGATATAATTTGCAAAGAGTATGACGGCTTGTTTTTTATCAATTTTCTAAATGGCGAAACCAGTGATTCCTTTAGTCAAACACTTTCTGAACTAGTCAACAACTGCTTAGGCAAGGCTGACCCTTCAATAATTCAAAAAGGTATTTGGCTTGCTAATTACTCAGACTGGGCATTGAGCACGTCTTTCTCCCCGCAACGCTTTGAAATTAGCAATTAAATGAGCCCCTGGGAATAAAGATCATCTGATCTATTCCCAGCTCTCTCACAATTTCATTTATATTTCACTCATATAGCTGATATCAGATTTTATTGAATCCTATCATTTCATTTTTTCCTCTCGCACTAGCAACTCTTTCCTAATAACTCGCTTAATCCAGGCAGAAAGCGTCGCATCGCCATCTTCCTTAAGCGCGCGCTGCATCGCTTCCTCCAGTTCCGGTTCTACACGAAGTGCGATCTGTTTATTGCCCTTTTTTTTAAATGATACGGTTGACATGTGTCAGACACCAATTTAGAGTTACGTAGTCGGCGAGTGTATGACACTTGTCGTACGAAAACAACGAAGCCCACAGGCGCTACCAACACCTGCGGGCCTCTAACCACACCATTACTGGAGGTAATGCTATGGCTGTTGCCAATCGTATCATGCACGGATATCTAAAGCCCAATCCCTTCTCCGCTAACCCTTTTACTTGCCTTTCTCTTCCCCATCACCTTGTTGTACCGGAGGTGCAAAATGCTGCCTGACACAAATATTTTGTCCTCGGAACTCCGCGATCTTTTTCTCAAACTCGATGCGTCGCATTTGAGCGAGGAAGAAGCGATGGAATTGTCATTTTGTTGTGAAGAGAGCATCGCAGGGCTTTGCCATGGACTGCATTTCTTAGGCAAAACCTTTGTCTCTTTTGCTGAGAACGACACATTGCAATTCTCGCCAGAGAGCCTGTGCCAAATCGGACATAGCATCCGTACGGCAGCGAGCTTGCTCCCGGCATTGATGGAGCTTAACCGCTCAGCAGAGCGGCAAATTCTGACTGCCGAATTACAAGCTTAAGCGTTGATACCGATTCCATCTTCCATTTACTTGGGAGGTGGAGTCTTTCTAATCATCGACATGACTTACTTCAATGGATTTAGTTTTAATTAAAAATAGTTTCCTATCGTAATTAAAACCATTTTATATTTATGCTACTGAAATAAAGTTCAGCCTTAGTTAAATATTAAAAAGAAACCGCACCTACGATGTAGGATATATCCAAAAAACACATACAATTACATCGATATATTATATAAAGCAATTTCATTCGATTTATCTTTGACCGCTATCCTTTGTATTTCATCACTATTCCCCCGCAATCCGTGCCCAGATCAAAAAAGGCTTAAAAGGTTCTTCTTTTTATAATGTTCTGGCTGAAGGTTTCACTTTAGTCGCCGATAAAAATAGCATCCGCGTTGGATATGGATTGCACCTGAGGCCGTTATGACTATTTTAAGAAAATTAATTATTGTTTTTGCTATTACCTTTATTGCGATGCTTGTGCTGGGCGGATTAAGCATCAGGGCATTAGATAATGCGCAAACGCGTTTTGACTATGTTGTGTCAAATAGTCTGCCGAGCATCAGTAAGCTGAGCGAAGCGGTGCAGCACCGCGAAGAGGCAAGACGCCAGATCCTGATGTCGCTGCTGGTGACCGATGAAGCGGTGTTTACTAAACATATGGCGCAGGCGAAAGATGAGTTAAATAAAACTCGCCAGATCTTTGATGATTACCAGGCCAATCTGGTCAGCGATCCCATCGACGGCCAACTACTGAAAAAGACGCGTGATATTTTTGATAATTATGTGCAAAAAACCGAGGCTATGTCTGATACCTACCATACTCAGGGCATTGAAGCGGCGCGTCTGATGGTCTCCGACGGCGGTGTTACTGCCAATGCATCCGTGGCATTAAGTGCCGGTTTAAAAGAGATGCTGACGCATAATTACAGTATTGCGAAAGAGTATGCCGAAAATAACCATACGCAATATATCAATACTTTCTGGCTGTTGATTGGCACGATTGTTTTTCTGGTTGCGCTTGTCGCGGTCTTTGCCACGGTTATTCTGCGCTACTTAAGTAAAGGCTTAAAAAGTTTGCAGGAGAGCATGGGATTAATCAGCCACTCCCTCGATTTAACCCATAAAGTGGCGCTGAATAATAACGATGAACTCGGCGCGACGGCGACCAGTTTTAACGCGCTGATGGATAAAATCCGCCACGTGCTAGCCAGCGTAAAAGATGCCAGTAACGAAGTGGATACCGCCGCCAGCGAGATTGCCAAAAGCAATGATGACCTCTCTTCGCGCACTGAGTCGCAGGCGTCGTCGCTGGAGCAGACCGCAGCCAGCATGAATGAGCTATCGGTAACGGTGAAACACAATATGGACAACGCCAAAGAGGCGAATACTTATATTGGCCGCGTGCAGACGATGGTCAACGAAAGCCACCGCGAACTGAGCTCGCTGCAAAAATCGATTGATGATATTTCGGCTTCTTCCGCGAAGATTTCGGAAATTACAGACATCATTGATGGCATTGCGTTCCAGACCAATATCCTGGCGCTGAACGCCGCCGTTGAAGCTGCCCGCGCGGGTGAGCAAGGCAAAGGCTTTGCGGTGGTCGCAGGCGAAGTGCGCTCACTGTCACAACGCTCATCCGTTGCGGCGCGCGATATTCGTGGTCTGATTGATGAAGCGATTAAGAATGTCGGCCAGGGGGTGAATTACGCCGCCAATGTCACCACGCGCATGAACGATGCCCTTGGCGCAGTGGATGAAACTACAGTGCTGATAAACCAGGTGAATAACTCATCTACTGAGCAGAGCTACGGCATTGAACAAGTCAACGTCGCCGTCAGCCAGATGGAAGGCAACCTGCAACAGAACGCCGCGATGGTGGAAGAGATGGCCACCGCCGCCAACTCCCTCAGCCACCAGGCCGGCAAGCTGTTGAACGATGTGAACGCCTTCAGGCTGTAACCGAAATGCCATTGCCGGATGGCGGCTGACGCCTTATCCGGCCTACGCTATTCCCCGCCGGATGATGCCCAGCATCACTCCGGCATATCCGTAGGCCCGATAAGCGCAGCGCCATCGGGCAATGCTCAAGTCTGGCAGTCCTGCCACTTTATCCCCACTAAGGGATATTCCCTTCAATATCCCTTAGTGGGGATAAACGCTTTTTACCCCGCGTGTTGCTGGCGTCGCAGCTGGCTGAGCTTGCGGTATTTCTGCGGCGGCATGCCGACATACTTCTGAAAGGTGCTGTAAAAGCGGCTGCTGGAGCCGAACCCGGCGGTGAGCGCGATATCAAGGATCGTTTTATCGGTATCGCTCAGCAGCGCACGAACGTGGTTGATGCGCATGGCGGTGATGTACTGCTTCATGGTCAGCTGCATCACGCGCTGAAAAATACCCATCGCATAGTTGGGATTGAGCTTCACATGCTCGGCGATAGCGTTAATCGTCAGCACCTGATCGTAATTGACGGCAATAAATTCCAGCATCTGGCTGACGTAAAACTGCGCATGGCGCGAGACGCTGTTTTTATGGGTGCGCGAGGTTTTATTGACGAGGATCGGCTGCCAGCCGGAGAGGCTAAAGCGCTTGAGCATCAGGGCGATCTCCTCAATCGCCAGCTGGCGCAACTGCTCGTTGTCGCTGTTGAGTTCATGCTGCCAGCGCTGCACTTCAAACGCGCTTAGCTGCTGGGCGGCGAGGGATTTAATCACCATGCCGTGGGTGACGTGGTTAATCAGTTCGCGATCCAGCGGCCAGGAGAGAAACAGGTGCATCGGCAGGTTAAAAATCGCCATCTGCGTACAGTCGCCGGGGCGCGTCAGCTGGTGCGGGGTACAGGCCCAGAACAGGGTGATATACCCCTGCTTAATGCGCACCACTTCGTTATTGATCAGGTACTCGACGTCGCCATCAAACGGCACGTTCACTTCCACCTGGCCGTGCCAGTGGCTGGCGGGCATCGCCAGCGGCGCGCGCAGCTCAATCTCCATGCGCTGGTATTCCGAGTAGAGCGACAGCGGGCCGCGGGTGGTTTTCTCATCCCCGCTGCACATGTCTGCTCTGATAAGTTCTTTTGCCATCGCTCCTTCCCGCATCATCACTTTCGCGCTTCACCGCGCCCTCACCTGCTTTAGTTTAGTGAAAGTCGTTGCCATTAACTCTGCTTAAGCGCCCATTTTCTCCCGGAAACTCAGATCGCGCGCGGCGCATTACGCGATCTGAGTTTTCGGGAATCTCCTGCCGGGAAGAAGGCAGATGGCGCAGGCCTGGCGTGCCACGCTCAGAACGTACAATCACATCAGGGAGAAAGGTTCATGTCTGCACCAAAAATCACCTTTATCGGCGCCGGTTCTACGGTGTTTGTTAAAAACATCCTCGGCGACGTGTTCCAGCGCCCGGCACTGAAAAACGCACAGGTAGCGCTGATGGATATTGATGCCACGCGCCTTGAAGAGTCGCATATCGTGGTACGCAAGCTGATGGATTCGGTCGGCGCTTACGGGAACATCAGCTGCCATACGGATCAAAAAACGGCGCTAAAAGGGGCCGACTTTGTGGTCGTCGCGTTCCAGATTGGCGGCTACGAACCCTGCACCGTCACCGATTTTGAAGTGTGTAAACGCCACGGTCTTGAGCAGACCATCGCCGACACCCTCGGCCCCGGCGGCATCATGCGCGCCCTGCGCACCATCCCTCACCTGTGGCAAATTTGTGAGGATATGACCGAGGTCTGCCCGAACGCCACGCTGTTGAACTACGTCAACCCGATGGCGATGAACACCTGGGCGATCTATGCCCGCTACCCGCATATCAGGCAGGTTGGTCTCTGCCACTCGGTGCAGGGCACCGCGGAGGAGCTGGCGCGCGATCTCGATCTCGACCCGGCGTTGTTACGCTACCGCTGCGCCGGGATCAACCATATGGCCTTTTACCTGTCGCTGGAGAAAAAGCAGCCGGACGGTAGCTATGTCAGCCTCTATCCCGAACTGTTACAGGCCTATGAAGACAAACGCGCGCCGAAGCCGAACATGCACGGCAACCCGCGCTGCCAGAACATTGTGCGTTATGAGATGTTCAAAAAGCTGGGCTACTTCGTTACCGAATCTTCTGAGCACTTTGCTGAATATACACCGTGGTTTATCAAGCCGGGGCGCGAGGATTTACTTGAACGCTACCAGGTGCCGCTGGATGAGTACCCGAAGCGCTGCGTGGAACAGCTGGAAACCTGGCAGAAGGAGCTGGCGGAGTACAAAACCGCCGATCGCATTGAGGTGAAAGCCTCGCGGGAGTATGCCAGCACCATTATGAACGCCATCTGGACCGGCGAGCCGAGCGTAATCTATGGCAACGTGCGCAACGATGGCCTGATCGACAACCTGCCGGAAGGGTGCTGCGTCGAAGTGCCGTGCCTGGTCGATGCCAACGGCATTCAGCCGACCAAAGCGGGTAAGTTGCCCGCGCATCTTGCGGCGATGATGCAGACCAACATCAATGTGCAGACGCTGCTTACCGAAGCGGTGCTGACCGAGAATCGGGATTATGTCTATTACGCCGCGCTGATGGATCCGCACACCGCGGCGGTGCTTGGTATCGATGAAATCTATGCGCTGGTGGATGACTTGATCGCAAGCCACGGCGAGTGGCTGCCCGCGTGGCTGCATCGCTAACGCATTCGCCGGGCCGCGCGCCCGGCGGTTTTGCAACCCTTCCGACACTGAAAGAGGCAATCGGTACCCTATGAGTATTTCAATCACAACAAAGCTCAGCTACGGATTTGGTGCATTTGGTAAGGATTTTGCGATCGGCATCGTCTACATGTACTTGATGTATTACTACACCGATATTGTCGGCCTGTCGGTCGGCATGGTCGGCACGCTCTTTCTGGTGGCGCGCATTCTCGACGCGCTGGCCGACCCGATCATGGGCTGGATCGTCGACTGCACCCGCACACGCTGGGGCAAATTCAAGCCGTGGATTTTAGTCGGCACGCTGACCAACTCGCTGGTGCTCTATATGCTCTTCAGCGCCCACCACTTTACCGGCACCACCCAGCTGGTGTGGGTGTGGGCGACCTATCTGCTGTGGGGTTTCACCTACACGATTATGGACGTGCCGTTCTGGTCGCTGGTGCCGACCATCACCCTGGATAAACGCGAGCGCGAACAGCTGGTGCCCTACCCGCGTTTTTTCGCCAGCCTCGCCGGGTTTGTCACCGCGGGGATTGCACTGCCGTTTGTGAACGCCGTCGGCGGAGCGGATCGCGGGTTTGGCTTCCAGATGCTGACGCTGGTGCTGATCGCCTTCTTTATCCTCTCGACCATCGTCACCCTGCGCAACGTGCATGAGGTCTACTCCTCTGATAAACAGGGCGGTGAACAGAGCGCGCCGATGAACCTGAAAGCGATGCTGCAACTGATTATTAAGAACGATCAGCTCGCCTGCCTGCTGGTGATGGCGCTGGCCTACAACACCGCCGCTAACGTCATCGAAGGCTTTGCGATCTACTACTTCACCTACGTGATTGGCGATGTCGACCTCTTCCCCTACTACATGTCTTATGCCGGAGTCGCGAACCTGCTGATCCTGATGCTCTTCCCGAAGCTGGTGAAACTCTTCTCACGCCGCGTACTGTGGGCGGGGGCGTCGGTGCTGCCGATTATCAGCGGCGGCGTGCTGCTGTGGATGGCGCTGCTCGGCCAGACTCACGCATGGGTGATTTTGCTGGCGGGCGTGCTGTTCAGCATCGGCAAGGCCTTCTTCTGGGTGCTCCAGGTAATTATGGTTGCCGACACCGTCGATTACGGCGAATACAAACTCAATGTGCGCTGCGAGAGCATCGCCTACTCGGTGCAGACGCTGGTGGTGAAAGCGGGCGCGGCCTTTGCAGCTTACTTTATCGCCGTGGTGCTCGGGGTGATTGGTTATGTGCCGAACGTGGCGCAGTCCGCCAGCACCTTAATGGGCATGCAGCTGATCATGCTGGCGCTCCCCGCCTGCTTCTTCGTCATCTCGCTGCTGGTCTACTTCCGTTTCTACAAACTCAATGGCGATATGCTGCGTCGCATCCAAATCCATCTGCTGGATAAGTATCGCCATGTCGGCAATGCCAATGCACCGCAAACGCCGCCGGTGGTGGGCGACCGGGTGCAGGCGTAAGTGCGCGTTGTTGCCGGATGGCGGCTAACGCCTTATCCGGCCTACGCACTTAACCGACATACAATACGCCTCCCGTAGGCCCGATAAGCGCAGCGCCATCGGGCAATGCACCGGGCCTTATCCGACCAACGCTCCCGTAGGCGCGATAAGCGCAGCGCCATCGGGCAATGCACCGGGCCTTATCCAACCAACGCTCTCGTAGGCCCGATAAGCGCAGCGCCATCGGGCAATGCATCGGACCTTATCCGACCAACGCTCCCGTAGGCCCGATAAGCGCAGCGCCATCGGGCAATGCACCGGGCCTTAGCCGGTCATCATTTCCCTGCGGGTTGTCACTTTTACGCAACAGGTTGTCAGCTGCGCGGGCGCGCGCATCCGCTGCGGTGTGGAAACTAAAACCACACCCTGTGGAGAGCCGAAAATGTTAACGACACCTGCTGAAAAATATCACCCCTATGCCCCGCTGCCGCTGCGCGATCGCCGCTGGCCGGATAACACGCTGACCCACGCGCCGCGCTGGCTGTCGACGGACTTACGCGACGGCAACCAGGCCCTCGCCGAGCCGATGGATGCAGCGCGTAAACTGAAATTCTGGGAGTTACTGCTGGAGTGCGGCTTTAAGGAGATTGAGGTCGCCTTCCCTTCCGCGTCGCAAACGGATTTTAACTTTGTGCGCCAGCTGATCGAGGAGCAGCGCATCCCTGAAGATGTCACCATTCAGGTGTTAACCCAGGCGCGCGAGGATCTGATTCGCCGCACCTTTGAATCCTTGCAGGGCGCGCGCCGCGCGACGGTGCACCTCTACAACGCCACCGCGCCGGTGTTTCGCGAGCAGGTTTTCCGCCAGAGCAAAGAGGAGATCGTCACGCTGGCGGTCAACGCGGCGCGGCAAATCCGCACACAGTGCGAAGCCGCACCCGAAACGCAGTGGGTGTTCCAGTATTCGCCCGAAACTTTCTGCTTTACCGAAGCGGAGTTCGCGCTGGCGATTTGCGAAGCGGTGGCGGATGTCTGGCAACCGGACGCCACGCGGCCGATGATCATCAACCTGCCGGCCACCGTTGAAGTGAGCATGCCCAATGTCTATGCCGACCAGATTGAGCACTTCTGCCGCCACTTCTCGCGCCGTGAGCAGGTGTGCATCAGCGTGCATACCCATAACGATCGCGGCACCGGCATTGCCAGCGCCGAACTGGCGCTGCTGGCAGGCGCAGAGCGGGTTGAAGGCTGCCTGTTTGGCAACGGCGAGCGCACTGGCAATGCCGATCTGGTGACGCTGGCGCTCAATCTCTACACCCAGGGCATTGCGCCGGGTCTTGAGTTTAGCCAGATGAAAAAGGTGGTGGAGGTGGTCGAGGAGTGTAACCAGTTGCCGGTTGCGCCACGCCACCCGTACGCCGGTGAACTGGTGTTTACCGCCTTTTCCGGCTCGCATCAGGACGCGATTAAAAAAGGGTTTGCCGCGCGGCAAAACAGCCCGGCGGACGTCTGGCAGGTGCCCTATCTGCCGCTCGATCCGGCGGATATCGGCTGTAGCTACGAAGCGGTTATCCGCGTCAACAGCCAGTCGGGCAAGAGCGGCGCGGCCTGGCTGCTGGAGCAGAACCACGGCCTGACGCTGCCGCGTAAGCTTCAGCAGGCGTTCAGCGGGCATGTGCAACAGGCGGCGGACAGCGCGGGCAAAGAGATGTCGCAAATGGCGATCTGGAATCTGTTTCGCCAGACCTACGGCCTGGTGGATCAGCCGCCGCTGGCGTTGATTGAGTATGTCTGCACCAATCAGCCGGGGCAGCGCACCACTCTGCACGCGGAGATCCGCTGGCATAACGAGACGCTGAAGCTGGATGCAACGGGCAACGGTTTTCTCTCGGCGGCATTAACCGCGCTCTGCCGCAGCCTGCACGTTGAGATCAATATTGAGAGCTATCACGAACACACCCTCGGCAAGCACAGCGACAGCCGCTCGGTGGCCTATGTCTGCTGCGCCAACGCGCGGGGCGAGCGCGCATGGGGCGTCAGTATCGACAGCGATATCACCCGCGCCTCACTGCAGGCGGTGCTTAACGCCGCGCAGCCCTTTATCACTGGGTAAAGTAGTCACCGGGCGGCACGCCCATCACCCGGCGAAACATGGCGCTAAAGGCGCTGGGGGTGGCATAGCCGCACTCCAGCGCCACCTGCGTCACCGGCTCGCCGTTCGCCAGCCGCGTCAGGGCGATCAGCAACCGCGCACGGCGCACCCACTCGCTAAACTGCAACCCGGTCTGCTGGTAGAAGTGGCGCGCAAGGGTGCGCCCGCTCATATTCACCTGCCGCGCGGCATGCTCCAGCGTCCACGCCTGCGTCGGTGTTTGCCGTATCGCGTCGCACAGCGGTTTTAAGCGCGCCGAGGTCGGCTCCGGCAGGCAAAACGGCAGCGTATTCATCAGCCGGATCTCATCCAGAATCAGCTCATAGATACGCTCCGCACGGCTGCCGGGCTGGTAACGCTCATCCAGCCGCAGCGCCTCGACCATCAGGGCGCGCAGCAGATCGTTGACGCGCACCACCTGGCACACCACCGGTAAATCGGCCCTCGCCAGCGGCTCGACAAATACCCCGCGCGCCTGCACATCGCCTTCAATAAAGAGCGTGTGCACCACCTGCGCCGGGATCCACACCCCGCGCCCTGGCGGCACGATCCAGATCCCCTGCTCCGTCTCCACGCGGATGACGCCGCTCAGGGTGTGGATCAGCTGGTCGCAGGGGTGCGAATGCCACGGCTCATGCTCCCCGTGCCGATAGTCATGAGCGTAAGGAATCAAAGCGCGGTGGGAGAAATCGAGTACAAATGTCTGTTTCACGGCGTGACCGTCGGCGATTTATCAGGAGGCTTTACCATAATCACCGATGCCCACGCTGTCACCTACTTAACCCGGCAGAGCGGGCAGTTGAGGCAATACTCCACCGGCGTTGAGGCTTTGTAGTAGAAACAGCAGGTGCGGCGAAAACGCACCGCCTCGCCTGCGCCATTGCGCTGCGCCGGGCGGCGAAAACGCTTAAGCGGGTTCCAGCCAAGACCGAACAGCGCCGGGTCGGCCTCAGCAATCAGCCAGGCGAAATCCGCCTGCTGACGCGCGGCCTGCGCTTCGTTCAGCCCCTCCATGCGCCCTTCATAGAGCGAGTAGACGCGAACCGCGCAGTTCTCCCAGAGGATTTGCGCAGGCAGGCCGCTCACCGCTGAAAGCGCGTGCCAGAGCGGAGCGATAAAATCGCGAAACAGCCCGCCAACCACCTTTTCGCGCCACGATTCCCGCTCGCCGGGTGCATAGCCGCTAACGGTAAGCGCTGCGGGGAGTGACGAGGTCCACAAACCGTTGTCATGGGCATACTCCAGGCGGCTGGCGTCGAGGGAGAGATGCAGCCCTTTATCAAACACGCTCATCCCATAGAGCACGTTTCCGGTCAGCAGAAAGGAGAGCCGTTTGGTCAGTAGCGACGCGGCGATGGCGCGATCCGGTGCGCCAATCAGCGGCATAATCGTATCGAGCACGTCAGCACAAATGTCGGCATTAAGCATCTCGCCGCTTATCACGCTGCGCGCATCGGCTTCGTCCAGCGCGCGCAGGCGAAACGCCTTACGCAGGTAGGCGAGTTCGTCAGGGTTCAGCATGGTGTTCACCCGGAAACGGAATGCACATCGGCGTATGGAAAAAGGGATCGTCAATAATGCGACAGCGCAGGTTAAAGACGTGGCTCACCAGCGCTTCAGTCATGATCTGCTGCGGCGCGCCCTCGGCAACAACCCGCCCTTCGCGGATAGCGACCAGGTTATCGGCGTAGCGGCAGGCGAGATTGAGATCGTGCAGCACCATAATGATGGTTTTCCCCTGCCGCCGGTTGAGATCGCGCAGCAGTTCGAGGATCTCCACCTGGTGCGCCAGATCGAGCCAGGTGGTGGGTTCATCGAGCAGCAGCGTGTCAGTAGCCTGCGCTAGTGTCATTGCAATCCACACCCGCTGGCGCTGGCCGCCGGAAAGGGCTTCAACCGGGCGGTGCTGCAACGCCGTGGTCGCGGTTAAGCGCAGCGCTTCATCGACATGATGATCGTCCTCGGTTGACCACTGCCGCAGCCAGTTTTGATAGGGGAAGCGCCCAAGGCTCACCAGTTGGCGCACGGTGATGCCTTCCGGTGCCACCGGGGTTTGCGGCAAAATCGCCAGCTTGCGCGCCACTTTTGCGCTGGCGCTGGCGTGAATATCCATTCCCTCGAGAGTGACCGCACCGGATTGCGGCGTGATTAGGCGCGCCATCGCTTTTAACAGCGTGCTTTTGCCGCAGCCGTTGCTGCCAATCAGCACCGACACCTTGCCCGTCGGCAGGGTTAAATCGAGCCCGTCGATCACCTGCCGCTGCGCGTAGCTGACGCGCAGTTTTTCCGTTATCAGAGACACAATTTCCCCATTGCTTACGAACGCTGCCTTATCAGCAGCCAAAGAAAGAGCGGCGCACCGGCCAGCGCGACAAAGATCCCGGCGGGCAGATCGGCGGGGCGAAACAGCGTGCGCGCCAGCAGATCGGCGGCTACCACCATACTGCCGCCGCTGCACGTCGCGACATACGCCTGGCTGAAGATCCCCTGCGCCACCACGAGGCGGGCAAGATGCGGTGCCACCAGCCCGACAAAGGCCATCGCCCCAACCTGCGCCACCGCGCTGCCAGAGAGCGCGACGCAGGCCAGCAACAGCAGGAGGCGAATGGCATTCACCCGCACGCCCAGCCCGGTTGCCAGCGCATCCTCAAGCTGTAGCGCCTTCAGGTAGCGCAGCAGAACGATTAACAGCGGGATCGCCCACAGGTAGAAGAGAAGCAAGTGCAGCACCTTCGGCCAGCTGGCGGCATAGACGCTGCCGCTCAGCCACACCCATGCGGAAAAGGTGGTGGTCAACGGGCTGAAGACGAGGATCAGTGTCACCACCGCGCCCGCCAGCGCCGAGACGCCAACCCCGGTCAAAATCATGCGCAGTGGCGTTAACCCGCGCCGCGCGCTTAACAGAAAGATCAGCCCGACGGCGCAGGCCGCGCCGCCCATCGCCGCATACGGCATGCCCGCGCTGCCGTAACGCAGGCTAAAAAAGGTGAGCCACAGCAGCGCACCGGCACTGGCACCCGCGGTGACGCCAAGGGTGTCCGGCGAGGCGAGCGGATTGCGCACAAGGGTTTGCAAAATCAACCCGGCAAGCCCCAGCCCGCCGCCCGCCAGCAGCGCCAGCGCCACGCGCGGCAGGCGCAGCTCATGCAAAATAAAATGCTCTGCGCTGTTATCGGCCAGCACCAGTAAGCGAAGGGTGTGCAGCAGCGGGATCGGCACATCGCCGACGCTCAGTGCAATAAGCACAATCAGCGCGGCGATCAGCGTGCAGCCCGCAAGGATCAGCAACTGGCGGCGCGAATAGAGCCGGGCAAACGCGCCGCAGCGAAAGAGTTGGCTATCCGGCATGCTGCCCCCGGCGCTGCGCCAGCAGGATAAAAAAGGGTGCGCCGAGCAGTGCGGTCATCACCCCGACCGGCACCTCTTGCGGCAGGATCACCACCCGCGCGGCAATATCCGCCGCCAGCAGCAGCAACGCCCCCAGCAGCGCGCAGGCGGGAAGCAAAGTGCGCACATCGCTGCCGAAAAGTTGCCGGGCGATGTGCGGCACAATCAGCCCGACAAAGCCGATATTGCCCGCCAGCGCCACCGCGCAGCCCGCCAGCCCGACCACCAGCACGCTCGCCAGCAGCCGCACGCGGGCGATGTTCTGCCCCAGCCCGCGGGCAATCTCTTCACCCGCGTTGAGTACTCCCATCTGCCCGCCGCAGAGCATGGCGACAATCAGCAGCAGCCCGCCCGGCAGCAGCATCGGGTAGAGATGCGCGAGATCGTTGTCCGCAAGGCTCCCTGCCAGCCAGAAGAGCATGGTGTCGAGGCTCTCCTGATCCATCACCAGAATCGCTTGGGTAAACGCGTTGCACAGGGCGGTGATCGCCACGCCTGCCAGCACCAGCCGCAGCGGGTTAAGCTGACCGCTGCTTCTCTGGCTGGCGAACCACACCAGCGACCCGGTGAGGCACGCGCCGGTAAAAGCGAGCAGCAGCGTGACCCACGCCTCGCCAATGCTGAACAGCGCACCCGCCAGCACAATCAGCAGCGCCGCGCCCGCATTGACGCCAAACAGCCCCGGCGAGGCGAGTGGATTACGTGTTAGTGCCTGCATTAACGCCCCCGCCACCGCGAGGAAGGCACCAACGGCCGCCGCCAGCAGCGTGCGCGGTAAGCGCGAGGTGTGAATAATCACATCACGCGCGAGGGTGGCATCCGGCTGCCACAGCGCACGCGCAATCTCGCCCGGCGTGTAAATTTGCGTACCAACCATTACGCTGAGTGCCGCCATCACCAGCAGCAACAGAAAGCAGAGCAGAAAGCGCCCCTTCATGCCCCCTCCCCGCGCAGCGCGGCGTCGACATCATCAAGCATGTGATTCGCGCCAAGGATGCCGCCGGACAAACTCCACGGCACGCTGTCCACCGTCCAGAGCCGCTGCGCCTTCACCGCCCGCAACTGCCGCCAGAGCGGATGCGCGGTCAGCGCCTGATAGTGGCGCATAATCGCCGCGCTCTCGGTACGCAGCAAAATGAAGAAGAGATCGGCATCGAGCAGCGGGATATTCTCGAAGCCGGAGAAGCGCAGCGAGGTGCTGCGTGCTTGTTGCGCGGCGCTGTTCCAGCCAAAACCCAGTTCGCTCATCACCGAGCCGGGAAAGCTGGCGGCGACGTAGCTGCGAATATGATCGGGGCGCACTTCGATAACCGACACCGTCGGCGGTGCGGCAAAGCGCTGTGCAATGTGCCCGCGCAGGGTTGCCACCCGGCGCTGCCACTGGTGCAACAGCGCGCTGGCGCTGTCGGCAAGACCGAGCCTGTCGCCAACCACGCTGAGTGTTTTTTTGAATTCAAAGACATCATCGAGCAGCGCCACCGGGGCGATTTTTGCCATCAGCGGCGCGACATCCTGGTGGCGAAAGCGCGAGGCGAAGATGATATCCGGCTTCAGCAGCACCATCTTTTCCAGCTGCGGCTGCGTCTCCAGCCCGAGCTGCGGCACGTTTGAGAAGCGCGGGCGCAGGTAGCGGTAGACCGGCTTTTCCGCCCAGGACTCCACCATGCCGCAGGGCGTCACGCCGAGGGCGGCCAGGCTGTCCGTTGCTCCCTGAAAGAGTGAGATGGCGCGCGGCAACGCGGGCGGCGCGGCAAACAGGCCGGGGGCAATGCCATAAAGCAGCATCGCTTGCAGGCCGCGCCGTCGGGAAAGTGAGATATTCAGGCTATTCATCCGTTACGTTGCCGCTCCCGCGAGGGGAGCGGCGACCATCAGAAGTTGAGGCTGTAACCGAGTGTGGCCGTGCGGCCCCGCCCGGCGAAGTAGCGATCCGGATCGACCGAGGCGCTTTGCGAGTAGTAGGTGACGTACTGCTTGTTGAGCAGGTTAGAGATGCCAAGGCTCAGCTGGCCGTAAGGCAGCTTGTAGCCCACCGCCGCATCGACAATCGCATAGCCGGAGAAGTCCTTCTCCTCGTCGTCGAATTTTTTACTCAGCGCCCAGTTAGCCTGCAAAAAGGTGCTCAGTTCAGCATTCCAGTTCGCCGACCAGCTGGCGATGATGCGATCCGGGGCGATATTAAGCCCGTCGAGTTTGGCATCAAGGCTGCCGTTATCATCGCTGTCGTAACGGCCGCGCATATGCGACCACGCCAGCGTCAGTTTGTGGTCAGCGTTCGGCGCGTAGCCCGCGCTCACTTCGACGCCATCGATCTCGGTCTTTTCACGTCGCGCGACAAAGGCGTCGTTTTGCAACTCGACGCGGCTGCCCAGTTTGGAGGTCGACTTGTAGTAGCTGGCCTCAAAATCGAACGGTGCCTGCTGGACGCGGAAGCCGACTTCGCTGTTTTTGGTAATGATCGGTTGCAGGCTGTTGTAATCACTCAGCTTCACCCCCGGCGTGTCGATGCCGCGCAGCACGCGGCCGACATCCGGCACGGTAAAGCCTTCGCTGTAGCTGGCAAACAGGCTCAGCGGTGTGACTGGCGTCCAGACAACCCCGGCGTTGTAGAGGGTTTCATCAAACGATGGCGTGCCCCCTTCGACCGTGACGCGATCGTTCGCCCACACCGTCTGGTAGCTGTCGATCTTCAGGCGCGCATATTCGTAGCGAATGCCGCCGCTCAGTTTGACCGACTCCACCGGGGCGTACTCCAGTTGCAGGAAAGGCGAGAGATCGGTGTAGTTGATCTCCGGCACATAGGTGCGCCCGGTGCTCCACAGATCCTGTTTCGAGTTATCAAACAGCGTGTCGAAGCCCACCGTCGCCTTAATGCGATCGTCCCAGATATCATCTTTCGTCAGGGCGATTTTGCTGCCGTACTTATCGGTGTAAGCGCGGCTCTGATCGTAGAGCGTGCCAATTGGCGCAATCAGCGGATCCTGGAAGGAGGAGGAGTTGGTGGCACCGAACAGCGCTTCGTAGCGCTGATAGTAGGCCAGCGCGGTCAGCTTCATGCCAGCGAGATTGTAGTTGTCGTAGGTGGTGCCGACGGTCCAGACATCGTTATGCGGCGCGGTGCCTTCCGGCGTGCCTTTGCGTGAGGTGGTCAACCTGCCCGCGTCGCGATCGCCGGTGACGCTGACATAGTTATCTTTATTTTTCAGCCGGTAGCGGTTAAGGCTTAACTGCACGCGCTGGTCGTTATCGAGCCAGTAACCCACTTTCGCCAGCAGATCCCACGCGCGGGAGTCCATCAAATCGCCCTGGGTGTTATCGACGCCAATGGCGTGATTATTCGCATCTTTGAACAACCCCTGATCCTCATAGCTGAGGGCGAAGAGGTAGTCGAGATACTCCTCGCTGCCATTGATGCTGTAGTTGGTTTTGTAGGCCAGCGTGTCGTGATTAAGTTCAGAGGTCGGCGTGGTGGTTTCGATGCTGAAGTGCTGGTTGGCGGTGCCCGGTTTCGCCCGTTTGGTGATGATGTTGATCACCCCACCGGTCGCGCCCACGCCGTTACTGGTGTTGGCCCCTTTGATCACCTCAATGCGCTCAATCATCGAGGCATCGACGGTGTGCATTTCACGCCCGGTTGGGCGCAGCGGGTTGGATTGCGGAATACCGTCAATCATCACCAGCGGCGTACGCCCGCGCAGCGTCTCGCCGCTGCCGGACATCTTCTGCCGCGACGGCGAAAACGACGGCAGCAGGTTGCTTAAGATCTGCGAAGTATCAGAGGTGAGCTGGCGCTGTTGGGCAATCTCCTTTTCAGTGATCACTTTGATCACCTGCGGGGAGTCATTGCGCGAGCCGTCGGTACGCGTGGCCGTTACAACCACATCTTCTTCACTGCTTGTCGCATCCTGCGCATAAAGCGGCGACGCGATGACCAGAGTAAGCGCGCCATATAAAGGGGAAAATCGCATGCAAACAACCCTCAATGTAATATCTCGCCGCACCGGCGAAGATCATCCGTAACAACATCAAATAAGAACAATAAGAAACAATTTGAGACCGATTATCATTATCAATAACTCAATGTAAAGTGAATATTCCCGTCTCGAAACTTATAACTATGCAGAATGCGTTATGGCGCACAACGCTGCTAACAAACCGCCGTTTCACATTATTTTGTCTACCCTTTATCAGGCACGTTCTGTGGCTTGAGTCGTGGTCACTTCCCGATCCCCCGTTCACTAAGGAAGACCAATGCAAACTACCTCCGGACCATCGCGGGTCGCCATTGCGCTCTATGAACTGTTAAACCCCCTGCCGCTCGGCTTTTTCACCGCCGCGTGGATCTTCGATATTCTCTACCTCAAATCTTTTCAAATCATGTGGACCGACGCGGCAAGCTGGCTTATCGCCATCGGGCTGGTGCTGGCGATTGTGCCGCGGCTAATAAACCTGGTGCAGGTGTGGTTCACCCAACGTCCGCTGGCGACGGCGGCGGTAAAAATCCACTTCTGGCTCTGGCTGGTTGCCATTGTGCTGGCGATTTTCAACGCCTTTGTCCACAGCCGCGACGCCTACGCTGTGGTGCCGCTGGGGGTGATCCTCTCCACCGCCGTGGTGGCGCTGCTGCTGATTGCTAACGTCCAGCTTGCCCTTCGTACCCGCAAAGGAGTGATCGCATGAGAATCCACCGCAAAACACTCCTCGCCTTTACGCTCACCGCCCTGCTGGCCGGCTGCGATCAGGGCGCCAGCCTCGATCCGGCTAAACAAGTGGGGCCAAACCCTGAACTGCCAAAAGCGCAAAACTTCCTGATGCCGCCGATGCAGGTGCCGGAAGGGGTGGCGTGGAAAGAGGGTGAGATGCCAAAAGTGGCGCAGGGGCTGAAGATTGAGAAAGTCGCCGATGGCCTGCAACACCCGCGTCAGGTCTATGTGCTGCCAAATAACGATGTGCTGGTGGCGGAAGCTAACGGCCCGGCGAAGCCGACCACGCGCCCGAAACAGCTGATTATGGGCGTGGTGCAGAAAGCCTCCGGCAAAGGCGGCCCGGGCGGCAATCGTATTACCCTGCTGCGTAATGTCGACGGCAAATGGCAGAAGCACACCTTTATTGAAAACCTGCACTCGCCGTTCGGTATCCAGCTGATTGGCAACACGCTGTGGGTGGCGAATGCCGACAGCCTGGTGAAATTCCCCTATCAGGAGGGGCAAACCACCATCACCGCGCCGGGTGAAGTGGTAACAGAACTGCCGGGCGGGCCGATTAACCATCACTGGACCAAATCTCTGCTCGCCAGCCCCGACGGCAGCAAGCTCTATGTCGGCGTTGGCTCCAACAGCAACATCACCGAGAACGGTATTGGTGCCGAATACCGCCGTGCGGCGGTGCTGGAGGTGGATGCCGCGACCGGGGCGAGCCGCATTTTTGCCAGCGGCCTGCGTAACCCGACAGGGTTGCAGTGGGAGCCAGAGAGCGGCGCGCTGTGGGCGATCGTCAACGAACGTGACGAGATTGGCTCCGATCTGGTGCCGGATTACATGACTTCGGTGCAGGATAAAGGCTTCTACGGCTGGCCTTACAGCTATTTCGGTCAGCATGTGGATGAGCGCGTCCAGCCACCGCGCCCGGATCTGGTTAAGCAGGCGATCAAACCTGACTACGCGCTCAGCTCCCACGTCGCCCCGCTCGGCCTGCTCTTCTACACCGGCGAGAATATGCCGCAATACCGCGGCGGCGCGTTTGTCAGCGAGCATGGCAGCTGGAACCGCAAGCCGCTCAACGGTTATCAGGTGGTGTGGGTGAAGTTTGAAAACGGCAAACCGGTCGGGCAACCGCAGCCGGTGGTGAGCGGTTTTCTTACCGACGATCAGAAGCAGGTGCGTGGCCTTCCTGTTGGCCTGGCGATGGATAAGCAGGGCGGCGTCCTGATTGCCGACGATGCGGGCAACACCATCTGGCGGGTCAGCGCGCGCTAACCTTGTGGCTGCCTGCCGCCTCGCTTATAACATAGCCTCAACATTTTTAAGGAGAGGCGAATGGAGAGCAGGTTGCAGGCAGCGATTGCGCTGCGAAAAGCGGGCGAGCATGAGCAGAGCCGCGCGGCGTTAAAGAGACTTGCCGATGAACCGGCCCTGCGCGCGCAGGCGCTGCTCAATATCGCCTGGTCGTTTGATAACCAGGGCCACGAGCGCGATGCCGAAGGGTATTACCTGGCGGCGATTGAGGCTGGCCTTAGTGATGAAGATGAGTTTGAAGCGCGCTTTGGCCTCGCCTCAACCTGGCGCTGTCTCGGGAAATACCCGCAGGCAAAAGCGCAGTTTGCGGAGATTATCGCCCGCTGGCCGCAGGCAACCGAAGTGCCGCCCTTCTATGCCCTCTGCCTGCATAATCTCGGCGAGCACGACGCCGCGCTTGCCGTACTGCAGGAGTCTATTGTGCGAAATCCCGATACCCGCACGGCACCCTACGCAGAGGTGCTGCGCAACTACGCGCAGAACCCGTATCAGCGCTGGTAACAAGTGCATGCTGGCAGCGTCTGGCTGTAAAAAAGGGCTGTGCGAACAGAAACCTGCCAAATTTGCAGACTTTCCATTTAAGACAGCTATGTGTAGATTACGCGCACTCTTATTTTTTCTGCTTCCGTTGCCTTCGAGGCAAGAGATCGTCTTGTGCTTTATACCTATACTGCTTATATCCTTGAATACTTAGTCTATTTCGGCATTCTCGTCGCAACGGTTACAGCTACATCTTCCCTTATCGGGATTAAGCCGCCCGAGCAAAAATACCTTGCCCTCGACGGCCTGCGCGGTATTTGCGCAGCGCTGGTGGCGATATTTCATCTCTTCTGGCGAAATGGCGGCGCAGCAGACGATTACTGGTCGCTCGACTATATCTCTTTCAGCCAGGTTAAAAGCGCGATTTTCATCACCGGGCAGCTCCCCGTCGGTATTTTCTTTATGCTTTCCGGCTTTCTTTTTTTTAAGAAAGCCCTCGCCCCCACCTTTAATTATCGCGGATTCGCACTGTCACGACTGGCAAGGATCTATCCGCCGGTTATCGCCACGCTGGCGCTTATCTATGCCGCGACGTTTATTATGCATCCAGGCAGCCATACGTCGCCGGACGAGTGGTTTATCTCGTCGCTGCCCTTCCTTTTTGAGCCGCCTGCCGCCGTCATCAATGGCACCACGCTGCAAATCGCTACCTCGGGCATCTTCTGGACGCTGGTGTGGGAGCTTCGCTTGTACCTTGCGATCCCTTTCTTATATCTGCTCATGCGCCACATTAAGCACGCGACGCTCTTTGTCATTTTCTTAATGGCGCTGGTAATGGGCGGAAAGTATCTGCTCGGCAGTGACGAACGGCTGGCGTATGTGATGTATTTTCTGGTGGGCTTTTTGGTTGCCACTATCAAGTCGGATAAACGCCCCTCGGATCTCATTTGTCTGGCGCTGCTTATTGCCGCAATCGCCTTTACCCGTCATGCCTATAATCCGACTACCGCGCTTTACATGCTGGTGGTCTTCTATACCGTGAAATGCGGATGCGACTATTTCGGCCTGCTGACCTCTCTTCCGCTACGAATGCTCGGCACCTGTAGCTTTTCGCTCTATCTGGTGCATGGCATTACGCAAACCGTCGCCAGGCACTATCTCTACAGCGCCGGTCATTATCTCTGGCAGGTTTGCGCATTGGTCGCGGCAGGCGTGATTGCCCCGGTGATGTATAAATGGGTTGAGAGCAAGTGCATGTGGAAATCTGCACCTGCTGCGCAACAGCATCTCTCAAACTAAGCCGTCAATAATCACCTGTTTCATGCCCTGCGAGCAGGGCTCAACCCGCCCACGCACGCCGTACACCTCAGCCAGCGTATGCGGGGTAATCACCTTCCCCGGATCGCCGTCGGCCACCAGTTGGCCCTTTTTCAGGATCAGCACATGGTCGCCGTGGCGCAGCGCGATATTGATATCGTGCACCACCACCACGGTGACGATATTGCGCCGCTGGGTTTCGCGCTTCACCAGATCCATTACGTGGAACTGATAATTAAGATCCAGCGCGCTGAGCGGCTCATCGAGCAGCAGCAAAGCGGGCTGGCGGATCAGCGACTGCGCCAGACCGACCAGCTGTTTCTGCCCGCCGGAGAGCTGATCAAGATAGTGCAGCGCGAGGTGCTCAATGCCCAGCTGACGCAAAAGTGTCATCACCTGCGCCTGCTGCTCTGCGCTGTGCAGGCCGCCGGACGCACGCTGCGCCACGATAATCGACTCCAGCACGTGCAGATGCACGCCCGCCGGCAGCGACTGCGGCAGATAAACCACCTGCTCGGCGCGTCTGGCGAAGGGCTGCGTCAGCAGATCCTCGCCATCGAGCCGCAATTCGCCCTGGGCTTTATTCAACCCGGCCATGGCGCGCAGCAGCGTCGATTTGCCGCTGCCGTTCGGCCCGAGCAGGATCGTCACTTTGCCGCGCGGCAGATGGTCAATCGCCAGATCCTGAATAATCGGCTGTTTGTGGTAACCCGCGCTGAAGCCGCGCAGGGATAAACCGGACTGCGGGCTCATACACTCCCCCGGTGTCGCACAATAATGGTGATAAAGAACGGCACGCCGACCAGCGAGGTGACGATGCCGACCGGGATGATGACGCCATCAATCAGGTTTTTGGAGACAATCGACGCCAGTGACAGCACCAGCGCGCCAATCAGCGCACTGCCTGGAAGATAGAAGCGGTGATCTTCGCCAAACAGCATGCGGGCAATGTGCGGGGCCACAAGGCCGATAAAGCCAATCGGCCCGACAAACGCCACCGACAACGCCGACAAAATACTGATGCGCAGCAGCGTTGTCAGCCGCAGGCGACGCACGTTGATGCCAAAGCTGATGGCGCGATCTTCGCCTAAACGCAGAGAAGTGAGCTTCCACGAACTGAGCATCGACAGCGGCATAATCACCGCCAGCGCCAGCAGCAGAATACCGAGCTTCTCCCACGAGGCGCGGGCAATGCTGCCCATCGTCCAGAAAACCAGCCCCTGCAAGGTGTCCTCATTGGCGATAAATTGCAGCATCGACACCAGCGCGTTAAAGGTAAAAACCAGCGCAATACCAAACAGCACCACGCCGGAGGTCGCCACCTGCGTCCAGCGGGTAATGCCATCCAGCAGCAGCGCCGCCAGCAGCGCGAAGATAAAGGCGTTCGCCGAGATAAACCACTGCGCGGGGATGCCGGGAATGCCGATGCCAAGCACAATCGCCAGCGCCGCGCCAAAGGCCGCCGCAGACGAAACGCCGAGGGTAAACGGGCTGGCGAGCGGGTTATTGAGGATGGTCTGCATCTCAGCCCCTGCCAGACCCAGCGTTAAGCCGACGACAATCGCCATCAGCGCATAGGGCATGCGGATATCCCAGACAATCACCCGTATTCCGGCGTCGACGCTCTGCGGATGCAGCAGCGTTTGCCCCAGCACATCCAGCGACAGGCCGGAGGGGCCGAGGGTAAAGTCGAGCAGCATTGAGGCGATAATCAACCCCACCAGCAGCGCCAGCAGACCAACGCGACGACGCATTATCGCGCGGTAGTTGTCCATCAACGCGCCCGCGTCAAGAGTGGTACTCATTCTGTTTATTTGCCCTGCTGCCAGCTGTAAACAAAGCCGTCATCCGGCAATTTGGTGAAGTTTTTGATGATGTGATGGTAAGTCGCATCCGGGTCGAGATCGGCAAACGCCTGCGGATAGATATCCTTCGCCAGGTACTCCATACCCACGATGTTATACGGGTGGTTATAGAAGTGGTGATAGACGCCGTAAACGTGCTTCTGCGCCACCGCCGGGATCTGGCTGATGCCGGTACGGCTCAGCAGCACCTGCGCCTGCTTGTTCACATCGTCTGCCGAGACATTAAGGCCAAGCGGCAGCACCTGGCTGTTACCGCGTTTGGAGCCGGTCATGATGTAGACATCCGGGCTGACGCTGATGATCTTCTCAAGAGAGATAAAGCCGGTTGCGCCTGGCAGCAGTTCTGAACCGAGGTTGGTTGCGCCCACCGCTTCCACCAGCCCGCCCCAGCCGCTGTGGCCGTGGGTAAAGCAGCAGCTTTCGGCATTCCCCGCCAGCGCTTCGACAAACACTTTCGGTTTTGGCGTAATGGCGGCGGTTTTCTGCGTAATCGCCTGCTGATGCTGGCGATAGTAAGTGGTATAAGCTTCGGCGTTGCTTTCACGGTTAAGGACTTTGCCCAGCAGATCGACGCTCGGCGCGGTATCTTTCGCCGGGTTCACTTCATAATCGACAAACACCACCGGGATCTTCAGCGCCGTCAGCTTGTCGAGCACGCCGCTGTCGGTGAGCGACGGTTTCGCGCGCAGCTGGGCAATCATCAGGTCCGGCTGCTTTGCCAGCACGCTTTCGAGATCGACATTGCCTTTGTCGCTAAAGCCCATATCAAGGATATTGGCGGATTCCGGCCAGCGGGTTTTCAGCATCTTCCAGCTTTCGACATCCTGCTTTTTCGCCAGGTTGTTCCACGCCACCAGGCGTTTAAACGGGTTATCGCGATCCAGCAGCGCGAGGGTCATGATGTCGCGGCCATCCTGCAAAATCACGCGCTGCGGCTCGTGATCCAGCGTTACTTTACGGCCGCTAAAATCGGTCACCGTAAGGGGGTATTGCGTGGCCTGAGCGAGAACGGGCAGCGTGAGAAGCGCGCCGAAAAGCAGCGTAGTGCGGATTTTTCCATGCATAGAAAGAGGAGCCCTGATGGTAATGAGAATATTATGGTTTTGATAATTATTATCATATTTAGCTCAACAAAACCTATACGGTTTCAACAAATCCAGTCGTTTCTTAACATCCTGATTCCCTTTCTCTTTTTCTGACATATTTTCTTACGGGTTTATACGCGGCAATGCTTTACCCTCATGCTTTGCTTTTGCCGGACCCGCTGCCATGAAATACACCCTCTTTCTGCTGATGATGTTTATTGCCACCGCCCGCGCCGACGATGCGGTGAGGCTGAACTGCCCGACACGCGGCGCGTTGACCATCTCCTTTTTTGATTACAGCCTGACGACCATGAAGTGGGGTGACCATTTTCAAATCGCTGCGGGCAAAGAGAAGGCGCATACCAAAGCGGGCGTGCCCTTCTGGAGCACCACTTTTCGCAACGGCGACAGCCTGGCCTTCTTCCCGGATTCGAACCAGTATTATCTCTTTTATGCGGGCGATGAAGACCCGGAGCAGTGCAGCGAAGTGGGCAGCTTTGTTTACCCGGCGATCACCCCACCGCGGTATGAAAAAGGGCAGGATGACGCCGCCACGCAGGTGCAGGCCAACAGAAGAGAGAGTGAAGTGGTTTTGCAGCATCCATTTGCGTGATGCAGCGGTTTGATATTGCCGGATGGCGGCTGCGCCTTATCCGGCCTACGGATGTGAGGCCGCTGAAACCCCATTGCCGGATGGCGGCTGCGCCTTATCCGGCCTACGGGTGAGGATGCACTGAAACGGCGTAGGCCGGATAAGCGTTTACGCGCCATCCGGCAACGTTTTATGCACTACACAAAAAGATCCGCGGCCTTCGTTACCACGCCGCTATCGAGCACCCAACCGCTGATAAGCGCGGCGGGCGTAACATCAAAAGCCGGGTTGTAGACCTGCGCATCTTCCGGCGCCCACTGCACCGCGCCAAAACTTCCCGCCACGCCGGTCACTTCTGTGGCGGCGCGCTGCTCAATCGGGATCGCCTCGCCGTTCGGGCAATGGGGATCGAGGGTGGTTTGCGGCGCGGCGACATAAAACGGCACGTTGTGGAACTTCGCCAGCACCGCCAGCGAATAGGTGCCTATCTTGTTCGCCACATCACCATTCGCCGCGATCCTGTCCGCGCCGACCCACACCGCATCCACCTCCCCTTTCGCCATCAGGCTGGCGGCCATCGAATCGGTAATCAGTTGATACGGCACGCCCAGCTCGCCCAGCTCCCAGGCGGTAAGCCGCCCACCCTGCAACAGCGGGCGCGTCTCGTCCACCCACACATTGCTGATATTGCCCTGTTGATGCGCCAGCGCAATCACGCCGAGCGCCGTGCCGACGCCCGCCGTCGCCAGCCCGCCGGTGTTGCAGTGGGTCAAAATACGGCTGCCGGGTTTAACCAGCGCGGCACCCGCTTGCGCAATGTTGTCGCAGAGCTGTTTATCCTCGTCCACCAGCCGCAGCGCTTCCGTCATCAGAGCGTTAGAGTAAGTCTCCTGCGCCAGCGCCCGCTTCATGCGGTCAAGATTGTTCATCAGATTCACCGCCGTCGGGCGCGCCGCGCGCAGGGTTTCCAGCGCCTGCGCCAGCTGTTCACGGCTCTCACCGCGCGCGGCCAGCAGCGCCAGCAGCAGGCTGGCAGAGAGGCCAATCAGCGGCGCACCGCGCACGCGCAGCGCGTGAATATGGCCGACAAGTTCATCTACCGAATCGGCGGCGAGCCAGCGTTTCTCCTGCGGTAACGCCTGTTGATCGAGAATAAATAAACGATTTTCGGCGATGCGCAGGCTGGTGGTCTGTAATGACGGCATATCGTTAAATCCCTGTTGCGTTAATGTGGCGTATTGTGTCAGGATGCAAAGCGGATGTATAGACGTCTAAATGGCTTAAATCGCAAAAAGAGGATCGAGGCAATGTCGCAATACCATACCTTTTCCGCCCGTGATGCCGTGGCATATGCACAACAATTTGGCGGCCTTCGCGATCCCTCCGAACTCGTTGACGCGCAGGAAGTGGGCGACGGTAACCTCAATCTGGTATTTAAAATTTTTGACCGCAACGGCACAAGCCGCGTCATCGTCAAACAGGCGCTGCCCTATGTGCGCTGCGTCGGTGAGTCCTGGCCGCTGACCCTCGATCGTGCGCGTCTCGAAGCACAAACGCTGGTCGAACACTACCAGCACTGCCCGCAGCACACCGTTAACATCCTCCATTTCAACCCGGAGCTGGCGGTGATGGTGATGGAAGATCTCTCCGATCACCACATCTGGCGCGGCGAACTGATTCGCAATGTCTATTATCCGCAGGCAGCCTCGCAGTTAGGTGAATACCTGGCGCAGACGCTGTTTCACACCAGTGATTTTTACCTCCACCCGCATGTGAAAAAAGCGCAGGTGGCGAAATTCATTAACCCGGCGATGTGCGAGATCACCGAAGATCTCTTCTTCAACGATCCCTACCAGATCCACGAGCGCAATAACTACCCGGCCGAGCTGGAAGCGGATGTCGCCGCCCTGCGCGATGACGCACAGCTGAAAGTCGCAGTCGCATCGCTTAAGCACCGCTTCTTCTCTCACGCTGAAGCCTTGCTGCATGGCGATATTCATAGCGGCTCAATCTTTGTCGCCGACGGCAGCCTGAAAGCGATTGACGCCGAGTTTGGCTACTTCGGCCCGATTGGTTTTGATATCGGTACCGCCATCGGCAACCTTCTGCTGAACTACTGCGGTCTGCCGGGCCATCTCGGTATTCGCGATGCGGCGGCGGCGCGCGAGCAGCGGCTGATCGATATTCAGACCCTGTGGGCGACCTTTGCCGAACGCTTCCAGGCGCTGGCAACCGAGAAGACGCAGGACGCGGCGCTGGCGCAGCCGGGCTATGCGTCGGCATTTCTGAAAAAAGTGTGGACCGATGCGATTGGCTTTTGCGGCACTGAGCTTATTCGCCGTAGCGTCGGCCTGTCGCACGTGGCGGATATCGACACCATCAAAGATGAGGAGATGCGCCACGCCTGCCTGCGCCATGCCATCTCCCTTGGCAAAGCGCTGATTGTGATTGCCGATCGCATTGATAGCGTCGATGAGTTAATTGCCCGCGTGCGGCAATACTCGTACGCCCGATAACAAAGCGCCTTCCGGCGCTTTACTCACCCCAGATACTCAATAATCGACAACCCGCCGTTGTAGTCGGTGCTGTAGATGATCCCCTGCGCATCAACAAACACATCGCAGGACTGGATCACGCGCGGGCGACCGGGGCGGGTATCCATCATTTTTTGCGGTGCGGCTGGCACCAGCGCACCGGTCTCAACCGGGCGATAGGGGTTGGAGATATCGTAGGCGCGCACACCGGCATTCTGGTAAGTGGCGAAAATCAGCGTTGAGCTGATAAAGCTGCCGGGGCGGTTCTCATGCAGGTTGTGCGGGCCGAAGTGCGCCCCTTTCGCCACATAATCGATCTCATCCGGCTGCGGGAAGGTGGCGATGCTGACCGGGTTAGCGGGCTCGCGAATATCGAACAGCCAGATCAGCTTCTCGCCATCCTCCTGATTGTCGAGCACCGCTTCATCCAGCACCACCAGCAGATCGCGATCCGGCAGCGGCAGCGCGGTATGAGTGCCGCCGCCAAACGGCGGGCTCCAGTTGCGGTGGCTGATAAGCTTCGGTTGGGTGCGATCTTTCACATCCAGCAGCGTCAGGCCGCCGTCGCGCCAGCTGCCGTAGGCGGTGTCTCCGGCAATAATCGCGTGGTGCAGCGCGTAGCGTTTGCCCTCCTCCCAGCCCGGCGTTTCACCTGCGGCCTGGTTCATGCCCGGCAGCCACCAGCGCCCGGCCACCTCAGGTTTGCGCGGGTCCTTGAGATCGATGGTCAGGAAGATGTAGTCGGTAAAGCCGTCGATCAGCGCCGAGACATAAGCCCAGCGCCCGCCGACGTACCAGATGCGGTGAATGCCGATACCCTCAAGCGAGAGAAAGCTGATTTCGCGCGGCTTGTCCGGCGTGGAGATATCGAAAATACGCAGCCCGGCGCTCCAGCCTTTATCCTGCACATCGCTTACGGTCTCGCCAACCGAGCGGGTGTAGTAAACCTTTTCATCGGCAAAGCGGGCGTCGGCAAAGAGATCGCGGGCGTTGATCACCAGCAGCAGATCGTCGTGAGCTTGCAGATGTACGTTCCAGGTGCCGGGTGGCGCGGCGATATAACCCGCGGGTTTCGGGTTCTTTGGGTCGCGGACGTCCACAATGGAGAAGCCCTGCGACACCATATGGCCGATATAGGCAAAGCCGCAGTGCACCATCAGCTGGACACCGTCAGGGCGACCGCCCTGGTCGCTGTGGCCAATCAGCCGCATATTGCGGCTGTAGTCCGGGCGTGGAAGTTCAGTTGCCATGATTTATCCTTGTTAAAGGCCGGTGCGATTGCTTATTGCGATACGCTTTTGTAGGCCGGATAAGCGAAGCGCCATCCGGCAAACGGGTTCACCGCGATTGCTTATTGCGATACGCCCTTGTAGGCCGGATAAGCGAAGCGCCATCCGGCAAACGGGTTCGGTGCGATAGTTTATTGCGATACGCCCTTGTAGGCCGGATAAGCGTCAGCGCCATCCGGCAAACGGGTTCGCCGCAATTGCTTGTTGCGATACGCCCTTGTAGGCCGGATAAGCGTCAGCGCCATCCGGCAATCAATGCCGCACCGGCCGACAAAACGGCTCGTGTTGCAAACTATTTATTCTTCGCTTCCAGCGTCGCAAACCACGGCGCGATAAAGTCCTGCGTCTGGCCCCAGCCGGGAATGATTTTGCCGAGCGACGCCACATTCACCGCGCCAGGCTGGCTGGCGAGCAGCGCCTGCGGAATGGCGGCGGCTTTAAAATCGTAGGTCGCAGGCGTCGGTTCACCGGCAATCTTATTGGCGATCAGGCGCACGTTGGTGGCCCCAATCAGCTTCGGATCTACCGCCACGCTCACCTTCCACGGGCTGCCCGCTTCGCGCATCAGTTGCAGATCCTGGTTCGAGACATCAATGCTGTAGAGCTTAATTTCGGTGCGGCCATTCTCTTTCAGCGCTTTATAGGCCCCCTGGCTGAAGGCATCCCAGGTGCCCCAGATGGCATCAATCTGCCCTTTCGGGTATTTCGCCAGCACCGCGCCCACTTTGTTGGCCGTGTCGCCCTGCACATCGGATGAAACAGCACCGATCGACTCCAGCTCTTTAATGCCCGGATTTGCTTTCAGCAGTTCCGTATAAGCCGCCTGGCGACGCTCCATCGGCGGGAAACCGGCGACCCATAGCTTGATAATGTTGGCTTTGCCGTTGAAATCTTTCACCAGCTCGCCGAAGGAGAGTTTGGTCAGCGAGGCATCATCCTGCTGCGTCACGGTAACGCCGGGAATTTCGCCCTTAACGGCGGTATCAAACACCGCCACTTTGATCCCGGCGGCGACCGCTTTTTTGATCAGATCCGTCGAGTAGGGATCGCGCCCCTGCGAAAGGATAATGCCGTCATACTTCTGGCTGATCGCCTGGTTAACGAAGTCCTGGAATTTGGCGTCATCACCGTTGCTCAAAAAGGTGCTGATCTTAAAGCCAAGTTTTTTACCCTGCTGCAAAGCACCGGCGACAAACTGGGTGGTGTTGTCATCAGAGCCGAGGTTGCGGATCAGCGCAATACGCACCGGGCCGTTATGGTTGGCGATGGCCTCCGGAACAGGCGCAGGTGTGGCGGCGTGTCCCGGCAGCGCGTTGAGTAATCCCAGCGCCAGCAGTGAAAGTGCAATTTTTTTCATCTCTGTTTCCCCTGAAAGTTAACGACGCTGGAAGTAAGTCAACGCAAGAGCACCGGCCAGCACCAGCCCCTTAATAATGTCCATCGCGTAATAGGGCACCGACAGCATCACCAGCCCGTTCGAGAGCACGCCGAGGATCACCGCCCCGACCAGCGTGCCGAGCGCGTTCGGTTTCCCCGAGCCCGCCAGCGAGAAGCCGATCCACGCCGCGGCAACCGCATCCATCAAATACCCGCCGCCCGCATTCACCTGCGAGGAGCCAATGCGCGAGGCGAGCAGAATCCCGCCAAGCCCCGCCAGCAGCGAGGCAATCACATACGCCGCCACTTTGTAGCGCGTAGTGCGAATGCCGGAGAGGCGCGCCGCTTCCGGATTACCGCCAATGGCGTACATCCGGCGGCCGTGGGTAGTCAGTGAGAGGCCCAGCTGCGCCACCACGGTGACCACCAGCATAATGATGACAATGGTCGGCACCTGACCGAGCAGCGAAAACGCCGCCGGAATGGTCCCTTCCGCCATATCACCGCTCGGCAGCACCATGTTTTCGGTAATCGATCCGCCGTAGCTGTAGGTCATCGCCACACCCTGAATAACAAACAGGCTGCCGAGCGTCGCCAGCATGTCGGGAATGCGCAGCACGACGATGAGAAAAGCGTTAAACAGGCCGACCAGCGTACAGAGCGCCAGCGTCACAAGGATCGCCTCCGTCGTGTCAAAGCCGTGCCAGACAAAGAGTGAGATCACCAGCGCGTTAGCCAATGAGGCGGTGGAACCGACGGAGAGATCAAACCCGCCAATGGTCAGCGAGATCGACACACCAACGGCAATCACCGTGACGATGGCGATCGAGCGCAGGATATTGATGATGTTATTGGGATCGAGGAAGTTGTCCGAGGCGATGCCAAAAATAGCCACCAGCGCCACCACGGTGAGCAACATGCCCCACTTATAAAGGAAATCGAAAAATTGCTGCCGCGGGGATGCCGCCGCACTGACTGAAAGGGCCTTACTCACGGGCCGTTCCTCCGGTGGAATAGTAAAGGAGTGTCTCTTCGCGGGCATCCTCGCCCTGCACTTCTGCCACAATGCGCCCATCCCACAGCACACAAATCCGGTCGCACAAACCCACCAGCTCGGCGAATTCACCCGACGCGTAAATCACGCCTTTGCCCTCGCGCGCCAGCCCGTCGATCAGCTGGAAGAGGTCGGTTTTCGCCTTCACATCAACGCCTTTGGTCGGCTCGTCAAAAATCACCACGTTCGCCTGGCCGCGCAGCCACTTGCCAATCGCCACCTTCTGCTGATTGCCGCCGGAGAGGCGGCGCAGCATCTGGCCTGGCCCACTGGCGCGCACGCCAACGCGGGCAATCACCTCTTGCGCCCAGCGCCAAGCCTGGTGATGGGCAAAGATCCCCCAGCGCGAAAAGGTGCGATCGGCGCTGACGGCGAGGTTCATGCTGACCGGTTCATCGATAAAGATCCCCTCTTTGCGCCGCTCTTCCGGCACCAGCGCCATGCCGCGCGTCACCGAATCAGCCGGATCGCGCGGACGCCATGGCTGATGGTTCAGTTCACCGCGCGTAACGCGGCTTTTGCTCGCGCCAAACAGGGCCTTGCTCAGCTCGGTTTTGCCCGCGCCCGCCAGGCCAGCGATGCCAAGAATTTCGCCTTTACGCAGCCGCAGCGAGATATCTTTCAGCAGCCCTTCGTCGTGCAGGCCATCAATGCTGAGCAGCAGTTCGTCGCTGTGCGGCGGGCGCGCGGGCGGGTAGATATCGCTCAGTTCATGGCCGAGCATCTTCTCCACAATCTCTTCGCCGCTGAGCGCCGTCATCGGCCCGGACTCGACCAGCCTGCCGTCACGCAGCACCGTCAGGGTGTCGCAAATCGCCTTCACCTCATGAATGCGATGGGAGATAAACACCACGCCGATCCCCTGCTGTTGCAGGCGTCTGACCACCGCAAACAGGCGCTCGCTCTCGTGCTGATCGAGCGGCGCGGTTGGCTCGTCGAGGATCAAAAAGCGGCAGTGGTGGGAGAGCGCCCGCGCCAGTAAGATGTGCTGTTTTTCCGCCAGCGTGCAGCTGTCGATGGCGCGGGTGACGTCAAACGCTACATCGAGCTGTGCCAGCGCGTCGCGCGCCTGGCGGCGGATCTCACCCCAGCGAAAGCGGTGCCCGCCCTCTGCCAGCTTATCCAGCATGATGTTCTCAGCGATGCTCAGCCCTGGCACCAGCGCAACGTCCACCTCCTGCTGCACGAGGTGAATGCCGAGCTGTTTCGCATCGCGCGGGGAGCGGATCGACACCACCTGATGGTTGATGGCGATCTCCCCTTCGTAATGGTCATAGGTGCCGCACAGCACCGCCATCAGGGTCGATTTGCCTGCGCCATTTGCGCCGGTTAAGGCATGGACTGAACCGCCCCGCAAGGTGAAGTCGACATTCGACAGTGCGTTGAAGCCGCCAAAGGCGAGGCGCATGCCACGCATTTCGAGGAGGTTGCTTCCCATAGCGCGTGAATACCTGCGATTAATAGATTGATTTAGCGAATTTTTCACAGCCTCGCTTGACTGGCAACGACAGAAAAGGCATAAGTTAAAGCGAAATAATATTAGCCATCCGGATGTCCAGACATAACATCGGGTTAGCGATTACACACAAGGACACCTCATATGAGCAGCACCGATATCCGCGTTGTACCCGGCCCCGCCAACTACTACTCCCATGCAGGCAGCCTTGCGCGGCTGGAGGATTTTTACTCCGCTGAGCAGCTTTCACGCGCGGTATGGATCTACGGCGAGCGCGCCTTTGCCGCTGCAAAACCGTTTCTGCCACAAGGGGTTAACGCGCCTGGCACCACGCATCTGCTGTTTAAAGGCCACTGCAGCGAGCGTGATGTAGCTGAGCTGGTTCAGCAGGCGGGTGCGGATCGCAGCGTGGTGATCGGCGTTGGCGGCGGCGCACTGCTGGATACAGCAAAAGCGGTGGCGCGCCGCCTCGGCTTGCCAGTGGTGGCGATCCCGACCATTGCCGCCACCTGTGCGGCGTGGACGCCGCTGTCGGTCTGGTATAACGACGCCGGTCAGGCGCTCCATTTTGAGATCTTCGATGACGCTAACTTTCTGGTGCTGGTCGAGCCGCAGATCATCCTTGATGCCCCGGTGGAGTATCTGCTGGCGGGCATCGGCGATACGCTGGCGAAGTGGTATGAAGCGGTGGTTCTGGCACCGCAGCCGGAAAACTTACCGCTGACGGTGCGCCTTGGTATTAACAACGCGCTGGCGATCCGCGATGTGTTGCTGGAGAGCAGTGAAGCGGCGCTGGCCGATCAACAGCGCGGGGAAGTAACGCAGGCGTTTCGCGATGTGGTGGATGCGATTATCGCCGGTGGCGGCATGGTAGGCGGGCTTGGCGAGCGCTATACCCGCGTGGCGGCGGCGCATGCGGTGCATAACGGGCTGACGGTGCTGCCGCAAACGGAGAAGTTCCTGCACGGCACGAAAGTCGCCTACGGCATTCTGGTGCAGAGCGCCCTGCTCGGCCAGGACGACGTGCTGGCGCAGCTTGTGGCTGCCTATCAGCGTTTCAACCTGCCGACTACGCTTGCGGAGCTGGAGGTGGATATCCATAACCGCGCCGAGCTGGATAAGGTGATCGCCCATACCCTGCGCCCGGTGGAGTCAATCCATGCTCTGCCGGTGGCTGTCACCGCCGACAAACTCTATGCGGCGTTTGAGAAGGTGGAGACCTTCACGCGGTAAATTATCCCGTAGGCCGGATAAGCGGTACGCGTCATCCGGCATTATCACCGATTGCCGGATGGCGGCGATGCCTTATCCGGCCTACAAAAACGGAACCCGCTGAAACGGCGTAGGCCGGATAAGCGCCAGCGCCATCCGGCATTATCACCACGGCACCGATTGCCGGATGGCGGCTTCGCCTTATCCGGCCTACAAAAGCGAGCCTACAGCGACACCAGCGTTGCTTTTTTTGCGATATGGCAGCGAGGGGGTTGTGTCCCCGCTGAAATCGGCGAACCGAAGCGTGAATGACAAGGTCTGGACGCCATGGATGGCGGACAGAGGCGAACCGAGACAGGGACAAAATTGCCGGGAGCAATTTTGAACAGCGCTTGCGCTGGCCCCGAAGGGGCGAGCCCCAGGGATGGGGCGAGTAAGTCGAGTCGAGCCGGCCGCAGTCAGGCACGCGGGAGGTGAGCGCAGTGCGCAGCACCGATTTCCTCGCGGGGCCGCGGGGATTGACAAGGGGAGCGCGGCCGCTTCCCTTGTCCCGTTCACCGCATAAAAGATTAATGAAACTCCCCAACGCATGGTGAACGGAACCCTTCCGCCAAAGCCATATGCCAGGCCCATTGCCGGATAAGCGTGTAACGCGCCATCCGGCAGGAGACAGCGTGAGAGAACTGACTCGCGGCAATTAGTTACTTAACTCCTGCAATAGCCGTGTATTGAGGTAGAGCTTTTCGCGACCCACGCTCATCTCCTCCAGCACGCCTATTTCTGCCAGTTGCTTAAGGTAGAGCGATGCAGTCTGGCGCTTAGCCACTTGCCCTTTTACGAGGTTATCTATCCGACAATAGGGCTGTGCAAAAAGTATTTGCATCAACTCATGGGTATAGATTTTTGGCAGTCGTTCACGCACAAATTGTGTTGTATCCACCATCAGTTGACGAATGATGGCGATTTTTTTCTTGGTCCAGCGCGCGGTGTTTTCTATCGCTTCCAGCATAAACAAGATCCACGCCTCCCACCGACCTTCGGCTGTCACGTCACGCAGGAGCGTGTAATAGTGATCGCGCCTTTCCAGGATAAACCGGGAGAGGTAAAGGATGGGCAGCGAGAGCAATTCACTCTGGATCAGGTACAAAATATTCAGGATTCGGCCTGTTCTGCCATTCCCGTCCGGAAAGGGGTGAATACACTCAAATTGGTAGTGTGAAATTGCCATTTTTATCAGCGGATCCAGGTCATCATCGGCATGGATGAAACGTTCCCAGTTCGCCAGCAGATCGCGAATAGCCGCTTCACCTACCGGCGGGGTATAAACCACTTCACTGTTCTGATCGCGCAATACCGTTCCCGGGGTTTTACGAATATCCGTTTGTACGCCGCGCAGCGTGGTGCAAATGGCGATCGCAGTGTTAGTACACAACGGGTAGCTGCTCAGGTAAGTAAAGCCATCGTGCAATGCAGTCCGGTAACGTAACGCCTCTTTTGTTGCGGGATCGGCGTTCTCGGCCTGATCGGCATACTGGAAGAGCTGATCGCTGGTGGTCACGATATTTTCGATGCGCGAGGAGTCCTTTGCCTCAAGTAGAGGAAGGAGGTTAATCAATAACCCTTGATCGGGAATTAACTCTCCTGCCGTATTCAACTCTGCCAGAGCGGCACGTGCAGTTATGCAGGCCTTAAGTATCTTGCGGGTTTCAATCTCCTCCACGTTGGGCGGCAGCATCGGTAAAGCGTTATAGGGTATGGTCGGATCCCAGCTCATACGTTTACAAAATCCATTTTTATCGACATATGCTGATAATATGTCGATGCGATCGACCTGTCACGATGACATGTTTAATAAATGTGGTTTTATCGACGTGTTTAACATTTTTGACGGCATATGTGCTTTCGCGCTATCCGGAAATGAAGCCGGGATCACATGCCGGATGGCATGTTGGATTAGTGGAATTATTCCGTTCACCAGGTGTTCTGGAGTTCCATTAATCTCATATGCGGTGAACGGCTGTAATACCGCATGTAAAAGCCAAAACGGTGTCGCTGGAACTGCGTTTTGGTAGGCCGGATAAGGCGAAGCCGCCATCCGGCAATCGGTGCCGCGGAATATGCCGGATGGCGGCTTCGCCTTATCCGGCCTACAAACCATCGGTATTTATTCCGTCGGCCATAGCCCCATCGCCATGCGGGCGATACCGAGCAGCGTTTCGCGGCTGGCGCCATCGCGCGCCTGGATCGACATCCCCTGCTGGATGCTGGTGTAAAGCCGGGTCAGGGCATCAATATCGGTATCGGCGGGCAGTTCGCCCTGCGCTTGTGCCTGCGCCAGACGCGCCTTCAGTAACGCCATCCCGCCGTTGCGCATAGCCTGCACGCGTTGACCGAGGCGATCGTTACCTTCGCTGGCGACCGCGGAGAGCGTCACCATGCAGCCGTGCGGCAGATCGCAGCGCGTCAGCATTTCGGCTGAGCGTTGAAGCCAGCTTGCGACAGCGCGTTTTGGCGACGGCTCCTGCTCCATATCGCCCCAAATCAGCGGCGCAACACACTGCTCGTAGTGCTGCAACACCTCATCGTAGAGATTCTCTTTACTGCCGAACGCCGCATAGAGGCTCGGCGACTTAATGCCCATCGCCTCATAGAGATCGCTCATCGAGGTGGCGGTATACCCCTTGCGCCAGAAGAGCAACATCGCCTTGTTCAGCGCTTCTGTTCGATCAAACTCGCGCGGTCTTCCCCGGCTCATCATCAGCTCCTCACATTTTGTGCTGATCGGTATATTAATAATATTGACGAATAGATGGAAGCCTGATTATTTTAATTATGTATCAATCGGCACATAACCCAGGAGTCATCATGTCATATTCACTGTCAGGTAAACGCGCGCTGGTCACTGGCGCAAGCCGGGGTCTCGGCAAAGCCATCGCTTTAACGCTGGCGCGCGCCGGGGCGGATGTCGCCATCACTTATGAAAAATCGGCACAGAAAGCCGAAGCGGTCGCCGAAGAGATCCGTGCGCTTGGGCGCAACGGCGTCGCTATTCAGGCCGACAGCGGCGATCCGCAGGCGGCGCAGGCCTCCGTTACACAGGCGGTTTCACAGCTGGGCGGGCTGGATATTCTGGTCAATAACGCTGGCATTGCGCGCGGCGGGCCGCTGGAGTCGATGTCGCAGGCGGATATCGACGCGCTGATTAACGTCAATATTCGCGGCGTGGTCTATACCACCCAGGCGGCGCTGGCACACCTGCCGGATGGCGCGCGCATCATTAACATCGGCAGTAACCTCTCCGACCAGGTGCCGTTTAAAGGCGTCACGATTTATTCCATGACCAAATCGGCGCTCAACTCCCTGACGCGCGGTCTGGCGCGGGATCTGGGCGCACGCGGCATCACGGTGAATATGGTGAAACCCGGCTCGACGGACAGCGATATGAACCCGGCAGATGGCGAGCAGGCAGACGAGCAGCGCAGTTTCACCGCGTTAGGCCACTACGGCGAGCCGCAGGATATTGCCGAAGCGGTGGCGTTTCTTGCCAGCCCGGCGGCGAAGCACATCACTGGTGCGGATATCGTGGTGGATGGCGGGACCAACGCCTGATAAGAGGTAAAAAAAAGCGGCACATTGTGCCGCCTTTTATTGTTAACAGCAGCGTGCGCCGCCTTTACCGCCGTAGCGCGCATCCTGGCGCTCACGGAAGAACTCCTCGTAGGTCATCGGCGTCTGGTCCGGATGAGTGACGCGCATATGCTCAACGTAGTTGTCATAATCCGGCACGCCAATCATCATCTTTGCCGCCTGGCCTAAGTATTTGCCCGCTTTTGAGAGCGTATCGAACATATCTGCTCCTTCGCTTAATGCGCGTTTTTGGCGCGCGCTACAACCTGATCAACGTTGTCCGGCATCGCTTCATACGGCGTCTCTTGCGCCGTCGGGTGATCCGCTTTCAGCGCCGCCAGCGCGGTCTTCAGCGAGTAGAAGGCGAGTACCACCACCACGACCATAAAGAAGAGCGTTAACCCGGCATCGAGACGGTTGTTAAACACCAGCTGCGCCAGTTGAGACTGGGTATACTGCGCCGGAATATTGCCGCTGTCGATCATCGCCTGGAACTTATTGGCAATCGCCAGGAAGCCCACTTTGTTATCCGGGCTGAAGGTTTTCTGCCAGCCAGCGGTCAGCGTACAGACCAGCAGCCAGGCCGTTGGCACTAACGCTACCCACGCATAGCGCTGGCGCTTCATCTTAAACAGCACCACCGCGCAGAGCATCAGCGCCATGCCTGCCAGCATCTGGTTGGCGATGCCAAACAGTGGCCACAACGTATTGATACCGCCCAGCGGATCGACCACACCCTGATGCAGGAAGTAGCCCCACGCCAGCACGCAGAGCGCGGTAGCAAGCAGGTTAGCGGGCAGCGATTCGGTGCGTTTCAGCGTCGGGGAGATAACCCCCAACAGATCCTGCAACATAAAGCGCGCCGCGCGGGTTCCGGCATCCACCGCCGTCAGAATAAACAGCGCCTCAAACAGAATCGCAAAGTGATACCAGAAGGAGACATCCATCAGGCCACCGAGCGCGCCGTGCAGAATATAGGCCATGCCGACCGCCAGCGTCGGTGCCCCGCCCGCCCGCGAGATGATCGACTGCTCGCCCACTTCATCGGCAATCTGCCGCAGCGCATCCGGCGTAATGGTAAAGCCCCAGTTGCTCACCACCTGCGCCGCAGACGCGACCACATCGGTGGTGCCCGCCGGGGCCAGCACCGCCATCGGGCTGTTCATCGCAAAGTAGACGCCCGGATCGATAATGCACGCCGAGACCAGCGCCATGATCGCCACAAATGACTCCATCAACATGCCGCCGTAGCCGATAAAGCAGGCCTGCCCTTCGCTGGCGAGCATCTTCGGTGTAGTGCCGGAGGAAATCAGCGCATGGAAGCCGGAGACCGCACCGCAGGCGATGGTGATAAAGAGGAACGGGAAGAGATTACCGGTCCATACCGGGCCGGTACCATCGACAAATTTAGTCAGCGCGGGCATCGTCAGCGTCGGGCGCATAATCAGAATGCCAATCGCCAGGCCAATAATGGTGCCGATTTTCAGGAAGGTGGAGAGGTAGTCGCGCGGGGCCAGCAGCAACCACACCGGCAGCACCGAGGCGACAAAACCGTAACCGACCAGCATCCAGGTGAGCTGCACGCCGGTGAAATCAAACCACGGTGCCCAGGTCGGGCTTTCCGCGACCCAGCCGCCGGAGATAATAGCGAATACCAGCAGCACCAGGCCAATCACTGACACCTCGCCAATGCGCCCCGGGCGCAGATAGCGAATATAGATGCCCATAAACACCGCCAGCGGGATGGTGAACGCCACGGTATAGGTGCCCCACGGGCTGTGGGTCAGCGCTTTAACGACAATCATCGCCAGCACCGCGAGGATAATCACCATGATCATAAAGGTCGCCACCAGCGCGATCACGCCGACGGTCGGCCCCATCTCTGCCTTCACCATCTCGCCAAGGGAGCGCCCGTCGCGGCGGGTGGAGATAAAGAGCACCATAAAATCCTGCACCGCACCGGCTAACACCACGCCTGCGAGGATCCAGATCATGCCGGGCAGATAACCCATCTGCGCCGCCAGCACCGGGCCAACCAGCGGGCCTGCGCCAGCAATCGCCGCAAAATGGTGACCGAACAGCACTTTTTTGTCTGTCGGCACATAGTCGAGGCCGTCGTTGTAGCGCACCGCCGGGGTCATGCGCGTCGGGTCAACCTGCAGCACATTTTTGGCGATATAGAGACCATAAAAACGGTAAGCAATGAGGTAAATACAGACGGCTGCGACCACGATCCAGAGTGCGTTGATCGGTTCGCCGCGATTCAGAGCGATATAGCCGAGGGCAAACGCGCCAACAAGCGAGAGCGCGCCCCAAACAAGGTATTTCCCTGGGTTGTTCATAGCGGTTATCCGTTTGAGAGACAGAGAGATGTTACATTTTGTTTCTATATCAACTCAAAGAACTTAACAACTTTGAAACACAGGAAAGGCGGCCTGCCGCACGGCATTTGGCTGATTGTGTTAACGGGATCGCAAGAATGCCCTCCTGAGCCGGAGGGCGAAGGGTTAGCCAAGCACTGCGGTGCTGAGGCGACAGGTTGCGCAGCGCCGCCCCTGCTCATCAAACACCACGATCTCCCAGCTCTGATTCTGGCGGCCAAGATGCAGCGGCTGGCAAACGCCGCGCACTTTACCGTGCGCCACCGCGCGGTGATGGGTGGCGTTCAGCTCGGTGCCGACCACACACTGCCCGTCGCTGGTCATCATAAAACCGGCCATCGAACCGAGCGTTTCCGCCAGCGCCGCCGATGCGCCGCCGTGCAGCAGGCCAAACGGCTGATGCGTGCGGCTATCAACCGGCATCTCCGCTTCGAGAAAATCATCCCCGATGCGGGTATAGGTAATCGCCAGATGTTCGATCAGGGTGTTATCGCTGGTGGCATTCAGCGCCTCCAGCGTTAAGTGACGTTTCCAGATCATCAGGCCCCCAGCGTCGAGCCGCCATCCACCACGATATCCTGCAATGTGATGTGGCTGGCGAGATCGGAGGCGAGGAACAAAATGGTGTTCGCCACCTCCTGCGGACGGGCGATTTTCCCCAGTGGAATACCGAGTTTAAACTGCTCGCCGAAGCCGCGAATGCGCTGCTGCTCCGCATCGTCGCTCACCCACAGTGTGCGCTGCATATCGGTATCCGTCGAACCGGGCGAGACGATATTGCAGCGCACATGGCTGGCGGCCAGTTCAAGACCGACGGTCAGAGCGAGGCTTTTCAGCGCCGCTTTCGAGGCGCCATAAGCGCTCATGCCGATACGCGGCGTGTGTGCGGCGTCAGAGCAGACGGTGACAATCGCCCCGCGCTGCTGGCGGCGAAAGTGCGCCATCGTCTGGCGAAAGAGGTTAAAGGCACCGCCGACGTTGACGGCGAACGTCTGCTGCCACTCCTTGTCAGAGAGTGCATCCGTTGCGCCCATATGCAGCACGCCTGCGGCATTGACCAGCACATCCAGCGGCGCGTTGTTTGAAAGCAGGCGCTCGCAGACGGCGGCGACCTGCGCGGCGTCGGCGATATCCAGCGTTTCGCAGGCAAACGGATAGTGCTCGCCGTTAAAGGCGAGATCGAAGCCGGTCACCTGCGCGCCCGCCTCGACGAAGGCGAGCGCAGTGGCATAGCCGATCCCCTTCCCTGCCCCGCTCACCCAGACACTGCGCCCGCTGAAATCGAGGCTCGCCATCACTGCACCCCGCGCGCGAGCAGCGCCCACCAGGCATCAATGGTCGGGTTTTTCGCCAGCATGACAAAATCAACATCGCCATGCACTTTGCGCCAGCGGGCGGCGAGCGCCATAATGCGCACCGAGTCGAGGCCGTAATCAATCAGGTTTTCGTCATCCAGCGGCTCGTCAGATTCATCCAGCAGCGGCAGGATGATTTCACGCAGCGCCGCTTTGCTTGCCGGTAGCGGCAGCAACTCTTGCGTCAGCACCACGCGACCGGAACGCCCGGCGACATAGTTGAGCGACATTAAGTGCTCTTCGCGGCTGAAATCCGCCAGCGCGTCGGCCACCATAAATGGCTTGATATCGCGCATAAAGGCGTCGGTGGCGGTGGTCATACAGCCGATATGGGAATAGACACCGGTGATCAGCAGCTGGTTGCGGCCGGTCTCTTTCAGCATCTGCTCCAGCGGCGAGCGGTGAAAGGCGCTGTAGCGCCACTTCACCAGCACGGTGTCGGCCTCGTCCGGTGCCAGTTCGCTGACGATCTGCTGCTGCTCCGGCGAGCGGGTTAAACCCGGCCCCCACATATCGTTCAGCAGCGCGCGATCTTCATCGCTCTGCTCTTTCGGCTGCGCGGTATAGTAGACCGGAATATTGTGCTGCTTGCAGAAGTGACGCAGCGCGGCGATGTTCGCCACCACCTGATGCATCATCGGACAGTTATCGCCCCAGAAATTAACAAAATAGTCCTGCATATCATGGATCAACAGCGCCGCACGGGCGGGCTCAAACGACCAGTTCACTTTGTTTTCCGGGATATCAGCCGCTGCGGGCAGCGCGTAGCCCTGTAGTTTTGGGATTGCCATCTTCTCTCCTTTACGCCGGGGTGCGTTGTGCTAACCACTGGCGTAACTGTTTCTTGTCAACTTTTCCTACCGGCGTCAGCGGCAGCACTTCAAGGCACTCGACGCGATCCGGCAACTTAAATTCCGCCACGCCCTGCTCGCGCAAGAAGCGGCGGATCGCCACCGCGCGCAGCGGGGTTTTCACCACCAGATACGCGCAGCTCTTCTCGCCGAGCAGGCTGTCCTCCATGCTCACAAGCGCAGCGTGGATCACTGCGTCATGGCGCAGCAGCAGATTTTCGATCTCCTCGGCGGCAATCTTCTCGCCGCCGCGGTTGATCTGATCTTTTTCCCGCCCCTGCACGGTGATGTAGCCCTGCTCATCAATGGCGATGAGATCGCCCGAGCAGTAAAAACCCTCAGCATCAAAAGCGCTGGCGTTGTGTTGCGGGCTGTTGAAGTAGCCGCGGAACGTATACGGCCCGCGCGTCATCAGGCGTCCGGTCTGGCCTGCGGGCAGCGGGTTGCCGTTCTCATCGGCGACCCACACTTCATCATCCGGCGACATCGGCCGCCCCTGGGTGTTGATGATGCGCTCCAGCGGATCGTCGAGCCGGGTGTAGTTCACCAGCCCTTCGGCCATGCCAAACACCTGCTGGAGCTGACAGCCGATCTCCGCCGGAATACGCGCCGCCAGCGTCGCTGAGAGCCGTGCACCGCCCACCTGAAGCAATTTCAACGACGCCAGCTGGGCATTGCTGCCCCACTCGGCAATCGCCTGCAACCAGAGGCTGACCGCCGGGGGCACCAGCGCGGTGACATTAATCTGATGTTTTTCAATCAGCGGGAAACAGAGCGTGGCGCTGGGATCGCTCGCCAGCACCACACACCCGCCAGCCAGGAAGACGCCGAGCGCGCCGGGCGAACTTAATGGGTAGTTGTGCGCCGCCGGTAAGGCGCAGAGGTAGCGGGTTTGCGCCGTGAAATGGCAAATCTCATTACTGCGCACAATGCTGTAGAGGTAGTCATTGTGCGTGCGCGGGATCAGCTTCGGCGTGCCGGTGCTGCCGCCGGAGAGCTGGAAGAAGGCCACTTCATCTGCCGGAGTTGGCACAGCGGTAAAGTTATCTGCCGGGCGGGCAATCGCCTGCTCCAGCGACTCGCCGCGCAGCAAAATAGCGCGCAGCGACGGCTGATCGTTTTTCAACGCGCTGAGGAAAGCGTCATCGGCAAACAGCCCGTGGGCGCGATCGGCAATCAGCAGCGCGGGTTTGATCTGCGCCGCATAAGCGTTGAGCTCGCTGCGCTGATGGCTGAAGAGCGCATTCACCGGCGCAACGCCAATTTTCAGCAGAGCGAAAAAGGTGATGTAAAACTCGGCGACATTGCCCAGTTGCACCAGCGCGGTATCGCCGCGCGTAATGCCCATCGACTGTAATGCGCAGGCGAGGTTGTCCGAGGCGACATGCAGCTGGCGGTAGCTTAACTCGCGATCGCCGTCGATCACCGCAACGGCTTCGCTGGCAGAATGGCGGGCCAGAATGTCGCTCAGCGGCAGATCCTGCCAGTAGCCCTTTTCACGGTAACGACGGGCAAACTCTTGCGGCCAGCGGCTAAAAGGAATGGTCACTGTGGCTCCTTAATGCAAACCAAAGGCGTTCAGCATGGTGGTCAGTTTGACGCCGGTTTCGCGCCATTCAGCGAGCGGCGACGAAGCGGGGACAATCCCGGCTCCGGCAAACAGGCGCACGTTGTTGTCGCGGATGCGCGCGCAGCGGATGGTAACCACCCACTCGCCGTTTCCTTCCGCATCGCACCAGCCGACAATGCCGCCGAAGAGTTCGCGGTTAAACGGCTCAAGCTCGGCGATAATTTTCTTCGCAATCTGGTGCGGGAAGCCGCTCAGCGCGGGCGTCGGATGGAGCAGGCAGGCTAGCGTCAGGGCGTTTTCACCCTCTTTTGCCGTGCCCTCAATCGGCGTTGCCAGGTGCCACAGCGTCGGCGTGTTCACCAGCTGCGGCGACGACGGCAGGGTCAACATGCGGCTGCGCGGTTGCAGCACTTTTTTCATCGCCTGGGTCACCAGTTCGTGTTCATGGCGATCTTTTTCAGAGGCCAGCAGTTTGTTGCCCGCTTCGCGATCGAGCATGTCATCAGGCTGGCGGCGGGCCGAACCGGCCAGCGGCAGCGAACTAAAGTGGTCGCCCTCTTTACGCAGCAGCAACTCCGGGCTTGCGCCCAGCAGCGCGCCGCCATCGGGCAGCGGAACGTGGAAGTTGAAGCTGGCGGGGTTCTGCGCAATTAAGCGCTCAAGCAGCACACCGCTGTCGACCGGGCGGTCTGTTGCGATCTCAATCAGACGTGAGAGCACCACTTTGTCCACTTCCGGCGTCGCGGTACGCGCGGAGGCATTCGCCACCATTGCCATAAACAGATCCTGCTCCGGCACCGCTGTCTGCGTCTTCACATTCGGCATCGCGCCGCTGTTGAAGTAGCGCGCAGCGCGCTGTTTTTCCGGGCGGGAGAAGCTCTGCCAGCGTTGAGGGATAAAGAGCGCCGAAGGCTGCGTGGTATCAAACGGGATAGCGCCGACCATAATCGGCCGGGCGATGCCCTGCCCTTTGGCATCGGCAAACGCCTGCGCCAGTTTTTGCTGGAAGGCGCTGTCTGGCGCATCGCCCCCCGCTGCCGGCTCTGAGAAACGCGCAACACACCCCGACGTGGTGAAACTGCGGTACGGCGACATAAAGAAAAATTGATCGGCGGCCAGTGTCGTTGCAGACAGCTGGATCTCTTCAGCCAATGACGTATCCATATCATCCTCCGGCAATGATAAATGTATTAAGAATGATTATCATTTTTGTTTGGTGCAGTAAGATAAAAAGTTATTGCCGGTGATGTCAACAGCAGAATCTCCTCTCGCACTGCCACAACTTGCATCCATGACGCGCAACGATGAAAATGAGAAGCATTAACTTCAACAGAAACAGGACTCACGTTGTGAATTTTCTTAGCTGGTGTCGTAAACACGCTCTTTTAGTGGGCGTTTTCGTTTTAGGACTTAACTCAGCCTGCGCCGCCGACTGGCCGCGCCAGGTGACCGATAGCCGCGGCGTGCATCAGCTTGCCAGCGCACCGCAGCGCATTGTTTCCACGAGCGTTACCCTCACCGGCTCGCTGCTGGCGATTGATGCGCCGGTGGTCGCCAGCGGCGCAACGACGCCAAATAACCGTTTTGCCGACGATCAGGGCTTTTTGCGCCAGTGGGGCGACATTGCCAAACAGCGCAACGTCGCGCGTCTCTACATCGGCGAAGCCAATGCCGAAGCGGTTGCCGCGCAGATGCCGGATCTGATTTTGATCAGCGCTACCGGCGGCGACTCCGCGCTGGCACTCTACGATCAGCTCTCGACCATCGCGCCGACGCTAATCATCAATTACGACGATAAGAGCTGGCAGGCGCTGCTTACCCAGCTTGGCGAGATCACCGGCCACGAGAAGCAGGCCGCCGCGCGCATCACTGAATTCAACCAGCAGTTGGCGGCGGCAAAAACGCGCATGAAACTGCCGCCGCAGCCGGTCAGCGCGCTGGTTTATACGCCTGCGGCGCACAGCGCAAACCTCTGGACCGGCGACTCCGCGCAGGGCCAGTTAATGCAGCAGCTCGGGTTTACTCTCGCGCCGCTGCCGGCGGGCATTCAGGCGAGCCAGAGCCAGGGTAAGCGCCATGACATCGTGCAACTCGGCGGTGAAAACCTGGCCGCCGGGCTGAATGGCGAAGCGCTGTTCCTCTTCGCAGGCGATCAAAAAGAGGCCGATGCTCTGAGCGCTAACCCGCTGCTGGCGCATCTTCCCGCGGTAAGTAATAAGCGGGTTTATGCGCTGGGTGCCGAGACCTTCCGGCTTGATTACTACAGCGCAACCCGCGTGTTGCAGCGCTTGTCTGCGCTGTTTGGTTGAAGGGTTGGCGCAAGCCTGATTGCCGGATGGCGCTGACGCTTATCCGGCCTACGAAATCCTCACCATTGCCGGATGGCGCTGACGCTTATCCGGCCAACAAAAATCCTCGGCATTGCCGGATAAGGGTCGTGACTTATCCGGCCTGTGAAGGCATCCCGTTTGCAGTCAAGGGGTGATCAGATCGCCGTAACGCTGAGGCTCCGGTGACGCTAACGCCACCGGAGAATTTTATGCGCCGGACTGAACCTGTCGGAAACGGCGCAGCTCGCCGAGTATAAGAACCAGTACTAAGCCAACAATCGCTAACGCCAGCCCGCTGAAGCTCGCCGAGGCAGCGGGCGTCAGCATCGATCCCATTGCGCCCAACAGCGCCGCGCCGATGGCGTCGCCGGTGACGTTTTGCGCCGTCCATAAGCCGTTAATGCGCCCGAGCATCGCTTCCGGGGTCTGGGTTTGCAGCAGGGTGTATTGCAGCAGCGAACTCACCGCCGTCAGCCAGCCACAGAGCGCCAGAAAGAGCACGCCGAGCGGCCAGACGGGCATCAGGCTAAAGAGCGCAATGGCAATAAACGCGCCGACGCTGGTCAGCAACATAATGATGCCGGGCCGCTCGCTGTGCGCCAGCCTGCCGCTGGTCAATGCGCCGATGGCCGCACCGAACGGCAGTGCGGCGTAAAGCACACCAATTTCCGCCGCCGACATCTGCCAGTTCATCGCCAGCGCCGGGTAGAGCACGCGCACGGCGCTGGCCATCGTCAGCAGGCCGCCGAGCAGCGCAATGCCGCCAACTAACGGGTTACGCAACAGAAAGTGAAGCGCGGTAGCAAGGGATTTAAGCGGATGTTCGCGCGGTTGCGGCGGCGGCGGAAGCGCGGGCAGCGTCAGCAGCGGCAACAGGGTGATAAAGGTGCCCGCCGCCGCCAGACCGTAGTTCCACGCCACGCCGCCGGAGGCCAGCAACAGGCCGCCAACCATCGGCGAAATCACCGAACCGATGCGCACGGTAAGCATGGTGATCGCCCCCGCCTGCATCAGGTTTTCCCGCCCAACCAGCGCAGGCGTTGCCGCCAACAAAGCAGTCACACCGAGCGCGCCGAAAAAGCCATCCCACACGCCAAGCAGATAGATCGCCGACAGCAGCGGCGCGGGTAACAGTGCATTGAGAAAGAGGCCGATAAAGCCGATACCGCAGGTGGATCGCGCCAGCAGAATCAGCTTTTTACGTTCAAAGCGATCCGCCAGCACACCGCCGAGCATCAGGCCGACAAACATCGCGCCGCCGGTCAGCGTGACCGCGAGCCCGACCTGCCAGCTGGAGTGGGTCATCGCCTGGATCTGCACCGGCACTGCCACGCCCAGCAAGCCCAGCGATAAGATTGAGATAAAACGCGCGAGGAAAACGGCGCGATAAGCCGGATGTGTACGCAGCAGGCTGAGATTCAGCAGCCAGGAGTGTTGCTTCATTACAAGACCTTGTATTCCATACTTTCTGTGTCCAATCTCAGGCTGCGCATGGTAACATAACAAAACGGGATCGATAACGATAATTACTATCATTATCAAAATTGGGATTTTTATGTCGTTTTCTGCTTCCCCGGCGCGCGTATTGGTTCTCGTCGGGCTATTGATACTGCTTATATTTGCTGCGGCACTGAGCCTGTTTATTGGCGCAAAACCGATGCCTGCCGCGGTCATCTCCGACGCCCTCTTTGGCGCTTGTCACAGCGCAGATTGCACCATCATTCGCGATGCGCGCCTGCCGCGCACGCTGGCAGGCTTACTCGCTGGCGGCGCGCTTGGCCTTGCCGGTGCGCTGATGCAAACCCTGACGCGCAACCCGCTGGCCGATCCGGGTCTTTTAGGCGTCAATGCGGGCGCCAGTTTCGCCATTGTGCTCGGCGCTGCGCTGCTGGGCGCGGCCACGCCAACGGAGCAGCTGCTGTTCGCCTTTTGCGGCGCATTCGCCGCCTCGCTGCTGGTGGCGTTTACCGGCAGCCAGGGCGGCGGCCAGCTTAGCCCGGTGCGCTTAACACTTGCGGGCGTGGCGCTCACCGCCGTGCTCGATGGTCTCTCCAGCGGTATTTCGCTGCTCAATGCTGATGTCTACGATCAGCTGCGTTTCTGGCAGGCTGGTTCCCTTGATATTCGCACGCTGGCAACCCTGCGCGTGGTGCTGATCCCGGTGCTGCTGGCAGCGGGCGTGGCGTTACTGCTGAGCCGCGCGCTTAACAGCCTGAGCCTCGGCAGCGACACGGCGACGGCGCTTGGCAGCAAAGTGGCACGCACCCAGCTGCTGGGTCTGCTGGCGATAACCGTGCTCTGCGGCAGCGCCACGGCGGTCGTCGGGCCAATTGCCTTTATCGGCCTGATGATGCCCCACCTCGCGCGCGGGCTGGTCGGAGCCGATCACCGCTGGTCGCTCCCCGTAACGCTAATTGCCACCCCTGCTCTGCTGCTGTTTGCCGATATCATTGGCCGCGTGATTGTGCCGGGCGAGCTGCGCGTCTCGGTGGTGAGCGCCTTTATCGGCGCGCCGATGCTGATCCTGCTGGTGCGCCGCGCGCGCGGAGGCGGCTTATGATCGCCCCCTCCCGCCGTTTAGTGGCCAGCTGCCTGCTGATGGTTGTCGCCGCCCTGCTGCTCGCAGCCTGGGGGTTGCGCAGCGGTACGGTGATGCTCACCTTTACACAGGTTTTCGACGCGCTAAGCGGTACTGCGCCGCGCGCAATGCAGCTGGTGGTGATGGAGTGGCGCTTGCCGCGAGTGTTAATGGCGATGGTGGTTGGCGCGGCGCTTGGCGTCAGCGGCGCGATTTTCCAGTCCCTGATGCGTAACCCGCTCGGCAGCCCGGATGTCATGGGCTTTAATACCGGTGCGTGGAGCGGCGTGCTGGTGGCGATGGTGCTGTTTGGTCAGCATCTGACGGCGATTGCGCTGGCGGCGATGGCGGGCGGCATCCTTACCTCGCTGGTGGTGTGGCTACTGGCCTGGCGCAACGGCATTGAAACCTTCCGCCTGATTATCGTCGGCATTGGCGTACGCGCGATGCTGGTAGCCTTTAACACCTGGCTGTTGCTGAAAGCGTCTCTTGAAACGGCGCTCTCCGCCGGGTTGTGGAACGCCGGATCGCTTAATGGCCTGACGTGGGCAAAAACGCTGCCGTCGGTACCGATTATGCTGGCGATGTTTGTCTGCGCTGCGTTACTGGCGCGGCGCATGCGGCTGCTGGAAATGGGCGACGACAGCGCCTGCGCGCTGGGCGTTAACGTTGAGCGCTCGCGTTTGCTGCTGATGCTGGTGGCAGTGGCGCTGACCGCAGCGGCCACGGCGCTTGCTGGCCCCATCTCCTTTATCGCGCTGGTGGCACCGCATATTGCCCGCCGCCTGAGCGGTACGGCGCGCTGGGGGTTAACCCAGTCCGCGCTCTGCGGCGCGCTGCTATTGCTACTGGCGGATATGATCGCCCAGCGCGGCTTTACGCCTTACCAGCTACCGGTTGGCGTGGTCACCGTCAGCCTCGGCGGTATTTACCTTATCGCCTTGTTAATTCAGGAGTCCCGCAAGAAATGAGCGCCTTATCACCCCGTTTGCGCGGCGAAGCGTTAACCCTTGGCTATGGCAAAAAAGTGATTGCCGAGCAGTTGAGCGTTGCCATTCCTGATGGTCATTTCACCGCCATCATCGGCCCGAATGGCTGCGGGAAGTCGACCCTTTTACGCACCCTTAGCCGCCTGATGACTCCCACCGAAGGGCATGTCTACCTTGATGGCGAGCAGATCCAGCGTTTTGCCAGCAAAGAGGTGGCGCGCCGCATTGGTCTGCTGGCGCAAAACGCCACCACGCCTGGCGATATTACGGTGCAGGAGCTGGTAGCGCGCGGGCGTTACCCCCATCAGCCGCTCTTTACCCGCTGGCGCAAAGAGGATGACGAGGCGGTGAAGCGGGCGATGAAAGCCACCGGTGTGGAGAGCCTGGCGCAGCAGAGTGTCGATACGCTCTCCGGCGGCCAGCGCCAGCGGGCGTGGATCGCCATGGTGCTGGCGCAGGAGACGGCGATTATGCTGCTTGATGAGCCAACCACCTGGCTTGATATCAGTTATCAAATCGATCTGCTGGAGCTGCTCAGCGAGCTGAACCGCGAGCAGGGGTATACGCTGGCGGCGGTGCTGCATGATTTGAATCAGGCATGCCGTTACGCCACCCATTTGATTGCATTGCGCGACGGGAAGATTGTGGCGCAGGGTGCGCCGAAAGAGATCGTCACCGCCGGGTTGATCGAGGAGGTGTATGGGCTGCGCTGCATGATCATTGACGATCCGGTGGCGCATACACCATTGGTAGTGCCGCTGGGGCGCAGCGGTTGAACGTTGTTGGCAAATCCCATTGCCGGATAAACGTTTACGCGCCATCCGGCATGATCCCCCCAGAAAACAGAGCCACTGAAACCGCGTAGGCCGGATAAGCGTCAGCGCCATCCGGCATTTTCCCCGCCACACCAATTGCCGGATGGCGGCTGCGCCTTATCCGGCCTACAAAAACGTGCTTTCAGCGACACCGGTGCGGTTTTTATCTGCGATATGGCAGCGAGGGGGTTGTGTCCCCGCTGAAATCGGCGAACCGAAGCGTGAATGACAAGGTCTGGACGCCATGGATGGCGGACAGAGGCGAACCGAGACAGGGACTCGTTCCAGAATGGAACGAGTAAGTCGAGTCGAGCCGGCCGCAGTCAGGCTCGCGGGAGGTGAGCGCAGTGCGCAGCACCGATTTCCTCGCGGGGCCGCGGGGATTGACAAGGGCTTCCCTTGTCCCGTTCACCGCATAAGAGATTAATGAAACTCCCCAATCTCTGGTGAACGGAACCATTCCACCGAGGTAATCCCATCGCCGGGTGGCGCGTTAAACGCTTATCCGGCCTACAACATTTTTACTTCTCTAATAACTCCCTCAAAACCGGCCCTATCTGCCCAAACGCCTGCGGGGAGATGATATCGACATGGGCGCAATCCTGGCGGTATACCGCCAGCTCACGCACCCAGGGTGCCCAGGCGCGTTGCGGGTCGGTGCCCGGCGGCAGGGTGCGCTCGGCGACAAACAGCGTGGCTTTACCATCAAACGGCACGCTGTGCGCAGTGGTCAGCAAGCGCACAGCATCGGCGTAGTTCCCCTCAATCTGCGAGAAAAGTTCACTGGAAGCCTGCCCCTGCTGCGCGGCGAGAAACGCCTGCCGCTCGCGCTCAATCTCCGCCAGCACGGCAGGATCGAGCCCGTTGGCTTCTTTTTCCGCCCAGTTTTGCGTCTCCGGCGGCCAGGTATCGAGCAGCCCGAGGAAGGCCACCTCTTCACCGCGCTGTCGTAGCCGCGCCGCGATGCCGTGCGCCAGCGTCCCGCCAAGGGAGTAACCGAACAGGTAGTAAGGCCCGTGCGGCTGCTGCGCCAGCAGCGTCGCTAACTGTCGTTCGCAGGCCTCATCCAGCGTTGCCGCCTGTTGCAACGGGCCATCCGGACGCGGAGACTGAATGCCAGTAATCGACCAGCGCGGCGCGAGATAGCGCGCCAGCACGCTGAACTGCCAGGCAAAACCGGAGGCCGGATGGAAGCAGAAAAGCGTCGGCCCCGCGCTTTCGCGCAGCGGCAGCACCGCTTCCAGCCCGAGCCGCCCGGCCTGCTCGTTTGAGAGCGGCTGTTCCAGCAACGCCGCAAGTTTCTCCACCGTCGGCGCGACCATAATCTGCCCCGGCGTCACCTGGCGGTCAAACTCGCGGCTCAGCTGTGCGGCAAGCCGCATCGCCAGCAGCGAGTGGCCGCCCAGGGCGAAGAAATCCGCCTGCGCATCATTCACTTCACATCCCAGCAGCGCGGCAAAAGCCTGCGCCACCTGCGTTTCCATCCCGGCATTGAGCGGGCGACCGCCCTGCTCTGCTTGTAACGCGGGCAGCGGCAGCGCTTTGCGATCGAGCTTACCGTTGGCGCTGAGCGGCAGCGTGCTCACCTGCATTAACAGCACCGGCACCATATGCGCCGGTAACTGCGCGCGCAGCTGCTCCAGCAGTGCAGCCATATCCAGTTGCTGACCAGAAGAAGAGACGAGGTAGCCAACCAGCTGGCGGGCATCGCCGCCGCTCGCCGCCGCCTGGTTAAAGACGCAGGCATGGGCCACCGCCTGAGCGATATCCGGCAGCGCCAGCATCGCCCGGTCAATCTCGCCAAGCTCAATGCGCTGACCGCGAATTTTTAGCTGATCGTCGCTGCGCCCCAGATACTCTACCGCGCCATTCTCCAGCCAGCGGGCAACATCCCCGGTGCGGTACATGCGCTCGCCCGGCGCAAAGGGATCGGCAATAAAGCGGCTGGCGGTCAGATCCGGGCGGCCAAGATAGCCCTGCGCCAGCTGAATGCCGGTGAGATAGAGATCGCCCGCCACGCCGAACGGCACCGGGCGCATCATCGCATCCAGAATGCGCAGCCCCGTGTTCCATACCGGGTAACCAATCGGCACGCTGTTGCCACGCACCTGCGCCAGCGTCTCGCCATAGGCAGGGTAGAAGCTGACATCCACCGCCGCTTCCGTCGGGCCATAGAGGTTATGCAGCGCCACGCCGGTTAAGGCTTCCCACTCGCGGCAGAGGTCGGCAGGCAGCGCTTCGCCACTACAGAAAACCTGCTTCAGCGTGCGGCAGCTCTGCTGCGCGCTTTCCGGCGTCAGCGAGGCAACAAAGGCCGCCAGCATCGACGGTACAAAGTGGGTCGTCGTCACACCCGCTTCAGCAAAGAAGGCTTGTAACGCCTGCGGATCGCGGTGCGCCTCCGGCTCGGCCATCACCAGGCTGGCTCCGGCAATAAACGGCCACCAGAACTCCCACACCGAGACATCAAAACTGCACGGCGTTTTTTGCGCCACCACATCGTCAGCGCTAAGCGGATAAGCCGCCTGCATCCACAACAGGCGGTTGACGATGGCGGTGTGCCCGACCATCACCCCTTTTGGTCGCCCGGTGGAGCCGGAGGTGAAGATGATATAAGCCGTCTGCTCCGGGCGGGCGAGATTAAGCGGCTCAGCGCCGCTGCTCTCCAGCGGCGCGTCGTAGCAGAAGTGCGCCAGCCCAGGAATATCGGCGAAGCGCGCATGCTGATCGTCGGTGGTGATCAACAGGCGCGGGCGGGCATCCTCCAGCATCATGCGCAGGCGATCGTCGGGGTAGCCGGTATCGAGCGGCAGCCAGGCGGCGCCCGCTTCAACAATGCCATGCAGCGCGAGCGTCAGGAAAACCGAGCGCGGCAGCGCGACCGCCACACTGTCGCCGGGCTGCACGCCCAGCGCGCGTAGCTGGTTCGCCAGCGCCACTACCTGCTCGCGCATCTCCCGGTAGCTGAAGCGCCAGCGGGCATCGGATAGCGCCGGGGCATCGGGCGTTTTCGCCGCCTGCTGTGCCACCAGTTCGCTCAGGGTTGCCCCCGGCAGCGACACGGCGGTGGCGTTGATCTGCGAAAGTTGTTCCGCCTCTTTCGCGGTTAAGAGTTCCGCATCGCCACAGCGCAGCGCCGCGTTGTCGGCAAACTGCTGCAACAGCTGGGCAAGGCGCGCAACGTGGGTGTTGAGCGTCGCCTCGTCATAGCGGCTGCGGTTCGCCAGCACCTCCAGCGACAGCCCGCCCGTTTCATCAGGGAAGATCGCGATCTCCAGATCGTTCACTGGCCCGGTGGCTAAGGTGTGGGTAATGCCCTGGATGCCGTCAAGATCGAGCTGGTAATCAAACAGTTTGACGTTCAGCACCGGGCCGAACAGCGGCTCACTCCCCGCCGCGCGCCCGGCGTCGCGAACAATCTGCTCTGCGTCGTAACGCTGGTGGCGGCGCATCGCTTTTAACGTTCGGGCAAGCGCGTTTGCCAGCTCCGGCAGCGTTTGCGTGCCATCAAGATGGATGCCCATCGGCAGGACGTTAAGCACCGGGCCGGTGGCGGTGAGCGCGGCCGATCCCATGCGGCGCATAAAGATAAAACCGGCGGCATAATCGGTGCGTCCGCACAGCCGACCCAGCCAGAGCGCGACTAACGCCAGCGCCAGATCGGCAGGCGTCGTGTCTGCCATCGCCTGGCTCAGGCGGCGAAAGGCTGCGCGCTCCATCGCCACATTGAGGCGCAGAATATCGGTGGTTGCCGCGCGCCCCGGCAGCGGCTCGCTGGAGAGCGACACCGGTGGCGGAAGCACGCGCCGCTGCTCTGCCCAGAAAGCGGCATCGCGCGTAAAGGCATCGCTACCCTGATAGCGTTGATACTCTTCTACGACCTCGGCAAAAGGGGTAAACGGCGAAGCGGGCGTCGGCTCGCCGCGTCGCCATGCGGTATAAATGGCGGCAATCTGGCGGGTAATAGCGGGGAAACTGAAGCCATCAACCAGCAAGTGGTGATAACGCTGATACCAGTACCAGCGCCGCTCGCCGACGCGCATCAACTGGTGGTGCACCAGCGGTTTGCCGCTCTCCACGCGCAGGTTTTGCGCCAGATCGGCCTGCATTAGCGCCAGCGCGGCGCTGTGTGCATCATCCTGCTGGCGCAGGTCGGCAATCGCGGGCGCGGGGAAGGTCATCATCTCATCGACTGACTGCCATACCTCGCCGTTATCTTCAGTAAAACCCATGCGCAGCGTGTCGGCCTGCATCAGGCCGGTGATAATCGCCTCGCTAAGCTGTGCGGCATCGATATCACCCTCAAGCTCAACATAGTGCGCCACGCTCCAGGCATTGGGCAGCGAGGAGAGTTTTTCTGCCATCCAGATCCCCGGCTGGGCGGCGACCAGCGGTAAACGTTCGCTCATCTTCCGCTCCTTATTGCGCGTTGGGGTGCGCATAGTGCGCCGGGGTTAAGCTCTGCCAGTGTGCTGACAGCCAGTTGTTACAGTCCGCCTGTGACTGCGGCTCACAGATGACGCGCCAGCCTGCGGGCAGCGCGCACTGCGCGGGCCATAAGCTGCACTGCTGCGCGCTGTTTTGCAGAATATAAAACCGCCCTTGCGGATGATCGAAGGGGTTGGTGAACTCCATAGCAAACTCCTGTCGTGGAAAAGCGCCCTGGCGTTACAGCGGCTGCCAGAGGGTGATTAACCCCGCCGTCAGCCCGCCGCGCCAACAAAGCGCATCATGTCCGCCGTCAACCTGACGCCAGAAAACCGGCTGCTGTATGTGTTGTAAGAGGGAAAAAAGGGTTCGATTGGTACGAAAAATCAGCGGCTCGCGCACCCCGGCTTCAAGCACGATGCGCAGCCCCTGCGGGCGTATTTCGCCCTGTTTGAGTTGTTCGATAAGCAGCCCCTCCCCTTCGCCGCCCCGATGGGGCCACCAGTAAGAGCCGGACTGGCTCAGCACGCAGCCAAAGCGCGTCGGCCAGTGCAGCGCGGCATAGAGCGCGGAGAGACCGCCGAAGCTCTGCCCCGCCACCACCGTGCGATCGGCGCGATCGCTGAAGGGGGCAATTTCGCGTACCTGCGGCAGGAGCTCCTCCTGCACTGCCAGCCAGAAATCGGCATTACAGGGCAGCTCCCGGCCGCGTTGAGCGTTATCTATCGCATCGATCAGCACATAGACCGCGGGCGGCAACTGGCGGGTGTTAGTCAGCGCCGCCAGCGCAGGCCACACCGGCATGCTTTCGGCCCAGAACTGACCGTCGAGGAGGATCGCCAGCGGCCGTTCGGTATCCTGCGCCTCGCCGGTGACATAGACCCAGACGCGGCGGCGGTTTTGCAGCCGCTGGCTCTGCCAGTGCAGCAGATGAGGGGGTGTGAAAGGGGTATTGGTTGCCAGCCAGCCAGGCTGAGGCGGGGCATCGGGCATCTCCAGCGCCGAAACCGGATGACCGCGTCCGCCGCGCCAGCTTTGCGCATTCAGCGGGTCGGAAACCGCACGCGGCAGCAGTTTGCGCCACCCTTCACGCAGCGCCGCGCGATCTGGCGGCACGCTGGCGAATACGGCGTCGGCAAAGTCGTTATCCTGCTCAGAGGGGATCAGGCAGTAGCTGCCGCGCCAGCCCGCTTCGAGGGTGGTTTTCCAGCACCAGACATCGCTTCCGGCGATGCGTGCCAGCGATTGCGGCTGCGCCTGTTGATGATGATCGGTCACGCCGGTGATGTAGATCCAGACCTGACGCAGGCGCGAAGTCTGCTCTGTACCGGCAGGATCGCGCCACCAGAAGGTCACTTCATAGCGCCCGTCAGCGGTTTTTACCCACTCCGGCCCCTGTTTTGACGCCCACCAGGCATCGCTTCCCGTCGTTGACGTCACGGTTTAACCCCAAATCGCTGCGGACTTATATTTATCGATCAAATTTATAGATAATATTATTGATAACTATTCTTATTTGCAATAGCGTATTGGCGCGCTGTGGGAAGCGCGTCTTTCACCTAACTCTGCCTGTCGCAGGCCTTTTTTCTCAGGGCTGAGAGAATCGCCGCGCGCGGGCTTCATCACTGCCGTCTCCTCTCCCCTGGGAATGGAGAGTTACGGGGATACGGCAAAGGAACGCAGGTAACATAATGAATAAGAAGATGAAATCCCTGACCTTGCTGGTCAACCTCGGGATCTACGGCGCGGCAATGCCCGTGATGGCGGCGGATGAGAAAAGCGGCGACGCCAGCAGCGCGGACACTATCGTCGTCACGGCGGCACAGCAGAACCTCCAGGCACCCGGCGTGTCGACCATCACCGCCGATCAGATCCGCAAAAATCCGCCTGCGCGCGATGTGTCGGAAATTATCCGCAAGATGCCTGGCGTTAACTTAACCGGCAACGCCACCAGCGGCCAGCGCGGTAATAACCGCCAGATCGACATTCGCGGTATGGGCCCGGAAAACACCTTAATCCTGGTGGATGGCAAACCGGTCACCAGCCGTAACTCGGTGCGCTTAGGCTGGCGCGGCGAGCGCGACAGCCGCGGTGACACCAGTTGGGTACCGGCAGAGATGATTGAGCGTATCGAAGTGATCCGCGGCCCGGCGGCCGTGCGCTACGGTAACGGCGCGGCGGGTGGTGTGGTAAATATCATCACCAAAAAAGATAGTGCCCAGGAGTGGCATGGATCATGGAACGCCTACGTCAACGCGCCGGAGCATAAAGCGGAAGGCGCCACCAAACGCACCGACTTTAGCCTCAGCGGCCCGCTGGGGGATGATGTCAGCTTCCGTCTCTATGGCAACCTGGCGAAAACCCAGGCCGATGCGTGGGATATCAACCGCGATCACCAGTCTGAACGCACCGGGATTTACGCCAATACTCTCGCCGCCGGGCGCGAAGGCTCGATCAATAAAGATATTAATGGCGTCGTGCGCTGGGATTTCGCGCCGATGCAGTCGCTGGAGTTCCAGGCGGGCTACAGCCGCCAGGGCAACCTCTACGCGGGCGATACGCAAAACACCAATAACGACAGCAGCAGCAATAACTATGTGCGCGAGAATTATGGCAAAGAGACCAACCGTCTCTATCGCCAGAACTACTCCGTCACCTGGAATGGCGGCTGGGATAACGGCATCACCACCAGCAACTGGATCCAGTACGAGCACACGCGTAACTCGCGCCTCGGCGAAGGGCTGGCCGGGGGGACGGAAGGGCTGTTTAACAGCAATAAATTCACCGATATCGACCTCTCCGATGTGATGCTGCACAACGAGGTTAACCTGCCGCTGGATCTGCTGGTTAACCAGACGCTGACGCTGGGCACCGAGTGGAACCAGCAGGGGATGAAAGATCTCGGCTCCAATACCCAGGCTTTCCAGGGCGGGGCGATTAGCGGGCTGAGCAGCACCAACCGCAGCCCCTACTCCAGCGCCGATATCTACTCCATTTTTGCCGAAGACAATATGGAGCTGACCGACAGCACCATGCTGACCCCGGCGCTGCGTTTCGATCACCACACCATTGTTGGCGATAACTGGAGCCCGTCACTGAACCTCTCGCAGGGATTAGGCGACGATTTCACCCTGAAAATGGGCATTGGCCGCGCGTATAAAGCACCGAGCCTTTACCAGACCAACCCGAACTACATTCTCTACAGCAAGGGCCAGGGGTGCTACGCCAGCGGCAACGGCGTCGGTTGTTACATGATGGGTAATGACGATCTGAAAGCGGAGACCAGCATCAATAAAGAGATCGGTCTTGAGTTCAAACATGACGACTGGCTGGCCGGTGTGACCTGGTTCCGTAACGATTACCGCAATAAGATTGAAGCGGGTTACTCACCGATGGCGCAAACGGCGGCGGGCGCGACCAAAACCGATATTTACCAGTGGGAAAATGTGCCGAAAGCAGTGGTTGAAGGGCTGGAAGGTACGCTGAACGTGCCGGTTTCTGAAACGGTGGCCTGGAGCAACAACTTCACCTATATGCTGCAAAGCAAGAACAAAACCACCGGCGAGCGGCTCTCCATCATTCCGGAATATACGCTGAACTCAACGCTGAGCTGGCAGGTGACGCAGGATCTCTCTTTGCAATCGACCTTTACCTGGTACGGCAAGCAGCAGCCGAAGAAGTATGACTACAAAGGCCAGCGCGTGACCGGCTCTGCGACGAACGAAGTGAGCCCCTACAGCATTATGGGACTCAGCGGCACCTGGGACGTGAACAAAAACGTCAGCCTGACGGCCGGTGTCGATAATGTGTTTGATAAACGCCACTGGCGCGCGGGCAATGCCCAGAGCACCGGCGGCACTACCGGCTATATGTATGGCGCGGGCGCAGAGACCTATAACGAATCGGGCCGTACCTGGTTTATGGGTATCAACACCCATTTCTGATGAGAGCCTGACCTGCTAAAAAGAAAAGGCCCCGTCATTGCTGGCGGGGCCTTTTATTACTGATTACCTGGGTGTTGAATATCTAAAACTGTTATACCCCGCCCGGCGCTTATCTCCGGCACTCACTCTAAGGTGGTGTTAGCTCTTTGCTGGGGTGAATTCACAATAAGCCATCGGAAAATTCCTAACAAGAGGAAAATAATACCTGTACGTGAATATATGATTTCGATCATACTTTCTTGCTGCTGTTCATCTCCTGGCGTGATGAGCGTCACGATTATTTTTCACCCAGTCGTCAACCTTTTTAAAGGCGTAAAAATGGTGGGCCGGTTAAACAGACACTCTGCCCATCTCTCAGCACGATCGCCGCAAGTGTGCTTATTTTTTGCTTTAGTTGCCTGGAAATGCAGCAGCAGATATTATTTTGCACTGCGGAATTTGACTTAAATTCTGCGGAAGTTTACAAAAGATACCGCCTTTCCCCTATCCGACTTGCGTCTTTGCGGTTTTCGTCCAGGCTTCCCTTTCAGGCGCTGGAAAATTAGCAAGGAGCCGCCCGGTTCAGGTTTGCGCGCCACCGACGTTTCTATAATTTGCAGGCATCTGTGAGTGGAGTATCGAATGTTCTCTTTTGTCGCCCGCCAGGCGATTTTTGATGCAAATATGAACACAGTCGGCTACGAGTTGCTGTTCAGGGACAGTATGACCAACCGGTTTCCTGACGTCACACCGGAGTACGCCACTGCGCAAATTATTGTTGAACAGTTTCTTGGCGCACCGCTGGGGCGGTTAAAAGAGTACAGTGCGATTTTCGTTAACTTCCCGTATGAACTGCTGGTGCAGGGAATGGCGGAAACGCTGCCGAAAGATCGGGTGATTGTTGAGATCCTCGAAACCGCCGAGCCGACGCCGCTGCTGCTGGACAGTATCAAAAAACTCTCCGCGCAGGGTTTTCGCATTGCGCTGGATGATTTCGCACTCGGTGATACGTGGAATGAGTTCCTGCCCTTTATCCACATTATTAAATTCGACGTGCGCAATAATACGCCGGAGGAGATCGGCGGTTATATTCAGGGAAAAGCACATTTGTTGCGTGACACGCTTTTTCTCGCTGAAAAGGTGGAGACACAGCAGGAGTATGAGTGCTACCGAAATCTCGGCTGCACGCTATTTCAGGGCCACTTCTTCAGCCGCCCGGTGATCCATGCAGCCAACAAGCTGATCCAGAACCAGGCGATTACCTTAAGGCTGATGAAAGAGGTGAATGCCGATAAGCCCGATTTCACCCGCATCGAGGCGCTGTTAAAACAGGATCTTGCCCTCTCCTTCAAGCTGATGCGCTATGCGCAAAATATTGTCTTTAACGCGCGCGGGATTAAAAACGTCCGCAGCCAGTCGTTAAAAGATATTATTTTTTACCTCGGTGCCAATGAGCTGCGCCGCTTCGTGCTGGTCTCCTGCCTGACCTCGGTAAATAAAGAGGAGATTGGCGAGATTTATCAGCAGAGCCTGATCCGCGCTAAGTTCTGCGAGCTTGCGTCATCCCACTCCATTACGCGCCACTCGGCGGATGATGCCTTTATCGTTGGTCTTTTTTCGCAACTCGACAGCATTTTTGAAATGCCAATGGCCGATCTGATAGGCCAGATTGATATTTCCGACAATGTGATGATGGCGCTGAAAGCACAAAAAGGGCCGCTCTATCCCTATTTGCACCTGATTGAGCTGTATGAAAGCCATCAGTGGGAAGAGGTCAGCGCGCTGGGCCATCGCCTCGGTTTTCATCGCGGCACGGTGGCGGAGCTGGTCAAAACCGCAACCGAGTGGACGCAGGCGATCCCCTCAACCCGCCGCTGATTTTAGTTTCTTCGTCAAAAGGCCGATGTAATTAGCAGAACGCATCCCTTTGGACGAACACGATGGAATCACTCTCGATATATGGCTACCGCCTCGGCAACGATCATGAGGTGGAATATCTGCCGTTTAAAAAGCGCCTGATTAACCACGCTTCGCCAGGCCAGGCCGACTATTTACGCGCCACCATGGCAAACCTGCTCCACTTTCTGCTCACGCACGCCGTCGGTCGCGTGGTGGCAGACAGAACGCTGCAAACGCAGGTGTGGGAAAATAACGGCCTGAGCTGCTCCAGCCAGCGGCTGTGGCAGGTGATGAATAACCTGAAGCGTAAACTGGCAGCGTTTGATCTGCCCGAGGATTTTATTCTGCGCGTCGAGGGCAGAGGCTATCTGATCCCCGAAGAGAGAGTGCTGCAACTCTACTGCCGCCGAACCTTTTTTACCGCCTGCGAACACGCCTCGCGGGCGTGATGCGTTAATAGCCGACGATGCCCCCTATTTTTATCCGCCTTATCCGGCCATTTATGCTAACGTTGTGCCGCCGCAGGCGATGCGGCACCCTCCACTCCCCCTGCTGGCAAAATTGAATGAGGCTTTATGAGAATTGGTATCGCGTTTCCCGTGCTGGTATTTATTGTCGCCGTGGTATTTCTGACCTGGTTTATTGCGGGCGGCTACGCCACACCGGGCGTTTAATATTAAGAGCTCTCCCGGCAGCGTTATTCAATACGCCACATTACTTGCCGCTCACCCACGTTAATTTGTGATCCTGCTCGCCTTTTGACGGGTGTAGAATGCCGGGCACGCAAGTTCACCGGAGCGGTTAATGAATATCATCGAAATCATCATGTCGGCGGGTCGGGTATCCGTAGATGTCGCCCTCTATACCCTGCTGCCAATCATGGTGGTGATGCTCATCATTATGAAATACCTCGAGGAGAAGGGCGTGCTGGACGCGATTGTCCGCCTTACCTCCCCGGCTCTTAAACCTTTTGGCATCAGCGGGATGGGCATTTTTGCCCTTATTCAGCTTAACTTTGTCAGCTTTGCTGCTCCGCTCGCCGCGCTGGCGATTATGGAGCGACGTGGAACCTCCGATCGTCATCTCGCCGCCACGCTGGCTATGGTCTTTGCCATGGGCCAGGCAAACGTCTTCTACCCTCTTACCCCCTTTGGTCTGCACTGGGGCGCGGCGATTGGCATTTCGCTGATTGGCGGGCTGGCGGCCTCGTCGTTTACCTATTACCTTGCCGGGCGCAGGCTCTCCAGCGCCACGCTGCGTGACGAAGAGGGTGAGCTGGCGCAGGAGAAGCCGCGCGCCGGGTTAATCGCGGTGATTAACGGCGCGGGTGCGGATGCGATCCGCTTATCGCTCGGCTCACTGCCGATGCTGCTGCTGTCGCTGACGGTGGTCGGGATATTAAAAGCGGCGGGCGTGGTGGAAGCGCTGACTTCGCTACTGACGCCGCTGATGTCTTTCTTTCACATCTCGACGGTCTACGTGTTGCTGACGCTGACCAAATGTCTGGCTGGCGGTACCGCTTACTTTGGCGTTGCATCCGAGATGGCACAGCACGGGCAGTTGACGGCGGCGCAGATTAACGCCTCGGCGGGCTTTCTGATACAAACCCTCGATCTGCCGGGGATCGGGATTTTTCTCGGTATCGCCAGCCGTTTTGTACGCCTCTTCCGCTTCGCGCTCGCGGGCGCGATTGTGGGCATTCTGCTGCGTACGCTGCTGCACGCGCTGCTGTTTTAAACCTCACCTGGCCGTTAAAACTTCGACCTTCTCCCCTTACCGTCAGGCTGGCTACAAATGAAGCAGGTTGTGCTATTTTTGGGAGGGGCAAGAGGGGAGGACAGGGTATGAAGTTCAATGATGAGCTCACGGGACTCATTGGATTAGCCATTGGTGCAGCGGTGATTGGCCTGGTTGCGGCGCGCGAGTCTCTCAGTCGGGACAATATTGTGCGTGAAATTGAGCGGCAAGGACGGGACCGGGGAGATGGCGTTGAGGAAGAGGTGTTTCTCAAAGCCGCGGAGCTGGTCAGTAAAGGCGTGTAGCCACGCCCTTTAATCACAACAGGCGAGTTTGTCACAGCGGCAAACTCGCCTGTTTGTTTCTATTTCACCGTCCCTTTAACACCGTGCGGCTCAGCGCGCTGATACTGCGGGGCAATATTGACGGCACCGCCCAGTTTTGCGGCAGCGTGCCACGGCCAGCGCGGGTCATAAAGCATGCCGCGTGCCAGCGCCACCAGATCCGCCTCGCCTTGTTGCAGAACCGTTTCTGCCTGCTCTGCTTCGGTGATCAGCCCTACGGCAATAACCGGCATCTTTGTCCTTTCGCGCAGCGCTTTGGCAAACGGCACCTGATAACCCGCTTTTACGCTGATCTGCTGTAGCGGAGAGAGCCCGCCGCTGGAGACGTGCACATAGTCGCCGCCGGCCGCTTCAATCTGTTCGGTGAGCGCTGCGGATTGTTCGATATCCCAGCCCCCCTCCACCCAGTCGGTAGCCGACAGGCGGAGCCCGACCACAACGGAAGCCGGAACCGCTTCACGCACTGCGCGGAACACTTCCACGGTGTAACGCAGGCGGTTTTCAAGGCTGCCGCCATATTCATCGTCGCGTTCATTAGAGAGCGGCGAGAGGAATTGATGCAGCAAGTAGCCATGCGCCGCATGGATCTCAATGACCTCAACGCCAAGCTTCACCGCGCGCAGGGCGCTGTCGACAAAACGCTGCTTCACGCGTGCCAGATCCGCTTTGCTCATCGCATGCGGAGGTCGCTCTGTTTCGTCATAAGCCTGAGCTGAGGCAGAGAGTGTTTCCCATCCGCCCTCCTCCAGCGATAGCTGGTTACCGCCCAGCCACGGCGCGCTGGTCGAGGCTTTACGCCCGGCGTGACCGAGCTGAATACCGATTTTGATCGGTGAGTAGCGGCGAATATCCTCCAGCACCACGCGCAGCGCCTCTTCGGTGGCATCGTCCCACAACCCAAGATCCTCTGGCGAAATGCGCCCTTCCGGCTCAACGGCGGTTGCTTCAATAATCAGTAGCCCCGCCCCGGAGAGCGCAAGGTTGCCGAGATGAATGCGATGCCAGGCGGTCGCTTTACCTTCGTCAGCCGAATACTGACACATCGGTGCGATCACAATACGGTTATCCAGCGTCACACGCCCAAGAGTCACTTCTGAAAATAATTTGCTCATATCTCATCCTTTTCCGGCTTCGTTTACTGCACAACTGCAAGCATTTGCGCGCAGTAAAGAGAAGAAACTGTCAGCCAATTACCATAGCTTGTCTTTGGCGGGATGTGCCGTTAGTGGCAGGCTGAACGATATTCAGGCAATCAATGGTTTGGTTAACTTTATGAAAGCTAAGTTGAAAATAATTTTCTGTTTTTGAGATAAAACCGCATATATCGCGACACACAAGGGGACAATATCCTGCCGCTGAGGGGGTTATTATTGCGCTGAGTCGTTTTTTAACCGCCAGCGCAAGGCAAAAGATGCCTGAATTTTTTTCAGCATCAGCGCAATCATATAGCGATCTTTATTGCAATGGTGATTAAAAGGCGGCGAGCAAATATCTTCAGCCAGGCAGTACGAAGTATTAACACTGACTATTGCACATTAACCTGAGCCGTTCCCAGCGAAGAAAGATCTGAAAGTGAGATTTTGCCGCTAACTGAGAATATTCTCAGTTAGGATGGATATAAGTGAAACTTTCTGTCGCTTATTGCGACGTTGTTGAACAAAGCACATACGCAATGTTTAAGTAATCCTACAGTGTTGCTGAAATCGCTTCCCTTCTAACCTATAAGCTATTTTCTTAATACCACTTAAGTTTCAACCAGGGCTTAACTTAAAAATAACCCTTAAATGACCCTGCCTTTATCGCGGTCCGATCTTACTAAATTTCTTAAGGCAACATAGCTACCCAACATCAAGGGTTGCAATTTCCTCACGCTATTTGATAAAACACATAATCCTAAGTTGATTTTTATCTCTTTATCACTAAAAATTAATTCCGATCGATTTTCATTTACCCGCACACGGAGTGACATCATGTCAGAAGCACTTAAATCGTTAAATAACATTCGCACTCTGCGAGTTCAGGCGCGTGAAGTTACGCTCGAAACGCTGGAAGAAATGCTGGAAAAATTGTCCGTGGTTGTAGAAGAGCGCCGCGAAGAAGAATCTTCTTTACGTAAAGAGCAGGAAGAGAAAGAAGCTAAACTGGCGGCATTCCGTCAGAAGTTGCTGGATGAAGGTATCGACCCAACCGAACTTTTATCCTCTTTGAAAGGTCAGGCGACTAAAACCAAATCCGTTCGCGCACCGCGTCCTGCTAAATATAAGTATATTGACGAAGACGGCACCGAAAAAAGCTGGACCGGCCAGGGCCGTACGCCGAAAGTCATCGCGAAGGCGCTGGAAGAAGGCAAAAAGCTGGAAGACTTCTCCATCTAAAAGGCAGGGCGATAATAATATCGCCCTCTTTTTTATCTGCTCTGCAACGTCCTCATTTCCTTTGCAAATACGGCATTACACCTGTTTTTATCAGGGTTTTAGTAAATAGTGCCTGCGCAGATCTCCCTCTTTCCCTGTCGCCAAAAATTTATACTGCTAATGCAGGACTTCGCTCACCGCTACGCGAGCGCGGTTTTTCGCTGGCATCTAATGTGCGCCAGGCTTCGCTATTCGTAATGATGACAGGCGTTACCGTGTCATAACCTTCCGCGGCGATAGCCAGCAGGTCGAATGTCATTAATAGTTGTCCCTGTTTTACCGCCTCTCCCGTTTGTACCTCGACACAAAAATAGTTCCCGCCCAGCTGCACAGTATTAATCCCGACGTGAATCAGGATCTCTGCCCCGGCGTTAGAGCAGATGCGTATTGCATGCCTGCTGGCATATGTGGTGGCGATATAACCATCCACCGGCGAATAAACGCGTCCTTCATCCGGAATAATCGCAAAACCCGGCCCAACGCTGCCTGCAGAAAAGACGCCATCATTGACCTGGGCAAGTGAGATCACCTCGCCTGAAACCGGGGCGATAATTTGCTCTGTAATATCAGAAACCGGTTTCGGAGAAGGCGGAAGACGCCTTACTGCTATATTTTCTCCGCCTGAAGATTCCACCTGGCTCACCGGCAGCGAACTCTCTTCAACCCATGTCAGCAGGATTAATCCCAGGCTGCCTACAAATGCGAGGCTGCACGCAAGAATAAAGGTGATAAACCCTTCGCCATAAAAAACCGGGAATGTCAGTAGCCCGGGCATTGCCATAGTGATAGCAAAACTTTTGCCGTAGCCAACCATTGCACCGCCAAATGCCGTGACCACCAGCACGCATATAAACATTTTCTTACGTTTTAACGTTACGCCATAAATAGCCGGTTCGCTGAGACCAAAAAGCGAAGGAATAATTGCGCTGCGGGTCAATGCTTTCAATTTAGTGTTACGGGTACGCAGATTGACCGCCAGCAACATAGCGGAGCAGGCAAATATTGCCGGGCCGCACGCCGCCAGCAAAAAACTCTGCCCCATCACCGAAATATCATTAATAAAAAGCACAATAAATGCCTGATGAATACCGAACATCACCAGCAGCGGCCAGGCGGCCGCCATTAGCACGCAGGTAAAAATGGGGCTGAAGCTATAAAGCGCACTAAATAGTGCGCTAATTGCCTGGCTTATACTCACCCCCACCGGAAAGAGGAGCAGTAAGATTAAGGGCACGACAATAAGAATCAGGAAACAGGGCGTCACTGTGGCGCTTTTTGCCGCGTCAACATAGTGATCGATCACCCGCTCAACGCGCGCTATTAACCAGACACTGGCAATGACCGGGATCACCGCGCCGCTACTGTTCATTATCCTGAAGGGTAGTCCCGGAAAAGCCTCTTGTTGCCCGCCTGCCGAAAGCCCGATGCCCAGCGGCGAGAGAGAAGCGCCCGCCATCGCGACGGCAATAAACAGATTGGCCTTAAATTTACGTGCGCAGAGGATTGCGAGAAAAATGGGCAGAAAGTTGAAAGGGCTTTCGGCAATGGCAAACAGAGTAGCGGCACTTTGTCTGCCAGGGTTCAGCCATCCGGCATCGACACAGATGATGAGAATACCTTTCAGGATCCCTGCGGCCATCATGATGCCCAGAAGCGGCATCGTTATATCGGCCAGACCATCGAGCCACCTCACCAGCTGCGCGCAGCCCGCCCCTTCATACTGCCCGCTCTTTTTTTCAGTGCCGATTAAACCGCAGCGCACGCTCAGAGCGTGGAACACTTTCGCCACGCGATTGCCAATAACGACCTGTAACCGATCGCCCTCACTTACAACGGTGAGCACGCCATCCAGCGCCCTGAGCTCCGCCAGTTTCACTTTACGATTATCGATAACGGTGATGCGTAAGCGCGTTGCGCAATGGATTACCGTTACGACGTTACTTTCGCCCCCCACCATCCGCAGAATATTGTCTGCCAGAACCGTGCAATTCATTCTTCTTCTTCCGTTTTATCAAACAACCTGAAACGTCGTTTGTCGCCGCTGTCCTTTGACGAGTGAGCAAAAGGGCCATCGCAGTGCAGCGATGACCGTTTGTAGCGTAACAAGGGATACCTGACTAAATCGGCTCGCTCAGCGTGGCACCGTTGCTATGGATCACATCGCGATACCAGTAAAAGCTTTTCTTGCGCTGACGCGTCAGGCTGCCGTTACCGCCATCGTCGCGATCGACGTAGATAAAGCCGTAACGTTTTGACATCTGCCCCGTTCCGGCGCTCACCAGATCGATCGGCCCCCAGCTGGTGTAACCAAGCAGTTCAACGCCATCTTCAATCGCCTCGCGAACCTCCACCAGGTGGGAGTGAAGATAGTGAATGCGATAGTCATCCCGAATCGAACCATCCAGCTCCGGTACATCTTTCGCTCCAAGGCCGTTTTCCACGATAAAGAGCGGCTTACGGTAGCGATCGTAGAGTTCGTTGAGCAGAAAACGCAGGCCCTTAGGGTCGATCTGCCATCCCCACTCCGACGCAGAGAGAAAGGGGTTGGGGATCATATTGAGGAGCGTGCCGTGGCCGCGCTGATAGAGGTCGGGCCGTGCTGCCGCACAGCCGCTCATGTAATAGCTGAAGGAGACAAAATCGACGGTCTCTTTGAGATCGTCCCTGTCCTGTGGTGTCACACACAACGCAACGTTATTTTCGCGAAAATAGCGCGCAATCCAAGCCGGGTACTCCCCTCGCACCTGAACATCGCCGAAGAAAAGCCACTCGCGGTTCTCCTGCTGCGCTTGCAAAAGATCCTCCGGTTTACAGCTGATCGGGTAGCGTACCGCCCCCAATAGCATGCAGCCGATCTTCACATCCTCAATGATTTCATGGCACGCTTTGACGGCCCGCGCACTGGCGACCAGCTGATGATGAAGCGCCTGATAAATCTCCTGTTTACTGCGCTCACCCATCAAGCCTGCGCCGGTAAAAGGGGCGTGCAGCGCCATATTGATCTCGTTAAAGGTGAGCCAATATTTCACTTTATGGCGGTAACGGGTAAACACCGTGCGCGCGTAACGTTCAAAAAGATCGATAACCTGCCGGCTGCTCCAGCCGTCATACTTTTTCACCAGACCAAAGGGCATTTCATAATGTGAAAGGGTGATCAGCGGCTGAATTCCGTGCTGCGCCATTTCATCGAAAAGCCGATCGTAGAACGCCAGCCCCTCCTCGTTTGGCTCCGTTTCATCACCGTTCGGGTATATTCGCGCCCAGGCAATCGAGGTGCGCAGGATGGTAAATCCCATTTCAGCGAAGAGTTTTATGTCCTGCGGGTAGCGGTGGTAAAAATCAATGGCGATATCTTTGAGATTGCCATTTGTGCCCGGGCGCACGGCAATCTCGCTATCGATTCCCCCGGGTTGCAGATCGGCGGTTGAGACGCCTTTTCCCCCCTTATTCCATGCGCCCTCGATCTGGTTGGCAGCGACCGCTCCCCCCCATAAAAACCCGTCGGGAAATACCATTTTCATCGCTTCTCTCTCCTTGTTGTCATAGCGCCTCGACGCGGAACGTCGAACGACAGGCGAAAAAAAACCTGATTCCCTTAATGCCAGGCAGGCATTAAGGGGATCAGGTTTCGCTCGGTTTATTGATGGCGATCCGGGTGGACTTTTATAACGAATCCCATTATTTGGCTCAAGCGCTCAAAACGGGAAATGTGATGATAATCAAGGATGAGAGGGAGAGTAAAATAACGATAAATTGATGAAGACGCCCATTCGGGCTGCTTCATCAATGCGGGGGTAAAGCGTTAATCTGCTTCTAACGCATCCTGGATAGCATCGGCAAGCGTAGCGACTTCTTGCGAGACATTACGTAAATCCATCTGGCTGCGAATACCAGAATTTGCCGTGGTTGCAGAGACGGCCGCTTTCGAAATTTCCAGTGCTGCCTGTACGGCCAGTAACCGTTTTCTGTTTTCCAGCGCGTCATTGCCGGTCGCGCCATCGAGATCAAAATATCCTTCTAACACTGTTTGCTCCTCAAATTTCATTTCCAGTGGTCGGATATAACACCATCAGGTGCAGCAGGATGCAATCACATCCCTTTAAGATGTGAATAAAAACACCGCCTGGCAGGTAAAGGGGTAAAAAAAAAGCCGCTCGGGCAGAGCGGCGCAGAAACATTATCAGGGTTAATAGGGGTTAATGATGATAGCTAGTCAAATCATAGCGTTATATTAAAACCCTGGCACAATATTGAGATTTATCCTGGAGGCGTCTGAGAGCTAAATTATTAATAAAGATAATGATATCGAGCTATGCGCAGCAGAATCGTGTATGGTTGCCGGCCATTCATCAGGAAAAAATCTATGTCACAACGCAAAGATGCCAAAAGCCGCCGTAACTACCTCGTAAAATGTTCCTGCCCTCACTGCTCACAACATTCCGAACACAGTTTCTCCCGCGTCCAGAAAGGGGCAATGTTAATGTGCCCGCACTGCAGCAAAATTTTCCATCAAGATAAAAACGCCCTCGCTCAGGCGACAAGCTGAGTCTTCTCTCACCTTGGGTGAGAGAAATAAGGCCCGCACGGGCGGGCCTTAAAACATGTGATTTAAGAAAAAAACGTCACGATTATGCCTGGTGCTCAATCACCTTCTGGCTATTCTCAATAGCGATTTTGCGGGGTTTTTCACTCTCCGGGATCTCCTGGTAAATGGAGACCTCCAGAATGCCGCTCTCTAATTTCGCGTTGCTCACTTTGGCATGATCGGGCAGCGAAAAGCTAAGGCGGAAATCCGCACGCCGTATGCCTTTATAGATCCAGCCCTGCTCCTCCTCGGAAGCCTCTTCACTGCGCTTACCGGAAATATGCAGGTTGCCCCCTACCGTCTCGATTTCCAGCTCCTCCTCCTTCCAGCCAGGCACGCTGACGTGCAGCAGGTAGTTATTGGCATCGACTTTTTTCAGATCGTAGGCAGGCGTCGCCGCCACAGGCGTGTTGCCGGTGAGCTGGCTAAAAAGCGAATCAATACGATTAAAACGATCGGCAAAAAGCGAATCTGAAAAGCCAGGGAGTGCTGACAAGGTTCTGAGTGCCATAAGTTAACCTCCTGAATAATCAATTCAAAAGCTCAAGTTAAAGGCAAGCCTTGCTTGTCCGCTAATAAAAATAATGCCATCGGAACGTTTTTCAAGAGTGGGTAAAAATTTTTTTTGCGGCTGTGCAATGTGCAGAAAAAGCAGTGGGGGAAAACCGTACGCGGTCCCGGGAGCGGCGGGAAGATGGTACGCCCTACAGGGTTCGAACCTGTGACCTACGGCTTAGAAGGCCGTTGCTCTATCCAGCTGAGCTAAGGGCGCATTACGCGAATGCCACCACCTTTACGGTGGAAACGCCTGGAATTATACGGTGAGCACCAGGTGAGTCAATGTATTTTAGGCTGGTTGCCTGCGAAGTGAACGCGCCTGCGCGTTTTCCCGGCAATCCGCCAGTTTATGCGACGTTACGCCTACGTCCCCGCCTTAACCCTGCCTTACTTCTTGGGAAATGTCTCAGGAAGCTTTAAGTATCTGTACCTGTTTCTGCATGAATCAGATTGTAAAAATGTTGATCTTAACAGGGCATAAAACAGGACATGCAGTGTGTGTTTGCTGCTGGCAAAGCCTGAATGGACAGGGCGTTTTAGCCGAAGAATAAAATACGTTGGCGAGGGAAAAATGCGAAAACGTATCCGTAGAGAAAAACATCGCAGCGATAAACCGACACATCGGGTTCTACCTTACCGGGGCGCAACGCCTCCCCTTTTTGATACGCTGGAACAACTCGTCCAGCAACTCAATTTCGCACTGCCGGAATATATGATTAGCCAGACGCTAATCTCCACCGATCACTATTTGAGTTATGCCTGGCGCAGTTGCCTCTTCTCCGGTAAACGAAATGCAGTCTTTCCATCGCTTGAGATGGCAAACCACCAGCTTTGCGAACCCTATCTGTCGCACTTAATTGTGGATATGGAGACCCTGACCACCTCCCGGCTGGAGGCGCTGGAAACCCTGCGGCAGCCCAACTTATGTAATCGCGGTTTGCATATCTATCTCTTAACCTCAAAAGACGATCCGGCACAAATGAGCTTTCTGCGCGCAGCAGGCCCTTTTCATGTCATTGCCCGCGATCTCTCCGTTGTTCCGTTCCGCCAGGCACTGCTGGTGCCCCCTGAAAGAAGTATTCACGCTCCGCTCTTTCCGGCCACAGAGTGGAAAATTCTCTCTTCTCTGGCGCGAGGACTAACCATGAAACGCATCGCAAGACAACTTAACCTCCCTTACCATCGCGTTGTTTACCGACTCAATACCCAACTTAAGCTGCTTGGCCTCCCCGATCGACAAAGTCTTATTCATCTCCTGCATCGTCTGACCCTCAACAGGCATCACCCGACGCTATGAATGAAGCCTCTCCTCAGCTTGTCTTATGGGTAAAAGAGAGAAGAAAGCGCACCTGGTCAGATCTTTTTTAACAAAAAGATCACAATTAAAACTAATCCTGGGACCGGAGAAAGCACCTGCCTTTCTCTGGTATCCGCTCTCCACAATGCTTTGCTCACGCCAGCTGCGAATAATATGCCGCTCATCTTCTTAACAGGTTGAAAACAATTAGATTGTTATTTTGTTTTGCTCGCCGTAAAAATCATAATTCCCTAAAACAAGAAAAATTGATAACAGATAGATTCAAATATCTTTTATGCTCTTTTATTCCTCAGGATTTCCTGTCGGCAAATAACTCACGCTAACTCATAAGACCTCTCCATACATACTTACCAGGTATAATTGATCTAGCGCATTAACTCGCATGCCATTTCTCTTGCGTTAATCCGGAATAGATTATTTTTCCCCTTCGCAGTCTGCGAGGGAAAATAGTCTGGCAGACACAAGGATGCTACCGGTTTTCCCATGAAAATTATCTTCGTCACAGAAAACGTCAACGGCAATTACTCCTCTTAACGTCTGTGGCACACCTGCGTAGACGAGGCATAAAAAAACAATCAGAGGCTAAAAAAGATGAAACCGGCTTCCGTCATTATTATGGATGAACATCCTATCGTCAGGATGTCGATAGAAGTTCTGTTGCAGAAAAGCCAGAATGTGAACGTCGTTCTGAAAACAGATGACAGCCGCAGTGCGCTTGATTTTATTCGCGCCAATAAGGTGGATCTGGTTATTCTTGACATTGAATTACCGAAGACTGATGGTTTTACTTTATTAAGAAAAATCAAAGCAGTAAGAGAAGATGTCAACGTGCTTTTTCTCTCTTCAAAATCAGAGTCGTTTTATGCCGCACGTGCAATCCGCGCAGGCGCGAATGGTTTCGTCAGCAAAAGAAAAGATCTCAACGATATTTATAATGCGGTAAAGATGATTCTTGCCGGGTACTCTTTCTTTCCTTCTGAAACGCTTAATTACATTAATCATCCCGGCAAACGAAAAGGGGAAACACGGGATATGCCGCTCTCTAATCGCGAAGTCACGGTATTACGCTACCTGGCTAACGGTTTTTCGAACAAAGAGATTGCGGAGCAATTGATACTTAGCAACAAAACTATTAGCGCTCATAAATCAAATATCTTCTCTAAGCTTGGCGTTCATACCATCGTTGAGTTGATTGATTATGCCAAGGCGCACGAGCTGTTATAAAAAAGGCCGCAACAGATGCGGCCTTTTCTATACGCTCTTTTAAAAAGAAAGCTTAATAATAATTAATGGTAAACGTGGCATCTGATTTAGCAATACCAGGCGTGGGATTATTCACCAGCGCAATGTAATTGGCAAAAAACTGCAAAAGCGAATTGCCATTACGATCCACGATAATTGCCTGGCTGGGTACCTCAAGATCTAAAGGCGACAGATCGTGGTCACGCAATTGGATCGCTACCTGATGCGCCAACTTACCGTCGCTGAGAGCTAACCATGCAGGATTGCTGGCGGCTTTTCCCGAAAATGTTATCGAAACACTTCCCGGCGGGCACCCTTTCAATTTCACCGAAAAAGCCACCGGCGTGGTGATATTTCCAGCCATCCGCAGTTGCCTGATCGGCCAGCGTCCTAACGAGACCGTTTTTTGGCTATCGCTGCTTTCCACCGCGCATCCGGCGTTAATAACTCTGGCGCGCAACTCAATGTTGGTTTGCGCAGCGGCGGCATTCAGCCCGTAGCCGAGTAGCAAGACAAAGTGTAAAAACCGGGGCATTACGGCTCCTTAATTATATTCCACGTGTAAAAACCCGCGCGCGCTGAAAGGCCCCTCTGCCGGTTTCTTGCCGGTAACGCTGACGGGCCAGGCTCGAATGCCGACCCGTGCCGCAGCGTTCTTATCAAGCTGAAGCGGGATCACACTGAAAATACTATTGGGCGTAAAGGGCTGGCCCGATTCATTGGCGACCACAAAACCGAGATCCGGATTATCGGAGAGCAGAATGTGATTGGCCGACTTCTCCGCTTCGAGCCGCACCGAGATATTTGCCTGGGCTTTAACATTCGTACAGTTGATGGAAACGGTGCGACTTTGCGGTGTCACACCGCGCGGGCGATTCCCTGCTCCGGCCTCGCTAAACAGCGCGGCACGAATATCGCCAAAATCAAACTCCACTACCTGCCCGGCATTCACCTCGCAGCGCTGCGGGACTTCCACCACGCCGCCCAGGCTAATGGTGTAGACCGGCGTGATCAGCGGATCGTTGACGCCGGTGGTGACATACACAGTAAAGAGGGTCTGCTGCGGGATAGTCACCCGGTTCATAAAGCGTTCGGTCACCCGAAGCTTGAGCAACAACTGTGAATCCATCACGCCAAATGGGCGCTGCTTCGCCACATTCGGCTCCTGCCCCATGCGGATATAGTTATCCGGCGGATAAAACTCACCGGCGTAGCTGTCGTGAATGCGCATTGCCGCCTGCAAATGGGGAGAAATTTGCAGATAGCGGTAACCGTGCGCAGTAAATTCCACCGGGAAACGCGTCACGTAACTGCGGTAGGTATGGGTTTGTCGGGTTCCCGCCGGGCAGATTGCCCGTACGCCGATCCACGCTGATTTCTCCGATCGCGTAACCACTTTATTTAGCTGGTTATTGCTGCTATCGAAGCTGTTCGACAAATCGTAAGTAATATCGGTAGGTGTGCCTTTGGCATTGTAACAACTGGCGGCGAAAGCCTGCGTTGTCGCAAGCCATAACACGCCCGCAAAAATAGATCGCATCGCGTTATCCTTTACTGACACAGTCTGCACTGGCAAGGGTGATGGGCTGCTGAAGGCTGGCTTCTGGTAAGGCGTACGGGGCGAAACAGTGTTCATGAGCGCGCTCCCCCCACTGCACCAGCAGCTCTCCACGCAGCGGTAATCCACTTAAAAAAACCTGTCCCTCCTCGCCCACCATGCTGCTGACGCCGCTGTCGCGCTCCGTGACCAGCGAGCCAAAGGGTACCGCGCGATCGCCAAGCATGACGGTCAGCAGCGCACGCACGCCGATGCGGGTGGTGAAACTGGCGCGCACTAATGCGCCCTGGGTGGGGACCACACTGCCGACATTACTCTCAATATCGGTGTGATCGCTGAGCGTAGCCGTATCGAGCGCCACGCGGTTATGGCGATAAACGGTGGCATAAGGAACGACGGCGTAACCGCGCCAGTCGGTCGTGATTGCGGGCTGATTCTCAATACGTACCCCCTGCGCGCCCGGCGCTTTTATCAGCACATTGGTGTCGCCAAGCGGCTGAGCAAAGGTGAGGCCATCGGCATGAGCTACCGCGCCGCCAGCGAACTGCCAGTTATAGTCGCGCTGCTGTTTATCGTAGTTGTAGCCGAGGTTGAGCCTGCCCCATGCTGCCTGCCAGTGCGCGTTGGCACTGCCGTTATAACCGCGGGAATTACTGCTCCCCTGATTAAGGTTGTAGCTGAGGTTGCTACCGTCGAGCAGTGTCCCGCCGATGCCGGTCTGCCAGCTGGACTGCCCGCTGCTGCTGCGGTTGAAGTTGGCGCTGGCGTAGACGTTTCGCGCCGCACCGCCGCCCGATCCAAGCCCCAGGGCGCTAAAGGGAACAGAGATATTGAGCGCTGCAATTCGTTCCGCCCGCTTGTCGCCGGAAGCGTAGCTCCACGACCACGACAGGGCATAGCTTACTCCTCGCCAGCCGTCGGCATAGCCAAGCTGCAACCAGCGCTGGCTACTCGATTTATCCCAGTATGTCTGCTGCATGCCGGAGAGATAGAGAGATCCGTAATCAGTAAAGCTATGGGTGATATTGGCCTGCACGCGCCGTTTTTTGTTCGCGCTCTCTTCTCCCGATGGCCTCATTTCGCCGCCCGCAGTTTTGCTGGCCGGATAAGCCACCTCGTCCAGGGTGTGAAAACCGCGCGTGGAGTAGCGCCACGCCAGAAACTGAAAGTGCGTACCGAGTTGATTGAGAGATTTGGCATACATAAAGCGCAGCGACTCGCCCTGCTCTTTACGGTTGTTGGCAAGGCGGCTGCGCGCATGGGTCAGATCGAGTGAGAGTGCACCCAGCTCGCCCAGATTCACGCCTGCACCGCTGGCGAACGCAGCGTAATCGCCGGCAAGCTGCGTCCCCCCGTAAAGGGTATAGCCATCTGCCAGACCCGCAACGATTGTCCCTTGAGTAAAAAAGGGTGAAGCGTACTGACGATTACCGCTGCGATAACGCCCGGCCACCACATCATATTTGATGCGTCCTTCACGCTGCAGCAGCGGTAGCGTCGAATAGGGCACGCTATAACGCTGTTGGCTGCCATCTTTCTCCTCCAGCACAACGTCAAGATCGCCGCTGGAGGAGGTTGGATTGAGATCGGTGATGGTAAAAGGCCCGGCGGCAACCGTGCTTTGATAGATGACATAGCCATTCTGGCGAATGGTGAGCCGCGCAGGCGTTCGCGCAATGCCGCGTACGGTGGGCGCATAGCCCTGCTGGCTATCAGGGTACATGGCGTCTGCCGAAAAGAGGCGCAGCCCGCGAAAACCAATACTGTCAAACAGCGCATTCTGCGTGTTGCTGTCACCCATCACCAGCTCGCCTTTCAGCGGTACAACTGTCCGCTGTAACCAGCTGGCGATATTTTCCCAGCGCCTGCTTCCAGCGCCTGCGCTGCGCCAGGCTCCATTATTACGCAGCCGCCAGGGGCCATAATTCAGCCCGCTCTGCAGGGCAAAAAAATAGCTGTCACTCTGCGTGCCGTGGTTGCCGCTAAAGCTGTAATTAAACAATGCAGCGGGAATGCCTTCATCCCAGGATTCCGGTGGAATGTAGTCGCGGGCGCGAAGATGCATTGAGGCCTGCGGCAGGCCGATATCGAGCCGCATAGTTGAAAAGGTAAAGGCGGTTTGTGCCCCCGGGATAGCCTGGCTTATGTCAATACAGTCGCGATCCTGCTGTAGCTTCATCGCAGGAAATGCAGCCATATTGACGCCGATCCGCTCTAACAGCGCTGCTGAAAAACAGGGCATTAACCCGCCCGATGCACCGCCTGCAGCGCTGTTCGCCCTGCGCTCAAAGCGGATATCCTGGGTGGCAATAAATTCATCGTTACGCCAGATATCGACGCGGTAACTGCCCGGGCGCTGATACCCTTTTTCCAGCAGCGACAAATCAGCGACCGAGCCGGGATCGTCAGATAAGAAAGCCGGATTGAAGTAACGTTCAGCATAGAGATCCAGCGGACATAGCGCGGCCAGCACCGAGAGCGCGAACCGCCGCGGAGGAGATTTTATGGTCATAAAGGTTTACCACTCGCCCGTCTAACGCAGGCTAACTGTTCTGACTGGCGTAACGGCACCGTAGTCATTGACTGTCTGAAAAGTGAGATCGCCCCGCGCATCGGGCGGCAGCGCCACCTGCGTACTCTTTTTTGGCGCGACCATGACGTTGTTTACCTTCCGCTGGTTGATATGCATATTCACCAGCGAAAGATAATAGGACGAGGCATTGGCGATCTTCAGGGTGTTCCCCTCGAGCGCAAAGCTCAGCGCCTCCGGTGCCTCTTGCACCAGATCGGTGAGCGTTGAGGGGCGCACAAAGAGCTTAATGCGTGACAAAATCGCCAGATGCAGCACGTTTTTGCCCGCCAGACTCTCTTTTTCCACCGAGGGAATCGCTTTGACATTGAGCCAGAACAGTGATTCGCGGTCGCCGGGAAGCGGTGGACCGACATAAATAATTCGTAACGTATTTTCACTGTTTGGTTCACTGACAAATAATGGTGGGGTAACAGCAAATGTTTTTACTTTCTGCCCCTGCTCATCTTCAATCCATGAATTAATCAAAAACCGGGAATTGTTATCACTATTATTCACCGCGAGCGAAGTCTGTTTCGCCTCGGCCGGATATATAACTCGGGTAGCACCTAAAGAAATACCACCTTCTGCATTTACGGCACTGGAAATAAGAAAAACAGCCGCAATACTCATTCGTAATAAATTCTGCATGGTCAACTTTCTTGTAATAAGAATATTCAAGACAAAATAAACAGATGTCCACAAGAACTCATCCCTGAGAGTGTAGCCTCCTGTCCCCCATTTCTTATTCGTATTTCATAATAAACATCGTGTCAGCATTGGCCGAACCTGGCGTCACCTCTGCCGCAGTCGCTTTATAACGGGCGGCGAATTGCAACGTATTGCTTCCACTCGCCAGGTTTTGCGCAGCCGAGAAAGTTGCGCCGTCGGGCTTCAGCGTTTGGGAATTACTGTCGAGGATCTCGATAGCCACCCCTTTCGCACTGGTGCCGCTGTCGCCCGCAGTGAGCGCCAGCAACGTCGGATCGACATTATCAACCCTTCCTGCAAACGCGACAGAGGCCTGCGTGGCAACGCTGCGATCGCAATCATTCACCGTCAGGGTAAACGGCACCAGAGGCGTCGTATCACCGACATTGCTAAACAAGGTCGTGTGATATTGGCCCATGGCAACGGTTTGGCTGTTCGACTGCACGCTAATCGCGCAGGCAATCTGTACCAGTTCACCTTCAAAATGAATATTGCCTCCCGGAATAACAACCGGCCCGCGGGCTGGCGCTAAACCAGAAAACATCATCATGCTCGCTGCAAGCGAAATAACTATGGGTCTGGTTTTCATTTCATATCCTTATAATTCGTCCAGCGATCTTCATCATCCTGACAAATTTCGCTGATGACTGAAGGCATTTAATGCCCGAAAGATATTCTCCTCCATGAAAATACATACGAAATAGTCCTTATTTCGCGTTTCCACCTGGTCAAGTAAAATGAAGTCAAGGTATTTAATTATCATAATTACTTGCTGCTCTAATAAATTAGCCTTGTCGCAAATTTTAAAATAGACACAAATGCTGCATTTCCCCTAAGTGGTTTCTTAAGAAGATATAAGAAACAGCCCTGCCATATTTTATTTATGTCATCTGAAATAGGGGTGAATACCGCATAGACGCAGGCTTAACCTTACCTTTCTTAGGGGTGATGAGTTGTTTCGTTTTTGTTAAATCAAGCCAAAAACCTCGCCCCTGCTGCTGCTTAGCCAGTGAAATCCACAAACGGTAACTGACAGCGCGGCGTGCTTCTGACAGAATAGCGCGCATCCCCTTTAGTCAATTTAACAGATGGATTTTCTCCCTGATGGCAGCAAAAATTATTGATGGTAAAACGATTGCGCAGCAGGTGCGCTCTGAGGTTGCTGAAAAAGTTCGTGCCCGCGTTGCCGCCGGTTTTCGCGCTCCGGGCCTGGCCGTCGTTCTGGTTGGCAGCAATCCGGCATCGCAAATTTATGTCGGCAGTAAACGCAAAGCGTGCGAAGAGGTGGGATTTGTCTCCCGCTCTTACGATCTGCCGGAAACCACCAGCGAAGCGGAACTGCTGGGTCTGATTGATAAGCTCAACGCCGATAGCGCAATCGATGGCATTCTGGTGCAGCTGCCGCTGCCTGCGGGTATCGACAACGTTAAAGTGCTGGAGCGTATCGCGCCTGATAAAGACGTGGACGGCTTTCACCCCTACAATGTCGGACGTCTGTGTCAGCGTGCGCCGCGTCTGCGTCCCTGCACGCCGCGCGGGATCGTCACCCTGCTTGAGCGTTACAACATCGACACCTTCGGCCTGAACGCCGTGGTGATTGGCGCGTCGAACATTGTTGGCCGCCCGATGAGCATGGAGCTGCTACTGGCCGGCTGTACGACCACCGTAACGCACCGCTTTACTAAAAATCTGCGCCAGCATGTGGAAAACGCCGATCTGCTGATTGTCGCGGTGGGCAAACCGGGCTTTATTCCCGGCGAGTGGATTAAAGAGGGCGCGATTGTCGTGGATGTCGGCATCAATAGGCTGGAAAATGGCAAAGTGGTCGGGGATGTGGTGTTTGAAGAGGCCGCTGCGCGTGCCTCTTACATTACGCCAGTGCCCGGCGGCGTAGGTCCGATGACCGTGGCAACCCTGATCCAGAACACGCTGCAGGCGTGTGAAGAATATCACGATGTAAAAGGCAATTAAGATGGCAACATTTTCCCTTGGTAAACACCCGCACGTTGAGCTGTGCGATCTGCTGAAACTGGAAGGCTGGAGCGAGAGCGGCGCGCAGGCGAAGATCGTTATCGCCGACGGTTATGTGAAGGTCGACGGCGTGGTTGAAACGCGTAAGCGTTGCAAAATTGTCGCCGGGCAAACCGTGACCTTTGACGGACAGAGCGTCACCGTCACCGCGTAACCCTCCTGTGCCCGATGGCGCTTTGCTTATCGGGCCTACGCTTTCCCCGCTTGCATCCTGCGGCAATTCTGCCCGATGGCGCTGCGCTTATCGGGCCTACAATTTCCCTGCTTGCATCCTGCGGTGATTCTGCCCGATGGCACTTTGCTTATCGGGCCTACAATTTCCCTGCTTGCATCCTGCGGTGATTCTGCCCGATGGCGCTTTGCTTATCGGGCCTACAATTTCCCTGCTTGCATCCTGCGGTGATTCTGCCCGATGGCGCTGCGCTTATCGGGCCTACTCTTTCCCCGCTTGCATCCTGCGGCAATTCTGCCCGATGGCGCTGCGCTTATCGAGCCTACGATCTCTGCATGGTGATTCGATCTGCGTAGGCCGGATAAGGTGCAGCCGCCATCCGGCAATGCCCATCCAATGCCCATCCAACGCCCATCCAACGCCCATCCAATACCCCTCATCGATAACGGTCAATTACCGATCAACCTCAAAGAATCACCAATTCCTCTGGCTGAACACCAAATTTCTGTTGCGGCGTTTTAAGAGTTATCTCACGATAAGTAGAACGTTCTACTAAAACGTTCTACTAACAAAAATAACGCGCAAAACGCGCAACTTCGGGGGAAGTCAGCATGAGTCTGATATCTGGATTTGTTAAATCGCTCTCTAAATTGTCGATGATTGGTCGCGCCTTAATGCTGCCCATCTCGCTGCTACCCGCTGCGGGTCTGTTACTGGCCTTCGGCGATAAATTCCACCTGCCGTTAATGATGAATGCCGGTGGCGTCATCTTTGACAACCTGCCCATGCTCTTCGCCATTGGCTCTGCGGTCGGCCTGGCCTCGGAATCGGGTATTGCTGCGCTTTCGGCGGCGGTCTCGGTCTTCATCACCAATATCACCATCGGCACCATGCTCGGCATTACGCCCGAGATGGCCTCGCAGGGCGGCAAATATGCGATGGTGGTCGGCATCCCGACTTTACAGATGGGCGTCTTTGGCGGTCTTATCTGCGGTATTCTCGCTGCCTGGTGCTACAACCGTTTCCATACTTTGCAGTTGCCGGAGTTTCTCGGCTTCTTCTCCGGTAAGCGTTTTGTCGCTATCGCCACCGCCTTTCTGTCGTTCTTGCTCGGCCTGCTGCTGCCCTATGTCTGGCAACATATTCAGGCCGGTATTGATGCGCTGTCGGTGGTGGTCAACGGTGATAACCAGGCGGCATCGACCTTTATTTTTGGCCTGGTCGAACGCGCGCTGATCCCGCTGGGCCTGCACCACATCTGGTACCCTTCTTTCTGGTATTCATTTGGCGATTACACCACTCAGGCAGGCCAGGTGATCCACGGCGATCAGACGATCTGGTTCAAAATGCTGGAAGAGGGTGTGAAATCCTTTAGCAGCGACAGCTACCACGACGCCGGTAAGTTTATGCAGGGCGAGTTCCCGCTGATGCTGTTTGCGCTGCCAGCGGCCTGTCTGGCGATGTACCACGAAGCGCATACGCGTAACAAAAAGATCGCCTTCGGTATTCTCTTCTCCGCCGCGCTGACCTGCTTCCTGACGGGCATCACCGAGCCGGTTGAGTTCACCTTTATCTTTGTGGCACCAATCCTCTACGTCTTTAACGCCATCATGGCGGGCCTGGCCTATATGTCGATGTACCTGCTGCATGCGCATATCGCCAAATCCTTCTCCGCAGGCTTTATCGACTACCTGTCGTTCGGCATTCTGCCGTCGTTTAACGGCTATCAAACTAACTACCTGAATGCGGTGATTGTCGGTATCCCGATGGCGGTGATCTACTACTTCACCTTCCGCTTTGTGATCCGTCGTTTTGATGTCAAAACCCCGGGGCGCACGGACGTAACGGCGACAGCAGATGATAAAACCGACAACGAACTGGCGGGCGAAATTATTGGCCTGCTGGGTGGCGCGCACAATATCGCTTCTGTCGGCTCCTGCATCACCCGTCTGCGTCTGGAAGTAGCAGATAGCCAGAAAGTGGATAAAGATGGGCTGAATAATCTTGGCGCGCGCGGCGTGGTGTTTGTCGGCGACAGCGGCATCCAGGTCATTTTTGGCGCAAGGGCACAATTTATCGCCCAGAGCATGTCCACGCAGATCGGCAAAGCATAAGATAACGGCCTGGCACGCACCGGCGTGTCAGGCCCGGCTGAGCAACATTAACGACAGGGAGCAGCGTTGAAGAAAGTCAGCATTATTGATGTGGCAAAGCACGCGGGCGTCTCCGTTTCCACGGTCTCGCTGGTGCTGCGCCAGAAAGGGAAAATCTCCGACGCGACCATCGAAAAAGTGCAGGTAGCGATTGCCGCACTCGGGTATGTGCATAACGTCGCGGCGGCGAACCTGCGCGCCAACACCTCAAATCTTATCGGTCTTATCCTCCGCGACTTCAGCGACAGCTTCTCAATCAAAGTAATGGCCAGCATCGTGCAGGAGCTGGAAAAGCACGGCTTTATGGTCTTTCTCGGCCAGCCGCTGAATGATGGCGAGCACCTCGAGCGCAGCCTGCTCTCCTTTAAACAGCAGGGCGTGGCGGGCGTGATTTACCTCTCGTGTGATACGCGGTCACTCACTCTGCCCGCACAACTGCAACAGTGCGCGCTGCCGCTGGTGGTGGTCTCGCAATCGCTGCTGGAAGAGCCCTGCGATCTGGTGATGCGTGATAACCGCCAGGCCGCCGCGCTGGCGACCCGCTATCTGATTGAACGCGGTCATCGCAATATTGCCTATATTGGCGGTATTGAAGGGGATGTGATCCGCCAGCAGCGGCTGCTCGGTTTTCGCCACGCCATGGCGCAGCACGGCCTGGTACTGCGCGACGGCGCGACGCCCGCCTGCCACGGCGACACGGAAGCCGCCAGCCGCGCAACTCGTCAGCTACTGGAACAGCACAACACCATTACCGCCCTGCTCTGCCACTCACCCGATGCGATGATTGGCTCGATAAGCGGCATCCATCACACCGGGCGCACCGTCGGGAAAGATCTCTTTTTAACCCAGCAGGTGGCGCTGGTCGGCTTTGAAGATATGCTGCACATCAATCTCACTTCGCCAGCGTTTACCTACGTCTCCTCCGCCAGTGAAGAGAGCGGACGCCAGGCCGCCGGGCTAATGATGCGCAAGCTCAAGGAGCCGCAGTTACAGACGCAGCGCATAACCCTCTCCGGGCAGCTTATCGTGCGTGAATCTGCCTGACGCGCAAATCAGGCGTGAAGAGGGCGCGTTTTGGCTATAATCCCTTTTTTCTCAGCGAGATGCTTTATGCCAACTATCGTCACTCACGCTGCTGTCCCGCTCTGTCTCGGGCTTGGGCTCGGCAGTAAAGTCATCCCTCGGGGGTTGCTGCTGGCAGGAATGGGACTTGCGATGCTGCCGGACGCCGATGTGCTGGCGTTTAAATTCGGCGTCGCTTACGGCGATGTTCTCGGCCACCGCGGTTTTACCCACTCCCTGCTCTTCGCCTTTGTCGTTCCGCTACTGGTGGCCTGGCTTGGGCATAAGCGCTTTAAGGCAAGCCTCGCGCGCTGTTGGGCATTTTTAACCCTCTCCCTGCTGTCGCACAGCCTGCTGGACTCCATTACTACCGGCGGGAAAGGGGTTGGCTGGCTCTGGCCCTGGTCTGATGAACGCTTTTTCGCACCGTGGCAGGTGATCAAAGTCGCGCCGTTCGCCCTGTCACGATATACCACGCCCTACGGGCATCAGGTGATCCTATCTGAACTGATGTGGGTATGGCTGCCGGGCGTGGTGGTGATGGGATTATTGTGGTGGCGCAGACGGTAAGGTCTGTAGAAAGAAAAAGCCGCCATCCGGCACAGTGCGGATGGCGGCTTCGATAAGCGGACAGCGCGAGCGGCTGTCCGTTTTGCGGGATTACTTACGGCGCCAGGTGGTGCCCTGCGGGCCATCTTCCAGCACGATGCCCATCTCGTTCAGGCGATCGCGCGCGGCATCGGCCGCTGCCCAGTCTTTCGCTTTACGCGCGTCCAGGCGCTGCTGAATAAGCTGCTCAATCTCTGCAACTTCGCCGTCATCCGCCTGCGCGCCGCTCTGCAGGAAGAGATCCGGGTTCTGCTCCAGCAGACCCAGCACGCCCGCAAGCTTACGCATATGTGACGCCAGCGCGTTTGCTGAATGAGCATCTTCCGTTTTCAGGCGGTTCACTTCACGCGCCATATCAAACAGCACCGAGTAGGCTTCCGGCGTGTTGAAGTCATCATCCATCGCTTCAATAAAGCGCGCTTCAAAAGCTTCACCGCCCTCAGCCGCGACTGACGCATCGGTTCCGCGCAGCGCAGTGTAGAGACGCTCCAGCGCCGAGCGGGCCTGCTTGAGGTTCTCTTCGCTGTAGTTAAGCTGGCTGCGGTAGTGGCCGGACATCAGGAAGTAGCGAATGGTTTCCGCATCGTAATATTTCAGCACGTCGCGCACGGTAAAGAAGTTGCCCAGCGATTTTGACATCTTCTCGCGGTCAACCATCACCATACCGGAGTGCATCCAGTAGTTAACGTACTCGCCATCGTGCGCACAGGTCGACTGGGCGATTTCGTTTTCATGGTGCGGGAACATCAGATCCGATCCACCGCCGTGAATATCAAAATGCGCCCCCAGCTGTTTGCAGTTCATCGCCGAGCACTCAATGTGCCAGCCCGGACGCCCTTCGCCCCACGGCGACGGCCAGCTCGGCTCGCCCGGCTTGGACATCTTCCACAGCACAAAATCCATTGGGTTGCGTTTGATATCCGCCACTTCGACGCGTGCGCCTGCTTGCAGTTGATCAAGATCCTGACGCGAAAGCTGGCCGTAGTTCGGATCGCTCGGCACGGAGAACATCACATCGCCATTATCCGCCACATAGGCGTGGCCGCGCGCCAGCAGCCTCTCGGTGATCTCAATGATTTCGTGAATATGGTGCGTCGCACGCGGTTCGTTATCCGGGCGCAGAATATTGAGCGCATCAAAATCGGTGTGCATCTCGGCGATCATACGATCGACCAGCGCCACGAAATCTTCGCCGTTCTCATTGGCACGTTTGATGATCTTGTCGTCGATATCGGTGATATTGCGCACATACTTCAGCTTATAGCCGAGGAAGCGCAGGTAGCGCGCGACGACGTCAAAAGCGACGAAGGTACGGCCATGACCAATGTGACAGAGATCGTAAACAGTGATACCACACACGTACATGCCGACTTCCCCGGCATGGATAGGTTTGAATTCCTCTTTTTGGCGCGTCAGTGTATTAAAAATTTTTAACATCGAAGATTCCATGTAGACGTGTGTGTGCGTGAAAACCGTATATATTACCTGTAATTCAAACCCGAAGCAGCTCACTTTGCAAGGTGATCCAGCCTCGCGGTTATGCTATAACAAGCCACTATCTCTGACCCAAACGCGGGTCTACGCACCACACTATCAGAACAGGATGCAATAATGGTTACTTTCCACACTAATCACGGCGATATCGTAATCAAAACCTTTGATGACAAAGCGCCTGAAACAGTTAAAAACTTCCTGGACTACTGCCGTGAAGGTTTCTACAACAACACGATTTTCCACCGTGTGATCAACGGCTTTATGATTCAGGGCGGCGGTTTTGAACCGGGCATGAACCAGAAAGTCACGAAAGACGCGATCAAAAACGAAGCTAACAACGGTCTGAAAAACACCCGTGGCACGCTGGCAATGGCGCGTACCCAGGCTCCGCACTCCGCAACCGCACAGTTCTTCATCAACGTCGCGGACAACGACTTCCTGAACTTCAGCGGTGAAAACCTGCAGGGTTGGGGCTACTGCGTTTTCGCAGAAGTGGTTGAAGGTATGGACGTGGTCGACAAGATCAAAGCGGTCTCTACCGGTCGCAGCGGCATGCACCAGGACGTTCCGAAAGAAGATGTGATCATCGAAAGCGTGGACGTCAGCGAGTAATTCGTGGCAACACTCTTTATCGCAGATCTCCATCTGCACACTGAAGAACCGGCGATCACCGCCGGTTTTCTCCATTTTTTAGACGGCGTTGCCCGTGAGGCCGACGCGCTCTACATTCTGGGCGATCTGTTCGAAGCCTGGATTGGTGATGACGATCCCAACCCGCTGCACCAGCGCGTCGCAGCCGCCATCCGCGCCCTTGTCGACAGCGGCGTCCCCTGCTATTTCATCCACGGCAACCGCGATTTTCTACTCGGCAAACGCTTTGCTCGCCAAAGCGGCATGCAGCTTCTTCCGCAGGAAAAAGTGCTCAACCTCTATGGTCGTAACGTGCTGATTATGCACGGCGACACGCTTTGCACCGACGATGCTGGCTACCAGGCTTTCCGCGCCAAAGTGCACCAGCCGTGGCTACAAACGCTGTTTCTCGCCCTGCCGCTGTTTATTCGCCACCGCGTGGCGGCAAAAATGCGTGCTGGCAGCCGTGCAGCCAACAGCAGCAAATCGCTGGCGATCATGGATGTCAACCAGCAGGCCGTTATCGAGGCGATGGAGAAACATCGCGTCCAGTGGCTGATCCACGGTCACACCCACCGCCCGGCCGTTCATCAACTGGCCGCAAATGATGCGCCCGCCTGGCGCGCTGTACTGGGTGCCTGGCACAGCGAAGGCTCAATGATTCGCGTCAGCGAAAGCGACGTAGAACTCGTGCAATTCCCCTTCTGACATACGAACTGGCTTACCGATAAATCAAGCAAACTTCATTGCGCAACCGTTTTCCTTGCCTTTTTTCCATGCTATTCTCTCTGCCCTCTGAAGTAGTCTGAAGCACACCCACAGGAGTTTTGAGACGCATGTCTTTAAGCAACCAACCGGCGCGCATCGCCATTGTTATGGGTTCTAAAAGCGATTGGGCCACCATGCAATTCGCCGCAGAAATCCTCGATACCCTGAATGTCCCGCACCACGTTGAAATCGTCTCTGCCCACCGTACGCCCGATAAACTTTTCAGCTTTGCCGAACAGGCTGAGCAAAACGGCTTTCAGGTGATTATCGCTGGTGCCGGCGGCGCGGCGCATCTGCCGGGCATGATTGCTGCCAAAACGCTGGTGCCGGTGCTGGGTGTGCCGGTACAGACCGCAGCATTAAGCGGCGTCGACAGCCTCTACTCCATCGTGCAGATGCCGCGCGGTATTCCCGTCGGTACGCTGGCGATTGGTAAAGCGGGCGCGTCAAACGCGGCGCTGCTGGCAGCGCAGATCCTCGCCCAGCATGATGCAGAGCTGCATCAGCGCCTGGCCGACTGGCGTCAGGGGCAAACCGATGAAGTGCTGGATAACCCGGATCCACGGGGTGCGGTATGAAGCAGGTCTGCATATTAGGCAACGGTCAGCTTGGGCGCATGCTGCGCCAGGCAGGTGAGCCGTTAAGCATTGCCGTCTGGCCGGTCGGTCTGGACGACGCGCCGGAAGCGGTGCCGTTTCAGCAGAGCGTGATTACCGCCGAGATTGAGCGCTGGCCGGAAACCGCATTAACCCGCGAGCTGGCGCGCCACCCGGCGTTTGTGAACCGCGACGTGTTCCCGGTTATCGCCGATCGCTTCACGCAAAAGCAGCTGTTCGACAAACTTAACCTCGCTACCGCGCCGTGGCAGCTGCTGGCCGATAAAAGCGAGTGGCCAGGCGTGTTCGAGCGCCTGGGCGAACTCGCCATCGTGAAGCGCCGCGTTGGCGGTTATGACGGTCGCGGCCAGTGGCGTTTACGCGCAGCCGATACCGAGCAGTTGCCCGATGAGTGCTACGGCGAGTGCATCGTTGAGCAGGGGATCAACTTCTCCGGCGAAGTGTCGCTGGTCGGTGCCCGCGCCCACGATGGCAGCACCGTTTTTTATCCGCTGACCCACAACCTGCATCAGGACGGGATCCTGCGCACCAGCGTGGTCTTCCCGCAGCCAAATGCTAAACAGCAGCAGCAGGCAGAAGCGATGCTGTCGGCGATCATGCATGAGCTGAACTATGTCGGCGTGATGGCGATGGAGTGTTTCGTTACCCCTGGCGGGCTGCTGATCAATGAGCTGGCACCGCGCGTGCACAACAGCGGTCACTGGACGCAAAACGGTGCTTCGATCAGCCAGTTTGAGCTGCATCTGCGCGCGATAGTCGATTTACCCCTGCCGCCGCCGGTGGTCAACAGCCCGTCGGTGATGATCAACCTGATCGGCAGCGATCTCAACTACGACTGGCTGAAGCTGCCGCTGGTGCATCTGCACTGGTATGACAAAGAGGTGCGCGCCGGGCGTAAAGTGGGCCATCTCAACCTGAACGACAGCGACACCGGCCGCCTGAGCGCGACGCTGGAAGCGCTGGTACCGTTATTGCCACCCGAGTACGCCAGCGGCATTGCCTGGGCGCAGTCGAAGCTGTAAGGGTAACAAGTGCCGGATGGCGGCTCACGCCTTATCCGGCCTACATTACGTGATGCCGATGGTTTTTGTAGGCCTGATAAGCGAAGCGCCATCAGGCATTTGCCGCACCGCACTTGATTGCCGGATGGCGGCTTACGCCTTATCCGGCCTACATTGCATGGTGCCGATGGTTTTTGTAGGCCTGATAAGCGAAGCGCCATCAGGCATTTGCCGCATCGCACTCGATTGCCGGATGGCGGCTCACGCCTTATCCGGCCTACATTCCGTAATGCCAATGGTTTTGTAGGCCGGATAAGCGTTAGCGCCATCCGGCAAAATTCCCCCACGCTCGCCACATTCCGGCGTAAAATCGGCCCCAGTTTTTGCAGAAGGACGCCCGATGAACGACGCCACCGATTATCTCGCCATCCTGCGGGATAACACGCCCCTTATTGATCTCCGCGCCCCGGTTGAATTTGCCAAAGGCGCGATGCCCGCCGCCATCAACCTGCCGCTGATGAACGACAGCGAACGCGCTGCCGTCGGCACCTGCTATAAACGCGACGGTGCAGAAGCCGCGTTGCGGCTCGGCCACAAACTGGTTAATGGCGATACCCGCGAGCAGCGAATTGCGGCATGGGTCGAAGCCCATAAAACCTCGCCACAAGCCCTGCTCTGCTGCGCGCGCGGCGGCCAGCGCTCGCATATTGTGCAGCAGTGGCTGCGCGAGCGACAGATTGATCTACCGCTGGTCGCAGGCGGCTATAAAGCATTACGCCAGGCGGCAATTGATGCGACGCAGGTGCGCATTCAGCGCCCGCTACTGCTGGTGGGCGGCTGTACCGGCAGCGGCAAAACCCTGCTGGTGCGCGAGCACCCTAACGGAATCGATCTGGAGGGGCTTGCCCACCATCGCGGTTCATCGTTTGGCCGCACGGCTAAGGCGCAGCACGCGCAGGCGACGTTTGAAAACCACCTGGCGGCCGCGCTGCTAAAAGTGTCGCCGCCGTTCTGGCTGCTGGAAGATGAAGGCCGGGCGATTGGCGCAAACCATCTGCCCGAAGCTCTGCGCGAGCGTATGGCGCAATCGCCGCTGGTGATTGTCGACGATCCGTTTGAGTTGCGCCTTGAGCGGCTGCGCGAGGAGTATTTTGTGCAGACCCTGCAGGCTTTTATTGACCGTGACGGTGAAGAGGCAGGATGGGAGACTTACGCGGAGTATCTGCGCCACGGGCTGTTTGCCATTCGCCGCCGGCTCGGGTTACAGCGTTATGAGCAGCTGACTGTGCATCTGGAAGCGGCGCTGGCTGAGCAGCGAAGCCGCGGCACCACAGAGGCGCATTTCGCCTGGCTCGCCCCGTTGCTGGAGGTCTATTACGATCCGATGTATCGCTACCAGCTGGAGAAACGCGCGCCGATTGTCCATTTTCGCGGCACATTCAAAGAGGTATCTGCCTGGCTGGCAGCACAGTGAAAAGCGCCGGATGGCGCTAACGCTTATCCGGCCTACATACCGTGATGCCAATGGGTTCGTAGGCCTGATAAGCGAAGCGCCATCAGGCATGTGCCGCACCGCACTCAATTGCCGGATGGCGGCGGTGCCTTATCCGGCCTACATATCGTGATGCCAATAGGTTTTGTAGGCCTGATAAGCGAAGCGCCATCAGGCATGTGCTGCACAGCACTCAATTGCCGGATGGCGGCGGTGCCTTATCCGGCCTACATACCGTGATGCCAATGGGTTTGTAGGCCTGATAAGCGAAGCGCCATCAGGCACATCCCATTTGGGTCTAATGTCGGTCGCGTTTATCGGCCCGTTTCGCCAGCCAGTCGCCGACGACCTGCACAATCTGCACCAGAATAATCAGCGCCACGACGGTGACAATCATCACCTGGGTTTCATACCGGTAATAGCCGAAACGAATCGCAAGGTCGCCGACCCCGCCGCCGCCGACAATCCCCGCCATCGCGGAATAGCCAATCAGGCTGACCAGCGTAATGGTTAAGCCGCGTAACAGCCCGGCGCTCGCTTCCGGCAGCAGCACGGTGCAGATAATGCGCAGCGGGCTGGCACCAAAAGCTTCCGCCGCCTCAATAATCCCCTTGTCCACTTCGCGCAGCGCGCTGTCCACCAGCCGCGCATAAAAGGCGATAGCCGCCACCGATAATGGCACCGACGCCGCGATAGGCCCAATGGTGTTACCGAGCAGCCACTGCGTCAGCGGCAGGAGCAGCACCAGCAGGATGACAAACGGCACCGAGCGGATAATGTTCACCAGAATCGAGCTCAACAGGTAGACGGCGCGGTTTTGCCAGAACAGATGCCTGTCGGTGACGAAAATCAGGAAACCGAGCGGCAGGCCGCCGACAATCGCCAGCACCGTTGAGATGCTGAGCATCTGGAATGTTTCGCCAAAGGCGAGGCTCAAATCAGCCATTAAATCATCCACGGATCACCTCCACCTGCGCCGTCCGGCTGTGTATGTACGCCACGGCATCGCTGACTGCCTGCGGGTTCTCCGCCGTCAGTTGCACCACTAAAATGCCCAACGCGCGCTCACCGATATACTCGATTTTGCCGTGCAGAATATTGACCGCCACGCCGAATTTCACCGCCGCGTCCGAAAGCACCGGCTGCTCGGCGGAGTCGCCAATAAACAGCACCTTCAGCAGCTGGCCGGGAAGATGTTCATGCAGACGCGCGGGCAGCGTCAGGTTCAGGGTGTGCGACACCAGTTGCTGCGTAAACGGGTGCTGCGGATGGGCAAAAATATCGAACACCTCGCCCTCTTCCACCACTTTGCCCGCCGACATCACCGCCACGCGATCGCAGATGGTTTTGATGACATTCATCTCATGGGTGATCAGCACAATGGTGATCCCCATCTGCGCGTTAATCTCTTTAAGCAGCGCCAGAATGGTGGCAGAAGTTTCCAGATCCAGCGCGGAAGTCGGCTCATCGCAGAGCAGCACGTCCGGGTGGTTGGCGATGGCGCGCGCAATACCGACACGCTGCTTCTGCCCGCCGCTAAGCTGCACCGGGTAGCGATTCGCTTTATCGCTTAAGCCTACCAGTGCGAGGATCTCCGCCACGCGTGGCGCAATTTTACCCCGCTCCCACCCCGCAGCCTTCAGGCTGAAGGCGACGTTCTGCGCCACCGTGCGGGTATGCATCAGGTTGAAGTGCTGGAAAATCATGCCAATGCGCTGGCGCGCCTGGCGCAGCGTCACGCCCTCTAAATCAGAAATGGTGACGCCGTTAATATTGACTCGCCCTTCGCTTGGGCGTTGCAGAGCATTAAGCGTGCGCAGCAGGGTACTTTTGCCAGCGCCGCTGGTGCCAACAATGCCGAAAATCTCTCCGGCAGCAATGCGCAGCGAGACCGCCTCGACGGCACGCGTCGCGCCGCTGCCACCGCGCCCGGCCGGAAAATCGACGCAAACGTTATCTAGTTCAATCATGCCAACCTCAAACGGCAAAAAACAAAAGGCAGGCCGCAGCCTGCCTGGTCATCAATCCGCTGTTATTGTTTATCCGCGCTCTGCATCCAGTCGGGTTTCTGGAAAGCGGCAAAGATATTTTTCGGATCGTCGATCACCGCGCGGTAAGCCGGGGATTTCACCGCCGTCACGATATCTTTCGCGAAGGGCTTGTCGGCATCTTCACTGCGCACAGCAATGATGTTTTTCAGGTTCTCGTCGAGCTTCTCCTGCTTGATCGCCGACGAGAGATCCATCCCGGCGGCGACCGCAAAGTTGCCGTTTACCAACGAAGCGGTGACGCCATCGAGCGTACGCGGCAGCTGCGCGGCTTCCAGCGGTTTAAACACCAGCCCTTTCGGGTTGCTGGCGATATCGCGCTCGGAGGCTTTGGTCGGATCGATAGACTCTTTGATGGTAATCAGCCCCAGCGATTGCAGGAAGCGTAGCCCGCGCGCCAGGTTGGTAGGGTCGTTTGAGAGGGTGATGATGTCGCCCTTCTTCAGCTCATCGAGGCTTTTGATTTTGTGCGAGTAAAAGCCCATCCCGGCGGTCGGCACGGCGATCAGCTTGCTGAGCTTGAGGCCTTTATCGGCGGTGAATTTGTCGAAATAGAGGCTGTGCTGGAAGAGGTTGGCATCGATGCTGCCGTTAGCCAGCGCCATGTTTGGCTGCACGTAATCGCTGAATTCGCGCACCACAACTTTGTAGCCCTTCTCTTTCAGCGAAGGGGCAATCGCCTGTTTCACCATATCGCCATACGGACCCGGCGCGACGCCGAAAACGATGGTGTGTGGATCGCTATTGGCCTGCGCGAAAGGCAGACCGCAAACCAGAAGTAGTGCGCCAAAAAGCGCGCGTAAACCGAGACGAGGTCCCATACATTCTCCCTGATGGTAATGATGTGCTGTGTGACGCGGCGTGCAGTGCGTCGCGTTCGGTGTGTGCCTTGTTGATAAGGCCGGGGAATAAGATGGCACAAAGCCAGCGCAGCGGTAATTGAAAAAAATTCAACTTGTCAGGGAGAGAGAGGAGAAATGCCGGATGGCGGCGATGCCTTATCCGGCCTACGTAGGTGCAGCGCTCTGCTATGCGTAGCCTGATAAGCAAAGCGCCATCAGGCATTTGCGGCAACCCTGCACAATGCCAGACCGATTGCCGGATGGCGGCGATGCCTTATCCGGCCTACGCTGGTACATTTACGTAGGCCTGATAAGCGAAGCGCCATCAGGCAGTTGCGGCCTGCGTATCAGGCAGGCCGCACAGGTGTCGATTAGAAATCGTAACGCAGACGAACCAGGTTCATATCGCCCAGGTTGTCGGTGCTGGAGGTAAATACGTGTTCATAATCAACACGGAAACCATAATCCAGCTGCACGGTTACACCCACGCCATTATCAATACGCTGATAATTACGGCCGTTGGCGAACTCCAGGCGGTCACCCATCACGTACGGCTGAATGTATTTCACCGCGTACTGTGCGATCGGGAATTTATACCCGGCAAAATACTCAACGCCCCACGCATCGCCCGCGAAGTAGTTATGCACATCCTTCTTCTTGGTCAGCATGAAGTTTTGATACCAGCCGCCGCCCAGCGAGAAGGTCCAGTTATCCGGGGTCCAGCTCAGCGCGGTGCCAAGGATGTTCTGATCGTAGGTTTTGCTGTCGCCGGTAGAAGGCTGACGCATATCCGCACGGGTGTAGTTCCACGCCGCGCCCCAGGTCAGATCGTCGGTCAGGTGATAATCCAGCCCCAGTGAACCGCCGCTCTTACGTTTGTAACGGTTGCCGTCGGTCGCCAGGTAATCATCGCTGAACAGATAAGAAGCATAGATATCCGCCTCACCGACGGTTTTCTTATATTTCAGCATTTTGCGTGAACGATAAGAGCCGTCGTAATCGCCTTTGATGCCGTTACCCGGTGCCTGCGCCAGCATGTCGTAGTCCCAGATATCGGTTTTCGCGCCGACCACATCGTAATAAACGCTGTTCTGCTGACCGAATGTCAGCGTACCCCAGGTCTGGCTTTTCAGACCGGTGTAGAGCATACGACGGGTGGTGTTGTGCGCGGTTTCCGCGTAGTGGTTATCCCAGTCGAACAGTTTCGGGATATCAACGCCCAGCTCGTAGTAGCTGACCCAACTGATGTCATCGAACAGGTAGTAATCCGCTGCGAAACGGAAGCGGGAGCCGCCGTCAAAACCGTTACGTTTATAGGCGTTTTTGCCATCGTTACCGGTCATATTCTGGAACTGCGGACGAATCGATCCGCCGACGGTGAAGTTCAGGCGGCTAAGGGGATCGCCGGCCTGCGGGTTTTGTTTCAGAACAGTAATTTCTGCTTGTGCTGTGAAAGACGCCAACGCCACTGCTGCGCCAATGGCTGTCGCCAGGGCGCTTGTTTTTATTTTCATTGTTTTTCCTTGGGAATAGATACAACTAACTGTTAATTAGCGCGCGCATCATAGCTTTTATAAGATTCTGGTGGGCGAAGTTTTTTTAATGTTTTGTGCTACTAAACAACTATCGTTTAATTGTTTACACGTTGAAATAGTGCGACACCGATTGAATTATCGGTGCCGCTTTTTCAGGCAGGATTAACCACTAAATTGACGGAACAGCGCTTTGCCCTTTAACAAGCGGCTGCCTAACCACCCGCCGCACAGGGAGAGCAGCAGCGCCCCGCAGAGCGGCAGCGTGATCCACAGCCGCCAGTCGGGCTGCCACGGGAAGTCAAACACACGGGTTTGCAGCAGCGCCAGCGCCGTTTCCGCGCCGATGGCGGCGACCAGCCCGGAGACCAGCCCCAGCAGCGCAAACTCACACCACAAGGTGGTGCGCAGCAGCCGTTTGCCCGCTCCCAGCGTGCGGTAGACCACCAGCTCCTGATGACGCTGACGCATGCCGACCTGCACCTGCGCCAGTAGCAGTAACACGCCGCAGGCGGTAACCAGCACCACCATCACTTCCAGCGCCCGGCTCACCTGCTCCAGCACCTGGCTGACCTGTTTTAAAATCGCGCCAATATCAAGCAGGCTGATGGTCGGGAAGGCGCGGTTAAGCTGCGTTAACATGCCGTTGTTCCCCTCCAGCCGGAAGCTGGTGAGCCAACTATGCGGCTGCCCGTCGAGCGCACCCGGCGGGAAGATAAAGAAGAAGTTGGGCCGCAGGCTCTCCCAGTCCACCTTACGCAGGCTGGAGATTTTTGCGCTGAACGCCTGGGTATCGCCGGTAAAAGTCACCGTGTCGCCCAGCTTCAGACCAAGCCGCTCGGCAAGCCCCTCCTCCACCGAGACTTCACCCGCTTTTGGCGGCCAGCTGCCTGCGGTCAGCGGGTTGTGATCCGGCCGCTGCTGCTGCCAGGTGAGGTTAAGTTCGCGGTTCAGCGCCTCGTCGGCGTTGCCCTCCGTCGACTGGCCGTTAATCTGCGTCATTCTCGCCCGCACAATCGGGTAGAACGCCGCCGGGATCACCTGATGCTCAGCCAGGAAGGTTTTCAGCGGCGCGATCTGCTCCGGGGCGATGTTAATCAGAAAGTAGTTCGGGCTTTCGGCCGGTAACTGCTGCTGCCAGCGATCGAGCAGATCGCCGCGCAGCACCAGCAGCATCGCCAGCAACATAAACGAGAGGGAGAAGGCCGACAGCTGGCTCAGGGTCGACCACGGCTGGCGCAGCAGGCGATTCACCGCCAGACGCAGCGGCAGTGCTTTCAGAGTCAGGCGCTTCAGCACATTAAGCAGCAGCCAGCCGACCACGCCGCAGAGCATTGCCAGCACCACCGCCCCCGCCAGCACCGCCCACAGCAGCATGCTGCCGCCCATCAGCCAGGCGAGGAGCAGCACGGTGATAATCGCTACTGCCGGAAGATAGATCTTAAGCGGCCAGACATTCGCTACCGCGTCGCGCCGTAACACTCGCAGCGGCTGCGTCGCCAGCAGCAGACGATAGGGACGCAGCCCCACCAGCAGCGAGATCACCACGATTGCACCGATGGCCCACAGCCACGGCCAGTAGCTTGCGGGCGGCAGCGCAGCGGGCAACACCGGCTTGAGAAGGAGCATCAGCACCTTTTCAAACAGCAGCCCCAGCGCGCCGCCGGTGATCACCGCCAGCCCAAGCAGCAGCGCCCACTGGCCGACAATCAGCTTTTGCAACTGTGCGCGACCGGCACCGAGGGTTTTCAGAATCGCCACCAGATCGTAGCGGCTGCGGCAGTAGTGGCTCATCGCCACCGCAACGGCGGCGACCGCCAGCAGTAGCGTCAGCAGTGCCGATAGCAGCAAGAACTGCTGCGAACGCTGTAAGGATTTGCCCAGCGCGCCGTCATCCTGCTCCAGCCCATACCAGCGCTGATCCGCGCCAAGCTGCGGCAGCAGCCACGTCTCATACTTTTCTAACTGCGCGGGTGTGCCGGCAAACTTCACCCGCCAGCTGACGCGGCTGCCCGGCAAGACGGCCCCGGTTTTTGCCACATCGGCGCTGTTCATCAGCAGGCGCGGGGCCATCTGGAAGGGGTTAAAACCGGAATCGGGCTCCTGCGTCACTTCGCCAGCGATGCGCAGCGTGGCATCGCCCACCTCAATCGTGTCGCCCGGTTTCACATTCAGCAGCGCCATCAGGCGCGGAGCGAGCAGCGCCGTGCCCGGCTGCGGCTTCAGCCCGGCGGGCTGCGTCTCCAGCTCGCCATAGAGCGGGTAGCGATTATCCACCGCTTTAACACTTGCCAGCTGCGGCGTGTCGCCAGCAAACGTCATGGTGCTGAAGCTCACCTGCTCACTCACTTGCAGACCGCTTTTACGCGCCTCTTCAAGCCAGCCAGGCGGAATTTCACGCGAGCTGCGCAGGGCGCGGTCGCCCGCCATAAAATCGCGGCTCTGCTGGCTTAAGCCCTTCTCCATGCGATCGCCGATGGTGCCGAGCGCCAGCACGCAGGCGACCGCGAGGCTCAGCGCCATCCAGACAATCAGCAGCGACGGCGAGCGCCACTCGCGCCAGAACCAGCGGGCAATCATGCTTCCTCCCGCAGTTCGCCGTTGACCAGCCGCAGACGTCTGTCACAACGCGCCGCCAGCTGTGCATCATGGGTCACCAGTAGCAGCGTAGTGCCGTAGTGTTGGTTCATTGAGAAAAGCAGGTCAGCGATTTTGTCGCCCGTTTGTCGATCGAGATTGCCGGTCGGCTCATCGGCGAAGAGCACCGCCGGGCGACCATTGAAGGCGCGGGCCAGCGCTACGCGTTGCTGCTCGCCGCCGGAGAGCTGTGCCGGAAGGTGGTCGAGGCGTTTGCCAAGGCCCAACTCCTCGAGTAAAGCTTTAGCGCTGCTGCGGCTTTCGCTGCTCTTCTCGCCGCGCAACAGCGCAGGCAGTTCCACGTTTTCCAGCGCGTTAAGGGTCGGGATCAGCATGAAGGATTGAAAAACAAACCCGACATTTTGCGCACGTAACTGCGCGCGCGCCTCTTCGTCCATTTTGTGTAAGGGTTTGCCGAGCAGATGCACTTCGCCGCTGCTGCCATCATCCAGCCCGGCGAGAATGGCGAGCAGCGTCGACTTCCCGGAACCGGACTCGCCAATCAGCGCAATGGTTTCAGCTGGTTTGACAACCAGCTCAACTCCGGTAAGGATTGAAAGCTCCTGCTCCCCCTGACCGACGGACTTCTTAAGATGATGAACTTCAACAATGTTTTCCGCTGGCATTTGCCCTTCCTGTTTTTGCTTTTGTTAACCTTTCGCGCCGCGGCGGCGGACACGCTACTGATTCTTGGCGACAGCCTGAGTGCGGGCTATCGGATGGCGGCAACGGCGGCCTGGCCTGCGCTGCTCAATAACAAGTGGCAGCAGCAGCCTGTGGTGGTGAACGCCAGCATTAGCGGCGACACCTCGCAGCAGGGCCTTGCGCGCCTGCCCGCGCTGTTAAAAGAGCATAAACCGCGCTGGGTGCTGGTCGAACTCGGCGGCAATGACGGCCTGCGCGGTTTCCCGCCGCAGCAAACGGAACAGACGCTGCGCCAGATTATCCAGACGGTAAAGAGCGCCGATGCGAAGCCGCTGCTGATGCAAATACGGCTGCCCGCCAACTACGGTCGTCGTTATACTGAGGCCTTTGGTGCCATTTACCCGAAGCTTTCCAGCGAGCTGGATGTTCCTCTGCTGCCCTTTTTTATGGAAGAAGTCTATCTGAAACCGCAGTGGATGCAGGATGATGGTATTCACCCCAATCGCGATGCCCAGCCGTTTATTGCCGACTGGATGGCCACGCGACTGGCTCCTTTAGTTAATCACGCCTCCTGAATATTCAGGCGCGTCCCCAGGTAAAGTTATGCAAAAAACGGTCTTAATAACAGGATGTTCCAGCGGTATTGGGCTGGAGAGCGCGCGCGAGCTAAAGCGTCAGGGGTTTCGCGTGCTGGCGGCCTGCCGTAAAGCCGACGATGTGGCGCGGATGGATCAGGAGGGATTCACCGGCGTGTTGCTCGATCTTGATGACGCGGCGAGCGTAGATCGCGCGGCAGACGAGGTGATCGCCCTGACCGGCAATCGCCTCTATGGCCTCTTCAATAACGCCGGTTACGGCGTCTATGGTTCCCTTGACGCCATCAGCCGTGAACAGCTGGAGCAGCAGTTTTCCAGCAACTTTTTCGGCACTCACCAGCTCACGCTGCGCCTGCTCCCGGCCATGTTGCCGCACGGCGAAGGGCGCATTGTGATGACTTCGTCGGTGATGGGCCTGATCTCCACGCCCGGTCGCGGTGCCTATGCCGCGAGTAAATATGCGCTGGAAGCCTGGTCCGACGCGCTGCGTATGGAGCTGCGCCACACCGGCATTAAAGTGAGCCTGATTGAGCCTGGCCCCATCCGCACGCGTTTTACCGATAACGTCAACCAGACGCAGCGCGATAAACCGGTAGAAAACCCCGGCATCGCCGCACGCTTTACCCTCGGCCCGGAGGCGGTGGTCGCCAAAGTGCGCCATGCTTTTGAGAGTAAACGGCCGAAATTGCGCTACCCCGTCACGCTGGTAACCTGGGCGGTCAGCCTGCTGAAACGGCTGCTTCCCGCGCGCATGATGGATAAAATTTTGCACGGATGAGTTGAAGGCGCGTGTCGCGTCCCCATCTCATTCTTACTTGTTTAAACAGAGAAATTGCCATGTCCGTACAGAATATCGTCAATATTACCGAAGCGAACCTGCAACAGGTGCTGGAACAGTCCGTTGCGACCCCGGTGCTGTTCTATTTCTGGTCCGAGCGCAGCCAACACTGTCTGCAATTGACGCCGGTCCTGGAAACGCTGGCCGCGCAGTACAACGGGCAGTTTATTCTGGCGAAAGTGGATTGCGATGCCGAGCAGATGGTCGCTTCGCAGTTTGGCCTGCGCGCCATTCCAACGGTCTATCTCTTCCAGAACGGCCAGCCGGTCGATGGTTTCCAGGGCCCGCAGCCGGAAGAGGCGATCCGCGCCCTGCTCGACAAAGTGCTGCCGCGTGAAGAGGAGCTGAAAGCGCAGCAGGCGATGGAATTGATGCAGGCAGGCAACCACACAGAAGCGCTGCCGCTGCTGAAAGAGGCGTGGCAGCTCTCTAACCAGCAGAGCGAAATCGGCTTCCTGCTGGCGGAAACGCTGATTGTGTTAAACCGCGCAGACGAAGCGGAAACGGTGCTGAAAGCCGTCCCGTTGCAGGATCAGGACACCCGCTATCAGGGGCTGATCGCGCAGATCGATCTGCTGCGCAAAGCGGCCGATACGCCGGAAATCCAGCAACTGCAACAGCAGGTTGCTGACAACCCGGAGGATGCGGCGCTGGCAACCCAGCTGGCTTTGCAACTGCATCAGGTCGGGCGTAACGAAGAGGCGCTGGAGCTGCTGTTTAACCACCTGCGTAAAGATCTGGGTGCGGCGAACGGTGACGCGCGCAAAACGCTGCAAGAGATCCTCGCCGCGCTCGGCACCGGCGATGCGCTGGCGTCAAAATACCGTCGTCAGCTCTACTCGCTGCTTTACTGATCACCCTGCTAAATTTGGCGATCGGGCTGCTTTCGTCGCCAATTCGGGCTAAGATGGCATCAAATTAAACAGGAGGTTTTTTTTGATGCCAATCGTCATTATCGTTCTTATCGTCGTCGCGCTGGTTATTGTCTTTTCCGGTGTAAAAATTGTCCCCCAGGGCTTCCAGTGGACCGTGGAACGCTTTGGCCGCTTTACCCGCACACTGCAACCGGGTCTTAGCCTTGTCGTGCCGTTTATGGATCGCATTGGTCGTAAGATCAATATGATGGAGCAGGTGCTCGACATCCCTTCCCAGGAGATCATCTCCAAAGATAACGCCAACGTCACCATTGACGCCGTCTGCTTTATTCAGGTTATCGACGCGCCGCGCGCCGCCTATGAGGTGAGCAATCTGGAGCTGGCGATCGTCAACCTGACCATGACCAACATCCGTACCGTGCTCGGCTCAATGGAGCTGGATGAGATGCTCTCCCAGCGTGACAGCATCAACACCCGCCTGCTGCACATTGTCGATGAAGCCACCAACCCGTGGGGCATCAAGGTAACGCGTATCGAGATCCGCGATGTGCGCCCGCCGGCGGAGCTGGTCTCCTCGATGAACGCGCAGATGAAAGCGGAGCGTACTAAACGCGCTTATATCCTGGAAGCCGAAGGGATCCGCCAGGCGGAGATCCTGAAAGCCGAAGGGGATAAACAGTCGCAGATCCTGAAAGCTGAAGGTGAACGTCAGTCTGCCTTCCTGCAGGCGGAAGCGCGTGAGCGTTCGGCGGAAGCGGAAGCCCGCGCCACGCAGATGGTTTCTGAAGCGATCGCCTCCGGCGATATCCAGGCGGTGAACTACTTTGTGGCGCAGAAATATACCGAAGCGCTGCAACAGATTGGCTCTGCCAACAACAGCAAAGTGGTGATGATGCCGCTGGATGCCAGCAGCCTGCTGGGTGCCATTGGCGGTATTGCTGAGCTGGTGAAAGATAGCGCCAACGAGCGTAAAAAATGATCGCCGAACTGCTGCTTGAACATACCTATCTCGCCTGGCTAACGCTGGGTGGGCTGCTGCTCGCCGCCGAAATGCTCGGCGGTAACGGCTATCTGTTATGGAGCGGCATTGCGGCGGTTGCCACCGGTTTGCTGGCGTGGGTCATCCCGTTTAGCTGGGAGTGGCAAGGGGTGCTCTTCGCCCTGCTGACGCTGCTGGCCGCCTGGCTCTGGTGGCTGTGGTTGTCAAAACGCGTAAAACAGCAAAACCCCGCCGACGCCTCGCTCAACCTGCGCGGGCAACAGCTGCTCGGTCGCCGTTTCACGCTCGATAATGCGCTGGTCAACAGTCGCGGACATATGCGCGTGGGCGACAGCTCATGGCCGGTCTGCGCCGATACCGATCTCGCCGCCGGTACGCGCGTCGAGATTATCGCCATTGAAGGTATTACGCTGCGGATCACCCCCGTAAGCGACTAACTTAACCCAAGGATCCCGGCTATGGGCCCGCAAAAACAGCTCGCGCTGGGCATCCTGCTCGCGCTTGGCGCCAGCGCATCCGCGCTGGCCTCTTCCGATATTGATGATTGCACGTGGGGCAGCCCCGGCTGCTACCTCTCCACGCCCCCGGTTATCGCTATCCACACCGATACCCGCGACAACCTGCTGCGCCTGCTGGGCGACAGCAAAGGCCTCTATCCGCTGCGCCAGCCGATGCCAGCAGATGTTACCCGCAGCCGCAACGTCTACTTCGGTGTGCATCACGATGACGCGCCGCCTGCCGCCGCGACAGAAGCCTCAAGGCTTGCCGCCACGCTGCGCCAACAGATGAACGCGCTGGGCGTCGCGAGCGACAACACGCTGCCGCCCGCCCTGCTGCGCCTGATTGCCGACGGCAATGACGCGCAAACCGCAACAGCGGTGGATGACGCGGGCAGCGACGGTGAAACCCGTTTTGTCTCACAAAATAACGAGACGCTCTCCGCCTTCTTCGCCGCCCTGCTTGAGGATAAATCCCTGACCGCGCCACAGCGCCAGGCGCTGGCGACTGCGCGCATCGCGGCTAATGAATCTTCGCAGAGTATAGAGGCGATCAGCGCCCTCTCCTTCCCGGAGAATTCCGCCGCGGCGGGTTTTCGCACCTATCTTCAGGCTGCTAACAGCTTCTATGCCGGTGATTATGCCGCCGCCGAGCCGCTTTTCGCTTCGTTGACAAAGAGCGCGCAGCCGTGGCTTGCCGAAACGGCGAGTTACATGCTGATGCGTAATGCGCTTAACGCCAGCAGCGAAAATGCCAACGGCGAATATGGCGATTTTGACGTTGCGAAAATTGATAAGCCCCACGCTGAGCAGGCGCGAAGCGCGGCGGAAAGTTATCTCAAGCAGTGGCCGCAGGGGCGCTATGCCGCTTCGACGCAGGGGATGCTGCGCCGTATTGACTGGTATCTTCAGCAGTGGGACAGCCTCGCAATGCGTTATGAAAACGCGCTCTCAGCCGCCACCAGCGGCGATGCGCTGGTGACGCTTATCAACGAGAGCGACAACAAGCTGCTGAGTAAGGATGTTAGCTGGGGAGGCGATGCGTTTGTCAGCGCGCCGAATGCCTCGCTGATGACCTTTATTGCCGCCCTGCGCTGGATGCGCGAATCGCCCTGCCGTGAAAACACGCCCTGTATCGATAAGGCCTGGCTTGAGAGCCATAAAGCGGAGTTCGACAACAACCAGCGCAGCGCGTTATGGAACTATCTCCGTCTGCAACTGGCTTACAGCACGCAGGATTACGCTGCGGTGGTCAGCGGTATCACCCCGGCAAAAGCGCTGGCGGAGCATGACGTACTCGCCTTCAGCGAACAGGTGCTGTATGGCGATGCGCTGATGGCGCAAAAAACCTGGCCGGAGGCGCAAAGCCACTGGCTGCACCTGCTCGATTTAAGCCATGACGTCGAACAGCAGCAGTTGTTGCAGGCCAAACTGGCGGCCACGCTGGTGGCGAGTGAGAAGGTCGATGAGATTTTCGCAGCGAATAGCCGGGTCACTAACCTGCGCTTTCGCTCGCTGGTGCTGAAAACCAAAGCCTCGCGCCCGCTGCTGCTTGCGCAGGCACAACACGGGCCGAACAGCGAAGAGCGCACGATCGCCCTGCACACCTTGCTGATGCGCGATTTGACCGCCGGAAACTATGCCGACTGGTTACAGGATAAAAAGCTGATCGCCGCCATTACACCGCCGGTAAAAGACGAGGCCTTCTCGGATGTCGATCTCAACGTCTTTAACTGGCAAGGCAGCGATGAGGCGAGCCGCTACACCTGTGCTCCGCTGGAGAAGACCGTCACTATGCTGAGCAAAACACCAACGGACGGGCATGCGCTGAACTGCCTCGGCGAATTTTTCCGCACTACGCAGGCGAGAGTCTCGTTGGGCGCCGAACTCGGCGGCAATGATGCCCTCGACGGTGCCACCACCACTAAAGCGCTGCCCGGCGTGCCGCAGCGGCTGACCGCCTATCAGCAGGTAATTAACGACCCGAAAGCGGAGCCGGAAGATAAGAGTTACGCCCTCTACCGCGCGGTGATGTGTTACGCCCCGTCGGGCTATAACGATTGCGGCGGCGAGGACGTAGATAAATCGGTGCGCAAAGCCTGGTTCCAGCAACTGAAGAGCCGTTACCCCGGAAGCGTATGGGCCAACGAACTCCGCTACTACTGGTAATCGCGCTTGCTGCCCTGCTCGCTTCATTAAGCCCGGCGAAGGGGCAGGAGCAGGCGTTCTGGCTCTGGTCCGGCGTGCGCCCCGGCGAGGCGCTGCGCCAGGCCGATGTGGTCTACCTCCATCAGGGCGAAGTGGTGATCCACGGCGGTAAAACGGTGTTTGAGCGCAAAGGGCTGCCCGTTAACCGGCTGGTCTTTCCGCGCATCTGGTTAACGGTGCGCTTTGCCACCCTCGACGTGCCGGATACGCTGCTGCTGCGCCTCAACAGCCTGCTGGCGCGCTGGCAGGCGGCGGGAAACGAGGTTATTGGCTTGCAGATTGATTTCGATGCCGCCACCTGGCGGCTGGATGAGTACGCCCGCTTTCTGCAACGGCTGCGGCACACGCTGCCCGCGCACTATGCGCTGGGGGTAACCGGTCTGCTGGACTGGGCGAAAACCGGCAGCGTCGCCACGCTGAATGCCTTGCCGGTGGATGAACTGGTGGTGCAGAGCTATCAGGGACGCCGCACGGTGGCGAACTTTACCGATTATCTGCCAGCGCTCGCTGGCCTGCGCATTCCGTTTAAACTGGGCGTCGTGCCGGGCGGGATTTGCGATGAGCAAGAGATTGCGAAGCTTGCCGCCTCGCGCTGGTATCGCGGTACGGTGACCTTTCTGCTTAACCCTTCGCGCGGTGATGACAGCAGCCGGAAAGGTTGTCCATAATCGGGCAATCAGATCCCTCGTCGCCGGGGCAGGCTTCCGCCAGCGTCAGCAACTGGGTGCGCATCGCCTGCAATTCGCTGATATGGCGCTCGATCTCGTCCACTTTCTGTAACGTGCGGGCTTTTACATCGGCGCTGTGGCGAGCGGGATCGTTAAACAGATTCACCAGTTCGCCACACTCTTCGAGGTTAAACCCTACCTGGCGCGCCTGGCGCAGCAGCGTCAGCTCATTGAGATGCTGCTGGTTGTAGCTGCGATAGCCGTTTTCCCCGCGCAGCGGCGGCGTCACCAGCCCTTTCTGCTCATAAAAACGGATCGCTTTACTGGTTAAACCGGTCTTTTTTGCCACATCGCTGATATTCATCATCTTCCCCATTATTTACACACGGCAAATAGTGCGACGCCTGTTATGAGGCTGGAGAATGATATTAATCCTTGCGGTACCGCAAAACAAATATATACATGTTGCAAATATTTCTATTTGCCGATCCGCCGCTTCGCTATACCATAGCGCGGGATTTTCAAATAATGATAAAAGTTCGACACACAGGAGTTGTTTATGAGTGATATGGCTTTTTGCCGCGGTTGCGGAAAGGAGATACATAAAGAAGCGGTTGCATGTCCGAGCTGCGGCGCGCCGCAGAGCACTGCTGGCAAGAAAAGCCGCATCTCCGCTGCGCTGTTCGCCTTCTTCCTTGGCGGCTTCGGCGCACACAAATTCTATTTAGGTAAACCGGGCCAGGGCATTCTTTATCTGCTGTTCTTCTGGACCTGTATTCCGGCAATCATATCCTTTATCGAATTTATTATTTACCTGTGTAATTCCGACGAAGAATTCGCGCGTAAATATGGCTGAGTATTAACCGCCAAATGATGCCAGACCCCGCTCAATGCGGGGTTTTTTATTTCTGGCGGCGTTTTTTTGCCGCGTGAGCTATTTTGTGCCGCCCTGAACTTGACCTTCCCCTCGCGGGAAGGTTTAAGCTTGTTACTGTTATCAAACGTCTCATCCCTGAGGAGAACGCGTATGTCTCATACCATAGAGCTAAACCTGGATGGCCTCTCCTGCGGCCATTGCGTTAAACGTGTAAAAGAGAGCCTGGAAAAACGCCCCGACGTTGAGGCGGCCGATGTCACCATCGAGCATGCCCAGGTGACGGGCAGCGCCAGCGCCGAAGCGCTTATCGCAACCGTTGAAGAGGCCGGGTACGGCGCGAGCGTCAGCCACCCAAAGGCTAAACCGCTGGCAGAGTCATCACTCCCGTCGGAAGCACTGACAGCGGCCACTCCAGAGCTTCCGGCAGCACACGATCTTGATGACAGCCAGCAGCTGTTGATCAATGGCATGAGCTGCGCCAGCTGTGTCTCCCGGGTACAAAAAGCCTTACAGGAGGTTCCGGGCGTCACGCAGGCACGGGTAAACCTGGCGGAGCGCACTGCGCTGGTGATGGGCAGCGCGCCCGCCGCAGAATTAGTCAGTGCCGTTGAGCAGGCAGGCTACGGCGCGGAAGCGATTGAAGATGATATTAAGCGGCGCGAGCGCCAGCAGGAGACGGCGCTCGCCACCCTGAAGCGCTTTCGCTGGCAGGCGATTGTCGCCCTGCTGGTCGGCGTACCGATCATGCTTTGGGGGATGCTCGGCGACAATATGATGGTCACCGAGGCCAACCGCTCGCTGTGGCTCGGCATCGGCGTGCTCACGCTGGCAGTAATGGTGTTTGCCGGTGGGCACTTCTACACCAGCGCGTGGAAAAGCCTGCGTAACGGCACCGCGACGATGGACACGCTGGTTGCCCTTGGCACTGGCGCGGCCTGGCTCTACTCGATGAGCGTCAATATCTGGCCGCAGTGGTTTCCGATGGAAGCCCGCCACCTCTATTACGAAGCCAGCGCGATGATTATCGGTCTGATTAACCTCGGCCATATGCTGGAAGCGCGCGCCCGCCAGCGCTCATCAAAAGCGCTGGAGCGGCTGCTCGACTTAACCCCGCCAACGGCGCGGGTCGTTACCCCTGAGGGTGAAAAAAACCTCCCGCTGGCCGAAGTGCAGCCGGGCATGACGCTGCGCCTGACCACCGGCGATCGCGTGCCGGTGGATGGCGAGATCCGCGACGGCGAGGGATGGTTTGATGAAGCGATGCTGACCGGCGAGCCGGTGCCGCAGCAAAAAGGCGCGGGCGAGACGATCCACGCCGGCACCGTGGTGCAGGATGGTAGCGTCCTGTTTACCGCCAGCGCCGTGGGCAGCCACACCACGCTGTCGCGCATTATCCGCATGGTGCGCCAGGCGCAGAGCAGTAAACCGGAGATTGGCCAGCTCGCTGACCGTATTTCAGCGGTGTTCGTTCCGGTGGTCGTCGCCATCGCCCTGCTGAGCGGTGCCATCTGGTATCTCTTCGGCCCGGCACCGCAGATTGTCTATACGCTGGTGATCGCTACAACCGTGCTGATTATCGCCTGCCCCTGCGCCCTCGGGCTGGCGACGCCGATGTCGATTATCTCCGGCGTCGGCCGTGCGGCGGAGTTTGGCGTGCTGGTGCGCGATGCCGATGCGCTGCAACGCGCCAGCACACTCGATACGCTGGTGTTTGATAAAACCGGCACCCTGACGCGCGGCAAGCCGGAAGTGGTGAGCATCACCGCGCTGGAGGGGGATGAAATGAGCGCCCTGCGCCTGGCGGCGGCGCTTGAGCAGGGTTCCAGCCACCCGCTGGCGCACGCGATTGTGGAAAAAGCCGCAACTGAGGCGCTGGCGGAAGTGAAGCAGTTCCGCACTCTGCGCGGGCTGGGGGTCAGCGGCGAGATTGACGGGCAGCGCGTGCTGCTCGGCAACCAGGCGCTGCTGGCGGAACAGCAGATCGATACGCGCGCGCTCGATGAGGAGATTGCCGCGCATGCAAGCCGTGGCGCGACGCCGGTGCTGCTGGCAGTAGAGGGCAAAGCGCGGGCGCTGTTCGCCATTCGCGATCCGCTGCGTGACGACAGCGTGCAGGCACTGCAACGCCTGCACCGCGCCGGTTACCGTCTGGTGATGCTGACCGGCGATAACCCGACCACCGCAAATGCCATTGCCAAAGAGGCGGGCATTGATGAGGTGATTGCCGGAGTATTGCCGGATGGCAAAGCCGAGGCGATCAAACAGCTCCAGCAGCAGGGCCGCCAGGTGGCGATGATTGGTGATGGCATCAACGATGCTCCGGCGCTGGCGCAGGCCGATGTCGGTATTGCGATGGGCGGCGGCAGCGATGTGGCGATTGAAACGGCGGCCATTACGCTGATGCGCCATAGCCTGATGGGTGTGGCCGATGCGCTGGCGATTGCCAACGCCACGCTGCGCAATATGAAGCAGAACCTGCTCGGGGCGTTTATTTATAACTCCCTTGGCATCCCGATTGCCGCCGGAATTCTCTGGCCGCTGACCGGCACGCTGCTCAACCCGGTGGTGGCCGGAGCGGCAATGGCGCTCTCCTCGATTACGGTGGTGAGTAACGCCAACCGGCTGCTGCGCTTTACCCCGCGCGACTAAGCCCCGCCCCGCCGCCACCTGCGGCGGGGTTTACACCCTCCCGCTTCGCGCGTTAGCATGCCTTTTTACTCTCAGGAAGCGCGTATGAGCCTGTTTCAACGATTGAAAGCTTTTCTTTTCGCGCTTCGTCAGCGCCGCTACCCCTGGCCTGCATTAGACGTTGAGTTGCCCGGCGACCGGCACCTTCACCTGGTCGGCAGCATTCATATGGGCACCCACGGCATGGCGCCGCTGCCCGCCGCGCTGCTGCAAAAGGTGCGCGAGGCCGATGCGCTGATTGTCGAGGCGGATATCGCCGGTTCCGACTCACCGTTTGCTAACCTTCCTGACGCCGACCCGCTCGACACCCGCCTCAGCCCGGCGCTGCTCGCTTCGTTAGAGAGCACGCTGGAGAGCCTGTCGTTAAGCCGTGCGGCATTTGAGACGCGCCCGGCCTGGCACATCGCGCTGGTGTTACAGGCAACGCAGGCGCAGCGGCTCGGGCTACGTTCCGACTACGGCATCGACTACCAGTTGCTCCAGGCCGCACAGCGTTTCAACGTGGCGATCATGGAGCTGGAGGGCACCACCAGCCAGCTCGATATTTTGCGCCAGCTGCCGGACGAGGGTAGCGAACTGTTGCAGGACACCCTCACCCACTGGCATGAGAATGCGCGCCTGTTACAGGTGATGATGAGCTGGTGGCTGGAGAGCCCGCCGCGCGACGAGAACCTGAGTCTCCCCTCAACCTTTAGCCAGCCGCTGCACGATGTGCTGATGCATCAGCGTAACCGCGCATGGTGTGACTATCTGTTCCGCCTGCCGCCGGGGCGCTATGTGGTGGCCGCAGGCGCGCTGCATCTCTATGGCGACGGCAATCTTCCCGCGCTGTTAGCGGAAAAAATGGCCCATTAGCGCAAGATGCTACTATTTTCCCCGGTGGGTGCAGGCGTATGCTTACGGCGTGAAAACGCTTAATAAGAAGGATTATTATGACGCCCGCCGTAAAGTTACTGGAAAAAAATGGCATCGCTTTTCAACTCCACAGCTACGATCACGACCCTAACGAGACCAACTTCGGCGATGAAGTGGTGCGCAAGCTGGGGCTGGATGCCGACAGGGTTTATAAAACGTTGCTGGTGGCGGTCAATGGCGATATGAAGCAGCTGGCCGTGGCGGTGACGCCGGTTGCCGGTATGCTCGATTTGAAGAAGGTTGCTAAAGCGCTGGGCGCGAAAAAAGTCGATATGGCGGATCCGATGGTAGCGCAGCGCACCACCGGCTATCTGGTAGGCGGCATCAGCCCGCTCGGGCAGAAAAAACGCCTGCCGACGCTGATCGATGCGCCCGCACAAACCTTCGACACCATCTATATCTCTGGCGGCAAGCGCGGGCTGGATATTGAACTGGCGGCGAGCGATCTGGCGAAACTGCTGGGTGCGCAATTTGCCGATATCGCCCGCCGCGAGTGAGGCGTTACTGCCAGCTTACTTCGCCTTTCGGTTCGTAAGCATTCACATCCAGCGGTGAGTTGTTCTGGATGAACTCTTTCAGCACTTCAGCATCGATAAAGCCGGTGTTCACATATCCGGCTTTATCATCCAGCCGCGGATAACCATCGCCGCCGGTGGCGTTGAAGCTCAGCGTTGCCAGACGGTAGCTTTTCGCCTCATCCAGCGGTTCGCCTTTGATCTTCACATCGCTCAGTTGGCCGCCTTTCGCCACAAAACTGACGTTGGCAAACTGCGGGTAAGCGCCGGAATCGGGCTTCATCTGCGCCACCGCTGTCAGGTAATCAAGCAGCTCTTTACCACTGAGATTAACGTAAGCGACGGTGTTGCCGAACGGCTGCACTTTCAGCACATCTTTATAGGTGATATCGCCCGCTTCGATGCTGTCACGTACACCACCGCCGCTCATCACTGCCAGATCCGCGCCGGTGCGCGCCATCTGCGCGGCGAGAAGAACCCGCGCCAGGTTGGTCTGCACAAAGCGCACTTTGCTGCGATCCCCTTCAAGACGGCCGGTGGTACTGCCAATCTTTACGCCCAGCTGCGCTTTGCCTTTGTTCTGGAACGGCGTCAGCAGCGAGAGCATCTGCGCGTTTTCGGCAATTTCCGGCGTGTAGAGCACGCGTTCGCTCTTGCCGTTGTCGTAAGTCACTTTCTTCTTCAGGTTGACCGGAATGAGCTGGTAGCGCACCAGTTTCATCTCGCCGTTACGGAACTGGAAATCCGCGCGACCAACATATTTACCCCACTCATGGGCCTGCACAATCCAGGTGCCGTTTTGCTGATCCGGTGCGCACGGCGTGCCGGGCACATAGTCGACCTGTTTTTTATTCTCGGAGGCCATGCAGACCGGATCCTGTGAGTGACCGCCCACAATCAGCGCCAGCGCCCCTTTCGGCAGGCTGCGCGCCATTTCGACGTCGCCCGGCGCGTTGGAACCATGCTCGCCGTTGTCGTAGTGCCCCATATGGGTGGTGGCGATAATCACATCCGGTTTTTCATTTTGATTCAGTTCATCAATCACCAGCTTCGCTTCGGCAGCCGGTTTGCGGAACTCGATATCGGTGAAGTACTCCGGATTGCCGATTTTGGCCGTGTCGTCGGTAGTCAGGCCGATGACGGCAATTTTCAGCCCTTCACGGTTGAAGATCATCCACGGCTTAAAGAGGCGCTGATTGGTGCTCTTCTGGTAGATATTGGCGGAGAGGAAGGGGAACTTCGCCCACTTCTCCTGCTGGCGCAGGACGCTCATCGGGTTGTCGAACTCGTGGTTGCCGACCGCCATTGCGTCATAACCAATAAGGTTCATACCGCGGAAATCGGGTTCGGCGTCCTGCAAATCGGACTCCGGGACGCCGGTATTGATGTCACCGCCTGAAAGCAGCAGCACGCTGCCGCCCTGCGCCGCCACCTCTTTGCGAATACCGTCCACCAGCGTCTTCTGCGCCGAGAGGCCATATTCGCCATACTCGCTGCGCCAGAAGTGACCGTGGTGGTCGTTCGTGTGCAGGATGGTGATGTTATAGGTTTTATCCTGCTCGTAAGCCTGCGCCGGCAGGCTTAATGCGCCCATCGCCGCCAGCAGGCTCAGCGTAATGCTCTTTTTTAACACGCTCATGCTTCTCTCCCTGACCCCATTGGTGAAAGGAGAAAATACAGCGCTCGTCAATAATAGACAAATAAGTTCTGGTGACTTTGATGGGCAACTTTTTTTGCGCGTTATTTTCTATTTCCCGCCAGCGTCTTCACTCTTCGCAAAAATGGCGTAACCCGAATCTTGCAGAGGCGTGAGCGCAATAAGCGTAGCGATGCGCGGTTGCATTGAATGACCAGGCAGAAAGCGCATCTTCCCCTGTTTGCACAGGATGATCACCATATTCGCTCACCATCACCCTGACTTCCCTGCCTTTCTGCATGGGGAAAGCCCTGGTTTCATAAGCCGCCTAACCTTTAAATCTGCGTCAGTGACCTTAATTATGTTATGACAGAGCCGGTTGGACATTTTTTTCATCCAGATTGCTGTTTTCTTCATAATTCAACAATTATTAACAAACGCGACCGGCAAAATTGTCATAAACTGTTACTTAGCTATCGGTCGACGACCGTGGGATCCACGCATCAACGAAAGGAGACGGAATGCATCACGCCACACCGCTTATTACCACCATTGTCGGCGGGCTTGTGCTCGCTTTTATCCTCGGCATGATTGCCAACAAACTGCGCATTTCCCCTCTGGTGGGCTACTTATTAGCGGGCGTGTTATCGGGGCCGTTTACGCCAGGTTTTGTGGCGGACACCAAACTGGCACCTGAACTCGCAGAGCTGGGCGTGATCCTGCTGATGTTCGGCGTCGGCCTGCACTTCTCCCTGAAGGATTTGATGGCGGTAAAGGCCATCGCCATTCCCGGCGCGATCGCACAGATAGCCGTGGCGACGCTGCTGGGTATGGCGCTCTCTGCCGGGCTTGGCTGGTCGCTGATGACCGGCATCGTCTTTGGTCTCTGTCTCTCAACCGCCAGTACCGTTGTGCTGCTGCGCGCCCTTGAGGAGCGACAGCTGGTAGATAGCCAGCGCGGGCAGATTGCCATCGGCTGGCTGATCGTTGAAGACCTGGTGATGGTGTTAACGCTGGTGCTGTTGCCAGCGGTGGCGGGCATGATGGAAAAAGGTAACGTCGGCCTCGCCTCGCTGGCGGTAGATATGGGCATCACCATCGGTAAAGTGGTGGCCTTTATCGCCATTATGATGCTCGTTGGCCGCCGCCTGGTGCCGTGGATCATGGCACGCAGTGCCGCGACCGGCTCCCGAGAACTCTTTACTCTTTCGGTGCTGGCGCTGGCGCTCGGTATCGCTTTCGGCGCGGTCGAGCTGTTTGATGTCTCCTTCGCTCTCGGCGCTTTCTTCGCTGGCATGGTGCTTAATGAGTCCGAGTTGAGCCACCGCGCGGCCCACGACACCCTGCCGCTGCGCGACGCTTTTGCCGTGCTCTTCTTCGTATCCGTCGGCATGCTCTTCGATCCGATGATCCTGGTCGATCAGCCGCTGGCGGTGCTGGCAACCCTGGCAATCATTGTCTTTGGTAAATCGGCGGCGGCTTTTCTGCTGGTGCGCATGTTTGGCCACTCGCCGCGCACCGCATTAACCATCGCCGCCAGCCTCGCGCAGATTGGTGAGTTCGCCTTTATTCTTGCAGGGCTGGGGATGGCGCTGGATCTGCTGCCGCAGGAGGGGCAAAACCTGGTGCTGGCAGGGGCGATCCTGTCGATTATGCTCAACCCAATCCTGTTTACCATTCTGGAGAAGTATCTCGATAAGACCGAGACGCTGGAGGAGCAGACGCTGGAAGAGGCGACGGAAGATGAGAAGCAGATCCCGGTTGATATCTGCAACCATGCGCTGCTGGTCGGCTTTGGCCGTGTCGGCAGCCTGCTCGGCGAGAAACTGATTGCCCAGGGCATTCCGCTGGTGGTGATTGAAACCTCGCGCACGCGGGTGGATGAGCTGCGCGAGCGCGGTATCCGCGCGGTGCTGGGGAATGCGGCGAATGAAGAGATTATGAATCTTGCGCATCTGGATTGCGCCCGCTGGCTGCTGTTGACCATCCCGAACGGTTATGAAGCGGGTGAGATTGTCGCCACCGCGCGCGAGAAGTGCCCGAACATTGAGATTATCGCCCGCGCCCATTATGACGATGAGGTGGATTACATCAGCGAACGCGGTGCAAACCAGGTGGTGATGGGTGAGCGCGAGATCGCCAACACGATGTTGAATATCCTGGCGAATACGCCAGCAGGAAATGAAGCCGCGGAAACCGCGTAGGCCGGATAAGCGGTACGCGCCATCCGGCAATTGGCCTGGCATGTTGCATTGGTGGGATCGTTCCGTTCACCAGGCGTTCGGGTGTTTCATTAACCTCTTATGCGGTGAACGGGATAAGGGAAGCGGCCGCGCTCCCCTTATCAATCCCCGCGGCCCCGCGAGGAAATCGGTGCTGCGCACTGCGCTCACCTCCCGCGTGCCTGACTGCGGCCGGCTCGACTCGACATCCTGTCTCGGTTCGCCTCTGTCCGCCATCCATGGCGTCCAGACCTTGTCATTCCCGCTTCGTTTCGCCGATTTCAGCGGGGACACAACACCCTCGCTGTCATATTAGAGATAAAAGCAAAGTCGGTATCGCTGATAGATTGCCGGATGGCGCTGGCGCTTATCCGGCCTACGCCGTTTCAGCGGGCTCCGTTTTTGTAGGCCGGATAAGGCATAGCCGCCATCCGGCAATCGGTGCCGCGGTGAGAATGCCGGATGGCGCTGGCGCTTATCCGGCCTACGCCGTTCCAGCGGGCTACGCTTTTGTAGGCCGGATAAGGCGGAGCCGCCATCCGGCAAGGGTGACGCGGTGAGAATGCCGGATGGCGCTCACGCTTATCCGGCCTGGGCCGTTTCAGCGGCGTCGTTACCGGCCTTTCCTTAACGCTCCCAGTACGCCTCTTCGAGGCTATCTTCCCGCTCCGGCAGGCCGCGGGTTAAGCGCGGGGAGTGCTGGTTCAGCACCTGGTAACTGACGCGGTTCGCATATTTACACACCTGCGCCAGCGACGAGTAGGTCAGCCAGCTAAAGTTATGCTTACTGGAGTTTGGCACGTTGTTACGGTGATAGTTATTAGCGGTAATGTCATGCAGCAGCGCCGCCAGCGCGCCATCGCCTGCGCCGTTGGTGTTCATGATCTTCTCAGGCCCGCCCATATAAGGGGCGATATGGGAGTAGATGCGCAGCGGATGCTCGCAATCCTTATGGCGGATCGCACGGCTAAACTCATACTGGTTAAATTCAGCAATCGCGCCCGGCAGCAGCGGGTGCTGGGTTTTGCGCTTCGCCTCATCTTCGGTAAAGCCCGCCATATATAAGCCGACAGGCCCGGCGGTGCAGAGCACCAGATCGACCCAGTCCAGCGCTTTATCCGCCGCCATCAGCGGATCGCTCTCACCGGTCAGGGCGTGCCCCTCCTCTTCATTCATCGCCAGAATCGAGACGTTCTCTTTGAGGAAGTCGCGCCACCACGGCACGTTGTCAGCGATAACGTATTTGGTACCCAGCGTCAGCACCACCGGCACATTGTGCTTTTTGGCATAGGCCACCGCCTGCATGGTCGCCTCCGGCATCGGTTCACCGGGTTTACAGCGCACTAAATAGGAGGAGAGCACCAGCGCGGAGGCACCAGCAATCACCTCTTCGGGAATACTTTCCGGGCGCAGTTGGTTCATATGACCGGGGCTGATGGCGAAGGTGCGCTCACCGCTGTCGCTGACCAGCGTAAAGCAGCGGCCAATTGCACCCTCAACGCCCTGCAGGTAGTTAAGATCGGTACGGCTGGAGGTGTTGCAGAGGTAACGGTAAGCGTAACCGCCGATTTGCACGTTATCGCACATCACGCCCAGCAAAACTGAGCGGTCATCGGCCAGCACCGAGTAGTTGTGCAGGGTGTTGCCAATGGTGCCGCCCGCAAACTGGTGGGTAATCAGATTATTGCTCACCAGTTCCTGATAGAGCGCTTCGGCGACATCATCGGCGATCACCAGCGAATGACCAGCACTGAGGCCGAAACGTGCGATAAACGCATCATCCACTTTCGCTTCGATATCCACCAGCGTCTGGTCGATGCCGACCACCCAGCTGGTGCCGGTTTCGCTCTCAGGCTGGATTTGCTGCAATAAGGGGTCGCGGGCGTTGACGGGGAAATAGTGTTTGGACTTACGTTTACCGGGAAATTTCATCTTTGTGCTACGTGCAATACATTCGGGCCGTGCATGGTATCACACTCGGCCCGCGCAGCGATCAGCGATATTTGGCCGTTAAGTTGACCATCATCTCAATATGCTCCGGTGAATCATTCAGCGCAGGAATGTATTCATACTTTTCGCCCCCGGCTTCGAGGAAGAACTCGCGGTTCTGCACGGCGATCTCCTCCAGCGTCTCCAGACAGTCGGCGGCAAAGCCCGGTGACATCACCTGAATGTGCTTCACGCCCTTCTCACCGAGCATTTTCAGCGTCTCATCGGTGTAAGGCGTCAGCCACGGTTCGCGGCCAAAACGCGACTGGAAGGTCATCATCACCTTCTCCGGCGGCAGGTCGAGAGCGGAAACCAGCTCACGGGTGGTATCGCGGCAGCGCTGCGGGTAGTCATCCCCCTGCGCGGCGTAACGCTGCGGAATGCCGTGATAGGAGAGCAGGAGCAGATCCGGTTCGCCATGCTGCGCAAACGAGGCGCGCACGCTGTTAGCTAACGCTGCGATGTAGTCTGCGTTATCGGCGTAGTCGCGAATAAAGGAGATGCCGGGGATAAAGCGTTTTTTGCCGAGAATACGCGCCAGCTCATCCCAGACGGCGGCAACCGTCGAGCAGGAGTATTGCGGGTAGAGCGTAAGCACAACGATATGTTCAACGCCCTGCGCCATCAGCGCCTCGACCGCGCTCTCCAGCGACGGTGAACCGTAGCTCATGCCGAGCGCGACGGGAACACCCGGCAAACGCGCCGCCAGGGCTTTTTCCTGCCTGCGGCTGTAGACCATCAAGGGTGAGCCCTCTTCCATCCAGACGGATTTGTAGAGTTTCGCCACGCGGGGAGAACGAATAGGCAGGATCACGCCGCGTAACAGCGGCCACCACAGCAAGCGGGGCGCATCGACCACGCGTCTGTCGCTTAAGAACTGCCGCAGATACCGTTTAACGGCCTGGGGGGTGGGTGCATCGGGGGTGCCGAGATTGGCCAACAAAATGCCCGTTTTTGCCTGACTCATTCGCGCCTCTTAACCATTTAACTGGTTGATTATTGTAGCCGAAAAGCGGGTAAACGGAACCAATTGCTGTGATTGATAGTTTCCCCCAGCATATAGCCGGGGGAAATGGAAATTACCCGAGGATTTTTTCCAGCTCAGCGCGTACGTCGCTAACCGCTTTGGTGCCGTCAACTTTAACGTACCGGGTGTTACCCGCTTCCGCTTCTTTCTGATAGTAACCGATCAGCGGAGCCGTCAGCTGATGGTATTCGACCAGGCGCTTACGCACGGTCTCTTCCTGATCGTCTTTACGGGTGGTCAGCTCGTCGCCGGTCACATCATCTTTCCCTTCCTCTTTCGGCGGGTTGTATTTGATGTGGTAAACGCGGCCAGAGGCGGCGTGAACGCGACGACCAACGATACGATCGACAATCAGCTCGTCCGGTACGGCGAATTCCAGCACGAAATCGACGTTGATGCCGGCTTCTTTCATCGCATCCGCCTGCGGAATGGTGCGCGGGAAACCGTCCAGCAGGAAGCCGTTGCGGCAATCTTCCTGGGCGATACGCTCTTTCACCAGCGCAATAACCAGCTCGTCGGTGACCAGCTTGCCAGCGTCCATGATATCTTTCGCCTGTTTACCCAGCTCGCTGCCAGATTTCACTGCGGCACGCAGCATATCACCCGTAGAGATTTGCGGAATACCGTATTTCTCCATGATGAACTGCGCCTGAGTTCCTTTACCTGCGCCCGGAGCGCCCAGCAGAATAATACGCATTGCGAAAATCCCCTCAAATGTTGGTTCAATTTTTCAAAAGCGCTAAAAGATACCATCAAGAGGAGGCAGGCTCAAGAAAGGCGCGGACGCTGAAACGGTAATGCTACCTTTTTCTTAACCGGCAAAAGCGGGAATAAAAAAGGGAGGCGCGGTGGCCTCCCTGTGGCTGCTTACGAAACCAGCAGCTGGTTCATGCGGCGAATAAACTGGTTTGGATCTTCCAGCGTACCGCGTTCGGCGAACAGCGCCTGGTCCAGCAGCAGTTCAACCCACTGGTTAAACTGGCCTTCGTCCTGGGTATCCGCCGCGCGTTTCACCAGCGCGTGATCCGGGTTCAGTTCGAAGATGTATTTCACTTCCGGCGCGCTCTGACCAGCAGCGGCAAACAGCTTCGCCATCTGCGTGCTCATCTCATCAGCATCGGTGACCACAACTGCCGGCGTGTCGGTCAGACGGTGAGTCAGACGCACCTCTTTCACGCGCTCGCCGAGCAGAGTTTTCACACGCTCAACAAACGGCTCCAGCGCTTTTTCCGCTTCTTTGGTGGACTCATCCACTTCGTCAGCCAGCTTGTCCAGCGAGGCATCGGCTTTCGCCACAGACTGGAACGGCTTACCGTCGAACTCGGTCAGGTAGCTCATCATCCACTCATCAATGCGGTCGGAAAGGAGCAGTACTTCGATGCCTTTCTTACGCAGCAGCTCAAGGTGCGGGCTGCTCTTCGCCGCGGCGTAGCTGTCGGCGGTGATGAAGTAGATCTTCTCCTGGCCCTCTTTCATGCGCGAGACGTACTCTTCCAGCGACACGGTCTGCGCGGAGGAGTCGTTGTGCGTGGAGGCGAAACGCAGCAGTTTGGCGATGGTTTCCAGGTTGCCGCTGTCTTCGCCGGTCCCCTCTTTCAGCACCAGGCCGAACTGCTGCCAGAAGGTCTGGTATTTTTCCGCGTCATCTTTCGCCAGTTTTTCCAGCATCTGCAGCACGCGTTTGGTCAGCGCGGTGCGCAGGCTGCGGGTGACGCTGCTGTCCTGCAGAATTTCACGGGAGACGTTGAGCGGCAGATCGTTGGAGTCGACCAGCCCGCGCACGAAACGCAGGTAGTTCGGCATAAACTGCTCGGCTTCGTCCATGATAAAGACGCGCTGCACGTAGAGTTTCAGGCCGTGCTTGTGATCGCGGTTCCACATATCCCACGGTGCCTGCGACGGGATATAGAGCAGGCTGGTGTACTCCTGCTTCCCTTCAACGCGGTTATGGCTCCAGATCAGCGGATCGCTGTAATCATGGGAGATATGTTTGTAGAACTCGTTGTACTCGTCATCTTTGATTTCAGACTTGTTACGCGTCCACAGCGCCTGCGCTTTGTTGATCTTCTCCCAGGTAACAACGGTTTCGCCGTCTTTCTCTTCCTGTTTTTCGATCTCAACCGGCAGCGCGATATGGTCGGAGTATTTGCTGATGATGGAGCGCACGCGCCAGTCGTTGAGGAAATCATCTTCCCCTTCGCGCAGATGCAGGGTGATCTCGGTACCGCGATCGGCTTTGGTGATATCGGCCACGGTGTATTCGCCCGCGCCTTCCGATTCCCAGAAGACACCGTTTTCAGCGCTTTCGCCCGCTGCGCGGGTGCGAACGGTCACTTTGTCGGCAACGATAAATGCCGAGTAGAAACCCACGCCGAACTGGCCGATCAGCTGGCTATCTTTCGCCTGGTCGGAACCCATCGACTCGAGGAAGGCTTTGGTGCCGGATTTAGCAATTGTCCCCAGATGGTCAATCACTTCATCGCGGTTCATACCGATACCGTTATCGGCGATGGTCAGGGTACGTTTCTCTTTATCAAAGGAGACGCGCACGCGCAGGTCGCCGTCGCCTTCATAAAGATCGGGTTTGGAGAGCGCGCGGAAACGCAGTTTATCCGCCGCATCCGAGGCGTTGGAGATAAGCTCACGCAGGAAGATTTCTTTGTTGGAATAAAGAGAGTGGATCATCAAATGCAGAAGCTGTTTTACTTCTGACTGGAAGCCACGTGTTTCTTGTCCTTTCATTGGGAAAACCTCAACAATGCCATTTACAAGGTGGAAAAAGCGTTGAGGGAGAAGTGGGGATAACGGCGGGGAATTTCAAGCGGAGGCAAAAATTTCTGCCCCCGTCTGGTTAAAAACGAATCTTGTGACGCCCGGCGAGAGAGTGGGAAAGCGTGGTGCCATCCACCATCTCCAGCTCGCCGCCCACCGGCACGCCGTGGGCGATACGGCTGGCTTCCACGCCATATTGCCCGCACAGCTCGGCAATATAGTTGGCGGTCGCCTCCCCTTCCACCGTCGGGTTGGTGGCGAGGATCACCTCCTGAATCTTTTCAGATTCGAGGCGCTGCTCGAGCCGGTCGAGACCGATATCATCCGGCCCGATACCATCCAGCGGCGACAGGTGGCCCATCAGCACAAAGTAGCGACCGGAAAACTGCCCCGTTTGCTCAATGGCGTAGATGTCCGCCGGGCTTTCCACCACGCAGATTTGACCGTTTTCCTGACGTCGCGGGTTGGTGCAGATGTTGCACACCTCCTGCTCGGTGAAGGTGCGGCAATCCGCGCAGTGACCAATCTCCGACATCGCCCGGGTGAGCGCCTGCGCGAGGCGCATGCCGCCGCTGCGATCCCGCTGCAGCAGCGTAAATGCCATGCGCTGCGCCGACTTCGGGCCAACGCCCGGCAGACAGCGCAACGCTTCCATAAGCTGCGTTAACAGCGGACTGGTTTGCATCAGAACGGCATCTTAAAGCCTGGCGGCAGGGACATACCGGAAGAGACAGAGGCCATCTTCTCTTTCTGCGTCTCTTCAATGCGGCGTGCAGCATCGTTGAATGCAGCGGCGACCAGATCTTCCAGCATCTCTTTGTCGTCTTCGAGCAGGCTCGGATCGATCTCCACGCGACGGCAGTTATGCGCGCCGTTGATGGTCACTTTCACCAGACCCGCGCCTGATTCGCCGGTCACTTCCAGCTGCGCGATCTCTTCCTGCACTTTCTGCATCTTTTCTTGCATCTGCTGGGCCTGTTTCATCAGGTTACCCAGACCGCCTTTTCCAAACATAGGCTTCTCTCTTTAGCTGTGGTGACTGACCAGGTTGATAAGTCACATTCAGGGTTGAAAACGGGAAGTATCGCTCTTCCTGTCAAAGGGGGCGGATGCTCTCTTCATCCAGATCCGCATCGAAAAAGCGCTGCAGGGTCTGGATATTGCTATCCGCAATAATCGACTCGCGCGCCTGCGCGAGCTTCTCTTCATAGATTGCCTGACGCCACTCCAGCGGCGTACGCACCGCCGGATTATCATCTTCAATAATAGTCAGTTCAACCGTCGAACCGTGCAATTCGCTAAGCGCCTCGCCGAGCGTCTTCACCGCGCCGGGCGAATGGAGATGGCGCTGGGCGCTGCGAAGATGCAGGCAGATGCGCGCGCCATCCTGCTCTTTCCAGGCATTCAGCGCCACCTGCTCGACCAGTTTAGGCAATTTCAGCAGACTCACCTCTTTTGCCCACGCGTCGCGCTCGATCGCCTCTTCCGCCAGCTTCTTCGCCAGCTCCGGCGTTTTCTCGTGCTCAAGCGCCTTTTTCAGCGCTTTTGGCGTGGCGATGACCTCTTTTACCGTCTCAACGACGGTGGTCGCTTTCCAGCGATAGGCCTCTTTTTTCACCGGCTTGTTGTCGGCCGTTACTGCCGCCGGGCGGGACTGTACGCGCTCGGTGACAGAGGCGAGCCTCTCCAGCGCGGCGTTACTCACCGGCCGCGCGCGGGTTGCGGCTGCCGGTTCACTCTTTTTTGCTTTGTCTGCTCCCTGCGCCTGCTGCAGCTGTCTGCGCGCCGCCAGCACCTGGCTGGTGGAGGGCGGCAGCGGAACATCTTGCTGGGGGGCGGGCTGCGCCTGCGGTGCAGGAGCCACCTGCTGCGGCGACATCACCGCTGTCGGTGCGACCGGCGCAAACGAGGCTTGCTGCACCTCTGGGGCAGGCAGCGGCGCGCGCGGGTGGAACGCCAGCGCGCGCAGTAAAGTCATCTCAACGCCCATGCGTCTGTCGGGGGCGAAGGGTAACTCTTTGCGGCCAATCAGCAACGTCTGGTAGTAGAGCTGAATATCGGCAGGCGGCACGGTGCGCGCGAGTTCGCGCAGACGGTGCTCCACCGATGCCATATCGCTGCCGAGTGCCGCCGGGGTGAGCTGAACCATGGCGATGCGGTGCAGCAGGCTCTGCATCTCCAGCAGCAGCGCGTCCCACTCGACGCCACGCGAGGCGGCGTCATGCACCAGCGCCATTGCCCGCTCGCCGTTGGCGGCAATCACCGCTTCCACCAATGAGAGCGCCTGATCGTCATTCAGCGTGCCGAGCATGGCGCTGACTACCGCAGCGGAAAGCTGGCCGTTGCCGCTGGCGATCGCCTGATCGGTCAGGCTCAGGGCATCACGCAGGCTGCCGTCGGCAGCGCGCGACAGCAGTTGCAGCGCGCGCGGCTCAGATTCGATCTTCTCGTCAGCGAGAATATGTTCAAGCTGGGTGCGGATCTGATCGACATCCAGCGCTTTAAGATGGAACTGCAGGCAGCGGGAAAGAATGGTGACCGGCAGTTTTTGCGGATCGGTGGTCGCCAGCAGGAATTTAACGTGCGCGGGCGGCTCTTCAAGGGTTTTCAACAATGCGTTGAAGCTGTGACGCGAGAGCATGTGCACTTCGTCAATCAGATAGACTTTGAAGCGGCCACGCGCCGGCGCGTACTGGACGTTGTCCAGCAGATCGCGGGTATCTTCCACTTTGGTGCGCGACGCGGCGTCGATCTCAATCAGATCGACAAAGCGGCCCTGCTCGATTTCACGGCAGTTATCGCAGACACCGCACGGTGTCGCCGTAATGCCGGTTTCGCAGTTAAGCCCCTTCGCCAGCAAACGGGCAATAGAGGTTTTTCCGACGCCGCGGGTGCCGGAGAACAGATACGCATGATGAATGCGTCCTGATGTTAAGCCGTTCGCCAGTGCGGTCAGCACATGCTCCTGGCCGACGACGTCAGCAAAAGTTTGCGGTCGCCATTTTCGGGCTAAGACCTGATAACTCATTGGCAGGCTCTGAAACGCTGGAAGGTGGATTCACGAGGGGTAATGCTAACACAGCATCGGCTGAGAATGCACTTCATCCCTCAGGCGTGAGGGATGAAGGTACGCGGGATCAATGCCCCGGGAACGAGACCAGGCTGTAGCTAGTAACACCCTGTTTTTTCAGGCGCTCTTCGCCGCCCAGGTCGAACAGATTGATAATGAACGCCGCGTCGGTGACTTCGCCACCCAGACGGCGGATCAGTTTCACCGTCGCTTCGATGGTGCCGCCGGTTGCCAGCAGATCGTCGACCACCAGCACGGTGTCGCCAGGCTGGATCGCATCGACATGGATCTCTAACTGATCGGTGCCATACTCCAGCTCATAACTCTCGCTGATGGTTTCACGCGGCAATTTACGCGGCTTACGCACCGGCACAAAGCCAACGCCGAGGCCTAACGCCACCGGCGCGCCGAACAGGAAGCCACGCGCTTCGGTACCAACAACTTTAGTGATCCCGGCGTTTTTGTAACGCTCAACCAGCAGTTCAATGCTGAGGGCGTACGCCTTCGGGTCTTCCAGCAAACTGGTGACATCACGGAACAGGATGCCCGGCTTCGGGTAATCCTGAATGCTTTTGATGCTGTTTTTGAGAAATTCAAGCTGCTGCGCAGTCGCTGTCATGGATATTTGCCTGATAGAAACGGTATTACTCACGGGACGTACGAGAAAGGCTCAATTGGCCCCTGGTTACGCTTTAACCAGTCGACCCCGTGCTCGAAAACGCTCGAATTTACTGGCAGTGAGCGAGAATTGCAACTGCCATCGCAGCGCATTAGGTTTTTTGTTGCTTTGCATCAACCACCGGTATCCGCCACAGGAAAATCAGCAGACACGCAAGGATGATCAGCAGCAAAACGCGCACCCACATCATCTTCACGAAATAGAGTGAGACCGCGAAGGTCAAAAGCGTAATAACAATCGCGCGCGGCTTTGCGCCGGGCGGCATGGCGCGATACTGCTGCCAGTGCCGCAGGTAGCTGCCAAACCAGGAGCGGTAGAGCAGCCAGTGATGAAAACGCGGCGACGATCGGGCAAAACACCAGGCGGCCAGCAGAATAAAAGGCGTGGTCGGTAAAACGGGCAAAACGACACCCAGGGTGCCGAGCACTACCGCCAGCCAGCCAATGATGATTAAAATAGTGCGTTGCATAGTGCTAATCGTTGCCGGAATAAGCGGCTAATGTACCATAATCGCCGTGAAAAAGAGGGAATGAGAGATGAAAAGCGACGCGCTTTTAGAGAGGCTCGAGCAGCAACTCGCCCGGTTACGCCAGCAGGCCGCGCCGCTGGCGGATCACTTCACCGTCAGCGCCCGTTTTGACCGCCATCTTTTTCAGACAAAAGATACGCGCATGCGTGCTTATCTTAATGAGACGGATAAAAACCTGGCCGCGTTGCGCGAGACCGTGGCGCGTAACCATCTGCCGCAGGCGCTCTGGCTTGCGGAGCATTTAACCGCACAAATCGCCGCGCTGACGCGGGAAAGCGCCGTCTGGCCGCTGCGCCAGTGGGATCACGCCTCGCCCGGCATTACGCGCTGGCAGCGGCGGCGCTTGCAGCATCAGGAGTATGAGCGCCGCCTGCAGGCGATGAAAAACGAGCGTAACGTACGTTTAGCGTCGGTTACTACACTTGCCGAACAGCAGAAGCTGCATAAAGAGGTGGAGGCACTGGATGTCCGGCTCGGCCGCTGTCGCAAAGCGCTGGAGAATATTGAGCGCGTGCTGGCACGTTTAACCCGTTAACCAAGGAGAGAAGATGTCGCTGGAAAATGCCCCGGATGAGGTCAAGCTGGCGGTCGATCTGATTATGCTGCTTGAACAGCATGAGATCGCCCCCGATCTGGTGTTAAAAGCGCTGGAGATCGTCAAACGGGATTTTGAACAGAAGCAGTTACAGCTAGCCGCCCCCCTTCCCTGAGGAAGAGGGGCTAACTATTAAGGCGCTTCAGGGGTCGGATCGTCGCCCTTGATCTCGCGCTTCACTTCCGTTAACTCATCGCCCTTCTCATTGCGCAGGTGCACTTCGAGCTGGTTGAAGGCGATATTGATATCGTTTTCCCGGCACATGCGATCGATGGTGCGGTTAAGCTCATCCACCGTATAGCTGCGATCGCGCAGTTCACGCACATAGAGACGCAGCTCGTGATCCAGCGTGCTCGGCCCGAAGGTGGTAAAGAAGACCGCCGGTTCCGGGTCGTGCATCACTTTCGGGTGATCCATTGCCGCTTTCAGCAGCACCTTCTTCACTTTCTCCAGATCGGAGCCGTAGGCCACACCGATACGGATCACCACGCGGGTGATGGTATCGGAGAGCGACCAGTTGATCAGCCGCTCGGTCACAAAGGCCTTGTTCGGGATAATCACCTCTTTGCGATCGAAGTCGGTGATGGTTGTCGCACGAATACGGATCTTGCTGACCGTGCCGGAGAAGGTACCGATGGTGACGGTATCGCCGATACGCACCGGGCGCTCAAAGAGGATAATCAGGCCGGAGACAAAGTTACCGAAGATCTCCTGCAACCCGAAGCCGAGACCGACCGACAACGCCGCCGCCAGCCACTGCAACTTATCCCACGAGACGCCAAGCGATCCGAAGACCGTTAGCGCTCCGACTGCGATAATGACGTAGTTCAGAATGGTGGTGACGGCGTAGGAGGAGCCCTGGCGCATATTGAGCCGCGACAGGACTAACACCTCCAGCAGACCCGGCAAGTTGCGGATCAGAGCCCAGGCTACCACAAAGGCGATAATCGCAAACAGCAGGCTGCCGAGGGTGACGCTCCTGGTCACCGCAGCCCCCGCTTCGGTGCCGTTGTAGTGCCACAGCGTAATGCTGTCGAGGTAGGCAAACACGGTGATCAAGTCTGACCAAATCGCCCAGAAGACCACGCCAAACAGCGCCACCATCACCAGCATGGTGATGCGCAGTGTCTGCTGGTTAACCTGCTCCAGCGCAATGGTCGGCTCTTCCGGCGGCTCGGCACCTTCCGCGCCCTCTTTTACCATATTCTGGCGACGCGCCAGCGCACGGCGATAGGCAATACGCCGCGCCGCTACGCTCAGCCCGCGCAGCACCGTCTGGTAGAGCAGGTTCCAGATAATCACCAGATAGACAGTTTCAATCCAGCGCCCGGCAAGGCGCAGCGTGGTGTAGAAGTAACCGGTGGCGGTGAGCACCATTAAGGCAATCGGCACAATCGCCAGCACCGTAACGGTGACCAGGCGCAGCGCGTGGGACTCTTTATCGTGCCAGCTTTCGCGGAACATCGGCCACACCAGCGCGGTGATCACCAGCAGGTTCAGCAGAATGACAAACTGCCCGAGCACGTCATCCATCAGATGCAGCGGCGACAGCTCCGCGACCACCGACCAGAAATGGAGCGGCAGCAGCGCAAGGCTGATACGCACAATCTGCCGCCGCCAGTGGCTGGTCAGCTGCGCTGGCATACCAAAGTGGTTAACGGCAACGCCCTCTTTCTCCAGCACTTTCCAGCACAGGCCAAAGACCAGCCAGAAGAGCGCCAGCTTCTTACTGAATGCCCACAGCAGCTCGCTAATATTGAGCTGCATGGTCAGCAGAATCAGCCCCGCCGCCAGGATAAGCAGGCAGATCGGCAAGGCGCGGATCAGATCGATGAGGATCGCTTTTGGCGTATGCAACTGGCTGTCGCTGCGTAGCTGCCCGACCTGCTCCGCCAGCTTCGCCTGGTAGTTTTTCAGCCAGCGCAGACGCCAGCGGATCAGTCCGGCAATCAGTAATAGCGGCAGCCCGGCGAGAAACGCGATCGCCACCGCCGGCAGCGCTTTTTCCCAGTTGACGGTAATGTGGGTGCCTTTGACCTCATCGCGCAGCGTTTGCGGGAAGGCTTTGAACCACTCCCAGTCCATCGGCTTGTTGCTGTTCACCCAGAAGATTTGCTGGGTCAGGATCTCTTGCAAGCTTTTCGATACGCTCATCAACTGCTGCTGATTGACCTGCAGGTTAATGGCCATCATCAACTGATTGCCAAGTTGCTTGTTCAGTTGATCGAGCAACTCACGGCGCATATCGACCACCTGCAACAGCGCGTCGTGCACTTCGTCGTTGACTTCGCTCTGGTGGCCCTCTTCCAGTTTGGCGACGAAATTCTCGTTCTGGAACAGCGCGTCACGCTTCTGGTTGATGTCGAACTGCTCGAGACGCAGATCCGCAATGCGGTTGGTCATATCCTCAAGCTCATCGGCTGAGGGCAGCGTTTGCTGTTGCTGATAGAGGATGCGCGACAGCAGCAGGCTCCCCTTCAGCACCGAAATTTGTTCTTTAATATTGCGCTCGGATTGCAGCGCGCGGTCAAGCCAGTTTTTCACTTTGATGTTCTGCTGCACCAGCGCATTGCCGCTTTCGGTGGCTTCAATCAGCTTCTGGCTAAGCTGGTGGTTGATCTCCAGCTCCTGGCTCACCAACGGGTTCGCCTGAATGCGCGCGGTATCATCCGGCGTTACCGCCTCCTGCGCCGTTTTTTCTGTCAGCGTCAGGCGTTTGCTGTTAACTGCTTCCTGCAATAACTGAAGCTGGTGTTCGAGGCGGTTACTGTTTGCAGTGACATAATCCCGCTGCTTTTGCAGCGTATCCTGCAAGGTGGTATTGCCTTCCAGGCTTTTGCGCAGCTGTTCAATCTGCGCATTGAGCAGGGTTTGCTGAGCCTGTAACAGCGTTTGCTGCGTCGGGCGCAACGCCCCTTCACCGGCAACCGTGCCGTTCAGGCGGTTGCGGATCTGCTGCAACTGCTGCGAGGCGCTGTACATGGCGTTCTGCACGCGCTCCGGCTGTGTCTGCAATGACACCAGTTGGCTGTTGTAGTTGGAGAGATCGTTCTGCGCGGTTTGCAGATCTTCAAGCAGTTGCGAAACGCGCGACTCCAGCTGGCGCAGCGAGAGCGTGGCAAGGGTTTTGCGCGTCTCCTCATCGCTGTCTTTATCATTCAGCGCGTTAAGAGCCTCGGTTGCCTGACGCAGCTGTTCCGGTGCTTGCGCGACTTTCTGCTTCAGCAGCGCGGTCTCCTGCTTGATGCGATCAATTTTATCCAGCGTATCAAGAGTCTCGTTGAGATCCTGAATAACCAGCTTCTCCTGCGCGGAGTGATCTTTTTGCTTATTGAGTGCGTCGAGCTGATTCTGCACTTCGCTGCGCGAAGGCAGATCGCTTCCGCTCTGTGCGGATGCCGCCAGGCTTGAGAAGCTGATAAAAAAAAGAAACAGTGCGGCGGCAAATGCTGCGAACGGGTTAGGTGTGCGATTGGTGTGCAACATAATTTGAGCGATCGTTGTCTGTTCGGGAAAGCGGCCGGAGTAGCCACGCGCGAAGAATATCACGCGTGCAGACAACTACCTAGAAGAGTGAGCGGCCTCCAGGAGAAATCCTGGCGGACTGCTTATGCCTTGAGAGCTGGCGCGTCGTCGCGCAGCGTCGGGCAGAACTGGCACATCTCCAGCAGGATGGCGACGTAGGCGCGCGCCTCTTTTTTCAGATCGAAAGATTGCGGCGCAAAGAGCCAGTTTTCCATAATTCCGGAGACATAGGCGCGCATCAGCACCGCGACACGGCGGGTTAAAAGATTGGCGGGCAATAATTTCGCCTGAATACATTCAGTGAGCGTATTTTCAATGCGATCGTAACTTTCCAGGCATAAATCGCGCTGCGCCTCCTGCACCACCGCCATTTCGCCGACAAACTCGCATTTATGGAAGATGATCTCCATCATCAGGCGACGCCGCTCTTCGACAACGGTGGCTTCAAGGATATAAACCAAAATTTCTCTTAATACTGAGAGTGGATCGCCAGGGAATTTTGCCCGATACTCAGTTTCAAGATCTCCAATACTGGATTCCGACAGTTCCCAAATTTCACTAAACAAATCTGACTTGTTTTTGAAATGCCAGTAAATCGCGCCGCGAGTTACTCCTGCCGCCTGCGCAATTTCAGCCAGCGAAGTTGATGAAACGCCCTGCCGGGAAAACAGCCGCATGGCGACATCAAGGATGTGTTGTCGCGTCTCAAGCGCCTGTTGTTTGGTTTTTCGTGCCATATGTCGGTGAATTTACAGGAGTCAGATTTACATACATTTGTGAATGTTTGTACCATAGCACGACCATAATATAAACGCAGCAATGGGTTTTTGGGCCTTTGATCCATTGATCAATTTGAAATCGGACACTCGAGGTTTACTTATGAACATAAACAGAGGGCTAACGCCTCTGGCGGTCGTTCTGATGCTTTCGGGCAGCTTAGCGCTTACAGGATGTGACGATAAACCTGCGCAGCAGCAGCAGGGAGCCGGCCAGGCGCCGGAAGTCGGCGTGGTAACGGTGAAAGCAGAACCTCTGCAGATCACCACCGAGCTGCCGGGTCGCACCACTGCTTATCGCATTGCTGAAGTCCGTCCGCAGGTTAGCGGCATTATTTTGAAGCGCAACTTCACCGAAGGCAGTGACGTCGAAGCGGGTGTCTCGCTCTATCAAATTGATCCAGCAACCTATCAGGCTGCCTACGACAGCGCGAAAGGCGATTTAGCCAAAGCGCAGGCGGCGGCGAATATCGCGCAGATGACCCTGAACCGTTATAAGAAACTGTTAGGCACCAAGTACATCAGCCAACAGGATTACGATACGGCGCAGGCAGACGCGCAGCAGGCAAACGCCACGGTTATCGCCGCAAAAGCTGCGGTCGAGAACGCGCGCATCAACCTGGCTTACACCAAAGTCACCTCCCCAATTAGCGGCCGCACCGGTACCTCTACCGTTACCGAAGGTGCGCTGGTGCAGAGCGGGCAGACCACTGCGCTGACCACCGTGCAGCAGCTTGACCCGATCTACGTCGATGTCACCCAGTCCAGCAACGATTTCCTGCGCCTCAAGCAGGAGATGGCTAACGGTTCGCTGAAGCAGGATAACGGCAAAGCGAAAGTTGAACTGGTGACCAACGACGGCATGAAGTATGACCAGACCGGTACCCTTGAGTTCTCCGGCGTGACCGTCGATCAGACCACCGGTTCTATTACCCTGCGCGCCGTGTTCCCGAACCCGGACCACACGCTGCTGCCAGGCATGTTCGTGCGCGCCAAGCTGGAAGAAGGGGTTAACCCGAACGCCCTGCTGGTTCCGCAACAGGGTGTGACCCGTACGCCGCGCGGTGACGCAACGGCGATGGTGGTAGGTGAAGGCGACAAAGTTGAAATCCGCAATATCACCGCGACCCAGGCCATTGGCGACAAGTGGCTGGTTACCGATGGCCTGAAAAGCGGCGATCGCGTGATCATCGAAGGGTTACAAAAAGTCAAACCTGGCGTGCAGGTCAAGGCCCAGGAAGTGACATCTGACAAAAAAGAGCAAGCCCAGGCCAACGGCCAGTCAGAGCAACCGAAGTCTTAACTTAAACAGGAGCCGTTAAGACATGGCTAAGTTTTTTATCGATCGCCCCATATTTGCGTGGGTTATCGCGATTATCATCATGCTGGCGGGGGCGCTATCGATCCTCAAATTGCCGGTGGCGCAGTATCCAACGATTGCGCCACCTGCGGTTCAGATCACCGCTTCTTACCCGGGTGCTGATGCGAAAACGGTGCAGGACACCGTAACGCAGGTTATCGAACAGAACATGAACGGTATCGATAACCTCCTTTATATGTCCTCCACCAGTGACTCCTCTGGTACGGTCCAGATCACCATCACCTTTGATTCCGGTACTGATGCGGATATCGCGCAGGTTCAGGTGCAGAACAAACTGCAGCTGGCGATGCCGCTTCTGCCGCAGGAAGTGCAGCAACAGGGCGTGAGCGTTGAGAAATCATCCAGTAGCTTCCTGATGGTGCTCGGTATGATCAGTACCGACGGCTCAATGAAGCAGGAAGATATTGCCGACTATGTGGGCGCGACCATTAAAGATCCGGTCAGCCGTACCAAAGGCGTGGGTGACGTTCAGCTGTTCGGCGCGCAGTATGCGATGCGTATCTGGATGGATCCGAACAAGCTCAATAACTTCCAGTTGACGCCAGTCGACGTGATCACGGCTATCAAAGCGCAGAACGCCCAGGTCGCGGCCGGGCAGTTGGGCGGTACGCCGCCGGTGAAAGGGCAGCAGCTGAACGCCTCGATCATCGCGCAGACCCGTCTCACCTCGACCGACGAGTTTGGCAAAATCCTGCTGAAAGTGAACAGCGATGGCTCGCAGGTTCGCCTGCGCGACGTGGCGAAGATTGAGCTGGGCGGCGAAAGCTATGACGTTGTCGCACGCTACAACGGTCAACCAGCGGCGGGCCTGGGTATCAAACTGGCAACCGGTGCGAACGCACTGGATACCGCAGAAGCGGTACGCGCAACCATTGCCGGTCTCGAACCTTTCTTCCCGCACGGCCTGAAAGTGGTTTACCCGTACGACACCACCCCGTTCGTTAAGATCTCCATTAACGAAGTGGTTAAAACGCTGGTTGAAGCGATCGTGCTGGTCTTCCTGGTCATGTATCTGTTCCTGCAGAACTTCCGCGCGACGCTGATCCCGACCATTGCGGTGCCGGTGGTGCTGCTGGGTACCTTCGCCATTCTTAACGCCTTCGGCTACTCGATAAACACCCTCACCATGTTTGGTATGGTGCTGGCGATAGGCCTGTTGGTGGATGACGCCATCGTGGTGGTGGAGAACGTCGAACGTGTGATGATGGAAGAGGGTCTGCCGCCTAAAGAGGCGACCCGGCGTTCGATGGATCAGATTCAGGGTGCGCTGGTCGGTATTGCGCTGGTGCTGTCGGCGGTATTTATTCCGATGGCCTTCTTCGGCGGCTCTACCGGCGCAATCTATCGTCAGTTCTCCATTACCATTGTTTCCGCGATGGTGCTGTCGGTGATTGTCGCGTTGATCCTGACGCCGGCTCTCTGCGCCACCATGCTGAAACCGGTCGCCAAAGGCGATCACGGCGAGCATAAAAAAGGCTTCTTCGGCTGGTTTAACCGCATGTTCGATAAGAGCACGCACCACTACACCGACAGCGTAGGCAATATCCTGCGCAGCACCGGTCGTTATCTGCTGCTCTATATCGTTATCGTTGCGGGCATGGCGGTGCTGTTTGTCCGTCTGCCGAGTTCGTTCCTGCCTGATGAAGACCAGGGCGTGTTTCTGACCATGGCCCAGCTTCCTGCCGGCGCGACGCAAGAGCGTACGCAGAAGGTGCTGGACGAAGTGACGAAATACTATCTGGAGAATGAGAAAGCCAACGTTAACTCGGTCTTTACCGTTAACGGCTTCGGCTTCTCGGGCCGCGGGCAGAACACCGGTCTGGCGTTCGTTTCGCTGAAAAACTGGGACGAGCGTGCGGGTGAAGAGAACAAAGTTCCGGCAATTGCAGGTCGTGCCAGCGCGCACTTCTCACAGATTAAAGATGCGATGGTCTTCGCCTTTAACCTGCCGGCAATTGTTGAACTGGGTACCGCAACCGGCTTCGACTTCCAGCTGATTGACCAGGCTAACCTCGGTCACGATAAGCTAACGCAGGCGCGTAACCAGCTGTTTGGCGAGATTGCGCAGCATCCGGATCTGCTGGTGGGCGTGCGTCCTAACGGCCTGGAAGATACGCCGCAGTTCAAGATCGATATCGATCAGGAGAAAGCGCAGGCGCTGGGCGTGTCGATTAGCGACATCAACACCACGCTGGGCGCAGCCTGGGGCGGCAGCTACGTGAACGACTTTATCGACCGCGGTCGTGTGAAGAAGGTTTACGTTATGTCGCAGGCGAAATACCGCATGCTGCCAAACGATATTGGCAACTGGTATGTGCGCGCAACGGATGGTCAGATGGTGCCCTTCTCCGCGTTCTCCACCACGCACTGGGAGTATGGCTCACCGCGTCTGGAGCGTTACAACGGTCTGCCGTCAATGGAACTGCTGGGCCAGGCTGCACCGGGTCGCAGTACCGGTGAAGCGATGGATCTGATGGAGCAACTGGCGAGTAAATTGCCAACCGGCATCGGTTTCGACTGGACCGGCATGTCCTATCAGGAACGCCTCTCCGGCAACCAGGCACCGGCGCTGTACGCCATTTCGCTGATCGTCGTCTTCCTCTGTCTGGCGGCACTCTATGAGAGCTGGTCGATTCCGTTCTCGGTGATGCTGGTGGTTCCGCTTGGCGTTATCGGTGCCCTGCTCGCGGCGACGTTCCGCGGTCTTGGCAACGACGTTTACTTCCAGGTGGGCCTGCTGACAACCATTGGCTTGTCGGCGAAGAACGCGATACTTATCGTCGAATTCGCCAAAGATCTGATGGATAAAGAGGGCAAAGGGCTGATTGAAGCGACGCTTGAGGCGGTCCGTATGCGTCTGCGTCCGATTCTGATGACCTCGCTGGCGTTTATCCTTGGGGTACTGCCGCTGGTTATCAGTTCCGGTGCGGGCTCCGGCGCGCAGAACGCCGTAGGTACAGGCGTAATGGGCGGGATGATCACCGCGACCGTGCTGGCCATCTTCTTTGTTCCGGTATTCTTTGTGGTGGTTCGCCGCCGCTTCAGCCGCCGCAGCGAAGATGTTGAACACAGCCACAAGGTTGAACAGCACTGATCCTCTCTGCTGATATAAGAAAAGGCCGCGCATAGCGGCCTTTTTCTTTTTTTACAACGTTGTGCTTTCCAACTCATCGGATCATTAAATACGTTATTGTTTAAGTGATTAATTTATGCGTTACCATTAAGGCATATAATCACTGTGTATTTGCGAATGTGCTATATTTTCCAGTAATAATCTTAATTTCTCTTAATATTACTTTAAGTCAGAAAAATCCTGGCAGAAAAATATTCTTATAAGTGGAATAATCGGACTCATGCTAACTTAATGAATTGTAAGGCAGTCCGCTGACTGACTTAGCCTTATGAGACGATTCGCATCGCTACTTTTCGCTGTGCCGCGCCGCTTTTCCCGCAGGAAGAGATATTATTTGTAATTTTTCGTGATAGCTCAATGAAATCCTATTCATAGTGGCTTATAGTTATATCAACGAACATAAATCAGCATATGTCTCTGGTCAGAGCAGAAGTTCCCATCCTGAATCAGCCTTTGGTTAGTAAAAAAATTACCACTCAGAAGGGGATGCGTTATGGACGAATACTCGCCGAAAAGGCATGATATTGCGCAGCTTAAATTTCTCTGCGAATCGTTGCACCAGGAGTGCCTCGCCAATCTGGAAGAGAGCCATCATGGATGGGTTAACGACCCCACATCAGCCATCAACCTGCAGTTAAATGAGCTGATTGAGCATATTGCAACCTTCGCGCTGAATTATAAAATTAAGCACGATAAAGATAATAAACTGATTGAATTGATCGACGAATACCTTGATGACACGTTTATGTTGTTCAGCAGTTACGGTATTAATACACACGACTTACAGAAATGGCGTAAAACAGGCGGTAAGCTGTTTCGCAGTTTCGACAATGTAAGCAAGGCGAATCCAGTAAGTCACTCTTGTTAATTTTTCAACACTAAGGTGAAGACATGTCCGAAAAACCATTAACAAAAATTGATTATTTGATGCGTTTAAGGCGCTGCCAATCAATTGATACGCTTGAACGCGTTATTGAAAAAAATAAATACGAACTGACCGACGATGAGCTTACCGTGTTTTATTCAGCGGCCGATCATCGTCTGGCTGAACTGACCATGAATAAGCTTTATGACAAAATCCCCTCGTCGGTGTGGAAATTTGTTCGCTAATTCTTCTCAATGTTAAGAGATGTTATTTCTGCCACAGTCAATCGTTCAACCTCCGTACCAGGTACACTCTAAAAAATGAATGATGAAAAACAGAAAATGATCGCCGGTCTTCCCTACCGGGCGGGCGACGACACTCTGCGCGCCGATCGGCTGCGCGCACGGCAACTGCTGCACCGTTACAATCACTCCAGCCCGGATGAAAAAGCAGAACGTAAAGCGATTCTTGCCGATCTGCTCGGGCAGAGTGAAGGGGCCTATATCGAGCCCACTTTCCGCTGCGACTACGGTTACAATATTTTCCTTGGCGAAAGCTTTTACGCTAATTTCGATTGCGTGATGCTGGATGTCTGCCCGATTCATATTGGCGATAACTGCATGCTGGCCCCGGGCGTTCATATCTATACGGCGACGCATCCGCTTGATCCTGTCGAGCGAAACAGCGGCGTGGAATATGGCAAGCCCGTTAACATTGGTCACAATGTGTGGATTGGCGGACGCGCGGTAATTAACCCGGGCGTTACCATCGGCGATAACGCAGTAATCGCCTCCGGCGCGGTGGTGGTGAAAGATGTACCTGCTAATGTGGTGGTCGGCGGCAATCCGGCACGCATTATCAAACATCTTGCTGAATCAACCGTGCAGTAACTGTTATCTTTTTTTGTGGCAGAACTGTTACTTTTTTCACACTGGACGGCAACTTAAAATAGCGTGTCCACCTGCAAATCAGTATCAATAAAGGCCCAAGATGAAAGAAATACAGCGGCTGCTCACCGAAACGATTGAAGAGATCAACCAGCGCGAGAAACGGGACAACCGACCGCGCTTCAGCATCAGTTTTATTCGCAACCATCCGGGTCTGTTTATCGGCATGTATCTGGCGTTCTTTGCGACCCTGGCGGTGATGCTGATGTCCGACACCCTTATCGGCTCCGTCTGGCTGCTGGTGGTGCTTTTCATCGTTCTGAACGGTTTCTTCTTCTTTGATGTCTACCCGCGCTATCACTTTGAAGATATCGACGTGCTCGACTTCCGCGTCTGCTACAACGGCGAGTGGTATAACACGCGCTTTGTGCCGCAAAGCCTGATCGACGCCATTATGCAGTCGCCGAAAGTCAGCGCTGAAGAGAAAGCCCAGTTGGAAAAGATGATAACGCGTAAGGGCGATCTGTCGTTTTATGACATTTATACCCTCACCCGCCCGGCATCTGCGCAGCCCACCGCGTCGGTGGCTCAGCACTCTGCCGGTTAAGCACGCATGCTGCCGCGCCTGACCGCGCGGCACGCTCTTCTCTCCCCTCCTCCCTCTTTTTCAGGAATATCTCTCCTTTGCGATTTGTGGTCTGATAAAAACCGACCGCCACCCGCCTCCTCAAGGAGAAATGATGAGCCAGCTGAATCAATTTCAACAACCTGTCGGCGAGGCCCTGCCCGACTGGCAGCCCCGCCCTTTTCCGCAACGTCTCACTTTTGAAGGCCGTTTCTGCCGCCTCGAACCGCTCAGCGTCGATCATGCTGCCGCGCTGTTTCAGGCGCACCAGCAGGCGCCGGATAACCGAAGCTGGACCTGGCTCACCCGCGAGCCGGAACAAAACGAAGCGGAGTATCGCCACTGGGTTGAGAGCAACTGTGCGCTGCGCGATCCCATCCATTTTGCGGTGATCGATCTGCGCACCGGCAAACCGGTCGGTAGCCTGGCGCTAATGCGTATAGATACTGAGAATGGGGTGATGGAGGTGGGGCACGTGCATTTTTCGCCGCTGCTGAGCCGCACGCCAGCGTCAACGGAAGCGCACTGGCTGTTAATGCGTTACGCCTTCAGCACGCTCGGCTATCGCCGCTATGAGTGGAAGTGCCACAGTCTGAATGAACCGTCGCGCCAGGCGGCCCTGCGGTTAGGCTTCCAGTTTGAGGGGCGCTTTCGCCAGGCGATGGTGCGTAAGGGACATAACCGCGACACGGACTGGTTTTCGATTATTGATGGCGAGTGGCCCGCCGTTGACCAGGCGCTGCAACGCTGGCTTGCCGCCGATAACTTTACCGCCGACGGCAAGCAGCGCGCTTCGCTGGCATCGCTTCGCGCTTAACGTCTCTTCTTCTTACCCTGCACCGCTTTAAAGCGCGGGTTCGATTTGCAAATCACATAGATACGCCCCTTGCGCCGGACAATCTGGCAGTCAGGGTGGCGTTGCTTTGCGCTGCGCAATGAATTGAGTACCTGCATGGTTTACGCCTTCTTATCGTTAAAGAACCGGCCATAGCGCTGCTGGAATCGTGCCGCGCTGCCTTCACTGGAGATCACTTTCTGCTTACCGGTGTAGTAAGGGTGCGACGCAGACGAGACCTCAATGGTGATATAGGGATATTTCACCCCATCCAGTTCAATTTCCCGATCCGTTCGGATGGTCGAACCCACTTTGAAGTATTCGTTGGCGCTGGTGTCGTGAAACACCACGGTGCGGTAATGGGGATGGATATCAGGTCGCATAATTCACTCATCTGTTTTGTTATAACATAACAAAAGTCTATCGGAGATGTTTCGCCATTTCAAGCAGCGCGCGTTATGCGTTTTTCGCAAAAGCACATGATCCTGCGCGGTCATAAATTAGAAAAGAAGGTTATTGGTTCAATTTTCTCGCCTGAGGCAAGCTGAGTAAAAACCCGCTAACAGGAGAAGATCATGCGTTGTTGTTGCCGCCCAATCCCGAACCTGACACATCCCCCTTTATCGACTATTTGCGGAGAAAACAGTGAACGCAGCCACCTTACCGGTTCTCGATCTCGCCCGTTACACCAGCAGCGCTGAACGCGATGCCTTCCTCGCCGACCTGCGCCACGCCGCGCGCGACATCGGCTTTTTCTACCTGATTAATCACGGCGTCGACGACGCTTTACAAAATGCCGTGCAGCGGGAAGCGCGCCGCTTTTTCGCTCTCACCGAGGGGCAAAAAGAGCAGGTAGCGATGATCCACTCGCCCCACTTTCGCGGCTACAACCGCGCCGCATCGGAGATCACCCGCGGCCAGCCGGACTGGCGTGAGCAGTTCGATATCGGCGCCGAGCGCCCGGCGCTGTTACTGAGCGACAGCGATCCGCGCTGGCGGCGGTTACAGGGGCCAAACTTATGGCCAGACGCCTTACCGACGCTGAAGCCCGCCCTGCTTGAGTGGCAGCGCGCCATGACATCGATGGCGCTGCGCCTGCTGCGCGCCTTTGCCGAAGCGCTGCAACTTCCCGCCGATGCGTTTGACGAACTGTATGGCAGCAAGCCCAACGAGCACATCAAATTGATCCGCTATCCCGGCCAGCACGCCACGCAGAGCGCGCAGGGCGTCGGGGCGCACAAAGATTCCGGTTTCCTCAGCTTCCTGCTGCAGGATGAGCAAAAAGGGTTACAGGTGGAGGTCGCGCCCGATCGCTGGATCGACGCCGCGCCGCGAGCTGGCAGCTTCGTGGTCAATATCGGCGAACTGCTGGAGCTGGCGACCAATGGTTATCTGCGCGCCACGGTGCACCGGGTGGTTTCCCCGCCGGCCAATCGCGAGCGGCTCTCCATCGCTTTTTTCCTCGGCGCACAGCTGGAAGCCAATGTGCCGCTCTACACCCTCCCCCCTCATCTGGCACAGGAGGCGCGCGGGCCGGAGAGCGATCCGCTCAACCCGCTGCTGCGCGATGTGGGCTGGAACTACCTGAAAGGCCGACTGCGATCCCACCCGGACGTGGCGGAACGTTACTACCGCGATGTGCTGCGTAACCGCACAGAACAGCTGATCGCCTGACCCTAACTACAAGGAATACACCATGAAATATGTCGCATTGACGCTGGCAGGTGCCGCGCTGTCTCTCTCGCTGGCGGGCTTCGCCGCCCAGGCCGCTCCCTTACGTGTCGCCGCCGACCCGGTGCCGCACGCCGAGATCCTTAACTACATTAAAACCCTCGATCCGAAACTCGATCTGCAAATCGTCGAGCTGAGCAACGGTGCCAATGCCAACGAGCTGCTGGCGAATGGCGACGTCGACGCCAACTACTTCCAGCACCTGCCCTATCTGAAAGATCAGGAAAAGGTGCTGGGTAAGCCGTTTGCCGTGGCGGCGACGGTGCATATCGAGCCGCTTGGCATCTACTCGCGCAAATACAAAAACTTTACTTCACTGCCGGATAACGCCACCGTTGCCGTACCCAATAACCCCACCAACCTGAGTCGCGCGCTGTTTCTGCTGCAAAGCCAGGGGTTGATAAAACTCGACGCTAAATTTACCGATCCGGCCACCACCCAGGCGACGCCGAAAAACATTGCTGAAAACCCGAAACACCTGAAGATCCTTGAGATCGAATCCCCGCAGATCCCGCGCTCGCTGGATGATGTCGATTTGGCAGTGATCAACGGCAACTATGCGCTGGAAGCGGGGCTAACCCCGGCAAAAGATGCGCTGGGGCTGGAGAGCGCGGAGCATAACCCCTACGCCAATATTCTGGTCACCACGCCACAGCTTGCCAACGATCCGCGCATCAAAGCGCTGGCTAAAGATCTCACCTCACCGCAGGTGGCCGAGTTTATTCGCAAGCGTTATCACGGTTCGGTGATCCCGGTTGCGCCGCAGTCATGATTGCCATCGAAGGGCTGAGTAAAATCTATGCCGGAACAGGCCGACCGGCATTAAAGGATCTCTCGCTGCACGTACCGAAGGGGGCGATCTACGGCATCCTCGGGCGCAGCGGTGCGGGAAAAAGCACGCTGATCCGCTGCCTTAATCTGCTGGAGCGGCCCACGGCGGGCCGCATTATCGTCGACGGCTGCGACATCACCCGGCTTGATAACGCCGGGCTGCGCGCGCACCGCCTGCGTACCGGCATGATTTTCCAGCACTTCAACCTCCTTCATGCGCGCACGGTGGCGCAAAACATCGCCGTGCCGCTGGAGATTGCAGGCGTGCCGAAAGCGCAGCGCCAGTCACGCATCGAAGAGTTGCTGTGGCTGGTGGGGTTGAGCGACAAATCGCACGCTTACCCTTCGCAGCTTTCCGGCGGACAGAAGCAGCGCGTTGGCATCGCCCGCGCGCTGGCTACCCGGCCGCAGGTGCTATTGTGCGATGAAGCGACCAGTGCCCTCGATCCGCAAACCACCGCTTCGGTGCTATCGCTGCTGGCCGATATCAACCAGAAGCTGAATCTGACGATTGTGCTGATCACCCATGAGCTGGAGGTGGTGAAAACCCTCTGCGATCACGCGGCGCTGCTGGAGGATGGCGAGCTGATTGAGCATGGCAAAATCGCCGATCTGCTGATGACGCCGCGATCAAAACTGCGTCAGTCGCTGTTACACGATCCGCAAAGCGAGCAGGCGTTTCTTGCCCGCCACGGTTTTAACGGGAGGCCATTATGCGTGGTGGCATGAGCTGGGACGAACTCTGGCCGCTGCTGGCGAACGGCACGCTGGAGACGCTCTATATGGTCGGGCTGGCGGCGCTCTTTACCGTGCTGATTGGCCTGCCGCTTGGCGTGTTGTTATTTATCTCGCGCCGCAATGGCCTGGCACCGATGCCGACGCTGAATGCCGTACTCGGCAGCATCGTCAATGTCGGCCGCTCACTGCCCTTTATTGTGCTGCTGATTGCGCTGATCCCCTTCACGCGCCTGTTGATCGGTACCACGCTGGGCAGCACGGCGGCGATTGTGCCGATCACCATCGGCGCCTTTCCCTTCTTTGCGCGCTTAACGGAAAACGCCCTTGATGAGGTGGAGTATGGCCGTATCGAAGCGATCCTCTCAATGGGTGGCAATCTGTGGCATGTGATTGGCAAAGCGCTGCTGCCCGAAGCGCTCCCCTCGCTGCTGGCGAGCATTACGCTAACGGTGGTGATGCTGATTGGTTTCTCATCGATGGCGGGAGTCATTGGCGGCGGCGGACTGGGCGATCTCGCCATCCGCTACGGTTATCAACGCTTTAACGATCAGGTGATGGTTGGAACGGTGGTGATCCTGGTGGTGCTGGTACAGGGCGTACAGATGGCAGGAGAGAGGCTGGTGCGCCGCCTGGCGCACCGACGTTAAGTTACTTTTGCGCCTCTTTCGCCAGCAGCAGCGTGGTGAGCGCAAAGGAGAGCACCAGCGCAATCGCCACCCCCGACAGCGCAAAGATAAAGTAGGGGCCAATGTAGGCTGGCAGGCTGAAGATGCTCGACAAAATATAGCCGTAGAGCCGCACGCCGAAGAAGGCGATAAACGCCGAAGCCAGGGAACTGGCGACGGTGGCGGCGATAAAGGCTTTTTTGTAGCGCGTTAAGACACCAAACAGCGCCGGTTCGGTAATGCCGAGCAGCGCCGAAATGGCCGCCGACAAGCTGACGCTCTTCTCCTGGCGATCTTTACTCAAGCGCCAGATGGCAAAGGTTGAGCCTGCAATCGCCATATTGGCCATAAACATCATCGGCATCAGCATGTCATACCCGCGATCGCTGAAGTTTTGCAGCGCAATCGGCGTCATGGCATGGTGCATGCCGGTGAGGATCGCCACCGGGCGAATCGCCCCCACCACCAGCCCGGCGAAGCTGGCCGAGATACTGAACAGCCCTTCAATAAACAGCGCCAGCCCTTTGCCGAGCCAGATGCCGATGGGGCCAATCACCACCAGCGCCGCCAGCGCACCGAGGAACAGCGTCAATGTTGGCGTAAAGACGGTCTTCAGCACCTCCGGCATAATGCTGTCCACCCAGCGATGGATATAGCTAAGCGCCAGCACCGAGAAGATCACCGGGATCACGCTTGCCGAGTAGTTAAAGACGGAAACCGGGATGGCGTTAAGCAGCCAGAAGGCGCTGACCGCCCCCTCCTGATGCGCCGCCAGCGCTTTTGCCGCCTCGATAAGCGAGGGGTACATCAGGCAGGCCGCGACCGCTGCCGCCAGATATTCATTGGTCTTGAATATTTTTGCCGCCGAGACCGCAAGGAAAAAGGGCAGGAAGTAGAAGACGCCGCTGGCAATCAGATCGATAACGATCACCGTATCGCTTTTCGCCGAGATGACATTGAGGGCAATCAGCCCGGCCAGCAGCCCTTTGATCATCCCCGCCCCGGCAATGGCGGGCACAATCGGCCCAAAGACGCCGGAGACCGTATCCATAAACAGCGACACCAGGCTTTTGCGCCCCTTCTCTTTCGCGGTCGGCGCTACGGGCGCGTCGCCCAGCGCGGCGAGAAGCTGTTCGTACCAGCTGTTAACCTGCGGGCCAATCACAATCTGGAACTGATCGCTTTGCAGCTGCGCGCCCAGCACGCCGGGCACTTTTTTAATCTCCGCCTGCTCCACTTTATTGTCATCCACCAGCGAGAAGCGCAGGCGCGTCATACAGTGCCAGACGTTATGAATATTATCCCGCCCGCCCACCAGGCGAATAATATTGGTGATGGCTTCTTGCGTGCCCATAAAAACTCCTGCCGGATGTGTTGTTGTTTTAGTGATTGCTAACAAGGGTAGAGAAATGCCGAAAGCAAAACAAACCAATAAAATATGAAATCCGTCACACTTTGCTGCTATCAAGCATTCATTAACGCAACAAAGCGCAAATTGGTCTGGTTTTTAATTACATTAAGAGGGGAAAGCTGACCAAAATATTTATTCGAAAAAAGCGTTTACCTCGCGGCGAAATTAGGGTGAAGATAGTGGCCATTCCCCGCTTATATTTCGCTGTAAAGGAGTTCCCGTGACGCCAACGCTTATCCAGAATATCGACTGTTTTATTACCCGTCCCGACAGGCATAACCTGGTCGTCGTGCGGGTAACAACCGATAAAGGTGTCATCGGCCACGGCTGTGCGACCTTTCAGCAGCGCCCGCTGGCGGTCAAAACGGTGGTGGATGAGTACCTGAAGCCGCTGCTGATTGGTCGCGATGCCAATAACATTGAAGATCTGTGGCAGATGATGAGCGTCAACGCCTACTGGCGTAACGGCCCGATCCTTAATAACGCCATCTCCGGTGTTGATATGGCACTGTGGGATATCAAAGGCCAGCTCGCCGGAATGCCGCTCTATCAGCTGTTGGGTGGGAAGTCCCGCGATGCTATCGCCGCTTACAGCCACGCCAGCGGTGAGACCCTCGCCGAACTCTTCGAGTCGGTTGATAAGCTTGTTGCGCAGGGGTATCGGCATGTGCGCTGCCAGCTCGGTTTTTATGGCGGTACGCCTTCGCAGCTGCAAACGCCGGAAAACCCGACGCCGGGTGCCTATTTCGACCAGCAGGAGTATATGCGCAACACCGTCGCCATGTTTAAAGCGCTGCGCGAGAAGTATGGCGACAGCCTGCATATTCTGCATGACGTGCATGAGCGCCTCTTCCCGCAGCAGGCGGTGCAGCTGGCGAAGCAGCTTGAGCCTTATCAGCCCTACTTTATTGAGGATATTCTGCCGCCCGCGCAGAGCGGCTGGCTCGATCAGGTGCGCCAGCACAGCAGCGCGCCGCTGGCGATGGGCGAGCTGTTTAACAACCCGGCGGAGTGGCACGATCTGATTGTGAACCGCCGCATCGACTTTATCCGCTGCCATATTTCGCAGCTTGGCGGCATCACCCCGGCGCTGAAGCTGGCGGTGTTCTGTCAGGCCTTCGGCGTGCGCCTGGCCTGGCACGGCCCGGGCGATATGACGCCCATCGCGGTGGCGGTCAATACCCATCTCAATATCCATCTGCATAACGCCGCGATTCAGGAGTATATCCCGCGCTCCGCCACCACGGATGCGGTTTTCCCCGGTGCGCCGCAGGTGAAAGCCGGCTTTGTCTATGCGCCGGAGAAACCGGGCATCAGCGTTGGGTTTAATGAAGAGGAGGCGCGCGCCTGGCCCGTCACCTACCGCCCGCACGAGTGGACGCAGAGCCGCCTCACCGACGGCACCCTGCACACGCCGTAACTCAGCCGCCGCCCTGGCGGAAGGTCAGGTTTTCGCGGTTATGCGGGATGACATAGGTACAGCTGTAGTTGATATCGATAATGTCGCTGATCTCGTAGACCTGGCCGCCCTCAAGAATGCCGCGATTGCTGATATGCATCGCCGGGCTGCCCTTTTTACAGCCGAGCAGCGCGGCCTGTTCGCGGCTGACGTTCACCGCCCGGTAGGTGGTGAGCAGGTGGGAAATCTGATACCCCTTGCTTAATACATACTGCTGCAATGAGCGCTCAATTACCTGTTGATTGAGATCGGCAAAACCCTCCACCGGCATACGTGAAATCTCAATCTGCACCGCCTGCTCGTCAACAAAGCGCAGGCGGCAAAACTGCCAGATAAAGCTCTCATCGCTCAGGCCAAAGATCTGCTGCTCATCGCGGTTCGGCCGCTTCTTATGCAGGCTTACCATGCGAAAGCGGATCTGATCGAAGCGCTTCTCGGTGATTGAGTTGTAGACCAGCGGGTTGTTGCGCGCCTGTTCATTAATCCAGATGCCGGAGCCCTGCACAATGCGCACCACGCCAATGCTGGCAAGCTTCTCCAGCGCCTGGCGGATGGTGAAGCGCGACACGCCATACTCCTGCGCCAGCTGCCGCTCCGGGGGGAGTTTGCGCGGGCCTGGCGCGCTGTTCTGGTAAATTTTGCTGAGCAGATCCTGCGTGACAAACTCTTTTTTCTTCATCCACCCCTTCCCAACGCGAACCGCCACCGGCGCATGTTATAGCCTCAGACCGGTAAAGATACCCGATGTCATGCGGGAACAACATGCCCGGCGCGGAACCGGCATTTACGCCTGCTGCCAGCGCAAGCGGTAACGCACTCGCTCCTCCTGCAAAATAAACTCCGGCGAGACGCTCGGGCTCCAGGAGTCATCCCCGCCGACGCCCATATGGAAGGCGTCAAGGTGCAGCCAGCAGCCCGCCTCTTCGCGCAGCAGATGGTGGTGCGTCGTCTCCCGCAGTTGAGTGTCGCTGTAGCAGCCGAGGGAGAAGTGGAACCGCCCCTCCAGCTGATGCGCGCCACACTGCAACAGCCGGGTATCGCAGCGCAGGCCATTTTCGCCGGGGAAGATATAGGGCGTATGCAGCGCCGCCAGCGGCTGCGTCCAGCGCCCCTGGCAGGCCGCGAGTTTACGGTCCGGGTAGTTTTCATGAGGGCCAAGACCGAGCCAGCTCACCTCTGCCGGGCGCTCAGCCAACTGACACACCAGCCCGATGCGCGCCGGTGGCGGAATATCATTCGCCACCACCACCTCAATATCAGCCTGTAACCCGCCGGTCCTGTCAATCCGCCACGTTTTCTCGCTGATAAAGGCGCTTTTCCCGGCACCGATCCAGCGGTGCACCGTGCGCAGCGTTACCTCTTGTGCGCTCTCCTGCACCTCAAAGCTCAACAGCTCGGCGTGCAGATCGTACATTCCCGCCGCTTTCCAGCGCTCCACCCAGGCATTAGGATCGATGCGCGTCACTTCACTGACGCCGATATCGTTATCGAGCGGTGCGCGGGCAAAGCAGTCGGTTACTGGTGTCAGCAATGTCTCCTGCCCGTCGCGCCACCACTGCATCAGATTGCCGCTTTGGCGGCAGAAGGCCCAGCGCTGGTTGCCCTGCTTAACGGTGTAGGTTTCATCACTGACCTCGAGCGTCGGTCGCTCGCTCTGTTTATCAGGCAACGCAACCCAGAGCGGTGCAGGCAAGCGCCACTGATCCCAGGCGCAACGATGCCAGGCCGCAGACCAGGCCGTCGCCTCGCGCTGGTAAACCTCGACGTTGAGCCACACTTCGCCCGGCGCGGCGGCCAGCTCCGGCAGGTCAAGCGCGATCTGCACCTTGCCCTGCGGCGCAATGACCAGCGCGGTTTCGCCCTGCGCCAGCACCTCGCCGTCGCGCTCAATGCGCCAGCGCAGCACTTCATTATCGCTGGTGCGGAACAGGTATTCGCTGGTCACTTCAATGGTCAGCGGTGAAGAGCTAAGCAGAGAGAACTGGAAGAACTGCTGCGCGCGCTGCGCTTCGAACAGCGCCGGATGCGGGGTACGATCCGGGAAAACCAGCCCGTTCATGCAGAACTGCCGGTCGTTCGGCGTATCGCCAAAATCGCCGCCGTAGGCCCAGAAAGGCTCCCCGTCTGCGCCCATTTTTGTCAGCGCCTGGTCAACCCAGTCCCAGACAAAACCGCCCTGCAAACGCGGCGCGGCGCGAAACGCCTGCCAGTATTTGGCGAAACCGCCAAAGCTGTTGCCCATCGCATGGGCATATTCACAGAGGATCAGCGGCCGGGTCTCATTGGGCATGCCGATCCACTTTTTGATCGACCATTTTGGTACGGCCGGGAAGGGCTGATCCTGGTCGACGCGGGAATACATCGGGCAGATGATATCCGTCGCCGCGCTGTTCGCCCCACCCCCTTCGTACTGCACCGGGCGCGTTGGGTCGGTGCTCTTCAGCCAGCGGTACAGCGCATCGTGGTTCGCGCCATGCCCGGATTCATTGCCCAGCGACCAGATGATGATCGACGGATGGTTGCGGTCGCGCTGCACCATGCGCGTCACGCGCTCGCTCATCGCCGGTAGCCAGCGCGGATCGTCCGCCAGGCGGCTCATCGGCACCATGCCGTGCGTTTCAATATTGGCCTCATCCACCACGTAGAGACCGTAGCGATCGCAGAGGCGGTACCAGAGCGGGTGATTAGGGTAGTGGGAGCAGCGCACGGCGTTGAAGTTGTGCTGCTTCATCAGCTCAATATCGCGCCGCATGGTCGCTTCATCCACCGCCTGGCCGTGTTCCGGATGGTGCTCGTGGCGGTTAACGCCGCGAATCAGCAGCGGCTGACCGTTAAGTTTCAATAAACCCTGGTGGATCTCAACGTGGCGGAAACCGACATCGCAGGCTTCGGCTTCGACACAACTGCCCTGCGCATCGTAAAGGGTCAGCGTCAGGCGATAGAGGTTCGGCGTCTCCGCGCTCCACAGCAGCGGCGACTCAACCGGCAGCGACAGGCTCAGGCGCTCCGCCCAGTTGCCGCGCTCATCGACCACCGCGCTGCCGGGCGTCTGTTCGCCAGAGGCGATCTTTTCGCCATTGCGCCACAACACCGCCGCCACGCGCGATCCGGCAAACTCCCCTGCCAGTTCCACCGTCACCTGCACGCTTGCGCGGGTAAACTCCGCGTTGAGCGCAGTGGTGTAGTGGTAATCAGCAATGTGCAGCGCCGGTTTGTGTTGCAGCGAGACGTCGCGGAAGATGCCGCTCATGCGCCACATATCCTGATCTTCGAGATAGCTGCCGTCGCACCAGCGCAGCACCATCACCGCCAGGCGGTTTTCACCTGCGCGCAGCACCGCGCTGAGATCGAACTCCGCCGGCAGGCGGCTATCCTGCGAGTAACCAACCCACTGCCCGTTGCACCAGAGATGAAAAGCTGAATTGACGCCGTCAAACACAATCCGCGTCTGCCCCCCGGCGATTGCCTCGGCGTCCATGTTAAATGTGAGCGAGTAACAACCGGTTGGATTCTGCTGCGGAACGAACGGTGGATTAACGGGGATCGGATAGGTCACATTGGTATAGATGGGCGTATCGAAGCCCTGCATCTGCCAGTTGGAGGGCACCGGCATTGCCACAGCATCGGCGCAATCCTGCTCCAGCCACTGCTCAGGCACCGCTTCCGGTGAGGCGAAAAAACTAAACTGCCAGATCCCATTCAACGAGCGATGCGCTGTGGAGTCTGCTTCATCGCGCGCGGCGGTTTCATCGCGCCAGCTGCGCATCGGAGCATGCGCCGCCAGGCGATGCCAGTGGGTAACAACCGGGTTTTCCCAGTCGCGGCGGGAGAGTAGTGAAGCAAGGGTGGATGGCATAACAACCTCTTTTGCGAAGCGCTCACAATTTTTAGCACAATGGCGCAAACCGGGCCGCAGGTAAAGGTGCAGAGCGGCTGAAAGCGAAGAGGATCACAAAAGCTTAGCGGCGATGGAGTAAAGCCACCTGCTCCGCCAGCTGTTGCAGACGCCGGGCCAGCGCTTCACCGCTCTCTTTTTGCTGCGACAGCGGCGCGCTGGAGTAGCGCCCGACCAGAGTGACCGGCAGGCGTATCTGGCAAAAGCCGTCGCCCTGCGCCTGGTTATCCAGCAGCCAGTCAACGCTACGCGCGCCCGCCTCTTTGAAGGCCTGGCGCACGGTGGTGAGCGGTGGCGAAAACCAGGCGCTGTCGTCGGTATCGTCATAACCGACCACCGAAATCTGCTCCGGGACGGCAATGCCTTTTGCCGCGCAGGCGCGCAGTACGCCAAGTGCCATCTGATCGTTTGCCACCAGTACCGCCTGCGGCAGTTGCGGCCCGGCCAGCAAGCGCTGCGCCTTTTCAAACCCGGAGGCCGCGCTCCAGTCACCGTGCGCGCAGGCGAAGGGAGACAGCTTTGCTTCCTCCAGCGCCGCCAGCCAGCCGCTAAAGCGGGCGCGTGCCGAAACCGAGCTCTCCGGCCCACCGAGCAGCGCAATGCGCTGGTGGCCCAACGCCCGCAAGTGCTCAACCCCGAGGCGCGCGCCCTGAGCGGCATCAAACACCAGGCTGTTGACCGACGCCGTGTCGCTGACATCGAGAAACAGCACCGGCACCGGTGCTGCCTGCGCCGCCAGTTGTTGCGCCAGCGCATCGTCGAGCGGGACGTTAATCAGCACCCCTTCAACCCTTTGCGCCAGCAGCTCCTGCAATGCCGCCGCGCAGCTTTGTGCATCGTGCTGTTCAACCATTGAGATCATCACGCTGGCTCCCGCCTGCCCGGCGCGGCTCTTGACCGCCGAAGCGATTTGCGACGGCGCATGCAATGCCAGATCGGTGGTCACTAAGCCGAGGGTTTTGCTGCGTTTTCCCGCCAGCTGCTGCGCGCCGCGGTTGGGTACATAGTGCAGCGCCGCCATCGCCGCCTGCACCTTTTCACGGGTACGCGCAGAGACATGGGCCGCATCGTTGATCACGCGGGAGACGGTCTGGTAAGAGACGCCGGCATGGCGGGCGACATCATAGAGAGTGATGGTTTTCATAAGCTTCCGGGCCACTGCGAATTTTAGGCAGTATACCCGCTTCATCGCCCGTTGCCTGCGCGCGGTGACGGCAAGCAAAAAGAAATAACGACGAGCCACAAACGGCTCGCCGTAAACATCATCCTTAATGCTTTATTGAGATGGTTGCTGTTATTATTTGAACCATCATCACACTTTTATTTGCAATTAAAATGATGGTTTCATGACAAGTGTGTTACTGCTGGCGGGGAATGGGGAATCCTTTCAGTGAAATAATAAAGCTGTTCCCTTCTTTTTTAATTTTAGCGCCAGCATCACACCAGTCCGATGCAATGCGAAAGAACTCATCTGTGCCAATATTCCAGTCCAGACGAACTTGTTTAACGAACCCTGAGCGCAGCAGCTCGCACGCTTCACGGTAACTGTGGGCGATGGAAAGCAGTTGTTGGTTCATTTTCTCTTCTTCAGAAGTTTGCGTAGTGCTTTGATTTCTTTGGTTGTAAGTGGCGTTGCGCTCTCTTCTTCCGTGTGCTGGCTGTCGACCTCTTCCTCCGATACGCTCTCCTCTTCCACTGCCTCAAACGCCAGCAGGAGAAGCTTTTGCGTCGCCGAACCTAAATTCTCATTGTTGACTTCAGCATAATGGCGAAGTTTCTCTTTTAACGCTTCATCAATTCTTACGTTTAATACAGCGCTGGTCATGATTATCCCTTCTGGTGTGAATAAACACGCTAATTAATACACGAACTTAGGTGGTCGATCCACAAATATATTTCAGAAATATAACAAGCCGAAATACCCCATAAATAATTTGCACGAGAAAGATGACATAAATATTAAATTAATATTTCAATATTATGACAATTTTAATATATGGGTGAGAAATTACTTAGAAGAGATAATTAAATGACAGCCCAGGCGGGCTGTCGGAGCAGGGCATCAACCGTAGAGGCGGTTCCAGTCATCGCGGGTGATCTCCCACAACTCGGTCTCTAACTCGCCCGCCACATAGTGGCCTGGCTGACGGCGAACCAGCCGCATACCGCTGCTGTGCGAGATCTTTCTCGACCGCTCGTTAGCCACCGCTTTTGGCGCGCGCAGCACCTCGCGGTTCAGGCCATTGAACCAGTAATCGGTTACCGCGTGGCACGCTTCGCGCATATAGCCCTGCCCCTGCCACTCCGGCGCCAGCCAGAAACCGCGGTTGTTATCCGGCGTGTTCATCAGGCAGATAACACCCATTAACTCACGCTCATCCTCTTTACGGCGCAGCGTCCAGAACCAGCCTTCACCGGCGCGGCTCGCCGCCAGCGCGACGTTATCGACATAGTGCTGCGCGGCGCCTTCCGGGTAGGGCCACGGCACGCTGGCAATCAGGTAACGCACGATCTCCCAGCGCGGAAAAATGCGCTGGATCTGCTCAGCATCGGCAGATACCAGCGGTAGCAGGCGTAATCTTTCGGTCTCCAGAATGGGTGTGGTCATAGGCTCTCTCCCTTCAGGCCGAAAGCGTCGGCCTGTGATAACTCAGCATCCCTTAACTTCATCTGCCTGTAAACCTGACAAAAATGGCTAGGCGGCCGGTTTTACTTCTGCAACGGGAGCGGGTCGCGGTGCGAAGCGAAACCACGGCAGGCAGAGCTGGATCAGCGGGCCAATGGTCAGCGCATAGAGCACCGTGCCGACGCCAAGCGTGCCGCCCAAAAGCCAGCCAATCAGCAGCACCGACAGCTCAATCACGGTACGGATGCTGCGCACCGACCAGCCGGTGCGCGCATGCACGCCGGTCATCAATCCGTCGCGCGGCCCGGAGCCAAACCCGGCACCGATATACATCGCAGTAGCAATCGCATTGACCAGGATAGCACTGGCGAGCAGCGCGCTGCGCGGCAGCAGTTGATCCAGCGTTGGGATCATCGCCAGCGCGGCATCGGCCGCCAGCCCTATCACCACCACATTACTGATGGTGCCAAGCCCCGGGCGCTGGCGCAGCGGGATCCACAGCAGCAAAACCAGCGCGCCGGTGGCGATCATCACCGTGCCGATATCCAGCGACAGCAGTTTCGCCACGCCCAGGTGAAAGACATTCCACGGATCGGCGCCAAGATCGGCGCGCACAAACATGGCGGTAGAGAGGCCGTAAAGGGATAACCCGAAATAGAGTTGCAGTAATCGACGCAGCATAGATCTTCTCCGCTTGGACAGGCTTCCATCTTCCCCGGAAATGGACTTATGATTAATGTCCAGTTTTCAGATAGTGGACTGCTTATGTCATCCCGTCGCTTTGGTAGCCAGTCGTTGCTGCGCCTGTTAGGCCACTGGCAACAATCCTCGTCCCGCACCCCACTCTGGCGTCAGCTTGCCGATGCGCTGCGCCTGTTGATCCTCGACGGCAGGCTGGCGCTGGATACCCGTCTGCCCGGCGAGCGGGAGCTGGCAACCACGCTCTCGGTGAGCCGCACGACGATTGCCAGCGCGCTGGCGCACCTGCGCGAAGAGGGCTATCTGGAGAGCCGCCACGGCAGCGGCTCGCGGGTGATCCTGCCCGATAACCGCGCGATACCGACGCGCAGCACCGCTGGCGCAGCGCTCGATCTCTCCACTGCCGCCCTCAGCGCCGGGCCAGAAATTCACCAGGCCTACAGCCACGCCTTAACGGCGATAACGCCTTATCTTTCGCATACCGGCTATGGTCAGCTTGGCGTGCTGGCGCTGCGCGAAGCGATTGCCGCACGCTATACCGCGCGAGGTTTACCAACCCATGTCGATGAAGTGATGGTCGTTAATGGCGCGCTTAGCGGGCTGGCGCTGGTGTTGCGTATGCTGACCGGGCCAGGCGATCGCGTGGTGGTCGATCACCCCACTTACCCGCTGGCGATTGCCGCAATTCAGGGGGCGTCGTGCAGGCCGGTTGGCGTCTCTTTGCCGCAGCGCGGCTGGGACACCGACGGTTTTGCCGCCACGCTGGCGCAGACCGCGCCGCGCCTTGCCTACCTGATGCCCGATTATCACAATCCGACCGGGCGCTGCATGGATAGCGCGACGCGGGAAACCATCGCCGCTATTGCCGCCCGTACGCGCACCACGCTGGTAGTGGATGAGACGATGGTCGATCTCTGGTACGAAAACGCCCCGCCGCCGCCACTTGCCGCGTTTGATAAACATGACTCGGTAATCACGCTCGGCTCGGCGGGGAAAACCTTCTGGGGCGGTTTACGGCTGGGATGGATCCGCGCCTCTGCGCGCACCATCGCCCACCTGGCGCAGACGCGCGACTCGCTGGAGCTGGGCTCACCGCTGCTGGAACAGCTGGCAACGCAGTGGCTTATGGCGAACGAAAGCGATTTTCTACCGGCGCGCAGGGCGATGCTACAAGCGCGCCGCGACCGCTGCGGCGAACTCATGGCGGATCTCTTCCCCGCGTGGCATTTTCAGCCACCGGAGGGCGGGTTATCTTACTGGGTCGAGCTGCCAGACCGGCTGGCAACGGCCTTTGCCGCGCGCGCCGAAACCGAGGGCATTCATCTCGGTGCCGGGACGCGTTTCGGCCTCGACGGCGCGTTTGAACGCAACCTGCGCATCCCCTTCGCGCTGGAGCCAGAAGTGCTTGAGGATGCGCTGCTGCGCATAAAACCGCTGTGGCACGCGCTCAATCCGGCGGCACCGTCGTTTAAGCGCAGCGTGGTGTAAGCATCAGGAAGCGGGCGGAGTCAGCGGGGCGAGCGCCTCGCTTTTCACCCAGCCGGTAGTACTTTTACCCTCGTCACTCACATACTCGACCTGCGTCCACTCGCCCTGGGTTTTCAGCACGCCGACCACATCATCCTGCACGACAAAGGCTTTTCGCCGCGTCTTCTCTTCAGGTTGACGATAGAAGTAGAGCCGTTCGGCGCGCACCTGCGCCATCGACTGCCAGTCGGTATCACGGGTTTTACTCAACCCCAGACCATCATTAATCAGCGGCAGCATGGCATTGACGCAGCCGTCATGGGACTGCCCGCCGGGCACGGTGAGCGTCACACCGTCTGCTGTTGCCGCAAGGTGCCCCGGCAGCACTGCCGAAGACCAGGAGGCGATTTTCGCCTCGCCCTGTGCCGACACCTCTCCCGCCAGCGCAAAGGCGCAGGTGCGCGTTACGCCAACACCGAGAGTTTCGCTGTAGTAACCGGTGACCTTGCCCTGCGGCGAGACCGCAAGCTGTAACGCTTCATAAATGCCGGAGTGCAGCGTGGCCGCCATACCGGATGTCGAAACAAGGAGGGTTAATAAAATGAAGGGATTGCGCATAGTGCTGAGCCTCAGGGCGATAAGTGCAGGGATTCTACACGCTTGCGCGACGCTCCCGGTATCCCCAAAAAAGGCTATGGTTGAGAGTACCGTTCCAGGCTGGAGAAGTGAGATGAGTGAGAAAAAACGGGCACAGTGCCACTGCGGTGCGGTGGTGTTTAACGTGACGCTGCTCGACGGCTTTAACAACGCGCGGCGCTGCAACTGCTCCTACTGCCGGATGCGCGGCGCGGTGGCTGTCACCGCGCCGCTGTCTGGCATTGATATTATTCAGGGCAGAGAGAAGCTTACCGAGTACCGCTTTAACACCGGAGTCGCCGTCCACTTCTTCTGCTCTGTGTGCGGCATCTACACCTTCCATCAGCGCCGCTCTAACCCCGATCAATATGGCGTTAACGCGGCCTGCATTGAAGGCGTATCGCCGTTCGATTTCGCCGAAATCTCGGTATCCGAAGGGGTCAATCACCCGTCGGATGGGGGCGGTAACAGCGGCGTTGCCGGGTATCTGCGCTACACCCCCGCCGGGAAATGAAGCGGTTTACCTACTCCCGCAGCCACCAGGTGCACTCATAGGGTCTGAGGGTGCCCGTGGCGGGCAGCTGCGCGCCATCCGCGTAGTTGCCGTAGAGCAGACGCCAGCCCGCTTCATTGGGCAGACACGCTTCGCTCAGCGCCAGCGGCTCGCCGCTGAGGTTGGCAATTACCCGCAGGGTTTGCGTCTCATCGTGCCGCTGGTAGCACCAGCACGTCGGCGAATCAGGGTCGAGATCCTGATAATCGCCAAAGGTAAGCACTGGCAGTTTTTTGCGCAGCGCGATCAGCTCCCGGTAGGTATGCAGCACCGAATCGCTATCCGCCATCTCACTGACCACGTTGATTTGTCGGAAGTTATCCGCCACGTCAATCCAGCTTTCGCCATCGGTAAAACCGGCGTTCTCGCTGTCATCCCACTGCACCGGCGTTCTGCCGTTATCGCGGGATTTGTGCGCCAGCACCGCCAGCACATCTTTTTCATCCTGATGCAGGCGCAGGATTTTGAACATATTCAGGCTTTCGACATCGCGGTACTGATCGATGCGGCTGAAGTGCGGATTGGTCATGCCAATCTCTTCACCCTGGTAGATATAGGGCGTCCCCTGCATGCCGTGCAGCACCATCGCCAGCATTTTCGCCGAAACGGTGCGCAGCGCCCCATCATCCCCTAGCCGGGACACGATGCGCGGCTGATCGTGGTTACACCAGAAAAGCGCGTTCCACGCCAGTTTGTGCATTCCGCGCTGCCATTCGGCGAAGATCCGCTTCAGGGCAACCCGATCCGGCGGCGCAAGCCGCCACTTCTCTCCCTGCGGATAGTCGACTTTCAGGTGGTGAAAGTTGAAGGTCATCGACAGCTCTTTGCCATCCAGCCGCGCATAGCGCTGGCAGTGCTCAAGCCGCGTGGAGGACATTTCGCCCACCGTCATCAGCCCGCGCGGCTGAAAGACATCGCGGCTCATCTCTTCGAGAAAGTCATGAATCGCCGGGCCGTCGGTGTAGAAACGGCGCCCGTCGCCCTCATCATCATCCGGCAAATCGGGGTGCTTGGAGACCAGGTTAATGACATCCAGCCGCAGCCCGTCCACACCCTTATCCGCCCAGAAGTGGCAGACCGCTTTCAGGGCATTGCGCACTTCCGGGTTCTCCCAGTTGAGATCCGCCTGCTGGGCAGAGAAGGAGTGCAGATAGTACTGCTGCGTCTCCTCATGCCAGCACCAGGCGCTACCGCCAAACTTGGAGTGCCAGTTATTGGGCAGCCGCCCCTCTTTGCCGTCGCGCCAGATATAGAAATTGCGCCACGGGCTGTTACGGTCGCTGGCGGCAGCTTTGAACCACGCATGCTCCGTGGAGGTATGGTTAAACACCATATCCATCACCACCTTGATGCCGCGCTGATGGGCGGCGTCGACCAGCGCCTCAAAATCCGCCATGGTGCCAAACAGCGGGTCGATGGCGTAGTAATCCGCCACGTCATAGCCGTTATCGACCTGCGGCGAGAGGTAAACCGGCGTCAGCCAGATGGCGCTCACCCCGAGCCACTGGAGATAATCAAGGCGACGCACAATGCCCTGAAGATCCCCGAGGCCATTGCCGGTACTGTCCTGAAAACTGCGCGGGTAGATCTGGTAAATCACGCCGTTTTGCCACCACGGAACATTACGTTTGTTCATTGCGTCGATCCCTTTTTCACACCACCAGCAGCTTGCCCGCTGCCTGCTTACGTTTATAGATAACCGTGGTCAGCACGAGCGGGATCACAATCGCCACCAGCATTGCCAGACCATAAATCGCCCAGTACTGGGTTTTCACCGAGAGGATGGCCGGTAAACCGCCGACACCAATACCGTTTGCCATTACGCCGGTTAGCCCGCAAATCAGCCCGGCGCAGGCACCGCCTACCATGCCGCAGAGCATCGGGAAGCGATACTTCATGTTGATGCCGTACATTGCCGGTTCCGTCACGCCAAGATAGGCGGAGACGGCGGCGGGGACGGAGATCTCCCGTTCATTAACCTTCTTGCTCACGAGGATGATGCCAACCACCGCGGAACCCTGTGCAATGTTGGAGAGGGCGATAATCGGCCAGACCGGCGTACCGCCGAGGTTCTGGATCAGTTGCAGGTCGACCGCCAGCGTAGTCTGGTGCACACCGGTGATTACCAGCGGCGCATAGAGGAAGCCAAACAGCGCGGAGCCAATCGGCGCAAACGGCCCGGTCATCAGATGGCTGACGCCCCAGGCGATGCCGTTACCGACCACACGGCCGAACGGCCCGATGATGGTATGCGCGAGGAACACGGCAATCAGCAGCGAGAGCACCGGCACCACTACCAGCGTCAGGTAATCCGGCACGATGCGTTTAAGCTTCAGCTCAATCCACGCCAGCGTCATGCCGGCCAGAATCGATGGAATAACCTGCGACTGGTAGCCCACTTTATCGATGGAGAACCAGCCAAAGTTCCACACTTCCGGCATCTGCTGCCCGAGCAGATAGGCGTTCATCAGCTGCGGAGAGACCAGCGTAATCCCCAGCACGATACCGAGGATCGGCGTGCCGCCCATCTTCTTCACCACCGACCAGCAGATACCCACCGGAATGTAGAAGAAGATCGCCTCGCCAATCAGCCATAAGAAGTCGTAGATGCTTTTCCACACCGGCGACGCTTCGGTGAGCGGCGCGTCGTTGAACAGCGGCAGATCGCCAATCAGGTTACGGAAACCAAGAATCAGACCGCCGCTAATCAGCGCTGGCAGCAGCGGAAAGAAGATCTCCGCAAAGTGGGAGATGAGGCTCTCATGCCACTTCATATTCTGCCGCGCCACGCGCTTGGCGCTCTCTTTGTCGGTGCCGCTCACCTGCGTATGTTGCAACAGCAGTTGATACCAGTCGCCGACATCGGTGCCAATCACCACCTGAAACTGCCCGGCGTTGGTAAAGCAGCCCTTCACCATCGGCAGTTTTTCAATCTCGGCGGGTTTGGCTTTTTTCGGATCGTTAAGCACAAAACGTAAACGGGTAATACAGTGACTGACGGTAGCGACGTTCTCTCTGCCGCCAACCAATTCAATAAGTTTATCAATATCCTGGGGGTTACTTTTTATCGCCATCTTTTCTCTTCCAGCAGGTTTTGATGAGTGAGCTGTTGTTATTACAGCTTTTCGCAAAAACTCTTACTCTAAACCGAGCGATAAAGACCATAGCGGCAACCTACCCATCCGCCTAGTTGGAACGTTCCAATTTTAGCAGGCGATCACAAAATAAATGGTGAAGCGCAGCGGCACAGAGAGGTGCCTTAGGGGATTCATTAATGCTAGTATCGCCGGGTCCGATCTTCAGGAGGCCCGTGCGGGAATGAGTGATAAAAAGCTAACGTTAAACGACATCGCCAAACTGTGCGGCGTCGGAAAGTCCACGGTCTCGCTGGTGATCAACAACAGCGATAAAGTGAAAAAAGCGACCCGTGAGCGCGTTGAAGCGATTATCAAAGAGCAGGGTTACACCCCGTCGAAAGCCGCCCAGGCGCTGCGCTCGCAGCGGGAAAAGATCATCGGTGTGATCGTCACGCGTCTCGACTCCGCCTCGGAAAATCAGGCCATTCGCGCCATCCTGCCGCAGATCTACCAGCATGAGTACGATGCGATTTTAATGGAGAGCCTGCTCGACCCTACCCTGCTTGCCTCCCACCTTAACGTGCTGGCGCAGCGTAATGTCGAAGGGGTGATTCTGTTCGGCTTTTCCGGTGTCGATAAGAACCTGGTAAAAGGGTGGAAAGATAAGCTGGTGCTCATCTCCAGCGCCCTGCCGGAGGTGGCGTCGGTAGTCTACGATAACGTCGGCGCGGTCAATGTGCTGATGGAGAAGATGCGCGACGCGGGCCACCGCAGCGTCTCCTATATCGGGGTCACCACTAACGATCCGACCACCGGGAATATCCGCTATCAAACCTACCTTGAGCGTTGTGCAGCGTTTGGCATGACGCCGCACGCGGCGCTCGGCGATCTCAGCTATCAGAGCGGTTACGACCTGGCGAAAGAGCTGCTTACCGCCGAGAGCGGCGCGCTGATTTGCGCCTCTGACACTATCGCCATGGGCGCGATTAAATACATTCAGCAGCAGGGGTGGAAGATCAAAGTCGGCAGTATCGGCAGCACGCCGCTGATGACCTTCCTGCAACCCGATGTACTGAGCGTCAAAATGGGCTATCAGCAGGCGGGGCTGAAAGCCTCGCAGCTGCTGCTGGAGATGCTGCATGGAACGCGTACGCAAGAGCACATTGTTATCCCCTGCACCTTCCAGTAATGCCCAACGGAAAATGACGCCTTCGTCAGACGAAAGCGTCAATCGCCCGCCTTAACGGTAGACCAGCCCGCCATCAATCAGGATCGCTTGACCGGTGACATAGTCGGAATCCGGCCCGGCGAGGTAGGCCACCAGCCCGGCCACATCTTCCGGCGTCTCCGCACGGCCCAGCGCAATGCCCTCGACATATTTCTTGTAGGTCTCACCCAGCGGCGCGCCGGTGATATCGGAGAAGCGGCGGTCAATCTCCTCCCACATACCGGTGCCGACAATCCCCGGGCAGTAAGCGTTAACGGTAATGCCGCGGCTGGCATACTCTTTTGCCGCCGTCTGGGTTAAGGCGCGAACGGCGAATTTGGTCGCCGAGTAGACGCCCAGCATCGCGAAACCATCATGTCCAGCAATTGAGCAGGCATTGATGATCTTCCCCTTCTGCTGACGGTCGATAAACTTCTTCGCCGCCGCCTGGATGCCCCACAATGTCCCCTGCACGTTGATGCGCATAATGCGATCCACCTCTTCCGGGGTGACATCGGCAAGCGGCTGCACCTGCGCAATACCGGCGTTATTGACGATAATGTCAAAGCCGCCCAGCGCCTCTTCGGCGTGATCGATCGCCGCATAAACCTGGTCGCGCTGCGAAATATCGGCGACAAAGGTCGCCACTTTACGACCCAGCGCCTGCACCTCTTTCGCCACGGCCTCAAGGTTGGCGGCGTTCATATCCACCAGCATCAGCGACGCCCCCTCTTTCGCAAGGCGAAGCGCAATCCCACGTCCAATTCCCTGGCCTGCGCCGGTTACCAGCGCCACTTTATTATCAATCGTCATGCTTTCTCTCTTATGGTTTGAGTTACAACTGCGCCGCAACAGGCTGTCGCGGCAAACTTCACTACGTATTCATTGGTGCAGCGCGCGCCCGTCGGCGGCGAGGATCGCTTCATGCATCGCTTCAGAAAGGGTCGGATGAGCAAAGATCGCCTGGTGCAGGCTCTCCTCCGTCGCCTCCAGCGTATGGGCAATGCCAAATCCCTGAATCTGCTCCGTCACATCGCTGCCCACCATATGCGCGCCCAGTAACTCGCCGCTCTGCGCATCAAACAGGGTTTTGACAAAGCCCTGCGGTTCACCAAGCGCCAGCGCTTTGCCGTTGGCCTGATAGGGGAAGACGCCGACGCGGATCTCGCGCCCGCTGGCACGCGCGCGCGCTTCGGTTAAACCGAGGCTGGCCACCTGCGGCCGGGTGTAGGTGCAGCGGGGAATAAAATCAGCGCTGGCGGGTGCCGCGACGGGCAGCCCGGCGAGCGCCTCAACGCAGCGCACCCCCTCATAGCTCGCTTTGTGCGCGAGACACGGTGCGCCCGCGACATCGCCGATGGCGTAGAGGCCGAAAACATTAGTGCGACCGCGATCGTCGACCTGAATAAAACCGCGCGCCATCTCAACGCCGAGCGCTTCAAGGCCAAGGTTTTCGATATTCGGCTGGATACCGGCGGCACAGAGCACGCGATCCACCTCCAGCATCTGCTCGCCGTCGGCGGTTTTCAGCAGGCAACTGACGCGATCGCCGTTGACCGTCGCCGAGCGGATCTGCGCCCCGGTGAAGATCTGCATTCCGCGTTTCGCAAACTGCTGCTGCACCAGCGCCGAGACATCGCGATCCTCCAGCGGCAGGATCTGATCTGCCAGCTCCACCAGCGTCACGTCACAGCCGAGATCGTTATAGAGACTGGCGAACTCCGCACCGATGGCACCGGAGCCGATCACCAGCAGCGAACGCGGCAGCGCGGCGGGGTTGAGCGCGTCGAAGTAGGTCCAGATATGGCTTTTATCCGGTTCAATACCCGGTAGCGCACGCGGACGCGCACCGGTCGCGAGAATGATGTGATCGGCGCGGAACTCCTGCTCGCCGCCGTCGATACCGCGCACCGCCACCCGCCCCTTCTCCAGCAGGCGGCCTTCGCCGTTGATCACCGTGACGTTGTGCTTTTTCAGCAGGAAGGCGACGCCGTCGGTCAGCCGCTGCGACACCGAGCGGCTGTACTCCACCAGACGGCGGATCTCAAAAGCGATCTCGCCGACGCTAAACCCCAGCCGATCGGCGTGGCGCATGGCATGCCCGACCTCAGCGCCGTGCAGCATCGCTTTGGTCGGAATGCAGCCCCAGTTAAGGCAGATGCCGCCAAGATGCGTCTTTTCCACCAGCGCGGTGCGCAAGCCTAACTGCCCGGCGCGGATGGCGGCGACGTAGCCGCCCGGCCCGCCGCCGATAATCAGCACATCAAAGCTGTTATTCACCGCGCGCCTCCTCAACCAGCATCAGAGAAGGGGTTTCGATAGCGCGTTGCAGATGTTGCATAAAGGTCGCGCCGACCGCGCCGTCAATCACCCGGTGATCGCACGACAGCGAGAGCGTCAGCCGCTCGCGCGCCACGATCTGCCCTTCATGCACCACCGCGCGGGATTCCGCAGCCCCCACCGCCAGAATCGCGCACTGCGGCGGGTTGATAATGGCGTCGAACTGGCGGATGCCGAACATGCCGAGATTGGAGATGCAGAAGGTGCCGCCCTGAAAATCCTCCGCTTTCAGCGTGCCCGCTTTGGTGCGCGTCACCAGTTCATGGAGTTGCCGGGAGATGGCTCCCACCGTTTTGCGGTTCGCCTCGCGCAGAATTGGCGTATAAAGCCCGCCGGGCAGCGCCACGGCGATGGCGATATCAGCGGTGTGAAAACGGCGAATGGTCTGCGATGCCTCGTCATACTGCACGTTCATCTCCGGCACGCTCATCAGCGCCTGGGCGCAGGCTTTCACCAGCAGATCGTTGAGCGTCACTTTTAGCGACGGCAGCGCGCTGTTGACTTCCCGGCGCAGCGCCTGAATACGCGTCAGATCGACCTCGCTGACGAGGCGAAAATGGGGCGCGTTGCGTTTGGACTCCTGCAAACGGCTGGCGATAGTGCGCCGCATCGCCGAGAGCGGCTGGCTGTCGTACGCCGCGCGCTCCTCAACCGCTTCTGCTGCTGGGGAAACGCTCTTCTCACCGCTGCCGCGCAGCGCGGCTAATGCTTCGACATCGGCGCGGCTGACGCGCCCGGCGGATCCTGAGCGGCGGCAGTCATGCAGATTGATGCCCAACTGGCTTGCCAGACGGCGCGCGATGGGTGTTGCCGGGATCTGGCTATCATCCTGGGTGGTGTGGCGCGGTTTTGCCTTCACCGCCGCGCGCGCCTGCAACTCGGCGCTGCCGCCGCCCGCGGTAATGGCTGCCTGCAAATCGGCGACTGAGATGCGCCCGTCGCGGCCAGAGCCGCTCACCTTACTCAGGTCGATGCCCTGCTTTTTCGCCAGACGCAGGGCATGCGATGTGGCATTCACCTGCGTCTCATCAGTTTCGCCGCGCAGCGCCGCCGGGATCGCATCCTGCGCGACGGGTTTTGCTGGTGCAGGCGCTGAAGGTTCAGCCGGGGTGGTCGCTGTTGGTGCGGGCGTCGACGGCGCGGTTTCTGCCGCTGGCTGCGGCGCACCGCTGTTGAGGCTGGCGGCAAAAGCGTCGAGTTCGCTGTCGCTTACCTGCTCATCGGCCACCAGCGCCAGCACTGCGCCCACCGGCAGCGTATCGCCCGGCTGAGCCAGCACCCGGCGCAGTACGCCGTCCCACGGCGCTTCCAGCACGTTGGTTATCTTGCTGGTTTCAATTTCACAAATATCCTGCCCCTGGCTGAAGGCGCTCCCCTCTTTAATCAGCCATTGAGCCAGCGTCCCCTCTTCCATCGAGAGCCCCCATTTGGGGATCTCCAGCGTGCGGATTGTGCTCATGGTTACGCCTCCATCAGTTGTCGAACGGCGGCCTCAATGCGATCCACATCAGGGATCCAGAGTTTTTCCAGCGCGGGGGAGAAGGGAACCGGGGTATGCGGCGGAGTAATTAACACGATCGGCGCTTTCAGGAAGTGGAACGCCTGCGAGGCGATCAGCGCCGCCACATCATGGGCGAAGCCGAAGCGGGCAGCGGACTCATCGACAATCACTACTCGCCCGGTAGAAGCAACGGATTCGAGAATGCCCTCCTCATCCAGCGGCGAGACGGTGCGCGGATCGACCACCTCCACGGAGATGCCCTCTTTCAGCAGTTTGTCCGCCACATGGTTGGCTTTATGCACCATCGCCGAGAGGGCAATAATGGTGACATCCTCCCCTTCGCGGGTGTAGTTGGCCTGGCCCAGCGGCACGGTATAGCTCTCGTCCGGCACCTCGCCTTTCATGTCGTAGAGCATCTTGTGTTCGCAGAAGACCACCGGATCGTCATCGCGAATCGACTGGATCAGCAGCCCTTTGGCGTCATAGGGCGATGAGGGCACTACCACTTTCAGCCCCGGCGTGGTGGCGAAAATGTTGTAGGGGGACTGGGAATGCTGCGCGGCAGCCGAAAAACCGGCCCCGATCATGCCGCGCACCACCAGCGGCGCTTTCGCCTTGCCGCCGAACATATAGCGAAATTTCGCCGCCTGGTTGTAGAGCGCATCGTGGCTGACGCCGAAGAAATCCATAAACATCAGCTCCGCCACCGGGCGTAAGCCGGTGACCGCCGCGCCAGCAGCCATACCGATAATCGCTGATTCAGTGATTGGCGTATCGATCACCCGCTCCGAGCCAAACTGGGTCCACAGCCCTTTGGTAACGCCGAGTACGCCACCGAAGGCCTCCACTTTCGCCTCTTCCGGCGCGTTGCCGCCGTGGCCGCCGCGCAGATCTTCACCGATCAGCACCACGCTTTCGTCGCGCGCCATCTCTTGCGCCAGCGCGTCGCGGATCGCTTCGCGGTAAGTTTTGATTGTCATGACGGGCTCCTCAGTAAGAGACGTAAACGTCGGTCAGCAGGCTTTCCGCCACCGGGTAGCCAGCGGCACGGGCTTTGATCACCGCATCGTCGACCTGCGCTTTCACTTCGGCGTCGATCGCCTCCAGCGCCTCGCGCGTAAGCTTTTCTGCCGTTTTGCTGGTGAAGATTTTCAGCGGATCGTGATCGGCGCGCAGGCGCTCAATCTCCCCTTCCCCACGGTAAAGCCCCGGATCGCCCTCAAAGTGGCCGTGCCAGCGGAACGCTTTCGCCTCAATCACGCTCGGCCCGCCGCCTTCACGGGCGCGCTTCACGGCTTCGGCCGTCGCTTCGTAAACGGCAAAGAAATCGGTACCGTCAACGGTGACCGCAGGCAGACCAAACCCGGCGGCGCGCCCGGCGATATCGCGGCCGCCAACGGCGTAGTTATGCCCGGTCGCTTCACCGTAACCGTTGTTTTCAAAGACGAAGATGGCGGGCAGTTGCAGCACCACCGCCATGTTGATGGCTTCAAACACCAGCCCCTGGTTGGAGCCGCCGTCGCCGGTAAATGAGACGGCGACGCCGCCGTTATTGCGGGTTTTCGCCGTCAACGCCGCGCCAATCACCAGCGGTGGCGCACCGCCGACAATGGCGTTCGCGCCGAGCATCCCTTTCGAAAGATCGGCAATGTGCATCGAGCCACCCTTGCCGCGACACAGACCGGCGTCTTTACCAAAGATCTCCGCCATCATCGCGTGGATATCGCACCCTTTGGCGATGCAGTGGCCGTGCCCGCGGTGGGTAGAGCCGATGTAATCCGTCTGCTGTAAGTTCTCGCAGACGCCGACGGCAATCGCCTCTTCGCCGGTATACAGGTGGATGAATCCGGGAATGTCACCGCTGGTGTTTTCAGTGTGCAGGCGCTCCTCGAATTCACGTATTTCACGCATTTTGCGATAAGCCTTTAACAGCTGTTGTGTGTTCAGCTCCATAGCTCCGTCCTCAGGTTGTATACCCGCGAGCGCCAGCACGGCGACCGGCAGGGGTTGCGGAAGTGGGGTTACTCTATAAGCGGGTCTTAAGGGGGGATAACCCCCCAATTGGGGGGGAGAGCGGGACTAAAAGAGATAAATGCGATAAGGGTCAAGTTCTGGCAGGTTACAGGCGGGTGTCAGTTACTTACACTTAGCAGCGACTTTCGTGAACAGGGGCAGGCTCGTATGAAATCGTTGACCTCAACAGACTCTCTGCTTGCGGCCAGCTATCGCGAGGAACCTTTCCGCTTCACGCGCCGGCTGCCGCTGATCCTCACCAAATTAACTCCACCCCGCTCGCCGGGCGTATTGCTTGAGCGTGACCGCCTGCTGGCCAGGCTGGATGAGGCCGCCGACGGCGCACTGACGCTTCTCTGCGCCGCGGCCGGTTCCGGGAAAACTACCCTGCTGGCGCAGTGGTATCGCCGTCGCCGGGAGCAAGGTGACGCCATCGGCTGGCTAAGCCTGGAGGAGGATGAGAACGATCCGGCGCAGTTTGCCCGCTACCTGGTCACCGCCCTGAAACCGCTCTATAGCGGCTGGGGCGAGGCGCTCGAACCCTTTTTGCAGGGCGATATGACGCCGGATCTCTCAGTGTTGCTGGCGGAGTTGACCAACCAGCTGCACCGCTGCCCGCACCCGGTGTGGCTGATCCTTGATGATTACCACGCCCTGACCCACTCCGCGCTGCACGAAGGCATAAGCTGGCTGATCAACCACGCGCCCGATTCGTTGCACCTGATTATTGGCAGCCGTTTTCGCCCGCCGCTGGCCCTGAGCCGCCTGGCGTTACAGGATGCGCTCAACGAACTGCACGACGAGGATCTGCGTTTCACCCTCGCCGAAGCGCAGGACTACCTCAGCGACGCCGCCCGCACGGCGATCCCCGGCGCGCATGATGTTCAGCGGCTGATGCTTGCCACAGAGGGCTGGGTGGCCGGGATCAAGATCGCCGCGCTGGCACCGGACTGGCACCACGATCCGCAGCGCTTTCTGGCCCGTATACCTTCCGGCTCGCGCACGCTGGCGCGCTATCTCGACGAGGTGATCTTTACCCCGCTGCCGGAGGCGGTGGTCGAGTTTCTGCTGGAAACCGCCATTCTTAACCGCCTCACCCCGGCGCTGTGTGATGCGCTGACCGGGCGCGATGACGGCGAAGCGATGCTTGGCTGGATCCAGCAGCATAATCTCTTTATCACCGCGCTGGATGAGCACGGCGGCTGGTTTCGCTATCACCACCTGATGCGCGACGCGCTGCTGGCCCGCTTGCAGCAGAGCGAACCGGCGCGCGTGCGGCAGCTGCATGAGCGCGCCAGCAACTGGTTTGCCGGGCAGCAACTCTGGGCCGAGGCGGTGCGCCACGCGCTGGCAGCGGGAAAAAGCGGCGCGCGGCATGCCGAAGCCAGCGCGCAGTCCCTCGCCGAAGAGGGGGATATCGACACGCTGGTGCGCTGGATGCACTTTCTGCCGCTGACGCCCGATCCGTCGCGCATTGATTTGCAGCTCAATCTCGCCTGGGCGCTGGCGCACCACTTCCGCTTTCAGGCTTCGCGCGAACTCCTCGACGGTATTGAAGCGATGGCGCATGACGCCGCGCTGTCGCACAGCGTGCGGGTCAAGCTGCGGGTGGTGCGGGCGATTTGTGAAGCCTTTGCCGAGAATATTGAACTGAGCGTGGCGCTGGTGGAGCCGCTGCTGGCGGAGATCCCCTGCGGTGACCGCTGGGTGGATGGGCTGGTGTGCAACATTCTCAGCTACTGCCACCTCGTCAATGCCCGGCCGGGTCAGGCGCTGGCGGTGCAGAGCCGGTTGCCGGAGCTGAAGTTGGCAAACCGCAATCTGTTTGTTGATGTCTGGCGCGCCTTTGTTATCGCCCAGGCCCATTTACGCCAGGGCAATCTGGCTGATGCAAAACGGGTTGCTGCGCAGACGCTACAGGCCGCCGAGGCGCAAACCGGCAGCAACTCCAGCAGCGGCGCAACGCTGGCACCAATTCTGGCGGAGGTTGCCTGGGAGCGCGACGAGCGGCAGGATATCGACGCCCTGCTGGCGCTGCGCCTTGAGATGATCGAGACCTTTTGCCCCCCGGAAGGGCTGAGCCGCTGCTTTATCGTGCTCTCACGCCAGGCGGCGCTTAACGGCCAGCTTGCGGAGGCGAAACGGCTTCTCACCTATGGCGGCGAGCTGACGCGCCAGCGCCACTGGCTGCGCGCGCAGGCGGCGCTGCTGGCGGAAACGGTTGAACTGCATCTGCGTGATGAAGCGCTCTCCCCTGCGCTGGAGACGCTGGACGCGCTCCGGCAACTGCACAGTGAAGATGTTGAAAACGGGGCGATCGGCTTTTATCGACGGGTCAGCGAAAGCCGCATCGCCCTTGCTGAAGGTCATGCTCATCAGGCTGCTGCTGCCTTTGCAGCGCTGGCCGACGAGCAGCAGCAGCGCGGCGAAGCGCTCTCTGCCCTGCGCTTACGTCTGGCGCAGGCCGTTGCCCTCTGGCATGCCGGGGCGTATGAACAGGCGGGTGTGGTTTTCACCTCGCCGCTGCAACAGGCGCTTGAGCGAGGTTTACTGCGCAGCCTGCTCGATCTCGGTTCGGTATTAGTAGGGCTGCTCGACGAGTTGCTTGCCCGCCAGGCCACGCCGGAGGCGCTCCGGCAACAGGCTGCAACCCTGCGACAGCAGGCGGTGGAGCTGTTTGGTTTACCGCCGAAACGGCACGATGAGGCGGAAGAGACGCGCTATCTCACCGAGCGCGAGCAGCAGACGCTTGAGCTTATCGCCAGCGGTCACTCGAACAAGGAGATTGCCCGCGTGCTGGGGATTTCGGCGGAGACGGTCAAATGGCACTTAAAACAGATGTACGAGAAGTTGCAGGTCAGCAGCCGAATGCAGGCGGTAAACCAGGCGCGGGAGTGGAAGTTGCTGAAAGTGGAGTAGTGCGGCGCGCTGCGTAACAGCGGCTGAAATGGGTGGGGGCCCTGCCAGCTACATCCCGGCACACACGTCCTTTGCCCTGGCTGCTTCCTTCCGGACCTGACCTGGTGAACAAAGTAGCATTGCGGGAGAACCAACAGGGCCCCCATTGAGAGCGAAGGTTGATAACCAACGCGCTGGCGCATTATCCCCATCCGGCAGGGCAATTGCAACCCATAGGCTGACGGATGCTGGTTTCTTGCGCAATCGCCCCTTCACAGCGGGTAAATCGCTGTTTATGCTGCCCCCTTCTCTGCTCAGGAGCATGTGATGGATACGCAAGACTCTTTTCCCCGCCGGGTTTGGCAAATCGTCGCCGCCATTCCGGAGGGTTATGTCACTACCTATGGCGAGGTGGCGAAACTGGCCGGTTCGCCGCGCGCGGCACGCCAGGTCGGCGGCGTGTTAAAGCGCTTACCGGAGGGCAGCACGCTGCCGTGGCATCGGGTGGTCAATCGTTATGGCGTTATTTCGCTGAGCGGGCCGGATCTGCAAAGGCAACGTCAGGCACTGCTGGCTGAGGGCGTAGTGGTGTCGGGAAGTGGCGAGATTGATTTGAACAAGTATCGCTGGCGCTATGAGTAGCTCCTCCCCCGCAGGAGAGGAGCAAAACGCACGCAGATTAGTACTGGGTCGGCGCCGGAGTAGCGTTAGACGGGGTAACCTGGGTTGGTGAGGTCGACGGAACGGTGTTCGGTGTACCACCGCTCTGCTGCAGCGGAACCGCAGTCTGCTGAACCGGAACCAGCGTCAGGTCGACTTTGGTGCCGCCCTGGTTGATAACCGGCTTAACCGAGTCGGTGATAAACACCATCTTGTTGTCGACGGTGATCGCTGCACTCAGCAGGATACGCGCGTTCGGCTGGATGTCGGCCGGGTTAAACGGCAGGACATAGCTGTACGGCGGCTGTTTGCCATCGGTGCGTACCGCTTTCTGCGCCAGCACTTTCGACGGCGCGTTGGCCTGGGTGGCATCAGAAACAGTAACGGTTAACACCGCATCCGGCGGCAGCGCCACTTTCTGACGGATCCAGACCGTACCGGTCACGCTTGGCTGAGCAATCGCCGCTTTATTCGTGGCGGACGGCGCATTGGGATTAGGTGCCGGCGTTGGGATATCGCCGCCTTTTTGGGCGCACGCCGATAACGCGACTGCGACTGCTAAACCACTTAACATGGGCACGAGTTTCATTGATCTCTCCTTATCTTCAATGCACCTGCAGGCGCAGCGCCTGCCAGATGTGTGGCTAAACCTTCGTAACCTGAACAAGTGTGGCACATATACCCGATATATTCCTGTAAACACCCATTCATTCAGATTATTGCACCCATCGGACCACTCCATTTTCCAGGTTATACTCAGGCAATATATGCTACGTCAGCCGCTATTTATTTGAGGAATTGTATGAGTCAGGCGCTATCTAATCTGCTGGCATTATTGAATCTGGAAAAAATTGAAGAGGGGCTGTTCCGTGGGCAGAGCGAAGATTTAGGTCTGCGCCAGGTCTTTGGCGGCCAGGTCGTTGGGCAGGCGCTCTATGCGGCGAAAGAGACCGTTCCGGCAGACCGCCTGGTGCACTCTTTCCACAGCTACTTTTTGCGCCCCGGCGATAGCCAGAAACCGATTGTTTATGACGTGGAAGTGCTGCGCGACGGCAACAGCTTTAGCGCCCGCCGCGTGGCGGCGGTGCAGAACGGCAAGCCGATTTTCTATATGACCGCCTCCTTCCAGGCTCCGGAGCCGGGTTATGAGCATCAAAAAACGATGCCCGCCGCGCCCGCGCCGGATTCGCTCAAGTCGGAAACGGAGATCGCCCGCGATCTTTCGCACCTGCTGCCGCCCGGCGTGAAAGAGAAGTTCCTCAGCGACAAGCCGCTGGAGATCCGCCCGGTTGAGTTCCATAACCCGCTGAAGGGCCATGTGGCCGATCCGGTGCGTCAGGTGTGGATCCGCGCCAACGGCGTGCTGGATGAAGATTTCCGCATCCACCAATATCTGCTTGGCTACGCCTCGGACTTTAACTTCCTGCCGGTGGCTTTGCAGCCGCACGGCGTTGGTTTCCTTGAGCGCGGCATGCAGGTGGCGACCATCGACCACTCAATGTGGTTCCACCGCCCGTTCAATATGAATGACTGGCTGCTCTACAGTGTGGAGAGCACCTCCGCCTCCAGCGCGCGCGGCTTTGTACGCGGCGAATTCTATACGCAGGATGGCGTGCTGGTGGCCTCCAGCGTGCAGGAAGGGGTGATGCGTAACCGCAACTAAGCCGGTTGCGTTCGTGCCAAAAGAAAAGCCTCCGCATGCGGAGGCTTTTTTATGCTCAGGAGATACTCAACTTATCAGGCGTTGTAGGCGTTTTCGCCGTGGCTGTTAACGTCCAGCCCTTCACGCTCTTGTTCTTCCGGTACGCGCAGGCCAACCGTCATATCCGCCAGTTTGTAGCCGATGAAGGCGACCACCGCAGACCAGACGATGGTGATGCCCACGCTCTCGAGCTGCACCAGCACCTGGTGGCCCATGGTGACGCCGGAGGCGAAGCCTACGCCGCCAAGGGAGGTGGAGGCGAAGATGCCCGTCAGGATACAGCCGATAATGCCGCACACACCGTGAACGCCGAAGACATCGCACGGGTCATCGACACGCAGCATACGCTTCAGCGCCGTCACGCCCCAGAGACCCGCCAGACCGCACACCAGACCGACAATCAGCGCGCCGCCGACACCGACATAACCACACGCTGGGGTGATGCCAACCAGACCGGCAATCGCACCGGAGCAGGCACCGAGCAGCGAAGGCTTACCGCGCATTGCCCACTCGCCAAAGACCCAGGAGAGGATCGCGGCAGCAGTGGCAACCACGGTGTTCACAAAGGCCAGCGCGGCAATTTCGTTGGCGCTACTTGCCGAACCGGCGTTGAAACCGAACCAGCCAACATAGAGGATCGCGGTACCGATAAAGACCATCGGCAGGTTGTGCGGTTTAAACGCCTCTTTGCCGAAGCCGACGCGTTTGCCAATCAGATACGCACCGACGAGGCCTGCAATCGCGGCGTTAATGTGCACCACCGTACCGCCCGCAAAGTCGAGCGCGCCGTGGGTTGCCAGCAGACCGCCGCCCCATACCATGTGCGCAATCGGCACATATGAGAGCGTCATCCACACCACCACAAAGATCAGCACCGCAGAGAAGCGAATACGCTCGGCGAGCGCGCCGACGATAAGCCCCACGGTAATGCAGGCGAAAGAGCCCTGGAAGGCGACATGGATGTATTGATAGATGCTGCCCATCACGTCGGTGAGGGCAATATTTTTCAGCATCACCCAGTTGAAGCTGCCGAAGAAGCTGTTGCCTTCACTGAAGGCCAGCGAGTAGCCATAGACCACCCAGAGAATGCAGACCAGCGCGAAGGTGACCGCCACCTGGGTGAGCATTGAGAGCACGTTTTTGCCACGGATCAGGCCGCCGTAAAAGAGCGCGATGCCCGGAATGGACATAAACAGCACCAGCGCGGTGCAAATCATCATAAAACCGTTATCGGCTTTATCCGCAACGGCCGGCGCGGCAAGCGCCAGGCCCGGCAGCAAAGCCAGCGAGGCAAGGGTAGCTTTTACTGTTTTCATTCTCATTTTTCCGATCCCTATCACTGTGTGTCAGCTATTACAGCGCCGCTTCGTCGGCTTCACCGGTACGAATACGGATCACGCGTTCGAGTTCGGCAACGAAAATTTTGCCGTCGCCAATTTTTCCGGTGTAGGCCGCTTTGCTGATGATATCGATCACCTCATCAAGCTGATCGTCGGCGATCGCCACGTCGATTTTTACTTTTGGCAGGAAGTTGACGCTGTACTCCGCACCGCGGTAAAGCTCGGCATGCCCCTTCTGACGGCCAAACCCTTTTACTTCCGTCACGGTCAGCCCCTGAATACCAATCGAAGAGAGCGCTTCACGCACATCTTCAAGTTTGAATGGCTTAATCACCACGGTTACCAGCTTCATAGATTCCCCTCACTCGACATTCGCAAATGGACGCAGCCAACATGAGGAAAGTATTGCAAGGGGTGTGCCAGAAATGTGAAGGCGCGCGTTTTCGTGCAATAAAGAGACAAAACCAGAAGCGGTGATGGGCGGCGCAAGCGCGCAGATGAAGCACAAGCGGCGGTAAAAAGAAAAACGCACCATGACGGTGCATGGTGCGTTGCATTTTTGCACCACCAGGCGCAGGCGCGCGCGGGGTGCTTAGTTTTGGTGCATCAGGCGCTGAGTGACTCTTCCCGCGTGCTCGCCGCCAGCTCTTCACCAGCTAACTGCAACTGGTACATCTGATAGTAGCGCCCTTTCGCCGCCAGCAGCTGCTGATGGGTACCGCGCTCAACCGCCTGTCCGCGGTGCAGGACCAGGATGGTTTCCGCTTCGACAATGGTCGATAAGCGGTGAGCAATCACCACCAGCGTGGTCTTCTCGCGGATCGCCGCCAGCGCCTGCTGGATCGCCTGCTCGGTGCCGGAGTCGATATTCGCCGTCGCTTCATCCAGGATCAGGATCTGCGGCGCATCAACCAGCACGCGCGCCAGCGCCAGCAGCTGTTTCTGCCCGACGGAGAGATTATTCCCCTGCTCGCCAAGGCGGGTGTAGATCCCTTCACTCATGGTGCGCGCCAGATCGGCGAGCTGGACGATCTCAAGCGCTTTCCAGACGCGCGCTTCGCTGATATCCCGCCCAAGAGTAACGTTGGCGAAAAAGCTGTCGGCCAGCACCACCGGATCCTGCTGCACCATCGCGACGCCTTTGCGCAGCGCGCTGTGGCCTAGCGTGGCAAGCGGGCGACCGTCGAGGCGGATCTCCCCCTGGGTTAACGGGTAGTAGCCCATCAGCAGGCTGGCGAGGGTACTTTTACCGCTGCCGGTGTGGCCGACCAGCGCGACAAAGCTGCGCGGTTCCACATGCAAGGAGATATCCTGCAACACCAGCTGATCTTCGCGGTAGGCGAAGGAGAGGTTTTCAATATCGATCGCCCCACTATGCAGCGGCGTCTCGTCATCGCCGTAGTTCTGGCGCGGCCGGTCCATCAGTTCGAAAACGCGCTCACCGGCGACCACCGCCTGTTGCAGCATCGACTGCTGCGTCGTCAGCTCGATCAGCGGCTCGTTAAGGCGGCCAAGGTAGCTGATAAAAGCGTACAGCACCCCAACCTCCACCGTGCCGACGGTCGAGAAGCCAAACAGCATCAGCAGGCCGCAGAGCACCAGCGCGGAAAAGAGGCTCAGCAGTGGGCGCAGCAGAAAGCCATCAAGGCGCAGGGTTTGCATCCGCGCCAGGTAGTGCGAGCGGCTCGCTTCGCTCATGCGCTCGCCGAAGCGCGCCTGCTGGCGGAACTGCTGGATCACGCTCATGCCGTTGATGATTTCGTTAAAGCCATCGTTGATGTCGGCAAGATAGGCGCGCATACGCCGCACAATCGGCGTGCTGAAACGCTGATAGATCAGCATCACGATAATCACCGCCGGGAAGATGCCCATCGCCACCAGCGCCATACGCCAGTCGAGGCTGAACATCGCCACCAGCATCGCACCAATCAGCGCCGCGCTGCGCAGCACGGTGGCGACCACCGTTACGTAGAGATCGCGGATCACTTCGGTGTCGTTGGTCACGCGCGAAATAATCTGCCCTACTGGCTGAGTGTCGAAGGCGCTGAGCGGCTGGCGCAGCGCGGCATCCATCACATCGGTGCGCAACTGCTGCACCACGCCGACCGCCGCCTGGTTAAAGAGCAGCGCCTGGGCGTAGTGTAGCCCTGCGGCCAGCAGTTGCAGGCCAACATAAGCCGCTGCCAGCCCGGCGATCAGCGCGAGCGGCAGGTAGCTCTTCGCCACCATATTATCGATAAAGTAGCTGATCAGCGCCGGGCCGGAGACTTCGGCAATCGCCGCGACCCACAGCATCAGCACCGCTTTACTGAGCGGCTTGCGCCACGGTTTGCCATAGACCAGCAGACGTTTTAGCGTCGGCCACTGGCGAGAGAAGTTACGCATCCTCGGCCTCCTGCGGATGGTCGTCCAGCGCCGCTTCCAGCTGCTGATACCGGTACATGTCGCGATACCAGCCATGCTGGCGCGCGAGCTGCTCATGTTGGCCGCGCTGGGCGATATGGCCATGTTGCATAACAATAATCTCACTGGCTTCCGTCAGCGCCGACAAGCGATGCGCGCTGATAATTACGGTGCGCCCTTCGCCCCACTGGCGCAGATTGTGCAAAATCTGGTGTTCGGTGCGCCCATCCACCGCAGAGAGGGCGTCATCAAGAATAAGAATTTCGGCATTCAGCAACAGCGCACGAGCGATGGAGATACGCTGTTTCTGCCCGCCGGAGAGCATTACGCCGCGCTCGCCCACTTCGGTGTCGTAGCCCTGCGGCAGGCGCAGAATGTCGTCATGGACGCTGGCAAGCTTCGCCACATGCTCAATCTCCTCCTGCATCGCACCGGGTCTCCCAAGAGCGATGTTATTGCCGATGGTGTCGGAGAAGAGAAACGGCGTCTGGTTGACGACAGCAAGACGGCCGCGCCAGCTATCCAGTTTCAGCTGCGTGAGCGGAATATCGTGGAAGCGGATATCGCCCGCATCAACATCAAAGTGGCGCTGAATCAACGCCAGAAGCGTACTTTTCCCCGCCCCGGTCGGGCCGCAGATGCCGAGCATCTGGCCTGGCTCAAGGGTCGCGCTGACGTTGGTCAGCGCTGCGCCGTCGGTTTGCGGATAGTGAAACTCGCGGATTGAGAGCGTTAAGGTGCCGCGTTCGGCGGGCACGCTTTCCGTGCCGTCGTTCACCACCGGCGCTTCCGCCAGCATATCGCGGATGCGGCTATAGGCTGCGCTGCCGCGCTCGACGATGTTAAACATCCACGCCAGCGCCAGCATCGGCCAGATCATCAGCCCAAGATACATGGCAAAACTGGTCAGCTCGCCGAGGGTCAGCGAGCCGTGCACCACCATCCAGCTGCCGCCACCAATCGCCAGCATGTTTGCCATGCCGATGGCGATATAGATAGTTGGATCAAAGCGCGCATCAACGCGCGCCACGCGCATGTTTTTCGCGCCGGTATCCGCTGCTTCGCTGCCAAAGAGCGCCGACTGGCGATCTTCCAGGCCAAAGGCTTTGATCATGCGGATGCTGGTCATGCTCTCCTGGGTGCGATCGTTTAACGCAGAGAAGGCCGCCTGCGCGGCTTTGAAGCGGCTGTGCAGCTGATCGCCGTAGCGCTTGATCACCAGCGCCATAATCGGCATCGGTAATAACGACAGCAGGGTTAGCTGCCAGCTGATCTGGGTTGCCATCACAATCAGCACCACGCAGCCCATCACCAGCGAGTCGACCAGCGTTAACACCCCTTCCCCGGCGGCAAACACCACGCGATCCACGTCATTGGTGGCGCGCGCCATTAGATCGCCGGTGCGGTGGCGCAGATAAAATTCCGGGTGCTGGCGGCTGAGCTGGCGGTAAAAATCCTCACGCAGCTCGACGGCCAGTTGATAGGAGGCACCAAACAACCAGACGCGCCAGACATAGCGCAGCAGATAGGTGACGACAGCAATCGCCACCAGCGCCGCTACCCACATCCACACCTGCTGATGGGTAAACTGCTTCTGGGTGACGCCATCCACCACAATCCCCACCACTTTTGGCGGGATCAGCTGCAAGATAGCAATAATGATAAGTAAGGCGACGGCGCCGAGGTAGCGCTGCCACTCCCGACGAAAATACCAGCCTAACTGAGCAAATAATCGCACGCGGTTACATCCTGAACGTGAATTGCCGACGGTCGGTTAACCGCCGGAAGGGTTATTCAATGGGCAAAGCCGTGGTGTATTTTATCTGTTCCATGGCGAAGCTGGAGGTGACATCCGAGAGCCCCGGCACGCTGTTGACCAGCTTCTTATAGAAGTCATCGTAGCGTTTCATATCCGCCACCTGGACGCGCAGCAGGTAATCGTACTCGCCAGCCATACGCCAAAAGCCTAGCACTTCCGGGAGCTGTGTCACTTCGCTGACGAAGCGGTTATACCAGTCGCTGCTGTGATGCTGGGTTTTGATCAGCACAAATGCCGTCAGCCCCAGCCCGAGCTTTTCCGCATCCAGCACCGCCACGCGGCGCAGTAAGATACCGTCATCTTCCAGTTTTTTCAGCCGTTTCCAGCACGGAGTGGTGGTCAGATTAACGGCATCAGCCAGCGCCTGCAAAGAGAGCGAACAATCCTGCTGCAACAGTGCGAGCAGCTTACGGTCAATTTTATCTAACATCCCCTGCTCCGTTAGAAAATTTTTCTCTAAATAGTCTATCGAAAAGGCGAAATGGCAACCTTTTTTTCTTCGCCTTTCGCTAGACTGGGCACAAAATGACAAACGGAACAGCATCATGAACAACAGCTGGGTCAAATACGCGATTAATGAAATCAATGCCGACGCGCAGCGCTCTGCGGATACCCACCTTATCCGCCTGACGCTGACGGGTTTTCCGGGTATCAATCTCTATTTAAAAGATGAAAGCACGCACCCCACCGGCAGCCTGAAGCACCGCCTTGCGCGCTCGCTGTTTCTCTACGGCTTGTGCAACGGTTGGATTAAAGAAGGCACCACGATTATTGAAGCCTCCTCCGGCTCGACCGCCATCTCAGAGGCGTGGTTTGCACGCCTGCTCGGGCTGCCCTTTATCGCGGTGATGCCTTACTGCACGGCGAAACGCAAAGTGGAGCAGATCGAGTTTTACGGCGGCCGCTGCCACTTTGTCGACAGCGCCTGCGAGATCTACGCCGAATCCGAGCGGCTGGCGAAAGAGCTGAACGGTCACTATATGGATCAGTTCACCTTCGCCGAGCGCGCGACGGACTGGCGCGGCAATAACAACATTGCCGACAGCATTTTCCGCCAGATGAAAAATGAGCCGCATCCGGTGCCGGAAGCGATTGTGATGAGCGCCGGAACGGGCGGCACCTCGGCAACCATTGGCCGCTATATTCGCTGCCAGGGTTATGACACGCGCCTGGTGGTGGTGGACCCGGAGAACTCCGTCTTCTTTGATTACTGGCAGAAGCGCGACAGCACACTGCGTAGCCCGATCGGCAGCAAAATTGAAGGCATTGGCCGCCCGCGCGTCGAGCCGTCATTTATTGCCGATGTGGTCGATGAAATGCTGCGCGTGCCGGATGCCGCCAGCGTGGCGACCGCCCAGTGGCTGGAGACGCAGCTTGGCCGCAAAGTGGGTGCCTCTACCGGCACCAATATGTGGGGCGCGCTACAGCTTGCGGCGCAGATGCGCGACGAAGGGCGCAATGGCTCGATCGTTACCCTGCTGTGCGACAGCGGCGAGCGCTATCTTGAAACCTACTACAACCCGCAATGGGTGGCGGCGAACCTCGGCGATATTGAGCCGTGGAGCGCGAAAATCGCCCTGCTTACCTCACCGCAATAGCGCGAAGGTAATGCCGACAGGCAAAAAAAAGCCGGGTTTAATAAACCCGGCTCGCTGGCAATATCTTTTCATTCGGGGGAATAAGGAAGATGTGGAGTGTCCAGCCAGTGTGTCAAAAAGTGCGACACCGCCTGATTACGGCAGTGCCCGATAACCGGTAAATGCGGCAGCGCCGCGCGCAGCTGTGGCATGGCGTTGCCCATGATCATGCCGTAGCCAACGCTCTCTAACATCTCTCTGTCATTCATCGCATCGCCAAACGCCATACACTCTTGCAGCGTCAGCCCTAACGATGCGCTGAGTACCGCCAGCGCGGCGCCTTTATTGCAGCCGACCGGCAGAACCTCCAGACAATCCATCGCCGCAAAACAGATATGCGCCTGCGCGCCAAGCTGCTCATCAAGTTGTAGCTGCAAACGGCAGAGATCGTCGTGATTGCCGACAAAACTGATCTTGGCAACCTCACTGGTTGGCAGGCGTTTAAGATCGGTAATCTGATAGCTAAAGTCGCTGAAGAGATGCGCCTGCAGCGCCTCCGGCAGCGGCTTATCAGTCAGCCAGCCGGAATCATTAAACACATGCAGCGAAGCACCGGTCTCCCAGCGGCCGTGCAACACGCGCTCGACAACCTGTGGGGAGAGATCCTGGCGATGGAGAAGCTCGCCCTCTAAGGAGTGGATGCGCGTACCGTTGCCAGTGATGAGAAAGGCATCAAGGGCGATATGCTGCACAACACGCTGCATCTCCAGCGCGTGCCGACCAGTGGCGAAGGCGAGCGTAACCCCCCGCTCATGTAAGCGTCGCAGCGCCGCCAGCGTTTGATCGCCCAAACGATGGTCGGGCATAAGCAGGGTTCCATCCATATCAAAAGCGGCCAGACGCGCCATGATCTACTCTCCAGTTCTGATGCCGTTAGGTTGTGTTTCAGTATTGCGTGGGATATACGGAAGTAATAGTGAATAGTTAAAAATTATTGTTCAGGGTTATGAGATTACTCAACCGCCTTAATCAGTTTCAGCGTCTATGGTCGCCTTCTGCCGGTGAGGATCAGGCGGTGAGCATTAGCGAGCTGGCGCTGCGCTGCTATTGCAGCGAACGCCATATGCGCACCCTGCTGCGCCAGATGCAGGCCGCCGGCTGGTTAACGTGGCAGGCGCAGTCCGGACGCGGTAAACGCGGCGCGCTGCATTTCTGCGTGACGCCGGAGCGGCTGCGGCGCGAGATGCTGGAGCAGGCATTGACGGCCGGGCAGCAGCATAACGCGCTGGCGCTCGCCGAGCTTGATCCTGCGGACCTGCGCACACTGCTCAACCCCTATCTCGGCGGGCAGTGGCAGAACGAGACGCCGACGCTGCGCATTCCTTACTATCGTCCGCTGGATCCTTTGCTGCCGGGTTTTCTCGCAGGACGTGCGGAGCAGCACCTGGCCGGGCAGATCTTTAGCGGGCTGACGCGCTTTATCAGCCGCAGCGCGTTACCGCAGCGCGATCTGGCGCACCACTGGGAGAGCAGCGAGGATGGCCTGTGCTGGCGCTTTCACCTTCACGCTACCCTGCACTGGCACAATGGCGATGCGGTCACCGCCGCACAGCTGCATCAGCAGCTTGTCGCCCTGCTTGAGTTGCCCGCGTTGCGGATGCTTTTTGCCAGCGTCGAGCGCATTACGCTCACCCATCCGTGGTGTATTACCTTTCAGCTGCATCGGCCCGATTACTGGCTGGCGCACCGTCTGGCGAGCTACGGCAGCCGCCTGGCGCACCCCGCTCATCCGCAGATTGGCACCGGGCCGTTTCGCCTTGTCGCCTTCAGTGACGAACTGGTGCGCCTTGAGAGCCACGACCACTACCATTTAGGCCACCCGCTGTTGAAAGCGGTCGAGTACTGGATTGCGCCCCAGCTGTTTGATGAGGATTTAGGCACCAGCTGCCGCCATCCGGTGCAGATCGCCATCGGCGAGCCGGAGGAGTTGCGCCATCTGCAACCGGTCAGTAACAGCATCAGCCTCGGCTTTTGCTATCTCGCCCTGCGCCCCGGCGCGCGGCTAAGCCCGGCGCAAGCGCGCCGTCTGGTGCAGATTATTCATCACACCTCGCTTTTGCAGACGCTGCCGCTGGATGAGGGGCTGATTACCCCCAGCCGGGAGTTACTGCCCGGCTGGCATATTCCCGGCTGGCCTGAAGAAAACGTCGCCTTGCCTGCAAAGCTGACGCTTATCTACCATCTGCCGGTGGAGTTGCACACCATGGCGCAGCAGCTTAAAGCGTATCTTGCTGCGCTCGGCTGCGAGCTGACGGTGATTTTTCATGACGGTAAACGCTGGGAAGGGTGCCGCGAACTTGCAGCGGCGGATCTGGTGATGGGCGACAGGCTGATTGGCGAAGCGCCGGAGTACACCCTTGAGCAGTGGCTGCGCTGCGATCCGCTGTGGCCGAACCTGCTCGGCAGCGCGCAGTTCGCGCATCTGCAGACAACGCTGGATGCGGTGCAGCGCCAGGCCGACGAGCAGGCGCGTATTGCGGCGTTAAAAGCGCTCTTTGACAGGTTGATGGACGAGGCACTGCTGACGCCGCTCTTTAATTATCACTACCGCATTAGCGCGCCGCCGGGGGTTGAGGGGATCGAGGTCAATCGCCGCGGCTGGTTTGAGTTTACCGAGGCCTGGCTTCCGGCCCCGTCGCCGTGAAGAAGCTGGTCGCTGCCTGGCTCACGCGCTACCATACCTTTTTTGTGTAAATGTCAGGAATAATTATGAAACGTGCCGTTGTCGTCTTCAGTGGCGGACAAGACTCCACGACCTGCCTGGTGCAGGCGTTACAGCAGTATGATGAAGTCCATTGCGTGACGTTTGATTATGGGCAACGCCATCGCGCTGAGATCGACGTCGCGCGCGAACTGGCGCAAAAGCTGGGCGCACGGGCGCATAAAGTGCTGGATGTGACGCTGCTTAACGAACTGGCCGTGAGCAGCCTGACGCGCGACAGCATTCCGGTGCCGGATTATGAAGAGAGCGCGGACGGCATCCCGAACACCTTTGTTCCCGGGCGCAATATTCTCTTTCTTACGCTGGCGGCGGTCTATGCCTACCAGGTGCAGGCAGAAGCGGTGATCACCGGCGTGTGCGAGACCGATTTTTCCGGCTACCCGGACTGCCGCGACGAGTTTGTGAAGGCGCTTAACCACGCGGTTAGCCTCGGTCTGGCGAAGGATATCCGTTTTGAAACGCCGCTGATGTGGATCGATAAAGCCCAGACCTGGGCGCTGGCAGATTACTGGGGTGCGCTCGATATGGTGCGCAGCGAAACCCTGACCTGCTACAACGGCATTAAAGGCGATGGTTGCGGCCACTGCGCGGCGTGCCATTTACGCGCCAACGGCTTGCAGCAGTACCTTGCGGATAAAGCCTCAGTAATGAGCGCAATGAAAGCAAAAACCGGATTGAAATAGGCCCGGTCAACAAACCCGCACCAATCCCGTAGGCCGGATAAGCGGCAGCGCCATCCGGCATTATCTCCGCGGCACAATTGCCGGATGGCGGCTTCGCCTTATCCGGCCTACATGAATGAAGCCGCTGAAACGGCGTAGGCCGGATAAGCGGTACGCGCCATCCGGCATCATCACCGCGGCACCGATTGCCGGATGGCGGCTCCGCCTTATCCGGCCTACAAAAGCGAGCCTACAGCAACACCGATATTGCCTTTACCTCCGGTCTCACAGCAGCGGTGTTGACCCCCGCTGAAATCGGCGAACCGAAGCGTGAATGACAAGGTCTGGACGCCATGGATGGCGGACAGAGGCGAACCGAGACAGGGACAAAATTGCCGGGAGCAATTTTGAACAGCGCTTGCGCTGGCCCCGAAGGGGCGAGTCCCATGGATGGGACGAGTAAGTCGAGTCGAGCCGGCCGCAGTCAGGCTCGCGGGAGGTGAGCGCAGTGCGCAGCACCGATTTCCTCGCGGGGCCGCGGGGATTGACAAGGGGAGCGCGGCCGCTTCCCTTGTCCCGTTCACCGCATAAGAGATTAATGAAACTCCCCAACGCCTGGTGAACGGAACCATTCCACCGTGGTAACACCCTTGCCGGATGACGGCTTCGCCTTATCCGGCCTACGCCTGACAATTCGGCACGGGTGCCGCGAAACATGCCGGATGGCGGCTCCGCCTATCCGGCCTACGCGGTTTCAGCGATTCCAGCGCACCTAATCCCGCTCCCCAATCATTATCTCCAGCTTCTCCCGCAACTCCCCCTCCAGCGCCAGCGCTTTCTGGGTTTTCAGATCGATGCAGACAAAAGTCACCAGCGCATCGGCAACCACCTGCCCTTCCGGCTCTAATGTCACCACCTGGCTTAACACGCCGCTTTTGCCGTTAATCTGCTGGACATGACTGGTGACCGTAAGCAGATCGCCGAGCACCGCCGGGCGGCGATAGTTGATATTGATGTTAACCACCACAAAAGCGATGTTGTGGGCGGTCATCCACTGAAAACTCTCGTTATGCTCCAGCCCATCCCAGCGCGCCTCCTCAAGAAATTCGAGATAGCGGGCGTTGTTTACATGCTGGTAGACATCAAGATGGAATCCACGAACTTTTATTTGGGTCTGCATAGCGCGTTAACCTTTACTGTTTATAGTTATAGAGACAGAGGCCATACTGGTATGACCTCCTTATTCTGGCAAAAATTAGCGACTACGCAAGCCGCTTACAGTTTCAGGTTCACCAGATTACGCTCCACCAGCTTGCCGCCCATGCCCGGCACCTGTTTTAAATCTTCGACGCTCTTAAACGGCCCATACTCTTCGCGATAACTGACGATCGCCTGTGCCTTTTTAAGGCCAACGCCCTTAAGCGCCTTTGATAACTCTTCCGCCGTCGCGCTGTTGATGCTGACTTTAACGCCGCCCTCCTCTTCCTGTGTGGATTTTGCCGCTTCCTGGGCTTTGGTGTGAGAAGCCGGTGCAGCGGAGTGTGCCGCCGGTGATTTTGCACCGCTTGCGGGCGCGGCAAGCGTGGCAGAACTGAATGTCGCACACACAAATGCCAGGGGCAGTAAAAGGGCTTTGACTCCATATTTCATGCTGTTATCTCCGTTGTGTTAACTCGCAGCGGAGAATAACCAGGCCGCAAAAAGTCCACAAAGGGCAAACAACAGAAATGGAAAAGGCCGCGAAAGCGGCCTTTGTATATTGCAGAGCGTTACCTTTTTTTGGGAGAAGCTTCCCGTTACTGCTGCTGTTCTGAGGTATCGCCCAGTTTGATTTTGGCTTCTTTGCGCAGGTTGCTCATCAGCGCTTCAAAGGCGATCTGCGCGTTATTCTGCGTCACGCCCTGCATCATCGCTTTCTTCTGCGCTTCCGGCATTTCGCCCGCTTTCACCTCATCCAGCGCAATGATCACCACATTACGCTGCTGATCGGTGGTGCTGCCGTAGGAGGGTTTATCCTTCGCCGGCAGTGGTAGGTTAAAGGCTGCGGTAGCAACCGGATCCTGTCCGAGGCGCGCCAGGGTTTTCGCTTCGCCAAAGCTCAGACCAGCGGCTTTCATCGCTTCGTCGCCTTTGCCCGCTTTCAGCGCTTCAACCAGTTTGTCGGCATCCAGCTTCGCCTGCTGCTCAGCTTTATCATGCTTAACGATATCCGTGACCTGCGCTTTCACTTCCGCCAGCGGCTTAATCGCTTCCGCTTTATGGTCGGTAACACGCAGCACGAACGCGCGATCGCCATCAACGGTGATGATATCGGAGTTGTTGCCAGGCGAGCCGATCTGCCCTACCAGACCACCGTTGAAAATCGCGTCGCTGACCTGTTTGAAGTTCAGCTCCTCCGGCAGATTGTCGCGGGTAAACCACTCGGTCTGCACCGCTTTGGTACCAGAAACCTGCTCGGCACCGGCCAGAGATTCGTTATCGTTGGTCGCTGCTTCACTCACTTTACGTTGCAGCGCGAACCAGGCATCGAGCGCATTTTCATGCTTCACTTTCGCCGCCAGTTCATCACGTACTTCGTTCAGCGGTTTGACAACGGCAGGCTGAATGTCATCCAGACGCGCCACCAGGTAGCCGACGGAGGATTTAATCGGGCCTGAGAGCTGGCCTTTCTCTTTCAGACCGGCGTTTTTCAGTTCGTCCGGGGTGGTGGACTCTTCCAGCCAGCCCATGTCGCCGCCGTTACGCGCAGAGATGATGTCAGCGGATTTCGCCTTCGCCAGAGCAGCGAAGTCAGCCCCTTTTTTCAGCTCGTCGATCACCGCTTTCGCTTCATCTTCCGTTTTGGTCTGGATGACGCTGTAACGATTACGCTGCGGCTGAGTGAACTGATCCTTATGCTCGTCGTAGTAAGCCTGAATCTGTGCGTCGGTGGCGTTTTCCTGCATCGCTGCCGCATCAAGCTTGATGTAGCTTACGCGGAACTGCTCCGGCGCAATAAAACGGCTCTTGTTCTGGTCGTAATAGCTGGCGATCTCGTCATCGCTGACCGTCTGTTTTGCCGCCAGCGCGTTCACGTCAATCACCGCCTGGCGCACTACGCGCTGCTGGGATACCAGCGCTGCCAGTTCGTCGGTCTCGCCTTTGAGCATAAAATCGGTGCCGGCAACGGCGTTGATCAACTGCTGGGAGATGAGCTGGTTACGCAGCGCCTGCGCATATTGATCGGCGCTCATGCCCATACGGTTAACGAGCGCGTTGAAGCGGTTATTATCGAACTTGCCGTCAGACTTGAAAGCATCGGTGGAGAAGATAGCGTTTTTGACCTGCTCATCGCTGATATCGAGGCCCAGCTTCTTCGCGTATTGATCCAGCAGAGCTTCGTCAATCATACGATTGAGCACCTGCTGACGTACGGATTTCATGTAGTTTTCATTTGCGGCCAGCTCTGAGAACTGGTCACCCAGCTTCTCCGCAATACGGTTGCGTTCGCTGGTTACCGCATTTTCAAACTGCGCGCGGCCGATCTCCTGGCCATTAACTTTTGCGGCGTAATTATTGTTACCGCCAATCAGGTAGTTACCTACGCCAGTCAAAATGAATGACACGATAATCAAACCCAGAATGATCTTGAGCACGACGTGATTCGCCGCCGCGCGTAAATTGTCCATCATGGTGTAACAACACTCCGCTGTAGGTGACTGTAGATCTCAGGCAGCGCACGAGGCCCGCTGCATGTAAGCGCGTATTTTGACAAGAAAACGGCGCAATTGTTAGCCCGCATCGCGCATAAACTCGCAGAAATTGATTTTGCGAAAATAAAAAGGGCACACCTCGCGATGTGCCCTTGTATGTTGCCACCCTCCCCGGATGGGGAAAGTCCTTAGTTCACGGCGTCTTTCAGCGCTTTACCTGCGCGGAAGCCAGGGACTTTGGCAGCAGCAATAGTAATCTCTTTGCCGGTTTGCGGGTTGCGGCCGGTACGGGCAGCACGCTCTTTAACCCCGAAAGAACCGAAACCAACCAATGCTACCTCTTCCCCGGATTTCAAAGATTCAGTAACAGAAGCCATAAACGCATCTAACGCGCGTCCGGCGGCAGCTTTAGAAATATCAGCGCCAGCGGCAATCTTGTCTATCAGTTGAGATTTATTCACTCTTCTCTTCCTCTCTTTATATTTTATATCGCACCACATCCTTCACAGTGCGACCGCGCAGCAGTTATAACAGGCCTGTCATGCCCTTACAACATCAGTTGATGATGACATAGCCAGCCAGCAATCTAAATTAGCTATACAAAAAAAGACTGGCAAGTGCGAAATCACTCACCAGCCTTATATTTCTCTACGCACTTTGCGCGAGGTCACTATTTTGCAGTGGCAACCTGCATGCCAAACGGCGCATTCTGCAAGGCAAGCGTCAGCACTTCTTCAATACGTTTCACCGGATGGATATCCAGATCGGCAATCACGTTTTCCGGAATTTCTTCCAAATCGCGTTTATTTTCGTAAGGAATCAGTACTGTTTTAATCCCGCCGCGATGCGCTGCCAGCAGTTTCTCTTTCAGGCCGCCAATCGGCAGCACCTGGCCGCGCAGGGTGATCTCACCCGTCATCGCAACATCGGCGCGAACCGGGTTACCGGTCAGGCAGGAGACCAGCGCGGTACACATAGCGATACCGGCGCTCGGACCATCTTTCGGCGTAGCGCCTTCCGGCACGTGCACGTGAATGTCGCGTTTTTCGTAGAAGTCGCCGTTGATACCCAGCTTCTCTGCGCGCGCGCGCACCACGGTCAATGCAGCCTGGATAGACTCCTGCATCACTTCACCCAGCGAACCGGTGTAAGTAAGCTTGCCTTTACCCGGCACACAGGCGGTTTCAATGGTCAGCAGATCGCCGCCCACTTCAGTCCACGCCAGACCGGTCACCTGGCCTACACGGTTTTCATCATCCGCACGACCGTAGTCGTAACGCTGAACCCCGAGGTAGTCATTCAGGTTATCGCCGTTGATCTCGATATGCTTCAGGGACGGATCCAGCAGCAGTTGTTTCACCGCTTTACGGCACAGTTTCGAGATTTCACGCTCCAGGCCACGCACGCCCGCTTCGCGAGTGTAGTAGCGAATAATGCCGACGATTGCACTGTCATCAACCGTCAGTTCGTTCGGTTTCAGCGCGTTACGCTCAATCTGCTTAGTCAGCAGGTGGCGCTTGGCAATGTTCAGCTTCTCATCTTCGGTGTAACCGGAGAGGCGAATCACTTCCATACGGTCCAGCAGCGGTGCCGGAATGTTCATGGAGTTGGAGGTGGCAACAAACATCACGTCGCTCAGATCGTAATCCACTTCCAGGTAGTGATCGCTGAACGCCACGTTCTGCTCAGGATCGAGCACTTCCAGCAGCGCGGAAGCGGGATCGCCACGCATGTCGGAGGACATTTTGTCGATCTCATCCAGCAGGAAAAGCGGGTTTTTAACGCCAACTTTTGCCATTTTCTGGATCAGTTTACCCGGCATAGAACCGATGTAAGTGCGGCGGTGACCGCGGATCTCGGCTTCATCACGTACGCCGCCCAGCGCCATACGGATATATTTACGACCTGTTGCTTTCGCGATGGATTGACCAAGCGAGGTTTTACCTACCCCCGGCGGCCCGACCAGGCAAAGAATCGGCCCTTTGAGTTTGTTCATACGGCTTTGAACCGCAAGATACTCAAGGATACGGTCTTTGACGCGCTCTAAGCCGTAGTGGTCGGTATCCAGCACTTCCTGCGCCTGGCGAAGATCTTTTTTCACCTTGCTGCGCGCATTCCACGGAACCTGCACCATCCACTCGATATAGCCACGTACCACGGTTGCTTCCGCAGACATCGGCGACATCATTTTCAGCTTCTGCAGCTCGGACTCGGCCTTCTCTTTGGCCTCTTTCGGCATTTTTGCCGCGTCGATTTTACGCTTCAGGGCTTCGTTTTCGTCCGGCGCGTCGTCCATCTCGCCGAGCTCTTTCTGGATGGCCTTCATCTGCTCATTCAGATAGTACTCGCGCTGGGATTTCTCCATCTGCTTCTTCACGCGGTTGCGAATGCGTTTCTCAACCTGCAGCAGATCGATCTCCGACTCCATCATCGCCATCAGATACTCGAGGCGTTCGTTGATGTCGGACATCTCCAGCACCGACTGCTTATCAGCCAGCTTCAGCGGCATATGCGCAGCGATGGTGTCAGCCAGACGCGCAGGATCGTCGATGCTGTTCAGCGACGTCAGCACTTCCGGCGGAATTTTTTTGTTGAGCTTGATATAGCCTTCGAACTGGCTGATCGCGGTACGTACCAGCACTTCCTGCTCGCGCTCATCAATGGCCGGCGAGTCAAGGTACTCCGCTTTCGCAGAGAAGTGCTCGCCGTTATCGGCAAGCGAAGTAATGCGCGCGCGCTGAAGCCCCTCGACCAGCACTTTTACAGTGCCATCAGGTAGTTTCAACATCTGCAGAATAGACGCCACGGTCCCGACGGTGAAAAGATCGTTTACACCCGGCTCATCCGTTGACGCTTCTTTCTGCGCAACCAGCATGATTTTTTTATCATGATCCATGGCTGCTTCAAGACAACGGATTGATTTTTCCCGTCCCACAAATAACGGGATGACCATGTGCGGATAAACCACCACATCGCGCAACGGCAATACGGGGATTTCAATGCGTTCAGAACGCTCAGGATTCATAGAGCTCTCTCTTAGTTTAAAGTCCGCCAGGTAATCAAGGTGACGTGACTGTGCCACACGCACCATTAACATGTAATGGAGTATATGGGGATGTTTCCCACACATTCAACGCCGGGAAGTCGGAAAAATAAAAGGGGAGATAAAATCCCCCCTTTTTGATTAACTGACTGTATGAATTGACGAATTATTCGCCAGATGCCTGCTGCGCTTCCGGCTTGCCGTAAATCAGCAGCGGCTTGGTTTGCCCTTCGATTACCGACTCATCAATCACCACTTTCTCGACGTCTTCCAGAGATGGCAGATCGTACATGGTGTCGAGCAGCGCGGCTTCGACGATAGATCGCAGACCACGCGCACCGGTTTTGCGGCTCATCGCTTTCTTGGCGATAGCGTTCAGCGCTTCGTCGCGGAACTCCAGATCGACGCCTTCCAGATTAAACAGCGCCTGATACTGCTTGGTCAGGGCGTTTTTCGGCTCTTTCAGGATCTGGATCAGCGCTTCTTCGCTCAGCTCGTTGAGCGTAGCGACAACCGGCAGACGACCGATGAACTCCGGGATCAGACCAAACTTGATCAAATCTTCCGGTTCAACCTGCGCCAGCAGCTCGCCCTCTTTCGCTTTTTCGGATTTTCCTTTCACCGTTGCGCCAAAACCGATGCCGGATCCGGTTTCCACACGGTGAGAGATCACCTTATCGAGTCCTGCGAAAGCACCACCGCAGATAAAGAGAATTTTGGAGGTATCAACCTGCAAAAACTCCTGCTGCGGATGCTTACGACCGCCCTGCGGCGGAACGGCAGCAACGGTACCCTCGATCAGCTTCAGCAGCGCCTGCTGTACGCCTTCGCCCGATACGTCACGGGTGATGGAAGGGTTGTCTGACTTACGGGAGATCTTATCGATCTCATCAATGTAGACAATGCCGCGTTGGGCTTTCTGCACATCGTAGTCACACTTCTGCAGCAGCTTCTGAATGATGTTTTCCACATCTTCACCGACGTAGCCCGCTTCGGTAAGCGTGGTGGCGTCCGCCATGGTGAACGGTACATCAAGCAGGCGCGCCAGCGTTTCCGCCAGCAGCGTTTTACCGGAACCGGTCGGCCCGATCAGCAGAATGTTACTTTTGCCCAGTTCAACACCGTTGCTGGTGTCGCCGTTGCGCAGGCGTTTGTAGTGGTTGTAGACCGCCACCGCCAGCACCTTTTTCGCCTGCTCCTGACCGATAACATAGTCATCGAGATGGTGGCGGATTTCATGCGGCGTCGGCAGCGCGCTGCGCTCGCGGTGCGGCGCAACTTCTTTAATCTCTTCGCGAATAATGTCGTTACACAGATCCACACATTCGTCGCAGATATACACGGACGGTCCGGCGATCAGTTTACGCACTTCATGCTGGCTTTTGCCGCAAAAAGAGCAGTACAACAGTTTGCCCGAACCATCTTTGCGTTTATCTGTCATGAGTAAAACCTCTTTTCTGTTCTTTGCGCCACACGACGACGCAAATGCCATTCCAGGCGCAAAACGTTACTCAGGCATTACGCCGCTTGCACTGGAAAGTATAGCGGCCAATGCGGACTGAGCATTAGTTACGATGGGTCAAAATTGAGTCAACCAGCCCGTAATCAACTGCTTCTTGCGCGGCAAGGAAGCGGTCACGTTCGGTATCGCGCTCAATTTGTTCTAAGGATTGACCCGTGTGATGCGCCATAAGTTCATTCATGCGCCCTTTCACTTTCAGGATCTCACGCGCGTGGATTTCGATATCCGTCGCCTGACCCTGATAGCCGCCCAGCGGCTGGTGGATCATCACGCGTGAATTCGGCAGGCAGAAGCGCTTGCCTTTTGCGCCAGCCGTCAGCAGGAATGCGCCCATTGACGCGGCCTGGCCCATACAGATGGTGCTGACGTCCGGTTTAATAAATTGCATGGTGTCGTAAATAGACATCCCTGCCGTGATCACGCCGCCCGGAGAGTTAATGTAGAGATAGATATCTTTTTCCGGGTTCTCTGCTTCGAGAAACAGCATTTGCGCCACGATCAGGTTGGCCATATGGTCTTCGACCTGACCGGTCAGGAAAATTACGCGTTCCTTGAGAAGACGGGAGTAGATATCGAAAGAGCGCTCACCGCGGGAGGTCTGTTCAATTACCATTGGCACCAGGGCCATATGGGGTGCAAAGTTGTCTCGTTCGCCGCTGTATGACATTTCCGTCTCCTGGATAAAAAATTAACAAACTTGCTGTACTGATTGTACTTGAGTGAAAGAGGTCTGACTACGACCCCTCACGGACGGATTATCAGCCAGAGTCTTTCCTGCCACCCTCTTTAGTGGGGATGACCACGCATGTTTTCAAGCATAACAATCTTTTGCTGTTACGCTAACCCTGAAACACGCTTTTAGCACAGTTCTGATAAAGCCAATGCGATAAAAAAAGCCCGCCACCAGCAAGCAGGTGACGGGCTTATTACTTTTAGCTATCGCAGAAAACGATTAAGCCTGTTGGTTCATCAGCTCGCTGAAGGAGGTTGCTTTCTCCGTCACTTTCGCTTTTTCCAGAACCGCTTCAACCGCTTGTTCTTCCAGCGCGACGTTACGCATGTTGTCCATCAGCTCTTTGTTTTTGCTGTAGAACTCGATCACTTCTTTCGGATCTTCATACGCAGAAGCCATCTCTTCGATCAGGCCTTTAACGCGCTCTTCGTCAGCTTTCAGCTCGTGGGTACGAATCACTTCGCCCAGCAGCAGACCAACAACAACGCGGCGTTTAGCCTGCTCTTCGAACAGCTCGCGCGGCAGTTCCAGAGCCTGTTTCTCGTTGCCACCGAAACGCTGAGCAGCCTGGCGACGCAGAACGTCGATTTCGCTGTCGATCAGTGCAGCCGGTACGTCGATGTTGTTGGCGTTAACCAGACCGTCGATCGCCTGAGATTTAACACGGTTACGCACGGCGCCTTTCAACTCGCGCTCCATGTTTTTACGTACTTCTGCGCGCAGACCGTCCATAGAACCATCTTCAACGCCGAAACGTTTGATGAACTCTTCGGTCAGTTCCGGCAGCTCACGCTCTTCAACTTTCTTCAGGTTAATGACGAATTTCGCCGCTTTACCTTTCAGATTTTCCGCGTGGTACTCTTCCGGGAAGGTCACGTCGATGGTGAACTCTTCGCCCGCTTTGTGGCCTTTGATGCCCTCTTCAAAGCCCGGGATCATACGACCCTGACCCATCGCCAGTACGAAATCGGTCGCTTTGCCGCCTTCGAACTCTTCACCGTCAACAGAACCGGTGAAATCGACAGTTACACGGTCTTCTGCGTCTGCAGCGCCATCTTTCTCTTTCCAGTCTGCCTGCTGCTTACGCAGGGTATCCAGCATGGTGTCAACGTCGGCATCGGTCACTTCAACGATCGGTTTTTCAACTTCGATGGTGTCCAGCGCTTTCAGTTCAACTTCCGGATAGACTTCGAATTCAACAGAGTAGGTGAAGTCTTCGCCCAGTTTGTATTCGCCCGGAACATAGTTCGGTGCGCCAGCCGGGTTGATTTTTTCCTGGATGATCGCGTCGATGAAGTTGCGGCTCATCAGGTCGCCCAGCACGTCCTGGCGAACAGAGGCGCCGTAACGCTGAGCAACAACGGTCATCGGGACTTTACCCTTACGGAAACCGTCAATACGTACTTTCTTCGCTACGTTGACCAGCTCGCTCTTCACAGCGGTCTCGATGCTGTCAGCAGCGATTGTAATCGTTACACGGCGCCCAAGGCCCTGAGTGGTCTCAACTGAAACTTGCATCTTGTTACCTCAAAAAATCACAGTGCTCGGTCAACTCTACCCTGCGCAGCAAACCTCTCGCTTTGCAGAACCGGGATGCTCTCTCTAATCAGATATACATTCCCTGTCGTCAGAATCACCCCGAAGACATTCCGAAAAATAAGACGCCGCATTATAGCGGCATCGCAGATATGAGTCGAGAACGGTAATAGCGCAACGGTGCGTCATTTTTCACACTTCTGAAGCAATTTTGCTCACAAAGGGGCGCTTCTCGCTCAAATTTCAGACAAAACAAAACGGCCCGCAGGCCGTTTTCACATTAACTGCATGCAACATACTGGAAAAGTTCAGCCCGTTGCAACCCGGTTTTCTAGGCGAGAGTCCCTGCGCCGCGGCAGGCTGGCGAGGCCAACAGGGTATCCTGTAGCCCTTCCCACTCTTTCAGGGTGTAGGTATGCAGCGCGAGCGCATGAATTTTCGTCGCCAGCTCATCTGCCAGGGTACCGTAAATCATGCGGTGGCGGTTGAGGAAACGTTCACCGGTGAAGCAGTCGCTCACCAGTACCACTTTGAAATGGCTTTCCGAACCCGCAGGAACGTTGTGACGGTAACTTTCGTCGACAACGTCGAGGAAAACAGGCTCAAATGCCGCCTTCAGTTTTGATTCTATTTGATCACGCATCATCATGGTACGCCTCCGACAACGCTGAGATACCAGCTATCCCTTTAAATGTTAGCCGCTTTTACCGTCTCCGTTACAATAAGACAACAAAAATTTAGCCTTCGTCGCGCTTTTGCCGCCAACGGCATAATCTCAAGGGAAAACCCGGCCATTTGGGGCCGGGATCGCGTTTGAAGATGTTACGGGCGCTGAAAAAAAACACAACACGATGAATTTACATGCGTTGAGGACTTCCTCTTAACAACGGCAATGTTATGATGGCGACAATTTTTCCCAGAAGCTTAGAGCCTTGAGAGCCTGAACATGATTAAGAAACTCCTCTTCCCGTTGGTTGCTTTATTTATGCTGGCTGGCTGCGCAACTCCGCCGACCACCCTTGACGTCACACCGAAAATTACCCTTCCGCAACAAGATCCGAGCCTGATGGGCGTAACGGTCAGCATTAACGGTGCCGATCAGCGTCCGGATCAGGCGCTGGCGAAAGTCACCCGTGATAACCAACTGGTCACCCTGACAGCCTCGCGCGATCTGCGCTTCCTGCTGCAGGAAGTGCTGGAGAAGCAGATGACCGCGCGCGGTTATATGATTGGGCCGAACGGCGCGGTTAACCTGCAGATCATCGTTAACCAGCTCTACGCTGACGTCTCTCAGGGCAACGTGCGTTACAACATCGCCACCAAAGCGGATATCGCCATCATCGCCACCGCCGCCAATGGCAACAAGCTGACGAAAAACTACCGTGCCAGCTATAACGTAGAAGGCGCTTTCCAGGCGACCAACGAAAAGATCACCAATGCGGTTAACAGCGTGTTGACCGACACCATCGCGGATATGTCTCAGGACACCACCATCCACGATTTCATCAAGCAGAACGCGCGTTAATCTCTCTGCACTGGCCCGGTTCTGCCGGGCCAGCTGAGCCGCTATGTCCAGTCACTACTTACGCATTTTCACGCAGCCTAAATCAGCGATTTTGCTGATGCTCGGTTTTGCCTCCGGTTTGCCTCTTGCCCTCACCAGCGGCACGTTACAGGCGTGGATAACCGTCGCAGGCGTTGATGTCAAAACCATCGGTTTTTTCTCGCTGGTCGGCCAGGCCTACGTCTTTAAGTTTCTCTGGTCACCGGCGATGGATCGCTACACCCCCTCCTTTTTAGGACGCCGCCGCGGATGGCTGCTGCTGACGCAGGTTGCGCTCCTGATCGCCATTGCCGCGATGGGCTTTCTACAGCCTGCCAGCGATCTGCGCTGGATGGCGGCGCTGGCGGTGGTTATCGCCTTCTGCTCGGCTTCGCAGGACATTGTTTTCGATGCCTGGAAGACGGATGTGCTCTCAGCCGAAGAGCGCGGCGCGGGTGCGGCGATAAGCGTGCTCGGTTACCGCCTGGCGATGCTGATTTCCGGCGGTCTGGCGCTGTGGCTGGCGGATCGCTGGCTCGGCTGGCAAGGAATGTACTGGCTGATGGCGGCGCTAATGATCCCCTGCATTATCGCCACGCTGCGCGCACCGGAGCCGGTGGGCACCATCCCTGCGCCGCGATCTCTTGAGGAAGCGGTGGTTGCGCCACTGCGCGATTTCTTCGGGCGCAACAACGCCTGGCTGATCCTGCTGCTGATTGTCCTTTATAAGCTCGGCGATGCGTTTGCCATGAGCCTGACCACTCTCTTCCTTATACGCGGTGTCGGTTTCGATCCCGGCGATGTCGGGATGGTGAATAAAAGCTTAGGGCTGGTGGCAACGATTATCGGCGCGCTGTGGGGCGGTGTATTAATGCAGCGTTTAACGCTGTTCCGCGCCCTGCTGATCTTCGGTGTGCTGCAGGCGATCTCCAATGCCGGGTACTGGCTGCTCTCCATCACCGATAAAGACATTGTGACGATGGGCGCGGCGGTCTTCTTCGAAAACCTCTGCGGCGGCATGGGTACGGCAGCGTTTGTCGCCCTGCTGATGACGCTCTGTAACAGCGCCTTTTCCGCCACACAGTTCGCGCTGCTCTCGGCGCTCTCGGCCGTAGGCCGCGTCTATGTCGGGCCGCTGGCGGGCTGGTTTGTTGCCAGCTATGACTGGCCGACCTTCTATCTCTTTTCGATCTTTGCGGCGATCCCGGGGCTGGCGCTGCTGCTGCTGTGTAAACGCACGCTGGAGTACACGCAGCGCACGGAAACCTTTATGCCGCGCACCGAGTTCACGGCCCTTTACCGGCTGGCGCTGCGCACTCTTGGCGCGGGCGCGCTGCTGCTTGCCGCCGGTCTGCTGGTGCTTGCCAGCAATGCGCTGGGTCTGACGCAGTGGTCTGTCGATGGCCTCCTGCTCGAGAGCGGTGCGCTGCTGGCGCTGGTGGGCATCCTCTTCGGTGGAGCGCTGGATCTGCTGGCGCTGCGCAAGACCGCCCTGCTCTAGCGGGCGCAAAACGGGCTTTTACGTGCGGCGATATATTTTACATAGTGTAACTCGGGGTTATTTTTTAACGAATAATCCCTTTAAAATCAGCTAATAAAAATAAAAAAAGCAGAAAAATAAATTTAGCGCCGTTATTATTTCGTTCATTAAACAGGCGTATTTTTTGTTTTTTGCCCAATCGCCCTGAGCGGGCAAAAAATAAAAATCTTAATTAATTTGTGCCTTATAAAATAAGGTCTATCCTATAACGATTCAGCACGGTTATTAATTGTTGGGTTTCATATTCGTTCCAATGATGTTTAATAGTTGCTGGATAATTGTTAATTATTTGTATATTTGAACGATTGGTTATACCAATTTACCCTCAACGCAGATTGTAATGTCAGGTTTTCGTTATAATCGCTCTCTCTGGCTGTGCGAACGCCCGGTTTTACAGATTGTTGCATTCTGTGTGACATATGCGGCAGAACCCAGTAACACCTTACTGACACAAAGCCAATCATGTTTACAGTAACGTAACCTTTCCGTAAAATGCCCGCACACTTTAAGCGCCACCAGATCCCGTGGAATTGAGGTCGTTAAATGAGACTCAGGAAATACAATAAAAGTTTGGGATGGATGTCCTTAATCGCCGGCACTGTATTACTCAGTGGCTGCGATTCTGCGCTTCTTGACCCCAAAGGACAGATTGGTATGGAGCAACGTTCACTCATCCTGACGGCTTTTGGCCTGATGATGATTGTCGTGGTGCCCGCCATCTTAATGGCCGTAGGTTTTGCCTGGAAGTATCGTGCGAGCAATAAAGATGCGAAGTATAGCCCGAACTGGTCACACTCCAATAAAGTGGAAGCTGTGGTCTGGACCGTGCCGATTCTGATCATCCTGTTCCTTGCCGTGCTGACGTGGAAAACCACCCACTCGCTCGAGCCGAGCAGACCACTGGTACATGACGAACGCCCGATTACTATCGAAGTGGTTGCCATGGACTGGAAATGGTTCTTTATCTATCCGGAACAGGGCATCGCTACCGTGAATGAAATCGCCTTCCCGGCGAACACTCCGGTGGAATTCAAAGTGACTTCCAACTCCGTGATGAACTCGTTCTTTATTCCGCGTCTGGGCAGCCAGATCTACGCGATGGCCGGTATGCAGACCAAACTGCATCTGATTGCCAACGAAGCAGGTACGTATGATGGCATCTCTGCCAGCTACAGCGGCCCGGGCTTCTCAGGCATGAAGTTTAAAGCCATTGCAACGCCGGACCGCGCCGCATTTGACCAGTGGGTCGCCAAAGCGAAACAGTCTTCTACTACTGTGTCTGATATGGACACGTACGAGAAAATTGCCGCACCAAGCGAATACAACAAGGTTGAATACTTCTCCAGCGTGAAACCCGATTTGTTTAAAGACGTTATTAACAAATTTATGGGCCACGGCAAGAGCATGGACATGACCCAACCGGAAGGTGAGCACAAGTCACACGAAGGTATGGAAGGCATGGACATGAGCCACGCGGAAACCTCTCACTAAGGGGCCGAGGAAAACGATGTTCGGAAAACTTACACTGGATGCAGTGCCGTACCATGAACCGATTATCATGGTTACGATCGCTGCGATTGCCGTCGGTGGTCTGGCGGTAGTCGGCCTGCTCTCTTACTTCGGTAAGTGGAAATGGCTATGGAATGAGTGGTTGACCTCGGTTGACCATAAACGTCTTGGCATCATGTATGTCCTCGTAGCGGTTGTTATGCTGCTGCGCGGCTTTGCTGACGCCGTAATGATGCGTAGTCAACAAGCGATTTCGTCAATGGGCGAAGCGGGCTTCCTGCCGCCTCACCACTACGATCAGATCTTCACCGCCCACGGCGTGATTATGATCTTCTTCGTGGCGATGCCGTTTGTTATCGGTCTGATGAACCTGGTGGTTCCGCTGCAGATCGGCGCGCGCGACGTTGCCTTCCCGTTCCTTAACAACCTGAGCTTCTGGTTCACGGTTGTGGGCGTGATTCTGGTTAACATCTCTCTGGGCGTCGGTGAATTCGCGCAGACTGGTTGGCTGGCTTATCCGCCGCTCTCGGGAATAGAGTACAGCCCTGGTGTCGGGGTCGATTACTGGATCTGGAGTCTCCAGCTCTCTGGTATCGGTACGACGCTGACCGGTATTAACTTCTTCGTGACCATCCTGCGCATGCGTGCGCCAGGCATGACCATGTTCAAAATGCCGGTCTTCACCTGGGCCTCTCTGTGCGCGAACGTGCTGATTATCGCTTCGTTCCCAATTCTGACGGTTACTATCGCGTTGCTTACCCTGGATCGTTATCTGGGCACCCATTTCTTTACCAACGATATGGGCGGCAACATGATGATGTACATCAACCTGATTTGGGCATGGGGTCACCCGGAAGTGTACATTCTGGTGCTGCCGGTGTTCGGGGTCTTCTCCGAAATTACCGCCACCTTCTCGCGTAAACGCCTGTTTGGCTACACCTCGCTGGTGTGGGCGACCGTGTGTATTACCATCCTGTCGTTCATCGTTTGGCTGCACCACTTCTTCACCATGGGTGCCGGCGCGAACGTAAACGCCTTCTTCGGTATTACCACGATGATTATCGCCATCCCGACCGGGGTGAAGATCTTCAACTGGCTGTTCACCATGTACCAGGGCCGTATCGTATTCCACTCCTCTATGCTGTGGACTATCGGCTTTATCGTCACCTTCTCCGTAGGTGGGATGACCGGCGTGCTGCTGGCGGTACCGGGCGCAGACTTCGTACTGCACAACAGCCTGTTCCTGATTGCGCACTTCCATAACGTCATCATCGGCGGCGTGGTATTTGGTTGCTTCGCAGGTATGACCTACTGGTGGCCGAAAGCGTTTGGTTACACCCTGAACGAAACTTGGGGTAAACGCGCATTCTGGTTCTGGATTATCGGCTTCTTCGTTGCGTTTATGCCGCTGTACGTACTGGGCTTCATGGGTATGACCCGTCGTCTCAGCCAGCATATCGACCCGCAGTTCCACAGCATGCTGATTGTTGCAGCTTGTGGTGCCGCGCTGATCGCACTGGGTATCCTGTGTCTGCTGATTCAGATCTACGTTTCTGTTCGTGACCGCGATCAGAACCGTGACCTGACCGGTGACCCGTGGGGTGGCCGTACGCTGGAGTGGGCAACCTCCTCTCCTCCGCCGTTCTATAACTTTGCCGTTGTTCCGGAAATTCACGAACGTGATGCTTTCTGGGAGATGAAAGAGAAAGGCGAAGCGTACAAGCAACCTGCCCACTATGAAGAGATTCATATGCCGAAAAACAGCGGCGCCGGGATTGTGATTGCCGCGTTCGCAACGGTATTCGGTTTTGCCATGATCTGGCATATCTGGTGGATGGCGATTGCCAGCTTCGCAGGCATCATCATCAGCTGGATTGTGAAAAGCTTCGACGAAGACGTGGACTACTACGTACCGGTTGCAGAAATCGAGAAACTGGAAAAACAGCATTTCGATGAGATCAACAAAGCAGGGCTGACAAATGGCAACTGATACTTTGACCAACGCGCACGCCCATGCGCACGAACACGGGCACCACGATGCAGGGCCGAATAAAGTATTCGGTTTCTGGATCTACCTGATGAGCGACTGCATTCTGTTCAGCTGTCTGTTCGCGACCTATGCCGTTCTGGTGAACGGCACAGCGGGCGGCCCGACCGGCAAGGACATTTTCGAACTGCCGTTCGTTCTGGTAGAGACATTCCTGCTGCTGTTCAGCTCCATCACCTACGGCATGGCGGCGATCGCCATGCACAAAGGCAACAAGAGCCAGGTTATCTCCTGGCTTGCGCTGACCTTCCTGTTTGGTGCGGGCTTTATCGGCATGGAGATCTATGAGTTCCATCATCTGATTGCAGAAGGTATGGGTCCGGATCGTAGCGGCTTCCTGTCAGCGTTCTTTGCGCTGGTTGGTACCCACGGTCTGCACGTAACCTCTGGCCTGATCTGGATGGCGGTTCTGATGTTCCAGGTTTCCCGTCGCGGCCTGACCAGCACAAACCGTACCCGCATCATGTGCCTGAGCCTCTTCTGGCACTTCCTTGATGTGGTATGGATCTGTGTGTTCTCTGTTGTTTATCTGATGGGGGCGATGTAATGAGTCATTCAACCGATCACAGCGGCGCATCCCACGGTAGCGTAAAAACCTACATGACAGGTTTTATCCTGTCAGTCATCCTGACGGTCATTCCGTTCTGGATGGTGATGAGCGGTACCGCGTCACACGCCGCAATTCTGGGGACCGTACTGGTCACCGCAGTGGTACAGATTTTGGTTCATCTGGTCTGCTTCCTGCACATGAACACCTCTTCTGAGGAGCGCTGGAACCTGACCGCCTTTGTCTTTACCGTGATTATCATCGCTATCCTGGTAGTGGGCTCCATCTGGATTATGTGGAACCTGAACTACAACATGATGGTTCACTAAGAGCGGCGAGTATGTTCAAGCAATACCTGCAAGTAACGAAACCGGGCATTATTTTTGGCAATTTGATCTCCGTGATTGGGGGGTTCCTGCTGGCCTCTAAAGGCCAGATTGATTACCCCCTGTTCCTCTACACGCTGGTTGGCGTGTCGTTGGTGGTCGCCTCTGGTTGTGTTTTTAACAACTACATCGACCGTGACATCGATAAAAAGATGGAGCGGACGAAAAACAGGGTGCTGGTCAGAGGGCTGATCTCGCCAAAAGTCTCGCTGGTGTACGCCGCCTTGTTGGGTATTGCTGGCTTTATGCTGCTGTGGTTCGGCGCGAATCCGCTGGCCTGCTGGCTCGGGGTGATGGGGTTTGTGGTTTATGTCGGGGTTTATAGCCTCTATATGAAACGCCACTCCGTCTACGGTACGCTGATTGGCTCTCTCTCCGGCGCAGCGCCGCCGGTGATTGGCTACTGCGCCGTGACCAACGAGTTTGACAGCGGCGCGGCGATCCTGCTGGCGATTTTCAGCCTGTGGCAGATGCCCCACTCGTATGCCATCGCGATTTTCCGCTTTAAGGATTATCAGGCAGCGAACATCCCGGTTCTGCCGGTGGTGAAAGGCATCTCCGTGGCGAAAAACCACATCACGCTCTATATCGTGGCGTTTGCTGTCGCCACCCTGATGCTCTCGCTGGGCGGCTATGCAGGTTATAAATACCTGGTGGTTGCTGCCGCGGTGAGCCTCTGGTGGCTGGGCATGGCGCTGCGCGGGTATAAAGTGGCGGATGACAAAGTGTGGGCGCGCAAACTGTTCGTCTTCTCGATTGTCGCCATCACTTCGCTCAGCGTGATGATGTCCGTGGACTTTATGGTGCCGGATTCACATAGCCTGCTGACTTACGTCTGGTGATCCAGACCGTCATATAAAGGGTGCCTCGGCACCCTTTTTTTATGCCCGCCATCCCATCCACGCAGGTAATATTTGTTAATTAAGCTGGTGTTTACCCCGCCCTGCCCCCGCACTACACTATGTCCGGTTTTCAACATGAGGTGGTAATGAACGATTACAAGATGACGCCAGGCGAGTTGCGCGCAACCTGGGGTTTAGGGACTGTATTCTCCCTGCGCATGCTCGGCATGTTTATGGTCCTGCCCGTTCTGACCACGTACGGTATGGCGCTGCAGGGCGCCAGCGAAGCATTAATCGGTCTGGCAATTGGTATTTACGGCCTCGCTCAGGCCATCTTTCAAATCCCCTTCGGCCTGCTCTCGGATCGCATCGGCCGCAAGCCGCTGATCGTCGGCGGGCTGGTGATTTTTGTCGCTGGCAGCGTGATTGCCGCCCTCTCCCACTCTATCTGGGGCATTATTCTCGGCCGTGCGCTGCAAGGCTCCGGGGCGATTGCCGCCGCTGTCATGGCACTGCTCTCCGATTTGACCCGCGAGCAGAACCGCACCAAAGCGATGGCCTTTATCGGCGTCAGTTTTGGCGTCACCTTCGCCATTGCCATGGTGCTCGGCCCGATCATCACCCATAAACTGGGTCTGCATGCGCTCTTCTGGATGATCGCCGGTCTCGCCACGCTCGGTATCGCGCTAACGCTGTGGGTAGTGCCAAACAGCACCCAGCACGTACGCAACCGTGAATCGGGGATGGTGAAAGGCTGTTTTAGCCTGGTCATGGCGAACCCGAAGCTGCTGAAGCTCAACTTCGGCATTATGTGTCTGCATATGCTGCTGATGTCGACCTTTGTTGCTCTGCCGGGCCAGCTGGAAGCTGCCGGGTTTGCCGCTGCGCAGCACTGGAAAATCTATCTCGTCACCATGCTGGTGTCGTTTGTCTCCGTCGTGCCGTTCATTATCTATGCCGAAGTGAAGCGCAAAATGAAGCGTGTCTTCCTGCTCTGCGTCGCCCTGCTGGTGATCGCGGAAATTGTGCTGTGGGGCGCGGGCCCGCACTTCTGGGAGATTGTCATCGGCGTGCAGATCTTCTTCCTCGCCTTTAACCTGATGGAGGCGCTGCTACCGTCGCTTATCAGTAAAGAAGCGCCCGCGGGCTATAAAGGCACGGCGATGGGCATCTACTCCACCAGCCAGTTTCTTGGTGTGGCGATTGGCGGCTCGCTCGGCGGTTGGGTTGATGGCTTTTTCGACTCCCAGACGGTCTTCCTCGCTGGTGCGCTGCTGGCGGTAGTCTGGCTGCTGGTCGCCAGCACCATGCAGGAGCCGCCTTATGTCAGCAGTTTGCGTATCGCGATCCCTGAGGATGTTGCGGTGGATAATGCGTTGCAGCAGCGGCTGCTGGCAATGGAGGGGGTGAGCGAAGCGATGGTGGTGCCGGAAGAGCGCAGCGTCTATGTGAAGATAGACAGCAAGGTGACCAACCGTTTTGAAGTGGAACAGGTTGTTGCGGGTTAAAGGTGAAGCGCCCTCCCCCGCACGGGAGAGGGCAAGCGATTAATCGCGGAAGTTCTTAAACTGGAACGGCTGGCCTAAGTTACCGCCGCGTACCAGCGCCATGGCGGCCTGCAGGTCGTCACGGGCTTTGCCGGTCACGCGGATCTCTTCACCCTGAATCTGCGCCTGCACCTTCAGTTTGCTCTCTTTAATCAGCTTGATGATCTTCTTCGCCGTTGCGGCGTCAATCCCCTGCTTGAGCTTGGCTTCAACAAACCAGGTTTTACCGCTATGGACAAACTCTTCCGGCACTTCCAGCGAAGTGCCTTCAATGCCGCGCTTTAACAGCTTGGCGCGCAGGATATCGAGCAGCTGGTTGACCTGAAAGTCAGATTCGCTCAGCACCTTGATGGTTTTGTTGGTTTCGTTTAATTCAAACGTCGCTTCAATGTTACGAAAGTCGAAACGCGTGGCCAGTTCACGGGTCGCATTTTCGACGCCGTTTTGCACTTCGCGCAGATCAATTTCGGAAACAATATCGAAAGATGGCATCTTTTCTCTCCCTCTGTAATTTCAGCGATGCATAATACCCGCACTGTGTATTAACACAATCTTGAATACTGGAAGCTTAGCTGACAGCGCTATACTTATCGCTGTAACACCTGGCGCAGTTGCAGGTGAGGAGGAATAATGAGAATTACCGTACTGGGATGCGGCGCCTTAGGGCAACTGTGGTTAACGGCACTGTGCAAGCAGGGACATGAGGTACAGGGCTGGTTACGTATCCCGCAACCTTATTGCAGTGTCAACCTGGTTGAAGAAGACGGCACGATTTTTAATGAGTCCCTGACGGCTAACGACCCCGATTTCCTGGCCCGCAGCGATCTGCTGCTGGTCACGCTTAAAGCCTGGCAGGTCTCCGATGCGGTTAAAGGGCTAGTTTCCTCGCTCTCGCCCGCCACACCGGTGCTACTGCTGCATAACGGCATGGGCACCGTAGAAGAGCTGAAATCCCTGCCCAATCCGCTGCTGATGGGCACCACCACCCATGCTGCGCGCCGCGATGGCAATGTGATTATTCATGTCGCCAGCGGCATCACCCATATTGGCCCGGCGCGCGCGCAGGATGGCGAGTTCAGCTACCTCGCCGACACGCTGCAAATGGCGCTGCCGGATGTCGCCTGGCACAACACCATTCGCCCCGCGCTCTGGCGCAAGCTGGCGGTGAACTGCGTCATCAACCCGCTAACGGCGTTGCGCAACTGTAAGAATGGCGATCTACGTGACGCACCGGAAGATATTGAGAAGATCGCCCGCGAAGTGGCGGCGGTGATCGAGCGCGAAGGCCACCATATCTCCGCAGATGACCTGATTGCCTATGTCCATCAGGTGATTGAGAGCACGGCGGAGAATATCTCATCGATGCTGCAGGATGTGCGCGCGATGCGCCATACCGAATGCGATTACATTACCGGCTATCTGCTCAGACGCGCCCGTGCACACGGTATCGCGGTGCCTGAGAATGCCCGGCTGTTCGACCTGATTAAACGTAAGGAGAGTGAATATGAGCGCATCAGCTCTGATATGTCTCGCCCCTGGTAGTGAAGAGATGGAGGCGGTCACCACTATCGATCTGCTGGTGCGCGGCGGGATCGCAGTGACCACCGCCAGCGTAGCCAGCGACGGCGAGCTCGCGATCGTCTGCTCGCGTGGCGTAAAGCTGCTGGCGGACGCGCCGCTGGTTGAAGTGGCAGACGGGGATTACGACGTGATCGTGCTGCCCGGCGGGCTGAAGGGCGCGGAGTACATGCGCGATAACCCGCTGCTGGTAGAGACCGTGCGCCAGTTTCACCTCTCCGGGCGCATTGTTGCGGCAATTTGTGCCGCCGCCGGCACCGTGCTGGTGCCCCATCAGATCTTCCCGATGGGCAATATGACCGGTTTCCCGGGGCTTAAGGAGACGATCCCGGAGGCGCAGTGGCAGGATAAGCGCGTGGTATGGGATCCGCGCGTCAATCTGTTGACCAGCCAGGGACCGGGCACGGCGATTGATTTTGGTCTGAAGATTATCGATCTGCTGGTCGGGCGCGAAAAAGCCCACGAAGTGGCGTCACAGCTGGTGATGGCGGCAGGGATTTATAACTACTACGAAGCGTAGGCATTGGCACTGAATGCCGGATGGCGCTGACGCTTATCCGGCCTACGGGTAAGTGCGGTCTGTCTGCCGGATGGCGCTGGTGCTTATCCGGCCTACGGGTAGGTGTGGTCTGTTTGCCGGATGGCGCTGGCGCTTATCCGGCCTACGGGTATGTGCGGTCTGTCTGCCGGATGGCGCTGATGCTTATCCGGCCTACGGGTAGGCGCGGTTTGTTTGCCGGATGGCGCTGGTGCTTATCCGGCCTTCGGGTAGGTGCGGTTTGTTTGAATGCTATGCGGCAAACGAATCATGGCATGCTGCACCGCGTAGGCCGGATAAGGCGAAGCCGCCATCCGGCACAATCCACGGTGCTAACCATGGCACAACGCAAAACTACGGGCGATAAACCTTCACGTTGGTAAAGCCCTGCTCACGCAGATAAAGCGCCTGCAGGCGGCTCATCACGCCGCGCTCACACCACAATAGCCAGGTTTTGCTCTGATCGAGATCGCCAAACTTGGTGCTGAGCTTGTAAAACGGCAGCGACACCACATCCACGCCTTCCAGCTGCAGCGGCTTGTCATCCTGCTCATCGATGGAGCGGATATCGAGGATCGCATCATTCTCACCGAAGCCGGTTACCGTTTCGACTTCCACCACCTCTTCCGAGGTCTGCTGCGCGATTTCGCGAATATCGATATTGCTCGCTTCCGCGACCACTTTCTCAAGGATCGAGAAATCGAAGTTCGCCTCTTCCGCTTCAATCTTGCCTTTAACCGCTTTTACCGTCGGTTTTTTGGAGATCACGCCGCAATACTCCGGCATGGTGCGGGCAAAATCTTCGGTGCCGATTTTACGCGCCAGATCGATGATGTGCTCTTTATCGTGAGAGATAAGCGGGCGCAGAATCAGCGTATCGGAGACGTTATCAATCAAACGCAGGTTGGTCAGCGTCTGGCTGGAGACCTGGCCCAGCGCTTCGCCGGTCACCAGCGCCTGCACGCCGTAGCGCTCGGCTACCTGAGAGGCTGCACGGACCATCATGCGTTTCAGCACCACGCCCATCTGGCCATCGTCGACTTTTTCGAGGATCTCGCCCACTACCGGCTCAAAGTTGATCGCCACAAAGCGCACGCGGTGGGAACTGCCAAAGCGGTTCCATAAATAGTGCGCCACCTGACGTACGCCGATTTCATGCGCCGCGCCGCCGAGGTTAAAGAAGCAGTAGTGTACGCGGCAACCGCGACGCATCAGCATATAGCTGGAGACGCCAGAGTCGAACCCGCCGGAGATGAGCGACAGCACATCTTCCTGCGTGCCGATCGGGAAGCCGCCAATACCTTCATAACGGCCCTTCACCAGCAGCAGGCGATCGTCTTCAATCTCCAGATGCACAGTCACATCCGGATGGGTCAATTTAACCTTTGCCGACGCAACGTGTTGATTAAGGCCGCCGCCGATGTAGCGTTCTGCTTCGATCGAGCTAAACTCATGTTGCCCGCGGCGTTTTACCCGCACGCAGAAAGTTTTGCCTTCGATTGCATCGCGATACTGCGCCAGCGCTTTCTCAAAAATGTCGTGCAGAGAGGTAAACGGAACATCTTCCACCTCCAGCACATGGTGAATGCCCGGCACGCGGGTCAGCGCATCGCGGATGGCCAGACGTTGGTTCTCGTCTTTGGCACGCACTTCAATATGGTCCCAGTGGCGCACAACAGCGAGCGCCTCATCGTAGTGCTTCAGAACGTTACGAATGTTCCCGGTGAGAATTTTAATAAAGCGCAAACGCACAGATTGGCTTTTGATGGTGATTTCCGGGAACAATTTAATGATAAACTTCATGGCGGCAATGGTTCGTTGGCAAGCCTGCAAAGGCCTGTAGAGGAAAATTTACAGCAGCCCCTACCCGCGGCTGCATCCAGGCGCGGAAGTATACCACCATCGCGAAGATCATGTGCAACGCATTACCACTGAGCGTTATTTGCTATGTGCCCCGACTTCGCTACCATAACGTAGTCGGAATAATAGAAGAGTCAGACATTCACTATGCCAAAGAAAAACGACGCACCCGCCAGTTTCGAAACCGCGCTGAGCGAACTGGAACAGATTGTCACTCGTCTTGAAAGCGGTGAACTGCCGCTTGAAGAGGCCCTGAACGAATTCGAACGCGGCGTCCAGCTGGCCCGCCAGGGACAGGTTAAGCTTCAGCAGGCGGAGCAGCGCGTACAGATCCTGCTCTCCGATACCGAAGAGGCGCCGTTAACCCCTTTCGCTCCGGATGCTGAATAGATGGATTTCAATCAACAACTGCAGGCCTGCGTTGAACAGGCCAACGACGCGCTGCGCCGTTTCATCGATCCCTTACCCTTTCAGAACACTCCGCTGGTTGAGGCGATGCAGTATGGCGCACTCTTAGGCGGTAAGCGCCTGCGCCCATTTTTGGTTTATGCCACCGGCCGCATGTTCGGCGTCAGCCAGCAAACGCTGGATGCGCCCGCCGCAGCGGTGGAGTGCATTCATGCTTACTCATTAATGCATGACGATCTGCCGGCGATGGACGACGACGATCTGCGTCGCGGTCTGCCCACCTGCCATATTAAATTTGGCGAAGCCAATGCCATTCTCGCGGGCGATGCCTTGCAGACGCTGGCCTTCTCGATCCTGACGGAAGCGCCGATGGCGAATGTCGCCGCAGAAGATCGCCTGGCGATGGTCGCCACCCTCGCAAACGCCAGCGGCGTTGCCGGGATGTGCGGCGGGCAGGCGCTGGATCTGGCAGCGGAGAATGAGCAGGTTTCTCTGGAAGGGCTGGAGCAGATCCACCGTCATAAAACGGGCGCGCTTATCTGCGCGGCGGTAAAAATGGGCGCTCTGAGCGCCGGGCAACGCGGTCGCGACGCGCTGCCGCTGCTCGAACGCTACGCGCAGTGTGTCGGCCTGGCGTTTCAGGTTCAGGATGACATCCTCGATGTGGTCGGCGATACTGCGACCCTTGGCAAACGCCAGGGTGCTGACCAGCAACTGGGTAAAAGCACCTACCCCGCACTACTGGGCCTTGAGCAAGCCCGCACGAAAGCCCGCGATCTGATTGACGATGCCCGCCAGGCGCTGAGCCTGCTGTCGGCGCAATCGCTGGATACGACGGCACTGGAAGCACTGGCGAATTATATAATCCAGCGTGATAAATAACGATATAACACGATGAGTCCGAGTCTCTGATGAGTTTTGATACAGCCAAATACCCGACGCTGGCGCTGGTTGATACCACGCAAGAGTTGCGCCTGCTGCCGAAAGAGAGTTTACCGAAACTGTGCGACGAACTGCGTCGCTACCTTCTCGACAGCGTAAGCCGCTCCAGTGGACACTTCGCCTCCGGGCTTGGCACGGTTGAACTGACCGTGGCGCTGCATTACGTCTATAACACGCCCTTCGATCAGTTAATCTGGGACGTCGGCCACCAGGCCTATCCGCACAAAATCCTCACCGGTCGCCGCGACAAAATCGGCACCATCCGGCAGAAAAACGGCCTGCACCCCTTCCCGTGGCGCGGCGAGAGTGAATATGACGTGCTGAGTGTCGGTCACTCCTCCACCTCCATCAGCGCCGGGATCGGCGTGGCCGTGGCAGCCGCGAAAGAGAATAAGCAGCGTCGTACCGTCTGCGTGATTGGCGATGGTGCCATCACCGCGGGTATGGCATTTGAAGCAATGAACCACGCCGGGGATATTCGCCCGGATATGCTGGTGGTGCTTAACGACAACGAGATGTCGATCTCCGAGAACGTTGGCGCGCTGAATAATCATCTGGCGAAGCTGCTCTCCGGCAAGCTCTACTCCACCCTGCGCGAAGGCGGGAAAAAAGTGCTCTCCGGCGTGCCGCCAATCAAAGAGCTGCTGAAACGCACCGAAGAGCATATTAAAGGCATGGTCGTGCCGGGCACGCTGTTTGAAGAGCTGGGCTTTAACTATATCGGCCCGGTGGACGGTCACGATGTGCTGGCCCTGGTGCAGACGCTGCGTAATATGCGCGATCTGAAAGGCCCGCAGTTCCTGCATATCATGACCAAAAAAGGGCGCGGCTATGAGCCGGCCGAGAAAGATCCCATCACTTTCCACGCTGTGCCGAAGTTCGATCCAACCAGCGGCACCCTGCCGAAAAGCAGCGGCGGTATGCCGAGCTATTCGAAAATCTTCGGCGACTGGCTGTGTGAAACCGCGGCTAAAGATAACAAGTTAATGGCCGTTACCCCGGCGATGCGCGAAGGCTCCGGCATGGTTGAGTTCTCGCGCAAATATCCCGGGCAATATTTTGATGTCGCCATTGCCGAGCAGCACGCGGTCACTTTTGCCGCCGGGCTGGCGATTGGCGGTTATAAACCGGTGGTGGCGATCTACTCTACTTTCCTGCAACGCGCCTACGATCAGGTGATCCACGACGTGGCGATCCAGAAGCTGCCGGTGCTGTTTGCTATCGATCGCGCCGGGATTGTTGGCGCGGACGGCCAGACCCACCAGGGGGCGTTTGATATCTCCTATCTGCGCTGCATCCCCGATATGGTAGTGATGACGCCAAGTGATGAGAACGAATGCCGCCAGATGCTCTTTACCGGCTACCACTACACGGATGGCCCGAGCGCCGTGCGCTACCCGCGCGGTAACGCGGTCGGCGTGACGCTGGAGCCGCTGGCGAAACTGCCTATCGGTAAAGGCGTGGTGAAACGCAAAGGCGAGAAGGTAGCGATCCTCAACTTCGGTACTCTGTTGCCGGAAGCAGCTAAAGCCGCCGAGGCGCTGAACGCGACGCTTATCGATATGCGTTTTGCCAAGCCGCTCGATGAAGCGCTGATCCTGCAGGCGGCCGCGCAGCACGAGGTGCTGGTAACGCTTGAAGAGAATGCCATTGCGGGCGGTGCCGGCAGCGGCGTTAACGAAGTGCTGATGGCGAAACGCAAACCGGTGCCGGTGCTCAACCTCGGCCTGCCGGACTTCTTTATTCCGCAGGGTACGCAGGATGAAGCGCGCGCCGAGATTGGCCTCGACGCCGCCGGTATCGAATCGCGCATCAAAAACTGGCTCGCCTGATTCCGCCCTTTTCCGCTCCTGCTATGCTTAAGCCTAATTCGTGACCAGCAGGAGTGGAACCATGCAATACAACACATTAGGGAAAACAGACCTCAAGGTCTCCCGCCTTTGCCTTGGCTGTATGACCTTTGGCGAGCCGGACCGGGGTAAACATGCCTGGACGCTGCCGGAAGAGAGCAGCCGCCCGATTATTCAACGCGCGCTGGAAGGCGGGATTAACTTCTTTGATACCGCCAACAGCTACTCCGACGGCAGCAGTGAAGAGATTGTCGGCCGTGCGCTGCGCGATTTCGCCCGCCGCGATGAAGTCGTTGTCGCCACCAAGGTTTACCATCAGGTCGGCGATCTGGCAGAAGGCCTCTCCCGCGCGCAGATCCTGCGCTCCATCGATGACAGCCTGCAACGCCTCGGCATGGAGTATGTCGATCTGCTGCAAATCCACCGCTGGGACTACAACACACCGATTGAAGAGACGCTGGAAGCGCTGAACGATGTGGTGAAAGCGGGTAAAGCGCGCTATATCGGTGCCTCTTCCATGCACGCCAGCCAGTTCGCGCAGGCGCTTGCCTTGCAGGAGCAGCACGGCTGGGCGCGCTTTGTCACCATGCAGAATCACTACAATCTTATCTACCGTGAAGAAGAGCGCGAGATGCTGCCGCTCTGCTACAAAGAGGGCGTGGCGATTATTCCGTGGAGCCCGCTGGCGCGCGGACGTTTGACTCGCCCATGGGGGGAAACCACCGCCCGTCTGGTCTCCGATGAGTTTGGCAAAACCCTGTATAGCGAAACGGATGCCAATGATGCGCAGATCGCCGAACGTCTGGCGAGCGTAGCAGAGGAGCTGGGCGCGTCGCGCGCGCAGGTAGCGCTGGCGTGGTTGTTGAGTAAGCCTGGCGTTGCCGCCCCGATTATTGGCGCGTCGCGCGAGGATCAGCTGGAAGAGTTGTTAGGTGCGGTAGAGTTAACGCTGAAGCCGGAGCAGATTGCCGAGCTGGAGATGCCCTATAAACAGCACCCGGTGGTGGGATTTAAGTAACGCGCGGATAAGTTGCCGGATGGCGGCTTGCGCCTTATCCGGCCTACGCCCAGATGATAATTCAGTGTCGTAGGCCTGATAAGCAAAGCGCCATCAGGCATTTCCACCGCATCCACATGCCAGCCCGGAATCGTAGGCCTGATAAGCGCAGCACCATCAGGCATTACCCCGCAGCCGGGCTGATTGCCGGATGGCGGCTCGCGCCTTATCCGGCCTACGCTCAGATGCCAATTCGGTACCGTAGGCCTGATAAGCGCAGCGCCATCAGGAATTTTCCACCGCATCCACATGCAAACCCGGAACCGTAGGCCTGATAAGCGCAGCACCATCAGGCATTACCCCGCAGCCGGGCTGATTGCCGGATGGCGGCTCGCGCCTTATCCGGCCTACGCTCAGATGCCAATACGGTGTTGTAGGCCTGATAAGCGCAGCGCCATCAGGCAATTCGCCGCAGCCTAATAGCGCTAAATCAGCCCAATCGGCCAATGATGACCAATCACGTAGAGCAACCCGGCGGCGACAATCCCGGCGACGATATCGTCGACCATAATCCCCATGCCGCCGTGCACGTTGCGATCGAACCAGCGGATCGGCCACGGTTTCCAGATATCAAAAATGCGAAACAGCACAAACCCAAGCGCGACCCACTGCCAGTCATTAGTGGGCAGCGCCATCAGGGTGATCCACATGCCGATAAACTCATCCCAGACGATACTGCCGTGATCGTGCACGCCCATATCTTTTGCCGTCTGATGGCAGAGATAAACGCCCAGCGAGATCCCCAGCATCACCAGCAGCGAATAGAGCTGCCAGGGCAGGAAGGTCATCAGCCACCAGAAGGGGATCGCCGCAATCGACCCCATGGTGCCGGGCATAAAAGGAATCAATCCGCTGCCAAACCCGGTCGCCATCAGGTGCCAGGGGTTACGCATAGTGAGACGGCTTTTAGCGATATCTTTATCTTTAGTGCGCTGCAAAATGGTCATATCCTTTCCAGTCGAGGGTGACGGCTTTTCCCTCGCGAGTGAAGTAGAGCCCCTCCCCGTCCGCGCCCATCTGCCCGATGCAGGTAAACGGTGCGCCCAGCTGACCAATCGCCACATCCAGTGCGCCGCGATTCAGTTCAGGGACGGTAAAGCAGAGTTCATAATCCTCTCCGCCGGACAACGCCCAGCGCAGCGCCTGATCCGGCTCGACATGGCGGCGCATGGCATCAGACAGCGGGATCGCATCAAGATCGATCCGCGCGCCAAACCCGCTCGCTTTCAGGATATGCCCGAGATCGGAGATAAGACCATCTGAGAGATCGATGGCCGAGCTTGCGAGGTTACGCAGCGCCTGGCCCTGCAGCACGCGCGCCGTCGGGCGCAGATGGCGCTTCATAAGATAAGCCGCATCATCGCTGTCGCTGACGGTTAAACGGTTTTGTAAAATCGCCAGCCCGGCAGCGCTGTCGCCCGGCGTACCGGTGACATAGATCCAGTCGCCCGGCTTCGCGCCGGAGCGCTTCATCGCACGGCCTGCCGGCACATAGCCATGAATACCAATAGTCATCGACAGCGGCCCACGGGTGGTATCGCCGCCGATAAGCTGCATATCGTAGTAACTTATTTGCTCAAACAGACTGTCGCTGAAGGCCTGCAACCACGCTTCGTCGGCTTCGGGCAGCGTTAACGCCAGCGTCAGCCAGGCAGGATCGGCACCCATCGCTGCCAGATCGCTGAGATTAGAAGCCATCGCTTTCCAGGCCAGATCGGCAGGATCGATATCAGGGAGAAAATGGTTACCCGCCACCAGCGTGTCGACGCTAATTGCCAGGGTCTGTTTTTCGGGGACATTGAGCAGCGCACAATCGTCACCGATACCGGTTTCGACGTCGCGACGTGAAGTTCGTACGCGGTCAAAATAACGGGCAATCAGGGAGAATTCACCGCATGCCATACGTTATTCCTCTGTAGAAAAAAGAAAAAGCCGGGACCGGCGCGCTGAAAGCATCGCCCGTCACCGGCTTGCGGATCACTTCTTGTGGGGACGGATCGCAGGTGCGGCTTTATCCAGCACGCCGTTCACAAACTTATGGCTGTCTTCCGCGCCAAAGGTTTTAGCCAGTTCGATAGCTTCGTTGATCGCCACTTTGTAGGGCACATCATCACGTTTAGAGAGTTCGAACAGCGCGATACGCAATACCGCTTTCTCAACCTGACCCAGCTCTTCGAGCAGACGGGAGAGGTATGGCTTCATCAGGCCATCGAGATATGCGCTATTAGTCGCCACCCCGTTCAACAGTTCACGGAAGTACACGACGTCAACATCTTTCACGTCCTGTTCCGCCAGGAACTGGTATTCAACATCAGTGATGTCGTTCTGGGACAACTGCCAGGAGTAAAGCGCCTGAACGGCACACTCACGGGCGCGGCGACGAGCAGCAGGTTTCACGTAATTCCCCTTACAAAATTCAAGCCTTGATGGCTTTCAATACATTAATCATTTCAAGCGCGGTCAGTGCAGCTTCCGCACCTTTATTACCGGCTTTGGTGCCAGCGCGTTCGATGGCCTGTTCAATACTTTCTGTGGTGAGCACGCCGAATGCGACCGGAATGGCGCTCTCCTGCGCGACATGCGCCAGGCCGTTGCTTGCGCCGCCTGCCACATACTCAAAATGCGCAGTGCCGCCGCGAATCACGGTGCCGAGCGCAATCACGGCATCATATTTGCCGGTTTTCGCCAGCTCGCCTGCGGCCAGCGGCAGCTCGTAAGCACCCGGAACCCACACGACGGTGATGTTATCGTCCTGCACCTGACCAATACGTTTCAGGGCATCGATCGCGCCTTCCAGCAGACTGTCATTGATAAAGTTGTTGAAACGCGCAATGGTGATGGCGACGCGAGCGTCCGGAGCAGCAACGTTGGCTTCAATAATGTTCATACACTTCCTTCACAGGTTCAGTTCGGACCCCGCAGGGGGGCGGATTTTAGCATACTATTTAACGCGCTGCTTCCCTTTTACAGCAGGCTTCACGCGTTGGTGAGGTGCAGGCAAACATCAGGGCCAACCTGCCGTATCTCACTGAAATTAAAGCGCGGCGCATCGGCAAGCGCCGTTAATCCTGGTAACTGGCAGAGCCCGCGCGCATCGCTGCCTAACAGTTTAGGCGCAAGATAGACCACCAGCTCATCAACCAGGCCCGCGTTCAGCAGCGCGCCTGCAAGCTCTGCGCCCGCCTCTACCCAGACGCTGTTGATCTGCTGTTTGCCGAGCATCATCATCAGCATCACCAGATCGGCATGGCCGTTATGCTCCGGCACGATGATTTCGCGCACGCTCTCGGGCCACGCGCGCGCATCGGCTTTGGTGCGCGCAAACCAGGTCTCACCCGGCTGGCTGACGATTTTATGCTGCGGCGTCACGCGATTCTGGCTGTCGATAATAATGCGCAGCGGCTGGCGCAGATCCGCTTCGGGATAGAGCGCCTGGCTGTCGCCGTTTAATTCGTTCCAGCGCACGGTCAGCGACGGATCGTCCGCCAGCACCGTGGCGCTGCTGCTGAGAATGGCATGGCTCTGCGCGCGCAACTGCTGCACGTCGCGTCGCGCCTGCACAGAGGTGATCCACTGGCTTTCGCCGCTCGCCATTGCCGTGCGCCCGTCGAGCGACGCGCCGAGCTTAAGCTGTACATAGGGAAAGCCGGTGCGCATACGCTTGAGAAAGCCTTTATTCAGCGCTTCGGCCTCGCTCATCATCAGGCCGTGGCTCACCGCAATCCCGGCCTGCTGTAAGCGATATAATCCGCGCCCGGCAACCTGCGGATTGGGATCCTGCATGGCGGCAACCACCCGCGATACTCCGGCGGCAATCAGCGCATCGCAGCAGGGCGGCGTGCGCCCGTGGTGGCTACAGGGTTCCAGCGTTACATACGCGGTGCCACCGCGCGCGCGATCGCCCGCCATGCACAGGGCATGCACTTCCGCGTGCGGCTCACCGGCGCGGTAGTGAAACCCTTCACCGACAATCTCGCCATTGTTAACAATCACGCAGCCGACGCGCGGATTCGGATGGGTGGTAAAGCGGCCGCGCTGCGCCAGTTTCAGCGCGCGCGCCATGTAGATTTCATCCTGCATGATCAGTCCTGTAGACGGGCGATCTCTTCGCCAAATTCGCGGATATCCTCGAAGCTGCGGTAGACGGAGGCAAAGCGCACATAGGCCACTTTATCGAGCTTTTTCAGCTGCTCCATTACCAGATTGCCGATCATCTTACTCGGCACTTCGCGTTCGCCGGTTGCGCGAAGTTGCGATTTAATATGGTTTAACGCCATTTCTACGTCATCGGCGCTTACCGGACGCTTCTCCAGCGCTTTCAACATGCCGCTGCGCAGCTTCTCTTCATTAAAGGGTTCACGCACATCATTGCTTTTTACTACGCGCGGCATCACAAGCTCTGCCACTTCAAAGGTGGTGAAACGCTCATTGCAAACCAGACACTGCCGACGGCGGCGAACGGATGAACCTTCTCCCACCAGGCGGGAATCGATGACTTTGGTGTCCACGGCGAAACAGAATGGGCAATGCATACGGGGTCCTGACGTGAGAGTTAACTGAAATCTATTTTAACCTGAAGTGGCATGACAACAAAGGCAGACCCTTTTTGAGACAATGGATCGATGGCAAGGCCGCAGTTGCGATCTACCATTACAGCGATCCTCCCCTTCAAGGAAACAGACGCAATGACAAGACGTTACCTAAGAACACTGTTGCTGGGAAGCCTTTTTACCCTCAGCGCCTGCGCTCCGCAAAGCGAAGTCCGCCAGCTCCACCAAAGCGTCAGCACGCTCAATAAAGAGATGAGCAAGCTGAACCAGGAGACGGTCAAAATCACACAGCAAAACAGCCTTAATGCCAAATCCGGCAGCGGCGCCTACCTGCTGCCCGGTGCCAATACCCCTGCGCTGCTGAAAAGCCAGATTGGCACACTGCGTATGTCGCTGAAAGATATCGCGCCAAACGCCGCCGGAACGCGCGTTGTGCTGCATATTCAGGGTCAGTCCAACGATCCGCTGCCCGCCTTTAGCGGCACCATTGAGTATGGTCAGCTTCAGGGCACTACCGAGAACTATCAGGAAGTGAATGTGCAAAATCAGCTGATTAACGCTCCAGCCAGCACGCTGGCACCGAGCGATGTGGACATTCCATTGCAGCTTAATGGCATCACGCCTGAACAACTTGGTTTTGTGCGCGTTCACGATATCCAGCCCGCTAACGTCCAGTAACTTCTCTTCTGCGGGCGAGCCTCTCGCCCGCCCTTTCACGGCTCCGTTTTTCAGCTGCTTCGCAACGTTGATATTCATCAATTGGCATTATCAATAAATGTCAGTACAATCGCCGCCGTTTAAACGACGCAAACGTGAACGCAATCGATTACGTATATGTCAATAATGTGAAACAACACATATTTTTGTGAGCGTGGATACTTATAATAGGCGCGCAGAAATATGAAACATTTAGCAATGTAATGCGTGCTTACTTTCACTCCCGTCTGGGATCTTAATCAGTGGCGTAATGATGAAAAAAACTCTCCTCGCAGCCGGTGCCGCACTGGCGCTTACCGCTTCTTTCTCTGCCAGCGCAGCGGAAACCAGCAAACCTGAATTTGTCTCCGACTGGTGGCATCAGAGCGTGAACGTGGTGGGCAGCTATCACACCCGTTTCGGACCGGTTCCGCGTAACGATACCTATCTGGAGTATGAAGCCTTCGCCAAAAAAGATTGGTTCGACTTCTACGGCTACCTGGATGCGCCGGTCTTCTTCGGCGGCAACTCCGGCGCGAAGGGGATCTGGAACCACGGCTCTCCGCTGTTTATGGAGATTGAACCGCGCTTCTCCATCGATAAGCTGACCAATACCGATCTGAGCTTCGGTCCGTTCAAAGAGTGGTATTTCGCCAACAACTATATTTACGACATGGGCCGTAACGCGTCCGGTCGCCAGAGCACCTGGTATATGGGTCTGGGCACCGATATCGACACCGGCCTGCCGATGAGCCTCTCCCTGAACGTCTATGCGAAATACCAGTGGCAAAACTATGGCGCAGAGAACGAAAACGAGTGGGACGGCTATCGCTTCAAAGTGAAATACTTTGTGCCGATCACGCCACTGTGGGGCGGCCAGCTGAGCTATATTGGCTTCACCAACTTCGACTGGGGCTCCAAACTGGGCGATCGCCGCTACTACAGCAATGGCGAACAGCAGCGTACCAGCGACTCGATCGCCTCAAGCCACATCCTCGCGCTGAGCTACGATCACTGGCACTACTCCGTCGTTGCCCGTTACTGGCATAATGGCGGTCAGTTCAAAGATGATGCGATGCTTGGCACTACTACCGTCCGCTCTACCGGCTGGGGTGGTTACCTGGTGGTCGGCTACAACTTCTGATTCTGCTCTCTGAAAAAGCCGACCACGAGTCGGCTTTTTTTTATGCCCGAACGCCGCTGAATAAAAATCCGAAAACAGACCTTTCCAGTACACCAGTACCAATCCTCCCCATCCATTGCTCATCATCATGCTTTAAAATCCGCTCCTGAGAGGAATTTACTCTAAGGAAAAGAGAACCATGTGGGCCGTAGAAATGGAGGGCATCAGTAAGAAATATTTACTGGGCCAGGTGTGGGTAGATGCCCTTAAAGACGTCACGCTCAACATTGCAGCAAACCGCTTTACCGTCCTGTCCGGGCAATCCGGCAGCGGCAAAACAACCTTACTCAACTTAATCGGCGGCATCGATCGGCCCGACAGCGGGTTTCTGACGATTGCCGGCCAGCCGATGGCGGAGCTGGATGATGACCAGTGCAGCGAATTTCGCGCCCGCCACCTCGGTTTTATCTTCCAGAACTTCAACCTTATCCCGGTGCTGACCGTGCGCGAAAACATCGAAGTTCCGCTACTGATACAGCATAAAAACCCGGCGTACCGCCAGCAGCGCATCGATGAGATGCTCGACAATGTCGGTCTGGCGCATAAGGCTGACTCGCTGCCTAACCAGCTCTCCGGTGGTCAGCGCCAGCGCGTTGCCATCGCCCGGGCGCTGATCCACCGTCCCGCGCTGATTGTCGCCGACGAACCCACCGCCAACCTCGACAGCAAAACCGGTGCCGCCATTTTGCAGCTGCTGCGCCATTTACAGCGTGAATACGCCGTGACGGTGGTGTTCTCCTCCCACGATCCGCAGGTGATTGCCGCCGCGGACGATCTCTATGTGGTGCATGACGGTAGCGTCACGCGCCCGGCAACGGTGTAAGGGGGGATAATGCAAACCACAACGCTGATGAAACACGCACTGCGTAACTTACTGCGCAGCCGCCGACGTACGCTCTCGACCCTCTGCGCCATTGTCGTGGGGGCGATAGGCATTCTGCTGTTCGCGGGCTATAACCAGTCGATTGAGTACAGCCTGCAAACCACCTTTGTGCGCGATAAAGGCCATCTGCAGATCCAGCAGCGGGACTATCTTCTGCACGGCACCAGCAACCCTGCGCTTTACAGCATTCATAACTATCAACAAATCGTCGATATCCTCATCCGCGACCCGGTGCTGAAAAAGATGATTGCCGTTACTACGCCGGTTCTCTCCCTGACCGGTCTCGCAGGCCACTACGCGGTTGGCACCTCGCGTCCGGTGTTGATCTATGGCACAGAGGCGGTCGGTCAGGCGCAGCTGGATAAATGGGATGAATATCAGATAGGCGCAGATCTCATTGATCGTAAGCCGCTGACGGGTACTCAGCCGGAGGCCGCCCTGATTGGCCGCGGGCTGGCGCGCCTGCTGCTGCTGTGTGATTTTGTCAAAGATCAGCCCTGCGCGCCGCCGCAGGCGAGAGAGAACAGTGCCAGCGCGCTGCCTGACGATCTGCTTGAGCTGTCGCAAAGCGCCCGCGATACGCGCCCACCGGCCACGGGATCGCATATTGAACTGCTGGCCGCCTCCGCCGCCGGTGCGCCAAATATTGTCCGCGTCAACGTGCTGGGAACCCAGCCGCAGCAGGCGCGCGAGCTGGATGACTCCGTCGTCAGCCTGCACCTGCGCCAGGCGCAGCAGCTGCTTTTCGGCCAGGAGACGCCCGGCGTAACGGCGATCCTGCTCCAGTTACACAGCACTAAAGAGATGGAAGCCGCACGGGCGCGTCTGCATCAGCTCTTCGCCAATAAACTCTCCGGCGAACCGCTGGCGGTGTATGACTTCACGCAGCTACAGCCGCTCTACAACCAGGTGCTGGCGATGTTCGGCAAGATCTTCTCGTTCCTGCTGGCGCTGATCCTCTGCATTGCGCTCTTCACCGTCGGCAACACCATGAATATGGCAGTGATGGAGCGCACGGTGGAGATCGGCACCCTGCGCGCGGTGGGGCTAAAGCGTGGCGATATTCAGCGTCTGTTCCTGAGCGAAGGCGCGCTGCTGGGCGCGATTGGCGCGATCTCTGGCGTCATTATCGCGCTGGGGCTGGCCTGGCTTATTAACCGCTCCGGGATGACATGGCAGCCGCCGGGCGTCACCTCGCCGCTGCCGATCCGCATCAGTATCTGGGGCGAGTGGCGCATGATGGCCAGCGTCACGGGCACCCTGCTGCTGGTGACCGTGCTCTCTTCCTGGTGGCCCGCACGACGCGCCTCGCGTGTGTCGATTGTTGAAGCGCTACGCCATATCTGATGCAACACCCGAATAAAAAGGAGGAATTCATGTCATTACGGAAAAAGAGCCTGACCTCAGCGTGGCTGGCCATCCTGTTGGTCAGTGCCGCACCGGCATCCGCGGCGCTTAATGCCCAGCAGATCCTGAAAAAAAGCGATGAGGTACGTAACCCGGATCGCTCCTTCAGCCTGGTGACCACGCTTATCAGTTACAAAAATGGCAAACAGCATGAAACCAGCGAACTGATGCTCTACTCCCGGGTTGCGCCGGACGGCGGCCAGTTTCGCAGCCTGCTGCGCTTTATCAGCCCGCAGCGCGATGCCGGTAAACTGACGCTGAAAAGCGGCCGCGATTTATGGCTTTACGATCCCACAAGCCAGGCGAGCGTGCCGATTTCGCCGCAGCAGCGGCTGATGGGACAAGCCTCTAACGGCGATGTCGTCACCGCAAACTGGGCGGCAGATTACCAGGCAAAGCTGGTGGGTGAAGAGCGGATCCAGGATGGCGAGCGGCAGATGCGCGACTGCTACCACCTGCATCTGGAGGCGCAAAACAGGGATGCGGCCTATCCATCAATGGATTTATGGGTCGATAAAACCGACTTTAAGAGCCGCAAAGCAGAATTCTATGCCGTTAACGGCAACCTGCTGAAAACCACCTTCTATCGCCGCTATGCGCCCGTGCTGGGCGGCATCCGCTCAACCGAAGCGGTGATTATTGATGGGGTTAATGCGCACTGGGTTACCGTGCTGCGCCAGAAGGATTTCCAGTGGCGCGACGTGCCGGAGTCCTGGTTACAGCGTGATTATCTCGCCCATTTCCGGGATGCGAATTCATGACACGATCGCCCCTTTCCCTTCTCTGGCTAATGCTGCTGACCGCCTTGCCGACCGCACCCGCGCTGTCGCAGGAGGATGAGACCCTCGCAGCCCTCGATCTGGCAGACAGCGCCGAGTTTAATCCCGACGCCTATCAGGCGCTGAATATGATGTTTGAAGCGGCCAGCAGCATCAATCATCAGCAGGAGAAAGAGCAGCGGCTGTCACTGGATATGCGCCTGGATACACCGCTTGGTGAGAAGTGGCGGCTGGTGCTCTCCAACCGTCTGGACAGCCGTTTTACCCACCGTCTCAGCGAAACCCGTTATACCAATACCCTGCGCGAAGCGTGGCTCAGCTATCACCTGACGCCGCAAATGATGCTGGATATGGGCCGCATTAACACCCGCTACGGCGTCGCGCTGGGCTATAACCCTACCGATTTTCTCGGCCGGGGCACGGTGCGATCCATGACCTCGGCCGATCCGGAAACCTTGCGTAACAACCGCATGGGCAATGGGATGGTGCGCCTGCAACACTTTTGGGACAACGCCGCCGTTAGCGCGCTCTGGGCGCCGAAAATCCGCAGGGGCAGCGCCGATCGCAGCGGCAGCCTCGACTGGCAGGCCAGCAACCCGCGCGACCGCCTGCTGCTTAGCGCCAGCTATCGCTTTGCGGAGAACTTCAACCCGCAGCTGCTGCTGTTTAAAGAACAGCAGCGTGAGCCGCAGTTCGGTCTCAACCTGTCGCGGGTGCTCTCCCGCTCAACGTTGATTTATGGCGAGTGGGCTGGCGGGCGTCAGCCCTACAGCTGGCAAGAGACGCTGCTGCCGGAGAGCCAGTGGGATATCGCCTGGCGCAACCGCGTGGCGGCGGGCCTCACCTGGACTGGCGAGAGCGATCTGACGCTGCGGCTCGAAGGGCACTACAACGGCAGCGCCCAGCCGACCGTGGCCGGTCAGGATCCGCGCCGCAGCGTGCTGCTGCAGGCTTACTGGAAGGATTTTTTCGCACAGTACGATCTCAACCTGATTGCGCAGCGGGATTTGCAGCAGCATAAGAATATGGGCTTTGCCGAACTGCGCCATCATCTTGGCCCGCTGGATGTGGCGTTGCAGTGGCAAAAAATCTACCTGCTGAATCTGAGTGAGCGCCGCTGGCAGATCTCACTGGATTACTGGCTGTAAGCCATCGCCCAGCCGATGCAGGCGAGAATAATGGCCGGGCCAAATGGAAAGGGCTGCTGACGCGCGGCGCGAAAGAGCAGCAGCCCGCTCGCCAGCCCGATGAGTGCGGCAATCAGCATAATATCAAACAGTGCCGGTATGCCGTGCCATGCGCCGATGCCAGCAAACAGCTTCATATCCCCTCCCCCAATGCCATCGCATCCGCGCCAGCGCGCAAATCCATAATTCAGCAACCAGAGGATAAAAAAGCCGACTGCCGCAGCCAGCATATGTTCCTGTAGCGTCGAAAGAAGTGGCTGGCGTAGCCAGGCGCAGAGCAGCGCCAGCAGCATAAAGGGATAAGTCAGCACATCCGGCAGCAGCATATGGTCGATATCGATAAAAAACATCGCCACCAGCAGACTCAGCAGCGCCAGCGTCAGCAGCGCCGTCGGGTTGACGCCATCATGGGCAATTACTGCCGCGAACAGCAGCGCCATCAATGCTTCAATGGCCGGGTAGCGAACGCTTATGCGCTTCTGACAGCAGCGGCTGCGCCCGCGCAGCCACAGCCAGCCGAGCAGCGGAACATTGTCGCGCGCATTTATCCGCATCCGGCAGTGGGGGCAGAACGACGGCGGCCAGCTCAGGCTTATCGCTTCCCCCTGCATTTTTCGTGGTAAGCGGTAGATCACCACATTAATAAAACTGCCGAAAATCGCGCCGAGCAGCGCAAAAAAGAGGCTTTCCACAGGCTTATCGCTCCGGTTTATTAAGCAGCGAGCGGCAGGCGGAGGGGAGCGGCGCGGAGAGCACCTCCGGGGTTTTGAAGAGCCACTGTTCGTAGCGCTCCGCCTGTTTGAAGTTCTTTATCTCAGGCGGGAAGAGTTCACGGCGCAGCGGCGTACCGCGGCCTTTGCTGAAGACGCCAACCCAGCGCCCCTGCTTGTCATAGCTCATCCCCCAGTCGCGCGAGCCGGTGAGCGGATCGGCAAACCACTGGCGCAGATGCGCGACGGGCTTTTTATCGCGGCTGTCTTGCAGCAGATCCTCAAAGCCCAGCGGAAAGCAGCCGCTGCCCTTTTTCTGATAACTGTGGATCGCATTGCGGATCTGCACGCCGCGAAAAAAGAGCTCCTCCTCCTGCTGCTGGCGAAAGTGCACCTCGCGCGAGCGGGTCTCTTTCAGTAAGGAGAGCGACAGCATGGTGAGCATCAGCAGCACCCACAGGTAGGTGAAACCGCCTTGCGTTGCGGGCTTACTGCTCGGCATTTTCCTGCTCCGGCAGGGAGGGCGAAGTGACATCGATAATCTGATCGTTTTCATCACGCTTCACTTGCCAGTTATCGCGTCGCTGGGTGACGGGATCTAAGGGAATATCAAACAGGTACCCCTGCTCGACCAACTCCTCCAGTTGCTCCGGCCCGCTCAGGCGATCGTGACGCCAGGCGGCAATCGCCGAGCGCAGAGCATTGCGGTTATGCTGCAACACCACAATTTTTGCGCGCTCGGTTTGATTAAAAAAGCGCGGCGCAACCAGCGTCATCAGCGTGGCGATAATCGCCATCACCACCAGTAACTCGATCAGCGTAAAACCTTTTTCACCACTGCGCATACGGCACTCCATTCAGTCCGGGCTGCATGCTGGTGGAGCTGACATCCCAGATATCCTTCCCGCCGGTGCTTTCGCCGGGTGCCTGCGTTGAGGCGCGCAGCCGCCAGGTTTCGCTGTTCGGCTTGCCTTCACAGTCGCAGAAGGGATCGCGCGGAATGGCGCGCAGCAGGTAGATCTTCTCCCGGTTGGCCGACTTTTTATTGATCACGCCATCCACCAGCTGATTCAGCGACACCGGCCAGTTCGACATATCCGCCTCTTTTTCGATAATCCCCTCTTCGCTCAGTTGCGCATAGCGATCGAGAGCGGTACGGATCTCGCGCAGCGCCACGCGCAGCGTCTCCTCGTTGCGCTGCTGGATCTGACGCTGGTAAATCGGGATCGCGGCGCTGGCAAGGGTGGCGAGCAGCGCCAGCGATACCAGCATCTCAATCAGCGTAAAACCGTTGCGCTGCACCATTACTGCTTGCCTTTAGCAAGGGTTGGTGCCGGCACTTTTTTCAGCGCTGGAAAGGTGGCCGGTGGCGTCAGCGGCGGCGGCGCAAAGTGCGAGGCTTCAGGCGTCTCCTCTGCGGCAGGCGGCAAGTAGGCGCTTTCACCCGGCGCATCTTCGCTGCCCATCTCAATGGTATTGATATGGGAGCCCGGCAGGTCGATGCTGCGCTCAATGGTCGGCGTGATCAGCAGCACCACTTCCGTCCGCTCATGGTTACTTTCATGGCTACCGAAGAATTTGCCGAGCAGCGGCAGATCTGCCAGCCCCGGCAGGCCGTTCAGCCCTGCACTGTCGCTCTCTTTGATCAGCCCCGCCAGCATCTGCGTCTCCCCGTTCTCGCTGCTGAGCACGGTGGCCGCATCGCGGTTGTTAGTACGATAGTAAGCGACGCCATCTTTCGAGTGTTCAGCGCTGCCGATGGTGCTGAGGTTAAACTTCACATCCATTGAGATAGTGTTATCGACGCTGATATCCGGCGTGACTTCCAGTTTCAGGCCGACATCCTGATACTCCACCTGCTCTTGTGAAAAGCCCTCGGAGATACTGCTGGTCAGCACCGGGATGCGCTCGCCAATCTCCACCACCGCTTTTTTATTGTTTTTCACGCGGATGCGCGGGTTAGCCAGCACGCGACCATGGGAGCGGATCTTCTGCATATTGGCGCTCAGCCCCTGGCCGGAGCCGAGATTGACGAACATATTATTTTTATTCAGTGCGTTAATGGCGATGTTGCTGTTGCCGGACTCAATAGAGTTAAAGCCGATGCCAATCTGCCCGGGGAAGTTGATACCCAGGGATTCAACATCTTTGGCGTCCACTTCCAGCACTTCGACCGCCAGCGTCACCTCCGCTTCCGGACGGTCGAGGGTCAGCAACAGCTGCTCGGCTTTTTCCACGCTTTCACGCGGGCCGCGAAAAGTCACCGAGTTGGTACGCTCATCGACATGGACATCGCGCAGCTTAATCAAGTTACGCAGCGCCACATTCAACTCTTTCGCTTTGGCGTAACCGAGAAAGACCGTTTTCACCACCGTATCGCGGTAGAGCTTCTCTTTTTGCATCGTGGCGGGATAGATCAACAGCGTGTTGCCATTGAGGATCTTTTTACGCAGCTGGTTGGAGAGCAGCAGCAGATTGAGGGCGTTCTCCGCGCTGGTATCGTGGGCGATCAGGCTGGCGGTGGCCGCATCGGAGACATCCTTATCGTAGATGATATTGATGCCGGTAATCTGGCCGATGGCGGCGAAGATCTCCTTCAGATTATGTTTGCTGAAGGTAAAGCTTACGGGCTTGCGCAACTCGCGCTTGATCTTCTTCTCCGGCTGATTCTGTACGGCTATTTCACGCATCAGACGGTCGCGCATCTCCGCCGCCTGCGGCCAGCCGGGCGACTCTTCAAGGATCTGCTGGATTTTGGCTAACGCCTGCTCCGGGTCGGTTTGGTACTGCGCCCTCGCCTGTTGGTAGAGCTTATCCAGCACGCGCAGCCGGTCGATTTTCTGTAATCCCTGCTGCGCGACAAAGTGACCCGGCTGATAGCGCAGCACCGCTTCCCACGCGCGGCTCGCTGCAACATAGTTATTTTTCGCCGCCGCCTGACGGGCGGTCGCGATATAGCCCTCCACCAGTTGTGTCACCAGCAGTTGCCGCTGCGTTCGCAGTTCAACGTCCTGCGGGTGGTTTTTAAGCTGGCTATCGATACGCTGCAACGCATCAAGCAGCGAGGCCGTATTGACGGGCGTGGCACCTTCCGGCGCAACCGGTTTGCTGCTTACGCAGCCCGTCAGCAGCGCAAGGGCACATACCATAGTGAGAATCGGTTTTTTCATTGTGTTGTTACGGCTTGTGTAGTCAAAGAGTTAAGGCTGATGCTGTACGGCTCATGCCCCGGTAATGATTCAAAAAGCAGGTTGTCCTGCGCCATCGCCTGCAGTCGCCAGTCGGGCGTGATCAGGCCGCCAGGCCGGATATACCCCGCTTTACGACAGGCATCACAGAGCAGCCAGTTACGTGCGCCATCCGTCAGGATGACAATGCGCATGCCGTTGCGGATCCACAGCCCCACCGCGCGAAAAGGAAAGGTGACGCTTTGCGCCTTTGCCACCGGCGCGGGCGCGGCCGCTTTCGTGACCGGCGCGTTATAGACCGGGAAGAGGTCGGCAATCGCACTGGCATCATCCGCGACGCGCAGCGGGCGGTTCGCCTGGCGCGGCTCATCTGGCGCAGCCTGGCTCATCTCAGGCCCGTTTTCTGCACCTTCGTCGGTGAGATGCACCCAGAGAAGCAGCCCGGCGGTCAACAGCAGCAAGAGTTTGAGATATCGCGGCAGCTTCATGACGCCTCCAGACCCGATGCAAGGCTCAGCGTTAATTGCAGCGTAATCAGCAGATGGCCGCTCTCCGGGCTGGCGCGGCTGATGGCGAGCCTGTCGACATGAAAGATCAGACTTTTACTCATGGTGATGAGGGATCGCGTCAGGTTTTTCCACTCGCCCTGTAGCGGAATGGTCAGGGCCAGCGCGCGTTGACGCCCTTTACCGTTTTTGCCGAATTGATAGCGGCTGCCGTCAACCTGTAAGTGGTTCTGCTGAAAAATATCGAAGACCGCTTTCACCTGCTGATACTCGGTATCATTCAGCGTGCGCTGTAAGAGAGCCGCACTATTGTCAGGCTGCGCAGAGAGCGCCAGCGGTTTATCTAATTGCAACTCCAGCTGCGCATTTTCACTGAGGAGCAGGCGGTTTTCCGGGGCAAGGGCACACTGCCAGTAACCGACCATCAGCAGCGGTACGAGCGCCGCCAGCAGCGGTAGCCTGCCCGTTTTTTCCACCAGAGAGGCCAGCGACCAGCGTAGCCAGGGTAAAGAGAGGGAGAATCGCATAATTTCACTCAGAGCCGGGGGTTATTGGGATAGATGACTATCAGCGTGGCGTTGACCGCCCATTTCTGGCTGAGCTCCTTTGACGGCGTGTGGTTTTGTAGCTCAACCCGCGCCGGGATCGCCTCCAGACGGGTGCTGAAATCGAGCAGCGCCTCAAGCGACATCGCTTTTACCTGCAGCCGCACCACTTTTTTCTCCGGCTCAACGCTGACGTTCATGATCGCCACATCGGGCAGGAGTAATTTCGCCAGCGGATTCAGCATTGCCACTACCTGCATGGCGGCTCTCGCATCCGGCTGATGTTTTTTCATGCGCGCCGACAGACCACGGACAATCTCATCCCGCTTCGCCACCGTCTCCAGCAGGTGTTGATGCTGGCGCTGTAGCGCGTCGCGCCGTTGATAATCGTTCATACTCGCCAGCAGCAGCCCGCCGGTCAGCAGCAGCACAACCACCATTACCGGCAAGGCTGCACGTGGACGATAGTGAAAACAGGGAGCGGGCCAGCCTTTAAAAGCCGATATGGAAAACATCCTTACTCCCCTTTGGCATCAATATTGTTGAGAAAGAAGTACGGAACGGCGCTATCCAGCCCCATCAGCCGCGCGGTCTGGGCAACCTGCTGCTGCGCGTTCACGCCCGCGTCATTGTGCAGACACCACGCCTGGTGCCACTCTCCACGCTGGCGCGAGACAAAGATCGTCGACTGCTCATCACGCAGACAGAAGAGCGCATCGGCGGGAAGTGCGCCGCGCCATGCGCGAAGCTTTTGGTGCAGCGCGACATGAATACCACCCACACGCAGTTTCCATTTATGGGCGGTGAGCAGTAAGGTCTGCCAGAGCGCTTCATCAATGGCCGCCGCCAGCGCCGTTGCGCCGAACTGCACCGAGATAAAGGCGGTTTTACAGGCCAGAACGTTGCGCCAGAAAGGTTGCCTGGCGGCCTCGGTGGCGGCGAAGCTGCGTAACTCCTCCGGCGTGCTCAGCCCGGGCTGCCAGGGGACGGTAAAGTAGTGGATCCGGCTGCTGCTCAGGCAGAAACTGAGCTTTCCCCACCAGGGCATCGCCAGGTTGTTGGCGCTTAACAACTTATCGAGCGCCTCATCCAGCGCGGCGTGCGCGGTTAACGCCTGCTCGCCGAGCACCCGGTTGCCCCGGCGCAGCACCAGCCGCTGCGGATGAATGTCGCACTGCAACTCAGGCGGGAGGAGTGATAACACGGTTGATCTCCGAAAAAGTGGTTTTGCCCTCCAGCACCGCGCGAATGGCAACGTTATGCAGCGGGACAAACCCCTCTGCTAAAGCGATTTCGCGCATCTGGCGCACCGAGGCCCGCATCTGGAGCGCCTCTTTCATCCTGTCGCTGAACGGCAAAACTTCCGCCAGCGCCAGCCGACCGCGAAACCCGCTCTGGCGGCAGGCCGGGCAGCCGCGCCCTTTACGCCACACAGGCGTGAGCGTATGGAGCGCGCTCTGCTGCCACTGGTGAAGATCCTGTTCGCTCGGTTGCGCCTCCTCCAGGCACTGCGGGCAGATGCCGCGCACCAGCCGCTGCGCCAGCACGCCGCGCAGCGCGGAGAGCAGGCTGTTGGCATCGACGTTCATATAGAGGAAACGCTCCAGCACGCTGAAGACATCGTTGGCGTGGACGGAGGAGAGCACCAGGTGGCCGGTGAGCGCAGCCTGCACGGCGATGCCGGCGGTTTCGCTGTCGCGGATCTCGCCGACCAGAATGGTGTCGGGATCGTGACGCAAAATCGCGCGCAGGCCGCGGGCAAAGGTCAGCCCTTTTTTGTCATTGACGGGAATTTGCAGCACATCGTTAAGCTGATACTCCACCGGATCTTCAATGGTGATGATCTTATTGTCGCCGGTGTTCAACTCGCTCAGCGCCGCGTAAAGGGTGGTCGATTTACCGCTGCCGGTTGGCCCGGTGACCAGCACCATGCCGTGCGGCTGATGGGTTAACAGGCGGATCTCGCGCAGCGTATGGTCGTCAAAACCCAGCGTCTCAAGGCTCAGCGTGCTGCTGTGAGACTTGTCGAGCACGCGCAACACGGCATCTTCACCATGGATACCCGGCACCACCGAGACGCGAAAATCGACCGGTCGCTGGTGGATCATCGCCTTGAAGCGGCCATCCTGCGGGATGCGCCGCTCGGAAATATCCATACTGCTCAGCACCTTAATGCGCGAAATAATCTGACCGGACGCCTGAATGCCCGGGCAGTGACGGATGGCGTGGATAACGCCATCAACGCGGTATTTCACCGCCAGGCCATCCGGCGCGGCGCTAAGGTGGATATCGCTGGCGCGACTCTGGATCGCATCATAGAGCGTGGCGTTAACCAGCTTGATAATCGGGTTGCTCTCACTGGCGATATTGCCGGGGGTGATCTCCAGGATCACCTCGTCTTCGCCCTCTTCATTTCCCTGCTGTTCAAGCTGATCGAGTGTGCGCTGCTGGCGGGTCAGCGCCTCTAGTTGCTCGCGTAACCAGCCGGGCGAGGCGATAGCAAGGGTAACCGGCAGCCGCTGCGCCCACTGACGCAGCGCCAGCGAAAAGGGATCGCTCAACAGCAACCAGTGGCGCTCGTGCCAGCACACCGGCAGGACATGCATCGCCAGCGCCTCATTGAGGGGGATATGCTGAAAATCGACGCTGACCTCATCTTCAGTCTCCGGCGCAAAGAGCGCGATGCCGAGGGCGTCGGCAAGCGCGGGCAGCGCGGCGGGCTCGGCGTCAATCAGCTTTGCAAACGCCTCGCTGCGCTGGGCTTCATCAACCGCCAGCAGGTCATCAATCAGGGCGGAAACTTCCGGCTGCGACATCATCAGGACATACTCCCGGCCATCTCAAAAATGGGCATATAGAGGAGAAAGACCACCAGCCCGACAATGCCACCGACAATCATCATCAGTAGCGGCTCAAAAATGCGGGTGAAGGTATCGATGGCGCGCTCCAGCGCCTCGTCATAAAAGCCCGCGATGCGTTCGCACATCCCGGCTAACTCCCCGCTGCGCTCACCCACTTGTAGTAAACGCATTGCTACCGGGGTGGTTAAGTGCTGGCTCTCCAGCGACTCCGAAACGCTCTTACCCGCCATCACATGCTCCACCACAGTGTTGAGCTGGGAGTGATGGCTAACCGGGATCACCGATTGCGCAAGGCGTAACGCGTGGGTAACCGGTACACCGCCATCAAGCAGCAGCCCGAGCGTGCGATAGAAACGCACCAGAATGGTGAGAAACTGCTGCTGGCGCAGCTGGGGGATTTTCATCGCGCCTCGCATCAATAGCTGTCTGGTCCAGCTCTGTTTACACACCACGATCAGCGCGCCGAGGGTGGCGATAGTGCCCATTAACAGCTCCGGCCCCGACTGCTTGACCAGCTGTCCCCACCATAAAATCAACTCAGCGCTACGGCTGAGCGTGTTTACCCCTTCAAACACCTGGGAAAAGCTCGGCACGATAAAGCCCAGCAGGAAACAGACAATCAGCCCGCCGACAGTCAGCACAATCAGCGGGTAAGTTAAGGTGCCGCGAATGCGTTTGCGCAACTGTTCAAGGCGTTGCTCATAGAAGTGGTAGCGTTTCAGGGCGTTGGCCAGTTGGCCGGTTTGTTCAGAAGAGGCGACGGTGTTGACTAATAGGGGCGGGAAGATATCGGGTTGGGCGGCCATGGCCTACGATAACTGGCTTCCGGCGTAGAGTTTCTCCAGCAGCCCTTCCAGCATCTCCAGCGCCTGTTCATCGCTGGAGCAGGCGCAGAGGGTCTCGATCGCTTCGGTCACCACCAGCCCGGCATCCAGCAGCGCCATCAGCTCCTGCGTAAAGAGCGTCAGCGAGACGCGTTTTGCCGGGTGCTGTGCCTGTTGCGCCACGCGCAGCACCACATAACCTGCCTGCTGTAACTGGTGTCTGGCTGAAATGGGCGTATCGGCCTGGGTACGGATTTTTTTGCGTTTACCCTTTTCTAAGTAGGTCACTTCCCAGGTGCTCATTTTTCCCATGCCGCGAACTCCTTCTCGTTCCTTTTCAGCCCCTGATAAATACGCGCCACTTTCTGGCTATAGCGCAGGCGTGCTAAATGGGTTTTCCTGTTACGGGCGTTCCCGGCGTTATAGGCGCCAACCGCTTCCCAGTTATAACCAAACTGGCGAATTTGCCCGGCCAGCACCCAGGCACCCGTTATGACGTTTTGGCAAGGGTTAGTAATAAGCGAGCGCGCGGTGATGTGATATTGCTTGAGCTGTGCGAAATGCTGGCTGTTAATCTGCATTAAACCGACATCCGTGGAGCCATTGCGGTTTTTGTGCACCACCGTCGGCGATAAGCCCGATTCAACCACAGCGATCGCTTTTAATAATGCTGGCTCAATACCGTAACGCGCGCCCGCACGTTGCCAGCAATGGGCCTGCGCGCTATGCCCCGCCAGCAGGGTGAGTACCAGCATTAGCCGAATCATTATCAGAAGCCGTAGACAATGGCCTTGCCATTATTATCGGTGGTAGAAATATCCACTTCGAATACGCTTTGCGATTGTCGGCTCGGGTTGTGCCATTGATAGGCTTTACCCCACGGGTCATGAGGAATTTTTTGCGCCAGATAGGGGCCGTTCCAGTTATTAACGTTATCGGGCTTCTCGACCAGCACATTTAACCCCTCGGCTTCTGAAGGATAACTACCGGTATCCAGCCGATATTGCGTTAATGCATCCGCAAAGGCGTGCATCTGGCGTAATGCGGTTTTTTCTTTTGCCTGATCAACATTGGAAAATAATTTCGGGCCAACAAAGCCGGCCAGCAGCGCAATGATCATTAATACCACCAGCAGCTCGAGCAGTGTAAAACCCTGCTGCTGATTAATCTTAAGGCGTTGTTGATAATTCATGATTCAGTTGCTCACTCAAAGAATTGCCGTTCACCGTGGCTATTCTCCCCCGATGCAACAGAGACGAAAGCTGATTGCTCCCGCGGCATTAAAGAATGCTCTACCCGCGCGCGGAAATCTCCTTTCGGTAAAAGGCCACTGATTTTTCTTACTGGTCAGATAGAAATGACATCAGGAACGCCGTATGGTGCTTTTGTACTCTTCATTCCTACAGGACGTTGGGAGGATAATTAATGCCAATTAATATATTGATTGCCGATGAGCATACGATAATACGCCGGGGGATGACCTCGATGATTAACTCTCTGAAAGCCAGTAATATCAATACAGAGAGGTTAGATATAGAGGTTGTTGGCGATACACATGAACAAACAGAACTGCTAAATATTCTCGCTAATAAACAAGTTGATCTTCTTTTCCTCGGCTACGGTCTGACAACAATAAAAACCGGCAGCCCCTTATCAGAATTAGATGGCATCGCGCTGGTAAAATGGATTTCAGGCCGTTACCCCAAAACAAAAATCATCTTCTTATCTCCGTATAACAACACCAATCTTATTCGAATCGCCCTCGAAGCCGGTGCTAAAGGGTATATCAGCCGTAATACCAGTGAACGCACATTATGGCGCGCCATGGCCACTGTCTTAATGGACGAAGTCTATATTGAGCGCGGCTTAATGGACTCCCTTTTCCGCCGCGATGCCATTACGCCGCAGGAGCTCTCCACCCGCGAAAGTGAAGTATTACGCTTGCTCTGCCGTGGTCTCTCATTAACCACCATCTCCAGGCGTATGAATATCAGCATTAAAACAGTGAGCGCACATAAATTACGGGCGATGGCGAAACTGAATGTGCGAACCGACTGCCAGCTCTACTGCCTGCTTTTCCAGACGCGGATGTTTGATATCGCGATGTAACCGCAAGGCCAGCGATTTCACTCTACACCGCCACTGCGCAAGCGTGATAAAACAGGGCCATCTACGTGCTGTATGACCCTGTTTTGTCCGCTGCGCTTATTTCACCTCGCTCCAGACTTCATGCTCGCCCGGCTTGTTGCCCCTCGTCCACCAGCGCGCCTGATACTCCTTCCCGTTAAACGTCACCCTGTCGCCGCCAACATAGACCGTGTCGTTATGCCACTGCGGCGGAAGATCGCTCTGGGGATCCTCGTCCGGTGCTGGCGCGGGTGCGTTATGACCGCCGAAATCAACATCAATCACGTTGTAAAAGGTGGCTCCCGTATCAGCAACATCCCACGCCGCGAGGATCACATGGTAGCCTTCGCGCTCGGGAACCGTGCACTCATGCGGCATATCCGGGCCGGCGCTGGGCCGAATGTTATTCCCTTCGATATGACAAAATGGTTTGCTCTCAAAGGAGCCACGCGTAAGCGGCTGCGCGGGGTTCCAGTCGCTCTTCGTCAGGTAGTAATCCCACGATTTGGTTTTGTGCGGCGCGGTATAGGTCCAGGTGAAAGCATGTTTGCCCGCGCTAATGGGATGTTTCGCCCAACGCGTTTCACTCTGCTCATCCAGCCGCCCCATGGAGGCTAATCCCGCGCTAGCGAGATGACCATCCGCAGGCCCTCTACTGGCCGCAGGAAAACCATCAGGCCCTTCAACGCTCTGCATCTCATACAGCGGACCGCTGCCGCACTCTTTATTTTGGTAGCCCATATTGGCGTTACACATATACGCGCGTGACGCTGGCAGAGAGACGTAACCATGCGCCAGCGCACCGCCGGCCATACATAATGTAATAACTGCCAGGCCTATTTTTGAATAATTCATACCTACTCCGTTTATTAGCGAAATAAATCCACGGCGTTAAATTAATCACTTATTGCCCCAGCAGTAATATCAACCTTCTTTTTCCTCTTCAGATGCAACGCAATAAATCGAGGAAAATTCCCAGCGAGAATAAATAAAAAAAGCCGCAATAAAAATATTGCGGCTAAAACATCAAAAAGATTAACTCAACTAGAACTTACTCAACTACTTGCCACACTTCATTCGTGCCTGGTTCATTACCACGTGTCCACCAACGTGCTTTATATTCAAGCCCTTTCCACGAGACTTTATCACCGCCAACATAAACCTTATCGCTCTTCCACTCATCAGCAGCGGCGGGGTTATCCGGGTTTGTGACGCTACCCTCCTCCGGAACGTGCTTGATGGTCAACGTCAACGGCAGGGAGTCATGCTCACCATCGTTTACCGTCAGGTTGAAGACCAGTGTGCTCTCCTGCTCCGGCGCATTGAGCGTAAAGCTCGCTTTCTGCTGGTTAGCATTATTCAGCGTCACATGGGGACCAGAAACCTGCGTCCAGCTCCAGCTTAGCGCTGCGCCCTCCGGATCCGTTGAGGCAGAGCCATCAAGCACCACGGTATCGGCACCGGTCACCGTTTGCGGATAAACGGCTTTCGCCACGGGAATGTGATTCTCCACCTGCGGTACATCGCCACCCGCCGCCTGTTTCATCTCGTTGATGTAGCTCACCTGATCCGGGAAACTCATCTGCACATTATTGGAGCCGAGCGCCCAGACGAAGACACCGCCGTATCCCTGCTCTGCCTGCCAGGCAGCACGCTTCAAATTATTCTCTTTTGATTCAACATAGCGGCCTTCCGGCCCCCACTGGGAGTTAATGGTGTTGCCGAGAATAACCTTCTTCTTGTCGCCTACCGCACGCGCATAGTTAGCCATTGCGACGTCATAGCGGAAACGTGGACCGGCGTCATATGCCATGACATTAAAGAAGTCGAATACATCGCGCCCGGCGGTGAGCAGCCATATCACTTCGCCGTGATGGGTGGAACGGGCATCTTCAATAAACGAGCAGTTTTCCATCACCGACGGTCTGGAGCAGGCTTCAGGATCGGCCCCGACGTGATAGGTAGTCAGGCTCAACACTTTACCGCTGTTCGGTCCAAGCAGCTCCTTGACGCGTTTCGCCAGGATAAGCAGGTTTACGTTCTCCTGCAGCGTCAGGCGGGCCACTTTTTCATAGTCGAAATCAATGCCATCCAGTTGCACCGTGCCGGCTTTCTGGAAGCTGGCCATATTGCAGGTTTTATCCCAGTTGGCGTTTAAACAACCGCCCACCATCTCTTCCGGCTTCATATCCTTTTTGTAAACCGGGAAGTCGGTTTTCAGCAGTTTAACCAGCCCCTGCGCAATCTTTTCGCGGCTCGCCGGATCGCCGAGATAGCCCCACATTCTTTCATAGGTCTCCCCACCGAAAGCCACCAGCATACGTTTAGATGGCGCAGCCAGCTTGGCCTGTGTCCAGGAGGTATAGGAGGGAGAGAGCCAATAAGGGTCGTACTCAGCAGGCGTAACGATGTTGTCAGAGGAGGAGATATCTCCATTCTGATTCCAGCCGCCAAATGAGAGGAAGAAAGTATCAACATTGGACTTCTCTAACTGGGTCGCGGCATCCTGTGGCAGCCCCCAGGATGTGAGATAACTCATGGTGCGGTTATTTTCAGCCGCGGACACAGATTGCGTCAGTAATACCGAGCCAATCAAGGCAGCTAAAGAGAGCTTTTTCAACGTAACCTCCTGTTACAGGGTAAGTAATTATTCTGTCCTCCATATTAATCTCTGCCATTAATAATCCTATTAGCGCCCTCTTTTCCAGGTTGAGAAGCGAGAGGTATTAACAAGGAAAATTCCTGGCAATAATAGATGCGGATTTTAATTCGCTAATTAGCCCGGCGTTTATATTATCCATTTGGCGATCTCCTGCTGGCTGCAGGGTTTAAATAAGCAGCCATCCATGCCGGAGTTTTTGCACTGCTCAATGATTTCCGCCTGAGCAAGAGCGGTAAAACCCAACAGCGTCGCGCGGGAAATAGCCCGTTGCTGCTCCTGAAGACGAATGATTTTCGCAAGCTGAAAGCCATCCATCAGCGGCATATTGCAATCCATCAGAATGTAATCAAACGGTTTATCGGCATGCCATTTTGCCAGCGCCTCTTCTCCGCTTTGTGCTTCTGTCACCTGGTGGCCGAGCAGTTCGAGCTGGTGGCGCAGCAGCAGCAGGTTTGGCCGGTAGTCATCAACAATCATCACCCGCTTGCCCGCAGCGGTCGTAACCGGTATCGCGGGCAGGCTTCGCTGCGCAGGATAAGGCTCGGGAGACGCCGGTAAAGTAAGTTGCAAGGTGACGCGGGTGCCTTCGCCTGGCGTACTGGTAAGGGAGAGTTCCCCTGCCATTAATTCGCATAGCGCCCGACAGATGGCGAGGCCAAGGCCTGAACCGTTTTGTGCGCGATCCTCACAGGGGCCGAACTGCGCAAAAGGAGTAAAAAGCCGCGCCTGATGTTCTGGCGCAATGCCCGGCCCGGTATCGGTGACGGTCAGCGAAATTGCAACCTGCTGCGCATCCGTTATGTGGTGGCAGAGCGTAATGCGGATCTCCCCTTCGCGGGTGAATTTAATGGCGTTACTCACCAGATTGGAGAGGATCTGCTTGTAGCGCCCGGGGTCAATCAGTACCGGGCAGCGCTCCCCGCCTACAACTGAAAAGTGGAGAGCAAGCTGCTTCTGTTCGCTCGCTTCTTCAAAAAGCAGCACCACGGCGCGGGTGAGGCTAACTAACTCCTGCGCAGACGGCTCAAGGATCATATGGCCCGACTCAATGCGCGACATATCAAGAACATCACCGACTAACACCAGCAGATCTTTTGCCGCGTCGTGCGCTACTTCAAGCATCGGCTGGGCATATTGCCTCTGCGCATTCTGTTTAATTTGTAACTCCAGAATGCCCAGGATCGCATTGAGCGGCGTGCGAATTTCATGGCTTACCATGGCGAGAAAGTGGTTTTGCATAAGATTTGCGGCTGCCGTCTCATCGCGCGGCAGGATGTGCCTGCGCTTTCTGCGCTGTGCGAGCCCGTAAAACAGCAGCAGGAGAAGCACGCCCATACATATGGCGCTCAGCAAACCCGCATCATGCCAGCGCGCAGGGAGAGCGGCACGTGCAGGCAGAGAGAAGAACAACAGCCCCGGCACGCAAGTAAGCCATAAGAGGCGAGAACATGGATCGCTGCGCATCATCTGCTCCGCTTAAATAGGTTCACCATTAAGATCAGGGAGAGCTATTTAACCGTCAGCATCGCGTTAACAGTGCGCGGGTAACAGCCTCCTGCATTGACGAAGCGACGCAAACAGCACTGAAATAAAATTGATGCGCATCTTTTCGCTCTCCTGCGTGCTTATGACCCCGTTATTCAGAAGCGCGGGCAGGCGTTCCATAATGATGCAGCTCCGTCTGGCATGGCTCATGCCCAGCAGATGCCACGAGGATTTCATTCGGTGGGCAATATCTGCGATTGCCGTAAACGACGCCTGTGGAAGCAGGCTGTCGAGGTGATGGATATCATCCTTGAGAGTCTGGATAAGCACCGGGATCATCGCATCAAACACCGCCTGCTGCCCGCCTGCCAGTGCATACAGCTCGCTGAGGTTCGCCGTCGGCGGCGCGCTACATACCAACGTTTCGGTTATCGGTAAAGGAAGAAGCCTGTCAAAACCGTTAAGACGTAGCAGAGAGGGATTTAAGGTTTCCGGGGTCGCACTGCATGCCAGCAGCAACGCTGGCGGTGTGAAGGTGCCGATCAGCCCGGCCGTCAGCACTCTGTCGATAAGCATCAGGCCCGGAGTGGGTTGATGTGTTAAATCAATGATTAAGGCGTTCCAGCACTGGCGGCGCAGCGCGCAGAGGGCGGATTCACTATCAACGACGTCGATCTTATTAAGAACATCCGCCCGGCACTGCCGGGTTAATAGCCGCTGTTGCGAGGCGTTAAAAGTGACGAGCAGGTTTGCTGGCTTTGTCATCTTTATGTCGGCGATCAGCTGGCCAACCCAAGCTGTTGCAACTGTTGGTAGAGCTCATATTCGGAGGTGACGCCGAGCTTGCGCATTGCGCTCTTCTTTTGTGCGCTAACGGTCTGTTTGGTGCGGTTAAGGCGGGTACTGATATCGCTTATCGTTAAGCCGCGCAGCAGCAGACGCAGCACTTCGCTCTCTTTTGGCGTCAGGCTGATGCCTGTCGGGGCGGTTGGTTTGCTGAGTGCAACTGTGCCGGTAACCCCTTTGATAAAATGCACGAGCTCCGTTGAGAGACCTGCTTTGCTGAGCACGGCATGCACGCCGAGCTGCCGTAATGCGCGCTCAATACCCGGGTTGTTGATCATTGTCACCACAATAATCATCAGTGCGGGCCAGCGCCGTTTAATTAGCTGGATAAGCGCGAGGCCATCGTTATATTTATCCCCTGGCATACTGAAATCGGTAATCAGAATATCGATATCACCACTCTCGAGTTTGCTTATTACGTCATCGGTGGTGAGCGCCTCGTCAACAATATGATATTGCCCGGCAAGCGGTGAGAGTAATGCGCGCAGCCCCATTAAATAGATGGGGTGATCGTCTGCTATCAGGATCTTTTTTTCCATTACCATGCTTACGGATGTTGAGGTGGCATCATTGTTACGAGAGTGGCGGCTACTCTAGCAAAAAACCTCCCGGTGCAGGTTGAATATTTATTAGTAATAGCGCGAGAGAAATGAATAAAATTGCAGAACCAATATAAATAATAAATAAAAATAATTAACCAATAAACGCTATGTATATTTCAGGCAAAAAAAACCGCAACGTTAAGCTGCGGTTTTTTATTATTGCTCGTTTGTTACGGCAGAATCGAGGGCTGATCCGCCCCCTCTTTCTCCACTTTCTGCTGCAGGAGATGCTCGCGCTTCATCCCAAGTTTCAGCGCCAGCGCTGAAGCAACATAGATGGAAGAGGCCGTACCGATAGAGACACCGATCAGCATCGTCAGCGAGAAGCCTTTCAGCATCGCGCCGCCGAAGAGATAGAGCATCAGGATCACCACCAGCGTTGTGCCGGAGGTAATCAAAGTACGATGCAGCGTCTGCGTCAGTGAGATGTTGAAGATCTCATACGGCGTACCGCGACGGATCTTACGGAAGTTCTCACGGATACGGTCCGATACCACGATACTGTCATTGAGCGAGTAACCGATCACCGACATCAGCGAGGCCACGATGGTCAGATCAACCTCGATCTGGAACAGCGACAGCACGCCCATGGTAATGATGACGTCGTGCGCCAGCGCGATAACCACACCCGCCGCCAGACGCCATTCAAAACGGAAACCGACATAAACGAGGATGCTGATCAGCGCCACCAGCAGCGCCATGCCGCCGGTTTGTGCCAGATCCGCGCCCACGCTCGGGCCGACGAACTCAATACGCTTCACGGCGGCATTCTGGCTGGTCGCTTCGTTAATCACGCTAACCACTTTGCTGCCCAGCAGCTGCCCGCCGTTATCGCTCTGCGCGGGCGGCATGCGTACCATGATGTCACGGCTGCTGCCGAAGTTCTGCAGCAGCGGATCCTGGAAGCCCGCCTTCTCCAGCGCTTCGCGCATTAAGTCCATATCCGCCGGTTTCTCCAGCGAGATCTCAATGACCGTACCGCCGGTAAAATCCAGGCCCCAGTTAAAGCCGCGAACACCCATCACGACGATGGAGAGGATCAGCAGCGCGCCGGAAATGATAAAAGCCCAGTTGTCCCAGCGCATAAAGTCCCAGACTTTACGGCCATGGTTCAATTGTTCAACAGTATAATCCTGTGCCACAACGCACTCCTCAGATAGACAGCTTGTTAATGCGTTTGCCGCCGTACAACAGGTTGACGATGGCACGGGTACCGACAATAGCGGTGAACATGGACGTCGCCACACCGATACCGGTGGTGATTGCAAAGCCTTTGATTGAGCCAGTACCGACCGCGTAAAGGATAAGCACTTTGATCAACGTGGTGATGTTGGCATCGAAAATGGACGAGAACGCGCCCTGATAACCTTCGTGAATCGCCTGCTGTACGGATCGCCCGTTGCTCAGCTCTTCTTTAATACGTTCGTTTATCAGTACGTTAGCATCCACCGCCACCGCAAGGGTTAGCACGATCCCCGCAATCCCCGGCATGGTCAGTGTTGCACCCGGCAACAGGGACATAATGCCGACAATCAGCACCAGGTTCGCCAGCAGCGCTGAAGTCGCGATCAGGCCAAACTTCTTATAGAAGAAGAGCATGAAGATGATCGACACCGCCAGACCAGCCAGGCACGCTTCCAGACCCTGAGTGATGTTCTGCGCCCCGAGGGTTGGACCGATGGTACGCTCTTCCACGATCTGAATCGGCGCAATCAACGCACCTGCGCGCAGCAGCAGTGAAAGCTGACGTGCTTCATTGGCGTTTTCGATACCGGTAATACGGAAGCTGTTACCAAGGCGAGACTGGATATTGGCGATGTTGATCACCTCTTCCTGCTTCACCAGCACCGAACGACCGTTAGCATCTTTTTTACCGCTGTCTTTGTACTCCACAAACAGGGTCGCCATCGGTTTATTGATGTTGTCCTTGGTGAAGTTAGCCATGATGTTACCGCCCGCGCTGTCCAGTGAAATATTCACCTGCGGCACGTTGTACTCATCCATACTGGAGGTTGAGTCGGTGATATGGTCGCCGGTGAGGATCACGCGTTTGTACAGCACAACTGGCCGCCCATCACGTGTCTCTTTCACTTCGGAATCACCCGGAATACGACCATTTGCCGCAGCGGAAGCATCGACATTGGTGTTAACCAGACGGAACTCAAGCGTTGCGGTTGCGCCAAGGATCTCTTTCGCGCGCGCCGTATCCTGAATACCCGGCAGTTCAACCACAATGCGGTCAGCGCCCTGGCGCTGCACCAGCGGCTCGGCAACGCCAAGCTGGTTGACACGGTTACGCAGGATAGTGATGTTCTGCTGAACAGCATATTCACGGGCTTCGCTCAGGCGCGCATCGCTCATCACCACGCGCAGCACGTTATCGCCCTGATTAGAGAAGACGAGATCGCGATGACGGCCGGTCAGGTAGGTATTCGCCTGATCGCGCGCCGCGCTGTCGCGGAACTGAATGCTAAGACCATAGTTATCTTCCTTACGCACGGTGGAGTAAGGAATGCCTTTTTCCCGCAGATCGCTGCGCAGGCTGTCGATATTCTGTTCCTGCAATTTGCCCAGCGCCGTTTGCATATCCACTTCCATCAGGAAGTGAACCCCGCCACGCAAGTCGAGGCCGAGTTTCATCGGTTCCGCTTTCAGGAGGGAGAGCCAGCGAGGCGTTGCCGGTGCGAGGTTGAGCGCGACAACATACTTGTCGCCTAATGCGCTGAGCAGGACTTCGCGGGCGCGCAGCTGGGTGTCGGTCGATTCAAAGCGAGCAAGTACCGTGCCCTCTTCCATCGCCACAGATTTCCAGCTGATCTTTTCTTTTGTTAGTTCGTTCCGGACCTGGATCAGAGTTTGTTCGCTGGCGGCGACACCGCGCGCGCCAGAGATCTGAACAGCCGGATCCTCACCATAGAGGTTGGGAAGTGCGTAAAGCAGGCCGACGATAAGAACGACGACCAGCATGATGTACTTCCACAAAGGATAACGGTTTAACACGGCAGTTCCCTTTGGGAAAAACGAAAATTACAGCGCCTTCATGGTGCCTTTCGGCAGAACGGCAGCTACGAAGTCACGTTTGATTACCACTTCAGTGGTGTCGTTCAGTGCGATAGCAATGTAGCCGGTTTCCGCTACTTTGGTTACGCGCCCAACCAGACCACCGTTGGTCAGCACTTCATCGCCTTTCGCGATGGAGTCCATCAGCTTTTTATGCTCTTTGGTACGTTTTTGCTGCGGGCGCAGGATCATGAAGTAGAAAATCAGACCAAATACAACCAGCATCAGGATCAGAGACATCGGGCTGCCCTGTGACGGTGCGCCTGCTGCCGCTACCGCGTCAGAAATAAAAAAGCTCATTCAAATTCCCTCATTATTAAATTAATCAACGTTCAAAGGTGGAACCGGTCGACCCTGACGCTGGTAAAAATCTGCTACGAAGCTCTCTAATTTACCCTCTTCAATAGCCTTGCGTAAACCAGCCATTAAGCGCTGATAGTAGCGCAGGTTATGAATGGTATTGAGACGCGCGCCCAGTATTTCGTTGCAACGATCGAGATGATGCAAGTAGGCGAGCGAATAATTGCGACAGGTGTAGCAATCACACTCGGCATCGAGCGGGCTGGTGTCGCTCTTATATTTTGCGTTACGGATTTTCACCACGCCGTTGGTCACGAACAGGTGGCCGTTACGCGCATTACGCGTCGGCATGACGCAGTCGAACATATCGATGCCGCGACGCACGCCTTCGACCAGATCTTCCGGTTTACCTACGCCCATCAGGTAACGCGGTTTATCTGCGGGGATCTGCGGACAGACGTGCTCCAGAATGCGGTGCATATCCTCTTTCGGTTCGCCCACAGCAAGACCGCCGACAGCGTAGCCATCAAAGCCTATCTCTACCAGACCTTTGACGGAGATATCGCGTAAATCTTCGTAAACACTGCCCTGAATAATGCCGAACAGCGCGTTTTTGTTGCCCAGACCGTCAAAGCGGTCGCGGCTGCGTTTCGCCCAGCGCAGAGACATCTCCATTGAGCGTTTAGCGTAATCCCAGTCCGCCGGGTACGGCGTACACTCGTCAAAGATCATTACAATATCGGAGCCGAGATCGTACTGAATCTCCATCGACTTTTCGGGATCGAGGAAGATCGGATCGCCGTTGATTGGGTTACGGAAGTGAACGCCCGCTTCGGTGATTTTGCGGATATCGCCGAGGCTAAACACCTGGAAGCCGCCGGAATCAGTGAGGATTGGCCCTTTCCACTGCATAAAGTCGTGGAGATCGCCGTGCAGCTTCATGATCTCCTGCCCCGGGCGCAGCCACAGGTGGAAGGTGTTACCCAGAATGATCTGCGCGCCGGTGGCTTCGACCTCTTCCGGGGTCATCCCTTTTACGGTGCCGTAGGTGCCAACAGGCATAAACGCCGGGGTTTCAACCACGCCGCGCTCAAACACCAGCCGGCCGCGGCGGGCGCGTCCGTCGGTGGTATCCAGTTCGAATTTCATCGTTTCTCCAACACCAGATAGACAGTCTGATGATTACTCTCTGTTGCGGATTCACTCCACAACCTCGAATTCGCCAATCCGCACGCAGGGCGTTATTGGCGCAGCCACTCTGGACGCGGGCACTGCCCGGGTCCAGAAGGGCACGTAAAATAGCCCTGTTAAGGGCGCTCTAAAATCGCTTGCGGATTGTACGTGATAAACATCGCGTCCCCGTAACTAAAAAAGCGATATTTTTCAGCAACTGCGGCGCGGTACGCATTCATGGTGTGTTGATACCCGGCAAATGCAGATACCAGCATGATCAGCGTCGATTCCGGCAGGTGGAAGTTGGTGACCAGCGCATCAATCACTTTGTATTGATAGCCCGGATAGATAAAGATCTGCGTGTCGCCGAAGAAGGGTTCGATCAGATCCGCTTTTGCCGCCTGCGCGGCACTCTCCAGCGAGCGCACGGAGGTCGTGCCGACTGCGACTACGCGGTTGCCGCGCGCTTTTGCCGCCAGCACCGCATCAACCACCTCTTGCGGCACTTCGGCATATTCGGAGTGCATGATGTGATCTTCGATGCTATCAACGCGCACCGGCTGGAAGGTCCCGGCACCAACGTGCAGCGTGACAAACGCCATCTCGATGCCTTTATTACGCAGGCGCTCCAGCAGCGGCTCATCAAAGTGCAGGCCCGCTGTCGGCGCGGCAACGGCACCCGGCTTCTGGCTATAGACCGTTTGATAGAGTTCGCGGTCGGCGTCTTCATCCGGGCGATCGATATAGGGCGGCAGCGGCATATGGCCGATGGCGTTGAGAATATCGAGCACCGGGCGCTCATCGTGGAATTCCACTTCAAACAGCGCGTCGTGGCGGGCGACCATGGTAGCCTGAATATCTTCCGCGTCGCCCAGCAGCAGCTCGGCACCCGGCTTCGGCGCTTTCGAGGCGCGAATATGTGCCAGAATACGTTTATCGTCGAGCATGCGCTCAACCAGTACTTCAATCTTGCCGCCGCTGGCTTTACGCCCGAACAGACGCGCCGGAATCACGCGGGTGTTGTTGAACACCAGCAGGTCGCCCGGGTTGAGCTTATCGAGCAGATCGGTGAAAGTACCATGCGTCAGCGCGCCTGTTGGGCCATCCAGCGACAGTAAGCGACAGCTGCTGCGCTCAGGCTGTGGATAGTGGGCAATCAGGGATTCGGGTAACTCAAAGGAGAAATCGGTAACGCGCATGACACTGACTCGAGACATAAAATAAGAGGCGGGTAGTCTAGTGCCCACGCCCCTTCGCTGCAACCGTTAGCCGCTTTTGGATAAATAATAGAGATGAATTTTTTAGCACACCTGCACCTTGCTCACCTGGCGAACAGCTCCCTTGCCGGTAACCTGCTGGCGGATTTTGTTCGCGGCAATCCGGAAAACCTCTACGCACCGGAGGTGGTGGCGGGGATCCATATGCATCGCCGTATTGATGTGCTGACTGACAACCTGCCGGAGGTGAAAGTCGCCCGCGAGTGGTTTCGCCCCGAAACGCGGCGGGTCGCGCCCATCACGCTTGATGTGATGTGGGATCACTTCCTCTCGCGCCACTGGGCAAAGGTCTCGCCCGATATCGAACTGGCAGACTTTATCCGCTATGCCCATTCGCAGGTGGCGACTATTCTGCCCGACTCGCCGCCGCGTTTTATCAATCTGAACAATTACTTATGGTCGGAGCGCTGGATGGAGCGCTACGGCGAGATGGCGTTTATTCAGAATGTGCTCAACGGCATGGCGAGCCGCCGCCCGCGGCTCGATGCGTTGCGCGACTCATGGCAGGATCTTGATGCCAATTATCAGGCGCTGGAGACGCAGTTCTGGACGTTTTACCCACGCATGATGGCGCAGGCGCGCGCGGGGACGTTGTAAACATCGTCACGTTTGGCATTGCATTGCCGGATGGCGCTAACGCTTATCCGGCCTACAAAACCTGCGTTGTACCATCCGGCGTTGATGATCGCCGCCCGTAGGCCGGATAAGGCGCAAGCCGCCATCCGGCATCAATAATCGCACAACCCGTAGGCCGGATAAGGCGTAAGCCGCCATCCGGCATCAATAATCGCACCGCCCGTAGGCCGGATAAGGCGCAAGCCGCCATCCGGCACTTTATCGGCGTTAAACTTTAGGACTCTGCGCTTCGCGCCAGATGCGGATTGCCATCCACGCCAGCACCGCGACGCCCAGCACTAATGCTCCCCACACCAGCAACGTCTTCCACATCCCCTGCTGTTCGGTGACGGAAGTCGCCGTCATGCGCGCCTCGCCACCCAGCGTGACGTTTTCTCCCACAAACGCATCAGGAATCGACGCGGGATCGAGCTGCTTACGCAGATCCGGCGGGATCAGCGTATCCGGCGTGACGGCGGCAGGCTGTGCCGCTTTATTTCCCCACGCCAGCATAAACGGCCCTTTCCCCTGGGCGTTAAACACCAGCGCCAGCCGATCGCGGCTGCCGGAAACTTCCGGGAGCGTATCAGGCAATCGCGCGTCCAGCGTGGTGATGCGCACCGCCTGTACCGTCTCGCCCGGCACTTCTACCGGTGCGGATCGCTGCCCGTTACGTTGCCAGAGCACGGTTTTGGTCAGCGGTTGCCACGGCGAGGTGGCCGTGCGGCGAATGGCAATCTCTGCCGGCAGCACCGCATCGTCGTTAAAGCCTACCGAGAGAGAGCGGAACGGCTGTGGCTGCGGCCATTGATATTGCGCCTCGGTCGGCGAAATCTGCCGTCCGTTGCCTGCCATCTCGATTTTTTCAAGCGGTGCAGGCTCGCGGCCAGGTATCGCCGTCGCCTCGGTGAGGGTGACCGGCAGGTTTGGTGTATCAAACACCAGCAGCAGATAGAGTTCACCATCGGATAACGGCATTTCCGGAAGCTGTATACGATCGAGCTTCAGCTTATCGTTCCCGCTCGCCAGCGCCATCACCGGAGCATCATCCTGCAACGTATCCCAGCTGCGCATATCGTGGCTCATCAGAACGGAAACCTTGCTGCGCCAGTTCTGGCCGTTTTCCTGCCAGCCCAGTTTGATCTCGCCAAGCCGGAAGGTATTGGGCAGATTCGGAGGCAGCACCAGCAAATAGCTCTTTCCGACCGGTTTGGAGGCGTCGCCTTCAATACGGATCTCGACCCCGGACGGTGCCTGGAGGCGCACAACATTCTCCTCCTGCGCCGCGCCGCTTACGGGCGATGCATCCAGCGGAAAGAGGCGCAGCGGCACCGCTTCAGGGGGAGTGGTTTTTGTGTTTTGCGTTTCAAGGGCGAACGGTACCCGCTCACCGTCCTGGTTAAACACCCGGACATCGCGCAGATCCGGCCACGCGCTGTGGGCATAGACCTCCTGCGGCAGATCAACGCGATACCAGGAGGAGGGCTGAGGCGAATCCAGCATCACGCCGCGGGCATAATCCTGCGGTTTTTCAGGGAGATCTGCGGCACCCGCCGGGGCGCAAAGCAGCATACTCAACAGTAATCCGTACAGCCTTTTCATTGTCCTTCTCCCTTGTTCTCTTCCCGCGCCGCTTTGGGCGGCAGGGGTGAAAAATAGCCCACGATCAGCACCAGCACCGCGACGCCGATAAAGGCGATGGCGCGCGACAGCCCGCCGCCGCCCGCGCTGTCGACAAGCATCAGTTTCAACAGCACAACGCCCAGTAATCCCCCACCCACCAGCCACTGCTGGCGGGCCTGCCGACGCGTCGCGCGGATCATCACCACCAGCGCAATCAGCATCCAGAAGAGAGCAAACGTCGTCTGGATAAGCCGCGACGCCCACAGGCTTTCCGCACTCCACGTCACCTCGCCATAACAGGAGAGCGCGCGCAGCAGGATGCCATTCAGCCACCAGAAAGCCAGCGCAGCGAGCGCCCACGGACGAGCGCGCCAGAGATCGGGCGCGACGTGCGGATAGTGTTTCCAGGCGAACTGGGTATAGAGCCACACGCCGAGCAGCGCGAACGCCGCGCCCTCTTCCAGCGGATTAAGCAGCGGCAGGTACGGCATGCCCATCACCTTGCCGTCGTTCAGGTTGGCAAACAGCAAGGCGATAATGAGCAGCGGCACCAGCGGTGCCAGCGCCTGTGCGCCATAAAGCGCAGGCCAGACGCGGAACGGCCACAGATTACGGCGCACCGCCGCCAGCGTCAGCATAATCACCGCGCCGCCCGCCGCCATCGGCAGCCCCCAGCGCCACGGCGCATTACCCCACGGCAGCGAGTCTACAAACCACCACAGCTCGCTGCCAGCCGCGATCAGCAGCAGCCAGAAAAGGGAGATGTGCAGCCCTTGCGACAGACGCGGTAACAGCGCGCTGCCCGCTTTACGCAGCAGTAATAGCGCGGAAGGCAGCGCCACGCACCAGACCAGATTTTGCCAGCCGGAGGCCAGAAGGTGCCCCTGAGCAACCAGACGCTCGCCGATTAACAGCGCCATCGCTGGCCACAGCAGCCACTGGGCAAGCCCAAGTTCCGGCCAGGCAAAACGTAAACTGCCTGCACGCCACAGCCACACGGAGAGCGCCACCAGTAGCAGCAGACCAAAGCCCACCTGCATCGACTGCGGCAGTATCAGCTCTGCCGCGCCCGCCAGTGCGACAATCCAGAAGAGGATGCCGCCCGCCAGCAGCAGCCAGCTTCCCTCGCGGCGAATCGTGCGCCACAGCCACGCGCCAACCAGCCAGCTTGCGCTGAGGACGGCAAAGATCATCAGTGTGGAGAGCGCATTGATGCCGTTTGCGGCGGCCCATAGCGCGCTGAAGAGTGCCAGCAGTAACAGCGCCGTGCCGCTGTAGCTCATGCGCCGCTGCTGTTGCTGCACACCGAGCCACAATACGCCCAGCCCCTCAAGCGACCAGGCCATCGCCGTCCAGCGCGCGGACAAGGCCAGCGGAATGGCGAGCGTAGCGAATGCGCCGCCCAGCGCCAGCGCGGCGAGCACCAGCGGTTTACCGGCTGTCGGGAAGCGTTTAAGGGCAACGGCGGCAAGCGTCAGATAGAAGAGACCAAAGCCGAGGGCGCTGAACGCCGGGCCGTAGGTCCAGTGCTGCGTCATGGCGTACTGCATGCCAAAACCCGCCAGCGGCGGTGCAAACAGCAGCACACCGTCAATAATACGCTCGCCCCGGCGCTGGGCGCGCAGGGAGAGCCCGACGCTGAAGACGCCGAAAATCAGCAGGTTGGCGATCAGGAAGAGCTGGCAGCTGAGGTAATCTTCCGGGCGGTAGCTGGCAATGCCCCACAGGGCGGCCACGCCAAAGGTGAAGAACATGCCGAGGATATTCAGCTCGCGCCAGTGCTGCCATACGCTGATGGCGAGAATACCGACGGAGAGCAGAAGATAGAACGAGAAGAGCGCGATATGGCTCCCGCCGCCGGTAGAGAGCAGGATCGGCGCAAGATAGCCGCCGAGGCTTGCCAGCAGCGCCAGGCTCAGCGCGCGTTGCAGCACCGCAAGCCCGACGCTCGCCGCACAGATCACAATCAGCAGCGCAAAGGCGAGCGTCATCGGCAGCATCTGCCAGAGGCGAAACGCGCCAAACACCGTGAGATAGAGTGCGCCGACCGCCCCGCCCTGCAATATAAGGGCAAAGACCGTCTGTTTATGCCGCAATCGCCAGCCGAGAACCAGCAGCACCAGCGCGACAACCGCCACGGCGACAAGCCGCAACTCCAGCGGGAAGAGCGCATATTCAACGCTGTAACGCAGCAGGAAAGAGAGACCGATAAACAGCAGCACCACGCCGAGTTTCGCCAGCGGGTTGCCCTGCATAAACCAGCGCACCAGCGCGGTAACCACGCCCCAGGATTCACCATCCGGTGCTTTCACCTCTTCACGTTCGCGCACCACAGGTGCAGGCGTCGGCGTCGGCTCTGCCGTCGCGACTTTGCGCCCCCAGACATTGGCTGCGGGTTGCGGCTGTGCAGGGGGGATTTCGCTTGCTGCAATCGGCTGCGGCTCAGGGATTGGCGGCCGCGGCTCAGGAGTTGGCGGTGGCACCTCAGGCGCTGCGCTTACCGGCTCGTTTATCGGCTCAACGACCGGTTCCTCGCTTACCGCAGGCGCAATTGCCCGCTGTTCAAGTATGCTGACGCGCTGGCGCAGCAGTTGCAGTTCGACCTGCGTGGCAAGGCTGCGCCGCCAGGCGACAATCGCCATTATCGGCACCACGACCAGCGCCAGAATCAGCACAATGACACCGAATATCAGAAGACCATCCATGTACTTTCGCCTTCGCTAAAGGGGAGACGTTACGCCCGCCTCCCCGCGCGCAGGCTCAGGAGGCAGACCAGACAGAAGCGCTGATGGCTGAAAGCGTCAGCACGCCGTCCTGTAGGTTACCTGTACCTTCCAGAAGCCGCCACTGTTTCGCTTGCAGCAGCGGTGAATCTTCCAGCACAACGTCACACGCCTCGCCGCGGTTGATAGCAATCAGTACCCGCTGCTGGCGATAAACGCGCAGAAAAACCAGCACATCCTGCCGGGCATAGACCACCAGACAACCGCCGTGACGCAGTGCCTGGCTGCGGGCGCGCAGCTTCGTCATTCGCTGGTAGAGCGCCAGCAGGTGGCTATCCTGCTGCGTTTTATCCCACGGGAAGGGCTTGCGGCAGAAGGGATCGTTCGCACCATCCAGCCCTACTTCATCGCCGTAGTAGATGCAGGGCGTGCCGGGCCAGCAGAAGAGCCACACCACTGCCAGCGGCAGGCGGGCGAGATCCTTGCCGAGAATGGTTTTAAACCGCGGCGTATCGTGGCTGTCGAGCTGGTTAAACATCCGCTGCTGCTGCTGATGCGACAGCGCAGCGCGGTAGTTATCCATCCACGCGGCGCAGGTCTGCGCATCGATACTCTGCGGATCAAGGGAGATATCGGTATTGGCAAGAAACGCCCACACCGGCAGGGTAAAGCCGCGATAGTTCATCGCCGCATCTTCCGCATCCGCCTGCAACCACTGGCGCGCATCGCCAAAGTGTTCGCCCACCACATAGGCCTGCGGCTGGGTCTCTTTCGCCGCCCGGGTGATGCCGCTTACGTGATGCAGGTTGTTTCGCGCCCCGCCGTTTTCGCCTAGCATATGCACCACGTCGAGCCGCCAGCCGTCCATATTCCACGGCGCTTTCAGCCAGTGGCGCACAATGCTCTCCTCGCCCTGATAGATCTCTTCAATCAGCGACGAAGAGCGGTAGTCGAGTTTCGGCAGGCTGGCGTAGCCCAGCCAGTCATGGGCGTAGCCGTTCTCATCAAAGTTGTACCAGCTGCGCCAGCGCGAATCGGGGTTATGGCAGGCACCGCCGGTGGCACGGTTATGGCGGTCGAACCAGGCGTGGGAGTCGCCGGTGTGGTTAAAAACGCCGTCGAGGATCAGCCGTATGCCGTTCTCCTGTGTGTTATGGCGCAGACGCAGTAGCGCCTCGTCGCCGCCAAACTGCGGGTCGACGTGGCGGTAATCTTCGGTGTCATATTTATGCACGCTGGGCGCGACAAACACCGGGTTGAGGTAGAGCGCGGTGACCCCGAGCTTTTTCAGGTACGGCAGCTTTTCGCTGATGCCGTCCAGATCGCCGCCGTAAAAGGTCGATCCGCCCGCTTCGCCGGTAAGCGGCTCATCCCAGTCACAAAAACGAATTTCGCGCCCTGCGGCGTGGTGCCAGTAACGCTGGTCCTGCTGCGCGGTGCGCGCTTCGCTACGGGCAAAGCGATCCGGAAAGATTTGGTAGAAGACCTGATCGGCGACCCACGCCGGGCCTTCATCGGGCGCATCGATAGCAAACTGCTCAAGTCTGGCGGGCGGGAAGCGACTAAACCCCTGCGGGGTAAACCAGATCTGGCGATCGTCCCACAGCAGCTTAAAGCTGTAGCGGCGGCGCGGCTGGCCGTTGCGGATATCAATGGCGGCGCGCCAGAGGGTGACGCCATTATTGGCGGTGTTGCGCGCGCGGTGCATTGCAACCGGCGTCTCTTCGTTATCGATCTCAATTCGCAGCGTGACGCGCGACGGTAAATCCGTGCCGCGCAGCCAGAGGTTAATGATTAACTGCTGCTGGTGCGCTTTGACAAACGGCGCGACGGGCAGGTGCCATGCATTCAACATCAACGATCCCCTTTACATAATCAGGATCACTGTAGCCAACGTTCGGCCCGACCCGCCTCCTTCTTTCAACTTTTTTAAGGGGTTGAGAGACGGGGCGCAGAGATAAGACGGAAAAAATGGGGGAGAAATCGTAGGCCTGATAAGCGCAGCGCCATCAGGCATAACGCCTTACCCGGTCTACAGAAGCCAGAGCACGGCACTCGTAGGCCTGATAAGCGTAGCGCCATCAGGCACAACGCCGGGTGGCGGCTACGCCTTACCCGGCCTACAAAAGCCAGAGCCCGGCACTCGTAGGCCTGATAAGCGTAGCGCCATCAGGCACAACGCCGGGTGGCGGCTGCGCCTTACCCGGCCTACAGAAGCCAGAGCCCGGCACTCGTAGGCCTGATAAGCGTAGCGCCATCAGGCATAACGCCGGGTGGCGGCTGCGCCTTACCCGGCCTACAGAAGCCAGAGCCCGGCACTCGTAGGCCTGATAAGCGTAGCGCCATCAGGCACAACGCCGGGTGGCGACTGCGCCTTACCCGGCCTACGAAGTAAAACGACGCTAGCGGAGATTACGCCCGGCGCTTAAACGCCCAGCCAATCAGCAGCAGCACAATCCATGCAAAGCCGACATAGAGCGAAATGCGGGTTTCCGGGTGCCAGCCAATCAGCGCGATGATAAACACCAGGAAGATCAGCCCGGCAACGGTGGTTGCCACGCCACCCGGCACTTTAAACTTCAGCGCCTTCACTTCATCCGCCGAGAGGCGACGGCGGAAACCAATCTGCGACAGCAGGATCATAATCCACACCCACACCGTGGCGAAGGTCGCCAGTGAGGCAATCACCAGGAAGACATTCTCCGGCATGATGTAGTTGAGATAGACCGCCATCAGCAGCGCCAGCGTCATCACCAGCACCGTTACCCACGGAATGCCGCGGCGGGAGGTTTTGGCGAACATCTTCGGCGCACTGCCCTGCTCCGCCATGCCGTGCAGCATACGCCCGACGCCAAACACATCGCTGTTGATCGCCGACAGGGAAGCGGTCAGCACGACAAAGTTCAGGATGCTGGCGGCAAAGGTGATGCCCATATGCTGGAAGGTCAGCACAAACGGGCTACCGTTAGTGCCCACCTGGTTCCACGGGTAGATCGACATAATCACAAACAGCGTGCCGACATAAAACACCAGGATACGCATCGGCACCGAGTTGATGGCGCGCGGAATCGACTTCTCCGGCTCTTCCGCTTCACCGGCGGTAATGCCGATGATTTCGATACCGCCGTAGGCGAACATCACCATTTGCAGCGCCATTACCGTGCCCAGCCAGCCGTTACTGAAGAAGCCGCCGTGGCTCCAGAGATTGCTGATGCCGGTCGGTTGCCCGCCGTTGCCGATCCCCCAGATGATGATGCCGAAACCGGCGGCGATCATGATGATAATGGTGGCGACTTTAAAGAAAGAGAACCAGAACTCCAGCTCGCCGAAGACTTTTACGCTCATCAGGTTGATGGCGCAGATCAGCAGCACCACGCTCAGCACCCAGATCCAGTGCGGCACCGTCGGGAACCAGACGCCCATATAGATGCCGAAGGCGGTAACGTCGGCGATGGCGACAATCAGAATTTCAAAGCAGTAGGTCCAGCCAGTGATATAACCGGCCAGCGGGCCGAGGTTTTCCTGTGCGTAGCGTGAGAAGGAGCTGGCGGAGGGGTTGTGCACGGACATCTCGCCCAGCGCACGCATAATGATATACGCCGCGACCCCGCCAATAATGTAGGCCAGCAACACGCTGGGCCCGGCCATTTTGATGGCGTCCGCGGAGCCGTAAAACAGCCCGGTGCCGATCGCTGAACCCAGCGCCATAAAGCGAATGTGGCGGGTACTTAGCCCACGCTTCAGCTTATTCGTACTTTCCATCGTTTCCACTGCCGTTATTCATCACAAAAAATAAAAAACCACGGAGTGCGCTACCCCGTGGTTCAACAAACCGTGCTTGCTGCTGTTAATGCGCGCTGGAAGTCACCTGACGTCCCGCCGCGCGATCCCAGATAGCGGCCAGAACCACCATCACCAGGCTCGGCAACAGCCAGGCCAGGCCCTGCTCCGCCAGCGGTAAGCGCTGTGTCCAGAGCGGAAGGTGCTCAGCAAACGCGGAGGCTTTCACGCCGTCAAGGATACCAAAAAGCAGGCTGATAAACATGGTCGGCGCAATTACGCGGGTGGAACAATGCCAGAAAGAGCGGGTAAAGCTCAAGACCACCAGCACGATACACGGCGGATAGATCATGGTCAGCACCGGAATCGAAATCTGGATCAGGTGGCTCAGACCGAGGTTTGAGACCGCCATTGAGAAGATGCCGAGGATAAAGACCAGCGCACGGTAGGAGAGCGGCAGGTACTGGGCGAAGAACTCTGCGCAGGCGCAGGTCAGGCCAACCGCCGTCACCAGGCAGGCGATGAAAATCAGCGCTGCCAGCAGGAAGCTACCCGCACCACCAAAGGTGTGCTGGACGTAAGCATGCAGTATCGCCGCGCCGTTAACGGACTGATCGACCAGCGTCGAGCTGTCGGAGCCGAGGCGGAAGAGCGCCAGGTAGAGCAGCGTCAGGCCAACACCCGCCATCAGACCCGCCCAGACGGTGTAGCGAGTCAGCAGACGCGCTTCGGTCACGCCGCGCGAACGGGCGGCATTAACGATAACAATCCCGAAGACCATCGCGCCGAGAGTATCCATCGTCAGGTAGCCATTGACGAAACCGTTAGAGAACGGCGCGGTCTGGTAGGCTTCCAGCGCGTGGCTAATCGGACCGGCTGGCCACACCAGTGCGGCGACTGCCAGAATCGTCAGGGCGATAATTTTCAGCGGTGCGAGGAAGTTGCCGACGGTATCAAGCAGTTTGCCCGGATAGAGAGAGACCAGAATCACCAGCGCGAAGTAGACCAGGCTGTAGATCAGCAGCGCCATAGAGCCGTCGCCGGTCAGCGGCGCAATGCCCACTTCAAACGAAACGGTTGCGGTACGCGGCGTAGCGAACAGCGGCCCCACGGCCAGGTAGCAGATCGTTGCCAGCAGCACGCCCGCGACTTTGCCAATCGGTGTGCTGAGGCTATCAATGCCACCGCCCACTTTCGCTAACGCAACTACCGTTAGCACCGGCAGGCCCACCGCAGTAATCAGGAAGCCCAGCGCCGCCGTCCAGACGAATTCACCCGCCTGCAAGCCGACCATGGGAGGAAAAATAATATTACCTGCGCCAACAAACAGCGCGAAGGTCATAAAGCCCAGCGCGATGATGTCACGCGGTTTTAAGTGATGGGTCATAATGTTTACTGCCTGTGGATGTGGTGTCGTAAAAATGTTGAATAATTAGCCTCTCCGCACCGGACAATAACGCATCATTAACGCGTTAATCAGCGGGAAATGCTTAATGTGCTGCGTGGCGAAGAATAGTTTTTCGGTTTACCGCGCAAACACAGTCGGTCTGGCAATGCATGGGGCGCAATTTAAACGCTTATAACGTTTAAAGGCAAGTCAGGATCGCAAAACCAGATAGTTATACTAAACAGCAGAACAGAGCCAGTGAAAAACTCTATTTATCAGAAAAACACGTGGCTGATCGTGCGAACAAAAAAGCAACAACCGTACAAACTACGTTGCAGGCGCGGGATGAGGCGAGGCAGAGCGGCTCGCCGTAACGAGCCGCCGGAAAGATAAGCTGACAAGGTGGTTATGGGTGGGCGTTTTTGGCAATCAGGCGTTCCGGCAGGACAAAGCTAAAGCGCGTCCCTTTGCCCGGCGTGCTGCTGATATCAAGGCGGCTGTCGTGGTGATTAACCGCATGTTTGACTATCGCCAACCCAAGCCCGCTGCCGCCCGTCTGGCGCGAGCGCGCTTTATCCACGCGGTAGAAACGCTCGGTCAGGCGCGGAATATGCTCGGCGGCGATCCCCGGCCCATTATCCTCGACGCTGAACTCCGCGCCGTGCGCCACCGGCTGCCAGCGCACGATAATGTGCGTCCCGGCGGGGGTGTGATTCACCGCGTTATAGACCAGGTTGGAGATGGCACTGCGCAGCTGCTCTTCACTGCCCAGAACTTTCAACTGGCTGTCAATTTCAAAGCTGAAGCTCTGTTTCTGCTGGCTGAGGGTTTGCGCTTCCCGCTCCACCACGCGCAGCATCATCGGCACATCAATCACTTCATTTGCGCCATGGGTCGGCGCAGCTTCGATTTTTGACAGGGTCAGAAGCTGGCGCACCAGCCCCTCCATCCGCGAGGTTTGCTCGCGCATGGTGTGTAACGCTTTTTCGCGCGGCGCGCCTTCCAGCGTCTGCTCCTGCATCATCTCAAGGTAGCCCTGCAACACCGTTAGCGGCGTGCGCAACTCATGGCTGACGTTAGCGAAGAAGTTGCGTCTGGCCCCTTCCAGCTGGTGCATCTGCGTGACATCGCGCGCCACCATCAGTAGTTGTTGCTCGCTGTAGGGCATCACGCGGATCTCTAAGTGGCGACCGTTGTTAAGCACCAGATTGAGCGGTTTGCTGAAGGACTGGCTTTTCAGGTATTGGGTAAATTCGGGGTAGCGCAGCAGGTTGAGGATGTTCTGCCCGTTATCATCGGGCCAGCGCAGCCCCAGCAGCTGTTGCGCAAGGCCGTTACACCAGAAGATCATCCCCTCTTCCGTGGTCAATACCACCGCATCCGGCAGCGACTCAGCGCCGCTGCGAAAGCGTTTAATCAAGTTACCCAGCTCGCGGCGGCGCTTTTTATTGCGCATCTGCATCTGATGCAGGCCGTAGAGCAGCGGCTCCCAGCTGCCGGTGCCGGGCGGCGGCGTCATGCTTTTATCGACCCATAGCCACCAGGAGAGACGCAGCAGATTCCAGAAGTGCCAGATCAGAAGCCCGGTCACTGCCGCCAGCAAAAACCACGGCAGATAGCCGAACATCGCGCCCAGAATAAAGGCGGGGATACAACAAAGGAGGAGCTCCAGCACCAGCCTTTTCCATGACAGCCTTTCCAGCACGCGTCACACTCCTGTCAAATTTCAGAAACGGGTCGAAAAACGATATCCCGTGCCGCGTACCGTCTGCACCATCCGGTCGTGTCCACTCCCTTCCAGCGCTTTACGCAGACGACGAATATGCACGTCTACGGTTCTGTCTTCAACATAGACATTGGTGCCCCAGACGTGGTTCAGCAGCTGTTCGCGGCTGTAAACACGCTCCGGGTGGGTCATAAAGAAGTGTAAGAGTTTAAATTCGGTAGGGCCCATATCGAGGGGGTTTTCGCCGGTCATCACGCGATGGGAGGAGGGATCAAGGCTTAAGCCCTGCATCTCAATCACCTCTTCCACCGCCATCGGCGAAATGCGGCGCATCACGGCTTTAATGCGCGCCACCAGCTCTTTCGGCGAGAAGGGCTTGGTGATGTAGTCATCGGCGCCCGTCTCAAGGCCGCGAACGCGATCTTCCTCTTCACCGCGCGCGGTGAGCATCATCACCGGAATATCGCGGGTCATCGCTTCGCGCTTCAGGTGCTTGATAAATTGAATGCCGGACCCGCCGGGTAACATCCAGTCCAGCAGCACCAGATCCGGCCAGGGTTCATTAAGCTGGTTTACTGCGCTGTCGAAATCTTCCGCTTCAACCGGTTGAAAACCATTTTGTTCGAGCACAAAGCACACCATTTCACGGATCGGTGCTTCGTCTTCCACGACCAGAATTCGTCTCGCCATCATTCGCCCTGTATTAATTAGTCTGCAGTATAAATAGCGTCGCCATTATGCGTCAGTTTTATGACAGATTTATGAATAACATGACCGCTATATGACCCAGCCCGCGCGATTGTGACAACGCAAATTTGCGCCAGGCGATGTCCCTGACCCGCTTAATGTTTATAATCGCCGTTATGCTTTTTTGCCACGGGATCACTATGCGCATTCTTCACACATCGGACTGGCATCTCGGCCAAAACTTCTACAGCAAAAGTCGCGCCGCCGAGCACAGCGCTTTTCTGGACTGGCTGTTAACCACAGCCGAGCAGCAGCAGGTCGACGCCATCGTGGTGGCGGGCGACATTTTCGATACCGGATCGCCGCCAAGTTACGCCCGCGAACTCTATAACCGCTTTGTGGTTAATTTGCAGCGTACCGGCTGCCAGTTAATCGTGCTGGCGGGCAACCATGACTCCGTGGCGACCCTGAATGAATCAAAAGAGATCCTCGCTTATCTCAACACCACCGTGGTCGCCAGTGCGGGCGTCGCGCCGTTTCTGCTCTATCGCCGCGACGGCGAACCCGGTGCGGTCTTCTGCCCGGTGCCCTTTTTGCGCCCGCGCGACATTACCGTCAGCCAGGCGGGGATGTCCGGGCAGCAAAAACAGCAGCACCTGCTGGCGGCCATCACCGACTACTATCAGCAGCAGTATCAGGCCGCCTGCGACCTGCGCGGCGATAAGCCGTTACCGATTATCGCCAGCGGCCATTTAACCACCGTCGGGGCGAGTAAAAGTGACGCGGTGCGTGATATCTATATCGGCACGCTGGATGCTTTTCCTGCACAGAACTTTCCCCCGGCGGATTACATCGCGCTCGGCCATATCCATCGCGCGCAGAAAATCGGCGGCACGGAGCATATTCGCTACTGCGGCTCGCCGATTCCCCTCAGCTTTGATGAGACCGGAAAAAGTAAAGGCGTCAATCTGGTGACTTTCGCCGACGGCAAGCTGGCTGAGGTCACCACGCTTGACGTGCCTGCCACTCAGCCGCTGGCGGTGATTAAGGGCGAGTTTGCCGATATCTGCCGCCAGCTTGAGCAGTGGCGCAATGCCCCCGCCACGCCGCCGGTGTGGCTCGATATTGAGATTGTCAGCAGCGACTATCTGGTCGATATGCAGCGCAAAATCCAGCAGGTGACGGAAGATCTGCCCGTCGAAGTGCTGCTGGTGCGCCGCAGCCGCGAACTGCGCGATCGCCTGCTCGCCGGTGAACTGCGTGAAACATTGAGCGAGTTGAAAGTTGAAGAGGTCTTTGACCGCAGGCTGGCGCAGGAGGAGCTCGACGAGATGCAGAGTGCGCGCTTACATACGCTGTTCAGCGAGACCCGTCAGGCGCTGGATGAGGAGAATGACGCATGAAGATCCTCAGTTTACGGCTGAAAAATATCAACTCGCTGAAGGGCGAGTGGAAAATCGACTTTACCGAAGAGCCCTTCGCCAGTAACGGGCTGTTCGCCATTACTGGGGCCACCGGGGCCGGGAAAACCACCCTGCTGGATGCCATCTGCCTCGCCCTCTACCACGAGACGCCGCGTCTTAGCACGCTGTCACAGTCGCAAAACGATCTGATGACGCGCGATACCGCCGAGTGCCTGGCGGAAGTGGAGTTTGAGGTCAAAGGCATTGCCTATCGCGCCTTCTGGAGCCAGACGCGCGCCCGCGGGCTGGCGGATGGCAATTTACAGGCTCCGCGCGTGGAGCTGGCGCTCTGCGAAACGGGGAAGATCCTCGCCGATAAGGTCAAAGATAAGCTCGATCTCACCGCCTCCCTCACCGGGCTGGATTATGGCCGTTTCACCCGCTCAATGCTGCTCTCGCAAGGGCAGTTCGCCGCATTCCTCAACGCCAAACCGCGCGAGCGCGCCGAACTGCTGGAGGAGCTGACCGGCACCGAGATCTACGGGCAGATTTCGGCGATGGTGTTTGAGAAGCATAAAAGCGCCAAAGGCGAGCTGGAACAGCTACGCGCGCAGGCCGAGGGCGTCGTGCTGCTGGACAGCGAGCAGCGGGCGCAGCTTGAGCAACGTTTGCAAGTACTGACTGACGAAGAGCAGACACTGCTGAGCGCCCAGCGCAGCGCGCAGGCGCAGGCGCAGTGGCTCAGCCGCGAAGCGGAGCTACAAGCGGCGCGCGGGCGGGCAAAAGCGACGCTGGCGCAGGCGCTACAGGCGCGTAATGACGCCAGGCCGCAGCTTGCGGCTCTTGAACTGGCGCAGCCGGCGCAGCAGCTGCGCCCGCTGTGGGAGCGGCTTGAAGAGCAGCGTAAAACCCTGACGCGCACCCGTACGCAGAGCGAGGAAGTGAATACTCGCTTACAAGCCAGCCTGTTACAGCGCGCGCAGATACGCGCCAGCGCCGGGCAGCAGCAAGCCTCGCTGCTTGCATCGCGGCAAACGCTGGAGGCGTGGTTAAACGAGCATGCCCGTTTCCAGCGCTGGCAGAGTGAGTTAACCGGCTGGCGGGCGCTCTTCAGCCAGCTGGCGGAGGAGAAAAAGCAGTGGCTCGCGGCGCAGCAGCGGGTGCAGAGCCAGCAGGAGCGCCTGCGCACCCTGCCAATCTCCACCCTTGAGATGAGCCTTGAGGAGACAGCGGCGGCGATGGCGCTCTGCGCGCAAAACCGCCCGCTGCGCCAGCAGCTTACCGCCCTGCACGCCCGCTATGCGCCGCTGCGCAAGCAGTTAAGCCAGCGCCAGCAGAGCCTGCTGGATCTGAAAGCGGAGCAGGAGAAACTGACCGCCGAGCTGGCGCACAAACGCGAGCAGTATAAAGAGAAGAATCAGTTACTGAACGAGGTGCGTACCATTTGCGAGCTGGAGAGCCGGATTAAGGATCTCGAAAGCGAGCGCGCGCGTCTCCAGCCTGGCCATCCCTGCCCGCTGTGCGGCGCAACGGAGCACCCGGCAGTTGCCCACTATCAGGCCATCGAGCCGGGCGTCAATCAGACGCGCTTTAATGCACTCGATCTGGAAGTGCGCACCATGAAGGAAGCGGGCGTGGCGCTCGGCGAACGGCTAAAAGGCCTCGCTGAGCGTTACGAGAAAGATGAGCGCGAAGCAAAACTGCTCCAGGAAGAGGAGCGCAGCTGGCTTGAGGCGTGGGCAAAAGCCTGCGCCGCGCTGAACGTCACCCTTGAGCCGCAGCGCGATCTCAACAGCTGGCAAAGCGCGCAGGATGCCTATGAGCATCAGCTTTATCTGCTCAATCAGCGCCTGACTTTGCAACAGCAGATCAATGAGCTGCGCCAGCAGAGCGAGCAGTATCAGCAGGCGGTTGAGCGCCGCCGTGAAAGCCTGGCCGCAACCCTTGCTGAACTCGATCTGGCGCTGCCCGCCGAAGATGACGAAGCGTCGTGGCTGGCCGCCCGCGCCGATGAAGCGCAGCAGTGGCAAGAGCATCAGCAGCAACTTACCGCGCTACAGGAACAGCTGGCGCAGCTTGCGCCGATCCTCGAGACCCTGCCCGAAGAGGAGATCACTGTTGGCGAGGCTCGCGTGGCGCTGGAAGGGTGGCGCAAAGTGCACGACGCCTGCCTGGCGCTGCAAAGCCAGTGGCAAACCCTGCACCAGCAGTTGGCGCAGGTGGCAGAGAGCGAGCGTCAATCTGAGCAGGCATTTAACGATGCGCTGGCGGCGAGCATTTTTGACGATCGCGACGCCTTCCTCCGCGCCCTGCTTGATGATGGCGAGCATCAACGCCTTGCGCAGCTGCGCCAGACGCTGGAAAGCGATTGCCAGCAGAAACAGGCATTGGCGGCAAGTGCGGAGCAGGCACTCACTGACCATCAGCAGCAGCGCCCCGCCGGGCTTGCGGCGGATGCCAGCATGGAGAGCATCGCTCCGGCGCTGGAGCAGCTTGCGCGACAGCTGCGCGAGAACACCACAGGCCAGGGCGAAGTGCGCCAGCAGCTCAAGCAGGATACGGATAACCGCAAACGCCAGCAGACGGTGTTACAGCAGATTGAGCACGCCAGCGCCCGCTGCGATGACTGGGGCCATCTCAATGCGCTGATTGGCTCCAAAGAGGGGGATAAGTTTCGCAAATTCGCCCAGGGGTTGACGCTGGATAACCTGGTGTGGCTGGCAAATAACCAGCTGACCCGCCTGCACGGACGCTATTTGCTTAAGCGCAAAGTGAGCGACGCGCTGGAGCTGGAAGTGGTCGATACCTGGCAGGCGGATGCGGTGCGCGATACCCGCACGCTCTCCGGCGGCGAAAGCTTCCTCGTGAGCCTGGCGCTGGCGCTGGCGCTCTCCGATCTGGTAAGCCATAAAACGCGTATCGATTCGCTGTTCCTCGACGAGGGCTTCGGCACGCTGGATAGTGAAACGCTGGACACGGCGCTGGATGCGCTCGATGCGTTAAATGCCACCGGGAAGACCATCGGCGTGATAAGCCACGTCGAGGCGATGAAGGAGCGTATTCCGGTGCAGATTAAGGTGAAGAAGATAAACGGGCTTGGCTACAGCAAGCTGGATGGGAAGTATTCGGTGTCGTAGGCCGCAGCATCGTGCCGCTGAAAACGCCCAGGCCGGATAAGGCGTAGCCGCCATCCGGCAATGGGATTACCTCGGTGGAATGGTTCCGTTCACCAGGTGCAGTAGGGCACGGCATCATGCCGCTGAAACCGCGTAGGCCGGATAAGCGGTACGCGCCATCCGGCATTATCACCGCACCACTGCCGGATGGCGGCTTCGCCTTATCCGGCCTACAAAAACGTGCTTTCAGCGACACCGACTTTGTTTTTATCTGCAATATGACAGCGACGGGGTTGTGTCCCCGCTGAAATCGGCGAACCGAAGCGGGAATGACAAGGCCTGGACGCCATGGATGGCGGACAGAGGCGAACCGAGACAGGATGTCGAGTCGAGCCGGCCGCAGTCAGGCACGCGGGAGGTGAGCGCAGTGCGCGGCACCGATTTCCTCGCGGGGCCGCGGGGATTGACAAGGGGAGCGCGGCCTCTTCCCTTGTCCCGTTCACCGCATAAGAGGTCAATGAAACCCCACCACGTATGGTGAACGGAACCCTTCCACCGAGGCAACATGCCGCACCCATTGCCGGATGGCGCGTAAACGCTTATCCGGCCTGGGCCGTTTCAGCGGTTCGATTGGCGCATTACTCCCCCTGTGGCCAGAGCCACGCCGCGCCGCGCACGCCGCTGGAATCCCCGTGCAACGCTTTGCGGATTGGCGTTTCACACTCGCCGCCAAAAACCCACTTCTGCATCAACCCGGGAACCGTCTGGTAAAGGCGATCGACATTACTCATCCCGCCGCCCAGCACGATCACATCGGGATCGAGGATATTGACCACATGTGCCAGTGATTTCGCCAGCCGCATCTCATAACGGCTCAGCGCCAGCTCGGCAACCGCGTCCTGCTCGTTTACCAGGCGAATAATCTCGTTGCCCTTCAACGCCTGGCCGCTCAGGCGCTGGTAATCGGTGCCAAAGCCGGTGCCGGAGATAAAGGTCTCAATGCACCCCTGTTTGCCGCAATAGCAGGGCACTTCATTGCGGTAACGCAGCTCATCCTCATCCATCCACGGCAGCGGATTGTGCCCCCACTCGCCCGCCGTACCGTTAGCGCCGATATGTGAATGGCCATTGAGCGCAATGCCGGAACCGCAGCCGGTGCCGATAATCACCGCAAACACCGTCTGCGCGCCCGCTGCCGCGCCGTCGACCGCTTCCGACACCGCCAGGCAGTTGGCATCGTTCGCAAGACGCACTTCACGATTAAGGCGCTGGCTTAAATCTTTATCAAAGGGTTTACCGTTAAGCCACGTGGAGTTGGCGTTCTTCACCACCCCGGTATAGGGCGAGATAGAGCCCGGAATGCCCATGCCCACCGTGCCGCGCTGGCCGGTCTCTTTTTCCGTTAAGTCGACCAGCGAAGCGATAAGCTCAATGGTCTGCTGATAGTCGCGCGGCGTCGGCTGCCGATGGCGGAACAGCGTCTCGCCGCGCTCGTCCAGCGCAATAATCTCTGTCTTTGTACCACCCAAATCGATACCGATACGCACATCAAACTCCTCGTAGTGGACCACGCATTAGCAATGCAAGCGCGGCGACAATTCGCTATTATGCCCGCTGCATTTAACGACAAGGCCGTGGAAAAAATCATGCTGTGGTTCAAAAATTTAATGGTATACCGTCTCAGCCGCGATGTGGCGCTCCGTGCGGAAGAGATGGAAAAACAGCTCGCCCCGCTCTCGTTTACGCCATGCGGTAGTCAGGATATGGCGAAAACCGGTTGGGTTCCACCGATGGGCTCACACAGCGAAGCGCTGACCCACACCAACAACGGCCAGATTATTATCTGCGCGCGCAAAGAAGAAAAAATTCTGCCGACGCCGGTGGTGAAACAGGCGCTGGAAGCAAAAATTGCCCGCCTCGAAGCCGAGCAGGCGCGCAAACTGAAAAAAACCGAAAAAGATGCGCTGAAAGATGAAGTGCTGCACTCGCTGCTGCCGCGCGCCTTCAGCCGCTACAGCCAGACGATGATGTGGATCGACACCGTCAACGGCCTGATTATGGTCGACTGCGCCAGCGCGAAAAAAGCGGAAGATACGCTGGCGCTGCTGCGTAAAAGCCTCGGCTCTCTCCCGGTTGTCCCGCTGACGATGGAAAACCCAATTGAGCTGACGCTCACCGAATGGGTCCGCTCCGGCACCGTGGCGCAGGGTTTCCAGTTGCTGGACGAAGCCGAGCTGAAAGCAATGCTGGAAGATGGCGGCGTGATCCGCGCGAAAAAGCAGGATCTGGTGAGTGACGAAATCGCTGTGCACATTGAAGCGGGCAAAGTGGTGACCAAGCTGGCCCTCGACTGGCAGCAGCGCATCCAGTTTATGATCTGTGATGATGGCTCGGTAAAACGCCTGAAGTTCAGCGATGAGCTGCGCGATCAGAATGAAGATATCGATCGGGAAGATTATGCCCAGCGATTCGATGCCGATTTTATTCTGATGACCGGCGAGCTGGCGGCACTGATTCAAAATCTGGTGGAAGGCCTGGGCGGCGAAGCCCAGCGCTAACGCTTTTAGCAACTCACTTTCACAGGCCCGGTCAGCGCAGCGCTACCGGGCTTTTTTGTCACCGGACGGCGCAAGCGTTACAGATAACGGCAGAGATAGGCACTCGGCTCGGCAACCTGCAGATGGAATTCGCTGTGGCCCGGGACATTGAACACTTCGCCGGCAGCGTGCCTTTTCCATTCGGTTTCACCTGGCAACAGCACGTTCAGCGCGCCGCTGACCACCGTCATCTCTTCCGGCTGCGCGGTGGAGAAGGTGTACTCCCCTTCCATCATCACGCCGACGCTGGCGCGGCCAGTGCTGCTGCTGGTAAACCCAATGGACTTCACTTTACCGGAAAAGTATTCATTACTTTGAAGCATAAACAGGCCCTTATAGAGAAATGACTGGAAAACCACTATAGAGGCCGGGCTTAAGTGATGTCACGCGAAATTGCGCCGTTATGCGGCTACACCAGCAGTTCTGAGGCGAGGCGCGCCACCAGCACATTGGAGAGTAAAACCGGTACATCCAGCGCTTTTTGCAGCAGATCGCGATGCAGTTGGTGGAAGCCAAGGCAGTCGAGCATCAGCACATCGGCACCGCGTTCCAGCAGCGCTTTTCCGGCGTCAATCAACTCTGTTTCGCTCGCCTGGTAGGGATGGCAGAGTTCATACAGCGGCTCTTTTTCCAGCACCTGCCACTTCTTCTTCTGCGGCGCCATCAGTTCTGGCACCGGCACAATCACGCCGACCTGGTGACCATCAACAATCGAGGCGACCAGCGGGGGAATAATGCGCTGCGGTTCAATCAAGATGGCGTTTCGCGCGTTTAAGCCGCGGATGTCGGCGGTGCTCATCAGCAGGATAACGTCATAGGTCCCCTGGTTATCGAGCACTTCGATCACGCTTTGCAGATCGCGCTCCACCTTCTGGCGCGAAACCATGCCGAGGCTGTCATCGCTCAGACGCGTCGGGATGGCGGTCTCGCCGGGATCAACGCAATAATCGATACGAACTTGTGCCGGGTCCATCTTCCCCAGCAGGCTGACATGGGTGATTTGATCTTCTGAAACATGCTCTGCCAGAAGCGGCAGGATCTCTTTTACCGGCACCACACCTATGGTGAGGATCGCCAACGTCGCACTCATTTTCGCTTTCCGCCTTTCAAAACTGCTTTTAGTTATGATTCTCTGCACAACAACCGACGGAGGATGGAGCACCGCCGCCGTGTAAAGAGAATGTGCCACTCCTGTGTTCTAATAAATTCCAGTAACAATGAATATAAACAGTGACTGGCATTAAGCCAGTCAAAAAATGTGATGCAAGCGACTTTCTGAAAGGTTCAGGAAATCATGCTGGCGGGATCGCCGGATTAGCTTTTATCGGGATCCTCGTAACGCTTTTTCGCATCCAGCGCTTCCTGCTCCGAAGGGTGTTCGCTGATCAATGAGTCCGGTTTCGGATGATCCGCGCGCAGTTCATACCAGGTTACAGTTGCGTCGCTGGGTCCCTTCTCAACAGCTACAACACGGGCTTCACGCGGATAGGGCGGTTTAGTCGGCATAGCTTATTCTCCTTTTGCGGTTAGAGAGATAAGTATAGTCAAACGTTTCGCTAACTGGCGCGCGCCAGGTGTAAAGCCGCCTCAATTTCTGCCACCACCGCCAGCGGCGGCTGCGCGGCATCGACCACAAAGTGCGCCGCATCGCGATAGAGCGCATCGCGGGTGGCGAGCACTTCGCTCACCTCTTCGCTGATCGGCTTTCCGGTCAGGGTCGGACGCAGCCCCTCTTGCGGAAAGGCTTCCAGCCGCCCTGCCAGCACATCGACCGGCGCACAAAGGTAAACCACGCGCCCATGTTCACGCATAAAACGGCGGTTATAATCGCTGAGAATAATGCCGCCGCCGGTGGCGACGACCAGAGCGGGTTCGGTCACGGCTTCAAGTGCTGCCGTTTCGCGGGCGCGAAAACCGGCCCACCCCTCCTGCTCTACGATTTGCGCAACGGTCTGCTGCGCCTCTTCCTGCAACCAGCTATCGGTATCGATAAACTGGAAGCCCTGTGACAGCGCCAGCGCCCGGCCAACAGTGGTTTTACCGCAGCCGCGTGCGCCGATGAGAAAGATGGGTAGCGTCATGAGCAGGTTGTTCCTCCAGGCCCCCGGTTGGGGGACAACAATAAGATGGCGATGATAGCACTAAACCAACGGCGCGCGCTGCGTAAGATTAACGTTACACACTCTCAATTTTGCGTAACAGAACGTTCTGGCGCAGCCTTTGTGCCTGTAAAGTTTCTGTGGCATCACCTGTAGCGGCAACCTTACTGGAAGTGATAAAAACTGACAAGCCCGGTTACGGTGTCTGGCGGCGCTGGCGCTCGAGCAGCCACTTATCGAGCTGCGCGGCGAACTGCTGGCGATCGCGCTGCGAGAGGGAGTCCGGGCCGCCGGTCTGGATGCCGCTGGCGCGCAACGTATCCATAAAGTCGCGCATGGTCAGCCGCTCGCGAATAGTCGCTTCCGTATAGCGCTCACCGCGCGGGTTAAGCGCTGCAGCCCCTTTTGCTATCACCTCCGCCGCCAGCGGAATATCGGCGGTGATCACCAGATCATCCGGCGCGCAGAGGCGCACAATTTCGTTATCGGCAACGTCAAAGCCTGCCGGCACCCTGAGCGCGCGGATCACCTTGGAGGGCGGCACGCGCAGATTCTGGTTAGCGACCAGCGTTAACGGCGTCTGCGTCCGCTCCGCCGCACGAAATAAAATCTCTTTAATCACATTCGGACAGGCGTCCGCATCAACCCATATCGCCATGGTGACTCCTTTTTGTTTCGGCGCATTGTCCCTTTAATTGCCCGCGGGGGAAAGCAGAGATCCTTTCGCCCTTGCCGGAAAAGCGCGTTAAGCTATGAATCACATGCAATAACAAGCAGAGAGGGACGTGATGGAAAAGAAAATCGGTTTTATCGGCTGCGGTAACATGGGTAAGGCGATTCTTGGCGGGCTGATCGCCAGCGGCGAGGTGAAACCGGGGCAGATTTGGGTTTACACGCCAACGCCCGATAAGGTCGCCGCCCTGCAACAGGAGTATGGCATTAACGCCGCGCAGAGCGCGCAGGAAGTGGCGCAGATCGCCGATATTGTCTTTGGCGCCGTGAAGCCGAACATCATGGTGAAAGTCCTCAGCGATATCGCCTCCAGCCTGAATAAAGAGACGCTGGTGGTCTCTATCGCGGCGGGCGTGACGCTCGATCAGCTGGCGCGCGCACTCGGCCACGACCGCAAAATTATCCGCGTGATGCCGAACACCCCTGCGCTGGTTAACGCCGGGATGACCTCTATCACGCCCAATGCGCTGGTCACCTCTGAAGACACCGCCGATGTGCTGACTATTTTCCGTTGCTTTGGTGAAGCGGAAGTGATTGCCGAAGGGATGATCCATCCGGTAGTCGGCGTCAGCGGCTCGGCTCCGGCTTATGTGTTTATGTTTATCGAAGCGATGGCCGATGCTGCCGTGCTGGGCGGTATGCCGCGCGCGCAGGCCTATAAATTTGCCGCGCAGGCGGTGATGGGTTCGGCGAAGATGGTGCTGGAAACGGGCAAACACCCTGCCGAGCTGAAAGATATGGTCTGCTCGCCGGGCGGCACCACCATCGAAGCGGTGAAAGTGCTGGAAGATAAGGGTTTTCGCGCCGCAGTAATGGACGCAATGGCCGCCTGTATGGCGAAATCAGAAAAACTGAGCGCGTAAAAAGTAGCGCCACGGCGATTAAACCGTGGCGCGAACGTTATGAGAGGAGTTCGCTGGCCGCACGCATGGTCAGCGGCTCCTGCATTTTCAGCACCAGCTCCGCCGTGGCGGTGTTCTCGCCGCAGCTCAGCACCGCTTTCAGCATCCCTTCCTGGCCGTAGAGCACGGCAAAGCGTTTATTCTCAAACGAGCCCAGCATCTTCATGCTGTCCCACTCGCGGGCATAGCCGAGGTACTCAAAACGCGTGCCGAAGTGGGTAGTCCAGAAAAAGGGCACCCGATCGAAAGGCTGTGATTCCCCGAGCATATTGAGCGCTGCAATGCGCCCCTGCTGCTGCGCAACGCGCCAGTGCTCAATACGTCGAGGCCCTTCCGGTGCCGGATAGGTGGCGATATCGCCCACCGCCCAGATATCGGGCGCGGCGCGCAGATACTCATCCACCGTCAGGCTGCCATCCTCTTCGTGGGGTAGATCGCCCACCAGATCGGTCGACGGCTCCACGCCGGTAGCAAACACCACCACATGCGCCGGAATGGTGCGACCATCTTTCAGCGCCACGCCCTGCACGTGCTTATCGCCCTGCAACTCCGCTGGCTCGCCGGTGACAAATTTGACGCCATTTTGCTTATGCAACTGCATAAAGTGGCGGCCAATCTCTTCCCCGAACTGCGGCACAAACGGCAGCGCGTGGCGCGAAAGGACGGTGACATCGACATCCTGGTTACGCAGCGCCGCCGCCAGCTCCATAGCGATAAAGCTGTTACCAACAATCACCAGTTGCTGCTCATCCTCCACTTCACTGAGCAGCGTCTGCGCCTGGTGGATATCACGTAGCACATGCACGCCCGCCAGCTGATTGCCATTGATCTCCGGCCAGACGGGGTGTCCACCGGTCGCCAGCAGCAGTTTGTCGAAGGTAATTTCGCGCCCGTCGGCGAGAGTTAACTGATGTGCTTCGGCATCAAGCTTTGTCACTTCTTGATCAATGTTTTCCACCCCAGGCTGGGCATAAAACGCTTTATCCAGCAGCTGCGGCACTTCGCTGATCTTCATCTTGCCTGACGGCACAAACTTGCTCAGCGCCGTGCGGTCATAGGGCGCTTCGCTCTCTTTATCAATCAGCATCAGATGGCCGTTAAACCCGGCGTCGCGCAGCGTCACCGCCGCCGAGCTACCGGCCGCGCCGGTCCCGAGGATCACTATCGTTTGAGGCCCGTCGCCGCGAATGGTGTTGTGATTGGTCGGCGAGAGCGGGCGCGGGTTAACCAGTACGCGGTTCTGCTCAATATGCACCGGATACTGCTTCAGATTTTGCAGCGCCAGCGGCTCGCACCACTCGCCATTGGTGATATCAAAGTTAGCTTTATGCCACGGGCAGACCAGCCGCCCGTCGCACACCGCGCCCTGCTCAAGCGGCGCACCGGCATGGGGGCAGCGGCTCTGGAACGCGCGCACCTGGGTTAAGGTGCGAATGAGGATAAGCGAGGTGCCATCGACATCGAATTTCACCGGCTGGTTTTCCGGCAGATCGTTCAGGTCGGTAACATATTGATAATTCATAACTCTTGCTCCCGTATTGGTGTGGCAAAACGGGCGTAACGTCTGGCGACGTACACTCGCAAAGGAAAAAAAGACAACACAGCTCACAAATTAAGCCTGGCAGAGATTAAGCGGGGAGCAACAGAGCGGCAGAAAGGCGTTGAGTATGCGGGCGCGATGTACGCCCGCGCGGGAAGGATTACGCCGCTTTTTTCAGGCAGGCGCTCATAAATTTACTGCGGTCATCGCCTTTGAGGGATTGCTGCGTCGCCTGGGCGTTACATTCGCGCATCCGCTGCTGCTGCGGTGTCAGACTTTTTTGCCCCGGCTCGGTTTTGGTGTTCTTCAGGCAGTCGCTCATGTAGCTCTTGCGCGCATCGCCGCCAAGGTTCTGCGCCTTAGCCTGCTGATTGCAGAGCGTCATACGTTGTTGTTGCGGGGTCAGTGTTTTCTCGGCGGCGCTTAACGCCGTCATAAACAGCACACCGAAGATAAGAGTAACGAGGAGTGTAATTTTCATAGCGCCATCCTTCTGTCAATGAACCCTTTAAGGATGGTCCTAATTGGCGAAAAAACCACCCGGCAGCAAATCTTTACCGCCGGGCAGCACTTACTTGAGGCTCAGCGCCGCTTTCATGGTGTAGAAGAGATCGGTCTGATCCGTCAGCCCCACCACGTTCGCCGCGTGCGGGCCGTACGCCGCAATGCGCACCTGCGTGCCGGTATGCTCCATCGACTCCTCTTCCGAGTTGCCGTAGGTCATCGCCATTACTGCGCCATCTTTGGTGGTCAGCGCCTGGCTCAGCCCCGGTGCTTTAGTATCTGCCGGAATGATCTGGCTGGCATGGGCGTGGTCTGCGGTGACGATCACCAGCGTATTGCCATCTTTACGCGCAAACTCCAGTGCTTTCTGTACCGCTTCGTCGAGATCGACGGTTTCGCCAATCTGGCCGCACGGGTTCGCCGCGTGATCCTGCTTATCAATCGACGCCCCTTCCACTTGCAGGAAGAAACCCTTCTCATTTTTGCTCAGCAGTTCAATCGCTTTTTCCGTCATCGCCGCCAGCGTCGGCACGCTGTCGGTGCGTTTCGGGTTTGGCGTACAGGTCACGGCAGGCTTATCCAGGTTGCCATGCAGAGAGGCTTTCGGCCCTTCCCAGCGCACCGGCATATTGCCGTCGGCGAAGAGACCGAGCAGCGGTTTATCCTGATTGGCTGTACTGATTGCCGCAAGCGATGCGGCATCACTCACCAGCTGGTAACCGCGCGCCTGCGCCTGCTCGCGCAGGGTTTTGCCCTGCCACTCACCGGCGGTGGCGGTTTCACTGAAGGTTTTAGCCCCGCCGCCAAGCGTCACGTCCGGGCGTGCATTCAGCAGCTGTTCGGTAATCGATCCTTTACCGCCCTTCTCCAGCGCGTTAAGCGCACACTTCTCGCTGGTCACTGTCGGGCCGTAGCAGCGGCGGGAGATGACATGGGAGATCAGCGCGGCAGGCGTCGCGTCCTGCAATTCCGCGGTGGAGACGTCGCCCGTCGCCAGACCGGCGGCTTTTGCCATCTCGAGGATGGTCATATGATCTTTGTCGTGGATATCGACGCCGAGCGCGCCGTTATAGGTTTTTACGCCGGTGCTCCACGCCGTCGCCGAGGCGGCAGAGTCGGTGACGTAATCGGGCTTACCGCTTTTTTTGTCCAGCGAATAGTGGGTGTATTGCCCGGTCAGCGGCAGCGCATCGATACCTTTAAAGAAACCGCCCGCCCCTTCGGCATAATTTCGCGCGGCGGTAATTTCGGAATCGCCCATGCCGTCGCCAATCAGCAGAATAATATTTTTGGCTGGCTTGTCATTCAGGGAATCACGCAGGGCGGCAGTCTGGTCGCCCGTCAAACGGCGTGCGCCGCCGGGTGCGGAAATATCGCCGTGAGCTGCGCGGCTTTCAAGAACCGGCGCTACAGATGATTCTGCATAAATAGCAGGCGAGGAAAGCAGGGATAATAGTGCAAGATATAACGCGCTCTGTTTCACTTAATATTCTCCATGTACAAATACTTAAAGAAAATAAAACAGAGCGACTATAGGCAGCCCAGATGACAGTGAGATGACAAATGTTACATGCTAACGCGGGGTCAACTGCGTGGGTGCCTTAAAAGCTTTTTTACGTATTGTTGCAGCAATTCAGAGTCTCTGGATAAGGCCTCATCGCCCGGCAGAGCCTCTGCCAGCGCGCCTTCAACGCTTAAAATGAGCGACTGCTGCTCTGACGCAGCCATCTGGCGCAGCAGCGCGGTGACGACAATTTCCAGCGCTTCAACCTGGGCGACCAGCTCCTTCGACTCCTCCTCCTTTTCCGCAAGCTTGACCAATAACTCAGCAATGAGATTTTTCATGGCGCTATTTCCTTTTGAGATGTTGCATGAAGTTAGCACTCGATTTAGTAGTTGCAAAGGAGATGCATCTATTATTTTTGCGCATTAATTCACACTGTTAGTAAGGTCATTGGGGAAATAACGGCGTCGCGGGTTGCGAAGTATATAGAGAACCAGGATGCGCAGGCCGGAGATCTATTTCCGGCCTGCGTTTAGCGTGGTTGCCGTACGCGGCGAAATGCCCGTGCCAGCTGTATCAGGTTAATCAGCACCACCACCGCCGTGGCGGCGAAGACCCAGCGAAAGCCAGCCATCGCCGAGACCGAGGCGCCCATCAGCGGGCCAGCAACGTTACCGAGGTACATAAAGGATTGGTTATAACCAAAGATGCGCCCGGTGACCTGCTCGCTGGAGTACTTCAGCAGCAGCGTCTGCACGGCGGGCAGCATCGCGCCATCAGCAAAGCCGAGCAGAAAGCGCAGAATGCCAAGCTGCAATGGCGAAGTGACAAACGACATGGCGAAGAAGAGCACAATCGCGCAGGCGAGCGTTGCTAACAGAATGCGTGAGGTGCCGATGCGATCGCCCAGTTTGCCAAGCCTGGGTGCCGAGAGCAGCGCAGAAACGCCGGGAACGGCGGCGATAAGCCCGCTGAGAAAGGCGATATTGGCGGTATCGGGCGACAGTGACTGGACAAACAGCGCGAGGATCGGACCAATCGAGCCGTTACAGAGCTGAATCACCATCGTGGTGACAAAGAGGCTGATCACCAGCGCCGGATAGGGCAGCGTTGAGAAGACCGCCTTGCCGCTGAGCCGCTCGCCCTTCTTCACCTTCGGTCTGCCCCCCTCTTTAATCAGGAACAGCGTCACCAGGAAGCTCACCATCAGCAGCATCGCAGTGATGATAAACACCGTGCGCAGGCCTAAGTGGTCAGCGAGAAAACCGCCCATCAGCGGGCCGCCGATCACGCCGCTGATCTGCGCCGTGGAGAGCGTGCTGAGCGCCCAGCCGCTGCGCTCGCGCGGCACCTGCGAGGCGACCAGCGCCATCGCGTTAGGAATATAACCGGAGGTCAGCCCCATTACGCCGCGCAGCAGAAGCAACTGCCAGACGTTAGTGGCGAAAGCCTGCAGCAGAATGGCGATCGCCATGCCGAGCGAAGCGCGCAGCAGCATCAGCTTGCGCCCTTTGCGGTCCGCCAGGCTGCCCCACATGGGCGAGACAATCGCCGAGATGAGGAAAGTGATGCTGAAAGTTAGCCCTGACCACATCGACAGCGCCTCGTGCGAGGTCACCCCCAGTTGCGCCACGTAGAGCGGCAGAAACGGCAAAATCTGGCTGATGGCAAGCCCGGTAAAAAAGCAGCCGAACCAGACCGAGATAAGATTGACCTTCCAGGATTCCATAAATACGCGTAATCACTCAGGGTTTAAAAAACGGCGCATAGGGTAGCAAGAATGCGCCAGCGATAAGTTACCAGATATGCGCTTAGCGGCACTTTGGAGTTTTATCTCTCAACCCACGCCGAATGGCGCAGCGGCGAGGAGAAAAACCTTAAATGCTAAGCGCGATATGCTTAGCGACAGAGGCCGTAACCGCGCATGCCGAGATGGAAATGATCCGCGTGCGCGGCGTTATACTCCGGCCCGAGGCCGTTACCGTAATAACCGCAGCTGGCGCTCAGCATCGCGCGTAGCCAGGGTTGCGTACGCGCCTGCCGCCAGCCGCGCAGGACAGAAACCTGCTCGCCATTCGCCAGCCTGAAAGCGCTGATATCGAGCGCTTCCGCGCTGGCATGTTCGCTGCGCCGCGCATCCGCGCGGTTGTAGATATTGCGGCAGGCGTAGCTGCCGACATGATCGATGCGCGTTAAGGCGCTGCCCATCATCGTTTCGCTTAATGGCCGCGCCTGCTGCTCAACAAACAGCGCCGAGCTGAGCGCCAGCGGGCAGCTCGCCAGAAAGCTGCTGCTCAGCTTCACGGCACCGAAATCTTTTACCCGCACCACGTTGGTTAACGGGCAGTCGCCGCCGCTGTCCGCCACCGCGACGGAGGAGATAAGCCGCTGCTGATTCGCCTGCTTCAGCAGCGCGGCGCAATCTTCAGGCGTTAAACGCCGCAGTTTGAACTGGGTGATGCGCCCCGGCGGATCGCTCAGCTGAAGCGGGGCAAAAGGGTTGTACCACGCTGGCAGCGCGCGGTAGCCCGCATAGACGCTGCCAATAAGAATAGCGATTACGATCAGGCTCTTCCCGCTCACCTCTCCTCCTCTTTTTTTCTCCAGACATTATGGCAGAAGGCCGCGAATCGTGCGTTTTGACGTGATATCGTATGGGTTTTCTCATCAGTGTGAGTGATTGTTGAAATGGCAAAACTGCGGGTAGGGGTCGTCTTCGGCGGCAAATCGGCGGAGCATGAAGTGTCGTTACAGTCGGCGAAGAACATTGTCGATGCGATGGATAAATCGCGCTTTGAAGTGGTACTGCTGGGTATTGATAAATCAGGGCAGTGGCATATTAGCGATGCGCAGAACTATCTGCAAAACGCCAGCGATCCGGCGCGTATCGCGCTCAATCCGTCGGACAACAGCGTGGCGCTGGTGCCCGGCGTCGCCGAGCAACAACTGATTGCGGCGGATAACCGCTCGCCGCTGCCGAATGTTGATGTCATTTTCCCGATCGTTCACGGCACGCTCGGCGAAGATGGCTCTTTGCAGGGGATGCTGCGCCTCGCCAACCTGCCGTTTGTCGGCTCCGATGTGCTTGCTTCCGCAGCCTGCATGGATAAAGACGTCACCAAGCGCCTGCTGCGCGATGCCGGTCTGTCCATCGCGCCGTTTATTACCCTGACGCGCGCCAACCGCGACAGCTTCAGTTTTAGCGACATGACCGCGCAACTCGGCCTGCCGCTGTTTGTTAAACCCGCCAACCAGGGCTCATCTGTCGGCGTCAGTAAAGTGACTAACGAAGCGCAATATGCCGAAGCGCTGCGTCTGGCCTTTGCCTTCGACAAAAAAGTGGTGGTAGAGAAAGGGATCGTCGGGCGCGAGATCGAGTGCGCGGTGCTGGGCAATGATGAGCCGCAGGCCAGCACCTGCGGTGAAATTGTGCTGAACAGCGAGTTCTACGCTTACGACACCAAATACATTGACGATCAGGGTGCGCAGGTGGTGGTGCCGGCCGCTATCGATCCGGAAACCAATGAGAAGATCCGCGCGATCGCTATTGAGGCGTATAAAACGCTGGGCTGCGAAGGGATGGCGCGGGTGGATGTGTTCCTGACGCCGGACAATGAAGTGGTGATCAATGAGATCAACACCCTGCCCGGCTTTACCAATATCAGCATGTACCCGAAACTGTGGCAGGCGAGCGGCATCAGCTATAGCACGCTTATCACCCGCCTGATTGAGCTGGCGCTTGAGCGCCACCAGCAAAGCAGCGCGCTGAAGATCTCAATGCAAGAGTAAGCGTTACTCGGTACTTTCCGCCGCCTCATCTTGCACGGGGCGGCGGATAATCAGCCCCGACAACCAGAACCCCACAAGCCAGGTCACCAGCCCGACAGCATAGGTTTGCCACCCTTTCGCTTCAAACCCCAGCAGCCCGACCACGCCATTGAGAATAAAGATCAGGCCGATCGCAAACGCATAGTAGTGCCAGTCACGGCGAATTTTCTCAGGCAGCTTCATGACAACTCCAGCAGGTAAAGGGCGCATCATCGCACAGCGCGCGGGTTGAGAGTGTGTGCTGTGCGGTAATTCCGAAATGTTACTGAAATAATTAATACGTTACAAAAATGTGATGACTCACAAAAAACGCTTCCCTGGGATCCTTCCCGGTCCGAAATTATCACCATTCTGATGTTGACAATGCGGGACTGGTGCCAAACTAACCAGGAGTTACGGCTCTGAGCCTATCTTCCCTGAGCGTTTAAAAGTAACGAGTACCGGAGGTCTTATGGCTGATTTTACCCTATCCAAACCCTTTAATAAGGGCGCGAAAAAACGAGACACCTCCAGACCGGGTAATATTGCTTACGCCGTCTTCGTACTGCTCTGCTTCTGGGCAGGCGCGCAGTTGCTTAACCTGCTGGTGCACGCGCCTGGCGTGTTTGAACACCTGATGCAGACGCAGGACGTCTCCCGTCCCCACGTTGAGATGGGTATGGGCGTAGGCACGATTTTCGGTCTTGTGCCGTTTATCGCCGGCAGCGCGTTTCTGGGCGTGATCTTCCTCGTCCTGCGCTGGCGTAGCCACAATCTGCGCTAATTGCGCGCCATGCAAGCGGCCCGACGATCGTCAACGCGTTTCGCAAACCACGCCGTGGTTAAGTTACGCGTGATTTTCGGGCTCTCTAACTGAATCCCCGGCAGCATCTCGCGCGGCAGCGTTTTTCCGCTACGTTTGTCCGCCAGACGATAAATCTCCCGATAGAGCTTCGTCTCTTCAAACTCCTGGCTGTCGCCACGCTCAAGCTGACGGCGAATATCCCGATCGCTCATCGCAAGCTGCGCGCCCAGCGTCTGTACCGCACGCTCGGTAGTGCCCGCTTCGCGGCTACCGTAAAGGATCAGATCGCCATCCAGCGCCAGCTTAATGCCTGTCACTTTGCTCACCGCGTTTTGAAACGCTGCGTTACGGCTGGCGTAGAAACCGGCGTTGTAATCAGCGAAGCGGTAGATCGGCGCGCTGTAGCTGGCCGGGTAGTTAAGCAGATGATAGGTGCCGAACCATAATCCGCCGCGGCGGCTGAAGACCTCCTGGCGCACGGTGCCGGACATCTCCCACGGGTAGCCGTCAGTGTGCTGCTCGGCAAACGAGACGCTCACCTGCATCGGCCCGCCGGTGTGCACCGGGTTATAAGAGCCAAACAGCGTCTGCCCCATTGGCACCATATTGATCATGTCATCGAAGATCGCGCTCAGCTCGCGTTCGGTGCGCACCTTATCAAGCCGCTCGCTGTAGCTTTTGCCATTGGGCGACGGGATTTTCAGCGCCGTGTGTACCAGCAGCGCAGGGATGTGCAGCTGCCCGGCGCGCTTGTCGATCTCTTTCCAGGCGATCTTATTCAGCCCCGGCACTACCGGATCGGACTGGTAGTTGGACTCCTGCTGCGCCACCGCTAATACGGAGCAGATATTCTCCAGCGTCGGCGGCAGCTTCTGGCTTTTAAAGGTGGTCGCCAGATCTTCAGCCCAGCCGTCGCGATCTTTAACGCTCGCGGGAATGGTGTTACGCACCACGCTTGCGACATCCAGCGCTTTCGCCTTTTTAGGCCCCTTCGATGCCTCTTTATCAGAGAGCGAGCCCTGCGAACTACACCCGGCGACAATCAGCGCCGCCAGCAACCAGCTAAAACGAGGTACGTAAGACATAACCTTCCTTTGTTAATGACCGTGAGAGGCGACAGGAACGAACTCCTGATTATCGACCTCACGCTCAAAACTGCGCAAACGTTTATAGATAGACATCAACTCCACCAGCGTGGTCCACGAGGTGATCAAATACTGGAACGAGCTGCGCACCTGTTCAAAGACGTTGGTGATCTGCTGCATCAACCCGAAGGTAATCGCCCCGGCTGCCAGCGTCGGGAAGAGCATAACCAGGCCAAACACCGCGTCAACCTGGAGATAGAGAATGCGCACGACGTTGAAATAGGTGTAGTGGAAATAGAGCCGAAAGTAGTTACGACGCACGGCGCTAAACAGCTCCACCACCGTATGCGGCCGCGCACGTTCGGCATCATCTTCACCATAGACCAGCTCTTTACGGTACGCCGCTTCGACGCGCTGATTTTTAAATTGCAGGCCGGGCAGCTTGATGCCCACCACGCCGAGCACCAGCGTGCCAAACAGCGCCCAGCCGATGGCGGCAAACACCAGCCCGTAAGGAACATGCCCAATAAGCGGCAGCTCCTGCACGTGGGGCGAGAGCGCTATCAGCACCGGCAGAAAGGCGAACAGGGTCATAATCGCATTGATAAAACTGGTGCCCATATCCTCCAGCGTGCTGGCAAAGCGCATGGTGTCCTCCTGCACACGCTGCGCAGCACCCTCGATATGGCGCAGCTGCTGCCAGTGCGCCATATAGTATTCGTTCATCGCCGTGCGCCAGCGGAAGACATAGTGGCTGACGAAGAAGTTATTCAGCACCGCCACTGTCACACCGATCAGCGCGATGCCCAAAAAGACGCCGCTGCTGCTGTAAAACTTCTCCAGCGGCACGGTATTGGGCGCGGTAAGCGCCTTTTGGATCAGATCAAAAAAGGGCTGATACCAGGCGTTAATGGCAACGCTCACCTCCACCTGAAACCAGGTAACGAAGATAATCAGCGCGGTGCCCAAAATCGACCACCGCTGCCAGCGATGGGGCGAATAGATATACCAGAAGGCGGCGAAGAGGCCGACGCAGAGCGCGTAGTAGGCGTAGAAGAGCAGAAAGTTGGGGCTCCAGAAGCGCGCGGCGCTGATTGGCACCTCGCTTGATATGCCGGTCAGGTGTAACAACCAGCGCTCGCCGCCTGCCAGCCAGAAAACAATGGCGAGAAGCGTCCAGATAAACGCCGAGGCAAAAAAGGGCGTCGGCCGAGGGAAAAAGGAACGAAACATAGTGCTCTCCTGGGTCTTTCTTATTCTTTACGACGTGTGCTGTGTCATGCTCGCGGCCAGCGACAAAAAAGCGCCGCAGGTGCGGCGCTGGCTCGTTTAATCAGACCTCAGGTTAACCGTTTAGTGGCTTTGCCAGTCATAAACAATTGTATCGACACTTTTCACCTGCACCGGGTTGTCCGGCACGATCAGCGTGCAAGGCAGCGGCGGTGGGCAGAAAAAAATGCTCTTATTTACCTGGCGTTACGGATTAGGGCGAAACATTCCGCTTTTCGCCCCTTTGCAACGGCGCGCAAGTAGTATAAATACGCTCTATCTTTCCCCGTGATTAATGGATCCTTTCGTTGAAACGTTGTCTGCTTCTCTCCGCGATGTTGTGTGCGCTGGGCCTGACCAGCGTCCGGGCGGCGCAACAATCCCCCGACCCGGTGTTTGCTTCTGAAATCGTCGATCGTTATGCCAACCATATCTTTTATGGCAGCGGCGCGACCGGCATGGCAATGGTGGTGATTGACGGCAACCAGCGCGTCTTTCGCAGTTTCGGCGAAACCCGTCCCGGCAACAATGTGCGCCCGCAGCTCGACTCGGTGGTGCGCATCGCCTCGCTCTCTAAGCTGATGACCAGTGAGATGCTGGTGAAGCTGCTCGATCAGGGCCGCGTGCGCCTTGACGATCCGTTAAGTAAATACGCCCCGCCCGGTGCGCGCGTACCCACTTATCAGGGCGCACCGATCACGCTCGTTAACCTGGCAACGCACACCAGCGCCCTGCCGCGCGAACAGCCCGGCGGCGCAGCGGTGCGCCCGGTCTTTGTCTGGCCAACGCGCGAGCAGCGCTGGAACTGGCTTGCCACCGCCAAACTGAAAACCGCGCCGGGCACCCAGGCGGCCTATTCCAACCTGGCCTTTGATCTGCTGGCGGACGCGCTGGCGCGCGCGGCGGGAAAACCCTATCCGCAGCTGTTTGAAGAGCAGATCACCCGCCCGCTGGGCATGAAAGACACCACCTTTACCCCGTCGCCGGATCAGTGCAAACGGCTGATGGTGGCGGAAAAAGGGGCCAGCCCGTGCAACAACACGCTGGCGGCGATTGGCAGCGGCGGCGTCTACTCCACGCCCGGCGATATGATGCGCTGGATGCAGCAGTTCCTCTCCTCCGACTTCTACCACCGCGATACGCAGGCCGACCGGATGCAGACGCTGATCTACCCGCGCGAACGCCTGACGAAAGTGGTGGGAATGGATGTGCCGGGTAAAGCCGACGCCCTCGGCCTCGGCTGGGTCTATATGGCCCCGAAAGAGGGCCATCCGGGAATTATTCAGAAGACCGGCGGCGGCGGCGGGTTTATCACCTATGTGGCGATGGTGCCGCAGCATAACGTTGGCGTGTTCGTGGTGATCACCCGTTCACCGTTGACCAAATTCACCAATATGAGCGACGGCGTGAACGATCTGGTGAGCGAGCTGAGCAACAATAAACCGGTGGCGATCCCCGCCTCCTGATGAAGTAACAGGCAGGTGCATTGCCGCCTGCCTGTGGCTTAACGGCGATTTTGGTAAAACGGGGGGTTATATTTTCGGCTACAATGCCGCCATCTGTTCCATAAATCTTAGGCATATCATGACCGATTTAATCACCCGTCCTCGCCGCCTGCGTAAAACCCCTGCGCTGCGCGCCCTGTTTGAAGAGACAACACTGAGCAAAAACGACCTGGTGCTGCCGATCTTTGTTGAAGAAGAGCTGAATGATTACCAGGCGATCTCCGCCATGCCCGGCGTGATGCGCATTCCGGAAAAATATCTCGCCCGTGAAATTGAGCGCATCGCTAAAGCGGGTATCCGCTCGGTGATGACCTTTGGTATTTCACACCATACCGACGACACCGGCAGCGATGCCTGGCAGGAAAATGGTCTGGTGGCGCGCATGTCGCGCATCTGTAAAGAGACGGTACCGGAGATGATCGTGATGTCCGATACCTGTTTTTGTGAATACACCTCCCACGGCCACTGCGGCGTGCTGTGCGAACACGGCGTCGATAACGACGCAACCCTGCTGAACCTCGGTAAGCAGGCGGTGGTTGCGGCGGCAGCCGGGGCGGATTTTATCGCGCCATCGGCGGCGATGGATGGCCAGGTGCAGGCGATCCGCCAGGCGCTGGACGCGGCGGGCTTTAAAGATACCGCCATCATGTCCTACTCCACCAAATTCGCCTCCTCCTTCTACGGCCCGTTCCGTGAAGCGGCGGGCACCGCGCTGAAAGGCGATCGTAAAACCTATCAGATGAATCCGCTCAACCGCCGCGAAGCGATCCGCGAATCGCTGATCGATGAAGCGCAGGGCGCCGACTGCCTGATGGTGAAACCGGCGGGGGCCTACCTCGATATTCTGCGTGATATTCGTGAACGCACCGAACTGCCGCTGGGCGCATACCAGGTGAGCGGTGAGTACGCGATGATTAAATTCGCCGCCCAGGCGGGTGCGATCGATGAAGATAAAGTGGTGATGGAGAGCCTCGGCGCCATCAAACGCGCAGGCGCGGATCTGATCTTCAGCTATTTCGCCCTCGATCTCGCCGAACGCGGCCTGATCTGATCCGCAACTGACGCTCTACCTCGTAGGCCGGATAAGCGTAGCGCCATCCGGCATTTCACAGCCCGTACCCATGCCGGATGGCGGCTTGCAGCCTTATCCGGCCTACACAATTTGTGGCCCGCTTTACCGTACGTACACCTGCCCTGCCTTTGTAGGCCGGATAAGCGCAGCGCCATCCGGCATTTCATAGCCCGTACCCACGCCGGATGGCGGCTTGCAGCCTTATCCGGCCTACATGATTCGTGGCCCGCTTTACCGTACGTTCACCAGCCCTGCCTTTGTAGGCCGGATAAGCGCAGCGCCATCCGGCGTTTCATCGCGCGCCCCCTGCCGGATGGCGGCTTGCAGCCTTATCCGGCCTACACAATTCGTGGCCCGCTTTACCGTACGTTCACCTGCCCTGCCTTTGTAGGCCGGATAAGCGCAGCGCCATCCGGCGTTTCATCGCGCGCCCCCTGCCGGATGGCGGCTTGCGCCTTATCCGGCCTACACAATTCGTGGCCCGCTTTACCGTACGTTCACCTGCCCTGCCTTTGTAGGCCGGATAAGCGCAGCGCCATCCGGCATTTCATCGCACGCACCCATGCCACAATAAATGCTCATAACGTCATTGTAATGAAATGTAAGCGTCATCTTCTCCCGCTACTGTCAGCGGCAAGACGGGAGGAGAAATCGCCATGTTTAGTCTCGACAATGTACTTGAGGATCTCTGGCCGCAGGCCAGACCGGCACCCTGGCAAAAGAACCTGCTCAGGCGCCTGCTTTACGAACAGGAGTTCCAGCAATTCGCCGCCCAGCACCGCCACCTGAAAGGGCTGGATATGGTGGAACATGTCCTCGACCATCTGCAAATTCGCTGTACCATCCCCGCTTACTGCCTCGAACAAATCCCCGAACATGGCCCGTTGGTGATTATCGCCAACCACCCGACCGGTACGCTGGATGGGCTGGCGCTGATGTATGCCGTTTCGCGCGTGCGCCGCGATGTCAAAGTGGTCACCAACCGCCTGCTGAGCCACCTCGAACCTCTAAGCTCGCTCTTTATCGCAGTGGACAATATCGGCGGTCGCACCACCAAAGCCGCCCTGCAACAGATGGAAAACCAGCTGCAATCAGGCGGCGTGCTGATCTTTTTCCCGGCGGGTGAAGTGTCGCGCCTGACCCGCAAAGGGATTCGCGATAAACGCTGGCACGCCGGATTTATCAAGCTGGCGAACAAGTTCCGCGCCCCGCTGCTGCCAGCGTGGATCGATGCCCGCAACAGCGCGCTGTTTTACGCCAGCGCCCTGCTCTCAGACACCCTGCCGCTGCTGCTGTTGATGCAGCAGATGTTTCGCCGCCGCAATAGCAGCCTGCCGATCACCCTCGGTCAGCGCATTCCCTGGGAGAATTGGCACACTACCGCCCTCGCGCCGCGCGAGCTGGCCGAGAAGTGTCGTCAGCATCTTCTGCGTCTTGGCAAGGGAGTGCCCGGCACGTTCAAAACCGAATGCGCCATCGCCCGGCCGGAAGACAGAGCCACCCTGCGCCGGGAACTGAACCGCGCCGAGTGCCTTGGTCGCACGCCGGACGGCAAAACAATCTATCTCTGGCAGCGCAACGGCCAGGAGGATGCCCCACTGCTGCGCGAACTGGGACGGCTGCGCGAGATCGCTTTTCGCGCGGTGGGTGAAGGGAGCGGAAAACGGCGCGATACGGACCGCTACGATGATCACTATCTGCACCTGATCCTCTGGGATGATGCCGATCTGGAGATTGTCGGCGCGTACCGCTTTATGCCGACGGCGCAGCTTATCGCCGAGCAGGGGCCGGAGGGACTCTACAGCCATAGCCTGTTTCACTACGACGCGCGTATGGCGGAGGTGCTGCGAGAAGGTCTTGAACTGGGGCGCAGCTTTATTCAGCCGCGCTACTGGGGACGTCGCGGGCTCGATTATCTCTGGTCCGGGATTGGCGCTTATCTGGCGCGCTACCCGCAGTACCGCTATCTCTTTGGCCCGGTATCCATCTCCGGCGGTCTGCCGCCTGCGGCCCGCGATCTGCTGATTGCTTTCTATCGCCTCTGGTTCCCCGCTGCCTGGCCGCTGGCATCCTCGCGCCGCCCCTGCCCCGCCACGCTGCCCGAGGTGCTGGCGCAGTTTACCGGCGAGGATTACACCGAAGATCTGACGCGGCTGAAATCGCTGCTTGGCAATCTCGGCTGCGGCATTCCCCCGCTCTATAAACAGTATTCCGAGCTGGGCGAGCCAGGCGGCGTGCAGTTTATCGACTTCGGCAGCGATCCCGATTTCAATAACTGCGTCGATGGCCTGGTGCTGGTGGATTTAACGCGCCTGAAGGCAAACCGTTACGAGCGTTATATCGGCGTGCATCAGGTGCAGCAGAAAGCGGGGTAAGTTCCTCGCAGATTGCCGGATGGCGCTGGCGCTTATCCGGCCTACAAAACCACATCAACTGAAACCGCGTAGGCCTGATAAGGCGTAGCCGCCATCAGGCAATCGGTGCCGCAGAGATAATGCCGGATGGCGCGTACGCTTATCCGGCCTACAAAACCGCAGTTCCAGCGATACCGGTTTTGCTTTTGTCTGCAATATGAAAGCGAGGGGTTGTGTCCCCGCTGAAATCGGCGAACCGAAGCGTGAATGACAAGGTCTGGACGCCATGGATGGCGGACAGAGGCGAACCGAGACAGGATGTCGAGTCGAGCCGACCGCAGTCAGATACGCGGGAGGTGAGCGCAGTGCGCAGCACCGATTTCCTCGCGGGGCCGCGGGGATTGACAAGGGGAGCGCGGCCGCTTCCCTTGTCCCGTTCACCGCATAAGAGATTGATGAAACTCCCTGGCGCCTGGTGAACGGAACCTTTCCACCAATGCCACATACCAGGCCCATTGCCGGATGGCGCTCACGCTTATCCGGCCTACGCGGTTTCAGCGGCTTCGGCCTGCATCCCCCTTTCCCCCCGCCTCATCTACACTCTTTTTACGTGGTTTCCACCGACACCGTGGAGGAGAGATGGAGAAGAAGTCGCACCGCTATCCGGTGGCTGACAGCCCATTCTGGCTGCATGTTGAAACAAAGGTGCAGCGCATTGGTTCTGTGCTGCTGATCGCGGTGGTCATCGCCGGGCTGCTCGGCCTCTTTTCCCAGGGGTGGCTCAGCGCGCGAAGCGCCCACAGCATTGATGGCAAACTGACGGTGCAGTATGACCGCTACGCCCGCCTGCAAAGCGATATCGATATGCAACTCACCGCCAATGCCTCGAAGGAGCGCCGCACCGTTTTTATCCTCGGCGGCGACTTTATGCAGGATTTTGAGATCCGCACCCTGCAGCCACAGCCGGAAAAGATGACCAGTCAGAACGGTGAACTGGTGCTGGAGTATGCCCGTCCTCATCCCGACCAACCCTTTACCGTCTGGCTCGGGCTGACGCCGCAAACCCCTGGCAGCAGCGAATTGCGCCTGTCGTTAAATGACACCACGCAGCTGGCGGTGAAACAGTTTATCTGGCCCTGAGGAGACGGCGATGGATATGGTGTTACGCGCAGTAGCGATCTATCTGGTGTTGATGGTGGTATTCAAAATCGCCGGTCGGCGAGCCCTGTTGCAGATGACCTCCTTCGATCTCATTTTGCTGCTGATCATCAGTGAAGCGACGCAGCAGGCGCTGCTCGGCAACGACTTCTCCGTCACCGGCGCGGCGCTAACCATCATCACGCTGGTGGTGGTGGATATTCTGTTCGGCAAGCTGAAGAAGTACGTGAAAGGGGCGGAAAACTTTATCGACGGCACGCCGGTGGTGCTGGTCGAGAATGGTGAAATGCTGCCAGAGAAGATGCGCGAGGCGGATATCTCCCGCGCCGATATTATGCTCTCGGCGCGCAATAACCAGGGCATTGTCGACCTCGCAGAGATTAAATTCGCCATTCTCGAGCGCAATGGTCATATCTCGATCATTCCAAAAAATTCGCCTTAAAAGTGCGCTGCTATACTTTTGCCAGGCAGAATTTTCTTTCGGATGGAAGGGAGTGATATGAAGAGTGAAACCACCACATTACAAAGTGAGCGCGTCGCGCCGCTGTTAAAGCTTGAGATTAGCGATCTGGCCGACAAGCTCGGCACGCTGTTGTGCGATAAAAAACTGCGCGTCACCACCGCCGAATCCTGCACCGGCGGTCAGATCGCCACCGCCCTCTGCGCCTGCGAAAGCACGCCGGAGTTTTACGGTAGCGGGTTTATTACCTTTACCGATGAAGCGAAACAGACGCTGTTACAGGTGAAAAAGGAGACGCTGGCGCGCTGGACGGCGGTAAGCCAGCAGACGGCTTTTGAAATGGCGCAAGGTGCCTGCGACGCCAGCCACGAGCCGGTCAGCATTGCCGTGACCGGCTACACCGGCCCCGATGGCGGCGAAGATGGCACCCCTGCCGGCACCGTGTGGTTTGGCTGGGGCCTGCCGGATAGCGAGCCGGTCACCGTCAAATGCCTCTTTGAGGGCGACACCACAGAGGTGATTGAGCAAGCGGTGAAATATGCCCTCGCAGGCGTGATAACGCTATTAAGTGATTGATTGTAATTTGCTTCTTGTGTGCGAATGCCGGACGATAGGGTCCGGCTTTTTTATTGCGACACTTTCATGACCGAATGGGGAAAAAATGAAAATAGTTGTGCTGGATGGTGGTCTGCTTAACCCCGGCGATCTCAGCTGGGAGCCACTGCATGCGCTGGGCGAAGTCACGATTTATGACACGACCCCGGTCGATAAGGCCGCGCAGCGCCTGCGCGATGCGGATATCGCTATTACCAATAAAGTGGCGTTTAACGAGGATCTGCTCGCCCACTGCCCGCAGCTGAAATGTATCGCCGTGACCGCTACCGGCTACAACATTATCGATCTCGAGGCTGCCCGCGCCCGGGAAATTGTCGTGACCAATGTCCCGACTTACGGCACCGCGACGGTGGCGCAATTTACCACCGCGCTGCTGCTGGCGCTCTGCAACCGCGTCGGTGAACACGACGCCGATGTGCACGCTGGCGGCTGGAGCAAATCAGAAAGCTGGTGTTACTGGCTGCAACCGATGGTCGAGCTGGCGGGAAAACGCGTCGGCATTATCGGCTATGGCCGCATCGGCCAGGCATTCGGTGCCATCGCCCAGGCGATGGGCATGACGGTGCTCGCCCACTCCCGTTCGCGCCCGCTGCCGGAGAGCGCGCAGTTGCGCTATGTCGATCTCGACACCCTCTACGCCGAGGCGGATGTTATCAGCCTGCACTGCCCGCTGACGCCGCAAACCAAAGGGATGATCAACCGTGAGGCGCTGGCGAAGATGAAGCGCAGCGCGCTGCTGCTGAACGCCTCGCGCGGGGATCTGATTAACGAAGCGGATCTTGCCGCCGCCCTTAACGAAGAGCGCATTGCCGGGGCGGCGGTGGATGTGCTGAGCAGCGAACCGCCTGGCGCAGATAACCCGCTGCTCAACGCGAAAAACTGCATTATCACGCCGCATATCGCCTGGGCATCCGTCGATGCGCGCGGGCGCATTCTCGCTACCACGGTGGAAAACGTGCGGTCGTTTATCAACGGCGATCCACAAAATTGTGTCGATCAGTAGCTTCAGGATGGCCAGATCGCACGAAAAGAAGCGACTCACGTCACACTTTTACATGATGAGCTACGCTTGATAAATCATTACAAAAATATTGCGCAAGGAGATGCCAATGACAACGCTACAGGCTCTTTTTCCACCTCGCCTGCCACAGCAAACCTCTGATGAAAATGTTGTTGTAAACTGGGCGAAAAACGCCACGCTGGCGCCCGCTCAGGCCGTAGAAACACCGGAAAACGAAGCGCAGTTGCAGCAGATCATTGCTGCTGCAAAGGGGCGAATCCGCGTGATGGGCAGCCGTATGTCGCCGGGCAGAATGCTGAAGTTAAGCGAGCCGGGCGATACGCTGATTGACCTCTCGCGCCTGCGCGGCGTGCTGGCAGTGACCGACGAGAGCGTCACCTTTGCCGCCGGAACCGTGCTGCATGAGGTGTTTGAGACCCTCACCAGCATGAACCGCATGCTGCACGCCTCGCCGGGCGTGATCGATTCACAAACCCTCGCGGGCGCAGTGTCGACCGGTACCCACGGCCAGGGTATGGGGCAGAGCTCGCTCGCTGACGAAGCGCTCGCCATTCGCCTGATTGATGCCCACGGTGAAGCGCACGATATTGAGCGGGACGATGCGGCCTTTGACGCCGCGCAGCAGGCGCTCGGCACCCTCGGCGTGATCACCGCCGTGACGCTGCGCACCCGCCCTTCAACGATCTATACCTGCTTTAAAAGCGCGGGCAGCGCCGATAACCTGGCGGAAGATCTGATCGCCTGGAACGAGGAGTGGACCTTCAGCAAAGCGTGGTGGTTCCCGGATGAGAACAAGGTTCACACCTGGAACGCGCGCGAAGCCACCGCCGAGGAGCAGGCGCTGTGGCGTGATAACCACGGCGAGCTGGTCGAGATGGAGGAGACCGACGAGCAGATGAACGCCACGGTAGATAAAACCCTGGCGCAGATGCGCGATGACACCCGCATTGTCGATGAGAACGGCAAACCGTTTCGCACCGTGACGCGCTTTAAAGACTTCACGGATGTGATCGGCGATATCTACCAGGTCTTCTGCCGCGGCATCGCCACCCCGCAGATCAATATTGAGATCGGCATTCCGATGTCGCGCGTCGCAGCGGTGATTGCGCGCATGAAAGCGTGGCACAGCGAGTCGCAGCCGCATATGCACTACCCGATTATTCTCCGCTGCACCGGAGCCTCCAGCGCCTGGCTTAGCCCGGCCGGCGGGGAACCGACCTGCTTCTTCGGTTTTGTCGTCTACTACGCTGAAGATGGCTCGCTCTCAGAAGAGGGAACTGCCTTTTTACGCGCCGCAGAACAGCTGCTCGCCGAAGAGGGCGGCAGGCCGCACTGGGGCAAATATTTTGATCCGTCGCTCTACAACTGGCCCGCGCTCTACCCGCAGTTTGAAGCGTTTAAAGCCGTGCGCCGCCGCTTCGATCCTGACGGCAAGTTTATGAACCGCTTTATGGCGGAGGTGCTGTCATGAGCGCCGCGTTTGCCTGGGTCACGCTATTAACGCAGCCGGGTTATATTCCCGGCGTGGAAGCGCTGCAACAGTCGCTACGCGACAGCGGCTCGCCGTGGCCGCTGGTGGTGATGGTGACAGAGAATATTGATGCCGCCACGCGCCAGCAGTTGCAGGCGCAGGGGTGTGAAGTGCGCGAAGTGCCGATTGTCGGCCCGAATCCTGCTCTTGCCCATCGCTACGCCAACGCTCGTTTCGCCGAGGTGTGGAGCAAACTGGCAGTCTGGACGCTGACCGAGTATCAGCGCGTCGCGTTTCTTGATGCCGATATGCTGGTGGTGCAGAACATGGATGAAGTGTTTGAGCTGCCGCTCGCCAAAGGGACGATTGCCGCCTGCCACGCCTGCCGCTGCAATCCGAACCATATTGCTACCTATCCCGATAGCTGGCAGCCGGATAACTGCTACTACAGCTGGGTTGAGGACGTGAAGATGAACGCAGCACCGCCCGCCCCGGTGGATAACTACCTGAACGGCGGTTTTCTGGTGCTGACGCCGGATCGCGACGTTTATGACGCGATGATGGCGAAGCTGGCGGCGAAAGAGGATATCGCCGAGTGGGTCTTCGCCGAGCAGGACTTCCTCAACGAGGTGTTCAACGACCGCTGGCTGCCGCTGCATTATGGTTATAACGCTCTGAAAACTCTGCCGAAGCAGCACCCACAGATGTGGGATCTCTCGCGAGTGAAGAATATCCATTACATCATCGACAAGCCGTGGGACAAATACCCCGAACCGGGCGATAAGTATTACGATTTGCACAAAATGTGGTGGCAACATGCCCCGGTTGAAGCGTAATCGTTGAGAAACAAACCGTAGGCCGGATAAGCGCCATCCGGCAATATCCCCGCCGCACCCATTGCCGGATGGCGGCTACGCCTTATCCGGCCTACAAAAACGGAGCCCGCTGAAACCGCGTAGGCCGGATAAGCGTCAGCGCCATCCGGCATTATCCCCGCGACCCCCATCGCCGGATGGCGGCTACGCCTTATCCGGCCTACAAAAACAGAGCCCGCTGAAACGGCGTAGGCCGGATAAGCGTTACGCGCCATCCGGCATTATCTCCGCCACACCATCGCCGGATGGCGGCTACGCCTTATCCGGCCTACAAAAACGGAGCCCGCTGAAATCGCGTAGGCCGGATAAGCGCCAGCGCCATCCGGCATTATCCCCGCGACCCCCATCGCCGGATGGCGGCTGCGCCTTATCCGGCCTACAAAAGCGAGCCTACAGCGACACCGTCTTTGCTTTTATCTGCAATATGACAGCGATGGGGTTGTGTCCCCGCTGAAATCGGCGAACCGGAGCGGGAATGACAAGGTCTGGACGCCATGGATGGCGGACAGAGGCGAACCGAGACAGGGAGCGAGTCCCGGAACGGGCGAGCAAGTCGAGTCGAGCCGGCCGCAGTCAGGCACGCGGGAGGTGAGCGCAGTGCGCAGCACCGATTTCCTCGCGGGGCCGCGGGGATTGACAAGGGGAGCGCGGCCGCTTCCCTTGTCCCGTTCACCGCACCAGTGATAAAAAAATTCCGCCGCACGCATGGTGAACGGAACAATACCACCAAAGCAACATGCCAGGCCCATCGCCGGATGGCGCGTACCGCTTATCCGGCCTACGGAAACCATTCGACCGAGCAAACCCCATCGCCGGATGGCGGCTGCTTGGGCCGTTTCAGCCCCCCCTAAACACAAAGAAACACCTGCGGCGTCTGCCCATCCGGATGCGGCGCCACATGCACCTGCGCGCCATACCACCTGGTGATAACCTCCGGTTGCAGCACCTGCACCGGCGTCCCCTGCTCCACTATCTTCCCCTTATGCAACAGCACAATGCGATCCGCCCACAGCGCCGCGAGGTTCAGATCGTGCAGCACCACGCAGACATGCAGCCTGGCACGCTGCGTCAGGGATTTAAGTAAACGCAGCAGCTGCTGCTGATGGTAGAGATCGAGCGCTGAGGTTGTCTCATCCAGAAACAGCCACCCTTCCGGCGCACCGTTACGCCAGAGTTGCGCCAGGCTACGCGCCAGCTGCACCCGCTGCTGCTCGCCGCCCGACAGCGTGACAAAGCGGCGTCCAATCAACGTTTCGCAGCCGGTTAAACGCATCACTTTACGCACGATATCGCACGCATGCCTCTCGCCCCATGGCGCGCGCCCCATCGCCACCACCGACTCCGCGGCCCACTCCACGCCCAGGGCATGATGTTGCAGCATCACCGCCCGGTAGCGCGACAGCGCCTGTGAAGGCCAGGCGGCAAGGGATTTCCCCGCCAGGGAACAGACGCCGCGCGACGGCGTAAGAAAGCCGGTCAGCAAGCGCAGCAGCGTCGATTTGCCCGCGCCGTTCGGGCCAATCAGCGCCACCATTTCGCCAGGCGGCAGCGTGAGGGAGATATCATCCACCAGCCGCCGCTGGCCGACCATGAATTGCACCTGATGGGCAATAAAACCGTTATCCATAGAGCGCACTCCGCTGGCGAAAAATAAGCCATAAAAACCACGGCGCGCCGAGCAGGCTGGTCAGTAAGCCGACCGGCATCTCGGCAGGTGCCACCAGCGTGCGGGCGGCGGTATCCGCCAGCAGTAGCAGGCTCGCCCCCGCCAGCAGCGAGCCGGGTATCTGATGTTGATGATCGGGGCCTAACACCATGCGTATCAGGTGCGGAACGACCAACCCGACAAAACCGATGATGCCGCTGATGGCAACAGAGGCCGCTACCAACAGCGCGCTACAGAGCAGCAGCCGCCGCTGCAAGCGCCGTACATCAACGCCCAGATAGTGCGCCTCCTCCTCGCCCAGTTGCAGAAAGTTGAGCTGTTTCGCTACCCGCCAGATACCGAGCATGGCGGGCAGGATCAGGGTCGCCGTAACGATCAGCGTCGGCCACTGCGCCTGCCCGAGACTGCCCATTCCCCACTGCGAAAGCTGGCGCAGCTGCGCATCGTTGCTGATCCACGCCAGCACACCAACACCCGCGCCGCACAGGGCGTTGATAGCGATCCCCACCAACAGCAGCCGCGATAGCGCGCTCTCGCCCTTTTTGCTGAGTAAAAAGATCACCACCATCACCGCCAGGCTACCGATAAAGGCGGCCACCAGCGGGGCATAGAGGGCAATCAGCACCGGTACCGACAGCGGCAGCACCAGCCAGCAGCCAACCACCAGCGCCGCGCCGCTGCTGATGCCAAGTAAACCCGGGTCGGCCAGCGGATTGCGAAACAGCCCCTGCATAACGCAGCCGGAAAGCGCCAGCGCCGCACCAACAAGCAGCGCCAGCAGCACGCGCGGCAGGCGAATAGTGAACCAGATCTGCCGCAGCCTCTCATCATCGCCGTACCACAAACTGACAAGAGAGACGTCCATCGCCCCCTGCGTGGAGGCGAAGAGCGTGAGTGCCGCCGTCAGCAGCAAGAGTCCCCACAGGAGACGGGAAGCCGCACGGGTTATCACGGTAGTTGCTCCGCTTTTTTACGCAACTCCAGCAATGCCTGCGGGGTGCGCAGACCAAAGCCCAGCAGCGCGGCCTCATCGACAATCAACAGCTGTTTGTTGCGCCCGGCGGGCGTTTGCGCGAGGCCCGGCAAGTGCCAGATGCTCTCTTCGCCGCCCAGATGCTTTACACCTTCGGCTGAGATCAACACCAGATCCGGCTGGCTGGCGATCACCCCCTCCTGCGACATCGCCCGGTAGTGGGAAAAGCCCTGCATCGCATTATTAAGCCCTGCCGCCTGGATAGCGCCATCCGCCGCCGTCTCTCTTCCCGCCACCAGCGTGCCCATGCCGCCGTGGCTAAGGATATAGAGCACTTTTTTATCCAGCGGCGAGGTGGGCAGTGCGGCAATTTCCGTCGCCAGCTTTTTGCGCAGCGCCAGGCTCTCTTCGTTTTTGCCGAGGGCGCGGGCGATCACCACCACTTTCTTATCGATCTCCGAGAGCGTATACCCGCCCGGTACCGGCACCATATAGACATCGTTATCCTGCACGCTTTTCAATACCAGCGAGGGCTGCGCCTGGCTGCCCGCCAGCACAATGGTGGGCCGCAGCGACAAAATGCCCTCCGCATTTAGCTGGCGAACATAACCGACATTCGGTAGCTGCTTTACCTCGGCAGGCCAGGTGCTGGTGCTGTCGCGCCCGACCAGCTGGCTCTGCGCGCCCAGGCCATAGACAATCTCCGTGACATCGCCGCCAAGGGCGACAACTTTTGGATCGGCGGCCTGCGCCAGCAGCGGTAGCGCCAGTAAGAGCATCACCACGCTTTTCATACTTCGTTCCTCCACGGCGTCAGCGCTTTGATCTGCCCGCGCCAGCAGGCCTGTTCGCGGTCCCCTTCGCTGCGCTGACCATAAAGCTGCGCGATTTGCGTACCATCTTCGGCAAACAGCTCCAGGCTGGTGACATGCCCATCCGCGCTCGGCTTGCGCGTTACCCAGCTTTCGTGGATCCCCGCTTCGCGCAGGTGCAGGGTAAAGATCTTATTCATCACCCGCAGCCAGTCGCCCACCGGTGCGCACTTCTCCAGCGCACCGGTAAAAATCTGTATGCAGCCGCGGTTGCCGACAAAGATCATGATTTCATTCCCCTCCTGCTGCACCTGTTGCAGAAGGGCGGGCAGCGCGTCGTTGCTGACCTGACAGGCAAGATCGTCGCCCACCAGCCGAAACGCCTGCTGGCGTGAGATGTTGTGCTTGCGCAGCAGATTGAAGAACTGGTGCACATCGGTCATCTCCCGCCAGTCGTGGTCAACGGCCTCTCCATCGGGCGCTTCGTCGTAAAATTTGCTCTCGGGCGCGTAAATGGAGAGCGGTACCTGACGCCGCACGCTAAAACGCTCCACGACTTCATCCCACTGACCGCCATCGGTGTAGGGCGTGGCGTAGATTTTCAGCAGTGCATCGCCCTGGTGATCGAAAAACTGAATACTGCGCCGCTCGCCTCTTGCCCCCTGCTCACGCAGGGAGTAGGCGCAGGCCCACTGGCTCATAAAGAGGCGCAGATCGAGACCGCGCGGGTTGAGCACCACCCCGGCGCGATCGCTGATATGTTGATTGGTGAAGCGCCCGGTCATCTCATGAACCGCATATTCATTACGACAGATGCTTTTGGCTTCGCCGACGCTCTCCAGCGCCTTGAAGATATGGCGCACCGTCCCCTCCAGGCGCACCGCATCGTAGCCAACGCGCGCTTCGGCCAGCTCCGCTTCGCTTATCGCCAGCTGGAACGCGATATCTCTGGCGCTTTTTGCCGGTTCAAGCGCTCTGATTAACTGGTACTCCTGCCAGATGGCAGCGTAATCTTTTGAAGATACAGGCATATTTTTCACGTCCTTTATGTGTCTTAACATCCCCGGCGCGCGCCGGGGGTAAAGAGGCTGCCGGGTCAAAAATCAATATTGACGCCAAGTTGCCAGCTGCGCCCTGGCATCACGGCCAACGCGTTGTCATAGCTATCCTGGAGAGTGCGCATCTCCTGCGTCCGGCTGCTGAGGTAATCCCAGTATTTGCGGTTGGTAAGGTTGTAGATGCCGCCGCTGACCTTCACCTGCTTTGCCACCTGCCACCAGGCGCTAAGGTCGACAACCCCGTAACCGGGCACGCGCATATAGCTACTGCTGGCGGTGGCGATCGGCTCGCCGCTGTTTTGATAGGTTTCACGACTGGTTGCGGTGGCGCGCTTACCTTTGACAAAGGTGGCGGTCAGCGCGGTGCCGTAACGTTTGGCCGGATCGTCCCAGCCGAGGCCGACAATCGCTTTCATCGGCGCGACGCTGTCGAGATCGCGATAGGCGTCGCCCATGTAGCGCGATTTGGCTTGTCCCTCGGCGTAGCCATAAGCGAGGGTTGCGTGCAGCCCTTCAGCCTGCTCAACCCAGCTGCCGACATCGAGCGTGGCGCTGATTTCCCCCCCATAGATAAAGGCTTTATCGCGGTTTTCCGCCTGATAGCTGGTGTAGATGTTCGACGGCACGTTGGCAAAGTTGCCGGGGTTGTCGGCGCGGCGATAGCGGGTGTAAGCAATAAAGTTTTTGTAGCTGTTGTAGAAGAGCGCACCGCGCAGCGTGACGCCTTCTGCCACTTCGCCTTTCAGCCCCCATTCGAGGTTATCGCTGGTTTCGGTTTTTAGCGCCGCGTTGCCGATCAGTGCGTACTGCGCGCGCCCGGCATAGTTAGAGCCGAGATTCCAGGAGCCATAGAGCTGGCTGGCATTGGGGAACTGCGCCCCGCGCCGGTATTGCAGATAGCTCAGCAAACGGGGCGTGAGCTCATACTGGAAGGTGAGTGACGGCAGCCACTCGGTGTCGCTGTTTTGGTGGTACAGCGCAGAGACATCCCGGGTATTCAGCACGCTGCTGCTGGTAGTCAGGCTGCCGAGGTTCTCCGGTTTCATCGACTGGTACATTACGCGTATGCCGGGAATGAGGGCAAAGTTGTGCTCTCCGGCGGCAAAATTGATCTGATCCTGCACAAATGCGCCGAGGATCTCGCTTTTACTGTCCGCTTCAGGCTGCATGATCGCGCTGCGCGCGTTCGGCATTGGCTGCTGGTGGAACGGGCGCTGCGTTTTGCTGGCGCTGGCATTAAAACCAGCACGCAGATCGTGGCGGCCGATGCTTTTCGCCAGCGCATGCTGAATGCCTATCCTATCGGTGTCGTAACTGGAGTAGACGGTGCCGGGAATACGGGTGGTGCTGTCCGGCATCCACGTAGCGTCGTGCGCCTGGGTGCGCTGTAGATAGATCTTTGTCGAAGCGCTATCGACCCACGCATCGACCGGTGTCCAGTCATCCTTCAGGCTGATGGCCCAGCGCCGGGTGTAGCTACCCTGCTGAGCGTTGCCAATAATCGCACTGCCGTCACGGTTCCAGGCGTCAAAGTGGCTATGGGTCGTTTTGTTGTAGTACTCCGCTGTATAGGTCCGTTTGTGCACTTCGGAGGCTTGCAGGATCCCGGAGAGCAGCAGCGCATCGGAGTGCCAGTTAGCGGGGTAAGCCCCGACTCTGTCGCTGTTGTTACGCGTTTGCTGACCATCGCGGCGGCTGTAAACCACAATGCCGCGCACGCGTTCATCGCCTGCCGCGGCCGTTACGCCGTTGTGCCAGCTGCGATCGCTGGAGTCATAATCGCTCTGGTAACCCGCGTAGTAGTGCTTCGCCCCTTGCAGGTAGTCATTGGCAGATTTTGGCCGGAACGAGACATTGCCGCCGATGGCGGTGTTGGCTTGTTCCGCAGGCGTTGCGCCCGGCTGGATCGCCACGTTGCCGTAGAGGTAGGGGTCGATATAGTCGCGGCCAATGCCGAAGGTGTTAAGCCCGGCGCGCCCGGCGTAGCTGCGTCCGGTGGCCTCCGGCTGGGGAATGCCATCAACATCAATGCCGACGCGGTTACTCTCAAGGCCGCGAATGTTATAGCCGGTGTAACCGCCGCGGTCGAAGCCGCTCTTACCGTTGCCGGAACCGCCCCCTGCCCCGGTAGCACCAATCAGCGGCTCATACCGCATGATGGTGCCAAAATCATTCGCCCCGTTGCGTTGCAGAGCGTCAGCAGTGATGGCGCGATCGCTCCCGGCTTTGAGACGTGGCGCAGGCGCGGTAATGACCATCTCTTCGGCGCGATCTTGTTCATCGCGTGGTGCGGTTTCAGCCGCAAAGGCCGCGGTGGGCGTAAGCGTTGTCAGGAGTGAGGTGACCAGCACGCGGTTTCTGAAACGTAGCTGGCAAAAAGGTGTAGTCGTCATAAGTGTGTGTGCCTTTGAATTATTATCATCCGGCTCACATCAACTCCCAGAAATCAGCGGAACCGTACACCAGCCGCCCGGGCCAGGCATCAGCTCTCTGTTATGGGCAAGATAGTAATGATAACTATTATCACTTGCAACGATTTCATAATGCCAACATATTGCTTACACTTTGTGAACCCTTTTCCCTTCTGGTAACGAGATGATGCCCACTAAACCTGCCATCACGCTGCACTACTGTGTGCAATGCAACTGGATGCTGCGCGCCAGCTGGATGGCGCAAGAACTGCTCCACACCTTCAATACCGACTTAGGATCCGTGACGCTTATTCCCGGCACCGGCGGCATTTTTGTCATCAAAGCCGATGGCAGCGTTATCTGGGATCGCAAGCAAGAGGGCGGCTTTCCCGATGCCGCAGAGCTAAAACGCCGCGTGCGCGACTGCTGCTTCCCGGAAAAACCGCTTGGTCATGTGGAAAAGCGCAGCGAGTAACCTACTGCGCGAAGGCCTGCTTCAGCGCGCGGAACGCTGCCAGCTGCTGTGGAATAAGCTGGTGGCGATCGTCACGGGCAACAAAAATTTTTAGCATCGCGCTGCCTGCGGCGTTGAAAAAGAGGATGGTGGCGGCGTCCATCGCCATAAATTTGCGTTCAATAAACGCGATATGGCGACAGTGATCGGCCTTGATATGGCCCGATACCTGCTCTTTGCCCTGCAGGTTGAAGTAACCGTGGCTGTAAAATCCCGGCGGAAGAGCGATGCTGCACTCCAGGATCACATCTTCGGTGTGGATCAGGAGCAGCACCGTGCCCCAGGTGGTGACCTCTTGCCATACGTCGTCAAAGTGCGCACCGGCAATCATTTTGCTGCCAGGTAACTGCCGCACCACTTCCAGCAGCGTGGTCTGGTAGTGCCGGGCGACGTGTTCAAGTATGCAATCCGGCTCGGTGTGCAGAAACTCCTGTAAGCTTTTCTCTGTCATCTCTCTCTCCTTTTGACTTTCCCTTCGCCACCTCTCCCCTGCAGCGATTAATGAGAATTACTATCATTTGCCTCGAAAAAAAACTGCGAGCTAGCGCGCAATAAAAAAGGTCGCCGAAGCGACCTTTTAACTATTTTTTAACCGGTTGCGGTTTTTTGTCGCCGGATTCCGGCGCTTCGCGTGGATCGTCTTTTTCAATAGTGAGCACAAAACCTCCTTTTGCGAATGAATGTTTAGTAAATATAGCTAAGCCTTGCAGGCTAAACCAGGCGGCAGAGGATTAAAAAACAGGCATTGGCGGAGAAAAATTAAGCTGAATCGGTTCAAAAAGCCGCCCGCATAGCTAAAAATGGCGTATTTTCAAATATTTGTTCATGAAATAATTTATTCGTGAGCAGCGTAAAATTTCATTACAAATGCGGGTTTTAGCAGCTTATGCTGATGCCCAATTGTGCATAGCTTGCCAACTCATTGTTAGTAACGAAGATGCATTTGCATACCCTCAGGCGCAGATCGGATTTCCTGTACCTGAGGGATTTTTTTTGCCTGTAGTCGCACAGGAAAATAATTAACCAAGGGAATTAATTTTATTTCTTTTGGAATTTAAAAACCGTACAAATAATTAAGCGAGCCGTTTCCGACTCGCTGGCGTTTAAAATTAGATTTTAAACTTCAGGTTAAAACAGCAACGGCACCACTATTTTTTATTGCTGCTGTTGCTATTCTGTCCGCCTTTTTTACCGGCTTCGGACGCGCGCTCTGGGTCGTTTTTGAAGTTCCCACCGCTCTGCTGTCCGCCTTTACGCCCTGCTTCTGAGGCTTTTTCACGATCTTCAGCGAAATTACCGGAACCGCCTCTATGCTCGGCCATGTTATTTCTCCATCTGTCGTTTCAAATATAATCAATATGACATCAGCGTCATATCAATCGCCTTTCATGATTAAGTCTGGCTATAAACATAATTTATGTCAAAGCGCAGCCGTTAATTAATATCGCGTTTATGTAATGCATATTTTTTATCTCTTCTATCCCACTGGTTAGCCGAGAAAAAATAGCGCAGCGGGAGGCTAAATTTATTTTACGGCTGCGTTTAGTGTACTAATCACACAGCCTGCCGCCTGCCCGCCGCGAGCGGCTCTGCCGGGGCTGGCATTTGCTTTTGTTATAATATAACATTTCAATTTATGACAAACGTAACCAGGGAGTGATACCGATGATGAAGAAAACGGCTTTTGCTTTGGCGATGGGCGCGCTGCTGATGAGCACGCAGGGCTTTGCCCATGGGCACCACCACGGCAAACCGCTGACGGAAGTGGAGCGTAAAGCGAGCGAAGGGATTATTGATGATAAAGATGTGAAGGACCGCCCGCTCTCTGACTGGGATGGCGTCTGGCAATCCATTAACCCTTATCTGCTGAGCGGCGATCTCGATCCGGTGCTGAAGAAAAAGGCACAGCACGGCGATAAAACGGTGGAGGAGTACCGCGACTATTACAAAAAGGGTTACGCCACCGATGTCGATATGATCGGCATTGAAAACAATGTGATGGAGTTTCACACCGGCAAAACCGTCAACAGTTGCCGCTATGATTATGCTGGCTACAAGATCCTGACCTACGCTTCCGGCAAAAAGGGCGTGCGCTATCTGTTTGAGTGTAAAGACGCAAACTCCAAAGCGCCGAAGTATGTGCAATTCAGCGACCACACCATCGCGCCGCGCCAGTCCCAGCATTTCCACATTTTCATGGGCAGTGAATCCCAGGAAGCCTTGCTGAAAGAGATGGATAACTGGCCAACTTACTACCCCTACAATATGACTAAAGCGCAGATCGTCGACGAGATGCTGCATCACTGATTTCTCTGCGGGCGGCCATCGCTGCCGCCCGTCTCTCCCCCCTCTTTTCCCCCGTTTTTCCCGCGCCGATGATTTAGGAGTAATCCTCTCCAGAGTGCCGTCTATGCTTAAGGCTTAAAAAAACGATAACGCCGTTATAAGCACACCCCTTTTTTATTCACCCGCATTGATGACTGGAGGCCTGGTATGAGCAACCAAGGCAACAACCCGGACGCGCACCGCGCCCCGGAAATGATCCCGCTGTCCTTAACTGTTAACGGCGAGCGCCGACAGCTTGAGGTTGATACCCGTACCACGCTGCTGGATGCGCTGCGTGAAAGTTTACATCTCACCGGCACCAAGAAAGGGTGCGACCACGGCCAGTGCGGCGCCTGCACGGTGATCGTCAACGGGCGACGCATCAACTCCTGCCTCACCCTGGCGGTAATGCAGCAGGATGCCGACGTCACCACCATTGAGGGCCTCGGTTCGCCGGACGATCTCCATCCCATGCAGGCGGCCTTTGTCAAACATGATGGCTACCAGTGCGGTTACTGCACGCCGGGGCAGATCTGCTCCTCCGTTGCCATGCTAAAAGAGATTGAGCAAGGCATTCCGAGCCATGTGACCCTCGATCTTGTCTCCCCGCCGGAGATGACGGCAGATGAGATCCGTGAACGCATGAGCGGCAATATCTGCCGCTGCGGCGCCTACGCCAACATGCTGGCGGCGATTAAAGAGACCGCCGGGGAGAAATCATGAAGACCTTTACCTATGAGCGGGTCACCACCCCTGCCGAAGCGGCTGCCAGCGCACAGCGCACAGAGGGGGCGAAATTTATCGCGGGCGGCACTAACCTGCTTGATTTGATGAAGCTGGAGATTGAGACGCCGACCCATCTGATTGACGTTAATGGCCTGGCGCTCGATAGCATTGAAGTGACCGATGAAGGCGGCCTGCGCATTGGCGCGCTGGTGCGCAACACCGATCTCGCCGCCGATGGGCGCGTGCGCCGCGATTATGCCGTGCTCTCGCGCGCCCTGCTCGCCGGGGCTTCCGGACAGTTGCGTAACCAGGCAACGACCGCAGGCAACCTGCTGCAACGCACGCGCTGCCCCTACTTCTACGACACCAATCAGCCCTGCAACAAACGCCAGCCGGGCAGCGGCTGCGCGGCGCTTGGCGGCTACAGCCGTCAGCTTGCGGTAGTCGGTGCCAGCGAATCCTGCATTGCCACCCATCCGAGCGATATGGCGGTTGCCATGCAGCTGCTTGATGCGGTTGTCGAGACCGTCAACCCGGACGGTCGCGAACGCCAGATCCCGCTGGCAGAGTTTTATCGCGCGCCGGGCGACACGCCGCATCTGGAGACGGTGTTGCAGCCCGGCGAACTGATTGTCGCCGTCACCCTGCCGCCGCCTGCGGGCGGAACGCATATCTACCGTAAAGTGCGCGACCGCGCTTCTTACGCTTTTGCGCTGGTCTCCGTGGCGGCAATTGTCCACCCGGACGGCAGCGGGCGCGTGGCTATCGGCGGCGTTGCCCACAAACCGTGGCGGCTAGCCGAAGCGGATGCGGCACTGCCGCAGGGGGCGCAGGCGGTGTATGACAAGCTCTTCGCCGCCGCGCAGCCCACGGCTGAGAATGCATTTAAATTGACGCTGGCGAAGCGCACGCTCGCCTCGGTGTTGTCAGAAGCGAGGGCGTAAATGATGAAATTTGAGAAACCGGCAGGCGAGAACCCGATCGATCAACTGAAAGTGGTCGGTCAACCCCATGACCGCATCGACGGCCCGCTAAAAGTGAGCGGCCGCGCCCACTACGCCTACGAATGGCATGATGTACTGCCCAATGTCGCCTATGGCTATATCGTCAGCGCGGGGATTGCGAAAGGCAAAATCAGCGAGATTAACTGCGATGCGGCTGGCAACGCGCCGGGCGTGCTGTCGATTATCACCGCCGATAACGCCGGCCCGCTGGGCAAAGGCGAGCGCAACGCCGCCACGCTGCTTGGCGGCCCGCAGATTGAGCACTATCACCAGGCCGTTGCGCTGGTGGTGGCTGAAACCTTTGAGCAGGCGCGCGCCGCCGCCGGGCTGGTGGACGTCACTTACCAGCGCGAAAGCGGTGGCTACGATCTGGCGGCGGAGAAACCGGCGGTCAACAGCGCCCCGGAGAGCACGCCGGACAAAAATAGCGGCGATTTTGACGCTGCCTGGGCAAGCGCCGAGGTGAAACTCGACGCCATCTACACCACGCCGGATCAGAGCCATATGGCGATGGAGCCGCACGCCTCGATGGCCGTCTGGGAAGGGGATAAGGTGACGGTCTGGACTTCCAACCAGATGGTCGCCTGGTGCCGGACCGATCTGGCTACCACCCTCAATCTGCCGGAAGAGAATGTGCGCATCATCTCGCCCTACATCGGCGGCGGCTTTGGCGGCAAACTCTTCCTGCGCAGCGATGCGCTGCTGGCTGCCCTCGCCGCTCGCGCCTTGCAGCGCCCGGTAAAAGTGATGCTGCCGCGCCCGATGATCCCCAATAACACCACCCATCGCCCTGCAACCATTCAGCACATTCGCATCGGCACCGATCGGCAGGGAAAAATCACCGCCATTGCGCACGACAGCTGGTCCGGCAACCTGCCGGGCGGCACGCCGGAGACGGCGGTGAACCAGACCGAGCTGCTCTATGCGGGTGCCAATCGCCATACCGGTTTACGGCTGGCGACCCTCGATTTACCCGAGGGCAACGCCATGCGCGCGCCGGGTGAAGCGCCCGGCCTGATGGCGCTGGAGATTGCCATTGATGAGATGGCAGAGCGAGCCGGGATCGATCCGGTTGAGTTCCGCATTCTCAACGACACGCAGGTTGATCCGAAAGATCCACAGCGCCCCTTCTCACGTCGCCAGCTGGTGGAGTGCCTGCGCAGCGGCGCGGATCGCTTTGGCTGGTCGCAACGCAATGCCACGCCCGGCCAGACGCGGGACGGAGAGTGGCTGGTGGGCTACGGCGTCGCGGCGGGCTTTCGTAACAACCTGCTCGCCCCATCCGGCGCGCGCGTGCACCTCGACGACGCAGGCCGGGTGACGGTGGAGACGGATATGACCGATATCGGCACCGGCAGTTACACCATCATTGCCCAAACCGCCGCCGAGATGCTCGGCGTGCCGCTGTCACACGTTGAGGTGCGCCTTGGCGACTCCAGCTTCCCGGTCTCTGCCGGTTCCGGCGGGCAATGGGGTGCCAACACCTCTACCGCTGGCGTTTATGCCGCCTGCGTCAAACTGCGTGAAGCCATCGCCAAAAAACTGGGCTTTGATGCCGCTTCAGCGGTGTTCGCTGATGAGACGGTAAGCGTGGGCGAGCGCAGTGCACCGCTAAAAGCTGCGGGCGCGCTCAGCGCGGAAGATACCATTGAGTTTGGCGATCTGGATGAGCAGTATCAGCAATCGACCTTTGCCGGACACTTTGTTGAGGTCGCCGTCGATGCGGCAACCGGTGAAGTGCGGGTACGCCGCATGCTGGCGGTGTGTGCCGCCGGGCGCATCCTCAACCCGAAAACTGCGCGCAGCCAGGTGATTGGCGCGATGACGATGGGGCTGGGCGGCGCATTGATGGAGGAGCTGGCGGTCGATACGCGCCAGGGTTACTTCGTCAATCACGATATGGCGACCTACGAGGTGCCGGTACATGCCGACGTGCCTGAGCAGGAGGTGATCTTCCTCGACGATACCGATCCCATCTCCTCGCCGATGAAGGCCAAAGGCGTGGGCGAACTGGGGCTGTGCGGCGTCAGCGCGGCGATTGCTAATGCGATCTACAACGCGACCGGCGTGCGGGTGCGGGATTACCCGGTCACGCTCGATAAGCTGCTCGACGCCTTACCGGATATGGCCTGAGGAGACGTTATGCAGCAGACCATTCTGGCTCCCGACACGGCAGATGAAACGCTGCTGACGCCTCAGCAGGCGCTGCTCACGGATGACAGCGAAGAGATTTTGCGCTTCGCCGTCGATGCGATCGGCGCAGGCATGGAGACGGCTCTGGTGACGCTGACTGCCATTCGCGGCGGCGCAGCTCGCGCGGCGGGCGCGCAGATGGTGGTACGCGAAGATGGCGGCTATTGCGGCTTCGTCTCTGGCGGCTGCGTGGAGTCTGCCGCCGCCTTTGAAGCAATGGCGGCACTCGCCTGCTTTGAAGATCGCGTAGTGCGCTACGGCGATGGTTCGCCGTGGTTCGACATTGTGCTCCCCTGCGGCGGTGGCATCACGCTGCATATTCATCGCCTGCGTAGCGCGCAACCGCTGCTGGCGGTGCTGAACCTGCTTGCGCAGCGCCAGCCCGCCGCGCTGCGCTACCATCCGGCTCGTGAACAGCTTGAGTGCGTTACCGGTGTGACCGAAAGCGGCTGGCATGAGGAGATCTTTACCGTCGCCTACCGCCCGCGCGTACGGGTGATGGTGTTTGGTCGCTCGATTGAGGCGCAGGCTACTGCCTGCCTCGCCCGCGCGTCGGGCTACGATGTGCAGCTTATCGAGACACTAACGGATGGCGCGCAGATCGACGCGCAGACGGCGGTGATCCTGCTGTCGCACGATCTGCACCGGGAACTGCCGGTGTTGCAGGCGGCGCTCCGCGCGCAGCCTTTCTACATCGGCGCGCTCGGCAGCTATCGCACCCATCAAAAACGCACGCAGAAGCTCAGTGAGATTGGCTTTGCGCCCTCGGATATTGCGCGCATCAAAGCGCCGATTGGTATTTTCCCGAAAGCGCGCGATGCGCGTTCGCTGGCGCTCTCAGTGCTGGCGGATGTGGCTGCTGCACAGCTTGCAGCGGACGAAAGCTGATGGTTGATCCAGTGGTAATTATTCTTGCCGCAGGCCACGGCGAACGCTTTCTTGCCTCCGGCGCGCAACGCCATAAACTTGATACGCTGCTCGGTGAGCGCACGGTATTAGAGCACGTTATCCATGCAGTAGAGCGCGCCGGTCTCAGCTGGCACCTTGTTCGCCCTGTGGGCGGCACGGGCGGGATGGGCAACTCTATCGCGCTGGGCGTTAACGCTACTTCGAACGCCTCCGGCTGGCTGATTCTGCCCGCCGACCTGCCGCTGATCGCCCCGGAATCGTTGCTGCGCGTCGCCGACGGGTTAGGTGAAAAACTGCTGGTGGTGCCGTGGCATCAGCAGCACCAGGGCCACCCGGTGGCCTTTTCGCGATGCTACTTCCCTGCCCTATGGTCATTAACTGGCGATAGCGGCGCGAAAAGCATTGTGCAGCAGGCAAGAGCGCGCGGCGAGGTGCTGGATCTGCCGCTGAAGGATGCGGGGATTATTCAGGATATTGATACGCTGGAGGATTTGCGGCGAGCGGAACGTATCTACGATAACCCTTTACGCGTCCAGCGTACGTAAGTGAGTCGCCACGCCCCAGCGCAGCACCTCGCATTTTTCTTCTGCCATTTCTAACACTGCGTAGCTCGCATTGGGCTGGGCATAGCGGGCGAAGTTCTCCAGGCTCCCATCCTTCAGCAGCGCCAGCAGCCCCTGAGTGACGTGCCCATGGCAGACAACGCAGAGGGTTCTATGCGCCGCGCGAGTGTGCTGAAGCTGTAAAAACGCCAGCATGCGCTGAACCGCCTGCGCCAGCGATTCGCCGCCAGGCGGGCAGAATGCGGCATCGTGCGCGAATAATGCATCTGCTTCAGCGGGACATTCAGCCCGCAAATCCTGCGTGGAAAGCCCCTCGTAGCATCCGAATGACTGCTCCATCAGCGCGACATCAATCACCAGCGGCGCCTGAAAAAGCGCGGCGAGTTGTTCACCCATGCTGCGCGCCCGCGCGAGCGGTGAGCTAAAAACAGACTCTGCGGCGTAACCTTCATCTTTTAATGCAGCGAGTAATGCCGCCGTTTCCCGCTCGCCGCGTTCGGTGACTGGGCTGTCCTGCTGGCCCTGAATCATGCCCGCGCGGTTCCATTGCGTTTGTGCGTGGCGTACGAGAATAACTTTCATCTGCCTGCTCCAGTTTGCTACTGCGCCCGGTATATTCACGGGGGATTTTAAAGAGTGGCTGGTAAGTTAGAGTACGCGCTGATACTGATTCACCCGGTGGCCCACCGCGATACATTTCGCCTCGACCATGCTGATGTAGTAATAGCGGGGGTTTGGCAGATGGGTCATCAGCCACGGAAGCTCCGTGGAGTATTCGACATCAGTGGTGGCGATCATCCACACCGGTTCGCCGTATAAGGTGATGACCGTAGCGTGATGGGCGTACTCATCCCACCCGCGTCGGCTCTGCGCGGCATAGGCTCTGGCGATCTCAATGGCTTCAGCTTGAGTGATCAATACCGCATCCTGAGCAGAAGAAGTTTTGAGTAAGCTACACGGCTTTGTTGCGAGTGGCTATGACGGTTTTTAGCTGAGGGAGTGGGGATAAATTATCTCGTGCCTGGCAATCCATCAGTTTCGGCGAGAGGGAAATCATTTCTGCCAGTGATGCTTTTGTTTGGGCTTCGTTTTTACATTCTCTTTTCGGCTCAGCTACACTACCCGCTCAATTTTTCTTGCTGAACTCAATAATGTTAAAAAAATTACGCTTTATCATTCCACTGCTCGCGCTGGTTGGCGCTGTCGCCTACTGGCTAACGCCGCACTACTCCGAAGAGGAAGAGAGCTATTACCGCGCGGTGTTCTGCACCATCGATCATGACGATTCACAGAATTTTGCCCGTGATATGGAAAACATTATCGAGGGCGGCAACTCCGATTACGCATTACGTAAAAATCACTACATCTCCGCGCTGGGCACACGGATGATCGATACCTGGACGTCGCTCAGCGCGCAGCAGCAGGCAGCGATCAAAGAAAACCAGCAGAAGTGCCGCGACATAATGAGTGACAAACAGCGGTCATAATAAAATTATGAGCTTTGCAGCAGTGGCCTTCTGGTTTAACGGCAGGGATTATTTGAGAGTAAGTTATGAGCAAAAAGAGTACCGACACCAGTAAATTCTTAAGTTATGTCTTGCGCCATGAACCAGAAGCCATTGAGCTATCTCTGGATAAAGAGGGCTGGGCAGTTATAGACGATCTTATCCTGCGTGCTGGTAATAAAGGCTATGCACTCGATAAAGATCTTATTTTCGACGTTGTTGAAAGCAGTGAAAAGAAACGCTTTACGATTTCAGAAGATGGCTTACGCATTCGCGCGGCTCAGGGGCACTCTACTCAACAGGTCAATATCACTTACGTAGAGAAAATGCCTCCAGATATTTTGTATCACGGCACTGCAACTCGCTTTATCGTTCAAATCAGAGATCAAGGCCTACTCCCTTTGTCGCGCCAGTATGTACATCTTTCCTCTGATGAAGATACGGCAATTCAGGTCGGGCAACGTTATGGAAAGCCAGTGTTATTAAAAATTAAAGCCGTGGATATGTATGAGAAGGGCTATAAATTTTATCAGGCGGATAATGGGGTTTGGTTAACGGCGCATGTGCCGTATGAGTATATTCAGGAGTGACGGCTACTCATCGTCATCCTGATCATCTTTATGACGGGTTGCGTCAAGACGAGCCGATTTTCACCTGAGTAATTCCAAATGCGAAGAGATGAAAACCAACCCGACAAAAACTACGTAAATTTGATCACACATTCAGATAATGCGAAAGAACGTCCATCAGAGATCACAAACCGATCATTTTCAATATGGGCGAGCAACAGGCCAAGCCCATGCGCGCCAGTTTCGATATCTTTACGCCAGCCTTCCAGATCGCCATGATAGCCTATTGCATAGAAAGTGAGGCCTTCAGGTATAGTGATAGAACAGCCTCGATCATTTCTGCCTCCACTCTTAGCACTTCTTGGTGATACAGAGGCAGTGAGGTTATCGAACTGTTTGCTAAATTTACTTTTCCCATCATCAGAGAAATAGACGATTTCTAAACCATCAACTTTTTCTGTGCCGGGAACAACACGCGCATCACTTCGCTCAATCTTAGCGCCACAATTCTTTTCAAGCTCATCTAAAAATTTAGTCATACTATCGCTATTTATCTGCTTTTGGTTTAAAGGGGGATATTTAGCGTTTATTACCGCTAATGCCTGGATCGCTGCTTTTAGCAAAACGGCTGATAACGCTCTTGAATCCTGGTTAAATAAATCATTACTAACCCTTCATCATCCTGGTACTCTTTGACATAACTTCGAGAGAGAAAGGACATTAACTCAACAAATTTTTGAGGAGAAATTGCTGAACTTTCATAGTCCCCAAACATAAAGCTGACTTCGTTAAAATCTTCAGGAACATCCCAATTTTGATCTAGCGAATAACCGCATCCTTCTGATGGGGAACATCCATACCCTTCGCTAGCTCGTTTCAAAAAGGCGATATAACTCATCTTATTTAGTGATAAAACCAAATAAACAATATCATATAAATCCCTGCCATCATTTTGATAAAAATAGTTTTTTGTTGTTTCTAACCACTTTAAATTTTTCATACGCGTTAATGATGACTTGTAAGAAGTAGAATAAATTTTTTATTCACAGTGTACCCTCTGTAGTTGCGCCAGAATAATTTACGAAATCAGACAAGCTTGCCAATTATCACTCATTAGGGTCAATATTATCCAGTGCAACTTCCCAATCAACTGTCAGTTGATGAGGGTCACTAACGAACTCAGGGATAAACTTCCCTGCACGGTACTGTTTTGTGCAAGATTTCTCGCAATCCATTCTTTTTTTCATAACTTTTTCTTAGATCTGTAAGTTAACGCTATTCTAAATTTGCTTTGATAATTACTGTCAACTATTAAACATTATAGTTTTTGATCGCAACGTTTCCAGTTTCGCTATAATCGAAATATTTAATATTATTATCAAACCTTAAGAGCTCAGACTTTACATTATTAAAACCTAAATTTTCTATTCTTGTTTTTTTCAAAGATATAAAAGAATCATTGGCTTTATTAAAGTCATTTACATTATAAAAATTAATATGGCTATTGAAATTGATCGACTCAATAACTATATCTGATTCATGGAAGTTTAAATGAATTTCCCCATCAAAAACTAACATTATATTAATTGTCGTATTTTCGAAATCAGAGCAGTAGCCAGCAAGCCATATGTGCTTATCTCCAACACAAAACTCATTCCCTATGGAGTGATAATAGTTATCGGTATCAGTCGATAACTTAATATACACACATTTAATTCCTGAAATCGTTAACTCTGCTCGTTGCATCATTAAAGTAAAAATATCTAAGCCATCAATATCTAAGCTATTCAAAGCTCTAGCCACAATACTATTGCTATTTGTTTTAGTTATTACGCCATACCATAATTCATCATCAATATTTATAACCATATTGTTCAACAAAATAGATGAGTTTTCTTTTTTATTAATGATATCTAAAATTGAAAAATATGATTTCAAACCAATGTTATTATCCAGGCAAATCACTTGGGGATAGCAATCCGTTATATTTAAATTATACTTAATCATTTACTGGCACCTTTTTTTTTAAATTTATATTCAGTAACTGTTGATTTGTTTATCTGTTTCCCATCAGTCTATGGAAACCCAGTAAAGTTCCCACGCTCTTCGAGCTTTCGTCAACATAACGCTCAAATAATCTGTGTCTTGTTATTTTATTTTGTAGCTATAGTGATATTTTCAATTTTTTCTTTATCGGATAAGCTAAAGCACACTTCTGGTTCATGCTTATCATCATCAACCCAGGACAAAATAGCATCATTTAAGATATCAAGATAAATATCTAAATCGTGCACTGGTAACTCAGGGAGTTGCTCGTGAATGAGCACTATTTTCTTATTAGTGATCCAGTGAAAATCGCATACATCATCAGGATAAACATTCTAATTTACGAGAAAATAAAACCAATTATTCTTATGAATTTCACGCCATTAAGAAGTGAGTGCTATCCACATTGTAAATCGATATGGAACACCAAAAATAATATTTATCTCACCCGAACACTCCGTTTTTTTTACAAGATATACATTAGAAATGATGCACCCCGGAGATCCTCCAATGTACAGTTGCGCTAAAGGGCCTGAGTAAGCCTGACGGTCGATAATATGCTTACAGCCTTTATGATGTCGCTCATTGTATTACTCTCAAAAATAGCACTTGGCTAAAAATTAAATTACCTTCGTTCATAACGGTCGTCCTGAACAATATAAGGCTCAGCAATCTCTTTCCAAACAATCTGAGCCATCCTCTGCCATTCTGTTGGATTTTTTTGCTCTGAAATATATTCTCTAATTAACCTGACAGCCAAGTTAAAATCCTGCTTGTTAAGTTCAGCAAATGAATAGAACTTCAAATACTCGCCTTCCTCACATTTAACCATCTCATGTAATTTAGAGTAGCCCGGCGAAAAAACCGCATCCAGAAGATCGCCGAATGCATCCCAATACCTGCTATTGACATATGTAGATTTAAATTTATCCTCAATTTTCTCTACAGTATTATCCTGACTGAAAATTATAACTGCCCCCACGGAATTGCCTCACAATAAAAATTTTATTCTTTTTGCTGTTGTAACAGAACTGCATCAGGTTAACGAAAGCAAGGTAATTATCGAAAGACAAGCATAAAAACTGAATACCCACCCATTATTTACCCCCTCTATATATTAATCTTTTTGATAAAAAGTAAGAGTTGGCCCATATTCAGCGTCGTCATTTGATGACTCTATAATAAATTCCTTTTCAGGGAAGATCTCTTTCAACGTCATTCTCCATGAGCATTTCATTACGGTACATAATTGGTTGAAAACTGAGTCTGACACATTATCAGCTATACTCCCAAAAAGGTCGTAAACATGAGTGTGGTTTAACATTTTCTCTACAGCTGAATTTTTCTGCGAGAGTTTTAGTTTCCATGCCCGAAAGTTGTTTTCCTCGTATCTTTCATAAAGTAAGACACAGTTATCAACCACGATGAACTCAGGAAAAAAAAGACGCGAGTAAATTAAAACATCCTCCGGATGGCATTTTTCACTTATATATTCATGCAATCCTAATGTCTCAGGCTCCTCCCATTGAGCTTCCCAGGCATCATATCGTACAAGGTCATGAGGTTCGTCAATTAGAGATTTTTTTATCATGATATTTCATCCTGTGTTTCTAAAGAGCTCTTTCCCCACATCACTTTCAGATTGTCTCTGGCTCTGACGCGGAGTAGTTGCCATCTTATCACTTAGCTGTGTTGTTTCACGGAAAACAGGTCAGAGCATCATTACAGGAGAGAACATCCGCACCATGTTTTTGTACAGCATGCAAATGATTTTCTTCTGTTCCAAGAAAGTTATTCTCAACAAAAAAATTAATTAGGGTTCATCTGTATAGATGCTAAATTTATTAGATCCAGTTTCATCTTCAATGATGACTCTTCCGCAGGAAGGGCACTTGTAAACGTCTCGCCTAAATTTGTTATAACAATCAAAAAAATCGTCACCTGTGATATAGCCGCGAGTTTACGCGGGTTGGTGAATTAAAAAATGAGGCAAACAAACCAGCATTGCTAACTGACTATTATTTAATAGTGGGGGTAAGCCAGGTTAAGCTAGCTTTTCCGCTCTGTGCTAGAAGCAGACATTGATAATATGTTGATAAGATCAGTTTCACATGCACTTTTGCCAGCACGACGTTGACTAAGGTACCTGCCCAACCGGGTCAGCCTAACCCGCTGCGGCAGCTCACCATTTAAGGCCGCTGGCTGGAGCACTGGAATTCAGCACCGGGCAGGTGGTGGTACCGCTGAAAAGGGACGGCTGATTATTGAGACGCAGTTGAAGAGCGACCATAAAAAGTTAAAATCCCGGCTTTTGAGGGCGGGGATTTACTACTCACCTATATATATAACCCCACTTTCAGGCGGGATCGAGTGATCCCATCCCATTACATTCAGGATAGCCTTTGCCTGGCCTCTCATTTTTTCCCATTCCTGACTGTGACAGAGTGCATCGTCGTTCCAGTACTTAAGATTATCAGCCCCACTAATTGATAAAATATAATCATCCAGCTCCTTGATCATCTGTCTCTGAATGTTCGCTAGTCTTGAGTCATCCATTTCATCCAAGGCTACTTCCCATTCAACAGCTAATTGATCGGCCGCATTTACGAACTGAGGAAATAAGTTTTTCTGTATTTCAAAGGGTTGAGAAAATGCTTGAGTAACCCATTTAAATTTAGTCATATACCTACTCTTAAGGTCTATTTATGATCGTGGCCTTTTCACCAGCACCTGGCTTATAAGAGGCAGGATCTACAACTTTGATCGTACCTTGCGTTGTAGTTGAGACCTTATTATAGCTACCACCGTGTCTTCCTCCTCGCGGATGATATTGGATCTGGTTGATCTCAGGATACCCCTTGACTTCAATAACTACTAACGATTTGATAACTTTTATTCAACCCAATTTTAAAATCATTTAGATATTGATATACAATATCTCCCCCCCGCGTACTTGATCAAATTCAATCCCGTAAATACTAAATATTTCTTCTCCGCCAATCTCACCACCTGTATAATTTTTCAAAAACCACACATACGATGGAGTTAGCTTGACTCCGAGAGTACTCTCTGCCTTTCTTATCCAATCGTCATCTACTACATTCTCAGAAGTGCCAAAATTCACGATGTCACTGTGAGCATTGAACAGTTCAACAACGTCTGCAGCTGTGATATTTTTCAATTGACTATTTCCTATAAGTTTTAGCTCTCTTTTCCCGCTAAAAATTGCCGTAACTTCTCATCACTTACTTTCATTCTTTTCTTCCCCCTGAATTATTTTGTCTTGTAACTTTTTCAGTTTTTCATACCTTACTCCATATTGATCCTTCGCTTTCGTAAGAAGAATAATAATTGGTTTCCAGAAGCGATTAGTTTAATCCTGGTGACCTGCCCCAGTTTTTACCTCAAGGGCAACTGACTGGAAAAGGCGGGGTTTGTGACCGATACACCAGTTACCGTAGCGGTTGAGCACGGGCAACTGGTGATCCGGCCTGTAAATGAATGACAGAGAACAATCCCAAGTTGGCGATCGTCTAAACGATTACCGTTAAATATGGTGGGAATTGCACAACATTATTGAAAATATGAAAAATCAATAAAAGATTCTATTTTAAAAAATTAGAATCTTTTTTGTTCCTTCATAGAAAATGTTAATTTTCATTCAACTGGTCTTAATGAAACAGCCATTTCTAAAGCTGTTTTTGAATAATTTATACTCCCATCAAAATCTGGTTGTGCTTTCATTTCATCCAAAGCATAAACAATACTTGCCATATATCCCACTTTAAAAAGATTGGCATCTATTTCTTTATTAGTATAAATACCAACAGACTGAGTGGTTCCATCATCAAGTAGTAAATCAATGGTATTATTGAAATCAGAAGGGTCTTGCCCTGCCACATAAGCTCTCTTTATTATTCCAGACTGGAACAATAAAGGCATTTTTCCTTTTTTGATACTATCCCACCATTCCTGAGAACCGAAAAGCCCATGAATACCTTTAAGACCCATCATTGGTTTTGATGAGTTTAAAGTTAGAGCTTGTGTCAGAGCCACTCGCCCGGGATTCATTTTTAATTCTTCTGATAACAAAAAAACCATTTTCATTGGTATTTTTGTTTCTTCCAAATTTAATAGCATAACTTTTCCTTTCATTTAACTTGTTCGAAATGGACAATATTATTATTGAATATTCCCATACCTTTACCTTGTCCAAGCTGAGTTGTCATCTGTCCACCTTCAACCTTAAATCGGGCATTAGTATCCATCCATTTCCCTGTCTGAGTTGACATGTTAGGTAATTCTTTTGCTGCTGCAGAATTTGCTGCAATGCCTATCTTTTCAAGCTCTGAGAATGTGCCAGGCTTAACCACTATTTTTACAGTCACTCCATCATATTTTGACGAATATCCCAATACCGGAGAAACAGAGGTCTCAGTTGTGGCTGGCATAACACCGGTTTCCCTGAATATTTGGTATTGTTTTTCAGACATAGTGCGATAAACAATTTCATTTCCGTGAGCATCATATTGTTGTACTGGATTTAGCGGATTTTTAGACTGAGTTGCAGGTACACCTATTGTTTGTTTCCCTGTCTGAGCCGTTCCCTTTCCGGCAACAATATCATCAATAGCCGAGGCTCCCGACGCTCCCACAGGACGAGCGGACGTTCCCTTTCCTGATTTAACACCCGCGGTGCCAACAAATTCTATAATAGCAGCGGCTGTAACCGCTTTGACAATGTTACGTTGATGTAATGCAGTATCATTAACCACCGGCTCAAGTTGAGAGATAGAGTATTGAGCCAGTTGACGGCACTGCTCTCCGCATTCTGGTGATGTAACAAGCAGCCGGAGTTTTTCCAGCTCAGCTGTCTGATCGTTTACTGAAATCCCCATAGCCAAGGCTTTGTTCTGCCGCTGAACATCAAGGTCATTCAGCTCTGTCCGTAGTTGCTCTCTCTCAGTATCCGTTTTCGCCTTCGCGTACTTTTCAGTAAAGGTAGTGATATCCTTATCACTCAGATAGTTATTCTCAACCGTCGTTTTCCCGGCCTGCGCCGCGGCAACCACACTTGCGCTGCTGTCGCCCACCAGGCCGCCGGCAAGGCCGGATGCCAGGGTTGCCAGTGCGGAAACGGTCTGTTTCTCTTCCTCGCTCAGTTCACCAACGGTTTTATGGTATGCGTCAACGGCAATTATCCCTGCCAGTTCGCCGGTGGCGGCTCCTGCCGCTGCGGTCGCTGCATCTTTTTTGCTGGCTGCCGCCAGCGCGGCATTTACCACGGCGTGGGCCAGCACGCGTGCTTGCCAATCTGTTTCGGGAATTAACCTGGCAATCTCATTCGCCAGGTAAGGTGCGGCGCCACCAGCAATCGCTGATTTGAGATCGCCTCCGGCAAGCGCCTGCACTGCGGCGGTTGTGGCGGTGATGGCACGCTGAACGCTGCCGCCCGTGCCCTGCTGTGTTTTCGCAAACTCACGGTTATAGAAGGTCTGGTACATCTGGTCACTGATGGCCTCATCAGTGACCGGCTTACCTGCCTTCTGCAGCAGGCTGATGGCTGCCGCGCGGTCTTTCTCATCCGCGTGTTGCATACTGGCTTTAGCATTTTCCGTCGCGGCGATCTTCGCGTCGGTGCGCACAATATCCGAGACCTGACTACCAATCTCGCCAATCAGCTGTGCCGTTTGCAGCCGCCGTTGCTCTTTTTCCTTGTTGAATATCGGGTCGATGCTGCCGTTGGCATGTTCCGTGTCGCGGCTCAGCGTGCCGACATCCTGCTGCTGATTTGCGGTATCGCGCACAATCACCGTACCGTCAGCCACCGCCGATTGCGTGGTGCCTTCGGCATGCCCGCTACCGCCCAGCCCGGTCAGCATGTTGCTCGCCATATTGCCGAGCACGTTGCCGGCAATGCTTCTCCCGGTGCTGAACCCGCCGCCGACGTGTTCGGCTTTGTAATCCGCTTTGTTGGCGATATCCGTGAAGCCAAGCGTACCGGTGTCCAGCCGGTTTTTGTCAGCCTCTGCGCGGCTGGCAAGCACCGCGCCATCCAGCTGCGTATGGTTGCCGACCGTAACATCGAAACCACCTTTGCCAGCGAAGATACCCGTCTGCTCCTGCACCGAGTCGTAGTTGCTCTTCATCTTGTCGCGGCTGTAGCTGAAGCTGCCACCCGCTCCGCTGCCGAAGGTGTAATTCAACCCGCCGCTGACGCTCTGCTGCTTGCTGTTATAAGTGTCGCTGTCCTGCAGGCTGCTCAGCGTCAGGTCTCGGCCAACATCCGCCGTCACCTTGTCGCCATTAACCTGCGCGCCCTGCAACAGGGTGTCGCGACCGCTGCTTAGGCTGACATTTTGCCCGGCATCAAGCGTGCTCTCCTTCCAGGTGGTGCCATTACCTTTCTCGCCGCCCTTCGCGGCGTTACCGCTGGCGGAAACGGTAAACCCTGCGCCATCTTTTCCGGCAGTAATGCCGACGCCAAGGGAGCCGCCCTTGCTGGAGTTGCTGCCGGTGGTTTTCTGGGTATCTGCTGCGCCCGTAAGGGTGATATCCCGCGCGGCATCGAGGGTGAGATCTTTCCCGGCTTTCAGCTGGCTGCCCGCAATGGCAATATCGCCGCTGTTCGCCATCTGACCTTTGCCGCTGGCGGTGATGCTGAGATCGTTCCCGGCGTTAAGGGTGCTGCCGGTATTGGTCTCCTGCTCCGAGTGGGAGGTGGATTTCGACGACTGCCCACCGATGGAGGCCATCACGCCGAACGCACCGTTCTTCGTCATGTCGCCGCCGCTGACCGCGTCCGCCAGGCGGCTCGCCTGCCCGGCCTGAATGCCGGATAGCGCCGCTTTGGTGGCCTGCAATGCGGCCAGTCGTCCGTCGCTCTGATCTTTGGCTTCCATGGCGGTGGTCGCCGCTGTGTTCACCGCATCGCCGACCGCGCCGGAGAGCGCCACTGTCAGGCCGCTGCTCTTCTGCCTGAACGTCTGGTCACTGACCCGTTTGTCACGGCCAGGTTCGACAACCACACTGTCGCCGGAAAGGGAGAGATCCTTTTTCGCCACCAGATCTGCGCCGCCCACATGCAGTTGCTCGCCAGCGTTAATCGCGACATTGCCACCGTTGCTGCCAATGGTGCTCATGCTCTGGCTCTGGGTGGTGCCCTTCTCTTTCAGATCCTGCGTGGTTTTGCTGGTGCCGATGGTGAAACCAATCCCGCCGGAGCCCATCAGGCCGCTCTTTTTCTTCTCTTTGAACTGCCAGTTGGAATCCGTGTTGGTGGCGGCCTCAATATTGACGTCGTGATCGGCACTCAGCGCCACATTGCCATCACCTACTACATTCGAGCCTTTCACCAGCAGGTCATTGCCGGATTTGAGGGTGATGTTATCGCCGCTCAGCAACGTGCCGGACTCGCGCGTCGCGCTCTGCTCAGAGATGGTGTGCGTGGTGGTTTTTTTCAGGAACCCTTTTTTGGTTTTGGTTTGTTCCTGGTAGTGGTAATCGCTCTCGGTGGCGGTCGTCAGGTTGATGTCACGCCCGGCCTGCACGCCGATATCGCCCTGCGCTGTCACCTGCGCCGCTTCGGCGTTCATATCGCGCCCGGCGATAATCGTCGTGCCCGCGCCGCTGGCAATCTCCGTACCCTGCTGGCGTACCTGTTCGTTGATAACAGTTTTTTTGCGGGCTTTATAACTGTCGCCCTGCGTCGTCTCTGCGGCTTGTAGATCGGCATCGCGACCGGCCTGCATCCCGACCTGCTGCTCTGCTGCCAGCCCGGCGGCCTGGGAATGAATGTCCTGCCCGGCGGTGAGGATCAGGTTACCGCCCGCACTGGCGGTGGTGCGATCAAGCCCGGCGCTGTGATTTTCGCTGTTGCCGTTACGGCTGCTCTGGCTAGTCTGCTGCGCATTCAGGTTGAGGTCATTGCCTGCGGCAAGCGAAGCATCTTTTCCTGCGCGAACATCGCTGGCGGTCAGCGTTAAATCTTCGCCTGCCTGCATGGAAAGCGAACCGCCCGCCGTGATGCCGCTGCCCTGATAGCTCACGGTGGACCGGCTGGTCGGCGTTTGCCGCCGGAAGCCGGACTGACTGTAAGCATCGTTAATGTCAATGGCGTTGACGGCGATATTGCCGCCCGCGTCCATCAGCAGATCGCCGCCTGCCGCCAGGGTAGAGCCGGTGAGCGTGATATCTTTTCCGGCCGTGAGTGTTAAGCCATCCAGCGCCGTGATACTGGCGATGCTGCCAAGGGTGGTGTCCTTCAGGCTTATCGTGCCGCCCTTACCCTGCGCATTGAGCGCAAGCTGGTCGGCCAGAGTGATGTTGTTGATGCTGCCGTCGAGGCTCTCAAGCGCTACCGTTTTGCCACTGATGGCAGAGCTGATGTTGTTGATATCGCCAACTGCGCTGAGATCGACATTGCCGCCCGCTTTTAACAGCGCATCGTTGGTGTTGATAATCTGCGAGGCGCTGTTAACGCTGAGATCGTTGCGCGCCAGCAGCGTGCTGCCGCTGTTGGTGACCTTGCCGCCATTGATGGTGACGTTATTCCCGGCAATAACGCTGCCGTTATTAACGGTGACATCTTTCGGCGAGAGGTAAAGTTTCGGGATCATCACCGTTTCGCCGCCGATGGTCGCGCGCTCCCACCACAGGATGCTGTGGTCCAGCGCCGCAATCTGATCGGCGGTGAGCGCGATACCAAACTGCAGACCCAGGGATTGCTTCGCGTTGGCGGCGTTATCCATCAGGTAGCGCATCTGCTCCAGATCGGAGCCGATACCGTTCAGGTAGCGGTTACCGGTCTGGTTCAGCATGGCATTGCTGACATAACGCGTATCAAATGCGGCATCACCGAGGAAACGGTAGTCGTAATCCGGTTTCAGGTTGATGCGATCCAGCATGTAGGCTGAACCGAGGAACAGCTTCTCGTCGGTATACTTTGGATTGGTCTCGCGCGGCGCAACCAGTGTGGTCATGCCAGCCTGGACGAAGAGCGGGTTGCCCGCCAAATCAGGCGTTGATACGTCAGCCCCGGCGATACCACCTGGCGCACTGACAAGCTTCACGCCCTCCGACTGCCTCATTCCCTGCGGTAGCGAAGGACCATTTACCTGGCTGACTGGCGTAATGCCGCCAGGTAACCCGGAAGAGTTCTGCCCGGTGGGCTTCGCCGCAGGGTTAACCCCGGCCGGCAGGTTCGCGGCGTTATAACCGGGCGCGGAGGCCGAAGGCGACAGCCCCAGCAACGCATTCAGGTCGCCGAACAGCGCCGGATCTAAATCACCCAGCCCGTCCAGTTTTGGGTTGAGGGTAATGAGATAGGGGCTTTTCGGGTTAGTCGACACCACGAAGTAGCCGTTATTACCCGTTGGCAGCGGATAGGCGCTGGTATCAACGGTTTTCCCCTGGTGCTGGCCGGGGCCGCTATTAGCGATATTTTTCAGCGCGGCCTGAGTAACATTGGCACTGGCCAGGCTTCCTGCATTACCAAGGCTGGCACTGCCTTTTTGCTGACCGCTGACGGTGCTCAGCGCCGCTCCGGCCGTTGTGCCATTGTCCAGCGAACCGCCGCCGTTAATCTGCTGCAGCGCGTTTTGTAGCTGATCCTGCCACTGTGGCGAGTTAACGGACGCAGAGCCTGCGGCAAGCGCCTGTTTTGCCACGCTACCGCCAATACCCTGGTTGCTCAGGGTATTCAGTGCAGGAGCGGTAATCGTACCACTCACACCACCCGCGTGGGAGGTGGTAGTTTCGTTACTGATATTGCTACTGAAGTTAGCGGTTACATTACCACCGGCCTGGATAACGGCGCGATATAATTGCCCCTGAGTGGTCTCAAGCTCATGACCCTGCAAGGTAAATTTGATGTCCTGAATGTACTTTAAGTATCTTGTGTTTTTGTTAGATAAACCGCCATCCGGAATCTCTTTTTCAGCATATTTTCCCGCCCGGCCTGGGTCATATTTATAAACAAGAACATCAGTGGTTGTGCCATTTTGCCAACTCTGATTGTTAAGCTGGCCTCCTTGTAACGTAAGGTTATTCCCACTCAGTATTTCACTGGCTTTGTTATCAAGGGAGTTTGCTGAAATAAATGCATTTCTGCCTGATGCTATACGTGCGCTTCCACCACTACTGGTGACATCAGTGCGTGTCTCACTTAATACAAATTTTTGTGAAACAGAGTCTTTAAAGGGAAGATAGTAAAACGTCGTTACTGTCCATGAAGAGCATCCGCCATCTTTACCTCCGCAAGAGGGAGACTCATGATATTCATCATTTCTATAGTAGCCATAACTACCTGTAGGCAGCAGCGAATAATGTACGTTTAAGGTTGCGTTGCCCACACCGGGAATTGTTTGCGCATTTGTTGTGACTGTATTGGCTTTAAGCCCATCCCGCTGATTCAGCAGATGCCCGGTTCTGATGGTGATATCACCACTCTGCGTCTCAATATTCCCTGACGTGTTAACGACTTCACTATTCGCATTCCCCGCCGCATCGCGTTGCATCGACAGGTTATTCCCCGCCAGCATATCGCCGCGCTGGTTGGTAATCGTGTTCGCATAGAGCGCCAGGTTATTCGCCGCGTAGAGCAGCGCGGTGTTAACAATGCTTCCCGGCGCGCTGAGCGTCAGGCTGCCGCGGGTGCCGGTAAATCCGTTTACCGCGATCGCGCCGCGGCTTAACAGTGTCACATCACCGCCACCCTGCAGGGAGCCGTTACCATTCAGCACAATCGTGCTGCCGCTTAGGGTGCTGCTGCCGTTGCCGGTGGTGATTTGCCCGTTGTTCGTCAACTGCCCGCCTGCGCTCAGGTTGACCGCCTGGCCCTGCATCACAGACTGGTTATCAATCGCGCCATTGCTGCTGATGTTCAGATTCCTGCCCGCCGCCAGCGCCGTTTTAGCGGTAAAGACATCGGCGAGTTGCAGCGTCAGGTTACCAAGCGCAACCACCTGCCCCAGCGCATTCATGCCGGTTGCGCCAACAAACAGATCGCCGCCGCTGAAGAGCTTGCCGCTGGCGGACTGATTCACTTGTGAGGCATTCACCGTCAACTGGCTGTTCCCCAGCAGCGTACCGTTGTTAGTCAGCTGGGCGTAATTCAGCGCCAGGTTGTTGGCCTGGGTGGTGCCCTGGTTAGTGAAGGTGTTGCCGGTCAGCGTCATCTGGTCGGCAAGCAGCGTCCCGGTGCCTGCGTTATTAGCCGCATTGAGGATCAGATTGGTGGCCTGTAACCAGCCCGCGCCGCTGTATTGCGGGGTGGTTAAGGTCAGACGCGCGTCGGAGAGGAGTTTGCCCGTATTTATTGCCTGTGCGGTGCTATCAATGCGGGTTTCGCCCGCCCCCTGAATCAGCCCGTAGTTGAACAGCGATGGTGCGGTAAGCGTCAATCCACGGCTGCTCACCAGTTCGGCACCCGCATTGTTGGTCAGCGAACTCGCCGTAAGCGTAAGATCTCCGCCCTGGATTTTGCCCTGGTTGCCGACGGTTGCAGCGGTAAGCCCCAGCACACCGTTGCTGGCAAACGTGCCTCGCGCCTGCTGGGTGAATGCGCCGTTGAGCGTCGCGGTCGCGCCGTCGCGTCCGCTGATGGCACCGCTGTTATCGAGTGTATTCCCCTTCAGCGTAAGGGTGGCTGCCGCCCACTGTCCCTGGTTGGTGAGCGAGAGCGCCTGCAACGCCGCCGCGCCCATGGCGGTAATTTTACTGCCCGCCGTGGAGTTGAGATTGCTCGTAAGCGTCAGGTTCAGCGCCCCGGCGCTCTGCACCGCGCCGCCATTCTCCAGCGACTGGGCCGCCAAAAGCACCCGGTTCCCTTGCCAGCTCCCGGCGTTACGCACCGTCCCGGCGGTAATATCGAGCGTGCCCTGAGTGAGTAACGATCCCGTCGCGCCGTTGCTCAGCTCAAGCGCTGGTGCCACCAGCGCCATACGTGCCAGTGTGGTGACAGCGGGTTGACGGTTATCCAGTTGCAGGCCTTTCAGCCCGATCAGTTTGCCGGTGTTGGTGATGCGGCTCTCATGTGCCGCCAGGCTGTTGCCCTGCAGCATGCCGGTGTTGGTCAGCGACTGGCCGCTCAGCGTGATATCACCGGCGCTCAGCATCTGCCCGTCGTTATTCAGCGTCTGGGCACGTACATTCATTCCACCCTGGCTGGTTAACGAGCCGGACAAGGCCAGCGTATTGCCGACATTCGCCGTCAGCTCACCCTGGCTCAGCAGCGAGCCGCCGAGCGTCCAGTTATCGACGGCCACATTGACCTGGCTGCCCTGCAACGTCCCCAGCGTGGTGAGCGATCCGCTATCCAGCGTCAACATATCGCCGCTCAGGGTGCGCGATCCCCCGCCGGTGGTCAGCGTGTCACCGCTCACCGCCAGGCCATTATTGCCCTGCCACAAGCCGTTGTTGTGCATTTCCGGGCCCGTTAACGTCAGGGTGTTGCCGGTGATGCGTCCGCTGTTGGTCAGGGTTTGCGCGTGTAAATCGGTCGCGCCGCCGCTGACCAGTTGCCCGTCGTTGATGAGATCTGCGCCGTAAACCCCGGTCAGCCCCTGCAAGCCGTTAACCAGACCGCGGTTGTTCAGGCTCGAACCGTTTAACGAGACGTTGCCACCCTGCACTGTTCCGCCATTTTCCAGCTTGCCAACATTGAGCGTCATGGCATCGCCGGAGAGCAAACGGCCGCCCGCATTATTGGTTAGCGTGTCTGCCGTGGCCTGCAATCCGTGCGCTCCCTGCATCAGCCCGCTATTGCTGAGCGCTCTGCCCTCAAGGGTCAGTGACTGCGCGGCGATGTCACCGCTGTTGGTCTGTGTATCGCCACGCAGCACCGCGTCCTGATGGGCAAGCAGAGTTCCGCTGTTGGTCAGCGTGCCGCGCAGTGTGGCGTCGAGAGCGTCAGACTCCACGCTGCCCCCGTTGACCAGCGTGAGCGCGTTCAGGGTCAGCCCACCGTTCACATAGAGCTGCCCCTGGTTCTCCAGCCGATCGAGATTCAGCGCCAGCGCGTTGCCGCTGACCAGTTGACCCTTGCTGCCATTCAGCAGGTTAAGGGTGCTGAGCGTCAGGGCATCGTTGCCCTGCAACAGGCCGGTGTTGGTCAGTTCAGGCGCGGTAAGCCGCAGTACTTTTGCCGCCAGCTTGCCGCCGTTCTGGGTTTGCGCGGTGCGGATATCCGCTGCGCCCTGGCTCAGCATCTGCCCCTGGTTATCCAGCTTGCCGCTTAGCGTGGCGTTAAGATCGTCCTGCGCCTGCAGGGTGCCGCCGTTGTGCATATTGTCGGCGGTTGCAGTAACGGTGCGGCCCTGGAGCTGCCCCTGGTTATCCAGTGTGCTGCCATTAAGCGTAAGGCCGTTGCCGCTCAGCAGCTGACCACTGGCCGCATTCACCAGCGAGGCTCCATCCCAGGCAAGCGTGTCGCTGCCCTGAATCAACCCGCTATTGCGCACATCGCCATGCAGGGCGAGCACTTTAGCCATCAGCGTGCCGTCATTCTCGCTGCCTGCCGCCTGGAGCATCATTGCCTGCTGGCTGATGATGCGCCCCTGGTTTTCCAGTTTGCCGCTAACTTCGGCATTCAGGCCATTTTTACCCAGCGCGGTGCCGCTGTTGAGCCACTCGCCGGTGGCTAAATCCAGCGTATCGCCCTGCAACTGACCTGCATTGACCAGGCGACCATTTTTCACGGTGACGGCGCCATTGCTCAGCACGACGCCGCCCTGCTCATTGGTCAGGCTGGTGCCGGTTGCCGTCAGGCCGTTCGTGCCCTGCAACGTTCCACTGTTGTTGATATCGCCCTGCTTCAGCGTCAGGGTGTTACCCGCCATCAGGCCGCGGTTAAGCAGCGTCGGTGCGCTGAGCGTCAGGCCGCTCTCGCCGATGATGCGCCCGTTATCGTGGTTTATCGCCTGCCGTGTGAGCGTCAGCAGCAGCGAGGTGGCGGTCAGCTCACCGCTGTTCTCCAGACTCTGCGCCGTCACGCTGCCGGTCTCTGCCGAGACCAGCCCATCGTTCACAATATTGGCTGAATTAAAGGTGAGGTTTTTGTCGGCCAGCAGACGCCCGCTGGCGGCGTTGGTCAGGTTTCGGTAATCGCTGGAGAGGCTGACGCCGTTGATCTCGCCGTCGTTCACCAGCGTGTTACCGCCAATATGCAGATCGCCATCAGTGGTGATGAGACCGCTGTTGGTTAATTCAGGTATGGCGAGGGTGAAGCCCTGCGTGGAGTAGATCGTCCCGCCGGAGAGGTTATCCAGTTTGCCGGTCTGAAGATCGAGCACGCGGGTGCCCTGCAACAGGCCGCTGTTGCGGATCTGCTCGCCGTTCATCGCGAGGTTGTCGGCAACCAGCGTACCGCTATTCTCAAGCGCAGTTTGCCCATTTAAATTGATGCCAGCGGCGCTGGACTTGCCGCCGTGGCTCAGAGAGTTAGCCTTAACATCCAGCGCGCCTTTTACCGCCTGCGTCCCGTTAAGCGTGACGCGGTCCGCATCGAGGGTCATATCGCCCCCGCTCTGCAACTGCGCCTGTTGCTGGCTGCTCAGCGTCCCGGCGTGAACAGTAAGCGCACCGCCAGCGTTAACCTGCCCGTCGAGATCGGCCTGCGTTTGTGCACGCAGCGCCACATTGCCGATACCGGTAATGGTGGAGCCCGCGCCGCTAGCGAGCGTTCCGGCCTGCACGCGCAGTGCGCCATCGGATGCCAGCGTGCCGCTGTTTTGCACCCGATCGCCCGTGATATCAAGAGCCTGCCCCTGTACCGTACCGGTGTTAGTAAGCGCCGTGACAGTGGCGGTGAGCTGGCCTTTTGCTGCCACCGCACCGCTGTTAGTTACCTCTCCGCCACGGATCTGCGCCGCGCCCGCTGCGTTCAGCGTGCCGCTGTTTTGTATGGCGTCGCCGCCAATATCCAGCGTCTGGCCCTGCAACGTGCCGCTGTTGATAAGCGTCTGGCTATCGGCTGTTAGCTGGCCTTTTGCCGCCATCATTGCCCGGTTATCCAGCAGCCCGGCGCGCAGTTGCGTATCACCCGCAGACAAGGTTGAGCCGCTGTTGCGCAGCGTATCAGCAGCGATCTCCAGCGTCTGGCCTTCGAGCGAGCCGCTGTTATCAAGCGTTGCGCCTTCGGTGGTTAAGCGCCCTTTGGCGGTGATAGCGCCGCGGTTTTCCAGCGTGTTAGCACGCAGCAGCGCGTCGGAAGTAAAGGTCAGCGCCCCCTCGTTGCGTAACGTATCGCCGGTGAAGCCCAGGGAGAGCGCCTGAATGGTGCCGAGGTTATTGAGATGGGGAATGTTTAACAGCAGACCGTGCACCGAATAGATCGAGCCGCCGGTCTCGTTATCCAGTTGCCCGGTGTTCAGGTTCAGCGCCTGGGTGCCCTGGAGCAGGCTACGGTTGGCAATGTGCCGTGCGTTCAGCGCCAGGCTATCCGAAATCAGCGTGCCGCTGTTGGTCAGCCCATCCTGCACGGTGAGCGCGATACTTCCCGCGCTCGTTCTGCCGCCGTGGTTCAGGGTGTTAGCCTTCACCTCCAGCGCCCCTTTCGCCCACTGCGCGCCGTTAAGCGTGGCGCTGTCGGCGGCGATCGCCATCTTGCCGCCGCTTTGCAACTGGGCGGTGCTGGTCAGCGTGCCTGCCTCAACCTGCAACGATTTGTCGGCGTTGAGCTGCCCTTGCAAAGAGGCGTCACGTTTTACTGAAAGCTGGAAGTCACCTTTGCTGTTGAGCGTGGAGTCAGCCGTTGTCGCCAGGGAACCGGCATCGATGCGCAGTGCGTCATCCGCGACCAGCATGCCGCTGTTGCGCACCTGCTCACCGCGCATATCGAGGGTTTTGCCTTGCAGCGTCCCGCTGTTTTCCAGCAAATCACCGGCAATGCCGAGCGTCAGACCCTGCATCATTCCCTGGTTGTTCAACTGACCGCCACTGACGTTCAGGTCACCTTTTGCCGCCACGTTACCGCGATTTTCCAGTTGCTGCGCTTTTAGTGCCAGCCCGGTATCGGCAAGCAGCTTGCCCTCGTTTTGCAGCACATCGCTGGTGGCATTAAGCGACAGCCCCTGAATGGTGCCGCTGTTGTGCAGTTGCGGAGTGTTGAGGATCAGATCCTGAGCGGTGTAGATCGTGCCGGTCGTCTGGTTCTCCAGCCGATCCGCCTGCAAATTGAGAGCCTGGGTCCCCTGAACCTGCCCGCTATTGCTAACCTGCGCGGCATGCAGCGCAAGGTTATCCGCGATCAGCGTCCCGCTGTTGTTGATATTATCTGTCGCCGTCAGGGCGACAGCGGCTCCGCTCGTCTCTCCGCTGTTGTTGATGCTATCTGTCGCCGTCAGAGTGACAGCCGCCGCACTGGTCTGCCCGCTGTGGTCGAGCGTTTTCGCCGTTACGTTCAGCGCGTCCTGCGCGATTTGCGTCCCGCTCAGCGTCGCCTCATCCGCACTAAGATCCATGCGGCTCTTGCTTTCCAGACGCCCGGCGTTGGTTAGCCGTGCAGCGTTAGCGGTTAACTGGCCTTTTGCAGCAATGTTACCCCGGTTATCGAGCTGCCCGGCTCGCAGCCACAGGCCGGTATCGGCAAGCAACGTGCCCTCGTTTTGCAGCACATCGCCCGTCGTGCTGAGCGACAGCCCCTGAATCGTGCCGCTGTTGTGCAGCTGTGGAATGTTGAGGATCAGATCCCGGGCGGTGTAGATCGTGCCGGTCGCCTGGTTGTCCAGCCGATCCGCCTGCAAATTGAGCGCCTGGGTGCCCTGCATCTGCGCGGTGTTGTTAATCTGCGCAGCATGCAGCGCGAGGTTATTCGCCACCAGCGACCCGCTGTTGTTGATGCTATCTGACGCCGTCAGGGCAACATCAGCCGCGCTGGTCTGCCCGCTGTGGTTAAGCGTTTTCGCCGTCACGCTCAGCGCGTCATGCGCGATTTGCGCTCCGCCAAGCGTCGCGTTATCCGCACTGAGATCGACACGCCCCTTGCTTTCCAGACGCCCGCGGTTATTAAGCTCAGTCGCGCTGGCGGTGAGCTGGCCTTGCGCCGCGATGCTCCCCTGGTTTTCCAGTTGCCGTGCTTTCAGCCACAGGCCGGTATCGGCAAGCAGCGTGCCCTCATTTTTCAGCACGTCGCCGGTAATACGCAGCGACAGCCCCTGCACCGTGCCCTGATTGTTCAGCTGTGGCAGGGTGAAGTTGAGATCTTTTGCTGAATAGAGCGTGCCGCTGGCCTGGTTATCCAACAGGCTGGTGTTCAGGTTCAACGCGTCGGTGCCCTGAACCTGCCCGCTGTTGCTGATGTGGGCTGCGCCGAGAGTCAGGTTATTCGCTACCAGCGAACCACTGTTGGTCAGGGTGTCACGGGCATTGAGATTGAGCGCGCTGGCGCTGGATTTGCCGGTATGCTGGAGCGTGTTCGCCGTCACATCCAGCGCCCCGTTGGCCTGCTGAGTGCCCTTCAGCACTGCATTATCAGCGCCGAGCCGGATATTACCGCTGCTTTGCAACTGCCCCGTCTGGCCGTTATTCAGCCAGCTGGTTTCAGCGGTGAGTTGCTGTTTTGCTGCGATGGTTCCCTGGTTATCCAGTTGCCCGATCTTCAGTTGCGTATTGCTTTGCGACAGCAACGTGCCGCTGTTATGCAGCACATCGCCGGTCAGGTTAAGTGAGCGCCCCTGCACCGTGCCCTGGTTGTTGAGTTGCGGCAGCGTGAGCGTGAGATCCTGCGCGGAGTAAAGCGTACCGCTCGCCAGGTTATCCAGTTGAGTGGTGTTGAGATTCAGAGCCTGGGTGCCCTGAAGTTTCCCGCTGTTGGTGATGTGCGATGCGCCCAGCGCCAGCTCTTCCGCCACCAGCGAGCCGCTGTTGGTAAGCGTGTCCTTGCCGGTCAGCGCGATGCGATTAGCCGTAGAGGTTCCGCTGTGGGTGAGGTTTTTTGCCTTAACCTCCAGCGTCTCTTTTGCCACCTGGTTGCCGTTCAGCGCTACCGCCTGCGTTCCGGCGATGACCATATTGCCGCCCGTCTGGTGGCTTCCATTCAGCGTCACGCTCTCGCCGCTCGCGGTTAACGATCCGCTGGCGACACTCTCCCGGATGACCATTTTCCCGTTGGCATCAAGCTGGATGTCGCCCTGCCGCGCGGCCAGGTTGCCGAGGTTCACCCCAACGCCTTTTTCGGTCGACACCAGATGAATACGGTTGGCATACATGCCGCCGAGCGCGCCGGTATCCACCGCCACGACCGGAGCCGCGCCTTCGCCAGCAATCGGTGTGGCGTTTCCGCTGGCATCGACGCGGTTTGCGCCTGCGGTTACCGTTAACGCTTTCGCATGGATCGCGGCGTTCACTTCAGTCGCGCGGGAGATCAGCGACAGCGCATCGCTCGCACTGGCGTCCAGCCCCTTCCCTTCCACCGTAATGGTGCCTTTTGTCACCTCAAGCGCAGAGAGATTGCCCGCCGCGTCAAACTGCGGTTTACCGGTTGTCAGCGTTGCATTCGGCGTGTTGATAAAGCCGCAGCCATTACAGGTGATGCCATACGGGTTGGCGACCATAACATTCGCCGCTTTCCCGGCTACTTCGGTATAACCCTGCAACTGGGAACGGCTGCCGCCGGTGACTTCGTTGATAATGCCGCGCGCTTCCTGGCCTGCACGCAGGTTCGGGTTGTTCTGGACAAGCCCGCCCAGCTGCGTCTGCGTAAGCTGACCGGTGGCGTTGTTGAGGATTAACCCCTCGGCACCGACGTTGTACTCGTTGAACTGGTTATGGGAAATTCCCGCGCCGTTCGGCGTGGCGATATTGACCACCGGCACGCCATTGGCGGCCTTGTCCATGGTGGCCGGGCCATTCGGCGTGATGGCCGCGGCAAAGGAAGGCGCAACGGGCTGCCAGACCAGCAGGCTGATGATCAGCCAGCTCAGCGCGCGTTGTGAGAAACGAACAGGTTTGACTGTATCCATTGCCTTCTTCCTTAAAATGTCACCGCAACACGCCAGTTAAGCGTCAGATGATCCGGCCCCAGCCAGTCGGGATAGGCGAGCGGCGTCCCTACTGTGATTTGACTTGCGAACCAGCGCCCGGCGCTGCTAAGCGATGCCGCCGTTCCCCACAGCGTGCCCGAGGCAAACTTGTCGAAGCGATCTTTTTCCAGCCAGCCGCCGTCCAGCGCGACGGTGGCGCTGATCTGCCCGAACACCGGCAGGGTAAACAGCGGGTAGTTGAGTTCGTTGCGCCAGTAGCCCCCGTTATCGCCGGAGAGATACTGCTCTTTAAAGCCGCGAACGGAGCTTTCGCCACCGAGGGTCAGCCGTTCGCTGCCATAGAGCCTGTCCGGCGACCACTGCCCGTACAGGCTGGTAAGCCACAGAAGATCATGGGTTACCGGACGCTGGAAACTGGCGTTCAGGTTCCATTTACGAAACTCCGCGCGCGGCACATCACCGATCTTCTCTTCATCGGTTTCAGCGTTAAACCACGGCATACCGTGGCTGTAACCGGGGTTAAAAGTGGCTACACCGCCGAACATTTTTTGCGTGTGGTTGATACCAAGCTGGAGGCTGGAGAGATTACGGGTACTGCTTTTCAGCGGCGCGTCGTTAAGCCAGTTACGGCTGGAGCGCTGGGTTACGCCCGCCGAGAGCGCGGTTTTGATATCGCCATTACGAAACACTACCCATGAACCATTCAGCCGATGGGTTTTGGTGTCACCCGTCGAAATCCATGGATAACCCTGATTCATAATGGTGGTGCGGTAGTTACTCCAGGCGTAGCTGTAATCCAGCAGGCCGTAGCCATAAGGCACGCTGACGCCGGTCTGGAAACTCTGTGCGTCGTATCCGGTGGCAAAGTCACTGCTGCGCCCGCCGCTGACAAACCATTTGTCGGCCAGCCCCAGCAGGTTATTTCCACTCAGTGAACCGTTTAACTGCTCCTCGCCAGTGCTCTTCTGCCCGCTATTATCCAGAGAGAAAGTGGCACTTAACGGAAATTCCGGCGTGGCGGTGAGGTTAACGATGGAATATCCCGGCTCGGTATCCGGCACTATTTCTATCTGCACAGGATTGCTGCGCAAACGGTTTATTTGCTCCATCCCCTGCTCAATATCACGCAGATTTAAAACCTTGCCTTCCAGACCGGGGAAAACCATTTTCAGCATGCGCGGCGATTCACCGTCGAGGCGGATATGGCTTAATTTCCCCTCCATTACCACCAGGCGTAATTCACCCTGCGACAGATCTTGCTCAGTAAGAAATGCGCGGCTGGTGATATAGCCACGGCTGATATACCAGTCAGAAATAGCGGTGGTTAATTGGGTGATTTTTGCCATATCCAGGCATTGATTCAGCCAGGGAGAGATCAGTTTCTGCTGCGCTTTCGCGCTGATAAGCGTGACGCCTGAAAGGGTGATGGTGTGGATGGTAAAACAGGGGCCCTGAGCTTTGCCGTCGGGCGTACGCACGTCCTGACGCGGCAGCGGCGTGCTTCGCTCCAGCTCATCGCGCTGCTGCTGGCTCTGGCGCAACAGCTGTTCCTGCTGTTGACGCACCGCATCCCGGTCAGCTGGCGATAATGGCGCAGCCTGTGCGGCAGAAATAAATAATATAAACAGCAAGAAATAACGCACTTTTCTCATCCCTGAAGAAAACATAGGTCACCCGACCAATATAATTTTGGTTAAGTTGCTTTTAATAATGATTTCTAAGTATTTTCTTATGGATTAATTAAAAAGGCAATACTCATCAGGGCAAATAGATAATGAGATTTTAAATTTAACTTTAGTTCAGGATATATTCTGGAGAAGGTTGAAGTATATCGCAGTGGCTTTGAAGATTAAGTGATACGCAGGGCTGGTTAATAAGATGGCATTAGCATTTTTGGTAATTGTTAGCATCGATTATTTGGCTACTTAAATTAGTAGGTTAATCGAGAAATATAGATATATCAAAGCAGGGATGGGGATAATAGCCACAGTCTATTATGTTGCCGGGTTCGCCGGGCGCTCTGGCTGATGTAAGCGCGGTGCTCTCTTCTGCCTGATTTGCGCTGCTCGCGCTCTTTGGCTAAATCAATGATACTGATGCCGACCATTACCACAGCCATGCAAAACTAAGGCCTTTACCAGACTATCGTCTGTTAAATCACTGTCTAATATGGAATGATTGGCAGACAATTTTAATAATAAAGGGAGTCAATTTTGCAGCATGAACTATGGTTAGAGCCAGACGGGTGCCAGACATTTTGCCTCAAAGGTGTTCACGGGAATGCCGCAAGATCGTTATTAGCGCCCGGCGCAGAGCTTGTATGGGTAGTTGAAGCTACAAGCTATTATGAAGCAATGACACTTTATTATAAATATATGGGCTGGGGGCAATATATGACCTCTTTTCCTGACCAGGATTGTAAGACTTATAGTGAGCTGGGTTGGGAGTAAACGCCTTTAAACTCCATGCCTGCTTTGCGATCCTACGCCACGCTGCACGGCTCAGCCGGAAAGCCGCATGAAGGCCAGCAACTCAGATGCTGAGAAAACGATGCCTAAAATTATTGATAAAAATTTAGTTATGTCTTCTGTACTGTCAGCGGTATTTGGCAGTTTATCTGGCTCATTATTTCTTTTGATCTATCTTTACTGGGCAAAAAATAACGATTCCGCTGAGGAATTTGTATCTGTCATTTTTGTCTATTTGTTTACCGTGATGATAAGTATTTACGGCACACTGGCAGGGACTTTTATAGTGGGTCTTCCGGTGGTGGTAATAACAAGGCGAATATACCCTGCACCTTCATTTAAGCGATGCTTTTTTATACTGTTCACTACGCTCTTCATATGGCTGGCTGTACTGGCATGGCCTGTCATCAGCATATTCGAAATTACTTACCACGAAATTCTGCTTTTAAGCCCTTATGTTCTTTGCTCAGTTGCTGCACTTACGTATCTGATTTACTGGAAAGGAAGCGAACGGCACAAATCAGGTTCTGCTTAGAAGGTTTGTACTAATAATCCAGGCTTCCTGCCGGGGAAGAGGAAATGGTCATGTGCGGGCTGGCTTCATCAGAACGAGTACTGACTGAGATCTAACTCGCCGCCCGGTTGCGACGAGATTCCGGCCCGATGAAAGCAGGATAACACCCTGCTTTTAACGGTTATTCCGGACGCGGGCTGGAACCTTACATGCTCGTTACCAGCTAATATTGTTACACTTCCTGAATGATTTAGTAGGAACGATTTTCATCATATGGTTTTTTGCCATGCACTGGTTAAAGATTTCAGACCTGAAACCTTCAACGTTTAAGCCCAACAGTGTGGAAGAACGTTTATCTGCATCGTTTTTGATGTAAGCCCCACAATACTCCTTGAAACTGTCAGGATTATCGCTGTGCGCCACTGACCATTTCAACTGTGATTCGGCTGACTCTTTCTTCGGCATTTTTGCATTCATCATTCCTGAAACTGCTCTGGAATAATGAGGATCGCTGAATATCTTTTCAACGAAGAGGCGGTTCCCGGTATCAAGATGACCTGCTTTGCACAACTGGATATAGGCCGATGAAAGGCGCTCCTTCTCCGCATCAGACTGGGTGTTACACTCCATAACGACCTGCTTATCACTCTTCAGAGGATTTTTTTTAGTTGACTCCCAGTAACTCTTATCGAATTGCTGGATCTCGCCTTTATGTGCGCCGAAAAGGCACAGTAGTTGGTAGTTGGAGGAACAACTGAGTAATAAAAATGACGCTGGTATCAGCACCAGACAGCGGTTGAACCGAAACGATAGCAGGTGCTTAATTTTCATTTGAGGGGGTTCCAGAAGTTTTATTGTTAAAGGGTCGCGATGTGCTGGAGTGAAGCACCGGCGTTACAACATAAAATCGACCGTAAACTGTGTATTAACGGCTCCAGTCTTCAAGCTCGAGTCCGGGAACGCGGGCAAACTCACGGGTATTGTTGGTCACCAGAATAGCGCCAGCCGCAATGGCGTGCCCTGCAATCGCCGTGTCATTTGGACCAATCGGTGTGCCAGCTGCGGCCAGAGCGACCTTAATTTCGGTCGTGGCATCCACTGCTGCACGATCCCAGGCGAGAACTGCATCAAGACGGGCGCAGAATGCGTCAACAAGCTTTGCGTGACGCGGTGAGGCTTTCTTGCCGACAGCACCAAAGCGCATCTCGGCATAGGTGATGGCCGATACCACGATGCGGTGGTTACGCAGAACGGTCTGCTCCAGGCGTTTCAGGACTGCCTCAGGCTGCTCGCGCATGATGAATGAGCAAATATTTGTGTCGAGCATATAAGTCTTGTTCACAGATCAAATCGTCCTTCATCGGTGACAACGTCCTCACGCTCCGCCATAAAGTCCGGATCGGCCTTCTCAAGTTGAGAGAAAGAGCCCCAAGTGGGGCGCACAGGGCGCAGAATGATGCTGTCTCCTTCACGAATGATCTCCAGTTCACTCACCCCTTCAAAATCCAGATCGCGGGGCAGGCGTATGGCACGGTTGTTGCCGTTTTTGAAAATAGATACGGTTCTCATAATTCACTCCCGAATACTATGGATATGTGGAACATATCAGGAACACTGACCCGGTACCGGGTGGTGTACATATGCCAAGTATATGCAAGCTCAATACATGTGTATAGGGTTTGCATATGTATATGCTCATCACATGGCAATGTAACGACACTTAACAGCATTGCGAAGAGTCGGTACAGGAGCTGTGGTGAGTTGCCGTACAAAGGAAATAAGCGGCAGGGAGTATGCCGAAATGGTCCGTCGCTGTGCGCAATTGGCACCTAATTACCGGACTGAGCATGCGAAACAAATCGACTCTATCCTTTGGTGATTGGGTCACAAATTTGTCCCACAGCGAAAATGAGAAAGGTACTAATGAGGCGTAACTTATTGAAGTGACTGGTGCGATAATAGGAGTGCAACACCATAGGCATTTACTTGATTTTTAATTAACTTTATTCATTTAAACTTCTAATATCCCCCCAAAAGTACCCCCACATTGCCTACTAAGAACATGGTCAAAAAATCATCCCTTTTTTTATTCTTTAGGTACTGAGCATATGATAACCAAGGTGTTAAATTTAACGCACGAAATGAAGATAAGTTATAAATTAATAAAGAGGGTTCACAATAGAACCCTCTAATATTTAGAAGTACAAACTAAAGCTCAGTATCGAACAACATTTCGTACACTGATTCCCTAAATCGTACTTGAATCATTTTTCGCGCATCAGTGAGGTTCACATCGCTGAGCGGATAATAGGAATATAAAGCCTCTTCAAGCATATTGATGCATTTTTCATAGCTCCAATCTTCTCTGACTTTATGCATGTAAATTATATAGAAAATCTTCTGTTCTATTTTCTGTATACTATCGGTTGAAGATGAATAAGCCTTCTTGATTTCGTAATAACTTTCCACTAGCTGTGGTGCATTTGAAAAATTAAAATTATCCTCGCTAAAAATACTATCGTAGTATTTCCCAAAAATATGTTGCTTTTGGTTTGAAGATTTTTCAGGAAAACCTTGATAAGCGAAAAGTATCTGACCGAACTGCTCCATACTAATTTTGTATCGGTATTCTTTTTCGTCATGAATCCCGGTATCGCCATTTTTCCTAGAATAAATAATACCATGCTCATCCAGTAGTTGTTCTAATTGTATTTGCAATGTACTTAAAGATTTCAAGTCTACATTAGAAATAGAGTTTTGACTGTTTGTGTATTCCGCTATTTTATTTGCAGTTTCGTTATTGGACGCATTGAATATCCGAACAAGAAGTTCGCCTTTTGAAATATATTCTGTAATATTTGATTTATCCACCGCATTAAAATCATGAAGTGTTCTAAGTGTTTGCCCACCATTTAAGACCTGGATTCCAGACAAACTAATTCTAACTTTTCTGTGACCATTTACTGGGTGAGCTTTAATATCATTAGATACTATCGTTAAACCATTGTTATACATGAATAATTTATTCGGTTCTTCACGTAACGTTTTGGCTATGCCTGCATTATAGCGCGAGCGTTGAACAAACCCCCTGACGTTATCGAAAAGAACCCCAAAATCTATTTTTTCGTTTGCCAATAATTCAAAGTTCTCACAATTGTGATCTCCGCGTAAATCAGCATTGCGACAAGTAATTCTTATTACATCGGCAGCATTTAGTCTGATAACATACGATTTAGATGTCGAAATTGAACTCTCTGAATAAGACATTAGAGAATCATTGTCGATAATCAATTCCGCATTAATTGGAGCGGGGCGTATTGACATAATACTTGTTATATGTGGAAGGCATATAGATATTACTTCCATGTCATATACATTTTTCAGTTGTTGGATAGCACTTTCATCATGTTCTATAGGCAAAGCTTCATTGCTCACCATATATAAAGAAAGTTTCCATACTTCATTCCCATTGAGTAATTCATTTATTTTTGTCACATACAACGCCAACTTGCCTTCTAATCCATCGACACTTTCATTCATAATACAATTCACAAGTTTTGTTGATACAAAAGCCTCATTGAAACTTTGCTTCTGATCAACTTTGAATCGTTCTCTGAATTTAAAGTTAAATAACTTGATTTCCTTATCTTCACTATCTATAAATATCGCGTCAATACCATGGTCATCATTTCGGTTACCATATAAATATGAGTTATATTCAGTATCTGTAATGTAATCACTAATTCGATCTATATCTTTTTCATTACATAATGATTCAAGCATGAAGAGATAAAAACCAAACCTTTGTTGTAACTTAAGTTCATTCACCTCTTGAACAAATTGGTTAGTTTTACTGAATAAATCAAAGTATTTTTGGCATTTAATATTAAGCAATTTAAAATCATTAATACTTACATGCGACATCGTACAGTCCTTTTAAACAGATGATTTCTATCCATTATGCCTTACAGGACTGAGTTCTGCTTGTGATCTCCCGCTCGTTAAATCAAATATTGTAGGTTATATTGATACTGTTTTAAGCAACTGTAACTTAGAGCGCGTTCTGCCAAAAATCCCCACTGGCGCTGCCGGTGGGTGACAACTTTTGACAACTCAATCTGAACGCCAGCGTCCGGGCAAACCAGAACAGCGATCTGAAAGAGGCTCGAGGATGCGCCCTTAGTAAGGCGTCCGCCAACTCCTGATGCTTTCCACTGTGCATCGACAGCAGCATTTTTTCCTGGCTGCGGCGATCCAGTCGTGCGAATGCCTGGCGCATTTCGCTGTCACGCATGAATCCCTGAACATTATCCGATGCCAGTGGTTTAACCGGTACCAGTTTGTTCTTCAGGCACCGCCTCTAGACCGAACAGCAAATAAGCCCATAAGTAAGTCCCCCCAAACGACCGTAGATCTCAGCGAACTTTGGTAGACGTAGAAATACTAAAAGGGGGCTGTAAAGCGCGGAGCATACAGTCCTTCAATGGACAGAGTGCGCATAACTCCAGGTTATGTGGCTTCAGGAAATGGGCGGATGGGAGTCGATCGAAGTGGTTCGTCGGTATGCATACCTGGCGGAGAATGGCACAAATATGGCACAAGGCGCTTTTGCTGAACTGGTGAATATTGCGTGAAGCCGCGTGGTTGTTGGTGCCGATAATAGGAGTCGAACCTACGACCTTCGCATTACGAATGCGCTGCTCTACCAACTGAGCTATATCGGCCCTGCGAGGTGTCCACGAGCGTGAATCACGGGTTAGAAGGTTAAAACTAAGCGGGTGATGCGTCAATGCCCCTGTGAATCAAACGGCTACTTTTGCATCACCCGACTTTATTTACGCACGAATGGTATCGTCACCAAAACCGATCCACTTATAAGTGGTCAGTGCTTCGAGGCCCATCGGGCCGCGCGCGTGCAGCTTCTGCGTGCTGACCGCTACTTCCGCGCCGAGGCCAAACTGGCCGCCGTCGGTAAAGCGCGTCGAGGCGTTCACATACACCGCTGAGGAGTCGACCTCGTTGATAAAGCGGTTGGCGTTGCGCAGGGTGCGGGTAAGGATCGCATCGGAGTGCTGCGTGCCGTGCTGGCGAATATGATCGATCGCATCATCGAGATCGGCGACGATCTTCACATTCAGATCCAGCGACAGAAACTCATCGTCATACTGCTCCGCTTTTACCGCTTCAACCTTCGCCGGGCCGCTTTGCAACAGGGCGAGCGACTGCTCGTCCGCATGCAGCGTCACGCCGCTCTCCGCCATCTGCTGGCTGAGCGCCGGTAAAAAGGTACCGGCAATGCCCTGATGCACCAGCAGCGTCTCGACGGTGTTGCAGGTGCTCGGACGCTGGGTTTTGGCGTTGACGATAATCTTCAGCGCCGGGGCGATCTCTGCCGTCTCGTCGACCAGGATATGGCAGACGCCGATACCGCCGGTGATAACCGGGATGGTCGACTGCTCGCGGCAGAGCTTATGCAGCCCTGCCCCGCCGCGCGGGATCAGCATGTCGATGTACTTATCCATACGCAGCATCTCGTTGACCAGCGCGCGATCCGGGCTCTCAATCGCCTGTACCGCACCCGCCGGTAAACCGCACTCCTCCAGCGCCTGCTGAATCACTTTTACCGTCGCGGCGTTGGTGCGCCATGTCTCCTTCCCGCCGCGCAGGATCGCGGCGTTGCCGGTTTTCAGGCACAGAGAGGCGACATCCACGGTAACGTTCGGGCGCGCTTCATAAATCACGCCAATCACGCCGAGCGGCACGCGGCGGCGCTCGATGCGCAGACCGCTGTCCAGCACGCCGCCATCGATCACCTGGCCGACCGGATCGGCAAGTTTGCACACCTGCCGCACATCGCCGGCAATGCTTTTTAAGCGCGCCGGGTTGAGTGCCAGGCGGTCGAGCAGCGCCTCGCTAAGACCATTGTCGCGCGCTTCCTGCAGATCCTGCTCGTTAGCCAGCAAAATCGCCTCGGACTGCGCCTCTAAATAGTCGGCAATCTTCTCCAGCACGCGGTTTTTTTCCTGGCTTGTGAGCAACGCCAGCTTGTACGACGCAGCTTTCGCCGCGATGCCCATCTGTTCCAGCATACTTCTGCTCCTTAACGGGTGATCATATCGTCGCGGTGCACCGCGACAGGGCCATACTCATAGCCCAGAATCTCATCAATCTGCTGCGAGTGGTGGCCGGCAATCCGGCGCAGCGCATCGCTGTTGTAACGGCTTACGCCGTGGGCGATATCGCGCCCCTGCAGATTACAAATGCGGATCACTTCCCCACGGGAGAAGTTGCCTGTCACGCTTTTAATCCCTTTCGGCAGCAGCGAACTGCCGCGCTCAAGAATAGCGGCGGTGGCCCCTTCATCAACGGAGATCTCACCGGCAGGCGGTGCGCCGAAGATCCAGCGTTTACGGTTCTCCAGCGGCGAAGTCTGGGCATGAAAACGCGTGCCGACCGGCGTGCCGCTCACCACATCGGCAATCACACCGGGCTTGCCGCCTGCGGCAATGATCGTCTCGATACCGGCGCGGCAGGCAACGTCGGCAGCCTGTAACTTGGTGCCCATGCCGCCGGTGCCGAGGCCGGAAACGCTGTCGCCCGCAATAGCGCGCAGCGCGTCATCAATGCCGTAGACATCTTTAATCAGCTCCGCCTGCGGGTTGTTGCGCGGATCGGCGGTAAACAGCCCCTGTTGATCGGTCAGCAAAAGCAGCTTATCGGCTCCGGCCAGAATCGCCGCCAGCGCCGAGAGGTTATCGTTGTCGCCAACTTTAATCTCCGTGGTCGCCACGGCGTCGTTCTCGTTAATCACCGGCACGATGTTGTTATCAAGCAGCGCGCGCAGCGTGTCGCGGGCGTTGAGGAAGCGCTCGCGGTCTTCCATATCGGCGCGGGTCAGCAACATCTGACCAATATGAATACCGTAAATGGAGAAGAGCTGCTCCCAGAGCTGAATCAAACGGCTCTGGCCGACAGCTGCCAGCAGCTGTTTTGAGGCGATGGTGGCGGGCAGTTCCGGGTAGCCCAGGTGCTCACGCCCGGCGGCGATAGCGCCGGAGGTAACAATTACAATGCGATGCCCGGCGGCGTGCTGCTGCGCGCACTGGCGCACCAGCTCCACAATATGGGCGCGGTTCAGGCGACGGGAACCGCCTGTTAAAACACTGGTGCCGAGTTTTACCACCAGCGTCTGGCTGTCACTCATGATTCTCTGCCGTTTTTAGAAAAAATAAGAAGTTTATTAGTAATCAGACGTTGTAACAGGAGTGAGCGCGCTTGCCAACCGCCAGCGTGAATCGACCACTTTTTTGTTGCGCGGGATCAGCAAGCGTAGCGGCAGAGTTTGACAATTTTATGGCAAACACAAAAAAACATAACTTTTTCAAATTACTCTTACTTTGTCATAAATGTTTCATTTCAGAGCGTTACAACCCTTCCTGTTTTTCACGGGGCGAGAGCCCAGCGAATAGTGGCGCGTTAGTTCAATCAGGAATTCAAAATGAAAAAGAGCACTCTGGCATTAATGGTACTGGGCGTTGTTGCATCGGCTTCTTCTGTTCACGCGGCGGAAGTCTATAACAAGAATGGCAACAAACTGGACGTGTACGGCAAAGTGAAAGCCATGCACTACTTCAGTGATGACAACAACAACGACGGTGACAAAACCTACGTGCGTTTCGGCTTCAAAGGTGAAACCCAGATTAACGACCAGCTGACCGGTTTCGGCCGTTGGGAATCTGAATTCGCCGGTAACAACGACGAAACTACCTCGGGCCAGAAAACCCGTCTGGCCTTTGCCGGTCTGAAAATCAAAGATTTTGGTTCTATCGATTACGGTCGTAACCTCGGCGTGCTCTACGACGTGGCTTCCGTGACCGATATGTTCCCGGAGTTCGGCGGCGACTCGCTGGCCCGTACCGATAACTTTATGACCAAGCGCACCACTGGCGTGGCAACCTACCGCAACACCGACTTCTTCGGCATGGTGGATGGCCTGGACATGACCCTGCAATACCAGGGTAAAAACGAAAACGGCCGTAACAGCATCATCAAGCAGAACGGCGACGGCTGGGGCACCTCTCTGGCCTACGATTTCGGCGGCAGCCCGGTCACGATTATTGGTGCTTACGCCAACTCTGACCGTACCAACGCACAGAACACCGCGCTGGCGCTGGGCCGTGGTCAGAATGCCGAAGCCTGGGCGACCGGCGTGAAATATGACGCCAATAACGTTTACCTGGCGACCTTCTACTCCGTCTCATACAACATGACGCCGGTCTCCTCTTCGCTGGGCTTTGCCAACAAAGCGCAGAACTTTGAAGCCGTCGCGCAGTACCAGTTCGACTTCGGCCTGCGTCCGTCCGTTGGCTACGTGCTGACCAAAGGCAAAGATATGGAAAACGGTATCGGCGACGAAGATCTGGTGAACTACATCGACGTTGGCGCCACTTACTACTTCAACAAAAACTTCTCGGCGATGGTCGATTACAAAATCAACCAGATCAAAGACGACAACAAACTGGGCATTGCTGACGACGACATCGTTGCCGTTGGCGTGACCTACCAGTTCTAAACCCTGTAGTGACCCTCGTTATATGAAATGCCCTCGGTTGAGGGCATTTTTTTCCCGTCAGATGGGAGAAAGCAGGTTAATACCTGTTCATGCCCGGCGTGCGAAGAGCAGCCGGGCATTTTTTATCGGGGGCGTTATGCGGGGAGTTTTAACTTCTCTTTGAAGTCATCGGCAGGTTCAAGCTTCAGCTCAAGGGAGGCTAAGAGCGTACGCGCGCGCTCGTGGAAGTCGCGCAGCGTTTTTTCCAGACGGTCGACCACTTCCTGGTCTTTGATAGCGGTGGGTTTCCAGTGCCCCTCTTTGTCGAAGAGCCCAAAGTGGTAGCGATAGGTAAAGCGCTTCTCCTGCGCCTCCATTTCCATCCACCATCCCCAAAACTCGCGTTTTTCCGGCGCGGGTTTCACATTCACGCAAACTGCCAGGCAATCAAAGAAAAAACGGTTTTCTTCGCACTGCTCTTCGCGGATATAAGGTCCTAGCGCAGTAAACTTTTTAATCAACCTGCTTCTCGGATGTCCACTTGGTAACGTCATTGCGATCTCCTTTTGTGATGCAACTGTTTTACCAAATCAATGGAAATTCTCAAAGTATTAACCGAACTGATGGTTGATCCAGTCAACAATCTTTCTCAGCGCAGCGTCAAAATTGCGATAAACCGGGTTAAACGGGATGTCGAGCAGCTTTCCATTGCTGGATGAAGAGGTGATTAAGCGCGACTCCGCCTCCGGGCTGAAGGGATCGTTTTGCCAGAAACCGGAGAGCATCGGCGTCGGACAGCGGCGGCCGAGTAACCCCTGCGTTTTTAATGAGTAGCGGTTAAGTTCAACGCGCAGCGCCTCATCGGAAGCGTCATGCATGCCTAAGCGGCTGGCGAGCACATCGAGATACATCTCCGGCACATCGCCCTGGCGCAGCGGCTCGCTGAGCAGGGAATGCACCACCGGCCCGAGGCAGGCCACCGCTTTCAGGCGCGACGCCTCAAGATAGGCTAGCCGCACCGCCACGTTGGCACCAAAGCGGAAACCAAATGCTGCCACGCGGGTGTGATCGATCCACGGAATGTTCGGCAATGCCTGGAGCGCATGCTGATGCAGCAGGCTGGAGTCCTGGGTCAGCTTCCATTTAGTAGAGAAGCCCACCGAGGGCATATCGAGCGTCAGCATGGCAATGCCTTTCGGGGCCAGGTAGCGCTCATAGAGGGTGTAGTAATCGATCTGCAAGCCATCCAGCCCGCCGCACATCAGCACCGTCGGGAAGGGGCCTTCGCCTTCCGGCATATGCAGAAAGCCGGTGACCGGCGCGCCGCCGGGAATGGCGAACTCCAGCTCTTTAATGCTGCCCGGCAGGCGCTGCGCGGCCTCTTCATAGGCGCGGTTAGCCAGCGCCTGCGCCTGCTCGGCCAGGCTATCGCCTTTAATATGTGGATAGGCCGCGATGCTATATAAGTTGGAGGCGTGCAGCCAGTGGCGACCGCTCAGCGCGCTGTCCGTCTCCTGCATCGCTTTTTGCTGCCAGCTCATCGCCTGCGCGGACCATTCGTAGATCCAGTTGCCGTTGCGGTAGCCGACCACCGTATCGAGCAGTTCCGCGTCGGTGCGCTCGGCCTGGCTCATCACAATGCGCGCCTGCACTTCGAGGATCTCGCGCGCGTCGATACCGCGCCAGATCCACATCAGCCGGTTGATCATCCGGTACCACTGCGGCACGTTTTTGCCATCCAGCGCAGACTGCACGGGCGGCTGCACGCCAGGGTTAAAGCGGCGCACCAGCGTCGAGGTCTCAGGGTATTTAAAGCGGGGTTTGAACAGCGTTTCGCTAAGATTTGACTGGGGCATGGCGCGCAGCTCCTTAAAATTCACCGGAGGGCATTGTAACCCGTGACGCGCCAAAAAGAACAACGCCCGGCAGAACCGGGCGTGTGTACAACAGGAGGGATTAACGGCCGCTAATTGGCGGAACGAAGGCTACGCCCATATCCCACGGCTGTTCAATCCAGGTATCCTGCGGGATATCAATCACATAATCGTTCACCAGCGGGCGACCGGCCGGCTTGGCGAAGATAGTGACAAAATGTGCTTTCGGGTACATTTCGCGGATCGCTACGGCGGTGCCGCCGGTATCCACCAGATCGTCAATCACGATAAAGCCTTCGCCGTCGCCTTCCGCGCGCTTCAGCACTTTCAGTTCGCGCTGGTTGTCGTGGTCATAGCTGGAGATACAAACGGTATCGACATGACGAATACCCAGTTCACGCGCCAGCAGCGCGCCTGGAACCAGACCGCCACGGCTTACGGCGATAATGCCTTTCCACTGTTCTGAAGGCATTAAACGGGCAGCAAGTTTGCGGGCGTGAATCTGCAACATGTCCCAGGTGACGACGTATTTTTCGCTCATGTGAAGTGTCCCAGCCTGTGTTTTACGGCTTAAAAAGTGTTCGAGGGGGAAATAGGTTGCGCGAGATTATAGAGATCTGACGCGCTAAAAACCAGTCTTACCCGGCATCGCCGCCGCTTTTTCCCCAATCCCGTGCTCGCGCTGTCGCCATAAAGTGGTATTCTCAACCGCATCTCGCAAGAGGGTCTTGCGATTCGTTTATCTAACCCGCGACCTGCACGCAACCTGTTCGCAGGCGCTTTTAAGGAGACTCATCGTGTCTGAACTGTCTCAACTATCTCCGCAGCCGCTGTGGGATATTTTTGCCAAAATCTGCTCTATTCCGCACCCGTCTTACCATGAAGAACAGCTCGCCGAACACATTATGGGCTGGGCGAAAGAGCAAGGCCTGCACGCAGAGCGCGACCAGGTGGGCAATATCCTGATCCGCAAACCGGCCACCGCCGGGATGGAAAACCGCAAGCCGGTCGTGCTGCAGGCGCACCTCGATATGGTGCCGCAGAAGAACAACGACACAGAACACGACTTCACCAAAGACCCGATTCGCCCCTATGTTGACGGCGAGTGGGTAAAAGCGCGCGGCACCACGCTTGGCGCGGATAACGGCATCGGTATGGCCTCTGCGCTGGCGGTGCTGGCAGATTCCACCGTGCAACATGGCCCGCTGGAAGTGCTGCTGACCATGACCGAAGAAGCGGGCATGGATGGCGCATTCGGTCTGCAACCCAACTGGCTGCAGGCGGATATCCTGATCAACACCGACTCTGAAGAAGAGGGTGAGATCTATATGGGCTGCGCGGGCGGTATCGATTTCATCACCACCCTGCCCCTGACCCGCGAAGCGGTGCCTGCTGGTTTTGAGACCGTCAAACTGACGCTGAAAGGGCTGAAAGGCGGCCACTCCGGTGCCGATATCCATTTAGGTCTGGGCAACGCCAACAAACTGCTGGCGCGCTTCCTGGCGGCCCATGCTGCCGAGCTGGATCTGCGCCTGCTCGACTTCACCGGCGGTACGCTGCGTAACGCCATTCCGCGCGAAGCGTTCGCCGTGATCGCCCTGCCGGCCGATAAAGCCGCCCAGCTGAAATCCCTGGCAGATGAATACCAGGCGATCCTGAAAAACGAGCTGGAAGCGAAAGAGAAGAATCTGGTGGTGCTGGTCGATAGCGTAAGCAGCGACAAAGCGGCGCTGACCGCGCAGTCGCGCGATGCATTTGTCCGCCTGCTGAACGCCACGCCGAACGGCGTGATCCGCAACTCCGACGTAGCCAAAGGCGTGGTGGAAACCTCGCTGAACGTCGGCGTAGTCACGTTGCAGGATGAGAGCGCGGAGATCATCTGCCTGATCCGCTCGCTGGTTGATAGCGGTAAAGATTACGTAGTAAGCATGCTGGAATCGCTGGGCGCGCTGGCCGGTGCGAAAACCGCGCCGAAGGGCGGTTACCCGGGCTGGCAGCCGGATGCCCAGTCGCCGGTGATGGCGCTGGTGCGTGAAACCTATCAGCGTCTGTTCAACAAGATGCCGAACATTCAGATCATCCACGCGGGTCTGGAGTGTGGTCTGTTCAAAAAACCCTATCCGGAGATGGATATGGTGTCGATTGGGCCGACCATTACCGGCCCGCACTCGCCGGATGAGCAAGTGCATATCGAAAGCGTTGGCCAATACTGGATCCTGCTGACCGAGCTGCTGAAATCTATCCCGGCTAAATAAGCCTGCTGTCCGCGCCGCCAGGCGCGGACATTTTCCTTCCTTTACTGCGCCTTAAACCTTGGCCCCTTAAAGGTGCGCACCGGGTTGCCGCGCTCTATCTGATGATGAAACAGCCTGCGTTCCGACTTCAGCGCCGCGCGCTCGTCATCCTGCGCCTGCTCCAGACGGTGTGAAATCAGCAGCATCGCCAGCCGCTTATTCGCATGCTGGCTGCGCTCCGACTGCACTTTTACGCTAATGCCGGTGGCAATATGCGTGGCGCGCACGGCGGAATCGGTTTTATTCACGTGCTGGCCGCCCGGCCCGGATGAGCGCAGCGTCTCAAAGCGAATGGCGCTATCCTGCAACGCCGACTGCGGAATAAACTCCGCCACGCCGATAAACCAGTTCTTCCGTGCATGATTGGCGCGATAGGGGCTCGGGCAGATCCACTGCACCGTGCCGCACCAGCGCGCACTCAGCGCCTGCGCGTTTTCGCCATCGAGTGAGACCAGCACCGAGCGGTAGGCGCCCGGCTGGCGCGCCGCTTCCGTTTCGATCACTGCCAGCGACACCTTTTGCGCCTCAGCCTCTTCAGTCAGCCGCGCTAACGCTTTACCCACCGCCAGGCAGCACTCATCAGGCCCCTGCGCGGAGGAGAGTTGCAACAGTCTCATTCGCCCGCCCCTCCGCTCACTTTCAGGGTTAACACCGGGCGCAAGCGCGCAACCGGCGTCACCAGATCGGCATCGACCAGGCACTCAAGCACGCTCTCAACGGACTTATAGGCCTGCGGCGCTTCTTCATAGATCAGCTGACGATCGCGGCAAATCACCCGGCTGCCGAGCGGCGTGCGCGCCAGCTGTGCCGGGGTGAATTTCCCGGACAGGCGACCTTTGCACTCGGTGCGCATCCATTTGCGTCCTGCGCCGTGCGCCAGCGAATAGAGGCTCACCTCGCTCACTTTCGGCATTACCAGCCAGCTGTGATCGCCGCGTGAACCGGGGATCACCACCAGGCCCTGCCCGTCCGGCGTCGCCCCTTTGCGATGCAGCCAACCCGCTTCACCGCCCACGGTGCAGGCTTCAACAAAGTTGTGCGCCACATCGAGCAGCGCTTCGCCATCGGCGTTGAGATGATCGAGAATGCGCCGCGCAATCAGCGCCCGGTTGATGCGGGCAAAGTTGAGCGCGTCATCGTGCTCGGCAAGATAGTGGCGAGCCGCGTCGCTCCCCTCCACCAGCCCGGCGTGCGAGAAGGCGTCGACGTGGCGGCGCAAAATCTGCTGCCCCAGCCCGCGTGAACCGCTGTGAGCCAGTAACAACAGGCGCTGCTCATCGAGGCCGCTTTGCGCAAACAGCGCCGCATCGGTCACGCTATCGACCTGTTGCAGCTCGGCAAAGTGATTCCCGCCACCAATCGATCCCAGCGCGGCGCGCCAGGGGTGGTTTTGCCACGCATCCGGCACCGCTTCATCCAGCCAGTCGGCAGAGGCGCTATCGCCCAGCGCGCTGAGGCGTTTTTCGACCTTATCGGCGTTATATTTGCGCCGTACCAGGTCGGTCTGCCACAGCGCCATGCCGCAGCCGATATCGTTCCCGACCAGCGCCGGGTAGAAACGCCCGGTGGAGAAAAAGGCCGCGCCAATCGGGTAGCCGCGACCGGGGTGAAGATCCGGCATGCCGACGACGCGCGTCATACCCGGCAGTGCCGCAGTGGTGTGTAATTGTTGGATCGCTGAACCTTCGATCCACAGGTTTTCCGACGCAATATAGGAGATCGCGTCTGAGATATGACAAACAGAGTTGCCCATATACCAATCCATATGTAGAGAAATAAAAGGAATTGGCAGACGAAACCAGGGGCAAGTTTTGGAGAAATTAAGCCTGGAGAGGTCTGCAAAGAGAAATCAGGGCATGGTGTGTCATGGTGAACCTCCTTTGCAGTTAACAGGGAATGAATAAACGCCGGGGATGATAGAGAAGCGGGCGGGAAATTACCAGCGCAAATTCTGGTAGGGTTACAGCCCGAGCACCAGCTGGCGCTCAAGCTGCGGGTCGAGCAGCGTGACATGCAGGCCGACAAGACGGACGCCGCGCCCGCCGCGTCGCTCATTCCACGCCTGACGCGCGGTGGCGAGCAGATCCTCTTTATTCAGACACGGCCAGACATGCTCCTGGGTGGTCTGCTGAAAGTCGTTGAACTTCAGTTTCACCCCCTGGCGGGCGATGCGCAGATCCGGTTTTACCACCGAAAGCCGCCGCTCAAGCTCCGGGTAGAGCCGCTCGATAATCGCCTCGCACTCCTCCCACTGATGAATATCCTCCACCAGCGTGCGCTCGACGCCGACCGATTTTCGCAGCCGCTCGCTGCTGATCTCCCGCTCATCGATCCCCTGGCTGCGCTCCCATAACACGCGGCCAAACTTGCCAAACCGCTTAAGCAGCATGGCGAGATCGCTCCTCTGCACATCTTCACAGGTGCGCAGCCCCAGGGTCTCCAGCTTGGCCGCTGAGACTTTGCCGACGCCGGGAATTTTGCTTAGCGGCAGCGTGCGCAGAAAGGCAGGCACTTCCGCCGGGGTAATCACATATTGCCCGTCGGGCTTGTTGAGATCGGAGGCGATTTTAGCGAGGAACTTCACCGGCGCGATGCCCGCCGAGGCGGTAAGTTGCGTCTCATTAAAGATGGTTTGGCGGATCTCCTGCGCCATCAGCGTCGCGGAGCCGTAGCAGTGCGGACTGTCGGTAACATCGAGATAGGCTTCATCCAGCGACAGGGGTTCAATCAGTGAGGTGTAGCGCGAGAAGATGTCGCGGATCTGGCGGGAGGCTTCTTTATATGCGTCGAAACGGCCGGGTAACAGCGTGAGGTGCGGGCAGAGTTTCAGCGCCATCCCGGTCGGCATCGCGCTGCGCACGCCATATTTACGCGCCGGGTAGTTGGCGGTGCTGATGACGCCACGCTGCACGCGGCTGCCGCCAATGGCAATCGGAATGTCGCGCAGCGCCGGGTTGTCGCGCATCTCTACCGCCGCGAAAAAGCAGTCCATATCGACATGTATGATTTTGCGCATGCGTACACCCTCACAGAACACTGGATAAGTATACAGCACGTTTCAGGCAAATGAGAAGCCAGCCGAGAAACCGCCGAAAAGAGGGCAATCTGCTGTTTAATTCTCAGCATTTACTTTCATAATAGCCGTCGCCAAATCGCGCAGGTGGTTGAAAGGCAAAACAGAACACTTTTTGCGCGATGGCGAAAAGACAACCAACAGGATCGACGGGCGCGGAATCACCGCTATTCGGGGCTTGCGAAAAAATGTCGGAGTGCTAAGGTTAGCGCTCAAAACAGAATTGTCCGAATTCTGGGCATCTTTTGCCGTTCTGGCAAAGTCGTATCCGTTTTATCAAGGAAACACGTTGTATGCGCAAAATCGCATTGTTCATTGCGATGCTTCTGATCCCGTGCGTCTCCTTTGCTGGCCTGGTCGGCAGCAACAGTGCCACTAAGCCGGTAAGCAAAGATTTTAAACAGCAGTTGATGGGGTCGCCGGTCTATATTCAGATCTTCAAAGAAGAGCGCACCCTTGATCTCTACGTCAAGATGGGCGAACAGTATCAGCTGCTCGACAGCTATAAAATCTGCAACTACTCCGGCGGCCTTGGGCCTAAACGCCGTCAGGGCGATTTTAAAAGCCCGGAGGGGTTCTATTCGGTACAGCGCAGCCAGCTCAAGCCGGACAGCCGTTTCTATAAGGCTATCAATATTGGCTTTCCGAACAACTTTGACCGCGCCCACGGTTATGAAGGCAAATACCTGATGATTCACGGTGCCTGCGTCTCCATCGGCTGCTATGCCATGACGGATACCGGCATTGATGAGATCTTCCAGTTTGTTACCGCAGCGCTGATTTTTGGCCAGCCGAGCGTGCAGGTGAATATCTATCCGTTCCGCATGACCGATGCGAATATGCAGCGTCACAAATATTCGACCTACGCGGATTTCTGGAAGCAGTTGAAGCCGGGGTATGACTACTTCGCGGCCACCCACCAGCCGCCGATTGTTGCGGTCGTGGATGGACGCTACGTGGTCAGCAAGCCGCTGGCTACATCCGTGCAGCCGCAGCTGGCGTCAAACTATACGCTCACCGAGGCAAAATAACGCCCACTCGCCTGGCATAATCTTGTGCCAGGTTTCGTTCGCCGTTAACGGCTGCGTCGCAATCACGGTGACCACATCATTCGGTGTGGTCTCACGCTGAAAATCGATCTCCACATCCTGATCCAGCAGCTTCGCCACGCCAAACGGCGCGCGCCGGGTAATGCAGAAGAGATTGGTGGAGCAGAACGCCATCACATAGCGCCCGTCCGACAGCAGCATGTTGAACACGCCCTTCTCACGCAGTTCCAGCGCCAGCGTCGCAATGTACTTAAACACTGCCCCCATATTGCCCGGCGTACGCGGGTAGCGCTGCGTCAGCTTGTGCAGCATCCAGCAGAAGGCTTTTTCGCTGTCCGTTTCACCGACCGGGCGGAAGTTGCCGGTCTGCAAAGATTTATAGCCCGTAAGCTGGCCGTTGTGGGCATAGGTCCAGTTACGGCCCCACAGTTCACGGGTAAAGGGATGGGTATTTTCCAGCGCCACTTCACCGCGGTTCGCCTGGCGAATATGGGCAATCACCGAGCAGGATTTAATCGGGTACTCCTGCACCAGCTTAGCGACGGGCGAGTTGTAGCTTGGTTGCGGATCTTTGAAGGTGCGACAGCCTTTGCCTTCGTAGAAGGTGATACCCCAGCCATCTTTATGCGGTCCGGTTCCCCCACCGCGCTGGACGAGACCGGTAAAACTAAAGCAGATATCGGTCGGCACATTAGCGCTCATCCCGAGCAGTTCGCACATAGTCACCTCCACAACCGCCTCAATCTGAGAAGGCGTTATTGTTGCAGCCCGTCAGATACGGGCAGCGCCGCGATTAACTGCGATGTCACGCAGGAACGTTGAGCACTGCCCAGGCTGAACAGGGCAAAGAAAAAGCCTGCTTTACGCCTTAACCATCTCTTTTTCGATCAGCTGAATCAGGATATGGATCACTTTGATATGGATCTCCTGAATACGATCGGCATAACCAAAGTGCGGAACGCGAATTTCGATATCCGCGGTGCCGGCCATTTTGCCGCCATCTTTACCGGTCAGGGTGATCACTTTCATCCCCTTCTCACGCGCCGCGGCAATCGCTTTGATCACGTTGCCAGAGTTACCGGAGGTGGAGATCCCCAGCAGCACGTCGCCCTCGCGGCCAACGGCTTCCACATAGCGGGAGAATACATAGTCGTAACCGAAGTCGTTGCTGACGCAGGAGATATGGCTGACGTCAGAGATGGCGATCGCCGGGTAGCCAGGACGGTTTTCACGGTAGCGCCCGGTTAACTCCTCCGCGAAGTGCATCGCATCGCAGTGCGAGCCGCCGTTACCGCAGGACAACACTTTGCCACCGGCTTTAAAGCTGTCGGCCAGCAGCACCGCCGCGCGCTGAATAGCGTGAATATTGGCTTCATCTTTCAAGAAATTCGCCAGCGTTTCCGCCGCTTCGTTCAGTTCGTTACGAATAAGATCCTGGTACATGAGGATATCCTTCAGCATAAATGTAAATAACACTGCGCAGTGTACCGGATAGGCTTTCAGCCGAGAAGCTAAAGCCGCCGCTCCCGCCGCCGTTTTCATTTTCCGTGCGCAAAACGACCTCAACAATGTGAACCAGGTTGTAATTATTTTGTAAACACATTGCTAAAAGAAATGACATCCACTACAAACAATACATCACAAGTGGTCAGACCTCCTACAAGAAGGGAGCTTTTCGTTATGATGATTTTGAGTATTGTCGCAACGCTCGTTCTGCTCGGTGTGCTGTTCTATCACCGCGTTAATCTGCTGCTGAGCAGCGTGATCCTGCTGGCATGGACCGCAGCCCTTGGGCTGGCGGGCATCTGGTCTCTCTGGATGCTGGTGCCGGTGGCACTTATCCTCCTGCCATTGAACTTCACGCCGATGCGTAAATCCTTTATCTCCGCGCCGGTGTTCCGCGGTTTCCGCAAAGTGATGCCGCCGATGTCGCGCACGGAAAAAGAGGCCATCGACGCAGGTACAACCTGGTGGGAAGGCGATCTGTTTCGCGGTAACCCGGACTGGAAAAAGCTGCACAACTACCCGCAGCCGCGCCTGACCGCAGAAGAGCAGGCCTTTATTGACGGCCCGGTTGAAGAGGCGTGCCGCATGGCGAACGACTTCCAGATCACCCATGAGATGGCCGATCTGCCGCCGGAGCTGTGGGCTTATCTTAAAGAGCACCGCTTCTTCGCAATGATTATCAAAAAAGAGTACGGCGGGCTGGAGTTCTCTGCTTACGCGCAATCTCGCGTACTGCAAAAACTCTCCGGCGTCTCCGGCATTCTGTCGATCACCGTCGGCGTGCCGAACTCCTTAGGCCCGGGCGAACTGCTGCAACACTACGGCACACAGGAGCAGAAAGATCACTACCTGCCGCGTCTGGCGCGTGGGCAAGAGATCCCCTGCTTTGCGCTGACCAGCCCGGAAGCGGGTTCCGATGCGGGTGCCATTCCCGATACCGGCGTGGTCTGCATGGGCGAGTGGCAGGGCGAGCAGGTGCTCGGCATGCGTCTCACCTGGAACAAGCGCTACATTACGCTGGCACCAATTGCCACCGTGCTTGGCCTGGCGTTTAAACTCTCCGACCCGGACAAACTGCTGGGCGGTGCAGAAGAGCTGGGCATTACCTGTGCGCTGATCCCGACCTCGACACCGGGCGTGGAGATTGGTCGTCGTCACTTCCCGCTTAACGTTCCGTTCCAGAACGGCCCGACGCGTGGGAAAGATATCTTTGTACCGATTGATTACATCATCGGCGGCCCGAAAATGGCCGGTCAGGGCTGGCGTATGCTGGTTGAGTGTCTCTCCGTCGGTCGCGGCATCACCCTGCCCTCCAACTCGACGGGCGGCGTGAAATCGGTCGCGCTGGGTATTGGTGCTTACGCCCATATTCGCCGTCAGTTCAAAGTGGCGATTGGCAAGATGGAAGGTATCGAAGAGCCGTTGGCGCGTATTGCCGGTAACGCCTATGTGATGGACGCTGCGGCGTCGCTGATCACCTACGGCATTATGCTCGGCGAAAAACCGGCGGTGCTGTCAGCGATTGTGAAATATCACTGTACCCACCGTGGTCAGCAGGCAATCATTGATGCAATGGATATTGCCGGCGGTAAAGGCATTATGCTCGGCGAAGGTAACTTCCTCGCCCGTGCTTACCAGGGTGCGCCGATCGCCATCACCGTTGAGGGCGCTAACATCCTCACCCGTACGATGATGATCTTCGGTCAGGGGGCGATTCGCTGCCACCCGTATGTGCTGGAAGAGATGGCCGCCGCGCAGAACAACGACGTTGATGCATTCGATAAGCTGCTGTTTAAACATATCGGCCATGTCGGCAGTAATGAGATGCGCAGCCTGTGGCTCGGCCTGACGCGCGGTTTAACCAGCGCCTCACCGACCGGGGATGCCACTAAGCGTTACTACCAACACCTGAACCGCCTGAGTGCCAACCTGGCGCTGCTGTCGGATATCTCAATGGCGGTGCTCGGCGGCAGCCTGAAACGCCGCGAACGCATCTCCGCCCGTCTGGGTGATGTGTTAAGCCAGCTGTTCCTCGCCTCGGCGGTGCTAAAGCGCTATGACGATGAAGGTCGCCAGGAAGCGGATCTGCCGCTGGTGCACTGGGGCGTGCAGGATGCGCTCTATCAGGCTGAGCAAGCGATGGTCGACCTGCTGGAGAACTTCCCGAACCGTCTCGTGGCGGGCATGCTGAGCTTTGTCATCTTCCCGACCGGTCGCCACTATCGTGCGCCGTCCGACAGGCTTGATCATAAAGTGGCGAAGATCCTGCAAACGCCAAATGCTACCCGTTCGCGCATCGGTCGCGGTCAATACCTGACCCCGAGCGAGCACAACCCGGTCGGGCTGCTGGAAGAGGCGCTGGTGGATGTGATGGCCGCCGACCCGATCCATCAGCGCATCTGTAAATCGCTGGGTAAAAACCTGCCGTTTACCCGCCTGGACGATCTGGCTAACCAGGCGCTGGCAAGCGGGCTGATTAACCAGGATGAAGCGGCGCTGCTGATTAAAGCGGAAGCGAGCCGTCTGCGCACCATCAACGTTGATGACTTTGAGCCGGATGCGCTGGCGACACAACCGGTGATCCACACGCCGGAAAAGCTGCGTAAGCCCGAAGCCGCCTAAGCGCCTGACGGCTCCCCTCCTCCTTCGACAAAACCCGCAACCCTGCGGGTTTTTTTCGTTTTTTAGCGTGCTACAGTGTGCCGATGCTGTCTGAAGGGGAGTCGCAATTGTGCCTGGATTAAAAATTACGCTGTTACAACAACCGCTGGCGTGGATGGATGGCCCGGCGAACCTGCGCCATTTTGATGTGCAACTGGAAGGGATTAGCGGGCGCGATGTGATTGTCCTGCCGGAGATGTTTACCACCGGCTTTGCGATGGAAGCCGCCACGCGGTCGTTATCGCAGGAAGAAGTGATTAGCTGGATGCGCGACAAGGCGCGGCAGACTAACGCCCTGATCGCTGGCAGCGCGGCGCTGCAAACGGATCGCGGGGCGGTGAACCGCTTTTTGCTGGTCGAGCCGCAGGGCGAAGTGCATTTTTACGATAAGCGCCATCTTTTCCGCATGGCGGATGAGCATCACCACTATCAGCCGGGCGAGACACGCGTGATATTCGAGTGGCGCGGCTGGCGCATTATGCCGCTGGTCTGCTATGACCTGCGTTTTCCGGTCTGGTCGCGCAACCGCGATGAGTACGATCTGCTGCTCTATGTCGCTAACTGGCCTGCGCCGCGCTCCCTGCACTGGCAGTCGCTGCTGCTGGCCCGCGCGATTGAGAACCAGGCCTGGGTAGCAGGCTGTAACCGCGTTGGCAGCGACGGGAATGGTCACCACTATCGCGGCGACAGCCGGGTGATTAGCCCGCAAGGGGAGATCGTCGCCAGCGCTGACGCGCACCTGGCAACACGCATTGACGCCGAGATGTCACTCACCGCGCTGAAAGAGTACCGCACCCAGTTCCCCGCCTGGCAGGATGCCGATCCCTTTACTCTGGAATAATTCGTAGGCCGGATAAGGCGCAGCCGCCATCCGGCAATGAGCCACAATGAAAATGCCGGATGGCGCGTACGCTTATCCGGCCTACACGGTTCCAGCGGCTTCGTTACCGTAGGCCGGATAAGGCATAGCCGCCATCCGGCAATCGGTGCCGCGGAGAGAATGCCGGATGGCGCGTACGCTTATCCGGCCTACACGGTTCCAGCGACTTCGTTACCGTAGGCCGGATAAGGCATAGCCGCCATCCGGCAATCGGTGCCGCGGAGAGAATGCCGGATGGCGCGTACGCTTATCCGGCCTACGCGGTTTCAGCAGCAACGGTTTTTTATTCGATACCTATCTTACAGCGGCGGTGTTGACCCCCGCTGAAATCGGCGAACCGAAGCGTGAATGACAAGGTCTGGACGCCAGGGATGGCGGACAGAGGCGAACCGAGACAGGATGTCGAGTCGAGCCGGCCGCAGTCAGGTACGCGGGAGGTGAGCGCAGTGCGCAGCACCGATTTCCTTGCGGGGCCGCGGGGATTGACAAGGGGAGCGCGGCCGCTTCCCTTGTCCCGTTCACCGCATAAGAGGTCAATGAAACTCCGCCACGCATGGTGAACGGAACTGTTCCACAAAATGCCATATGCCAGGCCCATTGCCGGATGGCGCTCACGCTTATCCGGCCTACCGAAGCTGCGCCCCCTTAACTCACAAGCGCCTGCCCATCTTTGCGGCTCTCGGTGGCGGCAACATACTGCCCCTCCGGCATCCGGTAAATAACCTGCGCGCCGCCGAAATTGTACCCCGCCTGCGGATCCTCAACGGTAATCTGATGCCCGCGATCGCGCAGCGCAGCGATCACATTGTGTGAGAAGGTCGACTCGACAATCACCTCCCGCCCGCGCACCACGCGCCAGCGCGGAGCGTCAATCGCCGCCTGCGGATTCTGCCCGTGCTGCATAATGCGCAGCGCCATCTGCATATGCCCCTGCGCCTGCATCGGCCCGCCCATCACGCCAAAGGACATCAGCGGCTTGCCGTCTGCCCCCATCGCAAAACCGGGAATAATGGTGTGGAACGGGCGCTTACTGCCCGCCAGCGCATTCGGGTGTTTCGGATCGAGCACAAAGCCGCAGCCACGGTTTTGCAGGCTGATACCGGTCTCCGGCACCACCACGCCCGAGCCAAAGCCCATAAAGTTGGACTGAATAAACGACACCATCATGCCGCTGGAATCCGCCGTTGAGAGATAGACCGTGCCGCTCTGCGTCGGCGAACCGTAGACAAAATCGGAGGCTTTATCGGGGTCGATCAGCGCCGCGCGGGTTTTCAGGTAGCTGTCGCTGAGCAGCAGGTCAGCGGCAAACTCAAGGTGATCTTCATCGGCGATATAGCGATCGAGATCCGCCAGCGCCAGCTTCATCGCCTCGATCGACAGATGCAGCGACTGCACCGAATCCGGATCGTAGCGGCCAATATCGCACTGTTCGAGAATGCCGAGGGCAATCAGCGTCGCAATCCCCTGCCCGTTCGGCGGCAGCTCCTGCACCGATCCACCGGCAAAGTCGCGCGACAGCAGCGAAACCCAGTTGGCTTCATGATTCGCCAGATCCGCTTCGCTCAGGTGCGCGCCGTGCTGCTTTGCAAAGGCGGCGATCTTCTGCGCCAGCTCGCCGCGATAGAAGGCTTCACCATTAGTCTCAGCAATCAGCTCCAGCGTGCGCGCCTGCGCCGGGTTACGGAAAATCTCGCCGATTTTCGGCGCCCGGCCTTCAGGGGCAAAGCACTCGCTAAAGCCCGGCTGATCTTTCAGCTTGTCATAACCGCGCTGCCAGAGATGGCCAATCAGCGGCGAGACGGGAAAACCGTTACGGGCATACTCAATTGCCGGTTGCGCGAGCGTGGTGAGCGGCAGCGTGCCGAAGCGCTCTGCCAGCGCCACCCAGCCGGAGACCGCGCCGGGCACCGTCACCGCATCCCAGCCAATTTCGGGCACCGCATCAAGCCCGGCAAAGAGATCCGCATGCCAGCTGGCGGGCGAGCGGCCAGAGGCGTTCAGCCCGTGCAGCTCTTTGCCATCCCAGATGATGGCAAAGGCATCGCTGCCGATGCCGCAGCCGGTCGGCTCGACCACCGTCAGCGCCATTGCCGCGGCAATCGCCGCATCCACCGCGTTACCGCCCTGCTGCAACATACGCATTCCGGCCTGCGCCGCCAGCGGCTGCGACGTTGCCACCGCGTTTTGCCCAATCATCGGCGCGCGGCGTGAAGCGTAACCGACGCTAAAATCAATCGCTTTAGTCATGCAAACTCCTTAGTCGTGGCGCGGATCGAGCGCGTCGCGCAGCCCGTCGCCGAGTAAATTGAATCCCTGCACGGTGAGGAAAATCGCCACACCGGGAAAAATCGACATCCACGGCGCCTGCTCGAGGAACCCTTTTGCCGTGTTAAGCATTGCCCCCCAGGAGGGGTATGGCGGCTGCTGCCCGAGGCCGAGAAACGAGAGGCTCGCTTCGGTAATGATCGCCGAGGCGATGGCGAGCGTGGCCTGCACCAGAATCGGCGACATCACATTGGGCAGCACATAGCGCACGATGATCCAGCGGTCCGGCAGGCCGATGGCCCGCGCGCCGTCGATATACTCTTCATTACGAATGGCGATCACCTGGCCGCGCGTCAGGCGGGCAAAGATCGGCATCGCCGAGAGGCCAATGGCGATCATCGCGTTGGTCAGGCTTGGGCCGAGAAACGCGCCGAGGGCAATCGCCATAATCAGAAACGGGCAGGCGAGCAGCGCTTCGATAAAGCGCGAAATCACCCCGTCCCACATCCCCTGAAAATAACCGGCCAGCAGGCCGAGCGGCACGCCAATCACCACGGCGATCACCACCGAGACGCAGCCCGCCAGCAGCGAGGTGCGTGCCCCCCAAACCATGCGCGAGAGAATGTCGCGCCCCAGCTCGTCGGTGCCGAACCAGTGGAGCACCGAGGGGGCTTTACGCACCGCCAGAAAATCGGCTTTGACCGGATCAAAGGGTGCGATCCACGGTGCCAGCAGCGCGATAAGCACAAAGATGCCGACAATCACCGCGCCAAGCACCGCGCTTTTGTTGGCGAGAAATTTCTTCAGCACCCGGTTTTCATTGCGCGGCAGCGTAGCCGCCGCACCGACAGAGGTGAGTTCCGCCATTATTCGCTCCGCATTTTCGGGTTGATCAACACATACAGCACGTCGGCCAGCAGGTTGAGGGCGAGAAAACCGATCGCCACCACCAGCACCACGCCCTGCACCACCGCGTAGTCGCGGTTGAAGACGGAATCGACAATCATCTTGCCGAAGCCGGGGATGGTAAATACCTGCTCGGTGAGCACTGCGCCGCCGAGTAATTCGCCGAACAGCAGCGTTGTCAGCGTGATCACCGGCACCAGCGCGTTACGAAAAGCGTGCTTCATGATCACCGCTTTCGGCAGCAGCCCTTTGGCGCGGGCGGTGCGGATGTAATCAGCTTTCAGCACCGCAATCATCGACGCGCGAGTGTGGCGCATCAGCGTCGCCGCAAGGCCAGTGCCGAGCACCAGCGACGGCAGCAGCAGCGTGCGCAGGTTTTGCAGCGGATCTTCCGCAAAGGGCACAAAGCCGGAAGCGGGCAGCCACTGCAAATTGACCGAGAAGATAAGGATCAGCAAAATCCCCAGCCAGAAGTGCGGCACCGAAATTCCCGAGATGGCGACGAAGTTGGTGCCGTGATCGATCCAGCTGTTCTTATTCACCGCCGCAAGGATGCCCATGCTGATGCCGACCAGCAGCGCGATGATCATCGCCAGCAGCGACATCTCCAGCGTCACCGGCAGCTTGGCGGCAATCAGATGGGTCACCGGCTCCTGCGTGCGTAAAGAGACGCCCAGATCCCCCTGCAACGCGCGGGTCAACCAGTGGAAATACTGCACCGGAATCGGCGCATCCAGGTTCAGCTCCGCGCGCAGATGAGCGATCACCGCCGGATCGCGCTCCTCGCCGAGCATGGCGGTGATCGGATCGCCGGGCAGCAGCTTCTGCAACCCGAACACCATCATGCTCACCAACAGCAGGGTTGGCACCGCGAGCATCAGGCGTTTGCAAATCAGTTCCAGCATGGTCTCTCCTTACGGCTGACGGGTTATTTGGCGAAGCTCAGTCCCGCCAGACGCACAATGCCGTCCGGGTAAGGGGTAAAGCCCTGCACTTTTTTGTTCAGCCCGAACAGGCGCGGTTCAAAGTAGAGATAGGCAATCGGCATATCCGTTTGCAGCTGTTTCACCACTTTTTCGTACAGCGCCTGGCGGGTGGCGGGATCGTTCTGCGTCCGCGCCTCGGTCAGCCATGTGTCAACCTGAGCATTGCTGTATCGGCCATCGTTGAGTGCGCCTTTGCTGTGTACAAAACCAAAGATGCTGCCATCAGGATCCGGGCGGCCGGACCAGCCGGAGAAGCTGAGCTGATAATCACCGCTCTGCTGTCTGTCGAGCAGGGTGGCAAATTCGGTCATTTGCAGGTTGATGTTGAAGCCCGCTTCGGCGGTCATCGCTTGCAGCACCTGGCCCACCTGCTGCGAGGTCGGGTTATTCGGCACCAGCAGCGAGACGGTCAGCGGCGTTTTCACCCCGGCGGCCTGCAACAGCGCTTTTGCTTTCTCCACATCCCGCGGCGCAACCGGCAGCTTGACGTGATACGGGCTGACCGGCGAGAAGGCCTGATTTGCCGGGGTGTAAAGCCCCTCGAATACCACCTGGTTGAGCGCCTCGCGGTCGATAGCCAGCGAGAAGGCTTCGCGCACGCGCGCATCTTTAAACGGATCGTTGGCCGGCACTTTGCCGTTATTGATATTAAACGTGATGCCCTGATAACCGAGGCCGGTCACCTTCGCCAGTTGCAGCTTGCTGTCGCCCTGCACGGTTTTCACGTCGCTGGCAGCAACGCCTTCCGTCAGATCGAGATCGCCCGCACGCAGGTTCGCCAGCCGCACCGAGGCATCCGGGATCGGCAGATAGACCACTTTGTCGAAGTGGTACGCGCCTTTGTTCCAGTAGTTATCGAAGCGCGTCAGCACAATGCGATCCTGCGCGACGCGGCTGTCGAATTTATAGGGGCCGGAGCAGACCGGGTGCGCGGCGAAATTGGCTTTCTTTGCCGCTTCCGGTGCCAGCATCGCGCCAGCGCGGTCGGTGAGCTGCATCAGCAGCGCCGAGTCCGGCGTTTTCAGATGCAGGGCGATCTGCATCGGCCCGGTCACTTCAACAGACTCCACCGACGAGAGTTCGCTTTTGCGCAGCGAGCCTGGCAGCGTCAGGGCGCGATCGAGGCTGAATTTCGCCGCCGCGGCATCAAACTTCTCGCCGTCGTGGAAGGTGACCCCTTCGCGCAGAGTCATGGTGAGGGTTTTGCCATCTTCGCTCCATGTCCACGCCGTGGCGAGGCCCGGCACCACCTTCAGGTTGGCGTCGACATCCACCAGCCGATCGCAGAGCGAGGCAAAGACAAAGCGCCCGTAGTAGGTGCGCGCCAGATGCGGATCGAGCATATCTGGATCGGCGCCGAGGCCCACTTTCAGCACACTTTCAGCGTGGGTCGGCAGCGCCGCGCCCAGCAACATAACGCTTCCCAGAACGGTCAACAGAGAATTTCGCACAATCATTATTGTTTCCTTTAACGGGACGAGTGAGAGGCTGCCTGTTCAAACAGCGCACGGCGGCGCAGGAAGGCGGCGGAAGGTGGAGCAATCTGGATAACGCTGCGATCGCGGTTAATCTCCTGCCAGCGATGGCAGGCCACCTGGCGACCGCCGTCGAGCAGCTGGTTAATCGGCTCAAGCTGGCGGCACTCATCGCTGACATAGGGGCAGCGGGTGTGAAAACGGCAGCCCTGCGGCGGATTGGCCGGGTTAGGCAGATCGCCCTGCAACAGCGGCGTTTGCCGCTCAAGGCCCGGCTGCGTCTGCGGCGCGGAGGCGATCAGCGCCTGGGTGTAGGGGTGCAGCGGTGCATCGAAAATCTCTTCAACCGTTGCCATCTCGACAATCTGCCCGAGATACATCACCGCCACGCGGTCGCTCATATGGCGGATCACCGCCAGACCGTGGGCGACGATAATCATCGTCAGGCCAAACTGCTGCTTAAGGTTCTCCAGCAGGTTGACCACCTGCGCCTGCACCGAGACGTCAAGCGCCGACACCGGCTCATCGCCGAGCAGCAGTTTCGGCCCCGAAGCCAGCGCGCGGGCAATGCCGATACGCTGGCGCTGGCCGCCGGAAAACTCATGGGGGTAACGGCGCGCCCAGGCGGCGGGCAGCCCGACGGTGGAGAGCAGTTCCGCTACGCGCAGCTGGCGATCGCTTTTGCCCATCTTCTGGTGCAGCCACAGCGGCTCGCCGACGATCTGCTCGACGGTCATGCGCGGATTGAGGGAGGCAAAGGGATCCTGAAAGATAATTTGCAGTTCGCGGCGCAGTTGGTTAACGCGCGCGCCGCTGGCATGGGTGATCGCCTCGCCCTGGTAATACACCTCGCCTTCGGAGGCGGCCAGCAGGCGCAGCAACAGGCGGCCGAGGGTCGATTTGCCGGAGCCAGATTCGCCGACAATCGCCAGCGTTTCGCCGGGGTAAACCGTCAGCGAGACGCGATCGACGGCGGTGACATACCGTTTTGGTGCAAAGAGGCGCGACGGCCCGGCAAAGCGTTTGCTGAGATCGTGGGCTTCAAGAATCGGTGTGCTCATGCGGTTTCTCCCAGCGCGATATGCTGTTCAAGGGGCGCGCGGAAACAGGCCACCAGGTGACCTGGCCCCTGCGGCTGTAAGGTCGGTTTTTCCTGATGGCAGCGCGTCTGCGCAAAGGGGCAACGGGTGGCGAAGCGACACCCTTTCGGCATTGCTTCCGGCAGCGGCACCGCGCCGGGAATGGTGGAGAGCGGGCCTTTGCGCGCGCCGAGGGATGGGATCGAGCCCATCAGGCCAATGGTGTAAGGGTGCTGCGGATCGGCAAAAATCGCCTCGACGCTCCCCTGCTCCACCACCTGACCGGCGTACATCACTGCCACCTGCTGCGCCACTTCTGCCACCACGCCAAGATCGTGGGTGATCATCAACACCGCCGTGCCGGTCTCGGCCTTCAGGGTGTTGAGCAGGACGAGGATCTGCGCCTGGATGGTGACATCCAGCGCGGTGGTCGGTTCGTCGGCAATCAGCAGACGGGGGTTATTAATCAGCGCCATGGCGATCATCACGCGCTGGCGCATACCGCCGGAGAGCTGGTGCGGGTAGGCTTTGAGGCGCATCTCCGGGGCGGGAATTTGGACTTTTTCGAGTATTTGTAGCGCCGCCGCCATCGCCTCGCTGCGCGAGACGTTCTGGTGGCGCATCACCGCTTCACTGAGCTGATCGCCTAACGTGAATGCCGGGTTAAGGGAGGTCATCGGCTCCTGAAAAATCATCGCCAGCGCGTTGCCGCGCAGGTCGGCATAGTCACGCGGGGCGAGCTGGCGCAGATCCTGGTCGCGAAAGTGCATCTCGCCGCTGACAATCTGCGCGCTGGTGGGCAGCAGCCCCATTAACGCCAGCGAAGTAATACTTTTCCCGCAGCCCGATTCGCCCACCAGCGCCAGCGTCTCACCGCGTTTTACGCTCAGAGAGATGCCATCTAATACGCTGACCGGCGATCCGGCAAACTGCACCTTCAGGTTGGTTATCCGCAGCACCGGCGCGGGATCGTGAAACGGGATCGTCGTCATGGCATATCGTCCTCAATGTGGATGGCCTGGATCAGGGCGTATTGCAGATCGAGCAGGTGCTCGCGCATCGCCATGGCGGCCGCGGCCGGCTTGCGATCGCGGATCGCCTGCATAATGCGGTGATGATGATCGTTATAGCGGTCGACCTTCGCCGGGGTACGCGCCAGCTCGCGCAGGTGGTGCCAGGCGGGTTCGCGGCGCACGGCGTCGAGGGTGTCGAACAGGCCAAGCAGCAGGCGGTTGCCCGCCGCTTCGGCAATCGCCCGGTGAAAGGCGCTGTCCCACAGTTCATTGAGATCCGGATCTTCAGCGCTGACGTTATCGATGCGCTCAAGCATGCGCTGCATCAGCGCCAGCTGCTCCGGGCTTGCCCGCAGTGCCGCCAGCCGCGCCAGGCCTGGCTCAATCTGTAAGCGCGACTCCATCACTTCCAGCATATTGGTCTGCTGAACCAGCCCCTGCAGCGCAACGGGCGAGGCAGGCGCGGTGGGGCCGGTAAAGGTCCCTTTACCCTGCTTGCGCCAGATGCGCCCCTCCTCCTCCAGCACGTCGAGGGCGCGGCGGATTTCGCGCCGCCCGACGCCAAACATTTCAGCCAGCTCGCGCTCTGTCGGCAGAGGAGTCCCTGGTGTTGACTCATACTGGTGGATAAGGCCACGAAGCTGTTCAAGCGCTGTGCTGGAGTTCGCCAGATAGCGTGAGGGTTTTTCCATATTGGTTCATCCGCGTTTTGCGTTATCTTTTTATTTCATAACAGCAAGTTATAGTTTTTATGCCTGCTGCCACTCAGAGTTTATTAAGCAATTTGCGAACCAATAGATCATTGGTTCAGTTATATTTTTGAAATATTTGTTAATACATTGATTTAAAGATGTTTATTTTTTGCCAGAAGTGGCGGGAAAAGCAGCGCGTACGAGGTAGAAAAAGGGACGATGCACAGTTTTTGTGCAACGTGCGCACCAAAAAAGAGCAAAACGTTCACAAATGCACCGCCCGATGGTGCGGTGCCTGCGAGGGGAGCGGGAGTTTGTATTGCCCGATGGCGCTGCGCTTATCGGGTCTACGGGTGCGGTGCCTGGGTGAGCCGGGTGTGTATTGCCCGATGGCGCTACGCTTATCGGGCCTACGGGTGCGGTACCTGGGTGAGCCGGGTGTTGTAGGCCTGATAAGGCGCAGCCGCCATCAGGCAATGGCGGAAGGACGCACAATAAGCTGCCCGACCGCAAGGCTGAAGGCGCGCAGCGCCTGGGCGACATCCTCCTCTGACACGCTCTCCGCCGGATGGTGGCTGATTCCCCCCGCACAGCGCACAAAGAGCATCGCCGACGGCCAGCGTTCGGCAATGGCAATCGCGTCGTGCCCGGCACCGCTCGGCAACAACATCGTGCGCCCCTGCACTTCCCGCACCGCGTCGGTTAACTGCGCGCGCAGAGCTTCATCGCAGGGCGTGGCGGCAATGGTATAAAAAATCTCATGGCTAAAACTCACGCCGCGCCGCGTCGCAATCACCTCTGCCTGCGCCAGCAGGCGTTGCAGCAGCGCGTCGCGCGCTTCATCCTGCGGGCTGCGAATATCGAGCGTCAGGCTTACCGCGCCCGGAATGACATTCACCGCGCCGGGTTCACACTGCAAGGTACCAACGGTGGCAACGATATCCGGCGCGAAGGCCTGGGTGGTCTGCTCAATAAACAGCAGCCATTCGGCGGCGGCGGCCAGCGCATCGCGGCGATGGCGCATCGGCACCGTCCCGGCATGGCCTGCTTCACCGGTAAAGCGGGCGTGCAGACGGTGCGCGCCGTTGATCGCGCTCACTATGCCGAGGGCGAGATCCTCCTGCTCCAGCACCGGCCCCTGCTCAATATGCAACTCAAGGTAGGCCGAGAAATCCGCCACCGGGCGCTGGGCGGCAAAAATCGCATCGGCGCTCAGCCCGGCCAGGGCTAACGCCTGCGCCACGCTGACTCCCTGCGCATCCTCGCAGGCAAGCCACGACGCGGGCCAGCTACCGGTCAGTCCACGGCTGCCGAGCAGGGCAATGTTAAAGCGCGTTCCCTCTTCATCAGCAAAGCCGATAATCTCAATCGCCTGCGCCCCGCGCAGCCCGGCGCGATTTAGCGCATCCACCACTTCAATCGCCGCCAGCACGCCGAGCATGCCGTCGTAACGCCCGGCGTTGCGCACCGTGTCGAGATGCGAGCCGAGCAGCAGCGCCTGCGCGCCCGGCTGCGCGGCCTCATAGCGCCCGCAAATATTGCCGACCGCATCCTGCCAGGTGTTCATGCCCGCCTGCTGCATCCACTGCGCGACCAGCGCGTTGGCCTGCAAATGCTCCGACGAGAGATAAACGCGGGTCAGCCCCTCGCTGCTTTCGCTTAATTGCGCCAGCGCGTCGCAGCGCGCCATTACCCGACCGGCGGCGCAGGCGGCCTCCTCCTGACTTATCATGCGCGCGCTCCTTCATAGACATCCCACGCCGCCTGCATCGCCGCGCCCTGCACGGTGCGAAAACCGAGGCGGTTGAGCACCGCTTCCAGCGCGGTGAGGGTTTGCAGGACGCAATCTTTGCGTGCGTTATAGCCCATGGTGCCAATGCGCCAGATTTTGCCCTGTAGCGGGCCGAAAGAGGTACCAATCTCAATATGGAAATCGTTCAGCAGGCGCTGGCGCACCTCTTCACCGTGCACTTCAGGCGGGATCACCACCCCGAGCACGTTATTCATCTTGTGACGAATGTCGCCAAACACGCCCAGCCCCATTCCCTGGATACCGGCGAGCAGCGCGCGGCCGTGCAGTTCGTGGCGGGCAATCAGGTTATCCATCCCCTCCTCCAGCATAATGCGCGCGCATTCGCGGGCGGCGAAAAGCATGCTGGTGGCTTCCGTATGGTGATTAAGGCGCTCCGGCCCCCAGTAATCCATCACCATGCCGAGATCGAAATAGTTGGAGTAGATCATCTCCTCGCTGCCATCCTCGTGGGCCTCGGTGCGGATCCCCTGCTCAACGCAGCGGCGGGCGCGGATCGCCGCCTCCATGCGCGGGCTTAAGGTGACCGGCGCGCTGCCGGACGGTCCGCCAAGGCACTTCTGCAACCCGGCCGAGACGGCATCCAGCCCCCAGGCGTCGCTCTCCAGCGCGTTGCCGCCAAGCGACGCGGTGGCATCGGTGTAGAACAGCACATCGTGGCGGCGGCAGATCTCGCCCAGTTGATCGAGGGGTTGCAGCATCGTTGTCGAGGTGTCGCCCTGCACCGTCAGCAGCAGGCGCGGCTTAACGCGCTTGATCGCTTCTTCAATCTGATCCGGGGTAAAGACTTCGCCCCACGGCACCTCGATGGTATGCACCTCGGCGCGGCAGCGGCGGGCGATTTCACAGAGCAGGTGACCGAAGCGGCCAAACACCGGCACCAGCACGCGGTCGCCGGGGCGAATGGCGGAGACAAGGATCGCCTCGATGCCGGCGCGCGAAGTGCCATCCACCAGCATCGTCCAGCGGTTTTCGGTGCGAAAGACGCCGCGATAGAGCGCCATCACCTCATTCATGTAGCCGGTCATCACCGGATCGTACTGGCCGATAAGCTGGCTCGCCATCGCACGCAGCACGCGCGGATCGGCATTGATCGGCCCCGGCCCCATCAGCAGGCGTTGAGGCGGGTTGATTTGTGAACTGTGGGAGAGATCAAACATTGGCACGTCCTTCATCCGGTCAATGAAACAAAAGGTTCTTATTTGCTATTTCTGCAACTAATGTGCCATAGACGGAGGAGGCGGGACTGCGGGGTAAACCACAAAATCAGGGGCACAGCGTGCCCCGCGAGGTGTCATCAGCGTGGTGCGAAAGCACCAAAAAAGTGCATCAGCGCGGCTCGAGTTCGTCGAGATCCTGATAGAGCGCGGCGATAGTGTGAATGCGCTGGCGCCCTTCGCTGAGGGTGGTGTGCAGCAGCGCGTTGGCGAGAAGATTTACCAGGCTCATGGCACTGCTGTAGCTGTCGAACGCCGAGACGCTCTCCAGCGGCAGGCCGATATGCCAGCGGCTAATGGCGTTCAGCCCGCTGGCCTGCGCTTCGCTCAGTACCAGCACCGGCACGCCACGGGCTTGCAGCGTCTCCAGCAGCGGACGCACACCGCGCGGACGGCGGCGAAACGCCACCATCACCACCATATCTTCCCCGGTGAGATCGACAATCTCCTCCGCCAGCGTCTGCCCCGGCTGCGGCATTACTGCCACCTGCCCGCGGCTTTGCAATAACTGCTGGCGCAGATGCAGCGCCACCGGCGCGCTGTTACGAAAGCCGATAATCACCACCCGCCGGGCAGCGCTCAGGGCGGCGATAATGGCGGCAAACTGCTCCGCATCGAGGCTGTTGATCCACTGGGTCAGGTTCGCCATCTCCTGCTTATAGTGGCGCGCCAGCAGCGTGTTGCCCTGCACCGCCTCGCGGCTTTCCGCCAGCGGCATCCCGCTCTGGCGCAGGGTGCGCAGCTCATCGCGCATCGCTTTGAAGTTGTCATAACCGAGCCGGCGAAACAGGCGGCTGACGGTCGCTTTTGACACGCCGCTTAAGCGGGCAAGCTCCGCGCTGTTGTAGCTCACCAGGTCGTCGAAGTGGTCGAGAATAAAGGCGGCCACCCGCTGCTCCTGCGGCGAGAGGTGGTCGTAACACGCGCGTAAGCGCATATCGAGCTGCTGCATAACGCCTCCTGCAACTTTTGTTTCAGCTAAAGCTGACACAGTGAAACGTATCGCGTCAATCTGGAACAGCTCTTGCTTAGCACTCTGCTATACCCGCAAAAAAGGAAGCGTGACGATGCAGAGTAATATGGCCCCCTCCGGTATGGCGGTAACGCCCCACCACCTTGCCAGCGAGTCGGCGCTCTCGGTGCTGCGCCACGGCGGTGATGCGATTGAAGCGATGGTTGCGGCGGCGGCCACCATTGCGGTGGTCTACCCGCATATGAACGGCATTGGCGGTGACGGCTTCTGGCTGATCGTGCCACCGAACGGCGAACCGCTGGCGATCGATGCCAGCGGCGCGGCGGGCCAGCACGCGACTACCGCCTTTTATGACGGGCATGCGCATATTCCCCATCGCGGCCCGCTGGCGGCGTTAACCGTGCCCGGCACACTGAGCGGCTGGGAGGAGGCGCTGGCGTTCTCCACCTCACTCGGCGGCGGGCAGCTTCCCCTTTCGCGCCTGCTGGCGGATGCCATTCGCTATGCCGCCGACGGTATTCCCGTTACCCAGTCGCAGGCCAGCGCCACCCAGGCGAAATACGCTGAACTGGTCGATGTCCCCGGTTTTGCCGACACCTTTTTACCTGATGGCAACGCGCCTTTGGCGGGGAGCCGCTTTTGCCAGCCGAAACTGGCGCGCACCTTAACCCGGCTTGCCACCGAGGGGCTGGACAGTTTTTATCGCGGCCCGCTGGCAACGATTATCGCCGCTGAAATGGCGGCCTTAGGCCTGCCGGTAACGGCGCAGGATCTGGCTAACCACCGCGCCCAGCGCCGCGTGCCGCTGCGGCTCGCGCACAGCCAGGGCGAGGTGTTCAACATGACGCCGCCCACCCAGGGGCTGGTGTCGCTGGCGATCCTCGGCATTACCGATCACCTGGCGATGGAACAGGCCAGTGAAGTGCAGACCATCCACCGAATTGTCGAAGCGACCAAAAAAGCCTTTGGCCTGCGCGACCGCTATATCACCGATCCGCGCCACGTCACGCTGCCGGTGCAGAGCCTGCTGGAGCAGGCACCGCTGGAACAGCTCGCCGCCAGCATCGATGAGCATCGCGCCGCCCCCTGGGGCCCAGGCAAAGGGCCGGGCGATACGGTATGGATGGGCGTGGTGGATAAAAACGGGCTGGCGGTGTCGTTTATCCAGAGCATCTATCACGAGTTTGGCAGCGGCGTAGTGCTGCCGGAGAGCGGCGTGCTGCTGCAAAACCGCGGCGCGGCCTTCAGCCTCGACCCGCAACATCTGCTGGCGCTGATGCCGGGCAAACAGCCGTTCCACACCTTAAACCCGGCGGCGGCGCGGCTTAATGATGGCCGCACCATGGTCTACGGCACGATGGGCGGTGACGGGCAGCCGCAGACTCAGGCGGCGATCTTTACCCGCCATGTGTTGCAGGGAATGGGATTGCAGGAGGCGGTCTGCGCTCCGCGCTGGCTGCTCGGGCGCACCTGGGGGCAGACCTCCGACAGCCTGAAGCTGGAGAGCCGCTTTAGCGAAGAGACGGCGCAGGCACTGCGCGCCATGGGGCATGAGGTGGAGTGGCTGCCCGGCTTAAGCGAGGCGACCGGCCATGCCGGTGCGATTGTGCGCCATGCCAACGGCATGCTGGAGGGGGCGTTTGATCCGCGCAGCAACGGCAGCGCGGCAGGTTTCTAAGGAGCGATGATGAACAACGACGTAACAGACTGGCCGGCATGGATCCGGCTGATGGAGCAGATACTTGAGGTGCCGCTTGATGACGCGCGCCGCGCGGAGCTTGAGGTGCAGCTGGCGCGCATCGCGGCGATGGCGCAGCCGTTAATGCAGTTTCCCCTTCCTCCTCGTCAGGAAGGCGCGGGAGAGTACCGCTTATGAATCTGTCGATTGAGGATATTCAGCGCGGGCTGCGCGAAAAGTGGTTCAGTGCGCACGAACTGGCGCAGCAGACGTTATCGCGCATCGACCAGCTTAACCCGGGCATTAATGCCTTTACTGAAGTCACCGCCCCGCGCCTGCTTGCCGAGGCGGCGCAGATTGATCGCCAGATCGCCGGAGGTAAAACGCTGCCGCCGCTGGCGGGCGTGCCGTTTGCGGTGAAAAACCTGTTTGATATTGCAGGCGTGACGACGCTGGCTGGTGCGGAGTTGTTTAGCCACGATCCGCCCGCCGCGCAGGATGCTTTTGCCCTGCGCCAGCTTCATCGCGCCGGGGCACTGCTGGCCGGAGCGCTCAATATGGACGCCTATGCCTATGGCTTCACCACCGAAAATAGCCACTACGGCGCGACGCGCAACCCGCGCGATCGCACGCGCGTAGCGGGCGGCTCGTCCGGCGGTTCAGCGGCGGCGGTCGCGGCGGGGATGGTCAATTTCGCTCTCGGCACCGACACCAACGGCTCGATCCGCGTACCCGCTTCTCTCTGCGGCGTGAATGGCCTGAAGCCGACTTTCGGGCGTTTGTCGCGCAGCGGCAGCCACCCCTTTGTGCCGAGCCTCGATCATATCGGCCCGCTGGCGCGCACCGTCGACGATCTGACGCGGGTCTATGACGCCTTGCAGGGGCACGATCCGGACGATCGCGCCCAGGCGGATCGCCAGACCGAGGGGGCGCTTACGCAGCTTACCCGCGACGATCCACTGCGCTGTGCGGTGCTGGAAGGGTTCTTCACCACCTGGTGCGATAACGATGCCAGGGGCGCCCTGAGTCAGGTGGCGCAAGCGCTGGCAGCAGATCGCGCGATGACGCTGCCGCAGGCGGAGCTGGCACGTTCGGCGGCGTTTGTGCTGACCGCGGCCGAAGGGGGAAATGCGTACCTGCCCGCCCTGCGCACGGCGGCGGATAAGTTTGAGCCGAACTCGCGCGAGCGCCTGCTGGCAGGAGCGATGACGCCGTCGGCGTGGTATACGCAGGCGCAGCGCTTCCGGGCCTGGTTTCGTGATGAAACCCTGGCGCTGTTTAAGGATGTCGATCTGCTGCTCGCTCCCGCTACGCCGTGCAGCGCCACGCAGATCGGGGACGCGACAATGCGCATTAACGGCTGCGACCTACCAGTGAAAGCGAGCATGGGGATGCTGACGCAGCCGATTTCGTTTCTCGGCCTGCCGGTGGTGACCGTGGCGCTGAAGAGTGAGCGCGGGCTGCCAATTGGCGTGCAGATTATTGGCGCGCCGTGGCAGGAAGCGCGCTGTTTACAGGCAGCATGGCGGCTGGAGCAAGCCGGGCTTCTTTATCCGCAGGAGGGGGCATGAATCGGGACAATATTGACCGCCCGCTGATCCTCAATGAGGTGACGGCGGCGTTTTATCGTTATGAGCAGGCGTTGATCAGTAATGATGTGGCGGTGCTGGATGAGCTGTTCTGGGATGACGGGCGCACGGTGCGTTATGGGGCGACGGAGAATCTGTACGGCATGGCGGCGATCCGCGATTTTCGCCAGGCGCGCCCGTCGGCCGGATTAGAGCGGGTGTTACGCAATACCACCATCACCACCTTCGGCGATGAGATGGCGGTGGCGAGCACCGAGTTTACCCGAGAAAACAGCGAGCGCATCGGCCGCCAGATGCAGACGTGGGTGAAGTTCCCGTTCGGATGGCGGATTGTCGCCGCCCATGTAAGTGTGATGCAGTAAGTGGTGCGGTTTGATTGCCGGATGGCGGCTGCGCCTTATCCGGCCTACAACACCAGGATCTTCATCGTAGGCCGGATAAGCGCCAGCGCCATCCGGCAGTGTGATGCGGTATGGCCGAGTGTTACAAAAACCGCAGTCGTTATTCGTAGGCCGGATAAGCGTTAGCGCCATCCGGCAGTGTGATGCGGTGCGGCCCGAGTGTTACAAAAACCGCAGTCGTTATTCGTAGGCCGGATAAGCGCCCGCGCCATCCGGCAGTGTGATGCGGTGTGGCCCGAGTGTTACGAAACCGCGGTCGTTATTCGTAGGCCGGATAAGCGCCAGCGCCATCCGGCAGTGTGATGCGGTATGGCCGAGTGTTACAAATACCACGGTCGTTATTCGTAGGCCGGATAAGCGTTAGCGCCATCCGGCAGTGTGATGCGGTGTGGCCCGAGTGTTACGAAACCGCGGTCGTTATTCGTAGGCCGGATAAGCGACAGCGCCATCCGGCAGTGTGATGCGGTCAGCCGGTGCAGTCTGTTTGCCGGATGCGGCTTTGCCTTATCCGGCCTACAACACCGGCAAAATCGCGGTGGCTATCCGACAACGGCTGAAGAGTTACCCTTCGTGCAGCCCGCATTCGCGTTTCAGGCCGAAGAAGCGCGTCTCCTCTTCTGCCATACCCGGCTCCCATTTGCGGGTGGTGTGGGTGTCGCCGACTGACAGATAGCCCTGATCCCACAGCGGATGGTACTTAAGCCCCTGCTTTTGCAGATACTGGTACACCGTGCGGTTATCCCAGTCGATGATCGGCAGCACTTTGAACACACCGCGCTGAATGCCCAGCACCGGCAGCGCTGCGCGGCTACCCGACTGCTCGCGGCGCAACCCGGCAAACCAGGTTTGTGCATTCAGATCAGCCAGCGCCCGGTTCATCGGCTCGACTTTGTTAATCTGGTTGTACTTCTCAATCCCCTCCACGCCCTGCTCCCACAGCTTGCCGTAGCGCGCTTCCTGCCAGGCCGGGCTCTGCTCGGCGCGATAGACCTTGAGGTTTAAGTTGAGCTTCTCTGTCAGCTCATCAATAAACTGGTAGGTCTCCGGGAAGAGATAGCCGGTGTCGGTCAGGATCACCGGGATATTCGGGCAGACCTGGTTGACCAGGTGCAGGCTGACCGCCGCCTGAATACCAAAGCTGGATGAGAGCACATACTCACCCGGCAGGTTCTCCAGCGCCCACGCCACGCGCGCTTCGGCGGTGAAGGTTTCAAGCTGGGCGTTGGTGTCGGCCAGCTGCTGGTCGCGTTCCTCTTTCGCCAGCGCGTTGAGCGCGTTCAGATCGAGTATGGACATAGGTTCCTCACAGTTTTATTGCCGGGTGGCGTGTTCAGTGCCGGATGGCGGCTTCGCCTTATCCGGCCTGCAACGCTTATTCCCAAAAATCGCGCGCCGGATCTAATACCGGGCGGATAATGCCGCTGCGCACGGTGAAATCGCCGAAGCCTTCACCCGCTTCGCGCTCCTGCGCCCAGCGCCCGACGAGGGTGTCGATCTCGCCGAGAATCTCCGGCTCGGTAATGTTTTCACGGTACATGCGCGGAATGCGCGTGCCGCTGCGGTTGCCGCCGAGATGCAGGTTGTAGCGCCCCGGCGCTTTACCCACCAGGCCAATCTCCGCCAGCATCGCGCGGCCACAGCCGTTCGGACAGCCGGTGACGCGCAGCACGATATGCTCGTCGCCAACGCCATGTTTCGCCATCAGCGCTTCCACTTTGTCGACGAAGGATGGCAGGAAACGCTCCGCTTCCGCCATCGCCAGCGGGCAGGTCGGGAAGGAGACGCAGGCCATCGAGTTTTCACGCTGCGGCGTTACCGCGTCCATCAGACCGTGGCTGCGCGCCAGCTGCTCGATCGCCGCTTTCTGGCTCTCCGGCACGCTGGCAATGATCAGGTTCTGGTTGGCAGTGATGCGGAACTCGCCCTGGTGGATCTTCGCGATCTCCAGCAGGCCAGTTTTCAGCGGACGTCCCGGATAATCCAGGATGCGGCCGTTTTCAATAAACAGCGTCAGGTGCCAGTTGTTGTCGATCCCTTTGACCCAGCCGATGCGATCGCCGCGACCGGTAAACTCATACGGGCGGATCGGCTCAAACTTGATCCCCGCGCGGCGTTCCACTTCCGCTTTGAAGGTCTCAACGCCGACGCGCTCAAGGGTGTATTTGGTTTTGGCATTTTTACGATCGGTACGGTTGCCCCAGTCGCGCTGAGTGGTGACCACCGCTTCCGCCACCGCCAGCGTATGCTCCAGCGGCAGATAGCCAAACTCGCTCGCCGTGCGGGCGTAGGTTTTCTTGTTGCCGTGCTCAATAGAGAGCCCGCCGCCGACCAGCAGGTTAAAGCCGACCAGCTTGCCATTCTCGGCAATCGCCACAAAGTTCATGTCGTTGGCGTGCAGATCGATATCGTTCTGCGGCGGGATCACCACCGTGGTTTTGAACTTACGCGGCAGATAGGTCTGGCCGAGGATCGGCTCTTCATCGGTGGTAGCGACCTTCTCCTGATCGAGCCAGATCTCCGCATAGGCGCGGGTGCGCGGCAGCAGATGCTCGGAGATCTTCTTCGCCCACTCGTACGCTTCGGCGTGCAGCTGCGATTCGAACGGGTTCGAGGTGCAGAGCACGTTACGGTTCATGTCGTTGGCGGTCGCCAGCGCATCAAGACCGACGGAGTGCAGCATCTGGTGCACCGGCTTCACGTTCTTCTTCAGAATGCCGTGAAACTGGAAGGTCTGGCGGTTAGTCAGACGGATGCTGCCGTAAATGGTGTTGTCATGGGCGAACTTATCGATCGCCTGCCACTGTTTGGTGGTGATAACACCGCCCGGCAGACGGCAGCGCAACAGCATTGCGTGGCGCGGCTCCAGCTTCTGCTCAGCGCGCTCGGCGCGAATGTCGCGGTCATCCTGCTGGTACATGCCGTGGAAACGGATGAGCAGGAAGTTGTCGCCGGTGAAGCCACCGGTCAGACCGTTATTTAAATCTTCGGCGATGGTGCCGCGCAGATAGTTACTCTCAAGCTTCATGCGCTCGGCATCGGCCAGTTTGCCTTCGACCACCAGAGGGCCGGGATGTTTTTCGCTCATTAGTAGACATCTCGCTGATAACGGCGCTCAACGCGCAGCTCACTTAAAAATTCATCCGCCGCTTCGGTATCCATGCCACCGAATTCGGCAATCACGTCCAGTAAAGCCTGCTCAACGTCTTTCGCCATGCGATTGGCGTCGCCGCAGACATAAATGTGGGCACCCTCATTGATCCAGCGCCACAGCTCTGCGCCCTGTTCGCGCAGTTTGTCTTGTACGTATATTTTCTCTTTTTGATCCCGCGACCAGGCGAGATCGATACGGCTCAGCACGCCCTCTTTCACATAGCGCTGCCACTCGACCTGGTAGAGGAAATCCTCGGTAAAGTGCGGGTTGCCAAAGAAGAGCCAGTTTTTGCCCGGCGCTTCATCGGCGGCGCGCTGCTGCATAAAGGCACGGAACGGCGCGATGCCGGTGCCAGGGCCAATCATAATGACCGGCGTTTCCGGGTTGGCCGGCAGGCGGAAGTGGTCGTTATGCTCGATAAAGACGCGCACTTCGCCCTCCTCTTCCACGCGATCGGCGAGGAAGCTCGACGCACCACCGGCACGCGGACGGCCTTCAATCTCGTAACGCACCACGCCGACGGTGACGTGCACTTCACTCTCCACTTCTGCCTGCGCAGAGGCGATGGAGTAGAGACGCGGCGTCAGCGGACGCAGCAGGCCAATTAGCGCGTCGGCATCCAGCTGCGCCGGGGAGAAGCGCACCATATCGACAATCGGCGTGGTCGCAGCGTAGTGCTGCAACTTCGCTTTATCGCCCACCAGCGGCAGCAGCGATTCGCTGCGCGTCAGGGTGGCGTAGTTCTCAACGATATTGGCGGTGTTAACGGTCAGCTCGAAATGCCACTGTAAAGCTTCAGCCAGCGGCAGGGTTTTACCGTCAACGGTGACCGGCTCGTCGCCCTTCAGCCACAGCAGCTCCACCAGCTCTTTCACCAGCGCCGGATCGTTCTGGTACCAGACGCCGAGCGCATCGCCAGGCTGGTAGCGCAGACCAGAGTCGCCGAGATCGATTTCGATATGGCGGACATCTTTTTCCGAGTTACGGCCGGTGATTTTCTGATTAACGGAGAGCGTCGCAGCGAGCGGCGCTTCTTTAGTGTAGGGGCTGGAGGTGACTTCATTCACCGCGCCGCTGGTGCTGGCTGCGGTCTGCGCAGGCGTGGCGGCCGGGGCGCGGGCTTTCAGTACTTCGACCACGCGCGCGCGCCACTCGGCGGCGGCGGCCTGGTACTCAACGTCGGCATCAACGCGATCGAGCAGACGCTCGGCGCCCAGCTCCGCCAGCTTGCTGTCGAAATCTTTCCCCGCCTGGCAGAAGAACTCGTAGGAGCTGTCGCCGAGGCCAAACACCGCAAAGGCGGTATCGGTAAATTTCGGCGCTTTTTTCGAAAAGAGGAATTTATGCAGTGCTACCGCTTCTTCCGGCGCATCCCCCTCGCCCTGCGTTGAGGCGACAATCACCAGCAGCTTCTCGTTGGCAATCTGTTTGAATTTATAGTCGCCCGCGTTGACCAGGTTGACGCTCAGTTTCGCCGCCAGCAGATCGTCGCGCAGCGCTTCAGCGACGCGGCGCGCATTGCCGGTCTGCGAGGCGGAGATCAGGGTAATCGATGGGGTTTCGGCAACGGGTTCGGCAGTAGCAATGGCCGCCGCGCCGGGCTGCTGATTGAGCACGCCCCAGAAATAGCCGGAAACCCAGGCGAGCTGGGTGGGAGTCAAATCGGTGGTGGCCGCCTGGAGGCGCGCCAGTTGCTCCGGGTTTAACGGGAGCAACGCGGAAGATGGGGCCTGGGTTGTCATGCGTCGTTATGTTCCAGTAGCAAAGCTGTTTTTATGTTTTGAAAAACAGAAGAGAAAGTAAGGTTAACGGCGGGGATAATAACAATTAAAGAAAGGTTGGAAATAATAAATAACCAAAAGGACTAACCTGTTTTAGCTATCATCCTTAACAGTAAAACAGGTTGAATAAGTGACTGAATTTTATTGATAAATCGGCTGCAACGTTAAGCATGTGCGGCGGTAATCGTTTTTAGCGGTTTTAGTTAATGCTAAAAAAGGTCATTTCCGCTACCATTCGGCGGTTTTTGTAGCCTGAGAGTGCATTATGTCGACCACCTTGTTTAAAGATTTCACCTTCGAAGCCGCGCACCACCTGCCCCATGTTCCTGAGGGACATAAGTGCGGCCGCCTGCATGGCCACTCCTTTATGGTGCGCCTGGAGATCACCGGCGAGGTAGATCCTTATACCGGCTGGATTATGGATTTCGCCGAGCTGAAAGCGGCGTTTAAACCGCTCTACGACAGACTGGATCACTACTATCTGAATGAGATCCCGGGGCTGGAAAACCCGACCAGCGAAGTGCTGGCGAAATGGATTTGGGATCAGATGAAGCCGGTTGTGCCACTGCTGAGCGCGGTGATGGTGAAAGAGACCTGTACCGCCGGATGCGTCTACCGCGGCTGATCCTCTGCGTAAAACAACAAACCCGCCGCTGGCGGGTTTTGTTTTTTAGGCGATGTTGAGATATTTGTGCGTCTGCATCGACAGCCGCCAGTTGCGCGCAATGCAGGTTTCAATGCACAGACGCGTGGCGTCCTCTTTCTGGCTGATCGGTTGCAGGGCGATAACCCGCTGCTTCTGATCGTGCAGCTGCGCCAGCAGTTCATCCAGCGCTTCGATATCGCGCATGCGCCCGACCGGGTGCTTGATCTCATCGGCGCGCTCCAGCGCCTGCTGCAACACATCATACCCGCCGCGCATATTCACCTTCGGCGAAACCGTCACCCAGGTGGAGTGGGAAGTGCGCACTTCGTGGGTGCCGCTGGTTTCGATCTGGCAGCTAAAGCCGTGCTTCTCCAGCAGTGCGGTGAGCGGGATAAGATCGTGAATGCAGGGTTCGCCGCCGGTGATCACCACGTGGCGGGCCGTCCAGCCCTGGCGCTCAATAATGGCGAGCAGATCTTCGCTGCTGGCCGCGCCCCACTTGTCGCTCTCTTTGGTCTTGGCAAGAATGCTGTAGAGCGACACCTCCCGATCCGCGAGCTTATCCCAGGTGTGTTTGGTGTCGCACCAGGCGCAACCAACCGGGCATCCCTGTAAACGAACAAAAATGGCGGGAACGCCGGTGAAGTAACCCTCGCCTTGCAGGGTCTGGAACATCTCGTTAATCGGGTACTGCATGCTGGCTCTTTATCGAAGTGAAAAAAGGGATTATTGCAGATAACCCGCCGCCGATCATGTGCCATTTGCGCTTTGCCGTAACATCTCCGGCGGGTGCTACGCCATTTATGGCGAATTGTCAGCGGCGAAAGAGTGCCGCTATGATGTGGCGAATCTCCCCCAGCCCTGCAAGGAAGTTGCTTTATGGCACGCGTAGTCACTTTATTGCTGCTGTTAGTGAGCGTGACGTTTCAGGCTCACGCGCTCCCGGTTCCGTCGATGCGCGGCTTCGTCAACGATCCGCACGCCCTGTTTGCGACCGAGGATAAGTTGTCGCTTATTAGCGAGGTCGCGGAGATTGACAGGCGAACTGGCGCGCAGGTCGCCGTGCTGGTGTTGCCCTCCCTTGAGGGGGAGGACCTCGAAACGTTTGCCACGCAAACCTTCAATACGTGGCGGCTGGGCAGTGCGCAGCGCAATGACGGCGTGCTGATCCTTGTGGCATGGCAGGATCGCCGGGTTCGCGTGGAGGTCGGGCGCGGTCTTGAAACCACCATCAGCGATGCGCTGGCAAGCCAGGTGATCAAAGAGCAGATGCTGCCCTATTTCCGGGAGGGGGATCTGCTCTCCGGCTTGCAGCATGGGCTGAAAGGGATTGATGCGCTGCTGAGCGGGCAACCGCTGCCGTCGCCCGCTTCCGCCTCGTGGGCATGGGTGCGCGGAAAGCTGGTCAACTTCTCTTACTGGCAAGGGTTGCCCTTTCTCGCCGTCGGCCTCTTTTTACTGATCCTCAAGCGTAAAAAGAGAACGGTGCGGGTGATCTTTTTTGGCTCGTTGTTGCTGACCCCGGCGCTCGCCATCACCTCTGAGTTTGTCTCCTGGGTAATGCCTTTTGTCTGGCTCAGCTTCTCTATCCCTTTTATCAGCATCTTTTCCGGATTGTTCCTCCTGTGGCTCTACCCGCAGCGCTTGCTGGCTGTCGGCGGCGGCACGATGCGCGATGACAGTGCAACCTGGACCTCGACCAGCACAAGCCACCTTCACCACCATTCAGGCGGCGATAGCGGTAGCCACAGCAGCAGCGACAGCTCAAGCTCCGGCGACGGCGGCTCCAGCGACGGCGGCGGCTCGTCAGATAGCTGGTGATCTTATTGCGTCGGTAAAACGGCGCGTGATCTGCTGCGGGCGAGTAATGGCACCGCCCACCACCACCGCATGGGCACCGAGTGCCAGGCAGCGCGCCGCGCGCTCGGGGGTATCAACATTTCCTTCGGCAATCACCGGAATGGCAACGGCTGCCAGCACGGCTTTGAGCAGGGCAAAATCACCCTCCGGCAGCGTATGGCCTTTTGTCTGCGGCGTATAACCGTAGAGCGTGGTGCCGACGCAGTCGAAACCGAGCTGCTCTGCGATTAGTGCCTCTTCAACGCTTGCGATATCCGCCATTAATAACAGCGCGGGCCAGCGGGCGCGGATCGCGGCGACCAGCTGTGCGAGGGTTTCGCCGCCGGGGCGCGGGCGCTGGGTGGCATCGAGCGCAATCATCCCTGGCGCGGCGGCTATTAACGCTTCCACTTCGCGCAGCGTGGGCGTAATAAACACCTCGCTATCGGGGTAGTCGCGCTTGATAAGACCAATCACCGGCAGTGCGACCTGCTGTTTGATAGCTTCAATATCCGCCACGCTGTTAGCCCGAATTCCCGCCGCGCCACCCTCGGCGGCTGCCAGCGCCATCCTCGCCATAATAAACGCGCTGTGCAGCGGCTCATTTTCCAGCGCCTGGCACGAAACGACCAGCCGGCCTTTTATTTGCTCTAACATCGTCGGCCTCCCTCTGACTGTTTAATGTTATATCTATTATTGTCGTTAAACGTGAAAGTGCCTGCCTGCGATTAGCGCATGCGAATCGTCTAATAAGATTTTTAAAGGGGAAAAAGGATGTAAGCAGAGATTATTTATTTTACATATGGAAATAATTTACGCTTTTATTTCACGCTGATGAAAGGCAATTAAAAACAAATAAAATCATTCACATAGATAATTTATTTATCTAGTCTGGATTTTTTCTCCGGCTTCGCTGTCCTATAAAAATCCCCCGCGACACTTTCCTTAAATTAAGCTTAATTTTTGCTTTTTCACGCCGTACGTTTATTTATCTGGCGTTTACTTTTCTGCTCCTACAATCCGCCCATTCAACAATAATGGGATAGCATGTATGACCACACTATTAATAACGGGCGCAACGGGTTTTCTGGGCGGGGCAGTATTAGAAAAAATCCTGCAGCGTAATGAAAAGGTCAATTTACTGTTGCTGGTGCGCGCTGCCGATCGCGAAAGCGGGCTGGCGCGCATTGTCACCAATATGCGCAAATTTAATCTTAGCGAGGCGCAGCTTGCCGCCCTCACCGCCAATGAGATCCTTTGCGGCGATTTGGGTGAGCCGGAGAGCTTTCTCGACGATCCGCGTCTTGAGCAGGTTACCCATGTGATCAACTGCGCGGCAGTGGCCTCATTTGGCAGCAATCCGCTGATCTGGAAAGTGAACGTCGAAGGTACGCTCGCCTTCGCGCGCCGGATGGCGCAGGTAACGGGCTTGCAGCGCTTTCTGCATGTCGGTACGGCGATGTCGTGTACTCCGGAGCCGGATTCGCTGGTGGCGGAAAATGCAGAGTTCCGTGAAAACGCGGAGCATCTTGTGGCATATACCCACTCCAAATCGACCATTGAACAGCTGATGCGCCAGCACTGCCCGCATCTGCCGCTGGTTATCGCCCGTCCCTCTATTGTGGTTGGACACACGTGCCACGGCTGCCAGCCGTCGACCAGTATTTTCTGGGTCTTCAGTATGGGGCTGATGCTGCAAAAATTTATGTGCTCGCTGGAGGATCGCGTGGATGTGATCCCGGTTGATTACTGTGCGGATGCCCTGCTGATGCTGCTGGAAAAAGAGATGGCACACGGGGAAGTGGTGCATATCTCCGCCGGGGAGGAGAATAGCGTGCGCTTTGCGGATATCGACAGCGCGATGGCGCAGGCGCTGGAGAAAGCTCCGATTGCCGATAACTACGCACAGGTGAGCTATGAAACACTGGTGAAGATGCGCCGCGAGCTGAAGGATATCTTCGGGCCGTGCAATGAGCGGCTGATGCTGAAAGCGATGCGGTTATATGGCGCCTTCGCCACGCTCAACGTGCGTTTCAGTAATGATAAGCTGCTGAGCCTCGGCATGCCGAAGCCGCCGCGCTTTACCGACTATATCGCCCGCTGTGTGCAGACGACGCGCGGATTGACCATTCCGCAGCAGATGGAAGTCGATTTTAAGTAAAAAAAATGCCAGTCATCCGACTGGCATTTCTCTAAGACAAACGCGCAGGGATTATGCCTGGCCTTTGATCTCTTTACGACCGTTGTACGGTGCTTTTTCGCCCAGCGCTTCTTCGATACGAATCAGCTGGTTGTATTTAGCAACGCGGTCAGAACGGCTCATGGAACCGGTTTTGATCTGGCCAGCCGCAGTACCTACCGCCAGGTCAGCGATGGTTGCGTCTTCAGTTTCGCCAGAACGGTGAGAGATAACGGCAGTGTAGCCCGCATCTTTCGCCATCTTGATTGCAGCCAGAGTTTCGGTCAGGGAACCGATCTGGTTGAATTTGATCAGGATGGAGTTAGCGATACCTTTGTCGATACCTTCTTTCAGGATCTTGGTGTTGGTTACGAACAGGTCGTCGCCCACCAGCTGGATTTTGTCGCCCAGCACTTTGGTCTGGTATGCAAAGCCGTCCCAGTCAGATTCGTCCAGGCCATCTTCGATGGAGACGATCGGGTACTGTTTGGTCAGCTCTTCCAGGAAGTGAGTGAACTCTTCAGAAGAGAAGGCTTTGTTGCCTTCGCCAGCCAGCACATATTTGCCGTCTTTGTAGAATTCAGATGCTGCGCAGTCCATCGCCAGGGTGATGTCTTTGCCCAGTTCGTAGCCTGCTGCTTTTACCGCTTCAGCGATAACAGCCAGTGCTTCGGCGTTGGAACCCAGGTTCGGCGCGTAGCCACCTTCGTCACCCACAGCGGTGTTCATGCCTTTAGACTTCAGCACTTTCGCCAGGTGATGGAACACTTCAGAACCCATGCGGATCGCTTCTTTAACGCTGGAAGCGCCAACCGGCTGGATCATGAATTCCTGGATGTCGACGTTGTTGTCAGCGTGCTCGCCGCCGTTGATGATGTTCATCATCGGAACCGGCATGGAGTATTTGCCCGGGGTGCCGTTCAGTTCAGCGATGTGCTCGTACAGCGGCTGGCCTTTAGAGGCAGCAGCAGCTTTCGCAGCAGCCAGGGAGACAGCGAGGATGGCGTTGGCGCCGAAGTTAGATTTGTTCTCAGTACCGTCCAGATCGATCATGATCTTATCGATGCCAGCCTGGTCTTTGGCATCTTTGCCAAGCAGCGCCTGAGCAATCGGGCCGTTAACTGCGCCAACTGCTTTGGTTACGCCTTTACCCAGGAAACGGGATTTGTCGCCATCGCGCAGTTCCAGCGCTTCGCGGGAACCAGTGGAAGCACCTGACGGAGCGGCAGCCAGACCAACGAAACCACCTTCCAGGTGAACTTCTGCTTCAACAGTCGGGTTACCACGGGAGTCGATGATTTCACGACCGATGACTTTAACGATTTTGGACATTAGGTTTTCCTCAGTACAAGTTAAACTAAAACTCCAGACAACAATGCACCCGTCGGGTGCACTGTCTTTGTATATTTTACTTCGCCTGGCGCTTTTGATACTCGCTGGCGGCTTTCACAAAGCCGGCAAACAGCGGATGTCCGTCACGCGGCGTAGAAGTAAACTCCGGGTGGAACTGACAAGCAACAAACCACGGATGGTTCGGCACTTCGATGATCTCGACCAACTGATCATCCCCGGAACGGCCCGCAACGCGCAGGCCCGCAGCTTCAATCTGTTTCAACAGCATGTTGTTGACTTCGTAGCGATGGCGATGGCGCTCAACAATCGTTTCTGAGCCATACAGCTGGCGAACCAGGCTCTCATCGCTAAGCTGGCACTGCTGCGCGCCAAGGCGCATGGTGCCGCCGAGATCGCTCTTCTCAGAACGCTGCTCAACGTTGCCCTCTTCGTCACGCCACTCGGTGATCAGCGCCACAACCGGGTACTTACAGTCTGGCACAAATTCCGTGGAGTTGGCGTTCTCCATCCCGACAACGTGGCGCGCATACTCAATCAACGCAACCTGCATACCCAGGCAGATGCCGAGGTAAGGAATATTGTTTTCACGCGCAAAACGCGCGGTGGCGATCTTGCCTTCTACGCCGCGGTAGCCGAAGCCGCCCGGGATCAGAATGGCATCGAGGCCTTTGAGGATCTCAACGCCGCGCGTCTCAACATCCTGCGAATCAATCAGCTTGATGTTGACGGTTACGCGGTTTTTCAGACCACCATGTTTCAGCGCTTCAATCACCGATTTGTAGGCATCCGGCAGCTCAATGTACTTGCCGACCATACCAATCGTGACTTCACCCGACGGATTCGCTTCCTGGTAAATCACCTGCTCCCATTCGGCGAGATTCGCTTCCGGGCAGGCTAAGCTGAATCGTTTACAAATATAATCGTCCAGCCCCTGAGATTTCAACAGGCCCGGAATTTTATAAATGGAATCGACGTCTTTCAGAGAAATCACTGCTTTTTCTGGAACGTTACAGAACAAAGCAATTTTCGCTCTTTCGTTGGCCGGAACGGCGCGATCGGAGCGGCAAATCAGGATATCTGGCTGAATACCGATGGAGAGCAGCTCTTTCACGGAGTGCTGAGTCGGCTTGGTTTTCACTTCACCGGAAGCGGCCATATATGGCACCAGCGTCAGATGCATGTAGAGGGTGCGCTCGCGGCCCACTTCTACCGCCATCTGGCGGATCGCTTCGAGGAATGGCAGGGATTCGATATCACCCACGGTACCGCCGATCTCAACCAGCGCAACGTCGTGGCCTTCGCCGCCGGCAATAATGCGCTCTTTGATGGCGTTGGTGATATGGGGGATAACCTGCACGGTCGCACCGAGATAGTCGCCGCGGCGCTCTTTACGCAGCACCTCGGAGTAGATACGACCGGTGGTGAAGTTGTTGCGACGGGTCATCTTGGTGCGGATGAAACGCTCGTAGTGACCCAAATCAAGATCGGTTTCTGCGCCATCTTCGGTAACGAACACTTCACCATGCTGGATAGGGCTCATTGTGCCCGGATCGACGTTGATGTACGGATCCAGTTTCATCATGGTGACCTTGAGGCCACGGGCTTCAAGAATAGCTGCCAGGGAGGCTGCGGCAATGCCTTTACCCAGAGAGGATACGACCCCGCCGGTCACAAAAATATAGTTCGTTGTCATGCTGAACCTGAGAAGTTAGGTTTAAAAGACGGTGGAATAACCAGGACGGGAAAGCAGTATACCGGATGATGAGTTGCGCCACAAACTTTCATTCCCCCTCCCCTTCTCTCTTCAGGCCGCATTAGCGTTAGCTCTCTTAGCTGACGCTGCTTGTACAACAATTCTGAACGTTTGCTGATTCGTGCTGTTGCCGCCCGGAAGCACTAAGGATAAGCCGAAGCGGCGTTAGCGGAAACGTTTCAACAAACGTAATGAGTGTGAAAATAGCCCCTTTCCAGCAAATGTTTTTGACGCAAATCAAGCGCTTGCTATTTAAAAAATCACACAAATCGCGCTTGTTACCACAAATGCCTTAAAGATCATGTTCCTGGCGCTTTACCTGCTGCCAGATAGTTTCCATTGTTTCCAGATCTACGCCGGTCATTTCCAGGCCGCGCTCCTGGACCACGCGTTCGACTTCGCGAAAGCGACGCTCAAATTTGAGGTTCGCTTTTTGCAGCGCCACTTCCGCTTTAACGCCCAGGTGACGAGAGAGATTAACGGTGGCAAAGAGCAGATCGCCCATCTCCTCTTCAACCCGCGCCTGGTCGACAACCGCCTGTTTGGCTTCATCCATCACTTCGTCGATCTCTTCATACACTTTGTCGAGCACCGGGCCGATGGTGGTCCAGTCAAAGCCCACGGTTGAGCAGCGCTTCTGGATTTTGTGGGCGCGCATCAGCGCCGGCAGGCTGTGTGGAATATCATCCAGCGCCGAGTGCTGCGCTTTCTCCGCCCGCTCGGCGGTTTTGATCTGCTCCCAGCGCTCAAGCACTTCGGCGCTGTTGCCCGCCTGCGCGTCGCCAAAGATATGCGGATGGCGGCGCTCCAGCTTGTCGCTGATGGCGGCGCAAATATCGTTGAAATCAAAACGCCCCTCTTCCTGCGCCATCTGCGCGTAGAAGACCACCTGGAAGAGCAGATCGCCAAGCTCGCCGCGCAGATCGTCGAAGTCTTCGCGCGAAATCGCGTCCAGCACTTCGTAAGTCTCTTCCAGCGTGTAGGGCGCGATGGTGGCGTAAGTCTGCTCTTTGTCCCACGGGCAGCCGGTTTGCGGGTCGCGCAGCCGTTGCATGATCCCGAGCAGACGATCGATTTGTGTCATGAAAAATCCTTGCTAAAAAGCGATCCTCCCCAGCGAGGAGAGGATCGGGTGAAGAGACGATCAGCCGCCGTGCAGACGACGGGCATCGATAACGTCAGGCACCTGATTCAGTTTGCCAAGCACGCGGCCCAGCACCTGCAGGTTGTAGATTTCGATATTCATATCGATGGTCGCCAGCTGCTCGCGGGTGTCGCTACGGCTGGCAACGCCCAGCACATTGACCTTTTCGTTAGCGAGAATGGTAGTGATATCACGCAGCAGCCCGCTGCGATCGTTCGCCGTGACGCGCACCACCAGCGAGTAGCCCGCCGAGTAGCTTTCGCCCCAGACGGCATCGACGATGCGCTCCGGCGCGACGTTGCGCAGCTCTTCCAGCTGATCGCAGTCGGCGCGGTGAATCGAGATGCCGCGCCCCTGGGTGATAAAGCCGACGATTTCGTCGCCCGGAATCGGCTGGCAGCAGCGCGCAATGTGGTGCATCAGGTTGCCAACCCCTTCCACTACCACGCGCCCGTTGTCTTTGCTGCGGTTCTGCGGTGCGTAGGTCTTCTGCTGCAACTGCTTGAGCGCAGCGGCATCCTGCTCCTCGGCACTCGGCTTGTTGAACTGCGCCTGCAGGAAGTTGACCATCTGGTTGAGGCGAATATCGCCGCCGCCAATCGCCGCCAGCAGCTCGTCCAGCTCGTTGAAGTTGTAGCGCGGCAGCAGGTGCTTTTCCGCCTCTTTCAGGCTGATGCCGAGGTGCGCCAGCTCGTCGTCGAGGATCTGGCGACCGGCAAGAATGTTCTTGTCGCGATCCTGCTTGCGGAACCAGGCGTGGATCTTCGAACGCCCGCGGCTGGTGGTGACATACCCGAGGTTCGGGTTGAGCCAGTCGCGGCTCGGGTTCGGCTGTTTCTGGGTGATGATCTCAATCTGATCGCCCATCTGCAGCTGGTAGGTGAAGGGCACGATGCGGCCGCTGATTTTCGCGCCGATGCAGCGGTGACCGACATCGCTGTGAATATGGTAAGCGAAGTCCAGCGGCGTGGAGCCAGCGGGCAGATCCACCACATCCCCTTTTGGCGTAAAGACGTAGACCCGGTCGTCGAAGACCTGGCTGCGCACTTCGTCGAGCATCTCGCCGGAGTCCGCCATCTCTTCCTGCCAGGCAATCAGCTTACGCAGCCAGGCAATGCGATCTTCGTGAGCAGAGCGCGCGCCGGTCGCCGTCGCGGTGCCCTCTTTGTACTTCCAGTGCGCGGCAACGCCCAGCTCGGCATCTTCGTGCATCTGGCGGGTACGGATCTGGATCTCAACGGTTTTACCGCCCGGCCCGAGCACCACCGTATGGATGGACTGGTAGCCGTTCGGTTTCGGGTTAGCGACATAGTCGTCAAACTCATCCGGCAGGTGGCGATAGTGGGTATGCACAATCCCCAGCGCGGCGTAGCAATCCTGCAACCGTTCAGCGACGATGCGCACGGCGCGGACATCAAACAGCTCGTCGAACGCGAGGTGCTTTTTCTGCATCTTGCGCCAGATGCTGTAGATATGTTTCGGGCGGCCATAGACTTCGGCTTTAACGCCTTCGGTCTTCATCTCGGCGCGCAGGTGGCCAACAAACTCATCGATGTAGTGTTCGCGATCGATACGGCGCTCGTGCAGCAGCTTAGCGATGCGTTTGTACTCTTCCGGGTGCAGGTAGCGGAAGCAGTAATCCTCCAGCTCCCACTTCAGCTGGCCGATGCCTAAGCGGTTCGCCAGCGGCGCATAGATGTTGGTACACTCTTTCGCCGCCAGCACGCGCTCATCTTCCGGCGCATCTTTCACTTCGCGCAGATGGGCAATACGTTCAGCAAGCTTGATGACCACACAGCGGAAATCATCCACCATCGCCAGCAGCATGCGGCGGACGTTATCCACCTGTTCGGAAGAGACGGAATCGGTATGGGTCGCTTTTAACTGGCGGATGGCGGCCATGTCGCGCACGCCGTGGATCAGCTCAACCACCGCCGCCCCGACGTTTTCGCGCAGCACCTCTTCGCTGACCACTTCCGCATCGGCGAGCGGGAAGAGCAGCGCGGCGCGCAGCGTGTCGGTGTCCATACTCAGCATCGAGAGGATCTCCACCATCTCGATACCGCGTGAAAGCAGGATCTCCGCCTGCGGATGCCCTTGAGTTTGACGCAGACAATAAGCCCAGGTTTCGGTTAAGCGTTCACACGACGGCTGACTGGTAATGCCCAGACTGGCGATCCATTTGGCCGGATCGAATTCACCCGCTTTGTTCAAATGCGCACTGCGTACCGCAACCATTGTCCTCTCCTTTCAGGGACCGGGCCTGCCGAATTCGGCAAGCCGAAATTAATCATTTGTGTTTCACAAACAACACCATCGATTCCAGGTGACCAGTGTGCGGGAACATGTCCAGCATCGCCAGCCGCTCAATCTGGTATCCCGCACTCAGCAGCGCTTCACTGTCGCGCGCAAGCGTGGCGGGATTACAGGAGACGTAGACCACCCGGCCCGGCGACAATTTTATAATATGCTGCATGACACCCGCCGCGCCCGCGCGCGCAGGGTCGAGTAAAACTTTGTCAAAACCCCGGCTCGCCCACGGCTGTTTTGTAACATCTTCCTCCAGATTTTCGTGAAAGAATGTCACATTGTGCAAACCATTCTGTTGCGCGTTCTCCTGCCCTTTCGCCACCAGCTCGGCAACGCCTTCCACGCCAACCACTTCCGCCGCGCGTTTCGCCAGCGGCAGCGTGAAATTCCCCATCCCACAAAAGAGATCGAGAATGCGGTCCTGCGGCTGCACATCGAGCCACTCCAGCGCACAGGCGACCATCTGCTGATTTACGCCATCATTGACCTGGATAAAATCCCGCGGGCTGAAGTGTAAGGGTAGCCCGTCAGAAGCGTAGCAGGGAGTCTGACCAGTGATCTGCTCAACAATATCGCTTTGCGGCGCGAGATAAAGCGCCAGATGATGGGAATGCGAAAAGCGTTCCAGTTTTGCTCTGTCGGCGGCGTTTAACGGTGCGGTGTGACGCAGCACCATCAGCGGGCCATTATCCGCGTCGACCAGCTCGACATGCCCAAGCTGGCGAGCGCCGCTTAATTCCGCCAGGCAGTCGCGCAGCGGCGTAAGCAGTGCTTCAAGACGGGGCACCAGCACCGGGCATTGTGTGACATTGACGATATCGCTGTCGCCCGCTTTGCGAAACCCCATCTCCAGACGCTGCGCTTTCGGCTGCCAGCTCAGGCTTAAGCGCGCGCGGCGGCGATATCCCCACGGCTCACCGGCGATCACATCGTCGACATCCTGCTTCATCAGGCGTGCCAGCGCGGCGCGTTTGCTGCGCTGTTGCAGCTCCACGCTGGCATGCTGCTGCTGGCAGCCGCCGCAGACGCCAAAGTGCGGGCAGCGCGGCGCTACGCGCTCCGGGCTGTCGTTCAGCCGGCGGCTCACTTCGCCACGGGCAAACTGGCGCTTCTCCTCTTTAAGGATAATTTCCGCCGTCTCTGCGGGTAACAAACCGGGAATAAACAGGGCTTTACCATTGTGACGCGCCACCCCCTGCCCAAACGGGTCAAGGTCGTTTACTGTTACGGTTATTTTTTGACGAGTCGTCACGCGTCGTTTTGCAGAGTAGAATTGCGCCATTGCGGTGAAAAATCTCAATTACTGATCAATGGCCCCATTCTCCCATAACGGAATTCCATGACCAACTACAGCTTGCGCGCACGCATGATGATTCTGATTCTGGCGCCCACCGTACTTATCGGTGTGCTGCTCAGCGTCTTTTTTGTCGTCCATCGCTATAACGATTTGCAGCGTCAACTGGAAGACGCCGGAGCCAGCATTATTGAGCCGCTGGCGGTCTCCAGCGAATACAGCATGACGTTGCAGGATAAGGACGCCATCGGCCAGCTGATTAGCGTCCTGCATCGCCGCCACTCCGATATCGTGCGGGCCATCTCGATCTACGACAATAAGAACGCGCTCTTCGTCTCGTCGAACCTGCAACTCGAGGGCGACTCCCTCAAACTGCCCGCCAATCAGCCCTTCCCGCGTAAACTGAGCGTCACCCGGCGCGGCGATGTGATGATCCTGCGCACGCCGATCCTTACCGAAGGGTTTGCGCCCGCCAGCTCCTCGCTGCCAGCGGATAAGATCACCGGCAACTTGCTCGGCTATGTGGCGCTGGAGCTGGATCTCAAATCGGTGCGTTTGCAGCAGTACAAAGAGATCTTTATCTCCAGCCTGATGATCCTCTTCTGTATCGGCATTGCGCTGATTTTCGGCTGGCGGCTGATGCGCGATGTCACCAGCCCCATTCGCAATATGGTCAATACCGTCGACCGCATTCGCCGCGGCCAGCTCGATAGCCGCGTCGAAGGGTTTATGCTCGGCGAGCTGGATATGCTGAAAAACGGCATCAACTCGATGGCGATGTCGCTGGCGGCCTATCACGAAGAGATGCAGCACAATATTGACCAGTCCACCTCCGATCTGCGTGAAACGCTGGAGCAGATGGAGATCCAGAACGTCGAGCTGGATCTGGCGAAAAAGCGCGCCCAGGAAGCGGCGCGCATCAAATCCGAGTTCCTCGCCAATATGTCCCACGAGCTGCGTACGCCGCTTAATGGCGTGATTGGCTTTACCCGCCTGACGCTGAAATCGGAACTCAATCCCACCCAGCGTGACCATCTGCTGACCATTGAGCGCTCTGCCAATAACCTGCTGGCGATCATCAATGACGTTCTCGACTTCTCCAAGCTGGAAGCGGGCAAGCTAATTCTGGAGAGTATCCCCTTCCCGCTGCGCAGCACGCTGGATGAGGTGGTGACGCTGCTGGCGCACTCGGCCCACGATAAGGGGCTGGAGCTGACATTGAGTATCAAAAACGATGTGCCGGATAACGTCATCGGCGATCCGCTGCGCCTGCAGCAGGTGATCACCAATCTGGTCGGTAATGCGATCAAGTTTACGGAAAACGGCAATATCGACGTGGTGGTGGAGAAGCGCGCCATCAGCAATAACAAAGTGCAGGTGGAGATGCAGATCCGCGATACCGGCATCGGCATTCCCGAGCGCGATCAGTCGCGGCTCTTCCAGGCATTTCGTCAGGCGGACGCCAGTATTTCGCGTCGCCACGGCGGCACCGGGCTGGGGCTGGTGATCACCCAGCGGCTGGTCAATGAGATGGGCGGCGATATCTCCTTCCACAGCCAGCCCAATCGCGGCTCGACCTTCTGGTTCCATATCAATCTCGATCTTAACCCGAATGCTATCAGCGAGATGCAGCCGACCCGCTGTCTGGTCGGCAAGCGTCTGGCCTACGTGGAGCCAAATGCGACGGCGGCACAGTGTACGCTCGATGTGCTGAGCGAAACGCCGCTGGAGGTGATCTACAGCCCGTCGTTTTCCGCGCTGCCGCAGGCACACTACGACATGCTGTTGATGGCGATCCCGGTGACCGTGCGCGAGCCGCTGAGTATGCAGCATGACCGCCTGGCGCGTGCCGCGGCGATGACCGACTATCTGCTGCTGGCGCTGCCGTGCCACGCGCAGGTTGACGCCGAATCGCTCAAACAGGATGGCGCGGCGGCCTGTCTGCTGAAACCGCTCACCTCGACGCGCCTGCTGCCTGCGTTAACGGAATATTGCCGCATCACACGGCTGGCGGAGCTGCCCGCGCCGGATGAGAGCAAATTGCCGATGTCGGTGATGGCGGTGGATGATAACCCCGCCAACCTGAAGTTGATTGGCGCTCTGCTTGAGGATCAGGTTCAGCAGGTGGAGCTGTGCGAAAGCGGCCAGCAGGCTCTTGAGCGGGCGAAGCAGATGCAGTTCGATCTGGTGCTGATGGATATTCAGATGCCGGAGATGGACGGGATTCGCGCCTGCGAATTGATCCGCCAGTTGCCGCACCAGCAGCAGACGCCGGTGGTCGCCGTCACCGCCCATGCGATGGCCGGGCAGAAAGAGAAGCTGCTCAGCGCCGGGATGAATGACTACCTGGCGAAGCCGATTGAAGAGGAGAAGCTGCGTAACCTGCTGCTGCGCTACAAGCCCGGCCACAGCGTCGGCCCATGGTTGACGCCGCTGGAGCCGGAAGCGGAGCAGACGCCGGTTATTACCGTGGATGATGAAACGACGCTCGACTGGCAGTTAGCGCTGCGTCAGGCGGCGGGGAAATCGGATTTGGCGCGCGATATGCTGCATATGCTGGTCGAGTTCCTGCCGGAGATCCGCAATATGGTTGAAGAGCAGTTGGTCGGTGAAGCGCCCAGCGGGCTGGCGGAGGGGATCCATAAATTGCACGGCAGCTGCGGCTATAGCGGCGTACCGCGCCTGAAAAAGCTTTGTCATTTAATTGAGCATCAGTTGCGCAGCGGCGTGCGCGCCGAAGATCTGGAGCCGGAGCTTCTCGAATTGCTCGACGAGATGGACAACGTAGCGCGCGAAGCGCACCGGTTGATTGGTTAAGCGCGATCCCATTGCCGGATGGCGCGTAAACGCTTATCCGGCCTACGCGGTTTCAGCAGCTTCGTGACCGTAGGCCGGATAAGCGCAAGCGCCATCCGGCAAAACCAAAACCCCCGGCATATCGCACCCGTAGGCCGGATAAGGCGCAAGCGCCATCCGGCACAACCAACCATCAGGCATTCGGCACGCCTTACCGCAACTCCTGCCCCGCTTTTAATACCGCCGCCACATTGCGCGCGGTGAGGCGCACATTCTCCCCGGCGTTGGCTAATGCCTCGTCGAGGGAGCAAATGGTGTAAATCACGCTGAACACCGCGTCGATGCCGTGATCGTGCACCACGCCAACATCGGCGGTCAGGCTGCCGGCAATGCCGATCACTGGAATATCATACCGTTTGGCGACCTTCGCCACGCCGACCGGCACTTTGCCGTGCACGGTCTGGCTATCGATTCGCCCTTCGCCAGTGATCACCAGATCCGCATCGGCCACATGCTTATCCAGCGCCAGCGCATCGGTCACAATCTCAATCCCCTGGCGCAGCTCTGCCCCGCAAAAAGCATACAGCGCCGCGCCCATACCACCCGCCGCGCCACCGCCGGAGAGCGTTAACACATCGCAATCGAGATCGCGGGCGATGACCTGCGCGTAGTGCGCCAGCGCTTTATCCAGCCGCGCGATCATCTCCGGCGTCGCCCCTTTTTGCGGGCCGAACACCGCCGAGGCCCCCTCTTTACCGGTAAGCGGATTGGTGACATCGCAGGCGACATCGATGCGGCACTGCGCCAGGCGACGATCCAGCTCGCTAATATCAATGCGCGCCAGGCGCTCCAGCGCCGCGCCGCCTGCGGCGATCTGCTCCCCCTGCTCATCGAGCAGCTTTGCGCCCAGCGCCTGCACCATCCCCGCGCCGCCATCGTTGGTCGCGCTGCCGCCAATGCCGATAATGATCTGTTTCACGCCCGCATCGAGCGCATGGCGGATCAGCTCCCCGGTCCCCCAGGAGGTGGTGATTAACGGATCGCGCTTCGCCGTGGGCACGCGCTCCAGCCCGCTTGCCGCCGCCATTTCGATAAACGCCGATTGCTCATCACCGGAGAGGCCATAAAAGGCGTCGGCCTCCTCGCCAAGCGGCCCTTTAACCGTCACCTTCACCACCCGCCCCTCGGTGGCGGCGACCATCGCTTCAACCGTCCCTTCCCCGCCGTCCGCCACCGGGATTTTCACGTACTCAGCGTTGGGGTACACCTCGCTAAACCCCGCTTCAATGGCGGTCGCCACCTCCAGGGCCGTTAAACTCTCTTTGTAGGAGTCCGGTGCGATGACAATTTTCATAAGCCGTCCTTACGCATATTCACCACGGTAAGCATACACCTTGCAGGCAGCGGGAAATGCCAGCCCCCGCAAGGAGTGGCAATTTCATTAACGCACCATGCAGGGACGCTTGTTATCAAATTTCCAGTCGGGGATCAGGTACTGCATGCCCATCGCATCGTCGCGCGCGCCGAGCCCATGCTTTTGGTACAACGCGTTGGCCTTCATCACCCGATCCATATCCAGCTCAACGCCAAGACCCGGCGTGGTTGGCACCTGCACCATCCCGCCTTTGATTTCAAACGGCGCTTTAGTCAGGCGCTGGTTGCCCTCCTGCCAGATCCAGTGGGTGTCGATAGCGGTGATCTTGCCCGGCGCAGCGGCGGCGACATGGGTGAACATCGCCAGCGAAATATCGAAGTGGTTATTGGAGTGGGAACCCCAGGTGAGGCCGAATTCATGGCACATCTGCGCCACGCGCACCGAGCCCTGCATGGTCCAGAAGTGCGGGTCGGCCAGCGGAATATCGACCGATTGCAGCGACAGGGTGTGGCCCATCTGCCGCCAGTCGGTGGCGATCATATTGGTGGCGGTCGGCAGCCCGGTGGCGCGGCGGAACTCCGCCATCACTTCACGCCCGGAGAAACCCTGCTCGGCACCGCACGGATCTTCGGCATAGGCAAGCACGCCTTTCAGCTGCTTGCCGATAGCAATTGCCTCATCGAGCGACCACGCGCCGTTCGGATCGAGGGTGACGCGCGCCTGCGGGAAGCGTTTTGCCAGCGCGGAAATCGCTTCCGCCTCTTCCATCCCGGCCAGCACGCCGCCCTTCAGTTTGAAGTCGTTAAAGCCATATTTCTCATAAGCCGCTTCTGCCAGGCGCACCACGCGTTCCGGCGTCATCGCCTCTTCATGGCGAATGCGATACCAGTCGCACGCATCATCCGGCTGGCTCTGGTAAGGCAACGGCGTCTTTTTGGCATCGCCGACAAAGAAGAGGTAACCGAGCATCTCTACTTCGCTGCGCTGCTGGCCTTCGCCGAGCAGGGAAGCGACATTCACGCCAAGGTGCTGACCGAGCAGGTCGAGCATCGCCGCTTCGATACCGGTGACCACGTGAATAGTGGTGCGCAGATCGAAGGTTTGCAGCCCGCGCCCGCTGGCATCGCGATCGGCGAAGGTGTTGCGCACGCTGTTGAGCACATTTTTGTATTCGCCCAGCGTTTTACCGACCACCAGCGCGGCGGCCTCCTCCAGCGTCTGGCGGATCTTCTCCCCGCCGGGGATTTCGCCTACCCCGGTATGACCAGCGTTATCTTTAATGATCACGATATTGCGGGTGAAGAAAGGTGCGTGCGCCCCGCTCAGGTTCATCAACATGCTGTCGTGACCGGCAACGGGAATAACCTGCATCGATGCCACAACGGGCGTGGAACTGTAAGTACTCATAATGGTGTCCTTTTGCTCTTTTAATGCCGTCCAAAAACGGGGCGTTTTTTATCAAACGTCCAGCCAGGAATGAGGTACTGCATCGGGCCTGCGTCGTTGCGCGCACCGCCCGGCAAGGTTTTATAGATCGCGTGCGCTTTCTCAATTTGCGCCCAGTCCAGCTCAACGCCAAGACCCGGCGCGTCCGGCACGGTGATTTTGCCCTCGCGGATCTCTAAAGGCTCCTTCGTCAGGCGCGCGTCGCCCTCCTGCCAGATCCAGTGGGTATCAATCGCCGTTGGCGTACCCGGTGCAGCGGCGGCGACATGGGTAAACATCGCCAGCGAAATATCGAAATGGTTGTTGGAGTGGCAGCCCCAGGTTAAGCCCCAGTCATCGCACAACTGCGCGACGCGCACCGCACCGGAGAGGGTCCAGAAGTGCGGATCGGCAAGCGGAATATCGACCGCGTTGAGCATCACCGCATGGCCCATCTCGCGCCAGTTGGTGGCGATCATATTGGTGGCGACCGGCAGACCGGTGGCGCGGCGAAACTCCGCCATCACTTCACGCCCGGAGAAACCCTGCTCCGCGCCGCAGGGATCTTCCGCGTAGGTCAGCACATCGTTCAGCCCTTTGCAGAGGCGGATCGCTTCGTCGAGCAGCCACGCGCCGTTGGGATCGACGGTAATACGCGCATCGGGGAAGCGCTTTTTCAGCGCGCGCACGGTGTCGATCTCCTGCTCGCCCGGCAGCACGCCGCCCTTTAGTTTGAAATCTTTAAAGCCGTAACGATCCTGTGAAGCTTCGGCAAGGCGCACCACCGCTTCGCTGCTCATCGCCTCCTGATGACGCAGTTGGTACCACTCATGGCTGCCCGGCGTCGCGTCCAGATAGGGCAAATCGGTTTTCGTGCGATCGCCGACATAGAAGAGGTAGCCGAGCACGGTGACGGCATCGCGCTGTTTGCCCGGCCCCAGCAGTTCGCACACCGGGACATTAAGGGTTTTGCCGAGCAGATCGAGCAGCGCTGCTTCCAGCGCTGCCACGGCGTTAACGCGCAGCTCAAAGGTCCACGCGCCGTTACCGAAGGTGTCGAAATCCGCCGCCTGGTTGCCTTTGTGCACCCGCTGCACCACTTTGTTCAGCCGGGCGATCTCTTGTCCCACCACCATTGGCGTGGCATCAACCAGTGTTTGATAGATCACCTCGCCACCCGGCGCTTCACCCACGCCGGTATGCCCGGCGCTGTCCGTCAGCACCACGATATTGCGGGTGAAGTAAGCGTTATGTGCGCCGCCGATATTCATCAGCATGCTGTCGTGCCCGGCCACCGGGATCACCTTCATGTCGGTGATGACGGGCGTGGCTTGTGTATTCATCATTCGCGTCCTGTTACGGGTTTAAGTTCGATGCGTTTGATATTGCCCACCAGCACCAGGTAACTGAGTACCGCCACCAGCGCATGAACGCCAACGTAGATCAGCGCGCCGTTAAACGAGCCGGTGGTGCCGACGATGTAGCCAATCGCAATCGGCGTGACGATGCCGGAGATATTGCCGAACATGTTAAACAGGCCACCGCTCAGGCCACTGATCTCTTTCGGCGCGGTATCCGCCATCACCGCCCAGCCGAGCGCACCGATCCCTTTGCCGAAGAAGGCCAGCGCCATAAAGGCGATAATCAGGGTTTCCGAATCGGTGTAGTTACAGAACACCATACTCATCGAGAGCAGCATGCCCAGCACGATCGGCGTTTTACGCGCCACGTTCAGCGATCCGTAGCGGCGCATTAACCAGTCGGAGATCACCCCGCCAAGCACGCCGCCAACAAAGCCGCAGATCGCCGGGATCGAGGCGACAAAGCCCGCTTTCAGGATCGACATGCCGCGCGCCTGCACCAGATAGACCGGGAACCAGGTGATAAAGAAGTAGGTTAAGGCGTTAATGCAGTACTGCCCGAGGTAAACGCCGATCATCATGCGCGAGGCGAGCAGCTGTTTGACCTGGCCCCACTTCTGCGCAAAGGGCACTTTCTGCTGATTGTTTTTCAGATCCATATTGATCAGCGCCCCGCCCTCGGCGATGTACTCCAGCTCCTTTTTGTTGACGCCCGGATGCTGGTTCGGTTCGTGGATCATTTTCAGCCACAGGAAGCTGATGAAGATCCCAAGCCCGCCCATAAAGAAGAAGACGTGCGACCAGCCCACTTCATGGGTCAGCCAGCCCATAATCGGCGCGAAGATCACCGTGGCGAAGTACTGCGCCGAGTTGAAGATGGCGACCGCCGTGCCGCGCTCCTGCGCCGGGAACCAGGCTGCCACTATGCGGCTGTTGCCCGGGAACGACGGCGCTTCTGCCAGGCCGACCATAAAGCGCAGGGTAAAGAGCGCGATGATGATGCCAAAGCCGCTGAAGAGATCGACGAACCCTTGCAATAGGGTAAAGAGCGACCAGGTGAAGATGGACCAGAAGTAGACGCGTTTCGAGCCGAAGCGGTCAAGCAGCCAGCCGCCCGGGATCTGGCCAATCACATAGGCCCAGGAGAAGGCGGAAAAAACATAGCCCATACCGACAGGATCAAGGCCGATGGCCTTGGACATTTCCGAGCCAGCAATCGATAGCGTAGCGCGATCGCCGTAGTTGAAGGATGTGACGATAAATAGCATCACCACGATCCAGTAGCGGGCGTTGGTGCGCTTTTCAGCGCCGCTCGCCGCCTGGCTTAATGCACTCATGGTTGTACTCCCGAAGCATAGATGTTCTTTTCAACATGCATCCTGTACGGCGCAACCTGTAGGGGAAGACAGAACGCTGTCGCTCTTTTTATGCCGCAGCCCGTCGCGTTTTCACTCCACGGCGGGCGGCTTTATTAACTGGCTCAAGGAGTATAAAAAGCGGCCTGGTAACTCTCACCGTGCATCAACACAACATTCGGCGGCAGCTCAGCGCGGGTTTGGGGCATTAGCCCAGGACGATGGGGGGTATTTCACGAAAATTGAAACAGACGATAAACGGCGGGGTAAAAGCGCGGGTCAGGTGCGAAGAGTGTGAATGGCGTCGCTTGACGGTTAATAAAAAGAGGCTAACCCTCCCGGCGCGCGGGAGGGAAACGGGCCTATTTCAGCAGGCTTGCCCACTGCTCAACCCACGGGTTGGAGACGCTTTCCGGCTCCGGATCTTCGCTGGCGTCAATCAGCAGCACTTCGCCGATGCGCTGCGCGCCCTGCTCCTGCAACAGCGCATCAAATTTTTTCCCGCCGCCGCAGAAGTGGCTGTAGGTGCTGTCGCCCAGCGCAATCACGCCGTAGCGCAGTTCGGGCTGATAACCGACGGTGTCGCGCAGGTAGTGAAACAGCGGCGCGATGCTGTCCGGCAGATCGCCCTGGCCGGTAGTGGAGGTGACCACCAGCGCATAGTTGCCTTTGTTGCTCTCCCACTGCGCCGCTTCGGGATCTTCATACACCTTTGCCGTGTGCCCCTGGGCTTCCAAAATCGCCTGGGCTTCTTCCGCTACCAGCAGCGAATTGCCGTACATCGTGCCGACAAAAATGCCTATATTCGCCATGCTTATCACTCCTTGCGTGATTCCAGATTGCCCTCATCCTGACCGCTGAGCCCGCTAAACTCAACCCTTTCATTCTCAGGGAGAAGGCCCCGCCAGCCGAACTGATCCAGCGCCTGCATCCACACCGCATCGAAGCCGGCGCGCAGCGTCAGCGCCTCGCCGGTAAACGGGTGCGTAAGGCTTAACTGGCTGGCGTGCAGCATCAGGCGGTTGAGGCCGAAATGCGCCGCCGCGCTGCGGTTTTGCCGCAGATCGCCATGCTTGCTGTCGCCAATAATCGGGTGGCGCAGATGGGAGAGATGGCGGCGAAGCTGGTGTTTGCGTCCGGTTTTCGGCTCCAGCTCGACCAGCCCATAGCGCGTAGAGGGAAACTTACTAATCGCTACCGGTAATTCGGTCGTGGCAAGGCCGCGATAGTGGGTTACGGCAGGCTGCGGATCTTTGTCGGTGCGGGCGAATTTATCCGCCACTTTGTCCAGCTCTTCGACCAACGGATAGTCGAGCAGCGCCTCCTCCATCAGCCAGCCGCGCACAATGGCGTGGTAGCGCTTCTGCATTTGATGCTGCTCAAACTGCTGGGATAAACGCCGCCCCGCTTCGCTGGAGAGCCCCATCAGCAGGACGCCGGAAGTCGGCCTGTCGAGACGATGGGCGGTAAAGACATGCTGCCCAATCTGGTCGCGCACGGTCTGCATCACCACCACTTTTTCATCGCGGTCGAGCCAGCTGCGGTGTACCAGCCAGCCGGAGGGTTTGTTGACGGCGACCAGCCACTCATCCTGGTAGATTATCTCCAGCATCAGTGCGTTTCGTCGCTAAACAGCGCGTCAAGCTGCTGGAGATGAACCAGCATCGCATCGCGGGAGGGGTGTGTCGCCTCAAGGGCCATTTCATAATAGGGCGCGATAGCAAACGCCTGCGGCAGCGCCTGCTTGCTGTCGAGCAGCGCGTGCATACGTGGGATCAGCACCCACTGCAGCCACTCAAAGGGTGCGAGGGTGTCCATGCAGAAGGGTTGCGTGCTTTCAAAGGCGCTCAGCGCCGGGGCAGTGGTCTGCCAGAGATCGTGCTCGCGCAGCTGCGCTTCAATCAGCTGAAGCTGCTGGCGCACGCGTTGATGTTGAGTCATAAAAGCCCCCGTTTAATCAGACTGGCGCGCAGCATAGCAAAGAGCGGGAGAAATAAAAAAAGGGAGCACTGTAAAAACAGTGCTCCCGGTTCGTTTCGCAGCTATCCGGCTACCCGTGTGCTCCCTGCTCATCCATGAAAACTTTTCCTGCGGTCTCCTGACCCGTTCATCCTTAAACAGCGCATCATGCTCACACCACCCCGATGTGACCTGGCCTTATCCTTAAAGCGTGTCCTGGATCCTCCTGATCTACCGTCCATCCTGACCGGCTCTCATTCTCCGTCCTGGAGGTGTCCTTTAACGCACTCCGGCGATATCCTCTCACTTCGTCCTGAAGTCTGTCCGTGAAGCACCTTCCCGGTGTGTCCAGAAACAACATCATCCTGATGTACGTCTCTTAGTCAGACTCCGTGTCGACAAGAGATAGAATTACGTATTACGGCCGGTCTTACAAGGAGACTTAACGACAAAGCTCTGCCGTAATACGTTATTGACCCCAGGGATTATCGTATTAACATCATGATTTCTAATTGTTTAAATAAAGATAACTCACGTGAGTTATAGAATACGAACAGCCGATCTCCTACAGGCTTTGTAAGAGATCTCTCACACGGGATGTAGGCGATGGGCTTACACGACGGGTTCAAGCTGGGTGAGGAAAGCGGGCAGATCGCTGGCCAGACGCGTGCGTTTACGTGTCCCGAGCGTCTCCTGCATCACCTCGCCGCTCAGGTTACAGACTGAGATGACATCCAGCTCGCTATCGAGCGTGGCAATAAAAAGTGTAGGCGATAATTTGAGCCTTTTCTGCGTCACCAGGTGCCCAATCAGATTTTCCTGTACCCGGACAAAATCCGCTTCGCTCCAGGTTTGCAGCAGCGTCAGGCTGATATTGCCCAGCCGCGCGGTCATATCACCGGCAAACTGCGTAGTATAAAACGCATGGATCGGCGGTTGTACCACAATCTCCATCGCCTGTTCAACGGGGTGGACGTTCTGCTGCGCCGTAAAAGGCTGCGGCTGCCAGAAAACGGCGTCATCGGTAGAGGAGATAATGCAGGGCGAAGGAACGCCATACAGATCTTCACTCTGTGGCCAACTGCCGTGCGCCGCATGCCACGCATCGCAATAACGTTCCGTAAAGGCTTTCAGCGCCTGAGCCGTCTCTTTTTCCACCGATTTCTCTCTTTACTTAAGCCAGGATAAACTTGCGCCATAGTTTACCTGCAAAATGGCGATGAAACATGTCTTCTTATGATAACCACCAGGCGCTTTCGGGCCTGACGCTGGGCAAAACCACCGACTACCGCGACACCTATGACGCCAGCCTGCTGCAAGGCGTGCCGCGCTCGCTCAACCGCGATCCCCTCGGGCTGAAAGCCGATAACCTCCCCTTCCACGGCGCGGATATCTGGACGCTGTACGAGCTCTCCTGGCTCAATGCCAACGGGCTGCCGCAGGTCGCGGTCGGCCAGGTGGAACTGGATTACGCCAGCCTCAATCTGGTGGAGTCTAAAAGTTTTAAACTCTATCTCAACAGCTTTAACCAGACCCGTTTCGCCAGTTGGGATGAAGTACGCAGCACCTTGCAACGCGATCTCAGCGCCTGCGCGCAGGGTGCGGTAAGCGTCACGCTCTATCGTGTTGATGAGCTGGAAGGCGAACCGGTTGCCCGCTTCGCGGGTCTCTGCATCGACGATCAGGATATCGCTATTGATAACTATGAGTTTGATGCTGCGCTGTTGACCGACGCCGCGAGTGATGAGGTGGTGGAAGAGACGCTGGTTAGCCATCTGCTGAAATCCAACTGTCTGATTACCCACCAGCCGGACTGGGGCTCGGTGCAAATTCAGTATCGCGGGAGCCAAATCGACCGGGAAAAACTGCTGCGCTACCTGGTCTCGTTCCGCCATCACAATGAGTTTCACGAGCAGTGCGTTGAGCGCATTTTTACGGATATCCAGCGCTTCTGCCAGCCGGAATCCCTCAGCGTGTACGCGCGCTACACCCGTCGCGGCGGCCTCGATATCAACCCGTGGCGCAGCAATACAGACTTCGTTCCGGCAACCGGGCGGCTGGCGCGCCAGTAAAACATGCGTTGGCAGGTTGTTAAACGTCATAAGCCAGGGCTATTGTAATCAGCAGGGAAGATAAAATTTTCGTCCCGTAAGGAGTTCACTTGATTACACATATTAGCCCGCTTGGCTCGATGGATATGTTGTCGCAGCTGGAAGTCGATATGCTTAAACGCACGGCCAGCAGCGACCTGTATCAACTGTTTCGCAACTGTTCGCTCGCTGTACTGAACTCAGGGAGCCAGACCGACAGCAGCAAAGAGCTGCTCTCCCGTAACGAAAGTTTTGATATCAACGTTTTGCGCCGTGAACGCGGCGTAAAGCTGGAGTTGATTAACCCACCGGAAGAGGCGTTTGTCGACGGGCGACTGATCCGTGCGCTACAGGCCAACCTCTTTGCCGTGCTGCGCGATATCCTGTTCGTGAACGGCCAGATCCATAACGCCAGTCGTTTTCAGCATCTTGATGTGGAGAGTTCGACCCATATCACCAACCTGGTCTTCTCGATTCTGCGTAACGCCCGTGCACTGCACGTCGGCGAAGCGCCGAGCATGGTGGTCTGCTGGGGCGGTCACTCGATTAACGAAACCGAGTACCTCTACGCGCGCCGCGTCGGCACCCAGCTTGGCCTGCGCGAGCTAAATATCTGCACCGGCTGCGGGCCGGGGGCGATGGAAGCGCCGATGAAGGGCGCGGCGGTCGGCCACGCGCAGCAGCGTTATAAAGAGGGGCGTTTTATCGGCATGACCGAGCCGTCGATCATCGCCGCAGAGCCGCCAAACCCGCTGGTTAACGAGCTGATTATCATGCCGGACATTGAAAAACGTCTGGAAGCGTTTGTACGTATCGCCCACGGCATCATTATCTTCCCGGGCGGCGTCGGCACGGCGGAAGAGCTGCTCTACCTGCTGGGTATTTTGATGAACCCGGCGAACAAAAATCAGGTACTGCCGCTGATCCTCACCGGGCCGAAAGAGAGCGCTGACTACTTCCGCGTGTTGGATGAGTTTATCGTTAACACGCTGGGCGAAGCCGCGCGCCGCCACTACACCATCATCATCAACGATGCGGCCGAAGTGGCGCGCCAGATGAAAAAGGCGATGCCGCAGGTGAAAGAGAATCGTCGCGAAACCGGCGATGCCTACAGCTTCAACTGGTCGATTCGCATTGCGCCGGATCTGCAGGTGCCGTTTGAGCCGACCCATGAAAATATGGCCAACCTGAAGCTCTACCCGGATCAGCCCGTCGAAGTGCTGGCAGCGGATCTGCGTCGCGCCTTCTCAGGTATTGTGGCGGGCAACGTCAAAGAGCACGGCATTCGTGCGATTGAAGCGTTCGGCCCGTACAAAATTCATGGTGACAGCGACATGATGCGCCGGATGGACGATCTGTTGCAGGGCTTCGTCGCCCAGCACCGCATGAAACTCCCCGGATCGGCCTATATCCCCTGCTACGAAATCTGCGCCTGATACTCCCTTTTCACCGGGCGGCCATAAGCCGCCCTTATACCTTCCCGCCTTTCCCGCCGTAATTCCCCTACCCTGCACAAGGTAATGATCCACTCCAGTTGGCTTAAAAGTCGATAAATCACTGCTAATGGGATGATCCACAGCGCTTTTATCGTCTTTGGCCGCTGTGAGTTTGATCGCATATCTGGCGGGTGATAGCCTTCGCGCCCATAAATCTCAGATGATTTTTGATAAACAGACATATGGTCTAAATATGCCCACTTAAGAAGTGGATTATCGCAATTGCGATCCTGATCACTGATAGAGTCATAACATACATGTATCTTTCCGCCGCAAATAATTGCGGTAAGAAATTATAAAAATAGCCGCAATCAACCGGATAAAATATTACCGCTGGCGTGAATGACAAACGATTTGTCTAAATGGCAGCTTTTTGATTTTCCCAGGAGATTTACCAATGGAAACGACTCAAACCAGTAATCTGGCTTCAACCGGAACGCGGAGCGCATGGCGTAAGACCGACACCATGTGGATGCTAGGCCTCTACGGTACCGCGATTGGCGCTGGCGTACTGTTCCTGCCCATCAACGCTGGCGTAGGCGGACTGATTCCGCTGATCATCATGGCGATCCTTGCCTTCCCAATGACCTACTTCGCACACCGCGGCCTGACCCGCTTTGTGCTCTCCGGTAAAAATCCCGGCGAAGATATCACCGAAGTGGTGGAAGAACATTTTGGTATCGGCGCAGGTAAACTGATTACCCTGCTCTACTTCTTCGCCATCTACCCGATTCTGCTGGTTTATAGCGTGGCGATCACCAACACTGTCGACAGCTTTATGACCCACCAGTTGGGCATGACGCCGCCGCCGCGCGCTATTCTCTCCCTGATTCTGATCGTCGGTATGATGACCATCGTGCGCTTCGGCGAGCAGATGATCGTTAAAGCGATGAGCATCCTGGTGTTCCCGTTTGTTATCGCCCTGATGCTGCTGGCGGTCTATCTGATCCCGCAGTGGAACGGCGCGGTGCTGGAAACCCTCTCCTTCAACAGCGCGTCTGCGACCGGCAATGGCCTGTGGATGACCCTGTGGCTGGCAATCCCGGTAATGGTCTTCTCCTTTAACCACTCGCCGATCATCTCCTCTTTCGCCGTGGCGAAACGTGAAGAGTACGGCGCAGAAGCAGAACGTAAATGCTCGCGCATTCTGGCCTTCGCCCACATCATGATGGTGCTGACGGTGATGTTCTTTGTCTTCAGCTGCGTGCTGAGCCTGGCACCGGCCGATCTGGCCTCGGCGAAAGAGCAGAACATCTCGATTCTCTCCTACCTGGCTAACCACTTTAATGCGCCGGTCATCGCCTGGATGGCACCGATCATCGCGATGATCGCCATCACCAAATCCTTCCTCGGCCACTACCTCGGCGCGCGTGAAGGTTTCAACGGTATGGTGATTAAATCCCTGCGCGGCAAAGGCAAAACCATCGAAATCAACAAGCTGAACCGCATTACCGCGCTGTTCATGCTGCTGACTACCTGGGCGGTTGCGACCTGGAACCCGAGCATCCTCGGCATGATCGAAACGCTGGGCGGCCCGATTATCGCCATGATCCTCTTCCTGATGCCGATGTACGCCATTGCCCGCGTTCCGGCGATGCGTAAATACAGCGGCCATATCAGCAACGTCTTCATTGTGATTATGGGCCTTATCGCTATCTCCGCGATTTTCTACTCCCTGTTCAGCTAATCTCTGCGCGCCGTCCAGCCGGGCGGCGCGATCCCTCTTTGTCATGGATAACGCGTTATGATCAGCGTATTCGATATTTTTAAGATCGGTATCGGTCCCTCCAGCTCGCACACCGTCGGCCCCATGAAAGCCGGCAAACAGTTCACCGATGATTTGATTGCCCGCGGCCTGCTGCGCGACGTCACCCGCGTGGTGGTTGACGTTTACGGCTCGCTCTCCCTGACCGGCAAAGGCCACCATACGGATATCGCCATTATTATGGGGCTGGCCGGGAACCTGCCGGATAGCGTCAATATTGATGCGATCCCGGGCTTTATTCAGGATGTGAATACGCACGGCCGCCTGCTGCTGGCGAACGGCGAGCACGAAGTGGAGTTCCCGGTCGATCACTGCATGAATTTCCATGCCGACAACCTCTCGCTGCATGAGAACGGTATGCGCATCACGGCGCTGGCGGGCGAAACGGTGCTCTACAGCCAGACCTACTACTCGATTGGCGGCGGTTTTATTGTCGACGAAGCGCACTTCGGCCAGACCACCAGCGCGCCGGTGGAGGTGCCTTACCCCTATAAAAACGCAGCCGATTTGCAGCGTCACTGCCAGGAAAGCGGGCTTTCCCTCTCCGGCCTGATGATGAAAAACGAGCTGGCGCTGCACAGAAAAGAGGAGCTGGAGCAGCACCTGGCGCGTGTCTGGGAAGTGATGCACGGCGGCATTGAGCGTGGCATCAACACCGAAGGCGTGCTGCCGGGTCGACTGCGCGTGCCGCGTCGTGCCGCCGCGCTGCGCCGCATGCTGGTCAGCAGTGATAAAACCACCACCGATCCGATGGCGGTTGTCGACTGGATCAATATGTTCGCGCTGGCGGTCAATGAAGAGAACGCCGCCGGTGGCCGCGTGGTGACCGCGCCAACTAACGGTGCCTGCGGTATTGTCCCGGCGGTGCTGGCCTATTACGACAAGTTTATCCGCGAAGTGAACGCTAACTCGCTGGCACGCTATCTGCTGGTCGCCAGCGCCATCGGTTCGCTTTATAAGATGAATGCCTCGATCTCCGGCGCAGAAGTGGGCTGCCAGGGGGAAGTGGGCGTCGCCTGCTCAATGGCGGCTGCGGGTCTGGCTGAGCTGCTCGGTGCCAGCCCGGCGCAGGTATGCATTGCGGCGGAAATCGGTATGGAGCACAACCTCGGTCTGACCTGCGATCCCGTCGCCGGCCAGGTGCAGGTGCCCTGCATTGAGCGTAATGCCATTGCCTCGGTTAAAGCGGTCAACGCTGCGCGTATGGCGCTGCGCCGCACCAGCGAGCCGCGCGTCTGCCTTGATAAAGTGATCGAGACGATGTACGAAACCGGGAAAGATATGAACGCCAAGTACCGCGAAACCTCCCGCGGTGGGCTGGCGATGAAGGTCGTTACCTGCGATTAACCTGCCTGACAGATGCCTCGTTTTGCGAGGCATCTTCCTGAATAGTCACCGTTTCATAGCCTCGTAAAGCGGGCAATGTTACCCTTAGCGCTCGCTTACAAGGAGGGTATCCGTGGCTCATCTGCTTATTGTCGACGCACTCAATCTTATCCGCCGTATTCATGCGGTGCAGGGTTCACCCTGCGCGGAGACCTGTCTGCACGCGCTCGAGCAACTGATTGTGCATAGCAAGCCGACCCACGCGGTGGCGGTGTTCGATGATGAAGCGCGCAATCAGGGCTGGCGTCACCAGTTGCTGCCGGACTATAAGGCGGGCCGACCGCCGATGCCGGAGCCGCTGCATCAGGAGATGCCCGCCCTGCGCGCAGCGTTTGAGCAGCGCGGCATTCGCTGCTGGGCGACGCCGGGCAATGAAGCCGACGATCTCGCCGCCACGCTGGCGGTAAAAATGGCGCAGGCGGGGCAAGAGGCGACGATTGTCTCGACGGACAAAGGCTACTGCCAGTTGCTCTCGCCCACCATCCGCATCCGCGACTACTTCCAGAAACGCTGGCTCGATGCGCCGTTTATTGACCAGGAGTATGGCGTTACGCCGCAGCAGTTGCCGGACTACTGGGGGCTGGCGGGCATCAGCAGTTCAAAAGTGCCGGGCGTCGCCGGGATCGGGCCGAAAAGCGCCACCCAGTTGCTCAGCTCTTTTCCCACGCTGGAAGCGCTGTATGACAATCTTGCCGAGGTGCCAGAGAAGTGGCGGCAGAAGCTGGAGGCGCATCGCGAGATGGCCTTTATCTGCCGGGATGTGGCGCGTCTGCAAACGGATCTACAGCTTGATGGCAACCTGCAGCAGCTGCGCCTGACGCGCTAAGCTTCGCCCGCGCACTGGCGGGCAGCAGGCCGGTTACGCTTTATAGGGGTGATGTTTCAGCCAGTGCTCGGCGATCTCCTGGCGGCGGCAGATCCACACCTTGTCGTGGCGCTGCACGTAATCAAGAAAACGTTGCAGGGCACGAAACCGCCCCGGTCGCCCCAGCAGGCGGCAGTGCATGCCGATCGACATCATCTTCGGTGCCGTTTCGCCTTCGGCATAGAGCACATCGAAGCTATCTTTCAGGTAGGTATAAAACTGCTCGGCGGTGTTAAAGCCCTGCGCGGTGGCAAAGCGCATGTCGTTGGCATCCAGCGTGTAGGGCACAATCAGATGCGGTTTCTCGCCGACGGTGGTCCAGAAGGGCAGATCGTCGCCGTAGTAGTCGCTGTCATAGAGAAAATCACCCTGCTCCACCACCAGCGCGCGAGTATTTGGGCTGTCGCGCCCGGTATACCAGCCGAGCGGGCGTTTGCCGAACAGCGTTTGCAGGATCTCAACCGCCTGCTGCATGTGCTGGCGCTCGGTCTGGATATCGAGATCCTGATAGTGGATCCAGCGCCAGCCGTGGCTCACCACGTCATAATCCGCCGCCTTGATCGCCTCAACGATTGCCGGGTTACGTGCCAGCGCCATCGCCACGCCAAACACCGTTAACGGCAGGCCGCGCTGCTGAAACTCCTGATGGATGCGCCAGAAACCGGCGCGCGAACCATACTCATAGAGGGAGTCCATCGACATATGGCGCGCCGGGTAGCTGGCCGCGCCGATGATGTCGGAGAGAAACTGCTCCGAGCCGCTGTCGCCGTGCAGAACATGGTTCTCGCCGCCCTCTTCAAAATTAAGCACAAACTGCACGGCAATACGCGCGCCGCCCGGCCACTGTGCGTGCGGCGGTTTGCCAGCGTAGCCCGCCATATCGCGCGGGTAGTCGGCAGTAAAGTGCCAGAAGGGAGTCTCGGTTGCTGCTTGCATGCTGATTCGACCTCTTAACCGGGGCCGCCTTCAGCTGAGCATATCGAAGCATCCTGAAAGCGGCTTTTTATTGGGATACGCGAGATCGCCATATTTACTGGTGCCGAAACCGAGGGCGAGCAGGGATTCAACCATTTTGACCGCCGCCGTTACACCGTCGATCACCGGGATGCCCAACTCCTGCGTCAGCTCCCTGGCAAGATTCGCCATGCCGCCGCATCCCAGCACAATCGCCCCGCTTCCATCCTCGCGTTTGGCTTGTATACAACGCTCGCGTACCTTTTGCTGAGCAAGACCCGTGCCATCTTCCAAAGCCAGCACCGGTAAATCGATGGCGTGCAGCGCGGCGCAGTGATGTTCAAAGCCATACTGACGCAGTAAATGGCGGGCGATGATCACCGTGCGCGGCAGCGTGGTGACAATCGAGAAGCGCGTCGCCACCAGCGTCGCCATATGCATCGCCGCTTCGGCAATGCCGATAACCGGGCCGCTCGCCAGCTCGCGCGCAGCCAGCAGTCCCGGGTCGCCAAAGCAGGCGATTACGTGCCCCTGCGCGCCCTGTGCTTTGCCCTGCTTTACCTGCTCCAGCACGCCGATGGCGGCAATTGCTTCATCGAAATGGCCCTCAATCGATTCCACGCCCTGCGTCGGGCAGCTGGCGAGAATGGTTGTGCCCGGCGAGGCGATGCGGCGCGCGGCGCTGGCTATGGTTTCGGTCATCTCCGGGCTGGTGTTGGGGTTGATGACTTGTATACAAAATGCGCTCATTGCGGCTCTCCTTGGGTGCCAAACAGGCGGGTAAAATCGGGCAGCGTTTCGCCGCTTCGCTCAAAGCGCAGGCTGGAAACAATGTGGTCGAAGTGGTGCGCCATGGCGTGCTCGAGGCCCGCCAGGTCTTTGTTACGTAACAGTTCGATCAGCTTATCGTGATCGTGACAGCGGCAGCCCTGCTGCCACGGCGCGCCCCAGGCGGCAATCACCAGCGAGGAGCGCTGCGTCAGAGTGGTGATAATGTCGGTCACAACCGCATTGCCCGATATCGCCTGCAATTGAATGTGGAAAGCCGCCGAGTGGCGAATGGCCGCCGCGCCATCATGCTGCTGGTGCGCAGCCTCCTCCTCGGCAATGATTGCCTCCAGCGCTACCAGATGCGGTGGTTGCAGATGCGCCAGCACCTGCGGCAGGTTGGCGCACTCGATCATTTTGCGCGTGGCGAAGATCTCTTTTGACTCATCGATGCCAGGATTCGCGACAAATGCACCGCGCCTGGGCGCGATGGTGATCATTTGCACCGTTGCAAGGCGCGTGAGCACTTTACGAATGCCGGTGCGGCTGACGCCAAATACCTCCGCCAGCGCCTCTTCCGGCAGCTTACTGCCCGGCGGCAACTGGTGCTCAACAATGGCCGTTAACAGCGATTGCCAGATGAAATGCTCTCTCTCTTCCCGATCCGCAGGCGCCTGTAGCCCGGTGTAATGGTTCATAACCTGATTCCTGTGTGACGCAGCATTGCCTTTTTTGTATACGTTTTTTATCCATCTTGTATACAAAAAATCCAAACCTGGCCTGGTTAATGCAATAGCCGATAGCAGACCTGTGAACGCTATCGCTATTTAAAGGAGCAGATTCCATGCCAAACCCTGAACCGCAGTACGATGCTCGTTATAGCCCAAGATTGACCAACGAGGACCTTGCCCCGACTCGCCAGCAAAACTGGACCTGGTACAACATCTTTTCGTTCTGGATGTCCGATGTGCATAGCATGGGCGGCTATGTGGTTGCCGCCAGCTTCTTTGCCTTAGGGCTCGCCAGCTGGCAGGTGCTGCTCTGCCTGTTGGTGGGGATCTGTATTGTGCAGCTCTGTGCAAACCTGGTGGCGAAGCCGAGCCAGATGACCGGCGTGCCCTATGCGGTGATTTGCCGCCAGGCATTTGGCGTCTTCGGTGCCAATATTCCGGCGGTGATCCGCGGGCTTATCGCCTTCGCCTGGTACGGTATTCAAACCTATCTCGCCGCCAATGCTCTGATGCTGGTGGCGCTGAAATTCTGGCCTTCGCTCGGCGCGCTGACAAGCAGCCACTTTCTGGGGCTGTCGACGCTGGGCTGGATCTGCTTCGGCATTATGTGGGCGCTACAGGCGCTGGTTTTCTGGCACGGAATGAGCGCGATCAAACGCTTTATTGATGTCGCCGGACCGGCGGTCTATGTGGTGATGATGGCGCTGGCGGGCTGGATCCTCTACCAGACCGGTTTTGACGGCATCTCCTTTACCCTTGCCAGCAAAACGCTGACGCCGGGTGAGCAAGCGTGGCAGATGATCACCGCCACGGCGCTGGTAGTCTCCTACTTCTCCGGCCCGCTGCTCAACTTTGGCGACTTCTCCCGCTACGGTAAAAGCATGCAGGCGATCCGCCGCGGCAACCGCTGGGGTCTACCCTTCAACTTCCTGCTCTTCTCGATTGTGACGGTAGTTATTGTCTCGGGAACGCAATCGCTGTTTGGCAAAATGATCACCGATCCAATTGAAACCGTCAGCCACGTCGGCAGCGATCTGGCGATGGCGATTGGCCTGCTGACCATGATTACCGCCACCATCGGCATTAATATCGTGGCCAACTTCGTCTCGCCGGCCTTTGATTTTTCTAACTGCGCGCCGCAGAAGATCAGCTTCCGTACCGGGGGGATGATTGCCGCGGTCGGCTCTGTGCTGCTGACGCCGTGGAACCTGTTCCAGTCGCCGGAGTTGATCCACTACACGCTGGATGTGCTCGGTGCCTGCATCGGCCCGCTGTTTGGCATTCTGCTGGCAGACTTCTACCTGATTAAACGCGGCAAGGTGTTTGTCGACGATCTCTTTACCGTCTCCCCGAACGGGCGTTACTGGTACAAAAACGGCTTTAACCCTAAAGCGATTGCTGCGCTGCTGCCGTCGGTGATGGTAGGCCTGGTGATCAGCTTTATTCCGGCGCTGCATGAAGTGGCAAACTTCAGCTGGTTTATCGGCGTCTTTCTCGGTGCAGGCTGCTACTGCTGGCTGGCGCGTCATGAGCGCGCGGGCGTGGAGAGCGGATTTATCGCGCAGCGCGCGGTGGTGAAGGAGTAGAAACGACGAAGGCCTGAATCATTGCTGATTCAGGCCTTCTGAATAGTGGCGGAACGGACGGGACTCGAACCCGCGACCCCCTGCGTGACAGGCAGGTATTCTAACCGACTGAACTACCGCTCCGCGTTGTGTTCCTGTTAGGGAACGAGGCGCATATTACGTATTGCGCCTGGTGCCGTCAACGCTTTTTCTCTTGTTTTGAATCGTTTGCTGCAAAAATCGCCCACGGGCTGATTTTTCACGGTTAATAAATGAATTTAGCCGCGCCAGAGGCAACTTCCGCCCTTTTTCTGTACTAAATCGAGGCGCGATTCATGGGCCATCAGCTCTTCATCACTGGCTAAAACAACCCGCAGTTTGTTTGCCTGGCGCACAACGCGCTGGATCCCCGCTTCGCCTGACTGATTCTGACTCTCGCCCTCCATCGAAAATTTTATCGATGTCTGGCCGCCGGTCATCATCAGATAGACGTCGGCAAGAATTTGGGAGTCGAGAAGTGCGCCGTGCAGCGTTCGCTTGCTGTTATCGATTTCGTAACGCGAGCAGAGCGCATCGAGGCTGTTACGCTTGCCCGGGAACATCCTGCGCGCCAGCGCCAGGCTGTCGGTAATTTTGCAGAAGGTTTCAGTTTTCGGAATTCCACGGTTCAGCTTGCTGAACTCATAATCCATAAAGCCGATATCAAACGAGGCGTTATGGATCACCAGCTCCGCGCCGCGGATATAGTCGATAAACTCATCGGCAATATCGCCGAAGGTCGGCTTATCCAGCAGGAACTCGTCGGCGATGCCGTGAACGCCAAACGCTTCCGGGTCCACCAGCCGATCGGGCTTCAGGTAGACGTGATAGTTATTGCCGGTCAGGCGGCGGTTTATCACCTCTACCGCACCGATCTCAATGATCTTATGCCCTTCGTAGTGCGCACCGATTTGGTTCATACCGGTGGTTTCGGTATCGAGGACGATCTGTCGTGTAATTGCAGTGCTCATAGCGGCCATTTATGTCAGACTTGTCGTTTTCAACTCAGGAAGTCTACCAGAGATGCTCAAACAGGTAGAAATTTTCACCGACGGATCGTGCCTCGGCAATCCGGGACCGGGTGGATATGGCGCCATTTTACGTTATCGCGGACATGAACGGACCTTCAGCGAAGGCTACCGTTTAACCACCAACAATCGCATGGAGCTGATGGCAGCGATTGTCTCCCTTGAAGCGCTGAAAGAGCACTGCGAAGTGGTGCTCAGCACCGACAGCCAGTATGTGCGCCAGGGCATTACCCAGTGGATCCACAACTGGAAAAAACGCGGCTGGAAAACGGCGGATAAGAAGCCGGTTAAAAACGTCGACCTGTGGAAGCGGCTCGATGCAGCGCTCAGCCAGCATCAAATCCGCTGGGAGTGGGTAAAAGGCCACGCCGGGCATCCGGAAAACGAACGCTGCGATGAGCTGGCGCGCGCGGCGGCGATGAATCCCACCCAGGAAGATGTCGGTTACCAGCCGGAAACCCTGGCTTAAGACTGCCGTGTCGCGCCAACGGCCTGCGGCACGCGCGCTCGTGAGCGGCTCTGCTTTAACGGGTTGAGCGTCAGCGGAATGGTGCGTTTGCGAGCCACAATCAGCTGCATACAGCCCAACGCTGGCAGATGCGCGCTCAGCAGCTTTCCGCCCTGCTTCGTCCAGGGCAACACGCGAAAGCGGCTATAATGAAGCACTTCAAAATTGAGCAGCGAGAGCCAGTCAAACTGGCGCGTGAGGGTGAACATTCGGCTTTTGACCGCCGGTGAGCGGCGCGCAAACGGCACCGCTTTGCAGACGCCTAACAGGCTAACGGGATTAAACCCGCTCATCACCAGCCAGCCGTCGTCAATCAGCACGCGATCGACCTCCTGCAACAGCCGGTGGGGATCGGGGCACCAGGGCAGCGTATGGGCCAGCAGGCAGGCATCGACCGACTTCTCTGCAAACGGCAAAGAGAGCGGATCCGCGCGCACCTGCGCCGGTTCGCCTGCCAGCGAGACATTAACCTGGTGGGAGATCGCGCAGCTTTCAAGGTTGATTTCCGCGCTGAGGTTGCCAATCTTAAGCAGGTGAAAACCATACATTTTCGCCAGCCACGGTTTGAGCTCCTCCTCCAGCGCCTGGCGGTAATAAGCACCTTTTGGGAGTGCGCCCCAGCTTACGGGCGCGACGAGTTTTCGGGGAGTCCTTGCCGGCTTCATTACAACCTTCCGCTACGCTTTGAGAGGTAATTTATGAATCTTAACAGTATTCCCGCGTTTCAGGACAACTACATCTGGGTGTTGAGCGAGGATGACGGGGGCTGCCTGATCGTCGATCCGGGCGAGGCCGCCCCGGTGCTGCGCGCCATTGAAGAGCACCAGTGGCAACCCGAAGCTATTCTGCTGACGCATCACCATAACGACCATGTCGGCGGTGTGCAGGCTCTGCGTGACGCTTTCCCTGATGTAGTGGTTTATGGGCCAGCAGAGACACAACATAAGGGCGCTACACAGGTCGTTGCCGAAGGCGATACGGTCACCGTTTTAGGCCAGGATTTCTCGGTCTTCGCCACCCCAGGTCACACTTTAGGACATATCTGTTTCTTCAGTTTCCCTTACCTTTTTTGCGGCGATACGCTCTTCTCTGGCGGCTGTGGAAGATTATTCGAAGGGACGGCAACGCAGATGTATCAATCCTTCTGTAAAATTAACGCCCTTCCCGACGACACGGTGATTTGTTGCGCACATGAATACACTTTAGGGAATATGAAGTTTGCGATCAGCGTGTTGCCGCAAGACAGAGACGTTCAGGAATACTATAAGAAAGTGAGTGAGTTACGTGCTAAAAACGAAAAAACACTCCCTGTAATTCTGAAAAATGAGCGGAAAATAAATTTATTTTTACGCACGGAAGATGCTGATTTAATTGAAGTAATAAATCAAGAACGCGTATTGCAACATCCAGAGGAGCGTTTCGCCTGGTTACGGGCAAAGAAAGATGCTTTCTGACATTGCGGGTTGCCTTTTGAAAACATCGCCGTTATCATCGCTCGTCTTTTAAGCAACTACTATTGACACACACATGAAGGCAAAAGCGATATTACTCGCCTCTGTCCTGCTCGTGGGGTGCCAGGCGTCGCAGCGCGACGGTTCGGTACAACAGCACGCACAGAGCCTTTCTGCAGCTGGTCAAGGGGAAGCTGGGAAGTTCACAAGTCAGGCACGCTGGATGGACGACGGAACACTCGCCGACCAAACGGATAGCAACTTGTGGGCCTCTATAAGCGACGAGCTAAAGATGGGAATTCCGGAAAACAGCCGGATTCGCGAACAGAAACTGAAGTATTTAAACAATAAGAGCTATCTCCACGATGTAACTTTACGGGCAGAGCCGTATATGTACTGGATAGCTGGGCAAGTTAAAAAACGTAACATGCCCATGGAACTGGTACTACTACCCATAGTGGAGAGCGCTTTTAACCCGCACGCAACGTCTGGTGCCAATGCCGCAGGCATTTGGCAAATCATTCCGAGCACAGGGCGAAATTATGGTTTAAAACAGACACGCAGCTACGATGCGCGTCGTGACATTGTGGCCTCTACCACGGCCGCACTCGACATGATGCAGCGTCTTAACCGTATGTTTGACGGCGACTGGTTACTGACCGTTGCCGCCTACAACAGCGGTGAAGGCCGCGTGCTGAAGGCAATTAAAGCGAACAAAGCGCAGGGGAAACCCACCGATTTTTGGTCGCTGTCATTGCCTTATGAAACAAAGATTTATGTGCCTAAGATGCTGGCGTTGAGCGATCTTCTCAAAAACAGCAAACGCTATGGCATTAATCTGCCGACGCCGGACGAAAGCCGTGCGCTGGCGCGTGTCAGGCTGAGTAGCCCGGTAGAAGTGGGTCAGCTGGCTGAAATGGCGGGAATTTCCGTCAACAAACTGAAGGCCTTTAACGCAGGCGTTAAAGGTTCGACGTTGGGTTCAGCCGGTCCACAGTACGTGATGGTGCCGAAGAAACATGCAGATCAGCTGCGTGAATCGCTGGCATCCGGCGAAATCGCCGCTGTACAGCCGACGCTGGTTGCGGATAACACCCCGCTCTCCAGCAAGAGCTACAAGGTTCGCTCAGGCGATACGATCTCAGGCATCGCGTCACGCCTCGGCGTAAGCGCGAAGGATCTGAAGCAGTGGAATAATCTGCGCGGCGCGAACCTGAAGGTGGGTCAAAACCTGACGGTTGGTGCAGGCAGCAGCGCACAACGTCTTGCCAGCAACAGCGATAGCATTACCTATCGCGTGCGCAAAGGTGATTCGTTGTCGAGTATCGCGAAACGTCACGGCGTGAACATCAAAGATGTGATGCGCTGGAACACCGATACCTCGAATCTGCGGCCGGGCGATCAAATCACGCTCTTCGTGAAGAACAGCGCGACGCCGGACTCCTGACCTGAAGCAATAAAAAAAGCACCGTCTCCCCACGGTGCTTTTTTTTATCTTTTTTTCGCCCTACTTGCCGGAAGGGAGCGGGCTGAACTCTACCAGCAGCGGGTTGTGATCCGATGCGCGGGTCACCAGCACCGACGCCTCATCAACGTTTAAGCCACGATAGAAGACAAAATCGAGCGGTCGGCCAAAGGCTCGCCTGCGGTTATCGTCGGTGAATCGTACCTGCCGCAGCGCCATTTCGCGTGCGAAACGGTAGAGGGCGTTCATGCGCGGGCGGCTCCAGGCGTTAAAATCCCCGGCCATAATCACCGGGCCATCGTGACGACCAATCTGGTCGCCAATCGGCAGCAACTGCTTGCTGTAAACATCGACACCGAGACTGAAGTTGACCGCATGAACATTCACCACCATCAGATTACGGCTGTCCGGCAGCGGGTAGACCGTCACGAGGGCTGACTTTGCCAGCCGCAGAATCGGCTCACGCTCGCGCAGAGGGCAGCAGTAGACCGGATGGGCAGAAGAGAGCGTCATCACGCCTGAGGGGTGCTGAGGCAGCACAAAGGCGGGAACCTGATCGGCAGCAAGGTAGTTGCTGGTTGCGAAACTCACCAGTTCAGGCGTCGTCTGCGCTTCCTGCAACAGAACCAGGTGTGCATCTTTGCCGAAACTTTGCAGCACCGAGAGCCACTCCGCCCGCTGCTGCTTGAAGATGTTCCATACCAGTACGCGGATCTTTTCATCCTGGCTAAGAGGAACCCCGGCAGGTAAAGCCTGACCAATACTGGCGAACGATCCCGGCGGTAAAATGCGCTCCGCAGGTTGTCCGGCAACATATCGCATAGCGTAAGTATTTTTCGCCACTTCGGCTTTAAACCTCTTCGATTTCCGCGCCCGAAAAAGGGGCGTCATTCAGTTATAGGGATTGTAGACCATAGTTTCAACGAATAATCACCAGAAAAGCGCCAGCTTGTATAGGTGCCATTGACCTTTAGGCCGCGCGATGGCGTTGCGACACGCGGCGTGGTTAAATACACGCGCATGAATAATCTCGTTGAAATGTTGCTACAGAGGCAATAATGAAAACCACCTCGGAAGAACTCGCCATTTTTGTCGCGGTCGTGGAGAGCGGCAGTTTTAGCCGTGCGGCTGAACGTCTTGGTCAGGCAAACTCTGCCATTAGCCGGGCGGTGAAGAAGCTGGAGAATAAGCTCGGCGTTAACCTGCTCAATCGCACCACTCGCCAGCTTAGCCTCACTGAAGAGGGCGAGCGCTATTTCCGTCGCGTACAAACGGTGCTGCAGGAGATGGCGGCGGCGGAAAATGAGGTGATGGAGAATAAATCGGTGCCGCGCGGCACGCTGCGTATCGATGCCGCCACGCCGGTAGTGCTGCATTTTTTAATGCCGCTGATTAAGCCGTTTCGTGAACGTTACCCGGAGATCAGCCTGTCGCTGGTCTCGAGCGAAACCTTTATCAACCTGATTGAACGTAAAGTGGATGTTGCTATTCGCGTCGGCAAGCTGACTGATTCCAGCCTGCGCGCGCGTCCGCTCTTTAAGAGCTACCGCAAAATTATCGCTTCGCCCGAATACCTTGCCCGTTACGGTACGCCTGAAACGGTTGAGGATTTGCAAAACCATGTCTGCCTCGGCTTTACGGAGCCGGTATCGCTGAATACCTGGCCGGTGGCTGCGGCCGATGGGCAACTGCTGGAGGTAACGCCTACGCTTGCCTCTAACAGCGGTGAAACCCTTAAACACCTCTGCCTGAGCGGCAACGGTATCGCCAGCCTGTCGGATTATATGATTGATAAAGAGCTGGCGAGCGGCGAACTGGTTGCGCTGATGTCAGACAAACTGCTGCCGGTAGAGATGCCCTTCAGCGCCGTCTACTATAGCGATCGGGCGGTGAGCACGCGTATTCGCGCCTTTATCGACTTTGTCAGCGAGCATGTGCCGCAGACGGGCAGATAAAAAAAACGGGAGCCAGGCTCCCGTCACGTTGCTGATTAATCCCACTCAGGCGCAAGCCCTTCCGGGCTGACCAGCCGGTCGTTGCAATCCAGCGCGGCGATGGCGGCTCTGTCATCCGCATCCAGTTTGAGCGTCTTCGCTTGCAGGTTGCTCGCCAGGTTTTCGCGTTTGGTTGAGGATGGAATCACTGCGTATCCCTCTCCCATCGCCCATGCCAGGATCACCTGCGCTGGCGTTGCGCTGTGCTTTTGCGCTATGCCAGCAATCGTGGCATCTTTCAGTGCTTTACCATACGCCAGCGTCATATAGGAGGTGATGTGGATCCCGTGCTCTTTTGCCCACTGTGCCACTTTACGGTTTTGCAGATAGGGAGAGAGCTCAATCTGGTTAGTGGCAATGTTTTCCGCCCCAACAGCCGCAATCGCCTGCTCCATCAACCCAATCGTGAAGTTGGAGACGCCAATCTGGCGCGTTAGCCCCTGCGCTTTGGCGTTCATCAACTGCTGCATCGACTCGGCAACCGGCACCGCTGCGCCCGGCGACGGCCAGTGAATCAGCGTCAAATCAACATAGTCGGTGCCTAACTTCTTCAGGCTCTCTTGCAGGCTTGGGATCAGCTGCCCTTCGCCCAGGTTTTCAGTCCAGATTTTGGTGGTGATAAACAGCGATTCCCGCGCGACGCCACTCTGCGCCAGCGCTTCACCAATGGCGGCTTCGTTACCATAAATCTGCGCGGTATCAATCACGCGATAGCCCAGTTCAAGGGCGGTCTTCACCGAGGCGATTACCGCCTCATCGGTTAAACGGAAGGTCCCCAGACCAAATGCAGGGATAGACATATCAATTCCTCTCTCATTATTTCTTAACAGATGGCTTGATTATGGTGAGTTGAGCTCGGGGGAAAAAGAGGCGGGAATGCAGAGGATATTTGCCGCAGCGGCAATAGTGCTAAAAGTAGTGACTTGCATATTGAAAGTCACTATGTCACTTTGTTGCGGCATGTTTACTACAGCAGATACCAATATGAAAAATGAAGCGCTTTACCAGGCTCCCTGCCCTATTGCCCGAAGTCTGGGACGCATTGGTGATAGCTGGAGCATGATTATCCTACGCGACGCCTTCGCAGGGTTTACCCGTTTTGATGAGTTCCAGAAAAACGCCAATATTGCGCCGAACATTCTCTCCCGGCGCCTGAAGGAGCTGGTTGAAGAGGGGTTGCTTGAAAAGGTGAGCTACAGCACAACCCCGCCGCGCTATGAATATCACCTCACGCCGTTAGGCTATGATTTTCGTCCAGTCATCATCGCGCTGGCGCAGTGGGGAAACCGCCATTTCTCACCTGAAGGCCCACAGATGATGCTGGTTGAGCGGGAAACCGCGCGCCCCGTTGAGGCGATCCTCGTCGATAAAGTCACCGGCGAAGCCATAACCCCTGAAAAGTACGCCATGGTGCCAGGCCCGGCAGCGTCGCCGGTTCTCCACTATCGTCATCAATATTTGCAACGTAAGCAGGCCGGGGAGACGTCGCTGAAATATGCGCCACAATTAGAGATGAATAAGGAGGAGTAAATATGAGCATTTCGCAAAAGCGCGTCGTTATAACCGGTATGGGCATCGTCAGCCCGTTGGGCTGTGGCCTTTCCCACGTCTGGTCATCATTGGTTGAGGGCAAATCAGGTATTTCCCGCCTTGACGACGAAATGGTCGACGATATTGCCTGCAAAGTGGCAGGCCAGGTCCCTTCGATTGAAGAGGATCCGCATCACGGTTTTGATCCCTTAAGCACGATCCCGGCGAAAGAACGCAAAAAAATGGATCGTTTTATTGAGTTTGCACTGGTGGCAGCGAAAGAAGCGCTGACGCAGGCAAACTGGGTTCCGCAGGAGGAGGCGCAGCGCGATCGAACCGCAACGGTTATTGCCACCGGGATCGGTGGCTTCAGCGAGATCACCAATGCGGTGCGCACCACAGATTCGCGCGGGCCACGCAAGCTCTCTCCGTTTACCGTTCCCTCTTTCCTCGCTAACCTTGCAGCTGGCCATGTCTCTATCAAGTATGGTTTTCGCGGCCCGATCGGTGCGCCCGTTTCGGCCTGTGCGGCCGGCGCGCAGGCAATTGGTGATGCCGCGCGGTTGATACGCAGCGGTGAGGCCGATATCGCCTTATGCGGCGGCAGTGAAGCAGCGATCCATCGGGTCAGCCTTGCGGGATTTGCGGCGGCGCGCGCGCTGTCGAGCGGTTTTAACGATCAACCGACAACGGCTTCACGCCCATTTGATCGCGATCGTGATGGATTTGTGATGGGTGAAGGTGCCGGGCTGCTGGTGATTGAATCGCTCGAACATGCTCTGGCGCGCGGCGCGACGCCGCTGGCGGAACTGGTAGGGTATGGAACAAGCGCGGATGCGCATCATCTCACTGCTGGCCCGGAAGACGGTAACGGTGCCGCACGGGCGATGGAAGCCGCGATCCGGCAGGCGGGCATTTCAGTCTCCGACATTCAGCATATTAATGCTCATGCGACGTCTACTCCGGTTGGCGATAAAGGCGAACTGGCAGCGATAAAAAGTGTGTTTGGTGCGGATAGTAGGGTAGCAATCACCTCCACTAAGTCAGCGACGGGGCATCTTTTGGGTGCGGCGGGCGGTATTGAGGCGATTTTCACGATTCAGGCGTTACGTGAACAGATTGCTCCACCGACGCTCAATTTACATCATCCGGATGAGAAGGCCGATGGGTTAAATCTGGTGGCGCTTTCCGCGCGACCGCTTGAGATTCGCTACGCGATGTCGAATGGGTTTGGCTTCGGCGGGGTGAATGCCAGTTTGCTGTTAAAGCGCTGGGAAGAGTAAATGACAGGGCCGTTTGGCCCTTTTTTCACAAATTGCAGACGAAAAAAAACCGTATCTCGTGAGAGATACGGTTCTTAAAATAAGTGGCGGAACGGACGGGACTCGAACCCGCGACCCCCTGCGTGACAGGCAGGTATTCTAACCGACTGAACTACCGCTCCACCGAATTTTTCTACAACCACCGGTTTGTTGCCCCGGTTTACTGCTTAATTTGATGCCTGGCAGTTCCCTACTCTCGCATGGGGAGACCCCACACTACCATCGGCGCTACGGCGTTTCACTTCTGAGTTCGGCATGGGGTCAGGTGGGACCACCGCGCTAGTGCCGCCAGGCAAATTCTTTGTGCCCGGAACGTCTCTTTTACCCTGATGCGGCGTTGGCTGCGCTCGTAAAGTCAGTCACATACTTCAGTATGCTCCTTCCTTTCCGTCACTTGCCGCCTTGCCTCAGTGCAAAAGCGTTCGTTCCTTCAAATCTGGTATCAGCTGAAAATCTGTCTCTCACCGCCAAAACATCTTCGGCGTTGTAAGGTTAAGCCTCACGGTTCATTAGTACCGGTTAGCTCAACGCATCGCTGCGCTTACACACCCGGCCTATCAACGTCGTCGTCTTCAACGTTCCTTCAGGAGACTTAAAGTCTCAGGGAGAACTCATCTCGGGGCAAGTTTCGTGCTTAGATGCTTTCAGCACTTATCTCTTCCGCATTTAGCTACCGGGCAGTGCCATTGGCATGACAACCCGAACACCAGTGATGCGTCCACTCCGGTCCTCTCGTACTAGGAGCAGCCCCCCTCAATTCTCCAGCGCCCACGGCAGATAGGGACCGAACTGTCTCACGACGTTCTAAACCCAGCTCGCGTACCACTTTAAATGGCGAACAGCCATACCCTTGGGACCTACTTCAGCCCCAGGATGTGATGAGCCGACATCGAGGTGCCAAACACCGCCGTCGATATGAACTCTTGGGCGGTATCAGCCTGTTATCCCCGGAGTACCTTTTATCCGTTGAGCGATGGCCCTTCCATTCAGAACCACCGGATCACTATGACCTGCTTTCGCACCTGCTCGCGCCGTCACGCTCGCAGTCAAGCCAGCTTATGCCATTGCACTAACCTCCTGATGTCCGACCAGGATTAGCTGACCTTCGTGCTCCTCCGTTACGCTTTAGGAGGAGACCGCCCCAGTCAAACTACCCACCAGACACTGTCCGCAACCCGGATTACGGGTCCACGTTAGAACATCAAACATTAAAGGGTGGTATTTCAAGGTTGGCTCCACGCAGACTGGCGTCCACGCTTCAAAGCCTCCCACCTATCCTACACATCAAGGCTCAATGTTCAGTGTCAAGCTATAGTAAAGGTTCACGGGGTCTTTCCGTCTTGCCGCGGGTACACTGCATCTTCACAGCGAGTTCAATTTCACTGAGTCTCGGGTGGAGACAGCCTGGCCATCATTACGCCATTCGTGCAGGTCGGAACTTACCCGACAAGGAATTTCGCTACCTTAGGACCGTTATAGTTACGGCCGCCGTTTACCGGGGCTTCGATCAAGAGCTTCACCTTGCGGTTGACCCCATCAATTAACCTTCCGGCACCGGGCAGGCGTCACACCGTATACGTCCACTTTCGTGTTTGCACAGTGCTGTGTTTTTAATAAACAGTTGCAGCCAGCTGGTATCTTCGACTGGTTTCAGCTCCGCGAGCAAGTCGCTTCACCTACGCACCAGCGTGCCTTCTCCCGAAGTTACGGCACCATTTTGCCTAGTTCCTTCACCCGAGTTCTCTCAAGCGCCTTGGTATTCTCTACCTGACCACCTGTGTCGGTTTGGGGTACGATTTCGTGTTACCTGATGCTTAGAGGCTTTTCCTGGAAGCAGGGCATTTGTCACTTCAGCACCGTAGTGCCTCGTCATCACGCCTCAGTGTTAAAGTGAACCGGATTTACCTGGAACACACACCTACACGCTTAAACCGGGACAACCGTCGCCCGGCCGACATAGCCTTCTCCGTCCCCCCTTCGCAGTAACACCAAGTACAGGAATATTAACCTGTTTCCCATCGACTACGCCTTTCGGCCTCGCCTTAGGGGTCGACTCACCCTGCCCCGATTAACGTTGGACAGGAACCCTTGGTCTTCCGGCGAGCGGGCTTTTCACCCGCTTTATCGTTACTTATGTCAGCATTCGCACTTCTGATACCTCCAGCATGCCTCACAGCACACCTTCAACGGCTTACAGAACGCTCCCCTACCCAACAACACATAGTGTCGCTGCCGCAGCTTCGGTGCATGGTTTAGCCCCGTTACATCTTCCGCGCAGGCCGACTCGACCAGTGAGCTATTACGCTTTCTTTAAATGATGGCTGCTTCTAAGCCAACATCCTGGCTGTCTGGGCCTTCCCACATCGTTTCCCACTTAACCATGACTTTGGGACCTTAGCTGGCGGTCTGGGTTGTTTCCCTCTTCACGACGGACGTTAGCACCCGCCGTGTGTCTCCCGTGATAACATTCTCCGGTATTCGTAGTTTGCATCGGGTTGGTAAGCCGGGATGGCCCCCTAGCCGAAACAGTGCTCTACCCCCGGAGATGAATTCACGAGGCGCTACCTAAATAGCTTTCGGGGAGAACCAGCTATCTCCCGGTTTGATTGGCCTTTCACCCCCAGCCACAGGTCATCCGCTAATTTTTCAACATTAGTCGGTTCGGTCCTCCAGTTAGTGTTACCCAACCTTCAACCTGCCCATGGCTAGATCACCGGGTTTCGGGTCTATACCCTGCAACTTAACGCCCAGTTAAGACTCGGTTTCCCTGCGGCTCCCCTATACGGTTAACCTTGCTACAGAATATAAGTCGCTGACCCATTATACAAAAGGTACGCAGTCACCCCATAAAAGAGGCTCCCACTGCTTGTACGTACACGGTTTCAGGTTCTGTTTCACTCCCCTCGCCGGGGTTCTTTTCGCCTTTCCCTCACGGTACTGGTTCACTATCGGTCAGTCAGGAGTATTTAGCCTTGGAGGATGGTCCCCCCATATTCAGACAGGATACCACGTGTCCCGCCCTACTCATCGAGCTCACAGCAAGAGTGCTTTTGTGTACGGGGCTGTCACCCTGTATCGCGCGACTTTCCAGACGCTTCCACTAACACTCAGGCTGATTCAGGCTCTGGGCTGTTCCCCGTTCGCTCGCCGCTACTGGGGGAATCTCGGTTGATTTCTTTTCCTCGGGGTACTTAGATGTTTCAGTTCCCCCGGTTCGCCTCGTTAACCTATGTATTCAGTTAACGATAGTGCAACGGATTGCACTGGGTTTCCCCATTCGGACATCGCCGGCTGTAACGGTTCATATCACCTTACCGGCGCTTTTCGCAGATTAGCACGTCCTTCATCGCCTCTGACTGCCAGGGCATCCACCGTGTACGCTTAGTCGCTTAACCTCACAACCCGAAGATGTTTCGTAAAACATCATCAGTTGCGAAAATTTGAGAGACTCACGGAACAATTCGCATTGTTCTGTGTTTCAATTTTCAGCTTGATCCAGATTTTTAAAGAGCAAAACTTCGCAGCACACACAGAATGTGTACTCTGAAGTTTTCTTGTGACGAACAGTGAGGATGGTGGAGCTATGCGGGATCGAACCGCAGACCTCCTGCGTGCAAAGCAGGCGCTCTCCCAGCTGAGCTATAGCCCCATCGTAGTTAAACTCTGTACCTTGAATTCGTTTCCGGGCGCGGCGTGATGGAGCGAAGCATACGTAATGTATGTGAGCTTCAGCACAACAAAGCACGGGAGCGAATTTGGTAGGCCTGAGTGGACTTGAACCACCGACCTCACCCTTATCAGGGGTGCGCTCTAACCACCTGAGCTACAAGCCTGCAGAGATTTTCACTGCTCGTTATTTTTCATCAGACAATCTGTGTGGACACTGCAGGGAAAGGTTCTTTAAGGTAAGGAGGTGATCCAACCGCAGGTTCCCCTACGGTTACCTTGTTACGACTTCACCCCAGTCATGAATCACAAAGTGGTAAGCGCCCTCCCGAAGGTTAAGCTACCTACTTCTTTTGCAACCCACTCCCATGGTGTGACGGGCGGTGTGTACAAGGCCCGGGAACGTATTCACCGTGACATTCTGATTCACGATTACTAGCGATTCCGACTTCATGGAGTCGAGTTGCAGACTCCAATCCGGACTACGACGCACTTTATGAGGTCCGCTAGCTCTCGCGAGATTGCTTCTCTTTGTATGCGCCATTGTAGCACGTGTGTAGCCCTGGTCGTAAGGGCCATGATGACTTGACGTCATCCCCACCTTCCTCCAGTTTATCACTGGCAGTCTCCTTTGAGTTCCCGGCCGGACCGCTGGCAACAAAGGATAAGGGTTGCGCTCGTTGCGGGACTTAACCCAACATTTCACAACACGAGCTGACGACAGCCATGCAGCACCTGTCTCACAGTTCCCGAAGGCACCAATCCATCTCTGGAAAGTTCTGTGGATGTCAAGACCAGGTAAGGTTCTTCGCGTTGCATCGAATTAAACCACATGCTCCACCGCTTGTGCGGGCCCCCGTCAATTCATTTGAGTTTTAACCTTGCGGCCGTACTCCCCAGGCGGTCGACTTAACGCGTTAGCTCCGGAAGCCACGCCTCAAGGGCACAACCTCCAAGTCGACATCGTTTACGGCGTGGACTACCAGGGTATCTAATCCTGTTTGCTCCCCACGCTTTCGCACCTGAGCGTCAGTCTTCGTCCAGGGGGCCGCCTTCGCCACCGGTATTCCTCCAGATCTCTACGCATTTCACCGCTACACCTGGAATTCTACCCCCCTCTACGAGACTCAAGCCTGCCAGTTTCGGATGCAGTTCCCAGGTTGAGCCCGGGGATTTCACATCCGACTTGACAGACCGCCTGCGTGCGCTTTACGCCCAGTAATTCCGATTAACGCTTGCACCCTCCGTATTACCGCGGCTGCTGGCACGGAGTTAGCCGGTGCTTCTTCTGCGGGTAACGTCAATCGACGCGGTTATTAACCGCATCGCCTTCCTCCCCGCTGAAAGTACTTTACAACCCGAAGGCCTTCTTCATACACGCGGCATGGCTGCATCAGGCTTGCGCCCATTGTGCAATATTCCCCACTGCTGCCTCCCGTAGGAGTCTGGACCGTGTCTCAGTTCCAGTGTGGCTGGTCATCCTCTCAGACCAGCTAGGGATCGTCGCCTAGGTGAGCCGTTACCCCACCTACTAGCTAATCCCATCTGGGCACATCTGATGGCAAGAGGCCCGAAGGTCCCCCTCTTTGGTCTTGCGACGTTATGCGGTATTAGCTACCGTTTCCAGTAGTTATCCCCCTCCATCAGGCAGTTTCCCAGACATTACTCACCCGTCCGCCACTCGTCAGCGAAGCAGCAAGCTGCTTCCTGTTACCGTTCGACTTGCATGTGTTAGGCCTGCCGCCAGCGTTCAATCTGAGCCATGATCAAACTCTTCAATTTAAAGTTTGATGCTCATCGAATTAAACCGTAATGAATTACGTGTTCACCCGTGAGACTTGGTATTCATTTATCGTCCGAGGACGTTAAGAATCCATGTCACCTGAGTGCCCACACAGATTGTCTGATAAATTGTTAAAGAGCAGTTGCGACGCGCTTCAGCGCTCTGTCGCGAGGTGGCGTATATTACGCTTTCCTCTTTCAGAGTCAACCCTGAATTTCAGGATTTTTTCTCTTCCGACTTAACGTCGCTGCAAGCTGTTGTTTGCTTAGCGCCGTGTCGATGGAGGCGCATTATAGGGAGCCTACGAGGAATGACAAGCGGAAAAATGCATTTTTATTTCAACCGCTCATCTTTTCAACATAACGGCTATTTTTGGTGCTTTTTAATCGCTGCAGGCAGCTCCGCAAGGCTATTTAGCACCCAATCTGCACTTTTTTCAGCCTCTGGCGTTACTGGCTTACCGGTACGCACCAATACTTTCGTGCCGACATTAGCTGCCGCACCCGCCTGCATATCTTCCATTTTGTCGCCCACTATATAAGAAGCAGCCATATCAATGTGCAGGAAGTCACGCGCAGAGATCAGCATCCCCGGCTGCGGCTTACGGCAATCGCACTCCTGGCGATACTCCTCTACGCTCGCTTCAGGATGATGCGGGCAATAGTAGATACCATCAAAATCGACATCGCGATCGGCAAGAGACCAGTCCATCCATTCGGTCAGCGTCTCAAACTGCGCTTCACTATATAACCCACGCGCAATACCGGACTGGTTGGTGACGAGCACCAGCGCATAGCCCATCGCTTTTAATTCACGCATGGCATCAATGACGCCATCGATAAACTCGAAGTTATCGATCTCATGAACATAGCCGTGATCGATGTTAATCGTGCCGTCACGATCGAGAAAAATAGCGGGTACTAAAGTTGCCAAAGGTTTACTCCTGATAAAGGCCGTGTTGCGCCGTAGTATCTCATGTTTCGCTACGCAGGAAAGTGCTCATCATAACAGCGCGACATTGATTTAGACGTCTGGATGCCTTACCATCCGCTCTGTTTACGGCTTTTTCCCGTAACCGGCAGAACAAAATGCCACGGCTCACTCTTATACGATAAAAATAATCTAATGATTAAACTTTCGAATATCACCAAGGTGTTCCAGCAGGGAAACCGCAAAATTCAGGCGTTAAACAACGTCAGTCTGCACGTACCTGCTGGCCAAATTTATGGCGTGATTGGCGCATCCGGCGCAGGGAAAAGTACGCTGATTCGCTGCGTAAACCTGCTTGAGCGCCCATCACAAGGCAGCGTGCTGGTCGACGGTCAGGATCTGACCCAGCTCTCTGAAGCGGAATTAACCAAAGCGCGCCGCCAAATCGGCATGATCTTCCAGCACTTCAACCTGCTCGCTTCCCGCACGGTGTTCGGCAACGTGGCGCTGCCGCTGGAGCTGGATAACACCCCGCGCGAAGAGATTAACCGCCGCGTTAAAGAGCTGCTCGATTTGGTCGGCCTCGGCGATAAACACGACAGCTACCCGGCCAACCTCTCTGGCGGCCAGAAACAGCGTGTCGCCATCGCTCGAGCGTTAGCCAGCAACCCAAAAGTGCTGCTGTGCGATGAAGCCACCAGCGCCCTTGACCCGGCGACCACCCGCTCGATTCTTGAATTATTGAAAGACATTAACCGCCGCCTGGGACTGACCATTCTGTTGATCACCCATGAGATGGACGTGGTGAAGCGCATCTGCGACTGCGTGGCAGTGATCAGCAACGGCGAATTGATTGAGCAGGATACCGTCAGCGAAGTCTTCTCCCATCCGAAAACGCCGCTGGCGCAGCAGTTTATTCAGTCGACCCTGCATCTGGACATCCCGGAAGACTATTTACAGCGTCTGCAGCCTGAGCCGCAGGCGGATAGCGTTCCGATGCTGCGCATGGAGTTTACCGGCCAGTCGGTCGACGCTCCGCTGCTGTCGGAAACCGCCCGTCGTTTCAATGTGAATAACAACATTATCAGCGCGCAGATGGATTACGCCGGCGGCGTGAAGTTCGGCATTATGCTGACCGAAATGCACGGCACCGCGCAGGATACGCAGGCGGCCATCGCCTGGCTGCAAGAACACCATGTAAAAGTAGAGGTACTCGGTTATGTCTGAGGCAATGATTTGGCTCTTCGCCCGCAGCATCTGGGAAACGTTGTTTATGACCTTTGCCTCTGGCCTGCTCGGTTTTGCCGTCGGCCTGCCGTTCGGCGTATTACTTTACGTGACCCGCCCCGGCCAGATTATGCAAAACCTCACGCTCTATAGCGCGATTTCTGCCACGGTCAATATCTTCCGCTCCATCCCCTTCATTATTCTGCTGGTGTGGATGATCCCCTTTACCCGCGTCATCGTTGGCACCTCAATCGGCCTTTACGCGGTGATCGTGCCGCTAACCGTTGGCGCAGCGCCGTTTATCGCCCGTATGGTGGAGAATGCCTTGCTTGAACTGCCGGCAGGTCTGATTGAAGCATCACGCGCAATGGGCGCCACGCCGATGCAGATCATCCGTAAGGTATTGCTGCCGGAAGCGCTGCCGGGGCTGATCAATGCTGCAACCATTACCCTTATCACGCTGGTCGGTTACTCGGCGATGGGTGGTGCCGTGGGCGCGGGCGGTCTTGGCCAGTTAGGTATTCAGTACGGCTATGTCACCTACAACCCATTAGTGATGAACACGGTTTTAGTATTGCTTGTGGTTTTGGTTTACTTAATTCAATTCGCGGGCGATCGTATCGTCCGGGCTGTGACGCACAAATAACGTTACACAACATAACGACTCTGACAGTAAGGAATAACTGATGGCTTTTAACTTTAAGACCTTTGCCGCCGTTGGCGCGCTGATCGGCTCCCTGGCGCTGGTCGGCTGCGGCCCGGATGAAAAAGATCCGAATCACATCAAAGTTGGTGTGATTGTTGGCGCTGAGCAGCAAGTTGCCGAAGTGGCGCAAAAAGTAGCAAAAGAGAAGTATGGCCTCGATGTTGAGCTGGTCACCTTTAACGACTACGTGCTGCCGAACGAAGCGCTGAGCAAAGGCGATATCGACGTTAACGCCTTCCAGCATAAGCCGTATCTCGATCAGCAGATCAAAGACCGCGGCTTCAAACTGGTGCCGGTCGGCAACAGCTTTGTCTACCCTATCGCTGGCTACTCGAAAAAAATCAAAGCGATCTCCGAGCTGCAGGATGGCTCTCAGGTTGCCGTTCCTAACGATCCGACCAACCTTGGCCGTGCCCTGCTGCTGCTGCAGAAAGAGGGTCTGATCAAACTGAAAGATGGCGTTGGCCTGATGCCGACGGTGCTGGACGTCACTGAAAACCCGAAAAACCTGAAGATCGTTGAGCTGGAAGCCCCGCAGCTGCCGCGCTCACTGGACGATGCGCAGATTGCGCTGGCGGTGATCAACACCACTTATGCCAGCCAGATTGGCCTGACCCCGGAAAAAGACGGCATCTTTGTTGAAGACAAAGACTCCCCGTACGTGAACCTGATCGTTGCGCGTGAAGATAATAAAGACGCGGAAAACGTGAAGAAATTTGTGCAGGCGTTCCACTCTGACGAAGTCAGCGAGGCTGCCAACAAAGTCTTTAACGGCGGCGCGGTGAAAGGCTGGTAATCTCATCAGTCTGTAATATCATTCAGGGCGGGCGAAAGCCCGCCTTGTCATTTGGGCACGCCCTTGTTTCAATACGGCGTTAAGAAAATTTTTGTGAGGATACTTTTATGCGTGCTTTCCCGATCTGTCTATTAGCACTCACGCTGAGCGGCTGTTCGTTGCTAAGCAGATCACCTGTCGAACCCGTGCAGAGTAACGCAGCGGAACCCAAAGCAGAGCCGCAAAAAGCGAAAGTCTCGCGCGCCGCTCCCGTTCGCATCATTACTAACGCAGAAGAGCTGGTCGGCAAGCCGTTCCGCGATCTCGGTGAAGTGACCGGCGAATCATGCCAGGCCAGCAACCAGGATTCACCGCCGAACATCCCTACCGCCCGTAAACGCCTGCAGATCAACGCCTCGAAAAAAGCCAAAGCGAATGCCGTCCTGCTGCATAACTGCGAAGTTACCAGCGGCACGCCAGGCTGCTACCGCCAGGCGCTCTGCGTCGGCTCTGCCCTGAATATCTCGAACAAATGAGTCATTTTGCTTTCGAGCAAATCGGCGTTATTCGCTCACCCTATAAAGAGAAGTTTGCTGTCCCGCGCCAGCCAGGTCTGGTGAAACACGGCGGCGGCGAACTTCACTTGCTGACGCCTTACAACCAGCCCGATGCGGTTCGCGGTCTGGAGGCGTTCAGCCACCTTTGGGTGCTGTTTGTTTTTCATCAGACGATGGAAGGCGGCTGGCGTCCGACGGTGCGGCCCCCGCGCCTCGGCGGCAACGCCCGCATGGGCGTCTTTGCCACCCGCTCGACGTTTCGCCCCAACCCGATCGGCATGTCGCTGGTTGAGCTGAAGGGCATCCGCTGCCATAAAGATCAGGTTATCCTGCAACTCGGCAGCCTCGATCTGGTTGATGGTACGCCGGTGGTCGATATCAAACCCTATCTCCCCTTTGCAGAAGCGCTGCCCGATGCGCAGGCAAGCTATGCTCAGCACGCCCCCGCCGCGAGTGTCGCTGTGACCTTTACAGCTGAGCTTGCACCGTCGCTCGCCCTGCTGGAGAAACGCTATCCGCACTTTGCCGCGTTTGTGCAGGAGGTGCTGTCGCAGGATCCGCGCCCGGCCTACCGCAAAGAGGAGGAGCCGGGGAAAACCTACGCCGTCTGGCTGCATGATGTAAATGTCCGCTGGCGCGTTGTCGACGGCGGTTTTGAAGTGTTTGCCCTTGAACCACGCTAATTTTGAGCCCCTCTCTTTTGGCATCTCTGCCGGGCTGATAAACTAAACCACTTTTTTGTGTCAGGCCGCCTCCGGCCTGCTCCAATTGTCCAAATGGAACCGTAACAACATGCGTACTAGCCAATACTTGCTCTCTACTCTGAAAGAGACGCCTGCCGACGCCGAAGTGATCAGCCACCAGCTGATGCTGCGCGCCGGGATGATCCGCAAACTGGCCTCCGGGTTGTACACCTGGTTGCCGACCGGTCTGCGCGTCCTGAAAAAAGTCGAAAACATCGTGCGTGAAGAGATGAACAACGCCGGTGCGATTGAGGTGTCCATGCCGGTCGTGCAGCCAGCCGACCTGTGGCAAGAGAGCGGTCGCTGGGAGCAGTACGGTCCGGAACTGCTGCGTTTTGTCGATCGCGGCGAACGCCCGTTCGTGCTCGGCCCGACCCACGAAGAGGTGATCACCGATCTGATCCGCAACGAGCTGAACTCCTACAAACAGCTGCCGCTGAACTTCTTCCAGATTCAGACCAAATTCCGCGATGAAGTGCGCCCGCGTTTCGGCGTGATGCGCTCGCGCGAGTTCCTGATGAAAGATGCTTACTCTTTCCATACCTCTCAGGAGTCGCTGCAAGAGACCTATGACGCGATGTACGCCGCGTACAGCAAAATCTTCAGCCGTATGGATCTCGATTTCCGCGCGGTACAGGCGGATACCGGCTCCATCGGCGGTAGCGCATCCCATGAGTTCCAGGTGCTGGCGCAGAGCGGCGAAGATGATGTGATCTTCTCTGACTCCTCCGATTTCGCCGCCAACATTGAGTTTGCCGAAGCGCTGGCACCGAAAGCGCCACGCGCTGCTGCCACGCAGGAGATGACGCTGGTCGATACGCCGAATGCGAAGACCATCGCCGAGCTGGTTGAGCAGTTCAACCTGCCGATTGAGAAGACCGTTAAAACCCTGCTGGTGAAAGCCGAAGAGGGTGCCAGCGCGCCGCTGATTGCGCTGCTGGTGCGTGGCGATCACGAGCTGAACGAAGTGAAAGCGGAAAAACTGCCGCAGGTTGCCAGCCCGCTGACCTTCGCCACCGAAGAGGAAATCCGCGCGCTGGTCAATGCTGGCCCGGGTTCGCTCGGCCCGGTTAACCTGCCGATCCCGGTAGTGATTGACCGCACCGTTGCCGCCATGAGCGACTTCTCTGCGGGCGCGAACATTGATGGCAAACACTACTTTGGCATCAACTGGGATCGCGACGTGGCGACGCCGGAAGTGGCGGATATCCGCAACGTGGTAGCGGGCGATCCGAGCCCGGATGGCAAAGGCACCCTGCTGATCAAACGTGGTATCGAAGTGGGTCATATCTTCCAGCTCGGCACCAAATACTCTGAGGCGCTGAATGCCGCCGTGCAGGGTGAAGATGGCCGCAACCAGATCCTGACCATGGGCTGCTACGGTATCGGCGTGACGCGCGTTGTCGCGGCGGCGATTGAGCAGAACCACGACGATCGCGGCATCATCTGGCCGGATGCGATTGCTCCGTTCCAGGTTGCCATTCTGCCGATGAATATGCACAAGTCCTACCGTGTGCAGGAGCTGGCGGAAAAACTCTATGCCGATCTGCGCGCGCAGGGTATTGAAGTGCTGATGGACGACCGTAAAGAGCGTCCGGGCGTGATGTTTGCTGATATGGAACTGATCGGCATTCCGCACACCGTGGTGATTGGCGATCGCAACCTCGACAATGACGATATCGAATACAAATATCGTCGCAGCGGCGAGAAGCAGATGATTAAAACCGGCGATGTGCTGGATTACCTGGTGAAAGCCATCAAAGGCTAAGCCAATAAAAAAGCCCCGTTAAACGGGGCTTTTTTTATGTTATCAACGGTTACTCATCGCAGCCTTTATCCGCGCTGAATTTGCCTTTGTTGTTCGTCACCAGCACTTTCTGCGCCGCACCGGTATCCGGGTTCGGCTCCAGCGCAAAATGCCCCTCCACCACCAGCAGAATCGGCTTCAGCTCCGTGCCGCGTGCCGCCGCATAATCGCGCTCAAGCTGCGCGTTGCTGGCGACCGCCACCTCTTTTCCGGTCGCACAATCGGTAAAGACCGCCGCATCCGCCATATATTTGTACATGCCGCGCATCGCCATCGGCGTGGTTGGCAGTGGCGCTTTCACCGGTTGCAGGGTGTAGTTGAGCGACGACTTAATCGGGTTGCCCTCCTGATCCAGCATCTCCAGTGCTTCACCCTTCGCACGGAAATAGGTCTTTTCGCCATGGCTATCGGTGAGGACTAATTTGTCCGCCGTGCGCGCCCAGTTGCCATAGGCACCGAAGACCGATGGCGCTTTCCCGCCCTGGTAATGCTGGTTCATTACCCAGCTGCCATCTTTTTGCAGAAACAGTGAGGTTTCAATACCTTCACAATCCGCGCAGGGCAACACACCGCGCCAGCTCTGCTGCATCGGTTTCAGCTCTTCGACCTGGGTCGGCTGCACCATTTCCGTCTCGTTACGGTTATTACAGCCGAAAAGGGCAAAGAGGGTACACCCTGCCGCGACGGCTAAAATCGCTCTGTTCACACTCGTTTCCTTATGCTTGTTTCCGTTGTCTTTATCCGCCGTCATGACGACGGACCTTGCCACGTAGCGCTTTGACCGTCGACTTTTGTGACTTCGTCGATAACCGCCGCTCTTTCGAGGCGCGGGTCGGGCGCGTGGCCCGGCGGCTTTTCTGCACTACGGTTAACTCTTTAATCAGCGCCACCAGGCGGGCTATCGCCGCTTCGCGATTCATCTCCTGGCTGCGGTACTCCTGCGCTTTGATAACGATCCAGCCATCCTGGCTTATCAAATGGTGCGACGCCTCCAGCAGGCGCGCCTTGTAATACTCTGGCAGGCTGGAGGCGCGAATGTCAAAACGCAGATGAATAGCGGTTGAGCTTTTGTTGACGTGCTGGCCGCCCGCACCCTGCGAGCGCACGGCGGTGATATCCAGCTCATCCTCAGGCAGCGAGACGGAGCGGGAGATCTCAATCATGGTTGCTGCCAGGTTTCAAAATGGAACTCCACGTTTTGCGTGGCATCAGAGAGCCAGATTGCGCCATCCTGCAGCGTCGCCTGCAGATTCATGGTGCGATCGTCGGCAAATGCGCTGAGCGCTGCCAGCTGTGCGTCATCCAGATACCAGATACTTAAATTGCTGAAGGTTGCACAGCGCGCCTGGTTTTGCTGCCACCAGATATTTGCCGCCCGTGAGTTATAGGTAAACAGCGCCACCTCTTTTGCCTGGTTGCACGCCTTCTTCAGCCGCTTTTCATCAGGCAGGCCAAGCTCGATCCACAGATCGATCCCGAGATAGTCGTTACGCAGCCATGCTTCCGGCTCATCATCAGCGCTCAGCCCGCGCGTAAACTGCAAACGCTCGTCGGCATACTTTATCCAGGCCAGCAGGCGCAGCATCATGCGCTCCTGCGTTTCGGAAGGATGACGGGCCAGCGTCAGGGCGGCGTCTAAAAACTGGTTCCGATCCAGATCGGCCACATTCACCGTCGCCTTATAAATTGTCGCTTTTAACGCCATTACATCCTCCTTCATAAAATGGCCGCCATTGTAGCGAAAATAAGCATAAAGCGCTGTTATCTCTTGCCGCGAGCGTTATTCATCACTCTGATAATGGTAAACAAGCTATGGTATAGTCACCTTGCTAAAGAGAGGTTAACTTCGTAGGCTTAGTGTTATCTCACAGTAAAGCCGGGAGACTGGCAGGAGGTGATGTGGATAATTATTGTGAGCTAGTGCGCAAACGTTATGCGGAAATCGCCAGCGGAGATGTAGGGTATATCCCGGACGCGCTGGGGTGCGTATTGAAGGTCTTGAATGAAATGGCGTCGGATGACACCCTTTCAGAGTCGGTCAGGGATAAGGCAGCTTATGCTGCCGCGAACTTACTGGTGAGCGATTATGTCAATAAATGATGCCTATCAACCCATCAATTGTGATGATTATGACAATCTTGAACTCGCCTGCCAGCATCATCTTTTATTGAAGCTGGAAATGAAAGATGGCGAGGTTCTCAGCGCCAAAGCGAACGATCTGCTGTTGCGTAAAAACGTTGAGTATCTGGTGATTGACGCCGCCGGGGAGACCCGTGAACTGCGTCTGGACAGAATTGCCAGCTTCAGCCATCCCGAAATCGGCACCGTTGTGGTGAGCGAGTCCTGAACACCGCGGGCAGCGTCGCTGCCCGCTATCTTTGCCACACCAGACGCACGCCCGTCTGCCCTGCCTCTTTTACCCCTTCCCGCGTTACAAACCGATCGGCCGCCGCAATCAGCGTATCGCCATAAAAGAGCAGCGGCGTGGCATCGCGTTGCCACGGGGGAACGTCCAGCTCCTGCCAGATTTTTTTCAGCTTCCGCCCGCCGTGACGACCCACAATGTGGATCAGGCCGGGTGCCTGAAAGCGCACGGAAACCGCTTCATCGACAGCGGGCGCGCGTAAATCACCGCCAGAGGCCAACGACAGCGTTCCCAATCCCTGCGGCAAAGTGAGCGTGGCAAAAGGCGCAGGCCAGGCAAGCTCGGCATCACGCGGATGCGCGGTGCGTTTCACCCACCATAAACACCCCTGATAGCGCCGCACCTCATCGTCGCCAACGCGCAGACACGGCACCGCATCTTCCCGGGCGAGTGCCACCTCCTGCCACAGGCGATCGAGCATCGCCCGCGAAGGCATCATCGCCCCGCGCTGCGCCAGCCAGCGGCGCAAAAGCGCTCGCCGCCGTGCATCGCTGTAAGCGGTGAGAGGCGCAATCGTCAGCGCCCCCTCTGCGGTGGTCACTGTTGATAACGACTCCGCCAGCAGTTCATCGAGTAACTGTTCCTGTTCGCCGCAAAGCGCTGCACTGCGCGCCGCCGCATCGGCAAAGTGCGGCCAACGGGCGTTTAACAGAGGAAGAATTGCCTTGCGCAGGAAGTTGCGATCGAAGCGCGTGTCGGCGTTGCTCTCATCCTCGATCCAGCTGAGATGATGATCGCGCGCCCACTGCTCAAGCGATGCCCGGCTCTGGTTGAGCAACGGGCGGAACAGCTGCGTATCGCCAAACGGCAAACTCTGCGGCATCGCGGCCAGCCCGGCCGGCCCGCTGCCGCGTTTAAGCGCTAACAGCACCGTTTCAGATTGATCGTCGAGATGCTGCGCGGTGACAAGCACTTCACCCGGCAGCAGTGCATCACGAAACGCCTGATAGCGGGCGGTACGCGCCTGCGCCTCTATCCCCTTCCCCTCATCCACCAGCATGACACGAACAAGTGAAAGCGGGATCTGCCAGCGCTCACACAGTGATTCGCAGTGCGCCGCCCAGCGATCGGCATTCGGGCTTAAGCCGTGATGCACATGAATTGCGCGCAGCTGCACGTCGGGGCGATCTTCGCGCCAGAGCCGCAGTTGATGCAGCAAAACGGTGGAGTCGAGCCCGCCGCTGAACGCCACCAGAAACTGGCGTGATTCGGTCGGCAACGAGAGAAGCAGTGGCGTGGTCATAGTGAGTGTTAACACGGGAACAATGCCCGGCACGTTACCGGGCATTCACAGAAGTGGCAAGCCTTACTGCTGGTAAAGCTCCAGCGGCAGGCCATCGGGATCGTTAAAAAAGGTGAAGCGTTTGTCGGTGCAAGGGTCGATGCGAATCTCTTCACACGCCACGCCGTGCGCGGTGAGGTGCGCAACCGCCTGATCAATATCGTCGACGCTGAATGCCAGATGGCGCAGCCCGCAGGCTTCCGGCCGGCTGGCGCGCGCGGGCGGGAACGGAAAGGAGAAAAGCTCGATAACGTACTGCCCGTTAAGCGCCAGATCGCCTTTCCATGAGTCGCGCGCTTCGCGATAGACTTCACTGAGCAGCGTAAAGCCGAGGATGTCGCAGTAGAAAGCTTTGCTCTTTGCATAATCCGTCGCAATGATGGCGATATGGTGAACCTGTTTTAAACCCAGCATAATCTCTCCTTTTTTTGATGCCAGAACGTTACGCCCGCCGCGAAACGCCCGCAACCATTCAGCGCGTTTTTAGGACTCTGACGTAATAACACCCCTCTTCGTCCCGTTTTGCACCGTGAATATCCGTTTCGAATCCTGGATAGTGGCGGCCAATGGCGCAGAGCATCAGCAGGAAATCGAGCACTGCCCGGCTCTGCTCGGTGATCATCTCGCCCGGCATCACCAGCGGCACGCCCGGCGGATAAGGCAGGATCATATTGGCGGAAACGCGGCCGATTAACGCTTCCAGCGCCACCGTTTCGACATCGCCACGCACCTGTCGCTGCCACGCCTGATGCGGCGTCAGTTTCATCTCCGGCAACACGTCGAAGGCCTGCAACATCAGGCGCGGCAGATCGTGCTGGCGGATCAGCTTATGGATCCCCTGCGCCAGATCCTGAATACGCATATTGCGGTAGAAGTCGGGATCTTCCGCATAGAGATCCGGCAGCATATTACGCACCCGCAGGTTGAGATCGTAGGCGCGCTTAAACTCCATCAAACCGCGCAACAGACCCATCGCCCGCGTTTTATCAATGCCGATACTGAAGAGAAACAGCAGGTTATAAGGCCCCGTTTTCTCCACCACTACGCCGCGCTCATCGAGGAACTTCGCCACCAGCGCCGCCGGGATCCCCTCGTCGCCCATATTGCCGACCTCATCCATACCCGGGGTCAGGATCGTCACCTTCACCGGATCGAGGAACATATGATCCTCATCGGCCTCACGAAAACCGTGCCAATCCGCGCCGGGCGCCACCGGCCAGCACTCTGCTTCATCAATCTCTTCCGGCTGCCAGATATCAAAGAACCAGCCATCGGCCTCCTCTTTCAGCCGCTGTACCTCTTTGCGGAAGTGGAGCGCGCGCTCCACGGAGCGGTTAATCAGCCGCTTTCCGGGGTTGCCGCGCAACATCGCCGCCGCCGTTTCGATGGAGGCGACCAGCGGGTAACTTGGCGAGGTGGTGGTATGCATCATAAAGGCTTCGTTGAAAGCATCTTCGTCATATTCACCTTTGATATGAATCAGCGATGCCTGCGAGAAAGCGGCCAACATTTTGTGCGTCGACTGAGTTTCATAGAAGACTTTTCCCGGCACGCGCTCGCCGCTCATACCGCTTTTCCCGGCGTAGATCGGGTGGAAATTGGTATAGGGCACCCAAGCGGAGTCGAAGTGAATCGACGGCACATCCAGCGTCTTCTTGATCCAGTCGGTGTTGTAGAGCAGGCCGTCATAAGTGGAGTTAGTGATCACCGCATGCACCGGCCAGCTTGCGCCCGGCGTGGCAACGATCTTCTGCTCAATGCTGGCTGAGGTAAACTCGCGGCGCGGAATGCCCCCGAGAATGCCCAGCGCGTTGCGCCCCGGTTTCAGCCACAGCGGCGTGACATCGCTCATCATCAGCAGGTGAGCCAGGGATTTGTGGCAGTTACGGTCGATAAGCAGCGTACTGCCGGTTGGTGCGGCGTACATGCCGACAATCTTATTTGAGGTGGAGGTGCCGTTCGTCACCATATAGCTCTGCTCGGCACCAAAGGTGCGGGCGATATACTCCTCCGCCTCAAGATGCGGGCCGGTGTGATCGAGCAGCGATCCGAGCTCCGTCACCGAGATCGAGACATCCGCTTTCAGCGTATTGCCGCCAAAGAAGTCATAGAAGAGGCAGCCGACCGGGCTTTTCTGGTAAGCGGTGCCCGCCATATGCCCTGGCGTACAGAAGGTGTACTTCCCCTCCTTTACGTAGGTAAACAGTGCCCGGGTAAAGGGCGGCGTAATGTTTTCCAGGTACTCTTTGGTGTATTGCGCGATGCGCGTGGCAATATCGTCGGCTACGCTCAGCGCATATTCGAAGAACCACAGCGCCATGCGCATATCCTGGGCGCTGACATCCATCGTCGAGTGGGTGTTGATAAAACCGTAGAGCGGGAGGTATTCGTTAAGCTGGTTGATCTCGCAGCACAGGTCGAGGTTGTACTCGTCCCAGTCAAAGATCACGCCGCAGATACGGGGGTTGTGTTCAATAAATTTCAGTAAGTCGGTGCTGTTTCTCGGCCAGATGATCTGAAAACCCTGCGCCTGTAAGGCCTGTTCCAGCTCCTTAATCGGCTCATCTTTGTAGAAAACGCCATGGGGTCCCATGATGGCAATAATATTCACAACTACCTCCGTTAAAAACCTTAGCTAAGCATAGTTGAGGTAAATGGCAGGTATAAAAAAAGCCGCACCAGAGGTGCGGCTCATTATCACTTTTACACAGCGCTTCGCTATCAGGCGTAGCCGTAGCTCATCAGACGCTGGTAACGGCGGTTGCGCAGATCTTCTTTGCTCAGCCCTTCCAGATCGGCGAGATCCGCCAGCAGCTGTGCTTTCAGTGAAGCGGCAATCGCTTCCGGGTTGCGGTGCGCGCCGCCCAGCGGTTCCGGAATGATAGAGTCGATCAGTTTCAGCTCTTTCAGACGCGGTGCAATAATGCCCATCGCATCGGCCGCCAGCGGTGCTTTGTCCGCGCTTTTCCACAGAATCGAGGCACAACCTTCCGGCGAGATCACCGAGTAGGTGCTGTACTGCAGCATATTGACCTTGTCGCCAACGCCAATCGCCAGCGCGCCGCCGGAGCCGCCTTCGCCAATCACGGTGCAGATAACCGGCACGCTCAGGCGAGACATTTCACGCAGGTTGCGGGCAATCGCTTCAGACTGGCCGCGCTCTTCCGCGCCCACGCCCGGATAAGCACCCGGCGTGTCGATGAAGGTGATGATCGGCATGTTAAAGCGTTCCGCCATCTCCATCAGACGCAGCGCTTTACGATACCCTTCCGGCGCTGGCATACCGAAGTTGCGGCGAATCTTCTCTTTCGTTTCACGGCCTTTCTGATGACCAATGATCATCACCGGGCGTCCATCCAGACGCGCGATGCCGCCAACGATAGCTTTATCGTCAGCATAGGCGCGGTCGCCGGCCAGCTCGTCAAATTCGTCGAACGCCAGGCGGACATAATCCAGGGTGTATGGACGCAGCGGATGGCGGGCTAACTGTGCAACCTGCCAGGCACCGAGATCGGCAAAGATTTTACGTGTCAGCTCTACGCTCTTTTCACGTAGACGATGCACCTCTTCGTCGATGTTAATATCCAGTTTTTCATCCTGACGGCCAACGGCGGTCAGAGAATCGATTTTCGCTTCCAGCTCAGCAATCGGCTGTTCGAAATCAAGGAAATTCAGACTCATAGTATTCCTGTATTAGTCAAACTCCAGTTCCACCTGCTCCGAACCAATGAGGCCACGCAGATCGTTAAGTAAACGATCGCTCGGAGAGACACGCCAGGTTGCGCCAAAGCGTAACCGCGCGCGCGCATCCGTCCTCTGGTAATAGAGATGTACTGGAATGGTTCCCGAACGGTGGGGTTCCAGAGACTGACGGAGTCGGTTTAAAAGCTGGTCATCAATTTGCCTGTCCGTCAGCGATATAGCAAGCCCGCGGGCATATTTTTCACGGGCCTCGTCAATGTCCATGACTTCACGGGCGGTCATTTTAAGCCCACCGCTGAAGTCATCAAAGCTGACCTGTCCGCTGACGATGAGTATGCGGTCTTTTTCCAGCAACTGCTGGTATTTATCCAGCGCGTCAGTGAACAACATCACTTCAAGACGCCCGGAACGGTCATCCAACGTACAGATGCCGATACGATTGCCGCGCTTGGTGACCATAACCCGCGCAGCAATGACGAGCCCGGCCGCCGTGGTGACCTTCCCACGTTCGGTCGGATGCATGTCTTTCAGCCTGTAGCCTCCGACATAGCGCTCTATCTCTTTTAAATACTGGTTGATCGGGTGTCCCGTCAGGTAAAGCCCCAACGTCTCCCGCTCGCCCTCAAGCTGAACCTGCTCCGGCCACGGCTGGCAGCTGGCGTAGGATTGCTCAATCTGCTCCGGCTCTTCCGCCAGCACGCCGAACATATCCGCCTGGCCGATCGCCTCCGCTTTCGCGTGCTGATCGGCGGCTTTCAGCGCATCGCCCAGCGAGTTCATCAGCGCGGCGCGGTGCGGGCCAAGGCGGTCGAACGCCCCGGACATAATCAGCTTTTCCAGCACCCGGCGGTTAAGCTTTTTGATATCGGTACGCGCACAGAGATCGAACAGCTCGCGGAAATAGCCGCCGTTGTTACGCGCTTCGATGATCGCTTCAATCGGCCCTTCGCCCACGCCTTTGATCGCGCCAATACCGTAGACGATCTCGCCGTCGTCGTTGACGTGGAAGTGGTAGAGCCCGGAGTTAATGTCCGGCGGCAGGATCTTCAGCCCCATGCGCCAGCACTCATCCACCAGCCCGACCACTTTCTCGGTGTTGTCCATATCGGCAGTCATTACCGCCGCCATAAACTCGGCCGGATAGTGCGCTTTCAGCCACAGGGTCTGATAGGAAACCAAAGCATAGGCGGCGGAGTGCGATTTGTTAAATCCATACCCGGCGAATTTCTCTACCAGGTCAAAGATTTTAATCGCCAGCTCGCCGTCAATACCGTTTTTCTTCGCGCCATCTTCAAAAATGGAGCGCTGCTTGGCCATCTCTTCCGGCTTCTTCTTACCCATCGCACGACGCAGCATATCCGCGCCACCGAGGGTATAACCGGAGAGCACCTGGGCAATCTGCATTACCTGTTCCTGATACAGGATAATGCCGTAGGTCGGCTCCAGCACCGGTTTCAGGCTCTCGTGCTGCCACTGCACGTCCGGGTAGGAGATCTCTTCGCGTCCGTGTTTACGGTCGATAAAGTTATCTACCATGCCCGACTGCAGCGGACCGGGGCGGAACAGCGCCACCAGTGCGATCATATCTTCGAAGCAGTCCGGCTGCAGACGCTTAATCAGATCCTTCATGCCGCGGGATTCAAGCTGGAAGACCGCCGTGGTCTCCGAGCGTTGCAGCATGTCAAAGCTCTTCTTGTCTTCAAGCGGAATGGCGGCGATATCCAGCGGCGGCTCGCCCTGCTTCTCGCGCCGGGCGTTGATCATCTCCAGCGCCCAGTTGATGATGGTCAGCGTACGCAAGCCGAGGAAGTCGAACTTCACCAGGCCCGCGTATTCCACATCGTTCTTATCAAACTGGGTAACCGGATGCTGCCCGGCTTCATCGCAGTAAAGCGGTGCAAAGTCAGTAATTTTGGTTGGCGCGATCACCACACCACCGGCATGTTTACCGGCGTTACGCGTGACCCCTTCCAGCTTGCGCGCCATGTCGATCAGCGCCCGCACCTCTTCATCGGCTTCGTAGATCTCCGGCAGTTGCGGCTCTGCTTCAAAGGCTTTTGCCAGCGTCATGCCCGGATCGGGCGGCACCAGTTTGGAGATACGGTCGACAAAGCCATAGGGGTGGCCCAGCACGCGACCAACGTCGCGGATAACCGCTTTCGCCGCCATGGTACCAAAGGTGATGATCTGCGACACCGCGTCGCGGCCATACATATCCGCCACGTGTTCGATTACCTGGTCACGTTTCTCCATGCAGAAATCGACGTCGAAGTCGGGCATCGAGACACGTTCCGGGTTAAGGAAACGTTCGAACAGCAGGTCAAACTCCAGCGGATCGAGATCGGTGATCTTCAGCGCATAGGCAACCAGCGACCCGGCACCGGAACCACGGCCAGGCCCAACGGGCACGCCGTTATCTTTCGACCACTGGATAAACTCCATAACGATCAGGAAGTAGCCCGGGAAGCCCATCTGGTTAATAACCTGGAGCTCAATATCAAGGCGCTCATCGTAGGGTGGGCGTTTCTCGGCGCGCACTGCCGGATCGGGGAAGAGGAATTCGAGTCGCTCTTCCAGCCCCTCTTTCGATTTCACAACCAGGAAATCTTCAGTGGTCATATCCCCGGTCGGGAACTGCGGCAGGAAGTACTCGCCGAGGCGCACGGTGACGTTACAGCGTTTAGCAATTTCGACGCTGTTTTCCAGCGCTTCCGGAATATCGGAGAAGAGTTCGCACATCTCCTCTTCGTTGCGCATATATTGCTGCGGCGAGTAGTTACGCGGGCGTTTGGGATCGTCGAGGGTAAAGCCGTCGTGGATGGCGACGCGAATTTCATGGGCGTCAAAGTCGCCCTCTTCGAGGAAGCGGACGTCGTTGGTGGCGACAACCGGCAACCCCTGCGCTTCCGCCAGCGCGACCGCCGCGTGCAGGTAGTTCTCTTCGTCCTGACGACCGGTGCGGATCAGCTCCAGATAGTAGCGATCCGGGAAATGGGTTTTATAGAAATCGAGGCACTGCTCGACCAGCGCGCTGTTACCGCGCAGCAGGCTTTTGCCGACGTCGCCCATTCGCGCGCCGGAAAGCAGGATCAGCCCTTCGTTAAGCTCAATTAGCCAGTCGCGATCGATATAAGGGCCCGCCGCGCCGTAGCCGCGCTGGTAGGCGCGAGAAATCAGCAGCGTCAGGTTCTGGTAGCCGGTATTGTTGGCGGCGAGGACGGTAAGCTGCGTCAGCTCGTCACCAATCAGATCGCACTGCACGTGGAAGTCAGCGCCGACGATGGGCTTGATCCCGGCGCCGTGCGCCGTTCCGTAGAACTTCACCAGACCGCAGAGGTTGGTGAAATCAGTGATCGCCAGCGCGGGCGAGCCAAGGGCGGCCGCCTTCTTCACCAGCGGCCCGGTTTTCGCCAGCCCGTCAATCATGGAGTAGTCGCTATGCACCCGCAGGTGTACGAAACGTGGTTCAGCCATTATTCAATTCCAGCCTGTAGTTTCACGTTCTTAAGAGTCAGGAGACGAGACCCAACGCGCGCCTGACCGGCGCAAAGCTGCGTCGGTGATGCTCGGTTGCGCCATGCTCCGTCAGCTTTTCCAGATGAAAAGCCGTGGGATAGCCTTTATGTTGTGCAAAGCCATACTGCGGGAAGATCGCATCCAGCGCGGCCATTTCGGCATCGCGCGTGACTTTGGCGATAATCGACGCCGCGCTGATTTCTGCCACACGACTGTCGCCTTTCACCACCGCCATGGATGGCATGGCAAGCGCCGGGCAACGGTTGCCGTCAATCAGCACATACTCTGGCGTGATAGCAAGCCCGGCGACCGCGCGCTGCATCGCCAGCATCGTGGCGTGCAGAATATTAAGCTCATCGATTTCGTGCGGCTCCGCGCGGCCGAGACTCCAGGCCAGCGCTTTCTCTTTAATCTCAGCGTAGAGCGATAAACGGCGTTTTTCGGAGAGTTTTTTGGAGTCGTTGAGACCCACAATTGGCCGTGCAGGATTGAGGATCACCGCCGCCGTCACGACCGCGCCCACCAGCGGGCCGCGCCCTACTTCATCCACACCCGCAACAAGATGCGTGTGCGGATAGACAAACTCAATCATTTTGCTAACTCCAGTACCGCGTCCGCCGCCTGCTCATCGGCATTACAGCGGATGCGCTGATGCAGCTCGCGAAACAGGTCATGCATTTCATGGCGGGTTTCACTGTTCGCCAGCAGCGGTTCCAGTGCGGCTGCCAGCGCCTGCGGCTGACACTCCTCCTGCAACAGCTCTTTAACCACTTCGCGCCCGGCGAGCAGGTTCGGCAAGGAAACATAAGGCGTTTTCACCAGACGTTTCGCCAGCCAGAAGGTGAAGGGCTTCATACGGTAGCCGACCACCATCGGGCATTTCGCCAGCATGCACTCCAGCGCCGCAGTGCCGGAGGCCAGCAGCGCGGCATCGGAGGCGATCATCGCTTCCCGCGCCTGGCCATCAAGCAGGTGCACCGTCAAATCAGGCGCGACTTCCGCTTTGATGCGCTCAAACTGCTCGCGGCGTTTCGCATTGACCAGCGGAACCACGACTTCCAGCTCCGGATAGCGCTCACGCAGCAGCTGTGCGGTACGCAAAAAGTCGGCGCTGAGCATCTCGACTTCTGCACCACGGCTGCCGGGCAGCAGCGCCAGGCAGCGCGCCTGCGGGCTAATTCCCAGATGCACGCGCGCCGCATTTTTATCGGGATCGAGCGGCATGGCATCGGCCATGGTGTGTCCGATAAAGCGGCATGGAACGTTAAACCGGTCGTAAAACGCTTTTTCGAAAGGGAGAAATGCCAATACCAGATCGGTGGCTTTACCAATTTTGAAAACGCGCTTTTGTCGCCACGCCCAGACTGACGGGCTGACGTAGTGAATCGTTTTGATGCCGCGTTTTTTTAAATTACCCTCAAGGGTAATGTTAAAGTCCGGCGCATCAATCCCGACAAACACATCGGGTTGCAGCTCGCTGAATCGACGGGTCAAATCAGCGCGGATATGCAGCAGGCGACGCAGACGGCCAAGCACTTCGACGATCCCCATCACCGCCAGCTCTTCCATCTCATACCAGGCTTCACACCCTTCAGCCTGCATACGCGGGCCGGCAACGCCAACAAAACGGGCGTTGGGCACGCGCGCTCTCAGTGCGCGGATAAGACCGGCACCAAGAATATCGCCGGAGGTTTCTCCGGCGACAAGGGCTATCGTAAGCGGACGCTTGTCGACCATTAACGGATCAGGCCACGCGTCGAGCGCTCGAAGAACTGCATAAACGCATCAACTTCCGGGTGCTTCGCGGCAAGCTCGGCAATTTCCGGTTTTGCTTCGTCGAGCGTTTTACCGCTGCGATAGAGCAATTTGTACGCGTTACGGATAGCCACCAGCGCTTCGCGGCTGAAGCCACGGCGTTTCAGGCCTTCGATGTTCACGCCATACGGCGTGGCATGGTTGCCCTGAGCAATGACATAAGGAGGTACGTCCTGCGCGACGCCGGAGCAGCCGCCAACCATCACGTGCTCGCCAATAATGCAGAACTGGTGAACCGCCGTCATACCACCGATGATCGCATAATCACCGATTGTGACGTGGCCGCCCAGCGTTGCATTATTCGCGAGGATGCAGCGGTTACCGATAATGCAGTCATGCGCAACGTGCGAGTTGATCATCAGTAAGTTATCGCTGCCCACCTTCGTCAGTCCAGCGTCCTGTACTGTGCCACGATGGATGGTGACGCTTTCGCGAATGCGGTTGCGATCGCCAATTTCCACACGGGTCGGCTCGCCAGCATATTTAAGATCCTGGTTCACTTCACCGATGGAGGCGAACTGATAAATCTCGTTATCACGACCGATTTTGGTGTGGCCGTTAACAACAACGTGAGATTTCAGTACGGTACCTTCGCCGATTTCGACGTGAGGTCCCACAATACAAAACGGGCCAATATGAACGTTGGCGCCAATGACGGCACCCTCTTCAACAATGGCGGTAGGATGAATAAAGGCGGTTTTATCAATCACGTATCAGGCCTCCCGGCTACGTGCACACATCATAGTAGCTTCACAAACAACTTTACCGTCAACCATAGCAACCCCTTTAAAGCGGGTCACGCCACGGCGCGTTTTCTCGAAAGTGACTTCCATGATCATCTGATCGCCAGGCACAACCGGGCGCTTAAAGCGCGCTTCGTCGATGCCGGCGAAGTAGTACAGCTCACCCGGTTCCAGTTTACCGACGCTTTTAAACGCCAGAATACCGGTTGCCTGCGCCATTGCTTCGAGGATCAGCACGCCCGGGAAAATCGGTTTGCCAGGGAAGTGGCCCTGGAAAAACGGTTCGTTTACCGTAACATTTTTGACTGCGCGCAGAAAACGACCCTCTTCAAAATCCAGCACACGATCTACCAGTAAGAACGGGTAGCGGTGCGGCAGAAGCTCCAGGATCTCTTCAATGTGCAGAGTATGAGTGTCAGTAGTCAAAATACTCTTCCTGTCTAAATATACAAAAAAGCAATAATAACACGGCCCGCGGCATTCCTGAGAACGCCAACAGGCCGGGGAGTATATACACTTTATGCGTCGAGTTGCAGAGGCGTTTTGTCGCTTTTTCTGTTAACCCGAACGCTTTTGTGTACAAGCGTCAGGTGAATGAATTACTCGTCTTGTTGATTTATCTTGCGTTCGACAGCTTTCAAACGCTTACTCATCTCGTCGATATTCATCACCAGGGCTGCGGTTTTTCGCCACGTTTTATTGGGTTGTAACGGAATGCCGGAAGAATAAATGCCTGGCTCAGTGATAGGACGCATCACCATACCCATCCCCGTTACCGTAACCTTGTCGCAAATTTCCATATGCCCGTTGATTACGCTGGCTCCGCCAATCATGCAGTAACGGCCAATTTTCAGGCTGCCTGCCATGATGACGCCACCGGCAACGGCGGTATTGTCGCCAATCACAACGTTATGTGCAATCTGACACTGGTTATCAATAATTACGCCATTACCGATACGGGTGTCGTCAAGCGCGCCGCGGTCGATGGTGGTACATGCGCCAATCTCGACGTTATTGCCGATAATCACGCGACCAAGTTGTGGGATTTTCACCCAATTTCCGCGATCGTTAGCATAACCAAAGCCGTCCGAACCTATTACCGTCCCCGATTGAACCAGGCAGTTCTCACCGATTTCAATCTCATGGTAAATAGATACGTTGGCCCAAAGACGCGATCCTGCGCCAATTTTCGTATTTTTCCCCACGAAGCAGCCCGGGCCGATCACGACGTTATCGCCGAGGGTCACCCCGGATTCAATCACCGCATTCGCGCCGATAGAGACATTGCTGCCCAGCGTCGCGGTCGAATCGATAACGGCTCCCGGCGCGATGTTCTGCGCAGGCTGCGGCGTGGTATCAAGAATTTGTGCCATACGCGCGTAGGTCAGATAAGGGTTCTTCACGACCAGTGCGGCGCTGTGGGCAAAAGGAAGATCGTCCTGCGTCATTACAACGGCAGAGGCCTGGCATGCGGCCAGGTGTTCACGGTATTTAGGATTTACCATGAAAGTGATGTGACCTGCTTCGGCAGATTGCATGGACGCAACGCCGGTGATGACGATATCGCCATCACCGTGTAATTCTGCATCCAACTGCTGAGCTAAATCAGCGAGTCGAATTGAAGGCATTACTTATTTAACCTGTTTCAGTACATCAGCGGTGATGTCTTTTACATCATTGCTGTTGTAAATAACGGCATTGGCAGGGATAACCAGATCCACACCCTGATCGGCAGCGACTTTCTTCACTGCGGACTGGATACGGGTGACCAGCTTGCCGCGCTCTTCGTTAGAGCGGCGAGCCTGATCCTGCTCAAAAGCCTGCGCTTTCTGAGCGAATGCCTGGCGACCGGAAGTGATATCTTTTTCCAGCTTGCTGCGCTCGCTCGCTTTCATGGTAGAACCGTCGCGCTGCAAACGCTGTGCTTTTGCTTGCAGGTCGGACTCCATGCTCTGCAGTTCGTTGGCCCGGCCGCCGAATTCGTTTTTCATGGTCTGAGAAACGCCGGAAGTCTGTGCGACCTGCTGTAACAGGTTACCCATATCAACAATCGCAATTTTGTCAGCAGCCTGAGCCGACGCGGCCATTGCCAGACTTAAACCTGCAGCTAATAACAACTTTTTCACAATTAACTCCTTACCATCCCGTTTGTACCCGGAGGTACAGCTCTTTGCGAGGCTGGGCTTCTTCGAAGCCGCAGCCATCACTACACTGCTTGCGCATTCCGTTGCAGTGCGGCGTTACCAGGTTTTACCGATGTTAAACTGGAACTGCTCCGCTTTGTCTCCATCGTACTTTTTAAACGGCTGGGCGTAGGAGAAGACCAACGGCCCCAATGGGGACATCCATTGTAGTGCGATACCGGCAGACATGCGGATATTGCTCGGATCGCTATAATCCGGAATACCCAGCGCTTTCATCTCCGCGGTATTTTGCCAGTTCGTATCCCAAACGCTGCCCGCATCCCAGAAGAAGGAGGTACGTACAGAGTTAGCATACTTCTCGCTGATAAACGGCGTTGGCGTGATCAGCTCGGCGCTGACAATACCCATTGCGTTACCGCCCACCGCATCGTCAGACTTACAGAATTTCGACGTGGTAGTGTTACAGTTTTCCAGACCGCTGCCGCCGTAGTAGACCGCTTTCGGACCAATGTTATTGGACTGGAAGCCGCGCACGGTGCTGGAACCACCTGCATAGAAGTTCTCATAGAACGGCATTTCTTTGCTACCGATACCGTCGCCATAGCCCCAACGTGTACGACCCAGCATCACCCATTTGTGATCGTCGTCAATCGGGAAGTAGGACGCAGTGTCGACAGTGACTTTATAGAACTCGTTATCGGAGCCCGGAATTGTCACTTTACCGTTCAGGTTGACGCGTGAACCTTTCGTCGGGAAGTAACCGCGGTCAAGGTTGTTATACGTCCAGCCATAGTTGAAGGTGAAGTCATCCGCCGAGTAGCCGTTGCTGTCATCCCTGGTGCTGGCATTCTGCCCCACGGAATCGAGATAACGCCACATCGCGATCTGCGGTTGCATCTTCGACAGGCTGTTGTGCACGTAGCCTAAGCCGGTGCGCAGCGTGTTGTATTCGTTAATCGGGAACCCGAGCGTGCCATCCAGACCATAACTTTTGTTGGTGTAGGAGGAGAGGTCCGCGTCGTCCGCTTTAAAGTCGTTGTAGAACAGACGACCGCCGAGGCTCACGCCATCAACCGTAAAGTACGGGTTGGTGACCGAGAGTTCCGAGTAGGTCTGGTAGTCGTTCTTGGTGCCGCTGATGCCGACAGAGTAACCGGTACCTAACCAGTTATCCTGCTGCACGCCGACCTGGAAGCTAACGCCGCTTTCAGTGCCGTAACCGACACCAAAGTTGAAGCTGCCGGTGTTACGCTCTTTGACTTTGTAGACCACATCAACCTGATCCGGGCTGCCCGGAACGCGCTGCGTTTCGCTATCTACGGTTTCAAAGTAGCCGAGACGGTTCAGACGCTCTTTACCCTGATCGACCAGATCGCTGCCGAGCCATGCCCCTTCCATCTGGCGCATTTCGCGACGCAGAACGGTATCTTTCGAGGTGTCATTGCCTTCAAAGCGGATCTTACGCACGTAGAAACGGTTACCCGCATCGACGTTGATATGCAGCTTAACGGTCTTATCAGCGTCATTAATCTCAGGCTGAGACTGCACGCGCGGATAGGCATAACCATAGCGACCCAGAAGCTTTTTAATATCGTCTTCCATTTTGGTCACTTTGGTGCCGTTGTAGAGCTCGCCCGGCTGAATTTTGGTCAGGCCTTCAATTTCCGCTGAGTGGCCCGCCAGATTGCCGGCAACCTGCACGCCAGAAAGCTTGTACTGATCGCCTTCGGTGACGTTAACGGTAATGTAGATGCCTTTTTTGTCCGGCGTCAGGCTAACCTGCGTCGAATCAATGTTGAAACGGGCATAACCGCGATCCAGGTAGTAGCTGCGCAGGGTTTCAAGATCGCCCGCCAGCTTCTGCTTCTGGTATTTACGATCGCCGACCACGTTCCACCATGGCACTTCATCGCGCAGCTGGAAGTTAGAGATCAGCTGTTCGGTCGAAAACGCGTGATTACCGACGATATTGATCTGCTGGATCTGCGCGGAGACACCCTCCTGGAAGACCAGCTTAAGATCGACGCGGTTACGCGGCAGCGGCGTGACGACAGCTTTTACGCTGGCGCTGTATTTACCGACGCTGTAGTAGAAATCTTCCAGCCCTTTTTCAATATCGGAGAGGGTGGTGCGATCCAGTGATTCGCCAACACGCACGCCAGAAGCCTCGAGGTTCTGTTTCAGCATGTCATCTTTTACCGACTTGTTGCCGGAGAAGGTGATGCTGGCGATTGTCGGGCGTTCTTTCACCTGAACGAGAAGGGTATCGCCATCACGCAGGACACGAACATCCTCAAAGTTGCCAGTGGCAAACAGTGCGCGAATGGTGTTACTGATGTCTTCATCATTCACCGTATCGCCTGGACGTACTGGCATACTGAGGAGGGCCGCACCAACGGCGACACGCTGTAGGCCTTCGAAATGAATATCCTTCACTACGAACCCCTCAGCACCGTATACGGTGGCGCTGCTAAACAGCAGCGACGCTATGAGCAACTTTTTCATCGCCATCGTTATTATGCGTTCTTCCTAACAAACTCTCTTACAAGCGAGAGAAATCATTGAAAAGTGCAAGCCCCATTAACAACACCAGCAAAATAGAGCCAATGCGATAACTAAAGTCTTGAACTCGCTCGGATACCGGTCCGCCTTTCAGCTTCTCAATCGCTAAAAACAGCAGATGTCCGCCGTCTAAAACGGGGAGCGGGAACAGGTTGATAATGCCTAAGTTCACGCTTATCAAAGCGAGGAACATCAGGTAGTAAATCAACCCGAACTCTGCTGACATCCCAGCCCCCTGGGCGATAGAGATCGGCCCACTGAGGTTGTTCAGTTTTACATCACCGGTGATCAATTTCCCCAACATACTGACCGTCAGCTTCATCAACTGCCAGGTTTTACCCGTGGCTTCGGCGATGGCGCTGAAAGGCCCGTACTGGCGTACTGTCTTATATTCATCCGGCAGCGGGATAATTTTGGGCACTACGCCCGCAAAACCCTCTGCCTTGTTACCGGGTTTCGTATCCGGTACCAGTGTTACGGACAAGGGAGTCCCCTGCCTGTCCACTTCTAATGCTAACGCCTTACCGGGGTTGTCCCGCACCAGCGTGACAAAGGTCGTCCACTGCGTTAACTGCTGACCCTCGACTTTAACGATCCTGTCGCCTGCTTGCAAACCTGCTTTGCTGGCGGCGGAACCGCTCTGGACTTCGGCGAGTACCGGTTCCAGCTGCGCAGTGCGCGGCCGAATCCCCAGCGACATCACCGGATCGTCCTTGTCAGGCGCAAAGGTCCAGTGGCGCAGGTCCAGCACTTTATCCTGTCGATTGTTACTGCCGAAAGGTGCCACGCTGACGGTCGTCTGACTGTCACCGATTTTTGACACCAGCTGTAAGCGCACTGCATCCCAATCAGGCGTTTCGATACCGTCAATGGCTTTAAGTTCCGTGCCGGGTGCAATTTGCGCGCTTGCAGCGATAGAGTTGGGCGTTATTTCACCAATTACCGGGCGAACGCCAGGAACGCCGATGATAAACACCAGCCAGTAAGCGAAGATAGCGAAGATGAAGTTGGCGATGGGACCCGCCGCGATCACCGCGGCGCGCTGGCCGACGGTTTTATTGTTAAACGCGAAGTGGCGCATCTCCGGGGCGACCGGCTCGACGCGCTCATCGAGCATTTTGACGTAGCCGCCCAGCGGGATCAGAGCGATAACGAATTCGGTGCCCTGTTTATCAAAGCGGCGCCAGAGCGCTTTCCCAAAACCAATGGAGAAGCGCTCGACGCGGACGCCGCAACGGCGAGCAACCCAGAAATGGCCAAATTCATGCACCGTGATCAAAACACCAAGCGCAATAATGAACGCCGCCAGATTCCAGAGAATGCTCAGCATAAAACCTTCCGTCAAATCGTCCTGAAAACCAGCAGTAACAGACAGGCAAATACGGGAACCGCCGCCGTCAGGCTGTCAATGCGATCCAGTATACCGCCGTGGCCTGGAATAAGATGACCACTATCTTTAATGCCGGCTTCGCGCTTGAACATGCTCTCGGTTAAATCGCCCAGCACCGAAGCAAGCGCGGCCACCACAGAGCAGATCAGCAGCGTCGAGTGCGCCACTTCAAGGTTCGCCCATGCGCCGTAACCCCAGGAGATGATCCCTGCGGTCAGCAGTCCGCCGAGGAAGCCTTGCCAGGTTTTACCGGGCGACACTTTCGGTGCCAGCTTATGTTTGCCAAACAGTTTGCCAAACATATAAGCGCCCGAATCTGCGCCCCAGACCAGGATCATGACGTAGAGCAACCAGATTGCGCCGCTGTAGGGGTTGACCTCATAGTGCCAGACCCGCAGCGCCAGCATGCCCCAGAAGAAGGGAATGATGGTGAGAACGCCAAACAGCAGGCGCAGCGCCTTAGAGTTGCGCCATAGCGCCGCAGAGGCCGGGTAACCCAGCACCAGCCCCAGTGCAGCAAGCCACCACACCAGAGAGGCCCAAAGCGAGCCTTCAACCAGCGGCTGGTGAACGTTGTGATGATACTCCGGCAGCGTAAACAGCATCAGCGCTAACAGCAGCCCGCAGAGCACTGCCAGCCAGACGCGCTGTGTGCGCGAGGTTAAGCCGCTAAGCTGACCCCATTCCCACGCGGCGAGCATGCAGACGGCGAGAGTGATAATCGCAAATCCCACAGGAGGCAGCAAAAAAAGCGCCGCGATAACAATGGGTATCAATACAAACGCAGAAATCAGGCGATACTTCAGCAAAAGCAACCCCCATCAGGCTTTGTCGCCACCAGGCTCGGTACCACCGAAACGACGCTCTCGATTAGCAAAGGCATTCAGCGCACCTTCAAAGTCTTGTTCATCAAAATCAGGCCAAAGAACATCAGTAAAGTAAAGTTCGGCATAGGCAATTTGCCAAAGTAAAAAGTTACTTATGCGATGTTCGCCGCCCGTCCTAATCACTAAATCAACGGGAGCCAGCTCATGCATGCAGACTTGCTTATTCAGCGTCTCTTCATCTATTTCGTCCGGGCGCAACAGCCCTTCCTGCACTTGCTCAGCTAAATGCCGAACTCCCTGAACGATATCCCAGCGCCCACCGTAGTTGGCGGCGATATTTAACGTTAGCCCGCTGTTCTGGGCGGTTAACGTTTCCGCTTTGCGGATTCGCTCCTGCAAACGCGCATTAAACCGGCTGGTATCGCCAATAATGCGTAAACGAACATTATGGCGGTGCAGGCTTTTCACTTCGCTATCCAGCGCCCACACAAACAGTTCCATCAGCGCGCTCACTTCCTGCGCCGGACGGTTCCAGTTTTCGCTACTAAAAGCATACAGCGTCAGCGCGTCGATACCATTGTTGGCGGCAAAAGAGACTGCGCGGCGAACGGATTTCGCTCCCGCTCTGTGTCCAAAGGCACGGAGTTTCCCCTGCCTTTTTGCCCAGCGACCATTGCCATCCATAATTATCGCTACATGGCGGCAGCCATGCGTTGGCAAATTTTCGCTTATCGGTTGGTTAGCAGACAACATAACGCGTTTTAGTCCCTGAAAAGGATTTAGCGGTACTCAGGAATACAAAAGCCTTCACACAAAAAAGCCGCGCAAACCACGGCTTACACAATTCGCCAAAATAAAAAGCGGCAATTTTGTGGCGCAGACTATATCACTGAAGCCCTACGCTAACAAATAGCACCGTCACTCCGGACAGCATTATCACTAGCTTGCGAAGCGCATCACTTGTTTTTGCGCAATCTCTCGTGCCAGTACATCGACGGCCAGAACGTCATCAATACTCTGCGGTTCGCGTAAATCCATCTGTTCAAGCACAGAGAGATTGAGAGCGGCAATATCAGTGAAACGAATAGCGGATGCCAGGAAAGCCGAAACGGCTATCTCATTAGCTGCGTTGAGCGCAGTTGTCGCCGCCTGACCCTCGCTGGAGGCGTCAATCGCCAGCTTCAGACAGGGATAACGATCGAAATCGGGGGCGGCAAAACTTAATGCGCTCAGCTTGCAGAAATCAAGGGCGTTGACACCTGACGACACACGCTCCGGCCAGGCCATCGTGTGTGCGATGGGTGTTCGCATATCCGGCTCACCCAACTGCGCCAACACACTGCCATCCTGATAACGCACCATGGAGTGGATCACCGATTGCGGGTGAATCAGCACTTCCATCTGGCGGGCAGCGGCATTAAATAACCAGCGTGCTTCAATGTATTCCAGACCTTTATTCATCATGGTGGCGGAATCAACGGAGATTTTACGCCCCATCGACCAGTTCGGATGGCGACAAGCCTGATCCGGCGTCATCAGCGCCAGATCCGCCATCGGCGTCTCCCGGAATGGGCCACCAGACCCGGTAAGCAGAATAGACGATACGCCATTCTGTTCGAGATCAGCGTACCCCAGGTTATGCTGGATTGGTTCCGGCAAACTCTGAAAAATCGCATTATGTTCGCTGTCGACCGGCAGCAGTTGCGCCCTGCTCTCTTTCACCGCCTCCATAAACAGGCGGCCACAGGTAACAAGTGACTCTTTATTGGCAAGCAGTACGCTCTTACCGGCACGAATAGCGGCAAGCGTTGGCAATAATCCAGCCGCGCCGACGATAGCAGCCATCACCTGATCGACCTCATCAAGCGCCGCCATCTCACAGGCGGCCTGCTGGCCGCTCAGCACTTCCGTACGGCTGCCATGCTCGCTCAGGGTACGCTGTAACTGCTGCGCGCTGTCAGCGTCATCCATCACCGCATAGCGCGGAGAGAATTCGAGGCACTGCTCCACCATGCGCGCGACATTTTTTCCCGCGACCAGCGCGGTGACGGTGAAACGATCGGGATTATGACGAACCACAGCAAGCGTGCTGCAACCTATGGAACCCGTTGAGCCCAGAAGAGTTAAATGCTTCATGAAACGCTCGCAACGTTGCAAGGGGGGGAAAGCAAAAACGCCGTCAGCAAGCCGCTTGCACGGCTCTCTGGACGGCGTTTTAGTCGTTTTTTATCGAATCAGAACTGCATCAGTTCCGCTTCTTTATCCGCCAGCGCCGCGTCAACTTTCTTGATCGCAGCGTCGGTCAGCTTCTGCACGTCATCCTGAGAACGGCGGTCATCATCTTCGCTGATCTCTTTGTCTTTCAGCAGCGCTTTAACTTTGTCGTTAGCGTCACGGCGCACGTTGCGCACGGCAACACGGGCCTGTTCAGCTTCACCGCGCACTACTTTGATCAGATCTTTACGGCGCTCTTCGGTCAGTGCCGGCAGCGGAACGCGAATATCGCTGCCCGCAGAGCTTGGGTTCAGGCCCAGATCGGAGGTGAGGATCGCTTTTTCAACGGCCGGGCTCATCGAGCGATCGAAGACGTTGATTTTCAGAGTACGGGAGTCTTCTACCGTTACGCTGGCCAGCTGACGCAGCGGCGTCGGCGTACCGTAATATTCCACAACGATGCCGTCCAGCAGGCTCGGAGAAGCGCGGCCGGTACGGACTTTGCTGATTTGGGTTTTGAAGGATTCTACGCATTTTTCCATGCGTACTTCAGCATCTTTTCTGATATCGCTAATCACGTTACGGATCCTTGAAATCTTGTCGCAGACAGGCCATACGGCGGTTGTGCTAAGTATAGCCTTGTTCCCATGATGGCATCGTAAAGATGCCGGAACGCTCTGCTGGATAAATTAAAGCGGAATCTTACCTTTATTTATTGCTTACGGGAATTATTCCGTAATCAATGTGCCCTCTTTTTCGCCCATTACCACGCGGCGCAGCGCGCCTGGTTTGTTCATATTGAACACGCGAATCGGTAATTTATGGTCGCGAGCGAGGGTAAAGGCGGCCAGGTCCATCACTTTCAGTTCTTTATCAAGCACTTCAGTATAGGAGAGGCGCTCGCAGAGTGTGGCGGTCGGATCCAGCACCGGATCGGCCGTATAGACGCCGTCAACTTTGGTCGCTTTCAGCACCACATCGGCTTCGATTTCGATACCACGCAGGCAGGCTGCGGAGTCGGTGGTGAAGAAGGGGTTACCGGTACCGGCGCTAAAAATCACTACGCGGTTATTACGCAGCAGGCTGATTGCTTCTGCCCAGCTGTAGTTGTCACACACGCCGTTTAACGGGAATGCGGACATCAGGCGCGCGTTCACATAGGCACGATGCAGAGCATCACGCATTGCCAGGCCGTTCATCACTGTTGCCAGCATACCCATGTGATCGCCCACAACACGGTTCATGCCCGCTTTCGCCAGGCCCGCACCACGGAACAGGTTACCCCCGCCAATGACTACGCCAACCTGAATACCCAGTTCAACCAGTTCTTTAATTTCCTGCGCCATACGGTCAAGAATGCTTGCGTCGATACCGAAACCTTCAGAGCCCTGAAGCGCCTCGCCACTCAGCTTAAGCAGAATGCGTTTGTAGATGGGTTTTGCATTGGTAGCCATGTTTCTTTCCTGAGACTGTGAACAATTAGACGGGTTTAATCTGGCGCTATGATACGTCGCCTGTCAGCGCTAACACTAGTGTGCTGGCTGTTTTTCAGATGAAGGACATAAAAAGAAGCCGCCCTCAGGCGGCTCCTTTTATTGATTAAGACTGCTTGGACATGGCAGCAACTTCTGCTGCGAAGTCAGTCTCAACTTTCTCGATGCCTTCGCCCACTTCGAAGCGGATGAAGCCAGTCACGTCAGCGTTGTGCTCTTTCAGCAGCTGGCCAACGGTTTTGCTCGGGTCCATTACGAAAGGCTGGCCGGTCAGAGAAACTTCGCCGGTGAATTTCTTCATGCGGCCTTCAACCATTTTCTCTGCGATCTCTTTCGGCTTGCCAGACTGCATGGCGATGTCCAGCTGAACCTGGTACTCTTTCTCAACAACTTCAGCAGACACGTCTTCCGGCTTAACGAATTCCGGCTTGCTTGCAGCAACGTGCATAGCCAGCTGCTTAACCAGCTCCTGATCTGCGCCTTTCGCCGCAACCAGAACACCGATACGCGCGCCGTGCTGGTAAGAGCCCAGTACTTCGCCTTCCAGGGAAGAAACGCGACGGATGTTGATGTTTTCACCGATTTTAGCAACCAGTGCAACGCGCTCTTCTTCGAACTGCGTTTTCAGAACTTCAACGTCGGTGATTTTGCCAGCAACAGCAGCGTCCAGAACTTTGTTAGCAAATGCCTGGAAACCAGCATCTTTAGCAACGAAGTCAGTCTGGCAGTTAACTTCCAGAATGATGCCGTAGGTGCCGTCGATTTTGGTGATGATCACGCCGTCAGCAGCAACGTTGCCCGCTTTTTTCGCCGCTTTGATCGCACCGGACTTACGCATGTTCTCGATTGCCAGCTCGATGTCGCCGCTTGCTTCGGTCAGCGCTTTTTTACAGTCCATCATGCCTGCGCCAGTACGTTCACGCAGCTCTTTTACCAGGGATGCGGTAATTTCAGCCATTCTTTAATCCTCGGGAGAGATATGACCTGCCCGGTTCCAGGAACCAAACAGGCTTGAAAGTGAAAAAGGGGGCCATAAACAGGCCCCCTAACCAAACTCGGTACTACCTGCTCAATAAGGGGCTCAGAGAGCGTGCCTTATTACTCAGCTTCTACGAAGCTTTCTTCCGCCTGAGTAGCCAGATCAGAAGAACGGCCTTCACGAACGGTAGCAGCAACGGCATTCAGGTACAGGCTAACAGCACGGATTGCATCGTCGTTACCCGGGATAACGAAGTCAACGCCGTCCGGATCGGAGTTGGTATCAACGATAGCAAATACCGGGATACCCAGGTTGTTTGCTTCTTTGATTGCGATGTGCTCGTGGTCAGCGTCGATAACAAACAGTGCGTCCGGCAGGCCGCCCATGTCTTTGATACCGCCCAGGCTGTTTTCCAGCTTGTCCAGCTCACGAGTGCGCATCAGCGCTTCTTTCTTAGTCAGCTTGTCGAAGGTGCCGTCCTGAGACTGAGTTTCCAGGTCTTTCAGACGTTTGATGGACTGACGAACGGTTTTCCAGTTAGTCAGCATGCCGCCCAGCCAGCGATGGTTCACGAAGAACTGATCGCAATTCTGAGCTGCTTCTTTCACCGCTTCGCTTGCAGCGCGTTTAGTACCAACGATCAGGATCTTGCCTTTACGAGCAGAGATCTTGTTCAGCTCAGCCAGGGCTTCGTTGAACATCGGTACAGTCTTCTCAAGGTTGATGATGTGAACTTTGTTACGCGCGCCGAAGATGAAAGGCTTCATTTTCGGGTTCCAGTAACGGGTCTGGTGACCAAAGTGAACACCAGCCTTGAGCATGTCGCGCATGGAAACAGTTGCCATGATTAAAACCTCTATATAAAAGTTGGGGTTATGCCTCCACGTATCCCATATTACCGACCCCGAAGGGCACCCCGGAATATGTGCCGATACGTGTGTGTTATTACACAAAGTGAGATTTGTGGCTCCCATTCCAAAACAGGAACGGAAGTCCGGCGCGCTTTATATCACAAAAGCGAACAGGACACCAATAGTTGTTACCGCAGCGTGCTGTTAACGATTCTCAATTTGGCACAACGCTTGCCCGACTGTTACCATTGACAGCACTACTCCTGGTATAGTCGAAAAAATCGACACTGATGGACACTTCTCATGGCTATCTCTATTAAAACACCTGAAGAAATTGAAAAAATGCGCGTTGCCGGCCGTCTCGCCGCCGAAGTGCTTGAAATGATCGAACCGCACATTAAACCCGGCGTCAGCACCGGCGAACTGGACCGCATCTGTAACGATTACATCGTCAATGAGCAACACGCAGTTTCGGCCTGCCTGGGCTACCACGGCTTCCCGAAATCGGTCTGTATCTCAATTAATGAAGTGGTTTGCCACGGCATCCCGGATGACGAAAAGCTGCTGAAAGATGGCGACGTGGTCAATATCGACGTCACCGTCATTAAAGATGAGTATCACGGCGACACCTCGAAGATGTTTATCGTCGGTAAACCGACCATTCTTGGCGAGCGCCTCTGCCGCGTCACCCAGGATAGCCTCTACCTGGCGCTGCGCATGGTAAAACCGGGTATTCGTCTGCGTACCCTCGGTGCAGCTATCCAGAAATATGTTGAAGGCGAAGGCTTCTCCGTGGTGCGCGAATATTGCGGTCACGGTATCGGTCGCGGCTTCCACGAAGAGCCGCAGGTGCTGCATTACGACGCTGATGACGGCGGCGTGGTGCTGAAAGCCGGTATGACCTTTACCATCGAGCCGATGGTTAATGCCGGTGATTACCGCATTCGTACCATGAAAGATGGCTGGACGGTGAAAACCAAAGATCGCAGCCTCTCTGCGCAGTATGAGCACACGATTGTTGTCACTGAAACCGGCTGTGAGATCCTCACGCTGCGTAAAGATGACACCATCGAGGCTGTGCTGACCGCCGCCTGATAGCGCCTCTCTGCCTGTCATCACGGTCCGCTTCGCGGGCCGTTTTTTTTGCCCGCTTCCCGGTCGGGTCATACATATAAACGACTTTTCATTTCCATCCATCTCTTTTACTTTGTTTTGCAGTGGATCCGCACGCCAACTGGGTGGCTAATCATGAGCAATATCTCTTCCGAACAATTTGTCAGCAGCGTTCAGCCCACCCTTCCCGGCCAGCCTGAACATCCCGGAGTGTGGCCCGCAGAGGAGTTGCACTGCGCCACCATCAAAGCGCGCATCGATGCTTTTCAGCAGTGGCTGGGGCAGGTGTTTGACGCCGGGATCTCGGCCGAGCAGTTAATTGAGGCGCGCACCGAATTTATCGATCAGCTGTTGCAGCGCTTGTGGCTGCAATATGGCTTTGGCGATGCGGGGGATACCGCGCTGGTGGCCGTTGGCGGTTATGGCCGCGGCGAGTTGCATCCCTTATCCGATATCGATCTGCTGATCCTCAGCCGCAATAAATTGCCGGATGAGCAGGCGCAAAAGATCGGCGAACTGCTGACCCTGCTGTGGGATGTGAAGCTGGAGGTGGGTCACAGCGTGCGTACGCTGGATGAGTGTCTGCAGGAGGGATTATCGGATCTTACTGTCGCCACTAACCTTATCGAGTCACGCCTGCTGGTCGGCGATGTCGCGCTGTTTCTGGAACTGCAAAAACATATCTTCAGCGACAGTTTCTGGCCGTCGGAGACCTTCTTCCCGGCGAAAGTGGTGGAGCAGAACGAGCGCCATCAGCGCTATCACGGCACCAGCTATAACCTTGAGCCTGATATTAAAAGCAGCCCCGGCGGCCTGCGCGATATTCATACCTTACAGTGGGTCGCGCGCCGCCATTTTGGGGCCACCTCGCTTAATGAGATGGTCGGCTTCGGCTTTCTGACCGAAGCGGAACGCAACGAACTGAATGAGTGCCTGCATCTGCTGTGGCGCATTCGCTTCGCCCTGCATCTGGAAGTGACGCGCTACGATAACCGTCTGCTATTCGATCGCCAACTCAGCGTGGCGCAGCGTCTCAACTATGTCGGCGACGGCAATCAGCCCGTTGAGCATATGATGAAGGATTTCTTCCGCGTCACGCGCCGCGTGTCGGAACTCAACCATATGCTGCTGCAACTCTTTGATGAGGCGATTCTGGCCCTGACGCCTGACGAAAAACCGCGCCCCATCGATGATGAGTTCCAGCTGCGCGGCACGCTTATCGATCTGCGCGATGAGACGCTGTTTATCCGCGAGCCGCAGGCGATTTTACGTATGTTCGCGATTATGGTGCGTAACAGCACCATTACCGGCATCTACTCCACCACCCTGCGTCACTTGCGCCATGCGCGCCGCCATTTAACCCAGCCGCTCTGCTACATTCCGGAAGCGCGCACTATCTTCCTCAGCATGCTGCGCCATCCAGGCGCGGTGAGCCGTGGATTGCTGCCGATGCATCGCCACAGCGTGCTGTGGGCCTATATGCCCCAGTGGTCGCATATTGTCGGCCAGATGCAGTTCGATCTTTTCCATGCCTATACCGTCGATGAGCACACCATTCGCGTATTGCTGAAGCTGGAGAGTTTTGCCAAAGAGGAGACGCGCAGCAAGCACCCGCTCTGCGTAGAGCTCTGGCCGCGGCTGACGCACCCGGAGCTGATTCTGATTGCGGCGCTGTTTCACGATATCGCCAAAGGGCGCGGCGGCGACCACTCGGTGCTGGGGGCGCAGGATGTGCTGAAGTTCGCTGAGCTTCACGGCCTGAACTCGCGGGAAACGCAGCTGGTCGCCTGGCTGGTCCGTCATCATCTGCTGATGTCGGTCACCGCCCAGCGCCGTGATATTCAGGATCCGGAGGTGATTAAGCAGTTTGCCGAAGAGGTGCAAACGGAGAACCGCCTGCGCTTCCTGGTCTGCCTGACGGTCGCCGATATCTGCGCGACCAATGAAACGTTGTGGAACAGCTGGAAGCAGAGCCTGTTGCGCGAACTCTATTTCGCCACCGAAAAACAACTGCGCCGCGGGATGCAGAACACGCCGGATATGCGCGAGCGCGTGCGTCACCACCAGTTGCAGGCGCTGGCGCTGCTGCGCATGGATAATATAAATGAGGAGCGGCTGCACCAGATTTGGGCGCGCTGTCGTGCTAACTATTTTGTCCGCCACAGCCCAAACCAGCTCGCCTGGCACGCGCGCCATCTGCTGCAACACGATCTGACCAAGCCGCTGATCCTGTTGAGCCCGCAGGCGACGCGCGGCGGAACCGAGATCTTTATCTGGAGCCCGGACCGCCCCTATCTCTTTGCCGCCGTCTGCGCCGAACTGGATCGCCGCAATCTCAGCGTCCATGACGCGCAGGTCTTTACCACCCGCGACGGCATGGCGATGGATACCTTTATTGTGCTGGAGCCGGACGGCAGCCCGCTCTCTGCCGATCGCCACGAGGCGATCTGTTTCGGCTTGAAACAGGCGATCACCCAGCATACCTGGCAGCCGCCGCAGCCGCGTCGTCAACCGGCCAAGCTGCGCCACTTTACCGTCGATACCGAAGTGAATTTCCTGCCGACCCATACGGACAGAAAATCGTTCCTGGAGTTGATTGCGCTTGACCAGCCAGGGCTACTGGCGCGTGTTGGGCAGATTTTTGCCGACCTTGGAATTTCGCTGCACGGCGCAAGAATTACAACCATTGGCGAGCGAGTAGAAGATTTATTCATAATCGCTACCGCCGACCGGCGTGGCCTTAATAATGCGCTGCAAAAGGAGGTACAACAACGGTTGACAGAGGCCCTCAATCCAAACGATAAAGGGTGATTATTTTTTTACACAAGATGGAAAGAGTTTAACAATGCAGCAGTTACAGAACGTTATTGAAGCCGCTTTCGAGCGCCGCGCAGAAATTACCCCGGCCAATGTCGATACCGTGACCCGTGAAGCGGTCAACCAGGTTATCGCCCTGCTTGACTCCGGCGCGCTGCGTGTCGCAGAAAAAATCGACGGCCAGTGGGTCACCCACCAGTGGCTGAAAAAAGCGGTTCTGCTCTCTTTCCGCATTAACGATAACCAGGTTATCGACGGTGCGGAGAGCCGCTACTTCGATAAAGTGCCGATGAAGTTCGCTGATTACGACGAAGCACGTTTCCAGAAAGAGGGTTTCCGCGTGGTGCCGCCAGCGGCAGTGCGCCAGGGCGCGTATATCGCTCGTAACACGGTATTGATGCCTTCTTATGTGAACATCGGCGCTTACGTTGATGAAGGCTCTATGGTTGATACCTGGGCAACCGTCGGCTCCTGCGCGCAGATCGGTAAAAACGTTCATCTCTCCGGCGGCGTGGGTATCGGCGGCGTACTGGAACCGTTGCAGGCAAATCCGACTATTATTGAAGATAACTGTTTCATCGGCGCGCGCTCCGAAGTGGTTGAAGGTGTGATCGTTGAAGAGGGTTCGGTTATCTCGATGGGTGTTTATATTGGTCAAAGCACCCGTATTTACGACCGCGAAACGGGCGAAGTGCACTATGGCCGCGTACCGGCAGGCTCAGTGGTGGTGTCAGGTAACCTGCCGTCGAAAGATGGTAAATACAGCCTCTACTGTGCGGTTATCGTGAAAAAAGTAGATGCGAAAACCCGCGGCAAAGTTGGCATTAACGAACTGCTGCGCACCATCGACTAAGCCTTTTCCCTCTCCCCGTGCGGGAGAGGGTGATATAGCCCGCCTTTTTTGCATACGTCAGTGGCGAAAATAGATTTTTTCGTTAATTATTCATAGGTTATGTTGAGCTTAAGGGTCCGCTATGTACGACAATCTTAAAAGTTTAGGCATTACCAATCCCGATGAAATCGATCGCTATAGCCTCCGCCAGGAAGCGAATAACGACATCCTGAAAATCTATTTTCATAAAGACCGGGGCGAGTTCTTCGCCAAGAGCGTCAAGTTCAAATATCCGCGTCAGCGCAAAACCGTGGTCGCCGATGGCGTAGGCCAGGGTTATAAAGAGGTGCAGGAGATCAGCCCTAACCTGCGTTACGTGATTGATGAACTGGATCAGATCTGCCAGCGCGATCGCACTGAAGTGGATTTGAAGCGTAAGATCCTTGACGATCTGCGCCATCTCGAAAGCGTTGTGACCAACAAGATCAGTGAAATCGAATCGGATCTTGAGAAGCTGACGCGCGGGAAATAAGTTTTATCAGCCGCCATCTGGCCTGCGTTACTGCACAGTCACGTAGGCCGGAAAAGCGCAGCGCCATCCGGCAAAAAAGCAGCGCGTAGGCCAGATAAGCACCTCACCCCTATCAAACCGGCACGATCATGTAGGCCGGATAAGCGCAGCGCCATCCGGCAAAAAAGCAGCGCGTAGGCCAAATAAGCGCCCCACTCCTATCAAACCGGCACGATCGCGTAGGCCGGATAAGCGCAGCGCCATCCGGCACAAAAACAAACCTCAATGCTGTTCATCCAGCTGCAACGCCACATAGAGCAACAGCCTGTCGTCAAAATTCCCCAAATCCAGCCCGGTAAGCTCCGAAATACGATTAAGGCGATACTCCAGCGTATTACGGTGGATAAACAGCGCTTTTGACGTCGCCAGCGGCTGCACATTGTGGCGAAACCACGCCGTCAGCGTGCGGCGCAGCAAACCATTATTATCCATCGCTTTCAGCCGCGTTAACGGGCGCGCCAGCTCGTTGGCCTGCCAGCCGCCGCGCAGGCTGTCGAGCAGCACCGGCAGCATCAAATCCTGATAAAAATAGCTGCGGCTCTCCGGCATTCGCTGTTTACCGACCATCATGGTGGTACGCGCCGTACGATAGGAGCGCGCAATACTGCCGGGGCCGGTAAAGTAGTTACCCAGCGCGACGCGAAAACGCAGTTGCCCATTCTCTTTCATCCGCGTAATTAACTGCTCAACGCGCTTGCGGTGATCTTCTGCGTCCCAGCGGCCAAACGGGTTCAGCGCCGGTTTCAGCACCACCATTTCGGTCAGCGAGACGATGGCGATAAGATTATTGCGCTCGGGCGTGGTGAGGGCATTTTGTAGCTGCTGAAGTTCCGCCATTGCGCTGTCGACGCCCAACTGGCCGCTATCGACCTCCACCACCGCCACCACGCGCGGCTGATTAAGATCGATACCTAAACGCTGCGCCCATTCGGTCAGCGCTGGCGTGTGCTCCTCTGCCTGAATCAGGTTCATCACCAGCTCTTCGCGCAGTCGGCTATCCTGCGCCAGCAGATGCATCAGCCGCGACTGCTCCAGCATCATCTCCGCCGTCATACAGACCAGCTCGCCATATTTACGCAACGTTTCGGGTTCGCCGGTCAGGCCGATGACGCCGACAATCTCCCCTTCCAGGCGCAGTGGCAGGTTGATGCCCTGGCGCACGCCGTGCAGATGGCGCGCCACCGCATCGTCGATATCGACCACGCGCCCCTGCGACAGCACTAGCAGCGCGCCTTCGTGCAATTCACCAATACGCTCACGATCGCCGCTGCCAATAATCCGCCCACGCGCATCCATCACGTTAATGTTTGTATCGATGATACGCATGGTACGCGCCACGATATCCTGTGCCATTTTGGTATCAAGATGCCAGCCAGCCATGTAACCCTCCCCGGTGCAGAGGCCAAGCATATGGCAGAAAATTGGCCCGCGCATTGTGCGGATGCACAAAGCGGCAGCGAGAAGTGTGGAGTTGTGGAAGGGTTCACAAAAAGGGCGGGAAGCCCCTCTTCCCCGCTGCGGAGAAGAGGGTTTTACAGCGGATTACTGCATCAGCAGGTAGATAGAGGTGTCGCCGCGCTGGATGTTCAGCGCCAGCACCGATGGTTTGCTGTCGAGAATTTTGCGCAGTTCAGCAATGTTTTTCACCGGCTGCTGGTTCGCGCCGAGGATCACATCACCTTTTTTCAGGCCGATTTGCGCCGCCGGGCTATTCGGTTTCACCGCATTCACCACCACGCCGCCATCTTTGCCTTTGTTGCTCATCTCCGCCCCTTCGATACCGCTGAAGATGGTGCTGGATTCAACCTGGTTCTGGCTGCTCTGCTGCAATTCAAGGGTCACGTTGACCGGTTTGCCGTCGCGCAGCATCCCCAGCGTAACTTTGCTGCCAATCGGCATTGAACCCACTTCTGCGCGCAGCGCCGCAAAGCTGCTGATCGGTTTGCCGTTGAGGGTGGTAATCACGTCACCCGCTTTGACGCCTGCTTTCGCCGCGGCAGAGTTCGGCATCACCTGGCTGACAAACGCCCCGCGCTGGGCATCGACTTTCATCGCTTTCGCCAGCTCAGAGTTCAGCTCGGTGCCCATAATCCCCAGTTCACCGCGGCGCACCTGGCCGTACTGCACCATCTGGCTGGTGAGGTTTTTCACCATGTTGCTCGGGATAGCAAAGCCGATACCGATGTTGCCGCCGTCCGGCGCAAGAATGGCGGTGTTAATCCCAATCAGCTCGCCGTTGAGGTTAACCAGCGCGCCGCCGGAGTTACCACGGTTAATGGCGGCATCGGTCTGAATAAAGTTTTCATAGTTTTCCGCGTTCAGGCCGCTTCGGCCAAGCGCCGAGACAATCCCGGAGGTGACGGTTTCGCCAAGACCAAACGGGTTACCAATCGCCACCGTGTAGTCGCCGACGCGCAGCGCATCGGAGTCTGCAAGCTTAATGGCGGTAAGGTTTTTCGGATCCTGAATCTGGATCAGCGCGATATCGGAGCGCGGATCTTTGCCCACCACTTTGGCGTCAAATTTGCGCCCGTCGCTGAGCTGCACTTTGATGGTGCTGGCGTTATCGACCACGTGGTTGTTGGTAACAACGTAGCCTTTCGCGGCGTCAATGATTACGCCAGAGCCCAGCGCCATGAATTTCTGCTGCTGGCCACCGCCGCCCTGTCCATCCGGTGCACCGCCACCCTGGCAGAAGGGGGAGCTCTGGAACGGCGAACCGTCCTGGCAGAAGGGTGAGTTATCACCAAAGAATTGCTGGAAGTTGCGCGGCATGCGCGGTGTGTTCACTGTGGTGCTGCCTTCAACGTTAATGCTCACGACTGACGGCATCACCTTTTCCAGCATCGGTGCGAGGCTTGGCATCTGCTGCGATGTTGCGGTGGTTGACGAGGCTGTTTCTGCTGCCGTCGCAGACAGAGGAGACAGCGCAAAACTTAAACTTAAAGCCAGTGCACTCATTGCTAACGTCGTTTTTTTCATCTCTCTCAATCTCTTTTCTGATTAACGCGAACTGCTGTGTATGTGTCACTCAGAGTCGATTTATAGCGTGAAGTTCAGGCCTTAAGCCTCTGGAAAAAGTAAAAAAATATTGTCGTTCTTTACAATTCAGCGGGATTATTCCACCGCCATTAAACGACGATATTCATCCCATGAATAAAGATCCGTCATTCCGCTAATATAGTCCTGAATTAATCGACAACGGTGATAATACTCCAGCACCGAATAGTCTTCGTCATCGGGCGATAATTTGCTTACCGCTTCGACGTAGGCTAACCGGTGGCGCGTCGACAGTTTCTGGAACAGGCGCGATTCAATTGGGAAACGGCGCAGACGCTCTTTTTCCACCAGCTCGGTAAAGTCCGCCAGCGATAATTGCAACAAGGGTCGATAAATTTCCAGCAGCCCACTGATAACGCGGTAGCCCTGTAACTCCAGTTGCTCCACGTCGGGGTGGCTGAATACCTGTTTAATGGCGACGTTTTTATATAATTCAAGCAGCTGGCTGAAGCTGCTGTCATCTTCCAGCAGCGCGTGGTTGAATTCACCGCTAAAGATTTGCGGCAGGTTGTCAATAAAGCGCTGGGCGGCATAAGGCACCAGCTTATTAAGCGTGTTGACGCGCAAATACATAAAGAATTGATCTTCGGCGCTGCGGCTCATCGAATTAGCGCGCGATTTATCCCACGCATTTTCGACAACCTGAGCAAACAGCGATCCCTTTTCATGCTCGCCCCACGCTTCATAAAGATGCTGATAAAGCTGTTCGGCGGAAAATATTCGCTTCTCAACCGCATCTTCGAGATCGGCCACGCAATAGGAGATGTCATCCGCGGCTTCCATTATCCAGGTCAATGGAAAACGGCTATAGGTATCGAGGTTTAACTCTTTACGCAGCCGCTCGACGTACGCCTCTTCGGAGAAATAGTAGCCGGGCTTTTTCATTAAATAGCTGTGGGAAGCGGGCGGATCGCCGACCCACCACGCAGGACGGGTATATTTTAAAATACAGCCGACCTGCGCCCAGGTCAGATTCATGCGCATCAAGGTATGCACCATACGAATACCCTGCGCGTTCCCTTCGAAGTGGCTTAAGTCGTGACGCACCTTACTGCGCAGCGCGTTGAGCTTTCCCTCCCCTTCGCGCAGGCGCAGGGCCATCACTTCGCAGCGATCTTCAGCCAGAGGCTCGCCGAGGGCATCATCCGGTGCCAGCCGCTGGCGGAACCAGTCATTAATCGCCGCTTCACCAAAGTGGCCGAACGGCGGGTTGCCGATGTCGTGCATCAGGCAGGCCATTTCGACGATACTCTCAAATGGCCCGGTTAACTCATCCAGGCCATACTTTTCCAGCAGGCGCTGCTCTTTCAGGCGGCTTAAAATCTCTTTGGCGATATAGCGCCCGACCTGCTGAACTTCCATAGAGTGCGTTAAACGGGTGCGAACCGCCGCGTTACGCTCAAGAGGAAAGACCTGGGTTTTCTGCTGCAAACGCCGGATGGCGGCGGAGTTGATGATACGTCCGCGATCGCTTTCGAAGATGCGCAGGATCTCATGTTCGGTTTTCACGCCCTGCGGCGAGCGATACCGGCGATGCCAGTTGATCTTGTTGCGAAAATCGATGTCGTCCATTTCCTCTCCTCTACGCAGGCGCACGGGGTGTCATGCAATTGTGTATGCCATGATAGACTATGCCCTGTAAACCTATTCCTGCCTTATCACATTAGCGAGTATCTCCATGAAAATTGGCATCATTGGTGCAATGGAAGAAGAAGTTACGCTGTTGCGTGACAAAATCGAAAACCGTCAGACGCTGAATATTGGCGGAAGCGAAATTTACACCGGTACGCTGAATGGCACAGACGTGGCCCTGCTCAAGTCCGGCATTGGTAAAGTGGCCGCCGCGATGGGCGCAACTCTGCTGCTGGAGCACTGCAAGCCGGATGTGATTATCAATACCGGCTCCGCAGGCGGCCTGGCACCGACCCTGAAAGTGGGCGATATTGTGGTCTCTGATGAAGCGCGTTATCACGATGCCGACGTCACCGCCTTTGGCTATGAGTATGGTCAGCTGCCGGGCTGCCCGGCGGGCTTTAAAGCCGATGAAAAGCTGGTGCTGGCGGCAGAAGCCTGCATCGGTGAGCTGAACCTGAACGCGGTGCGCGGGCTGATTGTTAGCGGCGATGCGTTCATCAACGGCTCCGTGGGCCTGGCAAAAATTCGCCACAACTTCCCGCAGGCGGTTGCCGTTGAGATGGAAGCGACCGCTATCGCTCACGTTTGCCACAACTTTGGCGTGCCGTTTGTTGTGGTTCGCGCCATCTCCGACGTGGCGGACCAGCAGTCTCACCTGAGCTTTGATGAGTTCCTGGTGGTGGCGGCAAAACAGTCCAGCCTGATGGTTGAAACCCTGGTGCAGAAACTGGCACGTGGGTAATCCCCTTTTCAGGGCGCTCGCCGCCCTGCTTCTGTTTCTGCCGGCGTGGCTCTTCGCTGCGCCGCGCGTTATTTCGCTCTCTCCGGCCAATACCGAACTGGCTTTCGCCGCCGGTATCACGCCTGTCGCCGTCAGCAGTTACTCAGATTATCCCCCCGCCGCCGCGCAGATTGAGCAGGTTGCCAGCTGGCAAGGGATAAACCTCGAACGCATCCTCGCCCTGAAGCCCGACGTGGTGCTGGCCTGGCGCGGAGGCAACCCGGAGCGTCAGGTCGATCAGCTGAAAAAGTTTGGTATCCGCGTGATGTGGATCGATGCCATCTCCATTGAGGAGGTCGCGCAGACGCTGCGCCAGCTTGCCCCTTATAGCCCGCAGCCCGCGCAGGCTGAGCAGGCCGCGCAACAACTGATGAGCGCGTATGAGACGCTAAAATCCCGCTACGCGACGCAGCCGAAAAAACGCCTCTTTATGCAGTTCGGCACGCAGCCGCTCTTTACCAGCGGCAAAGGTTCGATTCAACACCAGGTGGTGGAGTTGTGCGGCGGCGAGAATATTTTTGCCGAAAGCCGCGTGCCGTGGCCGCAGGTGAGCCGTGAACAGGTGCTGGCGCGCCATCCGCAGGCAATTATCCTCGCGGGGGAAGAGAAGGCGCAAACGCGCGTGAAACAGTTCTGGGGCGACCAGCTGAATGTGCCGATTATTTCTCTGCATGATGACTGGTTTGAACGGGCGAGCCCGCGTATTATCCTCGCCGCTCAACAACTCTGTTCTGCCCTTGCGCAGGTGAAATAACCGGGGAATGAACCATGCTGGTCTACTGGCTGGATATTATCGGCACCGCCGTTTTCGCCATCTCAGGCGTTCTGCTTGCCGGAAAGTTGCGGATGGACCCGTTTGGCGTGCTGGTGCTCGGCGTGGTGACCGCGGTCGGCGGCGGTACCATTCGCGATATGGCGCTGGCGCACGGACCGGTCTTCTGGGTGAAAGATCCCACCGATCTGGTGGTGGCGATGGTCACCTGCATGTTAACCATTATTTTAGTGCGCCAGCCGCGCCGCTTGCCGAAGTGGATATTGCCGGTGCTGGATGCGGTTGGTCTGGCGGTGTTTGTCGGTATTGGCGTTAATAAAGCATTTCTTGCAGGTACCGGGCCGCTGGTGGCGATCTGTATGGGCGTAGTGACGGGCGTCGGCGGCGGCATTATTCGTGATGTGCTGGCACGTGAAATACCGATGATCCTGCGTACAGAGATTTACGCCACCGCCTGTATTGCAGGTGGCATCGTCCATGCTACGGCGTTCTATGTTTTTGCCGTGCCGCTGGAGTCAGCGAGTATGGTGGGAATGGGGGTCACGCTGGTGATTCGCCTGGCGGCGATCCGCTGGCACCTGAAGCTGCCAACCTTTGCGCTGGATGAAGCGGGTCGTTAACAAGCGGGGTAAATGCCGGTGTTACCCGGCATTTCACATAATCAGATGCTGAACGACGAACCGCAGCCGCAGGTGCTGGTCGCGTTCGGGTTAGTCACCACGAAGCGGGAACCTTCCAGACCTTCGGTGTAATCCACCGAACCGCCCACCAGGTATTGCAGGCTCATCGGGTCAACCACCAGGCCAACGCCCTGCTTCTCAATGGTCATATCGCCGTCGTTAATCTGATCGTCAAAGGTAAAACCGTACTGGAAGCCGCTGCAACCACCACCGGTGATGTAGACACGCAGTTTCAGATTTGGGTTCTCTTCGTCCGCGATCAGGCTTTTTACTTTATTGGCTGCTGCGTCGGTAAACTGCAGCGGCAGCGCTACGTCATCACTCATGTCTTGCTCCCGTTAATACGTCGACCTGGGCAAATATTGACCCGATCATGGCGGCTATTATCCATTAGGGTAGTCAATCGTTCAAGTATTCTCCCGCGGCAGCGCACGCTCAGCGGCGGCCTCCTGCCTGGCAAGTGTTCGTGCCAGGATGGCGGAATAGAGCGGTTTACCGCCCAAAAACTGGGCTAACAGTGTCGCACCAAGGCAGGTAATGATCATTGGCAAAATAAGCTGATAATTGTCAGTCATTTCCAAAACTAGCACGATTCCGGTCAAAGGCGCGCGCAGCGAAGCGGCAAGTAACGCGCCCATTCCGGCAACGGCAAAGGTCGCCGCATCGAGTTGGTAATGGGGAAAAATCGCCATGCTCGCCGAGCCGAAGGCCATGCCGAGCACCGTGCCTAACGACAGCATCGGCGCAAAAATCCCGCCCGGCGCGCCGGAGCTAAAGCAGAGCAGCGTCATCGCCACGCGGATCAGAAAAATAAACAGCAGCGCGCTAACGCCATAATTCCCGGCAGACGCGATGGGGATCAGCGCAAAACCGCCGCCGGAGAGCGCGGGCGCCATCAGGCCGAGTACGCCGCAGGTTCCACCAATCAGGCCACCTATCAGCACCCATTTTCCGGTCTTCCCGCCATGCAGACGCTGAAACAGATCCTGGGTACGCAGCACCAGCGTGTTAAACAGCGGGCCGATACAACCAAACACCATCCCCAACAGCAGATAGAGCCACAGGGTGTTAACCGGCGCGTTACTCAATTTACCGACATCAATCACCGCCGCTTCGCCGTTGAACAGGCGAAAGACGATGCTCGACATGATCACGCCGGTAAAGACAGCCTTGATGGAGATAAGGTTGTAGTGAAACTGCGAGCGCATCTCCTCAATGATAAAGAGAATGCCCGCCAGCGGCGCGTTAAAGGCCGCAGAGAGCCCCGCCGCCGCGCCGGTCGCCAGCAGAGTGTGGCGCGCTTCGCCGCTGCGCAGACGGAAGAGATCGCACACCATTCGCCCGACGTTGCCACCAATCTGCACCGTTGGCCCTTCGCGCCCCAGCACCATGCCAGCGCCCAGCGTGCCCATGCCGCCGAAAAACTTCACCGGCAGCACGCGCCACCAGCGCACCGGGCGTAGATCCTCCAGTGCGCCTTCGATCTCCGGAATACCGGAGCCGCCCGCTTCCGGCGCGAAGCGGCGCACCAAAAAGTAGCCAATCATCGCCAGCAGCGCCGAGGCGATAAAGGCCAGCGGCCAGACGACAGCGCTGTTCGCCACCTGCGCCAGCGCACCAATGCGCAGATTGATCACCGCGTTAACCGCTTTTTCAAAGGCGACGCCAACCAGCCCGGTAAGCGTTCCCGCTACGGCCGCCACCACGAGGATCGCCAGCGGCGTTTTATCACGTTGCAGCATGCGGCGCAGAATATCTCTGCGTCGGCGTCGTTCAACCTGCTGCTGTTCAAATGAGGGAGTGTTTTCTGACATCGGCTCTGATACGTCATACAAAAGGAGTATTGTAGCCACCCGTTGCCGCCGCGTCGCGGGCAAAATCCCTGCAAAATATGTCCTTCTTCCCGGCAAAACTTTCATCCGCTTCCGGTAATCACATAGAATGAGCGGCAACGATTTTTTCCAGCAACCAGGAATGAAAGCATGAGTAAGTCTGAAAACCTCTTTAATACAGCGCGACAGCTTATCCCTGGCGGGGTCAATTCACCGGTACGCGCCTTCACCGGCGTTGGCGGTACGCCGCTGTTTATCGAGCGGGCTGACGGAGCTTATCTGTACGATGCCGACGGCAAAGCCTATATCGACTACGTCGGCTCCTGGGGACCGATGGTGCTGGGCCACAACCACCCGGCGATCCGCAATGCGGTGATTGAAGCGGCCAGCCGCGGGCTGAGCTTCGGCGCGCCGACCGAGATGGAAGTGAAAATGGCGGAGCTGGTGACCGAACTGGTTCCGACCATGGATATGGTGCGTATGGTCAACTCCGGCACCGAAGCGACAATGAGCGCCATCCGCCTTGCGCGCGGTTTTACCCATCGCGACAAAATCATCAAATTCGAGGGCTGCTACCACGGTCACGCCGACTGCCTGCTGGTGAAAGCGGGCTCCGGCGCGTTGACCCTCGGTCAGCCGAACTCACCCGGTGTACCGGCGGATTTCGCTAAACACACCCTCACCTGCACCTATAACGATCTCGACTCGGTGCGCGCGGCGTTCGAGCAGTATCCGCAGGATATCGCCTGTATCATCGTTGAGCCGGTCGCAGGCAACATGAACTGCGTACCGCCGCTGCCGGAGTTCCTGCCGGGCCTGCGTGCGCTGTGCGACGAGTTTGGCGCGCTGCTGATTATCGATGAAGTGATGACCGGTTTCCGCGTCGCGCTGGCGGGCGCACAGGCTTACTACGATGTGGTGCCGGATCTGACCTGCCTTGGCAAAATCATCGGCGGTGGGATGCCGGTAGGCGCCTTCGGCGGTCGCCGCGACGTGATGGAAGCGCTGGCACCGACCGGGCCGGTCTACCAGGCGGGCACGCTGTCCGGTAACCCGATTGCGATGGCCGCGGGCTTCGCCTGTCTGAACGAAGTAGCGCAGCCGGGCATTCACTCGACCCTGACCGATCTGACAACTCGCCTGGCGGAAGGTTTGCTGAACGCCGCGCAGGAAGCGGGCATTGGGCTGGTGGTGAACCATGTCGGCGGGATGTTTGGTCTCTTCTTTACCGACGCGCAGAGCGTGACGAGCTATCAGGATGTGGTGAAGTGCGACATTGAGCGCTTTAAACGCTTCTTCCACCTGATGCTGGAGGAAGGGGTTTACCTGGCACCGTCCGCGTTTGAAGCGGGCTTTATGTCCGTTGCCCACAGCGTTGAAGATATCGATAACACCATCGACGCCGCGAAGCGCGCCTTCGCGAAGCTGTAATGCCCTGCTGATATCGGGGAAATGCCGGATGGCGCTGCGCTTATCCGGCCTACAAAACCACCGTGATGCCATCGGGCAATGCCGGATGGCGCTGACGCTTATCCGGCCTACAAAACCACCGTGATGCCATCGGGAAATGCCGGTTGGCGCTGACGCTTATCCGGCCTACAAAATCTGGTTCTCAGCCTTCGTAGGCCCGGTAAGCGCTAGCGCCACCGGGCATTTTTTTAGCGGCTCTGCTTCCTCAGCAGATAGATAAAGTACGGCGCGCCAATAAAGGTTGAGAGCAGCCCCGCCGGGATCTGGAACGGAAACAGCACCATCCGCCCGCACCAGTCGGCAAACACCAGCAACACGCCCCCTACCAGCGCCGAAATGACCATATGCGGCATCGTGCGGCGAAAGCCCATCATCCGCGCGATATGCGGTGCCATCAGCCCGACAAAGCTGAGCGGCCCGATGGTCATCGTCGCAGCCGCCGTCAGCGCGGCCGCTAGCATCAGCAGCACGACACGCGACGAGGTCAATGCCATCCCTACCGAGCGCGCACTCTCCCCGCCGAGCGGCAGGATCATCAGCCAGCGGCGGCACAGCGGGGTTAACGCCAGCAGCACTCCCATCACCACCGCGCTGCGCACCACCAATTCACCAGAAGCGTTATAGGTACTGCCGGAGATCCAGGTCAGGATCGTCGCCATGCGCGGATCGCCGCTCGCCTGTAACATCATCAACAGCATGGTAAAGGCGGTACTGAGCGCCATCCCCGCCAGCAGCATGCGGTGCGGCGAAAAGCCGCCGCGCCCGGCGGCGAGCATAATGATCAATAGCGTTGCCGCCGCGCCAAGGCTCCCGGCGGGCAGCAGCCAGCCAAAGGCGTTGCCCGGCACAAAGAAGAGCATCAACACCACGCCAAACGCTGCGCCGGAGCTGATACCCAGCACTTCCGGGCTGGCCATCGGATTACCGGTCAGGCGCTGGATAATGCACCCGGCCACCGCCAGCATCATCCCGGCGGTCAGCGCGGCGATAATGCGCGGCCAGCGCCAGGGCAGCAGTTGATCCAGCAGCGTACCGCTGGCCCACTGCCAGCCGTGCGCGTCGCGGCCAAAACTGAGCGCCGCCCACATCGCCAGCAGCAGTAACAGCAGGCCACCCAGCGCAAACCACATCACATGCCCGCGCTCGGGGCGAACCTTATCCCCACCATCCATTGCCGGGGCGCTCATACTGCGCAGGCGCGGCAGCAGCCACAGCAGCAGCGGTGCGCCAATCAGCGCCGTCATCGATCCGGTGGAGACCTCCATCCAGATACGCGTCAGCCAGAGGATCACCTGATCGGAGAGCCAGAGGATCAGCGCGCCAATCAGCGGGGCCAGCATCAGGCGCGTCAGCAGACGCCGCGCGCCAAGCATCTTCGCCAGCAGCGGCGCGAAGAGGCCGATAAAACCAATAATGCCGACGGCGTTAACCAGCAGCGCGCTGAGGGCAATCGCCAGCGTTAACGCCGCCAGCCGCGCCAGCGACAGCGCCAGCCCAAGGTTGCGCGCCACGCCATCATCCAGCCCCATTAAAGTCAGCGGGCGCAGCAGCAGCAGCGTTAACACCGTGCCGCCAAGCAGCTGCGGCCAGAGACGCTGCACCACGCTCCAGTCGGTTTGCGTCAGCGTACCGGTGCTCCACAAAAACATGCTTTGCAGCTGATCGTGGTGAAACAGCGCCAAAAGCTGATTGATCGCCCCGCAGTAGAGGCTCACTACCAGCCCCGCAAGAATCAGGGTCACCGGAGAGAGTCGTTTCCCCCACGCCACGCCAAACACCAGCGCGCCGACGCCGCAGGCACCGAGCAGCGCCGCAAACTGCGAGGCCATCACACCGGGGATCGCCCACAGCGTAGTGATGGTGATCCCGAGCTGGGCACCGGTCGCCACGCCAAGGGTGGTCGGCTCCGCCAGCGGGTTACGCAGCACCTGCTGGAAAAGCACGCCCACCAGCCCAAGCCCGGCGCCGACCAGCAGCGAGATCGCCAGGCGCGGCAGCAGGCTGTAGTGAAACAGCATCTGATCGATACGATCGATATTCGGCGTAAACAGCGCCTGTCCCCACTGGGCGCGCGGCAGCGCAAGGGTGAGGTTGTACCAGGTTAACCCGGCCGCCAGCATAAACAGCACCGCCAGCAGCAGCGCCGATGAGAGGGAGAAGCGACGGATCATGCCCGGCCTCCCAGCGCGTTATCCAGCACGCGGGTGAAATGCATGGCGGAGAGCGTCGCACCGTAGAACCAGACCGCAGGTACGCGCTGAAAACGCCCCTGGCGCACAAACGGCATCGCCTGCCAGAGCGGTGTCGCCATCACTTTTTGCATATCCTGCTCATTGTTGTGATCGAAGCAGATCACATCCGCATCTTTATAGGCGGCAAGCCGGTCGATGCCGACCGCCACGCTGCCCCAGAAGGTCTGCTCGCCCTGCCAGGCGTTACGAATGCCGAAATCATCGAGCACTTCCTGAAACAGGCAGTTGGCACCAAATACCAGCACATGGCGCGGATCGAGCAACGTAATCATCAGCAACGGGCGGTCGCCGCGCCGGGCAAAGCGCGGCTTTGTAGCGCTCATCAGGGCATCGAACTGCGCGAGATGCTGTTTCGCTTGTGGCTCTTTGTTGAGCAACTGCGCCATCTCGTTCAGTGAGCGTCGGGCCATCGCCAGCGGCTTTTTACCGTCGCTGAAGGTAAACCCGCGCCCCGGCGCTATGGTCGCCAGCTTCGCTTCGGAGGGGCCATAACCCGCCGACCAGACCAGCAGCGACGGCTTCATCTGCGTCAGCAGTTCGAGGTTCGGTTCGGTACGCAGGCCAACATCAATGACCGACGCTGGCAGCGACGGTTCGTTGACCCAGGTATTGTAATTTTGCACATCGGCGACGCCGTAGGGCACCACGCCCAGCGCCAGCAGCAGCTCGACCGGCAGCCACTCAAGAGCGATGACGCGCTGCGGATCGACGCTCGCAGCCTTCGCATTTCGCATCTGCCAGAGCAGCGGCGACAGCGCCATTGCCGTCAGTAAACGCCGACGGCTGATTGCAGGTATAGCGGCCATCAGTAGACAAAGCTCACGGGCGCGGCACCGGCCGGGTGCGGCAGGATCCCCATCGGGATACCGTAAATCTGCTCCAGCGTCTCGGCGCGCATTAACGCCTCCGGTGCGCCTTCGGCGATCATCTCACCGCCGCGCAGCGCCACCAGATAGTCACAGTAGCGCGCCGCCATATTGATATCGTGCAGCACGGCAATTACCGTCAAGCCACGCTGTTGGCTTAAGCGGTGCACCAGCGCCAGCACATCGACCTGATGGGCGATATCAAGCGCGGAGGTCGGCTCATCAAGCAGCAGGCAGCGGCTATCCTGTGCCACCAGCATGGCAATCCACGCACGCTGGCGTTCGCCACCGGAGAGGCTATCCACCAGCCGGTGCGCCAGCGGTTTTAAACCGACCAGCGCAATCGCCTCCTCCACTTTCTCGCGGTCAGCCACACCAAAACGCCCCAGCGCCCCGTGCCACGGATACCGCCCAATCGCCACCAGTTCGCGCACGGTCATCCCTTCCGCCTGCGGCAGCTGCTGCGGCAGATAGGCAACTTTGCGGGCGAAGGATTTGCTGCTCCAGCTCTCCAGCGGCTGCCCGTCGAGCAGAATATCGCCCTCAGAGGGCGCCTGATGGCGGCCAAGCATCTTCAGCAGCGTCGATTTACCCGAGCCGTTATGACCAATCAGGCCGGTCACTTTCCCGCTCGGGAAGGTCAACGACAGCGGATGCAGCAGCGTGCGTCCCGGCACGCGAAAGGTGACATCATTCAGTTGAAAGGTGGTATCGGGAAGCGTTTTGTTTTCCTGCATGGTTGCCAACTTGTCAGAGGGCACGGCGAACCGTGCCCGAAGAGAAAGATTAGAAGCGGAAGGTTGCGGTTGCCGTCACCTGACGTTCAGCGCCCCAGAAGCAGCCGTAGCTGTTAAAGCAGCTGGCGACATACTCACGGTCGAACAGGTTATTAACGTGCAGGGCCACATTGGAGCCCGCCATACCGAAGCGCGCCAGATCGTAACGCACCAGCGCATCAACGACGGTGGCGCTACCGACTTTAAACGAGTTCGCCGGATCGCCGAAGCTTGAGCCGGTGAAGCGCGCGCCGGTACCCAGCGTCAGGCCGGAGAGCGTGCCATCATAGAAGGTGTAATCTCCCCACAGCGAAGCCATATGTTTTGGCACCTGCGGCGGAGTGTTACCTTTCTGTTTGGTATCGGTGGTGTATTCCGCTTGCGTATAGGTATAAGAGCCGACCACATTCAGGTTGGCGGAGAGTGCCGCTTTGGCTTCAAGCTCCACGCCGCGCGAACGCACTTTACCGCCTTCGACTGACCAGACCGATCCCGCAGGGTCGGCCATCAGGTTGTTGCTCTTGGTCAGCTGATAGAGCGCGCCGGTCAGCACAATCGGCCGATCGCTCGGGCTGTATTTCACTCCGGCTTCATACTGCTTGCCTTTCGACGGGGCGAAGATCGCGCCATTCGCACCGGAGGTGGACGACGGTTCGAAAGATTCGCTGTAGCTGAAGTAAGGCGTGACGCCATTATCAAACAGGTAGTTAACGCCGCCGCGCCAGCTGAATTGGTTATCATCACGGGTTGTGGTGATGCCAGTCTCGCGGTTAAACGCGCTCTGCTTCGCCCAGTCGTAACGGCCGCCGAGCGTAACCAGCACCTTCTCCCACTGCGCCTGATCCTGCGCATAGAGGCCGGTCTGTTTCTGGCGGTTAAGAATGCGGTAAGCGCCAGACGGGCCAGAGTGGGCAGCGAAATCAAAATCGCCGCGATCGAGGTTATAGATATCCGATGGCGCGACAGATCCCGCATAGCCAAACCACGAGTCGATATCGTTGCGCATACGCATAAAGTCGACGCCGGTCAGCAGCGTATGGTCGACAGATCCGGTGGCAAAGGTGCTTTGCAACTGCGTATCGACCGAGAAGTTCTGCAACTTCTCGTTATCAATCACATACTGGCGCGTCAGGTAGTGGTTCCACTGCGACGGCGCGATGCTGGCACAGGGGCTGTTTTTTGCATCGGCGGTGTAGAGCGGGTCAGAGCACATACCGTAGCCGTAGACGCTGTTTTGCGAGGTTTTGTTCTCGGCGTAGCGCAGGTTCTGGCGCACGGTAAAGGTATCGTCGAAGGCGTGCTCAAAGCTGTAACCGACCATCTTCTGGTTACGGGAGTAAGTGTTGTTCTTCGCACCTTCGTTAAAGCTGGTCGGCAGGCGTTTGCCGTTTGGCAGCGGTTCAACGGTTCCCTCTTTCGGCAACCAGCCGTAATAGCCGGTGTCAGGCTCATTCTGGAAATAGGAGAGGAAGGTGAAGTTGGTTTTATCATCCGGCCGCCAACTAAAGGAGGGCGCGATGGTATAACGCTGCTCTTTTTTCCCGTCCTGCTGCGCATTAGCAGAGCGCGCCAGGCCGGTCAGGCGATAGGAGTAAACACCGTCGTCATCCAGCGCATCGCTGAAATCAAACCCGGTCTGAAAAAGGCTGTTGGTACCGGCTTTAAACTGAATTTCATGCAGCGGCGTGGTGGTCGGGCGCTTGCTGACCATATTCATCAGGCCGCCGGGGCTGCTTTTTCCGTAGAGCACGGAGGTTGGCCCGCGCAGCAACTCAACGCGTTCCAGCATATAGGGCTCGATCACCGCGTCGTTATAGAAGTTGCCCTGCAACTTCAGGCCGTCGAGGTAGTTATTCTGGCTTTGGTTATCAGCGGCAAAACCGCGGATGATCAGCTGATCGTAAGTATTGGAAGCCCCACGTGTGCCCACGCTGACGCCAGGCGTGTAGCTCAGGGCCTCTTTCGCCGATTTCGGCTGATGCAGCGCGATCTCTTCAGCGGTGACGACAGAAATGGACTGCGGCGTTTTTTCCAGCGGCATATCCGTTTTTGTTGCGGTCGCGGTATGTTTCGCCGCGATAGTCGCCGCCGGCCCCCACGCATTCTCTTGCGGCGCGGCGGTGGTGACGGTGATAGTTTCTTCTTTTGAGGTGGTGGCAGCCTGTGCATAAACAGACATGCCGCTAACCGCTGTGGCTACTACGACTGCGAGAGTACGCAGCGTAAAAGTGACTGGCTGAGCAGTTGTTGGACGCGCCATGAGTGTATCTCTGATTCAGTAAGTGAACGTTAACGTAAACGAGAATTATTATTATGACCGCAGAATAATATGCGAAGCGCTCTGTGCATAGCAAGCGCAATGCCGCCCGGCGGGGCTTAAGCGGGAAAAATTAAGCGCTGAAAAAGCAGGATGTTAATTGCATGAAGAAAGGAATTTAACGCGGCGTTATTTGAATGTATCAGAAAGGACAAAATAAAAACCCCGGTCTGCTGAACCGGGGCTTTTTATGGCTAGTTACTGCCGAACATATCTTTAATCCAGCCCGCGACGCCGTCGCTCTTCTGCTCCTGCTGCGGCTGTTGTTGCTGCGGCTGTTGCTGCTGTTGCGGCTGCGTCGACTGATCGAACGGGTTGCCCGTTTGCGGCTGCATCATCTGACTTTGCTGGCACAGCGCGTCCGGATTAGTGGTCCAGACCGGCAGCTGGCGTACGCCACCGCCGCCGCAGATAAAGTTACCCATATCATCAACGCCGATGTTGGTGATGTCCTCCGGCGGCGTCAGATCCAGCGGGATCGGCGACTGATTTTGCAGATAACGCTGGTAAATCGCCATTGCGCCGCTGGCACCATACAGCTTGGTCGGCTGGTTATTATCGCGGCCAACCCAGGTGATGGTCACTTCACGCCCGTCGATACCGGCAAACCAGGTATCAACGTTATTGTTGGTGGTACCGGTTTTCCCCGCCAGGTGCAGGCCCGGATACTTCGCACCAAGCTGGCGACCCGTTCCGCGCTGAACCACCTGCTGCATGGTCCACAGCGTCATGTAGGCCGCCTGAGCAGGCACCACACGTTCCGCCTGCGGGTAGCTCTGATAGAGCACCGTGCCATCTTCAGCAATCACCGAACGCAGCGCGGAGAGTTGCGCGCGGTTACCGCCGCTGGCGATGGTCTGGAAGGCCTGCGCCACTTCAATCGGCGTCAGGTTGAGCGCACCCAGCAGCATTGACGGCATGCCGTTCAGCTGATTTTTCGGCGCGCCAAGTTTCTCCCAGGTGTCCGTTACCGCCGGTAAGCCTACCGCCATGCCGAGGTTAACGGTCGGCACGTTCATCGAGCGCGTCAGCGCATCTACCAGCATCACCTGACCGCTGAAGCGACGATCGTCATTCTGCGGCGACCACACCTGGCCGTTGGAGAGGCGCAGCGAAATCGGCGCATCGGCAATCCAGGTATTCAGGCGATAGGTGTTCGGCTGGCTCAGCGCCGTCAGGTAGGTCGCCGGTTTCGCCAGTGAGCCGATAGAGCGACGCGCCTGCATGGCACGGTTATAACCGGCAAACTGCGGTGTCGCACCGCCCACCATCGCGCGCACTTCACCAGTGTAGCGATCGACTACCACCATCGCGGTTTCCAGATCCGACAGCTTGCGCTGTTTGATCAGCAGCGGAATGCCCTCCACCGCTGCTTTTTCGGCGGCATCCTGCGCCACCGAATCAAAGGTGGTGAAGATCTTCACGCCGGAGAGATCTTTAACTTTATCGCCAAGTTTGCTCTGCAACTCCTGGCGCACCATCTGCATAAAGGCTGGCTGAGGTGAGATTACCCCGCCGCGAGGTTGCACGCCAAGCGGACGGGCACTGAGCATGTCATACAGCTCCTGGTCAATCACGCTCTGCTGTTGCAGCAGGCGCAACACCAGGTTACGGCGCTCAAGGGCCAGTTTCGGGTTACGCCACGGGTTGTAAATCGACGCCCCTTTTACCATCCCGACCAGCAGCGCCTGCTGATCGAGGCTCAGCTCTTCCACCGGACGGCCAAAGTAGTAGAGGCTCGCCAGCGGGAAACCGCGGATTTCGTTATCGCCGCTCTGACCGAGGTAGACCTCGTTCATATAGAGCTCAAGGATGCGATCCTTGCTGTAGCGGGCATCCATGATCAGCGCCATATAGGCTTCGTTGGCTTTACGCCAGTAGGAGCGCTCGCTGCTGAGGAAGAGGTTTTTCACCAGCTGCTGGGTCAGCGTACTTGCCCCCTGCACCGTGCGACCTGCGGTGAGGTTCGCCAGCACAGCACGGCCAATGGAGTAGAAGCTGATGCCGTCATGCTCGTAGAAGTGGCGGTCTTCCGTCGCCAGCAGCGTGTCGACCAGCAGATCCGGGAAACCGTTACGCGCAACGAACAGGCGCTGCTCGCCGTTCGGCGAAGAGAGCATGGTGATCAGGCGCGGATCGAGACGGAAGAAACCGAACTGGCGGTTGCTGTCCATATTCTCAATCGTCTCCAGGCGATCACCGTCAAAAGTCAGACGCGCGCGCACCTGGCCCTCTTTGCTGTCCGGGAAATCAAACGGACGGCGGATCATCTCGATGCTTTTCGCCTGCACGGTGAACTCACCGGGACGCGTCATCTTGGTCACTTCGCGGTACTGCGTCGCCTCCAGCAGCTTGACCATCTCATTTTTGCTGATGGCCATATCCGGCTCGAGGTTGACCATACGGCCATAGACGGCGGCAGGCAGCTGCCACACTTTACCGTCGATACGGGCGCGGATTTTCTGATCCAGATAGACGCCATAAATGGCAAACAGCACTGCGCAAACAATGAAAATTTTCAGCAGCAGCCAGAACCAGCCGCGTTTACCGCGGGGCTTCTTGCCTCTGCCTCTTCCCTTTTTCGGCACTGCGTTTTCCTCTTCATCATCGTATTCGTCATACTCTTCATCACGAACGCGACGACGACTGATTTTCTCTTTTGCCGGGCGCGCAGGTTTCCCCTTGCGTCCAATTGGCTCGCGGTCATTCCCCGCCATGCTTTACTCTCCGCAACGTTCAGGCGCAAGGGCCCGATTCTCAGCTCTTCGGCCCACAGGCAGAAGAAGAACTCTCTCAATTTATACCACTGCTGAATGACGCTATACGCATCAGCACTATGAATACTTTTTCGTTCGCCGCGTCGGCGCGGTGTTCGCTGGATCGTCCGGCCAGACATGTTTGGGGTAGCGCCCCTTCATCTCTTTTTGCACCTCGCGGTAGGTTCCGGCCCAGAACGCGCCTAAATCACGCGTAATTTGCAGCGGCCGCTGGGCAGGCGAAAGCAGCTCCAGCACCAGCGCCACACGCCCCTGCGCAATAGTCGGCGTGGTGGCTTCACCGAACATCTCCTGCATCCGCACCGCCAGCGCAGGCGGGTTATCTTCATGATATCGGATGGCTATCCGGCTTCCGGTCGGCACAGTGTAATGCCCAGGCAGCTCACTATCCAGCCGTTGACGCAACGACCACGGCAGCGCCTGCTGCAACGCCTGCCCCACATCAAGGGTCTGTAAATCGCGCAACGAACGAATGCCGCCCATCTGCGGCAGCAGCCACGCCTCAAGGGTGTCGAGCAGCGAGGCGTCATCAACGGCGGGCCAGTCGAACTCCGGCAGCCACTTCGCGGCGCAGAGTAAGCGTAAACGATACTGCGCCGCTTCGCTTGTCCAGTTCAGCACCCGCAGCCCCTTTTCGCGAATACCGTTTAGCATCGCCTGGTGCAACTCCTCTTCAGAGGGCTTCGCCAGCGGCTGCGCGCTCAGCGTCAGTTGCCCAATTTGCCGACGGCGAAATGCTTTCAGGGTGCCGAGCGTTTCATCCCACTCGACGCTGTCGGACTGGGTAATCAGTTGCGGGCATTGGGCAACAAGCGCGTCGATATCCAGCGGCAGCGCCAGTAATATACGCGCATCCGGCGACTGGCTCCCCTGCAACAGCAATGGCGCGAGCAGCCATTCGTGACGGTTTAGCGCGTCATCGGCATCCAGCGTTGCACCTAAACCGTTCGCCAGCTGGTAGCGCCCCTGCTGGCCGCGTCGGCGCGCAATACGATCGGCAAACGCGCAGGCGAGAAGCGGTGCCAGTGCGCTGATATCCGGCTCGCCGCCGCTGCTCTTCAGCCTGCGTGCCAGCTGGCGCGCGCGCTGCTGCCAGTTCCCCTGCTGGCGCGAGAAGGCGGCGCTCAAATCACTATTACTGCCGCGCGGCGGCTCTTCGAGGATCGCCGCAAGCTTCGCGGCGGTGGCAATCTCATCATCGCCCTGCGCGCTCGAAAGCATCGCCGCCAGACGCGGATCGTTGCCGAGCGCCGCCATTTTCATGCCAAACGGCGTTAAACGCCCCTCTTCCAGCGCGCGCAGTTGCGTCAGCAGCCTGCGCGCCGCCGCCAGGTTAGTCTCAGGCGGCAGATCCAGCCAATTAAGCTGGGCAGCATCCTGGCAGCCCCACTGCAATAACTCCATTAACAGGCCGGAGAGATCGCTATTGACGATCTCCGGGCTGCTCTGCGCCGCCGCACGCTCCGCCTGCTCTTTGGCAATCAGATGCAGGCAGATGCCCGGCTCCAGACGCCCGGCGCGTCCGGCGCGCTGGGTCATCGACGCCACGCTGATGCGCTGGGTAATCAGGCGCGTTAAGCCGCTGCGGGCATCAAAACGGGCAACGCGCTCCTGCGCGCTGTCCACCACCAGCCGGATCCCTTCAATGGTCAGGCTGGTTTCGGCAATATTGGTCGCCAGCACCACTTTTCGCTTGCCGGCGGGCGCAGGCAGAATCGCTTTACGCTGTTCGCTTAACGGCAGCGCGCCATACAGGGGGCAGAGCAGCACATCGCTGCCGACGCGCGACGCCAGTTGCTCCTGCACGCGCTGAATCTCGCCGACGCCTGGCAAAAAGAGCAGCAGCGAACCCGGCTCGTTGCGCAGTAGCTCAGCCGTGGCCTGCGCCACCGCCTCATCAAAACGTTGATGAGCGGGCAGCGACTGGTAGCGCTGTTCAACCGGGAAGGAGCGCCCTTCGGAGACGATCACCGGCGCATCCGGCAACAGCGAGTGTAGACGCTCATTATCCAGCGTCGCGGACATAATCAGGAGTTTCAGATCCTCCCGCAGTCCCTGCTGCACATCAAGCAGCAGCGCCAGCGCAAGATCGGCCTGTAGACTGCGCTCGTGGAACTCGTCGAGGATCACCAGCCCGACGCCATTTAGCTCCGGATCGTTTTGCAGCAAGCGAGTGAGGATCCCTTCGGTGACCACTTCAAGACGGGTATTCGGGCCGATGCAGGTGTCGGCGCGCATGCGGTAACCCACTGTGTCGCCGGGTTGCTCATTAAGAAGCTCCGCCAGCCGCTGCGCAACGTTGCGCGCCGCCAGACGTCGTGGCTCGAGCAGCAAAATTTTCCCTTCAACTATATTCTGTTGCAGCAGTTGCAGCGGCAGCCAGGTCGATTTCCCGGCACCGGTCGGGGCGCTCAGCAGCACCTGGGACGCATTTTTCAGCGCAGAGAGAAGATCGGGCAGAACGGCGGCAACCGGCAGTAAGGACACAAACGCTCCAGGGGTTAACAGAAGAGGAGCAGCAGTATACCATCCCCACATATTCTTGACCTCGAGCACACTATGCCCGCATCAAAAAGGCTCTTTTTTGCCATCGAACTGCCCGCCGATATCCAGCAGCAACTTGTGCAGTGGCGCGCGCAGCACTTCGCGCCGGAAGCGGGACGGCCAATTGCCGCCGCCAATTTACATCTGACACTGGCCTTTCTGGGCGATATCAGCGCCGAGAAACAGAAGGCGCTGGAGACGCTGGCCGGGCGCATTCGCCAGCCGGGCTTTACGCTGACGCTGGATGATGCCGGGCAGTGGCTGCGCTCGCGCGTGGTGTGGCTCGGTTCGCGCCAGCCGCCGCGCGGATTACTGCAACTGGCGGATATGCTGCGCGCGCAGGCAGCACGCAGCGGCTGCTATCAAAGCCCGCAGCCTTTTCACCCGCACATCACGCTGCTGCGCGACGCCAGCCACGCGGTTTCGCTCCCGCCGCCGGGTTTTCGCTGGTCTTTTCCGGTCACGGAGTTTGCGCTCTACGAGTCGCAGTTTCTCAACGGGCGTACCCGTTACACCGCCCTGAAGCGCTGGTCCCTTAGCGGGGAGTAATCATTTCGGCGCGTCCTGAGCCACGAACATATTAAGGAAGAGATATGGAATTCACCCCGCCGCTACAATCCGCCACGCTGGTGACGCGCTATAAACGCTTTCTGGCGGATGTGGTGACGCCCGAAGGCGAAACCCTGACGCTGCACTGCCCGAATACCGGCGCGATGACCGGTTGCGCGACGCCTGGCGATCGGGTCTGGTATTCCACCTCAACAAATCTGAAGCGTAAATATGCCCACACCTGGGAATTAACTGAAACGCAACAGGGCGCATTTATTTGCGTTAATACTCAGCGGGCAAATATGTTAACGAAAGAGGCGATTATCGCTGAGCGCCTGCCTGAGTTAACGGGATATAGCGTGCTGAAAAGCGAAGTGAAATATGGTGCGGAGCGCAGCAGAATTGATTTTCTGTTACAGGCGGAGGATCGCCGCAACTGCTATATTGAAGTGAAATCGGTCACGCTCGCCGAGCAGCAGTCAGGCTATTTCCCGGATGCGGTCACACTGCGCGGGCAGAAGCATTTACGGGAGTTGATGAGCGTTGCGGCCAATGGTGACCGTGCGGTGATCTTGTTTGCCATTCTGCACTCCGCCGTTGAACATTTCGCACCCGCGCGCCATATTGATGGGGAATACGCACGATTATTGAGTGAAGCGCAACAAAATGGGGTGGAAGTTATTGCTTATAAAGCGGAACTTTCTGCCGATAATATGAGTCTTAGCTTGCCGCTACCGTTCTCGCTTTAAGGCAAGCGCCTGACGAATAAGTGATTTGGTCGCGTGCGCAAATACGCTTTTCTTCACAGGGTTGTCAAGTGTTACGTATGGATATTTGCCATCCGTAAAAGCATCTGCTATTTATAGCGGCCTGATTTTTCCCCCGTACGGGGATCGATAGTGCGTGTTAAGGAGAAGCAACATGCAAGAAGGGCAAAACCGTAAAACATCGTCCCTGAGTATTCTCGCCATCGCTGGGGTGGAGCCGTATCAAGAGAAACCGGGCGAAGAGTATATGAACGAAGCCCAGCTGGCGCACTTCAAGCGGATTCTTGAAGCCTGGCGCAATCAACTTAGGGATGAAGTCGATCGCACCGTTACGCACATGCAGGACGAAGCGGCTAACTTCCCGGACCCGGTTGACCGTGCTGCTCAGGAAGAGGAGTTCAGCCTCGAACTGCGTAACCGCGATCGCGAGCGCAAGCTGATTAAGAAGATCGAAAAAACGCTGAAAAAAGTAGAAGACGAAGATTTCGGTTTCTGCGAATCCTGCGGCGTTGAAATTGGTATCCGTCGTCTGGAAGCGCGTCCGACTGCCGACCTGTGCATCGACTGCAAAACCCTGGCGGAAATCCGCGAAAAACAGATGGCGGGCTAACCCCCGGCATTCCCCAAGACGCCCCGCAAATGCGGGGCGTCTCTTATGCGGCGGCGAACGCGCCCGCCCTGTACTTTTTTGCCTGTCGATATGCCTGAATCACACTATATCGGGCGCTTTGCGCCATCCCCATCCGGTGAACTGCATTTTGGTTCGTTAATTGCCGCCCTCGGCAGCTATCTGCAAGCCCGTGCTCAGCGTGGTATCTGGCGCGTGCGGATTGAAGATATCGATCCTCCCCGCGAAGTGCCCGGTGCGGCAAAGACGATTTTGCGTCAGCTGGAACACTACGGCCTGCACTGGGACGGTGAGGTACTGTGGCAATCCCGGCGACATGAAGCTTACCGGGAAGTGCTGGCGCGGCTGCACCGTGAAGGGCTGAGCTACTTCTGCACCTGCACGCGGGCGCGCATTCAAAGCGTGGGCGGTTTCTATGATGGCCACTGCCGCACCCTCAATCATGGCCCGGCAAACGCCGCGGTCCGCCTGCTGCAACGCCAGCCGGTGCTGGAGTTTACCGACCGCCTGCGCGGGCGCATCGTCGCCGAAGAGAAACTGGCACGCGAAGATTTTATTATTCACCGCCGCGATGGATTATTTGCTTATAACCTCGCCGTGGTGGTCGATGACCATTTTCAGGGTGTGACGGAGATCGTACGCGGGGCAGATTTGATTGTGCCAACGGTGCGGCACCTCTCCCTTTATCAACAATTAGGCTGGCCGACACCCGAGTATGTTCATCTGCCATTAGCCCTTAATGAACAAGGGGATAAGCTCTCCAAGCAGAACCATGCGCCTGCCCTGCCGGAGGGCGATCCGCGTCCCGTGTTGATCCGTGCTTTACAATTTATGAACCAGGATGTAACAAAAGAGTGGCAGGATCTCTCGCTGGAGACTCTGCTGGAAAAGGCGGTGGCGAACTGGTCGCTTTCACGCGTACCTGTAACAGGCGATGCGAATACAGCATTCTCAAATGCTTCGCGCTGAGCTATGATTAGCCGCTATTTTTTTGTCCCGATGACGTCTGACACTACCGAGGTGTACTATTTTTACCCGAGTCGCTAATTTTTGCCGCAAGGTGCTAAGCCGCGAAGAGAGCATGGCCGTTGAGGCAATGGCCAAACCGCAGATGGCGGTTATCCCGCGTGAGCAGCACGCTATTTCCCGCAAAGATATCAGCGAAAATGCGCTCAAAGTGCTCTATCGTCTGAATAAAGCGGGCTATGAAGCTTACCTGGTAGGCGGCGGTGTGCGCGACTTGTTGCTGGGCAAAAAACCAAAAGATTTTGATGTCACCACCAACGCCACGCCGGATCAGGTGCGCAAGCTGTTCCGCAACTGCCGCCTGGTGGGTCGCCGTTTCCGCCTCGCACACGTGATGTTCGGGCCGGAGATTATCGAAGTGGCGACCTTCCGTGGTCATCATGACGATCAACAAACCGATCGCACCATCTCCCAGCGCGGCCAGAACGGCATGCTGCTGCGCGACAATATCTTCGGCTCAATTGAAGAAGATGCCCAGCGTCGTGACTTCACCATTAACAGCCTCTATTACAGCGTTGCCGACTTTACCGTACGTGATTACGTCGGCGGCATGCGCGATCTGCAAGAGGGCACCATCCGCCTGATCGGCAACCCGGAAACCCGCTACCGCGAAGATCCGGTGCGCATGCTGCGCGCGGTGCGTTTCGCCGCCAAGCTGGGCATGCAGATCAGCGAAGAGACCGCCGAGCCGATCCCGCGTCTGGCAACCTTAATTAACGACGTGCCGCCGGCGCGTCTGTTTGAAGAGTCCCTGAAGCTGTTGCAGGCCGGTTACGGTTACGAAACCTACCAGCTGCTGCGCGAATATGGCCTCTTCCAGCCGCTCTTTCCGATTATCACCCGCTGCTTTACCGAGCGCGGCGACAGCCCGATGGAGCGCATTATTGCCCAGGTGCTGAAGAACACCGATAACCGCATTCACAACGATATGCGCGTTAACCCGGCGTTTCTGTTTGCCGCCATGTTCTGGTATCCGCTGCTGGAGAACGCGCAGCGTATCACCCAGGAGGGCGGGCTGGCTTACTACGACGCCTTCGCACTGGCGATGAACGACGTGCTCGACGAAGCGTGCCGCTCGCTGGCGATCCCGAAACGCATCACTACGCTGGTTCGTGATATCTGGCAGTTGCAGCTGCGTATGTCCCGTCGCCAGGGCAAACGCGCCTGGAAACTGATGGAGCATCCGAAGTTCCGCGCCTCATACGATCTGCTGGCACTGCGCGCCGAGGCGGAAAACAACGCTGAACTGCAACGCCTGACAAAATGGTGGGGCGAGTTCCAGGTCTCTGCACCGCCAGCGCAAAAACATATGCTTGATGATTTAGGTGAAGAGCCGGCCGAGCGCCGTCGTCATCGCCGTCCGCGTAAACGCGCTCCGCGCCGTGAGGGCAGTGCGTGACGCTGGCCTTTATCGCGCTGGGCAGCAATCTCGCCTCGCCGCTCGATCAAGTGAACGCCGCGATAGCCGCGCTGGGGGAGATCCCCGACAGCCGGATCGTGGCGTGCTCCTCGCTTTACCGCACTCCCCCGCTCGGTCCGCCGGATCAGCCTGACTATCTCAACGCCGCCGTGGCGCTGGAAACAACGCTTGCGCCGGAGATCCTGCTCGATCATACGCAGCGTATTGAGTTGCAACAGGGGCGCGTGCGTAAAGCCGAGCGCTGGGGGCCGCGCACCCTCGACCTCGATATTATGCTGTTTGGCGAGATGACGGTGCAGACCGCGCGCCTGACCATTCCCCACTACGACATGAAAAACCGCGGCTTTATGCTGTGGCCGCTGTTTGAGATCGCGCCGGACCTGCATTTCCCCGATGGCGAATCATTACAGGCCGTGCTGACGCGGCTGAACGCGCCAAAACCTCACGCCTGGTAACCCCGCCTGAAAAGGTGACCTGCATCAACGGGTTGCCTAAAGTCATTGCCCCCCTGAATGTTGCTGCTTAGAATGCGCCAGATTCGCCTTCGACTATCAGGAAACGCTATGAAACCGACGACCCTCTCGTGGCTGCTGAAATGTAAGCAGGAGAAGCGCCGCTTCGCCACCATCACCGCCTATGACTACAGCTTCGCCAAACTCTTTGCCGAAGAGGGGATCAACGTGATGCTGGTCGGCGATTCGTTAGGCATGACGGTACAAGGGCACGACTCTACACTGCCGGTGACGGTAGCCGACATTGCTTATCACACCCAGGCGGTTCGCCGCGGCGCACCCGCCTGCCTGCTGCTCGCCGATCTGCCGTTTATGGCCTACGCCACCCCTGAACAGGCGTTTGAGAACGCGGCTGCGGTGATGCGCGCCGGTGCCAATATGGTGAAAATCGAAGGCGGCCGCTGGCTGGCACCGACGGTGAAAATGCTCACCGAACGCGCGGTGCCGGTGTGCGGACACCTCGGTTTAACCCCGCAATCGGTCAACATATTCGGCGGTTATAAAGTGCAGGGACGCGGCGATGCAGCGCAGGGCCTGTATGAGGATGCGCTGGCGCTGGAAGCGGCAGGCGCGCAGCTGCTGGTGCTGGAGTGTGTGCCGGTTGCACTGGCGCAACGCATTACTGAGGCGTTAACCATTCCGGTGATTGGTATTGGCGCAGGCAATGTGACCGACGGACAGATTCTGGTGATGCATGACGCCTTCGGCATTACCGGTGGACATATTCCAAAATTTGCCAAAAATTTCCTCAATGAAGCAGGCGACATGCGTGCCGCGGTCAGGCAGTATGTGGCTGAAGTCGAGTCCGGAGCCTATCCGGGCGAAGAGCACAGTTTCCATTAAGGAGCCTTGTTGTGTTGATTATTGAAACCCTGCCGCTACTGCGCCAGCATATTCGCCGCCTGCGTCAGGAAGGAAAACGCATTGCGCTGGTGCCGACCATGGGCAACCTGCACGATGGTCATATGAAGCTGGTTGAGGAAGCGAAACTGCGCGCCGATGTGGTGGTGGTAAGCATCTTTGTGAACCCGATGCAGTTTGACCGCCAGGATGACCTGGTGCGCTACCCACGCACCTTGCAGGAAGATTGCGAAAAGCTGAACAAACGCAAAGTCGATTTCGTCTTTGCCCCCGCGCCTGCGGATATCTACCCGCAGGGTACGGAAGGCCAGACCTACGTTGACGTTCCGGGCATCTCGACGATGCTGGAAGGTGCCAGCCGTCCCGGTCATTTCCGCGGCGTCTCCACCATCGTCAGCAAGCTGTTTAACCTGGTCCAGCCCGACATCGCCTGCTTCGGCGAGAAGGATTACCAGCAGTTGCAGCTGATCCGCAAAATGGTGGCGGATATGGGCTACGACATTGAGATTGTCGGTGTACCAACCGTGCGGGCGAAAGATGGCCTGGCGCTCAGCTCGCGTAACGGCTACCTCACCGCTGACCAGCGTAAAATCGCGCCGGGAATGAGCAAAGTGATGAACGCCATCGCTGATAAATTACAGGCGGGCGAGCGCGATATCGAAGAGTTGGTGGCGCTGGCGGAGCAGCAGGTTAACGAAGCCGGTTTCCGCGCTGATGATATTCAGATCCGCGATGCGGACACGCTGCTTGAAGTGACAGAGAGCAGCGAGCGCGCGGTGATTCTGATGGCGGCATGGCTCGGCCAGGCGCGGCTTATCGACAACAAAGTGGTTGAATTGACCCAGAAATAATCTGGCAGAACGCTGCGCCGGTTAAGGCGCGGCAACAACAGACGGGGTTAAGCAGGGAGCCGTCTCCCCGTTTCGGCTTTACTCTCAGTAACGAAGGTTCAACTTATGATTCGCACTATGCTGCAAGGCAAGCTCCACCGCGTCAAAGTGACGCAGGCCGACCTGCATTACGAAGGCTCCTGCGCCATCGACCAGGATTTCCTGGAAGCGGCCGGTATCCTTGAATACGAAGCCATTGATATCTACAACGTCACCAACGGTAAGCGCTTCTCTACTTATGCGATTGCCGGTGAGCGCGGCTCGCGCATTATCTCCGTTAACGGCGCGGCGGCGCACTGTGCGGATGTCGGCGATATTCTGATTATCGCCAGCTACGTCACCATGCCTGATGACGTGGCCCGCAGCTGGCAGCCGAAAGTGGCCTATTTTGACGGCGACAACGAGATGAAACGCACCGCGAAAGCCGTGCCGGTTCAGGTTGCCTGATGCCCTACCCCTGCGGCTGATTGCTGATCAGCCGCGACATCGTTTCCAGCGAGTCCGTCCGTAAGATATAGAGCCGTTTTAACAAGAACGGATTATCCCCCGGCTTCACCTTCCCGCGCACCGTGGTTACCGCCATATGGAAACCGGCATCATTTGCCGCTTTCACCGCTTTATCGTCATAACCGCCAAACGGGTAAGAGAGATAGAGCACATGCGGGTTGAACTGCGCCAGCGCGCGGCGCGAACGTTTAAAATCAAACAGAATGTTGTGATAGCTGCGGCTAAAAAGGATCGGATGGCGCGCATCGTCGACCCGGTGCAGGAAGTGGGTGTGTGACTGCACATCAAACACGTCACGAATGCCGTTAAGTTCCGACACGCTCATAAATTGCAGCGATTTTGGGTCCCACTTCTGCGGCTTTAGCTTGATGCGCGACGAGATAATAAACGCCGTCGCTTTAAAACCATACTGGCGCAGGATCGGGTAGGCGTAGCGGCTGACGGACTTCAGCCCATCATCAAAAGTGATCACCACCGCGCGGGCAGGCAGGTTCATGCGGTTACGCACATACCCTTCCAGCTGGTACATCGACAGCGTGGCGTAACCCTGGTCGCGCAGCCACGTCATCTGGTTGGTAAAGGCACGAACCGAAGTGGTAGTGGAAGTGTGGCGAAAGCGGGTGTTCTCTTCGTCATGCAAAATGTGGTGGTAGGTCAGCACCGGCAGGCCGTTATCTTCCTGCGCATCGAGGCTGCTGACCCACGCCAGCCGGTTGCCAATGCGGATCTGAAACCAGGTCTGGTTCAGGCGATCCTTGAGCTTATCGATAATCGGGTAGCGCAGGTTTTGCGCCAGCGTGCCGAACTGCGGGCTGGTTTTATCCGGCGCGTTGTAGAGCGGCGTATCCTGCCAGGTGATGAGATTCTGGTTGCTAAGCGGCTTATTGAGATCCCCGAGGCTATCCTGTACGCGCTTGTTGCCCGTTACCGTGCCGAGATGGCCTTTATCAATAAACCCCGAGCCAAAGCCGAAGCGAAAGGCATAGTAATCCTCCTCGCCCGGCACCACGCCGATAATCTGCCCGGCGCGAATATTGCCGACGGTAATCACCTTATCGCCCACCTGCGCCCAGATGTCGGCATCTTCGGTAGTTTGCAGATAACGTGCAGGAACAGCTTGTTCGCTGATAATGGCGGCAGAGGCGCTGCCGGCCAGCAACAGAAAGAGAAAGGCAATCAAACGAGACATGAGACGAACCGCGTTAGGAAAGTGGCGTGATTGTAACAAAACCTGAGGGATTTAATGGCTTTGTTTAGGTCAAAAAGTGGGCTAACTCTGCGGATTGCTTTTTGGAGCAGGGGGCGTCAGGTTCGGAATAGATGATTCCGCTCGTTCAGACATTTCAGCAATCAAATTATTTTGCTGGATAAACTGACCAATAGCCTGTGTCTTAAATTCAGCGGTGATGCGTTTTGCACCAGCCAGTAAAGCCATAGCAAAAACCAAAGGCAGATTTATATACCGGGAAAGTGAAATTAAAAGCGACAAGGCAATATAATCAGCTGCTTCCTGAATTTTGTATTAACGCTTTCTTGGTGTATTTTCACTCTGCAATTGCACCTTAATAATGGACTAAGGAAATATCATGAACATGGATAAAGCTATTATTCTCGCTCTGCTTTTAAGTTTTTCATGCGTTTCAGGCGCGGCTTTCGCGGCTCAATGCCCGGCAAAAGGAAGCATAACGTCAACGGGAGTGGAAACGGACAGTGATGGGATTTCAAGCATGGTTTATTGCTCTCCATCAGCCACTAACTGTAAATGGAAAGGATTCGATCCGATGGCCATCATTGGCAGTAAAGTAAAAGAACTCTTAAATGCGATGAATCAGCCCACACGAAATAATGGACTCACTTATTGTGATTACCGATTAGAATCGGGCGATCAAATAAGAATGTCTTTAAAACACAATTAATTGCTGTTCATGCATAACAATAAGATCGCCGAAGCGATCTTATTGTTTTTTAGAATAATGCTGAAAACAGCCGGATTACCGTTAGCTACGCAGCCCGCGCCCGCGCTGAATCAAATACCAGCAGGTCAGATAAAAACCGAGGATAAAGACCACCAGCACGCCGACCGTGGTGACCAGCGGCACATCGCTGATCCCGAGGAAGCCGAAGCGGAAACCGCTGATCATATAGACGATCGGATTCAGGTGTGACAGCGCCTGCCAGAATGGTGGCAGTAGCGTCAGGGAGTAGAAGACGCCGCCGAGATAGGTCAGCGGGGTCAACACAAAGGTCGGGATCAGGCTGATATCGTCAAAGGTTTTGGCGAACACCGCATTCAGCAGACCGGCCAGCGAGAAGAGCACTGCGGTAAGCAGCAGCGTCAGCCCGACAAACAGCCATGAGTGCACCTGGAAAGGCACGAAGAAGAGCGATACCGCCGTTACCAGCACGCCAACGCACAGGCCGCGCGCCACGCCGCCGCCAACATAGCCGACGATAATCACATGCGTCGGCACCGGTGCCACCAGCAACTCTTCAATGTTGCGCTGGAACTTGGCGCTAAAGAAGGAGGAGGCGACGTTGGCATAGCCGTTGGTGATCACCGCCATCATGATCAGACCCGGAACGATAAACTGCATATAGGTGAAGCCGTGCATTTCACCGATACGCGAACCGATCAGGTTGCCGAAAATAATAAAGTAGAGGGTCATGGTGATCACCGGCGGCACCAGTGTCTGCACCCAGATACGCATAAAACGCTGGATCTCTTTGTACCAGATACTCTTCAGCGCCACCCAATAAAGCTGCATCATGCGCCCTCTCCTTTCCTGTCATGCACCAACGTAACGAACAGCTCTTCAAGGCGATTGGCTTTGTTACGCATACTTAATACCTGGATCCCCTGCGCGCTCAGTTGGCTAAAGACGCTGTTGATCCCCTGCTCGCGCAGCACTTCCACTTCGAGCGTTGACGTATCTACCAGTCGATATTGATACCCTTCCAGCTTCGGCAGCGCGCTTTTCGCCGCTAAATCGAGGATAAAGGTCTCCGATTTAAGCTTGGAGAGCAGCGACTTCATTGAGGTGTTCTCCACCAGTTCGCCATGCTGGATGATGCCGATATTGCGGCACAGCATCTCCGCCTCTTCCAGATAGTGGGTGGTGAGAATAATGGTGGTGCCTTTGTCGTTCAGATCTTTCAAAAAGCCCCACATTGAACGGCGAAGTTCGATGTCGACACCTGCCGTTGGCTCATCAAGGATCAGCAGTTTTGGCTCGTGCATCAGCGCGCGGGCAATCATCAAACGGCGCTTCATACCGCCGGAGAGCATGCGCGCACGTTCATTGCGTTTTCCCCACAAATCAAGCTGGTTGAGGTACTTTTCGCTGCGCACTAAGGCATCTTTACGATCGACACCGTAGTAGCCCGCCTGGTTGACGACAATCTGCTGTACGGTTTCAAACGGGTTGAAGTTGAACTCCTGCGGCACCAGCCCAAGCTGGCGTTTGGCGTTCACTACATCTTTTTCCAGGTCATAGCCAAAGACGCTGACCCGGCCAGAGGTTTTGTTCACCAGCGAGCTGATAATGCCGATGGTGGTCGACTTGCCCGCGCCGTTCGGCCCAAGCAGGGCGTAGAAGTCTCCCGCCTCGACTTGCAGATCGATTCCGCGCAGCGCCTGAACGCCGCCCGGATAGGTTTTTTTAAGCTGCTCAAGCTCCAGTGCAATGGTCATGAATTATCACTTACCTATTTTCTTACACTCGATGTGTGGTTTTAAAAGAGAAAGAGTTGACCTATATTAGGCCTCGCACTTATTTTGCTTACAGGTCGCAAAGCGCTATGAAAGACATAGATACACTCATCAGCAACAACGCACTATGGTCAAAAATGCTGGTCGAGGAAGATCCAGGATTTTTTGCAACGCTGGCGCAGGCACAAAAGCCGCGCTTTCTGTGGATTGGCTGTTCAGACTCACGCGTTCCGGCTGAGCGCCTGACTGGCCTTGAACCCGGCGAGCTGTTTGTTCACCGTAACGTGGCCAACCTGGTCATCCATACCGACTTGAACTGCCTCTCCGTTGTGCAATACGCCGTTGATGTGCTGGAAGTTGAACACATCATCATCTGCGGCCACTACGGCTGCGGCGGCGTTCAGGCTGCGGTTGAAAACCCGGAACTGGGTCTTATCAACAACTGGCTGCTGCACATTCGCGACATCTGGTTTAAACATAGCTCGCTGCTCGGCGAAATGCCGCCAGAACGTCGTCTCGATACGCTTTGCGAATTGAACGTCATGGAGCAGGTTTATAACCTTGGCCACTCAACGATTATGCAATCCGCCTGGAAACGCGGCCAGAACGTGACCATTCACGGCTGGGCTTACGGCATCCATGATGGCCTGCTGCGCGATCTGGAAGTGACTGCCACCAACCGCGAAACGCTGGAACAGCGTTACCGCACGGGTGTACAGAACATCAGCCAGAAGCACATTAATCATAAATAACAATCGGGGCCGTCGGCCCCGATTTTTTATTCGTCCAGCATTACCACTTTGCCGACATAGGGCAAATGGCGATAGCGCTGAGCGTAGTCAATTCCGTAACCCACCACAAACTCATCCGGAATCGAAAAACCGACATACTCGACGGTGACATCTACTTCGCGTCGGGACGGCTTATCCAGCAGGGTGCAGATCGCCAGCGATTTCGGCTGGCGCAGGCTCAGGATCTCGCGCACTTTCGACAGCGTGTTGCCAGAATCGATAATGTCTTCAACAATCAATACATCTTTGCCGCGAATATCTTCATCCAGATCTTTGAGGATTTTCACATCGCGGGTCGATGACATGCCGCTGCCGTAGCTGGAGGCGGTCATAAAATCGACTTCATGGGAGACCTGCACTTCACGGCAGAGATCGGCCATAAACATAAACGAGCCGCGCAGCAGCCCCACCAGCACCATCTCGCTGCCGCTATCTTTGTAACGTTCAGTGATTTGACGACCCAGTTCGGCGACGCGTGCTTTGATCTCCGCTTCCGGGATCATCACTTCAACTTTGTGTTTCATATTAACTAACCATATGATTTTAGAAGCAAATAATTCAACACCAATCGCTTAAACCGGTGATTGAAACGCAAGCCGTGAAGTATACCAGCAAAACCAATTCAGGTGGGCATGCATCGAGAAAGCTCGATTTGTGATGACGATCACACTTGTTAACACCTATAATTAGTTGCTATCAAAAATTTAACAAACTGATGAGTATTCCTTTTATGGCAGAAACAAAATCGCAACGGTCGCGGCTATTGATAATGCTGACGACGATCTTTGCAGCCTTCTGCGGGCTGTATCTTTTAATCGGTGGTGTCTGGCTGGTCTCCATCGGCGGCTCCTGGTACTACCCCATCGCTGGCCTGGTGATGCTCGGTGTGACCTGGCTGCTGTGGAAAGGGAAGCGTTCCGCGCTCTGGCTTTATGCGGCCCTGCTGCTTGCCACCATGCTGTGGGGCGTTTGGGAAGTCGGCTTCGACTTCTGGGCGCTGACCCCACGTAGCGATATTCTTGTCTTCTTCGGTATCTGGCTGATTCTGCCATTTGTCTGGCGTCGCCTGATTATTCCTGCCCGCGGCGCGGTTGCTGCTCTGTTAGCGGTACTGCTGATTAGCGGCGGTATTCTGACCTGGGCCGGTTTTAACGACCCGCAGGAGATCAACGGCACCCTGAGCGCCGACTCAACGCCTGCTGCACCGATCTCCAACGTTGCCGATAGCGACTGGCCAGCTTATGGCCGTAACCAGGAAGGCCAGCGTTACTCCCCGCTGAAGCAGATTAACGCGGATAACGTGAAGAACCTGAAGGAAGCCTGGGTATTCCGCACCGGCGACCTGAAGCTGCCGAACGATCCGGGTGAAATCACCAACGAAGTGACGCCGATTAAAGTGGGCGACACCTTGTTCCTCTGCACCGCGCACCAGCGTCTGTTCGCACTTGATGCGGCAAGCGGTAAAGAGAAGTGGCACTTCGATCCGCAGCTGAACGCGGATCCGTCCTTCCAGCACGTCACCTGCCGTGGTGTCTCTTACCACGAAGCGACGGCGGAAAACGCTAGCCCGGACGTGGTGGCTAACTGTCCGCGCCGCATCATTCTGCCGGTGAACGACGGTCGCCTGTTCGCAGTGAACGCCGATAACGGCAAGCTGTGTGACACCTTTGCTAACAAAGGTATCCTCAACCTGCAGACCAACATGCCGGTTACCACGCCGGGGATGTATGAGCCGACTTCACCGCCGATCGTCACCGATAAAGTGATTATCATTGCCGGTGCGGTAACGGATAACTTCTCTACTCGTGAGCCGTCTGGTGTGATTCGTGGTTTCGATATCAACACCGGTAAGCTGCTGTGGGCCTTCGATCCGGGCGCGAAAGATCCGAATGCAATCCCGGCGGATGAACACCACTTCACCCTTAACTCGCCGAACTCCTGGGCACCAGCGGCCTATGACGCGAAGCTGGATATGGTCTACCTGCCGATGGGCGTTACCACGCCAGATATCTGGGGCGGTAACCGTACGCCGGAGCAGGAGCGTTACGCCAGTTCCATTGTTGCGCTGAATGCGACCACCGGTAAGCTGGTGTGGAGCTATCAGACCGTACACCACGATCTGTGGGATATGGATATGCCGTCCCAGCCGACGCTGGCGGATATCGATGTGAACGGTAAGAAAGTGCCGGTCGTTTATGCTCCGGCGAAAACCGGTAACATCTTCGTGCTGGATCGCCGTAACGGCGAACTGGTTGTGCCGGCACCGGAAAAACCGGTTCCGCAGGGCGCAGCGAAAGGCGATTACGTCACCAAAACCCAACCCTTCTCCGATCTGAGCTTCCGTCCGAAGAGAGATCTGAGCGGTGCGGATATGTGGGGTGCCACCATGTTCGACCAACTGGTGTGCCGCGTAATGTTCCACCAGATGCGTTATGAAGGCATTTTCACTCCGCCGTCTGAACAGGGTACGCTGGTCTTCCCGGGTAACCTTGGCATGTTTGAGTGGGGCGGTATCTCCGTCGATCCAAACCGCCAGGTGGCGATTGCCAACCCGATGGCGCTGCCGTTTGTCTCCAAGCTGATCCCGCGTGGTCCAAACAACCCGATGGAGCCGCCGAAAGATGCGAAAGGCACCGGTTCGGAATCCGGTATTCAGCCGCAGTATGGCGTGCCGTTTGGCGTAACGCTGAATCCGTTTCTCTCTCCGTTTGGCCTGCCGTGCAAACAGCCAGCCTGGGGTTATATCTCTGCGCTGGATCTGAAAACCAACCAGGTAGCATGGAAAAAACGTATCGGTACGCCGCAGGATAGCCTGCCGTTCCCGATGCCGATTAAAGTGCCGTTTACCCTCGGTATGCCGATGCTTGGCGGCCCGATCTCCACTGCCGGTAACGTGCTGTTTATTGCCGGTACAGCGGATAACTACCTGCGCGCATACAACATGACCAACGGTGACAAACTGTGGGAAGGTCGTCTGCCAGCGGGTGGTCAGGCAACGCCGATGACCTATGAAGTGAATGGCAAGCAGTACGTTGTCATCTCCGCAGGCGGTCACGGTTCGTTTGGTACCAAGATGGGTGATTACATCGTGGCGTTTGCTCTGCCGGATGACGCGAAGTAATTAAGCACTCAGTTGTCATATTGCCAGATGGCGGCTAACGCCTTATCCGGCCTACAAAACAAAGCCCGGCATGCATGCGCTGCCGGGCTTTTTTATTGTCAAATCGCAACGCATTGCCGAATGGCGGCTGGCGCCTTATCCGGCCTACAAAACCCCGAAACCGATCGCAGAACCGTAGGCCTGATAAGCGCAGCGCCATCAGGCATTTTTGCCGGGCGCAGTTTACGCGACGGTAAAGCCGAGCATCATGCCGGTATCTTCATGCTCCAGCAGATGGCAGTGCGCCATATAGGCAAACTCTTTCGCTGCCGCATGATCAAAGCGCACCAGCACTTCGCTGCGCGCACCGTACACATTAACCGTATCCTTCCAGCCTGCGCGATGCGCCGCCGGCGGCTTGCCGTTTTCGGAAAGAATGCGGAACTGCGTACCGTGAATATGGAACGGATGCAGCATCATGTCCCCCTCCCCGGAGATCGCCCAGCGCTCAAACTGCCCTTTTTGTACCGCAAATTGCGGCGTCGCCATATCAAACGCTTTGCCATTGATACGGTTGGCATTGTGGAAATCAAACCCCTGGCTGCCGTGATCCATATGGCCATGATCCATCTGCATCCCGTGCATATCGTTGTGATGCATTCCCATGCCTGCCATCGCGCCGTCGCCATACTTCTGCTGCAGCGCCTGCATGCCCATCATATCGAGCATCGGATCCATCGACAGTTGCAGGGTGCGCTGAGTTAAGCCCTCAAGCGAAGGCAGTGTGGGCAGCGAAGCAAGCGTATCCGGCAGATCGCCCGAGGCGGTCACCTGCAACGGTTGAATACGCAGCACCGGCACCGGCTTATCAAACGGCGCGACGGTCATCCCCATCTGCTTAACCGGCAGCGTCAGCAGATCGAAAGGCTTGCCGTCGCTGATATCCACCAGCACCTCGAAGCGCTCGCCCATCAACATCGGTAGCTCCGTCACCTTAACCGGCTCACTCAGCAACCCGCCGTCGCTGGCGATGACATAGAGCGGGCGCTTATCGCTGGTGGCAAAATTGAGCGAGCGCGCGTTACAGCCGTTGAGCAGACGCAGGCGCAGCCAGCCGCGCGGAGCCGCATGCTGCGGGTAGACGGCACCATTAGCGAGCAGTGTATCGCCAAACCAGCCCACCGCCGCGCTCATCACATCGAGCTGGTAATCAATCTGCCCCTGCGCGGTAAATTTTTTGTCCTGCGCGATCACCGGCACATCATCGATGCCCCACTGCTGCGGCAGGCGCAGCTTGCGGCTGTTGTCATCTTCGATCAGCACCAACCCGGCGAGCCCCATCGCCACCTGACGCCCGGTTTTGCCATGCTGATGGGGATGGAACCAGCAGGTGGCGGCCTGCTGCGTGGGCGTGAAGGTCACCGTCCGGCTACCGCCCGCCTTAATCACGCCCTGCGGCCCGCCGTCGACCTCGCCCGGCACTTCGAGACCGTGCCAGTGCACGGTGGTCTCTTCAGCAAGCTGATTGCGGATATCCACCGTCACCGCTTTTCCCTGACGCAGCTGAATGGCAGGCCCCAGCAACGCGCCGTTATAACCCCAGGTTGTCGCGCTTTTCTGCGCAAACTGGCTCTCTCCCGCCTGCACCGTTAAGACGATGCGGCTCTCTGCATCGGGGGCAAGCAGCGGTGGAATGGGTAACGTGGGCCGGGTGGCGGCGAAGAGCGAGCGGCTCCAGAGCGGCAGCGCGCTGGCGGCTCCCAGGAGCGCGGAATATTTAAGGAAATCTCGACGTTGCATGGGTATATCCTTATCAAGAGTCGGCGATGCTTTAAGCGTAAACCTTTCCCCTGCCGGAAGGTCAAGAAAGCAGACGATAATAAATATCGTCGCGTTAACTGGACTGTGCTAACGTTTAATTTCCGTTACGCCGTGGTAGAGAGAATGAAAACGTTTTTCAGAAGTATCATCCTTGGCAGCCTGCTCGCTGTCTCCGCCAATAGTTATGCCCTGAGTGAATCTGAAGCTGAAGACATGGCCGATCTGACGGCGGTGTTTGTTTTTCTGAAAAATGACTGCGGTTATAACAACTTACCTAACGGGCAGATCCGCCGTGCGCTGGTCTTTTTTGCCCAGCAAAATCAGTGGGATCTCAGCAACTACGATAGCTGGAACATGAAAGCGCTGGGCGAAGAGAGCTACCGCGATCTGAGCGGCATCGGCATTCCAACGGCGAAAAAGTGTAAGGCCCTTGCCCGTGACTCGTTGAGTCTGCTCGCCTACGTGAAATAGCGCCTATCTTTTGACCGTGCATCGTTCTCCAGAGTTGGCTATCATGTTGCGCCCGTTTTTCACGGATGTTAACAAAGGAGCGACGAATGGCCGACAACACCATTTGGCAAGAAACGCTGCACGACAACTTTGGTCAGTACTTTGCCGTTGATAAGGTGCTTTACCACGAGAAGACCGATCATCAGGATCTGATTATCTTCGAAAACGCCGCCTTTGGCCGCGTGATGGCGCTGGATGGCGTGGTACAAACCACCGAACGCGATGAGTTTATCTATCACGAGATGATGACTCACGTTCCGCTGCTGGCGCACGGTCACGCAAAGCATGTGCTGATCATTGGCGGTGGCGACGGCGCGATGCTGCGCGAAGTCTCCCGCCACAAAAATATTGAAACCATCACCATGGTAGAGATCGACGCAGGCGTCGTCTCCTTCTGCCGCCAGTACCTGCCAAAACACAACGCCGGTGCCTACGACGACCCGCGTTTTGAGCTGGTGATTGATGATGGCGTCAACTTCGTCAACCACACGCAAAAAACCTTCGATGTGATTATCTCTGACTGTACCGATCCTGTCGGTCCGGGCGAGAGCCTCTTCACCTCGGCGTTTTATGAAGGGTGCAAGCGCTGCCTCAATCCCGGCGGGATTTTTGTCGCGCAGAACGGCGTCTGCTTCTTACAGCAGGAGGAAGCCGTCGGCAGCCATCGCAAACTGGGCCACTACTTTGCCGATGTCAGCTTCTACCAGGCGGCAATCCCGACCTATTACGGCGGCATTATGACCTTTGCCTGGGCGACGGATAACGAAGCGCTGCGCTCGCTCTCCACGGAGATTATCGCCGCGCGTTTCCACACCGCCGCACTGACCTGCCGTTACTACAATCCGGCAATCCATACGGCAGCATTCGCTCTGCCACAATATCTACACGATGCACTGTCTGCACAGTGACGCTAAGGGGGTGAGAAAAATTGAAAAAGCTTAAACTACATGGCTTTAACAACCTGACCAAAAGCCTGAGTTTTTGTATCTACGATATCTGCTACGCCAAAACCGCCGAAGAGCGCGACGGCTATATTGCCTATATTGATGAACTCTATAACGCCAACCGCCTGACGGAGATCCTGACGGAGACCTGTAACATCATTGGCGCCAACATTTTGAATATTGCCCGCCAGGACTACGAGCCACAGGGTGCGAGCGTGACGATTTTGGTTAGCGAAGAGCCGGTCGACCCGCACCTGATCGACAAAACAGAACATCCGGGGCCGCTGCCGGAAGCAGTTGTCGCGCATCTGGATAAGAGCCATATTTGCGTGCACACCTACCCGGAAAGCCACCCTGAAGGCGGATTGTGCACCTTCCGCGCCGACATTGAAGTCTCAACCTGCGGGGTGATTTCGCCGCTGAAAGCGCTGAACTACCTGATCCACCAGCTTGAGTCGGACATCGTGACCGTCGACTACCGCGTGCGCGGCTTTACGCGCGACGTGAATGGCATGAAGCACTTCATCGACCACGAGATTAATTCGATCCAGAACTTTATGTCTGACGATATGAAATCGCTGTATGACATGATGGATGTGAATGTTTACCAGGAAAACATCTTCCATACCAAAATGTTGCTTAAGGAGTTCGACCTTAAGCACTACATGTTCCATACCAAACCGGAAGATTTGACGCCGCAGGAGCGGAAAGAGATCACGGAAGCGCTGTGGAAAGAGATGCGCGAGATCTACTACGGCCGTAACATCCCGGCCGTGTAAATGCGCAGCGGGAGCAGGGACGCTCCCCGATTAGCGCTGCTTGAGAAATTGCCGGTAAGCGGCCACCACCTGAAGAAAATCCTCCACGCCGCAGAGGGATAAACTCTCCTCATCGTAGTAGTTCATCCCCTCTTCCATCTCGTCGCCGGTAAACTCCAGCAGATTGGCGCGGATCATCACCTCTTCACCATCCAGCCACAGCGTATACTCATGGCCGACGCGCTGCCACGAGCGCTCGCTGCCCTTCACCGTTTGCGCCGCCTGCTCCACTTCATCCAACAGGGCGAGGTTCTCTTTCACCTCTTCGTTAAACCAGTGGCCGATCACTTCGTGCCCCATCGACATGCGCACTTTGACGCCACCGGTGACATCGCGCAGAAATTCGTAATCCATCATTGCTCCTCATGGGGGCCAGAGAGCCGCCAGTGCTTTAATTATCGCAGCACCATACAGGAAAAAAAGCGCGGGGACGGGAAGGAAGGGAAAAAAAAGCCACTCCGAAGAGTGGCTTTTTTATTTAGACGGCGGTCTGGAATATCACGCCTTCAGCTTTGTCGGTGTATTGATCAAGCTGGTCAAAGTTGAGGTAGCGGTAAGTATCCACGGCGGTTTTATCCACCTGATCCATAAAGGTCAGATACTCCTGCGGCGTCGGCAGCTTGCCGATCAGCGCCGAGACGGCTGCCAGCTCCGCAGAGGCCAGGAAGACGTTCGCGCCGGTACCTAAACGGTTCGGGAAGTTACGGGTCGACGTTGAAACGACGGTCGCACCGTCTGCCACACGCGCCTGGTTACCCATGCACAGGGAGCAGCCCGGGATTTCGATACGCGCACCGCTCTTACCAAAGACGCTGTAGTAGCCCTCTTCGGTCAGCTGCGCGGCATCCATACGCGTCGGCGGAGCAACCCACAGGCGGGTCGGCAGCTGGCCTTTATGGCTGTCCAGCAGCTTACCGGCGGCGCGGAAGTGACCGATGTTGGTCATACAAGAGCCGATGAACACCTCATCGATGCTTTCGCCCTGCACATCAGAGAGCAGACGCGCATCGTCCGGATCGTTCGGCGCGCAGAGGATCGGCTCTTTGATTTCGGCCAGATCGATATCGATCACCGCCGCGTAATCTGCGTCCGCATCCGCTTCAAGCAGCTGCGGATCCGCCAGCCATTTCTCCATGCCCTGGATACGGCGCTCCAGCGTACGGCGGTCGCCGTAGCCTTCAGCAATCATCCACTTCAGCAGCACGATGTTGGAGGTCAGGTACTCGATAATCGGCTCTTTGTTCAGCTTGATGGTGCAACCCGCGGCAGAACGCTCAGCGGAGGCATCGGTCAGCTCGAACGCCTGCTCGACTTTCAGATCCGGCAAGCCTTCAATTTCCAGGATACGGCCGGAGAAGATGTTTTTCTTACCCTTCTTCTCAACGGTCAGCAGGCCCTGTTTGATGGCATACAGCGGAATAGCGTGAACCAGATCGCGCAGGGTGATGCCCGGCTGCATTTTGCCTTTAAAACGCACCAGCACTGATTCCGGCATATCCAGCGGCATCACGCCGGTCGCAGCGGCAAATGCCACCAGACCAGAGCCCGCCGGGAAGGAGATACCAATCGGGAAACGGGTGTGGGAGTCACCGCCGGTACCAACGGTATCCGGCAGCAGCATGCGGTTCAGCCAGGAGTGGATAACGCCATCGCCCGGACGCAGCGACACGCCGCCACGGTTCATAATGAAGTCCGGCAGCGTATGGTGGGTAGTGACGTCAACCGGCTTCGGATAGGCCGCGGTGTGGCAGAAGGACTGCATTACCAGATCGGCAGAGAAGCCGAGGCACGCCAGGTCTTTCAGCTCATCACGGGTCATCGGACCGGTGGTGTCCTGCGAGCCGACGGAGGTCATCTTCGGTTCGCAATACGCGCCCGGACGAACACCTTCTACGCCACAGGCGCGGCCAACCATTTTCTGCGCCAGCGAATAGCCGCGGCTGCTTTCCGCCACGTCTTTCGCCTGACGGAAGATCTCGCTCTGCGGCAGACCCAGCGCTTCACGCGCTTTGGTGGTCAGGCCACGACCGATGATTAGCGGGATACGGCCACCGGCGCGCACTTCATCAATCAGCACGTCGGTTTTCAGTTCAAAGGTCGCCAGCAGTTCGCCGGTTTCGTGGTTGCGCACTTCGCCTTTGAACGGGTAAACGTCAATCACGTCGCCCATGTTCAGGTCAGAAACGTCAACTTCAATCGGCAGCGCACCGGCATCTTCCATGGTGTTGAAGAAGATAGGCGCGATTTTGCCGCCGAGCACCAGACCGCCGCCGCGCTTGTTCGGCACGTTCGGAATGTCGTCGCCCATAAACCACAGCACCGAGTTGGTGGCGGATTTACGCGAAGAGCCGGTACCAACGACGTCGCCGACGTAGGCCAGCGGGAAGCCTTTCTGCGCCAGCGCCTCGATCTGTTTGATCGGGCCAACGCTGCCCGGCTGATCCGGTTCGATCCCTTCACGGGCGTTTTTCAGCATCGCCAGCGCGTGCAGCGGAATATCCGGGCGCGACCAGGCATCCGGTGCCGGTGAAAGGTCATCGGTGTTGGTTTCGCCGGTCACTTTAAAGACGGTAACGGTGATCTTCTCGGCCAGCGGCGGACGGCTCTGGAACCATTCAGCATCCGCCCAGGATTGCATCACCTGTTTGGCGTAGGCGTTGCCCGCTTTCGCTTTCTCTTCCACGTCGTAGAAGTTATCGAACATCAGCAGGGTATGGGAGAGGGCTTTGGCAGCAATCGGTGCCAGCGCGTCGTTATCCAGGGCTTCAATCAGCGGATGGATGTTGTAGCCGCCCTGCATGGTGCCCAGCAGTTCAACGGCTTTTTCAGGGCTAACCAGTGGGGAGGTCGCGTCGCCTTTGGCGACCGCTGCAAGGAAACCCGCTTTTACATAGGCGGCTTCATCAACACCGGGCGGGACACGGTTAGCCAGCAGGTCTAACAGGAATTCTTCTTCGCCAGCAGGCGGACTCTTCAGCAGCTCGACAAGCGCGGCCATTTGGGTTGCATCTAATGGTTTTGGCGCAATCCCCTCAGCAGCACGTTCAGCTACGTGCTTACGGTATTCTTCTAGCACGACGGTTCTCCTCGCTCTCATTGTCATAATGCGGCAGGCGTTTCTCTTCACGCTCCTGTGAGACAGCAGTTTGTAGGGTAAATCCGCGAACCGCGCCGGGCAGCATAGCAGGAATTTCAGGGGGTGTTAATCTGTTTACAAAAAAGCAACATTAAATCCCGGCTGAATCGTTACAGATGGCATAAAGCCGACGGCAGAGGGGTTTAGCGAAAAATAATCCTCGAACCGCCGAGAAAACAAACGGCTCCGCAGAGCCGTTACGTTAAGACAATGTTAAAGCTTGCCGAGAATGTCCAGCCCCCAGCTACGGCTGTATTTCTCCGGGTTCAGGCTCTCATCAACCAGTTTGCCCAGCAGGTACTTTTTCACCGTTTCACGGTTATCTACCTGCTGATGGTGCTGAACGTTAGCCAGTTGGCCGCGTCCGTTGTAGTTGAGCGTGGTGCTGTTCTCCTCGCTGTTTTCCACCACATGGTAGTAGTAGCTTTGTGAGGATTTCTGCGTGCCCAACGCCAGCGGAATCGACGGATCGATCGCCTGGTGCCATGCGGCGCTCAGATTGCTGCGCGTCGTCTGCTTCACGCTCTTGGAGCTGTCGCTGTGGGCGTTGGCTTCCGTTGACTGCGAGGCGGTGTAGGCAAAGCGATCTTTCTCCTGCAACTTCGCCGGGTTGACCGACTTCTCCGTCTGCGTCAGCGAGAGCGAGAAATCATTCAAACCGCTCAGCTGTGACGCGCCGTTATCGCCGATGCGGATCGCATTCGTCGCCACGACAGGCATTGTTTCAGCGCTGGTATTGCTGTTAAGCGCGCGGAAGACCGCCTTCATCGCTGCCATCTGGTCATAATTGCCCTGCCCGGCAGTGCGCGCTTTATCGAATTTGCTATCCCACGCGCTTAAGGCGATTTGCTGCTGCGCGGCGTTGCCGGCAAAGGCAGAGTGCGCCATATCGCTGCTCATTTTCAGCGAGAACTCGCCATCTTCATAAGCCGTGGAGCGCGTTTTGTTATCCGCATGGAAATTGAGCGACTGCAACGACTTGTCGTCGTTACGCAGGTCGGTTTTCAGATCCACCGATTTCAGCAGGCGGGTATCAAACTGAGTTAAGCCGCTGATATCAAGTTGCGGCTGCTGCTTGCCGAGGCCGCTCAGGGTCTCCCCCAGCGCTTTACCGAGGCCTGCGATGGCGGCGGCTTCGTCGTCATTGAGCGCTTCGCCATCGGTTTTCAGCTGAACGGTCATGCCGTCATCCTGCTGGCTCATCACCAGCTGCACTTTGGTGCCGGACTGGGTGACGATATCCATGCTGATGGCGGAGTCATTTGCCGCGCGGGCAATGCCCATATCCGCACCGCGCAGCGTCTGCACGACATCGCCACGGTTATCATTCAGATTGCTCAGCAGCGTGCTGCCAAGCGTGACGAAAGCGGAGATGGAGGTGCCGCCAGAAGCCAGCCCCATCAGCCCCTGAATCTGGCTATGCTGCTGCTCGGCAATCGCCGGGTTCACTTTCTTGGGCATCAGCGAATAGACGGCGGCGATCTCCGACGTCTGGCTGCCAAACATCACTTTTGTCGAGGCGTCATCCGCGGGAGATGCTTTGTTTACAGATGCGGGTGCGGCAATGCCCACTCGCGCCGGGGTACTGACCCGCGCGGCTGATGGCAGTAGCGCAGTAAGGTTAAGGCCGTTAATCATGGCGATGAAACTCCCTCTCACCGAAATAGTAAATAAGTAACATCGGCAACGTGCGGCGAAGGTTTATCGCTTTTGGCTGAAAAGCAGGCACCCGTCACTTTTACGTATAAAAAAAGCGGACCAGTTGCCCGAGCCCGCTTTTTAAGATGTCAGCAATCAACTTACATGATGTTGGCGACAGATTTTGCCAGCTGCGCTTCGAGAGCCGGTTTCGCCTCTTCGAATTTCAGGTTTACTTTGTTGGCGTTAGAGACCACGCGGGTCTGGTATTTCGCGCGGTTACCCTCTTCGGTGCTGGTCTGCAGCTTGATACCGGAGGTGCCCTGACGCAGGGCGGCGATATTATCGGTGGTCACTTTCGCTTTGCTGCGCTCGGAGATCTGCAGGTCGGTGATCATAGTGAAGTTCACATCTTCCACCATCGCGTCTGCTGCGAGACCAATCAGGCCAGCCGCCAGACCCACACCCAGCGCGGCGCCGGAGGAGTTGCTGTTATAGGCGGTGATACCGGCACCCAGACCGGCACCAATCGCCGCGCCTTCGTAACCACTTTTCAGGTAGCCCTGAGTTTCACGCAGATCCATTTTGTCCGCTTTCAGCACGTTCGCCTGGATCCAGTAATAGGCCGTATCCGGAGAGGAGGTGACTTTGTAGCCTTTATCGCTCAGCTCTTTCGCCAGCAGAGTCTGCAAATTACTCATGTCTTTATCAGAGGTATTTTTCACCTGGATAAATACCGTTTTCTCAGAAGCCGGCTCCAGCCAGATGGTCTGGCTCATCTGGGTTTTCACATCCAGATTGCGTTTTTTGATAGCCGTCGTCATCGCGCCACAGCCGGAAAGGGTAAATGCCGCCAGAACCATACCGACGACAGCGAGTTTTTTAATAGACATTAACGATTCCTTTATATTTCGAACACCAGAAGAACAACAAATGCGGCAAAGGCAGGACGGGAGCGATGAAACGCGGATAAGAGACAAAGTCCATGTCATGACGACGCCAGGCCGCCCGCCTGAGGCGAGCGTGCCAACACTATTCTTAAGTGAGTTATCGGCTTCGTTATCAATTGGTTGAGAGGGAATTACCTACTAAATGTGGTGGTTTTCTCCAGGCATAAAAAAAGCAGCCATAAAGGCTGCTTTGTTTCGAACGCGTAAGCGGCGTGAAGAGAGTTATTTCTTCTTCGCTTTCGGGTTCGGCAGGTCGGTGATGCTGCCTTCGAACACTTCTGCGGCCAGGCCAACAGATTCGTGCAGCGTCGGGTGCGCGTGGATGGTCAGCGCGATATCTTCTGCATCACAGCCCATTTCGATCGCCAGACCGATTTCACCCAGCAGCTCGCCGCCGTTGGTGCCGACAACCGCGCCACCGATAACACGGTGCGTCTCTTTGTCGAAAATCAGTTTGGTCATACCGTCTGCGCAATCGGAAGCGATAGCACGGCCAGAAGCTGCCCACGGGAAGGTGGCGGTTTCGTAGCTGATGCCTTTCTCTTTCGCTTCTTTCTCGGTCAGACCTACCCATGCCACTTCTGGCTCGGTATAGGCGATAGACGGGATCACTTTCGGATCGAAGTAGTGTTTCTTACCGGCGATAACTTCTGCGGCAACGTGGCCTTCATGCACGCCTTTGTGCGCCAGCATCGGCTGACCGACGATGTCGCCGATAGCGAAGATGTGCGGCACGTTGGTGCGCAGCTGTTTGTCGACGCGGATAAAGCCACGGTCGTCCACTTCCACGCCCGCTTTACCGGCGTCGAGGTTTTTACCGTTCGGCACACGGCCGATGGCGACCAGCACGGCGTCGTAACGCTGCGGTTCAGCCGGAGCTTTTTTGCCTTCCATCGTAACGTAGATACCGTCTTCTTTCGCTTCAACGGCAGTCACTTTGGTTTCCAGCATCAGGTTGAACTTCTTGCTGATGCGTTTGGTGAAGACTTTCACCACGTCTTTGTCTGCGGCCGGGATCACCTGGTCGAACATCTCAACCACGTCAATCTCTGAACCCAGCGCATGGTATACGGTGCCCATTTCCAGACCGATGATGCCGCCACCCATAACCAGCATACGCTTCGGTACGGATTTCAGCTCAAGCGCGCCGGTGGAGTCCCACACGCGCGGATCTTCATGCGGAATGAACGGCAGTTCAATCGGACGGGAACCCGCCGCGATGATGGCGTTGTCGAAGTTGATTACGGTTTTGCCGTTTTCGCCTTCCACTTCCAGGGTGTTCGCCCCGGTAAATTTACCCAGACCGTTAACCACTTTGACCTTACGGCCTTTTGCCATACCTGCGAGGCCGCCGGTCAGCTGGTTAATTACTTTGTCTTTCCAGGTACGGATTTTGTCGATGTCGGTCTGCGGTTCGCCGAAGACGATGCCGTGCTCGGCCAGCGCTTTAGCTTCTTCAATCACTTTCGCGACGTGCAGCAGCGCTTTAGAAGGGATACAACCTACATTCAGACAAACACCGCCGAGGGTGTTGTAGCGTTCAACGATGACGGTTTCCAGACCTAAATCAGCGCAACGGAAGGCAGCAGAGTAACCTGCCGGGCCTGCCCCAAGTACGACGACCTGAGTTTTGATTTCAGTACTCATCATGACCTCTTATTGATTTCCGGCGGTCAGGGGTACTTCATGTCGCCCTTCATCCACCGGGACGTTCTATCCGCCCGCAGTTTACAAAATTGTTAACATTTTTGAAACAACAAACGGCTAACGAATTGTCCTTTGCCCCTGATAACCCCAAAAGCGCTATGAGATTAGCAGAAAAAAGCCGGCCGTCAGGCCGGCTTTTCGATTACATCACCAGACGGCGAATGTCGGACAGCATGTTATTGATGATGGTGATAAAGCGCGCCCCATCAGCACCGTCAATCACGCGGTGGTCGAAGGAGAGCGAAATCGGCATCATCAGACGCGGAACGAACTCTTTACCGTTCCACACCGGTTCCATCGCGGACTTGGAGACGCCCAGGATAGCCACTTCCGGCGCGTTCACAATCGGCGCGAAGTGGGTTGTACCCAGGCCGCCGATGCTGGAGATGGTGAAGCAGCCGCCCTGCATTTCGCCGGCAGTCAGTTTACCATCACGCGCTTTCTTGGAGATCACGGTCAGTTCGCGGGACAGCTCGGTCACGCTCTTCTTGTTCACGTCTTTAAAGACCGGAACCACCAGGCCATTCGGGGTATCAACCGCGACACCGATGTTGATATATTTTTTCAGCGTCAGACGCTGACCATCTTCGGACAGGGAGCTGTTGAAACGTGGCATCTGCTCAAGGGCCGCAGCAACGGCTTTCATGATGAAGACCACTGGGGTGAATTTCACGTCCAGTTTACGTTTCTCGGCTTCGGCGTTCTGCTGTTTACGGAACGCTTCCAGATCGGTGATATCGGTTTTGTCGAAGTGGGTAACGTGCGGGATCATCACCCAGTTACGGCTCAGGTTAGCACCAGAGATTTTCTGGATACGGCCCAGTTCCACTTCTTCGATTTCGCCGAACTTGCTGAAGTCCACTTTCGGCCACGGCAGCATGCCTGGCAGACCACCGCCGGTAGCGGCAGCAGGTGCGGATTCCGCGCGTTTCACCGCGTCTTTCACGTAAGCCTGAACGTCTTCACGCAGGATACGGCCTTTACGACCGGAGCCCTTCACTTTCGCCAGGTTCACGCCGAATTCGCGCGCCAGGCGGCGGATCAGCGGAGTTGCGTGGACGTAAGCGTCGTTCTCTGCGAAGTCAGATTTGCCTTCTGCTTTAGCCGGAGCCGCAGCAGCCGGTTTCTCAGCTTTTGCAGCCGGTGCCGGAGCCGCTTCCTGTTTCGCTGCCGGAGCAGCGGCAGGCGCAGCGCCTTCTACTTCGAAGACCATGATCAGCGAGCCGGTGGAGACTTTGTCGCCCACGTTCACTTTCAGCTCTTTTACCACGCCCGCGAACGGTGCCGGGACTTCCATCGAGGCTTTGTCGCCTTCAACGGTGATCAGAGACTGTTCAGCAGAGACTTTATCGCCGACTTTGACCATCACTTCGGTCACTTCGACTTCGTCACCGCCGATATCCGGTACGTTAACGTCTTTCGCGCCCGCAGCCGCTGCCGGAGCAGAAGCCGCTTCTTCTTTGACCTGCGGTTTCGCGTCAGCAGCCGGTGCAGCACCCGCCACTTCGAAGACCATGATCAGAGAACCGGTGGAGACTTTGTCGCCGGTGTTGACTTTGATCTCTTTCACGGTGCCAGCGAACGGCGCCGGAACTTCCATGGAGGCTTTGTCGCCTTCCACGGTGATCAGGGACTGCTCAGCGGTCACGCTGTCGCCCACTTTCACCAGAATTTCGGTCACTTCGACTTCATCACCGCCGATATCCGGCACGTGAACGTCTTTTGCGCTTGCAGCGGCCGGTGCGGCAGCTGCCGGAGCGGCTTCTTTCTTCTCTTCTGCCTGAGCAGGTGCAGCGTCAGCTGCACCGTCGGCGGAATCGAAAATCATGATCAGTTTACCGGTCTCGGTTTTGTCGCCGACAGAGACTTTGATCTCTTTCACGACGCCAGCCTGCGGAGACGGAACTTCCATAGAGGCTTTGTCGCCCTCTACGGTGATCAGCGACTGTTCAGCTTCAACTTTGTCGCCCACTTTGACCAGAATCTCGGTGATTTCTACTTCATCAGACCCGATGTCCGGTACGTTGATTTCGATAGCCATTGTCTCTTTACCTCTTACGCCAGACGCGGGTTAACTTTATCTGCATCGATGTTGAATTTGGTGATCGCTTCTGCCACCACTTTCTTGTCGATTTCGCCACGTTTAGCCAGTTCGCCCAGGGCTGCTACAACCACGTAAGAAGCATCAACTTCGAAGTGGTGACGCAGGTTTTCACGGCTGTCGGAACGACCGAAGCCATCGGTACCCAGTACGCGGTAATCATCAGCCGGTACATAAGTACGAACCTGTTCGGCGAACAGTTTCATATAGTCAGTAGATGCTACAGCCGGAGCGTCGTTCATCACCTGAGCGATGTACGGAACGCGCGGAGTTTCCAGCGGGTGCAGCATGTTCCAGCGTTCACAATCCTGGCCATCACGCGCCAGTTCGGTGAAGGAGGTGACGCTATAAACGTCAGAACCTACGCCGTAGTCGTTAGCCAGGATCTGCGCTGCTTCACGAACGTGACGCAGGATAGAACCGGAGCCCAGCAGCTGAACTTTACCATTGTTACCCGCAACGGTTTCGAGTTTGTAGATACCTTTACGGATACCTTCCTCGGCGCCTTCCGGCATTGCCGGCATGTGGTAGTTTTCGTTCAGCGTGGTGATGTAGTAGTAAACGTTCTCTTGTTTCTCGCCGTACATGCGCTGCAGACCGTCATGCATGATGACCGCAACTTCGTAAGCGTAAGACGGATCGTAAGAGATACAGTTCGGGATAGTCAGTGACTGAATGTGGCTGTGACCATCTTCGTGCTGCAGACCTTCACCGTTCAGGGTCGTACGACCAGAAGTACCACCTACCAGGAAGCCGCGAGCCTGCTGGTCGCCTGCCTGCCAGCACAGGTCACCGATACGCTGGAAACCGAACATCGAGTAGTAGATGTAGAACGGAATCATCGGCAGGTTGTTGGTGCTGTAAGAGGTCGCAGCCGCCAGCCAGGATGCGCCAGCACCCAGTTCGTTGATACCTTCCTGCAGGATCTGACCTTTCTCGTCTTCTTTGTAGTAAGCAACCTGCTCACGGTCCTGCGGGGTGTACTGCTGGCCGTTCGGGCTGTAAATACCAATCTGACGGAACAGACCTTCCATACCGAAGGTACGCGCTTCGTCGGCAATGATCGGAACCAGGCGATCTTTGATCGACTTGTTCTTCAGCATCACGTTCAGGGCACGAACGAAGGCGATGGTGGTGGAGATCTCTTTGTTCTGCTCTTCCAGCAGCTGAGAGAAGTCTTCCAGCGCAGGCAGATCCAGTTTTTCGGTGAAGTTCGGCTGACGTGACGGCAGGTAGCCTTTCAGTGCCTGGCGACGTTCATGCAGATATTTGTGCTCTTCAGAGCCTTCAGCGAAGGTGAGGTAAGAGAGTTTTTCAACTTGCTCATCGGTCACCGGAACATTGAAGCGGTCGCGGATATAACGCACGCCGTCCATGTTCATTTTCTTCACCTGGTGGGCGATGTTTTTACCTTCGGCGGTGTCGCCCATGCCATAACCTTTAACGGTGTGGGCCAGGATGACAGTTGCTTTGCCTTTGGTTTCCTGCGCTTTTTTCAGTGCAGCGTAGATTTTCTTCGGATCGTGACCACCACGGTTCAGTGCCCAGATCTGCTCGTCGCTCCAGTCTGCAACCAGTGCGGCGGTTTCCGGGTATTTACCGAAGAAGTGTTCGCGAACGTACGCACCATCTTTCGATTTGAAGGTCTGGTAGTCGCCGTCAACGGTTTCGTTCATCAGCTGGATCAGTTTACCGCTGGTGTCTTTACGCAGCAGCTCGTCCCAACGAGAACCCCACATCACCTTGATTACGTTCCAGCCAGCACCTGCGAAGATGCCTTCCAGTTCGTTGATGATTTTGCCGTTACCGGTGACCGGGCCATCAAGACGCTGCAGGTTACAGTTGATGATGAAGCAGAGGTTGTCCAGTTTCTCACGGGTCGCGATGGTGATCGCACCTTTGGATTCCGGCTCATCCATCTCACCGTCGCCGAGGAAGGCGTAAACGGTCTGTTCAGAGGTATCTTTCAGACCACGGTGTTCCAGATATTTCAGGAACTTCGCCTGATAAATCGCACCAATCGGGCCCAGACCCATGGAAACGGTCGGGAACTGCCAGAATTCCGGCATCAGTTTCGGGTGCGGGTAAGAGGAGAGGCCTTTACCGTGAACTTCCTGACGGAAGTTGTTCATCTGCTCTTCAGTCAGACGACCTTCAACAAATGCACGTGCGTACACGCCCGGAGAGATGTGGCCCTGGAAGTACACCAGATCGCCGCCGTCTTTCTCGTTACGAGCGCGGAAGAAGTGGTTGAAGCAGACTTCGTAAATGGTTGCGGAAGACTGGAAGGAGGCCATGTGACCGCCCAGCTCGAGGTCTTTTTTAGACGCACGCAGAACCGTCATGATTGCGTTCCAGCGGATAGCTGAACGAATACGGCGTTCCAGTTCCAGATTGCCCGGGTATTCCGGTTCATCTTCAACGGCAATAGTGTTTACGTAGTTGCTCGCCCCTGTGCCAGCTGCCACTTTCACACCGCCTTTGCGGGCTTCAGAAAGGAGCTGGTCAATCAGATACTGAGCACGCTCAACACCTTCTTCACGGATGACCGATTCGATCGCCTGTAGCCAGTCGCGAGTTTCGATCGGATCCACGTCATTTTGTAAACGTTCTGACATGGGGGGTATTCCTTATCTATCTAATCGTTGATTGTCTGGAACCTGTCCCATTGCACTCTGACGGCCTGTAAAGGTTCGTAAAAGTGCAATAAGACAGGTTCTGCGTTTAGTTGCCGCGCTCTAAAAGTTGGCGCTGTTGTTACAACTCTTCCGGCACAATTTGCGCCAGAAAATTCTAATTCTTGCGCTGCTCCAGCCGACGCAGAGAGCGTTCACGACGGCTCTGTTCACGGCTGCGATCCAGCAAAATCTCTTCGATAAACGCCAGATGGCGGTGCGACGCTTCACGCGCCTCTTCCGGTTTGCCTGCCATGATCGCGGCGAAGATGCTCGCGCGATGGTTGCTGACCAGCGGTAGCATCTCGCGGCGGGCGTAGAGCAGTTCGAAGTTTTGACGAACGTTCTGCGCCAGCATCGGCTCCATGCAGCGTAGCAGATGAAGCAGGACTACATTGTGTGCCGCTTCCGTTACGGCGATTTGATACTGCACGACCGCGCTGGACTCCGCGTCCAGATCGCCCGATTGTTGAGCCAGCTCAATGGCGCGATGCAGCTCGCCAATCCGCACTTTGTCTTCGTCGGTGCTGCGAAGCGCCGCGTAATAAGCAGCAATGCCTTCCAGTGCATGGCGCGTTTCGAGAAGATCAAATTGGGATTCGGGATGATCGGTCAGAAGCTCGACCAGCGGATCGCTGAAGCTCTGCCACAGACTGCTTTGGACAAAGGTCCCGCCACCCTGGCGACGTAGGAGCAGGCCTTTCGCTTCGAGACGCTGGATGGCCTCGCGCAGTGAAGGACGAGAAACGTCGAACTGTTTGGCCAGTTCGCGCTCTGGAGGAAGTTTTTCACCGGGACGGAGTGTGCCCTCGAGAATCAAAAACTCCAGTTGCTGCTCAATCACATCGGAAAGTTTAGGTTGGCGGATTTTGCTGTAGGCCATTGTTCCCTGTCTCTGCCACTCGCCCGGAGTAAATTGGTCTTACCAATTTCATATTGTTGACGCTAAAGTAACAAAGTATTCACCTTCTGTCCATACAGGTTTTGATTGAAATCAGGAAACCACGCACATTTTAACAAGCAAAGAGAAATGGCGTTTCAAAGATGTAACCTTACGCAAATGACTCGTTTACCCCTTAAGAGTGAGTTTTAACTTTCCCGAAACGCAAATTACTGAATGTGAACCGATTCAGTCGGTTTATAGATGATTTTTTATTCACTTCTGATGAATAAAAAGAGGGGTGTTTTGGTATGAGGGGGGAAGAGGGTTATTTGCCGGCGCTCTTTTTTTCATCAGCTCGTCATAGACCCGTCATAAAGCAGATGCATTCCCGTTCGCTTACCACTATTCTTTGGCATGCGAAAGGTCTCAAGTCAAAATCATCCTGCCGCTTCGTAAAGCAAAAAATACATATAAATGGAACTTATTCATTACACGCTCAAACATAGCGTAAACATAATAACCACACACGAGGTTTCATAATGGAAGGTCAACAGCACGGCGATCAGCTAAAGCGCGGCCTTAAGAACCGCCATATACAGCTTATCGCGCTGGGCGGTGCTATTGGGACTGGGCTGTTTCTGGGCAGCGCGTCAGTCATCCAGTCGGCCGGCCCCGGCATTATTCTCGGCTACGCCATTGCCGGTTTTATCGCGTTTCTGATTATGCGCCAGCTCGGGGAGATGGTGGTCGAAGAGCCGGTTGCCGGCTCCTTCAGCCATTTCGCTTACAAATACTGGGGCAGTTTTGCCGGCTTCGCCTCCGGCTGGAACTACTGGGTGCTCTACGTGCTGGTCGCCATGGCCGAACTGACGGCGGTCGGTAAATATGTCCAGTTCTGGTGGCCGGAGATCCCTACCTGGGCTTCCGCTGCCGTCTTCTTTGTCGTTATCAACGCCATCAACCTGACCAACGTAAAAGTGTTCGGCGAGATGGAGTTCTGGTTTGCCATTATCAAAGTGGTGGCCGTGGTGGCGATGATCCTCTTCGGCGGCTGGCTGCTGTTTAGCGACAGCGCAGGCCCGCAGGCGACGGTTCGCAACTTATGGGAACAAGGCGGCTTCCTGCCGCACGGCATCGGCGGCCTGGTGATGATGATGGCGATCATCATGTTCTCCTTCGGCGGGCTGGAGCTGGTCGGTATCACCGCGGCGGAAGCGGATAACCCGGAGCAGAGCATTCCCAAAGCGACCAACCAGGTTATCTACCGCATTCTGATCTTCTACATTGGCTCGCTGGCGGTGCTGCTCTCCCTGCTGCCGTGGACCCGCGTAACGGCTGACACCAGCCCGTTTGTGCTGATCTTCCATGAACTGGGCGACTCCTTTGTCGCTAACGCGCTGAATATCGTGGTGCTGACTGCGGCGCTGTCGGTCTACAACAGCTGCGTTTACTGCAACAGCCGCATGCTGTTTGGCCTGGCCAAACAGGGCAACGCGCCGAAAATGCTGCAAAAAACCGACAAGCGCGGCGTGCCGGTCAACACCATCCTCGTCTCCGCACTCTTCACCGCGCTCTGCGTGCTGATTAACTACCTCGCACCGGAATCCGCCTTTGGGCTGCTGATGGCGCTTGTGGTCTCGGCGCTGGTGATTAACTGGGCGATGATCAGCCTCGCGCATATGCGTTTTCGTCGTGCGAAGCAGCAACAGGGCGTGAAACCGCGCTTCCCGGCGCTCTTCTACCCGCTGGGGAACTGGATCTGCCTGATCTTTATGGCGGCAGTGCTGGTTATCATGGTGATGACGCCGGGTATGGCGATCTCCGTGTGGCTCATCCCGGTGTGGATTGCCATTCTTGGCGTCGGCTACCTGGTACGACAGAAAAATGCTAAAGCGGTGAAAGCACACTGATCCTCTTCTGCCCTGCCCTCTCCCGTCCGGGAGAGGGTTGTTAAACCAATGTTATCTTCCTCACACTTTCCTTTACGTAGCCATTTTGTCCATCTCTGCGGCGTGATCCTGCTACGCAAATAAAAATTTACGGGCGAATAATCGAACTCATACCTCAGAGGGAGACCCGTCGATGGACACCACTAAACTGTCTGTTAAAGAGAAGATTGGTTATGGCATGGGCGACGCCGGATGCAACATCATCTTTGGCGCCATCATGCTGTTTGTGAACTATTTTTACACCGATATCTTCGGTCTGGCTCCCGCGCTGGTCGGTGTGCTGCTGCTGTCGATTCGCGTTATTGATGCCATCACCGACCCGTTAATGGGCGCGCTGGCCGACCGCACGCAGAGCAAATATGGCCGTTTTCGCCCGTGGCTGCTGTGGATTGCACTGCCTTACGCGGTCTTTAGCGTGCTGATGTTTACCACCCCGGAGTGGACCTACAGCAGCAAAGTTATCTATGCCTTTGTCACCTACTTCCTGCTTTCGCTTACCTACACCGCCATCAATATTCCCTACTGCTCACTGGGCGGCGTTATCACTAACGATCCGAAAGAGCGCGTAGCCTGCCAGTCTTACCGGTTTGTGATGGTCGGCATCGCGACGCTGCTGCTGTCGCTGACGCTGCTGCCAATGGCGGAGTGGTTCGGCGGCGCGGATAAAGCCAAAGGCTATCAGATGGCGATGACGGTGCTGGCGTTTATCGGCATGTGTATGTTCCTGTTTTGCTTTGCTACGGTGCGCGAGCGTGTGCGCCCGGCGGTGCCGACTAATGACGACATGAAGAAAGATCTCAAAGACGTATGGAAAAACGATCAATGGGTGCGCATTCTGCTGCTGACGCTGTGCAACGTCTGCCCCGGCTTTATCCGTATGGCTGCAACCATGTACTACGTCACCTGGGTGATGCAGGAGAGCACCCACTTCGCCACGCTGTTTATCAGCCTTGGCGTGGTCGGCATGATGTTCGGTAGCATGCTGGCAAAAGTGCTGACCGACCGCTGGTGCAAACTGAAAGTCTTCTTCTGGACTAATATCGCGCTGGCGATTTTCTCCTGCGGCTTCTACTTCCTCGACCCGCGCGCGACGGTGATGATTGCGGTGCTTTATTTCCTGCTCAACATCCTGCACCAGATCCCCTCCCCGCTGCACTGGTCGCTGATGGCCGATGTCGATGATTACGGCGAGTGGAAAACCGGCAAACGTATCACCGGGATCAGCTTTTCCGGCAACCTCTTCTTCCTGAAAGTCGGGCTGGCGGTGGCGGGCGCGATGGTCGGTTTCCTGCTCTCCTGGTATGGCTACGACGCCGGTGCCAAACAGCAGAGCGCCAGCGCCATCAACGGCATCGTACTGCTGTTTACGGTGATCCCGGGCGTCGGTTATCTCATCACCGCAGGCGTGGTTCGTCTGCTGAAAGTCGACCGTGAATTGATGAAACAGATCCAGGCGGATCTGGAAAAACGCCGCATTAACTACCACGAACTGAGCGACAGCCAGAGCGTACCGGCGGCGAAAAACGTAAGGAATGCATAATGAAAACCTGGCCGAACCCCTTTATTGAACAGCGCGCAGACCCGTTTATTCTGCGCCACGACGAACACTACTACTTTGTCGCCTCGGTGCCGGAGTACGATCGCCTGGAGATCCGCCGCGCCGCCACGCTCGACGGGCTGCGCAGCGCAGAAGGCGTGGTGGTGTGGCGCAAGCCGCAAAGCGGGCCGATGAGCGAGCTTATCTGGGCACCGGAGCTGCATCATATTGAGGGCAAATGGTATCTCTACTTTGCCGCCGCTGGCACAAAAGCGCTCGATAAGCTGAATATGTTCCAGCACCGCATGTTTGTGCTCGAGTGCGCCGATACCGATCCATTAACCGGGGAGTGGGTTGAGAAAGGCCAGGTTAAGACGCCGTTCGACACCTTTGCGCTGGATGCCACCACCTTTGTCCATCAAGGCAAGCGCTGGTATTTGTGGGCGCAAAAAGCGCCGGATATTGCGGGCAACTCCAATCTCTATCTGGCGGAGATGGAAAACCCGTGGACGCTGAAAGGCGAGCCGGTGATGTTAAGCAAACCGGAATATGAGTGGGAGTGTCGCGGCTTTCTGGTTAACGAAGGCCCGGCGGTGCTGTTTCACAACGATAAGCTCTTTATTAGCTACTCCGCCAGCGCGACGGACGAGAACTACTGCATGGGGCTGCTGTGGATCGATCTCGACGCCAACCCGCTTGAGCCACAAAACTGGCATAAATCGCCCGAGCCGGTGTTTAAAACCAGTTATGAAAACCGCCAGTATGGCCCGGGACACAACAGCTTTACGCAGACGCCGGAGGGGGAAGATGTGCTGGTGTATCATGCACGTAATTACACCGAAATTGAGGGCGATCCGCTCTACGATCCCAACCGCCATACGCGCCTGAAAACGATTCGCTGGCAGGAAAACGGGATGCCTGACTTCGGCATCCCGGCGGCGGATAATCAGTAAACCGGCGGCACGCGGTTACATCAGCGTGCCGTAAATCGTCAGTACCGCCACCACCACGACCACGGCAAACGAGGTCTTCTTCGCCATCGACACCGCCGCTTTCGGCGTGGCGACCTTATCATGATGCGGCTCGCGCGCCAGCGAGAACTGCGCCAGCCGCGTCAACACATGGTATTGCGAGGTGTGGGTATCGCCGAGCGAGGCAAACCAGGCTGGCAGCGCTTTCTCACCATGACCGAGCAGCGCGTAGACCACGCCCGCAAGGCGCACCGGTACCCAATCGAGCAGATGTAAAATAGCGTCGATGCCAGATTGCTGCCGCTCGGTCGGCGTCTTGAAGCGCGCCAGCCAATACTGCCAGGCGCGCAAAAAGGCGTACCCGACCAGCAATACCGGCCCCCAGGGGCCACCCACCACAAACCAGAACAGCGGCGCGAGGTAGAAGCGGAAGTTAATCCACAGCAGCGCATTCTGCAATTCGCGCAGGAACTCGCGCTCGTCGCATCCGGGCGGCACGCCGTGAATCAACGTCAGCTCACTGGCCATCGCCATATGGGCGCGGCTGTCGTTTCGCGCCGCCGCTTTCAGATAGGCGTGGTAGTGCAACCGCACTTTGCCCGCGCCGATGCACAGCAGGCCAATCAGGATCCACACCACCAGCAGCGGGACGTTGAAAAACATCCCCAGCAGCGCGCGCAGAATCAGGAAGGTCACCAGCATGGCTAACGCCGTCATTAACAGCGTTCTCAGCATCGAATAGCGCTTGATGCGCCGGAACAGCACCTCCAGCCGGTGGTCCAGCTGCCAGTGCTCTCCCAGTTTAAACAGCCGCTCCGCTGCCAGTACCAGCAGCATGGTGAATAACGTCATGGCATCTCCTTTTCTGACAACGCGGCGACCAGGGCACGAAATTTGGCCCAGTCAAACGCAGGGCCGGGGTCGGTCTTACGTTCAGGCGCGATATCGCTATGTCCGGTCATATTGTCGGCAATCGCCGGGTAAAGCTCAATCACCGTTCTTGTCACCGCCGCCAGCTGGCGGTACTGCGCGTCGGTATACGCCAGATCGTCCGTTCCCTCAAGCTCAATGCCGATTGAGAAATCGTTACAGCGCTCGCGCCCCTGATAAGAGGAGACGCCCGCATGCCAGGCGCGCTTATCGAAAGGCACATATTGCACTATTTCTCCGTCGCGGCGAATCAGACAGTGCGCAGAAACGCGAAGATGAGCAATGCCGGCAAAATAGGGATCGGCGCTGGGATCCAGCGTGCCGGTAAAGAGCGCGTCAATCCACGGGCCGCCAAACTCGCCGGGAGGCAGGCTGATATTATGTACCACCAACAGTGATGGCGACTCATCGTCCGGGCGGCAATCATAATGCGGAGAGGGCACATGCCGCGCCTCCACCAGCCAACCCTTGCGTAACTGCATAAGGAACTCCTTATAGAGGATGGTGCTGAAACACGCTTCAGAGTAGCATGCTTAGGCCGCCTCCCATAATGCCGGAGCTGCACAACCAAACGCTAACTTTGTGATTCGTTACACTTTTTGGAGCCTATCATGCCGCCTCGCCGCTATAACCCCGACCTTCGCCGTGACGCGTTGCTAAAACGCATTGAACTGGATATTCCTGCCGCCGTCGCGCTGGCACTGCGTGAAGATCTGGGTGGAGAAGTCGATGCGAATAACGACATTACCGCGCAATTATTACCGCCAGAGAATCACTCCCATGCGGTAGTGATCACCCGTGAAGAGGGGGTGTTCTGCGGTAAACGCTGGGTTGAAGAGGTGTTTATACAGCTGGCGGGCGACGACGTAACGCTCACCTGGCACGTTGCGGATGGCGACACGGTGCACGCCGATCAACCGCTGTTTGAGCTGGATGGCCCTTCGCGCGTGCTGCTCACCGGTGAACGTACAGCACTCAACTTTGTTCAGACGCTCTCCGGCGTCGCCAGCGCGGTGCGCAACTATGTTGCCCTGCTGGAGGGCACCAAAACACAACTGCTTGATACGCGCAAAACCCTGCCCGGCCTGCGCACGGCGCTGAAATATGCGGTGCTCTGCGGCGGTGGCGCGAATCATCGTCTCGGGCTTTCCGATGCGTTTCTGATCAAAGAGAACCACATTATCGCCGCAGGCTCAGTGCGCAACGCGGTAGAGAAGGCCTTCTGGCTGCATCCGGATGTGCCGGTCGAGGTTGAAGTCGAGACGCTGGAAGAGTTCGATGATGCGCTGAAGGCGGGTGCCGATATCATCATGCTGGATAACTTCGCGCCCGAGCAGATGCGCGAAGCGGTCAAACGGGCCAATGGCCAGGCGAAGCTGGAGGTCTCAGGCAATGTTACCGAGCAGACGCTGCGCGAATTTGCACAAACCGGCGTCGATTACATCTCTGTTGGTGCGCTGACAAAGCACGTTCGCGCCCTCGATCTCTCAATGCGTTTTCGCTGATCATCTCCCAATATCACGGGCCGCTGGCCCGTTTTTTTGCGGCTTATCTCGCAGCAATCTTGTTCTGTTATGCAACAGCGGTAAAAACGCCGGAAGCCACTTTCCGGGCTGCTCTTTTGCCCCTCGCACCGCTTTTCACCCCCTGACACAGTAACGGCTCTGCATAAGGAGCCGTCTATGAACAGACAACACGGATTTACCCTCATTGAGCTGATGGTGGTGATTGGCATCATCGCCATTCTGAGCGCCATCGGCATTCCCGCCTATCAAAACTACCTGCGCAAAGCGGCGCTAACGGACATGCTGCAAACCTTTGTTCCCTACCGCACCGCCGTCGAGCTCTGCGCGCTGGAGCGCGGCGGCGTCGATAGCTGCGATGCCAGCAGCAATGGCATCCCCGCTCCAACGACGACGCGTTATGTCGCCGCGCTCAGCGTTGCCAAAGGCGTGGTTTCGCTCACCGGCCAGGAGAGTCTTAACGGTTTGAGCGTGGTGATGACACCGCAATGGAGCAGCGCAAATGGCATTCAGGGGTGGACGCGCAGCTGTAATACCGAGGCAGACAGTGCGCTGCAGCAGGCGTGCGAAGACGTTTTCCGTACCGGTCGATAAGGATATCTGATGAAAGAGAACAAACTCGAGGCGCTGTGCCGCCGCCATAACGCGGCATTACTGAGCAAAGATGATGAAGCACTGGTTATCGCGGTTGTAGGCAGCCCGAGCATGGAGCTCATGGAGTCACTCAGTTTCGTTGCTCAACAGCGCGTTGATATCCGCTGCTGGACGCAGGATGAAATGGAAAAGCATCAACAGCTTGCCGCGCAGTTACTACCTGCGGCAAGTGTCGCACTCACCGAGGAGAGCGGCTCGGCGGTTGAGATCATCAACCATACGCTGCAGCAGGCGCTGATGCTGCGCGCATCGGATATCCATTTCGAGCCGGGCGAGACGCACTACGCAATCCGCCTGCGAGTGGATGGCGTGCTCCATCCGCTGTCGCCCCTGCCCTGTACTCTCTCCGATACTCTGACCGCCCGGTTAAAAGTGATGGGCAATCTGGATATCGCCGAGCGGCGACTGCCGCAGGATGGGCAGTTTACCGTCACCCTCGCCGATCAGCCGGTGTCATTTCGTATTGCCACACTGCCCTGCCGTCACGGCGAGAAAGTGGTGCTGCGGCTGCTGCACCAGGTAAACCAGGCGCTGGCACTGCCCGCGCTCGGCATGACTGACGCGCAGCTGGCACAGTTCAATGCCGCGCTGGCGCAGCCGCAAGGTTTACTGCTGGTGACCGGTCCCACGGGCAGCGGAAAAACCGTCACGCTCTACAGCGCGTTGCAGGCGCGCAATAAACCGGAGGTTAATCTTTGCAGCGTGGAAGATCCGGTGGAGATCCCGCTTGCCGGGCTGAACCAAACCCAGATAGCACCGCGCGCCGGGCTCACTTTTCAGAGCGTGCTACGTGCCCTGCTGCGCCAGGATCCCGACGTCATTATGGTCGGCGAGATCCGCGATGGTGAAACCGCCGAGATTGCCATCAAGGCTGCGCAGACGGGTCACCTGGTGCTGTCGACGCTGCATACAAACTCCACCAGCGAAACGCTGGTGCGGATTGAGCAGATGGGCGTGGCGCGCTGGATGATCTCTTCGGCATTATCGCTGGTGGTTGCCCAGCGGCTGGTGCGTAAGCTCTGCCCCCACTGCCGCAAACTGGCAACGGAGAGCATTCATCTGCCGGATAACGTCTGGTCACGCCCGCTGCCACGCTGGCGCGCTCAGGGATGTGAAGCCTGTTATCACGGTTTCTACGGCCGGGTTGCGCTATTTGAGATCCTCAACATCACACCGCCGATCCGCCAGGCGATTGCCAGCGGCATGAGCGTGAACGAGATTGAGCAGTGCGCGCGTGAAGGGGGCATGACAACGCTCTTTCACCATGGCTGCCAGGCGGTTGAACAGGGGCTGACGACCTTTGAGGAGCTGGTGCGGATACTGGGTTACCCGCATGGCGAGTAGGCAACTCTGGCAATGGTCGGGGCTGGATGATAGCGGTGAACTGCAAGCGGGGCTGCTCTGGAGTGAAAGCCGCGCGGCGGCGGTATTGTGCCTGCTACAGCAACAATGCCATCCGCTGACGCTGAAACGTCGACCGGTGCGTGCGCGTCTGTGGAGCCCTGAGCAGAGTACGCCGCTGCTCAACCAGCTTGCCACCCTGCTTCAGGCCGGGCTGACACTGCCGGAAGGACTACAGCTGATGGCGGAGCAGCATCCGTCCAGGCAGTGGCAGGCACTGCTGCACAGCCTGTCAGCGGCACTCGAAGAAGGGGAAACCTTCTCTGCGGCGCTGCGTCAGTGGCCGGAGGTATTTCCCCCGCTCTGGCAGGCGATGATCCGCACCGGTGAACTGACCGGCAAGCTGGACGAGTGCTGCTTCAGGCTCGCTGCGCAGCAAAAAGCGCAGCATGAACTGAAGCTGAAGGTGAAAAAGGCGCTGCGCTACCCGCTGATTATTCTGTCGCTGACTGCGGCGGTGGTGCTGGCGATGATCTACCTGGTGCTGCCGGAGTTCGCCGCCATCTACCAGACCTTCAATACGCCGCTGCCAGCATTAACGCGCGGGGTGATTGCGGGAGCGGAGATAGTCAAACAGTGCGCGCTGCCTTTGATGCTGCTTAGCGTGCTGGCAGGCGTGCTGCTGCTACGGCTACGTAATAACGATAACTGGCTTCGTGCCTGTCAGCGGTTGCTGCTTGCCAGCCCGGTCATCGGGCCGCTGGTGCGCGGGCAGCGCCTGAGCCAGATCTTTACCGTCTTGTCGCTGACCCAGCGTGCCGGTATCGCCTTTTTACAGGGGCTGGAGAGCGTGACCGAAACGGTGGTCTGCCCCTACTGGCGGGATCTGTTAGTGCGCGCGCAGCAGGAGATAACCGAGGGTGCACCGATATTTGCCGCGTTAAAAGCGAGCGGCGAGTTTCCACCGCTCTGCATACAGCTGGTGCGAACCGGGGAACTGTCAGGCGCACTCGACAGCATGCTGGATAATCTGGCGCAGTATCACAGTGAGCAGACGCAGCATCAGGCCGACGGGCTGGCGGCGGTGCTGGAGCCGCTGATGCTGGTGGTGACAGGGATAATCATTGGTGTGCTGGTGGTGGCGATGTACCTGCCCATCTTTCATCTTGGCGATGCGATGGGCGGTACGGGCTGATGGCGGTACAACGCGTTAAGCCGCGTTTACCGCAAGCCATTTACAGGCTGTTGAAAACGCGGTTTTCCTGCTCCTGAACGCGAATAAAGGTGGTGCGTTTGGTCAGCTCTTTCAGACGAGAGGCACCGACGTAAGTGCAGGCGGAACGTAAACCACCGAGGATATCGCGCGCGGTGTTCTCAACCGGGCCACGCAGCGGAAGCTTGACGGTTTTACCTTCAGCGGCACGGTAGCCTGCCACGCCACCAACGTGACGGTTCATCGCCGACTCAGAGCTCATGCCGTAGAAGAGCATAAACTTCTCGCCATTCTCTTCCATCAGCGTGCCGCCGCTCTCTTCATGCCCTGCCAGCATACCGCCGAGCATCACGAAGTCTGCGCCGCCGCCAAAGGCTTTGGCAACATCGCCCGGCACGGTGCAACCGCCGTCGCTGACGATCTGGCCGCCGAGGCCGTGCGCCGCATCGGCACACTCAATCACCGCCGAGAGCTGCGGGTAACCGACGCCGGTTTTCACGCGCGTCGTGCAGACAGAGCCAGGGCCAATGCCCACTTTGACGATATCGGCACCGGAGAGGATCAGCTCTTCGCACATTTCGCCGGTTACGACGTTGCCCGCGCAGATCGTTTTGTCCGGCCAGGCTTCACGGGCCTTAGCCAAAAACTGCACGAAGTGTTCGGAGTAGCCGTTAGCAACGTCGATGCAGACAAAATTGAGGGACGGATGCAGCGCGAGGATCTGTTTGGTTTTTTCGAAATCGGCATCGGATGTGCCGGTTGAAACCATTACGTGGCGCAGCACAGAGTCGGCCTGCGCCTGCACAAATGCTCGCCACTCTTCAACGGAGTAGTGCTTGTGTACGGCAGTCAGAATATCGAACGAGGCCAGCGCTTTCGCCATGGCGAATGTCCCTACGGTATCCATATTGGCAGCGATAACCGGTACGCCAGACCAGCGCATTCCTGAGTGCTTGAAAGTGAATTCGCGCTCCAGTTCAACATCGGAACGGCTTTTAAGAGTGGAACGTTTAGGGCGGATAAGAACGTCTTTGAAACCTAACTTCAAATCTTCTTCGATACGCATGTAGGGATTCCTGGGGTTAATGGCGCTAAGACAAACTCACAACTCCAGTGACGCTATCATACGCACTAATAAGGGCCGCGCAAGACTGCGAAAATCTCTTTTTTTACGCTACAATCCTATAAATTTACCTGGTGAATATGCCAGTTTCAGTTAATTGATTTCTTTATTGTCTGATTGATTTTCAAATTACTGATTCCTATAAATAAAAAAAGAGTGGCTTTGCTTTTTTTCACGCTAAGTCTGCTGCGGTTTCGTTGTGATGAGTGGCGAAAATAACAGCAGAGAATGAGTCTGGCAGCCCCTTACAGGATTGAGCGTTATGAAGTATAAGGTCGCGTTAACGGGCGGTATTGGCAGCGGTAAAAGTACCGTGGCGGACGCGTTCGCCAAACAGGGCGTTAACGTTATCGATGCAGACGTTATTGCCCGCCAGGTCGTCGAGCCTGGCACCCCTGCGCTACGCGCGATTGCCGAAAAATTCGGCGATGAAATGATCCTCGCGGACGGCTCACTCAACCGTCGCTTACTGCGCGAACATATTTTTGCCTCTGACGTTGATAAGCGCTGGCTCAACGGCTTGCTGCACCCGCTTATTCAGCAAGAGACCGAGCGTCAGATGGCCCGGGCGACATCACCTTATGTGCTGTGGGTCGTTCCGCTGCTGGTGGAGAACCAGCTGTACCACAAAGCCGATCGGGTATTAGTCATTGACGTTCCGGTTGAGACGCAAATTTTACGCACCATGCGCCGTGACGGCGTGACCCGCGAACATGCTGAACAGATCCTCGCCGCGCAGGCTACGCGCGATGCGCGGCTTGCCGTCGCGGATGATGTCATTGACAATAATGGCGCACCAGATGCAATCGCATCGGATGTTGCCCGCCTGCATGCGCACTATCTCGCTCTCGCCGCGCAGGCCGTATCACAGGAAAAACCGTAATGCACACCCACATCCTTTTTGAACATCCGCTGAATGAAAAAATGCGCACCTGGCTGCGCGTCGAGTTCTTACTGCAACAACTCTCCGTACATTTGCCCGTCAGCGACCACGCTGGCGCGCTGCACTTCTTCCGTAACGTGGGCGATCTGCTGGATGTGTTCGAGCGCGGTGATACCCGTACTGAATTGTTGAAAGAGTTGGAGCGCCAGCAACGTAAGCTGCAAGCCTGGAGCGAAGTGCCGGGCGTCGATCCCAGACGTATTGAAGAGATCCGCCAACAGCTGAAAGGGAGCGGTGCCGTGCTGATGAATGCGCCGCGTATTGGTCAGATGTTACGTGAGGATCGGCTGATTGCGCTGGTACGCCAGCGCTTAAGCATTCCCGGCGGCTGCTGTAGCTTCGATCTGCCGACTCTGCATATGTGGTTACACTTACCGCAGGAGCAGCGCGATGCGCAGGTCAACTACTGGCTGGAGAGCCTGGAACCGCTGCGCGCTACCCTGACATTAATCCTCGATCTGATCCGCAACGCCGCCCCGTATCGTCGCCAGACCAGCCTGAACGGTTTCTACCAGGATAACGGTGATGATGCCGATCTGCTGCGTCTGCAACTGCCGCTCGAGGCGCGGCTTTACCCGCAAATCTCCGGCCATAAAAGCCGTTTTGCCATTCGTTTTATGCCCCTCGACAGCGAACACGGCACGGTGCCGGAGCGGCTCGATTTTGAATTAGCCTGCTGTTAAGGAACTCTGATGACTGATAAGACAATTGTGAATTGCCCGACCTGCGGCAAACCTGTGGTATGGGGCGAAGCCAGCCCGTATCGCCCTTTTTGCTGCAAACGCTGCCAGCTGATTGACCTCGGCGAATGGGCGGCGGAAGAGAAACGCATCCCAAGCTCGGGCGATCTCTCAGACAGCGATGAATGGAGCGAAGAGCAACAGTAATCCCGGGCTGCCCGCTGGCTGAAGGTCAGCGGGTCTTGCTCAGCGCAATCAGTTTTGTAATAACTGGTTCGTTAGCCGGGGGAAAATCTTCTACTTTCAGCGCGCTCTGCGCAATCCACTCGCCTGGCTGCCCCTCTTTCCCCCACGGTTCGCCCTGCCATTTATCCACCAGCCAGAACCAGAGCGTGATATGGCGGTCGGGAAATTCATACTCCAGCTTATCGAACAGCGTGGCGCTTTGCGTGGTGATGCCCACCTCTTCCTGCAGCTCACGGATCATCGCCTGCTCAGGCGTTTCACCCGCTTCGATTTTGCCGCCGGGAAACTCGCGCATGTTTGCCATATGCGCATCGGCCGCGCGCCGGGTAATAAAGATTTCGCCCTGCGGATTACGAATAATACCGACGGCAATATTGAGTATCTTCATGCTGCTGACTCCATAAAAAAGGCGCAGATCTCTGCGCCTTTTTATCTGTTAATTAGCGATTATGCGAGACGGCCATGGCACTGTTTATATTTTTTACCGGAACCGCACGGGCAAGGATCGTTCCGGCCGACTTTGCGCTCGCCAGATTGATCGGCAAGTGCGGCGGCAGCAGCGGCTTCATCGTCCTGATGGCTTAGCTGCTGCATCTGTGCCAGACGCTCGGCCTCTTCGCGGCGCTGCTGCTCCATCGCTTCCACCTCTTCCGGCATGCGCACCTGCACCTTGCTCAGAGTGCTGATCACTTCATACTTCAGTGACTCCAGCATCGCGGCGAACATGGCGAAGGATTCACGCTTGTACTCCTGCTTCGGATCTTTTTGCGCGTAGCCGCGCAGATGGATCCCCTGACGCAGATAATCCATCGCCGCCAGGTGCTCTTTCCACAGGGAGTCGAGAGTTTGCAGCATGACGCCTTTCTCGAAGTGACGCATCATCTCCGCGCCGACCACTTCCTCTTTACGCTGGTAGGTCTCTACCGCGCTCTGCAGAATACGCTCACGCAGCGTCTCTTCATGCAGGTTAGGCTCTTTATCCAGCCACTCTGCGATCGGCAGGTCGAGGTCGAAATCATTTTTCAGACGCTCCTGCAGGCCAGGAATATCCCACATCTCTTCCAGAGACTGCGGCGGAATGTGCCCGTCGATGGTCGCTTTGAAGACATCTTCACGAATGCTGTTGATGGTTTCGCTCACATCGGTCACATCCAGCAGTTCGTTACGCTGAGTGTAGATTGCGCGACGCTGATCGTTCGCCACATCATCATATTCCAGCAGTTGCTTACGGATATCGAAGTTGCGGCTTTCCACTTTACGCTGCGCGTTAGCAATCGCTTTTGTCACCCACGGGTGCTCAATCGCTTCACCCGGCTTCATGCCAAGCTTGCGCATCATGCCGGAGACGCGATCGGAGGCGAAAATACGCATCAGCGCATCTTCCATCGAGAGGTAGAAACGGGAAGAGCCCGCATCGCCCTGACGACCGGAACGGCCGCGCAGCTGGTTATCGATACGGCGCGATTCATGGCGCTCGGTACCAATAATGTGCAGACCGCCTGACGCCAGCACCGCGTCATGACGTTTCTGCCACTCGGCTTTCAGCTCTGCAACCTGTTCAGGCGTCGGATCGACAAGCTCGGCCAGCTCAGACTGCCAGCTGCCGCCCAGCACGATATCGGTACCACGGCCCGCCATGTTGGTGGCAATAGTGACCGCGCCCGGATAACCGGCCTGTGCCACGATATCGGCTTCTTTGGCGTGGAATTTGGCGTTCAGTACGTTATGTTTGATGCCCGCTTTGGTTAACTCATTCGACACCACTTCTGATTTTTCAATCGAGATGGTACCAACCAGCACCGGCTGACCGTTGGCAGTACGCTCTTTGATATCTTCGATGATCGCCTGGATTTTTTCCGCTTCGGTCATATAGACCAGATCCGCCATATCTTTACGGATCATCGGGCGGTTGGTCGGCACAACCACGGTATCGAGTTTGTAGATGGAGCTGAATTCAAACGCTTCGGTATCTGCGGTACCGGTCATACCGGCCAGTTTTTCATACAGACGGAAGTAGTTCTGGAAGGTGATGGAAGCCAGCGTCTGGTTTTCGTTCTGGATCTCAACGCCTTCTTTGGCCTCAACGGCCTGGTGCAGGCCATCGGACCAGCGGCGGCCCTGCATCGTACGACCGGTGTGCTCATCAACGATGATCACTTCGCCCTCTTTCACGATGTAATCAACATCGCGGGTAAAGAGCACATGGGCACGCAGCGCGGCGGTAACGTGATGCATCAGCATAATGTTGGTCGGGGAGTAAAGCGACTCACCCTCCTCCATGATGCCCTCTTTCACCAGCAGCTCTTCAATCAGTACCAGACCGCGCTCGGTCAGGGTAACCTGACGCGCTTTCTCGTCGACAGAGAAGTGGCCTTCGCCCTGGAAAGTGTCAGAATCCTCTTTCTCCTGGCGCACCAGGTGAGGAATGATTTTGTTCACTTTTTTGTAGAGATCGGAGCTATCTTCCGCCGGACCGGAGATGATAAGCGGCGTACGCGCTTCATCGATCAGGATGGAGTCCACCTCATCCACCAGCGCATAGTGCAGCTTACGCTGAACGCGCTCTTCCGGGCTGAAAGCCATGTTGTCGCGCAGGTAGTCGAAGCCATATTCGTTGTTGGTGCCGTAGGTGATATCGGCGGCGTAAGCTTCGCGTTTTGCGACAGACGGCATGCCCGGCAGGTTGATGCCGACGGTCAGGCCGAGGAATTCAAACAGCGGACGGTTGTTTTCGGCATCACGCTGCGCCAGATAGTCGTTGACGGTAACCACGTGCACGCCTTTGCCGCTCAGCGCGTTGAGGTAGGCCGGCAGGGTTGCGGTCAGGGTTTTACCTTCACCGGTGCGCATCTCGGCGATGCAGCGATCGTTCAGCACCATGCCGCCAAGCAGCTGCACATCAAAGTGGCGCATGCCGAAGACGCGTTTACTGGCTTCGCGTACCACCGCGAAAGCTTCTGGCAACAGGGAGTCCACGCTTTCGCCCTTCTCAAGACGCGCGCGGAACTCTACCGTCTTCCCTTTCAGCTCATCATCGCTGAGCTTCTCAAGGGCCGGTTCCATGGCATTGATCTGGTTGACGGTTTTACGCATACGACGCAGCGTACGATCGTTGCGGCTACCGAATACTTTTGTTAACAAATTTAGCATGATAAAAAATCTCTGATACTCCGCTCAGCGAAGCGAAAAAATGGATGAATAGGGCTTTTTTTAGCTGAGGGAGTATGGGCCTGCGCGGATACCCTGCGCCTGGCTAATCCAGTTCGAGACACTGAACGTTGCGAATGGTGTAAAAGAGAGGCGATCCGCAAGGCGTACGATCGCCGGCGGCTTGCTTTCGACGTTAAGCAGCGCGCTTAGCGTATCGAGCAGGGCAAGATGGTGTGCCTGAATCGGCAAAGGCTCTTCCGTTGCGGCGGCCAGCGTTTGCGGCGCCATGGCGAACGAAAGATGACGAATAACGGTGCGGATGGCGTGCTGATGCCAGTAATCGACGGTGAAGTTCGGGCGGCGTTTCGCTTCCAGCAGCGCAAGGCTGGTAAAATTGGCCGTGGTCGCCGAAGCGTGATTGCGCGTCGTTTCGCGCGTGGCATGGGTTTCGGTATTACTGGCAAGCGCAGGCAAGCCAAAACTCGCCGCGACCATCCCTAATAAGAGATGCGGCCAGAAATAGCGTCTGCCAAATTGTCGCCAACGCGTCAGTATTCCGCTCACTTGCTCCACCAAAAAAGACGCGTCCATGATGTTGCGTCTATGAAAGTCGATTGCGCCCAAATCTTATCACTAATGCCGCCGCCACACAGCAGGAAACAGGCCTGACGCGCGTGAAAACTGGCGAGGAAAGCAGCAATCAAACGCAGGATCGTAGCGTTGAAAAGATTTCCGGAAAGATTAGTCGTAAAGAGAGGGTTTTGCGGCGCGCAAAAAGAAAAACGACTGGTTCCCCTGACCGGAGAGAGTGCCAGGTTAACCAGTCGATTGTTTAGGTTATGGCGTTATGCCAGAACCATTGAAGGTGCTTTAAATGCCAGCGGCAGTTCAGCTTCGTCTTCGAAGGTCACATATTCCCAGGCTTCCTGTTTTGCCAGGACAGCCTGCAGAAGTTTGTTGTTCAGCGCATGACCGGATTTATAAGCGGTAAACGCACCGATAATGTTGTGACCACACATAAAGAGGTCGCCGATTGCATCGAGCATTTTGTGGCGCACGAATTCATCTTCGAAACGCAGGCCGTCTTCGTTCAGTACGCGATAATCGTCAACTACGATGGCACAATCGAAGCTTCCGCCCAGGCACAGGCCGCGGGACTGAAGGTATTCGATATCACGCATGAAACCGAAGGTACGCGCGCGGCTAATCTGGCGCATAAATGCGTCGGCAGAGAAGTTCATCGCGTAGCGTTGCGTGCTTGCATCAATCGCCGGGTGGTTGAAGTCGATGGTGAAATCGAGCGTAAAACCATTATGCGGTTTGAACTCGGCCCACTTATCGCCATCTTCAACGCGCACCGTCTCTTTGATGCGAACGAATTTCTTGGCACTGTTCAGCTCTTCGACCCCTGCGTCAAGCAACAGGTATACGAACGGTGCTGCACTGCCATCCATAATTGGAATTTCCGGTGCATCGACTTCGACAATAATGTTGTCGATACCCAGCCCCGCCAGAGCCGCATTTAAGTGCTCGACGGTGGAAATCCGCACGTCATGCTCGTTGACCAGACAAGTACAGAGCATAGTATCACGCACAGATTTAGCATCAGCCGGAAAGTCTACCGGTGGATTTAAGTCAGTGCGACGATAGATGACCCCGGTATTTGCCGGCGCAGGGCGCAACGTCAGTGTGACTTTCTTGCCGGTATGTAAACCGACACCAGTCGCCTGAACGATACGTTTAAGAGTCCTTTGTTTGATCATCGTATAATCTCGCCTTATTACCAATCCAACCAAATTGTATAACACAATGGGTGGGCCAGTTTAGCACAAAGAGCGAACATGCCCAACTTCCAGTAAATTCTTAGTCCGCCTGCTTACGCAGAAACGCCGGAATATCCAGATAATCGGGCTCTTTGGTGGTCTGCGGCATATTGTCGTTAACCACTTTCGCCGGCTTCTGCTCCTGCTGCATCGGCTGCATGCCGTGCTGCTGATAGCGATCCATAACCGGCTGCTGCGCCTGTTTGTTAGTTACCAGAGTAATCTCAGGACGCTTGTCCATACCGATACCGGTGGCAACAACGGTCACACGCAGTTCGTCGTTCATATCCGGGTCGAGAGAGGTACCGATAACCACCGTCGCGTTATCAGAAGCGAACGCACGAATGGTGTTACCGACGGTCTCGAACTCATCCAGACGCAGGTCGAAGCCCGCGGTGATGTTAACCAGCACACCACGCGCGCCAGAAAGATCGATATCTTCCAGCAGCGGGCTGGAGATCGCCATTTCTGCCGCTTCTTCCGCACGATCTTCACCGCTTGCCACGCCGGAGCCCATCATTGCGTAGCCCATTTCGGACATCACGGTGCGCACGTCGGCGAAGTCGACGTTCATCAGACCCGGACGGGTAATCAGCTCGGCGATACCCTGCACCGCGCCTTTCAGCACGTCGTTTGCCGCGCCAAACGCGTCAAGCAGAGAGATACCGCGACCCAGCACTTTCAGCAGCTTGTCGTTCGGGATAGTGATCAGGGAATCGACATGTTTTGAGAGCTCGGTAATACCCTGCTCTGCAAAGGCCATGCGCTTCTTGCCTTCAAAGTTGAACGGCTTAGTCACCACCGCAACGGTCAGAATGCCTAAGTCTTTAGCAACTTCAGCTACCACAGGCGCCGCACCGGTACCGGTACCGCCACCCATGCCCGCTGCGATAAAGACCATGTCAGCGCCTTCCAGCGCAGCGCGCAGCGCTTCACGATCTTCTTCAGCCGCATTACGACCGACTTCAGGGTTAGCCCCTGCGCCCAGACCTTTGGTAATACCGCCACCGATCTGAATGGTTTGCCCTACCGCCGTCTTACGCAACGCCTGAGCGTCGGTATTCACCGCGAAGAACTCAACCCCTTCGATGCGCTCGCGCACCATATGCTCTACGGCATTACCGCCGCCGCCACCGACGCCGATGACTTTAATCACCGCGTCGTTGGTTAATTCCATTGGTTCAAACATAATCTCTCTCCGTCTTTACGCCTCATCCACCTGGCAGCCCGTGGGCCGCTTATCAGGATTGGCGTATGTGCCTGTCGCCTGAAACCGCTAATTTTCTACGGTCTCTGAAAAAAATTAAAACTCTTTTCGCAGCCAGCTGTTGATTCGTTTGAACCACGAACCGACTGACGTCCGCTTTTCCACTTCCGCTTCACCACTTAAATGGGTCTCTTTCCCGTAGTGCAGCAACCCAACCGCCGTAGAGTAATACGGCTCCTGGGCGTAATCAGTTAAGCCAGTAATATTGAGCGGTGCACCAATACGCACCTGCGTATGGAACACACGTTGCGCGCAGGCCGCCAGACCTTCAATCTGCGCCGCGCCGCCGGTTAATACAATCCCTGCCGCAAGATGATGTTTCACACCCTGCTGGCGAAGCTGCTCCTGCAACTGCAATATCTCGTCGTTGACCAGGTTGAGCAGCTCGGTATAGCGCGGCTCAATCACATCTGCCAGCGTCTGGCGCTGCAGGCTGCGCGGCGGTCGACCGCCCACGCTCGGTACTTCCACGCTCTCATCTTTACCGACCAGCGATCCCAGCGCGCAACCGTGGCGAACTTTAATCGCTTCCGCATCGCTCGGCGGTGTACCGAAGGCATAGGCGATATCGCTGGTTACCACATTCCCCGCGTAAGGGATCACTTTGGTGTGGCGCAGCGCGCCACCGGTATAAACGGCCATGTCCATTGTACCACCGCCGATGTCAACGACGCAGACGCCCAGTTCGCGTTCATCTTCCGTCAACACCGAATAGCTGGAGGCCAGCCCGGCAAAGATAAGTTGGTCAACTTTCAAACCACATCGTTCAACGGCTTTAACGATGTTTTTCGCCATATCGTTATGGCAAGTAATCAGGTGTACTTTCGCCTGCATACGCACGCCGGAAAGGCCTACCGGGTTTTTAATGCCCTCCTGGTAGTCAATGGCGTACTCCTGCGGAATCACGTGCAACACGCGGTGTTCATCGCGTACGCGGACTGATTTCGCGGTATGCACCACGTTTTCCACATCTTCCAGCGTCACTTCTTCTTCTGAAATCGGCACCATACCAATTTCGTTCTGGCAACTAATGTGTTTCCCCGAGAGCGCAAGGTAGACCGAGGAGATCTGGCAATCGGCCATCAGTTCGGCCTGATCGATGGCGCGCTGTACGCACTTCACCACCGACTCCAGATCGTTCACCCCGCCTTTGTCCATCCCACGGGATGGGCAACTGCCTACGCCAATGATATTAACAATACCGTCGGGCAGAACTTCCCCTACTAAAGCGGCGACCTTCGCGGTGCCAATCTCCAGTCCAACTACCAGTTTTCTGTCCGTCGCCTTGATCATTGTTGCTCTGCCTGTGCCTGATTCTGTTGTGCCTGATTTTGCTGCTGATCCGCTTGTTCCTGTACAGGGGCAGGCTTCCAGCCTACCGCCGCGCCTGAGTCATAGCGCAAATCCACGTAGCTTATCTCTTTGCCATCCGTCTGGGCCTGCTGCTGCAGCACCGGGTAGAGTTCAACAAAGCGCGCCAGACGTTTCATCGTATCGCCACGGCCCAGGTTGAGCTTAATATCATTGCTCAGCGTCACCTGCCAGGAGCGCCGCGCGGTCATCGCCGCTTCTTTCAGCGTGAACTTATCCTTTGCCAGCACCTGTCCCATATCGCGGTATCCCTGCAGCACTTCGTTTTCGCTGCCTTCCGGGCCATACAGCATCGGCAATATCTGCTTGCTGGTGCGTTCCGCCGGTACGCTAAAGGCGTTGCCGTCCGCATCAACCATATGCTGGTCATTCCACCGCGCTATGGGCACATATTCAACCAGATGAATCTTCAATTCGTCCGGCCACTGCTTTCTTACGCTCGCCTGCTTGATCCACGGCAGGCGCTCAATCTGGCTCTGAATGATATTGACGTCCTGAGACATAAAGGTCCCGGGTGCGCCAAGCGCCAGAATGGACTGGCGAATATCATCATTGCGCGTGTAGTGACGATCGCCGGTTAAGACCAGCTTCGACAGCGGTAACCGCTGTGCGTCATCCATCCAGCCGAGCACGATCCAGCCACTCACCAACACGGTGCACAGTACCGTCAACAGGAACACAATGCCGGCAAGGCGCGTTCCATTGTTGCGGCGGGAGGTCGTTACCGCCTCCGCTTCGCGATTTCGCGTGTTCAGCGCAGCCTGAGACATATCACTCCGCCAGTTCCAGAATACGAACAACAAGCTGGGTAAAGCTCAGCCCCGCCTGACGCGCCGCCATCGGCACCAGGCTATGGCTGGTCATACCCGGCGAGGTATTCGCTTCCAGCAAGTAAAATTGACCATCGCTGTCGAGCATGGCATCAATTCGCCCCCAGCCGCGGCAGCCTAAAACCTGCCACGCTTTGGCGATCAGCGCCTGTAAAGCCGCTTCCCGCTCTGCTTCCAGACCTGATGGGCAGAAATACTGCGTCTCATCAGAGAGATACTTCGCCTCATAATCATAGAAGATTCCCGCCGGTTGAATGCGAATCGACGGTAAATTTTCATTTCCAAGCAACGCGACGGTAAATTCCGGGCCACTGAGCCATTTTTCGATCAGAACTTCATCATCGTGTTGAAAAGCAAGCGCTAAAGCCGCCTGCAGATCGCTACTTTCGTTGACCTTTGACATCCCGACGCTTGAGCCTTCACGGCTTGGCTTAACGATCAGGGGTAAGCCCAACGCTTCAATACTTTGAATATCAGACACTTGCAGGCCTGATTCAAACTCGCTGCGCGTCAGCGCAACCCACGGCGCGACTGGTAAACCCGCGCCCTGCCACAGCAGTTTGCTGCGCAGTTTATCCATTGAAATCGCAGAGGCCATCACCCCGCTGCCGGTGTAAGGAACGCCGGTCAGCTCCAGCAGACCCTGCAACGTGCCATCTTCACCGCCGCGGCCATGCAGGGCGATAAACGCTTTACTGAAGCCCATCTCTTTCAGGCGGGTTACATCAACCTCGCGCGGATCGATGGCATGGGCGTCAACACCACCTTCACGCAGCCCGGCAAGCACAGCCGCGCCTGAATTAAGCGACACATCGCGCTCGGCGGAGGTGCCACCCAGCAGAACGGCAACTTTCTCAGCCACGCTGCACCTCCTCGCTCTGCGGAACCAGTTTGCACTGCGCGAGGCTACGGGCGATCTTACCGATATTGCCCGCGCCCTGAATCAGGATCAGATCGTTACCGGTCAGCACCGGGGCCAGCATCGCTGCCACCTGATCCGGATCGGAGACCAGGATCGGGTCGATCTTGCCGCGACCGCGGATCGTGCGGCACAGCGAACGGCTGTCAGCACCCGGGATCGCCGTTTCGCCCGCGGCATAAACTTCCAGCATCAGCAGCTTATCCACCTGCGTCAGCACGTTGGCGAAATCGTCATAGAGATCGCGGGTACGCGTATAGCGGTGAGGCTGGAAAATCATCACCAGATTTTTATCCGGCCAGCCGGCGCGCGCGGCTTTAATCGTGGCGTCCACTTCCGTTGGATGGTGACCGTAATCATCAACCAGCATCGCGCTGCCGCTGTTGCCATTCACCGCTTCCAGCGGAAACTCGCCGAGGAAATCAAAGCGGCGGCCGGTGCCCTGGAAGCTCTCCAGCGCGCGCAGAATCGCTTCGTCGTCAATCCCCTCTTCCGTCGCCACGGCCACCGCCGCTGCGGCGTTAAGCGCATTATGGCGACCCGGCGCATTGAGCGTTACGCGCAGCGCCGGTTTATCCTGGCGCACCAGCGTAAAGTGGCCCTGCGGCCCCTGCTGGCGGTACTCTTCAACGCGCACATCGGCGTCGTCGCTAAATCCATAGGTGGTAATTTGACGACCAACGCGCGGCAGCAGCTCGCGAATCACCGGGTCATCAACACACATCACCGCACGCCCATAAAACGGCAGGTTGTGCAGGAAGTTGATAAAGGTCGTTTTCAAATTCTCGAAGTCACCCTGGTACGTATCCATATGGTCGGCTTCGATATTGGTCACAATCGCCACCATCGGTTGCAGGTGCAGGAAGGAGGCATCGCTCTCATCCGCTTCGGCAATCAGATAGCGGCTATGACCGAGGCGCGCATGCACCCCGGCCGCTTTTACCAGCCCGCCGTTAACGAAGGTCGGATCCAGACCCGCTTCTGCGTAGATACTGGAGACCATGGCGGTGGTGGTCGTCTTTCCGTGCGTCCCGGCGATAGCGATGCCGTGACGAAAACGCATTAATTCAGCCAGCATCTCTGCGCGGCGGATCACCGGGATACGTGCTTCCTGCGCGGCAACAATCTCTGGGTTATCGGCAGAGATGGCGCTGGAGACCACAACAACGCTCGCATCGAGCACATTTTCCGGGCGATGGTTGAAGTAGATGGTGGCGCCAAGGGACGTCAGCTGCTGCGTCACCGGGTTTGGCGCTAAATCAGAACCGCTAATCTGGTAGCCTTCGTTGGCCAGCACTTCGGCAATACCGCCCATGCCAGCACCGCCGATGCCAACGAAGTGAATGTGCCGGACGCGACGCATCTCGGGCACGATTAAACGCAGTTTCGCAAGTTCTTGTGTATTCATTTTCTAAACGCCATCAACTTCTAAAAAAATTGGCGCGACGCAAACAGGCGTCGCCACGATTTAACCTTGAGCCACAAGGCTCACTTCATGCGCCACCCGCTCGGTGGCGTCGGGGATGGCTGCCGCGCGAGCGCGTTCCGCCATCTCTCTTAATGCTTCACGATCCCAGCCCGCAAGCGTTGCTGCCACGGCATCAACGGTAAACTGCGGCTGTTCAAGGATCTTCGCCGCGCCCACTTTCTCCAGCGGCAGGGCATTCCAGTACTGCTGTCTGTCTTTGTGCTGAAACGGCACAAACAGCGCTGGCAGACCGGCAGCGGCGATTTCGCTTACCGTCAGCGCGCCGGAGCGGCAAACGACCACATCCGCCCACGCATAGGCTTTAGCCATATCGTCAATAAATTCAGTAACTTTATGCTGCGCCTGACCCGCAGTGGCATATGCCTGCTCGACATCCTGCTGCGCGCCTTTCCCGCTCTGATGCCAGATGGTGATCGCCGCGCCCAGTTTAGCCGCCACCTGCGGCATGGTCTGGTTCAGCACGCGTGCACCCTGCGAGCCGCCAACTACCAGCACGCGAATGGGTCCTTCGCGGCCCGGCAGGCGCATCTGCGGCAGGGGCAGCGCCAGCACATCGACGCGCACCGGGTTCCCCACCACTTCCGCTTTCGGAAATGCGCCGGGAAACGCCTGCATCACTTTGGTGGCGATCTTCGCCAGCCACTTGTTGGTCAAACCGGCAATACCGTTCTGCTCATGCAGGACAACCGGAATACCGAGCGACCAGGCGGCAAGACCGCCAGGGCCGGAAACATACCCGCCCATGCCCAGCACCACGTCCGGCTTGAAGCGCTTCATAATGTCGCGCGCCTGACGCCAGGCATTAAAGATACGCACCGGCGCGAGCAGCAGCGCTTTCAGCCCTTTGCCGCGCAGGCCAGAGATGCGGATGAAGTCGATATCAATGCCATGTTTCGGCACCAGGTCAGCCTCCATACGATCGGCGGTTCCGAGCCAGCGTACTTGCCAGCCCTGATCCATCAAATGGTGCGCCACAGCGAGACCGGGGAAAACATGCCCGCCGGTTCCGCCTGCCATCACCATTAACCGCTTAGGTTGACCACTCATCACACACCTCGTGTAAACGCCTGAGCTTTCTTCAGACGCGTTTCATAATCTATCCGTAGCAACAGCGTAATCGCCGTCGACATAATCAATAAACTGGAGCCGCCGTAACTGATCAGCGGCAGGGTTAAGCCTTTGGTCGGCAGCATACCGGCTGCCGCACCGACGTTAACCAGCGCCTGGAAGCTAAACCAGATACCTATGGAGCAGGCAAGGAAACCGGAGAAGCGGTGGTCAATCTCCAGCGCTTTTCTGCCAATGGACATGGCGCGGAAAGCGACGAAGAATACCATTAAAAGTGCGGCTACCACACCGATATAACCGAGTTCTTCGCCGATGATGGAGAAGATAAAGTCGGTATGCGCTTCCGGCAGATACTCCAGCTTCTGCACCGAGTTGCCGAGCCCCTGCCCCCACAGCTCGCCGCGGCCAAACGCCATCAGCGACTGGGTTAACTGATATCCGCTGCCAAACGGATCTTCCCACGGGTTCCAGAAGGAGGTTACGCGGCGAATACGATAGGGTTCAGCGAGGATCAGCAGCACCACTGCCGAGATACCCATGCCGATAATGGCGATGAACTGCCACAGCTTCGCACCCGCGAGGAACAGCATCGCCAGCGTAGTAATAAACAGCACCACCACCGTACCGAGGTCAGGCTGCGCCAGCAGCAGCACCGCCAGCACGAGGATCACACCCATCGGTTTTAAGAAGCCGCGCAGGTTATTACGTACCTCGTCCACTTTGCGCACCAGGTAGTTCGCCAGGTAGCAGAAGAGCGACAGCTTGGTGAACTCCGCCGGCTGGAAGCGCATGATGCCAAGGTCAATCCAGCGCGATGCACCGTTGATCGAACTCCCCACCACCAGCACCACTAACAGCATAATGATCGCCGCGATCAGCATCACCGAGCTGTACTTCTGCCAGAACTCCATCGGCAGACGCAGCGTGATCATCGCCATACAGAACGACAGGAACAGATAAAGCCCATGGCGTTTGGCGAAGAAGAAGGGATCGTCCGTCAAACGCTGACCGACCGGCATTGACGCCGAGGTCACCATAATGAAGCCGATCGCCGCCAGGCCCAGCGTCAACCACAGCAGCGTGCGGTCGTACATCACCAGGCTGTCGGTATCTTTCTGTCGCGAGCCCATGACCCAGCCTTTCAATGCCGCAAACAGCCACGCCAGGATCCCATAACCTGGCAGACGCGGCATTCTCGGGCGGGGAAGCGTTAAACGCATTAGCCTAACTCCTGCGCCAGACGGGTGAACTGGTCGCCCCGTTGTTCGAAATTCTTAAACTGATCGAGGCTGGCACAGGCCGGCGACAACAGCACCATATCCCCTGGCTGCACACGCGCGGCAATTAAGCGCATCGCCTGATCCATAGTTTCGGTCTGCTCAGCTACATCCGGGCGCAGCGCAGCCAGCTCAGCGCCATCGCGCCCGAAGCAGTAAAGACGAATACGATCGCCGCCGAGATAGCGCTTCAGCGGCGTGAAGTCCGCCGATTTGCCGTCGCCGCCCAGCAGCAGATGCAGCGTACCCTCCACCTGCAGGCCATTAAGCGCCGCTTCGGTGCTGCCGACGTTGGTCGCTTTCGAGTCGTTGATCCAGCGCACGCCGTTATGCTCAAACGCCAGCTGGAAGCGGTGCGCCAGCCCGCCAAAAGTGGTCAGCGCTTTCAGGCTGCTGGCGCGCGGTAAACCTGCCGCATCCGCCAGCGCCAGCGCCGCCAGCGCGTTGGTGTAGTTGTGCTGGCCGCTCAGTTTCATCTCTTTGACGTTCAGCACCTTCTCACCTTTTACCCGCAGCCAGATTTCGCCCTGCTGGCGGTTGAGGTGATAGTCACCAACGTCAACGCCAAAGCTGACGCAGCGCTCATCGGCACCGCGAACCGGCATGGTCAGAGCGTCATCGGCATTGACCACGCACACTTTGGCGTTTTCATAGATACGCAGTTTGGCGGCGCGGTACTGCTGCAGGCCAAACGGATAGCGATCCATATGATCTTCAGTAACGTTGAGAATGGTTGCCGCCACGGCGTGCAGGCTGGAGGTGGTTTCCAGTTGGAAGCTGGAGAGCTCCAGCACATAAAGCTCGCGCGCGTCGTCCAGCAGCATTAGCGCTGGCAGGCCAATATTACCGCCGACGCCAACGTTTTTACCGGCCGCTTCCGCCATCTCACCGACCAGTTTGGTGACGGTGCTTTTGCCGTTCGAACCGGTAATGGCGATGATCGGTGCCTGCGCTTCACGGCAGAAGAGCTCGATATCGCCGACAATCTCAACGCCCGCGTCCGCTGCCGCACTGAGCGACGGATGCGCCAGCGCCATACCGGGGCTGGCGACAATCAGATCGGCGCTCTGCAACCAGTTATCGTTAAGACTACCAAGATGGCGCTCGACCGTTTCCGGCAGCTTATCCAGCCCCGGCGGCGACGTGCGGGTATCCATCACCTTAGGCGTGACGCCGCGCGCGAGGAAAAAGTCCACGCAGGAAAGGCCCGTCAGGCCTAAACCGATAATGACGACTTTTTTACCCTGGTAATCTGCCATGATTAACGTACCTTCAGCGTTGCCAGGCCAATCAGCACCAGCATCAGCGAAATAATCCAGAAGCGCACAATCACGCGCGGCTCCGGCCAGCCCTTCAATTCATAGTGGTGGTGAATCGGCGCCATACGGAAAATGCGCTGGCCGCGCAGTTTGAACGAGCCAACCTGCAAAATCACCGACAGCGTTTCCACCACAAAGACGCCGCCCATAATCACCAGCAGGAACTCCTGGCGCAGCAGCACGGCGATAATGCCGAGCGCGCCGCCGAGCGCCAGCGATCCGACATCGCCCATAAAGACCTGCGCCGGATAGGTGTTAAACCACAGGAAACCGAGCCCGGCACCGACAATCGCCGTACAGACGATCACCAGCTCACCCGCGTGACGCAAATAAGGGATGTGCAGGTAGTTGGCGAAGTTCATGTTACCGGTCGCCCAGGCCACCAGTGCGAAACCGCCTGCGACAAAGACGGTTGGCATAATCGCCAGCCCATCAAGGCCATCCGTCAGGTTGACGGCGTTACCGGTGCCGACAATCACAAAGTAAGCGAGCAGCACATAGAACAGACCGAGCTGCGGCATCACATCTTTAAAGAACGGCACAACCAGTTCGGTGGCGGGAGTATCTTTTCCGGCAAGGTAGAGCGCAAACGCGACGCCCAGCGCAATCACCGACATCCAGAAGTACTTCCAGCGGGCGATAAGCCCCTTAGTATCTTTGCGCACCACTTTGCGGTAATCATCGACAAAGCCGATGATGCCGTAGCCCACCAGCACCACCAGTACGCACCAGACGTAAGGGTTGGAGGGGTAAGCCCACAGCAGCACGGAGACAACAATTGCGGTGAGGATCATGATCCCGCCCATCGTCGGCGTACCGCGTTTACTGAAGTGCGATTCCGGGCCGTCGTTACGCACAACCTGGCCAAAAGAGAGTTTCTGCAAGCGGGCGATCATGCGCGGCCCCATCCATAAGGAGATGAAGAGCGCGGTCAGCAGGCTGACAATGGCGCGAAACGTCAGATAGGAAAAGACGTTAAAGCCGGAATAATATTTGACCAAATGCTCGGCCAGCCAAACTAACATGTCCCGTTCTCCTGTAAGTCGCGTACCACCTCTTCCATGGCGGAGCTACGTGAACCTTTCACTAAAATGGTAATCATTGGGTGCTCGGCAATCAGCGCTTTTAAACGCGCCGTGGCCGCAGCTTTATCGTTGAAATGCTCGCCAACGCCGCTGGCGTCGCTGAGCGCTTTACTTAATGTGCCGACGCTCAGCACCTTGTCGATACCGACGGCTTTCGCCGCTTCGCCGACCTGAACGTGGCAGGCTTCGCTCTCGTCGCCCAGCTCCGCCATATCGCCCACCACCATCACGCGGTAGCCGGGCATCTCTGCCAGCACGTGCGCTGCGGCGGTCATCGACCCGACGTTAGCGTTATAGGTATCGTCCAGCAGCAGCTGGTTTTCACCGAGGCGCACCGGGAAAAGACGCCCCGGCACAGCTTTCAGCTTCGCCAGGCCCTGTTTTACCGCATCGAGAGATGCGCCCACCGCCATCGCCAGCGCGGTTGCTGCCAGCGCGTTAGCAATGTTGTGACGTCCCGGCAGGGGTAAAATTACCTCGGCATTGCCGGTCGGCGTTTGCAGCGTGAACTCGGTACCGTGCGAGGTGATATGCACATTGGTGGCGGTAAAATCACTGTTCGCCGCGTTGGGCGAGAAGCGCCACACTTTGCGATCGCCGATAATGCTCTGCCAGTTCAGCCAGTCATTGTTATCGGCATTGAGAATGGCGATGCCGTTGGCCGGCAGGCCGGTGTAGATTTCACCTTTCGCCTTCGCCACGCCCGCCAGCGATCCGAACCCTTCCAGATGCGCAGCGGCCAGGTTGTTGACCAGCGCCGCTTCCGGGCGGGTCAGGCTAACGGTCCAGGCGATTTCACCCTGGTGGTTAGCACCCAGTTCAATCACCGCGTACTGATGCTCTTTGGTCAGACGCAGCAGAGTCATCGGCACGCCGATATCATTGTTCAGGTTGCCCGCGGTGTAGAGGGTGTTGCCGCACTCGCCAAGAATGGCGGCGGTCATCTCTTTCACTGAGGTTTTACCGGAGGAGCCGGTCAGCGCAACGACGCGCGTAGGCACCTGCTGACGCACCCATGCCGCCAGTTCGCCAAAGGCCTGGCGGGTATCGCCCACCACCAGCTGTGGCAGATCGGTATCCAGTTTGCGGCTCACCAGCAGCGCGCCCGCGCCGCCCGCTTTGGCTTGATCGGCAAAATCGTGGGCGTCGAAACGTTCGCCTTTCAGCGCCACAAACAGGCAGCCCGGCGTCAGTTTGCGGGTATCGCTGGTCACGGCGTCAATCGTGACGTCCTGACCCAAAAGTTCACCGTGCAGCGTGCCGGCAAGCTGGCTGAGCGTTACGCTAATCATGCTACTACCCCCAGCAGACGCGCGGCGGTGACACGGTCTGAGTAATCGAGACGGTGGGTGCCGACAATCTGATAATCTTCATGGCCTTTACCTGCCAGCAGCACCACATCATTCTCTTTAGCCTGCATAATGGCGTTGGTCACCGCTTCGGCGCGGCCCTCGACGACATGCGCGCGACCGGCGTCGAGCATACCGGCGAGGATGTCATTAATGATGGCGCGCGGCTCTTCGGTGCGCGGGTTGTCATCGGTGACGACCGGCACATCGGCAAACTCTTCGGCAATCGCGCCCATCAGCGGACGTTTGCCCTTGTCACGATCGCCGCCGCAGCCAAAGACGCACCACAGTTTTCCTGTGCAGTGCAGGCGCGCGGCCTGCAGCGCTTTTTCCAGCGCATCCGGCGTATGGGCATAATCCACTACCACCGTCGGTTTGCCCGGCGCGCTAAACACTTCCATCCGTCCGCAAACGGGTTGCAGGCGGGAGGCGGTTTTCAGCAGATCGCTGAGGGGATAGCCGAGCACCAGCAGGGTTGCCAGCGCCAGCAGCAGATTGCTGACGTTAAACGCGCCCATCAGGCGGCTTTCGATTTCGCCTTCGCCCCAGCTGGAGTCAAAGCGAATGGTCGCCCCGCTGTCGTGGTAATCGACGCTCAGAGTTTTCAGCCAGCGCCCGTGGCAATCCGGGTTGATATGACCTTCCATCGACACCGCAACCGCATCCGGCAGGTTTGCCAGCCAGCGGCGGCCCACTTCGTCATCGGCGTTGATGATCGCCTGACCATAGTGGTGCGAGGAGAAGAGCAGCCATTTGGCGGCTTCGTAATGGGTCATATCGCCGTGATAATCGAGGTGATCGCGGCTTAAATTGGTGAACACCGAGGCGGCGAATTTCAGCGCCGCCACGCGATGCTGGACTAAACCGTGGGAGGAGACCTCCATTGCGGCTACAGTAGCGCCCTGCCCCGCGAGACCGGCAATCACATGCTGGACATCAACCGCGGAACCGGTGGTGTTTTCCGTCGGCACCACTTTACCAAGCAGGCCGTTGCCGACCGTACCCATCACCGCGCTGGTTTCACCCAGCAGCTGGCTCCACTGCGCTAACAGCTGCGTGGTGGTGGTTTTACCGTTGGTACCGGTGACGCCGATCAGGCGTAGCTGGTCTGACGGCTCGCCGTAGAAACGGCCCGCCAGCGCAGAGAGGCGCTCGTTCAGCTGGCTTAAGTAAACCACCGGTACACCGTGCATTTCACGAATTTCACCGTCATTTGCCTCGCCTTTCGCTTCAGCAATAATGGCAGCAACACCTTGCGCAATCGCCTGCGGGATATAACGACGCCCGTCCGCCTGATGACCGACCACCGCCACGAAGAGATCGCCCGACGCAGCCACACGGCTGTCGAGTGTCATCTCTCGTAGTGCTCGCGCAGGTAGCATCGGTACCCACGGAGCGAGAAGGTCGCGCAAATTACGATCTGCCACCTGATCCCTCGCCTTGATTAATTACAAACTCACTTTTTTCGCCCGTGGTCAGCGCATCCGGCTCGATGTTCATGGTGCGCAGTACGCCGCCCATGATGGCACCGAAGACCGGCGCAGAGACCGCGCCACCGTAGTATTTGCCCGCTTGCGGATCGTTAATGACCACCACCAGCGCAAAGCGCGGCCGGCTGGCAGGCGCGACGCCCGCAGTGTATGCAATGTATTTGTTGATGTAGCGCCCATCCGGCCCGACTTTTTTCGCCGTACCGGTTTTGATCGCGATGCGATAGCCCTTGATGGCCGCTTTTACCCCGCCGCCGCCCGGCAACGCCACGCTCTCCATCATATGCACCACGGTGCGGACAATGGATTCGTTGAAGACGCGCTCACCCGGTACGGGCGGGTCGACTTTGGTAATCGACAGCGGGCGATAGATGCCGTAGCTGCCAATGGTTGCGTAGACTCGCGCTAACTGTAACGGCGTTACCATTAGCCCGTAGCCGAAAGAGAAGGTGGCCCTCTCTATGTCAGACCACCGTTGTTTTTGAGGAAATAAGCCACTGCGTTCCCCGACCATCCCCAAATTGGTCGTTTTTCCCAGTCCAAAACGTGAGTAAGTATCTACTAACGCTGAGGAGGGCATCGCTAACGCCAGCTTGGATACGCCAACGTTACTCGACTTCTGCAGCACCCCGGTGAGGGTCAATTCGCTATAGCGCGCCACGTCTTTGATTTCGTGACCGTTAATTCGGTAAGGCACGGTGTTAAGCACCGTATTCGGGTTAACCACGCCGCGTTGCAGTGCGGTCATTACCACCATCGGTTTCACCGTTGAACCCGGTTCGAAAACGTCTGTGATAGCGCGGTTACGCATGGCATCTTTGGCAGTGCCGGAGAAGTTGTTCGGGTTATAGGAGGGGCTGTTCGCCATCGCCAGCACTTCGCCAGTGTTGACATCCACCAGCACGGCGCTGCCGGACTCGGCTTTGTTAAATGCCACGGCGTTGTTCAGCTCACGGTAAACCAGCGCCTGCAGACGTTCGTCAATGCTCAGCGCGAGATTGTGCGCCGCCTGGCTGTCGGTCGAGGAGATATCCTCAATCACGCGGCCATAGCGATCTTTACGCACGATGCGCTCGCCCGGCTGGCCGGTAAGCCACTTATCAAAGCTTTTTTCGACCCCTTCAATCCCCTGACTATCGACGTTGGTAAAGCCGATCAGGTGAGCGGTCACTTCCCCGGACGGGTAGTAGCGGCGCGACTCTTCGCGCAGATGAATGCCGGGAAGCTTGAGTTTTTTGATGTAGTCCCCAAGATCCGGATTGACCTGACGGGCAAGATAGATAAAGCGCATCTTCGGGTTAACGTTGATGCGCGAGGCCAGCTGATCGAGCGGCATGTTGAGCGCATCGGAGAGCGCTTTCCAGCGGTTATCCAGCGTTACGCCGCCCGCGTCATGCAGCTCTTTCGGATCGGCCCAGATCGCTTTTACCGGCACGCTGACCGCCAGCGGACGCCCGGAGCGGTCGGTGATCATCCCGCGCGACGTCGCCACTTCCTGCACGCGCAGCGAGCGCATATCGCCCTGGCGCACCAGCATATCGGGGTTGATGATTTGCAGATACGCGACGCGGCCAATCAGAAAGCCGAGCGCCAATAAAATACAGCCGCAAAGCAACGCAAAACGCCAACTTATAAAGTTGGCCTGCTCTTCCTGGCGTTTCGCTTTCACCATCTTCGCCGCGGCTTTCATGCGCTGGGTTGTTCCTTTTTCATCGCTATTTCTGCACCACAATATTTTCCTGTGAAGGATCGACGTGCTGCATCTGCAGCTTCTCGGTAGCAATCCGCTCCACCCGGCTATGATCGCCGAGGGCGTTCTCTTCAAGAATCAGATTGCGCCATTCGATATCCAGCGCGTCGCGCTCAATCACCAGTTGTTCACGCTGTGCGGTCAACAGACGGGTATGGTGCGCGGTGGTGACGACCGTGATGGCCGTCATGATGATGCAAATGAACAGGCAGAGTGGCAGTTTCCCGAACCGCAAAAGATCGTCGCCGATCACGCCAGGCAAAGCATGGCGCTCGCTGCTTCCTAACGATCCCTTAACTTTGCTGAGGGTCTCTGTCACTCTGCCGATCATGCGTTCGTCCTCTCTGCAATACGCAGAACTGAACTACGGGCACGTGGATTTTCCGCCACTTCTTCTTCGCCCGGCATCATTTTTCCTAAGGCTCGCAGTTGACGGCCACCCAGCTTGCTGAGTTGCGCTTCGGTCATCGGCAGCCCGGCAGGAACCTGCGGCCCACGGCTTTGCTCACGCATAAAGCGCTTCACAATGCGGTCTTCCAGCGAGTGGAAGCTGATGACAGAAAGCCGGCCTCCCGGGGCCAGCACATCGAGCGAGTTTTTTAGCGCCTGCTCTATCTCCTCCAGTTCACTGTTCACCCAGATGCGCACCGCCTGGAAGGTACGGGTCGCGGGATGTTTAAACTTATCTTTTATCGGCGTCGCCGCTGCCACCACTTCCGCCAGTGCTTTGGTGCGGGTCATCGGATCGAGGCGATTACGCTCGACGATGGCGCGGGCGATGCGTTTAGCAAAACGCTCTTCGCCAAAGGTTTTCAGCACCCAGGCAATATCCGCTTCGTCTGCGGTTTGCAGCCACTGGGCGGCAGACTGGCCGCGCGTCGGATCCATACGCATATCCAGCGGGCCGTCTCGCATAAAGGAGAAGCCGCGCTCCGGATCGTCAAGCTGCGGTGAAGAGACGCCAAGATCGAGAAGAATGCCGTCGATCTTGCCAATAAGATCGCGCTCGCTGACATAATCAGCGAGCGCAGAAAAGGGTCCATGAATGATGGAGAAGCGCGGGTCATTAATGGTCTTCGCAACTTCAATTGCCTGCGGATCGCGATCGATTGCCAGCAAGCGGCCTTCCGCCCCCAGTTGGGAGAGGATCAGGCGCGAGTGTCCACCGCGACCAAAAGTGCCATCAATGTAAATGCCATCAGGACGAATATTCAGGCCGTTAACGGCCTCATCCAGCAGCACCGTTGTGTGTTTAAAATTTTCCATCATCATTAAAGAGACAAATCCTGCAACCGATCCGAAAGTCCTTCGGAACCGGATTGCTCAGCGTCAATATCTTCCCTGACCTGTTGATACCAGGTCGTTTCATCCCACAGCTCAAATTTATTGAACTGTCCGACCAGCATCACCTCTTTGGTTAGCCCGGCGTGCTGCCGTAAGACAGGCGCAATTAAGATGCGACCGGCGCTATCCATCTGGCACTCGCTGGCATGCCCCAGCAATAAACGTTGTACGCGCCGCTCAAGCGGGTTCATGCTCGACAGCCGCGACAGTTTTTGCTCGATAATTTCCCATTCGGGCAGAGGGTAAAGCAGCAGGCATGTGTGGCGAATATCAATGGTACAGACCATCTGGCCGGAGGCACTCTCCTGCAGCGAATCCCGATAACGGGTCGGAACGGATAACCGCCCTTTGCTGTCGAGATTGACTAACGTCGCGCCACGGAACATGTCCGGTTTACCCCCGCATGATCATTTCCACCACTTTATCCCACAAAACCCCACCGAGGGAGTTTACGGAGCGGAGGAAAAGCTTGTCAAGCCAGCGCAAAGGCCAACAAGAACAAAAGATCCCTTATTCGTAATGAATATCAGCGTCGGTGAAATAGTGCTCAGCTTACGAGGCAAATTAACGTCATGAATATTTGCAAGAAAAAAGGGGGGAATATAGGGCCCGGGGTTTCAGACCATTCCGTTTCTGTACGCGAAATATAAAGTGTCAGTTTGCGACGCGGGCGGCATTTTAAGGCATAACGGCGCGACTTAACAGCGCCAGATGCAGGAGCTGGCGCTAACTTAGCCCCGGTTTCGCTAAGGGAATGCTTCGCTCAACAAAAGTGGTTGTTAATTAATCGAAAGCGATCAGGAGATGTAACAATTCAATACAGAAATCATCATCAGTAACTTCTTAACGGGCAGTGTGAAATCGGAAGTAAAGAAACTTAAAGAAATAATAAATCAGAGCATCTTCGTAAATTAAGGATTTATCTGAGGAGTTAAATAGCACTATTTCGATTAAGGCGAAATGTTGAAAAGGAAAAAGGCAGCGGGCGCTGCCTTAATTGCGTTTATTTATACCCGGCTTAATATGCCGCGTCGATAGAGATTACGTCGAATACGGCTTAACCCCGGCTTCGGCTTGCGCGGTTCATCGAGGCTTGCCAGCACAATCTCGAGCACCCGCTCGGCGACGTCGCGGTGACGCTGCGCCACAGCCAGCACCGGGCATTGCAGGAAATCGAGCAGTTCATGATCGCCAAAGGTGGCTATCGACAGATTGGAGGGCAGCTTGCCGTCGCGGCGCAGCGTCACATCCAGCACGCCCTGCAGCAGCGCGAAAGAGGTGATAAACATCGCTTCCGGCATCTCGTTCGTTTCCAGCCACTTTTCAAATAACTGGGCGGCGGCTTCGCGCTCATAGCCATTGGCGTAGAGGTACTTCACCTCGCGGGGATCGTCTTTCCAGGCGGTGCGGAAACCCTGCTCGCGCAGGAAGCTTACCGAGAGTTCCGGCAGCGCGCCTAAATAGAGCACGCGCTCCGCCGGCATTTTACGCAGCTCCGCCGCCAGCATCTCTGAATCCTCCTGATCGGCACCCACTACGCTGGTGAAGTGTTCACGATCCAGCGCGCGATCGAGCGCGACAATCGGGAAGGCGTCATTTGCCCAGCGCTGATAGAAGGGATGCTCCGGCGGAAGCGAGGTAGAGACGATAATGGCGTCAACCTGCCGTTGCAGCAGATGTTCGATGCAGCGCATCTCATTATCGGGCTGATCTTCAGAGCAGGCGATCAGCAGCTGGTAGCCGCGCTGGCGCGCCTGGCGCTCCAGATAGTTGGCAATACGGGTATAGCTTGTGTTTTCCAGATCGGGAATAACCAGCCCAATCGATCGTGTGCGTCCTGCTCGTAACCCAGCCGCCACCGCGTTTGGGTGGTAGTTATGCTCACGAACGACCGCCATAACTTTCTCAACGGTTTTATCGCTAACACGATACTGCTTCGCCTTTCCGTTGATGACGTAGCTTGCCGTGGTTCGTGAGACGCCGGCGAGCCGGGCGATTTCATCCAGTTTCACAATTGCCCCTTAAAATGATGCGCACCATAACCTTTTTAGGGATATAGGTTAATTTCCATAACATCTAAGCGCAGAAAGGTTACTGCGGCAACCGCTTTTCTCTCTGCTTCCGGCTGATTTCGCAAAAAAAAGCCCGGCATAATCAGCCGGGCTTAAAAATGTGGAACCTTGCTCGCATCAGCGCATGATTTTATCGCCGCGTGATAAACCGACCACGCCGGAGCGCGCCACTTCAACAATCTTCGCCACATCACGAATTGTGGCGAGGAACGCGTCCAGTTTGTCGCTGGTGCCGGCGAGCTGAACCGTGTAAATCGACGGCGTGACGTCAATGATCTGCCCGCGGAAAATCTCCGCGTTGCGTTTAACCTCTTCACGGCCATAGCCGCTGGCCTGAATCTTCACCAGCATGATTTCGCGCTCAACATACGCTCCCTGCCCCAGTTCGTTAACGCGCAGCACGTCCACCAGTTTGTGCAGCTGCTTCTCGATCTGTTCGAGGACTTTTTGATCGCCCACGGTCTGGATGGTCATCCGCGACAGGGTGGGATCGTCCGTTGGTGCGACCGTCAGGCTCTCAATGTTATAGCCACGCTGTGAGAAGAGGCCAATGACGCGCGATAACGCGCCCGATTCGTTTTCCAGTAAGACAGACAGTATCCGGCGCATAATCAGGTTCTCTCCGTTTTGCTTAACCACATCTCATCCATGCCGCCGCCGCGGATCTGCATCGGATAAACGTGTTCACTTCCGTCAACGGTCACATCAACAAAGACCAGACGATTGTTTTTCACCTGCTCCAGCGCCTCGGCGAGCTTCGCCTCCAGCTCTTCCGGGCGGGTAATGCGGATGCCGACATGACCGTACGCTTCGGCAAGACGGGCAAAATCCGGTAAAGACTCCATATAGGACTGCGAGTGGCGCCCGGAGTAGATCATGTCCTGCCACTGCTTCACCATGCCGAGGTAGCGGTTGTTGAGGTTGAGAACCAGCACCGGCAGCTCATATTGCAGCGCCGTTGAAAGCTCCTGAATATTCATCTGGATACTGCCATCGCCGGTGACGCAAATCACCGTTTCGTTCGGCAGCGCCATTTTTACGCCCAGCGCGGCAGGTAAGCCGAAGCCCATCGTGCCGAGGCCGCCGGAGTTGATCCAGCGGCGCGGTTTATCAAAGCGGTAATAGAGCGCGGCAAACATCTGGTGCTGGCCAACATCGGAGGTGACATAAGCATCGCCATTGGTCAGACGCCAGGCGGCCTCAATCACCGCCTGCGGTTTGATGCTTTCACTTTGCGTGTCATATTTCAGGCACTGGCGCGCGCGCCACTGTTCAATGCGCAGCCACCAGTCGCGGATCTCATCATGCGGCTGCGACGCGCTCTCCTGCTCCAGCAACTCCAGCATCTGCTCCAGCACCTGGCGCGCATCGCCAACAATCGGCACATCTGCCTGTACGGTTTTAGAGATAGAGGTGGGATCGATATCGATATGCAGCACCGTCGCGTCGGGGCAGTACTTGAGCAAATTATTGGTGGTGCGATCGTCAAAACGTACGCCGACAGCAAAGATCACGTCGGCATGATGCATCGTCATATTCGCTTCATAGGTGCCATGCATCCCGAGCATGCCGAGGGACTGACGATGGGAAGCCGGGAAGACGCCCAGCCCCATTAATGAGGAGACCACCGGCGCATTCAGCGTTTCAGCCAGCTGGCGCAGCGGCGCGTCGCAGGCAGAAGTAATGGCCCCACCGCCGACATAGAAGACCGGTTTTTTCGCGGCAACCAGGGTTTGCAGCGCGCGTTTAATCTGCCCTTTGTGCCCCTGCGTGGTTGGGTTATAGGAGCGCATACTGACCGACTCCGGCCAGAGATAGGGCAGCTTGTTCGCGGGGTTCATAATATCTTTCGGCAGATCCACTACCACCGGCCCCGGGCGTCCGCTGGCAGCGAGCCAGAACGCCTTTTTCAATACGCCGGGAATATCTTCCGTCTGCTTCACCAGAAAGCTGTGTTTTACCACCGGGCGGGAGATGCCCACCATGTCGCACTCCTGGAAGGCGTCGTAACCAATCAGCGAGGTCGCTACCTGACCGGAGAGCACCACCAGCGGAATGGAGTCCATATAAGCTGTCGCGATACCGGTGATGGCGTTCGTCGCGCCGGGGCCGGAAGTCACCAGCACCACCCCCACTTCGCCTGTCGCACGCGCCAGCCCGTCTGCCATGTGAACGGCCGCCTGCTCATGTCGCACCAGCACATGCTCGATGCCACCGACGGTATGCAGGGCGTCGTAGATATCAAGTACCGCGCCTCCGGGGTAGCCGAATACCTTCTTTACGCCTTGATCGATGAGCGATCGGACGACCATCTCGGCTCCAGACAACATCTCCATGCTTTGCCTCCAGGCTTACGTTTGTCGACTGACGGCAGAACTCATTTCCGCACTGTCGCTCTGTTCAGAACAGGACATCCTGCTTTCTGATTATGAATGGCAGTTACCATAACCGCTCAAAATCTGGCAGGCAATCCGACCTCCGGCGAGGAAAAGCCGCGCTAAAAGCAGAAATACGACGTCTTAAATGAAGAGCTGGTGAAAACGTCTGTAATAAGCCGCGACGATGACCATTGATCGCTGTGATAAGGGAATGTTCAGTAATTCATGCATTTTTAACGTCGCGCAGAGATTCGTAGCCGAGGCAAATCAGAATAAAATAGTAGTTCGCTCGATAAATGCAGAATAAACCGGAAGTTTGCAACCCGGTTTATTCCGCACGCCGCTTAGTGGCTACAGACCGACACCAGCAGCTCCTCCATCCACTGATGCCCCTTATCGCGACCGGCAGATTCGTGCCACGAGAGACAGCAGGTACGGCTGTTGAGCGTAAGCGGCAACGGCAGCGTATGCAGCGCCAGCCCGCTGGCAAAGCGCTCCACCAGCCAGCGCGGCGCAATGGCAACCAGATGGGTTTGAGAGACAACGTTTAATACGCTGGGCAGCGCCATTCCCTGATAGGCAATGCGGTTGCGCTTTTCAACCGTGTCGTACCAGGGCTGGCTGAAAGAGGCGTAGCGCTCCAGCGAAACAACGGCGTGCTGCTCGTTAAACAGGCTGTTTTCCGTCGTCAGTTCAGCGATGCGCGGATGTTGTTGGCTCACCGCCAGCACCATTTCATCTTTAAACAGCGGGACGCAGGAAAATTCCGGACGACGAAATTCTTCATAGCCGATCACAAATTCTATTTCCTGATAGCGCAACTGATGTTCGGTACTGTGATTTAGATCAGATTTAAATATCAGTTTTATATTTGGTGCGACGGCTTTCACATTATTGTAAATAACCGAAGTCAAGAAATTATCGAGTGGACTGCATACGCAAAGATTAAAAATACGCTCGCTGCTTTGTGGATCAAAACCGGAGCCAGGCAGTTCATTTTGTACCAACTGAAGTGCCTGTCTTATCGCGCCAAAAAGCTGATACGAACGCGCGGTAGGTTGAATACCCCGACCATAACGAACAAAAAGTTCGTCATTAAACATCACTTTAAGACGCGCAACGGCATTACTGACGGCGGGTTGAGACATGCCCAACGCATGGGCTGCACGCGTAATGTTTTGCTCCTGCATAACGGCATCAAAAACGGTCAGCAAATTGAGATCTACTGAACGTAATTGAGGTTTCTCGCCGTCATTAACTTTTTGATTATAAAGACTTTCCCCGGGAAAATTGCAATCCGTCGTCATGATAAACTCCCTTGACTTGTGTAATAATAATATTCAGGAAGATGATTTATCACGCATATAGCATTATTAGAAGCGCAGTGTGAAAATTTAGGAATATATAAAGCTTACATTTAATTTCCTGGATGAAATTAAAAAAAGCATTACTTAGCCCTGTAATATAAATTATTTTTTAATATTTTCACTTCCATAGCTGTTTTGTAACGATAATCATAAGTCGATCGCCCTACCCACCATTTTATTTAACATCTTGTCGAAAGGGATTATTAATTCTCCGCGCCTTGCCTTCGCTTTTTCTTACGAAAAGTCTTATGAACACAAAAAGCAAGAATGTCGCGATCTCGCTAATTACACAGCAGATTAAACTAAAGCGCGGGGCGATGATTTGCGCTTCAACATAGCCAGTTTTCGCCGGGGGGTTGACATCAAAGTGCGTATCCAGTACCACTAAAAGCATATCGATTTTAACGGGAGCAAGATTCATGATTCGTCACGTTCGTTTCGCTGGTCTACTACTACTAAACGCATTAACTGTGCGCGGTAGACCGGTGGACGACACTCAGAACTGAATCGTCTTCCTGTTAAGACTAAGAACCCGCGCCTTGGCGCGGGTTTTTTTATGCTCGTAGCGAGGCGGCCAAAGCGAACAAGGATCTAAACCATGAGCCAGCAGCAAGTCGTAATTTTCGATACCACCTTACGTGACGGTGAACAGGCATTGCAGGCAAGCCTGAGTGTGAAAGAGAAGCTGCAGATCGCCCTGGCGCTGGAGCGCATGGGTGTTGATGTGATGGAAGTCGGTTTTCCGGTCTCGTCGCCGGGCGATTTTGAGTCCGTGCAGACCATCGCCCGCCAGGTAAAAAACAGCCGTGTCTGCGCTCTGGCGCGCTGCGTAGAGAAAGATATTGATGTCGCCGCAGAGTCACTGAAAGTGGCTGAAGCGTTCCGTATTCACACCTTTATCGCCACCTCGCCGATGCATATCGCCACCAAGCTGCGCAGCACGCTGGATGAAGTGATTGAGCGCGCGATCTATATGGTGAAACGTGCGCGTAACTACACCGATGACGTGGAGTTTTCCTGTGAAGATGCCGGGCGTACGCCGATTGAAGACCTGGCGCGCGTTGTCGAAGCGGCAATCAATGCCGGGGCGAAAACCATCAATATCCCGGACACCGTGGGCTACACCATGCCGTTCGAGTTTGCCAATATCATCACCGGCCTGTATGACCGCGTTCCTAACATTGATAAAGCCATTATCTCTGTCCACACCCATGATGACTTAGGCCTGGCCGTCGGTAATTCGATTGCCGCCGTGCATGCCGGTGCGCGCCAGGTGGAAGGTGCGATGAACGGCATCGGCGAACGTGCCGGTAACTGTTCACTGGAAGAGGTGATCATGGCGATTAAAGTGCGCAAAGACATTATGAATGTGCACACCCGCATCAATCATCAGGAGATCTGGCGCACCAGCCAGACCGTGGCTCAGATCTGCAATATGCCGATCCCGGCCAACAAAGCGATCGTCGGCACCGGCGCCTTCGCCCACTCCTCCGGCATCCATCAGGATGGCGTGCTGAAAAACCGCGAAAACTACGAAATCATGACGCCAGAGTCGATCGGCCTGAACCAGGTGCAGCTGAACCTGACTTCACGCTCCGGTCGCGCAGCGGTCAAACACCGTATGGAAGAGATGGGCTATCAGGAGAGCGACTACAACCTGGATAACCTGTACGACGCCTTCCTGAAGCTGGCGGATAAAAAGGGCCAGGTCTTTGATTACGATCTGGAAGCGCTGGCCTTTATCAACAAACAGCAGGAAGAGCCGGAGCATTTCCGCCTGGAGTACTTCAATGTGCAGTCCGGCTCCAACGATATCGCCACCGCCTCGGTGAAACTGGCCTGCGGCGAGGAGATCAAAGCCGAAGCCGCCAACGGCAACGGGCCGGTTGACGCAGTCTACCAGGCGATTAACCGCGTCACCGAGTATGACATTGAGCTGGTGAAATACAGCCTGACGGCGAAAGGCCACGGGAAAGATGCGCTGGGCCAGGTTGATATCGTCGTCAATTACAACAACCGCCGCTTCCACGGCATCGGCCTGGCAACAGATATCGTTGAGTCCTCCGTCAAAGCGATGGTCAACGTGCTGAACACCATCTGGCGCGCCGCGGAAGTGGAAAAAGAGTTGCAACGTAAAGCGCAGAACAAAGAAAACAACAAGGAAACCGTGTGATGTCGAAAAGTTACCATATTGCCGTGCTGCCGGGAGACGGCATTGGCCCGGAAGTGATGGCGCAAGCCCTGAAAGTACTGGAAGCCGTGCGCAGCCGTTTCACGATGCGAATTACCACCAGCCATTACGACGTTGGCGGTATCGCCATTGACCGCCACGGCAACCCGCTGCCGCAGGCGACGGTCGAAGGCTGCGAGCAGGCCGATGCGATTCTGTTTGGCTCCGTCGGCGGCCCGAAATGGGAAAACCTGCCGCCAGCGCAGCAGCCGGAGCGCGGCGCGCTGCTGCCACTGCGTAAACACTTCAAGCTGTTCAGCAACCTGCGTCCGGCCAAACTCTATGCGGGCCTGGAAGCCTTCTGCCCGCTGCGCGAAGATATCGCCGCCAACGGTTTCGATATCCTGTGCGTACGCGAACTGACCGGCGGCATCTACTTCGGCCAACCGAAAGGGCGCGAAGGCAGCGGTCAGCATGAGAAAGCTTACGACACCGAAATTTATCACCGCTTTGAGATCGAGCGCATTGCGCGTATCGCTTTCGAGTCGGCGCGCAAACGCGGCAAAAAAGTCCACTCCATCGATAAAGCCAACGTGCTGCAAACTTCGCTGCTGTGGCGTGAAATCGTCAATGAGATCGCGGGCGAATACCCGGACATTGAGCTGGCGCATATGTATATCGATAACGCCACCATGCAGCTGATTAAAGATCCCTCCCAGTTCGACGTGCTGCTCTGCTCCAACCTGTTCGGCGATATCCTCTCTGACGAGTGCGCGATGATCACCGGCTCAATGGGCATGCTGCCCTCTGCCAGTCTGAATGAGCAGGGCTTTGGCCTGTATGAACCGGCGGGCGGCTCCGCGCCGGATATCGCGGGCAAAAATATCGCCAACCCGATCGCGCAGATCCTGTCGCTGGCGCTGCTGCTGCGCTACAGCCTGAATGCAGACGAGGCGGCAACGGCCATTGAACAGGCCATTAACCGGGCTTTAGAAGAGGGCGTTCGCACCGGCGATTTAGCGCGTGGCGCGTCCGCAGTCAGTACCGATGAGATGGGCGATATCATCGCTCGTTATGTCGCAGAAGGGGTGTAATCATGGCTAAGAGTTTGTACGAAAAGTTATTTGACGCCCATGTGGTCTATGAAGCGCCGAACGAGACCCCGCTGCTCTATATCGACCGCCATCTGGTGCATGAAGTGACCTCGCCGCAGGCGTTTGACGGCCTGCGCGCGCACAATCGCCCGGTGCGTCAGCCGGGTAAAACCTTCGCCACGATGGATCACAACGTCTCGACGCAGACCAAAGATATTAACGCCTCCGGCGAGATGGCGCGTATTCAGATGCAGGAGCTGATTAAGAACTGCAACGAATTTGGCGTCGAGCTGTATGACCTGAACCACCCCTATCAGGGCATCGTGCACGTGATGGGCCCGGAACAGGGCATCACCCTGCCGGGGATGACCATCGTCTGCGGCGACTCCCACACCGCCACACACGGCGCATTTGGCGCACTGGCGTTCGGTATCGGCACCTCAGAGGTGGAACATGTGCTGGCGACGCAGACCCTGAAACAGGGGCGCGCCAAAACCATGAAGATTGAAGTCAACGGCACCGCCGCGCCGGGCATTACCGCCAAAGATATTGTGCTGGCGATTATCGGCAAAACCGGCAGCGCTGGCGGCACCGGTCACGTGGTGGAGTTCTGCGGCGACGCGATCCGCGCGCTCAGCATGGAAGGCCGCATGACGCTGTGCAACATGGCGATTGAGATGGGTGCGAAAGCGGGCCTGGTCGCGCCGGATGAGACCACCTTTAACTACGTGCAGGGTCGCCTGCATGCGCCGAAGGGCAAAGATTTCGACGAAGCGGTCGCTTACTGGAAGACGCTCCAAACCGATGAAGGCGCCCACTTTGACCGCGTAGTCACCCTGCAGGCCGAGGATATCGCCCCGCAGGTCACCTGGGGCACTAACCCAGGCCAGGTGATCTCGGTCACCGAGATCATTCCCGATCCGGCCTCCTTCGCCGATCCGGTTGAGCGTGCCTCGGCGGAAAAAGCGCTGGCCTATATGGGGCTGAAACCGGGCGTACCGCTGACCGACGTGGCGATCGACAAAGTCTTTATCGGCTCCTGCACCAACTCACGCATTGAAGATTTGCGCGCGGCCGCGGCAATTGCCAAAGGGCGTAAAGTGGCGCCGGGCGTGCAGGCGCTGGTAGTTCCAGGCTCCGGCCCGGTAAAAGCACAGGCGGAAGCGGAAGGTCTGGATAAGATCTTTATCGAAGCCGGTTTTGAGTGGCGTCTGCCGGGCTGTTCGATGTGCCTGGCGATGAACAACGACCGCCTGAACCCGGGCGAGCGCTGTGCCTCCACCAGCAACCGTAACTTTGAAGGGCGTCAGGGCCGCGGCGGGCGTACCCATCTGGTCAGCCCGGCAATGGCCGCCGCTGCGGCAGTAACCGGTCGTTTCGCTGATATTCGTCATTTGCAGGCTTAAGGAGATCACCATGGCAGAGAAATTTACCCAACATACCGGGCTGGTGGTTCCGCTGGATGCCGCTAACGTCGATACCGACGCCATTATCCCGAAGCAGTTTTTGCAGAAAGTGACGCGCACCGGTTTTGGCGCGCATCTGTTTAACGACTGGCGTTTCCTCGACGATAAAGGCGAGCAGCCGAACCCGGAGTTTGTGCTCAACTTTCCCGAGTACAAAGGGGCGTCGATTTTGCTGGCGCGGGAGAACTTTGGCTGTGGCTCCTCGCGCGAGCATGCGCCGTGGGCGCTGACGGATTACGGCTTCAAAGTGGTGATTGCGCCAAGCTTTGCCGACATCTTCTATGGCAACAGCTTTAATAACCAGCTGCTGCCGGTGACCCTGAGCGACGAAGAGGTGGACGAGCTGTTTGCGCTGGTGCAGAGTAACCCGGGCATCACCTTTGAGGTGGATCTGCAGGCGCAGGTGGTTAAGGCGGGCGGCAAATCTTACAGCTTTACGCTCGACGCCTTCCGCCGCCACTGCATGCTGAACGGTCTGGACAGCATTGGCCTGACGCTGCAACACGACGACGCTATTGCCGCCTACGAAGCAAAACAACCCGCGTTTATGGGGTGATAGCCTGAAGCTGATTGTCGGATGGTTATCCGGCAGTCGGCATCGTGCGGGTTTGTTTGCCGGATGGCGGCGTTGCCTTATCCGGCCTACGGGTAACAATGCAAATGTGAAGACAACCCGCCTTTACGGGCTGGTAGCCTGAAGCTGATTGTCGGATGGTTATCCGGCAGTCGGCATCGTGCGGGTTTGTTTGCCGGATGGCGGCGTTGCCTTATCCGGCCTACGGGTAACAATGCAAATGTGAAGAGTAGGCCGGATAAGCGTTAGCGCCATCCGGCAATTGAACCGCCGCACCGCGCCTTACACATCCTTCACCCGGCTGGTGAGGAGCAGCGTCACCACCGACAGCCCGGCAATTCCCCAATACACCGAACCGTGACCAAAATATTGCGCCAGCGCGCCCTGAATAACGCCAGCCAGAATCACACCGGTTGAAATACTGTTGGTAAACAGCGTCGTCGCTGAACCTGCCCTGCCCGGCATCAAATCCTGGAACCAAAGCATACCGATCCCGGCGACAATACCGATAAACACCGCATTGAAAAACTGCAATAGCAACAGCGCCGTCTGGCTATGGAAAAAGAGCAGGCCGATGTAGAACAGCACACCTGCTGCAACGGCGATCAGCATCATCAGCCGCTTACCGAAACGCTTCACGAAATAACCCGCGAGGATCATCGCCGGGATCTCAAGGCCTGCGGCTGTGCCCATCAAAATGCCCGCCAGCTTGTCCGGCAGCCCCAGATCAAGGCTGATCCACAGCGGCATATCAATGATGTACATGGTGTTGCAGGTCCACATCAGCGTCGAGGCGATAAACAGCATGCGCACATTGCTGTCGCGCCAGCCGCTCACCTGCGTAACGGCTACGTCGGCAGGCTGCTCAACCCGTGGCACCGACGGCAGCCAAAAGGCAATCAGCACCAGGCTGACAATAAACAGCCCGGCGGCGATAGAAAACATGGCCACAAAGCCATAATTGAGCGCCAGCATAAACGCCAGCGGCGGCCCGATAACCCACGCCAGCGAGAGCTGCGCGCGCATAATCGAACTGAACATCACCACTTCCCGCGCCGAGCTGTCGGCGTACTCACGCGCCAGCGCGAAGAGCTGCGGCATCGCGGTGCTGGCAAGCGACGCCAGCAGCACGCCACAGGTGATTAAGGTCAGATAGTGACGGTTAAACGCGAACAGCAGCGCGTTTCCCACCGCCATCAGGCAGCAAAAGAGGATCAGCTTGCGCCGGTCGCCCTGGCTGTCGGATCGTTTTGCCAACGCAAGGCTGACGAGGATCCCGGCAATGGCGTTAACGGTATAGAACAGCCCGATCCAGAAGGGCTCTGCGCCCACTTCGCGGCTGAGGAACAGGCTCAGCGTCGGCGCCTGTACCGCACCGGCAACACCCATCATAAAGGCGACGATCATAAACGCGACGTAGACGCCATTCATGCGGCGTCCCATCGTCATCAACCAGAGCATGGCATTTCCTTGTTGAAAGCGGAAAACAGCGACGCAAGCTTAAACGAAAAAAGCCAGCAAAAACATTTTGCTGGCGGGTGCATTCGCACTTAATACTCAGTCACACATGATTCGGGCGAGTCAGTTTTTCCACACGCGTCGTCATTCCCCACTCCGCTATGCGCCTCCTCGCTTTCATCGCAGAGAAGTATCGGCTTAATATAGGGATAAATAAATTGCTGAGTTTTTGCCGGGAGTTCCTCTTTTATGTCCTCTGGTCGCCTGCAACAACAGTTCATCCGTCTGTGGCAATGCTGCGATGGAAAATCTCAGGAAACTACGCTTAACGAACTGGCGGAGCTGCTCAACTGCTCCCGCCGCCATATGCGCACCCTGCTCAACACCATGCAGACGCGCGGCTGGCTCACCTGGGAGGCGGAAGCCGGGCGCGGTAAACGCTCGCGCCTCACCTTCCTCTACACCGGCCTCGCGTTACAGCAGCAGCGGGCGGAAGATCTGCTCGAGCAGGATCGCATCGACCAGCTGGTGCAACTGGTAGGGGATAAAGCCGCCGTGCGCCAGATGCTGGTGTCGCATCTTGGCCGCAGTTTTCGCCAGGGGCGGCACATCCTGCGCGTGCTCTACTACCGCCCGCTGCGCAATTTGCTGCCCGGCTCGCCGCTGCGCCGCTCCGAAACCCATATGGCGCGGCAAATCTTCAGCACCCTGACGCGCATAAATGAGGAAAACGGGGAACTGGAAGCCGATATTGCTCACCACTGGAAAGCTATTTCTCCCCTGCACTGGCGCTTCTACTTACGCCCCGGCATCCACTTTCACCACGGCCGCGAGCTGGAGATGGCGGATGTTATCGCCTCCTTACAGCGCGCCAGCGCCCTGCCGCTCTACTCCCATATCCGCGATATCGTTTCCCCCACGCCGTGGACCCTCGACATTCACCTCTCGCAGCCCGACAGCTGGCTGCCGTGGCTGATGGGCCACGTGCCGGCGATGATCCTGCCGCAGGAGTGGGAAACGCTGGCGAACTTTGCCAGCCAGCCAATTGGCACCGGCCCTTACGCGGTGATGCGCAATACCCGCAACCAGTTAAAAATCCACGCCTTTGAGGATTACTTCGGTTTTCGCGCCCTGATTGATGAAGTGAATGTCTGGGTGCTGCCGGATGTCGGGGATGAGACCACCTGCGGCCTGACGCTTGAAGGACCAACGGAGGGCGAAAAAGCGGTGGAGAGCCGTCTCGAAGAGGGCTGCTACTACCTGCTGTTTGACGCGCGATCCAGCCGCGGCGCGAACCCGGCGGTGCGCGAATGGGTAAGCCGGATCCTTTCGCCAACCAATCTGCTGTGGCACGCCAGCGAACAGAACCAGCGCTACTGGTTTCCCGCCTATGGATTGCTGCCGCGCTGGCACCACGCGCGCCCTGGCAGTGGTGAAAAGCCCGCCGGGCTGGAGACGCTGACGCTCACCTTCTACCGCGAGCATAACGAGCACCAGGCGATTGCCCACACCATGAGTACGCTGTTGGCAGAACATGGCGTTAAGTTACTGATTCAGGAGGTCGATTACGATGAGTGGCATCGCGGCGAAACAGAGAGCGATATCTGGCTTAACAGCGCTAACTTTACACTGCCGCTCGACTTCTCGGTCTTCGCCAACCTCTATGAGGTGCCGTTGCTGCAACACTGCATCCCGCGCGACTGGCAGGCAGACGCCGCGCGCTGGCGCGCCGGGGAGATGAACCTGGCGATGTGGTCACAGCAGTTGCTGGCGAGTAAAGCGATTGTGCCGCTGATCCACCACTGGCTTCGCATTCAGGGGCAGCGCACCATGCGCGGGCTGCGCATGAATACTCTCGGCTGGTTTGACTTTAAATCGGCCTGGTTTGCGCCGCCGGATCCGTAATGCTTTCAGATTGTTTACCAAATCATTACAATAGCGCCGTTCTCAACGGGGTGCTGCGCTTCACGCGCGTGCTGAGAAAATACCCGTCGAACCTGATCCGGATAACGCCGGCGAAGGGATTTGAGGCTCTCTCAAAATCCTTTGCCACCCATTTATGAGGTGCAAAGTGTTAAAAAAATCGTTGTCACTGCTGCTGCTTATTGCCGCGCCCGTTTTCGCTAAACCCGTCCTGACCGTCTACACCTACGACTCCTTCGCCGCCGAATGGGGGCCAGGCCCTGCGGTAAAAAAAGCCTTTGAAGCCGACTGCAACTGCGAGCTGAAGTTCGTGGCGCTGGAAGATGGCGTCTCGCTGCTCAACCGTCTGCGCATGGAGGGCAAAAAGAGCAAAGCTGACGTCGTGCTCGGTCTTGATAACAACTTGCTGGAAGCCGCGACCCAGACCAAACTCTTCGCCAAAAGCGGCGTGCCGGATGACGCGGTGAAAGTGCCGGGCGGCTGGAGCAATGACACCTTTGTGCCGTTCGATTACGGCTGGTTCGCCTTCGTCTATGACAAAACCAAACTGAAAAACCCGCCGAAGAGCCTGAAAGAGCTGGTCGAAAGCGATCAGAAGTGGCGCGTGATTTATGAAGATCCGCGCACCAGCACGCCAGGGCTCGGCCTGCTGCTGTGGATGCAGAAAGTCTATGGCGATAAAGCCCCGGAAGCCTGGCAAAAGCTGGCGGGCAAAACCGTTACCGTCACCAAAGGGTGGAGCGAAGCCTACGGCCTCTTTTTGAAAGGTGAAAGCGATCTGGTACTGAGCTATACCACCTCGCCTGCCTACCACATCATCGAAGAGAAGAAAGAGAACTACGCGGCGGCGAACTTCAGCGAAGGCCACTATTTGCAGGTTGAAGTTGCGGCGCGCACCGCCGCCAGCAAGCAGCCGGAGCTGGCAGAAAAATTCCTCAAATTTATGGTTTCACCGGCTTTCCAGAGCACCATCCCTACCGGCAACTGGATGTACCCGGTGAGCAACGTCACGCTGCCCGCCGGTTTTGACCAGCTTGAGAAACCGCAAACTTCGCTGCAATTCTCGCCACAAGAGGTGGCCGCCCAGCGCGCAGCATGGATAGCCTCGTGGCAACGCGCCGTCAGCCGCTGATCCCCGGCTGGCTGCTGCCTGGCCTCACCGCCGCCACGCTGATGGTGGCGGTGGCGCTGGCGGCCTTTTTCGCGCTGTGGCAAAACGCACCTGTCGAAGGGCTATCTGACTTTTTATCGGACAGCTATCTGTGGCACGTGGTGCGTTTCTCCTTCTGGCAGGCTTTTCTCTCCGCCCTGCTCTCCGTGGTGCCCGCCATTTTCCTCGCCCGTGCGCTCTACCGGCGACGCTTTCCCGGCCGCCAGTTGCTGCTGCGCTTATGTGCGATGACGCTGATCCTGCCGGTGCTGGTGGCGGTGTTTGGCATTCTCAGCGTCTATGGTCGCCAGGGGTGGCTCGCCACGCTCTGCCAGACGCTTGGCCTCGAGTGGAGCTTTTCGCCATACGGTTTGCAGGGCATCCTGCTGGCGCACCTCTTTTTTAACCTGCCGATGGCCTCGCGCCTGCTGCTACAGGCGCTGGAGCAGATCCCCGGTGAGCAGCGCCAGCTGGCAGCCCAGCTCGGCATGCGCGGCTGGGCCTTCTTCCGCTTTGTTGAGTGGCCCTGGCTGCGCCGCCAGATCCCGCCAGTGGCAGCGCTGATCTTTATGCTCTGCTTCGCCAGTTTCGCCACCGTGCTGTCGCTGGGCGGCGGTCCGCAGGCGACCACCATAGAGCTTGCCATCTACCAGGCGCTCAGCTTTGATTTCGATCCCGCCCGCGCGGCGATACTGGCGCTGATCCAGATGATCTGCTGCCTCGGGCTGGTGCTGTTAAGCCAGCGGATGAGTAAAGCCTTCGCCGTCGGTAGCCATCACATTCAGGGCTGGCGCGATCCGGAAACGCGCTGGTTTAGCCGCCTCGCCGATACGCTGTTAATCGTGCTGGCGCTGCTGCTCATGCTACCGCCGCTGCTGGCGGTGATTGTCGACGGGCTTAATGTCAGTTTGCTGAAGGTGCTGGCAGAGCCAGTGCTGTGGCAGGCGGTGTGGACGTCGCTACGTATCGCGCTGGTCGCCGGGCTGCTCTGCGTGGTGCTGACCATGATGCTGCTGTGGAGCAGCCGCGAACTGCGCGCGCGCCACCGCGCAGCCGCCGGGCAGACGCTCGAACTGAGCGGCATGCTGATTCTGGCGATGCCGGGGATTGTGCTGGCGACCGGCTTTTTCCTGCTGCTCAATAACACCATCGGCCTGCCCGACTCTGCCGATGGCATTGTGATGTTTACCAACGCGCTGATGGCGATCCCTTATGCGTTAAAGGTGCTGGAAAACCCGATGCGCGATCTCACCGCGCGGTATGCCCTGCTCTGCCAGTCGCTCGATATTGCCGGTTTTCGCCGCCTGTGGGTGGTGGAGCTGCGCGCGCTGAAACGCCCGCTGGCGCAGGCGCTGGCCTTTGCCTGCGTGCTGTCGATCGGTGATTTTGGCGTGGTGGCGCTGTTCGGCAATGAAGATTTCCGCACGCTGCCCTTCTATCTCTATCAGCAAATCGGTTCTTACCGCAGCCAGGATGGAGCCGTCACCGCGCTGATCCTGCTGCTGCTCTGCTTTTTACTCTTCACTGTGATTGAAAAACTACCGGGCCGCCATGCTAAGACTGATTGATGTCACCTGGCTTTACGAACACCTGCCGATGCGCTTTACCCTTGCAGCCGAACGGGGTGAGCAAATTGCCATTCTCGGCCCCAGCGGCGCAGGCAAGAGCACGCTGCTGAACCTGATTGCCGGGTTTATTACCCCGGCGAGCGGCACGATTTTACTCGGCGATGAGGATCACACCCGCACGCCGCCCGCGCGCCGTCCGGTGTCGATGCTGTTTCAGGAGAACAACCTCTTCACCCACCTGACGGTGCGGCAGAATATTGGCCTGGGGTTACATCCGGGGTTGAAGCTGAATGCCGCGCAGCGGGAGAAGCTTAATGAGATTGCCGCCACCATGGGGCTGGAGAGCCTGCTTGAGCGACTGCCGGATCAGCTCTCCGGCGGCCAGCGCCAGCGCGTAGCGTTAGCACGCTGTCTGGTGCGCGAGCAGCCGCTGCTGCTGCTGGATGAGCCCTTTTCCGCGCTCGATCCCGCCCTGCGCCAGGAGATGCTTGCGCTGGTGCAGAGCGTCTGCCGTCGCCAGCAGTTAACATTGCTGATGGTGTCGCACAGCGTGGAGGATGCCGCGCGCATTGCCGAACGCGCGCTGGTGGTCGCCGAAGGGCGTATCGCCTGGGATGGCGCAACCGACACGCTGCTTAGCGGCAACGCGCCGGTCTCCGCCCTGCTCGGCATTCAGGCTCAGTGACCGCGGATCACCTTGCCGAGAATATCGAGATAGATCGGCATCAGCGGGTGTTTTGCCAGCATCACTACTGCGGCAATAGCAATCACCATCGTGCCCGGTGCCAGCCAGAGCAGGCGCTGGCGCGGCAGGTATGCCGTTAAGCGATCGCTGCCCGATTTGCCCGCCCGCCACAGACGCCAGCAGAGCCAACAGGCCAGCCAGAGCACAATCGCCGTCAGCAGCAGCAGCCATTTAAAACTGCTGCTCTGCATATCGGCAGGAATATCGATCGCCGCACCGGCAAGAATCCCCGGCAGGAAGTAGAACGGCGGCCACAGCAGGCAGCCAATGATATTCGGCGGTAAAAATTTGCGGATCGGCAGATCGAGCATTCCGGCGACCATTGGCACCAGCGGGCGCGTCGGGCCGACAAAGCGCCCCACCAGAATGGTAAACAGGCTGTGCTCATGCAGCGCGTGTTCGGTCTTATCGAGCAGCCCTTTGTGCTTTTTCAGGAAAGACCAGCGGTGCAGCGGTTTCTTAAAGCGCCAGCCGAGCCAGAAGGAGATCCAGTCGCCAAGCAGGCAGCCTACAATGCCCGCCAGCCACGCATGCCAGAAATTAACTTCCCCGCTGCCAATCAGCGCGCCCAGCGCCGCCATCATCACCGTGCCGGGAAGGATCAGCCCCACCAGCGCCAGCGACTCAAAAAAAGCGACCAGCGCAATCGCCACCAGCGAGTACATGGCTGACTGGGTAATAAAGTGTTCCAGCAATGCTTCCATAAAGGGTCCTGTTCAGATTGAACGGCGGATTCTGCGGAGCGCCTCCGCCACCGTCAAGCTTTCAATTATCTGAATCTTTACCACTTATGTCAGATTGAAGAACAGATTATTTCCATTCTTTACGCTTCATTCACATCCTGCACGAAACTCGCTCGGGCTGGCACCGGTGCATTTTTTAAACACCCGAGAAAAGTAGAGCTGATCGTCAAAGCCGACGTTGCGCCCGACGCTGGCAATCGGCATCCGCGTGGTGCTCAGCAGCAGCTTCGCCTGGCTGATGCGCTGATCTTCACGCCAGCTCAACACGCTGACGCCAAGCTGCTGGCGAAAGAGATGCGACAGGCGCGACGGCGAGAGGCAGACATGCTGCGCGACGCTGGCGATATCAAAATGGTTATCGGAAAGGTGGTCGCTGATGTACTGGCAGGCATCACGCACGCGGTTATCAAGGGGCGGATTGAGGGATTCGTTGATCGCCTCCATGCGCCGCAGCAGTAACTGTTCGAGCAGGTTGATCGCCAGATGTTCGGCGTAGCGCCCGGCGCTCTGCCCGGCGTCGATAATTTGCGCAAAAAGGTCGCGAAAACGATCCATATGCGCATCATCCGGGCGGTAAAAACCGGTTTGCGCGAAGAGCGTCGGCCAGTTTAGCCACTCCTGCCAGTAGGCGCGCGGACGGAAGTAGACCCACTGGTGATACCACGCCTCGGCGTCAGGATGGCGGCCATAGTGGTGAATCTCGCCGGGGGGAAAGAGCAGAATATCGCCGGGGCGGCAGACAAACTGTTTGCCCTGGTTCATCACCACGCCTTCGCCGCGCACCGTCAGGTTGAGGATATAGCCCTTCATCCCCATCGGTCGGTCAACAAAAAAGTCGAGATAGCTTTCCGATTCAATCGGCGTCAGACCCGCCACCAGGTGCGCGTTAAACGAGTACCCGGGCAGCAGTGGATCATTTTGAGATTCGGCCATAAAACGCATTACTCCCCTACCCGACAAGGAAACCAATTGTCCATATTGTCATTCCCGTTATTTCCCGGCTAATGGCGGGCAGAGCGCGTCAATACTGCCATCACGCGATGCCGCAAGACAAAAGCGATAAGCCCTTTTTAACGCCTTAAAGCAGGGTCAAAACGGATAACGAAAGTGTCTATAAAGGCGACAGAAATGTCCACATCGAATTTTTGCACGGCGTCACACTTTGCGATGCCATAGCAATTTCGTCCATAAGATTAGCGAATCCTGCCTGACGGTTTTCGCCGCCGATCTCTATCGTTTTTCTAACGGTTATTCTTATGGAGCACTAAGCATGGCAATCACGATTGGCCTCGATTTCGGCAGCGATTCAGTACGTGCGCTGGCGGTAGACTGCACATCCGGGGCGGAGATCGCCACCAGCGTCGAGTGGTATCCGCGCTGGCAGGAGGGCCGTTATTGCGACGCGCCGCATAACCAGTTTCGCCATCACCCGCGCGATTACATCGAATCGATGGAAGCGGCGCTCAAAAGCGTGCTGGCAGAGTTAAGCGACGCCCAGCGCGCAGAGATCAAAGGCATTGGCGTAGACAGCACCGGCTCCACCCCGGCGCCGATTGATGCCGAAGGCCGTGTGCTGGCGCTGCGTCCGGAGTTTGCCGACAACCCGAACGCCATGTTCGTGTTGTGGAAAGATCACACCGCCGTGGAAGAGGCGGAAGCCATCACCCGCTTGTGCCACACCTCCGGTAAAACCGACTACTCGCGCTACATTGGCGGCATCTACTCCAGCGAATGGTTCTGGGCAAAGATCCTGCACGTGACCCGCGCCGACAGCGCCGTGGCGCAGGCCGCCGCCTCGTGGATCGAGCTGTGCGACTGGGTGCCTGCCCTCCTTTCCGGCACCACGCGCCCGGAAGCGATTCGCCGCGGGCGTTGCAGCGCCGGGCATAAATCCCTGTGGCATGAAAGCTGGGGCGGTCTGCCGCCTGCCGCCTTCTTTGATGAACTCGATCCGATTATCAATAAACACCTGCGCTGGCCGCTCTTTACCGAAACCTTTACCGCCGACCGCCCGGTGGGCACGCTGACCGCCGAGTGGGCGCAGCGCCTGGGGCTGCCTGAATCGGTGGTGATCTCCGGCGGCGCGTTCGACTGCCATATGGGTGCCGTTGGCGCGGGCGCACAGCCCAATACGCTGGTGAAAGTGATCGGCACCTCCACTTGCGACATTCTTATCGCCGATAAACAGAGCGTTGGCGACCGCGCGGTGAAAGGTATCTGCGGCCAGGTGGATGGCAGCGTGGTACCGGACTTTATCGGCCTCGAAGCGGGGCAATCCGCCTTCGGCGATATCTACGCCTGGTTTGGCCGCATCCTCGGCTGGCCGCTGGAACAGCTGGCGCAGCAGCACCCGGAACTGAAAGAGCAGATCAAAGCCAGCCAGAAACAGCTGCTGCCAGCGCTTACCGACGCGTGGGTGAAAAACCCCTCTCTCGATCACCTGCCGGTGGTGCTCGACTGGTTCAACGGCCGCCGCACGCCAAACGCTAACCAGCGCCTGAAAGGGGTGATCACCGATCTGAATCTTGCCACCGACGCCCCGGCGCTGTTCGGCGGACTGATTGCCGCCACCGCCTTCGGTGCCCGCGCGATTATGGAGTGCTTTACCGAACAGGGTATTGCCGTTGACAACGTAATGGCACTTGGCGGCATCGCACGTAAAAACCTCGGCGTGATGCAGGCCTGCTGCGATGTGCTCAACCGCCCGTTGCAGGTTGTCGCCTCTGAACAGTGCTGTGCGCTGGGCGCGGCCATCTTTGCCGCCGTCGCCGCAGAAGTACACGCCGATATCCCGGCTGCGCAGCAGAAGATGGCGAGCGCCATCGAGAAAACGCTCCAGCCTTCAGCGCAGGCGCAGCAGTTTGAACGGCTCTATCGTCGCTATCAGCAGTGGGCCGTCAGCGCCGAGCAGCACTATCTCCCTTCAGCCGCGACAGTTTCGCCGGCCGCGTTAACCCATTAAGGACACGATCATGACTATTTTCGACAAGTATGAAATTTGGTTCGTTATTGGCAGCCAGCACCTGTACGGGCCGGAAGCCCTGAAGCAGGTGACGCATCATGCCGAGCAGGTGGTTAACGCCCTCAACGCAGAAGCGAAACTGCCCTGCAAACTGACGCTGAAGCCGCTGGGAACCACGCCGGATGAGATCACCGCCATCTGCCGCGATGCCAACTATGACGAGAAGTGCGCCGGGCTGGTGGTGTGGCTGCACACCTTCTCGCCGGCGAAAATGTGGATCAACGGCCTCTCTATCCTCAACAAGCCGCTGTTGCAGTTCCATACCCAGTTCAATGCCTCCCTGCCGTGGGACAGCATTGATATGGACTTTATGAACCTCAATCAGACCGCGCACGGCGGCCGTGAATTTGGCTTTATCGGCGCGCGTATGCGCCAGCAGCACAGCGTGGTAACCGGTCACTGGCAGGATAAACAGGCTCACTCCCGCATCGGCGCGTGGATGCGCCAGGCGGTATCTAAACAGGATACCCGCCACCTGAAAGTGGTGCGCTTTGGCGACAACATGCGCGAAGTGGCGGTAACCGACGGCGATAAAGTGGCCGCGCAGATCAAGTTTGGCTTCTCGGTGAATACCTGGGGCGTCGGCGATCTGGTGCAGGTAGTGAATGCGGTGAGCGACGGCGATATCAATGCGCTGGTCGATGAGTATGAGAGCAGCTACCGCCTGACCGCAGCGGCACAGGTGAACGGCGATAAACGCCAGAACGTAATTGATGCCGCGCGTATCGAGCTTGGCCTGAAACGCTTCTTAGAAGAGGGCGGCTTCCACGCCTTCACCACCACTTTTGAAGATCTGCACGGCCTGAAACAGCTGCCGGGCCTGGCGGTACAGCGCCTGATGCAGCAGGGCTACGGCTTTGCCGGCGAAGGCGACTGGAAGACCGCAGCGCTGCTGCGCATTATGAAGGTGATGTCCGGCGGCCTGAACGGCGGCACCTCCTTTATGGAGGATTACACCTATCACTTTGAGAATGGCAACGACCTGGTGCTCGGCTCGCATATGCTGGAAGTGTGCCCCTCTATCGCTCTCGACGAAAAACCGACGCTGGACGTGCAGTATCTCGGCATCGGTGGCAAGGCCGATCCGGCGCGTCTGATCTTCTCCACCAAAACGGGACCGGCGATCAACGCCAGCCTGATCGATCTCGGCGATCGCTTCCGCCTGCTGGTGAACTGTGTTGAAGCGGTGAAAACGCCGCACGATCTGCCGAATCTGCCGGTGGCGAATGCCCTGTGGAAAGCGCTGCCGGATCTCAATACTGCCTCCGAAGCGTGGATCCTCGCCGGTGGCGCGCACCATACCGTCTTTAGCCAGGCGCTGACGCTTGATGATATGCGCCAGTTCAGCGAGCTGCACGGCATTGAGCTGACGGTGATTGATGAAGATACCCGCCTGCCAGCGTTTAAAGATGCGCTGCGCTGGAACGAGCTCTATTACGGTTCTAAGCGCTAAGCCGATGCCCGGTGGCACTGCGTTTACCGGGCCTACAAAACCCATATGCCGGATAGATGCAGCGTCATCCGGCAATACAGACGACACGAACCCGTAGGCCGGATAAGCGCAGCGCCATCCGGCAATACAGACAAAACGAACCCGTAGGCCGGATAGATGCAGCGCCATCCGGCAATACAGACGACACGAACCCGTAGGCCGGATAAGCACAGCGCCATCCGGCAATACAGACAAAACGAACCCGTAGGCCGGATAAGCGCAGCGCCATCCGACAATACAGACAAAACGAACCCTTAGGCCGGATAAGCACAGCGCCATCCGGCAATACAGACGACACAAATCCGTAGGCCGGATAAGCCACGCGCCATCCGGCAATACAGGAGAAACCGATGCTCGACGATCTCAAACGGCAGGTGCTGGAAGCTAACCTGGCACTGCCAAAACATAATCTGGTCACCCTGACCTGGGGCAACGTCAGCGCCGTCGACCGCACCCGCGGCGTGCTGGTGATCAAACCCTCCGGCGTCGACTACACCGTGATGACCGCCGAGGATATGGTGGTGGTCGATATCGCCACCGGCGAAGTGGTTGAAGGGACGAAAAAGCCCTCTTCCGACACCCCTACCCACCGCTTGCTTTACCAGGCGTTTCCGACCATTGGCGGCATTGTCCACACCCATTCGCGCCACGCCACTATCTGGGCGCAGGCCGGGCAACCCATTCCGGCGACCGGCACCACCCACGCCGACTACTTTTATGGCGAGATCCCCTGCACCCGCAAAATGCGTGATGAGGAGATCAACGGTGAATATGAGTGGGAAACCGGCAATGTGATTGTCGAAACCTTCGAGAAAAACGGTATCGACGCGGCACAGATGCCCGGCGTGCTGGTGCACTCTCACGGGCCGTTTGCCTGGGGTAAAAATGCCGATGACGCGGTGCATAACGCCATTGTGCTGGAAGAGGTGGCCTATATGGGCATCTTCAGCCGCCAGCTCAATCCGCAGCTGCCCGCTATGCAACAAACGCTGCTGGATAAGCACTATTTACGTAAACACGGCGCGAAAGCCTATTACGGGCAATAGCTGTATAAAACCACAGCATCACCTACCGAACCAGGCTATAATCTCGCCTGGTTTTGGTTGAGTGAGAGCAAACTTTGGCGCAGGCGCAAGAAGGCTTTATTTTAACCCGTCACTGGCGGGATACGCCCAACGGGACGGAGATCGAACTCTGGCTCGCCACTGACAACGGCCCGCTGCGCGCGGTGCTGCCGCCGCAGGAGTCAGTTGCCTTTATTCCCGCAGAGCAGGCCGACAAAGCCCGCGCGCTGCTGCGCGATGAGCACAACTGGCGCTTAACGCCCCTCTCCCTCAATGATTTTCACCGCCGTCCCGTAATGGGCCTCTACTGTCGCGCCCATCGTCAATTAATGCGTTTTGAGAAGCTGCTGCGCGAAGGCGGTGTTACCGTCTATGAAGGTGACGTCCGCCCGCCGGAGCGCTATCTGATGGAGCGCTTTATCACCGCTCCGGTGTGGGTCGATGGCGAACCGCGCGGCAACGCGCTGGTCAATGCACGCCTGAAGCCGAGCCCGCACTATCGCCCGCCGCTGAAGTGGGTGTCGCTGGATATTGAAACCACCCGCCACGGTGAGCTTTACTGCATCGGCCTTGAGGGCTGCGGCCAGCGCACGGTCTATATGCTCGGCCCGGAGAATGGCGATGCGCAGGGGCTCGATTTCGATCTTATCTATGTCGCCAGCCGCCCGCAGCTGCTGGAGAAGCTTAACGCCTGGTTTGCCGAGCACGATCCCGATGTGCTGATTGGCTGGAACGTGGTGCAGTTTGATTTGAAAGTGCTGCAAAAGAGCGCCGAGCGCTACCGCGTGCCGCTAACTCTCGGGCGCAACGGCAGCGAGCTGGAGTGGCGCGAGCACGGCTTTAAAAACGGCGTCTTCTTTGCCCAGGCACCGGGCCGCTTGATAATCGACGGCATCGACGCGCTGAAGTCCGCCTTCTGGAGCTTCTCCTCCTTCTCGCTGGAATCGGTATCGCGCGAGCTGCTTGGCGAGGGCAAAGCGATCGACAACCCGTGGGATCGCATGGATGAGATTAACCGCCGCTTCGCCGAAGATAAGCCGGCGCTCGCTACCTATAACCTGAAGGATTGCGAGCTGGTGACACGTATCTTCCACAAAACGGAGATTATGCCCTTTTTGCTGGAGCGTGCGACGGTCAACGGCCTGCCCGCCGACCGCCACGGCGGCTCGGTTGCCGCCTTTAGCCATCTCTATTTTCCGCGCATGCACCGCGCCGGTTACGTGGCCCCCAATCTCGGCGATGTCGCACCGCAGGCCAGCCCCGGCGGCTATGTGATGGACTCGCGTCCTGGCCTCTATGATTCGGTGCTGGTGCTCGATTACAAAAGCCTCTATCCGTCGATCATCCGCACCTTTCTTATCGATCCCGTCGGTCTGATTGAGGGGTTAGCGCAGCCGGATGCGGCGCACAGCACGGAAGGTTTTCTCGGCGCGTGGTTTTCGCGCGAGAAGCACTGCCTGCCGGAGATTGTCGGGCAGATCTGGCACGGGCGCGATGAGGCCAAACGGCAGGGCAATAAGCCGCTGTCGCAGGCGCTGAAGATCATTATGAACGCCTTCTACGGCGTGCTCGGCACCACCGCCTGCCGCTTTTTTGATCCGAGATTGGCCTCGTCGATCACCATGCGCGGGCACCAGATCATGCTGCAAACCAAAGCGCTGATCGAAGCCGAAGGCTATGACGTGATCTATGGCGATACGGACTCCACCTTCGTCTGGCTTAAGCATGCACACAGCGAAGAGGCGGCGGCGAAAATTGGCCAGCATCTGGTCGAAACGGTTAACCGCTGGTGGACGGCGCACCTGCAACAGCAGGGGCTGGAGAGCGCGCTGGAGCTGGAGTTCGAAACCCATTTTTGCCGCTTTCTGATGCCGACCATTCGCGGTACGGATCAGGGGAGTAAAAAGCGCTACGCCGGGATGATCCAGGAGGGCGACACGCAGCGCATGGTGTTTAAGGGACTTGAGACGGTGCGCACCGACTGGACGCCGCTGGCGCAGCAGTTCCAGCAGTCGCTCTATCTGCGTATCTTTCGCAACGAGCCGTACCAGGATTATATCCGCGAGACCATCGCCAGCCTGATGGCGGGCGAGCTGGATGCGCAGCTGGTCTACCGCAAGCGCCTGCGCCGCCCGCTGGCGGAGTATGAGCGTAATGTGCCGCCGCACGTGCGTGCCGCGCGGCTTGCCGACGAAGAGAACCAGAAGCGCGGGCGGGCGCCGCAGTACCAGAACCGCGGCACCATTAAGTATCTCTGGACCACCAGTGGCCCGGAACCGGTCGATTACCAGCGCTCGCCGCTCGATTACGATCACTATTTAACGAAGCAGTTGCAGCCGGTCGCCGATGGGATCCTCCCTTTCCTTGACGATGACTTTGCTACACTGATGACAGGGCAGCTGGGACTATTCTGACCGTGATGCTGCACGAATCGGTCTATACGAACGAAGTTGGTTCCAGTACCATAGCGCCCTTCCTTTTTCTGGCCCCAAATTTATCCGCCCGCCTGTCGCCAGGCGGTGACGAACTATTGCCTGCAATTAGAGATTAGAGTTCATTTATGCCCTTTACACTTGGTCAACGCTGGATCAGCGATACGGAAAGCGAGCTTGGACTTGGTACTGTCGTTGCGATGGACGCGCGCACGGTCACCCTGCTTTTCCCCGCCACCGGTGAAAATCGCTTGTATGCCCGCAGCGACTCTCCCGTCACGCGCGTCATGTTCAATCCCGGTGACACCATTACCAGTCACGACGGCTGGCAGCTCACCATCGATGAAGTCAACGAAGAGAACGGTCTGCTCGCCTATACCGGTACGCGTCTTGATACCGGGGAGAGCAACGTGGTGCTGCGTGAAGTGCTGCTCGACAGCAAGCTGGTGTTCAGCAAGCCGCAGGATCGTCTTTTCGCCGGGCAGATTGATCGCATGGACCGTTTCGCGCTGCGCTACCGCGCGCGGAAATACCAGAGTGAGCAGTACCGCATGCCGTGGAGCGGCCTGCGCGGGCAGCGTACGAACCTGATTCCGCACCAGCTGCACATTGCCCACGACGTGGGCCGCCGCCATGCGCCGCGCGTGCTGCTGGCCGATGAAGTGGGGCTGGGCAAAACTATTGAAGCCGGGATGATCCTGCATCAGCAGTTGCTGGCGGGTGCCGCCGAGCGCGTGCTGATCGTGGTGCCGGAAACCCTGCAACACCAGTGGCTGGTTGAGATGCTGCGCCGCTTCAACCTGCGCTTTGCGCTGTTTGATGACGATCGTTACGCCGAAGCGCAGCACGATAGCGATAATCCTTTTGAGACTGAACAGCTGGTGATCTGCTCCCTTGATTTCGTGCGCCGCAGCAAGCAGCGTCTCGAACACCTGTGCGATGCCGAGTGGGATCTGCTGGTGGTCGATGAGGCGCACCATCTGGTGTGGAGCGAAAAAGAGGCGAGCCGCGAATATCTCGCCATTGAACAGCTGGCCGAGCGCGTGCCGGGCATTCTGCTGCTGACCGCAACGCCGGAACAGCTCGGTATGGAGAGCCATTTTGCGCGTCTGCGCCTGCTCGACCCGAACCGTTTCCATGATTTTGCCCAGTTTGTTGAAGAGCAGCAAAATTACCGCCCGGTAGCCGACGCCGTCGCGCTGCTGCTGGCGGGCGAACGCCTGAGCAATGACGATCTCAATATGCTGAGCGAGCTGGTGGGCGAGCAGGATATCGAGCCGCTGCTGCAAACCGCGAACAGCGATCGCGACGGCGCGGCCGATGCGCGCCAGGAGCTGATCGCCATGCTGATGGATCGCCACGGCACCAGCCGCGTGCTGTTCCGTAACACCCGTAACGGGGTGAAAGGCTTCCCGAAACGCGAACTGCACACGATTAAACTGCCGCTGCCGACCCAGTACCAGACGGCCATTAAAGTCTCCGGCATTATGGGTGCGCGTAAAAGCCAGGAAGAGCGCGCCCGCGACATGCTCTACCCGGAGCAGATCTACCAGGAGTTTGAAGGCGACAGCGGCACCTGGTGGAACTTCGATCCGCGCGTCGAGTGGCTGATGGGCTACCTTACCAGCCACCGTTCGCAGAAGGTGCTGGTGATCTGCGCCAAAGCGGCGACCGCGCTGCAGCTGGAGCAGGTTCTGCGCGAGCGCGAAGGTATCCGCGCAGCGGTGTTTCATGAAGGGATGTCGATTATTGAACGCGACCGCGCGGCGGCGTGGTTCTCGGAAGAGGATAGCGGCGCGCAGGTGCTGCTCTGCTCCGAAATCGGTTCTGAAGGGCGTAACTTCCAGTTCGCCAGCCATCTGGTGATGTTCGACCTGCCCTTCAACCCGGATCTGCTCGAGCAGCGTATTGGCCGTCTGGATCGTATTGGCCAGGCGCACGACATTCAGATCCACGTGCCATATCTTGAAAAAACCGCGCAGTCGGTGCTGGTGCGCTGGTATCACGAAGGGCTGGACGCGTTTGAACACACCTGCCCGACCGGCCGCGCCATCTATGACAGCGTGCACGGCGAGCTGATTAACTACCTCGCCGCGCCGGAAAACACCGACGGTTTTGACGATCTGATTAAAGCCTGCCGCGCGCAGCATGATGAGCTGAAAGCGCAGCTGGAGCAGGGCCGCGACCGCCTGCTGGAGATCCACTCCAACGGCGGCGAGAAAGCGCAGGCGCTGGCTGACAGCATCGCCGAACAGGATGATGACACCGCGCTTATCGCCTTCGCCATGAACCTGTTTGATATTGTCGGCATTAACCAGGACGATCGCGGCGAGAACATGATCGTCCTGACGCCGTCGGATCATATGCTGGTGCCGGACTTCCCGGGCTTGCCGGAAGATGGCTGCACCATCACCTTTGAGCGTGATGTGGCGCTGTCGCGCGAAGATGCGCAGTTTGTCACCTGGGAGCACCCGATCATCCGCAACGGTCTGGATCTGATCCTCTCCGGCGATACCGGCAGCAGCACCATTTCGCTGCTGAAGAACAAAGCCTTACCGGTCGGCACGCTGCTGGTAGAACTGATCTACGTAGTTGAAGCGCAGGCACCGAAGCAGCTGCAGCTTAACCGCTTCCTGCCGTCGACGCCGATCCGTCTGCTGGTGGATAAAAACGGTAACAACCTCGCTGCACAGGTGGAGTTTGAAACCTTTAACCGTCAGCTGAGCGCGGTCAACCGCCACACCGGCAGCAAACTGGTGAACGCCGTACAGCAGGAAGTGCATACCATCCTGCAAAAAGGTGAAGCCCAGGTGGCTGATGCCGCGAAGGCGCTGATTGACGCTGCGCGCCGCGAAGCCGATGAGAAGCTCTCTGCAGAGCTGGCGCGTCTCGAAGCGCTGAAAGCCGTCAACCCGAACATTCGTGATGACGAACTGGAAGCGATCGAGAGCAACCGGCTGCAGGTGATGGAGAGCCTGGCGCAGGCCAGCTGGCGTCTGGACGCGCTGCGTCTGATTGTCGTCACGCATCAATAACGGAGCCCGCAATGGTGATGGAGCCCTACAACCCGCCGCAGGATCCCTGGCTGGTCATTCTCTATCAGGATGAGCACATTATGGTCGTCAACAAGCCCAGCGGCTTGTTGTCGGTGCCGGGGCGTCTTGATGAGCACAAAGACAGCGTAATGACGCGCATTCAGCGCGACTATCCGCTGGCGGAATCGGTGCACCGGCTGGATATGGCTACCAGCGGCGTGATAGTGGTGGCACTCACCAAAGCGGCCGAGCGCGAGCTGAAACGCCAGTTCCGCGAACGCGAGCCGAAAAAGCAGTACCTGGCGCGCGTCTGGGGGCACCCGGAAAAATCGGAAGGGCTGGTGGATCTGCCGCTGATTTGCGACTGGCCTAACCGGCCAAAGCAGAAGGTCTGTTTTGAAACCGGCAAAGCGGCGCAGACGGAGTATGAAGTGCTGTCGTATGACGAAGATGGCAGCGCGCGGGTGCGCCTGAAGCCGATCACCGGCCGCTCGCACCAGCTGCGGGTGCATATGCTGGCGCTGGGTCATCCGATCCTTGGTGACCGCTTTTATGCGACACCGGAAGCGCTGGCGATGGCACCGCGTTTACAGCTCCATGCCGAAATCTTGACGATTACCCATCCGGCGTTTGGCAACAGCATGACGTTTAAGGCACCGGTGGATTTTTGAGAACGCGCCCCGATCTTGCGGTCGGGGACGTTTTTATTAGCGAAACCCTTTCTGTTCGCGAATCAGTTCGTAGGCTTTCTGGATGTCCTGCGCTTTCTGCTTCGCCATCTCCATCATCTCCGGCGGTAATCCTTTCGCCACCAGCTTGTCCGGGTGATGCTCGCCCATTAAGCGGCGATAAGCGCGTTTAATGGTTGTCGCATCGTCGGTGGCTTTCACCCCCAGCACGTTGCAGGCATCTTCCAGCGTTGGGCCGCGTTGCGACTGCTGCCATCCGCCACCGCCCGCCTGCTGCTGCGAGTTGTTAAAGCCGCCGCCAAACTGCGCCCCGCCCTGCATCATCAGCAGGAACTGATCGAACTGCTGGCGAGAGATGCCCAGCTCTTCGGCGATGACGTAAAGCACCTGGCGTTCGCTCGGGTGGAGCGTACCGTCAGCAAACGCGGCCTGGATTTGAATTTCCAGAAACATCCTAATCAAATCAAAGCGGCCAAAACAGACGCTGCGAAACTGACGCATCTTGTCGCGTAACGGGTAGTTATCCGTTTTGCCGACGCGAAAAGCGTGCTGCGCCGCGGTGCGCGACTCGCCGTGCAGGTTCAGACGATCCATAAACAGGGTCGCGACCTGAATATCCGCTTCCGTTACGCGCCCCTTCGATTTGGTTAAATGCCCCATCACCTCAAAGGTGGTGGCAAAAAAGAGCGTCTGGCGCTCGCGCTGGTTGGCAAACCACGCCATTTTACGGCTGCGCGATTTGTCAAAAAGATGCCCAATAATCAGCCCCAGCACGGCGCCCCAAAAGCCGCCGCCTACGAAAAGGGCAACGACCACTCCAACCACTTTCCCCCAATACTGCATATACTCCCCAAATCGTCATGCCGTCGGCTAAAATTTGCTTTATCATACCCGTCATTCTATGCCGTGCACAGGCGCAGGCTCTCCTTCTGGCTCGAACGCGGGCAGGATTAAAACTAGCGTTGCAAAGGCGAGTAAGTTAGTCTCAGACCGTTTGCCAGCGTAAAGCCACAGATGACGGAACAACACATAAAACGTATGAAAAAACGTATCCCCACCCTCCTGGCCACCATGATTGGCTACGCCCTTTACAGTCAGCAGGGGATGGCAGCCGATCTTGCCTCGCAGTGTATGCTTGGCGTTCCCAGCTATAACCGCCCCCTGATTAAAGGCGATACCAATAACTTACCGGTAACGATCAACGCCGATCATGCTAAAGGCAACTACCCTGACGACGCCGTGTTTACCGGCAATGTCGATATTAATCAGGGTAATAGCCGCATGCAGGCCGATGAGGTGCAGGTTCATCAACAGCAACCGGAAGGTCAGACGGAACCTGTACGAACGGTGGATGCGCTCGGTAATGTGCACTATGACGACAATCAGGTCATCCTGAAAGGTCCGAAAGGTTGGGCTAACCTCAACACCAAAGACACCAATATCTGGGACGGTAACTACCAGATGGTTGACCGTCAGGGTCGCGGTACTGCCGATGTGATGAAACAGCGCGGCCAGAACCGTTATACCATCCTGGATAACGGTACCTTTACCTCATGCTTGCCCGGCTCCAATACCTGGAGCGTTGTCGGCAGCGAGGTGATTCAGGATCGCGAAGAGCAGGTTGCCGAGATCTGGAACGCCCGCCTTAAGCTTGGCCCGGTTCCGGTCTTCTACAGCCCCTATTTGCAGTTGCCGATTGGTGATAAGCGCCGCTCAGGTTTCCTGATCCCGAACGCCAAATACTCAACCAGCAACTATTTCGAATTCTATCTGCCCTACTACTGGAACATCGCGCCCAATATGGATGCGACGATCACGCCGCACTATATCCATAAGCGCGGCAACACCCAGTGGCAGAATGAGTTCCGTTATCTGTCGCAGGCGGGCGAAGGCCTGATCGAGTTCGATTATCTGCCTTCTGATAAAGTCTACGAAGATGAGCACCCAACCGAGGGCGATCGCCATCGCTGGCTCTTCTTCTGGCAGCATACGGGCGTGCTGGACAAAGTGTGGCGTTTTAACGCCAACTACACCAAAGTCAGCGATCCGAACTACTTTAACGACTTTTCGTCAAAATATGGTTCCAGTACCGACGGTTACGCCACGCAGATCCTCAGCGTCGGCTATGCAGTCGAAAACTTTGACGCCACGGTCTCGACCAAACAGTTCCAGGTGTTTAACCGTAACAACAGTAACTCCTACTCTGCGCAGCCGCAGGTAGATGTGAACTGGTACCACAACGATCTCGGTCCGTTCGATTTCCGCGTGTATGGCCAGGCGGTCAACTTTGTTAACACCAACAAAAACAACCCAGAGTCGACGCGTCTGCATCTGGAGCCGACCTTAAGTCTGCCGGTATCCAATGACTGGAGCAGCCTCAATACTGAAGTCAAACTGTTGGCGACCCATTACCAGCAGACCAATATCGACACCTTTAACGCGGCGAACGCCAACGCGCAGACGGGTCGGTCGTATGACGCGAACGTCAACCGTGTCATGCCGCAGTTTAAAGCCGACGGCAAGCTGGTCTTCGAGCGCGATATGGACTGGGCGGCTGGCTATACCCAGACGCTGGAGCCGCGCGCGCAGTATCTCTATGTGCCGTACCGCGATCAGAGCCATATCAACAACTACGACTCCTCCCTGTTGCAGTCGGACTACAGCGGCCTGTTCCGCGACCGCACCTATGGCGGCCTCGACCGCATCGCGTCAGCGAACCAGGTTACCACCGGTCTCACCACGCGTATTTTTGATAATGCGGCGGTTGAACGTTTTAACGTTTCTGTTGGTCAAATCTACTATTTCACCGAGTCCCGTACCGGTGATGACAATATCAACTGGGAGAAAGACAACAAAACCGGTTCGCTGGTGTGGGCGGGTGATACCTACTGGCGTATCTCCGACCGTTGGGGCCTGCGCGGCGGGGTTCAGTACGATACGCGTCTGAACAACATCGCCAACAGCAGCTCCGCGCTGGAGTATCGCCGTGATGAAAACCGTCTGCTGCAGCTGAGCTATCGTTATGCGAGCCCGGAGTATATTCAGGCAACGCTGCCGGAATTCGCGGCGGCAGATCAGTTTAAAAAAGGGATTTCGCAGGTGGGCACCGCCGCAAGCTGGCCGATTGCCGATCGCTGGTCTCTTGTTGGCGCGTACTATCTTGATACCAATACCAAAAAACCTGCGGACCAGATGGTTGGTGTGCAGTACAACTCCTGCTGTTATGCGATTCGCCTCGGCTGGGAACGCAAACTTAACGGCTGGGAGAACGATCAGAGCAAGTATGAAAAAGTTATCGGTTTCAACATTGAGCTTCGCGGCCTGAGCTCCAACTATGGCCTGGGTACGCAAGAGATGCTGCGCTCGAACATCCTGCCGTACCGTAGCTCACTGTGATCTGTTTGATTTGCAACGTAATCCGCACTGCGGTTAATTGAAATGGAAAAGGTATGAAGAACTGGAAAACGCTGCTTCTCGGTATCGCTATGGTTGCGAATACCAGTTTTGCCGCGCCTCAGGTTGTCGATAAAGTCGCCGCCGTGGTTAATAACGGCGTCGTGCTCGAAAGTGACGTTGATGGTTTGATGCAGTCCGTCAAAGCGAATGCTGGCCAGGCGGGTCAACAGTTGCCGGATGACAAGACGCTGCGCCATCAGATCCTGGAGCGTCTGATCATGGATCAGATCATTTTGCAGATGGGCACGAAAATGGGCGTCAAAGTGACTGACGAACAGCTCGATGCCGCTATCGCGGATATTGCGAAACAGAACAACATGACGATGGATCAGATGCGCAGCCGTCTGGCCTACGACGGGATGAATTTCAGCACCTATCGTAACCAGATCCGCAAAGAGATGATCATCTCCGAAGTGCGTAACAGCGAAGTGCGTCGCCGCGTGACCGTGCTGCCGCAGGAAGTCGAATCGCTGGCACAGCAGGTTGGCAATCAGAACGACGCCAGCACCGAGCTGAACCTGAGCCACATCCTGATCCCGCTGTCAGAAAACCCGACTTCCGCCCAGGTTAACGAAGCAGAAGCCCAGGCGCGCTCGATCATCGAGCAGGCGCGCAACGGCGCTGACTTTGGCAAGCTGGCAATCACCTACTCTGCCGACCAGCAGGCGCTGAAAGGCGGCCAGATGGGCTGGGGCCGTATTCAGGAACTGCCGAGCGTCTTCGCGCAGGCGCTGAGCACGGCGAAAAAAGGCGACGTGCTGGGTCCAATCCGCTCCGGTGTTGGTTTCCACATTCTTAAAGTGAACGATCTGCGCGGTCAGTCGAAGAGCATCTCCGTGACCGAAGTGCATGCCCGTCACATCCTGCTGAAACCGTCGCCGATCATGACTGATGACCAGGCGCGCACTAAGCTGGAAGAGATTGCAGCCGACATTAAGAGCGGTCGCACTACCTTCGCTAATGCGGCGAAAGAGTTCTCTCAGGATCCGGGTTCAGCCAACCAGGGCGGCGACCTCGGCTGGGCGGCAGCGGATATCTACGATCCCGCTTTCCGCGATGCGCTGATGAAGCTGAAACGCGGCCAGATGAGCGGCCCGGTGCACTCCTCCTTCGGCTGGCACCTGATCGAAATGCTCGATTCGCGCAACGTCGACAAAACCGATGCCGCGCAGAAAGATCGCGCTTATCGGATGTTGATGAACCGCAAGTTCTCTGAAGAGGCGGCAACCTGGATGCAGGAACAACGTGCCAGCGCTTACGTCAAAATTCTGAGCAACTGATGAACACGCAGCGCATCGTTATCACTCCCGGTGAACCTGCCGGGATTGGCCCGGATCTGGTGGTGCAGCTCGCCCAGCGCGACTGGCCGGTTGAACTGGTAATCTGTGGCGATGCGACGCTGTTAACTGACCGGGCAGCCCTGCTCGGTCTGCCGCTTACGCTTCGGGAGTACGCTCCCGGGCATGCAGCGGTGCCGCAACAGTCCGGAACCCTTACCCTGCTGCCTGTTGCACTGAACGCGCCGGTTGTCGCCGGTCGTCTTAATCCGCAAAACGGCGCTTACGTCGTCTCTACCCTTGCCCGCGCCTGTGATGGTTGCCTGAACGGTGAGTTCGCCGCGCTGGTGACCGGCCCGGTGCATAAAGGGGTGATCAACGATTCGGGGACGCCATTTACCGGACACACGGAGTTTTTCGAGCAGCGCGCCCACGCCGATAAAGTGGTGATGATGCTGGCAACGGAGACGCTGCGCGTGGCGCTGGCGACGACGCATCTGCCGCTCAGAGAGGTGGCGGATGCCATCACGCCCGATTTGCTGCGTGAAGTGATCACCATCCTGCACGGCGATTTACGGCAGAAGTTTGGTATCGCCTCTCCGCATATTCTCGTCTGCGGCCTCAACCCCCACGCGGGCGAAGGCGGTCATATGGGCACGGAAGAGATCGACACCATTATTCCGGTGCTGGAAGCGATGCGTCGCGAAGGCATGAATCTGAGCGGTCCGCTCCCGGCAGACACGCTGTTTCAGCCGAAATACCTCGATAACGCCGACGCCGTGCTGGCGATGTACCACGATCAGGGCCTGCCCGTGCTAAAATACCAGGGCTTTGGCCGCGGGGTGAATATTACCCTCGGTTTACCTTTTATTCGCACCTCCGTCGACCACGGTACCGCCCTTGAACTGGCGGGACAGGGAACAGCGGAGGTCGGCAGTTTTATTACGGCGCTTAATCTCGCCATCAAGATGATTGTTAATACTCAATGAATACTCGCGTCCATCAGGGCCACTTAGCCCGCAAGCGCTTCGGGCAAAACTTCCTCCACGACCAGTTCGTGATCGACAGCATTGTTTCCGCCATCAACCCGCAAAAGGGTCAGGCCATGGTCGAAATCGGCCCGGGTCTTGGCGCGCTGACCGAACCGGTCGGCGACCGTCTGGATAAAATGACGGTTATCGAGCTTGACCGCGATCTGGCAGCTCGTCTGCAAACGCATCCGTTCCTCGCACCAAAGCTGACGATTTATCAGCAGGATGCGATGACCATGAACTTCGGCGAGCTGTCGCAAACCCTCGGCCAGCCGCTGCGCGTTTTCGGCAACCTGCCCTACAACATCTCGACACCGTTGATGTTTCATCTGTTTAGCTATACTGATGCCATTGCCGACATGCACTTTATGTTGCAAAAAGAGGTGGTAAACCGCCTGGTTGCAGGGCCAAACAGTAAAGCGTATGGACGACTGAGCGTAATGGCGCAGTACTATTGCCAGGTGATCCCGGTGCTTGAAGTGCCGCCGACCGCCTTCGCGCCGCCGCCAAAAGTCGATTCCGCCGTGGTGCGTCTGGTGCCGCATACCACTATGCCGCACCCGGTAAAAGAGGTTCGCACCCTGAGCCGCATTACCACCGAAGCGTTCAACCAGCGCCGTAAGACCATTCGTAACAGTCTCGGCAATGTGTTTACCGTCGACGTGCTTTCATCGTTGGGTATTGATCCGACGATGCGCGCAGAAAATATCTCTGTTGCGCAATATTGTCAGTTAGCCAACTACCTGACGGATAATGCGCCGCCGAAGGAGAGTTAACCCATGATCAATTCGCCCCGCGTCTCTGTGCAGGTCCAAAGCCTCTATATCGAGTCACAGTCGCAACCCGACCATGAACGCTATGTCTTTGCTTACACCGTCACCATCCGGAACCTGGGGCGAAGCGCCGTCCAGTTGCTCAGTCGCTACTGGTTGATCACCAATGGAAATGGCCGCGAAACGGAAGTTCAGGGCGAAGGTGTGGTCGGCGAACAGCCCCATATCGAGCCAGGCGGCGAATTTCAGTACACCAGCGGCGCGGTGATCGAAACGCCGCTGGGCACCATGCAGGGCCATTACGATATGGTCGATGCGCAGGGCAACCCCTTCCGCGTCGCTATCCCGGTCTTCCGACTCGCCGTTCCAATAGTGATCCATTAATCAATGTCTACATACTTTATTGGCGACGTTCACGGTTGCTTTGATGAACTGGTCGCGCTGTTAAACCAGGTGCAGTTTTCACCGGAAAAAGACACCGTATGGCTGACCGGCGACCTCGTGGCGCGCGGACCTGGCTCGCTCGACGTGCTGCGCTACGTCAAATCCCTTGGCGACAGCGCGCGCGTTGTGCTCGGCAACCACGATCTGCATCTGCTGGCGGTCTTTGCCGGTATCAGCCGCAATAAGCCAAAAGACCGGCTTAACCTGCTGCTGGAAGCGCCCGACGCCGACGAGCTGATTAACTGGCTGCGTCGCCAGCCGCTGCTGCAAATCGATGAAGAGAAAAAGGTGGTGATGGCCCACGCCGGGATCACGCCGCAATGGGATCTCGACACGGCAAAAAGCTGCGCCCGCGATGTCGAAGCGGTGCTGGCGAGCGACTCCTATCCGCTGTTCCTCGATGCGATGTATGGCGATCTGCCAAACCACTGGTCGCCGGAGCTGAGCGGCCTTGCACGTTTACGCTTTATCACCAACGCGTTTACGCGGATGCGTTACTGCTTCCCGAACGGGCAGCTGGATATGTACTGCAAAGATACGCCGCAGAACGCGCCGGCACCGCTGAAGCCCTGGTTCTCAATTCCGGGTCCGGTCGCGCAGGAGTACAGCATCGTCTTTGGCCACTGGGCATCGCTGGAAGGCGAAGGCACGCCGGAGGGGATTTACGCGCTGGATACCGGCTGCTGCTGGGGCGGGGATCTCACCTGCCTGCGCTGGGAAGATAAGCAGATCTTCACGCAGCCATCGAATCGCCAGATGGATCTGGGTGATGGGGAAGCCATCGCCTCCTGAAATGAAAATCCCCGGCATGCCGGGGATTTTGCTATTAGCGACGCTCGAGAATTTCGAAGCAGTAGCTGTGTGAATTCAGCGCGTCAGCGTCGTGGAATTCACTGAAGACCGAGTCCCACTCGTCCGGATCGTAGTCCGGGAAATGGGTATCGCCCTCCACTTCCGCATCAATGTGCGTCAGATAGAGGCGCTGCGCTTTCGGCAGGAACTGCTCGTAGACGCGGCCGCCACCGATCACCATGATCTCCTGCGCATCGCCGCACGCCGCCAGCGCATCCTCAACGGATTTAACCCACTCAACGCGATCGTCGGTGCCCGGCTGGCTGCTGATGACAATGTTTTTACGCCCCGGCAGCGGGCGACCGATGGATTCCCATGTCAGGCGGCCCATCACAACAGGTTTATTCAAGGTGTTGCGCTTAAACCAGGCGAGATCGGCAGGGAGATCCCACGGCATGGCATTCTCCATACCGATGACGCGATCCACTGCTAACGCCGCAATCAGACTGATCATTCATTCACTTCCTGGATGCAAAAAATTGTCGCCACTATACGGAAAGCACAATCTTTCGTCGACGGTGCGCAAGGTAAAGAAGAAGAAAAATTTCTGTTCTGCTGGCGGTGACCCTGCACATCATCGCACCGCCAGCTTTCCATGCCTGATCTATCAAGCCGTTAGCCGTCAAGCAGCCTTAACAGACCGCGCGATCAGGGCTGCGGTTTCACCGCGGGTTCATCTGCCGGATCGTCCGTATGCCTTCCCTCTTCCGTCCCCTGCCAGCCATGGCGCTGCGTGACGGAGAGATGCGCGCGATCTTCGGCGATAATCTCCGTCAGCATGGCGCTGGTGCGTTTAAACACCGCAACGCGTCCCTGGCCGCCATCTTCTGCATTTGCCATCTCTTCAATCATGTCGTGATTAAAGCGGCGGAAGCGATCGGCGCGCTCGCGCGCCTCATAAGCGCCCAGCCCCAGCCCTTCGAGCGCCTGACGCCCGGTTTTCAGCGCCGCTTCGAAGGTTTCACGTTCTGGATCCTCAACGCCCATCTGACGCAGGCGAATATAGTGATCGACATCGCGGGCGCGGGCAATGATGCGCAGATGCGGGAAGTGCTCCTTCGCCAGCTCCGTTAAGTGCAGGCTGGCTTCGGGATCATCAATTGCGTTGATCAAGACTTCTGCCCGCGCCGCGCCCGCTGACTCCAGCAGATCGACGCGGGTCGCGTCACCGTAGAAGACCTTCATGCCAAACTTACGCAGCGTCTCGATATGGTCGGGATCGTGATCGAGGATCACCATCTTCACGCCGCTGGAGAGCAACAAGCGCCCTGAAATCTGCCCGAAGCGGCCAAAGCCGGCAACGATTACCCGCGCCTCCTCTTCGTCGATCGCATCGGCTTCCTGCTCACGATCGCCGCCGCCCGCCTCCAGACGCGCGAGCACCAGCAGCAGCAGCGGCGTTGCCGCCATCGACAGCGCCACGGTGAGGGTTAAGGCTTTCGCCCATTCGCTATCCAGCACCTGCGCCGTCTGCGCTGCGCCAAACACCACGAAGGCGAACTCACTCCCCTGCCCCAGCAGCGCCGCGAACCACCAGCGCTGCTTGCGCGGCACCGTTAAAGGACGCGCGATCAGCCACAGCACGCCGGTTTTAATCACCAGGAACCCGCCCAGCAGCAGCAGGATGCGCAGCGGATGGCTCACCAGCGTGCCGAAATCGATCGACATACCAACGCCGATAAAGAATAGCCCGAGCAGCAATCCTTTAAAGGGCTCGATATCGCTCTCCAGCGCGTGGCGGTACTCGGAGCTGGCAAGCAGCACCCCGGCGAGGAACGCGCCCATCGCCATCGACAACCCGGCCTCTTCCAGCAGTAAACCGAAGCCGAAGACCAGCAGCAGCGCCACGGCGCAGAAGACTTCCCGCAGGCCAGAGCGGGCAACAAAGCGCAGCGCAGGACGCGCGACATAGCGCCCAATCAGCACCACCAGCGTTAGCGCCGCCACCACTTTTAGCGCGGATAATAAAAAGGCGCTAAGGGTCATCGCCCCGCCGCTGGCGGCCAGCAGCGGGATCATCGCCACCAGCGGAATCGCGGCGATATCCTGGAACAGCAGCACTGAAAAGGCGCTGCGCCCCATCTGCGAGGCGGTAAGGTTCCGCTCATTCATCGCCTGCATGGCAATAGCAGTCGATGAGAGCCCCAGCGTCAGGCCAATCAGCAGCGCCACCGGCCACGGCAGCCCGAGCAGCAGACAGAAGCCGCCGAGCAGCAGGCCACAGCTGCCCATCTGCAACGCGCCGCCGCCAAACACCGAGGCGCGCAATTTCCATAAACGCTGCGGATCCAGCTCCAGGCCGATGATAAACAGCATCAATACCACGCCGATTTCGGCGAAGTGCAGAATAGACTCCGCATCGGTGACCAACCGTAATCCCCACGGGCCGATAATCCCGCCAGCAATCAGGTAGCCGAGCACCGAACCGAGCCCGAGGCGCATAGCGATGGGTACCACCAGCGCCGCCGCGCCCAGGTAGATCAACGCCTGAATCATTGAGTGACTATCCACGCTGCACCTCCAGCCATGCCTGCAAACGCTGTTTATATTGCCGTGCCTGCGCCTGCAGGGTTTCGTCATCACAAACAAAGGTGCGGTGAATGGCAAAAGGCGGCAGCCACGTCAGCCCGCAGTAGAGCGCCGTGGCCTGCAAAGGCTGGGCAAGCACCTCAAATCCTGGGTGATCGCCCAGATCAAAATGGTGTTCGCCGCCGCCGGTGGTCACCGCCCACATAATGCTTTTGCCGCGCAGCGCGGTGCCGCCGTAACCATATGCCCAGCCATGAGCCAGCACTTTATCGATCCAGAGTTTGAGTAACGGCGTGACGCTATACCACTGCATCGGGTGCTGCCAGATGATGAGATCGGCACGCGCCACCGCCTGCTGCTCGGCGGCAATGTCGATATTGAAATCGGGATAGAGGTCGTAAAGGGAGCGGATTTCCACCTCATCCATTGTCTCAACCTGCTCAAGCATGCGCTTATTAGCATGGGAGTGTTGCGGATAGGGGTGGGCGTAAATAATGAGAATCATCGATTACCTGTTTCACTGATATTTTCAGAGAGTGTAGTCAGTTAATCGATTGGCTAACAGTAGCAATCTGTAGGGGAATTCAGAGGGGGTCGTGCGGCGGCGAAAGCCACCGCACGCTAAGCGTGGCGAATTAGTTATTCAGCTCGCTCATGCCTTTAACCTGGTCACGGTTAATCTGCTGCGTTTTACCGGTTTCGGCATTTTTAATCGAGACCATGCCGGTATCTTTGTCTACCTGCGGTTTGCCGTCGGTGACGATGGTTTTACCATCGGTCGTCTCTACAGCCTGGTTTGAAGAACAACCGGCAACGGTGAACAGCGCAGCGGCAGTCATTACGGATGTGAGCAGAAGTTTAGTTTTCATGGTTCTCTCCCTGTTTTGCAGTCAATTTTAAGCTTCTTGGGAGTAAGTGTAGGGTAACTCGCTGAGGGATGAGGAAAATACAGAACACTCTGAAGGTGGATGGGAAGTGGTGGGCCGGATAAGGCGTAGCCGCCATCCGGCAATAATGCCTGATGGCGGCTACGCCTTATCCGGCCTACAAAATAGTGCAAATACAAAAAATTCGGGCCGGTAAACCGGCCCGCTCTGTTACTTGCTGATCTGCGCGTGCATCTCCTGCACGGAGGTCACCTTCTCGGTGGCGTCGGCATTCAGCGCCATCGCGGTGGCGAAGCCGCCGTTCAGGGTGGTGTCGTAATGCACCTTGTACTGCAGCGCGCTGCGGCGAATCAGTTTTGAATCCTCAATCGCCTGGCGGCCTGCGGTGGTGTTGATGATGTAGGTATATTCGCCATTCTTAATACGATCCTGAATGTGCGGACGCCCTTCATGCACCTTGTTCACCAGACGCGGGTTGATGCCCGCTTCGCCGAGCACAATCGCCGTGCCGTGGGTGGCATCCAGCTCAAAGCCCTGCTTCAGCAGCTTGGCGGCGAGGTCGACAACGCGCTCTTTATCCCCTTCACGCACCGACAGCAGCGCACGGCCGCGCTTCTGCATGGTGGAGTTGCTGCCGAGCTGCGCTTTAGCGAACGCTTCAGCAAAGGTGCGACCGACGCCCATCACTTCCCCGGTCGAGCGCATTTCCGGCCCTAACAGCGGGTCAACGCCCGGGAATTTGTTGAACGGCAGCACCACCTCTTTCACCGAGTAGTACGGCGGGATAATTTCGCTGGTGTGGCCCTGCGCAGCCAGAGTCTGGCCAGTCATCACGCGCGCCGCCACTTTCGCCAGCGGAACACCCGTCGCTTTTGAAACAAACGGTACGGTACGCGCCGCACGCGGGTTCACTTCAATCAGGTAGACGTCGTTATCTTTCACTGCGAACTGCACGTTCATCAGACCGCGCACCTGCAACTCAAACGCCAGTTTCTGCACCTGCTGGCGCATCACATCCTGAATCTCCTGGCTGAGCGTATAGGCTGGCAGCGAACACGCGGAGTCACCGGAGTGCACCCCTGCCTGCTCGATATGCTCCATGATGCCGCCAATCAGCACGCTTTCGCCGTCGCAAATCGCGTCGACGTCCACTTCTACTGCGTCATCGAGGAACTTATCCAGCAGCACCGGCGCATCGTTAGAGACACTGACTGCGGTCATAAAGTAGCGACGCAGGTCGACTTCGTCGTAGACAATCTCCATTGCGCGGCCGCCCAGCACATAGGAGGGACGCACCACCAGCGGATAGGTGATCTCTTTGGCTTTCTCAACCGCCTGCTCCAGCGCCGTGACCGTGGCGTTAGCCGGTTGCAGCAGCTTCAGGCGCTCTACCGCCTGCTGGAAACGCTCGCGGTCTTCCGCGCGGTCGATTGCGTCCGGGCTGGTGCCGATAATCGGTACGCCCGCTGCTTCCAGTTCGCGCGCCAGTTTCAGCGGCGTCTGCCCGCCGTACTGGACGATTACGCCCTTCGGCTTCTCGATACGCACGATTTCCAGCACATCTTCCAGCGTTACCGGCTCGAAGTAGAGGCGGTCGGAGGTATCGTAATCGGTGGAGACGGTCTCCGGGTTACAGTTGACCATAATGGTCTCGTAACCATCTTCGCGCAACGCCAGCGAGGCGTGGACGCAGCAGTAGTCAAACTCAATACCCTGGCCGATACGGTTTGGACCACCGCCGAGCACCATGATTTTTTCGCGATCCAGGTTCGGGTTCGCTTCGCACTCCTCTTCATAGGTGGAGTACATATAGGCGGTATCGGTAGCGAACTCCGCGGCACAGGTATCAACACGCTTGTAGACCGGGTGCAGGTTGTACTGGTCGCGTAGCTTGCGGATCTCCGCTTCGCGCACGCCAACCAGCGTCGCCAGACGCGCATCGGCGAAGCCTTTGCGTTTCAGCTGGCGCAGGAAGTCGGCGTTCAGGCCGTTAATGCCCTGCGCGGCGACCTGCTCTTCCAGACGCACCAGCTCCTCAATCTGCACCAGGAACCAGCGGTCGATATTGGTCAGGTTGAAGACGCCATCAACGGAAAGGCCAGCGCGGAAAGCGTCAGCGATGTACCAGATACGATCCGCGCCCGCGTCTTTCAGCTCGCGGCGGATTTTGGTCAGCGCTTCCGGATCTTCAAGGCTCACTTTCGGGTCGAAGCCGGTGGCGCCCACTTCGAGACCGCGCAGCGCTTTTTGCAGCGACTCCTGCTGAGTGCGACCAATCGCCATCACTTCACCAACGGATTTCATCTGCGTGGTCAGGCGGTCGTTAGCGCCGACAAATTTTTCGAAGTTGAAGCGCGGAATCTTGGTGACGACATAGTCGATAGAGGGTTCGAACGACGCCGGGGTACGCCCGCCGGTGATATCGTTCATCAGCTCATCCAGCGTGTAACCTACCGCCAGTTTCGCCGCCACTTTCGCAATCGGGAAGCCGGTTGCTTTCGAGGCCAGCGCCGAAGAGCGAGAAACACGTGGGTTCATCTCGATAACAATCAGACGACCGTTTTTCGGGTTGACCGCGAACTGCACGTTGGAGCCGCCGGTCTCAACACCAATTTCACGCAGTACCGCCATCGAGGCGTTACGCATGATTTGGTACTCTTTGTCGGTCAGGGTCTGCGCCGGAGCCACGGTGATGGAGTCACCGGTGTGAATGCCCATGGCGTCGAAGTTTTCAATCGAGCAGACGATGATGCAGTTGTCGTTCTTATCGCGCACCACCTCCATCTCATACTCTTTCCAGCCAATCAGCGACTCATCAATCAGCAGCTCTTTGGTCGGAGAGAGGTCGAGGCCGCGGGCACAAATCTCTTCAAACTCTTCGCGGTTATAGGCAATGCCGCCACCGGTACCGCCCATGGTAAAGGAGGGGCGGATAATGCACGGGTAGCCGACGTCAGCCGCCACGGCCAGCGCTTCGTCCATGGTGTGCGCAATGCCGGAACGCGCGGTATCGAGGCCGATTTTCTTCATTGCGATATCGAAACGGCGGCGATCTTCCGCTTTATCAATCGCATCTGCGGTGGCACCAATCATCGTCACGCCGAACTCTTCCAGCACGCCCTGACGCTCAAGCTCCAGCGCGCAGTTGAGCGCGGTCTGGCCGCCCATTGTCGGCAGCACCGCATCCGGGCGCTCTTTTTCGATGATTTTGCGCACCACTTCCCAGTGGATCGGCTCGATATAAGTAGCGTCCGCCATTTCCGGGTCGGTCATGATGGTCGCCGGGTTAGAGTTTACCAGGATAACGCGGTAACCCTCTTCGCGCAGCGCTTTACACGCCTGCGCGCCGGAGTAGTCGAATTCACACGCCTGGCCGATAACAATCGGGCCAGCGCCAAGGATCAGGATGCTTTTTAGGTCTGTACGTTTTGGCATGGCTCTTTTTCTCCTGATTATTTGGCGGTATGACGATACTGCTCAATCAATTCAATAAAGTGGTCAAACAGCGGCGCGGCGTCGTGCGGGCCAGGGCTGGCTTCCGGGTGACCCTGGAAGCTGAAGGCCGGCTTATCGGTGCGATGAATGCCCTGCAGCGTGCCGTCGAACAGCGATTTGTGCGTGACGCGCAGGTTAGCAGGCATGGAAGCCTCGTCGACGGCAAAGCCGTGGTTCTGCGCGGTGATCATCACTGTATTGTTGTCGATATCTTTTACCGGGTGGTTGCCGCCGTGGTGACCAAACTTCATCTTCACGGTTTTCGCACCGCTCGCCAGCGCCAGCAGCTGGTGGCCGAGGCAGATGCCGAACACCGGAATATCGGTTTCGAGGAAAGCTTTAATCGCGTCGATAGCGTAGTCGCACGGTGCCGGGTCGCCGGGGCCGTTAGAGAGGAAGATGCCGTCCGGATTCATTTTCAGCACTTCTGCGGCCGGGGTTTGCGCCGGGACTACCGTCAGGCGGCAGCCGCGATCCACCAGCATGCGCAGAATGTTGCGTTTCGCGCCGTAATCATAGGCCACAACGTGGTAAGGCAGTTCGCTCTCTTGTTTCGCTTCCGGCAGGTCGCCCGCCAGCGTCCAGCTACCCTGCGTCCAGCTGTAGCTCTCCTGGGTCGTCACCTCTTTCGCCAGATCCATCCCGTTCAGCCCCGGGAAGGCTTTCGCTTTCTCCAGCGCCACGGTCTCGTCGAGGTTTTCGCCCGCGATGATGCAGCCGTTCTGTGCGCCTTTTTCGCGCAGCAGGCGGGTCAACTTGCGGGTATCGATATCGGCAATCGCCACGATGTTATGGCGTTTCAGGTAGGAAGAGAGATCTTCAGTGCTGCGGTAGTTGCTGGCAATCAGCGGCAGGTCGCGAATCACCAGACCCTGCGCATGCACCTGAGAGGACTCTTCGTCAGCCGCGTTGGTGCCGACATTGCCGATATGAGGATAAGTAAGAGTGACGATTTGGCGGGAATAGGAAGGATCAGTGAGGATTTCTTGATAACCGGTCATTGAAGTATTGAAAACGACTTCCCCAACCGCCGTGCCCGTTGCCCCTATGGCCCGACCGTAAAACTGGGTTCCGTCTTCCAGAACCAATAGCGCTGACTTAATCAAAACACCCTCCAGAGAATATTCACTCACTTTATTTGCATATTAATTCATATCAGGATGATGAATCAATGCAAATTTGCTGGCCGTGGATTTTTGGCAAACGGCGGCATTCTGGAGAGATGTGGGATAAAAGTCAACTTATGACGCCTGTTTTTCTTTCTCTTTTACGCCACTGCCTGCTTTTACAGGGTTTAAGAGATAAAAAAATAAGATAAGCAGAGCGGGGGAAACGCTTGCGCGGCAAGAAAATTGTATCTCATCAGAGGTCGCGGTGAAAAACCAGACCAGATGGTCAAAATTTACATTTTAGAAACAAAAAATGGCTTATAAAGTATCTATTTCACCGCTTTAAGCTTAGAAATCATTTTTAGAAGGCAAAATAAAAGGGCAATAAATTATTGCCCTTTGCAATCAATCAATTATGACTGCAACAACCACATCACGAAGGGTAAAAATGCTTACAGATTGTTGAGATCAAGGACATCACGCATGTCAAAAAGACCGCTTTCTTTGTCTTTAAGCCATGAAGCGGAACGCACCGCGCCATTAGCGAAGGTCATGCGGCTTGATGCTTTATGCGTAATCTCGACACGTTCGCCAATATCGGCGAACATCGCCGTATGTTCGCCGACGATATCCCCGGCGCGGACCGTAGCAAAGCCAATGGTGCCAGGAACACGCTCGCCGGTATGGCCTTCACGCGAATAAACCGCGCACTCTTTTAACTCTTTATTCAGTGAGCTGGCGATCGCTTCACCCATCGCCAGCGCCGTGCCTGACGGGGCATCCACTTTATAGCGATGGTGGGCTTCGATAATTTCAATATCGGTGTAGTCACCCATCACCTTTGCCGCTTTCTCCAGCAACTTCAGCATGACGTTCACGCCAACGCTAAAGTTGGCGGCAAAGACGATGGCAATCTCCTGCGCCGCATCGCTGATCGCCTGCTTGCCCGCATCATCAAAACCGGTGGTACCAATCACCATAGCTTTATGGTGCTGACGGCAAAACGCGAGATGATGCAGCGTCCCTTCCGGGCGGGTGAAATCGATAAAGACATCGAAATCATCTTTCACTGCCTCAAGGCTGCTCTGCACCGTGACGCCGCTTTTACCCGCGCCTGCGAGTTCGCCCGCATCGCTTCCCAGCAGAGAGGAACCCTCCCGCTCCAGCGCTGCACCAAGGGCCACGCCCTCCATAGCTAGCGCCGCCTGAATCAGCTGTCGGCCCATTCGACCGCCAGCGCCCGCGATGGCTACGCGGATTGCTGCATCATGCATAGTTGTGCTCTTTTGTTAATTAAATGCGTAAAAATCGTTTCCAGATTAACCAGCCCATCGCTGAGCCACCAGCCGAAAACGTCGATAATTAGAAATTAATGATATACACCAGCAAATATCAGTAAAAGGCATGAAAAGAGCCTGGCTTCGTTATTAAGGTGCCAGCGCCAGCACGTCGGCGAACCATGCACGAAAGCCCTCAACATCCATCTCCAGCGCTACCTGCACATTGGCGGGCATCCCCAGCTTGCCGTCGATATCCACCACCGTCGCACCCGTGGTGAACTGCCCCTGCGTCTCAACCGCCACAAAGCAGGGTTTGAGGGTAAAGAGATCCGGGCGGACCAGATAAGCGATAGCGCAGAGATCGTGCATGCGCTGCCCGGTGGCCATGCTGCCGCTGCGGTAGTGGCTGAAAAGCGCATGCAACATTTTGCCGGTGCGGTTAAAGGTGGGAAGCGTTGCCAGAAAGGCAGGCGCAAGGGTCGCGTGGTTGGTGACATCCAGGCCGCACATGACGATATCCAGCCCGCTGGCAAAAACGCGCGCCGCGGCGTCGGGATCGACGGCAATATTAAATTCGGCGCTCGGCGTAAAGTTACCGCGCCCGGCGGAGCCGCCCATCATCACCAGCCGACGGATGTTGAACTGGCACTCCGGGTAGTGGGTAAGCAGCAGCGCGATATTGGTCAGCGGGCCGATGGTCACAAGCGTAATGGGTTCAGGCGAGGCCAGCAGGGTTTCACGGATTGCCTGAAAGGCCGGGATCGCCAGCGGCTGGCGTGCGTGTTCAATAAAGTCGTAGCCATCCAGCCCCGATTCGCCATGCACATTTGCCGCGCTGTAGAGCGGGCGCAGCAGGGGCGTGGCGGCGCCCTGCGCCAGTGGGACATCCGCGTTCCAGAAGTGAAGCAGTTGCAGCGCGTTGCGGGTGGTTTTCTCCAGCGAAACATTACCGGCAACGGTTGTGATCAGTTTCAGATCGCACTCAGGCGCGAACAGCGCGGCGGCAATCGCCACGGCGTCGTCAATACCGGGATCGGTGTCGAGAATGATTGGCAGACCCATAGCCCCTCCACGAAAAATGGTCAAAAAAAATGCCAGACTCAGTCTGGCATCTTCGCATAACCCTCGGGAAAAAGGTTACTCGACTTCGCGAACCTCGACCCGCAGCTCTTTTGGCACTTCGAAGACGATATTCTCTTCGCGCCCTTCAAGCGGGATGGCCTCGCCGCCGCCCAGCTCCTGCAGGCGGGTAATCACGTTCTGCACCAGAATATCCGGCGCGGACGCGCCAGCGGTAACACCGACACAGGCAATACCCTGAACCCAGTTCTCCTGGATATCAGAGGCATCATCAATCAGATAGGCCGCTTTGCCCATCCGCTGCGCCAGCTCGGCGAGCCGGTTGGAGTTGGAGGAGTTTTTCGACCCGACTACCAGCACCACTTCCGCCTGTTCAGCCAGTGCGCGCACCGCTTCCTGACGGTTGGTGGTGGCATAGCAGATATCATCTTTACGCGGCCCGACGATCTGCGGGAAACGCACGCGCAGGGCGTCAATGACATCAGAAGTATCGTCGACGGAGAGCGTGGTCTGGGTCATAAACGAGAGTTTGCCCGGATCTTTGATCTCAAGCGTCGCCACATCGTCCGGCGACTCAACCAGGTACATGCCCCCTTTCGGGTTGCTGTACTGACCCATGGTGCCTTCCACTTCCGGGTGACCGGCGTGGCCAATCAGGATCGCCTCTTCTCCACGTCGGCTGGCGCGTGCCACTTCCATATGCACTTTCGTGACCAGCGGACAGGTGGCATCGAAGACCGTTAAATCACGGCTTTTCGCTTCGTTGCGCACCGCTTGTGAAACGCCGTGCGCCGAGAAGATAAGGATCGCGCCGTCCGGCACTTCGCTTATCTGCTCAATAAAGATGGCGCCGCGCTCGCGCAGGCTGTCGACCACGTAGCGGTTGTGCACCACTTCGTGACGCACGTAAATCGGCGCGCCGTAGATCGCCAGCGCGTTTTCAACAATGCTGATAGCGCGGTCAACGCCAGCGCAAAAACCGCGCGGGTTAGCCAACAGGATCTGCATTTGTCTCCTCCAGTGCCGGATCGACTTCCAGCACATCGATATCAAAGTGGACGGTTCTGCCCGCCAGCGGATGGTTGAAATCGACGGTAATCGAGTCGCCGTTGATTTCGCGGATCACGCCCGGCATTTCGCTGCCATCCATTGCGGTAAAGAGCATAATCGCGCCGATTTCAGGCTCACCGGCGTCCATAAATTCACGGCGCGAGAAGTACTGGATCAGATCCGGGCTCGGCGTGCCGAAAGCGGCATCCGGCTCAAGGGAAAAGACCTTTTTCTCCCCGGCCTTCAGGCCAAGCAGATGTTGCTCCAGCCCTTCGGAGAGGGAACCGTCGCCAAGGCGAAACAGCGCCGGCTTACCGTTGTTGCGTGTGGATTCGGCAAGTGAACCATCTTCGAGCTTGAGCGTGAAGTGCACCAGCACTGCGCTGTCGCTCTGTACGGATTTAGACATGCAGGTTGCTCTTATGTGATAGCGAATGTAGGGCCCGGGCGCGTACTGCATGCCGGATGGCGCTACGCTTATCCGGCTTACCAACCGGGCCTACATCGCTTTATGGCTTACGCCTGTTTTTTCACTGCGGCGGAGGGTAAAAACCCTTCCAGCACGATCAGCGCCGCGCCGATACAGATTGCGGTATCAGCAAGGTTAAAGGTAGCAAAATGCCAGTCGCCCACATAAAAATCGATCATATCGACGACAAAGCCATGCCACAGACGGTCGAACAAGTTACCCAACGCGCCGCCAATAATCAGCGCATAGGCGATGTTATTCAGCTTTTGCGACGCTTTGGCGCGGTACATCAGCACCGCAAGCACCACGCAGATACCGATAGCGATACCCGCGAAGAACCAGCGTTGCCAGCCGCCACTGTCGGCGAGGAAGCTGAATGCCGCCCCATAGTTACGCGCATAGTGCAGGTTTAACGACGGGAACAGAGAGACCGTCTCCCCCAGAGCGAAGTTCTGAAGGATCAGGTATTTACTGCCCAGATCGATAATCAGCACCGCCACGACCAGCCATAGCCAGCGCAGCCCTGTTGAAAAGATCGGTTTACTCATCAGGCAAACTTACGTTTTTCGCCGTCACCGGCGACGTTGCTAACACAGCGTCCGCAAATTTCTGCGTGTTCCGCCACCTGACCGACATCATGGGTGTAATGCCAGCAACGCGGGCACTTCTCACCATCGGCTTTACTCAGCGCTACTTTCAGCCCTTTGAGCAGTTCGCTCTGCTGTGCATCCGCAGACGCGCTGGCATAATCCTCAACCTGCGCGCCGGAGGTCAACAGGACAAATCGCAATTCATCGCCCAGCGCCGTCAGTTTCGCCGCCAGCTCCGGCTGCGCGAACAGTGTCACCGTCGCTTCAAGAGATCCGCCCACTTTCTTATCGGCACGCGCTTGCTCGATCACCTTGTTGACTTCGCCACGCACTTTCAGCAGCTCGGCCCAGTAGGCGTCGTTCATCGCTTCGCTGTCCGCCAGGCCAAACAGGCCTTCGTACCACTCACCGGTGAAGACATACTTCTCGCGATCGCCAGGCAGGTAGCCCCAGATCTCATCCGCAGTGAAGGACATGATCGGTGCCATCCAGCGCACCAGCGCTTCACAGATGTGATAAAGCGCGGTCTGACAGCTGCGACGCGCGCGGCTCTCTGCTTTCGCGGTGTACTGGCGGTCTTTGATGATGTCGAGGTAGAAGGAGCCCATCTCCACGGAGCAGAAACGCATCAGGCGCTGCACCACTTCATGGAAGTCGTAGGATTCGTAGGCTTTCAGGATATCTTCCTGCGCCGCTTTCGCGCAGCCAACGGCCCAGCGATCCAGCACCACCATCTCCTCCGGTTTCACCATATCTTTCGCCGGATCGAAACCGTTAAGGTTCGCCAGCAGGAAGCGCGCGGTGTTACGGATACGACGATAGCTGTCGGCGGCACGTTTCAGGATCTCGTCGGAAACGGCCATCTCACCGGTGTAATCGGTTGATGCCACCCACAGACGCAGGATATCCGCGCCGAGTTTGTTCATCACATCCTGCGGCGAAACAGTGTTGCCGATCGATTTCGACATCTTGCGGCCCTGACCGTCGACGGTGAAACCGTGGGTCAGCACCTGACGATAAGGCGCTTTGCCCTTCATCGCCGTGGAGATCATCAGGGATGACATAAACCAGCCGCGATGCTGATCCGAGCCTTCCAGATACATGTCTGCCGCGTGGCCTGCGAACTCCGGGCGTACGTCGACAACGGAAGCGTGGGTTGAACCGGAGTCAAACCAGACGTCCAGCGTATCCGGCACTTTGACATAGCTGTCAGCGTCATCGCCGAGGATGTCGCGCGGGTCGAGATCCCACCAGGCCTGAATACCGTCAACTTCGACGCGTTTTGCCACCTCTTCCATCAGCTCCAGCGTACGCGGGTGCAGCTCTTCGGTATCTTTATGGACGAACAGCGACATTGGCACGCCCCAGGTGCGCTGACGGGAGATACACCAGTCAGGACGGTTAGCGACCATCGATTCGATACGCGCCTGGCCCCAGTCCGGGATCCACTGCACGCCTTTGATCTCTTGCAGCGACTGCGTGCGCAGCCCTTTTTGATCCATGCTGACGAACCACTGCGGCGTGGCGCGGAAGATGATCGGCGACTTGTGACGCCAGCAGCACGGATAGCTGTGCTGCATCTTCTCGACGTGCAGCAGCGCGCCTTTTTCGGTCAGCAGCGCCACGATGATGTCGTTCGCTTTGAAGACGTTGATGCCATCAAGTGTCGGGTAGGTGCCCGGCAGATAGCGACCGTCCGGACCAACCGGGTTGGCAATTTCCAGACCGTACTTCTGGCTGATGGTGTAGTCGTCCGGGCCGTGACCGCCAGCGGTATGCACCGCACCGGTACCCGCTTCCAGCGTAACGTGATCGCCGAGGATCGCCGGAACATCGAAATCGAGGAACGGGTGTTTAAAGCGCATCAGCTCAAGCTCAGCGCCGTTGACTGTAGCCAGCACGCGATAATCGCTGATGCCGGTGCGTTTCATCACGCTCTCAACCAGATCTTTTGCCAGGATCACCGCCTGGCCGTCAACCTGCACCAGCGCGTACTCAAACTCCGGAGAGAGGGAGATAGCGCGGTTAGCAGGGAGGGTCCACGGCGTGGTAGTCCAGATAACCAGCGAGACTGGGCCGTTAACAGAATCAACGCCAAATTTCGCTTTCACCGCCTGCTGATCGACGGCCTGGAAGGCGACGTCGATAGAAGGTGAGGTTTTGTCGTAATACTCAACTTCCGCTTCCGCCAGCGCGGAACGGCAGTCGACGCACCAGTGCACCGGTTTTGCCCCTTTCAGCAGGTGGCCGTTACCGATGATTTTGCCCAGCGCGCGGATGATATTGGCTTCGGTTTTGAAGTCCATGGTCAGGTAGGGGTGCGACCAGTCGCCGAGCACGCCCAGACGGATAAAGTCTTTGCGCTGCCCGTCTACCTGCGTGGCGGCATATTCACGGCACTTGGCGCGGAACTCGGCGGCGGTGAACTTCTCGCCCGGTTTGCCGTACTCCTGCTCGACTTTCAGTTCGATCGGCAGACCGTGGCAATCCCAACCCGGAACGTAAGGCGAGTCATAACCTGCGAGCCCTTTGGACTTCACAATAATGTCTTTCAGAATCTTGTTAACCGAGTGACCAATATGAATGCTGCCATTCGCATATGGAGGGCCATCATGCAGAATGAAGGTTTTTTTGCCTTTTTTCGCCGCACGGATGATGCCGTAGAGGTCATCATCAGTCCAACGCGCCAGCATTCCCGGTTCGCGTTTGGCGAGATCGCCACGCATTGGGAACCCTGTTTCCGGCAAATTCAGGGTAGATTTATAGTCACTCATTAGATTCTCGGTTCCGTATTTCGGTTTGATTAATACCACCAGGCCTTAAGAAGCCGGTTTAGATAGCCCAAAAAACTCACGGGCCGCTACCTCATCTCGGGCGATTTGCGCCTTCAGTTCATCGAGGGAAGCAAAGCGCTGTTCGTTACGTATTTTTTTACGCAGTACTACGTCTATATGGCGACCATAAAGGTCCATTGCAACATCCAGCAGGTGCACTTCCAGCTGCTGGCGAATACCTGCCACCGTCGGACGGGTACCAATATTGGCAACGCCCGGCAGCAGCGTATCGCCGAGGCCCGCCACTTCAACCGCGTAGACCCCTTTTACCGGGGAGACCTGGCGGCGCAGCGGCACATTCGCCGTCGGAAAACCGATGGTGCGCCCCAGCGCATCGCCGTGGACAACGCGCCCGGAGATGCTGAACGGGCGGCCAAGCAGATTCTCGGCAAGCGCCAGGTCATCGTTCGCCAGCGCCTGGCGAATCGCGGTGCTGCTCACCCGCACGCCGCCTTCGCAGAAGGTTTGCGTACTGGTGACGTCAAAGCCATATTTCTCGCCGGCCTTCTGTAATAACAAGAAATCCCCCTGGCGACCAGCGCCAAAACGGAAATCGTCACCGACTGCGAGAAATTTCACACCGAGGCGGTCGACCAGCAGGTCGCTAACAAAGGTTTGTGCGGTCAGCGCCGCAAAACGCCTGTCGAAGCGCAGGCAGAGAACATACTCCACGCCGCATTCGGCCAGCCAGCGAAGCTTCTCGCGCAGACGCGTCAGCCGCGCGGGAGATTTCTCCCCGGCGAACAGCTCCAGCGGCTGCGGTTCAAAAATCATCACCACCACCGGCAGGCCACGCGCGCGCCCTTCTGCGCCCAGCCCCTGTAGCAACGCCTGATGACCGCGATGTACGCCGTCGAAATTACCAATAGTCAGCACACACCCGTGCGGTGCATGACTGAGGTTATGTATGCCGCGTATCAGCTTCATGTCTGGCTCAAAACAGTGAAAATCGTCGGATTATACCTTGTACAGCGGGCAACGTTAACCGGCGATTGCCTTATCGCGCCAGAAAGGAGAGGCTTTTCATCAGGCTGCCGCTGGCTGTGGTGAGAATCTGCCGTTATGCACGATTTTTCTGGTGGAAAAGCTGTATTCGCGACACGCAAGCTGTTAGAATCCTGCGCCATCACTACGTAACGAGCGTCGTTGCTTAACGGCGCTTATTTGCACAAATCCATTGACAAAAGAAGGCTAAAAGGGCATATTCCCCGGCCTTTGAATTGTCCATAAAGATCATATTTGGGAGTTGGACCTTGGCTAATATCAAATCAGCTAAGAAGCGCGCCGTTCAGTCTGAAAAGGCTCGCAAGCACAACGCTAGCCGTCGCTCAATGATGCGTACTTTCGTTAAGAAAGTATACGCAGCAATTGAAGCTGGCGACAAAGCCGCTGCGCAGAATGCATTTAACGAAATGCAACCGATCGTGGATCGTCAGGCCGCTAAAGGTCTGATCCACAAAAACAAAGCAGCGCGTCATAAGGCTAACCTGACCGCGCGTATCAACAGCCTGGCTTAATCGCTTCGCTGTTCGCTTTGTAAAAAAACCCGCTTCGGCGGGTTTTTTCATTTCTGATGGAGCGCGAAGAGCGCCGAGTAGTCGCGATTGCAGATGCGCTGCACCGCCGGATGCTGGATCATACGTTCAGCAAAAATCGCGTGATACTCCTCCTGCACGTTGTCGAGCCTGCCTATCTCCACCATGCGCGCATCGGCATAGAAGTCGTCGCCATAAGAGGTCGGCGCAACAAAGATGGCATCATGTTTTGCGCCAAAGGCCTTCATCAGCGCAGCATCATCAAACTCGCCGAGGATCTCCACCTGCAGGTTCTGCACATGAAACCAGTTCATCAGCTTGCGGCCGAGCATTGAGCGGCGACCGGGAATTAATAACCGACGCGTTTCAAGGCAGGCGGGAAACGGCAGCTCTGGTGCCGGGCCGCTGCTCCAGAAGCTGACGCTGCATTCGCCAATCTTCACCGAAAAGAGCCCCTCCTGCTGCGCAGAGTCGATGGGGCAATCAGAGATAATCATATCCAGCTTATGCTGACTTAACTGTTCCAGCAGCAACTCGTGCGTTGATTCAAAACAGCGCAGATGAATCGGCTCGCCTTCCTGCACGGCGGCATCAAGAATGCCGCTCACCAGCCGCTTCGAGAGCGCATCCGCCACGCCGACATCAAACAGCAGGTTCGCCTCTTTGCGGTAGTTAATGATATCGAGCATCTCCTGGCTCAACGCGAACATCTTATCGGCATAGCGAAATACCAGTTGCCCCAGTTCGGTAGCTTCCAGCCCCCGCCCTTTGCGTTTAAAGAGCTTGCCCTGCAGCCGCTCCTCCAGCGCTTTGATCTGCCCGGTGATGGTCTGCGGCGTTAAGTAAAGCGCCTCCGCCGCGCCAACGACGGAGCCTTCCCGGTAGACATGCCAGAAGTAGTACAGATGGTTGTAATTAATATATGACATGGCGCTCTACCTTTACGTTACTGCGCCGGGCGGATAATGCGCGTACGCAGCAGGCAGTAACCCGCCACGGCCGAGATAACCGAGCCGGTGAGAATGCCCAGCTTGCTCCAGGCGATCATATCTGCATGGGCATCGCCAAAAGCGAGCGACGAGATAAAGATCGACATGGTAAAGCCGATACCGCACAGCACGCCAACCGCCATAATCTGTTTGAACACCGCGCCATGCGGCAGCTTCGCCAGTTTCAAACGCAGCGCCAGCCAGCAGAAGAGCGAAATGCCGAGCGGCTTACCGATCACCAGACCGGCAATAATCCCCAGCGGCAGCACATCTGTCAGACCAGCAAGGGACATACCGTTCAGGGAAACCCCGGCGTTGGCAAAGGCAAACAGCGGCAGGATAAGCCAGGCGACCCACGGGCTAATGGCATCGCTCAGCTGATGTAACGGCGACACGCCGTTCTCTTTCTTCAACGGCACAAAGAAACCGACGATAACGCCCGCAAGCGTGGCATGAACCCCGGATTTCAGCACCGCCGTCCACAGCACAACGCCCACTAACATATAGAGACCGATGCGGCGCACGTTGAGCGCGTTCATGATTGCCAGCACGGCGATAGCGGTCGCGGCAACGCCCAGCGCCAGAGTCGAGAGATCGCTGGTATAGAAGAGTGCAATAATCACAATCGCGCCGAGATCGTCAATGATCGCCAGCGCCATCAGAAACACTTTCAGTACCGGCGGGACACGATTACCTAACAGCGCCAGCACGCCAAGGGCAAAAGCAATATCGGTCGCGGTAGGAATGGCCCAGCCGTGGCTTGCCAGCGGGTTATGACCATTAAACAGCAGGAAGATGAGCGCTGGTGCGACCATCCCACCCAACGCGGCAATCACCGGGAATACCGCCTGCTGACGGCTGGCGAGCGTTCCCTCAACCAGTTCATATTTCACTTCCAGACCGACCATCAGGAAAAAGATCGCCATCAGCGCATCGTTAATCCACAACAGCATGTCTTTATTAATCTCAAGCGCCCCGACTTTCAGCTGGACCGGAGTCTGTAAAAACGAGCTGTAAATCTCCTGCGTCGCGCTGAGGTTCGCGCAGAGCATGGCCAGCGCGGCGGCACAAATCAGCACGATGCCACCTGAGGCATCGCTATTTAAAAAACGGTGCAAAAACTTCATCGGATTCTCTCACTCCCTGTAACGTCGTGGCGGCTATCTTACTCCTCGCTACTCTTCGTTAAAAACAGATTATTATTGCTTATCAGCTCTGTTTTCCCGAGGTATGCCAGCGGATAAAAAAAACCCGGCAGCGCCGGGTTGATAAAGAGAGGTGATACGGGACGCTTAGCGCGTCAGGTCGTCGAAGAATTTTTTGACGCCGTCGAAGAAGCTTTTGGAGCGCGGGCTGTTGTTTTCCCCCGTCGGGCCACCAAAGCTGTCCTGCAGATCCTGCAACAGCTGTTTCTGCTTCTCGTTCAGGCCGACCGGCGTCTCTACGACCACGCGGCACAGCAGATCGCCCTGCGCGCCACCGCGCACGGATTTCACGCCTTTACCGCGCATGCGGAACAGCTTCCCGGTCTGGGTTTCGCTCGGCACTTTCAGCTTCACGCGACCATCCAGCGTCGGAACTTCGATTTCGCCGCCCAGCGCCGCCATAGCAAAGTTGATCGGCACTTCGCAGTAGAGGTTATTACCTTCACGCTCGAAGATCGGGTGCTGTTTCACCTGCACCTGAACGTAGAGATCGCCTGCCGGCGCGCCATGCTCGCCCGCTTCGCCTTCGCCACTCAGACGAATACGATCGCCAGTATCCACCCCTGCCGGGATCTTCACGGAGAGGGTTTTGGATTTCTCAACGCGACCGTGGCCGTGACATTTGTTGCACGGATCTTTAATCAGCGTACCGCGGCCCTGACAGTGCGGACAGGTCTGCTGTACGGCAAAGAAGCCCTGGCGCATCTGCACCTGGCCGGAGCCATGACAGGTCGGACAGGTCTGCGGCTGGGTACCCGCTTTTGCACCGCTGCCGTGGCAGATGTCGCACTCTTCCAGCGTCGGGATACGGATCTCTTTCGTGACGCCGCGTACCGCTTCTTCCAGCGTCAGCTCCATGGTGTAACGCAGATCGGAACCACGCGCCGCGCGCTGACGGCCACGACCGCCGCCGAAGATGTCGCCAAAGACATCGCCAAAGATGTCGCTGAAGTCGGCACCGCCGCCAAAGCCGCCGCCGCCGTATCCACCGCCGCCGCCGCCCTGCTCAAAGGCCGCATGACCGTACTGATCGTACGCCGCGCGTTTCTGGGGATCGGTCAGGACCTTATAGGCTTCGTTGATCTCTTTGAATTTGCTTTCGGCCTCTTTATCGCCCTGGTTGCGGTCCGGGTGAAATTTCATGGCCAGGCGTCGGTACGCCTTTTTGATCTCAGACTCTTCGGCCGTTTTCGACACGCCGAGAATCTCGTAATAATCTTGCTTCGCCATCGGTTTATCTGCCCCTTAACATACGAGCACGGGCGTGGAGAAAACTCCGACGCCCGTGCTGGTTATCTACCCTGCATAAGGGCGATTACTTTTTGTCTTTAACTTCTTCGAACTCGGCGTCAACCACGTCGTCATCTTTCGCCGCGTTGGCGTTGTTCGCAGAAGCATCAGCGCCGCCCGCCTGCTGCTGTGCGTGCTGCTGCTGGGCGATTTCCATCAGTTTCTGGGAAACCTGTGCCAGCGCCTGCATTTTGGCGTCGATGGCCGCTTTATCTTCGCCTTTCAGCGCAGTTTCCAGCTCGCTCAGCGCAGACTCAATTGCAGTTTTGTCTTCAGCCGGCAGTTGGTCGCCTGCTTCTTCAACCTGCTTACGGGTGCTGTGCAGCAGATGATCGCCCTGGTTACGGGTCTGTACCAGCTCTTCGAACTTACGATCAGACTCGGCGTTCGCTTCCGCGTCACGCACCATTTTCTGGATTTCATCCTCGTTCAGACCAGAAGAAGCCTTGATGGTGATCTTCTGCTCACGGTTGGTATTCTTGTCTTTCGCAGAGACGTGCAGAATACCATCGGCGTCGATATCGAAGGTCACTTCGATCTGCGGCATGCCGCGCGGCGCCGGGTTGATACCATCGAGGTTGAACTGGCCCAGCGATTTGTTATCGGAGGCGCGTTTACGCTCACCCTGCAGCACGTGGATGGTTACCGCAGACTGGTTGTCTTCCGCAGTAGAGAACACCTGGCTGTGCTTGGTCGGGATGGTGGTGTTTTTGTTGATCAGCGGAGTCATCACGCCACCCATGGTTTCGATACCCAGCGACAGCGGGGTAACGTCCAGTAGCAGAACGTCTTTAACTTCACCGGTCAGAACGCCGCCCTGAACCGCAGCACCGATAGCTACCGCTTCATCCGGGTTCACGTCTTTACGCGGATCTTTGCCGAAGAACTCAGCCACTTTTTTCTGCACCATCGGCATACGGGTCTGGCCACCGACCAGGATCACGTCGTTGATGTCAGAAACGGAGAGGCCCGCATCCTGCAGCGCAACTTTCAGCGGCTCGATAGAACGGCTTACCAGGTCTTCAACCAGGCTTTCCAGTTTCGCGCGAGTCACTTTGATGTTCATGTGTTTCGGACCGGTCGCGTCTGCGGTGATGTACGGCAGGTTCACGTCGGTCTGCTGTGCAGAAGAGAGCTCGATTTTCGCTTTCTCTGCCGCTTCTTTCAGGCGCTGCATTGCCAGCGGATCGTTGCGCAGATCGATACCCTGATCTTTCTTGAACTCTTCCACCAGGTAGTTGATCAGACGGCTGTCGAAGTCTTCACCACCGAGGTGGGTGTCACCGTTGGTCGCCAGTACTTCGAAGGTTTTTTCACCGTCTACATCGTCGATTTCGATGATGGAGATATCGAAGGTACCGCCGCCCAGGTCGTATACCGCGATAGTGCGGTTACCGGTCTCTTTATCCAGACCGTAAGCCAGCGCTGCCGCTGTCGGTTCGTTGATAATACGTTTTACTTCCAGGCCCGCGATACGGCCGGCGTCTTTGGTCGCCTGACGCTGCGCATCGTTAAAGTAAGCCGGAACAGTGATAACCGCTTCAGTTACCGGTTCACCCAGGTAATCTTCCGCCGTTTTCTTCATTTTTTTCAGCACTTCAGCAGAGATCTGCGGCGGTGCCATTTTGTTGCCTTTCACATCAATCCAGGCGTCGCCGTTGTCGGCTGCCATGATTTTGTAAGGCATGATAGATACGTCACGCTGGACTTCTTCGTCCTGGAAGCGACGGCCAATCAGGCGCTTGATCGCAAACAGCGTGTTTTGCGGGTTCGTCACTGCCTGACGTTTAGCCGGCTGACCTACCAGAGTCTCGCCATCCTGTGTGTACGCAATTACGGAAGGCGTGGTGCGATCGCCCTCGGCGTTCTCAAGCACACGCGCCTGAGCTCCATCCATGATGGCTACACAAGAGTTGGTTGTCCCAAGGTCGATACCAATAATTTTACCCATCTAAACGTCTCCACTAAAAATTCGTCATCAGCTGGTTGTGAACCTGTAATAAGGGCAAACCTCACGGTTTCAACTGCCCTGTATTGATTTTTTTGCAAGCACACAAAATGCGGTTGACTACAAGATGGGGTCGCCGCGCCGCGCATCAAGGGGGAGACAATAAAAAAATTTTTAATTTCCACCTGTTCAGATCATAGACAGGCCCGGTAGCGCTATTTATGATGCCGCGCCCCGCTTGCAGAAAACGCCCGCGGGGTAATTATTTCTCCCCTTTATCAATTGATTCTTTTGAGGAATTATGGGCAACACTAAGTTGGCTAATCCGGCTCCGCTGGGCTTAATGGGCTTCGGCATGACCACTATTCTGCTTAACCTGCACAATATTGGTCTATTCCCGATGGATGTCATTATCCTGGCGATGGGCATTTTCTATGGTGGTATCGCACAAATTTTTGCCGGCCTGCTTGAGTATAAAAAAGGCAACACCTTCGGCTTAACGGCTTTTACCTCTTACGGTTCTTTCTGGTTGACGCTGGTAGCAATTCTGCTGTTCCCGAAAATGGGGCTGACAGAGGCGACCAACGGCCACTTCCTCGGCGTCTATTTAGCCATCTGGGGCGTCTTTACCCTGTTTATGTTCTTCGGCACGCTGAAAAGCGCGCGCATGCTGCAGTTTGTCTTCCTGAGCCTGACGGTGCTGTTTGCGCTGCTGGCGGTGGGACATCTGGCGGATAACGAAAACATCGTTCATATCGCAGGCTGGATTGGCCTCGTCTGCGGTGCCAGCGCCATCTACCTGGCGATGGGTGAAGTGCTGAACGAACAGTTTGGCCGCACCGTGCTGCCGATTGGCGAAAAGCACTGATTCGTTCAAGTGCCAGCAATAAAAAACGGAGCCTGAAGGCTCCGTTTTTTTTATAAGGATTCGAGCGGGGTGTCGGCCACGCTATCGGCATGATGCAGATCCTGGCGCAGCCAGATGCCTAAGCCAAACCCCATCAGGGAGAGCGCCAGCACATACCAGGCCGGAGCCATCGGCGAGACGCTCATCAGCATCGTCACCGCAATCGGCGTCAGCCCGCCGAAGATGGCATAGGAGACGTTGTAAGAGAAAGAGATGCCGGTAAAACGCACCTCCGCCGGAAAGGCGCGCACCATCACATAAGGCACAGCACCCACAACGCCGACGCACAACCCGACCAGGCCATAGAGCATAAAGAGTTGTTCCGGGTGGCTACCAACGCGGTGATAGAAGAGCCAGCTGGCGGCGGCGAGTAGCAGACTGCCGACGATAAAGGTGCGGCTGGCACCAAAGCGATCAACTAACAGCCCGGCCGCCAGACAACCAAAGCAGAGCATGATCGTGGCAATGCTATTTGCCTGTAAGGTCAGGGCGGGCGCGAAGCCATACTGCTTTTGCAGCCAGACCGGCGACATCAGAATGACCACCACAATTCCGGCCGAGAGCAGCCAGGTCAGCAGCATCGAAACTACCACTGCCTTTTTGTGCTTCAGCACCACCGCTTTTACCGGCAACTCCTGCGCCAGCGCTTTGCGCTGCTGCATCTCCAGGAAAATGGGCGTCTCACGCAGCCAACGGCGTAAATACATTGCCACCAGCCCGAACGCGCCGCCAAGCAGGAAGGGGATACGCCAGCCACCATCGTGGATCGCCTGCTGCGTCATGCTGGTGTTGACCAGCGTGGCAACCACCGAACCCAGCAGGATGCCAACCGTTAAGCCCGCCGTCAGCGTGCCGCAGGCAATACCGATGCGGCGCGCCGGGACATGCTCAGCGACAAACACCCATGCTCCAGGCACTTCGCCACCAATCGCTGCGCCCTGCAACACGCGCATTAACAGCAGCAGCAGCGGCGCAACAATGCCCATTGAGGCATAGGTCGGCAGCAGGCCAATCGCCAGCGTTGGCAGCGCCATCAGCAGTATGCTGAGGGTGAACATCTTCTTGCGCCCGACCAGATCGCCGAAGTGCGCCATCACAATACCGCCCAGCGGGCGCGCCAGATAACCGGCGGCGAAAATCCCAAAGGTCTGCACCTGGCGCAGCCACTCGGGGATATCGGCCGGGAAGAAGAGCTCCCCGACCACAGCGGCGAAAAAGACGAAGATAATGAAATCGTAAAACTCCAGCGCCCCGCCGAGGGCGGCGAGGGTCAGGGTTTTATAATCCTGTTTATTCAGAGGGCGTGTGTAATGTGACATAGCGAACCGTTGATAAGAGTGAACGATTATATTTTTACGGGTTATGTAAACTAAAAATGACTATACCGTAAAAATATCAATACGCCACCGCCGGGATCGCATATGTCAGAAAAGCGCTGCTTTCAGGATAAAGTTTCGCGCCTTGCGCTTTTAGGACGAAAAGCTGCTACGACCTGCGGATCTGTCTCCACATACGGACCATCAAGAAGCTGTACACAATACGGTACACTGGCAAAAATGCCCGCCACTTTCACTTCACCGCTCTCGCTTTTCAGCCCTTCGAGGGTCTCTTTAATCGATTTCGGCTGGCCTGGCAGGTTAAGGATCAGCGCCTGTTTGCGGATCACGCCCACCTGGCGCGAAAGAATGGCCGTCGGTACAAAGTTGAGGCTGATCTGGCGCATCTGCTCGCCAAAGCCGGGCATCTCACGATCGGCAACGGCAAGGGTGGCATCAGGCGTCACGTCGCGGCGTGCCGGGCCGGTTCCGCCGGTGGTCAGCACCAGATGACAGCTCATCTCATCCACCAGCTCACATAACGTTTGCTCAATGATTGTCTGCTCGTCAGGGATCAGGCGCGTTTCGATGTGAAAAGGGGTGGTTAAGGCCGATGCCAGCCATGCCTCAAGCGCGGGCAAACCTTTATCTTCATAAACGCCGCTGGAGGCGCGATCGGAAACCGAAACTAAACCAATGCGTAGTGTGTCCATAATTATTCCGTTGCATAAAACCGTTTACGGAATGATACACGCTGAGGGGAGAGGCAAACAGAGTGGAGAGAAGAAGCGTGACCGGGAGCCCGGCCACGCCTGATGATTACAGCAGATCGCCGATCATTTTTTCCAGTTTTTCCTGGTCAACGGCAAACTTGCGGATACCGTCAGCCAGTTTATCAACCGCCATCGGATCCTGGTTGTGCTGCCACAGGAATTCCGCTTCGCTGATGCGCTCCGGACGTGCCTTCACTTCGCCGGTGTACGACAGTTTGCGCTCCAGCGCGCCTTCGCTTTCTGAAAGCTCTTTCAGCAGCGCCGGGGCGATGGTCAGACGGTCACAGCCAGCCAGCTCAATGATTTCGCCGGTGTTACGGAAGCTTGCGCCCATCACCACGGTTTCATACCCGTGCTCTTTGTAATACTGGTAGATTTCGCTCACGGAAACCACGCCCGGATCTTCTGCCGGAGCGTACTCTTTCTTGTCGGTATTAGCTTTGTACCAGTCAAGAATACGGCCTACGAACGGGGAGATCAGGTAGACGCCCGCTTCGGCACAGGCACGCGCCTGGGCGAAGGAGAAGAGCAGCGTCAGGTTACAGTTGATGCCCTCTTTTTCCAGCTGTTCTGCTGCGCGAATGCCCTGCCAGGTGGAAGCCAGCTTGATCAGGATACGATCGTTGCTGATGCCTGCATCGTTATACATTTTGATCAGGCGTTTGGCTTTGGCGATGGAGCCTTCGGTGTCGTAAGAGAGGCGCGCGTCAACTTCAGTAGAGATACGGCCCGGGATCAGTTTGAGGATTTCCAGACCGATGTTAACGGCCAGGCGGTCAGACGCATCAACCACTTGCTGCGCGCGATCGCTGCTCTGGCTGCGCGCCCAGGTCACAGCTTCGTCAATCAGTTTACGGTATTCCGGGATTTGGGCTGCCCCAAGGATCAGAGAAGGGTTGGTTGTAGCATCCTGCGGCTGATAGAGCTTCATTGCCGCGATATCTCCGGTATCAGCCACGACTGTTGTGTACTGACGCAGGGAGGTCAATTTATCCGTCATGATAATGTTTCTCTTTAAACGATACCCTGAATAAATCACGTCGAGACCGATGACGCCTTTATGGCTTGTCGGGCGCAAAGGCTGCCAGCGCACCTGAACGAGAAGTATGACGAGTATACTTGTTAGGGGGATGTAACCGGTCTGGCAAGATGATAACACGACGCCCTGTCAGCGCAACCGCAGACAATGCAGGTGGCATTGTATGATAAACTCCCTGATTAATTGCCTGCGAAGGGATAAGCCCGTTGTAAACGCGCCGTCGCAGGTTACCTCCCCCGGCATCGACAAGAGGGTCGTTAATGCCAGAATTCTTCTCTTTTATCAGTGAGATCCTGTGGGGATCGCTGATGGTATACCTTCTGGCAGCGGCGGGTATCTGGTTTGCATTTCGCAGCCTGTTTGTCCCGTTTCGTTTTTTCCGCGACTTTGGCAAAAGTCTGAAAAGCGGCCGTAGCGTACCGCCCGGTGCCCTTACCTCGTGGCAGGCGCTCTGCCTGAGCCTGGCGACGCGCTTAGGCAGCGGCAACCTGGCGGGCGTGGCGTTTGCGCTCACTGCCGGCGGCCCGGGCGCGATCTTCTGGATGTGGATCGCGGCGCTTATCAGCATGGCGACCAGTTTCGCCGAGTGCGCGCTGGCCCAGCTCTATAAAGAGCGCGATGCCAATAACCAACTGCGCGGCGGCCCGGCCTGGTATATGGCGCGCGGCCTAGGCATGCGCTGGATGGGCGTGCTCTTCTCCATTTTCCTGCTCCTCGCTTATGGGCTGGTGTTTAACACCATTCAATCCAGCGTGGTGACGCGCGCCGTTCACTTCGCCTGGCAGGTGCCGGGTACGCTGACCGGGCTGGTGCTGGCGGTGGGCTGCCTGCTGTTTATGACCCGTGGCCTGGCGGTGCTCTCCCGTCTGATGCAGTGGATGGTGCCGCTGATTGCGCTGGCATGGGTTGCGGTGAGTTTCAGCATCAGCCTCTGGCATGCCAGCCTGTTACCGGAAGTCTTCGAGACCATTTTTAAAAGTGCCTTCGGCTGGCAAGAGGCGGCGACCGGCACCATGGCATGGACGCTGAGCCAGGCGATGACCAGCGGCTTTCAGCGCAGCATGTCGACTAACGAAGCCGGAATGGGCTCCTCACCGAATGCCGCAGCGATGGCAGCCTCCTCCCCGCCCCACCCCGTTGCGCAAGGCATTGTGCAGATGATTGGTGTGCTGACGGATACCTTTCTGGTCTGCACCGCCAGCGCGATGATGCTGCTGCTGGCAGGTAACGGGTCGGCAGAGAGCAATCTTATTGGCATCCAGTTGATGCAGCAGGCGATGGTCTCTCTTGCGGGCGGCTGGAGCGCCGGGTTTCTCGCGCTGGTGGTGCTGCTGTTCGCCTTTACCTCGATCCTCGCCAACTATCTCTATGCCGAGAACAACCTGATCTTTTTAGGCCACAACAGCCGTGGCAACCTGATGCTGCTGCGAGGCGTGGTGGTGTTAATGGTGCTGTGCGGTTCACTGGTCAGCGTACCGCTGATTTGGCATATCGCCGATGTGGTGATGGCGCTGATGGCGATGATTAACCTGACCGCCATCCTGCTGCTGTCGCCGGTGGTTAAGCTGCTGGCGGGGGACTATCTGCGCCAGCGTAAACTCGGCGTCGAGCCGGTGTTTAACCCGCAGCGTTATCCGGAGATTCAGCGTCAGCTGGCGCCAGGCAGTTGGGACTCGCTTCCCCCTTCGTCTCGCTAATCGCAACTATCGATCAAGCCAGGTGATTTTTTTGTTAAAGTCAGCGGAAATTTCTCACACAGCAAGGAGTGAGCATGCTGATTTTGATTTCACCTGCCAAGACGCTCGATTACCAGAGCCCGCTGGCAACCGAGCGCTACACCCAGCCAGCACTGCTGGAGCACTCTCAACAGCTGATTAAGACCGCCCGCACGCTTTCCGCGCCGCAGATTAAAAAGCTGATGGGGATAAGCGATAAGCTCGCCGACCTCAATGCCACCCGTTTTCACGACTGGCAGCCCGATTTCACACCGGAAAACGCGCGTCAGGCGCTGCTGGCGTTTAAAGGCGATGTTTATACCGGCCTGCAGGCGGAGACCTTCAGCGATGCAGATTTTGACTTCGCCCAAAAACATTTGCGCATGTTATCCGGCCTGTATGGCGTGCTGCGTCCGCTCGATTTGATGCAGCCCTATCGTCTGGAGATGGGCATTCGTTTTGAGAATGAGAGAGGCAAAGATCTCTACCAGTTCTGGGGCGATATCATCACCGATACCTTGAATGAGGCGCTGGCCCAACAGGGCGATGAGATTGTGGTGAACCTGGCGTCCGATGAGTATTTCCGCGCTGTGAAGCCGAAAAAGCTCAATGCGCGCATCATCAAACCGGTGTTTCTCGATGAGAAAAACGGCACGTTTAAGGTCATCAGCTTCTACGCCAAAAAAGCGCGCGGCCTGATGAGCCGCTACATCATTGAGCAGCGTCTGACGAAGCCGGAGCAGCTAACGGGCTTTGACCGCGAAGGGTACTTCTTTGATGAGGCGGCCTCAACGCCAGACGAACTGGTGTTCAAGCGCCACGAACAGTAAGCGGAAAAGCGTCCCCCACCGGTCAGTGGAGGACGCCTGAGATTACGCTTTTTGCATCATCAGCTGACGTAACGCCGCAAAATCCGCAGGCAGGGAGTGGGAGAGCAGCGGCAGATCCGCGCGGTCAGCCAGCTCTTTCGGCAGCGGCAGCGTTTCGCCAAGGATCGCTTCTACGCTCTCTTTGAACTTCGCCGGATGCGCAGTGCCGAGGAACAGGCCATATTCCCCCGGATGAAGCTGATCGCGCAGGGCGCGGTAAGCAATTGCGGCGTGAGGCTCTGAGACGTAGCCCTTCTCTTTCAGCTCAACGATCGTCGCTTTGGTGGTTTCATCATCCACCGCCGCGTAACCCAGCTCGTTCAGACGCCAGATTTTACGCCGGAACAGCTCCTCCACGCGCGGCCAGTTGTTCGGCTGGCTGACATCCATCGCGTTTGACAGCGTCGCCTGCGTCGCTTTTGGCTGCCACTCGCCCTCTTTCAGGAAACGCGGCACGGTGTCGTTGGCGTTGGTGGCGGCGATAAAACGCTTCACCGGCAAGCCGAGTGATTTCGCCAGCAGACCCGCAGTGAGATCGCCGAAGTTGCCGCTTGGCACCGACACCACCAGCTGGTTGCGCGCCTCTTGCGGCAGCTGCGCCACTGCTTCGAAGTAGTAGCACACCTGCGCCAGCAGACGGCTGATGTTAATTGAGTTGGCGGAGTTAAGGCCCAGCGCGCTTTTCAGCTCTTCATCGTCAAAAGCCTGTTTGACCAGCGCCTGGCAGGCGTCAAAGTCAGCATCAATGGCAACCGTTTCGATATTCCCACCCAGCGTACAGAAGAGCTTCTCCTGCAGCGGGCTGATTTTGCCCTGTGGGTAGAGGATCACCACGCGCACATTTTTCATGCCGTAGAAGGCATGAGCAACGGCCGCGCCGGTGTCGCCGGAGGTCGCAGTCAGAATGGTGACCGGTTTGTCGCCGCTGATGGCGCTCAGCATCTGCGCCATAAATCGCCCGCCGAAATCTTTAAACGCCAGCGTTGGCCCGTGGAACAGCTCCAGGCAGCCGATATCGTTTTCGACCGGTTTTACCGGTGCCGGAAAAGCGAAGGCGGCGCGCACGCGGGCTTCCAGCGCTTCCTGCGGGATCTCATCGCCGATGAACGCAGAGAGGATCTTCGCGCTGCGGCTGACGAAGTCCTGCTCCAGCATCTCGTCGATTTCCGTCAGGTTGAATTCCGGCAGATCGTGCGGGAAGAAGAGCCCCTGATTTTTGCCCAGCCCTTGTGTGACGGCCTGCGCGAAGCTGACCTGCTCATTGTGATCTTTTAAGTTGTAGAGTTTCATTGGTTATCCCACTACCCTTGCGCCCGCCGTGTCCAGCCGGCAAATATGAACGAAGCCTTCCTGATTTTGCAGATAGTGTTTGCCGAGCCAGTCGGCCACGCGCTGCGCGGTATCCGGCTTGTCGCACAACGCAAACAGCGTTGGACCCGAACCGGAGATGCCGCAGGCCTGCGCGCCGATATCCGCCACCGCCTGACGCGCCTGCTCAAAGCCTGGCAGCAGCTTCATGCGATAGGGTTCGGCAATCACATCTTTCATCAATTTCGCCGCCAGCGCGGGCTGGCGGGAATAACAGGCATGAATAAATCCAGCCAGGTGACGCCCGTGAGCAATACACTCCTGACGGCGATACTGCGCCGGTAAAATGGCGCGCGCTTCTGCCGTCGAGACTTTAATGCCCGGGTAGGCAAGCACCCATAACCACTCATCAAAGCATGGCACCTGCTGGCTGATAATGCCGCCTTCCTCGATCATCAACTGCATGCCGCCGAGATAACAAGGCGCGACGTTGTCGTAATGCACGCTGCCGGAGATGCGCCCTTCCAGCTCGCCCATCAGCGCCAGCATGCGCGTCTCATCAAGCGGTTTACCGCAAAACTCGTTCATCGCCACCAGCGCCGCCACGACCGAACAGGCGCTGGAGCCGAGACCGGAGCCGATCGGCATGTTTTTTTCCAGCGTCATCGCCACCGGCACCTGCTTGCCAATCTCCTGGCAAAAGAGCTCCCAGCATTGATAGACGATATTCTCACGCGCTTCGCTCGGTAACTTACTGGCGAAACGCCCTCTGTTTTGCAGACTAAAGTGGTCAGCAGCTTCCACCGAGACCGTGTCGCCTAACAGCGTGCCATCGACCGGCGTTACCGCCGCGCCGAGGACATCAAACCCTACGCTCATATTGGCGCTAGACGCCGGCGCATACACCTTCACCATCTCAGACCCCTAACTTCCACGAAAGCGTACGCAGCAGGTCGGCAAACACGCCCGCCGCCGTAACATCATTACCCGCGCCGTAACCGCGCAGCACCAGCGGCAACGGCTGGTAATAGTGGCTGTAAAACGCCAGCGCGTTCTCGCCGTTTTTCACTTTATACAACGGATCGTTGCCGTCGACTTCGGCGATCTTCACCCGGCAGGTGCCATCCTCTTCAATGTTGCCAACATAACGCAGCACATTGCCAGCGTCACGGGCCTTCGCCACGCGGCTGGCAAACTCATCATCCAGCGACGGCAGACGCGCCATAAAGCTGTCGACATCGCCAGAATCATCGAAGCTTGCTGGCAGCACCGGCTCGATCACGATATCCGTTAGTTCCAGCTCACGCCCGGTTTCACGCGCCAGGATCAATAACTTACGCGCGACATCCATGCCGGAGAGATCGTCACGCGGATCCGGCTCGGTGTAGCCCATTTCGCGCGCCACTTTTGTCGCTTCCGACAGGCTCATCCCTTCGTCGAGCTTACCGAAAATAAAGGATAAAGAGCCGGAGAGAATGCCGGAGAAACGTTGCAGCTCATCACCGGCGTTAAGCAGGTTTTGCAGGTTTTCAATCACCGGCAGACCCGCGCCAACGTTGGTGTCATAGAGGAATTTGCGGCGCGATTTCTCTGCGGCGCGGCGCAGCTGATGGTAGTAATCCATCGACGAGGTGTTCGCTTTTTTGTTCGGCGTGACGACGTGGAAACCTTCGCGCAGGAAGTCGGCATACTGATCGGCGACCGCCTGGTTGGAGGTGCAATCGACGATTACCGGGTTCAGCAGGTGGTACTCCTTGACCAGACGAATCAGTCGGCCCAGGTTGAACGGCTCCTTCGCTTCGGCAAGCTCGGCCTGCCAGTTGTCCAGGTTCAGCCCGTGAACATTGGTCAACAGCGCTCTTGAGTTAGCGACGCCGCAGACGCGCAGATCGATATGCTTATTCTTCAGCCACGTTTGCTGACGCTTCAGCTGCTCCAGCAATGCGCCGCCGACGCCGCCGACGCCGATCACAAAGACCTCAATCACCTGATCGGTGTTGAACAACATCTGGTGAGTGACGCGCACACCAGTGGTGGCATCGTCATTGCTGACCACAACAGAGATAGAGCGCTCGGAGGAGCCCTGGGCGATTGCCACGATATTGATGTTAGCGCGTGCGAGTGCGGCAAAGAATTTCGCCGAGATGCCGCGTAAGGTGCGCATGCCATCGCCGACAACGGAGATGATTGCCAGGCGCTCCATCACGGCGAGCGGCTCCAGTAATCCCTCTTTCAGTTCAAGATAGAACTCTTCACTCATCGCGCGCTGCGCACGGGCGCAGTCGGACTGCGGCACGCAGAAGCTGATGCTGTACTCGGATGAAGATTGGGTGATAAGCACCACGGAGATGCCGTTGCGCGACATGGTAGCGAAGACGCGGGCGGCCATGCCCACCATCCCTTTCATTCCCGGACCGGAAACGCTGAACATCGCCATATTGTTAAGATTCGAGATGCCCTTAACCGGCAGTGCGTCGTCATCCGAGGTGGCGCCAATCAGCGTACCTGGTGCTTGCGGGTTGCCGGTGTTTTTAATCAGGCATGGGATCTGGAACTGGGCGATGGGGGTAATGGTGCGGGGGTGAAGAACTTTAGCGCCGAAGTAGGAGAGCTCCATGGCTTCCTGATAGGACATCGACTTCAGCAGCCTGGCGTCCGGCACCTGGCGCGGGTCGCAGGTATATACGCCGTCCACATCCGTCCAGATTTCACAACAGTCGGCGCGTAAACATGCGGCCAGCACGGCGGCGGAGTAATCGGAGCCGTTACGCCCGAGCACCACCAATTCGCCCTTCTCATTGCCCGCGGTGAAACCGGCCATCAGCACCATATGATCCTGCGGAATACGGCTCGCTTCGATACGGCGCGTGGATTCAGCGATATCGACCGTTGATTCGAGATAGTGCCCGACCGCGAGCAGTTTTTCGACCGGATCGATAACCGTCACTTTATGACCGCGCGCTTCCAGCAGCCCGGCCATAATCGCGATAGAGAGCTTTTCACCGCGGCAGATAAGCGCAGCGTTGATGCTGTCCGGGCACTGGCCCAGCAGACTGATGCCGTGCAGAACATGTTTGATCTGCGCGAACTCGGCATCGACCACGGTTTTGAGTTGTGCGAGCGGAAAGCCGGGCTGCGCATCTGAAAGCCCCTGCAGCAGCTCGGAGAAAATACGCTCCGCATCGCTAATGTTGGGAATTGCATCCTGTCCGGAGATGGTTTTTTCAATCATCGCGACAAGATGGTTGGTAATTTTTGCGGGAGCAGAGAGTACGGTTGCGACTTGCCCCTGCCTGGCATTACTTTCCAAAATATCGGCAACACGCAGAAAGCGCTCCGCATTTGCCACTGATGTACCGCCGAACTTCAACACTCTCATGCTTTACCCCTTGATTTTTGCTCGAAAAAAAAGCCCGCACTGTTCAGGTGCGGGCTTTTTTCAGTATTTCCTGTACGCGTCAGCCCGCACCGTTACCTGTGGTAATGGTGATGGTTGTAATAGTGGTAATCGTGCAGATGCGTGCCATGGATGTTGTGCTCTGTATTATTATCTGTCTGTGCTGTATGCCTATATTGGTTAAAGTATCTGCCTGCTTAAGTCAATTTATTTTTTAATTATGCAGAATTTATTCAATTCCCGTCTGCGCTAAAAGCGGAGCCGTTTACAGCCCGATCAGGGCGATGGGAAATCGATATCGCAGCATCTTCAGCTATAAAAGAATCTTATTGCAGCGCGTTACTCGATAAGCTTTTTTTCGATATCGTGAAGCAAACGGTGCAACATGGCGGTGTCGCGCTGCTCAAGTAAGCCAAGCCGCTGATCCAGCCAGTCGACCATTTTCATATCATCAACCACGTCTAATTTTTTGAGTAAATTATGTGCCCGTAAACGCAGTGCGCTTAACTGGTTATTATCAACCTGAGAAATTGTTTGCGGCGCACTTTGCATTAACGCAGATAATTGATAGCAAAATACCATTACCGCCTGGCCGAGATTGAGCGAAGGGTAATCTGCCGCCATCGGTACGCCGGTCAGAATATCCGCCAGCGACAGCTCATCATTGGTCAGCCCGGAATCCTCACGCCCAAAAACCAGCGCCGCGCCGCTAAGCCAGGCGCTTTTTTCCTCTAATAACGGCACAAGCTGCTCAGGCGTTGCGTAATAGTGAAATTTCGCCCGGCTGCGCGCGGTAGTGGCAATAGTGAAAGGAATATCGGTCAGCGCGTCGGCGAGCGTCGCGTAGTGTTTCGCGTTATCCAGGATGTCGCCCGAACCGTGCGCGACGCGCCTTGCTGCTTCCTGTAAATGGGCATCGCTGTCGACAATACGTAAATCAGTAAAGCCCATCGTTTTCATGGCACGCGCCGCTGCGCCGACGTTTTCCGCTCGCGCGGGGGAGACAAGAACTATTGCCAGTTGCATCGAAACCTTCTTTTTTCATGCCCGCTGAAAAATGTGACATCAATCAACATATTACGTGGAGCGAATTTACAATTAGATAACACCAAACGCCGATCGGCCCCGTCTCTACGCTTAAAAAAAGCTAAACTGTTTATCAGCAATATTACCTGTTAAGATGTTAACAGAACGGGCATATCCCTCTGTTTCTTCTTGGCATTTTAATACAGAAATGTCTGCCTGTGTTGGATTCAGGCTATTTATCAATTAGCGTACGCAACTACTTGGTTTATTGAAAATTTGTAATAGAAGCTAGCAGCTGGCTATCAGAATTTCGCTAAAGTGTTAACGTGCTACAATTGAACTTGATATATGTCAACGAAGCGTAGTTTTATTGGGTGTCATTTGCGTCTTAGCCTGTTATGTTGCTGTTAAAATGGTTAGGATGACAGCCGTTTTTGACACTGTCGGGTTCAGAGGGAAAGTGCCCACGACCAAGCTAATGATGTTGTTGACGTTGATGGAAAGTGCATCAAGAACGCAATTACGTACTTTAGTCATGTTATGCCGTCATGTTAATTTTCGACATGCACCAGGCTGGTCAGGGACTTTTGTACTTCCTGTTTCGATTTAGTTGGCAATTTAGGTAGCAAACATGCAGATCCCGCACATTCTTATTGTTGAAGACGAGTTGGTAACACGCAACACGTTGAAAAGCATTTTCGAAGCAGAAGGCTACGATGTCTTTGAAGCGACTGATGGCGCTGAAATGCATCAGATCCTTTCTGAACACGATGTAAACCTGGTGATTATGGATATCAATCTGCCGGGTAAAAACGGTCTTTTATTGGCGCGTGAGCTGCGTGAGCAGGCAAATGTCGCGCTGATGTTCCTGACCGGTCGCGACAACGAGGTCGATAAAATTCTCGGCCTTGAAATTGGCGCGGACGATTACATCACCAAACCCTTTAACCCGCGTGAATTGACTATCCGCGCGCGCAACCTGCTGTCCCGTACCATGAACCTCGGTACCATCAGCGAAGAGCGCCGCAGCGTCGATAGCTACAAATTCAATGGCTGGGAGCTGGATATCAACAGTCGTTCGCTGATTAGCCCGAACGGCGAGCAGTATAAGCTGCCGCGCAGTGAGTTCCGCGCGATGCTGCACTTCTGCGAAAACCCGGGCAAGATTCAGTCGCGTGCTGAGCTGCTGAAAAAAATGACCGGGCGTGAGTTGAAACCGCACGATCGTACCGTGGATGTCACCATCCGCCGTATCCGTAAGCACTTTGAGTCAACGCCGGATACGCCAGAAATTATCGCCACCATTCATGGCGAAGGTTACCGCTTCTGCGGCGATCTGCAGGAATAAACGAACGCAAACGAAAAAGCGGCGCACAGTGCGCCGCTTTTTTTATTTCCAGATCCTTAACTCATCTTCCGTCGCAGGCTCCGCTGCGATCCGTTTTATCCCTGCCGCTGACAATGCATACCAGTCAAATTTACGTGTCAGGAACATTACCGCAGTCAGTGCCACAAACAGCACGCCGGTTCCCAGTAAGAGCGCATTATCCTCAGAGTTGAGCAGTCCCCACATCACCGCATCAAGCAGCAGTAGCGCGGCGGTAAAGCCCAGACTTGCGCGCCAGCTCTTCATCACGCCCTGCAAATAGAAGCCGTTCAACAGCGCGCCGAGTAGGCTGGCGACAATCCACGCGGCGGTAAATCCGGTATGTTCAGAAAGCGCCAGTAATACCAGATAAAACATCACCAGCGACAAGCCAACCAGCAGATATTGCATCGGGTGCATCTGCCGCGCGGTGAGGCTTTCAAATACGAAGAAGGCGAGGAAAGTCAGCACGATCAGCAAGATGGCATACTTTATCGCTCGGTCGGTCAGTTGATACTGATCCGCCTGGGTGACGATATTGACGCTGAATGCCGGCAGTTCCCAGTTGTTCTTACTGGAAAGCACTACCGTATCGCGCACTTTACTGTCCAGATTGTTGGCAAACCAGCTACTCTGCCAGTGCGCCTGGAATCCGCTCTCGCTCACTTCACGTTTTTCCGGCAGGAAATCGCCCATAAAACCAGGGTGCGGCCAGTCGCCCTTCAGCGCCATCTCGCTATTACGGCCAAGCGGCACCACAGAAAATTCACCGGTTCCACTCAGGTTGAACGACATCGCCAGCTTGAGCGGTTTTTGCAGGCTCTCCATCGCCAGCGGCATATGCACGCCCTGTAGATCGCTCATCAATCCCGTCCCCGGCTCGACGCGCAGCGCTTCGCCGTTCACGCTTGTGCTGCGCACCAGGCCAATGCCACGAGAATCGCTCACCGCCAGCACGATAAACGGCTCGCCAAGCGTCACATTCTCACTGGGTTTGATATCCAGCCGCTTCGGGTCGAACTCGGCGTTAATATCGATGTTGTTATGCCAGAGTTGCCCGTCATAGATACCGATCTTGCGCGTTTCAACCTGCTGATTACCGTTGACCATCAGCGATTCCGGCAACCACAAACGGATGAAACTCTGCTTGCGACGTATCTCTTTCGGCGGTTCGTTTTCGCCGCTGCTCTCCAGCGATACGGTGGTTTCCGTTACCGGAATGGCGATCAGCGGGCCAATCAATTTTTGCGAGCCAGCGCTGCTCTGGCGCAGCGTATCGGTCACTTCATGTCGATAATCGGCGCGCTCGCCAATCAGGCTGCTGAGCATTGTCAGCGGGATAAGTAACACACACAGGCAACTTGCCAGCGTAACCATTTTCCAGAACAGGGGGGATTTCAACATAGCCTTCTCCTTAGTGATGCGCGCAGCATAACGAGGCTATGTGTGAAGCATTTGAAGTTATGTGAAGTGAGGGTGAAGTGTCAGACGGGCTTCGCAGCCCCCTTCCGCACGGTTCGACACCGTGACAGCGCCGTGATGCAACCGCGCGACTTCCTGGACAAATGCCAGCCCTAATCCGCTGCTCTTCTGCCCGTTCCCGCGCGGCAGGGAGTAGAAGCGCTCAAAGATGCGCGGCAGCGCGTAATCAGGGATGCCAGTGCCGCTATCGCTCACCGTAATCACCACCTTGTCGGCTTGCTCCGTGGCACGCAGGACAATATTGCCGCCAGCAGGTGTAAAGTCGATGGCATTATCCAGCAGGTTTCCCACCGCCTGCGCCAGCAGCTCTTTATCACCAGCCACCACCGTCTCGTTAGCCTCATAAACAATGTTCAGCGCCTTTGCCGCTGCCACCGCGCTTCGCTCCTCCTGCAATTGCTGAAAGAGCGCACTCATCTCAACAGGCGCGAAGGCGATTTCCAGACGGTTCTCCAGCTTCGCCTGATGCAGAAGCTTCTCAACCAGGCGCTGCATACGGCTATTCTGCGCAAGAATATTCTCCGTGAAGCGGGTCGCGACTGGCTGAGGAGGATGTTCACGCAGGATCTCCGCCGCGCCGCGGATCGCCGCCAAGGGGCTTTTCAGCTCATGGGTCAGGGCATAAACATACTGTTCGATATAGTTTTTCCCCTCCAGTTTGACGCGCATGCTCTCCAGCGCCTGCGCCAGTTTGCGCAGCTCGCTGCTGCCCAGCTCGGGCAATGGCACGGGGCGGTCTTCGGTGACCGAATCGGCATAGCGGGCGAGCTTGCCGATCGCGCGGTTGATCCACCACACCATCACGCCGCCAATCAGCAGCGCAATGCCGAGCAGCGCGCCACCAGCCCACAATATGCGTCGCTCGCTGCGTTTTATCACCGGATCCATGGCGCTATTGGGTTTACCGACGCTCACCACGCCAATGATCCGCCCCGCCTCTTTCACCGGCGCGGCGACATACATCACCGTACTTTGCGGATCGCCCGCCACCAATGGTGAGCTACGCGCGCCATACTGCCCGCGCAGCGTCAACCAGACATCGTTCCAGCGCGAATAGTCCTCGCCCAGCGCTTTGCCCGTCGAATCAAATACCACGCGCCCGCTCGCGTCCGTCATATAGACATGGTACTCATTGCGCACTTTGTGAATGCCATTGATATGGGCGTTAATCGGGTGTTGATGGAGGGTAGAGAAGGCCTGCGCCAGCCGCCCATCCTGTGCATGCCCGCTGCGCAGATCCTCGCGGGCAAACTCCGCCAGCAATGTCGCGGTATCAATCAACGTGCCTTCGGTTGCGCGCCGCACGCCGGGTTTGATCTCCTGCACGAAGATAAACAGCACAAACCAGGCGGCCACTGCCACAATCAGGAAGTAGCCCAGCAGCAGGCGCATGCCGATACGCATCAGCGCAGCCCCAGGCTGTAACCCATGCCACGATGGGTGTTGATCGGCGTCAGTTCAGGATTGATTGCGCGCAGCTTGGCACGCAGCGTTTTGATATGGGTGTCGACCGTACGATCGAAGCTCTCTTGCCCATCGCACCACACCTGGTCCATCAACTGCTGGCGCGAAAAGATCCTCCCCGGTGCCTGCAATAGTGTTTTCATTAACAGGAATTCATACCGCGTCAGATTCAGCGTTTCGCCGCACCAGAGGATAATCGCCGCGGTTTCATCCAGTTCAAACTCGCCGACGCGAATAAGGTCGCTGTGCAACGAGGCTTTCTGCATTCTGCGTAATACGGTGCGCACGCGGGCGCACACTTCGCGCGGCGAGAAGGGTTTGGCGATATAGTCATCCGCGCCCATCTCCAGCCCCAGCAGCTTATCTACCTCTTCGCTGCGCGCGGTCAGAAACAGCACCGGCAGCGCGGGTGCGCGTGCCAACAGACGCCGACACAACTCAAAGCCGCTGATATCCGGCAGGCCGACATCAAGGATGACCAATTCGGGCAACCGCTGCGCCGCTGCATCCAGCACCGGCAAACCCCGCTCAAATGCGGTGACGGCAAACCCATCCTGTTGCAGCATATAGATTAAGGTTTCAGCGATACTGGCTTCATCTTCCACCAGCCAAATCAGCGGTTGCGGCATAGACACGTTGCTTATTTACCCCACGGCATGATCGGCACCGCGCTGATGGCGTTCTTCGGAGAACCTTCGACCACTTTATCGGAGTAGGCTAAATAGGCCAGCGCGTTACGCTTGGCGTCGTAGAAACGAACCACCTGTAACTTTTTGAAAACTAATGAGGTTCGCTTCTGGAAAACAACATCGCCCTGCGCTTTGCCGTTCTTGATTTTATCGCTCAGCTCAACCGGCCCCACCTGCTGGCAAGAGATCGCCGCATCGGAGGTATCCTCTGCTAAACCAAGCCCACCTTTGATACCGCCGGTCTTCGCCCGGCTGATATAACAGGTGACATTCTTCACATCGGGATCGTCGAACGCTTCAACGACGATTTTGTGATCAGGGCCGAAAATCTTAAACACCGTATCCACCGATCCAATCTGCTCCGCCTGTGCGGAAGCCAGTGAGGTCAACAGGAGAGCAGGAATAACAAACTTTGTATATTTCATATTGTTACCATTTTTGAATATTACGTTACGCAACTATTCAGTTTTCATATGAGAAACTGTTTGCAGATCACCCATTTACAAAATTTATGATTAAAATCAGTCACAATGCGCGGGCAAGCACAAAAAAAACACTGCATGCTAAACCCCTTAAAACCCGCTATTATCCCTCCCCTGATATCAAGCGTTCACCGCTGCTGTGCTATGGAAGAGGATATTTTATGGATCAGGCTGGCATCATTCGCGACTTACTTGCCTGGCTGGAAGGCCATCTCGATCAGCCGCTGTCGTTAGATAATGTGGCGGCAAAAGCGGGCTATTCCAAGTGGCATTTGCAAAGGATGTTCAAGGATGTCACAGGCCACGCTATCGGCGCCTATATTCGCGCCCGCCGTTTGTCGAAATCCGCCGTTGCGCTGCGTCTCACCGCCCGCCCGATTCTTGATATCGCGCTACAGTATCGCTTCGATTCCCAACAAACCTTCACCCGCGCGTTTAAAAAACAGTTTGCCGTTACCCCAGCGCTCTATCGCCGTTCACCGGACTGGAACTCGTTTGGCATCCGTCCGCCGCTGCGTCTGGGCGAGTTCGCCTTACCGACGCATAGCTTTGTCACGCTGCCACCGATGAAGCTTATCGGTACTACGCAAAACTACACCTGCGCGCTGGAGGAGATCTCCGATTTTCGTAACCAGATGCGTATCCAGTTCTGGCGCGAGTTTTTAAGCAATGCGCCAACCATTCCGGATGAGCTGTACGGCCTGCACGAGCCGCGGCCGAGCCAGGAAAAAGATGACGAGCAGGAAGTCTTTTACACCACCGCCCTGACGCCGGAGCAGGCAAATGGTTACCTGAACAACGCTCAGCCGGTCGAACTGGAAGGGGGAGACTATGTTGCCTTCTCCTATGATGGCGCACCGGAAGGGTTACAGGAGTTTATCCTGACCGTCTACGGCACCTGCATGCCGATGCTTCAGCTGACGCGCCGTAAAGGCCAGGATATCGAACACTTCTACCCGCAGCGTAACGCCATCAACGATCGTGAACCGCCAACGCACATCCGCTGCGAGTATCTGATCCCTATCCGCCGTTAACGCTGCATCTCATCGAGCGCAGGAGCGTCCAGATGCGAGACGTCGCCTGCGGTTTCCACCACCCAGCCTGACGCCAGCCATGGGCTCTGCTGATAGTCGATGCGGGAGATGGAGCAGTTGCGCAGGCGCAAACGGCGTTCGGCGTAAGCTGGCAGACCAAGGATCGTGCTCACCAGACACCCCAGCGCCATGCCGTGGCTCACCAGCAGCGGACGGCTGCCCTGTGGCAGTTCGAGACAGGCTGCCAGCGCGGCGTGCATACGCTCGCTCAGTTCTTGCATCGACTCCCCTTCAGGAATGCGGCCATCTGCGGTGCCGTTGACTAACTGACGACGCCAGCCCTCCTCCTCTTCGGTCAAAGAGTCGAGGGGGCGTCGCTCCAGCACGCCCATATTGAGCTCGCGCAGGCGCGGTTCCAGCGTCACGTCGCAGCCGCAAATGTCCGCGATAATCTCCGCCGTGCGGCGCGTACGCCCCAGGTCGCTGGTGATAATGTGGGTGATGCCCAGTGCTTTCGCGCGTTCCGCCACCTGTCGGGCTTGTGTTTCGCCCTTGTCGGTTAACGGACTGTCAGACTGGCCTTGAATACGACGCTCGGCGTTCCAAAGGGTTTCACCGTGGCGAACAAGGTATACCTGTAACATGTATTGTTATCCATTATACTGCGATGAATTTATTTCTCTGAGGAAGGCTCAAGTCCGCATGGGAAAAGCAGTTTCCTCTCGGACATGCCTTAGATGATTATGCACCAAGTTGTCTGCGCTACCACCAATCCCGCCAAAATTCGGGCGATTCTGCACGCTTTTAACCAGATTTTCGGCGAAGGATGCTGCCATATTGACTCTATTTCCGTCGAGAGCGGCGTTCCGGAACAACCCTTCGGCAGTGAAGAAACGCGAGCTGGCGCACGAAACCGCGTGCGAAACGCGCGCGCGGCGCAGCCGAACGCCGATTTTTGGGTGGCGATCGAAGCGGGTATTGATGAAGGGAGCACCTTCAGTTGGGTGGTGATTGAGAATGGTGAGTTGTCCGGCGAATCCCGCTCGGCAACGCTGCCGCTGCCGGAAGTGATTCTGCGCGATGTGAACGCTGGCGAAGCGCTGGGGCCGGTGATGTCACGCTATACCGGCATTGATGAGATAGGCCGCAAAGAGGGAGCCATCGGCGTCTTTACCGCCGGGGCGCTGACCCGCGAAAGCGTCTATCACCAGGCGGTGATTTTAGCGCTCAGCCCGTTCCATAACGCCGTTTATCGTTGAGCGTTAAGTAACGCTTTTTCCAGCCACAGACGCAAATCCGTCGGCGCGGCTTTCAGGCTGTTGGAGCCGCGCGTGATGGTCGCAATGCCCGCGCCAAGCTCGTTTTTCAGCTCGCGCTGGCTCATCTCGCCGCGCAACAGCTCTTCGATAATACGCACCCGCGTGCCCAGCGCTTCACGCTCGTCCGGCGTAAGCATCAGGTTAAGCAATGGGATATGCAGTTCGTTGTCGTACGCCTGCCTGAGCAGATCAACAAAGCGTTGCCACTCCTGCTCGCGCTGTTCGGCCATCGCCGCTGAATAGGGGGATTGCTGAGTCATAGTTTGTCGCCGTGTTAGGGATTTTTATGCTGCGTACTCGTGCATGAGTACGCAGCATAGCATAAACCACACTAATCAGTAACGGCGCTGCCATTCAGCGTCACTGAGGATGGTCGCTTTCTCGTCCTGCAGGAAGTAACGGTAGTAGGCATCATAAGCCAGCACGTTTTTCACATAACCGCGCGTTTCCGAGAAAGGAATGCTCTCGATAAACGCCACCGCATCCAGCTTGCCGCCGCTGTTATTCAGCCAGCTACGCACCCTTCCCGGCCCGGCGTTATAAGCCGCCGAGGCGAAAATACGGTTATCGCCAAACTGCTGATAGACATACTGCAGGTAGCTGGTACCGATCTTGATGTTAGTTTCCGGATCGAAGAGCTGGCTGGAGTTACTGTAGCCCGGGATCGAAAACATCTTCACGGTGTGCGTGGCGGTAGCAGGCATAATTTGCATCAGCCCACTCGCGCCGACCGGCGAGCGCGCCGTCGGGTTCCAGGCGCTCTCCTGGCGGGAGATCGCCATCGCATAGCTCGGCGAAATCTCTTTATCGCCGGTATAGCGCGTATAGAGATCGCGATACGCCAGCGGGAAGCGCTCCTCTAACTGATCCCACAGCTTGCCGCTGATCGTCGCCTGCACGCTCAGATCCCACCACTGCTGCTCAAAGGCATAACGCGCCAGCTGCGCCTGCTGCTGCTGGCTACGGCTGGAGACCAGATTCGCCCACTCGCCGCGCGCAGTGTTATCCATCTTCCAGTACATCAACTCGCGCACGCGCGCCATCTCTGCGCTCTGCAACAGGGTCGGATCGACGTTGCCATCAGCCTTATCTATCTTTAACTGATACGCTTCGCCCAGACGCTGCGCGGCAGCCATCGGGTAGAAGCCGCGCTGCTGCATCAGCGCATGGAGGATCTCTTTGGCGTCGTTTTCACGCCCGCGCTCCAGCAGCAGATCGGCCTGCCAGTAGCGCCACTCATCTTTCTCTTTCGCCTCCATCGGCAGGCGCGAAAGCCAGGTGTTCAGCCCGCGGCGATCGCCATTGCTGAGCGCCATACGAACACGCCGCTCCAGCAGTGAAACGGATTGCGAACGCATAATCGTATCGTCGCGCCAGCGCGCCTGCTCGCTGGTAACATCATTGCCCATCAGCCGCCACGCAACCGTCTCGCGCAGCTGCTGCGTCTGCTCTTCATTGAGTTTTTGCGCCTGCGCCAGCGACGGGATCATCAACCGGGCATTTTCCACATCCTGGCGCGCCACGCTTTCAAACGCTTCTGCCGCCATCTGGCGCGTAAAGTCCGTCGCCCCGGTGGTGGTGGCAAAACTCATCACCGTCATCGGATCGTTGGCGAGCGTCACGATCGCCGACGAGATGGTCTGGTAATCGGGCGGCATCTGGCTCGCCAGCAGCGTGACAAGCCGCGTATTGCCGGCTTTCATCGCCAGACGGATACGTTCCAGGTAAGCGAGCGGATCCTGTTTGCCCGACGCGCGCCATGCGCCAAACAGCTGATCGCAGGCGTTGGGCTGGCTTTTACCGCTCAGCCAGAGATCTTTCGCGCCCGCCCAGGCTTCATCCGCCTGGCCGCTGTTCCATTTGGCGAAGTAGTAGTTGCACTGCGCCTCGGTGGTCGTGGGTTTGTCCGGGCTAAAGGCCAACAACCCCTGCCAGTCCTGACGCCGCGCCAGTTCGTTCACAAAGCGGTTTTTCAGCGTGCGCGCGGCGGGCAGCGTCGGATACTGCTGCACAAACTGGGTGACAGTGAGCGCCGGTTCGCTCATCAAATCGTCGGTGATCTGCCGGTATTGCAGGTAGGGGTAAAGGGGATAGGTTTGCAGCGTCGGCATTAGCTGCTGCACAACGTCCATCTGGTTGTTGTCCCAGGCGCTTTTGATTTGCGCATACCGATCGCGTTGTTCATCCAGTGAGTCCGCCTGCGCCGCATTGCTGAAGGACAGCAAACACACGCAGGCCGCCGCTAACCGCCAGGCGGCATGTTTAGCTCTCTGCACAGCTCTTTCCTCTTATCTGTCACATTTTTACAGCATCATGCCGCATACAGGGGTTAATGCTAACCGGGCATGCCGTAACGCGCCACGTTACGCACACTTTTTTACCTTTCTGGTGTGATTTAACAGTGTGAGCGTCGCTGGCTGGGATTAGCGCGCGAAAACGGCTACACTCCGCTGTTAAATGCACTACTCATAACAAAGAGGCGAAGTCCACCGTGGCTCAATTCGTATATACCATGCACCGTGTCGGCAAAGTTGTTCCGCCGAAACGTCATATTCTGAAAAATATCTCCCTCAGTTTCTTCCCCGGCGCAAAGATCGGCGTACTCGGCCTTAACGGTGCCGGTAAATCGACGCTGCTGCGCATCATGGCCGGTATTGATACCGACATCGAAGGGGAAGCGCGCGCGCAACCGGGTATTAAAATCGGTTACCTGCCGCAGGAGCCGCAGCTCAATCCTGAGCAGACGGTTCGTGAATCGGTTGAAGAAGCCCTTTCTGAAGTGGTTAACGCGCTGAAACGTCTGGATGAAGTTTACGCCCTCTACGCTGAGCCGGAGGCGGATTTCGACAAGCTCGCCGCTGAGCAGGGCAAGCTGGAAGAGATCATCCAGGCGCACGACGGTCACAACCTGAACGTGCAGCTTGAGCGCGCCGCCGATGCGTTGCGTCTGCCGGACTGGGATGCAAAAATCGCCAATCTCTCCGGGGGTGAACGCCGCCGCGTCGCGCTGTGCCGTCTGCTGCTGGAAAAGCCGGACATGCTGCTGCTCGACGAACCAACCAACCACCTGGATGCCGAATCCGTTGCCTGGCTGGAACGCTTCCTGCACGACTTCGAAGGTACCGTCGTGGCGATTACCCACGACCGTTACTTCCTCGATAACGTTGCGGGCTGGATCCTGGAGCTTGACCGTGGTGAAGGTATTCCGTGGGAAGGCAACTACTCCTCGTGGCTGGAGCAGAAAGATCAGCGTCTGGCGCAGGAAGCCTCTCAGGAAGCGGCTCGCCGTAAATCCATTGAGAAAGAGCTGGAGTGGGTTCGCCAGGGCGCGAAAGGCCGTCAGTCGAAGGGCAAAGCCCGTCTGGCACGCTTTGAAGAACTTAACAGCACCGAGTACCAGAAACGTAACGAAACCAACGAACTCTTTATTCCGCCAGGCGCGCGTCTGGGCGATAAAGTGGTTGAAGTCAGCAACCTGTGCAAAGCCTACGGCGACCGCCAGCTGATCGATAACCTCTCCTTCTCCGTACCGAAAGGGGCCATCGTCGGCATTATCGGCCCGAACGGCGCCGGTAAATCGACGCTGTTCCGCATGATGTCCGGTCAGGAGCAGCCTGATGCCGGTACGATCACCCTCGGTGAAACGGTGAAACTGGCCTCTGTTGACCAGTTCCGTGACGCAATGGATAACAATAAGACCGTCTGGGAAGAGGTCTCCGGTGGGCTGGATATCATGCGTATCGGCAACACCGAGATGCCAAGCCGCGCCTACGTTGGCCGCTTTAACTTTAAAGGCACCGACCAGGGCAAACGCGTTGGTGAACTCTCCGGTGGTGAGCGCGGTCGTCTGCACCTGGCGAAGCTGTTGCAGGTTGGCGGCAACATGCTGCTGCTCGATGAACCAACCAACGACCTGGATATCGAAACCCTGCGCGCACTGGAAAACGCCCTGCTGGAGTTCCCGGGCTGCGCGATGGTTATCTCGCATGACCGCTGGTTCCTTGACCGTATCGCCACCCACATTCTGGATTACCAGGATGAGGGTAAAGTGGAGTTCTTCGAAGGTAACTTCACCGAATACGAAGAGTACAAGAAACGCACGCTGGGCGCCGAAGCGCTGGAGCCGAAGCGTATCAAGTACAAACGTATTACCAAGTAATAAGCAGAGCGAATGGGGAGACCCATTCGCTCTCTTTTTCCCGCAAATCCTCAGCAAATTCCTCTTCTTTCCCGCACTAAAAAAGTATTTTTGTTTTTCTGTTATTCAGGACGAATAAGCCGCCTCGTTATATTCGCCATAGAAATAAAATAAAAACAAACTGCATCAGACAGGGTTAATTAGCAGCAGAAATACCTGCTCAATAACTATCGGCAGAATATCTGTTTTAGCTTTCGCTAAAAAAGCCGCATCTTGAATAACGCTACAGCCAGTCGCTACCATTTTGCTTCCTCGTCACAGGCAGTAAAGGGAGCCCTCTTATGCACATCATTACGGACGATCGCTTCCTGGCGTGCGGGCTGCGGGCGCTGTTTGATCAGGGGCTATTTAATCTTGCCGAAGAGGACGTTATCGTCGATTTTGATGATCACTTTCTGATTATTACCACGCTGCCGACGTTAAAAACGATTATGTCTGGCGACCAGTGCTTCGAGCACTTTTTATTACAGCCCTTTTTTAAAATTGAAAAGCGCATCGCCATAAAAGCGTTACCGCTTCAGCTGAAATACCGCCCCTGGCGGCAGCGCAAATATACATCGCCATCACTGCCTCTCACGCGCAAAGAGCGGGCGCTGCTGACGTATGTGATGAACAGTGAATATCAAAACGGGATTTTTGATTGTGGCGAGCTGGGTAGCAAGACCCTGAGCACTCACAAATACAATCTGCTGCGGAAGGTGAACCTGCGCTCGATTGCCGCGCTGGCGCAGGTGCATATGCGCTGGAAAACGCTCTCTCATCTGCGCTGTTTCTGGCCGGAGAGCGCATGCGCCAAACCGGCCAGAGAGCGCGCGCTACGCGCCCATCAGCTGTTTTACCAGGTCAACACACTGCAAGAAGCGTGAGTCATAATCGGCCTCTTCAACGCGAACATAGTCGATATTATTCGCTTCCAGCATCGAGACCAGCAGGTTCTGAAACTCACGGCGATCGACAGAGCTGCCGAGGCTGCGCAAGCCGTCGTTGATCCACGGCGTATTGTTTTCCAGCAGGATCACCAGATCGAAGCGATACTCATCGATCAGCGCCTGCACAAAGGGGTGCTCCCGCCCCTCATACTTTTTACAGAAGGCCTGCGTGGTGACAAAGTCGGTATCGATAAAGGCGACTTTATTAGCGTATTTCACCGCGAAATCAATATATTGCGCATGGCCGAGGGCGATTTTGTCGTAGTCGGAATATTGCAGCGCAATCTCATCCCCGCCGAGATGGGAGAAAACGTAATCACGGCCAAACTCCCAGGCGCTGGTGGTGTTGAAGATATTGGCAAGCTTGTTCACCAGCGTCGACTTCCCGCTCGACTCCCCGCCGAGGATCGCCACGGTGCGCACAAAGAAGGGCTTCACTTCCGTCGGAATGTATTCCCAGTAGCGGAACGGGTTTTCACGAATTTGTGAGCCGCTGATGTTCATAAAGGTGCGCTCGGGATCGACCAGCACCGCTTCCGTGCCGAGATGCTGCAAATATTGCGGCGCATCCGCGGCCTCAGAGGTGTAGATCCAGTTCGGCGTAATGCCCTTTTCCGCCATAAAGGCTTTGATGCCATTGCTCCAGACGTCCCAACCGTGTGGATAGGGCTCCATCCCCTCTTCGTTGAACGCATGGATGCGGATATTTTTCTGATACTTAAAGGTTTGCAGCAGCCAGCGCAGGCGGTCGCTCACCGTCGGTTGCTGCGACATCGCGCTCTCTTCAAACAGTGCGCGGTCGCGGGTTTCGTCATACCCGAGGATGATATGCAGCTCGTCAACCTGGCTACAGGCGCGCTGGATCAGGTAGATATGGCCGGTGTGCAGCGGGTAGAACTTGCCGAACACCACGCCGATATTTTTCTCGCGACGCGGGAAATCGAGCCCGAGGAAACGGTGCAGCGCCTCCAGCTTTTGCGCGCTGGGGCTTTTGATTTTGGCATTCAGCAGCTGGCTTAAGTAGCCTTTGGTCATGCCGCTGGCATCCGCGACCTGCTGCAACGTGCAGCCCTTCTGGCGAATGGCGGTTTTTAAGTAGTCGAATGACGACATCGTTGCCTCCTGCAAAAGTGATAAGCCAATTATAAGTCGTCAAAGACGCTTAGCGCATCGGCGAGCTTCTTCACGCCAAAGATCTGCATGCCTTCCGGCACCTTTTTCGGCACGTTTGCCGCCGGAACAATCGCCCGGCGAAAACCGTGCTTCGCCGCTTCCGAGATACGCTCCTGGCCGCTCGGCACCGGGCGGATCTCACCGGCCAGCCCGACTTCGCCGAACACCACCAAATCCTGCGGCAGCGGGCGATCGCGCAGGCTGGAGACCATCGCCAGCAGCAGCGCTAAGTCGGCGCTGGTTTCCGTCACTTTCACCCCGCCGACCACATTGACAAACACATCCTGGTCCGCCATCTGCAAACCGCCATGGCGGTGCAGCACGGCCAGTAAAATCGCCAGCCGGTTCTGCTCAAGCCCTACCGCCACGCGGCGCGGGTTCGACATCATGGAGTGATCGACCAGCGCCTGGATCTCCACCAGCAGCGGGCGCGTCCCTTCCCAGACCACCATCACTGAACTGCCGGAGGTCACTTCATCCCCGCGGCTAAGGAAGATGGCCGACGGGTTGCTCACTTCTCGCAGACCTTGCTCGGTCATGGCGAAAACGCCCAGTTCGTTGACCGCGCCAAAACGGTTCTTATGGCTGCGCAGCGTGCGGAAACGGGAGTCAGCATCGCCGTCCAGCAGTACCGAACAGTCAATACAGTGCTCCAGCACTTTCGGCCCCGCCAGCGAACCATCTTTCGTCACGTGGCCGACCATCACAATTGCCACGTCGCGGGTTTTGGCAAAGCGGGTGAGATACGCCGCGGTTTCGCGCACCTGCGCGACGCTGCCGGGCGAGGACTGGATATCCGCCATGTGCATCACCTGAATGGAGTCGATCACCATCAGGCGCGGCTTCTCCTCTTCTGCAATCATGCAAATCTGCTCGATGCTGGTCTCGGAAAGCATATTCAGGTTAGTGGTCGGCAGCCCTAAACGGTGAGCGCGCATCGCCACCTGCTGCAGTGACTCTTCGCCGGTGACGTAAAGGGTTTTCATCTGCTCGGAGAGCTTGCAGAGCGTCTGTAACAACAGCGTCGATTTACCCGCGCCCGGGTTACCGCCGATCAGAATGGCGCTGCCGGGCACCACGCCGCCGCCGAGGACGCGGTCAAACTCTTTAAAGCCGGTGGAGAAGCGCGGCAGCGCTTCGAGGCTGATATCGGAGAGCTTTTGCACCTTCGACACGCCCGCGCTGCCCGCATAGCCGGAGAGGCGCTCGTTGCGCGCAACGGTTGGCGAAGCGGCCACGCGCACTTCGGTAATGGTGTTCCAGGCGTGACAGGCGCTGCATTGCCCCTGCCAGCGCGGATAATCAGCGCCGCACTCATTACAGACAAACGCACGTTTTGGAGCTTTCGCCACATTCACCTCTACTTCTTATTAATACTGCCGGAAAGGATACAAAATACGCCCATCAGGTCGGCGTGACGAATGGTCACTTCCGCCTTCTCATTCACGGTCGGTTTGGCGTGAAAGGCGATACCAAGCCCGGCGGATTTGATCATCGGAAGATCGTTAGCGCCATCACCAATCGCCACGGTCTGTTCCGGGGCGATCTCATACTCTTCAGCCAGCAGCTTCAGCGTTTTCGCTTTGTACTGCGCATCGACGATATCGCCCAGCACCTGGCCGGTAAATTTACCGTCGACGATCTCCAACTGATTCGCCACCGCCGCCGTCAGATGCAGCTTGTCGCGCAGGTAGTCGGCAAAGAAGGTAAAGCCGCCGGAGGCAATCGCCACTTTCCAGCCAAGGGTTTCCAGTTTTAACACCAGCTGCACCAGACCCGGCATCAGCGGCAGATTTTCGCGCACCTGATGCAGGATAGCAGCATCCGCGCCTTTTAAGGTTGCCACGCGGCTGCGCAGGCTGGCGGTGAAATCGAGCTCGCCGCGCATTGCGCGCTCGGTCACTTCAGCGACCTGTTCGCCGGTGCCGGCCAGTTTGGCGATCTCATCAATACACTCAATCTGGATTGCGGTGGAGTCCATATCCATCACCAGCAGCCCTGGCGAGCGCAGGTGTGGGATTTTACCGAGCGGCGCGACATCCATGCCCTCATCGTGCGCCAGGCGCGTTGCGCGCGGCGTCAGCGAGCCTGCCAGGCGAATCACCTGATACTCATCCACGCTCCAGGCTGAAACAATCACCATCGCGGCACCCAGCTTGCGCTGATAGGTGGTCAGACGCTGCTTATCGAGGCTCCGGCTATAGAGCAACCAGCCGCTACGACCAGCGTGATAATCCAGAGGCATCACCTCATCACCACTGAGAGAGAGCGGCAATCCCGGCCACTGAGAAACATCATCGGGCAGGTCGCACCAGGTCAGACTGTTAGGCATTAAAGCTCCTGTAAAAACGTTCGCGCCAGAAAGCACCGGAGGGGAAAATAACGCAAGAGGCTACCTTGTAATCAACGCTTCTGGCAACATTAAGCATCAAATTTACAACAGGTGACACATGAGTCGCGCAAAACTTAAATTTCGGCTGCATCGCGCCGTGATTGTCCTTATCTGTCTGGCGCTGTTGGTCGCACTGATGCAGGGTGCATCCTGGTTCAGCCAGAAGCATCAGCGCCAGCGAAATCCGCAGTTTGAAGAGCTGGCAAGAACCCTGGCGCGCCAGGTGACGATCAATCTCACCCCGCTGATGCGCACCGAAACGCCCGATGAAAAACGTATAGCCGCCATCTTAGGCCCGCTCACGGAAGAGAGCCGCATTCTCGATGCTGGCGTTTATGATGCACAGGGCGACCTGGTGGCGCGCGCCGGTGAAGGTATTGAGGTACGTGACCGACTGGCGCTGGATGGCAAAAAGGCGGGGGCCTACTTCAACCAGCAGATCGTCGAGCCAATCCAGGGCAAAAGTGGCCCGCTGGGTTACCTGCGCCTGACGCTGGATACGCACACGCTGGCGACGGAAGCTAAACAGGTAGATAACACCACCAATATTCTGCGTCTGATGCTGCTGCTCTCCCTGGCGATCGGCGTGGTGCTGACGCGCACCCTGTTGCAGGGCAAACGCACCCGCTGGCAACAGTCCCCCTTCCTGCTGACGGCCAATAAAGCGGTGCCGGAAGAGGATGAGCAGGAAAAGCGAGAGTAGCCGCCGCGGCTTCCCGTACGCCCCCTGATTTTTTAGCAAGGATATCGCCTATGTCGACGCTTCGTCTTCTTATCTCCGACTCTTACGATCCGTGGTTTAACCTGGCGGTTGAGGAGTCGATTTTCCGCCAGATGCCCGCTACACAGCGGGTGCTGTTTCTCTGGCGCAACGCCGATACGGTGGTGATTGGCCGGGCGCAGAATCCGTGGAAGGAGTGCAACACTCGCCGCATGGAAGAGGACAACGTGCGGCTGGCAAGGCGCAGCAGCGGTGGCGGCGCGGTGTTCCACGATCTCGGCAATACCTGTTTTACCTTTATGGCCGGCAAGCCGGAGTATGACAAAACCGTCTCCACCAACATTGTGCTCAATGCGCTACAGGCGTTGGGCATTAACGCGGAAGCCTCCGGGCGCAACGACCTGGTGGTCAAGACCGCCGAGGGAGATCGTAAAATCTCCGGCTCGGCCTATCGCGAAACGCCGGATCGCGGCTTTCACCACGGGACGCTGCTGCTCAACGCCGATCTCAGCCGTCTGGCGAACTATCTCAACCCGGATAAGAAGAAGTTGCAGGCCAAAGGCATCACCTCCGTGCGCGGGCGGGTGGCGAATCTGGTCGATCTGCTGCCGGGCATCACCCATGAACACGTTTGCGCGGCCGTCATCGAAGCCTTCTTTGAGCACTATGGCGAAAGCGTCGAAGCAGAGGTTATCTCGCCGGACAAAACCCCGGACCTGCCGAACTTTGCTGAAACCTTTGCTCGCCAGAGCAGCTGGGAGTGGAATTTCGGCCAGGCCCCGGCCTTCAGCCATTTGCTGGATGAGCGTTTTACCTGGGGCGGCGTGGAGCTGCACTTCGATGTCGAAAAGGGGCACATCACCCGCACGCAGATCTTTACCGACAGCCTGAACCCGGCACCGCTGGAGGCACTGGCGGCACGTTTGCAGGGCTGCCTCTATCGCGCCGATATGCTGGCGCAGGCGTGCGACGCGCTACTGGTGGATTTCCCGCAGCAGCAACAGGAGCTGCGCGAACTATCGGCCTGGATCGTGCAGGCCGTGCGATAGAGCAGTAAGCCTGGCACTGTGCGTATCGGGCCTGATACGCGCAGCGCCAGAGAGATCACGCCATACGGTCTACGCTTCGCGCTGCCTGCTCAACCTTCCCTCTCATATCCCGTGCAATTCGACGGAAGCCATCGCTGATGCGCATATCGTCCGCCACAGCCTGCCAGAACTGGTTTGCCAGCGGGATAGCAACATCCCAGGCCTCTTTCTTCACCTGCGTGTCGACAACCAGATCAACGGCCTCTTGCCGCATCATGCCAGCGGTTGCAGGAGCAAAGGCCATCGGTAACATATCGTAGACCGGGGTCAGTTTCATCGGTGGTGTTGAGAGAAAAAAGGAGAGATTACCAGCATGCATATCGCTATTAGCAATCAGCCGCCCAAATGCCCAAATCTGCTCCGTGAGTGTTAACGATTCGGCATCTGTTTGCCGCTGTTTCACTAACTCGGCGACAACTTTTGGCCATGCGCCCGGGGAAGAAACAAATTCACTTTGCAGTGACTCCAGGGAGACAATAGCGCGGCGGCCTTCTGTACCAACACAATCAAAGCGGCGCGTTTCGAGAAACACTTGCCGGTTTTCGCCCATCAACGCAACGGAATGCGTGCTTTCAATTCCGGCGTTTGCCAGGACAGCAAGCGCGAGGGATTCTGCAATCAATAAATCCCCCCAGCGCACGGCGGCTTCCGTGGTTTGCGGGGCAGTAAACTTAACCAGCCTGTGAGCATATTCCGCACCGGTTTGCGCATAACACATAAATTTCGGCTGTTCACCGCCAGCAGAGGAGCCGATGATTTCTCCTTGAAGCGCCCGGAAAGCCAGCTCAGCATAGCTGTTCAGCTTTTCATCTTCTGTTATTGCCGCAGGTGGAGAAGCGGCGATCCATTTTTGATAACCAGCCTCGCCAATTAACCAGCCGCCGCTCTGCTCGTTCGCACTCATGGCGAGCGCAAAAAGCACATCTTCTTCCTGCCACAGGCGAATATCTTCAGGGAGTTCAAATTGTCGGGCAATGTTACGCCCCCAGGCTCGCCCTAAAAATCCCTGTGGGCGTAAATCGGTCAGATACCAGGGGATGCCATCAAACCATTGCCAGCTACCGTCCTCCATACTCACCAGACAACTTCCCTGCGGCCAGCAGGGGCGTAATTCTCCCCATTTACAGGCCCGCCCATTTTCATCAATACGCCACAACGGGAATAGTTCAATACCGCGAACAGGGCGCAATAAGGCATAACGCGTCGCGCGCGCTTTGCCGAATTGCAGAATATGAGGTTCCGCCGCCGTAAGACGTGAAAACGTCGCCTGGCTGATCTTTAAGGTGCTGCGCAAATCAGCGGCTGTGCGGGGGCCCTGTAGTAATGCATCCGAAAGAAGCGACATAGTGAATAGATACCTGAATAGATACTTGAATAGATTTATATCACTATTTTTATGATTTGAAAGGGGAAAAAATGAAAATGAAAAAATAGGTGAATAGATAGTGAGGGGTAAAATGCCGGGCAAGCTTACCGCTGCCCGGCAGGCAAAATTACGCGTTATCGCCCAGCAGGACAGATTCCAGCGCGATTTTGATCATGTCGTTGAACGTGGTTTGACGCTCATCGGAGGTGGTCTGCTCGTGGGTGCGGATATGGTCGGAAACGGTGCAGATAGTCAGCGCTTTCGCACCGAACTCTGCCGCAACGCCATAGATACCCGCCGCTTCCATCTCAACGCCGAGGATGCCGTACTTCTCCATCACGTCGAACATCTCGCCATCCGGGGAGTAGAAGAGATCGGCAGAGAAGAGGTTACCCACGCGCGCATCGACGCCAAGGTTTTTCGCCGCGTCAACCGCGTTACGCACCATGTCGAAATCCGCGATCGCTGCGAAGTCGTGATCCTTGAAACGCATACGGTTCACTTTGGAGTCGGTGCAGGCACCCATACCGATGACGATGTCACGCAGTTTCACATCCATACGCACGGCACCGCAGGAGCCGACGCGGATGATCTTTTTGACGCCAAAATCGGTGATCAGCTCTTTGGTGTAGATGGAGCAGGATGGAATACCCATACCGTGACCCATTACAGAGATTTTGCGGCCTTTATAGGTGCCGGTGTAGCCCAGCATGCCGCGCACGTTGTTCACTTCACGATAATCTTCGAGAAACGTTTCGGCGATGTGCTTTGCACGCAGCGGGTCGCCCGGCATCAGTACGACGTCCGCGAAATCGCCCATTTCTGCATTGATATGTGGGGTTGCCATCGTTGCTTCCTTTGACTTGTTAGAAAATGGAGGGCGGGAAAGACCCCGCCCAAAAAGATCAGAACATGGCTTTGCCATACTCCATATCAGAGACGCCGAAGTAGCGGGCGATCGTCTGACCAATATCAGCGAAGGTCTCGCGGTGTCCCAGCGAGCCTGCTTTTACTTTCGGGCCGTAGATCAGTACCGGAATGTGTTCGCGGGTATGATCGGTGCCTTTCCAGGTCGGATCGCAGCCGTGGTCGGCGGTGAGGATCAGGATATCATCTTCCCCCACCAGCTCCATCAGCTCCGGCAGACGGCGGTCGAACAGCTCCAGCCCGCCCGCATAACCGGCAACATCGCGACGATGGCCCCAGGATGAGTCAAAATCGACGAAGTTGGTGAAGACGATGGTCTTATCACCCGCTTCTTTCATCTCGGTAATGGTGGCATCAAACAGTGCGTCAAGGCCGGTTGCCTTCACTTTTTTGGTGATACCGCAGTTGGCATAGATATCGGCGATTTTACCGACGGAGACCACCTGCCCATCCTTCTCCTCGACCAGTTTTTGCAGCACCGTCGCGGACGGCGGCTCAACGGCCAGATCGTGACGGTTGCCGGTACGCTGGAAGTTACCCGCTTTGTCGCCCACAAACGGACGCGCGATAACGCGGCCAATGTTGTAGCCGCCTTCGGTCAGCTCTTCACGGGCAATTTCGCACAGCTCATAGAGCTTATCGAGACCAAAGGTCTCTTCGTGGCAGGCAATCTGGAACACCGAGTCGGCAGAGGTATAGAAAATCGGCTTGCCGGTTTTCATATGCTCTTCGCCGAGCTGGTCAAGAATGACCGTCCCGGAGGAGTGGCAGTTGCCGAGATAACCCGGCAGGTTAGCGCGCTCGACCAGCTTATCCAGCAGTTCCTGCGGGAAGCTGTTTTCGGTATCGCTGAAGTAGCCCCAGTCGAAAAGTACTGGTACACCGGCGATTTCCCAGTGGCCTGACGGCGTATCTTTCCCGGAAGAGAGTTCATGCGCCCAGGCATACGCGCCAATAATCTCGGCGTTGCCGTCCATACCGGCCGGGATCTCGCCGGTTGCGCCTTCGTGGGCTTTCGCAAGCCCGAGGCGAGTGAGATTCGGTAGATTAAGCGGACCTTTGCGCCCGGTATCTGCTTCACCTTTCGCACAGGCTTCAGCGATGTGGCCGAGAGTGTCGGAACCCGCGTCGCCGAAGCGATCCGCGTCTTCTGTCGCGCCGATGCCGAAAGAGTCCAGCACCATGATAAATGCACGTTTCATATGTTCTCCGTACCTTGTGCTTTGAAAAAAAGCGATCAGATCAGTATACCGCTATTCAGTAATGCGGCGATAGACCGTCGGTGTCTCTTTTGGTGCGCGGTCGCTCACACTTATTGCCGCTTTCACCACCTGTGCGGCGCTCTGCCAGCTGGCTTCATCTTTGGCGTGGATAATGGCGAGCGGACGTTGGCCGTCAACCTGCTCGCCGAGGCGCACCATATCGGTTAAGCCAACGCTGTAATCAATGGTATCGGATGCCTGACGACGACCGCCGCCCAGCGAGACCACCGCCATACCCAGCTCGCGGGTATCCATTGCGCTGACAAACCCTTCATCGTCGGCGTAAACCGCTTTGCTCAGGGTTGCCGTCGGTAAATAGCGATCGTAGTTCTCAACAAAATCATGCGGGCCTTTCTGCGCGGCCACCATGCGCCCGAAAATCTCGGCCGCTTTACCGTTATCCAGTACCGCCTGCAATTTCGCGCGCGCGTCAGCGTCGTCTTTCGCCAGTTTGCCGGAGATGAGCATTTCGGCGCTGAGCGCCATCGTCACCTCAAACAGGCGTGGATTACGGTATTTGCCCGTCAGGAACTGCACCGCTTCGCGCACTTCCACCGCGTTACCGGCGCTGGAGGCCAGCACCTGATTCATATCGGTCAGCAGCGCGGTCGTGCGTACGCCTGCACCGTTGGCAACGCCTACAATCGCTTCCGCCAGCTGTTCTGAACGCTCATAGGTCGGCATAAACGCCCCGCTGCCCACCTTCACATCCATCACCAGCGCATCAAGCCCTTCCGCCAGTTTTTTGGCGAGGATCGAGGCGGTAATTAGCGGAATGGAGTCAACGGTGGCGGTAATATCGCGGGTGGCGTAGAAGCGCTTATCCGCCGGTGCCAGCGAGTTGGTCTGGCCGATAATCGCCACGCCAACCTCTTTGATAATGTCGCGAAAACGCTGGTCAGAGGGGAAAATATCAAAGCCCGGAATCGCTTCCAGCTTATCGAGCGTGCCGCCCGTATGGCCGAGGCCGCGCCCCGAGATCATCGGGATATAGCCGCCGCAGGCCGCCACCATCGGGCCGAGCATCAACGATGTCACATCGCCAACGCCGCCAGTGGAGTGCTTATCCACCACCGGGCCATTAAGATCGAGGCTTTTCCAGTCAAGCACGGTACCGGAATCACGCATCGCCATGGTCAGCGAGACACGCTCTGGCATGCTCATATCGTGGAAGAAAATGGTCATCGCCAGCGCGGCGATTTGCCCTTCAGAAACGGTGTTATCGCGAATTCCGTTGATAAAGAAACGGATTTCTTCATCACTCAGCGCGATGCCATCGCGTTTTTTACGAATAATTTCTTGAGCGAGAAACAAGGTAACCCCCTGAGGATAGAGAGGGCCGGGCAACGGATTCAGCCCGGCAATATGGCTAATGATGGCGCAGCGCCATCAGGCAATCATCAGTAAGCGCTGCCGCTTTTACCGTCGCCGTGACCGAGCGCTTTCAGCAGGCTCGCCAGCAGGCTGGACGCGCCAAAGCGGTAGTGACGCGCATCGGCCCAGTCGGCGCCAAACAGCTGATCGGCAATCGCCAGGTACTGCTGCGCATCTTCTGCCGTGCGCACGCCGCCCGCCGGTTTAAAACCAACGCTTTTTTCCACGCCCATATCGCGGATCACTTCCAGCATGATGCGCGCGCTCTCAGGGGTGGCGTTGACCGGCACTTTACCGGTGGACGTTTTAATAAAATCAGCCCCGGCTTTGATGGAGATTTCAGAAGCTTTGCGAATCAGTGCTTCCTCTTTCAGCTCACCGGTTTCGATAATCACTTTCAGCAGCACATTCGCCGCCGCACAGGCCTCTTTACACGCTTTCACCAGATCGAAACCGACCTGCTCGTTACCGGCGATCAGCGCGCGGTATGGGAAAACGACGTCCACTTCATCCGCGCCGTAGGCGATGGCCGCGCGGGTTTCCGCCAGCGCAATCCCGATATCGTCATTACCGTGCGGGAAGTTGGTGACGGTGGCGATGCGGATCTCCGGCGTCCCCTGCTCGTTCAGGGTTTTACGTGCAATCGGGATAAAACGCGGATAGATGCAGATCGCGGCAGTATTGCCGACCGGGGTTTTCGCCTGATGGCACAGCGCAATGACTTTCTCATTGGTGTCGTCATCATTCAGGGTGGTCAGGTCCATCAGTTTCAGCGCGCGCAGGCTGCTGGCAGTTAAATCAGTCATATTCTCTCCGACGGCATAATGCCGGTTTCAGTTCGGTTTTGTGAGTATTCTAACATTCACCCACAATTACACTTCGACACGCATCACAGTTAGCAAAAAGTTTGTTCACGCTTGCATAACCACAACGCGACATTGATCAAATTATTTTGCCGCAGAAGAGCGGACACGCGTGAAGGCAATCGCAGCAAGCCCACGCCATTTGAATGTGAGAATTTTAACACAGGAGAGTGTGCCTGCCGATGAAAAAGCGTTACAGCTACTAATCAGGCAGAGCGAAGAGCCGTTGGGTATTGTGAAACAGCGCGTTAGCAATCACATCCGGCGCTTCCGGGCGCAGCTCGCAGAGAGTTGCAAAAACCTTTGCAGCCCGCTCCGGGCGGTTGGGCTGCCCCTGAAAACCGTTCAGCGGCATATCGGGCGCGTCTGTTTCAAGCAGCAGCGAGGCGAGCGGTAGTTGCGCCATCACATCGCGGGTTTTACTGGCGCGCGGATAGGTAATCGTGCCGCCAACGCCGATGCAGTAGCCAAGATCGATAAAGCGCTGCGCCTGTTGCAGGCTACCGGCAAAGCCGTGCACCACGCCGGTTCGCGGCAGGTTATGCTTTTTCAGCTGCATCGCCAGCTTGTCATGGGTGCGGCGGGAGTGAAGAAGCACCGGCAAATCATAGCGCTTCGCCATTTTTAGCTGCGCATCCAGCAGTTCCTGCTGGCGCTCAAACTGCGGATTATCGCGATAGAGGTCGAGGCCGATTTCGCCGATGGCGATCACCTTCTCAGGCCGGGTGGCGAGCAGCGCATCCAGCTCTTCAAGGCTCTGCTGCGTATGCTCCTCCACCACAATCGGGTGCAGGCCCAGCGCGCCATAGAGGGCATGATGCTGCTGTGCAAGCTTGCAGACGCGATCAAAATATTGGGCGGCGATGGCGGGCACAATAATGCGCTCGACGCCCGCCTCTGCCGCGCGGGCGATACTGGCCGCTTCATCGCCTTTGAAGGGTGCAAAATCGAAATGGCAGTGGGTATCGATAAAGCGAAAACTCACGCGCTGTCCTCGTTATTGAGCGAAATATCATTCGCCTCCGGCGCGGTCACCAGCGGCAGATCAAGCGCGTCGTTCGCCACCTCGGCGGGCGGCACCACGCGCGTGGTCGGCGCAACCACCGGCGTATAGCGCAGCAGCGGCGGCGTCTCGGCAAGCAATTTGCCCACCGTTGCCAGGAAGTAGCGCCCGCATAAGCGGCCAATTTTATAATCTTCCCGCAGCGCCGGTAAACGGCTGCCGAGCGCCATGCTTTTTAACAGCTTCGGCGGGTAGATCTCGATAATGCGCAGCTTGCCCGGCGGCGTTTCGATAAACCGCTGCGTGGCGAGATAACTCTTCTCATGATGCTGCACCAGGTTGACCAGCGACTGCAGGCTGCTTTCGCCGAGCCAGCGCTCCATACGCTTAAACCACTGCGGCGTGTAGTACATCTGCGACGGCACGGTGCGGATCACCACGATGGTATCGGCCCCGCGACGCGCAGCTTCCTGCACGGGTATGGCGTCGCTAACGCCGCCATCAAGGTAGTTCACGCCGCTCAGTGCCACGCCGGTGCGATAAAAGCCTGGAATGGCGCTTGAGGCGCGGATCAGGTCGAGCCATGTCTGGTGATTAGGTAAAAAATACTCCGCCGAGTAATCATCCTGGCGGCAGGCGCACATATAAAAGGCTTTGCCGGCGTCAAAGGCACGTACGCCATGATCCATTGCCAGCGGCATTTCGGTCGCGGTGGCGTTAACCAGCCAGTCAAGATCGATAAGGTTGCCCCCGCGCACGAAGCGCAGCGGGTCGAAGAATTCCCGTCGCGTGGTGTAGCGCATAATCACTTTACGCGCGTAACCCGGTTGGTTGCAGACATAGGCCGACAGGTTCTGCGCGCCGGCAGAGGTGCCAAAGAAGAGATCGAAAGGGTTGAAGTCGGCGCGCATAAACTCATCCAGCACGCCTGCGGTAAAGATGCCGCGCTGACCACCGCCTTCGCACACCAGTGCCAGACGTCCCGGTCGAAACGGTTTCAGCGCCAGCGGCGCAATATTGCCGAGCGTGATGGGAATATGTTGCCCCACTTCGTTTTCCTTTTAAGCAAATGTCACAACAAAGTAGCGCAATATTTAAGTCCCTGAAACAGCAAAGCCAGTCACGAGGACTGGCTTTAATGTAACCGAAGTTTAAGCGTGTTAAACGCTACGGGCGCCGACGACCCATGAACAGGCTGACCAGGAACAGAACGATACCAACGATGAAGACGATTTTCGCCGCACCGGCTGCTGTACCTGCCAATCCACCAAAGCCCAGAGCGGCGGCAATTAACGCGATAACCAGAAAAATAATGCCCCAACGAAACATAAAACTCTCCTTAACCATAGTTAATGTCGACCGCAAGCGATGGGCTCTCAGATGCCCATCCGCGATATTTCCTGCCAAGTATCTATCGCGCCCGGACATCGCCAGGCGCGGATTTTCTCACGTACTCTTATTTAACTTTCAGGTCGTTCTTCACGCTTTTCACGCCATCAACTGCTTTGGCGATGCTTTCAGCGCGCTCACTTTGAGCCTTGGACTCTACCGTGCCGGATAACTGAACAACGCCGTCAGTGGTTTCCACTTTCACCATGCGGGACGGGACGTTCTCATCGGCCAGCAGCTTCGCTTTGATTTCGCTGGTGGTGGCGGTATCACCCGCGTAACCTTTTGCAGTGCTCTCTTTCGCATCGCGAACGTGCAGTTTGTCGCTTACAGAAGCCACGCCTTCTACACCTTTCGCCACGGAAACCGCCTCTTCAGCCTGTTTCTGGCTTTCGACGAAACCGCTCAGGGTTACCACTTTTTTGTCCGTTTTCACGGAGATATCGGTGCTTTTAATGCTTTCATGATCGACCAGCGCCGCTTTAACTTTTGCAGTAATGGTACTGTCGTCCATGAATCCACCGACTTTATTCATAGAGCTATCAATTTTGTCCCCTGCACTGGACGCGGTGCTTTGCGCTTTATCAGTGGTGGTTTCCGCCGCCAGGGCAGAACCCGTGGTCAGAACAGAGCCCAGCGTAATAGCCAGCAGGGTTTTAGAAAGAGTCAGCTTTGTCATAGTCATCGATGTTATTCCTGTATGTTTGCCCACCATTTGGGCTGCTGCAGCAAGAAGCTGCCAACTGCTGCGGTGAAACTCACCGTATCAACGTCAATGGTTGCGATCACATTCCGGCAAATCGCTGCGCTGATGCAGTTGTTAATGTTATCTTGTGATTGGTTGAGTGGATAAAAGACCATTAAACACGCATTGAGCAGGACTTTAAGCCACACACCTTGTCATCACTTTGTTAAATATAGATCACTCTCGACAAAGATCCTGTTGGAGTGCGTAAAAAGCGAGCAACAGACAGAAAAAGCGAGGGTTTTAAGAACTTTCCGCAAGAAACGGCAGGGTGGAAAAGAGGCCGGAGCGCGGCTTCTGCCGCGCTCCGTAGAGGGATTAGTGTTCGCGGGTTTTATGGAAGGTCACTTCCGGGTAACGCTCTTGGGTCAGGTTGAGGTTAACCATGGTCGGCGCGATATAGGTCAGGTTATCGCCGCCATCGAGCGCCAGCTGGATCTCGTTCTTACGCTTAAACTCTTCGAACTTCTTCACATCGCTGCTCTCTACCCAACGCGCGGTTGCCACGTTGACGGACTCATAGACCGCTTCGACGTTGTATTCGCTCTTCAGACGCGCTACTACCACATCAAACTGCAGCACACCGACCGCGCCGACAATCAGATCGTTGTTGGCAATCGGACGGAAGACCTGCACCGCGCCCTCTTCTGAAAGCTGAACCAGGCCTTTAAGCAGCTGTTTCTGTTTCAGCGGGTCGCGCAGGCGAATACGGCGGAAGAGTTCAGGGGCAAAGTTCGGAATGCCGGTGAACTTCATCATTTCACCCTGCGTGAAGGTATCGCCAATCTGAATGGTGCCGTGGTTGTGCAGACCGATGATGTCGCCCGGGTAGGCCTCTTCAACGTGAGAGCGGTCGCCCGCCATAAAGGTCAGCGCATCGGAGATCACCACATCTTTTCCGGTACGCACCTGGCGCAGCTTCATCCCTTTTTCGTAGCGCCCGGAAACCACGCGCATAAAGGCAACGCGGTCACGGTGCTTCGGATCCATATTGGCCTGGATCTTAAAGACAAAGCCGGTGAACTTCTCGTCGTCCGCTTTCACTTCGCGCACGTCGGTTTTACGCGGCATCGGCGGCGGTGCCCACTCAACTAAGCCATCCAGCATATGATCGACACCAAAGTTACCGAGCGCGGTGCCGAAGAAGACCGGCGTCAGCGCGCCGCTCAGGAAGAGATCCTGGTCGAACTCGTTGGAGGCACCCTGCACCAGCTCCAGCTCATCGCGCAGCTGCTGGGCCAGATCCTCGCCAACGGCGGCATCCAGCTCCGGGTTATTCAGCCCTTTAACGATGCGGACTTCCTGGATGGTGTGGCCTTTACCGGTCTGATAAAGGTAGGTTTCATCTTTATAGAGGTGGTAAACCCCTTTGAACAGCTTGCCGCAGCCAATCGGCCAGGTGATCGGCGCGCAGGCGATCTTCAGCTCGCTCTCAACTTCGTCCAGCAGCTCCATCGGATCGCGGATGTCGCGGTCGAGTTTGTTCATAAAGGTGAGGATCGGCGTATCGCGCAGACGGGTCACTTCCATCAGCTTACGGGTACGATCTTCGACGCCCTTCGCCGCATCGATCACCATCAGACAGCAGTCAACGGCGGTTAAGGTACGGTAGGTATCTTCGGAGAAGTCTTCGTGCCCCGGGGTGTCGAGCAGGTTGATCAGGTTCTCGCGGTACGGGAACTGCATCACGGACGTGGTGATGGAGATACCACGCTGCTTCTCCATCTCCATCCAGTCAGATTTTGCATGCTGGTTGGAGCCACGACCTTTTACAGTCCCGGCGGTCTGGATCGCCTGTCCGAACAGTAGCACCTTTTCGGTGATGGTGGTTTTACCGGCATCGGGGTGCGAGATGATAGCAAACGTGCGGCGCTTCGCTACCTCTTGGTAATAAGGAGACAACGTCATAATTGAGATCTTCTGTGTAATTGCGCGGCACTGAGCCCCGCGTTAAAGACGAAAAATGCGGCTATTGTACTCAACGGTTGAGTGCAGACAATCAATGTTTACACAGGAGTTGCTCCAGTTCGTTCAGGGACGTCACCGTCCAGGTCGGGTTGATACCTTCAGGCAGCGCGCGGTTGTGGGCATTCAACCAGCAGGTCGAGAGCCCGGCGTTGATGCCGCCCAGAATATCTGACTCCGCCGTGTCGCCAACCATTAAGACGCGATCGCGGGATGGGTTACCGGCCTGCTTCAGCGCATACTCAAAGATGCGCGGATCCGGTTTAGCCACGCCAACCTGTTCAGAAATCACTAACAGATCAAAATAGTCGCGCAGTCCGGTGCGTTCCAGGCGAATTTGCTGCAAGGCGGTAAAACCGTTGGTGATGATGCCGATTTTCACTTTGCCCTTCAGGCTGTCGAGCAGCGACACCGCGCCCGGCAGCGGCGCGCAGATTTCCGCCATCGCGTTGAGAAACGCTTCATTAAGCATGCCCGGCGGCACATCCAGCCGCTCGGACCAACTCTGGAAACGCTGATGCTGCAACTGTAGCGCGGTGATGGCGCCGTTCTGATAATCGACCCATAAAGGTTTATTAACAGATTGATATTCTGCGAAATCCTGGTCGGTGAATGTCACGCTATAGTCAAGAAACATCCGTTGTAAGCCGCCAAACGAGTCGAAGGTGAACAGCGTTTCATCAGCGTCAAAGAGTATCCAGTCCCATTTCATTACATCACCTTTATTCAATTACAGAGGAAGCGCCATGATGATGGCATCCTCACGCCCGTGGGTCGTGGGATAGTAGTTGCGCCTGATAGTCGCTTCGTTAAAACCTAAACTTTCATACAGCGCAATGGCGGGCTGGTTAGAGGCGCGAACCTCCAGCCACAGCGTCAACACATCGCGCTTTTCCAGCTCGCTGATCAGATGTTCAAGCAGCTGGCGGCCCAGCCCCTGGCGCTGCCAGGCGGGATCGACGGCGATATTGAACAGCGTGGCTTCATCAAGCACCACCTGCGTGATGGCGAAAGCGGCCATCTCGTCGCCCACCATCAGCCGATAGTTGAGGTAGCGCTCCCCCTGATTGCTGGCGAGCGTTTTTTCGCTCCAGGGAAAGGCGTGCGCCCGGGTCTCTATTTCGTAAGCGCGGGGCAGATCAGTCGTGCTGAGGGAAGAAATCGTGTTCATGTTCGCAGATTTGTTGCCATAAGGCGGCGCGTGCCGCAGGGTTTGCGCGTAGCTCATCAACAGCGGGCGTCGAGACCTGCGCGCCCGACAGCGGCAGCGGCGCATCAATGCCCAGCAGCCAGCTGTTGCAATGGCTCTCAGGCGGCAGCATCGCGACGCGATCCGGGGTGAGTTGCAGCACCTGATCTGCCGTCACGGTCAGAGCTCGCAGCACGTCGGTGACAAGCGGATCGTTTAATGCAGGCAGCGCAGGCGAGACCATTACCAGACGAATATGCGCGGGCAGCGAAATGGCGATCTCGCCCTGTAACGCCGTCGGGCGGCGCAGGGTCCACTGGGTAATGCCCAGTTGCTGTAATTGCCAGTCGCGTCGGGAAGTCATCGTGAAACACTCCTGTATCAGGCGCGCAAATATAACAAACTCGTCGAAAATGCGCCATCAACACGCGGCTTATAGGGATAAAGACGCAGCCAACAAAGAGGTTGCGTGGCAGATAACGTGTTACACAAAATCATTCGTGTTGCGTCGAGGCGGCAAGGATGAATATCCCCAGGAGCTTACAAAAGTAAGTGACTGGGGTATGAAGACGCAGCCAACAAAGAGGCAGCGCGAAGGATAACGTGTATAATCGCCGGCTCAGTTTAAAGAGGAACACGTAATGTCTGCTTTTACCCCGGCAAGTGAAGTCTTGCTGCGCCACAGTGATGATTTCGAATCTAACCATATTCTTTTTGCCGGTGATCTGCAGGATGACCTGCCTGCTCGTCTGGAGAGTGCCGGGAGCCGTGCCTGGACCCAACAGTTTCATCAATGGCAAACCCTGAGCCAGCAGATGGGCGAGCACGCCAGTTTTAGCCTGGTGGCGGATAGCGCGATGATTGGCGAGAGCGATACGCTTATCTACTACTGGCCGAAAAATAAGCCGGAAGCGCTGTTTCAACTGATGAATTTGCTTTCACTGCTGCCGGTGGGAACGGATATTTTTGTGGTTGGCGAAAACCGCAGCGGCGTGCGCAGCGCCGAGCAGATGCTGGCTGAGTATTGCACGCTGAATAAAGTCGACAGCGCGCGTCGCTGTGGGCTTTATCACGGCCGCCTTGATAAAAATCCTGCCTTTGATCCTGACGGCTTCTGGGGCGAGTACGCGCTGGACTCCCTGACGATTAAAACCATGCCGGGCGTCTTTAGCCGCGATGGGCTGGATGTGGGCAGCCAGTTGCTGCTCTCCACGCTGACGCCGCATACCAAAGGCAAAGTGCTGGATGTTGGCTGCGGCACGGGCGTGTTGGCGGCGGCGCTGGCAAGCCATTCGCCGAAAGTGCGTTTGACCCTGTGTGACGTCTCGGCACCGGCGATTGAAGCCAGCCGCGCGACGCTTGCGGCGAACGGGCTTGAGGGCGAGGTTTTCGCCAGTAATGTCTTCTCTGAGGTGACCGGTCGCTTCGATATGATCATCTCCAATCCGCCGTTCCATGACGGGTTGCAGACCAGCCTCGAAGCGGCGCAAACGCTGATTCGCGGCGCGGTTCGTCACCTCAACAGCGGCGGCGAGTTGCGCATTGTGGCGAACGCCTTCCTGCCCTATCCGGACGTGCTGGATCAAACCTTCGGTTTCCATGAAGTGATCGCGCAGACCGGACGCTTTAAGGTTTACCGTACCGTGATGACGCGCCAGGCGCTGAAGAAATAAGTCCTCTCCCCGGCGGGCCTGCTCGCCGGGTGAATTTCCCTGCTGTTAGCCGACGCCCATTTTTGCAGCAATCGACGACTCTGCGCGCAATTAACTGTTGACGAAAAGTTGAAAACATCTAGAATGCGCCTCCGTGGTAACGATACTTCTGGTATCGATGGTATGCGAAGGTGGCGGAATTGGTAGACGCGCTAGCTTCAGGTGTTAGTGTCCTTACGGACGTGGGGGTTCAAGTCCCCCCCCTCGCACCAGATATCTTGCTCACCCCTCATATCTCCCCCCTCTGTTACATCAACATTTTCAAATTCAGCAGCATCAAAATGACTCCGCCAATCAGAGCAATGCTTGATGGCAACAGAACGTAATGACGTAACCTTTTGTGGTAAAGCATTACTGGCGTCAATAACAAACCCAGTAAAATTACCGCGCGCCAGCTGTTGACCGACAGGTCTGCCAGCACTAATGCGGCCACAATCATGCCCGGAAAAACGATCCCCCAACGACTTCCCAACGCGCGCTGCAGCATGGTTTCATCTCTTCAATCACGAATGATAACCAATATCATATGATAGAATTTCTCATTTGTCAGCGTGGTCGTACTGTCTGAAGATTCTGCATCTTCTAATGACAGCCATTCAGTAAGGTGATAAATTAAGCACCGCTTAAATAAAAATTCTTATTACTAATATTTCGCGATGACGATTTCATTGCGTAACTTTATTTTACGACTCATAACGCACTGAAAAACTGCGGATAAATACGACTTATAGGTATGACATCACAAACATGGCAATCTCTTTGTAATAAGAGATATCGATTGTCCCTACGTCTCTTTTTACTGCTCAACGCCATTTCAGCACTCTTTTCTATGCTGGTGCCGCTCTATAATCTGCACGCCGTTACGCTGCCGGTTGGCGCGATCTTCACGCTCAGCGCGGTGTTGCCCGCGTGGCACAAATTTTACCCCAGAAGCAAAATCAACATCACACTGATCTCACTGCTGTTTGGCTGCCTTTGGGCGTGGCATGTGGTTCTTAAAGCGAAACTGATAGGAGATGATGCTTCGGCCTATCTGTTAATTGCGCTGCTCAGCGTTCTGTTTATTGGCACTATCGCTTTCTCCAATAATGTCATCGCCTTCCTGCTCCACTCTCTGCCGCTTTTTGTAACCAGCTTATGGCTGAATGAATCTGAGAGCTGCATGCGCCTCATCTATAGCTTCTCTCTGCCCGTTATTGGGATTGCCATTCAGCATGCGATTCAGAAGCGTAACGATAGTTTTGCCCGCGCTTTGATGCAGCGCCTGATGCAGGAGCGGAAAACGCTTAACGACCTGAGCATGCTCGACCCGCTCACCGGTCTCTACAACCGCCGCGGATTGCAGCATAAGCTCGATAACCTGCTTGCTGTCGATGACAGCAGCCGTTTTGTTCTGCTGTTGGATATCGATCACTTCAAAGCCTATAACGACCATTACGGGCACATGATGGGCGATCAGGCGCTTATCCGCGTCTCTGCTGCGCTGCGCGACGCGGTGCGCTCACGGGATATCGTGGCGCGCTTCGGTGGCGAAGAGTTTATGATCTTGTTGAATAACATCGACCAGGATCAGGCGCGGATGGCCGCAGAGCATATCCGCCAGCGGGTCTACGACCTGAAGATCCCCCATATGTTTAATGAAAGCGTCGCCACCAATGTCACCGTCAGTATCGGTATTGCGCCGTTGCAGAATAACGATATTGATGCCGCGCTGACGCAGGCGGATAAAGCGCTGTATGAAGCCAAGCACTTAGGCCGTAACAGTATTCTGGTCAGCGGAGACTTACAGCTCGCCTGACGTGCGCTGGCGCTAACTTTACGATAAACATCTTGCTATCGGTTTCGCCTCTGGATAGGATTGGCAATCATTATCATTTAGATTCCTTCTCCAGCTGGGGCTATGGCATACCGTACCGCATCGATTACGCAACATGTTATCTGGCAAAGCCCGCTTCATGATGAGCGCGACTCGCTGGCGACTGCCATGCGGGACGCCATTGCCAGCACGCGGGCCCATCTGCTCGATTTCCTGCGCCTTAATGAAGATGCGCCTCATCAGGCGATGACGCTGGCGGAGTGGTCGCGCCCGACGGCGTTAAGCTCGCTTATCGCCACCTACTCCGACCATATTTACCGTAACAATCCTACTCAGCCGCGTGAAAGCAAACCGCTGCTCTCGCTGTGGGCGCAATGGTATCTCGGGCTGATGGTGCCGCCACTGTTGCTGACGCTGTTAACGCAAAAAAACGCGCTGGATTTAGACCCTGATAACTTCCACGTTGAATTTCATGAAAGCGGGCGCGCCGCCTGCTTCTGGATTGATGTTCAGCAGGATCATAGCCTGACGCTGAAAAATGATGCGGAACGTATTGCCGCCCTGGTCACCCAGACCATCCAGCCGGTAATAAAGGCGCTGGAAGCGACGGGCGATATCAACGGCAAACTTATCTGGAGCAACACCGGTTACCTGATTAACTGGTATCTGGGCGAGATGATGCCGCTTATCGGCGAAGCCCGGCTCGCCGCCCTGCGCCAAATCTGCTTTTTCGAAAAATCGCTTGCCGACGGCAGCGACAATCCGCTGTGGCGTACGGTCGTGCTGCGCGACGGCGCGCTGGTTCGCCGGACGTGCTGCCAGCGCTATCGCCTGCCGGATGTTCAGCAGTGTGGCGATTGCACGCTGAAATAGCGTTGTACGCTGGAATAGCAAAGGGGCGATGATTCGCCCCTTTGTTGTATCAGGCAACCTGCCGATTTTCCTCTTCTGCGCGGCGCGCCTCTTCTGCCTCCTGCTCCAGCAGCTGCTTCTCATACACCTTGAAGAAGGGGTAGTAAATAACCGCCGAGATGGCGGCGAGGAGCAGAACCAGCACGGCGGCACGGAAATCCCAGCCTAATGCCCACGCGGCACCAATCGGTGCGGGTGCGGTCCACGGCACAACCGAAATCACGCGGCCAATCAGATCCATCTTCATCACCGCCCAGGCAATGATCGCGTTGAGCGTCGGTGCCAGCAGGAAGGGGATAAAGAACACCGGATTCATCACAATCGGCGTGCCGAAAATCACCGGTTCATTAATGTTAAACAGGCTTGGCACAACGCTGAGACGGCCAATCGATCGTAAATGGACCGAGCGGCTACGCAGGTAGCAGAACACCAGCCCCATCGTCGCACCCGACCCGCCAATCACAATAAAGAAGGTCCAGAACGCCTCCATAAAGATGTGCGGCAGCGGCGCGCTTTGTGCCAGCGCGCTCTGGTTGATACCCAGGTTGGTCAGCCAGAACATTTGCAGCATGCCGGAGACAATCGCTGCGCCGTGGATACCGGCAAACCAGAGCAGATGACCAATGATCACCGCCAGCAGGATCGCAGGCAGCGAGTCTGCCGCCGACACCAGCGGTTTAAACAGCGCCATGATCGCCTGCGGGATGAGCATATTGAACTGCGACTGAATCAGCAGGCTGAGCGGATAGAGCGTCAGTACCACCACCAGCACCGGGATCAGCAGATCGAAGGAGTTCTTAATCATCGGCGGCACCTGGTCCGGCAAGCGGATGCCAATATTGTGCGCCTTCAGAAACCGCATCATCTCCACGCAGTAGATGGCGACAAGAATAGCGGTGAAAATCCCGGTGCCGCCAAGGCTGTCCACCGGCAGCGTGCCGCTGGTTTTCGGCGCGGCAACCAGTAAAAATGCCATCAGCGAGAGCATCGCGCACATAAAGGGATCAAGCTGATATGTCTTCGCGTAGTGCTTGCCGAGGTTGTAGGCGATAGCGGCGCAAATGTAGATCGACATGATCCCCATTGTCATATCAAACGGTGTGAGGATCCGCCCTTCATACTGCTTCGCCAGATCCAGCCAGCCGCGGGCAAAACCCCATGTGGTATCCGGCGAAAAAGGCGGGTAAGCAAACACCAGTAAAAATGAGCCGACGATCATGAAGGGCATCGCGGAGATAAAGCCATCGCGGATCGCCATAACGTGACGCTGGGAAGAGATACGCCCGGCTATCGGGCTGACGTAGTTTTCAATAAACCGAAAGATAAGGTTGAACGCAGCATGGTTAGCAGACATCGTCGATCTCCTGTCAGAGTTGCAAGGTAATGGCAACAGCAGCGGTGCAGCCGTGCCGCGATCGGTTTCGGATGGTTGAAACCATGCTGATTGTCAGGCCAGCATTACAACTGAGTAGGGTAGGTTTCATAAGAGGCTCTTTTTATTTTAGGGTCAGGGGGAGTGACAAAATGAGTATTAACCTGCCCTGACAACACTGCAACTGGTTCATGTAACCGGTTTCCGCGATTGTGAAGGGGATCGAGAAACGTAATGTAAGCGGTTTGTCATGAAGGATTATTTACAGAGATAACTCGCTTGTGACAGATTAGCTGCGGTCTTTCGCAGGAGAACATCATGAGTTTGCAGTCCGTGCGGCAATTCTTTGCCGATAACGCCCCCGATATCGATATTATTGAACTCAATCAAAGCACGGCAACCGTTGCGCTGGCTGCGGCGGCCCATCGCGTCGAGCCGGGACAGATCGCCAAGACGCTGTCGTTGAAGGTGAAAAACGAGGTCATTCTGGTTGTCGCGAAAGGGGACGCCCGGCTTGATAATAAAAAACTGAAAAACACCTTTGGTGCCAAAGCGCGGATGTTGAGCAGTGATGAAGTAGTCACCATTACCGGCCACCCGGTCGGTGGCGTCTGCCCTTTTGGGCTGGAAACCCCGCTGGCGGTCTATTGCGATGTCTCGCTCAGGCAGTACCCGGAAGTGTTACCGGCGGCGGGCGCAATTCATAGCGCGGTACGTATCTCACCGGAACGCATGGCGGCACTGACCTCTGCAAAGTGGATTGACGTTTGCCTGTAGTGTTTCTGCGCCAGGCCCGGTCCTGGCGCTTATGCGCAATGTGGCGAGCGCTACATCAGCTCTGATGCCGCCCGGGTACTGGGCGGAATCCAGGTCAGAATATCCGCGGCATCAAGTAAACCGACATCGGATGTCACGCCCAATTTTGTCATGGCATTAAATTTATGCGCGCGGATGGTTTTCACATTGCGGTCCAGCTGCGAGGCGATCTCTGCAATGGAAAAGCCTCGCGTCATATAGTGCAAAATCTCCCTTTCGGTTGGGCTCAGCATACGAAACTGGCTGACGTAGCCATGATTAATCATGTTTTCGTTAACCCGCCGGGTTTCGCCAAGCAGCGTGGTGAGTTGTTCAAGCAGCATAGGCAGCTCTGATGATTTACTTAAGATGCCGTGCAGCCGCGACGGCGAGAGGTGCCCCACCAGCCGCGCTTCTCTGTCATCTCCCGCCAGCACAATGCGCTGAACGCCCGGGCAGGAGAGCGAGAGCAGATGCAGACACATCAGGCATTCGCGCCGCTCTTTACGCTGACCAAAAAGCGAATAGATGACCGAGAAATAGGCAGACTTTTTTAATGCCTGCCGAAAGGTAATATGATCCTTAAAAAAATGAAAAGAGTAGTTTGCAAAAACGGGCTCGCTGAATAAACTCTGCAACCCTTCCCGACTCATCATGCATTTTTCAATGATGGCTACATGTCCCGCTTGGCTAATGTTTTCCATTCATTATGGTCTCCATATGCTGATCCTAAATTCAGCTCTTTCATACCCTGATGGCTATTAATCCACGTGTACAAATCTGCATTACTGCGCAGCGATAAACGTCGCATTGCGCTATTTTTCTGCGCGCTGACGGTTTTGTTGCTTTTTTTGAGCAACATGGCGATTTGGTTTATTCCCCACCCCTTTCCAAGAAGGCGTAACACTTTCCGTTCGGAAAAGGTGAGTAATTTTCGCGGCGCTGGCGACTCTGCACAGTGCTGCCGTACCGCAGAAAGTAGCGTCGGACTCACTTTAGGAGCGTTTTCATCTCCGCCGCGTAGGGCATTAACCACACTTTCGATCGGCTCAATATCGGCGAGCAGCATGGTTTGCGGCTGGATTAAAAAGTCCACCGCATCAGGATAAAATTCTGGGGAAATAAAGAAGAGCCAGCGCGTTTTATCGCACTGCGAAATTAAGGTGTAGTAGTGTTCACAGCGCTGCTGCGCAGACCGCAACCCACCGGAGAAATCAATGATAACCAAGCCGCTACCCGCTAACTGCGGCAGCGTGACCTCCTCTATCGTGGCGTAATGCGTTACCGGATACTCAGGAAAATGATGCTCAAATATGCTGCCAATACCGGCCCTAAGTACGGGAGCCTGGCTAATAATAATCCCGTGATTGCCGCCTGGTGATAGCATAAAAACCTCCGCTTCCATTTGCGCTCTCTATCAATCCTCGTAATGAGTATTTACTCAATCGGTACCAATATTGCGTAAATTAGCAATAATGTTCCGAACCAGCCGTTATAAGAATTGTTGGAGTTTATGATTAGCTATTTAATATAAATATTTAAAATCATAATATTGCCAACGTGCGTGACAACATAGCACAAGGACTCTTCAAATACTTAGTGCCTTATTAAAAATAAAATAATTAAAAGAATACAATCAAATTGTATATAGTTAATAAAAGATCAATAACCTTAATAAATATTTAAGCATCCGTGTAAAGTAAGAATATTAACGCTTACCAGGATTATCCGTAATATGTCGCCGTAATTTATATGGCTTTTGTAATAATATTCTTATGCCTATTGATATGGTAAATAATCAAAGGCGACTCATTACCAGAATTTATTGCACACTTCTTGATCTGCGTTAGCGCCAGTCTTACCCGCTCTTGTGCTAAAAAGAGGTGTTCCGTTCCCCCTTTGCGAGCGGTGTGACCAGATAACCAGGGCAAGCATGCAAACAGACCACTCAACGCAGCGAACCATTACGCGCTTGTGTATTCAGTGCGGCCTTTTTTTGTTACAGCATGGCGCAGAGAGCGCGCTGGTGGAGGAGCTGTCGACGCGCCTGGGGAAAGCCCTCGGTATGGACAGCGTCGAGAGCCTGATCTCCTCAAATGCCATTGTGTTAACCACCATTAAAGAGGGCCACTGTCTCACCTCAACGCGCAAAAGCAGCGATCGCGGCATCAATATGCATATGGTGACGGAGGTGCAGCATATCGTCATTCTCGCCGAGCATAAGCTGCTGGATCTTCAGGATGTTGAGAAACGCTTCGCCCAGCTAAAACCGCTGCGCTATCCGCGCTGGCTGGTGACGCTAATGGTCGGGCTCTCCTGCGCCTGTTTCTGCAAACTCAATCGCGGCGGCTGGGATGGTGCGTTTATCACCTTTTGCGCCAGCAGCATCGCAATGTATGTCCGCCTGCTGCTGGCAGGAAGGCATATGCATCCGCAAATCAACTTTTGTATTACCGCTTTTGTCGCCACCACCGTCTCCGGGCTGCTGCTCACCCTACCCGCTTTTCTGCACTCCTCAACGGTAGCGATGGCCGCCAGCGTGTTGCTGCTGGTGCCGGGTTTTCCGCTTATTAACTCTGTGGCCGACATGTTTAAAGGGCATATTAATACCGGGCTGGCGCGCTGGGCGATTGCCAGTCTGTTAACACTCGCGACCTGTATCGGCGTGGTGATGGCGATGACGCTCTGGGGGCTGCGCGGATGGATATAATCTCGTTCTTCTATGCACTGGCACAAGATATGCTCCTGGCCGCCATTCCGGCGGTGGGCTTTGCGATGGTGTTTAATGTCCCTCACCGCGCGCTGCGCTGGTGCGCGCTGCTGGGTGCTATCGGTCACGGATCGCGTTTCGCCATGATGCACTGGGGTTTTAATATCGAATGGTCGACCTTTGTCGCCTCAATGCTGGTAGGCTGCATTGGCATCCGCTGGTCGCGCTGGTATCTGGCGCACCCCAAGGTCTTTACTGTGGCAGCGGTCATTCCCATGTTTCCGGGAATTTCAGCCTATACCGCGATGATCTCGGCGGTAAAAATTAGCCACGTCGGCTACAGTGAAGCATTAATGATCCTGCTGTTGACCAACTTCCTGAAGGCCTGCTCGATCGTTGGCGCGCTGTCGATCGGTTTATCCCTGCCGGGGTTATGGATCTACCGCAGACGGCCGCGAGTTTGAGTGGCTAAAAATAACTTGCAATTAAATCGCGCACTACCTATATTTAAAACCATGAAGAAAAACTCAACTTCCACCGCGAACGAGCAGCTCGCGTTAGATAACCAGTTTTGTTTTGCGCTCTACTCAACAAACCTGGCGCTGCATAAGCTTTATCGGCAGTTGTTAACGCCGATGAACCTGACCTATCCGCAGTATCTGGTCATGCTGGTGCTGTGGGAGAAGGACGATCTTACGGTGTCGGAGATTGGCGAGCGTCTGTTCCTCGACTCCGCCACGCTGACGCCGCTGTTAAAACGTCTGCAAAGTGCCGGGCTGATCGATCGCCAGCGCTCGCGGCATGATGAACGCCAGGTGGTTATCACCCTGAGCGAAAGCGGCCGTGAATTACAGCAGCAGGCAAAGGCCATCCCGGAAGCGATACGCTGCGCGGTGGCCTGCGATGATGCGACGCTGAACGACGTCAAAAAGCAGCTGGAGCAGTTTCGCCAACAGTTTCACCAGGCATAAATTCCCTTTCGGGGATTTATGCTGATATATAAATCGCACGCTATTTTATAGCAAACACTCAAGATAATAAGGAACCTGTCATGTCTTTAGAAAAAGTTGTTTACACTGCCAAAGCCAAAGCAACCGGAGGCCGTGACGGCCGCGCAACCTCTTCTGACGGCGTTCTCGACGTCAAACTGGGTGTGCCGAAAGAGATGGGCGGCGCAGGCGGTGAAGTGACCAACCCGGAGCAGCTGTTTGCCGCTGGCTACTCTGCTTGCTTCCTCGGCGCGATGAAGTTCGTGGCTGGCCGCGACAAGATCAGCATGCCTAAAGAGGCCTTTATCGAAGGTGAAGTGGGTATCGGCCCGTTGCCGACCGGTTTTGGTATTGAAGCCAAACTGAACATTCACCTGCCGGGGATGGACGCTGACGAAGCGAAAAAACTGGTCGACGCCGCGCACATCGTCTGCCCTTACTCCAATGCCACCCGTGGCAACATCGACGTTACGCTGAACATCATCGCGTAACGCGTTTTTTAGCCAGCACGTTTGGGAAATGACAAAGCCGGGGCAACCCGGCTTTTTTCGTGCTGTGCTCCCCTTTCCGCGCGCTGTGTTACTATGTGCCTTTCTGTCGGCGGCCTGCACTGTGCCCGCCACTCTTTCTGTCGTTACCCTGTTTGAGAACGTGTTATGTCTTCCAGAATCCTGACGTCGAATGTTATCGGCATTGATGAATTTATGCGCGATAACGCCGCGATACTGGCGCGCGCGGAAGGCGGTACCGTCGCCGTATTTGCAAATAACAGCCCCGCGTTTTACGCGCTCACCGCCGAGCGCCTTGAACAGCTACTGGCGCTGGAAGCGCAGCTTTCGCGCCCGCCAAGCGACGTGTCGCTTGATGCGCAATTCTATGAAGAGCCCACCGCCGCGCCGGTAAGCGTGCCGATGGGCAAATTCGCTATGTATCCGGGCTGGCAGCCAGACGCCGATTTTCAGCGCCTGGCCGCGCTGTGGGGCATCGCGCTGACGCAGCCAGCTACGCCGGAAGAGCTGGCGTCATTCGTCGCTTACTGGCAGGCGGAAGGCAAAGTCTTCCACCACGTGCAGTGGCAGCAGAAGCTGGCGCGCAGCCTGCAAATCGGGCGCAGCAGCCAGAGCGGCGCGGCGAAGCGCGATATCAACACGCTCTCTGAACCGGACAACCACATTCCACCTGGCTTTCGAGGTTAGCGATGAAAAACGTTGGCGAATTGATGAAGCGGCTGCAAAAGATGATCCCGGCTCACGTCGAACCGGCGTTCAAAAACAGCGAAGAGTTGATGGCCTGGCAAAAGCAGCAGGGCGAACTGCGCTCGGCGGCGCTTGAGCGTGAAAACCGCGCCATGAAGATGCAGCGCACCTTTAACCGTTCCGGCATCCGTCCTCTGCATCAAAACTGCTCTTTTGATAATTATCGCGTCGAGACGGAAGGCCAGATGCGCGCGCTCAGCCAGGCGCGGCAGTATGTCGAAGAGTTTGATGGCAACATTGCCAGCTTCATCTTCTCCGGCAAGCCGGGCACCGGCAAAAATCATCTTGCCGCCGCCATCTGTAACGAACTGCTGCTGCGCGGTAAATCGGTGCTGATTATCACCGTGGCGGATATCATGTCGGCAATGAAAGAGACCTTCGGCAACCGCGAAAGCAGCGAAGAGCAGCTGCTGAACGATTTAAGCAGCGTGGATCTGCTGGTGATCGACGAAATTGGCATGCAGACCGAGTCGCGCTACGAAAAAGTGATCATCAATCAGATTGTCGATCGCCGCTCCTCCTCTAAGCGCCCGACCGGCATGCTAACCAACAGCAATATGGATGAGATGAATAAGCTGCTCGGCGAACGCGTAATGGATCGCATGCGTCTCGGCAACAGTTTGTGGGTCATCTTCAACTGGGACAGCTACCGCAGCCGCGTCACCGGTAAAGAGTACTAGAATCAGCCGCTTCAACGCCGTGTTATCTCCAACGCGGCGTTTTCCTCCTTTTCTCGCTGTGCGATAGCGATCACCTTTCCCGCTTTCTAAACCAATTCTGAATAAACCGCCGATAAGATGACACTACAATTGCAGGTGTGTGACATCGTCATTAAATTATGCATCCTGTTACAAATATTCATGACCAGTAATATCTCTGGCACTTTTGAGGAATAACGGTTGTCCGGATTGCTCTCCCTTGCCCTGTTTATCGCCTCGGTGGCGATTTATGCTACGAAAGCGGGCCGCAATAAGTGGTGGTTTAGCGCCACGCTTCTCGTATTAGGCCTGTTTGTTCTATTAAACATCACCCTTTATGCCAGCAACTACTTTACCGGCGACGGTATTAACGATGCGGTGATCTATACCCTCACCAACAGCCTGACCGGCGCGGGTGTCGGCAAATATCTGCTGCCCGGTGCAGGCTTAGTGCTGGCGCTGGTCGCTCTGTTTTGCGCGCTCGGCTGGGTGCTGCGCCGTCGTCGCCATATGCCCCACCATTTCGGTTACAGCCTGCTGGCACTGGCGCTGGCCTTAGGATCGGTGGATGCCAGCCCGGCGTTTCGCCAGATAACTGAGTTAGTAAAATCGCAAACCCGCGAAAGCGATCCCGATTTTGCCGCCTGGTACAAAGTGCCTGCAAAACAGATCCCCAACCCCCAGCTGAACCTGGTCTATATCTACGGCGAAAGTCTGGAGCGCACCTACTTTAATGAGGATGCTTTTCCCGGATTGACGCCGGAGCTTGGGGCGCTGAAAGCCGAAAGCCTCGATTTCAGCCATACCGAACAACTTCCCGGCACCGATTACACCATCGCAGGCATGGTCTCCTCGCAGTGCGGTATTCCGCTCTTCGCGCCGTTCGAAGGCAACGCCTCCGCCTCAGTCTCCAGCTTCTTTCCGCAAAACCTCTGCCTCGGCGATATCCTGAAAAACTCCGGGTATGAGAACCACTTTATTCAGGGGGCGAACCTGCGTTTTGCCGGTAAAGATGTGTTCCTCAAATCCCACGGTTTTGACCATCTGATTGGTGCCGAGGAACTGAAAAACCAGGTCGCCGATCCCGGTTATCGCAACGACTGGGGCTTCTACGACGATACGGTGCTCGACACCGTCTGGCAGCAGTATGAATCCCTCTCTCGCGCAGGTAAGCGCTTCTCCCTGTTTGCGCTGACGGTGGACACTCACCACCCGGACGGCTTTATCTCTCGCGGCTGCGAGCGCAAAAGCTACCGTTATGACGATAAAGTGAACCAGTCATTCAGCGCGGTGACCTGCAGCCAGCAAAATATCGCCAGGTTGATTAACCGGATAAAAGCGTCGCCCTGGTTTAAAGATACGGTGATTGTGGTCTCGTCCGATCATCTGGCGATGAACAACAGCGCCTGGAAATACCTGAACAAGCAGGATCGCAGCAATCTCTTCTTCGTCCTGCGTGGCGACCAGCCGCAGCAGGATCTCTCCGGCATTAAGCGCAGCACACTGGATAATGGCGCCACCGTGCTCGATATTCTCGGTGGCGACAACTTCCTCGGACTCGGTCGCAGCAGCCTCTCCGGGCAGTCGCTCTCCGGCGTCTTCCTCAACATGAAGCAGAAGGTGCTGGCGTGGAAGCCAGATATCATCCGCCTGTGGAACTTCCCCAAAGAGATGAAAGAGTTCACCGTCGATGGCGAAAAAGAGACCATCACCTTCTCCGGCAGCCAGTTCCGCCTGCCGCTGCTGGTGCGCGTGTCGGAGAAAATCGAGCCGCTGCCGGAGAGTGAATACTCCGCGCCGCTGCGTTTCCAGCTGGCGGATTTCGCGCCGCGCGACAACTTTGTCTGGGCCGATCGCTGCTACAAAATGGCGCGGCTCTGGGCTCCTGAGCTGGCGCTCTCAACCGACTGGTGCGTCTCGCAGGGTCAACTGGGCGGTGAGCAGCAGGTGCAGCGCGTCGATAAACCGCAGTGGCAGGGGAAAACGGCGTTTAAACAGTCGGTTATCGATACCGATCGCTATCAGAAGAGCGTCGAGACGCTGAAGATCCTTGATAATGACATTCGCTACAAAGCGGACAGCTTTATCTTTAATGTCGCGGGCGCGCCGGAAGAGGTGAAACAGTTTAACGGCATCTCCCGCCCGGAAAGCTGGGGGCGCTGGTCAAATGCCCAGCTCGGCAAAGAGGTGGCTATCGAGTACCAGCAGCCGCTACCGGTGCAGTTCGATCTGGTGATCACCGCGAAAGCGTTTGGTGATAACGCCAATCGCCCGATTCCGGTGCGTGTCGGTAACGAAGAGCAGATGCTGACGTTAAGTCATGAGGTGAGCACCACCACGCTCCATTTCACCAATAGCGCGGGCAGTAACAAGCTGGTCATTGTGCCGCCGGATCCGCAGTCGACCAACGAAGGGAATATCCTCGGTCATGCGCCGCGTCAGCTGGGAATTGGTCTGGTAGAGATAAAAGTGGTGAAACGCGAAGGGTAAAAGCGCGCCCTGCAGAGCAGGGCGCAGCGGGAAATCAGAAGGTTTCCCAGTTTTCGCCAGAGGTGGTCGCTACCGCTTTACGCGGCAGCACTGCTGGCGCAGCTTTGTTACCACCAGCTGTTTTCGCAGCAGCGCGCTGCTCGTTCATCAGGCGGAACACGGCAACCGCTTCGGTCAGACGGCTGGCCTGCTCTTCCAGCGCGGCGGCCGCCGCGGCAGACTCTTCCACCAGCGAGGCGTTCTGCTGCGTCACGCGATCCATCTCGGCAACAGCCAGACCAACCTGGTCGATACCGCGGCTCTGCTCATCAGAGGCAGAGGCGATTTCGCCCATAATATCGGTCACGCGGGTAACGGCGTTAACGATCTCATCCATCGTTTCACCAGCGCTCTCTACCAGCGTGGAACCCACTTCAACGCGTCCAACAGAGTCTTCAATCAGGCTCTTAATCTCACGCGCCGCCTGGGCACTGCGCTGGGCAAGGTTACGCACTTCACCAGCAACCACGGCAAAACCACGGCCCTGTTCACCGGCACGCGCCGCTTCCACCGCAGCGTTGAGCGCCAGGATGTTGGTCTGGAAGGCAATCCCATCAATCACGCTAATAATGTCAGCGATTTTCTGCGAACTGGCGGTGATGTCACGCATGGTCTGCACCACGTTATCCACCACTTTGCCGCCTTTCTGTGCCGTCTCCGACGCGCTCAGCGCGAGGTTGCTCGCCTGACGGGCGTTCTCGGCGTTCTGTTTCACCGTCGCGGTCAGCTCTTCCATGCTGGCAGCGGTCTCTTCCAGAGAAGCGGCCTGCTGTTCAGTACGCGAAGAGAGATCGTTGTTACCAACGGAGATTTCGCTGGCACCGCTGTAAATGGCGTTTGCGCCATTACGCACGTCGCTAACGGTGCGCACCAGTTCGCCCTGCATATGACGCAGGCTATCAGCCAGCACGCCCATTTCGTTGGAGCCCTGCACTTCAATGCGCTGGCCCAGATCGCCACCGGCGATATGGCGAATGTTGTCGATCAGGTGGTTCAGCGGTGCGATCAGCGCACGTTTGATGCCGACCCATACGGCGATAATCACCAGCAGCACCACCAGCAGCACGCTGATAATGATCCAGATGGCAGAACCGTAGGAGCTCTCACTGTCAGCCACGGCGGCGTCATACAGACGATCGTTCTGCTGTAAGTAGGAGACATACTGCTTCTCGAAGCCATCCTGGTAGCTTTGCGTCGGCTGATCGAAGAACTCGTTGATCTTGCCTGCGCCAAGTAACTGGATCAGATCCGCCAGCGCGTTGTGGTAGATATCGTAATTACGCTTGATCTCCGCCGCCGCCTCTTCACTCTGGCGTGGATCGCGCGGCAATGCCTGGTAGGCATTCCAGTTCACTTCCGCCTGTTTTAGCGAGGTGCTGGCAATCTGCATCAGTTCCGGAACGGTCGCGCCGCTGCCGATATTGTTCTGATCCATCATGTAGCGGATACCCGCGCGGTTCAGGGTGTTACGGGTTTGCAGCAGCGCAACCCAACTGCCGTTAAGCGTGGATTGTTGCTGACGAATGGTTTGAAGGACGGTGAAGTTTTCTTTGTCTTGCTTTAGCGAATTAAAGAACAATCCGCCGGAGGTGAGTTGTAAAAGGCCAAATAATCCGAGAACCAGTAACAAGCTGGTCACGATTTTGATGCGCGTTAACATATCATTCTCTTTCCTTATAGATAGTGAGTAGATTTTCGGCCTGAAGAGGAAAAACTTTATGGGTAAATGCACTATTTTGTAGGGATATTAATAGCGGCATCAGCTTGTTACGTTGGCTAATCTGTTGCGATCTTACGTGATCTTGCTCACATAATTTTTCGGAATAGTTGCAGTGTAAAACCTCTTAGCCCCACTTCGATACCGCTCACCGCGCTTATATAACCGCTCGGCAAAATCGCCCCCTTTCGCGCGCGTGATTTGCCATCATGGCGGGCAGCATTTGTCCTGTTTAACACCACACACGTCTCTTCCCTATTTCTGATAAAAACCAGGTCTGCTATGGATACAAAAAAACTCTTTAAGCACGTTCCGTGGGTCATCCTTGGGGTCATCGGTGCTTTTTGTCTGTCGGTCGTCGCGTTACGCAGGGGTGAGCATGTCAGCGCCCTGTGGATCGTGGTCGCCTCCGTCTCTGTTTATCTTGTTGCTTATCGTTACTACAGCCTCTACATCGCCCAGAAGGTGATGAAACTCGATCCAACCCGCGCCACACCTGCGGTGATTAATAACGACGGTCTTAACTACGTACCAACCAACCGCTATGTGCTGTTTGGTCACCACTTTGCCGCTATCGCCGGGGCCGGTCCGCTGGTCGGCCCGGTGCTTGCTGCGCAGATGGGCTATCTGCCCGGCACGCTCTGGCTGCTGGCAGGCGTCGTGCTGGCGGGAGCGGTGCAGGACTTTATGGTGCTGTTTATCTCTTCACGGCGTAACGGCGCGTCGCTGGGCGAGATGGTGAAAGAGGAGATGGGCCGCGTGCCGGGCACCATTGCCCTCTTCGGCTGCTTCCTGATCATGATTATCATCCTGGCGGTGCTGGCGCTGATTGTGGTGAAAGCGCTGGCAGAGAGCCCGTGGGGCGTCTTTACCGTCTGCTCAACGGTGCCGATTGCGCTGTTTATGGGCATCTATATGCGCTTCCTGCGCCCGGGCCGCGTCGGCGAAGTGTCGGTAATCGGCATTGTGCTGCTGGTGGCCTCAATCTGGATGGGCGGCGTGATTTCGCAAGACCCATACTGGGGCCCGGCGCTGACCTTTAAAGACACCACCATCACTTTTGCGCTGATTGGTTATGCCTTTATCTCTGCCCTGCTGCCGGTGTGGCTGATCCTCGCCCCGCGCGACTACCTGGCAACATTCCTGAAAATCGGCGTGATTGTCGGCCTGGCGCTGGGGATTGTGATCCTCAACCCGGAACTGAAGATGCCTGCGGTAACGCAGTATATCGACGGCACCGGCCCGCTGTGGAAAGGCGCGCTCTTCCCGTTCCTGTTTATTACCATCGCCTGCGGCGCGGTCTCCGGCTTCCATGCGCTGATCGCCTCCGGTACCACACCGAAGCTGCTGGCGAATGAGACCGACGCGCGCTTTATCGGTTATGGCGCGATGCTGATGGAGTCCTTTGTGGCGGTGATGGCGCTGGTCGCGGCCTCCATTATCGAACCGGGCCTCTATTTCGCCATGAACACGCCGCCTGCGGGTCTTGGCATCACCATGCCAAACCTGCATGAGCTCGGCACTGCAAATGCGCCGATGATCATGGCGCAACTACAGGATGTCACCGCGCACGCCGCGGCGACGGTCAGCTCCTGGGGCTTTGTGATTTCGCCAGAGCAGATCCTGCAAACGGCGAAAGATATCGGTGAACCCTCCGTGCTTAACCGCGCGGGCGGCGCGCCGACGCTGGCCGTCGGTATCGCCCACGTGTTCCACAAAATCATTCCGATGGCGGATATGGGTTTCTGGTATCACTTCGGCATTCTGTTTGAAGCGCTGTTTATTCTGACCGCGCTGGATGCGGGCACCCGCGCAGGCCGCTTTATGCTGCAGGATCTGCTGGGTAACTTCGTGCCGTTCCTGAAGAAAACCGACTCGCTGGTTGCCGGTTTGGTGGGAACTGCCGGTTGCGTCGGCCTGTGGGGTTATCTGCTCTATCAGGGCGTGGTCGATCCGTTAGGCGGCGTGAAGAGTCTGTGGCCGCTGTTCGGTATCTCTAACCAGATGCTGGCCGCCGTGGCCCTGCTGCTCGGCACCGTAATCCTGGTGAAGATGCTGCGCACCAAATACATCTGGGTAACGGTCGTTCCCGCCACCTGGCTGCTGATCTGCACCACCTGGGCGCTCGGCCTGAAACTCTTTAGCAGCAACCCGCAACTGGAAGGCTTCCTCTACATGGCTAACCAGTACAAAGCGAAGATTGCCGCGGGCGGCAGCGAGCTGAGCGCAGAGCAGATTGCCAACATGAACCATATCGTGGTGAACAACTACACCAACGCCGGGTTAAGCATTCTGTTCCTCGTGGTGGTTTACAGCATCATCTTTTACGGCATCAAAACGTGGCTCCAGGTACGCAATAACACCACGCGCACCGATAAAGAGACGCCGTATGTGCCGGTGCCGGAAGGCGGCGTCAAAACCTCTTCGCACCATTAATCTCAACCCTGTGCCGGAGCGGGCTCGCCCCTCTCCGGCATTACCAATATCTGGAGGCGCGAATGTTTGGTAACTTAGGCCAGGCTAAAAAGTACCTCGGGCAGGCGGCAAAAATGCTGATTGGTATTCCGGACTATGACAACTATGTTGATCATATGAAAACCAACCATCCCGATACGCCCTATATGACCTACGAAGAGTTTTTCCGCGAGCGTCAACAGGCGCGTTACGGCGGCGATGGCAAAGGCGGCGTCCGCTGTTGTTAAAGGAGAGTTCATGACACCTGTTGCAGTTACCCTGCTGACCGGCTTTCTCGGTGCAGGCAAAACCACCCTCTTGCGCTACATCCTTAATGCACAACACGGCTATCAGATTGCGGTTATCGAAAATGAGTTCGGCGAGGTCTCCGTTGACGATCAGCTGATTGGCGATCGCGCCACGCAGATCAAAACCCTGACTAATGGCTGCATCTGCTGTAGCCGCTCGAATGAGCTGGAAGATGCGTTGTTGGATCTGCTCGACGGTCTTGATCGCGGCGATCTTCATTTTGATCGGTTAGTGATCGAGTGCACCGGCATGGCCGATCCCGGCCCGATCATTCAGACCTTCTTCTCTCATGAGATCCTCTGCCAGCGCTACCTGCTCGACGGCGTAATTGCGTTGGTCGATGCGGTGCATGCCGATGAGCAGATGAACCAGTTCACGCTGGCGCAATCGCAGGTCGGTTATGCGGATCGTATTCTGCTGACCAAAACCGATGTCGCGCCGGATAACGCGGCGCTGCGCGAACGTCTAGCCCGCATCAATGCCCGCGCGCCCATCTACACCGTGACCCACGGCGATATCGATCTGGCGCTGCTGTTTAATACCAGCGGTTTTATGCTCGAAGAGAACGTGGTCGCTGCCAAACCGCGCTTCCACTTTATGGCCGATAAGCAGAACGATATCAGCTCAATTGTGGTGGAGCTCGATTACCCGGTGGATATCAGCGAGGTATCAAGGGTGATGGAGAACCTGCTGCTGAGCTTTGCGGAGAAGCTGCTGCGCTACAAAGGGATGCTGTGGATCGACGGCGAGCCGAACCGCCTGTTATTCCAGGGCGTGCAGCGCCTCTACAGCGCGGACTGGGATCGCCCGTGGGGCGACGAAACGCCGCACAGTACGCTGGTGTTTATCGGCGTGCAGCTGCCAGAGGAAGAGATCAGAGCGGCGTTTGCCGGGCTGAAAAAGTAACTGCCTGATGGCGCTACGCTTATCAGGCCTACAAAAACACAGCAGCACGTACGTACGCCGGATAAGGCAACGCCGCCATCCGGCAAAACCGAATGGCGGCCCAAGATGGATATGAGGTCGTGCGTAGGCCGGATAAGCGCAAGCGCCATCCGGCAAAACGAATGGCGGCCCAAAATAGATATGGGGTTGCGCGTAGGCCGGATAAGGCAAAGCCGCCATCCGGCAAAACGAATGGCGGCCCACAATGGATATGAGGTCGTGCGTAGGCCGGATAAGCGCAAGCGCCATCCGGCAAAACGAATGGCGGCCCAAAATGGATATGAGGTCGTGCGTAGGCCGGATAAGGCAAAGCCGCCATCCGGCAAAACCGAATGGCGGCACACAATGGATATGGGGTTGCGCGTAGGCCGGATAAGCGCAAGCGCCATCCGGCAAACGATGCCAGCTACGGCTATTGACGCACCACCACCAGCTTCTGGTTCACAAACTCTTTGATCCCCAGATCCGACAGCTCACGCCCAAAGCCCGAACGTTTCACCCCGCCGAACGGCAGCTCCGCCGCAGTATCGGTCAGCCAGTTGATGTATACCATCCCGGTTTCAATCCGCGACGCCATCTCTTTCGCCCGCTCAATATCGCGGCTGAAGATCGCCCCGCCGAGTCCATAATGGGAGTCGTTCGCCAGGCGCACCGCCTCCTCATCGTCCTGCACCACATAAATCTGCGCCACCGGCCCGAAGAACTCTTCGAAATACGCCGGGTTGTCACGGGTAATGTGGGTCAGAATCGTCGGCTCAAAGAAGTTGCCTTCGCTGTTCGCCGGTTTACCGCCGAAGTGGAGTTTTGCCCCCTTCTGCACCGCTTCGCTCACCTGTTTGCTGAGGGTTTCCAGCGCATCTTTCGACGACAATGGCCCAAGCGTGGTGCTCTCATCAAGCGGGTCGCCCATCTTCACCTGCTGGAAAGCGTCAGTGAACTGGCGCAGGAACTGATCCGCCACCTTCTGGTGCACGATAAAGCGTTTTGCCGCCGTACAGACCTGCCCGGCGTTAGCCAGACGCGCCTGCACACCGGTTTTCACCGCCTTCTCCAGATCGGCATCGTCGAGCACGATAAAGACATCGTTACCGCCCAGTTCGAGGGTCGATTTTTTAATGTGCTTCGCCGCCTGCGACGCCACTGCGCTACCCGCTTTTTCCGAGCCGGTCAGGGCTGCGCCCTGTACACGTGGGTCGGCGATAATCGCCGAGACCTGATCGGAAGAGATAAACAGGTTGGTCCATGCCCCTTCCGGCGCACCCGCTTCACGCACCAGATGGGCGAAGGCTTCGGCGCAGTGCGGCACAATGCTGGCGTGCTTACAAATTACCGGGTTACCGGCAGCCAGGTTCGGGGCCAGCACGCGAATGAGCTGGTAGTATGGGAAGTTCCACGGCTCGACCGCCATGATGATGCCGATCGGATGGTGCTCAACCCAGGCATCACCCAGTTCGGTGTCATATTTCACCGGGGCGAGGAATTTTTTCGCGTTATCCGCATAGTAACGGGCGATCTGCGCACAGATCTGCACCTCGCTACGGCTCTGGGCAATCAGTTTCCCCATCTCCTGGGTGGCGATTTTTGCCAGCTCCTCCTGATGGCTCTCCAGCAGGTCAGCCAGTTTATGCAGTACCGGCAGCCGCTGGTCGATGCTCCCTTTTGCCCACCCGGAGTGGTAAAGGGCGTCAGCCTGGCGCAGCGTCGCCTCAATATCGGCATCGCTATGGTTCGGATACTCTTTAATCAGCTGATTGTTGAAAGGATTCACTGTCTGGTAAGCCATATGGGTCTCCTTAATTTACCGCTTAGGGTAATAAGGGTAGTAAAGCGTCAGGAGGCGTGAAGTAAAGTTGAGTATATCCGGAGTGTTCTTATGTTTCATTTAGCGTGATATTTTTGCCAGCAGGAAATATAAAAATGACGAAATTAATTAATAACCAACAAGTTACATTATTTATCAAGTAACCAAACCTTATTTAACCCTGTAATATTTCTGGATAAGTAAATAAATGCTCTTTCCTGTCAATTTTTGTTCAATTAAAGCTTAATTAACGCCGCTTTATTTCCAGCGCGCCTGCATCCGCTATGCTTAATACCAGACAAATAACAGGAGGAAAATATGCAGCAGAGCGTTCGCGGAATTGATCATATTGGTATTACCGTGCCGGATATAAAAGCCGCTACCCGTTTTCTTACCGAGGCATTAGGTGCGGAGCTGATTTACCAGTCCGTGGCACCGGAAGATGAGGATATTGATAGCGAAGCGCAACAAAAGACGCTGCGGCTGGTGCCGGGCACGGTGATCAAAGCGGTCAGCATGCTCAAGCTGCAACATGGGCCGGGTATTGAGCTGTTTGAAATGCAGGGGCCTTCGCAACGTGAACCGCTGCGGGCGAACGACTTTGGCCTGCAACACTTTGCGGTCTATGTCGACGATATCGACGCCGCGCTGAAACAGTTTGCCGATGCCGGTGGCGAAGTCTTTACCGGGCCGCAGCCGCTCGGTTTCCCGACCGAAAAGGGCGACGGCAACTGTTTTTGCTATGGCCGCACACCGTGGGGCAGCATCGTCGAATTTATCGCTTACCCGACGCCGATGCCCTACGAGCGCGATACGCCGCTGCGCCGCTGGAAACCGTGACGATTAACCCGCGCCCACCATATGTGGCGGCTTTTGCATAACGCGTTTCACGTTACCTGATGCGCTGTGTTATACCGGAAAACCGCTCCAGACCGAGATGACGAATAGCCGTGACTCGCGATATCGCACAAACCTTTTGCCGCTCCGCGGCGCTGCCCGGCGTGGAGCTGCGCAGCACCCGCAACAGCACGCAGGCCTATAAGCGCCACCGCCACGCGGAGCTCTCCATCGGTGCGATTATCGACGGCCAGACCCGCTGCGTCTGCCACCAGCAGGAGTACCTGCTGCGGCCAGGCGATCTGATTGTGATTCCAGCCCTGACGCCGCATAGCTGCAACCCGCTTGCCGGGCAGCCGCGCAGCTACCATATGCTCTATCTGGCAGATGAAAACCGCGCCCGGCAGGTGATTCGCGATCCGCAGTTGTTCGAACACTTCCTGCATATTGTCGCGCTGATGGAGAACAACCAGACGCAGCCATTACCGGATGCCATCAGGGCTTTGCTCACCGCCTTACCGAATGTGCCTGACGATGAACCACTCCGCGCGATCAGCAAGCAGGTGCAGATGGCATTGCAGGAGAATTTGCAGCAGCCGCCGACGCTGGATGCGCTGGCCCACGCCTTTTCACTGCGCAAAGAGACGCTGATCCGCACCTTCAAGCGTGACACCGGTTTAACGCCCGGCAGCTTTCTTAACCTCGCCCGCGTCGAGTTTGCCAAAAGCCGGCTGCGCGCCGGGGATAAGCTGGCAGATGTCGGCTACCAGAGCGGTTTTGCCGACCAGAGCCACTTCCATAAAACCTTTGTCAGCTACACCGCCGCCACGCCGCGCCAGTACGCGCAGGGATCAATATCAGACAATAAATAGCGCCGCGCAGCGGCTATGGTGACCGCAATGTTTATGCGAGGTCACTATGGATATCTTTCCCGCCGCTTTTCCCGCTCTGGCGCTGGCGCATTTTGTCGCGCTGCTCAGCCCCGGCCCGGACTTTTTCCTGCTGATAGGTTACGCCATTCGTTACCGCCTGCGCGGCAGCGCCGGGCTCTGCCTCGGCATCGCTTTTGGTAACGCGCTCTATATTCTGCTGGTGATTATCGGGGCCAGCGCGCTGCGCCACTACAGCGGTCTGTTTACCGCCATTGAACTGCTCGGCGCGCTTTATCTGCTGTGGATTGGCTCACACCTGGTGCGCAGCCGCCCGCAAACGCTGGCGCTGGATGAGACGCGTCAGCGCTGCCCCGGCATCGGTAAACAGTTTTTACTTGGCCTCGGCTCGGCGCTTCTCAACCCGAAAAACGCCCTCTTCTACCTGGCGCTGATGACCGCCCTGCTCGGCCCGGATGTGACGCTACTGCAACAATCGGCCAGCGGGATCTGGATGGTGATGGTGGTACTGCTGTGGGATTTAGCGCTGGTCAGCCTGATTGGCCTGCCTGCGCTGCAACGGCGTCTGAGCCGCAGCATCTGCTGGATAGAGCGCATCGCGGGCGTAGTGCTGATGGTGTTTGGCGGGTGGATCTTATGGAAAACCCTGTAAAGCGTTATTCGAATAGCTCGGCATGGGTACCCAAATCGGTGAATACCACCAGATGCTTTTCATCATCAAGGCGATAGACCAGCAGATAGTCGCCGCCGATATGCAGTTCGCGAAACCCCTGCATATTTCCGGTTAAAGCATGATCGTTATATTGAGCGGGAAGCGGGTTGCCGGAGAGCACCATCGACATGATAGCTGCCGTCTCATGCATATCCCGGCGTCCCGCTTTGTTGTATCGCTCCCAGGCCTTCACAAAGGTTTTGGTGTAATCGGAGCGGAATGGCAGGCGCGCGCGTTTACTCTTTCCCATCGTTTAAGCTGTCCATTAGCTGTTCAACACTCTCAAAGCGTCCCTGCTTTTGCGCGGCGATCTCTTCGGCCTCTCTCATTGCGTTACGTAACCGGGCGGTTGGTTTCGTACTGATTTCAAAGGGTATCCCTTCGTTTTTAACAATTTGCTCAGCAAACAGACGTATCGCCGTGCTCCAGTTGAGGCCGCAATTTTCAAGCACCAGCCCGGCGCGTGCTTTAAGTTCGCTGTCGATACGCGATCGGATAACAGAATCCATATAACCTCCTGTGTATTTGTGGGCACAGTGTAGCTACAAAATTGATTCTTTGCACCTTCGCCTCGTCTCGCTCTATGCTTATCAGATGGAAAAATTAGCTGAACTGAAGCGCGCCAAACGACTGGCGCTGTCGCTGCTGCTGGTCGCCGCCGCGGTATTTGTTACCACTCTCTTTCTGCCGCCGAACTTCTGGGTGAGCGGGGTCAAAGCCATTGCCGAAGCGGCGATGGTCGGCGCGCTGGCCGACTGGTTTGCGGTGGTGGCGCTGTTTCGCCGCGTACCGCTGCCGTTTATCTCCCGCCATACGGCGATTATTCCGCGCAATAAAGACCGGATTGGCGACAATCTCGGTCAGTTTGTGCAGGAGAAGTTTCTGGATACCCAATCGCTGGTGGCGCTGATTCAGCGGCATCAGCCCGCGCAGATGATCGGCGTCTGGTTCAGCCAGCCGGAGAACGCGCAGCGCGTCGGCACGCATCTGTTGCAAGTGATGAGCGGCTTTCTCGAGATGACCGATGACAGCCGTATTCAGCGGCTGATCCGCCGGGCGGTGCATAAAGCGATCGATAAAGTCGACTTAACGCAAACCAGCGCCCTGATGCTGGAGAGCCTGACGCGTAATAATCGCCATCAGAAACTGCTGGATACGTTGATTACTCAGTTGATTGCGCTGTTACAGCGGGAGAGTACGCGCACCTTTATTGCCCGCCAGGTGGTGCACTGGCTGGAGACCGACCATCCGGTGAAAGCGAAAGTGCTGCCGAAAGAGTGGCTGGGGGAGCAGAGCGCGGCGCTGGTCTCCGATGCCGTCAACTCTCTGCTGGATGATATCAATGCCGATCGCACGCACCAGATCCGCCAGGCGTTCGATCGCGCGACGATGAAACTGATCGCTAACCTGAAAAGCGATCCGGAGATGGCGGAGCGCGCGGAAAACATCAAAGAGTATCTGAAGAACGATGAGGCCTTTAACCGCTACGTCGGCGAGATGTGGGGCGATCTGCGCAACTGGATGAAAGCGGATATGCAGTCTGACGATTCAAAGATGCAAAAGCGCATCAGCGAAGCCGGGCTGTGGTTTGGCGAAACGCTGCTGGCGGACGGCGCGCTGCGCGCCTCGCTTAACGAGCACCTCGAGCAGGCGGCCCATCGCGTAGCACCGGAGTTTTCGGCTTTCCTGACGCGTCATATTAGCGACACGGTGAAGAGCTGGGATGCGCGGGATATGTCTTACCAGGTGGAGCTGAATATCGGCAAGGATCTGCAATTTATCCGCATTAACGGCACGCTGGTCGGCGGCTGTATCGGCCTGATTTTGTACCTCTTGTCGCAGATCCCGGCGCTCTTAAACCTCTCTGCCCTGTGAGTTGCCGGATGGCGGCTTACGCCTTATCCGGCCTACAAAAGCACCCTGCACGCGAATCGTAGGCCGGATAAGCGCAGCGCCATCCGGCAATGGGTTCACTCCTCAATCACAAACCGTGTCGCTTCAAAGCGGTTCAAAATCAGGTGCACCAGATAAACCATCGTAAGCGTCACCACCAGCGAAACGGTGACGGAGACAATACGATACAAATCACTGAACACCAGGTCGGTGTCCGGATGCAGGTTCTGGCCAAACATAATGCCGATGGTGGTGACGCTGGCGAAACCGACGCCTGCCCCCACCTTCTCCATCACATGCAGCCGCGCGCTAAACGCCAGCCCAAGGCCGATCAGCGGCATCATCAACAGCATATGGCTGCTGTGGTTATAGAGAATCAGCTGCACCAGCAGGATATAGAGACACGCCAGCACTACGCCCACCACGCGCCACAAAGAACTCAACACCGACCCGCGATAGTGCATCGGAAAGAGGATCAAAATCCCCGCCATCAATGCCGAAAGGGAATCGCTCAAATCGCTCATCTGGAAGACAACAAAAATCATCGTCGCCACCGTGCCGGAGAGCAGCGATTCGTGGCGCACCCGCGCGGCATTTTTCTCAATCAGCGGCGGGCGGGTGCGCGGCTCGACGTCCGGCAGCAGAAAGTGCATCAGCGCACTAAGGGCGACGGCCATAATACTGGCCTCAATATTGGAAAAGAGCAGCGTATGCCAGTCGCTCGACGGGTAGCTCATAAAGTTGAGCATCGTGCTCTGGCACACCACGCCGGTAGAACCAAAGAGAAACAGCGGGCCTTTGCTCATAAAGCGAAAACGCATCACGTAGAGCCCAAACACCACCAGCGTCATGATCACCGGCCACTGCATCAGATAGCCGATGATAAACACCATTTCGATGCAGTTAATTACCGCGCTGAATACAAACTGTTTGGCGACATGGCGGTTAAAGACCGGCACCAGCGACAGCAGCATCACCGGGTAGATAACATAGAAGACGCCATACTGCGTGTTGTAAAAGCTCGACACGCTCAGGGCGATCATCCCGGAGAAAACGATGCGCAGCGTCTGGCGAAAATCATTCGCCGTGTAGACGATATTGCCGTGCGGCGTAAAGACGCGGGCCAGCGTGTTAATAGACATAGTGCAGCAGGCTTACCAGGCGGATTTGCAGCCCGGAGAAGAAGCGGGCGAAGATCCCTTCGCTGTTATAGAGCTGCACCGTGGCGCGTGCGCCGGTCGGCAACTCTTTTGGCAGCGGCTCATCCAGCGCCACATGGATACGCATACGCTGCGCATCGCGCACCCAGCGGTTGGAAGTTTCCGGCTCCGAAAGCTGGCCGTTTACCGCTTCCTGCCCGGCGAGTGTGCCCGCATCGCTGCTGGTGACATGCGCATGAAAAACCTGGCCCGGCAGCGCATCAAATACTACCGTCGCATCGGTGCCGACATGGGTATGGCGCAGGCTCTTTTCACGAAAATCGGCGACGATATCGCTCTTTTCATGCACAAGCGCCAGCGACGCGCCGCCCGCCTGGGCATAAAAACCGGGGCTGAGTTGCAGGTTGCTGACCGTGCCGTCTGCTTCGGCGCGCACCTGCGTCCAGCCAAGGTTCAGCTGCGCCTGTTGCAGGGCGTTGCGGTATTTTTGCAGCGTGACGTTATGCGCTTCATCACGTTCACCACGCTGAATGCGCAGCGCTTCAATGCTGGCGTTAAGGTTCGTCACCGACTGCTCGCTCCCCTGCCAGGTGGTGCGCACGTTATCGAGATCGGACTGCGAGACACTCTGCATTTTGCCGAGGCGCTGATAGCGCTCAAAGGTGACGCGATTATTCTGCGCCGTCAGTTGGGCAGTTTTCAGGCTCGCCTGCGCGGCAGCGATCTGCGCGTCGAGCTGTTGATTGGTCAAACGCGCCTGCGCCAGCGCAATCTCAGCGGCTTCAACCTGGTTTTCAAAGGGAGTCGCGTCGAGTCGGTAGAGCAGATCGCCGCGCTTCACCCGGCTGTTGTTCTGCACGTAGACCTCAGAAACATAGCCAGAGACGCGGGCGGAAACCGGCGTCACTACGCGCATCACGGTGGAGTCCGGCGTCAGCGGGATCCAGATATCGGCGACAATAAAATAGACAAACATCAGCAGGAAAGAGGCAATACTGACCCTTACCCAGCGGGCAAATTTTTGTTCAGGCGTCATCATTTTCTTATTCGGTTTTATTATCTTCTTCGCGCATCACGCGCAGATTACAGGCGAGTTGGCTCAGCGTGGCGCTGAACTTTTGTAGATCTTCCGCCGGGATACTCTTCGTCGCCCGCAGCTGGCAGGCTTCAATCACTTGCGTGATTTTCTCCAGCAGAGCACACCCTTTGGCGGTCAATTTCAGCAGGCGGATGCGCTTGTCGTACGGCGATGTCGTACGCGCAATCAACCCTTGAGTCTCCAGTTGGGCGAGCGTGCGCATCAGCGGCGGCAGCTCAATGCCCTGCACTTCCGCCAGCTCGCTGACCGAAATATTGTCCCCCAGTTGCTGCAACTGCATCAGCACCGTCCAGCTCGACTGAGTGATGCCGGTGTCGCGCAGGGCATGATCAATGGTTGCTCGCCACTGGCGCACCACCATTGCCATGCGCATTCCCAGCGGTCGGCGGGCAAACAGTTCATCTTCGGTCATTACATCCCCTCACATTAGCGGAGGGGCACGATAAAGGTTATCAGGGTAACTATCAAGAAACGGCGGGGCAAAGAGCATGGATTGTGAAAGGCGAGGAGGTCAATCAAAAAACACCATTCCCTTATAGGGCTTCGCGCGACAAGCCGCCAGACGCTGCGCCAGATTGCCGACGTGTGCTTCCAGCTTGTGGCCGTCCGGGTCAAGGAAGTAGTACGACGCCCCTTCGCTTTTGTTCACCTTCCAGCTCACCACGCCCGCCTGCTCCAGCCGGGTGATAAACGCCGCCAGTTCGCCCTCGTCAATGCTGAAGGCGTAATGGGTGTAATCGCTTTGATCGGCAGGAACAACCCGGCGCGCCTCATCGACGGAGAGACAAATCCAGATATCGCCGCAGGTGAGATACGCGCCGTTATCCCAGCGCGCATGCAGCTTCAGGCCGAGCAAATGATGGTAGAAATCAACGCTGCGCGCCAGGTCGCTGACCGCAAGCGTAAGGTGGTTAAGGGTAGTTAACATAGGCGTACTCACTGTTGCGAAAGCCGTTGGGGATGAAAGAGAAGAACACCGCCGCGCTTCACGCAACCTGTCCCGGCGGTGCTCAGAGGGTTATTTCGCGGCTTTCACCTCGGCGACAAACTCGGGGAGATCCCAGGCACCGCCCGCGCGAATGCCGCGGCACAGGCCGGTAGTGCTTCCGCTGCTCTTACGAAACGCTTCGCCGTCCCACACCCACTCGGCTGATGCCCAGCAGTCGCCAATCCCGCGCCCGCGCTGAGCGAGAGTGATGGCACCGTCGCTGTAGTCCGTTCCCGAGCTGGTGATGAACTGCGGTTTCTCTTTCAGGGCATTGTCGACTAGCCAGTAGCCATACCCTTCGTTGTAGGCAGCACGCCAGCAGAGTGTGGACACCAGGCCATGTTTTGCGTCCAGCGGCGTCAGGGTGAGATCATTTTCGCCCTTGATCACCTCCTCTTCCGGGCTGGAGAGCCGGCCACAGTCATCATCTTTAGCGATGGCCGCCAGCAGCCGGGGCGTGAGTTCTTTTGCTTCAGCGGCACTCAGGGCGCGCGCGTTTTCCTTGCTGACCGGCGCGGCCAGGATCACCGGAGCGGGGATCGCAGCGGTAACCGAGGTTTCGGGCTTATTGCCTTTTTTACTCAGTGCGCCCGGCGTGCCGACGCGCCCCTGCACATCGTCAATCTTCAGCAGCGCGGCAGACGCGCCGTCGCCTGAGAGCACAAACGGTTTCGCACCGCCTTTAAAGACCACCTTGCCGCTGCCCTTCACCGCAGCAATCATCTGCGCTGCCTGCTCGTCCGTCAGACGCCAGGTGTCGTTATCGCCGGGGGTTAACGCCCCGAGGGATTTACCGTTAATCCACAGCGCCAGCTTCGGCGGCGGTTCACTGCCATCCATATCTGCCAGCACCACCTGCACGGAAACCGGCGTCTGCGGCCCCGCTTTACGGGTGATCAACACCGAGCCGGAGGCATCCTCTTCCGTGCTGTAACCCGCAGCGCGGCAGGTCAGGGTGTTATCGCACACCACTTGCCAGTCTTTATGTTCGAACGAGACGCTGGCAGGTGCCGACAGCGCGGGAAGGCTCAGGGTCGCTGCGGTTATCAGCGCCGCGGTGATACTTTTTTTCATGCCATCACTCCATTGAGAAAGGCGTCAGGGGTGCGAAACAGAATCAGGAAAATGATGAGGCGAGAGAGTTCCCGCCTCAGAAAAGCACAGTCGATTAGTCGAGGTTGAGATCGGCGTAGGAGTTGACCACGCGGGAGACAATGCCGTAATCCATCGCTTCTTTAGTGTTCATCCAGAAGTTGCGATCGGTGTCCTGCTTCACTTTCTCCACCGGCTGGCCGGTCGCGTCAGCAATCATGCGGTTCACACGCTCAAGGGTACGGATGATCTCTTTGGCTTCGATTTCGATATCGCTCGCCTGACCACGCACGCCGCCCAGCGGCTGGTGGATCATAAAGCGGGTGTTCGGCAGCGAGTAGCGATGCTCTTTTTTCGCCGCGAGGAAGATGGTGATCCCGGCGCTGGCGACCCAGCCGGTGCCGATGATGTGCACTTCCGGAGTGATGAATTTGATCATGTCGTGGATGGTATCTGCCGCTTCGACATGGCCGCCCTGGCTGTTGAGATAGATTTTGATCGGCGCATCGCTGATGCCCTGTAACAGCAGAAGCTGGGTTACCACTTTCTCAGTCAGCGCCTGGTTGATCTCACCGGAGATGATGATCGAACGCGCATCCAGCAGTTTCTGCTGCATCAGCTGGCTGGCATTGCCCGCTTCTTTCTCTTTTTTGTCGTCATCATCGTGGTTAGTAATAAAATGCATGGGCTCTCTCCCTTCAGGTTATGGAGCTAAGCATAGCCCAACGCAGGGTGGGCGGGAACCACCAGATATTTCCAGCGCCCGTTTTGCCTTCAGCTTATATCGCTGCGTCTTAGTCCCATATCCCTTAACTGTTCGTCACTCAGCCTGCGCAGTTCGCGTCGGGTTTTCGCCAACAGGTGCCAGCGCCGCAGCTGGCGCCAGAGTAAAACAAACCCGGAAAACGGGCGCCGTGGTCGATTTTCGAAAAATTCCATGTTGCTCTCCTCGCCTGAAAAGAGCTCTATCTTCGCTGCGATCGCCCTGCACAATACAGACTCAGAAAATAGTTTTCTTTACCATACAGATGCCGTAAAAAGGGATCTGCACGCCGCTTTCTCGCCCGATCTGTACTGTTTTTCGCAACTGTATGGTGACTTTTTAGGATACAGCATGACCCGCTACCAACATCTGGCCACTTTGCTGGCAGAGCGCATTGAACACGGCTTATATCGCCACGGTGAAAAATTGCCTTCGGTGCGCAGCCTGAGCCAGGAGCATGGCGTCAGTATCAGCACCGTACAGCAGGCCTATCAGGTACTGGAGACGTTGCAGTTAATCACTCCGCAGCCGCGCTCCGGCTACTTTGTCGCGCCGCGCAAAGCCAAACCGCCGGTGCCGGCGATGTCGCGCCCGGTACAGCGCCCGGTTGACGTCACACAGTGGGATGAAGTGCTAACTCTGCTTGATGCGCGCACCGATAAAGAGATTGTCGCTTTCGGCGGCGGCGCACCGGACCTTAACCAGCCGACCCTCAAACCGCTGTGGAAAGAGATGAGCCGCATCGCGCAGCACCAGGTGATGGATGCACTCAGCTATGACCCCCTGCCCGGCCAGCAGGAGCTGCGCGAACAGATCGCCCGCCTGATGCTTGATGGTGGCACCTCGTTAAACGCCGAAGAGATTGTTATCACCGCGGGCTGCCACCCGGCGCTGTCACTGGCGCTGATGGCGGTCTGCGGCCCCGGCGATATTGTCGCCGTCGAGTCGCCCTGCTTCTACGGCACCATGCAGCTGCTGCGCGGGCTGGATATCAAAGCGATTGAAATTCCGACCGATCCGGAAACGGGGATCAGCATTGAAGCGCTGGAACTGGCGCTGGAGCAGTGGCCGATCAAAGGGGTGATCCTGGTGCCCAACTGCCAGAACCCGCTCGGGTTTGTCATGCCGGAAGCACGCAAAAAAGCGGCGCTGTCGCTGGCCCAGCGCCACGATATTGTCATTTTCGAGGATGATATTTATGGCGAGCTGGCCACCGATTATCCGCGCCCGAGCACCATCAAATCCTACGATATCGATGGCCGCGTGCTGCTCTGCAGTTCACTGACCAAAACCGTGGCACCGGGTCTGCGTATTGGCTGGATCGCGCCGGGGCGCTATCTGGATCGGGTGATCCATAAAAAATATGCCGCCATCGGCACCAACGTTCCCTCCACCCAACTGGCGGTAGCGGCGTTTATCCGTGACGGGCACTATCACCGCCACGTACGCCGGATGCGTCAGGTGTACCAGCAGCGGCTGGCGATCTACACCTGTTGGGTACGGCAATATTTTCCATGCAATATCTGCGTAACGCGCCCGCAAGGGGGATTTCTGCTGTGGGTCGAACTGCCGGAAAGCGTCGATATGGTCTGCGTTTCCCGCGCGCTCTGTCGCTTAAAAATTCAGATCGCACCCGGTTCGCTCTTTTCGGCTTCCGGCAAGTATCGCAACTGCCTGCGCCTCAACTGCGCCCTGCCGCCGGATGAAGAGAGACGGGAAGCGATCAAGCAGCTGGGCGCGGCGATCCACAATGCGCTGGAGGCGTAGCCTCAGAGAATCGCCTCGTTAGTCAGAATACGCCGCGCGCCGAGGTAGTGATCCTGCCAGTAATCATTGGTCAGGTTACTGATACGGATCTTCAGCCCGCTGCGCGGCGCTTCGATAAAGGTATTGTTGCCAAGATAGACGCCAACGTGATCCGCCGGGCCGCGCGTTTTACTGCGGAAGAACACCAGATCGCCGCGGCGAAGTTTATGGCGGGCTACTTTTTTCAGCCCCTTATCCCTGAACATCGCACGGGTGGTGCGCGGCAGTTTTCGATCCAACACTTTGTTATAGGCGTAGACCACCAGCCCGCTACAGTCGAACCCCCGCTGCGGTGAGACGCCGCCGCGCACGTAAGGTTTACCGAGCTGTTTCTCCAGGCGGTTCATCACCGTAAGTAACGATGCGCGAACGCGCGCTTTTCGCTGCGCCTGCTGATGCGCGGCAGTTGTCTGCGCATTCGTCTCAGACGCGGTTGATACTGGCTTCGCCGTGCGCGAGGGGGTTTGCACACACCCGGTTGCCAGCGACAGCACAAGAAGAGTAAAAAAAAGCCCCAAAAACCCTCGGAGCAAGCTCCGACTGGGGGCGACGATGGATGACAAAATCACAGCTTTCACAAGAACAACACATTTAAACCAACGAGTTAAACGTAAGCACCGGCTACAGCCAGCACCGCGGATAGCGCGTTTATTGACGAGTAAACGCCTGAACCTTCTGGGCAATCACTTTATTAAGCTGGCAAACACGCGCTTCCGATACGCCGATCACCTGCGCAATCTCTTTCAGGCTCAGTTCATGCTGGTAATAGAGCGCGAGGATCAGCTGCTCACGCTTGTCGAGGCTGGCTACCGCGCTGCGTAACGTGTAGGCGGGAAGCAGTTCATCCTCGAGCTGGCGGCTATAGAGCGCGCTGGCGTGCAGATCGCTCTCCAGCAGGTTATCCAGGCTCTCCAGCGCACTGGCCGAGTGCAGCAGCAGATATTGCTGCCAGGCTTCCGGCGTCACCGACAGCCGTTCACTCAGCTCCTCAAAGCGCGGCTCATACCCCAGCTCACGGGTGATCTCGCGGATCGCATCCGTCAGCTTATGCGTCTGTTGACGCAGCCTGCGCGGCCGCCAGTCCTGCTGGCGTAACTCATCCAGCACCGCGCCGCGAATACGCTGAATGGCGTAACCGGCGAACTGCGCGTCCGGCGGGCCATAGCGGCGCAGCGAGGCCAGCAACCCCATCAGGGCAATCTGCCGCATATCCTCTTTGCTCATTACGCTGCTGGTCTGCCAGCTGAACTGTTTGACGACTTTATGTACCAGCGGCAAATAATCACTGATATAACGCGCTTCATCAGCGGGATTTAAGGTTTTTGCGGCAGTTAAATTCATCATTTACATTACGTATGAGGAACAGCGGATAAAACAATTAATAAAAAGTTTCGGCAACACCTAATTAACAAAATGAGAAGAGAAGTAGCGAATAACTCACAAAAGCGCTCCTCAACGGCGTCAAACAATACACCACAAACCCGTTTTTTAATCCTTTGAAAAGCGGCAACTAATGAAATCACATGTAATTTACGCTTCGCCTTCCGTATTATTAACGCCACAAACCGGTGAACTACGAATATTTATTCTGTTATTTATCCGATTCAGCCGACGACATTATTTCTTGTGATATGCCTCTGCCGGATTGGCCTCAATCGTTAACCTTTTATGAATAAAACCAATTGCACCGTGAATAACTGGGTCATCGTTCCCGCCTCAGGCGCGATCCACCATGTGGTGACCGGCGAGGAGAGACGGCTGGGAACGCACCCGCTCAGACTGCTGGCTGTTTTGCAGCAACACCCCGGCGAGATCCTCTCCCATGAGGAGTTGACTGCGCAGGTATGGGAAGATCGCGTAGTCGGTAGCCATAGCCTGCCCAACGCCATCCACACGCTGCGTACCGCCCTGGCGGATAACGGCAAGCAGCAGCGAATCATTCGCACCATCCCGAAACAGGGCTATGTGCTGGAGGCAAAATATTGCCGCCCTCTGGTCAGTGGGCCGCCGCCAGACCCGCGCCCTGCCGCGCCTGAAATCGATATTCCCCCGCAGGAGACGCCACCTGCCTTCCCCCCGCCACCCCGGCAACAGACGCCTGTTGCTGCGCAACCTTTTCCCTACATAAAGGTCCTGCTTATTATGCTGATCTTAATATTCAGCACTCTCTGTAGCGGCTATCTGGCGCTCACCTATAACAACAAAATAGTGGCAAAAGAGGTGGCGAAAAATATCTACAGCCATCTGCGTATTTTTGCGCTGCTGGCACCGGGCGAAACAATGAAAGAGCCGACGGCTATTTATGATCGCTTAAAAGAGAGCTATACCCGGCTTAATCGGCAGGCAAAGCAGAAGGCGCTGCGTATTGCTATTTATTATCGAAGCCAGAACCAAACTCTGAATTATACCTTCCGCATACATACTCCCTGCGAGCAGCGGGTACTGGTGATGCAAATTGACCACTGGCGCTCCGACACGGCGTTATTAAATAAGCTGATCATGAGTGAGACACGGAGAAAAATGGATGAAATGGCACTTTGTCACCGCCAATAAACAGTCACTATTACTGCTTGCCACCACTCTGGCGGCGCTGGCCTGCGGCATCGTTTTCCAGTGCGAACAGCGCGCCCTTTATCAGACGGGGGAGATCGTACAGCAGGTGGGGTTTTATGATTTGATGCTGCACCAACAGGAGATCTACGATTCGCGCATCAGCACGGCGGGCAATATTATTGTCAGCACGCTCAGCAGCCCGCACGATGCGGCCTTTATGCTCAAAAGTAACTTTGTCCACACGCGCCAGCGCTATGGTAAACACTATTTTGCCTACGCACCGGTGCTGTTCAACCCGGCAAAAGGTAACCGCATGGTGACCAACAATGTTGATCTGCTCACCTATTCAGAGAACGCCATGCAGCAGATTGCACCCGACGGTGTGCCGCTGGTCTGTCAGCAAAATGGCATGATTTTTCGCTATCAGCTGGAGCGGGATTAAGCAAAAACCCGGGGATTAAGTTTGCAGCGACGGTGGTCGTTTTAGGTAGCCAGATAGCCGCCAACGTTAACCGCCCTCTGTGAGACGCACATCATGACAGCGCCCCCATTTTCTGACGCGACCCTCTTTTTGCTTAACCAGGCGCAGGCCGACCTTGATCAATTGCCGGAGGTTGACCAGCCTAAGATTGAACGCCTTCGCGCAGCGCTTAACGCTGGCGAACTTGAGCTCGATCCGGATGCGCTGGTGCAGGCCATTTTCACTTTTCATCAGCGCTGACGCGCCGCTTAATGATGACTTATGCGCAGCATGAGCAGCGTCACACTCTCGTTTCGCGCCCCGTGTAAGAATAAATTATTCTTAAATTGATAGTTATGAATAATATATTATTCCTTTTTCGGTTGCCGTGGCCGCGCAGCGGCAGGCAGAAAGTCATAACGCAGAGTGAAGTGAGACGTGATGAACATTGATCTATCCACATTGACGACCGAAGGCCGCAACAGCGCCAGCGCCAATATCGACATGCTTGATACCGAGGCGATGTTACGGGTGATTAACCGTGAAGATCAGAAGGTCGCGCTGGCGGTTGAGCAGGTGATCCCGGCGATTACGCAGGCGGTCGATGCGATTGTCAGCGCCTTCAAAAAGGGCGGGCGTCTGATCTACTGCGGTGCGGGCACCTCCGGGCGTTTAGGCATTCTGGATGCCAGCGAATGCCCGCCCACTTACGGTACGCCGCGTGAGCAGGTTGTCGGCCTCATTGCTGGCGGACATCGCGCGATTTTGCAGGCGGTGGAGAACGCCGAAGATAGCCTGACGCTCGGCGTCGAGGATCTCAAATCCCTCAATTTCAACGCCAACGACGTGCTGGTCGGCATCGCCGCCAGCGGGCGCACGCCCTATGTGATTGCCGCCATGGAGTACGCCAAAAGCCTGCATGCCACCAGCGTATCGCTGACCTGCAACGCCGGTAGCCCGATGACGCAGATTGCCGATATCGCCATTACGCCGGTGGTCGGCGCGGAAGTGGTTACCGGCTCCTCGCGCATGAAAGCGGGCACGGCGCAAAAACTGGTGCTCAATATGCTCACCACCGGGGCGATGATCCGCAGCGGCAAAGTCTACGGCAACTTGATGGTAGACGTAGAAGCGACAAACCAGAAGCTGGTGCAGCGCCAGGTCAATATTGTCATGGAAGCCACCGGCTGCGACAGCGACGAGGCGAAGCACGCGCTACAGGCCAGCAACGGCCACTGCAAAACCGCCATCCTGATGGTGCTGGCGCAGGTTGACGCCGAAGAGGCCGCCCGTTTGCTCGCGGATAACGGCGGGTTTATTCGCCAGGCGCTGGCCCACGCAGGAGTGAAGTGATGGCCAAAATCACGCCGGAACTGATCGCCTCCATCCTGCAACGGGTTGGTGGCGAAGCGAATATCAAAAGCTGCGGTAACTGCATGACACGCCTGCGCCTGGCGCTGCATAACGACACGCTTGTCGACAAGGCCGGGCTACAGGCACTGCCGGGCGTACTCGGCGTGGTAAACAGCGACGATCAGTTGCAGATCATCGTGGGCCCCGGCAAAGCGCAAACCGCGGCTGAGATGATGAGTCTCTTAATCAGCCGTGACAACGCGCCCACTGAATCGGCCTCGCTTAAAGAGGTCGCCCGCGACACCAAACAGCAGATGAAGGCGAAGCAGACCAGCGGCCTGCATCAGTTTCTGGCGAAATTCGCCACCATTTTCACACCGCTTATCCCCGGCTTTATCGCCGCCGGGATGCTGCTCGGCTTCGCCACGCTGATTGAGCAGAGCCTGCCGGTTGGCGCGCAGGATAAGAGCAGCGCGCTCGCGCACGTCGTCGGTTATATGAAAGTGTTCGGCAAAGGGTTGTTCACCTTCCTGCCGATCTTGATTGGCTACAACGCGCAAAAAGCCTTTGGCGGCAGCGGCGTCAACGGCGCAATTATCGCCGCGCTGTTTGTGCTCGGCTACGACGCGAAAGCAACGGTCGGCTACTTCTCCGGGATCGATAACTTCTTCGGCATGAGTATCGATCCGCGCGGCAATATTATCGGCGTGCTTATCGCCACGATCCTTGGCGCGTGGATCGAGCGGCAGATCCGCCGGTTTGTGCCTGACAATCTCGATATGATCCTCACCTCGCTGCTGACGCTGCTGATCACCGGCGCGCTCACCTTCACATTGATCATGCCGATCGGCGGCGAGCTGTTTAAAGGGATGTCGTGGCTGTTTCTGCACCTGAACGGCAACCCGTTTGGCTGCGCGGTACTGGCGGGGCTGTTCCTGATTGCCGTGGTGTTTGGCGTGCATCAGGGCTTTATTCCCGTCTACTTCGCCCTGATGGATGCGCAGGGGTTCAACTCGCTCTTCCCGATTCTGGCGATGGCGGGCGGCGGCCAGGTGGGCGCAGCGCTGGCGCTCTACTTCCGCGCGGCGCGTGAATCGACGATCCGCAACCAGATCCGCGGGGCGATCATCCCCGGCCTGCTCGGCGTCGGCGAACCGCTGATCTACGCCGTGACCCTGCCGCGCGTTAAACCCTTTGTTACCGCCTGTATCGGCGGTGCCTGCGGCGGATTTTTTATGGGTGCCGTGGCGTGGCTTGGCTTACCGGTCGGGTTGAATACGGTGTTTGGCCCTTCCGGGCTGGTGGCGCTGCCGCTGATGACCTCCGATCACGGCATCTATGCCGGGATGGCGGTCTATGCGGCGGGCGTGGTGGTGGCCTATCTCGGTGGGTTTATCGTCACCTGGCTCTTCGGCCATAAAGGTGTCGATCTCAGCTAAGAAAAAACCCGGCGCAGAGGCCGGGTTTATCACATCAGAATGCGTAAGAGAGGCTGCCAACGATGCTGCGCTCGGCGCCAAAGTAGCAGTAGTTGGCGGAGTTACAGGCGGCGACATAGCGCTTATCGGTGAGGTTATTCACGTTCACCTGGGCGCTCAGCCCTTTCAGACCAACATTCGACAGATCGTACCCGACGGCCAGATCCACCAGCGTGTAGGAGGGCAGCGTGTGGGTATTCTCACGATCGGAGGTGATGCCGTTAACATACCGCACGCCGGAACCGAGGGTCAGGCCATTCAGCGCACCCGCTTTCACGTCATAGCTCAGCCAGGCGCTGGCCTGATTACGCGGGGCGTAAACCGCGCGTTTCCCCTGCTCTTCGGGGCTGCTTTTCTTATAACGAATGTCGTTATAGGTGTAAGCCGCCTGTAAGCGCAGGTTATCCGTCAGCTGACCCACCGCTTCCAGTTCAACCCCTTCAGATTCAATCTCGCCAATAGCGCGGTAGGGATCGGTCGGCTCCACTTTGGTGGCGATATTGTTCTGGTTGATGCGGTAAACCGAGGCGCTGTACATGGTCTGCGAACCTTCCGGCTGGAACTTCAGCCCCGCTTCCCACTGTTTGCCCTTCATCGGTTGCAGGATCTTGCCGTTCTCATCGGTAAAGCTGGTCGGCGTAAAGGCCGTCGAATAGCTGACGTAGGGCGCAAATCCGCTGTCGAAGAGGTACATCAGCGCCGCACGGCTGCTGATATGGTCTTTTTCCAGCGTATCGTGGGTGTCACCGATCTTATTGCTGTTGGTGATCTTCACCTGATCGTGACGGCCACCAAGGGTCAGACGCCAGCGATCGAGCGACATCTGATCCTGTACATAGATCCCGGTCTGCTCCAGTTTATGCTTTTCGCGGCCATACACCGAAATAGAGAGCGGATCGGCACCGTAAACCGGATTAAAGGCATCGATCGCCGGGAAGCTGCCATAGGACGAGGTGACGTTGTTATTGCGATGCTGATAATCAACGCCCACCAGCAGACGGTGGTTAATCGCACCGGTATCGACGCTGCCATCCAGCTGGTTATCCAGCGTCACCGCCGAGAGGGACTCATCTGAGCCGGAGTAACCGCGGTTCAGCTCGGTCTCATTCAGCCAGCCCGAGGCATAAACCTGATTGAGATCGACTTTGGTACGCAGGTAGCGCAGCTTCTGGCGCACCGACCAGCCGCTGTCAAACATATGTTCAAAGTTATAGCCGACCATGTTTTCACGGCGTTTGTACTTGTCGTACTGATCTTCGCCCTCAAAGAAGGTGTTGGAGATTTTGCCCCCGGCGTGCGGCACCACGGTACCTTCATAGGGCAGGCCGGAGTGGCTGCCGCCTTCCGGATCGCGATGCAGATAGGCCATCACATCGAGGCGCGTGCTATCGGTAATACGCCAGGTGACGCTCGGCGCGATGGCGTAACGCTGCTCTTTCAGGTGATCAAACTGGGAGTCGGCATAGCGGGTCATACCGGTTAAACGCACCGCTACGCGATCGTTATCATCCACCGGCCCGGTCACATCAAACGCCGCGCCGCGCTGGTTGTTATTGCCCGCGAAGAGTTTCACTTCACCGCCCGGATCGAACGACGGTTTACGCGAGTTCAGCGCCACAATGCCGCCCGGCGACGAGCGACCATAGAGCACAGATGCCGGGCCGCGCACCACTTCAACGCTGTCTAAAAACCACGGGTCGATCACCAGCGAGCTGTGGGAGTTGGTATCGCCCATCATCTTCAGGCCGTCGAGATAGACGTTATCGAGGCTGCCGTCGGAAAAGCCGCGCAGCACGATGTAATCAAAGCGGTTAGAGGCGCCAATTTGGTTGCTGTAGACGCCCGGTGTGTAGCTAACGGCCTGGCGCACGCTGGTTGCGCCCTGCTCTTCATACTGCTGGCGCGTGACGATCGAGACCGCCTGCGGCGTTTCGATATCCGGCGTCTCAAGCTTGGTCGCGCCGCTCTGCACCTGCGACGTTACTACCACGGTATCTTTGGCGTTTTCCTGCGCCAGCGCCGAAACGCTCATCCCACCGGTTATGCAGCCAATCATCAATGCCAGTCGCGTTTTTGCGAACATGAAACTCTCCAGAAGCGGTTATTATTGTAAATAAGAATTATTACCCTTTTGGATTCGCCAATAGCTATGCGCAATGACAATTCACATATGCGCGGTGACAAAATGGCGCCCAGGGCGAGAGAAAAGGTCTACGGAGAGGCGATAGGCTGGCGCGCTTCGCTCGGCGCGATGCCATACCGGCGGCGAAAGGCGGTAGAAAAGTTGGTAGCGTGTTGATAGCCCGACATCCAGGCCGCTTGCTGCACGCTGTAACCCTGGGCGAGGTAGCGCCGCGCCAGCGCGAGGCGGCAGTCGCGCAGATAATCAAACACCGAGTGACCATAGGCCTGGCGGAACTTCACCCGCAGGCTGCTGGTGCTCATCGCCGCCAGCTGCGCCAGCGAATTCAGGGTGTACTCTTTTTCCGGCTGCTGCTCCAGCAAGCGGCGCACCGACTCAAGCCGCTGCCCCTCACCGCCGCAGGCGCGCGTACAGCGCTCCACGCCCGCCATCCGCTGTGACAGCGCGTGCCCGACCAGTTGCAGCATCACCCCTTCGAGGATCAGTTCGCGCGAAAGTGCGGGCAGCGTTGAAAGCTGGCTCTGTTGTAAACCGGAAAGCAGAAACTCGGGCACCTGCCATAAAAAGGTTGGCGCGCCGTGGGATTCCCACTGCTCCAGCAGCGCGGTAAGCAGCGGCGAGCGCTGGCAGCTGGCCGGATCGACGCCGAGCGACAGCGTGCGCAGGGAGTTATCCGCCAGATGACGGGCATTCATCACCTGCTGCTCGCTCAGGCGCGACGTAAAGGCCATACCAGAGCGAACGATAAACTCCTCGCCGTTAAGGCGCAGCATTACGCTGCCTTCCAGCACCACCAGCATATAGAGCGGGCAGCTGTGCAGAGAGGTGGTTTCATAGGGTTGCAGAACGCGAATGTCGGAGCGGGTCAGGTTCAGGCCGCTGGAGAAGCGCATCTCCTGCACATCGCCCTGAATCACGATACGCCGCTCTTCGCTCAGCGAGCGGCAGGAAGCCAGCGCCGGAAAGCGGTAATCGATGCCGTAGCGCTCGCCAAAGCCGATAAAATCTTCAACGGAAAAGTCTCTTTTTTGCATAACCGGCAGCCGTTCGTTCTCGGTCAAACCCAGGCCCCACGCCGGGCGAAACGGCCTACACCTTACCATCCGCACCCGGCTGCTTCAATGCTATTGAGAACGATTCTCATAAAACAGGGAAGAGGGCGTTGCGGGCATCATGGGCAAGAACCGCTCACCCTGTCGGCCTATAACGGCAAATAAGAGTGCCTCCTTTATACAGGGCAATATCACTCTGCCAGGGTCATTTTTATCTCTTTGCAACCTCTCACATTGCCATCACATTAGCTCCGCACTTTCACGCTAATATATCCCTCAATCTTTCCTGCTTATTTTTTCTTTATTTCTCCACATTATGAAATTTCGTAAAACGGACCTATTTATAAATAAAATATTTACCCAAAAAACATAATTTCAATTAATGTACTGCGTAATGAGAATGTTCATTCTCATCCTTATTTAACCGGGGGTCGCGATGTCGCAAAAAGCACTACAGGAGCAACGCCATCAGCAGCGTAAAGACGAGATCATTGCGGCTGCCCGGCGGCGTTTTCGCATCAGTGGCTTTCATGCCGCCAGCATGTCGCAAATCGCCCTCGAAGCGCAGCTGAGCGTCGGTCAGATTTACCGCTACTTCATCAATAAAGACGCCATTATTGAAGAGATGATTTGCCGCATTATTGACTACCGCATCGCCGAAATGGAGAGCAAAGCCGAGACTACGCATCTACCGGAAATGCTGGCCTGGCGGCACACGCTCAGCCCGGATGACGATGCGTTAATGCTGGAGATGTCCGCTGAAGCGACGCGCAACCCGCAGGTGCAGGCGATGATGATTGAAGCCGATGCCCGCATGTTTAACACCGCCTGCCAGCACTTGCACAACAGCCACCCTCACCTGTCGCAAGAGCGCATACGGTGCTGTGTGGAATTACTGGCAGTGTTAATGGAAGGCAGCACATTTCGCCGCCTGACGCCACAAAAATGCGACCCGGCACAATTACAGCAGCTCTATCAGGAAATTACCGCGATGTTATTTGCGAAGAAATAAAAATCCGTAGATGAAAAAGCGGCGGCGCTATTTCTGGCGCCGCCGAAATAACCTGTTTACTCGCCTGCTCCACACTCCTGTTAATCAAAACGGGCAGGCTTCGCTCATGCCAGGAAAACTGAAATGAAGTTAATAAAAACAACCCTGTTGGCCGCGATCGCCCTTGTCGGTTGCGATAACGCCACGCCACCTGCACAACGCCCGCCCCAGCAAGTGGGGATTGTCACCTTAAAAAGCCAGCCGCTGGACGTTACCAGTCAGCTTACCGGGCGCATATCCGCCGCGCAGTCGGCAGAGGTTCGCCCTCAGGTGGGTGGCATCATTCAAAAACGGCTGTTTACGGAGGGCGATACGGTAAAGGCCGGGCAGGCGCTTTACCAGATCGACCCTTCCAGCTATCGCGCCGCCTTTGATGAAGCCAGTGCGGCACTGAAACAAGCGCAGGCACTGGTCGTTTCCGACTGCCAGAAAGCCACGCGCTATGCGCAACTGGTGAAAGAGGATGGTGTTTCGCGCCAGGATGCGGATGATGCGCAATCCACCTGCGCGCAGGACAAAGCCAGCGTGGCGTCGAAAAAAGCCGCGCTGGAGAGTGCGCGCATCAATCTCAACTGGACTACCATCAGCGCACCGATTGGCGGACGCATCGGCATCTCCTCCGTCACGCCCGGCGCGCTGGTCACGGCTGAGCAAACCACGGCACTTGCCACGATTCGCGGGCTGGAGAGCATGTATGTTGATCTGACGCGATCCAGCGTCGATCTGCTGCGCCTGCGCAAGCAGGCGCTCACCAGCGACAGCAATACGCTGGGGGTGACGTTAACGCTTGAAGATGGCAGCACCTACAGCGAAAAAGGGCGCCTGGCGCTGACGGAAGTCGCCGTTGATGAGTCCACCGGATCCGTTACGTTACGCGCCATCTTCCCGAACCCGCAGCACCAGCTCTTACCGGGAATGTTTGTCCGCGCGCGCGTCGATGAAGGGGTAATGGCTGATGCCATTCTCGCACCGCAGCAGGGCATTACGCGCGATGCAAAAGGCAATGCCGTCGCGCTGGTAGTAAATGCGCAGAACAAAGTGGAGCAGCGCACGGTTGAAACCGGCGACACTTACGGCGACAAATGGCTGGTGGTAAAAGGCCTCGCCAGCGGCGATAAACTCATTGTGGAAGGCAGCGACAAAGTGAGTGCTGGCGCAACAGTGAAAGCGGTGCAGGTGCAAGAGACTGACGGAGGGAAAGCCTGATGTTCTCGCGCTTTTTTGTCCGCCGCCCGGTCTTTGCCTGGGTTATTGCCATTCTTATCATGATGGCCGGTATTCTGGCGATCCGCTCACTGCCCGTTGCCCAGTACCCGGATGTCGCCCCACCGGCTGTCAAGATCACCGCCACCTATACCGGCGCATCGGCGCAGACGCTGGAAAACAGCGTCACCCAGGTGATTGAACAACAGCTCACCGGGCTGGATAACCTGCTCTACTTCACCTCCACCAGCAGCTCCGACGGCCAGGCGACCATCACCGTCACGTTTGAGCAGGGCACTGACCCGGATACCGCGCAGGTTCAGGTACAGAATAAAGTCCAGCAGGCGGAGTCGCGCCTGCCAACGGAAGTGACGCAATCGGGCGTCACGGTAGTGAAATCCCAGAGCAACTTCTTGTTGATCATGGGGTTGTACGATAAGACCGACCGCGCCAGCAGCTCCGATATTGCCGACTGGCTGGTCAGTAACATGCAGGATTCGCTGGCGCGCGTAAACGGTGTCGGTAGCCTGCAAGTCTTCGGCGGTGAATACGCGATGCGTATCTGGCTGGATGCAGACAAGCTGAAATCCTTCTCGCTGATGCCGTCTGATGTGCAATCGGCCATCGAAGCGCAGAACATCCAGGTCTCCGCCGGTAAAATCGGCGCGCTGCCCGCGTCCGATAAACAGCAGTTAACCGCCACCGTGCGCGCCCAGTCGCGCCTGCAAACCGTGGCACAGTTTCGCGACATCATTGTCAAAAGCCAAACCGATGGTGCCGTGGTGCGCGTTAAGGATGTGGCGCGCGTCGAGATGGGCAGCGAAGACTACAGCGCCCAGGCAAAGCTGAACGGCCACCCGGCAGCGGGCCTGGCGGTGATGCTGGCACCCGGCGCGAATGCGCTGGACACCGCCACGCTGGTTAAAAACAAGATTAATGAGTACCGCAACAACATGCCGCAGGGCTACGACGTGGCCTACCCGAAAGACAGCACCGATTTTATTAAGATCTCCATTGAAGATGTGGTGAAGACGCTAATCGAAGCCATCATTCTGGTGGTCTGCGTCATGTACCTGTTTTTGCAAAACATCCGCGCAACGCTGATCCCGGCACTGGCGGTGCCGGTGGTGCTGCTCGGCACTTTCGGAGTGCTGGCGCTGTTTGGTTACTCCATCAATACCTTAACGCTGTTTGCCATGGTGCTGGCGATAGGGCTTTTGGTCGATGATGCGATTGTGGTGGTGGAAAACGTCGAGCGCATTATGCGCGACGAAGGTTTGCCTGCCCGCGAAGCGACGGAAAAGTCGATGGGCGAAATCTCCGGCGCGCTGGTGGCCATCGCGCTGGTGTTGTCTGCCGTATTTCTGCCAATGGCCTTCTTTGGCGGCTCGACCGGGGTAATTTATCGGCAGTTCTCCGTCACCATTATTTCAGCGATGGTGCTCTCGGTGGTGGTCGCGCTGACGCTCACCCCGGCGCTGTGCGGCGCAGTGTTAAAACATAGCGCGCCCCATAAAAAGGGCTTCTTCGGCGCCTTTAACCGCTTTTACAACAACACGGAACAGAAATATCAGCACGGCGTATTGCGGGTGCTACGCCGCGCGCTATCCGTGCTGGGAATCTATGCCGTGCTGTGCGGCGCGATGGCGCTGGTGATGTGGCGCTTGCCGGGCAGTTTCCTGCCGACGGAGGATCAGGGCTCGATTATGGTGCAGTTCACCCTGCCCGCCGGGGCCACGGCAACGCGTACCGATGCGGTGGCGAAAAAGGTCACGGAGTGGTTCCTCAACAATGAAAAAGCCAATACCGATGCCATTTTTACCGTTACCGGTTTTAGCTTTAGCGGCAGTGGGCAGAACGCAGGGATGGCCTTCGTCTCGTTGAAAAACTGGTCTGAACGCGACGGCGCGCAGAACACCGCCCAGGCGATTGCCCAGCGCGCCAGCCAGCAGTTAGCCACCATCCGCGATGCCACCATCTTCGCGATGACGCCACCGTCGGTTGATGGCCTCGGCCAGAGCAACGGTTTCACCTTTGAGCTGCTCGCCAGCGGCAGCACCGATCGCGATCGGCTCCTCACGCTGCGTAACCAGTTGCTGGCCAATGCCAATCAGCGTGCTGAGTTGCAGGCGGTTCGCGCCAACGATCTGCCGCAGATGCCGCAGTTGCAGGTCGATATCGACAGCAACAAAGCCGTGGCGCTGGGGCTCTCCCTGAGCGATGTGAGCGATACGCTCTCCAGCGCCTGGGGCGGCACCTACGTTAATGACTTTACCGATCGCGGCCGGGTGAAAAAGGTCTATATCCAGGGCGATAGCGACTTCCGCGCGTCCCCTTCCGACCTGCAAAAATGGTACGTGCGCGGCAGCGATAACAGCATGACGCCGTTTTCAGCCTTTGCCACCACCCGCTGGGAGTACGGCCCGGAGAGCCTGGTGCGTTACAACGGTTCGGCGGCGTATGAGATTCAGGGCGAGAATGCCAGCGGCTTTAGCTCCGGCGCGGCAATGACCGAAATGGAACACCTCGCCGATAATCTGCCTGCGGGTACCACCTGGGCGTGGAGCGGCCTGTCATTGCAGGAGAAACTCGCCAGCGGCCAGGCGATGAGCCTCTACGCCATCTCCATCATGGTGGTGTTTTTGTGCCTTGCCGCGCTGTATGAAAGCTGGTCGGTGCCGATCTCGGTGATTTTAGTCATCCCGCTCGGCCTGCTCGGCGCGGCGCTGGCGGCATGGATGCGCGGGCTAAGCAACGACGTTTACTTCCAGGTCGCGCTGCTCACCACCATCGGTTTGTCGTCGAAAAACGCCATTTTGATTGTTGAATTCGCCGAAGCCGCGGTGCAGCAGGGGCAGTCGCTCTCCCGCGCGGCCCTGCGCGCTGCGCGTACCCGCCTGCGCCCAATCATGATGACCTCGCTGGCATTTATAGCCGGGGTCGCGCCGCTGGCGATTGCCACCGGGGCCGGGGCCAACAGCCGCATCGCCATCGGTACCGGCATTATCGGCGGCACGCTGACGGCAACACTGCTGGCGATTTTCTTTGTTCCCCTTTTCTTTGTGCTGGTGAAAAAACTCGTCACCGGTAAACGCGCGCGTCAGGAGTAATTATGTTGCGTATGAGTGTTCTGTTTCTTGCCCTGCTGAGCGCTGGCTGTGTCTCCCTCGATCCGACTTATCAGCGCCCGCAGGCTCCGGTTCCGGCAACCTTGCCGGGCAGCAGTGGCCAGGCGCAGGCCGTCGCCACAGAGTGGCAGCAGATAGTGAATGATAGTCGCCTCAAACAGGTGGTCAGCAATGCGCTGACGCAAAACCGTGATGTCCAAAAAGCGATCGCCGATATCGACGCGGCACGCGCGCTTTATGCTGAAGATCGCGCCGCGCTCTTCCCGACGGTGAATGCCGAACTAAGTAACACCCGTAGCCGCACCGTGGCGGGCGGGCTCACCAGCAGCGCGGAAGCCGACGGCGCGGTCTCCAGCTTTGAACTCGATCTCTTTGGCCGTAATCAGAGCCTCGCCCGCGCCGAGCGCGAAACCTGGCTTGCCAGTGAATATACCGCGCAAAATACCCGGCTGAGCCTGGTGGGGGAAATCACTACCGCCTGGGTGACGCTGGCGGCAGATAACAGCAACCTTGCCCTCTCCAGGCAGACGATGGAGAGCGCGCAAAACTCGCTGAACATTGCCAAACGCAGGCAGACGATCGGCGTCGCGGCCGCAGGGGATACCGCGCAAGCGATGGCGGTATTTCAGCAGGCGCGCGCCAGCGTTGCCAGTTATCAGACGCAAGTGATGCAGGATAAAAACGCGCTCAACCTGCTGGCGGGCGAGACGGTGCAAGAAGCGCTGTTGCCGGGTACGCTGGAGAGCCTGGCGGATAACAGCATTACGCTGACCCCGGCGGGCGTCTCCTCCTCCGTGCTGCTGCGCCGCCCCGATATTCAGGAAGCGGAGCATAATCTGAAGAGCGCGAATGCCAATATCGGCGCCGCGCGGGCGAACTTCTTCCCGACCATTTCACTCACCGCCAGCGCGGGCGTTGGCAGCAGCTCACTTTCGTCCCTCTTCAGCCATGGCATGAAGGTGTGGTCATTTGCGCCGTCCATCACGCTGCCGCTCTTTACCGGCGGGAAAAATATGGCGCAATTGCGTTACGCCGAAGCGGAGAAAAAGGGGCTGATTGCCACCTATGAGAAGACGATTCAGAGCGCGTTTAAAGATGTTGCCGATGCGCTGGCGCGCCGCGAAACGCTCACCGAGCAGCTGGATGCTCAGCGTGAATATGTCGCAGCCGAGCAAAAAGCGCTGGATATCGCCCAGCGCCAGTACAAGGCGGGAACCGGCGATTATCTCTCGGTTCTGACAGCCCAGCGCTCGCTCTGGTCGGCGCAGGAGTCGCTGATTTCACTGCAACAAATCGACCTGCAAAACCGCATCACGCTCTGGCAATCCCTCGGCGGCGGCGTCAGTTGATCCTCTCACCCCTTTTTACCGCCCGGCTTTAAGCCCCGGTGAAACTCATTAATGCGTTTCACCGTTTTAATCGCCCGCTGCGAATTGGCTGACGCCACCGACAGCACGATCATCTCCAGGCAGAGCAACACCGTGCCGTGCAGCGGGATTTTGCCCTTCTCGCCGCCGCGCGGGACATGGATCACCACATCCGCTTGCTGGCTGAAGCGCGAGTCGACGGCGTTGGTCAGCAGGATCACCGGAATGCCGAGCCGCCGCGCCTCTTTCAGGGTGGTAAGCCCTTCGCGGTGCGCCGATTTCTGCGCCATCATCACCAGCACATCGCCGCGCTGTAACCCAATCAGCTGCTCAGAAAGGGCGATGCCGGTGCGGTTAAGTTCAATAGCGGGCAAGCCGATGCGGTTGAAAAGCCGCGCGCTGTACTCCGCCAGGATCCCCGATGCGCCAATGCCGAAAATCGCCACCTGGCGGGCGTCGACCAGCAGCGCCACCGCCTGCGCGATAGCGTAACGGTTGGCAGGCGCGGAGAGCACCTCGCAGGTATGTTGATGCCCTTCGAGGACAAAATCGATACCTGAATTGACGTCGCAGGCGAGCGCATTCACCGTGGTGCTCATCTTCTCGGCCGACGATGCCGCCGGGCCAAACCACTGCTCCAGCGTCTGCTTCAGATCGCGCAACCCGGCAAAGCCCAGCGCCTGAATCGCCCGCACCACGGTGGCGTCCGAGGTGTGGGTGGCGGCGGCAATCTCCATCGCCGTCTGCTCCAGCACCGCTTCGCGATGATCGTGGATATAACGCACCACCGCCTGCAAACGCGGCGACAGCGTCTGCACCCGCGCGCGAAAACGCTCGCCGTAGATATCGACGCGGCTTCTGGCCCGCTTTGCGTTCTGCATGTTTATTTCCCTTGTTGCGGCAGCGGTCGCCCGGCAATCTGCGACTGCACCTGCGCCACCATCAGGCTTAACGAGGCAAAGGAGTTAGAGATCGCCTCTTCCCGTGAAATCAGTACATAGCGCCCGTTGTGACAGGCAGTGAGGAAATCGCACCAGCCGGGCATCACCGCGTTCATGGCGGCCATCTCATCCTGCGGTGTGCCGCCGGTATCGCCGCGCCATGTCGCAAAGACAAAGTCCGCATCCAGCTCCGGTAGCCGCTCGGCGCTGACATCCATCCGCCCGCCTTCAGGGATGCTGTCGATAAGCGGCGGGAAGCGAAAACCGGCATCCCGCAGCACGCGGCCCAGCGAATGATAGCTGTGTAACACATTGATTTTGCCGTTGTTGGCCTGGATAACCGACACCGTAATCTTGCGGGTATCAATGGTCTTTTTCAGCGCCGCAATCTGCTCCTGATAGCGCCGCATCAGGATCGCCAGCCGCGCCTGCGTGCCGGTCAGCTGCGCCAGCTTGCGGTAGATCTCCGGCGCGCCGCCCTGCAAATGATCGATGCTCACGGTTGGGGCGATCTTCGCCAGTTGCTCCACCGGCGTGTTGCGGCTCGGCTCGGTGATGATCAAATCGGGTTTTGCTGCGGCAACGGCTTCCATATCGATATCGGCAGAGCCGATAAAGCGGATGTCAGAGTTATCAAAGTCGACGCCGGTTAACAGCGCGCCGGAGCGTAACACGTGGCGACCATCCGCCTGCGTACGTCCGTGGCTGGCGACCGGCGGTACGCCAAGCTCAATCAGCGGAATGGTGATATCGAGATCGTGCAGCGAGACAATGCGTTTCGGGTGCTGCGGTACCTTAACCACGCGGCCTAAATCGTCGGTGAAACTCTGCACAGGCTCTGCGGCGGCGCCGGCAAAACCGGCCAGCAGCAGCAGGGAGAAGAGGAAGCGCATAGAACTCCTTAAGGTTACAAGCGATCGCGCCGCTGCCAGAGCAGCAACAGGAAAAAGGGGCCACCCACCAGGGCAATCACAATCCCGGCGGGAAGTTGCAGCGGCGCAAACGCCAGCCGCCCAATCGTATCGGCGGCGAGCACCAGCAAACCACCGAGCAGTGCGCTGCCCCAGAGCAGCGCACGCTCACCGCCGCGCAGCAGAAAGCGCGCCATATGCGGGGCAATCAGCCCGACAAAGCCGAGGCTGCCGACGCAGGAGACGCTGGCCGCGGTCAGCAATACCGGGGCGAACACGCGCAGGCCGTTAAGGAGCATCAGCCGCACACCGAGACCCGTTGCCGCCTGATTGCCGAGCTGCGCGACATCCGCCGCCCGGGCAGTGAGCAGCAAAATAAGCGCCGCAGGTAGCGCCCAGCAGAGCGCCACGCCCAGCAGCGGCCAGCTGGCAGCCTGTAAACTGCCCGCCAGCCAGAGCATCGCGGTCTGTACGTCGCGCACGTCGGCGGTGGTCATAAAGAGGCCAATGCCGGCAGCGAAGGTCCAGGAAAGGCCAATACCGAGCAGCACAAAGCGTGGTCGGGAGACGTCGCGCGCCAGCGCGATCACCAGGCCTGCGGCAAGCAGGCCGCCCGCCATTCCCGCCAGCGGACGCCAGACAACGCTCACCGCCGGAAAGCTGAACACCAGCGTTAACACCGCGACGCTGGCCCCCTCTTTCACGCCAATTAAGCCCGGATCCGCCAGCCCGTTGCGCGTCATGGATTGCATCGCCGCGCCCGCCATGCCGAGCATCGCTCCGCAGAGCAGCGCCATGCAGAGCCGCGGCAGGCGCAGATCCCACACCACATAGTGCTGCTCGCCGCTGAGCATCTGCGGCATAAACAGCGCCCGCGCCAGGCTCGAGGTCGGCACGGTCAGCGATCCGCGCGAAACGCCAAACAGCAGCAGCCCCAGCGCCAGCAGCAGCAGGCCGCTCAGCCACAGCAGCGCGCGCGGGCGCAGCAGGCGGGAGAAGCCGCCGATCCGAAATACACGCAGCCCGGCGCGATGCAGTTGGTGGCTCATTTGAAGAACCTCGCTGCCAGCAGCGTAAACAGCGGCGCGCCGACCAGTGCAGTCATCACGCCGGTTGCCAGCTCCTGTGGCGACAGTAGCGTTCGCGCCGCAATATCCGCCAGCAGCAACAGTGCCGCCCCGCCGAGCGCCGAGAGTGGGATCACCACGCGCAGATCGCTCCCCGCCAGGCGGCGCACCATATGCGGCACCACCAGCCCGACAAACCCGACCGGCCCGGCAATGGCCACCGCCGCGCCGCACAGCAGCGCAATGGCGAGTAAGGAGAGCAGGCGAATTCGCGTCAGCGAAACGCCAAGGCCGCGCGCCAGCGTATCGCCGAGCGCCAGCATATTCAGTGCAGGTGCCAGCCCAATCGCCAGCGCCAAGCCAGCGGTGGCAGCCATCGCCGCAGGGGTGATCTGCCCCCAGCTTAGCCCGGCAAGATCGCCCGCCAGCCAGGTGCGCATGCTCAGCAGGGTCTGCTCATCAAGGATCAGGATCGCGGCGGTGATTGACGAGGCAAAGGCCGACAGCGCCACGCCGCAGAGCGTCACCTTCATCGGCGTAAAGCCAGCGCGCCCGGCCGAACAGAGCAGCATCACCAGTGAGAAAAGTAGAGCCGCGCCGCAAGCGGCAATCAGCGGTCGGCTCACGGAGACATCGCCCACCGTGATGCCAAGCGCGGTAGTTGCCACCACCGCCAGCGCAGCACCGGAATTCAAACCGAGGATGTGCGGCTCGCCCAGCGGGTTGCGAATAACCGACTGCAAAAGTGCTCCGGCCACGCCCAGCGCGCCGCCGGTAAAGAGCGCGGCGACGAGGCGCAGCAAGCGCAGGCTGACGATCACCCGGTGATCGAAATTGTGCGGATCAAAGGCGATCAGCGCCTGTACCACCGTCGGCGGTGCGATGTAGCGCGCGCCGAGGCCAAGATGGGCAATGGCCGCCATTATCACTAATGCCAGCAGGCCAAGCGCGGCGATGCTCACGCGCGCAGATTGACGAACGCTCATGCGTTACTACCGCCCGGTTTGCGAAAGGGCATAAAGAAGGGCTTGCCGGTCAACGGGTTAACCGACATCTGTACCTCGACATCAAACACGCGTTTGATCAGCTCCGGCGTGCAGGCTTCGCCTTCGTTGATCACCCCCTGCAAACGCCCCTGCTTGAGGAAGATCAGCGTGTCGGCGTAGTTCACCGCGAAGTTAAGATCGTGCAGCACCACAATCACCGTGCGGCCATGATCGCGGGTTAAGGTGTGCAGCAGTTCGAGGATCTCCACCTGATAGCGAAGATCGAGGAAGGTGGTTGGTTCATCAAGCAGGATCACCGGCGTTTGCTGCGCCAGCGCCATCGCGATCCAGCAGCGCTGCCGCTGGCCGCCGGAGAGGCTGTCTACAGGTTGATGGGCAAACCCGGCGGTGCCGGTCATTTCCAGCGCCTGCTGTACCGCATTTTCATCCTCTTGCGACCACTGGCGCATAAAGCTCTGCCAGGGAAAACGCCCGCGCGCGACCAGCTCAAATACCGTCAGCCCTTCCGGCACAACCGGCGACTGCGGCAGGATGCCCAACTGGCGGGAAACAGTTTTTGTCGGCTGCTGGTGAATCGCTTTGCCATCCAGCAGCACGCTGCCGCCCAGCGGTTTCAGCATGCGGGCAATGGTGCTAAGCAGGGTGGATTTCCCGGAGCCGTTTGCGCCCACCAGCACACTCATTTTGCCGAGGGGAATGGTCAGGCTGATCTCATCAATAATGAGTTGCTTGTGATAGCCCGCCGACAGGCGGTCGAGCACGATACCTTGCCCGCTTTCAGGTTGTTCCACGTGTTGTGGCATGTTGACTCCTGCGCCGCAACAGCGTGGCTACCCGCGCGTGCGTTAGCATCAAATAAAAATAAATCTCATTCTCTTTTGAAATTTTGCAGTTTGCCGCTGTAGTAGTCAAGTATCCTAATCAGCTAATGCACTTAGCCGCCCTGGCAGATTATCGGTGCTTATCTGCAAAACCGGATTAACCATTAACTTATTTATTTTTAATAAGTTAATTAACTAAACCTACTGCGCAAACTGCCCTCTTATCGCTGCGCTTCTGCTGTAGTGAATATCTCACTTTTATCATTTACTACTACATAAGCCCATGATTGAATGATTATCAATTACAAATCCGAAGCCACGCACTACGGTTAACGGATCGCGCTTTATCCATCAGCAATAACCATAAAAAAACGTTCACGCCTGCCGATAACGCAGGCACTCTTCGGGAAAACAGAAGTCATGGCAGATTTAACGGGTTGTTATTCCGGGCAAAAGGGGCGCGCGCGCCTCTCTGCGCTTATTTTAGGCGCGCTCGTTTCACCGCTCACGCACGCAGCAGATAACAAAGAGGGCGACACCGTAACGGTGGTGGCAGATGCCGCCGCAGATAAACCGGCGACCTCCGGTTACCAGCCGCTCAACTCCTCCACCGCCACCCTGACCTCAATGCCGCTGCTGGATATTCCGCAAGTGGTGAACACAGTCAGCGACCAGGTGCTGGAAGATCAACACGCCACCACGCTTGATGAAGCGCTCTATAACGTCAGCAACGTTGTGCAGACCAACACGCTCGGCGGCACGCAGGATGCGTTTGTGCGCCGTGGTTTTGGTGCTAACCGCGATGGTTCTGTGATGACCAACGGCCTGCGCACCGTGGTGCCGCGCAGTTTTAACGCCGATGTCTCACGGGTGGAAGTGCTGAAAGGCCCGGCCTCAACGCTGTATGGCATTCTCGATCCCGGCGGGCTTATCAACGTGGTGACCAAACGCCCGGAGACCACCTTTGGTGGCTCTGTTTCCGCCACCTCCAGCAGCTTTGGCGGCGGCACCGGTGAGTTTGACGTTACCGGCCCGATTGAGGGCACGCGGCTGGCCTGGCGCCTGATCGGCGAATACCAGAACGAAGATTACTGGCGTAATTTCGGCAAGCAGAAAAGCACCTTTATCGCCCCTTCGCTGAGCTGGTTTGGCGATAACGCGACGATCAACGTGCTCTATTCCCATCGTGATTATCAGATGCCGTTCGATCGCGGCACGATCTTCGATCTTGCGACCAAACAGCCGGTCAATGTCGACCGTAAAACCCGTTTTGATGAGCCGTTTAATATTACTGACGGTGAATCTGACATCGCGCAGCTCAACGCTGAATACCGCTTTAACAGCCAGTGGACCGGAAAGCTGGAGTATGGTTTCAGCCAGGATAAATACAGCGATAACCAGTCGCGGGTGATGGCCTATAACGCCGCCACCGGCGGGCTGACGCGCCGGGTGGATGCCACGCAGGGATCGACCCAGCGCATGCACACCACGCGCGCCGATCTGCAGGGTAACGTGACGCTTGGCGGCTTTTATAACGAGATCCTTACCGGCGTCGCGTATGAAAATTACGATCTGCTGCGCACCGATATGATCCGCTGTAAAAACGTGAAAGATTTCAACATCTACAACCCGAGCTACGGTCGTGCCAGCAAGTGCACAACCGTCTCGGCCTCCGATAGCGATCAGCGCATCCAGCAAGAGAGCTACTCGGCGTACGCCCAGGATGCGCTCTACCTGACGGACAACTGGATCGCCGTCGCCGGGATGCGCTACCAGTATTACACCCAGTATGCGGGCAAAGGGCGTCCGTTTAAGGTCAACACCGACAGTAGCGATGAGCAGTGGACGCCGAAGTTTGGCCTCGTTTATAAACTCACGCCGTCGATCTCGCTGTTCGGTAACGTGGCGAAAGCCTTTATGCCGCAGTCGTCGATTGCCAGTTATATCGGCGACCTGCCGCCAGAAACATCGACATCCTATGAGGTGGGTGCCAAATTTGACCTGTTCGACGGTGTTACCGCCAATATCACGGCGTTTGATATTCACAAACGTAACGTGCTGTATAACGAAATCATCGGCGATGAGACGGTAGCGAAAACCGCCGGGCGCGTGCGCTCCCAAGGTGTTGAGATGGATCTGGCGGGTGCGCTGACGCCGAATATGAATGTGATTGCCAGCTACAGCTATACCGCGGCGAAAGTGCTGGAAGATCCGGACTACGCCGGTAAACCGCTACCGAACGTGCCGCGTCACACCGGTTCGCTGTTCCTGACCTATGACATTCACAATGTTTATGCCGGTAATACGCTGACCCTCGGCGGCGGCGGTCACGGCGTTAGCCGCCGCTCGGCCACCAACGGCGCGGATTACTACCTGCCGGGCTATGTCGTCGCGGATGCCTTTGCCGCTTACAAAATGCAGCTGCGCTACCCGGTTACATTGCAGCTGAACCTGAAAAACCTGTTTGATAAGACCTATTACACCTCATCGATGGGCACCAATAATCTGGGTAACCAGATTGGCGATCCGCGTGAAGTGCAGTTCACGGTGAATATGGATTTTTAAGGTTTAACCGGTAACGCTTCTGCATTGCCCGATGGCGCTTGCGCTTATCGGGCCTACAAAACCATCATCGCTTGCGCTTATCGGGCCTACATGCGAGCACACGCTTTTCGTAGGCCGGGTAAGGCGTAGCCGCCACCCGGCACCGCCTCTGCACTGCCCGATGGCGCTACGCTTATCGGGCCTACAAAACCATCATCGCTTCGCTTATCGGGCCTACGTGTGAGCACACGCTTTTCGTAGGCCGGGTAAGGCGTAGCCGCCACCCGGCAACGCCTCTGCACTGCCCGATGGCGCTGCGCTTATCGGGCCTACGTGTGAGCACACGCTTTTCGTAGGCCGGGTAAGGCGTAGCCGCCACCCGGCACCTTCCCCGTACCGCCGCTTCATTAAACAGTCACCTGCACGCCATGCTTTTGCAGCATTGGTTTCACACAATGCCCGCTTTCGAAACCCGTGACGTTTTTTTCAGGCAACTATGAAAAAGTACTGGCTTCCCTGGCTTATCCTCTCGCCGTCGCTGCTCTTCCTGGCGCTGTTCACCTACTTTCCCCTGCTGCGCTCGGTCTACGACAGCCTGTTTGATACGCGCATGGCGAGCGACAACCCGCCGTTTGTCGGCGCGGCTAACTTTACGCGCCTGCTGGAAGACAGCGTCTTCTGGCAATCGCTGCTCAATAACCTGCTCTATATCCTGCTGACGGTGATCCCGGGCGTCGCGCTGGCGCTGCTGCTGGCCGTCGCGCTGTGGGAAAACCACCGCGTAAACCGCTGGCTACGCACCGCTTTTTTCTTCCCGATGATTATCCCGATGGTCAGCGCCGCCGCGCTGTGGCTGTTTATCTTTATGCCCGGCCTCGGCATGCTCGATCACTACCTGGCCACCCTTTTTGGCCCGATGAATAACAACTGGCTCGGTCGCAGCAACAGCGCCCTGTTTGCGCTGGCGCTGATTGGCGTATGGAAATTCGCTGGCTACTACATGCTCTTTTTCCTCGCCGGATTGCAGGGCATTCCCGCTTCCACGCGTGAAGCGGCGGTGATGGAAGGCGCAACGCCAACCCAGGTTTTCTTCAAAGTCACGCTGCCGCTGCTGCGCCCGACCCTGAGCTTTGTGCTCACCACGGCGCTGATCTACTCCGTAACGCAGATCGATCACGTTGCGGTGATGACCCACGGCGGGCCGGACAACGCCACCACCGTGCTGCTCTACTACATCCAGAATCTCGCCTGGGAGACGCACGATCTCGGTAAAGCGTCGGCGGCCACCTTTTTAACGCTGGTCGGCCTGTTCATCTTTTCGCTGGTTAACCTGAAATTACTGGAAAGAGGAGCGCACTATGAGCGTTGAGATTTCGCCTGCCCTCAACTCGACGGCAGCCGCTGCCCGCCCGCGCTGGCTGCGTCTGCGCCACTCCCGTTCGTTTACCCTCGCGCTGCTAATGAGCTGCCTGGCGCTGCTGTGGGTCAGCCCGTTTATCTGGATGCTGTCGTCCGCCTTCAGCACCACCACCTTCGGCGAAGAGATGGCCTCAATTCTGCCGCGCTTCCCGCTAACGCTGGATAACTTCCGCGAGGCGTGGAACAGCGTCGACTGGCTGAGCCTCTATGGCAACACGCTGATTTTCGCCTTCGGCACCTTCTTCGTGCAGCTTTTTACCATCACGACCGCCGGGTATGTCTTCGCCTGCCACGAGTTTCGCGGCAAGCAGACGCTCTTCGTCCTCTTTCTGGTGCAGCTGATGATCATGCCGGTGGTGATGATGATCCCCAATATGCTGACGCTGAAAACCTTCGGCCTGCTCAACACCTTAACCGGCGTGATGATGCCCTACTTCACCTCGGCGTTTGGCGTATTCCTGATGCGCCAGGCCTTTCTCGCCATCCCGAAAGAGATCGAAGAGGCGGCGCTGATGGAGGGCTGCCGCTGGTGGCAGGTGCTGTTCCGCGTGATGTTACCGATGTCGTGGCCGTCGCTGCTCGCCTTCGCCACCGTCAGCATTACCTATCACTGGAATGAGTATTTATGGCCGCTAATGATGCTTAACGATCCCGATAAGCAGGTGCTGACGGTCGGGCTGGTCTCCTTCGCCATGGGCGCGGAGTCCGGCGGGCAGTGGGGGGTGATCAGCGCCGGGACGCTGATGGTCTGCCTGCCGCTGATGGTCGCCTTTATCGCGTTCCAGAAACAGTTTCTTCGAAGCTTTGGCTTCTCCGGCATTAAATAAGGAGTGCAGTGATGTTTTTAGCGCAAATTTCCGACACCCACTTTCGCAGCCAGCATGAGAAGCTGTACGGGTTTATAGACGTCAATGCCGGTAACGCCGACGTGGTGTGCCAGCTAAACGCCCTGCGCGAGCGCCCGGATGCGGTGGTCATCAGCGGTGATATCGTCAACTGCGGACAGCCTGAAGAGTACCGCGTGGCGCGCCAGGTGCTCGGCAGCCTCGATTACCCGCTGTTTGTTATTCCCGGCAATCACGACGACAAAGCGCACTTTCTTGAGTATATGCACCCGCTCTGCCCGCAGCTGGGCAGCGATCCGCACAATATGCGTTACGCGATTGATGAGTTCGCCACCCGCCTGCTGTTTATTGACTCCAGCCTCGCCGGGGAGTCAAAAGGCTGGCTGACGCCGGAGACACTGAACTGGCTGGAAGCGCAGCTTACGCAGAGTAAAGATCGGCCTACCGCGCTCTTTATGCACCACCCGCCGCTGCCGCTCGGCAATGCGCAGATGGATCGCATCGCCTGCGAAAACGGCCATCTGCTGTTAAATCTGATTGAGCGTTTCCCGGCGCTGACGCGCATCTTCTGCGGCCATAACCACAGCCTGACCATGACCCAGTATCGCCAGGCGACGATTGCCACCATTCCCGCCACCGTGCACCAGGTGCCGTACTGCCACGAAGATACCCGCCCCTATTACGATATGTCGCCGCCCGCCTGCCTGATGCACCGCCAGATTGGCGAACAGTGGGTCAGCTACCTGCATTCGCTCTCGCACTACCCTGGCCCGTGGCTCTACAACCCGCAGATCAGCTGCCCGGTGGATGAGCGCTAAAACCATGTTAAGACTCAATCAGGTAAGTAAAAGCTTTGAGGGGAATGCGGCACTGAACGCGGTCTCGCTGGAGATTGCCGACGGCGAATTTGTGGTGCTGGTCGGGCCCTCCGGCTGCGGCAAAAGCACACTGCTGCGGTTGATCGCCGGCTTAGAGAGCGTCAGCAGCGGGGAGATCTGGCTCGATAATCAGCAGATCACCACCCTTTCGCCGCGCGATCGCAACTTTGCGATGATCTTCCAGAACTATGCCCTCTTCCCGCATCTTTCCGTGCGCGACAACATCACCTTCGGCATGAAGGTGCGCAATGAGGAGCGAGCAAGCTGGCAGCCGCGGCTGGAGCGCGTGGCACAGATGCTGGAACTCGATACGCTGCTGGAGAGAAAACCGGCCAAGCTTTCTGGCGGCCAGCGTCAGCGCGTGGCGATGGCGCGCGCTATCGTGCGCAACCCGAAGCTCTTTTTGATGGATGAACCGCTCTCTAACCTTGATGCCCGCCTGCGCAGCGACGTGCGCGACAGCATTATGGCGATGCACCAGCAGTTACAGATAAGCACCATCTACGTCACCCACGATCAGACCGAAGCGATGTCGATGGCTGACCGCATCGTAGTGATGAACGGCGGGCATGTGCAGCAGGTAGGCCGCCCGGAAGAGCTCTATGCGCACCCGGTGAACCTGTTTGTCGCTGGCTTTATCGGCTCACCGGCGATGAATCTGCAACGGCTGCCCTGCGCCGCGGGCGACGTGCTGCTGGGCGAGCAGCGCCTGCCGCTGCCGGCTCACGCTTGCCATCATGCTGAGGTGTGGCTCGGCATTCGCCCGGAACATATCACCGATGTGCCAGAAGCAGGCCATCTGATGCTGCCTGCCACCGTTACCCAGCGCGAACTGATGGGCGCGGATTACCAGCTGCATGTCACCACGCCCATCGGCAACCTGCGCTACATCCGCCGTCACCGGGGCGATGTTCCCAACAAAGGGGATACGCTCAGCGTCGGTTTTTCACCGTTTGATTGCCACCTTTTTGCTGCCGATACGCAGCGTAATTTACACCAGGAGAGAGACCATGCATAAGCTGATGCGAGCGCTTACTTACGGTATAACCCTTGCGATAAGTGCCACTGCGGCGGCGCAGGAGAAGATCGACTTTATGTTTCCGGCACCGGTCGACGGCAAGCTGACGATGGAGATGACGCGCATCATCAAAGCCTTCAACGACTCGCAAAAAGAGGTCGAGGTGCGCGGCATTTTTACCGGCAACTACGACACCACCAAAATGAAAGCCGAGTCCGCGCAAAAGGCGGGCCAGCCGCCTGCGCTGGTGATTATGTCCGCCAACTTCACCACCGATCTGGCGCTGAAAGATGAAATCCTGCCGATGGATGAGCTGTTTAAATATGGCGATAAAAAAGCGGGCGATTTCCTGCAAAGCGCCTTCTGGCCTGCGATGCAGAAGAATGCGCAGGTGATGGGCGTGACCTATGCCATCCCGTTCCACAACTCGACGCCAATCCTCTACTACAACAAAACGCTGTTTGCGCAGGCGGGCATCACGCAGCCGCCGCAGGACTGGAAAACGCTGCTGGAGGATGCGAAAAAGCTGACGGACCAGAGCAAAGGCCAGTGGGGCATTATGCTCCCCTCCACCAACGATGATTACGGCGGCTGGATCTTCTCCTCGTTGGTACGCGCCAACGGCGGCAACTACTTCAACGAGAACTTCCCGGGCGAGGTCTATTACAACGCGCCGACCACCATTGGCGCGCTGCGCTTCTGGCAGGATCTGATCTACAAAGAGAAAGTGATGCCCTCTGGCGTGCTGAACTCCAAACAGATCAGCGCCGCCTTCTTCTCCGGCAAGGTCGGCATGACAATGCTGAGCACCGGCGCGCTTGGCTTTATGCGTGAAAACAGCAAAGGGTTTGAACTGGGCGTAGCGATGATGCCTGGCCAGTTGCAGCGCGCGGTGCCGATTGGCGGTGCCAGCCTGGTGAGCTTTAAAGGCATCTCAGACGCGCAGAAAAAAGCGGCTTATACGTTTATGACCTACCTCATTAGCCCCGAGGTGAACGGCGCATGGAGCCGCTTTACCGGCTACTTCTCGCCGCTGAAAGCGACCTACGACACGCCGGAGATGAAGGCTTACCTCAAGCAGGATCCGCGCGCGGCGATAGCGCTGGAGCAGTTGCAGTATGCGCACCCGTGGTATTCCACTTATGAAACCGTCGCCGTGCGCAAAGCGATGGAGAACCAGCTCGCCGCGGTGGTAAACGATGAGAAAGTGACGCCAGAAGCCGCGGTCGCCGCCGCACAAAAAGAGGCGGATACGCTGATGAAGCCATATGTCGATAAAACGGCGCTACAGCCAGTGAAATAAGGGATTTGCAGGCCCGCAGGGAAGCGGGGAAGACTTGCTCCAGTAAGCACTCACTAACGCAGCAGTGTCATACTTAGCGTCGCCTGGCGGGTTTGCGCATCGTAATAGAGTGAAAAGGTATCTGCTGCGGGGTCGCCGGGTTTTCGCCACTCTTCTGCACTGGTTATTGGATGCGGATCGCGCTTATAGCCGAGGGTTTGAATGTACTGCCGCAGCGCCTCGATACTCTCTTTGCTGGCATTATCAAAAATAATGCTGTTGATGGAGGGATAACCGTCACCATTGTGAAACTCAAAATGATACTTCGTGGTGATACGCGGAGCCTGCGCAATCGCCTTTTCGGTCAACGTGTTGTAATCCCAAAGATTTCGTTCGGTGTAGACCGTGGTTTGCCCCAGCCCGGAGAGCATCAGCCAGAGCAGAAAGAAGAGCACCAGCGCGAGGGAAACCACCAACAGGCTGCCCCACTTCACTATGCGGAAGATTAACGCGGTGGCTGCGTGGGGCTTTTGCATCATTACTTTTTATCCTGCACCTTAGTTTGACGCTCCAGTCTTACCTACTCTTCGCGCGCCATAATCTTCCCGATAAACGCATCAAGCTGATGGCGTTGCAGATAGCTTTTCACCTGACGCTCCCAGCCAGAGCCATCGCCGAGCACCGCGCGGCTGTGCGTCGGAGCGTAGAGATAACGCGTGTCGTAAAGGTTCATCAGCGACTGGTTCATCGCATCGATATTGGCCGGGGTTTTCTTGCTCCTCTCTTGCTGAATAGCCAGCGAACGCAGCACTTTTTCCCGCGACGCTTCATCGGGCGTCCACGACTGCTCGCTCAGTTCGCTCAGCACCAGGAACTGCGGCTGATACTCCTCCGCCAGCGCGGCCTGCAACCGATCGTGGCCGTCAAGGATCACAAACGACGCCAGACCGGCGATATACCACACCAGAATCGGCGGCAGCGCGTTTTCGCGGCACTTCTTGCGCCACCACTTCACGCGTCCGGACCCGGCATCGACCGGATAGCGGCTGAGCAGCAGATGACCGCCCCACCACCAGTCAACCCACTTCACCTTTTCCGGGTTTTGCAGATCGGGAAAATCTTCACTGTAGAGCGACCAGTTCACGCCGATATAGGTGCTGTGGTCGGGCGTCTCAAAACGCCACTTCTCGCGCGGCACTTTGCGATCGCAAACATAGGGTGCCTTCGGCTTTGCCGCCAGCATCGGGCGCAGCAGCCAGCGGCGTGGCGGCAACAGCGGAACGGGCGCTTCCATCAATTCACGGGCAAAGTAGCGGCACCAGTGGCTGATCCAATTCTCTTCGCCCGCCCGTTTAGCGCTTTCTACGTCCGCCGAGCTGATGGCAGGCAGCAGCAGATCCTGGCCGGGGTGCTCGGCGTTAAACACCAGCCAGACGCCGGAGTGGTCGTTTAGCATCGTCGCCCAGAAGAGGGGTTCGCCATTGACCTGCAGCGCCATGCGGCCGTTATTGCCGCTCTGCATCTCCATCGCCTGGCCATTGCCTTCGCGCACCACCAGCTCCAGCCCCTGCCAGCGATCCTGACGGTCATGCAGATCTTTCCACCAGTACTCACTCATCCTCTTCTCCTCGCGACGTAACCCGCAGAGTGTAAGGCAAAGTTGCCGCAGGGATAACTACCAGAATGTCTTAAACCATGGCTGAGATTAAAGGAAAGGGATCTCCTGCCGTTTATTACTTCTCATTACTTTGTGAAAGGAACCACAATGTTACATGCCATTTTGAACAGCAAAGCACGGCGCGTGGATGTGAGCGATAAGGCCGCGCAAAGCTGGCGGTCGGTATTTCAAAACTATGAAGACCTCTTAACCGCCGCATTCTGGGGGCGAATAAGCTACCTCTCCCAGGAAGCCATACAGGCTTTACTCTCCTCACTGCTCGCTACCGATACTGGCCCGTGGGGAAAATTTGAATCCCTCACCTTCTGGCCTAAATACCCCTTTCCCGACGAACTCGATAGCGCTGTCGCGCCGTGGATCAATGAGCATGATAAGTATGCCGAGCCCGATGTTGTCCTGACTTTCGAGCACGCCACGCTGATGGTGGAAGTAAAACCGCCCGAGGGCGGCCAGCAGTACCAACAGCAGTGGTGTAAAGAGATCTATGCATGGAAAAACAGCGAAGAAGCCCAGCAGGCGCTGTATTTTCTGGCGATCGGCAACTTACCGAAGCACGCTAACGCTCTGTTTTGCGATTTGAAGGATCTCTTTGATGACGTGTCGTTTTACGGCTTAGAGTGGCGCGAGGTTCGTACCAAAATGGAGCACCCCGCCTGCGGCTGGTCGACAGATCAGGATCAACGCATTATCGCTGATTGCCTGCGTGCCCTTGAGCTATACGGCATTCGCGCGCCGTTGTTGCCGTGGCAGCCCTTTCTTTCGTTTCTTCATCACGCCGACCTGTCGGCTGGCCTCCCCTCATTACAAGGAAAATCCTGATGTCCGATCCCTTTAGCGTTGTTCGCCAGGCGCACCGGATTTGTGCTGCCTACTATCAGCAGATCCTGCCGCTCATCAATGAAACCGCCTCTCGCCTCGATGCAAAGTTTTTTCGCCGCGCTCACTGTAGCTTCAACCCACCGCCGCAGCGTAACAGCAACCCTTTTACCTGCTGGGAGTGGGATTTCCTGCCGCTGATGGATGCCGCCTTCGTTTTCGCTCATCAGCAGGCCTCCTCAAGCAATATGGGGAGCGAGGATTTCGTTATTGATTTCCGCCTGGTGACTGACAGCGAGCTTGCCTGGGAGCAGCGCGATGAAAAGTATGGTGAAAATGAAAAGCCGCTCGCCAGCGCGATGAAAACAGCGCCAGAAAATACAGAAAGCTTCCTGAATATTTACCTTTTCGCCGCCTGTGAAAATGGAACTTACGATTCCCCTTTCACGCTGTGGAACAGCTATAGCGATTATCCAGAAACAGACGGTACGGTCACGCTTGCAGAGGGTGAACCCATTAAAGCGATCGGTTTCCGGGTTCAGCTTCATGAACTGGCGCATGACGGCAGCGTTGACGAGCTTGTGGAGCGCATCAAAGCTCATCTGGAGATACTGCGGGCGGATAAAACAGCATAATCCCCGCCAGCAGCGTAAAGGCGATCAGCGCTGGTGCCGCGCCGATCTGTGCGTAAAGCACGCCGAAAAGCATCGATCCGGCAACCTGTCCGGCGGCGAGCATAAAAAAGACCACGCCGACGCCGGATGCCGGTCTCTCTGGCGTGGCCTGCGCGCCGCCAACCAACAGCACGCCGGAGAGCGTAATGTAACCCGCCCCACAGAGTGCGACTGCCGGAAACAGCCAGCCGCTGAAGGCATGGCTGAAGGCAATCAGCACCAGCGGCGCAGCCATAAACAGCAGCGACAGACGGTAAACCTGTCGCATGCCGATGAGGCGCGCAAGCGGCCCGGTCAGCACCCCGAGCACTCCCGCCGCGCCGCACACCAGCCACAGCAGGCTTATCAGCGTATCCGCGACTTTCGCATGCTGGCGCAGCACCTCGGGGCCAAAGCTCCACCACGCCGCGCTCGCCATACCGCTGATAAAGGCGACGATCGCAAGCCGCACCAGCTGGCGAGTAAACAGCCTCGCCTGAGCGGATGTTTCAACCTGCCTCAATGCACCCGACGGCAGATAACGCCATACCGGCAGCAACGTCAGCAGCGCAATTGCGGCAAACAGCACGCAGGCGTAGCGCCAGGGCAAAATAAGCAGCAGCGGCACAGAGAGGATAATCCCTGCGCCGGTGCCAGCGTTGATAATGGTGTTAACCTGCGTCTGGCGCTGCGCGGTGATGGCCTGGCTGACTGCCGCCGCCAGCGAGGGTGAAGAGAGCCCGGCGCTGAAACCGGCAATCAGCAGCCCTGCCGCCAGCAATATGGGTGTGGAAGCCGCGGCAAGCAGCAGCAGACCCGCTGCGGCACAGAGCGCGGAGATCACGCCCACAAGTCTTGCGCCGTAGCGCGTGCAGAGCCGGGATGCCACTGAGACCGACAGGCAGTAGGCGGCGAAACTGCACGCGGAGAGCACGCCCGCCAGACGCGGGCTGAATGGCACCTCCTGCGAGACCGCGGGCAGCATCAATCCCCATGAGAAACGCGCCAGCCCGTAAGAGACGGCAATCAACAGGAAACCGGTAACGGCGAGCGAGAGGGACTTTTTCATCGTGCCTCCTGGCGTGCCATCAGCAGTGCCGCCGCATCACCGGCGCGCTGTGCAGCCTGCGCACCGACGATCAGTGCCGAAGTAATAGCGCCTTCAAACAGCATCCATATCGCATCTGCCAGCGCGACGTCGTGCACGCAGGCGGTGATGTAAGCGCGCAGCTGATAGCGAAAATCGAGCGCCAGTGCCGACAGACGAACACTCTCCTGCGCATACTCGCCCCAGGCTTTCAGAAAGAAGCAGCCGCCGGTGCCGTAAGCCTCCATCCAGTCGCCAAGCACGGTGAAAAGCGTGTGAATGGCGAGCGGATCGCCGGGCTCGCGCAGGTCGGCAAAAAAGCGCTGCTGACGCGCCTGCATTACCGCCTCGGTAAGCTGCTCGCGCGACGGAAAATGGCGATAAAGCGTGCGCGTGGAGACGCCCGCTTCGCGACAGATGCGGTCGGTGCTGGTGGCGTGAAAGCCGTTGTCATAGAAGAGCCGCTCGGCGGCCTGGATGATATCGTTTCTTTTTTGCATAGTTAAAAAGTAAACCGATCGTTTTACTTCTGCAAAAAAATAGCGAAAAAAAATTAAGATTAATTATTTATAGTGCAGGGCTCTGTCGATTCCCATTAACAGGCCTTACCGCTTCGATATTTAGCGCGTGAAACATCCGAAAAGAAACCCTTTCCCTTGAAGCACGCTGTCCGTTTGCTAATTCTTAAAAATCACCCTCGCACTCCATTCGTTCCACCACCTTTTTTAATTGACCTCCGCTTTCATCTTTCAGGCGCGAGATGATGTTTATCAGGGGCTTACTATGTCCGATTACGATATCCTTCCCAAAAACCTGCCCGACACGACAAGCGAAATGGCCGATCTTTTTGAGATGGAGCTGCCGGAAGCCTATCTGGGTTCACCATTAGAAAATGATTACTCACAGCTTGTTAATGATATTTATGAACTTTTCCTCGACGACGCAGAGAATATTCCTCATCAGTCATCAAACCGCCTGACAAAAAATAGCAATCAACTCGATGAAAATAACCAGCAACACCTGAGAGACGTTATTCAGGACGCGTTAAATAAAAAACTGCCTCAGCTTATCGAATTTCACACCAAGGGTTTTAACCTTGTAGATCTTGATAAAAACACGCTGCAAAATCTTCAGGATGTTTTGCAAAATGAACGGCTTAATATCCCTGAAGATCTGCTTAAACCTGCCCGGCGATTTATTGATACTCTCAATTCCGTTGCCAACTCAGAAGAGGCGCGCTCCCCGGACCTGCTACAGGCATTGCCCGTTATAAATAGCGTTATTCAGCACCTGAGCGCTGCGATTGACGATCTCAGCGCCACTCGCCGAGTCAGTTCGCTGAACTGGGAGGAGGAAGTTGAGCAGACGGCGCGCGAACAGCGTGAGCAACTGGTCACCCGCGCGGCTAAGAGACTTTTCCCACAGCAGAATCAGGGCGCAGAGCGCGAGGGCAACCGCCAGAAACTCGACAGTCTGCTGTTCGCGCAAAGCAATGCGCTCAATGCGGAGTATAAAAAATTCAGCCTGCTTAAAGCCTCGCTGGTCGCTGAAAGCCGCCTGACTCGCCAGCGGCTGGCGAGTCATTTACAGACCCGCGCACACACCCTTCTTCAGGGCGCGCGTGAAGCACGCAGCGCAGCGCTGGATATGTTGCTCACCGAATCCGGCAGCGGTCAGATGCACCCCGAGCAGCTTATGCACTGGAGCCAGGGCTATCAGCAATATGCCCGTTATCTTCGGGCTGTCGATGCCGAGCCGGACACCCATGCAGTCAAAGGAAATCCGCTGATTGCCGCCGTGCATGCAACAGCCCGCCGGGGCGGATCGGCGCGCAGCCGAATCGCTGGCACCATTGTGCCGCTTGCTGATGCGCTTGGGGCTGTCGCCGTTCACCTTATGCAGGAAAAACAGCGTACCGAGCCTGCGCCAGCCGACCCTCAACCTGCGCAGAAGGAGGAGCCAGGCCTTGCGGGCAAGATAAAAAAGGTGGTCTGGGACAAAGGGCGTAAAAAGGGACGTGCTGTCAGGGCGACCTCCGCCTGGCTGGCACAATCTGCTGGCAGCGCATTCAGCAGGGCGGCCTTTCGAACAAAGCATACCCTGCAGCGGACGCCCTCCGTCAGCGAAGGAACGCGGCAGGCCATTAACAATACCGCCCTGCTTTTACTTGATGAAATACAGCAGACAGAGCGGCGAATCAAACTCTTGCCGGGTTATGCCTGGGTACGCCAGGAAGCGGTACAGCAGCAGCAAAACATCAGCCGGGAAATCACCGATCCCCATGAATCAGCATTGATGGATGAATTGGTTTCCCAGCGGCTTGCAGAGGAGAGCGAACGCTGGCAGCAGCTTGCGGAAAATGCGTCCCGCCAGATAGAGACCTTGCTCTCTCCCCTCACCCGGCTCGCGGAAACGAGCTGGTTCAACGAATTTTATTTTGCGCTGAGTGATGAACTGCGGGCAAACCCAACGCCGGGAAGCGCGGAGGCGATTGTGCGCATGGATGAAACAGTCATACAGGCCGTCGAACAGCTAGCCGATATCGGGCGTCAGCTGAACGCCTCTGCTGTGCGGCTAAGCGGCCACGGACATGAAGGCGGAAAAGCATTGCAGGAAAAAGCCGGTCAATGGCTGATGACGCTGAAAACCGTGAAGAACCAGGTTAAAACGCAGGCCATTCACCTCACTGGCCAGACGCCGGATAACTTCTCCCGCAGCGGCATGCTGGCGCGAGGGATAGCGGAGTGGGCGCAGACGCTCAGACAGGATTATCTTGCGGATCTTGCGGGTGATGAACGCACCAGCGCGAACGCTCTCTTCGATAAGTTTCTGATTGAGCGACTTAGCGAGCACCATCAACACTTTGCAGAGCGTGGCGATCCTCAGGCAGAGCGCCTGCTGAAACGGGTCTCGATTGCGTTAAAGCATACCGCTGAAGGGACAACGGTCTATCCGCCGACGGCGGAGGAGATCCTGGCGGGAACCCGCACGATCTCTGAGGATGTCCAGCACTGGGCAGAGAAAAAAATCCTCACCGGTGCGCTATCAGCGGCAATTTCAGGCGGCTTTAAACTGCTTACCGGGCCTATTTCCCTGCCCGTACGCATCGCCCTGCGCGGCGCGAAAACCGGCTGGACGCTGAGCAAAAATCTCAGGGCGATGAGCCGCGTTCGGCTGGGTGAAGGGCCAGCGAGCCGCAGCGCGCGCGATCGGCTTATCAATCAGGAGCTGTCGAAACTGGCATTCAGGCTGACGCTCTCATTATCACCCGCAGGCGGATATGGCGTGGCCGCCACCCTTGTTGGCAGCCAGATATGGAAGGGAAAAGAGGGGTATACAAAAGCGCTGGCAAAAAAAGTGGTTGTCGATCTGCCGCAGGAAGCACTGTGGTATGGCCTTGCTTATGGCGGTTACGCTGGCATTAACGCCGTGGTGAGGGCCAGCGCGGAACGCGCGATGCAGAAAGCCTGGGAGCAGGCGGCTAATGAGCGACGTGCAAAAATCAACCGTCTGCTGCAACAGTTCAACATGATGAATATCCAGGAAGAGGAGAGTGTTTCAGAAACAGACGAATCAACAGACGAAATCGCCACTGAAAAGATGGCGGAATCCGCACAGGAGAATGTAGACATCGAAGAGAGCAGTCCGGATGACATGGAGGTTGAAACCCTGGCATCTGAAAGCGAAAAGCGGGCGACTGATGCCGCTAACCCTGACACAAAAAACAAAAGCAAAGTGCCACAATTGTTTCGTAAGCGGGTAAAAAGGTTAGTAGCAGAAGATGATACCTCCGCAACAGGCGTGTCGTTTAGCTCAACATCGGCTACCAGTGATAATAAAATTATTACCTCTCAGGTTTCAGGCCGTTTAAAAGCTATGGTCGAAAAAATTGCTATCGGCCAGGCTTTCTGGCATGAAAGCCTGAAGAACGGGCAGGAAGGTTCAATTTATACCGTAGGGGGTAAATATTTTATTTATATAAATGACAAATACTGGCCTATTTATCTTAAGGATGATCAACGTGGCGTTATTACGTTAAACCCCTATGCCACAGGCAGCAAAATAAAGCTCGAGGTTCATCGCGATAAAAACACCTGGATACCCACGGCAACGGAAAAGGTACAAGATAATTACCCCCCGCTCCCCACAGAACCAGAGAGCAAATCCACTGCAGAGAATAAAGCAACAAACGAGTCGAAATACGACGCCGCAGGTCACCCTGTATCGACAGTAGAGTTATCCAACGACACCGCTTCATCCGAGCTTTATAATCAAGCAAAAAACTGGTCAGTTTACGGTGCCTTTTATTATGACAAAATGGTCAAAGGCAAAGAGGCGCAAATTTATATAGATAGTAAAACTCAGAAAACCTATATTTATTTATATGGGTTTTACTGGCCCATCATTATTACAGGAAATTCAACAGCGGTAATCGAATTAAATCATCATGAACTGGGACTGAAAGAATTCATCAACATAAGAAGAACAGAGCAACAATGGGAACTCACTCCAATATTTAAAACGAATGCACTGCCTGATAAAACCGCAGGCAATTACAGTATTGAGGCCTATATCAAGGCATTTTTCAATCCTAAATACGCTGCTGTAGTTACGGCTGATCAACTACATAAGTCAGATGATGGATTATTTATCGATAATTCCTCAGGCCAGCATTACGTACTGGTGGACGGGCACTATTGGCCCGTCAGTTCAATTTTAATGACTGAGGATGAAGATAAAGAAAAGAGGAGAATTTATGGCGGAGACGGGCGAGAGTATCTTGATATATATTTTAACTATGCCCTTAGCGCCTGGATACCGTTACACACCTCAGATGAGGCCCTTGATACAGAAGATAATACTGTAAAAAACACATCATCTAACGATTTAATTGACAAACTGAACAAACTGGAGCGGCGTTTATCCGTACGCCCAGCTAATTCAGGGCCGGGTTTAGAAGGCGAAGTTTATCAGGATAAAAAAGGCAGATATTATATTTTTCTTCAAAATCATTACTGGCATTTTAGCTGGATAAAATTAAACGTGGGTGCTATTGAAATAAAAGAGAATGGTGTGCGCAAGCTGATTGTCATCAGGAAATATGGTAACGAATGGCAATATTTTGACGAAGAAAATGTATCTGAAGATTTTGAACTTGAGAGCCTGTTAGATGAACTCAGTGATGCACTGCTTGATAAAAAAACGCAAGCCGCACTCGAATCATTAATATGGAGTGGAAGTTTTACCTCGTTAGATAACTTCCTGCACGATGTGAATAATATACTTGAAGATGCATTTTATCGACTCTATGAAAAACCAATCAGTGATGAGTTGAGCAATGCTATCTTACTCAGTAACAGAGTTTCAGAGTTGCAAAAATCTCTTGCTTACTATGAGCCTGATGAAGATAAGGAGAAGAAACAATATAGCTGGAAAGAAAGTCTGCTCGCACTCTATCAAGAGGAATTTTCTCGTGAGGAGGAGCAGAGTAGCTATATTTATACCGCACGACAGGCGCTTACTGCGGCGGAGGAGGCCAAGAGAAGGATTAGCCAATTCAGCACCACGAGCATTGATCAACAGCTCAAAGAGCAGCATGATGCACTGACTAAGCGAAAAGAGGATCAGCTTTATTGGCAAACGTTGCCGGCCACACGTCCGCTGGATAAGCACGTTCAACTAGTCAAACCCCGACTTGACTCTCTGGCAATCACCATTAAAGCGCATGAAACAAAAATCGGTCAGCTTCTTGCATTAAGAAAACAAATCCTTGCCCGCAAAGCGGAATATCAGACAGTTATAGATAGCTATGACAAAAATTATCGTCTGGTAAATTACGCTATTGACTTCGCGAAAAAATCCCTTCAAAGCCAGAGGAAATTAACAGGCGTCAATGACACCATGAAAATAGCCGAATCGGTATTAATTAACCTCACCTTACAAAAAATTGCCATCAGAGATTCGGCCAATGGCCCTTATACTCAGCTTGAACTTGATAAATTAAAATCACTAAGCATAGCGAAAATAATGATAGCCCAGATTATTGAACGTTACACCTTAAGCCAGGAGTTGATAAAAAAAATCTCAAAGACCAACATTAAATATCCGCCACTTAAGAATAATTATCAGGACATAGAGTGGAGCAATACTCAGGCAGAGAAATTTTATGATGCAACGTATTTAGACGACTATAATCCTGAAGCGAATCAGCTTTTAGCCCCACTATTCTATTGGTTGCTTAAAAACAATAAAAACTACAACGCATTGAAAAGCATGGACATTGATGATGTTGTTGATATTTATTATACCGACGCCCACTCTTTAAACCCACTACAGAAAATCAAGGAAATGCCTGAAGGTTATACTCCATTGGCAAATTTGTTAGGTCGAGAATATTTCAACTCTGACAGCGAGTATTACCAGCAATTCATTTCCTATAAGCAAAAATACAGTGATTACGAAGCCAGTGAAAGCACTAAAAGCTTACTATTATCATCCGAACTGACGTTGAATGAGATCACATCAAAAGTTAAGAAACGTCTGTATTTTAATGTCCTGCAATCAAGTGATGTTAAAGATAAACATGATGGTGCGATGTTGTTTATTGAGTTAGATGATGGGCGATGGGTTTTCTTCTCTCTTTTCGCCGAGTCTCTTTTCAGTCGGGTATTCTCTCACGAAGAAATGATGGCAAATATTTGGCTGAAGAAAATAGCCAATCTCATTCCAGAAAAATTACATTATCACGGTATTGAATCCGTATTCCCAGAATATTTCTTTATCGAGAACTTTGATCCCAAAAATAAAAACAGGAAAACCAGCAAATATCGCAGCCTTGAAGCCAGAAAAAAGAAAGAGTTAGAGGATTTAATCAATAACACTTTATACAAAGGTAGCAATAATGTTACTGATACTAATCCCTTTAAGGATAAAAAATACTATGGGTTGACCTATGATTTTTCACTTAACTCATATCAACCCCAGCAAACATTATTAGAAACAGTCAATAAAGCTTTTGTGGATGTGCTTAATCGCTCCGCAACTAACCGGAAAACTGCGTTATATCAGTCAAGCGTTTTTCAGAAGATCGTTGATATACTAGTTCCTTTTTATGCTGAAATCCGAGGAGCTATAAATGATCCAGAACACAAGGTTGACGCTACATCAATCATGTTGGATGTAGTCGGCGTGTGCTTTGTTGCTTCTCAGGCGGGAACGAAAACTGCAGCATTGCTTAAAAATGCCAAGGGAATTGGGCAAATAATTAGTGAAGGAACTAAAAAAGGCTTAGTAGGGAAAAACCTACAAAAATTTATCATTAAGGAGTTGGGCAAGCAGGGTATTATTAACGCATCAAAATTATCCAGGATAAGTATTAATGCTCTACTGGATCTGGTATTACCATTTAATGCCGGAAGCTTAATAAAAAAAGTGATACCCAAAAAGAAATTATTCTCAGGTTTTGAAGATATTGTTAATTCTGGCTTTCCCCAATCAATAAATAACAGAGGCATTAATAAAAAATATATCAATACGGAAGTTTCCATTGATGATTTGACGCCAACTACAGAGCGTGGCGTCAAGGTATATATCACTAAAGCAAATGGAGAAAGTAAACGTAATTACTATATTAAATCAGATGGCAATATCCATCAGATTCGCTGGGATGATTATGCGCAAACATGGCGAACCGTCGATCCTAAAAACCCGGGTCGATTTAGTTATGGCGAACCGATTGTCTTTGAGGATGGAAAATGGGTGATAAATAAAAATTACGGTGGGCTACGCGGCGGGGCTATAACTGATCCAGATATCATCATGGGCGAGATGCCTCAACGAGAGGGTTTTCCTCTGGAGAAAGTCCAGGATAATCTTTTCAGCACGAGTGAGGTAGATGCGCAGGCACACCTTAATGAAATTAAGAAAAACAGAGAGTTGAATAGCGCAATTTTATCGCCTAATGAAAAATGTGAATCCGTCATTTTTCCTGTTGGCAAATATATGGAAGCAAAAGGGTTTACTGATATTCGCTGCCGCGCTATGGCCTTTTATGTGAACGGTATGGATGACAGACCCGGTAACCACTTCCTTCTTATCGGCACTAAAAAAGGCAGAGATTATGCCTTTGACATTACCGCTGGACAATTCCATGGGCAATTCGAAGAATTAAGCGGCCCTATTATCATGCCAGAAGAGTTGTGGGCGCAGAAATATGGCAATGTCACTGCCGAAAGAAAACTTATCATCTACTCTGACTATGCTTTTAAAGATATATCGGACGCTAAAAATGATTTTAGTGCTTACAGCAAATATTTATCCGAAGGGCCAAATTGCCGTGTACCTAATGCAAAAGTGATTAAGCGCCCCGTCTGGTACTACTCTAAAAAAACGGTCGAAGATTTTCCTGCGGCGGCGGCAGATAAAAAAAGGCGGGAGGGATGACACTGTTCAATCCAGTACGCGAGGCCGCAAGACGCAGTAATCTCACAACACAGGCCTCAAATGTTAGCTGGGATTATGCGGTTGAGCTCCTTGAAAATGCGGAATTGCTGGCTAAAGGGCCGGCGAGAACATTACGCACGGGCATTCGGCAGGCGACCAGATACCAACGGGAAACAGCCTCCTCTCCAGGTGCCATCGATGGCCTCTTAACGAATAGTCAGGTGATTACCAGCCATGAAAACCTGCTGCATGTTAAACAGGGCGAAATCATCGTCTTTATGGAAGTTGCTCCCGATTTAGCCAGCAAGGGGCCACGTCCAATTCATGTGATGGTAAGCCTCGGTAACGGGCGCTTTGCCGGGGTGAAAAATAGTGTGCTTAACGGCAGTTTCGGCGATGGCAAAAAAATATTAACCGCAGAGCAGTTGGGAGAGTTCCTGAACGGGACATTCAAACGCAGGGGCAATGCGCAGTTGCCGGACTTGCAGATTATTGCCGGCAGGCCAAAAGGTCTGCAGCTTGAGCACCCTTCGCTAAAATCGCTGGCAGAAAATGCCTCGTTATCAGCAACAGGCAACACCGATATCGCCACTACCACCGCAGAATTACTCAGCAAGTCGGGCGAGCTGGCGGAAGAGCAGGCCAGGGCATTAAAAGATGTGCTAACGCCCATGCTATCCACTACCAGTTCGGGTATTGCTCGTCAGCCGGTAACGAGTTTATTGGCTGATGCCGTCCCGGTTAGTAAGCAACAGCTGGCAACCTTGCCCAAAGGGCAGTTGATTATTTTTGATAAAACATCCGATGCCTCATCAACAAGACATGTTATGTACAGCCTGGGTAACGGTGAGTTTTTTATGGTTAACCCCAAACATCTTAATTCTGGGTTACCGGCGAATAAAAACCTGATCAAAGCAGAACAATTTTCTGATGAGATATTTAAAAATCGCAAAGTCTATGCTGGCAAAATTTCACTGAATAATCTTCGGATTAAATCACTGCTGGGACAGGACGCCGAATTTATTGTCAGCGGCAGTAAATTAACCATTACCGCACATGGCGCTGCATCAAGCGTAAATGCACTGGATGCGTCTGAACTTGCAGAGGTTATTCGTGGTCTTGGGCTACGCGAAGTTTCTAAAGTGGACTGGTCAAAAATTAAAGAAATAGAGCTTAAATCCTGTTTTGGCGCGTTTGGGTCGCTACCCATCGGGAAAGTTCTGGCGAATATCCTGAATAAAAAAGTAACGGCTTACCCCTTTTACTTCAGCGAGAAGATTCGTGGTACCAGCAATATCTTTACCCGGGCCAGAACCTATATTCCCGCTGATTTAACAACCGTAGAAGTAGAGAAACTCATTAAACAGCAAAGCCGCAATCGTGATTTCTGGGATAAGCTGCTGCACCTTTCGCAAAAAAGCGCAGCGCAGCGGGTGCGTCCTGGCACCCAACTTGATAATACGCTTGACGATGTTGTCAAACTGGCAAGGGGTGACACAACGGTTGAGCAATTCTTTAAAGATTACCCGCATTACAAAACCGGGCTGAGTATCACAGAGAGTGAATTCAGAGCTCTTATCAGCGAAAGCCTTACTGATAGTGAAAAATTTGTTATGCGAATATGGGATATTGTGATGCTCAGTACTTTTACTTCAAATATGGTGGATCTATCTCTTGAAGGCTGATCTTTAGCGGCAAAAATAACGATAAAGCAGCGCATAGGTTTATCCGGTCATCCCTTGTTCAGGTCATTAACTTTGATGGTCCGGCTTTATGCCTCTTATTGTATGCGGTGAAACAATTATGCTTTCACTGGCCTTGCCATGACTGGCCGTGTCGATAATAGCAGCATGAAACATCCGAAAAGAAACCATTTACCTTGAAGCACACCACTCCTTTGCTAAATCTTAAAATTCACTTTCGCACTCCATTCTTTTCACAACTTTTTGTCAGCGGCAACTGCCTATACCCGTCAGGCGCAAGTTGATTATTATCAGGAGCTTACTATGTCCGATTACGATATCCTTCCCAAAAACTTGCCCGACACGACAAGCGAAATGGCCGATCTTTTTGAGATGGAGGTACCGGAGGCGTACCACGGTTCATTGTTAAAAAATGATTATTCGCAGCTTGTTAATGATGTTTATGAGCTTTTTATCGACAACGCAGAGGAAACTCCTTATCAGTCATCCAGCCGTGTGGCAAAAAACAGCAGCCAGCCGAATGGAAATAAAAAGCAACAGGTAAGAGATTTTATTGAAGAGGCTTTTAATAAAAAATTGCCTCAGCTTATCGAATTCCATAAGAAGGGTTATAACCTTGTAAATCTGGATAAAAACACGCTGCAAAAGCTCAGGCATACTCTACAAAATGAACGGCTGACTATTCCCGAATCGCTGCTTAAACCCGCCCGCCGGTTTATTGACACCCTTAATGCCCTATCCGATTCAGACGGGGCGCTCTCCCCTGACCTGCTGCAGATACATCCGCTGGTGAATGACGTCATTCAGCACCTGGGTGCCGCGCTGGACGATCTCAGCGCCATCCACAAAGTCAGCACACTGAACTGGGAAGAGGAAGCTGAACAGACGGCGCGTGCACAGCGTGATGCGCTTATTAATCTCGCCGCCCAAAAGCTCTCCCTGAAGGAACGCCCGGCGAATGAACAACAGTCCATCCGCCAGAAGCTTGATAGCCTGCTGTATGCCCGGAGCAACGCGCTCAATGCGGAGTATAAAAAATTTACTCTGTTAAAAGCCTCCCTTGTCGCTGAAAGCCGTATCACCCGCCAGCGACTGGCACAACATCTACAAACCCGGGCGCAGACATTGCTGGACGGTGCCCGGGAAGCCCGCCGCTCCGCGCTGGACATGCTGCTGAATGAGTCCGGCACCGGGCAGATGAACCCCGAACAGCTTATGCACTGGAGCCAGGGTTACCAGCACTATGCCCGTTACCTTCAGGCTGTAGATGCCAGGCCAGACGCCAGCGCTATATCCAGAAATCCGCTGATTGCCGCCGCACAGGAAACTGCCCGTCGTGGCGGATCGGCACGAGCCAGGCTCGCCGGCAGCATGGTGCCGCTGGCTGATGCGCTGGGCGCGGTTGCCGCGCGTCTTTTACAGGAGAAACAGCGTACGGAGCCAGCGCCTGCTGACACACAGCCTGAGCAAAGGGGAGAACCTGGCTTAACGGGCAGGATAAAAAGCGTTGTCTGGGATAAAGGTCGTAAAAAGGGGCGGGCTGTCAGGGCGGCCTCCACCTGGCTGGCGAAATCCTCCGTCAGCCAGGTCAGCCGGGCGGCCTGGAAAGCGAAACATACCCTGCAGCGGACACATGCCCTCAGCGAGGGCACCCGCCAGGCCATTCACAACACCGCCCTGCTTTTGCTTGATGAAATTCAGCAGGCAGAGCGAGGCATCAAACTTTTACCGGGTTATGCCTGGGTACGCCAGGAGGCGGTACAGCAACAGCAAAATATCAGCCGGGAAATCACCGATCCCCATGAATCACCTTTACTGGATGAGCTTGTCTCGCAGCGGCTGAATGAGGAAAGCGCTCGCTGGAAGCATGCGGCGAATCACACCGCCGGTCAGATAGAGGCCCTGCTATCCCCCCTTACCCGTCTCGCAGAATCATCCGGGTTTAACGAATTTTATTTTTTGCTAAGTGATACGCTGCGGGCTAATCCGGAGCCGGGAAGCGGAGAGGCGATCGCTGGCATGGATGAGACGGTGATATATGTCGCAGAACAGCTGGCAGATATGGGTCGCCAACTGAATGCTTCCGCCGTACGCCTGAGCGGGCACGGGCATGAAGGCGGAAAAGCGCTGCAGGAGAAGACCGCTCTCTGGCTGATGACGCTGAAAGCCCTCAAAACACAGATAAAAACGCAGGCCATTCACCTTACTGGCCAGGCACCGGATAACTTTTCCCGCAGCGGCATGCTGGCCCGCGGCATCGCCGAATGGGCACACAAGCTGAAAGAGGAGTACCTGGCCGGTCTCGCCGGTGATGAACGCGGCAGGGCAAAGGCGCTATTTGAGAAACACCTCAGCGAGTTGCTCAGTGAGCAGCGACATCACTTTACAGATAAGAGCGATCCGCAGGCAGAGAGCCTGCTAAAACAGATCTCCATTGCGTTAAAACATGCCGCTGAAGGGACGACGGTCTACCCGCCGACGGCGGAGGAGATCCTGGCGGGAACACGCAGTATCTCCGAAGATGTACAGCACTGGGCAGAGAAAAAAATCCTTACCGGCGCGCTGTCGGCAGCGATTTCAGGCGGCTTGAAACTGCTGACCGGGCCGGTTTCCCTGCCCGTGCGCATCGCCCTGCGCGGCGCGAAAACCGGCTGGACGCTAAACAGAAACTTCCGGGCGATGAACCGGGTGCGGCTCGGTGAAGGGCCGCCAGATAAGCGTGCCAGAAACCAGCTTTTTCATCAGGAGATGTCGAAGCTGGCCTTCCGGCTGACGCTCTCCTTATCTCCGGCCGGGGGCTATGGCGTGGCCGCCACGCTTGTCGGTAGCCAGATGATTAAGGACCAAAAAACCTACACCAAAGCGCTGGCAAAAAAAGTGGTTGTCGACCTGCCACAGGAAGCACTGTGGTACGGCCTCGCGTATGGCGGTTATGCTGGCGTTAGTGCCGTGGTACGGGCCAGCGCAGAGCGCGCGATGCAGAAAGCCCTGGAGCAGGCGGCTCATGCGCGGCGCGAGAGAATTCACCGCCTGATGCAACAGTTCAGCCTGATGGATGTTCAGGAAGAAGAGGATGTTTCAGAGTCAGATGAATTAGCAGACAGCACCGAAACTGAATTAAGCGCAGAAACCGCTGACGAAGCCGTCACCGAAGATACAGATGCCAGGGAAGAGAAGGCGGTAGAAAAAACCGCTGCAGAAGGTGAAACGCCTGCGGCTGCCACCACCGATCAGATCACAAAAAATAAGGAAAAAGTGCCGTTATTATCCCGCAGCAACCGGGTAAAAAGATTTGCACCGTTCAATGGCGCATCCCGAACAGGCATAGCGCTGAATCCCACGTCTGCTAAGGCTGATAATAAAATTCTCTCCTCTCAGATCTCCGGCAATTTAAAAGATATTGTTGAGACACTCTCCAGCGGAGGAGGATTCGTAGATTCCAGTTTCAAAAATGGGCAAGAAGGGGCAGTTTATAGCTCAGGCGGCAGCGCTTATATTTATATAAATAAGAAATACTGGCCTATTCATTTCAAGAAGAGCCAGAAAGCCGTCATTATAATCAATCCTTATGCAAAAGATAGTGAATTAAAAATTGAAGTTAGCCTCGATAACAATCTCTGGATAGTAACCGAAAATAAAAAAAATTACCCCACCCTTCCCATTAAGCCAGGGAAATCAGCAACTGAAGCAGGCGAAGTCACTACTGTTTCAGGTAAAAAGGACGGTCAAAAGGGCATCTCGGCGGTAGAATTATCTGGCAGTACAGCATCCCCTGAACTTTATGAGCAAGTAAAAAACTGGTCAGCCGACGGTGCCTTTTATTATGACAATATGGCCGATGGTAAAGAGGCGCAAATTTATACGGATAATGAAAGTCATAAAACCTACATTTATTTTAATGGGTTTTACTGGCCAGTAGTTATAACTGGAAATTCAACAGCGGCCGTCGTACTAAATAACAACAACCCGCAGCAGAAAAAAATAATCAACATTAAGAAAACCAATCAACAGTGGAGGCCAACGCCAACATTCAACACAAGTCCTTTGCCTCTAAAAACTGTAGGTAACTTTAGTATTGAAGAGTATATTAGCGCTTTTTTTAGTACTAAAAATGCAGCAAAAATCACACCTGAAAGATTACAAAAATTAGATAACGGATTATTATTAGATAACTCTACCGGACAACATTACATACAGATAAACGGTTATTACTGGCATATCACATCTGTTCTCCTTCGTGGATCTGAAAAGCTGGAAACCTGGAAAATACATGAAGCGGGAACGCATGAATACCTCAACATAAATTATAATGCTGCTTCTGGAACATGGGTCCCATTGCAAACAAAGGATGATGAGTATCATACAGCGAAAAATAAAACGCCTACTACCTTAACGGCAGATTTGATTGGCGAGATAAAAAAATGGGATCTTGATTCGTCTGTGCGTCCTGTTGGTTCAGGGCCAGGCCTGGAGGGGGTAGTCTATCAAGACAGAAGGGGTGAACATTATATCTATCTGCAAAATCACTACTGGCCCTTCAGTTGGGTAAAACCCAATGTAGGTGGGGTGACAATTACCGTCAACGGCATTCGTAAATTTTTTATTCTGCTTCGGGAGAACAATCAATGGCAGTATTTTGATGAAGAGTTGATAGCAGATTCGTTCGATATCGATGGTCTTCTAAAAAACATCCAGGATGCTACGCTAGATAATGAAACGCAAGAGGAAGTAGAGTCAATATTGTGGAGAGGACATTTCACATCCCTGGATAACTTACTAAATGATTTACAGGAAGTACTTGAGCAGGGATTTTACAGACTTTATGAAAAACCAACCAGCGTCGCTCTCGTCAATATAATTTCATTAAGCAATAAGGTATCAGAACTGCAAAAATCCATTGCTTATTATAATCCTGATAAGGGTAGCGAAAAACAAGATCGTAACTGGAATCAAAGCCTTCTCGATTTATATCGTGAAGAATTCTCCCGCGAGGCGGAAGAGAGTTCTTATTTATATGCCGCACGACAAGCTAAAGTTGCGGCAGATGAAGCCAGTAAAAATATAGCTCAACTCAGCACTGCGGCTATTGATCGGCAGATCAAGGAACAATACAACGCTATCTCTGCACGCATGAAGGATATATCTTACTGGCTTGATTTTCTTTTAGAGAGGCCGCTATCAGTTGATACACCAATAGCCCAGGAGAATATCGATTCCCTTAAGTTAACAATAAATACGCATCAAACCAAAATCAAACAACTCAATGTGTTGAGGAAACAAACCCTCGATCGTAAAGCCGAATACCAGAAAGTCATAGACGAATATAATAAAAACTATCGCCTGATAAATAACAGCATCGATTACGTGAAGAAAAATTTGGCCACTAAGAAAAAAAACGACGGAATGAATGATGATGTTACCATAGCCGAAGAGTTATTGATTGATTTCACTTTACAGAAAATTGCCATACGAAATTCCGCTACAGAATCCTATACGCAACTCGAACTTGATAAATTAAAAAAGCTAAGTATTGCGCAAACCATGATAGCGCAACTTATTGAACGCCATACTTTGAGCCAGCAATTAATAGAACAAATAGAGCAGTCATCTATTCGATTTCCGTCACTGAAAAACAATTATCAGGATATTGAATGGAGCAATAAAGAGGCAGAGAGAATTTATCGAGAGAACTTCCCAGATGATGAAAACCCGGAATCGAATCAGCTACTACCCCCATTAATCTACTGGTTATTAAAAAACAACGGCAATTATAAAGCGCTTAAGTCAATGGATATAGATGATGTTATTAACATCTATTATTCCGACGCTTATTCATTAAACCCCCTTAAGAAAAACAAAAACATGCCAGAAGGGTATACCCCATTGGCTCACATGTTAAGTAGCGAATACTTCAACTCTGACAGCGAGTATTATCAGCAATTCGTTACCTATAAAGAAAAATACAGTGATTATGAGGCTAGTGAAAACACTAAAAACCTCCTCATGTCATCCGATCTCTCTCTGGATGAGATCACATCTAACGTCAAAAGACGTTTCTATTTTAACGTGCTTCAATCAACTGATGTTTATGATAAACATGATGGAGGAATGTTATTCGTTGAACTGGAAGATGGTCGCTGGGTTTTTTTCTCTCTTTTCCCTGACTCTCTTTTTAGCCGGGTATTTACGCGCGAAGAAATGATGGCAAATATCTGGTTAAAAGCAATCGCCACTCTTACTCCAGAAAAAATACACTACCACGGCATCGAATCCGTCTTCCTCGAATCTTTTTTTCTTGAAAACTTTGACCCTAATAATAAAAACAAAAAGACTGGAAAGTATCAGAATATTGAAGCCAGAAAGAAAAAGGAGTTTGAAGATTTAATTAAAAACACCTTATACAAAGGTAGCGATGATATTACTTATGACATCCCTTTTAAAGGTAGCTCATACTATGGATTGACTTATGATTTTTCAGTTAACGTTGAGCAACCGCAAGAAACTCTATTAGAAACCCTGAATAAAGCTTTCCATGATGTATTAAAACGCTCCGCAACTAATCGCAAAACAGCGTTATACAAGTCTACATTGTTTCAGAAAATAGCTGATATAGTTATTCCCTTCTATGCAGAAATACGTGGAGTAATAAATGACCCCGAGCATAAAATTGATGCCACATCAATTATGCTCGATATTGTGGGTGTATGCTTTGTTGCTTCTCAGGCTGGAACTAAAACTACAGCACTGCTCAAAAATGCAAAAGGGATTGGTAAAATCATTGGTGAAGGGAGGAAAATTGGTTTAGTCGGCAGAGGTTTACAAAAGTATGTAATTAAACAAATGGGCAAACAAGGCCTAATCAATGCATCAGGACTCGCAAAAATAAGCGCTAACGCACTATTCGACCTTGTCTCACCTTTTAACTTACAAGACTTAGCGAAAATTTCCTTTCCAGGAAGGAAACTCACCGCTGGCATTAACAATATAATCAATAATAATTTTCAAGGAGCATCCAGGAGCAGAGGAATTCCTGATAAATACATAACCACAAATGTTTCATTTGATGATTTATCAAAGACGAATGTCCGTGGTGTCGAGGTTTATACATCAACAACTGATAGTAAATTGGACAGGAAGTATTTTATTAAATCTGACGACAACCTCTATCAAATACGCTGGGATGATTATGCGCATACATGGCGTACTGTTGACCCCGAAAATCCCGGGCGTTTTAGCTATGGTGAACCAGTTATATTTGAAGATGGTAATTGGGTAATAAATAAAAATTACGGAGGGTTACGAGGTGGTGAAATAAAATATCCTCAGGTTAGCATTGGTGAGCAACCGATGAGGGAAGGATTAAAAGAGGGGAAAGTCACTGAAAATCTTATCAGTACTCCAGATGTTAATGCCGAAGCATATCTTGAAGAAATAAAAAAGACCGGTGGATTAAGTGGCGCAATAGCCTATCCCTCTGAAAAGTGTGAACTTGTGATTACAGCCATGGCTAATTTCATGAAAAAAAAGGAATTTGAAAATATTCGATGCCGAGGCATGGCTTTTTTTGTTAACGGTATGGATATTTCTGCCACTAATCATTTCGTTCTGATTGGCAGAAAAAATGGTAGGGATTACGCCTTCGATATTACTGCCGGACAGTTTTATGGGCAATATCCAGAGTTAAGCGGTCCAATCATTATGCCCGAAGAGTTATGGGCGCAAAAATATGCCAATATTACTTCCGAAAGAAAGCTCATCAAATATGCTGACTACCCCCTGAACGAACTACGAAAGGTAAAAATAGATTACGGATCTTATAGTCCTTATCTCGTGCGAGGACCCAATAGCCAATTGCCTAATGCATTGGTCCTCAAGCGACCTATCTGGTATTTTCCAAAAAGAAGTGTCGATGATGTGGCTGACATTGTTAACACTAATAAAAAACTGGCCTTTGACACCCTTGAGCAGGCCAATCCTGTGCGCGAGGCGGCAAGACGTAGCCGGTTAATAAGCCAAACATCCGACATCAGTTGGGAGTATGCAGTCAACCTCCTTGAGAATGCCGAGCTAATAAGTAAAGGCCCGGCCATAACCCTACGGACAGGCATACGTCAGGCAACAAAATACCAGCGAGCCAGCGCCTCCACCCCTGGCAACGTGGATGATCTCTTTGCAAGTAGTACCGTAATCAACAGCCATGACAATCTGCTTAGTGTAAAGCAGGGGGAAATATTGATTTTTATGGAGGTTGATCCTAATTTACCGGCCAAAGGACCGCGCCCGATCCATGTCATGGTAAGCCTTGGTAATGGCCGCTTCGCCGGCGTCAAAAATAGCGTGCTTAACAGCAGCCTCGGTGATGGCAAAAAGATATTAACCGCAGAACAGCTGGGCGAGTTTCAGAACGGGACATTCAAACGCAGGGGAAGTGCGCGGCTACCGGATTTGCAGGTTATCGCGGGCAGGCCGAAAGGCCCTGGAATTGAGTATCCTTCGCTCAAATCGTTAGCTGAAAATGCCTCTTTTTCGATCGCAGATAAGACTGATATATCAGCGACAACCACACGATTACTCAGTATGTCGGGGGAACTAGCAAAAGAGCAGGCTAACGCATTAAATCTGGCGTTAACACCGTTATTGTCAACTACGGGTGCCGGTGTTGCACACCAGCCCATTACCAGTTTATTGACCAACGCTACCGCCGTTAATAAACAGAAACTGATGACAATACCGAAGGGCGAGTTAGTCATTTTTGATAAATCATCCGATGCGTCTTCTACGAGACACATAATGTACAGCCTGGGGGATGGTGAATATTTCATGGTCAACCCCAAGCATCTTGATGCTAGCCTACCGGCAGATAAGGCTATCATTAAGGCAGAGCAGCTTTCCGATGAGATATTTAAAAATCGCAAAGTCTATGTCGGTAAAATTTCACTCACTAATATTCGCGTAAAATCACTTCTTGGGCAGGATGCTAGTTTTAGCGTTAGCGGCAATAAATTAACTATTAATGCCCATGGCATCCCATCCAATGTTAATTACATGGATGCATATGAGCTTGCTGAGGTTATTCGTGGGCTGGGGCTACGTAAAATATCGAATGTAGACTGGTCAAAAATAAAACACATCGAACTCAAGTCTTGTTTTAGCGCTTTTGGAAAATTACCAACAGGAAAAGTCCTTGCACATATTTTAAATAAAAAAGTGACGGCTTACCCATCCTATTTCAGTGAGAAAATGCGCGACACAAGAAATATTTTCAATCGAGCCAGAACTTATGTTCCGGCTGATTTATCGACAATCGAGGTCGAGAAATTAGTCAAACAACAGAGCCGTAATCATAATTTTTGGACAAAACTCCTGCGGCTACGACAACAAATCAAAGCTAAAAGAGTGCGCCGTAGCGCCGATCTTTTTGACAATACGCTTGAGGATATTGCTAAGCTGGCGGATGGCGACACGACGGTTGGGCAGTTCCTGAAAGATCACCCTGAGTACAAAAGTGGGCTAAGCGTGACAGAGAATGAACTCAATGACCTCGTCAGCGAAACTATTCCTGATGATGAAACATTTGCCATGCGGTGCTGGGATATTCTCATGCTCAGCACCTATACCGCGAATCTGGTGGATAAATATCTTGAAGGCTAGTCAGCGGATGGACGTCAGATTGAGTTTTACATCGCTGCCCTGATGGGAGTGATACTCTCCTGCAAGATAGCGGTCGGCCAGTTCGCCCATCTTCCCGGCGCCCTTTTCGGCATCATACTCGCTCCAGTTATCAAAACCGCCAGCGCTGGCTGATGCGTCTTTACTGGCAGCAGGTTCACTGGCGTACGCTTTCGCTACGCAGAGCGCCAGTGCGTCATCTTTGTAATTCTGCCCATAGGTTCGGCTTGCAGCTTCAGGTTGAGGCGCAGCGCTTACCCCGGCGCTCAAGAGTAAGGTAGCGATTAACGCGCGAGAAAACCCTCTCATCAATAACTCCCGATAAAACAGAGTTTGAGCAGCAGAGCGTAAAGCAAAGCACATAAAAAAGGCCAGCCACATAACATGGCCGGCCTCAGTTTAACGACTGCGCCCGATTAGCTGAGCTTAAACACCGCTACCGCCTCTTCCAGCAGCTGAGACTGCTCTTTCAGCGAGTAGGCTGCGGCAGAGGCTTCTTCAACCAGCGCGGCGTTCTGCTGGGTAACGGTATCCATCTGCGCCACCGCGAGGTTGATCTGATCGATCCCGCGGCTCTGCTCACCGGTGGAGAGCGCAATTTCCGACATCAGTTCGGACACCTGCTTCACCGAGTTGATAATACGCTGCATGCTCTCACCCGCGCTGGTGACGCGATCGCTGCCCACCAGCACCTGACGACCAGAAAGCTCAATAAGCTCTTTGATCTCTTTCGCCGCCACGGAGGAGCGCTGCGCGAGGTTGCGCACTTCGGTTGCTACCACGGCAAAACCACGGCCCTGCTCGCCTGCGCGCGCCGCTTCGACGGCGGCGTTGAGCGCCAGGATGTTGGTCTGGAAAGCAATGTCTTCGATAATGCCGATAATAGTGCCAATCTTGCCGGAGCTGGTTTCGATCTCTTTCATCGACACCACCGCTTCTTCAACAATCGCATTCCCCTCTTGCGCCGCGCTGCGCATATTCCCCGCCAGGCTGTTGGCCTGCTGGGTGTTTTCAGAGGTGTGCTTCACGGTAGAGGTCAGTTCTTCCATGCTGGCAGCGGTCTGCCCCAGCGAAGCGGCCTGCTCTTCGGTACGCGCCGACAGATCGGTGTTACCCGCAGCGATCTCTTCTGCGGCGTAAGCCACGCTCTGGCTGGAGTTACGCACCTGAGAGATGATCTGCACCAGCGAGAGACGCATCTGCTCCAGCGCGCTCATCATGCCGCCAATCTCATCTTTCGAGTTGGAAACCACCGGCAGATTTAGCTCGCCCGCCGCCATTTTCTGGCAGTGCAGACGCGCGGCATCCAGCGGCGACAGCACACGGCGACGCAGCAGGATAAAGATCCCCACAATGATCAGCGTAAACAGCAGCGCAAAGACGCCGAGGGTCACCATGCTGTTCACGAAGCGGCTCTGCGCCTCAGTGTTCAACTGCTGGGCATACTTTTCACGGAACGCCAGCAGGTTATCAAGGGTGATCTCGAACTGGCGATCCAGCTGAGGGATAGTCGTGCTGACCAGCTGGTTGAAGCGCGCAGTGTCGTTGTTTTTCGCCGCATCCATCAGCGGACGTAAGCCGTTATCAACATAGTTCTGCCAGGCCTGGCGATAGGGCGTGGCAAGTGCATCTTCACCGGCAACACGCGGCGCAGCAAGATAGTTGTTAAACGCCGCCGAGGCTTTTTGCATCACCTCGTTGGCGCTCTCAAGGGAGGCCTGCGTTTTCTGGCTATCGCCCAGCGAGGCGTTAATCATCGCCTCCATCAGGCGTACGCGCAGGGTACGGCTATGGTTAATCGGATCGATGACCGACAGCACCACGCGGATCTCTTTGTTTACGTTATCCAGCGAGTCGTTACTGCGGGTAAGCGACCAGAGGTTAGATGCGGAGCTGATAAGGAAGATAGAGAGTAACAGACCAAAAACGAGCAATGAAAAACGCCTGACTGACATAGTGATCCCTTGGGTGATAGAGCGACAAAACGATGTGGCACCGCATAAAATGCGAATTGCCTTAAAAGAGTTATCGACCAAAAGGGAGCGAAATTTAAATTAAATAAACACATTTACACTTTTAATGAATCATCAAAATTCATTCATCAAACAAATTTTACTCCCCTTCACGCAAAGAAGATCTCGCATTCGTAATAGGATTCATTATCATTGCGAAACTATTTCGATGATTCCATAAATCACCATAATGTTAATGAAGGATAGTGTTGAATGAAGAAGGTTCTCTGCGCGCTGGGGCTGGCGCTTGCCTCATTAAGTTCTGCTTATGCCACCACATATCCCCTCACCCTTGAAAACTGCGGCTACAAAGAGACCTTCACCAAAGCCCCTGAGCATGTGGTCGCGCTGGGGCAAAACACCGCCGAGATCCTGCTGCTGCTTGGTTTAGAGGATAAAATCGCCGCCACCGCCTTCTGGCCGACCAAAGTCCTGCCGCAGCTGGCTGCGCAAAATGCGAAGATTAAAACCCTGACGGTGGAGATCCCGACGCTGGAGTCTGTGCTGGCGCAAACCCCGGATTTCGTAGCTGCGCAATCGCCGCTGCTGCTGGGGCCGGAGAGCAAAGTGGCGAAGCGCGAAGATCTCGCCACCGTCGGCGTTAACAGCTATATGTCGCCAGGTATGTGCGCCACCAAAAAGGGCACCGGCGATATGTACGGCAGCCGCCAGAAGCTGTGGGACATGACCTATCTCTACCAGGAGATCGAAGATTTCGCGAAAATCTTTAACGTTGAAGATCGCGGCCAGGCGCTGGTTGCCGACTTCAAAAAACGCGAAGCCGATCTGCGTAAAGAGTTCGGTAAAAACAAAAAAGATCTCTCCTTCGTCTTCTGGTTCTCCAGCTCATCCCCTTCCGCTGACGCCTACGTCGGCGGCAAAAACAGCGCCTCCGGCTTTATCGCCAACGTGCTCGGCGGCCATAACGCCATCACTACCGAAACCGAGTGGCCGACCGTTGGCTGGGAGAGCATCATTGCCGCCAACCCGGATGTGATCGTCGTCTCCAGCCTCGACCGCAACCGCTGGGCGCTGGATAACGCCCAGGAGAAGATTAAGTTCCTGAAGAGCGATCCTGCCGTCAGCCAGCTTGAGGCGGTGAAAAAAGGCCATATCGTGGTGATGGATGGCCAGGCGATGAACCCCACCATTCGCACCATTTATGGCGCAGAGCAGGTTGCTGAACAGCTGAGAAAGATGGGGCTTAATTGATGGCAGCGTTGCACCCAACGCGACAAACGTTGTGGTTAAGTAGTGCCGCGCTGCTTGCCGTTGTGCTGCTGGTGGTGGTGATTGCGGTAGGAGCCAGCGTCGGCGAACTGGCGATCCCGTTACCCAGCGTTTTCTATGCGATTGGCAATAAGCTTGGGCTCACCGCCGAGCCGCTCAACCGCATCTATGAAAGCGTGATTTGGGATTTCCGCCTCAGCCGTTCGCTGGTCGCCGCCTGCTGTGGCGCAGGGCTGGCGATTTGCGGCGCGGTGCTGCAAAGCCTGCTGAAAAACGCCCTTGCTGAGCCGTATGTGCTCGGCGTCTCGGCGGGCGCATCGACCGGCGCGGTCTCGGTAGTGGTGCTGGGTCTTGGCGCGGGTGCGGTATCGCTCTCGGCGGGTGCCTTTGCCGGAGCCTTTGCCGCCTTTGCGTTCGTGGCATTTCTCACCAACGGCGCGCGCGGCGGCAACGAGCGCACCATCTTAGCCGGGGTGGCCGCTTCGCAACTCTTTAACGCCGTCACGGCGTATACCATCAGTACCTCCGCCAGCGCCCAGCAGGCGCGCGACGTGATGTTCTGGCTGCTGGGCAGCTTTAGCGGCGTGCGCTGGCCGGAGTTCCAGCTGGTGCTGATCGTGGTGCTGATTGGTCTGGCGATCTGCCTCTACTACTCGCGGGCGCTGGATGCCTTCACCTTCGGCGATGATGCGGCGGCCTCGTTAGGCATCGCCGTGCCGTGGGTGCGCCTCGCGCTGTTTACTACCACGGCGCTGATCACCGCAACCATTGTCAGCATGGCTGGCTCCATCGGTTTTGTCGGGCTGGTGGTGCCGCATATGATGCGCTTCTTCTTTGGGCCGCTGCACCGCAGGCTGCTGGTTGCCTGTGCGCTGGCGGGCGCGATTTTGATGGTGCTGGCGGATATCGCCTCGCGCATGCTGATCGCCCCGCAGAGCCTGCCGGTGGGCGTCGTCACCGCGCTGGTCGGCGTGCCGTTCTTCGCGTTTATTATTTACCGTTCAAGGAATCGCTAATGAGCATCGCCGCTGAAAACATCACCTGGAAGGTGGGTAAGAAAGTGATCGTCAACGATGTCTCACTGACGGTTGCGCGTGGCGAAACGGTGGGCCTGCTGGGGCCGAACGGCTCGGGGAAATCCTCCCTGCTGCGCGTGCTGGCGGGGCTGCGCCGCCCGCATAAAGGACGCGTATTGCTCGACGGGCAGAACCTTCACCGGCTGCCCAAAAAGCAGCTCGCCCGTCGGGTAGCGTTCGTTGAGCAGCACGGCATGACCGATGCGAATATGCGCGTGCGCGACGTGGTGAAACTGGGGCGTATTCCGCACCACTCCCCTTTCTCCAGCTGGAGCACGGAGGATGATGAGACCATCTCCGCCGCGCTGGCACGCGTCGACATGCTGGAGAAAAGCCAGCAGGGGTGGCTGACGCTGTCGGGCGGCGAGCGGCAGCGCGTCCATATTGCCCGCGCGCTGGCGCAGATGCCGTCAGAGATCCTGCTCGACGAGCCGACCAACCACCTCGATATTCACCACCAGTTACAGCTGATGAAGCTTATCAGCGAGTTACCGGTGACCAGCATCGTCGCCATTCACGACCTCAACCATGCGCTGATGTTTTGCGACAGCCTGATTGTGATGCAGCACGGCGCGGTAGTGGCGAGCGGTACGCCGCAGGCGATCCTCACCGAAGATCTGCTGTGGGAGGTGTTTCGCGTGAAGGCGAAAATCACGCCATCGCCCTGTCATGATAAAAACCATATCCACTTCATCGCCTGACGTCAGGATTTCCGCATGTCTTTTCCCCACCTGCGGCCAGCGAAAAAGCTCTGGCCGCCTGTTTTACTCGGTAGCCAGTTTGTTTTTAATATCGGCTTCTACGCCGTGGTGCCCTTCCTGGCGATCTTCCTGCGTGATGATTTACTGCTCTCCGGCGGGCTGATTGGCCTGGTGCTCGGGCTGCGCACCTTCTCGCAGCAGGGGATGTTCTTTATCGGCGGCGCGTTATCGGACCGCTTTGGCGCGCGCGTCATTATCCTCTGCGGCTGCATTATCCGCGTCGCAGGCTATCTGATGCTGGCCTTTGGCCACTCGCTGGGGCCGATCATTGTCGGAGCCTGCCTGACCGGGATCGGCGGCGCGCTCTTCTCACCCTCGATTGAAGCGTTGCTGGCGCGCGCCGGTGCCCAGAGCGAAAGCCGCGGCAAGCGCAGCCGCGCCGAGTGGTTTGCGCTTTTTGCCGTCTGCGGCGAGCTCGGCGCGGTGCTTGGCCCGGTGGCGGGCGCGCTGATGACTGGCCTCGGCTTTCGCCAGGTGGCGTTAGCAGGTGCTGGGGTGTTTGTCGTGGCGCTGATAGTGCTCTTCTTCTGCCTGCCGCCCGCGCCGCCAAAACGCCAGACGCTGGCGGTCACGCCGTGGTGGACCACCTTTCGCCAGCCGCGCTTTGTCGCCTTTATCATTGCCTACAGCTCCTGGTTACTGAGCTACAACCAGCTCTACCTGGCGCTGCCGGTTGAGATCCAGCGCGCGGGCGGCAGCGAAAAAGATCTCGGGCCACTGTTTATGCTGGCCTCGGTGCTGATTATCACCCTGCAATTGCCCCTCGCCCGCTTAACGCGCCGCATTGGTGCCGCGCGCATGCTGCCGGTGGGCTTTTTGCTCATCTCCACAAGCTTTGCCAGCGTCGCGCTCTGCGCCGCCAGCACGCCGCCTGCGGGCTGGATGCGGCTGCTGCCCGCCATCAGCTTCGTCTCGTTATTAACCCTCGGGCAGATGCTGCTGGTGCCTGCGGCGAAAGATATGGTGCCGTGGTTCGCTGACGACGCCACGCTCGGCGCGCACTATGGCGCGCTGGCGACGGCGGGCGGTTTTGCCGTCCTGGCGGGCAACCTGCTGTTTGGCAGCCAGCTCGACCGGGCATTAACCCCCTCGGTTGAGGCGATCTACCCCTGGTTGCAGCTGGCTATCTTCCCGCTCTGTAGCGCGGTGGCCTTAATCTTTATCTGCCGCCCGATGCGCAGGGGCTAAGCGGGCGCTCAGTTGCAGCACCAGGCTGAACGCGGCGGGTAACACCGTCAGCGTCACCAGCGTTGCCACCAGCAGCCCGCCGATAATGGCGTAAGCCATCGGCCCCCAGAACACCTGATGGGAGATGGGGATCATGCCGAGGATCGCGGCGCAGGCGGTCAGCATAATCGGCCGCGCGCGGTGCTCCGACGCGGCGATAATCGCCTCATCAGGCTGCATCCCAAGTTGCAGGTTACTGTCCACTTCGCTAATCAGGATCACCGCGTTGCGGATGATCATCCCCGCCAGTGCGATCACTCCCAGCAGCGCGACAAACCCCATTGGCGTGCCGGTCGGCAGCATCGCCAGCACAATTCCCGGCAGGCCAAACGGTGCCATGGTGACGGCCAGCAGCATGCGCGAGAAGCGCTGAAGCTGAACCATCAACAGCAGCAGCATAATGATCAGCGTCACCGGCAGCACGGCATACACCGAGCCGTTGCCCTTGTCCGACTCGGCAACCGTGCCGCCCTCCTCAATGCGATACCCGGCAGGCAACTGGGCGCGTAGCTTATCCACCGTCGGACGCAGGCCGGATGATACCGCTTCCGCGCGCAGGCCCGGCGCGAGATCCGTCTGCACGGTGATAAAGGGCAGCCGCTGATGACGCCAGATCACCGGGTCGCCCAGCCCCCACTCTGGCGTCGCCACTTCGCTCAGCGGAATTTTTGTGCCGTTAGAAGTTGGCAGCATCAAGGTGCCGAGCGTGCCGATATCGAGCCGCTCGCGATCGTTACCGCGCAGCACCACGTCCACCAGCCGATCGTTATCCCGCACCGTGGTCAGCGTCGCGCCGGACCAGACGGTATCAAGCATCTGGGCAATGCTTTCCGAGGAGACGCCCGCCGCGCGCGCGGCGGTCTGATTAACCTGTAAGCGGATCATCCGCTCCGGCTCCCCGGCGGTCAGGTTCACTTCCCGGGTCAGCGGCGAGCCGCCAATCTGCGCCGCCAGTTGATGCGCCAGCGTCTGCACTTTTGCATAATCCGGCCCGCTCACGCGGTAGCGCACCGGCCAGCCCACCGGCGGCCCCAACTCCAGCGGCGACACGCGAGAGGTAATGGCGCTGAACTGGCTTGCCAGCAGGGTCTCCAGCTGTTGACGCAGCCGGTCACGGGCGGCGAGATCTTTTGCCACCACCACCAGTTGCGCGGTGTTCTCGTTGTCCTGCAAAACATCCATCGGCAAATAAAAACGCACCGCCCCGGAGCCAACGTAGCTGCTGTAGCGATCGAGATCCTTATTACCGGTCATCGCCCGCTCCAGGCGTTCCACCTGCTTCTGCGTCTCGGTCTGCGAGGCGTTAGCGGGCAGCGAGAGCGTCACCAGCAGTTCCGGGCGATCGGAGGCGGGGAAAAACTCCCCCTGCAAATAGGTGGTGCCGACCAGCGACAAACCCAGCGCCAGCAGCGCCAGTGCCAGCGTGGTCAGCCGCCAGCGCAGCGCGAGGCGCAGCAGCGCCTGATAGCCGCGCTTCAGCCTGCCAACGCGATCGCCGTGCTTTTCTATGCGCGCGGGCAGCAGCCAGGTGCCGGTGAGCGGGGAGAAGAGGATCGCCACCAGCCACGAGCAGAGCAGCGCGATCAGCACCACGGCAAACAGCGAGTAGCAGTACTCCCCGGCGCTGGAGGCGGCGAAGCCGACGGGAATAAACCCGGCAATCATCACCAGCGTGCCGGTAAGCATCGGAAAGGCGGTAGTTTTGAAGGCATAGGTAGCGGCTTGCCTGCGCGACTCCCCCGCTTCGAGGCGTGCGACCATCGTCTCCACGGTGATCATTGCATCATCCACCAGCAGACCGAGCGCGATAATCAGCGCGCCGAGGGAGATACGTTGCAGGCCGATCCCGGCGAGCATCATCCCGGCGAAGGTCATCGCCAGCACCAGCGGAATGGCGGCAGCCACCACCAGACCCGCGCGCAGGCCCAGCGAGACAAAGGAGACGGCGAGCACAATCACCACCGCTTCTACCAGCACGCGGACAAAACCGCTCACCGCCCCGCTCACCACCTGCGACTGATCGGCCACTTTCACCATCTCAATGCCGTGCGGCAGCTGGGCCTGGATCTGCGCCATGCGCTCATCCTGCGCCTTGCCAAAGCGCAGCATATTCCCGGTCGAAGCCATCGAGATCGCCAGCCCCAGCGCCGGTTGCCCGTTAACGCGAAACTGTGGCGCGGGTGGCTCAGCGGTCTGGCGGGTGACGGTAGCGATATCGGTGAGTGGAATATAGCGATCGTTGATATGCAGCGTCACCGCCCGCAGGCTCTCTTCGCTGCTTAACGCGCCGCTGACGCGCAGCGCCACGTTATCCTCGCCGGTGCGGATGGTACCGGCAGGCGCGATGGCATTTTGCGCCTTCAGCGCCGTGCTGATCTGCTCAATATCGAGCCCCATTCCCGCCAGCTGACGCGGGGAGAAGGCGATAACAATCTGCTCCTGCTGTTCGCCGATCATGCTTATCTTGCCGATATCGTGCAGCGAAATCAGGCTGCGGCGGATGGTCTCCAGCCGATCGCGCAGTTCACGCGGCGAGTAACCGTCGGCGGTAAAGCCATAGATGGTGCCGAAGGTATCATCAAACTCATCATTAACCTGCGGCCCCTGCGCGCCCTGCGGCAGATCGGCGGCGCTGTCCTGCATCTTTTTCCGCACCTGGTACCAGATGTCGGGCACCGCTTTTGGCGGCGTGTCATCGCGCAGGTTGACGTTGATAATCGTGCTGCCAGCGCGGGTTTCGCTCTCAATAAAATCGAGGTGCGGAACCTCCTGTAACTTCTTCTCCAGCACGTCGGTGACCAGCTGCGTTGTCTCTTCGACGCTGGCACCCGGCCACTGAGCGGTGACGACCGCCGTTTTGATGGTGAACGCCGGATCTTCATTGCGCGGCAGTTGCTGATAGCAGAGCACGCCCATCACTATCACCAGCAGCATAAAAAAGGTGACCAGTTGCTGATGTTCCAGCGCCCAGGCCGAGAGGTTAAAGCGCGAGCGTTTCATGGCTGTAACTCCCCGGCGATCACCTGCTCACCGGCGCGCAATTTGCTGACGCCCGCAGTAATGACTCTGTCGCCGGGGCGCAGGCCGGAACGGATAAACACCGATGAGGCGCTATAGCCACCCAGCGTCACCGCGCGCGGCTGCGCCCGGTTTTTCTCATCAATCACAAACAGCGCCGGTTGTTGACCAAGACGGCTTAATGCCGGGGCGGGCACCGCAAAGCCTGCGGATGCTGACTCCGGCAGCGCAATGGTGGCGCTGGCACCGAGCGCCATCGCCGCGGGCGGGTTTGCCAGCGCCAGCCGCACCTGCCAGGTGCGCGTCTGCGGATCGGCCTGCGGGCTGATATCACGCAGGCTGCCGCTCGCCTTCACCGACGGATCCGCCAGCAGCGCAACGGTGAAAGTTGCGTTTGATGCCAGCTGGCGCGGGTCGGCAACAGCAAACACCACGTCGCGCGCCTCGCTGGTGGCGAGGGTAAAGACCGACTGCCCGGCGCTGACCACCTGCCCGGCAGAGGCGTTCACGCGCGTGATGATGCCGTCTGCCGGGGCGACCAACTGCGTCCAGCTCAGATTCTGCTCGGCATTGCGTAATGCCGCAGTGCTGCTTTTCAGCTTTGATGCCGCTGATTGCCAGTCGGCGCGGGCGCTGTCGAGCTGCGTGCGGGCAATCGCGCCGGAGGGCATTAACGCCTGCATCCGTTTCAGATTCAGCGCTGCTACCTGCTCAGCCGCGCGGGCACTCTCCACATCGGCGCGCGCGCTGGCGAGCTGGTTTTTGCCGGTTTCGCTCTCAAGGGAGGCCAGCACCTGCCCGGCATGCACCCGCGCGCCAATATCCACCTCACGGGAAATCATGCGGCCATCCAGGCGGAAGGCCAGCGTGGTCTCATCATGGGCGCGGATCTCGCCAGTGCGCACCGTTTGCGAGTTTGCCGCACTGTTAGTGACGACCAGGTAACGCACCGGACGCGGCGGTGCCGGTTTATCGGTTTTCTTCTCGCCACAGCCGGTCGCAGCCAGCGCCAGCGATAGCAGCAGAGGAAACCCGCGGACAGCGTGCAAAAGCCTGTGCGCGAGCGGGCGTGCGTAAGGGATAAACTGTTCTGACATAGCGCCACTCCGGATCGGTAATGGCGCTATTACAGGCGTGACGCGTCGAGATTCAGCCCACGTTTCGTCAAGGTTTTATCAAGGCTGCAACTTTTCTTGCGCCTCAACCACGTGGGGAAGGTGAAGGGTAATCGCCAGCCCGCCCGCTTCCGGCAGCGCGGCGCTGATGCTGCCGCCGTGGGCATCGACAATCGCCTGGGCGATGGATAACCCAAGGCCGCTGCCGCCGGAATGGCGCGCGCGCGAGGTTTCGGCCCGCGTGAAGCGATCAAACATCAACGGCAGAAAATCAGCCTCCACGCCGGGACCGTCATCGGTGAAATCAATTAAATAGCCGCTCGCCTGCGAGGTGAGGGTAATAAACAGATGGCCGCCCTGCCGCCCGTAACGCACCGCATTCTCCATCAGCACGGTAAAAACCTGCCCTAAGCGGAAGGCGTCGCCCTCCAGCGGCGCGGGCGTTGGCGCGGTCAGGGTAAAGGTGAACCCGGCGGCGTCGGCCTGCGGTTTCATCCACGCCGCGCGTTCGCGCAGCAGATCGTCTAAGAGCAGCGGCTGGCAGTTGAGCATCAGCTGCCCGGCGTCGGCCAGCGAGAGCAGGTGCAACTCATCCGTTAAGCGGCGCAGCAGTTGTAATTGCTTCATCACCATCGACATCTGCGCAGGGCTTGGCTCAAACACGCCATCCAGCATCCCCTGCAGGCGACCAATCGCGGCGGTAAGCGGCGAGCGCAGTTCGTGAGCCATCGCCACGTGGGAGGCGCGCAGTTCACGCTCATAGCGCGCCAGCTGGCGGGTCATGCCGTTAAAGTCGCTGGCAAAGCGCACCATTTCGGCGGGCGCCTCTTTTACCAGCTCAGCCTGTGCGCCAAATGTCCCCTGCGTCACCTCTTCGGCGGCGTCGCGCAGGCGGCTAAATTGCAGGGTCAGCGGGCGGGCATAGCGCAGCCCCATAAAGACGATAAAGGGGATCATCACCAGCACCAGCACGCCGACCATGATCCAGTCCGTTGAGGCGATAGTGGGCGTGGAGTAGCTCAGCCCCCACCAGGTGTCGACGATTTCGTGAAAGCGCACCGGGTTGATTTCGGGGTTCTCTTTTAACAGCAGAAACTCGGCGCGCACGGGCGCAGGCATGACGTGCAAAACCCAGAAGATTTGCACAGCGTAGCGCAGCCACATACAGACCGCGATGATGATCACTGTACCGATCGCCAGCGCGAGGATGCGCACGCAGATCCAGCGCCAGAGTGACTGTTGAGCTAAATTTTTCATGGTTGAGCGAACCTGTAACCGACGCCGCGCACGTTGCTTAACACGCCGCTGACGCCCGCATTTTCCAGCTTTTTACGCAGGTTGTAGACGTGCGTGTCGACCACCCGCTCCAGCGCTTCGCTTTCGGGCAGGCAGTGCTCCAGCAGATGCTGGCGGGAGAAAGCACGCGTTGGATGGCGCATCAGTGTCGTAAGCAGGGAGAATTCCGTCGGCGTCAGTTCCAGCGCGCGCGTCTGCTTATCTTCTTGCGTGACGGTCACGCTAATGGCGACGGTGTCGACCGCGAGGTTGTGCCAGCGCAGCACTTCTTCCTGAGTTTCCGCGCGCTGCGTGCGCCGCAGTACCGCCTGCACGCGCGCCACCACTTCGCCGGGGTGATAGGGCTTCACCACATAATCATCCGCGCCGTAACGCAGCGCGCCAATGCGATCCGGCGCATCGCCGAGCGCGGTGACCATGATTACCGGCACATCGCTTTTGCGCCGCAGCGCCGCCAGCACTTCGCTGCCGTTCATGCCGGGCAGCATCACATCAAGCAGGATCAGATCGGGCTTGCAGCGCTGCGCCAGCTCCAGCCCGGCCAGGCCGTCGCTCGCCAGCGTCACCTCATAATTTTCACGGCGCAGATAGGCCTCCAGCACGCCCGCCGCATCCGCGTCATCCTCAATCACCAGCACTCTTTTCGCCACCATTTCCCCACCTTGACCGTTTCTTAACACTTTGCTGACGGTTTATTGATACGACCTGTCTATGTTCCCTTTCAGCGCTTGCGCACACCCTTTCCCACCGACGAGATGTGACGATGATAACGAGAAAACGTACGTTGTATAGCCTCTGCGCCCTGCTGGCAGCCACCGCCTCTGCGGCGCACGCCGATGATGATCCATCGGCACAAAATGGCGTTACTGTAGGCATTGGCGCACAGTCTGCGCCGCGCTATAGCGGTTCAGACAAGCAGCGCCTGCAATTCGTTCCGCTGATTCAGGCGCGTGATAATGCCCTCTTCATTGATTCGCAAAAGGGCATCGGTTACGACCTGCAAAGCGATAACGGCCTCTATCTCGAACATACGCTCGGTTACGGCCTTGGCCGCGACGAGAGCAACTCCTCCTGGCGCGACGGGGCTAATAACCTGAAAGGGATGGGGAAAATCGATGCCACGATGAATACGGCGTTTGCCGTCGGCTGGTCGATCACTCCGTGGCTCTCCGTTGAAGGCAAAGCGACGCTGCCGCTGACCGACAGCCAGGGCGTGCAGTATCAAACCTCGGTGACGCTGCTGCCGGTGCAGAGCGCCAGCGATACCGTTGCACTCCAGTCCGCCGCGCTGTTTGGCGACAGCCGCTATATCAACACCTTTTATGGCGTCAGCGCGCGGCAGAGCCAGCGCAGCGGTTTTCGCCCCTATGATCGCGCGGGCGGTTTCTACGGCGTCAACAGCTCACTCACCTGGAGCCATCAGTTCGACGAACACTGGGGAACGCTGCTGAGCGCGGGCTACACCTGGCTTGGCGATCGCGCGGGCGACAGCCCGATTGTCTCGCAACGTAATGAGGGAACCGGCACGCTTGCCGTGACCTGGACCTTCTGAACAGGGGGAAGATCGTGAAAAAAGAGGATTATCAGTTGGTGGGGAAGATCTGGTTTGGCTGCTTTCTGGTTTACCTCGGTGCCTATCTGACATATATCTCTTTGTAATGATTGCCAACAAAACAGCGATGAGATGAATAAAGACGCCCACACTCAAACAGCCCTTTGCCTCGACACGCCACGGCTGGTCTGCACGCAAATCGAGGAACTGGATCGCGATTTTTTTAGCCGCCTGATGGCGAGCGCCGAGGTGCAGCATTACATCTCGGACGCGCGCGCGCCAGAGGAGATCGAGGAGGCTTTCACCGCCCGCTTGCCGCCCTGGCAACCAGGGAGCGCACACTGGCTCTGCCTGGTGGTGCGCGACAGAGCGAGCGGTGAAAGGCTCGGCGTCACCGGCTATATCCATCGCGAAGCGGACTGCGCCGAAGTGGGCTTTCTCTTTGCTCCCGAGGCGCAGGGAAAAGGCTATGCGCGCGAGTCGTTACAGGCGGTGTGCGATTTCGCCTTCCATCAGGGTGGCATCCGGCGGCTGACGGCGACGGTCACCGCCGGTAATCACCCCTCTCGCCGCCTGCTGGAAAAAGTGGGGTTTGTGCTGGAGGGCGAACTGCGCGAGAGCTACTGGCTGCATAACCGCTGGCACAATGACTGGCTGTTTGGCCTGCTGCGCCAGGATTATCTCCATCAATAACGAGGGTGTTATGACGCTAAACATCACCGCCATTACCCCGGCAGTCGACGGTTTTCAGGCGCTAAAACAGGCGAGCGTGGCGGAAGGATTTAATATGCTGCGCAGGCTTGAGGAGAACTGGCTTAATCAGCACAACCGCTTTGATAAGCCAGGCGAAATGCTGCTGGGCGCGTTGCTTGACGGCCAACTGGTCGGCGTTTGCGGGCTGAATATCGACCCGTTTGTGCAGGGAGATCGCGCAGGCCGGGTGCGCCACCTCTACGTTGCCGCAGCCTATCGCAGCCAGGCAGTGGGCAGCGCGCTTTTGAGGGAGATTGTCACCCACGCCGCGCAGAGTTTTGATCATCTCTACACGCATGCACCGCAGGCGGCGTTCCGCTTTTACCAACGCGCAGGCTTTGTGCCAACGGAAGGGATTGAGCGGGTGACGCACTGCCTGCGGTTGGGGCAAAACTAGCCGGTAAGATTGCCCTACCGGCTGCTGGCGTTACGCGCGCATCGGCTCGCCGCGCACCGGACGGTCGCCCGCCACGAAGTAGTCGGCGTTGCTGCGCGGCAGCGGCGTGCGGCCACGGATATTATCGGCAATCTTCTCGCCAATCATAATGGTGGTGGCATTCAGGTTACCGGTGATGATCAGCGGCATAATCGAGGCATCGACCACGCGCAGCCCTTGCAGGCCGTGCACGCGCCCTTCCCCGTCCACTACCGCCATCTCGTCGCTGCCCATTTTGCAGGTGCCGCACGGATGGTAGGCGGTTTCGCCGTGGTTACGCACAAACTCATCCAGCTGCTCGTCGGTCTGGCACTCGATACCGGGGCTGATCTCACGCCCGCGATACTTATCCAGCGCTGGCTGGTTGATGATCTGGCGCGTAATGCGGATCGCATCGCGGAACTCCTGCCAGTCCTGCTCGTGGGCCATATAGTTAAACTGAATGGCCGGGTGCATACGCGGATCGCGCGATTTCAGGCGCACAAAGCCACGGCTCGGCGAGCGCATGGAGCCAACGTGGCACTGGAAGCCGTGGGCTTCGACCGCGTTGCTGCCGTTGTAGTTAATCGCCACCGGCAGGAAGTGGTACTGAATGTTCGGCCAGGCGAACTCTTCCCGGCTGCGGATAAAGCCGCCGCCTTCAAACTGGTTGCTGGCACCAATCCCGGTGCCGTTAAACAGCCACTCCGCGCCGATTTTCGGCTGGTTCCACCACTTCAGCGCCGGGTAGAGCGACACCGGCTCTTTGCACTCGTACTGCAAATACATTTCGAGGTGATCCTGCAGGTTTTCCCCGACGCCCGGCAGATCGTGCACCACGGGAATATCGAACTTCTTCAGCAGATCCGCCGCGCCGACGCCGGAGCGTTGCAGGATCTGCGGCGAAGCGATGGCCCCCGCGCAGAGCAGCACTTCGCGGCGCGCATGCACCTGTTGCGGCGTGTTGCTGGCACCGTGCAGATACTCAACGCCCACCGCCCGCTTGCCGTCGAACAGAATGCGATCGGTGGTGGCATGGGTGATGATGGTCAGGTTAGAGCGTTTCTTCGCGGTATCGAGGTAGCCACGCGCGGTGCTTGAGCGACGCCCGTTCGGCGTCACAAAGCGATCCATCGGGCCAAAGCCCTCTTGCTGATAGCCGTTGAGATCCTCGGTGCGCGGATAACCTGCCTGCACGCCCGCTTCGATCATCGCCGCAAACAGCGGGTTGTTGCCCGGTTTGCAGGTGGTGATGCTGACCGGGCCTTCGCCGCCGTGGTAGTCGTTTGCGCCGATATCACGCGTTTCCGATTTGCGGTAGTAAGGCAGGCAGTCGAGATAGGTCCAGCGCTCAAGCCCCGGTTCCTGTGCCCAGTTATCGAGATCCATCGCGTTGCCGCGCACGTAGCACATGCCGTTGATCAATGACGATCCACCCAGCCCTTTACCGCGCCCGCACTCCATGCGGCGGTTGTTCATATGCGGCTCGGGTTCGGTTTCATACGCCCAGTTGTAGCGTTTTCCCTGCAACGGGTAAGCCAGCGCCGCAGGCATCTGCGTGCGGAAATCAAAACGGTAATCGGGACCGCCCGCTTCAAGCAGCAGCACGTTGACGTCGCTATCTTCGGTCAGTCTTGTTGCCAATACGTTCCCTGCGGATCCGGCTCCGATGATGATGTAATCAAATTCCATTAGTCGCTCCTCAGGTTAAAATTCACTCAAAATACAGACTGGAAACGGGTCATTTCGAGCTGCACAGACTTCACCTGGGTGTAGTTTTGCAGCGTCATCAGGCCGTTTTCACGCCCGACGCCGGAGTGCTTGTAGCCACCCACCGGCATTTCGGCGGCGGATTCGCCCCAGGTGTTGATCCAGCAGATCCCCGCTTCAATCTGATGAATGACGCGGTGCGCGCGGTTGAGATCCTGCGTCACCACGCCAGCGGCCAGACCGAAGTCGGTGGCGTTGGCGCGGCGTACCACTTCCTCTTCGCTTTCATAGGTGAGGATCGCCATCACCGGCCCGAAGATCTCTTCACGCACAATGGTCATCTCGTCGCGGCAGTCGGTAAAGACCGTTGGCGCAACCCAGGCACCGTTATCGAACTCGCCGCCAGTCAGACGTTTGCCGCCGCAGAGCAGGCGCGCGCCTTCACTGATGCCGGATTCGATATAGCGCATCACGTTGTCGCGGTGCGGGAAGCTCACCAGCGGGCCGAAGTTGGTGGCCGGATCGTTCGGATCGCCCGCTTTAATACGCGCCACGCGATCGGCGATCTTCACTTCAAACTCTGCCTGCCATTTCGCCGGGATAAAGACGCGCGTGCCGTTGGTGCAGACCTGGCCGGAGCTGTAGAAGTTGGCCATCATCGCGATATCGGCAGCGAGATCGAGATCCGCGTCGTCAAAGATGATCAGCGGCGATTTACCGCCCAGCTCCATGGTGACCTCTTTCAGGGTCGAACCGGCGGCATTCGCCATCACTTTTTTACCGCTGGCCACGCCACCGGTGAAGGAGACTTTGTCGATGCCCGGATGTTCGGTCAGCAGCTGGCCGGTGACCGCACCGCTGCCCGGCAGAACGTTAAAGACGCCGTCTGGCAGGCCCGCTTCGGTGTAGATTTCCGCCAGTTTCAGGGCGGTGAGCGGTGTGACTTCGCTCGGTTTGAAGATCATTGCGTTGCCCGCAGCCAGCGCCGGTGCGGATTTCCACAGCGCGATCTGGATCGGGTAGTTCCACGCGCCGATACCGGCAACCACGCCAAGCGGCTCGCGGCGAGTGTAGACAAAGGAGGTGTCGCGCAGCGGGATCTGCTGCCCTTCCAGCGACGGGATCAGCCCGGCGTAGTACTCCAGCACATCGGCACCGGTGACAATATCAACCGCCTGGGTTTCGCTCAGCGGTTTACCGGTGTCGAGGGTTTCCAGCGCGGCCAGCTCGTCATTGCGCTCGCGCAGAATATCGACCGCGCGACGCAGGATGCGTGAACGCTCCATCGCCGTCATCGCCGCCCAGATTTTCTGGCCTTTACGCGCGCTTTCTACCGCGCGATCGACATCGGCCTGCGCCGCTTCGTGCACCTCGGCTAGCACTTCGCCGTTGGCCGGGTTGATGGTCTGGAATGTTTTTCCAGCCGCGGCGGGAACGTATTGACCATCAATATAGAGCTGCTGTTCTGCGAATCGGGACATGATTCCTCCTTCCTCAGGGATTCTCTGCGCCAGCCAACTGCTGGCGGATGAATTGGGTGGTGAGCGTTCGGGCAACGTCCGGGTTGAACGGTTTGCCGCTCAGGGCTGCGCGCAGCCACAGGCCATCAATTAAGGACGCCAGGCCATGCGCTGCCAGCCGGGCCTTTTCGCGCGGCAATTCGCGGCGAAACTCCGCCGTCAGGCTGGAGAAGAGGCGTCGGCTGCTGACCCGCTCAAGGCGGCCGAGCTGCGGTTGATGCATGCTGCTGGCCCAGAAGTCGAGCCACGCTTTCATCGCTGCGCTGTGTACCTGCGTTTCGTCGAAGTTACCGTCGACAATCGCCAGTAAACGCGCTTCGGTCGTGGCCTGGGCTAACGGTTTCAGGCGTACCGCCACCGCGTCACGCAGCTGGCGTGTGATATCGCGCATGGTGGCTTCCAGCAGGCCGTTTTTGTCCTTGAAGTAGTGGCTGATGATGCCGGTCGATACCCCGGCCCGGCGCGCAATCTGCGCAATGGTGGCGTCGTTGATCCCGACGTCGTTGATCGTATCCAGGGTCGCATCAATCAGTTGCCGACGGCGTATCGGCTGCATTCCCACCTTTGGCATGACTCCCTCTTCCACCGCAAAGTAAGGGCTCTATTTAATCTTTTTTTGATTGCACGTTCAATATAAAAAAAGAATTTGTTAAGGTAATGTACCTCCGCTGTTACAAAAACGAAGCGGCAGTGTGTAAGCTGTAGCAGGCTCAATCCGTAACAAAAATGAGGGAAAAACAACAAGAAAGAGGCAGCACGTTACAAGTAATCTTTTGATTTATTTACAGGAAATTAACCAGAGGTAACCGATGATTAATCCACCTGCCAGTGAAAAAGACAGAATCAATCCTGTGGTGTTCTACACCTCCGCCGGACTGATTCTGACATTTTCACTTGTCACCATTCTCTATAGCGATCTCGCCGCGGCGTGGATCCAGACCACCGTTAACTGGGTGTCGTCCACCTTTGGCTGGTACTACATGCTGGCCGCCACGCTCTATATCGTCTTTGTCATCTATATGGCCTGCTCGCGCTACGGGGCGATCAAACTCGGGCCAGAGCAGTCAAAACCGGAATTTAGCCTGTTAAGCTGGTCGGCGATGCTGTTTGCCGCCGGGATCGGCATCGATCTGATGTTCTTCTCCGTCGCTGAACCGGTGACGCAGTATATGCAGCCGCCGGAAGGTGCCGGGCAGACGATGGAAGCCGCGCGCCAGGCGATGGTCTGGACGCTGTTCCACTACGGCTTAACCGGTTGGTCGATGTATGCCCTGATGGGGATTGCCCTCGGCTACTTCAGCTACCGCTACAACCTGCCATTAACCATCCGCTCGGCGCTCTACCCGATTTTTGGTAAACGCATTAATGGCCCGATTGGCCACACGGTGGATATTGCAGCGGTGATCGGCACCATTTTCGGTATCGCCACCACGCTTGGCATTGGCGTTGTGCAGCTTAACTACGGCCTGAAGGTGCTGTTTGATGTGCCGGAAGGGTTAACCGCGCAGATGGCGCTGATTGTGCTGTCGGTGGTTATCGCCACCATTTCGGTCACCTCCGGCGTCGATAAAGGCATCCGTATTCTTTCTGAACTGAATGTCGCGCTGGCGCTCGGGTTGATCCTGTTTGTGCTGTTTATGGGCAAAACGGATTTCCTGCTCAACGCGCTGGTGCTGAACGTGGGCGATTACATCAACCGCTTTATGGGCATGACGCTGAACACCTTTGCTTTTGATCGCCCGACGCAGTGGATGAACAGCTGGACGCTCTTCTTCTGGGCCTGGTGGGTGGCGTGGTCGCCGTTTGTCGGCCTGTTCCTTGCGCGCATCTCACGCGGTCGTACCATCCGCGAGTTCGTGCTCGGTACGCTGATCATTCCGTTTACCTTTACCCTGCTGTGGCTGTCGGTGTTTGGTAACGCCGCGCTGTATGAGATCATTCACGGCGATGCCGGTTTTGCCCAGGAAGTGATGGCGCATGCTGAACGCGGCTTCTACAGCCTGCTGGCGCAGTACCCGGCGTTTAAACTGAGCGCCTCGGTTGCCACCATTACCGGCCTGCTCTTTTATGTCACCTCGGCGGACTCCGGCTCGCTGGTGCTGGGTAACTTCACCTCGAAGCTGAAGGATATCAACAGCGATGCGCCGAACTGGCTGCGTATCTTCTGGTCGGTGGCGATTGGCGTGCTGACGATGGGGATGCTGATGACCAACGGCATTTCCGCCCTGCAAAACACCACGGTGATCATGGGTCTGCCGTTCAGCTTTGTGATCTTCTTTGTGATGGCGGGACTTTATAAGTCGCTGAAGGTGGAGGATCACCGCCGCGCCAGCGCCAGCCGTGAAACCGCACCCTATATTCCGGCGAGCAACGATCGCCTGAGCTGGAAAAAGCGTCTCTCGCGCCTGATGAACTACCCGGGCACGCGCTACACCCAGCAGATGATGGAGACAGTGATCTACCCGGCGATGCAGGATGTGGCGAAAGAACTGGAGCTACGCGGCGGTCGCGTTACGCTGGAGAGTGTGCCTGCGGAGGATGATAAACCGCTCGGCCATCTCGATTTGCGTGTGCTTCTCGGCGACGAGCAGGACTTTGTTTACCAGGTCTGGCCGCAGCAGTACTCCGTTCCCGGCTTTACCTACCGCGCGCGCAGCGGTAAGTCGCACTACTTCCGTCTGGAGACCTTCCTGTTAGAGGGCAGCCAGGGGAATGACCTGATGGATTACAACAAAGAGCAGGTGATTATCGATATTCTCGATCAATATGAACGTCACCTTAACTTTATCCATCTGCACCGCGAAGCGCCCGGCGCAAATATTGTTTACCCACAGATGTAACGTCATAAGGCCACGCAAGTGGCCTTATTTTTTCAGGCAGATGAATTTGCGCTAAGGGAAAGTGTTTTTAGGAAAAATCTGCAAATACGACTCAGCTTTTCAATTTCATGCATTGCGCTCTGTATCTGAAGATGTCGATCTGTAAAATGACTTCTTTCATGGAATGGTTGCGCATTGACGTTAAACGTTTATTCCCGCCAACCGTGAGCACAGCAAAAAACCAAAAAAAGAAACACCTCGCAAACCTTTGAACGCGCGGGGCAATAGCTCCGGGAGAGTTGCTATGTTTGACCGTATCACCGTCACCCCGCCAGCCGGCGCCGAGTCGCTGATGTTCTGGAAACTTAACGGCACAGAAGTGATGTCGCGATCCTTTGCACTGAACGTCACGATGTTAAGTGAAGATGGCAATATTGACCGTAGAGCGCTATTAGGGAAACCCTTAACTATTAAGGTGCCAACCCAGAGCCTGCAACCACGCTATTTCAACGGCAAAATTACCGAGGTGAATCTGCAAAGCACCGAGCTTGATGGTGTGCGTTACGCAGTATATCTCCTGAAAATTGAATCCGATTTATGGCCGCTGCTGCGCGACCGTAACCAGCGTATTTTCCAGAACCAGCGTGTGCCGGACATTATTAAAACCGTGCTGTCGGAATATGGCGTTAAAACGGAAGATAAGCTGACCGGCGACTACCGTAACTGGGAGTATTGCGTTCAGTACCAGGAGAGCAGCTACAACTTTATTAGCCGCCTGATGGAGCTGGAAGGGATCTACTTCTACTTCCGCCATGAGGCGGATTCCCACACCATGGTGCTGATGGATGCGGCAGAGCATCATGAACCTTTTAGCGGATATGAAGTTATCCCCTATCACGCCACCCTTTCCGGCGGGTCGACGGATAAAGAGGGTATTGGTCAGTGGGCGATCAGCGAACGCGTTACGCCCGGCCTTTACAGCATCGATGATTACGACTTCCGCAAGCCGAACGCGTGGATGTTCCAGGCGCGGCAGAACCCTGCTTCGCCCTCACCCGGCCAGATTGACTATTACGAGTGGCCGGGCCGTTTTGTCGAGCATTCGCACGGTGAGTTTTACGCCCGTATCCGCCAGGAGGAGTGGCAGGCCGAGCAGCAGCGCATTGACGCCAACGGCACGGCGCTCGGTATCACGCCGGGTTATACCTTTACTCTCGGCAACCCGCCTTTTGCTGGCAGCAGCAATGATTATCTCGTCGTCAGTGCCGCCTACACGCTGGAAGAGAACAGCTACGCCAGCGGCAGCGCATCCGACACTATTCATCAGATTCAGTTTGTGGTGATACCGGCGGCAACCACCTTCCGTTCGGCACAACGCACGGAGTGGCCACGCACACATGGTCCGCAGACCGCCCGCGTAGTTGGCCCGCAGGGTGAATCAATCTGGACCGACCGCTATGGCCGCGTGAAGGTGAAGTTCCACTGGGATCGTCATGCAAAAGGCGATGACACCAGCTCCTGCTGGGTGCGCGTATCCAGCGCATGGGCTGGCCAGGGTTTTGGTGGGGTGCAAATCCCACGCGTCGGCGATGAGGTGGTTATCGACTTTATTAACGGCGACCCGGATCGTCCGATTGTCACCGGTCGCGTCTATAACGAAGCAAGCATGCCGCCATGGGATCTGCCGGGCGACTCAACCCGTATGGGCTTTATGACCCGCAGTAAAGACGGCAACAAAGATAATGCCAGCTATCTCTTCTTCGAAGATAAGCTCGGCAACGAGTCGGTTGACCTCCACTCCGAGCGGGATATGAACGTCTCCGTTGAGGGAATCCACAAGGAGACCGTGCATAAAGAGACGATCTATAACCATAAGCTCACCCGTGCCATAACGGTGGAAGATCACGACACGCAGACCTTTAATAAAGGGCAGACCATCTGCGTGAGCGCCGAAGGCCGTAAAGAGACGATTGTCGATAACGAGACCAAATCAGTCACCGGTTACTCCGACAACAGCTACACCAAGAATCTGGTGATCAAAACCGACGCCTCGGTCAGTACCCTGGCGGCAGAGAAGATCATGTATGAAGTGCCGGAAGTGGTGTTTGGCCAGGTGGTGAATGCAGAGGGTCAAGAGTCGGCGTTAACACCGGTGCCTTTTGATATCAGCAAACCGGTGGGGCCCGTCATGTCGGCGCCAGGATCAATGCCTTCCCCGGCTGACTATATGTCTTCAGCTTCATCAAGTGCCATTGGCGCCGCCACGAAAGTGACCTACAAGAAAGGCGTAGTGACACACGTCGAAGGGGTCGATAAGTTAACGGTCGATCAGAACCACATTGTCGACATACATGGTAATGCATCGAGGAATATTCAGGGCGTGCTCACCGAGACAGTGCTGGGGGAGATGAACCTTTATTCTCCAAGTAAGATAACCATCAAAAGTGATACGCAAGTGAATGTCGATACGCCATGGGCTGTTGAAACAAAATGGACAGCTGTAGGTTGCAGTGCGTTTACTGCCTCTGTGGTAGGCTTTTCCACTGGAATAACAACGACTAAGTTGGAAAGTAATTCCGTAAACGTTGTCTGGAATAACGGCATAAAATTCAAAGTTGGTAGGTTTCAATCCAGCAATTACGCGTTGGCATTCAAGAACGCAGCGTTAACATCATTCATATGAGGTTTAGTGTGGAAATATTTTTAAAAGGGTTCCTATATATATCCGTTGGCATTGTGGTATTAGCAATCTGTATTACTACAGTCAAAAGCTTAATTGAAAAAAAAATAGCTAAAGAGATTATGACAGATCCTTGCTATATAGAAGCAATAATCACAGAAATTATGCCAGGCACGCCGACCTCTTATGGCATAGTAAACATTACAGTTACTTATGAGTTTACTGCTAATAATGGGAAAACTTACAAGAAGGAAAAAATTCTGACGGCCATTAAAACAATGGATTTACAAAAATTCAATGAGGGATCGACTATTCCTGTCGTTTATCTTAAAAGCGATCCATCGAAGAATATGTTGAACATGAGGAATGCGATGGAAGATTACAAGCGATTTGGATAAAAACGTAAGTTTGAGTTTTATGCAACATGTAGTTTTCGACACGCGTAAGGACTATAAGGATTTTTAATTTATGGTTATAGATTTCCTTTCTTATATCATGCCGAAAATTGCATGGATCATTCCTTTATGTATTTTAATCTTCGTTGCATATGTTTTTATTAAAAACAGAGAATCAGATAAGCTCGACGATTATATAAAAGAGAATGGCGTTGATGTTGAGGGAACTATGACAGTAATCAAGCCAGATGCAGCTCAAACCATAAACAATAAAATAGTTGCTGTTATTACTGTGCAGTATGAGTTTGAAGGCAAAAGCATAACTTCTAAGCGTGGTCTTAGTTTTTATATAACGGACAAGGATAAGTTTAAGGTTGGCAATAAAATCAGGATAAGAATAAATCCTGCAAACCCGACGCAGTTTTACTATACTGATTACAGAACTTACTAACCATACACATAATATCTATCAATGATACCCAGCTTTTTCTAGCTGGGTATTATTGCAAATTTATAATTATTCTATTTCAAAACCTGGAATTTTAAAGCTGTTATGTTCGATATTATAGCAAAAGCAATCGTTTATCTATTTATTGGGTTATTTATCACCGCGATATGCTACTCAATAATAAAAAGTTTTTTTGATAAGAAAACAGCCAAAGAGATCTTAAAAGATCCCTGCTATGTTGACGCAACCATTACACAGATTATACCGCGTACACCATCGAATTTCGGCATAGTTAGCATTTATGTTGATTACCAATTTACCGCAGATAATGGGGAGACATATGAGAATAAGAATGTACTCATAAATATCAAAACCATGGATCTTTATAATTACAAACAGGGTTCAACCATTCCTGTGGTCTATCTTAAAACTGATCCAGCCAAGAACATACTCAATATGCGCGATGCAATGCTGGATTATAAACGCCGATAGGCATTATCTCTTAAAAGATAAGCATCTATAATACTGGAGAAACAGAACTATCATGATGGAATTTTTATCAACCGTTTCACCAAAGTTAGGCTGGTTTATCACTGGCGGCATGTTGCTTGTTTTCGTTTATATCGGCATCACTAACTGGCGGAGCCAGTCCAAAGATGCAAAAACCAAACAAAATGGCACTGACCTTAAGGCAAATATCGTTGATTTAAAACTTGATGAGCGTCAGGGCGTTAATAATCATCTTACGGCAGCCGTGACGGTGAAATATATTTTTAAAGGAGAGGAAATTATCGCCAAACGTGGTATTGCTTTCCCTTTTATTGAAAAGGATCAGTTTTTTCCTGGTGCCGAAGTCAATATCCGTGTCGACAATGAGACGGGGAAACACTTCTATTTTAGCGATTACAAAACCTATTAACTCCGTGGTGTTGCGGGGCAACTGCCTTCCTGTTTGCTACGCACTTTCACCAGCACCTGATGCAACTGCCCGATGGAGAGATTGCGTACCACGGGCTCTGGTTCGCCGCGCAACCAGCGAAAAAAATAGCAGATGCCGACTAGATCGAGACCTTCGCTTGTAAAGAGGTACTCGTTCTCCTTTAACGAGAAAAGCGAGCGGAAATCCTCCTCATCTGTTGCAAAACGGACAGCAAAAAACTTCTCTGCTTCTTCAAGAAGCTCAACGCCGTCATCACCGCAAATACCCAGATCCTCTTCCAGCAGTGTGCTTTCATCGATCGCTTTGCGCGTACATCCCGAAAACTCACGCACAAAAGCAATCACCTCTTCTACGCTCGGGCTCACTGTTGCACTCCTCTCGCCCGGCTTTATGGCGCCGGGCGTAATGATTACTGGCCTTCAAAGCCGTAATACTGCACCGGATAGCGCTGACCGTTGATCTCCAGATCGCGCCAGGGCTTGCTGACGGTTTTCGGCATACTTTCGCGCAGCGCTTTTTCGGCGTTTTGCGACAGCGTGACGCTGCCCGCCTGACGCCACTCATTGCCCTGACGGGTATAGACCGAGATCCCTGCGTCGTTGCGGTTATAGAGCAGCACTTCCGGCGTGCCGTCGTCGTTGAGATCCTGCATCCAGATCAGGCAGGCGCTGCTATCCACCATGCAGGTGCTCAGCGTGTGATCAACATACTGCGTTTGCGCCTGCCACCAACTTTCCGGCGGCGCTTCGCTGCCCGCGCGCAGCGGGATGCTTTTCTGCAACGCGTTAATGTCTTTCTTCGTGCCTTCGTGATAGCCGCCGAGGATTTGCATCAGCATCGCTTGCTGCTGCACCGGATCTTTCAGCCACTGCGGATGCGCTTTCAGCATCTGCAACGCTTGTTTCCCCCGACGTCCGGCGTTGCTTAACGTATAGAGATCGCCGTCATCGGCTTTGGCTTTGCCCTCGGCGTATCGCGCCAGTTGATTGTTAACAGTGATGCGCAGCGGATCGACAACCGGCGTATGCAACAAAAACCAGCCGCAGGCTGTTAGCGCCAGCATCAGAACGGTGAAACGGTTCATGTTAGCCGCGCCCTGCGTCCAGGCCCGGCGCTGATAGCTCACCAGCAGCAGAGACCCGATCAACGCGAGAAGCGTAAGAGCCACGCCGTAAACGCGATCCACCGTCCAGCCATATTCAGCGATGCGCAGCCACAGCGCCCAGCCCGCCAGCGCAGCGAGCAGCGGCGTGATCCACTGCGCCACCAGCACCAGACGCGCGATCACCTGCGACCAGTGTGACGTAGCTGGCGCTTTTTCGCCAACCATGGCGCTGAACGCCAGCATCAGCAGCGTCATAGTGAGCAGAAGTGTCGCGGCGGAGACAGAGGCCGGGATAATCGCCAGCCCGGTAAAGGGCAGGCAGGCCATAAACAGCAGAGAGATAACCGCATGCAGCGGCAGCAGGACGCTGACCGCAAGCGTCAGCAGATTACGAAACAGCCCGGCAGCACCAGGCAGGCGTCGGCAAAAGATAATGCCGACAGCGATGGCTGCACCCGTCGCCATCGGCGGGAAAAAAGGGTTATCAAAAAAGAGGCGCTCGAACAGCGTGATGCCAATCATGCTGAAGAGTTTGCTCCACAGCAGCAGCACCAGCCAGAACAGCCCGGTCATTACTGCGGTCACGCCCAGGGTGAAGGTGTTGTTCCATAGCGCGCCGGTGATAAAAGCATTTCTATCCGCTTTCTGCCCGGACGGCGTGCAGAACGCCGCCAGAAACGGCATCACCAGAGTAAGCAGAAATGTCGAGGCACCGAAGTTTGTGCCGTGAAAATCATCGTTCGGCAACCCGGGAAAGTTCCAGCGCAGCCAGCCGGTCATCAGCGCGATAAACGGCAGCGTCAGCAGCGCGCAGAGCCACGGCTTAAAGTCTTTAACGCGATAAAGCGTGAAGGCGAGCACGCTGGCAAATGCAATGGCAAGCGGCGACAGATAAATTGAGTAGTTATCATGCAGCTTAAGCGCGTCCGGCAACGCCCATAGCAGCCCGGCGAGCGTGCCGATGGCGATAATCACCCATCTGGTTTTTGCCGGGAAATCCTCTTTTTGCAACATCGCGATTCCTTTGCTGTTTGGCTGTGTGAAACGTAGTTATACGCTTATTTTTTCGTCAAAAATCACTACGGGTTTTGCTGGCTCTTTTCTTGCTCTGCTTTGTACGGTGCACGCTCAGGCATTGTCCATGCTGAGATGGAGAGCGCAATCACTTGTTTGGGTGGGGAGCTTAATCGCATACCACGCATTGACTCGAAATAGCCAGGGAAGCATCTGGCGCACAGAGCGTAACTCAGCCATTAATGAGTTTTTAAAATAGGAGCCAATATCAGAAAATTATTATTAGATTTCTTGATCTACTGCCAAAGATACTCGCAATCACAACATGTTAGATTGACGGGAAATTAAGTCCCCAAAGCACTATACACATGGATTGTGAGGTTAGAAGTATGAGCCGACGTGAAGATATTCTGGACCCTTCCAGATTTTGGTCTGAATCAGCAATAAAAAGCGGTCTTTTATATTCAGATGTCTTGGGATGGCTCGATATGGGGCATGCCCGTGGTGATGATATCCGGGAGTTATTAGCGCGTTTTGCTGCGGGAGAAGCCAGTGGTAAGGAGCATTACGAAATCAAATATGAACAAAAGATGGCAATAAGCCGGCTCAATACTGGCCGCTTCAGTATCTGGCGGATAAAGCGGGGAAGAAGTATAGAAGAGCGAAGAAGTATCATTCTTGCCATGATGATGGACACCGCAGTGGCGTTCGAAAACTGGCAGGCCATGCCATGGTTCAGTTGGTTCACCGATAGCGGCTTCAGTAGTGAAGATTTGGTCTCGGATCTGTTCGGTTTCTATAGAGTTAATTTTCCCCGCATTTACTGGCGAGATTTGCGTATTGCCAGCAAAGAATCAGCACTACGCCGATGGGACTACTATGGCCCTGTCGGTGACTACAAAAACACTGGATTTTTACCGTTGCTCTTCCCTGATCCCATCGATAAACAGCTATGCTATCGCGCACCTTACAAGGCTCAGCTTCCGAGGTTTATGATGCAGGTTACGCCTTATAAATTGAGACCGGGTGATGACACTGTGTATCGCACTAGTAAAAGAGCAGGTATCTCAGTTGCAATGGAGTAACTACAAGTGAATAAACTAAAAAGAGCGTCAATGCTTATTCTGCTGGTCATCATTGGCTTTGTGCTGATTGATTGCAGCATGCAGAAAGTTGCAGAGCGCCACGAAGGTTATACCCAGGCAAACCTGTGGGCCTATTATCTTTACACCGACAGCGACATTCGCCATGCGCCGAGAGCCTCGGAGAAATATCACTTCACCTTCACCGCCGAGGATGGCACTCAGCCAAGGGACAGCAGCATTGTTTACGGCCCGGGCGCTGACATAACCGTTATCAGAAATTATTTAACCTCACTGGGATACGCCAGCGTAAAGCGTGAAGGCCTGCTGGAAAGTTGGCAGCGCGAAGGGGAAAACACGCCCTACTTTGTTATTACCCGGGATCCGCAAACACGGACGCTGACGCTGACTCGCTCTAGTTTTTAAATAGGCTTTTCTCTTACCGCGCCATTTACTCCGAGCACTTACCGGTAAGTTAAGGTAAAGGTCGCTGTTGCACTGGCGACACCTGCGCTGACGCGAGGGGCAGTCTGGTAATAGCGAGCTTTAAACTGGACGGTCTCGGTGCCGCCGCCGGGCGAGGTGTAGTAAATCCTGCGCTGCCCAAAACGCACCGCCCGATCGTCGGGCGCGAAATAGAGCTGCACACCGACGCCCGTTGCCGCGATATCGCCAGGCGCGCTGTCCAGATTCATCACGCCCGGCACGTTTGAGGGATGCTGTTCTGCGTCGACCTGGACGTAGATACGGGCGTCTTTATCGCACTCCAGCTCAATCCAGAAATCTTTCCATTCGGTATAGGCGCCGGGGCCATAAAAGTTCGATTTTTCATGGTCGCCCAGCAGCACATAGAGCTCCGGTGTCAGGATCGTGCAGGCCGTGGTGGTAACCGTGTTGGTGCCGCCCAGCATGACATTGGCAAAATAGAAGCGGCTGTCAATTGAGGCGCGCGCCAGCACGCCGGGGGTCAATGTTCCCGGCGTGATCGCGCCGGTTTTGATTAATTCCGCTTTCATACCGGCACCGATATAGACACTGGTGTTCGGCGGCACGCGCTGATCGTAAGGCAGCTGTTTTCGGGATCCGATATTGGTTAAGCGAATCCCCACACCGGGCAAATTCGTTGCATAAATTCTGTTTCCGATGGCGCTCTGAGCGCGCCACTGGCTCATCTCCCAGCGGTAAACCCAGCTCTCATTACATCCGGCGATGTTGTTCCCGCCGTTATAGGCACTCGTAACTGCCGTCGCAATCACGATACCGACAGGCGTATCACGTTGTACCGAGACGTTGCCGAAGCTGATGGCATTGCCGATCTCACCCGCCAGATTGCTGGCAAAACCGCAGGCGGCCTTCGCGCCGCCGGAGAGGGACCAGATCACCAGCAGGCCGGAGAGTGATTTTACGAACCGCGTCATGCCAGGCACTCCTGTTCTGTTTCAATTACTGGGCTGTTGCCGACGTTGTCCGGCAGGCGAAAATGGACTTCACACTGCTGATCCGCGTTCCATTTCACCTTAAGTTTCCCTTCATCCGGCACGCCCGCGAGATAGACCACGCCGTCATCGCCGACGATGCCGCTGCTCCCCTCTTTAAGCGTTGCCTGAGCGCCGAACGGCACCGGTCGCCCCTGATAAGAGAGCTTCATCAGCACGCGCCACCCGACCCGGGTGTTGAAGTTCGCCATCACCACGGCCCCTTGCGTCGGGGTAACGGTTTGCACTGCGCTATCGATATCCACCTCATCGCCAAGGGTAGTGGTATCCAGCACCAGGCGGTTTTTCCGGTACGGCGTGACATAAGGCACAACCGCATAGCCACGCCGGTCGGTGTAAAGACCGGTGTTGTTCTGCACTTTCGCATCACGAGCGTCCGGCGCTTTCAGCACGGCCAGCGTCTGGCCCAGCGGCTGGGAGAGAGTTATGCCGTGCGGATGGGCAACCACGCCGCCTTTCAGACCGTAGTTAATCTGCTGAAAGTGCGCGTCATAGTTGTAGCCGCCGCTTATCTCACCCTGCCCGCCTTTGTAACCGGCGCTGAGACTCCCCGCACTGCCCGCGCCGTGATAACTGTGGCTCTGCTGGATGCTGTAGCTCAGGTTGTTGTCGGCAAGCGTCGTACCGCTGAGCCCCACCTGCTGGCGGGTATTGCCGTGCCGTGCGCTGTTCAGGCTGTAGCTCGCCCACGCGTTGGGCAGAAAACGGCTGAGCGGCACCTGGACGCTGAAGGCCAGCTGCTGCTCTGCGGGCTGTACGCGAGCCGGATAGGTGTTATAGCTGTAGGCGAGGTTGTAACTGATGCCACTGAAATTACCGCTCCAGCCGGTGCTTAGCGTGCGTTCGTAGCCCTCCTCCTGCCAGAAACTCTGCTGATAACCGGAGAGATAAAGCGAGCCGTAATCCCCCACGCTCTGGCTGAGATCGAGCTGAAGCTTCTGCCGCTTGTGGTTCCCTCCTCGCCAGTGCTGATTGCCCTCGATGCGCCGATCGTTCGCCTCCTGAAAGGTGTAAAACCCGGCGGTGGAGTAGCGGTACGCCGCAAGGGTGAAGCGGGTATCGGTGGCCTGAAAATCCTTTGCATATTGCAGCCGGTAGGAGTGGCCGTGGTGAGCGTCGTTGCGGTTCAGCGTGCTCTGGGCAACCGACATATCGGCGGACAGGGAGCCGAGATCGCCAAGCCCAAAACCGAGCCCTGCCGCCCCGGCGTGGTAATTTTGCGCTGCGATCGCGCCGCCAAAAAGGGTAACGGCGCGCGGCAAGCCGTAGATAGCCGTCGCCTGACCGAAGGCTGGCTCATCGCTGGTTCTGTTACCGCTGCGATACTTCCCGGCAGTCAAAGCATATTTCAGGCGACCTTCGCGCTGCATAATCGGCACCGCCGAGAAGGGCTGGGTAAAAGTGCGTTCGCTGCCGTCCGCCTCTTTGATGGTGACGGTGAGATCGCCACTGCCGGAAGTGGGATAGAGATCGCGGATAACAAACGCCCCGGGCGCGACGTAGCTCTGGTAGATGATGTAATCATTCTGCCTGATGGTCACCTGCGCACTGGACTGGGCGATGCCGCGGATCACCGGGGCAAAGCCGCGCAGGCTGTCCGGCAGCATGTTGTCGTCAGAGGCGAGCTGCGCGCCGCGAAACTGCACGCTGTCGAAGATCTCCGAGGTCGTGTAGCTGTCGCCAAGAGTCAGCTGCCCCTTCAGCCCTTTGATGTTGCGTTGCAGATAGGTGTTAATCGACGCCCAGCGGCTGCCCTGGTCGCTGGCGTAATGCCCGGTCGAGTCGTTACGCAGCCGCCACGCCCCGAGGTTCACCCCGCTTTGCAGGCTGGCGTAATAGCTGTCGCGCGAGCCTTTACCTACATCAAGCCAGCGATGGCTACCGCTGAGGCTATAGTTCAGCAGCGCGGCGGTCACTCCCTCGTCCCACTCGGCGGGATCAACATCGCCTCTGGCATGCGCATCCATCGCAGCCTGCGGCAGGCTAACGTTGAGCCTTAACTGGCTGAACCGCAGTTCGGCAGCGGCCATCGGGATGTAATGGTCGATATCCTCAAGCGGTGCCTCCGGCGACAGCGCCGCCAGCCCGGGAAAGGCGTCGATTCTCACTCCCCAGCCCCGCAGCATCGCGGGCGTGATCTGCGCATGCAGTCGCTTGTCTGTGCCCACGATAAAAGCAATATCCTGCGCCTCCCCCTGCTTTTCACCATTCACATAGACAGTCACGCGGTAGGTGCCCGGCAACTGACCGTCCGGTTCAGCAAAGAAGGCGAGATCGGCTACCGGCTGGCCCGGGTTATCAAGCTCCAGCGCATGAAGATTAAAGATCTCGCGCGCGTCCGCATGGCGCAGGTAGCCGGGCAGCAGCAGCACTATCGGCACCAGTGCCGGTAACAACGCCCGCTGCCGCGAAGTCGGGGTTTTCATCACCGTCATCTCAGAGCGGCCGATGTTCAACCCGGCTGACGCCGCCGTAATCGCTGATCGCCTGCCAGCTGACGCGCGAGACCGCCGCCGAGGGTAGCGTAAAGCTGGCGTTGCCCAGGGGCGGCACCATATCAACGTCCTTAACCTCTTTTCCGTCCACTTTCAGGGTGAAGAGCGTGACGTAATAGGGCGTGGGATTGGTGACGGTCAGGCGATTGCCGCGATGCGTGAACCGCAGATTCTGATAAGCGCTTCCCGGCTCGCCCGGCAGCCCGCCGGGGCGGTAGAAAAGCTTGATGCGCGATTTGATCACCACCTGCAGCATGTTGATGCGCGCAACGCTGTCATCCATGGCGGGAATCGATTTAACGTTCAGCCAGAACACCGACTCGCGATCCTGCGCCAGCGCGCCGCCCGTGCGGATGATGCGCAGCAGGTTCTCTTCATCCGCGTTGATGCGAAACAGCGGCGGCGTGACGATAAAGGGCGCTTTGCGACCCTGCTCACCGTTATCAACCCAGCTCTGCACCAGATAGACATTTGATTTATCCGGGTTGCGGACGGAGAGCGAGGCCTCTTTTTTATCACCGTCATAAATAACGCGCGTCCCACCAATCACGATCCCGGACTCTGCCGGCCCACAAAGCAGAGCCAGCAGCAACGCCAGCACAACATGCAGATGCCTGTTCATCTTCTTCTCTCCGGACACCATCCTTGTTATGCGGAGATACACCGTTAATGTGTATCTCCGCGTCAGTCGGGCATTAGCGGTAATTCAGAGTGAACTGCGAGGTGGCGTTAGCCGTACCGGTGGTGACTGTCGTGCCGGTCGAGACATAGCGGGCGGTGAAGTCCAGCGTGTTGCTGCCTTCATCGAGGGTGTAGTCGCCCGAGGCCGAGTAGAGCGGAATGGCAGAGCCATTTTTATCCGCAATTTCGATGCCGACCCCGCTCGCAACGTTACTTCCGCTGTCCAGCGACAGCAGGCGCTGATTAACCGCATGCGCGGTGCCGTCGAATTTCACTTTCAGCGCGGTGACGGTGTCGGGGCAATCATTGAGCGTAATGCTGAAGTGTGTCGGGGCCGCTTTCAACCCAGCAGAGCCGTTGAGCGTCGTCACGGAGACTTTACCTAAATCAACGTTCATGCTTTGCGAACCGCTGTCGACCACGCAGGTCTGGTCGGTGATGCTGCCGGTGAAGTAGATAGTGCCGTCTGCGGCCTGCGCCGCGCCGGCAAGCCCTATCCAGACGATAAAAGCCGTGTTTGCTAACCGCATTTTCATTTTCTTCTCCTTGATAAAAATGACGCAGAGCCATGCCCTGCTCTACAACGGCGGCGAAAAAATCCGCGTCAGACTTTCCCGTTAGTGCCAGAGTGTTGAGTTCAGCGGAAGATTTTTAAAAACTGAGAAAGGCAGCATAAAACGTCAGGGAACGCGCTTTTTGGCAAGATTAGAGAGATAAAATAACGGGACGTTGAGAAGATAACACTGGCAACGTGAACAACTGGATCACGTTGCCAGTAAAGGTTAATGCATTATTACGACGTGCTTGCAAAAAATAATGGTTTAAAAACAGCAAGATAACGTCTTGCCTGAAGAGGCATCAGAAAAATTTTGACTCTACCCTAAATTTTTCTGATACTACTTTGCGATTTGGCACTAAATGTTTGATTTTGCGAAACATCTCCCCAGACATTCAGAAACCGTTGCGTGTTGGTGGCCGTGTAGATCACCGTATGCCGGATGTTCCGGTGCCCGAGATAATCCTGTATCAGACGCGTATCGCGCCCCAAATCCGCCAGCGCGTAACCGCACCCGTGCCGCAACATATGCGGATGAGCGGAGATGCTGATACCCCCCAGTTCGCCATAGCGTTTAAGCAGCAACCTCACCTGGTGACGCGAGAGCGGCCCGCCTTTTTGCGAGAGGAAGAGCCAGTCGCTGTCCGCATCCCGCCAGCGGCGACGCTCGTTCAGCCAGCGCGTCAGCGCAGGCAGTTCGGTATCAAACAGCGGATGCTGCGTGGAGAGGCTGTTTTTGAGCCGCCGGACGTAGACTGACCGCCCCACCAGATCGATATCCGACAAGCGTATATCGCACAGTTCGCTGACGCGCAGCCCGTGTAAAAAACACATCTGGATGAGGCAGTAATCCCGCGCAAAATGCAGCCCCCGGTCTGTTGCCAGCAATATTTGCCTCACCTCGTGGCGAGTCAGGTGTTTTCTCTTAACTGACATTGTCTTACTCCTTACTTAAAAAAGGGGAATAAAATCAGGCCAGTACCGTGAATGTAGCCCGGCCTGAATCCAGCGACAGAATAGCATTTTGGAAAGGGGGAGTTGGGGAGGAATTTTTTTAGGGGTTATTGGGGTTATTTGGCTAAGGGTAGGATTCTGCGTAATGGGAGGGCATCAGAAATGTCCCCCGCATTATTTATACTTTTTAGCAGAAGAAGTATTTAAATTAGGGCTTCTCTACCACCGATACAATGACGGTTTCTGGCTTCGATACGACACCAACCGAGACAGAGGTTTTGGAGTCAGCGCCTTGCCAGCACTCCCCTTCAATATCGCAGACACCAAGACGCTTATATCCATTTTCTTCAAGATAGGTCTTTATTCTGCTCGCATCTGTGGTACCCGAAAACGTCACATCGTAAATAAGCAGATCCGGGCCGGTGACATTGGAATACCCGAACCGATAATTTTCAGACACGCGCGGTATTTTCTTTAACACTTCTGGGGTGAAAAATTCGTACTCCCGTTTATCCTGCTCCGTATAGTTAGCGCTTTCAGCAAAATCCATTTTGACGTAGGGCCATGCGTAAACCAGGCATGCGGCGATGACGGCAATCGTTGCGAGTAAAATTTTCGTAGAGATTTTCATACTATCGGTGCGCCCTTTCCTGATTGCATAAAGCTTCCATTAATGGTTGATATAGCTACGTTGCCTGAGTTCCAGTCAGTATAAGGCCGAATGGTTTGCAAGAAAGCAGGTAAATGGCCGTGATGCGGGCTGGCATTGGGGAAGCGTTCAGGGTCCGGGAAAAGAAGGGGCTGAAAAGTTTCATTTTTCCATGAACCTATTTCCCCGTAATAGTCCCAGCGCTTGAGGGCTTCCTCTTTGCTGACCGGGTGTAACAGCGGGAAAGGGTTGATACATGACATGATGCGATAAAATCCAAGCAAATCAGAAACAAGATCCTCACCACTGAATCCACTGTCAGTAACGAGATTATTAGGGAATGCTCCCTGAAAGCTTTCAAATTTTTGGGCTAATGTCATCATCATTGAAAGCGCGATGCTCTGGCGTTCGGGATAGGTTCTCCCCTTCTTGATGTGCCATCTTATGTACTTTCCCAGCCGAATAACGCGCCGCCTGTCAGCCATTGATTGCGAATAGGTGACATAGTAGGACGCATCCCTTTGTGATTCACCTATTTGAAACTGATTCCACAGTTTCAAGATATCTGCCCCCTGAGCATGCCCTAAATCAATCCACCCCAGGACTTCGGTATAAATCAGCCCTCTACGGCTTACACAGGCCATTGAGCCGTCAATAATATCCTCTCGTATACTCATCTTTGAATCTCCCTATCCGTTGTTTTACATAACCCCAAAAAGCCATGCGGATAGATTTTATGCAGTTACTTCGTTTTTCGTTAACTGAAAAGCACTGAGAAACTTCTTTTTGTGATGGATACTACGTTGTCAGGCATATTCCCTGCTTCCGATATCAGACACAGATGTCAGTTAGTAATAGCAGGATGTTTATTTACACATTCACTGTCTCGCCTCGGGCAGGAGAATCTCATAGCGTTTCGCAGAATGAGGTCTGTCCTCGCTCCCGCTAGCCATTAATAATTCGCTGAGGTGGGGTAATCACTCAACCGGTGCTTAACCGCTCATTCATTAAGAGAACGATTTTTAAAAATCTCTATAAGTACGTCCTGAGTATTTCTGCTTGTTCACCGGACGATTAAAGAAGGGTTTAAAAAGCTCACTCTGACGAGTTAAATGGCCCGCTTTCAGAGCCCGGGTAACGGACCTTCTGGTTGGAATGACCGCCTCCTGACAATGAACCGCTCCCGGGGCTTTACCGGGAGCGGATTTATATTCAGGCGACTTTCTGTTTACCGGAAATCACGCCTATAAACTCCTGCACCTGCTTCTGTTTCCGCGCTGAAAGCTTGCAGGCCCGGCGCAGCGACTGCATCAGTTCGCTCTCTTGAGGAGCGGCTTTTCGGGCGGTGAGCACAATGCACCCTTCCATTACTTTCACATCGACTCCCGTACCGCTGGTAAAACCGGCGGCTTCCAGCCACTGCCCTTTCATAATAATGGCGGGAATACGGCTGTAATCCGGATAGCGGCTCGCATAAGTTACGGTCAATTGACGGTTATTTGCCGGGGAGACTTCTGGTTCAAACGGTTGTGCAATAGAATGCGTGTCAGTCATGATTGCTATTCCCTATAAATAGTGATTGTGATGAGCGATGCGGGTGTGTTGCAGCACATCCGCATCGCGCTAAAAACCTGTACATATCACCAATAAACAGAAATAAAGTCCAGATAAAAACAGGATAAAATAAGCGCTTTCTGAAGCCATTCAAATATAAATACGAGACATTTACCCAAACAAAAAAAAATCAAAAGGCACACCAGACTAATGCATTAGAAAATAAGAATAGTGTTTTAGGCAAAGATATTAACACCTTTAGCCGCACGCTCGGCTTTGATTTTTACCGTTGATTGCCTGCACGCCCTTGATCAAGCACAAAGACAATGACTTAAAATCAGAGAGTCATGCAAAAATTAACGCACAAGATCTGTGCTTCCCGGCTCAGGATTATCTTAAAGTTTGGATGTCAAATTTATGCTGGGCACTTCCATATTATCGTTAATATTCAAAAGTAGCCTAGCTGTACCTGGACCTGAATAAACTTGCCAAGACAATTGTTTTGATAGCTAACTCATAAAGGCTATGAAATTCTCCATCTTATTGATACCGTACAACAAAAAATGAGGTCGCCATGAAAACAACTTTGTACAAAGACTTTACCTTCGAAGCCGCACACAGCCTTCCAAACGTACCGGAAGGCCATAAATGCGGTCGCTTACACGGGCACTCTTTTGTAGTGCGCCTTGAGATCACTGGTGAAGTCGATAAGCATACCGGCTGGATTATCGACTTTGCCGAACTAAAAGCGATTTTCAAACCCACTTTGGATAGGCTAGATCACTACTATCTCAATGATATACCGGGCCTGGAAAACCCTACCAGCGAAGTGCTTGCTGAATGGATTTGGAGTCAGATTAAGCCACAACTACCAATCCTTAGTGCGGTAGTTGTGAAAGAAACATGCACTGCCGGATGCATTTATAGCGGTGAATAACAATTTATTTAGATAGCCATTTTTACATGGCTATCTATTTTTTTAAATCCTCATTATTATATATAACCAGCCTAACAAGAATATTTCATATATTGTAATGGATTAACAATCTATTTTTCGCCAATTCAATTTAAGTTATCCTAACTCAAACTTAATGCTAAAAAAGTAGTTGCAAATGAGATTTTACCTATAAAATCAATCACTCGATAATGAATTAAACACGTCGCTTTGTTATATTCAAACCTACTAAAACTTTTATTTTTTCACTTGAATATGGGATTTATCTCAGTATCCTGTCTCTATTGACTGAGCTTTTGCTTCTTTATGTGTGTCGTTCAGACATGGAAACCGCTTATTTCACTCCATGACTGTCCATTTTTCGCCCAAAAACATACATGCGAAGACAATTTCAAGGATTGTGATGATGAGCATATTACCTATAGGGTCGTTGGTTGTTTCTGATAGTTTTGAAGGTATCGGAAAAGTCGTCAGCCTTGATATCGAGGCTGACAATGCAAAAGTTGCTTTTTTTGAGTCTCCCGCACACCCCTATACACGTCAAGTTGCAATTAGCCTTGAAAAGTTGACGCCGACGATCCCCCATGAAGAAACAGTGATTTACTGTGTTGAACCACAAAGCCAGCGGTGGGCACGCGGCCGCTTTGGCGGTTCCCGACCCAATGGCGAGTTTTTGGTAATTTTTCGCGAAGATGACGCAACTACGCTGCCTATCGATAAGATCTTCGTATTGAACAAAGCGCTCGATAAACCTATTAATCCTGCACATTTTCTGGCTTACCAGGCCAATGACGCCCCCTTCTTCTTTCCGCGTCGACACTCTTTCATCAAAACCTACATCCAGCAACGCGCTTCCTGCAGGGGTATGGCATCCATTTCCAGCAGCGCTGTCGAACTAGAACCGCATCAGTTGGCCGTGGTACGGCGAGTCTTACAAGATAAAACGCCGAAATACATTCTGGCGGATGAAGTGGGCCTAGGGAAAACTATTGAAGCAGGTATGATTATTCGTGAACATGCCCTAGAAGAAGCCGGGTATGCCACTATGCTCATTGCTGTCCCAGGCCAACTAATCAGTCAGTGGCGGGAAGAATTAAGCGAACGTTTTCAGCTGAAACAGTTGCTCATGAATGCCTCGACGATGCTCTCCTTGTTAAGGCAAAAGGAGGTTACGCAAGGGGTTGTTATCTGCAGTTATTCTGAGGCCTGCCTTCTGCTGAGCAGAGGATTATCACCTTCCCTGATGGCCATCGATGAAGTCCACCAAATTGCCGACTGGCCGTGGTCCACGGACGAAGACCGGCGTGATGATTTCAAACTGATGTCACAAGCATGCCAGAAAGCACATTACGCATTGCTTCTGACTGGTACGCCACTGCATGGCCATGAGCGCAACTTCCTGTCGATGCTGCACTGTATCAATCCGGAAGCTTTCCAAATTGATGAAAACCACCTGCATGCATTCACCAAACTAGTGAAAAATCGTGAAAGCCTTGGCGGTGTTTTCTCTTCTTTAGTTCCATCTGTGTCTAATATTAGTCTTCGCCGTAATCTTGATGAGGTTCTGGTGCAATTCCCCGATGACCATCAGTTGGCAACGCTATGCCAAGAATTATTTCCGCTGATCGGGCGATTTTCTCAGCCAACACCTGAACGTGAAGCGGGTATTAAAGCGATACGACTACATCTTGGCGAGCATTACCGCATCCACCACCGTCTGCTGAGAAATCGTCGTCAGGTTGCACTGAGTCAGGATGAAAGCAAAAACCTGAACCTGGACCTTCTCTTCCCTGGACTGAATGGCGTAAGGGAATCTCACTGGCAAACCGGGGGACTGACCCTGGATGAGTTGCTGGAAGAGTATCGCTCTATGGCCGTACTACCGCAAAACCAGCATTGGTCGTTAAAAGAAGCGAACTACATCGCATGGATTGACGATCTCTTTTCCAGTCCGATTTGTGTTCTACAGCGGGCAAAAGCCATTCTCACCGCGTCAACGGGGCTGCCCAAGGATGAGCAAGCCTTATTGGAACACATCGTTTCCACGGCTAAAAATGAGCAACAGGCTATCGACAATATGCTGGCCGCATCGCTTAATGACTGGCTACATCAATTCCCAGATGGCAAAGCTATTGTCTTCTGTGATCGCCCTGAACTGGCACAGCACCTGTCAGTCAAGATGAGCATTCTGCTGGACTACACGATAGAACTCTATCAGCCAGGCAAACCACTACAGTTCACTCAGGCGCAAAACTCCGTTCGGTTGCTATTGTGCGATAGAAGCGGCGAGGATGGGCTGAATCTCCACGGAGGACGTCGCCTAGCCGTTCACTATGGTTTGCCGCGATCCTGCAGCCGGATTGAGCAACGTCTCGGCCGTCTCAACCGCTACAGTGCCAACCTGCGTGGTATCAAACCGGTTCAAAGCCTGATACTAAAAAACCATGTGACCAATAGCTTACGCAATCAGTGGGCCGACATTCTGGTGAACAGCATTGGCCTGTTTAACAACACCATCGCCAGCCTGCAGTTCGTACTGGATGATTATATCGGTGATGCCTGGAACAGACTGTTCCTCGAAGGCCCACAAGTGTTGGAAAACCTTGCAGCAGAATTCCCTGGTGAAAAAGGCGTCTTGGTCAGAGAGGCCAACAAAATCAACATGCAGGAAAAATTGCTGGCGATGGATGAAGAAGTCTCGCAAGCGGCACTTTTCGCTCAGCAGCTTAGTAATGGCGATCTCATTGCAGTAGAACAGTGTAAAGCACTTACGCCATGGATCTCTCAAGGGTTGCGTTTCCGTTCATCAGGAAATGCTGAAGAAGGGATGCGCTTTAGTTTTGAACTAGCTGAACGCAGTTCTGGGACGCTGGTAGATTTCAAAACATTCCTGACAACCTGCATGCTCAGCTTCGACAAAGAGGGAGGCAATCCGCCTTCTACCCATTTGATGAGTGCAGCACGTATTCCTGCCATTGACGGGACAACGGTTTATCCTTTGCGTTACGGCCAACCTTTCGTCGATGCGATCTGGCAGTTACTTAATCAGGACGCACGGGGCAGTTCGGTGGCGATGCTACGTATGATTAACGCAGAACTGAATGAACCTCGCTATTTCTTCCAGATGAGTTGGCTCATTACTGGCTGCGATCCGCTAAGCCCTTACGCCACTCTTCGTCAATGCGATGAACTGGAACCACCACGCATTGTTGAGGAGTGGGTAGCCGCCGACGGTTCCCTGGTGACAAATCCACAACTGCTTGGGCTGCTGAACAGCGAGTACAGCCAGACCCCTTCTTCCGCAAAAAGCTATGTGGACCTCAATCTGCGAGCTACAAGATGGCAAGAAATTGAAGAGCTGATTTCCGCTGATGCGTGGAAAGAACAGGTTGAGCAGGTATATGACAAAGCTCTGCAAAAACAGCGAGATTTGGCTCCAGCCAACGCTTACATCCAGTTGATGTCGGTAAAAGCGATCATTCTCTGCAGCAGCAATATCTTATCTGGAGTCGCCTAATGACGGAACAATGGTCACGTCTGCAGTTTGCGCTAACTACCTATTTTACCGATGACGTTACCTTCAAAGAGGGGATTGAAAATCCCTTCTTCCTGAGGTTAATGAACATCATCATCGACCCTTCTGCGGGCCTGAATGATATTTTTGCCGGCTATGCCGATGCCCTTCGCACTGCACAGGTGAGCGGCATCGAAGATCCCTGGTTACCTTCTCCGCCGACGCTGACGGAGACACCAGACCCACTTTGGGGGCTGGAAAAATCCGTCGCGGGGCAGACGCTGTCACTCTCTGCGGAAGCGGACCTGACGAGCACCCAAGCCACTTACCAGCGCAGAACCCGACGTAACTTATTGCAGCCGGAAATGGATCCGGCGCTAAAAAATCTGCTGGTCGACACGCCTCATACGCACTATCGTGGCTTCGGACAGCAGGCGGCAATCCGCACGCTGCTCACCTCCGACGTCAACAGCACCGTGGTTGTGAATCTCCCCACCAGTTGCGGCAAGAGTCTTATCACGCAAATCCAGGCTATCAGTGCACCATTCGGTTCGTTAACGCTGGTGATTGTCCCAACGGTAGCTCTCGCGATTGAACAAGCGGATTTTATGCGGGACATGCTGCGTCAGGCTGAGCAGGATCACGGAGGAACCTATGCCTGGGTTGGTGGTCAGGATCACACAACACGCCAGACACTGAAAGAGCGGTTGAAAAACGGCTCACAGCGCGTCCTGTTTTGTTCGCCAGAGGCGGCAAAATCGTCGCTGGTTCCAGTACTATTTGACCTTGCGAAAAATAACCTAATTGGTGCCGTTGTTATCGACGAAGCCCATCTTATAGACCAGTGGGGTGCTGAATTCCGTCCTGATTTTCAGCTGATTGAGCCGCTGATTCGTTCATTAAAAGCACAGCCCGGATGCCGTTTTCGCACCCTGCTACTCTCCGCCACCTGGAGCCAGAATACCCGTGATGTGATTGTTGAGCAGTTCCGCTCAGATGAGAGCGAACTGATCGAGATTACAGCGAACTTCCTCCGCCCAGAGCCAGAATACTTCGTACATGCTGAGCCTACCCCTGGTGCGCACCAGCAGCGCGTGGAGTTGTTGCTGATGGCGCTCCCACGCCCGCTTATTCTCTATTGCACCACGAAGGAAGAAGCAGAAAACTGGCATCATCGACTTCAGCAACAGCATTACCAGCGTGTTGGCCTGTTCCATGGCGACACGGAAACCCTGGTACGCAAAAAACTGATTTCACAATGGGCAAGCGATCAACTGGACATCATGATTGCCACCTCGGCGTTTGGCGTAGGAATGAATAAGAGCAACATCCGTACGGTCATTCATGCCGCAATTCCGGAAAATATTGATCGCTATTATCAGGAATGTGGACGTGCCGGGCGAGATGGCAAAGCCTGTCAGGCGCATCTGGTCTGGCACAGTGCGCAAATGGAGACAGCAGAAAACCTCTCGGTCGAGAAGCTTATCAGTGTCGAAAAAGGCTACCAACGTTGGAAAGCAATGTTTGAGCAATACCAGCCCAGCGACATCGCCAGTTACAGTATCTCGCTGGATACCAAACCCAATCATATCGACTATCAGGGTGATCGAAATAAAGCCTGGAACCGCAGAACTTTGCTATTGATGCAGCGCAACGGGCTGATTGAACTGGTGTTCGCAGCCCCTGAACTGCCAGAACACCTACGAAAAGACGAAGAAGAAAACGGTCAGGCAGTTCAAGACTGGTTTACCGGGTACTACAACAAAGTGCATATCCGCCACTGTAACGACTCGCACCATTCTGAAGAATACTGGAACACCTTTGTTGATAAGGCCCGCAAGGAAGAACTAGCTAAGCGCCGCGCGGCATTTACCCTATTGAAAAGGTGGATCCTCGACCCTCGCCTTCCTCTGTGCCAGATACTGAGAAAATTTTATATTTATCAGCATCATGCCCCGGAAATCACCTGCGGCGGATGTCCAGGATGCCGGGCTCAGAGTAAAGGTGCGTTTTCTCCGACAGTCGGGGCCGATGTGGAAATTTTACGCGCGACACCGAAGAGACGAGCACGCTTCGCTGGTTCCGAAAAGAAAGTGTATTACAGAGAAGAACTGGATATTCGGGAGCTGTTGTCTGAACTTCGCGTACCGCTTCGTCAGTTGATCGTTTCCGGCGAATTCGGGACCATCCGCACAGAAAAAGCCGATTTTCATCATCTGGAACGCGCTTTGGCTTCCGTTTCGCATTTTTGGAGCGTGCAAAAGATGGCAGCGCCTACGACAGAGGGTGCGGAAATCGTGATTGTGGCTAATACCGCCACGGCATTGCCGGTTTTACCAGCATCACGCTATGAGCGTATTTTCATCGCTCCACAGCACTTGGTAGACCCACATCATCCTTATAGAACATGGTGGGACAGCGCAGGAAACGCGCAGCCCCTGGACACTTTTATCAGGCAAATACAGTATGTCAATCATCAATAACGCAAACCCAGGAAGCAGCCTGGTGCTGATCCCGCTGTTTGATCGTATCTTACAAAATGCCTCTACCCCGCTTTCCCAGGAGGCAGTTGTGGCTCGCTATCGCCCAAATAGCCTGCCCGCTAACGATAACGCCTGGGGGAAAATCAAAGAGAATCTCGCGTTCTGGTGCCGGCAGGGACTTTGGCCAATGGACGAGGGAATGCTCCTGCCGCAACCGGAGGAAACTCGCCCTCTCTATCAGCGTGTACTGCAATGCACCATTGCCGCCTGCAAAGAAAAAGGCATCGCCGAAGGTAAGGAGTGCGAACCTTTGTGGCGGGTACTGGCCTGTCTGATGAATCTGCAGCAGCATTCTTTAGGCGGCAAAGAGCCGCTGGCACCGAATATCATCACAGAAAAACTGCAGTTATGGCTTCCGACCGAAATCGTTAACAGCAATACCGAAAAACTGGTCAGGGAATATGGACGCTATCTCGGCTTTCTGGAACTGGCCCCGGACCAGAACTATTACACCGACCCGACCCGGGCGATTAAGTGCTTTTTGCCGCAGATTTTTGGCGATCAGAAAATTATGCCTATCAAAACCTTCTTGGCCAATATGGCCGAAGTGATGCCAATGATGGACGGCGGCGAGTTCAGAGCAACTGTTCAAAAGATGATGGCAGAACAGGGATGGTCCGCGCCGGAGGGCAAAAATCTCAGCACCAGCACATCGCTGGCCCTGCGCCGACTTGAGGTCAGCCAGCAAATTCAACTGATTACCGGAAGTGATGATGCCGCATCGTTATCGCTGCAACTGCCTGGTGGTGAAATCCGCCCGGTCAGCCAGGTCGGCCTCAGGGAGAACGCACAATGAGCATCATGAACTATTGGCCGTCCTTAGAGAACATTGTACATTGCATCCGCAACGAAGCCGAAGAACTGCAGGACGATGTGCTGCTGGCGGTGCATGAGCCGATGGTCCTCACCCGCCGCGACGTTAACAACAAACAAGAACTCCTCCGTGATGAGGCGTTATTTACACAACTGCTCTCCACTGAACGCGCAATCCCACTGATTGGCCGTTCAGGGATGGGGAAATCGCACCTGGTGCGCTGGTTGGACTCCCGTCTGAAAAGCCATCTGCAGGCGAAAGGCGAGCTTGAACAGTGGGAAATTATTCGTATTCCGAAAAACGCCAGCCTGCGTCAGGTTCTGATGTTGATCCTGAAAAACCTACACGGCGGCTTTTTTGATGATGTGCGTAAAAGCGTTGACGACGTGGCTGAGAAGCACTCTGCAAAAGATCTAGCCGATCTGATGCTAACCATGATGTCGCATCAGTTGGAAAGCATGTACAACGAGGCGATGGCAGTTGGCCAGGAATACGAATCGCAACGGAAAGAGATTCCAGCCGAAATCGGTGATCGTCTTGATGCGATTATCGAAGAAGTGAGCAATGGCATTGGTAAACTCATTACCGATCCGAAATTCAAAGAAGACTTACTTCAGCCTGAGCATTGCATCTACAAACGTGCAAGCCGTATGAGCGATGGGCTTAGGGTCGGCGATGAGGATCACGAAAACTACGAACTGGTGCCTGGTGATCTTTTCTTCCAGAAAAACATCGACGATCTGTCATCGCCCGCCCGGGAATATATTCGCCATTCGCGTATAGATGAAGAAGAGAATGAAAGAGCCCGCATTCAGGCTGTCGGCGTGCTGAATGAAGCGATGCACTCCGCTCTTAAATCACTTTTTTCAAAATTATTTAACCTTAATGGCGGTAATTTCCAGGAATTGTTTCAGCAGATCCGCCGCGAGTTGCTGAAACAAGATCGCCGTCTGGTGATCCTGGTGGAAGACATGGCCGCCATTTCGGCGATTGAAGATGTGCTAATCGACAGCCTGATCGAAGAAGGTATGCGTGACGGAGTGACAACGCTCTGCCCTGTGCATTCTGTTATAGCCGTCACCGATAACTATCCGGGCTATAAGCGCCGTCAGGAAACGCTGATGACGCGTGCGGGCTATGAGTGGATCATTGAAAGTACTGACAGAGAAAACAACGAAGAGCGGATTGTCTCACTGTGCGGCCGTTATCTGAATGCGGCGCGTCATGGCGCAGCTGCCCTGATACAGTCAAGGGCACAAGGTTTACCCGACTGGCCGCCGGTATGGCAGGATGAAGACACGCCGGAATGGCTTGAAGATTTTGGCATTACACCTAAACAGGGTGTTCCACTGTTTCCGTTCAACCTCAACGCGATTCGGGCACTGGCAAATAAAAACCTTCGTGACAGCAGCGGCCAACTCACCTTTAACCCGCGAATGGTGATTAATCGTATCCTGCTGGATATTCTGCGTGATTGTCGCGTTGAAGCAGAGCGTGGTTCATTCCCTCCACCGAACCTTGCCAGCCTGACTGCCGATGCTGAAGTCCAAAACAAAATCAGCCAGTTAACTACCGTTCGAATTCCCAGTGCGGCGTCGCTGGCAGCACTGTGGGGCTATGGCTACCACTCTTGGGATGACGTCAGCAAGCACTTGCCATCGGGCGTAGCCAAAGCCTTCGGTTTGAATGAATTAGCCGAGTACCTGAACGGCAAGACTCCTGAATTCACTAACGTAGGCAATGGCCCTGGTAAGACCATCATTACAGATCCTGTAAAGCCTGTCTCTCCTCCTCCGCCTCTCGTACAAAACCTAGGACTGCCTTTTGTCAGACACCTCAAAGCCTGGGTCAACGACAAAGTCATTTTACCTCAAGATGTTGCCCGCAGCCTTCGCGCCGGGCTTAACACTTGCTATGAGGTATACGCCCAAGCGGAGTTTTTCGGCATGGTGGACAAACCGCCGCTGCTCGAGCGTATCCCGCTGATCAGTCTACCGCTGTCAGCGTCAGATCCTTCGAACGCCATTGTGAAGTTCTACGATCGTAAAGACCTCGACGATCCTATGCGCAGAATCGAAATTTACAACGTGTCTCTTGCGGTGCTACGAATCCAGCATTACGCCGAACTTGAGGAAGGGTTGAATTACCCTGAGGCGATAGAAGACTACGCCCATTATGAAAACTTTGTAAGTTGGTGGGTGCCTCAGACCACAGAGATTGCGGTTAACCATGCCCGAGCGCGGAAACTGAAGCCTGCGCTGCGTAATCATTACCAGAAAGCGCTGCTGCTAGGTCTATTGACTGGCAAAGAGAATCCGGCGGAGCTCATCGATGCGCTTTGCCTGACGCAAAAAGGAGTCGGACGGACTGAAGGGAAAACTCGCGGTCGTACCGCAGACTCTAACCCATCCGACCTCTGTTTCTACGGACTCGAAGCCAATCAGAAACCGCATTCCAGCATAAAAGTGGCTGAAGCCCGGCAGGCAGCGCTTCAGGGTTGGGACGACGCACGCGACGCGTGGCTTTCTCAAGTTGCAGTCCCTGAATTAAGTTCCGGACTCACATCAACCCGCGCACTCGAAGCCGGAGTGGTCACCTCTGCGTTGAGAGAGATCCAGAAAGAACCGCTGGGAGCGGATGTGCAGCGTGCGGCAGAGACAGCCCGCAAAGAGATAGCATCAACGATCGAAAATGCACAACTCTTTGAAAATATAAAAAATAGCGATGACTTCATTGCCCTTCTCGATGAGTGGCAAACGTTTATCGAAGCGGTACGCACCCAATATTACCCTCCGGAATCCGAGCAGATCAGAAACTCATCATGGTTGCTGGGTGAAATTGAAGCGTTAAGAGTGGATGCAGAGGCCAGCCTGAACACGCTGCTCACGCTTAATTCCCTCGTCAGACAGAAAGATGCCTTCATGCTGTGGCATGACATTTCCCATCTGGATGGTGATTACGTCAGCCGTATCGGTAACCTTCTTGCGCAATGGCAGAACATTCAATTGAAAATCAGCTTTACGCTAAAGCAGATAAACAGTAAGGGTGACGCGCCGAAACTGAAAAGTGCCTGCGCGCTGGTTGAAGAGCGACTGAAAAATCTGGCGGCTGATATCAGCGCCTCTGGGGTGAATGAATGAGTACATTACGCCAACAGCTTGCAGAGATGCAGAAGCAACTGGATTTGAGCGTCAAGGCGAGTAAAGCCACGCAGATTATTGAGAAATGCAGCATTGTGCTCTCAAAAACCGACACCGTCGCTGGGCATTATAGTCGCCTTAAATACCAGTACCTGGCCCTACAACTTCTGCCGTCTGAATTGAGGGTCAACTGGAGAGAAGGTCAACGAAATGAACTCAAAAATGTGGCTAACGGCGTCAATAACCTGCTGTCTCAGTGGAGTCGTTGGCTGAATAATCAGACCCAAGTAGCAGCCGATACGCAAGCCTCGGATGAACAGCTGGATGGAGTGGTTGCAACGCAGGAACCTACAGCATATGACATCATTCAGAATGATTCTCTGACCAACTGCGTGACCCTAGCGCTTAGCCTGCACCGCACACTGAGCGACCAATTGAGAAGCGTATGGGAAGAGTGGTTGCAAGTGATGCATCAAAAGATTCATGTTGATAGCAAAACCCTCGATGCTCAGCAAAAGGTCGACAAATACAAAGCTATTGCCGATGAGTATTTATCCTTACGCGGCAAGTACGACCTGCTGATTCAATCCTTACCTGAAAACGGTGAATGCATTCTGCAGATCACTGCCATGTCGGATCAACTGCATTCTCTGCGCGAAGCAATGAATACCGATGACTGGCCGGAGGCGGTGAGACTTTTCTTTGACCGTATTAACGGCCCGCTACGCGGCAAACCCACTCTCAGCGCACTCACGCCGGAAGTGCTTAACTGGCTGCAGAATGAAGACATGTTGGAAGTCTTTGTTATCACAAGGAAATAATGACATGACTGCAGAGAATTTAATCCGTCTACATGCGGCCCTGGACATACTCGAAGGGCGAGAAGCCGAACTGCTGGTCTGGGGAGACACGGAAGGGGCCTTTACGGATGCGGATATTCTGTCCCTGTTTGCCCACCATTTTCCTGATGAGAATGGCAAAGTGCTGATGCAGGATCTACAAGACGCCGCGATGTTATTTAGCATCCCCAATACTCAGGGAATGAGGCTTTATCGCACGCGTATGGCGGAATCTGTTCATCTGTTTCGCCATCAGCGCCAGTGGTTTCGCGGCCAGCAGTTGAATCGCACACGGACGCTGGTGGCTGACTATCGCTTTATCCGCCGCCCGCGCAGTTACCCGGCAAGGATACATCCGGCTGAAGAGGTGCTGAATCAGTGGTCCGACGTTGAATGGATGAACGACATTAAACGTCAGGCCCTGCTAACGCTTATCGGTGATTTCTCCATAGCCGGTTTTCAATCCAGGGCTACGGCGCGCATCCTGCGGGCATGGGATTTTCACAGCAACCACCCACATGCCAAAGAAGCAACCGCCACCATCGTATGTGCCGGCACCGGCAGCGGTAAAACCCTGGCGTTTTATCTGCCTGCGCTAACGTCACTTATCAACGATCTTCAGCGCGACCGCTCGGCGCGGGTTCGATCAATGGCGCTGTATCCGCGTAAAGAGTTGCTTAAAGATCAGTTTATGGAGACTTGGGGAAAATGCCGCGAAGTGGACACCCAGGCAAAGAAACTTTCCGGGCGAAAGATCCGCGTTGGCTCCTTCTTTGGCGATACGCCGTACAGCATCCAATACGTTGAAAAAGACAAAGATCTTCCTTTTGATCTGCTGCGCTGCAGTACGCCAAAATGCCAAGGCGAAATGCGCTGGAAAGCGGAAGATATCCGTCAGGGCAAAGAGATCTTGCGCTGTACGCACTGCACGCACAGCGTGGGTGAAGATGAAGTGGTGCTCACCCGCATCTCAATGATGAATAACCCGCCGGATATTTTGTTTACTACCACTGAAATGCTCAACCAGCATCTCGGCAACAACAAGGCCAGCCACCTGTTCGGCGTCGGCATGAACGTAATTGCACCGCCGGTGGTTCTGCTCGATGAGGTCCATACCTATTCAGGCAACAGCGGCGCGCAAACCGCCTATCTGCTTCGTCGCTGGATGCAACTGGCGCGCTGCCGCCCGCATTTTGTGGGCCTCTCGGCAACGTTGAGCGATGCTGAGCGGTTCTTCGCAGACTTGGTAGGGGCCAACAAAAAGCATGTCATGCTCATTGAGCCCGCTTTCCAGGAGATGGTAGACGAAGGGGCTGAATATCTATTGGCGCTGCGAGGCGATCCCGTTTCGCAAACGGCGTTGCTCTCTACCACCATCCAGACCAGTATGCTGGCACGCCGTATTATGGATTCCCGCAAAGCCACGTCGCACGGCACTTGGGGACGAAAAACCTTCGTCTTTACAGACGATCTTGATATCAATAACCGCCTCTACCATCAGCTTTGCGATGCCGAAGGGTGGCGTACGCGCGGACAACAGCTTCTGCCTAACGAAACTCCGCTGGCAGCTCAACGTAATGAAAACAAAGGGGTTTCCGATGCATTAACCCTTGCCGGTCAAAACTGGCGAATGGCGATCGATATTGGGCATCCTCTTGATAATCTCGATCGGGCCATCGTGGCGCGGACATCCAGCCAAGATGCCGGAGTCAATCCCAAAGCCGACATTGTCGTGGCAACCGCCTCGCTGGAAGTCGGCTTTAACGATCCCTCAGTCGGGGCAGTGATTCAGCACAAAGCACCGCGCAATGTCGCCTCTTATCTTCAACGCAAAGGCCGTGCCGGACGCTCAAGAACCATGCGCCCTTGGATGGTGGTCGTGCTGTCAGAATTCGGTCGCGATCGCGTGGTGTACCAGCGTTATGAGGAGCTGGTGACGCCGGAAATCAAGAGCCAGTCGCTTCCTCTGGGCAATATCCATATCCAGAAAATGCAGGCAGCGATGGCAACTCTGGACTGGCTAAGCATGAAGATTCCTGGTAGTAACATCTGGTCATTGCTGAACAATCCGCCCAAAAGCAAAGAGCAGCAAAGGCATCTGGAACGCATGCTCACTTTGATTTCCGCTGTGCTGGAAAAGGAAGTCTCTCAGCAGGAACTGGAACAATACTTATACTACGCGCTTAAAATTACCGAACCGCAGCTTCAGCGCGTTATGTGGTCGCCGCCGCGCTCTATCATGATGGAACTGCTCCCAACTATGAAGCGTCAATTGACCACCCGGTGGTCACTGATGGGTATTCCCGGTGCAGACAGATCGATGGGGCGTTCACCACTGCCTTCGTTTATTCCAGCAGCACTTTTCAGTCAGCTGAACTTGCCTGAACTGAGCATCCAGCTTGAACGCCGCTTTACAAAATATGAAAATCTGCCATTTATTCAGGGCCTGAAGGAGTTTGCACCGGGTCGCATCTCCAAGCGCTACGCCATTTATTCCGATCTGGAAGCCGATTGGCTGGTGCCAAACAATTTTGTGCCGCAACTGAACCAGGTTTCAGACGTCGATTTCGACATCAACGAGGCATTTGGTGATACCTGGCAGCCGGAGTGTCTGATAACCCTTGCGGATGCATCGCAGCTAAAAGTCATTCGTCCTCTGCAAATTCTTACCCGATCTCTTGATTTCAAACAAAATCTGACTGAGAAGAGTAACTCTCAGTTGACGTGGAACACTCACTTTTCCACAGATGCCCATGCCGAAGCGATGGCGATCCCCGCTGGGCCATGGAGCACAGTGTTGCGGTCCGCCACGTTTTATACACATCAACATATGACGCCCCTTGAGCTGACTCGTTATGCCACCGCAGCCAGCGCTTCACTACGCAGTAAAAGCAAACAACAGGCTTGGGTGAATTTCAGATGGGTCGAAAACGGTAACCCGGTAGCAGTGGGTGCACGCCAGTGGGTGGATGGCATGAAACTGAGTTTTACGCTGCCTTCCGCGCTGCATCAGCAGGTCATGAATGATACAAAGTTAGCCGGGTCTCTCAGAACGCTCTATTTCCACCACTGTATTAGCAATGAAGCTCGATTTGAATATGACAGTTTCACCGCTAACTGGATCTACGAGTGCTATATGGCGGCGCTGACCAAAGAAGTTGTCAGCACCACCACCCTCGCTGATGCAATTCACGCCCTGCGCACACCTGAGGGCAGAGAGTCGCTGGCGACAATTGCCGATTCGCTGTTCCAGGCTGAAAACATTTTTGAAAACAACGAAGATGGAGAGGATTCAGCGGAGCGCCAGGAATTACAGCAGCAGTTGAGGAGTCTGTTCAACGAGCCAGAACTGCTTGTAATGCTTGATACGCATAGCGCCGTGTTGACTGATGATCTAAGCCAAAATGCCTCTTTTTGCCAGTGGCTCCAGACGTTGTTGATCAACACCTTTTCAGGTGCCGTAAAACAGACCAGTCATCTGTTGCTGCCTGAAGTGGACGACAGAGGACTGCTCGTCGACAGCGTTCTTGATGGTAATCAACTCGATATCTGGCTCACTGAATCAGAGCCGGGGGGCTGCGGGATTATCACCCGTCTCGAAGAAGCGTTCCACAGCGATCCGGTCGCCCTGCTGAATTTGTTTATCCGTAGCTTCGCCGCCAGCGACTACGAGCAGATCGATGACGATCTCTTCGAACTGCTCTCGCTACTCTCTTCAAGCACCACATTGCAGCAGACGCTGAACAATCTGCGCTTGGCCGGGAGCCATCACGATCGCCGGATGGCGAATGGACACCTACGAGCTGAGCTAAAAAAACAAGGTTTTGCCCTGTCTCACAGCTTTATGTCTGTGCTGTATACTCGCATACTTCGCCCTGGCAGCCAGCCTTCTCACGATCGGCGCTTGCTGGAATATCTGCGCGAATGGCGGGCGCTGGAGGCCAAAGCTGGTTATGAGATTAGCCTGAACATCTTCGCCCATACCCAGGCAATTCAGGAACTCCCCGGAGCGAACGTCACAAAAATTTTCGACCGTTTTTGCCAGATTCAGGGCATGCTGTGGCAGCGTGGCAATATCCTCCGTCAGTCGATACTCAGCTACTACAACCCCTTTGATAACGGACTAAAACTCACGGAAAGGCTGTTGCTCAGCACCTTATTCCGGCAACATGCAACGCAGATCGATGTGACCGACAGCGATTGGCTTTCGCAGATCCACACGGCGATCTCTCGCGAAGGTTTTGCTGAATTGTTGATCCCCCGGGTGGCCCGCCAACAGGTTGTACAGATCGTGTCCGCGTTACAACTGGCACCTATCGATTATTTCGGCCTGCATCTCTACCCGAGAATGGGGGCCGTCGACTATCGAGGCGGCAACATCGTGTTGCGGGTCGAACTGGCTGAAGCCCTGCAGTAAGGAGAAAGATGAATGGAAGAGCAACGACAAATATTTCTCCACGGACCTCTCGGACAGCGACAACTGCGGGAAGTACTGAGTGCGCAGTTCAGTGGGCTTATCCTATACCCTGAACTCATCTGGCTGATCTCGCCATGGATGAGCGATTTTGACGTCATTGATAATCGCGGGGGGCAATGGAGTTTTCTTGATCCGTCGTGGGGGGCCAGAATGATCAGTTTCCAGGAGCTACTGGCGACGGCGGTAAATAACGGCTGTCCACTCAGGATTGTTACTCGCCCGGACACGCTTAACAAAGTGTTCGTAGAGCGACTGCAGGCAAGACTTTCGCCAGATCATGATATGCAATACTCCTATTATGAGAACCTGCATGCCAAGGGCATGTTAACAAAGCACTTCTTCCTGAAAGGTTCGATGAACTACACCTGGAGTGGTGCGAACCTTAACGATGAGCATTTGATGTTCTCAAGCAACAAAACCCTCATTTCTGACGCACTGATTGAGTTCGGTGGGCAATATACCTTCGGTGACAGCGATGAATAACATTCCCTCTTGGCTTCGAGCCTTCTTTGGCGAAAACAATTTGCTCAGCCTCGAAAAACTTCTAAGCGACGCCCCCGGCGCTTATGCGGCCGAGCAGAAAAACGCGCTATTGCCTTTAGTGGCGAGCGCACTGGACGGTGAATGGCCCATTATTCTGCCTTGGTGCGACCGCCAGCACTGGGTTTTCTTCGCGATGGCGGAAGATGAGCGCACCCTGCAGGAACTCACCAAAGTTATCGATGCCCGACTTGGTTCAGCTGACGTTGACCCCGACCGCCGAATTTACCTGATCCCGACTTCTGGCCCCACTCTCGCGGCGGAAACCGCACTCCTGGAACATAGCCCAACAGGGTTTATTCGTATTGAGTTGCTGAAAGGCAAACGTGAAGATAAGCAGGCGAAAACGCGGGTTTTTGCCGCCCTGCAAGAGGTGATTAACCTGTTCCGCCTGCGCCCATCGCTCGTTCGCACCAGCAAGCGTCCGTTTGGCCGTATCCTCAGCGATTTCATGCTGGCTACAAATCAAAAAGAGGTGGAGGCCAGCAATAACTTTCTGCAAGAACTGCGCGATAACGGTCTGCTCTCCAAACGCAATCTGCTGCTACTTGAGCTTCAGCAGGCCGGAAAATGGCAAAATTGGGATGCCTTGCTAAACCACCAGGATCTGCCCGATCTGATCCGAGGACGCATTCCCTCGTCGCTGACCAGAATGCTGCTTGCCGCTTATCAGCACCGTTATCTGGGCCATGATGCCCTGAGCTACATGCAGGGGCCGCCATCGGCTTTGCGCCCGGCTTTCCTGGCGCTCCAACCGCTCTTTACCCAGGTTCCACTGCTAGGAAGCGAAGAAAAGGAATTTAACGCCTGGAGAAGCTGGGCAATTGGCGTGGCGCTGGCGGGTGAACAAGCCCTGCTCAGCATGATGCCTGACGCGCTGAAATCAGGATGGCTTCAGGAATTACAGCACTGGGCCGAACTCAAGGGCACCGGGTACGATACCCCGACCTCTTCTCCTGTCTCGTTGTCGCTGCCGCCAACAACACTTGAATCTCTGGCCAGTTATCTACAATCGTCGTTGACAGCCACAGCCGAAACGCTGGAGAGCTATGCTAAGATACTCAGCACGGTATCTCCACAACTGCTTGATCAAGCCAAGAAAACCCCGCTTCTGGAAACGCTGATTGAGAGTATCAACCGGTTTGCTACTGTGAGCATCACCGGCTGGGACAACTGGTTCTCACGTCTGCGCGAACCCGATGCCGATAGCAACGCTTTGATGCAGGTTGTTGCACTGGAGAGTGAGCACTGGCCCGCCACCTCCTTCCAGGAGTCGGCCTTTGTTCACCTGCTGGCGCAGGATTTTCCGCCGCACGCCTTTTCAACATTACGCAATGCCATGCCCGCCTTTATCGAGTGGCTGGGGAAAAACCAGCTTCATTTGCAGAGTACAACATGGCTGAAATGGGTGGATGTACTGGCGATGGAACAAAGCGTCAGTCCAGCGGACATTAAACTGGCGACCCTAGCAACCGAATATTTCCTGCAATGTTCTCTCAGCCGTGTTGAATATCAGAATTTCGTTGCGACACTGCAACTCATTATTGAGCGCGGCAGTTCACTTAAAAATCTGCCCTCGTTGGGAGAGATGATCGAACTGTTCCTAGATGCACCGGAACATGATAACGCCGAACGAAACGCGCTATGGTTGGATATTCAGACTTTTGCTGTTGGAGTGTGGCCGCGCCTCGATCATTCAACCCGTGCCATCATGCGTAGTCTGGCCATCAACGTATTAGGCAATGGAGCCGATTCTGCGTTTCCTCCAGAACCGGCACGAAGCAATAATAGCGAGCCTGAAACACTTCCGGATCTCTCGGGTAAACGCGTCGCCATTTATACCCTGACAGAAGGGGCTGCCCGCAGGGCCCGAGGGATGATTGAGGCGTTGTTTCAGGGGATCAGAGTAGATGTGAATCATGACCATACCGCGACGGATAAGCTGGTCAATTTAGCAAAACAGGCTGATTACTTTATTTTTGCCGCAGCAAGCGCAAAACATCAGGCGCTGTATGCGATAACGCCTCATCGTCGCGATCTCATTTATCCTGAAGGTAAAGGAGCCGGTTCGATTTTGAATGCCTTTGTTGCACGTCTTCAACAACCCATGAGTGTTGACGTATAAAAAATAAGGGGCATTCGCCCCTTATTTTTTTAGAGGTTTGCGTTTGCCGCTTTTATATAGCTTGTTACAAGATAATCAGTCACCAAAGATATATCTTTTGACAAATTTTGCAGCTCATTCCATTTACGAACGATTCGCTGACCGTCAATATCCGTGCCGAAGTCCCACACCCCGTTACTCCATGCACAAAGCGGCTTAATTCGGTTTAGCTCTTCGACAAAACGAGTATAGGAAGGGATCTCGGTCCAACCAGGTTCACCTTTATAGTCCTGATGTACTTGATCGATTTCATCCATCAAACTTCCAAGCGCAAGAATACCAACGCCATGTAACAAGCGTGAATAGCGAGGCTTTTTGTCCCAGTCATCAGTGAATACGGTTTCTACAGCCGACCAAAAATTATTCAGCAATTTAACCATTTTCTCTTCATCCCCCAAACCTGTGGCCGGGTCGCGGAAACGATACAAAGCTCCCTCACGAAGACTGGCATCGATCATTTTGATCATCGAATTATCAGCAATAACTCCATCCGGATTGGTCGCTGTTTTGATGCGCCCCGCAAGTGGGCCTTCACCAAAGTTCAGCCGTTGAGTTAGCAGCGAAGGAAACTTACGTAATTGCAGATCGGATGGCAGACGCCCGTGGGTATGCGGTGCCAGCTCATACAGGAGCGTTTTCGGCAGCGGTTTGGTTGAGTTCACGAGCATAAACTGTTCACGCTGCTCTTCAGCGTCATTGGCGATAAATGCGGAGACTGGCATCATAAACGAGTCGATTTCCGCATCCCGTAAAGCTGCGGTACGCTGTTGACCATCCACAATAAACCCAGGTTTCTCAAAATCTTTATCTTCAGAGAAAGGTATAACCAGATGCCCCATGTCGCCATTATCTGTAAGCGGTTCAAAACGCACACGCTTGTCGAAAGCGATAATCACTGGGTTTGGTATCATCGGATTCGCGCTCTCAATGTAGCGCTGAATTTCACGAATATGGTTACGTACTTCTGGGCGCTGATAACCAACCAAATTCTCTTCGCCGCGGCGAATACGCGAAATCGCAGCAATTTTACTTATCTGCTTACCTTCTATCGCGAGGCTGTAGAGTTGCCTCTCCTCACCCTGACGAATCCGCAGAGCGGGAACACGATATTCACTCATGACAGTTCCTCTGAGCGTAATGACAATGTGTGCTGCAAACGGTTATACAGCACCTGAATATTATGGAAACCGCGGCGACGGTTACGTTCTGCGCCACGGAAAATGATGACGTTAATACCAATAGCCTGGCAGATATTACACTGGCACTGTTTCCAGGGGCGATCTCTCAGCGTGCGCTCATAATCCGTACAAATTTTTTCAGCCTCTTTTTCACCCGAATGTAGGCGTTCATAAGCTAAGACTGCCTCAAGGGTCTTCTCAAGAGAAAAAGCCCCTTTATCGTATTCAAACAAAGCATTCATGGCATCTTTTTCCAGATGCCGGGCAACATCCTGATCAATCACACCAGATTTAATTTTGCGGCTCAAACTTGGATTTGCATCAAACTGAGGAACACGCACAGCGGTATAGCCGGGGCCATCGGGGGTATGGTAGTTATTTTTCCGATCTTTAAAGGCCTGCTGCAGCGGTGTAGTCGAGTCAATACTAGTCACACCAAATTTGATAAAGTCGGCGAAGCTCTCTGGGCGAGCAATACCAAGCAAGTGAACACGTGTATCACTTTTCAGCAACGGTTTAATCTCTTCGAGAGTCTCAAGGATCTGCGCCGTTTTCAAAGGCACCATCCCCCCCATGGTGATATTTTTGTATCCCATGGCCAGCAGAGCTTCGACGGATTGACGGTAGGAGGATTTGCTCCATCCATGTGCTACACCAAAGGCAGAGAAACAGGATTTTTGTGACTTGTTCAAAAACTCTTGAGCCAAGGTCAGCGTAATATCCTGGCGTCGGCGGCATTCAGCCAACACTTCGCCACTGAATACTTCACCAGGTTTCTCATAGCCAAAGACGATATGGTCGAGAGAGACACCATGGTTAAAGCGAGAAGTTTCGTAGAATTCAATTACCTCTTCCACCCGATATGGAGGGACATCCTGATTGACATAGGTGAATGCACCACAGTCACCCATGGTTTCCATATTTTCCGGTAGACGGAAAAAATGCTTCATGCCATTACGGAAGTAACGCAAACGCTGGGCACGCGTATATTTGCTCTCACCGCCGCCAAGGCCATCCACAACGGCTTTAGAAACCAGCATACCGTCGTAAGGGCGAGAAAAAACTTCATGTGGATAATGATCGTCACGTTGTCGTACGCGATGTTCATTACGGGTTTCGCGGAGGAAGTCGAAACTGGGATCGATAAAATCCTGACTATCAGGGAAAAAATACTTTAGCTTCGACAACTTATTCTCCTGTGACGCCACTGCAAAGCCTCAAAAAACGAAGGATTCTATCATAAATCCCCCGCCAGTAGCATTAAGGTTTAGTACCAGATAGAGCCTTGAACGCAGCCCGGAATCGTTTTTCCTCAAATGAGTTTCCTGAGTCTCGAAAGGTACGCAAAGCATGTGTTGCACTAAGCCCAGGCTCTTGTTTCATGATCTCTAAAATGAAATGGTTAACTTCTTCCGGACTACGTCGGATTCCTTTTTTTGTTGCATACGCAGGTAACTCTTGCAACTCATCCGATATACGTAATGAAAGCTCACTTAAATCATCTAAATTACCAGTAGAAAACTCATTGATTAAATATTTGGCCATGCTGATATTAAGCGTTAACATATTACATTTAAGCCATGTAGCCATTTTCTGGCTTGTTTTGAATGAATATTTTTGTAGTCTATCATTGATTTTTTTTGATGTTATTATAAGTAATTGCTTATTTGAATCAGTTAAATAATCGAGGCCATTGAGCACATCAAGTTCAATTGCATTAATATAATCAGGAGACCCACAAATAATAAAATAATCACTTTTATTACTTTTCATTAATTCGGCAATCGATGTTGGATGCTTAGATTTAAAAAATGAGCGCTCGCATATTTCCTTCCACCATGTTCGATGGAAAGTTTTACCAATATATTCACTTGAATAGGATGGTATTGACTCCTCGTATCCAACTGCAAAAGTTGCTTTGTAAGGGATCACTTTATCTTGATGATGTAGAAGCCCTAAACCGGCAGAAATCACCCATAGATCAACAGGATATTTTTTCAAAACTTCTTTTGCTGTTGCCCAATGCCCTCCTTTATAGAGGTCCTTTACGCTTACAGTTAATGAATTAGAAATGGCCTTGTTCAGGGCACTACACCAAGAATTAATCAAGATATTTGAAGGAGTCCGGCCTGATGAAAATTGACTTAAACTCAATATCGTCTTGCTATCACTATTTTTACCATTCGTGCAGGTTGTTATTAAGTTGATGTTGCTCACAATCGCTCCCCCAAAAGTTTGTAGCAAAGCTACCTCAGAAAAGCAGGGGTTGCAAGAAGCGAATCGGTACACACGGTAAAAAGTTTCTGAGACAGTTCTCAGTGAGGGATATACTCGAAGTACTCATCCTGTGCATTCGGACATTTATGGCATCTTTTCAAAATGCCTTTCTCTACTAAAACAAGGCAAAAGGAGTGACATGATTCAAGAAGAGTTTCTGTACTTACATTTTCACCCTTTGAAATCAACGCCCTGGCGAGGGTGTCATAACTGAATCCCCCTGTCGAGTGCGAGACAATACTCATAGCAAGTTGGGTATCAAAAGTCTTCATAGCGCATCTCTTAGTAAGTAGCCTGTTCCATTTATAAAAAACTATTGATAACTATTCAAGAATACATTCTAGATTCGTTTTGTAGATACATAAAAACTTTATAACTACCAGGCAAAATGTCTTCCGGATCGATCTGTTATTGATATTTGTCCTGGCAGCGCTAATGCCCCCACAGGTACAAAGATTATCGAACCTGAAATACCATCATGTGTACCAACATCTGTTGATACACATACGTTAATGTCGGTTGGACCTGAGAGAATGAAGATATGGTGCAAGGCGAGTAAGTGTAGGATTTCAAACACAAAAAAAGCCGCTCTTAGGCGACTTATCTTTGCATCTTATGGTGCCGAAGGCCGGACTCGAACCGGCACGTATTTCTACGGTTGATTTTGAATCAACTGCGTCTACCGATTTCGCCACTCCGGCACGGAAGGGGATGCGGAAACGTGTTGGATTATACCTGTCAATCGCCTCCATGCAAGCAGCGCCGCGCGTAAGGTCTGCCAAGTGCTGAAATTTTCAGCGCTAAACCTTCCCCTCTCCTCCCCTCATAAATTCACCAAACCAATTGTTGGGTGATTTACATCACTGCGCATTTGTTATGTGATCACGTAACATTCACCGGTAATCCATCACCAGGAAAACCTATGCGTTTTTACCAGGTCGATCCCACGCTGGAAAACTACTGGCGGGGGGTGATCCTCTTTGGCAACAACTTCGCGACCTATAAGTTCGCGCTGGCGCATGCGCTGTACGATATCGATCGCAGCAATACCTTCATCTCCTTGCAGGATCTGGCGATCCCCTTTAGCCAGCACATCTGCGCGCATCTGAGAAACGCACCAAAGCAGATCCTCAACACCAGCAAACCCGGCCCGTTTATCACCGCCTGCTTGCAGTTTAATCGGGGTGAGATTAGTTACGATGAGCTGTTGCAGGTGACGGCGAAGCTGGGTTTTAAGGTGGTGTTGAAGGCGTTCCATAACGTCAACGGCGGGCCGATTGAGAAGCAGTTTTTTATTGATGAGCAGCGCGAAGGCAAAGGCATTCGCCTGACGGATGATTTTTACCGCCTGACGCAGACGCCGCAGTTCCAGAACCTGGTCCATGAGACGGATGCGCGCTGGACGCTGGTCGAAAAGGCCTGGGAGATGAACCTGCCGCCGCAGCTGTTGGACGTTCACTATGATGATGAGCAGCAAACGCTTTTTACCCAGCTTAAAAGCGCGCGCATCACGCTGACCAGTTGCCGGAACAGCCTCAATGGTTACCAGAAAGGGCATTGTTTTTACTGCCATGCGCCGATAAGTCTCGAAAACGGCGATCCGCTATTAGCCGACGTCGATCACTTTATCCCGTTGATGGCGCGCGCAGGATTGCCAGGCGTCAACCTGAACGGCGTCTGGAACCTGGTGCTGGCCTGCCAGAGTTGCAACCGTGGCGCGCAGGGTAAGTTCGCCCAGTTGCCGACCTTGCAGCTGCTGGCGCGCCTGCATGCCCGTAATGAGTATTTTATTAATAGCCGCCTGCCGCTGCATGAGGCGATTATCAACCAGACCGGTAACAGTGAACCGAAGCGCAGAGCATTCCTGAATGACCGCTGGAACAGGGCGCTGGCTTCACAGCTAAAAACCTGGGCTCCAGAGAGACAACAACAGCGAGTGCTCTGATGACGATGAATTACTACCAGAACCATGCACAAACCTTCTTCGACGGCACGGTCGATCTCGATATGTCGCCGCTGTACGCCGACTTTATGGCGCACTTGCCGGAACAGGCGAGCGTGCTGGATGCGGGATGCGGCTCCGGGCGCGATGCGCTGGCCTTTGCCCGCAAGGGTTACCACGTGGAAGCGTTCGACGCCTCTGCCGAACTGGTGGCGCTGGCGCGTCACTACAGCGGGCTGCCGGTGAAGAAGATGACCTTCGACCAGTTGAATGAAACGCAGGAGTACGACGGGATCTGGTGCTGCGCCTCGCTGCTGCACGTCCCGTATAAGGAATTACCTGCGGTGATAAACACCCTGGCGCGCGCGCTGAAACCCGGCGGCATCTGGTATCTGTCGTTTAAATATGGCGACAGCGAGCGCGAACTGGCGGGCCGTCGTTTTAGCGATATGACGGAGTCCCGGCTGACCGCGCTGCTGGCACCCCTGCCTGAGCTGACAATCCATAAAATGTGGATAACACAGGATCAGCGCCCCGATCACGAGGAAAGCTGGCTTAACGCGCTGGTTAACAAGCGCTAACCCGCCTGCAAAAACAGCGCCCGCTCCGCTTCACGCCGCCGTGTCAGGCCGGGCAGCACTCTGCCGCCCGCTTTGTTCCAGCGCAGAAACTGGTCGGCGGCCTGCGTATATTCGCCCTGATTTAACAGCTTGAGCAGCGTCGAGCTCTGCAAGTTCCCGGCACCGAGATTAAAGGTAAACGACACCAGCGCGTCGAACTGATCCTGGTCGAGATCGACCGTCACCAGCCTGTGCACGCCGCGCTCGCTCGTCTGCAAATCCTTGCGCAGCAGCGCGTCAGCCTCCGCTTCGGTAATCGGGCGGGGGAAGTTCTCGTTCGGCAGGATCAGGTGCCCGTAGCCGATGGTCCACTTGCCGACGGCATCGCGATACTTCTCCAGCCGTAGCCCTTCAAAGGATTTTATTAATGCGACGCCAGCATCGCCGGTGTGTTGCGGTTGATTCGCCATCATCGTTGCTCCTGTAGAGAGAGAATGGCGCTGAGCGTTGACTGCGCGTTGCGCCCTTATTTGAGGATGGTTCGGACACATAGTGTTGCAAAGTCGCCACGGCTTAATAGATGGATGGAAAATCCTAAAAAACGCGGCTTTCAGAGCAATCGCTTAACGAAACGGGCGGTATGGACAGCCGCAGGCTGCCAGAGCGGCGGCAGATGCCCTACACTTCAAGCGTCTCCCTCAACATAAAGGAATCCGTGATGAGCATCATCAAAAACTACGCCGCGCCACAGGCTGGCGCCGAGCTTGAGCTTCAGGAATACGATGCAGGCCCGCTGGCGGCTGAAGATGTTGAAGTCGCCGTGGATTATTGCGGGATCTGCCACTCTGACCTGTCGATGATCGACAACGAATGGGGCTTCTCCCAGTATCCGCTGGTTGCCGGGCATGAAGTGATTGGCCACGTGGTGGCACTGGGTGACGCCGCGCAGAACAAAGGGCTGAAAGTGGGCCAGCGCGTGGGTATCGGCTGGACAGCGCACAGCTGTGGGCACTGCGACGCCTGTATCGACGGCAACCAGATCAACTGCCTGGAAGGCGCGGTGCCGACCATCCTGAACCGCGGCGGCTTCGCCGATAAAATCCGCGCCAGCTGGCAGTGGGTGATTCCCCTGCCTGACAGCATTGATATTGAAACCGCCGGTCCGCTGCTGTGTGGCGGCATCACCGTCTTTAAACCGCTGCTGATGCACAACGTCACCGCTACCAGCCGCGTTGGTGTGATTGGTATTGGCGGTCTGGGCCATATCGCCATCAAACTGCTGCGCGCGATGGGCTGCGAAGTGACGGCCTTTAGCTCAAACCCGGCAAAAGAGGCAGAAGTGCGTCTGATGGGCGCAGATTATGTGGTGAACAGCCGCGATCCGGAAGCGTTGAAAGCGCGCGCGGGTCAGTATGATCTGATCATCAACACCGTTAACGTCGATCTTGACTGGCTGCCCTTCTTCGAAGCGCTGGCGCACGGCGGCCATTTCCATACCGTCGGTGCCGTGATGAAGCCGCTGGAAGTACCGGCCTTTACGCTGATTGGCGGCGATCGCAGCGTCTCCGGTTCCGCAACCGGTACGCCGTATGAGTTGCGTAAGCTGATGAAGTTTGCCGGTCGTGCGAAGGTTGCGCCGACCATCGAGATGTTCCCGATGTCGCAGATCAACGAAGCGTTGCAGCATGTGCGCGACGGTAAAGCGCGTTATCGCGTAGTGTTGAAAGCGGATTTTTAAGCCGTTCAGCCCGGTGAGCGTCAATGCCGCCGGGCAGGTTTAACGCCGGACGGCGCGTTGTTGAGCGTGCGGGTTAAATGCCAGACGGTACGTTGTTGAGCGTGCAAGTTAAATGCCGGATGGCGGCTTCGCCTTATCCGGCCTACGCGGTTTCAGCGACATATGCTTTACGGCAACTGTGCCCGGTGAACCACCGGGCACCTCTTCCTATTTCCCTATCGCAGCAAACACTTCGGCAATCGCTACTGCGCCGGGATCGGTCACGCCTTCGAGGTTCTCACTGTTGACGTAAGATGAACGCCCCGCGCCCGCTTTCTGCATGGTGGCGGTGCTCTCTGCCCCTTTTTTCGCGGCATCGATGGCAGCGGCTAATCCGCGATCGCGCAGGGCTTCCAGCGCCGGTTGTAACGCATCGATCAGCGTGCGGTCGCCGAGATCCGCCCCGCCATAGTGTTTCATCTGCTTTAACCCCAGCAGCAGCGCGTCGGGCAACGGCGTGGCGTTATGCACCGCCTGGCCTGCGGCGGTAAAGAAGATCGACATCAGCACGCCGCTGGAGCCGCCCATCACCGTCGCCAGCCGCTCGCCAGTCAGTTGCAGCAGCTGCGCGGTGTTGTTCAGCGGCAGCGCGTTCTGCTCCAGCAGGCGCTTGATCTCGCGCGCGCCTTCGGCAAAGGTCGAGCCGGTATCACCATCGCCCACTTTCGCATCCAGCGCGTTGAGGCGGTTTTCCAGGTCGATCAGCGTCTGCGCGGCGGTGCCGACCAGCGCTTTTACCTGTGGATTATCGGAAGGCTCAATCTCCAGCCCGGTGTAAACGGCTTTGTGCGGCTGGGTTTTCATCGGCGCGAAGGCGACCGGTTTCTGCCAGCCGACGGTCTGCACCTCGGCGCAGAGCGCCTGCTCAAACTCATCCGTTAAACGTAGCAGGGAAAGGGAGAAGCCTTTCATATCGAGCGAGCTGACCAGCGGCGCGGGGCCAATCAGGTAGGCCAGTTGATCTTTCAGCGCCGAATGGGCCAGCTCTTTGGTCAGCAGCGCCATCTCCAGCGCCGAAACGCCACCGAGGTTGTTGATCAACACCGCCACGCGATCATTGCCGACCGCCGCGCACAGCGGTTTAACCAGCGTATCGATCAGCGATTTGCTGTTGTGGGTCTCAAGGGTACTCGCACCCGGCTCGCCGTGAATGCCGAGGCCAAGCTCAACGTGGCCCTGCTGAATGCGCCCCTCTTCGCTGTCGCTGCCCGGCAGGTTGCAGCTCTCCATCGCCAGCCCGAGGCTATAGACGTTGTCGCAGGCCTGCTGGGCGAGGTCGCGCACTTCGCTCAGGGATTTGCCCTGCTCTGCGGCGTAACCGGCAATTTTGTGCACCAGCGCTGTGCCGGCGATGCCGCGCGGCTGTTTGTTATCGGGCAGCGCGATGTCATCGGCAACAATCACCATCTCCACTTTCAGGCCGTAGCGCTTGGCTTTCTCGGCGGCGAGACCGAAGTTGAGCCGGTCGCCGGTGTAGTTTTTGACAATCAGCAGACAGCCGCGATCGCCGGTCACCGCCACAATGGCGTTCAGCACCGCGTCTACGCTCGGTGAAGCAAAGAGATCGCCGCAGACGGCGGCGGTGAGCATGCCTTTACCGACAAACCCGGCGTGGGCCGGTTCATGGCCGGAGCCGCCGCCGGAGATAACCGCCACGCGGCTTTTATCCCAGTCGGCGCGGGCGACGATGCGGATCGCCGGATCGCTCTCAAGGCGTACAAGGTTGCCGTGCGGGGCGGAGATCACCAGCCCTTCGATGGCGTCGTTGACCAGCTGTTTGCGGTCGTTGAAAAAGAATCTGGACATAATCTTCCGGGAGTGTAGTGAAACATCCCTCAAGCATAGCCCGCGCCGGGCGCAGCGGGGCAAAGACCAGATTTTACTGAAAGGTATCAGGGCGTGGTGCGGCCAAAACCGGCGTGGTAACCGTGGGTGTTACGCAGCTTGTCGAGGCGGGTCCCCTGCCAGAAGGTCATAGCAATCGCCAGCACCAGCAGGCCGCCGTGCAGGTACATCGCAAGGTGCGTATCGAGGAGGAAAAACCCGGCAATCACCGGCAGCAGCGCGCTCATCCAGAGCTGATCGAGCAGAGTCTCCGCCGCGTTAAAGCGTGCCAGCACGCGATCCGCCTGCGCCTCTTCGGGCGAGCCGCGGCGCACTGTACCAACAGCTTGCGCCAGCGCAGCGGCACGGCGGATAAGCCACTGCACCAGCAGCAGCGCCAGCACGACCACTGCGGCTTCAAAGGCCAGCAGGGCGCTGTCGCCCGCAGCCGAGGTCAGCCACTGCCCGCTCAATACGGTAATGGTGAAAAGGGCGTTGAGGATGCCGAACAGCAGTGCGGTAGAGAAACGGAGCGCAAAGCGCCTGGCGAGGGAAAACATCGTGTGCTCCTTGCAAAAAAGAAGAGAGGCCGCAGCCTCTCTTGGGATTTACTGGCTCTTGCGTGACATCAGCCACAGGCTCAGCAGGAAGAAGGAGGCGCTTGGCAGCAGCGCCCCGACCACCGGCGGAATGCCGTAGACCAGCGTCAGCGGGCCGAAAATCTGATCCAGCACGTAGAAGACAAAGCCGAAGCTGATGCCGGTGATAACGCGCACGCCCATCGCCACGCTACGCAGCGGGCCGAAGATAAACGACAGCGCCATCAGCATCATTACCGCCACGGAGAGCGGCTGGAAGATCTTGCTCCACATATTGAGCTGGTAGCGCCCGGAGTCCTGGCCGCTCGATTTCAGGTACTTCACGTAGTTGTGCAGGCCGCTGATGGAGAGCGCATCGGGATCGAGCGCCACCACGCCAAGCTTGTCCGGCGTCAGGTTGGTTTTCCAGGTCCCGCTCACAGTCTGCGAGCCGGTCACCTGTTTCGGATCGGTCAGGTTAGACTCATCGACCTGCGACAGATTCCAGATTTTATGCTCCGGGTCGAACTTCGCCGACGCGGCGTAGCGCACCGACTGCAAACGACGATCTTTGGTGAACGCATAGATGCTGACGCCACCCAGTTCGGTATCGCTCTTCACCCGTTCGATATAGATAAAGTTACTGCCATCTTTCGCCCACAGGCCAGCCTGGGTCGAGAGCAGCGAGCCGCCGTACATCGACTGCGCACGCTGGTTACGCGCCATCTGCTCGCCCTGCGGCGCGACCCACTCGCCGATCGCCATGGTCAGCAGCACCAGCGGGATCGCGGTTTTCATCACCGCCATCGCAACCTGCATACGGGTGAAGCCAGAGGCCTGCATTACCACCAGTTCACTGCGCTGCGCCAGCATGCCCAGCCCCAGCAGTGCGCCGAGCAGCGCCGCCATCGGGAAGAAGATCTGGATATCTTTCGGCATGCTGAGCAGGGTATAGAGACCTGCGCCGAGGGCATCGTAACTCCCCTGCCCGGCTTTTTTCAGTTGGTCGACAAACTTGATGATGCCTGAGAGCGACACCAGCATGAACAGGGTCATCATGATGGTGGTAAAAATGGTTTTACCGATATAGCGGTCGAGAACGCCAAAAGCCTGCATTATACCGCTCCTCTACGGGTAAAACGGGCACGAACCCGGCGCATCGGCACCGTATCCCACAGGTTCAGCACCACGGCCAGCGCCAGATAGAGCAGGTTAACCGCCCACATCCAGATCATCGGGTCGAGCTTCCCTTTCGCGCCATTGGAGCGCAGGGTGGTCTGCAACAGGAAGAAGATGAGATAGAGCAGCATCGCGGGCAGCATTGAGAGCACGCGCCCCTGACGCGGGTTAACCACGCTCAGCGGAACCACCATCAGCGCCATCATCACCACGGCGAAAATCAGCGTTAAACGCCAGTGCAGCTCGGCGCTGGCGCGCGGGTTATCGGTGTGGAACAGCGTGCGCATCCCCATCTGCTCGGTATCCGTCGGATCGAGCGTCACGGCCTGATGACCAACAACGGCCTGATAGTTCTGGAAATCGGTAATGCGGAAGTCGCGCAGCATCGCCGTGCCTTCAAAGCGCGTGCCGCTGTTGAGGGTCACTACCTGCGAACCATCTTTATGCTGGGAGAGCTGCCCGGAGTCCGCCAGCACCACAGAAGGACGGGCGTTACCTTTTGGACGCAGCTGGGCAAGGAAGACGTTGGTGAACTTTTTGCCTTCGACGCCTTCGATAAAGAGCACCGAGTTGCCGTCTGTCGCCTGCTGGAACTGCCCCTGCGCCAGCGCCGCCATGCCGGGGTTAGCTTTGGCATCGGCCAGCACCTGATCCTGATGGCGCGAAGACCACGGCCCGGCCCACATCACGTTGACTGCCGCCACCGCACCGGTAAACAGCGCCAGCACCAGCGCGGCTTTCACCAGCACCGCCCGGCTCAGGCCGCAGGCGTGCATCACCGTAATTTCACTTTCTGTATAAAGTTTACCCAGCGTCATCAACAGACCCAGGAAGAGGCTCAGCGGCAGGATAAGCTGCGCCATCTCTGGCACGCCAAGCCCGAGCAGAGAGAGAACGAGGTTCGTGGGGATTTCGCCGTCAGCGGCTGCGCCTAAAATTCTGACCAGTTTCTGACAAAAGAAAATCAGAAGCAGGATGAATAGGATTGCAAGCTGGCTTTTCAGCGTCTCCCGCACCAGATATCTTGTGATTATCACTTTAATTACGCCCGTAAAAACCAGTCTTTTTGCTGGAAAATCGCTTGTTTCATGGCTTAAACGTCATTTATTCTCTTGAGTCGTCGAAATGATCGCTAAGATTAATATACTCAGCGGATACGTGCGTGAGACCCGATTCTGACGTGCCGAAACCGCAGTAACGTTAAGATTAACACGAAGTCACCGCAACAGCGGACCTGAGTTACGAAAGCTTGCAATTCTATCCGTAGCCGCCGCCGTTGTCTTTAAGATTCAGGAGCGTAGTGCATGGAGTTCAGTGTAAAAAGCGGTAGCCCGGAGAAACAGCGGAGTGCCTGCATCGTTGTTGGCGTCTTTGAACCGCGCCGGCTCTCTCCGATTGCCGAGCAGCTGGATAAAATCAGCGACGGTTATATCAGTGCGCTGCTGCGTCGCGGCGAACTGGAAGGCAAGCCGGGTCAAACCCTGCTGCTGCACCATGTGCCAAATGTGCTTTCCGAACGTATTTTGCTGATTGGTTGCGGAAAAGAGCGTGAATTGGATGAGCGTCAGTACAAGCAGGTTATTCAGAAAACGATAAATACGCTGAATGATACTGGCTCGATGGAAGCGGTCTGCTTCCTGACCGAACTGCACGTTAAAGGGCGCAACACCTACTGGAAAGTGCGCCAGGCCGTTGAGACGGCGAAAGAGACGCTCTATAGCTTCGATCAGCTGAAGACCACCAAAAGCGAGCCGCGTCGCCCGCTGCGTAAAATGGTCTTCAACGTGCCGACCCGTCGCGAGCTGACCAGCGGCGAGCGCGCGATCCAGCATGGTCTGGCGATCTCTGCCGGTATCAAAGCGGCGAAAGATCTCGGCAATATGCCGCCAAATATCTGTAACCCGGCCTATCTCGCCTCCCACGCGCGCCAGCTGGCGGACTCCTACAGCAAAAACGTCACCACCCGCGTGATTGGCGAACAGCAGATGCGCGAGCTGGGCATGTGCTCCTATCTCGCCGTCGGCCAGGGTTCGCAGAACGAATCCCTGATGTCGGTGATTGAGTACAAAGGCAACCCGTCTGAAGATGCGCGCCCGATTGTGCTGGTCGGTAAAGGGCTGACCTTCGACTCCGGCGGTATCTCGCTCAAGCCTGGCGAAGGCATGGATGAGATGAAGTACGACATGTGCGGCGCGGCGGCGGTGTATGGCGTGATGCGCATGGTTGCTGAACTGCAACTGCCGATCAACGTTACCGGCGTGCTGGCGGGCTGTGAAAACATGCCTGGCGGACGCGCGTACCGCCCAGGCGACGTGCTCACTACCATGTCCGGTCAGACGGTTGAAGTGCTGAACACCGATGCCGAAGGCCGCCTGGTGCTGTGCGATGTGCTGACTTACGTTGAGCGTTTCGAGCCGGAAGCGGTGATCGACGTGGCGACGTTAACCGGTGCCTGCGTGATTGCGCTGGGCCACCACATTACCGGTCTGCTGTCGAACCACAATCCGCTGGCTCACGAGCTGATTGGCGCGTCTGAGCAGGCGGGCGATCGCGCGTGGCGTCTGCCGATGAGCGATGAGTACCAGGAGCAGTTAGAGTCCAATTTTGCGGATATGGCGAATATCGGCGGCCGTCCTGGTGGTGCAATCACCGCAGGCTGCTTCCTCGCGCGCTTTACCCGCAAGTACAATTGGGCGCACCTGGACATCGCCGGTACCGCGTGGCGTTCCGGTAAAGCGAAAGGCGCCACCGGGCGTCCGGTCGCCATGCTGTCGCAGTTCCTGCTCAATCGCGCCGGATTTAACGGCGAAGAGTAACATGTGACTTTGTTTGCCGGATGGCGGCTGCGCCTTATCCGGCCTACAAAACAGCGTAGGCCCGGTAAGCGTAGCGCCACCGGGCTTTGCATTTAAAACCTCAACCAAAAGCCCCATATATGAAAAATGCGACGTTCTATCTTCTCGACAATGACAACACTGCGGATGGCTTAAGCGCCGTCGAACAGCTGGTGTGTGAGATTGCCGCAGAACGTTGGCGTCATGGCAAGCGCGTGCTGATCGCCTGCGTCGATGAGCAGCAGGCCATTCGTCTTGATGAAGCGCTGTGGGCGCGACCGGCGGAGAGTTTTGTGCCGCACAACCTGGCCGGTGAAGGCCCGCGCGGCGGTGCGCCGGTCGAGATTGCCTGGCCGGCGAAACGTAACAGCAGCCCGCGCGACATCTTAATCAGCCTGCGCGCGGAATTTGCAGATTTTGCCACCGCTTTCACAGAAGTGATAGACTTCGTCCCTCACGAAGACTCTCTGAAACAACTGGCTCGCGAACGCTATAAAGCCTACCGCGTGGCCGGTTTTAACCTGAACACGGCAACCTGGAAATAATGGAAAAGACATACAACCCCAAAGATATCGAACAGCCGCTGTACGAGCAGTGGGAAAAGCAGGGCTATTTCAAACCGAACGGTGATGAAAGCCAGGAAAGCTTCTGCATCATGATCCCGCCGCCGAACGTCACCGGCAGTTTGCATATGGGCCACGCCTTCCAGCAGACCATCATGGACACCATGATCCGCTACCAGCGCATGCAGGGGAAAAACACCCTCTGGCAGGCCGGTACTGACCACGCGGGTATCGCAACCCAGATGGTGGTGGAGCGTAAAATTGCCGCTGAAGAGGGTAAAACCCGCCACAATTACGGCCGCGACGCCTTTATCGACAAAATCTGGCAGTGGAAAGCGGAATCCGGCGGCACCATTACCCGCCAGATGCGCCGTCTCGGCAACTCCGTGGACTGGGAGCGCGAGCGCTTCACCATGGATGAAGGCCTCTCCAATGCCGTGAAAGAGGTGTTCGTCCGTCTCTACAAAGAGGATCTGATTTACCGTGGCAAACGCCTGGTAAACTGGGACCCGAAACTGCGCACTGCGATCTCCGATCTGGAAGTGGAAAACCGCGAGTCCAAAGGCTCGATGTGGCACATCCGCTACCCGCTGGCTGACGGCGCAAAAACCGCCGACGGTAAAGATTACCTGGTGGTCGCGACTACCCGTCCGGAAACGCTGCTCGGCGATACCGGTGTCGCGGTAAACCCGGAAGATCCGCGCTACAAAGATCTGATTGGCAAATTCGTGCTGCTGCCGCTGGTTAACCGCCGTATTCCGATTGTTGGCGACGAACACGCCGATATGGAAAAAGGCACCGGCTGCGTGAAAATCACCCCGGCGCACGACTTTAACGACTACGAAGTGGGCCGTCGTCACGCCCTGCCAATGATCAACATTCTGACCTTCGACGGTGATATCCGTGAAAGCGCAGAAGTGTATGACACCAAAGGCAATGAATCCGACGTCTACGCCAGCGATATCCCGGCGGAGTTCCAGAAACTGGAGCGCTTTGCCGCGCGTAAAGCGATCGTCGCTGCCGTTGACGCCCTTGGCCTGCTGGAAGAGATCAAACCGCACGACCTGACCGTCCCGTATGGCGATCGCGGCGGCGTGGTGATCGAACCGATGCTCACCGATCAGTGGTACGTGCGCGCCGATGTGCTGGCGAAACCGGCCGTTGAAGCGGTCGAGAACGGCGATATCCAGTTCGTGCCGAAGCAGTATGAAAACATGTACTTCTCCTGGATGCGCGACATTCAGGACTGGTGTATCTCCCGCCAGCTGTGGTGGGGCCACCGCATTCCGGCGTGGTACGACAACGACGGTAACGTCTACGTTGGCCGCAGCGAAGAGGAAGTGCGTCAGGAGAACAACCTCTCTGCGGATGTCGCCCTGCGCCAGGACGACGACGTGCTCGACACGTGGTTCTCTTCCGCGCTGTGGACCTTCTCGACCCTCGGCTGGCCGGAAAACACCGACGCGCTGCGTCAGTTCCACCCGACCAGCGTGATGGTGAGCGGCTTCGACATCATCTTCTTCTGGATCGCGCGCATGATCATGATGACCATGCACTTCATCAAAGATGAAAACGGCAAACCACAGGTGCCGTTCAAGACTGTCTATATGACCGGTCTTATCCGCGATGACGAAGGGCAGAAGATGTCGAAATCGAAAGGCAACGTTATCGATCCGCTGGATATGGTTGACGGTATTTCGCTGCCGGATCTGCTGGAAAAACGCACCGGGAACATGATGCAGCCGCAGCTGGCGGAAAAAATCCGCAAGCGCACCGAGAAGCAGTTCCCGGACGGCATTGAGCCACACGGCACCGACGCCCTGCGTTTCACCCTCGCGGCACTGGCCTCAACCGGCCGTGATATCAACTGGGATATGAAGCGCCTGGAAGGCTACCGTAACTTCTGTAACAAGCTGTGGAACGCCAGCCGCTTTGTGCTGATGAACACCGAAGAGCAGGATTGCGGCTTCAACGGCGGCGAAATGGTGCTGTCGCTGGCGGATCGCTGGATCCTCGCCGAGTTCAACCAGACCATCAAAGCGTACCGCGATGCGCTGGACAGCTACCGCTTCGATATTGCAGCCGGCATTCTGTATGAGTTCACCTGGAACCAGTTCTGTGACTGGTATCTGGAGCTGACCAAGCCGGTGATGAACGGCGGTTCCGAAGCCGAGCTGCGCGGCACGCGCAACACGCTGGTAACGGTGCTGGAAGGTCTGCTGCGCCTGGCGCACCCGATCATTCCGTTTATCACTGAAACCATCTGGCAGCGCGTGAAAGTGCTGAAAGGTATTGATGCCGATACCATCATGCTGCAACCGTTCCCGAGCTTTGACGCCGCCCAGGTGGATGAGCAGGCCGTGGCCGATACCGAGTGGCTGAAGCAGGCGATCGTTGCGGTGCGTAATATCCGCGCCGAGATGAACATCGCGCCGGGTAAACCGCTTGAGCTGCTGCTGCGCAGCGCCAGCCCTGAAGCGCAGCGTCGCGTAAACGACAACCTGAGCTTCCTGAAGACGCTGGCGCGTCTGGAGAGCATCACGCTGCTCTCTGCCGACGAGAAAGGGCCGGTTTCGGTCACCAAGATCGTTGATGGCGCAGAGTTGCTGATCCCGATGGCCGGTCTTATCGACAAAGAGGCCGAGCTGGCGCGTCTGGCGAAAGAGGTGGCGAAGGTTGAGCAGGAAATTGGCCGCATCGAGAGCAAGCTGGGTAACGAAGGCTTTGTCGCCCGCGCGCCGGAAGCGGTGATCGCCAAAGAGCGTGAGAAGCTCGACGGCTACGCGCAGACCAAAGCGAAGCTGATTGAGCAGCAGGCGGTTATCGCCGCGCTGTAATCATCAGCACGCAAAAAAAAGCCGGGCATCGCGCCCGGCTTTTTTATTGGCTGCGGGATAACTCCCGCTGCTTTTGTCGGCCGGATAAGGCTAATCCCCTGCCCGACTGCTTTTGTCGGCCGGATGAGGCAACTCCCCTGCCCGACCGCTTTTGTCGGCCGGATGAGGCAACTCCCCTGCCCGACCGCTTTTGTCGGCCGGATAAGGCGACTCCTCTGCCCGGCTGCTTTTGTCGGCCGGATGAGGCAACTCCTCTGCCCGACCGCTTTTGTAGGCCGGATAAGGCTTAGCCGCCATCCGGCACGTTCTACCGAACTTAAATCGCCGCCGGATAGAACGACAAACCACGCGCCAGCAGGTTAGCCGGATCTTTCGCTGGCTGAACGCCGTGATCTTCCAGCGTCAGCGCTTCCAGATTGCCGTGCACATGGGTATTTTCCAGCAGGTAGCGGGTCATACGCACCTTCGCCCACGGCCATGCCAGGAACAGCGTCACGATGCACACCGCCATATTACTGATAGCGATCCACAGCATGCGCCCAACGGTCACCGTGGAGGAGAAGCGAATATCCCCTTCCAGCGCCAGCTGGCTGTAGAGGTAAGCGCGCAGCTTCACGAAAGCAAAGGTAAAGCAGACAATCGCGCCGAGAATATAGATCAGGTAGGTGAGCATGATTTTGCCGTACATCGGGCCCATCATCATCGCCATCTGCTCTGGATCGCCCTGCAGCAAATAGGCAGACTGCATCAGTTCAATCATCGCTGGCACAATCAATACCATCACCAGCGCGATAAACGGAATAAACAGCAGCATCGACAGCAGCACAATACCGATGCATTTTTTCATTGAGAAACTGCCGGAGAATTTTAATTTGCCGTACTGCAAATTATTCGCCAGCATGCCATACCACTGCGCGGCAAATACGCCCTGCATCACGCCAATACCCAGCAATACGGCCAGCGATCCGATGATGCCTACCGTAACAATGGCGCCAATCGAACCACTGCTTGCCACCATAGTTGCGAAGATAGAGAAAATAATCCCTACGCCAACCATAATCAGCAGCGGGCAGCCCATCATCACCCACCACGCGCGCAGCGGGCTGGCGTAAAAGTTAAAGCGCACGCCGTTAATCTCGGTCATCAGCATCTGATAACGCAGACCCTGCGTAATTAACCATGGGAAGAAGAGAATAAATAAACCCATCATGCAGAGTTGCAGAATAACGTTCCCATGGAACACGTTAATTAAAAAAATCGCATACAGCGCCAGCAGGCAGAGCCAGCCAACAAAAATGGAACTGCCGGTCGCGTGGTAAGAGAAACGCGCGCCCTCCAGCTCGGTGTTTTCGTAGAAATAACGACGCGCGCGAATTAACGCCCAAGGTAAATAAATCCCCAGCGTTATTAAGGTCAGCAGAATATTGACCAGCCAAACAACGAAATAGCCTTTCCCGCTACCCTGAAAGCGGAAATGGCGCACGGGAGCCGCCACAGAAGCATGAATGTCGGAAGTCATAACAATCCTTATTGTAAAAAAGAGGTGCTAACGGAGTTAACCACAGCAATATTGCTTAAGAATTATCTCCACTGTGCAGTGTAAATACCTTACGGTCAAAAAAATAGCGCCCAATATTCCTGGTCTTGCCAGATGCGCCCTGTAGTGGTATTAACCAGGATCCCCGAAAAAGCAACAGACAGAGTGCGAAAATGAATGTAACCGCGCCGGTAGAGGTCAAAATGCGCCGCATTGCCGCGACAGATAATGCGGCTATCGCCTCGGTGATCCGTCAGGTGTCAGCCGAATATGGCCTGACGGCTGATAAAGGCTACACCGTTGCCGATCCTGAACTGGACGAGCTTTATCAGTTATATAGCCGCGAAGGCTGCGCTTACTGGGTCGTGGAATTAAATGGCGACGTGGTGGGCGGCGGCGGCGTGGCGCCATTGAAGTGCAGCGAGCCGGATATCTGCGAACTGCAAAAGATGTATTTTCTGCCCTGCGCGCGCGGCCAGGGGCTGGCGAAAAAGCTGGCGCTGATGGCGCTCGATCACGCGAAAAAAAGCGGCTTCACGCGCTGCTATTTAGAGACCACCGCCTTTTTAACCGACGCTATCGGTCTGTATGAGCACCTGGGGTTTGCGCATATCGACGGCCCGCTGGGCTGCACCGGTCACGTCGATTGCGAAGTGCGAATGTTAAAAACGCTCTAATCAAGTGCGGGCGCATCGGCCCGCACCATCACTGCTCTTCCGTCGCCAGCACCAGCCGCACAATCGCGGCGGCTTTCTGCGGCGGTAGCGCCAGCACATCACCCCAAAGTTGTTGCAGCATATCGCAGACCAGCTTCTCTTTGCCGATGGCATTTTGCGGCGCATCCAGCAGTTGCAGATCCTGACCATACTTCTGCGCCATCGGCTGCACTACCGTGGCGATATCCCGCTGCGCATTGGCGCGCTCTTCGGCAGTTACCGTGTGTTTATTGGGCCCGTAAGAGGCGTTGAGCATGGCGGCTTCAGTGTCGAGGCGGCGTTTTAGCATCTCCGGGGAGATAAAGCGCACCGGGTTGATGCCCCCTTTTACCGCCGGGTATTGAAAGCGGAAACAGGCATCATCGCTCTTCGCCTGAATTTCGGCGGCCTGCTCCATCATCACGCGCATTTCGGCGACCACCAGGTCGTCCGGCGCAAACTGCAAACGCTGCATCTGCACCGCGAGGATTTGCGGCTGAATGGCGTCGATCACTTTCTGCTCATTCGCCCCCTCTTTCATCATTACCATCACCTGGGCGCGCAGTTTCGCCATCAGGGCGGGATCGTGCTCGGCGATAAACTTCCACGCCGGGATCTGCTGCACCGTCGCGTCAAACTTCTCATCCGCGGTCTGGGCTAACTTTTCGCCCTGCAAATATTTAATGTCGATCACGTTCCACAGGGCGATAAACACAACCACCAGCACGATCGCGCTCCCTTTGCTCAGCCACCCTTTTTTACGCAGCAGGCTGGCGACCACGGCGATCGCCATCCCGGCGTAGCCCGCCATCAGGATATGTGTCCAGTTCATTATTTTCCTTTGATCTCAAATCAGGCCGGTACGCCGCTGTGAAAACGGAACTCCGTATCCGGTGAGCTAATCAGCGCCGCTTCCACTTCGCCGAAATGGCGCACGCGCGGCGCAATATCGGTGGCCGAAATCTGCTGCGCCAGCGCGAGGTAATCCTGGTAATGGCGCGCTTCGGAACGCAGGAGCGACAGGTAAAATTTTTGCAAATCCGCGTCAAGACACGGCGCAAGTGCGGCGAAGCGTTCGCAGGAGCGCGCTTCGATATAGGCACCGCAAATTAATTTATCGACCAGAGTCAGCGGTTCATGAGTGCGAACTTCTTTCAGCATCCCTTTGGCATAACGGCTGGCGGTAATTTTCACATAGGGAATGTTGCGGGCGAGCATCGCTTCGCGCACCTGCCAGAAGTGGTGCAGCTCCTCTTTGATCAGCAGCACCATGCTGTCGATCAGCGCCTGGCCCCAGGCATCATCGGTCTGCGGCATCACGCTTTTGCCGATCTGCTTATGCAGGGCGACAAAGTCCGGTTCCGGGCCTTCACGGAAAGTAAACTCTTCATAGGGCTTCAGCCAGGCGAGCAGCGCTTCTGAGCCGGTTTTATCGGCAACGTAGCGGCGCACCAGCAGCATGGCGGTTTGGGCGGCCTTCAGTTCGCAGACCAGATGATCCGTAAGCAGCAGCGGCAGCATCTCGGGCTGACGGGCTTTTTCTATCCAGGCGGTGGGGGTTGGGCAGTGCAGAAAAGCGCGAACCGGGGCGAGTAGTTGCGGGTAATCCATGGCATTTCCTTGCTTTGCGGCAGCGGGGCGCTGCCGCAACGTTCACTTAGTGACGGACACCGTCATCTTCTTCGTCAACGTAATCTTCGTCGTCTTCGTCGTCGCCCTCTTCGCCGTTCGGGTCTTCGTAGTAGGTGCCCCAACCGTCGTACTCAACGTCGAATTTCTCTGCCAGGTTGATCAGTTGCTCAACCTGCGCGTCGATCAGATCGGCATTCAGCGCGCTTTCGCTCAGCACGTCGCAGCAGATCACCACTTCGCCCTCTTCCAGCTCCAGCTCTTCCGGCTCGGTCACTTCGTAGCCGAGTTTGAAGGCTTCAACGGCCGCTTTTTCCAGCGTTTCGAAATCATCTGCCGACAGGTGATGCTCAATGGTGTAGAGCGCATCAGGATCGCTGCCATCTTCCAGCAACTCTTCAATAATCAAACGCGTCTCTTCGCGCTGCTCTTCCAGGTGTTCCGGGTTTGCCATGGGTCGTTCCTCATCAAAGTGGCAGATACTCTTATTGTCACACACCGCCGCCATTGCCTCCACTCTTCGCCGAAAAGATTTATCCCTCAGGGTTGCAAATGAATATTCATCCATATAGATTGAATTTTAATTCAATAATTGGCGTTCGCCATGCGAGGAAAAAATGTCACCCTTTTACCAGAAACATTTTCTGAAACTGCTCGATTTTACCCCTGCTGAAATCCACGCTCTGCTGCAACTTGCCGCGCAACTCAAATCTGATAAGAAAAAAGGCCAGGAAGTCCAGAAACTTACCGGCAAAAACATCGCGCTCATCTTCGAAAAAGACTCTACCCGTACACGATGCTCTTTCGAAGTTGCCGCTTACGATCAGGGCGCTCGCGTCACCTACCTCGGCCCAAGCGGTAGTCAAATCGGGCATAAAGAGTCAATTAAAGATACCGCGCGCGTGCTGGGCCGGATGTATGACGGCATTCAGTATCGCGGCTATGGCCAGGAGATTGTTGAAACCCTGGCGCGCTTCGCGGGCGTGCCGGTGTGGAACGGCTTAACCGATGAGTTTCACCCCACGCAGCTGCTGGCGGATCTGCTCACCATGCGCGAGCACCTGCCGGGCAAAGCCTTTAACCAGATGACGCTGGTTTATGCAGGCGATGCGCGCAACAACATGGGCAACTCAATGCTGGAAGCCGCCGCGCTGGTGGGCCTCGATTTACGCCTGGTGGCACCGAAAGCCTGCTGGCCGGAGGCGAGCCTGGTAGCAGAGTGCCAGGCGCAGGCGGTGAAAAACGGCGGCAATATTCTGCTCACCGAAGATGTCGCCGTCGGCGTGAAAGATGCGGACTTTATCTACACCGATGTCTGGGTGTCGATGGGTGAAGCGAAAGAGAAGTGGGCGGAGCGCATCGCCCTGCTGCGTCCTTACCAGGTCAACAGCAAAATGCTGTCGCTGACCGGCAACCCGCAGGTGAAGTTTCTCCACTGTCTGCCAGCGTTTCATGACGATCAGACCGCGCTTGGCAAGCAGATGGCGCAGGAGTTCGGCCTGCACGGCGGCATGGAAGTGACGGATGAAGTATTTGAATCGCGTGCAAGCGTGGTGTTTGATCAGGCAGAAAACCGCATGCACACCATCAAAGCGGTGATGGTCGCCACGCTCAGCGAGTAACGCGTTTCCCCTCTCCTCACAGAGAGGGGGAGCAATCAGGCCACCAGCAGCTTAACCACCACTTTGCGTACCTGCGCGGGCGCATTGACCGCGCAGAGCGGTTTATGCACTTCGCCCGGGAAGAAGACAACAAAATCCCCGGCGCTCAGCACCACGGTTTTCTCCTGCTCGCCCTGCGGCAAAAAGGCGATATCTTTATCCGCCAGCCAGTCGGTATCCGGCGCGCCCGCAGGCTGCGTGCTGAAGGTCATCCCCTCTTCGCCTTTTAAAACAATCTGGATATCCAGATAGCGCGCGTGATACTCGGCGCGGCGCTCGGCAAAGGGCTGCGTCATATCTTCCGATACGAGGTAAAAGAGGCGGTTGCCATCGATATCGTGTTTGCCAACCGGCGTCGCTGCGGTCACGTGCTGCTTGATATGCTCAATCGCCTGGCGCAGCTCTTCCGGCAGCCAGGGTTGTAGGTTGTGAATATTGCCAACGATCATTGCTAAACCCTCAATTAAAACAGCGTTTCATTTCCACCATTTATACGAGGATTCCCCCGCGCCTGCTACCCCTATCTGCCCGAGTTTTGCGTTAACGCATGTTTCAACGCTGGCGCGTAAGCGGCGTGAAAAACGCATTACTATTCATAGAGAACCGATTGCACTGCGTAAAGTGTGCATCAAACGCTTGATCCGCGAAAACTGCTGCGTATAATCCGGGACAATTTGCCGGGAGGAAGCATGGTCCAGTGTGTTCGAGAGTCTCTCTTACCGCGTCTTAACAAAGGCGCAGGCCTGCCGTTTTTCGCTCCCGTGGCTTACCCCATATCCAGCCCCTCTTTTGAGGGGCTTTTTTTTGCGCCGTCGTCAGGAGATAACCATGGCTAATCCGCTATATCAGAAACATATCATTTCCATAAACGATCTCAGCCGCGAAGAACTTGAACTGGTACTCCACACGGCGGCGAGCCTGAAAGCCAACCCGCAGCCGGAGCTGCTGAAGCATAAAGTGATCGCCAGCTGCTTCTTTGAAGCCTCCACCCGCACGCGTCTATCTTTTGAAACCGCGATGCACCGCTTAGGCGCAAGCGTGGTCGGCTTCTCCGACAGCAGCAACACCTCGCTCGGCAAGAAGGGCGAAACGCTGGCGGACACCATTTCGGTGATTAGCACCTATGTCGATGCGATTGTGATGCGCCACCCGCAGGAGGGCGCGGCGCGCCTGGCGACGGAGTTCTCCGGCGGCATTCCGATCCTCAACGCCGGCGACGGTGCGAATCAGCATCCGACGCAGACGCTGCTGGATCTCTTCACCATTCAGGAGACCCAGGGCCGTCTGGAAAATCTCAATATTGCGATGGTGGGCGACCTGAAATATGGCCGCACCGTGCACTCGCTGGCGCAGGCGCTGGCGAAATTTAACGGCAATCGCTTCTACTTTATCGCCCCGGACGCGCTGGCGATGCCGCAGTACATCCTCGATATGCTTGATGAAAAAGGGATCGCCTGGAGCCTGCACGCCAGCATCGATGAGGTGATGGCCGAGGTCGATATTCTCTATATGACGCGCGTGCAGAAAGAGCGCCTCGATCCGTCGGAGTATGCCAACGTCAAAGCGCAGTTTGTGCTGCGCGCCGCCGACCTTGAGGGCGCACGCAGCAATATGAAAGTGCTGCACCCGTTGCCGCGCGTCGATGAGATCACCACCGATGTCGATAAAACCCCGCACGCCTGGTACTTCCAGCAGGCCGGGAACGGTATTTACGCCCGCCAGGCGCTGCTGGCGCTGGTTCTGAATCGCGATTTGGCTCTGTAAGAGGGAAACGACAATGACGCATGACAACAAACTTCAGGTCGAAGCCATCAAACGTGGCACCGTGATTGACCATATTCCGGCGCGTATCGGCTTTAAGCTGCTGACGCTGTTCAAACTGACAGAAACGGATCAGCGCATCACCATCGGCCTGAACCTGCCTTCCGGTGAGATGGGCCGTAAGGATCTGATTAAAATCGAGAATACCTTTCTGACCGACGAGCAGGTAAACCAGCTGGCGCTCTATGCGCCGCAGGCGACGGTGAACCGCATTGATGAGTATGAAGTGGTGGGCAAATCGCGCCCAAGCCTGCCGGAGCGCATCAGCGGCGTGCTGACCTGCCCGAACAGCAACTGCATCAGCCATGCCGAGCCGGTGTCGTCGAGTTTTGCGGTGAAAAAGCGCGAAAACGATATCGCGCTGAAGTGCAAATATTGTGAAAAAGAGTTCTCGCACCACGTGGTGCTGGCCAACTAATTGCGGCTGGTAAAGCCGGATGCCCTCCCTATAATGGATCGGCATCCCTTTTACCGCAGATTACAGGAGTGATTTATGACTAAAGTTATCGCCACGGAAAACGCGCCAGCCGCGATTGGTCCTTATGTGCAGGCCGTCGATCTCGGCAATATGATCCTCACTTCCGGTCAGATCCCGGTCGATCCGAAAACCGGCAGCGTGCCGGATGCGATCGATGCCCAGGCGCGTCAGTCGCTGGAGAACGTGAAAGCGATCGTTGAAGCGGCAGGTTTGACCGTGGGCGACATCGTGAAAACCACCGTTTTCGTGAAAGATCTCAACGATTTCGCCACCGTTAATGCCACCTACGAAGCCTTTTTCACCGAGCATAACGCCTCCTTCCCGGCGCGCTCCTGTGTCGAAGTGGCCCGTCTGCCGAAAGATGTGAAAATCGAAATCGAAGCCATCGCCGTTCGTCGTTAATGCCTTCAGCCGCCATCAGCGCCCTTGCCTGATGGCGGCTGCGCCTTATCAGGCCTGGGAAACCATGTTGCTGAAACGGCGTAGGCCGGATAAGCAAAGCGCCATCCGGCAAACAGTTCGTACATCAACCTCCAGCGCAATGCCTGATGGCGGCTACGCCTTATCAGGCCTACAAAACCAGACCACAAACCGCATTCCCGTAGGCCGGATAAGCAAAGCGCCATCCGGCAAACAGCCGCTTTCCGCAGGCCATGCGGCACGCTATCTAGCGGTTAACCGTTGCGCGCAGCAGTTTTTCCAGCGGATACACTGCCGCAATCACCACTTCATCCTGCACCTGCGCCGCGCTATCCAGTTCACGCTGAATCGAAGCAATCTCCTTATCATCAAGCGTTCCCTGACGGGCGACAAGATCGGTTAACCGCAGGCCAATTGCCGCCAGTTTGTCGACCTCCTGCACCACCGGTTTCATCGCTTTCAACTGGTAGTTAGCCTCGCAGAGTGTGAGCGCATCGCTGGTATTGTTTTGCCAGCGCATAAACAGATGCCGCAGCGCCCCGGCGCTGGCATTATCTTCCGCGTCGCTAATTAGCCGATCCGCCCACTGATTCATCTGCCGCACCGTGCTGCTCTCGGCAAACAGCGCATCGGCAAGACGGTTAAGCGGTTCAAACTGATGATAATTCCCCGCCTGAAACTTCAAATGCTGACGCGTGTAATAGTGCGCAGGCTCAAGGGCCTGGGCGAGGATTTGCAGCGGCACGGTATCGGCGCTGTTCGCCAGCCGGGTGAACTGCGTCAGTTGCTGGCTATGCTGCTGCAGGCCAACCGAGACCGAAGACCAGCTATCAACGGCCTGCAAACGCATATACATATTCTCGCTGTCGTTGACATCCTGCGCCGACCATAAACGCTCCGCCACCGCAAAAGCGCGCGGCCACAGCTTGATATCCAGCACCGGGGCAGCAACATTTTCCGCCCACAGCGCCGCTTCCCCGCCGAGCAGGTTCGCCTGCTGCGCGGCATCCGGCACCACCGGCGCGATCCCGTCTGGCACCGTTTCCAGCCGCGCGCCGCTGATGGGGTAACGCACATTACCCAGCAGGAAATAGCCGTTCAATTTATCGTCTGCGAGGGTAACCACCGGGCGCGTCTCGCCCATCCAACTGTCGACGGTAAAGGTCACCTGATCGTCGCTGCGCCAGCTGATATTCTCCACCGCGCGGCGGGATTTACCTTTGAAATCAATAAATCCGCGCCATCCCTCGTCACCCTTCACCAGCGTAAAGCTGCCCTCAACCGGGCTGCCTTTCAGGCGCGGCATCGAAAATGACCAGCTCTGCGCGCTCTCGTTGTCGCCAATCACATCAACGCCCTTTAACCCCTGCGGCACAATCTCATTGCGGTAGTGATAGGCGGTGTATTGCGGTTGATCGAGATAAAAACCCGTAGAGAGAATGCCCTTGTAGCCCTGCTTCGCGACCTCGCCCAGCGCATCCTGGCCCTGCCAGGATTGAATCAAAATACTTTTCGGCAGATCCGGGTGAAAGATCTCATCCCAGCCGACCATCTGCCGGTGATGTTTTTCGAGAATCGTTTCCAGTTTGCGGTTGAAGTAAGCCTGTAACGCGTGGCTGTCTTTGAACTGATGATCGCGCATAAATTGCTGGATCTGCGGATTGTTTTTCCACTGGGTATCGTCCACTTCATCGCCGCCGATATGCAGGTAGGCATCCGGGAAGATCGCTGCCAGTTCGCTCACCATCGCCTCCGCAAAGGCGTATGTCGCCTCTTTTGTCGGATCGAGTACCGGTTTCAATACGCCCCAGTGGCGCTCCATGGCATAGGGCCCCGGCGCGCTCAGCAACTCCGGGTAGGCAACCGCAATTGCGGAAGCGTGGCCCGGCATATCAATCTCCGGCACCACGCGGATGCCGCGCGCCGCCGCATAACGCACGACTTCGCGCATCTGCGCTTCACTGTAGTAAAGCCCGTCGCTGGCAAGCTGCGTCAATTTCGGGTAGCGCGTCGAGGCAAACCGCCAGCCCTGATCGTCGGTCAGGTGCCAGTGCAGCACGTTGAGCTTTGCCGCCGCCATGCCATCAATCTGCCGCTTAATATCTTCAACGGGAATAAAGTGGCGCGCTGAGTCGAGCAGCAGCCCGCGCCACGGGAAGCGCGGCGCATCTTCGATGGTCACCCAGGGGAGCTGCGTCTGTTCGGCGCTGTTTTGCAAAAGCTGAAGCAGCGTCTCAATACCGCGCTGCGCGCCAAAGCGGGTGTTGGCCGCAATCTTTGCGCCGCTGCCGTCGACAGTCAGCGTATAGCGTTCATCGCTATCCAGCGCCGGAATGGGTGTCACCTTGTGGGCAATCGCGATCGTAATCGTGGCATTCGGTGGATTTGCCGCCTGCGGTTGCAGCGTCCAGCCAGTTTGCCGTGCAATACGCTGGCGTAGCTGCGTGATTATCTCGTCGGCATCGTCGCCGCTGACGCGGATGGTCAGTTGATTATTCAATATCAGCGCGCCCTGCTCCGCCGGACGCGTCACGCTGGCAGGCCAGGGCATTAAGGGCAGATCGCCCGCCGGTGCGGCAAGAGCAGAGAAGCCGAGCAGCAGTCCGGCGGACAAGAGGCTGTAACGTAACATGCAGGTTCCTTAAGCGGGGAAAGCGAAGCAAAACACTCAGGTAACATGCACACATTTTCACCGTCAAGCGCGCCGCCCGATGGCGATCACACGCCGGTTCATTTAAGAGAAATGCCCGGTAAAACAGCACCGCCCCGGGCCGGATAAGCGCAGCGCCATCCGGCAAACAACCCGCACATCGCCCTCCGGCGAAATGCCTGATGGCGGCTTCGCCTTATCAGGCCTGGGAAACTGCGCCTTATCAGGCATGGGGAAACCATGTCACTGAAACGGCGTAGGCCGGATAAGCGCAGCGCCATCCGGCAAACAACCCGCATATCGCCCTCCGGCGAAATGCCTGATGGCGGCTGCGCCTTATCAGGCCTACAAAAATGCGCCTTATCAGGCATGGGGAAACCATGTTGCTGAAACGGCGTAGGCCGGATAAGCGCAGCGCCATCCGGCACTTATCCGCGCTACTGCCAGCCGTAACGGCGGTAAAAAATCCCCTTCACACACTGGGTCAGGATCATATACCCCGCCAGAATCGCCACCAGCCACGGGAAATAAGCGAGCGGCAGCGCCTGCAATTGCAGGTAACCCGCCAGCGGTGAAAAAGGTAGCGCAATCCCAACGCAGATCCCCATCAGCGTCATCGCCACCAGCGGCCAGGCGGGGCGGCTCTGAATAAACGGCACGCGGCGGGTGCGGATCATATGCACAATCAGCGTTTGCGACAGCACGCCCACCACAAACCAGCCGGACTGGAACAGGGTTTGCGCCTCCACCGTATTGGCCTTAAACACCCACCACATCACGGCAAAAGTAATAATGTCGAAGATGGAGCTGATCGGCCCGAAAAAGACCATAAAACGCCCGAGATCCGCCGGGTTCCAGCGCTGCGGTTTGGCGATCTGCTCCTCGTCGACGTTATCAAACGGGATCGCCACCTGCGACACATCGTAAATCAGGTTCTGAATCAGCAAGTGCAGCGGCAGCATCGGTAAAAAGGGCAGAAACGCGCTGGCCACCAGCACGCTAAAGACGTTCCCGAAGTTCGAACTGGCGGTAATTTTGATGTACTTGAGCATATTGGCAAAGGTACGACGCCCCTCGATTACCCCCTGCTCCAGCACCATCAGGCTCTTTTCCAGCAGGATAATATCCGCCGCTTCACGGGCGATATCGACCGCGCCATCCACCGAGATACCAATATCCGCCGCCCGCAGGGCAGGCGCATCGTTTATGCCATCGCCCATAAAGCCCACCACGTGCCCTTCGCGCTTCAGCAGGCGCACAATGCGCTCTTTGTGCATCGGCGTCAGGCGGGCAAACAGCGTCACATGCTGCGCCACGTGCGCCAGCTCGTTATCGCTCATGCGTTCGATTTCGCTGCCAATCAGCACATCGCCCACCGCTAAGCCCACTTCGTGACACACTTTGCCAGCGACCAGTTCGCTGTCGCCGGTGAGGATTTTGACGGTGATGCCGCTGGCTTTCAGCGCTTTTAACGCCGGGGCGGTGCTCTCTTTCGGCGGATCGAGAAACGCGATATAGCCTTCGAGGATCAGATCCGACTCATCAATCCGCTGATAGTCACCGCTGCGCGCAGGCAGATATTTGGTCGCCACCGCCACCACCCGCAATCCCTGGCGGTTAAGGGTACTGGTGACGCGCTCAATGCGCCGCAGCATGCTGTGATCCAGCGGCACAATCTCACCGTTGTAGCGCACATGGCCGCAGACGCTGAGCATCTCGCTGAGCGCGCCTTTGCAAATCAGCTGATGGGCGTCTGCATCCTGCGCTACCACCACCGACATGCGGCGGCGCTCGAAATCAAAGGGGATCTCATCCACTTTGCGCCACTGCGCGGCGAGCGTCTGCGCCATCTCCGCCTCGACGCTCTCCAGCACCGCGGTATCGAGCAGGTTTTTCAGCCCGGTCTGGTAATGGCTGTTGAGCCACGCGCAGTGCAGCACCCGCTCGCTCACTCTGCCGCTGATATCGGTGTGGTTCTCCAGCACGATTTTGTCCTGCGTCAGCGTGCCGGTTTTATCGGTGCAGAGAATATCCATCGCGCCAAAGTTCTGAATGGCGTCGAGGTGTTTCACAATCACTTTCTGTTTTGAGAGCTTCACCGCGCCGCGCGCCAGCGTCGAGGTGACAATCATCGGCAGCATCTCCGGCGTCAGCCCAACGGCGACGGAGAGGGCAAACAGCGCCGCCTCCCACCAGTCCCCTTTGGTGAAACCGTTGATCAGCAGCACGATGGGCGTCATCACCAGCATAAAGCGGATCAGCAGCAGGCTGACGCGGCCGATCCCCTTCTGAAACGCATTCGGTTCGCTCTCCTGCTCACCGACCCGGCTGGAAAGTTGCCCAAACCAGGTCTGGCCGCCGGTAGCAATCACCAGCGCCTGCGCGGTGCCGCTCACCACGTTAGTGCCCATAAAGCAGAGGGTGTCGCACTCCAGCGGGTTGCTCTGCGCCACCTGGCGGGTAATAGCGCTCTTCTCAACCGGCAGTGATTCCCCGGTCAGCGACGCCTGGGCGACAAAGAGATCCCGCGCCTGCACGATGCGCAGATCCGCCGGGATCATATCCCCGGCTGAAAGCTTAACGATATCGCCCGGCACCAGCTGATCGATCGGCAGCTCGCACCAGTCGCTCTCGCCGGTATCACTCACCACGCGCCGCACCGTCGCGGTGTTGGTGACCATCGCTTTTAGCGCATCCGCCGCTTTGGTCGAGCGCGCTTCCTGCAACCAGTTCAGCAAGGTGGAGATCGCCACCATCAGCGCGATCACCCCTGCGCCAAAGAGATCTTCCGACGCATAGGAGATGATGCCGAGCACGGTGAGCAGCAGGTTGAACGGGTTGCGGTAGCAGAGCCAGAGATGCACCCACCACGGCGACGGTTTCTGCGCCGGGATCAGGTTCTCGCCGTGGATCTCCCGCGCCAGCCGCACCTCCTGCGCGTTTAACCCCTCCGGGTGGCTGTGAAAGGTTTCCCACAGCTGCGGCTGGTCCATCAACGCTGTATGCAGGCAGCGTTCACTCATTGAGGGCGGGATCTCGCCCTGGGTGGCGCTACGCACGCCGGGAAGCGGATCGCGCGCGACCAGGCGGCGCGGTAAGTGGCGATTCAGGCGAGCGAAAAGCTGCCGGGTAAATGTTTTCAGCATAGCGATCTCCTTGCCCCCGCATCACGCGGGTGCGTTAACTACAGGCGCGACAATGCCGCACCAGCAGGTGTCAATAACTTGGGCAGGGACGATAGGGCGTCGCTGCCTTACGCATCCGGTAAGGCAGCAAATGCGGGCTTACCGGAAGGGTCTTCTCCATCGGGGATGAGGGGTGGGATCGGGATCCATAGCGCCTCCGGTAAGGGTTAAAAGGGAATGATTACGCAGCGGTATCATATACCCCGAAATGTAAACCGAACGTATACGACCGCAACTCGGGAAGCGCAGGGATAAACCAGACTTTACTCATTGTTGTTATTTGCTCTGAAGTGCAACACTTTCTGACTCTGCCAACCCCCATCGCCAGTATCAGGAGTGCTGCATGCCAAACCGGCTGACCATTAATGACATCGCGCGTTTAAGCGGAGTGGGAAAATCGACCGTCTCGCGCGTGCTGAACAATGAAAATGGCGTCAGCCAGCAGACGCGCGAACGGGTGGCGGCGGTGGTCAATCAGCACGGCTTCTCCCCTTCCCGCTCCGCACGCGCCATGCGCGGGCAGAGTGACAAAGTGGTGGCGATTATCGTGACGCGGCTCGACTCCCGCGCCGAAAACCTGGCGGTGCAGACCATGCTCCCGGCCTTTTATGAGCAGGGCTACGACCCGATCATGATGGAGAGCCGCTTTCAGCCGGAGCTGGTGGCGGAGCATTTGCAGATGCTGAGCCAGCGTAATATTGACGGCGTGGTGCTGTTCGGCTTTACCGGCATTACTCCCTGCCTGCTTGCCGCCTGGCGCGACTCGCTGGTGGTGATGGCGCGCGACGTCAGCGGCTTTTCCTCCGTCAGCTATGACGATGAGGGTGCCATTGAACTGCTGATGGCAAAGCTCTATGCAGAGGGCCACCGGCAGATCGCTTTTATTGGCGTCCCGCACAGCGATATCACCACCGGCAAGCGTCGCCACCAGGCTTATGAGGCGTTTTGCCACCAGCACAATCTGACGCCGCGCGCGGTGCTGCCCGGCCTGGGTATGCAGCCGGGTTACGATCACGTGGCGCAGGTGCTGACACCCGAGACCACGGCGCTGCTCTGCGCCAGCGACAGCCTCGCCCTTGGTGCCAGCAAATATTTGCAGGAACGGCGCATCGCGCTTCAGCTTGCCAGCGTCGGCAACACCTCGCTTATCAATTTTCTCCACCCGGAGATCCTCACCGTCGATCCGGGATACGCCGAAGCGGGTCGCCAGGCGGCCGCGCAGCTGATCGCCCAGGTGACAGACGTTGATGCCCCGCGCCAGCACGTCATTCCTGCCCGTCTGGTTTAACATTCATACGCTTTTTTGATGCATTTTTAAGCATGATGAAAGCGTGAAATTTTATATTCCCTCTGAATGCCCCGCCCGCTGTAGCGTCAGATTTTTACTTTGTCCTGCGTCAAAAAAGGCGTAAACATCTTTGATGCAAATCACTATATATAGAAATTAGAATGCCACCCGGCCCTACATGTTGTAGTTCTTGACTATTATACGAACAAACCTACCGCCCGGAATGCAGGTCATTCTGTGGATAATCGGGGCCAGAACGGGACGAACTTATTGGTTTTAATAATGAATAACCAACCGATAGGGCGTCTTTATCGTGTGGATAACCTGTTTTTGCAGAAGGGAGTGATCATGACACCGCATGTGATGAAACGAGATGGCTGTAAAGTGCCTTTCAGCTCGGCGCGGATCCAGGAGGCAGTCTGGCGCGCCGCAACCGCAGCGGGAGTCGATGACGCAGACTATTGCGCCACCGTCGCAGCAGTTATCAGTAGCCAGATGCAGGATCGCGCGCAGGTCGATATCAGCGAAATTCAGACCGCCGTTGAAAATCAGCTGATGTCCGGCCCCTACAAGCAGCTGGCGCGCGCCTATATTGAGTACCGTCACGACCGCGATATCGCCCGCGAAAAGCGTGGCCGCCTGAACCAGGAGATCCGTGGCCTGGTGGAGCAGACCAACTCGGCGCTGCTTAACGAGAACGCCAACAAAGACAGTAAAGTGATCCCGACCCAGCGCGACCTGCTGGCGGGGATTGTCGCCAAACACTACGCCCGCCAGCATCTGCTGCCGCGCGATGTGGTGCAGGCCCATGAGCGCGGCGAGATTCACTACCACGATCTCGACTACTCACCCTTCTTCCCGATGTTCAACTGCATGTTGATCGACCTGAAGGGGATGCTGACTCACGGCTTTAAGATGGGCAATGCGGAGATTGAGCCGCCGAAATCGATCTCCACCGCCACGGCGGTGACCGCGCAGATTATCGCCCAGGTCGCCAGCCATATTTATGGCGGCACCACCATCAATCGTATTGATGAAGTGCTGGCACCCTTTGTTACTGAAAGCTTTGAAAAGCATCGTAAAGTGGCAAACGAGTGGCAGATCGCGGACGCCGACGGCTATGCCCGCTCGCGTACCGAGAAGGAGTGCTACGACGCGTTTCAGTCGCTGGAGTATGAAGTCAACACGCTGCATACCGCCAACGGCCAGACGCCGTTTGTCACCTTCGGCTTTGGCCTAGGCACCAGTTGGGAATCGCGCCTGATCCAGCAGTCGATTCTGCGTAACCGTATCGCAGGCTTAGGCAAAAACCGCAAAACCGCTGTGTTCCCGAAACTGGTGTTCGCCATTCGTGACGGGCTGAACCACAAGTTCAGCGATCCAAATTACGACATCAAACAGCTGGCGCTGGAGTGCGCGAGCAAGCGCATGTACCCGGACATTCTCAACTATGACCAGGTAGTGAAAGTGACCGGCTCGTTTAAAACCCCGATGGGCTGCCGCAGTTTCCTCGGCGTGTATGAAGAGAACGGTGAGCAGATCCACGACGGGCGTAACAACCTTGGCGTTATCAGCCTTAACCTGCCGCGTATCGCGCTGGAAGCGAAAGGGGATGAAGCCGCTTTCTGGAAACTGCTGGATAGCCGCTTAGCGCTGGCGCGCAAAGCGCTGATGACCCGTATCGCCCGCCTTGAAGGGGTGAAAGCGCGCGTAGCACCGATCCTCTATATGGAGGGGGCGTGCGGTGTGCGTCTGCAAGCGGATGACGATATTGCGCCGATATTCAAAAACGGTCGCGCGTCTATCTCGCTGGGCTATATCGGCATTCATGAGACCATCAATGCCCTTTCCGGCAATAAACATATTTACGACAGCGAAACCCTGCGCGCAAAAGGGGTGGCGATTGTTGAGCGTCTGCGCCAGGCGGTGGATCGGTGGAAAGAGGAGACCGGCTACGGTTTCAGCCTCTACAGCACGCCGAGCGAAAACCTCTGCGACCGCTTCTGCCGCATCGATACCGCCGATTTTGGCGTGGTCGATGGCGTGACCGATAAAGGGTATTACACCAACAGCTTCCACCTCGACGTGGAGAAGAAGGTGAACCCGTACGACAAAATCGACTTCGAAGCGCCCTATCCGCCGTTAGCCAGCGGCGGGTTTATCTGTTACGGCGAGTACCCGAACATTCAGCACAACCTACGCGCGCTGGAGGATGTGTGGGATTACAGCTATCAGCATGTGCCCTATTACGGCACCAATACGCCGATTGATGAGTGTTATGAGTGCGGTTTTACCGGCGAGTTTGCCTGCACCAGCAAAGGCTTTACCTGCCCGAAATGCGGCAACCATGATGCATCCCGCGTATCGGTGACCCGCCGCGTGTGCGGTTATCTCGGCAGCCCGGACGCGCGCCCGTTCAACGCTGGCAAGCAGGAAGAGGTAAAACGCCGCGTGAAGCATCTTGGCAATGGGCAGATGGGTTAAGCCCGGCGATGTGCCCGATGGCGCTCCGCTTATCGGGCCTACGGTTGCGCCATACTGGTTTTTTGCAAAGCGACTCTGAAGCGATTTCGCAACACAGTTATGCCGGCAAGCAGGAAGCGATTTCGCAAAGCAATTGGCCTCATAACATGGCGGCAAACGAAGGAATCCCGGGGAGCTTACATAAGTAAGTGACCCGGGTGAGTGAGAGCAGCCAACACGGTTATGGCGTCAAGTGGGAAGCGAAAATGAAATATCATCAATACTATGCCGTCGACATTGTGAATGGTCCCGGCACCCGCTGCACCCTGTTTGTCTCCGGCTGCGTGCATGAGTGCCCAGGCTGCTACAACAAAAGCACCTGGCGGCTGAACTCCGGCCTGCCGTTTACGCAGGAGATGGAGGATCGGATCATCGCCGATCTCAACGACACGCGCATTAAGCGCCAGGGGATCTCGCTTTCCGGCGGCGATCCGCTGCATCCGCAAAACGTGCCCGATATTTTGAAGCTGGTAAAACGCATCCGCGCCGAATGCCCCGGCAAAGATATCTGGGTGTGGACCGGCTACAAAATCGATGAGCTGAACGCCGCGCAGCAGGAGGTTGTGGATCTCATCAATGTGCTGATCGACGGGAAATTTATGCAGGATCTGAAAGACCCGATGCTGATCTGGCGCGGCAGCAGCAATCAGGTTGTGCACCATTTGCGGTGATGGTGTTATTTCCTGAGTCAGGCTGTATTAAACGTTACGCAGTCATTAGATAAATTAACCCGCACATAATGAGTGCGGGCTTATTTTATTTATGCCGAGTCTGAATGATGTCTAATTTATCGCCCTTCTCTATCACACGGAAAGTTGAGACATAGGCTTTCCTTGTCGCTTTTTTATTCTCACTATCTGCACTTCTGTTTACTTCAATCTGGGTGAGGTACTCCTGACCTGATTTGAATTTAAATTCATCAGACTGGATACAAAAAAGCCCAGATTTTGCTTGTTTGGAAGAGGGATAGATGCACTGTTCCGATGGCTTTTCGAGGTTGTAAGTTATTGCCGATACCACCGCCTCATCACTCTGTAGAGGTAAAGACAAGCATATATCGTTATTGTTTACGTGAGCAGAGACGGGAGTCTCTTTCGTATATCGACGATCGAGGTTATCCCCCAATGTACAACCACTCACAACAACGATTAAAACTATAGCGAGTTTATTTAAGCTGTTCATTTATAGCCCCCGGAAAACATCATAAACACCACCTTTCTTATCAACCCAATTTAAAACCCGCAGTTACGCGGTAAAAATTAATGAGTTAAAACTAAGCTTGCGGTGCCAATGTAAAATATTTAGCGCCGTAAATTCTAACAAAATGAAAGAGTCATATATCTGTGTTTCCGCTTTTAATACGGCTTAGCGGGTAGAACATCCCCACATAACCGCTCTCAAAACCGGCTTACGCAGGCCATCGCCACGCGTTGAAAGGTGTCGAAATCGGCGCAGGCGCAGAGCCTGGCGGTGGCGCGTTCGCGCAGGAAGGTGACGAAGATATCGTAGATCGCCATCGCCTCTTCATACTCGCTTTTGCTGATCGCCAGTAAAAAGATAACGTGCGCCGTCTCATCGCCCCAGGCGATGCCCTGCGGGGCCAGCACGGTGTAAACCACGGTTTTCTTTGCCAGCAGGCCAAGGGCGTGCGGCAGCGCGATGCCTTCCCCGAGCATTGTGCTGACAATCGCTTCGCGCTCCACCACCGAATCGAGGAATTCGCCATCGACAAAACCCTCCTGCTGTAGCTCGCCGCAGAGAGTGCGGAACAGGGTTTGCTGATCCATCGCCTCATCGATAATGCGAAAGTGGGCGGCATCAAAATACTTCTTCAGCATCCACGGGCGGGTGCGATCCACCAGCACCAGTTTGCCAATCTGCTCCAGCTGGTAGTCGCTGGGGAACGGCGCGATGGTCACCACCGGTTTATCTTTTTCGCTGACGCGCGCGGTAGAGATAACAAAATCTTCCGCCAGCGTGTCGCACTGCTCGTAGTCGCGCAGCGTCACGGTGCGGGTAATGACGATTTGCGGATATTTGCGTGCCAGCACCGCTTCAATCATCCGCACCATCGCATTCCCGGCATCGCACACCAGCAGCACGCGCGGCTGGCGCTGGTAGCCAACGTTGTAGTGCCGCTCCAGCCCGACGCCGATATGCAGCACCAGAAAACCGATCTCGTTTTCGCTAATGGTATAGGGCGTATATTTCCCCCAGCTCGACACCGCCGCCAGCGTCATATCCCATGCCATCGGGTAGTGCTGTTTAATGTTATCCAGCAAGGGGTTAGGGATCATGATCTGGTAGCGCACGCGGGTGATCATGGTTTTGATATGGGTCAGCAGGTCGGCATGCAGCTGCGCATCGCCCTGCAAGTTGTAGTTATAGTGTGTGTTGATATAGCCAAGGATGTAGTTCACCAGCGTTTCGTCATCATCGGCGCTGATGGCGCTGGGTGCGGGATCCTGCACCCGCCGGGCGGCGATATGCACCCGCAGCCAGTGCTCCTCCGCCTCCGCCAGCGGTTTGCCCGCCAGCTGCTGCAACGCACTGGCAATATCCCGCGCGGCGTGATGCACCTGCTCATCACCATCGTCGGCGGTGAACTCCGAGAGCGGAAACCCCTCGCTGATACGCCTCACGGCAACGGCGCAGTAGAGCTGAATAAAGCGGTCGCCCTCATCGGTAAGGCGAATATGGTAGCGGCTGAAACAGTCGTGCAGAAACGGCGCCAGCGCCTCGGGCACGCCCGCGTTAAGGGCATCTTCGGTAATCAGCGGGTTATGGGCATTGTGCTGCGCCAGTTCCCACAGTAGATCGGTGAGGCAGGCGCGCAGCGCCATCTCGCTGCCGAAGAGCTTCATGCCGTGGCGCGGGCGGGTCTCCAGCGTCAGGCGGTAGCGGGAGAACCACTCGCGCACCTCAGTCATATCGTTTTGCAGCGTGGCGCGGCTGACAAACCACTCGTCGGCCAGATCTTCAAGCTTGAGCGAGAAGGCCGAGGTGAGGAAGCGCACCACCAGGTAATGCACCCGCTCCGGCCCGGTGCGCGGAATGCGCAGCGCGCGCGGACGGGTGGCTTGCAGCGCATGGTAAAGCGCGGCATCGAGCACCTTCAGCTGGTAACCGCTGCCGCGGCTCAAAATAAACTGCGCGCCGTGGTTCTCCAGCAACGCATTGAGCGCAGTGATATCAGCACGGACGGTACGCGTGGAGACCGACAGCCGCTGCGCCAGCTCATCCTGCGGCAGCGTCTCGTTTTGCAGCAGGCTGAAGAGTTGCGCTAAACGTTGGTTCGGAAATCGCACGTCGTTACCTCATGGTTAAAAGTGCCGGAGATTGCTGATATATATCCAGATAATCAGGCCGGGTAACCCCGGCGACAGGCCTTACACCAGCGCTTTAGTCATCATAAGCAGCTGGCGGACATCCGCCGGGCGGGTCTCGCCACTCACCTTATCAATAATTGAACTATAAATGTGCGGAATGATTTTGCTGACGCCCGCCGCCAGCGCTATTTCGACGATCTCGCTGAAATTCTCCAGATCGATGCCGCCGGTCGGCTCCAGCCAGAAGTCGTGTCGCGCGCAGGCTTCGGCTACGGCTTTGTACTCCTCGCGGCATTGCAACCCGCCCATCGGGAAATATTTGATTGAGCTGCCGCCCATATCTTTCAGCAGGGCAATCGCCGTTTCCACCGGCACAATCGCATCGGCGGCCTGGCTGCTGAGCGGCCCGGTTGAGATCTTTACCTGCCCCGGCGTGCCGGTGGGCGACACCAGACCATTAACCACCGTCTCGTTCTGCCCAAGCAGCGCGCGGCTGGTGCCTACGCCAGTAAAGACCTGGTTCACATGCTGCGGCTGCACTTCGCGGGAGATGGCGCTGACCATCGCCGACTGGTTCGGATCGCCCGCACCGAGGCCGACTGAGAGCGCATTATCGATCCTCAGCGCGTACTGGCGCATATCGGCCACCGCCGAGTCGATATCCGGGTAGTTTTTTGACAGCACGCCGACCAGCACATGCCCTTCCGCCGCTTCATAGATGGCGCTGGCGTTATCAATGCTGCCTGCCAGCACGTTCAGACATACGCGGTCGTGGTAAAAGTTGGGGGTCAGTTTCATGGGCGTGGCTCCTTATTCATTTCCTCGGCGATGCGTTGCGCGATGATGGTCAGTTGCTCGGCGCTGACGCTGCGCACATCGGCTTCGATAATCCCTTCATTGGCTTTGTAGCCGCGAAAATAGATGGCGTACTCGCCCTGTTTGAGGGCCTCGACCAGCTCACCGGTAGCAATGCAGGTGACGGCTTCATCAAATTTGATTTCACTGCGGGCGATATCTCGCCCGGCGCTGTCCCACACCACGCGGGCGCTAACGCCATTAAGGCTATTGAGCTGTTCAATAAAAGGCGTCATTTTGGCGACCATCTCCGCCCCGCTCTCCTTTTTCGCGCTGAGGTAGTGCTCGATGGCGCAGGTGAGGCCAAGAATGCCCTCTTTGCCCACCTTCATCGCGCGGCCAATGCCCGCCGTCTGGCGTTTCACCCACTCGACGTATTGCGTTTTGCCAATCACCAGCCCGCTGGTTGGCCCTTCAATCGCTTTCGCGCCGCTGTAGATCACCAGGTCGGCCCCGGCCCGGTAGTAGCACTGCAAATCCTCTTCGGCAGCGGCATCGACAATCAGCGGCAGGTTATGTTTACGCGCCACCACGGCGGCCTGCTCGACGCTGAGCATGCTCTTCTGCACACAGTGATGGGACTTGATAAAGAGGATCGCCGCCGTGCGTGGGGAGATCGCCGCCGCCAGCTGATCGGCGGAGCATTCGTTGGCGTAACCGGCTTCAACCACTTTGCCGCCGCCAAGCGCCACCATCGTGCCAACCGGCGCACCGTAGTTCACGTTGTGCCCGCGCGGCAAAACAATCTCATTATTTTCGATCTTGGTGCTGTGCAGGTTCTCCAGCAGCCAGTCGCTCTCTTTCACCAGCACGGCAGCAACGGCTTGCGCCAGCCCGGCCGAGGCGCAGGAGACGACGGTCGCGCCTTCCACATCCAGCAGCTTCGCGATGTAGTCGCCGGTTTTATTCACCAGGTCTTTCATTTCGAAGTAGTGGTTCATGCCCTGCAACGCCGCCTCCACCACTTCCGGGCGCGGGGTCGAGACGCCGAGCGCCGTCATGCGCCCGGAGGCATTAATCACCTGTTTTAACTGGTACTTCTCATAAATCGAAGACATGCTCTGCCCTCCCTTGTTCGGTCAGATAGCCCCGGCCCGCGCGAATGGCGGCCAGCGGCGTAAGTAACTGGTCGGCCTGCAAGGCGCTGTTCTCTGCATCATTGAACAGCACCGGCTGGCGGCGAAGATCGAAAATTGTCAGATCGGCATCGAAGCCAACCGCCAGACGCCCCTTCTTCGCCAGGCGCAGGCCGTCGGCGGCGTGGTCGGTCACGCAGGCGATCACCTGCGGCAGCGAGAGGCCGATGGCGAGAAACTTGGACATCACGTTCGCCAGCGATCGCACCGGGCCATCAATGCGGTTGCGGCAGTAGATATCGGAACTGATGGTGTGCGGCAAAATACCGAGGCCGATGGCCTGCTTCGCCACCGCAAAGCTGAAGCTGGCGCTGCCGTGGCCGACATCGAGGCGCACGCCGCGCGTAATGGCGCGAGTCACCGCAGCGCGCAGTTCGCCGCCCGGCGTCAGAATGCGGTTCGGCTTGCCGTTGTAGCAGTGGGTGATGATGTCCCCGGCGCTCAGCAGGTCGGCAATCTCATCGAGATTCGGCGGGTTATTGCCGATATGCACCATCAACGGCAGATCGCCATTCTCCTGCTGCATCGCCTTCGCGCGCTCCAGCGGCGTGATGCCGTTGTCACCAACCACACTGCTGCTCATGCGTGCCTTCAGGCCAACAACAAAATCGGGGTGGCGCTGCACGGCGTCGCGTACAGCGCGGGCGTCGATATTGTCGAGGTTCGCCAGCTCGTTCTGCGCAATCAGCCCGACGCGCGAGATATTAAGCAGGGCGTAAACGTCGGTCGTGGCCTGGCGGGTGATGGCGTAGAAGTCATCAATATCATCCGCGCCGGTGCTGCCAGCATCGATAACCGTGGTGACGCCGGTTTCAATCCCGACGCTGTCCGGCTGGTCGTGGTAAATCGGCGAGTTGGGGTAGCAGTGGACGTGGGAGTCGATCCACCCGGCGCTGACATAGTGTTTGCCCGCCAGATCGACGGTTTTCACCGCCGGGCCGCTAATCTCACCAAGTGCTGCGATTTTCCCGTCGCTGAGGGCAATATCCGTTACCGTATCGTCCACCAGACGCGCCCGGCGCAGGAGTAAATCAAACATATCTCTCTCCAGAAGTGACGGGTGCCGCAGCACCCGTATCGATCAGAGTGCGACCGGGAAGATCGCGCCCAGCAACATTGCGCCGAGGATAGCGCCGCCGGTAATCGGCTTTTGCCAGAGGTAAAAGAGCAGCGCGCCCACCAGCGAGCCAATGCCAATCGGAATCGAGGCGGTCATGGCGCTTAAGATAATCAGCGGGCCAAGAAAACGACCGGAAGCGTTACCCGCACCCATCATTACGTCTGCGCCGTAGGTGGAGTCGCTCTGATTAATGGTGAATTTACGCGCCAGAATGATCAGGTAACCAATCGCCAGGCCAATCACCAGCCCGGTTGCCAGCGAGGCAACAAAGTTGGCGACCGGGAAGACAAAGCCCGCGCCGAGCAGCAGCGCCGGGACGCCAAGCCCAACGCCGGTCTGGATCGCGCCGCCAATATCGAGAATGCCGACCAGCGACCCTTCGATAATGCGCGCAAACAGGAAGCTGGCACCGAAGGCGGCGACCGCGCCGTAAACGCCGGTATCCATGCCCGCGCGCAGCATCGAGACAAACGCCACTTCGTTAAACGCGCCGATGCCGTAGAGGTAGTACATGTGCGTTCCGGCAAAGACGCCGGAGGAGAGCAGACCAACGAAGATCGGGAATGACCAGTCGGCGTACCAGAAGCCTTTATTCTCTTCCATTGCAGATCCTTATTTGCCGCTCAGCGAGTTGTGGATGAGCTCCAGCCAGTTCGGCGCGCTCAGGTGGAATGACTCAATCATTTTCAGATCGAAGCCGCGGAAGAAGGCGCTCAGCACAAACAGGGCGACAATGGCGCTCATCATCACTTTGGTGACGCGGTTCCAGCCGCTCTCTTCCACCCCTTTACCAATCAGGATGCCGAGCACCAGGCCCGGTACGGCGTTGCCCATAATCAGCTGTGCTGCGCCGCCGAATACTGTCGCCCAGAAGCCCGATTTTTTGCCCGCGTCGATCGCCGCCAGCCAGAAGATCACCGGCATGATGGTGTTGACCAGCAGGTTAGCGGCGGGTACCAGCACTTTGACGGCGGTGACTTGCAGCGCGGCTGGCACGGAGGAAGCGGTGAGGTTAAGGAAGGTGACGACCACCATGCCGATCAAGCCACAGGCAATCGCCATCTTTTTCGGATTGTGCAGGGTTTCGCCGACGTTGCGGTTCTTGACCATCAGCGCCGCCGCGCCCCAGTTCGGAATGATGCGGTGGTCAACGTCCTGGGTGAACGAACCCGCCGCTACCGACGAAGCCCAGGCGTTAAAGAAGAAGCCTAAACCAAAGGAGAAGTGCGAAGCCGGATCCCCTTCGCAGGAGTTCAGCTCGCCCAGTGTACGAAATGCGCCCATTCCCTGAGTGGTTGGCGCGTGAAACATGCGTGCAGCCCCGGCGCCCACACCGACGCCGACCAGGCCGCCGATAATGAGCGATTTTATTAGTATGAGTAAGAACATCAGTCTGCCCTCTTCTACCCTGCCAGCAACGCCTGCGGGGTATGCGGTAAGTTAGTGCGTGACGAACTCCACCTTATCGAGATTGATGGCGGTCACGTTGACGGTCACGTCCAGCTCCACACTGTACGAGCGTCTTTCGCGACGCAGAAAGAGGAACAGAAAGGCCTCTTTGCGCGTCGTTTCCTGCGCCTGAACGACCTGCACATCCTGTGGCTCAATACGCAGTAAAATGTGCGGCGACGCCTTCATCACCGCGGCCTGAACATGGTTCAGCGCGTCAGCAAAGGCGCGCGTTTTGGCGTCGCCCTTGCCCTTCACCCTGACCGTGGTGGTGAACTGTTCTTTCATGGTTATGCGCCGTGTTTTTTCTGCCACGCCTGCACCAGGCGCTCGCCTAACTCTTCTTTATCCATAAAGCCGAAACCGAGTACTTTGCACCCTTCGTTGATGGCGGTGACGCCCTCGTCGATGGAGCGCATGCCGTGTTTCGCTTTATAGCCATATTTGTTCTGCGCGGTGATGGCGCCTGCGCCGCCGCTGCCGCAAAAGGAGATGCCGAAGGTGGCGTTTTCCGCGTTCATCACATCGCCGAGTTTCATATCTGCCGCCACGCCCGGTACCACTACCGCGCGGCCGCCCGCTTTCTCGACGCCTGCCGCAACTTTCTGCCCTTTGCCCAGGCGGTCGCCAATCACTACGGTAATCTGTTCCATGGTTTGCTCCTTAAAGGTTCTCTTTTGCCACTTCGAAGTGCACTGACAGCAGCCAGGCCTCTTCTTGCGGGAGATTGCCAAACGCCGCCACCACGTCATGGGCGAGGCGCATTGATTCAGGCGAGATCTCATCAAACAGGCTGGCATCCACTTCCGGCAGCGGCTCGCCGGTCACCGACCGGTGCGCCATCGCGCGAAGATGGGAGGTCAGCATCTGCTGCTGCACCGCATTCGGCGTGATGTTCTGCGCATGAAGCAAGGTGTAGACCTGCGACAGCATGCGCTCCGCCAGGGTTGCCGTTTGCGCCGCCTGTATGGTCGCATCGTTCATTACCGCTCCGTTATTCACTCGTCGTACCCCGTTGATGGCTCAGGGATAAAGCTAACGGCGCGAAGGCAGAGTTTGTAGCGAGGAGTTTTCCACTTCGAAGTGGAAACCGGGAGGGCGTTAGTGATCTGCGCCACAAAAAAAGCGCGCGGGGGGATTTTTCACTGAACGGCGGTCACAACGTTGGGCGATGAGGGTGGGATTTCATGCCCGATGGAGCAGAAAAAAAGGGGCAAGCGAGAGGAGAAAGTGTGAGGGGGATAAGGTTTGCTTATTGGGGGGCCGCTGAAACGGCGTAGGCCGGATAAGGCGGAGCCGCCATCCGGCAATGGGGTTACCACGGTGGAATGGTTCCGTTCACCATGCGTTCGGGAGTTTCATTAATCTCTTATGCGGTGAACGGGACAAGGGAAGCGGCCGCGCTCCCCTTGTCAATCCCCGCGGCCCCGCGAGGAAATCGGTGCTGCGCACTGCGCTCACCTCCCACGTGCCTGACTGCGGCCGGCTCGACTCGACATCCTGTCTCGGTTCGCCTCTGTCCGCCATCCATGGCGTCCAGACCTTGTCATTCACGCTTCGGTTCGCCGATTTCAGCGGGGACACAACCCCTCGCTGTGAGATCTTGGGTAAAAGCAATATCGGTGTGGCTGTAGGTACGGTTTGGTAGGCCGGATAAGCGTGTAACGCGCCATCCGACAATGGTGCCGCGGAAGTATTGCCGGATGGCGACTGCGCCTTATCCGGCCTACAACGGCGCATCACGTATGCCGGAAAACGGCATAAAAAAAGGGCCGCGACGGTGAGGTGGCGGCCCTTTCCTGATGGAATTCGGTTAACGGAATTTCTGATGATAGGTATTGCGGGTACCGGCAATATCCTTCGCTGCCGCCTTCGCTTCTTTCACTTTGCCTTCGTTCGCCAGCTTCATCGCGCCATCGATCTGGGCAATCAAAATATCAAAACCGTGGCGGAAATCTTTCATCTCCGGGCTGTCTGGCGCTTTACCTTCCAGCTTCGGCGGGGTCTCTTTCTGGGCGTCCTGCGCGGCGGTGCGCATTTTCCCTAACGCCTCTTTCAACTCAGAAGCATCGTCGGTTTTCTGCACCACTTTGTAGTTGTCATTCAGCGTTTCCATATCATCTTCAAGGTCAGCGGCAAAGACCGCTGAACCCACAAACAACGACGACACCGCAAGGATCGCTAACAGGTTTTTACGCATTGCTCATTTCCTTTTTTATTATCACGCTTTAAGGCGCAGAACGCCGCGCCACGAATTATTGTCCGGCGATCTTCATCTCCGGCAGCAACACTGAACCACACTGGATGTTGCTGCGCTGTTCGATATCGTCACCGATAGTAACAATATTGCGCCACATATCCTTCAGGTTGCCGGCAATGGTAATTTCGCTCACTGGATACTGAATTTCACCGTTTTCTACCCAGAAACCAGACGCGCCTCGCGAATAATCCCCGGTAATACCGCTCACGCCCTGGCCCATCAGCTCGGTGACCACCAGACCAGTGCCCATCTCTTTCAGCATCTGCTCAAAGCTCAGGCCGCGCCCGGCAATGCGCCAGTTGTGAATACCGCCCGCGTGACCGGTGCTCTTCAGCCCCAGTTTGCGCGCCGCGTAACTGGTCAGCAGCCACTGCATCAGCACGCCCTCTTTCACGATATCGCGGCGCTCGGTGCGCACGCCTTCGCTATCGAACGGCGTGGAGGCCAGCCCTTTACGCAGGTGCGGATGTTCTTCAATGGTTAACCACTCCGGCAGGATCTGTTTGCCGAGGTAATCGAGTAAAAAGGTCGATTTGCGGTAGACCGCGCCGCCAGCAATGGCGCCAACCAGGTGACCAAACAGCCCGGTCGCCACTTCATTAGCGAAAATCACCGGCGCTTTCATGGTCGACAGTTTACGCGGCGAGAGGCGCGACAGCGTGCGGCGGGCGCACTCTTCACCCACCCACTCCGGCGTTTTTAACTCTTTGATATCACGGCTAATAGTGTAGGCGTAATCGCGCTCCATATCGCCATTCGCTTCGGCAATCACGCTGCTCGACAGCGAGTGGCGGCTGGAGCAGTAGCTCTGCAACATGCCGTGGCTGTTGCCGAAGACTTTAATGCCGTAGTGGCTGTTGAAGCTGCCGCCTTCGGTGTTGCTGATGCGTTTGTCCGCTTTCAGCGCCGCCTGCTCGGCGCGCGCCGCCCACTCAATTGCTTCATCGGGGGTCACTTCCGCCGGGTGGAAAAGATCGAGATCCGGGGCGTCAAAGGCCAGCAGCTCTTTTTCTGCCACGCCAGCGAACGGGTCTGGCGAGGTGTAGCGGGCAATATCAAGCGCCGCCTGAACCGTGCGCGCAATCGCCTCCGGGCTCAGATCCGTCGACGAGGCGCTGCCTTTGCGGTTCTGGTGATAAACGGTGATGCCCAGGGCACCATCGCTGTTAAATTCGACATTCTCCACTTCACCATAGCGGGTGCTGACGCCGATACCGGTGGTTTTGCTGACCGCCACTTCCGCGCCATCCGAACGGCCTGAAGCCAGATCAAGCGCGGTTGCGACCGCTTCTTCCAGAACTTTGCGCTGTTGTGCCACTTGTGTGATTACTTTCATCGCCAATGCCATAATTAAGGGAGAGAATCTTTGAAGTCTAACAGAGAACCGTTTTTCAGTGCGCGCCTTAACTGGTAACATTAGCCTCTTTTTTAAGGAGCCTGAGATGACAAAGCAGCCCGACGACTGGCTCGACGACGTGCCCGGTAACGAGAGCGAAGACGAAGATGATGAGATCATCTGGGTCAGTAAGAGTGAAATTAAGCGCGATGCTGAAGAGTTAAAGCAGCTTGGCGCTGAAATGGTAGAGCTGGGAAAAAATGCGCTGGATAAGATCCCGCTCGACCAGGATCTGCGCGACGCCATTGAGCTGGCGCAGCGCATCAAGAAAGAGGGTCGCCGCCGTCAGTTGCAGTTGATCGGTAAAATGCTGCGTCAACGCGATGTCGAGCCGATTCGCCAGGCGCTGGATAAGCTGAAAAACCGCCATAACCAGCAGGTCGCTTTCTTCCATAAGCTTGAGCACCTGCGCGATCGCCTGATTGAAGAGGGTGATGACGCGGTGCCGGACGTGCTGAATCTGTGGCCAAATGCTGACCGTCAGCAACTGCGCTCGCTGATCCGCAACGCCAAGAAAGAGAAAGAGAGCAACAAGCCGCCAAAAACCGCGCGTTTGATCTTCCAGTATCTGCGTGAACTCGCAGAGAGCAGCGAAGAGAGCTAAACCGCACAGAACCCTCTTTAACCGAAGAGGGTTTTTTATCCCCGGCAAGCTGAAACGTTAAAGCTAAAATCACGCTACTTCACATATTCACACCCTCCATTAGTTTCATTTCATCAATAAACGAGATCAATATCTCCCTTTCCGCCTCTGCCCGACGCTCATTTTCAGCAGATGAAACGGATCACATTTTCCTGGCGGCGCAAAACGTAGATTCCTGCTGTAACGCAGGTAATCGATTCAGCTAAAAAGGAAAATAAGATGAAAAAGACCGTGATGCTCTCCGCTATTGCGCTGCTGGTGTCCGCGCCGGTGATGGCAAAAACCTGGGTGCTGACAAGTGCTGAAGGCAACATCGAGCAGGGAAACTGGCGTATCACCAGCGATCAGCTGAACATTAAAGATCAGCAGTTCAGCATTGAACAGGTGGTGCTGCACGGCGGCAAGCAGGAGGGGAGCAAAGTCATCAAGCTGACCAGCAAAAACGGCCTGACCATTGCCCTTAGCCCAACGCGCGGCATGAATTTACTCTACGCCGATGGTTTTGGTGTGCATATGGGCTGGAGTTCGCCGGTGAAAGAGGTGGTGAACCCGGCGTTTATCAACCTGGAGAGCCGCAACGGTCTTGGCTGGCTGGAAGGCTTCAACGAAATGGTGGTGCGCTGCGGCTATGAGTGGACGGGTCACCCGGTCACGGCTGACGGGCAGCTTTACACCCTGCATGGTAAAGCGGGTAACACGCCTGCCTCGCAGGTTTCCGTCGATGTCAGCGAAAAAGCGCCGTATGAGATCCGCATTCGCGGGCTGGTGAAAGAGAGCACTTTTAAGAAAGCGGATCTGCAAACCGAGATGGAGCTGCGCTACATTCCGGGCAGCAACAGCTTCAGCCTGCATGATGTGCTGACCAACCACGCTGACTACCCGCATGATTATCAGATCATCTATCACAGCAACTTCAGCAAACCGATCCTCGAAGAGGGTGCGCGCTTTATCACGCCGCTGGAGAGCGTCAGCCCGTTCAATGACTACGCCAAAGGCGGCATGAAAACGTGGCAAACCTATGCCGGGCCGACCAAAGGCTTCGACGAAATGGTCTTTAATATCAAACCACTGGCCGATGCGAACAAGCAGACGGTCGCCGCGCTGCTGAATAAAGCGGGCGATAAAGGCGTGGCGATTGACTACAACACCGATCAGCTGCCAGTGCTGACGCTGTGGAAAAACACCGATACCGAAAAACAGGGGTACGTCACCGGTATCGAGCCGGGCACCAGCTACGCCTACCCGGTGACCATCGAGCGCGAGCAGAAACGCGTTAAACAACTTCAGGCTGGCCAGAGCACCCGTTTCGACCTCACTTATACTCTGCTGCACAACCGCGATCAGGTGGCGAAAGTTGAAGAGCGCGTGAAAACCATTCAGGGCGACAAAGTGCCGCAATCTAGTGATACGCCGATGGCGAAAGAGTAACGCCAGGCATAAAAAAAACCGCGCCGGTCTCCCGTGCGCGGTTTTTTTACGCGTCAGCTATCAGGCTTTTTCAGCCGCGAGCTGCGCTTTTTTCTCCAGCTTATCGAGCAGCTTCTGGTGAATGCCGCCAAAGCCGCCGTTACTCATCACCAGAATGTGATCGCCCGGCTGGGCGCTTTTCACAATCTGATCCGCCAGCGTATCGACATCCGCGCTCCAGTGCGCAGGCTGGATACAGGCCTCCGCCACTTCCGCAACCTGCCAGGGAATATGCTGCGGTTGCAGGAGGAAGACTTCATCGGCGCGGCCCAGCGACGGCGCGAGGTCATCTTTGCACAGCCCCATCTTCATGGTGTTGGAGCGCGGCTCCAGCACGGCGATGATCTTCGCCGTGCCGCCCACTTTGCCGCGCAGCGCGGCGAGCGTGGCGAGGATTGCCGTCGGGTGGTGCGCAAAATCGTCATATACGCAGACGCCGTGCGCTTCACCGCGCAGCTCAAGGCGGCGGCGGGCGTTGATAAACGAGCCGAGCGCGTTGGCGGCATCCGCAGGCGTAACGCCAACATGACGCGCAGCGGCGATCGCCATCAGGCCGTTATGCATGTTGTGCTCGCCCACCAGGCCCCAGTTGACCTGGCCGACGCATTCGCCATCCAGCCACACTTCCCAGTTTGAAGCATCGGTGGTCAGTTTCTTCGCCTGCCAGTGGCCCTGATCGCCCACCAGCTCCTGCTCGCTCCAGCAGCCCATCGCCATCGTCTGTTTCAGGTTGATATCGTTTTCCGGCCAGATGATTTTCCCCTGCCCCGGCACGATGCGCACCAGGTGGTGGAACTGCTTCTGGATCGCTTTCAGATCGTCAAAAATGTCCGCGTGATCGAACTCAAGGTTGTTGAGGATCAGCGTGCGCGGGCAGTAATGGACGAATTTGGAGCGCTTATCGAAGAAGGCGCAGTCGTACTCGTCAGCTTCGATAACGAAAAAATCGCTCTCGCCGAGGCGCGCGGAAACATCGAAATTGCCTGGCACGCCGCCGATGACAAAACCGGGTTTATAGCCGCAGGCTTCGAGGATCCAGGTCGCCATCCCGGCGGTGGTGGTTTTGCCGTGCGTACCGGCAACCGCCACAACCCAGCGGTCGCGCAGTACAAAATCATGCAGCCATTGCGGGCCGGACATAAACGGAATGTTCTTCTCCAGCACCGCTTCGACACACGGGTTTCCGCGGGTCATCGCATTGCCGATGATAACCAAATCCGGCGCGGGATCGAGCTGGCTTGCATCATATCCCTGAATTAAATCAATGCCTTGCTTCTCAAGCAGCGTGCTCATCGGCGGATAGACATTGGCATCCGAACCCGTTACCTGGTGGCCCAGCGAGCGCGCCAGCATTGCCAGCCCGCCCATGAAAGTGCCACAAATCCCCAAAATATGAATGCGCATACGTCATTATCCTTGCTTAACCTGGCGCACATTTTACGCATATGTTTAACGTCTGAGAAATGCATTTCAGGATAATCCGTACCCCGCTGGCGCGATTCACCTGTGCGCGAAGTTTTGAATGTTTGTTAGTATTGTTGCATGTCCGCTGCGTTTTCGTTTGCGAAAGCTCGGGTTGTTACCGTTTCGTTGGTAAACGGCCCTGAACTTCTTCGCCAAACATGCTGAAAACCGCAGGCTACAATCGCTTTACTCCATATTCAAAAATGCAGGGAAAGTGTTATGAAAACGTTAGGTGAATTTATTGTCGAAAAGCAGCATGAGTTCTCGCATGCCACGGGTGAACTGACTGCTTTACTGTCGGCGATAAAACTGGGCGCCAAGATCATTCATCGCGATATCAATAAGGCCGGTCTGGTCGATATCCTGGGTGCCAGCGGTGCTGAGAACGTACAGGGCGAAGTGCAGCAAAAACTCGACCTGTTTGCGAACGAGAAACTGAAATCCGCGCTGCGCGCCCGCGACATCGTCGCCGGTATCGCCTCTGAAGAAGAAGATGAGATCGTCGTTTTCGAAGGGTGCGAACACGCTAAATACGTGGTGCTGATGGATCCGCTGGATGGCTCCTCCAACATCGACGTTAACGTCTCTGTTGGCACCATCTTCTCTATCTACCGCCGCGTTACGCCTGTTGGCACGCCGGTTACCGAAGAGGACTTCCTGCAACCGGGCAACAAACAGGTTGCCGCCGGTTATGTGGTTTACGGCTCGTCGACGATGCTGGTTTACACCACCGGCTGTGGCGTTCACGCCTTCACCTACGATCCGTCACTCGGCGTCTTCTGCCTCTCCCAGGAGCGCATGCGCTTCCCGGAACGCGGCAACACCTACTCGATTAACGAAGGGAACTACATCAAATTCCCGCAGGGCGTGAAGAAGTACCTCAAGTTCTGCCAGGAAGAGGATAAAGCGACCCACCGCCCTTACACCTCGCGCTACATCGGTTCACTGGTGGCGGATTTCCACCGTAACCTGCTGAAAGGCGGCATCTACCTCTACCCGAGCACCGCCAGCCACCCGCAAGGGAAACTGCGCCTGCTGTATGAGTGCAACCCGATGGCCTTCCTCGCGGAGCAGGCCGGCGGCAAAGCGAGCGACGGGAAAGAGCGTATTCTTGATATCCAGCCAGAGAGCCTGCACCAGCGCCGTCCGTTCTTCGTCGGCAATGAGCATATGGTGGATGATGTTGAGCGTTATATGCGTGAGTACCCGGACGCGTAATAGCTTGTGATTGCCGGAGGGCGCAATTGCCCTCCGGCAAATCGTTACTTCACAAAGGTACGCTTCACGCGTTCGGACACGATGAAGTAAGGGATCCAGATACAGGCGCTCAGCACATTGCGCACCAGCGGTTTCACCGTCTCAAAGACATAAGGCACATCCAGATAGTGGTGCCCCAACAGCAGATCGACGGCGACAAAGGCCGTACCCACCCCCACCAGTACAATGTAATGCCGCGGCAGCTGACGCTTCTTACGGAAAAAGAGGCTGCTGACAAACAGCGCATAGGCAAACATGCCGACAAACGACGCCAGCTCGAAAAAGAGGATCCCTTTCTGCCCCGAGCCAATCAGCGCGAAGTTCTCCATTAAAAAGCGCAGCGTAAAGTTAATGGATATCAGGTTGACGATGATCGACGCAACCAACCCCAGCGCCGGGAGATAGAGCCAGCCGCGGATCTTTTTAAACTCGCGCTCCTCGCAGACGGCACAATAGTCGCTGCCCTTCAGCGCCTCGCTATCACATTGAATACATACAGCCATGACACCTTACCTTTGATTATGCTTGCGTCTGCAAACGGAACGACGCCATCGCTTCAAGCAGCTCTCGTGATTGCTGCTCCAGCGAGCGCGTCGCCGCAGACGATTGTTGTACCAGCGCCGCATTCTGCTGCGCCGTTTCATCCATCTGACTTACTGCAATATTAACCTGCTCAATACCGCGGCTCTGCTCCTGGGACGCATTGGCTATCTCGCGCATTAATTTAGTCATGCGCAACACCTCTTCGGCGATTTCGTCCATCGTTTCTCCAGCCTGCATCGCCAGATCGCTGCCTTCGGAGACCTGCGCCTGCGAGCTGCTGATAAGCTGGCGGATCTCTTTCGCGGAGTCGGCGCTGCGGCTGGCGAGGCTGCGTACTTCACCCGCCACTACCGCAAAGCCTCTGCCCTGCTCACCCGCGCGCGCCGCTTCAACGGCGGCGTTAAGCGCCAGAATGTTGGTCTGGAAAGCAATGGCGTCGATCACGCTAAGAATATCGGCGATGCGATCGGAACTGCCAGCAATATCGCGCATTTTCTCAATCACATAGCAGACCATTTCGCTGCCGCGATCGGCGGTATCAGAAACCGCTTTCGCCAGCTTATGCGCCTGCTCGGCGTTGTCGGCGTTAAGTTTCACCGTGGCGGTGATCTGCTCCATGCTGGCGGCGGTCTGCTCCAGCGAAGTGGCGGTGGATTCGGTGCGCTGCGAGAGATCGAGGTTGCCTGCCGCCAGCTCCCGGCTGCCGGTATCAATCTGCGAACTGGCATCGCGCACGCGCATCACGGAGCCGATCAGCGCATGGCGCATCTCCTCAATCGCCGCGTTCAGGCGGTTAAACTCTTTTCCCGTCACCTCGGTTTTCGCGGCAATCAGGTTGCCCGCCGCCACCTGTTCCAGTTGTTGAATCGAGGTGTCGAGGGGTTTAAGCAGCATATGGCGCAGCGCCAGCCAGGCGAGCACGATAATCCCGGCCACCAGCAGCGCGACCACAAAAATCAGCGACATAACAAAGCGCTTACTGCTCTGCACCGCCGCCACTTCGGTTTTACCGCGCGCTTCGCCCCACGCCTGGAAGGCCTGCATATCGTTATCGAACTGGCGGGAGACGGGGATCAGTTTGCTTTCGAGGAGTTCGTAATAGGCATCGGCGCTCTGTTGGTTGAGCGCGTCCTGCATCGGCTTAATGCCCTGGCTGACGTAATCGCCATAGCTTTTCGCCACCTTTGCCAGCAGCGCTGCGCCCTGCTCATCATCAACGCCCGCGCTGATAACGCCAGTTAGAGAGTGCTCACCGAGCGCGATTTCGTTATTGATCAGTTTTACGGAGTTGGCTGCATCATCCAGCAGGCCCACCTCCATCATGCGCACCGCCTGGCCCGCTTCGTTGCGCGCGCGCAGAATCATGGTGTAGCCGCTGTTCAGGCGCGCCATCTTTTCGCCCTGTAGCTGGTTGATTCGCGCCAGCGAAGCGGAGCTCTTATTGAGCGCATAAATACCGATACCGCTGACCAGCAGCAGCAGAAGAGTCATAACAGCCAGCAGAGAAAGTAAGCCCGTACGGATCGAAAGCGTTTTAAGCATGATGTGGATTCCGGTAGCGAAGAACTTTTTGGCGTAAATTAAGCCCATTCGACAGTTATCGACCGCTACCGGAATTCCTTTAGAAGAAAAATAGCAATTTCAATATCTTGTTACTTTGTTGCCGTTGGGCTTACCCGCGTCACCGGCGAGTTCTGTCGGCTCTCCCACAGCACCGTCAGGCCGCGTTGCAGGGCGATAAAGATAAACAGCAGGATGCCGATGGCGATCTTCGTCCACCAGGAGCTGAGCGTACCGTCGAAGTTGATATAGGTCTGAATCAGTCCCTGAATCCCCACGCCGAACAGCGTACCAAGCACCGTGCCAACGCCGCCGCTCAGCAGCGTGCCGCCGATCACTACCGAGGCAATCGCGTCCAGCTCGACGCCCACGCCCGCAAGCGCATAGCCCGCCTGGGTGTAGATCGAGAAGACAATCCCGGCAAGCGTTGCCAGCCCCGTTGAGAGCATATAGATGCGAATCGTGGTGCTGCGCGTCGAGATGCCCATCAGGTTCGCCGAGGTGGCATTGCCGCCAATGGCGTACACTTCGTTGCCAAAACGGGTGCGGTGAGCAAGGAAAATACCGACCACCACCACCATCAGCATCAGCAGCCCCATCGCACTCAGCCGCCCGCCGCCGGGGATGGTCCAGGCGAGGCTGGAGAGGGTGTCATACATCGGGTGGTTAATGGGAATCGACTCTTCCGACAGCAGATAACTGACGCCGCGCAGGAAGAACATCCCGGCGAGGGTGATGATAAAGGCCGGGATTTTCAGTGCGTCGATCAAAAGCCCCATAAAGGCACCGAAGGCGCAGCCCATCAGTAAAATCAGCGGAAAGGCGAGCAGCGGCGAGATGCCCCAGGCACCAATCGCTTTTGCCAGAAAGACGCCGGTGAAGGCGATCACCGAGCCGACGGAGAGATCGATACCGCCGGAGAGGATCACAAAGGTCATGCCGACGGCGATAATGCCAAGAAAGGCGTTATCCGTCAGGATATTACAGATGACGCGCGTCGAGGCGAAGCCGGGAAACTGCGTCAGGCAGTAGAGATAGCCGAGCACGAAAACGCCCAGCGTGATCATCAACGGCAGGTTACGTTTTATCATGACCGCGCACTCCTTTAAGCAACGCAATAAAGCGCGGCGACTGGACAATCAGCACACACATCACCACCACCGCTTTCACTACCTGGTTAAGTTCCGGCTGAAAACCGGAGAGCAGAATACCGGTGTTCATGCCCTGAATAATCAGCGCGCCCACCACCGACAGCACAATGTTGAAACGCCCGCCCATTAGCGAGCCGCCGCCAATCACCACCGCCAGAATGGCGTCCAGCTCCAGCCACAGCCCGGCGTTGTTGGCATCCGCACCGCGAATATCCGCCGTGACAATCACCCCGGCGATGGCCGCGCAAACGCCGCTCAGCACGTAGGTCAGCATCACCACCAGCCGCGTATTCACCCCGGCGTTTTTTGCCGCGCGGATATTAATCCCCACCGCTTCGATAAACATGCCCAGCGCCGTTTTGCGGGTAAAGAGCCAGAAGATAACTAATGTCACCAGCGCGATGATCACCGGCGTTGGGAAGAGCAGCAGCGAGCCGCTGCCGAGCCACGCCAGCGATGGCGCGTTAAAGGTGACGATCTGCCCGGAGGTGATCAACTGCGCGACGCCGCGCCCGGCGACCATCAGGATCAGCGTGGCGACAAAGGGCTGGATCTTGAGGATCGCCACCAGAATGCCGTTCCACAGCCCGGCCAGCACGCCGGTTGCCAGCGCTGCCAGCAGCACTACCGTCAGGCTATGGCCGGAAACGGTTAATGATGCCGCCGTCGCGCCGGCAATCGCCATTACCGCACCGACCGAAAGATCGATGCCGCCGGTGGCGATCACCAGCGTCATGCCAATGGCCAGCAGCGCGACCGGGGCTGCGCGGTTAAGAATATCGATCGGGCTGCCGAACAGGCGGCCATCCTGCAACACCACCTGGTAAAAATGGGGCGCGACCAGGCTGTCCACCAGTAAAACCAGCAGCAGGGCTAAGATCTGCGGCGTGCCGGTCGGCCAGCTAAAACGGCGCTTCGGCTGCGCCTGTTGGCCCAGTGATTGAGGCATCACACTCTACTCCTTACGCCGCAATGGCATTCATGATCGCCGGAACGGAAAGCTCGGCGAGCGGGATCTCGGCGACCTGCTTGCGATCGCGCATGATGATCACCCGATCCGCATAGCCCACCAGCTCCTCCAGCTCAGAGGAGATCACCAGCAGCGCCAGCCCGTCGGCGCAGAGGGTCTCGATCAGGCGGATGATTTCAGCATGCGCGCCAACATCAATCCCGCGCGTCGGTTCATCGAGGATCAGGAACTGCGGGCGCGTCAGCAGCCAGCGCGAGAGCAGCACTTTTTGCTGATTGCCGCCGGAGAGAAACTCAATCGGCTGTTCGGCGCTCGGCGTGCGAATACCCAATTGGCGGATAAAACGCTCGGCAATCGCGTTCTGCTCTTTACGCGGGATTGGACGCAGCCAGCCGCGCTGGGCCTGTAGCGCCAGCACGATATTCTCGCGTACCGAAGCGGCGGCGATAATGCCGTCGGTTTTGCGATCCTCCGGGCAGAAACCGATCCCAAGACAGGAGGCGCGATGAGGCGATCGCAGGGTTTGCGGCTGGCCTTTGATCATCGCGCTGCCGCTGTCGGCGGGCTTAATGCCAAAGATCACCTCTGCCGTTTCGGTGCGCCCGGAGCCGAGCAGCCCGGCGAGGCCGACGATCTCACCGGGGCGAACCTCAAGATCGAACGGAGCGATCACCCCTTTCTTGCCGTAGTTGCTAAAGGCGGCCACCGGCTTGTTGCTGAGCAGCGTGCGCCCGGCGCGTTGCAGAGCGTTACTCTCCAGTTCGCGGCCCAGCATCATCTTCACCAGCTCAATTTGCGGCAGCTCGCGCGTTTCGCGACAGCCGACAAAGCTGCCGTTGCGCAGCACGGTGATGCGGTCGCAAACGGTGTAAACCTGGTCGAGAAAGTGGGTGACAAAGATGAGGCTGACGCCCTGATCGCGCAGCTGGCGCATCAGGGTGAAGAGCATCTCTACTTCCTGAGTATCAAGACTGGCAGTTGGCTCATCAAGGATCAGCACTTTTGCCGAGAGATCGATAGCGCGGCAGATGGCGACAATCTGCTGCATCGCCACGGAGAAGCGGTTAAGCGGCTCGCGCACGTCGAGCGAGAAGCCGTAAGATTGCATCAGTTTGCTGGCGCGCTGCTCCATCTCTTTGCGGCGCAGCAGGCCGAAACGACGCGGCTCGCGGCCAATAAACAGGTTATCCGCCACCGACATATTCGGCAGCAGGTTCACTTCCTGGTAAACGGTGCCGATCCCCAGTTGTTGGGCATGGGCGGTATTTTTGGGATTAATAGCCTGGCCTTCGAGCCAGATGGTGCCCTTATCCGCGTGGTAAACCCCGGTCAGCGCTTTGATAAGCGTCGATTTTCCCGCGCCGTTCTCACCGAGCAGGGCCATGATTTCACCGCGTCGCAGCGAGAAATCCACGTTATCGAGCGCTTTTACGCCGGGAAAGAATTTACTTAAGCCTTCGGTACGCAGGATTTCCTGGTGTGCTTCCGCGTTCATTGTTGACCCCTTACACAGATGCCCTCTCCCCGGCGGGGAGAGGGACGACAGGACTCAGTAACCCATGTTTTTCTTCTTCTCCAGCTCCTCTTTCGCCGTATCCGGCAGATAGAGGGTGGATTTGGTAATGGTCAACTTCGGCGGCTCGGTGCCATCCTTTTTGAATTTCTCCAGCGCGTCGAATGCCGGGCCTGCCATGTTCGGCGTCAGCTCGACGCTGGCATTGGCTTCGCCATCGATCATCGCTTTATAGATATCCGGTACGCCGTCGATAGAGCCGGTGAGAATATCTTTGCCCGGTTTCAGACCTGCTTCTTTAATGGCCTGAATGGCACCAATCGCCATGTCGTCGTTATGGGCGTAAACCATGCAGATGTTTTTGCCGTTGTTCTCGGCTTTGATAAAGCTCTCCATCACCTCTTTCCCTTTACTACGGGTAAAGTCACCGGACTGAGAGCGGATAATTTTGATGTTAGAAGCTTTAGAGATCGCTTCTGCGAACCCTTTCTTACGGTCGATGGCAACGCTTGCGCCAACGGTGCCTTGCAGTTCCACCACGTTACACGGTTTGCCAGCGACGGTTTTCACCAGCCATTCACCAATCAGCTTCCCTTCGAGGACGTTGTCAGCGGTGACGGTCGTCATGTAGAGCGATTTATCTTTCACATCAATGGAGCGGTCGAGCAGGAAGACCGGGATCTTCGCCTCTTTCGCCTCTTTCAGCACCGGCTCCCAGCCGGTTGCAACCACCGGGGCGATAAAGATGGCGTCAACGCCCTGCGCGATAAAGGAGCGCACCGCTTTAAGCTGGTTCTCCTGTTTTTGCTGACCGTCAGCAATCTTCAGGGTAATGCCGCGTTTGCTGGCTTCGCTTTTCGCGACGTTGGTTTCAGCGGCACGCCAGCCGGACTCCGAACCGACCTGTGAAAATCCCACGGTTAACGACGCAGCCATCGCCATAGACGACATAGCTGCCGAAACTGCTGTGACAAGAAGTAAACGCTTCCACATAAGAGCATCCTCGTAGGGTTATTGTTGGCTACTACTTCGCCTGCGGGGAAACTATAGACAATCGGAGATGTAACAAAATGAGTTACATCACAAATCGGAAAAGTGAATGAATTGTTAGTTATCAGTTGCGATCTGGCGCGCGAAAAGGGGAGGCGAAACACAGCAGGAATCTCCCTTGAAATTGCAGAAATTTACTGGCATAGCAAAAACGCATTTTTACGCTGTAACCGCTTACACAAAATTATTCAGTATGCTGCTATGGATATGGACAAAGTTGTCATAAAAAGGCGCCGGTAAAGGCTCTGAAAAGTGGCGGGCGAGTAAAAGAGCCCAAGACATTCACCGCCAGTTGGCTATAATACCCGGCACTTGTTTGCCACACATTTTAAAGGAAACAAACATGAGCTTACTCAACGTCCCGGCGGGTAAAGATCTGCCAGAAGATATCTATGTTGTTATCGAAATTCCGGCTAACGCTGACCCGATCAAATACGAAGTCGACAAAGAGAGCGGCGCGCTGTTCGTTGACCGCTTCATGTCCACCGCGATGTTCTATCCGTGCAACTACGGTTACATCAACCACACCCTCTCTCTGGATGGTGACCCGGTAGACGTGCTGGTCCCGACGCCGTACCCGCTGGAGCCAGGCTCTGTGATCCGCTGCCGTCCGGTTGGCGTGCTGAAAATGACCGACGAATCTGGTGAAGATGCCAAGCTGGTTGCGGTTCCGCACACCAAGCTGAGCAAAGAGTACGATCACATTAAAGATGTGAACGACCTGCCGGAACTGCTGAAAGCGCAGATCACCCACTTCTTCGAGCACTACAAAGATCTCGAGAAAGGCAAATGGGTGAAAGTGGACGGTTGGGACAACGCTGAAGCGGCGAAAGCTGAAATCGTTGCCTCCTTCGAGCGCGCTGCCAAGAAGTAAGCCGTTTTCGTAAGAGAAGCCCTGTAGCGCAGTATGCGCACAGGGCTTTTTTTATGTGTGCGGGTTGGGGTTGCCGGATGGCGGCGGGGCCTTATCCGGCCTACGAAGTGCGCACGTCCGGCTTTCGGCGCGGGCCTGTTTTGCCGGATGGCGGCGATGCCTTATCCGGCCTACGGAGTGCGGCTGCGGATTTCGGCGCTGGCCTGCCTTGCCGGATGGCGGCGATGCCTTATCCGGCCTACAAATTCTGCCGGATGGCGGCGGGGCCTTATCCGGCCTACGAAATGCGCCTGCGGCATGCGGGATGACAGAGGTTGCGGTTAAACGTAGGCCGGATAAGCGCAGCGCCATCCGGCAAAAATGCGCGGCGCAAAAAAAACCGCGCCATCGGCGCGGTTCTCTGTGACTGATTACTACTTTTGATAATGGTCGCGGTCAAGCCAGTCGCCGCTTTCAATCAAGGTTTTCCCCTCAACCGAACGCTGGTAGACGTACATCCATGCGCCACCGTACGGCGTCTGGATCAACTGCCGTTTATACTCGCCGCCTGCGGTACGCAGGGCGTCCAGCTCACCGAGCGTTGAGGCGTCGATGCGATAGACTTCACCCAGCACGCTGCCGTTGCCCGGCACCGCGCCTGGGTAGTGCCCCAGGCTGTACAGCTGATGATTTTCAACGCTGAAGTCGCCCAGCCACTGAGCGTTGGTCATCCAGTGGCTGTTGCCCTGCTTGCGTCGTAAACTGCCGTAGACAAATATTCGCATTGCTAAAACTCAAACTGATAGAGCAAATCAAGTGCCTGATCTACGCCAGACACCGCTTCAAGATACAGCTTAGGCATCAGGCGATAACGTAACGTGAGAGTCGCCAGTGAGTCAAAAATTCCTACACCATATTTTACTTGTAGACCCGGCAGCACATAGCCGCTGACCACCACTTGTGAGGAGTCGCCGACGCCCTGTGTGTCCAGCGCCAGGTTGCTGACGCCAAAGGTCTCGCCGATTTTACCCACAACCTGCCCACTTTGCGCAACCCCAAGACCAATTAACATCGAGGTCATTGCCGCACTATCGCTCTGCTCGCTCTCCAGCCCCTGCCCGCGAAGCAGGTAGGACAATGCTTCCTGCTGCGACATCGCCGGGTCGGAGAAGATCTCCGCTTTCGGTTCATCCGCAGAGCCGGTCACGCGCACCCCGGCAATCACATCGTTCTCCGTGGCTTCCGGGTTACGGATCGCTTCGAGGTTAAGCAGCGGCTGATCCGGCGGGCCGGAGAAGAGCAGTTCCCCTTTACGCACAATCAGATCCTGCCCGTACGCGCGAAAACGCCCTTCCGGAATATTGATCTGCCCGTTCAGCCCAAGGCCCTGCTTATCCTGCGCCACTTTCAGATCGCCCGTCAGCCGCGCTTTCAGGCCGAAGGCCGAGAGCCGCACGTTATTGCCGACATGCACCGTCACATTGCTGTTGATCGGGATCGACGCGTGCTGCTCCTCTTCCGGTTGCAGCTGGTCGTTGAGCATCACCTCATCGCTGGAGACACCGACGGCGCTCTCCGGCACATCGTGCACCACAATGCGCGCCCACGGCACATCCACATCGCCGTCGAGGGTAAAGAGGCTCGGCGTCGCTTCAAACACCACATCCGGCGAGACATCGAGGCGTACCATTGGCGGCACGGTGATGCGCACCTTGCTGCCTTTTGCCGCAATGCGCGCGCGCCAGTTGTCGATCTGGCTCCAGTCCGCATCGCCGCTGAGGTTAATCTGCCCCTGGCTGGTGCGTACCACGCCTTGCAGCGTTGAAGTGGTTCCGTTGAAGTTCATCGCCAGCTGGCTCGGCTGCATGTCGAACGGCATAAAGTTGCCCTCAACATCCAGCGCATTGAGCCCAAGCTGACCAAACAGCTGCGGGCTTTGAGCGTTGCCGCCAAGGCGCAGGTTGGCATTGAGCGTCCCCGCCGCTTTCTCGCCGCGGCTGAAGATGGCATTCGCCATCGCCAGCGAGAAGTTGCGAATATTCACCGTTCCGCCGAGATTGCGTCGCCCTTGCGGATCGGTGACCTGGATCTGGCCGTCGAACTGGCCATTATTGGTCAGCCGCATCAGCCAGCCGAGATCGGCGCGATCGTTTTGCAGCTTCGCATTCAGGTTCAGCGTGTCGAAGGCGACCGGCAGCGGTGCACCGTTGACCTCCTGCGTCACTTTCACCCCGCGCCCGGCAAGCGTCACCTGCCCCTGCGGCAGACCCGGTTTGGTGCTGTCCCAGCTGACATCCGCTTTGCCGCTAAAGACGCCGCTCGCCTGCGTCGCTTCCGGCATAAACGGTTTCAGCATCGCAAGGTCGAAACGGTTGAGATTAACCACCGCGCGCCCTGCCGCACCGGCATCAATGGTTTGTGGCACGCACAGCTCGGCATTCGGATTGAGCCAGCAGTGCGGGCCAATGGCGATCTTCTGCTCCTGGTTGCGGTAATCGAGCGCAATCGGGCGCGTCAGCGACCATGGCCCGACCGGCGTGGCGAAACGCGTGTCGCTGAGCGTCCCTTTCCAGCGCTGCTGCTGGCGATCGAAACTGCCTGCCAGCGCCAGCTGACCGGAGACCGGTTCGCCCTGCACGCGCAGCTGCAACTTGTGCTGCTTCTCATTGCCGTCGGCGGCCAGCGTCACCAGGCTGATGTTGACGCCAGGCTGGGCGATACGCTCAACGCGCACGTTCAGCTTGCCGCCAATCTGATCGCTGGATTTCACATCCCCTTCCACGCGCACGCGGGCGATGGAGAGCTCCTGCCAGCGCAGATTGTTGGCAGTAATATCCGCCAGCGCCTGCGGCGCATCGACGGTGCCGCGCACTTTCACTACCCCTTTCGCCGTGCCGCCGAGACCCGGTAACGCGTTATCGAGGCCTGGCGCATCAATATTGGCGTCAAGGTTGAGATCTTTTACCCCCAACTCGCCTTTGATATCGGCACTGTTTTTACCCAGTTCAAGGTGCAGGCCTGGGATCACCCATTGCAGGTAGCTGTTGCCTTTCAGCTGCCCGTCGACCTTGACCCGGTTCTGTTTAACGTTGCCGTTAAGCTTCAGCTCCGGCACATCCATCTGCCAGCTGCCGCCGTAAAGGCTACCGCGGGTTTTCACCAGTCCATTGAGCTTCGCAGGCCATTCGGGGAAGGCTTTTGCTGTATCAATGCCCTTCAGCGTCAGTTCGCCGCGCCAGCTGATCGCCTGCTGCCAGTCGAGCAGCGCTTTCAGTTCGGTGGTGCCCTGTAGCGCAGCGATAGAGAGCTTATCGATACTGATCTGCTGCTCGTTGCCTTTACCGTCCAGCGTGATGGTGGCCGGCGGAACCTGCTGCCCTTTTACCGCCGTGCGGAACGAGAGCGCGTAGTCGGTCATTTTGCCGCTGAGCTTCAGCTTCAGGTTATCGGCCTGGTACTGCTTCTCGCCGGTAAAGGGCCAGTAGAGCTGCTGGCTGGTGATATCGAGATTGAGCGGTAACCCCGCTTCGGCCAGCCGCGTTTGCGCCCGCAGCACCATGTCCACCGGGCCGGAGAGGTTAACGCCAAGCTCCAGCTGCTTGCGCATTTCGCCGCCCACTTTCAGCTTAACCTTCTCGCCTTTCAGCGGATCGACATTCAGCGTCGAGTTGAGCGTGATATCGACCGGCCAGCTGTCGCGCAGTTGCGCGGTGCCGGTGGCGTTGACCTGGCCCTGGTTCGAGTCGATATCGAAGGCGTCGAGTTTCATCTGCCCGTCAATGCTGCTCACTTTTAGCAGCAGGCTGCGCACCAGGATATCGGTATCGCCGGTCAGGCGTAGCTGCTCACCGCGAAACTCTTCAATATTCAGATTGAGCGGCAGATGCACATCCTGCATTTCCGGCAGCAGCGGCTTCTCAAACAACGCTTTCAGCGTTTCGCCCAGCGGTTTCTCCTCCGGCTTCGGGTTGTGCACCTTCGGATCGAGAACCTCTTCCTGCGCCACATCGGCCGCTTTCGGTAATGCAATCAGCAGGCCCTGTAGCGAGGTCGGTTTCAGGGTCAGGTTTTTCTCCTGCCAGTTGAGGCCGGAGCTAAAATCCATCAGCGAGACGGTGGTGTCATCGATTTTGATATTGATGTTTTCCAGCGCCACCCGGCTCAGGGTAATCGGGTACGGCGTGGAGAGGTTCAGCGGCCCGCTATCTTCCTCTTCCACCTTCTGCGCAGGCGGCATCTTTTTGGTGTCGATCGCCACGTTGATATCTTTCAGCGACAGATCGTTGACGCAAACACTGCTGTTGCGCAGGCAGCCGAGGTTAAGCGCAAAGTGGATCTGCCCCGCGTCGACCGCTACGCCCGGCTGGGTATAGCGGATATTTTTCAGCGACAGATCGCGCCAGCCGCCGGTGACCTGGCCAATCTCCAGCCCCGGTACCCAGCGGTTCGCTGCCTTAAACAGCAGATGCAGGCCGCTGGTGGTGCCGACCAGAAAGATCGCCGTGCCCAGCAGTAACACAAGAAACGCCACCACGCCGAGGCTGATCTTCTTCCATAAACTCATAATTCTGGCCCCAACCCGATGTAAAACTGCAACCCGTGCTCCTCTTTATCGCCGACCGGTACCGCGAAATCGAGCTTGATCGGCCCGACCGGCGACTGCCAGCGCACGCCGACGCCGGTGCCGGTTTTAAAGTTGCTGCGGCGGATATCGCTCACCGCTTCGCCGCTGTCGACAAATACCGCGCCCCACCATTTCCCGGTGACGTTGTACTGGTACTCCAGCGAGCCGGTCGCCAGTTTTGAGGCGCCGATCAGTTTGCCGCGTTCGTTCTCCGGCGAGATCGATTTGTATTTATAACCACGAATGCTGCGATCGCCCCCGGCGAAGAAGCGCAGATCCGGCGGTACGCGCTGGAAATCACCGGTTTCAATCCAGCCGAGGTTGCCACGCGCGATAAAGCGGTGGCGATCGTAGAGCGTGCGGATCCAGACGTTTTGCGCCTGCAAGACGAGGAAGTCGACATCCGATCCCCAGGCGGTGTTGGAGTAATCGACCGAGTAGCGCTGGGAGTCGCCCCAGGTTGGCATCAGCCCGCCGCGCGAGCGGGTACGGCTGATCATCACGCCCGGATAGAGCAGCATGGTGGTGTTGGTGACGTTGGCCTGCGTAAAGTGATCGAGGCTCCAGCGCAGGTTGATCGCCCGCTGCCAGCCGCTGGAGAGATCCCAGTAGCGCGACAGCGCGAGCGTCGTTGAGTCCGCTTCCGTATCGTTAAGATCGGTACGCTTGAACCCGCCCTGCACCAGGTAGTACTGCTCCAGCGGATTTTTCAACAGCGGCATCTTGTAGCTGAAATCAAGCTGCTGCTCCGGCGCCGAGACGCTCATGCTGGTGGTAAAGCTGTGGCCGTAGGAGTTGACCCACGGTTTTTTCCACGTCGCTTTGACGCGCGGCCCGACATCGGTGGAGTAACCGACGCCGGTCTCAATGGTGTTTTCCGTGCGCGGCGAAACTACGCCTCTCAGCGGCAGCACTTTGGTCTTACGCGCCTTGTCGAACTCCGGCGCAACAATCACCGAGTTAAACCAGCCGGTGGCGGAGAGGCGGCGGTTAAGCTCCGCCAGATCCTGGGTCTGGTAATAGTCACCCTCGTGGAAAGGGATGAGGTTTTGCAGATATTCGTCGCGAATTTGCGAGCCCTGGAAGGTAACATCGCCGAAGCGGTAACGCTGACCGCTGTCATAATCGATATCCCAGAACGCCTGGCGGCGATCCAGCGCAATGCCCAGCTGGCTTTTGTTGAACTGGCTGTCGAAGTAGCCTTTGCGCAGCGCGACGCTGGTAAGGGATTTTTTAAAGCTGTCGTAGTCGTGGTGGTTTAACACCGTGCCGATAGCCGGGCGCTTTTTCAGCAGCGAAAGGTAGTCGCTGTCGGTGCGCGCGCCGCCGCGCAGGATCACGTTGTTGCCGCCGATGCGCACAGGCTCACCCGCCGTAACACGGGCGATCAGCACCTGGCGCCCCTTCTCCGGCGGCGGGCGCAGTTCGAAAACAATGGTTGGCTCGTAGTAGCCTAACGCTTTTAACCCTTCGCGGATGGCATCATCAACGCGCGCCTGGAAACGGCGGTCGGGCGTCACTTCATCACTCTGGATAGTCGACAGTTGGGCGCGCACATTTTTTTGCAGTTGCCCGGTTAACCCCTCAAGTTGCAATCGCACATTGGCGGCGAATGCCGTTTCGCTCACCAGCAACAAACCGGCAAAACATAAAAGACGGATCTTTGGCACGTTCTCTCCTGAATATCCTCGCTCCCACTCCTGGAAGGAAACGTAAGCGCAGCTCCGCGCTGGGCCTGATTGTGCCACGACAGCAGCAGTCAGGCTGATAAAAACCCGCATTATCGGGTTGAAAAACGGACGACTAGCCCAAAATTTCTTATGTTTAAATCTAGTCTGATTTAGGTCGTACATTGTGTTAAAACACCATCCTTAACACAACCCTAACCGCAATGACACTCGCCGGGAGGTATTACCGTGAGCCTGTTCGATAAAAATAACCTTGTTTCTCAGTCTGATGCTCTGCCCGGACGCCCGACGCCGATGCCTGTCGCCAGTTTACACGCTGTTAACGAGCACTCGATGACACACGTCCCGGAAGGGATGGAGGTGGCGATTTTCGCGATGGGCTGTTTCTGGGGCGTGGAACGCCTCTTCTGGCAGCGCGAAGGGGTCTACAGCACCGCCGCAGGCTACACCGGCGGCTACACGCCAAACCCGACCTACCGCGAAGTGTGCAGCGGCCAGACCGGGCATGCCGAAGCGGTACGCGTGGTTTACGATCCAAAAGTGGTGAGCTACGAGCAGCTGTTGCAGATCTTCTGGGAGAACCACGATCCAGCCCAGGGGATGCGTCAGGGCAACGATCGCGGCACGCAATACCGCTCCGCCATCTATCCCCTCACCCCGGAGCAGGACGCCGCCGCGCGCGAAAGCCTGGCACGCTTCCAGGCCGCAATGCGTGAAGCGGGCGACGCGCGCACCGTCACTACCGAAATCGCCAGCGCCAAACCGTTCTATTACGCGGAAGATGAGCACCAGCAATATCTCTACAAAAATCCGCAGGGCTATTGCGGGATCGGCGGCATCGGCGTGTGCTTGCCGCCGCAGCTTAACCAGTGATTAAACAGCCGATTCTATGAAGGATCGGCTAATATTTTCTGCTCATATTGATAGGAAATTAAAAATGCAGGTGCATAACAAAAAGGATAAAGATGATTTTGACCGTAAAGCTACTGCCTTAAGATCCCTTGCTCACAATTTAGCGACGAAATATATCCAGTACTTCTCGTCCGATTTCCTCTCGCAAGTTGAAGCCTTTATCCGCGGCCTTGAAAAAGAGATTGGCATGCACTGCTTGTCTTACAAAGGCGGTGCAGAACTAATTAGCAAAGAAATTGAGCATCTCAGTCAACAGGATGTTCAACTTACTTTTAACCAAGCTCGCATCTATTTGATTATCGAGAAAGAAAAAGAAAATCAAAAACTTAACTTGGTTCTGAAAAATGTTGGTTTTGTGGCTGGAGGGGCACAAGTCGTTGGCGGTTTTGGAATATGTGCCGCTTCGCTTGGTGTGGCTTGCGCTGCATATGGAACGCCAATGATGCTGCAAGGATCGAATAATGTGTACGAAAATGGCTACTATTTGCTATTTCGCGAAGACAGAAGCGGTACAGTCAGAGATGCTTATAGATATGCTGCCAGCCAGCTTGGATATGGCAACACTCAAGCTGATTTCGTATATGGTGCGGTTGATCTTGCGATGAGTGGCTATGGTGCAACTCGCTCAGTACTATTACCCAGAGAAAAATCCTGGAGCTTGTTCAGAAATATTAGTTCGGACTACATCCGGGGATGGCAGGAATCAACTAAAACAGCCTTGCTGTTGGATGGGATAAGTTCAACATCAACAACATGGTCGATGTATCAATTGCAAGGAGGAAAATAAATGGAGCTATTTCAGCCGCTGCCTATATGGCCGATTATTCTCTATTACACTCTTTCAATAGCAATATTCGCGCTACTTTTTACTATCAAAACTAAGATCAACAACAGAAATTATTACTGGCTCTTTGTGTTTTATACTTTTTTTGTCGTTGCGGTGGCAGCCATTCAGTTTTGTATTTTGATGCATGGTACCTCTTTTATGAAAGGCTTCTTGCATATCAACTTCGATGTCGATCGATACGACTCAATACGCTGGGGTGCCGGCTTTTTTGCCTTGATAAGCTATTTCGCTATGCCGCAAAACAAATACGTTAAGGTTGCCAAATAACCTTAATTATTGTGCGTAATTTTAATTATCAGGCGGTAAGTAAACCGGAAAAGACCCGATGTTTTTCTGCGCAGTAACAAAGCGACTACGCCTCTGGCAGCGTCACCTGAGCTTACGCTATACTAACGGCGCAATTGCCGGTCCACCGCTTCGGGCCGGCATTCATTGTGTTTACCACATGGATATTCCAAAAAAACCTTCCGAGGATCCGGTTAATAGCTGGATAAATTATGTTAAACAGTATCTTAGTCATACTCTGTCTGATCGCGGTGAGCGCGTTTTTCTCGTTATCTGAGATCTCGCTTGCCGCATCGCGAAAAATCAAACTTAAACTGCTTGCCGATGATGGCAACATCAACGCTCAACGCATCCTGAAAATGCAGGAAAATCCCGGCACCTTCTTCACCGTGGTGCAAATCGGCCTTAACGCCGTCGCCATTTTGGGTGGTATCGTCGGTGACGCCGCCTTCTCCCCCGCGTTTTACAATCTGCTGCTCAATGTCGTTTCACCGGAGCTGGCCGATCAGCTGAGCTTTATCATCTCGTTCACGCTGGTAACGAGTCTCTTCATCCTGTTTGCTGATTTGACCCCGAAACGCATCGGTATGATTGCGCCCGAAGTTGTGGCTTTGCGCATCATCAACCCGATGCGCTTCTGTCTCTTCGTTTTCCGCCCGCTGGTCTGGTTCTTTAACGGCATGGCGAACGTCATTTTCCGCATCTTCAAACTGCCGATGGTGCGCAAAGATGACATCACCTCTGACGATATCTACGCGGTGGTGGAAGCCGGTGCGTTAGCCGGGGTGCTGCGTAAGCAGGAGCATGAACTGATTGAGAACGTGTTTGAGCTGGAGTCGCGCACCGTTCCCTCGTCAATGACCTCGCGTGAAAACGTGATCTGGTTCGATCTGCACGAGGATGAGCAGAGCCTGAAAAACAAGGTATCTGAGCATCCGCACTCGAAGTTTCTGGTCTGTAACGGCGATATCGACCATATCGTCGGTTATGTTGATTCGAAAGATCTGCTTAACCGCGTGCTGGCAAACCAGAGTATGGCGCTGAACAGCGGCGTGCAGATCCGCAACACGCTGATTGTGCCGGACACCCTGACGCTCTCTGAAGCGCTGGAAAGTTTTAAAACTGCAGGGGAAGATTTCGCAGTGATCATGAACGAATATGCGCTGGTGGTGGGGGTGATTACCCTCAACGACGTAATGACCACGCTGATGGGCGATCTGGTCGGCCAGGTGGAAGAGATGATCGTCGCCCGCGATGAGAACTCATGGCTGATTGACGGCGGTACGCCGATTGATGACGTGATGCGCGTGCTGGATATCGATGAGTTCCCGCAGTCCGGCAACTATGAAACCATCGGCGGTTTTATGATGTTTATGCTGCGTAAGATCCCGAAACGCACCGATGCGGTGAAGTTCTCCGGTTACAAATTTGAAGTGGTGGATATCGATAACTACCGTATCGATCAGTTGCTGGTGACGCGTATTGATGCGCGCACCACGGTGCTGACGCCGAAACTACCGGATATGGAAGATAAAGGCGCGGCGTAAAGCCAGAAGCGGAAACATCAACGGCCCCTATGGGGCCGTTTTTTATAGGACTTTATAACTGCATAGCACAACAGATTAAGCCATATCGGTCTGCAGGCGCAGAACCTGGCGGTTAACTTCAGACATCACAGAGAAGTGCTGTTTGTCTTTCACTTTCGGCAGAAGGATCTTGCCCTTATCAAACTCGAAAGCGCCAACGTCCTTGATATACAACCGTCCACGGAACAGGATCTTGACGTACTTAGCCACCTGAAGTGGGTTGTAACGCTGGAAAATTTTCATTCTTCTATCTCTCCTGTAAAACAGATTACGCCCTTGCGGTACCACATTTGGTCCAACGTTGATGAGCGCAAATTTTGATGCCCAGTGACTATAGTCCACAACATGACCGATACATAGTCTGAATGGGTTTATTTACCTTTTGATGACAATTAATCAGAATTTTCTTTTCAAACCCTGAAACTTCGCAGTATAAGCCTACGTTTTTTAACCGTTATGTGCGTTAACCCGCAAACTGGCATCCCGATTGCGGGAAAAGCGTATTGATCGCACATATGATTAAACTGCCGTACCGAGTGGTCGGATCACCTGCATATAAACATGAGAGACGGAGACACCATGACCCTACGTAACATTCTGGCAGCGACATGCTTGTTACTGCCGCTGGTCGCTTCAGCGCATAACTTTGAAACCAACCAGCGCGTGCCGCCTGTGGGCGTTGCCGACCGCGGGGAATTGCTGCTGAATAATGACAAGTTTAGCTATAAAAACTGGAATAGCGCGCAGCTGCCGGGAAAAGTGCGCGTAGTGATGCATATTGCCGGTCGCACCTCGGCAAAAGAGAAGAATGCCGCGCTGATTGAGGCGATCAAAAGCGCCAACCTGCCGCACGACAGATACCAGACCACTACCATCGTGAACACCGACGACGCCATTCCGGGCAGCGCGATGTTTGTGCGCAGCAGCCTTGAGAGCAATAAGAAGCTCTATCCGTGGTCACAATTTATCGTCGACAGCGAAGGTTCCGTGCGTAAAGCCTGGCAGTTGGAAGAAAAAGGCTCCGCGATTGTAGTGCTTGATAAAGAGGGTCGCGTAGAGTTTGCGAAAGATGGCAGCCTGAGCCAGCAAGAGGTGCAGCAGGTGGTTGCCCTGCTGCATAAACTGCTCAGTAAATAGAGACACGAAAACCGGGGTTGAGGAACGACTCACGCGGAGTGTAATCAAGCGTGCGCCCTTTCCAGTCATGAACGTGCGCCCCGGCCGCTACCGCCACCGCGTGGCCGGCCGCCGTATCCCAGACGCTGGTCGGCCCAAAGCGCGGATAGAGCTGCGCTTTCCCTTCCGCCACCAGGCAGAACTTCAGCGATGAACCAATCGCCGTGGTTTGATGCTCGCCAAGCTGGTGCAGATACTCCTCCAGCTCCGGATCGTTCGAATGCGAGCGGCTGATAACCACCAGCGGCGGTCGCGCATCACGCACCTGGATCGGCTGGCGATGACCGCCCTCCTCTTTCCATGCGCTGCCCTCTGCGGCGGCGTACATCACATCAAGTACCGGGGCATAGACCACGCCCAGCACCGGTTTGCCCTGCTCAATCAGCGCGATGTTGACGGTAAACTCACCGTTACGCTTGATAAACTCTTTGGTGCCATCGAGCGGATCCACCAGCCAGAAACGATCCCAGCTCTGGCGCGTCTCCCACGCGGGAGGATCTTCTTCAGACAGGATCGGAATATCCGGCGCTAACGCCTGTAGCCCGCGAACAATCACATGGTGCGCGGCGATATCCGCCGCCGTCACCGGCGAGTCATCCACTTTACTGGTCACATCCATCGGCTGATGGCCGTCGTACACCTGCATAATGGCATCGCCCGCGTCGCGCGCGAGCTGACAAATTGCATCTAACATATCCACCTCTCTCTGTGCAGTGGTGTGTAACTCATTGTTTTACTTATATCGCATTGCGCCGCGATCTGCCAACTGTGAGAGGGATTGCAGTTTTATTGCTCACTTTTATGGCACTATTCACAATTCTGTAAGCAACACACTGTACATAACAATTTCTTTTGTGGCTTAGATCGAAAAGGACGCCTCTGATGATTAAGTTTAGTGCAACGCTTTTGGCCACGCTGATTGCGGCCAGCGCGCAAGCGGCAACGGTGGATTTACGTATTATGGAAACCACTGATTTGCATAGCAATATGATGGATTTTGATTACTACAAAGACTCGGCAACGGAAAAATTTGGCCTGGTGCGCACCGCCAGCCTGATTAATGCCGCGCGCGGCGAAGCGAAAAACAGTGTGCTGGTCGATAACGGCGACTTAATCCAGGGCAGCCCGCTGGGCGACTATATGGCGGCGAAGGGGCTGAAAAAAGGGGATATTCACCCGGTCTACAAGGCGCTGAACACTCTCGATTACGCGGTCGGCAACCTCGGTAACCACGAATTTAACTACGGGCTGGATTACCTGCATATGGCGCTGGCCGGGGCGAAATTCCCCTATGTGAACGCCAATATCATCGATGCTAAAACCAACAAACCGCTCTTCACCCCTTATCTGATCAAAGAGACGCCGGTGGTGGACAAAGAGGGTAAAACCCACACCCTGCGTATCGGTTATATCGGCTTCGTGCCGCCGCAAATTATGGTGTGGGACAAAGCCAACCTGAGCGGCAAAGTGACGGTAAACGACATCACTGAAACCGCCCGCCACTATGTGCCGGAGATGCGCGCGAAAGGCGCCGACCTGGTAGTGGTCGTTGCCCACTCCGGCCTCTCGGCGGAGCCCTACCAGGCGATGGCGGAGAACTCCGTTTACTACCTCAGCCAGGTGCCGGGCGTTGATGCGATCCTGTTTGGTCACGCGCACGCCGTCTTCCCGAGCAAAGAGTTTGCCGCGATTAAAGGCGCGGATGTCAGCAAAGGGACGCTGAACGGTATTCCGGCGGTGATGCCGGGCATGTGGGGCGATCACCTCGGCGTGGTCGATCTGGTGCTGAATAACGATGCCGGTAAGTGGAAAGTCAGCGACGCGAAAGCGGAAGCGCGGCCGATTTATGACGCCGCCGCCAAGAAAGCGCTGGTCGGCGAAGATGCCAAATTGGTGCAGATCCTCAAGCACGATCACGATGCTACCCGCGAGTTCGTCGGTAAACCAATTGGCAAATCGGCGGACAATATGTACAGCTACCTGTCGCTGGTGCAGGACGATCCGACCGTGCAGGTGGTGAACAACGCGCAGAAAGCCTATGTTGAGCACTTTATTCAGGGCGATCCGGATCTGGCGAAATTACCAGTGCTCTCTGCCGCAGCGCCGTTTAAAGCGGGTGGGCGGAAAAACGATCCGGCCAGCTTTGTTGAAGTGGAAAAGGGGCAGCTCACCTTCCGTAACGCCGCCGATCTCTACCTCTACCCCAATACGCTGGTGGTGGTGAAAGCGACCGGCAAAGAGGTGAAAGAGTGGCTGGAGTGCTCCGCCGGGCAGTTCAACCAGATCGATCCCAACAGCGACAAGCCGCAGAACTTAATCAACTGGGACGGTTTCCGCACCTATAACTTCGACGTTATCGACGGCGTGAAGTACCAGATTGATGTCACGCAGCCAGCGCGCTATGACGGCGAGTGCCAGAGCATCAATCCCAAGGCGGAGCGCATTAAGAACCTGACCTTTGACGGCAAGCCTATTGATCCGAATGCGGTCTTCCTTGTTGCCACCAATAACTACCGCGCTTACGGCGGCAAGTTTGCCGGTACCGGCGACAGCCATATCGCGTTTGCCTCGCCGGATGAGAACCGCGCGGTGCTGGCGAAGTGGATCAGCGATGAGACGCAGCGCGCAGGGGAAATCCACCCAGCGGCGGATAACAACTGGCGACTGGCACCGATCAGCAGCAGCCACAAGCTGGATATTCGCTTTGAAACTGCGCCATCGGAGAAAGCGGCGGCGTTTATCAAAGAGAAAGCGCAGTATCCGATGCAGAAAGTGGGTAATGATGAGATCGGTTTCGCGCTCTACAGCATCGATTTACGCAAGTAAGCAGGTAACCCGCAGTCGGTAGCGGCTGCGGGTTGATTACGCCACATCGCGCTCGCGGTGATGGGCCAGCACCTCCGGCAAGTTCAGCTCAATCCAGTCTGCCAGCGCGGCAACCTTTTCACTCACCTGCTCGCCGAGCGGCGTCAGGCTATATTCAACATGTGGCGGCACCACCGGAAAGGCGACGCGGTTCACAAAACCATCTTGCTCCAGCCATTGCAGGCTCTGCGCCAGCATCTTCTCACTAACGCCGCCCATCTTGCGGCGCAGATCGCTAAAGCGGTGCGTTCCTTCGCGCAGGGCAACCAGAATTAACACGCCCCAGCGGCTGGTGACGTGTTTCAGCACATCCCTGGAGGGGCACTGCTCGGCGAAGAGATTGCCGTCGCGCATCTGTTCGCTCAGGGTTTGCGGGCGAGTTTGCTGTTTCATACTTACCTTTTTGTACGTACTTACTAAAAGTTAGCTAGGGTGCTAGCCTACCACAACACTTACCCCCACGCAGGAGAAACATCATGATTGCACTCACCGGCGCCACCGGCCAACTCGGCCAGTTTGTTGTAGAAGCCCTGTTAAAAACCGTTCCCGCAAAAGAGATTGTCGCCATCGTGCGTAACCCGGCGAAAGCCGAAGCGCTCGGCAAACAAGGTCTTATTGTTCGCCAGGGCGATTACAACGATCAGGCCGCCCTCACTCAGGCGCTGGCGGGCGTCGAAAAACTGCTGCTCATCTCCAGTAGCGAAGTCGGCCAGCGCGCAGCGCAGCATCGCAATGTGATCAACGCCGCGAAAGCCGCAGGGGTGAAATTTATCGCCTACACCAGCCTGCTGCATGCCGACACCTCACCGCTTGGCCTGCACGTTGAGCACGTGGAAACCGAAAAGCTGCTCGCCGAATCCGGCATCCCGTTTGCCCTGCTGCGTAACGGCTGGTACAGCGAAAACTACCTTGCGAGCGCACCGGCGGCGCTGGCGCACGGCGTCTTCCTCGGTGCGGCGGGCGAGGGCAAAATTGCCTCGGCAACGCGTGCCGATTATGCCGCTGCTGCCGCGCGTGTCATTAGCGAAGAGGGTCATGCCGGCAAGGTTTATGAACTGGCGGGCGACAAGGCCTGGACGCTGAGCGAACTGGCGGCGCTGCTGAGCGAGGCCAGCGGTAAGAAGGTGGTTTACCAGAACCTGAGCGAAGCGGATTTTGCCGCCGCGCTGAAAGGCGCAGGTTTACCGGATGGGCTGGCAGAGATGCTGGCAGATTCCGATATCGGTGCCTCGAAAGGTGGGCTGTTTGACGACAGCCAGACCCTGAGCAAACTGATCGGTCGCCCGACTACCTCGATCGCCGACAGCGTTAACGATCTGCTGTAACGTTAATAATTGGTTAAATTTTATAGCCTCTCACCGGGCCATCCCTAATAATAGAGGGCATGTTCCGGGGGAGGTGAAGTGTGGAAGGCGTACCTGAGCAGTTTATTGACGAGCGCGACAGCGCGCGGTTTCGCCACCTGGCGCAGTTCCCGGGGGTGGAGCTGTATCATGCGCATATCTCCCGCTACGCCTTTGAGCCACATACCCATGAAGCGTTTGGCATTGGCGCGATTGAATCCGGTGCCGAGCGCTTTCGCTATCGTGGGACTCAGCATGTCGCCCCGACCAACGCGATCGTCACCATGAACCCCGATGAGATCCACACCGGCGAAGCGGTAGGCGAAGAGGGGTGGCGCTACCGCATGGTCTATCTCGACCCCGATCTGCTCGAGCAGGTAACCGGCGTGCGTCACTGGTGGTTTCGCGATGTTACGCGGCTCGATGCGCTGCGCGCCCGCCAGATCTGCGGCCATATTTATGCCCTCTGGCACACCGACGATCCGCTGGCGCAACAGGGCGTGCTGCTCGATCTGATTGATACCTTTCGCCCGCTGGCGCAGCACGCGCCGCAGCGCCCGGAAGGGGCGCACCGTTTTGAGCGGGTGCGCGAGTATCTGCATGACAACTATATGCGCAGCCTGACGCTCGACGATCTGGCAAGCGTCGCGGCGCTCAGCCCCTATCACTTCCAGCGCCAGTTCAAAGCCCATTTCCACGTCACGCCGCACCAGATGCTGATGGCGATCCGCCTGTGGCGCGCCAAGCATTTCCTTACCCAGGGAATGCCTGCGGCAGATGTTGCCGCCTTAACGGGCCTGACGGATCAATCCCACCTCACCCGCGCCTTCACCCTGCGCTACGGCATTACTCCGGTGCGCTACCAAAAGCAGGTTGCGCGCCGATAATGCGCAATCTCCTACAATACGCCCCCGCCCTGCTCCCCTACACTGGCGACAACCAGATAAAAGAGGTGAAGAGATGGTAAGTGGTGTGTTGTATGCCTTGCTCGCCGGGCTGTTTTGGGGGCTGATTTTTGTCGGGCCGCTGATCGTGCCGGACTACCCGGCCGCCCTGCAATCGACGGGGCGCTACCTGGCGCTGGGGCTGATCGCGCTGCCGTTAGCGTGGCTCGGGCGCGCGCGTCTGCGCCAGTTAACGCGAAGCGACTGGTGGACGGCGCTGTGGCTGACGTTGATGGGTAATCTGATCTATTACGTCTGCCTCGCCAGCGCCATCCAGCGCACCGGCGGCCCGGTGTCGACGATGATTATCGCCACGCTGCCGGTGGTGATCCCGGTGTGCGCTAACCTGCTCTACAGCCAGCGTGACGGCAAGCTCGCCTGGGGACGGTTGCTGCCCGCGCTGATCGCCATCGCCGTCGGGCTGGGGTGCGTGAACGTTGCCGAACTGCGCCAGGGCATTGCGGATTTTAGCTGGAGCCGGTATGGCTCAGGCATTGCGCTGGCCTTTGTCTCCGTGGCCTGCTGGGCGTGGTATGCGCTGCGTAACGCGCGCTGGCTGCGGGAAAACCCGGATAAGAACCCGATGATGTGGGCAACGGCACAGGCGCTGGTGACGCTGCCGTTGTCCCTGGTAGGCTATCTTGCGGCGTGTCTGTGGCTTGACGTTCAGAAGCCCGACTTCGCGCTCCCCTTCGGCCCGCGTCCGCTGCTGTTTATCGGCCTGATGTTCACTATTGCGGTGCTCTGCTCGTGGGTGGGGGCGCTATGCTGGAACATTGCCTGCCAGCGTCTGCCGACGGTGATTGTCGGCCCGCTGATCGTCTTTGAAACCCTCGCCGGGCTGCTCTATACCTTCCTGCTGCGCCAGAGCCTGCCGCCGCTCTTAACCCTGCTCGGCATTACCCTGCTGATTGGCGGCGTGGTGATGGCCGTCGCGTCGAAACCGCAGAAGGCCCGCATCACTCAGCTTGAGCAGCCATAAAAAAACCCGGCTTACGCCGGGTTTTAATCAGAAGGTTTCCCAGTTGGCTTCGTTAACGCTGGCCGCAGCCGGCGTCTTCGCCATCGCAACCGGCGAGCGCAACGCAGGACGCTGAACGTCACGGCTGCGGTTCACTTTGAACACCGCAACGGTTTCGGTCAGGCGAGCGGCCTGCTCTTCCAGCGCAGCGGCCGCAGCGGCGGACTCCTGCACCAGCGAGGCGTTCTGCTGGGTCACGCGATCCATCTCGGCAACAGCCTGACCAACCTGGTCGATACCACGGCTCTGCTCATCAGATGCAGAGGAGATTTCGCCCATGATATCCGTCACACGCGTTACCGCGCTGACGATCTCAGCCATGGTTTCACCGGCTTCGTGTACCAGCGCCGAACCGGCGCTTACGCGGTTACCGGAGTCATCAATCAGCCCTTTGATCTCTTTCGCGGCCTGCGCGCTGCGCTGTGCCAGCGTACGCACTTCCCCTGCCACTACGGCAAAACCACGACCCTGCTCACCGGCACGGGCAGCCTCAACTGCGGCGTTCAGCGCCAGGATGTTGGTCTGGAAGGCGATACCGTCGATCACGTTAGTGATCTGGGCAATTTTGCTGGAGCTGGCGGCGATTTCGTCCATTGTACGCACCACGCCATCCACCACTTCACCGCCTTTCTTCGCGGTACCGGACGCGTTAAGCGCCAGCTGCGTTGCCTGACGGGCGTTGTCGGCGTTCTGTTTCACCGTCGCGGTCAGCTGCTCCATGCTGGCTGCGGTCTCTTCCAGCGAGGCCGCCTGCTGCTCGGTACGCGAAGAGAGATCGTTGTTACCGATAGAGATTTCACCGGCACCGGTATAGATCGTGTCTGCGCCATCGCGCACTACGCTGACGGTTTTCACCAGCGACTGCTGCATCTCCTGCACGTTCTGCGCCAGACGCGCCATCTCGTTGGAGCCTTCGGCGTGGATCGCGTGAGTCAAATCACCGGTAGCGATATGGCGAATGTGGCTCATCACTTCATGCAGCGGCTTCAGCAGCACGCGCTGCATTGCCACCCAGCTCATAGCGATAACAGCCAGCACGACAACCATCACTGCCGCCAGGATCCAGAGAATGCGGATGTAGTCATGTTCGTTCTGCTGCACACCTTCGCTGGCAAGTCTTGCCTGCTCGGCGCGCCAGGCGCGGTAGCTCTTCTCCATCCCTTCCTGTTTTTTCTGCGCATTCTGACGGAACATATCTTCCAGCTTACCGGCCAGCAGCAGGCGGTTCATTTCGGTCAGCGTCGCGTGGTAGGTGCTGTACTGCTTCTCCAGCTCGTCAGAGAGCGCCTGATCCATACCCGGCGTCTGCGGCAGCTTGTAGTAAACATCGTAATGCTGCTGTGCCTGGTTAAGCAGGTTGGTGGCGTTTTGCACCAGCTCACCGAGCTGGCCGCCGTTAATCTGGCTGGCGGTGCTGCTCTGTAAGCGCAGCATGCCGCGGTTCAGGGTCACGCGCGCCTGGTTGAGGCTGATCCACGCATCGGTAAATTCGGATACGTTCTGGCTCGATACCTGGGAAACATTGAAGTTGTGCTTGTCATTGTTTAGCGCACTAATGAAAACGCCAGCTGAAATCAGCTGAAGTGCGCCAAGCACAACTAAAACCATGATTAATAAAGTTATAACTTTGATACGTTTGAACATCGTCGGCCTTTATTGCGTACAGAATATTGTCAGAACAGAGACTATCGGCAGCGATGAAAAGTTGTTTAATGTCAATAATTTGCCCTATCCAAAACTTTCCAGAAAAAGTAATTGTATTCAATGTGTTAATTTCGAAAGATTTTTTGTGATGCGTATCACGGTTTTTCACGCAAGAAAGGAATAAGGCTGCCGCGTTCTCCGTAAGGGGTATATCATCGCCATAAAGATGTATTTAAAATACAACTTATAGACTCCACGATGAGGTAACTGCTATGGCTTTCCGCGATCAACCCTTGGGCGAGCTGGCGCTCTCCATTCCGCGCGCTTCTGCCCTGTTTCGTAAATATGATATGGATTACTGCTGCGGCGGTAAGCAGACGCTGGGCCGCTCGGCGGCGCGAAAAGAGCTCGATATCGACGCCATTGAAGCCGAACTGGCGAAACTTGCTGAGCAGCCTCCCGACAAGGAGTGGCGCACGGCACCGCTGGCAGAGATCATCGACCACATCATTGTGCGTTACCACGATCGCCACCGCGAACAGCTGCCGGAGCTGATTCTGCAAGCCAGCAAAGTGGAGCGCGTCCACGCCGATAAACCGAATGTGCCGCGCGGGTTAACCAAATACCTCACCATGCTGCACGAGGAGCTCTCCAGCCACATGATGAAGGAGGAGCAGATCCTCTTCCCGATGATTAAACAGGGCATGGGCGCGCAGGCGATGGGGCCCATCAGCGTGATGGAGAGCGAGCACGATGAGGCGGGGGAGCTGCTGGAGGTGATTAAGCACACCACGCAGAATGTGACGCCGCCGCCGGAAGCCTGCACCACCTGGAAGGCGATGTATAACGGTATCAACACGCTGATTGATGATTTGATGGAACACATCAGCCTGGAAAATAACAATCTTTTCCCGCGTGCCCTCGCAGGTGAAAAATAAAAAGACGCCCGAGAGCGTCCTTGATATGGAAGTTTAGAGCCGCCTCGCGGCTCTTTTTTTATGGCTTGCGGTTAGCAATGCGCTTCTTACCGGCAAAGAGCCAGCCCGCGCCCAGCACCACAAACCACAGCGGCGTCACGAGCAGCGCCTGGCGAGTGTCCGCTTCCAGCGTCAGCAGCACCAGCACAAACAGGAAGAACGCCATGCACACCCAGCACATCACTTTGCCGAGCGGCATTTTGTAGATCGATTTTTCGTGCAGCTGCGGGCGCTGTTTACGATAGACCAGATACGAACAGAGAATGATCGTCCAGACGAACATAAACAGGATCGCCGATACGGTGGTGATCATGGTGAACGCCGCAATCGCGCTCGGGTTGAAATAGAGCATCACCACACCGCCCAGCAGGCAGATGCAGGAGAAGGTGAGCCCTTTCGCCGGTACCGCGCGTTTAGAGAGTTTGGCGAACGCTTTCGGTGCCACGCCATCCTGCGCCAGGCCAAACAGCATACGGCTGGTGGAGAAGACGCCGCTGTTGGCGGAAGAGGCGGCAGAAGTCAGCACCACAAAGTTGATGATGCTCGCTGCCGCCGGAATGCCGACCAGCACGAACAGCTCAACAAACGGGCTCTTATCAGCAACCACAGAGCTCCATGGCGTGACCGACATAATCACGATCAGCGCGAAGACGTAGAACATGATGATACGAATCGGAATCGAGTTGATGGCGCGCGGCAGGGATTTCTCTGGATCTTTCGTCTCCGCGGCGGTTGTGCCGACCAGTTCGATACCGACAAAGGCAAACACCGCGATCTGGAAGCCTGCAAAGAAGCCGCTGATACCTTTCGGGAACCAGCCGCCCTCATTCCACAGGTGGCTGAACGAGGCTTCAACGCCGGTCGGCGATTTGAAATGCATCAGCACCATACCGACGCCGACGATAATCAGCGCCACAATGGCGACGATTTTGATCATCGCGAACCAGAACTCCATCTCGCCGAACATCTTCACCGTCGCGAGGTTGAGGCTCAGCAGCACGACGACCACGGCCAGCGCGGCGACCCAGTCGGCAAGGCCGGGGTACCAGAATTGTGCATAGGCGGTAATGGCGACCACATCTGCCATGCCGGTGACGACCCAACAGAACCAGTAGGTCCAGCCGGTAAAGTACCCCGCCCACGGCCCGAGCAGGTCGGCGGCGAAGTCGCTAAAAGATTTATATTCGAGGTTGGAAAGCAGTAATTCGCCCATCGCACGCATAACGAAAAACAGCATAAAGCCGATGATCATATAAACGAAGATGATTGACGGACCGGCGAGGCTAATTGTTTTGCCGGAACCCATAAATAAACCGGTACCAATGGCACCGCCAATAGCAATTAGCTGAATATGCCGGTTCGTAAGATTACGCCGTAGCGACTGTTCAGCCGGAGCCGCATTATCAGCGTCGGCTTTAACTTGATCTACCATGTTGTTTTCCTGTCTGTGTTGTTGGGCTCTGCTGGCCTTTACGTGTCTGCTTCGTCCTTAATGGACGCATCGATATTAGGTAAGAATCGGCGGGATGAATACTCTGAATTAAATTGAATGTTAAATATTTGTTTAAAGTGAGTGTTATATCACCTGGCAAATGCGAAACAGCTCACAAAAATACACCTGATTGTGCGCTTTGCAAGATAATATATTGCTAATAGTTCTGTTTACCAACGATTCACGAAGTTAAAACCCCTCTCCTCTATTAAAAGAGAGGAGTTTTGCGCCGAAACTTACAGAATTTCCAGCAGTTCCACTTCGAACACCAGCGTGCTGAATGGCGGGATGGATGCGCCAGCGCCGCGCTCGCCGTAAGCGAGGTTGTGCGGAATGGTCAGTTCCCATTTGGAGCCAACCGGCATCAGGGTCAGGGCTTCGATCCAGCCTGCGATCACGCCGTTAACCGGGAATTCAGCCGGTTCGCCGCGTGCGACGGAGCTGTCGAATACGGTGCCGTCGATCAGCTTACCGGTGTAGTGGACGCGTACGCGGTCGGTGCGCGCCGGGATAGCGCCTTCGCCCTGGGTGATCACGCGGAATTGCAGACCGGATTCGGTGCTGTTAACGCCTTCGCGCTCGCGGTTTTCATCAAGGTATTTCACGCCTTCTGCCGCCATCTCTTCGAAACGGGAGCGACGAACCGCGTCGGCACGTTCGTGGATTTCACGCAGCGCACGATGAACAACGTCTACCGGTACCGCAGGCTGTTTGCCCGCCAGCGCATCGGCGATACCCGCGACCAGCGCTTCCGGTAACAGCCCCTCTAACCCGGATTCGCTCAGCTGCTGTCCTACCTGCAAACCAATGCCGTAGCTGGCTTGCGCTTCGATCGTGTCAAAAGTTGGGGTGGTCATGGGTTTTCCTTCCATCGCTTTTTAAAGTAGCGCGCAGCATAACAGCCGCCCTGGGCCAGGCACAACTTTGTCACGGGAAAGATGACAAAAGCGCGCGAAAGGGAAAGAATGGTTCACGTTAGCAAAACCCTGCATTGTGGTGACAAAATAGTACTTTGTACGGGCTTTCATGCGCTTAAACGCCGCGAACGCCAATGCAGGGAGATAAAGTGTATATACTCAACGAGACAGGATATTAAATGACGCGGAGCAGGAGGAGAGCCATGCCCGGGCGATTTGAACTGAAACCTACCCTTGCGAAGATCTGGCATGCCCCGGACAATTTTCGCCTGATGGACCCGCTCCCGCCCCTTCACCGTCGCGGCCTGATTCTGGCGGCGCTGCTGGTTATTATCGGCTTTCTGTTGCCGACAACGGATGAGAGCGTGCCGCAGCGCAGCGGTGAGGCGCGCGATGCGCAGCTCGATCTGCAAAACTCGCCTAATGTCGCGCCGCCGCAGGTGGTCAACGACCCGCAGCTCAACGCACCCAGCGCGGAAGCGTCGATGCAGCAGCAGGAGTCGATTGAGCAGCAGCCTTCAACCGAGCAGCAGCCCACCGCAGAGCAAAACAGCCAGCCGCTGGCGACCAGTAGCGGCATTGAGCAGCAGTGGCGCACCTACCGGGTGGGCGAAGGAAAAACCCTCGCGCAGCTCTTTCGCGATCATAATCTGCCGCCAACGGATGTCTACGCGATGGCGAAGGTCGAGGGCGACGGCAAGCCGCTCAGCAATCTGCAAAGCGGCCAGATGGTGAAGATCCGCCAGAACGCCAGCGGCGTGGTGACGGGTCTGACGATTGAGACCAGCGGCCAGCAGGTGCTCTTTACCCGCCAGCCGGACGGCAGCTTTATCCGCGCCCGCTAAACTTTATGCGCCGGGCAGCAATTACCCGGCGCGCTTATTGACCCACGCGATCCCCGTACAGACCAGCACCAGCGCGACAGCGTATTTCCACTCCAGAATATTCTCGCCGAGGAAGATGGCCGACAGCACCGAGCCTGCCACCGGAATCACAAAGTTAAATGGCGCGATCATGCTGACGCGGTTCACTTTCAGCAGCGCGCTCCAGAGAGCGAAGGCGACAGAAGAGAGCAGCGTCAGGTAGGCGAGCACCGCGACCGCCGCCGCGCTATCCACCGCCAGCGTTCCACCCGTAAGATAGCCGCCTGCCAGCAGCGCCAGGCCGCCTATCGCCAGCTGCCAGCCGGTCATCACCGTCGGATCGACCGTTTGCGAGATACGCTTACCGTACAGCGTGGCGGCAGAGAGGATAAACGCCGCCAGAATGACAAAGCCGTCGCCCTGCCAGACAAAGCGAAAATCCGCCAGCCCGCCGTGGAAGTTCACCAGCATCACGCCCGCGAAGCCCAGCACACAGCCGAGCGTTTTGTTATAGCTCAGCTTGTCATTGTGATAGATGAAGTGTGCCAGCAGCACGCTGAAGAAGGTGCCGGTAGCATTCATGATCGATCCGTTCACCCCCGTCGTATAGGCAAGGCCAATATAAAAGAAGGTGTATTGCAGGGAGGTCTGGGTCAGCCCGAGCAGCGTCAGTTGTCCAAACTGCGAAGCGCTTAGCCTGGCGATCGGTTTACTCTGCGCCAGCGCGAACAGCAGCAATAACGCCCCGGCAAAGAGAAAACGGTACCCGGCGAACACCACTTTAGAGGGGATGTCGTCGGTAGCGATATGGAACAGTTCATAACCGCTTTTGATTGCCGGGTAGGAGCTACCCCATAACAGACAGCAGAGCGTGGCGCAGGCGTAAGCGATATGACGACGGGCAAAAACGGGAGCGGGCAGTGGGGAGTCCATGGCTAATCTCAAAAATAAAATTGCGTTTCAATTTAGTATCTGAGAATGCGGCGCAAATAGCTACCGGGAAAGACGGGAATTGTCGGCGGGGCAGAAAAGCAAAACGCCGGCACAAGGCCGGCGCTTCGTCTCTCGTTGTCGTCATGTTGCAGAGGCGTTAGCGCCTGCATACCCGAACAACTCAGAGCGCAGTGAAGAGTAAAAAATTACTCAGCAACTACGTTTACAGTCAGCTTAGCGAATACTTCGCTGTGAACCTGGAAGTCCACTTCGTGCTCACCGGTGGTACGCAGAACGCCGTTCGGCATACGAACTTCGCTCTTCGCCACTTTAACGCCAGCTGCAGTTACAGCGTCAGCGATATCGCGGGTACCGATGGAACCGAACAGTTTACCTTCGTCGCCTGCTTTAGACGCGATGGTAACGGTGCCCAGTGCATTGATTTGCTCAGCACGAGCGTTAGCAGCCGCCAGAACGTCAGCCAGTTTGGCTTCCAGCTCAGCGCGACGTGCTTCGAAATACTCAACGTTTTTCTTGGTAGCCGGAACAGCTTTACCCTGCGGTACCAGGAAGTTACGAGCGTAGCCCGCTTTAACGTTAACCTGATCACCCAGGCTACCCAGGTTTGCTACTTTATCAAGCAGAATAACTTGCATTACCTTATCCTCTCAAAGTCGTATTAATGGACCGTGACCGATTACTGATGACGATCAGTGTACGGCAGCAGGGACAGGTAGCGAGCGCGTTTGATAGCGCGTGCCAGCTGACGCTGATATTTTGCACGGGTACCGGTGATACGGCTCGGGACAATCTTACCGCTTTCGGTGATGTAGTTTTTCAGCGTAGCGATATCTTTGTAATCAATCTCAACAACGCCTTCCGCGGTGAAACGGCAGAACTTGCGACGACGGAAATAACGTGCCATTTGGCTAGTCTCCAGAATCTATCAATTCAATCTGCTCGGCATGCAGAACCATTTTGCTCAGGCCGTTCTTTGCCTTGTGGCAACTGATGAACCCCTGAACGGTTACTGCGCTACCGACCGTTATACTGTGAGTAATGGCCTGGTTCTCCTGCCCGCTGATTATTACAGGCATTTGGCACCACGCCTGCCGGTGAAAACCGGCTTCCTCCTGCACAGAGCGGTGCTCAAGCACGAACTGGCAGTGTGGAATTCCTGACGGGCTGACCTTTCGCAGCGGCGTCCTGCACACGGTGCCGGACAACACCAGACGGTTGGTCATCAGGAATTACTCTTCAGAATCCCCAGCATCTGCATCATCTGCGGTTTCGTTTGCAAAATCATCGCGACGCTCACGGCGCTCGTCTTTCGCTTTAACCATCGGAGATGCTTCGGTTACCGCGTTCTTAGTACGCATAACCATGCTACGGATAACGGCGTCGTTGAAGCGGAAGTTTGTTTCCAGCTCATCGATCGCTTCCTGCGGCGCTTCAACGTTCATCAGAACGTAGTGTGCTTTGTGCAGTTTGTTGATCGGGTAAGCCAGCTGACGGCGGCCCCAGTCTTCCAGACGGTGGATCGTACCTTCTGCTGCAGTGATTGCACCAGTGTAACGTTCGATCATGCCCGGAACCTGTTCGCTCTGGTCAGGATGGACCATAAAAACGATTTCGTAATGACGCATCGAATTGCTCCTTACGGATTATTCAGCCTCCTGTCTGGGTCAGCCGAGGCCCGGGGAGGCAAGGAACGTGTTAAAGGTCGGCTGAAAAATTGACGCGTCATAATACTGGCGCCTCCCCAGGAACTCAAGGTGAATTGCACAATTAATTCGCACTAAGCGCCAAGAGAAGCCGCCACGGCGAATTACACTTAACCAGCGCACCTCACAACCATAAGGAGAAGAGATGTACAGGCGATAGTTCCCGAAGACGTACTGGAGCGTAACATCATGAAATACATCGCACTTTTACTAGCAACCCTGCTGCTCAGCGCCCAGGCTAGCGCAGCGATAAACCTTCCCCCACCGCAAGCCCGCAATATGGATGACGTGCAGAGCTTAGGTGTTATCTATATTAATCATAATCTTAGCGACGAAAGCGACGCCGAACCGGTGCTGATTCAACGCCCGGATGCCGCCCCGCCGATTAAAGATGACGGCTAAAAAAGCCGACTGTCGCCTCCAGCGCCTGCGGCGTAATGCGATGAGCAACCCCCGCTTCCCACAGAGTGGTTAGCCTCGCGTCACGCTGCGTGTCGGCCAGCGCCTGCTGTAATCGGAAGGATTCAGCTGCGGGCACGACATCATCCGCTTCGCCATGCCACAGCAGCAGCGGGCGATCGGCGACTCTCTCCAGCTGGCCCGTCACTTCCCATTTCGCCAGCGGCGCGAGAATAGCGTCGAAAGTTTCCTGCTGGGCAGCATTAGTGACGTCAAGCGGCGGGAACAGCGTGCGGGCAAGCGAGGTGAAGTAGCCCGATCCCATCAGGCTGGCGACGCAGCGCACTTCCGGGTGACGGGTCATAATGCCCAGCGCCGTCATTCCGCCCATGGATGCGCCGCCCACCGCCAGCCGGTTCTGTTCAATCAGGTTGCGCTGGTGCAACGCATCGCGCAGCGCGGCAAACTCTTCAAGATTGCCCTGCAGGATTTGCCAGAACTGACGCAAGCGGCGCTCAGCGTCGCCGCTAAAGCGCGCACCATGATCGGGTGCGTCGGGCATGATCACGCGAAAACCCGCCTGCGCCAGCGCGACAGCGAAGTAGCTGTACACCAGCTTTGATGAGGTAAAGCCGTGATAGAACACGACGCAGGGGAGCGGTTGTTGCCCTTTTCCTGACGGGAAGGCGTGCAGCGCCTCATTACCGGCAAAGTGGTCTGTCTGAATTTCAATCATTTTTCCCTCCGTGATCTATAGTGCAGATATGCCACCCGCAGCGCGCTGGCGCAAGCCAGATTCCGCATAAGCATTGCGCATGATGAGAGCCAGCTTACGCTTTCAAAACACTTTCATTCGAAATCAGTGCTCAAGCTAACACTTCGGGAATATCACCCCCAAAGTGAAACCCATCAGGAACTACACTATGGCTATCAGTAGAGATAAGAAACCGATGCGCGCCCTGCTGCCGCTGTTGTTTGCCCTGCTTATCAGCGGCTGTGCCGCGCTGGAAGGCAAGCCGCAGCCAGCGCCGCCAGCAAAAGAAACTCCGCAAGAGATTAGTCGAAATCAGACGCAGGGATTGCGGGAGATCGGGGCGGTTAACGTCACGGTAATGGGCTCGCCCATGGATGTAGAAACAGCGCTCAAAGCCAAAGCCTCCGAGGCGAAAGCAGACTATTACGTCATCATAATGATGGATGACAGCGTATTCCCCGGCCGTTGGTATGGTCGCGCCCTGCTTTATCGATCGTAGCGAGGTATTGATTTTAAGGACTTTTACACTGCTTTGCGTCCATTGATGTTCTTCTGTGCACTATTGGGTTCTGACTTCTCTTGTGCGTAAGGAAGCCCCGATCCGACTCGGGGTAGCGAAAAATGGAGCTGACGACAATGAAACAATCTCTCGCCTTAAACTCGCTGTTACTCTCTGCCGGTATGCTGAACACCACCGCGCAGTCCGCCGAGTTTGCCTGCGCCGACCGCGTAACGGGGCTTAATGAAATTGGCCTGATCTCGGTCGATAACGTCGCAGGCAGCCAGCAAGATGTTGAGCGTGTCATTGCCCTGAAAGCGGATGAACAGGGTGCTTCCTGGTATCGCATTATTCGCATGCAGGAGGCGATGCAGGTTGATTCGTGGCAGGTGCAGGCGATTCTTTACGCCTGAGGGTCGTCAATAAAAGCCACTAATTCAGGGTGTTTCTTTATGCCCCTACTTTCTTTAAGATTATGTTATTCGGGTGATACATCCGTGTAACGTATTGTTACAAATCTACGCTAAATGTTGTCCGCGCCCTGCCGTTAAGGAGGCTCACACATACAAAAACGGACACATTATGAGCGCCCTCTTTCGTCGTGCCAGCCTTGGTGCAAAGCTCTCTTTGCTGACTGGTGCAAGCGTTGCGACGCTATTTCTTTTATTTACCTTTCTGATGAGCAACAACGCCAGCAACCAGCTGGAAACGCTGGCTATGGAAGATCTGCACAGCCAGTCCACCGGCGTGGTCGACATGGTAGAGATGTTCAACAGCAGCCTCACTGAAGAGGTTGAAAGCTACACCCGATTGTTTGGCAGTTTCCTGCCACAGCCGCTTGCCATCGACCCGCAACAGCGCCGCGAGATTAACGGCATCGACGTCCCGCTGCTGAAAGCCGGTGATGTTGAGCTGCACAACAACAACGCCATTCCCGATGATTTCCTTAACCGCACCGGCGCGATTGCCACCCTCTTCGTGCGCAGCGGCAACGAATTTGTGCGTGTTGCCACGTCTCTGCGTAAAGAGAATGGCGATCGCGCGATCGGCACCAAGCTCGATCCCGCCGGCCCGGCGTTTGCACAGGTGATGAAAGGTGAGGTCTATCGCGGCCTCGCGCTGCTGTTCGGCAAGCGCTATATCACCCAGTACCAGCCGGTAAAAGATGCCAGCGGCAATACCATCGCTATTCTGTTTGTCGGCGTCGATATCAGCCGCTCCTGGCAGGTAATGCGCGGCAAAATTCTTGGACGCAAACTGGGCGAGAGCGGGCATTTCTTCGTGATTGACCGCAACCCGGGGAAAAACCTCGGCAACTACCTGTTCCACGGCGACCAGGAAGGCAAACGCCCGCAGTGGAGCGAAAGCGATCTGCAGGCGGTGCTGAACAACGAGAGCGGCACGCTGACACAGCAGAGCGCCGATGGCCGCACGCTGCTGCTCTCCTACACCGCGCTGCCCGGCTGGAACTGGGCGGTCGTGGGCGAAGTCGATAAAGCCACGCTGCTGCACGATGTAAACGCGATGCGTAACCAGTTCCTGCTGGCGGGCGTTATCGTCTCCCTGCTCTTCGCGACGCTGTTTGTGGTGATCATTCGCCGCTGGCTGTCGCGCCCGCTGCGTAGCGTGATCGATCTGGCACAGCAGTATGCCGCAGGCGATCTGCGCGCCACGCTGGCGGTAGATCGTCACGATGAAGTCGGAGAGCTGATCGCCGCGATCAATGGTATTGGCGATGGGCTGCATAAAATCGTGCTGCAGGTGCGCGAATCCGCCGCCGAGATTAATCTAGGCACCAATGCGCTGGCCGCCGACAGCAGCGAGATCAGCGATCAGATTAATAAACAGGCCAGCAGCGTCGAAGAGACCTCCGCCAGCATGGAGCAGATTGCCGCCACCGTGCAGCAAAATGCCGCCAATATGGAGCAGACTCAGCACCTGGTAAATGAAACCACTGACGCGGTGAAAAAAGGCGGCCAGACCGTCGAACACTCCGTGGAGACGATGGAAGATATTCGCGCCGCTTCACAGCGTATCGCCGATATTACCCATGTGATCGAGTCAATTGCCTTCCAGACTAACATCCTCGCCCTTAACGCAGCGGTGGAAGCGGCGCGCGCAGGCGAGCATGGCAAAGGCTTTGCCGTTGTCGCCCAGGAAGTACGCGCCCTGGCGGCACGCAGTGCTAACGCAGTGAAAGAGATTGACGCGCTGATTGGCGATACGCTGAAAAAAGTGGGCGAAGGCCACTCTCAGTCGGAAGCGACCCGCATTGCGATGCAGGCGATCATCAATCACATGAACAATATCAACCAGTTGGTGCATGAGATTAACCATGCTTCTCATGAACAGTCTGCCGGGATTAACCAGGTCAACCTGGCGATGACGCACATTGGCGATGCCACGCACATCAACGCCGGACGCGTGACCCAGAGTGAAGAGACCGCGCGCATTCTGCGTGAGAAAGGGGCGCATCTGAGCGAGCTGGTCAGCCTGTTCCGCTTAAAAATGGATTAATGGGCTCCGCCCGTGGCGCGCAGCAGCAGGTCACTTTTGACCTGTTCATCAATCCGCGACGCGCCGCGGGTATCAAGCATCATCTGGCACCACGCTTGCGCTATCGGCGGCGATGCGTGCCGCAACATTTGCGCACCGACGCCCAGGAGCCAGAGCTGCTGAGTGATTTCCCGCCCCTGCACTTCGTCCGGCTTACGCAGCCGCGGCTGGAGCTGCCGCCAGGCGCGTTCGAAATGGCGATCCCGCCCTTTTACCGCCGCAAACTCTTCGCTTAGTAGCGCCAGCACGCCCGGCTGTTTGACCAGCACGCGCAGCACATCCAGGCACATCACATTTCCCGACCCTTCCCAGATACTGTTGACCGGCACTTCGCGGTAGAGCCGCGGCAGTTCGCTCTCTTCGCAGTAGCCGATCCCGCCCAACACCTCCATCGCTTCGGCGACGAACGGTATGCCGCTTTTACACACCGCAAACTTCGCCACCGGCGTAAAGAGCCGCGCCCATAACGCGTCCTGTTCATCCGCCCGGTTATCCCATGCGCGGGCGAGGCGAAAGAGCATCGCCGTTTGTCCCTCAAGCTGGAGCGCCATGCGGCTGAGCACGTCGCGCATTAGGGGCTGATCGACAAGGTTTTTGCCAAATGCCTGGCGATGATGGGCATGATAGAGCGCCACGGAGAAGGCGCGGCGCATCAGGCCGTGGCTGCCGAGCGCGCAGTCAAAGCGCGTCAGCCCGCCCATTTTGAGGATCTGGCGTACGCCGTCGCCCTCTTCGCCGAGCAGCCAGCCGCAGGCGTCAACAAACTCCGCTTCGCTGCTGGCGTTCGAACGGTTGCCGAGCTTCTCTTTGAGCCGCTCGAGACGCACGCCGTTACGTTCACCGTCCGGTAGAAAGCGCGGCACAAAGAAGCAGGAAAGGCCGCCCGGCGTCTGCGCCAGCACTAAATGCGCATCGCTTTGCGGCACCGAAAAGAACCACTTATGCCCCACCAGCCGGTAGTGATCGCCGCTCCTCTCCGCGCGTGTGGTGTTACTCAATACATCGGAGCCGCCCTGCTTCTCAGTCATCCCCATGCCGATAAGCAGCCCGCGCTTCTCCCCGCCCGGCAGCAGATGGGGATCGTAGCGATCGCTGAGCAGCGGTTGCTGCCAGCCTGCAAATGCAGCGGGAAGTGCCTGTTGTAATAATGGCGTGGCGGCAAAGGTCATGGTGATGGGGCACAGCGTGCCGGACTCCACCTGCGCATGCAGCACGAAACGGGCGCTGCGCGCGACAAACGATCCGGCGCGCGCCTGCTCTTCCCACGCCAGGTTATGCACGCGGTTGCTGCACAGTCCCTGCATCAAAAGGTGCCAGGCCGGGTGAAAGCGCACATCATCCAGCCGCTCGCCGGTGCTGCTGTAGCGCAGCAGTTCCGGCGGATTGGCATTTGCCAGCCGACCGAGTTCAAGAGATTCCGCCGTGCCGAGCTGCTGGCCGATGCTGGCGAGCAGTTCTGCATCCCACGCCGCGCCTTCACGCATCACTGCGTCGTAGAGGGGACGATCAGACAGAAACAGGTTGCTGTTATGCAGGGGAATGGGTTGGTTAAAAACGGTGTGCGTTTGCCAGCGCATGCTCTCGCCCTCCTTCAATGGCCACGCCGCTAAGTATGGACAGCCCGCGCTGGCGCTGCATGGGAGGGGAGTCACACAGCGGTAATATCATTGCGATCAATCGTGAAACGGCTCACATTATTCAGGAATAATATATTTCTCTGCGAACATTCTAATGAATAATTTATTCTCACCTTCCCAACGAGAATCATTATGCATTCACCTCACCCAGCGCCAGATGCACACAAGCGTGCGCTTATCGCCGGCTCGATTGGCAACTTTATCGAGTGGTACGAATTCGCGGTGTATGGCTTTCTCGCCACCGTAATTGCGAAAAACTTCTTCCAGCTGGCGGGCGACACGGGGTTGACCAGCCTGATCCTCACTTACGCCTCGTTTGCTATCGCCTTTTTCTTTCGCCCGCTGGGCGCGGTGCTGTTTGGGCGCATTGGCGATCGTCTCGGGCGTAAACCGACGCTGATTATCGTCCTGGTGCTGATGACGCTGGCGACCGCCGCTATCGGTATGGTGCCGGTCTATGCCTCGATTGGCATTGCCGCACCGCTGATCATTACCGGGCTGCGCATTTTGCAGGGGCTTTTTGCCGGCGGTGAGTATGGCGGCGCGGTGTCGCTGATGACCGAGTTCGCCCCGCGCGGTAAACGCGGGCTGTATGGCGCCTGGCAATCCTTTACCGTTGCGCTGGGGCTGCTCAGCGGCGCGGGCGTGGTGGCGCTGCTCTCGACGATCCTCACACCGGAAGCACTGCACGAGTGGGGCTGGCGCATTCCCTTCTTCCTCGCCCTGCCGATGGGCGTGGTTGCGCTGTGGCTGCGAGTGAGCATGGAGGAGACGCCAAGCTTTGTGCAGCAGCAGGAGAAACCGGTCGCCCAGCGCGCCAACCGTGCCGCGACGCTGAAAGCGATTTTTATGGGCATCGGCCGGGTGATGGTGTGGTCCGCCGCCGGGTACACCTATCTGGTGATTATGCCGACCTACCTGCAATCGGCGCTGCATACCGGCTTTAACCAGGCGCTGCTGATTGCGGTGATCTCCAATGTCGGCTTTGCACTGACCATCATTCCTGCCGGTATAGCGAGCGACCGTTATGGCCGCCGCACGGTAATGGTGACAGCGACCATTTTGCTGCTGATCCTCGCGCTGCCGCTGCTCAAAATCTTGCAGGCAGAGTCGAGCACGCTGGCAGTGAAAGCGGTGGTAGTGCTGATTGCGGGCGGTCTGGTGGGCGTGCTGGCAGGTCCCGGCCCGGCGATGCTGTCGGAGATGTTTCCGACGCGCGTGCGCTACACCGGCCTCGGCGTGGCCTATTCGCTCTCAAACGCGCTCTTTTCGGGCTGTGCGGGGTTGATCATTACCGGGCTGATTAAGGAGACCGGCAACCTGGATATTCCGGCCTATTACGTGATGGCAACAGCAGTGGTGAGTATTGCGGCGCTAATGACGCTCAATAAAGATGACCATTTGCGGTCGCTTGAGGAGTAACAGCGCGATTTTGCGTAGGCCGGATAAGCGAAGCGCCATCCGGCATTAAATCCACTTAACTGCGCTGGCGCACCGCTTCAAACAGGCAAATACCGGTCGCGACCGAAACGTTCAGCGAGGAGACGCTGCCCGCCATCGGAATGCTGATCAGCTCATCGCAGTGCTCACGGGTCAGACGGCGCATACCTTCGCCTTCCGCGCCCATCACCAGCGCCATCGGCCCGGTCATTTTGCTCTGGAACAGGGTGTGATCCGCTTCGCCCGCAGTGCCGACGATCCAGATACTCTCTTCCTGTAACAGACGCATGGTGCGCGCCAGGTTGGTCACGCGGATCAGCGGTACGTTCTCCGCCGCGCCGCAGGCCACTTTTTTCGCCGTGGCGTTCAGCTGCGCCGATTTATCTTTCGGTACGATCACCGCATGGACGCCCGCCGCATCGGCGCTACGTAAACAGGCCCCGAGGTTATGGGGATCCGTGACGCCATCAAGGATCAAAAAGAAGGGTTGATCGAGGCTGGCGATCAGATCCGGCAGATCGTTTTCCTGATACTGACGGCCAGGCTTAACGCGTGCAATGATCCCCTGGTGCACCGCGCCTTCGCTCTTCTCATCCAGATACTGGCGGTTCGCCACCTGGATCACCACGCCCTGCGCTTCCAGCGCGTGGATCAGCGGCAGAAGACGTTTATCTTCGCGGCCTTTCAGAATAAAGACTTCCTGAAAACGCTCCGGGGCGCGCTCCAGCAGGGCCTGCACCGCATGGATGCCGTAAATCATTTCACTCATTGATGGTACTCATTTGGGGCGGTTTGCGCCGGGTTGTTAGGGCCGTGATAGATATCACCGGCGCCCATTATAACCAACCCACGCCTCAGGTCGAACTTAACCCGCCGCACAAGGCGGCAGGTTTATCTAAACCCCGGGCAATGCGCGTTAAAAACTCTCCCAGCTTGTCTCTGCCAGCGCCGGTTTAAGTGCGGCGGTCTTGCTTGCCGCTGGCTTTTTCACCGCCTGCGCTTTATGGCCGGAGAGGGTAAAGATGGAGATAGTCTGCTCCAGTTCGCGCGCCTGCTCTTCGAGGGAGCTTGCTGCCGCAGAGGACTCTTCCACCAGCGCGGCGTTCTGCTGGGTGGTGGTATCCATCTCTGCCATCGCCTGACCGATCTGCGAGATGCCGCGGCTCTGCTCTTCGGACGCGCCGGCAATCTCATTCATGATATTGCGAACCTGGGCCACAGAGGTGACGATCCCCTCCATCGCTTCACCGGCACCCGCCACCAGCTTAGAACCATTCTCCACCTGGCTGCCCGCTTCGTGGATCAGGGCCTCAATCTCTTTCGCCGCCGTGGCGCTACGTTGCGCCAGCGTTCTCACCTCGCCTGCAACCACGGCAAACCCGCGTCCCTGTTCGCCCGCACGCGCTGCTTCTACTGCGGCGTTGAGTGCCAGGATATTGGTCTGGAAAGCGATGCTGTTAATAACGTTGATGATGTCGCCAATTTTGTGCGAGCTGGCGCGGATCCCCTCCATGGTGGTGACCACTTCACCAACGATCTTGCCGCCGCGATCGGCGCTGGAAGAGGCCTCTGCCGCCAGTTTGCTGGCGTGGCTGGCGTTTTCCGCATTCTGTTTCACCGTCGAGGTCAGCTCTTCCATGCTGGCGGCAGTTTCCACTACCGCAGCGGACTGCTGCTCGGTACGCGAAGAGAGATCGATATTGCCAGCGGCGATTTCCGCCGAGGCGCGCGACACGCTCTCCACGCCGCTACGCACACGAGAGATCACCTCTTTCAGGTTCTCATTCATCACGGAAACGGCTTGCAGCAGCAGGCCCGGCTCATCGCGACGTTGGGTTGAGATGGACATGGTGAGATCGCCCTGCGAAATGCGCTCGGCAATGTGCAGCGTTTCACGCAGCGGGCGGGTAATGTTACGGGTGATGCGCCAGGCAATCAGCAGCGCAATCGCAATGCCTACTGCCGCAGCAATCAGCATGATGGTCATCGCATGAGACATGGTTTCCTTCACCTGCGCCTGCTGCCAGACGAAGAAATTCTCAACGGATTCGTTTAACTGGGACGCAGTGCCGGTCAGGGTTTTGGACTGTGTCGCCTGATCGGCAAACGCGGTGACAAACTGGTTAATATTCCCCTGCAGGCTGGCAAGCTCCGTGGTCAACGCAGCGTTCAAAGAGGCGAGTTCTCCGCCCTGCCCGGCCAGCGCTTTACCATATTCCGCGCTTTGCTGAAGCGCCGTGCTGAGACGGGCGGCGGTATCAGCGCTGCCGGAGTCAATCAGCTCTTCAATTAACAGCGCCGACTGTTGCAACCGCGCTTCAAGGCGCACAGCCACCACCGCGCTTTCCGGTGTAATGCTATCGTCGGCACTCAGTGATGCGGCCTGCTGGGCGACATCTTCAATCTTTGCGCTACGCAACGCGGCGGTCAGCTCATTACGCCGTTTTATTGATGAGACAAAGGCGCTCCTTTGCGTCATGTAGGTATCAGCTTGCTGCTGCAGACTGTCAATTTTTGCCTGCCCTTCCTGGCTCCAGGAAAAAGTGTCCAGTGATTTCGCCAGCTCGATAATTTGTTGTAAAGCCTTGAGGTTTTTATCAGCGTTTTCTGCCGAGCCGGTATATTGATAAAGAGTGCGGTTAAGGCGTGCGGTGCTAAGTGTATTAACCATCTGGACGGTAACCGCTTCTTTGTCCGCATTTTCTTCAACTTTTTTAAAGCCAATAAGACCTGTTGCAACGGTAATCATCATAATAATAAGCACGATAATAAAACTGGAGGTCAGTTTTTTACCGACGCTCAAATTATTCGCGATGTTTCCTACAAAAGCGGTAACGGACATACGGTTCACCATAAAGTTAGATTGGGGGCGCTATTTCCAGTTATCGTCAGCCCTAAAATTTAACTTTATGATTTATTCTTCAGCTTATGCGTAAAGTACAGTATTCATGATCTAAATCACGTATTACTGCAACGCACAACGAATTCATTTCGGCGTAAATATTACCGCCTCGCTTAGGATATATCATATTTATTTAGCTTTTTAGCGGTGGCACTTTATTAGGATGCTATTAATGTCGTTAAAAATAATTTTACAACACGCGGTTGCGCGCTGGAGCAAGCGTGCTTTAGCGAAGCGGAGCAGCCCTTCAGCAATGGCCAATAGATGATGCAAACCTGTAAGCAAGCAGGGTTATAAAGTTCGTGACAGATATAATTATTTCAAAGAATGTAACTGCATATTAAGGTCAAAGAGAAATGATTATTATTAATTGCGATGGTAATACTTTTCACATTTGAATTGATGACTAAAAAAAGAACAGCCAGGGAAAATATTCACTATTAATTGAGGCGGGGAATTAAACCAACGCTAAACCAGACGGGTAACCAGCATTGACTTCGTTAAATAATAGCCATAACGGGCATTGAATATCTGGTGTTACGCAATTTACATTTTGAGACCAGAGCAATTTTTCAGACAGCCACTCACTTGATAAGTTCACTGCGAAATTATTGAGGAGTGACAAACGTGAAAAAATTATCTGTTCTTTTATCTTTATCTCTGGTGATGGCATCCGGTTCAGCGCTGGCAATGGGTTTTACCGCCGAACAAAGCAAGAACTACACCAATCTCAATGCTGAATTAGGCAAAAGCTCAGACGGCTTATATGCAGAGAGCAACTGGGTAAAAAATACCAAAGATGGCGCGCAGCTGGGCAGCCTGGGCGTGGGCTATAACTTTGGCCTCGGTCCGTTGACTCTCTCTGCGGGTACAAAAGCCGTCTACCTCGGGCCGAAAAAAGGCGATAACGGCGTGGCCTTCCCGATTGGCGGCGGCATCGACTGGGCGCTGACGGACAGCGTTCATCTCTATGGCGAAGGCTACTCCGCACCGGAAGGTCTGACCAACAGCGTGAAAAATTACGTCGAAGCGAATGGCGGCATTAAGTGGACGCCTGTCACGCCGCTTACGCTTAAAGCCGGTTACCGCCACGCAAGCGTCGATGGTAAAGATGGCCGCCCGGGCCACACCATTATCGACGGGGCCTATTTAGGCGCTGGCGTTACCTTCTGATATTTGTGCATACCGGGGAGAATGCTTCTCCCCGATTCCCTCTTCCCCATCTTATTTGGCTTCGCCCATCTCCCGGCGTATATCCTTTTATCTTTCCCCCCGATTAAGTGCTTGCACAGGGCGATTATTGCATTTACCAGACTTTACCTGACGCGGGAAACGATAAGCCCACATAATGTTAAAATCGCTCCTTTGCACTTTTGAATGACCTGAATGACAACAAAACAGGGACGCGGAGCGATCGCAGGCCATCTGCTTGCGACAAAGAAGCGAAACCTCAATACATCTGGGAGGAAATGTGACTCAACACAACAAGGGAAAGCGCGTTAAGGCGAGTGTGCTCACCGCCTTTATTACTTCACCCGCCGCAGGCGGCATTATTCTTATTCTGGCTTCAGCGGCGGCGATCATTATTGCCAACTCGTCACTGCAGCAGGATTACACCGCTCTCCTCGCCCATAAGCTTGCCGGTATGTCCGTTGAACACTGGGTCAACGACGCGCTGATGGCTATCTTCTTCTTACTGGTTGGGCTGGAGATCAAGAGAGAGTTATTAGCGGGCGAGCTTTCGACCTGGAGCCAGCGGGCGTTACCTGGCTTTGCCGCGCTGGGCGGCATGATTGTCCCGGCCCTGATCTATCTCTTTTTCAACAGAGGTAGCGCAGAAGCGATGGCGGGCTGGGCGATTCCGGCCGCGACGGATATCGCCTTTGCGTTGGGCGTGCTGGCGCTATTAGGCAGCCGCGTCCCTGTTTCGCTGAAAATATTCCTCTCAGCATTAGCAATTCTTGATGATATGGGTGCCGTGGCGATTATTGCCCTCTTCTATACCAGCCATATCTCGTTTGTCATGCTCGCCGCGGCGGCCCTCACGCTGGTCGCGCTGTTTGTGATGAATCGTGCCGGTATCAAAACGCTGTGGCCCTATCTGCTGGTCGGCTGTGCGCTATGGTTCTTTATGCTGCAATCTGGCGTGCATGCCACCATCGCGGGTGTGTTACTTGCGCTGTTCGTGCCGCTCGGTGCGGATGATACGCAGGAGTCGCCTCTCGAGCGGCTTGAGCATGGCCTTTCGCCGTGGGTCACCTTCCTGATCCTGCCCATCTTTGGCTTTGCTAACGCTGGCGTATCGCTCTCTGGCCTGACCGCAGAAGAGATCCTCTCTCCGGTTCCGGTTGGCGTCGCGCTCGGTCTGTTTATCGGTAAACAGGTCGGCGTATTTGGGCTATCACTGCTGGCGATCCGCACCGGGCTGGCGCGCCTGCCAGAGAGCAGTAGCTGGATGCAGCTGTATGGCGTTTCCGCGCTCTGCGGCATCGGCTTCACCATGAGCCTGTTTATCGGCAATCTTGCTTTCCCGACCTCCCCGCTGCTGGTTGACGAAGTCAAAATTGGCGTGCTGGCAGGCTCGATCCTCTCTGCCATTGTTGGCATGGTCGTTCTGCGCCTCTCCTTGCAGCGGCAAAGATAAAACTCTGCTGGCGCGGATATAACAACAGTGCCGGGTGCATGTCACCCGGTATTAGGTTGATCCGCAAGCCACGACAATAAGCGCCATCATTACTGCATGAATTCTTATATTTAATAGGGATATATTGAAGGGAGTAATAACTTCTCCTGACCATCATATTTGTTACTATTTTGCTGTGCGTTTTTATCCGTTCAGGGCCACTAACCTATGGAATAAATTGATTATGAGTGAACAAGATCTTTCGACAAAAAAGCCGGGTAACACGATTAATAAGCCGGTGTTTTTCACATCGGCGTTATTAATCGTGCTCCTTGTGGCTTTCGCATCGCTTTTCCCCGAACTGGCTGACAGCAAATTCAAGCTGTTACAGCAGGAGCTTTTCACCAATGCCAGCTGGTTTTATATCCTAGCCGTCGCGCTGATCCTGCTGAGCGTCACCTTCCTTGGGCTTTCGCGTTACGGCGATATAAAACTTGGCCCCGACCATGCACAGCCCGATTTCAGCTACCACTCCTGGTTCGCAATGCTCTTTTCGGCAGGCATGGGTATCGGCCTGATGTTCTTTGGCGTCGCCGAACCGGTGATGCACTACTTGTCCCCACCGGTGGGGACACCTGAAACCGTCGAGGCGGCGAAACAAGCGATGCGCCTGACCTTTTTCCACTGGGGTCTGCATGCCTGGGCTATCTACGCGATTGTCGCGTTGATCCTCGCCTTCTTCAGCTACCGTCACGGTTTACCGTTGACGCTGCGCTCCGCGCTCTACCCGATTATCGGCGATCGCATTTATGGCCCTTTAGGTCACGCCGTCGATATTTTCGCGGTGATCGGTACGGTCTTTGGCGTGGCGACCTCGCTGGGCTACGGCGTATTGCAGGTCAATGCTGGTCTGAATCACCTATTCGGCGTGCCGATTAATGAAACGGTACAGGTTATTTTGATCGTTGTGATCACCGGTCTTGCCACCATTTCCGTGGTATCGGGGCTGGATAAAGGGATTCGTATTCTCTCTGAACTGAACCTCAGCCTGGCGCTGCTGCTGCTGGCGTTAGTGATGCTACTTGGCCCGACGGTGCTGCTGCTTAAATCCTTTGTCGAGAACACCGGCGGATATCTCTCCGAGCTGGTGAGTAAGACATTCAACCTTTACGCCTATGAGCCGAAGTCGAGCAACTGGCTGGGCGGCTGGACGCTGCTCTACTGGGGCTGGTGGCTCTCCTGGTCGCCGTTTGTCGGTATGTTTATCGCCCGCGTCTCCCGTGGCAGAACGATCCGCGAGTTTGTCACCGGCGTGCTGTTTGTCCCGGCTGGCTTCACGCTACTGTGGATGACGGTGTTTGGTAACAGCGCGATCCATCTCATTATGACCGAAGGCGCACGTGACCTGGCTGATACCGTGCAGCAGGATGTCGCGCTGGCGCTGTTTAACTTCCTTGAGCACTTCCCTTTCTCCGGCATCCTGTCGTTTATCGCTATGGCGATGGTGATCGTCTTCTTTGTCACCTCCGCTGACTCAGGTGCCATGGTGGTGGATACCCTCGCCTCCGGCGGCTCAAGCCATACGCCGGTCTGGCAGCGCATCTTCTGGGCCGGGCTGATGGGCGTGGTGGCGATTGCGTTGCTGCTGGCTGGCGGTTTGAGTGCCCTGCAAACGGTGACCATTGCCAGTGCGCTGCCCTTCTCGGTGATCCTGCTGATCTCCATTTATGGGCTGTTAAAAGCATTGCGTCGGGATCTCACTAAACGTGAAAGCCAAAGCATGGCGACCATCGCGCCAACTGCGGCACGCAACCCTATTCCGTGGCAGCGCCGGTTACGCAATATTGCCTATCTGCCGAAACGCTCGCTGGTAAAACGCTTTATGGATGATGTTATCCAGCCGGCAATGACGCTGGTGCAGGATGAGCTGAATAAGCAGGGAACGCGCAGCACCATCAGCGACGCGGCGGATGATCGTATTCGCTTTGAAGTCGACCTGGGCGATGAGCTTAACTTTATCTATGAAGTGAGGCTGCGCGGTTACAACGCCCCGACCTTTGCGATTTCGGGTCTCGAGAACGATGAACAACAGGCGGAACAGCATAAATACTATCGTGCTGAAATCTACCTGAAAGAGGGCGGGCAAAACTATGATGTTATGGGCTGGAACCAGGAGCAGCTGATCAACGATATTCTTGATCAATATGAAAAACATCTACACTTCCTGCATCTGGTTCGTTAACCACGACAACACCGCCTGCGGGCGGTGTTTTTTCATCTGGTTATCAAAGCCTGACGCGCTTAATTTTGCCGAAATGACAACGAGTTAATGGAGACCCTGGATGGCCAATTTTTTTAAGAAGTTGTTTGGCGGCGGTAACGATAACGCGAAGGATGAAGCGCTTCGCGAACCCGAGCTGACCATTGCCCGCGCCAATTATGAGATGCAGCAGCGTACGCAGGCGGCAACGGAGATGTGGGGGATCGACAGCGCCGAGTGGGGTGTCGATCTCGATGCCGGCACCATTACCTTTACCAATCATGAAAAGGGGTGGGTCATTACCGCGCCGGTTCAAGTGGTGGGCACCTATGACACGGAAGAGGGCTCCTGGCTATGGGGATGGGATCACCCTTCTGTGCGCGAACCGCTCGGCGAATATGCCGCCTGCGTGCGCACGTTCGGCGAGCAGCATGGCCTTGAGGCCTTAACCACACGCCAGATTAGCGCTTCAACAGAAGATGCCTGGACCTTTACCGCACTCGCCTGCCATCTTGGCGGCGGTCAGGGTGGATATAGCGGCCTCGCTGGCACGACCCGGGTATTTATGGTCTATGACAATGTGACTATTAATAAACAAGCGTAACCGTATGTTGCAGATCTGGAAAATAACCGTCACAGCAGCTTTTTTCCGGATCTCAGCATTAAGCAAAATCTCAATTCATGCTCAACTGTTATCAAATAAATAGAGCAGACTGTTATGGTTTTTAATAACGTCCCATAGCCACCCGCCTGAGAAGAACCCCACCTAACCATATGAAATACAAACTCTTTTAAACCACAACTTTTATGCTTATTTATTATTAATAACAGAATAAAAAGCAGATAGTTCTCAAAAAAAAGAGAGTGCGCAAATGTCTTTTATAATTAAATAAACAGTGATTAATTCAAAACAGCGACTTATTATTTATTATACAAAGTGTCTTATCGCTTATAAGAAAACTTTTTTTAGCGACAACTCTTATAAGGCGATTTAAATATGCATCTTTATTCGCTCAGGGCGATTTTTTATTAATTAAAAGATGCAGGTTTGACTCAGCTGGAGATCTTTTCCAGAGAACGCTCACCAACGCAGGGGCGGCAGAAAAAGCAGAGCGCACTGAAAGAGTGAGAGCCTCGCTTCGCAGCCCCTAACAGGAGGAGACCATGAGCACCATTGATACCGAAAAAAAGGCAGGCGTGCTTATCGAAAAGGCGGTTAAACAGCTGCTGAACACGGATGAGGCAGTCTCTTTTCGCGCCGTGCTGGAAATACTCAATGACAAACGCAAACAGGCAGTAAACCGCGAAGGCATTGCCGCCTGCGACAGCGCTATTGATGAGATTCAGGCGATGATTGCTAAAACCACGAACGAACGTTCCCGTGCGCCTGTAAGCCGTAAGAACTTCCTCGCACAGTGGAAGCCGGGCGCGGACGACAAAATCCATTAATAAAAAAACGGCAGCCTCCGCTTGCACAGAGGCTGCCGCGATAAATCCATTTATTTAGATATCATCCTGAGTGCGATGAACAATCATCTCCAGCGCGTTGCGCAGGATATCATTCTGGACAACATCGGATTCCGTTTCGAGGCGGCTAATAAGGGCCAGAATCAGATCCTTATTAGTTACCACGGTTTTCACTGATTTCAGTGCAAAGGTCAGCTCGTCAATAATCTGTTTTTCGGCCTCAAAGGCATGAAGCTTGCTGTCTGTAGTCTCAAATGTCTTAAAAGTCGCGTTATTCATCATAAACTCGCTAAAAAAAGTGACGTGGCTATCCTTTGCAGTCAGCCCAGTATGTTGTACAGATTTCCCCACGAAACTTGTACAACACCGACAAGTTAGACGTGAAAACGTTAGCGCGCAATCTTTTTAAAGATATATCCTCTCGTTTTGATACCCTTCCCCCTTCCCACCCCTTGTATAGCGCGCTCTGACGCGGCTTTGCAGGGTGATGTTAACCTGCTCAGGAGAGAAGAGATGGGCTGCAATGAGTTCGATTTTTATGAAGATGATGAGGGTATAACGACGGATTTAACCCTGCCCGCTTTTGGCGCGCAGGAAGTGCAATGCACTGCCCTTGAGTGCGATGTGGTGGATGAAAATATAAGGGAGACAATCGCCTTTCTTATTCATCAACAATACGCCGTTTTTGATAAAGCGATTATCGAAGCGCAGAGCTATACGGCGCGGGTCTATTCCGCACCGCCCGGCGATCTGACGCTAATAAAAATCTATTTGTTGCCGCAGGAGGAGAAGAGTTTCGGTTTACTCTTTTCAGCGGAAATCGATCCTGAACACGGTCTGGGTATGAAATTCAAAGGATATGACTTAACGGAAATTGGCAGCGCGGAAACGGCTTTTCTCTGACGCGTTATTTCGCTGAGATTATCCTCCCTGCCCCAATAAAGAAAAACCCCCTCTTTGCAGAAGGGGTTTTGATTATCAATCGGCTTTTTTCTTGCGCGACGCGCGTTTGGCTTTGGTCGCGGCGGCTATTTTTTGCGTTTTCTCAGAGGGCTTTTTCGCTTTTTTCGCCTTGCCCTTGGCTTTATCGCCGCGGAATTCGCTATCCGGCTCGAAATTCACCTTTTTATTGGCCTGGCGACGCGGCGGTTTTTTGCTCGCGTTGCTGCGCCCTGCGGTGCCTTTCTTATTACGCTCGCGATCGGTTTTACCCGGGTTACGCGGGGCGCGCTCGCTGGAGATGAGCGAGAAGTCGATTTTGCGCTCGTCCATATTGACCGCTTCAACCTTCACTTCAACCCGGTCGCCGAGGCGATAGGTCTGACCGCCGGATTCGCCAATCAGGCGCTGACCAACCTGGTCAAAACGGTAGTAGTCGTTATCCAGCGACGAGACGTGCACCAGACCGTCGATAAAGAGATCCACAAGACGCACAAAGAAGCCGAAGCCGGTGACGCTGGCGATGACGCCGGAGAAGGTGTTACCCACCTGATCCTGCATAAAGTCGCACTTCAGCCAGTCCGCAACATCACGGGTCGCTTCATCAGCGCGGCGCTCGGCCATTGAGCAGTGCTGACCCAGCTGGAGAATCTCTTCCATGCTGTAGTGCCAGCCGCCCGTCGCAGTGCTGTTGCCCTTCTCGCCGTTCTCTTTCGCCAGCAGATACTTGATCGCGCGGTGCAACGAAAGATCCGGGTAGCGGCGAATCGGCGAGGTAAAGTGCGCATAGGATTGCAGCGCGAGACCAAAGTGGCCGCGGTTTTCCGGATCGTAGATTGCCTGTTTCATCGAGCGCAGCAGCATGGTTTGCAGCATTTCGTGATCGGGACGATCGGCGATCGACTCCAGCAGCGCGGCATAATCGCGCGGCTCCGGCTTGTTACCGCCCGGCAACTCCAGACCCAGCTCGGCGAGCACGGTACGGAACGAGGTAATAGCGTCGTTGGTCGGTTTATCGTGAATACGGAACAGCGCTGGCTCTTCTGCCTTCTCAACGAAGCGTGCCGCAGAGATGTTGGCGAGGATCATGCACTCTTCAATCAGCTTGTGCGCGTCGTTACGCTGCGTCTGCTCAATGCGCTCAATACGGCGTTCGGCGTTGAAAATGAACTTCGCCTCTTCGCTCTCAAAGGAGATGCCGCCGCGCTCGGCGCGCGCCTGCTCAAGGGTTTTATAGAGGGTATGCAGCTCTTCAATGTGTTTCACCAGCGGCGCGTATTGCTCGCGCAGCTCGCCATCGCCCTGCAGCATATGCCACACCTTGGTGTAGGTCAGACGCGCGTGGGAGCTCATTACCGCTTCGTAGAACTTATAGCCGGTCAGACGCCCTTTGGCGGAGATGGTCATCTCACACACCATACAGAGGCGGTCTACCTGCGGGTTCAGGGAGCAGAGGCCGTTGGAGAGCACTTCCGGCAGCATTGGAACGACCTGCGACGGGAAGTAGACGGAGGTGCCGCGATTACGCGCTTCGTTATCCAGCGGCGTACCGTGGCGCACGTAGTAACTGACATCGGCGATGGCAACCCATAAGCGCCAGCCGCCGCCGCGTTTCTTCTCACAGTAAACGGCGTCATCAAAGTCGCGGGCGTCTTCGCCATCAATAGTGACCAGTGGCAGATTGCGCAGATCGACGCGGCCTACTTTGGCCTCTTCCGGCACCTGCTCTTTCAGGTCGGCAATCTGTTTTTCAACTTCTGGCGGCCACTGGTAGGGAATTTCATGGGTGCGCAGCGCCATATCGACGGCCATGCCGGTGCCCATGTTGTCGCCCAGCACTTCAACAATTTTACCTACCGCTTTGGTGCGGCGAGTCGGGCGCTGGGTCAATTCGACCACCACCACAAAGCCCATGCGCGCGCCCATAATCTCTTCAGGCGGGATAAGGATATCGAAGCTCAGGCGGCTATCGTCCGGCACTACAAAGCCGACGCCTGCGTCGGTGAAGTAGCGGCCGACAATCTGCCCGGTTTTCGGCACCAGAACGCGGACAATGCGCGCTTCGCGGCGACCTTTGCGATCCGCGCCCAGCGGCTGCGCCAGCACCTGATCGCCGTGGATGCAGGTTTTCATCTGCTCGCTGGAGAGATAGAGATCGTCTTTGCGGCCTTCAACGCGCAGGAAGCCGTAGCCGTCGCGGTGGCCGATAACAATGCCTTTCAGCAGGTCGAGACGTTCGGGTAAGGCGTAGCACTGGCGGCGGGTGAAGACCAACTGCCCGTCGCGCTCCATGGCGCGCAGACGGCGGCGCAGGGCTTCGTGTTGTTCTTCGCCTTCGATATTGAGCTCAACAGCCAGTTCATCGCGGCTGGCAGGCTTTTCGCGTTTGGAGAGATGGTCGAGGATAAATTCGCGGCTGGGAATAGGATTAGAGTATTTTTCAGTTTCGCGTTCGAGGAAAGGATCTTGTGACATAGCGGTTCCTCCGTTGTCAGCTCTGGCGGAGCGTTTCGTCATTCCACCAGCAATAATTTGTAAAGCGGTTGATTCTCTTCAACCAAATCGGCAAGCGTGTAGTTATCAAGTTCCTTCAGGAAACTCTGCACGGCTTTTGAGAGGGCGACTTTCAGTCGGCAAGCGTTGGTGATGTGGCAAAAATCGCTGTGGCAGTTCACCAGCGTTAGCGGTTCAAGGGAGCGCACAACATCACTGATACGAATATCTCGCGCGGGCTTGCCCAGGCGGATACCGCCATTTTTTCCACGCACCGCCGCGACATAGCCTTCACGACTTAGCTGATTGATTATCTTAACCATATGATTACGGGAGACACCATACGTTTCTGTCACTGCAGAAATGTTGGTCATCTGCCCTTCCGGCAATGCCGCCATGTAAATCAAAGCGCGTAAACCGTAATCGGTAAAGCTTGTTAACTGCACACCAACCTCAATAACAGGAAAAAAAGCGAGATACCCGCAGGTATTGACTTTATTGATGATAAACCAGCCACCAGTCAGGTCGCTAATTTATTTGAACAGAAAGGTAAAAAAAGCGAGGAGAAAGGGCGCGGATTTCGCGCCCTTAAGCAGGATTATGCGTCGAACGGGTCGCGCAGAATCATGGTCTCAGTGCGATCCGGACCAGTAGAGATGATATCGATCGGTACACCAGTAAGTTCTTCAATACGTTTGATGTAATTGAGCGCTGCCTGCGGCAGACCGCTGCGCTCTTTCACGCCAAAGGTGGTTTCAGACCAGCCCGGCATGGTTTCGTAGATCGGCTCGATACCTTCCCAGTTGTCGGCTGCCAGCGGCGTGGTGTCCACTTCGCGGCCATCCGGCATGCGGTAAGCGACGCAGATTTTCACCTCTTTCAGGCCATCCAGCACGTCCAGCTTGGTCAGGCAGAAACCAGAGAGGGAGTTGATCTGTACGGCACGGCGCACGGCAACGGCGTCCAGCCAGCCGGTACGACGACGACGACCGGTGGTCGCGCCAAATTCGTTACCCTGCTTGCAGAGGAACTCGCCGGTTTCATCAAACAGTTCGGTCGGGAACGGACCTGCACCCACGCGGGTGGAGTAGGCTTTGATAATGCCCAGCACGTAATCAACGTAGCGCGGGCCAAGGCCGGAACCGGTCGCAACACCGCCAGCAGTGGTGTTAGAGGAGGTGACGTACGGATAGGTACCGTGGTCGATATCCAGCAGCGTACCCTGCGCGCCTTCGAACATGACGAAGTCGCCGCGCTTACGCGCCTGATCCAGCAAGTCGGAAACGTCAACAACCATGGCGGTCAGGATGTCGGCAATTGCCATCACATCGTCCAGCACTTTCTGGTAGTCAACCGCTTCAACTTTGTAGTAGTTCACCAGCTGGAAGTTGTGATATTCCATCACTTCTTTCAGTTTATCGGCGAAAGTCGCTTTATCGAACAGGTCGCCAACGCGCAGACCGCGACGGGCAACTTTATCTTCATACGCCGGGCCGATACCGCGACCGGTAGTACCGATTGCTTTCGCACCGCGCGCTTTCTCGCGAGCGACGTCCAGCGCAACGTGATAATCAAGGATTAACGGGCAGGCTTCAGAGAGCAGCAGACGTTCGCGAACCGGGATACCACGGTCTTCCAGTTCTTTCATCTCTTTCATCAGTGCAGCAGGCGACAGCACAACACCGTTACCGATGATGCTGGTGACGTTTTCGCGAAGAATGCCTGATGGAATAAGATGGAGGACGGTTTTTTCACCGTTGATTACGAGAGTATGGCCTGCGTTGTGACCGCCCTGGTAGCGTACAACATATTTAGCCCGTTCAGTCAGAAGATCGACAATCTTCCCTTTACCTTCGTCACCCCATTGGGTGCCCAGTACGACGACGTTGTTACCCATTTTTTCAAAATCACCGTTTGCTTAAAAATGGATTCTACCACCGCTTTTTTAGAGAATCAGCACTTTTTCCGTGCAAAATTCCCGCGAGTTAGCCGATTATTGCCTTAGCCAATCGTTTTCCTCAACATGTAGTAGACAACGATGCCTGCGACCACAAGTCCGCCGCCAAAACGGCGCAAAATATTATCCGGAAGCTGGCTCAATGAGGCGATCATTCGCCGCCAGGCACGCGGATAAAGCATCGGGCCAAGCCCTTCAAGCACCAAAACTAACGCCAGCGCGAGCCAGATTGTTGCGTTCATGGGTCATCCTTACAAAAGAAAAACCACCGCCTGAGGCGGTGGTTTTCATTATCAAAAACCGTTGACGCGATATTAGCGCGCGGTGGACGCCGGCGTCTTCATATAACGGAAGAAATCGCTATCCGGGCTGAGTACCATCACATCCTGATTGCTGTCGAAGCTGTTTTCGTACGCACGCAGGCTACGGATAAAGGCGTAGAAGTCCGGATCCTGGCTGAAGGCATCAGCAAACAGTTTCGCCGCTTCGGCATCGCCTTCACCACGCATGATGCGACCCTGACGCTCGGCTTCCGCCAGCGTTTTCGTCACTTCATAGTCCGCGGTAGCGCGCAGTTTTTCCGCCTCTTCCTGGCCCTGTGAGCGGTGGCGACGTGCAACCGCTTCACGCTCGGCGCGCATACGGTTGTAGATCGCATCCGACACTTCCGTCGGCAGGTTGATCTGCTTAATGCGCACATCGACCACTTCAATGCCCAGCGCGGCCATACTGTTCGGGTTGATGACCGGCACTTTGCCGTTCGTTTCAGCCTGAACGCGTTCAGCGGCTTTCGCGATAGCATCGTCCGCCGCAGGCGTAACCACTTCATCTTCGGTGCCCGCAGAGCCAGAGTTCAGCGCATCGCGCACTTCCGAGGTCAAACGGCCGCGGGAGTCGGTGACGATATCTTTAACATCCAGGCGACCAATCTCAGAACGCAGACGGTCAGAGAACTTACGTTTCAGCAGCACTTCTGCCTGGGAGACGTCACCGCCACCGGTAGCCAGGTAGTAACGGCTGAAATCGCTGATGCGCCACTTGATGTAGGAGTCGACGATCAGATCTTTCTTCTCTTTGGTCACAAAGCGATCCGCCTGGTTATCCATGGTCTGGATACGCGCATCAAGCAGTTTGACCGATTCAATAAACGGCAGTTTGAAGTGCAGGCCCGGTTCGAAGACTAACGGCTTGTTGTCGCCGTCACGCAGCACTTTACCGAAGCGCAGCGAAATTCCGCGCTCGCCCTCTCGCACCACGAAAATCGAGGTGAAAAACACTACCAGCACGATGATGATGATCGCGATTACTGACTTACGCATCGTTATTCCCCCTGACGCTGGTAGTCGTTACGCTGCGCGTTGACGCGGCGTTGATCCATGATATCTCCCGCTGAGGAAGTCGAATTGCTGTTGGCGCTGCTGCCGGAGTTGGAGGCAGGCGGCAGACGCAGCAGATTATTTGCGCCGTTGCTGTCGCTCTTCGCCGCCGGCGCGCTACCGCCTTTCAGCATCTGATCCAGCGGAAGCACCATCAGGTTGCCGCCTTTATCATTCACCAGCACTTTACGGGTGTGGCTCAGCACTTTCTCCATCGCTTCGATATAGAGACGCTCACGGGTGATTTCCGGAGCAGCTTTATACTCAGGCAGGATCTTGGCAAAACGCGCCACTTCACCCTGCGCTTCCAGCACGGTCTGCGTTTTGTACGCGCGCGCTTCTTCGAGGATACGCTGCGCCTGGCCGTTCGCACGTGGCTGCACTTCATTGGTGTAGGCTTCCGCTTCACGAATGAACTGCTGCTCGTTTTCACGGGCGGCAATCGCATCATCAAACGCGGCTTTCACCTCTTCCGGCGGACGAGCGGCCTGGAAGTTGACGTCCAGCAGGGTAATACCCATGTTGTAAGGACGAATGGTCTCTTCCAGCTCGCGCTGGGTATCGCTACGAATAACGGTACGCCCTTCGGTCAGAATACGATCCATGGTGTATTTGCCGATTACGCCGCGCAGGGCGCTGTCGGTCGCCTGGCGCAGACTGTCATCGGCGCTGGCAACGCTAAACAGATAGCGCTCAGGATCGGTCACACGGTACTGCACGTTCATCTCAACGCGCACGACGTTTTCATCAGAGGTGAGCATCACGCCAGAGGCCGCCAGTTCACGAACGGATTCGACGTTTACCGCCGTCACGTTGTCGATAAAGGTCGGCTTCCAGTTCAGACCCGGTTCAACCAGGTGACTGAACTTACCAAAGCGTGTCACCACGCCGCGCTCCGCTTCTTTAATGGTGTAGAAGCCGGTTGCAGCCCAGATCACCACGGCAGCAACGGCAGCGATGCCGAACACGCGCCCGCCCAGTGGACTGCGAGGGCCAGAAGCGCCTGGATTACTCCCGCCGGTGCCTTTGCCACCGCCCAGACCGCCGAGCTTTTTGCTCAGCTTGCGGAAGATATCATCCAGATCAGGTGGCCCCTGATCGCGACCGCCTTTGTTTCCATTTCCCTCAGAGTTGCCGCCTGGTTTGCTGCTTCCCCACGGGTCGCGGTCTTGTCCGTTGTTACCGGGCTGATTCCACGCCATGTATGTGCTCCATATTTATTTTGCGGTGTATGCCCGCACAGGCGGGCACCCCCAAAGGGGAAAAATCTTCAGGCTTTGCCGATCAAACGATGTACTCTTCGAGCGCCGGTTCTTGTTTACAGAGTCGACGCCAGTCAACGATAGGCATCCGTATCTGCATACCTACGCTGCCATCCTCTTCCGTCCACTCTTTTTCTATTGCCTGAAGCTGATAAAACCGGCTTCTTAAACGCCCCTCTTCCGCTGGCAGTCGCAGCGTGTGCTGCGCAACTTCGCCGGCAAGACGTTCTGTCAAAGCCTGGAATAACAGTGGTACGCCAGCCCCCGTCTGGGCGGAGAGCCAGACGCGGGTCGGTTTGTTCTCTTCATCTCTGTCGATACGCGGCTCGAAATCCTCCAGCATATCGATCTTGTTCATCACCAGCAGCGTCGGGATTTCGTGTGCGTCGATCTCTTCGAGCACCGTGTTCACCGCGTCGATATTTTCCTGCACGCGCACATCAGCGCCGTCAATCACGTGCAGCAGCAGCGTCGCCTGGCGCGTCTCCTGCAGCGTTGCTTTAAACGCGGCAACCAGATCGTGCGGCAGGTGGCGAATAAAGCCGACGGTATCGGCCAGTACGGTTTCACCGACATCTGCGACGTCAATGCGGCGCAACGTCGGATCCAGCGTGGCGAACAGCTGGTCAGCTGCGTAGACCTGCGCTTCGGTTATCTGGTTAAACAGCGTCGATTTACCGGCGTTGGTATAACCCACCAGTGAAACCGTAGGAATATCCGCCTTAGTACGGGAACGACGCCCCTGTTCACGCTGTTTCTCAACCTTTTCCAGGCGCGAGAGGATTTGAGTAATGCGATTACGTAACAAACGACGGTCGGTTTCGAGCTGGGTTTCACCCGGACCACGCAAACCAATCCCGCCCTTCTGTCTTTCAAGGTGGGTCCAGCCACGCACAAGGCGCGTCGCCAGATGGCGCAACTGCGCCAGTTCTACCTGCAATTTCCCCTCGTGCGTTCGTGCACGCTGGGCAAAAATATCCAAAATCAGGCCGGTGCGATCGATAACGCGACATTCGCACAGTCGCTCCAGGTTACGTTCCTGGGCAGGGGATAGCGCATGATCAAAGAGTACGACGGACGCACCCGTTGCTTTTACGGCTTCTGCAATCTCGACTGCTTTACCTTCACCAACGAAATATTTGGGGTGCGGTGCTTTACGGCTACCGGTAATCACCTGCATTGCTTCGACACCGGCGGAAGAGACCAGAGCTTCAAACTCCTGGAGATCTTCCATATCTTTGTCTTGCGAAAAATAGATGTGTACCAGCACCGCCTGCTCACCGGCGTCATAACGGTCAAACAAGCGTAAACCCTCATTAAATACCAGCGGGGAACACAGCGAAACTGGCTCCCCGATCTGGAAATCAGCCTTCAACCTTACTCGGTTTCTTCGCTGTCCTGCTGTGCAGAGCCTTGCGCGTTGCTACCATGATGGTAGTTGTTGTTGGAGCCGCCACCCGCATTGTTGCTGTGATGTGAAACCGGGCGGGACGGAACAACAGTTGAAATCGCGTGCTTATAAACCATCTGGCTGACTGTATTCTTCAGCAAAATTACGAACTGATCGAAAGACTCAATCTGTCCTTGCAGTTTGATACCATTCACCAAATAAATTGAAACTGGAACACGTTCCCGACGCAGTGCGTTCAGGAACGGATCTTGTAAAGATTGCCCCTTAGCCATTCTATCTTTTCCTTATATGCTTGTTTTGTACTTAGAACCCGGAAGCTCTGAAAACTGCGTAAAAATTTGCGCACGATACGCGGTAATTGTACACATTCACCCTGCGATAGCACTAACTACCTGTAACACGTCATGGTAAGACTTTTCTGGCTTTTCACTCTCTAACCAGTGAACCTCATCCCATCCGCGTAGCCAGGTCATCTGTCGCTTGGCTAACTGCCTCGTCGCGCAAATACCTCGATAAACCATTTCATCGTATGAAATCTCGCCTTCAAGATAGGACCACATCTGGCGGTATCCCACACAACGAACGGAAGGCATATCCGTATGCAAATCTCCGCGAGCAAATAGCGCCCGCACTTCTGCTTCAAAACCTGAAGCTAACATCTGGTGAAAACGCTGCTCGATTCGCTGATGGAGCAGTTCACGGCTCGCCGGGGCGATGGCGAACTGATGCACCTGGTAAGGCAGAGCGTCTCCTGACGTTTGCGTCAGATCTGTTAAAGTTTTACCCGAAATGAAAAAAACTTCCAGTGCCCGGGAAAGCCTTTGCGGATCATTCGGATGGATTCGTGCTGCAGCGACAGGATCGATTATCTGTAACTGCGCATGTAACGCATCCCATCCACGCTCTGCAGCCTGCTGTTCAATCTCGGCTCGTACCTTCGGATCGGCTGATGGCAAGGGGGATAATCCTTCCAGCAGCGCCTTAAAGTAGAGCATCGTGCCGCCCACCAGCAGAGGAATACGGCCTGCATCGGTGATCGCTTTCATTTCGGCCAGCGCATCGCGGCGGAAATCAGCTGCCGAGTAGGCCTGCGCCGGATCCCGGATATCAAGCAACCGGTGCGGCGCAGCGCGAAGCTCTTCCGCGTTCGGTTTAGCTGTACCGATATCCATGCCTTGATAAATAAGGGCTGAATCAACGCTTATCAACTCAACTGGCAAAACTTTACGTAACGCGATTGCGAGCGCTGTTTTACCGGAGGCCGTTGGGCCCATCAAAAAAATTGCCTTCGGCAGGCTTGCCTTACTCACTTCACTCATCGTTCAGGGCGTTCATCGCCTTTTGTAAATCAACAGGTTGTAATAAACCATCCGGCGGGGTCTTTACCAGATGCGGACAAAGCCGTTCGACGTCGGCCAATAAAGTGATCGCCTGAGCGACGCTCCACTGCGCATGTTCGGTCGCCAGACGGCGCGCCAGCCAGTGGGCAATATTCACCGCGTCAATGCTTGCCTGCTGCGCCAGGTAGCCTAACAGTTCAGGAATCAAGTTTTGTAAATTTTGTTGGCGCAAGGGTAAAGGCACCGCGCGAATGGTCACGTGATGGCCATCCGGCACAAATTCGATGCCCATTTGCGTCAGCACGGGCTGCGCGCGCTTAAGCGCCGCGCTCTCATCAGTGGAAATTTTCAGCCGTACCGGAATCAATAGCGGCTGCCCGCAGCCCGGCCCATTATCCGGCGAGAGCTGCGCATGACGCAGCCAGCGCTCGGCCACTGGCAGTGCCAGCAGCGCCAGCTTGCCGTCGCGTTCAAGCAGCGCGTAGTGTGGGGCAATCAGCGTCAGCACGCGGCCAAAACTCTGGCTGTGCCCGTCGAGCGCTGGCGTTGCAGCGGGTGCTCGCTTCTCCGCTTTCGGCTCAACCACCGGCGTTTCCAGCAGCTTCTGGTAGAGCGCGCCCTGCTGTTTCTGGTAACCCGGCTGCGCATTCGGCCAGCCGCGATCGCTGCTCGCAGGCGTACGGGAAGAGGCACCGGAGGAGGACCCACCGCTGGAAGAGGATGAATAGGATCCAGCCTCGGGTTCGCGCGCAGCACGTGGTTCAGCAAACTGATTGCGCCCGGCGGCAACGCGGTTTTCCGGCAGCGCGCGCGGCGCAGGTTCGTCCGAGAGCGGCAGCGTCGCGTCAAGCTGTTGCTGCAACACGCTCAGCACGCCCTGATAGATAAAATCATGCACCAGCCGCGACTGGTGAAAGCGCACCTCATGCTTAGCTGGGTGGACGTTGACATCCACCTGATGCGGGTCGATCTCCAGGTAGAGCACAAAAGCGGGTTGCTGATCGGCACCGAGCTTATCTTCGCAGGCCTGGCGAATGGCATGGTTAATCAACCGGTCGCGCATCATGCGGCCATTCACATAGCAGTATTGAATATCGGTAAACGCAGCAGTGTTGCTATTGGGATCGGCAACCCAGCCGCGCAGGGCTAAATCGCCGTGCTGCCACTCAATCTCCAGTGCCTTTTCAAGAAAAGGCATCCCGCAAATGGCACCCAGACGACGCTCTTTCTGCCCGCCTTGCGCGACCGCGCGGTACTGGCGCACCATCTTACCGTTATGGTTGAGGTTAATAGTGACGTCGAAGCGCGCCAGTGCGATGCGGCGGATCACCTCATCGATATGGTTGAACTCAGTCTTTTCCGTACGCATAAACTTGCGCCGCGCCGGGGTGTTGTAGAAGAGATCCAGCACTTCAAGCGTGGTGCCAACCGGGTGAGCGGCCGGTTTTACCGTGACCGCCATTTCGCGCCCTTCGGCATAGGCCTGCCACGCTTCCTGCTGCTCAGCGGTGCGCGAAGTGAGCGTTAAGCGTGAAACCGAACTGATACTCGCCAGCGCTTCGCCGCGAAAGCCGAGGCTAATGATCGCTTCTAAATCATCAAGAGAAGCAATCTTACTGGTGGCATGACGCGCTAACGCCAGCGCAAGTTCCTCTTTTTTGATCCCGCAGCCGTTATCGCGGATGCGGATAAGCTTGGCGCCGCCGCGCTCAATATCGATATCGATGCGTGTTGCACCAGCATCAAGGCTGTTCTCCACCAGCTCTTTCACTACCGACGCAGGACGCTCAACCACTTCGCCTGCGGCGATCTGGTTCGCAAGCTGTGGCGGTAGAACCTGTATCGGCATGAAAAGAATCCTTAGTTAAGCAGACCATCTGCGGGCGCGCCCGCATTCGCCATTTGCGCACCGCCCTGCGGGGCTGATTGCAGAGGATGCGCAAGGAAGTAGTTACGCAGGCCGCCATAAATGGCCGCCGCGATTTGCTGTTGGTAATCGTCGCTGGCAAGCAGTCGCTCTTCGCTGCGATTGCTAATAAACCCGGTTTCCACCAGCACAGAGGGAATATCCGGCGAGCGCAGCACGCCAAGGCTCGCATGCTCCGGGCGGCGTTTATGCAGCGCGCCCACGCGTTGAAGCTGGCTCAGCATATTGGTGGCGACATCATAGCCGACGCGCTGGGAGTGGCCGAATTGCAGATCGAGCACCGCCTGGCTGAGATAAGGGTCGGACTGGCTGTTAGCCAGCACATCGCCCGCACCGCCCAGCAGTTCGGACTGCTTCTCATGCTGCTCAAGCCAGCTTGCCATTTCGCTGTTTGCGCGGCGGTTAGAGAGCACCCACACCGAGGCGCCCGTCGCGTCGCGGTTTGGCGCGGCATCCGCATGAATCGAAACCAGGAAGTTGGCGTTCTGTTTACGCGCCACGTCCGAACGGCCCATCACTGAAATAAAGTAGTCGCCGTCGCGGGTCATCACGGGCTTAAACATCGGGTCGGCATTGAGCAAAGCGCGAAGCTTACGCGCGATGGCAATCGTCACGCTCTTCTCCTGCGTGCCGCCAGCGCCAATCGCGCCGGGATCCTGACCGCCGTGACCGGCATCAATCGCAATAATCACTTTATCGCCCGAGGCCGCGCGCGTCTGTGCGGCGGGCCGGGTGGTGGTATTACTGCTCACCACGCTGGTAATGCGATCGTTATCCGGTTTAAACGGGTTGCGCGCAGGCGCGGTTGGTTGCGGCCTCATAACCGGGGCCTCGGCGCGCTTCACCACCACGGGCGGCGGCGGAGGCGGAGGTGGCGCATCGGCATCGATGGTGAAGACCACTGTATACCCTGCTCCGCTCTGCTGTTTTACCGCGCGGGTTTTGCCGTTTTGCGTCAGGTCGACCACCAGGCGGATCGACTGGTTATCTTTCGCCGTCCCGGCACGGATGCTCTTTACCAGGTTATTACCGCTAAATTGCAGCGGTAGCCCCTGGATAATGCCGGTCTGCTTAATATCGAGCGCCACGCTGCGCTTGCCCTGCTGGCTAAACGCATAGTCAGGATCGCCCATAAAACTGAAGGTGATACGTGCCTGGTTCTCGCCATTCGATACCTGAATATCCGCTAAACTCGCGGCGTTAACCTGGAAACAGAGCATCAACAGCGTAAGCGCCAACCAACTTGTTATGCGAGAGATCATCCCGTCACCTTTCCTGTTAACCAGCCATACGCGCCAGTAACGATTCGCCCGATGAGGATACCGCGCCAATGCGCGCCTCACGCCCCTGCGCCTGATAATCTAAATGGATTTCAATATCCGGCTCCGGCAATACGCCTGTGCCCTGCTGCGGCCACTCGACGAGGCAGATCGCGTCGTTGGCAAAATAGTCGCGGATGCCCATAAACTCCAGCTCTTCCGGATCGGCGAGCCGATAGAGATCGAAGTGATAGACCATCAGCTTATCGAGGTCGTACGGCTCCACCAGCGTGTAGGTCGGGCTTTTCACATTCCCGTTGTGGCCCAGTGCCTGCAGAAAGCCGCGGCTAAAGGTCGTTTTGCCGGCACCAAGATCGCCATACAGATAGATCACCGTTGCGCCCGCGCACGCTTGCGCCAAGCGCTGGCCGAGATCGAGGGTGGCTTGTTCATCAGGTAAAGGGATCACGCGATTAATCATTTTCTGTATCAATTACATCCGGGTTAACAACACGCAGCAGCGTGCTAAAAAGATCGGTAGCCAGCATGCCGCGCTGGCCATACTGCGCCGCCCGCAGATCCGCCGCCGCGCCGTGCGCGACGCAGCCTGCACAAGCAGCATCATACAAACTGAATTTCTGTCCGAGCAGCGCGCCGATAATACCAGAGAGCACATCGCCCATGCCGCCGCTGCCCATTCCGGCATTGCCGGCATCAATAATACCGCATTCGCCGTCTGCGCTCGCCACCACCGTGCCCGCGCCTTTCAGCACCACCACGCCCGCATAGCGTTTTACCAGACGCTGCGCCGAAAGTAAGCGATCACTCTCAATTTCCGCCACGCTGCAGTTAAGCAGACGCGCCGCTTCGCCGGGGTGCGGCGTCAATACGCGATTGTGACGTTTATCGGGGTTGATTGCCAGAAGGTTCAGCGCATCCGCATCCCACAGCATCGGTTTACGGAAGTTCTCAACTTTTTGCAGAGCTTTTTTGCCCCACTCCTGCTGCCCAAGGCCGGGGCCAATCACCACCACGTCGGCCCATTCGAGGCTCTCATCAAGAGACTCTGGCGTAAGTTCATCAACCATAAGTTCCGGCCGCTGGGTGATGATGGGGGCAATGTTCTCGCGGCGCGTTAGAATACGCACTAGACCAGCACCGGTGCGCAGAGCCGCTTCGCCCGTCATACGAATCGCGCCCGCCGTACCGTGGTCGCCGCCAATGATCACCAGCCGCCCGTTATCACCTTTATGAGAGGTTGGCGGGCGCGGCGTAAACCATTCTGAAAGTTGGCTGGCGTCAAAACGGGAAAGGGGTGGCTGCTGCCCATCAAGCCAGGCCTCAAGCCCCAGCGCATGGTGATGCAATTGCCCTACCACATCGCGCGCTTTGCCGGTCAGCAGGCCCGGTTTCAAGGCGATAAAAGTTATGGTGTGGCTGGCCTGAATCACTGCACCGGGTGTTGTGCCGGTCTGTGCATTAAGGCCAGAAGGGATATCAAGGGCAATACGCGGCGCAGCGTGCTGGTTGGCGCGCGTAATCAGCGCCGCAACGTTGTCGCGCGGTGCGCTGCTCAAGCCAGTGCCGAGCAGGCCGTCGATAATCAGATCAACACCTTCAGGCCAGAGCGCCTCTTCGGCGTGGATCATGCCGCCGGCATTGAGCCAGGCCTCACGTGCCTGCGTCGCCTCTTCAGGCAGCGGTTTATCGCTCCCTAGTGCGATGAGGGTAACCTCAATGCCCGCAGCGGCAGCAAGGCGCGCGACCACATAGCCATCGCCGCCGTTATTGCCATGCCCGCAGAGCACCAGCCAGTGCTGCGCCGCAGGGAAATTATCCCGCGACACCTGAAAGGCGGCCTGGCCTGCGCGCAGCATCAATTCGTATAACGTAATGCCGAGGCTGTCGGCCGCCTCTTGTTCGAGACGTTTCAGGTCGCCAGCAGGCCAGATGGAGTGTGGTATACTTGCCGCGTTTTTTTTCATCTCTATGGTCCGTCATGTCACAGCCCCTCGATCTCAATCAGTTAGCGCAACAAATCAAGCAATGGGGCACTGAATTAGGTTTTCAGCAGGTCGGTATTACCGATACCGATCTCACCGCCAGCGAGCCGAAGCTGCAGGCGTGGCTGGATAAGCAGTATCACGGCGAGATGGAGTGGATGGCGCGTCACGGTATGATGCGCGCCCGCCCCCATGAGCTTCTCCCCGGCACGCTTCGCGTTATCAGCGTACGGATGAACTACCTGCCGCCGAACGCGGCCTTCGCCAGCACGCTAAAAAATCCGGCGCTCGGCTATGTCAGCCGCTACGCGCTGGGTCGCGATTATCATAAGCTGCTGCGCAGCCGCCTTAAAAAGCTCGGCGAGCTGATCCAGCAGCAGTGTGCTTCGCTGAATTTTAGACCGTTTGTCGACTCTGCGCCCATTCTTGAGCGGCCGCTGGCGGAAAAAGCCGGGCTTGGCTGGACAGGTAAGCACTCACTTATTCTCAGCCGCGATGCAGGGTCGTTTTTCTTTCTTGGCGAACTGCTGATTGATCTGCCTTTGCCTATCGATCAACCGGTCGAGGAAGCGTGCGGACGCTGCGTCGCCTGCATGACCATCTGCCCAACCGGGGCGATTGTCGAGCCCTATACCGTCGATGCGCGCCGCTGTATCTCCTATCTCACCATTGAGTTAGAGGGTGCGATCCCCGAGGAATTTCGCCCGCTTATCGGTAACCGGATTTACGGCTGCGATGACTGTCAGCTTATCTGCCCGTGGAACCGCTTCTCGCAGCTTACGGATGAGCCGGATTTCAGCCCGCGCAAAGCCCTGCACGCGCCAGCATTGATTGAATTGTTCGCCTGGAGTGAAGCGCACTTTTTGAAAGTCACGGAGGGGTCGGCTATTCGCCGTATCGGTCACCTGCGCTGGCTGCGCAATATTGCGGTCGCGCTGGGCAATGCGCCGTGGGATGAGGCTAATATTGTGGCGCTGAAACAGCGGCTGGGTGAGCACCCACTTCTTGATGAGCACATAACCTGGGCGATTGCGCAGCAAATTGAGAAGCGTAATGCCTGCGTCGTTGAGGTGCAGCTGCCACAAAAACAGCGCCTGGTGCGGGTGGTTGAAAAGGGTCTGCCGCGCGATGCCTGAGCCATCCACAGCTTGTGAATAAAATTAAAAACACATTACGTTTCAACGTTAACAAATTCGTCAAGCGATCGTGTTAACATTTTGACATGTTATTTTTATTTTAAAATTCAGTAAGTTACAACGAGATAATCTGATAAGCGAAGCAATAGAATCCAGGCTAAGCAAAGCTCACCCTGTGGATAACTCTGTTCACAATACTTTTTTAGCACGAAAGGAAATCGCCCGCAGCGCGCTTCTTCGCTGTGGATAATTTTTTGGAGATGAAAGATTGGAGCGGGAAACGAGACTCGAACTCGCGACCCCGACCTTGGCAAGGTCGTGCTCTACCAACTGAGCTATTCCCGCATACTTATCTGGCCTGGCTAATCGCCGTGAACCAGTAAATCTGGATGGTGCGTGCCTTGAGGCATTTCAAATTTGGAGCGGGAAACGAGACTCGAACTCGCGACCCCGACCTTGGCAAGGTCGTGCTCTACCAACTGAGCTATTCCCGCATATTTATCTGGCCTGGCTAATCGCCGTGAACCAGTAAATCTGGATGGTGCGTGCCTTGAGGCAATTCAAATTTGGAGCGGGAAACGAGACTCGAACTCGCGACCCCGACCTTGGCAAGGTCGTGCTCTACCAACTGAGCTATTCCCGCTTATCAGCGCTATTTCAACAAGTTAAAGCATTTAACCGCTGAAATTTCGTGATGCCGTGTTTCACATTTCTGTGTCTTCACGGGAGGCGCATTATACGAGAAATCATTCCTGCTGCAAGCCCCTGAAAGCAAATTTTCGTTTTTTTTGTTTAACTGCCGATTTAATCGACAAAACGCACATTTTTGCAGCAAAACCGCGCCAGCACTGGTTTGCAGAGCCGAAAACGACATATCGGCTCTGCGCACGCAGACGCTTACAGTTTAATAAAGTGTTCGCGGTAGTAAGCCAGCTCCGCCACCGATTCGCGAATATCATCCAGCGCCTGGTGAGTATTCTGCTTTTTCAGGCCGGTCAGCACTTCCGGTTTCCAGCGGCGCGCCAGCTCTTTCAGGGTGCTGACATCCAGGTAGCGATAGTGGAAGTAGGCTTCCAGCTCCGGCATGTACTTAAACAGGAAACGGCGATCCTGGCCGATGCTGTTGCCGCAAATGGGCGATTTACCGGCCGGTACCCACTCTTTCAGAAACTCAATCGTCGCCAGCTCCGCCGCGCGATCGTCAAAGGTGCTCGCTTTAACGCGTTCAACCAGGCCGCTGCCGGTGTGGGTTCGCACGTTCCACTCATCCATCAACGCCAGCTGCGCGTCGGATTGATGCACTGCCATCACCGGCCCTTCCGCCAGGATATTGAGGTTGGCGTCGGTCACCAGTGTCGCGATCTCAATAATGCGATCGCGCTCGGGATCTAAGCCCGTCATTTCGAGATCAATCCAAATGAGGTTGTTTTCATTTGCGCTCATGCTATTTTCCACCCTTATCGCGTCACTATATTCATCCAGAATTGAGTGTATCATAGAGGTTTTGCCCATCCGGGGCGACCAGGAGCCAGCACGATTGAGTAAAAATAAACTCTCCAAGGGACAGCAGCGCCGCGTTAAAGCGAACCATGAGCGCCGACTGAAAACCTCGACGGAGAAACCCGATTACGATGACAACCTGTTTGGCGAAACGGCCGAAGGGGTGGTCATTAGCCGCTTTGGTATGCATGCCGATGTAGAATCCGTCGACGGCGATGTGCATCGCTGCAATATTCGCCGCACTATCCGCTCGCTGGTTACCGGCGATCGCGTGGTCTGGCGGCCAGGCAAAGCGGCCGCGGAAGGCGTCAACGTGAAAGGGATTGTCGAAGCGGTGCACGAGCGTACCTCGGTGCTGACGCGCCCGGATTTCTACGATGGCGTTAAACCCATCGCCGCCAATATCGATCAAATCGTTATCGTCTCGGCGATCCTGCCTGAACTCTCACTCAACATTATTGACCGCTATCTGGTGGCCTGCGAAGCGCTGGACGTTGAACCGCTGCTGGTGCTGAATAAAACCGATCTGCTGGATGAAGAGGGCCTGGCGTTCGTCAACGAGCAGATGGATATCTATCGTCATATTGGCTACCGCGTATTGATGGTCTCCAGCCATGCGAAAGATGGCCTTGATCCGCTGATCGCAGCCTTGACCGATCGCATTAGCATCTTTGCCGGCCAGTCCGGCGTCGGCAAATCGAGCCTGCTCAATGCGCTGCTCGGCCTCAACGAGGAGCAGATCCTCACTAATGACGTCTCTGACGTTTCAGGTTTGGGCCAGCACACCACCACCGCCGCGCGCCTCTACCACTTCCCGCAGGGCGGCGATGTGATTGATTCTCCGGGCGTGCGCGAGTTTGGCCTCTGGCATCTCGAACCGGAACAAATCACCCACGGTTTTGTCGAATTCCATGATTATCTCGGTCACTGTAAATATCGCGACTGCAAGCACGATACCGATCCCGGTTGTGCGATCCGCGAAGCGGTAGAGAACGGCAAAATCGCGGAGAGCCGCTTCGAAAATTATCACCGTATTCTCGAAAGCATGTCGCAGGTAAAGACGCGTAAAAGCTTTTCTGAATCAGATGACTGACAACTAAGCTAAGCGTCGTTAGAATCGTCCCCCATTTTAAGACTCCGACGCCGGGCGTCGGGTCAGGAACGACAGTAAACAATGGCCTGGAGGCTACCTTGTTAAACTCATTCAAACTTTCGCTTCAATACATTCTGCCGAAACTGTGGCTCACTCGCCTGGCGGGCTGGGGCGCAAGCAAACGTGCAGGCTGGCTGACCAAACTGGTTATCGATCTGTTCGTGAAATACTACAAGGTCGATATGAAAGAGGCGCAGAAGCCGGATACCGCCAGCTACCGCTCTTTTAACGAATTCTTCGTCCGCCCGCTGCGCGACGAAGTACGCCCGCTCAATACCGATCCGAACGTGCTGGTGATGCCGGCGGATGGCGTAGTAAGCCAGCTTGGCGCAATCGACAATGACAAAATCCTGCAGGCTAAAGGCCATAACTACAGCCTTGAAGCGCTGCTGGCAGGCAACTACCTGATGGCGGATCTGTTCCGTAACGGTAGCTTTGTCACCACCTACCTCTCGCCGCGCGACTACCACCGCGTGCATATGCCGTGCAACGGCATCCTGCGTGAAATGATCTATGTGCCGGGCGACCTCTTCTCCGTTAACCACTTAACGGCGCAGAACGTACCTAACCTCTTCGCCCGTAACGAGCGCGTCATCTGCCTGTTCGACACTGAGTTTGGCCCGATGGCGCAAATTCTTGTTGGCGCGACCATTGTTGGCAGCATCGAAACCGTCTGGGCGGGTACCGTTACGCCGCCGCGCGAAGGGATCATCAAACGCTGGACCTTCCCGGAAGGCGAAAGCGAAGGTGCGGTCGCGCTGTTGAAAGGCCAGGAGATGGGCCGCTTTAAGCTCGGTTCCACCGTTATCAACCTGTTTGCGCCGGGTAAAGTGCAGCTGGTTGAAGCGCTACGCAGCCTCTCAGTGACCAAAATCGGCCAGCCGCTGGCGCTCTCCACCGAGCCGTTTGTGCCGGTTGATGCGCAGGAGCCTGCGCCGCTGCCGGAAGAAGAAATTAAAGCGGAACATGACGCCAACCCGCTGGTTGACGACACCAAAGAAGACGTTTAAGCCTCGCCCCAGGGAGACTGTAGTGCGCCTGATTATCGCTTTTCTGATGGCCTGGTGCCTCAGCCAGGGAGCCGTTGCCGCAACGGCTCCCGATGCCCGTCAAATTGCCCAGGAGCTGGAGCAAGCCAAAGCGGCGAAAAACACGCCGGACCAGGCGGAAATTGTTGAAACGCTGCAAGGCGCGCTGAACGCCCTCGATGAGCGTAAAGGCTCCCTTGAACACGCCCAGCAGTATCAGGAAGTTATCGACAACTTCCCTAAACTTTCCCGCACCCTTCGCGCCCAGCTCGATAATCTGCGCGACGATCCCCCTTCTGTTTCACCCGGCATGAGCAGCGACGCGCTCAACCAGGAGATCCTGCAAGTCAGCAGCCAGCTGCTGGAGAAGACGCGCCAGGCGCAGCAGGAGCAGGAGCGCGCGCGGGAGATCAGCGACTCCTTAAGCCAGCTTCCCCAGCAGCAAACCGACGCCCGCCGCCAGGTGACGGAAGTGGAGCGTCGCCTCGGGGCACAAACCAGCAACTCGGCGCTTGCCCAGGCGCAAAATTTTGCTGCCCAGGCAGAGTCGGCAAAGCTGAAAGCAGTGGTTGATGAATTAGAGCTGGCGCAGCTTTCAGCCAACAACCGCCAGGAGCTGGCGCGTATGCGCTCAGAGCTGGCGCAAAAGCAGAGCGAGCGGCTGGATGCTTATCTGCAGGCGCTGCGTAATCAACTCAACAGCCAGCGTCAGCGCGAAGCCGAGCAGGCACTGGAGAGCACGGAGATGCTGGCGGAAAATAGCGCGAACCTGCCCGCCAGCATCGTTGAGCAGTTCCGTATCAACCGCGAGCTATCCCAGGCGCTGAACCAGCAGGCGCAGCGCATGGATCTGGTCGCTTCACAGCAGCGCCAGGCAACCGGGCAAACGCTACAGGTGCGCCAGGCGCTCAATACCCTGCGCGAGCAGTCCCAGTGGCTCGGCGCATCGAATATGCTCGGCGAAGCGCTGCGCGCGCAGGTGGCTCGTCTGCCTGAAATGCCGAAACCGCAGCAGCTGGATACCGAAATGGCGCAGCTGCGCGTACACCGCATGCGTTATGAAGATCTGCTCAATAAGCAGCCGCAACTGCGACAGATTCGCCAGGCGGATGGCAAGGTGCTGACCGCTGAGCAAAACCGTATTCTCGAAGCCCAGCTGCGCACCCAGCGCGAACTGCTCAATTCGCTGTTGCAGGGCGGCGATACGCTGATCCTGGAGCTGACCAAACTTAAAGTTTCCAATAGCCAGCTCGAAGATGCGTTAAAAGAGGTGAATGAGGCGACCCACCGCTATCTCTTCTGGACGGCGGATGTCAGCCCGATGGGCTTCTCCTGGCCGCTTGAGATTGTGCAGGATCTGCGCCGCCTGCTGTCGCTGAACACCATCAGCCAGCTGGGCAAAGCCAGCGCGATGGTGCTGACCAGCAAAGAGACGCTCTTCCCGCTGTTTGGCGCGCTGATTCTGGTGGGGGTGAGTATTTACTCACGTCGCCACTTCACCCGCTTCCTGGAGCGCTCCAGCGCCCGCGTGGGCAAAGTGACCCAGGATCACTTCTGGCTCACCATGCGCACCGTCTTCTGGTCCATTCTGGTGGCGTCGCCATTACCGGTGTTGTGGGCAACGCTCGGCTACTGCTTGCAGGAGGCGTGGCCCTATCCGCTGGCGGTAGCGATTGGTGATGGTGTTACTGCCACCGTGCCGCTGCTATGGGCAGTGATGATCTGTGCGACCTTCGCGCGACCAACCGGGCTGTTTGTCGTCCACTTCGGCTGGCCGCGAAACCGCGTGGCGCGCGGATTACGTTACTACCTGATGAGCATCGGCTTTATCGTGCCGCTGATCATGGCGCTGATTATGTTCGATAACCTGAACGACCGGGAATTCTCCGGCTCGCTCGGTCGGCTCTGCTTTATCCTGATTTGCGGTGCGCTGGCGATTGTGACACTGAGCCTGAAACGCGCCGGCATTCCGCTGTATGTCGATAAGAGCGGCAACGGCGACAATATGGCTAACCATCTGCTGTGGAACCTGCTGCTTTGCGCCCCGCTGTCGGCGATTCTCGCTGCCGCGGTCGGTTACTTGGCAACCGCGCAGGCGCTGCTGGCAAGGCTGGAAACCTCCGTTGCTATCTGGTTCCTGCTGCTGGTGGTCTATCACATTATTCGCCGTTGGATGTTTATCCAGCGTCGCCGTCTGGCCTTCGAGCGTGCACGTCATCGACGCGCAGAAATCCTCGCGCAGCGCGCACGCGGTGAAGAGGATGCGGCACATCAGCTCAGCACCGAAGGCACCGCCGACATTGACGAGCCGGAAGTCGATCTCGACGCCATCAGCGTGCAGTCCCTGCGCCTGGTGCGCTCGATTTTGATGCTTATCGCCCTGCTGTCGGTGATTTTCCTCTGGTCTGAGATCCACTCTGCCTTCGGCTTCCTCGAGAATATTCCGCTGTGGGATGTCACCTCCACGGTACAGGGCGTTGAAAGTCTTGAACCGATCACCCTCGGCGCGGTGCTGATTGCCATTCTGGTGTTTATTATCACTACCCAGCTGGTGCGCAACCTTCCTGCGTTGCTTGAACTGGCGCTGTTGCAGCACCTTGAGCTGACGCCGGGGACAGGTTACGCCATTACCACCATCACCAAATATCTGCTGATGCTGTTTGGCGGGCTGGTGGGCTTCTCAATGATTGGTATTGAGTGGTCGAAGTTGCAGTGGCTGGTGGCCGCGCTCGGTGTTGGTCTCGGGTTTGGTTTACAGGAGATCTTCGCCAACTTTATCTCTGGCCTGATCATCCTGTTTGAGAAACCGATCCGTATCGGCGATACGGTGACGATCCGCGATTTGACCGGCAGCATTACCAAGATCAATACCCGAGCGACCACCATCAGTGACTGGGATCGCAAAGAGATCATCGTGCCGAATAAGGCCTTTATCACCGAGCAGTTTATTAACTGGTCGCTCTCGGACTCCGTCACGCGCGTGGTATTAACGGTGCCCGCGCCGGTCGATGCCAACAGCGAAGAGGTGACGCAGATCCTTTATACCGCCGCCGAGCGCTGTTCGCTGGTGATTGATAACCCGCCGCCGGAAGTGTTCCTGGTGGATTTGCAGCACGGGCTGCAGCTGTTTGAGCTGCGCATCTATGCGGCTGAGATGGGCCATCGTATGCCGCTGCGCCACGAAATCCACCAGCTTATTCTGGCGGGCTTCCGTGAACATGGCATCGACCTGCCCTTCCCGCCGTTCCAGATGCGCCTTGAGAGCCTCGACGGTAAACGCGCGGCCAAAACGTTGTCTTCAGCGGGGAGAAGCAGCCGCCCGGCGGGCAGCCTGTAACTCTTTGAGTGCCGGCTTATCCGGCCTGCGGAGGTGCTACTCTTCAGGCCGGGTAAGGCGTAGCCGCCACCCGGCACAAACGGGCAGTTACGAGCGGTCGACGCTAAACGCCATCACTTCCGCCAGCGTTTCAGCCTGCAGCGCCAGCATCACCAGGCGGTCAACGCCCAGCGCGACGCCGGAGCAGTCCGGCAGGCCTGCTTTTAACGCTTCCAGCAAATTATGATCCACCGGCTGCTGCGGCAATCCGCGCGCGGCGCGCTTGCGGTTATCCTGCTCGAAGCGCTGCTGCTGCTCGCGGGCATCGGTCAGCTCATGGAAGCCGTTCGCCAGCTCAATCCCTTTAAAGTAGACCTCAAACCGCTCCGCGACGCGGTGATCTTCGGTGCTGATCTGCGCCAGCGCCGCCTGGCTGGCCGGGAAGTGGTAAACAAAGGTAGGACGATCTTTACCGATCTGCGGCTCAACACCCATGGCGAACAGCAGTTGCAGCAGGGTGTCGCGATCCTCTTCCGTATCGGCGATATTGCTCAGATCCAGCTTCGCCGCCACTTCACGCAGTTGCGCTTTATCCGCCGAAAGCGGATCGACCTCCAGGTAGCGCTGGAACGCCTGCTGATAGGAGAGCGACTCTGCGGCCGGGCACTCCAGCACCTGTTGCAGCAAATCATCCACCTCATTCATCAAACGGTACATGTCATAGTGCGGACGATACCATTCGAGCATGGTGAATTCAGGGTTGTGATGACGCCCCATCTCTTCATTACGAAAGCTGCGGCAGAGCTGGAAAACCGGGCCACAGCCCGCGGCCAGCAGGCGCTTCATATGGTATTCGGGGCTGGTCATCAGGTAGAGATTGATGCCCTGAGAGTGGCCGGGGCCAACAAAACGGGTTTCAAACGGGACCAGATGCACATCGGTCACCGTTGCCTGACTCATACAGGGCGTCTCCACCTCCAGTACGCCGCGATCGGCAAAGAAACGGCGAATTTCCGCCATAATTGCCGCGCGTTTCAATAAGTTGGGGATGGATGCGCTCGGCTGCCAGGTTGCCGTCTCGCTCATGGTTCTTTCTCCGATTTCTAACAAGGGCACGAAGTCTACCCGCATCGATCTGCTTAGACAAATTTTGCACAGATAATTTTCATAGCCCTCGTCAATAAATAGATATGAGCTATTTAGAGATGATATCGATCAAGCTGGAAGCCGTATCACGCGGAAGAACAGCAAAACACTCGAACACGTCAAATTTCCCCTCAGTCAATGCGGATATACTGCCCGCTACCCCAAAAGGAGCAGTGGACCTCTTCCGTAATGAAGGCAAGCGCACCTGGCTTATCGTTGCGGAACAACAATAATCTGGAGGAATGTCGTGCAAACCTTTCAAGCCGATATCGCTGTGATTGGCGCAGGCGGAGCAGGATTACGCACCGCGATTGCCGCGGCGCAGGCCCATCCCAACGCTAAAATCGCACTGATTTCAAAAGTCTATCCCATGCGCAGCCACACCGTTGCCGCCGAGGGTGGTTCCGCCGCCGTCGCCCAGGATCATGACAGCTTCGAATATCACTTCCACGATACCGTGGCGGGTGGTGACTGGCTTTGCGAACAGGATGTCGTCGACTACTTTGTCCATCACTGCCCCACGGAGATGACCCAGCTTGAACAGTGGGGCTGCCCGTGGAGCCGCCGCGAAGACGGCACGGTCAACGTGCGTCGCTTTGGCGGCATGAAGATCGAGCGCACCTGGTTCGCTGCCGATAAAACCGGCTTCCACATGCTGCATACGCTGTTTCAAACCTCGTTGCAGTTCCCGCAAATTCAGCGTTTCGACGAACATTTCGTGCTCGACATCCTGGTGGATGACAACCACGCGCGCGGCCTGGTCGCGATGAACATGATGGAAGGCACGCTGATCCAGATCCGCGCCAACGCGGTGGTGATGGCCACCGGCGGTGCGGGCCGCGTTTACCGCTATAACACCAACGGCGGCATCGTTACCGGCGACGGCATGGGAATGGCGCTGTCGCACGGCGTGCCGCTGCGCGATATGGAGTTTGTGCAGTATCACCCGACCGGCCTGCCCGGCTCCGGCATTCTGATGACGGAGGGCTGCCGCGGCGAAGGCGGTATCCTGGTGAACAAAAACGGCTATCGCTATTTGCAGGATTACGGCATGGGGCCGGAAACACCGCTCGGCGAGCCGAAAAACAAATATATGGAGCTTGGCCCGCGCGACAAAGTATCGCAGGCCTTCTGGCACGAGTGGCGCAAAGGCAACACCATCTCCACACCGCGCGGCGATGTAGTGCATCTCGATCTGCGCCACCTTGGCGAGAAGAAGATCAAAGAGCGCCTGCCCTTTATTTGCGAGCTGGCAAAAGCCTATGTCGGCGTCGATCCGATCAAAGAACCGATCCCGGTGCGCCCGACCGCGCACTACACTATGGGCGGCATTGAGACGGATCAGAATTGCGAATCGCGCATCGCCGGGCTGTTTGCCGTCGGTGAGTGCTCCTCGGTCGGCCTGCACGGTGCTAACCGTCTTGGCTCTAACTCGCTGGCGGAACTGGTGGTCTTTGGCCGCCTGGCGGGCGAACAGGCGGTTGAACGCGCCTCCACGGCCAGCCCGGCAAATGACGATGCGCTCAACGCTCAGGCCGCCGATGTTGAACAGCGTCTGAAGGCGCTGGTGAATCAGAACGGCACCGAGAGCTGGGCGAAAATCCGCGATGAGATGGGCGAATCGATGGAAGAGGGCTGTGGCATTTACCGTACGCCGGAGCTGATGCAGAAAACCGTCGATAAGCTTGCTGAGCTACAGGAGCGCTTCAAACGGGTACGCATCACCGACACCTCCAGCGTCTTCAACACCGATATTCTCTACACCCTTGAGCTGGGCCACGGCCTGAACGTTGCAGAATGTATGGCTCACTCGGCGCTGGCACGCAAAGAGTCGCGCGGTGCCCATCAGCGTCTCGACGAAGGCTGTACCGAGCGCGATGACGTTAACTTCCTCAAACATACGCTCGCGTTCCGCGAAGCGGACGGTACAACCCGCCTCGAGTACAGCGACGTGAAAATCACCACGCTGCCACCGGCGAAACGCGTTTACGGGGCAGAAGCGGAGTCGGGTGAGAAGAAGGAGACGAACAATGTCTGAGATGAAGAACCTGAAGATTGAAGTGGTGCGCTATAACCCGGAGGTCGACAACGCGCCGCACAGTGCCTTCTACGACGTGCCTTACGATGAAGCCACCTCGCTGCTCGATGCGCTGGGCTATATCAAAGATAACCTCGCACCCGATCTCAGCTATCGCTGGTCGTGCCGGATGGCGATTTGCGGCTCCTGCGGCATGATGGTCAACAAAGTGCCGAAGCTGGCCTGCAAAACCTTTCTGCGTGACTACACCAAAGGGTTGAAAGTCGAGGCGCTGGCCAACTTCCCGATTGAGCGCGATCTGGTGGTTGATATGACCCACTTTATCGAGAGCCTTGAGGCGATTAAGCCCTATATCATCGGCAATACGCGCACGCCGGATCAGGGGCCGGGCAAACAGACTCCGGCGCAGATGGCGAAGTATCACCAGTTCTCCGGCTGCATCAACTGCGGCCTCTGCTATGCCGCCTGCCCGCAGTTTGGCCTCAATCCGGAGTTTATCGGCCCGGCGGCGATTACGCTGGCGCACCGCTATAACCTCGACAGCCGCGACCACGGCAAACAAGAGCGCATGGCGCAACTCAACGGCCAGAACGGCGTGTGGAGTTGTACGTTTGTCGGTTACTGCTCGGAAGTCTGTCCGAAGCACGTCGACCCGGCCGCCGCCATTCAGCAGGGCAAGATTGAGAGTTCGAAAGACTTTCTTATCGCCACCCTGAAACCTCGCTAAGGAGTGCATGATGACGACTAAACGTAAGGCCTGGGTTCGCCCCATGCCGTCAAGCTGGTGGAAAACCCTGCCGTTTTATCGCTTCTATATGCTGCGCGAAGGGACGGCGATCCCGGCGGTGTGGTTCAGCCTTGAGCTGCTGTATGGCCTTTTCGCGCTGAAAAACGGGCCGGAGAGCTGGATGGGCTTTGTCGCTTTCCTGCAAAACCCGGTGGTGCTGCTGCTCAACCTGATCGCACTGGCGGCCGCGCTGTTGCATACCAAAACCTGGTTCGATCTGGCACCAAAAGCGTCGCTGATCATTGTGAAAGGCGAAAAAATGGGGCCAGAGCCGGTGGTAAAAGGGCTATGGGTGGTGGCTACCGTGGTCACGGTGGTTGTGCTGTTTATCGCCCTGTTCTGGTGAGGAATTGATAATGATTAACCCAAATCCAAAACGTTCTGACGAACCGATGTTCTGGGGGCTGTTTGGCGCAGGCGGTATGTGGAGCGCCATCTTCGCGCCGGTGATGATCCTGCTGGTCGGCCTGCTGCTGCCGCTCGGTCTCTTCCCCGGCGAGGCGCTGAACTACGAGCGCGTTATCGCCTTTGCCCAAAGCTTCATTGGCCGCGCCTTTCTCTTCTTAATGATTGTGCTGCCGGTCTGGTGCGGTCTGCACCGCATCCACCACATGATGCACGATTTGAAAGTGCATCTGCCCCAGGGCAAATGGATTTTCTACGGCCTCGCGGCGATTATTAGTGTCGTTGCGTTAGTCGGCGTAATTTTCCTGTAAAACCTGTCGCTCTCCTGCATGCGCAGGAGAGCAAATTTCCCGCCATCTTCTACACTTACGTAAAAGCCAGGAGGGAGAATACCATGCGTTTACTGCCTATCTTCGCAGCGGTCACCGCTGCTTTTTTAGTCACGGCCTGCAGCACGCCCACACCGCCAAAAGGCGTTACCGTGGTGCAGAATTTCGATACGCAACGCTACTTAGGGAAATGGTACGAGATCGCCCGCTTCGATCACCGCTTTGAGAGCGGTCTGGAGCGCGTCACCGCGACCTACAGCCTGCGCGACGATGGCGGCTTAACCGTTATCAACCGGGGTTATAACCCGGATCGCGGCAAATGGCAGGAGTCGGTCGGGAAAGCCTACTTCACCGGCGATCCGCGCACCGCGTCGCTGAAGGTCTCATTCTTTGGCCCGTTCTATGGCGGCTACAACATCATCTCGCTGGATAAAGAGTATCGCCATGCGCTGATTTGCGGCCCGGATCGCGACTATCTGTGGATCCTCTCCCGCACGCCGACCATTTCGGCCGACGTGAAAGAGAAGATGCTGGCAGACGCGACCCGCCAGGGCTTCGAAGTGAACAAGCTAATCTGGGTCGATCAGCCCCATTAATGGGCGCTGATTTTTAAGCCAATAATTCCGGCCACAATCAAACAGAGGCTAACGATACGCGCCAGGCTTGCGGACTCGCCGAGTAATACAATCCCGGCGATCGCCGCGCCAACGGCGCCAATGCCGGTCCAGACCGCATAAGCGGTACCGACCGGCAGGGTTTTCATTGCCCATGAAAGCAGCACGACGCTAATAAGCATCGCCACGACGGTAATAATACTGGGAGTGATGCGGGTAAAACCGTGGGTATATTTCAGGCCGATAGCCCAGACGACTTCAAGAAGACCGGCGATGACGAGAATAAACCAGGACATGGTTGGCTCCAGTACGGGGCCGTCCCCGAATAATAAGTGACGCTGTCGGGTCGTCCCGCCAGCCAGGTGATGAGTGTCAGATTTTCCCTTCTTTACCTGAGGATTTCAACCCCACAAACCCCCATTCAGTTTCAGGAAGTTAAAGCAAGAAATAGCCCCTCTTCGCAGCGGAATTCAGGCATTTATTCATCATATCCAGCGAATATGATGAATCGCTTTCCTGGATTCAGAAAGCCGTGCGCCCTACTCTGACTGCGAAGAAAAATATGTTCAAAATGCTTGTGATTGACCGCTGTTACTTCACCCGTTCAGGGATGGAATCCTGGCTCAATCAAACCGATCTGTTTCCCGCCTCTTTCCTTGTCACCGCTCTGCATAATTTGATGCTGGCGAAAGAGCATATTGTCCAGTGGCAGCCGGATCTGGTGATTATTGATTTACACAGCTTTAAAGATGAAATTCATCATATTCAACAACTTGCTTCGCTCTTCTCGGTATGTGGTGCATCCTGCCAGGTGATGCTGCTGGAGTCGGGCTATGACACACAGCTGTCGGCGTTTTGCGCGCAATTTCCGATTGCGGCGATCCTGCAAAAGACGGATCCGCTGGAAAAAGTGGCGCAGGCCATTGATAACATGATGCAGGCGCGCCCGGTCAGGCAGTCACGGCGAGTCGTGACGCCGCTGTTAACGCGTCAGGAAGAGAAAGTATTAACCCTGTGGATGGAAGGCAGAGATAACGCGGCAATCGCAGCAAACATGCGGATCAACGGGAAAACCGTTTATACCTACAAAAGAAACATTCGTATGAAGTTGGGGATGGGAAACCGCTTTACGCCGTTTTTGTCGCTCCCAGAGGCAAACTAACGGTACGGCACAGGCCGTACCGGCAGTCATCACTGTTGTGCTTTGGTCGCAGCGCCAGAAATTGCGCTACCGCCATCGGAGATATCTTCGCCGACGCCACGGGTGGTGTTACACGCCGTCAGCACGGATGAAAGAACCAGTACAGAAAAGATCGCAACAAATGTCTTCTTAACCATAATATCTTCCTTTTATTGTCAATATCGTTTGTGTATAGCCACTTAAGCATAGACAAATTCCCGAAAAGCGACGGGAAAAAAGCGGATTTTTAAGACGAGAGGAAGTTATTAACTGGCGGCGTGCGAAATGATATGACCAAGCGTCTGCACATCTTCGCCGATACCGCGCGCGGTATTGCAGCCTGCGAGCAGTGCGCAGCTGATAAGCAGCAGTGAGAGGAGTTTTGCGAGACGTTGCATTATCCGGGCCTCAACGAACCCGCGACGCAGCAGAGCGCTACGTCGCGGTTGCGCGCATTACTTCACGCGAGATACGTATTCGCCGGAGCGGGTATCGACTTTAATCACTTCGCCAACCTGTACGAACAGCGGCACTTTAACCACAGCGCCGGTGCTCAGGGTAGCCGGTTTACCGCCAGTACCTGCGGTATCACCTTTCAGACCCGGATCGGTATCAACGATTTCCAGTTCAACGAAGTTCGGCGGCGTGACGGAGATCGGCTGGCCGTTCCACAGAGTCACGATGCACTCTGCCTGATCCAGCAGCCATTTTTCGCTGTCGCCAATCGCTTTTTTATCAGCAGAGAGCTGTTCAAAGGTTTCGTTGTTCATGAAGTGCCAGAACTCACCGTCGTTGTAGAGGTAAGTCAGGTTCATATCCACAACGTCCGCGCCTTCAGCCGAGTCGGTAGACTTGAAGGTTTTCTCAACGCGGGTACCGGTCAGCAGACGACGCAGTTTAACGCGTGCGAACGCCTGGCCTTTGCCCGGTTTCACGAATTCGCTGGCCTCAACCGCGTACGGTTCGCCGTCCATCATGATTTTAAGACCGGCACGAAAATCGTTGCTATAGTAAGTCGCCATAAGGCCCTCTGAAATTGTTAACTGGTAGCTTAGCCAAAAAAATGGCACACATTGTAACCCTAAAATCCCCTTCCAGAGAAGATTGGTTATTGCAACTTGCCGATGTAATCACCGATCCCGATGAACTGCTACATATTTTAAATATAGAACCTGATGAAGCACTGCTGCGCGGACGCGAAGCAAAGCGGCTTTTCCCGCTGCGGGTGCCGCGGGCGTTTGTCGCGCGCATGCGCAAAGGCGATGTTAACGATCCGCTTTTGCGTCAGGTACTTACCACCAGCGAAGAGTTCATCTCAGCACCGGGTTACAGCACCGATCCGCTGGATGAGCAGAGCAGCGTGGTGCCTGGTCTGCTGCACAAATACCGTAACCGCGCGCTGCTGCTGGTCAAGGGCGGCTGTGCGGTAAATTGTCGCTACTGTTTCCGTCGCCACTTCCCGTATGCCGATAACCAGGGCAACAAGCGGAACTGGCAGGGCGCGCTGGATTATATCGCCGCGCACCCTGAGCTGGATGAGATCATTTTTTCCGGCGGCGATCCGCTGATGGCAAAAGATCACGAGCTTGAGTGGTTGATCGCCCAGCTGGAAGCCATTCCACACCTTAAACGCCTGCGCATTCATAGTCGCCTGCCGATTGTGATCCCGGCGCGCATCACCGACACGCTGGTTGCCCGCTTCGCCCGCTCCTCGCTGCAAATTTTGCTGGTGAACCATATCAACCACGCGCAGGAGATTGGCGACGATTTCCGCGCGGCAATGGCGCAGCTGCGCCAGGCGGGCGTCACGCTGCTCAACCAGAGCGTGCTGCTGCGCGGCGTGAATGACAATGCGCAGACGCTGGCGGATCTCAGCAACGCCTTATTCGACGCGGGCGTGCTGCCTTACTATCTGCATGTGCTGGATCGGGTAGAGGGCGCGGCGCACTTTATGGTGAGCGATGAAACGGCGCGGGAGATTATGCGTGAGTTACTGACGCTGGTGTCGGGGTATATGGTGCCGAAGCTGGCGCGGGAGATTGGCGGTGAGCCGAGTAAAACGCCGCTGGATCTACAACTGCGTCAACAGTAAAAAAAAAGCACGGTCGCGAAATACGCAACGCGACCGTGAAAAAGCGCTTGCACGGGAAACAAGCGCGTGTCGGAACTTTAAAATGTCTCCCAGCCCTCATCGCTGCCGCCGGCAGGTGCCAGATGCGCACGCTGTACGGGTGCTTTCACGGAGCTGGCGCTGGCGCGAGTCGGCTGCTGGCCCGGTAAACGGAACACATCCACCAGCTGCTGCAGTTTCGTGGCCTGCTCTTCAAGGCTACCCGCTGCCGCCGAGGACTCCTGTACCAGCGAGGCGTTCTGCTGGGTCGTGGTATCCATTTCAGACATCGCCTGCGCAATCTGACCGATGCCACGGTTCTGCTCATCAGAGGCAGCGGCGATCTCCTGCATCAAATCCTTCACCTGCATGACGGAGTTAACGATGCCGCTCATGGTTTCGCCAGCCAGATCCACCTGACGGGAACCCTCCTGCACATAGTTCACCGATTCGCTGATCAGCGTTTCAATCTCTTTGGCTGCCTGCGCGCTGCGCTGGGCCAGTGAGCGAACTTCGCCCGCTACCACCGCAAATCCGCGGCCCTGATCCCCTGCCCTTGCCGCTTCTACTGCCGCGTTCAGTGCGAGGATGTTGGTCTGGAAAGCGATGCCGTTAATCACCGAGGTGATTTCAGAGATGCGTTTTGAGCTCTCCATAATGTCTTTCATGCGGTTTACCGCCACGCTGACTACGTTGCCGCCCTGTGCAGCGGTATCGGAAGCGGTAATCGCCAGTTGGCTCGCCTGATGGGCGTTCTCGGCGTTCTGTTTCACCGTCGAGCTAAGCTCTTCCATGCTGGCGGCTGTTTCAACCACTGCCGCCGACTGCTGTTCAGTACGTGCTGAGAGTTCGTTATTGCCTAACGCAATCTCATTCGCTGCCGTATTCACCGAGCTAGAGGCGGCGCGCACCATCTTCAGCGATTCAGAGACACGCTCGACCAGCAGGTTAAACGCCGCGACCGCACGGCCAATCTCATCCATACGCCCGGTTGTCAGCGCCTGGCTCAGATCCAGTTTCTCGCTTATATTTTCCATGCCATCGCGCATATCGTTAAGGCGACGCTTGATGTTAAGCACGGTAAAGAGACCAAACAGACCGAGAACCAGCGTCGCGACCAGCGTGGCGGAAACGGATAAAACCATCGAGCGATTAATTAAGCTGGAGTTAGCAGAGACAGCGTCATTTACCAGCTTGCCGTTATAAGCAACCTGATCGGTAAAGTCGTTAGTTAATATGGCAATACTTTCGGCAACCGGCCCGCCTTTACGCATAGCCTGAATAATGGCAGCCCGGTCATTACCTTCTGAGACTTTAAAAAATTGATCCATCACTGCGCGAAACTTTTCTAAATCGCCCAGCGTTTTATTCGACATTTCCTGATCGTGTTGATCGGAAACGAGATCTTTAATGTAACCCTGGTGCATGGCGTAAACGTCGTCATACAACTTTAATGCGTTCTGTTTGATTTCCGCCATCCCGGCAGGTTCCTCAGTCAGACCGTGAATGAAGAGCTGGCCGCGAATCGTCAGCACTTTCAGCATCTCTTTGTTCATCATGTCCAGGCTGGGTAAGGTATTTTCTTTAAAGTTCGTTTGCGACTCACCCAGTTTCGATAAAGAAAATATCGCAATCAGGTTTGTGCCGATAAGGCTAAAAATCAGTAATGAGAAAGCGAGTAACAATCTCTTTGTAATATTCATTGGTAACTCCCGACACTTCATGCAAGAAATAGTATTGTTTTTTCACACTCCCTCGCGTTTCGTCCTGAAGTGAATATCGGCAGCGAAAATTATTACTTTATCTCGATATATCCTCTTTTTTAAAAAAAGATAGAATTCGCAGAAATATAATTAAAAAAATCATCAAGCTTAAGAAAACTTAATATTCAGAGAGGCTAAATTTAATTAGCAGGAAAATTATAATCCTCTTATTTACAAGCAGAGAATAAATAACAGCGATGGGAAAAATATCAGTTCTTTCAGCGCGCCCGCCATCACTGGCGGGCAGAAGGGAAAAATCAGTTAGGGCACTTGTAAACCTGAGCGTTCATTTCGCTGGCGGTCGGCACAAAGCTCGACAGCACGCCCTGCGTCGGGCTGCTTACGTTGTAAAGCACATTACCGCCCATAGCGGCGGCCTGGTTGCGCAGAGCATTTGCCGCGCCGCGCATTGAGCCGCCCTCTTCGCCATGCTGGCCAGAGAGCCAGTTGCTCTGCTTACCGCTGGCGGTGCCGAGATACTGGCACTGTGCGGCCGGTTTATCTTCTACAAAACGCACGTTCTGGCCGCCTGCGGTGAGATCATTACTGCTGCTGCAACCCGCCAACAGAAACGCTGCGCCAACCATTCCCGCCAAATATTTTACCGACATGTTATTCCCCGTAATCAATGAGCTGGACGCGGTTCGTCCGTGTCTAAACCTTATACTAAAAAGATGACTAAAAGAAAAACGCCGCCATCGCAGGTCAGATAAATCAGCGAAAATAGCAAAAAAGCCCCGCCGTGATGGCCGGGGCTTAAGTACAGCATTAGCAACGATTTATGTTACTGCCAGTAAAAAGCGTATTGATTGGCACGACATCGACGGTCCCGTCCTGGGCGACAACGAACTTCACAATCGCCCAGACACGGTTACTGAGATACCCGTTGGCATTAACAGATTCCCAGTCATAGGAGCGACCATCAGCAAGATAGAGCTTCACTTTCGCACCGCTTATATCGTTATGGTCGGTCGAATAACGGTAAACCGCGTAGCAGTAATTTCCAGGATGCATTCGGTTGATGGTAATCGTTTCCGGGCCATAGCCCTGCGTATTATCCACATCCAGTTCCGCATCTGCTCCTGCTGGCTTACGGGAGGAGTACTGGACATGAGCAGTACTGTTACCTACCGGCACAAACAGGTGCGAATCGAGATCTTTCGGCCTGGCATCCCAGGTCAACACCATACGCGCCGCCTTACCGTTAAGCAGCGGGGAGAGCACAAAGTTTTTTGTGTAATCAGTGACGCCCAGCAGACTCGCCACTAAGTCCGTTTCCAGCGTGATATAGCCCGCCAGACTCGCCTCCACAAAGTAATCTCCTTGTTTAAGCGTCAGGGAGTATTTACCGCTACTGTCCGACACTATGGTGTGAAGCGGTTGCGCATCGCCCTGCGAACGGAAGATCTTCACCGTGACACCCGAAATCGCGATGCCGGTAACGGCGTTTATAGTGGTGCCATGCACCAGCACTGGCGGCAGGGTAAAGCTCACCTTCTTGTTGGCATTGACATGGCTCGCGTTACTGAGCGATGCGGCGACCTGGACGTTTATCGCCTCAGCGCGCGTACTGAGCAGCGTCCCCACGGCGACACCGGCGCTGTCGGTTACACTCTGGCTGGTGATAGTGACATCTGACCCTTTATCCTGCGCCCAGTTAACCGTTACCCCGCCGATCGCGTTGCCGTTCGCATCCTCAACCGTTGCCCTGAAGTCAAAGCTGTCGGTGCCGTTGGCATCTTTCTCTATCGCCGGGCCATCCAGCACAACGCTGGCGATAGCCGCCGTTGTGACATCACCAGTGAAGTTAACCGACTTGCTGGCGTAAGTTGTGCCTACGGCGGCCGTCACGGTGTAGCTGCCTGCGCGCAGGCTGGTGACGCTGGTACTCACTTTGCCATCGTCATCGGTTACCCCCTGGGCCGTGGTCAGTGCCGCCCCGGTGCTGACGGTAAATTTCACCAGCATGCCGCTCAGGATGTTCCCGCTGGCATCTTTCACAATGGCAGTGAGGTTATTCATGGCGTTGCCATCCGCCACTGCGTTATTGGTATCAACCAGCAGATGGGCGTCGTCGATACGCGCCGTCGCGGTGTCAGCTACGAAGAGAGTAGACTTGCTGATAGTTGAGCCGTTTACCGTGGCATTTACCGTATAGACCCCGGCGGTACTGCTCACCACCGTCGTGCTCACTTTGCCATCTGCGCCCGTAAGACCGGCACTCGCCGCCAGCGTTGCCCCAGAACTGACGCTGAATCTGACCGCCACACCGGAGAGCGGGTTGTCATAAGCATCCACCACCGTCGCGGTCACACCGTTTGTAGCCCTGCCATTAGCCGCTGCACCATCGGGCGAGATTACTAAATTTTCATCAGGCAGCTGCGCGGAATTGCCATCCGGGAGAAAAGTCGTGGTCAACCTCGCCGAATGGGAAGTGCCCACCAGATTCGCAGCGGCATTAAAGCTCCCCGCCCTGCGGCTGGTTAACGCCGTTTGCGCTTCCCCTTGTGCGTCCGTGACAGCCTGCGCTGGGGAGACTTTCACCGGGCTATCGGGCACAAACTGGATCGCCATGCCGGGAATCGGGTTGCCGAGCGCATCCGCAACTCTAACCTGCATCATGTTGATGTCGTTGCCATTGGCGAGGGCATTTTGCGCCACGCTGCTCTGCACAAAGTGCGCCGTTGCGCGGTCAACCTCAAAGGTCACCGTTTTACTGAGTGAGAGATTGTTAGCATTCGCCGTGACGGTGGATATCCCCGCGCGAGTATGGGTCAGCGACAGCATCGCCTGCCCTTGCGCATCCGTCAGCACCGGGCTGCCTTCCACCAGCGTGGCACCGTTGTCTGCCGAAAACATCACTGGGTAACTGGCCAGCGGGTTGCCGTAGCGGTCAGTGACCGTGGCGCGAAGTTTGTTGGTTTGCACGCCGTTTGCCACCGCGTTATCAGCGAGTACGGTAAGCTCGGTGAGCCGCGCTGACGCGACATCGGCAATAAACTCGACTCGCGCGCTACGTTCATTACCGTTACGCAAAGCGGCGGTCAAAACACCATTGCCGACCACCCGGCTTCGCAGTTGTACCGCTGCGATCCCCTGGTTATTGGTGTCGACCTCCAGCCACTCTTTATCAGAGGCATGATCGGTAAAGAGGGTCGCCGCCGACACATTGTTATTGTCAGTCAGCTGTGACACGCGAAATGCCACGCGCTGTCCAACAAGCGGCTGCCTGTCACGGTTCACAATTCTGGCTTTTACCGTAAAGGCGTGCTGATTATCAGCGATCTGCGCCGCGTCAGGGGTGAGCGTGAGCTGATCCACCACAACACTTGAGCGCATCACGTGGAGAGTAGTTGTCACCGGCTCAGAGCGATTGCCTTTTTCATCTACGCCGATGGCGGTTAAAACATAATCCTGCGACGCACTGGCTGCCCGGTTGTGGCTGGGAGCATACGCCGGAACCTGCACCTCCAGCGCCGTCATTGACGGTTGGCTGAAGCTGCCACCATTGACGCTGAAATTCGCCGATGCCTGCCATTCAATACGCTTCAGCCCATATTTCGCTTTTGCCACCGTCACAGGAATAGAGAGCGTCGTACCCGCCTCAACCGTATAGTGCTGCGGAATGGAAAGCGCCACCAACAGCTGCTTTCGGTACTGCATCACAATGTTGTAGTTACGAGCCACCAATGCATATTTGCTTCCCATCAGGCTACGCTGGATTTCCAGATTATCGGCATCGAGCTGACGCCACAGCGGCACGCCGAGGCGATAGTTCATCGACAGATCAAAGCGGGTGTCACGGGTGTCTCCAAATGAGCGCTCTCCGGAGAGCGTTAACAGCGGAAAGGGCGAGTAGTTCAGCCCCAACGTTAACGCCCAGGGATCGTTTTTCAGATCTCCGCTACTGGTCAGCGCGATATTTTTGCCAAAGTAGCGCTCATACTTTACCGAGCCGCCCCACTGGGGTTGCGATGGCAACCAACCATCAAGACGAAGATCAAATCCGTTCGCCGGGCGTTCGTCGTGATCTTTCATCTTTTCAATCGTCGAGGGGTGCCAGTCCGTAAGACGGTGATAGGCGTTCGCCGACAGTTTCAGGAAATTCCCCCACGCTTCGCCACCAATCCCTAAACGGGCGTTTTTGCCCGTGTAGTCGTAGTCATAGAAGGTATTGACGCCGTACATCCAGGCATCGATCTGCTGGCGATAGCCAAGACCAATATTGGTAATGTTGCGTTCATCATTTTTACGCAGCCCCAGTTGACCGAATAGCAGTTGATCCTCGGTATCATGCAGGGGTAAAAGCACATCGCCGCCAATGTTGCCGTCGCTATCCAGCGTGGCATTCACCGTGCCTTTTTGCCCCACCCAGTCCTGAAGCTGCTGGTTAATCAACCCACCACCTACGCTGCGAGCGAAATCAGCAGACGCTTTCCCGACATTTTCCGACATCAGTAATTGACCGGTCTGCGCAACTTTCGGTGCCAGCCACGCATCGGCTGCGGCAGGTTCAACTGCCTCCTCCGTCTGCATATCGAGCGTCGGCAAAGGCGGGTTATTTTGCGCCGGGGGTGCAACCGTCGGTGAAAGGGTGTGGGATAACATTCTGGGCTCGCTAATGAGCGCCTGTAGCCCGGCCATCGTTTCATCCATGCTGCGATAATCGGCATATTCTTTTGCCTGTGCCGCAGGAGTGAAGGAGAAAAAGAGTGGGCTGAATAACTGGAGCGCGATAATTACCCACGCGGTACCACGCTTCCAGCCGGGAAGTTGTCTGGTTTTCATTATTAAGTCATCAAGGAAAAAAGACGAAAAAGCCGTTTTTAAAAACGGCATTCAAAATAAAAACTGGCGATGCCTCTGTCAGATGCTGGCAAGGTTTCGCATCTTTTCTTTAACGATTTGGTAACTCGTGTAGTGCGCCTTCGCACACAGGGTATCCAGCTTGAGATCGAGCTGCATGGTGTAGATCTCTTTCGCCTCTTTACCCATGATGTTTTTATTAATGTTCAGAAACTTGTAGCCTTCGCCTATTTTTGAGTAATCATCAGAGTAATTTTTATAGGTCGACGTATCAGTGCCGCGAATGAAGTTAAATTTGTCGATACAGGCGTTGTTAGTTGATGCAATAACGATCCCATCGAAAAAGGGTGATTTGCGCTCCGCCGCCGCGCCTTGTGGCGCGCTGACGTTACTGGCGCTGAGTGCCGAAACGCTCTCTTTTGGGCTGTTTTTATTACCCGCACAAGCTGAGAGGAGAAATACGCACGCGCTGCTTAATATAATGGCATTTAAATTGTTCATTTTATTTTTTCCCTTAAAATTTAACCATTAAAAAAATATCAGGCTTTAAACGTGCGAATGCCGTGAGGATATTCCCACTCACACATCACACGCACCTAATAAGGTTGTATAATAAATTCGCAATTTAGCTTTAAGCTATTTATATCGGAATATTGGATACAAACAAGATAATTTATCGTTATATAAGCCACTTTCAGCGCAACGCATAATTATTATAAGAAAAATAATAACAAAATCCCGCCCCTTCGCTGAGAATTGTCTGGTAAATTGTCGGGATGCGTCTCTTAAAACAGAAAAAAAGCGGCTTTATTTATTGACAATATAGGTAGCATGGACAATATGGTTACATTTTTTAAGCAGCCTCATCATTCTGAATAGAGTGATTTAATTAACAGGTTAAAGTAAGTATTAATTAATTTCTTTATTACAGAAGCATCTAACTTTTTCTTTTTAATTTATTCCATGACCGACGGCATCATGAAAGGTATCAATATGCTCTTTATTATAGATAAGGAAATCTATTTCAGACCCGCCGATGGCGCGATATGGGGCGCGGGCACTGAAAATGAAAAACGGTTTTTAACCCTCGCCGGCAGCCGCTTACTGCTCTTTTTTATCGAGCATCGCGGCGAGATCGTGACCCGCGATGCGATCTTTCAGGCGGTCTGGGAGCGGTATGGTTTGCACTCCACCAATAACACGCTCAACCAGTACATCTCACTGCTGCGCAGAACGATGACGGACTTTGGCTTAGGCGCGCAGGTGATTAAAACCATCCCCAAAACCGGCTTTATATTCAGCCGCGATATCTCCGTTATCGCCGTCACGGAAAATCGTGACGTGGCAGTACCAGCGCCAGCGGCTGCACCAGTACCAGCCGCGCCTGACTCAATGATTGCGCGTAAACAGTACGGCGCGCTGGCGCTGCTGGTGCTGTTTTTGCTCTGCACCTTTATGCTCTTTGGTCTGTGGCAGAGCCGTACCCTCAGCGCGCCGCTGCCTGAATTTGGCAAAAGCGTCGTGACGTTCACCCAGTGCGATTTTATGCCGGCGGAGAGCGAGGAGGAGTCCCGGTTGCTTGCGTCGAGTGACAAACTCAAATTTATGACGCTGGTAGACGATCTGGCCGTTGAGCAGGAAGCAACCCGCGATAAAGCCCCGCAGGCCTGCCCGGCCAACTCGCCTGCGGGCTGAAACGCAGGCAAAAAAAAGAGCGGGCATTAAGCCCGCTCCTCTTCGTTGAACCCGCGCCCGGTTTTGCGGGCACGTGTCCGGCAGCAATTACATCATGCCGCCCATACCGCCCATGCCACCCATACCGCCAGCAGCACCTAAATCAGGCGCGTCGCTTTTCGGCAGATCGGTAACCATGCACTCGGTAGTGATCATCAGACCGGCTACGGATGCCGCGTACTGCAGTGCAGAACGGGTCACTTTAGTCGGATCCAGGATACCCATGTCGATCATGTTGCCGTACTCTTCGGTCGCTGCGTTGTAACCGTAGTTACCGTCGCCCGCTTTAACCATGTTCGCAACAACAGACGGCTCTTCGCCGCAGTTCAGCACGATCTGACGCAGCGGAGCTTCCATTGCGCGCAGCGCAACTTTGATACCCACGTTCTGGTCTTCGTTCTGACCTTTCAGCTCAGCCAGTTTGCTGGCTACGCGAATCAGCGCCACGCCACCACCGGCAACCACGCCCTCTTCAACGGCAGCACGGGTTGCGTGCAGCGCATCTTCAACGCGGGCTTTCTTCTCTTTCATCTCAACTTCGGTCGCAGCGCCAACTTTGATTACCGCAACGCCGCCTGCCAGTTTCGCTACGCGCTCCTGCAGTTTTTCACGGTCGTAATCGGAAGTAGCTTCTTCGATCTGCTGACGAATCTGCGTTACGCGACCCTGAATAGCGGTCTCTTCACCCACGCCATCGATGATGGTGGTGGTGTCTTTGTTGATGACAACGCGTTTCGCCTGACCCAGATCTTCCAGGGTCGCTTTTTCCAGCTCCATACCGATCTCTTCAGAGATAACGGTACCGGCAGTCAGGGTTGCGATATCCTGCAGCATTGCTTTACGACGGTCGCCGAAGCCCGGTGCTTTCACCGCAGCCACTTTCACGATGCCGCGCATGGTGTTAACCACCAGGGTCGCCAGCGCTTCGCCTTCCACATCTTCAGCGATGATCAGCAGCGGTTTGCCTGCTTTAGCAACGGCTTCGAGAACCGGCAGCATTTCGCGGATGTTGGAGATTTTCTTATCAGCCAGCAGGATGAACGGGCTTTCCAGCTCTACTGCGCCAGTTTCCGGCTTGTTGATGAAGTAAGGGGAGAGGTAGCCACGGTCGAACTGCATACCTTCAACCACGTCCAGTTCGTCCTGCAGACCGGTACCGTCTTCAACGGTGATCACGCCTTCTTTACCGACTTTATCCATCGCTTCAGCGATCAGTTTACCTACGGTTTCGTCGGAGTTAGCGGAGATGGTACCAACCTGAGCGATAGCTTTAGAGTCAGAGCACGGTACGGAGAGCGCTTTCAACTCTTCAACGGCAGAAGCGACAGCTTTGTCGATACCGCGTTTCAGATCCATCGGGTTCATGCCCGCAGCAACGGCTTTCAGACCTTCAGTGATGATGGACTGTGCCAGAACGGTCGCGGTGGTGGTACCGTCGCCCGCAGCGTCGTTCGCTTTGGAGGCAACTTCTTTCACCATCTGCGCGCCCATGTTTTCGAACTTGTCTTCCAGTTCGATTTCACGTGCTACGGAAACACCATCTTTGGTGATGGTCGGTGCACCGAAAGATTTATCCAGAACCACATTACGGCCTTTCGGACCGAGGGTAACTTTCACTGCATCTGCCAGAACATTTACGCCGCGCAGCATTTTTACACGAGCGTCGTTACCGAATTTTACGTCTTTAGCTGCCATTTTCTGTATTCCTTAAATTCGTTCAGGTTCGTTCGCGCGCGTTGTTACGCTTCAACAATTGCCAGAATGTCGCTTTCGGACATAATCAGCACTTCTTCGTTGTCGATCTTCTCAGCCTTCACACCGTAACCATCGTTGAAAATCACGATATCGCCCACTTTCACGTCCAGCGGCTGAACAGTACCGTTTTCCAGGATGCGGCCCTTACCGACAGCGATGATTTCGCCACGAGTTGATTTGCCTGCCGCAGAACCGGTCAGAACGATACCGCCAGCAGATTTAGACTCAACTTCCTTACGTTTGACGATCACACGATCATGTAACGGACGAATACTCATTTGATAGCTCTCCTTTGAGAAAGTCTTTATCAGTTATGGTGAGGCCGGGTCCATGCGGTTATCCGGCTGGTGACCTGAGAGATGGGGTTAGGCCTCTCCCCCTTCAAGGGGTAAAACAAAAAAAATTTTCGAAAATGCAATCGACTGCCCCCTCCCTTTCCTGGCAGGGAACGGCGAGCCATAAGTAAAACAGCTTGTGCTACCATCGACGCTCCCGATAAGAGACAAACAGAAAAAAATGAGCGGATTAAAACAAGAGCTGGGGCTGGCGCAGGGCGTTGGATTACTCTCTACCTCGTTACTGGGCACCGGGGTCTTCGCCGTTCCGGCGCTGGCGGCTCTGGCCGCTGGTAACAGCAGCCTGTGGGCGTGGCCGTTACTCATCGTGCTGGTGTTCCCGGTGGCGATTGTCTTTGCCATTCTCGGACGTCACTTCCCCAGCGCAGGCGGCGTCGCCCACTTTGTCGGCATGGCGTTTGGTCCGCGTTTGCAGCGGGTGACCGGCTGGCTGTTTCTCTCGGTGATCCCGGTTGGGCTGCCTGCGGCCCTGCATATCGCCGCCGGTTTCTGGCAGGGGCTCTTTGGCTGGCAGGGGCCGATGCTGCTGATGGCAGAGCTGATGACGCTGGCGCTGATCTGGCTTATCGGTACGCGCGGAGCGGGATCCAGCGCCAACCTGCAATCGATTATCGCCGGGCTGATCGTTGCTCTGCTGGTCGCCATCTGGTGGCGCGGCGGCATTACGCTGCGCGATATCCCCTTCCCACCGCTCGGCGACGTTTCCCTCTCTGAGATGTCCGCTTCATTAGCGGTGATGTTCTGGTGTTTTGTCGGGCTGGAGGCGTTCGCCCATCTCGCCTCGGAGTTCAAAAACCCGGAGCGGGATTTCCCCCGTGCGCTGATGATTGGCCTGCTGCTGGCAGGCACCGTCTACTGGGCCTGTACCGTGGCGGTGCTGAAGTTCGATCTCTGGCATCACCTGGGCGCAGCGGCCTCGCTGCCGGTGATTGTCGTCGATCTCTTTGGTAAGCAGGCGCTGTGGGTGGCCTGCATTATTGGCTATCTCGCCTGTTTCGCCAGCCTCAATATCTATATTCAGAGCTTCGCGCGGCTGGTGTGGTCGCAGGCGGCCTACAAACCCGACAGCGCGCTGGCAAAACTCTCGGCGCGCCAGCTGCCGCTTAATGCTCTCAACGCGGTGATTCTCTGCTGCGTGGCCTGCACGCTGGCGATTTACGCCTTCAATATCAATCTCGACACGCTGATCATCTACGCCAACGGGATTTTTATCATGATCTACCTGCTCTGCATGCTGGCGGGGTGCCGCTTGCTGAAAGGGCGCTATAAGGCGCTGGCGGCGTTGGGAAGCGTGCTCTGCCTGCTGTTGCTGATCATTCCAGGCTGGAAGAGTTTGTATGCGGTGGTGATGCTGGCGGCGCTGTGGCTCTTTTTACCGAAGCGGCGCACGACAACGGTTCGTTCTGTGTCGGAATAAAAAAATGCCCGGCAAGGCCGGGCAGCGGAGCTTAACGATCGTCTTTATGATCCAGACGGTTGTTGGGGTCATCTTTACGCTGATATTCGCCTTCAAAGGTGTCGCCACCGCCAAACCCGGCGCCCGCGCCCGGCCCGCGCGAAAAGCGCAGGTGCGGCATCAGCTTGAGGGTGATCAGTTTTTGCACCGGCGGCACCAGCAGCAGCAGGCCGAGGAAGTCGGTAAAGAAACCGGGCAGCAGCAGCAACAGGCCAGCGATCACCAGCGACACGCTCTTGATCATCTCGGCCGCCGGGCTTTCACCCGCCGCCATCTTCTGCTGCATCGCCATCAGGTTTTTAAAGCCCTGGTTGCGCACCAGCGACATGCCGATAACCGAGGTGAAGAGCACCAGAATGAGGGTCATCAGCACGCCAAAGACGTGAGCCACCTGGATGAAGATCGAAATTTCGATGTAAACGTATAAGAAAAAAGCAATAAACGGTATCCAGCGCACTGGCTTCTCCTGTAAACGAGCAACGGTCATCTCACCGTTGCTAAAATGAGTCTGCGAAATCGCATAGGGATGAGATGGTGGCAAAGCTGAAAAATTCAATTTCCCCGGTGGTGTAAAGTTTTGTTTGTTACGCAGCGGTGACTTATTTCACATATTGGTAATTATGATGGGTCCAGTAAGATAATAAGTGATCCCGATTACGGCAATTCGCCCGCGCCAGCATATAATTTCACTCTTCTGGCCGATTGAGGGAATAATCGTCGGTCGAAAAAGACACATAACCACATAAATATTGTGTGATTGGTGTATTCATTCGTAGCTTGAAAAAGAAGGTTCACATGTTAAACAACATTCGTATCGAAGAAGACTTGTTAGGTACCAGGGAAGTGCCAGCGGATGCCTACTACGGCGTGCATACTCTGAGAGCGATTGAAAACTTTTATATCAGCAACAACAAGATCAGCGACATCCCTGAGTTTGTTCGTGGCATGGTGATGGTGAAGAAAGCCGCAGCGCTGGCGAACAAAGAGCTGCAAACCATCCCTAAAAGTATTGCTAACGCTATTGTTGCCGCATGTGATGAGGTGCTGAACAACGGCAAATGCATGGACCAGTTCCCGGTTGACGTCTATCAGGGCGGCGCGGGTACCTCTGTGAACATGAACACCAACGAGGTGCTGGCAAACATCGGCCTTGAGCTGATGGGCCACCAGAAAGGGGAGTATCAGTTCCTCAACCCGAACGATCATGTCAACAAATGCCAGTCCACCAACGATGCCTACCCGACCGGGTTCCGCATCGCGGTCTACACCTCGGTGGTCAAACTGATCGACGCCATCAAACAGCTTGGCGAAGGCTTTGAAAACAAAGCGGTGGAGTTCAAAGATATCCTGAAAATGGGTCGTACCCAGCTGCAGGATGCGGTGCCGATGACCCTCGGCCAGGAGTTCCATGCCTTTAACGTGCTGCTGAATGAAGAGACCAAAAACCTGCTGCGTACCGCGGAACTGCTGCTCGAAGTGAACCTCGGCGCAACGGCTATCGGTACCCGCCTCAACACGCCGGATGGCTACCAGCAACTCGCCGTGCAGAAGCTGGCGGAAGTGAGCAACCTGCCGGTAGTCGCCGCAGAAGATCTGATCGAAGCGACCTCCGACTGCGGTGCCTATGTAATGGTGCACAGCTCGCTGAAACGCCTGGCGGTAAAACTGTCGAAAATCTGTAACGACCTGCGCCTGCTCTCCTCCGGGCCGCGCGCCGGGCTGAACGAGATTAACCTGCCGGAACTGCAGGCGGGCTCCTCTATCATGCCGGCCAAAGTGAACCCGGTTGTGCCGGAAGTGGTAAACCAGGTCTGCTTTAAAGTGATCGGTAACGACATCACCGTCACCATGGCTTCCGAAGCGGGTCAGTTGCAGCTGAACGTGATGGAGCCGGTGATTGGCCAGGCGATGTTCGAGTCGATCCACATCCTGACCAACGCCTGCTACAACCTGCTGGAAAAATGCATTAACGGCATCACCGCCAACAAAGAGGTGTGTGAAAGCTACGTCTATAACTCCATCGGTATCGTTACCTACCTCAACCCGTTTATCGGCCACCACAATGGCGATATCGTCGGCAAGATCTGCGCCGAAACCGGAAAGAGCGTGCGTGAAGTGGTACTCGAGCGCGGATTGCTGACGGAAACGGAGCTGGATGATATCTTCTCTGCCCAGAACCTGATGCACCCGGCCTATAAAGCGAAACGCTATACCGATGAAAGCGAACAGTAACCTCCCCCCAGGTTAAAAAATATGAAAGGCACGTCCTCCGCGACGTGCCTTTTTCTTTTGGGTGGTTACTTACCAATAACAATTTCATATCACTTGGAAAACAAGGAAGCCCACTATGTTTGCTGCAGAGCTTGTCCTCGTCTTACTTGCCATCTATCTTGGCGCCAGGCTCGGGGGGATCGGCATTGGCTTTGCCGGTGGCCTCGGGGTGCTGGTGCTGACGCTCTTCTTTCAAATTAAACCCGGCGCCATCCCGTTTGACGTCATCGAGATCATCATGGCGGTCATCGCCGCGATTGCCGCCATGCAGGTGGCAGGCGGGATGGATTATTTAGTCAGCCTCGCCGAGCGCCTGCTGCGCCGCCATCCGAAGTACATCACCTTTCTCGCCCCGCTGGTCACCTGGTTTATGACCATTCTGGCGGGTACCGGCCACACAGCCTTCTCCACGCTGCCGGTGATCACCGAAGTGGCAAAAGAGCAGGGCATCCGCCCCTCGCGCCCGCTCTCTATCGCCGTGGTAGCGTCACAAATCGCCATTACCGCCTCGCCCATCTCTGCGGCGGTGGTCTTCTTTGCCGGTATTCTTGAGCCGCTGGGCGTCAGCTACCTGACGCTGCTGGCGATCTGTATTCCCGTCACGCTGATTGCCGTGATGCTGACCGCCATTGTCTGTAACTTCCTCGGCTGCGAGCTGAAGGACGATCCGGTCTACCAGGAGCGGCTGGCGAAAGGGGAAGTGAAGCTGCGCGGCGAGCAGGTGTTTGCCCTGAAGCCCCACGCCAAACGTTCGGTGATGCTCTTTCTGGTCGGTATTATCGCCGTCATGCTCTACGCCACCGCCATCAGCCCGACGGTGGGGCTTATTGCCAACCCGGTGCTGCCGCGTAACGAAGCGATTGTGGTGTTTATGCTGACTATCGCTACGCTTATCTGCCTGAGCTGCAAAGTCGATACCGGCGAGATCCTCAACGCTGGCACCTTTAAATCCGGCATGAGCGCCTGTATCTGCGTGCTCGGCGTGGCGTGGCTCGGCGATACTTTCGTCAAACACCATATTGAAGATATCCAGATGGTGGCGGGCGATCTGCTGCACAGCTACCCGTGGCTGCTGGCGGTGGTGCTCTTCTTCGCTGCGACCCTGCTCTACTCGCAGGCGGCGACCACCAAAGCGCTGATGCCTGCCGCGCTGCTGCTTGGCGTCTCACCGCTGACCGCCGTGGCTTCCTTTGCCGCCGTGTCGGCGCTGTTTGTGCTGCCGACCTACCCGACGCTGCTGGCGGCAGTCGAGATGGATGACACCGGTTCAACGCGCATCGGCAAATTCGTCTTTAACCACCCCTTCCTGATCCCCGGCGTGATCGCCATCGCGCTCTGCGTGGTGCTCGGCTTTATCTTCGGCACTATCTTGTTGTAAAAGTCTATAAATCGGGCTGCCCGGCGGCCCGATCTTCCCGCGTCGCATGCTATAGTCCCTGCTTTCGCTTTCAGGAGGTTGAGAATGAACACGCCCGACGCCGTTGTTGTACTCTGCACCGCCCCGGATGAAGCCACCGCCCAGGATCTGGCGGCCAAAGCGCTGGCGGAAAAACTCGCCGCCTGCGTGACGATCCTCCCCGGAGCGACCTCACTCTACTACTGGGAGGGCAAGCTGGAGCAGGAGTATGAAGTGCAACTGCTGCTGAAAACCGACGTCGCGCATCTGGACGATCTCTTCGCCTGCCTGAAATCGCATCACCCTTATCAAACCCCTGAACTGCTGGCGCTGCCGGTTTCTCACGGAGAGCACGACTACCTCACATGGCTCAACGCATCCTTACGCTGATCCTGCTGTTATGCAGCACATCCGCTTTCGCCGGGCTGTTCGACGCGCCCGGCCGCTCTGACTTTGTGCCTGCCGACCAGGCGTTCACCTTTGATTTTCAACAGCATCAACATGACCTGACGCTCAACTGGCAGATGAAAGAGGGTTACTACCTCTACCGCCAACAGATCCGCGTCACGCCAGCGCAGGCGCAGATCGGCGCGCTCGAACTGCCCAAAGGCGAGATGCATGAAGATGAGTTCTACGGCAAAACCGAGATCTACCGCCAGAAGCTGAACCTGCCGCTAAGCATCGCGCAGGCGGGGAAAGGCGCGACGCTCACCGTTACCTATCAGGGGTGTGCCGATGCCGGTTTCTGCTACCCGCCGGAGACCAAAGTGGTGCCGCTGATGGAGGTCGCTGCCGCGCCGGTGGTCGAACCCAAAGCCGCACCAACGACTGAGACCGCGCCCGACCGCCCGTTGCCCTTCTCCGCCCTCTGGGCGCTGCTGATCGGCATCGGTATCGCTTTCACCCCCTGCGTATTGCCGATGTACCCGCTGATCTCCGGCATTGTGCTCGGTGGCAAACAGCGCCTTGCCACGCCGCGCGCGCTGCTGCTGGCCTTTATCTACGTGCAGGGGATGGCGCTGACCTACACCGCGCTGGGGCTGGTAGTTGCCGCCGCCGGGCTGTCGTTCCAGATCGCATTGCAACACCCTTACGTGCTTATCGGCTTGTCGCTGCTGTTTAGCCTGCTGGCGCTGTCGATGTTCGGCCTCTTTAACCTGCAACTCCCCTCCGCGCTGCAAACCCGCTTAACGCTGTGGAGCAACCGCCAGCAGGGCGGCTCCATCGGCGGCGTGTTCGCCATGGGGGCGATTGCCGGGCTTATCTGCTCGCCCTGCACCACCGCGCCGCTCAGCGCCATCCTGCTCTATATCGCCCAGAGCGGGAACCTGTGGCTCGGCGGCGGCACGCTCTACCTTTACGCCCTCGGCATGGGCCTGCCACTGATTCTGGTTACGGTGTTCGGCAACCGCCTGCTGCCGAAAAGCGGGCCGTGGATGGAGCAGGTCAAAACCGCCTTTGGCTTTGTGATCCTCGCCCTGCCGGTCTTTTTACTGGAGCGCGTGCTGGGCGAAGCCTGGGGGCTGCGGCTCTGGTCATTGCTCGGCGTCGCCTTCTTCGGCTGGGCCTTTATCACCAGCCTCAACGCCACGCGCCCCATCATGCGGGTGCTGCAAATCACCCTGCTCGGCGCGGCGCTGGTTTGCGCCCGTCCATTGCAGGACTGGGCCTTCGGCGCGCCGGCGGCGCATACCGCAGCGCCTTTGGCCTTCACGTCGGTGAAAACCGTCGACGACCTTAACCGGGCGCTGGCGCAGGCCAACGGTCGGCCTGTCATGTTGGATCTCTATGCTGACTGGTGCGTGGCCTGTAAAGAGTTTGAAAAGTACACCTTCAGCGACCCAAAGGTACAGGCAACGCTGAAAAACACGCTGTTATTACAGGCCAACGTGACGGCCAATGACGCGCAGGATGCCGCGCTGCTGCGCCATCTGAATGTGCTGGGGTTGCCGACCCTGCTCTTTTTTGACGCGCAAGGGCGAGAGCAGCCAGCTTCCCGGGTGACCGGGTTTATGCCTGCCGACGCCTTTGCCGACCATTTGCGCAAACGCGCCCCGTAAACAACACTTGGTGGGGAAGTTTGACGCAGTAACGGAGGAGACCACTGTGCAACGCGAAGACGTTTTAAGCCAGACATTGCAACTGCTTGAATTACGAGGCATTGCGGACACCACTCTTGAAATGGTTGCCGAGCGCGTCGACTATCCGCTGGAAGAGTTCCGCCGTTTCTGGCCCGATAAAGAGGCGCTGCTCTATGATGCGCTGCGCTATTTAAGCCAGCAGATCGATACCTGGCGCCGCCAGTTGCTGCTGGATGAGAGCCTCAACCATGAACAAAAACTGCTGGCGCGTTACGCCGCGCTGACCGAGTGCGTGAGCAACAACCGCTATCCGGGCTGCCTGTTTATCGCCGCCTGCACCTTTTTCCCCGCGCCGGATCACCCGATTCACCAGCTGGCGGATCAGCAGAAGCTTGAAGCGTACAACTTCTCCCATAAGCTGCTGAACGAGCTGGAGGTGGACGATGCGGCGATGGTGGCGAAGCAGATGGAGCTGATCCTGGAAGGGTGTCTCAGCCGCATGCTGGTCAACCGCAGCCAGGCGGATGTCGACACCGCCCAGCGGCTGGCAGAAGATATTCTGCGCTTTGCCCGCTGCCGCAAGGGTGGCGCGCTGACCTAAGCGCTCAGCAGCCCCGCCCACGCGGAGATAAACAGACCCAGCGCCATCACGCGCTGGAAGGTGACGAGCGAGGCCGGGGTGCGAAAGAGCCGGTTCACGGCTTTGCCCAAAAGCGCCCAGCCGAACAGGCTCATCACCGAGATAATGAAAAAGAGCAGCGCCATCACCGAGACCTCGCGCAGCGGATGACCGCTGTGTGGGGCAAACAGGCTCACTACCGCTAACGCCATCATCCAGGTTTTCGGGTTAATAAGTTGCAGTATCGCCGCCGCGCGCGCGGTGAACGGCTGCTGCGCCTCGCCGTGCAGATCGGTGGCTGGTGCCCGGAACAGCTGCCAGCTCATCCAGCTTAACCACACCACGCCTGCCCAACTCATCACCGTTCTCACCATTACGTGATCCTGCAACACCTCCCCTGCGCCCGCGCCGGAGAAGAAGACAATCGCGCTGGCGGCGGCACAGCCGCTTATCACCGCGGGCAGCGTGGCTTTGACGCCGAAGCGCTGACTGCTGGTGAGGATCAGGATATTGGTCGGGCCGGGAGTGATCGACGCGACAAAGGCAAAGAGTAAGTACGGCAGGAGGGTATACAGCAGGGTCATTGTCAGGCTCCTTAGGATATGAGCCTGTCAATGTCGCGTTATTTGTGGCCGTCGTCTGGAAGGTTTGTGCACAGCCTGCGGTAGTGCGCAGGAGAGATACGATAAGCGCGCTGGAACCAGCGCCCGAGGTGGCTCTGATCGGCAAATCCCACGGCGGCAGCAACATCGGCGGGCTGATCGCCTCGCGCCAGCTGCGCCCGCGCAGTGGTAAGGCGCAGTTGAACAAGCCAGGCGTGCGGGCTTAAACCGAACTCGCGCTTAAAGCAGCGCGTCAACGTAAAGCGATCGGTGCCTGTTTCGCGCGCCAGGTCCGTTAAGCCAATATTGTCGCCGATATGCGCGTGAAGATAATCCCGCGCGCGGTGGGCAATCGCCACGCTCTGGATCTGCGTCGGGATGCGTTTGCGCCACTGGCAGTGGTGCGTCAGCTCGCCAAGCAGGGCATCCATCGTCCCCTGCTGGACAATGCGCATCTCATCGCTGTGCAGCGCAGAGAAGGTTTGCGCAATGGTGCGAATCAGCCGCGGTTCGCGCGCAATAGTGTGGGAAAAGTGCAACGCATAGCTGGAGGGCACGGCGTCATACAAGCCGCGCAGGGTGGTGTTGAGCCAGCGGTCGTCGAGGTAAAAAGTGAGATAGGTGAATCCGCCCTCTACCGGCGCATCGCCATCGTGGATCTCGCCCGGCTCGAGTAAAAAGGCGTCACCCGGTCGGCTATGGTGCCGCTCGCGGCGGCAGTGAAACTGCTGGGTGCCAGACAGGGTGATGCCCACCAGGTAGCTGTCATGCCAGTGCGGGTCAAACGCATGCCCTTCAAAATGGGCGCGGATGGTCTCAATCCCCGTATCCGCATGCTGTCGCAGCTCAAGCCAGTCTTTAGACATTTCGCCTCCGTATACTATCGAAAAATAGCATTCATCAACGCTATGTAAAAGTCTGGAAGATTTGTGCAGCCGCCGATTTTCGGCGCGGTTTTGCGCGTTTTGCCGCAAAGTTGAGCAACTGAAAGGGATTTCGGGAAATTTGGTTGACGCCCACGGGCGATTACGGTTTAATGCCGCCCGTTGCCCGGATAGCTCAGTCGGTAGAGCAGGGGATTGAAAATCCCCGTGTCCTTGGTTCGATTCCGAGTCCGGGCACCACTTATTCAGAGAACCCAGCCTATGGCTGGGTTTTTGCTTTTCTGCGACCGGACTCTCCATCGAACTTCGTTCGATTATTCGCCGCAAGCGGCTCACCCCTTCGGGGCCAGCGCGACAAGCGCGCTGTTCAACGCCTTCGGCGTTAGTCCGGGTCCGGGCACCACTATTTAAAGAACCCGCCCAAAAGGCGGGTTTTTGCTTTTCTGCGACCGGACTCTCCATCGAACTCCGTTCGATTATTCGCCGCAAGCGACTCACCCCTTCGGGGCCAGCGCGACAAGCGCGCTGTGAGAGGAATCGGTTTTGTATCGACACGCAGACTCTAAAAGTTTTATCTCCCTTACTCATCATATAAAAAATTAAATTTGTACAGCACTCAATCTTAATCATGTCGCTATTAATTGAGACCTATTTATTCTTTAGATATTAATTTGTTTTGTAATAAACCTTGTATTCCATCACCTCCATATTTAAGAGTAACATCCCCGACAATGTTTTGGAGGAAATATAAACCATCATTTGCTCCCAGGAGGATTGCAGTTATTTCCAGGCTTATTACTCTAAGAAATTTAAAAAGTTATTCTTGAACCTCTACTAATAAATTCCTTAATACACCTCTTGCTCTGGAAAAACGAGCATCATCTCCAGTTGATTTAGCAAGATTAGTTACTAATATAGTAAGATAGCGCCTCGCCTAAAAAATCAGACAGTAACGTAGTAACGACCAACACTTCTTTTTTCGTTTTGAGCCCTGACAACTAATTTCACATTATATTAATGATTTACTTCTTCAGGATGAACTTTATTGCTCAGTAAGTTTAATATTTATATTGGAATAGATAGCCCCAGAACAAAAACACCTCTAACCAGTAACTCCTTGCCGTTAGGGAAATGAATTTCCGGCAGCATATTTTATTTACCAGAGGAAACAACACCAATACCACATTTTTAATTTGCGTGGTCTCCTTAGGAACTAAAATTCATCATGCAATCTTAGTGAAGCACTTGGCAGCAAGGTTTTTCATAATAATATTGCCCAATATAGCAGGCATCATGCCCCACCCTTTTTTAAATAAACCCCTTGGGTTTTAATAATCTCCTTACTTTACAATAAATTAATCAATGAAAATAAACTTCCGGCCTGTGAATATAGTAGCGGAAAAGTTTATGGTGAAAGCAGACTTTATAAATTGCAAATCCAAAAAATGTAAATACGGGCAAAATCAATTACCCGTAATTTTGATGATTCATTTTTTTGAAAACGGATAAAGGCACTCATTAAATACCTTTTCTTTTATAGACTCATCAAGCAGTCTGCCGGTTTCCTGCTCTTGCTTCTGTATCTTTGATGAAATAAAATTTTCGTTTATTTTATGAGGCTTACTATAAAAGTTTTTTGCATGCTCACCTAGATCATCAATATCGATTAACTTTGAAAAAGCAGAATTAATCAAGGGACTTCCTGCATACATCAATGACTCTGTTTCTTCACAAGAAAACTTCAAATACATAATTGCTTTTTTCAAAGCCACGACTTCACCTTGATTTAGCATCAGTACTTTATCTTTATCATCAACCACACCCGCCTCCTCTCGATTTCATCTGTTCGTGCGTCATTTTCCACCGCTGATCATATGATAAATGAGATACCGTGTCATAAGGATTTTTACCTGCATGAAGTATATCCCTCAATTTCAATCTGCCTGAGTGAATATACTCTAACTCAGAGCTCCGAGCAATTTTAGACATCTGCGAAGCATCAGCTTTAAAAACAATAGAATAGTCACCTCGCCCCGGATGAGAAACGTCATTTATAAATGATATCTCTCATAGCATCTTTGGGAGACATTAATATATCTGTAATATAAACTTTCCCCCGCGAATTTGCTTCAATCACGCCGCTATTCATTATACTGTCAAACCCTGCTTTATCCGTATAATGAATAAAGATATCCTCACCACTTAACCCCCACGGGTCAATCCAGCCCTGCGGATTAGGCGCATACTGATAAAGATTCCAGCCCCCAGCTAACCCTATAGGGTCCTGAACAATGAACCTTCCCGTTGGTGGGTCGTAATAGCGGAACAGGTTGTAGTGCAGCCCGGTTTCGCTGTCTGCATACTGCCCGGCATAGCGCAGGGGCTGGTGTGTAAGCGCGGTGTGCTGCGCCAGCCGCGTGAAGCCGTCGGTCTGATGACGGACCTCGCCGAAGCTGCCGTACCGACCGCTCCAGCGGAGGTTGCCTTCTTCGTCTGTCACTTCCAGCGGCGCACCGTTCAGGTCGCTACTGAACCAGTAGATTTCCCCGGCCTTGTCCTCCCGCAGATGGTCGACCCGCGCCAGCGGGCTCCAGACCTCGTTCGGGTCGTAAATATAGGTGCTGCACTGCCCGCCTTGATGCTGCTCCTGCAAAAGGCGGTAACCCTGCCAGAGGAAGCGGCTTTCATGGGTGCCGTGACCGGTGGTGATCGTCTTGCGGATGCGCCGGCCAAGCGCGTCATAATGGTAGTGCGCTTCGAAGCGCCCCTGCGGCCCCGTTCCGCGCGCGGATACAAGACGGTTTTCGGCATCATACGTGTAGTGCTGCTCATACAGCCCGCTGCGCCTGCGCGTCAGGTTGCCCCACGCATCGTACTGCATAAACAGGTTCTGCCAGTGCTGCAGGCGGTTATCCGTGACCGGGGCGTCGTTCGCGGCCAGGTTATCTGCCGCATCATACGTAAAGAGCGCACTGCTGTTGCCCTGGCGGGACTCGTAATGCTTCAGCAGGCGGCCTTCAGCGTCGTAACCGTAATTCACCTCGCCGCGCAGGGTGTCGCTGACGCCCGCCAGCTCGCCAGCTCGCCACGTCCGGTGTAACGGTAGAGGCGCTCCAGTATCGCCTGCTCCGGCAGGGCCACCTCGGTGATAAGTGTACTGCGCTGCGCAGTGCGTCTGCCGAGGCTGTCGTAACTGCGGGACTGTTCGCGCGCGCCCTGAGTACGGCTCACTTCCCGGTGCAGACGGTCGCGGGTGAATTCAGTGACCAGCTGCGACCCAAAACGGATGGCGCTGACGTGACCGGAGCCGTAGTGCAGCCAGGAGAGTTGCTGCCCGCCGGGCAGGGTCAGATTTGTCAGATTGCCCAGTGCATCCCATGCATAGCTGAGTTCGCCGTTAACACCAGACTCATTTACCAGGCGACCTGCTGCATCGCGGGTAAAGGCGATGTCATCGGATTCAATGCCCAGGGCAACGCCTTCGGCAGTCGGGATGCGCCGGATACGGGTGAGCTGGCCGTTCAGGTCGTGGTCATAGCGGTACTCCGCATGGCGGGTAGCGCGTGCGGTCAACAGGCCACTTTCATCATAACTGAAGGTTCGTCTACGCCGGGCGATGCCGCCATCGACGGCAGGCCTGCCATTTTCATGCAGTTCGCTGAGGAAGCCACGGCTGTCCCATATCATCTGGCGCGACGTGTCGTCCGGGCGGATTTCGCTGAGCGGACGGCCTGCGGCGTCGTACGTAAAGCGGTATTCTCCGCCATTGCCGTTTTCGAGTCTGAGCAGGTTGCCGCGCCGGTCGTAATGCCAGCGCCGGGTACGCCCGATGCGGTCGATGATGCTCACCGGCAGGCCGAGCGGGTTATAGTCCCAGCGCACCTCGCTCTCCAGCGGATCGCGCCAGGCGGCAAGCTGGCCGCGAGCGTTCCAGTGTAATGTTTCGCGGCTGCCGTCCGGGCGAATAACGGCTGAAAGTTGTCCCGCGCTGTTCCATTCGCGGCGGGTGACGTTACCCTCTGCATCCTCACTCGACAGAAGCTGCCCGAATCTGTCATAGCTGAAACGCGTGACGCTGCCGGAGCAGTCGGTGCGGCTTGTCAGCAGTCCCTGACGGTTCCATGCCAGCCGCACCACTCCGCCTGTCGCATCGGTGATACTGTCCGGTAAAGGTTCTTCATCATCCGGGTAGTGGTAAGTGGTCCGGTTGCCTGCGGCGTCGGTTTCCGAAAGCAGGCGTCCCCGCAGGTCATACAGGCTCTGCTCTGTCGTGCCGTCCGGCCAGACCGTGCGGGTGAGGCGGTCGGAGGCGGTACCAGTAATATTCCGTCTGCCGCCCGGCCGGGTCCGTCTCCTGGACCATGCGCCCGTACCTGTCCCACCGGCTCTGGCGCATGGCACCGCCCGGCAGGATGACATCACACAGTTCGCCGTCGCGGTAAATAAAGGCGGTCTTCTGGCCATCGAAGTCGGTGAAGGCGGCGACGTTGTCATCGTCATCAATCAGCCAGTGCGCCTGCGCCCCGTCATCACGGATGGCCCGGCGGGTGCCGTTGTCAAAATCATACTCAAAAGTTAGCTGCTCACCGCCGCTGTGGCGGAAAGCCGTTACGCGCGCCAGACCGGCAATCTCCTGCCAGCGGTATTCGCTCACCAGGCCGTTTGCATCCTCGTGGGCACACATCAGGCCGCCCTGCCAGCGGAACCGCCTGCGCACGCTACCGCCCCGGCCGGTCACTGAGACCAGCTGGCGCTGTTCGTCATAAGCATAACTGACCAGACAGATCTCATCATTCAGCCAGGCCCCGGCAAGGCGGTCGCCCTCATAGCGGCAGACCACGCGCTGCCCGGCGCTGTCCGTCAGGGCATGCAGGGTGAGGTTATCGTTCCACTCGAAGAGGATATCGTTGCCGCAGGGTCCGGAGATGCGCTGCAGCAGGGAGGGTTTATCGCACTCAAGCGGGGCGTAGTGCCAGCGTTCGCCGCTGATGTCATACACCGACCTGGCATCGTCCTGATGGTGCTCCAGCCAGCGCTTTTCAGCTTCGCAGTAGGTCCGGTACCCCTTCGGCACCCGCGGGAAGGAGACATAATCCCCGGTCGGTGCCCGCCACACCAGCCCCTCCTGGTAACGCTCAAGACGAGTTTCCCAGAAAAGATTCCAGCCGCGGCCGAGCACGCTGTCGCCCGGGTTACCGCTGCGCCAGTAACGCTGCCAGCGCACCGGCAGACGCGACGGCAACACAAAGTCCAGCTCGTCGTCGCCGCTGAGAAACTTCTGCCCACTGATGATATCCACCGGGCGGGCAATAATTCCACCCGCCGCGATGGCGGTCAGCATCGCGCCGAAGCGGCAGGCGATGCGGCCGATTTTGCTGATACCCGGCAGTTTCGACAACAGCTTACCCACCGCGCCGACCTTACCGGCCGCGTCACCCCAGCCGCCAGCCAGCCCGGCAAACAGCAGGGTCAGGTCTGAAATCTTGTACAGCACTTCGGGGACTTCCGGGGTAATTGACAGGGTCTGCTCCGGGTCGCCGCCAATACGGACGTTGCCGGAGCCGGTCATCACCTTCGCATCACAGGTGGTGCGGTCCCCGATACGGGCGGCAGGCAGGCCATTGATGTAAACACGGGAGGATCCTTCCGCCATCTGCTGCGAGCCGTCGTCATCGCAATCCACCATGCTGTCCGTGGCAATAGCGGCGGGCTTACCGTTGATAAAGACGTCAGGAGAGCCGGTGGTGATGACGCCTTTCTTCGTCATGTTCTCCGCCATACTTCCGGCAATGCCGTCGCGCACCCCGGTCGCCACCTCCCCGGCGAGAAAACCGACTGCGAGACTGGCACCGATAAGCAGTACACCGATGCCCAGGCAGGAGGCACCGATGCCTGCGACCATCAGCGCACCGGCCGCGATGCCGCCCAGCGCCGCAATCGCGCCGCCGACAAGGGTGCCAACAATCATGCCGGCCAGCGCGCCGGAATGGCCTATATCATCACCGACATACGCGGCTTCAAACTTAGCAACAATCCTTGTTAAGCGTGGAAACGGAAACTTTTGAGAACGGAAAGAAGCAGCGCACGATCGGCGTCGTTTAACGCCCGCACGGCGGACATCGTGAACACCAGAATATGGTCAGCGGAGGGGTTAAACACCGCCTGCTGCTGAAAGGTGCGTTTACCGTCACGCAGGTAGCTGGCATGAATGGTTTCGCCGGTTGCCAGGTTATCGCCAAGCACAGCCTCTGTGCGCTCGCCCGTTTTCCAGCCCTTGAGATGTTTCGCCATCAGCGCCATCTGGCGGTCGATATAGGCCGCCAGCGTTTCGCCGGGATTATGCGTGTCGCGGGAGATATTGAGCGCCGGTGCATCCGCGCCGGGCGGCGTGAACACATTGACGGTGCGGTCCTGATAGCCTTCAGGAAGGGTGACCTGGCCTTCAGTAAACAGGCAGGGCTGAGCGGATTCTGACATAAAGTGCGTCCTGTCACAGGTTCAGAAAAATGGATTTTCGCACAGGGTTTGGCTGAAAACCAGACGCGAAATTGAGAGTTCCCGCGCAGATATTATTCCCCGATGAGGTACAGATATGGCCTGTAACCTTCTTGCGTTAACGCGGTGAGTTCATTATCAACCTCACCCGTGCATTGATGGTGTCTATTCTTATCTGAGAGGGAATTCGTGATGAGCGTACCGCAAACCAAAGCTGAACTGCTTTCCGCTATCGATAAAAATTTCGCTAAATTAATCAGTTATCTAAATAACATCCCACCGGAAATCACGTCAGAGCTTTCCATGGAGGGTCACGCGAAAGGAACAGCGATGAGCGTGCATAACCTGGTCGCCTATCTGCTCGGATGGAACAAGCTGGTCGTGAAGTGGATAACCAATGATGCCAAAGGCCTGCCCGTAGATTTCCCGGAAACGGGGTACAAGTGGAACCAGTTGGGTCTCCTCGCGCAAAAGTTTTACTCGGATTACAGCGCGTTAAGCTATGGCGAACTGATTGAAGAACTGCAACGCGCCAAAAGTGAAATCGTCCAGCTTATTGATGCGCGCACGGACGAGGTTTTGTATGGAAGACTGTGGTACACGAAATGGACGATGGGCCGGATGATCTCGTTTAACACCGCCTCGCCGTACGCCAACGCGAATGGGCGTTTAAGGAAGTGGGCGAAAGATAATCATCTGTTTTTAAAGTGATTATCAGCGTTATTAAGTGGACACTAACTCCCTAAAATTGTGGTGTTGGTGTCCACTTAATTCCAGATTCAAAGCGCGCTCAGCACCCCTTCTTTCACCGCTTTTACCGCCTGCTTCATCTGCTTTAACTCATGCCGCAGGGCATGCTCGTTGTCGTTATCGGGGATCAGCACAATGCAGTCTCCGGCGATTTTCACGCTGACGCCTTTGCCGGTGGTGAACCCGGCCTCTTTCAGCCATTTGCCGCTCAGGTTGAGGCAAGGCGTGCTGGTATCGCCCTGATTGGGGGCATAGCCGACGGTGTAGCGGCGTTCGGTTCTAGGGGACGGGTGAGTCTGGGTAGGGGTCGTAGCCATAAGGGCAGCCTCCAGTAAGTGAAATTTGAGCCGCCACCGAAGAGACCAATCTTATGGCGGCGGACCGGACGGAGTTGGTCTTACCGGCCTTACTGGACACCGGCGCGTCTTGCGACGCCCCCGCCCGGCCCGCCATTGAGGCGTAACCGTACGCGCGACATAAAGAAGACGCAATACGCGTCGTATGTCGACAGTAAGGGTTTCAGGAGACCAATCCCGGCACCTGATTTTGCAGGTGCCGGTGAAAAATAGCGCTGATGCCCAAAGCCGACAAGCGGTTTTACTTCTTCCTGCAAAACAAAGCGTTATTCCGGAATTTGCCTCGCAAAATGGGTGTTCTCCCCCTGCCCGCGTTTGCACGCAGCCGGGATCGCTCTTCAGAACATCGTGTTGGCGTTGGCGGACTTCTCCGGCACCGACTGAATGATGTCCCAGTGTTCAACAATTTTCCCGTTGCTCACACGGAAGATATCCATCACCGCCTGGCCGCGATCTTTACTGTCATTGGTCGAGTGAACCTGCAACCAGACTAAATCGCCGTCGGCAGCGCTACGCACAATCCGCGCGGCAGAGTGCGGGTTCTCTTTGAAGAAACCGGTGAAATAATTCACAAACGGGGCTTTGCCGTCCGGCACATCGGGGTTGTGCTGGCGGTAATGCTCATCAACCACCTTCGCGGCCTCTTTCACCTCGTGGCGGTTGAAGAATTTATCATAAAAATCAACCACCAGCTGTCTGTTAGCCTCTTCTGTCGCCACATTGCGCGCATTTGCCGCAGGGGCCGCTACAGCGCTGCCAGACGCGATCAGAACTGCCGTTAACAGCGCACCGCTAATAAACTTTTTCATTGTGCTCTCCTTTAGTACATTACCTTTGGTCACAAAAATAGACCGTTAAGAACGCGGATGGTACATTGCCCGCAAAACCTCAACAAGAGGTCAAAATTAAGGTACTTAGTCACACGAAGCTGACTATTGGCGGCAAAAGAGAGATAACGAATGAGCGACAACGACCAGAATGATATCGCCGAATTTGGGCAACCCTGCCCAATCCGCGATGTGCTTAACCAAATCGGCGATCAGTGGAGCCTGCTGATTCTGGAAGCGATGACGGAACGCACGCTGCGCTTTAATGAACTGAACCGGGAAATTGGCGACATCTCACGCCAGATGCTCTCCCGCACGCTAAAACGTCTTGAAACAGACGGTTATGTCAGCCGCACCGTTTATGCGGAAGTGCCGCCGCGCGTGGAGTACACCTTAACGCCGCTGGGGAGATCGTTCCTGGAACCGATGCAGAAACTTATTCAGTGGGCGGATGAAAATCATGCTGATATCTGCCGTTCCCGCCGACGCCAGCATGAACAGCAGCAGGAGTAGGCGCAGTGGCTATCTCCGGCTCTCCCAGCCATACTCCGAGTAGTTTTGACCAACATTGATAGCCTCCAGCGCCTGGCGCACATAAGGAATGGTCTGCTCCGGCAAGGCCGCAAGCCTTTGCCAGCCCATCTCACTGTGTTTTTCCGGCTCGGCGAGAAAAGGCGTGCCCTGCCACTGGCGGCAGATAAAATAGTGCCCCATCCAGGAGCGATCTTCTGTCCACACATGCATGGTATGCGCCAGCTGCATATCGTCGGCAGCCGCTTCAACGCCGGTTTCCTCTCGCAGCTCTCTGGCGGCAGCAGCTGCAAGGGTTTCACCCAAATCAAGACCACCTGCGGGCAGGCTGTAATTCCCATCCATCCAGCCGGTCTGCGATCGCCGCAGCATCAGGAGATCATCTCCGCGCAATAGCAGCACAAACAGGGCAATCGAAAGGTGGTAGCGCTCTCTGCTCATCGTGTCTTGATCCATAATTGAAGTACTGATTTTTTATACAGCCATTCACCGCAGGAATGAAACTACCATTTTTGGTCTCGAAACGGCTGGCGCGGTTGCGTAAGGTAAACGTCCATTTCAGGAACCAACAGGGGCTATTTATGAGCAGATTTGAAGGCAAACGCGTGTTGATCACCGGCGGCACCAGCGGGATGGGGCTGGCGGGTGCACAGCGCATCGTCAGCGAGGGTGGCGAGGTCGCCATCACCGGGCTGAACGAAACGCGCCTGGCTGAGGCCCGCAAGCTGCTGCCCGCCTCATCGCTGATCCTGAAAAGCGACGCTGCCAGCGAAGTGGATATCGAGACGCTGGCGACGGCGATCAGGCAGTGGGGATCCCTCGACGGCCTGTGGCTGAACGCCGGTTATGCCGAAGTCGGCGCGCCAGAATCGGTCACCGCCGAGAGCTTTAACCGCATGATGAATGCCAACGTGCGCGGCCCAATGCTCCAGCTGGCGGCGCTTTCTGGCGCATTAAATTCCGGCGCGTCAGTGCTGGTCACCGCCTCCTCCTCCGTCTACGAAGGCGCGGCAATGACCAGCCTCTATGCCGCCACCAAAGGCGCGATCGTTGCGATGGTCAAGAGCTGGGCCAGTGCGCTGGCACCGCGCGATATCCGCGCCAACACGCTGGTGCCGGGGCCGATTGAGACCAACTTCAGGCACTTTATGCCCGAAGAGTCGCGCCAGCAGTTCGAAGATTTTGTAGTAGGCCAGGTGCCGCTCCGACGTGCCGGTACCGCACAGGAAGCCGCCGCCGTCGCGCTCTTTTTGCTCTCGGATGATGCCTCATACGTCACCGGCAGCCAGTACGCGGTGGATGGCGGGCTGGTGCATTACTGATTCGATAAGTGTCTTAACGTGCTGAAAACCAGAATCCGCTGCTAAGGCGGATTTTTTTCATCTTCGTCGCCCGTTCTCAACCATTTGTCTTTTCCCCCTTTTCAGCCGATAGTCTCTTTTTCTCTGTTACCGAAACGGACATTCGTATGCTCAAGAGCGTTAACCGCCCTGCGCTGTACGGCGCAGCGCTGATCCTGTTACTGATCCTTATCTACACCGGACTCTTTACCCATGACCGCGCCACCTGGCTGATGGAAGTGATCCCGGTGATGATCGTGGTGCCGCTACTGCTCGCTACCTGGCGGCGTTACCCGCTGACTGCCCTGCTTTACACGCTGATTTTCTTCCACGCTATCATCCTGATGGTTGGCGGGATGTACACCTATGCCAAAGTGCCTGTTGGCTTTGATGTGCAGCACCTGTTTAACCTTAGCCGCAACCCATACGACAAACTTGGCCACTTCTTTCAGGGGCTGGTTCCGGCGCTGGCGGCGCGGGAGATTTTACTGCGCGGGCAGTACGTACGTGGTGGCAAGATGCTCGACTTTATCGTCTGCTGTATTGCGTTAGCCATCAGCGCCACCTATGAATTAATTGAGTGGTGGGCCGCGCTGGCAATGGGCCAGGGGGCGGATGACTTCCTCGGTACGCAGGGCGATCCGTGGGATACCCAGTCGGATATGCTCTGCGCCCTGCTCGGCGCGCTGACCACCGTGCTGCTGCTCGGGCGCTGGCACAAACACCAACTCAATCTCTGACCCCAGACTGGAGCCCACACCTGACGACACCTATACTGCGGGCTATCCCTTCTTAATCGCTGAACGCCTATGACGACGCAACTTCTCACCCGCGACTGGCGCCTGCCGGCGGCGCTTGCGCTGCTGGCGGCAGGGCTGGTCGCCGCTTTCGCGCTGCACACGCACTGGGGCGCTTTTTTGCAGTGGTGCCTGGCGGCGCAAATCACTCTTCATCGCTACCTGGTGATGTACCTGCTGCAACTCAATAACCATCAGTACAGCGGCGGGCTGTGGCTGCTGACCGGGGCGTTCTTCTACGGCGTGCTGCACGCCATCGGGCCGGGACATGGCAAATTTATTGTCGCCACCTATCTCAGCACCAATAAAGAGAGCGAGGCCGCCGCGCGCATGGTTCCGCTGCTCGGCAGCCTGATGCAGGGCGTCAGCGCGATCCTGTTTGTCTTTATCCTCGCGGTCGGGTTTAACCTCGCCTCGGGCGATCTCAGCGAAAGCCGCTGGTATGTCGAGAAGATCAGCGCGGTGCTGATTGGCGGCTTCGGGGCCTATATCATCTGGCGTGCGGTGAAGAGCCTGCAACCGCGCGCGCTGCGCATCCGCTCCCTGACACATGTTCACGACGCGCAGTGCGGCTGCGGTCATCACGGCGTTGGCGTGTCGACGCAGGGCGACTGGAAAACCCGGCTGGGGGTGATCCTGGCGATTGGTGCGCGGCCGTGCAGCGGAGCCATTATGATTTTGCTCTTCTCCAATGCGCTCGGCATTGTCACGTGGGGAATGGCGGCGGTGATGACCATGGCTTTCGGCACAGCGCTCTCGATCATGGGGCTGTCGCTGGCGGTGCGTTATGCGCGTAACCGCACGGCAGCCTTTTTTGGCAGTGAGTCAGGTCGCTTACGCTGGCTGGTTCCAGGGCTTAAGATCGCGGGTGGCGTGGCGCTGATGCTCTTTGCGCTGGTGCTGTTTTTAACGGTGATCCCGGTGAGTGCCAACGGGGATTATATTGCGGCAGGGTGTTAAAAAACCCGGAGGGCTAAGCCGTCCGGGTTTTATTTAGTTACTCGTCAATCTTCGGATGCTGCTGCACCAGGCGGGAGCGTTTCTCCTGCAGCTGGGCAATCTCTTCATCCAGATCTTCGATTTTCTGTTCGATGTTGTCGTGATGTTCTTGCAGAATTTCACGCGCTTCCTGCATATCCGACGCTGCCGGGGTTGCCCCTTTCAGCGGCAGGTTCGCCGTCTCTTTCATCGTCAGGCCGGTAATCAGGCCAATCACCGCGATCACCATCAGGTAGTACGCTGGCATCATCAGATTCGTTGAGGTCTCCACCAGCCAGGCGGTCAGCGTTGGCGTCAGACCCGCAATCAGGATGGAGATGTTAAAGGCGCTGGCGAGCGCGCTGTAACGGATATGCGTCGGGAACATCGCAGGCAATGTGGAAGCCATCACGCCGGTGAAGCAGTTAAGGATCACCGCCAGCAACAGCAGGCCCGCGAAAATCATGCCGGTCACGCCGCTGTTGATCATGCTGAAGGCCGGGATCGCCAGCGCCAGCAGCGCGATACTACCGATCAGCACAAACGGGCGGCGACCGAAGCGGTCACTCAGCAGACCCATCACCGGCTGCACAAACAGCATGCCGATCATAATGGCGATGATAATCAGCACCCCATGATCTTCCGAGTAGTGCAGGTTATGCGACAGGTAGCTCGGCATATAGGTCAGCAGCATGTAGTAGGTGACGTTGGTGGAGATCACCAGACCAATACAGGTCAGCAGGCTGCGCCAGTGTTTGCTGGCAATCTCTTTAAAGGAGACGCGCGGCCCTTCCTGTAGCCCTTCGCGGTCGCCCTGCTCGAGCTTATCGACATGCTGCTGGAACGCCGGAGTCTCTTCCAGCGCATGACGCAGGTAGAGGCCAATCAGGCCCAGCGGCAGTGCCAGGAAGAACGGAATACGCCAGCCCCAGTCGAGGAAGTTCTGCTCGCCGACAATCGTCGACAGCAACACCACCACGCCCGCGCCGAGGACAAACCCGGCGATAGAGCCGAAGTCCAGCCAGCTGCCCATAAAGCCGCGTTTACGGTCCGGGGAGTATTCGGCAACGAAGATCGACGCACCGGTATACTCGCCGCCGACGGAGAAGCCCTGCGCCATCTTACATAACAGCAGCAGAATCGGTGCCCAGATGCCGATCGACTCATACGAAGGTATAAGCCCGATAGCAAAGGTACTGACGGACATGATCACTATCGTGATCGCGAGGATTTTTTGCCGTCCATATTTATCCCCCAGCATGCCGAAGAAGAGGCCGCCAAGTGGACGAATCAGGAACGGAACGGAGAAGGTACCGAGCGCGGCTATCATCTGCACGCTGGGGTCTGCATCGGGGAAGAACACTTTGCCAAGTGCGTAGGCCACAAAGCCATAAACACCGAAATCGAACCACTCCATCGCGTTACCTAACGACGCGGCGGTGATGGCTTTACGCAGTTTCGCGTCGTCAATAATCGTGACGTCGCGTAGCGTTATCGGTTTGATTTTTTTCCTTTTTAACATCTCTGTTTTCCTCTTAAGACTCTCGCCCTGTATCGCCCGTTTACCCATCCATGGCAGGCGTTTTTTATCGGCCTTGCGGCCATTCTTTCAAGCGTAGCAGGTTTACTTACACTAACTGTTCAAAGCCTGTACAACCGAACCTGTTGACGCCTGTTGGGCAGTGAATGAGCGAATTACCCTATCAGGGTTTATAAATGTGATCAAATTCACATAGTTGTAACCGGTAATCATCAACCACCGTTTTTACCTCACTTTTTGCCTCATTTCAAAAAAGCGCGATCGGCTTTCGACCCACCTTTTTACAAGCCATTTACATCGAAAATAAATAAAGAAACATCGATAAATGTTTACGCGAATTCTGTGATCGGTGTAACTAAAACACTGTTTCATTCTTATTGAATAGATATTCCAATCGCCTCATGATAGCCCCACTAATAGCAGCGTTAAGGGCTAACTCGTCGGTGTCGACGAGCCTGTTCAGGCCGCTCCGCCGCCGCCCGTCATCAATGCGCTGGCTTCTGAATGCTTTAAATCTTTGAAACATCGAATGATTCATTTTTAGCTTCCTCGTTCATCTGAATGACGAGTCGTGAGGATTGTGTATGAAAATTAAGGCCACGATTGAACGTATTCCTGGCGGGATGATGTTAGTTCCGCTGCTGTTAGGTGCCATTCTTAATACCCTGGCACCCGATACCGGTGCCTATTTTGGCTCCTTTACTAAAGGCATGATTAGCGGAACGGTACCGATTCTGGCGGTATGGTTTTTCTGTATTGGCGCCTCGATTGATCTTCGCGCGACCGGCACGGTGCTGCGCAAATCGGGCACGCTGGTGCTGACAAAAATTGCTGTCGCCTGGCTGGTGGCGATGATTGCCGCTTCCTTTATTCCTGATACCGGCATTCAGACCGGCTTTTTCGCCGGGCTGTCGGTGCTGGCGATTGTCTCGGCAATGGATATGACCAACGGCGGGCTCTATGCCAGCCTGATGAACCAATACGGCAGTAAAGAGGAGTCGGGGGCATTTGTCTTGATGTCGCTGGAGTCCGGCCCGCTGATGACCATGGTGATCCTCGGCTCCGCTGGCCTCGCCTCGTTTGAACCGCACCACTTTGTCGGCGCGGTACTGCCGTTCCTGATCGGTTTTGCTCTCGGCAACCTCGACCACGATCTGCGCGCCTTCTTCAGCAAAGCGACGCCGGTGCTGATCCCCTTCTTCGGCTTCGCGCTGGGTAACACCATCAACCTGAAAGTGATTATGGAGACTGGTCTGCTGGGGATTTTCCTTGGCGTGGCGGTGATTATCATCACCGGTATTCCGCTCATCCTGGCTGACCGTTTGATTGGCGGCGGGAATGGTACAGCGGGCGTGGCGGCCTCTTCCGCAGCGGGTGCGGCAGTGGCTAACCCGGTGATCATCGCCCAGATTAACCCGGCCTTTGAACCGGTTGCTGCATCAGCGACCGCGCTGGTCGCCGCGAGCGTAATTGTCACCGCCATCCTGGTGCCGATTATTACCGCGCTCTATGCACGACGCTTCGGCAAGGTGCCAACGCCGGAAGAGATGGCGGCGCGAACCGAGTCGACGAGCCACTAAAGGTCGTCGAAAACCTCATCGACCATTGCCGTCGCCAGACGGGCTGCCGAGCAGAGCCTCGGCATCCCCAACGCGACGGGCTGCCAGCTCTGCGTCACCGACCAGCAAATCGGGTGGCGCTCTGCATCACACCAGTCCCCCAGCCAGCCCAGCAGATCTTTATACTCCATCACCCCTGGCGTCGACGGCGCGGCGAGCCATTGATGATAGAAGTGGCGCGTCCCCTGCGACGCATCAATGCCCTGCGCCAGAAACTCTGCCGCCATCACCCGCAGGTTATCTTTCAGCATCGTCGCCACATCTTCATTCGCCAGGCGGCAGGCATCGCCAAATGCCCCCCAGCGCAGCTCCTCCAGCGCGACGTAGCAGCGTCCGGCCATCGACCAGCCGTTGTAGCTTCCCGCCCGCCAGTGGGTAAAAACTTGTTCACTGTGATGACCGGCCTGCACCGCCAGCCCGCGCTGCGTCAGCGCTTTCTCCTTAAACGCCGCGCGCTGGCTAAAGTGCTCCAGCAAAACGTCGTATTGCTGCTGCGCGCCGGGCGTGACGCCGCCGGGACGCCGCTCGGCGTGCTGCATCGCCTTCAGCCGCTGCGTAATGCGCGTCAGCGCCAGATAACCGGGATCGAGCATGCTCGCCAGTTTTTCTGCCAGCCCGAGCCGCAGGGCGTCGTTCTCCTCAAGCTTGCCGGAGATCGCCCACGGTCGCAGCTGCGTCTGGGCCATGATCTCCTGCGCCAGCCGCTCACGGAAAATCTGCTGCTGTGGCGCGATCGTCGTCTGACGCGGCGCGTCGATGCCCTGCACCAGATCGACAATAAATTTCGGATGAATAGATTCCAGCACCCGGCCAGGGCCGTCGAGCAGTCGATTTTTCATGGTTGCTCCGCCGCGAAGAGCGTCTGGATATCGTCGCGTAGCAGCCGCGCGTCTTCATGGATCCAGTGCGCCGTCCTGATACAGTGCAGTAAATGGCGACGCAGCGCGCTGACCGAGGACTCGTTCTGCTGGCGGATTGCCATGCTCTCGCGCAGGCTCTCCTGCAACCCGGAAAGACTCTGGGAGAACTCAGCAAAAAAGGTCGCCATCCCGGCGGTGACGGAGACATCAACCTGCGCGCTTAGTGCTTTGCGGATCTGCTCGCAGAAGTGCGCCACATGGGCGGTCAGCTTCTGATGCAGCGTGCCGAGGTCAATCACATACCGGGTGCGCGTCGCCACATAGTCATCCCAGCCCCAGTTGGGGTTGTTGAGCCAGCGCGAGACCGTTTCGCGCACGCCGCCAATGCGGCTGGCCTGCGCGGCGCTGGTCTCTTCCGGCGCGATGACATTGTTAAACAGCGTGCGGGCATTAAAGTTGAGCGTGCTCGGCTGAAACGCGGGAAAAGAGATGCGGGCACGAAAACCGGCATGGCTCAGCTCCGCTTTGATGCGCGTTTCGATTGGGCGCATGGCATCGTTCAGCGAGCGCGTCAGCGTATTCTCCAGCTCATCAAAACGCAGCGCCAGTTCACGGCTGATGCGCTCCTGCGCCGCCAGCAGGATCGTCTCGCAGGCGGAGCGCATTTTGCTCAGGGCGATCTGCGCCTGGCCTTCATCTTCCAGCACCAGCTGGCCGGGGCTTAAGCGCTCATCAAGGCGTAAATCGGCCTGGCTCTCGCTGGCCATCGCCATCAGTTGCCCATCATGGAACCAGGCGTCGATCGCTTCGACAATTTCAAACTGCTGGCCGTTGATAAAGATCTCTGCCGCCGCGAGTGCCTCTTCCACTTCATGATCGACCTCATCACGCACCCGCGCCTGGCTGGTGCGCAGCAGGGTCATATCCTCTTCCAGCCGGACGATATTCTGCTCCAGCTGCTCATAGGCGACGGTCAACCCCTGATAGCGGAAATCGAGATACTCCCGCGCGCTCTGGGTGTAGTTGAGGAGCTTATGCGAGGCGGATCGCAGCGCATAGAGAGAAGCGTTGGCGTGAGCCGCGTGCAGCAAGTTGCGGATCGGCAGCTCAAATAGCGAATCCTGCCACAGTAGATCGGCGGCGTGACGAATATGTTCAGTATCATCCAGATCCGCCATGCGCCAGCGCCGACCGAGCGCCGCTTCGGCAAAGTCCTGCACCCAGGGCTGATCGTTTGGATCGGGCAAGCGCCCCTTTTTCTGCAACTCATGACGGGCGCGGTTCGCCAGGTAGCCCCACATTGAGGAGACCGGGTAGATCTGCGTCGGTGTGATATTGCCTTTCATTAAGGTGCCAGAGATAAGCGCGCGAACCTGGTGCTCATCGTCGCTGTTGCGATCTTTTTGATCGAACTTATTCACCAGCGCGTAGAGCGGAACCGAGCGGCCAACGGCCGAGATCGCCTGGCGCACCTCTTCATCGGAGATCGATTTCAGCTGGGTGTAATCCATCACCGCCAGCACCGCCGAGGCGCGTGCCAGCTGCTCGCTAAGCATCTTCTGTAAATGGGGCTGCCCGGCTTCGTTCGGCCCCGGTGTGTCGAGCAGAGTCAGCTGACCGAGGTTGCTCTCCAGCCCCGCCAGATGGACAAACTCCACTTCAATAACCGGAATATGTTCAATCGCCGCGTAGGCCGAGAAGGGAAAATCGACGCCCAGCGCTTTCGACAGGCGTACAAGATCATTGAGGCTTTTCAGGCAGTGGAAGATCGGCTGCGCGCCGAGATAGTGCTTATCAAACGCGTCGCCCTGCGCAATGCGCGCCAGCAGTGAGTCCATATCGCGATCGATCTCAATCTTCTGCGCCAGCTTGCCGCGATCGTAATTAAACAGCCGCGTCTGCAACTGCTGCGCAAGCGCATCAATCGGGCCGACGTGGGAGAAATGGAGCACAGGCTCTTTCTGGCCGGGGGTATGGCGGATCAGCGTCGGCAGCGCCGTCATCGGGCGGTTGCGGTTCGGCAACACTTCTGTGCCGACAATCGCGTTGATGGTGGTCGACTTGCCCGCTTTCATGGTACCGACAATCGCCAGCACCATCTCCAGCCGGGTAATTTTACGCAGTTCGTTCTGTAAGGTCGCCTCTTGCGCCTCAACGCCGCGGGTGCTGAAGTGCAGAGGCATCACGTTATTATTTTGCGCCGCGCCGCTGATATTTGTCTCATCAAGCGCCGCCGTCGGCATTTTTTTCAGAGCCAGCAGGTTGTGCAAAGAGAGTTGTAACAGCCGTTCTGCTTCCTGACTTAATTCAAATATTGTTTGTGTGTGCATGTCAAAAGTCTTTCCTTAACGCAAATTTTCTTTGTTTTATTTAGCCGTGGAGTTTTATTAGTGAAGTTTCGGCTTTTATAATTACGTGTAGAAAATATCTTCGAAAAGATAAACACCTGATGGCATTCGGGAAAATAATAATTTCCCCGTAAAAAGGAACAGCAATAGTACTCTGGTCTTTAAAAACCAAAGGGTTAGAGCTTAGCGCATTTTTATGAATAGCCAGGATATATCATCATTGATTTACCCACCCGATCTGAGAGGTAATTATTCGCCGGGAATGGCGCATTTAACAGGTGTGACAGCCTGGTTACAAATAACACCGGTTGCTAACTGTCACCATATCTGAATTAGTAAATGCTGGCAATTTCAACCAGCAAATATTGCAATTATCACACATAAGTAGATTCTCAATGATGTGATGAGATAAGCATCGCTTAAGCGAATGTCAGAGGGTGTCGCGAGGGCTGTCTTTTTATCTTCGGGATTAAAAAAATAATAACAACGGCAACTGTACGGTTTTGCTGTATAATCGCGCCCTTTCAGGCACTGCGCCTTTTGTGCCGGTAAACATCCGGCTCTCTCTGCTCTTGTTTGAGGTAACCCCTATGCAACTTCCCCACTGCCCAAAATGTAATTCCGAATACACCTATGAAGATAATGGCATGTTCGTTTGCCCGGAATGCGCCCACGAGTGGAACGATGCCGAACCCGCGTCGGTGAGCGATGAATTAATCGTCAAAGACGCAAATGGTAATCTGTTAGCCGATGGCGACAGCGTGACCGTAATTAAAGACTTGAAAGTAAAAGGCAGTTCTTCAATGTTGAAGATCGGCACCAAAGTGAAGAATATTCGTCTGGTGGAAGGCGACCATAATATCGATTGCAAAATCGATGGCTTCGGGCCAATGAAACTGAAATCGGAATTCGTTAAAAAGAATTGATGATTCGCCGGCGGTGTTTACCGCCGGGTGCACCACCGAAACAGGGAGCCGATCGCGGCTCCTTTTTCTTTTTTCATCCTGGCGCAATCAATACATAACCCAATTGCAACATTCCCCTGGCACTCTGGAGGCACATTAACTGAGTCTGCGGGGGAATGATGACTATCCACTTATCCAGACATCCGACCAGCTTCCCAACACGTTACCAGGAGATCGCCGCCAAACTGGAGCAGGAGCTGCGTACCCACTATCACTGTGGCGACTGGCTGCCCGCCGAACAGCAGCTGGCCGCGCGCTTTCAGGTCAACCGCCACACTCTGCGCCGCGCCATCGATCAGCTGGTCGAAAAGGGCTGGGTGCAGCGCCGCCAGGGCGTTGGCGTGTTGGTGTTGATGCGCCCGTTCGACTACCCGCTCAATGCGCAGGCGCGTTTTAGCCAGAACCTGCTCGATCAGGGGAGCCATCCCACCAGCGAACGGCTGCTGGCGGTATTGCGCCCGGCCTCCGGTCATGTCGCCGATGCGCTCGGCATTACCGAAGGCGATAACGTCATTCATCTGCGCACCCGTCGCCGGGTGAACGGCGTCGCGCTCTGCCTTATCGATCACTACTTTGCTGACCGCCAGCTCTGGCCGCTACTGCAAGAGTTTGATAGCGGGTCGCTGCATGACTTTCTGCGCGATCGCGTCGGTCTTGAGCTGAAGCGCACGCAAACGCGCATCAGCGCCCGCCGTGCGCAGGTGAAAGAGAGCCGCTGGCTGGAGATCCCCAATATGGCGCCGCTGCTCTGCGTGCGTACCCTTAACCACCGTGACGGTGAGATCAACGCGACGGAGTACTCCGTCAGCCTGAATCGCGCCGACATGATCGAATTTACTATGGAGCACTGAATGCAGGTTGATACCCCTACGCGCCACACCGGCCGGGTCGAGGCCTCTGTTCCGGTGCGCGGAGAGAATGCATGACACTACAACCCGCCTTCGCGTCGGCGGTTCACGACGCTCAGCACGCCTTTCGTCGCCTATTAAAAGCAATGAGCGAGCCGGGGGTGATTGTCGCCCTGCCGCAGCTGAAACACAGCTGGCCGCCGCTCAACGCAGCCACCACCAGCGTTCTGTTAACACTGGCAAACAGCGACACGCCGCTGTGGATCGCAAACGCGCTGGATAACGATCTGCTGCGCCAGAACCTGCGCTTTCACACCCAGGCACCGCTGCTGGAGACGCCGCAACAGGCGCTCTTCGCCATTGCCGACAGCACCCTTAACCATCAGCAACTTAGCGCCCTGCCAGTGGGTCAGCCGTTAAACGCAGAGAGCAGCGCGACGCTGATTTTACAACTGCCTGCGCTCAGCGGCGGGCGGATGCTGCGCCTCACCGGCCCTGGCATTCAGGAGGAGCGGATGATCGCCCCGCTGCTGCCGGAGTGCATCACCGATGAGTTAACCGACCGTCCACACTCGTTCCCGAGCGGAATCGATGTGATCCTCACCTGCGGCGAACGCGCGCTGGCGATCCCGCGAACCATCCTGGTGGAAGTGTGTTGATGGGGTAAGAATGACCTTAAACCGGGTGTGAGGCGCTGCACGACTTATCCTAACGCATATCAGATATGCCCTCGATCAAGGGATGATGAAAAACCCGCTGCCGACGGGGCCTGAAGCAGGTTATGATGGCCTGCGGATTGTGCTGGATTAGACTGACCATTGTGGCTATATTGCGTCCCGCAACGCCCGGCAACGCCGGGGCGGAAAGCAGCCAGTATGTGGTCGTTTGTAGGATGAAGCGGACAGACTCGCACCAGAGGGTTGCCAGAAAATAACGCAACCGGGTCTTAATACCCGCGTATGACACGACGTAGTGCGCTCAGCGCGGCTTGATGAGTATCGACTTGCATGAATGTGCTTTTTATTTGTAGCCGGAACCAATGGCGCAGCCCCACCGCTGAGCAGCTGTTTCGCCGCTATCCTGGGCTCAATGCCCGCTCCGCCGGTATGCAACGCCAGGCAAAAAAAACCGTTTCGCCCGCGATTCTCTCCTGGGCAGATGTTATCTGCGTGATGGAAGAGGAGCACAAAGAGCGCCTGCTGACCGACTATAACCGTCTGGTGCAGCATAAACCGCTGCATGTGCTCAATATCCCGAATCACTACGCCTTTATGGACCCGCAGCTGGTCGCCATGCTGGAAGATATTGTTCCCGAACGGCTAGGGCTGCGCGTCCCTGCCTAAGCGCTAAAAATTACCCCGCCGGGTGGAGAAACTGCACACGCGGCGTGGGTGAGATTAACGGCGCGTGCTTATTCACATACTCCGTCAGCAGCTCCGCCATCGGAACATCGTAACGATCGCGGATGGCGATGTCGCGAATGCCAAAATCGCTCACCTGCTCATTACACGCCACGCGATAGATTTTATCCCGCGCCAGCGGCTGACCGTTGACCTCAATCGAGGTCATGCGATCCCCGGCGGGTCGGGTGAAATCGACGCTGAAACGCAGGCCGCTGACGTGGGCATACGCCCCGGAAATAATGTTCTGCTGCGCATAGTTGTGCTCAATGAACGCTTTGATCTGCTCGCCGCTCATCTCCCGCGTCACCAGCGGCAGGCGAAACGGTAGCGCATTCAGCACCTCGCCATAGGTCACCGGCCCGGCCGGAATGGTGTCGCGCAGAAATGCGCCGACGGTAAAGGCGATATCAGCATTAGCATACTCCCGCTCGGCATCGGCCAGCATGCTGCCGAGGTTGGTCTGCCCGGAGCGCACCCGTTCGCGCTGACCATTAAGGGTAAAGGGAAGCGCCATCACCACTTTATTAAGCACCTCCGCGCTTGCAGCCCGGGCTTGCTCAATACAGGATTCGGTTTCGCTATCCGCTTTCAGCGCCGTTAAGCTCGCCGCATCCAGCAGCTTTTCACTCCACGCGACGATCTTTTTATCTTTTACCGTGAGCGTCAGATGACCGAGGTAATCACCATACTGCCCGGCGTTAACCATCACCGTTTTGCCCATCTGCTTACCGGCCTGCACAGCAATATGGTCGTGACCATCCACCAGCACATCGATCTCCGGCACCGCTTCCAGCAGCTTGCTGATATTCACCGCCGGGTCAGTTTTTCCGAGATGCGCCAGCACGATGATCAGATCGCTCTTCCCTTTCACCTGTGCCACCGTGTTGCGCACCGCCTGAATCGGATCGCTGACGGAAAAACCGGCCAGTTTGCTGTCGGTAGTCGCCACCATGGCATTGAGCGGCGACACGCCGATAATGGCGATATTCAGCCCCGCTATCTTTTTCATCACATAGGGGCGAAAAGCGAGCTTGTCGTGGTAGTAAATATTGGCAGAGATAAACGGGAAGCGGGCTTTCTCCCGCAGCGAGAGCAGCTCCGTGCCGCCGAAAATAAAGTCCGCATTACCGGGCGTAAAAGCGTCGTAGCCCATGGTGTTCATGGCGCGCACGTTGCTTTCCCCCTGCGTCAGATCGGTCACCGGCATGCCGCTTACCGCATCGCCAACGTCCACAAACAGCACGTTGGTGTCCTGCTCGCGCAGATTTTTCACATAGGCGCTCATTTTGCCGTAGCCGATACCCGATTCGCTCATCCCGCGCCCGTGCGTATCCCCGGTGTGAATAAGCGTCACTTTTGCCTCTTGCGCCTGCGGTGCGCTGATGCTCATCAGCAGCAGAAACGCGATAACCCCTTTTTTCATTGTTACGTCCTTTTCCTTTTTTATGACCGACAAAAACAAAAAAACCTGAAACGCAGCGCAGAGGTTAATCACCAGTGCGTGGGTTTCAGGTTTAGCCGTGAGGGAGTCACTATCCTTAAGGCAAATAATCTATCGGGCGACAGGCGTCCCGGCAAGCCAGCTTTTTATCACCCTGTGAGCGCCGTCACCTCACACCGCGATGCGTTGCAGGGCCTGCGCCAGCTGCGCGCGGGTGAAGGGCTTGCGTAACAGTTCGACCTCCGGCAGCGCCGGATTGTGGGCAGGGCGCAGATCCTGGCCGCTGATCAGCAGCATCGGCAAGTTTGGCGCGTGCTGGCGAGCGGCGGCAATCACCTCCGCGCCGCTTAAGCGCCCCGGCAACATTAAGTCGCTGATCAGTGCTCCAATCTCGGTAGAGGCGGCAAGCATCTGCAACGCCGCATCGCCGTTTTCCGCTTCCAGCGTCAGGTAGCCCAGCTCGTGAAGCTGCTCGCACAGGGTCTGGCGCACGTCGGCTTCATCCTCCAGTACCAGAATCAGCGTGTCGCTGCGCACATGGCGCGCATCGCTGGCGGGTTCAGCATTGCTTACCGCCGGGAGAGTGGCGCGCGGCAGTTGTAAACGCACCGTGGTGCCCTGCCCTGGGTTACTTTCAATCTCCACCCGTCCACCGGACTGGCGCACAAAGCCGTAAACCATCGACAAGCCCAGCCCGCTGCCGCTGCCGGTCTGCTTGGTGGTGAAGAAGGGTTCAAACACCCGCGCTTTGACCTCCTGCGACATGCCGCAGCCGCTGTCGATCACCTCCAGCGCCACCATATCCTGCCTGCGTCCGTCGGTGCGGGTGACGCGCTGGTTCCAGGTACGCACTTTGATCACGCCCGTTTGCCCATCCATTGCATCGCGGGCATTCATCACCAGGTTAATGATGGCGTTCTCCAGTTGCCCGACGTCGATCCATGCTGGCCAGGCGGCGTGCTGCGCTTCAATTTCCAGGGTCAGCGTTGAGGGGAGCGAGTGGCGCAGCAGCTCGTCGAGATTCTCCAGCAGCGCCTGCATCTCTACCGCATGCGGGTGGAGCGACTGCTTGCGTGAGAAGGCCAGCAGCCGCTGGGTGAGCAGCGCCCCGCGTTCGGCGGCTTTCAGCGCACGAGAAATGCGCGCCGCGTCCGGCGAATCGGTTGAGGCCAGCTCCAGGCTGCCAATAATCACCGCCAGCAGGTTATTAAAATCGTGCGCCAGCCCGCCGGTAAGCTGGCCGACCGCTTTCATCTTCTGGCTGTGCAGCAGCGCCTCCTCCAGCCCTTTGCGCTCGGTGCGATCCAGCACCACGTTGACCATCCCGCGCCCCGGCACCGGGCTGAAGCGCAGCTCAATGGTGCGGTTATCCGCCAGCCGCAGCTCCTGGGTTAACGGCAGCGGGCGCGCCAGGTTCTCCTGCACATGGCCGGGCAGATCGCTCACCTGGCGCAGCAGGCTGTGGTAGTGCTGACCGCGCCGCAGCGGCTCCTCGCCGAGGCCCAACAGCAGCGGGTATTGCGGGTTCCACACCACCAGGCAGCCCTGGTTATCAAACAGCGCAAAGCCGTCGCGCATGGCATGAAAGGTGGTCTCCAGCTGCGTGCTCTTCTCTTTTAACAGCGTGGAGGTGTGCTCCAGCGAGGCGGTGTTGCGGGCAAAGACGTTGAAGGCGCGCGCTAGCTCGCCTAATTCGTCGCGCCGTTGCAGCGCAGGCACCGAAACATTGGATTCCCCGCGCGCCAGCCGCGACATGGCGCGTGAAATGGCGGTCAGGTTCGATCCCAGATTGCGGTAGATATACCAACCGGCGCAGGCGGTGATTGCCAGCGCCAGCAGCGCAAACAGGCTGATAAAGATGCTGATGGAGCGCATCTCCTGGTGGCTCTGGGCGGTGCGCTGTTCAGAGGCCTGCGCCACTTCCGCCACATACTGGTTAATATCGTTGTTAAGCAGCGCGCCCAGCGCTTTGATATGAAACATCGACCAGGTGATCGCCAGATCGCTCTCCTCCAGCTGGCCCGCAAGCGGCATCAGCTTGTTAAGCTCGGCCTGAAAATCGGGCAGGATAAAATCGAGCAGCGGATCGCCCGCCCGCGCCGGAAGCTGGCCGACAATCTCCGCCAGCTGCGCCAGCGTCGCGCGCGGCGACGGTGTCTGAATGGCGGCGAGAAGCAGCCTGTCCATCTCACTCAGCAGGCGCGGGTCGGGGGTGTTCAGCCCGTCGCGCGCGGCGATGGTCTGCAAATGGCGTAAATAACTCTGATTCTGATAGAGGGAGCTAAGCAGCGCGTTGCGCTCAAGGTGGCGGCGCTGCCCCCGCTCCAGCATCTCCGTGACGCTCTGCTGTAACGCCTGGCTGCGGCGGGTGATTTGCGCCACCAGCTGCGGTTCGAGCCGTGCCAGCGGCGCGTTTGCCAGTTGCGTTAATGAGCGTTGCAGCGCGCTTTGCGTCGCTTTCAGCCGCTCCGCCTCTCCTTTGTACTCCTGCGCGCCAACTACCTGCGAAAGCCGCACTGCGGCGGTGGCGACGCTGGCGGTATCGCGCGCGAGGTTCATGCTGGCGGTCATATCATCCAGCGTCTGCTGCTGCACCTGCTCTTGCAACTGGCTGGCGTGGCGAAAGCCGAGCACCGCCACGGCGCAGACCATTAACGTCACCGCTACCACCAGCACATTGAAAAAGAGCAGTCGCCCGCGGGCGCTGGTGAAAAAGGGGTTGGCGCGATAGGGCATAGCGGCTCCGGGAGAGGTCACAACAGTGGCGTGGCGCCACTATGACAAATATGAACAGCTTCTGACATTCTCCATTTACCAACGTGTGATGAAGTGCGTAAATCGTCACTCGCAGGAGCTTCGTCATGCCTAATGTGCCCGTGCTGGAGATGCGTAATATTGCCAAAGTGTTCGGCAAGTTTTACGCCCTCAAAGGGGTGGACCTGACGGTCTGGCCCGGCGAGATCCATGCCTTAATGGGAGAGAACGGTGCTGGCAAAAGCACGCTGATGAAGATCCTCGCCGGGGCCTACACCGCCACCAGCGGCGAGATCCTGATCGACGGCACGCCTCACACCATTCGTGGGCCAAAAGACGCCCTTGCCGCCGGGATCACCCTGATCTACCAGGAGATGCAGCTCGCGCCCAACTTAACGGTGGCGGAGAACATCTTTCTCGGCAGCGAAATCGCACGCGGCGGGCTGGTGCAGCGCAAAACCATGGCGGCGCAGGCGCAGGCAGTGATTGACCGTCTCGGTGCCAATTTCAGCGCCACCGACCGGGTAATGAAGCTGACCATCGCCGAGCAGCAGCAGGTGGAGATCGCCCGCGCCCTGCACCGCAACAGCCGTATTCTGGTGATGGATGAACCCACCGCCGCCCTCTCCTCCCGTGAAACTCATCGCCTGTTTGAACTCATCATGCGCCTGCGCGATGAGGGGATGGCGATTATCTATATCAGCCACCGCATGGCGGAAGTGTATGAGCTTTCGGATCGCGTCAGCGTGCTGCGCGACGGCCAGTATGTGGGCAGCCTGACGCGCGACAACCTCAACGCCGCCGAACTGGTGCGCATGATGGTCGGGCGACCGCTCAGCGATCTGTTTAATAAAGCGCGCGATATCACCCCCGGTAAACCGCGTCTTACCGTTCACCACCTCACCGATGGCGGCAAGATCCAGCCGGTCAGCCTGCAAGTGCGCGCCGGTGAAATTGTCGGCCTTGCCGGGCTGGTCGGTGCCGGGCGATCCGAACTGGCACAGCTGATTTTCGGCGTGCGCAAAGCGACCGGCGGCATGATTGAGATCGATGGCGAACCGGTGGTGATCCACTCCCCGCGTGCGGCGATCGATCTTGGCATCGGCTTTTTAACCGAGAACCGCAAAGAGCAGGGGCTGTTCCTCGAACTGGCGGCGCAGGAGAACATCACCATGGCGACGCTGGAGCGCGATGCGTCGTGGGGCATGCTGAACCGCAAAAAGGCGCAAACCCTCTCCGATGACGCGATCAAATTACTCAATATTCGCGTGCCGCACGCGCAGGTGCGGGCGGGCGGTTTGTCCGGCGGCAACCAGCAAAAACTGCTTATCTCGCGCTGGGTGGCGATCGGCCCACGCATCCTGATCCTTGATGAACCGACGCGCGGCGTTGATGTCGGCGCGAAGAGCGAGATCTACCGGATCATGAACCAGATGGCGCGCGAAGGGGTGGCGATCCTGATGATCTCCAGCGAACTGCCGGAGGTGGTCGGCATGAGCGACCGCGTCTATGTGATGCGCGAAGGCACTATCGCCGGCGAGTTGCAGGGCGAGGCTATCACCCAGGAAGAGATTATGACGCTGGCGACCGGCGTTAACGACACCCATCACCAGGCGGTACACCATGACTGAAATGAAACCACACCCGGCCACCACGCCGCAGCAGGAGGCTAAATCTGCCTCCGCCAAAAAAGTGCTGATGGGCGATCTGATGCAAACCGTCGGCATCCTGCCGATTCTCATCCTGATCGTCGCGGTATTTGGCTTTATCGCGCCGAACTTCTTTACCGAAAGCAACCTGCTCAACATTACCCGCCAGGCGTCGATCAACATTGTGCTGGCGGCAGGCATGACCTTCATCATTCTCACCGGCGGGATAGATCTTTCGGTTGGTTCGATTCTCGGCACCACGGCGGTGGCGGCGATGGTGGTATCGCTGATGCCGGAGCTGTCGATGCTCTCGGTACCGGCGGCGCTGATGCTCGGCCTGCTGCTCGGCCTGTTTAACGGCGCGCTGGTCGCCTTTGCCGGATTGCCCCCCTTTATCGTCACGCTCGGCACCTATACGGCGCTGCGCGGCGCGGCCTATCTGCTGGCGGATGGCACTACCGTTATCAACTCCGATATCAGCTTTGAGTGGATCGGCAATAACTATCTCGGCCCGGTACCGTGGCTGGTGGTGATCGCGCTGGCGGTGATTGCGGTGTGCTGGTTTATTCTGCGCCGCACCACGCTCGGCGTTCATATCTACGCGGTCGGCGGCAACATGCAGGCAGCGCGCCTTACCGGTATCAAAGTGTGGCTGGTTTTACTCTTCGTCTACGGCATCAGCGGGCTGCTCTCCGGCCTTGGCGGGGTGATGAGCGCCTCGCGCCTTTACAGCGCCAACGGCAACCTCGGCATGGGCTACGAGCTGGATGCGATTGCGGCGGTCATTCTCGGCGGCACCAGTTTTGTCGGCGGTATCGGCACCATCACCGGCACGCTGGTCGGCGCGTTAATCATCGCCACCCTTAACAACGGCATGACGCTGATGGGCGTCTCCTACTTCTGGCAACTGGTGATCAAAGGGGCGGTGATCATCATAGCGGTGCTGATTGACAAATACCGTACCCGACACCATCAGGCAGCATAATAAAACCCTACAAAACAGTAACATAAGTGAGGATTACAGCATGCGTCTTAAACCTCTTGTCACCGCGCTCTGCGCCACGGCCCTGCTCGCCGCGACGCCGTTCGTTCAGGCGAAAGAACTGAAATCTATCGGCGTTACGGTAGGCGATCTCGCCAATCCCTTCTTTGTGCAGATCACCAAAGGCGCGGAGCTGGAAGCGCGCAAGCTGGCGGGCGACAAGGTCAAAGTGACGCTGGTCTCCAGCGGCTACGACCTCGGCCAGCAGGTCGGCCAGATTGATAACTTTATCGCGGCGAAGGTCGACATGATCATCCTCAACGCCGCGGATTCAAAAGGCATCGGCCCGGCGGTTAAGCGGGCGAAAGAAGCTGGCATTGTAGTGGTGGCAGTGGACGTGGCGGCAGAAGGTGCCGACGCGACAATTACCTCCGATAACACCCAGGCGGGCGAAATGGCCTGTAAATACATCACCGACCGCCTGAAGGGCAAAGGCAATGTGGTGATCATCAACGGGCCGCCGGTTTCCGCGGTACAGAACCGTGTCGAAGGGTGCCAGAAAGAGTTTAAACGTCACCCGGATATCAAGGTGCTCTCGGATAACCAGAACGCCAAAGGCAGCCGCGAAGGCGGGCTGGAAGTGATGACCTCCCTGCTGGCCGCCAACCCGAAAATCGACGGCGTGTTCGCGATTAACGATCCGACAGCGATCGGTGCCGATCTGGCAGCAAAACAGGCACAACGTAACGAGTTCTTTATCGTTGGCGTCGATGGCAGCCCGGATGGTGAAGAGGCGCTGAAGCGTAAAAACTCGCTGTTTGTTGCCACCCCGGCGCAAGATCCGCAGGTGATGGCGGCGCGCGCGGTGGAGATTGGGTACGACATTCTGCAAGGCAAGCCCGCGCCGAAAGAGCCGGTGCTGATCCCGGTGACGCTGATCGATAAGCAGAGCGTCGCCAGCTACAAAGGCTGGACGGTGAAATAAGCCCTCTCCCTCCCCGCGCGGGAGGGAAAGCGCGATACGGAGAGACGATGAAACGCTCTGCCATTAATGACATTCTCGGCCACACACGGCAGTTCTTCTCGAAGCACGACGTGCATCTGCCGCCTTTTGCCAGCTTTGCGCCGACCCAGTGGCGCGAGTTGGATCATGAGGCGTGGCGAGAAGTGTTCGAGCTAAAGCTGGGGTGGGATGTCACCGCCTTTGGCGGCGACAACTTTTACGCCGAGGGGCTGACGCTCTTTACCCTGCGCAACGGCTCGCCGGACGGCGCGCCCTATGCCAAGTGCTATGCAGAGAAGATCATGCATGTGCGCGACGGGCAGCTAACGCCAATGCATCTGCACTGGCGCAAGTGCGAGGACATCATTAATCGCGGCGGCGGAAACTTAATTATTGAACTATGGAACGCGGATGCGCAGCACCAGACTGACAGCAGCGACGTTACCGTGGTCATCGATGGCTGCCGACACACGCACGCGGCGGGCAGCCAGCTGCGCCTCTCACCAGGGGAAAGCATTTGTGTCACACCGGGGCTTTATCATAGCTTTTGGGGCGAGCCGGGGTTTGGCGATGTGCTGGTCGGCGAGGTTTCATCGGTTAACGATGACCAGCACGACAACCACTTCCTCAACCCGGCGAACCGCTTTAGCGACGTGCTGGAGGATGAACCAGCACATCTGGTGCTCTGTAATGAGTACTCACTCTTTTTAGGGTAAAGGAGGCGGTTATGCCCATGATCTCTCTCGCCGCAGGGCTGGCGCACGCGCGCGAGCACCACTACGCCTTAGGCGCGTTTAACGTGCTCGACTCCCACTTTCTGCGCGCGCTGTTCGCCGCCGCAAAGCGGGAGCGCTCGCCGTTTATTATCAATATTGCCGAAGTGCACTTTAAGTATGTCTCGCTGGAGTCACTGGTCGAAGCGGTGAAGTTTGAAGCCGCGCGCAGCGATATTCCGGTGGTGCTCAACCTCGATCACGGGCTGCATTTTGAGTCGGTGGTGCGCGCCCTGCGCCTCGGTTTCAGTTCGGTGATGTTCGACGGCTCTGCGCTGGAGTATGAAGAGAATATTCGCCAGACGCGGGAAGTGGTGAAGATGTGCCACGCCGTGGGCGTCTCGGTAGAGGCGGAATTAGGCGCGGTTGGCGGCGATGAGGGCGGCGCGCTGTATGGTCACGCCGATGAAGCCTGCTTTACCGATCCGGCGCTGGCGCGGGAGTTTGTCGATCGCACCGGCATCGACACGCTGGCGGTCGCCATCGGTAATGCGCACGGCAAATATAAGGGCGAACCGAAGCTCGATTTCACCCGCCTCGACGCCATTCGCCAGCAGACCGGCCTGCCGCTGGTGCTGCACGGCGGTTCGGGCATCAGCGATGAGGATTTCCGCCGCGCCATTTCGCTTGGCATTCATAAAATCAATTTCTATACCGGCATGTCGCAGGCGGCGCTCGGTGCCATTGAGCAGCGTATGGCAGATCGCCAGCCGCTGTATGATGAGTTCGCCCAGCTGCTGCTCAGTGTTGAAGAGGCAATTGCCGATACGGTGGCCGGGCAGATGCGCATCTTCGGCAGCGCGGGGCAGTGCTGATGGCCCGCCACGGGGTTATCGCCGCCGGCAATATGCTGGTGGATCATGTGCATCATATTGCCCAGTGGCCGGAGCGCGGCTGGCTGGCGGAGATTGTCCAGAGCGAACGCTCGACGGGCGGCGCGCCGCTTAATGTGCTGCTGACGCTGGCGAAAATGCACGTTGGCCTGCCGCTGCAGGCGGTCGGGCTGGTGGGCGAAGATGGCGACGGCGACTACATTATGGCGATGCTCGATCAGTACCATGTCAATCGTCAGCATGTGCAGCGCACCCCTTCCGCCCCAACCTCGATGTCGCAGGTGATGACCGATCCCTCCGGTCAGCGCACCTTTTTTCACTCGCCCGGAGCCAACCGGCTGCTGGATATCGACGCCTTTGAGATGCTTAACGGCGAGATGAAGATCTTCCATCTCGGTTATCTGCTGCTGCTCGACAGCCTTGATAAGGCCGATGAGGAGTACGGCACGCGCAGCGCGCGGCTGCTGGCGCAGATGCGGGAACAAGGCTTTGAGACCTCGCTCGATCTGGTGTCGCGCAAAGGCGACCCGCGCTATAAACCGCTGGTGCTGCCCTGCCTGCCCCATCTGGATTATCTGGTGATCAACGAGTTAGAAGCGGGCGAGTTCAGCGGGCTGGCGATGCGTACCGCGCAGGATAAGCCGCACGTTGAGAATATTGGCCGCGCGGCGGCGCAGCTTTTAGCGGCCGGGGTAAAACAGCGGGTAGTAATTCATTGCCCGGAAGGGGCGTGGGGTGAAGCGCCGGATGAAGCCGGAGCGTGGATCCCGTCGCGGATGTTAAGCCAGGCGGAGATTGTTGGCAGCGTCGGAGCAGGAGATGCCTTTTGCGCCGGGTTTTTATACGGTTGCCACGAAGCATGGCCGTTAGCGCACAGCATTCAGTTAGCCCATGCCTGCGCCCGCGCCAGCTTGTTGTCCGCCAATGCGATTGACGGCGCGAAAACCCTCGAAGAGTTACAGCTTGATATGGCGCTTTAGACGTTCGCAAGCCGGGAAGTTGTAGGCCGGATAAGCGTTAGCGCCATCCGGCAGCATTCGTAGGCCGGATAAGCGTCAGCGCCATCCGGCAGCATTCGTAGGCCGGATAAGCGTCAGCGCCATCCGGCACGCGGTGCCACATGCAGCACATCGCCGGATGGCGGCTGCGCCTTATCCGGCCTACGCCGTTTCAGCCACACCGCTCCACATATTCACAGACCAGGGACATTCGTAGGCCGGATAAGCGTCAGCGCCATCCGGCATGCGGTGCCACATGCAGCACACCGCCGGATGGCGACTACGCCGTTTCAGCTAAAGCCGCACCGGCTTAATGTTCCAGATATGCTCCGCGTACTCCTGGATCGTGCGGTCAGAGGAGAAGTAGCCCATGTTGGCGATATTGCGCATCGCTTTGGTGGTCCACTCTTCCGGATGCTGATAGAGCGCATCCACTTTATCCTGACAGTCGACATAGCTGCGGAAATCCGCCAGCACCTGGTAGTGGTCGCCAAAGTTAATCAGCGAATCAACCAGATCGCGGTAGCGCCCTGGATCCTGCGGGTTAAACAGGCCGGTGGCGATCTGCGTTAACACCTGGTGCAGCTCTTCATCTTTTTCGTAGTACTCGCGCGGTTTATAGCCCTGACGACGCAGCTCTTCCACCTCATCCGCGGTGTTACCAAAGATAAAGATATTCTCCTCGCCGACGTGATCCATCATCTCCACATTCGCGCCATCCAGCGTGCCGATAGTCAACGCACCGTTAAGGGCGAACTTCATGTTACTGGTGCCCGACGCTTCGGTACCCGCCAGCGATATCTGCTCTGAAAGATCCGCCGCCGGAATGATCACCTGCGCAAGGCTGACGCTGTAGTTAGGGATAAAGACCACTTTCAGCTTATCGCCGATATCGGGATCGTTGTTGATCACCTGCGCGACATCGTTGATGAGATGAATAATGTGCTTCGCCATGTAGTAGGCCGAAGCGGCTTTACCGGCAAAGATATTGACGCGCGGCACCCACTCCGCCGTCGGATCGGCCTTGATCCGGTTATAGCGGGTGATGACGTGCAGCACATTCATCAGCTGACGTTTGTACTCATGGATACGTTTGATCTGTACATCGAACAGCGCTTTCGGGTTGACCACCACGTTAAGCTGCTGGGCGATCACCGTCGCCAGCCGCTTCTTGTTCTCCAGCTTGGCATGGCGCACCGCCTGGTTCACCGCCGGGAAGTCGATATGCTGCTCAAGCTCGCTCAACTGGCTGAGATCGGTACGCCAGGTGCGGCCGATATGCTCATCCAGCACTTCAGAGAGCGACGGGTTAGCCAGCGCCAGCCAGCGGCGCGGCGTCACGCCGTTGGTGACGTTAAGGAAGCGCATCGGAAAGATGGCGGCAAAATCGGCGAACAGCGACTGCACCATCAGGTTGGAGTGCAGCTCCGAAACGCCATTCACTTTATGGCTCACCACTACCGCCAGCCACGCCATACGCACGCGGCGACCGCTTGACTCATCAATGATCGACGTGCGGCTCAGCAGCTCGATATCGTTCGGGTGCTGCTCCTGCAACGTCTTCAGGAAATAGTCGTTAATTTCGAAAATGATTTGCAGATGGCGCGGCAGAATTTTGCCAAGCATCTCAACCGGCCACGTCTCCAGCGCTTCGCTCATCAACGTATGGTTGGTGTAGGAGAAGACCTGGCAGGTCACTTCAAACGCCTCGTCCCAGTCGAACTTATGCTCGTCAATCAGCAGACGCATCAGTTCCGGGATCGACAACACCGGGTGGGTGTCGTTGAGGTGAATGGCGATTTTATCCGCCAGGTTGCTGTAAGTCTGATGCAGCTGGAAGTGGCGATGCAGAATATCCTGCACCGTCGCCGAGACCAGGAAGTACTCCTGGCGCAGACGCAGCTCGCGCCCGGAGTAAGTGGAGTCATCCGGGTAGAGCACGCGGGAGACGTTCTCGGAGTGGTTTTTATCCTCCACCGCCGCGAAGTAGTCGCCCTGGTTGAATTTACCGAGGTTAATCGCGCTACTGGCCTGCGCATTCCACAAACGTAGCGTATTGGTCGCGTCTGTATCATAACCGGGGATAATCTGGTCGTAGGCCACCGCGAGGATCTCTTCGGTTTCAACCCAGCGGCTCTTTCTCCCCTCCTGTTGAATGCGCCCGCCAAACCGCACTTTGTAGCGCGTGTTGTGGCGTTTGAACTCCCACGGGTTGCCATACTCCAGCCAGTAATCGGGGGACTCTTTCTGACGCCCCTCGACGATGTTCTGTTTGAACATGCCGTAATCATAGCGAATGCCGTAGCCACGCCCCGGCAGTCCGAGGGTCGCCAGTGAATCGAGGAAGCAGGCTGCCAGCCGCCCGAGGCCGCCGTTACCTAAGCCCGGATCGTTCTCTTCGTCGATCAGCTCTTCAAGGTCGAGGCCCATCTCATCCAGCGCGTTTTTCACATCCTCATAAATACCGAGCGAGAGCAGCGCGTTGGAGAGCGTACGGCCAATCAGAAACTCCATGGACAGGTAGTAGACCTGGCGCACCTCCTGGGAGAGTTGCGCGCGGGTGGAACGCAGCCAGCGCTCCACCAGCCGATCGCGAACCGCAAACAGCGTGGCGTTCAGCCACTCATGTTTGTTAGCGATAACCGGATCTTTACCGATCGTGAACATCAGTTTATAGGCAATCGAGTGTTTCAATGCCTCGACACTTAATGTCGGTGAAGCATAGGTAAACGGAGCATTCATATGCGTGATTCCTGGAAAACTATTTCAACCGAGTGTAAAGATCGCGGTATGACTGCGCTGCGACCTGCCAGCTAAAATCCATTGCCATTGCCTGGCGCTGAACAAAACGCCATAGCGAAGGACGGGACCACAATACGAAAGCACGACGAATCGCGCGAAGCAACGCTAATGCGTTGCTGTCCTCAAAAACAAACCCGCTGGCCACGCCGTCGGCGAGGTTCTCCAGCGAGCTGTCAGAGACAGTATCGGCTAACCCGCCGGTGCGTCGTACCAGCGGCAGGGTGCCATATTTCAGACCGTAGAGCTGCGTTAACCCGCACGGCTCAAAGCGGCTCGGCACCAGAATCACATCCGCGCCGCCCATAATGCGGTGCGAGAAGGCTTCGTGGTAACCAATCTGCACGCCCACCTGGCCGGGGTGTTCTGCCGCTGCGGCGAGGAAACCCTCTTGCAGTACCGGATCGCCCGCGCCGAGCAGCGCTAACTGACCGCCCTGCTCCAGCAAACCGGGCAGCGCTTCCAGCACCAGATCAAGCCCTTTCTGGCTGGTCAAACGGCTCACTACCGCAAATAGCGGCACTTTGTCGTTCACCTTCAGCCCCATGGCAATCTGCAACTGGCGTTTGTTCTCCGCCTTCTCCTCAAGCGTGTCACGCGTGTAGCGTGCGCCGAGTAGCAGGTCGGTGGCCGGGTCCCAAATCTTCTCGTCAACGCCGTTGAGAATACCGCTCAGGCGGCCCTCTTTCTGACGCTGGCGCAGTAACCCTTCCATCCCATAGGCAAAGTGCGGTTCGGTGATCTCCCGCGCATAGGTTGGGCTGACGGCGGTGATGTGATCCGCGTAGTAGAGCCCCGCTTTCAGGAAGGAGATCTGACCGTTGAACTCCAGCCCGTGCATGTTAAAGAAAGACCATGGCAGATCGATGTCATCCATATGCTGCGCATAAAACATGCCCTGATAGGCAAGGTTATGCACGGTAAACACCGATTTCGCCGAGTGGTCTTTGAGCGCCATATAAGCCGGTGTCAGACCGGCGTGCCAGTCGTGCGCATGCACAATGTCCGGCCGCCAGAAGGGATCGAGGCCACAGGCCATTTCACTGCCGACCCAGCCGAGCAGCGCAAAACGCAGCACGTTATCGGTATAGGCGAACAGGTTAGTGTCATGGTAAGGGCTACCGGGGCGCTCATAGAGGTGCGGCGCATCGATCATGTAGATCCCCACCCCGTTGAAGTGGCCGAAGAGCAGAGAGATCTTGCCGGCGAAGGTATCGCGGCGGGAGATCACTTTTGCATCGGTTACACCACGGCGAATATCCGGGAACGCAGGCAGCAGAACGCGCGTATCAACCCCATCGGCAATTTGTGCCGCGGGCAGCGCGCCAATCACGTCCGCCAGACCACCGGTCTTCAGCAACGGAAACATCTCAGAACATACATGTAAAACCTGCATTATCGCTCCTGTCAAAACCGTTCGGCTCGCGTTGCCGTTTACGGAAAAACAGCACGCGGACCCCTTCCGCGCAAGGATGTAAGTGGTGCTTTCAACCTTGTAATTTGCGCAGCATTTCGCGCGTAACCAGCACAATGCCCTCTTCCGATCGGTAGAAGCGTCGTGCGTCTTCTTCTGCGTTTTCGCCAATCACCGTGCCTTCCGGTATCTCACAGGCTCTGTCGATAATGCAGCGGCGCAGGCGGCAAGAGCGCCCGACCCAGACATCAGGCAGCAGAACCGCCGAGTCGATATTGCAAAATGAGTTGATGCGTACGCGGGAGAAAAGCACCGACTGCACAACAACCGATCCTGAAATAACGCAGCCGCCGGAAACCAGCGAGTTCAATGTCATGCCATGGCTGCCGGATCTGTCCTGCACGAATTTCGCCGGCGGCAATGATTGATTATAGGTACGGATAGGCCAGTTTTGATCGTACATGTCCAGTTCGGGCATGACCGAGGCCAGATCCAGGTTAGTTTTCCAGTAGGCTTCCAGCGTGCCGACATCGCGCCAGTAAGGCTCGGAATTCGGGTCGGATTGCACGCAGGACAAGGGGAAAGGATGGGCGAACGCCATACCGGATTTGACGATTTGCGGAATAATATCTTTACCGAAATCGTGGCTGGAATTTTCGTTTTTATCGTCCGCTTCCAGCAGATCGTAGAGGTACTCGGCGTCAAAAATATAGATGCCCATACTGGCGAGGGCGCGGGTCTCATCCCCCGGCATGCTCGGCGGATTGGACGGTTTCTCGACGAAGTCGATCACTTTATCGTTCTCATCGACCGCCATCACGCCGAAGGCGGTGGCTTCATGCACCGGCACCGGTAAACAGGCCACCGTACACTGCGCGCCCTTCTCAACGTGGTCGAGCAGCATGCGCGAGTAGTCCTGCTTATAGATATGGTCACCGGCGAGAATGACGATGTACTCCGCGCCGTAGCGGCGAATAATATCGAGGTTCTGCGTGACCGCATCGGCGGTGCCGCGATACCAGTTTTCACCATGAACGCGCTGCTGAGCGGGCAGCAGATCGACAAACTCGTTCATCTCATTATTGAAAAAAGACCAGCCGCGCTGAATGTGCTGAATCAGCGTGTGGGACTGATACTGGGTGATAACGCCGATGCGACGGATGCCTGAGTTGATGCAGTTGGAGAGCGCAAAGTCGATGATGCGGAATTTACCGCCGAAGTGCACGGCAGGCTTGGCGCGTTTTTTGGTTAAATCTTTCAGGCGTGTGCCGCGTCCACCCGCCAGAATCAGGGCGACGGATTTTAACGGCAGCTGGCGCGCCAACATTGTAGGGTCGTTCTTATCTAATCTCACCATGACTGACTCCGTTTATCTGACCGCTGAAAGAGGCACACGCCGTGCTGTGGTGCCTGCCAGACAGTTATCACCACCGGATTCTCTTCTCCGGCAAAGGGCGACAGGGCATGCCAGTCGCCGGTCGGTAACGCTATTTCCGCCAATTCAGAGGTGGCGTTCATCACAAGTAAGTAGTTATTCGATAACAGGATTTGCAGGCGAGGTGCCCCCTCCTGCCACTCCTGCGGCGTTAATGGCCGCCCATGCTGATTAAGCCAGGCGACGTTGCCGTCACCCTCTTCCCACCACGCATCGTCCGTCAGCGCGGCGATGTGCGACCGCGCTTTGATAAGCGCAGCAGTAAAGTCGATTAACCCTTGATCCGCCTGGCGCCAGTCGAGCCAGGTGAGCGCGTTATCCTGACAGTAGGCGTTATTGTTGCCGTGCTGGCTGTGGCCCATCTCGTCGCCCGCCAGCAGCATCGGCGTCCCCTGCGACAGCAGCAGCGTCGCCAGCAGCGCATGCTGGCTTGCGCGCCGACGCGCCATCACATCGGCGCTGGCGTCCAGCCCTTCAACACCGTGGTTGAAACTGTGGTTATCGTTAGTGCCGTCGCGGTTATCTTCCCCGTTGGCCTGGTTGTGCTTGTGGTTAAAGCTGACGCAGTCGCGCAGCGTAAAACCGTCATGGGCTGTCACCAGGTTGACCGTCGCCGACGGCAGACGTCCGTTGCGTTTAAAGAGATCGCTGGAGGCGGCAAAGCGCCCGGCGAAAGCCCCCATCGGCAGCGACTCCGTTAGCCAGAAGCGGCGCGCAGCGTCGCGGAAATGGTCATTCCACTCGGCAAAAGGCGCGGGGAAATTCCCCACCTGATAGCCGCCCTCACCGATGTCCCACGGCTCGGCAATCAGCTTCAAATCCCGCAGCAGCGGATCGTTTTGAATCGCCGTAAACAGCGGTGCCTGCGGGCTAAATTCCGGCGTGCGCCCCATGACCGGAGCAAGGTCAAAACGGAAGCCGTCGATGTGAAACGTCTCGACCCAGTAGCGCAGGCAGGCGTGGGCATACTCCACCACCCCAGGCTGGCTCAAATTGAGGGTGTTACCGCAGCCGGTCCAGTTGTGGTAATCGCCATCTTCTCTGATCCAATAGTAGCTACGGTTGTCGATTCCGCGCTGGCTGAAGGTCGGGCCTGCAAGATCCGTCTCAGCGCTATGGTTCAGTACGATATCGAGGATCACTTCGATGCCCGCCGCGTGCAGCGCTTTCACCGCCGCGCGGAACTCGTTAATCGCCTGTTCAGGATCGTGGGCGTAAGCCGGATGCAGCGCAAAAAGCGCCAGCGGGTTGTAGCCCCAGTAGTTGCTTAGGCCCAGGCGTTGCAGGCGCTGCTCGTGAGCAAAATGAGCAATAGGGAGAAGTTCGAGGGCGGTGATGCCCAGTTGCTTAAACCAGGCGATCATCACCGGATGCGCCAGCGCTTTATAGGTGCCGCGGATTTCATGCGGAATGTCCGGATGCAGCCAGGTCAGCCCTTTGACATGGGCTTCATAAATCACGCTGTTGCCCCACGGCGTGCGCGGCGCTTTATCCCCTTCCCAGTCAAAGGCGTCGTTGACCACCACGCTGCGTAAGCCGAGCGGCGCGCTGTCGTGGGGATCGGGTTGGTCGAAACCGGCGTGGAACAGCGGGCTATCTACCGCCTCGCCCTCCACGCGCCGCGCGCAGGGATCGAGCAGCAGTTTCGCCGGGTTAAAGCGGTGTCCCTGCGCCGGTTGCCACGGGCCATGCACCCGGTAACCGTAGCGCTGGCCTGCTTTCGCGCCGGGAAGAAAACCGTGCCAGATATCGCCGCTGCGCGCCGGGACATCGACGCGCTGCTCATTGCCTTCGGCGTCGAACAGGCACAGCTCCACGCGCTCAGCATGGGCTGAGAAGAGGCTAAAGTTGACGCCCCCGCTCTGCACTTCTGCGCCGAGCGGGCTCGCGGAGCCAGCCGTCAGGGAGATCATTCCCCCTCCCGCACCAGCCAGATGGTGCCGAGCGGCGGCAGGTTGAGCAGCAGCGAGTTGTCACGCCCGCGGTTGGCAATCTCATCGCTCTGCACCAGGCCACCGTTGCCGGTGTTGCTGCCGTGGTAGTGCATCGAGTCGCTGTTCAACACTTCGCGCCAGCGTCCCGGCTGGTTGATACCGAGGCGGTATCCCGGACGCGAGACCGGCGTAAAGTTGCTGACGACGATAATTTCGTTGCCCGCTTTATCGCGGCGGACAAAAGCAAACACCGATGCTTCTTCATCGTCGACCACCAGCCACTCGAAGCCGTAGGAGTCAAAGTCCATTTCATGCAGCGGCTTATGGTGACGGTAGAGGGTGTTCATATCGCGCACCAGGCGCTGTACGCCGTGATGCCAGTTGTCGTCACCTTCCAGCAGATGCCAGTCGAGGCTGCTGTCGTGGTTCCACTCGCGGCCCTGGGCAAACTCGCAGCCCATAAACATCAGTTTCTTGCCGGGGAAGGCCCACATCCAGGCGTAATAGGCGCGCAGGTTGGCAAACTTCTGCCACGCGTCGCCCGGCATACGATCGAGAATCGACTTCTTACCGTGCACCACTTCGTCATGGGAGAGCGGCAGAATAAAGTTTTCGGTGTGGTTGTAGACCATGCCGAAGGTGAGCTTGTGGTGGTGATACTTGCGGTAGATCGGGTCGAGCTTCATATAGTCGAGCGTGTCGTGCATCCAGCCGAGGTTCCACTTGTACCAGAAGCCAAGACCGCCGCCTGATGGCGGACGCGAAACGCCGGGGAAATCCGTCGACTCTTCCGCCATCGTCACCGCGCCCGGTGCCAGTTCGCCGATAATGCGGTTGGTGTCGCGCAGAAACTTAATCGCTTCGAGGTTTTCGCGGCCGCCATATTCGTTCGGCACCCACTCGCCCTCTTTGCGGCTGTAGTCGCGGTAGATCATCGACGCCACCGCATCGACGCGCAGCGCATCAATGCCGAAGCGTTCAATCCAGTAGAGTGCGTTACCGACCAGGTAGTTGCTCACTTCCCGGCGGCCATAGTTGTAAATCAGCGTGTTCCAGTCCTGGTGATACCCTTCGCGCGGATCGCTGTGCTCGTAGAGGTGCGTGCCGTCAAACTCCGCCAGACCAAAATCATCGGACGGGAAGTGGCCCGGCACCCAGTCGAGGATCACGCCAAGACCGGCGGCGTGCGCGGTATGGATAAAGTGCAGGAAGTCGTCACGCGTGCCGAAACGGCGCGTCGGCGCATACATCCCGGTGGGCTGATAACCCCAGCTGCCATCGAACGGATGCTCGTTGATCGGCAGCAGTTCAAGGTGGGTAAAGCCCATCCACTTGGCGTAAGGCACCAGTTGGTCGGCTAATTCACGGTAGCTGAGCCAGAAGTTGTTATCCGTATGGCGTCGCCAGGAGCCGAGATGCACCTCATAAATACTGATAGGCGCATCGAAATTGTTCGCCTGCTTGCGCTCTTCGCTCTGCGTTTTTTTACCCGGCAGACCGCAAATCAGCGAGGCGCTGTCGGGGCGCATCTGCGCTTCGAAGGCGTAAGGGTCAGATTTGATACGCAAGTGACCGTTCGCATCGAGTAATTCGAATTTATAGAGCTGGCCGTTGAGCGCGCCGGGAATAAATAATTCCCAGATACCGCTTTCGCGGCGCAGGCGCATTGGGTGGCGGCGGCCATCCCAGAAGTTGAACTGACCGACCACCGACACGCGCCGCGCGTTCGGTGCCCAGACGGAGAAACGCGTGCCGACGACGCCATCCATCGTATCGGCGTGGGCACCCAAAGTCTCATAGGGACGCAGATGGGTGCCTTCACTCAGCAGCCAGGCATCCAGCTCCTGAATTAATGGGCCGAAACGGTAAGGATCATCAATCAGATTCTGTTGGCCGTGCCAGAAGACGGCAAACTGATAATTAAAGGGATTTTTGCGGCGCGGCACGATGCCGCTGAAAAAGCCGCGGGAGTCGATACACTCCAGTTTTGCCACTTTACGCCCGGTTTTGGTTTCAATCACCCACACTTCCGTGGCGTCGGGTAAAAGCGCGCGAACTTCCAGACCCGCATCGGTACGGTGCATTCCGAGAACAGAAAATGGATCGGCAAAATGGCCGACAATAAGCGCATTAATCACGTCTTTATCAACATGAACAGACATGGTTCTCATCCTGTTGTTGTGTTATCGCCTCTTCCACCGCCGTTGCGTGCGGTTGCGATACTCTTTTGAACCTGAACGGTGCCGCACGTCATGTGCAATCTGATTGCTCCGTTCCACTTTCAGGCAAAATGTAAGACACCCAGCCTAAAGCATAGCCAACGCTTTCAGACTTCTGGGAAAATAAACGCCCATCTTTTAATTTCATTTAAAAAGATCAAAAAAAAGGGTGCCGAAGCACCCTTATAAGGAGGATTGTTCTACGCCAGCTGGCGCAGCATGCGTCGCAGCGGCTCTGCGGCCCCCCAGAGTAACTGGTCGCCGACGGTGAAGGCGGAGAGGTATTCAGGCCCCATGTTCAGCTTGCGCAGACGGCCAACCGGAGTGGTCAGCGTGCCGGTGACGGCGGCAGGCGTCAGCTCGCGCATCGAGATCTCACGATCGTTCGGCACCACTTTCGCCCACGGGTTGTGTGCCGCCAGCAGCTCTTCGATGGTCGGGATCGAGACATCTTTTTTCAGTTTGAGGGTGAAGGCCTGGCTGTGGCAGCGCAGCGCGCCGATACGCACGCAGAGGCCATCAACCGGAATGGCTGACGCGGTGTTAAGAATTTTGTTGGTTTCCGCCTGCCCTTTCCACTCTTCGCGGCTCTGGCCGTTATCGAGCTGTTTGTCGATCCACGGGATCAGGCTGCCGGCCAGCGGCACGCCGAAGTTCTCGGTGCTGAGATCGCCGCTGCGGGTCAGCGCCGTTACTTTGCGTTCAATATCAAGAATGGCAGAGGCCGGGTTTTCCAGTTCAGTAGCCACGTGGTGATGCAACTGGCCCATCTGCGTCAGCAGTTCGCGCATATGGCGCGCACCGCCGCCGGATGCGGCCTGGTAAGTGGCGACCGATACCCACTCGATAAGATCGTTGGCGAACAGGCCGCCGAGGGACATCAGCATCAGGCTGACGGTACAGTTACCGCCAACAAAAGTTTTAATGCCTTTATTCAGCCCGTCGGTGATGACGTCCTGGTTTACCGGGTCAAGAATAATGATCGCGTCATCTTTCATGCGCAGCGACGAGGCGGCATCAATCCAGTAACCCTGCCAACCGCTTTCACGAAGCTTTGGATAGATTTCGTTGGTATAATCGCCGCCCTGGCAGGTGACAATGATGTCGAGCGCCTTCAGCGCCTCCAGATCGAACGCATCCTGCAACGCGCCGGTCTCTTTGCCTGCAAACGCGGGCGCGGGCTGGCCAAGCTGGGAAGTAGAGAAGAAAACAGGGCGAATGGCGTCAAAATCATGCTCTTCAACCATGCGTTGCATGAGGACGGAGCCGACCATACCGCGCCAGCCGATAAAACCAACATTTTTCATAACGAGTTCCTGCGAAGATGTGTGCTGTGTATGCGAGCCAGCGATAACTGGACATCGCTCCACATTACAAAATGCAGCCAAAGTCGCAAGTGAAATTAATCAATGATCGCCACTGCGTTAGAAATGCCGCTAATTACGCCATTTTCGCCGCAAATGTCCGGAATAATAATCAATGAATGAAATCATCTCTGCCGCCGTATTGTTGATATTAATAATGGATCCGCTGGGCAACCTGCCGATATTTATGTCGGTGTTAAAACACACCGAGCCAAAACGCCGCCGCGCGATTATGATCCGCGAGCTGCTTATTGCGCTGCTGGTGATGTTTATTTTCCTCTTCGCCGGCGAGAAAATTCTTTCCGTGCTCAGCCTGCGCGCTGAAACGGTGTCGATCTCCGGCGGCATTATTCTCTTTTTGATTGCTATCAAAATGATTTTCCCGAGTCCCACCGGCAGTAGCTCAGGGCTGCCCGCCGGGGAGGAGCCGTTTATCGTACCGCTGGCGATCCCGCTGGTTGCTGGCCCGACGCTGCTGGCGACGCTGATGCTGCTGTCGCATCAATACCCGAATCAGATGGGGCATTTAGTGATTGCGCTGCTGATCGCCTGGGGCGGCACGGTGGCGATCCTGTTGCAGTCGTCGCTCTTTTTGCGGTTATTGGGCGAAAAAGGAGTGAATGCGCTGGAGCGGTTGATGGGGCTGATCCTGGTGATGCTCGCCACGCAGATGTTCCTCGACGGTATCCGCATGTGGATGAAAGGGTAACGGGTGACGATTGCCGGATGGGGTTCGCTGTTGCTGAAACGGCATATGCCGGATGGCGCTGCGCTTATCCGGCCTACAAATGAGATTCAGTGTTGCTGGAACAGCGTAGGCCGGATAAGGCGTAGCCGCCATCCGGCGGTGTGCTCAATGCGGCACCGCATGCCGGATGACGCTGCGCTTATCCGGCCTACAAATGAGATTCGGTGTTGCTGGAACAGCGTAGGCCGGATAAGGCGTAGCCGCCATCCGGCGGTGTGCTCAATGCGGCACCGCATGCCGGATGACGCTGCGCTTATCCGGCCTACACATGTCATAAGGCGCAGCCGCCATCCGGCACTACGCCGCTTTCTCGCCGTGCGCGACATCGGCGGCAAACACGTACCCCAGGCCGCGCAGCGTTTTGATAAGCGCTGGCTGATGCGGGTTGACCTCAATCTTGCGCCGCAGGCGCATAATCAACACATCAATGGTGCGGTCAAACACCTCCACACTTTCACTGTGCGTCAGGGTTAAAAGCTGCTCGCGGTTCAGCACGCGCCGCGCGTTTTGCACCAGCGCCAGCAGCAGGCTGTACTCCCCCTGCGTTAAATCGACCACCTGCTGCTGCGGGTTGATTAATTCACACCGTATCGGGTCAAGATGCCAACCGTTAAACGCAAAACCGCTGCTTTTCGCCACAGTTGCTTCAGCCGCCAGCACGCCGGTGCGGCGCAGCACGGCGTTGACGCGCGCCACCAGCACGCGGGCGTTAAAGGGTTTGCCGATATAGTCATCCGCGCCCATCTCCAGGCCGACTACCACATCCGCTTCGCTGCCCATTCCCGTCAGCATCACTACCGGCAACGCAGGGCGGATCTTCTGCAACTGCTGCAACACGCGCAGGCCGTTGATATCGGGCAGCACCATATCCAGCAGCACCAACGCAATCTCCGGATGCTGCGCGCAGAGCGTGATCGCATCCAGTCCGTTATGGCAAAGATGAACCGTAAAGACGTGCTCGCTCAGCACATCCTCCAGCAGCGCACATACCGCCGTATCGTCATCTACTACCAGGATCGCAGGTTTCATTATTCGCTTCCACAGGCTCGCTTTACTCACTCTTATCTATTCTGTTGGCTGCCTTTAATAAATGCAGTGAATAAATGCTGATTTTTTAAGCGCGGTCACATCCCCTTCGCCTTTCGACACGTCACATTTGACGATGGACTGCGCTTCGTCACTATTTTGCCTGGATTTGCGCCGTAATATCCCCTCACGCCCCTCTGCATTGCGATGGCATAAAAGATGCATAACCGGGAGCGACAGCGGAAACGCAAATTTTAACTGGAGCGAAAGTGATGGAAAAAGTCGTCACGGTTTGCCCGTATTGCGCCTCGGGATGCAAGATTCACCTCGTGGTCGATAACGGCAAAATCGTTCGGGCGGAAGCAGCGCAGGGGAAAACCAACCAGGGAACCCTCTGCCTGAAAGGCTATTACGGCTGGGATTTCATTAACGATACCCAGATCCTGACGCCGCGCCTGAAAACCCCGATGATTCGCCGCCAGCGCGGCGGCAAACTGGAGTCGGTCTCCTGGGAGGAGGCGCTTGATTATGTCGCCAGCCGTCTGAGCGAGATCAAAGCAAAATATGGCCCCGATGCGATCCAGACCACCGGCTCATCGCGCGGTACCGGCAACGAAACCAACTACATCATGCAAAAATTCGCGCGCGCCGTTATTGGTACCAATAACGTTGACTGCTGCGCGCGTGTCTGACACGGCCCCTCGGTTGCAGGTCTGCACCAGTCGGTCGGTAATGGCGCGATGAGTAATGCCATCAATGAAATCGATAACACCGATTTAGTCTTTATCTTTGGGTACAACCCGGCGGATTCCCACCCGATCGTCGCCAATCATGTGATTCGCGCGAAGCAAAACGGGGCGAAAATCATCGTCTGCGATCCGCGTAAAATTGAAACCGCGCGCATCGCCGATCTGCATGTCGCGTTGAAAAACGGTTCTAACATTGCCCTGTTGAACGCCATGGGCCATGTGATTATTGAGGAAAAACTCTACGACGAGGCGTTTGTCGCCAGCCGCACGGAAGGGTTCGAGGAGTACCGCAAGATCGTTGAAGGCTATACGCCGGAGTCGGTTAAAGAGGTGACCGGCGTCAGCGCCCGGCAGATTCGCCAGGCCGCGCGCATGTACGCCGGGGCGAAAACCGCCGCCATCCTCTGGGGCATGGGCGTTACCCAGTTCTACCAGGGCGTGGAAACCGTGCGCTCGCTGACCAGCCTGGCGATGCTCACCGGCAACCTCGGCAAAGCGCACGTTGGCGTCAACCCGGTGCGCGGGCAGAACAACGTACAGGGTGCCTGCGATATGGGCGCGCTGCCGGACACCTTCCCGGGCTACCAGTACGTGAAAGAGGAGGCCCACCGCGAGAAGTTCGCCAAAGCCTGGGGCGTGGAGAGCTTACCGGCACATACCGGCTATCGCATCAGCGAACTGCCGCACCGTGTGGAGCACGGCGAGGTGCGCGCCGCCTACATCATGGGCGAAGATCCGCTGCAAACGGACGCCGAGCTGTCGGCGGTGCGTAAAGCGTTTGAGGGTCTGGAGCTGGTGATTGTGCAGGATATCTTTATGACCAAAACCGCGTCCGCGGCGGATGTCATCCTGCCTTCGACCTCATGGGGCGAACATGAAGGGGTCTACACCGCAGCGGATCGCGGCTTCCAGCGCTTCTTTAAAGCCGTCGAGCCGAAGTGGGATCTGAAAACGGACTGGCAAATCATCAGCGAGATCGCCACCCGCATGGGCTACCCGATGCACTATCGCAACACGCAGGAAATCTGGGACGAGCTGCGTCATCTCTGCCCGGACTTCTACGGCGCCACCTACGAAAAAATGGGTGAGCTGGGCTACATCCAGTGGCCGTGCCGCGATGAGTCAGAGGCCGATCAGGGCACGTCGTACCTGTTTAAGGAGCAGTTCGATACGCCGAATGGCAAGGCGCAGTTCTTCACCTGCGACTGGGTCGCGCCGATGGATAAACTCACCGAGGAGTATCCGATGGTGCTCTCCACCGTGCGCGAAGTGGGCCACTACTCCTGCCGCTCGATGACCGGCAACTGCGCCGCGCTCGCCGCGCTGGCGGATGAACCGGGCTATGCGCAGATCAACACGGCCGACGCCGCAAGGCTGGGCATTGAAGATGAAGCACTGGTGTGGGTTAACTCGCGCAAAGGCAAAATCATCACCCGCGCGCAGGTCAGCGATCGCCCGAACAAAGGGGCGGTGTATATGACCTACCAGTGGTGGATCGGTGCCTGTAACGAGCTGGTGACGGAGAACTTAAGCCCGATAACCAAAACGCCGGAGTATAAATACTGCGCCGTGCGCATTGAGCCGATCGCCGATCAGCGCGCCGCCGAGCAGTATGTCATTGATGAGTACAGCAAGCTGAAAACCCGGCTGCGCGAAAGCGCGATGGGTTGAGAAAAGCGGGGGCGAATGCCCCCGTTTTTTTGCTTTTCACCCCTGCACGCAAAATTTTTGCGCCCTTCATACAAATCTAAAACATTATTTCATTAACCTGTTGTTTTATCTTCTATTCCTGTAAAGCCCCTCGTTTAAGAATGACCGCATGGCTCACAATTCAAAAACGCAAAATTTTTTCGTATTGCGCATTAAAAAATCAAAGTGATTTAATCAACGCATAAAATAATTTTCAGCGTGGGATTAAATATGCAAATGCGCACATTAAGTGATCAATTAAATTTATTATTGCAGGGCTTTACCTCATTAAAAGATGAGGGAAAATTTAATGAGCCAAATCTCGACGGCACGCCGGGGGATTATATTTCCTTTACCAGCTGGGAGTGGCCGCAGGGCGTCGGGTTATTTGGCATGGTCAGGCTGTGGGAATTTACGCGGCGGGATGACATTTATAACCAAATCGACCGCTGGTTTGAGGAGAATATCGCCAAAGGGTTACCGCCGCTTAATATCAATACCACCGCGCCGATGCTGCCGCTGTCGCTCTTCTGGTCTCATCACCGTAACCCGCGCTATCAGCAGGTGCTGGATGCCTGGGCCGATCGCGTGATGAGCGAATTGCCGCGCACGCCGGAGCGCGGCTTTCAACATGTGGTCTCCGACGGCATCAACGAGCAGGAGATCTGGGACGACACGCTGTTTATGGTGGTGCTGTTTCTCGGCCATTACGGCACCGTGTCCGGCCGCCAGGAGCTGGTAGATGAAGCGGTGCGCCAGTTCCTGCTCCACGCCCGCTATCTTAACGATCCGCACACCGGGTTGTGGTTTCACGGCTGGAGCTTCGCCGAAAAGAGCAACTTCGCCAATGCCCGCTGGGCGCGCGGTAATGCCTGGATCACCGTCGGCATTCTGGAGTTTATTGAACTCACCGATCTTGGCGGCGGCGTGCGCGATTACCTGCTTGAGTGCCTGAAAGCGCAGGTTAACACCCTGCTCGACCTGCAGGCAGAGAGCGGCGCATGGCACACCCTGCTCGATCACCCCGACTCCTATGAAGAGATCTCCGCCACCGCCGGGTTTGGTTATGGTCTGTTAAAAGGCGCACGGCTCGGCATTGGCGATGAGCGCTGGAAAGCGGCGGGATTAAAAGCGCTGGCCGCGGTGCAAAATAATATTGATAGCCGCGGCACCGTACACAATGTCTCTTACGGCACGCGCATGGGCAGAACCCTGCAATTTTATAAGGATATTCCCTTACAACCGACGGGCTATGGCCAGGCGCTGGCAATTTTATGCCTCAGCGAAGGTCTGCGTCTGACAGAAAATAAATAAAACAACAGCTCTGTACCTGGAGAAAATAATGACAACGCCGCAAGAGAATTATTGTTATTTTCCGCTCGCGATAAATAACGCCGTGCGCTACTGGCAATTATCGCCCATTTCTTCCCTGCCCTATGATGTGGCTGACCAGCCAATGCAGGGCGAAATGGATCCCTTTTTCTTTTTAAGTAAACATAAAAACTTTATTCCCCACACCTACCCGTGCCGCACGGAATTCCAGCGGGATTTCGCTGGCAAAAAGCCGACGCCATTTGGCGAGACCGCAATGACAACGTGGTGGTTTCCGTTTGGCTCGGATCGCGTCGATCTTTCCGGCTTCTGGTTTCGCCCGACGCGCGTCGGCGCGCTGGCAAAAAGTCAATTTGTGGCAGAAGAGCCAGGTGAACACACCTTTCGCCTGACCACCTGCGGGGCGGCGGTCGTTTCGGTGAATGGCAACGAGGTGGCGTGGAAGGCGGATTACCAGCGCAACCTCGAGAGCGTGTTTGAATTTACGGTCACGTTGCACGCCGGGTTAAACGAGATTGCCGTCTGGTTTGACGATCTGGCCGAGCGCGATATTCGCTTCTTCTTCCAGCTCGATTATGTGCAGGGCGCGCCGCTGCACATTGCGCTGCCGACGCCGATCGGTGGCGAAATGACCCGCCATATGGAGCAGCTGCTCGACGGCATCTCCTTTGATCAGGCGACCTACACCTCCGGCCCGGTGCGTCTGCGCTTCCCGCAACCGGCAGCGGAGACCCTGCATCTCGCCATTCGCGTGGTGGGGGATTTTATCTCCTTAGACAGGCCAGTCGAACTTTCGGCAACGCTGGAGAAAGGCGAAACGGAGGTGGAGATTGCGCAGAGCGAAGCGCTGCCCGCAGATTTCCGCAATTTTGTTATCAGCTTAGAGAAAGCAGGCTTTCGCATCACCCGCACGCTGGGGGTGGAGATCTGCCACGCCGAAGAGCAGGCGCAGGTGCCCACCACCCAGCAGGCGCGCATCGACGAAGCGCTGCACTATGTAGCGACCCGGGGCGAGTACAGCAGCGTTAAAGCGCTGGCGCGGCTGGCCTGTCATATGAACGACGCGCAGACTCACGCGATGCTTGAAGGGGTGCTGCCCTCGGTCGAAGCATGTCATGACTGCGCAGATTTCACCCTCGTACCGCTGCTGTGGTGCCGTATCGCCTGGGGCGAGCAGATCGCCGCCGACACGCGGGCGAAAATCGATCATGCGATCCTCAACTTCCGCTACTGGATGGATGAGCCGGGCAATGATGTGCAGTGGTACTTCTCGGAAAACCACGCCCTGCTGTTTCACACCGCCGCGTACCTGGCGGGCAGCTTTTTTACCGACAGCACCTTTGCGCGCAGCGGTAGAAGCGGGCGGGAGCAGGCCGACGCGGGGCGCACGCGCGTGCTGGCGTGGCTTGATCATTTCGAGCAGTGTGAAATGGCGGAGTGGAACTCGGCCCCCTATTTCCCGATTGATTTAAAAGGGTTAACCGCGCTCGCCGCGCTGGCGGACGATGCTGAAATCGTTGCCCGCAGCCAGCGCGCGATTGCCCGTTTATTAGAACAGATTGCGCGTTCTGCCCACCAGGGAACGCTTACCGCCTCGCAGGGGCGCTCCTACGAATACACCTTACGCGCCGGGCGCTCGCTGGAGCTCTCTGCCCTCTCCCGCCTGCTGTGGGGCAAAGGCAACTACGGCTGCCGCTTCCACGCCCTGCCGCAAATTGCGCTGCTGCTGCGCCAGCAAAAACTGTCGCTGGCGCCGGAACTGGCCGAGGTTGCCGTCTGGCAGGGTGATAGCGCGCTGGAGTGGTGTTTCGCCCAGGGCGCAAACCGCATCGCTCGCCTCTATCACTACAAAACTCGCCAGGCGGCGATGGGCTCAATTGCTGGCTATCGCTGGGGCGAATGGGGTTATCAGGAGACGCCGATCCATCTGCGCATCGGCGACCGGCCGGAAGCGCAGATGTGGATCAATCACCCCGGCGAAACCCTACACGGCGGTTTTGGTCGCCCCTCGTACTGGGGCGGATGCGGCACGCTGCCGCGCGTGCAGCAGTATCGCGGCCTGGCGGTGGTCCTCTTTAACACTCATGACGGGCAACCGGACTTTACCCACGCCTGGCTGCCGCAGAGCGCCTTTGATGAAAAACAGATCGATGCGGCGCGCATTCTGCTGCGCGGTGGTGAAGGCATGGTGCAACTGACCGGCAACCGGCCTTTTGAGGTGGTCGATGGCGGCCCAACCCGCGAGTGCGAAGTGCGCCTCTCCGGGCGCGAAACCTGCTGGCTGATCCGCCTCAATGACGATCCCGCACTCACCACGCTGGCGCAATTTGCCAGCCACTTTGCTGATTTGCAGGTTGAAACACGGGGCGACGGCACGCTGCACGTGCGCGATGCGAATTACGGTGAGGTGCTGTTTTATGCCGACGGACGCGTGCAGGCGCAGGGGCGCACACTCGACCCGGCGACGTGGACCGTTGATGGCGAAAGCCGCGAACTCACTCTCTAATCCCTCTGGCGCGTAACGACCCGGCGGGTGACCGTGCGGGTCGGGAGACAGTTTATGGAAACGCAAATTGATAAGGCGCGCAGCCCACAGGCGGCGGCGCAAAACGACGTTAACCCGAATGCGATCCACAACCCCGCCCGGGCGGTGGCGAAGCCGAAAAGCAACTACCGGTGGGTGATCTGCTCGATGCTGGTGTTCGCCACCACGGTCAACTATATGGACCGGCAGATCCTCGGCCTGCTGGCACCGATGCTGCAAAAGGATATCGGCTGGACGCAGATCGAATATAGCTGGCTGGTAAATGCCTTCACCATTGCTTACGGCATCGGCACGCTGGTGTGCGGGCGCATTATCGACAAGCTCGGCACCCGCATCAGCTACGCCATCGCCATGGTGGTGTGGAGCGCCGCCGCCATGCTGCACGCGGTGGTCGGCACCGTGGTCGGTTTTATGATTGTGCGCGTGATTTTGGGGCTGGGCGAAGCGGCTAACTTCCCGGCGGCGATGAAAGTGATCTCCGACTGGTTCCCGAAAAAAGAGCGTACGCTGGCGACAGGTATCCTTGGCGTAGCGGTCAACATTGGCGTGGTGATCTCACCGGCATTGATCCCCTTTATTGCCATTCATTACGGCTGGCACGGCGCGTTTCTGATCCTCGGCGGCGTTGGCTTTGTCTGGCTGATCCCGTGGTTTTTAGCCTTTGGTAAGGCGAGCGATAAAGCCACCCAGGAAGAGCTGACGTGGATCCGCCAGGATAAAGAGGAGGCGGTGAACGTCTCCGCCATCAAATGGACGCAGTTGCTGAAGTATCGCCAGCTGTGGGCGTTTGCTCTCGGCAAGATGCTGACCGACCCGATCTGGTGGTTCTTCCTCTTCTGGCTGCCGAAGTGGCTTAACGAGTCGCGCGGGCTGAATATGGAGGGCTTAGGTTTACCGCTGATCGTGATCTATCTGTTTGCGATTGTCGGCAGTCTTGGCGCGGGCTGGTTGCCGGGCAAACTGATGAATATGGGCTTTAGCGCGGCGAAAGCGCGTAAAACCACGATGCTGATTTGCGCCTGCCTGGTGACGCCGATTTTTGCCGCCACCCAGGTCGATAATCTGTGGGCAGCGGTGGCGCTGGTCGGTCTGGCGGCGGCTGCGCATCAGGGCTGGTCAGCGAATATTTTGACCTCCGTTTCCGACCTCTTCCCCAACGCGGCGGTCGGCTCCGTGGTCGGGATTGGCAGCACCTTCGGCATGATCGGCAGCGTGATTTTCTCAACGGTTATTGGTGCCGTGCTGGAATCTTCTGGCAATTACTGGGCGCTGTTTGCCATCAGCTCTGTCGCCTATCTGGTCGCCTGGGGCGTGATGTACCTGCTATTGGTGCCAAAAATGGAGCGGGCGAAATTCGATTAACCCGCTCGCGCTTAAAACGGGGACGCTTCGGCGCCCCGTTTTGCTACCGACTGACGCTCGACCATCGTGCAGGCCAACTCAATCCGCCGCGGGGTTTCAACGCTACCGGCAATCATATCCTGCAATAGCTCGAGCGCGAGGGTGCCCATCTCCTGCACCGGCAGATGCACCGTGGTCAGCGCCGGGGAAGCAAACTCCGCCTGCGGCAGATCGTTCATCCCGACCACCGACACCGCCTCCGGCACGCCGATGCCCAGTTTTGTCAGCCCCTGCATCGCCCCCAGCGCCAGCGAATCATTGGCACACAGAATTGCGGTATGCGGGTGTTTGCCCTTCGCAAACCAGGCCATCACCGCCTGCTCGGCCAGCTCCGGTAGCCAGTCGGTCACGGTGAGAATATCGCCCTCATCGCAGGAGAGGTGCGCATCACGCATCGCTTCCCGCCACCCCTCTTCCCGCTGCGCAATGGTGCGCCGCCCTGGATGGGTGAGAAACAGAATATGCTGGTGCCCGTGGGCAATCAGATAGTCGCAGGCCATGCGGGTAGCGGAGCGGTTGCAGGGCAGCACGCTGGAGAGGCGCATCAGCGGATCTTCGCTGTTGACCAGCACCGCCGGTTTGCGCAGCCCGGCCACGGCGGTGAGAAAACCGGGGTCGTCCACCGTTAACGCCAGCACGCCGCCGATATCGGGCTCGCTCAGCAAAGCCTGCAACGCAGGATCATCCTGGCCGCTCAGAGCATGGGTCGTTAGCTCGACGCCGAGCACTTTTGCCCGCTCTTTTAACCCCTGCAACACATACCAGCTGAACTGATAGCGGTTGTAATCAAGCATCGCCGCCTGCGACACCGCCAGCACAATACGCGTGCCGCCAATCTCCTGAGCCGGTGTGTAACGCATGGCGCGAGCGACCTCCTGAATGCGGGCGCGCAGCGTCTCGCTTACCCCCTTCTCGCCCGAGAGCGCACGCGAAACGGTGCTGAGCGAAGTGCCGCAACGGGTCGCGATATCGTCCAGCCGCACGCGGCGCAAGGCTGCACCGCTCTGATCATCATCCGCTTTACGCGAAACCATTATTGCGTCCATCCTTCTGCCGGTTCGAAGGCATCAGCATGGCATTTACATAAAGGGTGTCAATAAGTTGGAGAGAGGGAGGTGGAGAAATGAGAGGCGTGTCGTTTTCGCGATAGCAAAGAGGAGAAACACTCCCCGGCACGCTTGAGCCGGGGAGCCTGCGCCGGTTACTGTCCGGCGGTTTTATCAAATTTGCCCAGCATTTCGCGCTCGTAGGCCTGCGCTTTTTTGCGGTCAAACTGGTGTTCCCACTTGGCGATCACCAGCACCGCCAGCGCGTTGCCGACCACGTTCAGCGCGGTACGCGCCATATCGAGGATACGGTCAACACCGGCGATAAACGCCAGCCCTTCCAGCGGAATACCGACGCTGCCAAGGGTTGCCAGCAGCACCACAAACGATACGCCCGGCACACCGGCGATACCTTTCGAGGTCACCATCAGCGTCAGCACGAGGACGATCTCCTGCCACAGCGACAGGTCGATACCATAAAGCTGGGCGATAAAGATTGCCGCGATGCTCTGGTAAAGGGTCGAGCCGTCGAGGTTAAAGGAGTAACCGGTCGGCACCACGAAACTGGTGATCGACGGCGGCGCGCCGTAGGCTTCCATCTTTTCGATAATGCGCGGCAGCACGCTTTCCGAGCTGGCGGTGGAGTAAGCCAGAATCAGCTCATCCTTCAGGATACGGATTAGGGTCCAGACGCTCAGCCCGCAGACGCGCGCCACCAGACCTAACACCACCAGCGCAAAGAAGATAATCGCGACATAAACGAGGATCACCAGCTTCGCCAGCGGCCAGAGCGAGGCGAAACCAAAGTTAGCGACCGTCACCGAAATCAGCGCGAAGACGCCAACCGGCGCGTAACGCATCACCATATGGGTGACTTTAAACATGGTTTCGGAAATGGAGCGGAAGACGGTTACCAGCGGCTCGCGGTGCGTTGCCGGCAGCGAAGAGAGGCCCAGGCCAAACAGCACCGAGAAGAAGATGATCGGCAGCATGTCGCCTTTCGCCATCGACGCGATGATATTGGTCGGCACCAGCGACAGGATGGTTCCCATCAGACCGTGAGCGTGGCTCTGCACGTCCGCGGTGGTGCTTTGGTATTTCGAAATATCCACCGTTGCCAGCTGCGACATATCAATGCCCGAGCCCGGCTGGAAGACGTTGGCCAGCGTAATGCCAAGCACAATCGCAACCGTAGTGATCACTTCGAAATAGATAATGGTTTTCGCGCCGATTCGACCAAGCTGCTTCGCGTCGCCAACGCCTGCAATACCCACCACCAGCGTGGAGATCACAATCGGCACCACGATCATTTTGATCAGATGAATAAAGATATCGCCCGCCGGAGACAGGAAATTCGCAATCAGCCATTCACGGCTGTCGCTCTGATAATGCAAGTAACTACCCAGAAGAATACCCAGCACCAGAGCCAGCAATATCTGCCAGGCCAGGCTGATTTTCATATTTTTCATCACTACAGACATCCTCAATGAAGCGCCATTCCATGCACAGGAACGACACATACTGAAAGGGTATGATTTGCGTTGCACGGTATTGCGGGGGTTTTTAACGCGCATTATCAGTACCATTTGCAAGGTGTAACGCGCAACCCTATAGCGGGAGGGGGTTTGACTGATTTTTTAAGGAAAAACCGTCTTTTATTCCAGTTATGAAAAATAACTACTTGTTATAAAAAACTTTTCACTCTGCGTAATTCCAATATTTAACTTTGGAAATTAATACACTGAAATTGTTCGGTTGCGCACTTTTTAATCATCAGAAATGTCGTACAACCGATCCCACACCGAAATTTCCACTGCGCTTTTCTATTTAAAGAGTGAATAATCCATGACAAAAATTATTAAGAGCCTATTTGTTCAGTGGTTTATATTCAGGCGCTTACGCTTGTTCACCTTTCATACAGCGAATAGCGGGGTAATCAAATCGTCATATTTCATAACGTGCTGTTATGAAGGAAATTTCTCTCTTTGCGTGCCTTATCGCGCTTTTTCAGCGCGGCACAAACGGTTCAGCGAATTTGCAGTTACCTTGTCTAATGCGTGATCTATCGCGCAAATAATAAACAAAGCAGGCAAAGGCCCTACAATTAACGTTCTTGTGACATATTATTAACATCTTACAAGGAGAGCAACCGCCATGAGCCAAATACATAAACACGATATTCCCGCGAACATTGCGGAGCGTTGCCTGATCGATCCACAGCAGTATGAAGCCAAATATCAGCACTCCGTTAGCGACCCGGAGACCTTCTGGGGCGAAGAGGGCAAAATCCTTGACTGGATTAAACCTTATACCACCGTAAAGAACACCTCTTTCGCGCCCGGCAATATCTCCATCAACTGGTATCAGGATGGCACCCTGAACCTGGCCGCGAACTGTCTCGATCGCCATCTCGCCGAGCGCGGCGACCAGCCGGCGATTATCTGGGAAGGCGATGACGCCAGCCAGAGCAAAACCATTACTTACCGCGAACTGCACCGCGATGTCTGCCGCTTTGCCAACGTGCTGGTGGATCTGGGCATTAAAAAAGGCGATGTGGTGGCGATCTATATGCCGATGGTGCCGGAAGCGGCGGTAGCGATGCTCGCCTGCGCGCGTATTGGCGCAGTCCACTCGGTGATTTTCGGCGGCTTCTCGCCGGAAGCGGTTGCCGGGCGCATTATCGACTCCAGCTCGCGCTTAGTGATCACCGCCGATGAGGGCGTCCGCGCCGGGCGCGCGATCCCGCTGAAGAAAAACGTCGATGACGCGCTGAAAAACCCCAACGTGAAGAGCGTTGAGCATGTGGTGGTATTCAAGCGCACCGGCGGCAATATCGAGTGGCACGAAGGGCGCGATCTCTGGTGGAGCGATTTAACGGCGAATGCCCACGATGAGCATCAGCCTGTGGAAGTGGGCGCGGAAGATCCGCTCTTTATCCTCTACACCTCTGGCTCGACCGGCAAACCGAAAGGGGTGCTGCACACCACCGGCGGCTATCTGGTTTATGCCGCAACCACCTTTAAATATGTTTTTGATTACCATCCGGGCGACGTCTACTGGTGTACGGCGGATGTCGGCTGGGTAACGGGCCACAGCTACCTGCTCTACGGCCCGCTGGCCTGCGGTGCCATCACGCTGATGTTTGAAGGGGTGCCGAACTGGCCGACCCCGGCGCGCATGAGCCAGGTGGTCGATAAGCATAAGGTCAATATTCTCTACACCGCGCCGACGGCGATCCGCGCCCTGATGGCGGAAGGGGATAAAGCCATTACCGGCACTGACCGCTCTTCGCTGCGTATTTTGGGTTCCGTCGGCGAGCCAATCAACCCGGAAGCGTGGGAGTGGTACTGGTCGAAAATCGGTAACGGCAAATGCCCGGTGATGGACACCTGGTGGCAGACGGAAACCGGCGGTTTTATGATCACCCCGCTGCCCGGCGCAACTCAGTTGAAGGCCGGTTCCGCCACGCGCCCCTTCTTTGGCGTGCAGCCTGCGCTGGTTGATAACGAAGGTAATCCGCTTGAGGGCGCGACCGAAGGCAACCTGGTGATCACCGACTCGTGGCCGGGCCAGGCGCGGACGCTGTTTGGCGATCACGATCGCTTCGAGCAGACCTACTTCTCCACCTTTAAAAATATGTACTTCAGCGGCGACGGCGCGCGCCGGGATGAAGATGGCTACTACTGGATCACCGGACGCGTGGACGATGTGCTCAACGTCTCCGGCCACCGTCTCGGCACGGCGGAGATTGAGTCGGCGCTGGTGTCGCACCCGAAAATCGCCGAAGCGGCGGTGGTCGGTATTCCGCACAATATCAAAGGCCAGGCGATCTACGCTTACGTGACGCTCAACCACGGCGAAGAGCCGTCGCCGGAGCTTTATACCGATGTGCGTAACTGGGTGCGTAAAGAGATTGGCCCGCTGGCGACGCCGGATGTGCTGCACTGGACCGACTCGCTGCCGAAAACCCGCTCCGGCAAGATCATGCGCCGTATTTTGCGCAAGATTGCCGCTGGCGATACCAGCAACCTCGGCGATACCTCAACCCTCGCCGATCCGGGCGTAGTGGAGAAACTGCTCGAAGAGAAGCAGTCCATTACGATGCCGTCGTAACCCTGGGCCGGATGCGCTGGACGTCGTTATCCGGCTGGCTTTGAAGATAATAATTACGCCGGATGGCGGCTGACGCCTTATCCGGCCTACATAAGCCCCTGCGGGTGGTAGGCCGGATAAGAGGTGTTGCGTCGCCATCCGGCAAAGAAAGCCCCTATAAACCTCTGGAGACCTGCGATGAACGACCTTTATCAGCAGATAGAAAACAGTGCGCATTTCAGGGAGTTAGTTGAAAAACGGCAACGGTTTGCCTTTCTCTTATCCATCATCATGCTGATTATCTACGTCGGCTTTATCATGCTTATCGCTTTTGCCCCGCACTGGCTCGGCACGCCGCTGCATGCGGGCACCACCGTCACGCGCGGCATCCCGATTGGTATCGGCGTGATTTTGATTTCGTTCGTGCTGACGGCGGTCTATGTCTGGCGCGCCAACAGTGAGTTTGAACGGTTGACCCGGGCGGTACTGAGCGAGGTAAAAGCGCCATGAAGAGAGTCCTGACGGCGCTTGCCGCCACACTTCCGCTGGCGGCAAATGCCGCTGATGCCATTACCGGCGCGGTGCAGCGCCAGCCGACCAACTGGCAGGCGATAATCATGTTCCTGATTTTCGTCGTGCTGACCCTCTACATCACCTACTGGGCCTCCAAACGCGTTCGCTCGCGCAACGATTACTATACGGCGGGCGGCAATATCACCGGTTTCCAGAACGGGCTGGCGATTGCCGGTGACTTTATGTCTGCCGCCTCGTTTCTTGGCATTTCGGCGCTGGTCTACACCTCCGGCTACGACGGGCTGATCTACTCCCTCGGCTTCCTCGTCGGCTGGCCGATCATCCTCTTCCTGATTGCCGAACGGCTGCGTAACCTCGGGCGCTACACCTTTGCCGATGTCGCCTCCTATCGCCTGAAACAGGGGCCGATTCGTATCCTCTCCGCCTGCGGTTCGCTGGTAGTGGTGGCGCTCTATCTCATCGCGCAGATGGTCGGCGCGGGCAAGCTTATCCAGCTGCTGTTCGGCCTGAACTACCATATCGCGGTGGTGCTGGTTGGCGTGCTGATGGTGATGTATGTGTTGTTCGGCGGCATGCTCGCCACCACCTGGGTGCAGATCATCAAAGCCGTGCTGCTGCTGTTCGGTGCCAGCTTTATGGCCTTTATGGTGATGAAACATGTCGGCTTCAGCTTCAATAACCTGTTTAGCGAAGCGATGGCGGTGCACCCGAAAGGCGAGGCGATCATGAGCCCAGGCGGGCTGGTGAAAGATCCGATATCGGCGCTGTCGTTAGGCCTTGGACTGATGTTCGGTACCGCCGGTTTACCGCATATTTTGATGCGCTTCTTTACCGTCAGCGATGCGCGGGAAGCGCGTAAAAGCGTGCTCTACGCCACCGGCTTTATGGGCTACTTCTACATCCTGACCTTTATCATCGGTTTTGGTGCCATCATGCTGGTCGGCGCGAACCCGGCGTTTAAAGATGCGGCGGGCGCGCTGATTGGCGGCAACAATATGGCGGCGGTGCACCTCGCCGATGCTGTGGGCGGCAATCTATTCCTCGGCTTTATCTCCGCCGTTGCCTTTGCCACCATTCTGGCGGTGGTCGCAGGCCTGACGCTGGCGGGCGCTTCGGCGGTGTCGCACGACCTCTACGCCAACGTCTTCCGCAAAGGCGCGACGGAGCGCCAGGAGCTGCGGGTGTCGAAAATCACCGTGCTGATCCTGGGCGTGGTGGCTATCCTGCTGGGCATTCTGTTCGAGAAGCAGAACATCGCCTTTATGGTGGGGCTGGCCTTCTCTATCGCCGCAAGCTGTAACTTCCCGATTATCCTGCTGTCGATGTACTGGTCGAAACTGACCACCCGCGGGGCGATGATTGGCGGCTGGCTTGGCCTGCTGACGGCGGTGATCCTGATGGTGCTCGGCCCGACTATTTGGGTGCAGATCCTCGGCCATGCTGCACCGGTCTTCCCGTATGAATACCCGGCGCTCTTCTCCATTGCCGTGGCCTTTATCGGCATCTGGGTCTTCTCGGCAACCGACAACACCGAAGCGGGCAAACGCGAGCGCGAGCTGTTCCGCGCCCAGTTTATCCGCTCACAAACCGGCGTCGGTATCGAGCAGGGCCGCGCGCACTAACCTCCCCCTCCTCCCCGGCCACTTTTGGCCGGGGATCACACTTTCCCCTCTCTGCCATAGGCATATTTCGCCATCGCGCTACAGTAACCTCATCGAAATGAAACAACGTTCCATTAATTCAGCAAATCAATTCATAAGAGAGGATGCGATGAAGAGCTATGCGTTAGTGGGCACGGGCGGGCGTGCCGGTTTGTATATCTCCGCCATTGGCGGCCAGTGGAGAGAGAATGCCCGCATGGTGGCATTCTGCGATACCAACCAGACGCGGATGGATTACGCCAATCAGCTGTTAATGCAGGAGGGCGCGGCCTCCGTTCCCACCTGGCAGGCGGCGCAGTTTGAGGCGATGATCCGCGAAACGCAGCCCGATACGATTATCGTCACCACCATGGACAGAACCCACGATGACTATATCGTGCGCGCCCTGCGCGCGGGCTGCGATGTGATCACCGAAAAACCGATGACCATCGATGAGACGCGCGCGCTGCGTATTCTGGATGCCATTGAAGAGACCGGCAAAACCGTGCGCGTCGCCTTCAACTATCGCTACGCGCCGCACCACAGCAAAGTGCGCGAACTGCTGATGAATAACACCATCGGCGAGGTCTACTCGGTGCATTTTGAGTGGCTGCTCAACACCGAACATGGTGCGGACTACTTTCGCCGCTGGCACCGGGAGAAGCGCAATAGCGGCGGCCTGCTGGTGCATAAATCGACTCACCATTTCGATCTGATGAACTTCTGGCTCGACAGCTTCCCGCTGCGGGTGTACGCCGAGGGCGGCCTGCGCTTCTACGGCAAAGAGAACGCCGAAAAGCGCGGCGTGACGCACTTCTACCCGCGCGCGCACGGCTATGCCGCTGCCCAGGACGATCCGTTTGCCCTGCATATGGCGGATAACCCACAGTTAAAAGCGCTCTATCTTGATGCGGAACATGAGGATAACTACTGGCGCGATCAGAGCGTGTTTAGCGACGGCATCACCATTGAGGATACGATGTCGGTGCTGGTGAAGTACCAGAATCAGTGTCAACTGACCTACTCGCTGAATACCTATCTGCCGTGGGAGGGTCTGAACGTGGTGTTCAACGGCAGCCTCGGGCGGCTGGAGATGAAAATCGTCGAGAAATCCTATGTGAACGCGGGCGGCGAGCGCGCCAATGAGGGAAGCCTGACTTCGTGTGATATTACCGTTTTCCCGATGTTTGCCGCGCCGTGGAAAGCGGATTTTACCCTCGGCGAAGGCGGGCACGGCGGCGGGGATAACGCGATGCTGGCGGATCTGTTTGGCACACCGGAGCATGATCCATTGCAACGCGCAGCCGATCACCGCGCGGGGGCGATGTCGATATTGACCGGCATTGCGGGCAATATCTCCCTCCAGCAGCAGCGGCCGGTCAATTTTAACGAGTTTGAGTTGGTCGCGCGGTTGAAGAAGGCGGCGCACGGCGCATAAAGAGTGGCATCGGAGCCGTTTAATGCCTGATGGCGCTACGCTTATCAGGCCTACGGGTTGGCATCATGCCCACGGTTTTGTAGGCCGGATAAGGCGCAGCCGCCATCCGGCATTGCTGTCGTGCTTACTTGTTCTCGATCAGCAGCGCTTCCAGCAGATCGAGATCGTGCAGCATCTTTTGCAGCGTCTCGTTACTGATCTGGCGGGTGGCGCGCAGATGGTAAAGCTCGGCGCGCTCCGAGCGCAGCGCCGCCAGGCGGAAGCGACGTTCGAGGTTCTCTTCCTGCAGCGTGTTTTCCACATCATTGCGACCATCGGCGCGGCGGCGCAGGTTACCAATCACCCGCGAACTCACCTCCGTCAGCAGCTGAGTATCGATATTCTCTTCGGTATCCGCTGCCAGGCGCTCCTCCATTTTCTGGATCGCCACTATCGCCACATCGGCGGTCGCAGCGCGCGCCATGCGCTCCTCTTTCTGCTGCTGGGCGTGGTCACGCACTTCGATACGCTGCAACAGCATCGGCAGGGCAATCACGCCGACAAAGAGTGAAAAGAGGATCACCCCGGCGGCGAGGAACACCAGCTCATAACGCGCCGGGAAGACATCGCCGGTCGGCAGCAGGAGCGGAATCGAGAGCACACCGGCGAGGGTAATCGCCCCACGCACACCGGCAAAGGTGGCAATCAGCAGCTCGCGGGTGCTCCATGCGCCGAACTCCATCGGCTTGTTGGTCAGGAAGCGGCGGCTGAAGTTCTTCATCACCCACAGCCAGCCAAAACGCACCAGCATCAGCGCGGCGTAAATCAGCAGGATATCGGTAAACAGCATCCAGGTTTCAACGTTCGGATCGGCTTCTGCCGCCACCAGCGAGGACTCCAGAATCCCTGGCAGTTGCAGGCCCAACAGCAGGAACACCATGCCGTTAAAGACAAACTCCAGCATCGACCAGGTGCTGTTTGCGCGCAGGCGCATCGCCAGCGGCGCGGTGCGCATCACGCCGGAGCGGGTGATGGTCATCCCGGCGGCGACGGCGGCAAGAATGCCGGAGAAACCGATATGCTCGGCAATCAGGTAAGAGGCGAACGGCAGCAGGAACAGCAGCACGATTTGCGTGGCCGGTTCGTCCCCGCCCCAGCGGCTGAGGAAACGCAGCGAACGGCCATAGAGCCAGCTGACGGCGAAACCGGCCAGCAGGCCGCCAATCGCCACTTTGAAGAACTCGACCGTGGCGCCGCCGACGGTAAAGACCATCGTGCCCATCGCCACGGCGACCGCGAACTTCAGCGACACCAGGCCGGAGGCGTCATTCATCAGCGCCTCACCCTGCAGGATGCCCATGATCTTTTTCGGGATGCGCCCTTCGCCGACGATGCCGGAGAGCGCCACCGCATCGGTTGGCGACAGCACCGCGGCCAGCGCAAAGGCGGGCACCAGCGGGATGCCCGGCACCATCCAGTAAATTAAGAAGCCGATACCCACCACGGTGACCAGCACCAGTGCCAGCGCAAGACCAAATATCTCGCGCCCGTGCTCAAGGAATTCGCGCGTCGGCGTTTTCCAGCCGTCGGCAAAGAGCAGCGGCGGAATAAACAGCACGAGGAAGAGTTCCGGATCGAACTCAACGTGCAAACCGAAGGTCGGTAAGGCGAGTAACGCGCCGATGGCGATCTGCATCAGCGGTAAGGGGATTTGAAACGGCAGAACTCGAGTGATAACACCGGAGAGCGATACCACAAGGGTCATGATGAGAATGGTAAAGAAGATTTCCATGCGTTCCCTGTTTGCAGTGTGTTGTTATACCCGCATCAGACCTGAGACGGGGCCTTTCAGCTTAACGCAAAGCAACCGGGCTGTGGGCAAAAAAATGGGCAACCGAAGTTGCCCATTGTCCGAATGTTTAATGATTAGATAGCCCAGCCACCGGCATAGAACGCCACCAGCGCGACAGCGATCACCACGGTGCCGATGTTCAGCTTGCGCCATTCACCGGATACCACGCGGCCAATCACCAGCGAGGCGAAGCCGATCATAATCCCGGTCACAATGTTACAGGTGAGCACGATAAACACGGCGGTGATGAGGCCCGACATGGCGTCAACGAAGTCGGCGAAGTCGATTTTCGCCACGTTGCTCAGCATCAGCAGGCCAACATACATCAGCGCTGGCGCGGTGGCGTAAGCCGGCACCAGGTAGGAGAGCGGAGAGAGGAACAGGATCAGCATAAACAGCACGCCGACGGTGATCGCCGTCAGGCCGGTTTTGCCGCCCGCTGCGGTGCCCGCCGCCGATTCGATATAGACCGCAGCCGGTGCCGCGCCAACCAGGCCGGAGAAGACGCTACTCAGGGAGTCGGTGGTCAGCGCTTTGCCGCCATCGATAATCTGCCCATCTTTATCCAGCAGGTTCGCCTGGCCTGCGACCGCGCGAATGGTGCCGGTGGCGTCAAACACCGCCGTCATCACCAGCGCCAGCACGCTTGGCAGCACCACCGGGTTGAGCGCGCCCATAATATCGAGGCTGCCGATCAGCGAGTTGCCTTTGTCATCACTCAGGGATGGCATGGCGAAAATACCGGAGAAGTGCACGGTGGGGTCAAAAATCAGACCAACAACGGAGATGCCGATAATGGTCAGCAGAATGCCGCCCGGCACTTTCAACTTCTCCAGACCGATAATCACCGCCAGGCCGATCAGCGACATGATCACCGGGAAGCTGGCGAAGTGGCCAAGGGCAACCGGCAGACCGTCGATCGGGTTTTTAACCACAAGGCCGACGCCGTTGGCGGCGATCAGCAGCAGAAACAGGCCGATACCAATACCGGTGCCGTGCGCAACGCCCTGCGGCAGGTTACGCAAAATCCAGCTGCGAATGCCGGTGGCGGAGATAACGGTAAACAGCACACCCATCAGGAACACCGCGCCGAGTGCGACCGGGACGCTGATCTGCTGGCCCAGCACCAGGCTGAAGGCGGTAAAGGCGGTAAGCGAAATCGCACAGCCGATAGCCAGCGGCAGGTTGGCCCACAGCCCCATCACGATGGAGCCAACACCGGCGACCAGGCAGGTGGCGACAAAGACGGCGGCCGGCGGGAAACCGGCTTTGCCCAGCATACCGGGCACCACGATGACGGAGTAAACCATCGCCAGGAAGGTGGTTAAACCGGCCACAATCTCCTGACGAACGGTGCTGCCACGGGCAGAAATTTTGAACAGTGCGTCAAGCGAACCGCCGGTACGCGCAGATGGCGTAGACATAGATACATCCCCTGAGAATTTTATTGTGCGTTGGCATGCGTGGTGGACAGTCCACTGCCGGTCAAACGTCTTCTCCCTGTGCTGCGTTGTGGCAAAGGGCCACAAAAAAGCAAACGTTTAACTCCGCGCATCCAACGGGTGGTCAAAAAAAGGCAAACGATTATCCGGCGTTTAGACGCCGCTTTTCAACCAAACTTTGCCGCTTTCTGCCAAATATCGCCGAAAGCGGCTAAGAACTACCCGCCGGATGCGCAAACGTTATCGTCGATGCGCAACTTTGCAACATTCTACGAACATTCTCACTCGCCGGGCAGCGAGAAGGGGCCGCCCTGTTCAATGGCGCGTTTCCAGGTAGGGCGCATTTCAACGCGTTTTTTCCACGCCTGCAGATTGGGCAGATTCTCAATACCGCCGCGCGACAGCAGGGCGAACACCGGGAAGCTCATCTGCACATCCGCCATGCTCAATTCATCACCGGCAAACCACGGGCGGTGCGCCAGCTCCCCTTCAATAAAGCGCGCGTGGGTCTCCAGTTGCTTATTCAAAAAAGCATTCTCGATCCCTTTCCCGATAAGCTTACCGACGCTGCGCACGCCGAACGGCACCGGCGGTTTGCCGAGTTGCCCCACCACCAGCTTCATTAATAGCAGCGGCATCAGCGAGCCTTCCGCATAGTGCAGCCAGAAGCGGTAATCGATCTTCTGCTGTGCATCGTGCGGCTTAAAGCGCTGCTCCGTGTCGTAGGTTTCTTGCAGGTATTCGAGGATCGCCCCCGATTCGGCGAGGATAAAGCCGTTATCTTCCACTACCGGCGATTTTCCCAATGGATGAATTTTTTTCAGCGCATCCGGTGCCAGCATGTTTTTCTGCCGCTCATAACGCACGATATTGTAGGGAACGCCCAGCTCTTCCAGCGCCCAGAGGATGCGCTGCGAGCGCGATTTATTCAGATGGTGCACTGTAAGCATGACTCTCTCCCGCGTTTATATTCGTTTTAACTATAGAGAAGCGCGGGCAAAGCGCCGAAAAAATCATAATAAAGCTGGTCAAAAAAGAAGCACAATCGCTACACGCATCTATACTTACAGTGTCAGCACAAACCGGAACCTTACTCGCTACACAAGGGGTGTTGATGTCGGGGGAAACCCTCCCGTTTCGATGCGGGATAGAGCGAAAGACAATGACCGGAAAACGACTAAAGCGCCCCAGCGGGCGCTTTAGTTTTTTTAGGCTCACTCATCTTCCAGCAACCGCGCGCCAGGCCCCTGTTTGCCCAGCGTATCGCCAGGGTTGCGTAGCGGGCAGTCGCTGCGCGACAGGCAGCCGCAGCCGATACAGCCATCGAGTTCATCGCGCAGAGCGACCAGCGTATGAATACGTCTGTCCAGCTCTTCACGCCACTGGGACGAGAGCGCTTTCCACTCTTTTTTACTCAGCGTGTGCCCTTCCGGCAGCACGCCAAAGGCCTCGCCAATGGTCGCCAGCGGAATGCCGATACGCTGCGCGATTTTGATAATCGCCACATGGCGCAATACATCGCGCTGATAACGCCGCTGATTACCGGCATTGCGCGAACTTTTTATCAGCCCTTTGCTTTCATAAAAGTGCAGCGTCGAGACGGCGACCCCGCTGCGCTTCGCCACTTCACCGGGGCTGAGAAGGGCTTTGATTCGCGGCGTTTTCTTTTCCATAAAACCTCTTTACCTCAAGTTAACTTGAGGAATTATACTCGCCCGCAGACAAAACGACGAATCGGGAAAGAGGAAGCTTTATGTCCCATCAGCAGATTATTCAGACCTTGATTGAATGGATTGATGAACATATCGACCAACCAATGAACATTGATGTTGTCGCCAAAAAGTCAGGCTATTCAAAGTGGTACTTACAGAGGATGTTCCGCACGGTGATGCATCAGACGCTCGGGGAGTACATTCGTCAGCGCCGTCTGCTGCTGGCCGCCGAAGCGCTGCGCACCACTAAACGGCCGATTTTTGATATTGCGATGGATTTGGGTTACGTCTCGCAGCAGACTTTTTCGCGCGTCTTCCGCCGCGAGTTTGATCGTACGCCGAGCGACTATCGCCACCAGGCGTAACTCACTTTAGCGAAGGCGGCTGCTGCACCCAGCGTTTAAACTCCTGCGGCGGCAACGCCTTCGCAAAGTGCCACCCCTGGCAAAACTGCACGCCGCGCTTAAGCAGCCAGGCGACCTGCTCTGCCGTCTCCACCCCTTCCGCAATGATCTTCAGCCGCAGGCTCTGCGCCATATCAATAATATGTTCCGCAATTAAGTGGCTGGTGCTGTTAGTGGAGAGCGTGTCGATAAAGGATTTGTCGATCTTCAGGATGTCGACATTGAGCGAGTAGAGATTGTGCAGGTTGGAGTAGCCGGTGCCGAAATCATCGATCGCCACTTCATACCCCGCCTGGCGAAACGCCTGGATCACCGGCGTGGTTTTTGGCACATCAATAAAACCGCGCTCGGTCACTTCAATTTTGATCTGCTCGGCACGCACCGCATAGTCGCGCGCTTTGTTGGCAATCAGCGAAATTAAGCGCGACGAGTGGAAGTCAGAGGCCGAGAGGTTGATGGAGATATAGAGATTCGGCACCACCGCCAGAAAATCCCCTAAATCGTTGAACACCTCATCGACGACGTAATCCGTCACGCGCTCAATCATCCCCTCTTTTTCTGCCAGCGGAATAAACTCCGTCGGGCTCATCACCTGGCCGTTAAAACCGGGCCAGCGCAATAGCGCCTCGGCACCGACGCAGGTGCCGTTTTTAATATCAATAATAGGTTGGTAATGAAGGCGAAGCTGACGACGGGTTAGAGCGCGATGGAGCCTGCGGCGTGGAGAAGTAAATTCCCGCCGTGTTCGCGTCCAGATAAAAAAGATTAGCGCGCTACAGATCATCCCTAACGGCAGCGTAAAAACTGCCTGCCGGTAGAGAGAGTGGAAATAGTTTTCGCGCGACGTCGAAACAATAATAGCGATTGGCCGGGAAGGCGCATACGCAATGGTATAAAAGCGGTCGCCAAGTAAAAAAGAGCTATCCTGGCGGTGAATTAGCGAGGCAAAGGTCTTCAGACGGGCGTTCTTGCTGAGGGAGAAAAAGCCGCCGGATCGCGTATCGTAAACACCATATGCCAGACGCGGATCGTCTGATGTCACATCGCTATAGGTGAGCGGGTTAATCACCGCGACATAATTTCCCCGCTGCACATAGACCATTTTATAGCCAGCATAAAAGGGGGTATCGCGATAGTAATAGAGCGCCGTGCCATGCTGCCCCTGATAATCCGCTGGTGAAATAGCATACGATTGCGCGGGCGTAACGGCGCTGGAACATAAAAAATGGTTGCCCTCGGCATAAATAAGATCGGCGACATACTGGCTGCCGTGAACAATATTAAGCATCTGGGCGCGATGTTGCGGCGTACACGGCGTGCCGCGATAGGCCTCCGCCGCGCGGCGCACGCTATCAGCCTGCTGGATAACAAGATCGGTTTTATTCAGTGCCTGGCGGGCAAATGCGCGCAGGTGCGTACGCGTATCTTTTACAGCGTGGATATGCGCAACCCATAGCGAGATCATTACCGGGATAAGAACCACCAGTATCATTCCGCTAATTCTGAGCAATTTACGAGGCACACTGAGCTTCATGTCCGCCGAAATCCATGCATTTTATGTGCCTTTTATATTGTTGGGCAGGAGGCTTTTAGAAACAGGTGATTACGTTGCATCAAACCCTGATCATTAGCAACTGACTTTTCTCTTCCGGATCCTGATATTTAACGATGCTGAGAATATTCCACCGTAAGGCAAACTAAAAGTGTGCCCCTGGTTTTATATTTAACTAAATATTTCGCCCTGCCGTTCCCCTGGGCGAAACGGTCACGAATAAGAGAGCGTGGTCATATAGGTAATACAGCGCCCATATTGTCTATTTTTCACTCGATTATCCGGTTAAAAGTAGCCATAGCATAAACTGGTACTTAATAGTTAAGTTACAATGTACTCACGCTTAATAATATAAGTCGCCTTAATTATCTGGCGAAAAGTAGCGCAATTTATGCGCCGCGCTTTTCCACAATCAGAACATCCTCATGACCACGATTATCGCGATTTTGTCGTTTTATTGCTGCGCTTATGTAAAATTTATTTCTTATTTCCATGCGAGGGTTAGTTAAATAAAAATATTGAATAAGATCGATCTCGCCTGACCACGATAATGTTTCAAGCCACTTTTTGCCGACTTAAAAAACTAAAAAAGCTCTCTTTTTGTACTGGTGAATAAAACAGCAATTGTGATAGAGTTCACAAATTCCGTGCATGCGGAACCCACTTTTACATTGTTGTGTTAACCCGACGGACAACTGCTTTCGCGCGCTGCGCAGGCTTTTGCTCGCCAGGTGTTTGATTCTCCTGAGGATAGTAAGATGGCAACCCTTACCACCAGCGTGGTGCTGTTTCGCTGGCAGTTATTGAGCGCACTTTTAATGTTTATGGCCAGTACGCTGAACATTCGTTTTCGCCGTTCAGATTACTTCGGACTCGCGGTGATCAGCAGCGGCATGGGGCTGGCAGCCGCCTGCTGGTTTGCCACCGGTCTGCTTGGCCTGTCGGTGATGGATTTCGCCAAAATCTGGCAACACTTTGCGTCGGTGTGGGAAGAGATGACCCGCAACGCACCGCCAGAGTGGCCAATGGTGATGACCTGATAAGCAGCTGGCCCGGATGATCCCCCCAGCAAAGCGTTATTTCCCCAGCTTTGACAGCATCTCCGGGCGCATAAATTTCTGAATAACCAGCATAAAGAGTACCGACGGCAGTAACAGAATCAGCGCCGTAATCGACGAGATCTGATAATTTCCGGACATGCTGGCGGTATAGAGCAGGATCGGCAAGGTGGTGATATCCGGCGCGCCGACAAAAAAGGTGGCGGTGAACTCATCCAGCGACTCCAGAAAGACGAAGATACTCGCCGCAATCAACCCTGGCGCCGCCTGCGGCAGCGTAATGTGGAAAAAGGTATAGAGCGGCCCGGCACCGAGATTGCGCGAAGCCCTCGCCAGCAGCGGATCGAGTGACGAGAACGCCGCGACGCTGATCCAGATTGAGTAGATCAACCCATGCACGCTGTGCACCAGCACCACCCCGGCAATCGTGCCGTTTAAGCCCCACTGATAAAAAAGCCGCGCCACGTTCATATAGACCGTCAGATTCGGAAAGGCCTGCGGAATCAAAAAGAGCAGCATAAAGAAGGCGCGCCACGGCATTCCTCGCTGCGCAAGCGCATAACCCGCCGGCACCGAAATCAGCAGACAGACCAGCACCGACAGCAGCGCAATCAGCACGCTTATCCCCAGCGAGCCGGAGATGTCGCTATAGGGGCTAAATACCTGATTCCAGTATTTCAGCCCCCACTGGCTCGGCAGCGCATGGGGGAAAAACCAGCTCTCCGCCACCGTCCAGATCAGTAAATTAAGCAGCGGCCCGAACAGCGCCAGCACCAGAAAGGTGAGCAGCAGCGTTTGTAAAAGAAAGCTGTCGAGAATTTTTTGCCGTAACCGGTTCATGCTTGCTCCCCTTTTGCCTGCAACGTATGGCGTAAATAGAACCACGACAGCGCGGCGCAAATCAGATAAGAGATCACGCCCATCGCGTTGGCGACCGGGTAATCTCCGTATGAGTTGACGCGAAAAGCCATATCCACCGTCATCATGGTCGGCGTGCCGGTGCCAATCATCATCGGTACCGAAAGTACCGACATCATCGTTACAGTCGAGAGCACCATCGCCACGCCGATGGTCGGTAAAACCTGCGGCAAAATGATGTCGAACAGAATACGTACGCGCGACGCGCCGAGGTTTTGCGCCGCCAGAATATGGCTGCGATCTACCGCCGCCATCGCCCCGCAAATCAGCAGGGTTGAGAAGGCCATCTGTTTCCAGACGAAGGTAATAATGATCCCGCTCCAGCCGAGCAGCGAGGTGGTCTCTGTCGGCGTCAACAGACCGGCGGCCACCAGCGCATTGTTCATCAGACCGTTTTTCGCCAGAAAGGTACGCATCATCTGCGCCGTAACGATAAAGGGAATAAAGAGCGGCAGGCGGTAGAGAAACGCCAGTGCCCGGACAATGCCCTGCCAGGGCGAGAGCACAATGATGGCGGAAATTGTTATCGACAGCAGCGCGAGGATCGCCAGCGACACCAGCACAATGATCACCGTAAACAGGATGTCGCTGGAGTAGAGCGAGAACATCTTCGCAAAGTGCGCCAGCGTTAACGCGTGGCTCTCGTCGGTAAACGCCGAGATCAGCGAATAGCCGAGCGGCCAGAGAAACAGAACCGCGATGGTCAGCGTTGCCGGGCCAACCAGCAAAAGGGATTTCATCGTATGTCGCATGGTAAACCTGAATAGTCACTTAAACGCCCGGATCGGCGATCCGGGCATGGGGTTAATCAGTTCGATACCTGGCGCTCATAGCCCTCTTTGATATCGGTAAAGTACTGATTAATTGGGAAGCTTTTACCGTAGCGGCTCAGCGTTTCCGGTGAGATCTCGGCGAACAGTTTCTGCCAGGTCGCCGCATCCAGCTTCTCTTTGACATATTTCGCGTCGATGCCCGGATACCAGTTGAACTGCTTCACAATCCCCTGCGCCTGCACCTCCGGGCTGGTCGCCAGCGCGATAAACTCCTGCGCCAGTTTGGCCTGTGCCGCGTGCGCTGGCACCACGTAGTACATCGGCTGGCCCGGCATACCTGGCGCGATTAATGTCAGCTTGATGGAGGGCGGCAGTTTGCCCTGATCGCGCCAGCTGTAGAACATATCAACCCATACTGGCCCCATGGCGATCTCGCCCCGGCTCAGCATATCGAGTGTGCCGGCGTTGCCCGGTGTGAAAGTGACGTTCTGGTTGAACGCTTTCAGTTTGGCGAAGGCCTGATCCCAGCTCTTTTCAACGCTTTTATCGTAGGGTTGCGCCGACAAGCGCGCGGCGTCGGTGCCGTAGGCGTAGATCCAGCCGACCACGAAACTGACGCCGGACATGCCGTTTTTAATGCCGTTATAGCCAAATGCCTTCGGGTTTTTCGCCGACCACTGCACCAGCTCGTCATAGGATTTCGGCGGTGTGCTCACCAGGTCGCTGTTATAGGCAATCGCCGTCTGGCTAAGGAACATCGGCATCACATAGCCATCAACATTGACGCCCAGCGCATTTTTCGCGTTATCGGCGCTGACCAGCGAACCGGTATTGATGGCTGGGCGATACTTCTCCAGCAGCCCCTTCTCCACCAGCTGACCGCCGACCGCCTGATGCACAACGGCAACGTCGATATCCCAGCTTTTCGCCCCGCTCGCCTGCTGTGCGCTCAGCTTTTCGAGGATTTTGTTCGACCCGGCATCGCCCGGGCCGGTGCCAATAACCTGCACTTTTACCCCGGGATGCGCGGCTTCAAACTTCGGCCCAAGCCACGTTTTTACGTAATCCACCATATTCTGATCGCCTGCCGTTGCCACATTGAGCACCGTTTCAGCTTGTGCGCCCTGCGCGACAGCGCCCAGACCGAGCGCGGCGATAACCGCCAGTTTCGTTGTTACGGACATGTTTTTCCCCTAAAAGAAGCCCTGTTGGTTGGCATTAAAAAGTGGTCTCAAAGCGATGCAACGCCGGTGCCGGGATATGTAATTTGACCGACGTTTGCACAGGCCAATTCTGCTCGGCGTCGGCAAGCAGAATCTGCCCGTTGCAGCGCACGCTGTGGCGATAGTGATGACCCAGAAACGCGCTCTCCTCCACGACGCCCTCCAGCACCAGGCCCTGCGGCAAGTCGTATTGCGCGTTTGCGGGCAGCAACTGCACATCTGCACTGCGGAAATAGAGGCGTTTATCGCTGCTCTGTTGTTCAATCAGGCAGTTATCGGCCCCCATAAAATCCGCGACGAAGGGCGTAGCCGGGTGGTGGTAGATCGCCTCCGGCGTGCCAATCTGCTCAATGCGCCCCTGATTGAGCACCGCAATGCGATCGGCCATCACCAGCGCCTCTTGCTGGTCATGCGTCACAATCAGCGAGGTAAAACCGAGGCGCTTTTGCAGCGCTTTAATCTCATGGCGCACATTGAGGCGCACTTTGGCATCAAGGTTCGATAACGGTTCGTCGAGCACCAGCACATCCGGTTCAATCGCCAGCGCACGCGCAAGGGCAACACGCTGGCGCTGGCCGCCGGAAAGCGCCGTCACTTTACTCTCGGCATAGGGTTCAAGATTGACGATGCGTAATAATTCCCGCACCCGCTGCTGGATATTCTCTTTTTTCCAGCGCCGCACTTTGAGGCCATAACCAATATTTTGTGCCACGGTGAAGTGGGGCCAAAGCGCATAACTCTGGAACACCATGGTGATATTTCGCTGCTCGGGCGTGAGGTGCGTAATATCCCGATGGTTAATTGCCACCGTGCCCGATTGCGCCGGGATAAAACCACATAATGCATTGAGCAGCGTCGTTTTTCCGCAGCCGGAGGGGCCAAGCAGCGCAATCATTTCACCCTTTTCGACGGATAAATGAATATTGTGCAGCACCACTTTCTCGCCATAGGAAATTTTTAGTTTATCGATATGCAAATAACTCACGGGCGATCCCTTGTTGCGCATCTTATTTAGCAATGAACACGTGTTCATTTATTTGTAAAAAAAATGCAACTTTGTAGCGACATGATGTGAGCCTACTTTGTCCGCTATTTGTGACAATTTGATTAAGTGATAACGCTTTTTAGCGAGGCGACATGAAAATAGATGTGCTGGGCTGCGGGAGCGCCTTTTCGCGGCAGCAAAACACTTCCGCTATTCGGGTTATTGACCGGGAAAAACGCCAATGGTTGATTGACTGCGGCCCCACTATCCCGCGCGCGCTCTGGCAGCGAGATCTGGAGATTAACGAGATTGACGCCCTCTACTTTACCCATGTGCACCCGGATCACTGCACCGGCCTGACGGCGCTGCTGAATCACTGGAAAAGCTTTCAGCGGCGTAAACCACTGATTATCTGGTCGCAGCGCGAACAGCGCCCGGTGCTGATGCAGCTGGCAAGCCTGGCAAACTGGCCGCAGGCGGAACTGAGTTTTCCTATTGAGTGGCGCGACAGCGAAGCCGCTTTTCACTGGCAGGGTTGGCAGATCCATACCGCCTTTACCCACCATGAAATTCCTAATCTCGCGCTGCGTATTGAGGCTGATGGGTGCGCGCTTTTTTACAGCGGCGATGGTCGTCCGACGGCAGAGAGTATCGCCCTGATGCACAATGCTGACCTCGCCTTCCAGGAGTGCGCCTCGTTGACGGCGTTAGGCAGCGACGCCTCCCACGGCGACTTTCCCGATTGCCTTTCGCTCTATCAGCAATTACGCCTTTCAGCGCTCGGCTTATACCACTGCAACGATGCCGTCCTTGCGGCACTGGCACAGGCGTGCGCGCCCTATCCGGGGCTCTTTCTCAGCGAGGATGGCAAACAGTTTGATCTCCTCGCGCAGCAGGCGGCTCGTTATGGCTAAACAGACGGTCACCGCCGAGGATGTGGCGAAACGGGCTGGCGTTTCCCGCGCGGTGGTCTCGCGGGCGCTCAGCAGCAATGGCAGTATCTCGCCCGCCACGAAAGAGCGGGTATTGCGTGCCGCACAGGAGCTGGGCTATCAGATCAACTTCCTTGCCCAGGGCTTAAACCGCCAGCGCAGCCATTTGATTGGGGTGATTGTGGCGCGCATCGCCGATCCGTTTCGCAGCCGCCTGCTGGAGGAGCTGCTGCATGAAATCCAGCGGCGCGGCTACCAGGCACTGGTCACCGAGATTTCCGGGGAGCAGGATCTGGTTGCCACGCTGCGCCGTTTTACCCAGTTTCGCGTCTCGGGGGTGATTGTCACCTCCGGCCAGCCGCCGCAGGCGATTGTGAATGAGTGCGTAAACCTGCAAATCCCGGTGGTGGGTATCAACCGCGATCCCGATATTCCGCTGGTCGATTTCGTCTGCTCCGATAACCGCGCCGGAGCACAGCTGGCAGCAGAACAGCTGCTTAGTGCGGGGTGTCGTCGCTTCGGCTGGCTGAATACTCACGGCTCAACCTGGGCGGGACGTCGCCGGGGCGAAGCCTTCTCGCAGGCTTTAGAGGATGGCGGCGTTGATACGGCGCAGCAGCTGCAGATCATCATGGCGCATGAAGAGGGTTATGCGGGCGGTTGGCAGGCGGCGCTGGCGCACGACGCTGAACTCCCCGACGGCATTTTTTGCGCCAACGCTCAGCTGGCCTGCGGCTTTCTCGACGGCATGCGCCAGCGCGGCAAACAGGCACCGCACGATTTTCACCTGATCGGTTTTGATAACACGCCGCAAAGCGGGCAGTTCAGCTACCAGTTAACCACACTGCATCAGAACACCACGGAGATCGCCCATCGCGCGCTGACGCGCCTGCTGGAGCGGGCGAAAAATCCGTTGCAGCCTTCCCACGTCGAGTGGGTTAAGGTGGAGCTTATCCATCGACATACATCGCCACGCATTGGCTAAGAGCTATCTATGACAGAAGAGTTTACCCGCGCGCTCTGCGCGCTGATTCGCCGCCTCGGCCTTGAGGCCAAACAGCTTCGTGATAAGGGGCTGACCGTTGAGCAGAAAGGCCGCCAGGATTTTGTCTCGCAGGCGGATGTTTATGTCGAGACGCAGTTGCGCGAGTGGCTGAAGGCGCAGCGCCCGCAGGATGGGCTGCTTGGCGAAGAGCGCGGGCTGGAGCCGGGCAGCGAAGGCACCTGGGTTATTGACCCGATTGATGGCACCACCAACTTTATTCTTGGTATGGATTACTGGTGCATCTCCGTCGCCTGGGTACGCAATGACCGCATCGAACTTGGCATTATCTACGCGCCGGATCGCGAAGAGTTTTTCTTTGGCCGCGCGGGCCACGGCGCGTTCCTTAACGATCGCCGCTTAACCCTGACGGAACCCTCGCCGGACGCCGTGGTGCTCGGCGTCGGACGCTCAAGCCGCCGCGCGCCGCGTGAATATACCGATGCGCTGGAAAAACTGCTCGATCAGGGCGTGGAACATCGCCGGTTTGGCGCAGGTGCGCTGATGCTGGCCCACGTCGCCGCGGGGTTGGTGCACGGTTATTACGAAGCACACCTGCACAGCTGGGACGCGCTGGCCGGGCTGGTGCTGATCAGCGAAGCGGGCGGTCGGCACAATGATTTTCTTGCTAATGATGGCTTAACCAACGGCAATACGGCCTGGGCCGCCACGCCTGCGGTGTGGCAGCAGCTACAACCGCTGCTGCTGCCGGCAGGCAAGTAACCCGCTTAGCGGGCGGGCCACTGGTTGAGATCGATTCCGCGCTGCGGCGCGGTTTTGGCAAACTCCCGCAGCACCGCTTTCACATCCGGATCGAAGTAGTCGACGTTCTCATGCTCAACCACCACCACGCTGCGCTCCGGGATCTTCGCCAGTAACGCCTGTAAACGGGGGTTATGCAAAAAGGTCAGGTTCTGCTGGATGCGCAGCACATAGTGATCGCCGCGACGGGCAAGCTGCAACGCATTGCGATGGCAGTGGTAGAGACTCAGCGCCATCTGCACCGCCAGCCCCAGCGCAATCCCCATCAACATACCGAAAACGATAATCCCGGCGACGGTGGTAAGAAACGGCACATACTGCTGATACCCGGCGCGAAACTGCTCGATAAAGAGGCGCGGCGTTGCCAGCTTATAGCCGGTGTAGAGCAGCACGGCGGCAAGACTCGCCAGCGGGATCACCGATAACAGCTCTCCGAACCAGAGACCACACACCAGCAGTAGTACGCCGTGCAGCAGCACCGAGAATTTGCTTTGCGCGCCGTTGCTGACGTTGACCGAGCTGCGCACAATCACGGCGGTGATTGGCATGGCGCCCACCAGGCCTGAGAGCAGATTGCCCGCGCCCTGCGCGACCAACTCTTTATCCGGCGATGGCGGCGGGTTCTGCGGACGTAGCTTCTTCAGCGCCTCCTGGCTAAGCAGGGTTTCGAGGCTGGCAACCAGCGCCAGCGTGATCGCCACGGTGTAGACCGCCGGGTTTTGCCAGGCGCTCCAGTCCGGCCCTTCCAGCTCGGCCATCAGATCGCTAAGGGAGCCAAACTCCGGCAGGGTGATGCGCGGTAACGCGGGAAGCAGATGCGGCGCAAGGTAGCTCAAGGCAATGACCATCACGCTGCCGAGCAGCACCGCCACCAGCGGGCCGGGGATCCAGCTCAGGCTTTTTACCCGCTTCATTGCCGCTGAGTCCCATCCCCACAGCAGGAGCAGACCGCCTGCCGCGACAACAAACGAGGTCAGCGAAAAGGTAAAGTCGCCGCTGAAGAGCTGGCCTAAACCGCTCTCTTCCACTTCGCCAAGCGCGACCGGGATCTGCTGCATGATCAGCAGCAAACCGATTGCCGCCAGCATCCCTTTAATCACGCTACCGGGGACCAGGCCGATAAATCGCCCGGCGCGCAGCAGGCCCATCGCCAGTTGCAGCACGCCTGCCAGCACCAGCGCGAAGAGAAATGCAGAGAAGGAGCCGAGCGACTCCACCGAGGCGACGACAATGGTTACCAGCCCGGCGGCCGGGCCGCTGACGGCAAAACGCGACGGACTTAGCGCGGTGACCAGTAGCCCACCGATGATCCCGGTCAGCAGGCCAACAAAGGGCGGCAGCCCGCTGGCGTGGGCAATGCCCAGACAGAGCGGCAGCGCCACCAGAAAAACGACGACGCCTGCCAGGGTATCCTGGCGTAATGTGGCGACGGGAAGAGAACGGGCCAGCAACGGTTTTAACCTTTTCACAGTGCGACTCCCTTATGGACGGTGAACAAAATCTGGCTGGTTTGATGCGGGAACTTTTACTAGTAGCACTGTCCGGGGAAATATAATCCTAAGGAAAATCTTATTGTGGATTTAAATTAGTAAAAAAAGTCTGAATGTAAAATTATGAAAAATAAATTCTCCCGAAATATACAGATATCAAGAAAATATTGAGCTTATTGATAACTTGATAAACAGTAGGGTTTAATTTCTACATTAAGCCAAAGGATAATAAAGTTATATCACTGCATTGTTTGGATATAAGCAATAATTACTTTATTAGAAACACTCCCATTAGCAGAAAGTTACGTCAGTTCACGTTTTGCATGGCGGCCAAAATCATTATCTTTCAGCAACTCTTTTAGTGCTTCAATAGCCGCAGTCTGCTGTTTATGCTGGCAAATCAATGAGAAGGCGGCATGTTTAAACAGAGTGTAGGTATCGCTCTGAACAAGACTTAGCGCAAAGGCAATCTCTTTCTCTTTCACACTTAATAAAGCCAGCGAATTAATAGAGCTGACAATCAGGCTATCATCCTCAACGGCATCATTACGAATGATATGAATCAGCGCCTCTTTAATAAATGCATCGTCATAATCGCCATGATATAAGCCGAGGATCTTTACCGCTTCGATACGGATATCGTCGTCATTATCGATATTCGTGGCAATCTCAAGCATCGCTTTGGCTGAATTAAGATCCAATGACTGAGTAAACCCACGCAGGAAATCAAGTTTTTCGTGGTCAGCCATTACAGTGAACGCTGAAAGATTACATTGCCCGTGGTCCATGATTTATCCCGACTTACCCGCGAAGCATTGAGCTTATCAACATCTGCCGATATTGCTAATCTTGCGCCGGGTTGTGCCTCCGTCCATGGAAGCACGCTTCCAGGCAACTCTATTTCACGACCTTGTCCCAGGCCATCTGCCAGGCGCTGCCGGCACCCGGCGCATAGGCGCTGGCAAGCCCGGCACACCAGCCGGTGTAGGGATAGGGTTTGCATTTATACAGATGATTGTCGCTGCCGAGCACAATATCTCCGGCTTTATAAGCATGGCCGGCGACATATTTCGGGTAGCTCTGCTGATCCGGGGTATCGTCGTTGTGATCGGTTGTCATGACATTTAATACCGCCGACAGAAGTGATTTATTCCCCGCATTATCAATGGCATTCACGCTGTAAGCGTAGTTACTGTTCGCCGTCAGATCGTCATCGGTATAGGTATTACCGCTGGCATCAGCCACTTTCTGCTGATTGCGGAACACTTCATAATGGTCCACGCCCGAGCCGCTATCGGTGGAGGCTTTCCAGGTCAGATGGACACTGGTGGCGGTCGCCTCGGCGTTCAGCGCGGTGGGTATGCTCGGCGCGGTGGTATCTTTTTCCGGCGTCTCAATCACGCTGCCGTCGTGGATCAGTTGAGTGTAGGCTTTGCGGAACTGCCCGTTGTAAGGCACATGGTTAACGTTTTCGCCCTCATCCCAGTTGATGGACCAGGTCATTAACCCTCTGAGCGGCAGCCCCTCTTTTTCCATATCAGCGAAGACGCGGTAAACATCCTGCGGCGTTTTAACAAACCCGGTCGCGGCGGCAGCGCCATTGCTCGGCAGGCCGATGACTAATTTGCTGGAGGGAATTTTCACCGCAGAGAGGCCGTGCTTATCGGTAATGATCTCTTTGCTGAAGTGGTAGAGAAACTCATATTTTTTGCTGTCGTCATTCTGCGCGTAATTTACCCACCAGCCATCTTTCTTGGTATCGTCCGGCTGGAAGCCAATACCAAACGCGCCCTGATTATAGAACTGCGGTGCAATAAAGTCGTAATACCCTTCGAGGCTATTAATATATTTCTGGTACTGCGGATTCGCTTTGGTCAGATAAGGAATTTCTGGCGCCATACTGATAATAAAGTGTTTACCCTGCTGCTGATAATGATCGCGCACTTTTTTCAGCGCTGCCGGAATAACGGTTTCGTTATCGGCTTTTTTAATCGCACTCTGTTCAAGATCGATATCCAGACCGTCAAAACCATAGAGATCAACCAGTCGGATAATTTCGTCAGCAAAATGCTGCGTATCGCCGTTGGCTTCGTGCAGCTCAATATGCGCATCCGCGCCGCCAAGGGATAACAACACCGCCTGGCCGCGTTCGTTCAGCGCCGCCACTTCAGCGCGGAAGCTCTGATCGGTGCCATAGTAGGGCACAAAAGTCGGCATACTTTTGCCATCTGACGACTTCATAAAGGAAGCCATCACCACGTTATAGGCTTTCGGCGTATCTTTTAATGCCAGTTTCAGCGGGTAGCCCTGCTCATAATCGCCGGAAAAACCCTGATCCCAGTTGTGCCAGTAGCCAACTAATAACTTTTTACCTTCAATGGAGGGCATAGTATCGGCGTAATCGGTGTTGGCGAAAGCATGGCCGCTAAAACCGACCATTCCCGCCAGCGCCAGCGAGGCGAAGACATTATTCATCTTAAATATACATTTCATGATAATCCCTTAAATATGACCCACACAGCTCGGATGAAAAATATCGAGTGCAAAGTACAAACAATGAAAATCATATTAAAGCCTACCAGGATAATTTCATTATTTAAGTGACAGGAAGATTCTGCTCTTTATATGGCGAATTTTATTGGCTTAAAGAAGCTTCTGAATAAGTGAGGTAGTTATAGCGGCGAATAAACTTATACCCTGTTTAATATCACATTTTATTTATCAGAAGATTGCACGCAGCAGCGCGCGCAGAAAAGTACGGGTTTCCATTGCCAGATCGCTGTGTGAAAGGCTGAGGAAAAGCATCAGCAACAGAGTGATGATAACGATAAGCGTGACCCGGGTTTTCATCGCGATTTGCCTCCTGCTTGTCGAAAAATGTGGCCGCTTAAGCATGCGCTATTTCAGTCGCTTGCACTAGCTGGACATTGTTAACGGTGTAATAAAACGAAACGGTAATTTCATTTCGTGATTACAAGTTTTTAATATAATCACGCCGCCACACGATGAGGGAGGCTTCTCTGCCTGACACGGTGGTTAACAGGAAAGCGCGTCACTGCAATATGAGATACACGCCCATCTATCGACTTCGGAGAGTGATTATGGACTACAAGCTTTACTCCGCCGTGGTGATGCTCGCCACGCTCAGCTTTTCCACCGCCGCTGCTGTCACGGCCGATGCTTCCCTCGGCAAACTGATTAACGAGCGGTTGTCATGGATGAAAGATGTCGCAGGTGCTAAAGCACAACAGCACCAGGCAATCGAAGATTTGGCCCAGGAGCAGAAAGTGCTGGCGCGCGCCGTTATCGACGCCGAGTCGCTGGGGCTGGACGGTGAGAGCGTGAAGCCCTTTATTCAGGCGCAAATGGATGCCGCGAAGGCGATTCAGTACCGCTACCGCGCTGACTGGCTGTCAACACCGGAGACAAGCTGGCAGCCGCGTCCGCTGAATGAGGTACGAAAACAGATAAGCGAGCTGAGCGATCGTATCCTGCGCAAAGTGGCGGAACGCCTGAAAGCCAGCGGCAAGCTGACCGAGGCTGATAGAGAAGAGTTTATGCGCACGGTGCAGCAGCACAACTTAACCGAGCAGGATAAAGCGCATATGTGGCAGGCGATAAAATTGGTTTCGCTGAAAGCGTAAAATATAAAGCAAAAGACCCCGCCGAAGCGGGGTCTTATCGTTTCTGTTACGCGGCCCACTACGGGCGCTGAATCAGAACGGGATATCGTCGTCGAAATCCATCGGCGGTTCGTTGTTAGACTGTGCCGGGGCAGACTGCTGCTGCGGACGAGACTGCGCGCCGCCGCTGAACTGGTTGTTGTTGCCCTGCGGCTGCTGAGGCTGACCCCAACCGCCCTGCTGCTGGCCACCGCCTGCCGGTGCACCGCCGCCCTGGCGACCGCCCAGCATCTGCATGGTGCCGCCAACGTTCACTACAACTTCGGTAGTGTACTTTTCCTGGCCGGACTGATCGGTCCATTTGCGGGTGCGCAGCTGGCCTTCGATGTAGACCTGAGAACCTTTACGCAGATACTCACCGGCAACTTCCGCCAGTTTGCCGAACAGCACAACGCGGTGCCACTCGGTCTGCTCTTTCATCTCTCCGGTCGCTTTGTCACGCCACGATTCGGACGTAGCCAGCGTAATGTTGGCAACTGCGCCACCACTCGGCATATAGCGTACTTCCGGGTCCTGGCCCAGATTACCGACGAGAATAACCTTGTTTACGCCTCTGCTGGCCATGATCGTGTCTCCTGAAATCGTTTCGTAGTAGTGTAAACGCGCGAGTGTACCATTTCCACGTAGCATTTTGATAGCTGCGAAGCAGGTTCCAGACATCGTCCGCGAAGTGCGTATTTTACACACTTACGCGGAAGTTGCATTCCTATACTGTATATTCATTCAGGTTAATTTGTGTCATAATTAGCCGTTTGTGATCGCCGGTTGTCCTTCAAACACACCGGGCATTACGTGTTCCACCGGGTAAAAGGTGAATGGATTGGATAAGATAGAAGTTCGGGGCGCGCGCACCCATAATCTCAAAAACATCAACCTCGTCATCCCTCGCGACAAACTGATTGTTGTCACCGGGCTGTCGGGTTCGGGCAAATCCTCGCTGGCTTTCGATACGCTCTATGCAGAAGGGCAGCGTCGCTACGTCGAATCGCTCTCTGCATATGCCCGCCAGTTCCTGTCGTTGATGGAAAAACCGGACGTTGACCACATTGAAGGTCTCTCGCCTGCCATCTCTATTGAACAGAAGTCGACATCGCATAACCCGCGTTCCACCGTCGGCACCATAACCGAAATTCACGATTACCTCCGCCTGCTCTACGCACGCGTTGGTGAACCGCGCTGCCCGGATCACGGCGTGCCGCTGGCGGCGCAAACCGTCAGCCAGATGGTAGATAACGTGCTGTCGCAGCCGGAAGGTAAGCGCCTGATGCTGCTGGCACCGGTGATCAAAGAGCGTAAAGGCGAGCACACCAAAACTCTCGAAAACCTGGCAGGCCAGGGCTATATCCGCGCCCGTATCGACGGCGAAGTGTGCGATCTCTCCGATCCGCCGAGCCTCGAACTGCAAAAGAAACACACCATTGAAGTGGTGATTGACCGCTTCAAAGTGCGCGACGATCTGACGCAGCGCCTGGCGGAATCCTTTGAAACCGCGCTGGAGCTCTCTGGCGGTACGGCCATCGTTGCCGATATGGACGATCCTAAAGCCGAAGAGCTGCTCTTCTCGGCGAACTTCGCCTGCCCGATTTGCGGCTACAGCATGCGCGAACTGGAGCCGCGTCTCTTTTCGTTCAACAACCCGGCGGGCGCCTGCCCGACCTGCGACGGTCTGGGCGTTCAGCAATATTTCGACCCTGACCGCGTGATCCAGAACCCGGAGCTGTCGCTGGCTGGCGGCGCTATCCGCGGCTGGGATCGCCGTAACTTCTACTATTTCCAGATGCTGAAGTCGCTCTCTGAGCACTACAAATTCGACGTCGAAGCGCCGTGGGAGAGCCTCAGCGCCAACGTGCAGAAAGTGATTCTGGCAGGTTCCGGCAAAGAGTCGATCGAGTTCAAATACATGAACGATCGCGGCGATACCTCCGTGCGCCGTCATCCGTTCGAAGGCGTGCTGCACAATATGGAGCGCCGCTACAAAGAGACCGAATCGAGCGCGGTGCGCGAAGAGCTGGCGAAGTTCATCAGCAACCGCCCTTGCGCCACCTGCGAAGGGACGCGTCTGCGTCGCGAAGCGCGCCATGTTTACGTTGAAGATACGCCGCTGCCGACCATCTCTGATATGAGCATAGGTCATGCGATGGACTTCTTCACCAATCTCAAACTTTCCGGTCAGCGTGCAAAAATCGCTGAAAAAGTGCTCAAAGAGATTGGCGATCGTCTGAAATTTCTCGTTAACGTCGGCCTGAACTACCTGACGCTTTCCCGCTCGGCGGAGACTCTCTCCGGCGGTGAAGCGCAGCGCATTCGTCTGGCCAGCCAGATTGGCGCAGGCCTGGTCGGCGTCATGTACGTGCTGGATGAGCCTTCTATCGGCCTGCACCAGCGCGATAACGAACGTCTGCTCGGCACCCTTGTGCACCTGCGTAACCTCGGTAACACGGTGATTGTGGTTGAGCATGACGAAGATGCCATCCGCGCAGCGGATCACGTGATCGATATCGGCCCTGGTGCCGGTGTGCACGGCGGCCAGGTGGTCGCGGAAGGCCCGCTGGAAGCCATCATGGCGGTGCCGGAATCGCTGACCGGCCAGTTCATGAGTGGTAAACGCAAAATCGAAGTGCCGAAAGAGCGTGTGAAAGCCGATCCGCAGCGCGTGCTGAAGCTGAGTGGCGCACGCGGCAACAACCTGAAGGATGTGACGCTGACGCTGCCGGTCGGCCTGTTCACCTGTATCACCGGCGTTTCCGGCTCCGGCAAATCGACGCTGATTAACGATACGCTCTTCCCGCTCGCTCAGCGCCAGCTTAACGGCGCGACGATTGCCGAGCCTGCGCCTTATCGCGATATTCAGGGGCTGGAGCACTTCGACAAAGTGATCGATATCGACCAGAGCCCGATTGGCCGTACGCCGCGCTCCAACCCGGCGACCTACACCGGCGTCTTTACGCCCGTGCGCGAACTTTTCGCCGGCGTGCCGGAGTCCCGTTCACGCGGCTATACGCCGGGGCGCTTCAGCTTTAACGTGCGCGGCGGGCGCTGTGAAGCGTGCCAGGGCGATGGCGTAATCAAAGTCGAAATGCACTTCCTGCCGGATATCTATGTGCCGTGCGATCAGTGCAAAGGCAAGCGCTATAACCGCGAAACGCTGGAGATTAAATACAAGGGCAAGACCATCCACGAAGTGCTGGATATGACCATCGAAGAAGCGCGTGAGTTCTTCGATGCGGTTCCGGCGCTGGCGCGTAAGCTGCAAACGCTGATGGATGTCGGCCTGACCTATATTCGTCTCGGCCAGTCAGCCACCACCCTTTCCGGTGGTGAAGCCCAGCGCGTGAAGCTGGCGCGCGAGCTGTCGAAACGCGGCACCGGGCAGACGCTCTATATTCTTGATGAGCCGACTACCGGTCTGCACTTCGCCGATATTCAGCAGTTGCTTGAGGTGCTGCATCAGCTGCGCGATCAGGGCAACACCATCGTGGTGATTGAGCACAACCTCGACGTGGTGAAAACCGCAGACTGGATTGTCGACCTGGGGCCGGAAGGCGGCAGCGGCGGCGGCGAGATCCTCGTCTCCGGCACGCCGGAAACCGTCGCCGAATGCGAAGCATCGCATACGGCACGGTTCCTGAAACCGCTGCTCAGCTAGTCAGACGGAGAGCTGTTGCCGGATCCCCTCCGGCACCAGCTCCATCGCCTGCTGATACGAGGCGTCCACCAGGTAGTAGATTTGCGAGTCTGGCAAAGTGCCGTCCAGATAGACCGTGCTCCAGTGCGCCTTATTCAGATGGCGGCTGGGGCGCACATCGCTGTGCTGATCGCGCAGCAGTTCCGCCAGCGCCGGGCTGGTTTTCAGTGAGACCGCCGGGCGGTCCTCAATCTCTTTCACCATCGCAAACAGTACGTCGGCGACCTTAATCTGCGTCGCTTTCCAGTCGCTGTGCACGCTCTGCTCCGCGCCAGGCTTGGCCATGCAATATTGCAGTAACTCCGAAATTGTCATCGTTTATTCCCCTTGTAGTGTCGCGATAATCCGCCGCGAACCGCCGTGGATGCGATGCTCTCCCAGCCAGATCCCCTGCCATGTCCCCAGTAATACGCGCCCATTCTGCACGGGCAGCATCAGCGACACGCCAAGCGTCGATGATTTGATATGCGCAGGCATATCATCCGGCCCTTCATAATCATGCTCATAGGGCGTATTGTCCGGCACAGCACGTAAAAAGTGGCGCTCCATATCCTGGCGCACCGTGGGATCGCAATTTTCATTAAGGGTGAGAGAAGCGGACGTGTGCTGAAGCAGCAGGTGCAACAAACCGGTTTTCACGCTCTTAAGCGCAGTAATCTGCCCGATCACCTCATCGGTGACCAGGTGAAAGCCGCGCGATTTCTGGCTAAGCGTAAGCGTCTGTTGATGCCACATAAACTGCTCCTTATCAAAAATGAACCTCTGTAAGTGTGCAGCATGTCGCCAAAAGGGGAAACCCGACGCCCTTTTTTTCTCTAAAAAAGGGCGATCGATTAGTAATCAGAGTCGACAATCACCTCTTCACCAAACGCACCGGCCTGCGGCAACGGTTGGTAGGTTGAGTTCGCGGCGCGCAGGACGCGGATCGGGCGTGCTTCGCTTTCGCGCGCGGCGGTGATGTCACCGTCAGAGTCGCCGTAATAGATGCGGATCTTTTTATCCTTCAGCCACTGCACTTTGTTGTTCTGCCCCGGCTGATCGCCGGCAAAAATCACCGGATTCATATTGGCAGCAGGGATATGAAAATCATCCTGCAAAGTTTTGCTCACCGTCTCGGTTTTGGTCTGGCTGCGGCCGGTGATAAAGAAAATCGTGTCGCCGCGTTTAACGTGCATGGCGATCAGCTGACGCGCGACCTCTTTGGGAATGCTGAACTCATCCCAGCCGTTATTCATCTTTTCCCAGAATTCCGGGTTGTGCAGATAGGCATCGCTATCCGGAGACCAGGTTTTCTTACCGCGCCAGAAGCCGGGGCTGGAGAAGAGCACGGTATCGTCGATATCAAACCCTACCGCCATCGGCGGGCGTTCAACCAGCGAACTTTCGATTTGCGCCACGGAAACCCAGTGTACCGCCGCCTGCTCAGAGAGTTTTGCAACGTTAGTGCCCGTTGTAACCGGCGTCGGCGCAGAGGCGTAAACCGCCGCGCTGCTGAAGGCCGCCCACAGGCAGAGCGCGCCGAGCGCGTGTCTGAACTTTTGCATAATTTTCCCTGCTTATCAGTGCTTTGTTTTTTATAAAAGAGGTGAATAGTCTTAAACCTGAGTGACCATAACCGCAGGGCGAGGTGAAACAAAGTTTTTTCTGGGAAATCCGCCAGCTTTGGTGGGTCACCCTCTGCCGGTTTGCAGAGGGTGAAGAGAGAAGTAAGTGAATACTTACATCACTGCTGCGAAGGCTTGTGCCACGCGGTGAACGTTGCGGTTATTAAGCCCGGCGACGCAGATGCGGCCACTGGAAACGAGATAAATGCCAAACTCTTCGCGCAGACGATCCACCTGCGCAGCACTCAGCCCGGTATAACTAAACATACCGCGCTGCTTGAGCAGGTAGGAGAAATCCCCTGTCGGCATCGCCTCATTCAGTGCATCAACCAGCGTCTGACGCATTGCCTTAATGCGAGTGCGCATCGCTTCCACTTCCGCCAGCCACGACGCTTTTAGCCCGGCATCGTTCAGCACCGTCGCCACCAGCTGCGCACCGAAATTCGGCGGGCTGGAGTAGTTGCGGCGCACCGTCGCTTTTAGCTGACCGAGCACGCGCCCGGCGGCATCGGCATCTTCACACACCACCGAAAGCCCGCCAACGCGTTCACCGTAGAGGGAGAAGATTTTTGAAAAGGAGTTGCTGACCAGTGCAGGCAGCCCGGCGTGGGCAATCGCACGGATCGCATAGGCATCCTCTTCCATCCCCGCGCCGAAGCCCTGATAAGCGATATCAAGGAACGGGATCAGCGTGCGCGCTTTCAGCACCTCTACCACCTCATCCCACTGCGCAGGCGTTAAGTCGGCACCGGTCGGGTTATGGCAGCACGGATGCAGCAGAACAATGCTCTGCGCAGGCAAGCTGTTTAATTTTTCGAGGAATGCCGCGAAACGCACGCCGTTGGTTTCGTTGTCATACCACGGGTAAGTAGCAACCTCGAAGCCTGCGCCTTCAAAAATCGCGATGTGGTTTTCCCAGGTCGGATCGCTGACCCAGACGCCGGAGTTGGGGAAGTAACGTTTCAGAAAATCTGCGCCGACTTTCAGCGCGCCGGAGCCGCCGAGCGTCTGGATGGTGGCGACACGCTGCTGCTCAAGAACCACATGCCCGGCACCAAACAGCAGCGGCGCAATGGCGTGACGGTAGCTGTTAAGGCCTTCCATCGGCAGATAGAGCGACGCGCCATGCGGCTGCGCGTTGAGGCGCGCTTCGGCTTCCGCCACCGCCTGCAAACGCGGGATAGTGCTCTCTTCGTCGTAATAGAGCCCGATGCTGAGGTTAACTTTGTCGCTGCGGGGATCCTCTTTGAACCGCTCCATCAATGAGAGGATCGGGTCGCCGGCATAGGCGTCAACTTTCTGAAACACGCGTGTATTCTCCAGGTTTACAGTGGGCGAAACACCACAATAAACCGGAAGTCAGGCAAGGTCGAGGGGGCAGTAAAGCGGAAACGAAATAAGGATTAACAGCTCAGCACTGCGCGCACTTGTGCGATGCGCTCAGCCACCGACCCGCTGACGCGAATAAACGGCACGCCGCGTTCGGTCAACTGTTCGAGATACCAGGCTTGCTGGCGCTGGCGGAAGGTTTCATCCTGGCGGGTGCCATCCTGCACAAACGGAAAATCATCCTCGCACAACACCACCAGATGATAGTGCCGCTGCGCCAGCGCGTAGAGCGCGGCAGGCGCTTCGCCAAACATCGTCAGCGTATAAAAGAGCGTGGTCAGCGGCGAGGTATCGCACACCAGCCAGCGCACCGCGGGCGTGCTCTCTTCCCGTTGCACCTGAGTTTGTGCAATCGCCAGCATATCGTCATACACCAGCTCGCCACCCTGTTCTTCCCAGCGCTCGCGGCCATACTCCGCCACATACGCCGTTCCCAGCGCCTCTGCCAGCGCGGCGCTGAGGGTGCTTTTGCCCGTCGATTCACCGCCGAGCAGGCAGATACGCTGAACAAAATCGTGATAGACGGGCGCGGCCAGCATCTGCCGCCAGCGGTGGACATCGCTGCGGATCAGCGTCCCGGATGGCGCATCCTCACCTTGCCCGCGCGTCAGCCGCACATGAGTCACCGGGCGGGAAAAACGTTCGCTCAGCACGCGGGCGAAGCCGTCGCCATACTCCTCCGCCGTGAAGACCGCGTCAGGATGGCAGCCCAAAACCTGCAAACAGATATCCGCAACATAGTGACGATGCAGATCGCCATCGGCGTCGTTATGCGGTAACGGGCCTAAACCCAACTCCGCCACGCGCGCCAGTGTCAGAACAAGGATCTCACACTGGGGAAACCGCGCCCGCAGCCAGCGTTCGCGCTTCTCCGGCTCGCAGCCGGGCAGTTCTGGCACGGAGTAGCTGATGAGCCACAGGCGTTCGCACTGCGCCAGCGCGGTGTTGATTAACCGTTCATGACCGCAGTGCAGCGGCGCGAATTTACCAACAATCAGCCCACTGGCGAAGGGTTTCATGGCTTAACCAGCGCCTTGCGCCACTGGTAAAGCCCGTGCCAGGCATTACACCAGAAGATCAGGTAAAGCCCGGCGGTCAGCCACAGATCGCGCGCGGCATAGAGCGGCACGGCGATAGTGTTGACCAGCAGCCAGAAGTACCAACTCTCCAGCCGCCGCCCCATCAGCATAAACTGCGCGAGAATGCTGAAGACCATAATCGCCGAGTCCAGCCACGGCGACCAGGCGTTGGTAAAACGGTGCAGCAGCCAGGCATAACCGCCCGCGACAATCAGCGCCCCCACCAGCAGGAAAGCAATATGTTGCAGCGGCGTTTTGCGCACCGCCAGTTGCTGTCCGTGATTGCCCCTCAGCCAGTTGATCCAGCCGGCAATGCTGCTGACGATAAAGAAGAGTTGCAGGGTGACATCCGCGTAAAGCTGCACAGAGTAGAAGACCCAGCCGTAGAGCACGCAGCCGATAATGCCCGTCCACCACGTATGCACATTGTTGCGCGCGGCAAGCCACACGGAGAGGGCGTAAGCCAGGCAGGCGGCGATTTCCATCGGCGACACGGGGCGTTCCTTTTAGTCGATGTAGATAAGGGTCGCCCTTGAGGTCAGGCGCGTAATAAGTTCGTAAGCACTCACATTTGTTGCCTGCGCGATGCGCTCGACGGGTAAACCTTCCCCCCATAGCACCACGCGATCGCCGGGTTTGTCCTGCGCTTCTGGCCCCAGATCGACGCAAATCATATCCATCGCCACACGCCCAACAATCGGCACTTCGCGGCCGTTAACCAGCACCGGCGTGCCGGAGGGCGCTGCGCGCGGATAACCGTCGCCATAGCCCATCGCCACCACGCCTAAACGGGTGTCGCGCGCGCTCTGCCAGGTGCCGCCATAGCCGACCGGTTCACCTGCCGCATGCTGGCGCACGGCAATCAGCTGCGAAGTGAGCGTCATTACTGGCTGGAAGCCAAAATCGCTGCCCCACGGTTTATGGTCGAGCGGCGAAACGCCGTAGAGAATGATGCCGGGGCGTACCCAGTCGAAGTGGGATTGCGGCCACAGCAGCGTACCGCCCGAGGCGGCAATCGAGCGCATGCCCGGCTTGCCTTCGGTAAAGGTGGTAAAGAGATCGAGCTGGCGCTCGGTCGCGCCGCAGTCGGGCTCATCGGCACGGGCAAAGTGGCTGACGATGTTCACCGGCTGGCGCACATTTTTGCACTGGCTGAGGCGGGCGTAGAAGGCTTCCGCTTCGTGCGGGTGTACGCCAAGGCGATGCATGCCGGTGTCGAGCTTCATCCAGACATCCACCGGCGCGCTCAGGGTGGCGGCTTCCAGGGCTTCAAGCTGTTCAACGCTGTGGATCACCGTATGCAGCTGATGTTCAGCCACCAACGTTAAATCGCTGGCGGCAAAGAAGCCTTCGAGTAACAGAATCGGTTGAGTAATGCCCCCTGCGCGCAGTTGCAGGGCCTCTTCAAGACGGGAGACGCCGAAAGCATCGGCATCGGGGAGCGTTCGCGCGGTCTCGAGAAGACCGTGTCCATAAGCGTTCGCTTTCACGACCGCAACCAGTCGGCTGGCGGGAGCCAGTTCGCGCAGGCGTTGCAGATTGTGTCGCAGAGCGCGGCGGTTAACTACTACGGTTGCCGCTTGCATGTTTTTCCTCAAAAACAATTTTGTCGATCGTTCGTGGGCAGGTGCGTTGAAGGCACCTGCGGCGCGAAGAGTAACGAAACGTTATTCGTCGTCGTATTGTGGCCCGGCATAGTTATCGAAGCGTGACCACTGCCCATTGAATGTCAGACGTACCGTGCCGATAGGGCCGTTACGCTGCTTACCAATAATGATTTCAGCGATGCCTTTTAAGTCGCTGTTTTCGTGATAAACCTCATCACGGTAGATAAACATGATTAAGTCGGCATCCTGTTCGATAGAGCCCGATTCACGCAGGTCGGAGTTGACCGGGCGCTTATCGGCGCGCTGCTCCAGCGAGCGGTTAAGCTGCGACAGCGCCACCACCGGCACCTGCAACTCTTTCGCCAGCGCTTTCAGCGAGCGGGAGATCTCGGCAATTTCCAGCGTACGGTTATCCGACAGCGACGGCACGCGCATCAGCTGGAGGTAGTCGATCATAATCAGGCCAATGCCGCCATGCTCGCGGGCGATTCGCCGCGCACGAGAGCGCACTTCCGTCGGCGTCAGGCCGGAGGAGTCATCGATATAGATATTACGTTTTTCCAGCAGAATGCCCATCGTGCCGGAGATGCGCGCCCAGTCCTCATCATCGAGCTGCCCGGTACGAATGCGGGTCTGATCGACGCGCGACAGCGACGCGAGTGAACGCATCATAATCTGCTCGGAGGGCATCTCAAGGCTGAAGATAAGCACCGGCTTATCCTGCAACATAGCCGCATTTTCGACGAGGTTCATCGCAAACGTCGTTTTACCCATCGAGGGACGCGCCGCGACAATAATCAGATCCGACGGCTGTAAACCGGCGGTCTTTTTGTTCAGATCGTCATAGCCGGTGTTTACGCCGGTCACGCCATCATGGGGCTGCTGGAACAGCAGCTCAATACGCGCCACCGTCGCCTCAAGCACATCGGCGATGTTCTTCGGCCCTTCATCTTTGTTGGCGCGGCTTTCGGCGATTTTAAATACGCGGGACTCGGCCAGATCGAGCAGATCTTCACTGCTGCGGCCCTGCGGATCGAAACCGGCATTGGCAATCTCATTCGCCACCGCGATCATTTCGCGCACTACCGCACGTTCACGCACGATATCGGCGTACGCGCTGATGTTCGCCGCACTTGGCGTATTTTTTGACAGTTCAGCGAGATAAGCGAAGCCGCCGACAATATCGAGCTGGCCCTGTTGCTCCAGCGATTCAGCAAGGGTAATCAGGTCGATGGGTTTGCCCATCTCCTGCAGGCGGTGCATTTCCGTAAAGATATGGCGATGCTGGCGAGTGTAAAAATCCTCGGAAACGACGCGCTCAGCGACGTCGTCCCAGCGCTCATTATCCAGCATTAAACCGCCCAACACCGACTGCTCCGCTTCGATCGAATGCGGAGGCACTTTCATCCCCTCAAGCTTGTGGTCGCGGGGCTCAGTCTGTTTGTTGAAGGGTTTATTTCCTGCCATAGTGAATGGAGTTATCCGGGTAATGAATGGGTTGAGAGATTATCACAGATCAGGAGGAAGCATGGCGACAAGAATCGAGTTTCAACAGCACGGTGGCCCTGAAGTCTTAAAGGCTGTGGAGTTTACGCCCGTCGATCCGGCAGAAAATGAGGTGCAGGTCGAAAACAAAGCCATCGGCATTAACTATATCGACACCTACATTCGCAGCGGTCTCTATCCGCCGCCGGGCCTGCCAAGCGGGCTGGGAACCGAAGCCGCCGGGGTGGTCAGTAAAGTGGGGTCTGGCGTCACGGAGGTGAAAGTTGGCGACCGCGTGGTTTACGCTCAATCGGGGCTGGGCGCATACAGCTCCGTGCACAATGTGCCTGCCGATAAAGTCGCCGTCCTGCCCAACGCCATCTCCTTTGAACAAGCCGCCGCCTCCTTCCTGAAAGGGCTGACCGTCTTCTATCTGCTGCGCAAAACCTATGAAGTGAAGCCCAATGAGATGTTCCTGTTTCACGCTGCGGCGGGCGGCGTTGGCCTGATCGCCTGTCAGTGGGCAAAAGCGCTCGGCGCGAAACTGATTGGCACCGTTGGCTCGGCGCAAAAAGCACAGCGCGCCCAGCAGGCAGGTGCCTGGCAGGTGATCAACTACAGCGAAGAGAGCGTGGTTGAGCGGGTGAAAGAGCTGACCGGCGGTAAAAAAGTGAGTGTGGTGTACGACTCCGTTGGTAAAGATACCTGGGAAACCTCCCTCGACTGTCTGCGCCGCCGCGGCCTGATGGTCAGCTTTGGCAACTCCTCCGGGCCGGTGACCGGCGTCAATCTGGGCATTCTCAACCAGAAGGGATCGCTCTATGCCACCCGCCCTTCGCTGAACGGTTACATCACCACGCGCGAAGAGTTGCAGGAAGCGAGCAATGAACTCTTCTCGCTGATCGCCAGCGGCGTAATCAAAGTGGAGGTGGCTGAGAGCCAGAAGTTTGCGCTCGCCGATGCGCAGCGCGCCCATGAAGCGCTGGAGAGCCGGGCGACCCAGGGATCGAGCCTGCTGATTCCGTAAGTGATTGTGCAGAAAGAATTAGGGCTTCCCGCAGGAAGCCCTTTCTTTTTTTGTTCGGCTGTATTGTAGGGTACAGCGCGATGAATTCGTTACGCCGGAATAGTGACAGATTTACGCGCTAAATCCTATTTGCTTCACCGGACTGCACGGGGAAATGTTTCAAGGATGTGACGAAGCGCTCACTCCTTTCGTAACCGATCCCACGATTGCGCAATAAATCTGCACGCCTTAGCGTTTCGACGCCACCAGATTGAGGGCGTGTTCCACCACATTGATATCCGCTCCCGCTTTGTGCGCATTTTCACTCAGGTAGCGACGCCACTGACGCGCGCCCGGCACGCCCTGGAACAGGCCCAGCATATGGCGAGTGATATGGCCGAGATAGGCCCCCTGGCTCAGTTCGCGCTCAATATAGGGGTACATTGCGCGCACTACTGCCACCGGGTCGGCATCCGGCGTGTCGACGCCGAAAATCTCTCTGTCCACCGCCGCGAGGATGCCAGGGTTTTGATAGACTTCGCGCCCGACCATCACGCCATCCATATGTTCAAGATGCGCTTTCGCCTCTTCCAGCGATTTGATACCGCCGTTGATCGACATCGTCAGGTGCGGGAAGTCGCGTTTCAGCTGATAGACGCGCGGGTAATCGAGCGGCGGAATTTCGCGGTTCTCTTTCGGGCTGAGGCCAGAAAGCCAGGCTTTGCGGGCGTGGATCGTGAAGCTTTCACACTCGCCTTTACCGGCTACGGTGCCAATAAAGTCGCAGAGAAATTCGTAGCTGTCCTGCTCGTCAATGCCGATACGGGTTTTGACCGTCACCGGAATGGAGACGACATCGCGCATCGCTTTAATGCAGTCAGCGACCAGCTGCGCTTCGCCCATCAGACAGGCACCGAAACGGCCATTCTGCACGCGGTCAGAAGGGCAGCCGACGTTGAGGTTGATTTCATCATAGCCGCGCGCTTCAGCAAGCTTCGCACAGTGAGCCAGCTGCGCGGGATCGCTGCCGCCTAGCTGCAACGCCACCGGATGCTCCTCCTCGCTGTACGCCAGGTAATCGCCTTTGCCGTGAATAATCGCCCCGGTGGTCACCATCTCGGTATAGAGCAGCGTGTGGCGCGACAGCAGACGCAGGAAGTAACGGCAGTGCCTGTCCGTCCAGTCGAGCATCGGGGCAATCGAGAAGCGATGAGCGGGAAATGTTGAGGACGGTTTTTCTGGCAGCATGGCGATTATTTGAACATCAAAAGAAAAAGGGGCGCTACTATAGCACAGGCAAAACCGGAGGCGCAGCGCCTCCGGTTAATCCTTAGAATGTCAGGCTAAGCTGCGCACCGGCACCCCAGGTTTCGTCTTCGCCCACCAGCCCCATCAGATCGAGATGAACGCGGTTGAACGGCGAGAAGCCAACACCAGCGGTGAAGACATCTTTATCATCGCCTTTCACATCAGCGCGATAACCGGCACGCACTGCCAGCCAGTTAAGCGGACGCACTTCTGCCCCGACGCCGACATACTGCGAGTTTTTCTCGCTCTTAAAGCCTTTGGTTTCAGTCAGATCGCCGTCAGCACTCAGCGTTACCAGCTCGTTATGCCAGGCGGCACCGGCGGTGACGATCGGGCTAATCTGGTAGGTATCTTTGTAGTTACGCACTTCGCCTGTTCTGCCGTTACGGATGATGGCGTCCTGAGTGTCGATGTTACGCGAGATCAGGTTCTGACCGGTCAAACCGAGCGTCACGTTTTCATTGAGGTCAGCGGCGAGGCCAACGTCAACGTTGAAGCCGGTGTCATCGCGGCGGTAGCGGCTGCTGTTCCAGTCATCGCTGTCGTAGTCATAAATCGACGCCGTGTAGTTGTAGACCCACACTTTTTGCAGCTTCGGCGTTACGCCAACGGAGAGCGGAATGCCGCCTGCGTCAAACTGGTGTGCCAGCGCCACGCCAAAGTCGGTAACAATTGCGCCACGCCCGGAAGCGGTGGAGTTCAGGTTACGGGTGATCTCATCGCTGCCGTTTGGCGACAGCGCCGCGCCCAGCGCTTCACGCACCGCAACGGCATCGCTGTTCTGAATGCTGCGCAGGTAATCAATATCCTGCTGATCGATATTGGAGCTAACGCGTGCGTGGGCGTAGGCTTTGGTGACGAAAGCCGCAGAGAGCACATCGTTAGGGATGCTGACGGCAATACCGGCTGCCGCTTTTGCCTGCGCGGTTTTGCCACGCAGCTTAACCAGCTCGTCACCCAAATCTTTGGCCGCATTCTGGAATTGATCGATGGTGCCAAACGGGTTGGTAATAATCTCTATCGGCGTCAGATTATTGACGACATTTTTATACTGATCGACTTTGTCATTGATGTAATCAATTTCGTCGCGCAGATTGTCCTTATCTGAAATTTGTGCCTGTACGCTTGGCAGAATAACGGTGACATCATCTTCCGGTTGCCCCTTCGCCAGCAACGCCGGGTTGATCAGTGCTCCACTGCCATAGTTTGCCGATGCGACGCCCGTTCCACCCATTGCATCGTTACGCGCTTCTGCCCATGTATTGGCTGCTCCCGCCTGATTTGCCATAAAAAAGGAGACAGCAATGGCGACCACCGAAAGTTTCGCATTTATTTTCACAGTATGTTCTCGTAGCCAGATGAGTATTTAAGCCTGTTAGTTTGCGCACAAACAGGAATTTATATTGCTGTGAATAACAGTAGAAAAAGGCACTACCTCTTCCGAACGCTCCAGGGCGGCCGGTTCATATTTATAGTGATGGCACTCACTATTTATAGAAGAGGAAAACCGTTTCGGGAAGGAAAGTTCCGAAAGTGTGTTTAAAGTTGGCGGTCTCGGCGTTTCAGGCAGGACATGGTAAAGTGTGAAGCTTCATCTTTTCACCAACCCGAGAGCGCCTATGGATAAGACCACTTCGCAAGAGATGTTAGTGCAGGCTGAAAAGCTGTGCGCGCAGCGCAACGTGCGCCTGACTCCACAGCGTCTGGAAGTTTTACGTTTGCTGAGCCTGCAAAAGAGCGCCATCAGCGCCTACGATCTGCTAGACCTGCTGCGGGAAAGCGAACCCCAGGCCAAGCCGCCCACGGTTTATCGCGCGCTCGATTTTCTGCTCGAGCAGGGTTTTGTGCATAAGGTGGAGTCCACGAACAGCTATGTGCTGTGCCATCTCTTCGATCAACCGACGCATACCTCTGCGATGTTTATCTGCGACCGCTGCGGTGCGGTTAAAGAGGAGCAGGCGGAAGGGGTGGAAGATATCATGCACGCCCTGGCGGCGAAGATGGGCTTTGCCCTGCGCCATAACGTGATTGAAGCCCACGGTTTATGCGCGGCCTGCGTGGAAGTCGAAGCCTGCCGTCATCACGACCATTGCCAGCACGATCACAGCCTGCAGGTGAAGAAGAAACCACGTTAGAGATTTTTACTTTTGTGTTTCTGTTTCTCTTTTACAAGGTACAAGGCAATCCCAAAAGATTTCGCGTTTTAGCAAGGCGGCAAACGCGCGAATCATGGGGAGCATACGAAAGTATGTGACTCATGTGAGCAAGAGCAGCCAACGCAGATAAAACGTGAAAGATGAAGGGATTGGGAGCATAGATAAGTATGTGACCCATGTGAGCAAGAGCAGCCAACGCGGATAAAACGTGAAAGATGAAGGGATTGCAGATAAAACATGGAAGATAAGGGTGAGTAGGGAGGTACATCCTTGTACCTACGGGCAGGGTAGCCTGTGAGGGTTAATACACTTGAGGGGGAAGTGTTGGCTACCAGCGGTATTCGTTACGAGTTTCCCAATCCGTAACTTCCTTCTCCGCTTCGTCTTTCGCGTAACCGTAACGTTCCTGGATTTTACCTACCAGCTGGTCACGTTTACCTTCAATGACGGTCATGTCGTCATCGGTCAATTTGCCCCATTTCTCTTTAACAGTGCCTTTAAACTGTTTCCAGTTACCGCCGACTTCGTCTTTGTTCATAATTGACTCCTTATCGTTCGGTTAAAATGACGTTCTTGCGTGCTGAACGTATTAATTATTGTAGATAAGGATTCGGCGTTTGGTTTTTTATTCGGAATCTTTAACCATACACGCCAGACGAAGCCGCAGATCCTCATGCATTGTCGGCATTGGCAAACCAGCTGCCGTTGCGCCAGTGATGACGCCAGATTAGCGCCAGCGTGATACCACGCAGCGCAAGGAAAACGCCCAGAGAGAGCCATAAACCGTGGTTGCCAAGCCACGGCACCGTCAGCAGAGTCAGACCAAAACCGGCAGCGGCAACCGCCATACTGTTACGCATTTCAGCTGCGCGCGTCGCCCCCACAAACATGCCGTCGAGCAAATAGCACCATACTCCCACCAGCGGCAGTATCACCTGCCAGATGAGATAGTGCCCGGCAACCGCCTGCAGTTCAGGAATGGAGGTCAACAGCGCAATAATCGTGCTGCCCGCCAGCGTGTAGACAAGGGCAAAGGCGAGCGCCACAAGCCCTGCCTGCCTGCAGGCCGCGCGCCAGACGTGCAGCAGCTGGCTGCCATCGCGCGCGCCGTAAGCCTGACCAGAGTGGGCTTCGACGGCATAGGCAAAGCCGTCCAGCGCGTAGGCGGTAAAGGTGAGGAACATCATCAGCACCGCGTTGGCGGCGACCGTTTCGCTGCCGAGACGCGCGCCCAGCACGGTGATGGAGCCAAAGCAGAGTTGCAGCAGCAGCGAGCGCAGCATGATATCGCGATTGAGCGCCAGCAAGCGGCGAACGCCGCCGCGCCAGGCGGATTTCAGCATCGAAAGAGAGATAGCCTGTCGGCGTAAAACCTGCCACACCATCAGCAGGCCGATAAAGAAGGTGACATATTCCGCGATAACGGTGGCGAGCGCAGCGCCCTGCACATTCATATGCAGGCCCATCACCAGCCAGAGATCGAGAACGATATTGAAGAGGTTGCCGACCACCAGCAGTATCACCGGTGCACGGGCATACTGCACGCCGAGCAGCCAGCCAAGCAGCACCATATTGCCCAGCGAGGCGGGTGCACTGAGCCAGCGAATGGCAAGAAAGCGTCGCGCCTGCTCCAGCACCGCCTCACTGCCGCCGGTAATATGCAGCGCCAGGTCGATAAGCGGCGTGCGTAACAGCGCAATGACAACCCCTGCGCCGAGCGCCAGCAGCAGAGGCTGGACGAGCGCACGTGAGAGTGCAGAAGGATTTTTCGCACCAAATGCCTGGGCGGTCAGCCCGGTGGTGCTCATACGCAGAAACAGCAGCAGCATAAAGAGGAAGCTGGTTGCCGTTGCGCCAATCGCCACGCCGCCAAGGTAGACGGGGCTATCCAGATGACCAATCACCGCCGTATCAACCAAGCCCAGCAGGGGAACGGTGATATTGGATAAAATCATCGGCAGCGCAAGCCGCCACAAAGCTTTGTCGGATGCGGTTAACAGCGGCATAGCGTAAGCGTCGTTAAAGAGGAGAAGCGTGGCGCTGCGGCGCTAAACGGGGCGCCACAGCAGAGAAAAGAGGCGTTACAGCCATTCACCGTTACGGATCACGCCGACTGCCAGCCCTTCAATGGTGAAGTTCTGCTTACGCAGATCGACCACAATCGGGGAAAAGTCGCTGTTTTCTGCCAGCAGCTCAACGGTATTGCCATGTTTTTTCAGGCGCTTCACCGTCACTTCATCTTCGATACGGGCGACGATCACCTGGCCGTTACGCGCATCCTGGGTTTTATGCACCGCCAGCAGATCGCCGTCCATAATACCGATATCTTTCATCGACATCCCGCTAACGCGCAGCAGGAAGTCCGCATGCGGTTTAAAGAGATTCGGATCGACCTGATAGTGGCTTTCGATATGCTGCTGTGCCAGCAGCGGCTCACCCGCAGCGACGCGACCAATCAGCGGCAGACCGATATCGTTCTCTTCTTCAAGCAGCAAGCGAAGACCGCGCGATGCACCAGATACGATTTCGATCACCCCTTTGCGCGCCAGCGCTTTAAGGTGTTCTTCGGCTGCATTTGGGGAACGGAACCCCAATTGCTGTGCGATTTCCGCACGCGTCGGTGGCATACCGGTTTGGGTGATGCGATCGCGAATCAGATCGAACACCTCTTGCTGCCTGGCCGTTAATGCTTTCATCCCGCCCCCTGGGTGTATATACAGTTATGCTGTGAGTATATACAGTCAACGGCGATTTTGAAACCACATTTAAGCAAAAATCCAGAGTGTTATAGAATTATGGAAACGCTATCGAAAATGTGACCAAAGAAGCGAGATCCAGGTAAAGAGCGCCAGTAAGATTGTCATCAGCACCGCTGCCGAGCCCATATCTTTTGCCCGGCCGGAAAGCTCATGGAACTCAGGGCCAATACGGTCCACAACCGCTTCGATAGCGCTGTTGAGGATTTCAACAACCATCACCAGCGTGACCGAGCCAATAAGCAGGACGCGAGTAATGACATCAATATCCAAAAATGCAGCAATAATAATAGCCAGAACAACGGCGACGCCCTCCTGGCGAAATGCAGCTTCATTAATCCAGGCTGCGCGGACGCCTTTCCACGAATATCCTGCGGCTTTAATGATCCGGGTAAAACCGGTGGTATTATTGGCCATGAAAAGAACCTTTTTAACTATTAAGCGTCAATGAGTAGTGGTACACGCAGCGGTACCACAGAAATTATGCGTGCTTTCTGATATTCTTGCGGCGCAATGGCACTATTAATAACCAGAGGCTTTACACCCTTTATGTCCGGCTGGCCACGAATTTACTACAAATTACTGAACTTACCATTAAGCGTGCTGGTAAAAAGTAAATCGATCCCCGCAGAACCTGCACAGGAACTGGGGCTCGATACATCACGTCCTATTATGTACGTGCTGCCTTATAACTCAAAGGCAGACTTAATGACCTTGCGCGAGCAGTGCCTGGCGCATGAATTACCCGATCCCCTCGAACCGCTGGAGATCGATGGCGCGCTGCTGCCACGCTACGTATTTATTCACGGCGGCCCGCGCGTATTCACCTATTACACGCCGAAAGAAGAGTCGATCAAACTCTTCCACGACTACCTGGATTTGCACCGCAGCCATCCCGATCTGGATGTGCAGATGGTGCCGGTATCGGTGATGTTTGGCCGCTCGCCAGGGCGTGAAAAGGGTGAAATCAACCCGCCGTTGCGCATGCTCAACGGTGTACAGAAATTCTTCGCTGTGTCGTGGCTTGGCCGCGACAGCTTTGTGCGCTTCTCCCCGCCGGTTTCGCTGCGCCGCATGGCGACTGAACACGGCACGGATAAGATCATCGCGCAGAAACTGGCGCGCGTGGCGCGTATGCACTTCGCCCGTCAGCGTCTGGCCGCCGTTGGCCCGCGTCTGCCGGCGCGCCAGGATCTCTTCAATAAGCTGCTGTCGTCTAAAGCGATTGCCCGTGCGGTGGAAGATGAAGCGCGCAGCAAAAAGATCTCCCACGATAAGGCGCAGCAGAACGCTATCGCGCTGATGGAAGAGATTGCCGCTAACTTCTCCTACGAGATGATTCGCCTGACCGACCGTATCCTCGGCTTTACGTGGAACCGGCTCTATCAGGGGATCAACGTGCACAACGCTGAGCGCGTACGCCAGCTGGCGCACGAAGGCCATGAAATTGTTTATGTGCCCTGCCACCGCAGCCACATGGACTACCTGCTGCTCTCCTACGTGCTTTACCACCAGGGTCTGGTGCCGCCGCATATTGCGGCCGGGATCAACCTCAACTTCTGGCCCGCCGGCCCGATTTTCCGCCGTCTTGGCGCCTTCTTTATTCGCCGTACCTTTAAAGGCAACAAGCTTTATTCGACGGTGTTCCGTGAATATCTGGGCGAGCTCTTCAGCCGTGGTTATTCGGTAGAGTATTTCGTTGAGGGCGGTCGCTCGCGTACCGGGCGTCTGCTCGATCCGAAAACCGGTACCCTGTCGATGACTATCCAGGCAATGCTGCGCGGCGGCACACGCCCAATCACGCTGGTGCCTATCTATATCGGCTATGAGCATGTGATGGAAGTCGGCACCTACGCCAAAGAGCTGCGCGGTGCGACGAAAGAGAAAGAGAGCCTGCTGCAGATGCTGCGCGGCCTCAGCAAGCTGCGTAACCTCGGTCAGGGCTATGTGAACTTCGGCGAGCCGATCCCGCTGATGAACTACCTGAACCATCATGTGCCGGAGTGGCGTGAATCGATCGATCCGATTGAAGCGATCCGCCCGGCATGGCTGACGCCGACGGTTAACAGCATCGCTGCAGATCTGATGGTTCGCATCAATAACGCCGGGGCGGCGAACGCCATGAACCTCTGCTGTACGGCGCTTCTGGCTTCGCGCCAGCGCTCGCTGACGCGCGAGCAGCTGACCGAGCAGCTTAACTGCTACCTCGAGCTGATGCGCAATGTGCCCTACTCGCCGGACTCTACCGCACCATCCGCCAGCGCTGCCGAGCTTATTGCTCACGCGCTGCAGATGAACAAGTTTGAGGTCGAGAAGGACACCATCGGCGATATCATCATCCTGCCGCGCGAGCAGGCGGTGCTGATGACCTATTACCGCAACAACATTGCGCACATGCTGATGCTGCCGTCGCTGATCGCGGCGATTGTCACTCAGCATCGCGCGATCTCACGCGGCGAAATTCTGCGTCACGTTGAGCTTCTCTACCCGATGCTTAAAGCCGAGCTGTTCCTGCGCTGGGAAAACGCAGAGCTGGCAGAGGTGCTGGATAAGCTGATTCAGGAGCTGGTGCGCCAGGGGCTGATTACCCTGAAAGAGGATCTTCTCAGCATCAATCCGGCACACTCACGCACTCTGCAACTGCTGGCCGCAGGCGCGCGCGAGACGTTGCAGCGTTATGCCATCACCTTCTGGCTGCTGAGCGCCAACCCGGCGATGAACCGCAGTACGCTGGAGAAAGAGAGCCGTACGCTGGCGCAGCGCCTGTCGGTGCTGCATGGCATCAACGCGCCGGAGTTCTTCGATAAAGCGGTCTTCAGCACGCTGGTGCTGACGCTGCGCGACGAGGGTTATATCAGCGATACCGGCGACGCCGATCCGGCGCGCACGCTTGGCGTTTACCAGATGCTGGCGGAGCTGATGACATCGGATGTGCGTTTAACGATTGAGAGCGCGACGCAAGCGGAGTGACGGAAGTGCCGGATGGCGCGTAAACGCTTATCCGGCCTGGGTGGTAATGCTGAAGGGTATGCTCATTGCCGGATGGCGCGTAAACGCCTATCCGGCCTACGGGGTAACGCTGGAACTGTATGGTCATTGCCGGATGGCGCGTAAACGCTTATCCGGCCTACGTAATAACGCTGAAACCGTATGGTAACAGCCGGATGGTGCGTTAACGCTTATCCGGCCTGGGCGGTTTCAGCGGCTCCGAACCCGTAGGCCGGATAAGGCGCAGCCGCCATCCGGCAACTCAGCGCCCGAACCCGTCAATTCATTGCACGAGCGCAGCAACGACGCGCGCAACCCCGACAAACCCGCGTTATACGTGTAGATAACTCACCGCCAACCCCAGAAACAGCACCAGACCAACGTAGTTATTATTCAGAAAGGCTTTAAAACAGGCATCGCGCTCGCGGCCTGCAATCAACACCTGCTGATAGACAAACAGCGCCCCGGCGATCAGCACGGTGGCGTAATAGATCCACCCCAGCCCGTTCAACCAGCCAACTGCCGCCATCATCGCCATCACCAGCACCTGCAAAATGCCGATAATCAGCTTGTCGTGGCGTCCAAACAGGATCGCCGTCGACTTGATACCAATCTTCACATCATCGTCGCGATCGACCATCGCATATTCGGTGTCATAGGCCACCGCCCACAGGATGTTGGCGAAGAACATAATCCAGCAGCTCAGCGGCACGGACTCGCTCACAGCGGCAAACGCCATCGGTATCGACCAGCCAAACGCCGCGCCCAGCACCACCTGCGGCAGATGCGTATAGCGCTTCATAAACGGATAGATCCAGGCCAGGCCCAGCGCCGCGACCGAGAGCAGAATGGTCATCAAATTGAGGGTAAGCACCAGCGCAAAAGCCAGCAGCACAAGGATGATAAACAGCCCGCGCGCCTCATTTTCCGTCACCGCGCCGCTCGGTAATGGACGATTCGCGGTGCGCTTTACATGCCCGTCAAATTTACGATCCGCGTAATCATTCACTACGCAGCCAGCCGCGCGCATCAGCCAGACGCCAGCGACAAACACTAACAAAATCCACAGCGGCGGTACGCCCGGTGTTGCCACCCACAGCGCCCACAGCGTCGGCCACAGCAGTAACAGCGCACCAATCGGTTTGTCCGTACGCATCAGCCGATGAAAGGCCAACAGTTTAGTTGGCGTGAGACTCCACTCCATTTTCAGTTCCTCTTAGTACAGCGGTGACGCGGGCAGAAACAGTTCGGTCAACATCAGCGGTTTTCCGCCGAGACGCAGGCGGGAACGCCGCCCCCATAACTGCTCGTGGCGTCCAATATCAATAAAGTCACGCGTAAGTGTAGAAGAGGTGAAAAGATATCGCCCCAGCGGCGTATTCCCCAGCTTCTGTAGCGCCAGTTCCGGGCCGCTCAGGGTTGACTCGGGCACCACGGTGCGACCGGCAAGCCACGGCTCGCCGTCGGCGCAGAGCAGGATTTCCCGCAGCCAGTAACGGGCTTCATCGGGCAGATGATCGCGCTCTTCGGCGATCTCATCAGGCGTGACAAACCCCTCGCGGATTAGCGTAACCGTGACCTTTTTGCCCTGTTGTTCAAAACGTTTGGTCATGGAATCTTCCAGCAACAGCCACTCGAGCAGTTGCGGTTCCAGCGCGGGGATTGCGTCCAGGTAGCGCAGCGCACGCAATTGCGTAAGCGCAGGATGTGACATGCCATACTCTCCGGTACATAACGTCGCAGTAGTGTATCGCAGAACCGATGAGTGAGTGGCGGGAAAGTTTATTCGCTTTTCATCCGTGCAACAGTTACGCAACAGCGCGCCCGCACGGCGGAAAAAAAGGTGCGTCTGGCGACGCACCAGTTACTGCAAGTATCAACAACGTGGGGAGAGTTTACCCCTTGCCTTTTACACTGCTGATAAAAGTGGCACGGGCAGTTTTCGACCCGAGACGCTCCGCTTCATTCAATAATTTCAGGGCCTTATCGATATCACCCTTCTCAGCCGCCTGTTTGATCGCCCGGTTAAAGTAGCTCTCGGTATCATTGAGCATCGGCTCGCTTTTCGCGGCAGGCGCCGGAGCCGGTTCAGCCACCGGCGCTGGTGCAGGCTGCGTGTTATAGGCTGGTGCGGCGGTGTTGCCGACCGTCACCGCACTCGGTGCCGAGGAGCCAAACAGCGGGCCAACCAGGATGCTTGAGCTGCTGCTGTTTTTCACTTTCAGCTTAACCACGCCATCGGTGATATGGCGGGCAATGGGGTCGGGAATCGAAGGAACCGCGTTGCCCACGCCTTTGGCATAGGCTTTAGCAGGATCGAGCAGGGTTGTGGTTTTTTGCAGATCGCTCTGCGTGGTAAAGACCAGAATGTAGAGTTTCTGCTGGCCCAGCGCGGGCGTCAGCCGCATTACCCCTTCCAGCCGATCGGCGCTCATCACGCCCGGCTCCTGATAGGTAAAGTAGCTACCGGGAAAGTAGGCCGCAGGTGCCATGTTTTGATCGAAAACCAGCACATTTGGCGCGAAAACACCGCTCTCTTTATTAACTTCGCTGGTAAGTGTCAGGGTCAGCTCGCCGATGTTTGCCGGTACGCTAAAGGCGGCAACCGGGCCGGTAATACCGGCAACATTAAGATGCTGCCCGCCAGTAGAGAGCTGTACCGACTGGGTATTACTGGTATCGGCAGGCGTCCAGTTAAGCTGCTGTAAAGCTGAGGTTGGGATCGCGGGCGCAGCGGCGGTATTTTGCGGCACGATATTGACATCAGCCAGCGTGATACCCGGTACGCTCGCCAGTAAACCGACGGAGAGGGACAGGGCGATGAGACTTTTTTTCATTTTCATTGTTATCACCTTCAGGATGCAGAACAGCGGTAGCCAGGCAATAGCGCGCTGTTTGTAAGGATCAGAGGGGCTTGCGCCCCTCTTTTGGTCATCAGACTGCTATCAGGCTTACCACCAGATTTCCATCTGAGCGCCGAAGGACCACTCGTCGTTGTCGCCGCGACCGAAGGTCTGACCGCCGGTTCCGTTGCGGGTTGCCAGCGAGTAGTCGACGTTGTTGCCAGGATTACCGTTGTAGTTGTAGCCCCATTTCTCATCCCATTTCGCGTAGGTTGCGAAGACGCGGATTGCCGGACGGGACCAGATGCTGTCGCCAGCCTGCCATTGTTGCGCGAGGGTGATTTTGTACTGGTTGTTGGTGTCGTTAGTACGCTGGGATTTCACGTTGTCATAGCCAACTTCCAGCAGGGTGCTCATGATCGGCGTCCACTTGTACATTGGGCGCACACCCACGGTCCACCATTTGGTGCCGTTGTTGTTATCCCAGTCGATGTCCTGGTACATACCGACATACATCAGGTCCCAGCTATCGCCAAGAGAGATGGCACCGTGGTCGAGAATACGCAGCAGCGAGCCGTTGTTGTTGGTGCTGTAGGCGTTATTCGGGAAGGTGCTGTTGGTATCAATACCGACACCGCTGCCCTGAGAAAGCCCTTTGCCCTGCGAGGTCAGAGCATCAGTCCCGTACTGAACCACAAATTTGTTATAGCCTTTCAGCATGCTCTGAACATGCTCAGCGGTGAACATCCAGCCATCTTTGGTCGACGTGGCACCATTCAGGTATTCACCATCACGCGTGTTTGCACGACCATAGTCCACACCCAGTTCCAGTGTGCCGCCCGGGTTGACTTCCATCTGGCCTAAACGCACGTCAAAGACGTCGTTAGCGGTTTTTCTGTTGTAATCGTAAATATTGTTGCTGGAGAAGGTGGAAGAACCACCCGCTTCCGTTGAGCGAGTCACGGCGAGAGAGAGTTTGCCGAAGCCAAGATCAACGTTTTCCAGACCCGCGCCCGGACCGGAGATATCCCAGTAGTAGAAGTCGATCATGTGGACATCATGACGCTGGTAGAAGCGTTTACCTGCCCAGATGGTTGAACCTGGCAGCGCGTCAATCAGGTTTTTACCCTGCACATTCGCTTCACGGAAGGCAGGATCGGTCGCTTCCCAGTCATTCTGCTGGGCGACGGAATAGGCTACGTTAGTGTCGAAGTAGAAGCTTTTATCGCCTTCTTTCCACACTTCCTGACCGAGTTTTAATTCTGCATAGGTTTCACATTCGTTGCCGAGACGGTACTTGGAGCCCGCACCGGTGGCCTGGAAGCACTGCTGCTCGCCGCCGCTGCCGGTCCAGCCAATGCCGGAACGTGCATAACCTTTAAAATCAACAGCGCCCGCCTGAGCAGACAAAATGCCTGCCGTAATGGCGATTGCCAGAGGAACTTTGCGCAGAGTAATCATCGTTCTATCTCCTGAGAGCTTGCTTTTCTTTTTTTACACGCCCCCGTCCGGCTAACGCTTTGTTGGCTGCCGTATTCACCCGTGCGCCTACGTTTGTAAGCGCACAAAGTGCATGCCGTTGCCGCCTCGACATCATGCGAATGGCTTTGTGTAATCTCTTTGTGGGGTAGCTTAAACGCCAGGTTCTTTATGCAACCGGCGGCAGGCGGTGCCATCTTCGCGGAACAGATGGCAACGCTCCGGCGGTAAGCCGATGGCGAATGTGGCACCCTCTTCTACCAGCACCACGTCGTTCTGGCGGTAGACCAGGTTCTGACGTATTGCGGGGATCTGGATATGAATCTGTGTTTCGTGACCAAGCTGTTCGACGACCTGAACAGTGCCGGAGAGCGTGACATCGGCGATATCGCTGGGCAGCAGATGCTCCGGGCGAATACCGAGCGACATATTGGCGCCGACCTGCACGTTCGCACTGTCGACCGGCAGCCACACCTGCTGGCGGTTGGGCAGCTCAACCTGCACCTGCTCAATCGCCGTGGCGGTCACTTTTACCGGCAGGAAGTTCATCTTCGGCGAGCCGATAAAGCCTGCGACAAAGCGATCTGCCGGGTAGTGATAAAGCTCGAGCGGCTTGCCGACCTGCGCCACGCGCCCGGCGTCCAGCACCACGATTTTGTCCGCCAGCGTCATCGCTTCGACCTGATCGTGGGTGACGTAAATCATCGTGCGGCGCAGGCGCTTGTGCAGACGGGAGATCTCAATACGCATCTGCACGCGCAGCGCGGCGTCGAGGTTAGAGAGGGGTTCATCGAGCAGAAAAACGCGCGGCTCGGCCACCAGCGTACGGCCAATTGCCACGCGCTGACGCTGGCCACCGGAGAGCGCCTTCGGTTTACGCTCCAGCAGGTGCCCCAGTTGCAGCACTTCGGAGACCTGGGTGACGCGCGATTTAATCAAATCTTTCTTCGCGCCCGCGAGCGTGAGGCCGAATGACATATTGTCCGCCACCGACAGGTGTGGATAGAGCGCATAGGACTGGAACACCATGCCGATACCGCGCTCAGCGGGCGGCACATCATTCATGCGGGTATCGCCAATCAGCAGATCCCCGCTGGTAATCGTCTCCAGCCCGGCAATCATGCGCAGCAGCGTTGACTTACCGCAGCCTGACGGGCCGACAAACACGACGAACTCACCTTCGTGAATGTCCAGACTGATATCTCTCGATACCACCACATCGCCCCAGGCTTTCGTGACATTTCGCAGCTGTACGCTCGCCATCCCCATCTCCCTTCGTTACAACCTGATACCAACGGATACATTCAAAGTGGCCTGACTATGGCGTAACGATTTTTCCGGCGAATCCTCCACCCCCTGCGTTTTTTATGGGGGAGGAGATGGGAGGATGAGACGCGCTGCTCTGCCCCCCCGACGAGCGGGCGGCGGGTAATTTCGTGACCGGCTTTGCAAAAAACGGCGCATTTTTATGTGCGCTGCGACACATAACGAAAATCTCTGTAACAGAGATCACACAAATCACCCCAGGGGCGTAGGGGCGGGGATGATGAGAAGCGCTTGCCAAAAAAGGAGACTACTCCCGTCAAACCACCTTATGCGTATTCATGAGCACATCATCTAAAGGACGGGATATATGAAAATCAAAACAGGCGCACGCATCCTCGCATTGTCCGCAGTGGCAACGATGATGTTCTCCGCCTCTGCCCTTGCCAAAATCGAAGAAGGTAAGCTGGTTATCTGGATTAACGGCGACAAAGGCTATAACGGCCTGGCCGAAGTGGGTAAAAAATTCGAGAAAGATACCGGCATCAAAGTGACCGTTGAGCACCCGGACAAGCTGGAAGAGAAGTTCCCGCAGGTTGCAGCGACCGGCGACGGCCCGGATATCATCTTCTGGGCGCATGACCGTTTCGGTGGCTACGCACAATCTGGCCTGCTGGCAGAAGTGACGCCGGACAAAGCCTTCCAGGACAAACTGGTTCCCTTCACCTGGGACGCGGTGCGCTACAACGGCAAGCTGATCGCCTACCCGGTCTCTGTAGAATCCCTGTCGCTGATTTATAACAAAGACTTAGTGCCGAACCCGCCGAAAACCTGGGAAGAGATCCCGGCGCTGGATAAAGAACTGAAGGCGAAAGGCAAGAGCGCGCTGATGTTCAACCTGCAAGAGCCCTACTTCACCTGGCCGCTGATTGCCGCCGATGGCGGTTACGCCTTTAAGTATGAAAACGGCAAATATGATGTGAAAGATGTTGGCGTGGATAACGCGGGCGCGAAAGCCGGTCTCAGTTTCCTGGTGAAACTGATCAAAGACAAGCACATGAATGCCGACACCGACTACTCGATTGCCGAAGCCGCGTTTAACAAAGGCGAAACGGCGATGACCATCAACGGGCCGTGGGCATGGACCAATATCGACAAGAGCAAAATCAACTACGGCGTCGCGCAACTGCCAACCTTCAACGGTAAACCGTCGAAAACCTTCGTCGGCGTGCTGAGCGCAGGTATCAACGCCGCCAGCCCGAACAAAGAGCTGGCGAAAGAGTTCCTTGAAAACTACCTGCTGACCGATGAAGGCCTGGCGGAAGTGAACAAAGACAAACCGCTCGGTGCGGTAGCGCTGAAATCTTATCAGGATCAGTTAGCGAAAGATCCGCGCATCGCCGCCACCATGGCGAACGCTAAAACCGGCGAAATCATGCCGAATATCCCGCAAATGTCCGCCTTCTGGTACGCCACCCGTACCGCGGTGATCAACGCTGTCACCGGTCGCCAGACCGTGGATGCAGCGCTGAAAGATGCGCAGGGCCGCATCACTAAGTAAGAACGTAACGGCCCTGTTCCTCACGGAGCAGGGCTAACTGGACAGGCTGTATACATGCCAGATTTCACGCTGCCTCGCCAACAACGAAGCGGCGTGAAAAGGGGCGTGTAGAGAGGACACTCCCATGGATGTTGTAAGAAAACGCCACTGGTGGCAAAGCTCGCAGGTTGCATGGGCTGCCATCGCCGTAATTGGGCTGCTGGTGGCTTACCTTGTCGTCATGATGTATGCCCAGGGGGAATACCTTTTTGCCATCACCACGCTCGTGCTGAGTTCGGCGGGCCTCTACATTTTTGCCAATCGTAAAGCGTACGCCTGGCGCTATGTCTATCCGGGACTTGCGGGGATGGGGCTGTTCGTCCTCTTCCCGCTGATTTGTACCATCGCCATCGCCTTTACCAACTACAGCAGCACTAACCAGCTCACCCAGGAGCGCGCACAGCAGGTGCTGCTCGACCGCTCATATCAGGCGGGCAAAGCCTATAACTTCGGGCTCTATCCGGACGGGGATAAGTGGCAGTTAGCGCTGACGGATGGCGAGAGCGGCAAACACTATCTCTCCGACGCTTTTAAACCCGGCGGCGAACAGCAGTTGAAGGTTAAAGAGGTCGATGCGCTGCCTGCGGGCGAGCGCGCCAATCTGCGTGTGATTACGCAAAACCGCCAGGGGCTGAACCAGCTCACCGCGGTACTGCCGGATGAGAGCAAAGTGGCGATGAGCTCGCTGCGCCAGTTCTCCGGCACCCGCCCGCTCTATCAGGTTGAGCAGGACGGCACGCTGCTCAATAACCAGAGCGGCGTCAAGTATCGCCCGAACAACCAGACCGGCTTCTACCAGGCGCTTAACGCTGACGGCAGCTGGGGCAGTGAGAAACTGAGCCCCGGTTATACCGTCACTATCGGCTGGGATAACTTCACCCGCGTCTTTACCGATGAAGGTATTCAGAAACCGTTTATCGAGATTTTTATCTGGACGGTGATCTTCTCCATCCTCACCGTGGTGCTGACGGTAGCGGTCGGCATGGTGCTGGCCTGCGTCGTGCAGTGGGAGTCGTTAAAGGGTAAAGCTGTCTACCGGCTGTTGCTGATCCTGCCTTACGCCGTGCCGTCGTTTATCTCGATCCTGATCTTTAAAGGGCTGTTCAACCAGAGCTTTGGTGAGATCAACATGATGCTGAGCGCACTGTTCGGCATTAAACCGGCGTGGTTTAGCGATCCGAATACAGCCCGCGCGATGGTAGTGATCGTCAACACCTGGCTCGGCTACCCCTACATGATGATCCTCTGCATGGGGCTGCTGAAAGCGATCCCGGAAGATCTCTATGAAGCCTCGGCAATGGACGGCGCCGGGCCGTTACAGAACTTTTTCCGCATCACCTTCCCGCTGCTGATCAAGCCCCTGACGCCGCTGATGATCGCCAGCTTTGCCTTTAACTTTAACAACTTCGTGCTGATCCAGCTGCTGACCAACGGCGGCCCGGATCGCATCGGCACCACCACGCCGGCGGGCTATACCGACCTGCTGGTGAGCTACACCTACCGCATCGCCTTTGAAGGCGGCGGCGGCCAGGACTTCGGTCTTGCGGCGGCTATCGCCACGCTGATCTTCCTGCTGGTAGGCGCGCTGGCCATCGTCAATCTGAAAGCCACGCGCATGAAATTCGATTAAGGAGGAGGAAAACTATGGCTATGGTGCAGGCGAAATCGCAAAAGCTGCGGCTCTTTTTCACCCATGCGTTACTGCTGCTGTTTATCGCCGCGATTATGTTCCCGCTGCTGATGGTGATCGCCATTTCACTGCGTGAAGGCAACTTCGCCACCGGCAGCCTGATCCCGGAGCGCATCTCCTGGGAGCACTGGCGGCTGGCGCTGGGCTTTAGCGTTGAGCATGCCGATGGGCGCGTCACCCCGCCGCCCTTCCCGGTGCTGTTATGGCTGTGGAACTCGGTGAAGATCGCCGTGATTACCGCTATCGGCATTGTCGCGCTCTCCACCACCTGCGCCTACGCCTTTGCCCGTATGCGTTTTCGCGGTAAAGCGACGCTGCTGAAAGGGATGCTGATTTTCCAGATGTTCCCGGCGGTGCTGTCGCTGGTGGCGCTCTATGCCCTGTTCGATCGTTTAGGCCAGTACATTCCGTTTATTGGGCTGAATACGCACGGTGGAGTGATCTTCGCCTATCTCGGTGGGATCGCACTGCATGTCTGGACGATCAAGGGGTATTTCGAGACGATCGACAGCTCGCTGGAAGAGGCCGCCTCGCTGGATGGCGCGACGCCGTGGCAGGCGTTCCGCCTGGTGCTGCTGCCGCTGTCGGTGCCGATTCTGGCGGTGGTGTTTATTCTGTCGTTTATTGCGGCCATTACCGAAGTGCCGGTCGCCTCGCTGCTGCTGCGCGATGTCGACAGCTACACGCTGGCGGTGGGGATGCAGCAGTATCTCAACCCGCAGAACTACTTATGGGGCGATTTCGCCGCCGCGGCGGTGCTCTCCGCCATCCCGATTACCCTGGTGTTCCTGCTGGCGCAGCGCTGGCTGGTCAATGGCCTGACGGCCGGCGGGGTGAAGGGCTAAATTTCATCGTTGTCATACCCTTGTTGTTATTGCCACTGCACCCTCAATTTCGGCGGCCTGAACAGGCCGCCTTTTTTATTCGCGGCGCAGGCGCTGGGAGTTACAGATCCACAGCGTGATCACTAACAGCAGGATCGCCGCCGAGTAGATCAGCACATCCATCGGCGACTCATGATCGATAATGATCAACCGCACAATCGCCGTAATGCCGATATAGACAAAGTAGCGCAGCGGGAAGTGAAGCCCGGACTGAAAATACTTCACAATCAAGGCAATAAATTCGAAATAGAGAAAGTAAACCACCAGCCCTTCGACAAGCTCATATTTGCTGGTCTGTACCGGCGCGAAGAGCGCAATGGCCAGATGCAGCGTCTCTTTGCCTAAAAAAACAATCAGGATAATACCCAGCGCCAGCAGACCCAGGCTGAGTATGCCCTGCAAAATAGTTGAAACAAACGCCACCCGCGGGTGATTAAGCGACGACATAACAGCACCTCATTATTGTTAGAAGATCCTCTGTATATCGCGTAAATGTGATCTTGATCTACTTTTTTTACTTAGATTATGTGACAGCCCGTGATGAAATGTATCGCTGAGCCAGCGAAGCGGGAGAGTAATAAGCGATGATGACGATACGTAAAGCGAGCGTGGAAGATGCCGCGCTGTTGAGCGAGATGGGCTATGCCAGTTACACCCACCATTTCGCGCACTTATGGCAGGAGAAGAGTGAACTGGAGGCATTTCTGCACCAGGAGTACGCTGTGCCATCCCTGCAACAGAGCCTGCAAAGCGAAGCGGGAAACTGGTTTATCCTCTGCCATCCCAATCCGGTGGGTTTTGCTAAAGTCACGTGGCATTGCGCCAGTGACGATAATGGCCCTGCCGGCACGCTGCTGCATAAGCTCTATCTCTTACCTGGCGAAACGGGAAAAGGCTACGGCGAGCATCTCATTAATGAGATAGCGCGTGAGGCGCAAGGCCGCGGCGAGACCTTTTTCTGGCTGGAGGTGCTGGATGCCAACCCGCACGCGCAGCGTTTCTATCAGCGCCAGGGGTTCGCGTTTATTAAGAGCGCCCTCTTCACCACACCTTCGCAACAAAGCACGCTGCATATTTTCGGCAAAGCGCTTTAAGGAGCCATCATGCACACCGCCTCTCTTCGCCACGCCGCCGTTCGCAACGTGACCTGCGGTGAAAATGTGGTGATTTATGAGCCTGCCAATCTGTATGACTGCACGCTGGCGGATGAAGTTTTTGTCGGCCCGTTTGTAGAAATCCAGGGCAATACGCAGATAGGCAAAGCCACGAAGATCCAGTCCCACACCTTTATTTGCGAGTACGTCACCATTGGCGAAGGCTGCTTTATCGGCCACGGCGTGATGTTCGCCAACGATCTGTTTCGCGACGGCAAACCCGATCCAAATCGCGAAAACTGGGGGCGGATCACGATTGGCGATGGCGTATCTATTGGCAGCGGTGCGACGATTCTGGCGGTCTCGATTTGCGATGGCTGTGTGATTGGCGCGGGTAGCGTGGTGACAAAGACGATTACGGTGAAAGGGGTTTATGCGGGCAACCCAGCGCGACTGCTGCGCCGGTTGTGAAACAACGCCCTTCTCAGCACGAGAAGGGCGTTTGCTTACTGGAAGTTAACCGACTTATCGCTGGTCAGGCTGTAGAGATCGAACTTACGGCCCAGTTTCTGGCCGCCGTCACGCGTCAGCGGTGTCCAGCCGATGGCGGCACGGCTGCGGGTCGGGCTGGCGCTGAACAGATCCAGCGGTACGGAGACATACACCCCTTTGGTGAAATCCCCTTCGCCGTACTGCGCGGCGGAAACGTTGGTTTTCGTCGCATACGCCCCGACCACGATGCCGCTGTCGAAGTGTTTCGACACTTCCAGCGTCACCCCTTTATCGCCCGCCAGATACTGCCCGGCGCTCGCTTTCACCAGCACATTATCGGCAAACCACGGCGTCCAGTAGGCGGTGAAGTGCCCGGTTTTCACGCTGTAATCGGTGAACTTCATCATGTCTTGGGCGCTGCGCCAGTCACGCTGCTTCACGTAGTTCGCGTCAATGCCGAAGGCCAGCGGCCCGTCGACCGGACGCCACAACACCTCTGCACCCGCGCCGCCGTACATGGTCTCCATATAACCGCCATAGACCTGGCCATAGAAGTTATTGCCGAGATACTGGAAGTAGTTAGCCTGCAGGTTGTTCACATAGACATCGTTCTGCACATATTCACGCACGCGGGTACGCACACGCGGCAGCGCGGAGTCCTTCGGCGGGTTGGTGTAGTTAAACTTGTCATAGTTATTGGAGATGTTGCCGAACAGGCTGCCGGTGGTCAGCAGATGGTCGGTGACCCACCAGTCGGCGGTCGCCATCACCCCCAACTGATACATGTAGAAGCCTTCCGGCCCGCCGAGCGACTGGTTAAGCACCGGATCGAGATGGAAGTCGAAGGCCGTGCGGTCGATATACCAGCCCTGCTCGGTTTTATCCGGCACGATTGGCGTGACGCGTTTTTGCACCAGCTCCGTATCCTGCCCCAGCGGTTCGCCCTCAAGGTGGCGTTTCAGGCTGGCGACATCCGTTTCGGTGGTCACGGCTGGCATACGCAGGCGGTTTTCCGTCACCCGGATGATGCGAATACCGTCCGGCAAATCATTCATGATGATACGGTTTGCGCGCTCAACCCCTTCCTGGTTATGACGATATTTCACCTGCTCGCCGGTGACATAGAGCGTATCGCCCTTGACCTGAATTTGCGGGTCCGCGAGACCGGCGTTGTACTTCAGCAACGTCAGCTGATTCGCCACCACCGAGTGTTGCAGGATCGCATCCTGCGGCTGCGGTTGATACTTCGGCCGTGGATTATCGCTATAGGAAGGACGCAAATTATTGAAGTTATTGCGCAGGGTGAAGCCGAACATCCAGGTGTTGCCGCGCTCGTAGCTCAGGTTGATGTCTGCCCAGTCCGACACGCGATAGATCGCGCCGACGTTCACTTTGCTGCGCTGCGGCAGTTTGCCGGCAAAATCCTGCTGGTAGTTGTTGCCGTCATACTCCAGCTTCAGGCGCAGCGGGTTCCACGGCGTCTGGTACTCTACGCCGCCGAACAGCGCGCTCGGGCCGCGGAACATCTGGCTGGTATCCGTTGAACCGGCCTGTTTATAGCGGTTGTCACGCACGCAATAGGCTGACTTGTAGCTACAGAGCGGGTTTTTAATATTTCCATTGGTGCCGAGATAGCCCCAGCCGATACCGAGGGAGAAATCAAACGGTCCCCAGGCTTTGTTCGCCACCAGATATTCGCCATCGAACAGCCCCGTCCCGCCGATATCGCGCGCACCGACGGAGACCTGCGGCAGCCAGTAGCCCTCTTCCCAGAGGCGTAATTTCAGATCGAACGCTTTATCTTTATAGGTCTGGTTGCCGGAGAACGCTTCGACCGAGCTATATTTGCGCGTGCGCACGTCGGTGTAACGCAGTGTGGTTTCCAGCCACGGGAAGAGCTGCACCGAGCCAGAGTAGTAACGGTACTGGTCATTGTCGCGGTAGTTGAGGCTCAGTTCGCCCTCGGGTGCCATACGCGCGGTGGGCGTTTGCAGCAGGCCGACGCCGCCGAAATCTGACTGCGAAGGCCCGATCGGTTCCGGCCAGGTCTCTGCGTGACAAGCGGCGCTCACACCAAGCGCCAATATGCTAATAACAAACGATTTTTTCATTATTATTCCGGTATCCGATGCGTCAGGGACTGGAGAATGTCGGCATTGAGCTTGTCATTCTCATCGCTCCACAAACCCGGTGCGAAACCGACGAAAATCACGCTGCCGGGCATCGGCTCGACGTGACGACGGTTCCAGTAAGCCACCGGTACCTTTTGCGTTTTACCGTTGGGATAGACCACCCATGCGTAGCTGCGATCCGCGCCGCTCAACAGATCCATCTCGTCGAGGTAGCTCACCACATCGCGCTCTGGCGTAAAGGGTTTCTTGCCCGGGCGGCTCACCAGCCCGACTACGGTAATGGTGGTCGGCTGCGGTCCCACCCACAGGGTGTAGTCGCCTTCCAGCGGCCGGTTAGCGCGGCGGTGCGTGCGTAAAAAGTCGGGATCGAGTTCAACAAGTTGCCTGCCGGTGACCTTGATTCCCTGCAACTGCTGACGCAAGCCGTTAATGGTGGCGGCGCTGTCACCGCCCTCTTCTGACGCGAGCGTGGTGAGCCGGGCCAGCAGCGCCTGATGGCGTGCCTGCTCGGTAATGGTCGCCTTGCGCTCGCTGACCACCGCACCCGGCCACCAGCTGTTTGCCAGCCGCGGCTGACCCACCAGATCGACCAGATGTTCGGCATTGGTTAAGGTTTTCGGTTTGCTGTCGCCTGCGGTATAGACATCAACGTTGCCAGCCGCCAGCGCCAGCGGTGAGACGAGGCTTGAAAGCATCAAAAGGAGCGCGCGTGTTTTCATTGTTTGCCCGCCTTAATCAGCGTGGTTTTCACCGGGAACCAGTCCGCGCCAAGATACTGTTCAGACTGGCGGATCACCCCGTCCTCATCCACCCAGTAGCGGTTGCGCCAGCTTTTTTGATCCGTTGTGACCTCTTCGTCCAGCACGCGAACGCGGGTTTCGTCGCTGCCCAGCTGCACGGTGTCGGTGCCATTCCAGTGGAACACCGAGCGGGCAGTGGCGTAGCGCACCTGTTTGTATTCGGTCCAGCCCATCATGCGCGTCCAGCTGGTGCCATCGATAATTTGGTTAGGTTTCGCCAGCGGATCTGCCGCCAGGTTGGTGACATCAAGCAGGTTATCGGTGCCAAGGTGGGTTTTTACGATGCGATAGTTTTGCGTCACGATGACGGCCTGATCTTGCGTCACCCATTTTTGCTGCCCGTTTTCGGCAAATGCCAACACCACAAACAGCTGAGGGCCGTTATTCAGCCGCATATATTGGCTGGCGTAGGGCATATTACGGATATCTTCATCGGTAAGCTGCACGCCCGGCGTGCCAAATACGCTATTCCAGAGTGAATTCCCGAGGCCTTTGATCGGGCCAGAACATGCCTGAAGGAGCAGGCAAATCAAAATGATACCAGGTCGCTTCACGACTCTTCTCCGAAAGGGACGAAATAACCACACCGAAGTGTGGTTATAGTTAATGCACTCGCTATTACTGAGTACTTGTCGTGGTGGTGGTTGTGGTCCCCGTATTGGAACCATCACCGCCACCGGTTGCCGCCAGAGCGACACCTACCGCTGACCCTACGGTGCTCGCACTCGTTGCCGCAGAGCTGCCTGCAGAAACAGAGGTCGCTGCCGAGCCTGCTGCGTCACCGGTTTGCACCGGTGCAGCGAAAGCAGACGTCGCCGCAAGCGCGGTTATGGCAAAAATGCCATAAAGAGCTTTTTTCATATCAATTTCCCTTCATTGAATGAATGGAGATTTGCCTGAAAAAATTCAGGCGATAGGGAGTATACACAACTAAAGCAGATGAATTACGCCTCAGGAAATAGCGGGGAACCTTTTCGGAACATTAGCCGGAGCGTATATTTAGCAAGCAGTTAAATTTATAAATACTTTAAAAAACAAAGATATAAATAATCACATATTATTCACACAATAAGGCTAGTCCTAAAATAGATAGTAAGCGTTACGCTATGCGCGCTGATTTTCGGATAAACCTGATGAACCAAATTACGCATGGCAAAGGCAGCTATTCGGCGTGGATTAGCCTTAATGGAAATAACATTATTGGAATTACTTATATATTGATTCGCGCAGGCGGCGGATATTTAAGGCGCGGCGAGAATAATTGTGCAGGCAAAAAAAAGCGCCGCCGAAGCGACGCTTTCTCTGTTAACCGCGCCAGGATTTGTAGCGGTTAATCAGCCCGTTTGTTGAACTGTCGTGGCTGGAGATCGATTGATCGTCGCCCAGCTCTGGCAGGATACGGTTTGCCAGCTGTTTGCCTAACTCAACGCCCCACTGGTCAAAGGTGAAGATGTTGAGGATGGCGCCCTGGGTGAAGATTTTGTGCTCATAGAGCGCAATCAGCGCGCCGAGGCTAAACGGCGTGATTTCACGCAGCAGGATGGAGTTGGTCGGGCGGTTGCCTTCAAACACTTTGAACGGCACCACGTGGTCCAGCGTCGCCGGATCTTTACCCTGATCGCGATACTCCTGCTCAACCACGTCGCGGGATTTGCCGAATGCCAGCGCTTCGGTCTGGGCGAAGAAGTTGGAGAGCAGTTTCTGGTGGTGATCGGAAAGGGCGTTATGGGTAATGGCCGGAGCGATGAAATCGCACGGCACCATTTTGGTTCCCTGGTGAATCAACTGGTAAAACGCATGCTGACCGTTGGTACCCGGCTCACCCCAGATGATTGGGCCAGTCTGGTAATCCACGGCGTTGCCATTGCGGTCAACATATTTACCGTTGGATTCCATGTTGCCCTGCTGGAAGTAGGCGGCAAAGCGGTGCATGTACTGGTCATACGGCAGGATCGCTTCGGTCTCAGCGCCGAAGAAGTTGTTGTACCAGATACCGATCAGCGCCAGCAGCACCGGCAGGTTCTTATCCAGCTCGGTAGAGGCGAAGTGCTTGTCCATGGCGTGCGCGCCGGAAAGCAGCTCAACAAAGTTGTCGAAGCCCACTGAGAGGATGATTGACAGGCCAATCGCCGACCACAGGGAGTAACGGCCACCCACCCAGTCCCAGAACTCAAACATGTTAGCGGTATCAATCCCGAACTCACCCACCGCTTTCGCGTTGGTAGAGAGCGCGGCAAAGTGCTTCGCCACATGCTTTTCGTCACCGGCGGTTTTCAGGAACCAGTCGCGCGCGCTATGGGCGTTGGTCATGGTTTCCTGGGTGGTGAAGGTTTTCGATGCCACGAGGAACAGCGTGCTTTCCGGGTTCACTTTCTTCAGCACTTCGGCGATGTGGGTACCATCGACGTTAGAGACAAAGTGCATGTTGAGGTGATTTTTGTACGGGCGCAGCGCTTCGGTGACCATAAACGGGCCGAGATCTGAGCCGCCAATGCCGATGTTAACCACGTCGGTGATCGGCTTGCCGGTGTAGCCTTTCCAGCTACCTGAAATGATCGCTTCTGAGAAGCTCTTCATCTTCTCCAGCACCGCGTTCACTTCCGGCATCACATCTTTGCCATCGACCACAATCGGCGTATTGCTACGGTTACGCAGCGCGACGTGCAGCACGGCGCGATCTTCGGTGCGGTTGATCTTCTCGCCGGAGAACATCGATTGGATGGCACCAGCCAGATCGGTCTCTTTAGCCAGCGCCAGCAGCGCGTCGAGGGTCTCTTGCGTGATGCGGTTTTTGGAGTAATCCACCAGCATCAGATCGTCGAAGGTGGCGGAGAATTTGGTAAAGCGGTCACCGTCTTTTGCGAAGAGATCCGCAAGGGTGACGTCTTTCATTTCAGCGTAGTGTTTCTGTAGTGCCTGCCAGGCAGAAGTCTGCGTTGGATTGATGTTTTTCATAGCAATACTCTTCTGATTTGAGAAGTGAGACTGCCGTCGATTGTAGCGCCTGCGCGGGGAAGGTGTGATGGTTTTTATGTCAAAGGTTCGGTCGATGTGCGCAAAAGCCAGGCAAAAAACAGCGAAAACCAGCACAACATAAGTCATTTTACTAACAGCAAAAGCAGCATGAAAAATCCGCATAATCCCGACGTTGACACTGTGCCCGCCCAGCCTTTATTTATAAATACGCTGTTTTACGAAGTTTTTTGCAGGATAACTGCACGCTTCAGTTTCATCTACCCAGGCCACCGCTGTGGGGCGAAAGGCGAAGGTTCAACCTTGTGCCATGGCTGAAATGATATCCCCTGACACGAGGTAGTTATGTCAAGTTTCGTTGTCGCTAAATTTGGCGGCACCAGCGTTGCCGATTACGATGCCATGAACCGCAGTGCGGACGTGGTGCTCTCCGATAACAGTGTTCGTCTGGTGGTGCTCTCCGCTTCCGCGGGCGTGACCAACTTACTGGTTGCGCTGGCCGAAGGCCTCGAAGCGACCGAGCGTTTCGTCAAGCTCGACGCCATCCGCAAAATTCAGTTCGATATTCTGGAGCGTATGGGCAGCCAGGCGGTGATCCGCGAAGAGATCGAACGCCTGCTGGAAAATATTACTACCCTCGCTGAAGCTGCTTCGCTGGCAACCTCGGCGGCGCTGACGGATGAGCTGGTCAGCCACGGCGAACTGATGTCGACCCTGCTGTTTGTGGAAGTGCTGCGCGAGCGCAGCGTGCAGGCGCAGTGGTTTGATATCCGCAAAGTGATGCGCACCAGCGACCGTTTTGGCCGCGCCGAGCCGGACGTAGCCGCCCTCTCAACGCTTGCCACGCAGCAACTTGCCCCGCGCATCAATGAAGGCCTGGTGATCACCCAGGGCTTTATCGGCAGCGAAGCGAAAGGCCGCACCACCACGCTTGGCCGCGGCGGCAGCGACTACACCGCCGCTCTGCTGGCTGAAGCGCTGAGCGCATCGCGCGTCGATATCTGGACCGATGTGCCGGGCATTTACACTACCGATCCGCGCGTGGTGCCGGCAGCAAAACGCATTGATGAAATCGCCTTTGAAGAGGCGGCAGAGATGGCGACCTTCGGCGCGAAAGTGCTCCATCCGGCGACGCTGTTACCGGCGGTGCGCAGCGATATTCCGGTGTTTGTTGGCTCGAGCAAAGATCCGCAGGCGGGCGGCACGCTGGTGTGCAATAACACCACTAATCCGCCGCTGTTCCGCGCGCTGGCGCTGCGCCGTAAGCAGACGCTGTTAACGCTGCACAGCCTGAATATGCTGCACTCACGCGGCTTCCTCGCCGAAGTGTTCGGCATTCTGGCCCGGCACAATATTTCGGTCGATCTGATTACCACCTCGGAAGTGAGAGTGGCGCTGACGCTGGATACCACCGGTTCCACCTCCACGGGCGATACGCTGCTGACGCAGGGGCTGTTGATGGAGCTTTCGGCGCTCTGTCGGGTGGAAGTGGAAGAGGATCTGGCGCTGGTGGCGCTGATTGGCAACGATTTGTCGAAAGCGTGCGGCGTGGGCAAAGAGGTGTTCGGCGTGCTCGAACCGTTCAACATCCGCATGATCTGTTACGGCGCGTCGAGCCATAACCTCTGTTTCCTCGTCCCCGGAAAAGAGGCCGAACAGGTGGTGCAGAAGTTACATCACAACCTGTTCGAGTGAGGTTCTGGGCTCTGCCTGATGGCGGCTGCGCCTTATCAGGCCTACGGGAATAATGCCGTTTGTAGGCCGGGTAAGCGTAGCGCCACCCGGCAAAAAGCCCTGTCCGAAGCCAAAACCGGGTGCAATATCGTGGTTCTGCCTGATGGCGGCTACGCCTTATCAGGCCTACGGGAATAATGCCGTTTGTAAGCCGGGTAAGCGCAGCGCCACCCGGCAAGCAGACTCCGCAAGCCAAAACCAGCCGCAATATCGTGGTTCTGCCTGATGGCGGCTACGCCTTATCAGGCCTACGTAAACCATGCATATTTCAATCGCATGGCCGTTTGTAGGCCGGGTAAGCGCAGCGCCACCCGGCAGGGTTACGCCATCACCGTTTCAAACAGCAACTGGTCGAGATCGCGGACATTGCCGCTGCGGCTCTCGGGCAATGCATCCGCCACTTCACCGCGCGCCAGCTCCTGGCTGATAAAATCATGCATCAACGGCCGACGCGCGCCGTACTGCGCTTCACCTGCGCGCTGCTTCACCTCCAGCAGCTCATCGATTTCAGCCCGCAGCGGCGCGCCGAGATCGCTCCCTGCCAGCAGCGTGGCGAAACGCATCGGCGGCATCCCTTTCCCCGCCTCTATCCAGCGCACCGCCAGCAGCGGACGCAGCACATAGAAGTATTTCTTCAGCCGTACCTGCTCATCCTGCAAGTAGCTGCGGAAGTTCTTCTTCGCCATCGCGTAGTAGTGCCAACGCGCACGAACCGGTGAAAACCAGTGCGGCACCTGATCGCGTAACGCCGCCAGCACGCCCTCATCCTGTTGATAAACCACCGGCGAATCGAGCCACTCGATAAGCGTCGGGTTTGCGGCCTTCAATAACCCCAGCGCTTTGCGCCACTCCCAGCCGCAAACATCCAGCTCCGCGTCTATCGGCAGCTCGATCACATCGCGCTGCGGCTCAACGCGCAGATACCACTGCGGCTTATGCACATACAAAAAGCGCACATCATAATCGCTGTCCGGCGAGGCAAAGCCCCATCCGCGACTGCCTGATTCGCAGGCGTAGAGCACTCTCACATCATATTTGCGCTCTACTGCCTCTAACTCGAGCCGCACGCGTTCACGCATGGCGGCATCAACTCCGTGCTGTTCCATCTTTTCACCCTTTTATCCTTTTACGCACACCACCTGACGCAGGGTATGCACCACTTCCACCAGCGAGGCCTGCGCCGCCATCACGGCGTCGATATCTTTATAGGCCATTGGGATCTCATCGATCACCTCGCTGTCTTTACGGCACTCCACATGCGCGGTAGCGCGGATCTGATCTTCAACGGTAAAGCGCTTTTTCGCCGCGGTACGGCTCATGGTACGCCCGGCACCGTGGCTGCATGAGCAGAAGCTCTCCTCATTTCCCAGCCCGCGCACGATAAAACTTTTCGCGCCCATTGAGCCGGGAATAATCCCCATCTGCCCTTTTTGCGCCGAAACCGCACCTTTACGCGTTACCAGCACCTCTTCACCAAAGTGCGTCTCTTTTTGCACATAGTTATGGTGGCAATTTACCGCTTCCTGCTGGGTCATAAAGGGTTTAGTGACAATACTCGACAGCGCTGCCAGCACGCGCGACATCATCACTTCCCGGTTATGACGGGCGAAATCCTGCGCCCACTCGACCGCCTCCAGATAGTCGTCATAGTGCTTGCTCCCCTCGCGGAAATAGGCGAGGTTTCTGTCCGGCAGATTGGCGATATGCTGCTGCATATCCTGCTGGGCCAGGGTGATAAAGACGTTGCCGATGGCGTTACCCACGCCGCGCGAACCGCTGTGCAACATCACCCAGACCCGCTGCTGCTCATCCAGACACACTTCAATAAAGTGGTTACCGGTGCCTAATGTTCCCAGATGCTGATAATTGTTGGTCTTCAGCAAGCGCGGATATTTATCCGTCAGCCGCTTAAAGCGCGGCGCAAGCGACGCCCAGTGCGCATCCACCTCTTCCGGCGGTCTTGACCATGAGCCTTTATCGCGCTTTGATCGGTTTACCGAGCGCCCGTGCGGCACGGCTTGCTCAATGGCGCTGCGCAGCCCGCTCAGGTTATCGGGCAGATCGCTTGCCAGCAGCGAGGTGCGCACGGCAATCATGCCGCAACCGATATCCACGCCGACCGCCGCCGGGATAATCGCCCCTTTAGTCGGGATGACGCTACCAATGGTAGAGCCTTTACCGAGATGCACATCCGGCATCACCGCCAGATGTTTGAAAATAAAAGGCATTTTGGCGGTGTTAAGCAACTGTTCACGCGCTTCTGGCTCGACCGGCACGCCGTGGGTCCACATCTTCACCGGCGCGCTGTTTTCACGCGCCAGCAGGTTGTAATCGTTATGCTGCATTATCTTTTCCTTTAATATTTACAAGGCCGTGCAATACCTGGTCGAGACCACCGAAGACCGAGATCTTATCGATGCGCTCTGCGACACGCTCCAGCGTTTCCAGCTCTTTCAGGCGCAATGCCACCGGGTTACTCTCCATCACTTTCGCCGTATTCAACAACGAACGGGTGGCGGCGGTCTCTTCGCGGCGGCGGATCACATTCGCCTGCGCCGACTTTTCTGCCTCAACTAAGCGCGACAGAATGGTTTTCATCTCGCCCGGCAGGATGATGTCTTTCACGCCAAGCGATGCCACTTCAATGCCGAAGGCCGCCATGCGGTTCGCCACCTGCACGCTAACCACATCAGCAATAATCTGCTTATCTTCCAGCAGCTCATCCAGCGTGCGGGTACCGATCGCTTCACGCAGGGCAAACTGCAGCTCGCGGTAGAGGTGATCCAGCGGTTTGCTCAACTGGGCAAACGCGCTCAGCAGATCGCTGTAACGCCAGTTCGCCGCCAGGTTGAGGCGCAGGGTCACTTTATCTTTGGTCAGGATCTCCTGGCCGCTCACTTCCAGCACCTGCAGGCGCAGATCGACCACTTCCGCCTCCACCAGGTGGTTCACTTTCCAGTAACCGCTGATACCCGCCGGTAACAGCGCCTGGGTTTCACCATCAATTTTCAGCACGCCCGCATGCCAGGCGGGAACCTGCACTACAAGGATTGCGTCGCGCCCTTTCACTGCCGCGCCGCGTTTCGGCTGTAATACGGCGTTAACAATGTCGGCCGGGACGCTCACCTCGTCGGTATTGAGGCGCACCAGCGTCAGGGTGTCGTCCGCTTTCCAGTAAAGACGACGCGTGGCGGGCGGCAGGATCTCCAGCAGCATGCCGTTCAGGTAGAGCGCGCCCGCTTCGTTATCGCCCAGATCGGCTGCCAGGCAATATTTTTCCACCCACTCCGGCTGGAAACGGCGCAAATACTCGGCAAGACCCGCCGGCACTTCACTGCCGTCGCGGTTAACGATCAGCACATCCGGTTTTTTACCAAACCATGGCAGACGGTGCTCTCCGGTTTCCAGAACCTGGTAGTAGTCGCCCTCTTTTGCCAGTAACGCTAACTGACCTTTTCGAATTGTGATTTTGTTGGTCATCTCTGATCCCTCTTATTTTTGTTGTTACGACCGCGAATGCAGGGGCGAAGCGACAGGGGAAACACTGTTTTGCCTGCCGCCCGGCGCCATTATCGGCGGTCGTCTCATGTCACCGTAAACTGCGCGATGACGGGGTACTGCATCATGATTATCTGGAGAGATAATGGTTGCGAATTCGGGAGTCGAACCCGATCAATAACCGATTTTTCGCAGATGTCTCTGCACTGACGGAACGCCTCCGGGAAAACGGCGCTTGCCGCTCCTGATGCGCCGGCGGGGTCAATAACCCCAGCGAACTCAGCGTGTTGACGAGATAACTATTGCGAGAGGCGTGCCAAAAATAGGAAAACGAACAAATAAATTTATATTCTATTGAAAATTAATAATTTATTTTTTTAGCCTGATGCAAGGCATTGTGCCAGCCTACGAGATTTCTTATCTTTATATATCGCCTTTTATTATTCAGGATAAAGATGAAACGTCGGGTTGTGATTGGGGTGCTGGGAACAGTGCTGGATAAACGCGGAAAACGGCATAACCGCTTTCGCAAATGGCGACCGACGGTGGCGCTCTGCCAGCAAGCGGATTTTCCTGTCGACCGGCTGGAGTTGATCCACCAGCCGCGCGATGAAGGACTGGCGGCGCAAACCGCAGAAGATATCGCTGTGCTCTCGCCGCGCACCGAGGTGCGCACCCACCCGGTGGAGATCAAAAACCCGTGGGATTTCGAAGAGGTGTACGCCGCGTTTCTCGATTTCGCCACTCACTACCCTTTCGATACCGACAATGAAGAGTACCTGGTGCATATCACCACCGGGACGCACGTGGCGCAGATCTGCTGGTTCCTGCTCACCGAAGCGCGCTACCTCCCCGCCAGCCTGTTACAGACCGGTCCGGCGGCGCGAGGCGCCAACGATAAAGAGATCTCAGCGGGCGTTTGCTCGGTTATCGATCTCGATTTAAGCCGCTATGCCACGCTGACCAGCCGTTTTCAGCGCGAGCAGCAGCAGTCGGTCTCGTTCCTGAAATCGGGTATTGATACGCGCAACGCCACTTTTAACCGCATGATCGATCAGATTGAGCGCGTCGCGCTGCGCTCCTCTGCGCCGATTCTGCTTACCGGCCCGACCGGGGCGGGAAAATCGTTTCTGGCAAAACGCATCTTTCAGCTACGCCACGCCCGCCATCTCGTTGCCGGGCGGCTGGTGGCGGTGAACTGCGCGACGTTGCGCGGTGATAACGCCATGTCGACGCTGTTTGGTCATGTGAAGGGGGCGTTTACCGGTGCACAGCAGGCGCGAACCGGGCTGCTGCGTGAAGCGGATGGTGGGGTGCTGTTTCTTGATGAGATCGCTGAACTGGGGCTGGATGAGCAGGCGATGCTGTTAAAAGCCATTGAGGAGAAGACCTTTTTCCCCTTCGGCTCGGATAAAGAGGTGCAGAGCGACTTCCAACTGATTGCCGGTACCCACCGCAATATGCAGCAGTGGGTTGATGAGGGGCGCTTCAGGGAGGATCTCTACGCGCGCATCAATATGTGGACCTTTGAACTGCCGGGGCTGGCGCAGCGACGGGAGGATATCGCTCCCAATATCGAGTATGAGTTGCAGCGTTTTGGCCTTGAGCAGCAGACGCAGATCCGCTTCGATAAAGGCGCGCGCGAGCGATACCTGGCGTTTGCCTGCTCGGCGCAGGCGGCGTGGCGCGGCAACTTCCGCGAGCTGAGCACCTCGATTGCCCGTATGGCAACACTGGCAGAACAGGGCCGCATCACCGATACGCTGGTGGCGGAGGAGATCGCGCGGCTGGAGTACAACTGGCGCGGCGCGCCATCAATGAGCAGTCTGCCGGTCGACCCTGAGACGCTGGATCTCTTCGACAGACGCCAGCTGGAGAGCGTGGTGGAGGTGTGTCGCCGCACGCAGAGCCTCTCTGAAGCGGGCCGGGAACTGTTTGCGGTATCGCGGCAGAAAAAAGCCAACCCCAATGATGCTGACCGGCTGCGTAAATATCTCGCGCGCTTTGGCCTGAGCTGGGAGAGCGTGCGCGGCGCAACATAAACGATCTTCATCATAATTCGTTTGAATATTAATCCTTAGCACGATAAACATTGGCTATGGTCGGGCTTGAACCCGGCCGTTAATAAACCCCCGAATCGTTTACGAGAACGGGGAATAACACAACACAATGTCATCGCAAGGAAATCCCCATGCTCGCAACCTTCACGCGGCTGTTCCCGCTCTGGGCCGTGCTGCTCTCCGTTCTCGCCTACTTTTTCCCGCCGACGTTTGTCGCTATCGGCCCGTGGGTCACCACGCTGTTGATGCTGATCATGTTCGGCATGGGCGTGCATCTGACCCTCGACGACTTTAAGCGCGTGCTCTCCCGACCCGCCCCCGTCGCGGCGGGTACGTTTCTTCACTATCTGGTGATGCCGCTGGCGGCGTGGCTGCTGGCGATGATTTTCAAAATGCCCCCGGATCTGTCGGCCGGGATGGTGCTGGTCGGCAGCGTCGCCAGCGGAACCGCATCCAACGTGATGATCTATCTCGCCAAAGGCGATGTTGCGCTGTCGGTGACTATCTCTTCAGTCTCAACGCTGGTCGGGGTTATCGCCACGCCGCTGCTGACGCGCCTCTATGTCGATGCCCATATCCAGGTCGATGTGATGGGGATGCTGCTGAGTATCCTGCAAATTGTGGTGATCCCGATTGGGCTGGGTTTGATTGTTCACTACCTCTTCCCGCGCGTGGTGAAAGCAGTAGAACCCTGGCTACCCGCCTTTTCGATGGTCTGTATTCTGGCCATCATCAGCGCGGTGGTCGCCGGTTCCGCATCACACATTGCTTCTGTTGGGCTGATGGTGATTGTGGCGGTGATCCTCCATAACGCGATTGGTCTGCTCAGCGGTTACTGGGGCGGGCGTCTGTTTGGTTTTGATGAGTCCACCTGCCGGACGCTGGCTATCGAAGTGGGAATGCAGAACTCGGGGCTGGCTGCCGCGCTCGGCAAGCTCTACTTCTCACCGCTCGCCGCCCTGCCCGGCGCGCTCTTCTCGGTGTGGCATAACCTTTCCGGCTCGCTGCTGGCGGGCTACTGGTCGGGTAAACCGGTAGAGGGCCGTCAGGCAGAAAAGCGCGAAGTGAGTTAACGGATAAAGGGAGCGCAGAGCGCAGCAGGTCGATCTGCTCTCCCTGATATGGCTTAACCCACGGTGACGGTAACGGGTTTTCCCAGTTTGCCCAGCATTGTTATCAGCGCATCGACGGTGAATTTACTGGTTTTCTGATTCACTACGTCAGAGACGCGCGGTCGTGAAATATTCAGCTTCGCAGCGACGTCGGCCTGCTTAAGTTTGTTTTCATCGATCCAGTCTGAAATCTCCTGCATCAGCTGCTGTTTGATCGCTAATAGGGCGAGCACCTCTTTTTCAGCTTCCTGCGCGAGAAGGTGCGACTCGGCGTCATCGAATCCCAGTTCGGAAAAGATATTCGCATCGGCGGGGGTGATATGACCGATCGGGCCATGGTTATCTTTTTTCATGTTGACTCCTGTGGTGCTCAATAACATCACGGTAGCGCAATCGGGCCAGCGTTTTATCGGCTAATGCCGTGCGCTGCGATCGTTTGTTAAAACAGTGCAGAATATAAATAGCCTCTTCAAAACGGGCTATATAGAAAATCCGGTAAGCGCTAGTACGATCTCGAAGGCGGATTTCAGCGACGCCGGGACCTATTTCAGCCATCGACTTCCAGTCCGTTGCATCCAGCCCTGACTGAATTTTATGCAGTTGATATCCCGCATCTTTACGCACCTCCACAGGGAAAGCGCGTAGATCGTTGAAGGAGGTCCCCATCCAGATGACAGGTTTTAACGCAGGCCGGAAAGTGAGCATACTACATCCTTGTATAAAATTTTATACCTATCGTGGAATGTAGATTACCCTTGTAGACGAGAGTGTCACCTGACTTGGCGATAACCTGCGAGCCAATTTCCAGTTATGGCGTTCTTGCCTGCGCTTTTGACGCGTTATCGCGTAGACTCGTGACACTTCCTTAGGAGAACATGCCATGGCCGTGACCAGACTGACGCAGAAAGAGATGACCGAAAGTGAACAGCGGGAGCTTAAAACGCTGCTCGATCGCGCCCGCATTGCGCATGGACGCCCGCTGAGCAACTCTGAGGCGAACCATGTTAAGAAAGAGTATATCGATAAGCTGATGGCGCAGCGTGAAGCGACCGCGAAGAAAGCCCGCCAGGTGAAAAAGCAGCAGGCTTATAAACCTGATGAGAACAGCACTTTTTCGTGGTCGGCAACCACGCAAACGCGCGGACGCCGCTGATTAGCGCCCTTTCTTTTTCCTGCCCGGCTGGGTAAAGCGCTTACCGGCCGGTTTCGCCCGGCTCTTCTCTTCCGGCTTTGCCGCTTTTACCGCGGGCTTTTTCGCCGCCTGCGGTTTCGCTTTGTTCTGCCCCTTCGGTTTCGCTTCTGAGGTGGAGTTCTCAATCAGCTTAAACAGCGCAATCAGCTCATCATCGGTGAGATCGCGCCACTCGCCGGGCGGCAATCCGGTCAGGCTGACGTTCATAATGCGCGTGCGCTCAAGCTTGGTCACCTCATAGCCAAAGTGTTCGCACATGCGGCGAATCTGGCGGTTAAGCCCCTGCACCAGCGTGATGCGGAAGGTAAAAGGCGCTTCCCTCTTCACTTTGCACTTTTTGGTTACCGTACCGAGGATCGGCACACCTGCGCCCATCCCTCGAACAAACTCATCGGTAACCGGCTTGTTGACCGTGACCAGATACTCTTTTTCATGGTCGTTTCCCGCCCGCAGGATCTTGTTCACCAGATCGCCGTGGTTGGTCAGAAAAATCAGCCCCTGTGAATCTTTATCGAGACGGCCAATGGGAAAAATGCGGCTGCTGTGGTTAACGAAATCGACAATATTGTCCTTTTCGCCCTCTTCGGTGGTACTGACGATGCCAACGGGTTTATTCAGCGCGATAAACACCAGATCTTCTTCACTTCGCGGTTCGATAAGTTGCCCGCTCACTTTCACGACGTCTCCGGCCACCACCTGGTCGCCAATGCCGGCGCGTTTGCCGTTGATAAAGACGTTGCCCTGTTCGATGTAACGGTCAGCCTCGCGGCGTGAGCAGATTCCGCTTTCGCTAATGTATTTGTTTAAACGTGTAGATTGGGTTGGCAGCATAAGTTCTCCTCTGAAAGCGGAATATAACGTTGTTGAGCTGAAGAGAAAAATGGATTTTTGCCCCAGCGGCAAAGAAATGTGCGCTAACTCGTTAAAATATATGCACTATGTGAAAGCGAGCAAAGTAGTCTGCGAGACGCTTTCCAGAAGAAGAATGGGGGACTTTTTTCCGTACCAGTGGAAGATTATTTTATTGCTGAAGACATCAGACCGACAGTCAAACGCTAAGCTACCGTGCCCGCAGGCACGGCGTGGATTAATACTCTTCGCGGGATTCGTCTTCGTCGGGCTGCTCCAGCACGCTATAGGCCACCGAGCAGAAGAGCGAGTTGAGGCGCTTCATATCGCCGAGCAGGCCGAGGTGCAGCGAGCTGGTTTCAATACTCTGCACGTTTTGCTGATGCAGACGATCGACGTGCGCATGAGAGTAACGGCGGTTCAGAATACGGAAGCGGTGCTTGCTGCGGCGTAACCGGCGCGCGCTGGTGACATCGCGGGAGAAAAAGACCGACATCGCCAGCTTCAGGTTGTTAAGCAGTTGCTCATGCAGAGCATCCAGCTCTTTCAGCCCTTCAAAGGAGAACGCGCGCCGCGCGGCGAGGGATTTATCAGCGATCTCACTGCCCATGCGCTCAATAATGTCGGAGGCCTGCTCAAGATTGAGGGACATCTCAATCACCTCGCCCCAGCGTTTAGACTCCTCCTCCGCCAGCTCATCTTTCGGCATGCGCGCCAGGTAGAGTTTGATGGCGGTGTAGAGCACATTCACATCGTCGGCCTGCTTGCGCAGCTCCTTCTCCTGACGCGGTTCGCCATGCATCACTTTGTGCAGCCCTTCCAGCATCTGCTCCATCGCATCGCCCATACGCAGGGTTTCGCGTGCGGCATTGGCCAGCGCCAGCGTTGGTGTATCAAGCGCGGAGCTGTCGAGGTGTTTCGGCTTGAGGCGTGCATCCAGCTCCGGCTCTTCGTGAATAATACGTTTACAGAAGCGCGCCATCGGGCTGGCAAACGGCACCATCGCCAGACAGCGGATGACGTTGTAGAAGACATGGAAATAGATCACCAGCTCCGATTCCGGCAGCGGCAGTTTCTGCATCCCGTCAGCAAGCAGGTGAACGAAAGGCAGGATAAGCAGGCTGCCCACCAGCTTGAAGAGCAGGCTGCCGAGCGCAACGCGGCGGGCGGCGGCATTAGCCCCGCTGTTATTCAGCATCGCCAGCAAACCGGAGCCGAGGTTGGCACCAATCACCAGGCACAGCGCCACCGGGAAAGAGATGATACCGGCTGCGGTTAACGTCGCGGTCAGCAACACCGCGGCGAGGCTGGAGTAACTGATAATGGCAAACACCGCGCCAATCAGCGCGTCGAGCATGATATCCCCGGTCAGCGAGGCGAAAATCACCTGCACCCCATTCGCCTGGGTAATCGGCGTCACCGCCTGCACAATCAACTCCAGCGCCAGCAGGATCAGCCCAAGGCCGATGCTGACGCGGCCAAGCTGCCCTTCGCGGGTCTGTTTACGCCCAAGAAAGAAGATCACGCCGACAAAGATGAGCAGCGGCGAAAGCCAGGAGAGATCGAAGGTCAGCACCCGCGCCATCAGCGCGGTACCCACATCCGCGCCGAGTACGATCACCAGCGCGGGGGTCAGCGCCACCAGATCCTGGGCGACAAAGGAGGCCACCAGCATGGTGGTGGCGTTGCTGCTCTGCACCAGCGCGGTCACGCCAATACCGGCGCAGAAGGCGAGCGGTTTTTTCTCTACGCTGCGGCTAAGCACCGTGCGTAAACGCGCGCCAAACACGCGCATGACGCCGGTTCGTACAATGTGTGTGCCCCACACCAGCAGGGCGACAGCAGAAAGAAGATGTAGCAAAGTTAACACGGAATCAGCTTCTCCTTATCGTTATGCGCTGCCTGTTATCCACCTGGATACGGCAACTTTATGAAGTAAGTATAAGGCGTTAAACCTGAGACGGGCACAGGGCGCGCAATCCGCGCCCTGTGAGTTGTAAGAATAGATGACAGTTATGTGACAGAAGCGAGGCGTTGGCGGTTAACGCGTTAAAGCGGCATCCGCGCGTGGGGTGCCGTTGCGTTTTGCCCAGACCACCGAGCCAATTTTTAACGCTTCCGACAACATAAACAGCACAACCGCGCCCCATGCTGAGCTAAATCCACTCAGATGCATCATCATCGGGATCAGCGCAACAGAGCATTTTAATGAGAACACGCGGGCAATTTCCTGCACGACAAAGAAAATCATATTGATATTTTTCTTCGCCAGAAACGACCACGCGGAAAATATTAATGAAACAATTAATACAATATTAATAAAGAACATCAACTGCATTAATCCGCCCGTCACACCGCTGACGCCTAAGCGGCCATAGTTGGAATAAAATGCGCTGATGTCAGAATAAAAAGGTACGTTACCGCTCTGCATCGAAAAAAAGAGATATCCGAGCAGCGCCAGCACGTCCATCACGCCCCAAAAGATAAATATTTTATTTCTTAAATTCATAATCTTCATCCCTTACGCCTGGAATCCAGTGCCATGATTTACCTGACACCGCCCAGGCATCATCACCCTCAAGATATTTCTGGTAGATCGTCCGTTTTTCGCCGTAGCGGCGAATCACCGAACGATTATAGAGGAACTCGCGCGTATCGGATGCCAGGTCTGCCGGCAGCGGCGTCCACAGCTGAATTTTATCGCGCGAGGTGTTCATATAATCTTTGCCATCAGAGCCGAAGACGCGGCCTTCGTCGCCCATACTGGTCGCACGGTTAAGCAGCATCACCGCCGCATTCTTCACGCCGTGGAAGTCCGTTTCGCTGGTTTTCCAGTAGCCGGGGCCAAACTCATCCGTCACCGGCGCGAAATCGCTGCGGGTCGGGGCCGGACGCCCGTGTACCGCCACGCTATCTTTAAAGCCGTTAATAATCGTACGCACAAAGACGGAGTTGAACGACAGGCTCTGCACGCAGAACAGCTCAGCGTTTTCGGAAATAAAGAACGGATAGTAGAAGCGGTTGCGTGCACTGACGTTCGGCCTGACCACCACTACAATGCCTTTATCAATCAGGCTATCGATATAGTTCTCTTTTTGATGGCCCAGCGGATCGTGCGGTAAACCATATTTAAAACCGTGATGAGGTTTAATGGTGTAGCCATCAATACTGCCTAAAAGATTATTAGGGCTACTTTCAATAAAGTACTCTTTTTTAATGATGTTTTTTGCAATATCTGGCGCAAGGATATTCTCATAATCCTTCGGCAATAAATTTCTTTTCCTGATATCATAAATATCCATTTTATAATACTCACGTTTAATTGATGTCAGCCAAAAGCAGCGCAAAAAAGAGAGCAACTTTACTTTTTAATCTGCCTCCATCATACGCATGAAGCGGAATGAGGGCCTAAGAAAATATCATACTTTAAGAATGTTCTTAGTTCAAATTTGTATTATGTCTGCTTCACGATAGTTTCGTGAAAATGAAATGAAAAAAACGGGGCAATTAACCTGCCCCGTATAATTTAATCCGCATCGTAACCTAAATGGGACGCCAGCCAGCGCTCCACTTCCGGCACGCTCATCCCTTTACGGCGCGCGTAATCTTCCACCTGGTCACGCTGAATTTGCGCCACGGCGAAATATTTACTCTCCGGATGGCTGAAGTACCAGCCGGAAACCGAGGCGCCAGGCCACATGGCGAAGGACTCCGTCAGCTTCATGCCGGTATGTTTCTCCACATCCAGCAGTTGCCAGATGGTCCCTTTTTCCGTGTGCTCCGGGCAGGCCGGATAACCCGGTGCCGGGCGGATCCCCTGGTAATTCTCGCGGATCAGCGCCTCGTTGCTGAGATTTTCATATGGCGCATAGCCCCAGTAGACTTTGCGTACCCGCTCATGGAGATACTCGGCGAAGGCTTCCGCCAGCCTGTCGGCTATCGCCTTGACCATGATCTTGTTGTAGTCGTCGTGCGCGGCGTCATACGCATCTGCCAGCGCGTCCTCTTCCAGTCCGCCGGTCACGGCGAAAGCACCGATGTAGTCCGCTTTACCGCTCTGTTTCGGCGCGACAAAATCGGCAAGGCAGTAGTTAGCAAAGCCGATTTTTTCCGTCTGCTGGCGCAGATGGCAGCCCAGCGCCAGCAGCTCAGTGCGGGTTTCATCCCGGTAGATCTCGATGTCATCACCGACGCGGTTCGCCGGGAAAATGCCCACCACGCCGCGCGGGTTGAGCCGCTTCTCTGCGCCGAGCATATCAAGCATCTCGTTGGCATCGGCGAAGAGCCGTTTTGCCTCTTCACCCACCACTTCATCTTCGAGGATGCGCGGATATTTACCCGCCAGCGACCAGGTCATAAAGAAAGGCGTCCAGTCGATGTAGTTACGCAGCGTCTCAATATTGGCCGTGACCTCCTGCACACCTAAGCGGTGAGCGACCGGCGGCGTGTAGCTCGCCCAGTCAAAGGCGAGATCGTTTTCACGCGCGGCCTGTAGCGTCACGGGCGGCGTGCGCGGTTTTTTACGCGCGTGCTGAATGCGCACCGTTTCATACTCTTTGCGTGTGCGGGCGACAAAATCATCGTGCTGCGTGGCAGAGAGCAGCGCAGAGACTACGCCGACGGTGCGCGAGGCGTTCTGCACATAGACCGTCGGCCCGCTGTAGTTCTGCTCGATTTTGACCGCCGTATGGGCTTTCGAGGTGGTCGCGCCGCCAATCAGCAGCGGAATGGTGAAGCCCTGACGCTCCATCTCTTTCGCCACGTTGACCATCTCATCAAGCGAAGGGGTGATTAGGCCGGAAAGACCAATCAGATCGGCATTCACTTCGCGGGCGGTTTTGAGGATTTTATCCGCTGGCACCATCACGCCGAGATCGATAATTTCGTAGTTGTTGCACTGCAGCACCACGCCAACGATGTTCTTGCCGATATCGTGCACATCGCCTTTTACCGTGGCGATCACCATCTTACCGTTGCTGCTGCCCTTCTCTTTGCTGGCCTCGATGTAGGGCTCCAGATAGGCCACTGCCTGCTTCATCACGCGGGCAGATTTCACCACCTGCGGCAGAAACATTTTGCCTTCGCCAAACAGATCGCCGACCACGTTCATGCCATCCATCAGCGGCCCTTCAATCACTTCGATCGGGCGCGCAGCCAGCTGGCGGGCCTCTTCGGTGTCCTGCTCAATAAACTCGGTGATGCCTTTAACCAGCGAATATTCGAGGCGCTTTTTCACCTCCCAGCTGCGCCACTCCGCCTGCTGGGCAGCAGCGCCCTCATCGGCACCTTTACTGCCGCGATACTTCTCCGCCAGATCCAGCATGCGCTCGGTGGCATCGTCGCGGCGATTAAGGATCACATCTTCTACCCCATCGCGCAGCTCGGCGGGCAGATCGTCATAAATCGCCAGCTGACCGGCGTTGACGATGCCCATATCCATACCGTTACGAATGGCGTAATAGAGGAAGACAGCGTGGATCGCTTCACGCACCGGGTCGTTACCGCGAAACGAGAAGGAGACGTTCGACACGCCGCCGGAGATGAGGGCGTGGGGCAGTTCGCGTTTGATATCTTCGCAGGCACCGATAAAGTCCTGCGCATAGTTGTTGTGCTCTTCGATCCCCGTCGCCACGGCGAAAATGTTGGGGTCGAAAATGATATCTTCCGGCGGGAAGCCCACTTCCTGGGTCAAAATCTGATAAGCGCGACGGCAAATCTCAATCTTGCGCGCGCGGGTATCCGCCTGACCCACTTCATCAAAGGCCATCACCACCACCGCAGCGCCATAGCGGCGCACCAGCTTCGCGTGATGGATAAAGGCCTCAACGCCCTCTTTCATTGAGATGGAGTTAACAATGCCCTTGCCCTGGATGCACTTCAGCCCTTTCTCAATCACCTCCCATTTGGAGGAGTCAATCATGATGGGCACGCGGGCAATATCCGGCTCACCGGCAATCAGGTTGAGGAAACGCACCATCGCCGCTTCGGCGTCGAGCATCCCTTCATCCATATTGATATCGATGATCTGCGCGCCGCTCTCCACCTGCTGGCGAGCAACATCGAGCGCTTCGTTGTACTTCTCTTCTTTAATCAGGCGTTTGAATTTGGCTGAGCCGGTGACGTTTGTGCGTTCGCCGACGTTCACAAACAGGCTCTCATCGCCAATATTGAGCGGCTCAAGACCGGCGAGACGGCAGGCGACGGGCAACTCCGGAAGTTTGCGCGGCGGCACACCAGCAACCGCGCGGCTCATCGCCGCAATATGTTCTGGCGTGGTGCCACAGCAACCGCCGACGATGTTGAGGAAACCGGCCTGCGCCCATTCGCCGATTTGCGCTGCCATGGTGTCGGCATCGAGATCGTATTCACCAAACGCATTCGGCAGACCGGCGTTCGGGTGCGCGGTGACGTAGCACTCGGCAATGCGCGACAGCTCCTGCACATACTGGCGCAGCTCGTCCGGCCCCAGCGCACAGTTGAGACCGAAGGTGAGCGCATCGGCATGGCGCAAAGAGTTATAGAAGGCTTCGGTGGTCTGCCCGGAGAGCGTGCGACCGGAAGCGTCGGTGATGGTGCCGGAGATCATGATCGGCAGATCGATGCCCAGCGCGTCGAACTCCTCTTTTACCGCGAAGATCGCCGCTTTGGCGTTGAGGGTATCGAACACCGTTTCGATCATGATCAGATCGGCTCCCCCCTCCACCAGCGCGCGGGTTGATTCGCGATAGGCAGTAACCAGCTGATCGAAGGAGATATTACGAAACGCCGGGTCGTTAACGTCCGGCGAAATGGAGGCGGTGCGGTTGGTTGGGCCGAGCACGCCGGCTACATAGCGCGGTTTATCCGGCGTCTGCGCGGTCCACTTATCAGCGCTGGCACGCGCCAGCTTCGCGGCAGCAAAGTTGATCTCCGCCGACAGGGATTCCATCTGGTAATCCGCCATGGCGATGGTGGTGGAGTTAAAGGTGTTGGTTTCAATAATATCCGCGCCTGCCGCAAAGTAGGCATCGTGGATATCGGCAATCACCTGCGGTTTGCTGAGAACCAGCAGGTCATTGTTACCTTTCAGATCGCAGGGCCAGTCGGCGAAGCGTTCGCCGCGGAAATCCTGTTCACTTAAACGATAGCTCTGGATCATGGTGCCCATGCCCCCATCCAGAACCAGAATACGTTCACTTAACTGCTGTTTCAGTTGCTCAACGTTGCTGCTCACACTCACTCCCGACGGCGCCAGATCAGGCCAAAAGGCCAGCAGGACATACTGGCATAAAGTCACAGAGTGGAAAAGCGACGCGGGGGGAATATGAGAGAAGTTCACTTAACGCCTGTAAGCTCGGTTGCCGCGCCAGTCACTAACCTTTCCGGGGGATTCCTTGTTCAAGTTTTGGGCGATGCTGCCGATGTATGCTAAATCTTTTGCCTCTTTATAAACGCACCTCGTCACGGAACAGATTATGTCGTTTTTACGCTCATTGTTTGGCAATAAAAAACCTCGTCTCAGCGACTTGAAACTTAATGTTGATAAGTGGCAACTGTATGAGACATTTGAAACCACTATGATGTGGTTTACACCAGAACGAAACGCAGTGCGCCTGCAACTGCTCCCACCGACGCAGTGGCCCTTCGCCTTAGATGATATTGCCGCGGCTACCCGCTACTGGCAGCAGGAAACGGCCAAAATCGATGGAGCATTGGTGGAGCTGATAGCGCTCGATATTCAGGGAATGGCAGCGTTGCAAGGCATATTTAAATATCGGGACCCTACACCTGGTTCGCTTGGTATGTATTATGTCGCGATTATCTGGCTCCCCTTAAGCCAGGGTATTTTCCAGATTAATGCTGAAGCGATCGAAAAAGGCGATACCGGTATACGCGAAGCGTTCGTCACGAACTTGCTTCTTCACCAGGGCTATGAAGCGCCAGCCGAGGAGGAACCCGAGTTTATCGAATCCGCCGACGCTCTTTTCGCCAGGTTGCGTGAAAGCAAGCTACGCTGTCTGCCGAGCGACGAGCGGCAATACGATGAGGTATTCCCTGAGCACCCTCTCAGCCAGGTAAGAGAGACCATTGCGTTTTGCGCTCAACATTGTCAGCTGGCAAAACACTTGCGGCAATAAACAAGCTGTGGAGCCGTTTTTCGATATGTCTGGGCGAACTCATCCGATCAGTCCACCAAGGAGTTACGTTATACTCTGGCAAAACGAAAACCATTTCCACGATACAGAAAAGGAGCTCCTATGGTCGCTTCCGTCCCCGCAAAACGTGGCAGAAAAGCCGCCGCTCCCGCCGCGCCCGCTGGCGGGCAGGTGCAATCCTTAACGCGCGGCCTGAAATTGCTCGAGTGGATCGCCGAATCACACAGTAGCGTCGCGCTGACCGAACTGGCGCAGCAGGCCGGTTTACCCAACTCCACCACCCACCGTTTATTGACCACCATGCAGCAGCTGGGCTTTGTCCGCCAGGTGGGCGAGCTGGGGCACTGGGCGATTGGCGCGCACGCCTTTATCGTCGGCAGTAGCTTTCTGCAAAGCCGCAACCTGATGGCGATTGTGCACCCGATACTGCGCAAGCTGATGGAGGAGTCCGGCGAGACGGTGAACCTGGCGGTGCTGGATAAGAGCGATCATCAGGCGATCATTATCGATCAGGTGCAGTGTACGCAGTTAATGCGTATGTCCGCGCCGATTGGCGGCAAGCTGCCAATGCATGCCTCCGGGGCGGGAAAAGCGTTTCTTTCCCGGCTGGATGATGAGCAGGTTGGTAATCTGCTGCACCGCCAGGGGCTGCACGCTTACACCCACGCTACGCTGGTGTCGCCGCTGCATCTGAAAGAGGATCTCGCCCAGACGCGTAAACGCGGCTACTCCTTTGATGATGAAGAGCATGCGCTCGGCCTGCGCTGCGTCGCCGCCTGCATCTTTGACGAGCACGGCGAGCCGTTCGCTGCCATCTCAATCTCCGGGCCAATTTCGCGCATTACTGACGATCGCGTCACGGAGCTGGGCGCAATGGTGATCCGCGCGGCAAAAGAGGTGACGCTGGCTTACGGCGGCATCCGCACCTAAAAAAGAGTTCTCTTTATAAGCGCGAGCTTTCTCGCAGGCGATAGAAGGGATCTCTGATTGTTGTTCCCCCTCAGGCAGTGGCACTTTGGCGGCAATGCCCTTTCTGAGGTTCTGTTTGATGAAGTGTAATAGTCGTATGCTTGCCGCCATTCTGCTGGCGCTGCCTGTTCCGGTGTGGGCGCATGTGAAATGGTTTGTGGATTATGACGTCAAAATCGCCCCGGCCTCGCTGACGGCGATTGCCGGTTCACTTAGCTTTTGGGCGCTGCTGGTTTTCGCCACGCTGGTGATTTTCGCCACCTCGCTGGCCGACCGCCGCCTCCCTTCATTACATGAGATCCCGCGCTTTCGCCCGCAACTTCAGCGCGCCCATCACTGGGTTCCTGCAATTATGCGCGTGGGAACCGGCCTCTTTTTTCTCATCCTCGGCCTCTTCTATCCACAGGTGATCCTTACCCCAGAGCTGATCGTGGCCAACCCGTGGCTGACTTTTATTCATCTCGCCATTGCCCTCACCGCCTTGACGCGTAAAACCAGCTTTATCGCCGGGCTGCTGATGCTGTTTCTTTATAGCTATGCGGTGCAGCTTTACGGCGCGTTCCATATGCTCGATTACCTGCTGTTTGTCGCCCTCGGTATCTATCTCATTAGCCAGACCTTTCTAGCGGTAGAAAACGACGAGCGGGTGATGGCCTTTGTGCGGCTGATGCTCTGCTACTCCTTTTTATGGGGCGCCGTGGAGAAATTTATGCAGCCGAATCTCTATTTCCAGTTACTGGGCGCGCACCCGTGGCTGGCGATGGGGCTGGACTGGGCTTTCTTTGTGCGCGGCTGCGGGTTTGTGGAGCTGTGCCTGATTTGGCATATCTACAGCGGCAAGCTGGCAAGCTACGCCTGTATCACTCTCTTCGCGCTGATTGCGGTGCTGGCCTTTATTCCCTTTGGCATCACGGACGTGGTCGGTCACCTGGCTTTTATTGTGCCGCTGGTGGCGATCCTGCTTACGCCAAGGGAAACCGTGCTGTTTCGCAGCGCCATAGCTAACACCGCCGCCTTTCTGGTGATGCTGCTGACGCTGCTACTGTTTGGATCCCTGAGCTACTCGGTGTTGCAGTACAACACCCATCTGCATTAACCGGCCTGCCGCAGCGCGCTTTGGGCGAAGCGAATGCAGAAGCGCTGGCGTTTGCGGTAGGCGTAGACATCCTCGACGTGCCCCTGGCGAATACGCTCCTGCAAACCACGCCAGTAGTCAGCGCGAAAGAGATCGGCATGCATCTCTTCAAACAGCGGGCCGATCTCCGGGTCGGCGCAGAGCCAGTGGCGAAACTCTTCAGGAAAAACATCGCCCGGCGCGACGCTGTACCACGGCTCGGCGCTCAGTTCATCTTCCGGGTAACGCGGGGCGGGGATATCGCGGAAATTCACTTCCGTCATGTAGCAGATTTCGTCGTAGTCATAAAACACCACCCGGCCGTGGCGCGTCACGCCGAAGTTTTTAAACAGCATATCGCCGGGGAAAATATTGGCGGCGGCAAGCTGACGGATGGCATTGCCATACTCTTCCACCGCATCGCGCAGCTGCTGGCCTTTCACCTGCTCGAACCAGAGATTGAGCGGCACCATACGCCGTTCGATGTAGAGATGGCTGATGGCAATCCGATCGCTGAGATCGGTGATTTTACCCGGCGCCTGCTCCAGCAGCAGCGCCATCAGCGGCGGCGCAATCTGCCGCTTCTCCAGCACAAAATTTTCAAACTCCTGAGTGTCGGCCATGCGCCCGACGCGATCGTGCTCCTTTACCAGCTGGTAGCAGGCGCGAACGTGGGCGGCGCTCATCTCTTTTTGCGGCGGGAACACATCTTTAATTACTTTGAAGACGCGATCGAACCCCGGCAGGGTAAACACCAGCATCACCATGCCGCGAATGCCCGGCGCTTCAGTAAACTGCTCATCGCTGTTAGTGACATAGTGGAGATATTCGCGGTAACTCTCTGTTTTCGCATGCTTCTGGCAACCAATCGCCATATAGAGCTCGGCGGTGGTTTTGCCCGGCAGGATCTCGCGCAGCCACTCAACGGTGGCCGCCGGGAGCGGCGCATAGACCATAAAGTAGGAGCGGGCGAAACCAAACACGATACTCGCTTCGGCGTGCGTGGTGAGGCAAGTGTCGATAAACAGTTCCCCCTCCTCGCTGCGATGGATCGGCAGCAGAAACGGCAGCGTCCCCGCCGAAGTGATGAGTTTGCCCACCAGCCAGGCGGCCTTATTGCGATAGAAAAGCTCGTTCGCCACCTGTAAATGCGCGTGGTTGAGCGCATCCATGCCGAACGCTTCAAGCAGGTGAGCGCTGATATAACGCACGTCGCGCGCTTTATCCTGCCACGGCAGCCGCAGCGGCAGATCCGATAACACTTTTGTCAGCAGCGCTTCCCAGCCGCGCTCCGGCCAGAAGGCTTTCGCCAGCGGGCGCGGAATGGTGCGAAAACGGCGTTCGGGCTGTGAACTGAAGATGAAAAGCCGCTCGGGCGACAGCGAGCGATGATCGAACAAGCGGCAATAGACTGAGTTAAAGAAGCTTTCGGCAATTTCAAAGCGGGGATAGTCGGGCAGCAGCTGCGTGTAGTGCGCTTTCACCTCTTGCAAAAATTCCGCGTCCGGATGCTGGCTGTCGGTGATACAGCGCAATTGCTCCACCACCAGACCGACGTGGTGATCGTAGAGGTGGATACGCTGTTTCATCGCCTGCTGCACGGCGTGCCAGTCCGCCTGCTCAAAGCGCTGCTGCGCCCCGGCGGTCACTTCCAGAAAGCGCCCATACTGCGCGTCAAAACCCTGCAAAATGGTTTGTGCAATTAACAACGCCAGGCCACGCGACATGGGCACCTCCAGGGTGAAAACCGGGTAAGTGTGTAAGCCGGAGACGCGCCCGCGCCATCCGGCAGCCACAATGCAGTTGTGCGTGATTAGACGCCGAACTGCGCCTCTTCTGTCGATCCGGTTAACGCCGTGACCGACGAGGTTCCGCCCTGAATAATGGTGGTCACTTTGTCGAAGTAACCGGTGCCCACCTCCTGCTGGTGCGAAACGAAGGTGTAGCCCTCTTTCCCGGCGGCAAACTCCGGCTGCTGCACCTTCTCAACGTAGTGCTTCATCCCTTCCCCCTGCGCATAGGCGTGCGCAAGGTCGAACATGTTGAACCACATGCTGTGAATGCCCGCGAGGGTGATGAACTGGAATTTGTAGCCCATATCCGACAGCTCCTGCTGGAAGCGCGCGATGGTGTCGTCGTCGAGGTTCTTCTTCCAGTTAAAGGAGGGCGAGCAGTTGTAGGCCAGCAGCTTGCCGGGAAATTTCGCGTGAATGGCGTCGGCAAAGCGGCGCGCCAGCGCCAGGTCTGGCGTCGAGGTTTCACACCACACCAGATCGGCGTAAGGGGCATAAGCGAGGCCACGGCTGATCGCCTGCTCGATGCCAGCATGCGTGCGGTAGAACCCTTCGCTGGTGCGCTCCCCAGTAATAAAGGCGCTGTCATAAGGATCGCAGTCGGAGGTGATCAAGTCGGCGGCATCCGCGTCGGTACGCGCGACCACTAATGTCGGCACGCCAAGCACGTCGGCGGCCAGTCGCGCGGCAACCAGTTTTTGCACCGCTTCCTGGGTCGGAACCAGCACTTTACCACCCATATGGCCGCACTTTTTCACCGAGGCGAGCTGATCTTCGAAATGAACCGCCGCTGCACCGGCTTCGATCATCGATTTCATCAGTTCAAAGGCGTTAAGCACGCCGCCAAAACCCGCTTCCGCATCGGCAACGATCGGCAGGAAATAGTCAACATAACGCGGGTCGCCAGGCTCAATACCGCTCGACCACTGGATCTGATCCGCGCGGCGGAAGGTGTTATTGATACGCTCAACCACCGCCGGCACCGAGTTGGCCGGATAGAGGGACTGATCCGGGTACATGCTGGCAGCAAGGTTGGCGTCCGCCGCCACCTGCCAGCCGGAAAGATAGACCGCCTCGATGCCCGCTTTCGCCTGCTGCAACGCTTGCCCGCCGGTTAATGCACCAAGGCTGTTCACATAACCCTTTTTCGACTCACCGTTTAGCAGACGCCAGATTTTGGCCGCGCCAAGCTGCGCCAGCGTGCACTCCGGGTTGACCGAGCCGCGTAACTTCACCACCTCTTCCGCGCTGTACGGGCGGCGAATGCCTTCCCAGCGTGATTGTGTCCATTCCTGTTGCAGTGCTTCAATTTGTTGGGTACGGGTTTTCATATGCAGATGCTCCCTATTCTTCTCCTGGCGTACCAGGCGTTATTGATGAAGGCCGTTTGCTCAGGGCCAGCCCCCCCACCGCAGCCTGTTTGTCATAGCGGGGACGGTGAGCACTGCCCTGGCCAACGTGGCGAACAAATTAGCCTGGGTAGTTACGCCAGCAGGCGGTAGCCCGGCAGGGTTAAGAAATCAATCAGCTCATCGGAGGTTGTGATCTGCTCCATCAACCGTGCGGCATCGTCGAAACGTCCGCTACTGTAACGGTGCTCACCCAGCTCTTCCTGGATGACCTGCATCTCTTCAGCCAGCATCTGGCGGAACAGCGCTTTGGTCACCGGTTTGCCGTTGCTGAGCGTCTTCTGGTGGTGGATCCACTGCCAGATAGAGGTACGGGAGATTTCCGCGGTGGCGGCATCTTCCATCAGGCCGTAAATCGGCACGCAGCCGTTGCCAGTGATCCACGCTTCGATGTACTGCACCGCCACGCGGATATTGGCGCGCATCCCCTCTTCGGTGCGCTCCCCTTCGCAGGGTGCCAGCAGCTCTTCTGCGCGGATCGGTGCATCCTCTTCGCGGGTGACGAAAAGCTGGTTTTTATGCTCGCCCAGCGCCGCGTTGAAAATCTCCATCACGCTGTCGCCAAGGCCGGGGTGCGCAATCCATGTCCCATCATGTCCGTTATCCGCTTCCAGCTGCTTGTCGGCTTTCACTTTGTTCAGCACCCAGTTATTGCGTTCGGCATCTTTGCTGGGGATGAACGCCGCCATGCCGCCCATGGCAAACGCGCCGCGACGATGACAGGTTTTGATCAGCAGGCGGGAGTAGGCGCTGAGGAAGGGTTTATCCATCGTCACCACCTGGCGATCCGGCAGTACGCGGTCCGGGTAGTTTTTCAGTGTTTTGATGTAGCTGAAGATGTAATCCCAGCGCCCGCAGTTCAGTCCGACAATATGGTCACGCAGCGCGTGGAGGATCTCATCCATCTGGAAGACGGCCGGCAGCGTTTCAATCAACAGCGTTGCTTTGATGGTGCCGCGCGGCAGGTTGAAGCGATCCTCCGTGAAGCTGAAGACTTCGCTCCACCAGGCGGCCTCTTGCCAGGCTTGTGTTTTCGGCAGGTAGAAGTAAGGGCCGCTGCCTTTGGCGAGCAGACTTTTATGGTTGTGGAAGAAGTAGAGCGCGAAATCGAACAGGCTGCCCGGGATCGCTTCTCCGCGCCAGGTGACATGTTTTTCCGGCAGGTGTAAGCCGCGCACGCGGCAAACCAGTACCGCAGGATCGGGCTTCAACTGATAAATTTTTCCCGCTTCATTGGTGTAGCTGATGGTGCCGTTGACCGCATCGCGCAGGTTAATCTGCCCGTCGATTACTTTTCCCCAGTTTGGCGCCAGCGAATCTTCAAAATCCGCCATAAATACTTTCACGTTTGCATTCAGCGCGTTGATGACCATTTTGCGCTCAACGGGCCCGGTGATCTCTACGCGACGGTCCAGCAGATCGTCAGGAATACCGCGGATCGTCCAGTCGCTTTCACGGATGGAAGCGGTTTCCGAAATAAAGTCTGGCAGCTTGCCGTTATCAATCTCTTGCTGCTGGTGAATGCGCGCGGCCAGCAGTTGATTGCGTTTTGGCGTGAAGCGCGCGACCAGGTCGCTGAGGAATTCTACTGCTGCCGGCGTCAGGATCTGCTTCTCCTGCGCGCCAAATGGCTGGGTAAAGGCCAGTTCTTCAGTTGTGGTCGCCTGTTGTGTCATGGTGCGGTCTCCTCTTTTGGCAGCGAACTCATTTTCCAGGGCAAACGAAGATCGGTTGTGCAGTTTTCGTGCAGCAGGATCAATCCTGGACAATAAATTTTCCAAAATCAAAAACAATTTCCATTTTAATTATAAATACATGATAAGTGATTGATTAGAGTGGAGATAAATTTTTATTGGTGCGTGAAGTGATTTTCGCAAACAAAAAAGGCACCCGAAGGTGCCTGTCGTCTGATGCTGAAACGCTTAATCCAGCGTCGGATTCATATGACGCAGATCGTATGGCGTGATCTGGTAGACGTAGTAGTTGAGCCAGTTGATGAACAGCAAATTACCGTGGCTGCGCCATGAAGCACGCGGTTTGTTTTGCGGATCATTTTGCGGGAAATAGTTGTGCGGCAGTTCAGGTTTAAGGCCCGCTTCCACGTCGCGGAAATATTCGCTCGCCAGCGTGTCGGGATCGTATTCCGGATGGCCGGTGACAAACGCAATGCGCTTATCTTTGCTGGCGAAGAGGTAGGCATCGCCATCTGCCGTTTCCGCCAGGATATCGAGATCGGTGTAATCACGGATCAGTGCTGCGGGGAAATCGGCATAGCGCGAGTGCGGCGCGAGAAAATAGTCATCAAAGCCGCGCGTCAGCAGGGCATGAGGCTGTAAGAGGTGATGCTCGTAGACGCCCGAAAGCTTATCGCTGCGGGTCTGTTTCGGAATGCCGTAGAGGATATTGAGTGCTGCCTGCACGGCCCAACAGACGAAAAGCGTAGAGGTAACGTGATCTTTTGCCCATGCCAGCACCTGCTCGATCTGCGGCCAGTAGGCAACATCGTTAAACTCAACCAGGCCTAACGGCGCGCCGGTGACGATCAGGCCATCGAAATTTTCGTCGCACACTTCATCGAAATTACAGTAGAAGGTGTTGAGGTGCTCAGCGGGGGTATTGCGCGACTCGCGTGAATCGATTCGCAGCAGGCGGACATCAACCTGCAGCGGGGAGTTGGAGAGTAAACGCAGGAACTGGTTTTCCGTCTCGATCTTTTTCGGCATCAGGTTGAGGATAAGCACCTTCAGGGGACGAATTTCCTGCACTGTCGCGCGTGAAGTCGTCATCACAAAGACGTTTTCATCCCGGAGAAGATTGACGGCCGGCAGCTCGTCCTGCACCCGAATCGGCATAACTTATATCCTCACAACATACGTTTATACGTTTAGACATCCAGACAGCTGACAATACCCATAAATGGTCTGAATGTCGAGCCTGCCGGTGGAAGGTGAGAAAGTTTCACATTACGGCTTACGCGGTGAGGGTTCAGCTGATGATGGTAGGGTTGTTATTGCCCGGTGGTTTTGGCTTTTTAACTTGCTGTAGCACCTCCAGAATCTGAGGATCGCTAAGTGGGGCGGGATTGGCAATAACATAAGGCGCGCGGCACCGACCACGTGCTGCGCCGAAGGTCATTTCCATGATGGCACGCTCTTCCACCGCCGATAAACCCCCTTCGTTCATCTCCAGCGCATGAGCGAGAATGGCCAGCTTACCGGCTCCGGGAAGGGCATGCCAGAAAGAGCGAGGGGCAACTTCCATGATCAAATCATGGAGCAGTTTTTCCGCAAGAAAGAAGTCAGCAATAATGATGCGCTGGTTGCTGAAGGGTTGATGGCCGGAAACCTGCTGCTGGGTGTTGAGATTGCGTACAACCATACGGTTTTTATACAGCTGAACGTAAAGCGTGACCATGGCTACTTCCTTTAGCGGTGAAGGGGGGATTAAAACGCGTGGAAAAAGCATAGCAAAAAGCCTCATGCTTTCGCATGAGGCTTTCGGCTTTGTTTGATGCCTGGCAGTTCCCTACTCTCGCATGGGGAGACCCCACACTACCATCGGCGCTACGGCGTTTCACTTCTGAGTTCGGCATGGGGTCAGGTGGGACCACCGCGCTAGTGCCGCCAGGCAAATTCTTTGTGCCCGGAACGTCTCTTTTACCCTGATGCGGCGTTGGCTGCGCTCGTAAAGTCAGTCACATACTTCAGTATGCTCCTTCCTTTCCGTCACTTGCCGCCTTGCCTCAGTGCAAAAGCGTTCGTTCCTTCAAATCTGGTATCAGCTGAAAATCTGTCTCTCATCGCCAAAACATCTTCGGCGTTGTAAGGTTAAGCCTCACGGTTCATTAGTACCGGTTAGCTCAACGCATCGCTGCGCTTACACACCCGGCCTATCAACGTCGTCGTCTTCAACGTTCCTTCAGGACTCTCAAGGAGTCAGGGAGAACTCATCTCGGGGCAAGTTTCGTGCTTAGATGCTTTCAGCACTTATCTCTTCCGCATTTAGCTACCGGGCAGTGCCATTGGCATGACAACCCGAACACCAGTGATGCGTCCACTCCGGTCCTCTCGTACTAGGAGCAGCCCCCCTCAATTCTCCAGCGCCCACGGCAGATAGGGACCGAACTGTCTCACGACGTTCTAAACCCAGCTCGCGTACCACTTTAAATGGCGAACAGCCATACCCTTGGGACCTACTTCAGCCCCAGGATGTGATGAGCCGACATCGAGGTGCCAAACACCGCCGTCGATATGAACTCTTGGGCGGTATCAGCCTGTTATCCCCGGAGTACCTTTTATCCGTTGAGCGATGGCCCTTCCATTCAGAACCACCGGATCACTATGACCTGCTTTCGCACCTGCTCGCGCCGTCACGCTCGCAGTCAAGCCAGCTTATGCCATTGCACTAACCTCCTGATGTCCGACCAGGATTAGCTGACCTTCGTGCTCCTCCGTTACGCTTTAGGAGGAGACCGCCCCAGTCAAACTACCCACCAGACACTGTCCGCAACCCGGATTACGGGTCCACGTTAGAACATCAAACATTAAAGGGTGGTATTTCAAGGTTGGCTCCACGCAGACTGGCGTCCACGCTTCAAAGCCTCCCACCTATCCTACACATCAAGGCTCAATGTTCAGTGTCAAGCTATAGTAAAGGTTCACGGGGTCTTTCCGTCTTGCCGCGGGTACACTGCATCTTCACAGCGAGTTCAATTTCACTGAGTCTCGGGTGGAGACAGCCTGGCCATCATTACGCCATTCGTGCAGGTCGGAACTTACCCGACAAGGAATTTCGCTACCTTAGGACCGTTATAGTTACGGCCGCCGTTTACCGGGGCTTCGATCAAGAGCTTCACCTTGCGGTTGACCCCATCAATTAACCTTCCGGCACCGGGCAGGCGTCACACCGTATACGTCCACTTTCGTGTTTGCACAGTGCTGTGTTTTTAATAAACAGTTGCAGCCAGCTGGTATCTTCGACTGGTTTCAGCTCCGCGAGCAAGTCGCTTCACCTACGCACCAGCGTGCCTTCTCCCGAAGTTACGGCACCATTTTGCCTAGTTCCTTCACCCGAGTTCTCTCAAGCGCCTTGGTATTCTCTACCTGACCACCTGTGTCGGTTTGGGGTACGATTTCGTGTTACCTGATGCTTAGAGGCTTTTCCTGGAAGCAGGGCATTTGTCACTTCAGCACCGTAGTGCCTCGTCATCACGCCTCAGTGTTAAAGTGAACCGGATTTACCTGGAACACACACCTACACGCTTAAACCGGGACAACCGTCGCCCGGCCGACATAGCCTTCTCCGTCCCCCCTTCGCAGTAACACCAAGTACAGGAATATTAACCTGTTTCCCATCGACTACGCCTTTCGGCCTCGCCTTAGGGGTCGACTCACCCTGCCCCGATTAACGTTGGACAGGAACCCTTGGTCTTCCGGCGAGCGGGCTTTTCACCCGCTTTATCGTTACTTATGTCAGCATTCGCACTTCTGATACCTCCAGCATGCCTCACAGCACACCTTCAACGGCTTACAGAACGCTCCCCTACCCAACAACACATAGTGTCGCTGCCGCAGCTTCGGTGCATGGTTTAGCCCCGTTACATCTTCCGCGCAGGCCGACTCGACCAGTGAGCTATTACGCTTTCTTTAAATGATGGCTGCTTCTAAGCCAACATCCTGGCTGTCTGGGCCTTCCCACATCGTTTCCCACTTAACCATGACTTTGGGACCTTAGCTGGCGGTCTGGGTTGTTTCCCTCTTCACGACGGACGTTAGCACCCGCCGTGTGTCTCCCGTGATAACATTCTCCGGTATTCGTAGTTTGCATCGGGTTGGTAAGCCGGGATGGCCCCCTAGCCGAAACAGTGCTCTACCCCCGGAGATGAATTCACGAGGCGCTACCTAAATAGCTTTCGGGGAGAACCAGCTATCTCCCGGTTTGATTGGCCTTTCACCCCCAGCCACAGGTCATCCGCTAATTTTTCAACATTAGTCGGTTCGGTCCTCCAGTTAGTGTTACCCAACCTTCAACCTGCCCATGGCTAGATCACCGGGTTTCGGGTCTATACCCTGCAACTTAACGCCCAGTTAAGACTCGGTTTCCCTGCGGCTCCCCTATACGGTTAACCTTGCTACAGAATATAAGTCGCTGACCCATTATACAAAAGGTACGCAGTCACCCCATAAAAGAGGCTCCCACTGCTTGTACGTACACGGTTTCAGGTTCTGTTTCACTCCCCTCGCCGGGGTTCTTTTCGCCTTTCCCTCACGGTACTGGTTCACTATCGGTCAGTCAGGAGTATTTAGCCTTGGAGGATGGTCCCCCCATATTCAGACAGGATACCACGTGTCCCGCCCTACTCATCGAGCTCACAGCAAGAGTGCTTTTGTGTACGGGGCTGTCACCCTGTATCGCGCGACTTTCCAGACGCTTCCACTAACACTCAGGCTGATTCAGGCTCTGGGCTGTTCCCCGTTCGCTCGCCGCTACTGGGGGAATCTCGGTTGATTTCTTTTCCTCGGGGTACTTAGATGTTTCAGTTCCCCCGGTTCGCCTCGTTAACCTATGTATTCAGTTAACGATAGTGCAACGGATTGCACTGGGTTTCCCCATTCGGACATCGCCGGTTATAACGGTTCATATCACCTTACCGGCGCTTTTCGCAGATTAGCACGTCCTTCATCGCCTCTGACTGCCAGGGCATCCACCGTGTACGCTTAGTCGCTTAACCTCACAACCCGAAGATGTTTCGTAAAACACCATCAGTTGCGAAAATTTGAGAGACTCACGGAACAATTCGCATTGTTCTGTTTTTCAATTTTCAGCTTGATCCAGATTTTTAAAGAGCAAATATCTCAGACATGACTCACTGTTCACACAGGAATCAGGTTTGAGATACATCGGCAGGTGACTTTCACTCACAGACCAGCAAGTGGCGTCCCCTAGGGGATTCGAACCCCTGTTACCGCCGTGAAAGGGCGGTGTCCTGGGCCTCTAGACGAAGGGGACACAAAGTCTCACTCGCAAGACGCCTTGCTATTTACTTTTCATCAGACAATCTGTGTGGACACTGCAGGGAAAGGTTCTTTAAGGTAAGGAGGTGATCCAACCGCAGGTTCCCCTACGGTTACCTTGTTACGACTTCACCCCAGTCATGAATCACAAAGTGGTAAGCGCCCTCCCGAAGGTTAAGCTACCTACTTCTTTTGCAACCCACTCCCATGGTGTGACGGGCGGTGTGTACAAGGCCCGGGAACGTATTCACCGTGACATTCTGATTCACGATTACTAGCGATTCCGACTTCATGGAGTCGAGTTGCAGACTCCAATCCGGACTACGACGCACTTTATGAGGTCCGCTAGCTCTCGCGAGATTGCTTCTCTTTGTATGCGCCATTGTAGCACGTGTGTAGCCCTGGTCGTAAGGGCCATGATGACTTGACGTCATCCCCACCTTCCTCCAGTTTATCACTGGCAGTCTCCTTTGAGTTCCCGGCCGGACCGCTGGCAACAAAGGATAAGGGTTGCGCTCGTTGCGGGACTTAACCCAACATTTCACAACACGAGCTGACGACAGCCATGCAGCACCTGTCTCACAGTTCCCGAAGGCACCAATCCATCTCTGGAAAGTTCTGTGGATGTCAAGACCAGGTAAGGTTCTTCGCGTTGCATCGAATTAAACCACATGCTCCACCGCTTGTGCGGGCCCCCGTCAATTCATTTGAGTTTTAACCTTGCGGCCGTACTCCCCAGGCGGTCGACTTAACGCGTTAGCTCCGGAAGCCACGCCTCAAGGGCACAACCTCCAAGTCGACATCGTTTACGGCGTGGACTACCAGGGTATCTAATCCTGTTTGCTCCCCACGCTTTCGCACCTGAGCGTCAGTCTTCGTCCAGGGGGCCGCCTTCGCCACCGGTATTCCTCCAGATCTCTACGCATTTCACCGCTACACCTGGAATTCTACCCCCCTCTACGAGACTCAAGCCTGCCAGTTTCGGATGCAGTTCCCAGGTTGAGCCCGGGGATTTCACATCCGACTTGACAGACCGCCTGCGTGCGCTTTACGCCCAGTAATTCCGATTAACGCTTGCACCCTCCGTATTACCGCGGCTGCTGGCACGGAGTTAGCCGGTGCTTCTTCTGCGGGTAACGTCAATCGACGCGGTTATTAACCGCATCGCCTTCCTCCCCGCTGAAAGTACTTTACAACCCGAAGGCCTTCTTCATACACGCGGCATGGCTGCATCAGGCTTGCGCCCATTGTGCAATATTCCCCACTGCTGCCTCCCGTAGGAGTCTGGACCGTGTCTCAGTTCCAGTGTGGCTGGTCATCCTCTCAGACCAGCTAGGGATCGTCGCCTAGGTGAGCCGTTACCCCACCTACTAGCTAATCCCATCTGGGCACATCTGATGGCAAGAGGCCCGAAGGTCCCCCTCTTTGGTCTTGCGACGTTATGCGGTATTAGCTACCGTTTCCAGTAGTTATCCCCCTCCATCAGGCAGTTTCCCAGACATTACTCACCCGTCCGCCACTCGTCAGCGAAGCAGCAAGCTGCTTCCTGTTACCGTTCGACTTGCATGTGTTAGGCCTGCCGCCAGCGTTCAATCTGAGCCATGATCAAACTCTTCAATTTAAAGTTTGATGCTCATCGAATTAAACCGTAATGAATTACGTGTTCACCCGTGAGACTTGGTATTCATTTAGTGTCCGAAGACATCAAGAATCCATGTCACCTGAGTGCCCACACAGATTGTCTGATAAATTGTTAAAGAGCAGTTGCGACGCGCTTCAGCGCTCTGTCGCGAGGTGGCGTATATTACGCTTTCCTCTTTCAGAGTCAACCCTGAATTTCAGGATTTTTTCTCTTCCGACTTAACGTCGCTGCAAGCTGTTGTTTGCTTAGCGCCGTGTCGATGGAGGCGCATTATAGGGAGTTCTCCGCACCCCGCAATAGAAAAATGACATAAAAATGACTGACTGCTGCATTCCACAGCAAAAGCCGCCCTTATACGCATTTACGCACAGAGTTATCCACAAAGCGCCAAAAGTGGAAAAATTCCCGAGCGTTGCGCAAACGTTTTCGTTACAATGCCCGCGCAAAATTAATCCGCCCTGCCTGGGGTGTTAGCTGAATCTTCCCATAATAAAGAAGCGAAAATTCAGCTAACGCTCTCTGTTAAAGTCAAATCCAGGGGATTTACCATGCAACAACGTCGTCCAGTCCGCCGCGCCCTGCTCAGTGTTTCTGATAAGGCCGGTATCGTCGAATTCGCCCAGGCGCTCTCACAGCGTGGCGTCGAACTGCTCTCTACCGGCGGAACCGCTCGTCTGCTGGCAGATAAAGGCCTGCCGGTGACTGAAGTCTCCGACTACACCGGTTTCCCGGAAATGATGGATGGACGCGTAAAAACCCTGCACCCGAAAGTGCACGGCGGCATTCTGGGTCGTCGCGGCCAGGATGATGACATCATGGCGCAGCACGCCATCGCCCCAATCGATATGGTAGTGGTTAACCTCTACCCCTTCGCCCAGACCGTTGCCCGTGAAGGGTGCTCGCTGGAAGACGCCGTTGAGAATATCGATATCGGCGGCCCGACCATGGTGCGCTCTGCCGCGAAGAACCATAAAGATGTCGCCATCGTGGTTAAGAGCAGCGACTACACCACCATCATTAATGAAATGGATGCCAACGACGGCTCGCTGACGCTGGAGACCCGTTTCGACCTCGCGATCAAAGCCTTTGAGCACACCGCCGCTTACGACAGCATGATCGCCAACTACTTCGGCAGCCTGGTGCCCGCCTATCATGGCGAGAGCAAAGAGCCAGCCGGCCGCTTCCCGCGCACGCTGAACCTCAACTTTATTAAGAAGCAGGATATGCGCTACGGTGAAAACAGCCACCAGCATGCTGCCTTCTATATAGAAGAAGAGATCAAAGAAGCTTCCGTTGCCACCGCTCAGCAGCTGCAGGGCAAAGCGCTCTCCTATAACAACATCGCCGACACCGACGCGGCGCTGGAGTGCGTGAAAGAGTTTGATGAGCCCGCCTGCGTAATTGTGAAACACGCCAACCCGTGCGGTGTTGCCGTCGGCGGTTCAATTCTTGATGCGTACGATCGCGCTTATAAAACCGACCCAACCTCAGCGTTCGGCGGCATTATCGCTTTCAACCGCGAACTGGATGCTGAAACGGCGCAGGCCATTATCTCCCGCCAGTTTGTGGAAGTGATTATCGCCCCTTCTGCCACTAAGGAAGCGCTGAGCATTACCGCCGCTAAACAGAACGTCCGCGTACTGGTCTGCGGCCAGTGGGCAGCGCGCGTACCGGGCCTCGATTTCAAACGCGTTAATGGCGGCCTGCTGGTTCAGGATCGCGACTTGGGCATGGTAACCACCAACGAGCTGCGTGTGGTCAGCAAGCGCCAGCCGACCGAGCAGGAGCTGCGCGATGCGCTGTTCTGCTGGAAAGTGGCGAAGTTCGTTAAATCCAACGCCATTGTCTACGCCAAAGAGAACATGACCATCGGTATTGGCGCAGGCCAGATGAGCCGTGTCTACTCTGCGAAGATCGCCGGTATCAAAGCCGCTGACGAAGGGCTGGAAGTGAAAGGTTCCGCAATGGCTTCTGACGCCTTCTTCCCGTTCCGTGATGGTATTGATGCCGCTGCCGCTGTTGGCGTGAGCTGCGTTATCCAGCCGGGCGGATCTATCCGCGATGACGAAGTGATTGCCGCCGCCGACGAGCACGGCATCGCGATGATCTTCACCGACATGCGTCACTTCCGCCATTAATCCACGGAGCAGAGAATGAAAGTATTAGTGATTGGTAACGGCGGGCGCGAACACGCGCTGGCCTGGAAAGCGGCCCAGTCTAAACGGGTTGAAACTGTCTTTGTCGCACCGGGTAACGCAGGCACAGCGCTGGAGCCGACGCTGCAAAACGTGGCGATTAGCGCAACGGATATTCCTGCACTACTCAGCTTCGCCCAGAACGAGAAGATCGATCTGACCATCGTCGGCCCGGAAGCGCCGCTGGTGATTGGCGTAGTCGACGCCTTTCGCGCGCAGGGGCTGAAAATTTTTGGCCCGACGCAGGGTGCGGCACAGCTGGAGGGCTCCAAAGCCTTCACCAAAGATTTCCTTGCACGCCACAACATTCCGACGGCGGAGTACCAGAACTTTACCGAGGTAGAGCCAGCGCTGGCTTACCTGCGCGAGAAAGGCGCGCCGATTGTCATCAAAGCGGACGGTCTGGCAGCCGGTAAAGGGGTGATTGTCGCCATGACGCTGGAAGAGGCGGAAGCGGCGGTCCACGATATGCTGGCCGGTAACGCCTTTGGCGATGCCGGTCATCGCATTGTGATTGAGGAGTTTCTCGACGGCGAAGAGGCGAGCTTTATTGTGATGGTCGACGGCGAGCATGTGCTGCCGATGGCGACCAGCCAGGATCACAAACGGGTCGGCGACGGCGATACCGGCCCGAATACCGGCGGTATGGGCGCGTACTCCCCGGCTCCAGTGGTGACCGATGAAGTGCACCAGCGGGCAATGGATCAGGTTATCTGGCCAACCGTGCGCGGCATGGCGGCAGAAGGAAATACCTACACCGGTTTCCTCTATGCCGGGCTGATGATCGATAAGCAGGGCAACCCGAAGGTGATCGAGTTCAACTGCCGCTTTGGCGACCCGGAGACGCAGCCGATTATGTTGCGCCTGCAGTCGGACCTGGTAGAGCTCTGCCTGGCAGCCTGTGACGGCAAGCTGGATGAGAAAGTCTCGAAATGGGATGCGCGCGCGTCGCTTGGCGTGGTGATGGCTGCCGGAGGCTATCCGGGCAACTATCGCACTGGAGATCAGATCCACGGCCTGCCGTTGGAAGAGGTGGCGGACGGGAAAGTGTTCCATGCCGGTACCACGCTTGCTGACGACGATCGGGTGCTGACCAACGGCGGACGTGTGCTGTGCGTGACCGCGCTTGGTGACACCGTTGCCGAAGCGCAGCAGCGCGCTTATGCGCTGATGACCGATATCCACTGGGATGGCAGCTTTAGCCGCAGCGATATTGGTTACCGCGCGATTGCCCGCGAACAGGGCAGCAAGTAATACGCGATCCACGGCCGGGTGGGATTGTGCTTATCCGGCGTTCAGAAGTCGAATTGCCGGATGGCGCTGCGCTTATCCGGCCTACAAAAACAGTGCCGTGATCATTGCCGGGTGGCGTTTCGCTTACCCGGCCCACGGAACACACCTTACTGTCGTGAAAGCGCTTTTCGTAGGCCCGATAAGGCATCGCCGCCATCGGGCAACACCCCGATGACGCCAACGCTAAAAGTTCTTCTCCGTCGGCTGCCAGTGACAGAAATCCTCATTCGCCACCAGCAACAGCTGCGCCCCTTCCGGCGCTTCCAGCCACGCCACGCTCACCGCCAGCGACGAACGGCTCTGGCGCTGCGCAATATGGTTTAACGCCCACGTATCAAGCTCTGGCTTCACGGTCTGCCCTTCACAGGTCTGCACCGTGTTATTTGCCTGCCAGCGCCCCTGACGCAATACAACCCATCCCTGACGCAGCGCATCGCTGGTCTGGCGGATCTGTTCGGCGCGGTAGCGATAAAGCGCAATCTGGTCGCTGGAGAGCTGCTGCTTCTGGCCGTTCACTTCGCGCTGCATAAAGCTCAGCTCGCCGCGATCGTCAAAACGCACGCGAATATGCTCAGGCGGGTTGGCGTAGATATTGAGTTCGATAAGGGTGAGCGCATCGCCTTGCCAGCGATACTCAGCTAAAGAGGTGTTCCCGCGATGCCACGGGCTAAATGCGGAGAGCAGATGGGTCTCACCGCCTGAATCTTTACGCCAGATGCGTATTGCGCCCTGATCGCCGGCGAAACCGCTGGCGGTAAAGGGCGGCAATGACGAATCGTGGCTACAGGCGGCAAGCAGCAGTGCGCCGACCAGCAAAAGCGGGCGACGCCAGTATGACAAAAGGGGCGTTACCGCCCCTTCGACAAAACTGTTCACTGCCATGCTGTCTTACTTAACAGCGTCTTTCAGTGCTTTACCAGAAACAAATGCCGGCACGTTAGCTGCGGCGATTTTGATTTCTTTACCGGTCTGCGGGTTGCGGCCAGTACGCTCAGCGCGGTGGTTCACCTTGAAAGTGCCGAAACCAACCAGTTGTACCGCATCGCCTTCTTTCAGAGACTCAGTAATGGCAGCCAGGGTGGATTCCAGTGCAGCTTTCGCTTGCGCTTTAGACAGATCAGCCTTGTCTGCAATTACATCAATCAGTTGAGTCTTGTTCATAAGTTATCCTTTCAATGTGTTTATCGCTTGCTAAGCATCGAGTGCGACGGAAATGCCTCAAAAGCACTCTCCTGCATACACGCACCGATAGCCACTTTTTTTCGCCCCCCAAATGTAGACCAGACGGGGGTAAGAAGGGAAGCCTTCAGGCGCGACAAAACAGGCCTTAAATCACGTTTTATTGTCTCATTGCTGCAAATTTATACCGATATTACTCTCGCCAGCCTCGCGCAGGTCTGCGCGCAAGCCTTTGATCAGGTCAATATCACGCTCTTCGCAGGCGGCCAAAAGGCGGAAAATCTCCCACTGGATATCCCATTCCTGCTCTACAGCGGGATTGAGACCCAGCTCTTCATCGGTCATTTCGCGGCCCTGCTGCGTCATTTCCAGCATCGCCACGGTGGTGATCGAGGTCTTGCTGACTTCAATGGCGTGTTCCAGCGTTTCACCGCTCAGACGCGAATGAATCAACTCGCTCAGCGCCACACAGGCGTCAATCGCCGGGTAGACACCGTAGAGATCGTAATCCTCTGCGGCGGGGATCCCCTCTTCCAGCTTCTCAAGCTGGCTGTCGAAATTGACCTTCGCATCTTTGACGGTCTCTGTTTCCCACACCAGGTCAAGAATACGGCGATAGAGCTGCGCATCGCCAAAGCCGGTCTGGCGGCAGAACAGCGCATAGTTGGGGTACATGCGCTCGCACAGACAGGCCATGAAAACAACGTGCTGCCAGCTTTCCTGCTTTTCCAGTCGCAGATGAATCGGGTTTTGTAACATGATCGCTTCTCAAAAACGGTAATGCGCCGCAGTTTACCCGATATCGCGCTGAATTGCCTGCCATCGCGCAAAGGCGGGGCGACCCGATGCCACAGCGTCTGCCCAGCGCGTCGGCTCCGGCAAGCGGTAGCCCTTCATGCAGCGCTGCACCCACGCCAGCGCCGTATCCTGGCTGACGCGGTGGCCGGTGGCGACAAAGAGCGGATTACAGCGCGCTTTACTGCGCCATACCCACGCCAGCTGTTCGCCTTTATCCATCAGCGGCGACAGTGCGCCGGGCTCATCGGCCAGCGGTTCGAACTTGCCGCACAGCCGTTTTTTCGCCACGCCGATGGTCGGCACATCCACCAGCAGGCCAAAGTGGCTGGCAACGCCAAGGCGGCGCGGATGGGAGATCCCATGCCCGTCGACAAAGAGTAAATCGGGTTTCTGCGACAGCATCTCCCACGCCGCCAGCAGCGCGGGATACTCACGAAATGAGAGGAAGCCAGGAATATAGGGCATGGTGGTGGCGATACGCGCCACCTGATACTCAACCAGTTCCAGCGAAGGCCAGGTGAGCAGCACCATTGCCGCCCGCGTCACTTCGCCACCTTGCTCGAAACCGACATCCGCCCCGCCGATCAACGTCGGCGGATCTTTATCAAGACGATCCTCGCGGATCACGGAAGAGGCCAGTTCAAGTTGTTGTGCGCGTAGCGACGCGAGATCCATACTCACTCCTTATTGATGCCAGGGGGCCGACAGACGGTGAACCGCCTCGACAAATACTCCTGCATGTTCCGGCGGGACATCCTGGTGAATGCCGTGACCGAGGTTAAATACATGGCCTTCGCCTTTGCCAAAGCCAGAGAGAATTGTAGACACTTCTTCCTCAATGCGTGCAGGCGGCGCATAAAGCATGGAGGGATCCATGTTGCCCTGCAGCGCTACTTTGTCGCCAACGCGACGGCGCGCATCGCCAATATCGGTGGTCCAGTCGAGGCCGAGCGCATCGCAGCCGGTCGCCGCCATCGCTTCCAGCCACTGGCCGCCGCCTTTGGTAAACAGGGTCACCGGTACGCGACGCCCCTCGTTTTCACGCAGCAGGCCATCGACGATTTTATGCATGTAGTAGAGAGAAAACTGCTGGTAGTCGCGCCCGGTCAGCACGCCGCCCCAGGTGTCGAAAATCATCACCGACTGCGCGCCCGCGCGGATCTGCGCGTTGAGATAAGACGTCACGCTCTGCGCCAGCTTATCCAGCAGCGCATGCAGCACCAGCGGCTCGGCGTACATCATCTTTTTGATTTTAGTGAACGCTTTGCTGCTGCCGCCTTCAATCATGTAGGTCGCCAGCGTCCACGGGCTGCCGGAGAAACCAATCAGCGGCACTTCGCCTTTCAGTTCACGGCGAATGGTGCGCACGGCGTTCATCACGTATCCCAGCTCATCTTCCGGGTCCGGTACGGGCAGCTTGTCCACATCCGCTTTACAGGTGATGGGATGGCTAAAACGCGGCCCTTCACCGGCTTCGAAATAGAGCCCCAGCCCCATCGCGTCCGGCACCGTCAGGATATCGGAGAAGAGGATCGCCGCATCCAGCTTGTAGCGGCGCAGGGGCTGCATCGTCACTTCACAGGCCAGCTCCGCATTGCGGCACAGCGACATAAAGTCGCCAGCTTGCGCACGGGTCGCCTTATATTCCGGCAAATAGCGGCCTGCCTGGCGCATCATCCATACCGGCGTCATATCTACTGGCTGGCGCTGAAGCGCGCGCAGGTAACGATCGTTTTTCAGTTCGGTCATTGTCAGTTCCTCAAGCGTCAGGCCGCCAGTATATACACCTTATTCGCTCTCTGCCCGACACATCGCCACGGTATCCTCGATCAGGCGGCGCGCGACGGTACCCGGCGGCGGAAGCAGCGGTAGGTCGTCATAGCGATACCAGCCGGCATCGATCAGCTCTTTGGTATCAATGACGATATCACCGCTCTCATACTCGGCCATAAAGGCAGTCATTAATGATTGCGGGAAGGGCCACGGCTGAGAGGTAACATAACGCAGGTTCTTGATTTTAATCCCGCTCTCCTCCATCACCTCGCGCGCTACCGCCTGCTCCAGCGTCTCGCCGACTTCAACAAATCCGGCCAGCACGGTATACACACCATTACGATGACGCGTATGCTGGGCAAGTAGCAGGCTGTCATCGCGGCGAATAGCGACAATGATGCAGGGAGCAATTTGTGGATAGTAGCGTTCCCGGCAGTGGTCGCAGAGCATCGCCCATTCGGTTTTGCTGGGGTGCATGGTGTGCCCACAGTAGCCGCAAAACTTATGCGATCGGTAAAACTCGGCCAGCTGCACGCCGCGCCCGGCTAACTGGAACAGCGCGGTATCCTGATCGATCAGTAAACGTACCGATCCCATCTCGCTGGAGCGCTGCTGGCGAACAAGCCAGACGCTCTCTCCCTGCCATTCGCCGATAATTTGCGCGGGTTGACCCACAAGATCGAAATTTCCTGCCTCTCCATGTGGTAATTCTCCAGCGGGCAACCATAATTTTTGTTCATGGCTGACTATCCACCAGCCACGGTGATGAGCTTCAAGAGTTTGTACCATTGCGCGACCTTAGCTTCACTGGCATGTTATTAACATTATTATTACATCATTTTTAATCTTACATTTTGCGGAGTCATTTATGCTGAACCAGTTAGAAAGCCTGACAGAACGACTGGGGGGAAGTAACAAGCTTATCGATTTCTGGCTCAACGAACGTAAGCAGTTGCTTATCTCCTATTACAATCTGGTGGGAATCAAGCCGGGCAAAGGGTCGTACATGCAGCTTAACGAAAAAGCGCTGGATGATTTTTGCCATAACCTGGTTGAATACCTTTCCGCCGGTCATTTCACTATTTATGAACGCATCATCAATGAAATGGAAGGCGCCAGCCCACTTTTAGCAGCGACTCAGCTCTATCCGCAGCTTGAAGCCAATACCGTTGAAATCATGAAACATTATGATTCCAGCCTCGAACAGTCCATCGATGATGACAACTGCATGGAGTTCCAGCAGGCTCTCTCAGACATCGGTGAAGCGCTGGCGGCGCGTTTTACGCTGGAAGATCAGCTGATCACGCTGGCGTTCGATAACCACCTCAGCGAAAGCGCCAATGATGAAACCGGGATGGCGCGCCCGGCTTGAGTTCTTAAGCATTAACGCGTAGTTTAAAAACAGTCCCCCGCTTCGGGCGGGGGTTTTTCTTGTCGGAGTGCCACTCTTTTACACCAACGCTTTCTGAAAGCTGACGTGTAAAAAGGCTGAGACCGTTAATTCGGGATCCGCGGAACCTGATCAGGCTAATACCTGCGAAGGGAACAAGAGTAATCCATCCACAACACCACCCTTACGGGCGGTTTGCTGCCATTACTCCATCCGTCGTCTGACAAGCCATCTCCTTTGACACTGGAATGAGCTATGTCTACTACTCAATATTCACGCCGTGAACAACGCGCCCAGGCGCAACACTTTATCGATACGCTGGAAGGCACCGCTTTCCCCAACTCCCGCCGCATCTACCTCACCGGCTCACAGCCCGATATTCGCGTGCCAATGCGTGAAATCCAGCTCAGCCCGACGCTTGTCGGCGGCTCTAAAACCGACCCGCAGTACGAAAAGAACGAAGCGGTGCCGGTGTATGACACCTCCGGCCCGTATGGCGATCCGGCGATCGCCATTGATGTGCAGCAGGGGCTGGCGAAGCTGCGCGCGGCGTGGATTGCCGCCCGCGATGACAGCGAAGAGCTGGATCATCGCAGCTCGGCTTATACCAACCAACGCCTGGCGGATGACGGCCTTGATGCGCTGCGTTTTAACGGTCTGCTGACGCCGCGCCGCGCCAAAGCGGGTAAATGCGTGACGCAGCTGCACTATGCCCGTTTGGGCATCATTACCCCCGAAATGGAATTTATCGCCCTGCGCGAAAACATGGGGCGTGAGCGCATTCGCAGTGAAGTATTGCGTCGCCAGCACCCTGGAGAAGGGTTTGGCGCGCGGCTGCCGGAGAACATTACGCCGGAGTTTGTCCGCGCTGAAGTGGCGGCGGGCCGGGCCATTATTCCCGCCAACATCAACCACCCTGAATCAGAGCCGATGATCATTGGCCGCAACTTCCTGGTGAAAGTAAATGCCAATATCGGTAACTCTGCCGTCACCTCATCGATTGAAGAGGAGGTTGAGAAGCTGGTGTGGTCTACCCGCTGGGGCGCGGATACGGTGATGGATCTCTCTACCGGTCGCTATATTCATGAAACCCGCGAGTGGATCCTGCGCAACAGCCCGGTGCCGATCGGCACTGTCCCGATCTACCAGGCGCTGGAGAAAGTCAACGGGATCGCCGAAGATCTCAGCTGGTCGGTACTCCGCGACACCCTGCTGGAGCAGGCGGAACAGGGAGTCGACTACTTCACCATCCACGCCGGTGTGCTGCTGCGCTATGTGCCAATGACCGCGCAACGCCTGACGGGCATTGTCTCGCGCGGCGGCTCGATCATGGCGAAATGGTGTCTCTCCCATCACGAGGAGAACTTCCTCTACACCCATTTCCGCGAGATCTGCGAGATTTGCGCGGCTTACGATGTCTCTTTATCACTCGGCGATGGCCTGCGCCCGGGATCAATTCAGGATGCCAATGACGAAGCGCAATTTGCCGAGCTGCATACGCTGGGTGAACTGACCAAAATCGCCTGGGAGTATGACGTGCAGGTGATGATTGAAGGCCCCGGTCACGTGCCAATGCAGATGATCCGCCGCAATATGACCGAAGAGCTGGAGAGCTGCCACGAAGCGCCCTTCTACACCCTTGGGCCACTCACCACCGATATTGCGCCGGGTTATGACCACTTCACCTCCGGTATCGGTGCGGCGATGATTGGCTGGTTTGGCTGCGCGATGCTCTGTTACGTCACGCCGAAAGAGCACCTCGGCTTGCCGAACAAAGAGGATGTCAAACAGGGGCTGATTACCTACAAAATCGCCGCCCACGCTGCGGATCTGGCCAAAGGCCACCCTGGCGCGCAGATCCGCGATAATGCGATGTCGAAAGCGCGATTTGAGTTCCGCTGGGAAGATCAGTTTAACCTCGCCCTCGACCCCTTTACCGCCCGCGCCTATCACGATGAAACCCTGCCGCAGGAGTCCGGCAAAGTGGCGCACTTCTGCTCGATGTGCGGGCCGAAATTCTGCTCGATGAAAATTTCGCAGGAGGTGCGTGACTATGCCGCCGCGCAGACCATCGATGCGGGCATGGCGGATAAAGCCAGCGACTTCCGCGCCCGCGGCGGGGAGATCTATCTGAAACAGGAGGAGGCATAATGTACCAGCCTGATTTCCCGCCGGTACCCTTTCGCCTCGGGCTCTACCCGGTCGTTGATAGCGTGGAGTGGATCGCCCGCCTGCTGGATGCAGGTGTGCGCACCCTGCAACTGCGCATCAAAGATAAACGCGATGAAGAGGTGGAAGCGGACGTGATGGCCGCGATTGCCCTGGCGCGCCGCTACAACGCGCGGCTGTTTATCAATGATTACTGGCGGCTGGCGATCAAACATCAGGCCTACGGCGTGCATCTCGGTCAGGAAGACCTTGCTACTACCGACTTAGGCGCTATTCGCCAGGCCGGGCTGCGGCTCGGCCTCTCAACCCATGACGATATGGAGATTGACGTCGCGCTGGCGGCGCGCCCCTCCTATATCGCCCTTGGGCATGTTTTCCCGACCCAGACCAAGCAGATGCCTTCCGCTCCGCAGGGGCTGGCAACGCTTACGCGCCACGTTGCGCGGCTCGGCGACTATCCGACGGTGGCAATTGGCGGTATCAGCCTTTCGCGCGCGCCCGAGGTGCTGGCAACGGGCGTCGGCAGCATTGCCGTGGTGAGCGCCATTACCCAGGCGGATGAGTGGTCGCAGGCCACGCGGCAGCTGCTGGATCTCGCGGGGGTGGGCGATGAATGACCACGACTTTATGCGCTACAGCCGCCAGATCTTGCTGGAGGAGATCGCCATCGCCGGGCAGCAGAAGCTGCTCGATGGCCGGGTATTGATTGTCGGCCTTGGCGGTCTTGGCGCACCGGCCGCCGCCTACCTGGCGGGCGCGGGTGTCGGCATGCTGGTGCTGGCGGATGATGACGCCGTGCACCTGAGCAACCTGCAACGGCAGATCCTCTTTACCTCGCGCGATATCAACCAGCCAAAAGCCACGGTGATAGCAGAGCGGCTGCATCAGCTCAACCCGGAGATTGAACTGGTCTCTCTCTCACAGCGGCTCAGCGGCGACGCGCTGCTTGAAGAGGTCTCGCGCGCCGATGTGGTGCTTGATTGCAGCGATAACATGCAGACCCGCCAGGCGATTAACGCCGCCTGCGTGGCGCGTAATACGCCGCTGGTTTCCGCCAGCGCCGTCGCCTTTGGCGGCCAGTTGCTGGTGCTCACCCCGCCCTGGGAGCAGGGCTGCTACCGCTGTTTGTGGCCCGACGAGCGCGAGCCGGAACGCAACTGCCGCACGGCGGGCATTGTCGGCCCGGTGGTCGGCATTATGGGAGCGATGCAGGCGCTGGAAGCGATCAAGCTGTTAACCGGTATGCAGGCGGCGCAGGGGGAGCTGCGGCTGTTTGACGCCCGCACCAACCTGTGGCGCACCCTCGCATTGCAGCGCGCCAGCGCCTGCCCGGTCTGCGGAGGGCATCATGCAGATTCGCTTCAATGATGAACCGATGACCTGCGCACAAACGCTAAGTGTTGCCGACCTGCTTAAGGAGCTTGAACAGTTAAAGCCGGGCGTCGCGCTGGCGCTAAACGAGGCGATTCTGCCGCGCGAGCGCTGGGAAGAACAACAGTTGCAGGATGGCGATCGCATCCTGCTGTTTCAGGTTATCGCAGGGGGTTGAGATGTTACGTATTGCAGATAAAACCTTTTCCTCACGCCTCTTTACCGGCACGGGAAAATTCGCCACGCCGCAGCTGATGGTGGAGTCGATTCAGGCTGCGGGCAGCGAGCTGGTGACGCTGGCGATGAAGCGCGTCGATTTACGCCAGCGCAATGACGCCATTTTGCAGCCGCTGATTGACGCAGGCGTCACGCTGTTGCCGAACACCTCCGGTGCGAAAAATGCCGAAGAGGCGATCTTTGCCGCCCAGCTCGCGCGGGAAGCGCTGGGCACACACTGGCTGAAGCTGGAGATCCACCCCGATGCGCGCTGGCTGCTGCCGGACCCTATCGAAACCCTGCGCGCGGCAGAGAAGCTGGTGCAGAGCGGGTTTGTGGTGCTGCCCTACTGCGGCGCAGATCCGGTGTTATGCAAACGGCTGGAAGAGGTGGGGTGCGCAGCAGTAATGCCGCTCGGCGCGCCGATTGGCTCTAACCAGGGGCTGGAGACCCGCGCCATGCTGGAGATCATCATTGAGCAGGCCAATGTTCCGGTGGTAGTAGATGCCGGCATCGGTGCGCCAAGCCACGCCGCACTGGCGCTGGAGATGGGCGCGGATGCTGTGCTGGTCAATACCGCCATCGCCGTCGCGGACGATCCGGTCGCCATGGCGCGCGCGTTTCGCCTGGCGGTGGAAGCCGGGGCGCTGGCGCGCCGCGCCGTACCGGGCGCTCGCCAACATTACGCCGCGGCCACCAGCCCGCTGACCGGCTTTCTGGAGACGCTGCAATGAACACCTTTACCGACCGCTGGCGGCAACTGAACTGGGATGATATCCGCCTGCGTATTCACAGCAAGACCACCGCCGACGTCGAGCGCGCGCTTAACGCCCGGCAAGTGACCCGCGACGATATGATGGCCCTGCTCTCCCCGGCGGCTAGCGAGTTGCTGGAACCGCTGGCGCAGAAAGCGCAGCGCCTGACCCGCCAGCGCTTTGGCAACACCGTCAGTTTTTATGTCCCGCTCTATCTGTCGAATCTCTGCGCCAATGACTGCACCTATTGCGGGTTCTCGATGAGCAACCATTTGAAACGCAAAACGCTGGATGAGGAGGAGATCGCCCGCGAGTGCGCTGCCCTGCGTGATCTGGGGTTTGAGCATCTCCTTCTGGTCACCGGCGAGCATCAGGGAAAAGTGGGTATGGACTATTTTCGCCGCCATTTCCCCGCTATTCGCCGCCAGTTCGCCTCATTACAGATGGAAGTGCAGCCGCTTTCTGAAGAGGAGTATCGTGAGCTAAAAGGGCTTGGGCTGGATGGCGTAATGGTCTACCAGGAGACCTACCATGAGGCGCAGTATGCCCGGCATCATCTGCGCGGCAAGAAGCAGGACTTTTTCTGGCGGCTGGAGACGCCGGATCGCCTTGGCCGTGCGGGGATCGATAAGATCGGCCTTGGCGCGTTGATGGGGTTATCCGATAGCTGGCGCGTCGACTGCTATATGGTGGCGGAACATCTGCTCTGGTTACAGCAGCACTACTGGCAGAGCCGCTACTCCGTGTCGTTTCCTCGCCTGCGCCCCTGCGCGGGCGGGATCGAACCGGCGTCAATCATGGACGAGAAACAACTGGTGCAGACCATTTGCGCCTTTCGCCTGCTGGCACCGGATACCGAGCTGTCGTTGTCGACGCGCGAGTCACCACACTTTCGCGATCATGTTATTCCCCTCGCCATCAACAATGTCAGTGCGTTTTCTAAAACACAGCCCGGCGGCTATGCCGACGATCATCCGGAGCTGGAGCAGTTCTCGCCCCATGATGGACGTCGCCCGCAGGTGGTCGCTGATGCGCTCATCGCCCGCGGGCTGCAACCGGTGTGGAAAGACTGGGATAGCTGGCTGGGACGTGTGCCGCAAAAAAAGAGTAATACGCTGATAAGCGGTTAATTTTCTTGCGGCCTGTTACGTAAAGTGAAATTCGGGCGCTGGCACGAAAGCGCCCGCTACGGCAACCTTGCTTCGTCAGCGTACACTGACCGGAGCGGGCGCCGTTCCCCTCTCCCGCTCCGCCCCCCCTTCGGCACGTACGCTGCTTATGGCGCTGGAAAACAACGCGACCAACGGCGGTCATGCAAGGAGTGAAACGAAGTAATGTCAGGTTGTAACCGGTTTCACATTCGCTGCCCTTTCTTTGTGATGCCAGACACACAATCACCGTAAAGCGGTTGTTGAAGTCAACGCCGACGGATAATTATCAATTATCCCATCAACACCGAGGCTGACTATGAAAAACATCGTTTTATGCTGTGCAGCAGGTATGTCCACCAGCATGTTGGTGCAACGAATGAAAGACGCGGCGCAAAAGAAAGGCGTCGAGGTCACTATCAAAGCGGTTCCTGTTGCGGACTTTAAAGATGAGATTGCAACGGCAGATATCGTGTTGCTGGGGCCGCAGGTGAAGTATGAGCAGGCAAAACTGCAGGCGCAGGCCGAGCCGCTGGGCAAGAAGGTGGCGGTGATCGATATGATGGATTACGGCATGATGAAAGGCGATGTCGTACTGGAAAAAGCCCTTAAGCTGCTGGAGTAAGCGCGTGGAAGAGTTAGAAACCATCATTATGGAACTGCTGGTCAACGCCGGTGCGGCGCGCAGCCAGGCACTGACCGCGCTGCAGATGGCGCGCAAAGGCGATTTCGACGACGCGGAAAAAGCGATGGAGGAGTCACGCGAATTTGTTAAAGCGGCGCATAAGATCCAGACCCAGCTAATCGGTCTGGACGAAGGCACCGGTAAACTGCCGGTCAACCTGATTACCGTTCACTCACAGGATCACCTGATGAACGCGATGGTCATCCAGGACCTGGCCGACGACCTGATTGAGATCTACCGCAGGCTTCCGCCGCGCGGTTAATATTCGCCTCACCATACGCATAGACGCCCGCTTTACCGGGCGTTTTTTATTGCTGCCAAAACGGTGAGGTGTATTCCGCGTCGTTTTATGGCACAACATGGCATTCGCCGATCGTAATCACCACCGCAGGTGCCTGATGCCCGCCATTCCCGTTCCGTTTTATACCCTCTCCCTGCTGCTGATGCTGCTGGCAAAGGTCTGGCTGCAACGCCCCTCCGGCTACCGCCCCCTCGCCACCTTTATCACCGGCTGCGCGCTGCTGGTGCTGATGACGGCGCTGCGCTGGCAATTTGATGCGCTAATTTTGCGACAACTACAGTCGATGCTGGCGATTGCGCTGCCGCCGCTGGCGTGGCGCTGTTTTGCCCGCGTCACCGATCAAAGCCGCACTTCTGAACGTATTGCCTCGCTGCTGCCGCCTGTCATTGCGCTGGTGCTGAACCTGATTGCTCCCATGGCTACCGACTTTGTTCTGATGCTGCTCTACATCGGTTACGGCGGCGCACTAATTTGGACCGCTTATCGCGGCGCGGATGCCTTTGTGCTGACACGGTTAACGGATGCGCGCAGCACCTCGGTGATGGCCTTTCTTGCTGGGGCGTTTCTCTGCTTTAGCGGCCTGACCGATGTGGCGATTATGCTCGACTTCGCCTGGTATGACGGCTTGCAGGCACCGCGCCTCGTCGCCCTCTCGCAGGCGATACTGCTGCCGTTTATCTGCCTCGCCATTCTCTACAGCGGCAAGAAAATCCCCGCCGCTGATGAAACACCGCTCATACCGCCAGCCGACGTACAAAGCGTGGAGGTAGATAGCGATCTGGTTACCCTCTGCGAAAAGCTGGAGGCGCGTCTTACCGAACAGCAGCTGTTTCTCAATAGCGACCTGACGCTCGATCTGCTGGCGCGAAAATGGGTGATCCCGGCGCGCCAGATTTCACGGGCTGTTAATGCGGTGCGCGGCTGCAATGTCTCACAGTGGATTAACGGCTTTCGCATTCACTATGCCCAACACCTGCTGCTCACCACCGACGCGCCCGTCACCAGCATCATGCTTGATGCTGGCTTTGCCACCAAATCCAACTTCAACCGCGAGTTTGTGCGTATCAGCGGCGTGAGCCCGACGGAGTTTCGCCGCGCGGCGGGTAATCCAGCGCCTGTTGCAGAAAAGCCGTGATCGTGTCGCTTAGCCGCTGATGAATGTCAGCCCGGCTTAGCGAACCGCCATCGTCACACACAATTCCTTCGCCGGGATCCTGCGCCTCAATCAACGCCTTCGCGCCGGGCTTGCAGAGCTGCATAAAACTAAAGTGGGTTGCGCCCGTAACGCTTTGTGCCTGCTGCTTCGCTGCCGGAATGTAGTGTTGCAGATAGCCGGACTCCAGCCGGGCAGGTAACTCGTCGCTATCGGCCTGCGCGGAGAGGATCAGCACCGGCAAATCGAGTTGCGCGAGGCTCTCCGGAGTGAAACCGCGTGCCAGCCCCAAATCCAGCGAAACAACGGCTTTGATCAGCGGCTCGCGCTGGCTCTCCATCAACGGCGCGGATGCCTCAGGACGATTGATGCCGAGGGTCGGGATCAGCTTACAGCCCGCCAGCGCGGGATGGCTTTTACAATCCGTCTGGAAACGCTCTGCGTCGAAGCGCGCGCCTGCCAGCTCCATTACCGTCCAGCCCCCCAGCGAGTGGCCGATCGCGGCGATGCGCCGGGTGTCCACCTGGCCAGCAATAGCAGGATCGCCAATCAGGTCATTCATTACGCGGCGCAGATCGCGCGGGCGTTGCCAGAGCTGCCAGGCATCCTGCTGCGCTTTATTGCGGGTGGTGGTGCCCGGATGATCGGGCGCGGCGACGATATACCCCTGCGCCGCCATGCGTTGCGCCAGCCAGTTCAGGTTGCGCCAGTTGCCGCCATACCCGTGTGAGAGCAGCAATAATGGATGCTTGCCGGTTGCGGGCTGTGCGTTACGCAAAGCCGGTGTGCCGACAAAAACCGGGTTGTCGCCCACCGTTTCCGGGGTGCCGGTTTGTGCTGTGGGATACCAGACGGCGACATCAAGCGGGCGGGCTTTATCCTCTTGCAGATGCAGCTGGCGAAAGGCGGTGTCGGCATGGGTTATGCCGCTCAGAAGGAGCGTAAAACAGAGAATGAGTGTGCGTAAGGACATCATGCGTTCCTGATGGGTTAACAGAACGCTGAGTGTGCCCGTCCCTTGTGCGGCGGGCGTCCTGAAACACGATCGAGGACCGGTTTAGCGGATTTCGGGCATAAAAAAACCCGCCGAAGCGGGTTTTTAGGACGAGAAACGATTACTCGTTGTCGGAACCACCCAGACCTGCGTTCAGCAGTTCTGCAAGGCTCGCGGACGCGTCTTCCGCAGTGACCTGCGGTGCTGCCGGCAGTTCGCCAGCGGCGCGACGGCGCATACGATCCTGGTGGTACGCATAACCGGTACCGGCCGGGATCAGACGACCCACGATAACGTTCTCTTTCAGACCGCGCAGTTCGTCGCGTTTGCCCGCAACAGCTGCTTCGGTAAGCACACGAGTTGTCTCCTGGAACGATGCCGCGGAGATGAAGGACTCGGTCGCCAGAGACGCTTTGGTGATACCCAGCAGATCGCGTGCATAGGTTGCACTGATTTTGCCGTTCGATTCGAGATCGCGGTTAGCAATCTTGACGCGAGAGTATTCAACCTGCTCGCCTTCCAGGAACTCGGAGCTGCCCGCGTTCACAATGGTGGCTTTACGCAGCATCTGACGAACGATAACTTCGATGTGCTTATCGTTGATCTTAACGCCCTGCAGACGGTAAACGTCCTGTACTTCGTTGGTGATATAACGCGTTACCGCGTGTACGCCACGAAGACGCAGAATGTCGTGCGGTGCTTCCGGACCGTCGGAAACCACGTCACCACGTTCTACACGTTCACCTTCAAACACGTTGAGCTGACGCCATTTCGGGATCATCTCTTCGTACGGATCGCTACCGTCAACCGGCGTGATCACCAGACGGCGTTTCCCTTTGGTCTCTTTACCGAAGGAAATAATACCGCTGATTTCAGCCAGGATTGCCGGCTCTTTCGGACGACGTGCTTCGAACAGATCCGCAACGCGCGGCAGACCACCGGTAATATCCTTGGTACCGCCGGATTCCTGCGGAATACGTGCCAGGGTGTCACCGGAGCTGATCTGTACGCCATCTTCCAGCTGAACAATCGCTTTACCCGGCAGGAAGTACTGGGCAGGCATATCGGTGCCTGGGATCAGTACGTCGTTACCATTGGCATCAACGATTTTCAGTGCCGGACGCAGGTCTTTACCGCCAGCGGTACGCTCTGCAGAGTCCAGAACCACCAGCGAAGAGAGACCGGTCAGTTCGTCGGTCTGACGGGTAATCGTCTGACCATCGATCATGTCGGTGAAGCGGATGAAACCAGCCACTTCGGTGATTACCGGCATGGTGTGCGGATCCCAGTTTGCAACGGTTTCGCCGCCGGCAACCTGCTCGCCATCACCCTTCGCCATCACCGCACCGTAAGGCACTTTATAGCTCTCTTTGGTACGACCGAATTCGTCGATCAGTTTCAGCTCAGTGTTACGGGAGGTAACCACCAGCTTACCGCTGGAGTTAACAACCGACTTCGCATTGCTCAGACGGATGCTACCTTTGTTTTTCACCTGGATGCTGGATTCAGCAGCCGCACGCGATGCCGCACCACCGATGTGGAACGTACGCATCGTCAGCTGTGTACCCGGCTCACCGATGGACTGTGCTGCGATAACGCCGATTGCTTCACCTTTGTTGATGATGTGGCCACGCGCCAGGTCACGACCATAGCAGTGGGCGCACACACCAAAGTCGGTGTCACAGGATACAACGGAACGCACTTTCACGGAGTCGACAGAGTTCGCTTCCAGCAGGTCACACCACTGTTCGTGCAGCAGCGTGTTGCGCGGAACCAGAATGTCTGCGGTGCCCGGCTTCAGAATGTCTTCAGCGGTCACACGACCCAGAACGCGATCGCGCAGCGGCTCTTTAACGTCGCCACCTTCGATAACCGGCGTCATGGTGATCCCTTCGAGGGTTCCACAATCGTCTTCAGTTACAACCAGATCCTGTGCCACGTCAACCAGACGACGGGTCAGGTAACCGGAGTTCGCGGTTTTCAGTGCGGTATCCGCCAGACCTTTACGCGCACCGTGCGTGGAGATGAAGTACTGGAGTACGTTCAGACCTTCACGGAAGTTCGCGGTGATCGGCGTTTCGATGATGGAGCCATCCGGCTTCGCCATCAGACCACGCATACCAGCAAGCTGACGAATCTGGGCTGCAGAACCACGCGCACCGGAGTCGGCCATCATGTAGATGCTGTTAAAGGAAACCTGCTGCTCTTCAACGCCGTCACGGTTAATAACGGTTTCAGTCTGCAGGTTATCCATCATCGCTTTGGATACGCGATCGTTCGCCGCGGCCCAAATATCGATAACTTTGTTATAGCGTTCGCCCGCGGTGACCAGACCAGACTGGAACTGCTCCTGGATCTCGGCAACTTCAGCTTCCGCTTCGGAGATGATCTCGTGTTTCTTCTCCGGGATGACCATGTCATCGATACCAACGGATGCACCTGAACGCGCTGCATAAGCAAAGCCGGTGTACATCGTCTGGTCAGCGAAGATAACGGTCGGCTTCAGACCCAGAATGCGGTAACAGGTGTTCAGCATTTTGGAGATCGCTTTCTTGCCCAGCGCCTGGTTGACGATGGAGAAAGGCAGACCTTTCGGTACGATCATCCACAGAATGGCACGGCCAACGGTCGTGTCTTTCAGGCTGGTGGTCGCAACGAACTCGCCGTTAGCATCTTTTTCATATTCGGTGATACGCACTTTAACGCGCGCATGCAGAGAGGCCAGGCCAGCGCGGTAAATACGCTCAGCTTCTTTCGGGCCAGTCAGCACCATGCCTTCGCCTTTGGCGTTAACACAGTCACGGGTCATGTAGTACAGACCCAGTACAACGTCCTGAGACGGAACGATGATTGGTTCGCCGTTCGCCGGAGACAGGATGTTGTTGGTAGACATCATCAGCGCACGCGCTTCCAGCTGGGCTTCCAGCGTCAGCGGTACGTGAACAGCCATCTGGTCACCATCGAAGTCGGCGTTATATGCCGCACAAACCAGCGGGTGCAGCTGGATCGCTTTACCTTCGATCAGTACCGGTTCAAAGGCCTGGATACCCAGACGGTGCAGTGTTGGTGCACGGTTCAGCAGTACCGGGTGTTCGCGGATAACTTCGTCCAGGATATCCCAAACGACAGCTTCTTCGCGCTCAACCATTTTCTTCGCGGCTTTGATGGTGGTGGCGAGGCCACGCAGTTCCAGCTTGCCGTAAATGAACGGTTTAAACAGCTCCAGCGCCATTTTCTTCGGCAGACCGCACTGATGCAGACGCAGGTATGGACCTACGGTGATTACAGAACGACCGGAGTAGTCAACACGCTTACCGAGCAGGTTCTGACGGAAACGACCCTGCTTACCTTTGATCATATCGGCCAAAGATTTCAGCGGACGCTTGTTGGAACCGGTGATCGCACGACCGCGACGGCCGTTATCCAGCAGGGCGTCGACCGCTTCCTGCAGCATACGTTTTTCGTTGCGTACGATGATGTCCGGTGCCGCCAGATCCAGCAGACGTTTCAGACGGTTGTTACGGTTGATCACGCGACGGTACAGATCGTTCAGATCCGACGTTGCGAAACGACCACCGTCCAGCGGAACCAGCGGACGCAGGTCCGGCGGCAGCACTGGCAGAACGGTCAGGATCATCCACTCCGGCTTGTTACCAGACTGTACGAAGGCTTCCAGCAGCTTGATACGCTTGGTCAGCTTCTTACGTTTGGTTTCGGAGTTGGTTTCGTTCAGCTCTTCACGCAGCTGTTCGCACTCTTGCTCCAGATCCATGCTTTTCAGCAGGGCCTGGATCGCTTCGGCGCCCATCTTCGCGTCGAATTCGTCACCGAACTCTTCCAGCGCGTCCAGATACTGCTCTTCAGTCAGGATCTGGTTACGTTCCAGGTTGGTCATCCCACCTTCGATAACCACATAGGATTCGAAGTAGAGAACGCGTTCGATATCACGCAGCGGCATATCCAGCAGCAGACCGATACGGGACGGCAGTGATTTCAGGAACCAAATGTGCGCGGTCGGGGAAGCCAGTTCGATGTGGCCCATGCGCTCACGACGCACTTTAGTCTGGGTCACTTCAACGCCGCACTTCTCACAGATCACACCGCGGTGTTTCAGGCGCTTGTACTTACCGCACAGGCACTCGTAATCTTTTACTGGCCCGAAAATACGCGCACAGAAAAGGCCGTCACGCTCAGGTTTGAACGTACGGTAGTTGATGGTTTCTGGCTTCTTAACTTCACCAAAAGACCATGAACGGATCATGTCTGGCGAAGCCAGAGCAATTTTGATCGCATCAAACTCTTCGGTTTTAGTTTGCGCTTTCAGAAACTTTAATAAGTCTTTCACGGATTTGCTCCCGTCGGAGTTAGCACAATCTGGTGCCGGGTGTTACCCCGGCACCAGTGACCTGTTTGAGCGAGAGTTACTCGTCTTCCAGCTCGATGTTGATACCCAGCGAACGAATCTCTTTCAACAGTACGTTGAAGGACTCTGGCATCCCCGGTTCCATCTGATGGTTGCCGTCCACGATGTTCTTATACATCTTGGTACGACCATTCACGTCATCAGACTTAACGGTGAGCATTTCCTGCAGGGTGTATGCCGCGCCATATGCTTCCAGCGCCCACACTTCCATCTCCCCGAAGCGCTGACCACCGAACTGCGCCTTACCACCCAGCGGCTGCTGAGTAACCAGGCTGTAGGAACCGGTGGAACGCGCATGCATTTTGTCATCAACCAGGTGGTTCAGTTTCAGCATGTACATGTAGCCAACGGTAACCTGGCGCTCGAACTGCTCACCGGTACGACCGTCGAACAGTGTGATCTGACCGGAAGTCGGCAGGCCACCCAGCTGTAACAGTTCCTTGATTTCAGACTCTTTCGCACCGTCGAAGACCGGCGTTGCGATCGGCATGCCTTTACGCAGGTTTTCAGCCAGACGCAGTACTTCGTCATCGCTGAAGGTGCTCAGGTCGACTTTCTGACGAACGTCAGCGCCCAGATCGTATGCACGCTGGATGAACTCGCGCAGTTTCGCGACTTCCTGCTGCTGTTTCAGCATGGCGTTAATCTTGTCGCCAATACCTTTCGCAGCCATACCCAGGTGGGTTTCAAGGATCTGACCGATGTTCATACGAGACGGTACGCCCAGCGGGTTCAGTACGATGTCTACCGGCGTGCCGTTTTCATCGTATGGCATATCTTCGATCGGGTTGATCTTGGAGATAACACCCTTGTTACCGTGACGACCTGCCATCTTATCACCAGGCTGGATCTGACGTTTAACGGCCAGATAAACCTTAACAATCTTCAGCACGCCCGGTGCCAGATCGTCGCCCTGAGTGATCTTACGGCGTTTCGCTTCGAGTTTTTTCTCGAACTCGTGTTTCAGTTCGTCGTACTGCTCAGCCAGCTGTTCCAGCTGATTCTGTTTCGCTTCGTCGGTCAGGCCGAGTTCCAGCCAGCGGTCGCGCGGCAGTTTGTCGAGCTTCTCAGCTTCAACGCCACCGGATACCAGCACGGAGTGGATACGGCTGAACAGGCCAGCTTCGAGGATCTGCAGTTCTTCAGACAGGTCTTTCTTCGCCTGTTTGAGCTGCATCTCTTCGATTTCCAGCGCACGTTTGTCTTTTTCCACGCCATCGCGGGTGAAGACCTGAACGTCGATAACCGTACCGGAAACACCGTTTGGTACGCGCAGAGAAGAGTCTTTAACGTCAGACGCTTTCTCACCGAAGATCGCGCGCAGCAGTTTCTCTTCTGGCGTCAGCTGGGTTTCACCTTTCGGCGTTACCTTACCAACCAGAATGTCGCCGCCGGTCACTTCTGCACCGATGTAAACGATACCGGATTCATCCAGTTTGGAGAGCGCAGCTTCACCCACGTTCGGGATGTCAGCGGTGATCTCTTCCGGCCCCAGTTTGGTGTCACGGGACACACAAGCCAGTTCCTGGATGTGAATAGTGGTGAAACGATCTTCCTGAACCACACGCTCGGAGACGAGGATGGAGTCTTCGAAGTTGTAACCATTCCACGGCATGAACGCTACGCGCATGTTCTGACCGAGCGCCAGTTCACCGAGGTCGGTGGACGGACCATCTGCCAGCACGTCGCCGCGCTCAATCGGCTCACCCAGGTAAACACACGGCATCTGGTTGATGCAGGTGTTCTGGTTAGAACGGGTGTATTTGGTCAGGTTGTAGATGTCGATACCTGCTTCGCCCGGGTACATCTCGTCTTCGTTAACTTTGATAACGATACGGGAAGCATCCACGTACTGAACGGTACCGCCACGTTTCGCAACGGCAGTTACGCCGGAGTCAACGGCAACAGCACGTTCCATACCGGTACCAACCAGCGGCTTATCAGCGCGCAGAGTCGGAACCGCCTGACGTTGCATGTTCGCACCCATCAATGCACGGTTGGCGTCATCGTGTTCCAGGAACGGGATCAGGGATGCACCGACGGAAACCACCTGCTGGGTGGATACGTCCATGTAGTCAACCTGGTCTGCGCTGAAGAGGCTTGATTCGCCTTTGCTGCGGCAGGTTACCAGATCTTCTGCAAAACGCCCTTCTTCCGTCAGGTTGGTGTTCGCCTGAGCGATAACGTAGTTACCCTCTTCAATTGCAGAGAGGTAATGGATCTCGTCAGTCACCACGCCGTCAGTCACTTTACGGTACGGCGTTTCGAGGAAGCCATATTCGTTAGTCTGTGCATAGACGGACAGGGAGTTGATCAGACCGATGTTCGGACCTTCAGGCGTTTCGATTGGACATACGCGACCGTAGTGAGTCGGGTGTACGTCTCGAACTTCAAAGCCTGCGCGCTCACGGGTCAGACCGCCCGGGCCAAGTGCAGAGATACGACGTTTGTGCGTAATCTCAGACAGCGGGTTGTTCTGATCCATAAACTGAGAGAGCTGGCTGGAGCCGAAGAACTCTTTCACCGCCGCCGAAATCGGCTTGGCGTTGATCATGTCCTGCGGCATCAGGGTATCCAGATCGCCCAGAGAGAGACGCTCTTTCACCGCACGCTCTACACGCACCAGGCCAACGCGGAATTGGTTTTCCGCCATTTCGCCTACGGAACGGATACGACGGTTGCCGAGGTGGTCGATATCATCCACTTCACCGATGCCGTTACGGATACCGATGAGCTTCTTCATCACTTCGATGATGTCGTCGTTGCTCAGGATACCGGAACCTTCAATGCTGTCGCGCAGCAGAGAACGGTTGAACTTCATGCGGCCTACCGCAGAAAGGTCGTAGCGGTCTTCGGAGAAGAACAGGTTTTCGAACAGGCTTTCAGCCGCTTCGCGAGTCGGCGGCTCACCCGGGCGCATCATGCGGTAGATTTCTACCAGCGCGCTCAGACGATCGTTAGTTGGGTCGACGCGTACGGTTTCAGAGATGTACGGGCCGTGATCCAGATCGTTGGTGAACAGCGTTTCGATACGTTTGTGACCGGCCTGGCTCAGTTTAGCCAGCAGATCGAGCGACAGCTCCATGTTAGCCGGGCAGATCAGCTCGCCAGTGGATTCGTCAACGTAGTCTTTCGCCGCAACTTTGCCCGCGATGTACTCAACCGGCACTTCGATATGTTGGATTTCGTCTTTTTCCAGCTGACGAATGTGGCGCGCGGTGATGCGGCGGCCTTTCTGAACATACATTTTGCCGTTGGCTTCGATATCGAAGGAGGCGGTTTCGCCACGCAGGCGTTCCGGTACCAGTTCCATCTGCAGCTTGTTGTCGCGGATCTCAAAGACCACTTTTTCAAAGAACAGGTCAAGGATCTGTTCAGTGGTGTAGTTCAGCGCGCGCAGAATGATGGTTGCCGGCAGCTTACGACGACGGTCGATACGAACGAACAGGTTGTCTTTCGGATCGAACTCAAAGTCCAGCCATGACCCACGGTAAGGAATGATACGTGCGTTATAGAGCACCTTACCGGAAGAGTGGGTTTTACCCTTGTCGCTGTCAAAGAAGACGCCCGGGCTACGGTGCAGCTGAGAAACGATAACACGCTCAGTACCGTTGATAACAAAGGTACCGTTGTCGGTCATGAGCGGAATTTCGCCCATGTAGACTTCTTGTTCTTTAATGTCTTTTACGGTGCCTTCCGGCGCTTCGCGCTCGTAGATCACCAGACGCAGTTTTACGCGCAGCGGGGCGGAGTACGTCACACCACGGATTTGACACTCTTTAACGTCAAATACGGGTTCGCCAAGACGGTAGCTGACGTATTGCAGTTCCGAATTGCCGCTGTAGCTCTTGATCGGGAACACGGAGCGGAATGCCGCTTCGAGCCCGTACTGGCCTTCAGGATCTTGCTCGATGAACTTCTGGAACGAGTCAAGCTGGATAGAAAGGAGATAGGGAACATCCAGTACTTGTGGACGTTTACCAAAATCCTTACGAATACGTTTTTTCTCGGTATAGGAGTAAACCATAGGGTTCCTCAGCTCGCTGACAAGTCGACCCATCTGCCCAGGGAAAGGACAGTTTGTGCAACACTATTTTTTTGACCGGAAAGTGGAGCACTTTCCGCAATGCTTGTTGCTATCACGCTTAAATCATTTCATTGCGATTTACACAGCGCCGAGCGACTGTCGCAGTATATTAAGTCGTCGATAGAAACAAGCATTGAAAAGGCAACAGGTAGTCAAACAGTGTGAAACACTACCAGCGCCTTCTACAGCGCAAAAAGGCTGGTGACCAAAAAGTCACCAGCCATCAGCCTGATTTCTCAGGCTGCAACCGGAAGGGTTGGCTTATTTAACTTCAACTTCAGCGCCAGCTTCTTCCAGAGATTTTTTCAGAGCTTCAGCGTCATCTTTGCTCACGCCTTCTTTCAGAGCGGCCGGAGCAGATTCTACCAGGTCTTTAGCTTCTTTCAGACCCAGGCCAGTTGCGCCACGTACTGCTTTGATAACAGCAACTTTGTTAGCGCCAACAGCTTTCAGAATAACGTCGAATTCAGTTTTCTCTTCAGCAGCTTCAGCAGCCGGGCCAGCAGCAACAGCTACAGCGGCAGCAGCAGAAACACCGAATTTTTCTTCCATTGCAGAGATCAGTTCAACAACGTCCATTACGGACATAGCGGAAACTGCTTCAATGATTTGATCTTTAGTGATAGACATTTAAATTGTTCCTGAATATCAGAATAAGTTTATACGTAAGCGAATGCGTTATAGAGAAAACTGCGATTAAGCAGCTTCTTTCGCATCGCGTACAGCAGCCAGAGTACGAACCAGTTTGCCAGCAGAGGCTTCTTTCATGGTTGCCATCAGGCGTGCAATTGCTTCTTCGTAGGTCGGCAGGGTTGCCAGGCGATCGATCTGGGACGCCGGGATCAACTCACCTTCAAAGGCAGCGGCTTTGACCTCAAATTTTGCATTCGCTTTCGCGAAATCTTTGAACAGACGAGCAGCAGCGCCCGGGTGTTCCATAGAATATGCAATCAGGGTCGGACCAACGAACGCGTCTTTCAGGCACTCGAACTGAGTACCTTCAACAACACGGCGCAGCAGGGTGTTGCGAACAACACGCATGTAAACGCCGGCTTCGCGACCTGCTTTACGCAGTTCGGTCATTTTATCTACGGTAACGCCACGGGAATCCGCAACAACCGCAGACAGCGCGCCTTTGGCTACTTCGCTGACTTCAGCAACAATCGCTTGTTTGTCTTGAAGATTTAAAGCCATTAGCTTTGCTCCTGGATGTTTGCCAGGGCTCATGCCCTGGAACTCACTTCACTCTTTTCAACGAAAAGAGCGTCTTAATACGGTGAGCAGAAACAAGCCAAAGAGTACTTAAAAAATATTCTTCAGGTTCTGTCACCGTCTACGCAGGGAATTAAGTCTCTTGCGAAACACCTGCGGTCTTCGACGGAGGCCTGGATAGGCCAGGCTCCAACGAACAAATCTGTTTGTTTGCTAGCTTACGCGAGCAAAACGTGGGGGAAGATTGTAGACAAATCCGCCACCCACGTAAAGGCGAATATTAGTTCGCCGCTGCGTTCAGACCAGCCTGGTCTACCGCAACACCAGCACCCATGGTGGTGGAGATGCTAACTTTCTTGATGTACACGCCTTTCGCCTGAGACGGTTTTGCTTTTTTCAGCGCAACCAGCAGAGACTCCAGGTTTTCTTTCAGTTTGTCAGCGTCAAAGTCCACTTTACCGATGGTGGTGTGGATGATGCCGTTTTTGTCGTTACGGTAACGAACCTGACCCGCTTTAGCGTTCTTAACCGCTTCAGCAACGTTCGGCGTTACAGTACCAACTTTCGGGTTCGGCATCAGGCCGCGCGGACCCAGAACCTGGCCCAGCTGGCCAACAACGCGCATTGCATCCGGGGAAGCAATAACAACGTCAAAGTTCATTTCGCCTTTCTTGATCTGGTCAGCCAGATCTTCCATACCTACCAGCTCAGCGCCAGCTGCTTTAGCAGCTTCAGCGTTCGGGCCCTGGGCAAATACGGCTACGCGAACAGAACGGCCAGTACCGTGCGGCAGTACAGTTGCACCACGTACGTTCTGGTCAGATTTACGTGCGTCGATGCCGAGGTTAACGGCAACGTCTACGCTTTCTACGAATTTAGCAGTGGCCAGCTCTTTCAGCAGAGCAATGGCTTCGTTGATGTCGTACTGTTTGGTCGCATCAACTTTGTCACGGATCACGCGCATACGCTTGGTCAGTTTAGCCATTTCTTAATCCTCCACTACCAGGCCCATGGAACGCGCAGTACCTTCGATTGAGCGAGTCATCGCTTCAATGTCAGCACCGGTCATGTCCGCGGCTTTAGTCTGAGCGATTTCCTGCAGCTGAGCGCGGGAGATGGTGCCCACTTTGTCTTTGTTCGGCTTGCCGGAACCAGACTTGATACCAGCCGCTTTCTTCAGCAGAACTGCTGCCGGAGGCGTTTTGGTAACGAAAGTGAAGGAACGGTCAGCGTAAACGGTAATAACAACCGGAATCGGCAGACCTTTTTCCATGGATTCTGTTTTTGCGTTGAACGCTTTGCAGAATTCCATGATGTTAACACCCTGCTGACCCAGAGCCGGACCAACCGGTGGGCTCGGGTTTGCCATGCCAGCTGCAACCTGCAGCTTGACGTAGGCCTGGACTTTCTTAGCCATTGAAATTTCCTCGTTTGGGTATAGCGCCCCGAAAGGCTCCCCGTGGTTAAAACTGTTTTACCGGTTCAGAACCCGTAAAAACAAAAGGCGCGAAATTGTATGTCAATTTCGCGCCCTGTGCAACGTTTGATCGCCGAATATTTAGGCTTTTTCGACCTGGCTGAAGTCCAGCTCTACCGGGGTCGCACGACCGAAGATAGAGACGGAAACTTTCAGGCGGGACTTCTCGTAGTCCACCTCTTCAACCACACCGTTAAAGTCGGCAAACGGACCATCGCTAACGCGGACCATTTCACCCGGCTCGAACAGCGTTTTCGGACGCGGCTTATCACCAACCTGCTGCAGGCGGTTCATGATCGCATCCACTTCTTTGTCGCTAATCGGCGCCGGACGATCGGAGGTACCACCGATGAAGCCCATTACGCGCGGAACGCTGCGCACCAGGTGCCAGCTGGCGTCGTTCATTACCATCTGGACAAGTACGTAGCCCGGGAAGAATTTGCGTTCGCTTTTGCGACGCTGGCCGCCACGGATTTCGACCACTTCTTCGGTCGGCACCATAACTTCGCCAAACAACTCTTCCATGTTGTGTAATTTGATATGCTCGCGCAGCGACGTTGCTACGCGGCCTTCAAAACCGGAAAACGCCTGAACGACGTACCAGCGCTTTTTAGGAGCTTCAGACATCTCAGAACCTCAGGCCAGTGATAAAGGAAACCAGGCGGACCAGAATACCATCCAGCCCCCACAGGATCAGTGACATAACTGCGGTGACCGCAGCCACAATCAACGTGGTGTGCAATGTTTCCTGACGAGTGGGCCAAATCACTTTACGTACTTCGGTTCTCGCTTCACGGGCAAAAGCAACGGTCGCTTTTCCCTTCGTCGTCAACAGCGCGACACCACCTGCTGCAGCAATCAGAATTACAACTGCCAGCGCGCGGAGCGGCAGCATCATGTCACGATAAAGATAGTTGCCAACGATAGCCACGAGCAGCAGTACTGCAACAACAACCCACTTCATCGCTTCCAGGCCGCGCCCGCTCCCTTGAGCTTCGGTATTCGCACTCATAAACCAACCTGTCACAAGAATTCAGACAAACATTTTTGCCCCGCATAAGCGAGGCAACCAAACCGAAATGCTCTGGCGAGTTTCGGACTCACGCCCTCTTCAGAGCCTGTCTCAGCAATGATTATGGACAAAAAAATCACTGATGAGCCAGGTTCTGGGTCGAAAGCGTACAAAAAGGGCATCAAATGATGCCCTTTTCTTGCGCATTGCGTCAAATGTTATCAGCGATTAGCTGAGAACTTTTGCTACAACGCCCGCGCCAACGGTACGGCCGCCTTCACGGATTGCGAAACGCAGACCATCGTCCATCGCAATCGGGTGAATCAGGGTAACAACCATTTTGATGTTGTCGCCCGGCATTACCATCTCAACGCCTTCCGGCAGTTCGATGGTGCCAGTCACGTCAGTTGTACGGAAGTAGAACTGCGGACGGTAGCCTTTGAAGAACGGAGTATGACGGCCGCCTTCGTCCTTGGACAGGATGTACACTTCAGATTCGAATTTGGTGTGCGGCTTGATGGAACCCGGCTTAGCCAGTACCTGACCACGTTCGATTTCTTCACGTTTGATACCACGCAGCAGAACACCAACGTTCTCACCAGCACGGCCTTCGTCCAGCAGTTTGCGGAACATTTCAACGCCGGTACAGGTAGATTTCGCGGTGTCTTTGATACCAACGATTTCAACTTCTTCACCAACCTTGATGATACCGCGCTCTACACGACCGGTAACAACGGTACCACGACCGGAGATGGAGAATACGTCTTCGATCGGCAGCAGGAACGGCTTGTCAATCGCGCGCTCTGGTTCCGGGATGTAGGAATCCAGGTAGCCAGCCAGCTCGATGATTTTCTCTTCCCACTCAGCTTCGCCTTCCAGCGCTTTCAGCGCGGAACCGCGAACGATCGGGGTGTCGTCGCCCGGGAAGTCGTACTGAGACAGCAGCTCACGCACTTCCATCTCAACCAGTTCCAGCAGCTCTTCGTCATCAACCATGTCACATTTGTTCAGGAACACGATGATGAACGGAACGCCTACCTGACGACCCAGCAGGATGTGCTCACGGGTCTGCGGCATCGGGCCGTCAGTCGCAGCAACAACCAGGATCGCGCCGTCCATCTGCGCAGCACCGGTGATCATGTTTTTAACATAGTCGGCGTGGCCCGGGCAGTCTACGTGCGCGTAGTGGCGAGTCGGGGTGTCATATTCAACGTGAGAGGTGTTGATGGTGATACCACGAGCTTTTTCTTCCGGCGCGTTATCGATCTGGTCGAATGCGCGAGCAGCACCGCCGTAGGTCTTAGCCAGTACGGTAGTGATTGCAGCAGTCAGCGTTGTTTTACCATGGTCAACGTGGCCGATAGTACCGACGTTAACGTGCGGTTTTGTACGTTCAAACTTTTCTTTAGACATCGATTGTCCCTCTAAGACACGGATAAATCGGTGATATCACCACATCAACCAGGCAACATGCCCGACTCGTTGAATGCTAAATAACAGAAGAGAAACCAGGAAGGAGAAGTGAAGTGGTGCTGATACCCAGAGTCGAACTGGGGACCTCACCCTTACCAAGGGTGCGCTCTACCAACTGAGCCATATCAGCACGTCTGGAGCGGGCAGCGGGAATCGAACCCGCATCATCAGCTTGGAAGGCTGAGGTAATAGCCATTATACGATGCCCGCATCCTGAAACTCGGCTACCCAGTGCTTCTGTATTGCCGGGAGAAGATTCTCTCCCTGAGAGCTGATTCACTACTGACACCAACTCAGGTTACGTTTTAGCGTAACCGAAAATGGTGGTGGGGGAAGGATTCGAACCTTCGAAGTCTGTGACGGCAGATTTACAGTCTGCTCCCTTTGGCCGCTCGGGAACCCCACCGGACTTGATGGTGCCGACTACCGGAATCGAACTGGTGACCTACTGATTACAAGTCAGTTGCTCTACCTACTGAGCTAAGTCGGCATCAAGTAGCGCGCATTCTAGGGAGACCTGCGGAGGGATGCAACAAAAAAATTGCACAAAATGCTCTATCGCTCACATTTTGCACGACAACGCGAATAAATGCTGTAATTTCATGCAACACCGTGGAAAAAACCATCATATCTGCTCGCGAATTTGGTGCGCCAAAAGGTCGTTTCATCCCTTTTAATTTTATTGTCTGGCTGCGCATTCTCCTTAATGGGTGTAACCGATGGGTGGGAAACCCTCTCCAGAGTGTGATTTTTCATATAATTCACTGTCATCTGGTGTTAACCTCCTGCCCATTGTTCCCACTTATTTAATAACGCCGAGCCATAGCATTATCTAAAGAGATGCTCTCGTTGCGCGCCGCCAGGCGCACCGCAGAGAGCCATGGCAGGCCGATAAAAGCGTATGAGTAAAAAAGAGCAAACGTTAATGACGCCCTACCTACAGTTTAATCGCAGCCAGTGGGCTGCCCTTCGTGCTTCGGTTCCCATGACGCTGACCGAAGGCGAAATCGCAAGATTAAAAGGCATTAATGAAGACCTTTCTTTAGAAGAAGTGGCGGAAATTTATCTCCCTCTTTCCCGTTTACTCAATTTCTATATCAGCTCTAACTTGCGACGCCAGGCTGTGCTCGAACAATTTCTCGGCACTAACGGGCAGCGCATTCCTTATATCATTAGCATTGCCGGAAGCGTGGCAGTAGGTAAAAGCACCACGGCACGCGTACTGCAAGCCTTATTGAGCCGCTGGCCCGAACATCGCCGCGTTGAACTCATTACTACCGATGGTTTTTTACATCCAAACCAGGTGCTAAAAGATCGCGGTCTGATGAAGAAGAAAGGCTTTCCGCAATCTTATGATATGCATCGCCTTGTGAAATTCGTGTCAGATATCAAATCCGGGGTGACCAATGTTACCGCGCCGGTTTATTCGCACCTGATTTATGATGTCATTCCGGATGGTGACAAAACGGTTGCTCAGCCCGATATTCTGATTCTTGAAGGGTTGAATGTCCTGCAAAGCGGTATGGATTATCCTCATGACCCGCACCATGTATTTGTCTCTGACTTTGTCGATTTTTCAATATATGTCGATGCGCCTGAAGAGTTGCTGCAGAACTGGTATATCAATCGCTTCCTGAAATTCCGTGAAGGGGCATTTACCAACCCAGATTCTTATTTCCATAACTATGCGAAATTATCGAAAGAGGAAGCCGTCGAGATTGCGCAATCGCTGTGGAAAGAGATTAACGGGTTAAATCTTAAAGAGAATATCCTTCCAACGCGCGAGCGCGCGAGCCTGATTATGACTAAAAGCGCTAATCATGCTGTTGAAGAAGTACGTCTGCGTAAGTAATAAAAAAGGGAGCATCTCTGCTCCCTTTCAGTTATTCCGCGCTGCGTAGCGATATTTCCCCACCAACCCAGGGTTTAACTACGCCATCCTGCTCAAGCAACAAAGCCCCCTGCGAATCGATGCCGCGAGAGATACCGAAGATCTCTTTCTCGCCAATAATCAATTTAACCGGACGGTTAATAAAATTATCCAGCACTTCCCAGCGGGCAAGAAAAGGCGTGAGCCCCTCTTGTTCAAAGCAGTGCAGAGCGCTGCGTAACTCAGTGATAAGCCGTGCAGCAAGAACGTTGCGGTCGATACGCACGCCCGCTTCCTGCAGGTTAATCCAGCCCTGATTGATATCACCTGCCTGCGCATTTCGCATGGCCAGATTGACACCGGCGCCGATTACGATCTGCGCCGCATCGCCTGTTTTTCCCGTTAGTTCGACGAGGATGCCGGCCAGTTTGCGATCCTGAAGATAGAGGTCGTTAGGCCATTTCACACGCACCTGATCCGCACCTAAGTCGCGTAATACTTCAGTCATGACGATGCCAATAACCAGGCTTAAGCCGATAGCGGCAGCGGGGCCTTGTTCAAGACGCCAGTACATGGAGATATAGAGATTGGCACCAAAGGGCGAAATCCATTTCCGGCCGCGGCGTCCACGGCCTGCCTGCTGATACTCGGCGACACAGGCATCGCCTGACTGCAGTCCGGCAAGACGATCGAGCAAATACTGGTTAGTGGAGTCAATGACAGGCAATACCGCCACGCTCCCTTGCTCAACTTCGCGACGAATGAAAGTCTCATCCAGCAGTTGAATAGGTTCAGGAAGACTATAGCCTTTCCCCGGTACGGTGAAGACATCCACACCCCAGTCCCGAAGCGTCTGTATATGTTTATTGATTCCAGCCCGGCTCATACCCAGGCTTTCACCAAGCTGTTCACCGGAGTGAAACTCGCCATCAGCCAGAATCGAGATGAGCGTCAATGGGATAGTATTATCTTTCACGCAATAACCTCCACGGCATTCACCTCTCCGGCATGGCCAATAAAGCGCACCTCAGGCTCCAGCCAGACGTTGAATTTTTCGCCGACGCGCTGGCGCACTAAATGGGCAAGCTGAACCACATCATCACTTGTCGCCCGATCTGCATTAATGAGCACCAGAGCCTGTAAGTGATGAACGGCAGCTCCGCCTGTCGATGTCCCTTTCAACTGACATTGATCGATAAGCCAACCGGCGGCCAGTTTTACCGAGCCATCGGCCTGTGGATAGTGCGGGGCTTGAGGATGAGCAGCCAGCAGAGCAACGGCTTGTTCGGCAGAGATCACCGGATTTTTGAAGAAGCTGCCCGCATTACCGTAAATTTTGGGATCTGGCAGCTTGCTGGTACGCATATGACAAACGGCGTCGAAAACCTGCTGCGGTGTTACTGTCGCAGGATCAAGCCGGGTGAGGTCCCCATAGGTCAGTACCGGTTGCCAGGCTTTAGCCAGACGCAATCCTACGGCAGTGATCGCAACGCGATCCTGATACTCATGCTTGAATATGCTGTCACGATAGCCAAAGCGGCACTCTTTTGCGGTTAAACGTTGTTGCTTGCCACTGCTTAGTTCAACGCAATCAACGTAATCGCAGACACGTTGCAATTCAACGCCATACGCGCCGATATTCTGGATAGGTGAGGATCCCGTACAACCCGGGATTAGCGCCAGGTTTTCGAGACCGGGCATTCCGCGTTCAAGCGTGAATTGCACAAGCTGATGCCAGTTCTCACCAGCACCAACGTGCAGAAACCATGCATCAGCCTCTTCGCTAATAGTGATGCCTTTGATGCGATTGATGATGACGGTTCCGGCAAAATCCTCCAGGAAAAGCACATTACTGCCCTCTCCAAGAATTAGCACCGGTTGCTGATGCTCTACTGCACTCTGCCAGGCTTCCAGCAGTTGTTGGGTATTCTCGGCGCATACGATGCGACGGGCATTATGCTCAATACCAAAGGTATTCCACGGCTTAAGGGAGAGATTCATTCACGCTATCCTGATGCAAAAACAGGGCTAGTTTACCGTATCCGAAGGGGGAGCGCTTGCGGTGTTTCAGGAAGATACAACGCAAAAAGCCTCATGCTTTCGCATGAGGCTTTCGGCTTTGTTTGATGCCTGGCAGTTCCCTACTCTCGCATGGGGAGACCCCACACTACCATCGGCGCTACGGCGTTTCACTTCTGAGTTCGGCATGGGGTCAGGTGGGACCACCGCGCTAGTGCCGCCAGGCAAATTCTTTGTGCCCGGAACGTCTCTTTTACCCTGATGCGGCGTTGGCTGCGCTCGTAAAGTCAGTCACATACTTCAGTATGCTCCTTCCTTTCCGTCACTTGCCGCCTTGCCTCAGTGCAAAAGCGTTCGTTCCTTCAAATCTGGTATCAGCTGAAAATCTGTCTCTCACCGCCAAAACATCTTCGGCGTTGTAAGGTTAAGCCTCACGGTTCATTAGTACCGGTTAGCTCAACGCATCGCTGCGCTTACACACCCGGCCTATCAACGTCGTCGTCTTCAACGTTCCTTCAGGAGACTTAAAGTCTCAGGGAGAACTCATCTCGGGGCAAGTTTCGTGCTTAGATGCTTTCAGCACTTATCTCTTCCGCATTTAGCTACCGGGCAGTGCCATTGGCATGACAACCCGAACACCAGTGATGCGTCCACTCCGGTCCTCTCGTACTAGGAGCAGCCCCCCTCAATTCTCCAGCGCCCACGGCAGATAGGGACCGAACTGTCTCACGACGTTCTAAACCCAGCTCGCGTACCACTTTAAATGGCGAACAGCCATACCCTTGGGACCTACTTCAGCCCCAGGATGTGATGAGCCGACATCGAGGTGCCAAACACCGCCGTCGATATGAACTCTTGGGCGGTATCAGCCTGTTATCCCCGGAGTACCTTTTATCCGTTGAGCGATGGCCCTTCCATTCAGAACCACCGGATCACTATGACCTGCTTTCGCACCTGCTCGCGCCGTCACGCTCGCAGTCAAGCCAGCTTATGCCATTGCACTAACCTCCTGATGTCCGACCAGGATTAGCTGACCTTCGTGCTCCTCCGTTACGCTTTAGGAGGAGACCGCCCCAGTCAAACTACCCACCAGACACTGTCCGCAACCCGGATTACGGGTCCACGTTAGAACATCAAACATTAAAGGGTGGTATTTCAAGGTTGGCTCCACGCAGACTGGCGTCCACGCTTCAAAGCCTCCCACCTATCCTACACATCAAGGCTCAATGTTCAGTGTCAAGCTATAGTAAAGGTTCACGGGGTCTTTCCGTCTTGCCGCGGGTACACTGCATCTTCACAGCGAGTTCAATTTCACTGAGTCTCGGGTGGAGACAGCCTGGCCATCATTACGCCATTCGTGCAGGTCGGAACTTACCCGACAAGGAATTTCGCTACCTTAGGACCGTTATAGTTACGGCCGCCGTTTACCGGGGCTTCGATCAAGAGCTTCACCTTGCGGTTGACCCCATCAATTAACCTTCCGGCACCGGGCAGGCGTCACACCGTATACGTCCACTTTCGTGTTTGCACAGTGCTGTGTTTTTAATAAACAGTTGCAGCCAGCTGGTATCTTCGACTGGTTTCAGCTCCGCGAGCAAGTCGCTTCACCTACGCACCAGCGTGCCTTCTCCCGAAGTTACGGCACCATTTTGCCTAGTTCCTTCACCCGAGTTCTCTCAAGCGCCTTGGTATTCTCTACCTGACCACCTGTGTCGGTTTGGGGTACGATTTCGTGTTACCTGATGCTTAGAGGCTTTTCCTGGAAGCAGGGCATTTGTCACTTCAGCACCGTAGTGCCTCGTCATCACGCCTCAGTGTTAAAGTGAACCGGATTTACCTGGAACACACACCTACACGCTTAAACCGGGACAACCGTCGCCCGGCCGACATAGCCTTCTCCGTCCCCCCTTCGCAGTAACACCAAGTACAGGAATATTAACCTGTTTCCCATCGACTACGCCTTTCGGCCTCGCCTTAGGGGTCGACTCACCCTGCCCCGATTAACGTTGGACAGGAACCCTTGGTCTTCCGGCGAGCGGGCTTTTCACCCGCTTTATCGTTACTTATGTCAGCATTCGCACTTCTGATACCTCCAGCATGCCTCACAGCACACCTTCAACGGCTTACAGAACGCTCCCCTACCCAACAACACATAGTGTCGCTGCCGCAGCTTCGGTGCATGGTTTAGCCCCGTTACATCTTCCGCGCAGGCCGACTCGACCAGTGAGCTATTACGCTTTCTTTAAATGATGGCTGCTTCTAAGCCAACATCCTGGCTGTCTGGGCCTTCCCACATCGTTTCCCACTTAACCATGACTTTGGGACCTTAGCTGGCGGTCTGGGTTGTTTCCCTCTTCACGACGGACGTTAGCACCCGCCGTGTGTCTCCCGTGATAACATTCTCCGGTATTCGTAGTTTGCATCGGGTTGGTAAGCCGGGATGGCCCCCTAGCCGAAACAGTGCTCTACCCCCGGAGATGAATTCACGAGGCGCTACCTAAATAGCTTTCGGGGAGAACCAGCTATCTCCCGGTTTGATTGGCCTTTCACCCCCAGCCACAGGTCATCCGCTAATTTTTCAACATTAGTCGGTTCGGTCCTCCAGTTAGTGTTACCCAACCTTCAACCTGCCCATGGCTAGATCACCGGGTTTCGGGTCTATACCCTGCAACTTAACGCCCAGTTAAGACTCGGTTTCCCTGCGGCTCCCCTATACGGTTAACCTTGCTACAGAATATAAGTCGCTGACCCATTATACAAAAGGTACGCAGTCACCCCATAAAAGAGGCTCCCACTGCTTGTACGTACACGGTTTCAGGTTCTGTTTCACTCCCCTCGCCGGGGTTCTTTTCGCCTTTCCCTCACGGTACTGGTTCACTATCGGTCAGTCAGGAGTATTTAGCCTTGGAGGATGGTCCCCCCATATTCAGACAGGATACCACGTGTCCCGCCCTACTCATCGAGCTCACAACCTGTGTGCTTTTGTGTACGGGGCTGTCACCCTGTATCGCGCGACTTTCCAGACGCTTCCACTAACACTCAGGCTGATTCAGGCTCTGGGCTGTTCCCCGTTCGCTCGCCGCTACTGGGGGAATCTCGGTTGATTTCTTTTCCTCGGGGTACTTAGATGTTTCAGTTCCCCCGGTTCGCCTCACAGCACTATGTATTCATGCTGTGATAGTGCAACGGATTGCACTGGGTTTCCCCATTCGGACATCGCCGGCTGTAACGGTTCATATCACCTTACCGGCGCTTTTCGCAGATTAGCACGTCCTTCATCGCCTCTGACTGCCAGGGCATCCACCGTGTACGCTTAGTCGCTTAACCTCACAACCCGAAGATGTTTCGTAAAACATCTCTGATTGCGAAAATTTGAGAGACTCACGGAACAATTCGCATTGTTCTGTGTTTCAATTTTCAGCTTGATCCAGATTTTTAAAGAGCAAAACTTCGCAGCACACACAGCATGTGTACTCTGAAGTTTTCTTGTGACGAACAGTGAGGATGGTGGAGCTATGCGGGATCGAACCGCAGACCTCCTGCGTGCAAAGCAGGCGCTCTCCCAGCTGAGCTATAGCCCCATCGTAGTTAAACTCTGTACCTTGAATTCGTTTCCGGGCGCGGCGTGATGGAGCGAAGCATACGTAATGTATGTGAGCTTCAGCACAACAAAGCACGGGAGCGAATTTGGTAGGCCTGAGTGGACTTGAACCACCGACCTCACCCTTATCAGGGGTGCGCTCTAACCACCTGAGCTACAAGCCTGCAGAGATTTTCACTGCTCGTTATTTTTCATCAGACAATCTGTGTGGACACTGCAGGGAAAGGTTCTTTAAGGTAAGGAGGTGATCCAACCGCAGGTTCCCCTACGGTTACCTTGTTACGACTTCACCCCAGTCATGAATCACAAAGTGGTAAGCGCCCTCCCGAAGGTTAAGCTACCTACTTCTTTTGCAACCCACTCCCATGGTGTGACGGGCGGTGTGTACAAGGCCCGGGAACGTATTCACCGTGACATTCTGATTCACGATTACTAGCGATTCCGACTTCATGGAGTCGAGTTGCAGACTCCAATCCGGACTACGACGCACTTTATGAGGTCCGCTAGCTCTCGCGAGATTGCTTCTCTTTGTATGCGCCATTGTAGCACGTGTGTAGCCCTGGTCGTAAGGGCCATGATGACTTGACGTCATCCCCACCTTCCTCCAGTTTATCACTGGCAGTCTCCTTTGAGTTCCCGGCCGGACCGCTGGCAACAAAGGATAAGGGTTGCGCTCGTTGCGGGACTTAACCCAACATTTCACAACACGAGCTGACGACAGCCATGCAGCACCTGTCTCACAGTTCCCGAAGGCACCAATCCATCTCTGGAAAGTTCTGTGGATGTCAAGACCAGGTAAGGTTCTTCGCGTTGCATCGAATTAAACCACATGCTCCACCGCTTGTGCGGGCCCCCGTCAATTCATTTGAGTTTTAACCTTGCGGCCGTACTCCCCAGGCGGTCGACTTAACGCGTTAGCTCCGGAAGCCACGCCTCAAGGGCACAACCTCCAAGTCGACATCGTTTACGGCGTGGACTACCAGGGTATCTAATCCTGTTTGCTCCCCACGCTTTCGCACCTGAGCGTCAGTCTTCGTCCAGGGGGCCGCCTTCGCCACCGGTATTCCTCCAGATCTCTACGCATTTCACCGCTACACCTGGAATTCTACCCCCCTCTACGAGACTCAAGCCTGCCAGTTTCGGATGCAGTTCCCAGGTTGAGCCCGGGGATTTCACATCCGACTTGACAGACCGCCTGCGTGCGCTTTACGCCCAGTAATTCCGATTAACGCTTGCACCCTCCGTATTACCGCGGCTGCTGGCACGGAGTTAGCCGGTGCTTCTTCTGCGGGTAACGTCAATCGACGCGGTTATTAACCGCATCGCCTTCCTCCCCGCTGAAAGTACTTTACAACCCGAAGGCCTTCTTCATACACGCGGCATGGCTGCATCAGGCTTGCGCCCATTGTGCAATATTCCCCACTGCTGCCTCCCGTAGGAGTCTGGACCGTGTCTCAGTTCCAGTGTGGCTGGTCATCCTCTCAGACCAGCTAGGGATCGTCGCCTAGGTGAGCCGTTACCCCACCTACTAGCTAATCCCATCTGGGCACATCTGATGGCAAGAGGCCCGAAGGTCCCCCTCTTTGGTCTTGCGACGTTATGCGGTATTAGCTACCGTTTCCAGTAGTTATCCCCCTCCATCAGGCAGTTTCCCAGACATTACTCACCCGTCCGCCACTCGTCAGCGAAGCAGCAAGCTGCTTCCTGTTACCGTTCGACTTGCATGTGTTAGGCCTGCCGCCAGCGTTCAATCTGAGCCATGATCAAACTCTTCAATTTAAAGTTTGATGCTCATCGAATTAAACCGTAATGAATTACGTGTTCACCCGTGAGACTTGGTATTCATTTAGTGTCCGAGGACATTAAGAATCCATGTCACCTGAGTGCCCACACAGATTGTCTGATAAATTGTTAAAGAGCAGTGCCGCTTCGCTTTTCGCAGCGGCGCGGGGTGTGCATATTACGCTTTCCCGCTGTGAAGTCAACTGATTATTTTCAGAATTCTTCACCTGACAGGCCGGTGTGTTTGCCGTTGTGCCGTGTCAGTGGAGGCGCATTATAGGGAGTTAATTTCCGCTGACAACCCCTAATTTCAAAAAAGTTTTCGTTCGCTTATTTTTCGGTCGCAATGCCCATTAAACGGGCGTTTTGCTTTTTAACTGAGCAATTTCGCGAGCGAAATGCGCCACTTGCTGCCAGTCGGTATAGACCACCTCCTGACTGGTGTTCGTTTCTCCCCCCGTCATCTTCATAATCAGCCGAATCATAAAACGGTCATACCAGCGATAACGCGGGTAACGGAGCGCGCCGGCAAACACGGCGCAGTGATCGGGCTTCCAGGGAGAAGAGAGAAGAAACTTGCGCGTATAGCTATTGGTCTGCGGCGAACTCTTCTCTGGTTTACGCGCGACCAGGTTAACGGAATAGAACGCGCTCGGCAGAGTATTCAGCGTTTGCAGGTGCTTTTTCACAAAGCTCTCCAGCGCCGGGTGGAAATGACCGTAGCGAATAGAGGCCCCAATCACCACGCGGTCATACTTCGCCCAGTCAATCTCCGGCGTGCGGTTCAGGTTCACCACATCGGCGTAAACGCCCAGCTCTTTCAGTTCAGAGGCGAGGTAAGAGGCAATCTCCCGCGTTTGCCCATCCCGGGTAGAAAAAAGAATCAATGTTTTCACGTAACGCTCCCTTATTCGCGCCAGAAAGTGGGGGTAAACAGCACCAGCAAGGTGAAGACCTCCAGACGACCAAACAGCATATTGGCGATAAGTACCCATTTTGCCACCGGGTTCATACTGGCGAAGTTGTCTGCCACCACGCCCAGCCCCGGCCCCAGGTTATTGAGCGTAGCCACAACTGAAGCGAAGGCGGAGAAATCATCCACGCCGGTGGCGATAATCGCCAGCATGCTGACAATAAAGACCAGCGCATAAGCGGAGAAGAATCCCCATACCGCTTCAAGAATACGTTCCGGCAGCGCGCGCTGGCCGAGCTTAATACTGTAAACCGCATTCGGGTGCACCAGACGCTTAAGCTCTCGGTTCCCCTGCTTGAAGAGCAGTAAGATGCGGATCACTTTTAGGCCGCCGCCCGTTGAACCGGCACACCCACCGATAAACGCCGAGCATAACAACAGCACCGGCAGGAACAGCGGCCAACGAGCAATACTGTCGGTGGTAAAGCCAGCCGTGGTAGCCATAGAGACCACCTGGAAGAAAGCCTGGTTCACCGTGGTCAGCGCCGAGGTGTAGACATCATGGAACCAGAGCACCACGGTACAGATAACCACCAGCGTCAGCTGCACGCCGATAAACATGCGAAACTCAGGATCGCGCCAGTACACCTTCAGGCTGCGCCCGCTCAAGAGCGAGAAGTGCAAACCGTAGTTACAACCGGAGATGAGTAAGAAGATAGCAATAATGGTGTTAATCGTCGGGCTGTCGAAATAGCCGATACTGGCATCGTGCGTCGAGAAGCCACCGATAGCGATAGTGGCGAAGCTGTGTCCGATAGCGTCAAACGCCGGCATACCGGCAAACCACAGCGCCAGCGCACAGGCCACCGTCAGTAACACATAGATAAGCCACAGCGTCTTCGCCGTTTCCGCAATACGCGGGCGCATCTTATTGTCTTTCAGCGGCCCCGGCATCTCGGCGCGATAGAGCTGCATACCGCCGACGCCAAGAATAGGCAGAATGGCGACGGCCAGCACAATGATCCCCATCCCGCCGAACCATTGCAGCATCTGGCGATAAAAGAGAATCGCATGCGGCAGCGAATCAAGCCCCACCAGCGTGGTGGCCCCCGTGGTTGTCAAACCAGAGAAGGATTCAAAAAAGGCGTCGGTCACCGTCAGATTCGGGCTTTCCGAGAAGATAAAGGGCAGCGCACCGACGCTGCCCAGCACGGTCCAGAAAAGCACCACGATCAGAAACCCTTCGCGGGATTTCAGTTCCCCTTTCTCACGGCGGTTCGGCCACCACAAGATGGAGCCAATCACCAGCGCGGCGAGAAAGGTCTGGGTGAACGCGCGCCCCGCGCCGTCGCGGTAAATAAGGGCTACCAGTCCAGGTAAGATCATCGTTCCGGAAAAGAGGATGACCAGCAGTCCAACGATTCGGGTTATGGCGCGAAAATGCATCTCTGCCGCTTCCTATGGTGTTCAGAAAATCAGGTGGCGATTATTCTTCAGTTTTTAACAATTGCAATGCGCCACGGCTAAAATCAGCCAGCTTTGCCGAAAAGGCGTCCAGATGACTCTGCGGAAGCGCGACACGTAGCTGCACCGCCGCCTGATAGTCGCTGGAGACAATTTTCCCGTCGAACTGCCCAAGCAGCCCTTCGACTCCCGCAAGCTGTGCATAATCGCAACACAAAGTATATTCGGTTAACGGCATTTTGCGGGTGGTGGTGAGCTGCGTGAGCGCTTGCTGCACACCGCCGCCATACGCCTTCACCAGCCCGCCGGTACCCAACAACACGCCGCCATAGTAACGCACCACTACCGCGGTAATTTCCCCGACGCCGCTGCCCATCAGCTGCGCGAGGATCGGCTTGCCCGCCGTCCCTGCCGGCTCGCCATCGTCAGAAAAACCTAACTGTTGTGAGTCATCCGGCGCACCGGCAACCCATGCCACGCAGTGGTGGCGGGCAGTCGGGTGTTCAGCGCGCACGGACTCGACAAACGCCTTTGCCGCCTCGACGCCATCCGTGTGCGCCAGCAGAGTAATAAAGCGGCTCTTTTTGATCTCCTCGCTAAAGGTGACCGGCGCCGCCGGAATAAGCCAGCTCTCCATTACGCCAGCTTCAGATCCCGCGTCATGTTCTCGGTACCATTTTCATGAATGACGACGTTATCTTCGATACGGATGCCGCCAAACGGCTTCAGCGCCTCAATTTTCTGCCAGTTGAAGTGCTTGCCGAGCGGGCCATCGCGCCACGGTGCCAGCAGCGACTCAATAAAGTAGATCCCCGGCTCAATGGTGACGACCATGCGCGGCTGCATCACGCGCGTGCAGCGCAGGTAAGGGTATTTCGACGGTGCGGCCAGATGGGTACCGGTATCATCCTGCATAAAGCCACCGACATCATGCACCTGCAAACCGAGCGGGTGACCCAGGCCATGCGGCATAAACGGCCCGGTAATGTTCTGCTCAACCATCGCCTCTTCGCTGATATCGGTAATGATCTGGTGGCGACGCAGCAGTTTCGCGATGCGCTGATGGAACTGAACATGGTAGTCAACGTAGTTAACGCCCGCTTTCAGTGTGGCGATCAGCGCGAGCTGCTCTTCATTCACATCTTTTATAAGCTGCGCAAAGTCGGTGTCGCTGTTCGCCGCCCAGGTGCGCGTTAAATCGGCAGCATAACCGTTATATTCCGCACCGGCGTCCAGCAGGAAACTGCGCATCTCGGCGGGCGCACGGTGATCGAGTTTGGTGTAGTGCAGCACCGCGGCATGTTCATTAAGCGCCACGATATTGCCGTACGGCACATCGGTATCGCGATGCCCGGTGGCGGTCAGATAGGCGAGGTTGATGTCGAACTCGCTCATCCCGGACTGGAACGCTTCATGCGCCGCGCGATGACCGATCACCGCGGTCTTCTGCGCTTCGCGCATACAGGCCAGCTCGTAATCCGTTTTATAGGCGCGATAGTAGTGCAGATAATCAATCACCGCTTTCGGGTTGATATTGCTGGCGGCGATATCGAGCTTCAGCGCGCGCTCAGGCACCGGGCCAATATAGGCGATATTGCTGCGCGCGGCAGGCAGCTGGCCACCGATATCATCAGCTTTCGGCAGGGCAATCACCTCAATCTCTTCGGTCCAGAACGCGGTCGGCAGCGGCTCAACGTTATGCCAGTAATCGACCGGCAGATAGAACCACAGCTTCGGCTTGTTCACGCCATCCACCAGCAGCCAGCAGTTCGGTACCTGTGTCACCGGCACCCAGGCTTTGAATTGCGGGTTCACTTTAAAGGGATAGGGATGGTCATCAAGAAAGACGTTAAACAGCTCACCAGAGTGAATCAGTAACGCGTCAAGATTGCTGCGTGCCAGCACGTCACGCGCGCGTTCTTGTAGGGTAACAATATGATTTTTATACAGCGCTGCCAGCGAATCCATCGTCTTTCCTTTTGTTAATCAAGACCACAAGTTGTCGCATCTTAGCACACCTCCTTTTATGTGAGTGATTTCCGCCGAGCGTGATCGACGCTGCATTTTTTTAATGACTCATTTGCAATTTATTAACATAAAAACCACACTCCGCTTCATCTGGTATGACCAGATCACTGCTGAATTCTGGAGACTGACATGCTCTACAAAGGCAATAACCTGTACCTCAACTGGCTGGAAGATGGCATTGCCGAACTGGTGTTCGATGCGCCCGGCTCAGTGAATAAGCTCGATACCGCCACCGTCGCCAGCCTCGGCGAAGCGCTGGACGTGCTGGAGAAGCAAACAGATTTAAAAGGGCTGCTGCTGCGCTCGGAGAAAGCGGCCTTTATCGTCGGTGCCGACATTACCGAATTCCTCTCCCTCTTTCAGGTTCCTCAGGAGCAGCTGAGCCAGTGGCTGCATTTCGCCAACAGCGTCTTTAACCGCCTGGAAGATCTGCCGGTGCCGACCCTCTCTGCGGTCAACGGTTACGCCCTCGGCGGCGGCTGCGAATGTGTGCTGGCAACCGACTACCGCCTGGCGACGCCGGATCTGCGCATCGGCCTGCCGGAAACCAAACTCGGTATTATGCCGGGCTTTGGCGGCTCGGTGCGTCTGCCGCGCCTGCTGGGTGCCGATAGCGCGCTGGAGATTATCGCCGCCGGGAAAGATGTTGATGCTGAACAGGCGCTTAAAATTGGCCTTGTCGATGGCATCGTCAAACCAGAGAAGATCCTTGAAGGCGCTGTCGCCATTCTGCGCCAGGCGATTAATGGCGATCTCGACTGGAAAGCGAAGCGTCAGCCGAAGCTTGAACCGTTAAAGCTCAGCAAAATCGAAGCGTCGATGAGTTTTACCATCGCCAAAGGCATGGTGATGCAGACCGCCGGTAAACACTACCCTGCGCCGATCACCGCGGTGAAGACCATTGAAGCGGCGGCGAAGCTGGGGCGTGACGAGGCGTTAAAGCTGGAAAACCAGAGTTTCGTCCCGCTGGCGCACAGTAAAGAAGCGCGCGCGCTGGTCGGTATCTTCCTTAACGATCAATTCGTCAAAGGCAAAGCGAAGAAGCTTACCGCCGATGTCGAAACGCCAAAACAGGCGGCCGTGCTGGGCGCGGGCATTATGGGCGGCGGCATTGCCTACCAGTCAGCCTGGAAAGGCGTGCCGGTATTAATGAAGGATATTAATGAGAAGTCGCTCAGCCTCGGCATTAATGAAGCAGGCAAGCTGCTGAATAAACAGCTTGAGCGCGGCAAAATCGACGGACTCAAGCTGGCGAAGGTGATCGCCACCATCCAGCCGACGCTGGAGTACGCCGGGTTCGAACGCGTGGATGTGGTTGTCGAAGCGGTGGTGGAAAACCCGAAAGTGAAAAAAGCGGTGCTGGCGGAAACTGAAGAGAAAGTTCGCCCGGATACCGTGCTGGCTTCAAACACCTCCACCATTCCTATCAGCGAGCTGGCAAGCGTGCTGAAACGCCCGGAGAACTTCTGCGGCATGCACTTCTTTAACCCGGTGCACCGCATGCCGCTGGTTGAAGTGATCCGCGGCGAGAAAACCTCCGATCAAACCATCGCCAAAGTGGTGGCCTGGGCGAGCAAGATGGGCAAAACGCCGATTGTGGTCAACGACTGCCCCGGCTTCTTCGTCAACCGCGTGCTGTTCCCCTACTTTGCCGGTTTCAGCCAGCTGCTGCGCGATGGCGCGGACTTCCGCAAAATCGACAAAGTGATGGAGAAACAGTTCGGCTGGCCGATGGGCCCGGCCTACCTGCTCGACGTTGTCGGCATTGATACCGCGCATCATGCGCAGGCGGTAATGGCCGCCGGTTTCCCGCAGCGTATGCAGAAGAATTATCGCGACGCCATCGACGCGCTGTTTGAGGCGAACCGCTTTGGGCAGAAGAATGGCCTCGGTTTCTGGCGCTATAAAGAGGACAGCAAAGGCAAACCGAAGAAAGAGGAAGATAGCGCCGTTGAAAGCCTGCTGAGCGATGTGCGCCAGGGCAGCCATGAGTTCTCCGATCAGGAGATCATCGCCCGCATGATGATCCCGATGGTCAATGAAGTGGTGCGTTGCCTTGAGGAAGGCATTATCGCAAGCCCGGCCGAAGCGGATATGGCGCTGGTGTATGGCCTCGGCTTCCCTCCGTTCCACGGCGGCGCTTTCCGCTGGCTCGATACGCTTGGCAGCGCGAAATACCTCGATATGGCACAAGCGTATCAGCACCTTGGGCCGCTGTATGACGTCCCGGCCGGGTTACGTGAAAAGGCACTCCACAACGAGCCTTACTATCCCGCGGTTGAACCTGCGCGCCCGGTTGGCGCTTTGAAAACGGCTTAAGGAGTCACAATGGAACAGGTTGTCATTGTCGATGCAGTACGTACCCCGATGGGCCGTTCAAAAGGCGGCGCTTTTCGCCACGTCCGCGCGGAAGATCTCTCTGCGCACCTGATGCGTAGCCTGCTGGCGCGCAACCCGGGGCTGGAGGCGAGTGCGATTGACGATATTTATTGGGGCTGTGTCCAGCAGACCCTCGAACAGGGCTTCAACATTGCCCGTAACGCCGCGCTGCTGGCGGAGATCCCCCACTCAGTTCCGGCAGTGACGGTTAACCGCCTGTGCGGGTCGTCGATGCAAGCACTGCATGATGCCGCGCGCATGATCATGACCGGCGATGCGCAGGTCTGCCTGGTGGGTGGCGTGGAACATATGGGTCACGTGCCGATGAACCACGGCGTCGATTTCCACCCGGGTATGAGCCGTAACGTTGCTAAAGCGGCGGGAATGATGGGGCTGACCGCGGAAATGCTGTCGCGCATGCACGGTATCAGCCGTGAGATGCAGGATGCTTTCGCCGCCCGCTCTCATGCTCGTGCCTGGGCCGCCACGCAGTCCGGCGCGTTCAAAAACGAGATCATTCCCACCGGCGGGCATGACGCTGACGGGGTGCTCAAGCAGTTTAACTACGATGAAGTGATCCGCCCGGAAACCACCGTTGAAGCGCTCTCTACCCTGCGCCCGGCGTTTGATCCGGTGAGCGGTACCGTTACCGCCGGTACATCATCGGCGCTGTCCGATGGCGCATCGGCGATGCTGGTGATGAGCGAAAGCCGCGCTCGCGAGCTCGGCTTAACGCCACGCGCGCGGATCCGCTCAATGGCGGTGGTCGGCTGCGATCCATCGATTATGGGTTACGGCCCGGTACCGGCGTCGCAGCTGGCGCTGAAAAAAGCCGGGCTGACCGCCAGCGATATCGATCTGTTTGAGATGAACGAAGCGTTTGCCGCGCAGATCCTGCCGTGCATTAAGGATCTGGGGTTGATGGAGCAGATCGACGAGAAGATCAACCTCAACGGCGGCGCGATCGCCCTCGGTCACCCGCTGGGCTGCTCTGGTACCCGTATCAGTACCACGCTGCTCAACCTGATGGAGCGCAAAGATGCCCATCTTGGTCTGGCAACGATGTGTATCGGTTTGGGTCAGGGGATCGCCACGGTGTTTGAGCGCGTATAACGCATCACCTATGCCGGGGGCGCTGCGCTTGCCCGGCCTACAAGCACACTCCGTAGGCCGGATAAGGCACTTGTGCCGCCATCCGGCACGGAACGCCGGGGGCGCTGCGCTTGCCCGGCCTACAATGCACACTCCCATAGGCCGGATAAGGTGCTTGCGCCGCCATCCGGCATGGATCGCCGGGGCCGCTGCGCTTGCCCGGCCTACAAGCACACTCCCGTAGGCCGGATAAGGCGCTTGCGCCGCCATCCGGCATGGAACGCCGGGGACGCTGCGCTTGCCCGGCCTACAAGCACACTCCCGTAGGCCGGATAAGGCGCTTGCGCCGCCATCCGGCACGGAACGCCGGGGGCGCTGCGCTTGCCCGGCCTACAAAGCACGCACCCGTAGGCCGGATAAGGCGCTTGCGCCGCCATCTGGCACGGAACGCCGGGGGCGCTGCGCTTGCCCGGCCTACAAATACACTCACGTAGGCCGGATAAGGCGCTTGCGCCGCCATCCGGCACGGATCGCCGGGGGTGCTTCGCTTGCCCGGCCTACAAGCACACTCCCGTAGGCCGGATAAGGCGCTTGCGCCGCCATCCGGCATGGATCGCCGGGGGCGCTGCGCTTGCCCGGCCTACAAGCACACACTCGTAGGCCGGATAAGGCGCTTGCGCCGCCATCCGGCATGGATCGCCGGGGGCGCTGCGCTTGCCCGGCCTACAAAAGCACACTCCGTAGGCCGGATAAGACACTTGCGCCGCCATCCGGCATGGAACGCCGGGGGCGCTGCGCTTGCCCGGCCTACAAAAGCACACTCCGTAGGCCGGATAAGGCGCTTGCGCCGCCATCCGGCATGTATGCTGAAAGAGAGAAAATTTAGTTGCCGTTTTTACCGCCTGTCAGGGGCGGTTTTTTTATGGCGTTATACGCAAGGCGGCAACTGAGAGAGTCCCCGGGAGCATTGATAACTATGTGACCGGGGTGAACGAAGGCGCCCAACGCCGCTATGGCGGCAAGGGCAAACAATGCGGTTTTATCGAGCCATTGGCGTCAGAGCAAGGCGGCAACTGAGAGAGTCCCCGGGAGCATAGATAACTATGTGACCGGGGAGAACGAAGGCAGCCAACGCCGCTATGGCGGCAAGGGCGAAGATAAAATCAGATGAACGCGAACGCGTCGCCGAACAACCGATCCTCACGCGCGCCGCGCTCGTTACAGAAGAGATCGCGGGCGATTTTTGCCATCTCGAAGCGGCCAGCGATGTAGATATCGTGCCCGGAGAGGGAGCCGAAATCCTGCAGCACGGCGGCGAGTACGGTGCCTGAACGGCCGCGCCACTCTTCATCAGGCTGCTCTACTACTGGCACTACACTCAGATTCGGGTGTGTAACCGACAGCGCTTCCAGTTCGGAAAGATCGTAAAGATGCTTCGCTTCACGCCCGCCCCAGTAAATGGTGATATCACGGTCCGGCGTTTTCGCCAGCGAGGTGAGCAGAATAGAGCGCACATAGGAGAAACCTGTCCCACCGGCAATCAGCACCATCGGGCGCTCTTCATCGTCGCGCAGCCAGGCATCGCCGTGGGGAATGTCGATAACGATTTCGCGCTCTTTCAGGATGCGATCCATTACCGCCATTGCGTAAAGGTTTAACTCGGAAGCACCGATATGCAGTTCGATATAGTCGTGCTGATCGGGGGTCGACGCCATGGAGAAGGGGCGCTTGTCGCGCTCATCCATCACCACCATCAAGTACTGGCCTGCACGAAATGAAAATGCCGCTTCCGGCACTAAACGGACGCGATACACGGTATCAGTGATGGCATCTACCGAGGTCACTTTACAGCTTAAGGTTGTCATGCGCTCTCTCTGTCGGGTCTATTTTTCGGCGTTCATTATGGCCAGTTCATCCCAGATGGCGTCGATTCGCGCCGTCACCTCGGGATCTTTCTTGATCGGGCGACCCCACTCACGGTCGGTTTCGCCGGGCCATTTATTGGTGGCATCCAGTCCCATTTTTGAACCAAGCCCGGAAACCGGCGAGGCAAAATCCAGATAATCGATCGGCGTATTCTCCACCAGCACCGTATCCCGCGCAGGGTCCATGCGGGTGGTGATCGCCCAGATCACATCGTTCCAGTCGCGGGCGTTAACATCGTCATCGCACACGATCACAAATTTGGTGTACATAAACTGGCGCAGGAAAGACCAGACGCCCATCATCACGCGCTTGGCGTGCCCGGCATACTGCTTCTTGATGGTGACTACCGCCAGGCGATAGGAACACCCTTCCGGCGGCAGATAGAAATCAACAATCTCCGGGAACTGCTTTTGCAGGATCGGCACAAACACTTCATTCAACGCCACGCCCAGCACCGCGGGCTCATCCGGCGGCCGTCCGGTGTAGGTGGAGTGATAGATGGCATCTTCACGCTGCGTGATATGCGTAACCGTAAACACCGGGAAATTATCGATTTCATTATAGTAGCCGGTGTGATCGCCATACGGCCCTTCCGGCGCCATCTCACCCGCTTCAATATAGCCTTCCAGCACGATCTCGGCGCTGGCGGGCACTTCCAGATCGTTTGATATGCACTTAACGACTTCGGTTTTATTGCCGCGCAGCAGCCCGGCAAAGGCATATTCAGAGAGGGTATCCGGCACCGGCGTCACTGCGCCAAGAATGGTGGCCGGATCGGCACCCAGCGCCACGGCGACCGGGAAACGCTCGCCCGGGCGGGCATTTTGCCACTCCTGAAAATCGAGAGCGCCGCCGCGGTGCGAGAGCCAGCGCATAATCAGCTTATTTTTGCCGATCAACTGCTGGCGGTAGATCCCCAGGTTCTGGCGCTCTTTGTGCGGCCCGCGAGTGACGGTAAGACCCCAGGTGATCAGCGGCGCGGCATCTTCCGGCCAGCACTGCATAATCGGGATGGTGTGCAGATCGACCGCATCTCCCTGCACCACCTTTTGCTGACATGGCGCACCGCGTAGACGTTTGGTCGGCATGTTCAGCACTTGCTTGAACTGCGGCAGCTTATCGAAGAGATCGCGGAACCCTTTCGGCGGCTCCGGCTCTTTCAGAAACGCCAGCAGTTTGCCAACGTCGCGCAGCGCGCTGACATCATCCTGCCCCATGCCCAGTGCGACACGACGCGGCGTGCCGAAGAGGTTGCACAACACCGGCATCGCGTAGCCTTTCGGGTTTTCAAACAACAATGCCGGACCGCCCGCACGCAGCGTGCGATCGGCTATTTCCGTCATTTCCAGATAGGGATCAACCGGAAGCGCGATGCGTTTCAGCTCGCCCTGTTGCTCAAGTAGTGTCAGAAAGTCGCGAAGATCGGTGTATTTCATGGGGTTATGATTGCCTCCAGATAAGCGCTTTATTATACGGTGTTCGTCCTAAGGTTGCTGTATTTTTGTTAAATAGGCGTGAAATACAACGGCATTGCTCAGTCAGCGTTATAATCACCTTAGCCATCATGCGGTGGTTTTGATATTCTTGCGGCCGAACTTACGGAAAAGAGTCATTATGCAATCCTGGTATCTACTCTACTGCAAACGAGGCCAACTTCAGCGCGCCCAGGAACACCTGGAACGCCAGTCAGTCTCCTGTCTGACGCCGATGATTGCGCTGGAAAAGATTGTCCGTGGCAAGCGGACAACGGTGAAAGAGCCTCTCTTTCCAAACTACCTGTTTGTGGAATTCGATCCAGAGGTCATACACACCACGACCATCAACGCGACGCGCGGCGTCAGCCACTTTGTGCGTTTTGGTATGCATCCGGCAAGCGTTCCGCAGGCGGTGATCCAGCAGCTTGAAGCGTATCAGCCGGAAGGGATCACCGACCCGGAAACCCCCTACCCTGGCGACAGCGTTGTAATTACGGAAGGTGCGCTCGAAGGGTTGCAGGCGATCTTCAAAGAGCCGGATGGCGAAGCACGCTCCATGCTGCTTCTGCATCTTCTCAATAAGCAAGTTTTGCAGAGTGTCAAAAACACCGATTTCCGCAAAGCCTGACCGCTTAAAACGCTATCCCAAATAGCCGCTTCACATTCTCATCCGTCGCAGTACTTAGCGCCTGCGGCGTTTCGCCGCGCAGTTCGGCAACCGTCGTCAGAATATGCGCAAGCAGAGCAGGCTCGTTACGGCGAGAAGCGGGCTTCGGTTTAAGATCGCGCGGCAGCAGCCAGGGCGCATCGGTCTCAATCATCAGCCGATCGGCAGGAATCATTGGCACCACTTCGCGCAGTTCCAGTCCGCGCCGCTCATCGCATACCCAACCGGTAATTCCAAGCCAGAGACCGCGGGCAATGCACTCCTGCGCCTCGTGCGCTGAACCGGTAAAACAGTGCAGTACCGCACCGGGGAGCTTATCGAGCCAGGGATCCAGCAGGGTGAGAAAACGCTGATGGGCATCGCGACAGTGCAGAAACACCGGCAGATTAAGCTCGGCGGCTAATGCCAGCTGGGCGCTGAACGCCCGCTCCTGCTCCTGCGGCGTTGAGAAGTTACGGTTAAAATCGAGCCCGCACTCGCCGATCGCCACCACACCCGGCATTGCAGCCAGAGCACGAATCGCCCGCGCGGTCTCATCCGTCCAGCTACTGCTGTCATGGGGATGTACGCCAGCGGTCGACCAGCAGCGCGCATAGCGCTGCGTAAGCTGCTGCGCCTGCTGGCTCTCATGCAGGTTCGTGCCAGTAATTAACATCCCGGTCACGCCCGCCGCCTGCGCACGGGAGACAATATCGTCCCGATCACGGTCAAACTGCGAGCTGGTTAAATTTACGCCAATATCAAACATGCTGTTTCCCATACAACAACCGCCCTGGCGGGCGGCTGATTATTACTCTTCGGTGGTTTCCGTTTCGCTCTCATCGTCCGGCACGCGACGCTTCCCGACGTAGAAGCGGGCGAAAAAGACGCCGACTTCAAACAGGCAGTACATCGGGATTGCCAGCAGCGTTTGCGAAAAGACATCCGGCGGCGTCAGCAGCATGCCGACAACAAACGCGCCAACCAGCACATAGGGGCGCTTCTGCCGCAGATCGTCCGGCGTGGTGACGCCCATCCAGCAGAGCAGGACGATGGCAACCGGCACTTCAAACGAGACGCCGAAGGCCATAAACAGCGCCATCACGAAACTGAGGTAGCTGGCGATATCGGTCGAGACCTGTACCCCTTCCGGCGCGGTATGGGTCAAAAAGCCAAACGCCAGCGGGAAGACCACGAAGTAGGCGAATGCCATACCGATATAGAACAGCAGCGAGCTGGAGACCAGCAGCGGCACCACCAGGCGGCGCTCATGCTTGTAGAGTGCGGGTGCAACAAAGGCCCACACCTGGTAGAGCACAACCGGCGCGGAGAGGATCAGCGACACCATAAAGGTGAGCTTGATCGGCGTGAAGAAGGGCGAGGCGACATCGGTGGCGATCATCGTCGCGCCCAGCGGCATCTGTTTGATCAGCGGCGCGGAGACCAGCTGGTAGATATCATTCGCGAAGTAGACCAGCGCGAGGAAAATCACCATCACCGCGATGATGCAGTTCAACAGACGTTTACGCAGCTCAATCAGGTGCGCGATCAGCGGTTGGGTATCGTCTACGGCCATGTTCAGGACTTATCACTTGCAGAGGGGGTGGAGTCGGAAACCGGCGCAGCGGTTTTCGCCAGAGAGATTTTTGCCGGGGCATTTTCTTCCGGCACATCCTGGGGAGCCTGTTGCGGCGCGCTCACCTGATGTTCAGCAACGCCAGGCGTAACGCCTTCATGCTGCGCTTCGTAATCTTTCACCACCGGGTTATGGATGGTATGCGCTTCGTCACTCGCTTTTTCCGCGTCGTTGGCGCTGTAGGTGCGCTTCATCGATTCCGCTGCCTGACGCAGCTCGTCCATCGACTCTTTCAACTCCGGCGTCAGGTTGTCCAGGCTCGCTTTCTCTACCTTCTTCAGGCTGTCCTGAAACTCCTGCAGCTTAAGCTCCTGCGTCAGCTCGTTCTGTACGGTGGTCGCCAGCGAGCGCAGGGCGCGGATCCAGCCAACCACAGTGCGCACGGCGACGGGCAAACGCTTCGGACCCAGCACCACCAGACCAATGATAAAAACGAGTAACAATTCGCCAAAACCTATATCGAACACGACTTACACCTGCTCTTTATCGTGACGTTTTTCGTCGCTCTTCACGACGTCGGGGTTACGGGTATCAGAGAGATTCTTCGCGGTAAAATCCGCATCCTGTGCCGATTTTGCCTCACTCTCTTTTTTATCATCGTCGCTCATCGCTTTTTTGAAGCCCTTGATCGAAGCACCGAGATCGGAGCCAATCGAGCCGAGCTTTTTGGTGCCGAACAGCAACACAACGATGACTGCAATAACCACCAACTGCCAAATGCCGATACTACCCATACTCACTTCCCCTCTAAGAGACGATGTTAGAAAGAGGCCACAGTATACACGTTATGCCACGGGCTGCATGTCCCTGACCGGCATGGCCAGGGCGCATCAGGTCAACGCGTCTTACGCCAGCCCAACAGCCAGACAAGCAGCCCGCCGCCCATTAACCACAACGGATTATTTCCCAGTTCAGGGCGGGTTATCAGCAATAAGGTGCCGCTTAACAGCAGCGTCGCACCAATGCCAAACAGATAGCGGGACTGCCCCTGCCGTACGCGGTTGACCTCTAACTCACGGGCAATCTTATCAACGCTTTGTTGCAAATGTTTTCCATGCTGCAATCCGTTGAAAATCAGTTCAGGAACTTCCGGCATTCTTTCGATCCAGAAGGGGCCTTTCTCCTTGATTGCCCGCACCAGCGCCGGGAAACCGACCTGGTCTTTGATCCACGTTTCAAGGAAAGGCTTCGCCGTTTTCCACAAATCGAGCTGCGGATAGAGCTGACGCCCTACCCCTTCAATGTAGAGCAGAGTTTTTTGCAGTAATACCAGTTGCGGCTGCACTTCCATATTGAAGCGGCGCGCGGTGTTGAAGAGGTTCAGCAGCACGTGACCAAAGGAGATCTCCGCGAGCGGCTTCTCAAATATCGGCTCACAGACGGTACGAATGGCAAACTCAAACTCTTCAACGTTGGTATCCGCCGGTACCCACCCTGAATCAACGTGCAGCTCCGCCACTTTGCGGTAGTCACGGTTGAAGAAGGCGATAAAGTTTTCCGCCAGATAGCGCTTATCTTCTTTGTTCAGCGAGCCGACGATACCGCAGTCAATGCCAATGTATTGCGGATCTTCCGGGTGATCGTAGCTAACGAAAATGTTGCCAGGGTGCATATCGGCATGGAAGAAGCTGTCCCGGAACACCTGGGTGAAGAAGACCTGCACACCGCGTTCAGCCAGCAGCTTCATGTTGGTGCCGTTCTTCTCCAGCGCCGCGACATCAGAAACCGGAATGCCGTAGATGCGCTCCATCACCATCATGTTCTGGCTGCAGTAGTCGGAATAGACTTCCGGCACATAGAGCATCGGGCTGTTTTCAAAGTTGCGGCGTAGCTGAATAGCGTTAGCCGATTCGCGCAGCAGATCGAGTTCGTCGATCAGCGTCTTCTCATATTCATGCACCACTTCTTGCGGGCGCAGACGGCGGCCATCCGGCAGCAGGCGCGGAACCCAGCCCGCCAGGCGGTAGATCAGGCGCAGATCCGCTTTGATGATCGGCAGAATGTCCGGGCGGATCACTTTGATCACCACCTCTTTGCCATTCTCTTTCAGCCGTGCGGTATGCACCTGCGCGATAGAGGCTGATGCCAGCGGTTCAATATTGAAATCGTCAAACCACTCCTCAACCGGGCGGTCGCCCATCGCTTTTTCAATCTGCTTTTTTGCCAGCCTTCCGTCGAAGGGCGCGACGCGATCCTGCAACATCGCCAACTGATCGGCGATCATCGGTGGGAAGAGATCGCGGCGGGTGGAGAGCATCTGGCCGAATTTAATCCATACCGGCCCAAGCTCTTGCAGCGCGAGGCGCAGACGAACGCCTAACTCCTTCTCTTTATGCCGGTTGGGCATCCAGAAGAGGGTTCTGCGCCACAGACGCAGCGGCAGGGTAAGACGCATTTTGGGGATGAGCTCATCAAGCCCGTAACTCAAAAAAGTCTGGATGATGAAATAGAGTCGCCGTAATTCTCCGGGCGTCATTTGCCCTCCAGTTTATCCAGTCGTTTGGCTAAGGCGTCAGCGGCACGTTCAACCGCCGCGGTCTCTTCGGCAAACCAGGCGATTTCCAGCGCGCCCGGTGCCACGCGCCACTCTTCCGTTAAGGCTTCAGAGAGGTAGCGTTGCTGGCGCGTAAAGCCGTGGCGAAAAAGGCGTGCGCCGCCGCGCAGAAATTTGCTGATACCCTCAGCGGCAATGTCGCCGGTCCACGGCGCAAGCACTTCCGCCGGGTCAAACTCGGCCTGATCCATCAGTGAAGAGAGGTTTTGCACGACCTGAATATCGCCCTGCACCTCCAGTTCACCGCTGCGGATAAGCGCGGTGAGCTGCTGACGGTCGCGCAGCTTTGGCAGCACGTTGAGGCGGGTAATGACCGAACAATCGGCTTCCCCTTCCCACTCACTCAGCACGTCGACCTGGCGCTCGCTGAAGACCAGCACAATCGGTGCGGAAAACTCCTGCACCACCACGCGCAGCACTTTGCCGTAGAGGCGCTGGCGCGCCGCTTTCAGCGCGCTGTCGCGGTAAAAAAAGGTATTCAGCACGCGTTCAATTCCCGCGGCCACCATCGGCTTAAAGGGCATACGCACTCCTGTCAGAATTTGTAGCCACGGTGCAGGGCAACAATACCGGCGGTCAGGTTGTAGTAATCGACGTTTTCAAAACCGGCATCCTGCATCATCGCTTTCAGGGTGTCCTGATCGGGATGCATACGGATAGATTCGGCCAGGTAACGGTAGCTCTCCGCGTCGTTTGCCACCATCTGACCAATGCGCGGCAGAACGTGGAAGGAGTAAGCGTCGTAAGCTTTGCTCAGCGGCTCGATAACCGGTTTGGAGAACTCCAGCACCAGCAGACGGCCGCCCGGCTTCAGCACGCGAAACATGGAGCGCAGCGCTTTCTCTTTGTCGGTAACATTACGCAAACCGAAGGAGATGGTGATGCAGTCGAAGGTGTTGTCCGGGAACGGCAGCGCTTCGGCATTCGCCTGTACATATTCAACGTTGCCGATAACACCGAGATTGCGCAGCTTTTCGCGGCCCATCTTCAGCATCGACTCGTTAATGTCCGCCAGCACAACCTGGCCGGTTTCGCCGACCAGACGAGAAAATTTTGCGGTGAGATCGCCGGTGCCACCCGCCAGATCGAGGACTTTCTGCCCACGGCGTACGCCGCTGCAATCGATGGTAAATCGCTTCCATAAGCGGTGGATACCCATCGACATTAAGTCGTTCATCACATCGTATTTTGACGCAACCGAGTGGAAAACATGCGCCACCATATCGGCTTTATTTTCCTTGGCGACGGTCTGAAAACCAAAGTGTGTTGTCTCTTTTGAATCTTCCGCCATCTTAGTGCCTGCTATTTAAGGATTTGTTGATGAAGTGTATCAGATTGGACGCGATTGCCCTACGTTTCAACCACCCGAAGAGGCCTTCGCCGCAGCCTCTTCGCCCGGCGTCGCCATATCTAATCCCTTGTCTTGATTATGATCGTTAAACGCGTCTTGTCCTGCCCGCAGACGAAATTCTTCGTCCTGCTCTTGCGCCTGCGCGACCAGTTCCGGATTAATCTCGCGCTTGATCTCGACGCCAAGGCCACGAAATGCCTCAGTTTGTGCCAGCAGGTTGCCGCGCCCTGAGCTCAGTTTTTTCATCGCCTGGCGGTAGTTCTCCTGCGCCTTCTCCAGACTCTGGCCAATCGCGGTCATATCGTCGACAAAGAGACGCATTTTGTCATACAGGCGGCTCGCCCGCTCCGCGATCTGCTGGGCGTTGCGGCTCTGGTGCTCGTAACGCCACAGGTTGGCAATGGTGCGCAGCGCGACCAGCAGCGTTGTCGGGCTGACTAGCATAATGTTGTTTTTCAGCGCCTCGGTAATCAGCTCCGGCTGCCTGTCGAGGGCGATTAAAAAGGCGGGTTCCACCGGGATAAACATCAGGACGTAGTCCAGGCTGCGCAGGCCGGAGAGCTGCTGATAATCTTTCCTTCCCAGCAGGCGAATGTGACCGCGCACGGAGGTGATGTGCTCCTGCAGCGCCGCTTCGCGGGAAAACTCATCCTCGGCGTTGAAGTAGCGCTCGTAGGCCACCAGCGTCATTTTGGCGTCGATCACCACGTCCTTGCCCTGCGGCAGGCGCACAATGACGTCCGGCTGCATGCGCGCGCGGCTCTCGTTCTCCATGCTGACCTGAGTTTCATACTCATGCCCTTCGCGCAGGCCGGAGGCTTCAAGCACGCGGGTCAGCACCACTTCGCCCCAGTTACCTTGGGTTTTGTTATCGCCTTTCAGAGCGCGGGTGAGGTTGATGGCTTCCTGCGCCATCTGGGCATTCAGCTGCTGGAGGTTGCGGATCTCATGCGCCAGAGTGTGCCGTTCGCGCGCCTCCTGGCCAAAGCTCTCCTGCACCTGGCGGCGAAAGCCGTCGAGCTGCTCGCGCAGCGGGGTGAGTAAACCATTGAGGCTCTGGCGGTTCTGCTCGTCAACGCGGCGGTTGCTCTGTTCGAAAATACGGTTAGCGAGGTTTTCAAACTGCTCGCTCAGACGCTGCTCGCTGCTGTGCATCTGGCGCAGTTTCTCTTCCGCATGCAGCTGGGTGGATTCAAGCCGGGTGGTGACTTCACGCAGATCCGCTTCCAGCGAGCTATTGATATGTTGCAGGCTGCGCAGTTCGTTATTGAGCAGCTCGCACTCTTCGCGCCAGTGGCTATTCTGGGCGATCTGCTGGCGGGCGGCGCTCAGTTCACTGAAGACATCGCGCTGCTCGGCGAGCAACTCCGCCTGCTGCTGCGCACCGCGCCAGCTTGCGGCCAGCCAGCCGACCAGTAACCCTGCCAGCGCCACGGCTGCCAGTACGATGATTGAACTCTCCATTCCGCTCCCTCTTCATCACCCATTCCGTCGGGATTGTGCTGTATAAACGTCCAGTTTGGAAGGGCTTTTCTGCGAGGCGTTACGCAAATAAAAAAGGCCGAACGCGTCGGCCTTGTAAATCTGGAAGCGGGATTACAGAAGTCGACGCGCGGCATCGACCACAATTTTCACCGCGTGGCTTTCGGTCTTCTTCATGGTTTCCGCGTTCGGGATCTCCTGCTGGGTGCGGTTGACGATCACCCCGGCAACCATCCCGGCGCGCAGCCCCTGGCTTGCACACATGGTCAGCAGCGTAGCGGACTCCATTTCATAGTTCATCACGCCCATTGACTGCCACTCTTCCATTGAGCCTTTAAAGCTTTTCACTACGCGGCCGGAGAAGGTGTCATAACGCTCCTGACCCGGGTAGAAGGTGTCAGACGAGGCGGTCACGCCGATATGTTTAGTCGCGCCAATCGCATCGGCCGCGGCCACCAGCGCCGTGGTGCACTCGAAATCCGCCACCGCCGGGAACTCCATCGGGGCAAAATGCAGGCTGGCACCGTCAAGACGCACGGAAGCGGTGGTGATCAGTACATCGCCGACGTTGATATGCGGCTGGATCGCGCCGGTGGTGCCGACACGCAGGAAGGTGCGGATGCCCAGCTGCGCCAGCTCTTCAACGGCGATGGAAGTAGAAGGACCGCCGATACCGGTAGAACAGATGATCACTGCTTTGCCATCCAGCTCGGCGCGCCAGCTGGTGAATTCGCGGTGAGAGGCCAGCTTGACCGGCTTATCCATCAGCGCGGCGATCTTTTCCACTCGCTCCGGATCGCCAGGGACGATGGCCAGGGTAGCCCCTTGTAAATCGTTTTTAGTGAGGCCGAGGTGAAAAACATCAGACTTGGACATAACAGACTCCTCTGTGGTCGGTATTATCGGGGGGAGGTAAAACGGTACTTTACAGAAGCCACGCGCTTGTTTTCGTGACTGCTGTCACCATGAATGAAATTGATTGCACTCAATTTCCATAAAATAGTGACGCGCGTCACACTAACACGTTATCCCCGCTAACTCAGCAGCAAAGATTGCCTGCGTACGGCGATTGCGCATGCCCTGGTCTTCATGACTATAGTTAGGGGAGCGCTAATAAAGGGTAGGGAGAATCTCATGACCACCACCAAACAGCCGGGCTTTGCGCCTGCGGCTTCACCGCTTGCGTCAACCACGGTTCATACGCCGGAAGAGAGGCTGATCGCAGGCGAAACTTCCATTCCAACGCAGGGCGATACCATGCCCGCGTATCACGCCCGACCAAAAGATACCGAAGGCCCGCTGCCGATTGTTATCGTCGTGCAGGAGATTTTTGGCGTCCATGAACATATTCGCGATCTCTGCCGCCGGCTGGCGCTGGAGGGGTATCTTGCCGTCGCGCCGGAGCTCTATTTCCGCCAGGGCGATCCGAATGATTTTGCCGATGTTCCCACGCTCTTAAGCGGGCTGGTCAGCAAAGTGCCGGATGCGCAGGTGCTGGCCGATCTCGACCACGTCGCCAACTGGGCGGCACGCAACGGCGGTGACGCCCATCAACTGCTGGTGACCGGTTTCTGCTGGGGCGGCCGCATTGCGTGGCTTTACGCGGCGCACAACCCGCAACTGAAAGCGGCGGTCGCCTGGTACGGCAAGCTGACGGGTGAAAAAACTTTAAATTCGCCGAAACACCCGGTCGATATCGCCACCGATCTGACCGCCCCAGTGCTCGGCCTGTATGGCGCGCAGGATACCGGTATCTCGCAAGAGAGCGTGGAGACGATGCGCCAGGCCCTGCGCGCGGCGAATGCCAACGCGGAGATCATCGTCTACCCGGAAGCGGGTCACGCGTTCAATGCCGATTATCGCCCGAGCTACCATGCGGAATCTGCCGCCGACGGCTGGCAGCGAATGCTGGCGTGGTTTGCGCAGTACGCGAAAAAGTAATCTTCCCGCACGGAGGCGGCGCGCTATGCCGCCTCCAGCTTCCAGCCCTGTAGTAAACGCACGCAGACCGACTGCTGCGGTTCCAGCGCGGCGTAATGAAACGCCGTCAGCCCCTGCCCGTCCGCTAAACGTAGCGCCAGCAAATAGCGCTCGCCCTGATAAATACAGCTCTCCACCTGCGCGCTTAACCCTTCCCCGGCAATCTGCACATGCTCCGGGCGCACCAGCACCGGCTGTTGCGCGCCATACCCGCTCTGCGACAAGCCGTGATGCAGCGAGGCGCTGTCCAGCTGTTGATCTCCGGCGGGCGTCGCCAGCGTCAGCACGCTGCCCTTGCCAATAAAGCGCGCGACCCAGCCACTTTTCGGCTGCTGGTAGAGATCCTGCGGTGCGCCCCACTGCATCAGCTCCCCCTGGTGCAGCACCGCAATATGGCTCGCCAGCGCCATCGCTTCCGCCTGATCGTGGGTGACATAGACAAAGGTGGCACCGGTGCGGCGATGAAACTCCCGAAACGTCTGCTCCATGGTGGCGCGCAGGTGCCTGTCGAGATTGGCTAATGGCTCATCCAGCAGCACCACTTGCGGCTCGGAGACCAGACAGCGCGCCAGCGCAACACGCTGACGTTGCCCGCCGCTCAGTTCGTGCGGCGCACGCCCGGCATACGCCCCAAGTTCTACCACCTCCAGCGCCGCCATCACCTGTTTTTGCCGCGCGGCACCGTTCACCTTGCGCAGCTTCAGCGGATAACCGACGTTTTCGGCGACCGTCATATGCGGCCACAGGGCATAGGATTGAAATACCATCCCCATATCGCGCTGTTCCGGCGGCGTATGGTGGCTTTTATCCGCCAGCAGCCGCTCACCCAGCAGCAAACGCCCGTCGCTTAATGTCTCCAGCCCGGCGAGAATGCGCAGCGTGGTGGTTTTGCCGCAGCCGCTGGGGCCTAACAGCGCGGTAAACGCGCCCTGCGGCAGCGTTAAGGAGAGATCCCGCACCACCGTCTGCTCGCCAAACACTTTGCTGAGCCCTTCAAGCTTCAGTTCTGCCATGGGATCACTTCTTTCGGTAGATAGCGCCCGAGGGCGCCGAGCAGCAGCATCACCAGCGCGACCAGCGCCACCACCAGCACGGAGAGCGCCGAGGCCAGCACCTTATCGCCGCTCTCATCAAGGTTGAAAATCACCACGCCGATGGTCTCCTTTCCCGCGCTCCATAACAGCGCCGAAACGGTTAACTCATTAACCGCCGTAAGAAATACCAACAGCGCACCGGCGAATGCTGCCGGGGCCAGCAGTGGTAAGACGATATGGCGCAGACGCTGGCCGAAAGCTGCGCCCGCCAGGCTTGCCGCCTCCTCCATCGCCGGGTCGAGTTGCAGCATGCTGCTGTGCACCGGCTTCAGGCAGACCGTCAAGAAGCGCGCCAGATAGGCCAAAAAGATAATCGTCAGCGTGCCGCCGAGCGCGATATCAAGCAGCGGCAGCGGGCGGGCGAAGAGCAGAATGCAGGCGATCGCCTGCACCACACCCGGCAATGTGTAAGGAATATCAATTATGCTGTGCAAGCCGCGCAGCAGGCGGTTCGGGTAGCGCACCAGCAGCCACGCCAGCGGCAGGCTAACCAGCATCAGCACCAGCGCTGCTGCGATCGATAGCAGAAAACTGTTGCCGAGGGCGCGCGCCGTGGCGCTCTGCCCGGTGAAGAGGTTGTGCCAGGCGGTGAGGGTGAAGGTTTCGCTGTTAAGCGGCACGCCGAGCGTCGGCACCAGCGATGTCGCGATCAGCGCCAGCAGGGGCGCAAGCAAGATTGCGCACAGCACCGCGCCGAGCAGCACTTCAATTGCCAGCCGCCCTCTTCCCAGCCTGAAGGCGATCGCGCGCCCGGTTGTGCCAATCAGCGGTAAGGCATAGCGCCGCTGCATCCGGCTCTGGAGCATGACAATGCCAATCGCCAGCACGCCCATCAGCAGCGAGAGCGCCGCCACGTCATTGAGCATTGAGGGGCCGAAGCTTGCCAGCGTCTGGTAGATATGGATTGGCAACACGAAATAGGAGATGGGAATGCCGAGCATTGCCGGAATACCAAAGTTGCCCAGCGCCGAGACAAAGGCGATGGCCGCCCCGGCCCATAGCGCGGTGCGGCACAGCGGCAGCACAATATCGATAAATACACGCCATAATGACGCGCCGTTAAGCCTCGCCGCTTCAATATGCTCCTGCGGCAGTGCGCGCAGTTGCGTACGCAGCGCGAGAAACACCAGCGGTGCATGCTGGATGCCAAGCAGCAGCGCAATCCCTTCCGGCGAGTAGAGCGGGTTGCTGCTGCCAAACCCCGGCGCGATACCGAGGCTGTTAAGCAGAATGCTGCCGGGGCCGAAGAGTTGCAGCCAGCTTAGGGCCGTCACCTGCGGCGGGATCATCATCGGCAACATAAACAGAAACACCCACATCTGTTTCAGGCGGATGTTGGTCAGCGCCAGGCAGAAGGCGAACAGGCTGCCGAGCAGCAGCGACAGCAGTGTGCCGAGCCCGCTGGTATAAAGGCTGTGCCAGAGCGCCAGCCAGGTCGCCGGGTTGCTGAGCACGCGCCACAGGCTGCTGTCACTCCCCTGCCGCCAGTCCACCAGCGCCGAGAGCAGCAGCCGCAGGCTGGGCAACAGGCTCAGCAGCGCCACCAGGCACAGCAATAGCCAGAGCAGCCCTTTGGTTGCGCCGCCGCTGCTGTTCGGCACGATTGCGCTACTCATCGTTTAACGGTTACCGAAGAGATCGGCGAAGCGTTTTTTGTTCGCCTCGGTCTCGGCCAGCGCTTTCGCCGCATCAAACGGCATCAGTTTGATGCTGTCACGCGGCGGGAAGCCTTTCGGCACCGGCAACTTCGCATCCGCAGGCAGGTAGCCCTGTTGCAGCACCAGTTTCTGACCCGCGTCCGAGAGGACAAAATCGATAAACTCTTTCGCCCCTTGCGGGTTCTTTGTCCCCTTCATCATCGCTACCGGTTCGGTAACAACGCTGACGCCCTCTTTCGGGAAGAGAAACTCAACCGGCGCGCCTTTGGCTTTTTCGCGGATCGCCAGGTAATCCACCAGCACGCCATAGGCTTTGCTGCCGGAGGCGATGGCGCTCATCACCGCGCCATTGCCGCTTTGCGGCATCGCGCCGTTCTGTTTCAGTTTTTCGTAGTATTGCCAGCCGAGCGCCGGGTCGTTCATTAGCGTCGCCTGGTGGATCTGCGCCGCGCCGGAGTAGAGCGGGCTTGGCAGCGTGGTCATGTTTTTCACTTCAGGTTTGAGCAGATCCAGCCATGAGGTCGGTTTGAGCGGCGCTTTGCTGTGGTAAGCAATGCCGGTAGTGATCACTTTGGTGCCGTAGTAATAGCCTTCTTTATCAAACAGCTGTGGGTCGAAGCGCGCCGCTTCGGGTGACTTATAGGCTGCCAGCAGGTTCTGTTTTTTGAGGGATTCCATGGTCACGCTGTCGGCAATCAGCAGCACATCCGGCGCGGCGCTTCCGGCGGCTAACTCTGCCTGCAAGCGGGCAATAAGCTTGCTGGTGCCGTCGCGGATCCACTTCACTTCAATATCCGGGTGCGCTTTTTCGAAGGCGCTGACGGTCATCTGCGCATCATCATTCGGCTGGCTGGTATAAAGCGTTAAGGTTGATTTTGCCCATGACGAGGCACTGATGAGAGCCAGCACAACTGCGGCCAGCACACGTTTGTTATTCATGGATCTCTCCCGCTGTTTTCGTTGCGACGATTAAAACAAGGGAGTTTGACAATCATGTTACGAAGGCGGGATGAGATGCGCTAAGACAATGACGCGCCGCCGTTTTTAACAGCGGCGCGGTAAGGCTGATTACTGCTGACGCAGGTTCTGCGCGGCTTTCACCATGTTCGCCAGCGCGCTGCGCGTTTCCGGCCAGCCGCGGGTTTTCAGGCCGCAGTCCGGGTTGACCCACAGACGCTCTGCCGGGATACGCTGCGCCGCTTTCTGCAACAGCTCCTCGATCCACTCAACGCTCGGGACGTTTGGCGAGTGAATGTCATACACGCCCGGCCCGATTTCGTTCGGGTATTCGAACTCTTCGAAGGACTCCAGCAGCTCCATGTCGGAACGGGAGGTTTCGATGGTGATAACGTCGGCATCCAGCGCGGCGATAGAGTCCATGATGTCGTTGAACTCGCAGTAACACATGTGGGTGTGGATCTGCGTCTCATCTTTCGCCACTGCGGCGTTAAGGCGGAAGGCTTCAACACCCCATTGCAGATAGGCGTCCCAGTCGCTGCGGCGCAGCGGCAGCCCTTCGCGCAGGGCAGGTTCATCAATCTGAATGATGCCGATACCGGCAGCTTCCAGATCCGCCACTTCATCACGCAGCGCCAGCGCAATCTGTTTGGCGATGGTTTCACGGCTGACATCTTCACGCGGGAAGGACCAGCAGAGAATGGTCACCGGGCCGGTAAGCATCCCTTTGACCGGTTTATCGGTCAGCGACTGGGCATACTTCGCCCACTCAACGGTGATCGGCTGCGGACGGCTGACATCGCCGATGACTACCGGCGGTTTCACGCAGCGGGAGCCGTAGCTCTGTACCCAACCATTTTGCGTAAAGACGAAGCCGTCGAGGTTTTCACCGAAGTACTCGACCATGTCGTTACGCTCGGCTTCACCATGCACCAGCACATCCAGCCCCAGGCGCTCCTGCTCGGCAATCGCCTGTTTGATATGTTCCGCGATACCGGTGCGGTAGTTGCTGGCGTCGAGATTGCCCTTTTTAAAGTCCAGACGCAGGCCACGAATTTCAGTGGTTTGCGGGAAGGAGCCGATAGTGGTGGTCGGCCAGGCCGGCAAATTAAAGCGCGCGCGCTGCGCCTGAGCGCGTTCGGCGTAGGGGCTTTGACGCTGGCTGTCCTGCGCGGTGATCGCCGCCAGGCGTTTCGCAACGGCGGTGTTGTGCACGCGGGTTGAGTGGCGACGCGCCTGGATTGGGGCGCTCCACTCCGCCAGTTTGTCGGTATTGCCGCTGTTGAGCGCATCGCGCAGCAGCGCCAGCTCCTGGCATTTTTGCAGGGCGAAGGCGAACCAGCTTTTCACCTCTTCATCGAGACGAGTTTCTACGCTCAGGTCGATCGGGCTATGCAGCAGCGAGCAAGAGGAGGCAACCCACAGCGGGCGTTTACCCACCAGCTCTTTGATCTGCGCATACTTCTCGGTGAGATCGGCGCGCCAGACGTTACGGCCATTAATCAGCCCGGCGGAGAGCAGCCAGTCGGCCGGCAGGCGCTGATGCAGCTCGGCAACGTTGTCTTTGCCGTGCACCAGATCGACATGAAGGCCCTGCACTGGCAGCGCGGTAATGGTATCGAGGTTCGGCGTGACGCCTTCGAAATAGGTGGTCAGCAGCAGTTTGACCTGGCCGCTCAGCGCGTCGTAAGCCGGTTTAAAGGCATCAAGCCAGGCTTGCGGCAGCTCCAGCACCAGCGCAGGTTCGTCAATCTGCACCCACTCAACGCCGCGTTTCGCCAGCTCCGCCAGCACCTGCTGGTAGACCGGCAGAATATAGTTCAGCAGGCTCAGGCGGTCGAACTGCTCGCCTTTGACTTTGCCCAGCCACAGGTAGGTAACCGGGCCAAGCAGCACTGGCTTGACGTTGTGGCCGAGCGCCAGCGCTTCATCTACTTCGTCCAGCAGTTGGGTCCAGGTGAGTTTGAACTGCTGGCCCTGGGTGAATTCCGGCACCATGTAGTGGTAGTTGGTGTTAAACCATTTGGTCATTTCCGCTGCCGCCGCCGGTTCGCCGGTCGGTGCACGACCACGACCGATGCGGAACAGGGTATCGATATCGACAGAGCCGTCTTTGTTCTGATGACGAGCCGGCACGTTGCCAAGCAGCAGGCTGGTGGTCAGAACATGGTCGTACCAGGCGAAGTCGCCGACCGGCAGCAGATCGACACCCGCTTCTTTCTGCTGATCCCAGTGACGAGCGCGCAGCTCGCGGCCCACCGCCAGTAACTCTTCACGGCTGGCGTTGCCGGCCCAGTAGCTCTCTTGCGCTTTCTTCAGCTCGCGACGCAGACCAACACGAGGAAAACCGAGGGTGTGGTTGATTACTGTCATTTTATTAGCCTCTTCAATTAGTTAATCCAAAGGATTTCGGATTAAGGGAAGGCGGCAAGTTCATGAATCCCCGGGAGCTTACTGAAGTAAGTGACCGGGGTGAATGAGCGCAGCCAACGCACCGTTAATTCGAAAGACGCAGGATTTGGACGTCCAGATGTTTACACATCCATAATGTGAAGGTAGTGTGTATTCCTCAAGCGCAAAATATTCATGCCGGAGTGAAAGAGTTTCATGATCGAGATTAAGCACCTGAAAACGCTGCAAGCGTTACGAAATAGCGGATCGCTGGCCGCCGCTGCGGCAACGCTGCACCAGACGCAATCCGCCCTTTCCCATCAGTTCAGCGATCTGGAACAGCGCCTTGGTTTCCGTCTGTTTGTGCGTAAAAGCCAGCCGCTGCGTTTTACGCCGCAGGGGGAAATTTTGCTGCAACTGGCTAATCAGGTGCTGCCGCAGATTAGCCGCGCGCTGCAGGCCTGCAATGAGCCGCAGCAAACTACCTTACGCATCGCCATTGAGTGCCATAGCTGTATTCAGTGGTTGACCCCCGCGCTTGAGAATTTCCGCCAGAGCTGGCCGCAGGTGGAGATGGATTTCAAATCTGGCGTTACCTTCGATCCGCAGCCCGCTTTGCAGCAGGGCGAGCTGGATGTGGTGCTCACCTCCGACATTCTGCCGCGCAGCGGTCTGCACTATTCGCCGATGTTTGATTTTGAAGTGCGTCTGGTGCTGGCGCCGGATCATCCGCTGGCGGCGGTGGCGCATATCACGCCGGAAGATATTGCCAGCGAAACGCTGCTCATCTACCCGGTGCAGCGCAGCAGGCTTGATATCTGGCGGCACTTTCTGCAACCGGCAGGCGTCAGCCCGTCGCTGAAAAGCGTCGATAACACGCTGCTGCTGATTCAGATGGTCTCCGCGCGCATGGGGATTGCCGCGCTGCCGCACTGGGTGGTGGAGAGTTTTGAGCGCCAGGGTCTGATTGTGACCAAAACCCTCGGCGAGGGATTGTGGAGCCGGCTGTACGCCGCAGTGCGCGACGGCGAGCAGCGTCAGCCGGTAACGGAAGCGTTTATTCGCTCAGCGCGGAACCACGCCTGCGATCATCTGCCGTTTGTGCGGAGCGCGGAGCGACCCAACGGCGATGTACCCATAGCGAAGCCATTATCACCGCACCACCAATAATAAAACTGGGCCAGTGCGGCTGCTGCTGCCAGATGGCAAGGTTGACCAGCAGCCCGGCGGGAACATGCACATTGTTCATGATGCCGAGCGTGCCCGCATCCACCTGCGTCGCGCCGTAGTTCCACATAAAGTAACCGAGCCCCGACGCCACGACGCCCAGCCACACCAGCACACCCCACTGCAACGTGGTGGTCGGTAATTTCTGCGGATTGCCCATTATCAGCCACGCTACTGCTGCCACCACAAACGCGCCAAGATAGAACCAGGCAAAAGCGTTGTGCTGCGGCATCGGTCGCGTCTCCATCAGGCGCTTATACCCCACCATGCCAATCGCAAAGCTGATATTCGCCAGCTGCACGAGGATCAGCCCCGTCCAGAAGTGATCGCTCACTTTGTCGTAGCGGATGATCGCCGCGCCAATCACCGCCAGCCCGGCGCTCAGCAGGTAGCTCCAGCGCAACCTGCGTTTGCTCAGCAGGTCGTAAATCAGCGTGATATAGAGCGGGGTAAACACGGTGAAGAGCAGGAACTCGGAGACCGTTAAGTAGAGATAGGCCTGGAAGCCGAACAGATACATGATACCCAGTTGCAGCGCGCCCACCAGCATATACAAGCCGATGGTTTGCAGGCTATGGCCGCGCGCTCGCAGGAAAGGTAAAAAGACCAGCGCCGCCAGCCCGACGCGCATCAGCACCGAAAAGTAGCTGTCGACATGCCCGGCAAGGTATTCGCCAATCAGGCTAAACGAGAAGGCCCACAGAATGGTGGTGATGATCAGTAACGCCACAATGAATGTCTCTCAAGTGAAAGGACACGCATTGTAGCGAACTCAGGTGTACAAAGTTTGACTATTTAGTTGACGTCTGTTTGTTTTGCGAACAGTTGTCAATCTTCGCCAAGATAGAGCTTACGCAGGTATTTCGGCACGGCGTTGTCGGCGTTGGTACCAATTACTTCCAGTTCCGGATGGAGCTGTTTCAGGCGCTGATGGGCGTTCGCCATAATGCAGCCTTTACCCGCCATCGACAGCATTTCAGCATCGTTCATGCCGTCGCCGAAGGCGATGCAATTTTTCAGGCTGTAACCCAGCGCGTGCGAGACCGCTTCCAGCGCATGGCCTTTCGATACGCCGCCCGCCATCACTTCCAGGCAGGTCAAGGTGGAGAAGCTGACGTTGACACGATCGCCCCAACGGGCGTTGATCGCCTGCTCCAGCGGCAGCAGTTTTTCGTGGTTGTCGCAGGAGAAGAAGACTTTGCTGACGCCCTCCGGCTCCAGTAAACCCGGCTCGTAAATCGCGTATTTGAAAACCGCCTCTTTGAAGAAGCGCATCTCATCCGGACGGTGGCGGTTCATAAACCACTCATCGTCGCGGTAGACGTTGGTGATGATCTCCGGCTCGTTATGCATCATGCCGAAGAGATCGGCGGCGATATCGCGGTCGAGGTTATGGGTGAAGACCAGGTTTCCGTCGGTATCGTGCACGCGCGCGCCGTTGGAGGTGATCATGTAGGCTTTGATATCTAAATTATCGCGGATCTGCCCGACATCAACGTGGTGGCGGCCGGTGGCGAAGACAAAATTCACACCGCGCGCGGTCAGCAGTTTTAAGGTTTCTTTGGCGAAAGGCGACAGTGTGTGGTCGGGAGAGAGCAGCGTACCGTCTAAATCAGAGGCAACAACCTGGTACATAAGAAAATTTAACCTCAATAAATCATCAGTTATGTCGATCGAAAAAATCGACGATGGCGTTGAGCGCGACTGAGCGCATGGCGTCCTTTTCAAAAAGGATCTCATGGTACGCGCCTTCGATGACCAGCGGTTTCCCCCCTTCGCAGGGGTGACCGGCGGCGGCGCGGCGTTCGCAGAAGCGCTGATGCATGCGGTTATCCACCACATGCTCCTCTTCTGCCTGAATCAGTAATGTCGGCGTGGCGTCTTTTTCCACCCCGGCCAGCGCCTGCTCGCCCGCGAGGATGCCTTCACGCACCCAGTGCCAGGTCGGGCCGCCGACGCGCAGGGTCGGTTCATCAGCGTAGAAACGAACGTTACGGCGGTAGCGCTCGCGGCTGTGGGTCAACACGTTGATGGCGAAGGGCAGCGGACGCCAGCTGCCGGTGCCGATAGCGTAACCGTCGCGGATGCTCGGGTAGCTCTCAGCCCACTCCAGCAGCGGACGCACCACCCAGTCCGGCAGGTGAATAACAATGCCGAACATCGGCGCGCAGAGCGCGATGGCGTCGCAAGCGTGCGGATAGCGCTGTAAAAAGAGCGTTGAGATCGCGCCGCCCATTGAGTGCGCCAGAATATAGCGTTTGCGCCACGGGCCGCTGGCAACTTCCTGCTCCCAGAAGGCGGCCAAATCTTCGACATAGTCGCTAAATTTCACCACATGGCCGCGATGCGCGTCGGGCAGCATGCGCCCGGAGCGACCCTGGCCGCGGTGATCGATAATCAGCACGTCGTAACCAAGGTGGAACAGGTCATAGGCCAGTTCGGCATACTTTACGTAGCTTTCGATACGGCCAGGGCAGATCACGATCACCCGATCGTTACTCTGCGCGCGAAAACGCACAAAACTGACCGGCACGTCGTCCACGCCGGTAAACACGTCCTCTTCACGCGATCGCCAGAAATCCATTAACGGACCCATGGTGAATGCGGCGAACGCTTTTTCTCTGCTTTCCCACGCCTTTTTTTGCCGAAACATCGGGATTTTGCCCCTTTTAGCCATGTAAAATCGTTTTTTTGTGACCAATAGCAAATTCCACAGACAATGGCGTATTGTGGCATAAAAACCGACAACCAGGGAATTTCTCATGACCTTCGAGTGGTGGTTCGCCTACCTGCTGACATCGTTGATTTTAAGCCTCTCCCCCGGCTCCGGGGCGATCAATACCATGACCACTTCAATTAGCCACGGCTATCGCGGCGCGGCGGCCTCAATTGCCGGTTTGCAGACCGGGCTGGGGATCCATATCGTGCTGGTCGGTATCGGTCTGGGCACGCTCTTTTCCCGCTCGGTGCTGGCTTTTGAGGTGTTGAAGTGGGCGGGCGCGGCCTACCTGGTGTGGCTCGGAATTCAGCAGTGGCGCGCCGCAGGCGCGCTCGATCTCCATACCCTGGCGCAGACGCAATCACGCGGGCGGCTGTTTAAACGCGCGGTGTTTGTGAACCTCACCAACCCGAAGAGCATCGTGTTTCTTGCCGCCCTCTTTCCGCAGTTTATCGCGCCCAATCAGCCGCAGGTGATGCAGTATGTGGTGCTTGGAGCGACGACCATCGTGGTCGATATCATTGTGATGATTGGTTATGCCACGCTGGCGCGGCGCATTGCGGGATGGATCAAAGGCCCGCATCAGATGAAGGCATTGAATAAAGTGTTCGGATCGCTGTTTGTGCTGGTGGGGGCGTTGTTGGCGTCGGCAAGACACGCGTGAGTGCGGTCTGTTTGCCGGATGGCGGCTGCGCCTTATCCGGCCTACGCGAACATTCGCACATTTGTGACTGATATGCCGGATGGCGGCTGCGCCTTATTCGGCCTACAAGATTTGCCGCCTGGTTTTCGTAGGCCGGATAAGCGCAAGCGCCATCCGGCAATCCGGCATTAACGGGAGATGATCAGATGGATACCAAACCCGGCGAAGAGCGCACCGGCGACGCCATCGATCCACTTCGCCATTCGCTGATAGCCGCGACGCACGCGCGGTAACGCAAAGACGCTGGCGACCAGCGTAAACCAGGCGAAGGTCTCTACCACAATCAGCACAAAGATGCCCCAGCGCGCGTTAGCGCCGACGCTGTCGCCAACAAACAGCGAGAAGACCGATCCGAAATAGATAATCGCTTTCGGATTTGCAAGGTTGGTTAGTAAGCCTTTCACAAAACTACGGCCGCCCGCCGCCAGCTCAACCTGCGGCGCATCGCTGTTCGCCGTCTCTTTCTTCAGCGCACCGCGCAGCATCTGGAAGCCCATCCAGCAGAGATAGAGCCCGCCGCCGACCATAATGATGCTATGCAGCCACGCCATTTTCGCGAGGATCAGGTTGAGGCCAAGCAGCGCGACCGCTGCCCACACCATTACACCGGCGGTGATGCCGAGCACGCCCAGCATCGCTTCTTTGCGCGAGCGGCTGACGGCAGTTTGGGAAACAAAGAAAAAATCGGGACCGGGGCTCATCAGCGCAATGAAGTGCACTGTCATGACGGAGAGAAAGAGCGTTAACATAGCGAACTCGCGAGAAAAGATTCAGTGAAGGGCTATCCTGACACTTTTCCCGCAGGCTGACTACTCTTCATCGCCGTCGACATGGGCGCGGATCAGCGCCATAAACTCCTGGCCGAAACGCTCCAGTTTGCGCGTGCCGACGCCGTTGACGCTCAGCATATCGCCCGGCGAAAGCGGCATCTGCTCCGCCATCTCAATCAGCGTGGCATCGTTAAACACCACGTACGGCGGGATGTTCTCTTCGTCGGCAATCGCTTTACGCAGCTTACGCAGTTTGGCGAACAGCTTGCGATCGTAATTGCCGACCGCCGCCTTCTGCATCACCTTCGGCTTCAGCGTTACCATGCGCGGCACCGCCAGCATCAGCGGCACCTCACCGCGCAGAACCGGACGCGCCGCTTCCGTCAGTTGCAGCGCCGAGTGCTGGGCGATATTTTGCATGGCGAAGCCCAGGTGGATCAGCTGGCGAATCACGCTTACCCAGTGTTCGTGGCTCTGCTCGCGCCCGATGCCGTAGACCGGCAGCTTGTCATGGCCCATCTCGCGGATACGCTGGTTATTCGCGCCGCGCAGCACCTCAACCACATAACCCATCCCGAAGCGCTGGTTAACGCGATAGATGGCGGAGAGCGCTTTCTGCGCATCCTGCAAACCGTCGTACTGGCGCGGCGGATCGAGGCAGATATCGCAGTTGCCGCAAGGCGCGTGACGCCCTTCGCCAAAGTAGTTGAGCAGCACCAGGCGACGACAGGTTTGCGCTTCAGCAAAGGCTCCCATCGCATTGAGCTTGTGACGCTCGATATCCTGCAACGGCCCGGCGGGCTTCTCCTCCAGGCAGCGGCGCAGCCAGGCCATATCTGCCGGATCGTAAAACAGCATCGCTTCTGCGGGCAGGCCATCACGCCCGGCGCGGCCGGTCTCCTGGTAGTAGGATTCGATATTGCGCGGGATGTCGAAGTGCACCACAAAGCGGACGTTGGGTTTGTTAATCCCCATGCCAAAGGCGACGGTAGCAACCACAATTTGCAGGTCATCGCGCTGGAACTGCTCCTGCACCCGCGCGCGAACCTCGTTTTCCAGCCCGGCGTGATAAGGCGCGGCGCTGAAGCCCCGGGCCTGTAAGCGCGCGGCGGTATCTTCCACTTTCGCCCGGCTGTTACAGTAAATGATGCCGCATTTGCCCCGCTGCTCCTGCACATAGCGCAGCAGCTGATCGAGAGGCTTAAACTTCTCCATCAGCATGTAGCGGATGTTTGGACGGTCGAAACTGCTGACCTGAATCAGCGGATCGTTAAGGCTGAGCAGGCGTTCAATATCGCGCCGCGTGGTGTCATCGGCGGTGGCGGTAAGCGCCATAAAGGGCACGTTGGGGAGCATATGGCGCAGCTGGCCGAGCGCGGCGTATTCCGGGCGGAAATCGTGCCCCCACTGGGAGATACAGTGCGCTTCATCGACGGCAATAAGCACCGTGTTCCACTGGCGCAGCTGATCAAGGAAGTTGTCGAGCATCAGGCGCTCAGGCGCGATATAGAGCAGACGGATCTGCCCGTTGCGACAGCCGTTTACCACCTCGAGCTGCTGCTCGCGATTCTGGGTCGAGTTGAGACAGGCCGCCGCTACGCCGTTGGCGAGCAACTGGTCGACCTGATCTTTCATCAGCGAGATAAGCGGCGAGACCACCACCGTCAGCCCTTCCAGCACCAGCGCCGGAATTTGATAACAGAGGGATTTGCCGCCGCCGGTCGGCATCACCACCAGGCAGTCGCGACCGCCAAGCACGGTGTCGATAATATCCTGCTGGCCAGGGCGGAACTGCTGGTAGCCAAAGGTCTCTTGTAAAACCTGTTTAGCCAGCGATTCCTGATTCAATACTTCCGCCTGCGCCACATTGACCCCATTTGCCTGAAATAAAAACAGGCGCTATTTTCAGCGCCTGTGACTGAAACTGCAATGCCTTAAAACAGATCGTTGAGCATCACGCCCACGCCGAAGCGGGTCTGATTGAAATTATAATCAATCAGCGATTCGCCGTAGCCGCTGTAAACCTGAGTATAGAGGCGAACGTGTTTGGTCACCGGGTAGCTGAGGCCGATCTCTGCGCCGCCGTAGCCGGTATTCCAGTTGTACTGCCCTTTCGCGCTGAGGATCGCATCACCAATTTCGTAACCGATTTTCAGCTGGTAGTAACCCATATATTTGGTGATATCCGGGTTGTCATCCGTGGAGCCTACGACATACCAGGGCTTCACTTCCACCATCCAGTTACCGTTTTGCGCCATCAGGCGGGTGTAAGCACGGTTCCAGCTGCGCGAGGTCGGATCGGAGCGGCCATTGGAGTCATGGTTAAAACCAACTTCCACGTCACGCAGCGTCCAGCCGGCAAATTTGTAATCCGTGGCGAAACCGAGGAACAGCTGCGGTTCGTAGTTGGTTTCTCGGAAGGGAGAAGACTCACCGCTGTTGGAGAGCTGCCACCAGGATTTTTGCGTATAGGAGCCGCCTAATACCGAGTTTGGCCCGAGAATGCCGCGCCAGAAGGGGAAAGCGAGGCTTATCTGGAACTTCACTTCATCTTTACGCGCGTTGTCAGCCCAGTTGTAGGAGCGGATCGCTTCCTTATTCAGATCGCTGGTATCGGTATAGATCACATAGTTGGATTCATACGGATAGAGCGTGAAGGGATTATCATGCTCCTGCAACATATTCGCGATGATGCTACCGCGCACGACGGGCGCATCATGAACTTCTTTGATGGTTGCTTCTTGTGCGAGTGCCATAAACGGCAGTGCCAGCACTGCGAAAATATACCCCGGCCAGGTGCGCATCGGTTTAAGCTCCGAATTCTAGTTGAGTTAATTAATAGTCTTATCCGCACGTATTCTACATATTTCTTGCGTCACTGCTCGTCTATCGCTCTTAAAGTAGCAATCAACAAACATTGAGCATAAAATTAACACTCCATTAACTCATCGGATCAGATTGATATGTCAGCCGTTCTTACCGCCGATCAAGCCCTGCAAATGGTGGGCGAAATTTTTGTCTATCACATGCCCTACAACCGTGCGTTAGGCCTTGAGCTAGGGCGCTATGAAAAAGCATTCGCAGAACTGCATTTCAATAACCAGCCGATGATGGTCGGTAACTGGGCGCAGAGCATTCTGCACGGCGGAGTGATTGCCTCCGCGCTGGATGTCGCCGCCGGGCTGGTGTGTGTCGGCAGCACCCTCACCCGCCATGAAACCATCAGCGAAGAGGAGCTTCGCCAGCGCCTGGCGCGGATGGGAACGATTGATTTGCGTGTCGATTATCTGCGTCCTGGCCGCGGTACGCGCTTTACCGCCAGCAGCAGTTTGCTGCGCGCGGGCAATAAGGTCGCCGTTGCACGCGTGGAGCTGCATAACGAGGAGCAGGTGCATATCGCCAGCGCAACCGCTACCTATATGGTGGGGTGAGCAGGCCTGCGAAATCGGGTACCATGCGGTTACATTTTCGCAACGAGTCTTTCTGATGGATGCAAAGCAGACGCGGCTTGGCGTATTACTTGCGCTCGCCGCTTATTTTATCTGGGGCATCGCGCCCGCCTACTTCAAAGTGATTTGGTATGTTCCCGCCGATGAGATCCTGACTCACCGCGTCATCTGGTCCTTCTTTTTTATGCTGGCGCTGATAAGCGTAAGCCGCCAGTGGAAGAGCGTGAAAGCGCTGCTGCAAACGCCGAAAAAGATTTTGCTGCTGGCGGTTTCGGCGGTGCTGGTGGGCGGTAACTGGCTGCTGTTTATCTGGGCGGTTAACCATAACCATATGCTGGAAGCGAGCCTCGGCTACTTTATTAACCCGCTGGTGAATATCCTGCTGGGGATGCTTTTCTTAGGCGAGCGCTTCCGTCGCATGCAGTGGCTGGCGGTGATCCTCGCCGCGCTGGGCGTGCTGGTACAGCTCTGGACCTTTGGTTCGCTGCCGGTGATTGCCCTCGGCCTCGCCTTTAGCTTCGCCTTTTACGGTCTGCTGCGAAAGAAAATCGCTGTCGAGGCGCAAACCGGCATGCTGATAGAGACCCTGTGGCTGCTGCCGGTGGCCGCCATCTGGCTGTTTGGCATTACCGATAGCCCGACCAGCCATATGTCGCAGAACAGCCTGTCGCTCAATCTACTGCTAATCGCTGCGGGCGTGGTGACCACGGTGCCGCTGCTCTGCTTTACCGGAGCGGCAACGCGTCTGCGCCTCTCAACCCTCGGTTTCTTTCAGTACATCGGCCCGACGCTGATGTTCCTGCTGGCGGTGACCTTTTACGGTGAGCATCCCGGCGCGGATAAGATGGTGACCTTTGGCTTTATCTGGGTGGCGCTGGCGATCTTCGTAATGGATGCCCTTTATACCCAGCGCGCATTGCGTAAAACACGCTAATTCCGCTTAGGGAACAAATCAGGCGGGCGGAATTGCCGCCCGCTCCCTACAAATATTCGTGGGTTATTCGATCGTCGCGTCGCATATTAATCTACTGAATGGTATGTTCGCCGCTTTATTATTACGCTATTCAGGACGACCCGGAAAAATGATCCGCAGGATTTTTTGGCCAACAGGCAAGGCATGCCTCGCGCGTAAGCCCTATTTCCTTATTTTTATGCTTCTGCATATTGTTTTTTTAATTGCCATGGTTAGCGTGGCGAAGCTTCCTATACTGCCGCTGCTCTGCCTGCTGGTTTACACGTGGGTGAAGATCAATATCAATGCGCAGCGCTGCCGGGATAGTGGATTAAAGGGGCGTTATGTCGTCATTTTGTCGATCCTGGTTTATCTCATTTCGCCAGTGGTCTCCGCAGCAGGTTTCGTGCTGGATGATGAATATCTGCTGCTTGGCGTTCAGATCTATTTTTGGTTCGACGGCCTGGTATTTTTTATGCTTATGTTCGCGCCAACGGAAGTAAAAACAGCTAATTAGTTTTAAAGACAGGGTTTTTCAGGAGAGAAAAATGAGCACCATCAACGACTATGACTATCAGAAAGACGAATCGCTGAGCGATAAGTGGAAGTATCGTTTCGCATTTTTTGAAAAGAATGGTTATCCCGGATTCTGGCGTGTTTCACCGGCGTGGAAGCAAGCGTTCAAAGGAATGTCTTTTTGGGAGAAACGCAGAGTCTCCGTAAATTACTTCGCATTATCTTTCAGCTTTATTTATCTCTTTATTCTGGGCCTGTGGAAAAAAGCACTGACCTCTATTGCTCTGATTATATTGGGATTATTCGTTTCCGCTCTTATAGGCATACCCTTCCTGACCATTTTTGTAGCCATGATGATCGGATTTCGGGCTAATGTCTGGTATTACGAATATAAGGTCAAAGGCATCCAGACCTGGGGCTTTTAAAGAAAAAAGGTTCAGCGCAGGCTGAACCTTTTTTTTGGCTTCAAAGCCAGTTGCGGCGTTTAAAGTAGAGGTAGGGGGCAAGACCGGCAAGGATCATAAAGATAATCGCGCCGGGGTAGCCGAAACTCCAGTGCAACTCAGGCATAAACTCGAAGTTCATCCCATAGCTCGATGCCACCAGCGTTGGCGGCAGAAACACCACCGAAACGACCGAGAAGATCTTGATGATTCGGTTCTGCTCGATATTGATAAAACCCATCGCCGCCTGCATCAGGAAGTTCACCTTCTGGAACAGGGATTCGTTATGCGGCAAAAGCGATTCGATATCGCGCAGGATCTCGCGCGCCTGCTCAAGCTGACCCGCCGGTAAACGCGCTTTGCGCACCAGGAAGTTCAGCGCGCGCTGGGTATCCATCAGACACAAACGCACTTTCCAGCCGATATCTTCCTGCTCAGCAAGCGTCGAGAGCGCTTCGTCATACTCATCGCCCTGCTGCCCTTCCATAATGACGCGGCTGAGCTTTTCCAGATCGCTGTAGATGTTTTCAATCTCATCCGCCAGCTGTTCAATTTTGGTTTCGAAGAGATCGAGCAGCAGCTCATAGGCGTTGCCGTCAACCATCTCCTGGCTGCGGGCGCGCATACGATAAAGACGAAACGCGGGCAGTTCGCGCTCGCGCAGGGTAAAGAGACGCCCTTCGCGAATGGTGAATGCTACCGTTGAGTTGCCTGCGTGATCCTCCGCATCTTCATAAAAGAAGAAGGAGTGAATGTGCAGACCGTCTTCGTCTTCGAAAAAACGCGCCGAGGCTTCGATGTCTTCCAGTTCAGGTCGCGTAGCCAGATTCTGGCCCAATTCCGTTTGCACGCGGGTACGTTCATCATCGTCCGGCTCGACCAAATCCACCCAAACCGAGCTGGCGAGGTGTTTGATTTCGTCAGCCTCAAGACGGCTTAAACGATTGTTTTCCAGTTGAAATGCGCTCAGCATGGCCGGGACTCCCAATGCAAAAAATATCGGACAGTTCGCAGGGCACACAAGAAACAATTGGGGTTTCAGACCATTAAACAGTCTGACTCAGCGCGACGGGGGATAAAGCAGGTCGCCGACAACCACTAAGGCCATCAGCGTGAGGAGAAAGCCTTAGGAGTTGTTCCTGAAATCCAGGAAATTGAGCCAGCATCTACTGGGTGTGTCCAAGGCGAATGTCCTCTTAGCGTGATCGTGCGCGCATGTTACGCCAGCACTCAGAAGGCGTCAACACGCAACGAAACGCTAAAGAGCAATATTTGCCCTTTAGCGTATAAGGCTAGCAGAATATTACAAAATGATGATATTTTTCTGAAGGTTACACAGTTTCGAGCTTCGCATAGGCGGCGACTAACCACTTAATGCCCTGCCCCTGGAACGCCACCTGCAAGCGGCTGTGCTCGCCGCTGCCTTCCATATTCACCACCGTGCCTTCGCCAAATTTGGCGTGGCGCACGCGCTGACCAAGCTTATAGCCCGTATCGCTCTGTGCTACCGGCGTGCCCATCCGCTGATGGCTGACCGGACGGCTGATGCTGGCGCGCAAGCGCACCTCTTCAACGCACTCTTCCGGCAGCTCGCCGATAAAGCGCGAAGGGCGGTGATAAACCTCTTTGCCATACAGCCGACGCGTTTCCGCATAGGTTAAGGTCAGCTTTTTCATCGCGCGCGTGACACCGACATAGGCCAGACGGCGCTCCTCTTCCAGACGGCCGCCCTCATCAAGGGACATCTGGCTCGGGAACATCCCCTCTTCCATGCCGACAATAAACACCTGCGGGAACTCAAGCCCCTTCGCCGAGTGCATGGTCATTAACTGCACCGCGTCCTGCCAGGTGTCCGCCTGCCCTTCACCCGCTTCCAGCGCCGCGTGGGAGAGGAACGCCTGCAGCGGCATTAAATCTTCATCTTCTTCGTTGTAGCTGAACTGCCGCGTTGCGGTGACCAGCTCCTCTAAGTTCTCAATTCGCGTCTGGCCTTTTTCGCCCTTCTCCTGCTCGTACATCGCGCGCAGGCCGGAATCGCTGATCACCCGGTCGGTTTGCACATGCAGCGGCATATCTGCCGTCTCTTGTGCCAGTGCGTCGATTAGCTCAAGAAAACGCTGCAACGCACCCGCCGCGCGTCCTGCCAGCGCTTTCTCTTGCAGCAGCTCGCGGGTTGCCTGCCACAGCGTCAGCTGGCGCTCGCGGGAGGTCTGACGAACAACATCAAGGGTGCGATCGCCGATGCCGCGCGTCGGCGTATTGACCACGCGCTCGTAAGCGGCGTCATCGTTACGGTTGGCTATCAGGCGCAGATAGGCGAGCGCATCTTTGATCTCCTGGCGCTCGAAGAAGCGCATGCCGCCATAGATGCGGTAGGGCATGCTTGCCTGCAGTAACGCCTCTTCCAGCACGCGCGACTGGGCGTTACTGCGATAGAGAATGGCGCACTGCGTCAGCTGGCCGCCGTTGTCCTGCCAGGCTTTGATACGGTTGACGACAAAACGCGCCTCATCCAGCTCGTTAAATGCGCAGTAGAGGGAGATCGGCTCGCCGTCGCTCCCTTCGGTCCAGAGCTTTTTCCCCAGACGCCCGTTGTTGTTCTCAATCAGGGCGTTGGCGGCACTCAGAATATTGCTGGTGGAGCGGTAGTTCTGCTCAAGACGAATAGTTTGCGCGCCGGGAAAATCGGTGAGGAAGCGCTGGATGTTCTCCACCTGCGCGCCGCGCCAGCCGTAGATCGACTGGTCATCGTCGCCGACGATCATCACCTTGCCGGTATCGCCCGCCAGCAGGCGGATCCACGCATACTGAATGTTGTTAGTATCCTGGAACTCATCGACCAGGATATTGGTAAAGCGTTCGCGATAGTGCTGCAGGATATGCGGTTTGTTCAGCCACAGCTCGTGGGCGCGCAGCAGCAGTTCAGCAAAATCGACCAGCCCGGCGCGATCGCACGCCTCCTGATAGGCCTGGTAAACCTTCTGCCAGGTCTGCTCTACCGGATTGCCGAAGCTTTGAATGTGGTGCGGGCGGATGCCCTCATCTTTCTGACCGTTGATGTAGTACATCGCCTGGCGCGCCGGCCACTGCTTCTCATCAAGGTTCATTGCTTTGATCAGACGCTTGAGCAGGCGCAGCTGATCTTCGCTATCGAGGATCTGGAAATCCTGCGGCAATTTCGCGTCCATATGGTGCGCGCGCAGCAGGCGATGCGCCAGCCCGTGGAAGGTGCCGACCCACATGCCGCCCTGAGTGGTGCCCATCAGCTGGCCGATACGGTGGCGCATCTCCGCCGCCGCTTTGTTGGTAAAGGTGACCGCCATAATCGAGAAGGGCGAGCAGTTCTCCACGGTCATCAGCCATGCGATACGGTGCACCAGTACGCGCGTCTTGCCGCTTCCCGCTCCCGCCAGCACCAGCATATTGCTGCGTGTCGCCGCTACGGCGTCGCGCTGTTTGTCATTGAGGCTGTCGAGCAGATAAGAAACGTCCATAGGTACCGTCGCGTAGTCATCAGGAATTGAACAAAACGCCGGTGGCGCTTCGCGTACCAGGGCCTGGTTTGCGTGGACGCATTCGCGCCGCGCCCGCCACCAAAACCCTGGTATTTTATACAGAACAATGGGTGATTATATCAGCGTAGTGAGGGATGCCAACCGCGAAATTTCCATATGCGGCAACAGGCGGCTGTCGCTGGCTTGCAGCAGATCTGCACCTTCAGGTTTGATCCAGCAGGCCTGCATGCCACAGCGGATCGCGCCCGCAACGTCGGTGGTGAGATCGTCGCCAACGTGCAAAATGGTGCCAATGGGCACGTCAAGACGCTCAGCGGCGCGGTGATACATATCGCTGAAGGGTTTTGATCGCCCGTCCGGCCCGGCGCGCAGAACAAATTTGAAATAGTCGCCGAGCCCGAACAGCTCCGGCTGCGCATTGCCATTGGTGATCGCCACCAGCGGCCACTTTTTTGCCAGCTTCGCCAGCGTGTCGTGGGTCTCGTCCGGGACATCAATGCGGCTGCGCCAGTGCGCAAAGTTGGCCATGGCGGCTTCGGCACCAGCCGTGGCCTCTTCTGCCGTCAGCCCGGCTTCAAGCATGGCGCGCTCAACGGCGCGTCGCCGCCACTCGGTGACATCGTGGTAGATATCCGGCTCGGTTTCGCGCAGCGCCTGGCGCAGACGCTTAAATTCGCTATTCTCCAGCGTGCTGAGCGCCGGGTGGTAGCCCTGCAAAAAGGCCAGCGACTCCTGCTCTGTACGCTGGATCACCAGCCGGTTGTCATAAAGGGTGTCGTCCAGGTCGAAAGTGATCGCAGAGATCTCGCCTGGTGGGCGGTAAAAACGCATTATTTCCCCCGTTTTGCGCGCGGATGCGCCGCATCGTAGACCGAAGCAAGGTGTTGAAAATCAAGATGGGTATAGATCTGGGTGGTGGACAAATTGGCGTGGCCGAGCAGCTCCTGCACGCCGCGCAGATCGCCGCTCGACTCCAGCATATGGGTGGCAAAAGAGTGGCGCAGTTTATGCGGATGCACATGGCTGTTCAGCCCCTGCTTAATGCCCCATTCAGCAAATCGTTTCTGCACGTTGCGCGCCGAGATGCGCTTGCCGAGCTTTGAGAGGAACAGCGCATCGTCCTGCGCGCCAAACAGCTCGCGCAGATCGAGCCAGTGCTCAACCCAGCTCACCGCATTGCGGCCTATCGGCACGCGGCGCTCTTTGCTGCCTTTGCCGAGAACCCACACTTCGCCGCTCTCCAGATCGAGATGTTTGATATCGAGATTGACCAGTTCCGACAGACGCAGACCCGCGCCGTACATCACTTCCAGCATCGCGCGGTCGCGCACCGCCAGCGGATCGTTAATGTCGATCTCCAGCAGGCGGTTTACATCATCGACATCGATATTTTTCGGCAGATGGCGCGCGGCTTTCGGCGCGGAGATCCCTTTCGCCGGGTTAGCGGGCAACTCGCCCTGGCTCACCAGCCAGTCGAAGAAGCTGCGCAGGGCGGAGAGCCGTAGCGCGAGACTCGCCGCGCCCAACCCTTTGCGGCGGCTGCGGGTGGCAATTGAGCGCACCGTCGCAGCATCGCACTGTTGCCAGCTTTTGAGTCCGAGATCGTCCGCCATCGCCATTATGGCGTCCAGCTGGCGCTGGTAGTTGCGCAGGGTGATTGGGCTGAGCTGGCGCTCAACGCCGAGGTAACGCAAAAAGCGGGTAACGAGCGGGAAGAGCGGCGAAGCGGTCATGCGCGTGCGATCCAGCGCTCAATCAGATCCGGCAGCATCTGCGCGATCTCCTCCAGCAACTGAGTGCCCTGACCATGTTGATAATGGTGCGGATCGCGGCTGCTGAACAGCACCACGCCGAGCGAGCCATCTTGCCCCATCAACGACATCGCCACTGAACCGATGGCTTTCGCTTCCGGCAACAGCAGCAACAGCTCCGGCCCGTTGAGCGATCCCAGATAGTGATGCTGGTGACCAAGGCGCTGAATGCGCAGTGGCTCAAACGCCTGACGAGAGAGGGAGAGATGGGTATAGCGCGACGGCGCACCGAGACGCCAGCGATCCGGAAAGAGGCGCACCGTCGCGCCCGCCAGCCCTAAATCGCGCGCCCAGCGGTGCAGGCGGTTCAGCATCTCATCAAGGCTTGGCGCGGAAGCCAGCCGACTTTGCAGGCGCAGCAGGCGGTAAAAGAGCCCTTCATTGGCGCTCGCCTGCTCCATCAGCAGCGTCATGTTCTCTTCCAGCACGTTGATGTGGTTGCGCGAGCGCGCCATATGCCACTCCACCAGAGAAACCGTGTCGCGCACCGCATGCGGCACGCGCATCTGTTCCACCAGCCGCGCGTTACGGATAAAGAAGTCAGGATGGCGCACCAAATAGTCGGCAACGGTCTGATCTTCCAGCTCCGTCAGCGTCTCCTGCAATTCTTCCCCTGGTTGCTTCATAGATGAATAAACCCGTCATAAACATGTGCCGCCGGGCCAGTCATGTACAGCGGTTGGCCCGGGCCTTTCCAGGCGATATCAAGTCGACCACCCGGTAACTCCACACGAACGCTTTCCGCCAGCAAGCCTTGCTGAATGCCGACGGCAACGGCTGCGCAGGCACCGCTTCCGCACGCCTGCGTTTCACCTGCGCCGCGCTCGAAAACGCGCAGGCGGATATGATCGGTTTTGACGACCTGCATAAAGCCGATATTGGCGCGTTCAGGAAAGCGCTCATGGCTCTCCAGCACCGGTCCCAGCGTCTCTACCGGCGCGTTTTCCACGCTATCGACCTGAATAACACAGTGCGGGTTGCCCATCGATACGACGCCGCAGAGCACGGTTTGTTCCGCCGCGCGCATAATATAGGTCTTCTCAGCTTTGTTCGCGCGAAACGGCACCTGCGACGGTTCGAAGTTCGGCTCGCCCATATTGACGCGCACCAGTTCATCTTCCGTTACGCTCAATACCATACGCCCGTTCGCTGTACTGACGCGAATGTCACGTTTATTGGTCAAACCTTTCAGACGCACAAAACGGGCGAAACAGCGCGCGCCGTTGCCGCACTGCGACACTTCGCTGCCGTCAGCGTTAAAAATACGGTAGTGAAAATCGAGTTCTGGATCGTAAGGAGGCTCAACCACCAGCAGTTGATCGAAGCCTACGCCAAGATGGCGATCCGCCAGACGACGGATCAACTCCGGGGAGAAAAAGAGGTTCTGCGTCACCGCGTCGACGACCATAAAATCGTTGCCAAGGCCATGCATCTTTGAGAACTGCATTATCTACTCCATTTACGCGGGTACAGAGCGGTAACGTCAATAATTCACCTGGGTCGGCGAGCCGGTATCACCCCGATCGTTACTATTCGGAATAGTAGGCTGGATCGTGCTCTCCTGCTTTTTGGTTGGCGGCGGCGCGGTTTTATCGGCCGGAGGGAAGTAGAGCGGCCCTTTCAGACCACAGCCCGTCAGGCTGAACAGAGTCAGCACTACGGCCAGCGTGCGAAACAGATCTTTCATTATCGTTGCCTGTGAGTTGATTCTTACTGCGCTCTATCATCGCAGGAGAAGACACAAAAGCAAGAGTTTGCACGTTTAGGGCAACGGGAAATGTTTCGCGTTATACTGCGGCCATCATAAAAAACAGGAAAGCAGAATGAACGATTCAGAATTTCATCGCCTCGCCGACGGCCTGTGGCTCACCATCGAAGAACGCCTGGATGAGTGGGACGGCGATAGCGATATCGACTGTGAAATCAATGGCGGCGTGTTAACCCTCAGCTTTGAAAACGGCAGTAAGATCATCATCAACCGCCAGGAGCCGCTGCACCAGGTGTGGCTGGCGACAAAACAGGGCGGTTACCATTTCAATCTCAAAGGGGATGAGTGGGTCTGCGATCGCAGCGGCGAAACCTTCTGGGATCTGCTGGAGCAGGCGGCAAGCCAGCAAGCAGGCGAAAGCGTCACTTTCCGCTAAGACGCACTGCCCGGGAGACCGGGCAGCACTATCAGGAGAAGTACTGCTGCAACAGCGGTGCGGCGTTATCCTGATTGGCTGGCGATGCGGTGCTGATCGCCTGGTTGCGGAACGGGATCACCTGCGCGCGCCCTTCAACATTCACAATCTGGTAGAACTGCGGCAGGTTGAAGTTGATAAAGCTTGAGCCGTAGGTAAAACGATCGTGGGAGGAGGAGAAGAAGCGGCTTACGTCACGCACCAGCTCCTCTTTGCTGCCTTCGCAGTGGTGATACACTTCAGCGCGGTTGCTCTCATCCAGAATATAGATGTTAAAGCCCTCTTCCCCCGCCTCTTCAAAGAAGAACTGAATAATCCCTTCGCTGGCAAAACCATCCACCACCGCCGGTAATTCGACGTGGTTGGTCTCCACCTGCACCGACAAACCATGCAGCTTGTTGTGGGAGATAGCGCCGTAAAACTCAATGGCATTTTCCAGCTTCTGCACCGAAACGTTCACGCGCTCGAAGAACAGCCCCCAGGTTTGCCCCGCCACGCGCAGCGCTTTAAAGCGACCGGTTTCGTGACGCGTCGTCGAGAGGCGCAGTTCGATACATTCAGAGACCAGTTGCTGCACGCGGGTGCGGATCAGGCCACGCAGATGCTGGCTGTAACAGAAGACTTCGACGCTGTCCGGCGGCGCGGCATCCTGGTGCATTTTGCCGAGGATGGTTTTCAGCGCTTCAATCATCGCCTGCTCGCCGTTGAAGTGCAGGGTACGCACTTCGTTCCACGAGTTGCGATAGAGCAGATCGACGCTGCCAACGAGGCAGTTTTGCTGCTCGCCGAAGCTGAAGACATCAAGCTTGCGGAAATCAAAGTGCACCACCTGGTTACGGAACGCCGCTGTCGGGTCGTACTCCAGGTTGACGATAATCGCCAGATGGCGGATTTCGCACGGGCTGTAGAGCGCTTTTGGCGTTGGCGCAGGCAGGCGCAGCGGGAAGTGGTGCGAGACATCAGCAACCATCTCCTGCAGCTTCGGCAGATCGACAATGCCGTTGCCCTTAATAAACAGGCGCGTACGCGACGTCAGCAAACCGTTAAACCATGCCCAGGCGACCAGCTTGTTCAGGTAACGGTTATACTCCAGCGGCTGATGGCTGACGATGGAGTCCATATTCGGCGCACGGTTGTAGAGATACCAACCGGTACGGTTGGCGCGTCCCGGCGGCACATGAATAAAGGTTAAGTTCGGTTCGGAGAGATCCGGTGAAATCTGCGGGTTCACCAGCGTCACTTTGCCCGGCAGCGCTTCAAACGCCGCGTAGAGTTTACGGGTTAAAACACCGATATCCTGCGGGCTGGCGGAGACGCTAAGGTTATTACGGCGGGCAAAGCGGATCAGGTTGCGGTAGCTCTGCATCATCGCATCGAGCAGCTCATTGTGCGCTTCGCGCACCTGATCGATTTTCCAGTTGGCGCGGTTATCGAGCATTGCGAGGCGCGCTTCGTCCCATCCCCACTCTTTCACTAACTGCGTGATCACTTCGCGACGCCAGCCGACGCAGGCGCGTTCACGGCTCAGCTTTTCACACACTTTTAAGTAGAAACATCGACGCACCAGGTCCAGACGCGTTGGATCCTCAATCGCTTCCAGATAGTGCGTGACGCGCTCAAGCATCATGCAGTAGTGATCGAGACCAAATGAGACGATCTCGCCGTCGTGCAGGCGCTGTTTGATATCTTTCGCCAGCAGGCGGGTATTCGGATATTCCCAGGAGTAGGCTTCGAGCAGCAGGGTTTTCAGCACCGCTTTATAGGGCGAGTCGATACTCTTATAGAGCTGCCACAGGCTGGCACCAAAATACTCTTCCGCCGAGAGCGAGCTTAAGCCGCCCAGATCGAGCCACTCGTTCGGGGTCAGCACGCCCTGCGCGTAGAGCGTCATGACGTAATCGTCGTAATTTTCCTCTTCGTCGCCCGGCACCATATTCCACAGAATACGTTTACCTGCCAGGCGCACGGCGGTGCGGTAGAACTCATCGAGCAGTAAAATGTGCTGCGTTGAGCCGCAATCTTCGCCGCCGAGGCTGCCGCTTTCATTATGGCGGAAGCGGTTCTCATCAATCAAGAAGAAGCTCACTTCCACGCCGAGGGAAGCCGCCCAGCTCTCCAGCAGGCTGCATTTACGCTGTAACAGCTGGCGCTCGTCGTTATCGAGCCAGGATTGGTGGCAGACCCAGATATCGAGATCGGAAGAGCAGCTCTGCCCAACCGAAGAGGTGCTGCCCATGGAGTAGACGCCGGTGATCGGCAGTTCGCCGGTCGGCGCATCCTGCGCAGGCAGGCCACGGTTCAGCTCAAGTTCGTTCAGGTAGTGGAGTTGGTTTTCATCAGGCGTGTAAAGGCAAATGCCATTGGGAACGTTACCGTCAAGGTAGCCAGGCATCAGCGGATGGTGATAGTGCAGTAATGTCGGCAGCAGACTGTAAACCTGCTGAAAAGCAGGGCCCATGGCAGCAAGCGCGCGATCCACACGCAGTTGATTAATGGCATCCAGTCGCTGTTTCAGCGTCTCAATATAGAGGTACAAGACATATCGCCTGATGTTTTATACACACCTTCATGCTGATGTTTTGTAGGCCGCAGCTTGAAAAGGGGTGCGTAGACAGAAAATCCAAAAGTAGCCGTTGCCCTTTTTTCGTCGTTATCGTTATGGGAGGACAGACGAAAAAATGGTCTAAAACGTGATCAATCTAACACCTTGCTCATTGACCGTAAAGAAAGATGCGCTACAAACCAGTTTAGCATTAAACGCACTCTGTAAATTCCGAATTACATCCCCCGCTGCGCCTGTTGCGCGGCGCGAGACCCGCAATCGACCGTGAACACTGACACCCTAATGCAACAGTGTTAGGATGGTCAACGGACGAAATTGACGGTATCAAGCATGGTAGACAATGTTTTAAGAATTGCCACACGGCAAAGCCCGCTTGCTCTCTGGCAGGCACATTATGTAAAAGCGCGCCTTGAAGCGAGCCATCCGGGGTTAGCCGTTGAGCTGGTGCCGATGGTCACGCGCGGCGATGTGATCCTCGATACGCCGCTGGCGAAAGTGGGTGGCAAAGGTCTGTTCGTCAAAGAGCTTGAGCGTGCGCTGCTCGACAACCACGCCGACATCGCCGTGCACTCAATGAAAGATGTCCCGGTCGACTTCCCCGATGGACTGGGCCTTGTAACGATTTGCGAACGCGACGATCCGCGCGACGCCTTTGTCTCTAACCGCTATAAAGCGCTGGATGAACTGCCCGCAGGCAGTATTGTCGGCACTTCCAGTTTACGTCGCCAGTGTCAGCTGGCTGCGCTGCGCCCCGATCTGGTGATCCGCTCGCTGCGCGGCAACGTTGGCACCCGCCTGAGCAAGCTGGATAACGGCGAATACGATGCGATTATCCTCGCCGTCGCCGGCCTTAACCGCCTGGGTCTTAGCGATCGCGTACGCTGGGCGCTGCCGCCGGAAATCTCACTCCCGGCCGTAGGCCAGGGCGCGGTAGGCGTTGAGTGCCGTCTTGACGATGCGCGTACCCGCGCGCTGCTGCAGCCGCTGAATCATGATGAAACAGCGATTCGCGTCAAAGCCGAGCGGGCGATGAATACCCGTCTTGAAGGCGGATGCCAGGTGCCGATCGGCAGCTATGCTGAACTGATTAACGGTGAACTCTGGTTACGCGGGCTGGTTGGCGCGCCGGATGGTTCGACGATGATACGCGGCGAGCGCCGCGGCCAACCGGAAGATGCAGTAAAAATGGGTATTTCGCTGGCCGAAGAGCTGCTGGATAACGGCGCGCGCGCCATTCTTGCTGATATTTACAACGGAGAAGCCCCCGCATGAGTATCCTGGTCACCCGTCCCTCTCCCTCCGGGGAAGAATTAGTGAGCCGACTGCGCACACTGGGTTTGGTGGCCTGGAGCTTTCCGTTGATTGAATTCACGCCGGGTCGAGAGCTGCCTTTATTACCTGAGCGGCTCGCAAGGCTCGGCGCGAATGACCTCGCGTTTGTCCTGTCACAGCACGCTGTCTCCTTCGCGCATGCCTATTTGCAGCAGGCTGGTCTCACTTTCCCAACGGAACCGGCCTGGTTTGCCATCGGACGCACCACCGCGCTCGCGCTGCATACGGTAAGCGGCATCGATGTGCGCTACCCTCATGACCGGGAAATCAGCGAAGTGTTGCTACAATTACCTGAATTGCAAGATGTTCAGGGCAAGCATGCGCTAATCTTACGGGGCAACGGCGGACGCGAGCTATTGGCGGAAACGTTGACTGAGCGCGGCGCACATGTTGAATTTTGCGAGTGTTATCAACGCAGTGCAAAATTTTATGACGGTGCAGAAGAAGCGATGCGCTGGCATACGCGGGGTGTCTCAACGCTGGTGGTCACCAGCGGCGAAATGCTGCAGCAACTTTTTTCACTTATTCCTCCCTGGTATCGGGAGAACTGGTTACTTCGCTGCCGCCTGGTGGTGGTAAGCGAACGTCTGGCGAACCTTGCCCGGGAACTGGGCTGGCAAGAGATTCAGGTCGCTGACAATGCCGACAACGATGCGCTGCTTCGCGCATTACAATAACTCTCATAATGGGAAGCCATAATGACGGAACACGAAAACTCCTCCGCCGTGGTTGAAGAGACCAAAGCGGCTGACGGCGTAACGCCGCCGCCGGAGAAAGCAGAGAAGAAGAGACGCGCTAACAGGACCAGCCTCGCGCTAAGCGCGATCGCCATCGCTATTGCGCTGGCATCGGGCGCCGGGCTTTATGGCTGGGTGAAGCATCAAAATAAAACCCTGCAAACCAGCAATGGCGAAATCGCCGACCAGCTGATCGCGCTGCAACAGACGCAGGATAAGCAGCGTAGCGAGCTGGAAGGGGTGATTAAACAGCAGGCTGATGCGCTGGCGGCAGAAAAACGCCAGAGCGAAGCGCTGGCGAAGCAGCTTGATGAAGTTCAGCAGAAAGTCGCGACCATCTCTGGCTCCGATGCCAAAACCTGGCAGCTGGCGCAGGCCGATTTCCTCGTCAAACTGGCGGGCCGTAAGCTGTGGAGCGATCAGGATGTCACCACCGCGGCCGCGCTGCTGAAAAGCGCTGACGCCAGCCTGGCGGATATGAACGATCCGAGCCTGATTACTGCGCGCCGCGCCATCACTGACGATATCGCCAGCCTCTCCTCCGTGACGCAGGTCGATTATGACGGGGCCATTCTTAAGCTGAACCAGCTCTCCAACCAGATCGACAATCTGCGGCTGGCCGACAATAACGACGATGATTCGCCGATGGATTCCGACAGCGGCGAACTCTCAAGCTCCATCAGCGAGTGGCGCGTTAACCTGCAAAAAAGCTGGCACAACTTTATGGACAGCTTTATTACCATTCGCCGCCGCGATGAGACCGCCGTGCCGCTGTTAGCGCCGAATCAGGATGTCTATCTGCGCGAGAACATTCGCTCGCGCCTGCTGGTTGCGGCGCAGGCTGTGCCGCGTCATCAGGAAGAGACCTACAAACAGGCGCTGGATAATGTGTCGACGTGGGTTCGCGCCTACTACGACACCGACGATGCGGCCACCAAAGCGTTCCTCGAAGAGGTGGATAAGCTCGGCCAGCAATCTATCGCCATGGAGCTGCCTGAATCGCTCCAGAGCCAGCCTATTCTGGAAAAATTGATGCAGACCCGCGTGCGTAATCTGCTCGCGCAGCCCGCTGTGCCGTCTGAACAGGCGCCGTCCGCGCCCGCCGATGCAGCGCAGGGAGAATAATCATGCTGAAAGTATTATTGCTCTTTGCACTGCTTCTCGCCGGGATCGTGCTGGGCCCAATGCTCGCCGGGCATCAGGGTTATGTGCTGATCCAGACGGATAACTACAACATTGAAACCAGCGTCACGGGGCTGGCGATCATGCTGGTGCTGACGCTGGTGGTCTTCTTTGCGCTGGAGTGGCTGCTGCGTCGTATTTTCCGTACCGGTGCGCATACTCGCGGCTGGTTTATGGGCCGTAAGCGCCGTCGCGCACGCAAACAGACAGAACAGGCGTTGCTGAAGCTGGCGGAAGGCGATTATCAGCAGGTTGAGAAGCTGATGTCGAAAAATGCCGATCACGCAGAGCAACCGCTGGTTAACTATCTACTGGCAGCGGAAGCCGCCCAGCAGCGCGGCGATGAGATGCGCGCTAATCAGCACCTTCAGCGTGCCGCCGAACTGGCAGAGAATGACCCGATTCCGGTGGAGATCACCCGCGTACGTCTGCAACTGGCGCGCAATGAGAACCATGCTGCGCGTCACGGCGTCGATAAACTGCTGGAGATTGCGCCGCGCCATCCGGAAGTGTTGCGTCTGGCGGAACAGGCCTATATTCGCACCGGCGCGTGGACATCGCTGATCGACATCATCCCTTCAATGGCGAAAGCCAACGTTGGCGATGAAGAGCACCGTGACATGCTGCAACAGCAGGCGTGGATCGGCATTATGGATCAGGCGCGCGCCGATCAGGGCAGCGATGGCCTGAAGGGCTGGTGGAAGAATCAGAGCCGCAAAACGCGTCACCAGGTGGCGCTGCAGGTGGCAATGGCGGAGCACTTAATTGAGTGTGACGATCACGACACCGCGCAGGAGATCATCCTCGACGGCCTGAAGCGGCAGTATGACGATCGTCTGGTGCTGGTGATCCCGCGCCTGAAGACCAATAACCCGGAACAGGTTGAAAAAGTGCTGCGCCAGCAGATCAAGACGCAGGGCGATCGCCCGCTGTTGTGGAGCACGCTCGGTCAGTCGCTGATGAAACATGGTGAGTGGCAGGAAGCGACGATCGCGTTCCGCGCCGCGCTGAAACAGCGCCCGGATGCGTTTGACTACGCCTGGCTCGCAGACTGTCTCGACCGCCTGCGCCAGCCTGAAGAGGCCGCAACGATGCGTCGCGACGGTCTGCTGTTAACGCTGCAAAACAATCCGCCCGCTTAAGCCCTTCCCTTCGCGTTACAGAGTTTATCTGTGGCGCGAAGCCTCTCTTCTCCCGCCATAAAAAAACGCCTGTCAGCATACACTGACAGGCGTTAAAACAGGTCTTTGACAACTAATGGGTGCTTCACTCAACGTTATGCCCATGGTGTTTGATGAGGCCGAAGCGACATCTCTCGGTGGACGATAAGCACCATAAAACGGCTCTGCGTCATTCCTGAGTTTATGAGGCCAGAAGGCGAACATAAGAGATGGAATGAGCATCTACCCCTGTATTATTGCACATAGCGTGCCAACCCTGCATTAATAAACGTTATATCGCGCAACCTTTTAAGAAACCTCTATATTCAGGCTGCTGGTGGGCAGAGAGCGCTCTTCCTGTGCATCTCTATAGAGACAATGTGTCGCTGTGGGACGACATTTCTACGCGCTTTTAGGTAAAGCTATTCCAGTCAACAGGTTACGTGTAGCTGATAGGCGACAACGCCTGATAAGAATGTCGCTGAAGAGCAACAGCGAGAAAATGAGGAAAACCTGAACCGCAGAAAACAAAAAACCCCGCTTACGCGGGGTTCAAAATTGGTCGGCGAGAGAGGATTCGAACCTCCGACCCACTGGTCCCAAACCAGTTGCGCTACCAAGCTGCGCTACTCGCCGTTTTTACTGCTTTTTGACTTTTTTGTTCAATCAAAGTTGTGGTGCGAGGGGGGGGACTTGAACCCCCACGTCCGTAAGGACACTAACACCTGAAGCTAGCGCGTCTACCAATTCCGCCACCTTCGCATCGCCACGAAACTTTTTACTGCTAAATAATGGGGTGGCTAATGGGACTCGAACCCACGACAACTGGAATCACAATCCAGGGCTCTACCAACTGAGCTATAGCCACCACTGTAAATCTGTTCACGCGGTATCGTGATAATTCACGAACCACCGCAGCTCAAGCGCCGGGTTAAAATGGCGCGCCCGACAGGATTCGAACCTGAGACCTCTGCCTCCGGAGGGCAGCGCTCTATCCAGCTGAGCTACGGGCGCGTAGCGCCGTTGCGGGGGTGGATAGTACGGACTTCGGGGGCAGCTGTCTAGTGCTTTTTTGAAGAAAAATGCGCGTTTGGTTATGCTTTGCGCACTTTGTCTCTTATTCACCCACCCGAGGCGTTGCCGCACGGCGATCGAAGCCAAATAGCTTATATACCAGCGTTACGGCAGCCAGGAAGATTACGCCGACAAACAGCGACATACGGGTGTCTTCATTGAATCCCATGCCAATCAGCACGCAGACGAGGAAGGCCATAGTGAGCCAGTTCGCCCACGGGAACAGCATCGAGCGGAACGGATGGCTGGCAATCGCCTCTTTGTGAACCTTACGAAAACGCAGCTGGCTAATCAGGATCACGAACCACGGCACCATGCCCGGCAGCACGCTGGCGCTATAGACATAGACAAACACGCGCTGCGGGTTAGGAATGATGTAGTTCAGGCACGAACCGATCAGCAGAATGATAATAGAGATAGTCACGCCCACCGCCGGCACGCCGTTTTTAGAGACTTTGGCTACCGCTGCCGGTAACTGACGGTTCTTCGCCAGCGCATAGAGCATGCGGCCACAGCTGTACATCCCGCTGTTACAGCCGGAGAGCGCCGCCGTCAGCACAACAAAGTTGATGATGCCTGCCGCCGCGGTAATACCGATTTTCGCGAAGGTCAGTACGAACGGGCTGCCGTTGGTACCAATTTCATTCCACGGGAAGATGGTGACGATAACGAAGATTGCGCCAACATAGAAAATCAGGATGCGCCACAGCACCTTGCTTACGGCACTGCGCAGCGTCACCTGCGGGTTTTTCGCTTCACCCGCGGTAATACCAATCAGCTCAACGCCCTGATATGAGGCGACAACAATACAGAGCGCGGTGAGGAACCCTTTCCAGCCGCCTGCGAAGAAGCCGCCGTGCTCGGTGAGATTGCTAAAGCCGATGGAGTGACCGCCATTGCCAAAGCCGAAGAAAATCACACCCAGCCCCACGATGATCATCACAATGATGGTGGTGACTTTGATCATCGCAAACCAGAACTCAATCTCACCATACAGGCGCACCGCCGCGAGGTTCGCCAGCGCCACCAGCCCAACGGCAATCAGTGCCGGTATCCACTGGGCGAGATCCGGGAACCAGAACTGGACATAGACGCCAATGGCGGTGATTTCCGAAATCCCTACCGCCATCCACATAAACCAGTAGGACCAGGCGGTGAGATAACCAAAGAAGGGACTCATGTAACGATGAGCATAGACCGCGAACGATCCGGCGACCGGCTCGAGGAAGAGCATTTCGCCCATCGAACGCATAATAAAGAAGACGAAAAGTCCGGCAATTATATAGGCCAGCAGAACTGACGGGCCAGCCCACTTCAGGGTGCTGGCGGCGCCCATAAACAGGCCAACGCCGATGGTGCCGCCAAGGGCAATTAATTCAATGTGACGAGACTCCAGCCCACGCTGAAGTTCGGGTTGTTTTTCGGCCATAAATCCTCTGTTGTATTTGCTTCATGCTTCGCCCGCGTCGCGGGTTATTGTTATGAGTTTCCCTCATCCCCTAACAGGCCATGCTGCTCCGCCCCGCGAGAGGGAGGACGCAAAATGAGCGCGGCGCTGCAGTGAGAGAGCGAATGGTTTCTTAAATCGACGGAAATGGCAAACGATGTGTATAAAAAATCCTGGTGGCGCGCAATAAAAGAGCAGCCAGAGGAGAAAAGGCAGCGCATTGCGCCGCCGGAGGGGGTCAGAGTTTTCCGCTGTAGTGCCAGCGTAAATAGCGTAGCAGACGGAGCTGGCGCTTCAGCCGTGAAGGCTGCGATAACAGGCGGTATAGCCACTCAAGGCCGAGGTTCTGCCAGAATTTAGGCGCACGCTTAACATGTCCGGTAAAGACATCGTAGGTTCCGCCAACGCCCATATAGAGCGCATCCGGATAAACGAGGCGGCAGTCACGCATAAAAATCTCCTGCCGTGGCGAGCCCATCGCCACGGTGACAATCTTCGCCCCGCTGTAGCGGATAGCCGCAAACAGCGTCTCGCGCTGCTCGGGTTTGAAGTAGCCATCCCGGCAACCGACAACATTCACCTGCCACTGGTCACGCAGTTTCTGCACGGTTTGCGCCAGCACGTCCGGCTTACCGCCCACGAGGAACACCGGCGTACCCGTCTCCCCTGCCCTTGCCATTAACGCTTCCCACAAATCGGCACCCGCCACGCGGGAGACCTGCGCCTGCGGAAACTTTTTGCGTATCGAGCGCACGACGCTGATGCCATCAGCATATTTAAACTCCGCCGCCTCAATCAGGGTGCGAACCTCGGCATCATCTTCCAGCGTCAGCATCTTTTCGGCATTGATCGCTACCAGCGTACCCTGCTTCACGCGCCCGTCAGCGAAGAGATGATCCAGCGCGTGGGGCATATCGCGCCAGCCAATCAACTTCAGGCCGCGCAGGTCATACAGCGGTGCCGCCGTCTTGTCCGTCATGTTTGATCCTTTTTACAACTGGGAGAGCGGTTTGACCGCGCGCGTACCGCGACGCTGTATCAATCCGGCGCTATCGAATAGCCAGTACAACAGTTTCGCCGCCAGCAGGCAGAAAGCGAACACGGCGAGGAAAAAGACCACACGAGAGGCGAATGCATCCAGCCCTTCACGCGCCAGCACAATCATGTTGAAGATCGCCCCAAAGCAGAAGCTGTGCAGGATCGCCGCCTTGTAGCGGTTTGTTTCCCGGTTGCCCAGGTTATACACCCAGTCGAACCATTTGATGATCAGCCCCACCGCTGCCGCGCCCAGCGGAATAAACCACGCACCGCCCATCACCACTAATGAGCCAATCAGCGTCGGTGAAATCGCCAGCCCTGAGTGGTTATTCAGCACTTCCCAGGTAAAGTAGTTCGCAGTGTTGAGCACAATACCCGGGCGCGATGGCCACAGCCAGGTGGGGATAAAGACGTAGAAGTCGCGCACAATAGGCGCCAGCCCCTGAAACTCAATCTTGTCGTAGTTTTGCAGCAGCAGCGCGAGGTTTTCCCACGGCGAGAAGGTATCGCGCGTCAGGTAGAGGAAGGTGTAAAACGCTTCATCGCCGCGCACATCCAGCCCGTAGCGTTTCAGCGCCAGCCAGAACATGCCAACAATGCCGAGCACGCCCGCCGCCGCCAGCATCCACAACGAGATCCAGCCGCGAATAATGCCGATAAACAGGAAGATAGCGAAGGCAATGATGATATTGGCGCGCGTACCGCCAACAATCATGTAGGTCAGCAGGCCAAACGCCACGGTGCTGACCAAAAAGAAGAGCCAGGTCTGGGCATTCTGCCGCAGGAAGTAGACCACCAGCATCGCCGGAATAAAGAAATAGAAGAAGCGCTTCAGCGCTACACCGGAGACTTCGCTGGAGAAAATCTGGCTATAGGAGTGCAGACGGAAGAGTAGAAACCCGTTGTGCATAAAGAAGATACCGACGCTCACCAGCGCGATGGCCATCAGGATCACCCACGTCAGATGCGCCTCTACCCGGTTAATGGTAAAGAGCGGACGACGCGGCGTCAGCGACGACGAGGTGCGCAGCCGCGTTTTATAGGTCACATAGTAGATGCCATAGAAGCAGGTCGCCGCCAGGAGCGTCTGCATCAGGATATCGGGTGGTGCAACGCCAACGTTGAAGCGGAACACCAGCACGCTGGTCAGCGGAAAACCAAAGAAGAAGGTCAGCAAAAAGAGCAGCGAGAAGAAGACGTTAAAGTTAAAACGTACGCGGCGAAATTCGAACCAGGTGAGCGTGCCGATAAACAGCGTCGCCAACAGCCAGATAACAAACAGTCCGCAAAATTCGAGTGGGCTCATCCGTTGATCCCCGCAGCGTTAAGGAGCGCTTTGTGCCACAGCGTTTCGTAATTCGGGCTGAAAAAGGCGATGGCGTTTTTATCCACCGCTAATAGCTGGCGGCGGGCCTCACGAATCACCGCCTCATCCAGCGCATCGCCGGTAAAGAGGACGGGAATGCCTTCCGCCACCATATCGCGCCAGAAGGGGTTTTCACGGTTCAGCACACAAGGTACACCCGCCTGGATCAGCAGACACATCGTGCCAATCCCCTGCTGGCGGGCAAAAATGAAATAGCCCAGATCGCACTGCGCGAGCAGCCCGAGATAGGCATCAAAATCCATTTTCTCATCGAGGATGCGCAGGTTATCAGCGCTGAAGAGCGCCAGCCCGGCGCTGCGCACCGACGCGATATAAGCGTCGTTATTCGCCGGATAGCCCATCGGCACAATGATATTGACCGTATCGCCAAACTGACGGTGGATCGCCTGCAAAGCAGCAATATGCTCATTGCTGGCATCGCCGGAGTTGCCGACCAGAATCGTCAGCTTGCCCGTCTGCGGGCGCTCATCCGCCATATTGTTCAGCGCCGGATCCATACGCGTTGGGAAGTAGAGCAATTCACCAGGCACTTTAGGGTTACGTTCGGCAAACCACGCCAGATCGCCGCGGGTCGCGAAGATACGGCCTACGCGACGCTGCGCTAAACGGCGCAGCGGATAAAAGAGACGGAATTTCAGGCTGCGGGAGACCTCATACAGATCGGCGCCCCAGGCGTGCCAGTAAAATTGCTCGCGCTTGATAGCCCCTTGCAGCAACGCCAGCCAGAGATCGAAATTAAACTGACCATGAAAAAAGAAGCGTTGCTGACGTTGCGCTTTCGCCTGGGCAATTACCGCCTTTGCCAGCGTCTTTTTGTCGGGATAAAAATGCAGCGTCAGCGCAGGATAGAGCGCCCGCTGCGACTCGTCGCGCCCGACAACCATAAACTCGCGGGCATACTCTCCCGATGCCGCGAGATGGTCATTAAAGAAGCGCAGCACAGTTTGGTTATGGTGAGGGATATCCGATCCCAGTATGTGAATCAGTGCAGTCATGCCTTTTTACGCCAAATCAAAAAAACGCCGCAACAAACAGCGAAATAGATAATGTAGGTAGCCATGTAGGCCTGCGCCGCGCCCGCAGCGCCGTGCGCCGGGATAAGCCAGCGCGCGAAGAGCGTCAGCAGCGCAAACTGGCTTATCTCAGCCAGTATATAGAATCGCAGCGAAGCCTTCGCGATGACTAAATAGCCAAAGACGTAAGCCCCCACTTTCAATACATCCCCGACCAGCTGCCAGGCGAAGAGATCGCGCATGGCGATAAACTTCTCGGAAAAGAGCAGCCAAATTGCTACATCGCGCAGCAGCCAGACACCGAGGCTTACCGCCGCAACGGCAGGCAGAACAAAGCGCAATGACCTGCCGATTTCACGCGAGATCTCCTGCTTCGTCACCAGCCGCGACAATGTCGGTAACAGATAGACGCTAAACGAGGCGGTAATAAACTGCAGGTAAGCATCCGAGATGGTGCTTACCCCCTGCCAGATCCCCACGTCATCCCAGCTGTAATGAGCAGCAAGCTGGTTTCGCATCATCACGTAAGCCAGCGGCATCGTAAACGAGGTGATGAGCGCCATCAGGGTAAATTTACCCAGTTGGCCGGCCAAAACACGATCCCACTGCGGCGTAAAGAAACGCAACGGTATCGCTTTACGTCTCAGCAACATCGCCATTGCCGGGATCACCACCAGCGCGGGCACCAGCGCCAGCCCCAGCAGCGCACCCTGATAGCCGCCAATGCGATAACAGAGATACCAGGCCAGCACGCCAATGAGGCTACCGATAATCAGCGACAGCGCATTTCCTGCCGCATCGCGGAACCCCCTCAGCACTGCAAGTAGCAGGTTGGCCCAGGCGATGCCCATCTGCACCAGCGCGACTAAACGCACAAGGCCCTGATAGTGGGTATGACCAAACAGCCCCTGGCTGATGGGCGCAGCGGCCAGCAGGAACAGCAGCGCCAGCAGGGTAGAGAAACCGAGCACCATCGCCGATGAGGTGCCAACAACCACGCGCAGACGCGCGGGATCGTCATGAGACTGCGCCACAAACTTAGTGACGCCATTAAAAATCCCCGCGCCAGCCAGCACGCCAAGCACGGTAATCAGCTGGCGAAAGTTACCCGCCTGTCCGACGCCGGATGGCCCGAACGCCATCGCCAGCAGTTTGACCACCAGCAGGCCCGCGCCGATTTTGACCAGCGTGCTTGCGGCAGTCCAGAGCGATGCTTTTGCCAGCGACATATCAGTTGAAGTAGCTCAGAAGCGTGCTGATCACCGCCCGCTGATTGACCGACGTCAGGTTGTAGAAGAGCGGCAGGCGAAGCAACCGCTCACTCTCTTGCGTGGTATAGCGGTCTTCGCCGTGGAAGGTGCCGAACTTCTCGCCGGCCGGCGAGGCATGCAGCGGGATATAGTGGAACACCGCCATAATCTCCGCTTCCTTCAGGAAGGCAATTAGCTTGCTGCGATCCGCTTCGTCGCGCAGCTTAATGTAAAACATGTGCGCATTGTGGCTGCACTCTGCCGGAATCGAGGGCAGTTCAATGCGCCCGGTTTTTGCCAGCGGGGAGAGCGCATCATAGTAGTTTTGCCACAAGGCCAGCCGCTGCTGGTTAATGCGATCGGCCGACTCCAGCTGCGCCCACAGGTAGGCGGCCTGCAAATCGGCCATCAAATAGCTGGAGCCGATATCGCGCCAGGTGTACTTATCGACCTGCCCGCGGAAAAACTGGCTGCGGTTGGTGCCCTTTTCACGAATCACTTCGGCACGTTCAACCAGCGCGCGATCGTTAATCAGCGTCGCGCCGCCTTCACCGCCCGCGGTGTAGTTTTTGGTTTCGTGGAAACTGAAGCAGCCAATATGGCCAATGGTGCCTAATGCCCGCCCTTTGTAGGTCGACATCACGCCCTGCGCGGCATCTTCCACCACGAACAGCTTATGCTTTTGCGCGATCGCCATGATGGTGTCCATTTCACAGGCAACGCCCGCGTAATGCACCGGCACAATCGCGCGCGTCTTATCGGTGATCGCCGCTTCAATCCGCGTTTCATCAATGTTCATCGTATCCGGGCGGATATCGACGAAGACAATCTTCGCCCCGCGTAGCACAAAGGCGTTGGCGGTGGAGACGAAGGTGTAGCTCGGCATGATCACTTCATCGCCGGGCTGGATATCCAGCAGCAGCGCGGCCATCTCCAGCGATGCGGTGCATGAAGGCGTCAGCAGGACTTTGGCGCTGTGAAAACGCTGCTCCATCCACTGCTGGCAGCGGCGGGTAAAACCGCCGTCGCCGCATAATTTCCCGCTGCCCATTGCCGACTGCATGTAGTCAATTTCCGTTCCTACTACCGGTGGTGCATTGAAAGGGATCATAGCGTTACCTGTATAGCCATAAGGCGGTGCTTTCTACATTCGCGCCGCTCTGAATATATCGTTTAAGCGCGGCAGTATTCCCGAGCTGGGTCGCCACACGCACGTGCGTTAACTGCCGCGCTCGCGCCCACTGGCACGCCGCCTGCATCAGTTTCTCGCCCATACCGCGTCCGCCGAGCAGGCCAATACGCGCCTCGTGCTCATTAAGCTGGCGAAGGGAGACAAAACTGCTAATTGCATGGTCCTGCGCGCGGAAGATCAGGCACTGGTGGTCGAAAAGGCCTTTTACCGCGTTTTCAATCCACTGCGCGTAGAAACGCCCGCTCGCATCAGGCGCATACCAGGGCGCACGAAAGCGGCTCTGGACAAACATCTCAGCCGCCATCTGGCGCAGCGCGGGAATATCGCTTTTATCTGCCACAGTGGCGACGGGATCGATACCCTGTGCAGCAACCGGCAGGAGTAGATCGATCTCACCTTCGACCAGTTGAAAACCCTGCTGTTGCAGGGCATCAAGCTGATGGGGTTGCGCGGCGGGCAATTTCACCTGCAGGCGTTCCCACTGTGCAAAATCTGCGCCAGTGAGCGCGGGCGCGGAAGAATTCAGACGAATAATCCCACTGCGCACGCCAAAAAAGGCGCTTTCCCATGCCAGCTCTTCTATCGTGCCATGTACAGACATACTATGTCCTCAGCGCCAGACGCCTTTGGTATCAACGACCCACGGCTGCGAAATGGTGGCGGCATCAACCGCTTTAAACTGCTTATGGTCGACCAACATGACCAGCACATCGGCCTGCGCCAGCGCATCCTGGGTATTAACCAGCGTGCTCTGCCCGGCCATTTTCTCCGGCAGCGAGTGGATATTCGGTTCGACGACCAGCGTTTGACCACTGTGCCACTGGGCGATATCGTGCGCGATCTCCATTGCCGGGCTTTCACGCAGATCGTCAATGTTCGGTTTAAACGCCAGCCCGAAGCAGGCAATTTTAACCTCGCTGGCACGCTTGCCAGTCGCGGTGAGGCAATCGGCGACCGTGGCTTTCACCTGGCTCAGCACCCAGTGCGGTTTGTGATCGTTCACTTCACGCGCGGTACGGATAAGCCTTGCCTGATCGGGGTTCTGTGCCACGATAAACCACGGATCGACCGCGATACAGTGACCGCCAACGCCCGGGCCGGGTTGCAGGATATTGACGCGCGGATGGCGGTTCGCCAGGCGGATCAGCTCCCAGACGTTGATCCCCTGATCGGCGCAAATCAGCGACAGTTCATTGGCAAAAGCGATGTTAACGTCGCGGAAGCTGTTTTCCGTCAGCTTGCACATCTCAGCGGTGCGGGCGTTAGTGACCACACACTCGCCTTCAAGGAAGATTTTATAAAGCTCGCTGGCGCGGGCGGAACACTTAGGTGTCATACCGCCAATCACGCGGTCATTTTTAATCAGTTCGACCATTACCTGGCCCGGCAGCACGCGCTCCGGGCAGTAGGCGATATTGACGTCCGCCTGCTCGCCAGCCTGCTGAGGGAAGGTGAGATCCGGGCGCGCCTCGGCGAGCCACTCTGCCATCTGCTCCGTCGCGCCAACCGGCGAGGTCGATTCGAGGATCACCAGCGCGCCTTTATGCAGCACGGGCGCAATGGATTTTGCGGCCGCTTCAACGTAGGCCATATCCGGCTCGTGATCGCCTTTAAAGGGTGTCGGCACCGCAATCAGGTAGGCGTCTGCCGCAACAGGCGTGGTGCTGGCGCGCATGTAACCGCCCTCCACCGCCGCTTTTACTACGCTATCCAGTTCCGGCTCAACGATGTGGATCTCACCACGATTAATGGTCTCCACGGCGCGCGCGTTGATATCCACCCCCACGACCTGCTTCTGCCGGGAAGCAAAAGCCGCTGCGGTAGGCAGGCCAATGTAGCCGAGGCCAATCACGGAAATGGTTGTAAAGCTCATAGTGTTACCTGATTGTGTTTAAGTGCGTGCAAAATTCGGCCACAAGCCTGCCCATCCCCGTAAGGGTTGTGCGCGCGGCTCATGGTCTGCCATGCTTCATTGTCATTAAGCAGGAGCGTGACCTCATCCACGATGCGCTGGCGATCGGTACCCACCAGTTTTACGGTCCCGGCATCAACGGCTTCTGGCCGCTCGGTCGTGTCACGCATCACCAGCACCGGTTTACCCAGTGAAGGTGCCTCCTCCTGAATACCGCCGGAGTCCGTCAGGATCAGCCAGGCGTGGTTCATCAACCACATGAAGGGTAAATAGTCCTGCGGCTCAATCAAAAAGACATTTTCGACCGGCCCGAGAATGCGGTTTACCGGTTCGCTGACGTTAGGATTGAGGTGCACGGGATAAACAATCTGGACATCGTCATGCCGGGCAGCGATATCTGCCAGCGCATGACAAATCTGCTCGAAGCCCTGGCCGAAGCTCTCCCGGCGATGGCCGGTAACCAGCACCAGCTTTTTCTTTGCATCAAGGAACGGGTAACGGGCTGCCAGCGCCTCATATTGCGCGGGGTTGTTCATCACGCTATCGCGTACCCAGAAGAGCGCATCGATCACCGTATTACCGGTGACAAAAATGCGCTCATCGGCGACATTTTCCCGGCGTAGATTTTGCCGGGAGTTCTCCGTCGGCGCGAAGTGGTACATCGCCAGATGACCTGTCAGCGTGCGGTTAGCCTCTTCCGGCCAGGGTGAGGAGAGATCGCCGGTGCGCAGACCCGCCTCCACATGCCCCACGGGTATGCGTTGATAAAACGCGGCGAGGCTTGCAGCAATAGTGGTAGTCGTATCGCCGTGAACCAGCACCACATCCGGACGAAACGCTTCAAGAATGGGTTTTAATCCCTGCAAGATGCCGCAGGTAATTTCGGTCAGCCCCTGCCCGGGACGCATAATATTTAGATCGTAATCCGGGACAATAGAAAAGAGGTTCAGCACCTGATCGAGCATCTCCCGATGCTGTGCAGTGACGCAAACTCTTGCCTCAAAGTCAGGATCCTTTGCCAACGCATGAACCAGAGGTGCCATTTTAATGGCTTCTGGTCGCGTGCCGAATACGGTCAGTACTTTCACAACGATTCTCTTTAATTAGAGGATGGAGGCATAGCGCCTCCATCTCAGACGGCGTTTAGTTCGAACGGCGACGTGCTAACGCCACCCCAGCTCCGGTTAACGCACCGACAATTCCCCACATAATCATCAGGAAAGCACGACGCGGGCTGTCGCGTTTCACCGGCTCTTCCGGTGTACGCAGATATCGATAGGTCTGAAAACGCGGATCCAGCGTCGGGCCGACGTTGAGAGTATTCAGCATCGCCCGGTTTTGATCATAGTCCAGATCGTATTGCGGCCCCACCGCCTGCAGGTTTTCCAGACGTGCCTGCAGCATCGGGCGACCAAGCATAAAGAGTTCAGAATCCGGCAGTTCATCTGTCGGAATATCGGTCACATTGCGCGAGATGTTGTTTTGCTCAGCGATTTTCAGCGCCTGCTCAACATTGTGGACGCGCCGTTTGTAGATAGCTTTCGCCACCTCTTCCTGACGTTTCACCTGCGCTTTCATCTGAATAGTCCGCGCAGCCCATGCACCTTTCAGTTCATCATTCAGATGGCTGGCGGCACGCTGGCTGGCGAAAGCAATGTATTGACGCAGCAGATTGTTGGCGTCCGGCGCGGTTTCGGCGATCAGCTTGACGTTGTCATTCTGGTTGCGCACGGCATCACCCGGCGTGTACTGAATATTGTTGATGAGGTCGTCAAGCATCGCGGCATCCGCTTTGCTGTTGCCGACACGGCGCTGCTTGTAATAGTCGGTTTGCGACCAAAAATCACGACGCGTGTCCCAGGCAGCAAGCTGCATGATGAACTCTTTATACGCCTCATCCATGACAGAAACTTGCTCTGCTGGCGCAAGGTTCGCTTTAACATCCAGGTTGCGCAGAAATTGCTGCTGAGAGTAGTAACCGCCAAGCATGTTGACGGTTGGGCGGTCGGTAACAGCGGTGGCTCCCCACTCCTGGGGAGCAAAAAAGGTCCAGACCAGCGCCAGCAAAGAGAAGAGCAGCGCTACGCCAGCAATCCAAAATTTTCCTGCCCACAAAGTACGAAACAAACCCCGAATATCCAGTTCATTTTCCGTAACAGCTGAAGGTGTTTCCGACGCTTGTTGAATCATCGCTTTCCCGATTTTACTTGGTTAGTGTTGATTTTTGACCTCTGCTACGGCGCATTCTGCGTTTGATCCGTTTGATAAAACGCGCCACTTTCCATGCGCGCTTAATACAGTAGCCATACAGAAAGAATGCTAGCAAGAATAATGCCAACATCACCCATTCAGGGACCAAATGAAGATATTCCGCAGTCACGCCAATCGTTGCCAGCAGCGCAGCGGCAAGCGTAATGAGAACGAATGCCTGGCGAGAGGTAAAGCCAGCGCGCATGATCAGATGGTGAATGTGTTGGCGATCGGGAGAGAAAGGACTCATGCCTTTACGCAGGCGACGGTACATAATCGCTACCATATCCATCAGCGGAATGGCGATTATCCACAGCGCCGTCACCGGGCTAATAGGGTGAGTTTTGCCCTGCGTAGTTTCCAGTAAAATCCAAATCACGGTAAAGCCGATGAGCGTACTCCCGGCATCACCCATGAAGACTTTGTAGCGGCGCCCAAGCACGCCCAGGTTGAGCAGAATGTAGGGCAAAATCGCGGCAATCATGGCGAAGCACCACAGCGCGAGGCTTGATTGGCCATCGAACCACAGAATGAAGCCAATCGCGGCAAACGACACACAGGAGAGCCCGCCAAGCAAACCGTCGATACCGTCAACCATATTAAAGGCGTTGATCGCGGCCCACACGGCAAAGAGCGTCAGCAGGTAACCGAACGGGCCGAGAACCATCTCCCATGAACCGAAGATGTAACCAAGGCTGCTGAGGTAGAGTTTACCGACCACCATCATTACGACGGCGACCAGGGCCTGAACAGAAGCACGGAATTTAACGCTGATATCGAAGCGATCGTCCAGCGCGCCAATTAAAACCAGCGCGCCGGCGCAAAGAAGATAGAGAGCGGCGTGAGGAATATAGTAGTTTGTGATCCCAAAGGTAAAGCAGATACCCGCATAGACCGAGATGCCACCAACCAGCGGTATCAATCCCTGGTGACGCTTACGGAAGTTGGGCTTGTCAACCAGACCGATCCGTTTTGCTACTTTGCGCGCAACAAATAAGAAAAGCATAGTAAACAAAAAAATACTGAATAATTCAGTAAAAGCAGTGAGTAGATTCACAATGCATGCTCTCAGCTAATGTTTATCCTAACAGTATAACGACAGAGCTATGGCCCATAAAAGGAGAAAGCGAGCCTTACGCTGATATTATCTTTTTCTTTTAAACCAGCAGATATTTTGAAGATCAATAACCTATCCGGTCTCGCCAGCCCTGGATAATGCCTGGTCCAGTGCCTATAGCGTATAGCCCACCAATGAAAAACGCCACGTAAAAACGTGGCGCTTCGGGGGTTTATTTAAATTAAGAGCGCTTCATCATGTCGAAGAACTCATCATTCGTCTTCGTCATAGCCAGCTTGTTGATGAGGAACTCCATCGCATCGATCTCACCCATCGGGTGAATGATTTTGCGCAGGATCCACATTTTCTGCAGCTCTTCCTGTGTGGTGAGCAGCTCTTCTTTACGGGTACCGGAGCGGTTGTAATCAATCGCCGGGAAGACGCGTTTTTCTGCGATTTTACGTGAGAGGTGCAGCTCCATGTTACCGGTGCCTTTAAACTCTTCGTAAATCACTTCATCCATCTTCGAACCGGTATCGATCAGCGCCGTCGCGATAATGGTCAGGCTACCGCCCTCTTCCACGTTACGCGCAGCACCGAAGAAACGCTTCGGACGGTGCAGGGCGTTCGCATCCACACCACCGGTCAACACTTTACCGGAAGCCGGAACAACGGTGTTATAAGCACGCGCCAGACGGGTGATGGAGTCGAGAAGGATAATGACATCTTTCTTATGCTCAACCAGACGTTTCGCTTTTTCGATAACCATTTCAGCAACCTGCACATGGCGGGAGGCCGGTTCGTCGAAGGTTGACGCAACCACTTCACCTTTCACCAGGCGCTGCATTTCCGTCACTTCTTCCGGACGTTCATCAATCAGCAGCACCATCAGCACGCAGTCAGGATGGTTGTAAGCGATGCTCTGCGCGATATTCTGCAGCAGCATGGTTTTACCGGCTTTCGGCGGTGCCACAATCAGACCACGCTGACCACGACCGATCGGCGAAGCCAGATCGAGAACGCGGGCAGTTAAATCTTCAGTAGAGCCGTTACCACGTTCCATACGCAGACGAGAGTTCGCGTGCAGCGGCGTTAAGTTCTCGAACAGAATCTTATTGCGCGCATTTTCCGGTTTATCGTAGTTCACCTCGTTAACTTTCAGCAGTGCAAAGTAACGTTCACCTTCTTTAGGTGGGCGAATCTTACCTGAAATGGTGTCACCGGTGCGGAGGTTGAAACGGCGGATTTGGCTGGGGGATACGTAGATGTCGTCGGGGCCGGCAAGGTAGGAGCTGTCTGCGGAACGGAGGAAACCAAATCCATCCTGCAGAATCTCCAGCACACCGTCGCCGAAGATATCTTCGCCACTCTTTGCGTGCTGCTTCAGGATGGCGAAAATGATGTCCTGTTTGCGCATACGGGCCAGGTTTTCCAGCCCCATATTTTCGCCGAGAGTGATAAGCTCAGAAACCGGCGTATTCTTTAATTCGGTAAGATTCATAATGGTGTGGGTTCTTAAACTCGGGGTGATACTCGAACTTAATGTTGTGAATGGTATGGCAGGGTCATCCATGCCTGTTAGCGGCCATCAACTCATGTCTAATCGGTGCCTGGTCACAGGAGAGTACGCAGAACTGAAACGATAAGACGGAATGAGCGACAAGCCCGGAATCTGTCTACTTCTCAACGCGGCTGAGATGCTCAGCGGGAAGTATTGGGGTAATGCAAGGTTCAAACAACTATAGATATGTTTAGAACGAAGTCAAAACTAAATTAGCACGGCTGGGGTCGGGCGTCCAGCAATCCTGGCAATTTAGGAGAGCTGGCCGCACCGATGCGAGTCTGGAATTACGCCAGGTTAGCGTCCAGGAACTCTTTCAACTGACCTTTGGACAGTGCGCCCACTTTGGTCGCCGCCACTTCGCCGTTTTTGAACAGCAGCAGGGTCGGGATGCCACGGATACCATACTTCGGCGCGGTGCCTGGGTTCTGGTCGATGTTCAGCTTCGCAATGGTCAACTTGCCTTCGTACTCATTAGCGATCTCATCCAGAATCGGGGCGATCATTTTGCACGGTCCACACCACTCTGCCCAGAAATCAACGAGCACGAGCCCGTCCGCTTTGAGTACATCCGTGTCAAAACTATCGTCAGTCAGGTGAATAATTTTATCGCTCATATATAACTCCACAGGAATAAGCCTGGCATGTTGGTGTAGCATAAAACAGCAACGTGTTGATGCCACAATAGCCAACTAAAGGTTGACTTTATTTCACCGGATACGCTTTCGTAAAGCAATAGTAAGCTGATATTCTACCACACTATGAGCAAAACACATTTAACAGAACAGAAGTTTTCCGACTTCGCCCTGCACCCAAAAGTGATAGAAGCCCTTGAAACTAAAGGCTTTCATAATTGCACGCCTATTCAGGCTCTCGCCCTTCCGCTGACGCTGGCGGGTCGTGATGTTGCAGGTCAGGCGCAAACCGGTACCGGTAAAACGATGGCGTTTTTAACGTCAACGTTTCATTATCTCCTCTCTCACCCTGCAATCGAAGACCGTAAAGTTAACCAGCCGCGCGCGATTATCATGGCGCCGACACGTGAACTTGCGGTGCAAATTCACGCCGATGCAGAGCCGCTGGCACAGTCGACAGGGCTGAAGCTGGGTCTGGCTTACGGCGGTGATGGCTACGACAAACAGCTGAAAGTGCTGGAAAGCGGCGTCGATATTCTTATCGGCACCACGGGTCGTATGATCGATTACACCAAACAGAACCATATTAACCTGGGCGCGATTCAGGTCGTGGTGCTGGACGAAGCCGATCGTATGTACGATCTGGGCTTTATTAAAGATATCCGCTGGCTGTTCCGCCGTATGCCGGCAACCGATCAGCGCCTCAATATGCTCTTCTCCGCTACGCTCTCCTACCGCGTGCGTGAACTGGCATTCGAGCAGATGAACAACGCAGAATATGTTGAAGTGGAACCGGAACAGAAAACCGGCCACCGCATTAAAGAAGAGCTTTTCTACCCGTCTAACGACGAGAAAATGCGTCTGCTGCAGACCCTGATTGAAGAAGAGTGGCCGGATCGCGCCATTGTTTTCGCCAATACCAAACACCGCTGTGAGCAGATCTGGGGCAGCCTGGCCGCCGATGGTCATCGCGTTGGCCTGCTGACGGGCGACGTGGCGCAGAAGAAACGCCTGCGTATCCTGGATGAGTTCACCCGTGGCGATCTCGATATCCTGGTTGCGACCGACGTCGCAGCGCGTGGCCTGCACATTCCGGCTGTAACGCACGTCTTTAACTACGATCTGCCGGATGATTGCGAAGATTACGTTCACCGTATCGGCCGTACCGGTCGCGCGGGTGCCAGCGGCAACTCGATCAGCCTTGCGTGTGAAGAGTACGCGCTGAACCTGCCGGCAATTGAGACCTACATTGGTCACTCCATCCCGGTCAGCAAATATAACCCGGATGCGCTGCTCAGCGAGCTGCCGCCGCCGAAGCGCTTAACGCGTTCTCGCCCGGCTAATGGTCCGCGCCGTAGTGGTGGTGGCGCGCCGCGTAATCGTCGTCGTTCAGGTTAATTACTATGCTCGGTTCCGCCTCGCTCTACGCAGCTATTGATCTCGGTTCCAACAGTTTTCATATGCTGGTTGTGCGCGAGGTGGCTGGCAGTATCCAGACTCTGTCGCGTATTAAACGCAAAGTTCGCCTGGCGGCGGGCCTGAGCCAGGACAATCGCCTCTCTCAGGAGGCGATGGAGCGCGGCTGGCAATGTCTGCGCCTCTTTTCCGAACGCCTGCAAGATATCCCGCAACAGCAGATCCGCGTGGTGGCGACCGCCACGCTGCGTCTGGCCGTCAATGCACATGAGTTTCTCGACAAAGCGCAGGAGATCCTCGGCTGTCCGGTACAGGTGATCAGCGGCGAGGAAGAAGCGCGTCTGATTTACCAGGGCGTTGCCCACACCACCGGCGGCGCGGATCAGCGTCTGGTGGTCGATATTGGTGGCGCAAGCACGGAACTCGTGACCGGCACCGGGGCACAAACCACTTCGCTGTTCAGCCTGTCGATGGGCTGCGTTACCTGGCTCGAGCGCTATTTCACCGATCGTCATCTGGCGCAGGAGAATTTCGACACCGCAGAGCAGGCGGCGCGCGAAGTGCTGCGTCCGGTCGCGGATGAGCTTCGTCGCCACGGCTGGAAAGTGTGTGTTGGCGCGTCTGGCACCGTGCAGGCGCTGCAAGAGATTATGATGGCGCAGGGCATGGATGAGCGCATCACCCTTGCCAAACTCCAGCAGCTTAAGCAGCGCGCGATCCAGTGCGGGCGGCTTGAAGAGCTGGAGATTGAAGGGCTGACGCTTGAGCGCGCGCTGGTCTTTCCCAGCGGCCTCGCCATTCTGATCGCCATTTTCACCGAAATGAACATTGAGAGCATGACTCTCGCCGGCGGTGCGCTGCGCGAAGGGCTGGTTTACGGCATGCTTCATCTGGCGGTCGATCAGGATATTCGCAGCCGTACCCTGCGCAACATTCAGCGCCGGTTTATGGTGGATATCGATCAATCGAGACGTGTCTCAATGCTGGCGGAGCGATTCGCGCAAAGTGTTTCGACAAGCTGGGATTTAGACGCTTACAGCACTGAAATCCTGCATGTCGCCTGCGAACTGCACGAAATCGGCTTAAGCATTGAGTTTAAGCAGGCACCGCTTCATGCCGCCTGGCTGGTGCGTAACCTCGATTTGCCGGGCTTTACCCCCGCGCAGAAAAAGCTGCTCGCCACGCTGCTGCTTAACCAGACCAATGCGGTCGATCTCTCCTCTTTGCACCAGCAAAACGCTGTTCCGCCGCGCGTGGCGGAGCATCTCTGCCGCTTGCTGCGGCTGGCGATTATTTTCGCCAGCCGTCGTCGTGATGATTTGCTGCCGGAAATCTCCGTCACCGCGCAGGGTGAACAGCTCACGCTGGCGCTGCCGCCGGGCTGGCTGGCGAGCCATCCGCTGGGCGCAGAACTGATCGATCAGGAGAGCCAGTGGCAAAGCTACGTTCACTGGGCGCTGATTATTCGCTAAGAGCCTGAATCTATCGCCGCGAAGCCCTTTCGCGGCGATAAATCGATTACCCTACCTCACCTTTTTTGCCAGCGTAACGCTGAACAATCCCCAGCCATCTACCCGCTGAGTTACTTTGACAAAACCGGCACGCTTCACCATCTGATCGATCTCGCGCTGGGAGCGCCGACGCAGTAACCAAAACGCCCCTTTTTGGTGGCTGGGCAATACGCGCGCCATCAGCGCCAGTTTTGGGTTCCACAGCTTGGTCGTATAAACCAGATACCCCCCTTTCTTCACCGCGTTAGCGAGGCCATTGAGCGATGCCAGCACCAGGTTGTTGTCGCTGAAGAGTTCATAGAGCCCTGACACCACCGCCAAAGTACGATCGGCAGGCAAGGTCGTAAGATCGGCAGGCGAAAAAGCATCGCCCTGCTCGAAGCGCGCGCGTTCATTTAACTCTCGCTGTAGCAGGAGACGGTTCCCCTCCTCCACGTTGGCAGCATCAAAATCGCGCAGCAGAAGATGTTCTACCGGAGGCTCAATGTTTTCGATCGCATCGAGAATATAGCGCCCCTTGCCGGCAGCGATATCCAACAGGCGCACCGTCTGACCCTGCTGCGCAAGCAGCGATGCTGCCATCGCGATCAGCGCTTCAAGATGTTGTTTGCGCTGTCGCGTACAGCGCCAGCCAAGCGTATTGAGGTAGTAGCGGTCAACTGCTCTGCCCGCAGCGCCTTTACCCGTCGGTTGATTTTGGTAGACATACTCCAGCGAAGCGCCGGAGTCGAAGCCGGTTTCCAGCCCTAGCCGAATCCCCGATGAGAAGTGCCCCATGGCGCGCAGCGCAAGATTCGCCAGCCTCCAGTAGCCGCGCCGTAACAGACTTTTTTCCGGCATACGTAACCTCTCATACTCCTCCCATGTTGCGCCCTGCTGCCAGGAATCAAATAGCGAAGGCACCGGGTGATGCTGAGAGAAGTGCAGCCGCAAAAAGGTGCGTGTCTGGGCCAGTACGCTCTTATCCCATAGCTGTCCTGGGCAGCCGAAGCCGCTATCCGGCATCATTAACACCGTTTTTGTGCTGCTACCGAGGTTAGCGTAAAAGGTCATCAGCGTACCCGCAGCGGCTCTGCGATCGCTTTGCGTGAGCACAAGCTGCGTCGGCGTCGGCCAGGCAAACAAGCTGCGAAAAATACGTTGGCTGGTATAGTGCAGATCGCGCAGCGTGTTCCATGCCTTTGGCTTTGTAAGCAGTTCGAATAAGAGATCGCGTTTTCTCAGCAAAAAGCGCGGTGAGAAGAGCGTGACGGAGCGGATGTCCGGGGCATAATCGACCATCCAGGCGGCAATAATCACGGCGCACTCCCGGTGCGCAACCAGGGCAATATCCTGCGTTCGCAGCCCGTGCTGCGCGGTTATATGCTCAATAAACTGCTGAAAATAATAACTTTGTAGCGAGAGCGCCGATGAGCCATCGGTCGTCTCTGCGTCAAGCTTGCCGGGTGCACAATCGACAGCGAAAAAGGTACACTCCGGCAACCCGAGCGCGGCTATTTTCTCTTTGAGATCCACGTTGTGATACAACAGCACGATGGCCGCCGCAGGTCCATTTTGCGAGCGCGCCGGAAAGAGCTGGTAAGGTATTTGCTGATTGTCATGGCTGACAAAGTGCTGCATCTGGCTGGTCTGCGTCATCATTACTCTTCCGCATGTTAACGCTGATGCCCAACGCGCGTCAGGCATCAGCGAGAGTAGAACGTTACCCTCGGGCACCTGCGCGAATACGCTGCGCGATCTTCTCTAACAAACGCGGTTCCCACTCGTTGTCCCAGCGTTCGACCAGCGATTTACGGCGAGCCAGGATCTCCGGCTCTCTGGCATTGAATCCTTCAACAATGTATTTCTTCGCCATCTGCTCACGATACTGGTAGGCCACGCTGTTAGTGATCTGCTCAACGGTGAGTTGCTGGTTAAGCATTCTGGCGACATGCAGGGTCGAAAGCAGAACCTGGCTGGCAAGCAGGTTGCGGCTGTGGATATGTTGATCGACTAAGGCGTGGGTCCAGACTTTCTCCTGATAAATGGTTTCGAACGCTTCGATCGAAACGCAGCAGTGCTCCATCTCTTCGGTGTAGTGATAGCCCAGTAAATAGAGTACGCCGAGGTTGCCAGAGAGATTACTCACCAGTTCAAAGCGGCCGTTTTCAAACAGGTTTTCAAAGAAGGAGAGCCCGGTCATGCACACCTGGCTTTCAAATATCGCGATACTGCGTACCGCCTCTTTGAAAAAGGCTCCATCGGCTTTTTTGCCGTTTGCCTTATCGCGCTCGATGCCGCCGATAATCGGCTCGGCCATCTCTTTATAAGCACCGTAGAGAAAATCATAAACGCGGGGATGGAACTTCTCCCGGACCGGCGGAGCGATGCTCTTGGTAATAAAGTTATTGAGTTTTCGGTGTGCCGCCGCGTGCCTTTTTTCCTGCGTCACAAACAGGGCGAAGCGCTCATCTTTTTGCGGCGACTCCGGAATAAACTCATCGTAGTAATCACCAATGCGCTCTCCGTAGAATTCGAAAAACTCCAGCACATAGGATGTGCCAAGACCAATAAGCGAAGAGACGGGGTCGGGGTTCCACAGAAAATTAAAATTATCATTCAACTCCATCACGCCATACACTTCTTGCGGTACCGCTCTTAATTTAAGATCCATACTCTTTTCCTCTTCATTTGAACGTCCTGATCAAATGGACAAGCCGCCGTCGATAACAAAGGTCTGTCCGGTAATATGTTTCCCGCCTCTACCGAGCAGAAAAGCAACCATGAGCGCCACATCTTCGGGCTGACCCAGCTTTCTGAGCGGGGTCATTTTGACAAGCTGCGAAACGGCTTTTTCCGGGAGCGCCGAAAGCATGTCGGTCTTCACCGGGCCGGGCGCGATGCAGTTCACGCGAATATTAAAATTCCCCACTTCCCGGGCCAGCGTTTTGGTAAAGCCATACTGCGCGGATTTTGATGCTGAATAGTTCGCCTGGCCGATATTGCCGCGTAAGCCAGCAACCGAATTAATATTGACAATGCAGCCATCTCTCTGCATTAACATCTCATTAAGCAAACAGTGATTGAGATAAAAGAGCGAGTTGAGGTTGGTATTAATTACATCCAGCCAGTCATCGAGGCTCATGGTAAAACTGAGCGCATCTTTGGTAATCCCGGCATTATTAATAATGGCGTAGGGGGTGCCATGATTTTTACGTAATATTTCGCTGAGCGCCTTCACCGATTCAACGCTCGAGACATCACAGGGGTAGCACCAGCAAACCTCGTGATCAACGTTGAGTGAATGCATTAGCACGGCCGCAAGCGCACTATTATTTTTGTAGGTGAAAACAACGTGATAATCTTGCCGCACCAGCTCTTTGACAATAGCAGCCCCGATGCCACGGCTGCCTGCCGTGACTAAAACCCATTTCTTGTTACCCATTTTGTTAATCCTTTAACTTTCCTGCGTGCGATCGTAGACCCTGGTTAAACAATCGATAGAGGACTGGAAAATAATCTCATCATTCTCCAGCACATGAATAGTAAAGGTATTGTAAGCAGAGTCCTGATCGATATAGATATCTTTATCTTCGATCAGATACCTGAGATCGGAATAACTTAATTCGCCTCCGGTAATTAACCGTTGGTGAATAAATATCTTATTCGCTACATGGTATGTCGTAATATTTTCTAAAGAATGAAATTTAGCTATTTTCTCAGCCTGCTTTTTAAAATAGACATCTTTCCTTTGATTAAAAGAAATTGAAAATAGCAGGGTATCAAACATGACCCATTGATGGGTGATATGTGGATAACAGAGTCTCAATTGTTCAAGATGCGTCTGGATAGTTTGCTCGCTCACTGCAGCAGGATAGGCGCATACGGGGCGATCAGGCGGCTTTTGCGGCAAAACCGCCGCCGTAATAGAGCTATTCGGATCATCACCCACTTTAACCGCGACACTTCTCTTCCCGCTCTCACACTTTATGCTCATCTGAACATCGGTATCGATCGGCACCGGCTTTTTAATATAGAAATTGAGCACAGAGGTTTGGTCGAGGCTATCCGCCAGCAGTAACTTTGCATCAAGCAAAGGGAGCATGCCCTGCACGATAATATCTTTCAGGCCATTTTTTATCGCAAAGTCTTTATCAAAGTGAACACGATTGCGATCGCCGGAAAATTGCGCCCACCGCTCGATATCCTGCGCGCCATAGCGTCTTATCATGCGGAGAACCTCTTCAGTACCAGGCAGCTGTTTGCCCCACCAAAGCCGTAATTCACGTTGATGACATGATCTAATTTTTGACCAAACAGATGGTTATTAGGGACATAGTTGAGATCGCACTTCGGGTCCGGGCGCTGAAGATTTATCGTCGCCGGGATCATCCGATCGGCCATACTTTTCAGGCAGAAGATCGTTTCCGCCCCGCCAGCCGCGGCAATAAGATGCCCCGTATAGGATTTGGTGCTGGAAACCGGAATAGCATGTGCGCGCTCGCCAAATACCTCTTTTAGCACCAGCGTTTCGTTGTAATCATTCATCGGCGTCGAGGTACCGTGGGCATTGATATAGTCAATGTCCTCAACCCCAAGCCCGGCATACGCCATCGCCCGCTGGATGGTGGTTACTCTGCCAATAAGATCCGGCGCAGGCGCGGTGAGATTGACGTAAGCATCGCTGTGATTCGCATAGCCCACCACTTCACCATAGATAGTCGCATTACGCGCCAGCGCATCTTCCAGCCGCTCAAGACAGACGGTCGCGGCACCCTCGGAGAGGATGAACCCACTTCTGTCCAGGCTGAAAGGACAGCAGGCCTTAACAACATCCTGCTGCTCTTTCGACAAGGCACCAAGAATGTCGACAGACCAGACGGTAAAAGGCTGCATCAGGCTCTCGCCGCCGCCAGCAATCATCATCCGCGCTTTTCCGCTTTTGATAATTTCATAGGCATCGCCGATGGCGATATTGCCCGTGGCACAGGCGGCAACCGGGCTATTTTGATAGCCCCTGAGCTTCCAGTTGACGGTGATAAGTGAGGTGCCAATGCTCGGCATCGAGTGAAAACAGCTATGCGCCGATGCGGTCAGCGAGTGGGGATCGGAATAGGCATAATAGTTGATGGTTGAGCAATCAAACCCCGCCCAGCCGGTACCAAAGATGACGCCGCAGTCGCACGGATCGTAGTGGGAAAAGATATCCTGCTCATTACCAAAGGCCATGGTGATGGCTTCATCCGCGGCAATCAGGCCGAACTCGGCAAAACGCGGGGCGTTTTTAAGGACTTTTCTCGAGAAGCGAGAGAGATTTAGGGGAGAATTAACCCGACCGAAGAATTTAGCGCCGACGCCTTTTCCCGGATCATCCCATATTTCATAGCCTGTTTTTTTATCGCGTATCGCTTGCCATATTTGCTCGCTATTCTCGCCTAATGAGCAAATGGCACCATAGCCTGTAATAACAACGCGTTGTCCCTGATATGCACCTGCGTCCATTTTATTCCCCCCGCAGAACGTTTTTTTGCAAATAGTCGATTAAATCGCCGTATGTTTCGGGCTGCGACTGCGCTAATGCATTCAAATCGATATCAATGCCAAGCACCTTTTTCGCTTCGACTTTGATAGTCACAAAGTCAAGGCTAACCAGCTCCAGCGCTTCGATGGGGGTATCGTGATTAAGCTCTGCGGTATCATAATCCGTTAGCTTATCAATTAATGACCGAAGAAAGTGATCGAGATTTTCACTCATATTTATATCCTTATAAACATGTTTAGACAGTAAATATAAATAACTAATATACAGCAGAGATGTGACATAAATTAAACTACAAGCGCCATTTGATAATGTCAAAGATTATACGAGATATATCTCTTCATTTAATAAGAGTGCGAAGAGGGTCACGATTAATAGCGGAGAGAATTAGACATGCAATAAATATGCTTTAATAGAAAACAAAATTCTGAATAATATTTAAGGAAATAAAATCAGAAGCTTCCCGATAATTAATCTGGAAGCTTCCGCTTATTTTATTGGCCCTTCGCTTTTGCCAGCATGGCGCGAATATTGGCAACGTTGGCCTGGCCTTTATGCATCCGCTCTTCAGCACTGATGACTTTACGCTCCTGCTCCCAAATAAGATCGTCCTGCGGCAGTTCCAGCAAGAAGCGGCTCGGCTCCGGGCGCACCAGCTCGCCATACTGGCGACGCTCTTTGCACAGGGTAAAGATCAGCTCTTTTTGCGCACGGGTAATGCCCACATAAGCCAGACGTCGCTCTTCATCGACGTTGTCCTCATCAATACTGCTCTGGTGCGGCAGCAGCCCCTCCTCCATGCCGACTAAAAAGACATAGGGGAACTCGAGGCCTTTGGAAGCATGCAGGGTCATTAACTGCACCTGATCCGATTCATCATCGCTTTCGCCGCGCTCCATCATATCGCGCAGGGTAAAGCGCGTGACCACTTCGGCCAGCGTCATCGCTTCATCCAGTTCATTACCTTCGAGCATTTCGGTCATCCAGCCAAACAGCGTATTGACGTTTTTCATGCGCATTTCAGCGGCTTTCGGGCTGGGCGAGGTTTCAAATAGCCAGGATTCGTAATCAATACCGTGAATCAAATCGCGCACCGCGGCGATTGGTTCACGCTCCGCCAGGCGCTGGATCTCGCCGAGCCATTGGGTGAAGCGCGTTAACGCTTCATAACCGCGCCCGGTCAGCGTCTGGTTAAGGCCGACGTCAAAGCTGGCGGCAAACAGGCTCTTATTGCGCACCATCGCCCATTCGCCCAGTTTTTGCAGCGTCGCGGAACCAATCTCGCGCTTCGGCGTATTAACGATGCGCAGAAAAGCGCTGTCATCATCACTATTGGTAAGTACGCGCAGGTAAGCGAGCAGATCCTTAATTTCCGGGCGCGAGAAGAACGAGGTGCCGCCGGAAATTTTGTAAGGAATACGGTTCTGCATCAGGAATTTTTCAAACACGCGCGACTGGTGGTTGCCGCGATAGAGGATCGCATAATCCTTATATTGCGTTTTATTGATGAAGTGATGGGCGATCAGCTCGCCGGTCACGCGCTCCGCCTCATGCTCTTCATGGTTGGCGCTGAGGACTTTTAACTCGGTGCCGTAGCCCAGCTCCGAAAAGAGCCGCTTTTCAAAAACGTGCGGGTTATTGGCAATAAGAATGTTGGCCGCTTTCAGAATGCGCCCGGAAGAGCGGTAGTTCTGCTCCAGCTTCACCACCTGTAACGCAGGGAAATCCTGGCTTAGCAGAACAAGGTTTTGCGGTCGCGCGCCGCGCCAGGAGTAGATCGACTGATCGTCATCCCCCACCACCGTAAAGCGCGCGCGCTGGCCCACCAGCAGTTTTACCAGCTCATACTGGCTGGTGTTGGTGTCCTGATACTCATCCACCAGCAGGTAGCGGATTTTGTTCTGCCAGCGCTCGCGCACCTCTTCATTGCGCTGTAATAGCAGCGTCGGCAGCAAAATCAGATCGTCAAAGTCGAGAACGTTACACGCCTTCATATGCGCGTCGTACAGACCATAGCAGTGCGCGAAAATGCGATCCCGTTCGCCCGCCGCCTGCGCGGCAGCCTGCTGCGGCGTCAGCAGATCGTTTTTCCAGTTGGAGATCGTCGAGATCAGCTGTTGCAGCACGACCTTATCGTCATCGATCACCCCTTCGGTAAGATCTTTGAGCAGCGCCACCTGATCGGTGTCGTCAAACAGCGAGAAGTTGGCTTTCATGCCAAGCGCAGCATATTCACGCTTGATGATGGTCAGGCCCAGCGTATGGAAGGTTGAGATCATCAAGCCGCGCGCCTCTTTGCGACCCAACGTCTGCGCCACGCGCTCTTTCATTTCGCGCGCCGCTTTGTTGGTAAAGGTGACGGCGGCAATATGCTTCGCCTGATAGCCACAGCCGCGGATCAGGTGGGCGATCTTATTGGTGATCACGCGTGTTTTACCGGATCCCGCGCCTGCAAGCACCAGGCAAGGTCCGGTGACAAATTCGACGGCTTGTTGTTGTCCGGGGTTTAAACGCATAAAGAAACATCACTCAATAAAAGTCAGGGAAAATATACCGATTCGGCAAGGCGACGACGGGCCAACAAAGAGGCAGGCTGAAGGCCGAAGTGTATAAAGGCGTGGTAGTATAGCCAGCCTCAATAACCTCACTCAAGGCACGATCATGGCAAAAACTGCAGCAGCACTGCATATCCTTGTTAAAGAAGAGAAACTGGCGCTGGACCTGCTGGAGCAGATCAAAAACGGCGGCGATTTCGAGAAGCTGGCGAAAAAACACTCTATCTGCCCGTCAGGCAAAAAGGGCGGTCACTTAGGTGAATTCCGCCAGGGCCAGATGGTTCCGGCGTTCGATAAAGTGGTCTTCTCCTGCCCGGTGCTGGAGCCAACCGGCCCGCTGCACACCCAGTTCGGTTACCACATCATCAAAGTGCTGTACCGCAACTAATAAAAAAGCCCGGTAGCATTTACCGGGCTTCTGTTCCTGTTCTGCGAAAATCAACCTGCGACGGCGATACGCTTCATATCTTTCATATACCCACGCAGTTTGTGACCCACTTTCTCAATCTCATGGCTGCGAATCGCTTCGTTCACATCGCGCAGCTGCGCGTTATCAACCGCACCTTCAGCAATCGCTTTGCCCAGGTCGCCGGTCTGCAGCGTGGTCATAAACTCTTTCAGCAGCGGCACACAGGCGTATGAGAAGAGATAGTTACCGTACTCGGCGGTATCGGAGATCACCACGTTCATTTCGTACAGACGCTTACGCGCGATGGTATTGGCGATCAGCGGCAGTTCGTGCAGAGATTCGTAGTACGCCGACTCTTCGATGATGCCGGAAGCGACCATGGTTTCGAATGCCAGCTCAACGCCCGCTTTCACCATCGCGATCATCAGTACGCCTTTGTCGAAGTACTCCTGCTCGCTGATTTTGCCTTCATACTGCGGCGCGGTTTCAAACGCGGTTTTACCGGTCTCTTCACGCCAGGTCAGCAGTTTCTTATCGTCGTTCGCCCAGTCAGCCATCATGCCGGAGGAGAATTCGCCGGAGATGATGTCATCCATATGCTTCTGGAACAGCGGCGCCATAATGCCTTTCAGCTGCTCGGAGAGCGCGTAAGCACGCAGTTTCGCCGGGTTGGAGAGGCGGTCCATCATCAGCGTGATACCGCCCTGCTTCAGCGCTTCGGTAATGGTCTCCCAGCCGAACTGGATCAGTTTTTCCGCATAGGCCGGATCGGTACCTTCAGCCACCAGCTTGTCAAAGCAGAGCAGCGAACCCGCCTGCAGCATGCCGCAGAGGATGGTTTGCTCGCCCATCAGGTCAGATTTCACTTCGGCAACGAAGGAGGATTCCAGCACGCCAGCGCGATGACCGCCAGTCGCTGCGGCCCAGGCTTTGGCAATCGCCATGCCTTCGCCTTTCGGATCGTTTTCCGGGTGAACCGCAATCAGCGTCGGCACGCCGAAACCACGCTTATACTCTTCGCGCACTTCGGTACCTGGACACTTCGGCGCCACCATCACCACGGTGATATCTTTACGGATCTGCTCGCCCACTTCGACGATGTTGAAACCGTGAGAGTAACCAAGCGCCGCGCCATCTTTCATCAGCGGCTGAACCGTACGCACAACGTCAGAGTGCTGTTTGTCCGGCGTCAGGTTTACCACCAGATCCGCCTGCGGGATCAGCTCTTCGTAAGTGCCAACTTTAAAACCGTTTTCAGTCGCTTTACGCCAGGAGGCGCGCTTCTCGGCGATCGCTTCCGCACGCAGGGCGTAAGCGATATCCAGACCGGAGTCACGCATATTCAGCCCCTGGTTGAGACCCTGTGCGCCACAGCCGACGATGACCACTTTTTTACCCTGAAGGTAGCTTGCGCCATCAGCAAATTCTTCACGCGTCATAAAGCGACATTTGCCCAGCTGCGCCAGCTGCTGGCGCAGGTTCAGTGTATTAAAGTAGTTAGCCATGGTGTACTCCGTAGATGTTGTGTCGTGCTTATTGTTCGATTCGCTGTTGCGCGAGGTTGAACCCACTATATGTCAGGAAATGCGTTGCTTAAATTGATATATTAACAATGTGACATTGCAATTTTTGCAATGTAATTTTGTGGAGCGGGTCTCATGGATTTACGCGATCTGAAAATGTTTCTGCACCTGGCCGAGAGCCGCCATTTTGGCCGCAGCGCGCGCGCCATGCATGTCAGCCCCTCAACACTTTCGCGCCAGATCCAGCGGCTGGAAGAGGATCTCGGCCAACCGCTCTTTGTGCGTGATAACCGCACCGTCACGCTGACCGAAGCGGGCGAAGAGCTGCGGGTTTTCGCCCAGCAGACGTTATTGCAGTATCAGCAGCTGCGGCACACGCTCGATCAGCAAGGCCCTTCGCTTTCCGGCGAACTGCATCTCTTCTGTTCTGTGACCGCGGCGTACAGCCATTTACCACCGATACTCGATCGCTTTCGCGCGGAACACCCGTCGGTGGAGATTAAGCTCTCTACCGGCGATGCCGCCGATGCGATGGAAAAAGTGGTAACCGGCGAAGCGGATCTGGCGATTGCCGGCAAGCCGGAGACGCTGCCAGGTGCCGTGGCCTTTTCGATGCTGGAGAATCTCACGGTCGTGCTGATTGCCCCGGCGCTGCCCTGCCCGGTACGCAACCAGGTCTCGCAGCCCGATCCGGACTGGTCGACGGTACCGTTTATTCTGCCCGATCAGGGACCGGTGCGCCGCCGTATTGAGCTCTGGTTCCGCCGCCATAAAATCAGCAATCCGTCGATTTATGCCACCGTCGGCGGTCATGAAGCGATGGTTTCGATGGTTGCGCTGGGCTGTGGCGTGGCGTTAATCCCGGAAGTGGTGCTGGAGAATAGCCCTGAACCGGTGCGCAACCGCGTGATGATCCTTGAGCGTAGCGATGAAAAAACGCCTTTCGAGCTTGGCGTCTGCGCACAAAAAAAGCGGCTGCATGAGCCGCTTATTAACGCGTTCTGGCAGATCCTGCCGGGCCATTAACCGGCGAGGAAGAAGCGAAACGCCGGGTTATGGGTCTCATCGTGACACTCATAGCCCAGCTCATTAAGCCGGGTTTCGAAATCCGGCTCATGCTCGCCCAGCTCAAACGCCGCCAGCACGCGCCCGTAATCGGTGCCGTGGCTGCGGTAGTGGAACAGCGAGATATTCCAGTGGGTGCCCAGCGTATGCAGGAATTTCAGCAGCGCGCCCGGCGACTCCGGGAATTCGAAGCTGTAAAGACGCTCCTGCAACGGCTTGGACGGGCGACCGCCCACCATATAGCGCACGTGCAGCTTCGCCATCTCATCATCGGAGAGATCCACCACGCTGTAGCCGCCTTCATGGAGCAGATCGAGGATCTCTTTGCGCTCTTCCAGCCCGCGGCTCAGCCGCACGCCGACAAAAATGCAGGCATCTTTCGCATCCGCGAAGCGGTAGTTAAATTCCGTCACTGAGCGCCCGCCCAGCAGCTGGCAGAATTTGAGGAAGCTGCCCTTCTCCTCCGGAATGGTGACCGCCAGCAATGCTTCGCGCTGTTCGCCCAGCTCGCAGCGCTCGGAGACATAGCGCAGGCCGTGGAAGTTGACGTTCGCGCCGGAGAGCACATGCGCAAGTCGCTCGCCGCGAATGTTATGTTTGGCGATATACTTTTTCATCCCCGCCAGCGCCAGCGCGCCTGAGGGTTCCGCTACCGCGCGGACATCTTCAAACAGATCTTTCATTGCCGCACAGATGGCATCGCTATCGACGGTGATGATGTCATCAAGGTAGGACTGGCAGAGCCGGAAGGTCTCATCACCAATGCGTTTTACCGCCACGCCTTCGGCAAACAGACCCACGCGCGGCAGGTCGACAGGATAACCGGCGTCCAGTGCCGCTTTCAGGCAGGCGGAATCTTCCGCTTCTACAGCAATCACTTTGATTTGCGGCATCAGCTGTTTAATCAACACCGCGACGCCCGCCGCCAGCCCGCCGCCACCGACCGGCACAAAGATGCGATCGATATGCGCATCCTGCTGCAACAGCTCCAGCGCCAGCGTACCCTGGCCGGCAATCACCATTGGGTGATCGAACGGCGGCACAAAGGTGTAACCCTGCTGCTGCGAGAGGGTAATCGCTTTGGCCTTCGCTTCGTCAAAGTTTGCGCCGTGGAGCAGCACTTCGCCGCCAAACGCGCGCACTGCGTCAACTTTGATATCCGCCGTCGCAACCGGCATAACGATCAGCGATTTGATGCCGAGCCGCGTGGATGATAGCGCTACACCCTGGGCATGATTGCCCGCCGAGGCGGTGATCACGCCGTGGGCTTTCTGTTCTGCGCTCAGGCCGGCGATCATCGCGTAGGCCCCGCGCAGCTTAAAGCTGTGCACCGGCTGGCGGTCTTCCCGCTTCACCAGCACAACGTTATCCAGCCGGGCAGAGATCTTCTCCATCTTCTGCAGCGGCGTTACTTGAGCCACTTCATAGACCGGCGCGCGCAGCACGGCGCGCAGATACTCCGCCCCTTCGGGGGCGGCAGAGAGGGGTTGGGCGTCGGCCATCATTAACCTCCCAGTTTGGATTTGTCGCGTACTGCGCCTTTATCCGCACTGGTAGCGAGAGTCGCGTAAGCGCGCAGCGCAAAGGAGACCTGGCGCTCACGGTTGACCGGGGTCCAGGCTTTATCGCCACGGGCTTCCTGCGCTTCGCGGCGGGCCGCCAGATCGCGGTCGCTCAACTGCAGCTGGATCCCACGGTTCGGGATATCAATTGCGATGATGTCGCCATCTTCAATCAAACCGATATTGCCGCCGCTGGCAGCTTCCGGTGAAACGTGGCCAATAGAGAGGCCAGAGGTACCGCCAGAGAAACGACCGTCGGTGATCAGCGCGCACGCTTTGCCGAGACCCATTGATTTCAGGAAGCTGGTCGGATAGAGCATCTCTTGCATGCCCGGCCCGCCTTTCGGCCCTTCATAACGAATAACCACCACATCGCCCGCGACCACTTTCCCGCCGAGGATCGCTTCAACCGCCGCATCCTGGCTTTCATACACTTTCGCCGGGCCGGTAAAGGTCAGGTTGCTGTCATCAACGCCCGCGGTCTTAACGATACAGCCGTTCTCCGCGAAGTTGCCGTACAGCACCGCCAGACCACCCTCCTGGCTGTAAGCGTGCTCAAGGGAGCGGATACACCCTTCGGCGCGATCGTCATCCAGCGTATCCCAGCGGCAATTCTGTGAGAACGCCTGGGTGGTGCGAATGCCTGCCGGACCCGCGCGGAACATGGTTTTCACCGCCTCGTCCTCGGTCAGCATCACATCATATTTTTCCAGCGTCTGCGGCAGCGTCAGGCCGAGCACGTTTTTCACCTCGCGATTGAGCAGCCCGGCGCGATCCAGCTCGCCCAGAATGCCCAGCACCCCGCCCGCGCGGTGAACATCTTCCATGTGGTATTTCTGCGTGCTCGGTGCCACTTTGCACAGCTGCGGCACATGGCGGGAGAGACGGTCGATATCACTCATGGTGAAATCAATTTCCGCTTCCTGCGCTGCTGCCAGCAGGTGCAGCACGGTATTGGTGGAGCCGCCCATGGCGATATCCAGCGTCATGGCGTTTTCAAAGGCTGCTTTGCTGGCGATAGCGCGCGGCAGCGCGGTTTCATCGTCCTGCTCGTAGTAACGTTTGGTCAGCTCAACAATGCGTTTACCAGCGTTGATAAAGAGCTCTTTGCGATCGGCGTGGGTGGCCAGCAACGAACCGTTACCCGGCTGTGACAGGCCGAGCGCTTCGGTCAGACAGTTCATCGAGTTGGCGGTAAACATGCCTGAGCAGGAGCCGCAGGTCGGGCAGGCGGAGCGCTCAACCTGCTCGCTCTGATCGTCGGAGACTTTCGGGTCCGCGCCCTGAATCATTGCGTCCACCAGATCGAGCTTGATGATCTGGTCGGAGAGTTTGGTTTTCCCGGCTTCCATCGGGCCGCCGGAGACAAAAATGACCGGAACGTTCAGGCGCAGGGAAGCCATCAACATCCCCGGGGTGATTTTGTCGCAGTTGGAGATGCACACCATCGCGTCGGCGCAGTGGGCATTCACCATATATTCAACGGAGTCGGCGATAAGCTCGCGCGAAGGCAGAGAGTAAAGCATGCCGCCGTGACCCATGGCGATGCCGTCATCCACGGCGATGGTATTAAACTCTTTCGCCACGCCGCCTGCGGCTTCGATCTGCTCCGCAACCAGCTTACCGAGATCGCGCAGATGTACGTGGCCTGGCACGAACTGGGTAAACGAGTTGACGACGGCAATGATCGGCTTACCGAAATCGTCATCGGTCATTCCGGTAGCGCGCCACAGCGCGCGGGCACCCGCCATATTGCGCCCATGAGTGGTGGTGGCGGAACGGTACTTAGGCATGCTCTTTACTCCCGTCTGTCTTGTCGATGGGATGGTGCGTGCCATCCCATATTTATTTGCTCTACCCTAAATAATTCGGGTTGCAGGAAAGCGACAAGCGAGCGAATTCCCAGGAGCTTACATAAGTAAGTGACTGGGCCGAACGCGTGTCGCCAACACACCGACAACCTGAAGTATGACGGGTATTTATGGATTAACTTGATCCAACCAGCCCCACTTATCTTCCGTTTCACCGGTGAAGAGGCCAAAGAATGCTTGCTGAATACGTTTGGTGACCGGGCCACAGCGACCTTCGCCAACCTGAATACCATCGACGCTGCGCACCGGCGTGATCTCAGCCGCGGTGCCGGACATAAAGACTTCGTCGGCCAGGTAGAGGGATTCACGAGACAGCACCTGCTCGCGCACTTCGATACCGAGATCTTTTGCCAGCTTGATGATAGCGTCGCGAGTAATGCCCGGCAGCGCGGAGGAGGTGAACGGCGGCGTAAACAGGATGCCATCTTTCACTTCGAAGAGGTTTTCGCCTGCGCCTTCAGAGATATAACCGTGAACGTCCAGCGCGATCCCCTCCTGATAACCGTGGCGGCGCGCTTCGCTACCGACCAGCAGGGAGGAAAGATAGTTACCGCCCGCTTTCGCAGCCGTTGGAATGGTGTTCGGCGCGACGCGATTCCAGGAGGAGACCATCGCATCGATGCCCTGATCCAGCGCTTCTGCGCCCAGATAGGCTCCCCACGGGAAGGCGGCGATGATGACATCGGTGGTGTAGTCTGCCGGCGGGTTAACGCCCATGCCGACATCACCGACAAACACCAGCGGACGGATATAGGCGCTGGTCAGGTTGTTTTTACGGATCACCGCGCGGCAGGCTTCCATCAGCTCGTCGACGCTCTGGGAGACCGGGAAGCGGTAGATTTTGGCGGAGTCGCGCAGACGTTGCATATGCTCACGATGGCGGAAAACAACTGGCCCTTTGTGCGAGTCATAGCAGCGGATACCTTCAAATACAGACGTACCGTAGTGCAATGCGTGAGACATTACGTGAACTTTCGCGTCTTCCCAACGTACCATCTCGCCATTGGACCAAATGTAGTCTGCTTTTTTCGTCGTCATTATTCTTCCTTTTGCGCTTACGCGCGGATCTGTTGTGATGATGATGATGTAGCGCGCTGCCGGATATCGACCCTGGCAACGTCGACAAGTTTGCTCAACTGGCTAAACAGTAATTCGACAGGCCGCGGGCTGGCAACGGTCAATTCAATATTTATGTTGCGCGCATCGCAGGCCGTTTCCATGTTCATTGCACATACCTGAAAGCCACGATGGCGCACTACGCGCAGCACGCGTTCTAATGTTTCCGGATTAAAGCGGGCTTCAACAGCGACGTCATGGTGCATCATGATAATTTCTCCAGCATTTGTGAGTTACTGGCACCGGGCGGCACCAGCGGCCAGACATTCTCGAGCTCGTCGATCGAGACATGAAGCAGATAGGGCCCATCGCTTGAGAGCATTGCGTCGAGTGCCGCTTCAACCTGGTCTTTACGGGTAATGTGTTGGCCTGGGATGCCGAAGGCGTTGGCCAGCATGAGAAAATCGGGGTTATCGGTCAGGGTGGTTTCACTGTAACGCTCATTGAAGAACAACTGCTGCCATTGGCGAACCATCCCTAATCGCTGGTTATCGAGTAAAACGATCTTCAGCGGTAACTGCTTGCGTTTTACGGTGCCCAACTCCTGCACATTCATCATGAAGGAGCCGTCACCGGAGATACAGATTACCGTATCGTCCGGACGCGCAACCTGCGCACCAACAGCGGCGGGCAGGCCAAAGCCCATGGTGCCTAAGCCGCTGGAGGTGATGAAGTTTTCTGGGCGGGTAAAGCTCAGATGCTGGGCAGCCCACATCTGATGCTGGCCAACATCCGTCGTCACGACGCTGTTTTCCGGTTTGCGATCGGAGAGCTGCTTTAACAGCAGCGGAGCATAGATCGCTTCGCCGGGGTGATCGTAGCGCCAGGCATGTTCGTGGCGCAGATCGGCACAGTGTTGACGCCACTCATCGATCGCAAGCTGCTGTTGCAGCGCAGGCAGCAGCGCATTTAAATCGCCCTGTAATGCAACGTGCGCCTGGCGCAGCTTGCTCATCTCTGCCGGGTCGATATCCATATGGATAACGCGAGCATGAGGCGCGAAGGTGTTCAGTTTGCCGGTTACACGATCATCAAAACGTGCGCCAACGGCAATCAGCAAATCACACTCCTGTACGGCAAAGTTAGCCGCTTTCGTGCCGTGCATGCCCAGCATACCAAGGTAATAGGGGTAGTCAGATGCTACCGCGCCTAAGCCTTTCAACGTGCAGGCAACCGGCATTTGCGTCTCTGTCAGGAATTCACGCAGGGCAGGTACCGCTTGCGCCATCCCCACACCACCGCCAACGTAGAGCATCGGTTTTTTCGCCTGGGCGAGCATCGCTGTGGCCTGAGAAACCTCAGCCTGAGGAAATGCGACCTCCTCCTGCTCAGTAACGAAGTCCGGCTCCCAGTTACCAACGGCCAGCTGAATATCTTTCGGGATATCAACTAACACCGGGCCGGGGCGACCAGAATTGGCGATATGAAACGCTTCCGCCATCACGCGCGGCAGAGAATCAAGGGAGTCAACCAGGAAGCTGTGTTTGGTACAGGAGAGAGACATGCCCAGCACATCCACTTCCTGAAAAGCGTCAGTGCCAATCAGCGGAGCAGCAACCTGCCCGGTGATCGCCACCACCGGAACGGAATCAAGCAGGGCATCCGCAAGACCGGTGATTAAGTTCGTCGCACCCGGGCCGGAAGTGGCGATGCAGACGCCGGTTTTACCCGTTGCGCGAGCATACCCGATAGCCGCCATCGCCGCGCCCTGCTCATGCCGACACAATAGGTGTTCCACGCCGCCGTCATATAGCGCATCGTAAACCGGCATGATTGCACCGCCAGGATAGCCGAAAACCGTATCGACCTGCTGCGCTCGCAACGCATGTACCACCCATTGTGCTCCATTCATAGCTACATCCCCGTCGAATATCGTGAGAAACAGAATTTTATGCTGATATTCATTTCTGTTCCTGATTTGCGTTTTTTGGTGATAAAAAAACCCCCGGACCTTTCGGTGCGGGGGTCTTAGTTCGTTAAGGCTTGATTTCTAAGCCTTTCCTCGTCCAAGTGCAGCCCCGCACGGTGGGATAATAATCACCACCACGCTAATCACGATAAGGCTAATCACTCGTAGAAGGGCTGTCATAGTTGTTCGTTCTTGCTTCATGTTCGAAGGAATGCCTAAAGAGGTAACACAGATTTGCGATGTGGCACAAGAAAAAATTATGACGCCTCATTTGAAAGGTAAGGGGATTAACTAAAAAGCGTTTGTTTTATATAGCAAAAATATGAGGTGAAAATATTTCACGCTTTATCGGCTGGCTGGCAAGTTGTGAACTCCCTTCCAGCGTGGCGAAACATATACGAAATTGCAGCGATATGTTGGAAACAAACGCGTAATAACAATATCTGCTCGATGAAAAAAGCAGGAGGCAGCGAGATAATGCTATCGACAAGGAGGGTCTATGGCGTTGTCAGTAATTTATACAAGAGCGGTGTTAGGTGTCGCCGCTCCGCTTGTCACCGTCGAAGTCCATATCAGCAATGGGCTGCCAGGATTAACCATTGTCGGGCTGCCCGAAACGACGGTTAAGGAGGCCCGCGATCGCGTACGCAGTGCCGTCATCAATAGTGGTTATGATTTCCCCGCAAAGCGGATCACCATTAACCTGGCGCCCGCAGATCTGCCTAAAGAGGGTGGGCGATATGACTTACCTATCGCTATCGCGCTCCTGGCGGCCTCTGAGCAGGTGAACGCGGCGTCACTCGACCATTACGAATTCGTCGGTGAGTTAGCGCTTACGGGCGCGTTACGCGGCGTTCCCGGCGCTATCTCGTGCGTTATGGAAGCCGTGAAGGCTAACAGGCGAATTGTTATTGCGAAAGAGAACGAAGCGGAAGCGAGCCTGGCGGAGACGCAGGCGTGTCTGGTGGCGAATCATCTTCTGGAGGTGTGTGCGTTTCTGGAAGGTAAACAGAGGTTGTTGAACCCTACCCCCCTGGCTGCGCTGGAAGATGAGCACAGAGAGGATTTGCGGGACATTATTGGTCAGGAGCAAGGGAAGCGTGCACTGGAAATTACAGCGGCCGGAGGGCATAACTTGCTTCTGATTGGCCCGCCGGGTACGGGGAAAACCATGCTGGCCAGCCGAATGAGCGGCTTACTTCCTCCGCTCTCTAATACCGAAGCATTAGAGAGCGCGGCGGTGATGAGCTTAATCAATAGCGCAAGCTTGACCCGCCACTGGAAGCGCAGGCCGTTTCGATCGCCGCATCACAGCGCCTCATTAACCGCCATGGTTGGAGGAGGCTCCATTCCTGCACCAGGCGAGATCTCTCTGGCGCATAACGGCGTGCTTTTTCTTGATGAGCTCCCCGAATTTGAACGCCGTGTTCTCGATGCATTACGTGAACCAATTGAATCCGGGCAGATCCATATTTCGCGTACACGGGCAAAAGTCACTTTCCCCGCCCGCTTTCAATTGATCGCAGCTATGAATCCAAGCCCAACCGGCCATTATCAGGGCAAACATAATCGCTGTTCGCCCGAGCAAACGTTACGTTATCTGGGAAAGTTATCCGGCCCTTTTCTCGACCGCTTCGATCTCTCCCTGGAGATACCGTTGCCCGCACGCGGTTTGATGAGTGAACCACAACAAGGGGGTGAAGGCAGCGACGCTGTGCGTGCACGAGTGGTTGAAGCGCAGGCACAACAGCATCAGCGCCAGCAAAAGCTCAACGCGCAACTGGAGAGCAGTGAAACCAGGCGCTTCTGTGCGCTGACGAAAGAAGATGGGAAATGGCTGGAAGAGACGCTGACACGGCTGGGTTTATCTGTACGCGCCTGGCAGCGGTTGCTTAAAGTAGCCAGAACCATCGCGGATCTTGAACAACAGGAAACCATTCGTCGGGAACATTTGCAGGAAGCGCTAAGTTACCGGGCAATCGACAGGCTACTCATTCATCTACAAAATATGTTGGCATAAAAAAAGGGGCCGGAGCCCCTTTCTTCTTAATCCTCGGATTCAGTGTAATCTTCCGCGCCTTCCATCTGCGGTTTTCCACCTGAGAGAGTATGGAAACGCTTCGGACGTTTGATGCGTGCCATATACTTGATCCATACACGTTCAGCTTCCGTGTTGGGTTCACGCTCACCACGGCAAACGGCAACAAACTGGTTCTCTTCTTCAGTCACCGGTTCACGCTTGCCGAGTTCCAGCTCGTTAAAAGCATAACCATGACGTTCAAGCAGTTGCGCCTCTTTGATGGTGAAATCACCGTGACGGGAGAACCCGCGAGGATAATTTTTATTGTCGAAAAAACGATTAGTCGTCGTAAAGCTTTCCGCCATCCTGCACGCTCCTAATTCTTTGGCCGAGCTATTTATGGCGCGGAGTATTAGTTACGCTTGACAGAGTGTAAAACAAAACATTTAAATCATTACGACAAAAAATTTTGCGGAGAAAACAGTGGATACGGAATTGTTAAAAACTTTCCTCGAAGTGAGCAGGACTCGTCACTTCGGGCGCGCAGCGGAAGCACTTTATCTCACGCAGTCCGCGGTGAGCTTTCGTATCCGCCAGCTGGAGAACCAATTGGGGGTTAATCTCTTCACCCGCCATCGTAATAATATCCGCCTGACCGCGGCCGGTGAGAAGCTGCTGCCCTATGCAGAAACGCTTATGAGTACCTGGCAAGCTGCCCGCAAAGAGGTAGCACATACGTCGCGGCATCATCAGTTTTCAATTGGTGCCAGCGCATCGCTTTGGGAATGTATGCTGAGTGACTGGCTCTCCCGGCTTTACCATTTGCAAGATAACCTTCAGTTTGAAGCGCGCATTGCGCAACGACAATCACTGGTAAAACAGTTACATGAGAGGCAACTCGATCTGCTGATAACAACCGAGACGCCAAAGATGGATGAGTTCAGCAGCCAGTTATTAGGCCATTTCACGCTTGCTCTTTATAGCGCCGAGCCAGAGAAGAAGAAAAACGATCTCAACTACTTACGCCTGGAGTGGGGGCCGGACTTCCAGCAACATGAGTCGGGACTGATCGCCAGTGATGACGTGCCGACGTTAACGACCAGTTCAGCAGAAGTGGCGCATCAACAATTACCAAAACTAAATGGTTGTACCTGGTTGCCCGTTTCATGGGCTGAGCCGAAAGAGAGCCTATATCGTGTTGTCGATACAGAGACACTCTCGCGCCCGTTATATGCGATCTGGCTGCAAAACAGTGATAAACAGAGCCAGATAAAGGATCTTTTGAAGGTTAACGTTATCGAATAGGGCGTTCTGGAGGGCAAGGACGCTCTTCAGATCTTTTGAAGTATCAGAAAGGTACTGGCGCAAGAGGGGAGTTGCCTGAAAAAAGGCAAAAAAAAATCCTTAGCAGATGCTAAGGATTATTTCTGGCAGGGGCGGAGGGACTCGAACCCCCAACACCCGGTTTTGGAGACCGGTGCTCTACCAATTGAACTACGCCCCTAATTAGGGTGGCGGAACGGACGGGACTCGAACCCGCGACCCCCTGCGTGACAGGCAGGTATTCTAACCGACTGAACTACCGCTCCACCGAATTTTTCTACAACCACCGGTTTGTTGCCCCGGTTTACTGCTTAATTTGATGCCTGGCAGTTCCCTACTCTCGCATGGGGAGACCCCACACTACCATCGGCGCTACGGCGTTTCACTTCTGAGTTCGGCATGGGGTCAGGTGGGACCACCGCGCTAGTGCCGCCAGGCAAATTCTTTGTGCTCCGTCCTGTGTCTTTTACGCCGCTCCTGCGTTGGCTGCCTTCGCTCGCAACAGTCACATACTTCAGTATGCTCCTGTCGTCTCGTCTCAGTTGCCGCCTTGCTGCTGCGCAAAATCCTTCGGACTTAACATTTAATCTGTATCAGCTGAAAATCTGTCTCTCATCCGCCAAAACATCTTCGGCGTTGTAAGGTTAAGCCTCACGGTTCATTAGTACCGGTTAGCTCAACGCATCGCTGCGCTTACACACCCGGCCTATCAACGTCGTCGTCTTCAACGTTCCTTCAGGAGACTTAAAGTCTCAGGGAGAACTCATCTCGGGGCAAGTTTCGTGCTTAGATGCTTTCAGCACTTATCTCTTCCGCATTTAGCTACCGGGCAGTGCCATTGGCATGACAACCCGAACACCAGTGATGCGTCCACTCCGGTCCTCTCGTACTAGGAGCAGCCCCCCTCAATTCTCCAGCGCCCACGGCAGATAGGGACCGAACTGTCTCACGACGTTCTAAACCCAGCTCGCGTACCACTTTAAATGGCGAACAGCCATACCCTTGGGACCTACTTCAGCCCCAGGATGTGATGAGCCGACATCGAGGTGCCAAACACCGCCGTCGATATGAACTCTTGGGCGGTATCAGCCTGTTATCCCCGGAGTACCTTTTATCCGTTGAGCGATGGCCCTTCCATTCAGAACCACCGGATCACTATGACCTGCTTTCGCACCTGCTCGCGCCGTCACGCTCGCAGTCAAGCCAGCTTATGCCATTGCACTAACCTCCTGATGTCCGACCAGGATTAGCTGACCTTCGTGCTCCTCCGTTACGCTTTAGGAGGAGACCGCCCCAGTCAAACTACCCACCAGACACTGTCCGCAACCCGGATTACGGGTCCACGTTAGAACATCAAACATTAAAGGGTGGTATTTCAAGGTTGGCTCCACGCAGACTGGCGTCCACGCTTCAAAGCCTCCCACCTATCCTACACATCAAGGCTCAATGTTCAGTGTCAAGCTATAGTAAAGGTTCACGGGGTCTTTCCGTCTTGCCGCGGGTACACTGCATCTTCACAGCGAGTTCAATTTCACTGAGTCTCGGGTGGAGACAGCCTGGCCATCATTACGCCATTCGTGCAGGTCGGAACTTACCCGACAAGGAATTTCGCTACCTTAGGACCGTTATAGTTACGGCCGCCGTTTACCGGGGCTTCGATCAAGAGCTTCACCTTGCGGTTGACCCCATCAATTAACCTTCCGGCACCGGGCAGGCGTCACACCGTATACGTCCACTTTCGTGTTTGCACAGTGCTGTGTTTTTAATAAACAGTTGCAGCCAGCTGGTATCTTCGACTGGTTTCAGCTCCGCGAGCAAGTCGCTTCACCTACGCACCAGCGTGCCTTCTCCCGAAGTTACGGCACCATTTTGCCTAGTTCCTTCACCCGAGTTCTCTCAAGCGCCTTGGTATTCTCTACCTGACCACCTGTGTCGGTTTGGGGTACGATTTCGTGTTACCTGATGCTTAGAGGCTTTTCCTGGAAGCAGGGCATTTGTCACTTCAGCACCGTAGTGCCTCGTCATCACGCCTCAGTGTTAAAGTGAACCGGATTTACCTGGAACACACACCTACACGCTTAAACCGGGACAACCGTCGCCCGGCCGACATAGCCTTCTCCGTCCCCCCTTCGCAGTAACACCAAGTACAGGAATATTAACCTGTTTCCCATCGACTACGCCTTTCGGCCTCGCCTTAGGGGTCGACTCACCCTGCCCCGATTAACGTTGGACAGGAACCCTTGGTCTTCCGGCGAGCGGGCTTTTCACCCGCTTTATCGTTACTTATGTCAGCATTCGCACTTCTGATACCTCCAGCATGCCTCACAGCACACCTTCAACGGCTTACAGAACGCTCCCCTACCCAACAACACATAGTGTCGCTGCCGCAGCTTCGGTGCATGGTTTAGCCCCGTTACATCTTCCGCGCAGGCCGACTCGACCAGTGAGCTATTACGCTTTCTTTAAATGATGGCTGCTTCTAAGCCAACATCCTGGCTGTCTGGGCCTTCCCACATCGTTTCCCACTTAACCATGACTTTGGGACCTTAGCTGGCGGTCTGGGTTGTTTCCCTCTTCACGACGGACGTTAGCACCCGCCGTGTGTCTCCCGTGATAACATTCTCCGGTATTCGTAGTTTGCATCGGGTTGGTAAGCCGGGATGGCCCCCTAGCCGAAACAGTGCTCTACCCCCGGAGATGAATTCACGAGGCGCTACCTAAATAGCTTTCGGGGAGAACCAGCTATCTCCCGGTTTGATTGGCCTTTCACCCCCAGCCACAGGTCATCCGCTAATTTTTCAACATTAGTCGGTTCGGTCCTCCAGTTAGTGTTACCCAACCTTCAACCTGCCCATGGCTAGATCACCGGGTTTCGGGTCTATACCCTGCAACTTAACGCCCAGTTAAGACTCGGTTTCCCTGCGGCTCCCCTATACGGTTAACCTTGCTACAGAATATAAGTCGCTGACCCATTATACAAAAGGTACGCAGTCACCCCATAAAAGAGGCTCCCACTGCTTGTACGTACACGGTTTCAGGTTCTGTTTCACTCCCCTCGCCGGGGTTCTTTTCGCCTTTCCCTCACGGTACTGGTTCACTATCGGTCAGTCAGGAGTATTTAGCCTTGGAGGATGGTCCCCCCATATTCAGACAGGATACCACGTGTCCCGCCCTACTCATCGAGCTCACAACCTGTGTGTTTTTGTGTACGGGGCTGTCACCCTGTATCGCGCGACTTTCCAGACGCTTCCACTAACACTCAGGCTGATTCAGGCTCTGGGCTGTTCCCCGTTCGCTCGCCGCTACTGGGGGAATCTCGGTTGATTTCTTTTCCTCGGGGTACTTAGATGTTTCAGTTCCCCCGGTTCGCCTCGTTAACCTATGTATTCAGTTAACGATAGTGCAACGGATTGCACTGGGTTTCCCCATTCGGACATCGCCGGCTGTAACGGTTCATATCACCTTACCGGCGCTTTTCGCAGATTAGCACGTCCTTCATCGCCTCTGACTGCCAGGGCATCCACCGTGTACGCTTAGTCGCTTAACCTCACAACCCGAAGATGTTTCGTAAAACATCATCAGTTGCGAAAATTTGAGAGACTTACGGAACAATTCGCATTGTTCTGTGTTTCAATTTTCAGCTTGATCCAGATTTTTAAAGAGCAAAACTTCGCAGCACACACAGAATGTGTACTCTGAAGTTTTCTTGTGACGAACAGTGAGGATGGTGGAGCTATGCGGGATCGAACCGCAGACCTCCTGCGTGCAAAGCAGGCGCTCTCCCAGCTGAGCTATAGCCCCATCGTAGTTAAATTCTGTACCTTGAATTCGTTTCCGGGCGCGGCGTGATGGAGCGAAGCATACGTAATGTATGTGAGCTTCAGCACAACAAAGCACGGGAGCAAATTTGGTAGGCCTGAGTGGACTTGAACCACCGACCTCACCCTTATCAGGGGTGCGCTCTAACCACCTGAGCTACAAGCCTGCAGAGATTTTCACTGCTCGTTATTTTTCATCAGACAATCTGTGTGGACACTGCAGGGATTGGTTCTTTAAGGTAAGGAGGTGATCCAACCGCAGGTTCCCCTACGGTTACCTTGTTACGACTTCACCCCAGTCATGAATCACAAAGTGGTAAGCGCCCTCCCGAAGGTTAAGCTACCTACTTCTTTTGCAACCCACTCCCATGGTGTGACGGGCGGTGTGTACAAGGCCCGGGAACGTATTCACCGTGACATTCTGATTCACGATTACTAGCGATTCCGACTTCATGGAGTCGAGTTGCAGACTCCAATCCGGACTACGACGCACTTTATGAGGTCCGCTAGCTCTCGCGAGATTGCTTCTCTTTGTATGCGCCATTGTAGCACGTGTGTAGCCCTGGTCGTAAGGGCCATGATGACTTGACGTCATCCCCACCTTCCTCCAGTTTATCACTGGCAGTCTCCTTTGAGTTCCCGGCCTAACCGCTGGCAACAAAGGATAAGGGTTGCGCTCGTTGCGGGACTTAACCCAACATTTCACAACACGAGCTGACGACAGCCATGCAGCACCTGTCTCACAGTTCCCGAAGGCACCAATCCATCTCTGGAAAGTTCTGTGGATGTCAAGACCAGGTAAGGTTCTTCGCGTTGCATCGAATTAAACCACATGCTCCACCGCTTGTGCGGGCCCCCGTCAATTCATTTGAGTTTTAACCTTGCGGCCGTACTCCCCAGGCGGTCGACTTAACGCGTTAGCTCCGGAAGCCACGCCTCAAGGGCACAACCTCCAAGTCGACATCGTTTACGGCGTGGACTACCAGGGTATCTAATCCTGTTTGCTCCCCACGCTTTCGCACCTGAGCGTCAGTCTTCGTCCAGGGGGCCGCCTTCGCCACCGGTATTCCTCCAGATCTCTACGCATTTCACCGCTACACCTGGAATTCTACCCCCCTCTACGAGACTCAAGCCTGCCAGTTTCGGATGCAGTTCCCAGGTTGAGCCCGGGGATTTCACATCCGACTTGACAGACCGCCTGCGTGCGCTTTACGCCCAGTAATTCCGATTAACGCTTGCACCCTCCGTATTACCGCGGCTGCTGGCACGGAGTTAGCCGGTGCTTCTTCTGCGGGTAACGTCAATCGACGCGGTTATTAACCGCATCGCCTTCCTCCCCGCTGAAAGTACTTTACAACCCGAAGGCCTTCTTCATACACGCGGCATGGCTGCATCAGGCTTGCGCCCATTGTGCAATATTCCCCACTGCTGCCTCCCGTAGGAGTCTGGACCGTGTCTCAGTTCCAGTGTGGCTGGTCATCCTCTCAGACCAGCTAGGGATCGTCGCCTAGGTGAGCCGTTACCCCACCTACTAGCTAATCCCATCTGGGCACATCTGATGGCAAGAGGCCCGAAGGTCCCCCTCTTTGGTCTTGCGACGTTATGCGGTATTAGCTACCGTTTCCAGTAGTTATCCCCCTCCATCAGGCAGTTTCCCAGACATTACTCACCCGTCCGCCACTCGTCAGCGAAGCAGCAAGCTGCTTCCTGTTACCGTTCGACTTGCATGTGTTAGGCCTGCCGCCAGCGTTCAATCTGAGCCATGATCAAACTCTTCAATTTAAAGTTTGATGCTCATCGAATTAAACCGTAATGAATTACGTGTTCACCCGTGAGACTTGGTATTCATTTAGTGTCCGAAGACATTAAGAATCCATGTCACCTGAGTGCCCACACAGATTGTCTGATAAATTGTTAAAGAGCAGTGCCGCTTCGCTTTTCGCAGCGGCGCGGGGTGTGCATATTACGCTTTCCCGCTGTGAAGTCAACTGATTATTTTCAGAATTCTTCACCTGACAGGCCGGTGTGTTTGCCGTTGTGCCGTGTCAGTGGAGGCGCATTATAGGGAGTTAATTCCCGCTGACAACCCCTAATTTCAAAAAAGTTTTCAACCGTCTCTTTTTTGCTCAAAACGGCGTTAAACAGCCAGTTTTTCGAGCCTTTCGAAGCCATAGCGCTGCAAAACGGGCAGTAATTGCGCAGTTTCCGGCGTTAAAGCCATGCAATAGGCAATATTACTGTCAGACGATTTAGCCTCCGGCGCTTCATGCTCCAGCAGCCAGGCGGTACGCCGCGCAATAGCCGAACCGGAATCAATCAGCCGCGTCCCTTCCGGCAGCACCTGCAACAGCTCTTCTTGTAATAGCGGAAAATGGGTACAACCCAGCACCACGGTATCCGGCGGCTCCTTCATACGCAGCCACGGGCGCAGAATACGGCGCAACTCCTCAAGCGGCACAGGTTCGCCGTGCAGCTTGCCCTCGGCCAGTTCCACCAGCTCAGCGGAACCCAGCATTTCGATTCGGCACTCATTGGCAAAGCGCGCGATCAACTCATGCGTATAAGGACGCTTCACCGTCCCGCGCGTCGCCAGCAGGCCCACGATGCCGTTTGCCGTTAACCGCGCCGCAGGTTTGATCGCCGGCACCACGCCCACTACCGGGAAGGTGAACTTCTCACGTAGCGCGGGCAGCGAAACGGTACTTGCCGAGTTACAGGCAATAATGGCCAGAGAGAGGGGATAACGTGCCTGAACGGCGGAAACAATCTCGACAACACGTTCAACGATAAACTCCTCGCTCTTCTCCCCATAGGGAAACGCGACGTTGTCGAAGGTGTAGATATAGTGCAAGTCCGGCAGGAGCTGCCGGATCTCGTCATACACGGAAAGCCCACCGACACCGGAGTCAAACACCAGCACGGTGGGCCGCGCGTCAGAAGGTGTAGCTGCCAGACAAGGTGTATTCCCGTCCTGCAGTTTGGTAACCATATGCTGTCTCGTACTCTTTATCGAACAGGTTGGCGATTTTACCACGAACTGTCAGGTGAGAGGTTACAGGATATGAGGCAGAAAAATCGACGGTGCTATAACTTGGCAGAATACGTTTCTCCCCCGTTGTATAATCGTGACGCTTACTGAAATACTCCCAGGCCAGATCCAAATCGACATCATATACAGACCAGTCAAGCTGGTACTTCGCCTGGCGCTGCGCCCTGCGCTGCAACACGTCGTGGGTTTCATCATCACGCGGGTCAATATATTGCAGGGTGACACGGTGGGTGAAAATGCCCGTATCAATATCGCCGGTCCACTCAACACCCTTAATAGTGGCTGACTTAACATTGATATAAGCCTGGTTGCTGTAATCAATGAGATTATCTATCTCATAGCGGTACGCCGAGAGACGCCAGTCCAGCGGACCGGTAAGCCCTTCAATGCCCGCTTCCCACTGTTTCGACTCTTCCGGCTTCAGATTGGGATTCGATGCAATGCCAAACCGCTTCGCGCCGAACTGCTGGCCCAGCGACGGCGCAAGGAAACCGGTGCCGTAAGAAAGCGTCAGGCGATAGTCCGGTACAAACTCCCACCCTGCCGCCGTCTGCCAGGTGCCGTGCCAGCCAAACGTATCATCTTTATCTTCGCGACCGGACGCCTCAAGCGTCACATCGCCTAACTGCTTCATCCCCGTCAGATAGAGCCCAGTGTTATCGCGATCGTAGGCATCGCGGCTGGTCTCGTTGGACGACACCAGGCGCTCCTGCTTCCAGTCCACGCCTGCGCCAACCGAGCCTTTACCGATATCAACGTTATTTGCCCACTGGATATAACGCTGCTCCAGCTCATCCAGCGTCGTGCCCGTATGGTATCGACCATAGATGCTGCTGTAGTTGTAGTCTTTGCTTTTTTGATAGCTCGCCAGCAGCTGAGAAGAGTAGATCCCCTGGCTGAAGTTGAGCCCGGTATCCCAGCCCTGGGCATAGAGCTGACGCTCATCGGCGCTGTACTCCGGCGAAAATGGCGGGCTGCCGAGGTCATAGTCCACGTTATTGCTGAAATCATACCCGCGGAAGAAGCCGTCAAAATTGTCGTTAAACGTATGCTGCACGCTGCCCCAGAAGGTTTTGTTCCGGTAGCCGTCGCGATCTTCGTCATGATCCCAGCTTGAACCGGGCTGCACGTTAAACCCGCGCGTGCCGGTATAGGAGGCCGCACCGGTCACCACCGTGTCGCCAAAACGCTGGCGCACTGTACCGTCGTAGGTTTGATACCCCTTCGAACCGATGCCAGCGTTAATTTGTGATTTCTGATCGCCCGTCAGGGTAATGATGTTTACCACGCCGCCAATCGCGCCGGAGCCATACACCGTCGAGCGCGGCCCGCGGATGTACTCCACACGCTGCACCAGCGAGAGCGGGATCTGGTTGAGTTCGGGACTGTTGCTGATACCCGAACGGCCAACCGGTACACCGTCAATCATCAGCAGAAGATGTTTGGCTTCTGTACCCCGCACATAGACAGAAGAGAGCTGCCCGAGACCGCCGCTTTGCGAGACATCAATGCCCGGAAGGCGGCGTAGAACCTCTATCAATGAACGCGACTGCCAGCGATCAATATCTTCACGCGTAACAATTTCCGTCGGCGCCAACACGGTTTTAAGCGGTTGTTGAAAACGGTTTGCTGTCACCACTAACTGATCCTGACCGCTATCCTGCGCCCAGCCGGAAAACGCCGTGACGGAGAGCGCCGTCAGCAGCGAAGCTTTTTTTATCATTATGTAAGCATCCACATAATAAGAAGGATGCCGCAGGTTCCATCAATAGCTCGCGATGATGACAACCAGATGCGACGTATGCCGGCAGGTCTTCGGGCTCGGAGGTACTACGACAGGCGACTTCCCACCCGCAGGCAGTGTCTGGCCTCTCACCTTTATCCTTACCGCTGCGCGTCAGCCCCAGATTTGCACTGGGTTCCCTTTTAACTCACAGGACCGGAAAAAGGATGCTACATTCCGTTACATATAGATGTCCAGACTGCCACGAGACTATTTCGTTGCGCTGCGGGCTGGACATCCCGTGAGCAATCCCTACAATCCCCGCGTTATTCATAATCTCTCAGGAAGCATCATGACCCCAGAACACCTGCCGACAGAACAGTACGAAGCCCAGCTGGCCGAAAAAGTCGTACGTCTGCAATCGTTGATGACGCCCTTTTCCGCGCCGCTTCCGGAGGTGTTCCGCTCACCCGTCAGCCATTACCGCATGCGCGCCGAGTTTCGTATCTGGCATGATGGGGACGATCTCTACCACATCATTTTCGATCAGCAGACCAAATCGCGTATCCGCGTCGACAGCTTCCCGGCGGCAAGCGAGCTGATTAACCAATTAATGTCGGTGATGATCGAGGCGGTGCGCGACAACAAAACCCTGCGCCATAAACTCTTCCAGATTGATTATCTGAGCACCCTGAGCAACCAGGCGATCGTCACGCTGCTCTATCACAAGAAGCTGGATGCCGAGTGGCAGGAAGAGGCCACGCGCCTGCGCGATGCGTTACGCGCGCAGAACCTGAATGTGCAGATTATTGGCCGCGCCACCAAAACCAAAATCGAGCTGGACCAGGATTTCGTCGATGAGCGTCTGCCGGTTGGCGGCCAGGAGATGATCTACCGCCAGGTAGAGAACAGCTTCACCCAGCCGAATGCGGCGATGAATATTCAGATGCTGGAGTGGGCGCTGGATGTCACGCGTGGGTCGAAAGGCGATCTGCTGGAGCTTTACTGCGGTAACGGCAACTTCTCGCTGGCGCTGGCGCGTAATTTCGAGCGCGTGCTGGCAACAGAAATTGCCAAACCTTCGGTTGCGGCGGCGCAATACAACATCGCGGCGAACCAGATTGATAATGTGCAGATTATCCGCATGTCGGCGGAGGAGTTTACCCAGGCGATGAACGGCGTACGCGCTTTTAACCGCTTACAGGGCATTGATTTGCAGAGCTACCAGTGCGAAACGATTTTCGTCGACCCACCGCGCAGCGGGCTGGATGCGGAAACAGAGAAGATGGTGCAGGCCTACCCGCGCATCCTTTACATCTCCTGCAACCCGGAAACGTTGTGCAAAAACCTGGAAACATTAAGCCAGACGCATACGGTTTCACGCCTGGCGCTGTTTGACCAGTTCCCCTACACGCACCATATGGAGTGCGGCGTCCTGCTGACGCGCAAGTAATCGCGATGCCGGAGGTGATAAAACGCCCTCCGGCTTACCGCTTACTCGGAATCGGAAGCTTCGTACTGACGGCTGCGGTTGCGCAGGCGAAAGCCAATCCAGAACACCAGAATCACCGCCAGCAACGCGGGCAGGAAGTTGGAGCCCATATCCGGATACTCCGCGCGCACCACGGCGCTATAAAGCAGCACACCGAGAATAAAGCAGGCCGCTGAAAGACCCGGTAAACCTACCGGCATGGTGCGATTCTGGTAGCGCTGATGCAGACAGTAGATCGTCAGCACCAGCGAGATAATCGGAAAGAGCGAAAAGGGTACGAGGGAGCTAAACACGGCGGTAAACGTGCCGTTAATCGATAAACCGGCGATCAGCGCCAGCAGCAGCGTACCTTTCTCTTGACCTGACTGTTTCATCATTCATCCTTCACTCGTCGGTTGTTGCGCCATTTTTTCCTGTTCGCGGCGATACCAGTAATATGCGCCCTTTGAAATCATACGCAGCTGTAAAACCAGCCGCTCTTCCAGCTGTTTGCGCTGCTCAGCGCTCACGTCCAGCGCTTCCGCACCGGCGTTAAAGACGATGGTGACCATCGCTTCAGCCTGCGCTTCCGTAAAGGCGCGCGGCATGTGGTTTTCGAGTTCGAGGTAATCGGCAAGTTCCGCAATAAAGTGCTGGATCTCGCGCGCAACCGCTGCACGAAACGCGGCTGACGTTCCGGAGCGTTCACGTAAAAGTAGCCGGAAGGCGTTCGGGTTATTGCCAATAAATTCCATAAAAGTGGAGACCGACGTGCGGATCACGCTGCCGCCTTTGGCAATTCGCTGACGTGCCTGGCGCATCAGCTGGCGCAGCATCAGGCCGCTCTCATCGACCATCGTCAGGCCGAGTTCATCAACGTCGCGGAAGTGCCGGTAAAATGACGTTGGCGCGATGCCCGCTTCACGAGCCACTTCCCGCAGGCTCAGGCTGGTAAAACTTCGCTCAGCGCTCAGTTGGCTGAATGCGGCTTCAACCAGTGACCGCCGCGTTCTCTCTTTTTGTTGCGCTCTTACACCCATCACGATGTTTGAATCCTTCCAGGGGCCCGCTGGCACTATACCAGAGAATAAATCCAAACCGATTGTACTGGATTGTGACGGATTGTTTACGCGCAGATTCTTCTTTTTCAGCGGAAAAAAGCACAGTGATAATTGGGTTATCCCGTGGTTAATGTTAGTATTATGTTGCTTTTATGTATAAGAACAGGTAAGCCTTACCATGCCACATTCCTACGATTACGATGCAATAGTGATAGGCTCCGGTCCCGGCGGCGAAGGCGCAGCCATGGGCCTCGTTAAACAGGGAGCCCGGGTAGCGGTTATTGAGCGCTACCACAATGTCGGCGGCGGCTGTACGCACTGGGGCACCATCCCCTCGAAAGCGCTCCGTCACGCAGTCAGCCGTATTATCGAATTTAACCAAAACCCGCTCTACAGCGACCATACCCGCCTTCTTCGCTCCTCTTTCTCCGATATCCTGAACCATGCCGAAAGCGTGATTAACCAGCAAACGCGTATGCGTCAGGGTTTCTACGAGCGTAACCACTGCGACATTCTGGAAGGCAACGCGCACTTTATTGATGACCACACGCTGGGGCTGGAGTGCCACGATGGCACCGTTGAAACCCTGACGGCGGAGAAGTTTGTCATCGCCTGCGGCTCGCGCCCTTATCACCCGGATGATGTCGACTTCGCGCACCCGCGCGTCTACGACAGCGACTCGATTCTCGATATGCACCACGAACCTCGCCACGTGATTATCTATGGCGCAGGGGTTATCGGCTGTGAATATGCATCGATCTTCCGCGGTATGAATGTGAAGGTCGACCTGATCAACACCCGCGATCGTCTGCTGGCATTTCTCGATCAGGAGATGTCGGACTCCCTCTCCTACCACTTCTGGAACAGCGGCGTGGTGATTCGCCACAACGAAGAGTATGAGCGCATTGAGCCATTAGATGATGGCGTCATCATGCATCTGAAATCGGGTAAGAAGCTGAAAGCGGACTGCCTGCTCTACGCGAACGGCCGCACCGGGAATACCGACAGCCTGCAGCTTGCCAATATTGGGCTGGAAGCGGATAGCCGTGGTCAGCTGAAGGTCAACAGCATGTACCAGACCGCGCTGCCGCATATCTATGCCGTGGGCGATGTGATTGGTTATCCGAGCCTGGCATCAGCGGCTTACGATCAGGGGCGTATCGCCGCGCAGGCGATGATCAAAGGTGAAGCCACCGCGCATCTGATTGAGGATATCCCGACCGGGATCTACACCATTCCGGAGATCAGCTCCGTCGGGAAAACCGAACAGCAGCTCACCGCCATGAAAGTGCCTTATGAAGTGGGCCGTGCGCAGTTTAAACACCTTGCGCGTGCGCAAATCGTCGGCATGAACATTGGCACGCTGAAGATCCTCTTTCACCGCGAAACGAAAGAGATTTTGGGGATCCACTGCTTTGGCGAGCGCGCGGCCGAGATTATTCATATCGGCCAGGCGATTATGGAGCAGAAAGGTGGCGGTAACACCATTGAGTACTTCGTTAACACCACCTTCAACTACCCAACCATGGCGGAAGCCTATCGGGTAGCGGCACTGAACGGCCTAAACCGCCTGTTTTAAGCCATTGTCGAAATGGCCATCCATCGCGCCGCGGATGGCCTCTGCCAGCTGCTCATAGCGGCTGCGCAGCGGCGAGCCTGGACGATAAACCAGCCCAACGGTACGCTTCGGCTCCGGCTTAATGCACGGTAAGTAGACCACGCCATCACGTTTACGCTCGCGCGGTACGGCAAGCGCAGGCAGCAGCGTGATGCCGCTCCCGGCCGCGACCATATTGCGCAGCGTTTCCAGGCTGGTTGCGCGGAAATGGGTATCCTCATCCGCGCCCGCTTCAAAGCAGAAGCCCATCGCCTGATCGCGCAGGCAGTGCCCATCTTCCAGCATCAGCAGCTTTTCACCCGCCAGATCGGCCATTGGCACGCATTCACGGTTCGCCCAGGCGTGATCTTCGTAAATAGCCAGCATCATCGGCTCGTCAAACAGCGGCACTTCAATAAAGGCTTCGCTCTCTTTGACCAGCGCGAGGATCGCGCAGTCGAGCTTACCGCTATCAAGCTGCGCCAGCAGTTGCTGCGTCTGCGCTTCGTGCAGATACATCTCAAGTTTCGGGAAGGTTTGATGCAGCAGCGGAATAATATGCGGCAGCAGATAGGGGCCTACGGTCGGGATCAGCCCGATATGCAGCGGGCCGGACATGGCTTCACCCTGCTGGCTTGCCATCTCTTTCAGCACCTTGACCTCGCGCAGTACCGTGCGCGCCTGGTCCACCAGCAGCAATCCAGCCTGGGTAAAGAGAACTTTGCGGCTGGTGCGCTCAAGCAGCATCACGCCCAGTTCATCTTCCAGTTTGCGGATCTGCCCGCTCAGCGTAGGCTGGCTGACGTGGCACGAGTCGGCTGCACGGCGAAAATGGCGGTGTTCCGCTAACGCCACCAGGTATTCAAGATCACGAATATTCATCTTCATCCTCCGTCGCCACGATAGTTCATGGCGATAGATAGCATAGCAACGAACGATTATCCCTATCAAGCCTTCTGTACAATAATTGGCTCCAGGAAACGTAGCGGTACTGTGTTCTACCCTAACCAGTCACCCTTTTCACTACCGTTTCTCTCTGTACAACTAAAGCCAACGTGAACGTTTTGCGGACCCCGTGTCCGCTTTTTTTTTGCATAAAAAAGCCCGGCGTTACGCCAGGCTCACTCTGTTTCCACGCTTATCTCACACCAGGCGCGCTTTCGCTTCAGCAATCGCCCGCGCAACCTGCGTCGGGGAAACGCCCCCTTTCGCCGCGCGTTTATCCAGGCACGATTGCAGGGCAAGGATTGGGTAAACATCGTCACCAATCACCGCACTGAACTGTTGCAGGTCGGCAAGCGCCAGCTCCTCCAGCGGTTTACCCTGACGAATCGCCTCTACCACAGCCTCACCCACAATATGGTGTGCTTCACGGAACGGCACGCCTTTAGCGACCAGGTAGTCAGCTAACTCGGTCGCATTGGCATAACCCTGCTGCGCCGCTTCCTGACAACGCGGGCGTTTCACCTGAATACCATCCAGTACCAGCGTCGCCATATGCAGGCAGTCAAGCCAGGTATCGAGCGCGTCGAACAGCCCCTCTTTATCTTCCTGCATATCTTTGTTGTAGGCCAACGGCAGCCCTTTCAGCGTCATCATCATGCCGGTCAGCGCGCCCTGAACACGGCCACATTTGCCGCGGATCAGCTCCAGCGCATCCGGGTTTTTCTTCTGCGGCATTAAAGATGAGCCGGAAGTGACGCGATCGGAAAGCTCAACAAAGCCCGCTTCGCCGGAGTTGAAGAAGATCAGATCTTCGGCAAAACGCGACAGATGCACCATACCAATCGAGGCATCGGAGAGCAGTTCAAGCACGTGGTCGCGATCGGAGACGCTGTCGAGGCTGTTACGGGTAGCCGACGCAAAACCTAACCAGCCCGCCAGCTGTTCGCGATCGATCTCATAAGCGGTGCCCGCCAGCGCGCCGCAGCCCAGCGGGCTGACATCCAGACGCTTCAGCGCATCCTGCAAACGGCTCTCATCGCGGGCCAGCATCTCAACGTAGGCCAGAGACCAGTGCGCAAAGGTGACCGGCTGGGCGCGTTGCAGGTGCGTATAGCCCGGCATGACGGCGTCCTGATTGTTCTCTGCGGTCACCACCAGCGCGCTCTGCAACTGGCGGTTGGCCAGCAGCAGTTCACTGATAGTCTCTTTGCACCACAGTTTTAAATCCGTCGCGACCTGATCATTACGGCTGCGGCCGGTATGCAATTTCTTGCCCAGTTGGCCCACTTTGTCGATCAGCTTGCCTTCCACCCAGCTATGAATATCTTCCGCATCGCTTTGCAGGATCTGCTCCGGATTGGCGCGTACCTCTTCCAGCAGAGTGTTCAGCGCCTCTTCCAGCTGCTGCTGTTCGGCTTCCGTCATCACGCCAACGGTGACTAACGCTTTGGACCAGGCCACAGAGCCAACGATATCCTGCTCCGCCAGGCGGTAGTCAAAGCGCAAAGAGTCGTTGAACTGTTTGAACCGTTGATCCGCTGCCTGAGTAAAACGCCCGCCCCAAAGTGCCATAATATGCTTCCTTCTTTTTCTACGTTTTGCCGGATGGCGCCTGCGCTTATCCGGCCTACATAAGTGTGTCTGTGATTAAGCCAGAATACGGGTGCCGATCGGCGTGCCGTTAAACAGTGCCGGCAGTTGCTCGGCGTGACGCCAGGAGGCGATATCCACCGGACGACCCAGCGTGCGCGCCGCATCCAGCGCCGCATTCACTTTCACGATCATGCCATCGGTAATAATGCCCTGCGCAATCAGCTGCTCTGCTTTAGCCGCGGTCATCTCGGCGATGCGCTGGCCTTTGCCATCAAGAATACCGCTCACGTCGGAGAGCAGAATCAGATCCGCGCCCAGGGTCGCCGCCAGCGCCGTTGCCGCCTGATCGGCATTAACGTTCATCAGCTTGCCTTCATCGGTCACGCCGATGGAGCTGACGACCGGCAGGAAACCGCCCTCCAGCAGGGTGTTAATCAGCTTCGGCGAGCCCGGCTGCGCTAAACCGACATGGCCAAGCTCTTCATCCAGTTGGGTAACGCTGACGCTGTCGCCATCACCGAGGAACAGACCAACCGAGGCGATATGATGTTTCTTCGCCCACGCCAGCAGCGTTTTGTTGGCGGTGCCCGCCAGCGCGCCGGTAATGATGTCAATCTGATCGGCAGGCGTTACGCGCAGGCCATTCTTCTTCTTCACCGGCAGATTGAGCTGCTTCATTAACTCATCCACCACGCAGCCGCCGCCGTGAACGATCACCAGCGGGCGCTGATGGGCTTCGCGATACTGCACCAGGGCGGTAAATAAACGCTCCAGCGCTTCTTCGCTATCCAGCAGTACGCCACCGAGCTTAATAATTAATGGATTCATCATCACGCCTGTTCGATTAGATAAGAGACTGGGTTTCAGCATAGCCGAAACGAATATTGGCACACTGCATCGCCTGCGCCGCCGCGCCTTTCAGCAGGTTATCTTCCGTCGCCACCACAATCAGGTGCTCGCCCTGCACGGCAAAGCCGATATCGCAGAAAGGCAGGCCGACCACGTTTTTCAGCGCCGGGACGCCTTTTTCATACAGACGCACCAGCGGTTTGCCGTCGTAAGCCTGTTTGAACACGGCTGCGATTTGCGCATGGGTCACGCCCGGTTTTAAGCGGCAGGTGATGGTTTCCAGGATCCCGCGCGGGAAGCTTGCCAGGTGCGGCGTGAAGATCACGTCCGTACCAAGGTGCGTGGCGATTTCCGGATGGTGGCGATGGTTGAAGATGCCGTACGGTTGCAGGCTCACTTCACAGAAGCTGTTGGAGAGCGCGGCTTTGCGCCCTGCACCGCTGACGCCACTGGTGGCGTTGATCACCGGCCACTGGTTGAGATCCAGCAGGCCCGCATCGATCAGCGGTTTTAAGGAGAGCTGCGCCGCCGTCGGGTAGCAACCCGGCACGGCAACCAGCTGTGCCTCTTTGATTTTTTCATGGTTCCACTCCGCCAGGCCGTAGACCGCTTTTTCGAGCAGATCGGCATGCTGATGGGTAAAGCCATAGAAGGTTTCATAAAACGCGGGATCGTTCACGCGGAACGCGCCGGAGAGATCGAACACCACGCAGCCAGCCGCCAGGCAATCCGGCACCAAATCGTGGCTCACTTCATGGGCGGTTGCGAGGAACACCACATCCACACCGGTCAGAAAATCCTTGATATCGGCCATCGGCTGCAGCGGCAGATCGACAATGCCCTTCAGCTGCGGATGTAAATCGGAGAGACATTTTCCTGCATCATTACTTTGCGCAGAAACCGTCAAAGCGGTTATGTTCATATGAGGATGGCGATTTACATAGGACACAAGTTCTGCGCCGGCGTAACCGCTGGCACCCACAATTAATGTGTTCAACATCGGTGCGGTCTACCTTCTTACGTCATGTTCGGATCTGGAAGGGCGCATTCTCCCTCCCGCGTCGCTGAGCAAAGTCGCCTTACGGGTTCCCATACGCTCAACATTATTGTATTTTTATGCACATTTACTGCATGAATATTGATACTATCACGAACTCAGGTATGTCAACAATGAAAATGAATTTGCCGCCATTTATCGAGATCTACCGCGCCCTGATTGCCACTCCGTCGATCAGCGCAACGGAAGAAGCGCTCGATCAGAGTAATGCGTCTTTAATCAATCTGCTGGCAGGATGGTTTGGCGATCTTGGGTTCACTGTTGAAGTGCAGCCGGTACCCGGCACACGTAACAAATTCAATATGCTTGCCAGCGTCGGCAGCGGCGCGGGCGGTCTGTTACTGACCGGCCATACGGACACCGTACCGTTTGACGACGGGCGCTGGACGCGCGATCCCTTCACCCTGACCGAGCACGACAACAAGCTCTACGGCCTCGGCACAGCAGACATGAAAGGCTTCTTCGCCTTTATTCTTGATGCCCTGCGTGACGTCGATGTGACAAAACTGAGCAAGCCGCTCTACATCCTCGCTACCGCCGATGAAGAGACCAGCATGGCGGGCGCGCGCTACTTCTCTGAGAATACGCAGCTGCGCCCGGATTGCGCCATTATCGGCGAGCCAACCTCACTGCAGCCGGTTCGCGCCCATAAAGGCCACATCTCCAACGCCATTCGCATTCTTGGTCAGTCCGGCCACTCGAGCGATCCGGCGCGTGGCGTCAACGCCATTGAGCTGATGCACGATGCCATCGGCCATATTCTGACCCTGCGCGACAACCTGAAAGAGCGTTATCACTACGAAGCGTTCACCGTTCCCTACCCAACGCTTAACCTGGGTCATATTCATGGTGGTGATGCGGCAAACCGTATCTGCGCCTGCTGTGAATTACATATGGATATTCGTCCGCTGCCGGGAATGACGCTCGACGATCTCAACGGTCTGCTTAATGAAGCGCTGGAGCCGGTCAGTTCGCGCTGGCCGGGCCGCCTGAATGTTTTTGAACTCCATCCTCCAATCCCCGGTTATGAATGCCCGCCGGATCATCAACTGGTTGAAGTGGTGGAAAAACTGCTCGGCGTCGAAACGGAGGTGGTGAACTACTGCACCGAAGCGCCGTTTATCCAGACGCTCTGTCCGACGCTGGTCCTCGGCCCTGGTTCCATTAACCAGGCGCATCAACCGGATGAATACCTGGAAACGCGCTTTATTAAGCCAACGCGCGAGCTTATTACCCAGGTTGTGCACCATTTCTGTTGGCATTAAGCGCGACAAAACAGATGAATATTCCCCTCTGCTGAGGGGATTTTTATGCGCCAAAATAGTGCATTTCATAAGCGAAACTTATCTGCAGCGAAGGGTGTTAACTTTCATAAATTCCCGTGATTTATTCGTTTGCTGAACCGATTTCGCCGCAATTGACGTAGTGAGTTTTACGTGGCTTTATAAAAGACGGTGTCTTATATCTGCTCAACGGCGGGTATAACAAAACAAAATGAGATGGGGTGTCTGGGGTAACATGAACGAACAATATTCCGCGTTGCGTAGTAATGTCAGTATGCTCGGCAAACTGCTGGGAGATACCATCAAGGATGCACTGGGCGAGAACATTCTCGACCGCGTCGAAACAATCCGTAAGCTGTCCAAATCTTCTCGCGCCGGCAACGAAACCGACCGCCAGGCACTGCTCACCACCTTGCAGAATCTCTCGAATGATGAGCTGCTACCGGTGGCCCGCGCATTCAGCCAGTTTCTGAATCTGGCGAACACCGCCGAGCAGTACCACAGCATTTCAGCGAAAGGCGAAGCGGCCAGCAACCCGGAAGTGATTGCCCGCACCATCAGAAAGCTGAAAGACCAACCTCATCTCAACGAATCCACCATTATCAATGCGATTGAATCCCTCTCGCTGGAGCTGGTACTGACCGCCCACCCGACGGAGATTACGCGTCGCACCCTGATCCACAAGATGGTGGAAGTGAACGCCTGTTTAAAACAGCTCGATAACAGTGATATCGCTGATTATGAGCGCCACCAGCTGATGCGCCGTCTGCGCCAGCTGATCGCCCAGTCCTGGCACACGGATGAGATCCGCCGCAACCGCCCAAGCCCGGTAGATGAAGCGAAGTGGGGCTTTGCGGTGGTGGAAAACAGCCTGTGGGAAGGGGTGCCGAACTACCTGCGCGAGCTGAACGAACAGCTGGAAGAGAACCTCAATTACAAGCTGCCGGTCGATTTTGTCCCGGTGCGCTTTACCTCCTGGATGGGCGGCGACCGCGACGGCAACCCGAACGTCACCGCCGATATCACCCGCCACGTTCTGCTGCTTAGCCGCTGGAAAGCGACCGATCTCTTCCTGAAAGATATCCAGCTGCTGATTTCCGAGCTGTCGATGGTTGAGTGTACCGATGAGCTGCGCGAGCTGGCCGGTGCCGAAGGTGCCCGCGAGCCGTATCGTTACCTGATGAAAAAACTGCGCAGCGATCTGATCGCGACGCAGAGCTGGCTGGAAGCGCGCCTGAAAGGGCAGAAGCTGCCGAAGCCTGCCGGGCTGCTGACGCAAAACGAGCAGCTGTGGGAGCCGCTCTACGCCTGTTATAAATCCCTGCAAGCCTGCGGCATGGGCATTATCGCCAACGGCGAACTGCTTGATACTCTGCGCCGCGTGAAGAGTTTCGGCGTGCCTTTAGTGCGTATCGATATTCGCCAGGAGAGCACCCGCCACACCGAAGCGCTGGGCGAACTGACCCGTTATCTCGGCATCGGCGATTACGAAAGCTGGTCAGAAGCCGATAAACAGGCCTTCCTGATCCGCGAACTCAACTCCAAACGTCCGCTGCTGCCGCGCCAGTGGGAGCCAAGCGAAGAGACGCGTGAAGTGCTCGACACCTGCCGGGTGATCGCCGAAGCGCCGCGCGGATCGATTGCCGCCTATGTGATCTCAATGGCGAAAACGCCCTCCGACGTGCTGGCCGTGCATCTACTGTTGAAAGAGGCCGGTATTGGCTTTGCGCTGCCGGTTGCGCCGCTGTTTGAAACCCTCGACGACCTGAACAACGCCAATGACGTGATGAGTCAGCTGCTCAATATCGACTGGTATCGCGGCTTTATTCAGGGCAAACAGATGGTGATGATTGGCTACTCTGACTCCGCGAAAGATGCGGGCGTGATGGCCGCAAGCTGGGCGCAGTACCAGGCTCAGGACGCATTGATCAAAACCTGTGAGAAAGCGGGCATTGAACTGACGCTGTTCCACGGTCGCGGTGGATCTATCGGCCGCGGCGGCGCACCGGCGCACGCGGCTCTGCTCTCACAACCGCCTGGCAGCCTGAAAGGCGGCCTGCGCGTCACCGAACAAGGCGAGATGATCCGCTTTAAATATGGTCTGCCGGAAGTGACCATCAGCAGCCTCTCCCTCTATACCAGCGCAATTATGGAAGCCAACCTGCTGCCGCCGCCGGAGCCAAAAACCGAATGGCGTCACATTATGGATGAGCTGTCGGCCATCTCCTGCGAGATGTACCGTGGTTATGTGCGCGAAAACAAAGACTTTGTGCCCTACTTCCGCTCGGCAACGCCGGAGCAGGAGCTGGGCAAGCTGCCGCTGGGTTCGCGTCCGGCTAAACGTCGCCCAACCGGCGGCGTCGAGTCGCTGCGCGCGATTCCGTGGATCTTCGCCTGGACGCAGAACCGCCTGATGCTGCCGGCCTGGCTCGGCGCGGGCGCAGCGCTGCAAAAAGTGGTGGAAGATGGCAAACAGAGCGAGCTGGAGGCAATGTGCCGCGACTGGCCATTCTTCTCTACGCGCCTTGGCATGCTGGAGATGGTCTTCTCGAAAGCGGATCTGTGGCTTGCGGAGTATTACGATCAGCGCCTGGTGAAACCAGAGCTGTGGCCGCTGGGCAAAGAGCTGCGTAAGCTGCTGGCGGCCGACATTAAAGTGGTGCTGGATATCGCCAACGATTCGCATCTGATGGCCGATCTGCCGTGGATTGCTGAATCTATCCAGTTACGCAATATCTACACCGACCCGCTCAACGTCCTGCAAGCCGAGCTGCTACAACGCTCGCGTCTGGCAGAAGAGCAGCAAAAAGAGCCTGATAGCCGCGTCGAGCAAGCGCTGATGGTGACTATCGCTGGCGTCGCCGCCGGGATGCGTAACACCGGCTAATTCTCTCGCCCCGCTTTTGTTAACCGATTGCAGCATTTTTATCTTTTGGGTAAAAATGCTGCAAATTATGGTTGTCATATATCCTTCACATTCCTTATATTCCTCGCGAAATTCTCACGCTTTGATGAGTTTCTCTACAACTTATCCGCCTGAATGATGAGATTCAGGTTTGCTTAAGCTTTAGCCGCTATGTTTTAGCGCTATTTATTCGCACAGGCACTTCGTATGCGCTCCACACAAACTCACGCTAAACAACCGTTTAGTGTGAAAGCCCTTGGATGGGCTCTGCTCTATTTTTGGTATTTCTCCACGGTTCTGCAGGTCGCTATCCTGGTTAGCGGATACAGCGGCACCAATGGTTTTCGCGACTCCATTCTGTTTAGCTCACTGTGGTTAATCCCGGTCTTCCTCTTACCACGCTATACGCGCGCCATTGCCGCAGCCATTGGCGTGGTGCTGTGGGCCACCTCGCTGTCGATGCTTTCCTACTACGTCATCTATGGGCAGGAGTTCTCGCAGAGCGTGTTGTTTGTGATGTTCGAAACCAACACCCATGAAGCGAGCGAGTTTTTAGGTCAATACTTCAGCCTGAAGCTGGTGCTGATTGCGCTGGCCTACACCGCGGGTGCGATCTTCCTCTGGACTCGCCTGCGTCCGGTTTACATTCCTAACCCGTGGCGCTGGGTTGTCTCTTTCGCCCTGCTGTATGGGCTGATCCTCAATCCGATTGCAATAAACATGCTGAAATATAAGCAGGATCTTGCTAAGGCTTCCTCAGGATTAGCCTCCAAGCTGGAGCCTGCCGCGCCGTGGCAGCTGGTGATGGGCTATGTGCAGTATCGTAACCAGTTGAGCAGCCTGAACAGACTGCTCGACAGCAACCACGCCCTGCCGCCGCTGGCAAATCTGAAAGATGAGTCGGGCGATGCACCGCGCACGCTGGTGCTGGTGATTGGTGAATCGACGCAGCGTGGCCGCATGAGCCTGTATGGCTATCCGCGCGAAACCACGCCGGAGCTGGATGCGCTGCATAAAAGCGACCCGCGCATGAGCCTCTTTACTAACGTAGTGACTTCGCGCCCCTACACCATCGAGATCCTGCAACAGGCGCTGACGTTCGCCGATGAGCAGCATCCCGATCTCTATCTGACGCAGCCCTCGCTGATGAACATGATGAAGCAGGCCGGGTACAAAACCTTCTGGATCACTAACCAGCAGACGATGACCGAGCGCAACACCATGCTGACCGTCTTTTCAAAACAGACGGATGTGCAGTTCTATATGAACCAGCAGCGTACGCAGAGCGCCCGCGAATATGACACCAACGTGCTGAAGCCGTTTAAAACCGTGCTCGCCGATCCTGCGCCGAAGAAGTTCATCATTGTGCACCTGCTCGGCACGCATATTCGCTACGACTTCCGCTACCCGCAGGGCTGGGGCAAGTTTACGGATAAGCACGACCATCAACCGCCGGGGCTGGATGCCGATCAATCCGAGACTTACAACAACTATGACGATGCTAACCGCTTTAACGATCATGTTGTCTCCTCGCTGATTAATGATTACAAGGCGACCGACCCGAACGGCTTCCTGCTCTACTTCTCCGATCATGGCGAAGAGGTGTATGACACGCCGCCGCACAACATTCAGGGGCGCAACGAAGCGGAGCCGACGCGGCATATGTACACCATTCCGTTTATCCTCTGGACTTCGGATAAGTGGCAAGCGGCGCATCCGCGGGATTTCTCCGCCGATCTCAACCGCAAATACAGCAGCTCACAGCTGATCCACACCTGGTCTGATTTAGCAGGCCTGCGCTACGACGGCTATGACGCCACGCGCTCGGTAGTCAGCCCGCAGTTCGTTGAAGCGACGCGCTGGATCGGTAACCCGTATAAGAAAAACGCGTTACGAGATTACGACGCGCTGCCGTACGGCGATCTCCCCGCCAACCAGTAAGCGTGTAAAGCCATCCCATCGGGATGGCTTTTTTTTTAGCCTGGCGCTATGGTGAGCCTGTTTTTTTGTCGCAGGAACATCATGAGCCACGATATTGCGTCTCTCCTCTCCCGACTGATCCACGGCCCGACAACGGTTGGGCAGATTCGCTTTGCGGCGGTGAATGCAACCGCGCCTGCGCTTGCCTGCCAGGTCGATTTCCCGCGCCTTGAAATTGTGCTTGAAGGGGCGCTGACCGATGCGGCGATCGTCGGCGAAACGGCATTAATGATGCAGCATGATGTGCTTTACGTTCCCGCTGGCGGCTGGAACTGCCCGCGCTGGCTGGCCCCGGCCAGGAGCTTAAGCGTGCTGTTTGGCAAACAGCAACTCTGCTTTAGCCTTACGCAGTGGGATGGCGCAGCACTACAGACGCTGGCCCGACAGCACGTAGCCCGGCGCGGCCCACGCGTAGGCTCCTTTCTGCTGCAAACGCTGCATGAAATGCAGATGCAGCCGGATGAGCAGCACACGGCGCGGTTGATTGTCACCAGCCTGCTGAGCCACTGCCACGATCTGCTCGGTAGCCAGATCCACACCGCATCGCGTAGCCAGGCGCTGTTTGAAGCCATTCGTGACTATATCGACGAACATTACGCCATGCCGCTCACCCGCGAGTCGGTCGCGCAGGCGTTCTACATTTCGCCCAACTACCTCTCCCATTTGTTCCAGAAAACCGGCGCGGTCGGCTTTAGTGAATATCTCACCCATACCCGGCTGGAACATGCGAAAACGCTGCTTAAAGGCTACGACCTGAAAATCAAAGAGGTGGCGCACAGTTGCGGGTTTGTCGACAGCAACTACTTCTGCCGTCTGTTCCGTAAAAATACCGAGCGCTCACCCTCGGAGTATCGCCAGCACTACCACAGCCAGCTACGAAACAAATAACTCCTGCACTGGATTTTTGTACGCTTTTCTACCCGCTCCTGCTCTACGCTCCGCGCCTGAAGCCGCTTTGCATCAGGCTGAACTGCATTTTGTGAGCGCTGTCGCACTTCATCCGCATGCGTACATTTGTCCAGTGTTTGGCAGAAATGTTATATAGCCGCCGTCGCCCCGCAGACCGTATGCTTTCGCCAGATCATATTGATGAGGAAGCAGGATGGAACTCTATCTGGATACGGCCGATATCGCGGAAGTGGAGCGCCTTGCGCGCATCTATCCGCTGGCTGGCGTTACCACCAATCCGAGCATTATTGCCGCTGGTAAAACCCCGATCTGGGAGGTTTTGCCGCGCCTGCAACAGGCAATAGGTGCGAACGGGACGCTCTTTGCCCAGGTGATGAGCCGCGATGCAGAGGGCATGGTAAGCGAGGCGAAAAGGCTTCATCACGCGCTGCCGGGTATCGTGGTTAAAATCCCGGTGACGGGCGAAGGGCTGGCGGCGATTAAGCAGTTGAAAAAAGAGGGGATCGTTACGCTCGGCACGGCGGTCTATAGCGCGGCGCAGGGCTTACTGGCGGCGCTGGCCGGAGCCAAATATGTCGCGCCCTATGTTAACCGCGTCGATGCCCAGGGCGGTGATGGTGTGCGCATGGTGCAGGAGCTGCAAACCCTGCTGAACCTCCATGCGCCGGAGAGCAAGGTGCTGGCGGCGAGCTTTAAAACTCCGCGCCAGGCGCTCGACTGTCTGCTGGCCGGGTGCGAGGCGATTACCCTGCCGGTCGATGTGGCGAAACAGATGCTCAATACGCCCGCCGTTGAATCCGCCGTCGAGAAGTTTGAACAGGACTGGCAAGGCGCTTTTGGCAGCCTGAGCCTGTAATGCCGCCAAACTAGACGGCATTACAGGCCGGGCGCACGCCGAGGGTGTGGCAAATGGCATAGCTCATTTCGGCGCGGTTCAGGGTATAGAAGTGGAAATCTTTAACCCCTTCGCGGCTGAGGATCTTCACCATATCCATCGCGATATTCGCGCCGACCAGCTTGCGGGTTTCCGCATCGTCATCCAGCCCGGCGAACATTTGCGACATCCACGCCGGGATACGCACGTTGGTCATGTCGGCGAACTTTTTCGCCTGCTTAAAGTTGGAGACCGGCAGAATGCCGGGGATGATCTCGACGTCGATACCGGTTGAGGCGCAGCGATCGCGAAAGCGCAGGTAGCTCTCAACATCGAAGAAAAACTGTGTGATGGCACGGCTGGCGCCCGCATCGACTTTACGCTTCAGGTTGAGCAAGTCGGCCTGCGCGCTTTTCGCTTCCGGGTGCACTTCCGGGTAAGCCGCAACGGAGATATCAAAATCCGCCACCTCTTTTAACAGGCTCACCAGATCGGTGGCATACATTTCAGGCTTTCCGCCGCCCGGCGGTAAATCGCCGCGCAGAGCAACGATATGGCGAATGCCGTTGTTCCAGTAATCCTGCGCGATAGTGCGCAGCTCATCGCGGGTGGCGTCGATGCAGGTCAGATGCGGCACCGCTTCCAGCCCGGTGCGATCTTTAATCCCTTTAATAATGCTGTGCGTGCGGTCGCGTTCGCCGGAGTTCGCGCCGTAGGTGACCGAAACGAATTTCGGCTTCAGGCTGCTTAAGCGATCGATGGAGCTCCATAAGGTCTGTTCCATTTCACTGGTGCGCGGCGGGAAAAACTCAAAGGAGACGTTAATCTGGCCGTGAACTTCCGCCAGGCTCTGATTCAGGGCTTCCCGCTGATTGGCGTGAAAAAAGCTCATACCTTACCTCATCAATCACAAGTCATTATTCAGGGTGAGTGAACTTCTATACGTTTAGACGTCCAGATGTAAAAATGACGGAAATCGTACAAAGCGTCAACAGAAATATCTCGATTGTGCGTGAGGAGTTTTCAGCGAAGATGAAAAAGATTCATGAGGCGGGAAATACTCCCCTCCCGGTGCGGGAGAGGAGTTACAGCGAGGGCTACAGCAACTGCGCGAGGCGGTTAATATCGGACTGAATAGCGCCCGCGGTGACATCACGCCCTGCGCCCGGCCCGCGGATCACCATCGGGTTATCGCGATACCAGCGGCTCTCAATAGCAAAGACGTTATCGCACGGCAGCAGCGCGGCCAGCGGATGCTCCGGGCGCACCGCTTCAACGCCAACGCGCGCTTTGCCATTGGCATCGAAACGGGCGACGTAACGCAGCACCAGCCCCAGCTCGCGGGCGGCTTCAAGACGCTGGAGCATCTGCTCATTTAACGCCTCGCCATTCTCAAAGAAGTGATCGACGGATTCTGCTTCGCAGCCCGGCGGCACCAGCGACTCGACGCGCACCTGATCCGGCTCAATGTCATACCCCGCTTCGCGGGCAAGGATCACCAGCTTGCGCATTACATCTTTACCGGAGAGATCGACGCGCGGATCCGGCTCGGTCAGCCCCTGCTGCCACGCCTGATCCACCAGCTCGGTGAAGGGCACGCTGCCATCAAATTGCAGGAACAGCCAGGAGAGCGTACCGGAGAAGATACCGCTGATCGCCAGAATCGAATCGCCGCTGTCGCGCAGATCGCGCACGGTGTGGTTAACCGGCAGACCCGCGCCGACGGTGGCGTTATAGAGCCAGTGGCGGCCGGTTTTTTCAAAGGCGTCATGGATCTGGCGAAAGCGATCGCTTTTGCTCGCGCCCGCCAGCTTGTTAGCGCTGATCACATGGAAACCGTGGCTGGCGAAATCGAGATACTGCTCCGCAAGCTGCTCGCTGGCGGTGACATCCAGCACCACTAAATCATCATACGGATGGGCGCGCATCCACAGGAACAACGACTCCTCATCCTGCTCTACTGCTTCATCATTGAAGAAAGCAAGCGCGCGGCTGGCATCCAGCCCGTCGTAGCTCAACAGGCTGCGGCGGCTATCAACCACGCCTGCCAGCACAAACTCAAACCCGGTGCGCGCCGAAAGCGCGCTCTGCTCGCGGGAGAAGAGCTCCAGCCAGCGCGAGCCGATATTGCCTTTACCGAACAGCACCAGGCCAATGCGTTTTTCCGCGCGGAACAGCGACTGGTGCAGGCCCTGGATCAGGCTCTCGGTCGGGCCGACGCGGAGCACGGCCACCAGGCTGATCCCTTCGTCCGATTGCCAGATAAACTCGACCGGCTGCCCTTTTAACTGCTGCCAGAAACGGTGGCTGTGCAGCGGGTTTCGGCATACGCCCGCACCGACCATCGCCACCAGCGCCAGACCCTGGCGCAAACGCAGCTCGCCCGGCAGACCCGCTTCATCAAGCAGTTTAAAGACGCTGTCGACCACTTCGGAGGTGTAGCAGAGTTGCAGCAGATTGCGGTCAGCGTGAACACCGACCGCCAGCGGGCGCACCTGCGCGCGCTTGAGAATAATGTCGATCTCTCTGTGCGCCAGCTTAAAGTCCTGCCCTGACGGCACGAGGAACTCAATCAGGCAGACATCGTCATGGCTGGTAACAATGCGCGCTCCGGTGCCGGAAGCGAGCACGCGCTCAATGCGCGTTGACCCCTGCTCGGGGTTGTAGCTGCAACGGAGTTGCAGATCGATATTGCTGCCGGAAACCGGCTGTAACGTGCGGGCATGGAGCACCGGCGCAGCCAGGCGCGCCAGCTCGCTTGCTTCATCCAGACGCAACAGCGGCAGCAGACAGGCATCTTTGACTTTGCGCGGATCGGCGCTGTAGACCCCGGCGACGTCGCTCCAGATGGTCACGCGCGAAACATCGCCCAGCGCACCGATCTGCGTTGCCGAGTAGTCGGAACCGTTACGACCAAGCAGCACGGTTTCGCCCGCGTCGTTACGGCTGATAAAGCCGGTCACCACAATTCGTTTACCCGGATGCTGCGCCAGCTGCTGCTGGAGTAAAGGGTAAGAGGCGCCTTCATTAACCTGCGGCTGCGCGCTGCGCTCGGCGCGCAGGAAGTCGCGGGCATCAAGCCACGTAGCATCAAGTTCCTGCTGATTCAGCACCGCCGCCATTAAGCGCGCGGACCAGATTTCACCGTGACCCACCACTTCGGCATAAACGGCATCGGTGATGCCGCTGTCGAGCAGCGCGGCGAGGTGCTCCAGATCGTGAATAAAGGCGCTGGTCAGGCCATCGGCTACATCGGCAGGTAACAGGCCGTTAATTAATTCGAGCTGATAGCGGCGCAGCGATTGCTGCACCTGATGCGCAGAGAGGCGATCGGTCTGGCTCAGTTTAAGCCAGCTGATCAGCTGGTTGGTGGTGCTGCCGGCGGCCGAAACCACCATCATGTCGCCCGGTTGCGAGTACTCCGCCATGATCCCTGCTACGCGCAGATAACACTTCACATCCGCCAGACTACTGCCACCAAATTTGTGCAGTTGACGAGCCTTCGTCCCTGCCTGCGCAATCACACTCATGTTTACCCCTCAGCGGCGATCCGGAAGCCATTTTCCAGATCGGCAATCAAATCTTCACTATCTTCAATACCGGTTGAGATGCGCAGCAGCGTCTCACCGATCCCGGCGGCGGCGCGTGCTTCCGGCGCCATGCCCGCGTGGGTCATGGTCGCGGCGTGGGAGATTAAACTCTCAACCCCGCCTAACGATTCCGCCAGTGTAAACAGCGACAATCCGCTCAGGAAACGACGCAGCGTCTGCTCATCGCCATCCAGTTCAAAACTCAACATCGCGCCAAAGCCCTTTTGCTGACGCGCCGCAATCTCATGGCCCTGGTTATCAGGCAGAGAGGGATGGTACAGCTTTTTCACCAGCGGCTGAGTCTGCAAAAAGTCGACAATCGCCTGCGCGTTACGCTGCGCCACTTCCATACGCGGCGACAGGGTGCGCAGCCCGCGCAGCAGCAAATAGCTGTCGAAAGCGCTGCCGGTGACGCCAATATTATTCGCCCACCATGCCAGTTCGGTGACGGTCTCTTCATCTTTCGCAATCACCACGCCGGCCACCACATCGGAGTGACCGTTGAGGTATTTGGTACAGGAGTGCAGCACCAGATCCGCTCCCAGCGCCAGCGGGTTTTGCAACGCCGGGCTCAGGAAGGTGTTATCCACCACGCTTACCGCTCCCGCTTCCCGCGCAAGCCCACAGATTTTCGCAATATCTACGACGCGCAACAATGGGTTACTTGGAGTTTCTACCAGCACCAGCTTCGGTTTTTCCGCCAGCGCCGCTTTTAGCGCCTGCTCATCGCCCTGATCGACAAACTTCACGCGGTAGCAGCCGCGCTTCGCCAGGCTATCAAACAGACGATAGCTGCCGCCGTAACAGTCGTGCGGCGCCACCAGCAGATCGCCAGGCTTGAGGAACACCGTGGTCACCAGGTGAATCGCCGACATGCCGGTATTGGTCATCACCGCGCCTGCACCGCCCTCCAGCTCCGCCAGCGCGCGCTGCACCACATCACGCGTAGGATTACCGCGACGCGAGTAGTCATGGGCGCGGGGTTCGTTAAAACCGGTGAAGTTATAGGTACTGGAGAGGTGAATCGGGGGGACAACGCAACCGTACTGCTCGTCATCGTTCAATCCGCTACGCACTGCGATGGTGGCCTGTTTACGCGTCATGGTGAAGGCTTCCTGGCTTAATGGATGAAAAGTCAGGTCACAGAGTAAACACTGGAATAATAGACGTCAATACATCTGGACATCTAAACTTCTTTGCGTATAGATTGAGCAATCGCATAATAGCCGTTAAAATTATATGCTTTCGTACGATATTGCAGAGCGATACACGGTGTCACCCCGATGACTCTACGGTAAACTACGCGCAATTACGGCCCGGCGCGACCGGGTATAGATCAATGACTGAGAGGATTAAAGGTATCTCATGGCTGAATGGAGCGGCGAATATATCAGCCCATACGCTGAGCACGGCAAGAAGAGTGAGCAAGTAAAAAAAATTACGGTGTCCATTCCTCTTAAGGTGTTAAAAATCCTCACCGATGAACGTACCCGTCGTCAGGTGAATAACCTGCGCCACGCCACCAACAGCGAACTGCTGTGCGAGGCGTTTTTACATGCGTTCACCGGCCAGCCTTTGCCGAATGATGAAGACCTGCGCAAGGAGCGCAGCGATGAGATCCCGGAAGAGGCGAAAGTGATTATGCGTGAAATGGGCATCGACCCGGATACGTGGGAATACTGATTGCAATAAAAAGGGCGGAAATTATATTCCGCCCTTTTTAACTTATCGCACCTGCTTATCAGAAACGCGTCACTTCCGGATGCACTTCTGCCAGTGAGAGCAGGTAAGACATAAATACGTTTTTCATTGCTGTCAGCATACAAATGATCCTTTTACGCTCAAATAGTGTGAGGAGATGTATGGCGACAGAATATGCCTGTTTTTTGACCAGAGCAATATTTTTGTGAAGCTCATCACAAAAATAACGCCCCTGAGGCAAACCGCAGAGACAAAAAAAGCGCCTTTCGGCGCTTTTTTCTTTGGCAACTTACTTGCTGCCCGGGATGCTGAAGCGTTTGTTGAAACGGTCAACACGGCCACCAGTTGCAACATCACGCTGCTTACCGGTGAAGAACGGGTGGCATTTACCACACACGTCCAGGTTCAGATCGTGACCCAGAGTAGAGTGGGTTTCGATCACGTTACCGCAAGAACAGGTTGCAGTAATCGCTACGTAATTCGGGTGAATACCTTTTTTCATGGGGAAACCTCAGTTTAAGGCCGCGTCGCTCTTCCAGCCCTAACGCCAGACACCACGCGAGTTGATATGTAAGTGAATCTTTGACGCCGCAATGAGCATCAAAGGCGGCGAATCATACAGAAATTAACCAGCGTATGCAAACTGATCCGCTCGACCGTCTTAACAATGTGTATACTAACCCGCCACTTTTCAAGTCAGGATGATGAAATGCCCGTCGCCCACGTTGCGCTCTCTGTACCGCTGCCCCGCACTTTCGATTACCTGCTGCCGGAGGGAACCCCCGCCAGCGCTGGTTTTCGCGTGCGCGTGCCGTTCGGTAATCAGACCCGCGTCGGGATTGTGGTGGCGGTCAGCGACAAAAGCGAGTTACCGCTGGCGGAGCTGAAAAGCATCGAAGAGGTGCTCGATAGCGAGCCCGCATTTTCAACGCCCGTCTGGCGGATGCTGCTCTGGGCGGCTGACTACTATCACCACCCTATTGGCGATGTGTTATTCAATGCCCTGCCCGTTCTGCTGCGCCAGACCAAACCGGCCAGCGCCGAGTTTCAGGGCTACTGGTTCGCCACCGAACAGGGGCAGGCAACCGACATCAACCGCATCAAGTCGCCAAAACAGCAGCAGGCGTTATCGGCGCTGCGCAAAGGCAAAGTGTGGCAGCATCAGTTAGCGGCGTTAGATCTGAAAAGCGTCACTCTGCAAGCACTGCGCGCAAAAGGGCTGGTGGAGATGAACAGCGAAGCGCCGACGTTTACGGACTGGCGCAGCACCTTTTCCGTCAGCGGCGATCGTCTGCGGCTCAACACCGAACAGGCCACCGCCGTCGGCGCAATCCACAGCGCGGCGGATCGTTTCTCCGCCTGGCTGCTGGCGGGCGTCACCGGCTCCGGCAAAACGGAAGTCTATCTGAGCGTGCTGGAAAATGTGCTCGAACAGGGCAAACAGGCGCTGGTGATGGTGCCGGAAATTGGCCTGACGCCGCAGACCATCGCCCGTTTTCGCGAGCGGTTTAATGCCCCCGTTGAAGTGCTGCACTCTGGCCTTAACGACAGTGAACGCCTGACCACCTGGCAGAAAGCAAAGAGCGGTGAAGCGGCGATTGTCATCGGCACGCGCTCCTCGCTCTTCACTCCTTTTAAGAATCTTGGCGTCATCGTTATTGATGAGGAGCACGACAGCTCCTATAAACAGCAGGAGGGGTGGCGTTACCATGCGCGCGATCTGGCTGTTTACCGTGCGCACAGCGAGCAGATACCGATAATCCTCGGTTCGGCGACGCCGGCGCTGGAGACGCTGCACAACGTGCGGGCGCGGAAGTACCACATTCTGCGTTTAACCCGCCGCGCAGGCAACGCACGTCCGGCGATGCAGCACGTGCTGGATATGAAAGCCCAGCCGCTGCAGGCGGGCCTTGCCCCGGCATTAATCAACCGCCTGCGTCAGCATCTGCAAGCGGGCAACCAGGCGATCCTTTTCCTTAACCGGCGCGGCTTCGCCCCGGCGCTGCTCTGCCATGATTGCGGCTGGATCGCCGAGTGCGCGCGCTGCGATCACTACTACACCTTCCACCAGGCGCAGCAGCATCTGCGTTGCCACCACTGCGACAGCCAGCGCCCGGTGCCGCGCCAGTGTCCGTCGTGCGGCTCAACCCACCTGCTGCCGGTTGGGCTTGGTACCGAACAGCTGGAGCAGGCGCTGGATCCGCTGTTTCCCGGCGTGCCGATTTCGCGCATCGACCGCGATACCACCAGCCGCAAGGGCGCACTGGAGCAACATCTTGCTGAAGTACACCGCGGCGGCGCGCGCATTTTGATCGGCACCCAGATGCTCGCCAAAGGACACCACTTTCCGGATGTCACGCTGGTAGCATTGCTCGATGTTGACGGCGCGCTCTTTTCCGCCGACTTCCGCGCCGCAGAGCGCTTTGCTCAGCTCTATACCCAGGTTTCCGGCCGCGCCGGACGCGCAGGCAAACAGGGCGAAGTGGTGCTGCAAACGCACCACCCGGAGCATCCGCTGCTGCAAACGCTGCTGCATAAAGGCTACGACACCTTTGCCGAGCAGGCGCTGGCCGAGCGCCAGACGCTGCAACTGCCGCCGTGGACCAGCCATGTGCTGATCCGCGCGGAAGATCAGAACAACCAACACGCCCCGCTCTTCCTGCAACAGCTGAAAAACCTGCTGCAGGCGAGCCCGCTGGCAGATAACCAACTCTGGATCCTCGGCCCGGTTCCGGCGCTGGCGGCCAAGCGCGCCGGGCGCTACCGCTGGCAAATCCTGCTGCAACACCCCTCCCGCATTCGCCTGCAACACATTGTGCATGGCGCGCTGGCGCTGATTAACACCCTGCCCGATGCCCGACGCGTAAAATGGGTGCTGGATGTCGATCCGATCGAAAGCTAATGCTGCGAGCCAGCGCGTAAAATAGAATGCTTGTCACATTTTTTGTGAAATTTCTGTAACCGATGCGCTTAACTATCTGATAAAAATGTGGCTACGCCTGCGCCGTGCATGCGAGGAGAACAAGGTGAAACCGAAAAATCAGGTTGCGGCAGCAACCATGAAAGATGTTGCCATGAAAGCAAAGGTTTCTACGGCAACCGTATCTCGTGCATTAATGAACCCGGAAAAAGTGTCACAGGCGACCCGCAACCGCGTTGAGCAGGCCGCCATGGAAGTGGGCTACCTGCCGCAGTCGATGGGCCGCAACGTAAAGCGCAATGAGTCCCGTACCCTGCTGGTGATTGTGCCGGATATCTGCGATCCCTTCTTCAGTGAGATTATCCGCGGCATCGAAGTGACCGCTGCGGAGCATGGCTACCTGGTGCTGATTGGCGACTGCGCCCATCAAAATCAGCAGGAAAAGACCTTTATCGATCTGATTATCACCAAGCAAATTGATGGCATGCTGCTGCTCGGTTCACGTCTGCCGTTTGACGCCAGTATTGAAGAGCAGCGCAATTTACCGCCGATGGTGATGGCCAATGAGTTCGCGCCGGAGCTGGAGCTGCCGACGGTGCACATCGACAACCTGACCGCGGCCTTCAACGCCGTCACTTATCTGCAAGAGCAGGGGCATCAGCTGATTGGCTGTATCGCCGGCCCGGAAGAGATGCCGCTCTGCCATTACCGTTTACAGGGTTACGTGCAGGCGCTGCGCCGCGCGGGTGCGACGGTGGATAAGGAGTATATTACGCGCGGTGATTTCACCTTCGAAGCCGGGGCGCAGGCACTGGAACAGCTTCTCAACCTGCCGAAACCGCCGACGGCTCTCTTCTGCCACAGCGATGTGATGGCGCTTGGTGCGCTGTCGCAGGCGAAACGCCGGGGTCTGAAGGTGCCGGAGGATCTGTCGATTATCGGCTTTGATAACATCTCGCTGGCGGAGTATTGCGACCCGCCGCTCACCACCGTTGCGCAGCCGCGCTACGACATTGGGCGCGAAGCGATGCTGCTTCTGCTGGAGCAGTTGCAGGGCCACACGGTGAGCAGCGGCTCGCGACTATTAGATTGTGAATTAATCCTGCGTGGCTCAACGCGAGCGCTAACGTAAAGCCGGGGGCTTTCGGACGCCCTCTTCTGGTCAAAACCCCGTCGCTTAAGTAACATGGCGGGCTGTTAAACGAATATGAATACAGCGAAACGATAGTGGCACAACGAGATTATGTACGCCGCAGCCAGTCGACTCCTGCGCGGCGAAAGAAGAGCACCTCAAAGAAAAAGCAGCGCAGCGCGCCTGCGGTCTCGCCAGCAATGGTCGCGATAGCGGCCGCCGTGCTGGTCGCCTTTATCGGTGGTTTGTACTTTATTACGCATCATAAGAAAGAAGAGTCAGAATCCCTGCAGAACCAGAAAGTGACCGGTAACGGCCTGCCGCCGAAGCCGGAAGAGCGCTGGCGCTATATTAAAGAGCTGGAGAGCCGCCAGCCTGGCGTACGCGCGCCGACCGAGCCGACGGCCGGGGGCGAAGTGCAAAAACCGGAGCAGTTAACCGATGAGCAGCGCCAGCTGTTAGCCCAGATGCAGGCAGATATGCGCCAGACGCCGACGCAGCTCAATGAGGTGCCGTGGAACGAGCAGACGCCGGAGCAGCGCCAGCAAACGTTGCAGCGTCAGCGCCAGGTTCAGCAGATGCAGCAACAACAGCAGCAGTCACAGTGGACGCAAAGCCAGCCGGTTCAGCAACCGCGTACGCAGCCGCGCACGGTGGAACAACAGCCTGCGCGCGTTGCCACGCCGCCGCGCCAGACCCAGCAAGCGCAGCAGAAACCGGCTACCAATTCACAGCCTTATCAGGATCTGCTGCAAACGCCGCCGCACAGCAACGCCGCGCAGCCAAAAACGCAGCAGGCCGCGCCGGTAACGCGCGAAGCGGAAACGGCGAAGGCGCAGCCGACAGAGAAAAAAGATGAGCGTCGCTGGCTGATCCAGTGCGGCTCGTTCAAAGGCCAGGAGCAGGCGGAAACCGTCCGCGCGCAGCTGGCGTTTGAGGGCTTTGACTCGCGTATCACCAGCAATAATGGCTGGAATCGCGTTGTGATGGGCCCGCTGAAAGGCAAAGAGAGCGCTGAAGCCACCCTTGGCAAGCTGAAACTGGCCGGTCACGCAAACTGCATTCGACTTTCCGCCGGGGGTTGAAACCCCCAAAATCCCCCCCATCTATAAATGCATTCTGCCCCGTACGCTGTGCGGGGCGCTGTATGTGCTTTTGTAACCAAGGGGTCTGCTCGTGACAACAATCGTAAGCGTACGCCGTAACGGCCATGTCGTTATCGCCGGTGATGGCCAGGCCACACTGGGTAACACCGTGATGAAGGGCAACGTTAAAAAAGTTCGCCGTCTCTATAACGACAAAGTCATTGCAGGCTTTGCGGGCGGCACAGCGGATGCCTTCACGCTGTTTGAGCTTTTTGAACGCAAACTGGAAATGCACCAGGGTCATCTGGTGAAAGCCGCCGTCGAGCTGGCAAAAGACTGGCGTACCGATCGTATGCTGCGCAAGCTGGAAGCGCTGTTAGCGGTCGCCGACGAAACCGCGTCGCTGATCATCACCGGTAACGGCGATGTGATTCAGCCGGAAAATGACCTGATTGCCATTGGCTCCGGCGGACCATACGCCCAGGCCGCTGCCCGCGCACTGCTGGAGAACACCGAGCTTGGCGCGCGCGACATTGCTGAGAAGGCGTTGGGGATCGCAGGCGATATCTGCATCTACACCAACCACTTCCATACCATCGAAGAATTACCCGCTCAAGCGTAAGGATCTCCCATGTCTGAAATGACCCCACGCGAAATCGTCAGCGAACTGAATAAACACATCATCGGCCAGGACGCGGCAAAGCGCTCTGTGGCGATTGCTCTGCGTAACCGCTGGCGCCGTATGCAGCTCGATGAAGAGCTGCGTCACGAAGTGACCCCGAAAAATATTCTGATGATCGGCCCGACCGGCGTTGGTAAAACCGAAATCGCCCGTCGTCTGGCGAAGCTCGCCAATGCGCCGTTTATCAAAGTGGAAGCGACCAAGTTCACCGAAGTGGGCTATGTCGGGAAAGAAGTGGATTCGATTATCCGCGATCTGACCGATGCCGCCGTGAAAATGGTGCGCAGCCAGTCAATTGACAGAAACCGCTACCGCGCCGAAGAGATGGCGGAAGAGCGCATCCTCGATGTGCTGATCCCGCCGGCGAAAAACAACTGGGGCCAGCCGGAACAGGCGGCGGAGCCTTCTGCGGCGCGCCAATCCTTCCGTAAAAAACTGCGCGAAGGCCAGCTGGATGACAAAGAGATTGAGATCGATCTCGCCGCTGCGCCAATGGGCGTCGAAATCATGGCCCCTCCGGGCATGGAAGAGATGACCAACCAGTTGCAGTCGATGTTCCAGAACCTCGGCGGGCAGAAGCAGAAGCCGCGTAAGCTGAAAATCAAAGACGCGATGAAGCTGCTGATCGAAGAGGAAGCGGCGAAGCTGGTTAACCCGGAAGAGCTGAAAGAGGAAGCGATCGAAGCCGTTGAGCAGCACGGTATCGTCTTTATCGATGAGATCGACAAAATCTGTAAGCGCGGCGGTAACACCTCCGGCCCGGACGTCTCCCGCGAAGGCGTACAGCGCGACCTGCTACCGCTGGTTGAGGGTTGCACCGTGTCGACCAAACACGGGATGGTGAAAACTGACCATATCCTGTTTATCGCGTCCGGCGCGTTCCAGGTTGCCAGCCCGTCCGATCTGATCCCGGAATTGCAGGGTCGTCTGCCAATCCGCGTTGAATTGCAGGCGCTGACCGCAGAAGACTTTGAGCGCATCCTCACCGAGCCAAACGCCTCTGTGACCGTGCAGTACAAAGCGCTGATGGCCACCGAAGGGGTGAATATCGAATTTACCGACGACGGTATTAAGCGTATCGCGCAGGCCGCATGGCAGGTGAACGAAAGCACCGAAAACATCGGCGCACGCCGTTTGCATACCGTGCTGGAGCGTTTGATGGAGGATATCTCCTATGACGCCAGCGATCTGGGCGGCGAAACCATTACCATTGATGCAGACTATGTGAGTAAACACCTTGATGCTTTAGTGGCGGATGAAGATCTGAGCCGTTTTATCTTATAATCGCGGCCAGACTCTTTTCATCACACTCGATGGGGGCTTATGCCCCCATTTTTATTGGCCGGACTTATGAACGATACGCACTCTCTTAGCCTTACCCAGGCATGGCTGGAAAGCCTGCGACCGAAAACGTTGCCGCTGGCCTTTGCCGCTATCGTGGTGGGAACCGTGCTTGCCTGGTGGCAGGGCTACTTCGATCCGCTGGTCGCGGCGCTGGCGCTGATCACCGCCGGTTTGCTGCAAATTCTCTCTAACCTCGCGAATGATTACGGCGATGCCATCAAAGGCAGCGATAAGCCGGATCGCATTGGTCCCCTGCGCGGGATGCAAAAAGGGGCCATCTCCCTTGGGCAGATGAAGCGCGCGCTGCTTATCGTCATTGTGCTGAGCTGCATTTCCGGGCTCGGGCTGGTGAGCGCAGCGACCCAGACGATGGCCGATTTTATCGGCTTCCTTGCGCTTGGCGGGTTGTCGATTGTCGCCGCCATCACTTACACCGTCGGCAAGCGGCCGTATGGTTATCAGGGGCTGGGCGATATTTCGGTGCTCACCTTCTTTGGCTGGATAAGCGTGATGGGAAGCTGGTATTTGCAGGCGCATACGCTGATTCCGGCGATCTTCCTGCCCGCAACCGCCTGCGGTTTGCTGGCGACGGCGGTGCTGAACATCAATAACCTGCGCGATATCGATAGCGATCGCGAGAACGGCAAGCATACGCTGGTGGTGCGCTTAGGCCCGGTGAATGCCCGCCGTTATCATGCCGGTTTGCTGGCGGGCGCGCTGCTCTGCTTTGCGCTCTTCAACCTGATTTCGCTCCACAGTCTCTGGGGCTGGCTGTTTTTACTTGCCGCGCCGCTGCTGTTTAAACAGGCGCGTTATGTGCTGCGCGAGCGCGATCCGCGCGCGATGCCGCCGATGCTCGAACGCACCGTGAAAGGCGCGCTGCTGACTAATCTCCTGTTTGTAATAGGGATTATTTTGAGCAAGACGCTCGCCTGAGTGCCAACAAACAATTAAAAATTGATGCTTTTGCCAACAGCGCGCGATGCGCGATATACTTACGGCTCTCGCAGCAACTGAACGTAAATCCTATGAAATACGATACTTCTGAGCTTTGTGACATCTACCAGGAAGAGGTCAACGTCGTCGAACCGCTGTTCTCCAACTTTGGCGGTCGCTCCTCTTTCGGCGGGCAAATCATCACGGTGAAATGTTTCGAGGATAACGGGTTGCTTTACGATCTGCTCGAACAGAATGGCCGTGGTCGCGTGCTGGTCGTCGACGGCGGCGGTTCTGTTCGCCGGGCGTTAGTCGACGCCGATCTCGCGCGTCTGGCGGCGCAAAACGAGTGGGAAGGGGTGGTGGTCTACGGCGCGGTGCGCCAGGTGGACGATCTGGAAGAGCTGGATATCGGCATCCAGGCGATGGCCGCGATCCCGGTTGGTGCAGCGGGCGAAGGCATTGGCGAAAGCGATATTCGCGTCAACTTCGGCGGCGTGACCTTCTTCTCCGGTGACCATCTTTATGCCGATAACACCGGCATTATTCTCGCCGAAGATCCTCTCGATATCGAATAAACGAAAGGGCACCTGAAGGTGCCCTTTTTTGTCGCTGCCGAATGCAATGGCGCTTAACTATTTTGCTTAATACGCGAAAGATTTCGTGTTGTGGCAAGGCGGCAAGCAAGTGAATCCCCGGGAGCATAGATAACTATGTGACCGGGGTGAGCGCGCGCAGCCAACGCCGCTACGGCACGAAAGATAAAGCGTAATTACACTTCTTCCATGCGGCCCAGCAGCGCCTGCAGACGCTCCTGCCAGCCGTGCTGCTGCTCGCGCAGCTGTTGGTTTTCGCGCTCCAGCTCTTCACGGCTCTGGTGTGCAGAGTGAACATCCTGCGACAGGCTGTTGTTCTTCTCTTTCAGTTCTTCGATTTCCATCTGCAGCAGGGTGATGGTATCAATCGCCTGCTGTACTTTTGCTTCCAGTTTCTCAAACACTTCTAATGACATAGTCATACTTCTCCTGAGTGGCAAGGCGTTGATGGACTTACACCTCATTATTCGCCAGACAAATAGGTTACCCCTCTGCCCGCTAAATTATGTGTGTCTTTAAGCGTCCTCGTCCCGCAGAGCGGCGACGCCTTAATACAATGAGCGGATTTCGCTTGTTACCGATTGTATGAATCGCGCCAGCCCCTGTCCAGCGTGGAGCGGCGCTGTTTGCGCTTTGCAACACTTTTCGTCCTCATCCTGGTGCAATCCGCTTCGCTACCCCGTAATTGTTAATGCCCGGGTTACAAAAATGATTCAGCTCTCATTTCGTATTGGTGCAAAAACGCGCGACACCGCTCGTAAACGCTCATTTTATTGACGCAGTACACACATTTCGATTTCGATATTTCTCGTTTTTGCTCGTTAACGATAAATTAACACTATGTCTACACGACATCATGGGGGTGCTGTTTCCCTCATGCCTACAATAACCATTAAACTTCTGCAGGATCCGATTATGAGTCAGACACCAACCGTAAAAGGCCAGTGCATTGCCGAGTTTCTCGGTACCGGGTTGTTGATTTTCTTCGGCGTGGGATGTGTTGCAGCGTTAAAAGTGGCGGGTGCCACCTTTGGCCAGTGGGAGATCAGTATCATCTGGGGTTTGGGCGTGGCGATGGCCATCTACCTGACCGCAGGGGTTTCCGGCGCGCATCTTAATCCGGCTGTAACCATTGCACTTTGGCTCTTCGCGAGCTTTGACGGACGCAAAGTTGTTCCTTTTATTTTTTCTCAATTTGCCGGCGCGTTTTGCGCGGCTGCACTTGTTTACGGGCTTTACTACAATCTTTTCCTCGACTTCGAACAGACGCACAATATGGTACGCGGCAGCGTCGAAAGTCTTGATCTGGCTGGCATCTTTTCAACCTACCCCAACCCGCACATCAATTTTGTGCAGGCCTTCGCTGTTGAGATGGTAATTACCGCTATTCTGATGGGCGTGATTATGGCGCTGGGCGATGATGGCAACGGCGTGCCGCGCGGCCCAATGGCTCCGCTGCTGATCGGTCTGCTGATCGCGGTCATTGGTGCTTCAATGGGTCCGCTCACCGGCTTCGCCATGAACCCGGCGCGTGACCTGGGACCGAAGACCTTCGCCTGGCTCGCCGGCTGGGGTAACGTCGCCTTTACCGGCGGCAAAGATATTCCCTACTTCCTCGTGCCGCTGTTTGGGCCGATTGTAGGCGCGGCGCTTGGCGCGTTCAGCTATCGCAAACTGATCGCCCGCCATCTGCCGTCTGGAACCAGTGAGGCTGCGAAAGAGAAAGGCACCGCCTCCACCACGGCTCAACAAAAAGCTTCGCTGTAATGTGACTACGGGATCATAACTATGACTGACAAAAAATATATCGTTGCGCTCGACCAGGGCACTACCAGCTCCCGCGCCGTTGTGATGGACCACGATGCCAACATCATTAGCGTTTCACAGCGCGAATTTGAACAAATCTACCCGAAGCCAGGCTGGGTTGAGCATGACCCGATGGAAATTTGGGCGTCACAAAGCTCCACGCTGGTCGAAGTGCTGGCGAAAGCGGATATCAACTCCGACGAGATTGCCGCCATTGGCATTACTAACCAGCGCGAAACCGCGATTGTCTGGGAGCGTGAAACCGGCAAACCGATTCACAACGCTATCGTCTGGCAGTGCCGTCGCACCTCTGAGATCTGCGAAAAGCTCAAACGCGACGGCATGGAAGATTACATCCGTAGCACCACCGGGCTGGTGATCGACCCCTACTTCTCCGGCACCAAGGTGAAGTGGATCCTCGACCACGTTGAAGGTTCGCGCGAGCGTGCTAAACGCGGCGAACTGCTGTTCGGCACCGTCGATACCTGGCTTATCTGGAAAATGACCCAGGGGCGCGTACACGTCACCGATTACACCAACGCCTCACGCACCATGTTGTTCAACATCCACACGCTGGAGTGGGACGACAAAATGCTGGAAGTGCTGGATATCCCGCGCGCAATGTTGCCGCAGGTGCGTAAGTCGTCCGAAGTGTACGGTCAGACCAACATCGGCGGTAAAGGCGGCACGCGTATTCCTATCGCCGGTATTGCGGGCGACCAGCAGGCGGCGCTGTTTGGCCAGCTCTGCGTGAAAGAGGGGATGGCGAAAAACACTTACGGCACCGGCTGCTTTATGCTGATGAACACCGGCGAGCAGGCAGTGAAATCCGATCATGGCCTGCTGACCACCATCGCCTGCGGCCCGAAAGGCGAAGTGAACTATGCGCTGGAAGGCGCGGTGTTTATGGCTGGCGCCTCCATTCAGTGGCTGCGCGATGAGATGAAGCTGATCAATGACGCGTTCGACTCCGAATACTTCGCTACTAAAGTGAAGGACACCAACGGCGTCTACGTTGTTCCGGCCTTCACCGGCCTGGGCGCGCCGTACTGGGATCCGTATGCACGCGGCTCCATCTTCGGCCTGACCCGTGGTGTTAACGCGAACCACATCATTCGTGCGACGCTGGAGTCGATTGCCTTCCAGACCCGCGACGTGCTGGAAGCGATGCAGGCTGACTCCGGTATTCGCCTGCACGCGCTGCGTGTGGATGGCGGCGCGGTGGCAAATAACTTCCTGATGCAGTTCCAGTCGGACATTCTCGGCACGCGCGTTGAGCGTCCGGAAGTGCGCGAAGTGACCGCGCTGGGTGCCGCTTACCTGGCAGGCCTGGCGGTTGGTTTCTGGCAGAACCTGGATGAGTTGCAGGAGAAAGCCGTTATCGAGCGCGAATTCCGTCCGGGCATCGAAACTACCGAGCGTAACTTCCGCTACAGCGGCTGGAAAAAAGCCGTGAAACGCGCGATGGCGTGGGAAGAACACGAAGAGTAACCGCTCCACTTATGCCCTCTCCCTGCCGGGAGGGGGCATCTGCCTCACCCCCCTCCTCTTTTCACTGTGTTAAACTTCGCGCAATTTCTTTCAAAACTGAGTGTGTGATGAAACGAGAACTTGCCATCGAATTCTCCCGTGTTACCGAAGCTGCGGCGCTGGCTGGCTATAAGTGGCTGGGGCGCGGCGATAAAAACACGGCGGACGGCGCAGCGGTACACGCTATGCGCATTATGCTCAACCAGGTCAACATTGACGGCACGATTGTCATCGGCGAAGGGGAGATTGACGAAGCGCCGATGCTCTTTATCGGTGAGAAAGTGGGCACCGGCAAAGGCGACGCGGTGGATATCGCCGTCGATCCGATTGAAGGGACGCGCATGACGGCGATGGGCCAGGCCAACGCGCTGGCGGTGCTGGCGGTTGGTGACAAAGGCTGCTTCCTCAACGCCCCCGATATGTATATGGAAAAGCTGATCGTCGGCCCCGGAGCCAGAGGCGCTATCGATCTCAACCTGCCCTTAGCCGATAACCTGCGCAATATCGCCGCCGCGCTCGGCAAACCGCTCAGCGAACTGACGGTCACCATTCTTGCCAAGCCGCGCCATGATGCGACTATCGCCGAGTTACAGGCGCTGGGCGTGCGCGTGTTTGCCATTCCCGACGGCGATGTCGCCGCCTCGATCCTCACCTGCATGCCCGACAGTGAAGTGGATGTGCTCTACGGAATTGGCGGCGCGCCGGAAGGCGTGGTATCGGCGGCGGTGATCCGCGCGCTGGATGGCGATATGCAGGGCCGCCTGCTGGCGCGTCACCAGGTGAAAGGCGACAGCGAAGAGAACCGCCGTATCGGCGAGCAGGAGCTGAAACGCTGCCGCGGTATGGGCATTGAAGCGGGCAATGTGCTGCGCCTCGATGAGATGGCGCGCAGCGATAATGTCATCTTCTCCGCCACCGGCATCACCAAAGGCGATCTGCTGGACGGCATTACGCGCAAAGGCAATATGGCGACCACCGAGACGCTGCTGATCCGCGGTAAATCTCGCACCATTCGCCGGATTCAATCGATCCATTATCTGGATCGTAAAGACCCGGACGTACAACGACATATACTGTAAGTCTATTTGTTCAATTGAGCTTTCCGGCCCGCGCGGGCTGGAAATCTCAGGCGACAACCACCAGGATAAGGCAACGTTACAGAACAGGAGAGAACCATGGCGGATTGGGTAACAGGAAAAGTCACAAAGGTGGAATTCTGGACCGATGCACTCTTCAGCCTCACCGTACATGCCCCCGTTCAACCCTTCACTGCCGGACAGTTCGCCAAGCTTGGGCTGGAGATTGACGGCGAGCGCGTGCAGCGCGCGTATTCCTACGTCAACGCGCCAAGCAATCCCGATCTTGAGTTCTATCTCGTCACCGTTCCGGAAGGCAAACTGAGCCCGCGCCTGGCCGCCCTGCAACCGGGCGATGAGCTGTTAATTGTCAGCGAAGCCGCTGGCTTTTTCGTGCTGGAAGAGGTGCCGGAGTGCGAAACGCTCTGGATGCTGGCGACCGGCACGGCTATCGGGCCTTACCTTTCGATGCTGCAGGAGGGGAAAGATCTTGAACGGTTCAAAAATATCGTCCTGCTGCACGCGGTGCGCTACGGTGCGGATCTAAGCTACCTGCCGCTGATGCTGGAGCTGCAAAAGCGCTATGAAGGGAAGCTGCGCATTCAGACGGTGGTCAGCCGCGAGACGCTCTCCGGCTCTTTAACCGGGCGCGTTCCGGCGTTGATTGAGAGCGGCGCGCTGGAGGAAGCGGTCGGTCTGCCGATGAGCGCCGAGACCAGCCATGTGATGCTGTGCGGCAACCCGCAGATGGTGCGCGACACCACCCAGTTACTGAAAGATACCCGGCAGATGGCCAAACACCTGCGCCGCCGTCCAGGGCATATCACCGCTGAGCACTACTGGTAATCAGCGGAACTTCACCTCGAGCGTCTCATTGCCAAAACGGTTTTTGCCCTGGGTGCCGAGCATCGCGCCCAGGTCGATCATCATTACCACGATAATCGCCACCGGGATCAGGCGTCCCACCGCCCATGCCAGCGTGCCGTCGAGGATCGCCCAGTTACCTGACAGCAGCATCCACGCCAGCACCATCAGCAGCGCCCAACCGCCATGACGACCGCGATCGTGCAGCCGTTTGACCATCACGCAGGCGGTCGGCCAAATCAGGCAGACGAGAATAAACGCCGCCGTCTGAAAATCGAGCATGCCATTATTCGCCAGCACAAACAGCAGGGTCATGCTCACCACCCACAGCACCATCCAGATCCAGAAATCGCGGCGTCCGATGCGCCCCTTAAACGAAAACAACCACTGCTGTATGCCCATGTAAGGTTCCTTATTATCGTAATAGCGGCTAGTGTACCCTGGCGGCGGGAGTTTTTGACAAGGCCGCCCAATCTCGTTTTAATCGTCAGCACACTCTACAGAGGGCGATGTGAATGAAAGCACGGCGTTACCACTTTTGGCTGCTCTTTTCCGCGCTGGCGTTCTGCGCGCCGGGTTGGGCAGAAGAGGCGCCAGCCGCCGTCACCGCGCCCTACTTACTGCCGGGCGCGCCTACCTTTGATGAATCGATCAGCCAGTTCCGGGAGAAGTTTAATACCGACAATCCCACGCTTGCGCTGAATGAGTTCCGCGCCGTCGACAGCCGTAGCGATCGTGCCAACCTGACGCGCGCGGCGACGCGTATCAATGATTATCTCTATGCCTCCACGGCGCTGGAGCGCGGCACGTTAAAGATCAAATCGATGCAGATCACCTGGCTGCCGGTGCAGGGGCCGGAGCAGAAAGCGACGAAAGCGAAGGCGCAGGAGTATATGAGCGCTTTTATTCGCGCCTTCTCTCCGACCATGACCGCGGCGCAAAGTATGCAAAAAGTACAAAAACTGCTGACCAACGGCAAAAACAAGGCTTACTACGCTGAGACGGAAGGCGCGGTGCGCTATGTGGTGGCAGACAACGGGGAAAAGGGGCTAACCTTCGCGGTTGAACCGATTAAGCTGACGCTATCTGAACCTCTGGAAGGGAACAATAAATGACAAAAAGCAAAGCCTTTCAGGGGAGGGATCTCTATACTGTTTCTCAGACCATGCTGCCCTGAGGGGCGGCCATTTTCATTAATTCGCCAAGCGCGTGGAGAGTAAAAATGCGACATCCTTTAGTGATGGGTAACTGGAAGTTGAACGGCAGCCGCCACATGGTTAACGAACTGATTGCCAACCTGCGTACCGAACTGGCGGGCGTTTCAGGCTGCGGCGTGGCGATTGCGCCGCCGAACCTCTACCTGGATCTGGCAAAACACGCCGCTGACGGCAGCCACATCATCCTTGGCGCGCAGAACGTTGACACCAACCTCTCTGGCGCGTTCACCGGCGAAACCTCCGCTGAAATGCTGAAAGATATCGGCGCAAAATACATCATCATCGGCCACTCAGAGCGTCGTACTTACCACGCTGAATCCGATGAGCTGATCGCGAAAAAATTCGCCGTGCTGAAAGAGCAGGGTCTGGTTCCGGTGCTGTGCATCGGTGAAACCGAAGCGGAAAACGAAGCGGGTAAAACCGAAGAAGTGTGCGCGCGCCAGATCGACGCCGTGCTGAAAACGCAGGGCGCGAGCGCGTTCGAAGGCGTGGTTATCGCCTACGAACCGGTTTGGGCGATCGGTACCGGCAAATCCGCTACCCCGGCGCAGGCTCAGGCCGTGCACAAATTTATCCGTGACCACATTGCTAAAGCCGACGCGAAAGTAGCTGAGCAAGTGATCATCCAGTACGGCGGTTCTGTTAACGCCAGCAACGCGGCAGAACTCTTTGCCCAGCCGGATATCGACGGCGCGCTGGTTGGCGGTGCTTCCCTGAAAGCTGACGCCTTCGCAGTAATCGTTAAAGCTGCTGAAGCCGCTAAACAGGCGTAATACTGCTGTTACCCTCTCCCGCCCGGGAGAGGGTCTCTTCTACAATTTCCCCAGTACTTTAAACCACGCGTAATCAAGCGGCAGCAACAGCAGATAACTCACCAGCGCCAGCGCCAGACAGAGCAGCATCCCTGCGCGCGCAGGCACTTTACCGAGCGCCATCGCCACTACAATCGGCGAAGCCTGATAGGGCAACAGCGGCGTCGAATAGCCCAGCACCTGAATCATAATCACCGACAGCAGCGGGAAACCGGTGGCGTCGGCAAAGCTTTGCGCCAGCGTGGTAAACAGTGCCGGGACGCCGTTGGCGGTCATAATAAAATTGAGCGCGGTGGTAATGCCGGTGAGCGCGAGAAAACTGGTGAACGGGCGTTCGGCATCAAGCGGCATCACATGCAGCAGCGCATCGCCCACCGCGCTACCGATACCGGTTTGCGTCACGGTGATCGCCAGCCCCAGAATCCCGGCGACGTAGATGCAGGTGCGGATATTCACCCCGCTGGAGAACTCATCGCCGGAGATAAAGCCAACGCGCGGCAGCAGCGTGACGAAAGCGGCCGCCAGCCCGGTCCACGCCGGGCCAATGCCGTGCCAGCTCTCCGTTACCCACAGCGTCAGCACCACCGCCAGCAGCCAGGCGAGACGCTTTTCATCCCTACTCATCGGCGTAGAAGGCAGCGCTTCGCGCATCGCCTGCGGTTTACCGGGAAAGAGCCAGCAGATCAGGCCAATCAGAATTGCGCCTTTCAGGATCCCCAGCACCGGCGTATGCAGCAGCAGATAAGGCAAATAGTTGAGATGGATACCGTAGGAGCCTTCCGCCGCGCCGCTCATCACCAGGTTGGGGACGTTAGCAGGCAGAATGGTCGCCGAAAGCTGGAAAGTGCCGAAGCCAACCGCCAGCGCCAGGCCATACCACGCGCGTGTGCCCTCATTGATGCCAGCGCGCGCCGCCATCGCCGCAACAATCGGCATTAACAGCGCAATCCGCCCCATATTGGAGGGCATAACAAACGCCAGCGCATAGCTGAGCAGCACCACGCTTGCCACCATCTGCGGCCAGGAGCCGGTCATCTTCGCCGATAGTGCCCGCGCCGCGCGATCCGCCAGCCCGGTTTTGCGAATGGCGACGCCAAGCACAAAGCCGCTAAACACCAGCCAGAAAGCGGACGAGGCAAAGCCGCCAAAAATTACCTCCGGCGGCGCGATTTTCGCGATCATCGCAGCGGTGAAAAAGAGCAGCGCGGTGATGAACTCCGGCAATAGCGACGTCGCCCAGAGAATAATGGTGATACCGACGATAACAGAGGGAAGGAACAGAGGGTGCGAAAGCCAGAGCGACATGCCTGTCTCCTGTAGATTTTTTCAGCAATTCTACGGGGACAGGCAGAGTGAGTAAATGCGAATTATGGTGGGGTTATTTGAGGATTTCGCACTGATGATCCTGAATCTCTTCCGCCGATGCGCGGTTTAACGCCAGCAGATTTCGCTCTGTCGCCAGCAGCACAAACGAGCCGTCCGACTGCTGCGCCAGCGCCAGTGCAAAGCGTCCCATATGCTCTTTCGCATCCGGCACCTCTTCCGCCAGCATCAGGAAGGGGCTACGCTGCGCCAGCTCTGCCGCCGTTACGCGCCGGGCTAAATACTCATGGCCAAGCAGCCCGCCGGGGAAGGCCAGCCACTGGCTGCTGATGCGCCCGGCATTCTCATTAAGCTTTTCGCGCACGTCGGTACGCAGGCAGGAGATATGAATATGGAAATGGTTCTGGGTGCGGCCAGAGCGGGAGTTAATCGCCAGCGAGACCGCCTCATCCGGGATCGGGCTGCCGCGCCGGGTGCTCATCACATCTCGTGATTGCCAGGACTGCCAGAAGAAGTTCGGCGTCGCAGGCTTAAGCAATAAGGGGCTTTCGGTGCCATTAATCAGGTAGGTGGGCATTAACAAATACTGCAACGGGCCGTTGCGGTCCTTCATTAACACATAGCCGTTTTTGAAATTAACCTGCTCGCAGGGTGCGGGGTTGTTGTGATTACGCATATTGGGCAGGCACTGCTGAAAGACGATTTGGCGCAACGCGTCCGGGTTGCTGGTGAACTTCATCCAAATCCATACACCTGCGGCTGCAACGACAACCAGGACCAGCAGGGCAATAATAAGACGTTTAACAGTTTTCATTTTCCGCTTCCTTTGCTGAAAGAAACGGCATAATAGCGCAAAAATTAAACGAAGCGACACCCCGAATTTGCCGGATAGCACTTACGCCATCCGGCTGGTTTAACAGTAAAAATTACCGCTTACTAATCTGATCAAAAGTGCCGCCGTTGGCGAAGTGCTCTTTCTGCGCCTTGCTCCAGCCGCCGAACACATCATCAATGGTGAACAATTTCAGTTTCGGGAATTCGCTGGCGTATTTCGCCGCAACCTGCGCATCGCGCGGGCGGTAGAAGTTCTTCGCGGCAATCTCCTGCCCTTCTGGCGAATAGAGATATTTCAGATAGGCTTCCGCCACTTTCTGTGTGCCCTTTTTATCCGCGACTTTATCGACCACTGATACGGTCGGCTCGGCGAGGATAGATTCGCTCGGGGTGACGATCTCAAACTTATCTTTGCCCAGCTCTTTGGTCGCCAGCAGCGCTTCGTTTTCCCACGCAATCAGCACATCGCCAATCCCGCGTTCTACAAAGGTGTTGGTCGCGCCGCGCGCGCCGGAATCGAGCACTTCGACATTTTTGTACAGCGCTTTAACAAACTCCTGCGCTTTAGCCTGATCGCCGCCGTTCTGATGCAGAGCGTAGCCCCAGGCCGCCAGATAGTTCCAGCGTGCGCCGCCGGAGCTTTTCGGATTCGGTGTGATAACGGAAACGCCCGGTTTTACCAGATCGTTCCAGTCATGGATCTGTTTCGGGTTGCCTTTACGCACCAGGAAGACAATGGTCGAGGTGTAGGGCGCAGAGTTGTCGGGCAGGCGTTTAATCCAGTTTTTGTCGATACGGCCGCGCTCGGCAATCGCGTCGACGTCATAGGCCAGCGCCAGCGTCACCACATCGGCATCAATACCGTTGATAACCGAGGTCGCCTGTTTGCCGGAGCCGCCGTGCGACTGGCGGATCACCACATTGTCGCCGGTCTCCTGTTTCCAGTGCGCGCTGAACGCTTTGTTGTACTGCTCGTACAGTTCACGCGTCGGATCGTAAGACACGTTCAACAGTTGGATATCTTTTGCCAGTACGCTGCTGGAAGCCAGAAGCAGCGTTAAGCCCACGCCCCATTTATTCATTGTCCGCTCTCTTCGGTTGTCAATTTTGATGACACCAGCCTGCCAGAAAGGGATCCGATGATTAAAGAATAAAAAAAGATTGGCTATAACTTTGAGGAATATCTTGCGGTAAAAAAACGCCCTCAGCAGCGAGGGCGTAGTGCGGATTAGTAGAGCTTTTTCGCGCAGTCCAGCCAGTCGCCTTTGAACGGACGCTTCATGTTTTCAATCGCGTCGATGATGTCGTGATGCACCATTTTTTCGTTCTGGATGCCGACGCAGCGGCCACCGTAGCCCTGCAGCAGCAGATCGATAGCGTAGGAGCCCATACGGGAGGCGAGAATGCGGTCGTAAGGCACCGGCGAACCGCCACGCTGGATGTGGCCAAGCACGGTCGCGCGAGTTTCGCGCTGCGTTTCGCTCTCAATGTACTTCGCCAGCTCGTCGATATCGCAGATGTGCTCGGTGATCGCCACAATCGCGTGTTTTTTACCTTTGGCGATACCGGCTTTGATCTCGGCGACCAGGTCTTCGCGGTTGAACTCCACTTCCGGCAGAACGATAAACTCACACCCGCCGGCAATGGCTGCGGCCAGGGTCAGATCGCCGCAGTAACGGCCCATCACTTCGACGATGGAGATACGCTGGTGTGAAGAGGAGGTGTCGCGCAGGCGGTCAATCGCTTCAACCACGGTTTGCAGCGCGGTGAAGTAGCCGATGGTGTAGTCGGTACCGGCAACGTCGTTATCGATGGTGCCCGGCAGACCGATGCACGGGAAGCCCATTTCGGTCAGGCGCTTCGCGCCCATGTAGGAGCCGTCGCCGCCGATAACGACCAGCGCGTCAATGCCGCGCTTTTTCATGTTTTCGATAGCCACGGCACGGATATGCTCTTCGCGGAACTCCGGGAAGCGGGCAGAGCCGAGGAAGGTACCGCCGCGGTTGATCATGTCAGACACGCTGTAGCGGTCGAGCTGGATCATCCGGTCTTCATACAGGCCCAGGTAGCCGTCGTAGATACCTGCAACTTCCAGACCTTCTGTTAATGCTGCACGGACAACGCCGCGGATGGCGGCATTCATGCCTGGCGCATCACCGCCGCTTGTCAACACACCGATTTTTTTAATCATGACTACCTCTGAACTTAGGAATGCAAAATAAAATTCTGTGGCCCGAAGCAACTCCCACGGGGAGCGAACAACAATGCTGCAAATAGTATCTCAATCCACTACTGCTGAATTGATTCAGGTCAGGCGAAATGGGGGTATTTTATACACAACCGCACTGCCTGACCCACACTTAAAAAACGCGTTACGAAAGCCTCTGCGGGCTTATCGTCCTTGAGGAACAACTGAGCACGGATCCTGATGAATAATCACATCGGAGCCGGGGAAACGGCGCAAAATTGCCTGCTCTACCTGCTCGGCGACAAGATGCGCCTCAACCAGCGGCAGGTGATCGTCCATTTCCAGATGTATTTGAATAAAGCGGGTCGGCCCTGACTGCCGCGTGCGAAGATCGTGAGCGCCTCTGACGCCCGGCCAGGAAGTGACAATATCAACAATTTCCTGGCGCTCTCCATCGGGTAGTGCGCGATCCAACAGCGCCTGTACCGCCTCATACCCCATACGCAACGCACTGTACAAGATATAGCCGCCGATACCCAGCGCAAACAGCGCATCCGCCCGATGCCAGCCATACCACGCCAGCCCAAGCGCGATGAGAATAGCGCCGTTCATCATAACATCAGACTGATAATGAAGCATATCCGCGCGCACCGCCTGGCTGTGTGTTTTGCGCACAACCCAGCGTTGAAAAGTGACCAGAATCACAGTGCTGATCAGCGCCACCAGCGTAACGGCAACGCCAATTCCCGCGGCCTGCAACGGCTCCGGCCGAGCAAGATGCTGAATGCCGGTTAAAAAGAGGAACAGCGCGGAGCCGGAGATAAACATACTCTGCGCCAGCGCGGCTAACGACTCCGCTTTGCCGTGCCCGAACGTATGCTCCTCATCCGCCGGTTGCAGCGAATAGCGCACCACCAGCAGGTTGGTGAGCGACGCGGCGATATCCACCAGCGAATCGACCAGCGCCGCCAGAATACTGACCGAACCGGTATGCCACCAGGCGAAAATTTTAATCACCAGCAGCAGCGATGCCATGATGGTTGCCGCCATTGCCGCCCGTGTGACCAGCCGTCCATAAGATGCTTTCATACACGCTCCTGCTTGTCGTTGGCGGAATTATAACGGATAGCAAAAGGAGCAATGGAGAAAATAGGGGCAGGAATTGCGGGCAAAAAAAACCCCCACATCATGTGGGGGAAGACAGGGATGGTGTCTATGGCAAGGAAAAACAGGGGTTGTTACCTGGTACTGCTACTACTCATTACCGTCAACGGGGAGCTTTTTTGCATCTGCGCAACGTTACGCAGCTTTGCCATCCGTTGTTGGTGCTTCTGGTTTAAAACCGCTTGCTGCTCCGGCGTTAGCAGGTGGTACATCTGGTTGCGGACTTTCGCCATCTCAACCTGGCGAGCGACCTGCTCCTGCGCCATTTTTTCTGCCTGAGCGCGTACAGCGGTTTCATCAAATTTATCTGCGGTGACAAGGCTGTGCATTGTCTCCATTTCGCTAACATTAACAGGTGGCTGGTCGTGCCGCGCCTGTGTCATCAGATCCCGCATCTGCTGGCGCTGATGTTCGGTCAGATTAATACCGTCGAACATATGGCTCTGAACACTGCGCTGTGCAATCCCCTCAGTGGGGTGCCAGTTATCGCCTGTTACGGCTTCAGCAGCCTGGCTAACAGCGCTTAATGTCAGCGTTGAGGCCATGACGGCAGCGGTAACGATGCGCATCATTTACTCCAGTAACCTATTTGTCTCACGAGTGAACGAAAATCAGTCTACGATTCAGGCTGCAAACATGCGTCAGGGGGTGTAAAACAACGTAAAGTCATGGATTAGCGACGCTTGATGACGTAATTTCTGCCTCGGAGGTATTTAAACAATGAATAAAATCCTTTTAGTAGATGATGACCGAGAGCTGACTTCCTTGTTAAAGGAACTTCTCGACATGGAAGGTTTTAACGTGCTCGTTGCCCATGACGGTGAACAGGCGCTCGACCTCCTTGATGACAGCATCGATTTGCTTTTGCTCGACGTGATGATGCCGAAGAAAAACGGCATTGATACCCTTAAAGAGCTTCGCCAGACACACCAGACACCGGTAATCATGCTTACAGCCCGCGGCAGCGAGCTGGATCGCGTTCTCGGCCTCGAGCTGGGCGCGGATGACTATCTCCCGAAACCCTTTAACGATCGTGAGCTCGTGGCGCGTATTCGCGCGATTTTGCGCCGCTCCCACTGGAGCGAACAGCAGCAGAACAGCGACAGCGGTTCGCCGACGCTGGAAGTGGACGCGCTCAGCCTCAATCCTGGCCGCCAGGAAGCGAGCTTTGACGGTCAGTCGCTGGAGCTTACCGGCACGGAATTCACCCTGCTCTACCTGCTGGCTCAGCATTTAGGCCAGGTAGTGTCGCGTGAACATCTGAGCCAGGAAGTGCTGGGTAAACGCCTGACGCCGTTCGATCGCGCCATCGACATGCATATCTCCAACCTGCGCCGCAAACTGCCGGAGCGTAAAGATGGGCATCCGTGGTTTAAAACCCTGCGCGGTCGCGGTTATCTGATGGTCTCCGCTTCATGATAGGAAGTTTGACCGCCCGCATCTTCGCCATCTTCTGGTTAACCCTGGCGCTGGTGTTGATGCTGGTATTGATGGTGCCAAAGCTGGACTCCCGCCAGATGACGGAGCTGCTCGACAGCGAGCAGCGCCAGGGTCTGATGATTGAACAGCATGTAGAAGCGGAGCTGGCTAACGACCCACCGAACGATCTGATGTGGTGGCGCAGGCTGTTTCGCGCCATCGACAAATGGGCGCCGCCCGGTCAACGTCTGCTGCTTGTGACCAGCGAAGGGCGCGTGATCGGCGCGGAGCGCAGCGAAATGCAGATCATCCGCAACTTTATCGGCCAGGCCGATAACTCCGATCATCCGCAGAAGAAAAAGTATGGCCGCGTCGAAATGGTTGGCCCCTTCTCCATTCGCGACGGGGAAGATAACTACCAGCTCTACCTGATCCGTCCTGCCAGCAACTCGCAATCTGATTTTATCAACCTGCTGTTCGACCGCCCGCTGCTGCTGCTGATCGTCACCATGCTGATCAGTTCACCGCTGCTGCTGTGGCTGGCGTGGAGCCTGGCAAAACCGGCGCGTAAGTTGAAAAACGCGGCGGATGAGGTGGCGCAAGGCAACCTGCGCCAGCATCCGGAGCTGGAAGCCGGGCCGCAGGAGTTTCTCGCCGCCGGAGCCAGTTTTAACCAGATGGTGAGCGCGCTGGAACGTATGATGACCGCGCAGCAGCGTCTGCTGTCGGACATCTCTCACGAGCTGCGCACGCCGCTGACGCGCCTGCAACTTGGCACCGCGCTATTGCGCCGCCGTAGCGGAGAGAGCAAAGAGCTGGAGCGCATTGAAACCGAAGCGCAGCGGCTGGACAGCATGATCAACGATCTGCTGGTGATGTCGCGCAACCAGCAGAAAAACGCGCTGGTCAGCGAAACGGTCAAAGCCAATCAGCTATGGCATGAGGTGCTGGATAACGCCGCGTTCGAAGCCGAGCAGATGGGCAAATCCCTGACGGTCACCTTCCCGCCCGGGCCCTGGCCGCTGTATGGCAACCCCAACGCGCTGGAGAGCGCGCTGGAGAATATTGTCCGCAACGCGCTGCGCTACTCCCACACCAAAATCGAAGTGAGTTTTGCGGTGGATAAAGAGGGCATCACCATCAACGTTGATGACGACGGCCCTGGCGTCAGCGCAGAAGATCGCGAGCAGATTTTCCGTCCCTTCTACCGCACCGACGAAGCGCGCGACCGCGAATCGGGCGGCACTGGCCTTGGGCTGGCGATTGTCGAAACGGCAATCCAGCAGCATCGCGGCTGGGTAAGAGCGGACGACAGCCCGTTAGGCGGTTTACGCTTAACCCTCTGGCTGCCGCTCTACAGACGCGCCTGATAATGCGCCCTCTCCTGCCGGAGGGGGCGTTTTTTTATCCGCGCAGCCGCCGGGCGTTATCCTCAATTTTGCCGCTCAGGCGTCGCTTCTGCATCGTGCGCGTCCAGCTTGCCGATAACCCCGCCGCCGCCAGCAGGCGTTGATACTGCTCGTCATCAAACGGTTGATACCAGGCGATCGCCGCCGCCTGATGAACGCTGACATCGCTTACCCTTGATACCAGCTCTAACGGCGCGTCAGCGGCGACTTTGCCTGCGGCAATCACCCGATAGAGCCAGCCCACGCGGCCGCTCGCCTGCATCTGCGTGGCCATATCCTCAATGCCGAAGTGGTAGTTGAGCTTAAAGCAGGGGGAGCGCGGCTGCGTCACCTGAATCAGCGTCTCGCCCCAGCGGAAGATATCGCCGATAAAGACATTCTGCTCCGTCAGCCCGACGGTAGAGAGGTTTTCGCCGAAGGCGGGCGCGCAAAAGAGCGCGGCCTGTTGCGGGAAGGCTTGCGCCCAGTGCGTGTAGTGTTCACGCGGATAGTGGCAGAGCGCGCGATCTGCCCCGCCGTGGTAGCTTTTCTCTGCCTGCTCATCGCCGGCAAGGCCCAGCTCCGTCAGAGTCAGCTCTCCCTGCACCTGCAATTTGGCGATGGCGCTCGGTCGGCTGCCGTCATAATCCCTTATCTTGCCCCTGAAAACGTTAACCTGATGGCGCATCTTCCCTCCCGGAATTCCGTTGTTGGTCGCGTTATTAGAGCACACTTTTTTCTCACCCGAAGCGGCGAAAATGAGACATTCATGCGCGTGTCTGACGCCCTGCCGTGTTATCACTTACCTTGAGTTTTGAAACGCAATTTCATTAAACGAGGAGAGAGCGACGTGGCCACTACAGTTCCATTTTCCGGCGTCTGGTGCCCTTCCATCACGCCGATGGATCGTGAAGGGAGTATCGATCTGGCAGGCTTAGCGCAACACATTGCCCGCCTGAACGCGGCAAAAGTCGATGTCGTGCTGCTGATGGGCAGCATCGGGGAGTTTGCCTCGTTCTCGCTGGAGGAGCGCTTAATGCTTATCCGCGAAGCGCGGGAGATGACGCCGGGCACGCTGGTAGCAAACGTCTCCTCCCCCTGCTTTTCTGATGTGGTGCGCATGGCGCAAGAGGCCAGGCGCGTCGGGTATGACGCGGTAATGGTGCTGCCGCCCTACTACTACGGGCAGACCAGCGGGCAGTTATTGCACTACTTCCGCGCCATCGGCCAGGCGGTTGAGGGCAAGTGGTTCGCCTATAACTTCCCGGCGCGCACCGGCTGCGATTTAACGCCGGAACTGGTCGCTACCCTTGCCGCCGAGTTTCCTGCTTTCGCTGGCATCAAAGATACGGTCGATTGCCAGTCCCACACGCGCAACATGATCCTCGCCACCCAGGCGGTGCGCCGAAATTTCGCGGTGTTGAGCGGTTACGACGAGTACTACATCCCGAACTTACTGGCAGGCGGCGCAGGGGTGATCTCCGGGTTGAATAACGTTATGCCGGAGCTGTTTGTGCAGGCGAGAGAAGCCTGGCGCACCGGCGATCTCGATTCCCTCAGCAAGGCGCAGCAGGAGATCGGCAAGTTTATGGCGATCTACGCCATCGGGGATGATTTCGTCACCACCATCAAAACCGTGGTGTCACGCAAATTTGGCTACTCGACGCCCGTCTCGCGCAACATCGGCGGCACGCTCAGCGACGCGCAGTGCGCCATTGTCGACCAGCTGTTTAATATCACCTCGCGAAGGTAAAGCGCGGGCAATAAAAAACCCCCGACGGCGAAGCCGGACGGGGGTTGACCTCACGCAAGCGTGGGGGAGCGTGCGAACTTATTTTTTAGCGGCGAAACGCGCTGCTGCTTCGTCCCAGTTCACTACGTTCCAGAACTCTTTAATGTAGTCCGGGCGGCGGTTCTGGAATTTCAGGTAGTAAGCGTGTTCCCACACATCCAGGCCGATGATCGGGAAGCCGGATGCGCCAGAGATCGCTTCACCCATCAGCGGGGAGTCCTGGTTTGCGGTAGAAACTACAGCCAGTTTGTCGCCTTTCAGCACCAGCCATGCCCAGCCGGAACCGAAGCGGGTTGCTGCTGCTTTTTCAAATTCAGCTTTGAAGTTGTCCACGGAACCGAAATCGCGCTCGATAGCCGCTTTCAGATCGCCCTGCAGGGTGGTGCCGACTTTCAGGCCTTTCCAGAACAGGCTGTGGTTAGCGTGGCCGCCCGCGTTGTTACGCAGTACGGTTTTCTTGTCGGTCGGCAGCTGGTCCAGCTTGGTGATCAGCTCTTCAACCGGCAGGCTTGCGAACTCCGGCAGGTTTTCCAGCGCGGCGTTAGCGTTGTTTACGTAGGTCTGGTGATGTTTAGTGTGATGGATTTCCATCGTCTGCTTGTCGAAATGAGGCTCAAGGGCATCATACGCATACGGCAGAGCGGGCAGTGTATAGCTCATTTTCATCTCCATTTTAGTCTGGCGGCGGATTTGTTAACGCCGCGTAAGCAGTTGGATCATTATAGTTAATTACGTGATATTGAAAATGTTTATCAATGCCGTAGTTTCTATAAGGTTATCTATTTTAGTTATGTTCTTGAAATTGTGAAGCTGCTCATTCCCATCATGCCCTGATTGCCAGCGCCAGGCGCAGCGCGGCAATCGTCTCAAGGTTAAATCGTTTACTGATTTTTACACTCTGCGAGTCGGCGACCTCTGTCCCGGCCATAAAAACAAAAGGAGTGCACAATGAGTAACGCGATTACGATGGGTATTTTGTGGCATTTGATAGGCGCGGCCAGTGCTGCCTGTTTCTATGCCCCGTTCAAAAAGGTCAAACAGTGGTCATGGGAGACGATGTGGTCGATAGGCGGCCTCGTCTCCTGGATTATCCTTCCCTGGAGCATCAGCGCGCTGTTACTGCCCGATTTCTGGGCCTATTTCAGCTCGTTTAATGCCTCCACCCTGCTGCCGGTCTTTCTCTTCGGTGCGATGTGGGGCGTCGGCAATATCAATTACGGTTTAACGATGCGCTATCTCGGCATGTCGATGGGCATCGGTATCGCCATCGGCATCACGTTGATTGTCGGCACTCTGATGACGCCGGTGCTCAACGGCACTTTCGGCGTGCTGATCCATACCGATGGTGGCCGGATGACGCTGCTTGGCGTGCTGGTTGCCCTGATTGGCGTCGGCATTGTGACGCGCGCCGGGCAGTTGAAAGAGCGCAAAATGGGCATCAAAGCCGAAGAGTTCAACCTGAAAAAAGGGCTGGCGCTGGCGGTCATGTGCGGCATCTTCTCGGCAGGGATGTCCTTTGCGATGAACGCTGCCAAACCGATGCACGACGCCGCTGCGGCGCTGGGCATCGATCCGCTCTATACCGCGCTGCCAAGCTATGTGGTGATCATGGGCGGCGGCGCTTTGGTCAACCTTGGCTTCTGCCTTATCCGGCTGGCAAAAGTGAAAAACTTATCGGTCAAAGCGGACTTCTCACTGGCAACGCCGTTGATTATCAGCAATATCCTGCTCTCCGCGCTCGGCGGCCTGATGTGGTATCTGCAATTCTTCTTCTACGCCTGGGGTCACGCCCGAATTCCGGCGCAGTATGACTACATCAGCTGGATGCTGCACATGAGTTTCTACGTGCTGTGCGGCGGCATTGTCGGGCTGGTGCTGAAGGAGTGGAAAAATGCCGGACGCCAGCCGGTCAGCGTGCTGAGCCTCGGCTGCGTGGTGATCATTATCGCGGCCAATATTGTCGGCCTCGGTATGGCGAGCTAATCAGGCGGCGGCGCGACTACGATGACGCCACTGTCCTGGCGTCATCCCCACTTCGCGGCTAAAGACCACCGAAAAGTAGTTACTGTCCTCGAATCCGCACTGCATGGCGATGTCGCCAATCATCTGCTCCGAGTGCTGAAGCAGATATTGCGCGTGGCAGATGCGCAGCTGGCGCAGATAGTGGTTAATGGTCATGCCGGTCTGGGAGCGAAACTGCTGGCGCAGGGCGCGCTCGCTGCACTGCTCCTGCTCGCAAAACTGCTCAAGCACAAAGCTGCGATTCAGGCTGCCGGAAAGGGCGGTGATCAGCTTATCCAGCAGCGCTTCGCTGTGGGTGGCGGCAAGGTTATCGGCGGCGAAACGGTGGCGTTTTAAGGTCATCACCAGCTGGGCAAAGAGCGTTTCCGCCATTCCATTCGCCAGCGGATCGCTCTTATTGCTCTCATGCTCCAGTTGGGCAATCACCTGGCGAGCCTGCGTCATGCCGCTGCTGCCGATACGCCAGTGCGGGCTCCACGCCCCACCGCTAAAGCCCGGGATCAGCCCCGCCCAGTCGAGATTGAGCGTCAGCCGCTCCGGGCAGTAGATGATGTTCTGCAACACCAGATCGTTAACCGAGGCGTAAGAGTGGCAATCCTCGGCGCGAATATAGAAGAGATCGCCGCGCGTAATGCGGTACGGGCGGTTGTTGAGTACATGCAGGCCATTGCCGCGCCACACCATCACCAGTTCATTAAACTCGTGGGTGTGTTCGGCAAACACATGTTGCGGGTAGCGATCCGCCACCGCCACCGCCTGACCGGCGCGCGGAAAAAAGTCGTCCCGACGAAGAATAAGCTGGCCTGTCACATCATCACCTCTGCGTGCACTAACCTGACATTATTAGCCAAAGCGCAGCCAAAAATCGGTGATTCTCTTCTCGTTACTGAAGCAGCGTATCCCGCCCCTGGCGGATCTCGCGCGGTGACCAGCTAAACTCACGGCGAAACAGGGTCGAAAAGTGGTTACTGTCGCCAAACCCGCAGCGAAAAGCGATATCCGTTACGCTCTCATCGCTGTGGCGCAACATATGGCGGGCTTTGATCAGCCGCAGGCGGTTCAGATAGCGCTGCGGTGTCATGCCGGTGGTCTGTTTTAGCTGGCGATGCAGCGTGCGCAACGAGAGCGTAAAGCGCTCGGCAAGCGACGCCCAGCAGATATCCTCCGCAAAGTGATCTTCCAGCCACAGCAGCAATTGGTTAAGCCGCGCGTCGCTGTTGCCCATCTCCGCCTGCTGGCTGCTACGGCGCAGCAGCACCAGCAGCTGCATAAAGAGCATTTCGCGGTTGGCAATATCGTGGGTTTCCAGTTCCGCGCCCTGCGCCTCCATCTGGTTGATAATGCCGCGCACCTGCCCCAGCGTCTGCTGGCTCACCCGCCAGTGCGACGGGTAGTGCCCCTCCTGCTCCTGCGGTAACAGCTGGTTTAACCCGGCAAGGAACTGGAAAGCATCCGGCGAGCGGTAGAGCACGTTGGTCAGGCAGAGATTATCGGTGTGCTCATAGAGATGGCGATCGTGATCGCGCACAAAGCAGACCGTGCCGCCGCTGATGGTGTAAGGCTGGCCGTTAAAGACATGAATGCCGGAGCCATGCTCAACAATCACAATTTCATGAAAATCATGATGATGCTCAGGGAAAGCTGCCTGCGGCAGCCGCGGCTCAATGGCAACCGGTGATTTACCTGGCGGAAAGAAATCAACGCTATGCAGTATGGTCATGATCGCCCCAGCAAATGAGAAACAGTCTCAAAATAGTAATTAAGGGCGGCCAACCTCACCTTTAATTTTCGACGCCATTTCGCGCATAAGCTGCCCGTTTTTCAAGAAACGCCCGGAAAGATCGGGAAATGTGGCGAGAGTCACAATGGCGCAACACCGCGCCATCACTGGAATATGTGAACTCTCTCACGTTCATCTTTGCTTTCTTGCCAGCGCCCCTCCGCCGCTGTCAGTAGCAAGAAGGTAGACCCCACGCCCCCTTTTTTAGACTGTCCGCAATGACTCTATGAAGGACCTCATCATGACTTTTCGCCACTGCGTCGCGGTTGATTTAGGTGCCTCCAGCGGACGGGTAATGCTGGCGCGTTACGATCGCCAGAGCCGGACGCTGACGCTTCAGGAAATCCATCGCTTTGTTAACTGCTTACAGAGAGTCGGCGGCTTCGACTGCTGGGATATCGACCGCCTGGAAGCCGAGATCCGCACCGGGCTGCAAAAGGTGTGCGAATCCGGCGTGCAGCCTGACAGCATCGGCATTGATACCTGGGGCGTCGATTATGTGCTGATTAACCGCGCGGGCGAACGCGTCGGCCTGCCGATCGCCTACCGCGATAGTCGCACCGACGGCATTATGCAGCGCGCTTTCCAGCAGCCGGGAAAAGCCGATATCTATCGCCGCAGCGGCATCCAGTTTCTCCCCTTCAATACTCTTTATCAGCTGCGCGCGCTGGCGGAGCAGCAGCCGCACACCGTAGAGCAGGTGGAGCACGCCCTGCTGATCCCGGACTACTTCAGCTTCCGCCTGACCGGGCAGCGCAACTGGGAGTACACCAACGCCACCACCACGCAGCTGGTCAATATCAATACCGACAACTGGGACGCCACGCTGCTCGACTGGGCTGGCGTGCCCGCAAGCTGGTTTGGTACACCGACCCATCCAGGGAATGTGATTGGCGACTGGATCTGCCCGCAGGGCAACGCCATTCCGGTGGTCGCCGTTGCCAGCCACGATACCGCCAGCGCAGTGATCGCCTCGCCGCTGGCCGATAACGATGCGGCGTATCTCTCTTCCGGCACCTGGTCATTGATGGGCTTTGAGAGCAAAACGCCCTACACCAGCGACGCCGCGCTCGCCGCCAATATCACCAATGAGGGCGGTGCCGAGGGGCGCTACCGGGTGCTGAAAAACATCATGGGCCTGTGGCTGCTACAGCGGGTGCTGAAAGAGCAGAACATCAGCGACCTGCCCGCACTTATCGCCCTCACTGAGCAGATCGCGGTCTGCCGCTTCATCATCAACCCGAACGATGAGCGCTTTATCAACCCGACGAACATGAGCGCCGAGATCCAGGCCGCCTGCCGCGACGCGGATCAACCCGTGCCGCAGAGCGCGGCGGAACTGGCGCGCTGCATCTTCGACAGCCTCGCCCTGCTCTATGCCGATGTGCTGAGCGAGCTGGCAACCCTGCGCGGTAAGCCCTTTACCCGCCTGCACATTGTTGGCGGCGGCTGCCAGAACCAGTTATTGAACCAGCTTTGCGCCGACGCCTGCGGTTTGCCGGTGGTCGCCGGGCCGGTTGAAGCCTCAACGCTCGGCAATATTGGCGTACAGCTAATGACGCTCGATGAGCTGACCAACGTCGATCAGTTCCGTCAGGTGGTGGCGGCTAACCACCCCCTGATCACCTTTACCCCCGATTCTGATAATGAAATCGCCCGCTATGTCGCGCGTTTTCAGCAAAAACGACAGACAAAGGAGCTTTGCGCATGACCACTCAACTTGAACAAGCCTGGGAGATTGCCAGAGAGCGTTTTGCCGCGGTCGGCATCGATGCCGAGGAGGCGCTGCGTCAGCTCGATCGCCTGCCGGTCTCGATGCACTGCTGGCAGGGCGACGATGTGGCCGGGTTCGAAAATCCGGAAGGCAGCCTGACCGGCGGTATTCAGGCCACCGGTAACTATCCGGGTAAAGCGCGCAACGCCGCCGAATTACGCGCCGATCTTGAGCAGGCGCTGAGCCTGATCCCCGGCCCTAAGCGCCTCAATCTGCACGCGATTTATCACGAAGCCGATGCGCCCGTGGCGCGCAACGAGATCAAACCGGAGCACTTCAAAAACTGGGTTGCGTGGGCGAAAACCAACAAACTGGGGCTCGATTTTAACCCCTCCTGCTTTTCGCACCCGCTCAGCGCCGACGGTTTTACCCTCTCCCACGCCAATGATGAGGTTCGCCAGTTCTGGATTGATCATGTAAAAGCCAGCCGCCGCGTCTCCGCCTCGTTCGGCGAGCAGCTCGGCACGCCGTCGGTGATGAATATCTGGGTGCCGGACGGCATGAAGGATGTCACCGTCGATCGCCTGGCCCCGCGCCAGCGTCTGCTGGCCGCGCTGGATGAAGCGATGAGCGAGAAACTGAACCCGGCGCACCATATCGATGCCGTGGAGAGCAAGTTGTTCGGCATCGGTGCCGAGAGCTACACCGTCGGCTCGAATGAGTTCTATATGGGGTACGCCACCAGCCGCCAGACCGCGCTCTGCCTGGATGCGGGCCACTTCCACCCGACTGAGGTGATCTCCGACAAAATCTCCGCCGCCATGCTCTATGTGCCGCGCCTGCTGCTGCATGTCAGCCGCCCGGTGCGCTGGGACAGCGATCACGTGGTGCTGCTGGATGATGAAACCCAGGCCATCGCCAGCGAGATCATTCGTCACAAGCTGTTCGATCGCGTGCATATCGGCCTCGACTTCTTTGACGCCTCTATCAACCGTATCGCCGCGTGGGTGATTGGTACCCGCAATATGAAAAAAGCGCTGCTGCGCGCCCTGCTGGAGCCAGTTGAACAGCTGCGCCAGCTGGAAGCCGATGGCGATTACACCGCGCGCCTTGCGCTGCTCGAAGAGCAGAAATCCCTGCCGTGGCAGGCGGTGTGGGAGATCTATTGCCAGCGCCACGACACCCCCGCCGGTAGCCAGTGGCTTGAGAGCGTGCGGGCGTATGAGCAAGCGGTATTACGCCAGCGCCAGTAACGCTGTGCCGGATGGCGGCTTACGCCTTATCCGGCCTACAAAAGAGGCGCACCGCTTAACGAATGCTGTGCCGGATGGCGGCTCGCGCCTTATCCGGCCTACAGAGAAACCGATTCACGTAGGCCGGATAAGCGCAGCGCCATCCGGCAACAGAACCAACAGGAACTCCATACATGCAGACCATTATTAACGCCTGGTTCGTCCAGGGGATGATTAAAGCGACGACCGACGCCTGGCTAAAAGGCTGGGACGAGCGCAACGGCGGCAACCTGACCCTGCGTCTCGACGATGCGGATATTGCGCCCTATGAAGCAGATTTCCACCCGCAGCCGCGCTACATTCCCCTCAGCCAGCCGATGCCGCTGCTCGCCAACACGCCGTTTATCGTCACCGGCTCCGGCAAATTTTTCCGCAACGTGCAGCTTGATCCAACGGCCAACCTCGGCGTGGTTAAAGTCGACAGCGACGGCGCCGGTTACCACATCCTGTGGGGGCTGACTAACGAAGCGGTACCCACCTCCGAGCTACCGGCGCACTTCTTGTCCCACTGCGAGCGCATCCAGGCGACCGGCGGCAAAGATCGGGTGATCATGCACTGCCACGCCACCAACCTTATCGCCCTGACCTATGTACTGGAAAACAGCTCGGATCTGATTACCCGCAAGCTGTGGGAAGGGAGCACCGAGTGCCTGGTGGTCTTCCCGGACGGCGTCGGCATTCTGCCGTGGATGGTGCCTGGCACCGATGAAATCGGCCGCGCCACCGCCAACGACATGCAGAAACATTCGCTGGTGCTGTGGCCGTTCCACGGCGTTTTCGGCAGCGGCCCGACGCTGGATGAAGCTTTTGGCCTGATCGACACCGCGGAAAAATCCGCCGAGGTGTTAGTCAAAGTCTATTCGATGGGCGGTATGAAACAGACCATCATCCGTGAAGAACTGATCGCACTGGGCAAACGCTTCGGCGTCAACCCGCTGCAATCGGCGTTAGACCTGTACCACTAAAAAAACGCGCCCCGCTCACGCAGACGGGGCGAACTCTGTTCACCTGCAAAAAACCACTCCCTGGTGATTTCGGCAACACGAAAGCGGACGGGAGTGTCATCCGTGGAGTACGAGCAATGAAAACAAAAGCAAGCTTGATCCTCACCGTTGTCATGATGGCGTTATCCGGTTCCGCCATCGCCGAAGTGAAAATCGCCCTGGTGGCGAAATCGTTAGGAAATGGTTTTTTTGAAGCCGCCAACACCGGCGCGCAGGAAGCAGCGAAAGAGTTAGGCGACGTTAAAGTGATCTACACCGGGCCGACCACCACCACCGCGGAAGCACAGATCGAAGTGCTGAACGGCTTGATCGCCCAGGGGGTAGATGCGATCGCCATCTCCGCCAACGATCCCGACGCGGTAGCGCCGGTGCTGAAAAAAGCGATGCAGCGCGGTATCAAAGTGGTGTCGTGGGACTCCGGCGTGGCGAAAACCGGGCGGCAGATCCACCTTAACCCCTCCAACAACGCGCTGATTGGCGAAACCAACGTCAAGCTTGCCGCCGATGCGCTGAAAGCGCTAAACGTTGAGAAGGGCGATGTCGCTATTCTGAGCGCCACGCCCACCTCGACCAACCAGAATATCTGGATTGCGGAGATGAAAAAGGTGCTGCCGAAGTACCCCTCCGTCAACCTGGTCACCGTCGCCTATGGCGACGACCTCTCCGATAAAAGCTACCGCGAAGCGGTCGGCCTGCTGAAGTCTTATCCGGATCTGAAAGTGATTGTCTCCCCCTCATCCGTCGGCATTGTCGCCGCCGCGCAGGCGGTGAAGGATCAGGGCAAAATCGGCAAAGTCTACGTTACCGGTCTCGGCTTGCCCTCTGAAATGGCGGGCGCCATCAAATCCGGTGCCAGTAAAAGTTTTGCCATCTGGAACCCGATCGATCTCGGCTATGCCGCCACCTATTTAGCGGACGATCTGGTGAAAGGGACGGCGACGAAAACGGAAGCCAGCATGGGACGCTTAGGAAAAGTGACGCTGGATGCCGACGGCAATGGCGCGATGGCGCAACCGTTCGTCTACGATGCCAGCAACATTGATAAGTTCTCGAAGATGTTCTGACCCTTTCCCCTCTCTGACGGGAGGGGGTAAAAACCGGAGAGTTATCATGACGGCATCCACCCCACTGCTGTCGCTTAAGGGCATCAGCAAGCGCTTTCCCGGCGTGCGCGCACTTGAGAACGTACAGCTTGATCTCTGGCCTGGCCACGTAACCGCCCTGATTGGCGAGAACGGCGCGGGCAAATCGACGCTGGTCAAAGTGATGACCGGCATTTATCAGCCTGATGAGGGCGAGATCCTCTATAAAGCGATCCCCATCTCTCTGCCGACGCCCGATGCGGCGCACAGAGTGGGCATTACCGCCATTCACCAGGAGACGGTGCTGTTCGACGAGCTGTCGGTCACCGAAAATATTTTTGTCGGCCACTACCTCTATAAAGGGCTGCTGAAAAAGCTCGACTGGCCCGCCATGCACCAGCAGGCACGGGCACTCCTCGCCCGGCTGGAGGTGCAGATCGATCCGCGCGCGACGCTTAAAACCCTCAGCATTGCCCAGCGTCATATGGTGGCGATTGCCCGCGCGCTCGCCTTCGATGCGCAGGTGGTGATCCTCGATGAGCCGACCGCCGCCCTCTCGCAGCACGAGATTCTGGAGTTCTACCACATCGTTGAGCGCCTGAAGCAGGAGGGGAAAGCGATCCTCTTTATCTCGCACAAGTTCGATGAAATTTTCGAACTGGCGGATCACTACACCATTTTGCGCGACGGCGCCTTTATCGAATCTGGTGCCATTAAGGAGATTACCGAAGCGCGGATGGTGACGTTGATGGTCGGGCGTGCGATTAGCCAGAACTGGCCGAAAATCGCCTGCGAGCCGGGCGAGGTGGTACTGGAGGTAAACGATCTCTGCCATGCCACCGAGTTTGCCCATATCAACTTCAGCCTGCGCAAAGGGGAGATCCTCGGCTTTTATGGCCTGGTGGGAGCAGGCCGTACCGAGCTGATGCAGGCGCTCTGCGGCGTAACGCGTCCCGCTTCTGGCGACATTATCCTTAACGGCAAAGCGGTGCAGTTCCGTCAGCCGGCGGATGCGATTCAGGCCGGGATTGTCTGCGTGCCGGAAGAGCGGCAGCAGCAGGGGGCGATCACCGCCCTGTCGATTGCCCAGAACATCAGCCTGCCGCAGCTAAGCACGCTCAACGCCAACGGGGTGCTGAACGACGCCAAAGAGTGGGCGCTGGCGGAGGAGTACGCCCGCCGTTTGCAGGTTAAAGCCTTTAGCTGGAAGCAGGCGGTTGAGACGCTCTCCGGCGGCAATCAGCAGAAGGTGGTGATCGGTAAGTGGCTCGCCACCCAGCCGCAGGTGATTATTCTCGATGAGCCGACCAAAGGGATCGATATCGGTTCGAAAGCGGCGGTGCACCAGTTTATGTCCGAACTGGTGGCGCAGGGGCTGGCGGTGATTATGGTCTCCTCCGAACTGCCGGAAGTGATGGGGATGGCGGATCGGGTGATCGTCATGCATGAAGGATTGATGGTCGCGCACTACCGGGCCGGAGAAGCGTCGGCAGAAACCATTGTCAGCGCCGCCAGCGGTGCCGGGCAGGAGGCCGCATGATGAACGCACTGCTTAAACATCGTGAAGCGCTGCTCGGCGGGGTAATTGTGCTGCTGATGCTGGCAATCGGCAGCCGCGTACCCGCCTTTATCAGCCCCGGCAACCTGGTGGAGATGTTCAACGATACTGCCATCCTGATCATTCTCGCCCTCGGGCAGATGATGGTGCTGCTGACCAAAGGGATCGATCTGTCGATGGCGGCAAACCTGGCGCTCACCGGCATGATCGTCGCGCTGATTAACTTCCATCACCCGGATGTGCCGGTGTGGGCGTTGCTGCTGCTGGCAACCGCGCTCGGGCTGGTGATGGGGATTATCAACGGCCTGCTGGTGTGGAAACTGGGTATTCCGGCGATTGTGGTGACGCTCGGCACCATGAGCATCTACCGCGGCATTATCTTTCTCCTCTCCGGCGGCGGCTGGGTGAATGCCAACCAGATGAGCGCCGATTTTCTTGCCGTGCCGCGCAGCGGGCTGTTGGGGCTACCGGTGCTGAGCTGGTGCGCCATCGCCGCGCTGCTGCTGGTCGGCTACTTCCTGCGCTACAGCCGCAGCGGACGGGCGCTCTATACCGCAGGCGGCAACGCCACGGCGGCCTACTACACCGGCATCAACGCCGGCAAGATGCAGTTTGTCAGCTTCTGCCTCTCCGGCGCGCTGGCCGGGTTCTGCGGCTATTTGTGGATCTCGCGCTTCGCCGTCGCCTATGTCGATGTCGCCAACGGCTTTGAGCTACAGGTGGTAGCCGCCTGCGTGATTGGCGGCATCAGCACCATGGGCGGCAGCGGGCGCGTGCTCGGCTGTCTGTTTGGCGCGCTGTTCCTCGGCGTTATCAACAATGCCCTGCCGGTGATTGGCGTCTCGCCCTTCTGGCAGATGGCGATCTCCGGCACGGTGATCGTGATTGCAGTGCTGCTCAACGAGCGTGGCAATAAGCGCAAAGGGCGGTTAATCCTGCGCGATGCGGCGCTGGCCCGGCAGAAACAGGCGGTGAAATCATGAGCAAAATTCTCACTTCTGAAGCGGTAAATAGCCCGGCTGCGCCGACGCCACTCTTGCGCCGTCTGCTCTGCTGGGAGGGGTTTTTACTGGCGGTGACGCTGGCGGTGTTTGTGGTCAACGCCCTCGCCTCGCCCTACTTTCTTAATATCTGGAACCTGTCAGATGCCACCTTCAACTTCACCGAGAAGGCGATCATCGTGCTGCCGATGGCGATGCTGATTATCGCCAGGGAGATCGATCTCTCGGTCGCCGCCACCATCGCGCTCAGTTCAACGGCGATGGGCTTTTGCGCGCAGGCGGGCGTCGATACGCCGCTGTTAGTCTGCGTGGGTTTGGGCGTCGGCTTGCTGTGCGGATTATTCAACGGCTTTCTGGTGACCCGCTTCAACCTCTCGTCGATTGTTATCACCATCGGCACCATGAGCTTGTACCGCGGCATCTCCTACATCCTGCTGGGCGACCAGGCGCTCAACAGCTGGCCGGAGAGCTTCGCGTGGCTGGGCCAGGGCTACATCTGGGGCGCGCTGTCGTTCGAGTTTGCGCTCTTTATCGTGCTCGGGCTGCTGTTTGCCTTTCTGCTGCATAAAACCAACTTTGGCCGCCGCACTTACGCCATTGGCAATAACCCGACCGCCGCGTGGTATGCCGGGATCAATGTCAAACGCCACAACCTGATCCTCTTTGCGCTGGTGGGGTTAATGGCGGGGCTGGCATCAGTGCTGCTCACCTCGCGCCTCGGCAGCACGCGCCCAACTATCGCGCTGGGCTGGGAGCTTTCCGTGGTGACGATGGCGGTGCTCGGCGGCGTCAATATTCTCGGCGGCTCCGGCAGCATGGTCGGCGTGATTATCGCCGCCTTTTTGATGGGGCTGGTGACCTTTGGCCTGAGCCTGCTCAACGTGCCGGGGATTGTGATGTCGATTATTGTCGGCGCGATGCTGATCGTGGTGATTTCACTGCCGATCCTCACCCGCCGCCTGTTGCAGCGTAGGCGGCTGTAGCGCAGGCATGGCTTGCCGGATGGCGGCTTACGTCAAAGCGCCAGCGGGGAAAAGTTTCATCCGGCGACAGGGAGCATTGCCGCCGGTCAGGATTCAACCAAATCAAGGAGAAACATGATGAGCTTTATGTTGGCACTGCCGAAAATCAGCCTGCACGGCGCGGGCGCAATTGGCGATATGGTGAAACTGGTGGCAGACAAAGCGTGGGGTAAGGCGCTGATTGTCACAGACGGGCAACTGGTGAAACTCGGTCTGCTCGACAGCCTGTTTACCGCGCTCAAGGCGCACGAGATGCCCTATCAGCTGTTTGATGGCGTCTTCCCCAACCCGACCGAAGCGCTGGTGCAGGAGGGATTTGCCGCCTATCAGCAGGCAGGCTGTGACTACCTGATCGCCTTCGGCGGCGGTAGCCCGATCGATACCGCGAAAGCGATAAAAATCCTCACCGCTAACCCCGGGCCGTCGACTGCCTACTCCGGCGTTGGCAAAGTGAAACACGCCGGGGTACCGCTGGTGGCAATCAACACCACCGCAGGCACGGCGGCGGAGATGACCAGCAACGCGGTGATTATCGACAGCGAGCGCCAGGTGAAGGAGGTGATTATTGATGCCAACCTGATCCCCGATATCGCCGTCGACGATGCCAGCGTGATGCTGGCGATCCCCGCTGCGGTCACCGCCGCAACCGGCATGGATGCCCTGACTCATGCGGTCGAAGCCTATGTCTCCGTGGGGGCGCATCCGTTAACGGATGCCAACGCGCTGGAGGCAATTCGCCTGATCAACCAGTGGCTGCCGACCGCCGTTGCCGAGGGCGATAACCTTGAGGCGCGCGAACAGATGGCTTACGGGCAGTATCTGGCCGGGATGGCCTTTAACAGCGCCGGGCTCGGGCTGGTGCACGCGCTGGCCCACCAGCCGGGCGCGACCCACAATTTGCCGCACGGCGTCTGCAACGCCATCCTGCTGCCGATCATCGAAAACTTTAACCGCCCCCATGCGGTGGCGCGTTTCGCCCGCATCGCGCAGGCGATGGGCGTTGATACCCGGGAGATGAGCGAGGAGGCGGCAAGCCAGCGGGCGATTGCTGCCATTCGCGCACTGAGCGCCAAAGTCGGTATTCCTTCCGGCTTTAGCGCGCTGGGCGTGCGCGAAGCCGATATCGAAGGGTGGCTGGATAAGGCGCTCGCCGATCCGTGTGCGCCCTGCAACCCGCGCAGCGCCAGCCGCGATGAGGTGCGCGAGCTCTATCTGGAGGCATTATGATCCGTAAAGCGTTTGTTATGCAGGTCAATCCCGATGCGCATGAGGAGTACGCGCGTCGCCATAACCCGATCTGGCCGGAGCTGGAAGCGGTGCTGAAAGAGGCGGGCGCGCACCATTACGCCATCTATCTTGATAAAGCGCGCAACCTGCTCTTCGCCACTGTGGAGATTGAATCAGAAGCGCGCTGGGAGGCGGTTGCCCGCACCGAGGTGTGTCAGCGCTGGTGGAAGCATATGCGCGACGTGATGCCTGCGAATGCTGATAACAGCCCGGTGAGCGCCGAGCTGGAAGAGGTGTTTTATCTGGCGTAAGCCGATCCCTTCATCCCCTCACTGCACGCAGGGGATGAAGGCTCAATTCTGCTCGGCAACGAGGATCGCCTGCGTATCCGGCTCCAGCGCTTTAAAGATATGCTCGCGATCCGCCGGGTAACAGATGTAATCCCCTTCGTTTAACTCTTCAGGCGCTTCGGTCAGCCCGACCAGCGCTCGTCCCTGCGTCACAATAATGTGCTCAACGGAACCGGCGGGATGCGGATGGGAGATACGATCCGCACCGGGTTGCGTCAGCAGCAGATAGATATCGCGCCGCGCGCCGGGCGGGCAGGTTGCCAGCAATATCGCCTGGTAGTGCGCCTGCTCGGCAACCACTTTGGTGCCTTCACCGCGGCGAATCACCTGCGTTTGCGGGTTTTGCGGCTCCAGCAGGCGGGCGAAAGGAATATCCAGCGCCACGCAGAGTGCCCACAGGGTTTCGAGGCTCGGATTGCCGTTGCCCGCTTCCAGCTGCGAGAGCGTCGATTTCGCAATCCCGGCGCGGCGGGCGATCTCCGCCAGCGAGAGCCCGGTCCGCTGCCGCTCACGCGCCAGGCTTTTGGCGATAATAGCGATGGGTTGTGTCATACCGGCCTTAAATGTTCATTTAATCGAACGTTATGTTCGTCTTGAAAAACGGTGTCAGGGTGTTCATTATAATGGATACACGTTCGATATGGCTAAAAAGCGATGTTCACACAACACTTTTCTTCCCTTACACGCGACACGGTTAGAGCGATTGGGCTGGTCTGCCTGGCGGTCGGCGTTGTCGGCGTCTCCTATGGTTCGCTGGCGATGGCTTACGGCTTTCCGCTATGGGTGCCGCTGATGCTCTCAACGCTGGTGCTGGCAGGCGCCTCGGAGTTTATGTTTATCGGGATTGTGGCAAGCGGCGGTAGCCCGCTGGCGGCAGCGGTCGCCGGGCTGCTGGTCAATGCCCGCCATATTCCCTTCGGCGTGACGGTGCGCGAACTGGTGGGTAAACGGGCCGCCGGGTTATTGGGCTGCCACATTATGAATGATGAGAGCGTGGTGTTCGGGCTTTCGCAATCCACCCCGGAACAGCGCAAAGCCGCCTACTGGCTCTGCGGCCTCGGCGTGGCGCTGCTGTGGCCGGTTGGCGTGCTGATCGGCGCATCAGTCGGCACGTTTTTGCCCGCGCCGGAAACTATCGGCCTGGACGCGGTGTTCCCGGCGATTTTGCTGGCATTAGTGCTGCCGGCGCTGAAAAAGCGCACCACGCTGATACGCGCCTGTAGCGGCGCAGCGCTCTCGCTGGCGACGGTACCCTTCGCGCCGGTGGGGTTACCGGTGCTGCTCTCACTGCTTGGTTTACTGACGAGGAAGCGATAATGGCAAGCGTTGCACTGACCCTTGGCGGTATCGCCATTCTCTCGGTAGGCACCTATCTGATGCGGCTCGGCGGCGCGAAACTGGGCGGGCGTCTGGCGCTGTCGGAACGCGCGCAGGGGCTGCTTTCGGATGCAGCGACCACGCTTTTGTTCGCTGTGGCGCTGGCCGCAATGCTCTATGAAGGGGATCACTTCGCCGGGATGGCGCGGGTTTGCGGCGTGCTGTTTGCGCTGTTTCTCGCCTGGCGCAAGATGCCATTAATTGTGGTAATTCTGTCGGCAGCGGTGGTGACAGCTCTGCTGCGTCTGGCGGGTCTGCACTAAAACGAAAAAAGCGCCCGTAGGCGCTCTTTCGACGATGGTGCTTAACTTATTTGGTCAGTTCAGCGGTCATGTGAACCTGGTTACCGTTATACGCTTCGGTGATCTGGTAAGAGGCACCAGCCTGTTGTGCCTGGGCCGCGATTTTCGCTTCAGCACCGCTCAGGGTGGTGTCGGTTGCGGTCACGGTTTGCGCAGCAAAAGTACCGAACGAGGAAGCGAGAGCGATAACTGCAACAAAAGTTTTGATGTTTTTCATGAGATAAACCCTTACGTTGTTTTGTTTAAGTGAGGCGCCGTGCCTCGATGAAAGTAATGATAGACCTCTACCCTCAAAACAAAAAGCGGAAGGATTTGTTAAACTCTTTCAGTTTTTTTGACGATTATTTAACACCTATTAATCGCTGTGGATGGGTATAAATTGTCGCCCTGCCCGGCTTGCAAAAACCGACCAGCGTCAGGTTACAACGCTCTGCCACTTCTACCGCCAGCGTAGTCGCCGCCGAGACGGCAAAGAGAATTTCGACGCCGCACATCGCCGACTTTTGCACCATCTCATAGCTGGCGCGGCTGGAGACCAGCACCGCGCCGGAGGCCCACGTTTCACCGGCGCGCGCCCGGTGCCCAAGCAGCTTATCCAGCGCCACATGGCGACCCACATCTTCATGCCCCCCCGCCAGCTCGCCGGAAGGCAACAGCCACGCGGCGGCGTGAGTACAGCCGCTCAGTTGCCCAATCGGCTGCACATCAGTTAAGTGCGCAAGCGCATTATCCAGCGCGGCTAAATCAAAGGTCTGAGTGAACGGCAGCGGCGCAATGGGCTTGCCGATATCATTGAGCTGCTCAACGCCGCAGACGCCGCAGCCGGTGCGCCCTGCCAGCGCGCGGCGACGCTCTTTCAGCCCCATAAAACGGCGGCTGGAGAGATCGATCTGCACTTCCAGCCCGTTACAGGACGGCACAACCTCCATGCCGTAAATATCGGCGGGGGTTTCAATAATCCCTTCGGATAAGGAGAAGCCGATGGCGAACTCCTCCAGATCTTTTGGCGATGCCATCATCACTACGTGGGAAATACCGTTGTAGACCAGCGCAACAGGCACCTCTTCCGCCAGCATGTCTGGCTGGGCCTGCTGCAAGTTGTCACGCTTCCAGAGCACGACTTCGCGTACGCCTGTGACTGATGTTGCATTTTTGTGCTTTTTAGTATGCAAAATGTTCACTTTGTATTAACTACCCTCGAACAAGCGTACCGACATTGTGGTATTCTCCGCGCATATCCTTCTTAAGCAGAGGGATATGCGGCAATTCTGAACCTTTGTGAAATTCACCGCAAAGAAAAAAACGATAAGAGTAATGTCAACCCAGGAGTAACCCATGCAGGTCAGCAGAAGGCAGTTCTTTAAGATCTGCGCTGGCGGTATGGCAGGTACAACGGCTGCAGCACTGGGCTTTGCCCCTAACATTGCACTCGCGGAGACACGGCAATATAAGCTGTTGCGCACCCGCGAAACCCGTAATACTTGCACATATTGTTCCGTGGGCTGTGGGCTATTAATGTATAGCCTCGGCGACGGTGCAAAAAACGCCAAAGCGTCAATTTTCCATATCGAAGGGGACCCGGACCATCCGGTAAACCGCGGCGCGCTCTGCCCGAAAGGGGCAGGTTTGGTGGATTTCATCCACTCTGAAAGCCGCCTGAAATACCCGGAATACCGTGCTCCAGGTTCCGATAAGTGGCAACGCATCACCTGGGAAGATGCCTTTGAGCGCATCGCCAAACTGATGAAAGCCGACCGCGACGCCAACTATGTTGCGCAGAACGCCGAAGGCACCACCGTGAACCGCTGGCTGAGCACCGGGATGCTGTGCGCATCCGCTTCCAGTAACGAAACCGGCTATTTAACCCAGAAATTTACCCGCGCCCTCGGCATGTTAGCCGTCGATAACCAGGCGCGTGTCTGACACGGACCAACGGTAGCAAGTCTTGCTCCAACATTTGGTCGCGGTGCGATGACCAACCACTGGGTTGACATGAAGAACGCCAATCTCATCGTGGTGATGGGAGGGAACGCGGCAGAAGCGCATCCGGTGGGATTCCGCTGGGCGATGGAAGCCAAGATCCACAATGGCGCGAAGCTGATTGTTATCGATCCACGCTTTACGCGAACCGCCTCTGTTGCGGATTTTTATACGCCGATTCGTTCCGGTACTGACATCGCTTTCCTGTCAGGCGTGTTGCTGTACCTGCTGAACAACGAAAAATATAACCGCGAATATACCGAAGCCTATACCAACGCCAGCCTGATCGTGCGTGAAGATTTTGGCTTTGAAGATGGCCTGTTCACCGGCTATGACGCGGAAACACGCAAGTACGACAAAACTACCTGGAACTACGAGCTGGATGAGAAGGGTTTCGCTAAGCGCGATAAAACGCTGACTCACCCGCGCTGCGTGTGGAACCTGCTGAAACAGCACGTTTCCCGCTATACGCCAGAAGTGGTTGAAAACATCTGCGGGACGCCAAAAGCGGACTTCCTGAAGGTGTGCGAGTACATCGCGGAAACCAGCGTGCATGATAAAACTGCCTCGTTCCTCTATGCCCTGGGCTGGACGCAGCACTCCGTCGGCGCGCAGAACATCCGTACCATGGCGATGATCCAGCTGCTGCTCGGCAATATGGGGATGGCAGGCGGCGGCGTAAACGCCCTGCGCGGCCACTCCAATATTCAGGGTCTGACCGATCTTGGCCTGCTGTCGCAGAGCCTGCCGGGTTACATGACGCTGCCGAGCGAGAAGCAGAAGGATCTCAAGACCTACCTGACCGTCAATACGCCGAAACCGCTGCTGGAAGGCCAGGTTAACTACTGGAGCAACTACCCGAAATTCTTCGTGTCGATGATGAAAGCCTTCTTTGGCGACAAAGCGACCGCGGAGAACAGCTGGGGCTTTGACTGGCTGCCGAAGTGGGACAAAGGCTACGACGTTCTGCAGTACTTCGAAATGATGAGCCAGGGCAAGGTCAACGGCTATCTCTGCCAGGGCTTTAACCCGGTCGCCTCGTTCCCGAACAAGAACAAGGTGGTGGCATCCCTGTCGAAACTGAAGTTCCTGGTGACCATCGATCCGCTGAATACGGAAACCTCGACCTTCTGGCAGAACCACGGCGAGTCTAACGATGTCGATCCGTCGACCATCCAGACCGAAGTGTTCCGCCTGCCGTCGACCTGCTTTGCTGAAGAGAACGGCTCCATCGTTAACTCCGGCCGCTGGTTGCAGTGGCACTGGAAAGGCGCAGACGCCCCGGGCGAAGCGCTGAACGACGGTGAGATCCTGGCCGGTATCTTCTTACGCCTGCGTAAGATGTATGCCGCAGAGGGTGGCGCGAATCCGGAACAGGTTCTGAACATGACCTGGAACTACTCGACGCCGGAGAATCCGTCGGCGGAAGAAGTGGCGATGGAGAGCAACGGCAAAGCGCTGGTCGATATTATCGATCCGGTAAGCGGCGACGTGCTGGCGAAGAAAGGCAACCAGCTTGGCAGCTTTGCGCACCTGCGCGATGACGGCACCACCTCAAGCGGCTGCTGGATTTTCGCCGGAAGCTGGACGCCGGACGGCAACCAGATGGCGCGCCGTGATAACGCCGATCCGTCGGGCCTTGGCAATACGCTGGGCTGGGCATGGGCGTGGCCGCTCAACCGCCGTATTCTCTATAACCGTGCCTCCGCTGACCCGCAGGGTAACCCGTGGGATCCGAAGCGCAAGCTGCTCAGCTACGCCAACGGCAAGTGGGTGGGTGCAGATATTCCGGACTACAGCACCGCCGCACCTGGCAGTGAAGTCGGGCCGTTTATCATGCAGCCGGAAGGGATGGGTCGCCTCTTCGCTCTCGATAAGATGATGGAAGGGCCGTTCCCGGAACACTACGAGCCGTTTGAAACGCCGCTGGGCACCAACCCGCTGCACCCGAACGTCGTCTCGAACCCTGCCGCGCGCGTCTTTAAAGACGATCTCGCTGCGATGGGTAAAGCCGATAAGTTCCCGTATGTCGGGACCACTTACCGCCTGACCGAGCACTTCCACTACTGGACCAAACACGCGCTGTTGAACTCCATCGCGCAGCCGGAACAGTTTGTGGAGATTGGCGAGAAACTGGCGGGCAAGCTGGGCATTACGCAGGGCGATACCGTGCGCGTCTCCTCCAACCGTGGCTATATCAAAGCCAAAGCGGTGGTGACCAAGCGTATTCGTACCCTGAAAGTGGACGGCAAAGATATCGACACGATTGGTATTCCGATTCACTGGGGTTACGAAGGCGTGGCGAAGAAAGGCTTTATCGCCAACACGCTGACGCCGTTTGTCGGTGATGCGAATACCCAAACGCCAGAGTTCAAGGCGTTCCTGGTGAATGTGGAAAAGGTGTAACGGAGACGACTTATGGCTTATCAATCGCAAGACATCATCCGTCGTTCCGCGACTAACGGTTTCACACCCGCGCCTCAGGCGCGGGATCACCAGCAGGAAGTGGCGAAGCTTATCGACGTCACCACCTGTATCGGCTGTAAAGCCTGTCAGGTGGCCTGTTCCGAATGGAACGACCTGCGTGATGAGGTGGGGCATAACGTCGGGGTGTATGACAACCCGGCGGATTTGACCGCCAAATCATGGACGGTGATGCGTTTCTCGGAAGTGGAGCAGAACGACAAACTGGAGTGGCTGATTCGTAAAGATGGCTGCATGCACTGCGCCGATCCTGGCTGTCTGAAAGCATGTCCGTCAGAAGGGGCTATCATTCAGTATGCTAACGGCATTGTCGACTTCCAGTCTGAGCAGTGCATTGGCTGCGGTTACTGCATCGCTGGCTGCCCGTTTGATGTGCCGCGCCTGAACCCGGAAGACAACCGCGTCTACAAATGTACGCTGTGTGTTGACCGTGTGACGGTGGGCCAGGAACCGGCCTGCGTGAAAACCTGCCCGACCGGCGCTATCCACTTTGGCTCCAAAGAGGATATGAAAAACCTCGCTGGCGAGCGCGTGGCAGAGCTGAAAACCCGTGGTTACGATAACGCAGGTCTGTACGATCCGGCCGGTGTTGGCGGCACGCACGTTATGTATGTGCTGCACCATGCCAATAACCCGAATCTGTATCACGGCCTGCCGGAGAACCCGGAAATCAGCGCAACCGTGAAGTTCTGGAAAGGGATCTGGAAACCACTTGCGGCGGTCGGCTTTGCTGCCACCTTCGCGGCCAGCATCTTCCACTATGTCGGTGTCGGTCCGAACCGCGCAGAAGAGGAAGAGGACAACCTGCATGAAGAGAAAGACGAGGTGCGCAAATGAGAAAACGTGACACCATCGTGCGCTATTCGGCACCCGAGCGCATCAACCACTGGATCACCGCCTTCTGCTTCGTGCTGGCGTCGGTGAGCGGGCTGGGGTTTTTCTTCCCCTCCTTCAACTGGTTGATGAACATTCTCGGGACGCCGCAGCTGGCGCGTATTCTTCATCCGTTTGTCGGCGTGGTGATGTTTGCCTCGTTTATAATCATGTTTTTCCGCTATTGGCACCATAACCTCATCAATAGGGATGATATCTTTTGGGCGAAGAATATTCGTAAGATCGTCATCAATGAGGAAGTGGGTGACACCGGGCGCTATAATTTCGGTCAGAAGTGTGTGTTCTGGGCGGCGATTATCTTCCTGGTGTTGCTACTGGCAAGCGGCGTGGTTATCTGGCGCCCTTACTTTGCACCCGCGTTTCCCATCCCGGTGATCCGCTTAGCGCTGATGGTGCATTCATTTGCAGCAGTCGCGTTAATTGTGGTTATCATGGTGCACATTTATGCCGCCTTGTGGGTTAAAGGCACCATAACCGCAATGGTGGAAGGCTGGGTTACCAGCACCTGGGCGAAGAAACATCACCCGCGCTGGTACCGGGAAGTTCGCAGCAAGACAACGGAAAAACCAACTGAATGAGTATTCGCATAATCCCGCAAGATGAGCTGGAGAAGAGCGAAAAACGCACGGCGGAAGTGATTCCGCCGTTGTTATTCCCCAGACTCAAAAACCTCTATAACCGCCGTGCGGAACGTCTGCGCACGCTGGCAGAGAGTAATCCGCTGGGTGATTATCTGCGTTTTGCCGCGCTTATCGCCCATGCCCAGGAGGTGGTGCTGTATGACCACCCGTTACAACTCGATCTGACGGCGCGTCTTAAAGAAGCTGCCGCGCAGGGCAAGCCGCCGCTTGATATTCATGTCCTGCCGCGCGATACGCACTGGCACAAACTGCTGCATTCGCTGATCGCTGAACTGAAACCGGAGATGAGCGGCCCGGCGCTGGCGGTGATCGAGAACCTGGAAAAAGCCTCCGCACAGGAGCTGGAAGCGATGGCCAGCGCGCTCTTTGCCGCCGACTTCGCCTCCGTCAGCAGCGATAAAGCGCCCTTTATCTGGGCCGCGCTGTCGCTCTACTGGGCGCAGATGGCCAGCCTGATTCCGGGGAAAGCCCGCGCGGAATATGGCGAACAGCGCCAGTTCTGCCCGGTCTGCGGATCGATGCCGGTTTCCAGTACGGTGCACATCGGCAGCAGCCAGGGGCTGCGCTACCTGCACTGCAACCTGTGCGAAACCGAGTGGCACGTGGTGCGCGTCAAGTGCAGCAACTGCGAGCAAACCCGCGATCTGCACTATTGGTCGCTGGATAACGAGCAGGCGGCAATCAAAGCGGAAAGCTGCGGCGACTGCGGCACTTACCTGAAGATTCTTTATCAGGAAAAAGACCAGAATGTCGAAGCGGTAGCCGACGATCTTGCGTCGCTGATCCTCGATGCCCGCATGGAGCAGGAAGGGTTCGCCCGTAGCTCCATCAACCCGTTCTTATTCCCCGGCGAAGGGGAGTAAAATCAGCAGGTCGCGGTAAATTTTTGCCCGGCCTGTTACTTTGGTCATCACTATGACCACTCCTCGCGCAGTTTCCTCTCGCATTCGAGCCCATCCTCGCCCTTGCGTCTCCACAACCCCAGGGCATTTCGCAATCTTGTCGTGTTCTGCTTTTCAAGATATTGCTCAACCGCTTCTCGTAATAATTCAGCTCGAGGAAGGTTACGCTGCTGCTTTAAGCTATCGAGCCTGCGTATAACATCATCTGATAAATCCAACAAAACAGGCCCCATAATCACTCCAGAGAGAACATCCATATATTGCCTCAGTTATCGTATGCGTTTATTTTCCAGCCACACGATACGCTGTCATTTTTACTGGGCAAGTGTCATTTTGAGGAAAAAAACGTTCTTTCGAGCTGGGTTCCACTTTTCATTTTCAGCTCAAAACCCCCGTTTCCATTTCGCAAAAACCAGGCTATAAAACCTGGGTATTTATACAGACAAAGGAATGCGAAATGGCACTGGAACAGGGTATTAGCCAACTGGTAAGCGACTTTATTGCTGCAGGACGGCCTTCCGTCGGCGAGCAGAGTATTGATGACCGGCGCGCGGGGTATCTCGCCAGCACGACGCTGGCAGGCGAGACGGAAACCCGTGTTGAGGTGAGTGAGTTAACGCTTGAGGGTATCCGCTTTCGCGGCTACTCACCGCAAAATGCCAACGGCAATCTGCCTGCGCTTATCTACTATCACGGTGGCTGTTTTGTTAGCGGCAGCTTTGATACCCATGATAAACAGCTGCGTCAGCTCGCCTTTTACAGCGGCTGCCGGGTCATCGCCGTGCAGTACCGGCTTGCGCCGGAACACCGCTGGCCAGCGGCGCATGATGATGCGCTGCGGGGTGCAGAACTTATCCGGCAAAACGCGCAGCAGCTTGGCATCGATCCTCAGCGCATCACGCTGGCGGGCGATAGCGCGGGCGGGCATCTGGCGCTGGTCACGGCACTGCGCTTAAAAGCCGCAGGCGAGTGGCTGCCTGCTCAGCTGATCCTCATCTACCCGATGCTTGATGCAACCGCCTGGTTCGACAGCTATACCCTTAACGGCGCAGATTATGTGATCACCCGCGAGGCGCTGCTCTCCGGCTATACGCACTATCTTGGCGAGACCGATCGCCTGCTGCCGGACGTCAGCCCGCTGTGGCGCGATGATTTCAACGGCCTGCCGCCGACGCATATTGTCACAGCGGAGTTTGACCCGCTGTGCGATGAAGGAGAGTCACTCTATCAGCGAATGACCGAACAGGGCGTGGCCTGCTCCTGTTCGCGTTATCTCGGCGTGATACACGGTTTCTTCCAGCTTGCTGGCATCAGCCGCACGGCAGTGGATGTGATCTACGATGTGGCAGCACGCATCGCCAGAGTGTAACTGGCTATACGGGAAAGCGCGCCTTTCGCGCGCGCCATCGGCAGGCCCAGCGCCTACTCCTCTTCGTTGCCGCCCTCTTCGAACGAGCCGAACGGTTTTGCCGGCAGAACGATATAGATGCCTTCGAAAATCGCGCCCTGCTTATCATCGCCAAACAGTTCCACCTGCATCTGTACGCGCGCTTTTTTCCCGCGTGCCAGGCGGTCGAGATCGCCGCTTAACGAGCCGAGATCGGCAATGGCGCTTGGTTTACCGCTGATGGGCGAGCTGTAGCGGATATGGGCGTCGGCGAGAATAATCGTGCCGCCGAGGTGGCGTTCGCGCAGCATCAGCCAGATAAGTCCCCAGCCGGTGAGCGTCGCCAGTGAGAAAAGGCTACCGGCAAACAGCGTATGGTGCGGATTTTGATTGCCAATCTCCGGCATGGTGGTAATAAATTTCTGCCCGGTGTACTGCTGGATGCGCACGCCCATCTTTTCGCTGAGCGGAATATGCTGATACCAGGCCTGCTGCAGCTGACCGCACCAGTCGCCGCGATGAAGAATATCATCCAGCGAGGCGATGGGTTTGATCATCAGAAAATGGCGGATGGGTGTGGTTTGCGGCGCGGTGATTTCGCCTTCATTGATAAACCCAAGCTTGGCGAAAAAGGGCACCGCATCTTCACGGGCGCTGCAGGTTACGCGCTTAACACCTTCCTGACGGGCGACGGATTCAAGGGTCATCGCCATCAGCGTGCCGAGGCCTTTATCCTGTACGGAGGGGTGCACCGCCATAAAGCGGATCGAGCCTTCGTTATCGGCATTGATATAGAGCCGACCGGAGGCAACGATATTGCCCTCTTCATCAACCACCATCTGGTGATGAGCCATAGCGTCCCAGGCGTCGCGCTCGGAGCCCTGCGGCTGGTGCAATGGCTTGCGTAACATTTCCCAGCGGAACTGGTAGTAACGTTCTAACTCTTCTTCAGTTTGCGGTACGCGAAGATGATACATAGCTGCATTCTCTCTTGTGACCCGGGGCCGCGCCGCAAGCTGGCTCATATCTCTAGCCAGAATGTGACGGGACCGTCATTGACCAGCGACACCTGCATATCGGCAGCGAAGCGCCCGGTTTGCGTGGCGATCTGCTGACCGCAGTGTGCAACAAAGTGGTTATAGAGCGCCTCAGCTTTTTCCGGCGCGGCACCGCGCGAAAAGCCCGGACGCATGCCGCGTTCCGTATCGGCTGCCAGCGTAAACTGCGACACCACCAGCACGCTGCCACCGGCCTGCTGGACGTTGCGGTTCATTTTCCCGTCGGCATCGCTAAAAATTCGGTATCCCAGCACCCGTTCACACAGGCGGTTTGCTTTCTGCTCGTCGTCTTCCCTTTCGACGCCCAGTAATACCAGAAGACCCGGGCCGATTTCACCCGTCACCTCTCCCGCCACGCTAACGCTCGCGCGAGAAACGCGTTGAATTAATGCAATCATGGTTGGTCTGCTTCTTCTCGTTGTGCTGCTTTTTTTAGTTCGCGGTATTCCCCGAGAGTGACAGTAATTTCAGCCCCTAGCAAGACGATACACCAGGTCCAGTAGACCCAGAGAAACATGATAGGGATAACGGCCAGCACGCCATAAATTAGCTGGTAGGAGGGGAACATGGTGATATATAAGCCAAAACCTTTCTTGCCCAGTTCAAACAGCACCGCCGCAACAAACGCGCCCAGCACCGCATCGCGGTTTGGTACGCGCGTAGTCGGAACAATGCTGTAGAGCAGCCAGAATGAGAGCCAGGAGAGGATCAGCGGAAAAATACGCAGCACATCATCAATCACGCTATTGAGCTCACTCGCCCAGCGCAGCGACAACAGATAGGAGCTGATCGCCAGGCTCGCCCCGGCCAGCAGCGGGCCGAGGGTCAGGATCATCCAGTAGACGGCAAACGAGTAGACATGCGGGCGCACGCGGGTGCTGCGCCAGATGGTATTCAGCGCGCTGTCGATGGAGTACATCAGTAGCAGCGAAGTAACCACCAGCCCACAAGCCCCGACCGCCGTCATTTTCGTCGAGTTTGCGACAAACTGCTCAATGTAGTTCTGGATAACGTCGCCGGTTGTGGGAATGAAATTGGCAAAAATAAAGTGACGCAGCTGGATGCTGATGTCGGAAAACATCGGGAAAACGGCGAACAGCGCGAAGATCACCGCAATCAGCGGCACCAGCGACAGCAGTGAGACGTAGGCGAGATTCCCCGCCAGCGTCGTCATATTGTCATCGTTGATATGTCGCCACAGCAGTTTTGACCAGGCCTGCAGCGACTGCGCACTCCTCTTCGCGCGCTGTTTTACGGCATCTTTCATAGCAGCTTTGAAAAATAGTCCGGAATGGTGGCCTTGTTAGCGACCAGGATCGACGTAATCCCCACGCGCTCAGCGCCAGCGATATTTTCAGCATTGTCGTCGAAAAAGACGGCATCCTCGGCAGAAAAGCCTTCCTGCGTAAGAACCTGCTGGTAAATTCTGGCTTCGGGTTTACGCATGCCCATCTCTTGCGAGAGATAGATACGATCGGCGGCGGCGCGGATCTCCGGATACTGTTCCGGCCAGAAGGTCGTATGCAGACGGTTGGTGTTCGACAGCACCACCACGCGGTCTCCTTTCGCGCGCAGTTTGTGCATGATGTCGATAACGTCCGGGCGTAGCGCGACGAATACCGCCTGCCAGCCGGTGGAGAATTGCTCATAACTTAGCGGCAGCGCCATCTCTTCACACAGGGCTTTGGCGAACTCCTCATCGCTGATCTCCCCGCGTTCATGACGGTGGAAGGCCTCCCCCATGACAAAGTTCTGCTTCAGGGTTGCCAGCGGTACGCGGCTGAAATCGCTCCAGGCTCCGAGCACCCGGTTGAAGTCGATATCGACAATCACATTACCTAAATCAAAGATATAGAGCATTTGCCTCTCCTTGCCTGCCATGGAGAGTTAACTGTAGCGGGAAAGTTTCCGCTTGAATAGCGGGCCCTTTCACGCCCGCGATCGCTGGATAAAAAAAAGCCGCTGATTATCAGCGGCTTTTGTTGGGCTAAAAGAAGTTAATTAGTCTTCTTTTGCACCGCGCATTGCGCGTTTACGGTCGTTCTCAGTCAGATGACGTTTACGGATACGAATGGACTGAGGAGTTACCTCTACCAGTTCGTCGTCATCGATGAACTCGAGCGCCTGCTCCAGGGTCATCTTGATCGGCGGAACCAGAACCGTCGCTTCGTCCGTACCGGACGCACGCATGTTGGTCAGTTTCTTACCGGTCAGGCAGTTTACCGTCAGGTCGTTAGAACGGCTGTGAATACCGATGATCTGGCCTTCATACACTTCCGCACCGTGACCGAGGAACAGCTTACCGCGATCCTGCAGACCGAACAGCGCAAACGCAACCGCTTTACCCTGACCGTTGGAGATCAGCACGCCGTTGTTACGCTGGCCCACTTCGCCCGGACGAATATCGTCGTAGTGGCTGAAGGTGGAGTACAGCAGACCGGTACCGGAGGTCATGGTCATGAACTCTGAACGGAAGCCGATCAGACCGCGGCTTGGGATCACGTAGTCGAGACGTACGCGGCCTTTGCCGTCCGGATTCATGTTTTTCAGATCGCCTTTACGCTCGCCCAGTGCCTGCATGACAGAACCCTGGTGCTGCTCTTCAACGTCCAGCGTTACGTTCTCGAACGGCTCTTGTTTACGGCCGTCGATTTCGCGGAAGATTACTTTCGGACGGGAAACCGCCATTTCGAAACCTTCACGACGCATGTTCTCGATCAGAACAGAGAGGTGCAGCTCACCACGACCAGAAACACGGAACGCATCCGCATCCTGAGTCTCTTCAACGCGCAGCGCAACGTTGTGCACCAGCTCTTTGTTCAGGCGATCAAGGATCTGACGAGAGGTAACATATTTACCCTCTTTGCCACAGAACGGAGAGGTGTTGACGTTGAAGAACATGGTTACGGTCGGCTCATCAACGGAGAGCGCCGGCAGTGCTTCAACACTCTGCGGATCGCAGATGGTGTCGGAGATGTTCAGCTCGCCCAGACCGGTGATCGCAATGATGTCACCCGCTTCAGCCACGTCACTCTCGATACGCTCCAGCCCCAGGTGAGTCAGCACTTTGCCAACTTTACCGTTACGGGTTTTGCCTTCGCTATCGATGATAGTGACCTGCTGGTTCGGCTTCACTTTACCGCGTTTGATACGGCCGATGCCGATTACGCCAACGTAGTTGTTGTAATCGAGCTGGGAAACCTGCATCTGCAGCGTGCCGTCGAGATCGACGTTCGGTGCCGGTACATGTTCAACAATCGCCTGGTACAGCGGGGTCATGTCTTCAGCCATGTTTTCGTGGTCCAGACCCGCGATACCGTTCAGCGCAGAAGCGTAAACGATCGGGAAGTCCAGCTGTTCGTCGGTCGCGTCAAGGTTAACGAACAGGTCGAAGACCTGATCAACAACCCAGTCCGGACGCGCGCCAGGACGGTCAACTTTGTTGATTACCACGATAGGTTTCAGACCATGGGCAAATGCTTTTTTGGTCACGAAGCGCGTTTGCGGCATCGGGCCGTCAAATGCGTCAACCACCAGCAGCACGGAATCGACCATGGACATTACACGCTCAACTTCACCACCGAAGTCGGCGTGCCCTGGGGTATCAACGATGTTGATACGATAATCATTCCATTTGATAGCGGTGTTTTTAGCGAGGATGGTAATCCCACGCTCTTTCTCCAAATCGTTGGAGTCCATCACACGCTCTTGAGTTTCAGCACGTTCGTCGAACGTACCGGATTGCTGCAGCAGCTTGTCAACCAGGGTCGTTTTACCATGGTCAACGTGAGCAATGATGGCGATGTTACGCAGATTTTCGATCACAACTTTGCCTCAGGCATTAGAAATAGCGCGTTATTGTACACGTATTAATCGAAGGACTAAACAGGATCACAAACATACCCTGCAAACAAGTATTGCAGAGTTGCTTTGTGATCGCTTTCACGGAGCGTTAAAAGGGGCAAATAACGAAAATTGCACCAATATGGTGCCCTATGTTTCCATAAAAGCACTATATTGGTGCAAGGTAACCATCATGGTGCAGCCCTTTTGCACTATGCCGAGCATGATAACGCCTTTTTAGGGTGATTTAAAAGTTGGCATAGATTTCGCTTATCCATTGTACGGCAACTACGCCAGATTTACGTAGTAATTAGAAGACCTCGTTACCACGACGACAATGACAATCCCGGGAGAGTTTAAGTATGTCCGCTGAACACGTTTTGACGATGCTGAATGAGCACGAAGTGAAGTTTGTCGATCTGCGCTTCACAGATACCAAAGGTAAAGAACAGCACGTCACGATCCCAGCCCATCAGGTAAACGCTGACTTCTTCGAAGAAGGCAAAATGTTTGATGGTTCTTCGATTGGTGGCTGGAAAGGCATCAACGAATCCGACATGGTGCTGATGCCGGACGCCACTACCGCTGTCATTGACCCGTTCTACGAAGAGTCTACGCTGATTATTCGCTGCGATATCCTCGAGCCAGGCACTATGCAGGGCTACGATCGCGATCCGCGCTCCATCGCCAAACGCGCTGAAGAGTACCTGCGCTCCACCGGTCTGGCAGACACCGTGCTGTTCGGGCCAGAGCCGGAATTCTTCCTGTTTGACGACGTGCGTTTCGGCAGCTCCATCTCCGGTTCCAGCGTTGCTATCGACGATATCGAAGGCGCATGGAACACCACCACCAAATATGAAGGTGGTAACAAAGGTCACCGTCCGGCTGTGAAAGGCGGTTACTTCCCGGTTCCGCCGGTAGACTCCTCTCAGGATCTGCGTTCCACCATGTGTCTGGTGATGGAAGAGATGGGCCTGGTTGTTGAAGCGCATCACCACGAAGTAGCGACCGCGGGTCAGAACGAAGTGGCAACCCGCTTCAACACCATGACCAAAAAAGCGGACGAAATTCAGATTTACAAATATGTGGTACATAACGTTGCGCACCGCTTCGGTAAAACCGCGACCTTTATGCCGAAACCGATGTTCGGTGATAACGGTTCCGGTATGCACTGCCACATGTCTCTCTCCAAGAACGGCACCAACCTGTTCTCTGGCGACAAATACGCTGGCCTGTCTGAAATGGCGCTGTACTACATCGGCGGCGTAATCAAACACGCTAAAGCGATCAACGCCCTCTCTAACCCGACCACCAACTCCTACAAGCGTCTGGTCCCGGGTTACGAAGCACCGGTAATGCTGGCCTACTCTGCCCGTAACCGTTCTGCCTCTATCCGTATTCCGGTAGTTGCTTCTCCGAAAGCGCGTCGTATCGAAGTGCGCTTCCCGGATCCGGCTGCGAACCCGTACCTGTGCTTTGCCGCGCTGCTGATGGCAGGTCTGGATGGTATTAAGAACAAAATCCACCCGGGCGAAGCAATGGACAAAAACCTGTACGATCTGCCGCCGGAAGAGGCGAAAGAGATCCCGCAGGTTGCAGGCTCCCTGGAAGAAGCGCTTAACGCGCTGGACGCTGACCGCGAGTTCCTGACCGCTGGCGGCGTATTCACCGACGACGCTATCGACGCTTACATTGCGCTGCGCATTGAAGAGAACGACCGCGTTCGCATGACGCCGCACCCGGTAGAGTTCGAACTCTATTACAGCGTTTAATTACGTTATTAATACTCGGCCGATTTCTCGTCACAGCCAGTTGGCGGCGAGAAATCAGCCAGAGAATTTTTAGTTGCCGTGGAAACTTTGGCCCATCACACGATGGGCTTTTTTCGCCGACAACAACCTGATCTCACGCGCTTTTTCTTTCTATAACGCTATACTGCACAAAATTGGTGCATATCTCCGGGAGACTGCTACATGGCAAGCGGCGCGCTGCCCGATGCTGGGCAGATCCTCAACTCTTTGATCAACAGCATCCTGCTGGTTGATGACGACCTGGCGGTACATTACGCCAACCCCGCGGCACAACAGCTGCTGGCGCAAAGCTCGCGCAAACTGTTCGGCACTCCGCTGCCGGAACTGCTGAGCTACTTCTCCCTCAATATCGACCTGATGCGTGAAAGTTTGCATGCAGGCCAGGGCTTTACCGATAACGAAGTGACGCTGGTTATCGACGGGCGCTCGCATATTCTCTCCCTGACGGCGCAACGCCTGCCGGACGGGCTGGTGCTGCTGGAAATGGCACCGATGGATAACCAGCGCCGTTTAAGCCAGGAGCAGCTTCAGCATGCGCAGCAGGTGGCGGCGCGCGATCTGGTACGCGGCCTGGCCCATGAGATTAAAAACCCTTTGGGTGGCCTGCGCGGCGCGGCACAGCTTTTGAGTAAAGCCCTGCCCGACCCGTCGCTGCTGGAATATACCAAAGTGATCATTGAGCAGGCCGACCGCCTGCGCAATCTGGTCGATCGCCTGTTAGGGCCGCAGCAGCCGGGTATGCACGTTACCGAAAGCATCCATAAAGTGGCCGAGCGCGTGGTGAATCTGGTGTCGATGGAGCTACCGGCCAACGTCACGTTAATTCGCGATTACGATCCCAGCTTGCCGGAGCTGGCGCACGATCCTGACCAGATCGAGCAAGTTTTACTCAATATCGTGCGCAATGCGCTTCAGGCATTAGGGCCGGAGGGCGGCGAAATTATTCTGCGTACGCGCACCGCGTTCCAGTTAACGCTGCACGGCGTACGTTATCGCCTGGCAGCAAGAATCGATGTGCAGGATAACGGCCCGGGTATACCGCAGCATTTGCAGGACACGCTGTTTTACCCGATGGTCAGCGGCCGCGAAGGCGGCACCGGGCTTGGCTTATCGATTGCACGCAGCCTGATTGATCAACACTCAGGCAAAATTGAATTTACCAGTTGGCCAGGCCATACCGAGTTCTCGGTATTCCTGCCTATTCGGAAGTAGAGGTGTTTATGCAACGAGGGATAGTCTGGATCGTGGATGACGATAGCTCCATCCGTTGGGTGCTTGAACGCGCGCTCACCGGGGCAGGCTTGAGTTGTACAACGTTTGAAAGTGCCAATGAAGTGCTTGATGCGCTGACCACCAAAACGCCGGATGTTCTGCTTTCGGATATTCGCATGCCCGGTATGGACGGGCTGGCACTGTTAAAACAGATAAAGCAGCGCCATCCGATGCTTCCGGTCATCATTATGACCGCACACTCGGATCTGGATGCGGCGGTAAGCGCTTATCAGCAGGGGGCATTCGACTACCTACCTAAACCGTTCGATATTGATGAAGCGGTGGCGCTGGTTGAGCGCGCTATCAGCCACTACCAGGAGCAGCAGCAGCCGCGCAATGTGCAGGCTCTCGGCCCGACCACCGATATCATCGGCGAAGCGCCGGCGATGCAGGATGTGTTTCGCATTATTGGCCGCCTGTCGCGCTCATCAATCAGCGTATTGATTAACGGCGAGTCCGGCACCGGGAAAGAGCTGGTTGCCCATGCGCTGCATCGCCACAGCCCGCGCGTTAAAGCGCCGTTTATCGCGCTCAATATGGCGGCGATCCCGAAAGATTTGATTGAATCGGAGCTGTTTGGCCACGAGAAAGGGGCCTTTACCGGCGCCAACACCATTCGTCAGGGGCGTTTTGAGCAGGCCGATGGCGGCACGCTGTTCTTAGATGAGATTGGCGATATGCCGCTCGATGTGCAGACGCGTTTGCTGCGCGTGCTCGCCGATGGGCAGTTTTACCGCGTGGGCGGCTATGCGCCGGTGAAAGTCGATGTGCGTATTATTGCGGCGACGCACCAGAACCTGGAGCTGCGCGTGCAGGAGGGGAAATTCAGGGAGGATCTGTTCCACCGCCTGAATGTTATCCGCGTGCATCTGCCGCCGCTGCGCGAACGCCGGGAAGATATTCCGCGTCTGGCGCGCCACTTCTTACAGGACGCGGCCCGCGAACTGGGTGTGGAAGCAAAGCTGCTGCATCCGGAAACCGAAGCGGCATTGACCCGGCTGGCATGGCCGGGCAACGTGCGCCAGCTGGAGAACACCTGTCGCTGGTTAACGGTAATGGCGGCAGGCCAGGAAGTGCTGATTCAGGATCTGCCCAGTGAGTTGTTTGAAGCCACGGTGCCGGATAGCCCGTCGCAGAGTTTGCCGGACAGCTGGGCGACGCTGCTCGCGCAGTGGGCCGATCGCGCGCTGCGTTCCGGTCATCAAAATCTGCTCTCTGAAGCGCAACCGGAGATGGAGCGCACTCTGCTGACTACCGCGCTGCGCCACACTCAGGGGCATAAGCAGGAAGCGGCACGCCTGCTCGGTTGGGGGCGCAATACCCTTACGCGTAAGTTAAAAGAGCTGGGAATGGAGTAGACGTAAAGCGCGATCCGCCCGCGAAAAGTGCTGCTATTTTGTGCTTTACTGTTAGCCGCAGTGCAGTATGATCTTGCGCGTTCAGGGGGGGTTATCATGCTGGAATCGTTCATTCATCTGGTTACGGCTGGCGCCTCTGCCAGCCATACGCCACAAACGGCTGTCGCAGCGCTGCTTTGTGCAACGCTGGTCGGGCTGTTTAGCTAACGGTTTAACAGGCCTGGTGCTTTTGCAGGCCTGTTAAATCACCCGCGAGAACTGCTGTAGCCGCGCTTTCTGGCGCAGATAGACATCGAAGCACATGCAGATGTTGCGAATCAACAGACGCCCTTTCGCCGTTACCTGAAGCCCCTGCTCATCCCTCTCCACCAGCCCATCTTTAATCAATGGCGCAAGCAACTGCAGATCTTCTGCAAAGTAGTCGCGAAAATCGAGATCCCACGCGCGCTCAATATCGCTGAACGAAAGACGGAAATTGCATATCAGCCCCTTGATAACATCCCGGCGAATGCAGTCATCGCGGGTCAGCGCAATACCGCGCCACAGCGCATTTCCCTGCTCATCAACCTGCTGGTAGTAGTGTTTGAGCTCTTTCTGGTTTTGCGCGTAGCTATCGCCAATCATGCTGATGGCAGAGACGCCAAGCCCCAGCAGATCGCTGTCGCCCTGGGTGGTGTAACCCTGGAAGTTGCGGTGCAGCACGCCGTTGCGCTGGGCAATCGCCAGCTCATCATCCGGACGGGCAAAGTGATCCATGCCGATAAACTGATATCCGGATGCGGTCAGCGAGGAGATGGTCTGCTGCAGGATATCGAGCTTCTGCTGCGCCGAAGGCAGATCCGCATCTTTAATTTTTCGCTGGGCGGCAAAAAGCGTCGGCAGATGCGCATAGTTGAAGACACTTAAACGATCCGGGCTGAGTTCGGCGACGCGTTGCAGCGTATAGGCGAAACTCTCCGGCGTCTGTTTGGGCAGGCCGTAGATCAGGTCGATATTGGTCGAGGTAAAGCCGATGTCGCGCGCGTGGTTAAGCAGAGCGAAGATAAAGGTTTCATCCTGTTCGCGGTTAACCAGCCGCTGCACCTCTTTATTAAAATCCTGCACGCCCATGCTGAGGCGGTTAAACCCTTCCCCGCGCAGATGGTCGAGCACATCCAGTTCAATTTCGCGCGGATCGACCTCAATGGAGATCTCCGCATCGGCATCAAAGGCGAAGTTGCCGCGCAGCAGCGCCATCAGGCGGCTGATCTGTGCTTTGTTGAGATAGGTTGGCGTACCACCGCCCCAGTGCAGCTGGCTGACGTGACGGCCTTTAAACAGCGGCGCGCGGTGGATAATCTCCTGTTCCAGCGCATCGAGATATTGATCGGCTTTATGCTGCTGGCGGGTGACGATTTTATTGCAGCCGCAGAAGTAGCAGAGCTTGTGGCAAAACGGGATATGAACGTAGAGCGAAAGCGGACGGTCAGGATAACGCGCCACGGCGCGGTGAAAATCCGCTTCGCCGAAGGCGTCAGAAAACTCAAGCGCGGTGGGATAGGACGTATAACGCGGCCCGGAATAGTTATATTTCTGGATCAGGGCCAGATCCCAGTCGATGACGTGCTCAGACATTGCTTACTCCTTCCGATGACGCCGCTGGCGATACCGGCGGCCTGGGCCGATCCCTTTTTGGGGTATCAGCCGGTTGCGCAGCCACTGTTTGCGCCGCGACAACCGCTGTAGTTTAACGAATAACCACACCAGATAACATATAACCGGAAGGGTTATAAGCAGGACGGGAAGCCCCATAAGAAAGGATTAGTTGCCGCCCTTGAGCAGACGCATCATATCTTCCTTACGCTCCTCTTCCTCTTCTTCTTCGTCATCATCGTAGGAGAGGCCGAGCTTCTGCATCAGCTCATCAATACGATCCAGTTTGGCATCAACCCATTTCTGCTCGTCGGCGCTCAGGGTTTCGCCCTCTTCAAGACGTTCAAGTAGCGCATCCAGGCGCTCATCCGTTTCCAGCATCTCTAATTCAGCCTGCGGTGAAAGCATAGGTTTCTCACTCTTCGGTTTGTGCTGCTTAGTGACTGGCGTGTCGGTAACACCCAGCGGAATCGGTGTTTTACTGCCAATACGCGGATCTTTTTGCGCTTTGCCCTTGCCGGAGCCCGACGCGTTATCGCCACCGTTCGCGCGGCTGCCTGAAGCGTTGCCGCGATGCCGTTTCTCACGCTTACGTTCGCGGCCTTCCTGGTTCAACTCTTCACGGGTTTTACGGCGCACTTTGCCGCGCGGTTGGGTAGACGGTTTTTTCATCATAGGGGTCTTAGGTGGTTTTTCATCAGTATAGAATTGCGGCGGAATCTAGCAGAAAGCAAGCAAAGAAAAAAGGCGGCAGTGTAAACTGTCGCCTTTTTTCTTGACCCTGACCCGTAAAGGGCTCTACGTTCCCTGTTTGCTGTCAACCTGCCCTGTTTTTCCATTAGCATCAACACTCCGTGTTGCGGTCCCTCTCCTTGTGAACGTCTCCTGACGTGTTCCTCTGGTCTTCGCCTCCTGGCGCTCCCGACCCCTCGCTCCGTGAGTTATCCTTTCCTGTAAAGCGTCCTGCTACGGGGCTTACTTTACTTGTCTCAGAAAAAGAGACAAGTACGAATACCCTTACAAACGATAAATTAAGAGAATTCCATAAAGCTAAGCTATTGATTGTATTGTTTTTAGCTATTTTTTAACCTGCAATTACTCTGAAAGTTCGCAATGTATAACGGGCTGATTTCCTACAAAATGCATGGCAATCACGCACAAAGAGGAATGATGCGAGAAAAACAGTCTTTTACGTGGGTTCAGGTATAATCCCCGCATGCTTTAACGATGGAGACGACCGTTTTGACTAACCTGAATTACCAACAGACGCACTTTGTCACCAGTGCGCCTGATATTCGCCACTTACCCGCCGATACCGGCATCGAAGTGGCATTCGCTGGCCGCTCCAACGCCGGAAAATCGAGCGCACTCAATACGCTAACCAATCAAAAGAGCCTGGCGCGCACCTCTAAAACGCCGGGCCGCACGCAGTTAATTAACCTGTTCGAAGTCGTCGAGGGCAAACGCCTTGTCGACCTGCCCGGCTACGGTTATGCCGAAGTGCCGGAAGAGATGAAAATCAAATGGCAGCGCGCGCTGGGTGAATATCTGGAGAAACGTCAGTGCCTGAAGGGGCTGGTCGTACTGATGGATATCCGCCACCCGCTAAAAGATCTCGACCAGCAGATGATCCACTGGGCGGTAGCAAGCGAGATCCCCGTGCTGGTACTGCTGACCAAAGCGGACAAGCTCGCCAGCGGCGCGCGTAAAGCGCAGGTTACGATGGTGCGGGAAGCGGCAATTGCCTTTAACGGCGATGTGCAGGTAGAAGCCTTTTCGTCGCTGAAAAAACAGGGCGTCGATAAGCTGCGCGAGAAGCTGGATAGCTGGTTCTCATCCATTGCGCCAGCAACAGAAGACGCAGGCGAATAACCCCCTCTGGCGCGGCGCCCGCTGCGCTTTATTGCTTTCTTTCGCGCAATAAAAAACGCCCCAGTCATTACTGACTGGGGCGGCTAAATATTCAGCCAAATCCGATTACGTGAAGTAAAAGGTCTGAAAGATAGAACATCTTACCTCTGTACCCTACGCGAATAACTCTACTCCCTTTTTGGATCTGGAAAAAGGACTTTTTGTAATTTCTTTTCAATTTTTACATACGGAATTCTAATGATTGTCACAAAAACGCCGCGTTATGTTGCTTAGTTACAGAAAAGTCCCTTTCCGACCGCAGGCTTAGTGCGCTTGATCCCAGTTTGGTCCGCTTCCCACTTCCACCAGCAGCGGCACATCGAGTTGGGTACTACTCTCCATCAGTTCATGGATCTTCTTCGTGACCGCCTCGATATCATCTTTGTGCACTTCGAACACCAGTTCATCGTGTACCTGCATGATCATCCGCACACGCGGCTTCTCTTGCTGTAACCACGCATCGACGGCGATCATCGCGCGTTTGATGATATCGGCTGCGGTGCCCTGCATCGGGGCGTTGATCGCCGCGCGCTCAGCACCCGCACGGCGGGCAGCGTTGCTCGCTTTGATGTCCGGCAGATAGAGGCGGCGGCCATCGAGCGTTTCCACATAGCCATTCTCTTTCGCCTGCGCGCGGGTGCGCTCCATATACTCCAGCACGCCAGGATAGCGCTCGAAGTAGAGATCCATATACTTCTGCGACTCTTTGCGCGGAATATTGAGCTGGCGCGAGAGGCCAAAGGCGCTCATGCCGTAGATCAGACCGAAGTTGATCGCTTTCGCGCTGCGGCGCTGTTCATTGCTTACGCTATCCAGCGGCAGGCCAAACACTTCCGCCGCCGTTGCGCGGTGAATATCCTGACCTTCAGAAAACGCTTTCAGCAAGCCCTTATCCCGTGAGAGGTGCGCCATGATGCGCAGTTCGATCTGCGAGTAGTCCGCAGAGACGATGACGTAATCTTTCGTCGCGATAAAAGCCTGACGAATACGACGTCCCTCTTCATTACGCACAGGAATGTTTTGCAGGTTGGGATCGGTAGAGGACAACCGTCCCGTCGCGGTCACTGCCTGGTGGTAAGAGGTATGCACGCGCCCGGTTTTCGGGTTGATCATCAGTGGCAGCTTATCGGTGTAGGTCGATTTAAGCTTCGCCAGACCGCGATATTGCAGGATCACTTTTGGCAGCGGGTAATCCAGCGCCAGCTCTTCCAGCACCTCTTCTGAGGTTGACGGCGCACCGCCCGGGGTTTTCTTCAGCGGTTTAATGCCCTGTTTTTCAAACAGAATGGTTTGCAGCTGTTTGGTCGACGAGAGATTAAACGCTTCGCCCGCGATCTCATGCGCTTTTTGCTCCAGCTCCGCCAGACGCAGGGTCAGCTCCTCAGAGTGCTTGTGCAGCACAGCCGGATCGATATTGACGCCGTTGCGTTCGATGCGCGAAATGACCGGCACCAGCGGCATTTCAATATTCTGGAAGACATTCAGCGGGCCAGCGTGCTGTTGCAGCTCTGGCCACATCGCCAGATGGAGTTGCAGCGTGACATCAGCATCTTCCGCCGCATAATGCCCGGCCTCTTCCAGCGCAATCTGGTTGAAGGTGAGCTGGTTTTTACCTTTCCCGGCGATCTCTTCGAAGGTCACGGTTTTGTGCTTCAGCCAGCGCTGAGAGAGGCTGTCCATATCATGACGGCCAACAACGCTATTGAGGATGTAGGACTCAAGCATGGTGTCGAAGGCGATACCACGCAGTTCGATGCCATAATTTTCCAGCACGCCGCGATCGTATTTCAGGTTCTGGCCCACTTTGAGAAGCTTTTCATCTTCCAGCAGCGGTTTCAGCAGTTCCAGCGCGCGGTCACGCGGGATCTGATCCGGCGCATCAAGGTAGTCATGGGCGACCGGCACATAGGCTGCCACACCAGGTTCGATGGCAAAGGAGATGCCGACCAGATTAGCGCTGATGTTATCCAGGCTGTCCGTTTCCGTATCGAAGGCAAACAGCGCCGCGCTTTTCAGTTTGCCGATCCAGTTTTGCAACGTCTCTTCATCAAGGATGGTGACGTAGTTTTCAGCGGAGAGGATAGCCGTCGGGATATCGGGCTCCGCTTCGACCACAATCGTCTCCTGCGGCTTCGCGGCTGGCTTGCTTCCTCTCGCCTGTAGCCATTTACCGGCTTCGACATCCGCCGTCCAGCGCTTGAATTCGTAACGCTTAAAGAGCTCCATCAGCTCTTCGGTGGCCGGCTGCTGAACTTCGAGCTGTTCGCTCGTCAGCTCCAGCGGAACGTCGGTTTTGATGGTCGCCAGCTGGTAGGAGAGGTAAGCAACCTCTTTATTCTGCTCCAGCTTCGCCGCCATGGTTTTCGCACCACGGAAGCTCAGTTCGGCAATCTTCTCCGGCGCGGCATAGAGCGAGTCGAGACCCCCCAGCCCTTGTAACAGCGCCTGCGCGGTTTTTTCACCCACGCCAGGAACACCCGGGATGTTATCGGAGGAGTCGCCCATCAGCGCGAGGAAATCGATAATCAGCTCTGGTGGCACGCCATATTTAGTGACGACCTCTTCCGGCCCCAGAATGGTGTTGGACATGGTGTTGATCAGCGTGACATTCGGTGTCACCAGCTGCGCCATATCTTTGTCGCCGGTACTGATCAGCACCGGGCGCCCTTTTTTGTCCGCTTCACATGCCAGCGTGCCGATAACGTCATCCGCTTCAACACCCGACACCGCCAGCAGCGGCAGACCCATCGCTTTCACCATTGCATGCAGCGGCTCAATCTGCGCGCGCAGATCGTCCGGCATCGGCGGGCGGTGGGATTTGTAATGTTCGAACAGCTCATCACGGAACGTCTTACCCTTCGCATCAAACACCACTGCGACATGCGTCGGCTGATACTGCAGCAACAGGCTGCGCAGCATATTCAACACGCCATACATTGCGCCGGTGGGTTCCCCAACGCTGTTGGTCAGAGGTGGAAACGCATGATACGCGCGATAGAGGTAAGAGGAGCCGTCAACAAGAATGAGTGGGTTTTCGGGGATCTGAACCATGATATCCATGCCTGTTTTTTCAATTTACGCTAAAGGATGCCACAGACAGGATGAAAACATGAGTTTTTCCCGGTGAATGGCGGAAAAGATTTCGCGATCGTCGGGATCCCTCGCAGAAACATCCTGTGGATAAGTTTGTGCACAGTTTTTAATTGGCTGGATTTTTGTGCCTTTTCGTGGATCGTAAAAATATACAAACCAATTAAAATCAATAAATTAAGAAGTTAAAAAGGATCGTTATTGCTTTTTGGTGATAATCTGCTCTGTGTGGATAGAAGAAAAAAGGCGTTGCATTTTTGCTGGTTATCCATCAAAAGCGCTGAATAAGGTTTCCCCATTGCCGCTCTCGCTTTCTGATAAAATCGGCGCCTTGCACACCTTTTAGCGAGCATTTTGCTGCTAACTTTTTGAAATATTTAATCATGTCGAGACTACCCACGATAATTACGCTCTTTTTTAGCGTTCTTTTAACCATTCTGCTTACTGTTATCTGCTCTGTGCCGATTATTATCGCCGGCCTGTTAAAACTGCTTATTCCGATCCCAAAGTTTTGGCGGGCCATTTCCGCATTCTGTAATGCAATGATGGCTTGCTGGTGCGAAGGCCTCTACTGGCTGCTGCGCCTCAATCCCCGACTGGAGTGGGATATTCAGGGGCTTGAGGGATTGAATAAGAGAAACTGGTACCTGCTGATTTGTAACCATCACAGCTGGGCAGATATCGTGGTGCTGTGTGTTCTGTTCCGCAAACAGATCCCAATGAACAAGTACTTTCTGAAGCAACAACTCGCCTGGGTGCCCTTTATCGGACTGGCGTGCTGGGCGCTGGATATGCCTTTCATGCGCCGCTACTCAAGAAGTTATCTCCTGCGGCACCCTGAAAGACGGGGCAAAGATGTTGAGACAACGCGCCGTTCGTGTGAGAAGTTTCGCCTGCATCCGACAACGATGGTGAATTTTGTTGAAGGATCGCGTTTTACAGAAGAGAAACGGCGTCAGATGCGCTCTTCATTTAAGCATCTGCTGCCGCCAAAAGCGGCGGGTATCGCGATGGCGTTAAACGTTCTGGGTAAACAGTTCGACAAGTTGCTGGATGTGACGCTTTGCTATCCGGAAAACGATCGCACGCCCTTTTTCGACATGCTTAGCGGCAAATTGACCCGTATCGTGGTGCGTATTGATTTACTGGCGGTTCATGAAGGGTTGCATGGCGATTATATTAATGACAAGAATTTTAAGCGCAGCTTTCAGCAGTGGCTGAATGGTTTATGGCTCGCTAAAGATGAACGCATAGACGCCATCAAAGCCTCCTGTAAAAACGCCGGTCAGTGACCGGCGTTATATTTACTTCTTCTCAACCAGGAACTTCACCGTATCAGCGTAGCTTTTCACAAACGCATCAAGGGAGTCTTTATCCATACCGTTTTGATCGATCTGGTATTTCCCATTGACGAACATCGCCGGTACACCCTGCAATTGCAGATCGGCCGCGGCTTTCTCTTGCTGAGCAACCAGTGATTTCACCACGAAGCTGTTCCAGGCAGCGTCATACTCTTCGCCCTTCACGCCAGCTTTGATAAATACGTCACGAATGTCAGCAACGGTTTGAACAGTCTGTGTTTTTTGTACCGCTTCGAACATCGGAGAGCTGATTTTATCTTCAACGCCCAGCGCCATGGCTACGGCCCAGGCCTGCGTCATCTCTTTGCCCAGCGGCCCCAGGAACTCGACGTGGTATTTGGTCATTTTTGTCCCCTGCGGCAGTTTCTTTTTCACTGCTTCAGAGACGTGCCAGACCTGCTCAAAGTCGTAGCAGTGCGGGCAGTAGAATGAGAAGAATTCCAGTACCTGCGGTTCACCGGCGACCGGTTTATCCAGCGTGTTGTACTGCTTACCTTCGGTAATGTCTGCTGCCGAAGCGCTAAATGCCAGAATCATTCCTGCCAGCGCCAGCCAAATCTTCTTCATGGTCAACTCTCTCCGTTTAATACATGGGGGTTAATGCTAAAGGGGGTTCTTGCAGAACCTTCACCTGTTCAAGAAAAATATGCGTCTGATTGCGCCAGTGATCTTCGCTGTTCAACCAGGGGAAATTTTTGGGAAACGCCGGATCGTCCCAGCGGCGGATAAGCCACGCCAGATAGTAGACCAGCCGCATGGCGCGCAGCGGTTCGATCAGGGCAAGCTCCGCGGTATCAAACTCGCAAAACTCTTCGTAGGCTTCGACGATCATCTCCAGCTGCATGCGCTGCTCGGCTTTATCACCGTGCAACAACATCCATAAATCCTGTACCGCCGGGCCATTACGCGCATCGTCTAAATCGACAAACATTGGGCCATCGCGCCAGAGAATATTCCCGGTATGACAATCCCCATGCAGACGCAGCACGTTGGCGCGATTATGCCACTGCGCCATAACGGCCTCGATAAGCTTATCAACTGCGCTCAGAAACGCCTCTTTTAAGCTTGCCGGGATCAAAGCTGTGGTCTCAAAAAGCTGGCGTGGCTCGCGCAAATATTCATTAACGCCCATGTCAGGACGATGGGTAAAGCGCTTTTGACGGCCGGTCTGGTGCAAACGACCGAGGTAGCGGCCAACCCACTCCATCTGATCGAGGTTATCCGCTTCAAACTGGCGGCCGCCGACGCTCGGGAAAACGGCGAAGAGAAAATCCTGATGGGTGAGTAAGGTTTCATGATTAAACGCGAGCGGTGCAGCGACCGGCACATCACTCTTTTGCAGGTCTAGCGCAAACTGATGCTCTTCGCGTATCTGTTCCGCGGACCAGCGCTGCGGGCGGTAGAACTTGACGACATAGCGCCGGCGATCTTCGTCCTGAAACTGATAAACACGGTTTTCGTAGCTATTAAGCGGAGTAAGGCCGGAATCGACCCGGATCCCCTGCGCGAAAAGCGCATCCATGATGGTATCCGGGTGAAGCGTCTGGAAAGTAAAAGCGTTACAGGTCATCCTGGGATCCGAAAATACGACGAATGATTCAGGATATCATTTCGGGCCGTTTTCGGTGGCTTCTCTTACAAGGTTTTACTCTTTAATCACGCCGCGGGCGCGCAGTAGCGCGGTTTTGAAATCCTCTTCGTAATCTTTTTGAATGCCCGGGATCGCTGCGTCTTTTGCCGAGTCGCGCATTTTCAGGTGATAGATCAGAATGTCATCACTTAAATCTGCCAGTTCGCCCTCATAACCTGACTCTTGCGCCAGTTTCTGTAAAAATTGCATTAAATTGAGTTCTGGCTCTTTCTGCCAGGCTGGCTGGAGAAGTTCGATAACTTCGTTGAGGCGTTTACATTTCATGTATCTGCTCCTTATTTTGTGTTCAGACACGTTAGCAGGGTCAATCCCACAATAAAAGAGGCGTTACTGGTGAAGGACAGCAGTGCAGTAATCGGCGTCGTGCTGGCTGGCGGCAAAGCATCGCGTATGTCTGGAAAAGACAAAGGCTTGCTGGAGTTGAACGGTAAACCGCTCTGGCAACATGTCGCCGGGCGATTAGCATCCCAGGTTAAGAGCGTGGCGATCAGCGCCAATCGCAATCTTGATACCTATCGCCTCAGCGGCCTGCCGGTCATTGAGGATACGTTAGGTGACTTCCCGGGCCCGCTTGCAGGGATGTTAGCTGCTTTGCAACAGTGCGAAGCCGAATGGTTCCTCTTTTGTCCCTGTGATACGCCCTATATTCCGGCCGATCTCTTATCGCGTTTACAGGCAGGCCGCGGCCAGGCTTCGGCAGTGTGGGTGCATGATGGCGAACGCGATCATCCAGTGATTGCTCTGCTTCATCGGGACCTTTCTCCGCAACTGGAAGCGTGGCTGTCACAAGGTGAACGCAGGGTAATGATGTTTATGCGCGAAGCTGGCGGACATGCGGTCGATTTCAGCGATCGTCGTGCAGCCTTCGCCAATGTGAATACGCCTGACGATCTCGCACGCTGGCAGGAGAGATGATGATCCCATTACTTGCCGTGGCGGCCTGGAGCGGAACGGGTAAGACGACACTGTTGAAAAAACTTATTCCGGCGCTATGCGCGCGAGGCATTCGTCCCGGCTTAATCAAGCATACCCATCATGATATGGATGTTGATACGCCGGGCAAGGATAGTTATGAGTTACGCAAAGCAGGCGCAGCACAGACGCTTGTCGCCAGCAACCAGCGCTGGGCATTAATGACGGAAACACCTGATGAAACGGAGCTGGATCTTAGCTGGCTGGTCAGCAGGATGGATGCGACAAAGCTGGATCTGGTGCTTGTCGAAGGCTTTAAGCATGAACCGGTGCCTAAGATCCTGCTCTGGCGCGCAGATTGTGGGCATGACATTAATGAGTTAACGATAGATGAACATGCGATCGCGGTAGCGAGCGATGTTGAGCTGGCGCTGCCAGTACCGGTGCTGGATCTTAATGATATTGAGGAAGTTGCGGCATTTGTTTCGCAGTGGTTAGCGCAGAAAAAGGCTGTTTAGGCGCCTATCTGCCATTTTATTGGGCGTTTTTTTCGCGCAGAAAGCAAAAAACCCCAGCCGTGAGGCTGGGGTTCTTCTTATTTGATGCCTGGCAGTTCCCTACTCTCGCATGGGGAGACCCCACACTACCATCGGCGCTACGGCGTTTCACTTCTGAGTTCGGCATGGGGTCAGGTGGGACCACCGCGCTGGTGCCGCCAGGCAAATTCTGTTGTCATGCCGCATACCGCCGCACAACATAATCTGGTATCAGCTGAAAATCATCTCTCATCCGCCAAAACATCTTCGGCGTTGTAAGGTTAAGCCTCACGGTTCATTAGTACCGGTTAGCTCAACGCATCGCTGCGCTTACACACCCGGCCTATCAACGTCGTCGTCTTCAACGTTCCTTCAGGACTCTCAAGGAGTCAGGGAGAACTCATCTCGGGGCAAGTTTCGTGCTTAGATGCTTTCAGCACTTATCTCTTCCGCATTTAGCTACCGGGCAGTGCCATTGGCATGACAACCCGAACACCAGTGATGCGTCCACTCCGGTCCTCTCGTACTAGGAGCAGCCCCCCTCAATTCTCCAGCGCCCACGGCAGATAGGGACCGAACTGTCTCACGACGTTCTAAACCCAGCTCGCGTACCACTTTAAATGGCGAACAGCCATACCCTTGGGACCTACTTCAGCCCCAGGATGTGATGAGCCGACATCGAGGTGCCAAACACCGCCGTCGATATGAACTCTTGGGCGGTATCAGCCTGTTATCCCCGGAGTACCTTTTATCCGTTGAGCGATGGCCCTTCCATTCAGAACCACCGGATCACTATGACCTGCTTTCGCACCTGCTCGCGCCGTCACGCTCGCAGTCAAGCCAGCTTATGCCATTGCACTAACCTCCTGATGTCCGACCAGGATTAGCTGACCTTCGTGCTCCTCCGTTACGCTTTAGGAGGAGACCGCCCCAGTCAAACTACCCACCAGACACTGTCCGCAACCCGGATTACGGGTCCACGTTAGAACATCAAACATTAAAGGGTGGTATTTCAAGGTTGGCTCCACGCAGACTGGCGTCCACGCTTCAAAGCCTCCCACCTATCCTACACATCAAGGCTCAATGTTCAGTGTCAAGCTATAGTAAAGGTTCACGGGGTCTTTCCGTCTTGCCGCGGGTACACTGCATCTTCACAGCGAGTTCAATTTCACTGAGTCTCGGGTGGAGACAGCCTGGCCATCATTACGCCATTCGTGCAGGTCGGAACTTACCCGACAAGGAATTTCGCTACCTTAGGACCGTTATAGTTACGGCCGCCGTTTACCGGGGCTTCGATCAAGAGCTTCACCTTGCGGTTGACCCCATCAATTAACCTTCCGGCACCGGGCAGGCGTCACACCGTATACGTCCACTTTCGTGTTTGCACAGTGCTGTGTTTTTAATAAACAGTTGCAGCCAGCTGGTATCTTCGACTGGTTTCAGCTCCGCGAGCAAGTCGCTTCACCTACGCACCAGCGTGCCTTCTCCCGAAGTTACGGCACCATTTTGCCTAGTTCCTTCACCCGAGTTCTCTCAAGCGCCTTGGTATTCTCTACCTGACCACCTGTGTCGGTTTGGGGTACGATTTCGTGTTACCTGATGCTTAGAGGCTTTTCCTGGAAGCAGGGCATTTGTCACTTCAGCACCGTAGTGCCTCGTCATCACGCCTCAGTGTTAAAGTGAACCGGATTTACCTGGAACACACACCTACACGCTTAAACCGGGACAACCGTCGCCCGGCCGACATAGCCTTCTCCGTCCCCCCTTCGCAGTAACACCAAGTACAGGAATATTAACCTGTTTCCCATCGACTACGCCTTTCGGCCTCGCCTTAGGGGTCGACTCACCCTGCCCCGATTAACGTTGGACAGGAACCCTTGGTCTTCCGGCGAGCGGGCTTTTCACCCGCTTTATCGTTACTTATGTCAGCATTCGCACTTCTGATACCTCCAGCATGCCTCACAGCACACCTTCAACGGCTTACAGAACGCTCCCCTACCCAACAACACATAGTGTCGCTGCCGCAGCTTCGGTGCATGGTTTAGCCCCGTTACATCTTCCGCGCAGGCCGACTCGACCAGTGAGCTATTACGCTTTCTTTAAATGATGGCTGCTTCTAAGCCAACATCCTGGCTGTCTGGGCCTTCCCACATCGTTTCCCACTTAACCATGACTTTGGGACCTTAGCTGGCGGTCTGGGTTGTTTCCCTCTTCACGACGGACGTTAGCACCCGCCGTGTGTCTCCCGTGATAACATTCTCCGGTATTCGTAGTTTGCATCGGGTTGGTAAGCCGGGATGGCCCCCTAGCCGAAACAGTGCTCTACCCCCGGAGATGAATTCACGAGGCGCTACCTAAATAGCTTTCGGGGAGAACCAGCTATCTCCCGGTTTGATTGGCCTTTCACCCCCAGCCACAGGTCATCCGCTAATTTTTCAACATTAGTCGGTTCGGTCCTCCAGTTAGTGTTACCCAACCTTCAACCTGCCCATGGCTAGATCACCGGGTTTCGGGTCTATACCCTGCAACTTAACGCCCAGTTAAGACTCGGTTTCCCTGCGGCTCCCCTATACGGTTAACCTTGCTACAGAATATAAGTCGCTGACCCATTATACAAAAGGTACGCAGTCACCCCATAAAAGAGGCTCCCACTGCTTGTACGTACACGGTTTCAGGTTCTGTTTCACTCCCCTCGCCGGGGTTCTTTTCGCCTTTCCCTCACGGTACTGGTTCACTATCGGTCAGTCAGGAGTATTTAGCCTTGGAGGATGGTCCCCCCATATTCAGACAGGATACCACGTGTCCCGCCCTACTCATCGAGCTCACAACCTGTGTGTTTTTGTGTACGGGGCTGTCACCCTGTATCGCGCGACTTTCCAGACGCTTCCACTAACACTCAGGCTGATTCAGGCTCTGGGCTGTTCCCCGTTCGCTCGCCGCTACTGGGGGAATCTCGGTTGATTTCTTTTCCTCGGGGTACTTAGATGTTTCAGTTCCCCCGGTTCGCCTCGTTAACCTATGTATTCAGTTAACGATAGTGCAACGGATTGCACTGGGTTTCCCCATTCGGACATCGCCGGCTATAACGGTTCATATCACCTTACCGGCGCTTTTCGCAGATTAGCACGTCCTTCATCGCCTCTGACTGCCAGGGCATCCACCGTGTACGCTTAGTCGCTTAACCTCACAACCCGAAGATGTTTCGTAAAACATCATCAGTTGCGAAAATTTGAGAGACTCACGGAACAATTCGCATTGTTCTGTGTTTCAATTTTCAGCTTGATCCAGATTTTTAAAGAGCAAATATCTCAGACATGACTCACTGTTCACACAGGAATCAGGTTTGAGATACATCGGCAGGTGACTTTCACTCACAAACCAGCAAGTGGCGTCCCCTAGGGGATTCGAACCCCTGTTACCGCCGTGAAAGGGCGGTGTCCTGGGCCTCTAGACGAAGGGGACACAAAGTCTCACTCGCAAGACGCCTTGCTATTTACTTTTCATCAGACAATCTGTGTGGACACTGCAGGGAATGGTTCTTTAAGGTAAGGAGGTGATCCAACCGCAGGTTCCCCTACGGTTACCTTGTTACGACTTCACCCCAGTCATGAATCACAAAGTGGTAAGCGCCCTCCCGAAGGTTAAGCTACCTACTTCTTTTGCAACCCACTCCCATGGTGTGACGGGCGGTGTGTACAAGGCCCGGGAACGTATTCACCGTGACATTCTGATTCACGATTACTAGCGATTCCGACTTCATGGAGTCGAGTTGCAGACTCCAATCCGGACTACGACGCACTTTATGAGGTCCGCTAGCTCTCGCGAGATTGCTTCTCTTTGTATGCGCCATTGTAGCACGTGTGTAGCCCTGGTCGTAAGGGCCATGATGACTTGACGTCATCCCCACCTTCCTCCAGTTTATCACTGGCAGTCTCCTTTGAGTTCCCGGCCGGACCGCTGGCAACAAAGGATAAGGGTTGCGCTCGTTGCGGGACTTAACCCAACATTTCACAACACGAGCTGACGACAGCCATGCAGCACCTGTCTCACAGTTCCCGAAGGCACCAATCCATCTCTGGAAAGTTCTGTGGATGTCAAGACCAGGTAAGGTTCTTCGCGTTGCATCGAATTAAACCACATGCTCCACCGCTTGTGCGGGCCCCCGTCAATTCATTTGAGTTTTAACCTTGCGGCCGTACTCCCCAGGCGGTCGACTTAACGCGTTAGCTCCGGAAGCCACGCCTCAAGGGCACAACCTCCAAGTCGACATCGTTTACGGCGTGGACTACCAGGGTATCTAATCCTGTTTGCTCCCCACGCTTTCGCACCTGAGCGTCAGTCTTCGTCCAGGGGGCCGCCTTCGCCACCGGTATTCCTCCAGATCTCTACGCATTTCACCGCTACACCTGGAATTCTACCCCCCTCTACGAGACTCAAGCCTGCCAGTTTCGGATGCAGTTCCCAGGTTGAGCCCGGGGATTTCACATCCGACTTGACAGACCGCCTGCGTGCGCTTTACGCCCAGTAATTCCGATTAACGCTTGCACCCTCCGTATTACCGCGGCTGCTGGCACGGAGTTAGCCGGTGCTTCTTCTGCGGGTAACGTCAATCGACGCGGTTATTAACCGCATCGCCTTCCTCCCCGCTGAAAGTACTTTACAACCCGAAGGCCTTCTTCATACACGCGGCATGGCTGCATCAGGCTTGCGCCCATTGTGCAATATTCCCCACTGCTGCCTCCCGTAGGAGTCTGGACCGTGTCTCAGTTCCAGTGTGGCTGGTCATCCTCTCAGACCAGCTAGGGATCGTCGCCTAGGTGAGCCGTTACCCCACCTACTAGCTAATCCCATCTGGGCACATCTGATGGCAAGAGGCCCGAAGGTCCCCCTCTTTGGTCTTGCGACGTTATGCGGTATTAGCTACCGTTTCCAGTAGTTATCCCCCTCCATCAGGCAGTTTCCCAGACATTACTCACCCGTCCGCCACTCGTCAGCGAAGCAGCAAGCTGCTTCCTGTTACCGTTCGACTTGCATGTGTTAGGCCTGCCGCCAGCGTTCAATCTGAGCCATGATCAAACTCTTCAATTTAAAGTTTGATGCTCATCGAATTAAACCGTAATGAATTACGTGTTCACCCGTGAGACTTGGTATTCATTTAGTGTCCGAGGACATCAAGAATCCATGTCACCTGAGTGCCCACACAGATTGTCTGATAAATTGTTAAAGAGCAGTGCCGCTTCGCTTTTCGCAGCGGCGCGGGGTGTGCATATTACGCTTTCCCGCTGTGAAGTCAACTGATTATTTTCAGAATTCTTCACCTGACAGGCCGGTGTGTTTGCCGTTGTGCCGTGTCAGTGGAGGCGCATTATAGGGAGTTAATTTTCCCTGACAACCCCTAATTTCAAAAAACTTTTCAACCGTGTTTTTTTTCAACAAAGTGCGGTTAAAAGCGGCATAAATAGCGGGTATCGCTGTTTTTACCACCACTTATAGATATCGAATGGCATACTACCGAGTGAAATAAAGAAGAAGGAAGTGAGAAATGCCTTTAAACGCACAGCAACTTGCCGCGCAGAAAAATATCTCCTGGGTGATAGCCGAGAAACTGGCGCAGCAGATCCTGCGAGGAGAGTACGCGCCGGGAGCCATTTTGCCCGGCGAGATGGAGCTCGGCGAGACGTTTGGCGTAAGCCGTACCGCAGTGAGAGAGGCAATTAAGACATTAACCGCGAAGGGCATGGTCTTACCCCGCCCGCGTATCGGCACGCGCGTGATGCCGAAGGGGAACTGGAACTTCCTTGATACCGAGCTGCTCTCATGGTGGATGAGCGAAGACAATTTCCAGGAAGTGATCCAACACTTTCTTGTTATGCGCGCCAGCCTTGAGCCGCAGGCCTGTCTTCTCGCTGCTGTACTGGCAAGCGCCGAGCAAAAGGCCTGGCTGAATACATTAATGGAAGAGATGGTGTGCCTGAAAAAGTCGTTCAACCGTGAACGCTGGATAGAGGTGGACATGGCGTGGCATGAACATATCTACACCATGAGCGGTAATCCTTTCCTTATGTCATTCGCCACACTTTTCCACTCGGTTTACCATACTTACTTCACCTCTATTACTGAAAACGAAGTGATTAAGCTGGATCTTCACCAGGCTATCGTCGACGCAATTCAGGAAAGCGACGGTGATAGTGCGTTTCAGGCGTGCCAGAGATTGTTGAATTCGCCTAATTAAAGGAATAAGTATGACAAAGAAGAAAGGGCGCAGTATGGCCGGGCTGCCGTGGATAGCCGCGATGGCCTTTTTTATGCAGGCGCTCGACGCCACCATCCTTAATACCGCCCTACCCGCTATTGCGCAAAGTCTTAACCGTTCGCCGCTGGCGATGCAGTCCGCCATTATCAGTTACACCCTAACCGTCGCGATGCTTATTCCGGTCAGCGGCTGGCTGGCCGACCGCTTCGGCACGCGACGCATCTTTATGTTAGCCGTCAGCCTCTTCACTCTCGGCTCGCTGGCCTGCGCCCTCTCCAACTCTCTGGCCATGCTGGTTGTCTTTCGCGTAATTCAGGGGATTGGCGGCGCGATGATGATGCCGGTCGCGCGCCTTGCTCTGCTGCGCGCCTATCCGCGCAGTGAATTACTGCCGGTGCTCAACTTTGTCACCATGCCGGGGCTGGTCGGGCCGATTCTCGGCCCGGTAATGGGTGGCGTACTGGTTACCTGGGCAAGCTGGCACTGGATCTTCCTGATTAATATTCCCATTGGTGTCGCCGGGTTGCTCTACGCGCGTAAATATATGCCGAACTTCACCACGCCGCGCCGCAGCTTCGATATGTGGGGCTTCCTGTTATTCGGCTTAAGCCTGGTGCTCTTCTCCAGCGGGATGGAGTTGTTCGGCGAGAAAGTGGTCGAAACCTGGCTTGCCCTGAGCATTATCTTCAGCGGCATCGCCCTGCTGCTGCTCTATATTCGCCACGCCCGCCGCCACCCGACGCCGCTTATCTCGCTCAACCTGTTTAAGACCCGCACCTTCTCCGTCGGCATCGCCGGGAATATCGCTTCGCGCCTCGGTACCGGCTGCGTTCCTTTCTTAATGCCGCTGATGTTGCAGGTTGGCTTTGGCTATCCGGCGCTGATTGCCGGTTGCATGATGGCACCGACCGCGCTGGGCTCCATTCTGGCGAAATCGACCGTCACGCAGATCCTGCGCTGGTTTGGCTATCGCAAAACGCTGGTTGGCGTCACGCTCTTTATTGGCGTAATGATTGCGCAGTTCGCCCTGCAAACTCAGGCGATGGCGATCTGGATGCTGGTGCTGCCGCTGTTCATATTAGGCATGGCGATGTCGACGCAGTTTACCGCCATGAACACCATCTCCCTTGCAGACTTAACGGATGAAAACGCCAGTAGTGGCAATAGCGTGCTGGCGGTAACGCAGCAGCTGTCGATAAGCCTCGGTGTCGCCGTGAGCGCAGCGGTGCTGCGTTTTTATGAAGGGGTTGATGGCACCAACACCGTTGAGCAGTTCCACTACACCTTTATGACGATGGGTGCAGTAACGGTGGTCTCCGCTTTAACCTTTATGCTGCTGAAAGCAAAAGATGGCCGCAACCTGATCAAGGAGCGCCACAAAAAATCAGGCTGAGCCGCGCTCCATTAGGACCGGTGTCAGTTGCAGACGCTGTTGTTGCAGGCTCGGGTCGGCAATACGGTGGATCAGCACATCAATCGCCAGCTCACCCAGTTCATCCTTTGGCTGATGGATGGTGGTGAGCGGCGGCGTCATATAGCGCGCCAGCTCGATATCGTCGTAACCGACAATCGCCATATCCTGCGGGATCGACAGCCCCGCCTGGTAGAGCGCCTGATAAGCGCCGACCGCCATCGCATCATTGCCGATAAACACCGCCTGCGGGCGCTCATCCATTGCCAGCAGACGCTGCATCGCCGTCAGGCCGCCGCCAAACTCAAAATCACTCTCGATCTCGTCGCCGTCGCGAATCGTTAGCCCGGCGCGCGCCATCGCCTCGCGGTACCCCTCCAGCCGCAGCCGGGAGGGCGTTTTATCCAGCGGGCCGGTAATGCAGGCAATACGCGTCATCCCTTTATGAATGAGATACTCCGTCGCCATCATGCCGCCCAGCAGCGAGTTATCCTGAATCAGATCGCTGTCGCCATCGAACGGCGCCCAATCCATCATCACGGTGGGAATTGAGGGGTAACGGCTCATGATGACTTGCGAAGGCTGATGCGTTTCGGTGCAGAGCAGAAGCAGCCCGTCGACGCGCTTTTGCATCAGCGTTTCCAGATTTCGGTTCATCCGCTGCTCGTCGCCTTCGGTATTGCATAACACCAGGCTATAGCCACGCTCGAAGCAGCTGCGCTCTACCCCGCGCACCAACTCAGAGTAAAAAGGGTTGGTACTGGCGGTGATCAGCATCCCAATCGTGCGCGTCTGTTTAAGCTTCAGGCTGCGCGCGACCGCGGAAGGCGCATAGTTCAGCGACGTAATCGCGGCATCCACCTTTTCGCGAATCGCCTCACTGACAAAGCGATCGTTATTAATAACGTGGGAGACGGTAGAGGTGGAAACGCCCGCCAGGCGGGCAACATCCTTCATGGTGGCCACGCGTCACCCCTGCTGAGCAAGAAAATCATCAATCTCATTACGCCACGGAACAGAAGGCTGCGCTCCTTTGCGCGTCACGGCGATAGCCGCCGCAGCATGGGCGAAGCGGATCGCTTCATCCAGCGGCTTCTCTTCCAGCAGCGCAGTCATCAGCGCGCCGTTAAAGGTGTCGCCCGCGGCGATGGTATCAATGGCTTTCACCTTAAAACCCGGTATGCGCTTGCCTTCACCGTTTACGCTGGCCCACACGCCGCGGCTGCCGAGAGTAATGATGACCGTACGGATGCCTTTATCATGCAGCACCCGCGCGGCACGCGCCGCATCTTCATCACTGGAAACCGCGATGCCGGTGAGTTTTTCCGCTTCGGTCTCGTTGGGGGTAATGATGTCCACCAGCGCCAGCAGCTCATCAGAGAGTTGCCGGGCCGGGGCAGGGTTTAGCGCGACCGTAGTCTGGTTTTGCTGTGCGATACGGGCCGCCGCCAGCACGCTCTCAACCGGTGATTCCAGCTGCATTAACAGTGCCGACGCCTCTGCAATTAACGTCTGCTGCTCAGCCACACGTTCGGTGGAGAGCGCGGCATTAGCGCCAGCATGAATACCGATGACATTCTCCCCTTCGCCGTTAACGAAAATCAGCGCCACACCGGTCGACTCACCCGCAACCACGCTGACGGGTGCCACATCGATGTTGTCGCTGGCGAGCTGCTTACGCACCCGCGCGCCGGTATCGTCATCGCCGGTGCAGGCGATAAACGCGATATCCGCGCCGCTGCGTCCGGCCGCGACCGCCTGATTGGCCCCTTTGCCGCCGAAAGCAACCTGATAGTTATTGCCGGTTACGGTTTCGCCGGGTGTCGGGAAAGATTCAAGGTTAAGAATGTGATCGGCATTGATACTGCCAAGAACGACGAGTTTGCCTGCGGTTTTCATGATGAGCGTGTCCATAAAGTGCGCCACCGCGAACGGTGGCGCGTGCCATGCTTTTCTTTTATTACCTTGTCCCTCAGGCTGACAGAACGTACATCGAGCCTGAACGTTCTGTTACTGCTTGATGACCAGTTTCAGGTCAACCGGATTTTTAGCGTAAACTTTTTCGCCTTTCAACACTTTGTCTGCGGTATCAACGCCTTTCGCGCCGATCTGCTCCGGCAGCTGGGCAACGGTAGCAGCCAGTTTGCCGTCGTTTACCGCTTTTTCGCCATCCGGCGTACCGTCAAAGCCGACCACCATCACGTCGCTTTTGCCCGCGGTCTGCAGCGCGCGCAGCGCACCGAGCGCCATCTCATCGTTCTGGGCGAAGACTGCCTGCACGTCCGGATGCGCGGTCAGCAGGTTCTGCATTACGTTCAGACCCTTAGTGCGGTCGAAGTCAGCTGGCTGGCTGGCGAGGACTTTGAATTTGTGCGCAGCAACCGCCTGCTGGAAACCTTCACCACGCTCACGCGCGGCGGACGTCCCGGCAATCCCCTGCAACTCGATCACTTTCGCGCCTTCACCCGCTTTCTTGGCGATGTAATCACCGGCGATCTTACCGCCGAGCACGTTATCAGAGGCGATATGGCTTACTACTTCACCGCTGCTGGCGACGCGGTCGAGCGTGATGACAGGGATTTTGGCCTGGTTAGCCATTTTGATGGCGTTACCAACCGCATCGGAATCGGTCGGGTTGATCAGCAGCAGCTTGGTGCCGCGAACGGTTAAATCCTGGACGTTGGCCAGCTCTTTCGCCGGGTTGTTCTGCGAGTCCAGCACCACCAGGTCATAACCCAGTTTGTCGGCCTCTTTCTGCGCGCCATCCTTCAGCGAGACGAAGAAGGGGTTATTCAGGGTCGAGATCACCAGAGCAATAGAGTCTTTCGCCATCGCGTTCGCACTTACCGTGGCGCTCAGGGCAACAGCAGAAACCAGAGTGGCCAGTTTTTTCATGTTCATGTTCATGAGTCCTGTTGTGTAGGGAATTACTGCTTTTTGTTGTCTACCAGCACCGCCAGCAGAATCACCACTGCTTTAACGATCATCTGGTAATAGGAAGAAACGCTCAACAAATTCAGGCCATTATTGAGGAAGCCAAGAATCAATGCGCCGATCAATGTCCCAACAATACGACCTTTCCCGCCGGCAAGGCTGGTACCGCCCAGCACCACCGCGGCAATTGCATCCAGTTCATAACCCGCGCCCGCAGTCGGCTGCGCTGAGGAGAGACGCGCAACTTCGATAATGCCCGCCAGCGAGGCCAGCAGGCCGCTCAGGGAGTAGACGATGATTTTGACTTTATCGACGCTAATACCGGAGAGACGCGTCGCCGCTTCGTTACCGCCCAGCGCATAGATGTAGCGCCCCAGACGGGTGTGATGTAACAGATACCAGGCGGCAATAAAGACAATCGCCATGATCCATACCGGAGCAGGCACGCCGAGCGGGCGACCGATACCGAACCAGCCAAAAATATCGGCGTTAGCGGTAAAGCCGGTATTGGCGGGGCTGCCGTTGGTGTAAACCAGCGTCACGCCGCGCAGCAGCAGCATCATCACCAGCGTGGCAATAAATGCCTGCACGCGGCCTTTGGCGACGATAGTGCCGGTCACAGCACCCACCGCCGCACCCAGCGCCAGCGCACCGGCGACCGCCACCAGCGCATTCACCTCCATACCCACCAGCGAAGCGGCTACCGCACCGGTGAGCGCCAGCAGAGAACCGACGGACAGATCGATTCCCGAGGTCAGGATCACCAGCGTCATGCCCACCGCCATAATGGCGTTGACGGAGGTCTGCTGGAGAATATTCAACAGGTTATTGACGGTAAAAAAGTTGGGACTCATGGTCGAAACGATGGCGATCAGCACCAGCAGGGCAATCAGCGATTTTTGTTCCATCAGCCACGCTTTGCTGAAATAGCGGCGACCAGAAACGGCCTGGGTAGTCATCTCTCTTACTCCTGATTCACACGATTAAGCTTGCCCACAGCGGCAGCCATCAACACTTCCTGAGTGGCCTGCTCGCGCGTGAATTCCCCGCCGAGATGCCCTTCATGCATCACCATGATGCGATCGCTCATGCCCAACACCTCCGGCATTTCCGACGAAACAAGAATGATGCTCAGGCCATCGGCCTTGAACTGGTTAATAAGTTGGTAAATCTCTTTCTTCGCCCCGACGTCCACGCCGCGCGTCGGCTCATCGAGGATCAGCACTTTCGGGCGGGTCATCAGACCGCGCGCAATCGCCACTTTTTGTTGATTACCGCCGGAGAGCAGACCGATCGGCTGCTCCATCGACGGCGTTTTAACATTGAACAGACGAATAAAATCGCTTACCGCCTGCTGCTCTTCTTTATGCTTAAGGTTGCCGCCCGTGCGGCTGAAGTAGCGCAGCGCGGTCAACGACATGTTCTCTTTTACCGACATGCCGAGCACCAGCCCGTCGCGCTTGCGATCTTCGGAGATGTAAACGATGCCGTTCGCCAGCCCATCCTGCGGCGTTTTGGTGATCACTTCGTGACCGTCGAGGGTGACATAGCCGCTGGTGCGCGGCTGTGCGCCATACAGCACTTTCATCAGCTCCGTACGCCCGGCACCCATCAGCCCGGCGACGCCGAGGATCTCGCCTTTGCGCAGCGTAAAGCTGACGTTATTAACCCCCGGCCCGCAGAGATTATCGACCTGAAGCCGTACTTCGCCCGGCGCTTTGTCCAGACGCGGATATTGATCTTCCAGTTTGCGGCCGACCATCATCTCAATCAGCGTATCTTCCGTTAGCGTCGCGACCTCTCGCTCGGCAATAAACTGCCCGTCGCGAAACACGGTGACGTCATCGCAAATCTCGAAGATCTCTTTCATACGGTGGGAGATATAGACGATGCCGCGCCCCTGCGCTTTTAGTTCGCGGATCACGCGAAACAGCGACTCGGTTTCGGTATCGGTCAGCGCATCGGTCGGCTCATCCATAATGATGACCTGCGACTCATAGCTCATCACTTTGGCGATTTCGACCATCTGCTGATCGCCAATGGAGAGCTCGCCTACCGTGCGATCGCTTTTAAAGCGCAGATTGAGTTTAGCCAGCAGCGTATTGGCTTCGGCAAACATCTTTTTCCAGTCGATTTTGCCGAAGCGGTTAACAAATTCGCGGCCAAGAAAGATGTTCTCAGCAATGGTGAGCTGCGGAATCAGGTTCAGCTCCTGGTGAATAATGCCGATGCCCGCTTCCTGAGAGGATTTTGGCCCGCTGAAGGTGGTCTCTTTGCCGAGCCAGAGCAGCGAACCGGCGTCGCGGCTGTAGATGCCGGTCAGCACTTTCATCATTGTCGACTTTCCGGCGCCATTTTCACCGACCAGCGCCATCACGCGACCGGAATAGACGTTCAGCGCCGCGCCGGAGAGGGCTTTGACGCCGGGAAAGGATTTATCAATGCCTTTAAGTTGCAGTAATGCGTCCATGATCGCCTCAGAAGGTGACGCCGGCACAGAGAATGATATTCGCAAACGGGGAACACTCCCCGCTGCGAATAACCGCCTGACTACCTGCGGTCTCTTTTTTGAATTGTTCGTGCGTAACATACCGCACTTCGATGGTATTCCCCTGGTGTTGCTGCAGCTGCTCAAGGTGAGTGAGCAACGTTTCGTGGAGCTGCGGATTCAACTGCTTGATCTCCGACGCGATGATTGCGGCCTCAACCTGCATTTCCGCGGTCACCACTTCCAGCACCTGCATAAAGGAAGGCACGCCCTGGGTTAACGCCATATCAATGCGTTGCGTACTGCGCGGCACCGGCAACCCGGCATCACACACCACCAGCGTATCGGTATGACCAAGACGAGAGATGACAGAAGAAATATCAGCGTTCAGAACACAACCTTTTTTCATATTTTTGCTCCATGAGCGAAACGTTTCGCTGACGGCAGTGTAGTACGAAGATTGTTCTGAAAACTATCGTCTGATTGAAGAAGTGTGATCGAAATCGAAACGTTTCGCTCATCGTGATCGCGAAAAAAACGGCGCAGCTTTCTTAAGGGAAATTTCTGGCAATTGATAACAAAAACCCCTCTTAGGGAGGGGTTTGAAAAGTGTCAGATTTCGACCTGCGTACCGAGTTCTATTACCCGGTTAGGTGGGATCTCAAACTGGTCCGGTGCGCGCAGGGCGTTGCGTTGCAATACCAGGTAGAGCTTACCGCGCAGGCGCAGATACCACGGGCGTTTACCGAGGATCAGCGACTCGTGGGACATAAAGAAGGAGGTTTCCATCATCCGGCAACTCAGCCCTTCCAGCCCGCAGCGGTGGAACACCTCTTCGACATTCGGCGTTTCGCGCCAGCCGTAGCTTGCCACTACGCGCCAGAAAGTGGGCGAAAGCTGCTCAATCTGTACGCGGCGAACGTTATGCACATAAGGCGCGTCTTCAGTGCGCAGCGTCAGCAGGATCACACGCTCATGCAGCACCTTGTTGTGCTTCAGGTTGTGCATCATCGCAAAGGGAATGACATTCAGCGCGCGGGACATATAAACCGCGGTGCCCGGCACGCGAACCGGCGGCGATTTCTCCAGCGAGGCGATCATCGCTTCCAGCGAGTTACCGTGCTCATGCATCCGGCGCAGCAGGCGGAAACGCTCGCTCTTCCAGGTGGTCATCACCAGGAACATCACCAGACCGAGGCTCAATGGCAGCCAGCCGCCGGAGACAATCTTATCGAGGTTCGCCGAGAAGAGCGGCACATCAATGCAGAGGAAGAAGAGCAGCAGCATGCCGACCAGAATCTTATTCCAGTGCCAGTTTTTGCGCGCCACGGTGGTGAAGAGCATGGTGGTCAGCACCATGGTACCGGTCACTGCAATACCATATGCCGCCGCCAGGTTGCTGGAGTGCTCGAAGCTGACAATCACCAGCACCACCGCGAAGTAGAGCAGCCAGTTGATAAACGGGATATAGATCTGCCCGGACTCCATCTCCGAGGTGTGAATAATCCGCATCGGCGCCAGATAACCGAGGCGTACCGCCTGGCGCGTCAGGGAGAAGACACCGGAAATGACCGCCTGCGAGGCAATCACCGTCGCCAGCGTGGCGATAATCAGCATCGGGATCAGCGCCCACTCAGGGGCTAACAGGAAGAAGGGGTTTTTAATCGCTTCGGGGGTTTTCAGCAGCAGCGCGCCCTGACCAAAGTAGTTCAGCACCAGCGATGGCAGCACCACGCTAAACCACGCCACGCGGATCGGCAGCTTACCGAAGTGGCCCATATCCGCGTAGAGCGCTTCCACGCCGGTAATTGAGAGCACGACGGCCCCGAGGGCAACAAACGAAATGGCTTTGTACTGCAAGAAGAAGTTAACTGCCCACATCGGGTTAAGCGCCTGCAGCACTTCCGGGTTGGCAATAATGCTGCGCACGCCGAGCACGGCCAGAATCAAAAACCACGCCAGCATAATCGGCGCAAAGAGTTTGCCCACCAGCCCGGTGCCATGTTTTTGAATCGCAAACAGCAGCGTCAACACCACGATGGAGAGCGGCACAATCCACGTGTCGAGGGAGGGCGCAACAATCTCAAGGCCTTCGATGGCCGACATCACCGAGATGGCGGGCGTAATCACCACTTCGCCATAGAAGAAGCTGCCGCCGATCAGGCCCATAATCACCAGCACCGAGGTCATTCTGGCAGAGGTATTACGCCCGGCCAGCGACATCAGCGTCAGGATCCCACCTTCACCGGCGTTATCCGCCCGCATCACGAAGGTGAGGTACTTAATCGAGACGACAAAAACCAGTAGCCAGAAAATCAGCGACAGGAAGCCAAAGACGGCATCGCGCTCAACGCCGAAGCCGAACTGGCCGGACAAACATTCACGCAGTGTATAGAGTGGGCTGGTACCAATATCACCGTAGACAACCCCAATTGCCGCGAGAGTGACCGCGGGTAACGATTGTTTCTTATCAGTGCTCATAGACTAATCTTTTGATTGAATGCAATTATGTGTGCTTAGTCCCTTGGCCCACAAAAAGCGCACAGTATGCACGATTATCGACAGAATCGTACCCCTAAATGCAACCACATTAATCTGGCTCAATGAAAACAAAGCCGTTCTTCAGTCTATTACAGGCACTTTCAGGAACGTTTATAATCGCTCTGACAAGCCGGAAACCACGGCGAAAGGACGCAGATTCATTATGGCTCACTTACATCTATTAGCAGAAAGAATTTCCCGCCTCAGCAGCGCGCTGGAGAAAGGCCTTTTTGAGCGCAGCCATGCGATCAGGCTCTGTTTGCTCGCCGCCCTGAGCGGCGAAAGCGTATTCCTGCTGGGTCCACCGGGCATCGCCAAAAGCCTGATTGCCCGCCGCCTGAAATTCGCCTTCAAAAATGCCCGCGCCTTTGAATATTTAATGACCCGTTTCTCTACACCGGAAGAGGTCTTCGGCCCACTTTCCATTCAGGCGCTGAAAGATGAAGGGCGCTATGAGCGTCTCACAAGCGGCTATTTACCGGAAGCGGAAATCGTCTTTCTGGATGAAATCTGGAAAGCAGGCCCGGCGATCCTCAACACTCTGCTGACCGCCATTAACGAACGCCGTTTCCGTAACGGTGCCAGTGAAGATCATATTCCGATGCGCTTGCTGGTGGCGGCCTCTAACGAACTACCGGAAGCGGACAGCAGCCTGGAAGCGCTCTATGACCGCATGCTGATTCGTCTCTGGCTCGACAAAGTGCAGGAGAAGAGCAACTTCCGCTCGATGCTAATCAGCCAGCAGAGTGAGAGTGAAAACCCGGTACCGGCGGAGCTGCAAATCACCGACGAAGAGTACGTTCGCTGGCAGCATGACATTTCGCAGGTGGCGCTTCCGGAACCGGTGTTTGAGCTGATTTACACCCTGCGCCAGCAGCTGGATACCCTGCCGAACGCGCCTTATGTTTCCGACCGGCGCTGGAAAAAAGCGATTCGCCTGTTGCAGGCCAGCGCCCTGTTCAGCGGCCGCGACGCGGTGGCCCCCATCGACCTGATCCTGCTGAAAGATTGCCTGTGGCACGACGCGGAAAGCCTGCGCCTGCTGCAACAGCAGCTTGACGTTTTGATGACCGGGCACGCCTGGCAGCAGCAAGCGATGGTGACGCAGTTGAGTGCGATAGCCCAGCGACACCTGCAACTTCAGCAGCAGCAAAGCGATAAAACCGCCCTCAGAGTGGAACGTCAGGGCGGCATGTTCAGCCGTCGTCCCCATTACGAACTTCCTGCGGATCTGACCGAGCCGGTACTGACGCTTCTGCTACAGCAACCGCTGAAACTGCACGATCTTAACGTTATCCACATTACCCTTGAGCGCAGTGCGCTGGAGCAGTGGCTGACGAAAGGGGGTGAGATCCGCGGCAAACTTAACGGCATTGGCTTTGCCCAGCCGCTCAATATGGAAGTGGATGCCAGCCAGCACCTGCTGGTGCGCGATGTCAGTTTGCAGAGCTCGCGCCTGGCGCTGCCGGGTACAGCGTCAGAGAACGTGCCGGATGAGATCAGGCAACAACTGGAGGCGCTGGACACCACCTGGCACCAGCAGCACACCCGTTTTAGCGAACAGCAGAAGTGTCTGTTTATCTCCAGCGACTGGTTGGGTCGCATTGAAGCCAGCCTGCAGGATGTCAGAGCGCAGATCCAACAGGCGCGTCAATGATCCCACTCGATACGCTCAATGTGATGCTGACCATCAGCGAAGAGGCGTTGATAGAGGATCTTATTATCCTCTTACTGGCCTCGCCGCAGCTGGCGATCTTTTTTGAAAAGTTTCCCAAGCTCAAGCATGCCATTACGGAAGATTTGCCGCGCTGGCGCGAAACGCTAAAAAAGCACCTTAAAGAGGCGGAAGTACCCAAAACGCTGGCGGAAGAGGTGCTGGCCTTTCAGCAAAGCCAGCTGCTCTCCACCTCGCAGTTTACCGTTCAGCTGCCGCAAACCCTGGCGCTGCTTGATAAGGTGCAATCCCCTTTCGCGGCACAGGCTCGCCAGATGGTCAGCGATAACCCGGCCTTCACTCCGGCACTGCATACGCTCTTTCTTCAGCGCTGGCGTCTGAGCCTGGTGGTGCAGACCACCGCCTTTAACCAGCAACTGCTGGAGGAGGAGCGCGAACAGTTGCTGAGTGAGGTGCAGGCGCGCATGACCCTCAGCGGCCAGCTTGAACCGGTGTTGATTGAAAATGAGAACGCGGCCGGCAGGTTGTGGGATATGAGCGCCGGGCAGCTAAAACGGGGTGATTACCAGTTGATCGTCAAATATGGTGATTTCCTCAAAGAGCAGCCCGAACTCCAGCAGTTGGCAGAACAGCTGGGCCGTTCGCGGGAGGCGCGTTCGGTACCGCGTAAAGACGCTCCGATGGAGACCTTCCGCAGCCTGGTGCGCGAGCCGTCGACGGTGCCGGAGCAGGTCGATGGCCTGCATCAAAGCGACGATATTCTGCGCCTGCTGCCGCCTGAGCTGGCGACTCTCGGCATTACCGAGCTGGAGTATGAGTTTTACCGGCGGCTGGTGGAGAAGCAGTTGCTGACCTACCGGCTTCACGGCGATGCCTGGCACGAAAAGATCACTGAGCGTCCGGTTATTCATCAGGATTTTGATGAGCAGCCGCGCGGGCCGTTTATTGTCTGCGTCGACACCTCCGGTTCCATGGGCGGCTTCAACGAACAGTGCGCGAAAGCCTTCTGCCTGGCGTTGATGCGCGTGGCGCTGGCGGACAAACGGCGCTGCTTTATTATGCTCTTCTCCAGCGAAGTGGTGCGTTATGAACTGACCTGCGATAGCGGGCTGGAGCAGGCGATCCGCTTTCTGAGCCAGCGCTTTCGCGGCGGTACCGATCTGGCGAGCTGCTTTCGGGCGGTGATTGAGCGGATGCAGGGCGGCGAGTGGTATGACGCCGATGCGGTGGTGATCTCTGACTTTATCGCCCAGCGGCTGCCGGACGAGGTGATCGGTAAGGTAAAGGAGCTACAACGGCTGCATCAACACCGCTTTCACGCGGTGGCGATGTCAGCCCACGGTAAACCCGGCATCATGCGCATCTTTGACCATATCTGGCGCTTTGATACCGGGATGCGCAGCCGCTTGCTGCGCCGCTGGCGGCGTTAAAGCAGGCCGGCAATCTCGTCGCGCACGGCGGCGGGCCATACGCCGCACTGCACCTGGCCGATGTGCGAGAGTTGTAACAGCAGCATGGTGAGGCGCGACTGACCAATGCCGCCGCCGATGGTTTGCGGCATCTCACCGCGCAGCAGCGCCTGGTGCCAGTCGAGTTGCAGCCTCTCTTCATCGCCGGTCAGTTTCAGCTGGCGCTTCAGTGCTTCAGCGTCAACGCGGATCCCCATAGATGAAAGCTCCAGCGCATCCTCCAGCACCGGGTTCCACACCAGGATATCGCCGTTGAGGCCGCTGAAACCGGCTTCGACTGACGTGCTCCAGTCATCATAATCCGGCGCGCGAACATCGTGACGCTTGCCGTCGCTAAGCTTGCCGCCAATACCCATCAGAAAGACAGCGCCCAACTCTTTGGCGATCGCTTTTTCGCGCCCTTTCGCATCTAAGTGCGGGAAGCGGCTGAGCAGCGTTTCGCTGTGCACGAAGTGGATCTGTTCTGGCAGGAACGGTGCCAGACCAAACTCTTCGCTAACCGCGGCTTCGGTCGCTTTGATCCCGGACCAGATCGCCTCAACGGTCGATTTCAGGGTCGCCAGCTGGCGCTGACCATCCCCCAGTACGCGCTCCCAGTCCCACTGATCCACATACACGGAGTGAATGGGCGAGAGGCGATCTTCATCGGGGCGCAGGGCTTTCATATGGGTGTAAAGCCCCTCACCCGCGCTGAAATCGTGTTGCCCCAGCGTCTGACGTTTCCACTTTGCCAGCGAGTGCACCACTTCAAAGCGGGCATCCGGCAGCGTCTTCACATTGACCTGTACCGCTTTCTCGCAACCCGACAGGTTATCCTGCGTGCCATCCCCTACCCGGCTGAGGATCGGTGCCTGCACTTCAATCAGGCCCAGTTTCTCTTCCAGCTGGCGAGAGAAGAAGGATTTCACGAAGGCAATCTGGCGTTGCTTTGCGATGTAGGCGGTTTTCATTTTTTTAACTCCTGTCTGCGTAGGCTTGCAATTAAGCAACAGAAACAGGCGTCAGTTCAATAATCCACAATTAAAAAGGCCAACAGGCTTTTGAATCGATAAAATAGCCGGTTAAAATAGAATGAATCATTAATCTACATAAGAAAAACGTATGGAAAATTATCAGATCGACAATCTGGATCGCGGCATCCTCGAAGCGTTAATGGCCAATGCCCGTACGGCGTATGCTGAACTGGCGAAGCAGTTCGGCGTAAGCCCAGGCACCATTCATGTGCGGGTAGAGAAGATGAAGCAGGCGGGCATTATCACCGGCGCGCGCATCGACGTCAGCCCGAAGCAACTCGGTTACGACGTCTGCTGCTTTATCGGCATCATTTTGAAGAGCGCTAAAGATTACCCCTCAGCACTGGCAAAACTGGAGAGCCTCGAAGAGGTGACCGAAGCCTACTACACCACCGGACACTACAGCATCTTTATTAAAGTGATGTGCCGCTCGATCGACGCGCTGCAACAGGTACTTATCAACAAGATCCAGACTATTGATGAGATCCAGTCCACCGAGACATTGATCTCGTTGCAAAACCCCATCATGCGCACGATCCGCCCGTAACCGGGCGTTTTCATCCACGATCAATACCCGCATTGTCCACAGGTAGATCCCAGCTCATTCACAGCGTACAATACGCCCCACTTTGTCGTCGCAGGGCGATTAAAACGGAGCGGGTTCATGGCAGACATTACTCTTATTAGCGGCAGCACCCTTGGCGGTGCGGAATACGTAGCAGAACATCTGGCTGAAAAGCTGGAGGAAGCAGGGTTCAATACCTTTACGTTCCATGGGCCGTTATTAGAGGATTTGCCGCAACAGGGGCTCTGGCTGGTGGTCACTTCCACCCACGGCGCGGGCGATATCCCGGACAACCTGCTGCCAATGTATGAAGAGCTTAATGAGCTGAACCCGGATCTGTCGCAGATTCGTTTTGGTGCGATCGGTATCGGCAGCCGTGAATATGACACTTTCTGTCAGGCGATCGAAAAAATGGAAGCCGGGCTGAAGAAAAATGGTGCCAAACAGATCGGTGAAACGCTGAAGATCAACATCCTCGATCACGATATTCCGGAGGATCCGGCCGAAGAGTGGCTGGGATCCTGGATTAAATTGCTCAATATTGTGTAAAGATCGTGCGATCAGCAGTGGATAACTAGGCTTAAAAGCGCTTATTAACCGGTAGTTATCCAATGAATAACTCTGCTCCCCGATCCGCCCTGTGTATAACTAGCCCTTTTGATCCCAGCTTATACGTTGCAGGATCACCGATCATTCACAGTTAATGATCCTTCCTAATGAACTGATCTTAAAGCGATGATCCGGCTTATCCACAAGACATCGCGATCCTAATAAGAGATCACAATAGAACAGATCTCTCTATATAAAGATCTTCTTTTTAATAGCCGGGATCCGGAGTCTTTCTCACTGGACTAAAGTTGAGTAGAATCCACGGCCCGGCCACAAATTCACTTTCTAACCGCTCAGGCGAGGCATACCACCATGTTTTATCCGGATCCTTTTGACGTCATCATCATTGGCGGGGGTCATGCAGGCACTGAGGCCGCAATGGCCGCAGCGCGTATGGGTCAGCAGACTCTGCTTTTGACACACAATATCGACACACTGGGGCAGATGAGCTGCAACCCGGCGATCGGCGGTATTGGGAAAGGACACCTGGTTAAAGAAGTGGATGCACTGGGCGGGCTGATGGCGAAAGCGATCGATCATGCCGGGATCCAGTTTAGGATACTAAACGCAAGCAAAGGCCCTGCCGTTCGGGCGACCCGTGCTCAGGCGGATCGCGTACTCTATCGCCAGGCGGTACGCACTGCGCTGGAGAACCAGCCGAACCTGATGATCTTCCAGCAGGCAGTTGAGGATCTGATCGTCGAAAACGATCAAGTGGTGGGTGCCGTGACCCAGATGGGGCTGAAGTTCCGCGCGAAAGCGGTGGTACTGACCGTCGGCACCTTCCTGGATGGCAAGATCCATATCGGTCTGGATAACTACAGCGGTGGCCGCGCAGGCGATCCGCCGTCGATCCCGCTCTCCCGCCGTCTGCGTGAACTGCCGCTGCGCGTCAGCCGTCTGAAAACCGGTACGCCGCCGCGAATTGATGCGCGCACCATCGATTTCAGCGTGCTGGCACAGCAGCACGGCGACGATCCGATGCCGGTCTTCTCGTTTATGGGCAATGCCGCTCAGCATCCGCGTCAGGTGCCGTGCTATATCACGCACACCAACGAAAAGACCCATGAGGTGATCCGCAATAACCTCGATCGCAGCCCGATGTATGCCGGCGTGATCGAAGGGATCGGCCCGCGCTACTGCCCGTCGATCGAAGATAAAGTGATGCGCTTTGCCGATCGCAACCAGCATCAGATCTTCCTTGAGCCGGAAGGACTTACCTCTAACGAAATTTACCCGAACGGCATCTCTACCAGCCTGCCGTTCGATGTGCAGATGCAAATCGTCCGCTCGATGCAGGGGATGGAAAACGCGAAGATTGTTCGTCCGGGCTACGCCATTGAGTATGACTTCTTCGACCCGCGCGATCTGAAACCGACGCTCGAGAGCAAATATATCAACGGTCTCTTCTTCGCTGGCCAGATCAACGGCACCACCGGTTACGAAGAAGCTGCCGCGCAGGGTCTGCTGGCAGGTCTGAACGCCGGGCGCTACTCGGCGGATAAAGAGGGCTGGGCACCGCGTCGCGATCAGGCTTACCTGGGCGTACTGGTGGACGATCTCTGCACGCTGGGCACCAAAGAGCCCTACCGCATGTTTACCTCCCGCGCGGAGTATCGCCTGATGCTGCGCGAAGATAACGCCGATCTGCGTCTGACCGAAGCCGGTCGCGAGCTGGGTCTGGTGGATGATGAGCGCTGGGCGCGCTTCAACGAGAAACTGGAAAGCATTGAGCGCGAACGCCAGCGCCTAAAATCCCAGTGGGTGTCACCGGCTTCTGAACATGCGCCGATCGTTAACGCACAGCTGACCGCGCCGTTGTCGCGCGAAGCCAGCGGTGAAGATCTGCTGCGTCGCCCTGAGATGACCTACGAGCAGCTGGTGCAGCTGACGCCGTTCGCACCGGGCTTAGAAGATAAGCAGGCTGCGGAACAGGTTGAAATCCAGGTGAAGTATGAAGGCTACATTGCCCGTCAGCAGGATGAGATCGAGAAGCAGCAGCGCAATGAGAATACGATCCTGCCGGCGACCCTCGATTACCGCCAGGTAAATGGCCTGTCGAACGAGGTGATCGCGAAGCTTAACGATCACAAGCCCTCTTCCATCGGCCAGGCCTCGCGGATCTCGGGTATTACGCCAGCGGCGATCTCGATTCTGCTGGTGTGGCTGAAGAAGCAAGGGATGCTGCGCCGCAGCGCATAACCGTATCACTCAGGCCCGCACGCCGGGCCTGATAACGCTAAAAGGCGGATAAGCATCACGCTATCCGCCATTTCGTCTCTCAACAGGTATTCGTTGTGCTCAATAAACTCTCTCGTCTGCTGGCCGAAGCCGGCATTTCGCTGTCCGATCAGCAACAACAGCAGCTGGTGGCGTACGTTGAAATGCTGCACAAGTGGAACAAAGCCTACAACCTCACCTCGGTTCGCGACCCGAACGAGATGCTGGTGCGCCATATCCTCGACAGCATCGTCGTCGCGCCGCATCTGCAGGGAACGCGTTTTATCGATGTCGGCACCGGCCCCGGCCTGCCGGGAATTCCGCTCTCCATTGTGCGTCCGGAATCCCACTTCACGCTGCTCGACAGCCTTGGCAAGCGCGTTCGCTTCCTGCGCCAGGTGCAGCATGAACTGAAGCTGACCAATATCGAGCCGGTGCAGAGCCGCGTCGAGGACTTCCCCGCCGAGCCGCCTTTTGACGGTGTAATCAGCCGCGCTTTTGCCTCTCTGAACGATATGGTGAGCTGGTGCCACCACCTTCCGGGCGACGCGGGTCGCTTTTATGCCCTGAAAGGACAATTGCCGGAAGATGAGATTGCGCTGTTACCTGCGGGCTTAGCCGTGGAGTCGATTGTTGAATTAAAGGTTCCGCACCTGGAAGGCGAGCGCCATCTGGTTATCGTTAAAGCAAACAAAGTTTAATTTTTATCAAAAAATGTTGCATTGATGCTGTTGCATGAATGTTAAAAAAGGCGACGAAAAAGAGTGATACTTCCGGTTACATTTAACTTAAATTTAACCAGGATTTATCTGACATTTAACGTCGCTTTTTTTCATTCAGTATCAGAATAATCAACAATGAAAATATCAGGCCGCTAAAAATCGGCAGCCAAAACCAAGTCGACTTGTAAAATAATTATTAAAAATGTCAAACAAAGGTTTTTGTTGTGGAGGTGAGTGTTTTAAAAAGAGTTGTGATAAATCGGCTTTGTTTTCATAAAGATGAAAAGCATTAAAATCTGCGGGCTTTTAAAACGATGGGTGCATATATGTTTAAATTGTGACCTGGTGCACGCTTTATCGCCGGGTTTTTCGCGTTATTTGCACTTTTGCTCGAAGGTTCATCGTTTGTACAAAAGTTTAAAAATAGACCTCGGGAAAAATATTTAAACATTTATTCACCTTTTCGCTACTTATTGTTTGAAATCACGAGGCCGCACCGTATAATTTGACCGCTTTTTGATGCTTGACTCCGGGCCGTAAAGAACGTTTTATACGACACGCGACATACCTCAAAGGGAGCAGGAGTTAAGAAAGAATATGTCTGTGTCGCTCTTTAGCCGAAACGTTGCTCGCAGGCTTCTGCTTATTCAGTTTCTGGCAGTAATGGCAAGTGGATTGCTGTTTAGCCTCAAAGACCCCTTCTGGGGCATTTCCGCCGTGAGCGGAGGTATGGCAGTCTTATTGCCGAATATGTTGTTTATGATTTTTGCCTGGCGTCATCAGGCGAATACACCTTCTAAAGGCCGTGTGGCCTGGACCTTCGCCTTCGGTGAGGCGCTCAAGGTGTTACTGACATTCGTGTTACTGGTGGTGGCGCTGGCAGTTTTGAAGGCGGTGTTTTTGCCGCTGATAGTCACGTGGGTTTCGGTGCTAGTGGTTCAGATACTGGCACCTGCTGTAATTAACAACAAAGGGTAAGAGGCATCATGTCTGCAGGAGAAATTTCAACACCGCAGGAGTACATCGGTCACCATCTGAATAACCTTCAGATTGACTTGCGTACCTTCTCGCTGGTGGATCCGCATAACCCCCCGGCCACGTTCTGGACGCTCAATATCGACTCCATGTTTTTCTCGGTGGTCCTGGGTCTGTTGTTCCTGGTGATGTTCCGTAGCGTAGCGAAGAAAGCGACCAGCGGCGTACCAGGGAAATTCCAGACGGCGATCGAGCTGGTGATTGGTTTTGTTAATGGTAGCGTCAAAGACATGTACCACGGCAAAAGCAAGCTTATCGCGCCACTGGCCCTGACGATTTTCGTCTGGGTATTCCTGATGAACCTGATGGATTTGCTGCCTATCGACCTGCTGCCGTATATCGGTGAGCATGTGTTCGGTCTGCCTGCGCTGCGTGTGGTGCCGTCTGCTGACGTTAACATCACGCTCTCGATGGCACTGGGCGTGTTTATCCTGATTCTGTTCTACAGCATCAAAATGAAGGGTATTGGCGGTTTCGCTAAAGAGCTGACTCTCCAGCCGTTCAACCATCCGGTATTTATTCCGGTAAACCTTATCCTTGAGGGCGTGAGCCTGCTGTCCAAACCGGTTTCTCTCGGTCTGCGACTGTTCGGCAACATGTACGCGGGTGAGTTGATTTTCATTCTGATCGCGGGTCTTCTGCCGTGGTGGTCACAGTGGATTCTGAATGTGCCATGGGCCATTTTCCACATCCTGATCATTACGCTGCAAGCCTTTATCTTCATGGTTCTGACGATCGTCTATCTGTCGATGGCGTCTGAAGAGCACTGATTTTTAACAACACTACTACGTTTTAACTGAAACAAACTGGAGACTGTCATGGAAAACCTGAATATGGATCTGCTGTACTTGGCTGCCGCTGTGATGATGGGTCTGGCGGCGATCGGTGCTGCGATCGGTATCGGCATCCTCGGGGGTAAATTCCTGGAAGGCGCTGCGCGTCAGCCGGATCTGATTCCTCTGCTGCGTACTCAGTTCTTTATCGTTATGGGTCTGGTGGATGCAATCCCGATGATCGCTGTGGGTCTGGGTCTGTACGTGATGTTTGCTGTCGCGTAGTAAGGGTTGCTTTTCAAGCAATTGTTTAGAACGTTAACCAGATAAGAGGCATTGTGCTGTGAATCTAAACGCAACAATCCTCGGCCAGGCCATCGCGTTTGTCCTGTTCGTTCTGTTCTGCATGAAGTATGTATGGCCGCCGTTGATTGCTGCCATCGAAAAACGTCAGAAAGAGATTGCTGACGGTCTCGCTTCCGCAGAACGGGCCAAAAAGGACCTGGATCTTGCACAGGCCAATGCGACCGACCAGCTGAAAAAAGCGAAAGCTGAAGCTCAGGTTATCATTGAACAGGCGAACAAACGCCGTGCTCAGATCCTGGACGAAGCGAAAGCTGAAGCCGAGCAGGAACGTAACAAAATCGTGGCGCAGGCGCAGGCGGAAATTGACGCCGAACGTAAACGCGCTCGCGAAGAGCTGCGTAAACAAGTGGCTCTGCTGGCTGTTGCTGGCGCCGAGAAGATCATCGAGCGTTCCGTGGATGAAGCTGCTAACAGCGACATCGTGAATAAACTGGTCGCTGAACTGTAAGGAGGAGGGGCTGATGTCTGAATTTGTAACGGTAGCTCGCCCCTACGCCAAAGCAGCTTTTGACTTTGCCGTCGAAACCCAAAGCGTTGACCGCTGGCAGGATATGCTGGCGTTCGCCGCTGAGGTGACGAAAAACGAACAAATGGCCGAGCTGCTCTCCGGTGCGATTGCACCGGAAACGCTCGCCGACTCGTTTATCGCCGTATGTGGTGAGCAACTGGACGAAAAAGGCCAAAACCTGATTCGTGTGATGGCCGAAAACGGTCGTCTTAAGGTGCTCCCTGATGTTCTTGAGCAGTTCATTCAATTGCGCGCGGCCAGCGAGGCTATCGCCGAAGTCGAAGTGACTTCCGCCTCCGCACTGAGTGAAGAACAGCTTGCGAAAATCAGCACAGCGATGGAAAAACGTCTGTCACGTAAAGTGAAGCTGAATTGCAATATCGATAAGTCTGTAATGGCAGGCGTAATCATCCGAGCGGGTGATATGGTCATTGATGGCAGCGTACGCGGCCGTCTTGAGCGCCTTGCAGACGTCTTGCAGTCTTAAGGGGACTGGAGCATGCAACTGAATTCCACCGAAATCAGCGAACTGATCAAGCAGCGCATTGCTCAGTTCAGTGTTGTGAGTGAAGCTCACAACGAAGGTACTATTGTTTCTGTAAGCGACGGTGTTATCCGCATCCACGGCCTGGCCGACTGTATGCAGGGCGAGATGATTTCTCTGCCGGGTAACCGTTACGCTATCGCACTGAACCTGGAGCGCGACTCCGTAGGTGCAGTTGTGATGGGTCCGTACGCTGACCTCGCCGAAGGCATGAAGGTCAAATGTACTGGCCGTATTCTTGAAGTTCCGGTTGGCCGTGGCCTGCTGGGTCGTGTGGTGAACACCCTGGGTGCGCCAATCGACGGTAAAGGTCCGGTTGATAACGATGGCTTCTCGCCAATCGAAGTTATCGCACCGGGCGTTATCGATCGTCAGTCCGTCGACCAGCCGGTTCAGACCGGTTACAAATCCGTCGACGCAATGATCCCAATCGGTCGTGGTCAGCGTGAGCTGATCATCGGCGACCGTCAGACCGGTAAAACGGCGATGGCTATCGACGCCATCATCAACCAGCGCGACTCCGGCATCAAATGTGTGTACGTGGCCATCGGCCAGAAAGCGTCCACCATTGCTAACGTGGTTCGTAAACTGGAAGAGCACGGCGCACTGTCCAACACCATCGTTGTTGTGGCAACTGCCTCTGAATCCGCTGCACTGCAATACCTGGCGCCGTATGCCGGTTGCGCAATGGGCGAATACTTCCGTGACCGCGGTGAAGATGCGCTGATCGTATACGATGACCTGTCTAAACAGGCCGTTGCTTACCGTCAGGTTTCCCTGCTGCTCCGTCGTCCGCCAGGACGTGAAGCGTTCCCGGGCGACGTATTTTACCTCCACTCCCGTCTGCTGGAGCGCGCATCCCGCGTAAACGCGGAATACGTAGAGAACTTCACCAAAGGTGAAGTGAAAGGTAAAACCGGCTCCCTGACTGCCCTGCCGATTATCGAAACGCAGGCGGGTGACGTTTCCGCGTTCGTTCCGACCAACGTAATCTCCATTACTGATGGTCAGATCTTCCTGGAAACCAACCTGTTTAACTCCGGTATTCGTCCGGCGGTTAACCCGGGTATCTCCGTATCCCGTGTGGGTGGTGCAGCGCAGACCAAGATCATTAAGAAACTGTCCGGTGGTATCCGTACCGCACTGGCACAGTATCGTGAGCTGGCGGCGTTCTCTCAGTTCGCATCCGATCTGGACGAAGCAACCCGTAAACAGCTGAGCCACGGTCAGAAAGTGACCGAGCTGCTGAAACAGAAACAGTATGCCCCTATGTCTGTTGCACAGCAGGGCCTGGTGCTGTTCGCGGCTGAACGCGGTTACCTCGAAGATGTGGAACTGGCGAAAATCGGTAGCTTCGAAGCCGCTCTGCTGGCGTACGTTGACCGTGAACACGCTCCGCTGATGCAAGAGATCAACCAGTCCGGTGGCTATAACGACGAAATCGAAGGCAAGCTGAAAGGCATCCTCGATTCCTTCAAAGCAACCCAGTCCTGGTAACGTCTGGCGGCCTGTCTTAGGGCAGGCCGTAAGGCATTGAGGAGAAGCTCATGGCCGGCGCAAAAGAGATACGTAGTAAGATCGCAAGCGTCCAGAACACGCAAAAGATCACTAAAGCGATGGAGATGGTCGCCGCTTCCAAAATGCGTAAATCGCAGGATCGCATGGCGTCCAGCCGTCCTTATGCAGATACCATGCGCAAAGTGATTGGTCACCTTGCGAACGGTAATCTGGAATATAAGCACCCCTACCTGGAAGAGCGCGATGTAAAACGCGTGGGCTACCTGGTAGTGTCGACCGACCGTGGTCTGTGCGGTGGCTTGAACATTAACCTGTTCAAAAAACTGCTGGCGGATATGAAAGCATGGTCCGATAAAGGCGTTCAGAGCGAACTCGCGATGATCGGCTCTAAAGGCGTCTCTTTCTTCAATTCTGTTGGTGGCAACGTGGTAGCTCAGGTGACCGGTATGGGTGATAACCCGTCCCTGTCAGAACTGATCGGCCCGGTGAAAGTCATGCTGCAGGCTTACGACGAAGGTCGTCTGGATAAGCTTTATATTGTTAGCAATAAATTTATCAACACCATGTCTCAGGTTCCGACCATCACTCAGCTGCTGCCGTTACCGGCTGCAGAAGATGAAGAGTTGAAGCATAAATCCTGGGATTACCTGTATGAACCCGATCCAAAAGCGCTGCTGGATACGCTCCTGCGCCGTTATGTTGAATCTCAGGTTTATCAGGGTGTTGTTGAAAACCTGGCCAGCGAGCAGGCCGCACGTATGGTGGCGATGAAAGCCGCGACCGACAATGGCGGCAGCCTGATTAAAGAGCTGCAGTTGGTATACAACAAAGCTCGTCAGGCCAGCATTACTCAGGAACTCACCGAGATCGTCGGTGGTGCATCCGCGGTATAACCAGGTTAATTCGTAGAGGATTCATGATGGCTACTGGAAAAATTGTCCAGGTAATCGGCGCCGTGGTTGACGTCGAATTCCCTCAGGATGCCGTACCGCGCGTGTACGATGCTCTTGAGGTTCAGAATGGTAACGAGACGCTGGTGCTGGAAGTTCAGCAGCAGCTCGGCGGCGGTATCGTACGTACCATCGCCATGGGTTCTTCCGACGGTCTGCGTCGTGGTCTGCAAGTAACAGACCTCCAGCACCCGATCGAAGTCCCGGTAGGTAAAGCAACACTGGGTCGTATCATGAACGTGCTCGGTCAGCCGATCGACATGAAAGGCGACATCGGTGAAGAAGAGCGTTGGGCTATCCACCGTTCTGCGCCGTCCTATGAAGAGCTCTCCAGCTCTCAGGAACTGCTGGAAACCGGCATCAAAGTAATCGACCTGATGTGTCCGTTCGCCAAGGGCGGTAAAGTCGGTCTGTTCGGTGGTGCTGGTGTAGGTAAAACCGTAAACATGATGGAGCTGATCCGTAACATCGCGATTGAGCACTCCGGTTACTCTGTGTTTGCGGGCGTGGGTGAACGTACTCGTGAGGGTAACGACTTCTACCACGAAATGACCGACTCCAACGTACTGGATAAAGTATCCCTGGTGTACGGCCAGATGAACGAGCCGCCGGGAAACCGTCTGCGCGTTGCACTGACCGGCCTGACCATGGCTGAGAAGTTCCGTGACGAAGGTCGTGACGTTCTGCTGTTCGTCGACAACATCTACCGTTATACCCTCGCCGGTACTGAAGTATCCGCTCTGCTGGGCCGTATGCCTTCAGCGGTAGGTTACCAGCCGACGCTGGCGGAAGAGATGGGTGTTCTGCAGGAACGTATCACCTCTACCAAAACCGGTTCTATCACCTCCGTTCAGGCGGTATACGTACCGGCGGATGACTTGACTGACCCGTCTCCGGCAACCACCTTTGCGCACCTTGACGCAACCGTGGTACTGAGCCGTCAGATCGCTTCTCTGGGTATCTACCCGGCCGTTGACCCGCTGGATTCCACCAGCCGTCAGCTGGATCCGCTGGTAGTTGGCCAGGAGCACTACGACACCGCGCGTGGCGTACAGTCTCTGCTGCAGCGTTATCAGGAACTGAAAGACATCATCGCCATCCTCGGTATGGATGAGCTGTCTGAAGAAGACAAACTGGTGGTTGCTCGCGCTCGTAAGATCCAGCGCTTCCTCTCCCAGCCGTTCTTCGTTGCGGAAGTATTCACCGGTTCTCCGGGTAAATACGTCTCCCTGAAAGACACCATCCGTGGCTTTAAAGGCATCATGGAAGGCGAATACGATCACCTGCCGGAGCAGGCGTTCTACATGGTCGGTTCCATCGACGAAGCCGTGGAAAAAGCCAAAAAACTTTAACGCCTTAATCGGAGGGTGATATGGCAATGACTTACCACCTGGATGTCGTCAGCGCAGAGCAACAGATGTTCTCTGGTCTGGTCGAGAAAATCCAGGTAACGGGCAGTGAAGGTGAACTGGGTGTTTTCCCGGGTCACGCACCGCTGCTCACCGCCATTAAGCCTGGTATGATCCGCATCGTTAAACAGTTCGGTCATGAAGAGTTTATCTACCTGTCCGGCGGCATTCTCGAAGTGCAGCCTGGCAGCGTGACCGTTCTGGCTGATACAGCAATTCGTGGCCAGGATCTCGACGAAGCGCGAGCTCTGGAAGCGAAGCGTAAAGCAGAAGAGCACATCAAAGGCTCTCACGGTGACGTGGATTACGCTCAGGCGTCTGCAGAGCTGGCGAAAGCTATCGCGAAACTGCGTGTTATCGAGTTGACGAAGAAAGCGATGTAACACCGGCTTGAACGTTAAAAAGCCAGCCTGGTCTCCAGGCTGGCTTTTTTTATGGCTGCGTTTCAGGAAAAATGAAACTAAAAAGGTGTTTTAATATTTTGTGATAAATGTCACAAAAATGTTGAGCGATTTAACAGCGAGGCGTAGACTCCTTTTCTGTGATGTTCATCACATAACCAAATCCAAAAAGGAAGCCATCATGAAACTGATCAACAAAATCATCGCTATGTTCAGCAACATGAACGTCTCTTTCGGCACGTTCAATCACTGATTGCTGTGATGCCGTGTGGCGCTGCGCTGACTCCGCCTGGAGAAGCGAGCGCCATCGGGCTATCACTTCAGCGCCGCCTCCACTGCCGCGCTCTCCAGCTCCTTCCCTTCGCTGTTCACGCTTTTTCCCTGCCTGATAAAGTAGTTAGTGTTATCAATATTCCCGATCACCGCATCGTCATAGCGACCCGGCGTGCTGCGCACCGATTTGTTGCCGCGAAACACCCCCTGCGTTGAAGCGTCGCCATACGGGCTGGGTCGGAAGATAAAATTGAAGCGCTGGTTATCAGCCGCAATATTGTTCTCTACCACCAGCCTGCCTGGGTTGAAGTTATCGGTAAACCCATCCAGATGGTTACCCACCGCTTTACTGTTACGGATCTGATGCGCCACCGGCTGCCCTTCCCCGCCAAGCTTAAAGCCGTTACTGGTATTGTTGCGGGCAATTGAATTCTCGATCACCACTACCCCATTGGCACCATCTTCAATCTTGTTAAACAGGTCAAAACCGTCATCAATATTGTCATGGGCGTAGCAGCGGATCAGCCGGTTCCCCTCCCCTACGCGCATTTTTACCGCAAAGCCGTCGGCGTTAATCTTGCCCGCATCTTCATTGCCCCAGGACTCTGAATCGACCACCCGGTTATCGCTGGCCCACAGCGCGCGGCCAATTTTCTCCGGGGAGGAGATCTGAATGCCGGTATCGTCGTTACGCCAGGCGACTACCTTTTCAATCAGGTTATGGCTGCCCTGGATGCGCAGGCTCTTCTCCGTCACCTCAATCCCTTTGATCCGCCAGTAGCTGGCATCAAGCAGCAGGCCATGGATCACCACTTTACCCTCCGCTTCCAGCGTTTTGCGCTGTTTGAGCAGGCCGCTCGCCGTCAGCGGAATTTCGGTATAGGGGTAATCGCCAGCTTGTAGCACGATTTTACCGCCCGGCGGCAACAAGCGGATTGCCGTGGCGATATCCAGCGGTGCGGCGGCAGTGCCGGCGCCCTCAGCCGTACCCTGCGGCGAAACATGCAGCGTCAGCGCTACCGGATCGATTTTCTCAACCTGGATCTGTTGAACCACGGGTTTACCTTCCGCTTTTGGGGTGAAGGTGAGCGCAAAAGTGGTGTTTTGCTTCAGTCGCGTCGGCAGGGTGTACATCTCGCCCGCTTTTATCGGTTTCTCATTACCGATCACCACTTCATTCTCCCGCACGCTGAAGCTGCCATCGTAGTTGGCCCGCGCCTGGAGCAGGTATTTCTCACTGCCGCTTTGCGCGGGTGAGGCGGTTTGCACCACCACCGGCAACGCGGGCGGCTGCCAGGGCGCAGAAGCAACCGTGTGGGCTTCTGAGGTGGTTAACGAAGCATCGGTAACGGTGATTTTCGCGTTACGCGAGGCGAAGAAACCAACGTAATAGAATGCTTTGTCCTGTACCGCAATGAGATCGGCGCGTGGCATCGGCTGGCTGACCCATTGCTCGCTCCCGGCGGGCGCCCAGCTGCTGACAAAGCCGTTATCAGTACGCTCAAGCTTAAGTCGGAAAGCCGGTGTTTTGCGCAGATCCACCTCTTCCCGATAGCTGGTTTTGACAATCGCCGCGCCGGCGTTGCCCCACGGCTGCGTGACGCCTTCCCGGCTGATAGCCTGCATTTTGACGCGGAAATTATCCTTTTTGTCCTGCGTCATAATGGCGTTCATCACCATATTGGAAGCGGCAGGAAACTCTTCATACCCCTCTTGCAGCGGCTGCTGGCGCGCGGGACCGATCACATCGCGCACCAGCAAGCCCGCGCCCTCTTGTGCCGCAGGCTTTGCGCCATTTTCCGGGCCAAACTGATCGACGGTGACGGTCGCTTGCAGCGTAAAATTTTTGCTGACCGGCAGCTTTGTATAGAAGAAGGTGAGGCCATCATGGGTGTTGGCAATTTTGCCGCCGCGGCTCTCAAGGGTGATGGGTTTCGACAGATCGGCGATTGCTTCGGTTGTCAGCTTTTTACCCGCAATCGTCACATCATTGACGCCAATCTTTCCGGCAAGCACGTTTGAGGAGAAATTGAGGTCGGTCGACTGGCCGAAAGCTACAGCTTTCCACTCTGCCGTGGGTTCAGCAAAGGCTGGGGCGCAGACAAGAGAACTGCATATCGCGAGGGCCAGAGGTATTTTATAATTCATTTTATTCTCCTGATGGATAATTGCCGTTGATTATCATCAATATGAAACGTTGTTTCTTTTTTATAGCTCACACTCTTTGCTTAATAAAACGTCGTTTTGTTTTGTGCGATCTTTATTCAGGATGAAAAATAACGGCTAACTCATTGTATAAATGAGCAGCAGTGAAAAATGGAGCGACTTTCCGCCGGTAAAGTGCTTTACTTTGCCCGCAAAAGGCGCGCTACAGCGCTCTTTAAATGGAATATTGCGCGTTTCACCAGCACTCCATTTCATGCTACAAAATATGTAGTATTTTCAATATGAAAGAGGTTAACTTCTTTCCCAAATAATAGTCAGGACGAATATGTTGAACTCAAAAATGAGCGTGGTGATCCTTGCAGCTGGCAAAGGCACACGCATGTATTCCGATCTTCCCAAAGTGCTGCATACTCTTGCAGGTAAAGCGATGGTGCAGCATGTCATTGATGCTGCTACGAAATTGGGTGCGGATCATGTTCATCTCGTATACGGCCACGGTGGCGAACTGCTTAAACAGCGCCTCGTAGACGACAAACTTAACTGGGTGCTGCAAGCGGAACAGCTCGGCACCGGTCACGCCATGCAGCAGGCGGCGCCCTTCTTTGCTGACGATGAAGATATTTTAATGCTCTACGGCGATGTGCCGCTGATCTCCGTCGAGACGCTCGAGCGCCTGCGTGAAGCCAAACCGCAGGGCGGCATTGGGCTGCTTACCGTCAAACTCGACGATCCGACCGGTTATGGCCGCATTACCCGTGAAAACGGCGTGGTCACCGGCATCGTTGAGCAGAAAGATGCCACTGAAGCCCAGCGGCAGATTAATGAAATCAACACCGGCATTCTGATCGCCAACGGCGCGGATCTGAAGCGCTGGCTCGCTAAGCTGACCAATAATAATGCGCAGGGTGAATACTACATCACGGACATTATCAGCCTGGCTTATCACGAAGGGCGTGAAATTGCCGCCGTTCATCCGCAGCGCTTAAGCGAAGTGGAAGGGGTGAATAACCGCCTGCAACTTTCGCGTCTCGAGCGTGCGTACCAGGCTGAACAGGCAGAAAAACTGCTGCTGGCAGGCGTGATGCTGCGCGATCCGGCGCGTTTCGATCTGCGCGGCACACTCTCTCATGGCCGCGATGTTGAGATCGACACCAACGTCATCATTGAAGGCAACGTTACGCTGGGTAATCGCGTGAAGATTGGCGCAGGCGTGATCCTGAAGAACTGCGTGATTGGCGATGATTGCGAGATCAGCCCCTACAGCGTGGTGGAAGATGCCCGCCTCGAAGCGGATTGCACCATCGGGCCGTTTGCCCGTTTACGTCCGGGCGCAGAGCTGCTGGCCGGCGCGCACGTCGGCAACTTCGTCGAGATGAAAAAAGCGCGTCTCGGCAAAGGTTCAAAAGCGGGTCACCTGACTTACCTCGGCGACGCGGAGATTGGCGACAACGTCAATGTCGGCGCAGGGGTGATTACCTGCAACTACGACGGTGCCAATAAATTCAAAACCATCATTGGTGATGATGTGTTTGTCGGCTCCGATACGCAGCTGGTGGCACCAGTCACGGTCGCCAAAGGCGCGACCATCGCCGCTGGTACCACCGTTACCCGCGATATCGCCGAAAACGAGCTGGTATTAAGCCGTGTGCCGCAGGTGCACAAGCAGGGCTGGCAACGCCCGGTGAAAAAGAAGTAAAGCAATAAGACCGGATATGCCCAGCGCTATCCGGCATAGATTCAGGGATGAGAGGAAGATAATCCTCCGCCCGCAAGGCAGTACCTATAACAATAACCCCACTCTCTACAAGGCTCGGGGCGTCCGCAAAGCGGACACGTACACGGAATGATTCGCGGCACCGCACAACGGTGGCCCGATCGCGACGTGTAAACAGGTTGACCGACAACAAAAGGCATAATGCCAAAATCGGAATCAAAAACTATGTGTGGAATTGTAGGCGCAGTCGCGCAGCGTGATGTTGCAGAAATTCTTCTCGAAGGCTTACGTCGCCTCGAATACCGTGGCTATGACTCTGCCGGTCTGGCAGTCGTCGACGAAAAGGGTCATATGACCCGTCTGCGTCGCCTCGGTAAAGTGCAGATGCTGTCGCAGGCGGCGGAAGATCATCCGCTGCACGGCGGAACCGGTATCGCGCACACCCGCTGGGCGACCCATGGCGAACCGTCGGAAGGAAACGCGCATCCGCACGTTTCTGAACATATCGTTGTCGTGCATAACGGCATTATCGAAAACCATGAACCGCTGCGCGAAGAGCTGAAAGCGCGCGGGTATGTGTTTGTCTCCGAAACCGACACCGAAGTGATTGCTCACCTGGTGCACTGGGAGCTGGAACAGGGCGGTACGCTGCGTGAAGCGGTACTGCGCACCATCCCGCAGTTACGCGGTGCCTACGGCACGGTGATTATGGATACCCGTCATCCTGAGACCCTGCTGGCCGCGCGCTCCGGCAGCCCGCTGGTTATCGGTCTCGGCATGGGCGAAAACTTTATCGCTTCTGACCAGCTGGCTCTGCTGCCGGTTACCCGTCGTTTTATCTTCCTCGAAGAGGGTGATATTGCGGAAGTGACCCGCCGTAGCGTGACGATATTTGATAAATCTGGCGTGGAAACCAAACGCCCGGATATCGAATCCAGTCTGCAGTACGATGCGGGCGATAAAGGTATCTATCGCCACTACATGCAGAAAGAGATCTACGAACAGCCGAACGCCATCAAAAATACCCTGACTGGCCGCATCAGCCATGGCGAAGTCGACCTCAGCGAGCTGGGACCGAACGCGAACGAAATGCTGTCGAAAGTCGAACATATCCAGATCGTCGCCTGCGGTACCTCTTACAACTCCGGTATGGTCTCGCGTTACTGGTTTGAATCGCTGGCCGGTGTGCCGTGCGATGTTGAGATTGCCTCAGAGTTCCGCTACCGCAAATCCGCCGTGCGTCGCAACAGCCTGATGATTACCCTTTCGCAGTCCGGTGAGACGGCCGATACGCTGGCAGCGCTGCGTCTGTCGAAAGATCTGGGTTACCTGGGTTCGCTGGCAATCTGTAACGTGCCGGGCTCTTCGCTGGTGCGTGAATCGGATCTGGCGATGATGACTAAAGCCGGTACCGAAATCGGTGTTGCTTCAACTAAAGCTTTCACCACCCAGTTAACGGTGCTGCTGATGCTGGTGGCGAAACTGAGCCGCCTGAAAGGTCAGGATGCGTCGATTGAGCATGACATCGTGCACGGCTTGCAGGCGCTGCCGAACCGCATTGAGCAGATGCTGTCGCAGGATAAACGCATTGAAGCGCTGGCAGAGGATTTCTCTGACAAGCATCACGCGCTGTTCCTCGGCCGCGGCGATCAGTACCCGATCGCGCTGGAAGGCGCGCTGAAACTGAAAGAGATCTCCTATATTCACGCCGAAGCCTACGCCGCAGGCGAGCTGAAACATGGCCCGCTGGCGCTGATTGACGCGGATATGCCGGTTATCGTGGTGGCACCGAACAACGAACTGCTGGAAAAACTGAAATCCAACATCGAAGAAGTGCGCGCCCGCGGCGGCGTGCTGTATGTCTTCGCCGATCAGGATGCCGGTTTCACCAGCAGCGACAACATGCACATCATTGATATGCCGCATGTGGAAGAGACGATTGCACCGATCTTCTACACCGTGCCGCTGCAGCTGCTGGCCTACCACGTTGCGCTGATTAAAGGCACCGACGTTGACCAGCCGCGCAACCTGGCAAAATCGGTAACGGTGGAATAACGCCTCTCTGCCACCCTGAAATTAGCAGGCGATAAAAAATCCGGTATCACCCTTCAACGGGTGTGCCGGATTTTTTTATCTTCATCTCACGCTCCCCCTCCCCCTCTTCTTCTGGCACGTATCAGTTTAATACCTGATGGTTGCTCCTTTTTATCTTCCTGATAATGCAACAAACACGGCAACTGTCATCGCAAGGAGAAGCATCATGGATGTTGGGCTACTGGTAAACAGACTCGCAAGCCTGGCGCACCAGGCGGGGGACGCCATTAACGACAAGATGAGCGGCAGCGATCTGACCAATCCCGAAGCAATGCTTCAGGCGCAGTTTGCCGTGCAGCAGTACTCCACGTTTATCAACTATGAGAGTGCGATGATCAAAACCATTAAGGACATGCTCAGTGGAATCATTGCCAAAATCTGAATGGCTCAGTGACGATGAGCGTCGTCTGTTACTGGAGATTATGTTCGCCGGAGCTAACCACAATCTGGTTTTGCAGGTGCATACCATGTTACCGGCGCTACCGATGATTGTTCCGGACAAACAGCTTCAGGCGGTATGTCTGGCGATCCTGCTGGCAGGGCTAAATGAGCCACTAAAAGCAGGGCAGATCCTTGACCGGGTTGATCTCCCTGAAGCGGTAGCGCTCCGGCCTTATTTCTTATCTCCGTGGCGAGGTGTTTAGCGATGAATATGGTTAACCGGCAAGTATTTCCCATAGAGCAGACGCTGATAGCGGCCGATGAAATAGCGACGCAGCCGCAGGCGGATCGCTTTCACCGACTCTTGCTGGGCGATTTGTCCGCACCTCCCTCGCCGCAAGAGATGTTAACCCGGCAAATGGATACGGCGGGCTTAACGGTGGGGGTCGATCTGTGCGCCAAACTCTCTGGCTCCGTGTCGCAATCCATCAATAAACTGGTGAATATGACATGAAATGGATACGCAGAGTGAGCCTGACCTGCCTGGTCCTCTTCCTTACAGCTTGCCGTATGGATCTCTACCATTCGCTACAGGAAGAGGAGGCAAACCAGATGCTGGCCATCCTGTTGCAGCATCACATTGATGCGGACAAAAAAAAGGAGGAAGGCGGCATTACGCTAAGCGTTGATCACTCCCAATTTATCAATGCTGTTGAATTGCTGAGACTGAATGGTTTTCCCCGGCGCAATTTCGTTACTGCCGATGCGATGTTCCCCCCCAGCCAACTGGTCGTCTCGCCTATGGAGGAGCAGCAGAAGATCACCTTTTTAAAGGAGCAACGTGTTGCAGGCATGCTCAGCCAGATGGACGGTATCGTCAGCGCCTCCGTCACCATTGCTACGCTGCCGACTGAGGGGGAAAGCAGCATTCACCCCAGTTCCGTGGCGGTATTTATCAAATACTCACCGCAAATAAATATCGACTCTTTTCGTACGAGCATTAAGGACCTGATTCAAAAGTCGATTCCAGGGCTTCAATACAACCAGATCAGTGTTTTGATGCAACCGGCTGAATTGCGCATGGTTGCCGGGAGTGAAGAGAGCCAGACAGGGGCAATCAACACGTCTGATGGGGAGATAATGCTGTGGTTGAAACGATACTCTCGTCAGTTAGCAATCATGATGTTGGGGCTGTTGCTGAGTCTGCTCAGCCTGCTGGGGTACCACCACTGGCGCAAGCCCTGACCCAACCGGACCCGCTTGTACTGCAACTTTATCGCTATATGTGGCAGCCAGCGCGTTATGCCTCTCCGGCGTGGTTGTTAACACTGGGTTTTCGCCCGCCTGATGGCTGGCATTATGGACATTCGCCGCTACGGGATCGAGCCCTCGATCGCGCTTTGCGCAGCCGGTTGCGGCCGGTAATTATCCCTGGCGTGTTGAATGAGCGTGAGCAGCGGCTGGCGCGGCTGGCTCCGCGGATCGTCACTTACGCCCTCGGTCTGGGTTTAGCGATCCTTGGCCGTACTGATTACTTTATGTTGCCCCATTACCGACAGGCATTTTTACCGTGGCTTACTGAAGCTGAACTCTGGCGTCTGTATGGCTGGCTGGGGCCAAAAAACGGCACGTTGCTGGCACCGTCGGTCGTGGTCGATACAGCGCTACAAATCGGCACCCTGAGTTTGTACCGCCAGGCACGACATGATCCGGTCTTACATGCGCTGCTGATCCTGTTGCCGCCTCCCCAGCGCGCGCTGTGGCCGAAGCTCCCCTCTGGTGCGCGCGCGTTTCTGGAGCACTTACTATGAATTTTTCGGCGCTGCCCCTCCTTGAGCTTGAGATAAATCAGCGGCCCGGGCCGCAAAAGATCCTCGACCCGCAATGGTTGCGCGCGCAAATCAACCTTTGCAGTGAAAAGCAGCAGGATGAAAAAACATCCAATAGCCTTCTGAAGTCTGCCAGACGAAAGGCGGAAAAGATTGTGCGCGACAGCGTGTACGCACAACTTAAGCAGCAGAAAAAGTGGGAAGCGGAGAACGCGATCCTGCGGCGAAACCTGCTGGAGCAACTGGAGGGTGAATGGCTGGCAAAGCATGTTAAGTGTTTATGCGATGAGGAAGCCAGGCACCGGCTCTGTATCGACCAGGCTGCCGATTTTATCCTGCGCAGCCTCGAGCAGGTGTTGAGCGCATGGTTCGACCAACAGCCGATCGACAACACGCTCTGCCATCGGCTGGCGAAGCAGGCGCAGTCGATGGCGAAAGAGGGCGCGCTGACTTTACGTATTCATCCTGAAAAACGGGCGTTGATGCAAGAACACTTTGGCCAACGGTTCACGCTGGTTGAGGAGCCAACTTTCACACCGGACCGGGCTGAACTCTCCTCGCCGCACTATTGTGTTGAGTTTTCATTGCGTAACCACTTCCACCAGTTGCTGGAGTGGCTACGCAGGGGCAATGACCCTGGAGGCGACGATGAATGCCAACCTCAATGAAGCAAACGCGGCTTCTTTTCCGCAATCCGCCACCAGCCCGCCTGCAGCAGAAGAGGAGGCTATCTCTCCTGCCTCGCTGGCAATAGAGGAGCTGCAGGAAACGATGGGCTCAGCCATCTATGAAACGCTTGAAGAGTTGGGGATGGCGCTGAGCGGCAAGCTTTGGGAAGAGAAAAAAATGCCGGGGACGGGAGCATCAGAGCGCAGGCAGCAAGCCTTGCTGCGTCTGGTGAAACAGGCGCAGGAGACGCCGGGTTTGATGTTTCGCCCTCCTGGCGCCAGTGCGGGCGATTGCCCGGAGCTGGAGAGGGCGCGGCAGATCATCATTATTGCCTCGGCGCTGGTGGCCGGGAGCATGCCGCCGGAGAAAAAACGCGCCTTCCAGTCGCGGTTAGATGCGCTAACGGCAGAGGAGGGATGGGAACTGGCCGTATGCAGTGCGATCGAACTGAACAGGGTTGACTCCTCTATGCTCTCCTCTCTGAGAAGGCTTATGCAGCAATCCATCGATGAAGATGAGATCCCTCTGTCCCAGTGGTTTCAACGGTTGGCCGGCTGGCCCGATCGCCGTGAACGGGTACGCATTCTGCTGCGAGCCATGGCGTTTGAACTTAATGCTTGTGTTGATGCTTCGCAGCAACGGCGATTAGCCGCCGTGCTGGTACGGCTGCGTCAGTTGCTGCTCTTCCTTGGCCTGGAAAAAGAGTGTCGGCGCGAGGAGCGCGTTTGCCAGCTTGCTGCTGGCTCACTCCTGCCTGTGCTGCTCGATATCATTGACGAACGCTGGCTTTTTAGCGAGTGGTTGCTGAATAGCCTGACGCCGATCGTCACTTCTTCCCGCATGCTTAATCGTCTGCTCCATCAACTGGACGCCCTTTTTACTCTGCTACCCGATCGCTGCTTTAACGATGACGATCAGCGGGAGCAAATCCTCGACACCCTGCGTCAATTGAAAGGAGTTCAGGCTTTACCCTGATGCCGCCTTTCCTGCCGATCTGTAAATCTGTGAGCTAATTAAGCCTGACAGTGGAGCGGCACAATGGAGTGGGATCTGGTTACCAGGCGCAATATGCAGCTTTTTATCCGCCTGGCGGGATTAACGGCCTGCCCGTTAGAGACGCAGATGCAGTGGCGACAAACGCACTACCAGACTCATCTCGGCTATCGCCACGGGCGGGTTAGCCTTTGTCAGCTATTCCCCCACTCTCCTTTTGATAAAGAGAGGCTGCTTACGCTATTAAGCCGCTGGGAACCCGCGTTTTTCTACGGCATCCCGCAGCGGCTGTTCCAGGTGCGGCAGGGGCTGGTTATCAGCTGCTCAATGCCCTGCGGGACACTGGCCGAACTCTGGCTGCAACTTCATCGCCGACAAATCGCCTTTATGGAGCCGCAATGAATATTCGCCTGGTAAAGCGAGCCACATTACAGCAGTGGCTCAGCGCCTGCGCCGAACGTCAGGATATCGTACTGGCGACGGTGCTGATGATTGCCATTGTGATGATGCTTCTGCCCCTGCCGACGTGGATGGTGGATATGCTCATCACCGTTAACCTGATGTTTTCAGTAATTCTGCTGTTAGTTGCCACCTATCTTAACGATCCGCTGGATTTGTCCGTCTTCCCTTCGTTGCTCCTGATCACCGCCTTATACCGCTTGTCGTTAACCATCAGCACTGCCCGGCTGGTGCTGCTTCAGCACAACGCCGGACAAATTGTCGATGCATTTGGTCGCTTTGTGGTCGGGGGCAATCTGACGGTCGGCGTGGTGGTGTTTGCCATCATCACCATTGTGCAGTTCATTGTGATCACCAAAGGTACCGAGAGGGTGGCGGAAGTCTCTGCCCGCTTCTCTCTTGACGGTATGCCCGGTAAACAGATGAGTATTGATGGCGATTTACGCGCGGGGGTGATTGATGCGGATCAGGCCCGCCACCTAAGGCAGCATGTGCAGCGTGAAAGCCGATTCCTTGGAGCCATGGACGGTGCCATGAAGTTTGTGAAAGGCGATACCATCGCGGGCATTATTGTGGTTCTGGTGAATATCATTGGCGGCATTATTATTGCGGTTGTGCAGTATGGCATGCCCCTTGATGAAGCCGTTCATACTTACAGTGTGCTCTCTATTGGCGATGGGTTATGCGGGCAGATCCCCTCGTTGCTGATCTCCCTCAGCGCGGGAATTATTGTGACTCGCGTGCCCGGCGAAAAACGCCAGAATCTGGCATCCGAGCTCTCTTCCCAAATCGCGCGTCAGCCGCAGGCGCTGCTGTTAACCGCCCTTGTGCTGCTCCTGCTTGCCTGTATACCCGGTTTCCCGTTTGTGACCCTGGCGTTTTATGCGGCGCTGCTGGCATTGCCGCTGCTTGTTCTCAAGCGCAAGAAGATAAATGGATCGGTGGAGGACGCAGGAAATAGGCCGGAGAGAGGGAGCATGACGCCAGGTGCCTGTCCTTTGCGGTTACGTCTGACTCCTGCATTACACACTGCCGACCTCGTTCGCGACATCGACGCCATGAGATGGCGGCTGTTCGAATCTTATGGTGTGCCACTCCCGGAGGCGAATATTGAGGTGAGCGCGGCTGAATCCACACATCGGCTGAGCATTCTGCTCTATCAGGAGCCGGTTTTCTCACTCTCCATCCCGCCTGATGCGCATTTCCTGTTACAGGGCGAGGCGCCAGGTATTGAAGGTGAAAGTCAGACGTTACCCGACGGGATGGGGAAGATCAGCTGGCTTTCGCAAACGATGGGGGAAAAGGCGCAGGGGCTTGGCTTTGCTGTAGTTTGCGGCGCTCAGCGTATTACTACAATGCTGGAATGCGTGCTTGTGCGGCACATGGCGGAGTTTATTGGCGTTCAGGAGACGCGTTATCTCATGGATGCGATGGAAAAACGCTACTCCGAACTGGTAAAGGAGCTGCAACGGCAACTTCCCATCAGCAAAGTGACCGAAACCTTGCAACGACTGGTTTCGGAACAGGTTTCAATCCGCGATCTTCGCCTTATCTTCGGCACGCTCATTGACTGGGCGGCGCGTGAAAAAGATGCGCTGATGCTAACGGAGTATGTCCGTATCGCGCTGCGACGCCATATTCTGCATCGGCTTAATCCTGATGCAAAAGCGCTGCCCGTCTTACGCATCGGCGAAGGCATTGAGAATATGATCCGCGAGTCTATCCGCCAGACGGCGATGGGCACCTATGCCGAAATATCGCCCCGGCACCGCTCCCTCATTCTCCAGCTTGTTGAACAGGCTGTGGAGAAAACCCCGCGCTTATTGATAGTCACATCGGTGGATACACGGCGCTTTCTACGAAAAATGACCGAAACGACACTCTTCAGTGTGCCGGTTTTATCCTGGCAAGAGCTGGGTGAGAGCAGCCTTATCCAGGTGATTGACAGCATTGATCTCAGCGAAGAGGCGCTAGCGGAACATGATGAGTGAATGGTTACGCAGCCGGGCGGAGACCGCTCCACCCGATGGTTATCACCGACAGGGCCGTATTCTGCGTGTCAGTTCGACACTGCTCAATGCGTGGCTGCCTGAGGTTTTTATGGGGGAGTTGTGCCGCATTCAGCCCGGCGGCGCACTCGCAGAGGTGGTGAGTATCAATGGCGGAGAAGCGCTGTTGTCCCCTTTTGCCAGCACCACTGGTTTGCACTGTGGTCAATCCGTTATTCCGCTGGGACGCCGCCACCAGATCCCTGTCGGCGAGAGTTTACTGGGGCGGGTTATAGATGGTTTCGGTCAGCCTTTAGAGGGCGATCCGCTCCTGGCGGTGAGTTGGCGGGATGTTGACTCAATGCCTCCACCTGCCCTGTCACGCCGCCCTGTAGACCAGCCGTTGATGACCGGCATTCGCGCCATCGATAGCACCCTGACCTGCGGTGCCGGACAGCGAATGGGCATTTTTTCCGCGCCCGGCGTCGGGAAAAGCACCCTGCTGGCGATGTTATGCAATGCCCCTGATACGGACATCAACGTGCTGGTACTGATTGGCGAGCGTGGGCGGGAAGTGGGTGATTTCCTTAACGTGAGTTTAGCGGCGCAGGCGCGCCAGCGAAGCGTCATTGTTGTTGCGACAGCCGATCGTCCCGCGCTGGAGAGAATGAGAGCACTCTCGGTGGCGACCACCATCGCGGAGGCTTTTCGCGATAGCGGTAAGCATGTACTGCTGCTGGTTGATTCATTAACACGCTATGCCAGAGCGGCGCGAGAAATCAGCCTGGCGGCAGGTGAACCTCCCGTTGCCGGCACGTTTCCCGCTCGTGTCTTCAGCACATTACCCAACATTCTGGAGCGGGCGGGCAGGACGGAAAAAGGGAGTATTACGGCGTTTTACAGCGTGCTGGTGGAGCGGGATGACATGAATGAACCCCTGGCAGATGAGGTTCGCTCCCTGCTTGACGGTCATATTGTTTTATCCCGACAGCTTGCCGAAAGGGGACATTTCCCCGCCATTGATGTGCTGGCAAGCCTCAGCAGAGTCATGCCTGACGTAGTGAGTGATGAGCACTGCATGCTTGCCAGCACGCTACGGCAATACCTGGCGACGTATCAAGAGGTGGAACTGTTGGTGCGGATTGGCGAATACCAGCGTGGACAGGATGTGGCGGCCGATCGTGCTATCGACGCGCATCCGGCTATCTGTACGTTTTTCCAACAAAAAAAGGAGGATTTATGTCATACAGAAATGCTTCTGGAAAAAATGAGAAAGTTCATAGCGACCTGATTTTCAGTCGGTTACTGAAGATTAATCAGTTACGCGAAGCGCGATTACACAGGCAAAAACTCCTTTTTGACAAGCAGCAGCACGCCCTGCTGTCTGAGATGCAGCGTTGCCGATCAAGCCTTGCAGAGGTGACCCTGCGCTTGAAAGTGTTACTGAACTGGCAGGGAATCTCAGCCGGCCATGCGCTGATGGAGAAAAAACGGAAGATGGCGGCGCTATTCAGCCAGGGACAAAAGCTGCTGGCGCAGCAATGGCAGCTACAAGATCACCAGCAGCAACTTGAAAACCAGCGCAGTGAAATTCAAAAGGGGCTCATTTTGCTGATGAAAAAAAATGAAAAAATAGCCCAGGTACTGGCAGATGAACGTCATCAAAGTTGAAGGCAGTATCGACCCGTTACCGGAGATGCCCTTTCAGGAGCACAAGCCTGAAATTGGCGATGCGCGCTTTACGCAGTTGATGTTTCGCATGCCACCGCCAGCGGCTAACCGGTTATCACGGCAGGCGCGCTATCGCGTTTCAGGCGGGCAACTCGATGGCGTAGAACTGGTTGTCAGCGAACATGGGCAGACAATTTGGCTTTGCGTCAACGTTGATCGCCCGGTGCTTTACCGAACGTTAAAAGCGTTAAAAGGATGGCTGGAGCATCAGCTGCAGTGTCCCGATTATGCTCTCTCACTGGAGATTCATTATGTTGCGAGTGGCGCATGAAGAACGGCCGTGGATGGATATCTTCACCGCGCAGGCTGTGACCGTGGATGCGCTGGACATTACGGTGCGGGAATGCCCGGCGCAGGAGGGGGTGCTGTTTTCGCTGATCTGCAAAGAGAGATTATGCGGAGTTTGGCTTGCCGCGGATGGCTGGCAACGCTGGTGTGAAGCGGTAGTGGGTACGGATGATATGGCCGCGCTCGATCCCCTGTTGCTATACGGCATTGCAGAATGGGCACTTTCGCCGTTATTGCACACTGGCAACGCGGTGCTGTGTCGGGATCACCCTCCACTGCTTTGCAGCGCCCTACCCCAACAGTTGGCCCTTTGTGTCGGCTGGCAGGTTGATAAGCATGATTTTCATGCCCTGCTGTTTGACTGGCCGCCCTTTTTTTGGCAATCGCTGGCCGCGAAAGCGCCCCCGCCAGTGCGGCAAATCCACCCCTGTCCGCCGCTATTTTTTCCTCTGTACATTGGCTGGAGCGAACTTACCCTGGCGGAAATGAGCACTATTGAAACGGATGCTGGCGTGCGGCTGAGCTGTTTTGGCAATGCCCGTGCGGGCATGTTTGCGGTTGTATTGCCCGGCGGCATTAGCGCCCGGGTCTGGCTGACGACGGAGAAGACAATGAAATTTGAAGAGTTGGTTGAGGATATTGAGACGCTACTCGCGACAGAGAGCGGGATCGTTATGGAAGAGACGACACAATCTGTCGACGTTGACCAGATTGCGCAAAAAATAGTCTTCGAGGTTGGGCAAGCCGCTGTTGAACTCGGGCGCTTACGTCAGCTACAGGCGGGGGATATTTTGCCTGCCAGCGGTCATTTTACCCCTGAGGTCACGCTGCGGCTTATCAGCGGTCAGGCAGTCGGGCGTGGGGAGCTGGTCGCCTGCGGCAGTGAGTTTCTGGTTCGCATCACGCACTGGTTCCTGAAGAAGGATACGGTGAATACCTGATCGCGCCAGGCTTAACGGAAGCGGTATTTTTGCTGCCTGTCATGCAGGAGGAAATACCATGACGTTATCCGACTCTCCGTTGCAGCTTATCGCCATTCTGTTTCTGCTTTCGCTTCTCCCGCTGGCTATTGTCATGGGAACCTCGTTTCTTAAACTTGCGGTGGTGTTTTCTATCCTGCGTAACGCGCTGGGGATTCAGCAGGTGCCGCCGAATATGGCGCTTTATGGCCTGGCGCTGGCGCTTTCTCTTTTTATCATGGGGCCAACGGGATTCGCGGTATACGCGCGCTGGCACCCGGTAGAGAGCGCTGGCGCGCCCTCGTTGAGGGCTAACTGGGATAGTGAAGCGTTAGCGCCTTATCGCCGTTTTCTGCAGCGGAACGCAGAAGAGAGCGAAACTCGTTACTTTCAAAACATCATCAGTAAAACCTGGCCCGAGGAGATTAAGCGGAAAATTAAACCCGACTCATTATTGATCTTACTGCCGGCATTTACTGTCAGCCAACTGACGCAGGCTTTTCGAATTGGCTTGCTCATCTACCTTCCTTTTATCGCCATCGATCTGCTGGTCTCAAACATCCTGCTGGCGATGGGGATGATGATGGTGTCGCCCATGACCATCTCGCTACCATTCAAGTTATTGATATTTCTACTGGCGGGTGGATGGGATTTGGTCTTATCGCAACTGATGCAGAGCTTCTCATGAACGAGGCCGAATTGACGCATGTCACGACACAGCTCTTGTGGATTGTCCTTATCACCTCGCTGCCTGTCGTATTGGTCGCCTCCGTTGTTGGGGTGATAGTCAGCCTGGGCCAGGCGTTGACCCAAATACAGGATCAGACGCTGCAATTTATGTTAAAGCTGCTGGCCGTCGCCGTAACGCTGATGCTCAGTTATCCCTGGTTTGGCGGAATATTGCTCAGTTACACCCGCCAGGTGATGCTGCAAATTGGTCTTCATCACTAATTATGGAACAGCTGAATAGTTGGATAGTCGCACTGGCTCTGGCGCTTGCGAGGCCGCTTGGCATGTCGCTGATGTTGCCGGTGCTGAGAAGCGGAAGCCTGGGCAGCGCACTCCTGCGTAATGGCATCCTTATTTCGCTCACCCTCCCCATTTTGCCTCTGCTGCACACGCACCTCGGCGGATATGACGTCAACGACTGGCGTTGGCTTAAATGGATCCCCGGCGAAGTGGTTGTTGGTCTGTTGCTGGGTTTTGCTTCCGCGATACCCTTCTGGGCGGTCGATATGTCGGGCTTTCTGCTGGATACGTTACGTGGCTCGACCATGGCAACGGTATTCAATCCCGGGGTTGGCGTGCAATCCTCACTTTACGGCCTGCTCTTCAGCCAGTTCTTGTGCGCGCTTTTCTTTATTAGCGGCGGCATGAATCTGACATTAGGCGGGCTGTATGACTCTTATCACTCTCTTCCGCCGGGAGAGACGCTTTTTTTTAATCACACCTTTTTGACCTTCATCCAGGCGGAGTGGCAGAGGCTCTATCGTGTCTGCCTTAGCTTTTCGCTACCTGCCGTAATATGCATGGTGCTCTCTGACCTCGCATTGGGATTGCTGAATCGCTCGGCGCAGCAACTGAACGTATTTTCTCTCGCCATGCCGGTAAAGAGCGCGCTTACCCTAATCATCCTGCTGTTAACGCTGCCATACGCTTTTCATTACGCCCTGGCCGAGGGCGACAAACTCTCTGCGTCTTTAATGGCCTGGTTTGCTAATCATGAGTGAAAAAACCGAACATCCGACGGAGAAGAAACTGCGCGATGGCCGTAAAGCAGGACGAGTGATTAAGAGTGTTGAAATCACCTCCGCGTCGCAGTTAACTTTCTTTTTTTTATATTTCCATTTTTTTATCGATACGCTTATTCAACGTACCTCGGCACTGATATTGCTGGTGGTGAAATCTGTCAACAAACCGTTTGTGTATGCTTTAGGGCAAACCGGCTCTGCGGTGGTCGTTTTTTTATCCGCGACGATACTGCTTTTTGCGGCTGGTCTTATTTTCGCTACCGTAACAGGGGTAATGGCGCAAATCGGTTTTGTGTTTGCCACAAAAGCGGTGGGGTTTAAAAGCGACAGGGTGAATATCGTTAATAACTTTAAGCGCCTGTTTTCACTTAATAGCGTGATCGAATTATTTAAATCCACTCTTAAAGTGATTTTCCTGTGCCTCACTTTTGTCTTTATATTTTATTCGTCGACCAGGATTTTTCGTGCCCTGCCCTATTGTGGGATAGCCTGCGCGCTGCCGGCGTTTTACAGCCTGATAAAGTGGATGTGGGCCGGTTTGCTGGCGTTTTATGTTGTGCTTGGCGGGGTTGATTACGCGTTTCAAAAGCATAAGACGTTGAAAGAGCAGCGGATGAGTAAAGAGGATATTAAGCAGGAACACAAAGATACCGAAGGCGATCCGCAAACCAAAAGCCGCCGTCGGGCGCTACAGCATGAGATTCAAAGCGGTAGCCTGGCGCAATCCGTCAAACAATCCGTGGCCGTCGTGCGTAATCCAACACATTTTGCCGTTTGCCTTGGTTATCACCCTACTGAAATGCCCGTGCCAAGAGTGCTGGAAAAAGGCAGCGGTGAACGCGCAAGCCATATCATCCAGCTGGCGGAGCAAAGTGTGGTGCCTGTTGTGGAAAATATCACCTTAGCCCGCGCGCTCTTTTTTGAGGTTGAGCGCGGCGATAAAATCCCCGAATCACTGTTTGAACCGGTAGCGGCATTGCTGCGTATTGTCTTGCAGATAGATTATGAGCATTGAGTAAACGGTGGCTGGCAGGATGACATCAATGAAATAGCAGGTAAGGAAAGAGATGCTCCTTACCTGCTGATGCGTTAAGAGAAGTTAGTCAGGGATGTGGCAACAAAGATTTTCAACAGTGGCTCTGAGAAAAAGAGTGTTTCATTACCCGCTGCTCTTTTAGCTCGGGGGGCATTACCCGTCCGATCGAGTTTGGCGATATCGAAAAGATACCAGGAGAGAGTATCGGCATTCTCCAGAACGATATTCGTCATCAACGCCGGGTTATCTTTAATCAGCTGATTTGCCGCCGGCCCGTCAAGAGGGTCGATTTTAAGATGCCTGTAGAGGCGTCCCATGAACTTATTCGCAATATCATTCCCTTCAATACCTTTGGTCTCAACGATATTTTTAATCTTCTTAAAAATATTTTGCGGATCCTTAGCGATTGTTGAGTCATCAAGGGTGTAGGCGGCATCAATACTTGAGACGGCCAGATGCGAATGTTCATGAATTAACGTGTCAACTTGCAACCTGGCAACCTCAGCACGCTCATGTTCCGGGGCGCTCTTAATATTAAAAAATTGGTCGTTGACGATGTAGATGGTATTACCCCGGTCACCCTGTATAGCAAGAGCAACTTCCTTATCATCACCAAAGTTGACATTACTTTTGTATACGTCGGGTTTAACCGGATCTTTGGTTAGCTTGCTGGAAACAATAACGAAGTTTTCATAGTTCTTCGCCTGACTCTCCTTAATAAGACCATGTACGCGTGTGCTAACCTCCTGTAGTCGGATCCTTACCTGGTCGACAATATTTTTATCGGTATTATCGACGGCATGAGTGAGATATTGATCAATAGCATTTTCATAGTCAGGATCATGGAGCTTCATAAAACCCTGTTCAAGCGTTGAGATAGTATCCGTTAACGCGCTTGTCAGCTGTTGCCGGGTTTCTACGATATAGGGCGGCGCTTTCTTACCTTGCTCACTGGTGGTATCCAGGCCGCGGAAAATATCATAAGGGGATTTCTCATATTTGCCATCAAAGATCTGCTTTTCAATAATATCGAGGCTGGCGCGTGACAAATAATTTATATTTGTCGGCAAGGGAACAAATTGCGTGATACTACCCGGAGGAATAGTTTTTCCTGTAATACGCTGTTGGCTGGTTGAAGGTATTGACTCGGCCGCATCGGATTCAAGCCATACTGCGGGACGATGGACTTCGCCGGAAGCGCGCCCCATGAAAAGGTGAAGTTCAACCCTTTTATCGGGATAGATATTGGAGACTCCTTGTAGCAGGCGTTCTGAGGTTGTTGAATCGGAGGTGATTTGAATAACGTTTTTATTGTATTTACTTGCCAGGTGATAATAGCTTTGCGACATGCTATTAAATGACCAGATATTGTAGTCATCGATAGATTCTCTACCATAAGTCACTTCTCTCTTGGGTAGCCGGCCTTCGAGTAAGTGCTCCATACTGTTGCGGTACAGATTTAAATTTCGTCCTTTAGCCGCATAAAAAGATACCTTCATATTCGCCGGGACAGTGTAGAAAGAATTCAGCATCTGACCATAGCCCTGTAAATAGAGCTCAGGAGCAGCCGTTGGCAGGTGATAAATATTAAAATCAGGGAATTCAATGCGTGTTACCTGGCCAGGCATCGGTATAATCCGCTGAGCCCCTGTGGGAACCAGTTTGTTAGTAACAGTATCATATTTGTAGACTTCGCTGACTTCGGTACCAGGGGTATTCAACTGGTAGAGGTCTAAATCGCGGTTATATTCAATAGTATTGTAATAGCCGACGCCATCAAGTACGTGTGTAATCTCCCCCGAGTCTGGATCATAGTGATAAACCTGACGGAGATCTTGCTCGGATCCCAGTATCGCCACGCGGCCGCTTCTCCCGATAAAATTGAATTCATAATATTCATGATCATAGTAAAAAAGAACTTTGTCATCCTCAGTTAAATATAAGTTATTCTTTCCTTCAACCGTGTAAATAACATCACTCTTTGCGGGTGTGAATTTATCTAAAGCATGGACTTCCATTATAGATGAAACAGTGGCGTCGGTGCGGGTGTCAATTTGGGGTTTGGTAACCATCATCCCACGCTGAATACCATATTTCTTTAACCAGGAGTGAAGCCGCATACTGTCCTGAGTGTTAGCCTCTCCCCAATAATAGAGATCTTCGATAAGTAAAGGCATAAAGTCATCGGAATTAGCAATGCACTGGAACCTGAATGCTGGATCATTCTCAAACATATATCTAAACTTCTTACCATTTTTTGCAATGTCAGCAAAAAGATCGGTGTGGGCGGCATAGGTCGGGGACTTTCTTATATACCGTGATACCACCTTATCTATATTTTTGGCATATTCATCCGGTAGCTTTCCTGACTCAATGGTATCTTGTAGATGGTGATAAGCATCCCTGATGTTGATATAAATTCCATTTTCCTTCGGAATATCAATTATCGGAGAAGACATTATTGTGGATTTTGCCAATTCTTTAATAATGGCAGCATTTAAATCATGGGGTGTGGTGTATTTTGCATTATCGCCAATATCAAGCATGTCTATATTTACAAATAAAGAATCCGCATTGTTAGGGTGAGCGTAAGTAACACGATCGGTTGTTCGCGTGTATTGGATATGCTTGTTCTGAGACTTGCTGGTAACTGAAACAAGCTTTATTTTTCGCTTACGCAATCCTTTAAGGATGCTGTCGACGCGTTGATATAATGACGCGTCAACGTCGGAAATAAATACAGGTGAATGATTATCCAGTACCTCTTTAAGATAATCCTCGACCAGCGGGTTATTAAAGTCATCTGGTCTGAGTGAATCCAGAACGGAAGGAAGCATACGCTGTTCTAAATGGTTAATGATATTATTCACCGTTATTAAGCCTTCACTGACGTAGGGATCGCTTGTTTTGGGTGGCGGAGTCAAATCATAGAAGGTGATGGTGTAATCGGCGTTTTTCAAAACATCTTCAGAAAAGAGCGCTTTTTTAGCCGTGCCTTGCAAATCTGCCTCGGATAGCGGCTGGATCGGCTCGCGTGGGATTCCCGCTTCTTCGGGCATCTCGACATATAATTTCCCACTCAGTCGTGTATCAGTGGTTAATTCTTGCAGGGTATCGATATCCTGCATTCCGATATAAGGCACATTTCTAATATGCTCCACGGCTTCATCGATACTGCCCCCTAATCTATTAGAGATAAAGGTAGGCATATCGACGAGTTTTATGGGGTTTTCATCGTGAACGCTGACAATGGTTGTAATAGTGGGTTTACTACTATAAAAATCACTTCCTGATTTTACCTTCACACAAGGATAACCGGTTGGGTTGTTAATATGATCTTCGTCCATTATCTCCGCATAGAAATATTTTTTGTTATATCTGAAATAATACTCTTGCGTGCTTTTACTCTGGTACAGGTAGGGAATAGTAAACTTCCTCGTTACTTCCAGATCAGCGGGAGCAGGGACATCGCCGCTTACTCTTTTCAGCAGTCGATGTAGATTTTTTTCAGGGCGAACATCAGTTCGCAGACAGAAAGTGCCGAGACCCGGCGAGCGTGACGGGCGGCACTGCACGTATTCAATTGGTGTCTCCTCTGCTTTCTCTCTGCTTAGATACCAGACTTTATTCGACGACCAAAGCTTGATGTCATTAGTTTTTTCAAGCTCTGCTTTATATTGTATATGCAACTCATTGTTTGAGAATTTAGTTACCACGAATGGGATATTATCAATTAACAAACCAGTATGAAGGTGGCTATTATCTTCATAAACTCCCTTGCCAAGTGAATGGGGAAGATCCATTCCCGCTTTAGAAGCAACTTGATTAAGATGATCCAGTGCTGCCGATTCAATAAGGAATGTGCCATCATTTACCCTGGTGTTTTTAAAGGTAAAAATAACATCATCTGCCTGTTCAAGCTTGAAATAACCCTTCTGGTATCTTACAGCCGAGTTGTCATATCCGGTTAATCGGTATCGGTTGTTGTCTATTCTTTCAGTTTTATAATATTTGTTATTATGTTTGATATAGGTGCGACCGTCGCTATCAAAACTGATGCCATTACTATCTTTCATCGGTCCAATAGCATCGTTAGCGAGATCGGTGGGTGTAATGTTATTTTTATCGAGAAGAATGGCAAGATTCCTGTCCATATTGGCTGACTTAGCCTCAAACTCCCAGCCGTATTGGTTTCTGATGAGTATGCGCTGCTCCTGATATGGCACAGACTCAGCTGTGGTGTAGGCAAAAATATCATCGCCCATAAATTGCAGCCGCGCCGGAATAAACTCGATGTCGATGAAGACCCCTGTAATATCAGGCTTGCGAGGTATCTTTATGGTGAAAATATCGTGTTCACCGAGTTGTATCGTTGCATCATTGCTTAATTCAGTAAGTAATATTCTGTATTTTTCCTGATTTATTGTGGAGTAGGTATCGTCAATCGTTCGTTCCGTCATTTCCCACTTTTCATTCCACTGGTTGAACCGGACAAAACGGTAACGTCCCTTGGCATCGCTGATCATCAGATTTTGCTCATCTTCAGTAATCAGCAACGGGTATTCCACTCCATCTACCTCGATGATTTGTTTGCCATTTTTATAGGATTTAAAGCGTTTAGTGAAGATTTGCTCTGGTGTTTCAGTGGAGATTTCTGGCGGCGTTTTTGCCGGTATTTCGGGTACGCGGCCCTTAATATAAGGAGCCGGCAAAGCTCTGAGCCGTTGTGAACCCTTGAGAGTGGGGGCACTAATACGGGCAAACGTCATAGCCTGTAATATGGCATTCAGATACAAACTGAACCTTTCTGAGAGTGTGACCTCTCTACCTTCCAGGTCGTTAGCTAGTTGTTGCAAAAATGGACCTACAATGGTTTGCAGGACAAAAACGGGCCACATTTGAGGAATCATCATCAATGTCGTAAATATTGTATCAAGCACATCTGCCCTGTCAGCCAGCCATTTAGCCTCTTCCGGAGAGGGGCAATCTTTATTCTTAATATCCAGGTGATAGATTTCCTGCCACGCTAACGCATTTTCAGTGAAGGGCTTTTGCAGCGATTTTCCTATGTTTCTTAACTCTTCCGAGAACGTCAGATCTTTTTCGCCAAGACATTCAAGCCCGGAAATAACAATTGAGGTGACATTGCCGTAGCCGGGCACAAATACCTTAGATTCATATCCTCGGAAATCCGAGTCCTCATCGGGAAGAAATACATCATCGTGAGCGCCCGGAATATAGCTCTCGCCACGGCGTCTCTCATGTTCCAGATCGGGTTCCGATTCCGGCAGATCATCGCGAATTAGCTTGACCGCTTTCTTATGCACACCATTATTGACCTCTGGCTCAGGGGTTGTCGTACTGTTTATTGATTGTGGTGGGTTCGCTGCTTCAGAAGGTGACGAGGAGGGTAAAGGGGTCATCGCTATTTCACCCCGTAACAAGCCATATCCTTTTCGCCAGGCGTCTGCCAACTTAGAGTTATCACGTTTGGAAGCCAGAATATAAAAGGTATCAAGTGATAGTTGCGTTATCCACGGCGCTGAATAACGAATAATCCAGGCGCGGAAAGTGGCATCGTTTTTTATAATATAAGCCAGTTTTTCGGCTGCCAACAGCGTGTCAACATTTGCACTGTATGCAGGAATGGTTTGCAGGTACGTTTTGCTTACCTGCTGTAAATTTTTCAACTGTTCTGCGGGAATTTTATTCTCTCTTAAATGCTCACATATTTCCTCTAAGGCATTATTGAAGGGAATATAGGTGCCGTTCGCCTTGCGAATATCTACAGTGTCGCGTGTGATCCCGGTAGCCTGAATCATAATTTGCATAAGTTCAGTAATGAGTCGGATTTGTGCATCTTTCTCATCGCCAGCTTTATCCATATTTATATAAATCTTATGATCGTAAGAGGACATATAGACCATATCGCCTGATGCCTTCTCTTCATCCGTAAGGTTTATGCTTCTGCCATGGATTAAATAGACACTGTGCCTTTTAAGATTTTCATCGCCTTTATTAAGGCATTGTCGCCATGTATCTATAAAGTCAGAGAGATATTCATGACTATTAATATTAAGCGCTTTATTCAGGTGATCCCGGATACTTGCCCAGTATTGATGATTATGGTGCAGAGAATCTTCAAGGAAATTAAAGATATCTTCTTTAACAAATCTGATAACGTTGACTGCGGTTTTTTGAACATTTTGTTCGCCTTCGTTAAGGGTCGACTTATCGGCGGTCAGCTTAAAAAACTCAAGCTGTTTTCGGGTTATGCGGGGGGGATAAAGTTTGGCTATTGCCAGCTGTCTTTGACGAGACGTATCCGGTGGACGCCGCTTTCTCGCCACGACCTCTGCGGGCAGCGCGACATTTATCCTGCCGGTGGTTGCTCGCGCCTCACTGACCGCGTCTTCGACGGCGTCTATACCGGAAAACGCTCGCCAGGGTCTGTTCTCAATTAACAGGCTGGCTTCTCGCTCACTGATATTGAACCTTTCAGAGAGTGCTGTTTGCTGCGTTTTAATCTCAACATGATTTCCCTTATTTTCCAGCACAATAGTCGTCAGAGCTTTAGCGCTGTTGAGTAAATCCCCATGACTTAAAATGCGCAGGCTATGCATTCCGCCTGGGTTGGTCGGGTCCGTCGCATCAATAAACGTTGCGGGAAAGAATCGTCCTTTATATAAAAACCAGGTCGAGTTATCTTTTTTATTCTCCCACAGGACGGGCAGTGTAAATTTATCTTTCTTACTCAGGTTGTCTGTTAATGGGTCGAGATCGCTGGTTTTATTCTCATCGATGTGATTTTGTAATAGCCGATCAAGTCTTTCCTCTGTTTTTACATACGTATATGAAGGCCTGGTATCTTCAGGCTTCATAGTGTAATAAGAGTAAACTGAATTGTACTTATATCTGGGCTGACGATCTTCGCTTCTTACACGGATCCAGGTGTCTCCCTCCAATTGTAATATCAGGGGGCTGGTCTGGATTTTATCACGTCTTTCTAAATGTATCCGATTATCACCAAAGTATTTAACTTTAAATCGGGCATTGTTCACCAGAAAGGCGACGACTTCAAAAGATCTTGGGTCTTTATACAGGCCATTGGCAACCATAAATCCTGAAGAAAAATCTGTACGCTCCGCATTTTCCGTAATGTAATTGAGTGCTTCGGTTTCAATACGGAATGTGCCAAGTGGTGCTTTCTCTACTTTATTCTGTAAACTACGTAACACTTCCATGTTGTTTGTTAATTTAAAGAGCCCTTTTTTATATTCGATGGTGGTTTTTACATCATGCCAGAGTGAATAACTATTGGTGGAGAGACTGACTACTGGATAATAAAAATAGTTGTTCTTGACATAAAATTCAGCGTCCCGGCTCATGCTGACACCATCAGTATCTGTCGCGCCGATATGCTGTTTAGCCGGGTTGATAATATATCTGCCCTGGCTTTCCAGCATTATCTTTACGTAATCATCCATGGGGGAAGAGGCGCGCTCAAACTCCCAACCATAATCACTTTTAACAAGGACTCTCGGCTGCGCTTTTGTATCCGTGTAAATAACTTCGTCCTCAATGCTTCCCCATGAGGGAATAAAATCACCGGCAATAAAAACGCCCGTAATGTTTTTTCCTGCGGCAGTTTTTACCGTCGCCCTGTCGCGCACGTTGTCAATCGTGATATGGCTTAGTGGCGAAATGGCTGTGCGATATTGCTCTCTGTTTTCTCTGTTAGCTGCTGAATAGCCGGTGTTGAAGCTTTCATCTACATGTTCCCAGATTTTGGCATTCTGGTTGAAGCGGATAAAACGCATTTTACCGCCATCAATGACGAATGGTGTGTCATCTTCCAGCGTCCACAAGCGTAAACTTTTGCCGTTGATCGTGACAAAGAGATACCCTTCGCTGGCAGTGAAACGGTCATCAAGCGGCTTTTCACCGCTTCCCTGATAGAGGTCACGACACTCTTCCATGGTTAGCGTTGGGCGCAGCACTGACATTGCCAGCGAAAGCGCCTGCTGACGCCGCTGTTTTTTCTCCTCTCCCGTGAGACCAAATCCCTGCAGGCTGTCATTAATTTTATCGGTCAATGGATCGACGATGCTCCTCTGTACCGCTTGTGAACGCATCCCTTGTTTGAGCATCTGTTGCACGATGGCATGCGGTTGCGGCCTGGTAAGGGTTTGGGAGAGCGCCACGGGCAGAGTGGAGCCATAATAGAGGCCATGATTGCGACGGTCGGCGCTGTCAGGCTGCGCGACGCTTTTCGAGCCTGCCGTAAAGTATTTATAGAGACCCCAACCCAGGCCTGTAGCTGCGCCGACAACGGAAACCGCCCCGATGATGGAACCTGCTCCGGGTACCCATCTATTTTTGTTAATGACGGCTGGAAGCTGCGCGCCCACGGTTACGGCGACAGGAGCCATCAGCGGTGTCATTTCGATGTAGGTCTGTTTTCTGCCGTGGGAGGCGGCGGGCGGGATCTCAATTGGCTCCTCGCCTTGCGCTTCAGCCGATGCCGCGGCGGCCGGCCTACGTACCACATGTAGAAAACCCTCTGTCTCGGTCTGGCGAACTTCATCCACCGCAAGTTGTGTGGGGCACTCTGTGGTTACGGTAGTGCGAGGGACATTTTCACAAGTCCATAAATCACGGTTATATCGCAGCTTATAGGTCGGATCGCTGACGCACTCATAAAGGGTTCCGTCGTCAATGCGCATTTTGCATTCAGATGGCGCGTTTAAGGACATGCGCCCTAACTGGTTCCAGTAGAGGCTGGCGCGTTGCAAGATCCTCTCCAGATAGATGGGGAGTTGCAGGAGCGAGCGTTGCGGCATCGGATTGTTGTTCCGCCAGTAATGTCGACCGGCGATAGCCAACAGCGCCAGGGCAGTGAAGAACTGATCGTACGCGGCAGCATTACTGCCTTCAGCCATCTGGCCGTCGTCAAGATATTCTCTGATGCTGTGTCGGATAAAATTCGCGGTGCTGGCGAGGATATTCCCTTTGATAAGCCAGGAGGATGCCAGGGTTAATGAACTTAGAATCGCTAAATCGAGGTTCTTTCTCTCTTTGACCGCCGAATAGAGATGCTGGGCCATCATGACAATTTCCAGGGGCAGCGTCGGTAAAACTTTCGCCAGCCCGGAGAGGAAGAGTTCGCTCTCTTTGACCTCACCATAATGAGAAAGCAGCTGTTTCAGGCATCTTTTACAATCTTCGGTAAGCGAGACGGCTTTTTCTGACGTTTCCTGCGCGTCGTACCAGACCTCCTTCTCCGCTTCGACGTGGTGGCTGTCATCGCCTTCATACCAGTTCCGCCAGCGCTGCCACAGCTCATCGGCCTCTTGTTCGATTATATCTGCCAGTTCAAAGCGGAAATTTTTTACCTCATCATCAGTAACGTTTTCGCCATTGCACTGTTTTACCGCTGAGAGTACCGCTTTGTAGAACGCAGCTTCTCCTTCAACTGCGATAAAAGTATTGTTCACGCGGGCAAGATAACGATCATCATCAATTCGGATCTCGGCGGGGGGGTGATCACCCTTTGTGAACGTCTCGGTATTAACAGGAGACAATGTCCCTTTTTCCGGGTCAGATGCCACGAAACTTTCGCCACTGGCGTGGGTTAAAACCAATGTTTTTCCATGGACTAATTCAGGGTGCGCTGCCGCAGCCAGGCAGATAAATATAAAACCCGGGGGCTCACTGGATGAGCGTATTTTTTCCGCATACTCCGCTATCTGAAAACCCTGCTGGGTTCGCGGTTTATATTTTTCCTCCTTCAAAGAGGTCATTGCGTCTTTACTGTAATCAGGTAAAAGACAGCTTTGTATGCTTTTATTTTCAAATGGCATAATGATGCTCCTTATATTGATAGTGAAGTGGCGGATGGGGATGAGAAATAAGTGTGGATCGCCATCCTGTATGGAAATAGTGATGGCTGAGCGCAAGATAGCGCTATTGCCTGTTTAATGTAGCAATAGCTTAATCGCTGGTTTGTGGAATGATATCGGGTTAAGCACTTATTCAGATTGGATTTTTTTAATCAACCAATCCTATGCAGCGGGCGCTATGGAGTAATTCAGTGACTTTATGCACATTCAGTTTTCGCATCATGTTAAGGCGATGAGTTTCTACTGTTTTTATACTGATACATAATTTTTCGCTGATAAGTCGATTCGTATTGCTCTCATTAATAAGCTTTAGAATCTGCCGTTCCCGCGTGGTAAGCAGTTGTTGGTTCTGCTTTTCCGAGAGAAGCATCAGGTGAATTGCTTCCTTATTTAATGCCGGGTCGATAAAACGCTTCTTAACTGCCATCATTTGTAAAGCAGCCATTAACACCTGTTGGCTGCTTTTTTTCAAAACATATCCGGTTGCGCCTGCGGCCAGTGCTCTTATGGCCATATACTCCTCCTCATAAGCCGTATAAACAAGAATGCTCATGGCAGACCAGCGATAACGTATTTGAGGGATAATATCCATGCCGCTCATTTCGGGTAAACCGAGATCGAGTATCAGAATATCAGGCTGGTGACGGATGCAGCTATTATAGATATCCCGACCATTATCAATATGCGCTATAACGTGAAATCTCGGCCACGTCGATAATGCATTAATAATGCCGTTAACGATGAGTTCATGATCATCAACGATGACGATTTTATATTCGTTCATTAGCCGATCCTCGCAAAATAACGTGATGTTAATTATCGGGATATGAATTTAAGTGTGTCTGCAGGTTATGGCCTAAATCAGCGACTTCTGCCGGGGTGATCTCCAGCCCGTGGCGCACCCGGTTTTCCATCTCGACGACATCGCATATCAGCTCTCTGAAGCCCGCCTGTCCGAGGCTACCTTTTAATGAGTGCAGTAAGTTATCGACTTTTTTACCTTCGGAGAGCGCCTCTTCCAGCTCGGTAATGAGGCCATTCAAAACCTGCTTAAGTCTGCTGACAGCGATTGGATTATCTTTTGATAACAGCGCGTTGCTGAGCTGCGGATCTTGCGCCTGTAATGGGATGTTACGCTGAAGCTGATACTCCGCCGCAATGCTAATCGTGTCTGCCAGGTTGGCCAGTGTCACCGGCCTGGTGAGGTAATGGTGTATGTCGGCGTTATTGCCATCAATACTCTGCGCGGAGGCGGCATTTGCCGAAAGCGCCACAATCATACAATCCGCATCCTGATTGTTCCGGCACTCTCGCCAGAGGCGCGCGCACTCATACCCATCAATTCCCGGCATGCGGATATCCATCAGGACTAAATCAAAGCGATGTTGCTGTGCGTAGTTCAGAGCCTCGCGGCCGCTGGCGGCGAAGGTGACTTTTTGTCCCAGGCTGACCAGCATTCTGCCAATGATCTCCCGATTAAGCTCGGCATCATCCACCAGAAGCGTGTGCAAGCGCCAGGGCTGCACCGGAGCGTAGTCAGGCGGCTCTGCGGCCCCGCCGGGGAGTTTTTGCTTTGCCAGGTCATAGAGCTTTCCGGGGAGAAACAGCAGTTCTTCTGCGGAAAATTCATCTTGCTGCTGGCTGACTTCACACGTTATGCCCCAGGCGGTGAGCTGACGATGAAGGGGGAGCGGTGCAGACAGGCTCCCACGAAGCGGCTGCGGCAAAGCAGAGTATTGTAACGGTAGCAATAATGAGACACAGGTACCTAAGCCGGGTGTACTGTGTAATTCAAGTTCTCCTCCCAGCATCTTTGCCAGGTTCGCGGCAATCGTTAACCCGATACCGGTGCCTTGTGCATCACGTTCCGCCTGGTAAAAGGGGGTGAACACAGCCTGTTGCTGGTCCAGGGCTATGCCTTTTCCGCTGTCGCTTACGGTTAATATCAGCTGGTTTTCGCGGCGCTTAACCGTCAGGCTTACCCCGCCTGTATCTGTAAACTTCACCGCGTTAGCCAGCAGATTAACCAATATCTGGCGCAAACGCACTCTATCTGTCTCCAGTAGCAGAGGTACTTGCGAATCAACGTAGGTACGCAACACCAGTTTTTTGTTTTGCGCCAGCCCCTGGATGGTGTGTATTGCTTCATCCAGTAACGGTAATAACGCGGTCTCTTCACGATGGACGGAAAAATGCCCGGACTCGATTCGCGAAAAGTCGAGCAGATCGTTAACGATGCTCAGCAGCGAAACGGTGCAAAGCCTTGCAGTATTGGCGATCCCCTTCTGATGGGCACTCAGAGGAGTGGTCTGCAGTAATTCAAGCGCGCCTAACACGCCACCGAGCGGGGTGCGCAATTCATGGCTGATGATGGCGAGATGATCGCTCTTCTCTTTACTGGCTTGCCGTCCGTAGCTCGTTATAAGCCTGGCGAGCGGTTGCCCGAGGAGATAATGAAGCAGCCAATAGAGGGTTAATGCCAGCAGCAGTAAGGTGAACAGGGCAAAGGGGAGTTGCCGGGCGATGGCGCTGAGTGCGTGAGTAAGCACCTCACGCGAGGGGTATAGCGCCACTGGCATAGCAGAACGGTTTGCCAAATATCCGAACAGGCGTTGGCGCTCCTTGAATAATGCAATATAAGTTGTGCAGAAAACGAATAGTAACCATAAAATAAATGCGCTTAAAGAAATAAGAATAGTGAGTCTGAAGGCCAGTGGATTGTGCGATAACATCCTGTGTTTTATCTTTTTCATACTCTCTTCCTTACATACTGTTAATTATATAAAGAAATAGGGCTTTGTTTACTGTTTGTTTATGTTTTTCCCCTGCCGATAAAAATGGCTAAATAATTATGTGAATTTCTTTGCAGTCTATAATTAGGCCGTTGAGGGCGCAGAGTGATTTAATGTAAATAATTATAACTACTAGCCTGTGTAATCTCAGATCAGGTTTTTTACCTATATCGCATGCTTTTTATTTTCGCTGAGAATGCGCTAACGGCAGAGGAGGGTTAATCATGCTGGAAGCGTTAAAACATATCCCATCAATATGCGATATAGAGTCAGAGAGTGAACGTGGTGGCTGGCGAATGTCTGTGAACGGCCATCCCGGCAGGATAGGAATTATTCGTGGTTTGTTGTCTATTTCACTGTTTTTAAATGGTTTTGGAGTTGGTTGCTGGCCATGTCTCTCCTCTTTGACGTTACTGCTTGCCGCTCATCCGGATATTCATGACTATGCCCTTAAACTCACTCCGGAAGGTTGCTGGCTAAATGGGTATTATGGCGAGCGGTTATCTGGTCAGCAAATAACGACAGAGCTTGAAAAGCAATTGTCGTTGACCTGTTATTTAAAAAGCGTCATTCGAAAACATCAGCAATATTGCGACTGTGAGGCTGGATTATGAAGATTAGCCAATATTTAATGCTTTTTTTTCTCTCTATTTCGAGTGTTGCGGCAGGACAAAACGTTCCGTGGAAAGGCGATGATTTTACGCTCTATACAAAGAAAATGCCGCTGGCGGATGTGTTGCGTGCATTATCTGAAAACTACGATACGGCCATTTCCATCGATCCGGCAATAACTGAATCATTTCGCGGAATAATCCCCTACGGACCACCGCTGCAAATACTTAATAATCTTACTGCGCAATATAATCTGGTGACCTGGTTTGACAGCGATATGTTATATGTTTACCCCGCTTCGCTATTAAGGCATCAAGTTATTACTTTCGATACATTGTCGGCGGGCGCCTTCATGCGCGATTTACGTAACCAGAAGCTGCTTTCATCACAAAGTTGCGAGGCAAGGCATATCGCAGGTGCTAACGCCGTCGATGTAAGCGGCGTACCTGCCTGCCTCACGCGTCTTAGCCAGCTCGCCACCATGCTTGATAGCACATTGACCAAAAGAAAAGATGATGCGGTGAGCGTGAGTGTATTCCCGCTTAAATACGCTGCCGCAGTGGATAGTCGTTATCAATATCGCGATCAAACCGTTGTGGTGCCGGGCATTGTCAGCGTTCTGCGCGATATGAATAAGTCTGGCACGTCGGCAAATAGCGGCTCGCCTGCAACGCAGGAACTGCCGGTATTTGCGGCCGATCCCCGGCAAAACGCGGTTATCGTCCGCGATCGTATAGCCAATATGGCGAACTATCGGCAACTGATCGCGCAATTGGATCAGCGTCCACAAATGATAGAAATCTCCGTCAAGATTATAGATGTCAACGCTGGCGATCTTAATCAGTTGGGCATCGACTGGGGAGGCACCATTCCCTTTGGGGGAGGTAAGTTTGCGTTTGATTCCGCGGCCAATAATCGGGCCGGTAGCGGTTTTTCCACCGTAATCAGCGACACGTCTGGCTTTATGGTGCGCTTGTCCGCTCTGGAGCAGAGTTCTCAGGCGTACGTTCTGTCCCAGCCCTCTGTGGTCACACTTAATAACGTACAGGCGATCATGGACAAAAATATTACCTTCTATACCCGCCTCGAGTCCGAAAAGGTGGCCAAACTGGAATCGGTGACTGCCGGATCGTTGCTGCGCGTTACGCCAAGGCTGTTGGAGGATAACGGCAGGCAAAAGATCATGCTGGACCTGAATATTCAGGACAGCCAACAAAGCGATCTCCACCGCAGCAGTGAAACGTTGCCTGATATTCAAAATGCCGAGATTGCGTCGCAGGCCACGCTGTTGGCCGGGCAGAGCTTATTACTGGGTGGATTCAAACAGGATCGCCAGATTCAATCGCAAAACAAGATCCCACTATTGGGCGACATCCCTGCTGTCGGGCGCTTATTTCGCAGCGATACCCATCAGGTCCAGAGTGTTGTACGCCTTTTTCTGATCAAGGCCTCCGTCGTTAATAACGGAACACCTCATGAGTAATAACTGGAAAATCAGGATGTTAAGCCGCCTTTTGGCGGGGCGAGAGGTATGGCTCACCGAGGGGCGCTTGTCGTTGGGGGAACAGGGATGTGATATCTGCATTCCCCTTACCACAAACGGGAACATCGTGCTCTACGAACAGCAAGGGTGCCTGTTCGTTGAGGCAGGAAAAGCCAGCATCCGGCTTAACGGGCGCAGACACCGGCCGGATAAACCGCTACCCGTCAGCGGCGTACTCGAGGTTGCGGGCATTGCCCTGGCGTTTGGTAGTAAGGAGAGCCAGCTTGCGGGTTATCGAATTCCGGTACCCTGGCGTCAGTATGGGTGGCTAGCCGGTCTGCTTTTATTATTTACCGGAGGGATCGGCGCGCTGTTGTCAGCGGGAAAACCCCCTGCCGCCGTTGATAGCCTGCATCAGCGTGTTAAATCACTGCTGCGTCAAAGCGATCTGTTTCCTGACATCCATGCCAACTGGAAGCCAGACGGCAGTTTACAGCTGTCAGGCTACTGCCAGGCAAGCAAGCAGATGCAAAAGGTAAGAGTGACGCTGGATGGCTGGGGAGTGGTCTACCGGGATGAGGTTATCTGTGCCGATCGGCTGGCAAGCGAAGTGCTGGATACGCTGTTGCAGGCTGGCTACCACAATGCAGAAGTCTCCTGGCAGGGGGCGGGCAAGGTTCTGATTCATGCTGATATTCATATGGATCAACAATGGTCGATGGCGCAGACGCAGCTGAATGACATACCCGGCCTGCAGCACTGGCAGATCGATAACCCACATCAGGTGCAGAGTGAGGCGATTATTGCCGCGATGGCGCAAAACGAGCTTATAGGTCTGGTCAACGTCACGCCCATGCACAACGCCTTTGTTATCAGTGGCATTCTTGATCCACCTCATCAGCAGCGATTGCAAAAGGCGATGGCTGAATTGCAAACGCGCTATCCGCAACTTTCCCTGAGCTATCAGCCGGTCGCCGCATCCCATGACGGAGGGAAATATCTGCCTGCGCCTGTTTCCGCTTACGTTCAGGGGCGCAGGGGCAACTATCTTTTGCTGACCAATGGCGAACGCTTGCGGGTGGGCAGCCGGTTACCGGCAGGCGGAAAAATAGTGCAACTGGATGCCCATGTTGTGGCGATCGCTCAGCAAGATGGCTTAATCAACTTCCCGTTAGATTTTTAAGTGAGCACATCTATGGCAACCATCACCCAGCTGGAGGACAGGTTAAGCCTGACTCAATCTGAGGCGCAGGCCATTATCCTGCAATTAAAAAATGCCCGCTCTCGACTGGAGAATATGTCATACCAGCCGCGGGAGAGATCTCAGGAAAAGACCTTATTGCTGCAAACGCTTATACAGGCTGAAGATATTATTGAAATTATTTATTACCGATATCACAACTGCCATTTAAATGGTGATCAGGCGTGAAGGTGAATAATGAAAGAACAAAAAAGGGGTTGCACTGCGTATCAAGAATTAGAGCGAGAGTATAAAAGGCTGCAACGCTGTTTTGATGAATTTAACCAGCTCAAATTTACCGTTAGCGGCCTTGATGATTTTTTTTCTGGCGGTTTGCCTGCGCTTAACCAGCAGGCCAGCACAGATTTAAAGTTAATAACGCTCTTATTCAAGAAACTGGAAGCTCAACTGCAACAGCTTGATATGCAAATGCGTAACGACTGTTGCCAGGGAGATCAACTCAATCGTCAAAAGAGGGAAATAACATGAGCTTAAGAAATATTTCATGGGGTGCGAGTTTACCGGTTGCCGGGCATCAGCATACGGCAGAGGATCTCCCTACAGGCACGCTGAGCAGCGATAATCCGTTTGCTTATGGCTATAGCGTCTTACAGACATTGCTGCTCTCTATTCAGGAGATAGCCAACAATCAATATCTTGATATTAAAGAGAGCGCCGAGCGTGCCAGGAAAACACAGCAGATGTCCAACCGGATGGATGAGGTTATTGCTGAGGTGGCTAAAGGGGATGATAAAACACGAAAGAAGATACCTGATGACGTTATTAAATATATGCGTGATAACGGTATTTCTATTAATGGCGAAACCATCGATCAATATATTAAAAAAAGCGCTGACGCCAGTGCGACACTGGATAAAGGCGGGTTACAGGCGGTAAAGGCAGCGCTGGATAATAGCGCCAACAGGGATACCGATCTCATGACTCAGGGACAGCTGACCATTCAAAAAATGTCCCAACAGATGAATGCGGTTATTACTCAACTAACCGGGCTGCTTAATAAATGGGGCGATATTTGTACGCAGATTGCGCAGAAAACCTTTTCATGAAAAGGCGCTGGCCTCTCTCTGACAGGATAAAACCATGGAGCGAATTTACGCTGACCACGCTAAAGGTCCTCTTATCGGCCTCACTGCCCTAACCCATCGGCAGCAAGACAATCGGGTTTTTGTTGCGCCAGACACGACGATGCTGTGCAACGGGATGTCAATGAGCCCTTCCACGTTGTCGATGATGATGACTCAGCTATTGCTTAATGTTTTCGGCAGTAATGCACACTCTTTGTGCCAGCAACTTGAGCGGGCGACCGACGTCCAGCGCATTTTGCGCGACAAACGGGTGGAGGAGTACCAGCAACAAATTCAAAAAGCGATTGAACAACTTGATAGAGCCCGTAAGGCAGGAATTATCAATGCACTGTTTGACTGGATTATCGGTGTCGTTGAGGCCGTTGTCGGGCTGATGAAGATGGCTGAAGGGCTGGTGACGGCCGATCCTCTGGCGTGTGTGGATGGTGTTGCCTGGTTCTCTGCTGCCGTCTCGGCAATGGTTAAAGCGGCAACCGAGACGGCGCTGTTGATGGGGGCTGATAAAGAGAGCTGTCAGGCGATTATTGACGGCGCAGGCACCGCACAGTTGAGCTGTGAGGGAATTGCTATGACGCTGGATATTTTGCAGATAGGCCGTGGTTTTCTCGCCGCGCGGGCGCTTGTTTCCGCCACCGGCAAAGCGCTGGACGCGGGCATCAGTGAGCGCCTCCTCGAAAGCCTGGCGAAGATGACGCAAGGCGTGGCCGGCAATGAGCTGATGGGGCTTTTCGACGAACTGGGCGCGGCGGTAAGTGAACAACTCGGACAGGATTTTGCGCTCAACGCCGGACGCGAAATGGTGGATGTCAGCAATATGGCCATCGAAGCCAGCGCCCGATCCGCTAAGGCCGAAGCCTGGATGATAAAAAACGTGGGAAAGAATTTCACACGGGCGGGCGTCGAGTCGATGGTAAAAGCCGCAGCACAGGCGGCAGCGGACATGCTGTTAAAAGCGGGAGCGGAACTCTCAGAAGAGGGAGTGCGTAAAGCCATCATCAGCAAACTGCGCGCACAAATAATGCGTGCCTTATTGACCGATAGCGTCAACACAACGCTGCAGATCGTCAGGTCAACAGCTAAAGCCAGCGAACTTATCGCCTCGGGTGTTATCGAGGCAACGGCCGCGGTTACCCGCAGGCAGATTGAGAAACTCATCGCCCAACAGACGTTTATCGGTTTGATTGAGGAGTGGACCGAAGAGCAGAAGAAAACACAACAAGCCAGGCTACAGGAAGCCTGGCGGTACGGCAGTGAAGCCGTTGAGAGTTCACTGACGATAATAGATGACTACGGCACGGTGCTGGCGGGTATTGCTGTCGGACGGGCCTGATGGGAGAGCAAAAATGACATTCAACCACGTTAGTTTGCAGCCTGTGTACACAACGGCTTATCCCCCGGACGCACCGGAGCTGCCCATTAATACCCACGGTAGCAACGAGCCAGGCAATAGTGATCCTGCGGAATCGATGCTCACGATTTTTGATGATATCTGGTCAAAGCTACTGCTGCTGGCCAAACAACTACGCGACACCATGCAGTACTATAACCAGACGAAACAGGAACTCGCCTGGAATCTGGAGGTAAACACCTTACATACCCGAATGCAGGCGATTGATAAAAGCTACGTTGCCTCGGAGCTGGGGGCTATCGGCTCAATTATTGGCGGCGGAGCGACGCTGGGATTTGGTCTGCAAGGCGGTGAGAGCGGTTTACTGCTCGGCCAGAGCGTCGGGCAAACCTCCAGCGGTATTTTTAACTGGTCTGCCAGTAGCGAAACGCGGCAGAGTGAACAAGAACGTTCTGTTGCGGATTTGCAGGATAAAGGCGCTCAGGCCTACGTTAAAACGCTGAATGACACTCTGGAAAAAGCGCATGAGGTTATGCAGCAAATGATGAGCCTGGGGCGAAACCTGGTTGAGGTTCTTTCCATGATGCTGCGCGCTGTCGCAAGATAAAATCCTGTTCAATAAAAAGGCTGCTCTGAGAGCAGCCTTTTTGCTTTTTTTGAGGAATTCTTGCCAGGTTCAGCTATTTTTTCACTGTCACAAAACTAAAATATGTCTGAACTTTTTCTGAGGGCGTTTTGTTTAACGCTTTGATTAATCAATTTTTCATTCGCGCGGGCAACGTTATTTTCCGGCTGTCATCAAACAGTAACAATCGTTGCATATAACTGTCATCAAAGTGTCCTATTTTGCTCCGAGTAGCAACTCAAACAACGATTTACGATCCCTGCAGGAGACATTATGAACGTTATGCGTACCACTGTCGCAACTGTTGTCGCCGCGACCTTTTCTCTGAGTGCTTTTGCTGTAAATGCCGCAGCTAGCCTGACTGGTGCGGGCGCAACTTTCCCTGCGCCGGTGTATGCCAAGTGGGCTGATACCTACCAAAAAGAGACGGGCAATAAGGTCAACTATCAGGGCATCGGCTCCTCTGGTGGCGTGAAGCAGATCACCGCTAAAACCGTCGATTTCGGCGCATCCGATGCACCGCTGTCTGACGAAAAACTCTCCCAGGAAGGCCTGTTCCAGTTCCCGACTGTGATCGGCGGCATCGTGCTGGCTATCAACGTACCGGGCGTTAAATCTGGCGAGCTGGTTCTCGACGGTAAAACGCTGGGCGATATCTACCTCGGCAAAATCAAAAAATGGGACGACGCGGCTATCGCCAAACTCAACCCGGGCCTGAAACTGCCTTCACAGAACATCGCCGTGGTTCGCCGCGCTGACGGTTCCGGTACTTCATTCGTCTTCACCAGCTACCTGGCGAAAGTGAACGAAGAGTGGAAATCTAAAGTCGGTGCTGGCTCTACCGTTAACTGGCCGACCGGTCTGGGCGGTAAAGGTAACGACGGCATCGCCGCTTTCGTTCAGCGTCTGCCGGGCTCAATCGGTTACGTTGAGTACGCTTACGCGAAGCAGAACAACCTGACCTACACCAAACTGATGTCTGCCGATGGCAAAGCCGTTAGCCCGACCGAAGAGAGCTTCTCTAACGCGGCAAAAGATATCGACTGGAGCAAATCCTTCGCCCAGGACCTGACCAACCAGAAAGGTGCTGATGTGTGGCCAATCACCTCCACCACCTTCATCCTGGTACACAAAGAGCAGGCGAAACCTGAGCAGGGCGCTGAAGTGCTGAAGTTCTTTGACTGGGCGTACAAAAACGGCGGCAAGCAGGCTAACGATCTCGACTACGCAACCCTGCCGAGCAGCGTTGTTGAACAAGTTCGCGCCGCATGGAAAACCAACGTGAAAGACAGCAGCGGTAAAGCCGTTTACTAATCGCTGATTTTTGAAGAACATGGCGGATGGCGCTTACACCATCCGCCTTACAGATCCTCTGTAGGCCCGGTAAGCGCAAGCGCCTGCGGGCAACTTCGTAAGACGTCAAACTGAAGAGTAATTTATGGCTGCAACCAAGCCGGCATTTAACCCACCGGGTAAAAAAGGCGACATGATCTTCAGCGCACTGGTAAGACTGGCTGCGCTGATTGTGCTATTGCTGCTGAGCGGCATCATCGTTTCGCTGATTTTCTCCTCCTGGCCCAGCATCCAGAAATTTGGTTTCTCCTTCCTGTGGACCAAAGAGTGGGATGCGCCGAATGAAATTTACGGCGCGCTGGTGCCCATTTACGGCACCATCGTGACTTCTGTTATCGCTCTGCTGATCGCCGTGCCGGTGAGCTTCGGTATCGCGCTGTTCCTGACGGAACTCTCACCCGGCTGGCTGAAGCGCCCGCTGGGTATCGCCATTGAACTGCTGGCGGCGATCCCGAGTATCGTTTACGGCATGTGGGGGCTGTTTATCTTCGCCCCGCTGTTCGCGACCTATTTCCAGGAGCCGGTCGGCAATGTGCTCTCCAATATTCCGTTTGTCGGCGCCCTCTTCTCCGGCCCGGCGTTCGGTATTGGTATTCTCGCCGCCGGGGTGATCCTCGCGATTATGATCATCCCCTACATTGCGGCGGTGATGCGCGATGTGTTCGAACAGACCCCGGTGATGATGAAAGAGTCGGCTTACGGCATCGGCTGCACCACCTGGGAGGTGATCTGGCGCATCGTGCTGCCGTTTACCAAAAACGGGGTGATAGGCGGCGTCATGCTCGGTCTCGGCCGCGCGCTGGGTGAAACCATGGCGGTGACCTTTATCATCGGCAACACCTACCAGCTCGACAGCGCCTCGCTCTATATGCCGGGCAACAGCATCACCTCCGCCCTGGCGAATGAGTTTGCTGAAGCGGAATCGGGCCTGCACGTCGCGGCGCTGATGGAGCTGGGGCTGATTCTGTTTGTTATCACCTTTATCGTGCTGGCGATCTCGAAATTTATGATCCTGCGCCTGGCGAAAAACGAGGGGGCACGCTGATGGCTACGCTTGAAATGCAGCACACCGCAGAGCTGGCTGAATCGCGTCGCAAAATGCAGGCGCGCCGCCGGTTGAAAAACCGTATCGCCCTGACGCTCTCGATGGCGACCATGGTGTTTGGCCTCTTCTGGCTGGTGTGGATCCTCTTCTCTACCGTGACGCGCGGTATCGACGGCATGTCGCTGGCGCTGTTTACCGAATCGACCCCGCCGCCAAATACCGCAGGCGGTGGTCTGGCGAACGCCCTGGCGGGCAGTGGCCTGCTGATCCTGTGGGCGACGGTAATCGGTACGCCGCTGGGCATTATGGCGGGGATCTACCTGGCGGAGTATGGCCGTAAATCCTGGCTCGCCGAGATTATCCGTTTTATCAACGACATTTTGCTCTCCGCCCCCTCTATTGTGGTCGGCCTGTTCGTCTACACCATCGTGGTGGCGCAGATGCAGCACTTCTCCGGCTGGGCAGGCGTGATTGCGCTGGCGCTGCTGCAGGTGCCGATTGTCATTCGTACCACGGAAAACATGCTGAAACTGGTGCCGGACAGCCTGCGTGAAGCGGCTTACGCGCTGGGCACGCCGAAGTGGAAGATGATCTCCGCGATTACGCTGAAAGCCTCTGTCTCCGGCATCATGACCGGCGTACTGCTGGCGATAGCGCGTATCGCGGGTGAAACGGCACCGCTGCTCTTTACGGCGCTCTCTAACCAGTTCTGGAGCACCGACATGATGCAGCCTATCGCTAACCTGCCGGTGACGATTTTCAAATTCGCCATGAGCCCGTTTGCCGAATGGCAGCAGCTGGCCTGGGCCGGGGTGCTGATTATCACGCTCTGCGTACTGCTGTTGAACATTCTGGCGCGCGTTGTCTTCGCTAAGAATCGACACGGTTAATTTTTGCGACGCGGCGAAGGCGGCGTCGAGTTGAGGAAAGAGATAAATGAGTATGGTTGATACTACGCCGGGCAAGATTCAGGTTCGTGATTTGAACTTCTATTACGGCAAATTCCATGCACTGAAAAACATCAGCCTGGATATTGCCAAAAATCAGGTGACGGCGTTTATCGGGCCGTCTGGCTGCGGGAAATCCACGCTGCTGCGCACCTTTAACAAAATGTATGAGCTCTATCCGGAGCAGCGCGCCGAAGGCGAAATCCTGCTGGATGGCGACAACATTCTCACCAATACCCAGGATATCGCGCTGCTGCGCGCGAAAGTGGGCATGGTGTTCCAGAAACCGACGCCGTTCCCGATGTCGATTTACGACAACATCGCCTTTGGCGTGCGTCTGTTTGAAAAGCTTTCGCGCCCGGATATGGACGAGCGCGTGCAGTGGGCCTTGACCAAGGCCGCATTGTGGAATGAAACCAAGGATAAATTGCACCAGAGCGGCTACTCTCTCTCCGGCGGCCAGCAGCAGCGTCTCTGCATCGCGCGCGGCATTGCTATTCGCCCGGAAGTGCTGCTGCTGGATGAGCCTTGCTCGGCACTTGATCCCATCTCAACCGGCCGTATCGAAGAGCTGATCACCGAGCTTAAGCAGGATTACACCGTCGTTATCGTGACGCACAACATGCAGCAGGCGGCGCGCTGTTCCGATCACACTGCGTTTATGTATCTCGGTGAGTTGATTGAGTTCAGCAATACAGACGATCTGTTCACCAAGCCTGCAAAGAAGCAAACGGAAGATTACATTACCGGGCGCTACGGCTGATTGCCGAACCACAGAGGTGGCAGCCACCTCGTTACCACGTGAAATTTGTCGGGCATTTGGAGTGCACCATGGACAATCTGAACCTTAACAAACATATTTCCGGGCAGTTTAACGCTGAGCTGGAAAGCATTCGCACTCAGGTCATGACGATGGGTGGAATGGTGGAGCAGCAGCTCTCGGATGCGATCACCGCCATGCATAACCAGGACAGCGAGCTGGCAAAGCGCGTTGTTGAAGGGGATAAGCAGGTCAATATGATGGAAGTCGCCATCGATGAAGCCTGCGTGCGCATTATCGCCAAGCGTCAGCCGACGGCGAGCGATTTACGCCTGGTGATGGCGATCATCAAAACCATTGCCGAACTGGAGCGTATTGGTGACGTGGCGGATAAAATCTGCCGCACGGCGCTGGAGAAGTTCTCCCAGCAGCACCAGCCGCTGCTCGTCAGCCTTGAGTCGTTAGGCCGTCACACCGTGCAGATGCTGCACGACGTGCTCGACGCCTTTGCGCGGATGGATATTGACGAAGCGGTGCGCGTCTATCGCGAAGATAAGAAGGTGGATCAGGAGTATGAAGGCATTGTGCGTCAGCTGATGACCTACATGATGGAGGATTCCCGCACCATTCCGAGCGTGTTGACCGCCCTCTTCTGCGCTCGCTCTATCGAGCGTATCGGCGACCGCTGCCAGAACATCTGCGAGTACATCTTCTACTTCGTTAAAGGCCAGGATTTCCGCCACGTTGGCGGCGACGAGCTGGACAAGCTGCTCGCCGGGAAAGATCCGAAAGAGTAAGCGCAATAAAAACCCCCTCTTGATGAGGGGGTTTTGCTTCACGCTGACTTAGTGAGTAGCTGACCGGCAAGCGTTGCGATCTCATCGCATTGCCACAGCTTCTCCCGCCAGCGATGCGGGATCCCCTCCACGCCGTACCAGGCACCAGCCAGCTGCCCGGCAATCGCCGCAGTCGTATCCGCATCGTCGCCAAGGTTGGTCGCCAGCAGGATCGTCTCTTCGAAACTCTCCCCATGAGCGAAGCACCAAAGCGCCGCCTCGAGGCTTTGTACGCAGTAACCGGTGCCGAATACCTCCGCACGCGATTTCTGCCGGTAATGCCCTTCGGCGATCTGGCGCAGATTAGCCTGTTCCGGCAGCTGCGCAATATCTGTCAGCGTGTCGGATTTACTTTTTCCCTGTAGCGCATTGATGAGCATCTGCGCGAACAGACGACAGCTGGCCAGTGCTTCTGGCGCGGCGTGCGTCGTCCGCGATGACGCTTCGGCATACTCCAGCGCCTTTGGCACATCCGGATAGTACCAGAGCACCACCGGCGCCAGCCGCATCAATGAACCGTTGCCCGCCGTGTTCGGATCGCTCGAGCCGGCAAAGGGTTCGCCTTTGAGCGTAAAGCGCCGCAGCGCGGATGAGACGGTCATCCCGATATCAAAACAGCTGCCCGTGGAGCTTAAATAGCCCCACTTCCACCAGTTCAGATAGCGGTTCATCTGATCGGTCGCATCAAATCCTTTACAGGCGATCAGGCTATGCGCGAGGCAGAGCGCCATTGAGGTGTCATCCGTCCACTGCCCGGCTTTTAAATGAAACGGGCCGCCGCCGACCATATCGGTGACCGGAGTAAAGCTCTCTCTGGGACTGAACTCTACCGTTGTGCCAACCGCATCTCCGGCCGCGAGGCCGAGAAGAGACCCCTGATAACGCGCAAGTAAATCCGACATCTTTTATTCCTTATTTCGGGCAAGTCGTCAGGAGAAGTCTGCCCACAAACGCAGCTTCCCACAGTGGAGGCAGCGGAAGAGGTAGCCCTGACAGTCGCCGCCGTCGCGCAGATACTCCTGTAGTTTATTGATATCCATACCAAACGCCCGGCAATCGGCATCCAGATCGGCAAACTGATCCAGCTTGTCGGCTATCTCTTTCCAGCCGACGTAACCGATAAAGGCGCAGAAATCATTGCAGTGCGCCAGCCAGTGTTCCTGCTGCCAACCGCAATAGCCTGGGGTACGTTGCGTCAACTCAGCAACGGTAGCTTCCGGCCACGAACTGCTAAAGCCGGTAAATTCGCCCTCATCGTCAAACTCCCCTTCTACACCTTCAAGGCTGCAATCATCCTGAAATGTGCCGTTGAATTTCTCTGCTGCTGAGCCATCGGCAATGCACCAGGGGCAGAGCGTATCGACATCTTCAGCAGTAAAGAACGGGTTGGTGTAGTAGACGTCTGTTGGCTGTGAACAACAGGCGCAGGTCACGGTTTTGCCTTCAGAGAAGACGCCCGTTTCCAGGGGCTGTGGATGGTATTTGAATACCGGGAGAGGGCGATTATTCTGGTCCATAAAAACATCCTGTTTTGTAGGTAAGTTAGCGCGTAACAGACCACCCGCGAGCACGCCACAATGCTGGCAGCTGTGCTAAGTCAGTAAATGTCGTCACTTTTGGGTGATCGATAGGTACGTTATGCGGATCGGCGCAGAAGTAAAACACTTCCATCCCTGCCGCAATGCCAGATTGCGCTCCGGCGGCGGAATCATCCACCAGAATGCACTTTTCCGGCGAGACATCGAGTACCTCTGCTGCATGGTACATTAACGCTGGATCGGGCTTCCAGCGCTGGATGTCATAGCCACTAAACAGTTTTTCCGGAAAGTGGTGCAACATCCCAAGTTTACCTAATGAGTGTTGCATTTTGCTCACCGGCCCGTTAGAGACCACGCACATGGGTACACTAACGGCATCAAGCAGAGCACTGGCACCCGGAATCACCTCCAGTTCGCTGTCGAACAGCCGCGCCACTTCGGCGCGATAAACCGGCTCAAGAGTAGCTTTATCCAGCGTTTTACCATGTTCCTCGCCGATAACATCAATAATTTCATACAGCTTCATACCTTTGAAACGCTTAAAGACCTCTTCAAGGTCCAGCGTGATGCCAACGGTTTGAAACATATGGACGTATGCGCGGGAACAGATCACTTCGCTATCGACCAGGGTGCCGTCACAGTCGAAAAAGATCGCTTCAATGTGGGACATGCCATTTCCTGTGATTACAAGTTTAACGATTACTTAACGCAGATTGCGGGACGCAATCGTTGCCGTATAAGCAAATTCAATGAAAAAAAGTGCGTGGTAACCGTCAATACTGCCTCATTTTGGTATAGGATAGCGACGAATTTTCCCTCCTATTCCGGAAATTGATAATGAGCCAACAACAGACTTCCCAGGCCTCTCGCCCGGGGTTGCTTGACCGCGTGTTCAAACTGCGTGACCACGGTACAACGGCGCGCACCGAAGTGATCGCCGGCTTCACGACGTTTTTAACGATGGTCTACATCGTTTTCGTTAACCCGCAAATTTTAGGCGTCGCCGGAATGGATACCAGCGCAGTTTTTGTTACCACCTGTCTGATTGCTGCGTTCGGCAGCATCCTGATGGGTCTGGTGGCTAACCTGCCGGTCGCGTTGGCTCCGGCAATGGGATTGAACGCCTTCTTCGCCTTTGTGGTGGTGGGCGCAATGGGGCTCTCCTGGCAGGTCGGCATGGGCGCGATCTTCTGGGGTGCAGTCGGTCTGCTGTTGCTGACCATTTTCCGCGTACGTTACTGGATGATTGCCAATATCCCGATGAGCCTGCGCGTCGGCATCACCAGCGGGATCGGCCTGTTTATCGGCATGATGGGCCTGAAGAATGCGGGCGTGATCGTCGCCAACAAAGAGACGCTGGTCAGCATCGGTAATCTGACGTCGCACAGCGTGCTGCTGGGCGTGCTTGGCTTCTTTATCATCGCCATTCTGGCGTCGCGCAATATTCACGCCGCGGTGCTGGTCTCTATCGTCGTGACCACGCTTCTGGGCTGGCTGCTGGGCGATGTGCAGTATCACGGGATTGTCTCTACGCCGCCAAGCGTGATGTCGGTGGTGGGCAATGTCGATCTCGCCGGCTCCTTTAACCTCGGTCTTGCGGGCGTTATCTTCTCGTTTATGCTGGTGAACCTCTTCGACTCCTCCGGGACGCTGATCGGCGTGACCGACAAAGCCGGGCTGGTGGATGAGAAAGGCAAATTCCCGCGCATGAAACAGGCCCTCTACGTTGACAGTATCTCCTCTGTCACCGGCTCCTTCTTCGGCACATCGTCGGTTACGGCCTACATTGAATCCTCTTCGGGTGTCTCCGTTGGCGGGCGTACCGGCCTGACGGCAGTAGTCGTGGGTTTGCTGTTCCTGCTGGTGATCTTCCTCTCGCCGCTTGCGGGAATGGTGCCGGGTTATGCGGCTGCGGGCGCGCTGATTTACGTTGGGGTGCTGATGACCTCAAGCCTGGCGCGTGTGAAGTGGGACGATCTCACCGAAGCGGTACCGGCGTTTATTACTGCCGTGATGATGCCGTTCAGCTTCTCCATCACCGAGGGGATCGCGCTTGGCTTTATCTCCTACTGCGTGATGAAAATCGGTACAGGCCGTCTGCGCGAGCTTAGCCCGTGCGTTATTGTCGTGGCGCTGCTGTTCCTGCTGAAAATCGTCTTTATCGACGCGCATTAATCCCTTCTCCCTCTCCCGTTTCGGGGGAGGGAAAGCCTTATCTCACGCTTATTCAGATCAACGCTTTTTCGGCGGGCAGGCTGGTGAAACGCATCAGGCGGGAAGCCGGATCGTTGGCGCGGGTCAGCACATCCGTCAGATAGTGCCACCCTTTCTGGCTATCAAACTCCCAGATGCGCAGGCTTTCAATCGCTGGCGCGACCGCAACAGACCAAATCAGCACATCTTCGGCATCGCACATCACTTCTACCTTTGCATGCCGCGTGACGCGAAGGCGTCCTGAGCCGGGCAGCAGCTGGAGCTGCATCGGGTCGTCCTGCATCTGGTGAATCAGCTTCATCACGCTCTGGCGCAGCGTTAACAGCTGCGTTTGCGCTTCACTGGCATCGTTCTGGTTGTTTATCCACAGCTGCTCATTGTTGCTGAACGTGTGTTTGTGCCCGTGCGGGCTATGGAAGCTGCGCGTCGCGCGCTGTAACTCCATATCAAGGCCGCACTCGCCTTCGGTAGCGATGGCAACGCCAACCAAATTCCCGGCGTAGGCCAGTGAAAAGCTCGGCAGGCTGCTGTCGGCGAAGCGCGGTCGTCCGCTCTCCTCAACCACCATCTCCGGCAGTTCGCTGATGCCATAAAGCATAAACATCATCTCTGCGAGCAGCGCCCGGGAAGCGATATAACGTGAGCGGCGATGTTCCGGTAGTTGCCCTGCGGCCTCAAGGCACGCCTGAGGGAGCCGGGTCGAGACAAGATGACCTTCTGAGAGGATCCCTCTTGCAAAGTGTGTCGCCATTTTTCGCTCCGTGATAATGGGCTGCGTGAATCAAATCGATAATCGACATTATCGCCTGTGATGAATAGGTTTTAATGCGAAAAGTCCCATCTGAAAAGTCCTAAGGGGTGATATTTACACTTTCTTTCGTCAATGGGGAGCACTTTCAGAAAAAGTGATGAAATGACGGCTAACGAGCGTTAAAACGCCCGCCAGCCGCGGGATGAGGGATTATTTACCAATACAGAAACTTGAGAAAATCCTGCCCAGCAGGTCATCAGAAGTAAATTCGCCGGTGATCTCGCTCAGGCTCTGCTGCGCCAGACGTAACTCCTCTGCGAGCAGCTCGCCCGCCCAGGCACCCAGCAGTTGCGCTTTGCCCTGTTGCAGATGCTCAGCCGCCATTTCCAGCGCCTGTAAGTGACGACGACGCGCAAGGAAGCCGCCCTCCATGCTGGTGTCGAAACCCATGCTCTGCTTGAGATGCTGACGCAGCACGTCCACCCCTTCGTTGGTGCGCGCAGAGAGGCGAACAAGTGAGTGATTGTTCACTTCGCTGATACCCGGCTGCTCGCCGGTCACGTCTGCTTTATTACGCACTACGGTGATCGGCAGTTTCGCCGGTAAACGGGCGATAAAGTCAGGCCAGATATCCGCCGGATCGACGGCGTCAGTGGTAGTGCCGTCCACCATAAACAGCACGCGGTCCGCCTGCTCAATCTCCTGCCAGGCACGCTCAATCCCGATGCGCTCTACTTCGTCGCTGGCTTCGCGCAGCCCGGCGGTATCGATAATGTGCAGCGGCATTCCGTCGATATGGATATGTTCACGCAGCACATCGCGCGTGGTACCGGCGATATCGGTGACGATCGCCGCTTCGCGACCGGCCAGCGCGTTAAGCAGGCTCGATTTCCCGGCGTTTGGGCGCCCGGCAATTACGACTTTCATCCCTTCACGCAGCAGGCTGCCCTGGCGCGCTTCGGCGCGAACCGCATCAAGATCGCTTATCACATCATTAAGCTGCGCTTCGATTTTGCCGTCAGAGAGAAAGTCGATCTCCTCATCCGGGAAGTCTATTGCCGCTTCGACGTAGATGCGCAGGTGAGTGAGTGCTTCCACCAGATGATTAACGCGCGCAGAAAACGCGCCTTGCAGGGAGTTAAGCGCCGAACGGGCGGCCTGCTCGGAGCTGGCGTCAATCAGGTCAGCGATCGCTTCTGCCTGCGCCAGGTCGAGCTTGTCATTGAGAAACGCGCGCTCAGAGAATTCGCCCGGTTTAGCGATGCGCAGGCCGGGCAGCATCAGAATGCGCTTTAACAGCAGATCGAGGATCACCGGGCCGCCGTGGCCCTGTAGTTCCAGCACATCTTCACCGGTAAAGGAGTTGGGGCCGGGGAACCACAGCGCAATGCCCTGGTCCAGCGCGCTGCCGTCGGCGTCCTGAAACGCAAGATAGTCGGCATAACGCGGTTTCGGCAGCTTGCCCAGCACCGCCTGCGCGACGTCGCGCGCTTTCAGACCGGAGATACGCAGGATGCCCACACCACCGCGTCCCGGTGGGGTTGCCTGGGCGACGATAGTGTCGTTATGGCTCATGGTTTATTTTCCAAAATCTCAAAATAAGAAAGGCGGTCAGTTGACCGCCTTGTCTAAATCTTACAGGTAATACGCAAAATAATTTAAGTTGCTGGAAGGCGGCAAGCTTGCGAGTCCCCAGAAGTTTACATCAGTAAACGACTGGGGTGAGCAAGTGCAGCCAACGCACATGCAGCTTAAAGAATGAAGCGTATTAAGAGCTTTTCTTCTCGCGGCTATGGAGACCACGTTTCTCCAGACCACGGTAAATCAGCTGCTGCTGCAGAATGGTTACCAGGTTGCTGACGATGTAGTACAGCACCAGACCAGACGGGAACCACAGGAAGAACACCGTGAAGATGACCGGCATAAAGGTCATGATCTTCTGCTGCATCGGGTCGGTCACGGTGGTCGGCGACATCTTCTGAATGAAGAACATCGTTACGCCCATCAGGATCGGCAGGATGTAGTACGGGTCTTGCGCCGAGAGATCGTGGATCCACAGCGCGAACGGCGCATGGCGCAGCTCAACGGAGCCCATCAGCATGTAGTAGAGCGCAAGGAAGATTGGCATCTGGATCAGCAGCGGGAAGCAGCCGCCCAGCGGGTTCACTTTCTCCGCTTTGTACATCGCCATCATTTCCTGGCTCATACGCTGCTTATCATCGCCCAGACGCTCACGCATTGCCTGAATCTTCGGCTGCAGCATGCGCATTTTCGCCATCGAGGTGTACTGCGCTTTGGTCAGCGGGTACATGATGCCGCGCACGATGAAGGTGATCGCGATGATAGAGAAGCCCCAGTTGCCGAGGAAGCTGTGGATCCATTTCAGCAGCTTAAACAGCGGCTGAGAGATGAACCACAACCAGCCGTAATCCACGGTCAGATCCAGGTGCGGCGCCGCAGCGGCCATCTTGTCCTGAATTTCCGGGCCGACCCACAGGGTGCTGTTCAGTAAGCCAGTCTGGCCTGCTGCGATGGTAATCGGCTGAGATTTGTAGCCGATTGCCGCAACGCCGTTGCCCAGATTCGTGGTGTAGAAGTTATTCGCGCCGTCGTTACGTGGGATCCACGCCGTGGCGAAATATTGTTGCAGCATCGCAACCCAGCCGCCTTTTGAGCTGACGTTCAGGTTTTCGTCATCGGCGATGGTGTCAAACTTGTACTTCTCATACTTGGTGTCCGGCGTGGAGTACGCCGCGCCGCGGAAGGTGTGCAGCGCAAAGTTGCTGCTGCCGGTATCGCGGTGAGAAGGGAGTTTGATGGTCTGCTTCAGCTGACCAAAGGTGGCAACCTGCAGCGGTGTCGCACCGGCGTTTTTCACGCTGTAGCCAACGTTCACCGCATATTCACCGCGTTTCAGGGTGAAGGTTTTGGTGAAGGTATTGCCTGCCGCATCGGTATAGGTCAGCGGGATCGCCAGCTCGTTCTGGCCTTCTGCCAGCACAAACGCATCTTTATCGACGTTATACAGCGGACGTGGGCCGTTAGCCGGGTTGTCCGGGCCGTTCTGGCCGGTCAGACCGCTCTGCGCCTGGTAGACAAACTCAGGCGTGGTTTCCAGTAACTGGAACGGCTCGTTGGCACCCAGCTCTTTCGGGTACGTCGGGAGCAGTGCCTGCTCAACATCACCACCACGGGTGTTGATGGTCAGCTCAAGCACGTCGGTTTTAACCGTAATCAGTTTCCCCTGGCCACTGGCCGGAACGCTCTGGTCGGCTGCGTTACCCGCTGCGGTGGTCGTAGTCTGCGTGGTCTGCTGCTGCGCCGGAGGAGGATTTTGTTCCTTCTCCCACGTTTGCCAGATCATGAAAGACACGAACAACAAAGCGATGATAAAAAGATTGCGTTGCGAATCCATCGTTAGTGTTCTCTGGTTTTAGAAGGTCCTGGCGGGACGGGATCGTCGCCACCCGGATGTAAAGGGTGGCATTTTAATACGCGTTTCACTGTCAACCAACTGCCTTTTAACACCCCAAACCTGCGCAAGGCCTCAATTCCATAGTGAGAACAGGTAGGGGTGAAACGGCAGTGCGGCCCGAGTAGCGGACTAATCAGGCGTTGGTAGACCCGTATAAGGGCTATCAGGACCCTTGAGCCTGGCGACAATGGCGGCGCCATAATTTTTCCAACGCTTCCGTGAGAGCACGGTTATCGAGGTCGGCAACCCCTTTCTTTGCCACCACCACAAAATCCATGGCCGGCAGGTCATGTTGGTGCAAACGAAAACTTTCACGCGTCAGACGTTTAATCCGATTGCGTTCATGTGCGCGTTTGACATTTTTCTTGGCGACGGTAAGACCGATACGGGGATGCCCCAGCGAATTCAGGCGGCCGAGGATGGTGATTTGCGGCGTGCCAGCCCGTTGTGGCTGCTGGAAGACGAATGTGAAATGAGTGGGAGTTAACAAACGTAACTCCCTGGGAAAAGCGAGCTTAACCACTCAGGGGTTAGCTTTTATTACTTGGAAACGGTCAGACGTGCGCGGCCTTTAGCGCGACGACGAGCCAGAACCTGGCGACCATTTTTAGTAGCCATACGAGCACGGAAGCCGTGAGAACGGTTGCGCTTCAGTACAGACGGTTGAAAAGTGCGTTTCATGGCGATTTCTACCTAAACTTGAATAAATTCACTGACTTTTGCGTATGCCCGAACGAATATCGAACGACCGGCGCGCAAGCCATGGGTAATTAAAGAGGCCGGATTGTAATAATTGTACACTCCGGAGTCAATTCTCTTTCCTTATAGCGCACGTATTTTTGCACAGATCTGCGCAAAAACTAAGCGGCTTCCGGCGCCTGAAAAGAGTAAGACGCGCCGGGGGCAGAATTATACGGGGCAAATGGCAAAGCGCAAGGATCCGCCTGGATCTTCCTTAGATCGTTTATGGGATTATTCGGCGAAAACCATTTAATTTTCCAATATGCGGCCTAAATCTTCCCGCACCCGCGCCTGGATCGTTTACACTTAGCGCGTTCCGGATCGGCCTGTGGATAAATCGTGAAGAATCTGTGAGAAACAGAAGATCTCTTCGACGGTTTACGCTATGATCCGCGGTCCCGATCGCGATCCACGATCGCTCTGGGGCAAAAACCGTAAACAGCGGTTCGCACATCACCCCGCTGGGTCTTATCGATGTGTGTCAAAAAAGATTAATGTCTCTGTCTTTACTATTTATCGATTTACGTTCGAGTGGAGTCCGCCGTGTCACTTTCGCTTTGGCAGCAGTGTCTTGCCCGATTGCAGGATGAGTT